>CAWFQV010000001.1:0-2015492 GCA_963818085.1 uncultured Acidobacteriota bacterium
AGTTCCCCAGCCGGAACAGCCGCCGCGCATTGTCCCGCCCGATCTTCGCCCGGTCGTTCTCGCTGATCGGGCAGGCGTCGAACCAGATCGCGGCGTGGTCGATGTTCTCGAACGGCCAGTCGGTCGAGAACATGATGCGGTCGGCGCCGATTTCGAGCATGGTGTTGTAGAGCGCCGGGGTGTGGAAATTGCCCGACGTGGTGACGTAGAAATTTTCGCGGAAATAATCGCTCAGCCGCTTTTTTGCCGGCCAGCTGTGCCGGTTCTCGATCCAGGCATTGGCATTGTCGACCCGCCACATCGCAAACGGCAGGTTCTCGCCCATATGGCCGAGGATGATTTGCAGCCGCGGATGGGCATCGAACAGCCCCGAGGCCATCAGGCGCAGCGCATGCACCGCGGTCTCGTGGCCGAACGCCCAGATCGGGCCGAGCAGCCACGGATGGCCTTCGTAGATTTTGGCGTCGCGCGGCAGCGGATTGCGCGGATGCAGATAGAACGGCACGTCGAGCTTTTCCGCCATCGCCCAGAACGGCCGGTATTGCGGCAGGTCGTAGTAAGCCGTGGTCTCGGCATTGCCGACTTGCGAGAAGCCGTTGACCAGCGCGCCGCGGAAGCCGAGCTCCTTGACGCAGCGCTCGAGCTCCCGCGTCGCGCCCTCGGGATCCTGCATGGCGAGCGCCGCCAAGCCCTGGAAGCGGTCCAGCCGCTTGTGCACCTGTTCGGCGAGATAATCGTTGGCCCGGCGCGCGATGGCTGTGGCCTGTGCCGGATCGGGAATGGCCTGCACCGCCGGCGCGTTGAGCGACAACAGCATCATCTCGATGCCGTGCCGGTCCATCTCGGCGATGCGCCGCTCCTGGATGTCCATGACCCTGTGCTTGACTTCCTGCCAAACGCGCTCGGGAAAATAGCCGTGGGAATCCTCCAGCGTTTCGGGAATAGCGAAATGCTCTTCGAGCGCGATTTTGCCTTGCACGGTCTTCCTCCCACGGCACGCCGACTGACGACGGCATTAATCTTAACGCGGCGTTCGGCGTCAACTTCTGCCCGCCGTTGCGCGACTACCCTTGTTGGCATGGGTCTGGCGAGAAAGCGACGTGACCGCCGCCGGTGTCTCAATTCGGGGCACTGTCGGGATTCGCTTTCGCCAGACCGCGACAGAGGCAATGAACACGCACCCGAGCTACACGCTGGGATCCCGGCCGCAGACCGGCCGGTACCTGCGCGCGCGGGCGGTGCTGTTGCGCGGCACCTTTGCCGCCACGATCTTCCTCACCGACATTGCCTTCATCGTGGCGATGTCCTGCCTCACCGGCATCGCCTATCACCTCGCCGCCTACGGCAAGCCCGGCAACATCACGCTGTTCATGCAGGTCGGCATTCTGGCGGCCTCCATCTTTGCCGTGTCCAACATGTATCGCGCGAGAATACCGGTTGCCGAATTTCTGCAGGTTCAAGCCGCACGTCGGCCGCACCATTCAGGTGTGGAACGTCACGCTGATCTGCCTGTTGATGGTCGGCTTCCTGGCGCAGACCAGCGTCGAATATTCGCGCGCCTGGATCGTGCTGTTCTATGCCACGACGCTGGTCGGCCTCGTCGGCTTGCGCTTCTTCATCGTGCGCGTCACCGCGGTTGCGCGCGCCGCCGGACTGATCTCGGCGCAGCGCATTTTCCTGATCGGCACCGGCGCCAACGTCAACGGCTTCGTCAACCGCTATGAGCCGTGGACCCACGGCATCAACATCGTCGGCTGCCGCTTCCTGACCCCGGTTGCCGCCACCGCCTCCGCCGAGGCGCGGCACGCCATGCTCGATCGCGATTTCGCCGAGGCCGTCGCCAGCGTGCGCAGCCTCGAGCCCGACGCCATCTTCCTGTTGCTGCCGTGGTCGCAGACCGAGACCATCGAGCGCTGCGCCCAGACGTTCATGACGCTGCCGGTCGAGATCCACATCGGCCCCGAGCAGATCCTGCACAAGTTCGAAGAGGTAAAGCTCTCGAAACTCGGCCCGGTAACCAGCCTGCAGCTGACGCGCCGGCCGTTGACGCGCTTCGAGATCGCGCGCAAGCGGGCCTTCGACCTGGTCGCCGCCGCGGTCGCGCTCATCGCGCTCACGCCACTCCTCCTGCTGGTCGCGGCAATCATAAGTCTCGACAGCCCAGGGCCCGTATTCTTCGTGCAGCGCCGCTACGGCTTCAATCAGCAGCCATTCCGCATCATCAAATTCCGCACCATGTGCACGCTCGACGACGGCCCGGTGATTACGCAAGCCACCAAGAACGATCCGCGGCTGACCCGCGTCGGCCGCTTCCTGCGGCGCTGGAACATCGACGAGATTCCGCAGCTCTTCAATGTCCTCACCGGCGACATGTCGCTGGTCGGCCCGCGGCCGCTCGCGCTGTCGCACAATCATGAATACGAGCAGCGCATCTCGCTCTATGCGCGGCGCCACAACGTCAGGCCGGGCATCACCGGCTGGGCGCAAATTCACGGCTGCCGCGGCGAGATCGATAGCGACGAGAAGATACGCAAGCGCGTCGAGCACGACCTGTTCTACATCGACAATTGGTCGCTCTGGCTCGATCTGCAGATCATCTTCCGCACCGTGCTGTCGCCGGCGGGATATCGCAACGCCTATTGAGCGGCGTCGCCAATACCGCGCATTACCGCGAATACGGCAATCCAGTTCAGCGCTGTCAAAGATTCTTAGCCAGCCAGCGTGGCGATGGCGACGACCGCGCCGGCGGTGACCAGCGCTGTCGACAGCCAGAGCACACCGATGAGAAGCCACACCGGGCGCGGCTTGCCGCCGGTATTGGCCGGCGCCTTGGTCCAGGATTCCAGCGCCGGCTCGGCCCGGCGCAGCGTGGCGGTAGCGGCTTCGATGTCGGCAACCTCGCGCGCCAGTTGATCGCGCACGGTTTGCGCCGTCGCGCCGGCGTCTTCGCCGATTTCGCTTAAATCGTCCCGCGGCAGCGGCTCGCTTCGCAGCGAGGCGAGCGCGATCATGTCAGCGTCCGAATGCTCGGACGACAGCGAGCTGCCATATTGCTTCAGCATGGCGCGTACCTATTTGTCCGCTTTGGATTTACAACGACCGGACGGGCCGCGCGACGACCATTCGAGGCTAAGCTTAACGACGCCGTTAACCCACTCTGTCGGCGGCTGCGCGGCAGCCCTGCTACGGCTATGCTGTTGAACAAGGCTGCAAAACCGGTTTCCCCGCTACGGCGTGGCCAAGGAGCCCATCATGTCTTCGACCATAATCGTGCTTGCGGTGATCGTCGTTCTCGTTCTGTGGGCGGTCACGGTCTACAACGGCCTCATTTCCATGCGGCAACGGGTCAACCAGGCCTTCGCCGACATCGACGTGCAGCTGAAACAGCGGCACGACCTCGTTCCCAACCTGGTCGAGACGGTAAAGGGTTACGCCGCGCACGAACGCGGCACGCTGGACGAGGTCGTCAAGGCGCGCAACGCGGCCGTGTCGGCGCAAGGGCCGGCGCAACAGGCCGCCGCCGAGAACATGCTCTCCGGCGCGCTGCGGCAATTATTCGCGCTCTCGGAATCCTATCCGGACCTCAAGGCCAGCGCCAATTTCCAGCAATTGCAGGCGGAGCTTTCGGATCTCGAGAACAAGATCGCGGCGTCGCGGCGCTTCTTCAACAATGCGGTGCAGGAATACAATACCGGCATCCAGCGCTTCCCGGCTGCGCTGTTCGCCGCCTCGTTCGGTTTCTCGCAGAAGGAATATTTCGATCTCGGCGACGACCGCAAAGCCGTCACCGACGCGCCGCAGGTGAAGTTCTAAGCCGTCGGGCAGCCGCGGTAATTGGCGATGGCCGCATACGGGCTCTATAGCCATATCCAGTCGAACCGGCGGCGTTCGATCGCGCTGCTCGTGGGGCTGTTCTTCCTCATCTACCTGATGGTCTATGCCGGCGCGCTGGCGGCGGAAGCGCTCTCGGTCAACGCCGACAGCGATGTATTGATGCAGTTGGCGTGGAACGATTTTCTCCACGCCGCGCCGTGGGCGACCATCGGCACCGCGCTGTGGGTGGTCATCGCCTATTACTTCCACCAGGGCATGATCGACGCGCTGACCGGCGGCCGGGACGTGACGCGCGCCGAGGAGCCGCGGCTCTACAATATCCTGGAAAACCTGTGCATCTCGCGCGGCATCACCATGCCCAAGCTCAAGGTGATGGAGAGCGACGCGCTCAATGCCTTCGCCACCGGCATGAGCGACAAGCAGTATGCGATCACGGTCACGACCGGATTGCTCAAGCGGCTCAACGACGCCGAGATCGAGTCGGTGCTCGGCCACGAACTGACCCATATCCGCAACGGCGACGTGCGCATGATGGTGGTCGCCGTCATCATCGCCGGCGTCGTCTCGTTTTTCGCCGAATTGGTGTTTCGCCTGTGGTTTTATAACGGCTTCGGCTTTCGCGGCGGCCGCTCCGGCGACCGCCGCGGCGGCGGCGCGGCCTTCGCCATCCTGATCGCGGTTGCGTTCATTGCGGTGGCTTATTTCCTGTCGTTCGTCATTCGGCTGGCGCTGTCGCGCTCGCGGGAGTTCCTCGCCGATGCCGGCTCGGTCGAGCTCACCAAGAACCCCGACGCCATGATCTCGGCGCTGCGCAAGATCGAGGGCCGCGGCGAATTGCCGGGCGCGACCTCGGCGGTGATGGAAATGTGCCTCGACAACCCGCGCCAAGGATTCGGCGAGCTGTTCGATACCCACCCGAGCGTCGACAGCCGGGTCGCGGCGCTAGTCAAGTTCGCCGGCGGCCACGACCCCGGCCCGCTGGCGCTGCCGCCGCAGGAAAGCGACACTGAAGCGGATCAATCCGAACCGCCGCCGCCAAGCGGCCCGTGGGGCCCCGCCGTTGACGAATCGAGCGCAGGTTCAGGCGTATCCCCAGATACCTCGTCGGACGCACCGTCCGGACCATGGGGCCCGCATTCTGGAGCCACGTCGCAATCGGGTCACAATTAACCATATCCCTTTGAAAATAGGCGTTACGCAGCGCGTTCGCAGCCACCTGCCACATCTGGAGGCTTCCAAACAGAGCCGGCTCTGTGTAAGACTCCGTTAACGGAAAGATTTGCGGGAAGTGCTTGGGTTGGCCGCGGTTTTCCGGTGGATTTGCTGAGCCGGACGGACGACGCCTTAAGGCGAACGGGGTCAGCGGGGATCAGGACAATGGCTAAGCCAACAGTGGTCGTGGTGGGCGCGGACAAGGGCGGCGTCGGCAAGACGACGGTCGCCCGGACGCTGCTCGATTATTTCACGGCGCATCACGTGCCGACGCGCGCCTTCGATACCGAATCGCCGAAAGGCACCTTGAAGCGCTTTCATCCCGACATCAGCGACATCGTCGACGTCACCTCGGTCCCCGACCAGATGCGGATTTTCGACACGCTGTCGACCACCGACGCCAGCGTGACGGTGATCGACGTGCGCGCCGGGCTATTGTCGCCGACGCTGCGCTCGCTGCGCGACATCGGTTTTCTCGAGGCGGTGAAAAAAGGCCAGCTTAACTTCGCCGTGTTCCACATTCTCGGCTCCTCGATCGCTTCGCTCAACGAGATCGAGGACACCTCGACCTTCACCACCGACGCCAAATATTTCCTGGTCAAGAACTACTTCAACAACACCAGCTTCTTCGAATGGGACCAGCCGACGCACGCGGCCTATTTCAAGAGGTTCAAGGACGCCGTCGAGATCACCATCCCCAAGCTCAACGAGATGGCCTACGAGCAGGTCGAGCTCGCCTCCGTGCCGTTCCTCACCTTCGTCGCCAACAAGAACCAAAAGGGCGACGCGGCCAATTACTCGTTCGTGCTGCGCGGCTATGTCCGGCACTGGCTCGGCAATGTCTGGGGCGAATACGATCGCATCAAGCTGAACGACATCGTCGCCAGCGCCGCGGCGCCGGCGGGCGGCGGCCCGCGCGTGCAGGTGGTCCGCACCGCGCAGTAAGCCCCTTCCCTCCCCGCTCGCCGGAGAGGAAAGTGAGGCCAGTACAGCGTTCGTTCATCGCAATGGACCGATTGCCGGCATGCCGCAGCAGGCGCCGCTCTACATCGTCGCTTCACCTCGCCCGCGGGTCGGCAAGACGCTGATCGCGCGGCTGCTGACCGAATTCTTCCGCTCCAACGGCCGCGCGCTCGTCGGCTATGACCTCGACCCGCGCGAGCCGACATTTGCCGGCTATTTTCCCGACCTCGTCGCGACGATGAACATTGCCGACACGCCCGGACAGATGGCGCTGTTCGACCGATTGCTGTCGGGCATTCCACGCACCACGGTCATCGACCTGGGCTACGGCCCGTTCGAGCAGTTCTTCGACGTGATGACCGAGATCGGCTTCGTGCAGGAAGCGCGGCGGCGCGCGATCGAGCCGATCGTGCTGTTCGTTACCGACCCGGCGCCGGGGACGGTGCGCGCCTATGCCGATGTGCGCCGGCGGCTCGAGACCACCGCCTTCGTGCCGGTGCACAATGAAGCGGTATCGGTGATGTACGAGAAAGCGGATTTTCCGCCGAGCCGTGGCGAATACGGCGTCATCCGCATCCCGCGCTTGTCGGCGATCGTGCGCGGCGTCGTCGACCGCCCGAGCTTCTCGTTCGGTGCCTATATGACCGAGCGGCCGGGCGGCCCGACCGAGATCCACAGCTGGATCGGCACCATCTTCACCGAGTTTCGCGAGCTTGAATTGCGCCTGCTCATGGGCAAGCTCGGCGCGTCGCTCAGCGACAGCGTCGTTGGCAAACTGAGCGCGGCGCTACGCCCGGGGCGCTAGGCGGCGTTCTCATAAATGTCAGCTTTGCGCCGCGACGTTGTTGATGACGTTGTAGGCTACGATGGGGCGGCGGATGCCCTTGAGCGCCAGTTCACCCACAGACTCGACCGTCACGAGGTCTTCGACCGCTACCAGAACGCGCGGGCTTATCAGGATTTGGCCAGACTGGGCTTCGTCGCACAGCCGGGAAGCAACATTGGTCACCGTGCCGATCGCGGTATAGTCGAAGCGGCCCTCGAATCCAACAATGCCGAGCGTCGCATAGCCGTGCGAAATACCGATGCCAAAGCCGAGTTCGTGTCCCAAGCGACGCCATTTTTCCATCAACACGCCGAGTGCAGCGCGAATTTCCAGCGCCATCTGCACGGCGACGAGAGCCGGATTGGGCAGCGGTACCGGATCGTTGAAGATCACCATGACGCCGTCGCCGGCAAATCGTTCCAGCGTACCGCCGTGCTTGTCGATGATGGTTCCGATCACGGCATGGTACTCGCGCAAGAGCACCATCACGTCTTCGGGGTCCGAGCTTTCTGAAAACGCGGTAAATCCGCGCAGATCGCAGAACAGCGCCGTGATCTCGCGGCGGTGGCTTGCGAGCTGCTTTTCGGCCCCGGACGAAACTATCAGGTCGGCCACCTGCGGCGGCAGGAAGCGCCGCAGTCGGGTATATGCCCGCTCGGCTTCCGCTTGGCGCTCCCGCGCTTCGCGCAGGACTTCGACATGCCGAATGGTCTTGGCTATCGTCGCCTCAAGGTCGGCGAAGTCGATGGGCTTGGTCAAAAAGTCGAATGCGCCTCGGTTCATTGCGGTACGGATATTCGCCATGTCGCCATAGGCGGAAACTATGATTGTCGATACCTTTTCCTCGTTCTCCTGAAGATTTTGCAGCAGCGACAGGCCGTCCATCTTCGGCATGTTTATGTCGGTGACCACCAAATCGATGCCGCCGGTCGCCTTTAAGGTGGCCAGCGCCTCGACACCTTCGCGAGCAAACAGAAACTTGACCGCCCCATTTTGAATTTGGTGGCGGAATTTCTGCACGATAAGCGCTTCCAGATCCGGCTCGTCGTCGACTACGAGGATGCAGGGATTCATGTCGTCTTTTCGATTCGCATTTCGATTTCGGTTCGAAGATTCGCGAAATCGATTGGCTTTGGAAATAGCCCCTCGGCGCCACCTTCCAGCGCCTTGCGCCTGGTCTCAGCGTCGCCATAGGCGGTGATCATGATCACCGGAATGTCTGGACGTATCTCCTTCGCTTTAGGCAGAAATTCCAGACCGCTCATCCCGGGCATGTTGATGTCGGAGAGAATAAGAATAAGCGGGGCGTACGTAACGGCGGCAATGCGCTCCAGTGCTGCCGTAGCAGATTGCGCAAAATCGATCGCAAACCGGCCGGCGCGAAGCTCGCGTCTGAACTGCTGGCGGAACAATGATTCAACATCGGGTTCGTCATCGACCACGAGAATGAGAAGCATCACGCACGAACTCCCGATTTTTCACCAAATACAGCGGCGCGAGGCAAAGTGATCCTGAACTCGGTAAATTCCCCAGGCTGCGTATCCACCTCAATGGACCCGGCGTGTTGGTTGACAATTATATCATAGCTGATGGAGAGGCCCAAGCCAGTGCCTTCGCCCGGTGGCTTCGTTGTGAAGAACGGATCGAACATCTTGTCTTTCACCTCGGGCGGAATGCCGCTGCCGTTATCCCGAATTCTGATTTCGACGCTGTCGCCAAGGTTTCTGGTTGCGGCGGTAAGGGTGGGCTCGTAGGCGTCGGTTTTCATCTGCTCTTTGCGTTTCGATGCCGCATAAAAGCCATTTGCGATCAAATTGAGAAGAACACGAGCAATCTCCTGCGGGAACAGGTCGACCTCACCGGCGGCCGGGTCAAATGATTTTGTCAGAGTAATATTGAAGCCCTGTTTCTCAACCCGGGCGCCGTGATAAGCCAGATTAAGGCTTTCCTCGACAACGTCGTTGATGGCGACCCGTCGATGCTCGCCTGAGCCTCCACGCGAATGCAGAAGCATGTTCCTCACGATTGAGTCCGCACGCTTGCCGTGCTGCACGATCCTTACGAGGTTGCCGCGCAATGTGTCCGTCAACTCAGTGACGTCAGCGGAAGTTTTATCGTCGGCCTTGACGTTCTGCAGGGTGACCCGCAGTTCGTCGATCAATTCGACAGAGACCTCAGAGAAGTTGTTGACGAAATTGAGCGGGTTCTTGATCTCGTGCGCAATGCCAGCGGTCAGTTGGCCAAGCGACGCGAATTTCTCGGTCTGCACCAGGCGGTCCTGCGCGGTGCGCAAATCCTCCAAAGATTTGGATAGATCTCCGGTGCGCTGCCGCAATTCGTTGAGCAACCGCGTGTTCTCGATGGCGATGACGGCCTGGGCGGCGAAGTTTTCGATCAGTTCGATTTGCTTTCCTGAGAACGGGCGCACCGTCGTGCGCCGCAGCACAATAGCGCCAAGCGCGGTTTCGCCGCGCATCAGCGGTACGCCGAGCACGGTGCGTATTCCCTGACGCTCGATGGCCGCTTGGTTGTCCCGTAACATGGTTGCGGCAACCGCGAGCGCATCGGCAAAGTGAACTGTCTTGCGATTGATGATGACGTGCCCGGCCATCGACCCGGGAGCCAATGGCCGCGTTTCGCCGACAGCCAGTGGTACCCGTCCATGGTTCGCTTCGTGGCGCACGCAATCATTTTCGGTCCGATAAATCGAGGCGTTCTCCGCCTCGCAAAGCCGGGCGGCGCTTTCGACGATCGCTTGGAAGACCGGCGCAATGTCCTCCGGCGAACTGCTGATGATGCCAAGGACCTCGGACATGGCCGTCTGTCGTTGCAGCGATTTGCTTAGATCGTCGGTGCGCTGCCGCAGTTCGTTAAGGAGTTGCGTATTCTCGATGGCGATGACGGCCTTTGGCGCACTGCGGCGCTTTATCCTCGTCTTCGTGCGTCGCAGTTTTTTCATGGGATCGCCGACCACAGCGCGCGTGCCGATAGCGGCCATGTCGCCGTCGTCACACCGAGAATACCGAGAATCTCCCGCCGCTTCATGCCCGCCCCAGGTTCAGGAGATGACATCGTATCGGCTCAGACCAATGCTCTGGAAGGGGCTCGGACCGGCTTTGTACGACTGCTCCGTAAGGCGCGCTCAATGACGCTTTGGGTCATTAGCGACCGAATTGCGATTATCGCGTGAGCCCGAACTGCTGGGGGCGATGTCCGTTTTGCTCCGGCGGATTCAACGGGTCAGCGCAACACCTTCTAATCTTACCAGGTGAGGAGGTGTTTGATGGTGACGTCACGGATTTGGTTCACGGCAGCGCAGAAGGCCGAGCTGTGGGAGCGATGGAAGAACGGGCAAAGTGCTGCGGCCATCTCGCGGGCGCTGGAAAGGAAGAACAAGACCGGCGTTGAGCGGATCGTGGTACTCCATGGAGGGATCGCAGCGGCGTCGCGCGGGAGAGCCTTGGCAGCACTAAGGCTTGAGGAGCGCGAAGAGATTTCCCGTGGCATTGCGGTGGGCCGATCGATCCGGCAGATCGCCCAGGGCCTCGGACGGGCGCCATCGACAGTAAGTCGGGAGATCAGGCGCAACGGCGGCAGGCAGGCCTATCGTGCAAACCGGGCTGATTGGCGTGCCTGGGAGCGTGCATCGCGCCCCAAGCCTTGTCGTTTGGCGCTGCATAGGGAGCTACGATGGCGCGTGGCGCAGAAGCTCGCGCTGCAATGGTCGCCGGAGCAGATCTCGGGCTGGCTAAAGCAGGAGTTCCCAACCCACCAAGACATGCAGATATCTCACGAAGCGATCTATCGCAGCCTTTTCATCCAGACCCGTGGCGTGCTGAAGAAGGAGCTGACGGCGCAGTTGCGTACTGCGCGGCGGATGCGTCGCCCAAAGAACCACAACGCGAAGAGTGGACAGGGGCATATCCTCGATATGGTCTCCATCCGCGAGCGCCCCGCCGAGATTGAGGATCGCGCCGTGCCGGGGCATTGGGAAGGAGACCTTCTCACCGGAGCGAACGACACGCACATCGCCACCCTCGTCGAGCGCAATACCCGCTTCACGATGCTCGTCAAGCTCCCCCGCAAAGACACGACGACTGTTATTGCTGCGCTTGCCAAGCACATCGGCAAGCTGCCTGACGAGTTGCGACGCTCCCTGACCTGGGATCAAGGCAAAGAGATGCATGCCCACAAGCGCTTCACGGTTGCCACCAACGTCCAGGTCTACTTCTGTGATCCGCGCAGTCCCTGGCAGCGCGGCTCAAACGAGAACACCAACGGCCTGCTGCGTCAGTACTTTCCGAGAGGAACCGACTTCTCCCGCATCTCTCAGAGTTATCTGAACGCGATTGCTCTGCGGCTCAATCAACGTCCGCGAAAGACCTTGGGCTTCGAAACGCCGGCCGATAGACTACAAGCGGTGTTGCACTGACCGGTTGAACGCACATCCCGAAAACGGACATGGCGCGGCCTCCACGCCGCGACGGCGCCTCCGCCCCCACGCGTCCGTTCGCTAATGCCCCTCGAAGCTGACCAGCGTGCGCACCGGCACGCCGAGCTTTCTGATCTTCTCGGCGCCGCCCAGATCCGGCAGATCGATGATGAAGCAGGCCGCCAGCACGTTGGCGCCGATCTGCTTCAATAGCTTGCAGGCGGCTTCGGCGGTGCCGCCGGTGGCGACGAGATCGTCGACCAGGAGCACGCGCTCGCCCGGGAGCACCGCGTCCTCGTGCATTTCCATTTCGTCGATGCCGTATTCGAGCGAGTAGCCGATGCTGACCCGCTTGAACGGCAGCTTGCCCTTCTTGCGAATCGGCACGAATCCCGCGGAGACCTGATGCGCCACGGCGCCGCCGAGAATAAAGCCGCGCGCCTCGATGCCGGCCACCTTGTCGATCTTGCCACCAGCCCAGGGCTGCACCAGTTCGTCGACGGCGCGGCGGAACGCGCGTGCGTCGCCCAAGAGCGTCGTGATGTCGCGAAACATGATTCCCGGCTTGGGATAGTCGGGGATGGTGCGGATCGCTGATTTGAGATCATTCTCGAATGCGGCGGTGGTCATCGTTCGAGCCCCATTCGCGGTAAAGCCCAGAGCATGATCCCGAAAAGCGGAAACCGGTTTTCGGATAAGATCATGCTCAAAACAAAAATCTAGAACTTAGCGCCGATATCAAGCCTGCGGCCGCGAGTCCGTCAGCTCGGGATGATGCACGTCGTGCCAGACTTTTTCTTGGTGAAATACAGAAGCCCGGTCAGCACGACGAGGAAGATCATAACCTGGAAGCCGAGCCGCTTGCGCGCATCCAGCGTCGGCTCCGCCGCCCACATCAGGAAAGCGGCGACGTCGCGGCCGTATTGATCGACCGTGGTCGGCGTGCCGTCGGTATATTGGACTTGGCCGTCGGTCAGCGGCTTCGGCATGCCGATGGCGCCGGTGGGGTAATATTTGTTGTATTGCGTGCCCGGCGCCAGCGCGAAGCCGGCCGGCGGATCGGTATAGCCGTTGAGGATGGCATGGATGTAGTCGGGGCCGTCCTCCTGATAATCGATGAAGGCGTCGATGACGAATTGGGGGAAACCCCATTCGTAGGCGCGCGCCTTGGCGAGCACCGACATGTCCGGCGGCAGCTTGCCGCCGAGCGCGGCGCGGGCGGCCTGGTCGTTCGGGAACGGCGGCGGGAAATGATCGGCAAGCGTGCCGGGCCGCTGGAACATCTGGCCTTGATCGTTGGGGCCGTCGGTCACCTGGAAGCTTGACGCCACCGCCGTAGCTTGCGCCTCGGTGAAAGCGGGGCCGCCCGGATCGGCGAGATTGCGGAACGCCAACAGTTTTATGCTGTGGCAGGTCGAACAGACTTCGCGATAGATCTGGAAGCCGCGTTGCAGCTGCGCCGGGTCGTAGATGCCAAACGGACCGGAGAACGACCATTTTTGCCGGGGCGGCGCGTCCTCGGCCGATGCGGTTTGCATGGCGGTCGCCGCAAGCGACGCAGCGAGCGCGAAGGCGGTGATGATGCGGTGGGAAATCATATCCTGCCTCCGCTAAGCCTGGGCGCCTGAAGTCTTGGCGCCCGGCGGCGCCGACAACACCGCTTCCGAAATCGAATTCGGCAGCGGCTTGGTCGTCTCGAACAATCCAAGCAGCGGCAGGATGACGAAGAAGAAGCCGAAATAGTAGACGGTGAGGATGCGCGCGGCGACCACATAGCCGCCCGACGGCTCTTGCGAGCCAAGATAACCAAGCCCGATCACGGCGGCGAAGAAGATCAGCAAGAATTGCCGGTACAGCGGCCGGTAATTCGCCGAACGCACCCGCGACGTATCGAGCCACGGCAGGAAGGCGAGAATGATGATCGAGCTTGCCAGTGCCGTGACGCCGAGGAGCTTGCTCGGGATCGCGCGCAGGATGGCGTAGAACGGCAGGTAGTACCATTCCGGCACGATGTGGGTCGGCGTCTGGCCCGGATTGGCCATGATGTAATTGTCGGAATGGCCGAGATAGTTCGGCAGGTAGAACACGAACCAGGCGAAGAACAGGCAGAACACGCCGATGAAGAAGCCGTCCTTGACGGTCGCATAGGGCGTGAACGCCACGGTATCCTTCTCGGTCTTCGGCTCGACGCCGGTCGGATTGTTCTGCCCGACCATATGCAGCGCCCAGACGTGCAGCACGACCACGCCGGCGATGACGAACGGCAACAGGTAGTGCAGCGAGTAGAAGCGATTGAGCGTCGGATTGCCGACCGCGAAGCCGCCCCACAGCCAGGTGACGATCGGCTCGCCGACGCCGGGCAGCGCCGAGAACAGGTTGGTGATGACGGTGGCGGCCCAAAAGCTCATCTGGCCCCAGGGCAGCACGTAGCCCATGAAGCCGGTCGCCACCATCAACAGGAACAGGATGACGCCGAGGATCCACAACACCTCGCGCGGCTCCTTGTAGGAGCCGTAATACATGCCACGGGCGATGTGGGCGTAAACGGCGGCATCAATCCCGGGAGTCCGCTGAATTTCGTGAACGATCGGCGCGATCTTCATGAAATTCGGCCGCGCTCCCACCATGCTCGCAATGCGCAAGTTCGCCACTTAGTTTCGTCCGTTGGGTGTAGAAATGAGTGTAAGCAACAGATGATTTCCCGGCCGTGTCGTAGGCAAACAAATAGTCACGAATTACGCTAGCATTTCGCATGGCTGATTTCCAGTTGGCCGTGTATGTGGCTGTACTAGTAGCCAATAGAAGCCAATGTTTGTTCTCGATCAGCACGCACTCAACTCCCGCTTGGTTACTACCTCGGGTATAAACCAACTATGTAATTAAGTTCACGCGGCTCTTGCTTCCGCGGCCGCACTCCGCTACAACTGTTCCCGAACCGTTGGGAATTCCCCGTGAGCGGAGCAGAAAGTGAGGCAGCGGCGCAAAAGCCGCGAAGCGTTGCGTTGAATCTTCTCAGGGGAGTTCATGAGCCAACCTAATAAATCACAGCGAAGAACTCGTAACCGGTGCATATCCCTGGCCGGCAGAACGCACCGGGATCTTCGACCCGGTCAATTCCTCCGCGCATCAATTTTGACATTGCTCTGCCTGGCGTTCGGCACTCGCCTGCTCGCGGACACGATATCTGGAACGGTGAAAGACCCTTCCGGCGCAGTCGTGGCCGGTGCGCGCATCGAAATCACCGGCGGCGACTCTGCCCAGCCGATCGTCCTGACGTCGGATGAATCAGGCAAGTTCTCCGCGCCCAATCTGAGTGCCGGAAAATATTCGGTGCGGGTCGCCAAGGAAGGCTTCGACGAGCTGGTCACCACGGTGGACTTGCAAGACACCGCCGAATCTTCCGCTCAAACTGACAATCGCGGCGCAGCAGACCAGCGTCACCGTCACCGAAAAGAGCACGGGCTTCGCGAATTCAGATCCCGTTTACCGCCAACTCCGCGACATCGGCCTCGGGCGATACTTTCCGTTGTGAAAATTTCACTTTAAGCATGGACGTCGGAACTTTCCAACTGAAATCTGGAACCATCACTCTTTTGAGCGCTGGTAAACAGATTCGAAACTGGCGCCATTTTCGTCGGCCAGGGACACTTCACCCTGAAACCCATCGATCCATCGATACTCAGCGAGATGGTTCGCCGCACTGGCAAGCCCGACCGCCGAGGAAGACTTCACCGAAGTGGTCTTTCGTTTCACCGGCGATCAGTACCCGCAATTCGCCGGCGGCATTTGGCCCGAGAACGGAGACCCCACCGAAGCCGCGGCGGCCTTTGGAAGCATTGGAAAGACAAAGTCCGCCACCGTCACGAAATTCCGGAGGGATTCACGCAAGGGATCTCGAAGACGAAACGATCGATAACGTGGACGCCGACATACTGGCGGCCATTTACAATCCGAAACATCCTCTATTTTTCAACGCCTACATGCACGGTACGCCGCACAAGGACTTGCGATTTTTCGTGCGCGCGCGCGTGGGCGCGATTCCGCAAATGGATTCTCCGGAGGAAGTGGCGCTGATCAATTGCAACGGCGGAGAAATGGACGACGGCGTCTGGTACTCCGAGCACTTGCTGCCGAAGTTCGGGCGCACACCGCAAATTCGCGCGAGGATCAGCGCCTGTTTGCCACCCACCGCTACAACATCGAAACCGTAATCGCGAAAAACGATCACCTGCTACAGCCGGGCCACCGTAACATTTGAACCGCTGGTTCCCGGCGAACGCGTAATGAAATTCGGGCTGCTTCCAAATCTGCGCGTAACGCGAGTAACCGACCAGAACGGGCCAGGATCTGCATTTCATCCAGGAAGACAGAAAGGAAGATGGATCGTTCTACACCGTGCTGGACGAAGCGCCGGAGATGGGGAAGGAACACTCGATCAGTGTCGAGTACGTCGGGCGACAAAGTTCTCTCCAACGCGGGCAACGGAAGTTACTACGTCAGCGCACGAGAATCCTGGTATCCGAATCTGAACGGGTTCGGCGAAAAAGCGCTCTACGATCTGACCTTCAAGGTTCCGCGCTCGAACATGGTAATCAGCGTCGGCAAGCTCGAAGGGAGAATCGACAGAGGCCGGATTTGCAGTGTCCCACTGGGTCACGCCGGTCCCGGTGGCGGTCGCGGGGTTCAATTACGGCCAATACAAAAAAATCGATTACCCCGACACCATCACTCATTACGAACATCTCCGGATACTATTTGACGGAATTACCGGACAGTCTGACAGGCCGTTACGAGCACAGTGCGTTCTTGGCGCGCATGGCACCCTCCGCGATGACGAAGTATGCGCTGGATCAGACACGCGCCCAGATGCAGGTGTGCACGATTTTATTTCGGCAGGGCCCCTTACGAGAACGTGTACATCACCGAACAGCCCAATTTCAACTTTGGACAATCGTGGCCCAATCTGGTGTACCTGCCGATTTCCGCCTACATCGACTCCACTCAGCGCTGGATGCTCTTCGGCCAGATTGACACGAAGTTCAACGGATTCGTGCAGGAGGTGACGCCGCACGAGGTGGCGCACCAGTGGTTCGGCCACGGCGTCGGCTGGGCCTCCTACCACGATCAGTGGCTTTCTGAAGGTTTTGCGGAATTTGCCGCGGGATTGTTTTTGCAGCAGGCCATGGGGGCGAAATGGCAGAAGGACTACATCGATTTCTGGGAACGCCAGCGCGTTCGCATCCTGGAAAAAAATAATTTCGGCGTTTCGCCGAACGACGCGGGCCCGCTGTGGCTGGGATTGCGCCTGGTATCTCCGCGCTCCGCGCAAGCGTATCAGGGCGACACCTACTCCAAAGGAGCCTATGTGTTGCTGATGCTGCGGTCGATCATGTACGCCGACCATGGCCCCGCCAGCAATCGCGACCAAGCCTTCATCGACATGATGCACGACTTCATCGAAAGTCACCGACGATTGCCGCTTCCACCGAATCGTTCAAGGCGGTGGCCGAAAAGCACATGACGAAGCAAATGGATATTCAGAAAAACGGACGACTCGATTGGTTTTTTAATGAGTGGGTCTATGGCACCCAGGTGCCGCGCTATGCAATTCAAGTATGAATTGCAGCCCGCCGATGGGGGCAAAGTCAAAGTCCGCACCGAACTCACGCAGAGCGAAGTGGACGACCATTTCGCTATGTTCGTCCCGGTCTTCGCCGATTTTGGAAACGGCATGGTCCGCCTCGGCCAGATTGGGATTGCCGGAAATTCCACTCGCTCGGTGGATTTTATTGTGGACCGTCAGCCCAAAAAAGTCGTC
Organism: uncultured Acidobacteriota bacterium; assembly: GCA_963818085.1. GTDB lineage: Bacteria > Acidobacteriota > Terriglobia > Acidiferrales > UBA7541 > Palsa-295. The sequence goes on from CAWFQV010000001.1 coordinate 17,086, forward strand.
CTGAACGCATACAAGGAAGTTCTGGAGCGCTGACGGTATTAGGTATCTTGAATGCGTCTCCCGAGGGAAAGCCTTAGGCCCCGGTGGACACTTCTACTGCGGTACGAGCGTGCCCCAGAGTTGGCGCAGTCTGGAGGCTTCGTTTTCCTCCGCTGGCTTCAGCCGCGCGAGTTTTGAGCGCAACTGACCAACGTCCAGTCCAGCCGACTCGCATACTTTTGGAAAATCCCGCTGGTCCTTAAAGAGGTATTCCTCCGCTTCACGTTTACGTCGAAGCGGCCCGGAGATCCATTCCTGAATCGTAGTCACGATTACAGCTTGCCAAAGCCGCACTTCCATTAATTTTTGTTCATTGTTGATAACAGAGAACGTTTTTTGCATGGCCCATCCCCAGGAGAATTGGTTTCACTCGGGATGCAAGCAATGACTGTGCCGCTCCGGCATCCAATCTTCGCTTTTTTACTAAATGTGCCTTGTTAGTGAAGTCGGAAGATATCGAAAGTACAGGACTTATATGGCCCTTGATCTCAGAGGCGAATGCTCAGCCTGAAAGGCAGATTCTTCAGCGCCCAAGGCGAAATTACTTCCCGGGCTCGGTAGTTTTTTCATCGCCACCGATACGGCGGCTTATGATTCTAATAGGATAAATTCAAGCGGCTGGGCTGTTACCAAAGGACTGGGCGCCTCTGGGCCCGCCAACGATCGGCCTATCTCCCGCTGGGCAAGGCTGGCCACCATGCCCCGCAAGCAGATGTCTCACTAACTCGTCAATTTTTTCATGCTCGGCCCGCGTAAGCTCGGCATCTTCGGAAAATGACAAGTCTTTCGACCTTCGAATTTTCCTCGCCTCTTGGAATGTGGACACAATCTGCCCTTGGAGCTGATCGAGGAGTTCACACCGTGTTCTGGCCGCCATGACGCACAAATTCTACAACGGCTCACTCGTCCCGCAATGGTACGTCAGTACCGCTCAGAAAGGCGAAAACGTTGCAAAAGGGACCAGCCCCGTTACGCCACCGTAGGAAAGTGTCTCCGGCGCGTCGGTCCATTTGCAACCACGTGTTAGCTGGATTTTCGTGGGACCTTGGCGCCCTTCTTGCGCGCTTCGGAAAGTCCGATCGCGATGGCCTGCTTGCGCGAGGTTACCTTGCCGCCTTTCCCGCCTTTGCCGGAATAAAGCGTGCCGCGCTTCTCTCTGTGCATCGCGCTCTTCACACTCTTACCAGCAGCTTTACCATATTTCCTTCGCGAACCTTTTTTTGTTGGCATCGTCTACCCTCCTGCAAGTTAGATAAAAAATCGCGAAGAAAGTTACTTCGTGCCATGGTGTATGTAACTCACCTCTTTAGAGGGAGTCTTTTTTTCGAGCGCACCTGCAACTACTCAAACGCCACGGCCTTCGTTCCCATCCTTTCATCGCTGCGCTGTTTCTTTCGCCCTAACCTTCAGGCAGAATATGGCCCGAATCGAGGAACCATGAATCGCCAAGCGCTTGCAGGAATATTTCTATTGTCAACGGCGCTCGCAGCCGCCCTCACCTATGTGGTTGCAGACGACGCCCCGCTCGCAGGTTACACTGCTGCATCTTCGCGCATGGAACGCGACTGGGAACAGAAATTTCGCGCCACGCCCGATCCAGCGAATCTTCGCTCGTACATGCAGCGCCTATCTGCGCGTCCTCACAACGTTGGTTCGCCCTATGACAAAGACAATGCCGAATGGATTCTCGCGAAGTTCAAAGAATTCGGCCTCGACGCACACATCGAATCTTTCAACGTGCTTTTTCCGACGCCCAAGGAACGCCTCGTCGAGCTCGTCGCGGGCGGCCCGCACTTTATCGCCAAGCTTCAGGAACCAGCCCTGCCAGAAGATCCCACCTCGAATCAACAATCCGAGCAGCTGCCCACCTACAATGCATATTCTGCCGACGGTGACGTCACCGGCCCGCTCGTTTACGTAAATTACGGCATTCCGGACGACTACAAAATTCTCGAGCGCAACGGCGTCTCGGTAAAAGGCGCCATCGTCATCGCGCGTTACGGCCATTCTTGGCGTGGAATCAAACCCAAGGTCGCCGCCGAACATGGCGCCATCGGCTGCATCATTTATTCGGACCCGCGCGAGGATGGTTACTCCCCAGGGGTAACCTATCCCTCCGGGCCCTATCGCCCGAAAGATGGCGTGCAGCGCGGCAGCGTGCAAGACAGCACCGAATTTATGGGCGATCCTCTTACGCCTGGGATCGGCGCCACGCCCGAGGCCAAGCGCATCGCGATAAAAGACTCTCCCGCGCTGACGAAAATTCCGGTTCTGCCAATTTCCTACTCGGATGCCGAGCCCCTGCTCGCCTCCATCGACGGCCCGGTAGTTCCGGCCGCATGGCGCGGCGGCCTTCCGCTAACGTACCGGCTCGGCCCTGGTCCTGGAAGAGTTCATCTGAAAGTTTTTTCCAATTGGGATATGAAGCCGATCTACGACGTCATAGCAAAAATTCCCGGATCGCAGTATCCCGATGAGTGGGTCCTTCGCGGCAATCATCATGACGCCTGGGTAAACGGCGCCGAAGATCCCATCTCCGGCCAGGTGGTCCTTATGGAAGAGGCTCGTTCCCTGGGTGCTCTGGCGAAATCCGGGTGGAAACCGAAGCGCACCATTATGTATTGTGCCTGGGATGGTGAAGAGCCCGGCTTGCTCGGTTCCACTGAGTGGGCTGAAACGCATGCGGACGAACTTCGCAAAAAAGCCGTCGTCTATATCAATTCAGATTCCAATGGACGCGGATTCTTCGATGCCGAAGGGTCCCACACCCTCGAAAGGCTCGTAAACGATGTCACCCGTGACGTCCAGGATCCCGAGACTCAGCTTTCCGTTTGGAAACGCTGGCAACTTCATCGTCTCGACAACGCCACTTCGACCGAAGACCGGCAAGAGCTCCGCCAGCGCCGGGATCTTCGCATTGGTATTTCCGGCGGCGGTTCCGACCATGCTTCCTTCCAGAATTTTCTCGGCATCGCCGTTTTGGATCTCAGTTTCGGAGGTGAAGACGGCGGCGGAGTCTATCATTCCATTTATGACGATTTTTATTGGTACACCCACTTTGACGATACTGATTTCACTTACGGCCGCGCGCTAGCGCAAGTAGCTGGATCTTCGATAATGCGCCTCGCCGACGCCGATTTGTTGCCGTATGATTTTTCCGATTTTGCCGACACGGTACAGACCTACGTCCACGGACTCCAAACATTTTCCAGCAAGATGCGCGACGATATCCGCGAGCGCAATCTGGAAATCGACGAAGGTGTTTTCACCGCCAGCGCCGATCCCAAAAAGCCAACCTTCCCGCCAAAAAAGGAAGACGTCCCTCCTTATCTGAATTTTGCTCCGCTTCAGAACAGCGCCGATGCACTCTCGCGCAGCGCAGCCGAATATCAGAAGGCATGCGATGCCGCTGGATCGAATGGCGGTAACGCCCTCGCCGCCGCATCCATCGCTGAGATCAACGCAATGCTGATCCAGAGCGAACGAAAGTTAACGTCGCCGGAAGGTTTGCCCGGACGCTTTTGGTACAAACATCAAATCTACGCCCCCGGCGTCTACACCGGTTACGAAGCCAAAGCAATTCCTGCCGTTCGCGAAGCGATGGAACAAAAACAATGGAAGCAGGCTGATGACGCCTTGCGCCGCGCCGCTGCCGTACTGCAGGACGAAGCAAATCTGGTTTCATCAGCTGCTGCCAAATTGTCCGCCAGCTCATCAGGTCCAAAATAAAGTCGCAAATAGCTTCCGCTTTCTCGCACGCGCAGTCATCCCCATGCGGTTCAACGACGGCTGCCACTTCTGACGAGAAATATCTAAACCACCGTGTATTGCAACAGCGCCTGCATCTCCACGTCCCCGCCCACTCCCGCGTGATCCATGTGGAACATCAAGTAGTCGCCCTTATTCAAAGCTAAAGAAGGTTGCGCATGCACCTGCCGCGACGTGTACCCGCCCGTGCCATCAGCAGGCACCCAGGTTTTCAAGATCACGTTGAAGAATAAATCCTGGACCACGCCGCCCAATCCTATCTTCAATTTATTGGGATTGTGCGGCGTCAACTCTCCGAAATTCGCGCTCGACGGCAAATTCAGGTACGCCGCTGGGGAAGTGTTAAAAGTCGGCTTGGCGCCGCGCGAAACCCCTCCGTCGCACAAGATCTCTGCAAAACCGGCCTGAGCGGGCGCGCTGGTAATCATGAACGCCACATCGATGTTAATCGCGTTTAAAATCATCGTGTCGCAAACTTCAAAAAAAAACGTCAGCGCCATTATTATTAATGTTCACAATCTCCCACCCGAACCCCACCAGAGGATCCTGTGCCCCGGTCGCTCCTGCGGTCCCCGTAGCAGGGGAGACCGCCTTCAAAAACTCACGCCGCCCTCTCACGTTCATCGCCGCCTCCAGCGGGGTAAAAGTCCCCGCACTGATTCCGCCCAAAACCAAAACACCTTGAATTAGAAATGTCCTTCGGCCAGACATATTTGCCTTTACTAACATTCCCGTCTTGAATGCCCACGCCAGTGATATTGTGTTCCGCTTGGTTTCAGCAGCGGTTGAAGTTTTCGCACGCCCGCATTTCGGCGCTTTAACGGCAACCGCCGAGCAACTCGCCAGGTCTAAACTCTGGCCAAGGAAGAAAGTTGCGCGATAAATACACCCTGAACTTGCCCGCGCGCACATTTCTTGTAATCTGCCTGCTCTACTCTATGTATCTCGCCGCGCGGCAGGGAATTGCGGCTTGGTACTTTCGAAAAAGCACTCCTCAAGCTATTCAGACCGCCATCAAGTGGGACCCGGGGAATCCGCAATATTACGACGGTCTCGCCATCCTTACTCACTTGTACGCCACCGGCGGTGATTCCGCCGAGGTCGTGCGTCTCTGCGAAAAAGCCACAGAACTTAGCCCCCACGATGCGTTCTACTGGGCCGATCTGGGAGCAGCCTACGAATGGGACGGGCGCAAAGATGACGCTCTCCGCGCCTTCACCCGCGCCCACACCCTGTTTTCCAACTCGCCCGAAATTAATTGGAAGCTCGCAAACTTCTACATCCGCACCGGAAAAGTTTCAGACGCACTTCAGACGCTCAAAGAAGTTTTGTTGGAAGACCCCAGCAAGGAACGCCAAGTATTTATTCTTGCTGCCAACGCTACCGGCGATAACCAGAAAATTTTGCAAGAAATGCTGCCGCGCAGCGCGCCCATCTTTATGGAATATCTCAATTTCCAAGTCGAGAACAACCGCATGGAGCCCGCCGCCCGAACCTGGGCCGCCATGCTCAACTTAAAATCGCCGTTCGACCCAGCTCGCGCCTTCCCTTATCTCGACGCGCTGATTCAACACAAGGATGTGGACCATCTCACGGAAGCGTGGGCGGCCTTGTGCGCCCGTTTCTCCCAAGAAATCGGTGCCCGCGAAACCAAGCCCAACCTGGTGACGAATGGAGATTTCGCTTTCGCGCCGCTGAATAGCGGCTTTGATTGGCGCGTCATCCCCGTGCAAGGAGCCAGCGTCGCCGTGGACGCGTCCTTAGGTGTCCAGGCCAGCAAATCCCTGCGCATCGCCTTCGACAGCAGCAAAAATTTGGAGTACGCACACGTCTTGCAATACGTTCCCGTCATGCCCAACACGTCCTACCAGTTTTCCGCCTACATGCGTGCGCAGGGAATCACCACCGATAGCGGCCCCAGATTCGTCCTACAGGACGCCTACGATCCCGCAGAGCTTATCGATGTAACGGGAAAGGTCGCCGGACCCACCAGACTTTTGCTCTCGACAGAAAATGTAACAGGCAATTCCGACTGGTCGCTGCACCAATTGGAATTCAAAACCGGCGGTAACACTCGCCTACTCATGGTAAGACTCACTCGTCCCGCCAGCCACAAATTTGACAACAAATTATCCGGCACAGTGTGGATCGCCCACGTGTCGCTTGTACCCAAGTAAGCTCCCCTCCGAGAATTCGACCGGTGCGGAGTTTAGCTACCAAAAGTGCCAGGCAGGCCACGAAGGCGTTCGTCTAAAGACCCAGCAAATGATATTCTATGCGGTCACGTGTGGCGCCTAAGGCTATGCCCGCCTGCCCGGATTCAGTGAAAATTCCCGGGGCTTTCGAAGGTGTGAGCCGCGTTTCTGCGTCTTGCGTTTGGGCGCTACCTTTTGGCGTGAGAGATCTGAAAATGTTTAGCTATGCACAGAAGTGGATGCTTCACCATTTTTGCCGTACGCGCAAGCTTCGTCCTGCCAGAGGATCTGGAGTGCCGTGTGGCATGCTCCTCGCCGCGAGCGCTGCCGCGGGTTTCTTTCCCTCTCCCGCACCCGCGCAGCAAGCGGATTCCGTGACGCCGGTTGTGGTGCAGCCGGGGGCGCCAGGGCAGGCGAGCCGGACGCTGCCGTCCTCAACAAGGGCGGTGCCGCCGCAATGGTCGCAGGCGGATGTGAAGTTCATGCAGGGCATGATCATGCATCATGCGCAGGCGGTGGAGATGACGGCGCTGATTCCGTCGCACACGGAAAACAAGGATGTGCGGTCGCTGGGGGCGCGAATCAGTAGTTCGCAGTCGGATGAGATCAAGTTGATGCGGCGCTGGTTAGCGGCTCGGGGAGAATCCACGTCGATGGCGATGCCGGGAATGCCGGACATGGATAAGTCGGGCGAACCGATGGCCCTTATGCCCGGTATGTTGACGCCGGACCAAATGCAGGGACTGCGCAACGCGAAGGGCGCGGAGTTCGACAAATTATTTTTGAAGGGGATGATTCAGCACCACAATGGCGCGCTGATTATGGTGAAGGACTTGTTCGATACCGCAGGTGCGGGACAGGATGCTGAAGTGTTCAACTTCGCCACGGATGTGGACAGCGGACAACGCGCCGAGATCAGAATTATGCAGTCTATGTTGGAAAAGAATCCGTTAAAGGAGAAATGATGAACCGAGTGCAGCGAGTCGCCTTCCGTCTGGCCAGCGTGGCCGCGATTTCTTTGTGTTTCAGTGTGAGTGCGATACAGGGGCAGACCGAGACGACTGTATCCCCAACGTCTGCGCCGGAAGCCGCGAAGGCGCCGGAGGCGGACGAGAATCCGTTTGCCGCGACACCCGCTCCGCCCCTTCCACCGGGGATGACCGGGTCGGATGCAAACGATCCGCGCTTCAAACTGACGCCGGGGATGTATGACGCCGGCGAAGCGTCGATGGGCATGAAACACCTGTTGCTACTCAAGAAGCCCGACGCGTTTCAGCTCGGGGCCACTGACCCTAATGATCCGAAGGTCGAGAAGATGGTGCGCCAGCTCGGTATCGGCGATCTCTCGAAGATGCCAAAGCCTCTGCAGATCGTGATCGCGCAACTCGCTTTCGCCAACTCGGACTTGGCGTTCCAAGGCAACCACCTCTTCCAAGGGAACTTTTATGGCTTGAATATCTATGACATCTCCAATCCGTCGCAGGCCGCCTTAGTAACTTCTATGGTGTGCCCGGGCGGACAGGGCGATGTGTCGGTATACAAAAACCTGCTGTTCATGTCGGTGGAGATGCCGAATGGCCGGCTGGATTGCGGCACGCAGGGGTTTCCGCCGGAACCTCCGCGACCCGCAGGGCATGAGAAGGAACGCCGATTACCGGCGGCTCAAAAGGACCGCTTCCGCGGCGTGAGGATCTTCGACATTTCGGACATCAAGAACCCGAAGCAGGTGGCAGCAGTGCAGACCTGCCGCGGCTCGCATACGCATACGCTGGTGGTGGATCCGAACGATAGGGACAACGTTTATATCTACGTCTCGGGTACGTCGTTTGTGCGTCAAGCGGAGGAACTGGCTGGGTGCTCTGGCGAAGCGCCGAGCAAGGACCCCAATACAGCGCTGTTTCGTATCGACGTGATCAAGGTTCCGGTGGCGGCCCCGCAGGAAGCGAAGGTGGTGTCGAGCCCTCGCGTGTTTATCGATGCGCGGACGGGTGCGCTCAACGGTCTGAGCAACGGCGGCAGCCATGGCAAGGACGAGGAGAAGAAGCCGGCTGACACGGACCAGTGCCACGACATCACGGTGTACTCGGCGATCGGGTTGGCGGCGGGCGCGTGCTCGGGCAACGGCATTTTGCTGGACATCAAGGACCCCGTACATCCGAAACGCGTAGATGCGGTGAACGATCCGAACTACTCATACTGGCATTCGGCTTCGTTTTCGAACGATGGAACGAAGGTGGTGTTCACCGACGAGTGGGGCGGCGGCCTGGGGGCGCGGTGCCGTCCGAATGACCCGAGCAAGTGGGGCGCAGATGCGATCTTCCATCTCAGTAAGGATAAGTTATCCTTCGCGAGTTATTACAAGTTACCAGCCGCGCAGAGTGATACGGAGAACTGTGTAGCGCACAACGGCTCGCTAATCCCGGTTCCCGGCCGCGATATCGAAGTGCAGGCTTGGTACCAAGGCGGCGTCTCGGTAATGGATTTCACCGACGCAGCCCATCCTTTTGAGATTGCCTACTTCGACCGTGGACCGATTGATCCGAAGATGCTGGTGCTGGGCGGCGACTGGTCAGCATATTGGTACAACGGCAGCATCTACGGCTCCGAGATTGCGCGCGGGCTGGACGTCTTTGAACTGACGCCGACCAAGTTCCTGACACAAAACGAAATCGACGCGGCGAAGACAGTCCGGATGCCGGAGTTGAATGTGCAAGACCAACAGAAGATCGACTGGCCTGCACAGTTGGTCGTGGCCAAGGCCTATGTGGACCAGTTGGAGCGGTCGCAGGCTTTGCCGGCGGAACGAATTGCAGCTCTGCGGAAGGCCATTAGCGGAGCAGAGAACTCGCACATGAGCAAGGGCAAAGTGGCGAAATTGAGCGCCATGGCGCCATCGGTGGAAAACAGCGCCGCTGCGGCGAAAAGTCCAACTGACTCGGCACGGTTGCATGCTTTGGCGGATATCCTGAAGCATCCCTCAGCATAAGAAGTGAATGATTGAACGACTGGGGCGCTGGGGATTTGAACTCGGGAGCTCGGGCGCCCAGGCAGTTAGTTAGCCTCGATTGAAACGGTTGAGCTGGGACACAACGGAGATTGTTCCTACGAGCGTTTTGCGGGGAAATACTGCGCGAGAGGAATGTCCACTGAACCAATCTTGCCGGTCGTGCCGTCACGCAAGATCACGCGGAATTGCGTCGCGCCCGGCACCACCAGCATTTCATTCGTGTACGTTAGCCCCTCTTTCAGTAGCCGTTCGTACGTGTCTGTATCTAGGTGGAGAGGGAATGGCCGCAAGGTAGAGGCCATGATTTTGCCCCGCTCATCGAGCTCAACGAAAGCGGTATCCATGACTGCGTTCCAAAATCCTTCTTTGTCTTGACGAAATTCCAGTTGCCCAATATCAAACGCTAATTCCATTTTCAGCGTATCGCTCTGGACTGCCTGCCCTGGCGTCACTTGCACGTTCATTTCAATTCCCGTGGCCTCCACAGGACTCATTGCGGTCTGGGCCATTAGTTGGACGTGCGTTTGCGGCGCCTCTCTTGATTCTGCGGACGCGAAATATCCTTTGCGAGTTCGCACTTGGATGCCCTTGCGATTTACGCTCACGCTTATCTTGTGAAAACTACCGTCCCATTTAATGCTATCCGGGACAAATCCGATTTCGTACGTTATGCGGGAATCGTCGATGGCTTGCCGGACAGAACCCATAATGTCATTTGTATTGAAATAGGCGCGCCCACCCGTGCGCTCCGCGAGCACCAACATGGTCCCGAAGTCCGGTACGACAGACGCGTGAAAGGGGTTTCCACCCGGACCGTCGACGCTTGTCGGGATAAGCCCGCGCGCATCGACTGGATAGATTGAGACGTTGGCATCGCTCAGGGCGCGCGCCACCAATTCAATCTCTGTGGCGAACACGATATGTTCACCGGATGTGCCTATCCGCATGTTTTCCGACGAAATACTGAAAGGAAAGCTGCCCGAAAGCCATATCAAGTTTTTGCGTCCTGGAAGCCCCCTCACATGGTCCGCGATCTCTCGCAGCGCCTCCATGGTGATTTGCACCGTGTTCACGGCGCCTTGCATCGTGGTCGTTTCGGCGCTTACCTCGCCAAGTTTCTTGTAGGGATTGCCCGATAGAGCGAAATCTGCCACGTTCATTTCCGGGCCGATGTCGTCCTTAAATTTCTGCAAGGATGCCAGGAGACTCGATGCGTCCGTAGTGAAATCGTGCAGGATGCGCAGGCGCGTACCAAGCGCGTAGAGCGCGACGCGATCTTGAGGGTGAAGGGTCTGAAGATATTTCAACAATCGCTGCCTCACGAAGGCTTTGTCCAGGAAGCTGGTATTCAGCGCGTCCAGTAGAATTACGGTGACGTTGGGTGGGGCGCCGCCTCGCGCTTCCATTCGGTTCGTGTAGGTATCAGGAGGCAATTCCTTGGCCGACGATTTCGAAGGCTGATTGGTCTGCACGGAAAAGGTCTGAATCGCCTGCGGCTTCTTATTATCCAAAATCACGAAGTCTTCTTTTTTGAGTCCAGTAACGGGATGGCCCTCTTTGTCGTGGATGACCACGCTGAGCTGAACCAGCCGCGTCGTAGCGCGTATGGCCTGCGCCGTCGGCAACCGCTTGGCTGCTGGATTCTGCGCCGGGTTCGAACTCGTGGATGATTGGCTTGGAACCTAAGGATTTGCGGATACAGACGGAGTCCAGGCACTTTGCCCAGCCATCCGGGTGCCCCAAAGGGACAGAGCGAGCCCGGTAGCTAATAGAATGGTTTTTCTGCCGTCCATTAGGTAGCAAATTTACTACTGAAACCCGCATAGGTACACCGGTAAGGCTTACCGGAGAAGTCGACTCGCAATGGCAATTTGCCGGACTAACCTCAAACTGAGCACATGTCGGCTCGTCGCACCGCGTGTAAACTCCCCCTATGTTTATCGGTCACTTTGCGGTCGGTTTCGCCGCCAAGAAATTCGCGCCGCGCACCAACATGGCCATTCTCCTTGCTGCGCCGCTTTTCCTGGATTTGCTCTGGCCTTTTTTCCTGATCCTCGGCTGGGAACACGTCCGCATCGATCCCGGCAATACGCGCTTCACGCCCCTCGATCTCTACGATTTCCCCTGGTCGCACAGTTTATTGATGTCCATCGTATGGGCCACGCTCTTCTCACTCATCTATCACCTCGTCACGCGCTATAGGCCCGGTACAATCGTCATCTGGATCGGGGTAGTGAGCCATTGGGTCCTCGACTGGATCACGCACCGCCCCGACATGCCGCTATATCCCGAAGGCCCGCGCTACGGCCTCGCTCTGTAGAACTCCATCCCCGGCACCCTCATTGTGGAGTTGCTAATGTTCGCGGTAGGTGTCTGGATCTACATTCGCACCACACAAGCACGCGATCACATCGGCCAGTACGCTTTCCTCGCCTACGTCGCAGTACTTCTTGCCCTCTATATCGGTGACCGTTTCAGCGCCCCACCCGCCAGCGTCGCCGAAATTATCTGGCCTGGAATCATCGCGGAAGGCATCTTGCTGGCCTGGCCCTGGTGGTTCGACCACCACCGCCTTCTACGCTCGCAACGCTAACGTCCTTCGCTTCTTTGCTCCATAGTCACTTCACTACTGACTAGAACCACTTCCCAGGACAGTCTCCCACGATAGCCACTGCTGAGCTTACGACTTAAGAATCCTTGGAGGTCTTCCCGCGTAGATCTTTAGGTTCGCAATTTACCGAAAGCCGGAATCAAATGTGCGTTGAGCATACGGCGATAGTGCTTCTGAGTTGCGTATTTCAGCGTTAGTAAGTGCCCCTCGGCCTCATTCGGCGAGTTGGATAAGTTCGCTGAGAGGCATATCCAAAGCAGATGCCAATTCGTTGGCAACTTCGATCCCAACGCTCACTTTCCCGAGTTCAATGGAGCTGATATAAGTTCGATGCACTCTCGCCTTCTCGGCGAAGTCCTCTTGAGAAAGTCCAAGCTTCTGCCGTTCCTCTCGAATTGCGCGCCCGAAGGCCCGTCGCGAGAATCTTGTTGCCCTTGACACGCCATAGTTCTAGTATCCTGCACACGATCAATCTACAGACGATAGTCTACAACCGTCCATGAAGAGGACCGACGGGACGCGGCTGAGACGCCGGTGTGGGTTTTGTGGGAGAGATCCGTGGACTCATTCTCGATGGGCACAAAACTTCTCGTTCTTTCGCAGTCTGGGACGAAGTTCGAAGGCTCCGGATCTAAAGTAGAACCCGCCGAATTCGAGACCTCTAGCGACGAGACGCTCCTACTATTCATTCAAGCTGGGAATACAGAAGCGCTTGCGTGGCTTTTCAGACGCTATGCAAACACGGTCCGAAACTTGGGCCGTAAGATCCTGAGGATCGACGGAGAGGCCGAGGATCTAGTCCAAGAGGTGTTTCTCTACGTTTATAGAAGGTGTGACCTATTCCAGAATTCAAAAGGTACGGCCCGCTCCTGGATTCTGCAGGTAGCCTACACTCAGGCTTTCCTGCGGCGCAGGAAGTTAAAATCCCACGGTCTGTACTGGCTTCCTAACACTGAAAAATGTCTCGAAGCGCAGACTGGCAGAATAGACTATGACAAAACGGTTGAAGGGTTCTTCGGCAGAAATGGATGGAAGAAGATCTGGGAAAGTATGACGAAGTTACAGCGAGAGACCTTGCGGCTACATTTCTATGAGGGTTGTACGTTTGCAGAAATCGCTGAGAAGTTGGGCCAGTCCTACGTTAACATTCGCCATCACTACTACCGAGGTTTGGAAAAGTTTCGAAAGCACGCGAATGAGAACGATCTGAGTTGGCCATAGACCATGCATGGTCAGCGAACACCGGTTGGAAACGTCGAGGCGTGGTAACGAAATGGATTCGCACGAGAAATATCTAGAATTGTGTGCTGCTTCGACCGCCGGGGAGCTGAGCGCCGAAGAGGGACAGAAACTCGAAGAACACCTTGCCGTTTGCGCGTCCTGCCGCCGCGCGAGACACGAATACGAGTCCGCAATTCAAAAGGCTGTACCAGCCTTAGCCGACGGTCTTTCTTCGCAATGGGAGGAATTGGACTCTGGGTGGTCTGTACCGGAAGCGGAGGCCGCTTTCTTCAAGCGATTGGAAACCGAACAGGACGCCGACCCCAATGGCCAGAGCGCAGTGGGCAGACCGGAGACCGAGCCCACGGGGCGCCGGTTCAGCTATCGTCCGTCTCGAATTCCAGGGGTGGAGCTGTGGATGCCAGTTGCGGCGTGCGCCCTCCTAGCGATCGCTTTAGGAATCGTCGCCTATCGAAGCGGGCTAAGACGTGGCGCAGACACGGCGCAACTTCAGGCCATACCATCCAAAGTACCCTCCGGATCTCTGGAGGAGCAAATCAGTGATTTTAGCCATGAACGGTCCCTGCTTTTGGCGAGCCTCGCAGAGGATGCCAGGTCCATCCAGGATTTGAAACGACAGGTAGCAGAACAAACTGAAGAAATTAAACATCGGAAGGCGACGAGCGGCTCCGCCGTTGCGAGTACACAGAGTGCAGAGCACCCAGCAATAAGTGTGTCGGCCGAGAATTCACGTGGGGATTCAGAACTCGCAGCCGCCGAAACCAACCTGCAGCAGCTGCAGGCGAAAACGGACGCCCTCAGCCAAGAGCGAGAAAACGCGGGGAAGCATGCTTTGATTCTGGAAGCGAAAGTAGAAGAACTGACGCAACGCGTTCAAGACCGCGAGCAAGCGCTAGACCGGAACCAAGCGGAGATCACGAAACAAAATGAATTGCTGGAGCACGACCGCGACATTCGTGAATTGATGGGAGCGCGCGATCTGTACATCGCCGAGGTCCATGACGTGGGGGGGACCGGCGAGACGGACAAGACCTACGGTCGCGTTTTCTACACAAAAGGAAAGTCGCTCATTTTCTATGCCTACGACTTGGACCAGGAGGCGGGCTTGAAGAACGCCAGCACCTTCCAAGCGTGGGGGCGGCGCGGCGGGGACAAACGACAGGCGCTCAGTTTGGGAGTTTTCTACGAAGACAACGAAAGTAAGAAGAGGTGGGTCTTAAAATTTGACGATCCTAAAACCCTGGCCAACATTGATGCGGTGTTCGTAACCGCCGAACCAGCGGGCGGAAGCCAGCATCCCAGCGGCAAGCAATTGCTGTTCGCCTACCTGCGTGTAACTCCAAATCATCCATAGCCGTTGTCTCCTTGACATTGTTCTCGCCACTGTGGGCAGGGACTAGCTCCCGTCGAGGTTGGTCGCCCATTCTCCACCATGGATGATGCGGTCGGGGAACGACCTGCCCACCTGCCAGTTGGGTGTACTCGGGTCGAGGGAGCAGGACATTGTTATGAGATCAAGTGAACTACTAATCCGGGACTTGTCCGCCTTACTGGCAGTTAGCCGTGTGGTCCGACAATAAGTTGCGAGTAGCTGATGATTTGCGACGCGCGCGGCGTAACGCATCGTCTTGTGACGCCGCCCGTTCAGAGAGCGGAACGTCCCACATGCGGACATCTCTCGCTTGCGCATGATTTTCAACAATCGCAATAAGCTCTGTGAGATCAGCGGAATAGGAAGAGATGAATCTGGAACCGAAAGTGCTCGCCGAGCGGTGGGTTTCACTTGCAGTTGAGACTAGAGGGTCGGGTCACGATGTGGGTGCCATTCAGGACATTTGCTGCCTGGACGCTGGGTTCTTGGACGTCAATCACTAAGTGAAACGGAGTGAACGATGCAAACGCTGCTGCAAGACATTCGCTATGGAATGCGAACTCTTTCGAAGAGTCCTGGCTTTACCGCCATCGTGATTTTGACGCTTGCGTTCGGAATCGGAGCGAATACTGCCATCTTTTCGGTGGTGAATGCGGTGTTGCTTGCCCCGCTTCCCTACAATGATCCGGGCAGCCTCGTGATGGTTTGGTCCACGAACCTGGCCAAAGGCTACAAAATAGCCCCGGTCTCGGGTGGCGAATATGCCGAGTGGAAGTCGCAAAACGGCGTTTTCCAGAACATAGCCGCATCGAGTGACGCGCTCTACACGTTGACCGGTGCGGGTGAGCCGCAAGTTGTGATCGGATATCAATTTTCCGCGGATTATTTTCGGTTGCTCGGCACTCGCCCAGAAGTGGGCCGCACGTTTCTCGATGAGGAAGACCGGGTCGGCGGTCCGGATGTGGTCGTACTGGGTGATGCGATCTGGAGACGCACGTTCGGTGCTGATCCCGATATCGTAGGTAAGTCGATCACGCTGACTGGGAAACCGTTCACCGTGGTTGGTGTGATGCCGCCGAGTTTTAGGTATCCCTCACTGGTCGAGCTCTGGACGCCATTGGGCCTTCCCGCTTCATTTCTTACCAACTACGACGAGACGGGGTTGCGCGTTCTGGCAAGGCTCAAGCCCGGTGTGACGCTGAAGCAAGCACAATCGCACATGAATGCGATCCAACAGCGAATCGCGCAAGAGCACCCGCAAACCGACGGCGGCAACGGTGTGAACCTGATTCCTCTGAGCGAACAAATCGCAGGCGACGTCAAGATGCCGCTGCTTATTCTGCTCGGTGCCGTAGGTTTCGTTGCTCATCACCTGCGCCAATATCGCCAGCCTGATGCTCGCGCGCGCCGCAGGACGGAGAAAGGAAATCGCCGTTCGCACTGCCCTAGGTGCCAGCCGAGCGCGTTTGATTCGACAGTTTCTGACTGAAAGCCTTCTGCTGTCACTAGCAGGCGGCGCGTTGGGACTTTTGTTTGCGACCGGAGCCACAAGTTTTCTGCTCACCATTTTTCCAAATAACATCGCGAATTTGAGCATTCCGCAAGTGACCAGCATTCCGACGGACGCGCGCGTATTTAGCTTCACCCTGCTTGCCGCTTTGTTGACCGGCGTGCTGTTCGGCCTCGCGCCAGTACTGGGTTTCAAAGCGGCTACTTCCGGCGAAGGATTGAAGGAAACGAGCCGGAGTACGACGGCGAGCTCCGCCGAGCGCCGCTTCCGCGGCTTGCTAGTAATCAGCGAGTTTGCCCTAGCGCTCGTTTTGTTGATCGGCGCGGGATTACTGATCACAAGCTTCCGAAATCTTTTGCGCGGGAACCTGGGGTTCGATGCGGACCACATCCTTTCGGCGCAATTGTTTCTCTCGACCGCCGAGTATCCATCTGCCAAACCTGAAAAGCGCCTCGAATTCGTAACCGACGCCATGGAACGAATCAGACAATTGCCCGGCGTGGAATCCGTGGGCGCAGCCGGCTTCATGCCTTTGAGCGGATTCTGGAGCGAAGCCGATTTCACGGTGCAAGGGCAGCCCGAGCCGGCCGCGGGCCAAAAACCGAGCGCAAAATCCGATCTCGTTACGCCAGATTATTTTCGGGCCATGGGGATCTCGTTATTGAAGGGTCGTGCTTTCACCGAGCAGGACCGTAAGGGTGGCGCGCAAGTTGTCATTGTCAACGAAACCCTCGCCCGCAAAGAATTCGGCAGCCAAAATCCCGTTGGTCAGCAGTTGAATTTCGGCGATTCCAAAAAATCCGACTTGTGGGAAGTGGTTGGCGTCGTGAGTGATATTCATGATTTTGGTCTTGAGGAAAAAGTTCGCGGCAACGTCTTTCGACCGTTTGCACAGATTCCTCTTCCGGTGGTTGCTTTCGTCGTGCGCACATCTGGGCGTCCGTCCAGCCTGACGTCGGCCGTGAAGCAAGCGATCTGGTCGGTAGCTAAAGATCAGCCGATTTACAAGATCATCGGCGTGGATCAGTTAGCGAGCGAATCGCTCGGGCTCCGCCGCGTCAGTTCGGTTTTGCTCGCTGCCTTTTCAGCGCTGGCACTATTGCTGGCGGGTCTGGGTATTTACGGTGTGACCGCTTTTTCAGTAGCGCAGCGTACGCATGAAATCGGAGTGCGTATGGCCCTCGGTGCGCAGCCGGATAGCGTGCTGAAAATGGTCATGGGCTACGGGTTGAGGATCGTTATCGCGGGCATGGCTATTGGACTCGCCGGTGCGCTCGCTCTCGCGCGAGTGGTGGCCAGCCTGCTGTATGACGTGAAGCCAACGGATTCGAGTACGTTCATCTTTACCTCGTTGCTACTTGCCTTCATTGCGCTGGTGGCCTGCTATGTCCCCGCGCGACGTGCCATGCGCGTAGATCCGATGGTGGCGCTGAGATACGAATAGCCGTCCGCAGAGGGTACGCTGCAGGCGGTGCCTAGGACAACGTTGTAAACGAACGACGGCGCACATGGAAAACAATCACATGTCATGCGAATTCTGTTACGGCTGAGCCAGTATGTTCCGCGATGCAGTGTCAGGCAGGTTTTGGGTCTGGTTTTTCGGAGATGGCCACTGGCTCTTGCACGTCCTTCTTACTGATTAAATTCATAGCAGCCTGATATAACTTGGAACGTAACTGATAACGCTCGCTAGCGCGCGTAATGTAGCGGACGGCGATTTCGACGCCGCCGCTTACCGGCTTCACGTTGATGGCCGGGGCGGCCGATAGCGCACGCATGTTCCGGGAATGGGCGGCCTCCTGCCATTCCTTTTCAGCTTGACCCACGCTCTCGGCGGTCGCTTCCAGCACTGTCTTTTGAATGGCCTCAACTAGCGGGTACGGGTTCTGGCTGGAGGCCAAGACCAATGTCAATTCATCCCAAAGCCATTGGCCCGAAGTGGAAAAATCGAAATAGTGGCCCTCGATGGCGAAACTGTTGGTGAAGGTAACACGTCGCCCGGTCGGATGACCAGAGTCGGTCCAGTTGCCGGTTTCCAGCAATACCGTATGAAACATTCCGAGCTCGACTACTTCCCCGGTTACTTCGTTAATCTCCACCCAATCACCTAAGCGGATTCCGTTTCTTCCCATAAGAACGAACCAGCCCAAAAAACTCACGATGAAATCTTTCAGTGCCACTGTAAGACCCGCGCCGGCAAGTCCCAAGATAGTGCCCAACTGACTCGGCGGACCGAAAATCACCATGAGGATCAGACCCAACGCAACGATTTGCAAGCCGGTGCTTATTACCGCGTGGAGAGTGTCAGCCTGACGCGGGTCCAATCTGACCTGGTTGAGAAGACGTTTAAGCCAACTATCGAAGAAAATCCCGATCAACAAGATAGCTAGAATGACGGCAACTCCTAACAACCCTCTATGAATTACCGTTCGTTGCCGTGCAGTGACCGCTTCGATCCACTTTCTATACGTTTCCGCCAATTGCTTTTGATCTGCGATGCGCTCGTCAGAGTTTGTAAGTGCTTTCACCGCCGCTGAACGGCGTTTTGCAGCATTGACAAGATCATCGGAAGCTTCACGGGTAGAGCCGGTAGAGTTTCCACCAGCGGGAGGCGTTGGCCCTCCCCTGAGGGTCTCCGGAACTTCTTGTTTCGGTTTTTTGATGCTCGATTCAAGAGCGTCGCGCTTTGTTGTGAACGTGATCGCCGCCGACTCTGCATCTTGCTTGGCCCGCCACAGTAGTAACTTTTTATCATGCAGCTCCGACCATTGCTGGTAATGGTGAACCAGCCCGCTTCGATCGGGCGGAGTGGCTGTGTTAACGGTCGTGCTATCTGCGATACGGGACGCGGCCTCGTGCTCTTTCATTAACTGCTCAATGCGGTCTTGTGCATCACCACCAGAACGAGTTAATTCCTGCTTTGCGTTGTCCACCTCATCCTGATCGAGCTCTACCTGAGCTTTCGCCTGTGCCAATTGATCGTCCAGGCTGTCCTGTTTAGCGCCGCTCGCCTTTGCCAGTGCGGTGGTAACTTGTCCGACTCGTGCTTTGTCTCCGTCAAGGGTTTTCTCCGCCTTTTGGAGCCTGGCCTGGATCTGTTTTGCCTCGGCGCTTAATACGGCCGGGTGCACTTGGGCTTCCGAGACCGCCGCCGCAAAAGCCAGGTCCATCTCCCGATCACCCAGGCGCAAGGCCTCCTGTGCCAGGGGCGATTCGTCCCCACCCGTGGGCATTTGCGACAATCGCCGGGCGGTATACAGAGGCGTCTGATCAATCGCGGACCAATTTGCCGCTTGGGGCAACTCACCCTCTGAGGTCATTTGCGATGTTGTCATCAACCTGCCAGTTCGAAACAATCCGTAGGCGATGACTCCTAGCAATATTGTCAGCGTGATTGTTGCAATTCGTTTTGTCTTATCCATTGGCCTCGGCGATGCCGCTCTGCTCTATTATGCAGCCGGCTAAGCGGAATCAGTTCAAGCTAAAGAGCGGAGCATCGGAAGGTACAACCTCTGCCTCAAATGTGAGAACGTGGCTGCGGCTGAAGGTTTCGATTACAATTTCGTGCGCGCGCCAACGCGCGTTTGAGACAGGTCAAGCAGGAGGTCCGATGCAGATTAGGCTAGTCAGCGTAATGGTTGACGACCAAGACAAAGCGCTCCAGTTCTACACCGCCGTCTTGGGCTTCGTGAAGAATAAAGACATTCTCATGGGGACCTTCCGCTGGCTGACCGTGTCTTCGCCGGAGGGCGCAAAAGGCGTCGAACTAGTGCTGGAGCCAATGGCTTTCCTGCCCGCGCAGACCTATCAGAAAGCCCTGTTCGCCGCAGGTATTCCGGCCACCG
The DNA here is from genome assembly GCA_963818085.1 of uncultured Acidobacteriota bacterium. Taxonomy (GTDB): domain Bacteria; phylum Acidobacteriota; class Terriglobia; order Acidiferrales; family UBA7541; genus Palsa-295. The sequence continues at coordinate 36,675 of CAWFQV010000001.1, forward strand.
CCTTCATAACAAATAACGTCAACGCCGAGTACGGGCGTCTCAAGGCGCTCGGTGTACACTTTCGTGGAGAGCCGAAGAGCATCGGAGCGATCACCGCCGTATTGTTCGAAGACACGTGCGGCAACCTCATCAACCTAGTCCAACCTGTGGCGTAACATCAGAGCTCTACGGTTCATTCGTAAATCTAGCGCTCAGCTTCAGTCCGCCAAAGCAGTTGGCCGCCCGCGACCAGACTAACCTCAAACTGAGCACACTAGACCGGTTATCTTGTAAGTGGCTTTGAGCCGAGGGTATACTGCTTTAAATAACGGGTTATTGGGCGATATCCCGCTTAGGGTGTCGCTCGTCGTACCGCGCGTAAAGGACGTCATGTCGGACCACCGGCAAGCCGAGAAACCCCTGGCCATTGGAGAAAGGCGTCTCCATACGCGCACTCCCCTCCGACCGCAAGCCTTTGCAAAATTTGGCGCTAATAACTACGGCTTTGTTTTCAACATTAGCGAAAACGGATTGGTATTCGCACCGACCGGAACCCTCACTCTAGCTGTCGGTGCCGCAGCCAAAATGCGTTTTCAACTCCCCGACTCCAAGGAGTGGATAGAAACGAGCGGGGAAGTGGCCTGGATCGCGGAATCACAAAGAGAGGCGGGTGTACGCTTCCTGGATTTGACCGAAGAGACCCGCGGCAAAATCCGAACCTGGATTTCGCAGGAGCCTTCGCGCCCAGACCTTCCCGGTGCGCGTGATCCTGATCGTAACGCGATCGGTGCTTCTCAACCGACTACTCCTGGCGCTGTTCCCGAAGATAAAACTCTAAAATCAATATTTGCCGATCCCGGACTTTTCCTGATTAGTTCGAAGAGCGCGAGGGCGAAATCTGATGTCGAGTCGCGTCCGGTTGTGGCACACGAAGCTCCGCAAGCTACCAGCGCTCCGCATATTCCGGAACGTCGCTCTCGACCACGTCGCCGTGTTCTATCGCTCGAATATCTCGACCTCGGCGACTCAAATGGCGGAATCATTCTGAATCTCGGCGAAGACGGCATGTACATCCAGGCTGTCGCCAGTTTGGTTCCGGATCATATCTCTAATCTAAGTTTCAGAATCCCTGATTCCGGCTACCAGGTCGAAGCCAGCGGTAACATCCTGTGGGTCGGCGAATCAAAAAAAGATGCAGGTATCCAATTCGTCGATTTGCCCGAAGAAGCCCGTCTGAAGATACGCGAGTGGGTCGCCGCAGGATTCCCCTCGCGCGAAAATTTCCGCCAACCGCAACAATCTGGTGTTACCGATCAGTTCGTTGCGAAACCCGCCGCGGATCCGGGAAAGCGTGAGCGATTGGTCGAGATCCCAGATAGCGCCGCGCTTAAATTGCCATCGGACGCCTCCAACTCTCCCGTTGCTCGCACTTCTGATCAGAAATCAGATTTCGTTTCGAAATCTCCGATCGCTGCCATTGCGCCTCCTGTCTTCCAAAAACCCAGCGATATTCCTGCCAGTGATCTTTCTTCGAAGCAAACCGATTTGGCTGGCAAATCATCGAGTGGCATCGGCGAAATTGTTGCTCGCTTCGCGCAAAAACCTACGGACCTTCCCATCGATAAGGTTTCACCGAAGCAGCCTGACCCCCTCAAGAAATCGTCGCGCATCGACGCTCCATCTCGCGTCGCTGATAAACCGGTCGACGCCGCCGTCGAACAGCCTTTGGCGAACGTTGCTCAAGCTCGAAGCGAACGCCGCGGCGCTGTTCCCCTAGGCGCTTTCACAGTGGACGCTACCATTCCCGCAATTGATGCGCCCGAACCGTCGGAGCCGGCTAACAGTTCATTTAGTCTCGCCGCCATTCAATCCCTCGGCTGGAAACGAGTGGCCGCTGCGGTCTCAATCGTCGCCCTGATTTCGTTTGCCGCCGGTTGGATCGTCGCGGGGCCCCTCGGACGAAAACAAATCCTAGATAAATTCGCCAGCCAACAAACTGATTCGTCGCAGCCCCCGGAAAATCCTGGAGCTACTTCGGCTGAGACGGATGCTCCCGTCCTAGGCGCCGGTTTGTCCCACACCGAGCCCTCGACCGCTGGCTCGCCTGAGCGAAGGACAACTTCGACGGCGCTGCAACCCGCATCGCAAACCCCGCGTCCGATGCCGGCCACTGCCGCGAACGAAAATGTTCCAGCAAGCTCGAAAGAAAAGCTCCCAGCCTCAAAACGTGACGACCGCGTCGCGCCCTCCCCAGTTGCCACCACGCCCACCCGGGCACCCTCGTCCAACGCGCCCAGTGCCACAAATTTGTCCAACGCGCCGAGCCTCACCTCGAACACCACCGCGCCCGCCGTACCTTCGTCTTCGTCAAGTTCTGCCGCGAAGACCGCCCCGCCCCCCGCCAGCGCGTCGTCGCCGCCACCAAACACAACTCCTTCGCCAGCGCAGGCGTCCGTGCCCCCAGCCGAGGTCGTCAAAGGCACAGTCATCGTCAACGCGAGCCCCTTTCCTTCGATTCGCGTTCCGCCCGAACTGAAATCTCAAATCTCAAAACAAGGCGCCAGCCTCCAAATCGGCCAACTAATTTCTCGCGTCGAGCCCACCTACCCTGAAGACGCTCAGCATCAGCGCATCGAAGGCGTCGTAAAATTGCACGCCATCATCGCCCGTGATGGCAGTGTCCAGGACATCGACCAAATGTCCGGCCCGCCCCTGCTCGTAGCCGCGGCCGCAAATGCCGTTCGTCAATGGCGTTACAAAGCCACCTCTCTCGACGGCCAGCCGGTCGAAGCCACCGAAGCCATCACCGTAACCTTCCGCCTGCAATCCGTCCCCGCAAACTAGCACACACGCACGCAGCTCCGCGCATACATACCAAGAAAGTAATTTAATAGTTTTGATTTATCTCGAATGGAAAAACTGAAAATTTCCTACGGAGTCGCGGGGCTCACCGAGCTAGACTTGTGCCCTCCGGCCAGCGCCAACGCGGCGCCCGCTCCGCCGGCGATAGCCACTCCAGCAATGATCCATTTCGTGCTGTTACTCATTCCCGCCGTAGCGGGTGCAGGAGGCGTTCCCCCCGGTCCCGGCGGAACTGCCGCAGCCTCTTTCACCGACGACAATTTCCCTTGTGCCGAAATATGTACCATTTGTCCCGACTGTATCAACAGCCCGCTGCTTCCTTCTCCCGTCGGCACCAGAATCTCGCTGCCGCCGACGCACGTCACCGTGAACGATCCGTCCGCCTCGCGCTCGATCTTCGCGCTCGACAGCTCGCCTTCGGTCGCGCCCACCACCGTGTAGCTTCCCGTGCGCACGCTCAACCCTTGTGGTCCTCGCTGCGAACTCATCACCACCGTACCCGCCTGCAGCTCCGTCGTATATTGATCGCCGCCATTGAACGCAATCTGGCTCCCCGGCGCCACCTGGAACGTTCCTTCCACGCTGCTCGTAAACGCCGCCGTCCCCCTAGCGCCCGTACGAATCGTATCGGCGCTAAAAATCGTCGCGTCCGCCGGCGCCGGGGAATTGTTCACATAAACTTCCCCCGCGCTGCTCAACGAGCCCAGCGGCTGGTGATCCTGCGAACGCGTGCGCGCGCCCGCCTGTGCCCCCGAACTCATCAGCAAAATTGCCACTGCGCCGGTGGTCAGCAAACGCAGTACAAAGTCTCGAAAAATTGATCGCTTCTTTTCTTTCGGCAGGGCCAAAAATGAAGTCACGGCATCCCTCTCAACCGCTTAGTACCGGCCGCCGCTGCTTATTTACCACCCCAGCTTTGGTTTGTCCATCCAGAACTTACGGAATGGAAGCCTATCTGATTATGAGTAGAAGTTCTCGATAGTCACCCGCTTGCCCCTTTCGTTTCCAGGCTAGTAGATGATGCACATTACAACATTCACGCGAATTTTAGCGCCCGCTGTAACGGTCTCGTCAATCAGGATGGTCGGTGTATGCAGTTCTTTCGCTGGCGACTCAGCTATCCTGGAGGCGCGTCGACGAAGAATGGCACTCCAAAACGGAGCGTATCGAGACGTCGTAATGTCTGATTCAAGCGGCGGGTCGATTGAAACATCACGGATGCGCCACGGAAGTCGTTATAAAGCGGACTTAATATCCCGTCAGTTTCGGCACCTAATTCGCACGCCCCCGGTTCACGATGCGGCCAATTTTTGTCAAGTTCATCTCGTCAGGACGTAGCGCGATGTTGGCGCCGAACGTATGGGCAGCGACATCCATAATGGGCATAAAGGTAAATCCCGAACCGACGTTTTCCGCTGCATGATGTCGGACCACGTAACCACCGATTAAATACCCGAAAGTGCCTCCGACGAGAACGTCGGAAGGAAAATGTTGCCGAGCGGTCACACGGCTGGCGCTTATTGCTAGGGCAAAAGCGTAAGCAGCTATCTGTACGGGCTTGCTTGGATACTCAGATGCGATCACTCGCGCTAGCGCGAAGCTTTCCGCCGCGTGCCCAGAAGGAAATGAACCGTTAAGCTCGTACGAACGAGTGCCATGAGGCCAGAATCCTCCCCGACCGTTTCCTTCGTTGGGACGTTCGCGGTTTGTAGCAAGCTTCAAAGCCTCTACTACGAGCAACGAATCGATAACCGCTTCCGCTCCGAGACGCCCTGTTTCAGCAAGATGCTCATTGTGAGTCCCCAAACCTAGAAAGTAGAGTCCAGCAGAGCCTCCCAGTGTTGCGTAGGACGAACCAAAGCCAGAGATGATATTGCTCACATCCATCCGAGTCTTGTCGACACCAAGACTCTGCTGTGCCTGAGCGTCATAGTGAAGCGCGATCCCCGTGCCTGCGGCAAACGGCACCAGCCAGAATGCGTCCGTGGTCTGGACGCGCAATGGGCTAGTCCAGATCCCGGCCTGATCGTGGACGATGTCTTTGAGGCACTGTCCGAGATGCGTCACGCCGCAGATTGCGGATTGCGTGGATGCCTGCCGTGCGTCCTCCAAGGCCTGATCCGATGCCCGGGACGAACCGGATACCGATTGCGCCTCCTGTGCTTGTTCACCGGACGAGTCTGTAGTCTGACCAAACGTTGGCGTTGGACCACAAATCAGGACCGCACAGAATAGGAAAGAAAGCGCAAGACATTTAATAGCGTTCGTATTGCGGGCAATCGACATAATCTTCGGAGCTCCTTTCAAACTCAGTTGCAGTATTCAACCGGATGTTGAGATTTATTTCAATCGCTGTAATACGGCCGCCGGCCATTTCTATTCGACGCCTCGAAATGATCCCGCAGACTCAATGCGATCTGTCAACCGAGTCGAAGCCAGGGTACAAAAACTGGTGAGTGCGGCGAACGGCGATTGAACCAAGGTGACGGAAGCGGCAACGGAGAGGCACAGAAGTTTTATGGAGATCTCCGGTTGCGGGCAGTCAGCGTGCACGTGGGGATGGGCAAATTGAGCGAACTATCTTCATCGGTGTCTTCGATACCGGAACGGCCGTTAGGAAGCCGTGAATGTACAAGAGACGCCATTTCAGCCGCGAACGCGCCCGTGGGTCCAAGGGTGGTGTAGTACGACAAAAGGCCCTGTCTACCGAAAAAATTGCGCAGTAACATATGCACAGACAACCTAAATCAACGGTCAAATCGCTGATTTCAATAGGGTATTTCCCAGACGGCATGGCAGCCAAGATGCCCAACGTAGCTCCTGAATTTGTTCGGAGTACCATGGACTCAGTCACATTAGGAGTGCGAAATGCTTTCTAAATCCGACATTTTCAAGCCACTTAGAGGAGGAACTTACCTTTTAATGGCGATAGAAGGTTGGAGGAACCATGAGTCGGATATTCGATGGCCGTGGTTGAGCCTAGGAAAAAGGACGGTAGTCGAAGGCGTACCCGCGTAAATAGGAAGCATTTTCCGGCGCCTCAACGGTTTTCCGTTCCCATCCGCGCCTCGCTGGAGGAAAATATGGAGAGACAAATAGTACACAAAAGATCGATTGGTTTGCTCGTGGCGTTTGCCACGTTCTTGACGCTGATAGCGATCTGGAACGGTCCCGATCCTGAAAGCCAATGCGGCATTTGAAAGGCCAGTGGTAGAGTCTGTTGACCATGGAGATGGGTCTCCAGCAGCGAAGAAACAGCTTCTCCAAGGTTCTCAGGAGTGAGCCGCCGAGGACTAGAGGCAGCGGTGCGTTTGGAGGGTAAAAGTGGAATCTTCCAGAAACGGCGAAACAGGTTCCGGTCGGACGGTTCTCGCCATGCTGCTTGTTCTCGTTCTCGGAGGAGCAATCTACTATATTGCTAGGCAAAATTCGTCTCTACAGAACGCAGCCCACTCCGTAAAAGAATCAGCGCAAGATGCGGCCGCAACCTCCAGGGTGCGGACGGCCCTGCTCCTTTCGAAGCAAGTCTCTCCATTCGATATCAAAGTGGAAACACACCAGGGCGAAGTCACCTTGCAGGGCCAGGTATCTTCGGAAGAAGTGAAAGCCATGGCCGGAGCGATCGCGCAGGACACCTCAGGCGTCAAGCAGGTGCGCAATAATTTGGACGTGAACCCGTCGGCGGAGCGCAACCCTGAAACGGAGCGCCTGGGAGAGCGGGTGGCAGATCTCGAAATCAAAACATTAGTCAGCGATGCCCTTTCTAAGAGTGCGGAGGTGGGAGAAAAACGCATCGAAACGGAAGTTAAAAACCGGGTGGTGACTCTAAGCGGATCGGTCGAGACAACCAGTCAGAAGTATGCGGTGGAACAAATCGCATGGCAGATTCCTGGCGTGCAAGGGGTGAAGAATAATCTCAACACCACCAACGCGCAGGCGACTCCTGAGAGTGCCGACGAGAAACTTGCGCACCGGGTCGAATTTGAACTGTACTCGACAAAGGCAATTTCTCTGAAGACCGTACAAATCCACGCCGACAACGGTACTGTCACCCTGACCGGCACTGTTACGTCCCGGGCGGAAAAACTGCTGGCCGAAAGGATAGCGCAGTCCGTTGCAGGAGTCCGGAAAGTCATGAATGAACTTGTTGCACCGGAGGAAATCCAATTTTAATGAGCTGAGTGACCGCCAAAAACCTCCCCTCAGCCCAGTTTAAAACTTCTATCTCACCATGGGCTGCAAGCATCCTGTCGACGGTCGAAGAGTTTTCTTCCAATCGGAAGTGGCCAACTCTTCCGATTTGAGGCTTGCTTTATGGACGCGAGAAGAAGTAGGCCGTGGGTCTGTTTTCGAAGGCTCAGTGCGCGTTCGAATCTCGACTGCAACACCCCGTAGTCTCGTGTGGTGAACGGCTCCAACCAACTAATTAGCAGTGATTTTAAGCAGAAATGATTGCATTTCGGTTCATACGGAGGTAAAAGGGAAAATAGCTCTAGAGCTGCGGAGGAGGTATGACTCCACCGGATCTAGGACGAATCACAGCTTAAAACAACACCGCTGCTGCGGTGTGCGCAGGGCGACATCTCTTGCGGATCTCGCCATGCAAAAGCAAAGTGACGCAAATGGGGAGCCGTTAGGCTCCCCGTTGCGTTTCACGCGGGCCAGAAGAATAAATGCGGTTAACCGTGCAGCGCTGAGGCTTTGAATCCTGATTCCAGCGGTTAGCGAAATTCATCTGCCTTTGTCCAAAAAGGTTATGCCAATGAAAGAAAATGCAGTCAAGAGCGCGGCCCTGACGCGCATGTGTCAGGGCGTGTCGCCTGACGACGAGCCGTGCGGTCAACCTGCGACGTTGCATTGCCCGACGTGCGGGAGATGGTTCTGTGGTGCCCACGCCGAGGATGATGAGTGGCATCAGTGTGTGGTGCTGCCGTCTGGTGAGGAGGGCGGCGAGGCATAGAGCACCCGTCCATCGCTTTCGGCTTGGGGGCAGCGCCGATTGCGGGGGTGGCAGTTCTATAGTGCAGTCAACGTCGAATCATGCCCAATGCTCCGTTTCCTAGGTCTCCCATGTCGAGAACGGTTTCTGGGACCGGTCGATATCCCCTGCTAAAATCCCTCGAGTTCTTCCGCGGGTATTTCCGCTGAGCCTATGTCTGGGAATGTGTGCTCAAAGACCCCACCATTGCGGCAGCCAAGAAGGTGGTTCATCATGCAGTGATGATAGAAGGTGTGCAGACCAGATGGGCCGTTATCCTAATAGTAGGCGTCGCATGCCTTTATCCTTGCGTATCTTCGTCAGCACAGGTAACGGTGAAATATAAGGAAGGGGTAGTTCACGGCTTTCTCGCGCTACGGACTCTGCAGGACGAGACTCTAGCCGATGGAGACCTATCCCAAGTTACTAACGGTGACCGCGTGACCGCTCATCTCGTCTTCCATTTCAAGGACGGCTCCATACAAGAAGAAACTTCCGTCTTTTCCCAGCGCGGGACCTTTCGGCTGTTGAGCAACCACCTTATTCAGAAAGGCTCAAGTTTCAAACGTCCAATGGATGTCTCAATCGATGGTTCCAGTGGCAAGGTCACGGTTCGTTATGAGGACGATGGCGAGAAAAAGGTCATCAGCAGTCGGATCAAACTGCCTCCAGATCTCGCCAATGGCATCGTTCTTACTATGTTGAAAAATATTCGCACCGACGTACCAAAAACGACTTTGTCAATGATCGTCGCTACTCCAAAGCCTCGCCTCGTCAAGCTTGTGATTTCTCCCGACGGTGACGAACCGTTCTCCATCGCGAACTCTGTCCGCAAAGCCGTGCGCTATGTAGTAAAAGTCGACATCGGAGGCGCTGTCGGATTAGTCGCCCCGCTGGTGGGCAAACAGCCGCCGGACACTCGCATCTGGATTCTCGAGGGAGAAGCGCCCGCCTTCCTCAAATTGGAAGGGCCGCTGTTCGAGGGCGGCGCTGTAGTGCGGACCGAACTTACGAGTCCGGTCTGGCCTCAAAAACGAGCCTCGGACTCTCCTAAGAATTGATCTTTTCGCCGAATGCCATTGTCCCATTCCCACGCGATTTTGCCGCTCCCGCCAACGCCTTTAAGGATTAGAATGGTCGCCTCCATGAAGGTCTTGCACATCGTGAAGACCGCCGTCGGCGCAAATTGGGCCTACGAGCAGGTGCGAGTCCTGTGTTCGCTCGGCATCGAAGTCGTCGTCGCGCTCCCCTCTGATACCGAAGGCCTCGCTCCCAAATATCGCCAGGCCGGTGCCACCGTCGTCCGCGCCAATCTCGATTTTCCCGCGCAGCATCTCTGGAAGGTACCCGCCGTGTGTGCGAGTTTGCGGCGACTCGTAAAGGAAGTCCAGCCTGACTTGATTCACACTCATCACGTCGGCACGACATTCGCCTTAAGAATTGCTTTGGGCAAACACTCGCCCATCCCGCGAATATTTCAGGTGCCAGGACCTCTTCATTTGGAACACGATTTTTTCGCTCGTCTCGATACTAAGATGGCAGGACCACGAGACTACTGGATTGCTACTTGTCAGTGGACGCGGCGCCGGTACATGGATCTCGGAATTCCGTCTGAACGAGCTTTTCTGTCGTATGCCGCCACCGACTTGAGGCCGTTCAAGGGGGTTCGAACGGGAGGTCTTCGGAACGAGATCGGAATTTCGTCGGTTACGCCTTTGATCGGGATGGTCGCATATATGTATGCCCCAATGCGATTCTTGGGCCAGAAGCGAGGGTTGAAAGGCCATGAAGATTTTATTGTGGCACTCGGAATCGTAAAGCAAGTGCGTCCGGAAATCCGCGCGGTCATAGTCGGCGGGGCGTGGGGAAACGCTAGCTGGTACGAATTGCGTCTGCGTGAGATTGGTGCGCGACTCTGCAACGGTTTTCTGACCTTCCTGGGGACAAGATCAGATGTCCCCGTGATTTATCCGGATTTGGACTTGGCAGTTGTCCCATCTCATTCCGAAAACTGTGGTGGAGCGGTGGAGCCGCTATTGAGCGGCGTGCCAGTTATCGCGACTCGAGTGGGTGGCTTGCCGGATCTAATTCAAGAGCAGAAAACGGGATGGTTAGTTCCACCTCGCAATCCAGAAGCCCTGTCTCGCGCGATCCTGGAGGTTCTGGGAAATCCGACTGAAGCTCGCCGTCGCGCTGCCGAAGGTCAAAAGCTCGCAAAGAATTTATTTGATGTCGAAAGGGTGGGCCGCGAGGTTGCGGGCATTTACGAAAAAATTCTTGTACCTCAATCTCGTTCTGATGTTTTCAATACAATCGACTCCCGAGGTCGCGTTATTTCGGGGACAACCGAGAGTGAAATTGCGGCGAGAGCGACTTCGCGATGACAAAAGCAATTCTTTTGAACAACGATCACAGAAAACAGGTTCGGGTCCTGCACGTCCTCGGGTCACTGAACCCCGGTGGAGTCGAAACCTGGCTTCTCAATGTTCTGAAATATGCTGATCAGGACACTTTCCAATTCCATTTCTGCACGTGCGGAGAGAAAGCCGGCCTTTACGCAACTGAGGTCGAAAAGCTGGGTGGCCAGGTATTCCGATGCCCGAAGGACCTGACTCTGCGGTCATTCCAACGTACCTTCAGGAGAATGTTACGTGAAGGGAAGTACGACATTCTTCATAGTCACGTGTATTTTTTTTCCGGTGTACTTCTCCGTTGGGCGAATAAGGAAGGTGTGCCGATTCGCATCGCCCATAGCCACACCAGCCGGGACGATAGGCCTGATACCCAAGCCCGCCGCTGCTATCGCGCGCTGATGAGGTCGTGGATAAATCGTTATGCTACCTCCGGATTGGCGGCTTCTAAACTTGCTGCAGTGGAGCTGTTCGGCAAAAACTGGAGTGCCGACCGCCGCTTTCGAGTGATTCGCTGCGGAATCGATCTGCGTGCCTTTCAGGAGCCTATCGATCGAAGTGCCGTCCGAAAGGGAATTGGAGTTCCACTTGATACGCCTGTGGTAGGACACGTCGCTAATTTCCTTCCGGCGAAAAACCATTCCTTTATTTTGGAAATTGCCACCCAAATCCTGAAAAGACGGCCGGAGATTCATTTTCTCTTGGTCGGCGATGGCCCGCTCCGTCCTCGAATTCAAGCGGAAGCAACAGCGAGAGGCCTGTCAAACCGCATGCATTTCGTCGGCACCCGCATGGATGTTCCTCGTTTAATGCGCGGAGCTATGGACTTCTACCTGTTCCCTTCTGTAAATGAGGGTTTTGGAGTTAGTTTGCTTGAGGCCCAAATGGCAGGACTTGACTGCTTGGTGTCTGATACTGTCCCCCGCGAAGTTAGTTACTTTCCTGGGTATATCGAATTCATTCCTCTTTCTGCGGGGATAGAATATTGGGCTAAGCAAGTAATTAGCAAGATTGATCTCCTCCGTTCAAAGCCAATTTCGATTCCAGACGATGATGCCCTCGACCGCATCTCTATCCAGCGGTCAGTCCGTGACTTAACGAATATTTATCTGACTACCCAAGCGCCAGGAATTCCAGTCGCCGCAGAACAACATGCGTGACACATTTCCTCTTGTCGCACCTAGGTTCGATACCCTCAATCTTGCGCGTGTAGCGCAAGATCGAGTCCCTCGTGGAGACTTCGCGATTACCGGCATAAGCGTGGCTGTTTTATCTTCTATTTTCATTGCGCTTAACAAATCGGTGTTCCATTGGTTCCTCGTGCCCGCAATGGTTTGTGGGATTCTCGCCGGTGTAGATATCGTTCGATGGCTGCGCGGCCGACTGGAACTTTTCGACCCTAGAACCATCATTGCCTGTTTGGCTTTCTATGGTTTCTTCGTCGCTCCCATTCTGCACGTGATTTGGGATCGGTTCGGCGTGGGCGACGAAATGGTTATGTTCGGGGATTGGCGGCCTTGGTTAGGCGGCATGGCTGCGCTGAATGCTTTGGGCCTTATGGTCTATCGCACCGCTCACAATTGGGCGTTCAGTCGAGCGGTCCCATCGCGAACTCGCTGGATCATAAACCGTAAGAAATTTTATCTGGCGTTCGCATTCGCACTAGCCTTATCGATGGCTGGTGTCGCAACGTATTTGTGGCAATTGGGTGGTATTTCGGGTGTCGTCGAGGCATATGAAAAAAACCAAGAGGCATTTGTCGGCAAAGGTTGGTTGCTCGTTTTCGCATGGCCGATTGCAGTCCTTTCATTCATTATCGTGGTGTTTGCGTGGACAGATCGGGGCAGAAAGGACCGATACCGTTTGACCACCGGCATGATTTTGCTGAGCATCGCTGGAATGGGTCACTTTCTTTTGCTAGGTTGGTATGGAAGTCGCTGCGCGACGGTTTGGGCTCTCTTCTGGATGGCCGGCATCATTCACTATCGATTCCGCAAGCTTCCCGCAAAAATGATGGCAATCGGTCTGATTTTTTTAATTACATTCATGTACTTCTATGGATTTTACAAAGAACAAAAGCGAGCAAGTTTCGAAATTCTGCGGTCCCCCTCGATGTGGCTTGAGCCAGGAGGCTATTCGCGCGATGTGAAATACCTTTTACTAGGGGATTTGGCTCGTGCCGATTCGAATGCCTTCATACTTCATAATCTTATCAAGGATCCGGGAGACTATGACTATCGCTGGGGCCTCACATATGCCGGGGGACTCGCCATCTTGATTCCGACGGAAATTTGGCACGATCGCCCCTACTTTAAGGTCGATGCCGGAACGGAAGCGCAATTAGGCAAGACTGCATCTCGGCCATCGTCCCGAGTCTACGGTTTGAGCGGTGAAGCTCTCCTGAACTTTGGGCCGCTCGGCGTTATTTGTGTCTTTACCGTGTTCGGTTCCATCCTTGGATGGTACCGAAAAAAGCTCGCGAGTTGGGATCGAGCAGATGCGCGAATGTACCTTGCACCATTTTTCGCTCTAATGTTTCTCGTAGCTCTTGTAAGTGACAGCGATAACCTCGTCTTCGCCGCAGTGACGCAAGGAGCGCTAGTCATAACAGCTATATTTTCCGCATCGGAGCGGCGACGATCAAGAAAGGAGACTCGACCTGCCAAGGGTATTAGTTTCGCTTGAAGACCACTTGTGGAGAGCCAATGACGGCCGCTTTTACGTCGATGGTCCTGCCGATTACTCGCTGTGGTCGCAATTACTTAAGGATTTTGATGACGTTGTCCTGCTCGCGCGCGTAGGAAAAAGAAACTTCAGTTCCGACAATGATAAACCGGTGGATGGACCATCCGTTTCAATTCGCGAATTGCCCGACTACCTGGGCCCTTCGCAATATCTTTTTTATCTACCGGTTTTGCAACCTCGCGTTCAGCGAGCCGTGGCGGAATCCGACTATTTTATTCTCCGCGTACCTGGCTTAGTTGGTCGCCTAGCTTGGCAAGCGATCAGAAGATCCCAAAAAAAATATGCCGTGGAAGTTATGGGTGATCCCTGGGACGCGTTCGGCCCGGGAACGATGCCGAGTCCTTTTCGGCCCGGGTATCGGCAAATTGCTAGCCGGAACATGAAGGCGATTTGTCGAGGCGCCGTTGCTGCTCTTTACTGGAATACTTCGGTGCTCCCACGAAGATATCCCATTGGAAATGGCAGTTACGTAGCAGTCTCTCCGTCGTTGGCTGCCTCGAATGGATTTGCTTCTGACGAACTCATGGTGAAACGCTCACATCGCATAGTGGGATTGAGACCTTTTCCAAACGGCGAGGGTGAGGAGACTATCCGAGTTGGCTTTGTTGGCAGTTTAGCTCAGCTCTATAAAGGCCCGGACACTCTTCTTCGTGCCATCTCTCTCTGCTTGCACAAGAATCCTAATCTCAAAGCCCTAATCGTTGGCGGAGGCCGGTACGGTCGAAGGTTGGAACTGCTTGCCAACCAACTGGCAATTTCACAAAAAGTGAACTTCTTGGGTCAGTTGAAATCCGGGAGTGAAGTTTTCGATTTTCTGGATTCCATTGACCTTTTCGTGATGCCGTCGCGCGCCGAGGGATTCCCGCGCGCGCTGCATGAAGCGATGAGTCGCGGCTGTCCGTGCATCGGCTCAAATGTAGGCGGAATACCCGAGTTGCTCGCTCCGGAAGATCTTGTCTCACCCAACAATCCGGAAGCACTAGCGCAGAAAATTATGGAAGTCGCCGCGAATCCTTGGCGCATGAAGGAAATGTCAGAGCGAAATTTGGCACGGGCCAAACAATTCGATCCTGAAGTTCTGCGCGATGCCCGGCTAGCTTTCTATCGGTACGTTAGAGATCATTCGTGGAGTAATGCGAAATCCGGAAGGGAACCTCAATCAACTCTTCAACCCTTGTAAGCCACCGCAGCGATGTTGAGTCGGAAATCTGAAAGAAAATCGTACCGATTCGCCAGCCATTCATAACCCAGCCCCACGCGATAGAGAAGGAAATTGAACTCCAGCACGTTGGGTGTTCCCTCCACCAACATTATTTCTGCGCGGCTAAATCCTGATTCAAGAGCCGATCTTGTGTCACCCACTCGTCGGCTACGCTGCCCACACTGAGGCGAGTGGCATACGTGGATCGCAAATCGTAAATCCGAAAGTAAGGAACCTTTGCCTCGTCGGAGTGTCTTTTGCCAAACGGTCCTCAACGCTACCTGGTGTCCGGTCGGATTCAAATCGCTGGGGAATAGAAACGGTCCGTCTCCCGCAATTGACATCAACTGCATGGGACGTGAGTGGTGCCTCAGCGATTCCGCCCGTCTGCTCACAAGTTGAGGGTCATGAGAACGGAGCATGCGGCTTCGGTTCAAACCTAGGTCGGTGTGTCCTGAAGCCTCGGTCTCTTTGGTCGAGACTTAGGGACGCTGAAAAACGCTAGCACGAATTTCTACTTAGAAACCTCCCGCCAACCGGGACCGCGCAGGACGCGCCCGGCTTTCGCATCAGTGAGCTTGCCGTGATCGTATTCGAGCTGGCCATTCACTAAGACATAATCCACACCTTCGGAAAGTTTCGTCGGCTCGGTGTAGGTTGCGCGGTCGATGATCGTCACCGGATCGAAGATCGTAATATCCGCGTAGAAACCAATTTTGATCAGACCTCGATTCGTCAAATGCTCGCGCTGTGCGGGCATTGAAGTCATTTTTCGAATGGCTTCCGGAAGCGGCAACAGGTGTTCGTCACGGACGTAATGGCCGAGGAAACGTGGCATCGTTCCGAAAGCGCGTGGATGCGTATGAGGCTCAAAAAGAGGGCCGTCCAGCGAGAGTTCGCCGGCATCGAGGCAGAGCGTGGTCCATGGCTGTTTGAGCGCGTACTGTAAGTCACTCTCGCCTGCTATGAAATAAAGCGCGCCAGTTTGTGCCTTGTCTGCGAGGATGAAATCGAACAAAGCATCCAGCTCTGGTTTCTGTTCGGCCTTCGCCATTTCGGACACCGTCTTTCCGTCATATTTCTTCAATAATGGGTTTACTACGCCCGCGATGAGAACCCCCGCGCCGCCTCCGCTATCCAGATAGAGGTTCTCCCAATCCTGGTGGTCCGTGGCCATTTCGCTCTTGATACGCTCGCGGATCTTCGAGTCCGCCAATCGTTCAAGAAATTTGCTCGTTCCGCCGTCCGCCATCCACGGCGGCAGACAAGAAGCAAGAGCAGTCCCGCCGGCGACCCAAGGGTACGCGTCCACGCGAATATCGAGGCCAGACTCGCGCGCTGCATCAATCTTTTCCACAACGAGCGGCATTGAACCCCATCGCGATTTGCCGATGACCTTGAGATGGAAAATTTCGACAGGCAAGCCGCCTTCGCGTCCGATGCGGATCGCTTCATCGATTGCTGGCATTTCACTGGCGCCTTCACTTCGCATGTGGGTGCCATAGATACCACCGTATTGAGCGGCAACCTTCGCGAGAGCGATCAGCTCATCTGTCTTCGCGTAATGCCCGGGAGGATAAATCAGCGCCGTAGAAACGCCGAGGGCGCCGTCCTTCATTGCATCGGCAACCATGGATTTCATCTGCTCAAGTTCTGCAGGCGAGGGGGCCCGGTCATCATCGCCAATGACGGCTTCGCGTACCTGCGCCGCGCCTACATAGGTGCCGATATTGAGCGGCGTACCGGTTTTTTCCAAGCGACTGAAATAGCCCTCCAGCGTGGTCCAATCGACCGTGAGATGAAACTGGTCGAGAACGGGCTTCAGGGAACTCACAGTGTTGTCATTCTGTGGCGCGATTGATCCACCTTCGCCAGTAATTTCCGTTGTAATTCCTTGAGAGAGCTTGCTCAGCGAACGATTGTCAATGAGCAACGCCATTTCCGACTGGCCGAGCATATCTATAAACCCAGGTGAAACTACCCGCCCAGTCGCATTGATCACTCTAATCGCGCGCGCATTATCGAGCTTCCCGATCGCCGCGATGCGATCATTGCTGATTGCGATATCGGCGGAATACCATGGACCGCCTGCGCCATCCAGAATGTGGCCGTACCGTATAATCACGTCATATTCGCCGGCGTCCTGCTGGCTTGGTCGCGCACGCGTTCGCGACGCTGTGTAAAGTCCTCCTGCAGCTGTCAGAGATACCGCGATAACAATGGACCATCTCTTGTTCATCACTTCTCCGTGAAATCTATACTTACTCTCAAGCGACACGACAAGTTGAAATCATCGCTTACTCATTTCTCCGGGTGGGCTGGGCTCCGTGACCCTCTTGAATTCCAGATCGTCGACCGTAAATGAAGCGACGTTCCCGTCATGGTCCAGGCAGAATGTTAGCCGCGTCTTATCGCCAAACTTCACCACAAATGTGTCGTACTGGAAATGATCGAGGTCCGTTTTGATGGAATGAAAATGAAGGGCCAGCTTCTGATTTTCCAAAACGATCTCGGCCTCGCCATATTCCGAATTCTGGTAGGTTCCGGCATAGGCTGGGAGATCACGCGAAGGATGGGTTCCGGGGGTTCGCTTTGACTCCCAAGCTTTTCTTTGGGATTTTTCTTCTGTTTTAAAGTCCGCCTCAAGTTTCTTGAAGTGGGCATCCCACCCGGCATCTGGTAAACCCAGCAAACGGTCGGCGAGCTGATAGCTCAGAACCTGACGGTAGAAGTTGCCTACATTGATCACCACGAAATAGGACGTGTGAATCTCAGGAATCAGGACCACCATGGTTGAGAATCCGTCGATGTCCCCGGCGTGAAGAATCAATTGGTGGCCGCGATACTGCTGCACAAACCAGCCGAGACCGTAGCTGAGTTGCGTCGAATCAGGGAAAAATACAGTAGGGATTTCGCCTTCAGGGTCGATTACCATTTGCGGCGTTTGCATCTCGCGCACATTTTTTTTGGAAATCAGCTGCTTGCCGCCGTACACCCCATTATTGAGCTGGAGCGTCATCCATTTGGCCATGTCCCGAGCGCTTGAATTTATCGAACCGGCCGGACCCACGTTATCAATGTTGTGCCAGGGGATGACCTTCACCGAACCATCCGAATTCTGCTCGTGTGGCGAAGCGTGGTCGGAAGATCTTTCCGCGTCGATAGAGCTGGTGTCCGACTCGTTCATTCCCAGCGGCTGAAAAATCCGGGTGCGAACGAAATCATCCCAGGTGCTGTGCGTGACTTGCCCAACTGCATAACCGGCTGCAACGTACATCAAGTTTTGATATTGAAATTTTGTGCGAAAGCCGGCGTTCGGATGAGCGTCGGCCAATCGGCGAATCAGCTGTTCGCGCGAGGCCTCTGGAAAAATGTACCAAAGCAAGTCGGTGGACGGTACGCCAGTTCGATGAGTGAGAAGATCGCGGATGGTGACATTTTCATCCGCAAGTGAGTCGCGAAGGTGGAAAAACGGAATGTACTCATTTACCTTCCCATCCCACTGCATTTTTCCTTCGTCCACGAGAATGGCAATCGCCGCCGAGGTGAACGCTTTGGTGCATGATCCAATGTCGAACAGCGTGTCGGGCGTGACCGGCTCGTTTTTGCCGATCTCACGGACGCCGAATCCTTTCATGTAAACCACCGACTGGCCTTGCACAATAGCCACAGCTGCGCCAGGTACCTTCCAGTCCTTCATCGAAGAATTGATGGAGGCATCGAGCGTTGACCAGTCGAATTTTTCTTGCCCAGGACAGGCTGTTGCTAATCCAAATAGGAAAACGACGGCCAACATTACCCGCAAACGGCATGACCCCTTCTTCATCTCTGCTCCTGACGGTGAATAAGATGGCGATCGAAGAAATCGTCTGTTGCTCCAAAGAAAGTGAGGAGGTTGCGATAAAGAAGCAAACCGTGTACCTCGTCAGGAATGACGATCTGTTCGAATTGGACACCTTGTTTACGCAAGCTCTCGATGAGCTGCACCGACTGGGCGAATTCTACGTTGCGGTCGTCGTCTCCTTGCACCACCAATACGGGAGAGCGCCATGTTTTCATGGAGGAAAGAGGAGAAGATTCCCAAGCGACGCGCACCGTCTCGGGAAGAGCTCCGGGAGCCTTAAGAAACGGCAGGAGTGTACTCCAATCGTGAACGCCGGCGTAGTCAACTCCAGCCCCGAAAATATCGGAATTGCGCGCTAGCGCCAGCGCAGTCATCAACCCGCCGTAGCTACCGCCCCAAACTCCCATCCGTTTGGAATCCACGTCCGCGCGGTTGCGGAGGTATAAACCTGCGCCTTCAATATCGTTTACTTCGCTTGAACCCGCTGGTCCAAAGTTTGGAGGCAGTCGAAAATTCAATCCATAACCAACGCCGCCCCGATAATTCACGGAGAGCACCACATACCCTTTGTTAGCAAGGTATTGATTCATGGCATAGGCGTTGGAATAAAAATCCATAGGATGCCAGCCAAGTAACATCTGGCGAATCGGTCCACCGTGGAAAAAAACGATGGCCGGATGCCGCAGGTTCCCGGCTGGACTAGGCGGCAAAAACAATTGTCCGTGAATCATCAGACCGTCCGCAGCCGGGAAAATTACCTGCTGCGGCGCCACCATCTCCGACGCCGGAAAACCGGCCGGAATGGCTTGCGCTGTCAGAATTTGCGTAGCACCAGTCCGGGTCACAATCGATGGGAGCAGAGGATTTTTCGCATCCGAACTCAGCGTGACAACAGTTTTTCCATCGCTCGTCACCACGGGGTAGGAGTCGATCCCGCGTCCGGGGGTCAACTCCGAAGGAGTGCCGCCATGGACCGAAACTTTCCAAACATGCCGCCGATCAATATCGTCCTGATTCGAGGAGTAGATCACTTCCTTTCGATCAGGGCTCAGTGTCGTTTCGAAGACTTCAAAATCTCCGGGGGTCAGGAGTTCTGGCCTTCCTCCCTTTGTCGAAATGCTGTACAGGTGAAGCCAGCCGGTACGTTCCCAAGGAAACACGATGCGGTCGTCAGCGCCCCAAAGCAATTGCCGCTCGGTGGCAACTTCATGAAACAGACTGCCCGTTCCTTCATCGGCCGTCCATAAAGCTTGAGCTCGGCCGGTAAGCGGGTCGCCAATCCAGATCGACCAGGGCTGGCCGGTGCGCTGCCAGAAGAACTCGTCTGGTTCGTGTGCAGGAATGCGAATGAATGCAATCTGCTTGCCGTCGGGTGACCACTGCGGATCCATATCTTGATCCACACTGGCGGACAGCCAAACGACGGACTTTTTACCTAGATCGTAAACTCCCACGATAGCGTGGCTACCACGTTCGCTGACGAATGCCATGCGCGAACCGTCAGGCGACCATCGCAGAGAGTCCATCGTCCCCTTCAATGAGACGATAGCCTCCGGTTTCGTACTTCCATCTAGACGTACGAGCCATATTTGCTTTTGAGATAAAAAGGCCACGAAATCACCCTTTGGAGAAACTGTCGGTGAGTCTCCATCAGCGAGCTTTCGTGGACCGCCATTATTTATTGAGACTACCCAAATTTCTTTCGGAGGCGCACCTTGAGGCAAACTCAAAGCATTAATATCGGGACCCCCCTCCTCCAAGTCCCCTCCACGAACATAAAGCAAAGACTCTCCGTCGGCACTCCATGCCAATTCGGCGAGAGATTCTCCGTCGTCTCCTGTATACGAAGTTAACGCGCGAGCTTTGTAGAATCCACTCGAAGAAGGCTCGCCGATCCACACGTTGCGGCTGCCGCGCGCAGTGAAAACCCATGCAATTCTGTCGAGAGAGGGAGCGGCGACCATATCCGTGGGGAACGGCACGCTCAGTATCTGATCGATGGTGAAGGATCGATCTTGCGCCGGCAGAGGAGCCGCCGTCATGCACAAATAAAAACAGAGGAGTGATGAAAGAGCGCCCAACCGGGAGATTGCTCCGATCGTCATGGTGATGCAGGTCTCCAAAGGTAAAATTCCGAGTGCCGCCGAATTATCGCCATCCCCAACAGGCCAAGATGTCGAGTAAAGCTACGAAATGAACGTTTCATAATGAAATATCAATGAGAATTAGCTGCAATCTATTTGGGCGCTGCCAATTTGTCAAGCTGTTTTGCCATTGCACTATTAGACCACTGCCTATGTGAAACAACTGATGCAAAATTATGCGATGCCATATCTGCCTGCTCGAAGACTAAGATAAACCTGCCTTGACAACCCTAAGGCACTTGGTCAATGCTTTGCCAAGATGCCGAGATCAACTTCAGCGATCAAAGATAGAGTTCCGCGAGCAAGTCTGGGTGAACTGATCGGGAGACTCACCAGGAAGCGCCAGGAGGTCATTCGACCTGTTCTGGAGAATCCGCGAGAGTTTGTTCTGCTAAGTGTGCGCAGCATGGCCGATAGGTTGAACTCAGATCCCGCCACAACCGTCCGGATCGTGCGGCGTATGGGCTTTCCAAGTTATCGGGACTTTCAGAAATACCTGCATGACCTCTCGATAGCTCACGCAACTTCTCTGGACCTGATGCGATCGAGTTCCACGCGCGATGGAAACATACCCTCGTATGCACGAGAATCGCTCGAGCAAGATTCAAAGAATTTGCAGGGGTTACGAAACAGCCTTGAATACACACGAATCGAGAAATTGATGCGCAGAGTGTATAAAGCCGACCGCATCCTGCTCATCGGGGGAGACCTGGCTTCTTCGCTGGTGACCTATTTCGAATACCACCTCGCACTCCTGGGTTTCACCGTATTGACCGCTACTACGCCCGGTCGCACAGCACATTTGGTCAGAATGCTTGGGCGTCGCGACCTGGTCTTCGCTCTCAGCTTTCGCCGGGGGCTGCGGCAAACAGTGGAAGGAATCCAGCAAGCGAAAGCGCGAGGAGCTTATTGTGTTGGAATCACTGATACTTTCATTTCACCTGTGGCTCGTTTTTGCGATGAATCCTTTTTAGCTTCCGTTGAAACAACCTCGTTCGGTGCTTCCTATTCCGCGC
Source organism: uncultured Acidobacteriota bacterium (assembly GCA_963818085.1). Lineage (GTDB taxonomy): Bacteria > Acidobacteriota > Terriglobia > Acidiferrales > UBA7541 > Palsa-295. The sequence continues at coordinate 57,855 of CAWFQV010000001.1, forward strand.
CAATGGCTCTTCTCAATGTCATCCTCGTCGCGTGTGCAAACTATCGCCGATCGCGAACATTGTCCCTCATGCGCGAAGCGGACAAGGAACAACGACTGGGCTTCCGTTGGTACGAGACCTAGCTATAGTTTATGGCCGACTCTACCAACGGTTCGCCTGCCGCTTCGAAGACGCTACTTCACGACTTGAGTTTGCGCGATGCCACCGCCATCGTGGCCGGTACCGTAATCGGTTCGGGCATTTTCCTGGTCCCTAATAGCGTCGCGAATCAACTTCCATCATTTGTTGCTGTCCTTCTCGTGTGGGTGATCGGCGGTCTTCTGAGTCTATTTGGGGCGCTAGCACTAGGAGAGCTGGGAGCAGCTTTTCCGGGCGCCGGTGGCTTGTATGTGTATTTGCGACACGCTTACGGAAAACCAATCGGCTTTTTGTACGGCTGGGGCCTGCTGACGCTCATTCATTCCGGCAGCATTGCCACGCTGGCGGTCGCCTTCCGGATTTATCTGGCTCAGGTGATTCCGCTCTCCCTATTCGAGCAAAAAGCCGCTGGGATTATTTGTATTCTCGCGCTTACTGCCGTGAATTGCTTGGGTGTGCGATCGGGGAAGGGAGTACAAAACTTACTGACGCTGGCAAAATTTGGCGGTTTAGCGCTGATGATTGGAATTTTAATTCTGTGGGGACACGGCCGTCTACTGGCCACAGCATTTCTCCCGGCGTCGCGTCTTAATTTGCAGCCCGCGCATTTTGGGATTGCGCTGGTGGCGGTCCTCTGGGCTTATGAAGGATGGCACGTTGTTTCCTTTACAGCCGGTGAATTCAAAAATGCCCAGCTCGATTTGCCGCGAGGGCTTTTCTATGGCACGCTGCTGGTAGTTGTCACTTACATCAGCGTCAATGTGGCCTACTACGGCGTTTTGACCCCGCTTCAGATTCAGAATACGGATCGAGTCGCGGCAACAGCGGTCAGCTCCGTATTGGGAACGACGGCGGCACTTTTTGTCTCCGTGCTGATTCTAATTTCAATTATTGGCGCGACGAACGGAATGATCCTAACTGGTCCTCGCGTTTATTATGCCATGGCTGAAGAAGGGCTCTTTTTCCGCTCGTTCGGGACCCTGACGCCTCGGTCGCGCGCACCACTATTCGCCATATTAATTCAAGGGGTTTGGGCCGCGTTCCTGACGCTGCTGGGCACGTTCCAAGAACTCTTCACCTATGTGATTTTCACGGCATGGATCTTTTACGGACTCGCAGTTGCGGCTGTAATCGTAATGCGTATCCGCCGCCCGGATATTCCGCGCCCATTTCTCGCTCCCGGATACCCGTGGCTGCCGGCCTTGTTCACTTTCGCCGCGCTCGGAATTACCCTTAGCGCCGTGATATCTTCCCCACTCCACGCGCTCTTCGGTATCGGTCTCATCCTTACCGGACTACCTATCTATGCAATATTTGTGGCTACCACTCCGCCAAGAACGCTGTGAGCTCGTTCACCCGCTCCTGATCAACAGCAGCTATAAGATCAGCTCCTGTCGCATGCGGTTGAAGGTATGAAACGAATGTTGCATAATCGCAATCTCTTAAGTGCACAGGAAATATCCCTTACGGATTTACGAGTTCGGTCAACATAACGCCTATTCTTGCAGACGGCCCGTCTTCGGTGTAACAAAGTCTGCAAGCCTTGAAGGACCCCTCCGTCCTAGTTTAAAGGATATAAAAAATGAAACGCCTCGCTCGCTATAAGGAAATGGCAATTCTCAGTTGTTGGTGTTCCTTTGTTTTGTTTGCCGTCTGCCCAACCCCGCTACTGCCTCGATTGCAACAGAATGTCGCGCCGCGCCAAGATTACGCCAAGGTTGCCGACGCTTTGTCGCGAATGATTCAAAGTGAAATGCAGGACAAGGAGCTTCCCGCCTTCTCAGTCGCACTCGTTGACGATCAGAAGATTATTTGGGCGCAAGGCTTTGGCTATGCCGATCCGAGCAAAAAGATTTTCGCCACGGCGGAGACCGTGTATCGCATCGGCTCGGTTTCAAAGCTTTTTACCGATATCGGTGTGATGCAGTTGGTCGAACGCGGTCAGTTGGATCTGGATGCTCCCATACAGAAATATCTACCAGACTTTCATCCGCACAACCCCTTTGGAACAAGTATTACGTTGAGGCAGTTGATGTCGCATCGTTCGGGGCTGTTGCGCGAACCGCCGGTCGGTAACTACTTCGAACCCACCGAACTCTCGCTTACTGCAATGGTTCAAAGCTTGAACGACACGACGCTCGTCTATGCGCCCGAAACACATACCAAATACTCCAACGCGAGCGTGGCGGTCGTAGGTTACCTGCTTGAAAAGCAAAGCGGCCAACCTTTTGCAAGGTATTTGAGGCAGGCTGTCCTGGACCCCATGGGTCTTCGCAACAGCGCATTCCAACCGCAGCCTGAACTTATCCAAAAATTGGCCAAGGCTTACATGTGGTCTTACGACGGTCTGTCGTTTCAGGCGCCCACTTTTGAACTTGGAATGGCGCCGGCCGGTTGCATGTATTCGACTGTTCTCGACCTGGCGCAATTTGAAAGTGTGCTCTTCAACCAAGGACGCGGCCCGAATGGGCAGATCCTGAAACCAGAGACGCTCGAGAGAATGTGGACGCCGCAATTCTCACCCGGCGGCGCATCTGGCTATGGCATTGGTTTCCACATCTCACAGATCAATGGGCATCGCGAAATCGGACATGGCGGTGCAATCTATGGATTCGCTACGCAACTTGCCGCGCTGCCGGACGAAAAACTCGGAGTAGTCGCCGTAACGACCGTTGATGCGGCCAACGCCGTTACTTCGCACGTCGCTCACGAAGCCCTGCAACTGATGCTCGCCGCCAAAAGGCACTCGCCGATTCCTGAGATTCCGGCGACCGCGCCAATTTCGTCTGAACTCGTCCGCCAGCTCGCGGGCCGGTATGGGCAGGGCCAAGACGCGGTACATCTGACGGCAAGAAATGGGGAACTATTCATGCTCCGTACAGCCGGCGGGGAAGAAGTCCGGCTGCGCCAGTTGGGCGATTCGCTGATCGAAGACGGGCGAGTTGGATACGGCCTAAAAGTCGCTCCAATCGCGAACGGAATTCGCATTGGCGACCGGACGCTAGAACGAGTAACAGAAAATAGGCCTGCAGCAGCGCCCGAGCGTTGGAAAGGTTTAATTGGCGAATATGGCTGGGATTACGACAAACTTTATGTTTTCGAGAAAGATGGGAAACTTACGGCGCTCATTGAGTGGTTTGATTACGCCCCACTTACAGAGATCTCCGGCGATGTTTTCAATTTTCCTCACAGCGGCTTGTATGACGGCGAGCAGGCTATATTCACCCGCGGCTCAGACGGTATGGCTACACAAGTAACGGTAAGCGGGGTCGTTTTTAAGCGAAGAGCGATTGGCGATATCGAAGGCGGGGTCTTTCGGGTGCACCCGCGCGAACCGTTGGATATAGTACGGCGCGAAGCTCTCGCAGCTCAACCCCCCGTTGAATCCGGCGAATTCCTTAAACCCGATCTTGTGGACCTTTCCACCGTAGACCCGGCGATTCACGCCGATATTCGCTACGCAACGAAGAATAATTTCCTGGGCGAGCCTGTCTATTCACGAGCCAAAGCTTATCTGGAGCGACCGGCAGCGGAAGCGCTTCTAAGCGCCAACCGCGCGGTAAAAGCCCTTGGTTACGGACTGCTGATCCACGATGCCTATCGCCCGTGGTACGTAACAAAGATCTTCTGGGACGCCACGCCGGATGACAAGCGAATCTTCGTGGCCGATCCGAGAGAAGGATCGCGCCATAACCGCGGCTGTGCTGTGGACTTGTCCCTCTACGATTTGAAAACTGGAGAACCTGTTCCGATGACCGGCGTTTATGACGAAATGTCTGAACGCTCGTACCCCTTCTATCCAGGCGGAACTTCGCTTGAGCGTTGGCATCGCAATCTTTTACGCCATGCAATGGAAGAAGCTGGTTTTCAAGTATATGAATTCGAATGGTGGCACTTCGACTACAAAGACTGGCGTCACTATCCCATTCTAAATCTAACTTTCGAAAGTCTCAGCGTCGCTGGAACTGCCGAACAATCGTCCCCACCTCAAGACTGATTGCAGCAGCGATTGAGAGCCTTAAGGTAACTTATAGTAATCCGAGAACGCCGGCACTCTGGGTTTTGGTAGGGGATGCTCGTTGAGTTCCTGCAACACGGTTTGCACAGCTTTTTCAAGCTGAGGGTCGTGGCCTTCGCGCCAAACCTTCGGATCCATCTCAACTTCAATGTCCGGGGCGGCACCCTCGTTCTCAATGGCCCAATGACCGTCGGTGGTAAAAAATGCAAGACTTGGTGCGGTCACACTACCACCATCGATAAGAGGCGGATATCCGGTGGTACCTACTTCGCCACCCCAAGTTCGTTCGCCAATCAAAGGTCCCAGTCCCACGTGGCGAAAAAACCACGGAATAAGGTCGCCTCCTGAGCCGGCGTACTGGTTGATCAACATGGCCTTGGGGCCGAAAATCGCTTGATTGGGTTCATTCATCGGAGCGCCATCGCGTGTGTACCAATAATTCAAAAGTTTGCGCTGCAGATAATTAATGATGTAGTCCGCGGCTTGCCCTCCGCTGTTGAAGCGGTCATCGATGATTACGCCCTCCTTGCCAACTTGCGCGAAGAAATAGCGATTGAAACTGGTGTACCCCCCGGTGGCGGTATCGGGTAGATATACGTAGGCGATGCGTCGGTCGCTCAATTGGTCGACCTTGCGAAGGTTGTCCTCCACCCAATTGCGATGGCGCAAAGATATTTCCTCTCGTATGGGAACAACGACTACATCGCGCGAGTTTGACCCGTCCGGATTAAGACCAACTTTGAGGGAGACTTGTTTATTCGCGGTGTTTAAGAAGAAACCGTAGATATCGTCGGTGTCGTGAAGTTCGCGCCCGTTTACCGCTAGCAGGTATTCACCTAATTTTACGTCAACGCCAGGTTCTGTAAGAGGCGCGCGAAGGTCAGGATTCCAGTTTTCTCCCCCGTAAATTTTGGAAAAACGGTAACGTCCATTTTCGGTTTTATAATCCGCGGCAAGCAATCCGACGCTTACCGCGGGAACTTGCGGAATATCGCCGCCCTCCACAAACGTGTGACCCGTTGAAAGTTTGCCGAGCATTTCCAGGAAAAGGTAATTCAAATCCGCGCGGCTGACGATCCCCGGAAGAAAGGCGCTATATTGTTTTTCGGCCGCGGCAATATCGAGGCCAACAAAGTTTGGTGCGTAGAAATAGTCTCGTTCGACACGCCAGGCCTCGTGATACATTTGCTTCCATTCTTCACGTGGCGTGACAGAAACTTCCATGGCATCCATATTCAGGAGATTCTCGCCGGGTTTCAGAGGCTCGGAGGTGGGCGCGATACCCCACTTGGAGCCCTGGCGGAATAAGTACTTTTCTCCATTAAAAGATAAACGGAGATCGTCGAGACCGGACGCAAGGGGCACGGTTTTACGATCGGAGAGCGTAAACTTCAGCAAGCTCATTTCACCTGGACCGCCAAGCGATGCTGTTTCCGACTTGGCCTGTCGAACAAAGAGCTCGCCTTCCTTACCGGCGGATGCGCCGGAATAGTTGGCGGGAGGCAAGGGCAACGATAAAATGCGCTGGCTTATGGCATCGAAATCAATTTCCAGGTTGTTCGCAGCGGCTTGGTTTTTCTTGCCCTTGTCGGGCGAAGATTTTTCCTTTTCGGGGGCGTTCGCAGTTTCAGAACTGGCCACCTTTTCTTCATCGCTCTCGGGTCTGAACGGAGAAGGAATACCCTTACGCAAGACAACCAGGTAAACGCTCCTGGTAACCTCATGGCCGTCACTCGACATATCTAAGAGAAATTGAGAAGGCCCGGCATTCGTGCTGGCGGTAAAGTAGAGATATTTGCCGCCCTTATCGAAAGACGCATACTCTGCGTCACTCATTCCGTCGGTGACTTGGGTCGTTTTATTGGAGCCTAGTGAATAAATAAAAACCGCTCGCATGTGATTGCTCAGGAGTTTCGTATAGGTGATCCAACGGCTGTCCGGAGCCCACGACGGGTTAATCGCGCGTTCGAACGAAAAATAAGTATCTGTGTCGATCTCGACTGGAGCGGGATGTTCTAGGTCAACGTACCAAAGATTCTCGTGCTTGTCGGTGTATGTAATTTTCTTGCTATCAGGCGACCAGGCCGGATCGAAAAAATAGGAAGGCTGATTCCCGAGGCTGATCGTGCGCGCCGCTTTCATCCCGTCCTGATCCTTAATGCATAGCGCGTAATTGCCGGAAGCGTCCGAAAAGTACGCAATCGATTTTCCGTCAGGCGACCACGCAGGCGAACGATCCGCAACAGCCGGAGAATTTGTGATATTGCGGACCTCGCCTTTTTCAGCAGGCACTGTGAGGATTTCACCGTGAGCTTCAAAAACGGCGCGTGCACCGGTAGGCGATATTCCTATATTCAAAACATGATCTGCGACTTTCTCGAAATGTGTGCGAACTTCAGGAAAATCGCCGCGTATTTCGACGCGCACCTCGCGTTCGTGACCACTTCCAAGATCGTAGAGATGCAGGGATCCGAATTGCTCATATACAATTGCGCCCGGACCAGCGGATGCGGACATCACGTCCATGCCGTGATTATCGATCACGCGAGATACCGCCTTGGAATTCGTATCGTAGACCCACAGAGTAATCGGCTCGGTGCGCGCGGACAGGAAATAAATTTTGCTTCCGATCCAAATGGGGTTGAAGTCACTCGCGTTCTCGTGTGGGACTTTGATCACTTCAGAATTCGTCAGATTTGCAATCCACACTTGCGGTGCAAGCCCCCCGTGATAGTGCGCCCAGAAGGCATGAGCAAGAGGGGCACCCACGAAGAATAATTGTCGCGGGAGTGGGGTATAAGCCAGATGAGTGCCGTCCGCTTCGTAAGATCCCTGGTAACCCATTGGCAGCGGAACTTGTTTTGAGAAGCCGCCATCGATTGAAATCGTATATAGCTGCTCGTAACGTGGAGCAAAACTTTCGCGTGATGAACGGAAAAGCACAGCCTTGCCGTTGGCAGTCCAGCCTTCTACCGTGTCAGGCCCAGGAGCGTAGGTGAGTTGGCGCGGCTCGCCGCCTTCGGCTGGCATTACGTAGACATTACGATTGCCGCCGTATTCCGCGGTGAACGCAATCCACTTGCCGTCGGGCGAGAAGTGCGGATTGGATTTCTGTCCGACACCATTGGTCAATTGCAACGCGAGGCCCCCCTCGCGACTTACACTCCAGAGTTCGCCGCCGTAAGCAAAAACGATGTGCGAAGCGTTCAACGTGGGATCTTGCATCAGCAGCGGCTTCTCGCCTTGCGCCTTAACCACAGCACATGTGAACAGAACGAGAACCAGGGACGCACATAGCTTCTTCATTCCTGACCTCCATGAGGTATCGAAACGCGTATGTTGTTCCGCAAGATCTATGGTCTCGCATCCAGATCCAGGGCTCAGTGAGCAAGGACTGAAAGCTCGATATTCGAAGGAAATTGCTTCGAGCAATAGATTCGCTGTGTTGCTTTCTGGTAGTCCGCCGCCACTGCTTCAAAAATATTTGGCACGTACTTCTGTGGGTTGCGGTCTATGACCGGGAACCAGGTGCTCTGCACCTGCACCATGATCCGATGACCCTTCAGAAACACATGGTCATTTGTGTGAAGATCGATCGTGTAGGGTGTCACTTGGTTTGCAACGATCGGCTCCGGCTTTTCGAAACTTTTGCGGAAACGTCCCCTGAAAACTTCATCCGCGACCATCAGCTGGAACCCGCCCATCTTCGGGTCTGGCTCGTATTTTTCAGGATAAACGTCGATCAATTTCACGATCCAATCGCTATCGGTTCCGCTGGTTGACGCGAAAAGGTGGGCAACGATATCGCCCACCACCTGGATGTCTTCGGAAAGAGTTTCGGTCTCCCAGGTTAGCGTGTCCGGCCGTCGGCTTACAAAACGCTGATCTTCGACCAGCCAGGTGTACCAGCGGCTTCCCGTCGAATATGTTTCTTCCACCGGCCTCTGCCGGTAGGGAACTGGATTCGCCGGATCTGAGACGTAGCTCTTAAACTGGTCACCAATGTTTGCCGGCTGATCAAAGGACAATTTGCCGTCGACTGTGAGATAGAGACTTCGCCGTTTCAAACCTTCGGTCGGCGGCCAGGCATCCCAGGATTTCCAGGAGTTTGCGCCAGTCTCAAACGTTACGACCTTGTGGGAAGGACGTGCGCCCTTATCTTTCAGCCAATACGCAAACCACACAGCTTGAATGTGTTCGCGAAAATACTTACTGGTATCGCTCCCAAAATCAATATTGCCGAGTCTCGTACCTTCCACTCGCTCCCATCCGCCATGATTCCATGGACCGACTGCCAAATAGTTGTTGTGATTCTCGTCATTTCGTTCGAGTAGTTCAAAAATTGTTATGGGACCGTAGAAATCTTCCTGATCCAACCATCCGGCTACGTTGAGATTCGGGACTTGCAGCTTCAGGTCTTTGAAATAACTTGCAAATGACTGTTTTTGCCAAAACTGGTCATAGTTTGGGTGCGCGACGAAATCATTCCAGGTCGGCAGGGAATTGTGGAAATATAGCTTGTTCGCGTTTGAGAGTGGCCCCAGCGCGAGATACCATTCAAATGTGTCGTACTGATCGAATTGAAACTGAAAATTTGTCTTGCCGGTCTCCATTAGCGCCGCGTATTCAAACCCATAGCTAAGCCGGAACGCTCCGTTGTGATGAAAATCATCGCCGAGGAACATGTCTGCCGGCGACGCTTGTTCCGAGACAGCTTTCAGTGCCGGATGCGGCTCCAACAGGGACATCGCCGTCAGCCAGCCTCCATAAGAAATCCCCAGTTCGCCCGCACGCCCATTGTTGTTGGGAACATTTTTAATCAGCCAATCGATGGTGTCGTAGGTGTCGGTCCCTTCGTCGATCGAGTGCGGATCATTTCTATCGCGCGCCGGCCTTTGCATTACGAAACTCCCTTCCGAGCCGAATCTTCCACGGATGTCCTGAAAAACGAAAATGTACCCATCCGCGAACATTTCTGTGTAAAGGCCCAAGTATTGTGAGTAGCCGTGGGGGTCATCCGCTAGGCCATAGGGACTTCGCGTCAGAAGAAAAGGCGCAGGTTCTCTCGCATCCTTCGGAACGTAAATTTCAGTATGAAGCTTCACACCGTCGCGCATCGGAATCATGGAGTCGGACTTGCTGAACATCCCACTGTAATTGGGCTGTTGCGGTGAGTCTTGTCCCCGCGCTGCAGGCGCCAGTACTTGGATTGCCATTACGGACATACTCGCAAAAACAAATTTAGAGATTGATCGCCTCATCCTGTTTTCTCTTGTGCTCCGCCGCGAACGCTAATAGTTCAAGTTGAAATTCAACAAGTCCCACGCGAGCATGAACCAGGCCAACCCAAGGCACGCCAGCGCGACAAATGCATCTGCAAACTTGGCCCAGATCCAGCGCCCCCGGTCTGACCAGGAACGGTAGGCGTTGTAAATAACCACCAACGCACCAAGGCAACTTAAGATGCCGATGATTTGGATTAGATGAATCCAAGGATCAAGACTCTCGGACAGAACGCCGGAATCCAGACGGCTGGCTAAAATGATCCAAGACAAAATGAACACTATGTCGATCGCGCAGACGATTTTCACCAGGAAGCGCAAGCGACGATCTCGCGGGCTGAGATTGAGCTTCTGCCCATAGTGTTTGCGGACGATGCCCGCAATCGGCCACAGGATCAAAACGAGTAACAACACAGACGCACTGGCGACGAAGACGAACATATTAAACCCTTTACGATCCACACCAGTCGCACGCTGGAAAATAAAAACCGGGAAATCAATCGACAGAACCATCTGTCCGGAAGCATCACGACGAAATGCCACAAGATCCTGACCATTTTTTTGCCGATATAGCAGAGGGCCAATTTCCTGCCAACGAATCAACTCTCCGGCTGAATCTTTAAGCTGATCAATCCGAATCGTTCCATCCGCGTCTCGCGCCACCTTCATTTGACCCAACATTGAAGTGACTTTCAGAACATTGGTCTGCGAGCGGCGGCTGGAAGTGTAATAACCACTTACGGTCTGAGCATCCCCGTTGGGATCCGACACCGGGGACCCCGGCGGCGGAGTATAGGGGAAATAGCGGTCGAGAATCTTATTCCATATTTCCGAACGGTTATTTTCCTCTCCTTTGCCGCCACTATTGTAGGAAACGAAAAACCCTAGGCCCTGGTCTGGCATCAGGTGGAGATCGCTGTGGAAGTACACTGTGTCGCCAGCGTGCCCGATAATCCGGTGACCGTTGCGCGTCTCTTCGTAAAAACCCAGGCACACGCCGGCAAGTGCGGGGTTATAAGCAAATTGGCGGGAATGCATCAGCGCCACGGTTTCAGGTTTTAGAATCCGTGCACCTTGATATTGGCCGTCTTGCAGGTGCGCGATCATGAAATGTGCCATGTCCGCTGCCGCAACGGCCGAGCTGCCCGCTGGAAACGCTTGCACGATTTCGTAAGCCTTAGCCGGCTGCGACGCAACGGTATAGCCCGACGACATCAGTGGTTTCAATGCATCCGGCAAGGGCTGCACGAATGTTGAATGCGTCATGTCCAGCGGCTTCAGAATGTGCTGGTCGATGTAATCATTGAACGGTTGTCCCGACACTCGCTGCACGATGTAACCGGCCACGGTGGTCGCATAATTCGAATAAGCCGGGATTTCTCCTGGTGGGAAAATCCGCGCGGGCATGTGCACTTTCAAATATTCGTCGAGCGGTTTCATATTGCTAGCATCTTTGATAAAAAGGTCCTTTGCGGTTTCCTCAAAACCGGAAGTGTGGGTCATGATATTGCGCAGCGTAAGGGGCTTGCCAAAGGCAGCTGGAATTTTGAAATCCAGATAATTGTTTACGTCGCGATCGAGGTCCAACTTGCCTTCTTCTACAAGCTGCATCACCGCGGTCCATGTGAATAATTTCGAAATGGAGCCAGGACGGAAAAGAGTGCCGTCCGGAGTTACAGGCTTTTTTGTCGCAACATCCGCATAGCCGTAGCCCTTGGCAAACAAAACTTTGCCGTCCTTCACCACGAGTACAACGGCGCCCGCTATGTCGCCGCGCTCCAGCTGAAGCGGCATAATTCCATCGACAAAAGCCCGCAAATCCGCTTCAGTTAATGCTGGCGTAGACGCGGGCGATGCAACCTCTTTCGAGATCTGCGGGACGACTTTTGCGGTTTTCGTTGCTGGCCCTTGCGCCCACGAAGTTGGGAAAACTAAACACAAGCCAACCAAAAGCGCTCCAGCGCGAATGCGGTCACTGAACTTTAGATGATTTGGACGCATGATTGCGGCTTCACTCGATCCATCCAGCTTCTGTCCCAGAAACGTTCTAAAGAACATTTGTCTCACCTCATTGTTCTTTGAAAATCGCGCAACAGCCGTTAAACCGCGCTCGTTGAAGTCGCCAGGCTCCCAACCCGAATCGTTTCTGACCGAACTGTTAGCTTTTCGATGCGATCATTTCGGACACGATAACCAAATCCCGGCGTAGTTGGAACTTGAATTGTTCCGTGAGGGCTGACTTCCACTTCCGGATCAATGATGTCTTCATTCCAATAACGCTGGCTGGCGGAGACATCCCCGGGCAGGGTAAATCCCGGCAGCGAGGACATCGCAATATTGTGCGCGCGGCCGATGCCGGTTTCGAGCATGCCGCCACACCAGACAGGAATCTGCTGTCCGGTGGCGAGGGCCTGAATTTCACGCGCTTGGGAAAATCCCCCTACTCTTCCGAGCTTTATATTGATGATACGGCAAGCGCCAAGTTCCAGCGCATATCGCGCATCTGCGGCACTGGCGATCGACTCATCAAGGCAAAGAGGTGTGCTGAGCTGCCGCTGCAGTTTTGCGTGGTCCACTAAATCGCCCGGAGCCAGAGGCTGCTCGATCATGAGGAGGTTATAGTGATCGAGCTCCTTCATTAGCGCTGCATCGCGGTCAAGGGAATATGCGGCGTTAGCATCCACTGAGAGAACGATATCCTTATAGCGGAAACGCACCGCTTGCACCAATTTCAGATCGTGCCCGGGCTTGATTTTTATTTTTATGCGCTGATATCCGCTGTCGAGCTCTCGCGCAACTGTTTCAAGCAGCTCATCCGTGCTGGGCTGAATGCCGATGGAAACGCCGCAAGCGATCTCCGTCTGTACGCCGCCGAGATGCTTCCAGAGCGGCAAGCCCAGGAGCTTTGACTCCAAATCCCAAACAGCGGCTTCCACAGCACCTTTCGCCATTTGATTTCCCCGAATCGGCGAAAGCATTTGAAACACATTGCTTGCCCGTAGATCTTGCGACGTGAGCAACGGCGCAATATGCTTCGTGATGATGTTCCACGCCGTATCGATTGTTTCCGCGCTAAAGAACGGACCTTCCATAGCGACGCATTCGCCGTAACCGGCAGCACCGCTGTGATCGATGGCTTGAACGATCAACACCCGCCGCTTTGTCGTTCGGCCAAAACTAGTTTCAAAGGGATACTTCAACGGCAAGATCAGTTCGCGAAGTTCCAGCCGATCCAATTGAATTTGTGACACGATGCCTTCCATCTGAAAATTCGGAGAAGGGCGCAGGCCCTCCTCTTTTCTGCGCCGAATAGACGCCGTGACGCTGCGAAAAATCACGCGCCGAAAAGGGCTCAAAAATTCAATTTCAACGCCAATTGGACGACTCGCGGCGAGACCACCGTACTGGTGATAACCCCGAAACTCGGAAACCCGAATAAAGTCCCTGGATTGGCGAACTGAGCGTGGTTAAACAGATTGAAAAATTCCGCGCGAAACTCCAGATTTTTGCGTTCGCTATGCCCCAGCGGTGTTTGCTTAACGAGCGCGAAGTCAAAGTTCACCTGTCCAGGACCTGAAACGATACCCGGCTTCGAGTTTCCGAAGGCCGTCGCTCCATCTGCAGAGATGACTGGAGGAGTCGTGAAACATGCCTGGTTGAAGTAATTGCTAAGGTTTTTCTCGACCGACCCCGGCGTACGAAATTGACTAGGGGTACAACCTGCCGCGATTTGCACCGGATCTGGGTTCAAACCACCTCCGGTAATCCCGAAGGCGTTGTTGTTATCGAACGATGTGATTGTTAGTCGTTCACCAGATTGAATGGTCGTCACACCTGAAACACTCCAGCCTGAAATGAAGCGTCCACCTAAGGAAAACTCGTTCGCCGGCTTGGGGAAATCGTAAACGTAGCTGATCACCAGCCGCTGCGGACGCACGAATGAATCGGGACCATAGCGTGAGCGCGGGTCATTTTGGTTGCCGACAAGATTTGCGCCCTGAGCACTAGCGGTGCTGAAGCCGTTGGCATCGGTCAATGACTTCGCCCAGGTGTAGGCGACAAGGAATTGCAGTCCGTGGCTGAACCGCTTGTTCAAGCTGACTTCCAGCGCGTTGTACCACAGCGCGCCCTCGGTTTGAAGTTCCGTCGCGCCAGCAGAGAAACCCACGAACGGGAGACGTTCGGGCAGATTCGCCAAAGTGTTCGTAGTCTGTCCCCGGATTGGAGTGACCGTAGCATCGAGAGCTTGGTTAAAAGCGCGTTCCTCTGCCAATTTCGTGCCGCGTACGCCGTCATATCCGACTTCCAGAACCAGATTGTGTGTAAGTTCGGTCTGTATGCTCGTGCTGTACTCCTGGATGACGGACGGTTGGTACGATGGCGCGAAAATCTGGGGAGCTAGCGCGGTCGAGAGCGAGTAGGCCAAAGGTGCGAAATTTGGGAACGTCGGCACTGGAGCGAACGGGTTCGCTACAGTAGTGCCGACGGCGGGAACCACCACGCGGAAATCCGAAAAAGGAGGAACCGCGATTAGTTGCAAGAATAACTGTCCTGTCGATCGCGTGAAGTACATACCGTAACCGCCGCGAATAACCATTCGACTAGTCCACGGCAGCCGGTAGGCATATCCCAGCCGCGGTCCAACGCGGTTTTGCCCATCTCCGTTGATAGCGGCCGAGTTGGCAGCGCGCGTAACTCCCGCAGGCAATGTGCCACTAAAATTCGACCCAACCACCACGCCCTGCAGAGTGCCTGCAGCAGGAGGATTGGGGTTCAGAAGATTCGGATTTAGGTTGGAAGATCGCCCGAGAGAATCACCGATATCCCCTTCACGGTCGTACCGGATGCCCAGATTGATGGTTAGCCGCGGAGTTACTTTAATATCATCTTGGACGTACAAGTCGGCATTGGTGACTCTCCAGCCGCGATTGACTAGACCCTGTAAATCCGCGAGAAGAAAAGGATTGCCCGTTAAAAAGTCCGGCATGTTTGCAAAAACAATGAGGCCGGGAAAGGTGAAGTTATCAAAGTTCATTTGCTGTTTGGAAAGACCACCACCAAAATGAAATGTGTTGCGCCCGTGAACGTAAGAGACGGAATCCTCGAAACTGTAGTTGTTCTGAAAAAGACTAAAACCCTGTCCGTTTCCTCCGATAGCGAAACCACCCAGTACGGCGATCGATGGATGGGCATCATCGTTTTGCGGAGCAGTTATCCCCAGGGCGCCCAGAGTCAGCGGTGCAGCGGTTCCTCCGGGGACGGTAACAGTTGGCTGTTGTGCACCACTCTTTTGCACCGTTCGGCCAAACCCCACAATAAATTGATTCACCAGATTAGGGCTGAATACGTAAGAGTTGGAGAGCGAAGCAAAACGATATTCGCTCTGAATCACCGTTGGGAACCCGGGAACGTTTCCTCCGCCGGTTCCCGCATTGGTTGTGAACTTATTCTCGAGATCGTTGTTCGCCCAAAAAAACCGCGCCGACCATCTGCTTTTCTCCGATTGAACAAAATCGCCGTTGGTCACAAATTGGTTTTCAGAGTACGGACACGCAGTGCTGATACTTGAACTTCCATCTGAATTCTGTGGAGCTGGGATCAAGAATCCGCCTCCTGCTACTGTCGTGTTAAGTAGAGCTATAGCCTGAGGGCTTATGTTCGAACCATCGGGAGCCACACCTGGGCCCAGTGCGCCAGATTGTCCGGTAAAAGCTGCGCCCAACGCTGGGGCGCTACGGCTCGTAGGATCAGATGTGATTTCTTTCGGAGTGAAAAAATTCCCTAGGCAAGTGGGGTCCAAGCCGTTTCTCTGTCTGGTACCTTGATACGAACCAAAGAAGAATAATTTATCCTTTGCGACTGGCCCGCCTATTGTGCCTCCAAACTGATTCTGCTTTAGGACGCCTCGCGGCAGCCCCGCTCGGTTTAGGAAGAAGTCGTTAGCGTTGAAATCGTCATTGCGCAAGAATTCAAAAACAGTCCCATGGAACTCATTACCGCCACCCTTGGTCACCACATTCACATTGGCGCCGGCATTTCTCCCGTATGCCGCGTCATACTGGCCGGTCTGTACTTTGAATTCCTGAATCGTGTCTGGATTGGGAATAGGGACCTGCGTCGCGCCGCTAAACAGGTCATTGACTCCCAACCCATTCATTTGAAAATTGTTGTCCGTTATGACTCCTCCGTGAGCCGAAAAAATGGCAGTTCCCGAGCCTAGCAACGCCGCATCATTCACATCGGACGACACTCCGGGAGAGAGACCCAGAATTTGAGTGAAGTTGCGCGTGACAAGCGGCAGGGCCTCTACCGTCCTCTCGTCGGTCACGTGACCCAACGCCGGACTATTGGTCTGCAGAATATCCGGCTGAGCGTTGACCGTGACGCTTTGAGTCATTTCACCGACCTCTAGCCTGATATTCGTAGTACCGGTCTCGGTGACCGAGACCGCGATCCCGGTCAGCACCTCTGTTTTGAAACCAGTCTTCGAGACTTCCATTCGATAAGTTCCCGGCAACAACAAGGGTGCCTTGTAGTTACCATTTCCTTGAGAAACCACGTCGTGCGTGTCGCCCGTGGCCTCCTGGACGACCTTGATCGTCGCATCCGGCACAGCGCCGCCGCTCGCATCAGTGACTGTCCCGGCGATCGCGCCGGTGTCCGCTGTTTGCGCAGAGACAAGCGGAACGTTCATAAGCGTGGCGCACACTGCTATCAGTCCGTACACGTACGGGAGATATCTGTTGCGGCTGGCGGCGCTGGTGCCTGCGGAAGATAGCTTCCTTTCGATTTTCATTGAGATGTTCTCCCATTCTTAAGCTGCAAACGCGAGAAGAGTGTGCCATCCGTTGGATACTCAATAATGCTATTCATAAATGAAATGTGTGTTTCAGTACGATAACACCGCCCGTATGCCGTGAAATCTATTCATACATTATAGATTTGTCAAGCTGTTTTACGTTATTATCCCCATCACCTTTGTATATGAAACAAATGAAACACTCAGAGTTACCGTCGCAAGCCCGAGATTAGGTTCAAGACCGATTTGTCGACTAAAATCTCGGGGAATCGCCAATTCGTAGTTGATGGTTGTATTTCCCAGGAGGTCGCTAATGTCTTTTCTCGCGACACGTCGGAGTTTTCTGAATCTCAGTGGACAGGGCCTTGCCGCGGCGGTTGCCACTCGGTTTTTCGCTCTGGAATTGTATCGGCAAGAAGCGAAGACCCAGTATGCGGAGTGTTTCAAGACACTCGACACTTTCGTCGAAGAGTACATGCGGGTTATGAATTCACCAGGAATGACTGTCGTAATGGCGGATCGCGAGGGCATCCAACGCGTTGTGACCTACGGCTTTGGCGATCCGGAATCGCACGTTCCCATCAAGCCACAGGATCTCTTCGAAATTGGCTCAATCAGCAAATCTTTCGTAGCCAACTGCCTATTGCAGCTGCATCAGGAGGGAAAGCTCGACTTACAAAAGCCGATCGAGGAGTATCTTCCATGGTTTCGAATTGAATCCAAGTTTCCGCGGATCAACACTCATCATCTTCTTACCCACACTTCCGGATTACCAGGCGATGGCCCGCTCTTTCTATCGGATCCTGCCGCAAGACATCGCG
The DNA here is from genome assembly GCA_963818085.1 of uncultured Acidobacteriota bacterium. Lineage (GTDB taxonomy): Bacteria > Acidobacteriota > Terriglobia > Acidiferrales > UBA7541 > Palsa-295. The sequence continues at coordinate 74,913 of CAWFQV010000001.1, forward strand.
CAGCCTACGCTCCTGGGAACCGTTTTCACTATTGCAATACCGGTTACGTAGCTCTCGGACATCTGGTCTGGACCTTGGATGGTCAGTCGCTGGCAGAAAGTTTTCGCAGGCGGGTCTTCAATCCTCTGGGTATGACCCAGGCTGAACCGTTCATTTCACTCGACCTTCGTGAAAAACTTGCCAAGAACTACATGGTTTTTCAGAATGACCGCCCATACCCACGTCATGGACGGCTAGTCGAAGCACCCGCAATCGTTATGACTGACGGCGCAGGCTGCATCTCTTCCACTCCCCGCGACATGGGACTTTATATTCAAATGATCGCTAACCTTGGCCAGGGGCCAAAGAGTCCACTCCTTTCGAAGGAGAGCTTCGACCTTTTCTCGCACCCCCATATCAAAGCAGACGAGTTCGGTCCCACGGCCAGCTACGGTTACGGTATCGCCGTTGACACGCTCGATGGTCACAAAATTTTGCGCCACACCGGCGGCATGGTGTCTTTCGCATCCGCACTTCATGTTGACATCGACGAAGGCGTAGGAACGTTCGCCTCAATAAACGCGATGCAAGGATATAGGCCAAATCCCGTCGCGCAGTACGCCATTCAACTCATGCGAGCCCGGCGCGCCTCTAAATCTTTCCCACCGATGCCAACCATGGATTCGCCAGCCTCGGTAAAAAATGCGTCCGACTATCTCGGAATGTATGAAAGTTCTGATGGACGTAGCTTTGAAGTCGTAGCTACAAACGATAATCTTTCCCTAGTATATCAAGGCACACGCGTTGCGCTTGAGAGTGCTCACGGCGATATGTTTATCGTGCCGCATGCGGATTTCCAGGATTTTCTGCTCGTTTTTGGCCGTTCTGATGCGAAGGACCCGGCAAGTCCAGTCATTGAGGCCGGGTCCGGAAGCAACTGGTTCACGAACTCGAAGTATTCTGGGCCGAGGACGTTCGAATATCCAAAAGAATGGGAAAGGTTCGTGGGCCACTATCGCAATGAGAGTCCGTGGGTCGGGAGCGCTCGGATCGTGCTGCGCAAGGGCAAGCTAATGGTTGATGGCGTCGTTCCTTTGGGACTTGCAGAAGACGGTATCTTTTTCTTGCAAAACGAAGAGAACAGTCCGGAATGGATTCGCTTTGGAGACATTGTCAACGACCGGGCCATGCATCTAAAATTCTCTGGTGAAGACCTCTGGCGCGTAATGGTAAGTTAAGTTAGGCCCGTCAATAATATTCACAAAGCAGTGAAGCGCTATTTGGACCGTCGGGCGCAATACGCAACGAAGGCGCTGGAGGAACCGACTCTCGAAAAGGTAATTCGTGCGCTCTTCGACAATACGGTTGCGTTCCTCACCACGCCCGGCCATCCGCCGACTTGTATGACGCTGGCGGGGGCGATAGGTTGCAGCGCAGACGCTGCACCGGCGAGAGACCTCATTACGGAAGTACGGAGACAGAACGAAGCCGCCATCAGGGAGCGCCTTCTCGAAGCGCGAAAAAGCGGCGAGTTGTCGAGGGACATCAATGTGGACGACTACACCCGGTATCTCTCATCGATTCCATCCAGGCAGCGAATGGGTCGACGAAGGCGGAACTCAAGAGGACCTCGCTGATGGCGCTTCAGTATCTGGGTTACTGAGGATTACTGTGGCCGATAGTAGAGAAGTGAAACCGAATTACTGAGTCCCGCGTAATATAGCGACATCGCTGGGCGGCAATGCGCTGGAATGCAAAGCGATTCGGATGATTTAGGCTAAAGCCTTCGGACGCGCGAATTTGCTGCCCCCGATGGCCACGAGCCTCATCAGCAGGCCGGTACCGAGCAGGAGCAAGCTGGATGGCTCCTGGGTGGCTAGGCGACATATCTGAGCGCGGAGGTGTGCGAGGAATTGTCGGTGGCAGTCCTGGTGGCACTTGGTTTGACAATTTCGGGCTGAAGTGGGCGTGGCACGGCGACTCAATAAATCTGCATCCAGCTGAATGTCCGTTTCCATACTGTGGAACCAACTGACCGAAATCGGCGGGGAATTGATGGTCTTAGCAGTGCTCATCTCAGGATCTCAGGTTTGAACGCCCAAGAGACTACGCTCGCTTGACCTTCTTGCGGGGCGAGTTCCACTCATGCCCGCAACGCCGACACCAAAACTTCTCCGAGCGGCGCGTGTAGAGGATGTTCGCGGAACCACAAGCAGGGCACTTCGGCGCAACCTTTGTTTGCATAGGGCCCAGAACGTATATCACTTCCGGGACAGATATGCACGCGCATACACACGCATACACACGCACACACACAAAACAGTACTTGACTTCGTGGAAACATCGGCTCAGACTCGCCAACGAGCAGGGGTGGGATGGAAATGAATGTGCTGGCGGGAATGACCTGCGGCCCGTGGCAATATTCTGTAAACGAGGAGGCTTGTGCCTGCCGAGATGAGCTAGCTGAACGGACGTAAAGCATGAGCAATGCTGTAATGGTAGACTCGAAAGGCAGATTGAAGGTCCCCGCAAACCTCCTTGTCACACTCCGCGAATTCGGTGCCAAATTCTACATCACCAGCGAAACTGGCGACGCCGTCCGCATCTACCCACTGAAGGTCTGGAACGAAATCGTCGAACGATTAGGGCGCTCGTCTTCGCAAAACAGGAACGGGCACAAACTTCTTGCCCGCGCGAAGTATTTCGGCCAGACCGTTTCGATCGACAAGCAAGGCAGGGTGCTCATCCCGGTGGTCTTGCGGAAAATTGCGCAACTGAGGGGTGGAGTCGACGTGCTCGATTACCAGAACTATTTAGAGGTCTGGAACCATGCGCGGTTGCTGAAGAATCACAAGCGCAATCCAATTACGATGCATGATGAAAAGACGCTGGAGATCTGCCTGGCTGCGGCCAGTCCCGCCTAGAAAACCGGACCAGAAACGGCCAGGGCATAAGACGGCTGCAACAGATAGAGATAGATGCAGAAAGACTTAGCGCAACTATGCACTAAGTTATCTGATACGTAAGAACTATCCGGACAAGCTCGGGTAGAGCCGCCAGAAAGGTCCCGGCTAGAGAATTGAAGAACCCGGGGACAATACAAATCAGGGGACCTGAAGAATTCGTCGTAATGTGAGAAAGCACTGTCACGAAAACGTAACGCAAGCTGCGGAAAACGACGGCAAAAGGTAAGAGAATCGGGGAAAACGAAGGAAAATGCGTTGCGGAGAATTGCCCGAACTTGCTGAAACCGCGCCGGTAGCGCCTCCTCTGGCAAGATTTGGCAAAGCGGTCGGTCGGCTTCTAAGCAGAGGGTCGGCGGTTCGAATCACTCCGGGCTACCAGACATAGACCGCGCTGATGCGAGGGGGGCCGGAGCGGTCTCCAATGACTTGTGTTTCGAGAACAATTTCGATGTTCTTCCGCTTCCAATCGCCCGATACCTGCTTCAGCATTTCTTCCATACGATTCGCGTCCACCAGCAATTCACCCGCAGCGACGGTGCCGCCTCGACCGATGCCTGCGCCTACGACTACCAACTGCTCGATATTGGGATCGGTAAAGCGCGCCACGATGGCGTAGTCCGAGTACGTTCCGGTCTGTTGTTGCGTACGATCCATTATCCAGTTGTGTTTTCCCGGATCGAAACGGTCCTCGATCCAGAGTTTGTTCATTGCGGCGTCGTTAGCAAAATGGAAACGCAAAGGAGAGGTCAAGCGCAATGTCCAGCTGTTGTCGAATGCTCCGATCAAGATCGCTGGGCCTCGCCGTAGATCAGTCAGGGTGGTGTTCGCTTCACCAAGCACGCGGGAGGTCTTACCGTAGGTACGAAGCAGGGCGGCAATATTTACGAGAGGACTTACGTCGTCAATGATGAGAGTAACCATGCTATCAGGCAAGGTAATTTCGTGAAGTGGGTCGGCGGCATCGCGCAGGCGTATGGTGGAATACTGACTCTGGTCGGCGACGCATATGAGCACCGGATTCGGTGAGTTTACGAAAGGCTCCCAAAATTGTTTCAAGACCGGCGGACGGGATGGGTGCCATAGCGTCGCCGAAGCAATCACCAGGGCCAGACCAACCAGCGCAAATGCCAGCATCCTACCCAGCGTGAAAATTCGTTTCGTTCGCGGAGCAACAGAAAGCGTCGAAGCGGGCTCGGATTTGATGGCATCTGAGCCGTTGCTCGGCGATTCCAGAGAAGTTGCCGGAAGACCACTAGGATGACCGGGCCAGTAAAACTGCGGAGCGTACGATCCGGCAGGCAAGAACAGCCGAATTTCGTGGCTGTGCTTGGGGTCTTGATAATACTGTTCGATACGTTTGCGAATTTCCGCCGCAGTGACCCGAACAATGGGGTCCGTGTTAGTGTCGTAGTCGGCGGGCCGCTCGAATATTTCGATACCAAGGATGCGTTCTTTGAGTTGGTCGGTTTGACCGGCCAACACGCGCGCAACAGCAAACCTCAAGAAACTTGGATATCGCTTGCTGGAATGGAATAGGGGCGAAGCGAGCAGCAGTTCGAGTTGCTGTTGAACGGCACCCTTTTCGACTTCGCTACACGGTGTCCAGTTTTCGGTTACCTGCTCTGGTTGCAATATTATCCCACCCACGCCCCAGGTGACGAGTGTCTTGCATCGCGAAACAGATTAATTTTTCTATCACAATGGTCTGTTTTTGGGATACTACTGCGCTTTGGAGGCGGCTGCAACGTAAAAAGACAAATCCGCGAGCGCTTCTCGGTAGTTCTTGCTTCGCGACAAGTCATTGGAAATAAGCATTGTACTGAGGTGTTCTGACTCTTATCCTTCTTATCCTGCTCCTTTAACCTGCAAACAGTTGCCAGATTCGATGCGAGTTTCATATAAGTGGCAAGGGCTATCGTGTTCTTTCGTACCCGTGCAACATCCTTACACGGCTTACGGGGTTAGTGGGGCTTGCAGAGCTGTCACAGCAGTCCCAGGCGAAATTCTGACAGTATCCAAAGCGAGGGGGTGTGTCTTTATGTCGGCTAGAGAACATTCGTGGAAGCTAGGGTTCTTGCTAGTTGCTCTGGCACTTCTGTTCGTGGGCGGCAAACCGCTCTACGGTCAGTCGTCCGCCGCATTCACAGCTACGCTAAGCGGACGTGTCATTGATCCGGCGGGCTTGGCTGTCAGAGGTGCGACGGTAACCCTCACCAGCCCCGAGCAAGGCATTTCGCGCACTTCTTCGACTGAAGATGCCGGCCTCTACGTATTTACCTTCCTGCCCGCAGGTGTCTACATCTTGGAGTCGAAAGCTCCGGGATTCAAGCAGTACAAACAAGAGGGAATCACCTTGGCGGCCGGCCAGAACGCCGAACAGCAGGTCAGCCTGGTCGTCGGCGCGCTGACCGATAGCATCCAAGTTACTGCACAAGCCCCGCTTCTGAACGTGGACAACGCGAATATTTCCGAAGATCTCTCCGCGAGATTCGCTGAAGACCTTCCTTTGAACTTTCGAAGCGTCGTCAGTTTGACGCTGATCAATTCCTCGGTTAACAACGCTGCTGAACAACAGATTGTGGGAGCCCCGGGTCTCGCTCAAACTGCGGACCAGGATATTTCCTTTCTGAATTTCGGCGGAACCTTCTTTGGCACCGCAGAATATCTAATAGATGGAACCTGGGATACGCGAACTGATTGGGGAGGGGTGATCTACGTTCCGTCAGTGGACGACGTGCAGGAAATGAAGATTATGACCAACGCGTTCACAGCGCAGTATGGGTGGAGCAGCGGCAACGTAGTCAACATTGTAACCAAGTCGGGAACGAACGGGTTCCATGGGGATGCTTGGGAGTTTTACGCCAACGACGGCATGGACGCGAGATACTTTTTTAACAACGGAGCTCAACCGTCGTTCAATCGCAATCAGTTTGGCGCCACAATCGGTGGTCCAATCAAGAAGAACAAACTCTATTTCTTTTCCTACTATGAAGGCGAGAGGCAATCAACACCGTCGACCAGCCAATTCACACTGCCTACTACCGCGGAGAGGGGAGGAGATTTCTCAGCGGTGTTGGGGGCGCAAACTGGAACTGACTATCTCGGAAGGCCGATCTTCACTGGCGAAATCTACAATCCATTCAGCACGCGCCAGGTGACCTGTGGAGGGGTTGATCCCGTCACCGGGAGAGCTGTGAGCAATTGTCCGATGGGCGCCACCACTGCATTCATTCGAGACCCGATCTCCGGCAACATCTCAACTGGCATGGGCGTCACGAACGTGATTCCAGGGCCACTCTTGGACAGCATTGCCAGCAATATCGCAGCTGCGAACTTTTGGCCTACGCCTGCTGGAACTGCATCGGGAACCAATTTTACAGCCACCGGAGCCGCCGCCGAACACTCGAACGAGTACTCGGGCCGCTTGGATTACAACGTAGACGACAATAACCGGCTCTATGTGCGCTGGTCACAGAAGTTTCAGACGAAAACAAATACGCCAGACTTCTTCGGAGCTTCCGATCCGGGAGGCCCGGGACTGCTCAATCCTAACAACCGCTACAGCTTCAACCTCGGGCTCAACCACATTTTCAGCCCGACATTTACCATGAACGTTAATTTCGGTGTGAATCGCCACGTCGAGCAAGCAACTGGACAGGGTTTTGGATTTAAAACTTCCACCCTCGGGCTCCCCTCCTTCATCGACGGGATTGCACCTGCTTTTCCGCAGATATCATTCAGTGGTGGTGGCAATTACGCCGGCCTTGGTGCAAACGGCGGGAATAACAACTACATCGTGCCGCAAACATTCTGGACCAGCTCGATTGATTTCACGAAATTAAAGGGTAGGCACGAACTAGCTTTTGGTTTCACGGACGTGTGGCTGCGGATTGACGGCGGGCACTTCGGCCAGACGGCCCTCAACTTCCAAACCGCCTCTACGGAAGGCCCAGATCCGAATAACGCAACCGCGGGAACGGGAAATGGATTCGCGTCCTTTCTCCTTGGAGTGGGAAGTGGAGGCAACGGCACGTCGTGTCAACTTTGTACGTCGTTTCAGGCATTCCCGGCCACCGATAAGCACTTTCTCGGCTGGTATATTCAAGACGGCTGGAAGGTGACGCCCAGGGTTACTTTCACCCTGGGTCTGCGCTATGAGATCCAAACCGCGCCAACCGAACGTCACAATGCGCAAAACTATTTTAGTTTCACTGCGGAGAACCCTATCAGCGCCCAGGTTGGTACTTTCGTTCCGGGTGAAGTTATCTTCAACTCGCCCAACAACTCTGGTCTGTACAACACTCCGTACAGCAATATTGCTCCGCGGGTCTCCGTTGCTATTCGAGCGTCTAACAGGCTTGTGTTCCGTGGGGGTTACGGCATCTTTTACGTGCCGAACTTCTACGGCCAAGGACCCAATGACGGATTTTCGCAGGCGACACTGTGGAATGCGACTTTAAACAATGGTTTGAATCCGGCCTCGACTCTGAGCGGAAATCAAAATGCTAGCTGTGAAACTGCTCCCGGGGTTTTTTCCCCCTGTGGTCCTGCATTCACCGCCGAACGGTTGCCCTCAGGTAATTCCGCGGGAGGATTGCAGGACGTCGGCTTTGGGACCACCATAACGAACCACGACAGGAAAACCCCGTACGTAGAGCAGTGGATGGCCGGAGGCCAATACTCATTTACCCCCAACGACCTGTTGGACATCAGCTACGTCGGGAATCATGGCACAAGCCTGCTTGCAACGGGTTTGCAGTGGGAGCAGATGTCGCCGGGAAATTTGGCGCAGGGGAATGCGCTCTTCAATGCAGTACCCAATCCGTTCTTTGGCCATATAACGTCAAGCAGCTGCGGCCTCAACAACTCCACGATCACCCTGGCGCAAACGCTGGTCCCGTTTCCTGAATACTGCAGCGTGTTCGAGCCTGGGCCTGCTGTGGGCACCTCTTCCTACGATGCACTGGAGGTCACCTATACGCACCGCTGGCACTCCGGCCTGGATCTCAACCTTTCCTACACCTTTTCGAAGTTCATGGATGACGTGCAAGGGAATTCCGGGTGGGCATTCCCCGGCAGTGGGACAAGTAACCTGAATTCGTACAACCTTGCTGCTGACTATTCTGTTGACGCGAGCAACGTCCCGCACAGGTTCGTCGCCTCTTACATTTACGAATTACCCTTTGGCAGGGGGAAAGCTTTTGGCTCGGACTGGAGCGGGCCTGTTAACGCCGTGCTGGGAGGCTGGGCATGGAGCGGTATCCTCACTGCGGAGTCGGGATTACCTATTTCCATCCAACCAGCCTCGAACAATGTTGGTTTCGGTTTCAACCAGCGCCCCAATGTGGTGCCAGGAGTGAGCCCGATACCGGCACATCAATCGATCAACGACTGGATTAATCCAGCTGCGTTCTCGCAACCTGCCGCATTCACGTTCGGAGACGCTCCAAGGTTCTTTTCGAATCTTCATGGGCCCAAGTACTTCAATTGGGACATGGCCATACAAAAATACTGGAATTTCAATGAGAGTAAGCGGTTGCAATTCCGCTTCGAGATGTTTAACGCGCTCAACCATCCGGACTTCTTCCAACCAGACACAAATCTGTCCGATGTAAGCTCCGGTAATTTCGGAAGGATAACGGCAGCTTACCAGGCGCGAACCGCACAGGTGGCTGCGAAATTCTACTTTTGACGCTCGGTGCGATCCTATCTCCCACCCGGGAACACAAAAGCCTGGCACGCGGCGAAGTCAGATTCCGAACACGGAGGGATTCGCCGCTTGCCCCGGCCTCCCGGCCAGTGTGCCAAAAATGAATCTACCAGCGCCGGTGAACACTGCCGTTGCAATCGAACGCCAGATGAAACAAGACCGATCGAAATTATTTTCGTTTCTTTGGCACGATTCCGGTCGCACTTACCCGGAACGGAAAGAGGGTGGGAATGAGGCGCCGTAAGTATTTGTCGGGCAGCGACGACTCTCAAATTCGCATCGGTGTAGCTTCGCCCGCAGCACGCATCCCTTCGGACTGTGGCGCGTTGTCCGGCTGTCCGCGATGGCGAAGAATAATATTCCTGGTCTTCTGCGCACTAGTAATTCTTGCGGGACCCACCGCCTCGCTCGCGCAGCAAGCGCCGAAGGACCCACCAGCCGGCATCGGAAATCTGGAGAGCGCTGAGATAAATGGCGACACGCTGACACTTCGCGTCGGCGAAGATACGATTGTTGTACAGGTCCTCGCGACTAATATCCTGCGCGTACATTATCAGCCACAAGGCCAGACGAGCCCGCCAACTCCCGTCATCGACCCAAGCCACACTTGGCGCTATGACACTCCGGCCAAGATCGAGACGGATTCCGATCCCATGACGATTTCGACGGAAAAGTTAGTTGTGAAGATTTCCAAGACGCCCATAAGGTTTGCGATCTACGACACCGATCATCACCTGCTGCTGCAAGAGCCAGCATACGGCGGCGTTTATGCGGGCGGTTTGCGTTTTACCTGCAACAACTCAGACCCATTTTTCGGCATAGATGGGACGAGTCTCCCTGGGAAGAATATCGATGCGCGCCAGGATATCCGGACGGGAGTTCGCCGCTCGGGTGGCACGGTCAGTGCCGGCCGCCAAGGCGACGGCGGAGCTCCGCTCGCGTACACGCTCACGTACGGATTGCTGGTAGATTCCGAAGGTGGAGACTTCGATATTTCCACTGGCGAGCTCCAGTTCAGCGGCGGCTCGCGTAAAGATATCGAATACTTCGCAATCGTCGGTGATCCGAAAACGATTATGCACGGAGTCGTCGATATTAGCGGGCATCCGCCGATGATGCCGAAGTGGACTCTGGGATTCATGAATAGCCAGTACGGCTCAACGCAATCGGAGGTTGAGGAGATTGTTGATACCTATCGCGCCAAGCAAATTCCCATTGACGGCTTCATTCTGGATTTCGATTGGAAAGCTTGGGGAGAGGATGATTACGGCGAATGGCGATGGAACAGCACCAGCGGTCCGGGGAACGTGCACGCGGACAAGTACCCGGGTGGCGCGTCTGGAAAATTCGCGGAAGCGATGCGCGACAAGGGCTTCAAACTCGTGGGCATCTTCAAACCGCGCATCGTACTGCGCAATGTGGACGGTAACGTAACCGCGGCAGCCCAGTACGCCTACGATCACAAATTATTCTTCGACTGGGAACAGCCTTACATTGATTATTTTTCGAAGCGGCCGGCGCTGGATATCGATTTTTCCAAGCCCACCGCTCGCTCGTGGTTCTGGGACCATATGGTTCCGGCGTACCGGTCGGGAATACAATATTTTTGGAACGATGAAGCGGATTCGATTGGCAATGCGATGTTTCCAAACTTCCAGAATGCGGACATGGAACGGGCGATGTATGACGGCGCGCGCGCGATCGGCGATAAGAGGGTATGGTCAATCAACCGAAATTTCTATTTGGGTGCCCAGCGTTATGCTTACGCAGAATGGTCTGGCGATATCTGGACGGGATTTCCCAGCATGGGATGGCAGTCATTGCGCATGCTTTCAACGATCGGTCTTGGAGAGCCGCATTGGAGCATGGACTCGGGAGGGTTCGAGGGGCATCCCGATCCTGAAAACTATGCACGCTGGATTGAGTTCGCGGCCCTGGTGCCCATCATGCGCGTACACGGGAGTCTGGATGAGCACCGTCAGCCATGGATTTTCGGCGCACAAGCTGAAGCCGACGCCAAGATGGCGATCGAACTGCGATATCATCTGATTCCTTATATGTACGCATATGAACGCCAGGCGCATGAGACGGGCGTCGGCATTGTGCGCCCCCTCTTCTGGGATTTTCCAAAGGACGAAGCCCGAGTGGCGGACATCACTGACGAATGGATGTTTGGCGGCGAGTTGCTTGCCGCACCAATCGTGGGTGAAGGGCAGGCACATCGCGCCATCTACTTACCTCCGGGCCAGTGGTTCGATTATTTCCGTGGCCAGCGATATGAAGGGGGCCAGTTCATCGTTTATACGGTCAATTCCCAGACATGGTCGGATATCCCTCTTTTCATACGCGCCGGCGCAATCTTGCCGACCCAAGACGTTCAACAGTATGTCGGAGAACATCCCGTGACGCGCGTATTCGTAAATGTATTTCCGACCTCAACGGAGACATCCTTTAACTACTATGACGACGACGGCATTACGTATGCGTATGAGAAAGGTGCATTCTTCGAGCAGCGCCTTTCCTCCAGCGACAACGGGACAGTCGTTCGTTTCGCCTTGGCTACGCCCACGGGAACCTATAAACCGCCGTTGCGCGAGTACGAAGTGAAGCTGCACGGCATCTCTGCGCGCACCGTGACGATTGACAGCCTGGAATGCAGGCACTACGCGGACCTCACACACCTTGAAAGCTCATCCGCCGAGGGTTGGACGACGGGGACTGATCTGTACGGCCCGGTAACCGTAGTGAAGGTTACCTCCGCTACCGCGAAACAGATAAGCGCAAGCCGTTAGTCCCTGCACCGGATTGCAGTCCGGCACGATTGCGCACCCGATTTGGTGGTATGGTTTTTATCCTTGCGCACCGGATATGGTAAGAGGCGGCTCTACACTCCAAGTTTTTTTCGGGCCGGTTCCGGGGCTCGGGCTCTACCCGCGGCCATTCCCGTCTTCGCGTCTCGACGCCGGCCTGCTCGTCATGTGAGAGGAATGTGAATGGCACGTCGAATTCCGCGTCGTGAGTTTCTCGCAAGCTTGGGCGCAGCGGCGGCCACCACGGGAGCTTCTTCGTTGTCGCTCGGTCCGGCCGGGCTCGCTGCCGGATACATTGCAGTAGCGGCAAAGCCGAAGGCCGCCCCTATTTTCCAAGCGAAGGCGCTCAAGGGTGTTGACTTTGTTCTCCACAACTCGCCAACTTCTCGGAAGTACCTCATTGAAACCATGCCGGGAGGCGTAGCACTCCTGGACTACAACAACGATGGTCTGCTGGACGTTTTCTTCGTGAACGGCGGCGGCGTGCGAGACATTATGGGAAGCCCCACGAGCTTCGAACGCCGTAATCCCGCCTACTGGAACCGGCTATACCGTCAGAATCCGGATGGCACCTTCATCGATGTCACCGAGCAGGCTGGCCTTGCCGATGCCGGTGACTCAAACTACGGGATGGGAGTCGCGGTCGGGGATTACGACAATGATGGCTTTCCCGATATCTACGTGACGAGCTTCGGGAAAAATATTTTGTACCACAACAATGGCGACGGTACTTTTACCGATGTCACCGCGAAGGCTGGCGTAGCAGCGGGCGGTTGGTCGGTTTCCGCAGGATTCTTCGATTACGACAACGATGGCAGACTGGATCTGTTCGTTACCCGCTACCTCGATTGGAGCATGGAGAAAAGCAAGACTTGCGGCACCGAAAAGCCCACGTATTGCCCGCCGGGTGAATTTCCTGCCATCACAAACATCCTGTACCACAATCGCGGAGATGGCACGTTTGAGGATGTGAGCGTCGCCTCCGGCATTGCCGCGAAGAAAGGCCATGGCCTGGGAGTCGCCTTCGCCGACTATGACGGCGATGGCTTCACGGATATTTTTGTCGCCAACGACGTCACGAACCAGTTTCTTTTCCACAACAATGGAAACGGCACCTTCACCGAATGCGGCTTAGATTCAGGCGCGGCGCTTTCGGAAAACGGAAAAATGCTCTCGGGTATGGGTGTTGTTTTTCAGGATTACGATAACGATGGCCTTCCTGACCTTCTGATCACCCAACTTCCGCACGAGCCCTATGTCATTTTTCATAATGACGGCCGGGGATTGTTCAGCGCCCAGGAACTGACGGCAGGGTTTGGTCTGCTTTCGGGGAACCGCTCGGGTTGGGGAGTCGGATTGGAGGACTTCAATAACGACGGTTGGAAGGATGCGTTTATTGTCCAGGGCCATGTTTTCGACAATGTCGAGATGTACGATGGCTCGCTGCGTTATCGGGAGCCTCCTCTGCTCGCCTTGAACCACAGAGGACATTTCGAGAAGGCCGACGCCGGATCAGATAAGCCCGTAGCGGGGCGGGGGGCGGCATTCGGCGATTTGAACAACGATGGTTGGATTGACGTCGTTACCACCGCTCTTGGCGATGGACCGCAGTTGTACTTGAACCGGGGCGGAGAATTGCACTGGCTGACAATTACGCTGTGTGGAAAGCGGAGCAATCGCGACGGGTTCGGTGCCCGCGTTCAGGTCAATGGCCAGACCCGCTTCGCCACGGCTGCCGGAAGCTATCTCTCTTCCAATGACAAGCGTTTACACTTTGGCCTTGGTTCCGCTGAGACGGCCGACATAGAGATCAAGTGGCCCTCTGGTATTCGGCAGGTTTTACGAAGTGTCAAGGCCGATCAGTTCATCGTGATCGAGGAATCGGTGCCATGATTCATGCGTTCTTGTGGATGTGTTTGCTTATGCAGCCGCAATCGGTTGAGCCTTCCGTGTCCCCCGAAGTCCTCACGCTGTTGCAAACCGGCACGGACGCCGAGAATCGCAACGATTTCGACCAAGCGATCGCTGCGTTTCGTAAGGCGGCGAATCTGGACCCCGCCGCTGGGATCGTTTTTCTGAGATTGGGCGACGCCTACATGAAAAAGCATGACTACGCCGCCGCCATTTCTCCTTTGAAGCGTGCTGCCGAATTGAATCCGAATTCGCTTGCCGTTCACCAGTTGCTAGGCTACGCGCTTCTGGCGGAAGGCTATGCCTCCCAAGCCATTCCTCATCTGAATATGATTCACGACTATGGAGCCCTGGGTATTGCACAACTGCAAGCCGGGCAGGCTTCCGAGGCAGTCACGAATCTGCAAGCGGCTCTTGCGAAATCGCCGGACGATCCGGACCTTCTTTTTTACCTCAGCCGCGCGGCAACTGCACTCTCTGGACAGGCGCTGGATCGATTGCTGTCCGTTTATCCGAAGTCTGCACGAGCGTATCAGGCTCTCGGTCAAACTGATTACGAAATGAAAGTGTTTCCGAAAGCTGTGAAGGAATACGAACAAGCAATAGCCATGCGGCCTGATTTGCCCGGATTGCGGCTTGAACTCGGGCAAGTCTATGCGGCTGATTCTGAATGGGAAAAAGCGGAAGAACAATTTCGGGGAGAGGCCCAATTGCAGCCCGGAAATTCGGAAGCTGCTTATCGCTTAGGAAATGCATTGACGCAGCAGGGAAAGATGAAGGAAGCCGTAGAGGAACTGCAGCGTTCCGATTTGTTGCGCCCCAATATGTCGGAAACTCTATACGCTCTCGGCAGAGCGGCGGCGGTCGTTGATCCGAACGTGGCGGAGCATGCCTTAGCGCGCGTGATTGAGTCCGAGAAGAACACTCCTCTTGCCGGGCAGGCGTACTTGGTGATGGCGGGAATTCATCGCAAGCAGGGTAAGACGGAACAGGCGGCGCGTGAGATGCAAGAGTATACCCGGATTCAGAATCTCGCTGCGGCCCACGAAGGTCGAAATCCTTAGCGGTGCTGGTCTTCTTCTCGCGATAAGGAGCCGGTATGAGAAAAGACGCGCGAAATCCCTGGATATCTGCCCTCACCCTGTGGCTCGCTTTCGTTTTTCTTGCAGCCTGTGTATTAGCCCAGGATTCGAATACGCGGCATTCTTCCGAAAACCGTGCGTTACAAGCAACGATCAAGACAGACGGGATCTATGAACTCGCACTTCGCAGCGTCGGGTGGCGCCTCGTTGGCAGGCTTCCTCAAGTCTCGGCCACGATTCAAACGACTCATGGAAAAGATGCCATTGGAAGCTACGAGGCCCTGTCTGCCGCCTATCTTGGTCGAGCGCGGACAGCAGAGATACGCATTTACCAAGGCTTGCCTGTCGCCCTCTTCCGAGATACATGGAATACCGCCGGTCACAACGAACACCCGTTTCCCACATTTGATGCCTTGCCTGCGGGCCTCATGAAGTTTTCATATCGACAAAAGACGTTCGGAGTCTATGAATTCGGAGCGCTGGGTCCTGAAGGGCCATGGACACTTTTCGATAAACTGGGCAACGTAGTGTTGCTGTCACCGGCAGACCACTTTCTCCTGTCTCAGATGAACGAATCGCCCGGAGGCGCAGCAGAAAGCCGCATCCTGCCAACGATCCAAACCCTGCCGGCCGGTTTTTCTCACAGTACGCTGCTTGTTTTCGATAAAGGTATGAATCAAACTTTTTCGGTCTGGGGTTCCGCGTTGCTGGCGTTGGGCGGAAAGCAGCGTCCTGCGAATGACGCGAACGTCGTGCTCGCGAAGCTTGGATACTGGACCGACAACGGCGCCACATACTATTACAAGTTTGACCCTCAATTAGGCTACGCAGGGACCCTGCTTGCGGTGCGAGATCAGTTTAAGAAACTGGGGGTGCCGCTCGGATATATGCAACTCGACAGTTGGTGGTACCCCAAGGGCGTGAATGCTCGATGGAATTCCGCGGGCTCAACACTTCCCGATGGTGAATATAGTTACCGAGCGGATAAGGAACTCTTCCCCGATGGCCTTTCTGCGTTTCATCAATCTCTTGGGCTGCCGATGGTCACGCACGCCCGGTGGATTTCCACTGCGAGTCCGTATCGCGATCGCTATAAAATGTCGGGTAACGTCGTCATTGACCCTAATTTCTGGAAGTCCACAGCCGAATATTTGGCCGCTGCAGGCGTCGTCACGTACGAGCAGGATTGGCTGGACCGCAACGCGCAAACGGAAATGAATCTGCAGGATCCCCGAACGTTTCTCGAGAACATGTCTGAAGCGATGCTCAGCAAGGGAATCACGATTCAATACTGCATGCCGCTGCCGAGTCACTACATGGCGAGCACGCAATATCGGAATGTCCAAACGATACGCCCAAGCAATGACAGATTCAATCGCGACCAGTGGGATGCTTTTCTCTACGACTCACAATTGGCAAGCGCAGTCGGCCTTTGGCCGTGGACGGACGTCTTCCTCAGCAACGAGCTTCCCAATTTGATTCTTTCCACCTTGTCCGCCGGGCCTGTAGGAGTAGGAGACGCACTCGGTGAAACAAACGCGCAAAATTTGAAGGGCGCGATACGCGGCGATGGCTTGATCGTGAAGGCGGATACACCCTTACTACCCATCAATTCGATGTACACGACCGATGCTACGAACTCAGGAGCTCCCATGGTGGCAATGTCGACAGATACCTTCGGCGATCAGAGTATCCGCTATGTTTTCGCGTATGCACGCAGCGCCTCGGAACAGAGCACGACCGTGCTCCTGAGCAGCTTAGAAGTTTCCGGATCAGTATTCGCGTACGATTGGTTGACACATAGAGGCGAAATGATCCCCGAGGGCGGAAGCCTACGAATGAGATTCGTGGACGGGTGGGACTATCAGATACTCTCTCCCGTGAATCGCGAAGGATTAGCACTGTTAGGTGACACCGAAAAGTTTGTGCCCATGGGGAAGCAACGTATCGCTGATCTTGAAGATCGCGGCACTCTAACGACCACCATCAAGTTCGCTCCCGGAGAAGACATGCTAACAATCCTCGGGTACGCCTCCGATAGCCCTAAACTTAAGGTTCTGAAAGGCAAACTGAACAACTCGGCTTACGACCCGCAAACCAAGATTTTCCGGGCGCAAATCGCGCGATCCAGCCCTGGCGAGGCCATCTTGCAAGTCAGCGCGCGCTGAAAAAAGGCCGATCCGACCTGAGGTTGCGCCTGTCGTAAGGATCGATCCCAACTCTTGTCGGATGTTGTCAAATAGGCTTCGCCCGCTCCAGCATGCTCAGTTGTCCCAATGGAGCGAGTCTAACCGTCCTGCAGCCGATGCCATCGCGCGCAACGCGGTCGGGTTCATGTTTTGGATACCGCCGCCACCGACTCGAATCTCACCTAGGGGACATTTCTAACGGGGCTTGACACGTCGGCTCCTCGTCGTTGACTTCAGCAATCTGGTAACTTAGCATGCCAGCCACTAAGGCTGGTGCCTACCTAATGATTGGCAAAATTCTGGGCCACTATCGAATCATCGATAAGATCGGCGCAGGTGGCATGGGCGAAGTATATCGCGCTCGCGATGAGCAGCTCGAACGCGACATCGCCTTGAAAGTATTGCCAATCGGCACACTCGCAAACGACTCAACGCGGAAACAGTTTCGTAAAGAAGCGCTTGCGCTCGCCAAGCTGAATCATCCCAACATTGAAACCGTATATGAGTTCAGCTCAGCTGACGGAGTGGATTTTCTTGCTATGGAACTCATCCCGGGCCACACGTTGAGCGAAAAGCTCAAAAACGGGCCGCTCGCGGAACGGGAAATCGTTCGCCTGAGCCTGCAGGTGGCGGAGGGGCTGGCAGCCGCGCACCAGCAAGGCATCGTGCATCGAGATCTGAAACCTGGCAATTTGATGATCACGCCTGAAGGCCGACTCAAGATTCTAGATTTTGGCCTCGCTCGCCTTACGCGCGACACCGCAGAGCCTGATGTGACGCGAAGCATCACGCAAGAAACGGGAGTCATCTCGGGAACGCTACCATACATGCCACCCGAGCAACTGCGAGGAGAGAAGACAGACGCGCGCTCAGACATCTATTCCACGGGAGCCGTACTGTACGACATGGCTACCGGCAAACACGCGTTCGCGGAGACCCAACAGACCCGGCTAATCGATTCGATACTTCATGAAACACCGCCGGGTCCGAGAGCCTCTAACCCCCGGATTTCGCCTGGCCTGGAATCAATCATCCAGAAGGCGATGGAAAAGGATCCCTCGAGACGATTTCAATCCGCTGGGGAACTGATCGGAGTGCTTGAAGGATTGAGCTTGGGTGTGTCGCTTCCGGCAACGCCTGTGCGTCCAAAGGTACAACGGCGCCCATTGTTTATTGCAGGTGGCGCGGGTCTTGGAGCCTTGGCGCTGATCGCTCTTGTTCTTGGATTAAATGTTGCTGGACTGCGCGATCGATTCTGGCGCCATCACGCAATCGAAAAGGGAGGTAAAACCAACCCAGACGAAATGATTCACCCGCGGCGTTCAGTTGCTGTATTCGGGTTCAAGAATCTCGCGGCCAAGACAGATGTGGCTTGGCTCTCTCCCGCGATCTCGGAAATGTTAAGCACTGAAATGGCGGCAGGCGGATCCCTGCGAATTGTTCCCGGAGAAATCGTGGAACGCGCGAAGACCGATCTATCATTACCCGACACTGATATCCTCAGCTCCGAGACTCTTGGTCGACTCCGGAAAAATCTAGGGGCAGATCTGATCATTCTAGGATCTTATGTTGCGCTTTCAGCTGGCAAACTGAGACTTGATTTACGCCTCCAAGAAGTCGTGTCCGGAGAAATTCTACTCGCAGACGCTGAAACAGGGGATGAAAGCAATTTGTTTGATTTGGTGGCGCGAGCTGGATCTAAGTTACGCACTAAGTGCGGTATAGGTTCTGTTTCTACAGAAGAAATTCCGGAGGTACGAGCGTCTCTTCCCGCCAATTCAGAGGCGACGCGGCTATACGCCGAAGGGCTTTCGAAACTGCGATCGTTTAATGCGTTAGCGGCCCGTGATTTATTGGAAAAGGCAATTGTCGCTGATCCGAATTATGCGATGGCCCATTCAGCTTTGGCGGAGGCTTGGCTTGCCCTTGGGTACGATGAGAAGGCGCGCCTGAGTGCCAAGAACGCGTTTGAATTATCTTCTCATCTCTCACGTGAGGATCGGATATTAGTCCAAGCGCGCTACCGGGAAGCGTCAAAGGATTGGGGTGACGCAGTCGATTCGTACCGGACACTTTACGGTTTCTTTCCAGATAATCTTGAATACGGGATCCTTTTGGCAAAAGCGCAGACAAGCGGTGGCCAGGGTAAGGAAGCCTTGGCCACGATCGATTCCCTGCGAAGACTACCTCCGCCCGTGGGGTTAGATCCGCGCATCGATTTAGCCGCCGCCGAAACATCAAAATTACTAGGAGATTTTGGCAAGCAGCTCGCGTTTGCCAGCAAAGCTGGCGCCACTGCAACTGGCAATGGTTCAAGGCTCTTGCAAGCGCGCGCGCTGTATCTCCAGAGTTCGGCCCTTCAGTCTATGGGAAGAGCGAAAGATGCAAAGGCAGCCGAAGAGAAAACTAGAGATATCTACGCTACTACTGGAGACCGCAAGGGCTTGGCTAGTACGTTAGAGGTTAAAGCCGGGCTCCTCGCCGATGAGGGAGACCTATCAGGCGCCATAGACGCTTATCGCCAGGGACTTTCCATTGTGCGAGAAATCGGAAATAAGAAAGGTGAGGCCTCCGCACTCAACAATCTTGCTCTAGTTTATTCTCAACAAGGCAATGTAATGAACGTGGAAAGGAGCTATAGGGAAGCATTCGCGCTGTTCCGCGAGATTGGCGACAAGAAGAATGAATCATTCACATTAATAAATATTGGCGGAGTCCTTAAAGACCGTGGTGACCTAGCGGAAGCGAGAAAAACTTACGAGCAAGCGCTTGGAATTTTCCGTGAAATCAACGACAAGGACGGGATTTCCCTCAGCCAGAGTGCACTCGGCACTGTCTTTGATGCGCAGGGGGACTTTTTACCGGCCAAGAAAATGCTGGAAGTGTCCATAGATCTTGACCTGCAGAATCGGGAGAATGCAGGACCCTCCCCCGATAAGCTTCTGGGCCTTGCTGACATCTTGCAGCATATAGGCGATCTGCCGAGCGCATCGAAAAATTATGCAGACGCTTTAGGACTTGCGAAAGCGGCGGGGGACAAGAGCAATGCTGCATATGCAATATCCGCACTCGGGGATCTATCTTTGATAGCTGCGGATTTCAGCGGGGCAAAGAAGAATTACGACGAAGCGCTCGCCTTGCGAACACAAATTGGCGAAGCCCAGACGATTCGAACAACTCGTCTAGCGCTCGCAAGACTCTTGTTAGAACAAGGCCAAACAGACGACGCTGTCTCGACTGCCCGGTCAGTTCGGGACGATATGCGCCAAGCAAAAATGGTAGAGGATCAGATGGCGGCCACGTGTTTGCTGGCCCGGGCATTACTGGCACAAGGAAAACCTGCTGAAGCGCAAAAGGAGCTCGGCGGTGTGAGTGCGCTCGCAAGCAAGGAGCAGAGTCTTAGACTACGGATGGAGTTTGCAATAGTCAGCGCGATGACCCAAGCCGCTTCCGGCAAACCTTCAGTGGCCAAAGAAGCGCTAAAGAGGGTAATCGCAGAGACAACAAGGGCAGGATTCGTTCCATACGAGCTCGAGGCCCAGCTCGCGTTGGCAAATCTTGGAATTAGATCCGGACAAAACGTTGATGACCGCGCCACTCTTGAGAAGTTGGAGCGAGACGCAAGGACTCGCGGATTCGATCTTATTGCTCGAAAAGCTGCCGCGGCCCGAGGAGCCTAGAAAATCTGACGTATACAGTTTTTATTTTGCGATAGGGCTGAAGCGTCCCCTCCGCAACAGCAGTACGCCAGCCAAGCCTAGCGCGAGCAAAGCAATCGTTTCTGGTTCCGGGACAGTGGCCGACGCGACGGTGACGGAGAATTCGGCATCGGCAATGTCATTCTGATCGAACTGCCCCGGCCCGCCCAAAAGCTGCAGGAAATTCTCGTCGTAAACACCGGGCGCAGTACCTGGCGCAATATCAAAACTGAATAGAGCGATGAGGCCTGAATTCGCGCCTCCGGCAAGTGATGAGGGCGCGTTGTTAAAGAAGTTCGTAACGTCTCCATTCAAGAAAGAGGAAGATCCCAGCGAGAAACCTTCTCCATTCAGGTATACCAGGACTGTTCCCGTGTTCGTAATAGTGCCAAACACAGTCACATCCTGTCCCGGTGTGCCGGTGACGTTCAACACCGTCAACTGCGTCTGATTGCTATCTGCTCGAACTCCGATCGGCACGATCGCAAAGAGAAAGAGTGCAAGAGCAATCTTCATCAGCGTGGTCGGTTGTATGGTTATCATCGGTTCATCTCCTTGGAATCGGTGTTAAGGCAAAGTCACGCGGAAGCCTCCGCCCGACGTGCCGCCCGCATAACTCTCGCTAATCGTAATCTCTCCGGAACTGTTTGGCGCACCTGCCGAAGCCGGAAACGACAAGGTAACCTTCACCGAAGACGCCGGATTAACATCTCCCATGCTGATCGGAAGAGAGGTTATGCTCGCGGTACTGTTCAGCTTCGAAGCCGTAACGGTAAGACCGTTGGCCGCTCCGGTGCCTGTGTTGGTCATTTTGAATACCGCTACATACTGATTACTCTTGTTCCGCGTAAGCGATTGCAGCGTGGTGCTGATGTGCGCCCCGCTGGTTGGCGCCGGCAGAGTGAACTCTACCTGTTGCGCCACAAAGGCGTTGCCATACACGGTGATGTTGTAAGTGCCCGGCGCATAACCGGAGGTATTGAGCGAATAGACGTAATTGCCACCACTGTATATGAAAGCGGCGGGCTGCTCTAAAACCAGACTTGTAGTCGGGCTCACCATTACCACTGTGATCCCTGCAATTGCGTCAGTAACGGGAATCCCCGGATTCACAGCTGAGGTCAATTGAAAACTCACGGGGATACTTATCCCCGCCGGGAAGATTCTGTCGTTCTTTGCTTGCAAGGGCGCCTGGAATTGGAACGTCGCTGCTCCCTGACCATTCGTGGCTCCCAGATCCACAGCCACGAATTCCGAGAAGCCGCTAGTCTTGCCTTTCATGGTGGGATCGATTCGTTGCAGATAGAACGAATCAAAAATGTTGGTCCAGTTGTTGGTTCCAATTGGCGTGGTCAAGAACCCAGGATTAGTGATCGGCTGCAGTGTGTCAAAACTGGTCTTGACGGTAATCGTGGGCGAAGATGTGCTGGGACACGTAATCTGGCTGCCGCTCATATTCGTGCAGGAGGCTTGATAATCCAAGCAGTTGCCGCCAGCGCCGGAGTAAACGATGCAGGCCGCGTTAGCGAACGGTGTTCCGGCCAAGCGTTGCTGAATGCTAGCAGGAGGAGCTTGTGCCGCCACCACGGTCATATTTACACCAGAGAAGCTGGTGCCAGGCGGATACTGTACAGTGAAGCTGTGCGGCCCGTAGTTAAAAGTCGTGGGTGCCGTTGGGTTCAATGGCTGGGTGATCGACTGCGAAGAGGGAGATCCGGAAGAAACTACTATGGCGCCGATGCCGGCAGAGTTCCCGCCCACGCCGCCTACGATTCCAAGACCAGTGTTGAACTGGGACGCCACAGCACCGGTTAGAATATTGATCCTGTACACAATCCCAGAAGTCATGTCGTTGGTCCAGAATGTTTGTCCATCGGGATCAAGGTTCAAATTGAAGAACACAGCAGGTGTTTTGGAAATCGTGTAAGTCTGGGTCACATTGCCGTTGGAATCGAGCCGCACTATGCGATCCGAATCCGCAACTAAAACGGTTCCGTCCGGGACCTGACGAAGAGCAAAGGCAGCCGGCCCGGGCAGATTACTCGCAAAATCGGGATTCTGCGTATTGAGCTTGATGTCGAAGCTCTTCACCGTTTGGCTTCCCAGCGTGTAAAGGATAGTCTCGCCGTCCTGTAGTAACTCGATCCAGTTCGGCGCACTCGTTGTACTTTCGTACACCGGAAAGAACGAGGATGTCGGGGGGCCGGTATCTCCCTGGGCAAATTCGAGTAACGTAGCTCCGACTGGAAATTCTTGTCCCACGATTGTGTCACCGACCGGATCAACTACGACCGAATAGGGCGCGGGATTGTTCCCCAAGAAAGTCGGGGTAGTGCCGGTGCTCGGAAAGGTTACCACCATGGCCCCGTCCAAATTGGCGGCGTAGAGGTTTCCTTTTGCGTCAAAGGCCATACCGCGCAAGAGAGCGACTGTGTTGAGAACTGTGGGATTCAAGGGATTAGGTACGTTGGCATTCAAAACTTGTAGTAGTGTGGCAGTTGAGTTGTACACAAATATCATTCCATCCTGGGAATCAGCGACGAGAACCTGACCCAGCGAGAATGGTATGGCGGGCACCCCGAAAAACGCTGTTACGTTCACATTCCCGCTGCCGGTCAATTGAAATTGGCAGGTGTTAGCTCTGTTCAGGCAGGATGCGCCCCACCCCAGGAACACCGAGCTCCCCGTTGCGTTGGCCGTCAAAGTTACCGGTGTGCTGGGTGAAAAATTCGCCGAACAGGTCGGCGGACAGCTAATCCCCGTCGGGCTGCTGGTCACTGTTCCTGTTCCAGGTCCGATTAACGCAACTACTATACTGGATGGACTGAACTGGGCGGTGAGGGACTGCATCTGACTCATCGTCACAACGCAGGCGCCGGTCCCGGTACAAGCCCCGCTCCATCCCACGAAAGCTGAGTTCGGACCGGCAACTGGCGTGAGAGTTACCATATCCCCCGCACCGAAGGTCACCGAACACGTCCCAGGGCAATTGATACCGCTCGGATTGCTGGTCACCGATCCAGTCGCTGCCCTAGACTGGGATATAGTCACGGCCAGCGAGAAACCCGTGCTCGAACTGCCTACCGTACCAGACAGTGCGATGTTGAACGTCGGGTTGGCGGGGTCGGTTGTGTTAATTGTAAGAGTGCCATTTACAGGACCCGCAGTCGCGTTCGACGCGGGCGCAAGCTCGACCATGATTGAACATGTACCCAGCGGCGCTATGACTGACGCAACATTACATTGGTTCTGAACGGTAAAGTTCGCGCTTACGGTCACGCTACTCACTGTAAAATCTTCGAGTCCGGTGTTCGCGACGGTCACAGTCTGTGGATCGCTGGTTTGCCCCGGCAAAGTCGCCTCAAACGGAATCAACGCGGACTGAACTGTCGCCACAGGTGCCATATTTACCCTGCGAACACGCAAAGAATCTGCGATGTAAAGATTGTGAGAGCTATCCAGCGCCAAACCGGAATTCCCGATGAGAGCCTTTGTCGAGGGGCCGCCATCGCCGGCGAATCCTCCATCGAGATTATTCACGTCGCCGGCAGCAGTAGCTATCGTTTGCGTCGCCGCATCAACACGCTGAACGACGTTGTCGAACCCTCCACCGATAAATACATTCCCTGCGGGATCCAGGCCTACATAGTCGGGACCATACATGCTGGCTAGGGTCGCTGGACCGCCATCGCCCCCGAATGTAATTTCTCCGTTGAAAGCGACGAGCGAGATGATCCCATTCGTGTCGACCTTTCGGATCTGACTGTCTCCGCTATCGTCGATATACAAGTTCCCTTGTGAGTCGAAGGCCAAACCGAACGGACTGCTCAACTGTGCCGAAGTGGCTGGACCACCGTTTCCACACCCCGTCGATGGTGAACAGAATGCGCCCGTTCCGGCGAAATTCGAGATGATTCCGGTCTTTCCATCCACTTTGCGGACACGGTTCGTGCCTCCAAAAAAAATAGGATCAGAAATGTAAATGTTCCCAGTAGAATCCACAGCGACGCCGTACGGCGTTAAGCTAGCACTCGTCGCACTTCCGCCATCTCCGCAGCTGGGCGGAGAGTTCGGAAACGGAGTACCTAAGCATGGAAGATGATCACCTGCTATCGTAGCGATATTGCCGGGCTGAATGGTTACGCCGGCGACGGTAACAGCCGCCGTCTGCACATTCACTACGCGGACGGCAGAATCGAAGCCATCGGCAATATAAATGTTCCCGGAGGCATCCATCGCCATCCCATATGGAGTTATGAAGCTCGCTTTGGTTGCCGGGCCGTTGTCGCCGTTCGGTTGCCCGAAGACACCCTGAACACCGTTTCCTGCGATAGTCGTGATCGTCAGGGTCTTCGCATCCACGCGGCGGACGCGCAGGCCGGTGCTCTCCAAGATGAACAGATTTTTGGAACTGTCTACGTTTATCGCATAGAAGCCGGCACCGAGGATTGCACTTGTGGCGGCCCCGCCGTCTCCGCCGGATCCGCCTCCCGCGAAATTGGAAATCGTCGGCGTGGCGCCGGTCGACACGACACGGAGTCGCTGATTGCCAGCGTCTACAATGACGATTTTTCCGGAAGAATCCAAGAAAACGCTGCTCGGTCGATTCAATAGCGCGTTCGAAGGCGCGCCACCGTCACCGCAGCCGGTCGTTGGATCCGTGCATGGCGTTCCGTTGCCGACAACTGTGTAAATGTCTCCCGAAGTCTCGCCAGCAGGCGGCACGCAAGAGTTGGCGCCAGTGGCGCAGACGACCTCTCGAATGCGGTAGTGTCCAGAGTCAGCAATGTACAAGTTTCCTAACTGGTCAATGTTGATGCCGGCGGCACCATTCAGGGAGGCCAGATTCGCCCTGCAACCGTCGCCAACAGAATCGAGCTGTCCGCTACATCCTCCTCCCGACCCCGCCACCGTGGCGATGTCGCCCGGCTGAATCACTACGCCCGCAACCGTGATTGCTATCGGCTGAGTATTCACAACGCGTATCCCGCTGCTGCCTAACGAAGTATCAGGAATGTAGATATTGCCCGCACCATCCACCGCGACGTTGGAAGGATGCTGCAGCTGGGCGCTAGTTGCGGGGCCGCCATCGCCACAGGGGAAGACGGAGCAAAACTCTCCATTGCCGGCCACTGTCGTGATGATGCCGGAGCTATCTACTTTGCGAATGCGATTGTTGGAGTTGTCGGCGATGAAGAGATTTCCGTTGGCATCTACAGCGACACCGAGGGGGTTACCCAAGAGCGCGCTCCTTGCCGGACCTCCGTCGCCACCGTAGCTACCAATGAAAAGGTGTCCTGACCCAGCGACGGTCGTGATGATGTGTGTCTGAGCGTCCACTCGGCGGATTCGATTGTTGAAGTAATCAGCAATGAAAATATTTCCGTTCTTGTCAATGGCAATCCCTTCCGGTTCATCGAGATGGGCCGCAGTAGCTTGCCCCCCATCTCCAGAGAAACCGAAATCACCACCGGCATAGGGGCTCAGGT
This sequence comes from uncultured Acidobacteriota bacterium, assembly GCA_963818085.1. GTDB lineage: Bacteria > Acidobacteriota > Terriglobia > Acidiferrales > UBA7541 > Palsa-295. The sequence continues at coordinate 100,747 of CAWFQV010000001.1, forward strand.
GCCCTTGCGTATCCACTTTGTAGATCAACTGGAGGACTGGGACCGAGAAGTACGTATTCCCGTTAGCATCGCGCACTACAGATTGCGGTCCAGGCAAGTAAGCGGCGATTGGGTTCGTCCCATTTGTGCCGCCGCCCGCAATCGTTGTGATCGTGTTGGGAGCCTGAGCTCGCGTCATGCCCGAGAAACCGCCGAGAAGGATCAGCAACAGAACAAACTGGACGCGTCGCATCGAAAATCCTCCCAAGTTGGCCGCTAGCTAACCAACGGCGATCCCCCGATTCGAGGTGATGATTGAACCAGATGCAGATGAAGTTTGGAAATCACAATAGTATTTAGAAAGTAAGAGTTGTCTACCCAGGAAAGACTTGTGCACACTGTAAACTTAAGGCGAGGGAAGTCAAGTCAAAAAATGGAGTCAAATGAAGACGGAACGAAGTTCTAGCAGTACTGTTCAGAAGAAAATGGATACTTCAAGTCCCGCGTTGAAAGCTGCGTCAATATTCTCTAGTGAGGTACTCGTTTCAGTCCTCGGTGCGATAACAGCGTTACGGCAGTCAAGCCTAGCGCGAGCAAAGCAATCGTTTCTGGTTCCGGGACAGTGGCCGACGCGACGGTGACGGAAAATTCGGCATCGGCAATGTCATTCTGATCGAACTGCCCCGGCCCGCCCAAAAGCTGCAGGAAATTCTCATCGTAAACACCGGGCGCAGTACCTGGCGCAATATCAAAACTGAATAGAGCGATGAGGCCCGAATTCGCGCCTCCGGCAAGTGATGAGGGCGCGTTGTTAAAGAAGTTCGTAACGTCTCCATTCAAGAAAGAGGAAGATCCCAGCGAGAAACCTTCTCCATTCAGGTATACCAGGACTGTTCCCGTGTTCGTAATAGTGCCAAACACAGTCACATCCTGTCCCGGTGTGCCGGTGACGTTCAACACCGTCAACTGCGTCTGATTGCTATCTGCTCGAACTCCGATCGGCACGATCGCAAAGAGAAAGAGTGCAAGAGCAATCTTCATCAGCGTGGTCGGTTGTATGGTTATCATTGGTTCATCTCCTTGGAATCGGTGTTAAGGCAAAGTCACGCGGAAGCCTCCGCCTGACGTGCCGCCCGCATAACTCTCGCTAATCGTAATCTCTCCGGAACTGTTTGGCGCACCTGCCGAAGCCGGAAACGACAAGGTAACCTTCACCGAAGACGCCGGATTAACATCTCCCATGCTGATCGGAAGAGAGGTTATGCTCGCGGTACTGTTCAGCTTCGAAGCCGTAACGGTAAGACCGTTGGCCGCTCCGGTGCCTGTGTTGGTCATTTTGAATACCGCTACATACTGATTACTCTTGTTCCGCGTAAGCGATTGCAGCGTGGTGCTGATGTGCGCCCCGCTGGTTGGCGCCGGCAGAGTGAACTCTACCTGTTGCGCCACAAAGGCGTTGCCATACACGGTGATGTTGTAAGTGCCCGGCGCATAACCGGAGGTATTGAGCGAATAGACGTAATTGCCACCACTGTATATGAATGCTGCCGGTTGTTCTAAAACGAGATTTGAAGTCGGATTGCCATTGGCGTCGCTTATCATCACCACCGTGATCCCTGCAATTGCGTCGGAAATCTTTACCCCATGATTTACGAGCGATGTCAGTTGAAACTCCACCGGGATCTCGGTTCCCACGGGGAAGATTCGTTCGTTCTTTGACTGCAAGGGTGCTAGGAATTGAAATGTTCCCGCTCCTTGACTATTCGTGGCTCCCAAGTCCACGGCCACGAATTCCGAGAAGCCGCTAGTCTTGCCTTTCATGGTGGGATCGATTCGTTGCAGATAGAACGAATCAAAAATATTTGTCCAGTTGTTGGTTCCGATCGGTGTGGTGAGGAACCCAGGATTAGTGATTGGTTGCAGGGTGTCGAAACTGGTTTTCACAGTGATCGTAGGCGAGGATTCGCTGGGACACGTAATCTGGCTGCCACTCATATTCGTGCAGGAGGCTTGATAATCCAAGCAGTTGCCGCCGGCACCCGAGTACACGACGCAGGCCGCGTTAGCAAATGGCGTCCCGGCCAAACGCTGCTGGATGCTAGCCTGCGTAGCTTGTGCAGCCACAACGGTCATGTTTACGCCCGAAAAGCTAGTTCCAGGCGGATACTGTACGGTGAAGTTGTGCGGCCCGTAGTTAAACTGGTCGGTGCAGTTGGGTTAAGCGGCTGCGTGATCGATTGCGAGGCGGGCGGTGCGGGCGGGATCAGCATTCCAAAGGGCTCCGCTACAGGGATAGTTGTCGAACAGCATGCGTTGCAATTTGAATGACTGACAGCGTGCTGTCAGCGAAATTTCCCACATAGACAAATGCGCCATCTGGCGTGATCGCGATGGAAACGGGTTGCTTCCCTACAGGGACCATGGCGATGACGGTATTGCTGGAAGTGTCGATCACCGAAACATCGTTCGAGCCCACATTCGACACGTAGGCAAATGCCCATCTGGCGTGATGGCTATGTCCTGTGGCTGCGTGCCAACCTGTATGGTAGCCACTGTTTTATTGCTGGGGATCGAGATGACAGTCACCGTCCCAGGCGTGACGGACGCCACGTTCTGTGCCACATATCCCAGGGAGCCGCTTGAATTGAAAAATGGCCCGGCGTTGCCTCCCCCTGCGGGCACGGCAATGGAGAAGGTGGACTGAACCGTATTAGTGCTGGTGTTGATTACCGCGATTGTGCTTCCAGTTCCTGATGCGTACAGGAGGGAGCCATCAGGAGTGACAGTCACATATCCAGCGGGAAATGTTAACGGGACAGTTGCTACGACGCTGTTGCTCGTTGTGCTGAAAACCGAAACGCTGCCGGTACCACCGGCGGTGCCATTGGCTGTGTATCCGAACTTCCCATTAGGAGCGATTGCAACCGCGGTTGCGATCGGAGTAACACCGGAAATGACCGCGATGAGAGAATTCGTCGTAGTGTCTATCACGTCAACAGCGTTGCCGATGGCCACGTAGAGATGAGTTTGGTCGGGCGTGATACCGAACGGGTACGAGATACCTCCGATGGGTATCGTGGTCACGACGAGATTAGTTGAAGTGTCCAGTACGGTCAGGGTGCAGCAACCGGGAAAGGTCGCATTGCCCACATACGCGAACGGTCCATTCGTCTCGACAAATCCATGTTTGACCTGGTCGGCGCCCGAGTGATTACCCGCCAGTACCCCAGCGTCGCTCACAGAATTGATGAATGTTGACACAGCACCTGGAAAATCTACTGACTTGAAATTGCCATCGGTGTAGAGAAATCCATGAGAGTTCGTTTGACCGGTAAGCGTGTAAATGCCTACAATTTGGTCCGAATTGTTAAGGCTATTGGTACTCGTATTGTTGGAACCCGGCGCATCGATCGTCGTGATTACGCCACTCTTAAGCAGAAAGGCATGCACTCCTGCGCTATTCGCATATGTCCCCGCCACATGATTTGAATTGTTGATGCCGTCGAGTTCGGTATTGATCGCTCCCGGCACATCTACAGTGGTGAACGCCCCGCCGCTCAATAAGAATCCGTGGACGACTTGACCGTTGACTGCGTATCCGCCCACGATTAGACCTGAATTATTAATTCCTAAAGCAAATGTGGAAGTTGCTCCTGGTACATCCAACGAGGTAAAGGTCCCACCGCTCATGAGAAAGCCGTGACTATTGCCCATCCCGGGGTCGTAATATAGCCCGACCACTTGATTTGAATCGTTCACGTCGATTGGGATGGTCAGGCTCGCCCCGGAAAATGAACCGCATCGAATTTTCCGCCGGCAAACAGAAACCCCTGCTGGCTATTATTCGAGTCAATAGAATACCCGACGAAAGACCGTGAAGTATTTGGATCCATTCCGGTTATCACTGTATCAGTCGACCCCGGGACATTTATGGTTAAGAATTGTTGCGCCGACGTAGGCAGGGATACAAGGCCAAATGCGAGAGCCATCATCAAGCCCGCGATCACGATTCGCGCCACACTAAGATTTCGAGCCATCTGCCCTCTCTTCGATGCGGGGCACAGGTACGCTTACGCCGAAATACGATCGTCCTAGCTCTCAATCAGGCATCGGGGGAGAAACCTGACGTCGACACAGCTCTTTTGAAGCATTTCTCTTAGAAGGAATTCAGAGATCTGAATAGTATCTATAAAGTAAAACTTGCCTGCCCAGGAAGACGTGAGCACACTTTAAACTCACGCCAAAGGAAGTCAAGTTAAAAAATGAACTCAAACGAAGACAGAACGAAGTTCTAGCAGTACTGTCAATGGGCCTCAATTTAGAAGCTGGTAAGATGGAGTGCGCGAACTAAGTATTCGGCGTACGTAGGGTCGGCAGAACTTGGTGGCCGGGCAAGGCGGAATGTATCGCGGTGTTCATTCCGCGTAACTTACACAGAATCTTCGACGCTCAAAAATACAAAACGCAGAACGCGCGAATCTCTACAGATACGGTGCACGCCAATACTAGAATGCGTCTTTGTGGCAGGCGTGCTTGAATGAAGCCTATTAAAGAGGCTTCGCCTCCGCGCGCTCCAGCACGCTGAGTTGCCCCAACGGCGCCAGCGTCCCTCCCGCAGCCGCCGCCATCGCGCGCATCGCAGTCTGATTGTTGAACTGCTCGGTCGTAAAATCGGCAATCAGCCCCGACTGAATCGCCGCATAGATTTCTTCGATCCCCGACTCCAACGTCCGCTCGCAGTGGAAATTCAAAACTCGCTCGATTTTCTCAAACGAGACGCGATAATTCCTCCGGTCCGCATTCTCGATCCGCACAATCTCCGTGTTCGGCACCGCGTCGAGCAATGGCTGCTCCAAGCTGCTCGATCTGCAGATTCAACGGAGCAGAACCCACATTAAAAATCTCGCCCGAAACCGCGCTCGTCTCTGCCTCCAAACACGCGATCACCGCGCGCGCCGCATCCTGCACATGCAGGAAAGGACGCCACTGGTCCCCATTCAAAACCGTGATCTGCCCCGAGGAGGCTGCTCGCGCCACAAACAAATTCACCACCAAATCGAAGCGCATCCGCGGCGAAAGCCCGAACAAAGTCCCCAGCCGCAAAATAGTCGGCGCAAAATCCCCCGCTGCGGAAGCAGAGCGTCGACGCCATGCCGCGCTGCGAGCAGAATATTTTCAGAATCCACTTTGGTCTGCGCGTACACCGAAAGCGGATTCACCGCGGATGTCTCGTCGAGTCGAAATTCGGATTCGCCGTACACGCCGCACGAGGACGCAAAAACAAACCTACGCACGCCACATCCACGCGCCACATCGGCCAGCATGCGCGTCGCCGCGCGATTCACTTCCATCGCGAGCTGCTTGTTGTCGTCGCACGCGGGGTCGCCGACGATCGCCGCCAGGTGCACCACCGCGTCGCATCCCCGCATGGCCTTCACCACCGCGCCAATGTCGCGCATGTCCCCCCGGACCAGTTCGCAGTTCGCATGCGTTCTCATGTCGTCCAGCGAATTCTCGCCGAAGAGAAACGAATCGAGTACGCGGACTTTGAATCCGCGCTGCAGCAGGCGCGCAACTACCACCGACCCGAGGTACCCCGCTCCGCCGAGCACCAGCACTTGCCTCACGCTCTCCGGATCGGACTTGCGTTCGAAATTATAGCGCTTCAAGATTTTATGTTTGGTGAGGCGAACTCCGCCGACAGTGGCGAGCGTTAGAATCCAGGCGATTACCGCAACGCCACGCGGAACCAGGGCTCCTCGGTACAAGAAATAATCCGCGAACACAAAAAGCACGACGAACGAACTGACGGCGCGGAGGATGGCAATTGTTTTTCGCACAACGCCAGCGTCTCGGCGTGCCCGGATAAAAACCGCTGAGTTGAAATACGAGGAGCGCGAGGAAGGACCAGAAGAGCCAGTAATGGGTCACGAAGTTTTTGAAGCGCTCGGCGAGGCCCTGTGGGTCGGGCGTTCTCAGAATCACAACATAAAACAAAAACCAGAGAGCGAAGGCGCTCAGCATTGAAAAGTTGACAAGGATCACGTCCGCGGCCATGCGCAGAAGGCTATTTTTCCAGGGATAGGCGCGCCCCTCGTTTTGCAGCGAAGTCCAGTAGGAGCGGACGTCGGCGATTTTCATACGCGTTGCACCGCTGTCAATTTCCGTTGCGCAATAAATTCAATGTCTGCGAAGAAGCACAATCGGGGCGCTTTGTGTAAATGGACATTTGTGACTTCATGCGCGTTGGGCCCTGGTTAATTTTTTCTTCTTTGCGAATTCGTGGCAGCGCAGGATGGCGTCGCAGATTTTTTCTACCTTTTCATCGCTTAGGGTGGAATAAATGGGGAGATTTAAGATAGCGTCGGAAATGCTTTCGGTCATGGGCAAAGCACGCCTGTCCCAAATTTCGCGATAAAGTTTTTGACGATGGACTGGGGGATCGAAGTAGCGGCGGACCTGGATGTTTTCTCTTTCCAGAGCATCGAAGAGCCAGTCGCGTGATTTACCGAATACGGCTTGGTCGACCAAAACTGCAAAATCTTTGCATGAGCTGCGATTGCCGGGCGGAACGCGCTGGAAGGTTAGTCCAGGGATGGTTCGGAGGCGCCGCTCGTAGTGGAGTCGAATCTGATTGCGGCGATCGATGCGCGCGTCGAGACCGTTGAGACCGCGAAAAGCGAGTGCGGCATGGAATTCACTCATGCGCGCGTTCAGACCAGCTAGGTCCGGATCGTAATTGCCGCTATCGCCATAATTTCTAGCGACCCGCAATTTTTGCGCGAGATCGGCGTCTCGCGTGGCGATCATTCCGCCCTCACCGGCGACTAAGAGCTTCGTGGGAGAAAAGCTGAAGACTTCAGCGATACCAAAATTTCCAATGCGCTTGTGGTTTATGTCACTTCCGAATGCGTGGGCGGCGTCGAATAGCAGAGGAATTATGGCGTCGGAGGCGATCGTTTGGAGCTCCACGATGGCCGCCGGGTTTCCGAACAAATGAACGGCGAGTATTGCGGCGGTGTTGGGAGAGAGCTGAAGTTTGACACTGTGTGGGTCGATGCAAAATGTTTCGGGATCGCAGTCGGCGAAGACCGGCTTGAGGCCGTTCCAGAGCAGGCTATGAGCCGAGGCGTGAAAGGTGAAACTCGGAAGGATGACTTCGCCTTGCAGATTCAGCGCCTGCAGGGTGAGTACAAGGCCCGCCGTGCAACTGGACACTGCGACGCAATGCGGAACCCCGAGATATTCTTCAGCGGCTTCTTCCAACTGGCGCACGAAGATAGCGTTCGTGAGTTGACGGCTGCTTAGGATCTTGCGCACGTCGCGAAGGAATTCTTCAGCGGGAAGGCCTTCCGGCGACACGATGGGCACGCGCTCTTCAAACATTGGACGGCCGCCTGCAATTGCCGGTAGATTTGCACTCACCACGAACATATTTGCTCCAAACTATTCGGGCCGTTTCTGCTGTTTGCCAATCTCGATTGCCGGAACGCCTGCCACGAGCGCGCCTTCAGCGACGTCTTTTAACACAACGGCACCCGCACCGACTTGAGAATATTGGTTTACGACAAGATTCGGCGCGACCACTGCGCCAGAACCCACATAAGCAAATTTTCCGACTCGCACGCCGCCGGTTAGAGTTGCGTTCGGGAAAATATGGCAGCTAGCTTCCAGGTAATTGTCATGGTCGATCGAAGCGGCGGTATTGACGCAAACGTTGTCCTCGATGACGGTGCCGGGATTGATGACTGCTCCGGCTAGAATCGTGATGCCGACTCCTAATTCCACGAAACGTGAGATATGGGCGCTGGGATGAATCACGTTCATTGGTTTCAGTCCGTAAGATTTCACTTGCTGAAATTTTCTATACCGCACGTAGTTGTCACCAATTCCGATCGCCACATGGTCGAAGTCAAGAGTTTCCGAAAGAGCTTTGAGGCCGGCGGACGAATGCGAAACCGGCACACCGAGAACCTTCGTCCCGGCTTTTGTTTTGTCGTCGTCCAAGATTCCGACGACGGTGCAAGATTCCGATGCAAGCAAAGCGTCTGCAATCACTTTGCCGTGACCTCCCGCGCCCCAGACGATTACCCGGTATTTGTCTTGTTTCATCCTGGGAGTCACGCCAAGTCATGCATCTTAACCACGCCGCCTTCTCCATACACACCTGTGCCTCTAAGTAATAAAGGAATCGTGCGCCAGAGAATCTTGGCGTCGAGCCATAGAGAAAAGATTTCAATATAAGAAATATCCAGGACGATCCTGCGCTCCCAAGGAATCAGATTGCGGCCTTGGAGCTGTGCCAGGCCGGTGAGCCCGGGGCGCATCTGAAGGCGGCGAGCTTGCTCGGGAGAGTAACGCTCAGCAATTTCGAGGAAGGCCGGGCGGGGACCGACGAGACTCATTTCGCCACGGAGGACGTTCCACAGTTGAGGAAGCTCGTCGAGGCTCCAGCGCCGCAAAAAACGGCCGACGCGCGTAATTCGCGGATCTGTTGCTGAAGTTTCGAAACGATGCGCGGTGTCGCGGGCATTCTGCATCATGGTGCGGAATTTCCATTGATCGAAGGCTTTTCCATCGCGGCCGGCAACTCGCAGCTTAAAGAAAATATCACCCGGAGAATCAAGAGACACGCAAAAAGCGATACACGCAAAAACCGGAGCCAATACAAGAAGGCCAAGAACTGCGGCAGCGATATCCGTGACACGCTTGATCGCGAGCTGAAGTTTACGCAGCAATTGCCTCACTCCGAACATTCAAGGATGGCATGCGCACTGAGACGGCCAGGCCCAATATCGCCGAGAACAGCAGGGCGTTTGCGGGGATGTAGAGGTTAAAGTCGGCGAAGCTGTGGATCAGGATAGCTGTGACGCTGCCTGCGCAACCGAGGGCGACGATGCGTTCGAAATCATGTTCGCCGGAGAGAAATGAACGGATCGCGCGTACCAGGATGAAAAGAATGGAGGCGAAAAGAATGAGCGCCGCGGGGATACCCAAGTCGGCGGAAAGCTCGAGGTAATCGTTGTGCGCGTGGTTCACAAACTGGCTGAGGAAAGCGTTCTGCCCGCTGGTATAGGCAATGGGGAAAGTGCCCAGGCCGGTACCGAGCCAGGGGTGATGTTTAAGGAGTGAAAGGGCGTCGCGCCAGATAGAGACGCGGCTAAGGCCACCGAGAGAATATTCCTCGTTCACGGTCTGAAATCTGGAAACGATAGGGCCCGGGCCGATCCAAAGCGCGAGACAAATGCTGAGAACAATGAATGCCGCTGCGAGCGGGGAACCCGTGCGCCCGTGGAGCCTGGAAATTGCCACGAGAGCGAAAATGACAAGGACTGATGCGGCCGCGGCTAGAATGCCCATTCTCGAGCGGGAGAATATGAGCGCGGCACACAGCACCACAGAGATGGCGAGAGAAAGAATTAGTCTTTGGACTGCCGATTTCGCCATCAAGGTTTTGATCCTAGCGTCGCGATTGCCGCGGAGTTTGGCGTATTCATAAAACACAAGGGCCAGGCTGAAGGGCAAAATCATTTCGAGAAAACCGGCGTAGTGGTTGCGGTTAATATAAGTGCCGGTGGCTTCTTCGAGGTCAAATTTCTTCACGTAGGCAAATATTTGCTGCCAGCCGCTGAGGTATTGCACCAAACCGTAGAAAGCCTCGAATGTTCCGAGAGCAACCAGCGCGGCAATAAAGAATTGTTTGCGCTGGCGATCCTGGCTGACTACTTGAGCGAAATAGAAGGCGATGAAACATGTGAGCAGAATTAGAAAGTGGGCGCGCGTGGCGTACGGTTCAAAACTCAAATATCCCGTGTGAATACTCGCTTGAGAAGTTTCGCGGCCTGCGAAGCGATGCAAAAAGGACGCGGGCAGGGGACAAAGCTGGAGCAAAACTATTCCAGTTAGGACCGCGGGGACAGCCAAGACCTTTCCCGACGATGGAAGGGCGAAGTCCCGATGTACGGCCAGGAGTAAAGCCGCCGCTCCGAAGAAAACGACCTCGACAATTGAAAACGAAATAGTTTCAGCGCCGCCGAACGCCAGAACAGCAAGAGTTAAACCGAGGATGAGCGAAATTTCAGCTGACTTCGTCATGGCGTCTCAATTAATTTTCAGCTCAAAAAAAATCGGCGACGCGCGCTTCAGTTCTTATGCCCATTGCTATCCTGGTGATACCCGTAGGCGTAGTAGTCGCTCCTGGTGTCGGCAAAATTAATAGTGACTCCCAGGACATGAGAGCCTGCGTCCACTGCCGAAGCATAAGCACGATGAACGAGCTCGCGCGGAGTGATGCCGCCGCCGACGACCAGGATGACCCCGTCAACGAGCGTGGCGAGAATACGGCTGTCCGCGAGATTGAGGAGCGGCGGGGAGTCCAGCACGATGAATTTATATTCTTTGGCAGCTTCGCGGATCAGCGCGGGCATGTATTCAGATGAAAGCAAATCCGCCGGATTCGGAGGAATAGGCCCGCTGGGCAGGACGGAAAGTCCGATGGGAGCGGGATGGGACAACAGGCTCCGCCAATCCGGATTTCCAGTCAGGAAGTTGACCAGACCGGAAGTGTTCGGAATGCTAAAGAAATTATGAAGGCTGGGACGGCGCAAATCCGCGTCAATAAGCAGAACTTTTTCTCCCAATTGCGCGAGAGAGACAGCAAGATTTGCCGCGACGGTGGTTTTGCCTTCGCCACCTTTGGCACTCGTAACCAACAGAGTTTTGGGAGGATGTTTTGCGGTCGAGAGCAAGACGGAAGTGCGCAATTCGTGGAACGCTTCGGCCAGGGCAGTATTTTGGCCGTTGCCTTCAATTCGATTCCAAGAAGGAACAATGCTGGCGGGATATTTTTCGCCTGCCATGTGCCGCGCACGGGCGTAGAGGCTATGACCGTTGCCATTCGTCGCAGCTTCGACCGCAGGAACGGACGCGAGCGCGGGCAGTTGCAGGAAGCGTTCAATTTCTCCAGCAGTTTTAAACGAGTTGTCCAGATGTTCCTGCAAGAATGCGGCGCCGATTCCGAGGCTCAAGCCCAGGAGCATGGCGAGAGAAAGATTCAGTGGAACTCGGGGGCTATCCGGTTTTTTCGGGGGATAGGCGGGATCGATTACGCGGATGTTAGCCGCTTTCATGCTGGTGGAGACGCCAGTCTCTTTTAATTTTTCGAGAAGGCCGACGTAAAGCTGCTTATTGGTATCCGCTTCGCGCTTCAGAATGTTGTACTGCACGGATTTTTCAGCGATGACGTCCGCGTCGTGTTGCTGGTCTTTGAAAGCCTGCTGCAACATATTTTCGCGTTCGACGGCGGCGCGATAGTCGTTGGTAATGGCTTTGGCAGCACGCTCACGTTCAGTGGATAGGGTGGATTGAGCTTCGTCGATTTGATTTTGGATTTCTTTTACTTGAGGGTAATCAGGATTAAAGATGGATGACAAGCGCGAGCGTTCGCGCTCGAGTTCAGCCAATTTTTCGGTGAGGTCCTGCATTAATTTGTTATTGAAAATTCCGGGAAGGGAAGAGAAGTCTCCTTGCTGCACAAGCAGATAGAGGGATTGCTTTTCGTAACGATCGGCTTGCGCCTTAGTGAGTTCTTCCTGCAACTGTCGGAGTCTCTGTGTGACTATATTTTCAGAGGTGCCTTTGTCGGTTTCGAGAAATAAGAGGCCGTTGTCACGCGCATATTGCTGAAGATCATCTTCCGATTTTTCGAGCTTTGATTTCATGCCCATGAGCTGCTGCGAGAGCCATTCGGAAGCTTTTTGCGAGGCCTGCCAGCGAGATTCAAGATTTTGCTGGATGTAAGTGGACGCGAGTGTGTTGACGACCTGCGCGGCAAGGTTGCGGTCGTTGGATTCGAAGCTGACCTCCACGAGGCGGCTGCGTTTCAAGGGCTCGACGTCGAGTCGGTCTTGGAATTTTTTCAAAACTTCATTGTCGATTGTAGATTCGGGAGAAGCGTTTTCACCCACGGCGAGCGTAGGCTGCAAAGACACTTCTTGATTGTGGCGCGCCCACCAATGCGGCGGCTGGTTAAATTCCGCGAGTTGATCGAGCTTGAGATCTGAAATCACCCGGCGCGCGAGATTCTCGCTTTTCAAGATACGGTACTGCGTTTCCAGATACGTGTCGGAAATGCTTTCGAGCTGGAAAAGTTCCTGAAGAGACGGAATGTCGGGATTTTCTTTTTGAATCTCCACTAGGACACGCGCGCGATAAACGGGTTTTTCCTTGAGAGTGGCAAAAAGGCCGATGGAGAAAACCACGAAAGCGATGGTGAGGATGGTGGCGCGACGCTTTTGAATGACGCGCGCATATTCAACCAGGCCGGGAACTTTCTCGGCTTCGTCCGCTTCGAAGGAAGGGAGCGCGGCGGCGCGGCGTTTTGCGATGGCGCTCGGGACGGCGTCGTAGAGGCTGAGTTTGTTTTCCTGGTCCATTAAAAGCGCCAGATGGCGACGCCACTCGCTGTTGCGACGGCGGCCTCGGTTCCTTTATATAGGACGGTTTTTCCGGAACTGTTTGGAACGAAAACGATGTCGGCTGGTTTCAGCGGGGTGTCGGGCGCTTTGCCAGCCAAAACTTTTCCCAGATCAATGGGGAACTCGGTGCGTTTCCCGGAATGTTCGTCGGTGCGAATAATTTTTGTACGACTTTTGGCGGAGGTTGAGTTCAAGCCTTCCGCGAGAGCGATGGCTTTCAGGACGGACATGTTCTGATCGCTCTTGAGGACGAAGCCGCCGGGCTTTTTGACGTCACCGATTACGTACACGATGCCGCCGCGCGTTACCTTGACGATGTCACCGGGATAGACAGGCACGTTGTAACGCTGGTCGCCGGACTCGAGCAGGTCTTTCAAATTAATCTTGATGGTTTCGTTGCCAGGAGGATTTGCTGGAGGCCCGCTATCGGGATTGGTGCCGGTTGTGTCGCGCAGTGAGTCCGAACCAAATTGCAAGCCGGCACCGCGCATGACAAGGACCTGGTCGCCGGCGTCGTCAGCGAGGCCTTCAGCCATGGAAAGCATTTCTAGAACAGTTTTTGTGCCACGGATTTGGAAGACGCCCGGCTTCTTTACCGCACCCACAACGGAGACAGGATGGCTTTCGACGGTGGTGACGAAAACACCGACGTGAGGATTCTTCATGTATTGGCGCAGCTTGATTTCTATTACGCCTTCGAGTTCACGCGCGGTGAGACCTGTAGACTGGATAGCGCCGAGGAGCGGCATGGAAATTTCTCCGCTGGCTGAAACACGGAGAGAGCGATTGAGGTCAGGCGCCTCGAAGACATTTATTTCAAGGAGGTCGTGAGCGCCAATGCGGTATTCGGCTTGTTCGCCGCTGGGAGTACCAACCGCGAGCGATTGATTGAGTTGTTCGAGGCGGCGATTATAATCTTCCGTTGTTTCGGCCTGGCCGGGTGGCGTGGCGGAATTCGCGTTGGGTTGAGAAGCTTGGGCCTGAGAGATTGTTGAGAACAAAAGGCTTAAGGCGGCAAGTAAAGCGCAAGTCGCCGCGAGACGCAGGCGTTTTGGAAACGATATTTGAATTGGTGAAGCGGCGCGGAGGTACGTTAAAGGCCAACGAGAGGACAATTCGACCTCTGCGGAAGATCGTGGTCCCGAAAGCATTAGAATCCTGCGAGCTTTAGTGAACAGCTAACAAAATGCCGGCCTGCGGTGCGATCTGCTAGGCACAGAGCGCTTGCTGCTGTCTACGCGGGCCGGATCTTGTCTGTAATTGCCCGGCATCAACGGCGGATGCCATCCCCGGCGCAAAAAGTTTCCGGGTGAGTGTTATCCCATGGGTGGCTGCATGTCAAGCACTGCGAGCGATTGATTTGGCGTCTCCCGTGCGGGGAAGTTGTTTCGCAGATAAGGCAGGGAGCATCGGTGGGGAGGCATTCAAATGCTTCTTGACCGGAGTTTCGCAGTTGCTTAGGCTCAAATCCGATGAGGGGGACTGCGTATTTCGTATTTTTTGCCCTGGTGGCGTGCTGCGTCTGCGCTCGACCAGTAAGGGCGCAAAATCCGCTCGCGTCGCGAGCGCTGGTGGTTTTTGACCCGAACAGCAGCGATTCGGTGAACGTGGCGAATCATTATTTGGCGGCGCGAGGGATTCCTAGCGGCAATCTTTGCGCTATAAGCCCGCCGGAGACTGCGGCGGCGCTGACATGGTCCACCTACGTATCGGCGATACAAACACCGATCCAAGATTGTTTGGATACGGTGGGGGCGAGTCAGGTTCTCTACATTGTGCTGAGTTACATCCGGCCCTTTTCGTTAATTGGGCAAAACGGCAAAGTTTATGCGATAGATTCCTACATCGCGGACATTTCGAATCAATACGCCACCGCTGACGCGTTTCCTTATCCGAGTCAGGCACACCCGTATTTCGCGGTTAATCAGTCGCAGGGGAACTCTTACGAGCCGCTTCTGTCATTTGCGGATTATCGCGCGCAGGCGGGATCGCTGCAGATTTATTCGGTGTGGCGGCTCGATGGAGCGACACCAGCATTAGCGCAAGGACTTGTGGATAAAGCTATCGCCGCGGAACAAAATGGCTTGAGCGGGCAAGCATGCCTGGATCGAAGGTTTGGACCGATTGCGAAGCAATTCGACGCAGGTGACGGCACCGGAGACTGGGAACTTCATATGGCAGCGGTGTTCGCCGGACAGGCTGGGTTCAGTGTTACCGAAGACGAGAATCCCCAAGAATTTGGAACGCCTCCCGCACCGAATTGCTCTAACGCAGCGCTGTACTCCGGTTGGTACAGCCTGAATCGCTACAACAATGCGTTCACTTGGAACACGGGAGCGATCGGATTTCACCTTGATAGCTTATCGGCGGCGGACCCGCGCACCGGGTCGAATTGGTCGGAGAATGCTATTCAACATGGGATCGCCGCTACGAGCGGGGCCGTTTCCGAACCTTACTTGCAAGGGCTGGCGCAGCCTGACGGCGTTTTTTTGAATCTTCTGGAAGGCGCTAATTTAGGGGACGCTTTTCTAAGAAATGAAGCGTGGATCAAATGGATGATTTTGAATATCGGCGATCCGTTATATCTGCCTTTCCCCGGTGGATTGCCACCGTTCAATGGGCCGAACCCACAGACGTCGCTCGTTATCAACCCTCAGTTTGTAGTGGGGCCTTCGTCTTCCACTGGGACGGTGAATCTCGCCGCACCTGCGCCTGCGGGCGGAACGGTTGTAAATCTAAGCAGTAGCAAGGTCTCTGTGGCTACAGTTCCGGCTACGGTGACGGTTCCCCAAGGGGCCACGCAGGCGAGTTTCAACATTTCGACCATGCCGCAAAAATCCAATACGTTTCTGGTTATTTCCGCGTCGGGCGGCATCACTCAGTCAAACACGCTGGGTGTGGTTCCAATGCTTGGAGGAGTTTCGTTGATTGCGGCCGCGGTGATTGGAGGTGGACCGGTCAATGCTGCCGTGATTCTGAACGATTACGCACCGGCGGGCGGGACCACGGTTACTTTGAGCAGCAGCAAGCCGTCCGTACTGCCGGTCCCGACCAGTGTGACAGTGGTAGAGGGAACCTACCAGTCAACCTTCACGCTTTCGAGTAATCCGACCAGCTCAAATACGTCTGTTACGATTAAAGCCTCGCTGGACGGCACCACTACGTCGACTTCAATCACGGTAACTCAGGTTTTGGCCTCATTGGCGCTGTCTCCAAGTTCCATCGTGGGAGGCAACACTGCTCATGGCACGGTTACTCTGACTGGCCCGGCATACCAAGGCGGGATCGCCGTGTCTCTTACTTCGAGCGACCCATCGGTAGCTGCAGTTCCTTCCAGCGTAACGGTTCCAGCCGGTGCGAATAAACAAACGTTCAGTGTTACAACGATGCCGGTGTCATCTTCGACTCCGATTGTAATTACAGCGAAAAGCGGCGGCTCGATGAAATCAGCTACCATTACCGTGACGCCCCATCGCTAATATCCCTATAAGTGACTCCGCGACTTTTAAATAGCAGCGGCGAGAACGCGTCCGGCAGACGAGTACGAATATTTCCGCCGGCTCAGTTCACCATTTGCGTTACAGTATCGGACGCGGAACTGTAATCGGCCGTTCGCGCCTGATTTTTTGTGAGGAACAGCCTGCTCGGCACGCAAGGCGACTCGCAACGGGATTACATGATGGGGCGTCTTATCCTACAATAGGATTCGAAATTGACCGGAAAAAGGAGAAGTTTCTGCATCGCCTGGCTTGACCCGGATGAGTAACCGTTACTTTGGTAATTTAGTTTATCCACTTTCGCCGCGCGTAGCCAATGGCGGCGACAAGCCCAGTACCAAACAGCATAAGCGACCCGGGTTCAGGAGTCGGAGGCGGAGGCGTGCCCTCGTAAATGTTGGCTAGGACACCATTCGGTCCGCCGCTTGAGTGGGAATCGTAAGTAGTTTCGGACCAGCCATTTGGGTCCAAGCCTTCCCATGCTACGAACTTGCCCGTGGCGTTATTTGCAGGGCTGAATTGCGAATAGATGGGCATGCCATTCCACATCGCTGTGATGGTCACGAGAAAGTTGCCAGTGTCCGCACAGTAATTCCAGCCGTAGATATTCGATTGTGGAGCGCACTGTGGGGCCAAAACAAGAGTACCGTTAGGGCCCAATCCATACCCGGTGGCCGGTGTGAATGTGCCGTTGTACTCGTCGTCATAGTCGTAGGCAAAGAGATTCCCTGGCGATGTCGAGCCGCCCCACACATCGATGTAGGTCGAGCCCGCGCCAATGGTTCCTATTGTCGCAGTTTGCGATAGGCCGTTGTTGATCCCCTGATAGGCCGTCAGCGTTATCTTTACATTCGTAAAGTCGAAAGCGGTGGTGTTGCTGATGTGAAGGCTAGGGGTATCATATCCGTCAACGTCATAGTACCCGTTGATCGTGGAGATGATCGTTTTCCCATTAGGTTTCACACTACCCCCGTGCACGGACTGCGAGCACACCATCATTCCCAACGCGGCTAGAGCTACCACAAGCTTAATTTTCACGGCTGGGCGCCTCCAGAAAAATACTCTTGTCCCAAAATCGAGCAATAGCGTTGCCATATTCGCGCCATAGGAATATCAATCGGTTAGTTACTGCAGGGCTGGAAAGTATGCAACTTGTTTCACATAACAAGGCCGGATTGTCTTACTCTGCGCTTGCCGCAGGACTACTCGTTGTACAGGAAGGTGGCTATTAGTCTCCGACGGATGTATACGCCGCACAGTTGATTTCACGGAGACCTCCTAAGAGGGGGCCTTGGTCCGAGCAGTCTCCGTCCGAACAGAGCCTCCTTGGTTTGATTCCGAGTCAGCGCTCGCGCTGAGTCCAGCTTTCTACCAACCCGCCCCCCTGACTTATTCATTCAGACAAACCTGGGAGTTAGGCCGCCGACCGGGCCGATGACTAATGGGAGGTAGATATCTCGACTGAGAGACGATCCGGGAGTTATCACGCGGTCACGCGGTCACAGCGCTAAAAGCCTGTTTGACTGGCAGGCGCAGGAGGTACGCTAGCATCCAGACGGCCGTCGCCGTCACTAGCAAATGGCAAATGATGGACGGGACAAGCGGAATTACTACGTACCCCCTTAAAACGACGAGGCTGAGAATCGTACATCCAATAGCCGCGGCAATGGATGTGATGGATACGATTCGCGCCCATTCTTGCAATTCCAACACGCCAATCGCCAGGAAAGCGGCAACACCTGCGAGAAACAGCAGCGAAAATCCTCCCGCGAATCCCATTCCGGCGATTGCCATGGAGACCGGGTCTCCCGTATCTCCTCCCGTCATTCCCATGACCGCAACGAAAAAGAAAGCAATAGAGCTCAGAGTCAAAACCGCCGCTCCGAAAAATGTCAGAACCGCGATGATGGTCACACCGGTCGGGCGTTTCACACTCTTGCCTTTCCTCAAGCACTTCGCATCGCGCAGGAAGCAGAGTCACACCGCTCCTCTACCTTCCGGGCAAGCGGTGTGACGAATCGGCTTTCTCGTCCAGCGAAACGCCTTTCTTAATCGTGATCTGGATGGCTGTGGCGCCAGTTCCAATAATTCTTCTGATGCTTGTTGTTCTGTTTATCGTAGGCACGATAATTCTCGTGCCGTTCTGTCAGGTAGCCTCGGTAGGCGTGGTCTTCGCGGTCATCCCAATTGTGGTAATCATGGTGATTCGAGTCGTAGACTCGGACCTGAACGCCGGCTTCCTGCGGTGTCGCAGCAAACACCATGGATCCGCTTGCCGCAAGGGCAGCCGTCAGAAATAGCGCGCTGATGTATCGATGTGCACGGTGCATATAGGGTGGTCCTCCAGACCGCGATTCCTGCATTTCGGATTTTGAAATCACGGTAGTTCGACTATGGGCGTGGCGCAGGAGCAAAGATGTCCCATACAGCACACTTATAGAGAAAGATCTCGTGTCCCAGTTTGTGGACATAGGCACCGGGTTGACGCCGCTATGGTTCGTTTGCTCTTTGCGTTCGATGTGTCGAGCTGTATGCCACCGGGTGATCGCGGTACCTCCGATTCAAAGGTTGAGTTAGTATCGGGATTCTCATACGCTCTAGGTTATGAAGGAGCAAAGACGAAGCCGTCGTATCTTGGCAAGTATCCCTTTAGAGATTGAATGGGATGGAGAACCCCAACCAGCATCGACGGCAGTAATAAATCTTAATGGAGCTTTGATTCTCTCTCCCCTGAACTGGCCGACCGGCTGCGAGCTTAGGATCAAAAATCCCGACACAGGACTGCAAACATTAGGGCGCGTGGTGTGGTGTGGAACTCACGATTTGACGGGCTGGTATAAACTAGGCGTGGAATTCCGAGATTCGTCGCCTGAATTTTGGGGCGACCGCTACGATGCTCAAGGTGAAGAAGCGCCTTAGCGCTATCCCTTTACTTTACAGAGCTATGGTCGCAGCCGCTACCACTATCACTGGAATTTTCTTGTCTATCCGCTAATACTTTTCCTCAGACTGTGCAAAACAGAACAGACCTGGGAAGTCATCTGCCTTATAAGTGTTCTTAGGGTAGATGGTGGCGCCGACCTCTCTTCTTACTTTCGAAGGCGTCCTGGAGGCAAAATATGGGCCTTCGATCGATTACCCAGCGCAGATGTATCCCCGAGTTGCTCATGACCATCTCCGCTTCTATCTGTGGTTTTGGCATCATATTGGCTCTAGTGGCTTTAATCGACTATAGCTTCCAGCATTAAGGAACTGCGCAACGCCAGCTGTTCTCAATGAACCGGATTAATCAAGGGCTATCAGGAATTCAGAATTGCGGGACAAGCAAGCGGCGCCTCAGAGGTTATCAAATGAACTTCCTTACTACATACAACTCCGCGTTCCAAGTACTCGCCGCTTTTGTGATTTTCGTGGTTGGGTACCTTGCGCTTTTTGTTGGCGTTATGATCTGTCTGCTGCTAGGGCATTTTATCCTCGAAGGCGCACGAGTGGCTCGGACGCATCTGGTGCCCCCACCTCTGGCAGTTCAGGTTCCAGCTCTGGCGAGGAAATAAGATGTAAGCAAGCAAAGATTCAATAGGAGACCGCCATGCGGCAACCCTCGGCAGCTGCTTTTTTTACCTGTAGTCACTGCGATGCTGCATATGATTCGGATGTTTTGCTGCAAGGGCACAAAATCACGGCTCATCGTGGGCGCGGCTCAGGTCAACGTTCTCCCCAGCAAGTGAGTACATCCGGAGAGAACTCCGAAAGCCAAACCAGCGAACATCAGAACCAGTCCGATAGTGAACGCGGTGGCCCGATCATGTCTTGAGCATAGCGAGAGGTGTTTTTTCCTCTACGCTCATGGAATACCCTGTCGCTCCGCGGCGTTCTGAGGCTGGCGACGCTTCGCATCGGCACCCATTGCTGTGAAGCAACGGCCTCGCCCGAAAGGGTAAGTAATTTACTCGTGCAGGACAACGGTCAGCAGAGAACTATTAATGTGCAATCCGCCGTTGTACTGAATGAAGCCAAGTTTCCGGAATTTATTCATGAAGAAATTGACTCGGGAGCGCGTGGTCCCGATCATTTCCGCCAGCATCCCTTGTGTTACCTTGGGAAGCAGTTTTTGAGGCTCGCCTTTTTTGCCATACTGCGCGAGCAGCAGAAGAGTTCGAGCCAGCCGTTTCTCGCTGGAATTAAAGAGTTGATCCACCAAGTCTTCTTCAAGACGGATGTTCCGCGCCAAGACGTAAGAGATAAAACGGTCGGAAACGGCATGTTCAGCGTGGAGCGCGCGAATCATCTCCTCCTTTTCAATAGCAAGCAAAGTGGAAGGGGTGATGGCTGTCGCTGTGGCCATGCGAAAAGGCAGCCCGGTTAGGCATCCTTCACCAAAAAACTCACCCGGCCCCAGAACACCAACGACTGCCTCCTTGCCAACATTGTTTAAGACCGAGAGTTTGACACCGCCTTTCTGAATGTAAAAGATATGCTTAGAGGGATCACCCTGGCGGAAAATGGGTTCGCTTCGCCGAATCTCCGCGACCTTTCTGGAGACGCTTGCAGAATCGAAAAAGGCTTGGGCGTCAAAAGTGCTTTTTCTTTGGGATTTTCTAATTGTCGCGCCAGAAACTCTACTCATGGCTACGCTCCGCAAAGAGCGGCAAAGATTCTCCTGCAATAATATGTACGCTAGCGTACTTATGTCAACGGCTTAATTTACCCTGATTAACTATTAGATAAACAGTTAATCAAGCAAACGTCCAGCTCGTCAGCAACAGTCTGGGACATTCGCAATCGGAATCTATGTAATTTGACGTGCTCAACTGAAGCGTTTCTCACTGTCGGAATAAGACGTGACATCATTACAACTCAAGCACATGCTTCGACGCGGCGCCATATGCAGTTAGGAAACTGTGCGGTATTGAACGGAATTGTTTAGACTTTAACGCTACCGTTAAGGCATGCTCGATAAGAACGACAAGAAACGCTTGAGGGATGCTACTCTCGCGAGCGTCGTTGAAGAAATGGGCAAGCCTCGGTTGTCCGCGTCCGCCGCAGCTGTTTCGCGCATGATTCGGACGACGCCCTTAATCCGCGATGAGGTCAACAGGGGCCACAAGAAACCAGCGAACATGATAGCCCCTCGGCACTAAGCTGCCTGGTCACGCTACCACTCTAAATCTCCCTTTCCGTTTGGAATGGCAACCACCGACATCCGCCAATCTCATTTTGAGTCGCATGTATTGCCAATAGCTGCCGTAAGCGAAATTTTCAGCCCGGGGACTCGTGATTTTGATAGAATTAGACCAAGCGGTGATTTTATGAAAGCAATCGCGAGATCAGGCATTAAACCCAAGTCCAAACTCAAGGAAAAGCCCGGTTTCGATGCCCAAGCTTTTCTGGATTCGGCCGGTGTGGCGCGGAAAATTACGGAGTTTAAGAAAAAGCAAGCGGTCTTTTCGCAGGGCGATCCCGCCGAGGCTGTTCTATATATTCAAAGAGGTGGAATAAGGCTTTCGGTAGTGAATGAAACCGGAAAAGAGGCGGTGGTGGCGATCTTGGGACCGGGCGACTTTTTGGGCGAGGGTTGCCTCGCCGGTCAGCCGGTTCGGATAGGGTCGGCGACTGCGATTACGGCAACGACAGTACTTGTGATCGAAAAGAAGGAAATGATTCGGGTGCTCCACGCGGAACACGCTTTTTCTGACCGTTTCATCTCATATATGCTCTCAAGAAACGTTCGGGTTGAAGAGGATTTAGTCGATCAGCTTTTCAACTCTAGCGAGAAGCGGCTGGCCCGCACGTTGTTGCTGCTGGCACGCTATGGCAAGGAAGATAAGCCCCAAAAGATGATTCCCAAAGTATCACAAGAGATGCTGGCGGAAATGGTTGGTACGACGCGCTCACGAGTGAATTTTTTCATGAATAAATTCAGAAAACTCGGCTTCATCAAGTACAACGGCGGGCTCCACGTAGATTCTTCCCTCCTCAGCGTTGTCCTGCACGACTAAGTTGACTTCGCGCCATACGGAAAGATACCGCCTCCCCGAGCGGGCAGCGGCTAATGCAAAAGTGTTCAACATTGAACGGTTTCGCCGTTGAGTGTTACGTATTCTTTGCGGATGAAAAAGAGAGAACTCACCCCCAAACAGTCGTCCTCCGTCTCCTGTCCTACATGTGGTGCCGCTAACGGGAAGCGCTGTGTGCTGCTTTCAGGTGCTCCGCGCTCAGGGCCACACGTAGACCGGAAGTTAGCCGCTATTAAGGCCATCACAGGCAAGTGAGTTCACCCTCTTCTCATCGTCTTGAAACACAGAAAACTGTGCAAAATGGGACAGCGTGGTATCAATTCTAGATGTCATGATAGCTCCATGCCGAATAAGAAAGATGACAAACTCGGTAACGCGACACGTGCCAGCGTCAAGAAGGAAATGACGAAGCCACGCATGACGAGGTCCGCAAGAATAATGGAACTGAAACTGGACACGGCGCGAATGCCAGAACAGCCAAGTACCACCATGCCTGGAACCGTCAACAAAATTGTCCCGGCCCGATCGCCAAGCCAACCGGAAAAGGCGCAGATCGCTGTTGACGGCGCCGACCATACGCACCGTGACCTTCGAATTGAAAATACGTTAACTGACGAGCATGGCGATGATGTGAAGCTCAAAAAGGGCGCTCACGTTGAGGTTACCGTCGCATCCAAAAACGCCCACCGCGGCAATTAATGACGAACAGAACGTAAGCTTGTCGGCGAGTGCAGGAAGCATGATTTTTTGCTCCCTACGGAGGCAACGCTCCATTCTCTTGCGAAAACAGAAAGGGGAGGAACGATGCTGGCTTTTATATTGATCGTAACCTTGGTTTTGGGGCTTCTCGGAGCTTCGCCCGTTTGGTCTTACAGCCGAAATTGGGGGTATGCTCCAACCTACGGAATCGGGCTGATTCTGCTCATCTTCGTTATTCTTATGTTTCACGGCCGCATCTAGAGCCTGGTTCTACGCACGGTATTAAAGTATTTACCCTGGTGGTTTGGCGGTGTAGTATTCGCGACGTATTCTCTAATCTCGCCTGAAGAGAACGAAATGCCGGATGAAGAGTGGATCAAGGCGCTTCCGGATGGGAGAAAAGTGAAATTCGTCTACCAAGAACTGCCGGAAGACGGGGCATTTATCACCGCGCAGATCGCAGGAAATGAGGTGGTCTATTCGGTCTTATTAACCAAAACAAGAAACCCGCTGAGCCGCGGAGATGTTGAAAGTCATTTCAAAGCTGAACTTTCAAAGAAGTAACCGCCCAAGCAAATTTAGGAAAGAGAAAAGAATATCGTTACCGCAAGCGCGTGGACCGCAAATGACTTGTTTGCTCTTATGCGGCGCGCTGATGGCAGTGTTTCTAAGCACTCGCGCTGAACCGGCGTACTACGAACGAAATTCGCGAGTATCTTGCACTGTGCCGGAACTCGACTCAGGTTTCATCTTCTCTATGAACCCGGGTTTGCGAAAGCCCGCGATCAAGTTCAAGACTTGATTGCAGCGAAAAGCGGCGGCTCGATGAAGTCTGCTACGATCACCGTCACGGCGCGCCACTAACAACGCGGCCGTTCTTCTGGAGAACTCTAAGGTTCAACCGCCCCGCATTACGCCTAGTTTTCTACCGTGTAAGCCGTATTTACTTCCACGCGTACAGCACTCAAAATCGGCTTATTTGCAGAAGATTGGGGTGCGGTCCCGGGGCTAAGATCGAGTTATGGGTAATCTCTCAAGCTTGGTGGAGACCAAGCGATGTCCTAAATGTGCGAGTACGGACGTATGGCGGTCGCCCAGACGCGGATTTTACGAACTGGTCTTACTGTCCAGCATAAGTATACGTCCTTTCCGGTGCCAAGGGTGTGCGAACCGTTTTTACCGATTCAGTCTTAATGGGCACGCCGCATCTTCTTCGTTTTCACGAGTTCGGGAACCGCATAGGTCCGAGACGCTATTGCCTGTATTGGTTTACGGATATGGAATCAACAAAGAGCCTTTCCAAGAAAAAGCGAATGCGCGTCTGGTGAGCATGCATAGCGCAGAACTTACCCTGCCGACGAAAGTTCAATGCGGCGAGAGGCTTGCGCTGCTCGATCCGGCGAGCGATGAAGAACTGCAAGGTGAGATAGCGTCGGTAACTGAGCAGCCGGATGGAAGCAACGTGATTAGTGTCCAATTTAGCCACTCGGTATTGGAATTCTGGAGCACCACGAAGTTCTCGAACGGAAAGTGACGAATGTGCAAAACTTTGCCGTGATGTAAGATTTTTTTTCTTCAGCTGGGTTTACCACGGATAACTACTTCCAATACCAGACAGAACGCCAGGCAGCCCCTTCTAGATTATGCACGGCTTATGTTTTACGATCTTTTTACATCTTTGGTCCAAGTCTTGCGTGGTGAATGCCGCGTCTCTTCTGGGGAGACCCCATAGAATCAGATTTGTGGAGGTTTGTGCGAGTGTACTGGTGTGTCCGGGGTCGTACCCTTGACCTCCCGACCACGATCGGTTCTGTTTTCTTTACTAATCGGCCCGGTTCGAAAACTTTAAACGATGATTTGGGTGTGTTTGCAAAGTCAACGGTAATCGGTTTGAGCGAATTTGGTTGGGCGGCACTACATTTGTAGTCTCGCTTAATTGTGGAAGATTTGTATCGATTCAACGAGTCATTGCCAGCTCCGTGGTTAAGGAGCGGCAGGGGAGCGATGTCTATGCTACGTGGTAAAGCAATTTCAAGGTATGCGGTCATAGCCGTGGCCTGCGCGATTTCCGTGCTGGCTTTTGAGGTCACCCGGGTATCCGCCAAGAACACTGGAAACTTTGGTGGGGATTACAAGGTCATCAATGTGACCGAGCAGGGGGAGAACGTGGCAGTGAAAGTCTCCCTGCGAGTGATCAACAACAGCGGCGCGGACGTCAAAGATGCGACCATCACGCTAGGAAGCACGCTGCACCAGATGCCCGAACCGACCGAGGCGTGGGAGAAAGAACAGACTCCGCTCAAGGTTGCGGTCCTGCACTATAACGAGCACAAGATTGTGGCACCGCTGGTGGCCACTTTTACAATTCCAAAGGCCGAGTACGAACAATGGAATGTGAAGGGTAGCGGCGGACCGAGCTTCACAATCGATTACCGGGACGCGTCGGGCGAGCAGCGGCACGAGCGAATCGACCTCGCGCCCGTGATATAGCACCTCGCCAACGATTTCGGGTTGCGGGTTTCAGATTTGCGGAGTTGGCACACCATTAGAGGCGGCTTCCGAAATGAACTTTATCCGGCGCCCAGGCGCCGACGAGCGGAAAAAAAGAGAGGACATCACGATGCGTTACTTCAGACTGGTAGTTTGCGCCGGAATTTTGCTGCTCCTATCAGGAGCGGCAAGCGCGCAGCAGGACTACATCAATGTTTACGCGGGTGGCGGGCCGAATGACGTTTTGGCCACGACCGCGCCTGTATACACGCCGACTAATGTCGCCGTGGACGGTGCCGGAAATGTCTATTACAGTTCGCAGGGGAGTAACTACCAGCACCGAGTCTGGAAGGTAACCAAGTCAACTGGGATCTTGACGATCGTTGCTGGCACCTACTACTACGGCTATTCCGGTGACGGAGGCTTGGCGACCAATGCCCAATTGTATAGCCCGGCAGGCATCGCGGTCGATTTTTCAGGGAACATATTCATTGCGGATTATAACAACTGCCTGATACGGGAAGTTAATGCCGGGAACGGAATCATCAATACGATCGCCGGCATAACGACCCCCAATCTATCCTGCGGCTTCGGTGGGGATAACGGGCCGGCAACCAGCGCCCACCTGTACAATCCAACGGGCGTGGCAATCGACAAGAATGGAAACCTTTTCATTGCCGACTATAGTAATCAGCGGATCCGAATGGTGTCCTGCGCTACGGTGACGAGCACCGGCGGCGCTTGCACTCCCAACGTGGGTCAGACGGCGGGCGACATCTACGAGGTTGCAGGCGTCGGTTCCCCCGTATGTTCTCCAACGACGGGAACTTGCGGCGACGGCGGTGCGGCAACCTCTGCTAACTTGTACTATCCCTACGGTGTAGCGGTCGACACTGCCGGCAATCTGTACATTTCAGACTCATATGACGTCCGCATGCGCCGTGTGGCCTGCGGAACCGGAATCAGCAGTTGCACAGCCCCGGCTGGCGAGACGAGCGGCGACATTTACACGATCGCTGGGAACGGAACGTATTGCTCAGTGTCTCCATGCGGCGACGGCGGTGCGGCAACCTCTGCAAACTTCTATTACCCCGCTACCCTGGCAATAGACAATTCCGGAAATCTTTTCATTAGCGACCAATATGACCAACGCATACGCGAAGTCTCTTGTGTTACGACGACGAGCACCGGCGCAGCATGCACACCTTCCACCGGTCAGACCGCTGGCGACATTTACACAGTGGCAGGCAACGGGACCGCGGGCTTCAGCGGCGGAGACGGAGTCGCTGCAACCTCTTCCACTCTGTACTACCCCATTGGAGTAGCAGTGGATAGCGCGGGAGATTTGTTTATTGCCGACCAGGACAACTATCGGATCCGCGAGGTGCCCTGCGATGTAAGCACGCTCGCATGCACGCCTCCGGCGGGCGATACGGCGAAATTCATCTACACAATCGCCGGAACGGGAGGCACCACCTTCTTCGGCAACAACATTCCGGCAACCGGCGCAGAGTTGTATTATCCGACCGGCGCCGCTTCGGACTCGGCAGGGAATATTTATATTACTGACCGTAGCAACTGCGTCATTCGGATGGTGAATGCAGGCACTGGAATCATTACAACCTTTGCCGGCAACGGGACTTGCGGGTACAGCGGCGACGGCGGGCCAGCCACCAGCGCCAATTTGAACAACCCCAACAGGGTCGCGGTGGATAGTTCCAACAACGTCTACATTGCGGATACGAACAACTGCCTTATCCGCAAGGTGACGGGCGGTACCATCACGACTTTCGCAGGCAAGAGTCCTTCGCTGGCGTGCGGTTATATGGGAGACGGCGGAGCAGCTACCGGCGCCGAACTTTATTACCCCATTGGTGTCGCGGTCGACAGTTCGGGGAATAATGTTTACATCGCAGACCAATACAATTACGTGGTCCGCAAGGTCAGCGGCGGCAACATTTCGACGTTTGCGGGCAACCACACGTATGGATATACCGGCGACGGCGGCCCGGCCACAAGCGCGGAGTTGTCCTATGTGCTTGACGTTGCCGTGGATGCTGCGGGGAATGTGTACATTGCGGACCAATATAACCAGCGAGTCCGCAAAGTGAGCACGTCGGGCATGATCAGCACGTATGCCGGGAATGGTGGTACTGGCTTCGAGGGTGACGGCGGACTTGCGTACCAAACCTCGCTTTATTATCCCGTAGGGCTTGCAATAGACGGCGCAGGCGACTTGATAATCGGTGACTACGATAACCAGCGAGTGCGGCTGGTGGACCAAGGAGGGATCATTCACACGATCGCCGGGAATGGCACGGCCGGGTTCAACGGCAATGACATTCTGGCCACTTTGGCGGAACTGTATCAACCGACAGGCGTAGGCGTCGATAATATGGGAAACATCTATGAAGCCGACTACCAGAACTGGCTTATCCGCAAGATCAACGCGCTGGTGATACTCAATTCGTACCCATCGAGCCTGTCATTTGGCACGGTGACCAAAGGTATGACCAGCGATCCGATTGCTTTGACGCTGAGCGCCAATGGCACAGTGAACATCGGCAGCATCACGCCAAGCGCTGGGTTCAAAGAAACGGACGATTGCCCGAGCACACTTAACAGCGGCCAGACCTGCATCGTGGACGTGCAATTCGCGCCGACGACAGCAGGAACGGTGATGGGCACGCTCACAATCAGCTACAACGGCTTCTTCTCGCCGTCACTGATTGTGCCGTTGCAAGGTACCGCGACGGCCTTGAGCGTGAGCCCAAATCCGTTGGCTTTCGGCAGTCAATCTATATCGGTCGCCGTAACCAAAACGGTGACGGTGAAGGGCGGCACGACCTATAACGCCACGCCGGCCATCATTACCGGCGACACTACCGACTACACACTAACTACCGGCGCGACTCCCTGCACCGGCACGATTGCTTCGACCTGCAACATCTACGTGAAGTTCGATCCGATGAGCACAGGGGCGAAGAAGGCCACGCTGCTAATCTACGACAACGATCCGACCAGCCCGCAGTTGGTGGCGCTGACCGGGACGGGCAGTAGCTACGAGTCGTTCACTCCTAGCTCGATCGCCTACAAACCGCAGATCATCAACACACCGAGTACGAATACGAAGGTTACGTTCAAGTATGGCGGGTCCGGCACTTTGATGTTGACCAGCCTAGTAGCCAGCTCGAACTACTCGATTAACTACACGGGACTCAGCAGCGGCAATTGCAGCGCCCAGCCTTTGGCGCTGACAATGAACCAAAGCTGTACGTTCAACGTGGCCTTTACTCCCACTTCGCTGGGCGTGATACCTGGGACGGTGACCGCGAACTTTACGGGCGACCCGAACAGCGTAACGCAGCTGGTGATGAACGTGACGGGAACCGGCACCGAGGTGAAGATCACCGGGTCGCTGGGCTTCGGCACGGTGACGAACCCGAACGTGTCAACTAAGTCAGTGACAATTACCAACGAAGGAACTACGACGTTGAGCTTCAGCTCCACCCCGACGATCACCGGGACCGGTGCTGCAGCGTACACCGTACTTCCTTACAGCTCGCCGTCTACGAGCACTTGTTTGAACGGAGCGGTGATGCTAACGCACCTACAAGCATGCACGATTTCGGTGAGGTTCGCGCCGCCTGGGCCCAATACTGGGACGTCGTTTCCCGCTACGCTGAACATCTTTGACAACGACCCAACCAGTCCGCAGACGGTGGCAATCACGGGCAAAAACTAACAACAACTCGGCCAACCGAAGCGGGGAGCGCAGGCCAGGCTCCCCGCTTTTTTTTTGCGCTCCGCACTCGGCGCAAGGCTGGACTTCGCCTCGACTGTTTTCGAATCACATCAGAGCGGCGCGGGGAGGGTAAACAGGGATTCCCGCCTGGAGCTGGCTCAGATTGAAGGCGGCGGCGAAGTCTCCGGGATCGAAGCGCAGGCAGGCGCGGTAGCTAGCCATGGCTTCATCACGCCGGGCAAGCCGCGCAAGCGAATTGCCCCGATTGCGATAGGCCTCGGCGTAAGCGGGGAAAATGGCGATAGCGCGGTCATAGGCCTCGATGGCGCCGACATCATCGCCGCTCGCGGCATGCATAACGCCCACGGAATAATGCGACTTTGCGCTGTTCGGGGAGGTTTCCGCCAGCCGCGTATAGAAACGTTCGGGGTTGAGCCAATCGAGATTGCGGACGGCCGTGCGCGCGCCAAAAATGAGCGCCATCGCAATCAGCACGATTTTCCAGTGGCGAGTTCGCGCCAACAAAATCGCCACCAGCAGTGCCAGCCCCAGGCTAGGCGCGTAGATCAGCCGCTCGCCCATGATGGTCCCGATTGGAAATAGAATGTTCGCCGTCGGCGAAAACAAAACGGCATAGGCTAGCACGGGCGGCCGAAAATCGGGCCAGCGCACGGCCAGATAAATCGCGCCTCCTGCGAGTGCCAGCCCCATCCACGCACGCCAGTCGTCGGGCCCCATCACCAGGCGGATCTGCTTGTAGGAGTAGTCCGCTGAAAGCGTGATCGGCAGCAAAGTTTTGAAAAGGTACAAACACTGAATCCAAAGCGCGGTGAGGACGCGCTGGCCGGCGTCCACCAGCGCCATGGGATTATCGATCGGAGGAATCAGCGAACTTCGCGAAAGAATGCGATGCGCCAGCAGCGCGGCGGCGATGGTGACTCCGGCGCCGGTAGCGACAAGTCGAGAATCCCGCGAGCGCCAGTCCTTGCGCGGGAAAACCACCGGTAGAGCGGCGAAGGCGGCAGCGCTCTCCTTGGAGAAAACGGCGAGGGCAAAAAGAATCAGCGCTGGAATCGGCTGGCGGCGATAGTAGAAAAGCAACGCGCCCAGACTGAAGGCGGCGGCTAGTCAGCTCCGCCGAGCCGACCACGGAGGTAGTGGCGTCCGTGTGGATGGGAAAAAGCGCGAACAGCAGCGCAGCTATGAACGCGGTGCGCGGCGGCACTTGCACGCCGAGCAAGAAATGGTAGAGGAGGAGAACGACGGCCACGCCCAACGCCAGACCGATGGCGTGAAACAGCGCCGGGTGAGAGCCACCTCCTGCGGCCCAAGTCACGGCCCAGAGCGTCTGCGAGACAGGACGATAAAGCTCGAGCCCATGAGGGTCCGGCCAATATCCGGATTTCCAAATGTGGGCGAGCTGGCGAAGTGAATGAACGTGCAGAGACTCGTTTTGGACGAGGAGAACACGGTCGTCGAACACAAACCCGCATGCCAACGCGCCAAGATTCGGGAATAGGAAGGCTGCCGCTAGCCACAGCGGAGCGCGAGAAACCGGCGGCTGCGCCGCGAGCGCGCCATTCGCTCTCTGCGGGGTCGCTTTGGCTGCCGCAGCGGCGAGCCTTTGCTGTCGACGAAGGCGTCGCGCGCGGCTCATGGGTTGTCACCTGCTAGGTATCAGATGCCAGGCGATTGTGAAACCTGGAGATTTTTGGATTTCGGCCAGATGCTATCACAATCTCTTTCGTCAGATTTGGGGTTTTAGTGGCGGAGCCCAGAAGATTTCATTCGTGTTTCGCAAGTAGGAATTTTGAGCAACCGGGAATGCACACGTTATTTCAATGAGGCTCGAGAGCGCTAAGAAGAATTCAGAACTTGATGTAGCCCGCCTACAGGACGAAACCGGACATCTCCCTGAATTTCCCAGGGATCTAGACACCTGGACCGGCGAGTCTTCCAATTGCGATTCCGATTACGTATGTCACCGCCCCTTCGACTGCGCCCACGACGGTCATTTCAAGACCGCTTGACCACCATGAACGGATGGTAATAAGCGACTTGGCGGCGCCGACAGCGAAGTGCGCGACGAGGGAGATCGCGGCGGCCCAAAAGATCGCGGGATAACCACTTAGAAAGAAAAAAGGAATAATGGGAATAACTGCGCCTACGGCTGTGGAGAGAGCTCCCGACAAAGCTGAGGTCCACGGTTTTCTGAGTCCTTCTTCGGTCGTGTTCAGACGTTCCCGCGCGAGTGCACGGACGAGCTGGGATTTGTCGCGGGCCAGATCCTCCACGAAACGGTCGGCCTCTTCCGGAGTTAAGCCACGAATTTGATAGCTGAGGGAAAGAACTTCGCGCGCTTCGGCTTCGTTGTACTCAACAGCATCGCGCTCACGCGAAAACTCAGCTTCATAGATTTCACGTTCACTTTTGGCCGCGAGGAAAGCACCCGAACCCATCGAGAGCGCGCTGGCAATCATGCCCACCGTTCCCGCGATGATTACGAATTTGCTGTTGCCGAGCGTCGCTCCAGAGACACCGGAAACAATCCCGAAGATCGCTCCGAGACCATCGTTAACTCCATAGATCGCGTCACCGACCCAGCCGGATGCTTTTAGACGTCCTTGTTGTCGGGCGGCCATGATACCGTCGAGCGCCTGCCTGGCCTGCTCGGGCGAAGATTGAGGAATGGGGCGCCGATTGCGGATGAGACTGCCGAGCAGTTGGTAGTGCTCGCGTTCATCTTCCAGAATCTGGTTAAGTATTTTGACACTGGGCTCGTCGCCGATTTCGGTTAGCTGCTTGGCATACTTTTCGATGTCACGGCTTTCGTCTAACTCCAGCCGCCGCAATGTGATGCCTACACCGCCTACACGATTAGAAATTGTGTCGGCCTCGCCAGTCTTTGAGCCTTCATAGACCGGCTCGGAACCTCCATGTGCGCGAATGCGGCCGGCCCAAAGATCGGCGTGGTGCTTTTCGGCGGACGCAAGATTACGGAATGCATTTAGCTGCACCGGGTCTGTTTCGCGGTCCGCTAAAGATTGGTACGTGTGGTATCCCTCCATCTCCGCCCGCCAATTGCTTTCCAGAATTTTAAGGAGTTCTCTGCGCTTGTTGGGATCCAGGTCAGAAAAGCGGGCCAGGGGAGTTGGCACTCATGTGAAAATCTCAAAAGGCCTCAGACGACTCATTGCCCACAATTCCCAATTGAGGCTTGCAGCTTGTGCATCGTACGCTTCACTTCGTCTGGACACAACGAATTTACTTCCAGGCGATTACAACGGTGCGACCGACAGGTGCGCCGGCTGCTGTTGCGCATCGCCTAGTATGGGGACCGTGCGGTGCACGGATTACGGGGCCGCCCATCGAGGTGGCGTTCGCGCCAGCCGTTTTTCGCTGGAGTTAAAGAGTTTACGACTACTTTTCGTACGCCCCGATACTGATCAAGCCATTCTCAACGCGTGGAGCTCCTGTGAAGTCCTCGGTCCCGACAACCTTTGTGCCAAGATTGGTCCCTGCATCAAACGCGGGCGAGGACAACAATAGATACAGGTCGGGCGGCGGAATAAGACTGGTGAACTCAGGATTCAAAAAAGGCGGGGAGTGAGAATCATTACCGGTCTTTGAAAGATACGTGGAATAGCTCGTGTAGTTCGCAGCCTGCCATTCCCAGTTTCCGTTCAAGTCTCCAGCTTTCGAATAATAGAGATTGTAATCAAGAGTCGCCGGGTCGGATTCAGATTTGGTGTAGCTATAAAGAAATACACCTTGGCTGTTTGCGTAAAGAATGTTGTTTTCAAAAATGTTGTTTGTGGCGTAGAACTGAATCTGAAATTCACCTTCTCCGGTGTTCGCGGTGTCATTATCGTAGAGTGTGTTGTTTACGATCGAGCAGTGATCCGTGCCACCCCTTTTGCTGTCGTATCCGCCGATCGTTATTCCAACGGAGTTGCTTTTATACACCACATTATTGCGCGCAGTTATGTAATCTGACTTTTCCAGCCCAGGCGTTTGATTTCCGGGGTTCTCACTCGCCAGTTCGATTCCAATGTCGGTGTTGTGCACCAGGTTTCGTTCGATGATGATCTGGGTGCCACCATCAACGTAGATTCCGTCCGCGCCATAGCTATGATTGTTGCTTCCGGATCCATAAGCCGAATTGTGATTGGATGTGATGTTATAAACAGTGTTGCCGCTAATCTCTCCATGCCGCGCACGATCACATAGTTCTGACCCGCACATGGAACCCTTTGGGGCGACGCCTTCATAACCGATAGCGCCGATCCCAATATTGTTATCGTCGTGAACCAGGTTGTTGGTGATACTGAAATTCTCCACATTGCCATCAACTGAGAGAGTTTCGCTGCAGCCCGTGGTCGTATGATCGATTTCATTGCCACTGATCGTCAGATTATTGATCGAAGCCGGCGCTTCGGTTCCATAAGCCGCTAGTCCGAAGGCGTTCGCGGCGCAACCTTTGGCCGTCGTAGCAATGTTGTGAATGTGATTGTTAAGAATTCGAATGTTGCTGTCCGCTCCGAAAATATAGATCCCAATGGGTACGTCTGCGGTGCTCGAAGTGGAATAGTTCCGAATCTCGAAGCCTTTTACGATGATGTAATTCTGGTTCTCAATCGTGATTAGACCCCACTGGCCGCCAGGAATCAGAAGACCTGTACCGTCAACCGTCGCTTGCTCGCCCGGATAGCTCGAAAACGTTATATACCCAACACGTGCGGAACCCGATGCTGGAATGCTGACGACCTCGTTATACACGCCTGCCCGGACGTAAACGATGTCTCCCGCGACGACTGAATTTGCAGCATGCTGAATCGTCCGCCACGGCGAAGTAATTGTGCCTGAATTCAGATCGTTGCCTGTTGTTGATACGTAATGGGTTGCAGCAGATGCCCTCGGCGCAGCGATAGCGGATGTGACAACTAAGAGTGCAAAAGAGATGAACCTTCGAAAGGAACTAAACGAGAAGGTCGAAGCGAAATCTGCCCAATTTAAACGATAGCCCATGGCCCCCCACGACGTTGAAGGTCAAAATGTAGTTGCTGCTTAGTAGCAACGTCAATGGTACCAGAAGCCGGACTCCTCCGGGGCTGTAGAGACAGCTCCTTTCACAGATGCTTGGAAAAAGATCCATCTTGATCCGTGAATTTAGACGGCTTGCGACCCAACCTTGGGGTTCGTGACTTACTTATTCCATCGGGGAGCCTGCATGATTCTCCGTAATATGAAGCGATACTTGAAATCCTTAGTTCGATGCAAGTGTGAAGTATTAAGAGTTAGTAATTTTACTTGACATAAATCGTCATGTTGTTATATCCGGTACGCACTGAGGGCGAAATAAAGAAGAACATTGCCGCGTTTGGGAATTTCCTTGCACACAAGGCCAGTGGGGTTGGAAACAGAACTTCTCTATGGCTCTCAGTATAGGTCCTGTTTCTACTCACATAGGAGTATGACCAGCCAGTAAATGATGACAAAAAGTGGCTGGCTAAGTGCTCAGTGTAAGGCGTGGCAGACCCATTCTGGGGGGGATGGGTGGAACCATTTTCGGTTAGGCATGTTTAGAAATCTTTCAGACTCTTGCATCTTCTCTTGAGGGTTTGAACCATTCTGTGGTCGAAGCTCGTCCTGGGCGTTTCGGCTAATTGAAAATCTGGGAGGAACTGTGTGACGCAGACCTCGCGCGCTGGTTCGGAGTGTGTTTGCCAGAGTATCCCATGCGACGGCAGTGCCCGAGGATTTTGCGACCCACGAAGCTCAAGGTATGACAACAATAAAGGCTGACCGTCCCGCCTCCGAGTTAAATATATATTCACATAACTCACTATATTCGTCGCATTTCCCTGGCGCAGCGAGTTTTTGCAGGCTGTTATGTAATTACCTTTCGCTAAGACCGACGTGCTCGCAGCCCGTCGTAGAAACACCTCATTGGCATATTTCGTCAAATACAGGTGTCCAGGGGTCTTCCCAGATAAACAAATTCCGCCGTCCGTTGCATCCTTCGCGCTCGAAGCTCGCGATATATGGAGGAAAACTGTGCTTGGCCAGCAGTGTTCTTTTGGCCGTCCTCCTTTTTTTCAACTCGACCGCGTTTGCGCAGACACTAAGTTCCTCCACGTTTTCATTTGGCAACGAAGCTCTGGGGAATCCGAGCGCTCCGAAGACTGCAACATTTAAGAACACGCAGACGGGGCCATTGACGATCAACAGCATTGCAATTTCCGGCGTCAATGCTTCGGATTACGCACCGGGCGGGAACTGCCCGATTAGCCCTACCACGCTGCCGGGCGGGATGAGCTGCACGATTTCGGTAACGTTTACGCCGTCAGTGCTAGGTGGCCGCACGGCGTTTGTAACGATTACCGACAGCGCTTCGAGCCCGCTAACGATTAGCCTGAACGGGGCTGGAATTCAGCCGGTGACTCTCTCCGGTACCGCGCTGAGCTTTGGAACCGTGGTGGCTGGCAACAGCGGCTTGGCGAAAACGGTGACGGTCACCAACAACCTGAATACGAAACTGAATTTTGCGGGCATCGCATCTAGTGGAGATTTTGGAATTTCAAGCAGCACCTGCGGCACGAGTATCGCAGTGAAAGGCAAATGCACTCTGGGTGTGACGTTTTCGCCGACGGCGATCGGCTCGCGTATCGGCACTCTGACACTTAATGATAATGCGGAGTCCAGCCCGCAGACGGTTGCTCTAAGTGGAATGGGTTCTGTGCCCGTAACACTTTCTTCAAACACTCTGACATTTTCCAGCCGCAATGTAGGCACGAAGAGTTCGCCTCTGCCAGTTACGCTAACGAACCATCTAAGCTCTGCCCTTTCCGTTTCGACTGCTGTCGCGACGGGGGATTTTGCAGTGGCCAACAACACTTGTAGTCCCAGTGTTGGTGCAACCTGCACGATTGGCGTGACATTCACGCCAACCGAAGTTGGCACGCGATCCGGCACGCTCACGATTAGCTATAGTGCGATTGGTAGTCCGAGCGTTGTGAATCTCGTTGGTACCGGCACAGTCACGGGACTGAGTTCAATTGTAGTGACGCCAGCGAATGGGATGATTGCAGCGGGCGGCGTGCAGCAGTTTATCGCCACGGGTAGTTTTACGAATGGCAGCAAGGTAGATTTGACAGGTTCGGTTGCATGGAGTTCGACGGGCGGCAAAATTAATTCAACAGGATTGGTGACTACTTCGGCGCAGGGCACTTACACGATCAAAGCCGTTTTGAATGGCATTACCGGCCAGACAACGCTTTCGGTGGGACCGCCCACGCTCGTTTCGATTGCGGTGAGCCCGGTGAATCCATCCGTTGCAATCGGCAACACGCAACCGTTCACAGCGACGGGAACTTATAGCGACAGCAATACAGGCTCGCTTCCTACGGCAGTCTTTTCTTCCAGCAGTCCAGCGGTGGCAACGATCACAGCCGGAGGCGTCGCTACCGGAGTAGCGATTGGAGCAACAAATATAACCGCGACTTTGAGCGGCATTACATCGCCGGCAGATTCTCTCACAGTGGTTGCGCCTACTTTAAAAAGCATTATTGTCACTGCCAGGCAAGGATCGACGAATCCCGCAGCACCCTCCTTGGCCAATGGCACCTCGGTTCAGTTATACGCAACGGGGATTTACGACAATAACAGTACGCAGGATCTCACTTTACAGGTCAACTGGTCTTCTAACTCGGCCAACGCTACTGTGAGCAACGCGAACGGCAGCCAGGGACTGGTAACTGCGGCGATGGTGGGAACTGCAACCGTATCGGCGACCTTAGGGCACGTCAGTGGTGGTGCGCTTATCACCGTCACCGATCCGGTTCTGAAATCGATCGCTATCAGCCCAGGAACTATATCGGCTTGGTCTGCGGGAAGAAACCAGCAGTTCACAGCGACAGGAACATTTACGGACGGAAGCACGCGGGATCTAACTACGAGCGCTACGTGGAGTTCGGACAATACACAAGTAGCGACGATTGTTGCTACCGGCACGAATGCTGGGCTTGCGACCAGCATCGCTCAAGGAACCGTGACCATCTCCGCAATGGCGTCGGGGATTACCGCGAATACGCAGCCTCTGACAGTCGGGCCGGCAGCGCTGAGTTCGATCACTGTGAATCCAGCGAATCCATTCGTCGCGCTGGGTACGGCGCAAACTTTTACAGCTACGGGAAGCTACACCGATGGGTCTACCGCCGAGCTTACTAACTCGGTCACCTGGTCGGCTACACCCAATCCTTCGGGTACCGCAACATTTACTGCCAATGTGGCTACAGCGACCGCACAGGGAGTTGTGACTATCTCCGCGACGAGTTCTTCCGGGATCGCTGGAAGCGCACAGATGACGATCACTGCTGCTACGCTCACATCGATTGCTGTAACTCCGGGTACTGCGTCGATCCATCAAGGTGGGACGCAAAAGTTTGCCGCCACGGGAACCTTCTCGGATGGGACCACGCAAGATGTCACTACCAGCGTGATGTGGGGCACGAGCAACGGGGCGGTCGCGACCATCGCCACGACAGGTGCGAATGCTGGATTGGCGACGAGCGTGGGCGGTGGAACGGCGTCCATTTCCGCGACTTCAAATTCAATCGTCAGCACTAACACAGGTGGCGACGGCGTCTTGACGGTAGTGGCGATAAATTCGATCGCCGTTACGCCGGCGAACCCAACACTAGCTCTGGGAGACGCAAACAGTTCGAATTCCGCCGGACCAAGCAACAACACTGTGCAGTTCACAGCGACCGCGGCCTATGCGGACAGCACAACGTCCGACATAACCGCTTCCGCGAGTTGGAGTTCATCGAATACCGCTGTGGCAACAATTGCGTCCACAGGACAGGCGACGCTTTTGACAGCCGGCGCGAGCACAATCACGGCGACGTATGGATCGGTATCCGGTACCACCCTGCTTACCGTCTCAGCCGCTATTTTGGAATCCATTGCTGTAACGCCCCCGGGCGTTTCCATCGGATATAACGCGACGCAGCAATTCACGGCGACGGGAACCTTCAGCGATGGCGGCACATCGGACATCACCAACACCGTTACGTGGACCTCCGCGAATCCTCTCATCGTCACAATAGGAAGTATTGGAGTACCCGGGACCACTCCGGGTTTAGCCACCGTGGTTGCAGATCCTAACCCTGCGGTCGCGATTGCCGTTACAGCCAGTTCCGGCAATGTCGCTCCAAATGGGCAAAGTAACACGGGCTTTGTGAGTACGATCTACGCTCCGGTAACCTGTACCACGACGACGGTGGATATGCGGCTGCTCGTGATTAATAACTCGTCGGCCAACGGCGGGGCTGGCTACGCGGATTTCCCGGCAATTGAGCAAATTCTCAACTATGTTGGCACGCCCTATACGGTAGCCGACGCCAGCAGCGGTGCGCTGCCACCGTTGTACGATGGTGGTTGCCATGGTTATTTCCAAGGCGTGATTTACGCATTCGGCGACGACATTTACACGTTCCCTTACTCCGTCGCGTACAGTTTAGCAACCTACGAAGCAAATTTCGGGGTGCGCCAGGTTAATTGGTTTACGAATCCGACTCCGGATTTTGGATTGAATTACTACACTGGCTACGTGCCATCCACCGGGACCGACACCGGCACGTTCACCTCTGCTGCCGGTCCGATATTCTTCTACGCGAACACATCGACGCCAGTGACGATAACGAATGCCTTCATCTATCTGACAACTCCGACCACACCGTCAGGAGGCGGGACGGTGACTCCGCTGCTGGTGGACCTGGCGGGAAATGCTCTGTCAGCTATCACGCAGTTTGCTGATGGGCGGCAGTACCTTTCGCAGATGTTCGACAGCAATCAATATCTGACGCACGATTTGGTGTTGGCCTACGGACTGCTGAATTGGGTCACCAAGGGAGTATTTCTTGGCGACTATCATGTGTATGCATCAGCGCAAGTGGACGATTTCTTCATCGACGATTCCGAATGGGTACCTAGTACGCCTTGTACAAATCCCATCACCCACGACCGCACGCCACCGGATTCCCCGCTACTGGGAGTTTTTCGGGTTGATGCCACTCACGACATGTCCGCAGTGGTGGCTTGGCAGAGCAATGTGCAAAAGGACCCGTTACTTTCAAATTTCGAACTTACACTGGCGTTTAATGGAGTAGGCACCACTGGAAATAATGATTGGACTGGTCTGCCCACTGCGGGCGTTAACAATGACGACTTGGTGACCAACGTCCAGAACTATCAAGGGAACTTCCACTGGATTAGCCACACGTTCGATCACCCCAACACGCTGAACGGTTTGACTCAGTCTTCGCCCAACAGCGACGGTGACGATATCGATCTAGAAGTGCTGACGAATATGTTTGTAGCGAACGGCAGCGGTGCGAATTTGGACACCGACTCGTCAGACATGGTTACGACTCTAAATCTGACCGACTTTAATCCAGCGAATATGGTGACCCCGGGCGTGACCGGGTTGAATGATTCTAATGTGCCGGGATACTTGTACAACGACGGTATACGGAACGTGGTCACCGACACTTCTGTAATCGGGCAGAACAATAATAATGGTCCGAATCCATCGCCGAACGTCGGTATCGTAAATAGTTATCAACCTGGCCTTTATGAAGTGCCGCGACACCCCAACGACATTTTTTACAATGCGGCCAATTGGGCGGACAATCAGGCGGAATTCTACTGCATCTACAACAATCCGGTAGATCCTCCGTTTAATACCTACAATGCGTCGCAGATTTTGGACTTTGTCAGTTCGAGCTTTGTGAGCAACATGCTGACGGGCGACATGGATCCCGAGATGTTCCACCAACCCGATCTGCATTTTACGGACAACTCTGGGAGTCTTGGACTACAGGCCCCGCACGTTTCATCACTGCTCTCGGACACCTATGATCAGACGTTCCTGAAGTACGAGGCTTTATACAATCTTCCGGTGCTAAGCCCGACTCTCGACAAGACTGCGCTCCTGATGCAAAACAGAAATTCGTTTAACCTCTCTGGCGTGACTGCAAGCATCACCGGCATAGGTTCCGCGAGTCCGCAGATCGTCATCACTATGCCAAGCACGGCGCCGGTCTCGTCGGCGATTATTCCGGTGACAGGTCTGACCAGCACGGGATCTGAGATATATGGCGGGCAAAAAATCTCTCACATCAGCATGACGCCGGGTACGACGATTACGCTTCCATTGCAATAAAAAGCAGCAAGTACAGAACGAAGGAAAGGTTACGGGACAGTCAGTCGCTTCGAACGTGCAATAGCCGGGCCGAGGTGTAACGTGAGCCGCATGTATGAAGCTTTGTCATCCTCTGACGGCGAAGCATTGCAGACGAGGACTAGAACCCCGCCTGAGGGCACCGAGGAGGATCCTCCTGAGGAGCGCTTGAGTGCTATAAGAACCGCTGCTCTAGGTCCAATTAATTCCAGCGGGTTGGAAGGATATCGGTCCTCTGTGTCCGCACTAGGTAAATCGCCTCACGAGATCAGAAAATTCCTGCTGCTTGGATTTGGCGCCCTGGCACTCGTTCTTGTGGCAGCCGGCCACGCGTTTCGGGGCGACCGCAACGCGTTTGGCAGTGCCCAACTCTACGGTGCCTCCTTTGAAGGCACTATCCGACCGGCCAAAGAGATCCGCATTACAGCGGAATCACTCGGTACGGTCTCGGCAATCTACGTGAAAGTGGGTGACACGGTCCAGAGAGGACAGCGGCTGCTGCGCATAGACGATCGAGAGGCTCGCATAGCATTAGAGAATGCAGCTCTAGCGCGTAATGCTGCCGAGAATAGTCTCCGCAAATTTCGGGCACCGCTTGCGGATGTGAACGCCCGTGTTGCGGTTTCCCAACGTCAGGAGCAGCAGGTTCCGACTCGCCAGTGGAGGGATTCTCCGGAAAGAGCGCAGGCCGCCTACGATCAGGCTGTCTCGAACCATGCTCGCGCCAAAGAATTGTACCAAGCCGGACTCATCTCCAAGCAAGAACTGGACGTTCGAGAGACCGAACGGCGCATCGCTCAGGATGATTTGGACAATGCTAAGACGCTGGCCAATGTCTCGGAAAAAGCGAAGCGGGATCAAGCCGAGCAAGCCGACCTGCAAGCGAGAGCCTCGCGTCAGGAGCTGCAAGAACAACTGAACGAACTGGAGTTGAAATACAAGGAGGCCAAGCAGCGCATGGATGCCACGGAACTCCGTGCCGCAGAGATGGGCGTCGTGACCGAAGTTTCCGTGCGGCTCGGTGATCGCGTTCCTGAAGGGAGTCTACTAGTCCGCCTTGCGGAACTGAGCAATATGGTCGCCGAGATCCCGGTAGCCGCGAACATGATTTCGCAGTTGCGAGTTGGACAACAAGCTATGGTTCAACTTCCTTCATCTCCTGCCCAACAGGTGGAAGGGTCAATCCGTACCATCAGCCCGCTCCCTTCAACTAATATGACGCACCTTGTCGAAATCGAGTTTAAAAATCCCACTCAACTATTACTGGCTGGCCAGCCCACCGAAGTGAGGTTCGTGAAGCCTTGAGTAACAGACAGCCGATTTCCGTGCTACTGGCCACGGAAGGTACCTATCCGTTTGAAAGGGGCGGTGTGAGCACGTGGTGCGACCGTCTCACCCGCGGCCTGCCGGATATTAATTTTAACTTGCTCGCGGTTGTCACCAATCCTTTTGAGCAGATAAAGTACCAGCTTGCTTCTAACATCAGGGAAGTGATTAAAGTTCCACAGTGGGGATTACTTCAGCCCGCAGAATACTCTTTTCATAACCGCGCATCGGTAGTTCTTTCGCATGGCTGGAATACGACGGCGCGCGTCATCGAAACGGATTTTAAGCCGCTATTTGAGCCCTTCCTCGCACTTCTACTGTCGGGTGATATTGACAACGAGAAACTGGGTGCGTTGTTGGTAGGAATGCACCGCTACTTCGAGCTACATGACTACGCGGCGACGATGAATTCCGCGTGTGCTTGGGATGTTTTTCTACAAGCGGTATCAGTGACTCGCATCTCCCGGCCGGAGGGCACGGAAGACCCTTGCTTCAGTGAACTAAAACAAGCCTACAGGTTGCTATATCACTTGATGATGGTGCTCCACTTTCCCATTCCCGTGGCCGATGTGGTTCACTCTTCCGCAGCGTCTTTTTGTGGAATTCCTTGCGTACTTGCCAAGCTGGTGAACGGCACACCGTACTTGCTAACCGAACATGGTGTTTACCTTCGGGAACAATACTTGAACGTCCGCAACTACATAAAATCCTTTTTTGTTCGTTACTTTCTCTATCGCCTAGTGCGCTCGGTAGTCCAGCTGAACTATTACTTTGCCGATCAGCTTTCGCCAGTTTGCGATTACAACGCACGATGGGAGCAGCATCTCGGTGTTTCCCCGGCTTGGATCAAAGTCATCTACAACGGAGTTGACCCGCAGAAATTTCACCGCTGTGAAGCAGAGCCGCGTGTGCGTCCGCTCGTCGCTACGATGGGTCTAATTTATCCTCTCAAAGGTCAGCTCGACTTAATCAGCGCTGCGGCTTTGTTGAAGATCAAGTACGCCAACATCGAGGTGCGCTTTTACGGTGCTGCAACGGACACAGATTATTTCGATGCTTGTAAGAGAAAGGTTTCCGAGCTGGGATTAGGGGACAACGTAACGTTTGCCGGCCTCACCACAGAGCCATGGAATGTTTATAGCAATGCTGACGTAATGGCTTTCACAAGTGTTTCTGAAGCGTTCCCTTATGTCGTTGTGGAGGCCATGATGTGCGGCGCAGCCATCGTAGCTACAGACGTGGGCGGCGTCCGGGAAGCCTTGGGCGAATGCGGGATCCTGGTCCCCGCGAAGTCACCGCGCCAAGTGGCTGATGCCATTGCGTTCCTGCTCGATGATAAAGCGGAGCGCGATCGACTGGGCCGTTTGGCTCAAGCGCGGGCGTCACGAGAACTTACGGAAGAGCGTTTTCTATCTGCGTACCGATCTGCCTACGACCAGCTGGCGCCCCACCGCGTCCGTGAGCTGGTGGAATCGACCCAGTAACCGGAGATAGGTTGCTTTGATTAAGCGAGGCGAATTGTTGGTTACGATGCTCGCAGGACTCACCTTGTTTTCTCAACAAGCCGAGTTCCGTACGTACATGCCGGAACGGCTGGCAATCTACTATGGGTATCCCAGTGTTGTAAATGGCGCTGCTGGTGACGTTGAGAAGGCGATTAGGGTCTTCGCTGAGTATGACTTGGTCGTTTTCGGCGATGGAGTCGAGTTTGCGGACTCCCTCGCTGATCGCAACCCCACGGGCGTTGGTGCAGATGAACACGAAAAGGCACGGAAAATCATCGCCGCCTTAGCAGGCCACGGCTCACCTTCAAAAGTTTTTGGCTATATTTGCCTAGGCGACAGCCAGCATTTGACTGAGTCCGAGATAAGGAGACGCGTCCAACTTTGGAAGGAGATGGGCGTATCCGGGATTTTTCTGGATGAAGCCGGCTACGACTGGAAGATCGTCGACCGCAAGCGTCAAAATTCAACAGTAGCGTATATCCATAGCCTCGGCCTGAAGTCGTTCTTAAA
This sequence comes from uncultured Acidobacteriota bacterium, assembly GCA_963818085.1. GTDB lineage: Bacteria > Acidobacteriota > Terriglobia > Acidiferrales > UBA7541 > Palsa-295. The sequence goes on from CAWFQV010000001.1 coordinate 144,236, forward strand.
CGCGTTCTATCCGAAAGACCTATTCAGTCGGGAGAATCTGCTCGGCAAGAATCCTGATCACCTGGCGCCGCTTCTCGCTGAAAAGGACCTGTTTCTTCTCGAATCCTTTCAGGTGAAAAATGGAGAATATGAGGATCCTCTTGAATGGCAAGAACGGGTCGATCAAGCGATCCGCTATCGCGAACAGTATGGATCCCACATCTTCGCGACGACAACTGGCCGCGAGACTCAAGCCTTTCGTGCAGAGCAGTTCGCCTATGCATGGTGGAGCGCGTGGCTTTACAACCTAGATGGCTTTGGCTGGGGTGAACCAAATTTTTCAGCCCACGCGGGAGCTTTGCCGGATCGCCAATGCGTACTGTCCGAGACGATGCTAAGAGATTCGCAAAGACGCGCGGCCGTTAATGCGGACGACGTGCGTTTTTGGAAAAAGGTAGGTACTTCGCTAGTAGTCATTGACACCAAGGCTCACTCCGTCCGTCTCGTTTCGCTGGCAGCTTCAGCACCAAGCAAAGTCGCCGAACTCAGGTTCGATTCCCTCGAACGGGGCCAGGAATTGGCTTGTGGTGAGTTCCGATGAGCAAAACTTGGGACGATCTCTTGAAGGAGGTCCACGAACTCGCTCCAAAGGTTGCCGATGTCCAGGAAGTTGCGGCGCTGGTGGAGTCACTTGGGTATAGCGACCGATCCGTCGCGCAATGGGGTTTTGGGAACATCTTTGCACTGGCAGAACGTATGTTCCTGGACTTGCCGCAAACGTCTACCTTGAAGAAGCGAGACGTCACCAGTAGGTGGTTATCCACCCGGACAGAAATTGGCTCCGCGATCCGCAAGCTTACTTCGAGTTTGTCCTACTCGATCCCGTGGATGGCCTTGCTGGTTTTGGAATATTTGCGGCCTCACTTACTCCAAGTTTCGCCAGAGTTTGGCAGTGCATTGAGTTTGTCTCTGATTGCAAGTTTAGTTACGCCGGGTGGATTCATTCAAATGATCGCTCGTGCTGCTGGCTTCTACTTCGGATTGCGGGAGCCTTTTCTCGCCCATCGATTCTGTGTTCTTCTGTTTCGGCTGGGAGTGGCTAGCAGTCTTCTTTTTACTGTTGTGGGCCTGGCGCTGGGCACCTACTTCGGTGTTTTCCACGGCGTCTATCTCGCGCTGGCGGGTGTAAATTATGTTGCCCTCAGCGTCTTATGGATGTTTTGCGCGATACTTTCCGCCCAGGGTATAGCTTGGTGCATTCCTTTGGTGTATCTCCTGAGCGGAAGCGCGGCAGCCTCAGTCAAAATCTTCGGTCACACCGGGACGGGACTGCCCTTGATGCTCTGGCCTCTTTTGGCAGCCTTAGGCGCCGGTGTTTGCGTGCAAATCCAGTTCCGGCGCTCGGAAAGAAAGCGTCCTGAAAGCCAACACAGCGCTCCGCCGCGCTTCAGTGTCGCTTTGATCTCTCTCGTGCCTTTCTACTTCTACGGAATCTTCTACTTTGGTTTTCTGTTCGCGGACCGAGTAGCGGCCGGAACCGCTATCCCTTGGTTTTCGGGACTGAGTTTCGGGATCGACGCCGGATACAAGAGAGGAATGGACTTGGTGTTGTTCGCCTTCCTGGTTTGCGCAGCCTTAATAGAGTATCTCAGTGAGTCCTATCTCCGATTCTGGTTCCGGTTAGCTGCGGAACTGCCGCAATCGGAAGGCAGCCGCCTGGTGTCCAGTCTTGAAAGGCGCCACTCCAGATTCATGTTTCTCATTTTCGCTGTTTTCGTCACGACTGCGCTTTTTGTCTTGTTTGTTTTCAAGCAGTGGAGTGGTTTGGCTGTTTCACCGCAGTTGCTGGAGACGGTGGCCCTCGGTGGCGCTGGTTACTTGATGCTGAGTATGGCGCTCTTTGAAACCATCATCCTGGCCTGTGTTAATGCCCTCCACTTGGCGCTGAGGGCCGTGGCGCTGGGCTTGGCGGTGAATTTGTTTGCTGGATACGAACTCAGCCACCTCCTGGGTGTGCAGTATGCGGCGGTTGGGCTATTGGCCGGCGCGGCCGTGGTTCTTTGGAAATGTAACGCGGCAACTCGGCAGGTATTGCTCCACTCCGATTATTATTATTCGGTTGCGTGAGTTCTCTGATGTTCTTGGATGCTCTCAAAGCTAGCTGGATCCTGATCACCTTCTTTTTTTATATTTGTGTGGTTCTCAGGTCGGCTTTTTTCAAACCGGATCAACCGTACTACTTCTTTGGGGATTGCCGGTAATTGGGCTCGCATGCTGCTTCTGGCTGTGACTGCCATCTTTGTGCTGTCCACTTTGCGTGTATTAAGCGCCATTACGGTCTGTATTCTCCTGACTATGGGCCTCCTGATCGTGGAGCTGTACAAGCGCAACTGGAAATTGAATAGTCTAATCGGCAATCTTCGAGAAACAATCCTGCGGATGATACATAAACTGGAAACTCCCTCCGCGGGCCTCGCTTATTTCCGGCGTCTGCCCGGTTCCGGTTCAAACTCACTCGGGCGTTGGCGACGTACCAACCACTGGTCAGCAATCTTCAAAGAAAAAGGCCTCACGCTGGCAGTTATTTTGACCGTAGTGATGATTACGATCGTGTTGAGATTCGCGAATGCCTTGCACCAACTTCGCCTGGATCAGGTTGAGCAATATGCTTATTTGCTTCGCGCCCGAGAGCTAATATTAGATTTGGGCCAGGGCGGTCGTCCATTTGTGTTTCCCACGTTAATCGCGACTACTTCTTTGCTCAGTGCAGCCGATTCGATGCAAGTGACCCGTTTCCTGTCCCCGTTGATTGGAATCTTCTTGGTCCTGGCGCTGGGTTTATTTCTGCAGTCCTGCATGCGGTTCCAGCCCGCCACGGCGGCAGCAATGTATTGTCTGGGAGCGGCCGCTTTTCCCTCGGTAGCGAAACAGATTCCCACAGCTACTACCGTACTTCAAAAACTCCACGGACTGTTTGCTCTGAGTTCACCCACGAGATATGGAGACACGGAATTCGAACTCGGCCTGGTGTTTGTTCTCTTGGGTCTTGCATTTCTGGCTGAATGGTCCTGGGATCCGCACGGAGACTTGCTACTAGATGTAGCCTGTTGTGTACTGTTGGCCGCACTTATATCGCTGTTCTTGTTGGAGTTGTTGGCAATTACGGCTGTAATTTTGCTTCTTCGCCCGAGACTCGCTCCCGCGGTTTTTGTCGTCTTGTGTTTTGGACTAGCAGCCTACGCCCGCTTGTCATCAGGTTCGACTCTTACAAATGAAGTGTTCCCGATTCTTCCTGTTGCGATGGCGGTTGCTGCCGGCTGGCTCTTGGCAACGATCCTTATTATATTCGGTCCTGATTTTTGGAGAAGGGAACAGCCGCTCGCCCTCATGATTTTCATGCTGATCGCCATTGTCTGGTTACCTCCTCATCGCTTAAGGCCCGAACCACTGGAGTATGAAGCGGCGGCCCGCCAGACCCAGGAGATCGAGCACAAGTTTTCCGCTCAGAAGTGGGCGGTAGTGGCGCCAGTTGAACAGTTTTCCGAAACTCTAGGGCTTGGCGGCTACGAAGACCTGGCCTCCTTCGTAGAGGAATATCGGATGAAAGTTACTACTCCGGACTTCCATTTTCCACCCGCACCCCAGGACCTTTTTATTTATGTGGAGACAAGGCCGTTTCAAATGTTTTCCCAAGAACCCCTCACCGTACCCTTTGGCATATTAACGGATGCCACTTACCGCAATTACAGATCGCCAGCGGGACGAGCAAGCTTAGAATCGGACGCTTGGCGTCTTTGTGAGAACTATCGCCAGTATCATTCTGATATCGATGTATATTTTCAAGATGAAAGTCTTCTCATCTACCGGATCCATTCTGGAGGAGTGCTCAAAACAGTAACGGAAAGCAGCATGGAATAACAGATTGTCCAGGACTGCGCAGAAGCAAATCTGGCGGGGATGAAGTACATCTCAAAAGAGACGGCTAGATAGTTCGATTGGAAGGGTTCAAGTCTAAATTTTTGGCGGGCGCACTATCTCCAGTCGAAACGTGGGGAGAAGCAATGTACAAACAATTCTACAATCTGAAATGTAATCCATTTGAGATAACTCCGGACCCGACATTCCTGTATGCCAGCGCAAAACACCAAGTAGCATTAACAGCGATTTGCTACGGCATTCTCGGGCGTAAGGGATTCGCAGTTATGACTGGAGAAGTTGGTACCGGGAAGACCTTGCTAGTCCGTTCCCTCCTAAAAGTGATCACGCGGCAGAGCATGGCTTGTTCCTACATCTTCAATAGCAAATTGGATCCGTGCGATTTTCTGCGTCTTGTGGTCTTCGATTTCGGGCTAACCGGCACTGGAAAAAGCAAAGGGGAGCTCCTTGTCGAGCTGAACAGCTACTTGCTCGCATGCCATCAAAAAAAAATCACAGCCGTACTTGTAATTGATGAGGCGCACCACCTCTCTACGGAGGTTCTTGAAGAGATCCGTCTTCTGATGAACCTCGAAACGCCTCAGGAAAAGCTGCTACAGATCCTTCTCGTGGGACAACCAGAACTGGACGCGAAGCTCGATTCCTTCGAATTACGACAGTTGAAACAACGGATCGCAGTTCGCTGTCAACTAGATCCGCTAAACCAAGAAGAGACTATGGAATACATCCAGTACCGGCTTCGGATAGCGGGAAGCGATTGCACGGAAGCGGCCAACCTATTTCCTTCCGATGCTGTGGCGATAATTCATCGCTACTCCAGCGGGATCCCCAGACTGATCAACCTGGTTTGTGAGAACGCACTGCTTATTGCTTGCGACACTAAGGCACGCTGCATAACTCCGGCCATTCTAGATGCGATCACCCGTAATTTCCGCCTCACGGAAAGCGGACCAGCGCCCCAGGAATCGCCTCAGAACAGCGAACTGTGGCAATCCGTCAAGAACTTATCTGAATTTTACGATCTCTCAGATTCTATTACCCATGAAACAAGGCATTTTGACCAAGAGTCCACAGCTCATCCCAAGGTTTACTAGCAATGTCGACACTGCCCGCTTCCATACTTTAGGATCTGTGCCGAAATCCTCCATCTACGAATTCTCTATATACTGCGTTTTCAATTCGGCGGCGTTTGCGAATACAATTTTCCGAAATCACATGGTTTCTGCCACATCTCCCTATTGATGGAGACCGATGCGATGGCGCAGATCTTGGAAGCGCGGATCGGAGCGCATCGAATCGTTGCCTGGATCGACCTGCAGAAGAATAAGGGGGCCAGAGCGCTCGCGGTAGGCTGTTTCCAACAATGAGAGTGCTTCGTCCTTTTCTCCGAGAGCTACGTAAACCCTAGCAACATGGAAGGCCATATCCGAACGGTGCGGTGAATCGTTCAAGCCCTTGAGCAGTTTTCGGGCTTCGTCGGGTCTGCCTGCAAGTGCATAGGCTGCTGCTAGATTAGCGCGCATGTCGATTCTGTCCCCGGATTCAAGGACGGCCGCCTGTAACTCCACGATTGCCTGCGCATATTGTTTGATTTGAAGGTAGCACAGCGCCGTGAATGCATGCGCGAGAGGGAATCTTGGATCCATCTCTATCGTTTTCCTGCCCTGGCGGATGGCCTCATCGTATCTTCGCGCGTAGTACGTCAACTCGATCGCGTCCGTATTGATGATCAACGAAAGCGGATCTAACTCCAGCGCCTGGTGGATCTCGGTCAGGGAATCTTCGGTCCGCCCCAGAACCATTAGGTTATAAGCGTGCCACTGATGGGCGGTGGCATAATCGGGATTGAGCTGAATCGCGCGCTCGAATTCTTTTTCAGCTCCAGGCCAATCCCAGTCATAATGCATTCGCACGAAGGCCAGTGAGGTATGGGCTTCGGGTAGTGTTTCGTCAATTTCGAGAGCCTTCAGCGCTGCCGCTCGAGCCAGTGGCATCGCCTCTTTGCGCGGCATTTCTGCATTGGCCGTAGAACCGAGCAAAGCGTACGCGTCCGCCAAGCCGGCATACCCCAACGCATAGTTGGGTTCCTGCACAATAGCCTGCTGAAAATAATCGATCGCCTTGGTAAACCCCTCTTCTGTGCGCTTGTTCCAGGAGTAACGACCCTTCAAGTACAAATCATAAGCTTTGCGGTCTACTGCAGGGTCACTGGCTAGGCGATTCTGCGGTTGGGGGGTGAGCTTTACCTCGATCTCTCGGGCAATCGAGCGTGCCACGTCGCGCTGCAACATTAAGACATCTTGTAAGTCGCGATCGTATTCCTCAGCCCAAACGTGGGTCTGGTCGCGCGCCTGTATGAGCTGGGCGGTGATACGAACGCGATCGCCTTCCCGATGTACGCTCCCTTCCAGCAGGTACTCCACGCCCAATTCGCGGCCAATCTGGTCCGCGCGCTTTTGCGTATTCCGATACTGCATCGCCGAGGTTCTGGCGATTACTCCCAATCGTCCCTGCCCCAGGCGTCCCAGCTGCGTAATCATTTCCTCCGTGAAACCGTCGGCAAAGTATTCCTGTGCGGGATCTCCGCTCAGATTGTTAAACGGTAATACTGCTAACATGATCTTTCCCTGTGGCTGGGGCGTCCGCGGGCGAAGACGGCGTTGTGCGAAGTAAACCCCCACGACCAATGTTATTCCCAACACGAGAGCCGTAATCACTCGATATCTCGTAAAGGCACGCTGCGCTGGAAATCTGGAGACATCTACCCCTGCCCGTTCAATGCTCTGTTTGGACTCGATTTCCCGTACGCTTCCGGCGAATCTGTACCCATGTCGAGGAACAGTCTCAATATAGGAGTTCCCGTCGTCGTCGTTCCCCAGTATCTTCCTCAGAATGAAGATGTTTTGGGTAAGATTCGACTCTTCGACAAAGCTGTTCGGCCAAATTCGTTGAAGCAATTCCTCCTTTTTCAGAACGTGACCGCTATTCTGTGCGAGTACAAGCAGAGTCTCAAAAGCCTTCGGAGTGAGTTCCACACGCTGGCCATTGTGCAGGAGCAGCCTTTCCCGCGGACTTAGACAGAAAGGGCCGAACTCATACAACCTGTTTGGATCTAGTGTCCATACCGTTTGAGGAAACTTTGAGAATTCTTTGAGCAGGCTCTAAAGACCGCCCGTCGGTTTGTCCATTATGCATCTCCCACGCGGCAATGAATAGAGCATCCACTGCCTGAGGATGGCAGTGCGCTGCTCTTGGCGACGTTATTCAGTGGCGATCCATGGATTGGGCCGTCCAAACTCAGGAGGCTGAAAATGATAAAGAAAATTTTCTCGAAAAGTGTGATAAAACGGATTTTTCTGCTGGTGTTCATTGCGGCATTCACCGTATTGGGATTTGGCGGCGTTCTTCGAGCCCAAGAGGCTGTTCAAGGCTCTCTGGCCAACGCGCAGTTAGCCGGCGTTGTAACCTCAACCCAGAACCCCGAGCAAATTGCGATTCTGCACTGGTATAGCGCTAACCTCATCACGCAAATTGCCGTGGGTACAAGCCCTGAGGGTGTGGCGTTTGACGGTGACAACATCTGGGTGGCAAATTTCGGCAGCAGCAATGTCACCAAGATCAGAAAGAGTGACGGTGTCATCGTCGGTACTTTCCCGGTTGGATCCGGCCCCACCGGAGTGGCCTTTGACGGGGCCAACATTTGGGTGTCAGATTTCAACAGCGGCACGATAACCAAGCTGCTGGCAAGTGATGGGAGTACCCTGGGCACCTTTACGGTGGGAACCAGTCCCTGGGACGTAGCCTTTGACGGAACCGATATCTGGGTGGCAAATTTCGGCAGCAACAACGTCACCAAGCTTAGTTCGAGCGGGACCCTGCTCGGCACCTTTGCCGTGGGAACCAATCCCTTTGGCATGGCCTTTGATGGGACTAACATCTGGGTATCAAATTACGGCAGCAACAATGTGACCAAGCTTAGTGCGAGTGGGACCATTCTCGGCACCTTTACGGTGGGATCCAATCCTGCTGGTGTGGCCTTCGACGGAACAAGCATCTGGGTGGCAAATTTCGGCAGTAATAATGTTACCAAGTTGAAGACCACAGGGGTGGTCGCGGGCACATTTGCGGTGGGTAGCGGCCCGAGATTCCTGGCATTCGATGGGGCTAACATTTGGGTGGCTAATGACAACAGCAGCAACGTGACCGAGCTCAAGGCAAGCAGTGGCGCAAAACTCGGAACCTTTGCGGTTGGATCCAACCCTGACGGTGGCGTTGCTTTCGATGGCGCCAACATCTGGGTTACGAACCATGCTAGCAATACCGTTTCGAAACTTTAAGCTAGTAAGGTTGGCGGTGGACATGAGGATGCTCCTTTCGTAGAAAAAGGCGCCACTCCTTCGGATTCCGGGAACGCCTGCCGCAAAATGAATTCATGCACAGCGGAGATGACGGGATACCACTTGTCCATTCCGCTTCATTAATATGGACGACGCGAGTTCCAAGCGATTCAGCGCTGCCGCTAGGCAAATGGAAAAGGAGGGGTTCAGCGAGGTCGAAGAGAAAGGAAATCCTCTCGGCAATCCGACATCCCCGACTTTGAGCAAACTCCGGGACGGCATCCACCGCTTTTCGGTGGTTGATCGCTCCCGGAGGGACGGACAAAATCCTAACAGCTGAGTTAAATCAGAGTCGAAGGTCGCGATGATCTTCACATCACCAAGTTCGACATTTCATTGGGGCAAAACGTGGGACTGAGCAGTAGGACGAAATATTTCAACTCGGAAAGGGATGATGAGCGCGTTCGGTACGTTGCAGGCCCCCGCAACCACGCCATCTTCTCCATGTATTTAATTCACAAGGGCTTGCTGCGAGGCAGGCCCTTTCCCTTTTGTGATCTCAACCGCGTTTTGTCCAACTGCGTCCAAAATTTCGCCAAGTTGCTCCGCAGTTCGTTCGTCATCCCTGCTTGCCATGTGGGTGTATGTGTTCATGGTCAAGCGCGGATCGCTGTGTCCAAGCCTCTGTTGCCGAACCTTCATCGGCACAGAAAGTTCGTCCATGAGACTCGCGTTGGCATGACGAAACGCGTGTAGACCGCACTCTTGAATCTCCAGTTGACGAAGCATTGGGCGGAATTTTCTTTTCACGAGCAGGTTCGCATCCCAGGGAGTTCCATTACGTGTGGCAAACACAAGTTGCCGAGGATTCGGCCGCCACGCCTGAAGAATTCCGCGAAGATGGTTGAGGAGCCTGGTTGAGACGGCAAACGTGCGAACGGCATTCTCGGTTTTGGGTTCCTGTAACTTTCCGTGCCATGCGCTCTGTCTGACGTTGACCAGCCCGCGTTTGAAATCAATATCGTCCACCCGAAGTCCGCATAACTCTCCGGCTCGCATTCCGGTCTCTGCGGCCAGCCAGTAGAACGTGCGGTAAGGCTCAGGTGCGACAGCGAGAATCTTTACGATCTGCTCTTTGGTGAAGGACGGTCGCAGAGCCTTCCGGGGCTTCGGAAGCACGACGCCGTCGAGTGCGTTGTGTGAAACGTATTGCCACGCACTCTTGCCGACTTCCACATCAGTTGTAGCGTGACGAAAATATTTCTGGAGGTGCAACGTGGCTAACGGAAGTTTACAGCAGCCCGCCAGGACAGCAATCTACGGAAGAGTCAGTACGTCCAATCACGGCCAGGATGTGACCTTGCAGACCAGGGATCTTGCGCAATTCGCCCGGGCTCGCGGATGGCGTCTCGTGGATTCCTTTCTGGACATCGGTATCTCCGGTGCCAAAGACAAGCGCCCGGAGTTAGACCGGCTCATGGCCGACGCCCACAAACGGAAATTTGATGTCGTAGTCGTCTGGCGTTTCGATAGGTTCGCCCGTTCTGTTTCTCATTTGCTGCGAGCGTTGGAGACGTTCAAGGCATTGGGAATTGACTTCGTTTCGTTCTCCGAGCAGATGGACACTTCGACTCCTGCCGGGAAGATGGTGTTCACTGTCCTGGGTGCTGTTGCCGAGCTAGAACGCAGTCTGATCGTCGAGCGGGTTAAGGCGGGAATGCGCAATGCGCTTGCAAACGGGGCCAGAATCGGCAGACCTCCGATTACAATTCTCAGTGATGTCGATCGAAAGGCAATCGGCGAAGCCTATTGGCAGGACAAGAAAAGCTTTCGCGATCTGGCAAAGGAATTCGGTACATCCATCGGCACAGTTCAGCGCTGCGCTTTGGCGTATAAGAACAATGGTTTTTGATTTTTCCTTTCTTTGATGTCGCAAAGAACCTCGAAGGCTTTCGACTTGCAAAGTGGATTCGGGCCAGAGCGAATTTAGAGTTCGTTGTTGACAAGAAAATCATTGGCGGCGTATGGTATGTATGCTAGTTCCAATAGAATTAATTTACCTCCTGGATATTCCTAGGATTTAGCCGGGCCCCTCACAATCTAGCATGCGTTGGTAGTGACTTATAAGCATGAAAATTATGCGGACGTGCGTGCCGATTCTCTCCCTCCTGCTTCTCCCGATTGCATTTGCTTCGATCTCGAAGAGAGCTTTTGCAGACGCGGCCGCGAAGACATCTACACATGGACGCGCCCTCTCGCACGCCAGTCAGATGGCCACCGCTTCGGTCGCATTGACCTCGGTTGAAGGCAACATTTATTCCAACCAGTCCGCCAACCTGACAGCAACTGTGTCCGTTGCCGGAGTGGGGCCCGCTCCGACGGGAAGTGTCAACTTCATGCTGGGTGCAAGCTTGCTCGGCACTGCGCCGTTGACTCCAATTGACCAAGCCAATTCGACGGGAACCATTACCGTGATCGCATCGCAGCTCGCACCCGGCCCTAACAGCATCACAGCAACCTATTCCGGCGATGCGAACTACGCTGGGTCAACCGCGGCGCCAATCACCGTAACATTGTCGGGCTCACAAGTTAGTTTTGGTTCGGTTTCCGTCGGCACAGCGGCTCCGGTCCAGACTTTGGCCTATCAATTCAGCAGCGCCTCGACTTTGTCGGCGGTCAACATTCTTACGTTGGGTGCATCGGGATTTGACTATACCGACGGCGGAAGCAGCACTTGCACGACGTCAACTTTTTACCCAGCTGGGAGCAGTTGCACGGTAACGGTAGCGTTCACTCCATCGGCTCCGGGCGTTCGCGCTGGAGGAGTCACGCTGTTTGTGCAGGGCAGTAACCTGCCACTGATGACCTGGTATCTCAGCGGCATCGGTCAGTCAGGTGCAGTCACGATCGACCCCCGCACGCAATCGACGATTGGCATGCTGAACAACAATGGTCAGGGTTTCGGCGCGGTGATTGACGGCGCTGGAAATTTCTACGTAGTGGATCATGCCAACAGCCAGGTGATCGAGCTGGCGTCGGGCACCTTCGCGCAAAGTACGGTAGTGGCTTCCGGTTTGTTGAATCCGACCGCGGTGGCATTAGATGGAGCGGGGAATCTGTACATCTCCGACTCAGGTAACAACCGGGTTGTGGTGGTCCCAAACGAAAACGGAACTCTAAGCAGTGGGGATATCTCGCCCGTAAATATCAGCGGTTTGGGCTCTCCGCGTGGCATTGCAGTTGACGGCGGCGGAAATCTCTACGTCGCCGATGGCCCGAATGCGAGTTTGGTGGAATTGCCACCGGACGGTGGGACGCTTGTCTCAATAGTTTCGGGCTTAATCGATCCGCGCGGAATCGCCGTGGACGCGAGCGGGAATGTTTACGTAACGAGCGACGGTGCAGTAACGGAGTATCCATCCGGCGGTGGCACTCCCATTCCTCTAGGCAGCGGGTACAACACGCCGGCTGGTGTAGCGGTGGATGCCTCTGGCACAGTCTATGTAACGGACACAGGCAATGCCGAAATCGTGGAAATCAACGCGGGAAATGCTGCGCAGCTAAACTTCCCAATAGCCGGGCTCAGCACTCCGCGCGGTATTGCACTAGACGCATCGGCGAATGTCTATGTCAGCGATGGTACGAATGTAATCGAGGTTAATCGGACCCAAGCAGCTCCGCTCGCCTTCGGCACCATTAATGTGGGCTCTACCAGTGCCTCTCAGACGCTGACGGTTTCGGACGCAGGCGATCAGAAATTAGCGATATCGAATCTTGCGGTTACGTCAAACTTCATTCAGGAATCCTCGGGCGGGGCGGATTGCATTTCCAGTACCAGCTTGTCCCCGGGCGAACAATGCCTTATTGCCGTGGCTTTTGCTCCGCTCAGCAGTGGCACTGTGAACGGCACTCTTATACTTACCGATAACGCACTGAACAATCCATCGAGCACGCAATCCGTACCCCTGTCTGGTAATGGCAACGTAGTAGCGACCACAACGACGGTCGTGGCTTCGCCGAACCCCTCCTCTTACGGCCAGTCCGTAAGCCTAACGGCCATTGTAACGCCCGCCGGTTCGGGCACAGCCACCGGTAGCGTCACTTTCACGGATGGCACTAGCGCGCTGGGGACGATTACGCTTAGTGGAGGCGTGGCCATGCTGGCTACTTCTTCGTTGAACGCCGGCTCGCACTCGATCGTCGCCAACTATAACGGCGACTCCAGCTTCTCTGCGAGCAACTCGACAGCACTTGCTCTGGTCGTAAATCAAGCAGCGAGCAGCCTCGCTCTCGGCTCGAATCTAAACCCTGCTGTTTACCAGCAGCCAGTAACTTTCACCGCAACGATTACACCACGATACGGCGGCGTAGCTACGGGCACCGTCACGTTCCTCAATGGAGGTACGCCGCTTGGAAGCGCAGGCGTCAACGGAAACTCGGCCGGCTTCACCACGAGCACGTTCGCAGTGGGCCCGCAGTCCATCACTGCAACTTATAACGGAGACAGCAACATGGCTGGCAGTTCATCGTCCGCGCTTGCCGAAGTAGTAAGCAAAGCCACTACCACGTCTACGGTGGTCTCTTCCGCGAATCCTTCGGCTCCGGGCAAGTCAGTATCGTTCACAGTCACGGTCTCGCCGCAGTTCGGGGGCACGCCTACAGGAACTGTGGCCTTGAAGAAGGGCGCGGCAACTCTTGCCACGCTAACCTTAAGCGGCGGCCAAGTGAGTTATACGACATCGTCATTTGCACAGGGTTCGTCTCAAATCACCGCCGTTTATAGGGGAGACTCGAATTTCACTGGCAGCACCTCACCGGCGCTCATTCAAGTCGTGACAAAAACGGCGCAGAATGCACAGATGACGCCATCGACAACGCAGATCAATTTCGCAAATCCCGATGGCTCACCGCTTTTGTCCGGGCAGACCGGCTATGCCCCCGTTACGTTCACCATTCAGAATGGGCCGATAACCTTCCAGCAGACTTCTACCCTCTGCGTCTCGAAGCCCGGCGGCACGGATTACACGTCCGAATGTGACGATACTAAAATGAATGGAGGGTGCAAGGGCACATGGCAAACTGGCAATCAATGCACGATCACGTTCTCCGTCACGAATGACGGCGATGATACTCGATGCGAGGTGATGGGTCCCAATCCGGCATATCCTGATGGTTGTGAGGGAACCATACAAATCACGGTACCGAACTCGAACAACATCGTCCACATCAACTACAGCTACCAATCCGCGAACCCTACACCGCAGATGAAGGTTATTCCGTCGAAACTCGTGTTTCCAGTTACTCAAGTCGGCAGTAGCAGCCCGCCAACTATGACCACGGAGATTCTTAACTCAGGCGGCGTGCCTCTCACTCTTTCCGGTGTTGCGGTCACAACTGGCACGGCGGATTTCGCGATTACATCAAACAATTGCCCGAATTCTCTGCCTGCCCAGGCATCTTGCTACGTCACGGTTTCCTTCACGCCAATAAAAGCTGGGACAGTCAGCGGCGCGATCAGCCTTATCGACAACGCTGGAAATCACCCGCCCAAGACCATCTCACTGTCGGGCACCGGATCGACTCAGTAGGGCATGGAGGTTTTTCGGAACTTTGAACGGAGTGGAGGGAAACTACAGCATGTACCAAGGCGGTTTATGCGGGAGTACATCGAGGCAAAATGATCACTAAGCGTTTTCAAGGCAAGGCGCAACCAATCGCGTCGGGATCTCCAAACTAATTGAAGGAGCCATTTATATGCGCGCACTTTTCCTAGTTCTGGTTTACGGGCTGCTCGGTATTTCGAATGGGCCGCAAGTGCCACCGAATCCGTCGCCTCTAATCAATTGGATTTCGCCGCCGAGCACGGTACCTGCGGGTCCGGGCCTCACCTTAACAGTGAGGGGGGCGGGATTTATCGCCGGTTCAATCGTTCAATGGAATGGAGCAGGCCGTGCAACGACGTTTGTGAGCACCGATCAACTTACTGCGGCGATTTCCTCCGCCGACACCGCGTCGGAAGGAACAGCATTCGTAACCGTGTCGAATCCGGCTCCGGGCGGAGGCATTTCCAATACCGTTTTCTTATCGATTACGGTCCCGACAAAGGCAGTCGTCTTTGGAGGAACGAACTACACCGTTGGAGAGTATCCAGATTGTGCAGCTACCGGGGATTTCAACGGGGACGGCAAGCTTGACTTGGCGGTCGGGAACCTGAATTCAGGTACCGTATCTATTCTGCTCGGTAACGGCGATGGCACGTTTGGACCGAAGCAAGATTTTGCGACCGGATCCAACCCGCGTTCGATTGCCGTGGGAGATTTCAATGGAGACGGCAAACTCGACCTCGCAGTAGTGAACAACGGACCGGGAACTGTTTCTATTCTGCTTGGAAAGGGCGATGGCACATTCGCGCCGAAGATGGATTTTCCGGTTGGCAAGCACCCTCGGTCAGTAGTAGTGGGCGATTTTAATCACGACGGGATACTTGACCTGGCCGTTGCGAATCACGACTCCGATACCGTCTCTGTCCTGCTGGGAAATGGAGACGGAACGTTCTCGCTGAAGGGAACTTTAGCTGCCGGCCTGGAGCCTTATTGGGTTGTTACCGCGGATTTTAATGGAGATGGCAACCTCGATTTGGCGGTGGTTAATTACGGCTCACCCGACTATGAAAACGCCGTGATTGGCGTCTATCTCGGCAACGGTACTGGCGGTTTCGGCGCGATGCAGACGTATGAAGTTGGCTGGCAGCCGTTGTCGATGGCGGTCGGCGACTTTAATGGCGATGGCAACGCGGATCTGGCGGTTACCAACGAAAATTTCGGCACGGAGTATCGCACGGTCTCCATATTGCTCGGCGATGGCCACGGATCCTTCGCACCTCAGACTACTTTCAATACGAACGCAATTGCTTACTCGGTGGGCGCAGCGGATTTCAACGGAGACGGCGCGATCGATCTCGCGGTGCTGAATGGCGGAGTCATGTTGGGAAATGGAGCAGGAAGGTTTGGTGTATCGAGCCCCATGTTTCCAGCGACCGGCCGGAAAATATTTGCTACCGCCGGTGATTTTAACGGCGATGGGCGATTGGATATGGTGGCAGTGGACATCGATCGCAATTTCGCTGTCGTGTACCAGCAGGTTCCGCGCGTCTCGATCGGTTCTCATAGCTTGAATTTCGGTTCGCAGAAGGTGAATACCGCGAGCAAACCGAGGAAGGTAACGATTAACAACACAGGCAGCGCGCTGCTGCAAGTCAATGGCATATCGATCAGCGGAGATTTCTCGCAGACGAACAATTGCGGTAGCTCGCTGGCGGCTGAAACAAGTTGCACGATTGAAATTACATTTCAGCCCACCGCCACGGGAACTCGCACGGGCACTGTGACCATTTCGAATAATGCCGCCGGCAGCCCCGAGAGCATCAGCCTTACGGGAACCGGCAACTAAGTTAAGGAAGTCGCGATGCGTCCAGCAATATTTTCTGCGAAATTCGACTCGAGCCAAAGAAAGGCATTTCAGCGACTTCTATTACTGGCCTCATTATGCGCGTGCCTGGCATGTGCTTCGTCTGCCCAGAACCCCCAACCCAATCCTGTGCCTTTAATCAGCTGGCTTAACCCGCCAAGCACGCCGCCCGGCGGGCCGGACGCCACTGTTGCGGTCTATGGCTCGGGGTTTGTTTCTAGTTCGATTGTACGCTGGAATGGATTGGACCACGCCACGACGTACGTTAGTGCGAACGAACTCACGGCAATCGTTTCTTCGTCGGAAACGGCGATTGTTGGCACGGCGCTGGTGACAGTTTTCAATCCCACGGCAGGCGGAGGCACGTCAAACGCTGCTTCTTTTTCGGTGACTAGCCCGACTCAGGCGGTCGTTCTGGCAGGTGGGAGCTTCCTGGTTGGAGACCTTCCGGATTGCGGAGTTGTCGCAGACTTCAACGGAGATGGGAAGCTCGACGTAGCGATTGGAAATATTACGACGAACACTGTATCCATTCTGCTCGGTAACGGAGACGGGACATTTGGACCCGCGCGGGATTTTGTGGTGGGCTCGCAAGTACGCTCGATTGCGGTGGGAGACTTCAACGGAGACGGCAAACTCGACTTGGCTACGGCTAATAACGTCTCGGGGACTATTTCGATACTGCTCGGAAATGGCGATGGGACGTTCGCTCCGAAGATCGATACTACTGTGGGGGTCCGCCCTCGGTCACTTGTGGCGGCGGACTTCAATGCCGACGGAACACTCGACATTGCGGTTGTGAACCATGATTCAAGAACCGTCAGTATTCTGCTTGGGAAAGGCGATGGAACGTTCACCACGAAGATGGACATCCCGACTGACATTGAGCCTTTCTGGGTCGCCACCGCCGATTTTAATCAGGATGGCAAGCTGGATTTGGCCGTGGCCGACCATATCGGCGGGATGGTGAGCATATTTTTAGGAAACGGCGATGGCACGTTTGGTCCCGAGCGCAATTTTGCGGTCGGTCCGTGGGTGACATCGCTGGCGACGGGGGATTTCAATAGAGACGGCAAAGCTGATTTGGCGGCGGTAAACGAAAAGAACGAAACACTCTCGATACTTTTGGGCAATGGCGATGGCACTTTTGCGCCGCAGACCACTTACAGCACAGGCTCGAGCGCTTTCGCGGTAGGCACGGCAGATTTCAATGGAGATGGCAAAGCCGACATCGCGGTTCGAGACGGAGGAATCCTTCTTGGAAATGGAGATGGAACCTTCGCGCCGCGCGGCCCCGTAATTAGCGGAGCAGGCCGGAAACTATTTGCTATAGCTGCAGATCTTAACGGCGACGGTCGCTTGGATGTGCTGGATGTAGATATCGATAAATCCACAATTTATGTGTTATTGCAAGTGCCCCGTGTCGGGGGTATGCCCAAGAGTGTAAATTTCCAACCGCGCGCGGTTGGCACAGCGAGCAAACCAACCAAGATCACGATGAAGAATTCTGGTAGTGCCGTGCTGGAAATCGACGGCGTATCAATAAGTGGCGATTTCTCACAGACTAATAATTGTGGCAATTCGCTGGCAGCGGAATCGGAATGCACTTTCGAGCTCGTTTTTGCACCCAGGATGTCTGGGACTCTCACCGGAACGTTGACCATTGCTGATAGTGCTTCAGGCAGCCCGCAAACCATTAGCTTGACGGGGACAGGTGAATAGCGGGGGTCGCCCCTTCACCGGGCAATAGAACACTCGGCACCCGTATTCTCTGTACCAAATCACATCGTTTGATACGGCCCAAAATTTTGAAATTCGAAGCCGCGTTTCCTATGACTTGCAGAGACCGAGCAAACAGCCTTTTGATACATTGGCGCCGCCCGCTACTGTAGTTTATGGTGCGGCTGCGGCCCTGAGTCAGGCGCTCAAGGTGCGTTCGATCTCGGCGACAATGCATAAATGCAACATTACTCTCTGCCCGCGTCTCTCCTCTGTTCGCCGTAAAACGTTTGAGACGTGCCAGCACCATGCCGGAAACGCAACAGAACCGACATTCTGTTGCACTTAGCGGTTGTGAGGAGACGAGTTTCCTTGAGGTGCCTTACATCATCCGCCGGCAATCGGCTGCGCGCTCCAAACGGAGCTTCGAACTTCCCACAAGCGGACTTAGCCCTAAGACTTCTGGCCCGCAATAACTTCCGGTTAGCCCGTGATTCGGGACGAACCAGGATGGCATATCACGTCAGCCTCGTATCTGCCTGCCGTAGACGGCGGCCTTCATGCCCGGATGGACGCCCCTGCTGCGCTGGCCCGCTCCTTCCATCGTTGAACGTTCACCCCCTTCACGATGAGCCATAGCTCCATTGGTATTTCCCCGAGGGCGGAGGCGGCAGCGATGTAGAGCGACAGATAGTTTGCGAGTGGTGGGTACACATAGGTCACCCAACCCAAACCACTGATCATCACCAACACTCCCAGAACTCGAGGCAGGAAGGTGGACCTGAAAATGAGGTAGCCGGTCAGGATGCACCAGAATCCGAAGAATACTAGGTCGATTTGGAAGGCGTAAGAATTCAATCTGAGAAACATGACCGCCAGCGCCTGCAACTGTTCCGCCGTAAATGCGCTCAAGGAGCTACCGCCTTGCAGGATGAGCAAAGGAGCGAGGTACAAGAGGCTGGTAAGAGCCTGCATAGCGCATGCCATGAGAACGAAGAACGCAGCGAGTAGAGAAAGGCTTCTGTTCACAGGTTTAAGCAACACATAGATGAGAAGTGCCCAGGCGATATGGAACGCAACCCCCATGAGCGAGGACGCGAACCCCAACCAAAATAGCCGCTCGTGACCCAGGATATTGGCCGCTGTCGCCGCAGCATTGCCAGGGACAACAAGCTTGTTGAGAACGATCACTTGGCCGAATGTGGCCGTAATGGCTTCGAGCAGTTGACAGGCACCGGCCATCCTAGCCTTAAGACGCGGCGAACCTTCTACAATCCGGTCCGTCATTTCATCTGCGTCCATACTCTTCTCCTCATTCGAGCGATTGAATCAAGCGCGCATGGCGCTCCTGAGTACGAGCCTACACAACGGCTGCCGATACCCGCTCGCTTGACTGCTTTGCCGGAGCCAGCACGATGAGGGCTACACCGATGATGCCAAGCACAGGGACGCCCCACAGGTCTCCGCGATATCCCCCGTTCGAGAATGACGTCACCGCCATCACAGCAGCGTGAGCGAAACACGACCATGCTGTGAAGGCGATCAGGCTGCGATTTGCCGAAGGGTTACGCGCGGCTATCAGCAGGAAAATGCCGAGCGTGACATACAGGCTAAGCATCATATCAAAGGTATACATCGACTGATTCTGGTGCCATAAAGACTCCGCCACGAGAAAAACGCCAGCCGAAAAAGCCAATCCCACCAACACCAACACAACCTTCAGCGCCCGTTCTCGACGCATAGTGTCCTCCGGCAAACGAATTCAGGGTGCAATCCTAGGCGTGGGAAGAAGCGGAGTCAACGACGGACACCGCACAGAGAGTACAAGCTATCCGGCTTCCACGGCGGGATTAGTCCTGTGATGTCGGCAACCCTTCCACAACTGGCTCAGCCACATCAAGGGTTCGGCTCGACCCCAATGCGATCATTGACGGCTGATCGAATTCGCTGCTTGCACCCAAGGTACCGTTCGGTGGTTTGAACTGAGACGTGCCCCAAAAGGAATTGGATCTGCTCCAACTCCCCGCCCGAAGCATGGCAGAGTCGAGCACAGGTCCGTCGCAGATCGTGCGGCGCCAACTTTGGCACACCAATGCACTTGGCGGATTCCTTCACTATGTGCCAAACCGCCTTTACCGTCATACCCTCTCCCCATGCTTTTCCTACTTTGTTGACCCTGCGAAAAAGCCTTCCTCGATCAATGCCGGCCGCAGCAAGCCACACTCCTAATTCGCTTTTCACCCAGTCCGGAACCGGAACCGTTCGAACGTGGCCTCCCTTACCCATCAAGTCGACGATGGCCCAGTGTTCCTCCCGCTGCTGAAGATGATCCATCGTCAATGCGACGGCTTCGTGTCTTCTCAACCCACACGCGAGCAGGAGAGCCAACAAAGCGCGGTCTCGTTTTCCTTTCAGCCGCTCGCGATCAGGCGCTTGCCAAAGCGCTTGCCCCTGCTCCGCAGTCAGCCAGTTGCCAAGGCGAACGCCTAACCTCTTCACGCCTTTAACGCGACGAATACCCGCCGCCAGGTCGGCACTCAGCAGACCGCAATCGGCTGCCTCATACGCAAGACGGCGTACGGCACCTATTCGTAGATTGACCGTGCCAGGCGCGAGTTGACGAGATTCGAGATGAGATCGGTAGCGCAGAACGACAATTCTATTGAATGCCAAGCGCGGTTCCGAACAATACCAATCAACGAATTCATCGATCGCGTGACGATATCCCCGCTGCGCATCTTGAGAAGTGAGGCTGTTCAAGACTGCGGTTTTGGAGTGTTCGAGATCAAGCAGGCGCAAGACGGATCTGGTGCTGCTGCGTCTTCTTCTGGAAGTTGGTCTGTGCTTCATGATCGGTGGCCTCCATGCCATCGATCAATGATTAGAGTGGTTTCGTAGCGGGTAAGATCAGGTTTGCCCGTCATCCGACCACAATCGCGGATTGACCCTACCGAAGCTTGCCAATCCATTAGATTTCCCTTTTTCGCATTGTATTTACTTGCGTTAACAACTTATCTTAAGTAAGGTTAAGTACGCAAACGGTCCGGATGAACGGAACCCGGCTTACAACCATGCTGCGTTCAACTCTTTCCATATTTGTTCTTGTCGGGTTATTTCATTTTCTCTTGCCTGAAGCAACCTTCTCTCAGGGTGAAACTACCAGCGCGATCGTCGGCCAAGTCAGCGATGCAAGCGGCGCGGTGGTGCCTAGTGCCACGGTGACGGTTACGAACAAGGAGACTGGACTGAGGCGAAGCGCGAGTACCGATGACTCGGGCCGATTCAACTTTCCGCAGCTGAAACCCGGTGCGTACTCCGTCAAGGTGGAAGCAGAAGGCTTCGCACCACAGCAGAATGAGGCTGTATCCGCGGCCCTGGGCCAGAAGCAAACTGTCGATTTCAGACTGAAGATTGCGCAGTCAAACCAGACCGTTGAGATAAGCAGTGAAGCCCCGATCCTCAACCCGGAGAATGCGAATACGTCCACGACTCTCAATGCACGCGCGCTGGAAGACCTTCCCAACCCAGGCGGAGACTTAACCTACCCACTTCAGTTTGCGGCAGGAGCGCTCGTCAATACGGCGGGCAGCGGGAATGATTTCGTTGGCGGCACAAATGGGTATGGCAACGTGGAGTTCAATGGACTGCCTGCTCTCTCAAACGGCTATATCGTCGATGGCTTGGAAACGAATGATCCGCTGACCAATCTGAATAGCGGGCTGTCGACGAACCTCGTCCTCGGACTGAACTCAATATCGGAAGTGACGGTCAATACGCTGTCCTATACCGTTGACGAGGGGCGCTATGGAGCGTCGCAGGTCAACTACGTAACAAAGTCCGGTTCGAAGCAGTTCCATGGAAACCTATATGAGTTGTGGAATGGTTCGAAGTTCAACGCGGCCGACTATTTCACGAATGCCACGCCGGGGAGCCACAAGCCGCGGTCAACCGTCAACCACTTCGGCGGAAGCGTTGGCGGGCCGATGGTCCAGGACAAATTGTTTTTCTTCTTCGATAGCGAGTGGGTTCGGATTGCACTTCCCATCGTCACGGCCACGACTGTCCCAACTACGGCGTTCCAGAATTACGTTTTGCAACAACTCCCTTTGGGAGGAACCGATTCCGTCACGGGGTCGGTCTATCAGCCATCACCGCAGTCGGTGCCCTTCTATCAGAAGATGTTTTCACTCTATGGAAATACCAGCGGAACACCACTCACCGTACTTGGCTGTCCGTTCGATGTTGTTGGAGGTTTGCCCGCAATTGCGAATGATGGAGACGGTTGCGCAAATCGCCAGAGCGTGTCTCATTCGAGCGATGATCATGAACAGGTCCAAACTCTTCGGATCGATTACAACATCAATGAGAAAAACACCACCTGGTTTCGCTTTCAAACGGACAACGGACTCCAAGCTGCCTACACCGATCCCATCAATCCTTTGTTCAACGCTCTTTCCCCTCAACCCTTGTACTCGTTCGCAGCAGGATATACGCACGTCTTTTCGCAGAATCTCGTGAATTATTTCAACCCAGCGTTTTCCTGGTATGGAAGCCTGTTTGGTCCTAGCGATTTTCAGAAAACGCTCTCCGCATTCCCGATCGTTTTGCAAGGTAGCGGCGCGAATGCGCCTTTTACCCGTGTCGGGGGACTTGACAACACTTGGGTCCAGGGAAGACGCGCCTCCCGGTTCTTTATCAATGACAACCTCGCCTGGAGTACTGGGGCACACGAGCTGCGTTTTGGAACGAATACTCGGATTCTTCTGCTGAATGACTATGACTTCGGGCAGGGAACCGTCCCAACTGTGACTTACACCACCCTGCCGCAATACATTTATGGAGTCGCATCCACGGCAACAGAGACTTTTCCCACGTCTGCAAACGAACCCTTTAACTTCCTGAATCTCGACCTGTATGCGCAGGACACCTGGAAAGTGACCAGGAAGCTGACGTGGACGTTCGGGATAAGGGACACTCTTAACTCCAATCCACTAAATCCGCATCAGCATATCGCTCGTCTTAGCGGCTCTTTCGATTCGATCTCGCATGATGTGAATCAGCCTTTGAACGCTGCGATTCAGACGGGTCTCGGTAACGTGTTTTCCTCGACGCCCCTGGCGATCCTGCAACCGAGAACAGCGATCGCATGGCAATTTGAGTCCAAGTCCGTGCTGCGTGCTGGCTTCGGCGTTTTCAGTGACATTTTGCCGGGCAGCATCGCCGATGTGGTCGGTGTCAATCCACCCTACGTCAAATCTTTCCAGGGTGGCCTTCTTGGCACTGTCGGCGGTACAGCGATTGCGCCGGGAGTTCCTAACAGTGCGATTGACGCAACCGTGGCCGGAAATAAGACCTTCAGCTTGGGATTTCCGCAGGGCCAGCTTTCCTGCGCGTCTGAACAAGCGAATCCCACAACTTGTCTTCCCCCAGTCGCCATCACGGCGGTACCGGATGGAAAACTTCATGCGCCTTACTTCATGGAGTGGAGTCTTAGTTTGGAACATGAATTGGGAACCACGGGAAGCATCCACGCACAATACGTCGGCACCCGTGCTGTAAATCAGCCGTATCTGACGCAGGTGAACGGCTATCAAACGGTCTGTGAGGGGTGCTTCGCGCCGTTTCCCTATGCGCAGTCTACGGATCCTCGATTCGGAGCCGTGACGCAGTTTTCCACCGGTGCGAACAGTCACTACCATGGCCTGCAATTGTCCGCCATGAAGCGTGTTGGTCACGGCCTAATGGGACAAATCAACTACACCTGGAGCCGTTGTATGGACACCGTCTCTAACGGCGGATTCCTACAGTTCTCGGCAGGAGGAATCCTGTCCCCCCTCCCCGGAGACTTAGCTCGCGACTACGGTCCCTGCGACTACGACATCCGGCACAATCTCAATGCTCAATATGTCTATCAATTTCCGGTCAAGGTCCAAAATCGTCTTCTTGGCTACGCGCTGAACGGCTGGCAGGTGTCGGGAACCGTGTTTTGGCATAGTGGGATTCCGTTCTCCGTCCTGAGCACGCCCTATTCAGCAAATGGAAATGGGATCGTGAACGGTAGTGGGCCGCAATTCGCAAGCGTTGTTCCCGGCGTACCCCTTTATGAACACAATCCCATTCCAGGTGTCACACAACCAGGCACGGTTCAGTGGCTCAATCCCGATGCTTTCGTCTCTACTGTGGACCCGAGTACTGGGGCGTGCTTTGCTGGCAACAGCCCCAAGAACTGTCAATTCGGGAACCTCGGTCGCAACGCGCTGCGCGGCCCCAATTTCACATGGAGTGACTTCTACCTATCCAAACTGTTTCCCTTAACTGAGCAGTTGAAGCTCAGGTTTGACGTCCAGTTCTTCAACGTATTCAACCATCCGAATTTTGGCCTTCCGAGCATGGTGCTGGCTGGCATTCCGGGGAAGCCTACTACGCAGACTGGATTTGGTGCGCTTACTTACACGACTTCTCCGCCGACTGGCTTACTCGGCGTTGGTTTGGGCGGTGATAGCACACCCCGCATGATCGCGTTTCAATTGCGCCTGGAGTTCTGAAATTGTGATCACCAAATGATTGCGTGAACTGAGCACCCTTGACCCAGCGGGTCGCATCTGAAGTTGGCGACGATTAAAGGTCCTCGGACACCATCGGCTCTGAGAAGTAAAATACGAGATCAAATGTCTATCGCAGCAAGTACATCCGGCTCCAGATTTACTGCGTCGTGTTGTCCGTCTGCAGATGCTAACGATCGTCTGGATGAGCATAGAAGCCGTCGTGGCGCTTGTTGCTGCTTGGACGGCGAGAAGCCCCGCTCTTCTAGGATTCGGCGGCGACAGCGCCATTGAACTATTTTCGGCGCTCATTGTCCTTTGGCGATTTCGTTCCAAATCCGATTCTGCGGATGCCGAGAAGTTGGCTGCTCGCGTGGCCGGAGGTTTGCTCTTCATCGTCGCCGCCTTCGTCATCGTTAGTTCTGGACTGTCTCTCCTCGGTTATCGCGAACCCCAACCCAGTTTAGCCGGGATCATCCTGTTGATTGTGGCAGCCATCGGTATGCCGTGGCTGGCAAGTCAGAAACGGAAGCTGGCAACTCAAGTTGCGAGTGCGTCATTGAGAGCAGATGCAACCGAATCCGCTCTTTGTGGCTACTTGTCACTGATCGCTTTGGCAGGACTATTGGCAAACCTGATCTTTCACGCGCCGTGGGCAGACCCGATCGCGGCCTTGGCGCTCGTGCCCCTCATCACGAGGGAAGGATGGGAAGCCATCCACACTTCGCGACACTGCTGTAACTGATCCTCGATTCGAGCCGCTAGGCAACCCCCGGATTGTCGGCAAACCGGAAGTTGGCCCGAAACGGGGTTCGAGGAGATCGAAGCGCTAACGTGACTCGGGCAAAATTGGTGAAGGCGCTGATGTTCCCCTGCGGTAGTATGATCGACGACACCACGGGCGCGATAATCTTGGCCTAAATCCTTTCCTCCGGAATTTATGAAACAGCACGTCCTTGTCTACGAGTTAATCGGTGGGATCGGGATCCTGACTCCTGATTGCCGTGCTCAAGTGGTGAGTGGCTCCACAATTCATGCGTCCAAACGATAACTTGAACTTGCGCCTCTGCCAATTCTTCGTTTTGTTCCTAGTCGTCGCGTTCTTGCCCTGCAGAATCTGTCTGGCGCAGCAGGCGGATAAAGAGAACGCTCCGCTACCTGACTCTCCGAAACGGAGCGTCTCCGAGACGAAGGGCTTCTTGGCCCGTTGGGCGGAGTTTTACCGCCGGGACTGGTCTGGGACGACTGCTTCCTCGCCAGCCCCAGCGAGGCGGGGGCTTCCGTCGCCGCTGGATTCGCCGCCGTTCCCAAACGCCGATTGGTCGCATGGTGGTTCGTCGGTTATTGGGGACCCGGACACGAACATCTATCCGCTGATGACCGCCATCAACCAGGCCACGACGCGGACGAAGGTGTATGGATGGGTCGATCCGACGCTAAACTTCAGCAGCTCCGCACATCGAAACGAGCCGGAGGCGAACGATCTCTACTCGAATCGTTTTGAGATGAACCAACTTGTGCTCTACGTCGAGCGGTTGCCGGACTCTGTGCAACGCGATCATATCGACTGGGGCTACCATCTTACGGCCCTCTACGGCACGGACTATCGTTTCACGATTGCGAAGGGATACCTGAGCGGCCAGCTACTGAACGATCATCATCAATATGGCTTTGATCCGACCCTTGAATATGTCGATTTTTACTTTCCGCAGGTTGCGCAGGGTATGAATGTGAGGTTAGGGCGCTTCATCTCCGTGCCAGGGATCGAGGCCCAATTGGCGCCTAACAACTACATCTTCAGCCACTCGCTACTTTATGCGATTGACCCGTTTACCGACACGGGTCTGATTGCGACGGTTAAGCTGAGCAACCAGTGGCTGGTGCAACTCGGGATTACCGGCGGCCATGATGTTGCCTTGTGGACGCCCGATGCCAAGCCTTCTGGTACGTTCTGCCTGAGCTATACGACTGCGTCGGTGAATGACAACGTTTACATCTGCGCCAACGGGATCAATGACGGAAAGTATGCTTACAACAATCTGCAGCAGTATGACGCTACCTGGTATCACAAGTTCTCGAAGACGGTGCATATGGCAACGGAAGCTTGGAGCACGCGAAGCGTCCGTCGCGCCAGCGACTACGTTCAAACGGTTCAAACGCACTTACCGTCCATGTGGAATTCGGACGATTTGACTTTTCCGGTTATCCGACTATACGTCCACTAACACACACTTTAGAGATTGGGCGCCATTGATTTGACGCCAGTAACCGTCTTACAGCTCTCCTCTTCCCATCTGCGTCGGCTTCACGTCGGAGTTAAGAGAACAAAGAGCCATCGGTATTCGACAAATCACAGTGTACCCCGGCCTAAGGGCCCGATGTTGCTATGGTGCAGCAACGCTAGCTGTCATTCCAAAGGGTGAAAGTCCCTTCGGCAGAACAGTCCAGTAACTGTCGTAGTTATATCCAGCGGCGAGAAGGGTGACCGACTCGTCGGAAGCCTGGAGGTAAAAGCCCCGGTGGCCGGAAGAGTTTCTGGTCAGATCTGCACAGGGGGCGAGCAACTTGGCAGCCCGCAGCAAAAGCGAACCAGGAAGCCCCGAAAAGTCGGCCCTGCGTAAAGCGGATTGCAGGATAATCGGGAGAGCCGAGCTACTCATAACATGGCGAAGGCCTATGTCGGAACCGCATGACTGGAACAAACCGGTTGCGATCTCCCCGGGGTCGTAGAGGGTGGCATGTCAGGAAGGACGGACAGCGAAAGCGTGGAACCACTCGGAGGTCGCCTAGGCGCAAGGTGCACAGCGAAGGCATCTCATATAAGCCGCGGCGCGGTGAAAATGGGATGTGCCTGCGAGTGGGGCGGATGGGGCCGGTTAAGTGAGGATGGAGCGGGACAGAAGAACCCGGTCCGGAGCGAGTGCCCCTGGGGTAGAGCGGCAGAAGCCGTTCGAACGGAGGTGCTTCAGCGCGCAACGTCTCCCGGCACAGAACGGGGGACCGACGTATGCAGCGGGGAGTGCGAAGGGCGGAGGCAAACCAAGCGACGCATGGGATGCGTCGCCCGGGCAGGCCCTGTCTGAAAAACCGGCCTTGAAGCCGTACTGGGGAAAACCCGCCGTACGGAATTTTAGGGAGGGCAATGGAAACGTCGGCATCATTCGAAGCCCGCTACGCGCCATTGCTCTACCCGACCAATCATTTTGGGGTAGCCCTGGTTTCTGGCCGCCACCATCGGAAGGATTACAAGGCGCAACCAGCGAATTCTAATTCCTGCGCAAGGGGCATTTTCCCAGCTTGAATAATGGAGTTATGACGGAATCCGAAAAACCTGAGGGGAAGGCGGTGAAAAAAGAGAGGCGCATGGCAGAATCACACGCGCCTCTCCTTACGGATGGATTAAATTTTCGTGTACCTCAGGGATCACCTCCTTATCGACAAGGCTCTCGGTATCCATATTATAAAACCAGTTCCGGCGATTTCGTCAAGGAAGACTACTCTGCTTTCGGCGCGATTTCTATTTTGCCCCAATCGTGAATCCCCATCGGATACGTACTGCGTCAACGAAGAACCCATCCGCGCGTCGCGAAGCATTGCGATTTCTCTAAGATGAGCTTGGATGCGAATCTTGGAAAAGGCTACCCGCCGCGAAGTAACTCATCGGTGGGACCTGTTCGTTCGGACAGCTATGCGGGTCGTCTCGGCTTGGCAATACTCAACTCCATGGAAGCCAAAAGGAAGAAACGGAGTGTCTTGGAAGACGCAAACGCTCTCAAGGAAGCCTTGAGCGTTCATTGTGCACACCTAACGAAAGAAGACAAATGTCAGGTGGCGGCCGAGGCGCTGCTGAACTCGTTGATTAACAAAAAATCGTCGATGGAAGAAATCGTGAAGCACATTCTCCCAAGCGCCGCGAAGAGAACGCGACGGCAGAGATTGACCTGGCGCACCGACCAGTCATCATCATGTCCCGGCCCGACAAGAAGATCGAACGTGCAAAAGTAATCATCATTAGAGTCCGACAAGGAATGGGTAATGCCGATACGGAATCCCTCTTGACACCGATTACGAGAAGAAACAGCTTTTTCTCTCCTGGCACCGGTGCAGTCATCGCGATTGGCGCGAGCCCTTGACTCGAAGCCAAAGAGAGATGCCGTGGCACTAGTGAACGACCCAAAATCGTCGTGGCAAGAACTGTATCTGGCGGCGCTCGTTGAGCCCAACCAGGGCAAGTTAACCGAGCTGGTTTTGGCAGTTGAAGATGCGATGTTTCATCGAGCGCAAAGACTGGCCAATAGCTACGCTGATAATCAGGAACGCACTGAGATGGACCGAGCCGCGGAAAAACTGCTCATTATCAAGACTGAGAAGCTAGGTTGGCCCGGCATCAAACACAGAAACTCAGACAGGAATTAGCGAACGAACATGGTTTACGATATTTTCCGCTTCGGTCTTTGACACAACTAAGTCGAAAGGTGAGCCTGGCTCCATGAGGTAATTCTTTACGGTCTCAGCGTGAATGGTGAGTACTATGATCGGGACGTTAGGCATTATTCGTTTTAACGCACGAGCAGCATCGATTCCATTGATTACGGGCATATTTAAATCGAGAATGATCAGATCGGGCCTATATTGCTTGGCAAGTGCAATCGCTTGCGCTCCATCGACCGCCTCGACGCAAAGATCGAAATCCTTTTCAACTTCGAAAATTTTACAAAGAGCCTTGCGGAGAGTCGGATTGTCGTCCGCTACCAAAATTGTTTTGGCCATTCGTTTTCTGCGCTATTTTATGCAGGCAGCAAGCTCTGAATACACTCCAGCAGTCCGATTAAGCCGTCCGCTTTATCAATCACCGCATCAACGGCAATTCCTTTGGAGCTGAATGTTCTGCGGACTGCTTTGCTATACATGGTGAATAGGACTATTCGCACATTTGGCATCATGTCTTTCAGGACAGATGCCACAACGATGCCATTCGTCCGGGGCATCGCTAAATCCAGAAGAACCAAATCAGGCTTCAGTTTCCACGCTTTTTCGATAGTATCTTCGCCATCGACGGCATCGCCGCAAACGTCAAACTTTTGTTCGGTGAGACACGTACAAATGGCCCTGCGAAGGGTGTCGCTGTCGTCTGCGACTAGAATCCGCTTGGATATCATATGAGTATCAGCCTTTGGGCCACTGACGGCTTCGCGGCAAAAAGTTGATGCGCCGAATAACACCGCTATCGGCTACGAGCACCTGATTGGGCGTGGTGTGGATCACCACAGAAACGCTACTCTTGGATAACCCTGCTAAGGAATACACTGTTCAATGTAGGACAACAGAATCAACTGCCTGCATGCCGGGGTTTGCATTGATTCCTTTGAAATAGCAGATACCTTGGCTACAGCGTTCCGATCTCCGAAGTGAAGAGTGGAATTTCGGCTTCTACTAGGATACCGGGTTCAGCTCGTGACAGAGCCAACTCGCCCCCGAATTGGCGCACGCATTCGCGCTAGCCCGAAATTTCGTGCCCGCCGGTAGGAATGTCTTTGGTTGAACATTGGGAATTCCTTGCTTCCTGCTATAGTGCGGGCCGCTTGGACCGCGAATACGACATCTTCGAGAAGCTGCCCGATGGCGGTCTCCTCTGGCGTGCCATTGTCATTGGACGACTGCACATTTCTTTCTTTGCATGTGGCTAGGATACCTGAATTCGCATCCCTATCCACGATCTTGGATTACCAGACACGTGAGCCGAAAAGATTGTGCTTTCCGGCTGATGTCGGTTCAAATGAAATATGCATTGAAGACGCGGCGTTTGAACGGATGTAACATTTACACCAAAGGGGTTCATTGGCTCGAGGCCGGAGAACCGGTCATGAACGCACGGGACTTGAACAGGTACAAACGATTTCTGCTGGCGAAACAGCGCGAGTTGTCGGTCACCAGGGGTGTGGTGCCGGCAGCAGGGGGCTCGCAAGGCGATCTCGTTGACGAAGCCAATCTCGATACCGAAGCAGACCTTCAGATCCAGGTCCGCCAAACCGATGTTCGCCTCTTGCGAGCAATTGAAGAAGCACTGACTCGTATTAGACGGGGCACATTTGGAATCTGTGAAGTTTGCCGACGGCCGATCTCTCGGGCGCGCCTGGAAGCCGTTCCCTGGACGCGCCATTGCCTTGATTGCAAAGAGCGCGAGCACACTTGAGCTGCTGAGCCGAGCTTCATCGAAGGAGGCCTCATGCCCGAGTCACAGCCCTCTATCAATGAAACGTCCGACTCTCTTCTTTGGCTGCAAGGAGCCATTGAAAAACGAATTGGCGAATGTTAGCAAGAAAGAACAGTAGGTTATAATCGTGTCGTGCCCCAGAACCAAGCCAGCCGATTTCAAGAGGATTTGGAGAAAACCGTGCAGGCTCTAAAAGTAACTGCTGACCCAGACGAAAGAAAGGCACTCCTCCGCAAGATGAGAAGACTTATCGACGAGGTTGATCACCTTACGTTGGAATCTTGAAGCTGAACTCCTGGCAAATTACCTCATCGGATCGTAGCGTTTCGCGGTCTCTGACTTTCCTACCGGGAACCCGAGTACGCTGGTCTACGGATTTCGCGAATTCAAAAACTCAAGTATCCAAGCGCAACCACTGCGAGGGCCAGAACGGTTCCCGTCAAAATAGCGAATACGAACCAGTTCCGAAGCGGAGCAGGCGATGTGGCCAGCCCCAGCATATGCGTGGGAAGGTCAGTCTGATCGAAGTGGTTCTCGTGGTGTCGGTGTCTCGTCCCGTGAGCCATGGGAAAAACACTAGCATCGTCTCTGGTGGGGGCTTGGGTATTCGCCTGGGTATGTGTTGGGGGAGTAAATAAGGTGCTAAACTCGATTCGCGAACCGTGTCTATCCGTGAGGCCGGAATGAAAAAGAAGTATGTCAGACCGACGATCACCGCGGAGGCACCCGATTCCTCAACATGCAGCGAGACTCGGACTGCGTTCCGTAAGGCGCAACCGACGGGGAACGCGGAGGCGGGCTCGCGTTTTGCCGAGAGGCGGTCTGTGCCTCGCTATCCGTATGTCACGGGCGTGCTGATCATCGAGCCCCTCACTCAACTTCGACTCAGGGCACATACCTCTGAGATAAGCGCCAAGGGCTGCTATATCGACAAGCTTGACGAGCTGCCGAAGAACACAGTCATTCAAATCGTCATCGATCGAGATTCTGACGCTTTTGAAAGTTGGGCTAGGGTGGCCTACGTCAAACCCGGGATCGGAACTGGCATAGTGTTCTTCGACACCCTGCCTGCACAGCAGCAGACAATCGCTGGGTGGATCAAGGAGATTAGCGCTCTTCTGGAGCGAAGTGGGCTCCAGAAAAGTTAGGGTCGCTTTGTGGTTGCGCTTTGTGTGGCGTCATTGCAAATTACTGGCATCTCGTCGTAGTGCGCCCGTCAAGCAGTCCTCGGGAGAGCCGAATGCCGTCGGGTATACGGACCCACGAAATCCATATCAAAATTTCGGTAATAACAACAATAACGCGATAGGGACCCTTTTAAATCAAGTCCATGAGCTAGGCCACTCTCTCAATTCGATTACGACAGGGGTATCGCCTCTCGTACCGGAACCCTTGGACGAAGGTCAAATACTTGAAGAGTCGTAAAGCTAGTGTTTCGCATGATGAGGCCATCATTCGACGACTCCGCAAGGACCCGGATTTTACTGCCGAATACCTCAAGGCTGCCTTGGAAGATGAAGACGAGCCCCGCGTCCTGCTAATCGTGCTGCGCCATCAAGAGATCGCCGATTCTTGACTGTGTCCGAGCTTCAACCGACCACTCCGCTCCGGGTATGCGAGACGCCCAACGTGATAGACTTTCGCCAATCGCCGATTCCTTTCTCGTGAGGTGCCGATGAGCGAAGCAGATGGGCCCACCAGGGATCTTACGTCGAGCAGGGTTGGGTCGCAGTCAGACACTGCTGCCTCGAACAATATCGATACAAACCCGACGCTTGACACTCCAGGCAATCCAAAATCGGGTGCTTCTCAGGAAGACCATTCCGCGCCAGAACCGAAGTCGATTGGTCGTTACCTATTGATCAAGAAACTTGGAGAAGGTGGCATGGGGCAGGTCTGGCTAGCAGAACAGACTGTCCCGGTACGGCGGCAGGTGGCGCTGAAATTGATCAAAGCCGGCATGTATGACGATTCGGTGCTCCAGAGGTTCCAGGCGGAGAGGCAGTCTCTAGCCATCATGGATCACCCGTCGATCGCAAAAGTTTTCGACGCGGGCACAACCCCCGAAGGTCAGCCATACTTCGTAATGGAGTACGTTCCGGGGCTGCCCATCACCGAATACTGCGATCAAAAGAAACTGAATATCAACGAACGCCTCCAACTCTTCATCAGAGTCTGCGAATCAGTGCAGCACGCGCACCAGAAGGCCATCATCCACCGCGACCTGAAGCCGGCGAACATTTTGGTAGTGGAAGTCGATGGGAAACCGATGCCACGCATCATTGACTTCGGGTTGGCAAAGGCTGTCGAGGGAACGGCCCACGGGGACAATTTTGTCACACGGTTTGGCGGCTTCGTTGGCACACCGGGATATATGAGTCCCGAGCAAGCCGATCCAAGCGTCGGGGACGTGGACACGCGCACCGATGTCTATTCTTTGGGTGTGATTCTCTATGAGCTGCTGTGTGGCTCGTTACCCTTCGACACGAAAAAGTGGCAGAAGCAACCTGTGTATGAATTGTTGCGGCAGTTACATGAGGAAGACGCGCCGCGTCCGAGCACACAGATTGAGAAAGAAAGCGAGTCTTCGAGCCGTTCGGCGGAATCGCGCGGAACGGAGCCCAGGCATTTGGTGCGCCAACTTCATGACGATCTCGACTGGATTACGATGAAGGCTATCGAGAAAGATCGGGCGCGCAGGTACGGGACGCCTTCCGAGCTGGCAGCCGACATCACGCACTATCTCAAAAACGAGGCGGTGTCTGCACGTCCTGTCAGCACGAGCTACCGCTTGCAAAAATATGCTCAGCGACATCGCGTCGCGGTAGCCGTGGCAGCCGCATTAGTGCTGTTGCTGGCAGGATTTGCGATCTTGCAGGCGATGCAGATTCGCCGCATCACGCGCGAGCGCGACCGCGCCAATCGCATCACCGACTTTATGACCGGGATGTTCAAGGTATCCGATCCCAGCGAAGCGCGTGGGAACAGCATCACCGCGCGCGAAATTCTCGACCGAGCATCGAAAGACGTTACCTCGGGCCTGGCACAAGATCCCGAATTGCAGGCCCAGATGATGTACGTCATGGGCACGGTGTACGAGAGCCTCGGCCTTTATTCTAACGCCCAAACTCTAGCGGAGCGCTCTGCTGATATCAGACGCCGTACGCTTGGACCGCGGAAACCGGACACGCTGAGTTCCTCGAACCTTCTTGCTTCCGTTCTCGGGGACGAGGGCCACTACCCAGAGGCCGAAAAGTTGTTCCGCGAGACGCTCGACGCTCGCCTCCGGGTGCTCGGACCAGATCACCCGGATACGCTGAGGTCGATGTCCAACCTGGCGTATGACTTGATTGAGGAAGGGCATTTCGACGAAGGCGAAAAGATCGACCGCGAGGTACTCGAGAAACGCCGCCGCACACTCGGTCCGGATGATCCCGAAACCCTCAACTCGATGTATGAGCTGGCACACGTTCTATACGCGGAGGGGCGATTCGGAGAGGCCGAACGTCTGGACCGCGAGACCTTGGAAAAACGCCGCCGAG
The DNA here is from genome assembly GCA_963818085.1 of uncultured Acidobacteriota bacterium. Classification (GTDB taxonomy): domain Bacteria; phylum Acidobacteriota; class Terriglobia; order Acidiferrales; family UBA7541; genus Palsa-295. The sequence continues at coordinate 177,972 of CAWFQV010000001.1, forward strand.
TCTTGCAATCGGACGATCTCAACGTCCTGGCGTCCGAGGTCGATCTGGCGAGCGATCTAGACGAAGAAGGACGCTTTCCGGAAGCTGAAAAGATCGATCGCGAAGTTCTAGATGCGCGAATCCGCATTCTTGGACCGGAGCACCCAAACACGCTGACGGCGAAGGCAAACCTGGGTCAGGAGTTGATGCGGGAGGGCCGCTACCGCGAGGCGGAAGAGATGTACCGCGGCATTCTCGAAACTCAACGCCGCGTCTTGGGGCCGGAGCATCCTCGAACTGTCAACACCATGGCAAATCTTGCGCACGCTTTAGAGGGGGAGACCCACTATACCGAGGCAGAGAAGCTCGATCATGAAACCGTAGAAATTCGGAGGCGCATCCTCGGACCCGATCACCCACGGACGCTGGCAGCGATGAATGACCTGGCTCAGACGTTGCAGCTGGAAGGTCAAACTGTGGAGGCTGAGAAGCTGTACCGGGAAACTTTGGAAACTCAGCGGCGCGTCCTTGGGCTAACTCGTCCAGATACGCTTATCACAATGAACAATCTGGCGTCCCTTTTGACTGCTGAAAAGCGATACCTGGAAGCGGAGAAGTTCTATGGTGAGATGCTGGACACCGAACGGCAGGTGTTTGGGCCGGAAGAGCCGCACACCGCTCTCACAACATATTACCTGGCCGTCAACGCAGCTCTGCGGAACCGTCCCGATGAAGCTCTCTCTCTCTTGCAGGAAGCTGTCGATCATGGACTGGAACCTCCGAGTTTGCTCGAAATTGAAAAGAACGCGGACCTTAAAGCGCTGCATGGGGATCCGCGTTTTGCGGCGCTCGTAGCCCACGCTAAAGAGAAGGCCGCTGCAGCCGAAAAAACCAAAATAGACCCCGAAGCGTCGCATCTTTAGCTTACTTTCAATAACCTGGAGCACCAAGACACCACCGAAGCTTAGCCCCGCCATTCTGTGGTTGGGTTCCAGGCGAATCAGAAAGATGGTGGCAAATATGTCCCAAACACAAATTGCAATTGCGAGTGTGAATCTCCATCGCCGCTGGCTTGGGCTCGCTCCTACATGCAGCGGAGAGATTGAAATTTTCTAACAGAGACTGTGTGGTTAACCCAAAGTATCGTTAAACAGTTAGAGAAGTCAGATAGCTGACGGCCAGCAAAGGGTCGTCAGCAACTGGACGAGGTGGCCTAGGGATGAAAAATAGGCCCCCATTGTGAATTAGAAAAAACAGAGCGGCGCGACGAAGGATCTAGGGAGCTTTCGGGGCGAGGACGCCGATGTTAGCGATATTGTCGCCTTTCTTGAGTGAGGGCACCGCGTCAAGATGGAGGATCACGCCAGCCGTTGGCGCACGGGGCTCAAAGATGGTCTTGCCGAAGAAATCGGTGACGTAGCCGAGTTTCATTCCCGCTTCGACGTAGGTGCCGCGCTTGACGAGGGGATAGAAGACGCCCTCGACATCGCTCAAGACGTCGACAACTTTCTCGAGCCAAACGGGGTTCTCGATCGGACGAGGTTCGCCTAGGAGCATTTTCAGCGCGCGCATCGTGCTGAGGGTACCGTTGACTAGAAGTGCGACATCATCGGCTTCGACGGTTCCTGCGTAACCAGCTTCGACGACGATCGACGGTTTGCCGCGCACGGAGGCTGTGTTGTCGAGATAACGGGTGGCGACGGGGTCGGTGGGGCGGTCGCGCCAGATAATGACGTGATCCAGACCGAAGGCCAGGACCATTTCCCTAGAGATACGGTCCTGAACCTCTTTGCCGGTCGGACTCCAGTAGGCGTACGGGCGAAGACTCTCATCGAGGTCACCACCGTGATAGTCAATCAGATAATCACAGCGGTCGACAACTTGGTTCGTGATAAGGAAGGAGGCGCGCTCCGTCTGCGTGCCCTCGGCTCGGCCAGGGTAGTAGCGATTCATGCTTTTGTTGTCGATGGGATTTACATGCGGGACCTTTTGCTCGAAAGAGGCGATGTTGACGAGGGGGATGAGGATGATCGTTCCCGAGATTTTAGTCGGATCAAGCTCGCCGATGAGCTTTTCGACGGCGATGATGGACACGTATTCCGTGCCATGAGCACCGGTCACAAGAGCGAGGACGGGGCCGGGTTTCGCGCCGTTGATGACGACAACGGGGATGTTTGTAGCGGCGTCGATGCCAGCGGGGACTTCAAGGTAGCCCGTGGCTTTCTCACCCGGAGTGGCGGAAGCAGTGCCGACTGTGAAAGACCGCTGCGCATACGCGAAGAGTGGTGACCACAGGGAAATAAGAAGTGCGGCTAGTAGGGGAAAAAATGAGCGAGGCATAAGACCTCCCGGAAGCGATTGAGCATATCGCGAGTAGAGCATGCCGACTCAACTTTCTTTCTTGCCTTAGAAGTATGACGGAGGCTGCTCAACGCGGGTTTTTCTACGTGCCTGCAATCAGAACGGCTTTCACGCAGGACATATTCCGGGGAATCATCCAGGTGAACAAATAAACAGGGCTACGGTACCCAGCATTTCTTCGGGGCGAAAGACGGATTAACAGGATGGCTCCCGATCGTATTTCAGAGGGTCTGGGAGACTTACCGGGCACTCGAGTGATTGCTTCGCCAAAAATAGGAATATGGAATATGCTGTCGCCAATTATATTGTTGGCGGGTGTTCGGTCCCGATTTGAATTTCAACCCGGGCTAGAGCCGTTGGCTGCGGACGCGACCAAGCAGCCCGAGACGTGGACCGTCCGAACGAAATACGAGGCTGGTCGTCGATGAGCTAGAACGGGTTGACCTGGGGAAAATGAATGTTCAACCTATAACAGATGTAGAGAACCAGGATCGCGCCCAGTGTGGAAAAAACGAGGCCGGCGGGATGATATCGTTCGTTCGTCGGGCGCGAAAACATATGGGTAACACCGCCACCGATGATCGATCCGAGGATGCCGAGCACGATCGTCCAGAAGATCGCTATGTGCACGTGCATTACCGATTTCGCGATAACCCCCGAGATTAGCCCAATAAGAATGTACCAGATTAAGTGAAACATACATTCCCCTCCATGGTCTGCCTTCAGAACGTCGTCGAGTGTAACCTAAGGCTTGGCAATTAACTCGACTTTCTTATGGCATTGATCGGCTTTCTGTATCGAAACTCAAAAATCAGCCGTGTGTCCTCGGCCTTATAGACGACGCCCATCCCGCCGCCACCTAGCTTTTCTATAATTCGGTAGTGCAAGACGGTCTGCCCGATTAGTGACGAAGAACCTGGCATCTGCCCCGCATCTTAGGTGGAGGCAGAAGGCAAGTCAACGAAGAGAGACGAAGAGAGACGAAGAGAGACTGTCTGCGGGCTAACTCCTGTCTCCTCCTCTGGTCGCACCGAGAAGGTCGCAATCAATGGCGGTTTCCTTGTAATCCTGATCGGGTTCCGTGGTAGTCAACGTATGCACTGTACAAAGTTTCGGTGTAGCGCCGACCGCTGAGAAGGCCGCTCTATAAACAGCAGACTGTGTTGGGGCTATCAGTGGTCGGAGGCCACCCTGAGTGGCCTCTTGCCTTGAAAGGCCCGCCGCCCGGTCAACATTTCATAGAGCGCCGCGCCGAGAGGGAAGATGTCACTGCGACCGTCCACTTCTTTGCCTTCCACCTGCTCCGGCGACATGTATTGGAAGGTGCTGACAATCGAATGGAACAAAAACGGTTGTGGCCGCCATCCTGTTAATGGCGGCCACAGTCCAGCTACCTCAGTGAGTAATATGCGCCTCAAAGGGTTGTGGATCACCTAGTCGGCCATCGGACCAAGCCGTATAATCTATCTCGCCTGTAAACGGTGGTCCGAAACCTGTGGCAATAACATAGTTGTCGGTGTAGTCACCGAAATTGGGAATGATGTCAGAGCTGACCGCATTCCAATCCGACGCCACATTCGTAATCTTGATATTAGATGGGGTCGCAGTCGTCCTTGGACTTACTCCAACAGCCTCGTACACGTTGGTGATCGCTGTATCTGGTTTTGCCCTGCCATACCAACTAATGTAGAGGTTGCCGTCGTCATCAGTGTTGCGCATTCCGGGCAGGAATTGCCAGCCTTGTCCGGATGTCGCAGCCTTATCCACGACTACAGGCGCAAACTGGACCGGGAAGAGGCTCCCCAGCGAGAAGCTCTGCAGGAGTATATCCCCGGACGGTTTGACTCTCGCGTCGTTCCACACGATGCTCACCGTCCCGTGGCTGTCGCTCACTGCTATCCGGGGAAAATCGTTCATGGGGAAGCGATTATACCCAGGAATAAACGCCCCAGACAGGGAAGTCACTAACTCCGCGGTGTTGGTGAACGTAGAGCACAGGCTAGGTCCTGGCAAGGAGAGACAGCTGGCCGGAATAAAGCTGACAACCTCTTTGGTGGGGTCAGTTAAGCAGGCGCCAAAAGCAAAGACGCTCGGCCAGTTGTGCTCGTAGGCTACGTAGACATCGCCAGTACTGACGTCCACGGCAGGATACGCACCCTCATTCTCGCAGCCATTGGGATCAGGCGGAGCCACGACGAGATAGATTGGCCCATTGCTCGATCCATTCGAGCACACCGGCTGCATCGGGTTGTTGGTCAGATCACAGGCCGCCAGAGCGATTGAGTTGCCCGCCCCGAAGTCGGTGTACGAGATGTAGAGTCTGCCTCTCATGGGATCAATGGCCATAAAGTCTTTGTCCAGAAAGGAGAACCCGCCTGCCCCGGTTGGGCTCGTCGCTACAACCGTCGGCTGCCCGCACTGGAGTGAGGGCCCGGATACCTGGCATGCGGTAACGGCTACCTCTAGTCCACCGCTAAAGGTAGCGAATAGACTGGAGATATAGAAATAGTGTTGTCCTTGAAACTCCCAAGCCTCGACACTGGGGTCACCCTCGTAAAGGCTGCTGGCGCAGTTGTTATTGGGTAGACCACCCAGATCGGTAAAGGACGCTCCGCCATTGTTGGAAAATCCAAATCCCGTAAGTTCTTCTTTGTTGTTTGGTGATGGACAGGGCGAGGTAAACCCAGTGGCATCGTTCCAAGCCTCTACCACATACTGGCCGGCAGCGGCGATCGAGGTCTCGGATTGTCCATAGGCCTGCGTCCCGTTCGGCGTTATATCTTCGCCTGGATTAGCAGCGTCCACGTTCTTAATCCCTGGCACTAGCGGCCCCGAGAGTGCGGTGTGAACTGCCGAAATTGTGTTGGGATCCGAAACAGTACATTTGCGCGCCCTGGGACGCAAATATCCTTCCGTTCGGGTTTAGGTTGGGGTTAAATAGGTTCGTACAGAAGCGGGTCCCTTTCCCCATTTGCGCATTCGCCGTTGCTGGTACGAGGGTAACGATCAGCAATGCCATGGCGCCGATGAGGAATAATCCCAAAATTCGCTTTGCGAAAGTGTTCATAGATCCTCCTATTGTTAACCAGCATTTCCGTTTTGGACTTCGAGGCAGATAGCAATTTTACAGTCGCCGAGGAAATCTCTTTGATCGATGCTTGTGGTCGGACCTACCTCAATAGGGGTAGCCGTCGAGTGACAGGCGGATACTGCTCGTGTTGAGGCGAACGGAGTCTATGCCGAATTTGGTTTAATCGCAAGTGCCCACCAAAAAAGGCAAAAAAGATAGTGTCCTAATTTGAATTTCTTGTTCTGGATTTCCGCGACATAATACTTATTTTTGGCGCTGCACCTGCTAGGATTCCCGCGTGGAAGGCGAGTACGACAGCCCAATATGCAGCACGGCACGGGGAAGTGTTGCCGTACTTCTGGCCTGGGCAGATAGCACTGAAAACGGTCCGGAGCAAGATCCGTCAGCTAATCAAGCTCAGGCCCAAGCAAGGGCCGCACAGCAAAGAGCCGCTCAATCCCACTCTCCGCACTGGTCGTAGTCTGCAAGACTGCCAAGGGCAACGCACGGTTAAGTCGGGAAAATCCGTTCGGTCCAGAACCCGCCAGATATCGTCACGCGTTGGATACGTCATGGTGTTTGCGGCGGCTGATGGCTCTGGTCCTCATACACAATTTCGCGACGATGCAGCCCCCGGGCGACGTCAACCGTCCCCGCCGCGCCGAGCGCAACGACCGAGACGAGCCAGCCAAAGACCGCTCCGGCGAAGCCGTCCACGATCCAACGCCCATTGTTGCCATGCTCGGCGTCTCCGATAGCTCCAGCCGTCACCCCAACCGCGCCTCCGGCCACCGCACCGATTGCCATCCAGCGCCTGCTATCCGGTAAGTTGTGCTCGCGGACGCGCACTACTCTCCGGATGCTTGCGCGGTCGAAATCGCGCAGCCAGCCGACTTGCGCTGCGCTGGCATCATCCATGGCGAGCTGTATTCCCGCATCGCTGACGCCATCAATCGCCCCGCTAAGGTTCTCGCCGCTCCAAAACAATATCTCGACAGAAGTACCGCGCTTCAATTTCTTCACGTTTTCCCAGCCGCGATTGTTTCGCGCGGGCAATTCGGGGACAAGCAAAAGCACTATCAGCATTGCCGCGAGTGTTCGTCGCATGATGATCACCTCTCGATTCGCCAATGAGTCTAGAGTTGCGCTGGGACTCGCGATGCGCCTGCTGTGACACTTTCTCGAGTGTCACATCGTGCCAGGTATCAAATGGAAGGGACGAGCGGGTTGCGGATGAACTGCTCGTAGCGTCGCAACTCCGCCAACGACGCTTCGGAAACAAGAGGGAAGGGCACTACGCGAAGAGTCTTCGGCAACTCGCTGGCGGTGACTTCGTCACTGACCACCGCGGCCGCCTCTTTCAAACCTCGTTGCCAATGGGCCTTGCGTGCATCGCGGAATAACAGGCTATCCGCGTGGAATCCTGCGGCAACCAGCATTGCGCGAGCCATTTTCAGAAAGCCCGGCCATCTCGATGCCACGCCGAGAAGAACACCGCGAGGAGCCGGCAACCACCCCGCCAAAGAGCCTGGCACCGAACGAACCTGTAGTATGAGGAACTCAACTCCTTCCGGCAGAGCTTGCCGCACAATCTTCTCCTTGCCCGCGAGCGTGACCGGAATCGCGCCTTCGCACTCCTCGGGAAGTTCAGAATCCTTTAGTCCGCAACTTTTCACCGGCAGAGTCACCGCGCGTTGCATCTCCACCGTCAAGATCCGTCTCAGCTCTTCGTCCGGCTCGATCAGCAGGAAATGATCGGGCGGCTGCAGTTCAAACCAATGGCGCAGCCGCGAGCGAACCGTGGCTAAAGGAAAGCCCAGTCGGCGCGCGGAGCGAAGAAGTTCACCCAAAAGCTGATCGAGCGCGAACGCAGGCGATAGCGCCTTCTCTGGCTTGGTGTCCCGGACGTACACGCCGCTCCCGCGTCGAAACTCCACCCAATGCTCGCGATCGAGTTGTCTGTATCCGGCGCTCACTGTATTCGGATGCAGACGGAATCGCCGCGCCAGCTCTCGTGTGCTTGGCAGCCGCTGTCCAGGGCGTAAATCGTCGCTCAGGATTCCCAGAATAACCTGCGTTACGAGTTGTTCGCGGAGGGTAACAGCGCTTTCATGAGCGAACCAGAGTTGCATGCGCCAACATTCTAACCCTCGCGCTTATTTCGAAACAACGCCGCCGTCAAAGCTCAACGAGCCGAACCTCGCATTGACGCGCCGCTTGTTCGACGTCGACAGAAAACTTACTTACGTTCCCCATGCCACCAGAATGAAAAGATAACGCTCGCGGTCATTTTATCGAGCGCGTCGTGATTTTCATGTTGGCAGAAACTTGCGGCGCTCGGCGCGTGGCGCAAACTCTACTCGCACAAGCACTGGTAAGAGAAAGTAGGGTCATACGGCACTTTGACATTCTGCGTCGCCAGGCGTGTGAGAGCGCCATACTCCTGACCTGGCTTCTTCTTCTCTAGGCCCCAGAGATTGCATTGGCAGGGAGTCACGCAGTTCGGGCAAGCGACGCACCACGTCTGCCCGCCTTGTCCTCCTTGCGGCGGAGGTTTGCACTCCCCGCAATTCTGGCCGATTCCGATGGAAGCATGGATATCAAATGGACCAGCCTGGAGCGCTGTCAGCGAGCGGGTCAGATTGAAGCTGCCATCAGATTGAACGTCTTGTGCGGAAATTGGGATGAATTGTTCATTGCCACCTTGCAAAGTGACAATTGCCGGTGTTTCGTTGCGCAGATGGAGCGGTAGAAAATTTGAGAATTCTTGCAAACCTCTGACTTTTACCGTAAGTTCGGTTTGCCCACCTTTCGGGAGATTCGTTGCTCCAGAATCCAGATTGACTGCAACGTTGCGATACAAACCGTCCGCTCGCGCAGAGCCTTTCCGGCATTCGATTTTCGTCGAGCCGATAACGTCTGGTGGATTCTGGAAGACGAGCTTCCTTGGCGATTCCGCTAGAATCTCCGCCTCGCGGCCTCCAACGGTGACTACGGCCGTCTCCAAATTACCGTCAAAGACGCCTGGAGCGACGATCTGCCCCGGTCTGCCCGCTTGGCCGAACGCCGGGAGACTGTCTGGACTGAGCGCCTGCTTGCTCTGCGCTGCAAATGCGTTCAAGATAGGGAGTGCGGTATTCCCCAATTTCCTTCCTTTGGAATCCGTCAATAAAAGCGCAACGGTCCCGCCCGCCAGCCCGGTCGGCACAGTCCACTTCAGAATTCCGCCCCGCGCCGGGATTTTCTGCTTTTCAAGTTGGAAAACATATCCGTTCAACTCGTCCTGATTACGGCGTTGCTGTTCGCTTGTCCCACCACTCGGCTCGACAAAGACCCTTCCCGAAATCGTGTCCCCAGCCGCCACGTCGTCAGGAAAATCTACCTTAACCCTCCCGGCAGAAGTCTCGAACGTCGTGGAATGAAGACCCCAACCTGATTCTGTTGTTGCGGCTGCTTTGTTCTGGGCCATTGCAACAGAGCACGCAAGCAAAACAAGCATGGTGAGGTTAAAAACTGCCCGGAGGAGTTTCATACTAAGGTCCCTCCTTTAGACGCGGTATTTTAGGGGAATCGCCGATACCTTCTGTGTCGAAACCATACGGCCAACTGGCCTCTCCTGTCAATCTCAGTTCGCCATGTTGTCAAACCAATTTAGAAATGTCCCCTTCCTTACCTAATTAGAAATGTCCCTGTTTTACTGATAGAAATGTCCCCCTCTTCCAGTTTTGGTTTGTGTTCTTTGTAGGTCGTTGGCCTTGCCCTGGTTGATGACGAGCTGGGGTCGCCCCGCTGGAATGTTTCGACTCTTGGGACCCCAGTTGTTCGAGGTGTGCTTCGGCGGTGTGTTAGGATTCGCTCTGGTGTTCTATAATGCGGGCCGATGCCGCTCACCTCGGGTACCAAACTCGGTCCATACGAGATTCAATCGTTGCTGGGCGCAGGCGGAATGGGAGAAGTGTATCGCGCCCGCGACACACGTCTGCACCGCGATGTGGCCATCAAAGTTCTGCCGGGCTCGCTGGCCCAGGATTCAGACCGGCTGCGGCGCTTCGAGCAGGAAGCTCGGGCGGTTGCCGCCCTCAATCATCCGAACCTGCTGACTGTCTTTGACGTCGGCACGGCTCCGCTCGCCTCCCGCGCGCAGGGAGGGCTTGCCGTTGCGGCGGATGGAGCCTCGCCGTTCATTGTCTCCGAGTTGTTGGAGGGCGCGACACTGCGCGAGCGGCTCGCCTCAGGCGTTCTGCGTTCGCGCAAAGCAGTCGAGTACGCCATCCTCATCGCGAAGGGCCTGGCCGCTGCACACGAACGCGGAATTGTGCATCGCGACCTGAAACCCGAAAATATTTTTTTAACCGATGACGACCGCGTAAAGATTCTCGATTTCGGTCTGGCTAAGCTCACCGAATCCAGTACTGCTGACCCTGACGCGACGTTGGCTTCAGGGACGCAGCCCGGCGTCGTCATGGGTACCACCGGCTACATGTCACCGGAGCAGGTCCGAGGAAAACCAGCGGACGCACGAAGCGACATATTCAGCTTCGGCGCTGTCCTCTACGAAATGCTTTCTGGCCGCCGCGCATTCCAAGGTCAGACATCGGCTGATGTGATGAGCGCCGTCCTGAATCACGAACCTCCCGAACTCATCGAGACAAACCACGAGATTTCGCCCGCCTTGGACCACATCGTTCACCATTGCCTTGAAAAGAACCCGAATCAGCGCTTTCAGTCCGCGGGTGATATCGCGTTTCACCTCAGCGAGCTAAGTGCTACGAAAATTTCCTCCGGGCAGCAGGCCGTTGTGTCTGCTGTCCCGGCAGTGACATCGCGCCATTGGGTGCTCGCTGGAATCGGCGCGCTCGTACTCGCGCTGATTGTTATGGGAACCTTGTTCGTGGCCCGTTCCACTGCCCGTCACGAACCAGCGTTGTTCCGCCAGGTGACTTATCAGCGCGGATATGTGGACTCAGCTCGGTTTTTGCCCGACGGGCAAACCATTATCAGCGCGTCCATGTGGGGTTCGGATACGGACTTGGGGCTTTACACGGGACGCGTGGACACTCAAGGAATGCGTCCGCTTGGCGTGGCGGCGGATTCGATTGCTGCGATCTCTCCCGCTGGCGAGATTCTCGTCCTGCTCGACCTTCACAGTATTGGGCCCGGCTACGTGCGAGCGGGCACCCTGGCGCGATTGGCACTCGGCGGCGGCGCGCCGCGGCCCGTGATGGATTCGGTGCAATACGCGGACTGGGCGCCCGATGGCAAAAACTTCGCAGTCGTGCGCTTTGACCCTGGCCGGCACGCGTATCGGCTTGAGTACCCTCCGGGAAAATTATTGTACGAAACGGGCGGTTGGGTGAGCCACCCACGCTTTTCGCACGACGGAAAACGAATTGCTTTTCTCGATCATGCGGTTTTTGGCGATGATCAAGGCGCTGTAGCGATTGTGGACTTGGCCGGTAACCGCAAACAACTCAGCAGCACCTATGCCTCCGCTCAAGGGCTCGTGTGGTCGCCGAGAGGAGATGAGGTCTGGTTCAGCGCGGTGAAGAGCGGCGTCTTTCGCACGCTTTACGCCGCGACATTGGGAGGTCGGGAGCGCCGCTTGCTCTCTGCTCCGGGAAATATTGACATTCAGGACGCATTGCCCGACGGACGCATACTTGTGGACGACATGAGCACCCGCCGTATTCTAATGGTCTTCACTCCCGACCATCCTCAGGCCCGCGAGTTTACCTGGATGGACTGGGCCTACGCCATGCGTTTCTCGGCCGACGGCAAGCAGATACTTTTTGGCGACCAGCATAGCGGCGACCTCTACGGAACATTTCTTCGAAACCTCGATGGCTCGCCGGCGGTGCGCCTGGGTGACGGTGATCCCATGGATTTATCAGCGGATGGCAAATGGGCCATAAGCCGCTTGCCGAGCAGTCCTGATCAGTTTCTCCTTCTTCCGACGGGCGCAGGAGACCCGCGGCAGATCACTCACTCAAAACTCGAGCACCTGGCAGCCCGCTGGTTGCCGGATGGCCGGATTTTCTGTACGTGTAACGAAGCAGGGCATCCTGAGCGAACTTACCTTATTGATACCAGCGGCAATGAGACGCCGCTAACGCCGGAGGGAACAATAGCGATCGCTGCCACCTCCGATGGGAAGCGTCTTTTGGTTTCAGACGTCGCAAAGACAAGATTCCAACTTTTTCCTCTCGATGGCGGGTCCCCGCAATCTCTTCCTCAACTCCAATCAGGCGACGCCCCGATCGACTTTACTTCGGACGATTCCGCGATTTTGCTGCGGCGCCCTGGTCGCGATGGGGCCATGGAAATCTGGCGAGTCGAGCTCGCCGGCGGCAAGCGAACGTTGCTCCGTACTATCACTCTGCCGGAAGGTCCGGCTCTCGCCAATGGCCTAAGCGCGACCGTCTCGCGTGACGGAAAGAGCTATGCCTACGAATATCATCCCATCGTTTCGACAGAGTACGTGGTGGAAGGGCTTGACTGATCGCGCCGTCCACGCGTTGATCTGGCCCGTACGCGGCCTTCGTCCGCGTTCCTGTAGCAAGCAAGGCCAAGTACCGAAATTGGGATAGTCACCAGCAAACCGATGGCGGCTATTCTGCCAACTCCCGGTTAGTCGGATAAGTGAAAATTCACCTCTCCGGTAAAAGTTATAGAGAGATTGGTTTGATGATAAGGGCGTGAGGCACTCGCGCTGTTATTGAGCAACTTAGGCGCGCGAAGGTTTTTGAGAAATCCACTTTCGTATTTTCTTTCGAGTGTCCTTTGGAAGATTAACAAACCGGATGCCGGCCTCCGTTTTCGACTTAGTGATCCATGCAATCTCCCCGTTTGTCTCAATCCACTCCTGAGATCCTGGCAATTGGAATTGCATTGGCGTCACGTGGTCGGCGCTCAGAATCTCGGCCGAAGTCAAAGCCAAACCGCCTTCGCTGATATTCAGGATAATTCCAGCGCCGTGTTTACCAAGTTTTATGAAGGTTTGCGGCGATACCAGAATGCGCGAGTGGCGACGTCTTTCACCAATTTCGAGATAGTTCTCGACGTACTGAGACATGATTTCCTCTTCGCGGATTACGGGCCCAATGCTTGATTAACTTCTCGAGAGTGAAACCACATCTCCACTGACTTTGCAGTGTGCTCTCTTAAGTTGTGGTACCCAGTGCTCTGCTTCCGCGGCGACACTATGGACAAACAGAATGCGTAAGGGCCGCCCCCCGCTTGCCGGTCGGTCCAGGACTGGAGGCAGCAGAAGTTGCTTGATGTGGTTTCGTGAGGCTAAAAGCATCAAAAACCGCCAGATTAGAGGAATGCCCGGAACTGATTTAAAGTTACCCCTGAAACGGTAATCCGAACAGAGGTCGAACAAATGTGCAAAACAGCACGCTCTAGACTATTGCATTAACCGTTACGGCACGCATACTTGACCGACCAGGCTCCGCCCGCTAACACCCCTTGAATAGAATTAGCTCCCATTGCGCGAAGCGATATTCTAGTGCTCACGCTTTTTGTTTTGCTGTTGTCGTCGGCTGGGCTTTGGCTTATCCATCCGAGAGTGATCCCAAGAGCATCAAGTACGTCCTCTGGAAGAACGGTCTCCATGGAATGAACCTCGAAACCGCGACCGGCACAATGATTGGCGACAGGAGCCGTGAGAAGCTGGTTGTAGGTAAAACAAGAGCCCAACTACGAGAAAACTTTGACTATCTCTCGAAACCCGCAGAAATATCGCCATTATTTGGCAGACATCCTACCGCCCGTTCTGGAGGCTGGCGTCGAGAACGCTATGTTGATGTTTCTTCTTCTTGCTCAATCCCATATCGTAGTGCACGATTTAGTATGGGGTTCGCCGCGTCCTGGTTAATCAAACCCTAATTTATTCCTTTCATCTGATGCAGGGGCGCTCTTGAGTTCGGGAGAGACCATCTTGCGTTCCTCACCACGCCTTCGAACAAGAAGAAGCCGCGCCGAGCTGATCTCGGCGCCGTGCATTATATCGTCGCATCCGAACTCCCTATGAATCCCTGGCGCGGGCTGCGGGACCTGCCCAAAGAAATCTGGATCCTTGCAGGCGCGATGCTCATAAACCGCGTCGGTACGATGGTATTGCCGTTCCTCGTTTTGTACCTTACGCGAACACTCGGAGTCACACCCGCGCACGCGGCGCTTGCCCTCACGGTTTACGGCATTGCCTCGCTGCTGACGATGCCGATTGCCGGGCGGCTCAGTGATCGCGTGGGTCCGCTGGTAGTGGTGAAGGCTTCTCTGCTGCTCTCGGGCATCCTGCTATTGCTCTTTCCACTGGCGCACCATTTTGCGGCCATTCTCGTGATCACATTCTTCTTCGCGGTGCTGAACGAATCGGTGCGTCCACCGAGCCTTGCTCTGGTATCCGATCTGGTGGCCCCGACACAGCGCAAAACTGCTTTTGCCTTGAGCCGCCTGGCGATAAATCTGGGGATGAGCATCGGACCGGCAATCGGCGGAATCCTGGCTGTATTTTCCTTTCGTTCGTTGTTCTTCGTTGATGGAGCCACTTCGATACTGGCCGGGATTTGGCTGATACTCGCGCCCTGGCAAAACTTAGGGACAAAACCGAGGGCGAGGGGAGGGAGAGCGCAGGATTGGGAGGAGGCAGAAGATCCTGAAGACGTGGGCCGCGAAATGGAAGCAGAATCGGCGGCACCTTTGGCAGCGCCACACCCTGTCGCCGACCTGAGCGCGTTTCGGAATCGGCGAATGCTGTATTTCCTTGTAGCGCTAATTCCCGTGCAGGTCGTATTTTTTCAGCTTACATCGACACTACCGCTTTTTCTCGTACGGGATCTGCGATTGCCGGAATCGGTCTTCGGCACAGTTTTCACGGTGAATACGCTGATGATTGTGGCCATCGAAGTGCCGTTGAACACGGCCATGGCGCACTGGTCACACCGGCGGACTCTAATGCTTGGCGCACTTCTTTACGCAATCGGTTTCGGGTCGTACGCGATCGTCACCGGGCCTTCTGGAGTGTTCGTGGGCGTCGTCATCTGGACGTTCGGCGAAATGATCCTGATGCCTGGGAGCTCCGCTTACGCTGCCGAAATTGCGCCACCCAAACGTCGCGGAGATTATATGGGTCTTTATACAATGTCCTTCAGCATCGCGTTTTCGCTGGGACCATTTCTCGGTGCGGAACTCTTGCAGCGATGGGGACCGCATGTGTTGTGGGGTATAGCTTTCGCGAGTGGGATGACCTCAACGATTCTGATGAGCCGTATCGGATCGAACAGCCGCCAGCGGACGGTACGTTGAGATAAAATCCTGTCTCACAATCAAAACCACTTCTCCGGTAACTGCGTTACGTTACAATCTGTGCCAATTAGTTGGTGATAATCCCTGTTCTCGACACGAATGCTAGTCTCGCGGCGCGGCGGGCAGGTTTCAGACCGGCTTGACGAAAGCCTGCTTCTGGGTGACTACAACCCAAAGCGGTAGTTGCGGAGCCATGCTTGGCGCCACGCGGGAATCAGCATCTCTTCGAAGGACATCGCAACGGATGCTATCCTGCTCGCTATGAACAAAGCAAGAATCCTTCAGGCAGCCCAAGAAGAAATAGTGAGGCACGGTTGGGGCAGTTTCATGCAAAATCCGCCGTCGATTGCAAACATACATACGACGTTGAAAGATTTGTTATTTCGTGGTCCTCTCGTTGCCGTCGTAGCACTTCTGATCGCGAATTATGCATTTGGCCAAACGGCAATCGTCGCGATTAGGGCTCGCGACGCTCTCTATTTAGGCTCCGATAGTATGGTCGGCAGGTGGGATGGCAGTGAAAAATGGTTCGCGTGTAAAATCCATCATACCGGTGGAATCTTTACTGCCTATGCTCGCAATATTGTCGTTGATGGCTCTGACCTCGATATTCCAAACATTGCTGACAAAGCGCTCCATGGTACCGGAACGCTTAAGAAGAGGATTTCGCGTTTTGACGTCGAGATTTCTGACAAACTTCGCGTTTGGTTGCAGAAAGTCAAGAACAAAGAGCCCGTTTTTTTTGAACAACACGCTGATGGTCAATCTGTCTCTGACGTAGTCTTCATGGGTTTTGAAAATGGCCAGCCAAAAATGTTTGTTCGTCGGTTCTTGGTTGGCGTGACGAACAATCGGGTTGTCGTTGAGCCAAAAACACGAGATTGTCCAGGCGAATGCAGTAAAGGCCGATCCACAGTATACCTCGGCCACCATGAGATCATAGACCGGGAGGTCGCCTCTAATCCGCGCATTTGGGACCGTGGCGTTTCAAATGCCATCGAATTTCTGATTCAGAAGGAAAGCACTGGCGAGCCCTCAGAAGTAGGCGGGCCCATAGCACTATTGCAAATCGACAAGAGCGGCCCGCACTGGCTGCAATACGGATCCTGCGAACCACAAGCGCGCTAGGTGGGTGATCAACGTGTGTTCCTGCCGCGACAATCGGCAACGAGATACATTCCCGTTAAAAGCTTGCCCAAAGCCACGGTCACCGCTAAGGCGGCTTCTGTCCTGTGCACGCTACTGAGCCTTGCGTTTATAAGCTGTTGGTGTGCTGCCAAACCTAGAACACCAGCAATAGAGGCGGCGGACCGCATCGTTGTTGAGAAATCGACTCGAACTATGATGCTGATGCACGGCACTAGGGTTCTGAAGACCTACAAAGTGGCGCTAAGCCGCGTACCCGCGGGAGCGAAGGAACGTGAAGGAGACCATAAGGTATCGGAGGGTGAGTACGTGGTCGATTCAAAGAATTCTCATAGCCGATTCCACCTTGCGCTCCACATTTCCTATCCGAACGCCACCGACCGCGAGAAAGCACGCAAGCTAGGGGTAAGACCTGGAGGCAATATCGAAATCCACGGATTGGACAGCAAGTATGCGTGGGTCGGCAGTTTGCATCGCCAGGTGGACTGGACCGACGGGTGCATCGCAGTTACAAACTCGGAAATCGAGGAAATATGGCCGATGGTTCCAGTTGGAACGCCTGTCGAAATACGCCCGTAAGTCTCTAGCTCATCAAAAAATCGGCATTCAAAGACAGTTCCAATCCACTTCCTATAGATCAGAAAAATAAGATAAATACGAAATCGCTGTCACAGAGTACACGAACCGCGCTTTTAGCTAGAATCGCCCACGCCCTCACGATCTGCGCACGAGATACCTATGAAGTCGGAACAGAAAATGTATTGGAGCCACAGATCCTGCGATCTTATATCGAACTTCCGCATCGCGTGACAGGAGCCGTGGTTCATCACATGTTGGGAACAGACGGACCCTCACTTGAATTGTTGGTGTGCAGTGCCCTGGTAGATTCGAACTATTGCGGCGTATCCGCGAGCTGTTTCAGTTTCTGTTCGGCGCTGGTCCTAATTCCATTGCGGCGCAGCTCGTTGTCAGTCGTGTCGGAGGGCAAAAGTTCCAGCGCTTTCTTGGCGTTCTGGCGTGCCAGATCCTTCTGGCCATCCGCAAGATAAGCATCGGAAAGACTGTCATAAGCATTTGGCGAATTCGGATATGCAGTTACGTTGAGTTTCATGATTTCAATTGCACCCTTGGTATCGCCAGATTGAATGTGCTCGTATCCCATAAAGTTCACACTAGCCTCGGAAAACAGCATGGCTTTGGGATCGTGTTTGCGGGTCTCTTCAAAAAGCTGCCCAACTTGGGCCACGCCGCCGGGCTGATCAATCTGATCCAGGATATGTACCTCGGGAGGGATCGCGGGAGCATCCTTAGTGGCGGGCGCTCGTCCTGGAGTCTTAACCAGCGTAGTCACATACCAGTCCACGATAATTCCCGGCAACTCCGTATGCACTGGAAACATATCTGCACCGTGGCCGCCTGTGGCGTAATGAACGAACGTTTTTCCTGGATTTGAGGTGAGGCTATAGAGCCACTCAATCGTCAGCACTGTGGGCGGGAATTCATCGTCATCGGCGACGGAGAAAAACACTGGCAGTTTTGCCGAGTTGCGCAGGAATTGGCGGCCATTTAGGTCCGTATTCCCCGAGAGTAACACCAAAGATTTCACCTCCGGATGCCGACGCGCTGTCTGAACGGAATTATTGACACCGCAACTCGCGCCACCCACGCCGATCATGTCACGCGTAACGCCCGGCTGGGACACCAGATACTGAAAGGCGGTGTCGATGTCACCGGGCCACTTTTCAACTTGAATCTGCGCGATTTGCTCTGGCGGCAGCTTATCGAACGAGTCGCCCCCGCTTTCCCCAAAGCCGCGGTAATCCACCGTGAGCACGTTGATTCCCGCCGCCGCGAGCTGCTGGGCCAGGCCGTCCCAAACCTTGCGCTGGCGGTTGCATTGATGCAGCAGTAGGACTCCGGGACCCGGCTTGCCAGCGGCAAAATAGGTCGCTTTCAGTTTAGTACCGTCCGTAGCGGTTAGGTCTACGACACGCTGGGCGGGTAACTGCGGCACCACACCGGTAATGGCGAACAGGAGCGCGGCGAGGACACGGGGTAAGACTCGTCGAGCCATCATCGAGACCTCCTCAAGCTGCAATATCATACAGAACCACACCTGAGTGCGAGGAAGAAAAATAAGAGTCACCCATCGACAGCTCTGATGCACTGAGCGTCGTGGAACTGACAATTCTGGTGCGCCGCAGTGACGCGGGGAGTTTACGAACGTGCCGATTCAGTGCGGCGACGACCACAGCCGTGTCTTTGCTGGGCACCTTTACCAGCGCGGTAAAACGCGAATGTCGTTCTACCAAGGTCACGATGTGACTGTTCTTTGTGTCGCCGATGAGATGGCCCTCCCAATGACCGGGAATGGCTCGGTCCTCGATTTCTGCCGGTCTTTCCCGGATGGAGATGGCATCGACGATTTGGCCGCGTGACTGTCCGCTCACACGAGAGCGCTGCGAGCGGCGTATGCGGCGCTCGGACCCCAGGTTCCTGGGGATCTGCCGCAGTCATTAACGACTGGCAGGAGGCACAATGCTGTTCATCCGCAGGTATTCCACGATCTGCCCGTAGTGGTCGAAGCAATGCCCCACGATCAGAGTGGCAAGTCCCAGTCGCGTAACCATTCCTTCGCCGAAGGGACTCTTGATGGGTTTGAGCAGATTGCCATCATTGATGGTACCGACAGCTCTGTGGACGTATATGAACGAGTTCTTGAGGAATTTCATAATATCCGCTTTGGTTTTCACCGAATCTGGGCCGTTCTCGCTGCCCAGATCGACGGGTGATTTTTCTTCAAGAATGGCTGCTCCGACCAGGTAGTTGACTGCGGCAACGTGTTTGGCCTGCTGAGCGAAGTTGCGCACACCTTTGAATTCGCCGTTCATGGGTGCAAATGAATATTTGTCCTCTGGCATGGCCTCTGCTGCGGGAACAAATTCGCTCTCCACACCGGCGACGCTGTGATCCAGTACCTGGGCGATGGAGCGATGTTCCGTCGGCTTTGCGTCCTGTGCCAGCGCAAGGCCGCCACCAGCCAGCAGAAGTAAAAATGCAAGCAGTCCTCTTGTCTTCATCATGTGTAAACCTCCTTTAACAATGGATTGCAATTGTAGACCGTAATCTCTTTTTTGACTTCAAGAACGGCATTAGATTACAGACTGCGACTCGCCGCCACGGCAATCTGATTGCCTTCGCCAGTACGGGAAAAGTGCGCACTGAGAGGAAGATGTCCCCTTATCAGACGCAATATAAAAGGGCGAGAGTGCGGGCCGGGCATGGGCTTGCAAGCAATTGTTTCTTATCCAGTTCTGCGCGACTCGGACGCCGCCGGGCAACATTAGCGCGGCGCGTTCCGTTCAGGAAAATATTTCGCGAGCGGCACAGCCACTGCGCCATCCATAGCCGTTGAAGGGTCTCGGAGCACAACGCGAAGATCCACCGCTCCCGGTAGGATGGGCAGCTCTTTTAGCAGCGTGAAGCCTTGTTCTGGTGGCCGTTCATATGTTGTGGGTTGCAGCGTTAGTTGGTACGGCGATTCGATCGTATCGATGATCCGGTTCTGACTATTAAGCTGGAGGAACACTAGCTCCACGACTCCTGCATAGAGTCCGGCTTGCTGTTTCAAGTTCAGTTGGTGAGGGTTCATAGTGATGGCCGCAGCTAGCGTTCGTGCGCCCGTTTCGTCTGTACTAGCCCGATTAATGTGCACAGTCACGTCGAGTCGGTTTGCCTCTACAAGGCTGGTAGCCGCTTGCGAAAGAATCGTGTTGCGCAGCGACGGATCGACCTGCAACTCCTGTCTGGCAACATATCCCGCTCGGGCCCGCACGCGAGCTCCTTCCCGGTTCACCTTTACCTTAATTGTATGAAACTTGCCGTCCCAGTTTCCGCTCTCAGGATAGTAGGCGAGCTCATACGTGACACGAGAATCTTCAATTGCGGTACGAATCGCTCCCTTGATGTCATTGGTATTGTAGAAAGCTCTCCCGCCAGTCCAATGCGCAATATTGTTCATCGCGACGTAATTCGAGTAGCCCATGCTCATATCCATCAAGCCACGCGCATCAACGGGATACACAACGAGAGTCACGTTGTTTAATTCCCGTTCTGCGGCTTCGAGGTCCTTGGCGAACAACATGTTTTCGTCAGGTGCATTAATTCCGGACATCATGTAGCCGGGGATCACTGGAAAGCTTCCGGAAACCCAGATCAGATTCTTCCGGCCTTGCAGGGAACTGACATGGTACGCGATTTGCATCAGAGCACGCAGAGTTTGGCTTATACGGTTCTGCGAACGAAAAGCGATCTCGCCCTGCATAGCGCTACTGTTCAGGAAAGCGCTGAGCATGTTGCTCGTATTGATAGCTGTGTCGTCATATCCGCTGCTCGCTGGCCCACCATTGTTGTTCTTCGCATTCTGCGCGTCCGGAGTGTCGAGTAGGCGTGGTAAATCCCCTTTGTATCTCTCAAGAGCCGCGAGCAGGCTGGTCGCGTCGCTCGTGAAATCATGCAATATCTGGAGTTCGCTTCCGAGCGTATAAAGCGCAATGCGGTCATGCGGCTGGATCTGCTCGAGGAATTTGATCACATGCTGCCGGGCATAGGCTTGGTCCGGAAATGCCGTGTTGAGCCCGTCGAGAAGGATCACTGTGACGTTGGCTGGCGCGTCCCCTTTTCCCGGAGAGAGGCTCGAATATGTGTCGAGTGGCAGTGGCGCCTGCGCATGCCGTGGAGACCGGTTTGTTTCCATCGAGAAGATCCGAACGTCTTGGGGCTTCTTATTATCCAGAACCACGAAGTCGTCTTTTCTAAGGTCAACGATAGGGTTGCCATGCTTGTCTTGAACCACGACGCTGACCTTAACCAGCCGCGTCGTGGAGCGTAACGGAGGCGGCATGTTCGATTGCGTATTTTGAGGTTGGGCCGCGGGCGCGGCCTCAGTTCCCGAAGACACCAGCGCAAGCAGAAAAACGAGGGCAGCGAGGAATCCCCCTATTACGCCTCGTGTAAATCGTCTCTTCATGGCCTCCTCACCGAGGTTTATATTTTCCACATATCAGCTATCGCCAAACTGTATCATACATGACATCTTTACTCAGAAGTCATCCGAAAGCGGCTGAGCGCCTCAATTTCCGAGCTCACGCTACCGGCCACCTGAACGCGATTCATCAAGCGCACCCCAACAGAAGCAATTCGCTGACCAAATAATAGTTCGCCAGGAGAGCGTGCGGCCATTTCACCCTGACGCAGCGGCACCACCAGCAGGATTTCAAGAAGACGAGGCGCGCAGAAGTTGCGGCACGAACCCTAAAGGCTTGAGTTCAGCCCGCAATCGAGCCGATGGTAATCCGATCGGTTGGGTCCCAGGTCGCGTAGTAGAGCTCGACAGTCAGATTTGGAAAATCTTTCTTCATAGTGGTCTTTACACGTCCGAGGTCCTGCTCCTGGCGCTGACGCAGTTCAGAAGAAGCGTGCAAGTGAACCGGCATCGTCTCGTACCATGCGCAGTCTTGATGTTGAATCAGGATGAGCCGCCGGATTCCGTGTTTTTCGACGAAGAATCGGAGCCACTTCCAGCTCACCCACGAAAACTTCGGCAAATATTCAAAAAGCGTCAAGCTCAGCGGGCCGCCGGGAATTACCATCAAGTCGTAACTGCCGTTCAGATTTAGGGCGCCGTTCAGGAATTCGTAGAAGGCCGGTTGAAACCGGTAATCTCCGCAATGGATTACCAGTATTTCAGTCCGACCGCGCTTAAGTTTGGACTCGAGCTGAAAAGTGGGCATAGAGGGGCCCGCGCAATCATCGTAGGGCTCGCGCCGTTCGTTATGTCAGCGGCAGGCCAGCTTTGGGATCCGCCGGCTTCGCCACAACTTCGGTTTGCTTAGCTGTAACGTCCGTCTGCTTTCCGGCATTTACTCCAAGCTGCGCAAGAACGGTGGGAATGTCGAGGCCCAGCGACTGCAATTGTTGCAGCAGCCCGAAGACGAGAGCAGGCCCGGTGCGCGCTACGCGGCCGATGCCGCCGGTTCCGTTTCCGTCTCCACTGTTGCCCTGTTCGATCACAACCACTTTGTCGATGTTTCCGAGCGGCGCAGCCACCGCCCCGAAAATTCCCGCGGAGGCTTGCAAAACGGCCGGTAACCTTTCCAGGATGGTCTGAAGCCTCGCCGCGTCGTTGAACTGCTTCCACGCTTCCGCTTTTTTCAGGATAGCTTGCGCCTCGGCAACGCCTTGCGCCTCAATGGCGCGCGCTTGCGCCAATCCTATGGCCTCAATTTTGGCAGCTTCCGCGCGTCCTTCGGCTTCGACTGCAGCGGCGCGTCCCATTCCCTCCTGCCGAAGTTTTTCCTGCTGCGCTTCCGCGAGAGCAATCTGAGCAGACTTGGAGCCCTCCGCTTCGAGGATAGCCGACTGCTTGGCGGCCTCGGCGCGCAAAATGGCGGCCTGTCGATCGGCTTCGGCGGACTTGATAACCGTGGCTTCGAGTTCCTTTTGTTTGCGCTGGACTTCTTGTTCTTGGACCGCGATCTGCTCTTGCGTGCGCATTCTCTCCACGCGCACTTCTTCCACTACCACTTGCTGCCTGGCCTTGGCCTGCGCGAGCGGCCCCGCTTGAGCGGCCATGGCCTTCTGAGTTTCGACCTCCGCCAGGAATTGGGCCTGCTTGATGTTGAACTCGCGCTGCGCGCCGGCGATATTGGCGTCCGAATCGAACTTGGCTTTTTCGCCTTCCTGCATGGCCATTGCTGATTTGATTTTGGAGTCGCGCGTGGCTTCGGCCTCTCCGATGGTGCCGTCGCGCTTCACTTCAGCAGTCCGTTTTTTTCCGAGGGCGTCGAGATATCCTTCCTCGTCGCTGATCTCTTGGACGGTAAGCACATCCACGCCGATGCCCATTCGTTCCAGGTCCTGCGCGGCCTCGGACGTCAGTTTCTGTGCGAAGCTTGCGCGGTCGCTGTTCACTTCCTCCACAGTCAGCGTTCCGAGAATGGCTCGCAAATGGCCTTCCAACGTCTGAAAGATTACTTTCTGGATTTGGTCGGACGGCATACCAAGAAAACGTTCGGCCGCCGCGCGCAGCGAAGTGTCGTCACTCTTGATCTTGACGTTCGCGACCGCCTTCACCGAGATGGGCACCCCCTTCAGCGTGTATGCACGTTTAATCTCAAGGGGAATCGTAAATACGTTGAGCGAAAGGTAATCCACCTGCTCGAGCAGCGGGAAACGGAACGTCGCTCCGCCGTTCACTACGCGGTAGCCCACGGTCTTCCCGTCCGCCGTCTTGCGCTTGCGCCCGCTGAGCACGGCTACGGCGTTGGGCGGCACTTTCAGATAGTTCCGGCTGAATAGCGCCATGGCCACAAACAACGAAAGCACCACCAGAATTACGATGACTGGAATAAAAAACTGCGTAGGCATTTCTCCCACCTCTTCTCGATCTTATGACTAACTAGCCGATACGCCGGACAAGCAGGGTTTCGCCCGCCAAGGACTCGATCTTCACTGACGTGTTCGCAGGAATCCCTTCGCCATCCACTGTCCGCGCGAGTTTCTCGACTACGTTTTCACCAAGGGAGCAGCGAACCTGTCCCAATCCGCCTTTGGGAATCGCAACGCTCACCTCTCCGGTAAGGCCGACCAGATCCCCCACGAGAGTGCCGCTCGAAGCCTGCTGGCTGTAAAGAAAGCTTGCAAACAAATAAATAATTCCGCCAAACAACGCGCCGCCTACCAGACCGATCAGCGTGCTAATCTCCGTCCGATAGCCTAGATGGACTCCGATCGCACCGAATCCGCCGAACGCTGTGATGAACACGCTCACCACTCGCGTGTTGAAGAAGCCGATACCGTGCGTGTCTCCATGAACGTCCCCGCCGTGTCCCCCTATGTCGCCATGGCCGAAAAGTTCTCCAAACAAAAAACTAACTACAAGAAACAGAAAACCGATGGCAGCAATAGCCAGGAAGATGGTGAACGCTGAAAATCCATTCAGAAGGGACATGCTGCAAGCCTCCCCAAGCCAGAGCTCAGATTTATATGCACAAACTCAATATTCAATTGAGAATAGCCTCAGGGGAGCATCACTCTAGAACGCGGCCAGAGCGAAGTCAAGGTGAGGGAGAAAAGCTAGAAAAGCTAGAAATCGATCCCGACTGGTGGGACAGCATCGATATGGCCGACGCAATGCACCCGCAGACTTTTCTCGCATATGGGATGAATGGCGATGAACTTCCCGTCGGCAACGGCGGCCCGCTCCGCCCGCGCGTCGCCCGCCAGCTCGGCTACAAAAGCGTGAAATTCATCACGCACCTCACCGTCACCTACAGTCTGAAAGGCGTCGGCAAAGGTTCGGGTTCGGTGGAACCAGAAAGCGGCTATGCCTGATACGCCGGCATCTGACAGGCTTGTTCAGGCGAGTGGCGCATCTGCGTCGCGATCCTCGGCCGACTAACAAAGCGAAGAAAGTCCGCTTGGTGCTTGTTCGTGAGCGTTGATTCAGACCAAACACCACCCTGTCTAGGTCTGGTAGACTACAGCCGAACAGATCGGATCTCTAGGGGGAAGCATTGTCGGCTGAAGTGATTAGATGGTGTTGCATCGACCGGTTGAGCTGGCACGCCTTATCGGGACTTTGGAGCCGCGCTTGCGCATGTCGTCGACCTGAGCGAACATGAGAATGTTCCAACTTCACAAAGCACCGATGAATGCTGGTTTGAGCTATTGATACAGAAATGACTAAACCTTATTTTTCCGCCCTCTTCGCACTGCTGCTCCTACCCTTAGTTTTGTCTGTGGCAGAAACCGTCACATTTCCTAGCGGAGAGATCACCTTGCACGGAGTCCTATATAAACCTGAAGGAACCGGCCCCTTTCCTGCAGTTATTTATAATCACGGGAGCGCGCCTGGCATGATGAGCGCGCAGGCATTTGCTGCGCTGGGTCCGGTATTCGCAAGCCAGGGATGGGTATTCTTTGGACCTTATCGGAGAGGGCAAGGATTGAGTGCCTCGGCAGGTCCATATATTGGCGATCAGATCGCGGCTGCCGACAAAACCGGAGGCATCACCGCGGCTGCCGCAACGATGGTGCGATTATTGCAGACGGATCATCTAGACGATCAGTTCGCAGCGCTAGCGTGGTTACGAAAACAGAGTTTCGTTCAACCGAATCGCATCGCAGTGGCGGGAAACTCGTTTGGTGGCATTGAAACTGTGCTGGGAGTAGAGCGAGGAGGATATTGTGCGGGGATCGATTCAGCGGGAGGAGCCCAGAGTTGGGCACAGGCTCCTGAGGTACAGTCGCTCATGACTCGCGCAGTACGAAATGCAAAAGCGCCAATGTTTTTCTTTCAGGCCGCTAACGACTTTGACCTGGCGCCGAGCAAGACACTCTCAGCGGAGATGGACGAGGTGGGCAAGACATACAAACTGAAGATTTATCCTTCCTACGGCGACTCCCCTCAGGACGGCCACAGCTTTGGCTACTTTGGATCCGACGTCTGGGCCGAAGACGTTTTTGGATTTCTGAACCACTATTGCAGCAAGTAGTGACCCCGGTCACCTTTATCGCTACCCCAAAGGTGGGCCACCCACCTCTCAGAGATGACAATCGCAAACAGAGTTAGAGCCAAGCCCCCCCGCTGCTGACGCCGAGCCGTTCCCCCCCCAAAAATAGTTGCGACCAAACTCGGCTGACGTAGTCTAACTATGCCAGGAGGCATTGCCTTGCAGCGAGATGAAATCCCGCCGGGGACGCTGTATATGCTAATTCTACGGACACTTGCGCGCGGTGGAGAGATGCACGGATATGAGATTGCGAGTTTCATCAAGAGGGTCTCAGATGAGGTCTTGAAGGTGGAAGAGGGTTCGTTGTACCCCGCGCTGCAGCGGATGTTGGCGAAGGGCTGGGTAACGGCCGAATGGGGCACGACCGAAGGCAATCGGCGCGCGCGATATTACAAGCTGACGGCAGTAGGACGAAAACAGCTTGAGGCGGAAGTTTCACAGTTCGAGCGAGTGATGGCAGCAATCGGGCGGGTGATTGAGACGGCTTGAGACGGAGAACAACGATGGCCAAGATCACGGAACACCTCCGGGGAGTTGGGCGGAGGCTGAGAATGCTCGCGGGGCGCGAGAAATTTGACGGCGATTTCGACGAAGAGATTCGGCTGCACCGCGAACTGAAAGAGCAGAGCCTGATTCGAAGCGGCACGTCATCGGAAGAGGCTCGATATGCGGCGCTGCGGGAGATTGGAAACTCGCTCCGGCTGAGGGAGGAGAGCCGCGAAGCCTGGGGATGGAATTGGCTGGAACATTTTTTCCAGGATGCGCGGCTGGCGCTGCGGCAATTGCGCAAGAGCCCGGGATTCGCGATTGTCGCAATTCTTACGCTCGCACTGGGGATTGGAGCGAACACCGCAATCTTCACGCTGGTGAACGCAGTGCTGCTGAAATCGTTGCCAGTGGCGAGTCCGGGACAGCTGTACAGTCTTGGCGACACAAAGAAATGCTGCGACACCACCGATTTCGGTGATATCCGCGACAATTTCGCTCTGTATTCCTTTCCGATGTATAAGCAACTGCGCGACAACACTCCGGAATTTTCGGACCTGGCAGCATTTCAATCCGCACCCGCAAATTTGAGCGTGCGGCGCAGCGGTATACCTGCTGCGGCCGAACCATATTTTGGAGAAATCGTCTCCGGAAATTATTTCGCCACATTCGGCGTGGGCGCGTTTGCCGGCCGCATGCTTATACCGGAAGACGATCAGCCCACTGCCGCTCCAGTGGCAGTGATCAGTTACCGGACCTGGCACCTGCATTACGGGGATGATCCCACGGTAGTGGGCGCCAAATTTACGTTCAACGGATTGCCCGCAACGATCGTGGGCATCGCGCCGCCGTCATTTTATGGCGACAGCCTGCGCAGCAACCCTCCGGACTTCTGGGTACCGCTGGCGATGGAGCCGCCACTCAGTCCGGACAACGCACTTCTGAACCGAACCAATCACTACTGGCTCTACATCATCGGGCGACTGCGTTCGGGAACACAGCCGGCGCAAGCGCAGGCCCGCGTGATGGTGGAAATCCAGCAGTGGCTTACGAATCTTTCGGGCGTATCGGAGTACGACCGGCAACTCGTGAGCACACTGCGCATGAATCTGACGCCCGCGGGCAGCGGCGTAACCCGCGTGCGCGACGCATACGGCGATGGACTTCGGCTGCTGATGATCATTTCCGGCCTGGTGCTGCTGATCGCTTGCGGAAACATTGCAAACTTGTTGCTGGCGCGCGGCACGGCGAATCGTCTGCAGAATGCCGTCCGAGTGGCACTGGGCGCGGCGCGCGGCCGGCTGATCCGCCAAATGGTGACCGAAGGCCTGGTGTTGGCTCTGCTCGGCGGCATCGCGGGCATCGCGGTAGCGTTTGCCGGGACGCGAGCGATTCTGCTGCTTACGTTCCCAAACGCGAATTACGTACCCATTGATGCCAGCCCATCGTTGCCGGTGCTCGGATTCGCGTTGCTACTTTCACTGGCCACTGGCGTGATTTTCAGTTTGGCGCCGGCGTGGATCACTTCGAATGCGCATCCCGCGGAGCCGTTGCGGGGAGCGGGGCGATCCACGGCCGACCATTCCGCGCTGCCGCAGAAATTGCTGGTAATTGCGCAGGCGGGACTTTCGCTGGTGCTGCTGGTGGGCGCGGGCTTGCTGACGCAGAGCCTGCGCAACCTGGAAAATCAGAAATTCGGATTCGAGCCCGAAGGGCGGCTGATTGTAAAAGTCCGTCCAGCGAGCGCGGGCTATACATATGAGCGGCTGCCAGCGCTGTACCAGCAACTCGAGGAGCGCATGGGCGGGATTCCCGGAGTGCGCAGCGCGAGCCTGGCGCTCACGAGCCCGCTCGGCGGATGGAATTTCTCGACTCCGGTTTTCATCGAGGGGCGAGCGCCGGCGGCGAATCCGTCCGATGATCTGGTGATTTACGATTTCGTGAGCGCGCGGTATTTCGAAACAATTGGAAATAAAATTCTGCGCGGCCGTCCAATTTCGGGACTGGACACGCCGAACGCGCATCATGTGGCGGTGGTGAATGAAACCTTTGTTCGCAAGTTTTTCGCCGGGCAGGACCCCATTGGAAAACATCTGGGGATAAGCGACATCAGCCACGCCGGCGATTATGAAATTGTGGGCGTTGCTGAAGACGCCAAGTATCGCGACGCGAAATTGCCGGCGGACGCGATGTTTTTCATGCCGCTGTTGCAGGTGGAAACCTACAAAGATTCGGACGACCAGGCCTATCAGATCTGGGCGAATTACATTGATTCGATTCAATTGCACGTTACGGGACGCCCGGAAAATTACGAGCGATCCGTGCAGCAAACACTCGCGGATATCGATCCCAATCTGACGGTGCGGAGGATGATGTCGTTTGAGGATGTGGTGAGCGGAAGTTTCAACAGTCCGCGTCTTATGGCGCAGCTTACGGCGGTGTATGGAATTCTGGCGCTGATTCTCGCTTCGATCGGCCTCTATGGAGTGGCCGCGTATAGTGTCGCGAGAAGAACGTGTGAGATCGGGATTCGCGTGGCGCTGGGCGCGCAACGAGTGACTGTCGTGGGCATGGTGTTGAGGAGCGCGATGCAGCCGATTGCGTTGGGACTCGTGGTCGGCGTACCTGTGGCGCTGGCGGGAGGACACGCAATAGCGAGCGAACTTTATGGAGTGAGGGGATACGACCCGCATGTGCTCCTCAGCGCGGTGGCCGTGCTGGCAGCTGCCGCCATTTTGGCCGTTATCGTTCCCGCGCGCAGGGCTGCTTCGATCGATCCCCTCCGAGCATTGAGAATGGAGTAACTCTCCAAGTTTTTGGTTAGTCCGAACAACCCCAGCGAATCAGAGACCGACTCTTTAGGACCATCGGTCATTGCAGCTTCGCATACTCTGCCTTGGCTTCCTTCAGAATGGGGATATCGGGGTCGGCGTCCTTCCAGAGGGCGAGGAAATCCTGATAGGCAGTGCGGGCTTTGGCTGCATCGCCTTGCAGGGCATAGGCACGAGCGAGACCCAGATTCGAGAGCTCCCACATTGTTGCCATCGGCGCAACGCCTCGATGGTCCAACACTTCTCTGAATTCGGTGGCGGCCTCTCCTGCTCTTCGCAGTTGGAGACATGCCGACGCGCGAAGATAGTTCGGAAATAAATCGGCATGAGTTCCGAATTCGTATGATTTGACCGGCTCTAAGCTGAGCAACGCCTGGTCGGCCTGTCCGCTCCCCAACTGAGAGGCAGCAAGAACCAAGGGTGCATCCACTGCGTTGAGAAGTGTGTCATTTGGATTCTCTCGCAAAAGGCTATCCATGATTTGCTGGGCCTCTGGACCCTGCCTGTTAAGCGCCATCACGCGCGCTATCCTGGACTTTTCGGTCTTTGAATCCGCGAGCTTTATTGCCGCCGCGATCGTTTTGCGCGCTTGAGCGGATTCGCCGAACAGAACCTCCGCGGACGCTTGTGTCAGCAGCATGTCTGCGGCGGACTCTTTCAGGTCGGTCTGCAGCGCAATGTTAACGGCGTGCTGCGTGCGCTGGCGCGCTCGGCGCTGATTACCTGCGAACAAATCAATCGCGGCCTGTGTCGAGACAACGAAGGGATCATCCGTGTTCTGCGCCATCCACGCCTGTTCTCGCTCAAGGGTTGCTGCGTCGGAGCGGAGCAATGCCAATTCATAAAGCGCGTTGTGGAAGGCCTGGTCCTGAAACTTTTTGTCCCGGGCGCGATGCATCACGGCTTCCGCTTGATCGTACTGTCCCTGTGCCTGCAATGCGCCGACCAGGTTCTCGTAAGGGAGTGAGGAATCAGATGACACAGCCAGCGCCAAGCGGAATTCATCAGCCGACTTCTGGTGCAGGCCCAGCTCTCCGTACGCGACCCCTAGCAACGTGTGCGGAGGAAATTTGTTCGGCTCCAAAATTTCCCAGGAGTGGAGTGAGTCAATCGCTTTGTAAATTTCTCCCGTTACATTAAGGTAGTACAGAGCTTCAATCAGAGGTACACGGATTCCGGAAACTCTGCTCTTAAGCGCGAAGGCGTGCTTGAGATCTTCGATCTCACGTTGCGACTCACCGAGGTTAGCGTCGGTGAGCGCCAGGAGTGCCCAGGCATCTCCGAAATTCGGGTCGAGCTGCGTCGCCCTCGACAGCAGGGTCACGGCTTGCATAGGCTGGATACCCATGAGCTTTCCGCCCGTGCTATAGGCTTTAAAAGCCTGCACGGACGAGGTGGGTAATGGAGCCGGGTCGTTCGTCGCATTTCCAACGGTTCCCGAGAGCCGTAAGCGAGTTGCCGCTGCTAGTCTGCTGACAGTCGGGAGTACCTCGTTGATATTCTTTGATTCAGACTGTTCGTGAGACAGAACGCGCCCACTTGAGCAATCTAGCGCCGTCAATTCGATCTCATAGGCGCCACCTTGCGGTTTGATTGCACCCTCGGCGAGCAATTTGCCCTTACCTCGCTCGCAGACTCGCTCGGCAAGATCAGGAGTCAAGCGAGCATTGCCGCCTTGTCCCATGGATCGCAGTAGCTCCGAAACACGACCGTCATCCACGACCTCAACGACGGGAGAGCGACCCAATTCCGTCTTGACTACCGCCTGTAGGACATCGTCAAAAACTGGATCTGCGGTCGCGTTCGTGAACTCAGCGACAAATAGCGACTCGCGGGCATTCGACGGAATGGCCAGATGCGAACGACGCGTGTACACACCGGCGCCGAGAGCGGCGATGATGACGAGCACCGCTGCCGAGATGGCCCGCCTCCGCAGTCGAGGCGCAACTCTGTGCGGCGCGGTAGATGCCGCGGTAGCAGAAACTCGTCCCGATTGTGTGTCGCGCCTCAGACGCTGCAAGTCGGTACGAATGTCGGTCGCGTGTTGATAGCGTAGCCTGCGGTCTTTCTCTATTGCTTTGTTGACGATTTCTTCCAGCTTCGGAGGGAGCTGTGGATTTAGTCGTTCCAGAGAAATTGGCGCGCGGTTTAGAATCGCTTCGGTAATGACGCCGGATGTATTTCCCGGGAATGCTGGCCGCCCCGCGGCCATTTCGTAGAGAACCAGTCCGAATGAGAACAGATCGGTGCGCGCATCGAGTTCTTCGCCGCGGACTTGCTCCGGCGACATGAAGGCGACAGTGCCTATGGCGGCACCGGGCGTGGTGAGCAGAGCTTCCGCAGTTACAGTGGCCATCGCGGAAACGCCCGAACCTTCCACGACGCCGCGGGCTTGGGCAAGTTTCGCTAAGCCGAAATCGAGTACTTTTGCATGACCGCGCTCAGTGACAAAGATGTTAGCAGGCTTGACGTCGCGATGGACGATTCCTTTGGCATGCGCCGCATCCAGTGCGTCCGTAATCTCGATTCCCAACTCCAGCACTTGCTCAAGCGGCAGCGGCTTGCCGGCGATGCGTTCCTTCAGCGTCTCCCCGTCGAGACACTCCATCGCAATAAAAGGTTGACCGCCGTATTCCCCGATCTCGTAGATGGTGCAAATGTTCGGATGGTTCAGGGCAGAGGCGGCCTGCGCCTCGCGGTCGAAGCGCTTCAGCGCTTGCGAATCTGTCGCGAACCCGTCGGGGAGAAACTTCAAGGCAACGAAGCGGTGGAGTTTGGTGTCCTCAGCCCGGTAGACGACACCCATGCCTCCGCCGCCAAGTTTTTCGGTGACGCGGTAGTGCGAGATTATCCTGCTGATCAGAGACGACGACTCCGGCATTTAGCGGTCATCTTAGGTTGAGCCGGAAGGCAAGTCAACGAACGACACGAACGACGAAGACGACGAAGACGACGAAGCGGCCAGGCGATTACAACGATGCGACCGACAGGTGCGCCGGCTGCTGTTGCGCATCGCCCAATAATGGAGACCCTGCGGTGGTGCCGTGCAACCCAACGCTGGACCCACGTACCACTTTCCAGTCCGCAGAGCATTCCTCACTGTACCGCCTGTGGCCTATGTTGGACGCTTCTTGCAAACTGAGAAACGGCTCCCTTGGTCAGATCCGAAATGACGTAAGCAGCCATATGAGGCCGCCGCCGTGACAAAATGGCGCGTGAATTTCCCGCATAGGGCTTGTGATTCAAGCCCCTGAGTACCCTCCCGGGATCGGAGGCGTGAGTTGATTCAGCGACGAGAGCCATCTGGAGCATGGAAGCGATCAGCGCCGCAGGAAGGCCGTGGCCGGTTACATCTGCGATTAGAATTCCCACGTGCTCTTCGTCAACTATGATGAAGTCATAAAAATCACCTGCCACCGAACTCATCGGAAGATAGCGGGCAGCAATATCCATCCCTTTGAGTCTATTGATTTTGCATGGCTTAGAAAAATTAGAGAAACGCTTCCGTGGAGTGCGGATTATCGCAGCTTTGCGTATTCCGACTTGGCCGCGGTGAAAATGGGAATGCCAGGGTCGGCGTCTTTCCAGAGCGTGAGGAAATCCTGATACGCGAAGCGGGCCTTCAACGTGTCGCCTTGCAACACATAGGCGCGAGCGAGGCCAAGACGCGCGAGCGCGCCCCAGGGAAAATTCCCAACGAGTCCTCGGTGGTCTGTTAACTTCCGAAATTCCGCCGCGGCCGCGTTGCCGTCATGCAACATGAGGTAAGCTTCTCCGCGCAAGTACGCCGGGCACAGGAACGCTTGTACGGTTGAAAGCATGTCGACGCTCAGTTCAATGCCGCTGGCGTCCCTCAATAGCTCGATTGCGCGGTTCGGATCTTCGAGTTGCAATGCCACTGCCGCGCGGATACTGGGAAGCCAGTATCGCTGAATGAGCGTGTCCAGCGGAAACATTGAGTCGAGTTCGGCCGCGGATTTCTCCGCTGCTTCCGTATCTCCTGCGCGCGCGAAAGTAAGAGCTGCCAGGTAACCCGCGTCGCGGCTTGCAGCTAACTTGCCCGCAGCGAGGGCATCAGCGCGGGCCTGTTCCCGGTTGCCCGATTCAACTTCGCGTAGGCCTGCCTGCGCCTGATAGATTGCCGCAGGTTCTTTTGCGTCATTGTGCTCGGCGGAATCCATTGCACGCTGCGTCAGTTCGCGAGCGTTTTTCAACTTCCCATGCCACGCCTCCGTATCCGCCTGCGCTGCCAGCAGCACATCTTCCATGCCCGGCCTGCCCATGGCTGCCGTGGCCACCCGTGCCATTTGCGCCGCGTCACCCTTTGTAAAAGCCAGTGCGTAGCGGGCCAGTAGTAACGCTTCATCCTCCACCTGATGCTCTGCTGCCTGTTTGAACACCGCATCTGCTTCGTCGAAGCGATTGAGGATTGAGTAAGTCCGGCCGAGAAGAAAGTAGTAGCCAGCAGAGTGCGGCCCCATCTGCATAGCCTGCACAGCGACCTCGAGCGCCTTTTCGTGCTCTCCGAGAGTCGCGTACATGAATCCGAGATCCCTCACCGGTCGGGCGTCCCGCGGATAAGCCTGGCGCCACAGCTCGCAGATTTGCGCTGCCTTTTCCGGCTCTCGTGTGGCGAGCTCGTAGTAATTGGTCTCGATGGCATAACGTTCCACCTCACTGGCCTTTTGCCGCATGTCATAAGCCTTGCGTGCATATTCCGCCGCCCGCGCCTGCTGGTTGAGTTGAGCGTAAGAACTGGAAATCGAGGCGTATCCCTCGGAAAAGGTTGGGTCGATTTCTATTGAGCGCTTCAAAAAGGGCAGGCCGGCTGCCGAGCCTTTCGTATTGACCGTCTTCATTCCCAGGCTGTAGGTTTTCAGCGCCTCCAGAGACGATGTACTCGCTTCCCTAAGCGGCGTAGAGTACTTCTGTACTGAGCTCAGCGACTCACCCAGCTTCCCACGCATCCTAACGGCCGCAGCGTCGAGAGCCTTTAGCACCGCTTCCTTGCTTGCGGCCTGCTCCTGCGTCTCGGCCAGCACGTCTCCCGTTTCGCAGCTCACCGTCTTCAACCCGATCACGTACTGGCTGCCCAAAGCGTCAATCGAGCCGGTAAGCATGGCCTTGCTCCCCGCGCGAATGCAGACTTCGCGGGTCACCTCCGGGGTTAAATGGTCTCCGGCGGGACGACCCATCAGCTTTAACATCTCGTTCACCCTGCGCTCGGAAAGCAATTCGAGGAACGGCGATTGCTCGAGCTGCACCGAAAGTCCCTGCCTCAATGCACCATCGAACACGGTGTCGCCAGTCTGATTGTCGAAATCCCCAAGAACGATGGTGTCTTTGTCGGTCAGTTTCGGCGCCCGGTGCAAATAGAAGTAGATTCCTGCAGCAAGAGTGACGATCGATAGTGCAGCGGGGACGATTGCCTTCCACCGATTTCCTTGTAACTTCTCCACATCCACTTTGTTCGCCGTCGCGGAGAGGCGGCCCGTGTCGCTGTCCCGCTTCAGCCGTTGCAAGTCGGTGCGAACATCGGAGGCGTGCTGGTAGCGCAGGTTGCAATCCTTTTCCAGCGCTTTGTTGATGACGTCTTCGAGCTTTGGCGGAATATCCGGATTCAATCGCACTGCAGCTGCGGGAACGCGATTCAGGATCGCGTCCGTGATGACCGCGGAGCTTTCCCCGCGAAAAGGCAAGCTACCGGTAGCCATTTCGTAGAGCACGGCGCCGAAAGAAAATAAATCCGTGCGAGCGTCCAGCTCCTTCGCTCGCAATTGCTCCGGCGACATGTAGGCTACCGTGCCGATAACGCCACCGGGGCTGGTGAGACGCTCTTCGCTGAGTCCCGCACTGGCGTTGGTCGAGAGTGTCGCGCCTTCGGGCGCTCTTTTTGCCGTGAGTTTTGCCAGACCGAAGTCGAGAACTTTCGCGTGGCCGCGGTTGGTGATGAAAATGTTGGCGGGCTTGATGTCGCGGTGAACGATTCCTTCGGCGTGCGCAGCGTCTAGAGCATCCGCAATTTCAATGGAGAGGTTTAGAAGCTCATCAATCGGCAGCGGCTTCTCTGCAATTCGGTGCTTCAGCGTATTCCCTTCCATGAATTCTATGGCGATGAACGCCTTACCGTCTTGCTCGCCAACGTCGTAAATCGTGCAAATGTTGGGATGATTCAGCGCGGATGCGGCTTGTGCTTCGCGCTGAAAACGGGCCAGTGCCTGCGCGTCATGAGCAACATCCGGCGGCAAGAACTTCAATGCGACGAAGCGGTGAAGCCGCGTGTCCTCAGCCTTGTAAACAACCCCCATTCCACCACCGCCAAGTTTTTCGACGATGCGGTAATGCGAGACGGTTTTCCCGATGAGTGACTGCGCCTCCGTCATTGGGCCGTCATCTTAGGTTGAGCCAGAAGGCAAGTCAACGAAGACAGACTCCTTACGTACCCGCATTACGGCATGGGGAATCGAAATTCCGAGACCCTGGATGCCAGAAATCTTCTCAGCGCTTGGATCAACTGGCAACTCGCGAGAGACCGGCCGGACCATATGGGAAGGCGGAGAGGCTCGTAGCTTGCGAGCGTGGATACATGTTCCAAGGGCTCCAGAACAGTTCGTTACCTCCCCGCTCTGCCTTGTAGGCTACGTGCGATGGGACGCACGGTCTGATCGAGTTCCTCCTCTCCAGACAATCATTTTCAGCAGCTTTCCAGGTCGCACTCCGGTTATCCGACTATACAACCAAGTGAAGTCGTGATTGGGGAACGCAAAGCGACTTCAGACCTTGAGCTCAGTGCTCCATGCTAGACATCAGAGTCGATAGCAGCTCGAATTGTCCGTTTCGTTCTAGCGGCTGGGATTCTGTCGTATCATATTCGGATGGAAAAAACTGGCCGTAGTGATTCTTGTAAGTGCGGCTCGAAGAAGAAATACAAGCACTGCTGTTTGCCCTTGGATCAGAGCCGCGCGCAACGACAGGCTTTACTCAATTCAGCATCCACGCTCCGAGGAAGGAATCTCGCCCTAATCGAAGCAGCCTATGGAATTTTCGATCTTGGGCGATCATGGGACAAGGTCAAATCCTCAATGTCTGGTACTGAGATTCGAGAATTCTACGAATTCGTTGCCGTCTTATGGCGACCCTCAACCAAACTAATCGGGATGTTTCCGTCATCCAGCCCTGATCTTCGCGCACTCTTATGTTCGGCCAATCGCTTGTGCTGGATACCTCCGGGTGGAGCGGGCTTTCGGAGAATCTCCGGCCCCAGAGGCGACAGGGCGCGGGGATGATGCATGAAATCGCCCTGGAGCGCCGGGAAACTACTATCCGCGAAAGACTGGAAGGAGTATCGCAAGCGGGTGTTGCTGGATTGTCGCGATTGTGACATTCAGCGGGAGAATTACTTCAACCTCGCCAGGTTTCCCCTGCTGATGGAGCCTGAGGAATGGCAAACTCTCACAACGCTCTCTGAGAAATTGACAAAGGAGGCTCTGGCGCTAGAGCGGGAACTTATTCTGAGGACGGACCTGCATGAGAAGCTGGGATTGCCTGCAGAGATCAGAAAAGCCTTGCAGAAGTGCGCGGGGCAGTGCCGCCCGGAAGGTGCCGCAAGACTGATGCGGTTTGATTTCCATTTTACGCCGGAGGGCTGGCGCATCACGGAGGTTAACGCCGATGTGATGGGGGGGCTTATCGAGGGAGGAAGCTTTACGGAATTGATGGCACCCTATTATCCAAACTTTTGGCTCCGCCCAATCCCGCAACCGCATACGCGGAAGCGGTCCTGAGGGCCGTGGGCAAGAACGCAGTGATTGTATTTGTGCGGAACACCCTCCTCGCTCAATATCGAGGCATAAAGTGCCTCGCGCGGGAAGTTCGAAGGCAGGGGATGCACGCGGCAATGCGGCAGCCGGGACAAATATCGTGGCGGTCGAACATCGCAGAGTTCGCGGGCCCGCGGGAAGCCGCCAAGCCGAACCTGCTGATTCGATTCTATAACGCTGATTGGCTGCCGAGACTGCACCGTCGCTCTCAATGGACGCCCTGGTTCTGCGGGGGAAAAACGCCCGTGAGCAACCCGGCGTCTTGCGTGGTTCTACAGAGCAAGCGATCCCCGCTGGTTTGGGATGAATTGCTCGCGCCGACGTCCACTTGGCGCTCACTCCTACCGGACATTAAGTGCCCAAGCGCGTTGGCGCCAGAATCTCTCCCGGAGTGGGTGATCAAGCCGGTCTGGGGGCGAGCCGGCGCGGCCGTAGCGATTGCGGGCGTCACGGAAGATGGCGCCTACAAGAAGATTCTCAGAAGCGCCAGGCGTGACCCGACCGGCTGGGTCGCACACCGGCGGTTTGAGTCGGTGGCCGTGCCCACTGAACAAGGACCACGCCATATCTGTCTGGGGGTCTTCACCATTGACGGACGCGCCGTGGGTGCCTACGGGCGAATGGCCCCGAAACCTCTGGTAGACGGATACGCCGAGGAAATTGCCATCCTGATTCGACGCAGGGGCGGGCAGAAAACCGATCCTGCCGGTTCTAAATGCTGAAAAATTCAACCGGGGTTGATTAAATCAACGCTTCTTAGCTTCTCCCCCGGCTGGGCTGCAGCACGAGCCGGGGAAATTGGCAGATTTCAAAGGATTTAGTGCATCGTCCTACGGCGCGGCCAAATGGCTAGCAACTTGCATTTATTGCATATATGATTAGCCGCGCCCCAGAGGGCCAATCGAAAAGAGGTCAACAAAATGGCGAAGAAAAGATTAAGTCCTTGAAGAAGCCCACGAAAATAGCAGCAAGCAAGACTCTCCGCAAGCTCGGTGTTGGCTAGTTTTTTTGGGGGGGGGTGCCTGCTGAACTACGGCACACCCTTCATCCGCCTGGGATCGCAGCCCGGATTGATTGAAAATCCCGCGTCAATGTGCTCGATGCCCGGCAATATAAAGTGATTCCGTGCAATTAGCCAGTCTACTTGAACGAACGGACAACAAAGCCTTAGCCTCATTACCTATTTTTCGAGCATGATGCAAATTTCAATCAAAGCTGAAGCCACCGGCGGCGAACATAAACCAGAATGTCCGATCCGTAATGTGTTGGTTTTGGAGTTTAACGAACTGTGCCCAAGCCTGCTCGATAAATGGATGGGCATGGGCAGTCTGCCCCACTTTCGCCAATTTTATTACCAGTCGAAGATTTTCACGACAACCGCGGATGATAGCGCCGAAGATGTTCTTGCGCCCTGGGTGCAATGGTATTCGATCCACACGGGACTGAGCGCAAAAAAACACGGAGTGCGGCACTTGGGCGAGGGAGTGGGCTGTCGCGACGTGGATCTCTGGCATCTACTGCTGGAGCGCGGCCACCGCGTCATAAACTGGTCTTCCATGAATACTGCTCCGATCCGGCACCCTAATGGTATGTACTTTCCGGATCCTTGGACGAACGCTTGCGCGCATCCGTCGAGACTAGCGGAGACCCACCGCCTGCTTTCAAGCTTGGTTCAGGAGCATTCGGATGGCTCGTGGAATCAGAAGGCCGCCGCGCTGTTGCGCCTGGGAGTCTTGCTGCCTTGCCTCGGCTTGAGAGTCGAAACCTGCGGTGCCATTGCGAAGCAGCTATTGAGCGATGTCTTCAATCCACAATTGGCATGGCGCCGCGCCGCGGTATTCGACCGTATCGTAGCCGACCTCTTCACCCATTGCTGGCTGCGCTTCCGGCCCTCGTTCGCGACATTATTCCTGAATAGCACTGCGCATTACCAGCATGCATACTGGCATTACATGGACAAGGACGAACCATGCGGACTAACAGACGCTGGAACGTACGGCAGAGCGGTGCTGTACGGCTACCAATTCATGGACCATCTTCTCGAGCGCTTCATGGGCCTTGCCCGCTCTGATACATTGTTGATTTTGATGGGTGCACTGAGTCAACAGTCGCGTCCGGACCCGCACCGACTCTACTACCGGATCCACAACCCGCGGCAGCTATTTGCACAACTCGACATCTCCCCCGCGGAATATCTGCCCGCGATGGGTGAAGAGTGCACACTGCGTTTCACGACAGAGACCTCGTGTCGGCGAGCCGAGGCGCGGTTGCGCACCGTCACTCTCGCTGGCCGGGAGGTCTTTGCCTTTAAGTCCTCCAATGCTCTGACGCTCTTCGGCGGCTGCGGGATCGACCACCCCGTCTCGGCAGACGCTCACATGAGCCTTCCCGACGGCGGTTCGGCTTTATTTCATAAATTCTTCTACCCGCTGCCCACGGTCAAGACCGGCGTGCATCATCCGGACGGCGTCTTCTGGATACGGTCGGGCGGCCATACGGTTCACACGACACGTATTTCGGTGTTGGACGTTTTTCCCATGATTATCGAGATGCTTGCGAGGTCGATGCGTCCTATAAATTGACGCGCAACCGGTATTGGTCTGGGGCGGATGCTTCGGTCAGACGATCCGACTGGTAGCGCTGATTTGTCTTGCCGTTTCCGCAGCGCTGGCCGCCGCTGCGGCTGAGGAGATGTATTGCAATGCTCCCTGCCGGCCGATCGAATCAATGCCGGCTTCGGCAAGCGCCTTCTTTGCCTCGTGAATCGGCCCCATTTGACCCCGCCGGTAGAGTGGGTACGCATACGGAGTTACGGAATGGCCCGCTAACTGCAATTCGCCCTGCAAGAAACCGAGCTTCCTCGCGTCGTGCTCAAACTGCGGTGCAATCGCTGCAGCATCCAAGGATAGCGTCTCGTTCAACGCAAATTCCGTTGTGAAGTAGTGCCGCTCATCGTGTAGTCCATACAATAGCGAGAAGGTAGTCATTCGTTTCCACGACCCCGCGCCGCTAAAGTTATATAGATACGCGGCGTCGTGCCCAAGATCGCCGCGCAAGAAGTAAAACAGCGAAAGCAACCCTATATATCGTGGTTGGTCGGAGCAAACGCTGCCGGTACATTCGAGGGTTTGCGAGACCGGCAGCGTGGAAATGACGCGGTCATAGGACCGTTCCTGACCATTCCAGACAACCGCAAGCTTGGCACCGTGGCGGCGGATACGCGAGAGAGACACTCGGGTGTAGACGGAGACTCCATCTTCCTGGAGTTGCTGCTGGATGGATTGAAATAAGGTCTGAAATCCCGAGGGTGGCCGCACCAAAATGGCCTCCGGCATTTCTTCTTTGCGGCGGCGGCTGGCCCGTCGGCGGAGCGCTTTGAATTGATATCGAATGGAACTTAGTTGCTCGAACATGTATAAGCGGCTCCGTGCAAACTCGATATCGATATCTTGAAAAGAAAGGCCGCAGAAGCGTTCGGCATAGGCCCGCAAACCACTATATTCGAAAAGCCGGCGGCCAATGTAGAAATGGATCCAGGCCTCGAAGGTGTCTCTGCGCCGGTATATGGCTCGGCACCATGCGACGTCCAGCGCGATGCGCACCAACTCGAGCCAACCGTTATCCTTCACGTATGCTTCCAGGCCGTTGGGGTACTGGTAATAGGAGCCTTGGGGTGAAATGAATGTGAGCCGTTGGCGAACCGAAACGAGCAAATCCATCAAACGCGGGAATACGAGGAATAAGTGGTTGCTTCGGAAAAAACGGAACGTGCCGATATCAAAAGAGGCCCCCTGGAAGGAAAAACTACGTAGGGTTCCACCGAGTTCCGGCAAAGGCTCGAGGAGATCGACGGTAGCCTGTCCGCTTCGGGCCAATTCCGCAGCGGCAACAACGCCACTGACCCCGCCACCGAGCACAGCGACACGAACGAGCGTCGACATCAGAGAAATCATACGTAATTGGCAGGGGAAGGTCAATTAGCTCCGTCGGAGACTGCAACCTCCGTATGAATTGTCATCGCGCCAAAACCGGGGTGTATCACTTTTCCCCGCTCTGTAACCTAACCCACCGTTGCATTGACTTGCTTTCACACGCGACCTAACATGCGTCGCAATGGGAGTCTTTGCAGCCATGATTGGCCAGACCATCTCGCACTACCGAATTGTGGAGAAGATTGGTGCGGGCGGAATGGGCGAGGTGTACCGCGCGCACGATGAGCGGCTAGACCGCGATGTCGCCCTGAAAATTCTGCTGGCAGGTTCGCTGGCGGATTCCACTGCCGTTAAGCTTTTTCGGAACGAAGCGCAAATCCTCTGCAAACTGAACCATCCTAACATCGCGACTGTGCACGATTTCGATTCACAAGACGGTGTGAACTTTTTGGTGATGGAGTACATAACGGGCGAGACGCTCGATAAGAAGTTGGCGGCAGGGCCAGCGTCCGAGAAGGAGGTTGTTCGCCTCGGTTTGCAACTGGCGCAAGGTCTGCAGGCAGCGCATGACGCCGGAATCGTCCATCGTGATCTGAAGCCGGGCAATTTACGTATTACGCCCGATGGCCGCTTGAAGATTCTCGACTTCGGCTTGAGCAAGTTGTTGCAGCCCCGCGGCACGGATATGACCCAGAGCTTTACGAGTTCGAATACTGTAGCGGGAACTCTTCCCTACATGGCGCCGGAGCAGTTAAAGGGAGAGCCGGTAGATACCAGGAGCGATATATACGCAGCCGGAGCCGTGCTATATGAAATGGTGACCGGCCAGCGTCCCTTTCCCGAAACGCTTGCGCCGCGATTGATCGACGCGATCTTGCATCAGCATCCTCAGCCCCCGAGCGCGTTCAATCGGCAGGTCCCGCCGGGGCTGCAGTCTTTGATTTTGAAAGCGCTTGAGAAGGATCCTGCGTATCGATATCAGTCTGCGCGGGAGATGCAGGTGGACCTGGAAAGGCTGAGCGCATCGTCAGCCGTCGGATCAAATCTGCAACTCGAAAGTTTCAAGGTGCCCTCAGCTTCGGTCACACTTCCTGACAAAAAAATCCTCGCGCTCGGGCTGGGCGGAGTTCTCCTGATTGCTGGGCTTCTCTGGCTGGACCCGGGCGGATTCCGCGATCGGCTGTTCAGCAAATCCAAGACGAGTGCTGGGAATTCTCCTGTCGCGAGTGGAGCGGTAAGGGCCAGGAGGTCTGTAGCTGTCCTGGGATTCAAAAATCTTTCAAAAGAGCCAAGTGAAGCATGGCTTTCCGATGCTCTCGCGG
The DNA here is from genome assembly GCA_963818085.1 of uncultured Acidobacteriota bacterium. Lineage (GTDB taxonomy): Bacteria > Acidobacteriota > Terriglobia > Acidiferrales > UBA7541 > Palsa-295. The sequence goes on from CAWFQV010000001.1 coordinate 219,803, forward strand.
AAGAGCTGACATCGGAACTCGCGGCGGCTGGAAAGCTGCGCACAATCCCAGGAGAAGTGGTTTCGCGAATGAAGACGGATCTTTCGCTTGCGGATGCTGAGACGTATGCGCCGGATACTCTCGACAAGATTCGCCGGACGATCAGCACAGACCTCGTGGTCTTCGGCTCTTACCTCGTAGATGACAAATCTGTTGATAAGCCCATACGGCTTGACCTACGCGTGCAGGAGACAAAAAACGGAGAAACGCTTGCGTCCATGGTTGAGACAGGGACACAAACTGAGTTGAATGCCCTGATTAATCGAGCAGGAGAAGCGTTGCGCCAGAAACTCAGTGCCGGAGAAGTATCCGCTGCTGAAGCGGCCGAGCTGCACGCCTCGCTGCCTGCCAATTCTGAAACCGCCCGGCTCTATGCGGAGGGTTTGACGAAGCTGAGGCTCTTTGATGCAGTTGCGGCGCGCGATCTTCTGGACAAGACCGTCGAGTCCGACCCAAAGTTCGCGCTCGGTCACGCGGCACTTGCACAAGCTTGGTCCGAGCTAGGCAATGACGCGAAAGCGCGCGAAGAAGCTTCGAAAGCGAAGGATCTTTCGACCGAACTCTCGCGTGAAGACCAATTATCGATTCAAGGCCGCTATCTTGAATTGACTGCCGATTGGCAGAAGGCTATAGAAACCTACCGTTCGCTGTGGGAATTTTTCCCGGACAACCTCGATTACGGACTGCGTTTGGCGAATGTTCAAACTTCAGCGGGCAAAGGACAGGATGCCCTAGCAACGGTGGATGAAATGCGGAAACTTCCGCCTCCATTACAAGACGACCCACGGATCGACTTACAAGAGGCTGCTGCAGACAAGTCAGTGTCCGATTTCAAAAAGGAGAAGGCGGCAGACGAAAGGGCCATGAAGAAAGCCGAAGGCGCCCACTTAGTGTCTGCACAGGCGTCTTTGGATGAATGCTGGGCGCTCTACAGCCTCGGCGATCTGGAGGATGCGAAGAAATCTTGCAATCAGGCAAAGGACGCGTTTGCGCTAGCCGGCGACCGGAAGAAGTCGGCGCGGGTTATTACTCGATTGGCGAAGATTCTGGAAACGCAGGGAAATCCGGATGGCGCGCTGCAATTGCACGAACAAGCACTTCAGAGTATGCGCGAAATCGGATCGAGACCAGATATCGCCGGAGCGCTGGTGAACATCGCTAATTTTCAATCGGACCGCGGAAACCTGGAAGGCGCCAGGGCGGGCTACGCAGAAGCTTTGAAGATCTCGCGAGAGGACAAGGATAAGCAACACGTCCTGGAGTACGAGAATGATTTAGCCAGCGTTTTCTATGCGGAGGGCGACTTTCCAAAGGCGAAGGAAACCTACGAGGAGGTATTGGCAACTGCGCGGGAGGTGAACGACAGCGGCGGCGCGTCCATGGCGCTAAGTAACATCGGCCTGATCTTGTATCTGCAGGGTGATCTCGCTGCCGCGCAGAAAAACCTGCGCGAAGCTTCCACCATGAGCCAAAAACTCGGCATGGAGAGCGATGCTGCTGCTAGTTTGGACACCCTGGGGGATGTGCTGATGGCGCGAGACGATCTGGCAGGTGCGGAGAAAAATTACCATAAGGCGTTTGATATTCGGCAGAAACTGGGCGCAAAAGGAGACGTCGCAAGCAGTAGAGTTTCGCTGGGAAAATTGGCGATCGAAAAGGGACAAGCTGCGCAGGCGGAAACTTTGGCTCGCGAGGCGGCCAAGGAATTCCAGACGGAAAAGCTTCACGATGGCGAGATTGCAGCAGATGACCTGCTGGTGCAGTCGCTGATGGCGCAGGGTAAATTACCGGAGGCGCAATCGATTGTTGACGCCGCGAAATTGCCGGCGCAGGATCGCATCGCGCGCCTTTCGTTTGCGATTACTTGCGCGCGGCTGAAAGGTCGTACGGGCAAGACTGCCGAAGCGAGCCGCGATTTCGACGCCGCTCTGAAAGATGCCAGCGGGATGAAGCTCACCGGGTACGAATTTGAGGCGCGCTTTGCGCGAGCCGAAACCGAACTCGATACCGAAAAAAGCGGTGCGGCGCGTTCACAGCTGCAGAGCCTGGAAAAGCAAGCGGGAGAAAAGGGATTCCAGCTGCTTGCTCGCAAGGCGGCGTTAGCGACCGCGCGCAACAAAAAGTCGGATACTGTTACGCCGAAGCCTGCGGCCCGAGTCTAAGCCTAGCCTCCGACTATTTTTGGTACGGCGATCGGGACAGCGGAAGACTGCGTCGTCTGGATAAAGATAGTGAGTCCCTGACCCTGGGTCCCGGTGCCGGCAGGATAGGCAGGCAGCGGTGGTATGGTGATGCTTACCGATGTGTTGTTTTTAGCATGCGCAAAAGTTAGGTTTGGAAATTGAGAAGCCGAACCACTACCGAGAGTAGTGCACAAAGCAACTGTATTGCCTGAGTCGCACTGTATCACGCCCACCGTGGAAGCCGATGGATTGTTGGCATCCTCCACAAAAGTAAAACCGACCAGATCTTGCGCAGCGATAACAAAACTCGCCGTTCTGGTGGACTGAATCTGAAGCAATAACAGATATACGCCACCCGTGCAGCCGCCCGCATTTGTTTCATCCGCATTTGCAGCGGCAACATTCTGCCCCGGACACAAATACTCGTGCGATATCTTGGTAAAGTTTGTATTGGGCAGAAATTGGGTGGGTCCAAACAAATTCCAAAAATCGGCGTTACTCGTATCCCCAATGTCAGAGCCGTGTCGAATCGGGGCGGCTGCTGCAAAGGTCGAAATGGGGTAGAGCGTGAGAGCGAGCACTAGCAACAGGGCAAAAACGGTTCTAATTTCCGTCTTCATGGCGAACTCCTCGGGGTTGAGACTACGACCACCAATTAATCGGTAAAATACCACCTGCCTGGCATGTTTGCAATCGTCAAGCCGATCACCATCCAATAACTGCGCCCAATCGAATGATGCCGACGAAATGCCTGGGGCCTTACTTTTCGATGTAGCCCAGCTTTTCCAGGCGTTCGCGAATTTTCTCGGCCTCGTCTGAAGTGTAGGCCGGCTCATGCGCGGGCTCGATCAGACCCATGCGTTCAAGGCTTCCCAAAATGCGCGCGGCTGATTCTTGTTCTGACTCTTTCTGAGTGCGGATCACGATTTCAGGATGCAGCGGCGGTTCGTACGGATCGCTGATGCCTGTGAAGTTTTTCATTTCGCCGGCGATAGCCTTCTTGTACATGCCCTTGACATCGCGCTGGATGCAAAGCTCAAGCGGCGTATCGACGAATACTTCTACGAAGTTCTCAATCTTCGAGCGAACTTCGTCACGCACGGAACGATAGGGGGAGATCGCAGCGGAGATCGCGATTCCACCATGCTTGGTAATCAAGCCGCAGACAAATCCGATGCGGCGAATGTTCTCGTCGCGATCTTCTTTGCTGAAGCCGAGCCCCTTGGTGAGGTTCGTGCGAACCACGTCACCGTCGAGAATATCTACCGTCCGCCCTCGACGTGTAAGTTCTGGAGCAATGATCTCGGCCAGGGTTGATTTGCCGGAGCACGGCAAGCCCGTAAACCAGAGAGTAAAACCTTTATTCTTGGTATTCATTCGTGGGGTCCCCATTTTTTAATTGTCGCGATAAGCTTCGCGGAGAATCTCCGCTACTTCAGGCCGCGTAAATTCAATCGGCAGATTTTCGCCGGCGCGGAGCAATTCACGGACCTTAGTGCCGCTCAGAACCAACCGCTCGGCTGGGCCATGCTTGCAGGTTTTCTCAGAAGCCATAGCGGCGCACTTTTTGCAGTAGAACGTGGCGTCAAAGCAGATAGGCGTGATCCCAAGTTCGCCCGGCTCAAATTCCAAAAACTTTCTTTGGGCGTCGTAGGTGCCATAGAAATTGCCGACGCCGGCGTGATCGCGTCCCACGATGAAGTGGGAGCAACCGTAATTTTTGCGGGCGATGGCGTGGAAGATGGCCTCGCGCGGCCCAGCGTAACGCATAGCCGCGGGGTACAAACTCAATACAGCACGGCTGGAGGGCAGCGCACTGTCAAGTAACGCGACGTAGCACTGCAGGCGCACCTGGGCTGGCACATCTTCGGATTTGGTTTCTCCTACCAGAGGATGCAATAAGAGACCATCCACTGTCTCAAGAGCGCATTTCAAAATGTATTCATGCGCGCGATGAACAGGGTTGCGGGTCTGAAAACCGACGACGGTGTTCCAGCCGCGATGTTCGAAAAGGAAACGGGTTTCCTTAGGGTCCAGCAAATAATTCGTGAACTCGCCACGATCGGGGCGCCGCAACAGGCTAATCGGCCCGGCTAAGCAGTAGTCTCCGACACCGGAAAGGTACTGGACGCCAGGGTGAGTGTCGCTCGTGGTTTTCAATACGAGTTCGGCTTCGTGATTGCGGTCGTATTTATAAATCTCTTCAAGATGCAGGATCGCCACAATTTGCTCGCCGTCGTCGACAAGAGCGATGTCTGAAGAAGGCCGCAGCCGGTCCGATTCTTCTTTGGAAACCGCGAGTGTTACTGGAATCGTCCACGGGAGACCGTTCTCGAGCCGCTGATGATCTACAACATTTTCATAGTCTTGCTTGCCCATAAAGCCGGTGAGAGGCGAAAAGGCTCCGATGGCTATGAGTTCAACGTCGGAAAGTTGTCTCGAGTTTAACTTGAGGCGGGGAAGTTGTTCAGCGCGCTCGAGCGATTGTTCCCGCTCGCGTCCTTCGAGTGTTCGATTGATTAGTTTGCCGCCGTGAGGCCGAATCAGTTGACTAGTCATATCCCTCTTCTTTTTAGCTTCAGTGGATTAGTTTCTGAAATCCTTGTTACGGGCAAATCAATAAGCGGCTCGCACGGTGATTTATTCGCGGCCGCTCCAGGTCTTAAAGCGGCGGATGGTCCCAAGGTCCTTGCGCGCATCTCCCGAGTAGGAGACAGCGCGGTCATCCCAGTATAAGTCCGCTACGGGCTTGGGACCTGCGGTCTTATAATCTGAGTTTCGATTGATCTCATCAAAAGGAACCGAGTGCCGGGCCAAGTAGTCGGCGATTTCGTGCTCGCCGCGGGTCGTATGAATTACGATCTTCCAGCCCTCGGAACGGAGTTCGCGCATGGCTTCCACGACGTCCATCCGCGGCTCGCCCAGGACGCCTGGACCTTTGTAGCCGTCGTATTCGGCGATTACGCCGTCGAAATCCACTGCGATCGTTCGCTTCGAGTCATTGAGCTTATAAGCCATGCTTCTCCCATACCTCCCGGATCTGTAAACCGTATTCCTGCAAACCCATTTCCATACCAAGGATTATATAGGGGTCTGTAACTGATTGGATTTACTGTTTTTGTCATTTACGAGCGTTGTTTCGAGGAACCGACGCTGAAAAACCTTTTCCACTTTTAGGTACATCGTGTTATTCCTCACTGGCTGAGGAGCCCAAGCCCCCTGCGAATCAGGCTAAATAACCGGCTTAACACGGGCTAGCCCGTCAGAGCGGCGCTATCCACGGCAGATATGCGCAAAGATTTGAACATAAGAGGAACGCGTAAGCATAATGCCGTCATCATTGCGCTGCCGTTACACCCTAAGTACAATGTTTTCAGCATCTCTTATGCATAGAATTTGGTAGTTTAACTGCAAGGAACTTTGCATCGCAAAGGGTAGACTCACGCAAGCCCTTAGGCAGGGGAGACACAAATGAAAAGGTTTGTCGCAGCGCTGGGAGTATTCGCGCTAATGGGCTTTGGGCTGTTGAGCGTGACCGCTCATGCCGGTTCACTGCCGCCAGGCAAGAGAATCGATTTTGGGACCACTCAGACAGGCGGAACGATTAGTTATCCGACTGGGAAGGGCTCTTCGTTTTCGGTTATGAACGCGCCGATCACGTTTGCGCAGCAAGGGCCAAGCGATATGCTGTTCGCGATAACCGGCGGGACGCTAGACATGACCACCGGAGGATGCCTAAAGGGTTGCAAGTTTAACTCAAAGACCTCGGCAATCAACTCTTTCTTCGCCGATGGCGGCGTAATTTCGATTTTTGGTTCTATGCCGGAGCTTCCAGGAGACCCGCACGGCTTGCTGTTTCAGGGCACTTTTAACAGCACGCTGGGATCGAAGCTTCTTGGACACAAGGCCTGCCCGGAAACGAATGTCAGTCTTTCCAGCAAGGGCGGGGTCAAGAGCGGCGGTCTGAATGGTTGCGTTCAGGCTACATTATTCAATCAACAATTGTTGGCCGATTTAAATTTCCCGCCTGATAACGGTGGCCAAGGTTACTTCGGCGAACTGTTCTTTAACCTCTCTTACTCACCCACGACTGGGTGGAGCGGCGGAATCAAGAACACTGACATCAGCGTCATTCCGACTCCAGAGCCGTCGAGTCTGGTTTTGTTTGGTTCGGTGTTGCTGGTAGGAGCGGGCCTGCTGCGCCGCAAGTTCCGCACTGCATAATCACAAGGAATTCGAGAAGGCTGGCTCTATTATGGCCAGCCTTCTTTTTTTGGTTTGCCTCTGAAGACCAATCCCGCCTGCGATCGTTCTGTGATGACACTGAATATTTAATGCGCCGCCATTGTCTCGTGCGCAGAATAGGATGCCAAAGGGGTTTCCGATGCCGCAGAGAATGGTGTAGTGTAATCTCCCTGAAAAAAACTCGGGTATGATCCAAATGAAGGAATTGTGCGTGTCTCGGCAGTGTCCCGAGAAAGACTAGGAATGAGAGAGAACATGAAGATTTGCGTTTTGGGGTTGGACTGTGCTGCGCCAGGTATCATATTTAACGACGAGCGGCTGGTAAACATTCGCAGGTTGATGGCGAATGGGGTATTCGGACGTCTTGAAAGTGTTATCCCGCCGATCACGGTGCCCGCTTGGATGTGTATGGCTACCAGTCAGGATCCCGGATCTCTCGGCGTGTATGGCTTCCGGAACAGGACTGACTATTCTTATAGCGGTTTAGGATTTGTCACCTCGAACTCGATCCAGACTCCGGCCATTTGGGACCAGTTGGCGACGCGGGGAAAGAAATCCATCATCGTGGGGCTGCCGCCGTGCTACCCACCGCGCAAGATCAACGGAATCAGCGTGGGGTGTTTCCTGACGCCGGACACGGTGAAGGGCGAGTTTACATACCCATCCGCTATCAAGGCGGAAATCACGGAATTGGTGGGCGAATATCCCACGGACGTCAAGGGTTTCCGAAGCGACGATAAGGCTTGGCTTAGGAAAGAAATCTTTGAGATGAGCAAGAAGCAATGGGAAGTGGTGCGCTGGCTTTTGAAGAAAAAGGAATGGGATTATTTCCATTTCGTGGACATCGGCCTGGATCGAATGCACCATGGATTCTGGAATTATTTTGACAAAGAGCATGTTCAGTATGAATCCGGCAATCCGTATGAAAATGCTATCCCGGAATATTACAAATGGATCGACGATCAAATCGGGAGCGTTCTGGAGCTATTGGATAAGGATACGGTTGTTCTGGTGGTCTCCGATCATGGGGCGCAACGGCTTGACGGCGGTCTGGCAGTGAACGAATGGCTGGTGAAGGAAGGCTTACTAGTTCTGGAAGAATATCCGAAAGAAGTGACGCCATTCAGCAAGCTCAAGATTAATTGGTCAAAAACAAAAGTGTGGAGCGAAGGCGGATATTATGCGCGCGTGTTTTTCAATGTGAAGGGGCGCGAACCGCAGGGAATCATAACCGAGGCAGAATACGGTTCTTTTCAAGATGAAATGAAGCGGCGCTTTGAAGCGCTTACGGATGATAAAGGCCGACCCCTGAACTCGCTCGTTTTCAAACCAAAGGAAATCTACAAGAGCGTCCGGAACGTGCCTCCTGATCTAATCGTGCATTTTGGAGGGCTTTATTGGAGGTCGATCGGCAGCGTGGGCTATGGTCACATCCATGTACAAGAAAACGATACTGGCCCGGACGCATGCAATCACGCGCAGTACGGAATGTTTCTGCTTTCGGCACCGAATTGCTCGCTTCGAGGCGAATTTCAAGGCGCTAGGCTACTGGATATTGCGCCAACGTTGCTCGATCTGGCAGGTTACGACGTACCAAGCGCGATGCAGGGCCGTGCAATTGCAGGAAATCGAAAATAAGCGTATTCCTTTGAAGCATCCAAGATTTCCGCTCCAAGTGGCGGGCAGCTTGCGGTTATGCGGATCCTGACTTTTACGAGTTTGTTTCCCAACACCGTGCAGCCCTGGCACGGGATCTTCATATACCAGCGAGTAGTGCATGTGGCGCGCCAACCGGGGAATTCTGTTACGGTGGTGGCTCCGGTTCCTTACGCTCCTTCCTGGATTTCAACGCCACGATGGCGTGAAGCCCGTAGCATCCCCACGCGCGAAACATTTGGAGGGCTGAACGTTTATCATCCTCGGTATTTCTTACTTCCCAAGATTTCCATGCCCTTTCATGGTTTATCTATGTTTGCGGGAAGCCTGGCGCTGGTTCGCCAATTGCACGAGAAGATGAGATTCGACTGCATCGACGCTCACTACGTTTATCCGGACGGTTTTGCCGCGGTGCGACTAGGGAGATCGCTGGGAATCCCGGTGATTGTTTCTGCCAGAGGCACGGATATAAGTTTGTTTCCGTCTTTCCGGCTAATCCGACCGATGATTCAGTGGACGCTGCGGAACGCGACGGGGGTGGTAGGCGTCTGCGAAGCCTTGAGACAATCGATGCTAGGTCTGGGTGCCGCAGCGGAAAATACTCGCGCTATCGGAAACGGAGTTGATTTGGAACGCTTCACGCCCATGGAACGTGGTGAGGCGCGTGGAAAGCTGGACATCCCAGGCGATGCAGAGGTTGTCGTTGCGGTCGGCAATCTCGTTCCGGTGAAAGGATATCAATTCTTGATCCCCGTGATGGCCCGGCTTGTCTCCGAGCATCCGAAAATCAGGCTCTATATTGTCGGCGAAGGATATTTCCGCTTCGAAGCTCGAGGCGCAAGCTCGAGAAGAGAAAGTGCAAGATCGAGTTATTTTTGTGGGGCGCAAGGCAAACGAGGAATTGAAATATTGGTACAGTGCGGCTGACGTGAGCTGTCTGGCTAGTTCGCGGGAGGGTTGGGCGAATGTGCTGCTGGAGTCGCTCGCCTGTGGCACGCCAGTCGTGGCCACAAGAGTTTGGGGCGCGCCTGAGGTGATTACGTCGTCGGAATTGGGCGTTCTTGTAGATCAAAATGTCGATTCGATCGCCGCGGGCCTGAACCATGCTCTTCGAAAACGCTGGGACCGAGAATTATTGGTGCGCCATGCGGCGTCGCGAACGTGGGATGTGGTTGCTAAAGAGGTAGACGGTTTTTTGACACTGCAGACGCATCCCAACGAGGCCAAGGGCGAGAGGTAAATGAAGTTCGTTCCGGTTCCGAGGGATAAAGGCGCGGCGTGGGAAATTTTCTCGTAGTGATTCCTGCAACAGGTGCCACACGCGGAGCAACGCGGCTGTTCCACAACGGCCTAATAGCCGCTCGTGAGATCCGGGGGCAGGTTCCTAGCAAAGCTGTTCAGAACGAATGGGGCTTGGCTGCTGCTTTCCCGCGACAAAATGGATCGGGAGGAAGGATCGTTACCGATCTAGAGACTGGGAATTGGCTTCTTGCGAGCGGAACCTGGTTCCATCGCGACGGATATTCCAGCGGAGCAGAAACGCGGCTGCTGCAACGTTTTGTTGAGATAGGCGCAGAAAGGTTGGCCGGAGAACTTGAAGGCTTTTTTGTTTTGATTCTTGGCCATGCGCACACGGGCGAAATCGTTTTACTGAACGATATTGTCGGAAGCTGTCATTGTTTTAAGCGATCGTTCGCCGATGGGATCGTTCTCTCCGGCTCCTCCTTACTCTTGGCCAGCCTGGAAGAGTGTCGTCTCGACTTAGTTGCCTGCCAGGAATTTCTCTTCACCGGAATCATCTACGAGGATCGAACGTGCTATCAAGAAGTACGAAAACTTGGTCCCGCTCGCATTGTTCGATTTGCGGGAGAAGGGAAGAAGAGCGAAGAGCGCTACTGGCGTGCGGCTGATCTAAACGTGGAATCGTTGCGAGGTGATTCGGCCATCGATACCTTGTGGGGAACGATGGGACAGGCAGCGCGACGCATCCACGAGTTATATGGAAATCCCATTTGCGATTTGACTGGCGGTTATGACTCTCGCGCGCTGGTCGCGACCTTCCTGGGCGCTGGCGTGCGCTGCTCGACCGTGGTGTCTGGCGCACAAGACAGCGCCGATGTTCGTATCTCCAGTGCGCTTGCCAAGAAGCTGAACCTGCCGCACATCCATTATGAACCACTGCGGCAAGTCTCATTTGAGAGGGTGCAGGCATGCCTTGCGCTGACCGATGGCGAATACGATCTGGTAAACTACGCGCAGATTCGCGAGATTCACAGAAAATTAGCTGGGCAGTTCGAGGTCAGTATCAACGGATCATTCGGAGAAGTAGCTCGAGGATACTGGTGGGAACTGCTCTTACCGAGGATTGGCGCACGTGGCCCACTCAACGCGCGAAAATTGGCACGGCTCCGGTACGCGGCGCATGCCTTCGATCCCTCAATTCTACTGGCGGAGAAGCGCCTGGATTTGGTGGAACATTTTGCTGGCGTAATTGAAAGAACAAATTCGGGTCTAACCAGCTGCCCCAACACGTTTCAGATGGACCATGCTTATCTGATGATGCGAATGCAGCGGTGGCAAGGCCGCATCGCGAGCAGCACGAATCAAATCTGGCCATGCCTATCGCCTTTCATGTTCCGTTCGGTTTTGGAAACGATGTTGGAGACACGGGCGATGTTGCGGTGGCGAAGCCTGATGATCCGCAAAATGCTCGCGCGGTATTCTCCTACTATGGCGGCGTATCGCTTAGAGCACGGATTTCCGGCACAGCCGACGACTTGGAAGAACTTCCACCGGTTTTTTCCTCTGGCAAAATATTTTGGCGAGAAAGTCGCCGGCAAGTTCGGCCTGCGGAAGAGGTCGAGGTCGAACCAGGATAGCGCCGACCTGCGGTTGCAGCTTTGGAGTGAGGAGCCCGTAAAAGAGCTTCTGCGTCCCGCAACTATGAAACTGTGCGAGACGCTGGACCGAACTGCGTTGGCAGGGTTTCTGGAGCGCTCGCAGCAGAAGGACTTCGCTTTCGGCGACGAGTGGGCACGGATCTTAAGTTTGGAGTGCGCGCTTCGGGCTGCCGGCCGAGGCCGGCTGAATTTCGAAAAATAACTCCTGAGGCGGACGCGGAACTACGCGGAAAAGGTTTCGCGCCATTTGCGAAACATCAGCACTGACCAAAGATGTGCAGAGCGGTTGTAAACGCCTTTTTGATGCTGGTCCCAAATTTTCTTCAAGAACGGCCGATTCAAAATTCCGTCGTCGGACCCAAACAGAGCGGCGTGTGTCAGCTCGCGCAAATCCTCGCGGAACCAGCGATCCAGCGGAACGGCAAATCCTTGCTTCTGACGATACAAAATGTCGGGTTTCAGAATGGGAGTCATCGCTTTTTTGAAGATGTATTTCCCCTCGCGACCGACTAACTTCAGAGAAGACGGGATCTTTGCGACTGTTTCCATCAATTTGTGGTCGAGAAGAGGCGCGCGCACTTCGAGCGAAACCGCCATGCTGGCGCGGTCGACTTTTGCAAGAATGTCGTCGGTTAGGTATGTTTTGATATCGACGTATTGAATGCGTGAAAGAGGATCGGTTGTATCGGCTCGATCATAATACTGCTGCAGCACGCCAATTGAATCGTATCCGCCCAATGAGTTGCGAAAATCGGGAGTAAAAAGGTTCGGTTTCTCGCCCGGACGGAAGATGGAAACGGAATTGAAATATCCCTCCAGCGGTGAACGCGCCAAACTCTGAAATGTGGCCTTGGCGCGAAGAAAACGCGGCGCGCCCGCGAGTGGGGGATAAATCTGGCCGAGAGGGCCAAATATCGTGCTGCGGAGACCCGCCGGGATGAGTCCCCGCAAATGATTCTCCATTTGGTCAAAGTAGTAGCGGCGGTAGCCCGCAAAGCTTTCGTCGCCTCCATCACCGCCGAGGGCTACGGTGACGTACTTCCGGGCTACCTGGGAAACGTAATAAGTGGGAATCGCGGACGAATCCGCAAATGGTTCGTCATAGTGCCACACCAGCTTGTTGAGCACGTCGAGCGCATTGGGCCGCACGATCTGCTCGTGGTGGTCAGTACAGAATTGCTTCGCGACTTCGCGAGCGTAGTCCGATTCGTCGAATTCTCGCTCTTCGAAGCCGATGGAGCAGGTGGTGACTGGGCGATTCATAATCTTCGCCATCATCGCGACGATCGAAGATGAGTCCACGCCGCCGCTTAGAAATGCCCCAAGAGGTACTTCGCTCATCAGCCGCACTCTGGTTACTTCGCAGAGCTGATGGCGCAGGAGCTCACACCACTCTTCTTCGGTGCGCTGTTCGACTTCGGCAAAGGAAATGTCCCAATAACGCTGTACGCGGATGCCTTTTGCGGACGCGACCAAATAGTGGCCGGGGAGCAACTTGTTAGCCGCACGATAAATCGTTTTGGGCGCGGGAATGTAGCCAAGCGAGAAATAATCCGAAAGAGCATGAATGTCGATGTCGCGAGCGAGGGAATCGCCGGCAAGCAAGCATTTCAACTCTGAACCGAACAAGATTCTCTTTGAGTCGGCAGCGTAATACAGAGGCTTTTTCCCCACACGATCACGGGCCAAGACGAGCTGTCGCGAGCGTGAATCCCACAGCGCGATCGCAAACATCCCACGCAAGCGCGCGAAGCATTCTTCGCCGTATTCCTCGTAGAGATGAACGATTGTTTCGGTATCCGAACGAGTGGCGAAGCGATGCCCGCGGGCGACAAGATCGTCGTGGAGTTCCCCGTAGTTGTATATCTCACCATTTAGCATGACCCAGACGCTGGCATCCTCGTTGGATAATGGCTGATGTCCGCCTGCGACATCGATGATGCTGAGGCGACGAAATCCCAAACCGATGCCGGGTCCGGTGAATACGCCGTCGTCGTCCGGACCGCGATGCACAATCGTGTCGGTCATGCGACGCACGAGTTCGGCGGGAATCGTCCGGTTCTGAGCGAATTCAAAAAGTCCGCAAATGCCGCACATTTCGGTAATCCTTGCTTATTGACCTTGGAGTTTGATGCCACGTCGCGCGGCCAGTTCCAGATACAAGTCGCTGTAATCGTTCAACATACGCTCCACGCTGAAGCGTTCGATAATCCGTTGGCGGCCGCTTGCACCCGATCGCTCCCGCAGATTGTCATCGGATGCAAGTAGCATGAGACGAGACGCAAGCGCTTCCGAGTCGCGAGGTTGAAATAGCCAGCCGGACTCGCCATCGATAATCACTTCGGGATTTCCACCGACATTTGTCCCCACTACCGGCAGCGCTGTAGCCAGTGCTTCGAGCAATGTATTCGACATACCCTCGGAGATGGACGTGAGCGCAAAAGCATCCATTGCGCCGAGGAGCTCCGGAACCTCATTGCAAGAGCCGACGAATGTCACGCGGCCAGCAAGAGACGCAGAATCTTTGACGATCTGCTGATTGCGTTCGAGCTCTGGACCTGAGCCAACCAATAGAGCGTGGGCATCTATGCCTTTAGGCACAATTGACTCCACAGCGCGAAGCAGCGTCGGATGATCCTTGATTGTTACGGAGCGTCCTACAGTTCCAATGATAAAGCGCTTTTCCGGCAACCCAAATCTTTTGCGCAGTGCGATACGCTCGTCGGGTCGAGGGCGGAATCTCTGCGTGTCGACGCCGTTGTAAATCACGCGAATGCGCTCAGCGGAAACCCAAGCCTGCCGAGCGTGAAAGTCGCGCAGTTCCCGTGTGACCGCAAATACGGTATCGGCCATGCCGTATGCCGCGCGCCGGAAAATACGACGACGCTGTGGAAGGCCGGCCAGCATATCCAGCTCGTAGCCGTGCTCGCTGTGGATTGCGACGGGAACTCTCGCGAGTCGAGCCGCTGGAATCGCCTCGATAGCGCCCCAGTTTCGCGAGTGCACGATGTGCGGACGGTAAGCTCGCATGATGCGTGCTAGACGCAAAATTAGAAACTCAAATCCGCTGTCTTCCTTTCCGTCCAGAAGAAGGGTTCCCCCAGGAACCTCCGTTATGTTAAAGGCCGGATCCATTCCACGCAGAGCGGCAAAGCGGTGCTCGAATATCTCTTTGTTTAGTCCCTCAACTAATTTCAGAACAACAAGTTCAGTCCCTCCGGTGCCGAGCCGGTTCAAGACGTGCAGAACCCGTAGAGGATTATCTCCGCTGTGTTTCGCGGGCGCCGTGCCATTTGTTATTTCCATATGAGGGGCACGAGCAGCGACGACAGGATTCATAAATCCGAGGGGCCTGCCTTGACGAGAAACCGTCCGAGGGGAGTCTTCATTTTGAGCCACAGCTTGAAGTCCCAATAATGGCGGTAGGCGCCTCGCATTCCTTTCCAGGTTCCCCTGGGACGGGATGAAGGCTCTTGTGATGTGACTGGATAGCCCAGCTTTCGAAGAGTGGGACCAATCAATTGCTCCAAAGCGGTGAGTTCTCCAGCGGGGAATCCCTTACGCCATCGACCGACCGGATCAAATCCACCCGACGTGGATTCTGACTCAAACGAAGTGTTCGGTTCGCTTACCGAGCCAATCCCGACCCGCTGAATTTGCTGATAATCGAGATGGTGATCGATGAATCTCGATATTTCCGCCAATGTTTCGTCCGGCTGGCCCACCAACTGCTCGTAGCGCACCTCCATGTAATCCCTGCCAATCATGCTTTGATATTTACGACCCTTGTCGAGCAACCATTCCCAGTAGAGGCCGGCGACGAGCGCCCCATGTTTTCTGTCCCACGGAAAAGGCTGCACCCAGCCTTTTTTTTGTAGCGACAAGGCCACGTCGCGGCCGTCGCGGATCATGTGAATCACGAGAGCATTGGGAATATCTTTTTTGATCGTTTCCAAGTGCAGGATGTGTTCAGGAGTATTCTCCGCCCATCTCTCGACATTTTGCTGGCGGGCCATTTCCTCCATGACAATCCTGAGAAAATCGCCTTCATTGCGGCACTCTGCCATGATGCGAGTTTCAATCAGAGCACGATCGAGTTCGGTCAAGGTGAACAGCTTGCTTTGTAACCAAAGATCGAGCGCCTTGCGTCGATTTTTCACAGAACTCAGATCCGCAAATTGAGGAAATACAAGATCAAAAACTTTCGACTCCGTAAGGTAGACGGCAAAGCCGCCAGCAGAGAGCAGCATGTGATAAAGAAGAGTTGTACCGGAGCGGGGTGATCCCACGACAAAAACAGGAGGTTTCATCATTCTTTTCGGAGGTTCCGAGGAACGTATGGCCGTATTAGGTGAATCGGCGCTGATCGCAGATTGGTCTCGAACGCTCACTGCTGAATTCCTGCTTCATTTCGGGCCGTGCTGTCGCTAGATATTTTGTTATTGGAGGCCTTTGGATTGCGAAATCGGGAGTACAGGCTCTTAACTCTTGCTAACAAGGACGGGCTTAAGAAAGTGGCAAGATAGGCAAACCGATAGCGCGGGTTCCAAGGGTCGTACTGCGTTGCGCCAGAAATAAGCCGGCGGGCTTCGACATGGTTTCCGCGGTCCATCCACGAGCGCCCGAGCCACATATACGGCACAGCCATTCGCTGATTAATTACAGATTTCCCGAGTTCGCGCTCAGCCTCCGGAAATAGTTCGAGGGTTCTCTTGAGAACTTTCACCTGCCAGGGCATTCCATCTTGAGGAACTTTGCCGAGCTTTTGAGTACTCATGTCCCGATGTTGCCGGTACATAAGGAGCGGTTTATCAACAAAACCGAATTCGAAGGAACGTGACATACGCAGCCACATTTCATAGTCACTACCGACAAAGAAGTTTTCGTCGAAACCGCCCACCTGTTCGGCTGCAGATTTGCGAAGTATTACTGAACCCGATCCGAACAACGTTTCCCGAAAAAGCTGCGGAAATATTTTCCCGCTGCTATATACCCGGCCGCGCGAAGCGCGCACGCTGCATTCGATAATGCCCTGATCGTCGAAGGTCATCATGTCGGTATAAACAAGCGCGTATTCGGGATGTGTTCGGAAACACTCCATTTGAAGCTGGAGTTTGTCGGGCAGCCAAAGATCGTCAGCGTCGAGGTAAGCAATGTAATCACCGGCGGAATGGCGAATGCCGGTATTTCTTGCGGCAGGTTCTCCAGCATTCTTCTGGTATACGTAAATTATGGAATTTTTGTAGGGTTCAAGGGCTTCGCGAGTGGCGTCGGTGGATCCGTCGTCTACAACGATAATCTCGTGCGCGGGGCAGCTTTGCGAGAGGATGCTCTCGATGGCCTTGCCCACGTATTGTGCGCAATTGTAAACGGGAACGATTGCGCTGACCTTTGCGCTTCCCACCGCAAGCTCCATCCTACTGTTCCGGAAGAACCGTAGCGCCCCACCGCCTAGCGGCCCACAGAGTTTGAACTGTTTGTTTTAGTTTTTTGATTTCGTCATCTTTAAAAAAGCCTATCAAGTATAAGGCTATCGGAAAGGCCATGAAGATCAGAATCTTTATGCCGGCAGAAAGAATCAGCGACGGAACCGTCAATTTGATTGCGCACCAGTACAAAGCCGCGGCGACTAAAATAGACGAAAGGAAAGCTCCCAAGTGATAGGAAACGGGATGAACCTTCTCTGAAACGAGATAGGATAATCCGGCCATGAAAAGAAAGCTGAAGGCGGTGGCCCAAGCAGCCCCCATGCCTCCATAGCGCCGGATCAAAATATAGTTCAAGGTTAGGTTCAGGGCCAGCGAAGCGGCGCTTATTATACCAACAGAGTAAGTCCGTTTCTCCACATAGATGCCTCCCACCATAAATCGATAGCTACCTTGAAATACATACGCTAAGGCAACCACCGGAACGATCTTATACGCTTCCCGGAAGGAGGGCGCCGCGATTATGCCAATGACGTCCTTGATGATGAGCGAAAGACCGAGCGCAGCGGCGACTAACATGAGCGAATAATACCTGAAAATTTGCGCAAACAATTTATCACCATTGGGCTTTTTGGCAATCTCGTACATGCGCGCGCTCCAAATCATGTCGAAAGGCTGCACGACCAGAAAGCTGAGCATGAAAGCAAATTTATACCCGAGCGCGTAGATCCCCACGGAGGATACGTTTGTAGAACCGCTCCAGGAAAAAACGGTCCGAAAAATTCAATGCGAAGGCGGCCAAGCTGGTGATCACCAGTGGAGCCCCGAAGACTGCGAGAGCCCGGAGTTTTTCGAAACTGAAGCCGAAGTTGACCTCCCAGACGGTAACGATCGCGAGCGTCAGAGCAGAAAGCGCGGTACTAATCAGACTGCTGTACAGGATTCCAATCACCCCAATTTTTAAAAATGCAATGAAGTAAACGTTGAGGGAAAGGGAAATGACCATGGCCATCACACCGCACATCGACACCAAACCCGAACGCTGCTTGGCTCGTAGATAGCTGAAGGAGACGCTATTCAATGTAGAGAAGAAGAACGTAATGGAGAGCAGCCAGAAAAACTTATAATACGCAGACGTTTTAAGAATTAGCCAGGAAAGCTGTTTGGCGAACACAATACCGCCGGATGCGGAAAGCACACCCAATACCGCGGCCGAAATGAGGACCGTGCTGATAACTTCATTTCTGTTTTTTTGATCTTCGTATTCATAGTAATAGCGAATGATTGCCGCGTTCATCCACATCATTACGGCAAGGCCGAAAAGGGCTACCGACAAATCGAGTAGCTCCAGAGTTCCGTAATCTGCGGGAGAAAGGTAGTGAGTATAGAGCGGGATCATCAGGAAGCCGACGAACTTCCCGAGAACTCCCCCCAAGCTGTAAATCGCGCCGTGCTTGGTGAGACTTTTCAACTCGCCAAGAAGCCCGCCCGGTGCGGGACTATTCGACATAGCCGAGACCCTTGAGGCGCTGTTCTATAAGTTCGGCCTCCTGGGCGGTATATTCAGTGGAGGCCGCAGAGATATCGCGCTGGTCAACCTCTTCGAACGATACCGGCGGAAGAGCAGGGAAAATCTCTTCCAGCACTCGACCGTCCATATCACGGGGCACCGGCAGACCAAGGAGATGCAGAACTGTCGGAGCAATATCGATGAGATTCGGATGGAAACTCTGGACGGAACGCTGTAGCCCGTTTCCGTGGATCATCAATACGCCATTGTGCCGATGATTGCCTTCGTTTGAAACTTTGGGGGGAGCATCGGAGACCGACATCGAGAAACCGTAACCATCTTTAGGTATGAGCACCACGTCGGGAAGCAAGATACCGTCCTGGGAATTCGGATAAATTTCTGAACCGCGAGCGACGCGAATGAGCATCTTCTCGCCCGTATCAGAATGACAGATATCTTGAAACTTCGTGATTAGGTCGGAGACGATGTTTTCGTATTCGCTTCCCGAATCAACGATTCCTTGCGTTCCGCGGCCCACTACGTTTACGAATAAGTGGGCAGTTTCGCTGCCCTCGACCGCCGCAACTTTAGTCCGAGTCCAATCAATAAACGACTTTTGCTGCGGGATCTGTTCGTTGGCCTCTTCGCCCCAAGACTTATATTTCAGAGACTTGCGGCCGTCGAAAACCTTATGTTTGATTTTCGCAGAGGAGTCATACAACCTACGTAGGAAATGGAAACGCGACTTGCGAAAAAAGTCCTGGAAACGTGTTTCCGTCCGATCGACGAGGTGAAAGTAATTCCATCGGCGCAAGAAATAATTGGGGCGTATCGATCCGAGATGCCTTCCAAAGCCGTGGTCGGATAGAACGATGGTGGTCGGCTGCAGGCTTTCGACTTTCTGAAGCAGCAGGCCTACCATGCGATCGAACTCGCCGTAGCACTCGCGAACTTTCTGGAGACGAGTGGACTTATTCGAGCCGTTTTTGCAGGCCTCTTCGATAGAACTCCACAATTTGTGCTGTATCCAGTCGGTCTGCTGAAAGTGGACCATGCAAACATCCCACTCGGTTTCTTCCAGTAGAAAAGATGCCAGCTCCAGACCTTGCTGAAAACTGCGCACTAATTTGGCAATAAATTGATCGAATTGCTGGTCCGATTTCGTGGGAAGGTAATTCCAAAGTGAAAGATCAAGAGTCGAGCCATAGTCTGGAATCTTCTCGAAAATTCGGGCGCGGAGCTCCGGTGGATAAGTAAAATTCGCTTCCACGGATGGCGCATCCCACCCAGCCACGACAATACCATTTACCTGGGGTGGGGGATATGTATAAGGCATATTTAAAACGATGACTCGTTTTCCCTTCTCACTCAGGATCTGCCACAGCGTCTTACTACGAATGTTTTCGGCGTTATTCAGTTTCGTGGAGCGGTCTGTAGGATCGAAGCGCGTAAAATCGAAAATGCCGTGCTTGCCGGGAGTCTTTCCAGTCATGAAAGAGGTCCAGGCAGGGGCCGTTACCGGAGGGATGACCGATTCGAGGTCGGCAGCCAGCCCCTGGTTCATTAGTTTTTTTAGATTTGGCAAATAGCCTTGATCTGCCAATGGGCGCAGGACGTCGAAAGTGGCGCCATCTAGGCTTATGATAAATACTTTGTTTTTGCCTGTCACAACCAGAACCTCGTTTTGTACGGCATAGTTTTTCTCGGCACGCGGAGAGAAAAATCTATCAGGTGAAATGAAGAATAACGGCTACTCAACATATCCGAGACCTTTTAAGCGTTGCTCGATAAGTTCGGCTTCCTGCGCAGTGTATTCGGTCGAATTTTCGGCCACTTCAAGTTTGTCGACTTCCTCATAACGCGGCGTGGCCGGGTTAGAAAAAATCTCTTCGAGGACCCGGCCGTCCATGTCGGAAGGAATTGGCAGGCCCAAAAAATGAAGGACGGTAGGCGCAATATCGATCAGGTTCGGACGAAAGTTTTCGACCGCCGGTTTCAATCCATCGCCCTGCATGAGCAATACGCCATTGTGCCGGTGGCTGCCTTCGGTCAAGGCTTTCGGAGGAGCATCGGAGAGAGAAAATGAAACACCGTAGCGATCTTGGGGAATTAGGACAATGTCAGGAAGCAAAACTCCATCCTGAGAACTTGTATAGATCTCCGAGCCACGGCCTACGCGCGCAAAAAGATTTTCGGCTGTTTCCGGGTGGCGCAATTCTCTAAACTTCGAAATGAGCTCCGCGACAACACCCTCGTATTCGGCACCGGGCCGGACAATTCCGTGCGAGCTTCTTCCCACCACGTTCACAAATAAGTATCCGACTTTGTAAGCCCACACGGTTGCGACTCTTGTTTTAGCCCAATCGACATCAGACCCGCGGCGAGAGACCACCGCCGTAGTGGAATCAGCCCACGAGGAATGTGCCTGTTCACGTACCTTCTGAGTAGCAATCGCAGATTTTGCTTTTGCGACGGCGTCGTAGAACTTTCTAAGCGGCGCGATTTTTGACTTTCTGAAAAAGTCCTTCACACCACTTAGATTTTGTTCCGGCTCCTGATGAAGGTTGTAGTAGCCCCACTCCTTTAAATAATAGTTAGGACAGATATTTCCCATATCGCGCCCAAAACCGTGGTCTGAAAGGACAATTCTAAGCGTGCTATCATGCGCGATTTTCTCAAGCAAAGAGCCAACCAGCTCGTCAAATCGCTTGTAGATATTCCTGACTACCTCGACCTTGGGGTCTTTGTTCTGCGAATCATGGCAAGCTCGCTCGATGTACTCCCAAAGCTTGTGCTGCATCCAATCCGTCTGCTGGAAATGAATCATGAAAACATCCCAGCTTTCTGTCTCGAGCAGATGCGATGCGAGTCCGGTGCCCTGCTCAAAACCACGGATTAATCGAGTAATAAACTCTTGAAAATGTTCTTCGGATATTTGAGGCCGGAATTCGCTGACCCACAGGTTCGAACTATAGTCCGGATACATTTCCAGAATCTGATTCCTTAGAATTTCCGGGAACGTAAAATTGCTCTGTCCAGAAGGCGCATCCCATCCAGAAACCATTAAGCCGTTCACGCGCGACGGGGGATAGGTGTAGGGCAGGTTGATTACAACGACCCGCTTTTCTTTATCGCTCAAAATTTGCCACAATGTCTTGCTTTGAATCTGCTGTGCAGTATTGATACCCCAGCGGTAATCCTGCAGATCGAAAGAAGTGAAGTCAAAAATCCCATGCTTGCTAGGATTTTTTCCGGTCATGAAGGAAGTCCAAGCCGACGCAGTGACCGGCGGAATCACCGACTCTAAATCAGCGGTGATACCATTGCGGACTAGCGATGAGAGGTTGGGCAAATATCCCTGCGCAGCCAATGGACGAACGATGTCCCAGGTAGCTCCATCCAGGCTGATTATAAAGACCTTTGAAGAATGGGAGTCCAAGCGCATCCTTAGAATCAGAGAATATCAGTCCAAGTCGGCCACGCGTTGGGCGGACGCCTCTCGGAGCAGATTGGGTAATTTTAGACGAAATACGGCGCTCCAACCAGGTATTCTAGCAATTGGGTTACCATCAGACCTATACGTACTATCCACATTACAAGGTACTTACCCGTACAATGCTAGCGTTAACTTCGGAAACTTGGAGAAGCCGTTTACCACCGTTGCGACTTTTAGTTCCGCGGAGCAGCAGATCGCTTGCGTCCGACGAAGCTGCGAATCGCGCGAAGAAAATCGTTGAACCCGCACAACTCTGACTCAAATTCTATCTGTGAGATATTTTCGCCGTCGAGAAAGCGCTTTAAACCAAGCTTGGGGGTACCAGGCACGTTCAAACCAGGTTCGCATGTCGTCGCGCTCGTCACCTGGAGCTCAGCGAGGTAAGGCCAGCTTTCTTTGGACCATATACCACTGGGATAGCACAAGTGCCGAAGAGGCTTGCGCGCTATTGGCTCCAGCACGGCGCGATTGTCAGTTATTTCTTGGCAGATAACCGCTTTCTGCTCGGGCAGATGGTGACGGTGAGTGTGCAATTGTATATCGATGTTGGCTGAGACCATTTGCTTGAGTTCCGATTCATTCATCAGATTCAGATAACGTCCTTCGACAACCTTGTCATAGTCAACATGCAGACGATCTGCAATCATTTTCGCGAGTTGGACTCTTTCAGGCTCCGGAAGTTGAGTTTCGCCGAATCGAATCAGGTCCCACATCACGCGCTGGCTTTTCTCTTGATCCTTCAATGGGACCCGTCCACCGGATGGCACAGGTAATCCCGAAAGATCGAGCTGTAATTCTTGCGTCTTCCAGAAGATGTACTGCACCATCAGGCGGAAAATGGGGGTTTCCTTTAGACAGTAATAAGTAGTGATATAAACAGTCGCGGGAAAAGATAAAGATTGCAGGGGTGGCAACGCACAGCGGAGGACGCTATAAAATCCGTCATCGATCGTAATGACCGTAGCCCCCGCTGGAAGGGTACCGGCCGAAAGTCGGTTCAGCGCTTCCTCGAGATCAAGCACTCCAAATCGCTTCTGGGATAGAAAACGCAGCCGCCTTTCAAATGTGCTGGGGCGAATAAAAAGCTTAGGCCGGAAGCTCGCTTCGTCGTCCATCGCAAAGCCGTGGTAACAGAGAATTCTTACACCCGGCGGACTCAGCAGCCGCGCCACGGAAAATAAACCGAGCCATTTGCTGACATGTAATAATAGTTGCTTAGCTTTCATCGCGATTTTGGGATTCGAGTATTTGAGTATAAAAATCCTTCTGGTTACAATTCTAACTTAAGTCAGGTCGTTCCAGTTTAGCGTGTTCTAATTCCCGACACGGTACGCCGACAAGTTTCTGCCGAGGAAGAACAGCAGGATTGGTTTCGAAGACATTTGAGTCAAACCAGAATACTTGGTTGGTAACTGGCGGAGAATAATTACGCAAGCGTTATCAAACTGAGAAATTCCCATAAATCGTTTTCTCCACCGCTGACGGTGAAGTTACAATGAGGATGCCATTTTTAAGGACGAGCCGCCTGCATAAAATCATAGAGAGGTAGAAAATTGTGCGCTTAGCAGACCTACGCGTCGCGCTCGCGCTCCCAACGTTGCGCTTCGAGCCTAATGTGGTAATAGGACGGCCATTCTATGACCCTGCGGAACTGAGATCTTCGTTAATTGAAAGCGGAGAGTCAGTACAGCACGGTTGTGGTGCTTCCTGCCTGAATGCTGCGATGAAATCGGTAGCCGTATGACCCCAAATACAGGTAACAGTCAGGGGCTAGATCACCCGCTTCTCCTGCTAATGGGATTGCCGCGGTCTGGCACTACATGGATCGCGAAGATGTTCGACAGCCACCCTGATACGGTCTATTGCCATGAGGCGGACAGGGGAGTCATCTTAAGGTCGATGCCTTTGGCCCCGGATGTCTCGGAGGCGGAGGCCCTATCTCCGATCGCCCAAGCATTTGTCGACAATCTGCTAAAGATCAGGGACGCGCACGTGGTGGGCTCACAGCCACAATTTCGAAAGGAATACCGAAAGGGTATTGCTGCAGGGCTTCACCAGTTGAGCACGATATCAGCAAAAGCGGCGTCAGCAGCAGGATGGAAATGGCCCATTTTTCCGATGGTTAATTACGACCAGGTGCGGAATCTGCGGGTGATTTGGAAATCCGTCATTTCAATTGGGCGAGTCGGCGTTTTTGTACGCGCTCTGAAAAACCGTCATGCGATCGTCCTGCTGCGACACCCGTGCGGCCATGTGGCGTCGATGCTCCGCGGAGAATCAGAGCACAGGTTTCCGTTCCCTCCGAGCGAGGATTATCGACTTTTTGAAATCTTGTTAAATACCCGGCCTGCGCGCGAACGTAAGCTAACTGTGGATTATCTGACGTCCATTCACCCTGCGGAACGGCTCGCTTGGCGCTGGGTGATCATGTACGAAAAGGCGTTGCAGGATATCCAAGGCATAGACGGTTGCATGAGCATCCGGTACGAGGATGTCTGCGCGCAACCAGAGAAGCATGCTAAGAAAATGTTCGAATTCTCCAGGTTGCCCTGGGCTTCCTCGACCGCTGACTTTCTCAAAAGCAGCACGGCCACCGAAAAGAAGAAATACTATGCCGTTTTTAAGAATCCGCTTAAGTCGGCCATGCGCTGGCAATCCGACCTTAGCGAGGACGACATTGACCGGATTTACCGAGTGGTACAAGAGAGTGACCTCGGGAAACTATATCCACGCGGGGAAAGACTTGGGGAGCAAGCAGACCGTACAGCCACTCCTGCGGACCGACACTAGTCGGCGATCTTGAGTTCCATTGCTCTCTAGTTTCGCGATCGAAACGCGAGCGCTGCTGGCAGTTCTTTTTGAGAGGCCTGACTCTCCATCGAAGTCACACTCCAATAAGTTTTGGCACCAACAATCCGCTCATATCGATTAAAGTAGAAGTAGAACATGCCATTTCCAAGTCGAAACCTTCCGGAATCTGGCGCGGTCATTTTGCAAAATCCTCCTAACGAAAGAAAAGAGTGCAGGGTTCTGCACGTGTTGGACCACTCGCTGCCGCTCTTGAGCGGCTATAGTGTGCGGAGTCATAGTTTAATAACCGCTCAAAAGCACATTGGTCTTTGTCCCGAGGTGGTAACCGGGCCTCTGCACAACGTGGAAGATGTCGGGGCCACTGATACCTCTATCGATGGCATTCCGTACCATCGCACAACGCTAAAGGCCGGCCTCGAAAAGCGTTTCATAGATGGCCGCGTCCCCGTTCTCAGGGAGACGAGCGTGGTGCGCCTTCTTGGCCAGCGGATTGTTGAGTTACTCGACCAGCAGCCATTCGATGTAATACATGCTCATTCCCCGGCACTTTGTGGTTTGGCCGCATTGCAAGCGGCCCGCGCTCGAAAGTTGCCCTGGGTGTACGAAATTCGAGCATTTTGGGAAGACGCAGCTGTCGATCAAGAGAAGACCAAAGTGTGGTCGCTCCGCTACCAAGTCAGCAGGCAACTGGAAGGTTACGTCGCGCGACATGCCGACGCCGTGGTTGGAATAGCGAATCATATTCTGCAAGATATGCGGGAACGGGGAATTGATCCCCAAAAATTATTTCACGTTCCAAACGGTGTGAACGCTGAGCGATTTAGAATGCAGCCACGCGATTCTCAACTCGCGGCGCAACTCGGACTGAACGACGAAATCGTACTGGGATTCATCGGCTCACTTTATCGCTACGAAGGCATCGCGTGGATGGTACGCGCTGCTGGGAAGTTGAGGCGTGACGGCATATCGTTCCAGATCCTCATCGTTGGTCAAGGTGAAGAAATGCAGGAGGTACAAACGGCCATTCAAGAATCGGGAATGCAAGATCGCTTCAAGGCCGTTGGACAAGTTCCTCATGATCAGGTACAGCGTTACTACTCGTTGATGGATGTTATGGTTTATCCGCGCCGCAGTGTGCGCCTAACGGAACTGACCACTCCCCTCAAGCCGCTGGAAGCGATGGCGCAAGGAAAAGCCGTGTTGGCGAGCGACGTCGGGGGAATACGAGAATTGGTGGAGCCCCAAGTCCCCTGCCTGCTGTTCAAGGCGGATAATGCCGAGGATTTCTGTGCCAAGGCCAAACAATTAATTTCCGACGAGCGCTTGCGCAGGGAACTGGGAGAGAAGGGCCGGCAAATGGTCCTGCAAGAAAAGGATTGGGATATTCTCGCGCAGAGGTACAAGCAGGTTTACAGTTTCGCTCAAGCCCGGCTAGGTTCGAAGTAGATTTTATACGGTCCCCAATCCGTTGGTTCCAAATCGCTCGAGGATTGAATTGCCCAAAATAGCGAGCCCGCGGCGCCTGACTGAAGGGACTGACCCGTGGGACAGTGAGAGGCCCAAGCATTTCCCTGCTCTTTTCTGCCCGTGAGACCAGCAGCGTTTTCATAACCTAGCGGCGTAAGCTATCGATACAAAAACCTGAGGAGTCACAAACCATCATGAGCGTGAAGCGTGGCTTAGGGGTGTTTGATCGGAACGTGCGTTGCCGCAGGTCTATTGTAATCATCGGGTTTAAGCCGATAGCCTGCCAACAAATGCTCCAGAAGTTGATCTGACTCCGGTCGCATTCAGAGGATGAAAATGAATCTGCAAGTTCAAAGCGTTGCTGTTGGAAATCTTCGATCTTGGTCGCTGTTCATTGCGCATAGGGATTACCGATGCAAGCAATTTCGCGACGGGATTCAATGGACGCGACTGATCTTTGCTGCCCTGCTTCTGTTCTTCCCTATCATAGCGAGCGCGCAAAACCTTAACGTTCCGATCACAGTCCAACCGGCGGAGTGGACCAAAATGCCAACCGTCGGGCCTACCGGGGTTCGCGCGAATGCTCCGGTAACTTTTGGTCTAGGAATTCCTGACAGTGCTGGGATTGATTGTCCCGGCACCCAAGACAAGCCGCAGAATGAACGTGCACCGACGAAACTTGAGCTGATGAGTGGGTCCACGCAATTGAATGCTCAATTTCGCTGCACGGCAAGGTGGCCTTCTGGTAACGCTCAGTGGGTTCTCGTGGATGCCCAGCTTCCATCATTCACGGAAGGCGCGCCGGGATTTGACAACTCCATCAGCGTCGTACAGGTAAGTTCGGGGGGAGGAAATTTTCCAGCTTCAAACTTGGCGATACAATGCACAGGTGCCGGCCTACCCAATGCCTCTTGCCCGGACGCGAATCACATCGTTGTACAAACCGGAACATCGACGTTTCTGATCAAGCAAAATAATTACAACTTATTCGATGACGTGCAAGTTGGTTCGACACATCTTGTTTCCGCTTTGGGTCATGGTCAGTTCGATGGTCTGGTGCTGCAGGGACCATCTCACATCATGTTCAATATAGCCACAGCGGATTCTGTGTCCTGCACTTCGGGGCCGCTTCCTAGCAACTACCGTGGGCTATCGGTCTGCACCACGCCATATGCTTCAAATTTGGATCATACCTCGACCTGTACCATCGAGGAAAATGGACCCCTTCGCACCGCAATCATGTGCGAGGGAAACCTGGTGAACGCGAGTGGCGACGTATATATGCACTGGCGCACGCGAACACACTTCTGGGCCAATCATTCAGACGTTAAGGTTACAGTGGGATTGCGGAACGCGGATGTTATTCCTGGTTGCTGCACGACACCTACTTTCAGCAATGCGTATAAGGAATTTACTCAATTTGAAACCCGGTTGACAGACAACCTCGGATCGCCTTCCTCGCGAAACTTCGATATCGCGAATGATACTTCGACGCCCACGACCGGAACGCTTAGCGCAACGAACGGGACAGATCGAGCTTATTTGTATCAGGCGTATTCACAAAATGGTGAATGGCCCCATTGGACGAATACTTCAAACTGCACCGACGAAGGGGATTCCTGCATTGTCTCGCCTGTTCCACGCATCGGTGCCGTTGGAAATTGGATCTACGCGGCGAATGGGTATCAGATCGATAGAAACGGTTTGACCGTTGCCAGCGGCCGCAACACACAGTTTCCTATTGGCTGGGCAGATTTGGATGACGGTGCTAATGGGATCGAGACCGGTGTGTACCAGCTTTCCATGTACTGGCCTAAATCCTTGGAGTTTCAGCCCGGTCTGGTAAACCACAATGAGATTCGCATCGGCATCTGGCCGAACCAACAAGAGTTCGCCGGCGCTGTCGCCACAACGTCCTATGTTATGGGCTGGCCGCAGTATTCAATTCACGACACATATTGGAACTTTCACGCCGGAACGCAAACAGCTCAGGTGGCGCAAAACAACTTCCTATATTTCCAACATTACCTTTTAGGCCGGCCCCAGAACGGAACCTACTACAATAGCGTGGCAGACGCGACTTCCGGCTTGCCTGCTCTTGTCTACAATATTCCCGATCCAGTAGCGGAGGACACGTACTACAACAAATTGGGAGTATGCACAGCTGCACCTGGACAATGTCTAGGCGATGTCGGGCAGAGTACCTTCGCATATGGCGACGACGGCGCGTACGCAGGCATGAAGATTTTTCGCTATTTTGAATGGCAAACGGCGGGTGGAAGTGACGGAACTCAGTTTGAGCAACGGAACAGCTTCCTGAGAAATTGGTTGCAGCGTGGCGGAGCTGGAACCACAGGTAGCCTGCCTGGGCGGTATGTTTGGGCGTCCCATTGGTATCGCATGATTGTTGAAAAATCTCTCCCGCGGTCGGACACCCCTTCTACGCACGGCCCCAATGCAGGTTTTCGCTCTCTTTGTACGAGCCAATCCGTATGCAATAGCTTGGGATTTGACCCCTGGGGAGACCCGAAAGCAAATTCTCTCCCTGCAGTGTGGAACGGTGGTATGCGGAATTGGGGGGATGATTCAAACGGAATGGAGCATTCTACTTACTGGGGGATTTTTACCTATTACTTCCTTTCCGGCGACGAATGGGTGAAGGAACAACTTCTTCAAGGATTTAAGGATCGTTACCAGAACCCCTTTGTTGCCTACAACAATTTGCAGGCCAACATCGGAGGCAACAGTTCGCCCGGTCATGGGCATATTAATGCGGTCCGGGCCACGGGACACTGGTTTTCGGGCGCGGCGCGTATGATGGAATTCCTGCGATCCGTCGGCGATCCAGACGCGGATACGGCGGCCACCGTGTTGACCTCACCGGGGACTTCGCCCAGCAACGCCACGGTTCTGCAAGGGATTGAACAGAACATCGCATCGCAAATTGCGTTGCCCTATATATCAGCGGGATATCCGAAAGGGTGGTCAGAAACGACGGTAGCGGATTGCAAGAACGTAGGCACGCCTACACAATTATGTTCGCAAGGAGTGAGCCCCGTTCGAGGATTCGTGCGCACAGGATCCGGTGGAGAAAGCTGCGGCGATGTCGGAGGTAAATTGCCTTGTGATGGCCTGATTCACAGAGCTGATGACTCATTCCAACTTGGCGTCTGGGCGGAAGGGGTGTACGACATTTGGCTCGCGATGCGCGACCTTCTTGGAAAGGATTGGCACTTGCGGGTTGCGGGAGTCAATGACGGCGCGATGGGTCCGTTAAATGTTACGATTTCTGAAAAGAACCTCACCGATATGCTCTATGGCTCTTATCAACAAATGAACGAGGGAAACTGCGTCAATACAGGGACCTACTCCACCAGTGGATGCGTTTACACGCAGTTTAGTGATTTTTTGGACGCAACGCCCGGCTGTACTTCGAGCTCGGATTGTCTGCACCAGTGCATTGTCGGCTGTTCGGGCCTTACTCAGTGGTTTGCTCTTGCCGCAGCGGCGCCGACGACGAACTCGACTCTCGATCTTTCAAAGAAACCTTGGCAGTTCCTGTTCGAATCCATGATGACGCGCAACGGGACGCTCAACATGGAACTTGGCTCGCATATGATGCAATTTGGGGTGAACTACATCTTGGCCGACGGCTCAAGCGCGGCGAATAACTATGCGGTAAACGCAACGGTTCCGGTTCTGACGCAAGTCCCTATCAGCGTGAGCCCCAATCCTTGTGTGGGTCCATCCAGCGGAACGGGGACGTGCATCATCAGTTGGGCTGCGCCGACGGGTGTGTCCGCCGTGAATGGAGTGCAATATCGGTTGAAATATCTTCCCTGCCAGACCGGTGTATTAACAATATATGGGAACGACTGCCCAGCGGGCGGCAAAACGATTGTGCCGGCGCTGAAATTCCATTCCGAAGTCACTACTGCGGGCTTTGCCGCACCAGATGGCACTGGTTCGTGGGAAATTGATCCGTCGAAAAACTGGAATTGGGCCTTTACTGCGGATGTGCCGGACTGCCTGGCGGGACAATCGGCGCCCAGTTGTAATCCGAACGTGCCTTCCGGCACGAGCTACACTTTCACTACACAGCCGAACACTACCTATACTTTTTCTCTGTCTGCCTATACTGCGGGCTCAGTCACCGGCCCTCCGCCGCCGATCGTGTCGGTCACCTCGCCTGTTTCCGGAGCGAAATTGTCCAATAGTGTCGCTATCTCGGCTAGCGCTTCGAGCAGCGTGGGCATCGCGGGTGTGCAATTTATGTTGAATGGCGTAGGATTGGGTTCTGAATTAACTGCCGCTCCTTACTCATTCAATTGGGATACCACCAAGACCGTTAACGGAACATATTCGCTGTCAGCGCGTGCCTTTGACAAATTGGGCAATCAATCTACGTCCGGCAACGTGGCCGTAACGGTTTCCAACACTAGCAATACTCCACCACAAGTTGCCATTACTGCACCTGCACCAGGCGGAAAGGTTTCCGGCAATGTGAATATCTCTGCGACTGCCTCGAGCAGCGTGGGCATCGCCGGCGTGCAATTTCAGCTGGACGGCGCCAATCTCGGCATCCAAACCACTAGCGCACCCTATCTCGCGGCTTGGAATACGACGAAAAGCGGCAATGGTTTGCATATCCTGACAGCAATAGCCTTCGATACGGCCGGCAACCATACGACTTCCAGCGCAGTAAATGTAATGGTTACAAACGTAAGCAATTCTCCGCCGACTGTTTCGATCAAATCCCCGAGCTCAGGAGCCAAACTGGCTAACACAGTCTCGATCACTGCAAGCGCC
The DNA here is from genome assembly GCA_963818085.1 of uncultured Acidobacteriota bacterium. Lineage (GTDB taxonomy): Bacteria > Acidobacteriota > Terriglobia > Acidiferrales > UBA7541 > Palsa-295. Next base: position 250,345 of record CAWFQV010000001.1, read on the forward strand.
TCGAGCAGTGTGGGGATCGCGGCCGTACAGTTCCTTCTGGATGGTGGCAGCCTAGGTGGGAAAGTGGTTAGTCCACCCTACTCGGTACCTTGGAACACGATTAGCGCCAACAACGGTCTGCATACTCTTAGTGCGGTTGCATTCGATACGGCCGGGACTCAAGGCGTCTCGGGCGGAGTTATCGTAACTATTTCGAACGACAAGAAGGATCACCCGCCCAGTGTGTCGTTCACTTCACCGGGAACAGATACCAACGTCTCGGGAATAACGAGCATCACGGCAACCGCGTCAGATTCAGGCGAGATCCCGAGCGTGCAATTCGTACTAGATGGAGTCAATCTTGGACCCGTGATTCTGGCGCCACCGTATGCGTTGTCCTGGGATACGACGAAAGTTAGCAATGGCCCTCATACGTTACAGGCTTTTGCCCGGAACTCGTCTGGCATGAGCACGTATACGTCCGTCGTAGTGCAACTAAACAATAAAAGTGCAACACCGCAACCCGGGAGCAAGGCGCTCGCCGCGATCGACGAGCTTACAAAATTTGCCATCCAGAGCGATGAGCTCGCCGCCGCCGTTGCGGACTGTTCAGCGTGCCGATTCCAAAGCCAGTCAGATTTAATCGCAGGCCAGACCACCGTAGTGCTCCTGCGGTCCGGCAGCTCAGCATCAACTGCCGATCAGATCATCCTGCATCAAGGAGTTCTAAACGGCACCGTTAAAAGTATTGGTGGGAATCAGTTTGTCGTGCAATTGGCAGGAACTCCGGGACCTGCGAGCGTGTTGGTGGTAACGACGCAAGGTGTCACCGATTATGATAACTTTCCAACAGGATCGTCGGGTGTGAAGGTTGGTCAAAACATCGCAATTCGTGGACTGCTGTTTAAATCTGGACCACGGAGCGGGCCGACAATCCTTGCGCGACATGTGGCCTTCTTGTCGGCTGAGCCCAGCAACTAAGTTCTACTCGTGGATGGTAGCCAGTATCCGGAATTTGGATGCTAGTCCCAGACCAAGCATCACGCAATGATTCCAGGACGCCTGGGCCATCTGGCCATCTCATGCAATGTCCCTGGGACACTAAAACCAATCACTTTTTCACTGATGGACCTTGCGAGTCCGCACTGGCCGTTCGAGTGATGTACGGATAGAAGGGAGTTAGTCCTAACGGTAGCTTTTCATATAAGGATTTCAACTCAACCGGCTTATTCTTCAGTAGCTCGAGGTAGTCGTTCCAAGGATCGACTTTTATTCTCGAGCCTAACGGTAACGCCGCGATTTGTTCCATCGCTGTGGGCTCAAGAGAAGGCGCAGTCTTCTCAAGTTCGCTCTCAAAAAAAGCGGGATCGCGCAGATGAGGGCTTATCAAATTTGTCAGTTGTTTGGACTCCGCATCGATCTGTCGAAGGAACAACCCTCCGCTGGCAAGCCTGTCCTTGTACGGAGAATTCTTCAGAAGTTCCAAAGCCTTCTGACTTGTCTCTTGTTCATCGTCCTCGCTCGTAGAGAACGAAAACCGCTCTAAGCTCTCCTCATCCGGGAATATTAATTGATCGGCGAACGCCCAGGTCGGCACGGCCGATCTCCCAAGCAGAATGTGCGCCATTTCATGTGACAGCATCGCCGCCAGGCTTGGCTCGTCTGGTAGGACGTCGAGCAAGCCCCGGCTAATCAGAATTGTGTGTCCCAGGGAGGAAATTTGGAGCGTCGAAGCGAGCAAGACGCGGCATCGAATCTCCGGCTGCACATCGAGGTGGTTGGTTACTTCGAGGTTGTTGATTACGGTATCGAGCGCTTTATCGACTTCACCCGCCGGAGCCACCAGCCCCGCCTGTTCCAACCTTGCTACCACCCTGTCCTCTCCCTGATTTATGAATTGTCGCTGCTGCTCGACAGGCGAACTGTCCTTGCTGTGGTCTGTTTCGTCCTTCACGTCGGAAGATTCAACACTCATCGCGCTAAATTCTTGCTCTAGCGCGGCATTTTTACGTCCATAGCCCCACAGTCGCGTTTGAGATTTTTCACTTACATGGCCTGAAAGCATATTGGATAAACCCTCTTCGCCATTGTAAATGTATGCGGGAAGCCAGAGGTTCGGACCGGCATTTTCGCGCCAACTATCGAAATGGAGATAAAATCCAAATTTGCGAACTGCTGGTTCAAATACGCCGCTAAATCTCACGATCGTGTACTGTCGGTCCTCGACCCACATGCGCCCTTTAAAACGCCCGTTTCCAGAGTTCGGCGCCGGTGTAACATCAAACACCAAGCAGCGCACATTCCCCACAAATTCGCGTCGAATATATTCGAATGTATAGTGATGGCGATCGAATCCCTGCGGATCAACAAAAATCATTTCCAAAAAGCCTGCAGCGATGTACGTTGGGGCCACAGCATTCACAACCAAATCACGTGGATTCAACCGCTTCTGTGGTCCTTCCTTGCCCTCCATGGAATGGAGTACAGTTCCTTTGGCTAGATCAGCAACCCCGATGAAATAATGATCCCGTACAGGAACGAATCCTAGGTGTGGGTCCAATCGTACATCTTGGATGTAAGTTTCTATGATGGGACGGTATTTTCGAATGATTTGGACTTCTTGATGTTCACGGGCGGTGACCCGATCAACGAGCCTATCAATAGCCAATTTCGGTTTCTGGGCCGGCGACACGGGAACGAATGTGACCGATAGAGCAACGAGCGCTGCAACTTTACCCAACAACGACATAGCGACTCCCGCTTGGACAACGCTGATACCACGCCAGCCCATTTTGCTCCGAGGGATAACTACTGGCGGAGGACGTGGAGAAAGTTCGCTAATCATTATACCGGCCAAATCGCATGAAACGGAAGAGCTTCAATTCCTAGAACACGCAAAACCACAGATAGTCCAAGACTTCGAACTCGTCTGAAAACAGCTCTTTGGTGTATTGTTGTTCATTATGCGTGAGAACACTAGATCTTCGGGCCCACTTAAACCAAATATTCCGATGTTTCCGCACTCTGCTAAAACAGTTTTAGAAATGGGCTGCGGAGAAGATCGCTCATCGGAAAAATGGTTCAAAGAAAATGTTTCTGTCTTTGCGATGGATGTTGACCTTGGGAGACTGTGTAAGTTTCGTGGCCGATATAATTTCGCGTGTGGCAACGGTGAGCAACTTCCCTTTGCGGATGAGTCATTTGATTTCGTGTTTTAGCGTTTGGCCATTCCCTACATGGATATTCCCGTAATGCTCAAAGAAGTTCATCGAGTATTGAAACTCGGTGGAACGGTTTGGTTTTCCCTTCACGATATCAGGTACGCGTTACGGAAAATCCGCAGCGATGGAATACGGTTACAATTCCTCAGTGTGGTCTATCAACTCTACACAATCGCGAATGGAATAAGCCTTCATACGCTTGGAAAACTGTACCGCTATAACGGGTCCATAGGATCGATTCAAACCTTGCAAGGAATGGCTAGGGTTCTAACTCGCTCGGGATTTATAGAAATTCAATACGGGGGCGACGGAGAAAGGATCGTAGCTATGTCAGCAAAGAAGGGCGGTCTCAATGGGTCGACGCAACACCGGCTCGAAGTCGACTTGCAGGAATCTCAAAGGCAAAAATCGTTCGCGAGCGTTGGTTCAAACTGAAATACTACCCTGTCTAGTTCTGATTGAGTATAGCCAGACAGATCAGTTCTGCTCGTTGATTGGACGAATGCTTTTTGACCATCGTTGTCTTTGTGCATACTGCTGAAGGTGTTGTGGCCTGTTTTGCCTCGCGCTAATGCCAAGAGAGACTCCTTAGGTCTGTCTTCATATCGGTATAGAGTCCGACTACCATTTTTATCTTCATCTAAAGTCCGCGCTGAACTGCGCTGGTTCACTACTGTTTTAGGTGCTCCGATTTGTCGGTTTAGGTACCTGTAACCCGCTCAGTTTCTTAATGTTACAACCACTGTCCCGCGGCACAGGTCGCCTTAGCCCCGCGCACTGGCCAACTTCTGGCTCCCAGACCAGCAGAGATTTCCCAGACAAACTCGTAACCTAGCCGGGTAGTAAAGGTGAGGTTAGCTGTGCTGAAGACGAAATATTGTTTTGCTGTTTGTTCGCTCGCGCTCGGGGTCATCCTAGGGTTGAATGGCTGCACTGGCGTGGCAAGCCAGCCGACGCATCAGGCCACCGGATCGACCGGAACGGTGGCAGCGTTTTTAACCGATGCGCCAGCCGATGGAGTTGTGGCGTTCACCATTCAGGTGACGGGAGCGTCTCTGGTTGGCTCGAATGGAGTTTCAACAAGCATCTCGCGCGGAGTGCAGGATATCGAGATGCGCCATCTGCAGCTAGCGCAGACATTAGCTTTTCAGAGCAGCGGCGTTCCGACAGGGTATTTCACGGCATTCAATATTTCATTTGCCAATCCGCAGATCACACTAGCCGACGCACAGGGTCACGTTACAGTTTTAAACTCATCTACTATGCCATCGGTACGCTTAACGAACTTCAGTGTGAGCCGGCCGATCAATTTGGCATTACCGTCGGCAGGCTCAGCCAGCCTTGCGATCGATTTCGATCTGCACCAATCCCTACAGCGAGACACAAACGGCAATTATGTGGTTACGCCTAACGTGAATGTGAATGTAGTGACTAACTCGGCGTCAAACCAGAATATCGAAAATGCCGAGGCGACCGTTGTATCAGTACCCTCGCCGAATTCAGCGAATCTACAGCTTCGTGATACGGGGCAAGTTGTGAGCGTGGTGACCAACACGAGTACCCTCTTCGCTGACAACACCGGTCAGTCCACAAGCATAGAGGCGGGACAGGACGTCGAAGTCAATGCCCAGATGCAGAGTGACGGAAGTTTCATCGCAACTCGAGTCGACTCGGTCTCGTCTAACCCGCAAATGTGCTTCAGTGGAGTGGTGGCAGGCATTATCCAAGATTCCCTAGGTGCCTCTTCTGTCGAAGTCGTTGTGCAGGAATAGATCTGCCACTAAAAAGTGAAGGCTTTCCCGACGTCTTCCAGGTTCACACCCTCCGGCATTCCGCATGATAGAATTCACAAGCGAGCATTTTCGCCGAGTCCGTCGTGTCTTTCCCGCAGAGCAGCGATCAGGAAAATCCCGCTGTCCGCTTTCCCTTGTTGAGCGGGCTTTGTGACTATTTGGTCTTGAACGATTTGCCATCGCAGTCGGATCTAATTTTCGTCCTAGCAGGACGGCCCGAACGCAAAGCATACGGATTGAAGCTATTTCAAGAAGGAATTGCTCCCCGAATTATCCTGAGTGTAGGAAGGTTTGAAGTTCGCAGGATGGATACATTCGGTTTTCAAGACTTGAACATGCGTGAAATGGTGAAGCACATGTTCCCGGCAGATCGTCATTTTTTCATCGAGGTTTCAAACAACTCCCGAAGGGCGGTGCCGGCAGGGATTAAGCGTGTGGGAACATTTGGCGAATTATCGGCTCTCGCCTCTTATCTTGATGGGCAGAAGATCCAAACGCTGACAGTAATAAGTACAAGCGTGCATCTGCGCCGCGTTCGGTTGTGTTGTCGAAAGATAAGAGCTCTGGGCAGACTGGAAATTGCATTTGTGCCGGTACCGGAAACACTAAGTTCGTTTCAGCGTGACCGATGGTGGAACAGACTTGATCACTGGTCTTACGTAGGAAGCGAATTCATGAAACTACTGGCTTATCATTTTAGATTTCGAGACCGATAGTGCGCACAGGAAGCGTTCCCCCGCGTTCCTCAGAACTACCTCGCGCCCTTTGCTACGAAGACGAAAAGCGAGAAGGTATAGGTCGTGTTTGGCTGTGTTGTGAACGTGTAGCTCGTGCCGGACGGTACGTTCGGATTGCACCCAGGGGAAGTTTGTCCTGCCATGCAGTCAGGGACATTCGACGTGAAGGCCCAGTTCCAATTCTTCGAGGGGTCTAGTTCCCACGCGCCAGAATTATCCTGAGCCGAAAATCCAGCGCCGAGATTGTCGGAATGGAATTTTAGAGTTGGCACGATCGTCTTGCCACCCGCGGGACAATCATTCCCGTATATCGTGAGCACACCGGTTTGACAAGGAAGGTACTTTAGTCGGTAGTTTTCGCCATTCACCGCGGAAAGGCCTACTGGCGCTTTCCAGGTAATGGTGCACGTTCCCGTTCCGCGGGGAGGGCCGACGCAAGGATCTGGGCTAATACTGATAGGAACTTCCGCGAGAACAGGGACTGCGGAGTCAACCGTGTAGTGGTTGGAGTGGGTTGAACTGTCGGCGAGGATGTAATTTACTCCGAATTGCATCATGTGCGATCCGAGTTCCTGGGCAAGGATCCCTGGCCTTTTCAGCTGCGATTCGAACATGAATTGCCAGGGTTGGCCCGCGAGGTCCCGTGTGGAATTCGTTGTAGGAGCGGCAGCTGCCAGGGCGAACCATTGAGTCAGACCGGTACAGCCCTTTATGCAGGAACGAAGGCAGTTGCCGCTCGACGTGCAACCTGGGGAAGCATTTAAGTAATCGCTCGATTGATCGTAGACGCATCCACTGGTTGAGAACGACCCCGTGTTAACGCAGTTTGCCTCGGTCATTTGCTGATAGGAGCCATAAAGCATATCGGTCAGGTTCTTTTCCGAAATTGTAACGTTGAACGGGCCCATCGCTCCGTCGCTGACTCCTGCAACCTGCAAATGCCAATCTTTTCCGAGGAGATCGCGCATCGCGAGCCAAATGTCATATACCCCTTCGGCCCACACGCTGAGCTGGAATGAATCATCAGATCTAAACGGTCTGTTATTACAGGGCGCGATCGTTCCTGGACACGTTTCTGCACCTCCTCCTGAGCGCACAAACCCTCGAACGGGGCTCACGCCTTGCGAACATAATTGCGTAGGTGAGCCCACAGTCTGGCAATTGGCTTTGGTTGTTTCTGACCACCCTTTCGGATATCCCGCTGATATATAGGGCAACGCAATTTGCGATGCGATGTTCTGTTCAATCCCTTGCAGAACCGTGGCGTTGCTGGGCGAAGTCCCCGGTGAGGTCAACACGGTGGCCGCCGTATCCGCGTCTGGATCGCCGACGGATCGCAGGAATTCCATCATACGCGCCGCGCCCGAAAGCCAGTGTCCTGTGGCCCGGACCGCATTAATATGCCCATGACCGGGCGAACTGTTGCCCCCGATGTTGGCCTGCAAATTGTTGTAGGCAACAAAGGGGTTCTGGTAGCGATCCTTAAATCCTTGAAGAAGTTGTTCCTTCACCCATTCGTCGCCGGAAAGAAAGTAATAGTCAAAAATTCCCCAGTATGTGGAATGCTCCATCCCATTTGCATCATCTCCCCAGTTCCGCATACCGCCATTCCAAACAGGGTGCACCGAATTATTTTTAGGGTCGCCCCAGGGAAAGAATCCCAATTTATCGCACACCGATAGCGTGGTACAGAGCGAGCGAAAACCTGCCTGCGCCCCCGAGGTAGTCGGCGTGTCCGAACGCGGCAAAGTTCTCTCGACGATCATGCGATACCAATGGGACGCAAATATGTATCGTCCCGGGACGCTTCCAGTGACCGAGGCCGCTCCGCATTTTTTCCCATTTGGAGTGCACCCGCGCTGTAACCAGTTGCGAAGCCAGCTCTCGCGCTGCTCGAACTGGGTTCCGTCCCCGCCACCTGCTTGCTGCCACGTAAAATATCGGAAGACTTTCATGCCTGCGTACTTACCACGGTAAGGATAGCTTTGCTGTCCTACATCGCCGAGGCACTGCCCTGCGGTGGCCGTACACACACCTAAATCCTTGTAATAGTCATCCTCGGCGACCGCATCAGGGATGTTGTAAAACAACGTCGGGAATCCCGAACTCACGTCTGTGACGTTGTTGTAATAGGTTCCGCTCTGCGGGCGCGCAAGCAAGTAATGCTGGAAGTGCAAGAAACTATTCTGAGCCGTCGCGGGTGTTTGGGTCCCCGCGTGAAAGTTCCAGTAGGTATCGTGGATCGAGTATTGAGGCCAGCCCATGGCATAGGATGTCGTAGAACTAGCTCCCAGGAACTCTTGCTGATCAGGCCAGACACCGATGCGGATCTCGTCGTGTTTCGCGCTGCCGGGCTGGAATTCCAGGGATTTGGGCCAATACATCGAGAGTTCATAAACACCGGTCTCAACGCCGTTGGCGCCGTCGTCCAAATCCGCCCAACCAACTGGATACTGCGTGTTTCCTCCACTTGCCAATGTTGTGCCATTCTTGTTGATCTGATAGCCATTTGCAGAATAACTGGCAGGACCTTTGGATCGCTCACGCGGTATCGGCGAGACTGCACAGCCATCTTGTTCATTCTTGCAATTACCAGCGTTCGCCCAGTGCGGCCATTCTCCGTTCTGTGAATACGCTTGAAATAAATACACGTTGTCCTTCGACGGATCGATGATGCCTTGAATGGGCGCGTTCGAGTCATTCGCGATATCAAAATTTCTGGACGAAGACGAACTTAAATTATCTGTGAGACGCAATTCCAACTGGCTGTATTCTTTGTATGCGATTTCCCACTGGTCCTTCGCTGTCATATTCGCGGGATTGCAACAGTCGCCCGTAGGGACGTCCGCATTTCGCAGAGCTACCGTAACCTTCGCATCAGAATGTTTTGCCCAGAAGTGCATTCGCGTCCGCCAGTGCATGTATGCATGGCGGTTCGAGTTGTCCAGGTCTCCTTGGCACATCAGAACAGACCGCAGTGGACCATTTTCTTCGATGACGCAAGTCGAAGATGAATCGTTCGCTGACAGGTAAGCGGTCTCACAAAGCGAAGGCCCAACATAATTTGTGGGAATCGGTCCTGAACTTCCAGCCTTTCCGCTCCAGCAGGAGGCCGAATCGATGGTGGGTTTGGGATTCGTCGGCGGAATTGCCGAATCCGGAGGACCCTGGAGATACAATCCATCGTTCGGACCGTGGACAGACTTCGAAATAACAAGGGCCGAACCTACTGCCACGTCATCGAAAAGATTATAGTTTGCTTCTTTAATCAGAAAGGTAGCTGATCCAGTTGTCACCAATATATGGTTGCCGTCCGGGCAACCAGGAGCGGGAGCGCCCGCAGCTTTGCATTGCAGGGCCATGCCTGCAGCTGGGTAATTTCCTCCTCCGGAGGCAACCTCGGTGACAATAATGCTCTTGTCGTAGCCCGGTGAATGATCGGCAAACGACGGCAGTTGCGCATCTACCAGTACCCACTTCGCATATCCGTCAGGCCACTTTGCCATGCAACGGAATTGGGAGTTCAGTCGAACGCCCGAGGCGTTTTGCAATTTCAATTTCGAAGGCGCTTGCTCATTCTGTGGTTTGTCCTGCGTGCCGGGACAATCGATCTGAGCGCTATCTGGAATTCCGAGTCCGAAGGTAACCGGTGCGTTCGCGCGCGGCCCAACCGGAGCGGCAGTCGGCATGTTACTCCATTCGGCCGGTTGCACGATGATGGGCACATGGAGGCCTTGTGCTCGAACCAGAGCTGGCGACCAAAGGACGGCAATCAGCAGAGAAACCAGCTGCGGATGAAGTTTTCCTCGAAAAAATCGAACTCTTAGCCCGCACATGGGAGCTATGTGTTTGACCCCCGAGTTTCCTGCACGTTGAATCTTCTCGCGCTTAGGGTTTCGCGCCATTTTTCGGGAGCGGCGGCTCTGGATTCGGATGAGCCATACGAATCTGCTTATTGGTTGAATCGTAGTATGCAATATAGGGTTTGCCGGCAATATCTAAACTCAAAGAGGGGAACAGTCCTACATTTCCTTGCCGATCGACGATCTCGACAATCCACTTTTCACCTTGTCGGACAGCGTATTTGAGCACACCCGATCCGCTGTCGTAATACGCGATATGTGGTTGGCCACTGACGTCTAATCGAATAGATGCACCATCGGGGAACTTCGGAGTTCCGGAAAGTTGCTCCACAACCTCCGTCTTCCACGTATCTGATTTCTTATACGCATACTTTAACGTTTTCTTAGCAGAATCGAAGTAGGCCAATTGAGGGGCCCCCGCCGAGTCCAAAGCCAAAGTCAGACCTAGTCCTGCGGAGGCATCCGTCCCGCTCGTGGAATCTATCGCATCATACTGCCACTCAGACCCATCGTAGGTCGCATATTCCAAGTGGCCAGACTCTGCGAAGGCAATATGTGTATGGCCAGCCGAATCAATAGCGAGAGAATTGTACACACCCTGACGGGGCCGCAAGGCAACGGTTTTGATAAACCAAGTCGTGCCATCAAAATATGCATATTTGAGTCTGTTGCTGGTGCCCTTGGCGGCTCGCGTACTCTCAAAATATGCGATCCTGGGATTTCCGGTCGCGTCAAGTTGCAGCGATGTCGAGAATTGCGTGCTTGTAATATCGATCACTTGAAAATGCCACTGTTTTCCGTCCCAGTATGCATAACGAACGCCTTTCCGCACGGGGGAGTTGTAAGCGAGATGCGGAAAACCCCGTGAATCGGTTGCAAGAGACACGAATGTTCCCGCATCTTTTCCCACGGTCATCTTCGACCACTTTTCATCCTGGCGCCCGCGATAGCAATACTGAAGACTAGACGTGGAAGCGTTGAAATATGCGATATGAAAGTCTCCTCCTCGGTCGATAGTCATGGAGGTGTACATGCCCGGTTCGATACCATGACCGTCGTCGACAATTTCAATCTTCCAAGTAGACTGAGTGAAACCCGGAGGCGTCGTTATCATGAGTGCCACCGGCAACAGAAAGGCCGCGACCACAGAGAGCTTCCCAGCACGATTCCAAAAAGTCGTTCGGCAAATCATGAACAAGCTCTCATTTTCGCTCGACTGGTTTTCAACTTGACCTCCGGCGATCAATTTACTGCGGAGATTAACGACTTAGACTCGAAACGTTGAGTTAGCTGAATGTGATTTGTCCACATCATACGCGAGTCTCCACGTGTTTTCGGTACCACAGCTCAAGCATGAGAAACGAATACAGAACATCACCATAAAAAGAAGTATTGTCCTGATCCATGCTGGAAAACAGATACTGGATAAAGTCCCGCCGCACATAGCCGCGTTGGCAACTTCGCGGATCGTGTAGTACGTCTTCGGCTAATCCACGAATTTTCGGATCAGTTTTGAGCCACATACTCATAGGCAGGCCGAAACCATGCTTCTTTTTTTGCAAGATAGCCTTGGGCAACAGGTTTTGAGTTGCCTTCTTGAAAAGGTACCGCTTTTCCAGCCATTTTAATTTCAGCTCGCTGGGAATACGGCCCGAAAACTCCGCAAGTGGATGATCGAGAAAAGGAAAACGCACCGTAATTCCCGCGAGCTCGCTTGCCCGCACGACCTTGGGAAGATCACAATCACCCAGAACCATTTTTACGTCCAAGTACATCAATCGATTGAGTTCACTCTTGGCTTTTGCAGACTGATAGTGCGCGCGGGCAATTGCAAGCAAGTCGCCATGGCCATTGCTAAAAGGCATATCCTCGCCCAGAATTTTTCCAGGCGGAAAGTACTGCAGCATCATCCACCGGGAGTAACGGTCGGGGTTCGGTGTGTTCGAAGACTGAACGTAGCGACGCACTTTTCCCAACCCCGGCGTGGTCTCGGGAATAAAGGAGACGAGCGGATCAATCAATCCGCGACGAAGTGCCTGTGGAATTCTTTGATAGAGCTGATAGATGCCGTCTGTACGGTAGTGTTCATTGCCTCCGAACAATTCGTCTCCGCCGTCACCGGCCAGCATTACTTTACGCCCTCTTTCGACCGCAAGCATTTGACAGTAGTAAGTTGGAATCACGGACGAATTTGCATAAGGCTCGTCAAAAAGGTCGACGATTTTTGGAAGAATTCTGAAGGCGTCATCGGGTCCAACGCGAGATTCCGCATGCACACACCCGAAATGCTCTGTGGCAATATGAGCATATTTAAGTTCATTGAATCGATCTTCGGTAAAACCAATTGAGAATGTGTTAATCGGCGTTTTTTTGATTTGGGTCAAGAGGCCAACGACGGAACTACTGTCTGTTCCGCCACTCAGGAAGCAACCAAGTTCGGAGGCCGGCAAATCGTAAGAGTTCTGATAGACCGCTTCTTCCATACGCTCGAGAAGTTCTCGCGCTAGATCGTTTTCGGAGAATTTCTCATCTTCCCTATATTCCAAGTCCCAGTAAGATTTGGTTCGAACAGCACCGGCTTGCCAGATTAAAAAAGATGCGGGAGGTAATTTCTGAATGCCTTTGTAAACGGAAAGAGGAGCGGGAACCGCAGTGTAGTTCAAATACGCGACGATAGCTCGAGGATCTACTTCCTGCGTTACTCGACGGCTTGCTAAAATCCCACGGGCATGAGACGCGAACACTATCTCCGACGAGTTCGTGCTGTAGGAGATGGGTTTGACTCCGAATCGGTCGACGGCGAGAAGCAGGGATTTTGACCGCCTATCCCAAATTGCGATGGAAAACACTCCGCGGAGTAAACTCAGGAAAGATGAGCCGCGCTCGAGGTATAGCTGGCCGAGCACATATCCCAAATCACTGTCTTTGGATGTCGACCCCAGTGCGGCGCGCAATTCATCTTGGTTACTGACATCCGCTTCACAAACCACGATCACCTGTTCAGATTTCCAGATGCTGTGTGATGCCTGGGGCGTCACAATTCCAAAACCAACTTCAGGTTCTACAGCCAGTTGACGAGACCAAGAGCTTTCAATCGCGAGAGAAGACACCATGCCGTCTATGGTCGGCTGATCTACCGGCCGACTACTGGCACTAGCAGCGATTCCGCAAATAGCCATATTCCAGTTCTTATTTCCTCAAACGAATATAGTAATAGGCTTTCATTCCACAATCTCGCGCTGGGCTCGCATCCAAAGTGGCATCACCTCTTCAGGGGCAACAGGCAGTTCTTGGCGGGTTGCCGCCAGCTTCTGTTGCACCAAAATAGCTAGCCCGGCTTCCACTGCGATCATTTGGTACATCAGATCGAAATCTTGGCGATTGATGAACATGTTAGGCACCAAGTAGACGAGGAGAACCGCCGCAACGATCTGGCAATACATGGCTAAGTGCTTGGCATCTGGATGAGCGAGCGCCTTTAGCCTCAACGAAAACATTTGAAAGATGGCAGAAAAGATCATGGTCAGAAAAATTAAACAGCCGGGTATTCCTGTTTCGGATAATAGATCGAAGACGGCATTGTGCGTTACGCGTGGCGTGTCGTTGGAATACTGGGGGAATACATATAAAAAGTTTCTAAGCCCGACACCCCGTACGGGATGCGCCTTGGTCATTTTGATGGCGGCCTGCCAAGCTTGCAGACGTCCAATCGCCGACGGGTCGGCTTGGGCCGCGGTGGGAATGGTCTTGTAACGATTGAGCGCTCCCTGCGGGCCAAACAATAAAAGTAAAAGCACGCAGCTTACACCAATCGTTCCGAAAAGAGCTTTGTGTTTCGAGAACGCAGCCAGCACGATCCCGGCCATGCAAAGACCGAGCAAACCTGAACGCGAACGCGTTCCAACCACAACGATAGCGCTTCCAAGCGCCATCCCGCGAAATAATAGCCGTACCCACCATCTCGCATCTTCCTGGGCCAGCCAAACCAGGATCGGGATGCCCATATTCAACGCTAACGCATATTCGTTTTGCTCGGACATCATCCCGCCGGGGCCCTTCATGGAATTCTGAAATCCGGTGATAATTGCGTCGTATCCGCCTTTCGCACCGAGGAATCCCAGCGAGATAGCCAATACGTATAAGATCGAGCGAATGCGTTTTTCTGAATTTGCGAGCGCAAATGTCAAGAATGCCATGATGAAGATTCGGCTGTATTCCCAGAGTTTCGGAAACGCGATCTTGGGTATTTGCGCGGTCAACGAGGTCACCGCAAACCAACACCATAACAAGATGAGCAGCCGCATACCGTTTATACGGGGGGGCGACTTGCTCATTTCGAATGCTAGATAGCCCAGTACGGTGGCTCCCGCAATCCAAACCTCGTAGTCAAAAACAAAGTTGGGCCAGACAAAATCGGCAGGACGACCGAAGGAAAACCAAAGATAATACAACAAGCCGGAAAACGGCCTGAAAAGCCCCGTTATTGTCGCCAAAATCACCAGCGCGTAGAGAAGGATTGCACGTAACATTAAATTTCGAACACCTTTCCAAGTGTCGTGGAAGAGCGCTCCGATTCTATTGTCGATCTCATCTGCGGCGGCGTGTCAGAAAGACTTGGTTGTTGTGACGATTGCGACCGCACCGCTCTCAGCACCATGGCCTCGAATTGCTCGTCCCAATGTTGCGCCCTAGCGTAATCTAGGATGGTTCGCCGAGTTTCGACTCGTGATGAGCCCGTATCTTTTAGTTTTTCGACCAGAAAGGCTGCCAGACGTTGTGGGTCATCCTCAGCATGCACGGCAGGCCTAAGGCTTGTCGGTAACGCCATTGTCGCTTTACTGCTAGCTGCCACCGGTAGCCCCATCGCCATCGCTTCGAGAATCTTATTTTGAACGCCGCGCGCGACTCGCATGGGAGCGACTGCGACGGAGGCTCCTCGTAGGTAAGGCCGAATGTCCGTGACCGCCCCTGTTACGCAGACCGAGGGATTGCGCGAAAGATTCCGAACTGCAGTGGTTGGATTTCTGCCGGCAATCACAAACCGCGCATTTGGCATTTCAGCCCGGACTGCGGGAAAAACATCCCGGTAGAAAGACAGGACTGCATCTATATTGGGGAAATAGTCCATCGAACCTGTGAAGATAATATAGGGCCGCAAAGTCTCAATCTCAGGCGAGATGCTAATCAAAGACGGGTCGAAGTAATCCACGTCCATAGGATTCTCGAACCCCGCAATATTTGCGTCCGGCGCAGCTTGTTTCATAAGTTCACTTTCGGCAAAAGTGCACAGAAGCGTTAGCGAAAACTCGCGCACCCAACGCTTTTCATTTCTGGCAAGGCTCACAGCCTCCCTGCGCCAGAGCCAGGAAGCTGGCGGGCGAACATGATTCGCGTACTGCTTCCATTTGTCGGAATCGACGTCGACCATGTCGAGCACGCAAGGGGTTTCCTGCGCGAATTTGGCGTAGGGTGCCATCGAAGAGCTAAAAGCAAATACTAAATCGTATTGCTCCGATTTAACGGCTTCTTGAACGCGCGCCGCCATGGAGGGAGAGTGGAAGAAGGCTATCGTAAGCGAGCGCCCGAGGACAACGGCAAGCAAAGCCTGGGCTCTGCTGCGCGCCCAGGAAATTCTCTCGGCATACAGATTGCGGCAATAGCGTTGGACTTCGGCGAAGTACCCTCGGTCCTCCGGTTGGTCATAAAAACAAAACAGGTCCACTTCATGATTCTTGGACAGAGCAACCAATTCGCGAAAGGAACGGATCTTATCCCCCTTATCAGGAGGGTAAGGCAGACGATGTGCTAGGAACAGGATTCGCATCTCGAGGATTCTCTAGGGAAATAACCGAACCAGCGCGGGCCCCAGAACCTTTGTTACAGGAAGCGGAATTCTTTTCCATACATCTGTCGCCAGCTTGAATTTCGGATTTACAGGTGAGAAGTTCGGCAAGCTCTTCCGGCGCACCAGATGAAACTGGTAAGGCAGAGGGAGTTCCTTCATGTTCCATTGGGCCTTAAACGCGTAGGAGCCTGTTCCCACCTTACTCCGCCCGAAATCAAAAAGTTTCAATCCGCGCTGACATGCGTCGCGGCAAACTTCCCAGTACATAAAATTATTTGCCGCAAACTTTCTCCCCTCCAATAAAGAGCCACCGTAATAGGGAAGAATCGTGTCACGAAATCGAAAGCACAGGACCGCGGCAATGGCCTGCGCCCCATTCCAAATTGTTAAGATTTCCGCCGCGGAGCCGAATTCTTCGATCAGGATTGTAAAAAGCCGCTTGGCGAAGACCGGTGTACCCAAATTTCTTACGCTGGCAGCATAGATTTCGTAAAAGGCATCAAGTCCGGATACGTCATTCACACTGCGCAAGCCGGCTTTCTGACCCTTGCGAATCATGTAACGAGTGTCTTTCGGAAAGCCGCGCATCAACTGTTCGGGGTCACTCGGAAGCTGCTGTTGAAATGTCACATACAATTTTTTCGTTATAAAGCCGTCTCCAGCAAGCTGTTCAGGCTCCCGAAGTTCCAGGTAATTTACCTGCTCGGTCACCGCCATTCGGCAAGCAGCGTCCTGCAAGGCGAGTCTTACGGCTCGATCTGCTGCGCAAACTCCTCCATATACTGCGAACGGAGTCGAAATCAAAGTGCGTCCCTGAATCCAGTTCGATGACAGAAACAAAGGAAGAACCCCGCAAATATTTCCTCCATCTTCCGCCATCAAATAGCGCGATTCGAATCCAAACTCACGTTCAATTGCGCGCTTCCAAGCCGTCAGATGAAATAGCGAGCCCGCTGGTTGGTTCAGAACGAATCTGTCCCAGTCTTTTCGATCACTCTCAGCATACGAGCGAATCTTAATTGAGTTGGAAATATCTGTGTTGGCATTCATTGGTTTGCTTGTTTCTACGCTGTCTGAACCCGCCGTGATCATTGCGGTCGAGTGGCTGGAGTGACCTTGCGAAGTCAATCGTTAGCTGCGACGGACCCACACGCTCCACAAAATCGTGGACGGTAGGACCAGAAGCATCCCGCAAAAGTATCTGTAACCTGCCGTGTGCTGGTCCATGTGGTCTTCACTTTTTTCCTTGAGTGCGTATGCTGTAGTAGTTGTAGTCATAATCGTAAATTTCGTCAGCATTGTTGACGATAATCCCCAGGAACTTCTTCGGATCTAGCCGCGAGGTCACTCTTTGAAGCGCCTGACGGTTCGTCCGCCGCATATACACCACGAACAAAATAGCGTCGCAAGGCGCGGTCAGAAGTTCCAGATCCGCAACAGGCGCAGAGAGGGGCAATGAATCCACCACGATTAAGTCGAACTTCAACTTGGCTTGCTCTAGAAACTCCGCCCATCGGGGGCCTTCCAGGATCTGCGGAAGGGATTTGTTAGGAACAAGTCCGGTCGGGACGACCGAAAGGGCAGAGAATTCGGTCACATGAACAACAGATTCGAAAGATCGTATTCCTTGAAGATAGTCCCCAATACCGGGCAGATTCTTTAGCTTAAGAACTTGCGTCGCCGTTCCGGCCCGCAGATCACCGTCCACGAACAGAATGCGTTTACTGGCTAACTGTCCAAGGCTGAGCGCTAAGTTCGTCGCCACAAGGGTCTTTCCATCCCCAGCCTCCGCGCTGGTAATCACAACGGATCGTGTTCCCAGCTTGTTGTGCACACTCAGCAGACGAGATCTCAAGATACTGAAGGATTCGGTGGCGACTTGATGGTTGTGATCCAATATCAGCGGAAAGTCCAGATCGCTCTTGATTTGCGTTCTGCCAGTTGTCGGCTCACCGAGCTGCTTCGCCGGCGAACCGTTGTTTTCTTTTGGCGATGGTACTTTCAAGACCGATTGACGCTCCACATTCTTCTCCACAACGTCTCTGACGTCCAAAGGCTTACCTGCTAGTGACAACCATGATTACCGCAAATCCCGCAGCCAATATCGCGCTCGAGATACAGGCATAGAGCACACGCATTCGTTTCCGCCGATTATTGGCCTTGGTGGGTAGCCACGGAACTTCACCGAACACCGGCATGCCGAGCTGTCCTACAAGCTCTCGCTCAGTTTTTACGGTTGGATTCAGTATTTCTAGAGCAAAAGTAAGGCCGAGACTTATAATAAATCCCGCGCCCAGGCCAATCCAATTGATGATCGGGCGATCAGGGCTGTTGGGTTTGTAGGGGACTTGCGCCGGATCCCATAAAACAAATTGTTCCCCCTTTTGGTGTGCTTCTACGTCCGCAGCCATATCTGCTGAAAATTTCCTTTCCAGCAATTGTTTGTAATGATCCTCAGCGCCCTGGTAGTCGCGCGTTATGGTACTCATGCGCTGCTGAAAGAGAGGGATTTGCTCGAGTTGCTGCCGCTGAAACACAATTTGCTTTCCGATCTCTTGTTCGCGTAACTCGTGCTTTTGGATGTCTTCATCCACTTTGGCGATCTGACTTTGGATCACGGGGTTGCGTTCTTTAAGCGGAGCAGGCTCGGCTTTAGTAGTTTCCTTCTTTTTCGCGTCTTCGATCCGAGTTTCTAATTCTCTGATCTGCATCGTCTTTTTAACAACGTCCGGGAAACGTGGGCCATATCTCTTCCGGAGCAGGTCCACCTCGTCCTGCAATTGTGCTTTTTCCGCTTCCATCCCAGTAATTGCTGGGGATTGTTGAGCGTCGAGGTCAACTACAGACGGACTGTTCGTCAGCGCAGCTTGAAGGGAAGACTTCTGTTGTTGATCGCGATCAATGGCGTCCCGCTCACTTTGAAGCTCCCCCTGCAACGCATTTAATGCCTGCACATGGATCACTTGAGACTCTGGAAGCTCACCGACATCCTTTGTCTTCAGTGCCGTTATTTGATCTTCCTTCGCTTTCAAGTCTCTCTGAGCGTCATCGATTTCTTTGGTCAGGAAATCAGCGGTTCCGACAACGGCATCTTCGCGGTTCTTCCTGTTGTTATCGACAAACATTGAGCCAGCAAATTTGCCACTTGGGCGGCTACGGACGGATTCGAGTTTGTATACGACACGCTAAATGCCTCGACCGTCTTCTCGCCGTGAGAAGACGACACTGCCGCCATGTCGACAGATATATCTTTCTGCATCTTCTGTACGATTTGCTCGGAGCTTTCTTTATTCTTGAGTTGCTTATAAAGACCCAGCTTGTCGATGATTTGGGCGATATTCGTGGAAGAAAGAATTTGTTGCCGGAGCCCCGCTAGTCGATCAGCGCTACTTTGCGTAACAGTAGAATTCACGTATGAATTAGGAATCTTTTGTGGATCCACCACAATCAATGCGGTGGCCTTATATTCATTTGGCAGAAAATAGGCGCCAGCGGCTATTGCGAATGCGATAGCAAAAGTCCCTACGAGAATAGACCACTTTCGACGGGACAGCATTCGCCAATAATCCCGCAGTGCGTAATATTCCAGGCCCGCGAAACTCGAAGTTTCCTTGAATTCGCTCATCGTTTCCTCTGGCACCTTACTTCAAAGATTCTAGCCAACCAAAACGCGTTGCCAAGTGCCTACTTATTCAGAGTTGCAAGAAGTTCTTTAGCTTGCCGCGCATTACTCGAATCAGGTTCCAGCTTCAAGGCTGCCTGCAGAGCCTGTTTAGCCTCCGGCTCTCTGCCGGCGCCGAGGTAAGCTTTGCCTAAATGATAGTTAAATTCTGCGCTGTTCGGTTCCTTCTGGACACAATCCCTCAGTAGCTGAATCGCGGTGCCATAATTTTGCTTCTTCACCAGTATCCAAGCGAGGGTATCGGAGACATCCGCACTGTCAGGATTCTCCTTGCTTGCCTCTTGAGCCAGCTTTAATGCGAGATCGATATTGCCACCGTGTTCTGCGTACACCCAAGCCAGATTGTTCTTAGCCACCACGTTGGTCGGCGCGATTTGCAGCGCTTTTAAATAATAATTCTGCGCCGAAGTCCAGTCCTGCTTCATTTCCGCAACCTGCCCCATGCGAATTTGAACCTCAGCTATCTGCGGTTCGGCTTGAGACAGCTTTGACAGCGACTCCATCGCCTGATCCAGTTTCCCTTGGTTGAGTTCGACATCGCTCCAAAGCAATTGTGCACTGATCGACTTAGGATCCACAGCCAGTGCCTTTTGCAGAGAGATCTCGGCGTCGCCCGCGCGACCCGCAAGAGCTTGAAGTCGGGCCAGGGTCTCGTAGCCAGCAGCCCATTTGGGATTGGAGTTGACATAAGATTCCACTTCTGACAAACCTTCGCTATTTTTCTTTTAAGCGATTTGCGAAGTACCTAACAGATAGAGTCCTTCCGAAGAAGTAGGATCGTAGACTAACGATTGTTTGGCGAAATCGTGGGCTTCCTCGAACCGATTCTGTCGAAATTTGCTTCGGCCAGAGTCCGGTACGTCATGGCACGGGCCGGAGGTTGGGGGAATTCATCGATAAAGGTAAAGTGTCTTTTTCTGCTTCGTCGTAACGCCCCTCTTGAACCAAGGCCAACGTGCGTACCAAATAAGGGTCAATCATCCGCGGTTTTTGTTCCACGGTTTTCTGTATCGTGGCGATTGCTTGTTCAGGTCGGCCCTGATTTATATCGAGACGCGCCAAAACTAGCCGGGGCGCTGGAGATGCTGGATCAAGCTCGATCGCTTTGTTTAATGCGCTCTCCGCAAGATTGAGTTTTTCTTTCCGGATGTAAGCCAGTCCCAGAAAATACTCAGGCAAGCGCCCAGTCAGGCTTTAGTTGAGCTGCGCGCTCCATATCGGTGATGCCTTCGTCAAGATTGCCTTTGTCTGCGCGTAAACGCCCTCGAAACAGCAGCGTTCCGGGATCGTTTGGGCTTTTTTTCACCACCGCATTCACTAACTGTTCGGCCTCGGAAGACTTGCCCTCTTCGAGATAAACTGCCGCCATCTGCAGGGAGTTCTGAACGTCGTCAGGATGTTGCTTCAAAATCTCCTGATACGCTTTTTCTGCAGCTCCCGTATTTCCCATCATGACATAATATCGCGCAAGAGCACCGCGATAGGCTGGATCGTCATTACCGATGGTGCTGATCTGTCGGAATAAGTCCTCTGCCTCTTTGCCACGGTTTTGCGACAATAGAAAAAAGGCAAGTAGCGAGTGGGCGGGAATACTCTCGGGATTTCGAGCGAGAGCCTGGCGAATGATCTGCTCGGCGCCGCCGAGGTCGCCTCGCCGAGCCATGAGCATCGCGGAAGGAGCTTCACGGATGGGATCGAGTCAGGTCGGATTCAATGGACCGTCAAAAGGCTTGCTTCACTCTCTGAGTTCTTCTGGTTATAAAGCTGTGAAATCGCTTTCAAATACCACGCCCGGCCGTTTTTTGGCTCAAGCTGCAACACGCGATCGATAGCGGTATTTGCCGTGGCGAGGTCCTTGGTCGCGAAGGAGCTCTCGGCTATGACCAATAGTCCTTCTGCATCATCTGGGTCTTTTGTCAATCAACGCTTGTGCTTGCTCTTTTGCCTGGTGAAAATCATGGGTTTTCAGCATGACGTTGGCCACCATCAAGATTCGCTTCGTGATTGTCCGGAGCAATTTTTCGCACTGCTTGCAATTGTTGGTATGCGCTTGGATATTCCTGCCGGTCCATGAAAATCTTCGCGAGAGCAAATGCGCCTTGGGGTCTTTGGGGTTTAGTTGGATTGCCCGGCGATACTCCACAATGGCTTCGTTCGTCTTGCCTTCCGCGGCCCAGTGCTTCTGCATCCGCCAAATGGCGGGCAGACTTTTCTTGGGCGCTGCCGCAACCAAGGAGCGCAGCGACGCAAGATCAAAGAAAAGCCACAAATCACTAAGCCTGGGGCCGGGCCGGCCTTCTGTGGCATCACTTCGTATCAAAATCCCTCCAACGCAAGGATGGTCCTCATCCCCGGTGGTTGTTAATAGAGCAACCCATATTCCAACAGCATAAACTCCTAGATCTATTCTAGTCGACTTAACTTCCACAAATAAAAATACTTAGCGACGATTCCGCCCTAATAACACCCCCGGACCCGGCCTAGAACCGCCCGATGGAAACGTTTTTCCACAATCCGTCCATTTGATACTGCAACCAACCTGCCTTACCGGGAACCGCGCGCAAAAAGTACTACCTGGATAGTTCGAAAAACAATGGCCAAATCCAGAAAAAGCGAAAGATGCTTGATGTAGAACAACTCATATTCCAGTTTCGTTTTCGCATCGTCCACCGAAGAGCCGTACTGATATTTGATTTGTGCCCAACCGGTAAGCCCAGGCCGAACCGTATGACGTTCGTGATAGTAGGGGATTTCCTCGCCAAGCATCCGGACGAATTCAGGTCTCTCCGGACGTGGACCGACCAGGCTCATATCGCCGCGCAAAATATTTATAAGTTGCGGCAACTCATCAAGTCGGAAAGGGCGCAATAATTCTGCCGACGCGCGTGACGCGAGGGTCATCCCGAGTAGCCCATATGGCCTTGCCCTCTTCGGCATCTTGTTTCATGGATCTGAATTTCAAAATTGAGAAAGCTGCGCCCGTGTAGTCCAACACGTTCCTGACGAAACAAAACAGGACTCCCCGACTCGAGTAAAATCGCGGCGGCTGCAGAAAAAAAGTAATGGGGAACACAATAACCGGGCCAGCAGCGGAAATTAGAACGTCCAGCACTCTCTTCGTAAACATGACCAAAACATCTTTGCGAAACCCCTCGGAAAGCACTAGCCAACTCGGCGAGAGTCTTTCCAGCATCACTCCCCCTTTCAATTTCTCAAATAAGCGAATGCGCCTCTTCCACCCGAATTCCGGAAAGTTTCAGTCGCAACAGCTCCGGGTTGGCATCACGCCGCGACGTTCCGAGAAGGCCAGAACAACCCAATCAACACGTTCACGGCGTACGAAATCTCTCGATTTCGGCGATTCCGCCCACGATTCCTGGATTCACCAGCGGTTTCCCGATGTTTGGCCTTTTTCGTCAAGAAATCCCAAAACTTTTATATTCAACTCGGGAAGGGCAAAAATTTCTGCTACTAACCGAACTCCACTGGTTCCCGTGCCAGCAATGACGACCCGATACTCCGGCCTAAATAGCTTGCTCGCGTCCACTGCTGATCGCCAGATCAGTAAGACTGTAAAAATCAAAACCAGCGCAAGAGCTGATATGCCCCTGCCGAGTGAAAGATCGGGCTCAAAGTAATAACAAAAGGCCAAGATCAGCACCGCCGCTCCGAGCGATTGCATCAAATGCACCACGAGTTCCGTTCGCGAGCGACAATTTGCAGATCGTAGAGATCGTTATAGTAAAGGCATACCCAACACACAATCACGACCAGAGCCGAACTGGACCGAAGCGTAGGGCCGGCTAAGGTACCACCTCGTGTCAGTCAAATTTCCAAAGCGGATCCAGGCAGCCAGCATGACGGAGCAAACATTAGCGCGCTCTCTGTGATCGCCAGGATGATAGTTTTAACTGGTACATATTGTCCGAGTAATCGAACCATTCAAATAAATTCCTCAATTAATAAGGTTGTATTTCGTGTTGCCTTCCGTACGACCATCGCGCGCCAAGGTGATGAAATCGCGGCCTACATACGGCTGTGTCACTGCACCCGCGAAAGCGGAGTTCTGTAATTGACCCAAATAAGGTCCAATGCTGGTGTCAGAAAGTAATTTAATCGGCGCAAAAATGAGCTCGTTCTTCGATCTCTGGCGCGAGTTTGGTCGAATGTGTCTGCACGTACGAAACACCAGCCGCGACTGCCAGACAAGTTCTGAAGATCCGAGTGTAGAAGGCGTCATACCGATCATGATAGCTATCGGTGATGATCCCTGTAAATTCATAGCCACGCGCGTAGATGAGAGCCAGAGTGGACTGATGAAATTGTTTCAACAGGCTTACGCGGTCCGACATATGTCTGTCTGATTTTGAATGGCGTTTCCATACACGTGAAAGGATGGGCCGCCGTATGCTTGCAGCAAAACCGAGCGGAAAATCCTCTGTCTATAAGTGAGTACGATGTGTGATATTGCGCGCTGAGTGTCACCGAACCACCGAAGATTTCTCGATCGTAGTTGTACATACATTCCAAATTCGTGATCCTGGCCGAGCGAATGGCTCCAGGAGACTCCGAAACCCGCGGTATTAGCGGAACCAATGAAAAAGGCATTTGACTGAATGGAGGCTGGGACTATTCTCTGATCTGGACGTAATCATCTTGGATGTGGAAACTGATATGGTCGTGGCGCGCGATATGGTAGGTGAGAGAGCTGGAAAAAGTATTTCGCAATGCTGCGGTACCATTCAAAAGCAGAGATTGCTGAGTGAATCCTCCCGTTGAAGTCAGCGAGATCGGAAGGAGTATTGAGACAAGTTGAAATCCGGCTGCGTAGTTAAACGTGTCGAGCAAAGTGAAGGTCCAGCTCTCACTAAGAGGACGATGAATATGAAAATTCATCAAGCTGGCAGCCAAATTCGTAATCCTGTTGTAGCGACTGCGCAATGAGCACGTCCGGCCGATACTGCACATCAAGCCCCACTCGTTCGTTTCCCACTGAATACAGCGCGACGATGCTGGCAGCGGCTGCGCTTTCGCCCTGTGGGTTGTTAGGCAGAGTTTCTCAAGTTGCTATCGTATACATAGAACATATCGACTGAAAACGCAGATCAAATGCCCCCAGCGAAGCGCAACAATTCGATTATTCCCTGACCGGCGGGTCCGGGTCTCCAAGCGTGCTGGTTGAGGATTCATCTGGCAAAGGTTCTTGCGCCGAATCCTGAGTGAGTCGGGCTCGCAGTAACTGGAGGATGAGCTCCTGAGTTGAAGGTGCCGGCACTTCTTGCTGCGCGCGCGTTTTTTGAGGAAACAACACTATTAGAATAGCAAGCAATGCGCCAATTCTCGCCATTTGATAGTGAGAATTTTTCATTTCGCCATCCCACGCGCGGACTGCTCGTGGAAGATCATTCTGAATTCATCTGCCACTCAGGGAACTACTACTGTGTCGCCCGGACTTCAAAACAAAGTCTTGGCCGTTCTTCTGTCCCTTGATAAACGAGTTATAATTGAATGGTAGACGAACTTGCTTTCCACCCACGGTCCGCAGCACATAAATCTTGCTTCGCTTCGCATATTCGCGCAGTCCCGCGGCCTGTACCAATATTTGCGAGACGGTTGTAGTGCTATTAATGTGATAGACGCCTTCGTGACCTACTTGCCCCATCACATAAACTTTCCGGCTGTTTATTTCGTGGACTGAGACAGTCACTTGCGGAACCGTGACGAAAGGCTCAAGCCTTTTCATCAGCTCCCCTTGGAGTTGCACTGGAGTCATGCCCACAACATAAATCTCGCCCACGAGCGGCATCGTAATCTTGCCATCGGGCCGGACAACTGCAGGTCCGGAAAGCTCCTTCTCCTGCCATACATCAATATCCAGCACATCTTGTTCGCCAATCGTGTAGCCAGCCAAACCAGGGAGGTCAGCGTTCTTTGGTTTTGCCGGGGGTTTGGCGGCGTCAGGCGTTACCGCGGAAGTTGCGCCCGCCGGATTTGTTCTCACCGCCGGGGGTGGAGAACCGCTCTGAGATTTTGCAAGCGGGGCCGCTGGTAATGCAGCAGCACGATCCCCAACAGAATTGCAGATTGGCCTTTCTTTCGCATTTCTCTCATCCCTTTCGATCTCGGTGCGTGCAATTTACGGTCAGTTCGGCAAAAACTGCGGCAGAATAGGGCTTAGTTCCTGCGCGAACGTCACCATTTCTCGTAATGTGTCCTGAGTTTTCCGATCTTCTGACCGCTGTTATTCGGATCAAAGCCCCATCGGTACGGCCCTTCGTGACTCCGTCCCACGCCAGATAAATTTTCCCAGATACTCGGCTGCAAATATACGTCCATGCGCTTGGTACCAATACAAAACATCCTGTTGCACACCATTTTTCTCGATGACGTAGTGATTCGCTTCGAATGATGCCCCCGGGGCAGCGAGGATTCGGAATCTGCGTGATCCCGAGGAAACGGGCTCCCAGCCGGCGCCAGGAAGACAATTTTTCGGCGAATGAAGAGCATCACCGCTCCTCTGCGAACCATAATAGGCGATGAACAGGCCCACTTCCGTATTCGCGCGCCCGTTGTGATAATCCCGGAAAAGATAGTTATCCGCGGCAAGAACTCGTTTAACGCTCGCAGCCAGATCGGGCATATCTCGCCCGGTCCAGTCATTTACTTGCGTCGGAAACCTGGCGAAGTCGCTCCGAGGAGGAACCGCGTGGCCGTGCCTTATCCAGCGGAGGTCTACCGTAGTGAGTAGCAGCAGACCGATAAGACAGCTCAAGTCGAACTTGTCCATCATGCCAGTCCTTCTGGCGGTCCGCCGCGGTCGAACCGCGGAAAATGCGAACAACTCCTAACATGAGAGCAAGACAGCCTAGGAATAGGAGCCAGCCCGAGAACGTATGGAAAAAACCTTCAGCCCACCGCGCCCCCAAAAAGTTGCCGCCAAGACCCGTACCAGCGATACGCGCCGCGTTCATTCCCAACGCGATCGGGACCGAGGTAATCGCCAGTATCACCCGCGAACGCAAGGGCAGATTCAATAGATATCCCATGAGCACCGCGAAAGCGAGCATGGAGATGAGTGAGCGAATTCCGGAGCAAGCTTCCGCCACGCCAGCCGTAAAATTTGCAAGATAGAGAACGTTTCCCTCGCATACATTGGGAACCCGCAGAGATCAAGAATAGCCACCGCAAGTTTCGATGCCAGCAACTGCAAAGGAAACATAAGCGAATAGAAGATAATGGATGGAAGAGGAATCATGAACAGCAACCAGGCAATAGGGAACGCCAACAGACCCAGCATTTCGCTACCCAAATAGAAAGAGCGTGATTCCACAGAGCAGAACTAGAAGCGACGAGTGGGCAACAAAATTTTCTGCGCCAAGTGTTCCAGCAGCCAACTGTAATAAAGCCAACAGTACAATCACAAGGCCCCATGGACGTGGCGAAACTTTAGTGCTTCCCAAGCTTTTGCCGCTGGTGCCACAGCATCCAAGCAAAAGCAACCGGGACAAAAAAACCGTGAGAGTAGTTTTCATCGCTCCACCAGTCCGAAAATAGTTTGTCGAAATTCTGGGCATAGAGCATCACGATTGCCGCCAAGATAATTAGCAACGGCCATCGGTGTGCGCGGACCCACTCTCCAGCGTTTGCGCGAGTGGTCGGGGATTCTACCCCCCGGAGCGTTTCTACTGCTGATAGGCTCAAAGAAGTCCCAGGCTAGAAGTAAAAGGGAATACCCTGTCCGTATTGCACCTGCCTCGCCAAAGGCCGATGCTCGCCTCGGTAAGCCCTTAGGCCTTAAATAATACTATACAACGGGGTTGAGCCACACCCTTAGTCGTTCCAATGGCTCAACAGCGCTGCAATCCGGTGGCCACTTTAGCGAGTGGAGAAGGGTTTTTCCTTTAGTTGGCAATCGTTTTCATTTAATTGGTCACTGGGCGTCCCAATCGCTGTCGAGACAGCCCTTCTCTCTTCGGCCCTAGGTTTAAGCCACTCTGTGAGCTAGGATTACCTGTACTAGACGCCGTAAGTGCACGCGGGCTTCCCCCCGCACTTAGAACGTCGCCCTTCCGGGCTGGCCCACTGCTTGCCCGAGAAATTGATTGATAGGACTGGAGTTTCGAATCCATGATTGTGACACGACCTTCATCGGTGCGAGAAGAACCAATCGAAGGGCTCCAACAAAATCCCGGCATTATCACCGACGCTCTGAGCGTCGATGTCGAGGACTACTTCCACGTAGAGGCTTTCGCCGATCAGGTGCTCCCGGAAACTTGGCCATCCTTGGCCTCGCGCGTTCATGCCAATTGTGAACGTATCATCGACCTTTTCGCTAAGTACAATTGGCGTGCCACGTTCTTTTTGCTGGGCTGGGTGGCTGAGCGCGACCCGGCTCTCGTTCGTAAGATTGCTGAAGCCGGCCACGAATTGGCCTGCCACAGTTATGCTCACCGGCGGGTTTTTTCGTTGCGGCCCGAGGAATTTCGCGAGGATGTGCAGCGAGCACGCGGCGTTATCGAGCAAGCTGCGGGTGTGCCGGTTGTAGGATATCGGGCGCCCACATTTTCGATTCTTCGCCGCAACTTGTGGGCCTTGCAGATACTGTCAGAGGAAGGTTTTCTCTATGACTCGAGCATTTTCCCAATCCGCCATGATTTGTACGGTTACCCGGAATTTCCGCGATTCCTGCAACGAATTGAATTAACCGCCGGCCTTGAAATCTTCGAAGTTCCCATGTCCACGATTCATTTTGCTGGTCTCAACTGGCCTCTGGGCGGCGGAGGATATCTAAGACTCTTACCTATGTTGTACACGTCTTGGGCCATAAGGCGCGTCCACCAGCGGGATCGCCAGCCCTTCATCCTTTATTTGCATCCCTGGGAAATCGATCCAGGCCAGCCGCGATTGAATGGAAAATGGAAATCGAAACTCCGCCACTACACAGGTCTTGCCGGCATGGAAGGTCGGCTGGAAGCATTGTTGAAAGGTGGTCGCTTCGAGCCTATGCAAGATCTAGTGAACAGACTGCGGAACTCAGCGCCTGTCCTGCAGGTCTCATCGCTTTGAACCAAACCCTGGTGATTTACAAGTGAACACTCTCGAGATCATGATTTTGGCCGGCATTGCCAGGAGTATTTGTAGTATTCGGTGGCACTCAGTATGGTGAATGTTTACATAACCGTGGATACCGAATGCTCGCTAGGCGGCGCTTGGGAGAATCCCGACTGGAGGCCAGTTGGCCCCGAAAGAGCCGTCTTGGGTCGCATTGGATCCCAGCTCTACGGCATACCGCTCATTATGGATATTCTTGAGGAACATGGACTGCGTGGCACATTTTTTACCGAAGTTCTCGTTCGCGAGTTGCTCGGCGAATCCGAACTAACCGAAGCATATGCACCAATCATTCAGCGCGGTCACGACGCACAGCTCCATTTACATCCCGTTTTCCATTACTATTATTTGGTCACCCAAGGGCGAATGCAGCGAGAAGATCTGCCACCGCGCATGGACTTGATTGGTGGATTGCCTTTCGACACGCAAGTCGAACTCCTAAAGAAGGGTTGTTCGATCTTTCGCGAGATATTCGGGTTCCTGCCGGTGGCTTTTCGTGCTGGATGCTATGGAGCCAGCATGTCCACCTTGGATGCACTAGAGCGAGTCGAAATCGCCTACGACAGCAGCTTTAACGCCGCTTATCTTGGCGATAGCTGCTTAATGGGTCCCAGGGAACCGACCAATATTCCGTGGCGCATTGGTTCCGTGTGGGAAATTCCTGTCACCACCTTCGAAACCGGTGCAGGCAGTCTTCGAGGTCTCAAGCCATTGGAAGTAAGCGCGGTTAGCTTGTGGGAATTGCAAGAAGTCTTGGAACAAGCGGAACGGCTCGGCCAGGAAACCGTCACGGTAATGCTGCATTCTTTTGCTTTCCTCAAGCGAGCAGACTCACAGTTCCTCAAGATGCGGCCGGATCGCCTGGTAATCCGCCGTTTTCGGGAATTTTGTAATTTCCTCAAACTCAACGCCCACCGATTTCGGGTTATGACATTTTCCGAAATGGCAAAACCCACAGAAAATCCGTCAAACATTCCGCTTCCGCGCATGGGTGTTCTGATTCCGACCGCGCGCAAATTCGTTCAAGCCGCCAATCGAATTTACTGGCTCTGAAGACGAGCGCTTCCAGCCCTAGCGGATGCTGCGTGCCAACCGCGCGAGACTCGTTGCCATGAAGTAACTCGAGCGAAATCCCTCGGCGAGTTCAAATAACCAGAGAAACAAGAGGACCTCCAGCGCTATTTTCTTGGAGAGGAGTCGCTTGATTACTGCCGATATCCGCTGATTCGCACAAATGCGGCGTGCTACCCATAGGGAAGTGGCTGCGAATAGAACTGCCGCCAGGACGTCAATGGGATAGTGTCCACCTACGTATATACGCGGCAGGGAGATCGCCATCAGCACCCACAACATCAATAATGCGCTCAGCCATCGTTTAAACGGCCAGAAGCCTGCCGCAACGATCAAGTAAATCAGTGTAGAGTGGCTCGGGAAGCAATTCGGATTTCCCTCGCTCCAAAAATAATCCGGATATAGCGAACGGAACGGCTGTACTAGTGACGGCGCGGGCCACGCGATCCACGGTCGAACAAGCACAGTTGCCACCATCGCCACACAAAAACAGACGAAAATTTCGATCAGTCGGCTGCGACGCCATTCTGTGCGCTCGTCGTCAATTCGCCAATACATATAAAACACGGCAGCAAAGACCCAAGTGCTAGCAAGGGCATTCACAGTAAGAAACTGTGCTAGCGAGTCGCGTGCTTCGGTGTGCGGTAGCAGTGAGAAGAGCTGCTGTAAGACATGAAAATTCCACTCCGGAAGAAATGGTGCAGCCATCAGGATCCGCAGCCTAAGCACGGAATTAGTCGATCGTTTTCAAGTACCTGGCTTCCTTGTAACGGAGTTCGAGGCCGCAGGAGGGGCGCAGTCCCGAAACGCTGGATTCTTCTCGTCAAGTAGGATTGGGAGGGCAAAACCGAATGACTAGGTGGCCACAATATGTGACTTGCTAAAGCCCATTAACAGCACCAGCCCGGCAACGAAGAAATCTCGCGCCGGGCCAGGTTAGAACTCAAAGCGTATTAAGCGGACTGTCTCGCGTTCCAGCGCTTCTTCGCAAAGCCAATCGCGGGTCCCAGGGAAAGGAACATCAGCAATGTGCTTGGCTCGGGCGTGGCACTAGGCGTGAGAGTCACAGATGCGATATCGCCACTCTGAAGAGACGAGTTGCCAAACAGATGGAAACGAACCATGCCATCGACCTGAAAAGACGGGCCACCGCAATTTCCTCCGCCTAAGCTACTGAAAAAATCTGACAAACAAGTAAATGGCTGGCCATCGGTCAACGGAATACCCGTAATCTCAACCCACATGCTAGGTAGTGTCATCGGAGGTCCGATGTACTCATATTCCTTTCCGGAAGGGTTGTTAATTATTGAGAAAGGGATCAGTAGAGGCGTATTGATGTTCTCTACGGAGTTGCCAAACGTCTGAATCACGAAGGGATTAACCCCGCCCTTAGTTGCCAGGCCGCCACCAGGCTTTTTAATAGTGAGCGTGGGGTCGCCGTTTGCAGACGACTTGGCCTTGGGCTTAATAGACCCAGCATTGGCAACTGCCGCTGACACCGCGACCAGGGCGATCAGGGACAAAATTCGTACGAGTTTCATGCGCGAACCTCCGAGAGAAAGAGCTGCGTCAGCAGCGAGGCATAGAGAGCACCTCATATACCAAATCCAGTTGTCATGTACGCCTTAAGTGCTTTATTTTCTTTGTGTGTCGCTTGGCATTTTGGACCGTAAGTTGAATGTATGCAACTAATTTCACAATCGCGGAACGACCAGGGCGCTAATCATCCATATGTGTATATGCATATGCGTATATGCGCTTCAAACCCCTTGGATCCTACAACCGGAGGATTTTGTCAACCAGGTATGCTTCCCAGCACGCTATGCCCACCATAATCATATAAATACATCGTTACAGTGCCGAACAGACGTCGGTGGTCGACGCCCCGGCTTCGTCCTTGCACGGCAAGCAGCGTGTTAACGCGTCTCTACCTAAAGTCTACTACGTCTATAGAGATTATTGGAAGGTTGGTTTACACTCTTGCAATGAAAATTTCCCAAAAAGGCCTTTACGCGCTCGAAGCTCTCATCTTTTTGGCCCAGCGGTACGAAAAAGGGTCGATCAAAATTCGTGAGATCGCTTCAACCGAAGATCTCCCAGAGAAGTTCCTGGAGCTCATCCTGCTCGAACTGAAGCATGCGCGCATCGTCGAGAGTGAGCGCGGCGCCAAAGGCGGCTATCGTCTCAAACGCGCGCCCTCCAAGATATTTCTGGGGGAAATCATCCGCACCATCGATGGCCCACTAGCTCCGTTCGAGGACGCCGAAGGTTTACGTCGCCACGTCGAACAAGATAAGAAGCACAGCGCACTGTTTCGCGTCCTGTTGTCCGTTCGGAATGCCGCAGCCGGTATTCTGGATCACACGTCTTTGGCGGACATTTGCGATGACAAGCGCTAACAGGACCTCGGTAATAACGGCCGAGGCTTTAAAAATCCCTTGAGGAAATGCAATGAGCGATGTGGCAACGAAGCGGCAACTATGGAAAATCTTTCAGACCAAGAGCGCGAATTGTTGCGCGAATTAGTTCGCGGATTCGCGCCATCCGTGATCGATCAATTTCGCCGACTGTCCACGACGGACGCCTGGTGGGAAATTAGCAAAAACCGAAAAGATTCGGAGGAAAGCCTAGCAAGTTGTCGCTGTAATATTGTTGATCGTTGCGATAGGATTCGCCATCGATGCTGTTTTCTTTCCCGTTCTCGAACGCAACTTGCAACGTGAATGGACCTGATTGCGGCAACTTGAAAAATTTAACGTGATGGCAGTTTAGCGCATGGGGCAAACAAATAATGGATGAGATTCGCGAACTGACACGCCGGAAATTGCTGCGCGAAGTCACAATCGCAGCCGGTGCAGTAGCGACCGGCGGATTTAGCGCGGTCACAAATTTGTTCGCTCAACAATCCGAAATTCCCAGCGACGAAAAGAGCCTGCCCAGCTTTACCGGCCCGTCGCAGAATCCGTACTGGAATTCAATCGGGCCTGTAGTCCAGTATCCGCAGAAGGTCCCGTTGGTGCTGCTCACCGACCGCCCGGTTCAGCTCGAAACTCCACGTCATTATTTCGAAGCGGCTTTCACGCCTAACCAGGCTTTTTACGTTCGCTGGCATCTGGATGAAATACCAAATAGCGTCGATCTGACAGCTTGGCGTTTAAGCATAGAAGGCAGCGTGGAACGCCCGTTGAAATTTTCGATGAGCGATCTCAGCAGCAAATTCAAACCGGTCAGTGTTGCAGCAGTCAATCAATGCTCTGGAAACAGCCGCAGCAAGTTCCAACCGCGCGTCCCTGGCGGGCAATGGGGCCACGGCGCAATGGGCAATGCCAAATGGACAGGCGTCCCTTTGCGCGAACTTCTCGACGCCGCAAAAATAAAACAAGATGCGCTGTTCGTCCAATTTCAAGGCTTGGACAAAGGTAAAGGACCGGAAGGGCGCGGCTCGCACGAATTCCTGAAATCTCTCGATTTGAAAAACCCGGTTCTCGACGACTGCGTTGTCGCCTACGCCATGAATGGCGAGCCGCTGCCAATGTTAAATGGATTTCCCGTGCGCTTGGTCGTTCCCGGCTATTTCGCCACATACTGGATGAAGGGTCTCAGTTGGATTCGGGTTCTGGATAAGCCGGATGAAAATTTTTGGATGAAAACAGGCTATCGCGTTCCCGACACGCCGCGCGGCCACACTACTCCGGCAGATATTAAAGCGGGCAACGTGAAAACCGTTCCCATCAGCCGCATGCCGGTGCGCTCGTTCATCGTGACACCTGACGGCGCCTCCAAGCTCGTCGCACAATTACAGCTAACGATTCGCGGAATCGCGTTCAGTGGCTATGGCTCGATAAATAAAATGGAAATTTCGGTGGACGACGGAAAATCCTGGGCTCCCGCCGACCTCGGCGAAGATCACGGTACGTATTCCTTTCGTCCCTGGTCATATCGATGGACCCCTCCGCGGCCAGGCCGCTACCTTCTGGCTGCCCGCGCCACAGACGGCAAAGGCAACGTCCAGCCTGACGATGGCGTTTGGAATCCCGGCGGATATTTGTGGAATCGCATCGAGCGCCAGGAAGTAGTCGTAGGACGGTCCAGTTGAGAGCGAACATGAAACACACTACGCTTTGGTTCATCGCGTTTTTAGCAGGACTGGCTGCCGCGGCAGCCAGCCTGGTTTACGCTCAGTTCAACGCCGGATACTATTCGCAGAAAAATACCGGAGTGATCGCGCAGCCGGCTCCTCTGAAAGAAACCGATGGCGCTACCTATCGAGTTTCCTCTTATCCTTTGTATCCGCCGGAGTTGGCACCCGGCCCGGGCCGCCTAGAAGTCCAATCCTATTGTTCGACCTGCCATAGCACGCGCTACATAACCATGCAGCCGCCGTTGCCGCCCGAAACCTGGACCGCGGAAGTGAACAAAATGGTGAAAGTAATGGGCCAGCCAATCCCCGAAGACGTCCAGCCCGTAATCATCGAATATTTGCAGACGCATTACACGCCCGAAACCCGCAAGCCTTAACCAAATCACAGCCGTCTGAAGAACCTGTGTTGTCTCAGTTGCAGCCCATGGTGTGAGCGACCGGAGAAGGCATGTACGCGCAGACATAAAGCCTTGCCATGGCCGCCGCTGACGTGGATGTTTCGCGCGAAGCGCCGCCGCGTGCTGAAGAAATCGAGCGCGAAGCTACCATCACGTTGTTGTGAACGGCGCCAAGCCCCGAACCTGCCGACGCCACTGCGTGCAGTTCGCCACCATGCGCAACCGCCGAGACAGAATGGTTGCCGCAGGAGGCGGAGCCCAGCAAGCGAGCGGCGAAACAAGTGACGTGCGAGAGAATCGCGACGGGCTCATGCATGTTCGACACCGAAGCCACCGCGCCCAAGCTCCTCGTCACACGCTTCGCTGGTGAAGCGCTTACCGTGCCCTTGGCTGGTGAGTTTGCGGCGGCTGCGCCAGCATCCAAGGTGAGAGTGCAATCCGTCGCGCCGCAAGCGAATACATAGTGATCGCCTACGGGAGCTGTCGGCAGGTTTACGGTGGCGAAGGAGCCGGTCGCGGAAGCGTAATTCAAAACGTCCCAGACATTGCCAACCATCGGAGTGAAGCCGGTGATCAAATCGATGGTGATTGTGCCGCCCAAGGTGGCTGCCCCGGAAACATTCAGCACGTCGTACGTGGTGTTTGGTGTTATGCCGTGCAGATCGATATTGAGAATACCGGCGCCACTTTCGGTGTAGGTGCCGGTGATATTGAGATCGCCAATCTTCTTGAGCCCGTCGCCAGGGTTCAGAGTTCCGCCGGTAAGAGAAAAATTGCCGACGAGCGTGCCAGCATTTCCAGTGACGACACCAGCGGCGTTGCCGTAGATGAATCCGCCCGAGACGTTGATGCCGCCCGAAGCGGTCAACCTGCCATCCACGGTGGTGGTGCCGGCAGTCTGAGAGTAAACGCCAGGTCCGCCGATGATTAGCGCTGTGGAGCCCGCGCCGGTGGACTTTTGGATATTCACAGTGCCGGCGTTTGTGAAGTTTCCGCCCGTGGTGAAATTGCGGTCTGCGGAGAGAGTGAAGCTGCCGGTGCTTGCGTTCGTAGCGAAGTTGGCCAGGGCGTTCGCGCCATTCTGATCGATGAACGAGTTAGTTGCAGATGTGCTCGACAGTGTGATGTTGGCGGCATTGGTGACGATGTCGGAAGCGTTGCCACCATTATTGAACTGAATCTGGCCGGTACCAGCGACGATGTAGATGCCGCCCGTAAGAGTGGACGTGCCACTGTTGTAATTGGTCAGATTGCTCGCGCCATTCGTGCCGGTCGAGAACTTGTCCCCAGAGCCTACATTCAGCGTTCCATTGTTGGTGAAATTTCCTAACGTCGTGAACTTCGCACCGCCAGCCAGTGCAAACGATCCCGCTGCTCCGTTCGAGGCCAAAGGCAACAGAGCGTTCATGCTGTTGGAAGTGTTCAAAATTATCGCGGTCGCGCCTGTCAGGGAAATCGTGGCATTGTTCGTGACGATCCCCGTGGCTCCCGCTGCAAATTCGAGCTTGCCTGCTACCAGGTATTGGCCGCCGGTCAGAGTTGTACCGCTAAAGTTATTAAAGGGTCCGCCTTCGATGATGATTGTGTTCTTCGCGCTCACATTCAAAATGCCATTCTTGGCTCCCACGTTGTTAGTAAAGCCTGCGGCGCCCGTGTCGATGAAAAGAGTTGATGGCGTGTGCGTCCCTGTTTCATTGGCCAAAATCGAGCCGGAGTTGATCAGCCCCATCTCGCCATCACCGATGTTTCCTTCTCCTTGAATCGTGTTTTGGTTGGTGAGTGTGCCAGTTCCGAGGATGAAGTTATTGGTATTGGCGCTGAGGATAACCTTGCCGGTGCCGGCAAGGGTGACGGGCCCGCTGCCGATGTTGAGCTCCGTCCCGTTACCTGTACTTTGAAGATTAATCGTGCCCTTATTTGTAATCGTTCCCTGGAGATTCAGGATGGTACCATTGAGAACATCTACGGTCCCGGCTGAGATGGTCAGCCCGCTCATTGTGGCGTTGTTCTCGTCCATAAAGACGCCTCCGGAAGTGCTCGTCAGCGTCCCGCCTGTAATTGTCACACTGCTTTCCAACAAGACTTTCGAATTAGCCCCGGTTGCGAGAATCGTTCCGCCAGTATTCGTGTAGGTTCCACCGTTCAAGGTCAAAGTACCGCCGGCAGTCGCCTCCAGCTTGCCGGTATTCGCGGCGCCGTTGCTGATCTGAAGGACAAGGGGAGTGGACTGGTTGGCATCAATGGTCCCGGAATTGTTCAGCGCCATCTGGCCGTCACCGATGTTTCCTGACCCCTGAATGGTGGATTGGTTAGCTAGCACGTTGGCCGCGGCCGTGCCAAAGATAAAGTTGTTTGCATTGTTTGACAGGGTAAGTGTGCCGGTTCCGCTCAGTGTCACGTTCGCTGCCCCAATCTGCAGCTCGGTCCCATTTCCTATCGAGTTCATCGTCATCGTGCCTGCATTGCTGATGCTGGAGCCGGTCCCCAGGATGAGAAAGGCGCCGTTATCCATGTTCACCTGACCGCCCGCTGGGTTCGTCAATGTGCCACCGAGCGTGCTGGTGGTGAAGCCTACGACCTCGACGGTCCCCGTGGTACTGTTGGCGATTGTCGTGTTGATAGTTCCACCCGCAAGCTTCAAGGTTCCTGCACCCGTCTGGCTGACCGTGCCTCCATTAATTGTGGCTCCGTTTTCTAACTCAAGCGTGCTGGCATTGTTAGAAATAGTTCCGCCCGTATTTGTGTAGGTTCCTCCATTCAGGATCAAAGTGCCGCCGCTGGTCGCTTCCAGCGTTCCCGTGTTCGTGGCTCCGTTGCTGATCTGAAGGGTAAGCGGAGTGGACTGGTTGGCATCAATCGTTCCCGAATTGTTCAGCGCCATCTGGCCGTCGCCGATGTTTCCGGACCCCTGAATGGTGGATTGGTTGGTGAGTTGATTCGTCGCGGATGTGCCTAATATAAAGTTGTTGGCATTGTTGGACATGGTGAAAGTACCAGCTCCGCTCAACGTCACATTCGCTGTGCCAATGAGCAGTTCGGTACCGTTTCCTGTCGAATTCATCGTGATGGTGCCGGCATTGCTGATGCTAGAGCCAGCTCCCATGGTGACAAAGGCTCCGTTATCGATCTTCACCTGGCCGGCGTTCGCCGGGTTCAGAATCTCAGCACCGATCGTGCTGCTCGAAAAAATTGGAAAATAAACAGTTCCGCCCGTTTGCGTTATGGTGCCACCGTTAATGGTCGCGCCACTAACAAATTGCACCGTCGAGCCAGCGGCCGCCTGAATCGTTCCGCCGGTATTGGTGTAGGTTCCCCCCTGCACGACGAGAGTGGCGTTGTTGGTTGCCTCCAGCGTCCCCGTGTTCGTCGCTCCATTGCTGATCTGAAGAATGAGATTAGTGGGCTGATTGGCATCAATGGTCCCGGAATTGTTCAGCGCCATCTGGCCGTCACCGATGTTTCCTGACCCCTGAATGGTGGATTGGTTAGCTAGCACGTTGGCCGCAGCCGTGCCAAAGATAAAGTTGTTTGCATTGTTTGACAGGGTAAGTGTGCCGGTTCCGCTCAGTGTCACGTTCGCTGCCCCAATCTGCAGCTCGGTCCCATTTCCTATCGAGTTCATCGTCATCGTGCCTGCATTGCTGATGCTGGAGCCGGTCCCCAGGATGAGAAAGGCGCCGTTATCCATGTTCACCTGACCGCCCGCTGGGTTCGTCAATGTGCCACCGAGCGTGCTGGTGGTGAAGCTTACAGCCTCGACGGTCCCCGTGGCACTGTTGGCGATTGTCGTGTTGATAGTTCCACCCGCAAGCTTCAAGGTTCCTGCACCCGTCTGGCTGACCGTGCCTCCATTAATCGTGGTGCCCCCCTCGAACTCGAGCGTGCTGGCATTGTTCGAGATAGTTCCGCCGGTATTTGTGTACGTTCCTCCGTTCAGGATCAAGGTGCCGCCGCTGGTCGCTTCCAGCGTTCCCGTGTTCGTGGCTCCGTTGCTGATCTGAAGGGTAAGCGGAGTGGACTGGTTGGCATCAATCGTTCCCGAATTGTTCAGCGCCATCTGGCCGTCGCCGATGTTTCCGGACCCCTGAATGGTGGATTGGTTGGTGAGTTGATTCGTCGCGGATGTGCCTAATATAAAGTTGTTGGCATTGTTGGACATGGTGAAAGTACCAGCTCCGCTCAACGTCACATTCGCTGTGCCAATGAGCAGTTCGGTACCGTTTCCTGTCGAATTCATCGTGATGGTGCCGGCATTGCTGATGCTAGAGCCAGCTCCCATGGTGACAAAGGCTCCGTTATCGATCTTCACCTGGCCGGCGTTCGCCGGGTTCAGAATCTCAGCACCGATCGTGCTGCTTGAGCTGTTTGGAAAGTCGATGGTCCCGCCCGATTGTGTGATCGTGCCACCGTTAATGGTCGCGCCACTAACAAATTGCACCGTCGAGCCAGCGGCCGCCTGAATCGTTCCGCCGGTATTGGTGTAGGTTCCCCCCTGCACGACGAGAGTGGCGTTGTTGGTTGCCTCCAGCGTCCCCGTGTTCGTCGCTCCATTGCTGATCTGAAGAATGAGATTAGTGGGCTGATTGGCATCAATGGTCCCGGAATTGTTCAGCGCCATCTGGCCGTCACCGATGTTTCCTGACCCCTGAATGGTGGATTGGTTAGCTAGCACGTTGGCCGCAGCCGTGCCAAAGATAAAGTTGTTTGCATTGTTTGACAGGGTAAGTGTGCCGGTTCCGCTCAGTGTCACGTTCGCTGCCCCAATCTGCAGCTCAGTCCCATTTCCTGTCGAGTTCAGCGAAATTGCGCCCGCGTTGCTGATCGTGCTGCCGCTCACCGTGAGCGAAGTTCCATTAGCGAAGCTCAGGTTGTCCGTGCTCAACCCAAGGATAAGATTGGCGGTAGCCGCGCCGGAGATATTCAGCGTGACGGTCGAACCGGCTGTGCTGATGCACGCATTGGTGCCGCTCGTCGGCACCCCCGCGCTCCAATCGCCCGCTGCATTCCAGTTTCCCATGGCGGCGCCGGTCCAACTGCTATCGCATTGCGCGAACGCTGAAACCGGGAACAAAAACAGCGCGACGATGACGAGCCAAAGGATTCGGCGTGCGTTATCCGTCATTCGGTCATTTTCGAGAGAAAGGAAACGGGAATGGAACAATGGTGCGGGCATGGTGGCCCTCCGTAATTCGTAGGGGTATTGCCTGTGAGAAAGCTCAATTAAATGTTGTTCGTCCAGGAGGCCGAAATCTTAATCTGTGAGCCGAAACTAGCCCACGGACGTCCGCCTGTCAAGCGCGAAAATGTTAATTTCCGGAGTAATGGTAGGGCCATTACGAAAAACAAGTCGCCTAGGTGGTGCGGAGCACTTTTTACCGCCGGGGTTTTAGGGGAGGCTTCACGAGCAAAGACAGCGCAGCCTACGGCATTGCGCAAACGACATGGGTACATTGCAACAACCGGAAAAATTTAGCCAGTGCCAGCCATTTTACTCGCGTAAATTTGCTAACCTAATTCATCAAGATCAGGCGCCCCAAAAGTCCGGAACTGGCTCTTCAAATCCGATCACTACGGCGCTCCGCTGCAGATATTTCGATCGTTCTGCAACCACATGGCATTCGTGCTCTTTCTGGTTTACCTTGTTAATGAGTAGGAGGCGCTGGCCACATCTCACCGGAGAAGTGAGAGTGATCAGTCCACCGCCGGCGTTCACCCGAAGAGCTTCGGTTCCTTCATGGAAAGGTTCGCTCTCGATGGTTCGTCCGTAAACTAAAACCGGCAGATAGACCCATTGACGCTCGCCGCGTCGGCGCTCGTCAATCCGCTCGACTGCGTCTAAGACCTTGCGCTCACCAGCTAGAATCGCGGGCGCTTCGGGTTCATGCAGGAAATTCCAAATCTTACTCACTACTTTCCTCGCGCCTTGCGTGTTCGATTGTATCCCAAGCATCGGTTAAGAGGCCGTCGGACGCCACATCAGAAACAGATTCATGTGTCGTGAATCTCATATTAAATTTCTCTAATAGTTGCAGACAGACTCTGGTATGCCGGATAATCAACCGATTTGGGGTACGTCCGAGCCGCCCTGGCCGCTTGCTATGATGAATTGTCCGCACTGCAGCACTGCCAATCCAGACTTCGCCACTTCTTGCAAAGAATGCAGCACCCCTCTTCTCTCCATCAACGATTCGGATTCAGAAACGATCCAGATAGTGGATCCTTCCGCCATCGCTCTGGGCAGCGATTTCGGTACGCGCTATCGCATTGAGTCGCTGCTAGGTCAGGGCGGCATGGGCCGCGTGTACAAAGCCTATGACAAGGAACTTGATCGTACCGTGGCAATCAAGGTGGTTCGCGAGGGAGCCATCGGACAGGCTGATGCTCTAAAGCGTTTCAAGCAGGAACTCGTTCTCGCCAGTAAGATTTCGCATAAAAATATTCTGCGCATTCACGATATGGGCGAAGTAGCCGGTGTGCGGTTCATTTCCATGGCCTACATCCAGGGAAAAGACCTGCAGCACATCATCCGCGAAAACCCAAAAATGCCGCTCGAGCGCGTACTGAAATTCGCGCAACAAATCGCCGAGGCTCTTGCGGCCGCGCATGCCGAAGGCGTGGTCCATCGCGATCTAAAGCCGCAAAACTTGCTGATTGGTAACGACGATCAGGTTTTCGTCTGCGACTTCGGCCTGGCGAAATCCTTTGAAGAAAGCGCCATCGGCATGACCCGAACTGGCGCATTCCTGGGCACGCCCCGTTACATGTCTCCAGAGCAGGTCGAAGGCAAGCCCGCGGACCAGCGCGCTGACTTATACGCGTTTGGCTTGATCCTCTACGAAATGGTGACCGGTGACGTTCCGTTCACCGGCGAATCCACGCTCAAAGTGATGTACCAACGGGTCCAGGAAAAACCAAAAAGCCCGAAAATGATTAACACAGATTTGCCCAACTGGCTTGTGCGCATCATCATGCGCTGCCTGGAAAAAGACGTGGCGGACCGTTATCAAAGCGCTTATGAGATTCTAGCGGACTTGCAGGGAGCCAAGGCGCAATCATCTGGCGCTGGCGGTACGCGCGGCGGCATCACGCGGAGCGGCGACAGCATACAAATCCAACTGCCCGAATTTGCCAGCCGCCGCTCAGTGTGGATCCCCAGCGCAGCCGCCGTAGTGTTGCTTATCGTTGCTGCAGTTTTTCTAGTGCGCCATTTTGTTAAGAGTGGCGGAGGAGGCGGCGCGGTCGGAGAAACCAACGTGTCCGGAATTCCGCCGCTTTCCTCCGGCAGATTCGTCGCAGTCTTGCCCATTCAAGTTCTTGGCGACCCGTCACAGATCGGTTACTTAGCACAAGGCGTGGAGGAAGCTCTTTCAACCAAGCTTTTTCAGGTCAAGGATCTGCGTGTAACACCCAGCGATGAAGCCGATAAGGTCAATCAAAAAGACCCTCCGACCAAAATTGCTCGCGCCTTGGGAGCAAACTATCTGGTTCAAGGCACGCTACAGGGTTCCGGAGACCGTATCCGCGTTACCATGCGTCTGCTGGATGTGCTGCACAATAAGCGAATGTGGAACAAGGAATTCGACGGGGTCTCTTCCGACTTGTTCACGCTGGAAGATCAGATCTACAGTGAACTCGTAGCCGCGTTCGACGTGAATCTTACCACGGACGAAGTGGCCAGCTCAAAAGCACGGCCTACTGAAAACGCCGCTGCTTACGATCTCTACGTCAGGGGACGCAATTCGCTGCGCGGCTATGACGCTCAAAGCATTCAGGCCGCTCTCGATTATTTCGCGCAGGCGTTGAAAGCGGATCCAAAGTTCGCGCTGGCCTTCGCCGGGGAAGCTGATGCCAGCCTGCGTATGTATGACACTAAGAAAGATAATTTCTGGACCCAGAAAGCGCTTACTTCCGCTCAGGCCGCGGCACAAATAAATGACAAGTTGCCGGAAGTTCATTCGGTCTTAGGCAGCGCGTATATTGCAACCGGGAAATACGCGCAAGCGATCACAGAACTGAAGCGCGCTATTTCTTTGGCGCCAAGTTCTGACGAGTCTTATAGAAGGCTCGGAGCCGCTTACCTGGCTAGCGGTGATTATCCGCATGCAATTGAGGCGTTCCAGAAGGGTGTGGACCTGAACTCCTACTTCTGGGTCAACCAGAACGCGCTCGGCGACGCCTATTTCCGTTCGGGGGATTATCCCAAAGCCCTGCAAATGTTTCAGCAGGTGACCGTGTTGGCGCCGGACATCGACACCGGCTATGACAATATCGGGAACGTATACGCGCAGCAGGGCAAGTATCAAGACGCGGTTCCCTATTTCCAAAAAGCTCTGCAGATTGAACCCTATTTCTCAACATATTCGAATCTGGGTACCTGCTATTTCTATCTGAAGCAGTACCCGAAATCCGCGGAGGTGTTTGAAAAGGCGGTGCAGCTGAATCCAAACGACACTCTGACGACTGTGAATCTGGCCGATTCCTATCGCTTCTCCGGGCAGAAAGACAAGGCGCACGCTACCTACCAGCAGGCTGTATCCCTGGGCTATAAAGAGCTGCAGACGAATCCGCAAAACTCGGACGTGATGGCACAGGTAGCGCTGTCCTACGCCAATTTAGGCGACGCACAGCAGGCCGAGACGTTTATTAAGAAAGCGCGGGCGATTGACAAGAGCAGTCTGGATTATATTTACGACCAGGCGGCAATTTACACGCTGTTAGGGAACACAAAAGAGGCGTTGAGCGCCTTGCGGGAAGCGCTTGAGAAACATTACCCAGCCGAAGCTGTGGCGGTAGATCCTAATATGAACAGCCTTCATAGCAACCCCGAGTTCAACGATTTGATCAAGAAGTACTCCGCGAAAAAACCGTAGACGCATTTGCTGTGTGGCACTCTGCTTCAGTAATCCTGATCCGCCCTAGGAGCGGTGAGCTGTTCGCCCGAAAAATGCTCATACTCAAACTGAGTAATTCACTCCCTGATAATCTGCGCTTTCAGCAACGCCCTTTTGCAACATTCGGAGCACGGCTTAGTGCCATAGAAGTTGCTTCGCACCCACTGGCGTCGCCGGATGGGATGCCGCGGAAGTACACGCGCCGCTGCGGATGGTGTCCACGTTGTAGTAGGTGTTCGACACGGTTAGGCCAGATGGGACGTCGCCGACGCCTACAGGCGTATCGCTGATCGTGTTACCAGATATAGTGTTGCCCGCGATGCAGAAGAAATCCATACCCATGCTGCTGGATTTCGTAATCTTGTTGCCTTGTATCGTCGCGCCGTAACCGTCCAACATGATGCCCACCGAGCTGTTCGACACTACGTTCGACTTCGCCATTAACGCGCCGTTACCGACCGTCATCCCGACCTCCGCATCTGTAATCGTATTACTTAGCACTGAGGCGGGAGCCTCATCAAATATGCCACCGCGGCTAGCGGCAATAACATTGCCGCTTATGCTGCCTCCCACGCCATAAGCGTCTATACCTTCGTAATAGGCGTTCGCCACATTGTTCCCTTTGACCGTGGCAGTGAGTGTGGGGGGCGTCTGGTTGCCGGCGACGTATATTCCATAGAGCACATCGTGGACACTGCAGTTTTCAATTGTCACAGACTCGTTTGTAGTATTTCCGTTTTCGGCCCAGATACCAAAACCTTCGTCTTGAAGGATCCCGTTGCGAATGGTAACTTCGCTCACCGTACCGGAGGCACCACTCTCATAAAAGATTCCGGCAAGAACCGCACCATTCGAATTGCCGGTCCCATCCACTGTGATGTCAATAATGTTGACGGGACCAGAAGTCACTAGCACCTGCGCCGCCACTGTTTCTCCGAATATGCTTGTCACGTTAACCGCAAGGCCTCCGCTGGGAATTGTGATCACCACCCGAGCCGAGTTCCCGCTGGAAACGCCTTGCAAGGTTAGCGGCGTTGAAATAGTGAACTGCTCAGAATAGGTATTCGGACAAACCAGCACGGTAGAGCCTGACGGCACACTGCCAACTGCCGCGGTTATGGTGGAGAAGCTCGAGAGACTTGGCCTGCAAGTACCCACTGCGTAAGTTGTGGCCTGTGTGGACTGGGCGCCGAGGAGGAGAAGTCCTACGACGAGCATGGAGAAAGAACTGAGAGGCCGCATGGTAATTCCTCCTTTTTTTGAACTGCAAAT
Organism: uncultured Acidobacteriota bacterium; assembly: GCA_963818085.1. Taxonomy (GTDB): domain Bacteria; phylum Acidobacteriota; class Terriglobia; order Acidiferrales; family UBA7541; genus Palsa-295. Next base: position 294,349 of record CAWFQV010000001.1, read on the forward strand.
CTATTGGCCGATGGAATCGCGAGTCTTTATGCTGAATGTATCTTGAGTGGGATTTCGACTTGGAGTTTCCATTTTAAGTCCCGAAGGGATTCCGGGATCATACCCCAAGGTTTCGTTGATAGCTATCGCATCAAATAACGTGTTTTTGAGCAGCAGGAACCATTCGGGCCCTTAAAGAAGCGTCCGACCCGCCGTTCAAGGCAATTTAGGCAGCGGCGACAGGATGGACCAAATACATAACGCCCACCGGCCGGGGAGTCGCAACCAAAGCTACTTAGGCAGTGTGCCGGTCCTCTCGGGGGGGACAACGTAGAAGATTCCTTTGCAGAGCGCGCAGACTAGAAAGGGCGTTTGCAATGGTCTCTCGCTCGCGATTCGAATCCGAATCTTGGGCAAGATCTTGGATTCGCGAGAAGATGGCGGTCTCCGCCTCGCTGATTCTTGTACGAAGTCTGGAAGGGTCGCGTTCAAGAATAGCAGCGGTGTAAAGCGTGTACCATTCGGCTTGGTTCATACGCCACCCCCGAACTAATTAGTGGTCGGACCTGATGAACCGCGGATTCGGCTTTGTTTGTGTGCTCGTCAGTGAGCGTGTAAGCATTTCGATGGCTAAGGCTGAGGGGTTCGGACAGTTTCAAGTTTGCGCTCGCCGAGATGATTCGTCAAATGATTCCTTTCAAAAATCTTTCATGCTTTCCGCCGATCCGCATTCATACGAGTACGCCAGATGCCGACACCTCACAGCGTCAGAGCTTGAGATAAGCAGATAAGCTCTATTTCTTTCCGATTCCATCTTCCAAGACACGCAAAGCGGATAACGGTTCAGCAGCATCCAGATTTCGGAGGGTGAAATGAAGTCATTTACTATTCTCGCCCATATAATGTAAATAGGAAGCTATCCATGGATATACCCGCAAACGAAGGGTCACCTGTCTCGCCTGGCAGTTCAACCCCTCCAGACCTAAGACAAAAACAGATCGGCACGGGCCGCCGTTTAAGAAAATCTGCGATTGCGGTTTTTGTGATTGGGATCATCTTTTTCAACCTTTTCCCGTATTTGGTCCGGGTCCCGGCAAGTTATGTCATCGTTTTCAACATCGTCTGGTTCGCCATTGTCATTGGGGTTTATGTCGGTGCCACCAAACTCCTTCTGCGCGGGAAAAAAATGATGAGCGCGTCAGTAGAGGAGGCGCTAAAAGCAGACCCGCGGCGCCCCGTCCTGTATTTGCGCTCGTTCTTGGATGACCACGCGGCGTCCAAGTTGTTGTCCGGAATACAGACGCCGTGGGCGGTGATTTTCGGAGAAGTTGAAACCGAAGAAGAGATGCTGGCAAAAATCTTGAGCGATTTTGGGCCTTTGATCTGCATCGGCAAGCCTGGCGAAGAGTACCCCGAACTCGGCGCGTCGCGAATGTATGTGAGCCAGGAGGAGTGGCACGAGAAAGTGAATGGACTGATTGCTCAGGCGAGCATGGTCGTACTGCGACTGGGACAAACCGAAGGATTCTGGTGGGAGCTGGAACATTCGATTCAACAGCTAAATCCCAGAGCCTTGTTAATCTTTGTTCCTTACATCTCGGATAAAACAGTGCGGGACAAAATTCGTCAACGAGCTGAGAGCTTATGCCCGAAGCCTTTGCCGGCGTTTACAGCATGGGACAAGAAAAGTGGAACTGTAGGGTCTTTGCGAGGGATCATTTTCTTCGACCGTGACTGGACAGGCCATTATGTGGACTTGACTCGACGGGCCTGGACCTGGAGGACATTGCCACGATTTCTAGGATTTGCAAAGGCGCGGGCTACCGTGAGATACGCGCTCCGCCCGGTGTACCAGCAAGCCGGAGTGAGCTGGAAGGAACCTCCCATACGATGGCTGCCGACTATATATATTGGGTCGGTAGCAGGAATCCTGGCCCTGGGTATAATTGCGTTGCTTTTGTTCTCGGGACTTCATTTGCTGCAGGATCGACTTCATCGGCATCGAGATGATGCTACGAATGTGATCGATCCGACCGTAGATCCCAAAAACTTCCATGCAACACCTGCGAATAAGACCAATGGGTTTGAAGTACCTCTGCAATCGTCTGCTATCAAAAGTGTAAATTGCGTTCAGCAGCCCACAAAATTCGTGGGAGATATGACTCCGGCGGAGTTGCTCCAGTTTTCGCAAGGGTTCACCGATAATTTCACACCGGGCCGGGATATCAATTGCATTGCCTTTGTCGATAAGCCCGTGGCTAACCGAAAAGTTGAATGGCGCTGGATTGCCGAGAATGTGAAGGGTTTCTCTCCAAACCAGACGGTGTTGAAACAAGATTCCACCGTGGGCAGCGAGGCCGAGCCGGACACGCTAAGAAAAACGATTACAATAACTCCGCCCGGACGCTACCGGCTGGAGCTTTACACCGGAAATGCAAACGCACCGGCCAAGTCATTGCACTTTACCGTGCGGCCTCTGAGCGAGACGCCGTCCAACAGGGAAAATGCAAACGCTTATTTGCCCGGGAAGCCAAAGCCCATAAAACCACGGAACACGGACAATACAAGAGCGGACGCCAGCAACGGTCCGGCGATAGCGCACTTTAACCGGGGAGTGACGCTGCAGAACCAAGGCCAACTTCGGGCTGCCGTGGCGGAGTATGTAGCCTCGATAGCCATAGATCCCTCGAACGCAAAGGCTCATGGGAATTTGGCTGTGGCGCTTGATGCAATGGGCAATAATGCGGCCGCGGTTGCAGAGTATCGAACCGCTCTGCAGCTTAATCCCAACTATTCCTTGGCTCATTACAATCTTGGTCTGTCGCTTGGAAGACATGGCCATAGAACGCAAGCATTGGTTCAGTATCGGGCCGCTTGCTCACTGGAACCTTCTAATGAACTTTATTGCAGCGCTTTCCGGGCAGCGCAATCGGGATCGCAATGAAATGACGCGGAAGACGGGAGAAGTTTTTGCAGAATTCTGACTCAACGTCAAGGATCACAGCGCCCTTAATCATCGGAGTAACGGGCCATTGCGACCTGCGAGACGATGATCTTGGGTCGCTTCGTAAGAAAGTGCGCGAGGTATTCGAGGAACTCCAGGCCAAGGTTCCGTCTACGAATTTCCTGGTCCTGTCGGCGCTCGCCGAAGGCGCCGACCGGCTAGTTGCACGCGTCGCTTTAGAATTGGGCGCCCGGCTGATTGCTCCATTGCCAATGCCGGTCGCAGAATATGAGAAAGATTTCAAGACACAGGAATCGCTTGACGAATTCCGCTCGTTGCGTGCGCGCGCGGAATATTCATTTGTTACAAACCCTTCGAGTACGTGCTCGATGGAGGCCTCGGCAGAAGATCGTAGGAATCTTCAATACGAAGGGCTTGGTAAGTTTATTGCGGCAGAGTGCCAGATATTGATCGCCCTGTGGGATGGATACGCAAAGGGTCTCACGGGCGGGACGGGCGAAGTAGTGCGCATGCAAATTGAGGGTATTCCTCTCGAGACCGGCTACGATATCGACCCACCCGAGTGTTTTCCGGTCTATCAAATAGTCACACCGAGAAAAAGCTCGAATCCAGCAGCCGTTCCTTTTACCTTGAACATCATCTATCCCAAAGCGTTCGGTGATGATGCAACGTACGCTGAAAAATACTATGACGATATGTTCAAGCGACTGGATGATTTCAATAAGCAAGTGCAAATGCCAGACCGGAGACTCTTGGCAGACGCGGCTGACAGCAAGAGATTTTTGTTCAATACGGAGGAAGAGACACAGCTCAATCCCTGGCAAAAGATTACATTCGAGAGGTACGCTTTTGCCGACGCCTTGGCTCGCAGGTTCCAGGCGAATATGGTGCAAACCCAAAGAATGCTTCATGCCTTTGTTTTTGCTTCTTTCATGTTTTTTGTTTTTTATGCTCATTCTCATTGGCCACGCGAAAATTGGCCGTACTGGCTTGTTTCATCCTTTCTGTGCCTATTGGTGGTTGGTCTTTTTTGGTATGGGGCACGCAAACTTAAGATCGACCAAAATTACCAGGACTATCGTGCTGTTGCAGAAGGTCTGCGCGTAAAGCTATTTTGGAATCTGGCGGGAATAACCGATCGGATTACGAATTATTACTTGAGAAAACTTCGCACCGAACTGGACTGGATCAGGAACGGACTGAGGGGTTGGTATCTCGATTGGGAAGATAGCGGGGAAACGCTGGGCCCGGAAAGTAGCGAAAGCGGCTTGGGAATAAACTGGAAGTGCTGGATCCAAGACCAGCATCGCTATTTCAAACGAGCGGTGAAACGTTACCAATTTCTGGCGGATAAATTCAAATTGATTGTCGGCCTCCTGCTAGCCGTTGGAGCAGCTGTGGCCTTTTTCCTTATGCTTTTTGAGCTCATCCTCGGAAACGTCTCGAACCCGGTGCGATCTTATGCGCTTATCGCGATCGAAGCTCTTCTTGCCGCCGCAGCACTTGCGAATCATTATTCTGAGAGCATGGCTTTCACGGAGCTCGCCAAGCAATACGCAAGAATGCAATCTGTCTTCTATCGTGCGTGTACCGTGATGGAGCAATCCATCAGAGCGCGGGACTTAGCAAAGGCTAAAGAATGCTTAAGCAAACTGGGGCAAGAAGCGCTAGCCGAAAATGGCGATTGGATATTGCTGCATCGTGAGCGGCCATTGAAGATCCCAGACGTCTAAGTGGGCCAGGACGGATTCCCCGACGCGAGGATTCATTGCGAACAGACAAGCCTGTTGTCAGGTTTCATCGAATTGTACTCGTATGCTCTCGCGCCCGGCTCTAGTAAACGTGGGCTTTGTCTGCGAGGCCGATCCACTCTAACGCTCACTCCGCTGCGCTTTTACAAGTCGACCGAATACCATCCCGCAAACATCTGGCCAAGCTTTTGATTGTGCCTGCTCGAACGCTTAGCGGAGTATCCAGCCGACGGTTTTTGAGGCGAGGCGATCAAGTGCAGTGACGGAGAGTTCGAGATGATCTTCGCGAGTGTCCTCAACCTTGTTGTGGCTAATGCCGCGAAGAGATTGCACGAACATCATGACCGTGGGAATACCAGCGCGAGAGACTTCGGCGGCGTCATGGAGTGGCCCGGAAGGCAATCGGTGGGAGGAGCCAGATACTTCTCGAACGGCCTGCTCACAGAGAGCAAGAAGATCAGTGTGGAAGGCCACCGGCTCGATGCTCCAGAGGCGCGACCACTCGACGGTGCATTTCTCTTCTTCGGCGAACCGGCGACTCGCTTCCTGGGCTTCGCGGCACATCTGGGCGAGGATGCGAGGATCGAGGTCGCGCTGGTCGAGCGTGGCTTCACAGCGGCCGACAACGGCCGTGGCGATGCCGGGAAACGTCTTGATACTACCCATAGTGCAGACCGCGTCTGGGTGTTTGCGGGCGATGTCGCGAATCTCGAGCGCGAGCTTTGCGGCGGCTGCGAGAGCGTCCCGGCGGGCGTCCATGGGGGTCGAACCAGAATGTGCTTCCTGTCCGTGAAACGTAATGATATGGCGCTCGACGCCCTTAGTTCCGAGGACAACGCCGAGAGGAAGATCGAGCCGCTCAAGCACAGGACCTTGCTCGATGTGCAGTTCGAGATAGGCGGCGGCTTCCTTGCGTTCCTTTTGGGCTTCCGCGAAACGATCTATTTCAACGCCGCAGCGGCGAAGGGCGTCTTCCAACTTGATGCCGTCGCGGTCGGTGCGACCGCGATCGGCGGAAATCGAGTGTGTTCCGGCGAATGCTGAGGAACCAAGCAGACTGCGGCCAAAACGAGCCCCTTCTTCGTCGGCCCAGTCGACGATTCGGATGGTGACGGGCGGCCGTCCGTTGAATTCGGAAGCGAAGCGACGAAGGATTTCGAGCGCAGCAAGGATATTCAGCGAACCGTCCAGCCAGCCGCCGTTCGGAACCGAATCCAGGTGCCCACCAATAAGGAGGGATTTTTCCGACGCGCCCCGCAATGTTGCCCAGTTATTTCCTGCTGAATCGTAGTGATGTTCGACCGGAAGCTCGGCAAGTTTTTTTGCAAACCATTCGCGCGCGCGCAACCACGTGTCCGTCCAGGCGAGCCGTTGGGCGCCGTTTTCGTCAGAAGTAAGTTCGCGAAGCTCCTTGAGTTCGGAAACGACGCGTTGGGGGCTTAGCGGCATCGGTAATCTTGCTCAAAAATAGTGGGGCTCGCGCTTCAAAAATCGGCCACGGCCCCGCTCGCCCACGAACTTTCCGTCTCGTACTTGCACCTTACCGCGCACGGTCACGATAGACGGTCGCCCTTCTATAGGCATGCCTTCGAAGCCGTTATAGTCGTTGTTGACCTGTTGGGTTTTGACGCTGACAGTGCCGCGATAGTTGGTGTCGAAGACAACGAGATCGGCGTCGCTGCCGACGGCGATGGTACCCTTGCGCGGAAAGAGGCCGAAAAGTTTTGCGGCACGGGTGCTAGCGGCATCCACGAAACGATCGAGATCGATGCGTTTTCGTTTCCCAAAGGTGTAGAGCAGATTGACACGATCTTCGATGCCGGGAATCCCGTTGGGAATGTTTACGAACGAATTTTTACCCAGAAGCTTCTGCTCGATGTCAAAAGGGCAGTGATCAGTCCCAACAGTGTCAATGAAACCGAGCGCGAGCGCGTTCCAGAGAGTTTCATTATTGTGTTTGGCACGAAGGGGCGGGGACATGACGTACTTCATACCTTCGACGCCGGGACGTTCGGCAAACGACTTGTCGAGCAAGAGATGGGGAAGCACGGCTTCGACGCTGAGGCGCACACCGCGCTGTTTGGCTGCCAGAGCGGCATGCAGGGCCCTTTCGCACGAAAGATGAACGACATAGCCGGCGGCGCCGGTGTTTTCTAGGAAGGTCGAGAAACGACCCGTACCCTCAGCTTCAACCGATTCGGGGCGGCTAGGCTCATGCCACTCGGGACCCGTCTTGCCTTCGGCGACGAGTTGCGCCTGGAGGCGGGCCACGAGTTCGGCGTTTTCGCAGTGCGCTGTGACGATCACACCCAGACGCCGTGCAAGCGTGAGAGTTTGGTACATTTCGCCGTCATCGATGCCGAAGAAATTCTTGTATGCGAGAAAAATCTTGAAGGAGGACGTGCCGTCGGAAACAATCTCGCGAAGTTGAGGTTCCGTTTCCTGGACGAACTTGGTGACTGACATGTGAAACGCGTAATCACAAGCACTTTTTCCGCTAGCCTTGGATTTCCATAGCTGATAACCGGCGAGGGCGTCCTCATTGCGATTGGGACAACACATTTCGATGTAAGTGGTAGTGCCGCCGATGAGCGCGGCGATGCTGGCGGTCTCGTGAGTGTCTTTGGCGAAGGTGGCCATGAAAGGAAGATAAATGTGGACGTGAGGATCGATGAATCCCGGGAAGACGAGCTGGCCAGTCGCGTCGACGATTTCGGTGCCGGGGGGGACGTCCAGATTTTTGCCGATCCTGGTGACCGTTTCGTCTTCGGCGTAGATATCCGCCTGAACCCGGGAGCCGACGGTTACGATCTCTCCATTTCGGATCAACAAGGCCATCAATTGCTCCTACACAAGCTCAATGGATACGGATACCCATTTTTTGACGGTATCGCTCCATCTCTTTCCAGTCTTCGGATACTGCGGGCTGCTCCTGGGTTAGTTCCTCCCAGGTGATCGAGGGCCGCTCTGCAGGGACTTGCAGCATATGAATGCAATTCTCGACGGGGCAAACGTTAAAACAGAGTCGGCAGCCGACGCAATCCGCTTCCCGAACAACGATTTTAGGTCGAGCGGAGACTGCTTCGAGCTTCCCGTTGGATCTTGGATCGTAAGCCACCGGAGCAATAACCTTACCGTGTTTGTCGAATAGATCGATGCACTGGTGGGCTGCGTCATTGCAGGCGACGTAGCAAAGGTCGCAGCGAATGCACTTGTCTTGATCGATCCGTGCGATGGCTTTGAAGGACAGATCGAAATCTTTAAAGTCCGTGACCTGATCAAGGCTTCGACCGACGACGTTCGAGATACTGGCGAAGCCTTTTTCATCCATCCAGTTGGAAAGGCCGTCGCATAGATCTTCGACGATGCGGAATCCGTAGTGCATGACGGCCGTGCAGACCTGAAGGTTACTTGCCCCCAGAAGAAGGAATTCGGCGGCATCGCGCCAAGTGGAGATGCCTCCCATACCCGAGATTGGTAGCCCTGATCCGCGCACAATGGAATCGCGGCCGAGGGCCGCGAGCATGTTGAGCGCGATGGGCTTGACGGCGGGACCGGCGTATCCGCCGTGGCCGCCACGTCCGCCGATGCTGGGCGTGATTTCGAGCGTCGCCAGGTCGACCCCGATGATGGAGTTCACTGTGTTGATCAAAGAGAGGGCGTTGGCACCCGCAGCGACCGCTGCGCGTGCGGGCATGACGATATCGGAAATGTTGGGCGTGAGCTTCACGATGACGGGTATCTTGGCAACGTCCATGACCCAGCGGGTGATCTGCTCGCAATATTCGGGCACTTGCCCCACGGCGCTACCCATGCCGCGCTCGCTCATGCCATGAGGACAGCCATAGTTCAGCTCGATGCCATCGGCGCCCGTGTCCTGAATACGATGGATGACGTCCTGCCACGCAACAGGCTTGGATTCGACCATGGCGGAGACGACCACGGCTCGATCAGGCCATGCGCGCTTCACCTCGGAGATTTCGCGCAGGTTGACCTCAATAGGGCGATCGGAGATTAACTCGACGTTGTTAATTCCGAGCATTCTTTCGCTGCCATAGCGCCATGCACCATAGCGGTTGGAGACGTTCAGGACTGGAGCACCGATCGTCTTCCAGACCGCACCGCCCCAACCGTTTTCAAAGGCGCGATGGATCTGCGCACCTGAATTCGTGGGAGGCGCAGAAGCAAGCCAAAAAGGATTGGGCGAGCGAATGCCCGCGAAATTCACACTGAGATCAGCCATGGTTCACCAACCTTTGGTGGATGGAACGAGCGGCAAGCTTGCCGTCTTGGACAGCCATAACTGTCGAGGCGGAGCCACGCGCTCGAACGCAATCGCCTCCTGCAAAAATTCCCGGTGAGCTCGTCTCGAAATCGGAATTTACATGGATAAAGCCGTCTTCCGTTTTCAGATTGAGCGTAGAAACCAGAGACGATTTGCTCTGGCCGATGGCTTTGACGATCTGGTCAGCCGCTAGAAGCATGGTGGATCCAGGAATGGCTTTGGGAAAGGGACGCCCCGAACTGTCTGGATCACCGAGGGTCATGCGAATGCATTCGAGGGCGGTTACATTGCCGTTTTCGTGATGAACTTTGATGGGCTGAACAAGGAACCTGAAGGTGACGCCTTCGCGCTTCACGAAATCATATTCGTGTGGGTAGGCGGTCATTTCATGTTCCGTGCGGCGATAGATCATGGTGACTTGTTCAGCGCCGAGGCGACGGGCGATGGTGGCGCAGTCGATGGCGGTGTTCCCGGCTCCAATAACTACCACGTTGCGCCCGACATGGAATTGCGTGGGCTCAAGTTTGCTGCGTTCGATGTATTCGAGACCGTCGAGTACGTATTCTTCTCCGGGAATTCCAAGGCCGCGGGTGTGTCCGAGGCCGAGACTGAGGAAGACAGCGTGAAAACTTTTTCGAAGGTCAGCTACGCTGAGATCAACGCCAATTTCCCTGCCGATTTCTATGCGGACACCGAGACGTTGGATCATGGCGACTTCGGTAAGGGCGACTTCGATGGGCTCGCGCAGAACTATGATGCCATAGGTGGAAAGTCCGCCGCCAAGTTCGCGCTTTTCGTAGAGCGTGACGGAATGACCGAGCTTGGCGAGCTCCCCGGAGCAGGATAGTCCCGCGGGCCCGGAGCCGACGACTGCCACTTTCTTGCCGGTGGAAACTGCGGGGTGAAAGATGTCGATCTTCTTGCCATACACGTAGTCCATGGCGTGTCGCTGAAGGCGACCGATGGCAATGGGTTTGTGTTCCGAACCGAGAACGCAGGCGCCTTCGCATAATTCTTGGACCGGACAGACGCGCGCACACGTGGCACCGAGCAAATTGGATTCCAGGATTGTGCGGGCAGACCCCAGCAGATTTCCCGTCGATATTTTTTTGATAAATTTCGGTATGTCGATGTGCGTCGGGCAAGCATGGGTGCAAGGGGCATCGAAACACATAATACAACGCGCCGATTCTGTTACCGCTTCGTTGACAGTGAGGGGAGGCAGGAGTTCTTGCAGTGCAGCGTGGGCTGCTTGCGGCACGGGCTTATTGTTCAATGAAGCCTCCAGTGGACATTCATACCATAACCAGGGTTGGGTTGGCAGCCAGTGGAGAGCAATGGAGCTTAAGAATCGGCCAACGATCCGTTTCTCTTTCAGGCAGGGGATTGGTCCAACTAGCTGGCCCCGGGCACGGAGCGGCGCATCAGGAGCCCATACAGCGCAGCGGACACGAAAAAACCGACGAACCATGCGTAATCGTAGAGCCAACGAAATAACGGCAAGAACAGACCTATAAGCGCTAGCAAGATTCCAGCAGCAAGAGCGAGAAGCGCTTTGAAGTTAAAGCCCCGAAAATATTCGTAGGCGCCTCCGCGTCGATAGAGCTCGGGCAGGTCGAGGGAGCGGCGGCGAATCAAGTAATAGTCGCAAATCATGATGCCGGTGATGGGGCCCAGAAAAGCCGAGCAACCGACGAGCCAGCCGAAAATATAGGAGCTGTAGCTGGTCATGAGTTTCCACGGCATCATGAGGATCCCGACAAAACCGGTTATAAGACCGCCGGTGCGGAAGGAGATCAGACTCGGGCGGAGATTTGAGAAATCGTTAGAGGGAGAGACTACGTTGGCGGCCACGTTGGTGTTGAGCGTAGCGAGTAGCAGAGCGATCAGGGCGATGAAAGCCACTAGCGGTTGATGGAAGCGGCCGAGGAGGGCCACGGGATCCCAGATGGGTTCGCCAAACAGAATGACTGAAGCGGAGGTGACCGCTACTCCGATGAAGGAGTAGAGCGTCATAGCCGTCGGAAGCCCCAAGACCTGGCCCACCATTTGTGCGCGCTGGGATTTGGCGTAGCGTGTGAAGTCCGGAATGTTGAGGGCCACCGTGGCCCAAAAGCCAACCATGCCAGTGAGCGAGGGAAGAAACATTCGAAAGAATTCGGATGTGGACCTAAATTTGCTAGGCGTCTGAAGAACCGGCCCCATGCCGCCCGCTTTGCGCGTAACCCAAAAAAGAAGGACTAACCCGATCATAAGCATAAACGGAGCGCCGACACTTTCGAGGAACTTGATAGTTTCAATGCCGCGCCATATGACGAACATGTTCACGCACCAAAAAAAGAGGAAGCAGAAAGAGGAGCAGCCCGAAAGGTTTGCCACGCCAGGCCACATAATGCGCAGCATCGAGTAGATGGCTTGTCCGCCGATCCAGGTTTGGATGCCAAACCAACCGCAGGCTACCAGAGCGCGTAGAACAGCGGGTACATTGGCCCCGCGAACGCCGAAAGAGGCACGTACAAAAACCGGGAAGGGGATGCCATATTTTGTGCCGGCATGCGCATTCAGGAGCATGGGAACCAGTACGATTAGATTGCCAAGAAGGATCGTGATAACGGCTTGCACCCAGTTCATGCCTACGGCTATCAGGCCAGAGGCGAGCATGTACGTCGGAATGCAAACGCTCATGGCCACCCAGAGGGAAGCGTAATTGTAGATACCCCAGGAACGCTTCTCCGGTGGGATAGGAGCGAGATCAGGATTGTATAAAGACGGGTCAGTTCGTGTAAGCGACATGTCCTCGCCGAGGCTCACTTGGGTGAAGCAAGAGAAGGTAGCGGAAGTGAGAAGAGATTTCCAGCATTCAGAACCTGCCGGCGCCAATGTCATCTTCCCTGGCCCGGGTAATATGTGGTATTTGTTTCGCTTTCAGGGAACAAATAATAACGATACTGAAGTGCCGAAATGAGAACCCTCTATTTCCTCACTGTTTTAACAGCCGCGTTGTCTCTGTTTTCTTTAGACGCCCGGGCTGAATGCGATTTCGACTGGCTCGATTTCTGGCCAAGTTACAGATACCACTGGCGCAGCGGTAGTGGGTGCAACTGTAACAGCGGAAAAGGTCGAGGCAGGCGTGAAGCTGAACACAAAAACCAACGGAACTGAGTGTGGGCACCTACGATATCACCGTCAGACAAGCTGACCTCGACTAAAAAGTTTAGTGTTAATGCCCCTGTTCACACCCTTCAGAATGTATACCGGAAGGCAAATTGGAACGTCCGCGGGCCATTCAATTGATTGATTTCACCGGGGACTCCAAATGCCGGTGCGCCAACTGAAGTGTCTGGCACAAGCATGCACTGCTGGCCGGTGGTTGTTACGCCATCGCCGCAGGTCGGACCCGTCGCCGCGTACCGCGCGGAATTGTTGATACCTCCGCCATTCTGGACGAAGTAATTTGGATGGTTGAACAGGTTAAAGACTTGAGCGGTCACCGTGAACATCTGCCTTTCTGTGATGTGAAACCCTCGGGAAAGCCCCATGTCAATCTCCTGAATCCACGGTCCGTAGAAGGTATTGAATCCTACGAAAGGATCAGGGCCACAAGGCGCGCTGCTCCCGCCAATACCCGCGGCGGTGTTCCCCGTGGACTCGTTGGCGGCGCTGTTGTTCACGTAATCACTTACCTGCGAGCAGTCAAGGAGGGCCGTGTAAGGCCGTCCGGAGCTAAACTGCATCACCGTACTGATCGTCCAGTTCGACAGCAGCCCACGGGCAAATCGGCTGCTGAAATCCGGAACGCCGGGCGAGTATGCACCGGCAATCGAAAGACGATGATGCTGATCGAGCAGACTGGGGCCATGCGTGTCCCCGAAATCGAACTGATTGTTGAAATCCGCTCCGTTGGATTGAAAGTTCTTCGAATAAGTATAGGAAACCAGCGAAGAAAGTCCGTGGAAGGAGCGCTGCTGGAATCTTACGTAAAACGAATTGTAGTTGTTATTCCCGGGGCTGATCAATGCATTGATCTGGCCGGAATAAGTCGGGATCAGCGCGCCCTCGCTCAGCAGACCGCTATCCAAATTCGGAAGGGTTACTGAGGCACCGGACGGCAGAATGTAGGTCGTTGTGCCAAGCGGCAGGCAGACACTGCTACCCGGGATGCCCTGAGGAGGGCAGAGGTTCAGATCGTAGGCGCTCGAGGCGATCAAATGCGTGCCATGTGTCCACATCGTGCCGATAGTCAACGTCGAGTTCGGCAGCACTTCGCGCTGGATTTCCAGGCTCGATTCCAAAATGTGTGGAGTCTGAAAGCCGGGGGAAACAATCGAGAGGTTTGAAGAGGAGGAAAAAACAGGCGACGTGCTCGGTAGAGCGGCCGGGAACGGGGGCATTTGCGCATCGGGTGCCATACTGGAGTCGTATCGAAGGAAGGTACTTGCCACCCGGCTAGGCAGACCGTTGCCCGTCACGGAGTTTTCATAGTTGATAGCGTCGAAAATTTCGCGAAAGATTCCGAAGCCGCCTCGCACTACGGTTTTTGAAAATGGCTGCCAAGCGAAGCCGAACCGGGGCACCAGCCGCTGGTACTGGTTGGGAAATTGCCCAGTCAAGTGGGCGATCTGGGGGCCAAGCGTGCTATTCGCTTGCGGCTGAGGATAGACCTGGAAGTCTTCCCGCAAACCGAAATCAAGCGTCAGATTCTTGGTGGCCTGGAATTTATCTTGGAGGTAAAAACCATAATAGGGGAATGTAAAAGGGAAGAGAGGATTCCCGATGTTCTGCGTAAAGGTGCCGTACTCGCCGAGCGCAAAGTTGGTGGGCGAAAAAAATGTATAGGTTCCGTCGAAGTTTCCAGCATAGAAATCGGTTACATGAGTCCGGTCGAAATCGAAACCGAAATCGAGGGTATGCCTCCCGATAATGTAGCTCATGCGCTCGTTGATCTGCCACTGATACTCCTTGGTATCCGAGACAGCGTAGTTTGCATTGCCGAGAAACATGAACTGGGGCGAGAAAAGCTCAATTTCCGGCAGAGTGCTCGGGATCAATCCGGAAGGCGTGGCGAGCTGCTGGTCTCGCGCGAAGCTAACGTGGAAATCGCTCAGCAGCGTTGGGCTGAAGGTGTGCGTCCAATGCACCGTGGCATGGTGGTCGCGCACAAAGTTGTTCGCAAGGTAGGAATCACCCGCATAGTTGATAGGGTTAAACGTGTACTCGCCTCCCGGGGAGTCAAACTTGCTGTAGTTGTAAACAAAGCTCAAACGATCTGCATTCGTGGCCTGCCAGTCTACCTTCGGGAACAAAGTCAAATTGTTTGCGAGGCGCTTGCGCTGATTGAGGTTGGAATTGATGGCAAACAGCGCGTTCGCGACACCTTGGAGATACACGGCCTGCTGCGACGGAGTAAGGGCAGAATAGTCGAACGGCGACGGAGGGATAAAGTTTGCCGCGGCAGGGAACACTCCGTCCGAAGCAGGCAGGGTAGTTCCCGCCGGGACTCCAAAGTCCGTCTCCGAAAGTCCGGTATCCCCTGGGATGATGATCGAAATGGGCTCTTTACGCCGTTGCTGCTCGTAGTCGAAATAGAACCATGCCTTATGATGGATGATTGGACCGCCGAGGTCGGCGCCGAACTGCTGGAGGATATCGAGCGGCCGCGAAACGCCTGCGGCTTTGTCCACCGCGTCATCGGCATTGCCCACTCCCGAATTGCGGTTGTAGTAAAAGGCATTCCCATGGTAGGCATCCCCGCCCGACTTCGTCACGGTGTTGACGAAGCCTGAACCTCCTCCGCCATACGCCGAGTTGTAAGGATTATCGGCCACTTGAAATTCTTGGATCGATTGCTCGCCGAAAACATAAGGGACGCGAGTGCGGCCGCGCGCTTCACCGAAGTAATTGCTGCTCGCAGTGGCCCCGTCTACGGTGAAGGAGTTCGAGCCATTGCCATTGGCGTAGCCGGAGTCTGCACCGCCCTGCTGCCCACCGATGCTGACCAACCCAAATTCGCCGTCGGCGTTTGCGTTCGGCGTGAGCAGAACGAAATCCGTATAGCGGCGACCACTGAGTGGTAAGTCTTCAATCAAGTTCTGGCCTACCACGGTACCGACACTTGTTTCTGTTGGTTGCAGGAGAGACGAAGTCGCCGTGACGGTTATCGACTGCGTGATCTCCCCAACCTGTAACGTCGCGTTCGCGGCCGTATCTTGCCCAATACTCACTACCACGCCTTTAATCTCTGTTTTCGAAAAGCCCGGGTGTGATAGTCCGATGTCATAGGTTCCAACATCAAGTACCGGAAATCGATACAAACCCGAGTTGTTCGTCCGCGCCGTCGATTGCACGCCGGTACTTACGTTGGTAAGCGTGACGCTTACGTTGGGTACGGCTCCGCCGGTGTTATCCGTTACCTGCCCTGAAATGGACCCTCCCGAGACGGCATTTTGACTCCACGCAGTTGCTGATAGAAGACAAATGAAAAAAATACTAACGAATCCCAAGAACATCTTTTTCATAGTTTCACCTCAAATGAGAGAGTCGCCAGCGAGGAAGGAGCAAGGGGTCCGTTTCCGCGGATGGTCATGGCGCGCGCTCCGCAAAAAAGATTTCAGAGTTCTACTGCGCAAACTTGTAGGTGTCAAGAATAAAACCTGTCTTGCCCTCCCCCAGAAGGACCCATCTATTGCAACTGCGCTCGGAGAGATTTTGGATCTTTTTGTCCGCGCCGGGTGGCCTGACGCGCTTCGTCTGACGTTCAAACTGGATCAGGCAATGCGCTAAAGCGGGTGAGGATGAGAGCGACCGGATAGAGAGACACCATCCCTAAGCCTTCGGCTTAGGTCGGTGCAGGCCGTACTGGCACCAGCGAACGCTGCTCGCACGAATTCGAACAGCCTTCGAGTCCGTTCGAATTGCGTCCGATTCCGATTCGAACGGATATGCGTAATCTGAACGGCCGCTTTAGATACTCAACGCCCGCCGCAACCAACCCTGTTTCTTTAGCAGTTGACACAATTACGCAATATGCGTAATAATATACGCAATATGCGTAACTCTTCCGTGCTGACTGCGTTGTTTCCACAGGTACGTCAAGGTGTGCTCGCGGCTACGCTCGGCCAGCCAGATAAGTGGTGGTATCTTTCGGAACTCGCCAGCCGTTTGGGCACGAGCCCTTCGAGCCTTCAACGGGAGTTATCGTCTCTGGTGGCAAGCGGAATATTGATGCATCGTCGGGAAGGCACAAGGGCTTATTTCAAGGCGCAGACCCAGTCCCCGGTGTTCCGAGACCTGCAGCAGCTCTTCGACAAAACGGCAGGGCTGGCTCCGATCTTGGAGCAGATACTAAAAGCGTTTGAGAACAAGATTCAGAGCGCTTTTATCTATGGCTCTGTGGCACGAAGCCGGGAACATACGATGAGTGACGTGGATGTGATGGTCATTGGCAGAGCAGGTCTTGCCGACCTGTCTCCAGCTCTCCGCAAGGCGGAGGCGCGGCTAGGAAGGGAGGTCAACGTCACGGCCTATTCCCCAGAGGAGTTTCGGGAGAAAATTAAATCGGGAGACCATTTCCTTGCCGCCGTTCTACGAGGACGGAAACAGTTTGTGAAAGGAGGCCAGAGTGACTTGGACGACCTTGTTGGCAAATAAGGAAGCCCAGAAACACAAAACCTCCAAGAAGGAATTAGACAATATGCGGGCCCTGATCGCCCGCGACCTCGCAGACGCGAATCTTGCTGGCCTTTCAGCAGATCGGAGATTCGCCACTGCCTACAACGCTGCGCTCCAGGCTGCGAATATGGCCATAGCCTGTGCGGGGTATCGGATCGTGAGCAAGGTCGGACACCACCGCGTGTCCTTGCAGAGCACGAAATTGGTGTTGGGTAAAGCCGCGCACAAGTACGCCGACTATTTTGAGACGTGTCGACGGAAGCGAAATACTATCGACTACACTTTCTCCAATGTTGCGACCAACACAGGAGCAAAAGAGATCGTCGTCCAAGCAAAACAGTTTTACGTTGAAGTCGAAGACTGGATTACGAAAAACCGCCCCGCGATGAAAATGTGAGAGTCGAGACCAGCCTAAATCGACGCCGCGGCCAGTCACCAGTTGTTGGACAATCTCATACGACACTTCCCACAAGCCCGTTTGAACGAAGCCGCCCGGCGGCGGACGCTTCGCGTGAGGCGAACAGAGCAGTGGTTGAGATAAGTTTGGGTCACAGGAGGTGTTCCCGTGACCCATCTAAGAAAAATGATGCTGGAGGAACTCCAGCGTCGTAATTACGCTAAGACTACCATCGATTGCTACTACCTTCAGAGTGTCGAAGATTTTTCTCGACACTTCAACTGTTCTCCGGATCGTTTAGGCCCCCGACACATTCGTGAATATCAAGCCGCGATGTTCCAGAAGCGGCAGCTCTCCCCGAACACGGTGGCGCAGCGCTTGGCGGGTCTGCGATTTTTCTACACCGAGACTCTCAAGAGAGTCTGGAGCATCGAAGAGACTCCCTACCCGAAGAAAACTGTTCAGCTGCCAACGATTCTCAGCCAGGAAGAAGTTGCGCGGCTCATCGATGCGGCGCGGCCTCCCTTGCATCGGACTGCTGATGGCGCCCTACGCCACGGGACTCCGGCGTGCCGAGCTCGCGCAACTGAAAGTCAGCGACATTGACAGTGAGCGCATGGTGATTCACGTCCAAGGCGGCAAAGGCCGCAGAGATCTACGACAATGGAACTCGTGCAAGTGAGAGTTGTCCCAGCCCATGGCCCGCTGCACCAAGTAGTGAAGGTCGGACAATGTGATATCCGAGGGTACCAACAGGCGCCGCCAGATGGGCGGCGACGACCACAACAACGTAACTTTGATCTGAAAGATTGCATTGCCAGAGCTTTTCCGCACAGTTGTCATGGTCAGCTTTCTTCGCTGCAAAGCCGTGCCTGCTCCTCCAACGGCGCAGTTTCTCGCAGTCTCAGACAGAAGTCACCCGTCACAATCCCGGAAACAGCAGTGCCTCGATCTACAGCGTGAGCCGTTCAAACTGGGGGATCGCAAGTAAAACCTGTGGAATTCGGCCCTCTAATGGTGCCAACCACCGGTACTGCCTAGAACAATCGTACTGCTACAACATTACCTCGGAACCATTGTCTTCATTCGTCATAACCTCATATTCTGGTTGAGTTCCGAAGGGAAGATCTGACTTCCGACATGACTATTATTAGGGATGACCCTACGACAAGACGAGCAGAGAACAGCCAATGGTTTGGCAAGGTCGGAGTCGACGGGACGAAGGAACGCTCCTTTTCTGACGAGTCTACCTGTCTCACGCGGCCGTTAAGCATACCAGGCCGTTACCAGATCTTGGCTCAGGTTGGCAGTGGTGGCACCGGTGTCGTCTACAAGGTTCGGTGCCTGGAAACCGGCGAAATCGTTGCTTTAAAAGTGCTTAAGCCGGGAATTGCCTCGGACCAGGAGCAACAGGATAATCTTCGGAAAGAGGTGTGTCTCGCCCGAAAGGTCACGCATAAAAACGTCTGCAGGATTCATGAGTTCAGCCGTTCGAATGGCATGGCCTGTCTCTCGATGGAATTCGTCGAAGGCGAGAACCTGTTATCCAAGCTACGTCGCGATATACGTCTTTCCATTCATGAAGCGCTTGAGATTGCGCGGCAGATATGTGGCGGACTTCGCGAGGCTCATCTGCAAGGGATCGTGCACCGGGACCTCACGCCCGCGAACATCATGCTAGACCAAAGCGGGGTCGTGAAAATCATGGATTTTGGCATCGCCCGTTTGTCTCAGGGAAATGGTCAAATGACGGGCACCATCGCGGGGACCCCTGCCTACATGGCTCCTGAACAGATTGAACTCAAGCCCATCGGTCCACGAACTGACATCTACTCCCTGGGCCTTCTGATCTATGAAATGGTTACCGGTTCGCAGGCATTTGAGGGTGACACTCCCATCGCCATAGCTTTAAAGCAAATTAAGGAATCGCCAAGACGACCAAGGGAAATTGTCCCAACTCTACCAGCCGATATTGAAGCGGTTATCCTGAAGTGTCTTCAAAAAGATCCCGCCCGACGTTTTCAGTCAGTCGATGAGCTGTATGCCGCTTTGGCGATTGCCGGAATAAGCGGGGTAGAAGTTCCGCGATGGTTTTCTCTCAAGGTTCGGGTGCCGCATCTGAGTGCGAATCGCGTTATGCGCCACGGCGTCGAGAACGCCGCTCTCCGCTGGGCTGCTCTTGTTGTGGAGGTTCGACATGCAACCCTCGAAGCGAGTCGATTCATAGGCCAGGGCCTCGAGACCTTCATCGCGTTCGTGCGCGCCCCGGACCCGCATGCAGCAAAAATAACTCGCATGTCCTCAATATTTGTAGCGCTGGGTGTTGTGCTCTTGGGCACGGTTGTGGCTTTCGGCCTAGAAACCGGGAGTAAGAGCCATATTCGAGAAGCAACGGAACGCTCACCCGGACTTCCCCCTCAGAGTCCCCGGTCGCTTGATTCGAAAAGCGCCTCCTTCATCTCTACATCCAGTCTCGGGCCGGCTGGCGCAACGAATGAGGTTGAACTTACTCGAGGCTCCAAGATTGTATTAGGAGATGTAGCCCTCGAAACAGCATCCGCGGAAGAAGTCTTGCCGCCTCACGTCGCATCGGCATCCATGGACAGAGTAGAGGTGCATCCAAGCTCTGAAGTCTCATTATCATCGACAACGCGGACAAACTTGGTACAAGTTAAGACTCGGTATAGCCCGCGGCGTCCAGTCACAACGCCTTCGGCACCGCGCGATATCCCCGACATTCCAAACGTTGAGAAAATAGCAGACGTCAAGTCAGCAACTGTCCCCCCAACCTCGTTGCCGGAACCAACGCCTAAGGCCACCGACACGCCCCACCGGCAAAAAGAGGACGAAAGCAAATCGGATTTGACCATGCACTATCTCGAAGTAGGTTCCTTCAAAGACTCAATCTGGGCGCAGAAAGCAGTTGACCAACTCGCTGGATTAGGTTTCCATGCAGTTTCCATCCACAAGGGTCGTCTATGGATGCAATCCTATCGCGTGCGAGTTGGTCCATATGCGAACCAAACTGATATTGAAGCGGCTGAGAGCAGCTTGGCTGCTCATGACTTCACATCGCATCTCGTCAAGTAGTGCGTCCGTCCTCTACCTGAGAAGGAAGTGATTGAGAATAGACCGCGGTACTGAGGTCCACGCCTTCGCCCACAGTCATGCTGGCGGATCATCTATCAAATACAACCCCCCTCCGCCGTTGAAACAACCCCAACCTGCAGAAGCGACGATCCGATGCGAAAGATCGACATTTCGTCCAGCCGCGCGCCGAAAACGCGAGTATCCCCCAGGTATGTACCATTCGTCGACCGCAGATCCGTTAAGAAGATGGCATCGCGCCTGACTTCGACAGAGCAGTGCAAGCGTGATACCTCCGGGTCGTCAATTTCTATGTCAGCGCCCCCTCCCAATCGTCCTATCGTTATGAGAGGTCGAGACAGGTCGCATTTCATTCCCTGCGATGGACCGCTAATGACGGAGAGATTGATCGTCTTGTCCCGCGGGAGCATCAGGCTTGCGGTCTCCGGATCTACTGAACCTTTAAGCCTGGAGTCGCTGGACCTTGCATGCGGGACCGATAAGCGTATTGCAATCGTGTGCGAAGCTGGATCACCGAGGGGCAAATCTACTCCCAACGGCCGAGTACACATCCAACATGTGACTTGAGTGGAACTCGCGTCCGCGAATTGCCGCTCATCTACATGCTGCTTTGCACCGCAATGAGAGCATTGCACGCGCATTTGCTTCTAATTTTAGCATTCGTGTTTGATACATCGACGTGTGGGTTCCGAATGAGATTCCAGGATAAAACTCCTTGGTTCGTCTGCATCCCTAGCAGAAGAGCCGCCATTTCAAGGGCATGCTCGAACGGCGCTGGCACATCTGTAGGGAAATTGCGGGTTAATTGCAGCCCATGGTGTGAGCGACCGTGGAAGGCATGTACGCGCAGACGTAAAGCCTTGCCATGACCTCCGCTGACGTGGATGTTTCGCGCGAAGCGCCGCCGCGTCCCGTCGAAATCGAGCGCGAAGCTACCATTACGTTGTTGTGAACGGCGCCAAGCCCCGAACCTGCCGACGCCACCACGTGCAGTTCGCCACCATGCGCAACCGCCGAGACAGAATGGTTGCCGCAGGAGGCGGAGCCCAGCAAGCGAGCGGCGAAACAAGTGACATGCGAGAGAATCGCGACGGGCTCATGCATGTTCGACACCGAAGCCACCGCGCCCAAGCTCCTCGTCACACGTTTCGCTGGTGAAGCGCTTACCGTGCCCTTGGTTGTCGAGTTTGCGGCGGCTGCGCCAGCATCCAAGGTGAGAGTGCAATCCGTCGCGCCGCAAGCGAATACATAGTGATCGCCTACGGGAGCTGTCGGCAGGTTTACGGTGGCGAAGGAGCCGGTCGCGGAAGCGTAATTCAAAACGTCCCAGACATTGCCAACCATCGGAGTGAAGCCGGTGATCAAATCGATGGTGATTGTGCCGCCCAAGGTGGCTGCCCCGGAAACATTCAGCACGTCGTACGTGGTGTTTGGTGTTATGCCGTGCAGATCGATATTGAGAATACCGGCGCCACTTTCGGTGTAGGTGCCGGTGATATTGAGATCGCCAATCTTCTTCAGCCCGTCGCCAGGGTTCAGAGTTCCGCCGGTAAGAGAAAAATTGCCGACGAGCGTGCCAGCATTTCCAGTGACGACACCAGCGGCGTTGCCGTAGATGAATCCGCCCGAGACGTTGATGCCGCCCGAAGCGGTCAACCTGCCATCCACCGTGGTGGTGCCGGCAGTCTGAGAGTAAACGCCAGGTCCGCCGATGATTAGCGCTGTGGAGCCCGCGCCGGTGGACTTTTGGATATTCACCATGCCGGCGTTCGTAAGGTTTCCGCCGGTGGTGAAATTGCGGTCTGCGGAGAGAGTGAAGCTGCCGGTGCTTGCGTTCGTAGCGAAGTTGGCCAGGGCGTTCGCGCCATTCTGATCGATGAACGAGTTAGTTGCAGATGTGCCCGACAGTGTGATGTTGGCGGCATTGGTGACGATGTCAGAAGCGTTGCCGCCGTTGTTGAATTGAATTTGACCCGAGCCGGCGACGATGTAGATGCCGCCCGTAAGAGTGGACGTGCCACTGTTGTAATTGGTCAGATTGCTCGCGCCATTCGTGCCGGTCGAGAACTTGTCCCCAGAGCCTACGTTCAGCGTTCCATTGTTGGTGAAATTTCCTACGGTCGTGAACTTCGCACCGCCAGCTAATGCAAACGATCCCGCTGCTCCGTTCGAGGCCAAAGGCAACAGAGCGTTCATGCTGTTGGAAGTGTTCAAAATTTCCGCCGTCGCGCCGGTGAGAGAGATCGTAGCGTTGTTGTTGACGACGCCGCCGGCTCCAGCAGCAAATTCGAGCTCTCCTGCTACCAGGTATTGGCCGCCGGTCAGAGTGCCGCCGCTCAAATTATTGAGCGGACCGCCTTCGATGATGAGCGTATTCTTCGCGCTCACGTTCAGAATGCCGTTCTTGGCGCCCACGTTGTTGGTGAAGCCGCTGCCATTGGTGTCGATGAAAAGAGTTGATGGCGTGTGGGTCCCTGTTTCATTGGCCAAAATCGATCCGGAGTTGACCACGGCAATTTGACCGTCGCCGATGTTGCCCTCGCCTTCAATCGTGTTTTGGTTGGTCAGCGTACCGCTTCCAAGGATGAGGTTGTTTGCATTGGCGCTAAGGATAACCTTGCCAGTGCCGGCGAGCGTAACGTTGCCATTGATAACGAGCTCCGTAAAGTTACCGGAGCTGTTTAGGTTGATCGTACCCTTATTTGTGATTGTTCCCGATGCAAGATTGATGGTGAGAATGCCGCCATTATCCACGTTCACTTTACTTCCCGCCGCCGGGTTGGTTAGCACACCGGCGATGGTGTTTGCGCCGCCAATGACCTCGATGGTTCCTGTCGAGCTGTTAGCGAGCGCGGTGTTGATGGTGGCGGCGGACAGCTTGATCAGCCCCGCACCCGTTTGGGTGATGGTGCCACCATTAATGATGATGTTTCCCTCGAATATTAGCGTGCTGGCGTTGTTCAGAATCGTTCCGCCGGCATTCGTATAGGTGCCCCCGAGGAATGTCAGAGTGGAACCGCCGGTGGCTTCGATCGTTCCGGTGTTGGTGGCGCCGTTGCTGATCTGCAGGGTCAAGCCAGCGGTCTGGTTGGAATCAATCGTACCGGAGTTATTCAGCGCCATCTGGCCAAAACCGATGTTGCCCGCTCCCTGAATGGTCTCCTGGTTGATCAGCATATCAGCGGCCGCGGAGCCGAGGATGACGTTGGCGGTGCTGTTGGACATAGTAAGCGTGCCGCCGCCACTGAGAGTGACGTTGGCGGCGCCGATAAACAGGTCAGTAAAGTTCCCGATGGAATTCATCGAAATAGTTCCCGCGTTGCTGATGCTGGAGCCCGCTCCCATGACGAGAGCGCTGCCATTGTCGAGCTTCACCTGACCGCCGGCTGGGTTGGTCAGCGCGCCAGCAATGGTGTTGCCAAAGCGCCCAGGACTAAAGTTCAGTGACCTCGATGGGCGCGTGGTGGAGGTGTTGGTGAGTGCGGTGTTATGGTGGCGGCGGACACTTGATGAGTCCCGCACACCATCTGCGTTATCGTGCCCCCGTTAATCGTGAGTGGCTCCATTGAACACAATCGTGCTGGCATTGTTCAGAATCGTTCCGCCCGCATTCGCATAGGTCCCGCCGAAAAGCGTCAGAGTAGAGCCGCTGGTGGCCTCGATCGTTCCGGTATTGGTAACGCCGTTGCTGATCTGCAGGGTCAGGCCAGCGGTCTGGTTGGAGTCAATCGTACCGGAATTATTCAGGGCCATCTGGCCAAAACCGATGTTTCCCGCTCCCTGAATGGTCTCCTGGTTGATAAGCATATCAGCGGCCGCGGAGCCGAGGATGACGTTGGCGGTGCTGTTGGACATAGTAAGCGTGCCGCCGCCACTCAGAGTGACGTTGGCGGCGCCGATAAACAGGTCAGTAAAGTTCCCGATGGAATTCATCGAAATAGTTCCCGCGTTGCTGATGCTGGAGCCCGCGCCCATGACGAGAGCGCTGCCATTGTCGAGCTTCACCTGACCGCCGGTTGGGTTGGTCAGCGCGCCAGCAATGGTGTTGCCACTGGTTGTGACCTCGATAGTGCTGGTGGAGGTGTTGGTGAGTGCGGTGTTGATGGTGGCGGCGGACAGTTTGATGAGTCCCGCGCCCATCTGCGTTATCGTGCCCCCGTTAATCGTGGTAGCTCCATTGAACACAATCGTGCTGGCATTGTTCAGAATTGTCCCGCCCGCATTCGTATAGGTGCCTGCGAAAAGCGTTAGAGTAGAGCCACTGGTGGCCTCGATCGTTCCGGTGTTGGTAGCGCCGTTGCTGATCTGCAGGGTCAAGCCAGCGGTCTGGTTGGAATCAATCGTACCGGAATTATTCAGGGCCATCTGGCCAAAACCGATGTTTCCCGCTCCCTGAATGGTCTCCTGGTTGATAAGCATATCAGCGGCCGCGGAGCCGAGGATGACGTTGGCGGTGCTGTTAGACATAGTAAGCGTGCCGCCGCCACTGAGAGTGACGTTGGCGGCGCCGATAAACAGGTCGGTGAAGTTCCCGATGGAATTCATCGAAATAGTTCCCGCGTTGCTGATGCTGGAGCCCGCTCCCATGACGAGAGCGCTGCCATTGTCGAGCTTCACCTGACCGCCGGTTGGGTTGGTCAGCGCGCCAGCAATGGTGTTGCCACCGGTTGTGACCTCGATAGTGCTGGTGGAGGTGTTGGTGAGTGCGGTGTTGATGGTGGCGGCGGACAGTTTGATCAGCCCCGCACCCATCTGCGTTATCGTGCCCCCGTTGATCGTGGTAGCTCCATTGAACACAATCGTGCTGGCATTGTTCAGAATTGTCCCGCCCGCATTCGCATAGGTGCCCGCGAAAAGCGTTAGAGTAGAGCCGCTGGTGGCCTCGATCGTTCCGGTATTGGTGGCTCCGTTGCTGATCTGCAGGGTCAAGCCAGCGGTCTGGTTGGAATCAATCGTACCGGAATTATTTAGGGCCATCTGGCCAAAACCGATGTTTCCCGCTCCCTGAATGGTCTCCTGGTTGATAAGCATATCAGCGGCCGCGGAGCCGAGGATGACGTTGGCGGTGCTGTTAGACATAGTAAGCGTGCCGCCGCCATTGAGAGTGACGTTGGCGGCGCCGATAAACAGTTCCGTGAAGTTCCCGGTGGAATTCATCGAAATGGTTCCCGCGTTGCTGATCGTGCTGCCGCTGACCTTAAGCGTCGTTCCGTTGTTGAAGCTCAAGGCATCCGTGCTCGATCCGAGAGTGAGGTTAGCGGTAAGAGCGCCGCTAATATTCAGCGTGACGGTCGAACCCGCCGTGTTGATGCACGAGTTGGTGCTGCTGGTCGGGACACCCGAGCTCCAGTTGCCCGCTACATTCCAGAGTCCAGTGGCGCCGGCGGTCCAACTCGTGTCGCACTGCGCGAAGGTCGGAACCGAAAACAGAAACGGCGCGACAGCAAGGAGCCAAACGATTCGGCGCGCTGCACCACTTATCCGGTCACATCCGAGGGAAAAGAAACGTGCGGGCATGGTGGTTCTCCTTAAGGATAGAGACCCGCGTAGGAGTCTCGGCGCACATATAGCGTATGAGAAACTACAGGTACGTGTTTCTGGGTCCAGGAGGGCCAGAGTTCTAATTGAAGTGACGAAGCTATTTCACTGGCGCTCGCCTGTCAAGTGCGAAGATGTCAAATTTCACAGTGATAGGGAGTCTATTACGAAGAGTGTAGAGCTCCACGCCCTCTGGATCTGAGATTTGGCTAATGAGCGGGAGTTTTTTTGAGAGAGGGAACTGCGATGTGCCAGCGCCGATTCCCCCGAACGGCGCTGGCACATCCCGACAACAATTGCTAGTTGCAACCCATGGTGTGACCAACGGTGGAAGGCAGATACGCGCAAACGTAAAGCCTTGCCATAGCCGTCGTCGTGGCGGATGTCTCGCGCGAAGCGCCACCGCGGCCCGATGCAATCGAGCGAGTAGCAACCATTATATTGTTGTGGGCTGGGCTGGGCTGTGTTCCGGCTGCTGCGACTGCGTGCGCCTTGCCGGCGTGCGAGGCTGTTGCCGCCGAGGTTGTTTCACCACAGGACGCCGATCCGATCATACGCGCGGCGAAACAAGTGACGGGCGAAAGAATGGCGGCTGGCTCATGCGAGCTGGCAATCGAAGTGGCCGCGAGCGAGCCTCGTGATACGCGTGTGGCGGGCGAAGCGCTTACAGTGCCCTTCGCTGCCGGTGCCGCGGCCCCGCCGGTGATGGTGACAATGACGTCGGTCGAGTTGTAAGTCACCGAGCAACTGTCGCCATTCGAGAAGGAGCAGAGCACACTCGAAAACGTTCCGGTAATCGAGCCAGCGTTGAGAATGTCGAACATTTGGCCGCTGGTGGGAGCGAAGCCAGTGAGTGCATCGACGTTCAGCGTGCCGCCCAAAGTCGCTGCGCCGGAAACATTCAGCACGTCGTAAGTAGTGTTGGGTGTGGTTCCATTCAAATCGATGTTCAGGACGCCAGCGCCACTCTCAGTATAGGTACCGGTGATATTGAGGTCGCCGATCTTCTTCAAACCATCGCCGGGATTGATCGTTCCGCCGGTAAGATCGAAGTTGCCGACGAGAGTGCCTTGAGTGCCATTCGTGATGCCAGCCGCATTGCCGTAGATGAATCCACCGGAGACGTTGATTCCAGACGTCGCGGAAAGCTTGCCGTCGACGGTGGTGGTGCCGCCGGTCTGTGTGTAGGTGCCGTTCACGATCAGCGCGGTGGTGCCGGCTCCGGTGGACTTCATTACAGTCACCATACCGGCGTTGGTAAGCGAACCGCCGGTAGTGAATTGGCGGTCGGCTGAGAGAGTTAAGCTGCCCGTGCTGGCGTTAGTGCTGAAGTTTGCCAGAGCGTTCGCGCCAGTCTGATCGATGATGGGAGCCTTGGTGGTATCCACGCCGGACAGGCTGATATGAGCAGCGTTGGTGACGATGTCGTTGGTGAAGCCTTCATTGTTAAATTTCAACTGTCCGGTGCCGGTCAGATTGTAGGTGCCACCGGCCAAGGTACCGTTCGTGTTGTTGAAGTTTGTGAGCCCATTACTCGCGAAGAATTCTGCGCCACCTCCCACAGCCAGGGTGCCGCTGTTGGTGAAGTTGTTGGTGTCCGTGAAGGTAAATCCGTTCACGGTAAAGCTGCCCTTGACGCCGTTGTCGGCGAATTGGTTCAAGGCGTTAGAGTTATTGGAAGTGTTAAGAATTTCTGAAGTTGCGCCAGTGAGAGTAATAGCTGCATCGTTGGTGACGAGGCCTGAACCTGCCGCAAATTCCAGCACGCCAGTCACGAGGTAGGTGCCGCCAGTGAGCGTGCCGGTGCTGAAGTTATTGAAGGGGCCACCTTCGATGATCAGCGTGTTCCTCGCACTCACGTTCAGGATGCCGTTCTTGGCACCGACATTGTTGGTGAAACCGGCAGCGCCCGTGTCGATGAAAAGAGTGGATGGAGTATGCGCGCCCGTTTCGTTCGCCAAAATCGAGCCGGTGTTGATCACGCCGATTTGGCCATTGCCAATGTTGCCTTCACCTTCAATTGTGTTTTGATTCGTCAGCGTGCCGGTGCCCGAGATGAGGTTATTTGGATTGGCGGACATGATCACCTTGCCCGTGCCTGCCAGTGTGACGTTTCCGGCGAGTACGAGTTGGGTGATGTTGCCACCGCTCTGCAGGTTGATAGTGCCCTTGTTAGTGATGGTTCCTACACCAAGAGCGAGTCCGTTGTTGTTGGGTATGTCCAAGGTGCTGCCGCTCGAAATCGTCACGCCCGTCAGCGTCGGCAGGCTCGTGTTCCATTGGTTCACGCTCTCGAAGATTCCGCCCGCACTGGATGTGAGTGTACCGCCGCTAATGCTAACGACATCCAGCGTGACCACTGAACCGGTTCCGGTAGCAAGGATCGTTCCGCCAGTATTGTTAACCGTGTAATTCAGCAGATGCAGCGTGCCACCAGAGGTGGCCTCCATGGTCTTTGTATTGGTCGTTCCGCCGTTGGGATTGATGGTCAGCGCGGCGGGCTGGTTGGCGTCGATAGTTCCGTTGTTGACGAGCGTCAGGTTGCCATTACCGATGTCTCCGCCGCCCTGGATGGTCTCGCCGTTGGTGAACGTGCCACCCCCTGTAAAGATGTTATTTGCGCTGTTGGACATCGTGACTGTGCCGGAACCGCTGAGAGTGGTGCTTCCGGCGATCACGAGTTCAGTGTTATTGCCCGTGCTCTGGAGATTGATGGTGCCGTTGTTGGTGATGGTTCCCGCTCCAAGATTGAGGCCATTGTTGTTGGGAACGTTCACCGTGCTGCCGCTCGAAATGGTTAAACTTGTGAGCGTCGGTAGGCTCGTGTTCCATTGGTTCACGCTCTGGATCACGCCGCCGGAACTGCTCGTTAGCGTCCCGCCTGTAATGCTGACGTTGTTCAGCAGGACGGTACCACCAGTTGCCTCAATTAGCCCGCCAGTATTCGCAACGGTGGAACCCGTCAGTTCCAGAGTTCCTCCAGCAGTCGCTTCGAGTATTCCTGTATTTGTGGTGCCGCCATTGGGGTTGATTAGCAGAATGCTTGGCTGAGTAGCATCGACGGTGCCGTTGTTGATGAAGGTGAGGTTGCCAGCACCGATGGTTCCCGCGCCCTGTATGGTCTCGCCGTTGGTGAACGTGCCGCCACCTGTAATGATGTTATTTGGGCCGTTGCTCATCGTAACTATGCCGGAACCGCTGAGAGTGGTGCTTCCGGCGATCACGAGTTCAGTGTTATTGACCGTGCTCTGGAGATTGATGGTGCCGTTGTTGGTGATGGTTCCCGCGCCAAGCGCGAGGCCGTTGTTGTTGGGTACGTCCAACGTGCTGCCGCTCGAAATGGTCAAACTGGTGAGCGTCGGCAAGTTCGTGTTCCATTGATTTATGCTCTCGATCACACCACCCGAGCTGGAAGTCAATGTGCCGCCTGTAATATTGGCAACGTTTAGCTCAACCACGGCACTGGCTCCGGTGGCCAGAATCGTTCCGGAATTCGTGATCGTATTTTCCAATTGTAAAATGCCGCCAGTTGTGGCTTCCAGTAACCCCATGTTTGTTGTTGACCCGGTTGAAGCTGTCCCGTTGAAGGGATTAATCGTCAGAGTTCCACCCGAGGCATCCACAATTCCGCTCGCATCGTTGACGAAAAGCATGCCGGTGCCGTTGCCGATCTCGCCGGCGCCGGAAATTGTATTGTTAACATTCGTCAGCATTAGGCCAGCGGTTCCGGCAAGAATCATATTGCCTGTATTGCCCGTCATGGTGATGTTGCCACCGCCCGTGAGCGTCACGTTTCCGCCGGTGATCACCAGTTGGGTGTTATTGCCGGAGCTTTGGAGGTTGATGGTTCCATTGTTGGTAATTGTTCCCGTCCCAAGATCCAGGCCATTGTTGTTGGGAATATCCAGGGTGGTGCCAGTCGAAATCGTCAAGTTATTTAGCGTCGATACGGGGGTGTTCCAGGTGTTCGCGCTAACAATTACGCCACCCAAGCTGGAAGTCAAAGTGCCGCCGGTAATACTCACATCGTTCAGCTGGACCGAAGAGCCCGCGCCCGCGGCCAGGATCGTTCCGCCGGCATTGTTTATTGCATAAGTCGCCAAAACTAGCGTTCCTCCCGCCGTGGCTTCCAGAGTTTTTGTGTTGGTCGTTCCGCCGTTGGGATTTATGGTCAATGCAGTGGACTGATTGGCGTCAATTGTTCCGTTGTTGATCAGAGTCAGGTTAGCGTTACCGATGTCTCCAGAACCCTGGATCGTCTCGTTGTTGGTCAGTGTGCCTCCGCCGAGAATAATGTTGTTTGCCGCGTTAGACATCATCACTGTGCCGGAACCGCTTAGAGTCGTACTTCCGGCGATGACGAGTTCGGTGTTATTGCCGCCGCTTTGAAGGTTAATGGTGCCGTTGTTGGTGATGGTTCCCGCTCCAAAATTCAGGCCGTTGTTGTTGGGAATGTCCAAGGTGCTGCCGCTCGAAATCGTCACACCAGTAAGCGTCGGTGTGGACGTGTTCCAGGCGTTTATGCTCTGGATCACGCCGCCTGAACTTGTCGTTAGCGTCCCACCGGTAATGCTGACGTTGTTCAGGTCAACCGTGCCGCCCGTGGCCTCAATAAGCCCCGATCCGTTCGCAATGGTCGAACCGCTTAATTCCAGGGTCCCACCCGTACTGGCTTCCATGGTGCCATTGTTTGTGGTGCCGCCATTGGGGTTGACTTGTAGCGCGTTGGAGAGGGTGGCATCGATGGTACCGTTGTTGACGAGCGTGAGGTTGCCGTTACCGATGGTTCCCGCGCCCTGGATGGTCTCGCCGTTGGTGAACGTGCCGCCGCCTGTAAAGATGTTATTTGCGCTGTTGGACATCGTGACTGTGCCGGTACCGCTGAGAGTGGTGCTTCCGGCGATCACGAGTTCAGTGTTATTGCCCGTGCTCTGGAGATTGATGGTGCCGTTGTTGGTGATGGTTCCCGCTCCAAAATTCAGGCCGTTGTTGTTGGGAACGTTTAAAGTGCTGCCGCTCGAAATCGTCACACCGGTAAGGGTCGGCAAGTTCGTGTTCCAGGCGTTTACGCTCTCGATTACGCCGCCCGAGCTGGAAGTCAAAGTGCCGCCGGTAATGCTGACATTGTTCAGTTCAACTGTGGAAGGAGTGGGACTCATTCCGCCGCTAGTGCCGGTCGCCAGAATCAGCCCGCCAGTATTTGCAACAGTGGAGCCGCTGAGCTCCAGAACCCCTCCGGCAGTCGCTTCTAGGGTTCCCTTATTTGTCGTGCCGCCATTGGGATTGATTTGCAGCGTGCTCGCAACGTTGGCATCAATGATGGCGCCAGTGTTGTTGACGAGCGTGAGGTTGTTATTACCGATATTTCCCGCTCCCTGAATGGTCTGATCGTTAGTGAACGTGCCACCGCCGAGAATGAAGTTGGCCGTACTGTTCGACATCGTCAGCGCGCCGGTGCCGCTCAAAGTGGTGGCCCCGTTGATAATCAATTCCGTGTTGTTGCCGCCTGAATTCAAGTTAATGGCGCCATTATTGAGGATGTTGCCGCCGCTCTGAATGGTCAACTGGGTGTTATTTTGGATGTTCAAAATGTCAGAGCCCAAATTAATATCCAGACTGCCCGTCGTGTCGCCGCTCGTAGCGGTGATGTTGACCGTCGAACTCGCCACATTGATGCAGGCGTTCGAGCTGGCGCCAGGCACGCCCGAGGACCAATTGATTGCGGTCTCCCAGCTTCCGGAGCCGCCGTTCCATTGTGTGGTGCCCGGGCAGGACTGTGCGAAACTCGAAAGTGGGGACATGAACAATGCAAGGAGCGCGATCAACAAAATACGGCCAGCAAGCTTCTCGCTCGCTGCGGAATTCTTTACGGCAAAAGAAGATGCATTCATGTCGTTTGCTCCAGATTTTGTGATTTGCGCTGCTTGGAATCCTAGAAAAGGCGAATACGGAATGGGCTGGCGAAAGCGAGTACTTAGAAAGAATCGATTATAATCGCAGAAATGGCGGAGGCTCCACGGATCATCGCGCTCATAACTGCCATCGCCAGACGCGCGAACCCTGCTCGACGCAGAGGAATCCCTTGCTGCCCCCTGAGATATGGACAAAAACTTTCTCCCCCTACTTAAAGGCGCTATCCCCCAGGAAGGGCACGCGTTGGCTTGTCTCCAGCAATATTCCGGCCAGATAAATTCAACGAATCAATCTGATCGAAAGCTCTATCTCTACCTAATTCAACCGATTGAACCGTCTCGACTGCCGGTACACTTCAAACTCGGGCTTGCATGTGTGCAAAAACCTGCGCACATCCGGCAATCTTCTTCTTTCTTTCGCTCGCGGTTGCAACTTCACTCTTGAAGCGCCGGTGCTCCCGCCGAAAAGTACCGAGGGGCCGTGAGGGAGCACAAAATGCCTGTGGCCATTTGCGTTCCTCACAGATTTCTGCGCCGGGCAAATTGAATAGTCGAAACAGGCAACAGAGAACAGGTATAATTCGCTAACGGAGCTCCTGGGGCAACCGACAATTAAGGACAATTCGGGACAAATCAGGGTATGACTGCGTCTGACAAGACTCCGATTGCTAATCGGCGGCTGGATACGTGGAAAGAGATTGGCGCGTTCTTCGGACGCGACGAGCGCACCGTGAAGAGGTGGGAGGTTACGCGTAGACTTCCAGTTCATCGGGTTCCTGGGGGCGGACGGGCCAATGTCTATGCCAATACAGACGAACTCATTGAATGGCTGAAGGGTAAGAACGTATCCCTAGAGTCTGGAGTTGTTTTAGCAGCCGGTGCGAAGGCGCAGGTCGAAGTTAGTACGGAAGCCGCGGCAGGGAACGAACTTCCCGCGGATGCGGCCCCAGGCGGCCGGCGAATGGGCGATCGGCACAACGCAGAACGCGACCTGGGTCCGGAGTCGCAATGGCGCAAGACCTTGTATGCGGTAATTGTTTTGGCCATTCTCGCGGTGTTGGGGATTTTGGTGGTCACGCGCCGTAACTCTTCCGCGCGAGCCGCACGGAAAACAACTTCAAGTTCAGTACCGCACGTCGTTGACCCCGAAGCCAAGCAGTTCTACCTCAAGGGAGTTTATTATTTCAATAAGCGGACTCCGGAAACACTGAATCAAGCGGTGGATTATTTCACGCAAGCGTTAGTGCGGGACCCACAATACGCGGAAGCGTATGTGGGGCTAGCGGATTGTTACAACCTGCTGCGCGAGTACTCGGTGATGCCTCCGAGCGAGGCCTATCCGCGCGCAATGGCGGCCGCGAAGCGCGCAATTGCGTTGGACGACTCGCTGTCCGGAGCGCACAGCTCGATGGCATTCGTGGATTTTTACTGGTCTTGGGACGTGGCAAGCGCGCAACATGAATTTGAGCGGGCCATAGAGCTGGATCCAAAGTCGGTGATTGCCCATCATTGGTATGCTACGTTCTTGCTGGCTCTAGCCAGCTTTCCGCAATCGCTGGTAGAAATTGAAAAGGCGCAGCAACTCGATCCTGAGTCGAATGCCATTCTTGCGGATAAAGGTCTGATTCTCTTTCATAATGGCCAAAAAGAGCAGGCCGTGACGCTGTTGAAACAGATCGAGACTGCGGAGCCAGATTTTCTCTCCCCTCACAATTACCTGGCCTTGATGTATTTCATACAAGGCGATTACCGCCAGTTCCTCGCGGAGGCTAGAAAGGCTGCCACTTTGCTGCGCGACGAGCGGCGACTGGCTGTCGCTAGAGCCAGCGAGAAAGGATTCGCCAGCGCGGGATTGCGCGGGATGTTGAACGGGATGCTGAAGGAACAGCAAACTCTGCACGAAAATGGCAGGGAAGCGGCATATAACCTAGCGGCGACTTACGCGGCGCTAGGGCAGAAAAAAGAGGCTTTGGACCATCTCGAAAACTCTTACGAGAAGCGCGAGCCGGAATTGCTGTCGATTCGAATCGATCCGTGGCTGTACAATCTTCATGACGAAGCTCGATACCGCGAAATACTCGCGAAAATCGGCCTGCCTTCTGTGCAGTAGAAATTCACGTAACGAAAATGCCTCACCTGGAACGTAACACTTAGTTTCCGTGAAAAGACGGCGATCGGACCAGGATTGTGCACGCATCGCCGGGGGCAGCATGCTGCGCGCCTACCAATGTCGAGACGCGCGGAATGTATTTGCCGTGTGGTCAGGGGAATTGCGATGCGCCAACGCCGCTGGGCTGGTCGAGCGGCGTCAGCGCATTAGGGGAAATGCTGGACTAGTTGCAACCCATCGTATGTGCAACGGTCGAGGGCAAGTAGGCGCAGGTGTAAAGTCTGGCCATCGCCGCTGCCGAGATGGATGTCTGGTGCGAAGCGCCGCCGCGGGCTGCCGAGATCGAGCGAGTGGCAACCATCACGTGGTTGTGAACAGCGCCTAACCCCGCACCGGATGATGCGACTTCATGCAACCCGCCGCGTGAGGCAATGCCGACTGACGATTTGTCACACGACGCGGAGCCTAACAACCGAGCAGCGAAACAAGTGACATGCGAGAGAATCGCCACCGGTTCGTGCGTGCTCGATAGGGAAGCGAGGACGCCCGCACTGCGTGATACTCGAGTTGCGGGCGAAGCGCTCACCGTGCTTTTCGCTTCGCCGGGAGCAACGAGGCCGCTGTTCAAAGTAAGCGTGCAATCCGTTGGATCGCAGGCGAACGTCCAATGAGTGTTCGGCGGGGCGGTCGGGAGACTAACCGTCGCGAAGGCGCCTGTTTCGGAACCGTAATTGATCACCGTAAACGACTGGCCAACCGCAGGTGTGAAACCGGTGAGCAAGTCGACGTTGAGCGTGCCTCCCAAGGTGGCCGCGCCCGAAATATTGAGCACATCGTACTTGGTGTTGGGAGTGGTGCCCCCGAGGTCAATATTGAGGATCCCCGCGCCGCTCTGTGCATAAGCACCTGTTATAGTAAGGTCCCCGGCCATATTCAAGCCATCGCCTGGATTCAGCGTTCCGCCGGAGAGGTTGAAGCTACCAGTGAGTGTCCCGGCGTTGCCATAGACGAATCCGCCCGACACGTTGATTGCGGCTGAAGTGGTCAGCTTACCGTCGACCGTCGTCGAGCCGCCTGTCTGCGTATAATTTCCGCTGGCTACAGTAAAGGTACTCCCCTTGTTAATCAGAACCGCGCCCGCATTGCTGAAGGCTCCAATCGTCGTAAAAGTCCGGTTACCTGCGAGCGTAAAGCTGCCCGCGCCGGCATTGGTCGCGAAATTCACCAGCCCATTACTGCCGGCTTGATCTTTTATGGCGGATGTCGTCCCCGTCAGCGTGATGTTTGCTGCGTTCGTCACAATGTTCGCGCCAAGGAATTCGAGTGTCCCAGTTACCAGATACGTGCCGCCTGTAAGGGTAGTGCCTGAGAAGTTTGTCAGGGAACTCGTGCCTCCAGTTCCTACCGCGAAAGTGGTCCCGCTTCCAACGTTCAGCGTTCCATTGTTTGTAAAGGCTCCCGCAGTTGTGAAATTGTGGCCTGACGCGATGGCAAACGTGCCGCCACTCGCATTCGTCGCAAAATTGGCCAAGGCGTTGTTGGCACTCTGATCCTCGATCTTGGCTGTTGCTCCGCTCAGCGTGATGCTTGCATCGTTGGTCACAATGTTCGCGCCATTGAACTGCAGCGTCCCGGTTACAATATAGGTCCCGCCGGTGAGCGTGCTGCCCGAAAAGTTCGTCAAGTCGGCCGCGCCGTTCGTGCCCACAGCGAACTTGGTGCCGCCACCGATATTGAGTGTCCCGTTGTTCGTGAAGTTTCCAAGCGTGGTAAAGTTTCGACCGGCCGCCAGCGCAAACGTCCCGCCATTGGTTGCGAAATTAGCCAGTGCGTTGGCGCCGGTTGTATCGGTGAGCTTGGATGCCGCTCCGCTTAGGGTGACGCTGGCATTGTTCGTGACAATGTTGGCGCCGTCAAACTTCAATGTGCCATCCACGATGTAAGTGCCGCCCGCCAGGGTCATGCTGCCGCTGTTGAAATTCAGGAACTGATTGGAAGCATTGTTAATGTAGAGCGTGTCGTTGGAGTCCACGGTGACCGTTCCTTGGTTGCTGAATCCCAAGCTGCCCGCGTCTATCGTCAGCAAAGTGGCGGAATTCTCAAGGATCGTTCCGGTGTTAACCACGCCGATCACGCCGTTACCGATGTTTCCCGGCCCCTCGATGGTGTTTCCGTTGTGCAGAGTGTCCCCGGATCCACCTGTTATGACTCCTTTCCCGTTACTTGCCAGGATGATTTTACCGGTGCCGCTTAGGGTGACGTTGGTTGCTCCAATGCTCAACGCAGTTGTGTTGCCGGTGGAGTTCACATCGACGGTGCCGGTGTTGGTGATGGTTCCCAGCAAGGTAGTGGTGCTGCCATCGGCTAATTGAACCGCACCATTTCCTGAAATCGAGACGTTGTTCAGCGATAGAGTGGCGCTCGTTCCAACCAGTGCGATGTTCGCGGTGGTGCCAGATGTTGTGAGCTTCCCTCCGGTGATGGAGACACCGCTTTCGAGGTTCACGGTTGAATTGGTGCCGGAAGCAAAGATGTTGCCGGCGGAAGTTTGGGTATAGCTGCCGGCATCGAGCTGGAGAATCGCGCCGTTAGTGGCTTCCATGGTGAGGCTGTTCTGGGTAGTCCCCGCGGCATTGATAATTAGTGGAACGGATTGATTGGCGTCGATGGTGCCCTGATTGTTCAGGCCCATGGTTCCGTTGCCGATGTTGCCGGAGCCGGAGATGGTGTTCTTGACGATGGTCAGTGTGCCGGTACCGCCGATGATGTTTCCGGCAAAGTTCGAGAGGATCACTTTGCCGGTGGTCCCTGTGAGGGTCGTGTTGCCGCTGATCTTGAAGGCCCCGCCGCCTGTGAAATCGCCCACATTGATGGTTCCGGTGTTCGTTGCGGTGCCGGGGTTCGTAACAGTGAGCGTCGCCCCCGCGCCAATGGTTAAAGTGCCGGCGTTGCTCAGAGCGCCGACGTTCATTACGTCGGTGGTGTCACCGAAGAAGCCAATGTGTGTGGTGGCGTTTAGGTTGTTGGTGAAGATCCCTGTGACCGTCAGCGTATTGGCCCCGCCTTGGTCGTTTTGCACGTTGGTGTAAAGTAGCCCGGAGTTGGTCAGGTTGCCATTCACCGTCAGACTAGTCGCCTTCTCCAAATCTAGTTCGCCGGTGTTGCTGATCGTCAACGTCCCACCGATCGGTGTATCGCTCCACACTTGGCCGTTTCCTACCACCAATGTTCCTTCCACACTGGTCAGCTTCGCTAGTCCGTTGGCCGCTCCGGCCTTTAGCGTCCCAAAAACCAGGAGCTGCGAACCTGCCACCACATCGGTGACCCCGTTGGGCTGACCGGTGAGGTTCAGTGTGGCTCCGCCATCAATATACAAGCTGCCGTTGTTGACCAGCGTGGGCACATTCATCACGTCGGCTGTGTCGCCGAAAAAACCAATCCTGGTGGTAGCGCCCGCGTTGTTGGTGAAAGCCCCGGTCACCGTCAGAGTGTTGGCCCCGCCTTGGTCGTTTTGCACGTTGGTGTAAAGCAGCCCGGAGTTGGTCAGGTTGCCATTCACCGTCAGACTAGTCGCCTTCTCCAAATCTAGTTCGCCGGTGTTGCTGATCGTCAACGTCCCACCGATCGGTGTATCGCTCCACACTTGGCCGTTTCCTACCACCAATGTTCCTTCCACACTGGTAAGCTTCGCCAGCCCGTTGGCCGCTCCGGCCTTTAGCGTCCCAAAAACCAGGAGCTGCGAACCTGCCACCACATCGGTGACCCCGTTGGGCTGACCGGTGAGGTTCAGTGTGGCTCCGCCATCAATATACAAGCTGCCGTTGTTGACCAGCGTGGGCACATTCATCACGTCGGCTGTGTCGCCGAAAAAACCAATCCTGGTGGTAGCGCCCGCGTTGTTGGTGAAAGCCCCGGTCACCGTCAGAGTGTTGGCCCCGCCTTGGTCGTTTTGCACGTTGGTGTAAAGTAGCCCGGAGTTGGTCAGGTTGCCATTCACCGTCAGACTAGTCGCCTTCTCCAAATCTAGTTCGCCGGTGTTGCTGATCGTCAACGTCCCACCGATCGGTGTATCGCTCCACACTTGGCCGTTTCCTACCACCAATGTTCCTTCCACACTGGTAAGCTTCGCCAGCCCGTTGGCCGCTCCGGCCTTTAGCGTCCCAAAAACCAGGAGCTGCGAACCTGCCACCACATCGGTGACCCCATTGGGCTGGCTGGTGAGGTTCAGTGTGGCTCCGCCATCAATATACAAGCTGCCGTTGTTGACCAGCGTGGGCACATTCATCACGTCGGCTGTGTCGCCGAAAAAACCAATCCTGGTGGTAGCGCCCGCGTTGTTGGTGAAAGCCCCGGTCACCGTCAGAGTGTTGGCCCCGCCTTGGTCGTTTTGCACGTTGGTGTAAAGTAGCCCGGAGTTGGTCAGGTTGCCATTCACCGTCAGACTAGTCGCCTTCTCCAAATCTAGTTCGCCGGTGTTGCTGATCGTCAACGTCCCACCGATCGGTGTATCGCTCCACACTTGGCCGTTTCCTACCACCAATGTTCCTTCCACACTGGTCAGCTTCGCTAGTCCGTTGGCCGCTCCGGCCTTTAGCGTCCCAAAAACCAGGAGCTGCGAACCTGCCACCACATCGGTGACCCCATTGGGCTGGCTGGTGAGGTTCAGTGTGGCTCCGCTGTCTATTTCTAAGGAACCGTTGTTGACCAGCGTGGCCACATTCATCACGTCAGCCGTGTCGCCGAAAAAACCAATCCTCGTGGCAGCGCCAGAGTTGTTGGTGAACGTTCCGGTCACTGTCACTGAGTTCCCTGCGCCCTGCCTGTTCTGGATATTTGTATAAAGTTGACCGGCGTTAGTGAGGTTGCCAGTAACCGTGAGATTAGTGGCCGACTCCAAGTCGAGTTCGCCCGCGCTGCTGATGGTGAATGTTCCACCGGTCGGTGTATCGCCCCAGACCTGGCCGTTTCCTACGATCAAAATCCCCTCCACACTCGTCAGCTTGGCTAGTCCGTTGGCCGCCCCAGCCTTTAATGTTCCATACAGAGCGAGTTCAGAACCAGCCACCACGTCGGTAATTCCATTGGGCTGACTGGTGAGATTGAGGGTCGCTCCGGTGTCGACTTCCAGGAGGCCGTTGTTAACCAAGGTGCCCACATTCATCACGTCGGTGGTGTCACCGAAATAGCCGATGTGCGTGGTAGCGCCAGAGTTATTGGTGAACGTTCCGGTCACCGTCACGTTGTTCCCAGAACCCTGCTTGTTTTGAATATTAGTGTAAAACTGCCCCGAGTTTGTCAGGCTCCCAGTCACTGTGAGCTTGGAACCCAGGTCCAAGTCGAAGTAATTCGAAGTGGTCATCGAGCCGTTGACGGTAAGTGTATTCCCGTTGGTAAAGAGGATCGTGCCGCCATTAGTGACACCCGTCGTGGTCAGCGTTGTAGCGGCGTTCGTTTGAAGAGTGGAGGGTGAATCGAGAGTGAGCGTGTCAATGGTGGGGCTTATATCTAAGGTAATCGTAACCGCAGGGGAGTTGAGCAGAGTGACGTTGTAAGTATTGCCGCCGCCATTGTTGGGGACCACGGCCGGACTCCAACTGCCCGTACTGCTCCAGTTTCCGCTGGCTGCGCCGTTGACCTGTGTCTGGCTATAGCATGCGCCGGCGAAAAGAAGAATGCCGAGGCACACCAACACCACGCGGCAGAATAAAGTCTTCATCGAATCCCCCCGTTTACGCACTTAGTCCTAATGACACTGGCATTTTTTGTTCCAATCGAGAATCTCGGGCCGAAACCGAGAAATCATTGAGATTTCGGTTATCCGACAAAGATAAATTCGTTATCGTCGCCCTATAGATGTGCAACTGTTTGCAGAGTGATGGGAAAGTAGTGTCTGCAAATCCCGCAGCGAAGGGGAGTATGAGTTTGAGCGCGCGGAGCGAACCGGCAATTTGCGGCGATGGACCTGGTCGGGCAGTTGTAAACACACTTATACCCATTTGTTATCTTGCTATTTTCACTCGCGTAAAAAAACTTTGCGAGTGAATGGCTGGTGCGCCCAGGAAGGACCTGCCACTGCCTTTTGAACCTAACCACAGGCCTTGCGACCTATGATTACAACTTTGTAAAAATTCTAGTGCTCCGCTTGCGCGATCAATTGAGCCACTTTCGAATCTTTACCCACCGGCTCGACGAAGATAATCGCGCTCGGGGTAAGGTACATACGATCGGGCTCATGCAATTCTTTCCCGCGCTTCACGAGCACGTTCTTGGTTTCCTTGGTGCTAGGATCCGTCTGGCTGACGATGTAGAAAACGTCGGTCAAGACTGGATGGTGGCTGCCGTAGTCATTTAGGTGGCCGAAATATACCGAGCCGTTGGCCAACAGCACAGCTTGGTAAGGAGTCTCGAACTTCACGGATTCGTGCCTGAAACATCCTGCGAGCGTGAATACTAATACCGCTGTTAAAGTTATTAGAATTGAGTTAAACGATGAAGCGCGCTTCCTCATTGTTAGAAATCCCTCGATGTGAAATCCATCCCGTTGACCGCAGCGGAAGAGTTCCGCTAAGGATCCGGAGAGTACCATTCCGGCCGCTATCGGCGCAAGGCCTTGATCGTTACGCACTTCTCCGATAATCACGGCGAACGCAAAAAACTACGTCACATTAGCGCGAGAGGTTCGAAGATGCAGAGCTGTCCTTATCGGCGGAGACTTGAGCATTGCCATTGGTCTTTGATTTTCGATATTGGCTCGACTTCGGCTGGCTACTCCTCGCCGATTCGAATCCCCGGCAACCGTATCCGTAACACGGGGGTCCTGGTTTGCGCAAGCGCGCGCTCGATACAGAAGAACACAAGACCAAAAGGGACAAAGCGAGACTGATTCCCGCAACTCTCTTTTTCATAAGAACCTCTTGATGGCACCCGGTGCGATGCCACGATTGTCACTAAATATGCGAATCGCACTTTGGCGGCCAAAACTACATCAGCGGACTGACCGTTTAATCACGGATTACACATGCAGTTAGCACTGGGACCTTTCGATCTAACACAGACGGTTTCAATGCTTTTGGTAATCTTATCGCCCAAATATGAAAGTTCTTAGCTATGGGTCCGGCTTGGAAGTTCCGTCGCATAATCGGGCATCAGCCGTACCATTACTCAACTTCTCCGCTAAGCTCGTTTCATCAGGCTCTTTAACAACGTCGGCCCTGTCAAGCTTGACGCTCAGCAAGTCCAAGTGAGTCCAAGTAGCGGTTTGTTTTGATAGTGACAAGGCGGCTAAGCGAAGCCGTTTCAACGTAGAGTTGAAATGCTAAGTTCGATAGCGGTGCTGAGGTCGCCGCGCACAGGTAAACAAACCTAACGGTGGGCGCTACCGCGCCGTCTACCGAGGGAGAGCGATGCGGCGCAGCAAATCGGCGAAGCGCGGATCCGAGCGAAGGTTGTCAAAAACGGGTTCAATCTTGACGAAGACCATTGAAGGGTACCGCTCCTCATAGGCCTGCCGGAGATCTTCCAGTGCTTTTTCTTTTTCCCCCATGACGGCATAAGAAACCGCGAAGGTGTATGGAGAAACGTAATGCGTTTTCGACTGACGCTCGAGCATGGCCATCCGCTCCCTCCAATAACCGTTGATGCCCGAGTCCCGATAGGCGATGCGAATCGCAGCTCCTTGCGGCGAGTCCGAGGGGCCGGGTATCGCTTTCAAGAAAGCGTCGAAGGCCTGATCGAACATGCCTTTTTGGTCATACAGCAGACCGAGATACCAATAGGCTTGCAGGAACTGCGGGTCGAGAGCAATCGACTTCTGGCACTGAGCAATCGCTTCGTCCGAGCGGCGCGCGAGGAATAAAATCTGGCCTACATCCGTGTTGATGATGGGCGAGAGGGGATCAAGCTCGAGCGCCCGGTGGATCTCAGCGATGGCTTCGTCTGAGCGCTCCATGGCTACGAGGTCATAGGCATACCAGTGGTGAGCCGTGGGGTAGTTCGGATCAAGCTCGATGGCGCGTCGAAACTCCTTTTCCGCCTGAGAAGGATCCCAATCATAAAGCAAAGTGACGAACCCCAACGACGCATGAGCTTCGGCCAGGGCATCGTCGAGTTGCAATGCTTTGAGAGCTGCCGCTCTTGCCAGAG
This sequence comes from uncultured Acidobacteriota bacterium, assembly GCA_963818085.1. Lineage (GTDB taxonomy): Bacteria > Acidobacteriota > Terriglobia > Acidiferrales > UBA7541 > Palsa-295. The sequence goes on from CAWFQV010000001.1 coordinate 336,204, forward strand.
GATAGACCTGCCTGGCGGGCAGGATGTCGTTCGGCCCAAGCAAGATGTAGCAATCTGCCAGCCCTGCATAGGCCTGAGCGTAGTTTGGATCTTTTTCAACGGCCTGCTGGAAGGATTCGATTGCCTTCCAAAAGCCCGGCTGTGTGCGCTGGTTCCAATAGAAACGTCCCTTCAGGTAGAGATCGTAAGCCTCCGCGTTCACGGGACCGGTGCTCGCGCGGTGCGCGATCGGGTGCGGGGGCGAAAGGGTCCGTTCGACTTGATCGGCAATGGTGTTCGCGACGATCGTCTCTAAAGCGAGGGTGTCGTGGGCGTCGCGCTCGTAATTCGCAGCCCAAAGATGGGTCTGGTCACGCACCTGGATGAGCTGCGCGCTGATGCGTACGCGGTCACCCTCCCGGCGCACGCTGCCTTCCAAAACGTAGTCCACACCTAGCTCGCCGCCAATCTGATGCACGTCTTCGTGAGTCGTTTTGTACTTCATCGCGGAAGTTCGCGCGATCACCCCGAGACGCTCCGGATCAGCGCTCCCGAGCTGCGTGATCATCTCTTCGGTCAAACCGTCGCTCAAGTACTCCTGGCTGGCATCGCCACTGAAATTCAAAAACGGAAGGACGGCAAGCATAACTTTCCCTCCGGTAGGGCTGGCGCGAGGAGCGAGATGCCGACGGAGGAAATAGCCGGCCAGAACCGAGAGTGCTACAAGAGCTACTGCCGCTATTAGGAAATGAGTTTGTCCCGAACGCACTGAGGCAGCCGCGTTTTCCGGCGGGCCCGCTCCTGCGCTCGGCTCTTCGAGTATCTCTTCAGTTACGGGTGCGATGAAGCGATAGCCGCGGCGCGCACGCGTTTCGATGAATCGAGGGTTGTCTGCCGAGTCTCCCAGGGCTTCCCGAATCTTGTTGATGGCGGAGTTGAGCCCTTGATCGAAGTCAATAAAGGTGCCCTCTGGCCAGAGTTCTTCGCGCAGTATTTCGCGGCTGACTACTTCTCCTGGATGCTTGACTAAGAACACCAAAACCTGGAGAGGCTGTCCCTGCAGCTTTACCGTCAAGCCATTCTTGTAGAGATCGCCTTCTCGCAGGTCCAACCGACACGGTCCGAAGCGAACCATTCTAGGGGAGTGGGAGACGCCCGCCATTCTGGGGCCTCAATATCGCAGGGAACGTGTCCGGAGCCTAGCATCTTAGCCGCGGAACAGTCAAAATTCTTTTCTTGGCCTAATCAATGTTCAGCAGCAACCCGCGGAATTGACGAGACTTAGCAAGCAATAGGAATTCCAGGAACAAACAAGCTTCCATCCATTGATCGGCTGGCTGAAATGCGCGAAGGTGCCCAGCGGCACGCGAGATCTGAACCCGGGGCGCGCAAGTGTGACGCGTGTCTCGAACTGGGATCAACGGAGCTTGGGTCTAGCTCAAATTATGGGAGGCTGAAAATGACAAAGAAGAATTTTTCGAAAAGGGCGGTCGGACGAATGTTTTTCATGGCGTTCGTACTGGTGTTTGGCGCGACGGAGTTTGGCAGCGTTCTCTGCGCACAAGAAGGTGTTCAAGGGTCACTGGAGGGCGGTTCGCAGGTTACAAGTAATTTGGCCGGCGTGGTGACCTCCACCCAAAACCCGGCGCAAATTGCCATTCTGCATTGGTACAGCGCCAACTTGACGACTCAATTTGCCGTGGGAAATACACCGGTGGGCGTGGCTTTCGACGGAGCGAGTGTCTGGGTCGTGAATAGTGCAGACAAGACCGTGGACAAGCTGCGCGCGAGCGATGGGACGATTCTCGGCAGCTTTGCCGTGGGCGGCAATCCGCTAGGCGTGGCCTTTGATGGGGCCAACATCTGGGTGGCGAATTATCATGACGATACCGTGACCAAGCTTCGCGCAAGCGATGGAGCGTTCCTGGGAACCTTTACGGTGGGACTCGGACCTGTCGCGGTAGCCTTTGACGGCGCCAACGTATGGGTCACGAACGTCGGCAGCAACAACGTGACCAAGCTGCAATCCAGCAATGGCACAGTCCTCGGGACCTTTTCCGTGGGAACCAACCCTACAGGCCTGGCTTTTGACGGGTTCAACATCTGGGTGGCAAATCAGGGTAGTAACAATGTCACCAAGTTGAAGGCGAGCAGTGGCGCGACTCTCGGGACCTTTTCCGTGGGAACTGCCCCGTTAGGCGTGGCCTTTGACGGGACCAACATATGGGTCGCAAACCAGAGCAGCAACAACGTGACCAAGCTGAAGGCGAGCAGTGGCGCACTTCTTGGGACGTTTGCCGTGGGAACTAACCCGTTCGGAGTGGCCTTTGATGGGGCCAACATATGGGTGGCGAATCACGGCAGCGGGAATGTTACTGAACTGAAAGCAACAAATGGTTCAACCGTCGGGACGTATGCCGTAGGAACTTGCCCCTATTACTTGTCCTTTGACGGCTCTAGCATCTGGGTCGCAGATGAGTGCAGCAACACACTTTCGAAACTGTAAAGAACGAAGCGGACGAGCGCGGCCCGCAGGGGAACAGGTAACTGGGTTTTCACGACTCTTGATAACGCGTTTCATTCAGCTATGACAGAGAGTAGGCTGCGCGACCCGGTGCGATTGGCGTGTTGGAATCGCACGAACGGGCGCGGGTCGTACCCATCACATCCCATTGCCGCGGCTATCGATGTACGGAGAAAGCGATTTCCGCTGCGGACTTCTCGAGGCGGGCTGCTCGGCCGAAGCAGCCCACCCGGGGAATTACGCTTGCTATTTTGCGGGGATATAACTTAAGTCTGGACGGAACTGGATGATCTCGCTGTAGGTGCCCTCGATCGAACTGTTGAGTCTCTCGATTACGGACATGGCTTCCTGCTCGCCAAAGGCCGTGCGGAGATCCTCGCGCAAGGACTTGATCGCCGGATCCTCCTCCATCGAAGCCCAGTTGGCGTGCTCGATGGTGACGACAAACGTGCCTCCGGGACCACCGCTGACCAAGCGATACCACGAATAGTGCGCTTGCGAGTTCGTCTTCTGGCGTGCTTCCGCCGCCCGTGCGACAGCGCTACGGAAGTCGTCGCCATGTCCGTAGCGTATGTGAAAGGTAATGACTTCGGTATACTTGCCGTTCATGTCGGTGGGGGGATTGCTCCATTTCGGCTGGAACTCCCAGTAAGAAGTGACCAGTTTCTCGACGGAAGCGCCGACGAGGGTTTGATATTGTGCGAGATCGGCCGCATCCGAGACTTTTGGCTTGTCGAGATCCGCCCAGTGCACGCCGAGGCGGCCAACAATGTAGGTTCCGGTGCGATCGCCGGTGAGAGTTTCGAATACGAATAGACCTTGATCGTCGTTCTGCTGCTTGTGCCAAGCCGCCTTTTTTTTGCGGCCCTCTTCGTACTGTTTCACCATGCCGTTTTTCGGCGTCTGGAATTCCAAAGCTGCGATGTTGCCGGGCTGGCCTTGCGCAAAAGCGGCAGATGATACGAAGAGCAACACACTGAGGGCTGTACTCAGCTTGACCAATTTCACAATTTCCTCCTGATTTTCGAGAAAGCGTACGGTTCGTCGAAAGAGAGTAGCGCGCGCGGAACAGGGTGTCAAATTTGATTGCCGAGATGACGCCAGATGCGCCGGGGCACGTTGACGGAAACAGATACGAGATGTAGACTCGCGCCGACTGTGGCGATCCAGAATCAGAAATGCATATCTCATCACGCTAATTGTGACATGTGTCAGCGGATGAGTGTTTGCAGCGAGACGCAAACGAAATCCTGAAAACTTATGAGCGATTGGGAATACATACATGCGCATCCGGCGGAACTTTTAACACGGTTGCATCATTTCACGATTCTGAAACAGCAATCAACCGGCGACGTAGCTTTTGCAATTACAGTGAAAGAGTTTGCAGTGCCGCCGCCAGGGCAGCGGATGAGGTTCTACGCGGAAGCGGATAAAGCGGTGAATCAGAATGTGGCTCCGTTTACGCCGTGCGGGTGGGGCGATTCGTTGTTTTCAGCGTTGGGAGGCTGCGTGAAACTGATTCAAACTTTTCCGTATGACGGCGCGGAGCGCGCCGCGTCATGATCGTTCGCTTCACGAAACGAAAGATGCAACCGGGCGTCGGAGCACTGGAAATGAAAGGCAGCATACACGCCGGCGCAGAATGCGCGCGGTTGGAACAAGAAGTGGACGAAATGATCGCGGCGCACGAGACGCGGGTGATTTTTGACATGGCCGGAGTAACGCATATCGACAGTGCGGCCATCGGCACGATCGTGCGGTGCTTGACAAAACTGAAGAAGGCGGGCGGGACGCTGCGGATTGCGGCCGCGCAGCCGATGATTCTCTACAGCCTGAAAATGACGAGACTGGACTCGCTGATCGAAATGTTTTCCAGTGCCGATGAGGCCGCACAAGGGTTCGAGACAGGGAATCCGCCCACCCGTTAGCAAGATTGCCAATTCAGCCGGAATTCACCCCGTAGCTTTTGTTTGCAATGGTGTTATTGCGCCGGGGTCTTTCTCCTGGACACAAATTCCAACTTGTCAATCGAAGGCTAAGTCGTGGAATGGGTCGAGGTGGACGATGGAAGCTACTTCGCGGCTCTTTGAAACAGAGCGCAGCGCTCTCGTCTGGCGTAACCAAAGCAAATCTCAAAAAACAAAAACCTTGACCGATCGAGTTGTGGCACGGCCGATTCAATCCAGCTGTGCCACGAGTCTTGTATTCTGGAATTTCAACCAATTTATCCGGCGCGCCCGCCAGCATCCTTCTTGCTTCTGGTAACACAGGGCGGACTTCCCTCGGATAATTCCGCGCGGTGCAATTAGCGAAATTGTTCGGTATAGATTTTGTGGTATTTTTATGTTGTATTGAAGGACCGCGGCTCGTCTTCCTAACCATTTTCTCCGTAACTCCGAGCGCCTACATGGCGTCTATATAGCGGACCTTAATCCACGGAGAAGAGTGCTGAAATTGCGATCTACCGTCATCTTAATCTCTAGCATTGCCACATTTCTAATCATTTATTGTGGAATCCGGGTCCATACAAACGTTCGATCGAGCCGTAATCGGAAAGTCAACGATGCTTCCGTTCTGAGCTGGCCATGGCCTAATCAAGCGTCGGCCGATAGTCAGATTCCGGCGAGCAACGTAAGGGTCCTCACTTACCACAACGATCGGGAGCGCACGGGGCGAAATTTGGCGGAGAAGATTCTCACGCCCGGTAACGTGAATTACAAAAGCTTCGGGAAGGTTGGGTTTCTTTCCGTGGATGGATTGGTGGACGGCGAGCCTTTGTACCTCTCAAACCTCATGGTGGCTGGAAATCCTCACAACGTTGTCTTCGTGGTTACCGAGCACGATTCGGTGTACGCCTTCGATGCCGATACGTTAGCGCAGCTTTGGCATGTGACGGTGCTGGGCGCGAATGAAGTTCCTAGCGACGATCGCGGATGCGGTCAGGTGAGCCCAGAAATTGGCATCACCTCCACTCCGGTAATCGCGTTCAATAACCCGGGCCACGGCTGGATATACTTGGTGGCCATGTCCAAAGACAACAACGGGAACTATTATCAGCGTCTGCACGCTCTTGATATCACGACGGGCGCGGAAATTTCCGGCAGTCCCACGACTATTACAGCGACATTTCCGAATCTCTCGGGAGAGACCACGTTCGATCCCAAAATGTACAAAGAACGTGCGTCATTACTATTTCTGGAGGGAATGATCTTCACGAGCTGGGCATCACATTGCGATAACGGCGCGTACACGGGCTGGGTGATGGCGTATAACGCGTCCACACTGAAACAAGAAGAAGTGCTCAACCTTACTCCCAATGGCAGCGATGGCGCGATCTGGATGTCGGGCGCAGGTCCGGCCGCCGATCCGCAAGGGAAGATTTATTTACTGGATGCGAACGGCACGTTTGACGAAACGTTGAACTCAGAGGGCTTTCCAATCAATGGGGATTTTGGCAATGGGTTTTTGAAGCTGTCACCGAACGGCAACAAGCTAGTGGTGGCCGATTATTTCAATATGCATAACACCAGCGCTGAATCGAACGCTGATGAAGATTTGGGTTCAGGCGGAGCTCTCATCCTGCCCGATTTTAAAGACACCGCGGGTAACACCTGGCAGCTTGCCGTCGGCGCCGGCAAAGATGGGCACATTTACGTGGTGAATCGCAACCTGATGGGCAAGTTCAATAGTAAGAATGACAATGGAGTTTATCAGGAGATTACCAAGGCACTAGCAGGTGGAGTGTGGTCCATGCCTGCGTACTTCAGGAGCGCCGTTTATTTCGGCGCTGTGGGGGATTCCCTGAAAGCGTTTTCTATCGTGAATGCCAAGCTGGTCGACCAGCCCGCTTCGAAAACGACTGCCAAATTTGCTTATCCAGGGACGACACCGAGTATCTCGGCAAATGGTAATTCTAACGGAATTGTATGGGCAGTTGAATCCCGCAGCAACCAGGCGGGCATTCTTCACGCCTACGATGCGAGCAATCTCGCGAACGAGCTATATAACAGCAATCAAGCCGGCGCCCGCGACAGCTTTTCAGACAATAAATACATCACACCCATGATCGCCAACGGAAAAGTATTCATCGGCACTCCTACCGGGGTAATGGTTTTCGGATTGTTGCAACAATAGGGAATTAGGCATCAAGATTTCCCACGATCACTCTACAAAAGCGCCGCAGGCCGCATTATGAGTATGCTAACCTGATTGCAATAAAAACGGAGAGGTGTCCGAGCGGTTTAAGGAGCACGCTTGGAAAGCGTGTGTTGGGGAAACTCAACCGTGGGTTCAAATCCCACCCTCTCCGCCAGCCAGTCTTGAGATTTCTCTCTGTTTCGGTCACTTTGGCAGAAACCGAGATTTTGCGGCCCAATTGGGAGGAATTCACTGAATCTATTTGCTCTCTCTCCGCTCCCAATTCGCAAACAGCCTAAATTAGCTGCGATATTCTCCAAGACTAATCGGGAGGTTCCCTTTCATCAGTGCCTTTGATTCGAGATGCACCATTCTGTTGCGAACTTCACGTTCACGAAATCTTGGTGGGCCATTTTCGTGCGGTAACACCCCCGATTGTGGGGCTAGAAGTTTCCGCATGGTCTGGCAATGACTGAGCAATCGAGCACGACTCTGACCGATATTTGTCATCGTTCACCTGTCCCTCGCCAAAATTCCATCCGCCCTGAAAATGAGGCGATTTCTCTTCCCACGGTGTGGTGAAGAGCCTGAACTCAACCCAGAGTGTCTTTGAGGACCGCGAGGCCTCTCGGTGAAGGCATGCGGGACGCAGGGCATACAAATAACAATGGATGAAACCATAGTTCCGGATCAGGCAGCCCGATCGTAACGATGGTGCAGCCCGCCGAGTCGCTCCTGAGAAAAGACGCGCCCCGAGGCTGTGGAGCGGATCCTGCTGTCAGGCGTTCCTTTACCGAGTCCGAGATGCGTGCGGTCTTCGTGGTAATAACGGACGTACTCACCAAGTAGGCGCTTCAAGTGGCTCTCGTTCATCGTGATGACGTGATCTAGCAGTTCGCGCCGACAGCTTTCGACCCAACGCTCCGCAATTCCATTCTGCCACGGACTTTCGAAGGAAGTCCGCACGGGACTCATGCTCAGAGATCGAACGGCGGACGGGACCTCCAAACCGTATTTCGCGTCTCGGTCGAAGATGAGAAACCGAGGAGCCAGCTCAAACGGAAATGCTTCCCGTAACTGCTGGACGATCCACATACTCGTCGGATGCTTGGTGACGTTGAAGTGCAGGATGCGCCGACGGTCGTGACTGATGACGAAGAAGCAGTAGAGCACACGGAAGGTGGCCGTTGGAACCGTGAAGAAATCCATCGCAGCGATAGCTTCCCGATGATTTCGAAGGAAGGCGAGCCAACGTCTGGCTGGCTGGGGATCCCTCGGCGCTCGTTTCATCCAGCGGGAGATCGTTCGCTCAGAGACATCAAAGCCAAGCATGAGGAGTTCGCCATGGATGCGAGGGGCACCCCACGTTGCGTTCTCGGCGACCATCCGAAAGATCAACTCCCGAACCTCCTGCGGCAGCTGTTTTCTGCCAACTTGCGTCCGGACCTTGGAAATCAACCTCCAATACAAGCGGAATCCGGCTCTGTGCCATCGCACGACGGTTTCAGGGTCCACTACGATGAGGGCTCTTTTCCATCCAGACCAGAATCTTCGTGCGAAAACCCAGAAGAATTTGTCGAATATCCTAAGTCGTGGCCTCGTGCGCTTTCGCTTGAAGACAGCAAGTTGCTGCCGAAGAACTAGGTTTTCAAGCAACAGGCTGCGATGCGTGCGGAAGAGGCGAAGAGTTGATGTGAGAACGATCCAAATGAGATCGAACATGGGTGGCTGATATCCCAAATCCCCTGTGGAGAGCAATCTCTATACCACTGATTTCAAAGGCGGACCGAGTTTTGGCGAACGACAGGAGCACACAACGCTTCCCGGCTGGAACACCACACGTGGGACAGCGGACTGAGAATACTTGCTTGGTCGTGAGTTCTTTTCTTTTCATGTATACATGATTGCGAGGGACTTGAAATCGCTATCTCAGTTGGTCGCTTTCATTAGTGGGAAAACCGATCATAACGGGAGATGCAGTATCGAGACCGATTCTAAGCAATTCCAATTTGACGCCCGCGACAGTATGCCATCCACTGGGTCTGTCATGTAGACCGGTCGTCAGGTAAAGCTCTCCAAGCAACTCATTCAGAAACTAACTGCATTATTGTCGGAATAAGCTTATCGGCGAGAACCGCTTTGTCCAAGAAAGCGACCGCGCCCAAACGTTTAGCCAGAGCATGGGCATCCTCATCCTGCCAAATAGAAACAGCCAATATCCGCGATGCGCCGGAATTCAGATGTGATTTGACCTCTGAAGCCGTGATTTTGGTTTCGTCAGGCATATGTAAATCCATAACAATGAATTGCGGCTTCAAATCGTTTGCAATCTGGATTGTTTGAGCAAAGTCCGCAGCCTCGCCGACAAGCTCGATTTCAGGGTGGGTCTCTAGAACGCGACGAATCGACCGCCGCACGAATTCACTATCATCGGCTAGAAGCACGCTGATTGGCATGATTCCACCCCCATTGCAGCATTGCCGATTATCGAGAATTATTACTACTTGTACCGTTTCATTGTTTGTCCGCTACCGTACCATATATTCTTTAGACAGTTATCGCCGTAAAAAATTTTCGTTACCAGAAGCCAACCCACAAAATGGGGATAACCCCAATTGGGGTTAGCCGGTGCTCTTTGCATACTAGCACCGTCGTTCCATGAGTCGAGTCACATGCATCGACGTTGTAGTTTTGCGGATTGCAGCAACTTAGCTGCCATAGCTCTGGTCGGTGGCGAATACTGTATCGCGCACTTTATAGTGGCTTGCTATAAGTGCCTTGAAGAATCTTCGGAGCGATCCATAGACGAGGAGACCGAACGTAACGTAAAAGCGCAGAGAGACTTGCTGATTGAGGTGGTTGATAAAGTGTCAGCGCTCAGTCAGAATAGCATCGCGTTCACGAATCAAGAACGAGGTCAATTAATGGACATTCTGCTTTGGACGTGCGATTTACTAACAACAGAACGAACTCAAAAAATTCCGTATCGGGGCATCCCGGGCTGACCTGAGATGTCTTATATTTGAACATTTGTCGGTACGGGTACATTGAATACTGTATTCGCGAAAGGAAGCGGAGCACAAACATGCGCGACCATCGCGGACTCGGTCCCGAGGTATACTCCGGGCACTCCAACGTGAGAGTCACAGCTCCGCTTCGCGTAGCGAAATTCCAAGACAGTCAAAGGCAACTGCGCGCCGGCGCGGACCTGCAGCCCGCCACGAGTCCGCTCTTGCCGCAGTCCGCACAAAAGGGTTGAAAGGACTGCGTCGTGCTGCAAGGAAGGCCGCTCAGACCCGCTCTCGATGGCGTAGATGAGAGGACTTGCAACTTGGGATCGCGGTAAACGGAAAGCCTGAATTCGCGTTAGCCCCTCCTATGTGGGCGGATACAGGCCAAGGATCATACTGGCGACCGCATGGGGCGAGCAGCGGTGGACACGCCGAACACGCCGTCGCAGTTCCACTGACGGAGAGGAATGGGACTCGACGACTGAGACTCACAATCATCATGGAGAGGGAAACGGCATTATTCTCGTACCCGAAGCGGTTTGGCACCATGATCCTTGCGAATTGATTATTGTCGATTCTTTGCCGCTTTCTACGGTGTTCCGCAACATTTAGCCGATAAAACCTGATCCATTCGCGATGCCATCCGACGGCATGTTCGAAAGGATCTTGCCTTCGCCATTTACAACATTCCAGATGGACAGGACTCTTTGTTCGAACACAATTCACGTGGCATCGTTCCTCAGCATTTCTCACGGCCACGTACTTCCCGGATGCCAAAACGGAGCCTTTTTGATTTGCACGGCGAAGACTGCCATAGTGGATCATCCTAACCGCACTTGGAGTGGGGATATTTCAAAGCTTGAACGAAATTCTTGCGGAGAGTGATCACCAACTTCAAATTCGCAACGACGGCTAAGGTGTAAACTCTCTGATTCGCCGTGATAAAAAAACTTGTGTTTAGAAACCCAGCGCCGGCGAATTGCCGCCATTGCGATTTGGGAGCACGATCGTGGATAGACAACATCTGCAATCGGACGAGGCTTTGCTGCACGAATTTCAGCGCGCTGCATTCGATTATTTTCTGAAGAAGATCAACACCCACAATGGGCTGGTAGCAGATAGGACTCGCGAGGGTGCACCCGCCAGTATCGCCGTTGTGGGATTTGCCTTGTCATCCTATCCGGTCGCCGTGGAACGCGGGTGGATGGATCGCGCGGAGGCAGCGGCACGCACGCTCGTCACCTTGCGTTTTTTCTTGAACAGCCCGCAAAGTGACATGCCGGATGCAACCGGCTATAAAGGCTTCTATTATCATTTCCTAGATTTAGAGAGCGGCAAACGTGTATGGCAGTCGGAGCTATCATTCGTTGACACCGCTTTTTTGCTCGCCGGTATATTGATAGCAGACGTCTATTTTGATGAGAACATCCAGAGCGAAACCGAGATTCGTGAACTCGCTGATACTCTCTATCACCGTATGGATTGGCATTGGGCGCAAAACGGCAAGTCTTCTGTTTCGCAAGGGTGGAAACCTGAATGTGGATTCCTGCATTACGGCTGGGAAGGCTACGACGAGGCGGCCATTCTCTATGTGTTAGGTTTGGCTTCACCTACCTATCCCTTGTCGGATGACAGTTTTCAGACGTGGACATCCACATACCAATGGGAAAATATTTATGGTTACGATGTTCTTTATTCAGGACCACTCTTCACGCATGAATACTCCCATGCCTGGATTGATTTCAGAGGCATACAAGATCAGTTTATGCGCGAGAAGAAGTGCGATTATTTCGAGAATACCTGTCGAGCAATCTACGTTCAGCGAGAATACGCACTGCGAAATCCGCACGAATTTAAGGGCTATGGTGAAAACTGTTGGGGCCTCACAGCAAGCGATGGCCCAGGCCCAAAACGCTAAGAGTAGATGGTCGAGATCGCCACTTTCTCGGTTATGCCGCCCGCGGCGTACCTTTTGGGCCAGACGATGGGACGATCGCGCCTTCGGCGGCCCTCGCGTCTCTGCCATTCACACCGGCAATTGCTCTATCTGCGGTTCATCACCTTTGCGAGCGATATCCAAAAATTATAAGCGCATATAGGATGCCGAGTGCCTTTAATCCGACGATGACTGAGAGCAATTCCCAAGAGCTGGATCTCCGAGGGTTATTTCGGACTTGACCAAGGAATGATTGTATTAATGATCGAGAACTACCGATCGCAACTGATTTGGAAGTTGATGCAAAATGTCCCTATATCCGAAAAGGGCTGCGCGAAAGCAGGGTTCAGGAGCGGATGGCTATAGACACTTAAGTTTTCGATTAAAGGTATTGCTGCCATGATGGACGTTACAAGATCGCCCCAAGCCTTGCCGCATGGCAAGGATGCCGGCACAATATTGGAAGATCTCCATCCATCCGAAGTGGCGAAATCCAGACGCCCTCGGGAAAATATGATCTCGTGGTCATTGGCGCTGGTCCGGCTGGGTTGCTTGCGGCTCATAAAGCGGCTACGCAAGGCGCGAAAGTAGCTCTAATCGAGCGCGACCTATTGGGGGGAGAGTGCTTGAATACTGGTTGCATCCCTTCAAAAACAATCATTCGTACTTCAAGACTATATGCGGAAATGCGTAATGCCGAAAACTTTGGCGCCCGGGTCCCTCGCGAGATTAATGTTGATTTTCCATTCCTGATGGAACGCATGAGACGCGTCCGTGCACGCATTAGCCACCTGAGTTTTTCAGCGCGACGACTGGCATCTCTGGGAGTTGACTTATATTTTGGCGAAGCGAGCTTTGTTGAGCCGACTGCTGTAGTAGTGAACGGAGCGGCCATACGGTTCAGGAAAGCCCTTATCGCTACCGGTTCGCGGCCAATCATCCCGTCGATTCCAGGACTGGTAGAAACAGGCTATTTGACTAATGAAAATGTTTTTGATTTAACCCAATGTCCGCGACGTCTATTAGTGATCGGCGGTGGTCCGCTGGGGTGCGAATTGGCACAAGCCTTTTGCCGATTGGGATCGCAAGTCACCATCGTCCAGGATGAACCGATGTTCTTGCGGCAAGAAGAGCGCGATGCTGCGCAAATTCTTTCCGAAGCGCTTGTCCGCGATGGGATCGAGATACACCTCAATACACAAGTTGTCCACGTACGAGTCGAAGGAAAACAAAAACTCGTTGATCTCGTCAGCGAGGCCAACAAATGCACGGTGGTCGTGGATCAAATCCTTATTGGCGTCGGACAAGTGCCCAACGTCGAAGGTCTGAATCTCGATGCGGTTGGGGTCAAATTTGACATCAAGGCGGGGATTCAGGTTAACGATTTCTTACAAACTACAAATGCACGAATTTATGCTGCCGGCGATGTCTGCTTTGAGCACACGTTCACACATATCGAAGACGCATCCGCGGGCATCGTGGTTCAGAACGCTCTATTTCAGGGCCGCAAAAGACTGAGCGCGCTGACGATCCCCTGGTGTACCTATACGGACCCAGAGATTGCGCATGTTGGGCTCTATGTTCGAGAAGCGCGAGAGAAGGGTGTATCGGTGAAAACCTTCACTGTGCTTATGCATGACGTGCATCGAGCGATTGCCGATGGGGAAGAAGATGGCTTTGTAAAGATATCGGTCAAAGAAGGCACCGATAGGATTTTGGGGGCAACAGTTGTCGCGAGACATGCCGGAGAGATGATTAACGATATCTCACTCGCGATCACCTCAGGGATCGGCCTGCGAGCTCTTGCCAGCGTTATCCACCCCTATCCCACACAGGCCCAGGCGATAAAAATGGCAGCAGATGCCTGTTGCAAAGCGCGCTTGCGTTCGTCTATGAAAAGACGACGCAAGCGGTGATTGCATCACAAGAGAAGATGGTCTGGGAGGGTCGAGGTCTATTTAACAAACTAAACGCGAAAGGCTCAACGTCAAAGGAATTGGGATTAAGGTTGCCATTGCCCGTCATGAAAGCGTAGGGTGACCGTTGTCACACCAGGCTTGCTGGCACGGTGAAAAATAAAAATGCGAAGGAGCCTGGGAGATGTCAAATATCGCGCACTTTTCCATCAACGCTGACGATGTAACAAGAGCTTGCGATTTTTACGAAAATGTCTTCGGTTGGAAGTTTGAACAGATAGGTCCTCACGACTTCTATAGGATCGACACCGGCGAAACCGAAGACAAGCGTGGTATGCACACGTTGCATCCTCGGAGAGAACTAAAGGAGGGCGTGCGGATGGCCGGCTATGAGTGCACGATCTCAGTCCCTTCACTATCGGAAATCGTGACTGCGATCCGGGCGCAAAATGGCAAAATCCTTATGGAAGATACGGTCATTGTTGGAGTTGGTCGCTTGATTTTCTTCGAAGATACGGAAGGGAATCTTGCTCGGCGATGCAATATGATGAAAAGCAGGCTGATCATCAGCCGTAGGACTTGGCGTTGGAGTGAAGAGTTATCGCAAACAAGTACCGGACAGATCTGTAAGACTCTTAGATGCGCTGGCGAAACAGAGACAAAACCGAGTGATGAACCCGTTCATCTTCACGAGGGTCACTCACGAGTTCCGCTAGGCGGAGAGTGAGTACATGACGTTGATCAAGTCTGACAGCCAAAGATCTAGAACTTCCCGAGTCTTTGCTCGATTATTCGCTGCCCAAATCGGGGACGGGAATCACCTTCATCACGATTGCTGATTTTACGGTATTTGACACTTCTGCATTTCGGGGGAAGTCCACTACCGTATCAAATGTTCAAGAGATGCCGCGTTAATCACAGCTCTAATCCGGCCGTCTGTTTTAATCTGGTTCTTTCGGCTCGCCCCCGGCATTCGCCCTGCGCCAGAACCGCTGGCTAGAACACCAAGGTGCAAAGATAATTCGCCTACTTCAGTCGCGAGAGCTGGCGATGGCATGTCTGCCGGCCAAGGTATCGCGTATATTCGAAAACTGCTGAATTCTTGCTTTTTCTTGCTCCTCTTCACTTCCAGGCCTGTGCTTGCTACAGCTTCTAATGTATGGCTTCGTGGCCAGAATTGCGGTCATATCGATGGAGTGCAAAGGGAGGTTCCATGACTGCCGTCGTAGGAGTTTTTAAGTCTCGATCAGACGCAGAGGTTGGCGCGGCGGAGCTCGTACCACTGGATATTCCAAGAGATCGAGTAACGATTCTGACCCCAAATGCGAGTGATCAAGAGATCGCGGCTGTGCCGGCGGTCGCGGGGGAGCAACCCGGCATGGGTAAAGCTATCGGCGCGGCGGTGGGGGGAGCGATTGGCGTTGCGAGTGGCGTTGGACTGGTGCCGATGATAGCGAGTTTTTTAATTCCCGGAGTTGGACCGGTGCTCGCGATTGGAGCTGCCGGCGGAGCGATACTCGGGGCACTGGGTGCAGTGGGCGGCGGAGCGGTTGGCAGAAAGTTCGAGGGCAATTTGTTTGAAGGACTGCCGGAAGACGAGCTGTACGTTTATGAGGATGCGTTGCGCAAAGGGCGATCTGTTGTGGTGGTGATGGCCGATGATGACGAGGCTGACGCAGTTCGCGGCGCGCTGGAACACGCCGGAGCAGAGAGTATCGACAGAGCGCGTGAAATGTGGTGGATCGGTCTACGCGACGCGGAAAGAGAAAAATACGAGACCGATGGCAGCACGTTCGAAGACGACGAGCGCTATTTTCGCTGTGGATTCGAGGCTGCCGTAGTCCACAAGAACCGCGATCGAAGCTACGAACAATGCCATCGCGAGCTGGGGGATCGCTACCCGCGCATGCACGAGAGTGGACCGTTCAAGCGAGGATTCGAGAGGGGCCAGGAATATTTGAAGACGATTAATAAACGCGCAAACTGATGTTCACGCTCAGTCTCACTTCATGTAGCGTGGCCTGCGGAGACTTTGGCGTCAATCAGTTGTCCCTGACACATCGCCTGCAACCAGAATGTACCAACGTTACAGTTGTCCCGCCAAAAACTCTGGCCCATCGCAGAATCAGTACCTTACTGCTGTGTCCGTCCACGACTCTGGTATAACTCCTTGCCATGTTCAATCTGCTCTTCCTCTTGTTCGGAGCGCTTGCTGACGTGTTTCGTGGTCGTCGGCATATTGTCCTGGAAAATCTCTCCTTTCGGCAACAACTCACTGAAGGGATAAATCGAATTGTGTAATTTCTGGACCATGATTAGGCTCGCGAGAAGAGCGCTAACTAGATTCACCCTTTGCCTTCAAGGATTTGGCGGAGTAACCTTGCAGTGATTTAGAACTCTTCGAAGCGTGGGCTCGCGACTTCGCTTGCCAGGAAGGCCGCACTAAACCCAATTTCACGCTCTTGACTGCGATTGAGACTCTCACTCACGCTGATTCAAACGGAGATGGCATACGAGGATGGATCTGACAACGTTTGCTATGGAGGCCGTGGCTGATTTTCGCACCGTTGGTGCAGTTGCCCCCAGCTCGCGCTACCTCACTCAGGCCATGCTGGGACCACTTCCGCTGGAGAGGGCGCGGGTTGTTGTTGAAGTGGGCCCCGGCACAGGGGCCATGACGCAAGCCTTGCTCAACCTGATTCCACTTGACGCTACTCTGCTTGCCTTCGAAATCAATCGCCGTTTTCTCAGCTACCTGAAGTCAAACGTCTCTGACTCCCGCCTGGTTGTCATCAACGCCAGCGCAGAGATGCTCCAGAAGGAAGTACACCGTCGGGGATACGAGTGTGTCGACGCGGTGGTTTCCTCGCTGGCCTTGGGGCTCATGCCCGACCGGCAGAGGCGGGCCTTTCTGAGTGGACTTGGGAGTCTTCTCAGCGAAGCAGGCGTCTTCACTCAATATCAATATTTCCATCGCTTGCAGCTGAAGAACGGGCAGTTTAGGAGATTCCACCTCGCGCATCTCCTGCACCGGTATTTCAGCTCTGTGCACCAGAGGATCATCTGGCGGAATCTTCCTCCAGCGTTTGTTTTTGCGTGCCGAGGACCCTTGTCGTCTGGAACTAGACTCTCACTGAGGTCTAAGGTTCGGCTGCCGAGGCCATGCTAAACCTGCCATAATCTCACACAAATGCCTCACACAGCTGTGTCAATGGCTCATCTATATTTTCGTGGTTGCCGTTGGTCAGCGTCGCTTAATGCGCGCAACGGTTTCCCTGTGCGTGCTCTTGGAACCTATAAAGTTAGTCGAAAGGGCACACAGACGCGTCGATGATCATCGAGAGAAACTGAAAGGGAGGACAGGCAAAGGTAACGCAGTAGGCTGGCAGGGTTGACAGTTGGACCTCCCGCTCAGGAATTGAGCGCGGGTTGGTCGGCGTGCAGAAACCAGCGGTCGAGGACGACGTGGCGTGAAAACCACCGCGTCGCGAGGAGCATTCTCGCGAGTGAATGCACCCATAGCGACGGAAGGCGGCAGGCGATTCGCGTGGACCATTCCACCTGCGATTTTCCGAATCGTGAGACGAGCATCCCCCGATAACTCTCGAGCAGGTTACGCGTGTACTTTCCATCGGCTGCGATTATGGCATTTGCAGCCAGCAATCCAGATTCAATTGCCGGCCGGATTCCCTCACCGCTTTGTGAGTATGCCAGTCCTGCGGCATCTCCGATCAACATGATTCCATCGCCGACTATGTTCCGTTTCGTTTCGCGAAAAATGAGGTAGGCGTGGCCTAGCATTGAGGAGGGCAGTTCGAAAACGACCTTGCCTGTTTTTTTCAGGAAGCGCACGAAATCGGAAACGTGGACCGGCAGCGAGTGCGGGTCGAGCCTGCCCAAGCCTATGTTAAGAAAATCTCCCTTGCGAAAGCACCAGCCATAACCTTTCATGTCCGCACAAAAGTAGAGTTCCGGAATCTGCTCTCGGATCGAACACGAATCGCGCTGCAGGGAACTCATTTCAAACTCCACTTCCTGTGCCGCGACTGCAACTTCCTGGCGAGCGCCGGCGCCCAGGAAGCGGGCGACGGGGCAGAAATGCCCGCCGGCGCCGACGATAAGCCGCGCCTCGATCTCGCCATTCACGGTCCAGGCTTCGCCTGAACGCTTGAGAGTTTTCAGCGGCGTCCCTGGGATCAGGCGCCCACCGCAGCGCTGAAGCAGGTAATCATCAAATTCAAACCGGCGGATTCCGTAGCTGATAGTGCGGCCGTAGTCCGTTTCGACTTCCGCGTCGCCCATGCGGCTTGTGCGGAACCCGGTGATGGATTGCAGCACGCGTCCGCGCGCGTACTCTGCCGGATCGATTTTGAGCTCCTGGATCACCGCGGGAGTGATCCAGCCGCCGCATACTTTGTCGCGCGGAAACGTGCGCTTGTCGAGGATAATTGTGTCGAGGCCCGCCTGATGCAATCTCCGCGCACATGAGGAACCTGCTGGCCCGGCCCCCACAATCAAGACGCTGCATGAGTCCATCGAGACTCCTTCCCCGCACTCTCCTCTCCGGTATACAGGTGAGCACGCGTCCACGGAATTTGCTGACAGGCAGAACCCGCAAAAACGATCTGGAAAAGTTGCAGCAGCCCGATACGAAAGCTTGCGATCGATCCGGCGAGATAGAGTCGCCAAGCCCGAACGAATTCGGGTCCGAATAACCCGACCACGCTGTCAACTGACCGCTCGTAACGTGCGAGCCAGTGCTCAAGCGTCTTCGCGTAATGAAGCCTCAGGTTCTCCACATCGAGCACGGCATACTCGTGCGGCTCAAAAATTTCCATCGCTTCCCGGAGTGCCGGACAATAAGCGCCTGGGAAGATGCGTTTGCGGATCCAGGCACTGAAAGGCTCCGGTCGATTGCGTCCGATGAAATGGATTAGTCCGCGCCCGGAATCACCGACCGCGCGGTGTATGATTTTTCCCAACTCGCTGTAATGTTCGCGGCCGACATGCTCCAGCATGCCGATGGACAGGAACACGTCAAATCGTCCAGAAATATTCCGATAGTCGTCCTCGATGAATTCCACATGACCAGCCAACCCTTCTCTTGCTGCTTGCGTGCGCGCATACTGAATTTGTTCGCGCGAAATATTGAAAGCCTTCACAGTAACACCGTAATGTTTCGCCATGTGCAACGCGAGGGCGCCCCAGCCGCAGCCTGCATCCACAACTTTTTCTCCGGGCTGGAGTTGAACTTTCCGGCAGACGTGTTCCATCTTTGCGAGTTGCGACTGTTCGAGCGTCGCAGAGGAAGTGGGGAAGTAGGCGCAGGTGTAGACCAGTCGCGAATCGAGCCACAGCTTGTAGAAATCCACAGTCAAGTCGTAATGATTGTGAATGTTCGAAGCCGATCCATCCAGGGTGTTAGCTTGGACGTACTTCAGCCAACTTGAGAATAGGCGGTAATACCAAGTTCGTTTCCCGGCCGAGTGCATGGCGCGGAAGATTACCTCCAAAGCGTGCACAAGGTCACCCTTAACCTCGATGCACCCTTTCATGTACGCATCCCCGAAGCCGATCTCAGGATCGAGCACCATGTTCGCGAGAGCCCGGAGGTCGTGAATGACGACGCTTTCCATGCTCGCACAATCCGACAGGGGAAAATCGTGTCTGCTGAACCCCAAACGAATTGGCGCGTGGCCAATCGAACGATGGACTTTTTTCAACAGCAATCTTTCGAACGGGCTTGTGGCAGACCCGGCCTGCATCGCTCATTGCTCCTTTTTTTTGGGCAGGCCCAGAGAGCCTTCATCTTAGAGCGATGGATAGGTTCCTCGGGGCTTGCGACTCCTACATGACGCAACCTATACATTTTTCGGAACTCGTTGTAAAGCAGGGCGATTCTCGCAGGAAATGACTACTGACGACGTCGTACGCCGAATCAATTTCTGCGTTAACTTGTCCCTACCACAAACCCCGTCCTCATTGAACCGATTGTTTTGGAGGGCAACGGCTATTGTCATCCGCGCCAACAATGACGCGAGCCACTGTCGCGAATGTCTGAATGAACACTGAGAAATTGAACGAGAGCTGCTCTACTGAGGCGTCTCTTTGGCAGCAACCCGGGCTGTATCCCGCATAGATGTAAGGAGGAGTGCGGGCTGCGGTTTCAGAACTATATGCTTGGGGTCAGGCAGCCCTGTTCAAACTTCCGGTCTGCGTGTCGCTATGAGCACAGACCACCTGAATGCGGCACACAATGTTTCCCGACTGGAACACCACAGGTAGGACAGGGAACTGAAGATAACTGCTTGGGCGTGAGTTCTTTTCTTTATGCAGGATGGCACACTCGGACATATCTGGTGCAGCTGGTGTCCGGCTAGTCATGCGTTAGGAATTAAGTTAATTTCTTGATTAGCTATATGCAGCAATCCAAGTACAGTTCCACGGCATGGACCATTATCGCGTGCGTCGTAGTATCCAGGCAGCAGTCAATAAGGCCGATCCCAAGAGGGTGAAGTTGGCCGGCTCGGGAGTCGGAACGACATTGAGATCAGACGCCGCGACTGTTCCATTCCAACTTTGCGAGCCCATGAGAAAGCCGAGATCGAAATATAGTTCTGTGAACTGACTCTCGCCAGAGCCGTCCTTCAGGTGCAGTAGGTCAACGATTCTCGGATTGATGTAGGTGATGTCGAGATAACTGTTCATACCCCCGGTTCCTGGATACTTTGCGTTGGTGCTCTTGTTTAGACTCACATGGGTCGCCGGCGCATTCGACCCCAAGTTGCTGAAGAACCCGGCGATCAACAGCTCAGGGCTGCCGATCCCAAGACTGGCGATTTCTCCTGTCAGTTTCAGCGAGCTACCCGTGCCGGAGAAATCGACGCCTTGGAAACCGTTGCCGTTGATGCCGTTGCAAAACGATATGCATGGACCGGTGCTGACGTTCAACTCCCCGCTAGTTACTGCGTATAATCCGTTTTTCGAAGGCCCATGGCTTCCAGCCGGTGCGTGCAACTCATAGATCGGTGCATTTGTTATCGTAAGCACGTTACCGAAGCCTTTGGTGAATTGTATTGACCCTCCCGCGTGCTGCTGGTTTCCTGGACCCGAGGACGAAAAATCGATAGCCGATCCTTTCGGCTTAACTGAGCCTGCGTTAGCCGAAATAGCGAACAAAGCGATGCCGATTATTGCAACACAGATTAACGCTGCTTTCATGTTCTTCATTTTATTCATAACCTCCGGGGATGCTGCGGCCGTCAGGTTTTTTTGGCTCGGGCATCGCTGGTCGCTGCGGCGCCGTGGATTTGAACCCCGAATCTTGGTGACGTCCATCGAGTGTTTACCTGAGGCCAGGAAATCTAAAGCGGTATATCGATGTAGTCATCACCTCGTCCTAATCGTACTGCAACGTACAGAACGAAGTGGAAGACGGGCTTCTATGTCTCTCCCATTCGTTCCCTTTCGAGGCAATTTAAGCCTTCGCACTTTCGGAATTACGTTGGGGTCTAAATAATTTAGGACGCTTCTAAGAGAAGGCCAGTCGCTTATTCCGCGATTGACTTCATGCCTTTCGTTGGTGTTTTCTTGGTTTGCGTCTTATGTTTATGCTACCCCGTTTTTCCAGGGTGATATGTCCCTCGACGTGGCAAATCGCACATTGGCGACCCGCACCGCGGGTGTCATCTGATTAAAGTTGAAGTCCTTGCCCGGTTATTGAACTGATACTAATAATGTGGAACGCCGGACGAAGCTCAACCCCGAGATCTATTAAAGGAGAAAACGGGAAGAACATAGTTGTAACCGAAAATCCAGGCGATGGCGGGGCGAATCAGATTATACAGCATGGACTGTATGGCAGGATTCTCTGGGTTTTGATACGTTAGCGCGCCGTACATTCAAAACCTAAGGTGTCCATATGAACCAAGCCGAATGGTACACGCTTTACTCCAACGCTCTCGTTGAACACGATCCCATTAAACTTCGCTTTCGAATTACCGAGGCGGAAGCAGCTATGTTCTTGCGAATCCAAGATCTTGTCGAAAACCCAGATTCGAACTACGAGCGAGAAATCATTGCAAACGCGCTCTCTAATTTGCACGCCTTGCAAAGAAACATGCTGCGTTACTCCAACCGACAGATTGCCTAGATAACAATCGCAGCACTATACTCATTTCGTGCCACCTGTGCTTCGCCAAAATGTCATCCGCGCCAACAATGACCCGAGCCCAAGTCGCGAATGTCTGAATGAACACTGAGAAATCGAACGAGGGGTGCTCTACTGATGGCAAGATTCTCTTTGGTAGCAACCCCGGGCTGTGTCCCGATTATATATACAAGGATGGAGTTCGAGCTGCGGTTTCAGAACTATACGCTTGGGGTGAGGCGGCCCTATCGTAACGATGATGCAACCCGCCGAGTCGCTCATGGGATAGGACGCGACCAGACGCTCTGGAACGAGTTCTATTAGTCCGGCGTTCCCTTCCCGAGCCCAAGATGCGTGCGGTCGTCATGGTAGTAGCCGACGTATTCAGCGAGCAAACGTTTCAGATGGCGTTCGTCAACTGCGATGATGTGATCCAACAGTTCGCGGCGGCAACTGCCTACCCAACGCTCCGCAATTCCATTCTGCCACGGACTTTCGAAGGAAGTCCGCACAGGACTCATCGTTAGAGATCGAACGGCGGACGGGACCTCCAAACCGTATTTCGCATCCCGGTCGAAGATGAGAAACCGAGGAGCTAGCTCAAACGGAAATGCTTCCCGTAACTGCTGGACGATCCACATACTCGTCGGATGCTTTGTGACGTTGAAGTGCAGGATGTGCCGACGGTCGTGACTGATGACGAAGAAGCAGTAGAGCACACTGAAGGTGGCCGTTGGAACCGTGAAGAAATCCATCGCAGCGATAGCTTCCCGATGATTTCGAAGGAAGGCGAGCCAACGTTTGGCTGGCTGGGGATCCCTCGGCGCTCGCTTCATCCAGCGGGAGATCGCTCGCTCAGAGACATCAAAGCCAAGCATGAGGAGTTCGCCATGGATGCGCGGGGCACCCCACGTAGTGTTCTCGGCGACCATCCGGAAAATCAACTCCCGAATCTCCTGCGGCATCTGTTTTCTGCCAACCTGCGTCCGGACCTTGGAGATCAGCCTCCAATACAAGCGGAATCCGGCTCTGTGCCATCGCACGACCGTTTCAGGGTCCACTACGATGAGGGTTCCTTTCCATCCAGACCAAGTCGTGGCCTTGTGCGCTTTCGCTTCAGGACAGCAAGTTGCTGCCGAAGAACTAGGTTTTCAAGCAACAGGCTGCGACGCGTGCGGAAGAGGCGAAGAGTTGATGTGAGAACGATCCGAATGAGATGGAACATGGGTGGCTGATATCCCCAATCCCCTGTGGAGAGCAATCTCTATACCACTGATTTCAAAGGCGGACAGAGTTTTGGCGAACGACAGGCCTATCTGACCAGAATCAGGGATCGGACGATTCGATCCTTATGCCATGAAGATCCCCTCCCCGTAGGGGCGGAATCTTCACTAGCGGAAAACGTCACCTCTCCATTTCAGGCTGAGCCAGGACACTTCCGGTTATAGATGTCGATCTCTTTCATGCAGGCCCTAGGTTCGGTGGCGGGAGGCTTTTGGGTTTCCATCCAGTTTCGATAATCTTGTACCCTTTTTCTCTTCCGTATCGCTTATCTGCGTCCTTGTTGTCACTCGAAGGGCAAGTCACCCCCCCTTCCCAGGACCCCGTCCCATTACGTCCAGGTTCTAAGCCATACTTTTCAATGACGAACCGAGCGAAGCCATCAACGACCACGGGGATGAGCGGGGTATGTGGCGGCACTTCAAAAATATCGCTGAAATACCCGGTGTTGCCGTTATACCCGAAGCAGTAGGAGGGTTTACCTTTGCCGGAAGCAACGATTGGCGGCGCGCCATTGTAGGTCCAGCCGGTCTCGATGATCTTCCATTTCTTGGAGGCGCGCATTTCGGTGATTCGCTTCTGCTCGTCCGCTTGCACCTCAGCTAAAGTCTTATAGTTCCCGAAGCAAACCGCGTTACCTTCGTAGCCATACTTTTGTTGGATAGTTTGTTTGAACGAGTCCTCCATTTGGTGGTACTTAAGGTCGGGAGCGCCGGCAGGCAAAAATAGATCAAAGGCGGCGCTGAAATACATTGTGGATTGCCCCATATCCGACGAGCAGTAGCAGTGGGACGTCCGCGCTCGACGTACCGGATTATTCTGAGGATAGATGTTGGCGGACTCAGCGTTGTGTCGGCTCGAAACGAGCATCGCGTAGGCTATGAAGACAAGTCCTAGGAGCCGAAAACCACGGCTGAGTAGTAGCGAGATGATCATTCTCGTCGCCCTTCGCGTGATCGTTGCTCTCATTTCCTTCTCCTTAAGTGCTTGATTCCGGTGTCCACCTGCCCCGGTGTTCGTCATCACCGACCGCTTTCTACGTTACCTTGGGTAGTCGTGGCAAAATGCCATTATTGGTCCGGCTGTCGTTGGGACGACAGTCTGCCGAATTCCCCGCTGAAGAAATTAAGCCGGAATTTCCGATTTGGCCTCTGACTCGTGCATCGTACGCTTCCTCTGCCCTTGATACAACGAATTCGCCGTCAGGTGTCGCCGCAAAATGAGAATGTCCGAATTCGCCGTCAGAGCTAGCCCTAGCGAGATCAGCGTGGTTCCAACGGCCTGTTTTTGCCCGTCTAAGGAACCCGCTGCCATTAACCATACCTGGATGCTAAAGACCGCAGGATTCACGCTCATCGTTCCTTGCGCCGTTGCCATCGCACCACCGGTAGCAGGCTGTTGTAGTCATCATCCCAGAGGCGTAAATTCTTGCGAGTGCTGAAATTCTCTCTGGCCGCGTCCACCTCGGGTAGCAAAAAGAAATTTGTATTTGCGGAAACCAATACCCAGTCGGCTCTGTTTATATCCTGGCTGGCGTCCGAATCGGAGATGATCAGGACCGCTTGCAGCCCCGCATGATTCGCTTGCTGCTGAACGACCGGAGCCAAGTCGAGGTACTGGTTGGTGACGTGCACAGCGAGAATGCCCGTGGACTTCAAATGGCGCCGATAGAGAGCAAACGCCTGGGTGGTAAGCAGGTGCACCGGGAGGGCACCGCCGGAAAACGCATCCACAACCAGAACGTCGAATTGTTGCGGCGCTTCGGCGGCGAGGGAGACCCGCGCGTCTCCCATAACGTTCTGGATCGAGGCATCGGTTTCGCCCAGGTAAGTGAACAGACCGCGGGCAATCCGATCCACTAATGGGTCGATCTCATAAAATCGAAAGACGTCCCCCATGCGCCCATATGCGGCCATCGTGCCGGTCCCCAACCCGATCACTCCAACGCGGCGCGCAGAACTTCTATTCTGGGAATGGCCCGCCGATAATTGGGTCGGCAACCAGCACGTCAAATTCTTTCTTGCACGTTATGCAGTTGACGGAACCGTTTTCGCACTCGGAAAGCCTGACGCACACCAAGAACGATAGGTCACTAACTCCGGGCTCTTGAGACATTTCGCCACAGGATTTGGCTAACAGGGAATTCCATTCCCTGTTCCTTGCCTGATCGTTCCCTGTTCCGATTGGTCTCGAAGACCTAATTTTTCTCACTAAAACACTCTGCAGCGTGGAGTTATCGCCGAATGTTTCCGTGTAAAGGTGCAAAATTCCCTGTATTTTTCCCTGTTAGCAGGGAATTGGGCCGGAGAAAAGTTCGCACGGGACTGCGTCCACCGCCATTTCTGTAAGTCATTGATTTTCTTTCCCTTGAATTCCATGGTGTCTGTGTTGGTGGCTGAGGTGCGGGGGCCGCGAGCGTAAACGCAGAACTTATAGCCATGTGAAGAGAAGCCTTTGTTTACGCGGGTTGTGGAGTAAACATCGAGAGACGGCGGTCACCCGAAGTGAGCTGGTGGAGAGGGCGGCACTCTCACCCACATTCGATGATGGGGTATCGGAGCATCACTCTGAGCGCATGACGTACGTACAAATGTATTGACATCTTTCAATTTCACCTGATATGCTGACTCGTCGCGACTTGCTATGCGATTCATATGGGATGAGAACAAGAACCGCCAAAATCTTCGCAAGCACGATGTTCGCTTTGAAACCGCCGTTCTCGTTTTCGACCATCCCTATGCGATTACGCAGCGTGACGTCACTTTGAGGATGAGGAACGCTGGATAACGGTCGGAGCTATAGGGCCGGGTTCGATATTATTGGTCGTTCATACTTTTTATGAGGAACACGACGAAGAAGTCATTCGCATCATCTCGGCTCGCGCCGCCGAGTCCCACGAAAGGAGGGCCTATGAGGAAGCTCACAAAGGAGCAGAAGCGAGACATCCGAGCGATCGCCAAAAAAAGAGACGAAGAGATTGATTTCTCGGACGCTCCTGCGGTTGTCGATTGGAGCGGAGCCGAAATCGGCAAGTTCTATCGACCAACAAAGAAGCCCGTTACGATACGTCTGGATTCAGACGTCATCGCCTGGCTCAAAGCCGATGGCCGCGGTTACCAGACCAAAGCGAATGGGCTGCTGCGACACGCCATGCTTCACTACACGAGAGAGATAAAACGCTCCAAAACCAGACAGCAGAGAAGAAAAGCGTGATCACCGACCCACTGTGACAGCCACCCGTTGCTTCAGGCGCACATTTAGGAGGCAAGTGAAGGCGCTGTGAATGAAGTGCCTTGAGCTGGCGACCACAACTTTGAGCTTGCGGCGATCACAACGCCCCAAAGCAAGAATCTCAAAACTCGTGCACCCTCATAAGTCTTCGCAGGATTAACGAGCAGTGCACTTCGTGGGCGCGTGGTGCTGAGGTACCATTGCCCGATGACCGAGCCGTCCATCGCATCAAATGACTTAGATCGATGTAGAACTTTCTGATTTGACATCAGTCCTGACTTGTAGCATCATAAGTGTATGAGAACCACACTTTCGCTGGACGATGATGTTTTTCGGGAAGTAAAGGCGTACGCTGAAGCCCGGGACGTCGCCATCGGCAAAGCCGTATCGGAACTGGTGCGCCGGGGGCTGCAAGCACCCTTACAGACCCGCCTCGTCAACGGCTTTCACGTCGTCGAGCTTCCGCCTGGCTCGCCGCCTGTAAGCACAGAGGATGTCGAAAGGCTCCAGGACGAATTGGAGTGAAAGCCGGTTTTTTGCTGGACGTCAATGTCCTTATCGCGATGGCTTGGCCCACCCACCGCGCTCATGAGAAAGTCCAGGAATGGCTTGCGCGCCATGCGCGCGAAGGGTGGGCAACATGCCCACTGACCCAGACCGCCTTCGTCCGCATACTCTCGAATCCCGCTTTCTCTCCAAACGCTCTCACCCCCGCGGATGCTCTCGCCCTGCTACAAGCCAACCTTGGCCATCCCGCGCACCGATTCTGGCCCGACGAGGTCAGTTTTGCCTATGCACTTGAACCATTCGTTCAGCGCTTGGCGGGCCATCAACAAGTGACGGATGCCTACTTGTTAGGGCTTGCGATGCATAAGAAAGGAAAGCTTGCCACCATGGATCGCGCAGTTCGAGCGCTGCTGCCGGACAAAAGTCTGGAAGGCGATTTCCTGATAATGATATGAGGACAGTCCACGTATTTTCTGTCCTGGTCCCGAGCAGCTGTTTCCGGATGATGAAGAAATGCGTTTGGGTGCGCGCCGAAGTTGTGGTGCAGATTGAATTCCTGGAGATGAGACTTCGGGAAGCGCCTCGGCATTTTCGTCTGTTAGGTTGTGCGATGACGATCGGGCCGGAGGAGCTGATTACACGCCGTCCCGAGTTGAGTGCCGAAAGGCGATTTCGTGGTGTCTTTGGTGTCTGTTGCGGCCCGAAATCGGTGCTATTTATGCGCAACAGTTAAAAGAGTTGCAGAATGCGAAACGGTGGAGATCGCCAATGTTCATGCGGTTTTCATGCATGTTGCTGAAAACAAGATAGGATGCTCATAGAAACTGGGTGAGTATCCCACCCTCTCCGCCTTCTTTGGTTTTTATTTTCTATTAGTTAACTGCCGTGGGCTTTCTGTGTACCTCTGACGTACCTTCGATTCGAGGAGAACTACGGGATCTTGCGCCCACACGCGTCGCACGTCCCCTTCAGCTTGTTCTTGGCGGGCGCGAACCCAGGGTGCCTGGTGTTTCTCAGTAATTCGAATGCTCGTATGTCCAAGCAGAAATGAAACTCGCTCAGACGAGAGCTCGACTGTGTGGAAAGGAAACCGTTTTGGACTTCTCGTGGTCGGTAAGATATTCTCCCGGCCTGGGAGGGAGTCCCTCATGAAACTCAGCTATGTGATTGAATTTGTCGCTGATATGAACCGTGCGGTGAAATTCTATCGCGACGTGCTTGGCTTACAATTAAAGTTCGAGTCTCCCGGTTGGAGCGAATTTGTCACCGGGGAAACAACGCTCGCGTTACATCCAGCGTCTGAAAAGAACCCCGCCGGAGCGATTGAATTGGGATTCAGCGTTCCCGACATCCAAACATTTCACCACGAGATGAGCACGAAGGGAGTCCACTTCAGTATGCCACCAACAAAACAAGATTTCGGCGGCCTACTAGCGCAGTTCGTGGACTCAGAAGGCGGACATTGTAGCGTCGGCAGTCAGTAGTAGTGCCCTCGCATGATACAAAGAGCCTACTGCAATTTTGAATCTAAGGATTCGCTCGCGTAAAAGCTCAATTTCCTGGTCAGTCGGAAGCATAGATATTTGCTTACTTTTTACCAATTATACCGTCAGACGATATAGTTGTACGTGGGGCGATATAAGAGGATATTTGAGTCCTATCCCGACTCGGGAGGCTATCCATGAAAACGGGTGTGTCGGTTTGTCAGATAAGTAAGCGAGCCATTCTTATTTTGATCGTCATGCTGGCAATGGCACGCGTGAGCCTGGCGCAACTGCGGATCGAAAAAACGAAGCAGAAGTTTAATGTGGTGATTTTTGTATTTCCTGGTGTCCAGGTTATTGATTTTGCCGGTCCATACGAAGTGTTTGCGGAATCGGGGATGAATGTTTACATCGTTGGCGAAACAGTGGCCCCTATACAGGCATCCGGTGGCCTAACCATAACGCCGAAATATTCATTCGAAAACGCGCCGAAACCGGACTTGGTTGTGCTCCCTGGCGGCGGATCCTACAGACCGGGAGACAAAGCAGTCGGGGACCAGATGGTAAATCCGGTTGCTATGAAGTGGATTAAGGAAATGGCCAAGCAAACTGAAGTGATGACGGTTTGCAACGGAGCATTTCTCGCAGCGAAGGCTGGGTTGCTAGATAACCTACCAGCCACAACGTTTTACGGATACCTCGACAATCTTACTGATGTATCACCGACTACGATAGTGGTCCGTGACAAGAAATATGTGGACAACGGCAGAATCATCACCACGGCCGGTTTATCTTCCGGTATCGAAGGCTCTCTTTACATGGTTTCGAAGCTGGTGGGAAATGGGCGTGCGAAATTCAGCGCGCTGAATATGGAATACAACTGGGATCCAGATTCGAGATTCGCCAGGGCGATGCTGCCTGACATGTATATCCCAGATGAAATCGGGACGGATCTTCCGGAGGGTTCTTACCTGGATGAGTATTATGGCGATCGCGACCACTGGCATATGACCGTGCGGGTTCCGGCACCGCACACGCCGTCGCAGATCAGTGGTGTCGTCAATACTTCGCTTACAAAATGGGGGCAATGGACCAAGGTCGACGGCTCGGCGGCGACCGAGAGCCGGTGGGCCTTTTCTGACAGACTTGGGGCGAAATGGCTTACTACCATTACATCCGCATCCGACGGATCTGCTGTGGTACTCACCGTTCAGATGCGTCGAAATTGAAAAACGACTGAAAACGAGAACTGATCAGGCACAATGGCGTGGGAAAATGCCCAACTAAATTTTTCATGCTGCAACCGCCTGATCGATCGAGTCAACGCGAGATTTCAACGCGCGCGGCCAGCCACGTTCGCATTGTCTCCAGATATTCAGGGTCGACAGTGTCATCTGCTTTGTCCGTTACCAGACGTATGCCGTGGTCAGCGTGTTGAAATACCCGTATCGTGAAATCTCGATTGCTGCTTTCAGTGAGAACTTGCTGGATGACAGCAACGCTCTTCCTCACAGGTACTAGCCGGTCTTCGCCTCCGAACACGAACAGGGCTGGCACTCGTAATGCTCGCAGCGCGGGGACAGGATCGTAATTCATCTCAACTCTAACCCAATTCACGTTCGGATTGCCCGGTTTGCTGACGTCTTCAGAAATCTGAAGCGACCCGAACAAGTTGTCCTGCTGCGTTTTGACTTCCTTATACCACCGTTTGCTGCGAGCTTGATTCAGTTCGTTTTTCACCTTCTCATATCCCTTACCCGTGTAGAGGTAGTTCCAGACATCACGGCGCAAAGTGTCGGCTTCCCGAATGTCGTCCTCCGGCACACCTCGGGTTCGCAGCTCGTTCGCATAATAGAAAAGCATCTGCTCACCGGGAGAAACGCCGGGGCCTGACACAGCGATGACGAACGAGACATCGGCGGAACGCGAAGCTGCGAGTGGTGCCAGCCACCCTCCCTGACTAAGGCCCCACACTCCGAGGTATTCCGGATCGATGTCCTTGCGCGACTTTAAGTACTTAACCGCCGCAAGCCCGTCTTCACAAAGGTCCATGAACGGGACAGTCTGAAAGTTGCCACCAGACTCCCCCACACCCCGCTTGTCATAAGCCAATGCCGCAAGACCCTGTGCTGCAAACCACCGGGCCATAATGAGGTTCCTGCTCTCGGGGCCAGACCCATGGAAGAGGACAACTGCTGGATGCCGCTGAGGTCCCGCTGGAAGAACGAGTGTTCCAGCAAGAGCGACGTTGCCGCTGACAAAACGCACCGCTTCCTCGCTGGTATTACGTCTCTCCGATAGCATTGAAGCGCGCTTGGCGCAGCCCGCGAAGTAGAGTACGACGAGTAAAGCAAAGCCATTTCGCCATCGGTACACTTGCCTGTGTGCAGGCAGTTTCAGGATTTTCGGAAGACTCGATTTTCGGATGAGAATGTTCGCTCCAGTCCTGCTCTGATTCACGCATGATGGTTGAGCGAGGGTTGTTCGTAGCCTCACTCTCAGAGTGTCGTCCACGATGAAATCGAAAACGAACTACTCGTACCGCAGCGCGACCATCGGATCCACGCGCGTGGCACGGCGCGCCGGTAAATAGCACGCCGAGAGTGCAACGATTGCGAGGAGCCCGGCGGCTACTCCAAGCGTCAGAGGGTCGTTCGGCTTGACTGCGAAGAGTAGGCCCGCCATCAGCCGCGTAAGCGCGAGCGCGGCAACGGTGCCCAGGGACAGGCCGAAGAAGGCGAGGCGTCCGCCCTCGGCAAGCACCTGTTTCAGAACGTCACGCGGCATCGCCCCCAGCGCTATACGGATGCCGATTTCGCGTGTGCGCTGAGTGACGGAGTAGGCCATTACACCATAAACGCCGACAGCTGACAGCAGTAGCGCAACCGCCGCGAAAGACGCAAGCAGCGAGAGATTCAGGCGCGGCTGGGCAACGGAATTCGAGACGAGCTGTTCCATTGTGGCGATATTATAGAGCGGCAGGTCCTTGTCGATTGCGGAGACCTGCTCACGGATCGCGCTAGTCACGCTTGCCGGGTCAAGCGAAGTGCGCACGGCAAGCGTCATATCGCGGGGAGCAAAAGCCCCAAAAAGGGGCTGTCCGTGCGGTGCATAAACCTGTTCCCGGCCTTCGACGTCGAGCGCGTAGTGCTTCACGTGCCCGACCACGCCTACGATTGTACGCCAGCGCGGCGCCAGGGGCTTGACGTTGGGTATGGTATCGAAAGCCACACGCTGGCCGATGGCGTCTCCATGAGGCCAGAAGCGATGCGCGAAATTTGCATCCACTACGAGGACGAACGGAGCGCTCGCGTCATCCGCGTCGCTCAGTAGCCGTCCGCGGACGAGCGGAATCTGCATCGTTTGAAAGTAGCCCGGCGTGGCTGCACGTTGGTCGATTTCTATAAAGGGAAGATTGCCTAACGCTTGAAGTCTAGGGATATCAGGAATAGAGGTGTCTTCAAAAAATACCGATCCGGAATTATAGGAATCACTGAGTGGCATTTGCGAAACGGCGCCGGCTGACTGGATTCCCGGAAGCACTTTGACGCGAGTCATTAGCTGAGTGAGGAAGTTCTGTACCGGCGCGCCATCCGCATAAGTTTTCTCCGGCAGGGAAATCTCCATCGTAAGTAGGTGTTGCGTTTGGAAGCCGGGAGAAACCTCAAGCAAGAAGCTGAAGCTGCGGATCAACAGGCCTGCACCAGCGAGCAAAAGCACCGCCAGCGCAAGTTCGGAAACTACGAGCACAGCGCGCAAGCGGCGGCTTCCTCTGGTGGCGGAGGTGCCACGACCAGCTTCGTTCAGCGTCTCGCTCAGATTATTTCGCACAACTTGCCAAGCCGGCGCAAAGCCGAAGAACACGCCCGTGAGCAGGGAGACGCCGAACGTAAACGCAAGAACCGTAGGATCGAGATGGACTTCGTCCATGCGCGGAGTATTGGCTGGAACAAGCGCACGAAGAGCCCCCACTCCCCAGTAGGCGAACATCAGTCCTAGCAGGCCGCCGGCAAGCGCCAGTATCAAACTTTCGGTAAGCAATTGCCTTATCAGGCGTACGCGTCCCGCACCCAACGCTGCTCGGACGACAAGTTCTTTCTCGCGCGAGGAAGCGTGGGCAAGCAGAAGATTCGCGACGTTGGCGCAGGCCATCAGTAGGACAAACGCCACGGCCCCCAGCAGCACGAGCAAAGCCGGACGAAGTTTGCCAACGAGTTGCTCCTTCATCGGTACCATGTATACGCTGAAATCTCCCTCGGCGCCTTGCCCGTAGTCGCCGGGATATGCGCGCCGAAGATCGTCCGCGAACCGTGCGAGCGCGGCGGAAGCTTGCGTGGGGTTTACGCCGGACTTTAGACGCGCAATGACGTGCAGATAATGAGAACCACGGCTGCCCGGTTTGGCGCGATTCAGTCCGAGTGGAACCCAGAGATCCTGTTTGCTACCGAGAGAAAACTGCTTCGACAGAACACCCACCACGGAGTACGTTTCGCCATCGAGCTGAATTGTTTTTGCCACGATGTTCGGATCTCCACCAAATTGAGTTTGCCAAAGCGCGTAGCTAAGCAGGACGAAGTGAGAATGACCAGGCTGGTCTTCCTCGCCGCTGAAGTTGCGGCCGACCATTGGCGTAATGCCGAGTAGCGGGAATATGTCCGCCGTGGCGCCGGCTTCCGAGACCTGTACGGGAGGTGCATCGGCGCGAGTGAGATTCGCACTGCCCCCCAGTGAGTAGGCGGCAATCTGCGTGAACGATTCGTTGTGATTGAGCAAGTCCCAGTATTCGGGCTCGGAGATCCAGTTTTGCGGAATGCCTTCTTTTTCAAATTTCCCCCAGATGTTGACGAGAGATGGTGAATCCCTATACGCGAGTGGACGCAGAAGGACGGCGTTAACGACGCTGAAGATCGCTGTGTTTGCGCCGATGCCGAGAGCGAGCGTCAACACGGCGACCACAGTGAATCCGGGTGCCTTCGCAAGTATTCGCAGCCCGTAGCGTAGGTCGTGCCAAAGAATCTGCATGGGGACACCTCAGAAAATCTGGTGAGCTTATCGCAATTGTCCTTCCGAGTTTCCTCTTATCTAAGGCTTTATGTTGTTTGGACTTATCGGCTTCTACAGGAAGGCGCGGTCCGGAATCGTCCGTTTGCGGGAGAGAGCTGTTGCGGAACCGGACGGCGTCCAACGTGTTCTCAAGGAAGCGGAACTAAGAGCGACTGCCGCCAAAAAGATGGCAAGAAATTGGGAGGAAAAGAAAGATTATCTCGGAACATATCGAGAACGATCTCCGCTATCATGGTCAACGCTCTCCTATGAGTCCGAGTATTTAAATCATTGCGGGGCCGAACGGCGTGGGAAAGACGACCCTGCGCGCGAATTCCTGCCGAATTACGCTAACTGCCGGAAGTTCATCGACGCCGAGCTTATCGCTCAAGGCATGGCCCCGTTTTCGCCCGAGACAGCGGCTTTTCGCGCCGGTAAACTTATGCTCACTGAAATTGATCTTTTGGCTCAGCGCCGAGCAGATTTTGGTTTTGAAACGACGCTCTCAGGCAGAAGCTACTTGAGATTGATTGGTCGATTGAGAAACCAGGGTTATGCCGTGCGCATCTTCTTTCTCTGTCTGTCTTGCCGAGCGCGCCAGAATTCTGGGAGGGGCATTGCCGGGTTGAGGGCATGTTCCCGCATTCCTCCTCGCGACAACTGCTGGTCATCTGTTTGTGCGGTACTACCGACGCCATTGACTGATAGGCGGCTGGTTTATGGCAGACGTCAAGGCGTTACCCAACCCACAAGCGCTTTCAAGATCCCCATCCCTCGCGCGAACCCTGTCAAGCGAGGCGGTGCCGCACCGGAGTGAGGAACGCTTTCGTCTGAGCGTCGACACCATTCCTGGGTTTGTGTGTACCTTGAGTGCGGCAGGGGTTGGCTTTGATAAGCAAGGAAAATATGCGACCGAACGGTTGCATCTGCATCGAACTTGTTGATGGGCGTGACCCATGCTGTCAAATTTTATGCGGTCGCTCGGAGATGACGCTCTACAGAGTTCAAATGCAAACTAGAAAATATAGGAGGAGTCTCTTAATGTCGTATCCGAAAGGAAGTTCTGGCGTCCTTGCAGCAACGTTTGTCGCCCTGGTGATTGCTGGAGTTGGCCTGGGAGCAGCAGCGCAGATGCACACACTCCAGTCCTCAGCTTCCAATTCCAGCGAGTCTACGCAGACTAAAATAGCCCGCGCGCTTTCAGCGGCGTCGCCGGATGTCGCCAAGGCTGCGACAGTAGTGGAAATGGATGATGGTAAGATGACGGTACTGCGCGCCGGAACCAACGGATTTACCTGCATGCCGGGCGATCCCACAGGAGTTGGACAGCCTGCCATGTGCGCAGACGAAGCGTCTATGCAATGGTTCAGGGATTTCGCTGAACACAAGCCCAAGCCGACCAATGCCATGCCGGGTATAACCTACATGCTCGCAGGAGCTACCCAGCGAAGCGACTCCGATCCGTACGACACCACAAGCAAACCCATCGCGATCGGATCACATTGGATGATCATGTGGCCCTTTGATCCGAAAACCACGGGACTACCGACCACGCACAAGCCGACAGGAGCCTACATCATGTGGGCAGGATCGCCCTACGCACATGTGCACATCATGGGACGCCCGTAGAAATATCGAGGTCGATAAAGGAGTGGATCACGTGTATTGCAGTCTGCATAGGACCGATACCGAGGACCGCAAGCAGGCTGAGCAGCGACTCCAGAACGAGAACGTAGTGTTGCGGGAAGAAATCGATAAGGCGTCGATGTTCGAGCAGATCATCAGAACTTCGCTGCTCTTGCAAGCGGTGATTTCCCGCGTACATGAGAAGGGTGCTTTTACCGGGGAGCTCGGCGGCGTTTGTAGCTTCGCGAAATTAGGGCGCAGTCAGAGATTTTAATGCAGGTTAGGTGCTTAGACAGCGGGTGCCACTAACTGCAAGGACAACGGCACACTGGTCCTTGCCTCAATAACTACCAACATCAAATCAACTTCAACCTGAAATGAAAAAAGGAGGAGTCAATGCCACACGTTACTGTCGGGAAGGAAAACTCGGGCAATATCGAGCTGTACTACGAAGATCATGGCAAGGGTCCGGCGGTTGTTCTGATTCACGGATATCCGTTGAACGGCGCTTCATGGGAGAAGCAGGTTCCGGTTCTTTTGAACGCAGGATACCGAATCATCACGTATGACCGCAGAGGGTTCGGCAAGTCCACCCAGCCGACAACGGGCTACAACTACGACACGTTCGCCGAGGACCTGCACAAACTGATCGCGCATCTCGAACTCCGCGAATTCGCGCTGGTTGGTTTCTCTATGGGCGGCGGCGAAGTGGCGCGCTACTTTGGGAAATATGGATCCAAGGGCGTCAGCAAGGCCGTCATCATTTCCGGGGTTCCGCCATTTCTTTTGAAGACGCCGGACAATCCGGAGGGCCTGGACCAGAGTGTTTTCGACGGACTCGAGAAAGCCATCATCGCGGACCGTTACGCGTTCTTCACTGAATTTTTCAAGAATTTCTACAACACGGACGTGCTGCTCAACAAACGCGTCAGCGAACAGGCTGTGCAGGCAAGTTGGAACGTGGCGGCATTCTCTTCAGCTACCGCCAGTCTAGCTTGCGTGCCAACCTGGCATGAAGATTTCCGAAAAGACCTAGCCAAGATTGATGTGCCAGCGCTAGTCCTGCACGGAGACGCAGACAGAATTCTACCGATCGGTTCCGCGGGGGCGCGCACTGGCAAGTCAATCAAGGGAGCGCGGATGGTGGTGGTGAAGGACGGGCCGCACTGCATAACCTGGACACACGCGGACGAAGTGAACACGGAGTTGGTGAAGTTCCTTGGGAAGGCGGCGGCGCAGCACGCAGACTAGGTGCCTCAGAACGACGTTGGTAAAACCAGGCGGAAGAGAAAGCTCGCGTTCATGCGAGCAAGAGGAGAAATGAGATGACGCATTCGTGCACATCATGGGACGCCGGTAGATGGATCGACGTCGAAATAATGGAGTGAATCACGTCTATTACAGTCTGCGCTGTTGTGCGGAACACTAGTCTGAAGGAACTCGTTCACTTTGAGCCTACAGGTCATTACAGAAGGCAGGGCGAAGAGTTGGTGATTCATGAAATACGAAAAGGGTTCGGAATATGGAAAGCTCACAGGAAAGATTGCCGTCATCACTGGCGGCAATAGCGGCATCGGGCTGGCAACTGCGAAGCGGTTTGTATCCGAGGGTGCATACGTCTTCATCACTGGTCGGCGTCAGGACGAGTTGGATAAGGCGGTCGCTACCCTTGGCTCCGGGGTTACGGGGGTTCAAGGCGACATTTCAAACCTGGATGACCTCGACCGGCTGTTCGCAACCGTGCAGGCAGATAAGGGGCATGTGGACATACTGTTCGCCAACGCAGGGATAGGTGCCAGGAGTCCTTTGGGCGCAATCAGCGAGGAACAGTTCGACAAAGTTTTCGATGTGAACGTCAAAGGAACCCTGTTTACGGTGCAAAAGGCACTTCCGCTGATGCGGTCTGGCGGCTCCATCATACTCACGGGATCGACTACAGGTTCCACGGGAACGCCCGCTTTCAGCGTGTACAGCGCAACGAAGGCCGCTGTCCGGAATTTTGCTCGAAGCTGGGCGCTGGACCTGAAGGGTACAGGCATCCGGGTCAATGTGCTCTCGCCGGGGGCTACAACGACGCCAGGTCTTCTCAATGGACTGGCCAAAACGGGAATGCAAGAAACTCTTCTTGCCGGTATGGCCAGTCAGGCACCACTGGAACGCCTGGGCAACCCGGATGAAACGGCTGCCGTAGCCCTGTTCCTCGCCTCCGATGACAGCAGCTTTATGACAGGAAGCGAAGTATTCGTGGATGGCGGTCTGGCGCAGGTCTGATTCAGTGTGAGAGGGTCTGCTCCATCCGAGGCTTTTTAAGTGCATGTCTTTGGAAAAGTTTCAAGAGCTGTTAGCTCCAGCCACCGGACATCTCTAACAACGTCGGTTCCGTCAATACTTTTTTGAGCGCACTTCTCCGTTCACTCCGAAGAGTGTTTTTTCTCGTCGTGTTCTTTACATAACAATGTCGGCCCCT
The DNA here is from genome assembly GCA_963818085.1 of uncultured Acidobacteriota bacterium. Taxonomy (GTDB): domain Bacteria; phylum Acidobacteriota; class Terriglobia; order Acidiferrales; family UBA7541; genus Palsa-295. The sequence goes on from CAWFQV010000001.1 coordinate 373,495, forward strand.
AGACTCAAGTAGGCGGAGTTAAATAGGCCCAAGTGTGCTCTCGGTATACGAGTGTCATTTCTCCGCGCTGAAGGTCAGAAGCAGTGCTAAGGGCCGCGTACTCTCGTTATGCCGCCGCGTTGAGCAAGAATCGATTTCCATCCGCTGAAACGTAGTAGGCAATCACCCTGACGAAAAATTTCCAGCGCTGGCCGAAATGAAAATAGCGGCTGCGATTGGCAATTTGGCTCTAGAGGTCACTGATTCCCTTATGGATCTTATGAGCTGCTTCTTCGAGTTGTTTTCCGCGCTTGCGCAATTCCACAGAGAGTGTGGTATTTGGGTCAGCAGATTTCAACTGTTCCTGTAGGTCGGTGGCGGCGTGAATAAGATCGGTCAACTGAACATTTAGGCCGGCGAGCTTTCCATCACGTAGTTGCCGGATAGCCGCAGATGCTGTGGACGTTCCAGGCTGGGGGTCCGGCGAATCCTTATCCATCTTATCGAAATCGCCCGGTGTAGAGCCCGGCCTCCAATCTGTCTTGTGGCCTCTCTGTCCAGGGAGACTGGCCGCGAACGTAAAGATAAAAACCACGAGAAATAGTTGCGATCGAATCCGCATAGGAACCTCCTCTGATTCGATGATTTCTTGCGCTGAGGATACCACGCCCGGATATCAGTGTTTGATTGGAAAAAAGGGACGCGAACTTCATCGCGTCCCCGATGTAGATAAGGTTTAGAACTCGAACCGGAAGCCTAACTGAGTGCGGTAGGCGTTCCCGAACGTTGCGCCAGGTCCTTGGCCGCCACAATAGCCGACCCGCTGGCCGAAGGTGCTGCTGCGAACACCGGTTGAATCATAGAACGTGGTGTCAACGTTATTGCATGAGTTGTCGCGATTGAAGAGGTTGAACATCTCCCCGATGATTTGCAGCCTCATTCTTTCACCGAAGCTGAACGCCTTGGACGCACGGAGGTCCATCTGAATCAGGGCCTTTCCGCGGAAGCTGTTGGGGGAGACTATGGGGCATCCGTTGACCGCAGGACCTAACCCAACACACGCCCGGTCGAGCACCGCTTGGCCGTCACCGTTGAGGTCAACTCCAGCGAGCGCGGAATATGGACGCGCGGTGGACCATTGAAAGATGGGTGCGATTTGGAATCCATGCGGCAACTGGAAGACACCGCTCGCATCAAAGCGATTGCGCTCATCGAACTGCGTCGGACCATACTCACTAGGAAGAAACTCGTTTTGTCGCAGAACGTCGAGGTTGCTTCCTCCGTAGGAAGCAGTCGCTTGGCCACCATATGCGTTCGACCAAGAGATCACATCGCTAACCTGGAAGGTGAAGTTATGGCTAAACCGCTTTTGAAGGTGAATGTTGATCGCGTCGTAGTGTGAACGGTTCGTAGCTGAGGCGGTGCGAATTTCTTGAATTCGCGGCGTACACAGCGGGTCCGGTGGCGTCGGGAGACAAGCTGCATTGCTGGCTGGTAGTTCGAGGCCGGCATCCACAAATGCGGCGTCCAGCAAACGCGTAGTAGGTCCATTGACGCACCGGGGATCCGCGGGGTTCGCGTTTGGAAATGTCGGATCGCAGAGCGGAGAAATCTGCGGATTATCTTGGATCATGCGTGGTTCATGAGTCCCAAGTACGTGGTAGTAATCGACTGAAATCGCATAATCGGGAGAGACCTGGTAGGCGAATCCGATCGAACTCTGCTGCGACCATGCGTCCGTCAAGTTCGGATCGCTGATACGCCCGCGGGCGCCTTGCGCCAATGTGGTGATTCCGGATGCGGGAGCCGGCAACGGGCTGCCCAGCACATAGGAACAGAGTGCGCCTTTCGTGCAGGTCGTCCCCGGGTTATCCGCTCTCTCGTCAATAATTGTCTGGTAGATAGTCGGCTGAGATTGCTGGATAGACCACAACGTGAGGTTCTGGAAAATTTGATCGCGCGCAATGCCATAGCCTCCGCGAATCACAAGTTTTCCGGAGCCGATGGGATCCCAAGCGAACCCCAGCCGAGGCTGAAATTCGTTAAGTCCAGGGCCGGTTTTCTGCAGCTTGGAATTGTTTCCAGCAAGCAGCTGTGCGCGAGCCAATCCATCGGCTGCCGCGGGATCGGAGATGCCTGCGGCCAGAACCTGCTGCAGCACAGCGATCGTGCGATTCGTCGTTTCCGGATTGTTGGTCAGTTGCGGAACGAAGAAATTGGGCATAGCATCCCAGCGCAAACCGAGATTTAGAGTGAGGTTCTTTTTAACTTTGAAATCGTCTTGGTAATACAAGCCGATCTCATGAGCGGGCGGTTGTGCGGTGGAGCCACTCCCGCCGTTGAAAGTCAATTCCTCAACAGTTCCGGGGGTCGACAAACCCTGAGGATAAATTGCCGGGTTGGCCAGGATGTTCGATGGGGTGTCAAAGAGAGTCAGTTCGTAGCCATTGGCGCCGGAGAAGAAAAACCCGCCAAGCTTGGCTAAGTAGATGTAATTGGCGCCAAATTTCATATTGTGCCGGCCGAGCACTAAATTAAAATCATCACGTATCTGATATTTCCGAATTAGAGTCTGCTGTGGGACGTTTACGTTTGTGCCAAGCTCAACTTCGGGAGCGCCGCCGCCGCAGCCCGGGTTCACTCCAAAACAGATATTCGGATTCGTAGCGACGCCGCCACCGGCGATCGGGTAGGTGAACGTGCTGCCCGGCGCAGACTTGATGGCGTTGACGAAGTCCTGGAACTGAAACGAAAAAGTATTGATCTTATTCGGGGATAGAACGTAGTTGTGTGAGAGGACCATGCTGTGGAACTGGTTGATATCGCCGTTGGTCTGGGAAAGATCGGCGACCACCGGGTTGCCAAGCTGGTCGTTCGGGTTTGTCCATTTCTCTCGTCCGTACCGAGCGTAGGCGGTTTGCTTGTCGGTGATTCTCCAATCCACTTTCACCGTCACCAGGTCATCGATATAAGGGAAAGGAACTTGGGCAACCGGATGGGCCCAACTGTTGAATGGCGCGGGTTGCTGAGTCAGCAGCGTCAGATTGTCGAACGCGTCGGTAGCAACAGGAATGTTTCCCGGCTCGCGCTTTTGTTCGAAGGCGCCAAAAAAGAAAAGCTTGTCCCTTTTGATGGGGCCTCCTACTGAACCACCGTATTGATAGCGGTGAAACTTCGGGTTCGGCTTGTCGCCTGCAGTAAACGGCTTTGCATTTAACCCGCTGTTCTGGAATAGGCCAAACAAAGATCCGTGAATCTGGTTTGTGCCGGACTTCGAAATCACGTTGACCACAGCGCCAACAGCCCGGCCCGAATCAGCCGAGTAACGGTCAGTGACAACATTAAATTCCTGGATACCTTCCATCGTATAGTTCTGTACGATCCCGCCAATCACGTTGTCCTTGTTGTCTCCGCCGTCCACGTTATAGTCAATGCCACGGCCGTCGGTGCCATTCACGGTGACGTTGCCCGAGCGAGTTTTAGTCGGGTCAAAATTCTCGGCAGGGCGCACGCCTGGTACGAGCGTCATCAGCCCGGCGAAGTTGCGGTCCACCACCGGCAGATTGCTAACTTCGATGGGAGTCACGTTTCCCTGAATTTCCGATGAGGTTGTTTGTATGAGCGGGACTTCTTCGGTCACCATAACCGTTTGCGATGTAGTACCGATGGCCAGAGGCACATCGAAATTGCGCTTGTCTCCAACGTTCAATTCAACGCTGTCGTAAACGGCGCTACTGAATCCTGTTTTTTCAACCGTTATTTTGTACGTGCCAGGGGGAATCTTATTGACGCTGAAATCGCCGGTTTCAGTGGTTTCCACTGCGCGAAAAAAGCCGGTGTTCGCGTTAGAGACCGTAACTTTCGCTCCCGCAACCGCCAGAGCTTTTGGATCAGAAACATGCCCCCCGACATCTGCCGTGGTTTCCTGCGCAGCCGAAGGCAGTACCGCGAGCACGAATAGAACAGCGAGTGCAACGAGAACCAGAATGGATTTCCTGTACATGATCAGCCTCCCCTGAGGAACGTCTCTGTGGTTCTGTAAATTAAAAAACGAGTCCAAGCGCATACGCCAAAACGCATGCCCACTCAACCTCTGGTCATCCCTGAAGCTTGAGAACGAAAGATACTGACTGCACCCCAGTCTTGGTGGGGAATTTAACGCCAGCCGCGAGGTGTGTCAATCTAAAATCTGAATTTTGTCGTTAGCACACGATGTGTCCGGTCATTTCAGACCATCCCCACCTCGTATCAATGGGGCTTGCATGTCTTACCGGTCTCAAGCAGTGTCTTCAGGCGGGAAAGAATACGTGGCCATCCATCGGCGCAGGCAGCGTAAGTGGGGTCATCCTCAGCCCACTCGTCACATGCGTCACCGTTACTTTGGTGGCTGCGGTCTCGGGAACCAGTCCGATCGGCTTGCCATCGGGTCCCGCGCCCACCCACACGAGCAACCCGTCTACCGGCCTTAAAGCCGTAACGGGGAAAACCCGTCTTACGGAATTTTAGGGAGAGCGATGGAAACGTCAGCATCATTCGAAGCCTGGTCCGCGCCATCGCCCTACCCGACCGTAGAAGCGCCCGTCGGATCTGTGCGGGGGGCGATCAGCGATGATCGTCCCTACCGCGCCCGCTTGCGGCTTGGCGCCAGAGTCTTGCGGTGGGTGAGGCAAGTTGGTGGAGTTGTGTCTTCCGCGACAGTAGTACTTCCGCGCTATAGCTGATCCTTCAATTCGGGAGTCACAATGGTCTGCACACCCCTGGATGGCTGCAGGAGGCCGAAGTTTTGTCTGGAAGAAATCGCGGACTTGGCGAAATGACAACAAACTATCAGGCTGATCAAGGGAGAAAACCGTTCGGAATTGGTGTTTTTTTGTTCGCACATGGCCTTATCTGGTTGAAGTCGCCAGGTATTTTTACTCCCCTTCCGTTCGGCGACAGGTATGGTATTTTCAACATATTTTTCCGTGCCGAAATTGTGATAGGAGTCATCTTGGCAGCGTACGGAATGCTTCTATGGCGGAGCGCATTTCGTAAACTTTCCCTTGCGAACTACATAATCGTGTTATCTTGCGTCCCCGTTCTGCTCCTATGCGTGTCTCAAACGACCGAATGGGTTTATTTTTTAGATCAGCAGAGAGGGTTTTCGATTTTGAATGTTCTTGGAGTCTCCGGCATCCAAATCACGATACCGGTTTGTATCGCGGTTTTGGGTGTTTGGTGGGCCGACAGCACATACCTGCGCGCACGGTTTCACAGACATATGCGATCCAGCCGATTCGTCAAATAGTTCCGACACCGATCGCCAAGACCTGACGTTATCGTGCCGAAAGGGGCAGTACGCTCACCTACCACGAAATTTCTCGCGCGGCTGGGTAATCGAATCACGGATCCCGGGAGCGAGAGCTGAGCTCCAAAGACCCTCACGCGTTACCATGACGACATCGTTCACATGAGGAATATTGTCGTCTACGGCTTTTCATATGATCATGATTCAGAGGTTGTCCGACGAATGTTCGGCTTCTCAAGGTTCCAATACGACTTCGTTAATCATAGTTCCATGTGATTTACTCGGACCGCCAGCTCGTATCAAATAACTGCTTAGTCAAAGCCGAAGTCAGCGTCGATGGAGGAATAAATCATGAAGTCTCCTGGGTTGCGCCGCTTGAGCGAAATTAACGGCGAGCTTTGGCTGATCCTCTCGCTGTTTCTGATCGCGATGTTGCTGAATTATATGGTCAGTATGCACCGTGCTGTGCTGGGCTTTTATTTCTTCCCGACAATCTTCTCGGCATACTTCTACGGCCGCCGACACGCCACGATGACGGCCCTGCTGAGCTTTTCCCTGGTCGTTTCGCTGACCCATTTCAACCCAGGTTTATTCGACTTTCATGGCGGCCAAACTCTGGCGGACAGCAAATGGTTTGACATCACTCTTTGGGGGGCGACGCTAATGGTAACCGCCTACGCGATGGGCACTCTCTATGACCGCAACCAAGCGAAGCTTCGGGAGTTGCGCCAAACCTATCACGGCGTTCTTCTCATTCTCCGCCAGTTCATCTCCAAGGACAAATACACGCAGAACCATTCCTATCGAGTTTCGATATATGCCGCAAAGATTGCTTCGGCGCTTAGATTCAACGAGGAGCGCATCGAAGACGTCCGCGCCGCGGCACTCCTCCATGACATTGGCAAGCTCGATATCAGCCGCGATCTTCTTTATAAGGCTGCGCGGCTGACCAGCGAAGAGACCGACCAAGTTAAGACGCACATTGAAAAAGGAGGAGAAATCCTGCATCCGGTGGGCGGCGCGCTCCATCGAATCCTTCCCATCGTCCTTGCACACCACGACAACTTCGATGGTTCGGGACATCATCCGACTCGAGGAGAGGACATCCCGCTGGAGGCGCGCATCATTTCCGTCGCTGATGCCTATGATGCGCTCACCAGCGACCGCCCGTACCGCAAAGCCACGTCGCCATTTGAAGCCAAAGAAATCATCATGAAGAGCGCCGGGAGCCAGTTCGATCCTGTTGTCGTCCGGGCATTCAACACCGCCTTCACCGCCGGTGAGATGGAGGTGCCCGAACTTGTTGTATAGGTCCACCGAGGTATTTCTTTCAGGCTGGAGCATAGCCATTTGTGAAGGTTCCTTTTCACTGCTAAATCCCGCTATCGTAGATGGTGACGGAATCGGGTTAAATAAAGGCTTCAACACACGCTGAGGTCGCTCTCCGATTCAACCCAAACGTCATCGCGCGCCCCGTCATTCCTTCGTGGCCGGCATCCATCTCACCGACCTACAGTCTGAGAAACACCTTGCGGCACATATTGAGAACCTGAACTTGGTGGGATGCTTTGTCGAAACGGTGACGCCGTTCCCGAAGGGCACAAAGGTCAGACTGCAAATCTCGCATGGTGGCGTGAACTTCATTGCGATAGGGAAAGTAGCTTATTCGCGGCCCAACTCGGGGATGGGAATCACCTTCATCACGATCGAGCAAAAGAGTCAGGAAGTTCTAGATCTGTGGCTCGCAAATCTGAGAAAGTAAGCTCCGCCAGCTTGCCCTCAACTCCTTCGCCGCGTGGTCTGACGATAAGTTCCGAGTACTCGGAAGCACATTCTTACGCAGTCTTAGTCCTGGCGAAGCGCTTCTGCTGGATCGATGCGCATAACTCGCGTGCCGGGGATCGCGCATGCGATTGCCGCGACTGCAAGCAAGAAGATCGCCCCACCTGCGAACGTGGCCGGGTCAAGCGGAGAAATGCCGAACAGAATCCCCCTTGTCAATCTCTGCGCGGCCCAAGCGCCAAGAAGTCCTATCGCCGCGCCAATCGTGGCCATTTCCAGGCCCTGCTTCAGGACGAGCCATAGAACATTAGCGCGGCTCGCGCCCAACGCAATCCGCACCGCCAGTTCCTGCCTGCGTTGTGCCACGAGAAATGAAACGACACCGTAGATGCCCACAACGGCGAGGGCCAAACCGGCCAATGCAAATAAAGCCAAGAGAATTGTGGTGAATCGTTGTCCGCCGGTCTGAGCTTCGATGAGCTCGTCGATTGTGCGTACGTCAGCGAAGGGCAGGTCGGAATCCAGCTCATGAAGTTGAGCGCGTATTTCAGGTTCGACTAAACGCGGGTCGGAAGCGGTGTGAACCACAAGATCCTTGAATCCATAGTTCACGATGGGATGCTGGGTGTAAAGGACGGTAATCTGTGGCTGCGGCGGGCGCGCAAGTCCCGCATTCTTGAAATCGCCGACGACGCCAATGATCGTGACGTCCGCATCATCCGTCGTGTTTTCTCCGGCGGGGATCTGCATGAATTGCGGAGGTCCAATGTGGACCTTATTGCCGACAGGATCTTCGGTTGGAAAATAACGCCGACGGAGTTCCTCACTAATGAGGGCCACGGGTGGGCTGCTGGCGCTGTCCGATTCTGCGAAATCTCTGCCGCGAAGTAGCGGAATGCCGAAAGTTCTGAGGAAGTGAAAATCCGACACGCCAAACTCGGCTGACGGAATATCCTGGACGCGCGTGGCCAGACGCCCCGGAAGACCGAGCATTTGTGTCCAACCGTTATATGGCGGGAAAACCGTTGTTATAGTTGCATCAATCACACCTGGCAATGCGCGGACCCGGGCCGAAAAATCATTGCAGAAGCGCGTGATCGCTTCGGTGTCTGGATAGCGGATTTCGGGTAAATAGATGTGACCTATCAGCAAGTGGTCCTGACGGACTCCCAAATTCTGTCGCTCCAAACGGATAATGCTGCGGATCAGCAGCGTTGCGCCCACCAGAAGCATCAAAGACATCGCCATTTCTGCCACGACGAGGAGGTTACGGAGGCGCTGACTGGATCGTCCTGAAATGCCGGACCGTCCGCCTTGCTTCAGAGCCTCCACGAGGTTTAGCCGAGTGTCCAAAAGCGCGGGGGCCAAGCCAAAAAGCAGGCTTGTGGCAAGAGAAACCAATACGGTGAACGCCAGCACTCGCCAATCGAATGCCACGGAAGCGAGTTGCGGAAGGTAATCAGAATGCATTCTCGTGAGAGCCGCGAGTCCAATGCGTGCCAGAAGCATTCCAACGGCTCCGCCGGTGAGCGAAAGCAGCAGTGTTTCGGCAAGCAACTGCCTGACGAGCCCTCCTCTTCCGGCACCGAGAGCCGCGCGCACAGCCAGTTCCCGTTGACGCGCTGCGTTGCGCGCCAGAAGCAGATTAGCCAGGTTGACGCAAGCAATCAGCAAGATCAGACTGACTGCTCCCATCAAAAGAAGAAGCATGGGTTGTAAGGATCCAACGCGAGAGTCGGCGACTCTCTGGACGACTACGCCGACGCCTTGATCGACCGGATGTGCTGCCGCCAGGTTGGCCGCGATGGCCGAAAGATCTGCCTGGGCCTGCTCGAGTGATACGCCAAGTTTCAACCGCGCAAGTGTCGCGAAGCCCCGCGCTCCTCTTGAGCTCTCCGCCGACGCCTCGTCCGAGAGTACGAATGGAGTCCAAACCTCAATCAGGCCGGGGCGGACTACCTCCATCCACTCGGGAATCAAATCCGGCATTACGGCGACGATCGTGTAGGGCTCGTCATTGATACGGATCTTGCGTCCAAGTATTGCTTGGTCGCCGCCAAAGCGACTCTTCCACAGACGGGAGCCGATTGCAGCTACATATTCTTTGCCTTCGTGATTCTCTTCCTCGTTAAAAAGCCGACCTCGGATCGGGTGTATATCGAGAACTTCGAAATAGCCTGCCGGGACCAGGCCAACTCTCATCTGCTCCGGCTCGGAGGAGGAATCGCCGAAGCTCACGTTTTTGCGCCACGTATCGTAGATGAGGAACTTCTGGAAACTGCGGCTATTGCGCGCAAAATCAAGCGCGTCCGGCCCTGACGGTCCGCCGGGAAAAGCGTAGCCGGTGATGGGAATGCCATCTTTCGTTGAGTAGACGCGGACGAGTTGATCCGCGGAGGTGAACGGCAGGGGCTCAAGCATGAGCACGTCGATTGTGCTAAAGATCGCGGTGTTGGCACCGATTCCTAATGCCAACGTGAGAATGGCAATGACCGTAAAACCAGGATTTTTGCGAAGAACTCTCGCACCATACTTTACGTCCTGAGCGAATCGTTCCAGCCAAATCAGACTCCAGATTGCGCGCACATCTTCCTTGACCCGCATGGCATTGCCGAAAGCTCGTCGAGCGGCATAACGGGCCTCTTCGGGCGGCAAGCCGGACTCTTGTTGCGCCTCCGCTTCTAGTTCCAGATGCGATTCCAGCTCACGGTCCAGCTCCTTTTCGCGATTGCCATGCCGCCAGACGCCGGCGAGGCATGAGCGAGCCCAATTCCAAACGCTCATGTCTGATCTCCCGGAGCCGGCCACATCACCGTCGCCACGGCTGCAGCCAGTTGTTTCCATCTCGATTCTTCGCGAACAAGCTGTTTCCTGCCCGCCGGTGTCAGCCGGTAATACTTGAACTCACGATTCCGTTCCCTGGCCATCTCCCACTTCGCAATGATCCAGCCCTTGCGCTCCATGCGATGCAAAGCCGGATAAAGCGAGCCGTGCTCCACCTGCAGCACGTCGTCCGTAGTGCGTTGTATGTGTTTTGCGATTTGATGGCCATGAGCTGGTCCGAAAAGCAGCGTGCGCAGAATCAACATATCGAGCGTTCCTTGCAACAGCTCGGTCCGGTTGGGAGACTGCTTGGGCGTCATGACAGTAGGCACTCTACCCTAATAAGGGTAGACGTACTACCCTTGCTTCGGTTAGCAGAAGCCATGGAGTGGCGCTGCTTAGAGGAAGCCAGCGATCTCGATTGCAACTCGCCACAGCAAATCACCACTGGCCGGCTGACTCGATCTGAACTAAACAGGGCAGTGTTCCCGTTTGAATCAATGCTCGCGAGCGGCTTTAGCTTTTGAACCCCTGCAAGTAGACTTCGAGCTAGTGTTGCGTCGACTCATTGAGACCGTCGTTTTTAGGCGGATTGAACGATGATTTTGCATCTTGTCAAGGATAGCGGCCTGTGGCACGGCGCTCGTATGCGAGTGCTTCAAGGATTCTTTCTGTGGAGCTCGTGCTTTCAAGCGGAAGCGTAAGTTTTGGCTTTAGGCGCCGAAGAATCTCGTCTGCCATATCGTGACGAACGTACGGCTCGAGGTCATAGCGCCGGTTGAGAAACGATTCGATTAATGCGCATTCCTCAGCGGACAAGTGAATGGAGCCCAGCGGCGCAAGGGTTGGCCCCGTCGGGCTCGCCGCGGAGTGCCAGTTTGGCCTGATCGCGCTAAATGATGACTCGCGGATGACCAGCGAACCCACGACCAGATCACCCAGCCGCTTGTTTTCCCTTGTGAACAGGGCGCTAACGATTCCAACTGCATAGAATGCAGGCATCCAATCCACAATCCTCATCAAATTTCGTCCAATACATTCTACCGGGGTGAGCGGACGCCCTGAGTCTTTGATCACGCGAATCCCCACTCGTCGCTTCCCGGGAGTTTGACCGTTCCAAATAATCTCGAAAAACGCGAAATATCCAAAATAAAGGAGAAAATAAAACAGGACTAGAATTGCAAAACCCCATAGGGAACTCTTGGGCCAAACGCTGGCGAGACGGGCGATGCTGAAACCTGCGGCAATTCCAACAACCAAACCGGTTACCAGTTGAATCGACGTGTCTACAGCGATGGCCACAAAGCGGCTGCCGATTCCGGCAATCGCAAAGTCGAGAGCCGTCTGCTCCGGAGTTTCAATGGTAAGCTTGTCAACAAACGAAGTCAGAGGATTCTGAGCGTCCGGCGCGTTTGACGACATGATAACCATCCGTTGGCTCGAGAAGCGGAAACCCTATTGGGCACGTCTCGAGCAGCTTGTGCAGCAATCGAGCCGCGGCATCGCCGCACTCAGCCATGAAGAGTTGAAGGAACTGGGGCTATTATATCGTCAAACTGCATCAGACCTCGCAGCTGCCCGCGAAGATGTGAGCAGCAAGCAACTCGCCATTTATTTGAACCAGCTGCTGGGTCGCGGCCACAATTTAATTTACATGGGACACAGGCCCAAAGTAAGCGCTCTCGTGCGCTTCTATCGCGATACCTATCCGCAAATATTTCGCGAAACTCTACGGCAAACTCTACTCGCTTTCAGTATTTTTGTGATGACTGGTATCGCCGCATGGGCACTCACCATCCGGGACCCTACATTTGCGCATCGGCTCCTCGGTGCGCAAATGATGGACACCATTGAACAGCGCCATATGTGGACCCACTCGATCGTCACCATCAAGCCTTTAGCATCGTCAGGCATCATGACCAATAACCTTTCCGTGGCCTTCACTATGTTCGCTTTGGGAATAACCGCAGGATTGGGAACGATCTGGATGTTGGTAGTCAACGGATTACTAATCGGAGTAATCGGGGCAGCTACCGCACGAGCTGGAATGGCGCTGCAATTGTGGGGCTTTGTCGCGCCACATGGAGTGCTAGAGTTGCCGGCGATAATTATCGCCGGGGGTTCAGGCCTGGAGATCGCGCGAGGCTTGTTATTCCCCGGATTGATGGCCAGGCGCGATTCACTCGCGCTGGCGGGCGCGCGAGCGGCGAAGCTGCTGATGGGCACGATTCCGATGCTGGTGATTGCGGGAGTCATCGAGGGGTTTTTTTCGCCCAGCGACGCCCCTGTGACAATGAAGTTTGCACTCGCTGGCGTGCTTCTTGCGGCCTTGCTAACCTATCTCTTTCTGCCGGAAATTCTACGGCAGCATTCCTTAAAGCAGGTTCCTCTCCTTAAAGCAGGTTCCTCTCCTTGATGTCGAGATACTGATTCACCAATGCAGATGCCAGCAAGCCGGGAACCAACTCGAAGGCGAAGATCCCGCGTTGTCGCAGGCCCCGCAACAGCAAGTCTCGACGATGTGCAATTTCAAGCGCCGCGGCGTGGCGGTACATATCCTGGGTGCTCTGCGGCGTGGCTTGCGCTAGCGCCGTGAGATCTGGTTGATTGATGGCGCAGAAGACCACTAAATGACGGCGCGTGATTTGCATCGCGTACTCGATCACTTCGGGCAGAGTGGGTGTCTCGGCGAAATCCGTGATCCAAACCACAAGACTGCGACGATGCTGACCAGTGAGCAAGACGCGAGCGGCGCTCGAATGGTCTGCTTCGGATGCCTCTCCGTGAACCTGCGAAAGACTGTCAACAATAGTGCGGAGGTGTAGCGCGCCGCGACCGGCTGGCAGATTTTGCTGGACCAATCGACCGTAAGCTATCAAGCCAACGCGATCGCCGCACTGCGTCGCGACTTGCGCTAACGAAAGCGCTGCGTTAACGGCGTAGTCCAGCTTGGAGAGGCGCAAGTCGCTACTCTCCAGGGGAACCTCAGCCCGCAGCAGTCGGCCCGCGTCAAGCACGATCCACACGACCTGGCTCCGCTCAATTTCGAAAACCCGAGTGGTGAGATGGTGACGGCGGGCAGTTGCCGTCCAACAGACGTCGCGCAAGTCGTCGCCCTGGCGGTACTCGCGAAGGCCTTGGAATTCGCGTCCCTGCCCGCGCTGTTTTCGACGTCGTTTTTCCATTTCCGCTTGCTTACTGCGTATCAGGTACAGAGCGTGTTGTCGAGCTTCGTCGAGGTCCGGAAGCACACGGACAACTTGCGAGATCTCAGACGCTGTCCAACGTTCGGCAAATCCGAAGCGGGATCGATATCGGAGGAATAAACGTCCAATCGTAATGTCGCCACGTTCGCGCGGCAAAACTCGGTAGTTTATTTGCTCGCGGGCCCCCGGCGGAACGATTCGTTCGAGTGCAGGAGGGGAGCTACGTAACGAAGCGGGAGTTTCATCGACCAGGTAGCAATGGATAGCCGTTCTTCCGAAATTTTTGACAGCTACGGTGACATCGGACGGCTTCGCCAGTAAAAGCGGGCGGTCCCACTCACGGCTTCCCTCAATCTCCCGCGGGAGCGGAAGCTGAAATAAATCGAAGCCAAAAACCGCAACCGCTAAAAAATCCCACAGAAACAAAGCCGCGATCATCCGCGGCGACCACCATGCCGGCACGATCCACAGCAAGCCCAGCAATAAAGCCACGAAAAATCGAGGGCTAAATCCGAACGGTAGCTTCCCCACGGATCGGAATCGCGCCGTCGTCTGCAGCGGAGCAAACGGCCGCGGTGCGGTCATTTTGCTCTCCTCATTTCGGCACTTCCACGGCGCTGATAACTTGTCTGACCACCTGATCGGAAGTGAGCCCTTCTAGGTCAGCCTCGGGCTTAAGCAAGATGCGATGGCGAAGGACGGGAAGCGCCGCCATCTTTACGTCGTCCGGCAGTAGATAGTCGCGGCCGTCCATGCCGGCCATCGCGCGAGCCGCGAAAAAAAGACCGATCGCCGCTCGCGGGCTCGCCCCCAGAGAAATCGTCGGCCAATCGCGTGTGCGTCGCGCGAGCGAAACCACGTAGGAGTGAAGAGCCGGTTCCACTCGAACACTGTTGATTTCTTGTCGCGCCGCGGTAATCAGCCCGGGATCCAGGGGAGCGAGAGCAATCTCGTCCAGTTTCCGCAAGTCAAATCCCTGTTCATAGCGGGAAAGAATTTCAATTTCTTCCTCGGCGGAAGGATAGGACACGTGAATTTTCAGAAGAAAACGATCGAGTTGCGCTTCCGGTAAGGGATAAGTCCCTTCGAACTCAATCGGATTCTGGGTAGCGAAAACCGTAAAATTTTCCGGTAGCGGGTAACCTACACCGTCGATCGTCACTTGGCGCTCCTCCATAGCTTCCAGAAGCGCCGCTTGGGTACGTGGTGAAGTGCGATTAATTTCATCTACGAGTAGAAGGTCGGTAAAAACCGGGCCGCGGTGCATAGAAAACGCATTCGTTCTGAAATCGAATACATTCGTGCCGGTAACGTCGGCAGGCATCAAATCCGCCGTGCACTGAACGCGCTGAAAGCCGAGGCCGCAAATCCGTGCCAGTGACTTAATTGCCAGCGTCTTGGCCAGTCCTGGAACGCCTTCCATCACCGCGTGGCCTCCGCACACCAGAACAAGTACCAGCTGGTCGATCACTTCACCCTGCCCGACAATCACTTTCGACAGCTCACCGCGAATGTGAGCGGAAAGTTCGGAAAGATATTTCACGATTAGGTTTTCTCCTGGAAAGCTCGTGGGCGGAACGTAAGTGTCTCCGCGTGCCGCTCCAAATCTTGCACCAAATCCAAGGCTTCGCGGGATCGCATCTTTATGGTGTGACTCGCGCGGTTAGCGCGATCCAGCAGGCCGGAACTCTGGAAATTCTTCCAGCCCAGCCGTTCCTCAGCCGCGCGCGATAACTCGGCGTCGGGCGAATCGCTCGCTAGACTCAACTGTTTTGCCAGCAGAAAACGCAGCCGGACGTAAGACACCGACACTGCCGCGGACGCCGCCCCCGCATGCTCATATAACGCGCCTAGCGTGTCTACGAATTCCAGCGGCGACAATCGTGAAACGCTAGCCGTCCGATAAACCGGGCCACTCCGGCGGCTAAAGGTGAAAATCACCGCCACGCCCAACAAGCCGATTTGTAGCAATCCCCACTCCAGCGAAGTTTTTCGCGCGTAACTCCACAGCGAAGAGCGCTGTCCGTGGAAATATTCATCCCAGTAAATTTCATAAGGCTTGTCCGCCGACCACGAAGAAACTGAGTTCAGAAAAAATGCGAGATTATCGTCCCGGGTTATACCGGAATTGGTAAGCGGCGTAGAGCCGGCCCACCATAGAATCTCTCCGTCGCCGTAACTCCACAGAACTACCGCCGGCGAATCGTTGCCGCCGTAGAGCGCGAGCTGAGAGTAATCCAGGTCGCCCCAATAAGCCTTGCGCTGCATGGTGATGTGCCGCGCTCCCGGGCACAAGCGACTTGGTATATCTGGAGAAAATGATGTCCACTGAGCGTCCGATGCGCCAGAGGCATCCACTCCGGGAAAGAAATTGTCGATATTTGGTCCGGTGAAAAGCACACGGCCGCCGTTCCGCACAAAATGTCGAACGGCGTCGCGTTCCTTTTCGGTGGGCGTTTGCGTCGGCTCCGCAAGAATGAAAAGTGTATTCTCACCGTGCGAGGGCAACTCGGTTGGCGGATCCTCCCATCGGCGCACAGAATAGTGCAATCGTGAGAGTAATCGGTAGGCCGCCCCCGCTCCGGCTGACTCTGTTGAAAAACTGGAGGGAACGGGCGAGCTAAACTCGTCGTTTGGTGGCGCCAGAGCGACGATAGCTCCGAACATCAAAAGCAACAATGCCCCTGCTATGATTAGAAGTTTGCGATCCGCGGACTCTATTCCAACGGGCATCCCAGGGCCTCCAGTTGGCGCAGCGAGTCGATGAAGTCTTCAGAAACGGCCCTGCGATTGGCATACCAGGTTCGCTCCATCCGCGACGTCAAAGCTGTCAGTGGCTCTCTAACATCGCCGGCCAAACCGATCGGCCCGGAAGGCGATGCGGTTACGATTCGAAGATACTCTCGGGGAGTTTTGGTTCGGTCGCGAGGCAGCGCCCCTCTGTCTTCCAGCCGCGCAATGCCTGCCCAATACGCGGAATGAACCGCTTCTCTAAAATCACCTTCGCTCGCTGCCTGCCGGGCATTTCGCAACCATTCCTGCCACGTTCGCGTCCGGGCCATTACGGATTTCGGGTTCAACCTGGACATGCTATCCCGGCTGCTCAAAAAGCGGAAAATCCAAAGTGCGACGAAAGCGACTCCTGCTATCAATAGCACCCAGAATAAAATCTCTGCTCCGATGGGATGTTGGCCCATCGCTTTAAAAAGTTTAAGGAACATTTTTTCCAGCCAGGCCAATATGCGAGCACGAAAAAGCTGAAGCGGTCCGGGAGGCCGTACACCCGCAAATTCCGGGCTCCCCAAAATATGGTCCAGTTCTCCGTGGGCGGCGAACGAAGTCGGGACATTTGACTGTGACGTCTTGATCTCCCCCTGCAAGAGTTCGATCCAAACTGCCGCCTTATCCGCCGACCGTGCATCCAATTGAGCCCGCAACAGTTCGGTGGAGATCGTGTAGGTTTGCTCGGGACTATGAACATTCCACGAGGGAGGAAGGGATTTGCGCAAATCCGCTAGTTTGGCTCCGGATGGTTTGTCCCGCAATAGAACATCAAGACGGTGCAGTTCCGAGCCAAACGACGCTATATCGTATGTTGCCGCGACTGGTAAACCCGGGGCCCTGGATGATACGGCATTTTGACCACCACTCGACGCGGTTCCGTAAACTGAGGTTAACAGCAATATCAGTCCTGGCAGGAGGGAATGTTTCATTCCTGACCGCTCGAGTTTGTTGCTGAACGGTTCACGAAAACATCGTGGGAACTCCGCTCGTCGCCGGCACAATGTTCCCGCGCGGATTCATCATCAGTTGCAAATCGAATGCTTCCTTACGAACGCGCAAGTCATAATAAAACACCGTGCCGGCGATGGTGAATATTGGGGTGACAAGAACTGCTGCCACGAAATTTCCTATTTGGCTGCAGGCCATCCAGGTCCGAATCATGGCCGGATCTTTAGCCGAGAAGGCAACCGCGATCAAGAACGGAAACGAGAACATCAATAGTGCGCCATAAAGAAGCGCAAAATATAGAAGATAAATTACGAACGAGCGGCCTGCATTGTCTTTGGTTAACGTCCAGCTTCGCTCCAGCGAATCGCGCGCACCGAGATCTTCTAAAAGCGCGGCCGGGACGCAGGTGATGAGCCGGCAAGCCACGTAGATGCCGGGTATGATCAGGCATAGTGTCGCAAAGCCAACAGCAAGCCCGTTCAAGGCTAAGACTCCGAACAGGCCCGGCGCTTTACCTCGCATCCAGCGCAGAGAACCGCCGATCGAAGCTGTTCGACCCAGGTAAAGCTCGGAAACTGCGTGAACGGTCCCACCATGAGCAAATAGATAAGCCACTAGATAAATAACGATCCCTACAAGGAACGCGAATAATCCAATGGCTCCCAGAGCCATCACATTACCAGGTGCTGTTTTCCGTAAGCCGCCGCTCGTAGTCAGAAGTACTTGGCCCAATTGCAGAGCCAGAACCAAGAGGTGTGGGATTGCTGTAATACCGACGAAGAGCAGAAAATTTCTGCGATAAATTGAAAACGTTCGATCGAGGATTTCGCCGAGCGATAGCGGACGCAAATCTAGGTCTGCCATTCAAACCTCCACTTCTGCGAGGGGAACGAGTTACTCGATGCGGCACTTTATCAAAACATATCAGGAAAGGCGAGGATTAGTGCGCGAGCTCGCTCTTAAGTAGTTACATCGCATCAAGTTGGGTTGCTACATCATGAGCAGCAAATGGTTCGCGCCTACGGGATTTGGTTAACGGATGGGGACAGGTCTAACAAACTGATCCCAAGCGAACAATAACTTGGGACACGGACAAATCAAGTCGTCCGCTGCAGAAAGGTTAGTACCTCGGTACCAGTAACTTACACAGCGACCTCGGCAACCGAGCTATCGACAGCTGCGAAAGGTCTCTATACCTTAAGAATTAAAGCTAAACCAGATGGAATTTTGCCGCGATTCGTTCGCGCGTAGTCGCGTGGACCGCAATTGCTGGACACGCTGCACTCCGGATGGGTTGGATGCATACATTACTGGCAGTCGAAAATTTGAATGTTTCCTACCGTTGTGCTGACGCGAGCCAGCAGCACGCGGTAAAAGATGTGAGCTTTGACATAGCTGCTGGCGAAGTGTTGGGGCTGATGGGGGAATCGGGATGCGGAAAGACCAGCATCGCGTTGGCGGTGCTCGGGTTGCTTTCCAAAGAGCAGGCGCATATTTGGGGGTCGATCCAGTTTCTCGGAAAGGAATTACTGGCCATGGACCAGTGCGCTTTGCGCTCGATTCGCGGAGCAGGAATCTCCATGGTGTTTCAGGAGCCGGGAATCGCGCTGAACCCCGTGATGCAGGTTAGGGATCAGGTGGCGGAAGTGATTCATGCACACAAAGACTTGAAATGGAGACAGTGTTGCGAAAAGGCAGAATGGGCGCTTGCTCGCGCGGGATTGACGAAGGCCCAGAGGATTTTTGCCGCGTATCCACACCAGTTGAGCAGGGGGCAGCAGCAGCGCGTGGTGTTGGCGCAGGCGTTGGCATGTGAACCGGCTCTGCTGATTGCTGACGAACCTACGGCCTCGCTCGATGCGCGCAGTCAGAATGAACTGCTGGTGCTATTGCAAGAACTACAAAGGGAGTTGCGGATATCGATCCTGTTGATCAGCCATAGCGCAGAAGTGCAGGCCCGCTTGGCGGACCGTCTGGTGGTGATGAACCAGGGGCGGATCGTGGAGCAGGGGCGATTCGAGGAACTCTACCGGAATCCGTTGCATGCCTGCACGAGCGCGATGCTGCGGACCGGTGCGCCAGCGGATGTTGCGGAAGACTTAGATTTCGAGATGGTTACCTAGGCCTTGGGCCGCGAAAATATCTGAGCTGGAATACGGGAGAAGCAGGCACAAGAGATGAAACCGGGTCCGAACTCCGACGCCAACCGAATCAAGCCGCTTTTGCGCGTTGCGAGCTTGAGCAAGCAATACATCCAACGGCGTTCTCTCTCTCGCACGGAATTCACTGTCCGTGCGTTTCAGGATGTGGACTTGGAGCTTTTTCGCGGCAAGACGTTAGCGCTGGTGGGAGAGTCTGGCGCCGGAAAGTCGAGTCTGGCGCGGTGCATAGCGCTGCTCGAACGTCCCAATTCAGGAGAGATTGAACTGGAAGGCGAGGATTTGCTCGCGCTCAATCGAAAGACTCTTTTTCGGATTCGCCGCCGAATACAAATGATTTTTCAGGAGCCGGTATCGGCGTTGAATCCCGGATTGACTGCATGCGATATCATTGCGGAGCCGCTTGCAATCCAGCGCGAGGGAACGCAGTTACAGCAGCGCGAACGAGCGCTGGAACTGATGGAGCAAGTAGGGCTGGATGCGAACTGGGAGCGGAAGCTGCCGTTTGAGTTCAGCGGCGGTCAACGCCAGCGATTGGCGATCGCGAGGGCACTGGCGCTGAGGCCGAGCGTGCTGATTCTCGACGAGGCTTTGTCGAATCTCGACGCGTCGAATCAAGCTCTGATTCTGGAATTGCTGGGGGAGCTGCAAGTCTCACACTCGCTCAGCTACTTGCATATCTCGCACGATCTGCGATCGGTTTCCCAATTTGCCCACGAAGTTGCTGTGATGTACCAGGGCAGGATCGTGGAGCATAAGAAAACGCGCGATCTGTTCGCCTCTCCCGAACATTCTTACACCAAAGAGCTTCTGGCCACGGTGCATTCGGTAGAATCGATTCTGCTAGAGCGGTCTGCCTAAGAGGCCACGATGAAGTACTTCGCGCGACGACTGGTCCATGCCACCTTCCTGCTTCTGGCAGTCTCGATTTTTTCTTTCGCCATCCTGCAATTATCGCCTGGCGATTTTTTCGCACCGATGGGATTGAATCCCCAGATTTCCTCGCGGACCCTAGCCGGGCTGCGTTCGCAATACGGGTTGGATCGACCCTTGCCAGTGCGCTACGGACGTTGGCTCCGGGCGGTTCTCAAGGGAGACCTGGGACGATCGTTCGCTTACAACAGCCCGGTGGCTCCGCTTCTCGCGGTCCGCGCGCGCAATACGCTTCTCTTGACTGGGACGGCCATGCTGTTGGCATGGCTGATCGCGATTCCGTTGGGGATGTGGAGCGCAGTGCATCGCGGAAAATGGGGCGACCGGGCCGGAGGAGTGATGACGTTAGGGCTGCTGACCGTACCCGATCTGGTCTTGTTCTTAGTGCTGCTGCTGGTCGCCGTGCGCACTGGATGGTTTCCTACGGGAGGAATGGTTTCGACAGCTTTTGGCGATTTGAACATGTGGAACAAAGTGAAGGACGTCGTGGAGCATCTTTTTCTGCCCGCTTTGGGATTGGCGATCGCCACGTTGCCGACACTGCTGCGACACGTTCGGTCGGCGATGATCGAAGTCCTGGAGGCTCCCTTCATCCAAGCCGCACGCGCGCACGGGGTTGCTGAATGGCGCGTGCTCTTTCGGTACGCCCTGCCGGTTGCGGCCAACCCCCTGATCTCTCTTTTCGGTTTTTCGATGGGAACGATGCTGAGCGCTTCCTTGCTGGTCGAGGTGATCCTGAGCTGGCCAGGTATGGGACCCCTACTGGTGGATGCGATTCTGGCGAAGGACGTTTACCTGGTGATTGGCGCGGTGATGCTTTCTTCCGTCTTTCTGGTGGCAGGAAATCTTTTTGCGGACCTGATGCTCTTTGCAGCCGATCCACGGATACGAGTGGAGTGATGAGTTGACACCCCGGAAAAAAGTCGTGGGGGCGTTGGTCCTGCTGACAGCCTTGCAGGGCCTCATTCTGTTTGCTGGATTTTTTGCTCCCTACGATTTTGCAGCGCAAGATCGCGAGCATCCGTTCGCGGCTCCCAGCTCTATTCATTTCGTGGATGCCGGGGGAACAGTTCACATTCGTCCGTTCATCTACAACCCCGTGGACTCGGGGCAGAGCACCGGAATGAGTCGGGCAGATTCGGGACTCTCCTATCCGCTGTATTTTTTTGTGCGCGGTGCGCCGTACAAAATTGCCGGCGTATTTGTGTCGCGCATCCATCTTTTCGGTGCCGAGGCGCCAGGTCACATTTTTCTGATGGGCTCGGACGCTTACGGCCGCGATCAATTATCCCGATTTCTTTTTGGCGGCCAGATCTCCATGCTGGCGGGCCTGCTTGCTGCAATTCTTTCGGTATCGATTGGGATGGTTGTAGGGGGGATCGCAGGGTTTTACGGCGGTTGGGTTGATGAACTGCTCATGCGCGGAGGGGAACTGTTTCTCGCTTTGCCGTGGCTGTATCTGTTGTTTGCGGTGCGCGCCGCACTACCTCTGCACATTTCGCAATGGAAAGTATTTCTGCTGCTGGTTTCCGTGATGGGACTCATCGGCTGGGCTCGCCCTGCGCGGCTGATCCGCGGTGTGGTGTTGAGCGCAAGGCAGCGCAATTTTGTGGTGGCGGCGCGGGGCTTCGGAGCTTCGGACGCCTACTTGCTTCGGCGGCACGTGCTGCCGCAAACATATGGGGTACTACTGACGCAGCTGACGCTGTTGATTCCGCAGTATGTGCTGGCTGAAGTGACCCTCACTTTTCTGGGTCTCGGCGTTGGCGAACCCATGACGAGCTGGGGCGGTCAGTTATCAGCTCTGCAGCAGTATTACGTTCTTTCCTCTTATTGGTGGATGTTTTTACCCGCACTGCTTCTGATTCCTCTGTTCCTTGTTTTTTATACTGCCGCCGATGCTCTGCAGGAACTTCACAAGACCGTTACGCTGTGAAAACGATTCAATGTCTGCAAGAATTTATGGCATGGGCAAGATCCGTTCTTGGGTGAAATGTTTCGTCCTGGCCATAACCATCGCCAGCGCTTGCTCCTCCACGCTGGCTCTGTCCTGGCAAGTGGGCGAAGAACGAATGATAGCGGACGGGGCTCCAGGCCACGCGGGTGGCCGACTCGTGGTTGCTTTGCGTTCGGAACCTAAGACTCTCAATCCGGTTCAGGCAGTGGATGAGCCGTCCCGCGACGTGATTCGTTGCCTGACTGCTGATTTGATTCACATCAATCGCGGGTCGTTGAAGACGGAACCTTCCTTGGCCAGGTCGTGGAAAGTCTCCAACGACGGCCGGCAATACACCTTAGAACTTCGGCGCGGGTTGCGTTTTTCCGATGGCCAGCCGTTCACCGCCGATGATGTGATCTTTAGTTTTCAGGTTTACCTAGACGAGAAAATCAATTCTTCGCAGCGGGACTTGCTGGTAGTAGGCGGAAAACCGATCGTCGTTGTGAAAGTGGATGGGTACACCGTCCGCTTTGAATTGGCGAAACCCTATGCCGCTGCCGAGCGATTGTTCGATGGCGTCGCGATTCTGCCGCGACATCTGTTGGAGGATAGCTATCGGAGCGGCAACTTTTCACAAGCGTGGAATCTCTCCATGCCGCCGAGCCGATTCGCTGGACTTGGCCCATTTCGATTGAAGGAATACGTTCCCGGCCAGCGCGTGGCGCTTGAACGAAATCCATATTACTGGAAGTCAGACCGCGCCGGAAGCCAACTGCCGTATCTGAATGAAGTGGTGTTTCAGTTTGTTCCTAGTGAGGACGCGCAGGTCATCCGCTTTCAATCCGGAGATACAGACGTACTCAGCCGATTCAGCGCGGAAAACTTCGCCGTGCTCCAGAAACAGCAATCGATGAAAGGTTATCACCTCGATGATCTAGGACCTGGACTCGAATACAACTTTTTGTTTTTCAATTTGAACGACTTGTCTCAGAAAGGGCTTCCGGAAATTGCGAAAAAGCAAGCTTGGTTTCAGGATCTACGTTTCCGGCAAGCAGTTTCAGCGGCGATCGACCGCGACGGAATCGTTCGCCTGGTTTACAGCGGGCGCGCGTCTCCCATCTGGGATCAGGTTACGCCGGGGAATAAACTCTGGCTAGACGAAAAGATTGCCCGTCCGACGCGATCGCTGGATCACGCTCACCAGCTCTTGCAGTCCGCCGGTTTTTCCTGGAACAACGGGGCCCTCCTCGATGCCCACGGCAACGCCGTCGAATTTTCGATCTTAACCAGCTCTTCGAATGCCCAACGCATGAAGATGGCTACCATTATTCAAGATGATTTGAGCCAACTGGGAATTAAGGTACAAGTGGTTCCTCTGGAGTTTCATGCCCTGGTGGACCGGCTACAGAGTAGCTACAACTACGAAGCGGCGATGATGGGCTTGGTAAGCGGAGATGCCGATCCAACCTCGGAGATGAACGTCTGGCTATCGAGCGGCGAAACGCATCTCTGGCACCCCAATCAAGACAAGCCGGCCACTCCCTGGGAATCTGAGATGGATCAACTGATGCAGCGACAACTCGTTACCTTGGACTACGCAAAGCGGAAATTGTTATACGACCGCGTCCAAGAAATAGTGGCTGAAAACCTGCCGATAATTTGTCTGGTGAGCCCGAACATCTTGGTGGGAGCGGCTAATCGAGTGGGAAACTTCCGGCCGGCGATTCTGGTCCCCTACGCGCTGTGGAATGTTGAACAGCTCTACATCCAATAAATAATGAACGCGGGCCGCAACGCCTCCCGAAAACCCCCGCCGCTTGATGAGCTGCGCGCGGCGTGGCCGGACACGCGCTTGGTTCGTGAATGCCTCGGAGGCGGTGAAGAGGCTTGGTGCGCGTTGATTTTCAAATACAAAAACCTCATTTTTTCGATCCCCATGAAATACGGCTTTTCCGCGGATGAGTCGACGGACATTTTTCAAGCAGTTTGTCTTGATTTATTGTCCGATCTGCCCAAGCTGCGTGAAACGAAAGCTTTACCGAAATGGATCATGCAGATTACCGCACACAAATGCTTTCACCGGAAACAACAACAGCGGCGTACCGAAGTTTCCGACCCGAACGACAAGCAGTTCGAACAGTCCGCGCCCGCCCGCGCGGAGGAAATTCTGAGAGAGGCGGAAGACGAGCAAGTTCTGCGGCAGGCCATGTCTGAACTACCACCACGCTGCCGCCAACTGGTGCTTATGCTCTTCTACGACGAGCCCGTTCGCCCGTATCAAGAAATTGCCGAAACGTTTGGAATTGCAGTGGGGTCCGTTGGTTTCATCCGACAGCGCTGTCTGGAACGACTGCGCAAACGCTTGCTGGAAGCGGGTTTCTCGTGAGGGCAAAAAACAAGAAAGCCCCTCTCTCCGAGCGGTCGCTCCGCGAGCTGATAGATCTCACGACGGAAGCGACGCGCCACAAGTTCATTGCCGCCCACAGACGACTGTTGGATGACGGCGTGGTCCGGCAACTGAACGAATTGGTGCGCACCAAGTTGCGCGAAAACCCGCACGAAGCTCTGTTTCTGGCGGAAGCCAGTGTGGTCATCGCGCGCCGATTGCGAAACAAGGAAGCTCTGGGTCGGAGTCTGCGCTCCAAAGCTAACGCCCTCTATATGCTCGGAGAAAATCAGGAAGCGCTGGAGTTCCACGGGGAGGCTTTGCGCATTTTTCGGGAAATCCACAATCACGAGGAAGAAGCGCGCACGCTGATTCCCTCCATTCAGCCTTTCCTACTGTTGGGACAATATGACCAAGCGTTTGCAGCTGCCGAAAACGCCAAGGAAATCTTCCGCCAATTGGGTGATGACAAGCGCTGGGCGCATGTCGAAATCAATGTTGGCAACATTTATCACCGGCAGGACCGTTTCGAGGAGGGTCTGGTTTGCTACGAGCGCGCGTACGAGATGTTGCTGCCTTTTCGTGATTCTGAAGGTCTAGCCGTCGCGCTGTACAACATGGCGGTCTGTCTGATTACGCTGAACGACTTTCCCCGAGCGCTAACGACCTACGAGCGCGCGCGCGAAATGTGCGTCAGCCATGGCATGACGCTGCTGGTGACGCAAAGCGACTACAACATCGCCTACCTATATTATCTGCGGGGTGAATATAGCCGGGCGATTGAGATGTTGCGTGCCACACGCGCGGAGTGCGAAAAGAATGGGGACGCCCACGTCCTGGCGCTGTGCTATCTCGATCTGGCGGAAATATATCTGGAATTGAACCTCAGCACGGAAGCGATGGAATCGGCTCATGAAGGCTATTTGCGTTTCCAAAAACTAGGGATGGGATACGAGGAAGCCAAGTGCCAGGCCTATGAAGCCATGGCGCTGAGCCAGCTGGGGAAAGCCCTGGGCGCTCTGGATCTGTTTGCGCGAGCACGCACGAAGTTTGTCAGCGAAAAAAACTTAGTGTGGCCCTGGCTGATGGATTTGTACCAGGCTGTCGTACTTTATAATGAAGGAAGGTTGTTCGAGGCTCGCCGGCTTTGTTCCGGCGCGGCCCAGTTTTTTGACCGCTCCTTCCTGCCGAACAAGGCCGTCCTTTGTCATTTGCTGCTCGCGCGGCTATCTCTGAGAACCGGGGAATTGGCAGCGGCGCAAGCCGAGTCTTCCCAGGCCATTGATCGGCTCGCTCGTCTAGAGGCTCCCGTGCTTCACTATCAGGCACATTTTCTGCTGGGTCAGATTCAGCAGGCATCCGGAGATCTTTCGAGCGCTTACCATTCCTGCCATGAGGCGCGGCGGTTCCTGGAGACTCTACGCAGTGGCCTGCGAGGCGAAGAATTAAAGATTGCATTTATGAAGAATCGCCTGGAGGTTTACGAAAGCCTGGTGGAGCTCTGCCTGATCGCGGAAAAACCGAACGCGGCGACGGAGTCCTTCGGTTATATCGAACTGGCAAAATCGCGCAGCCTGGCGGAACTCCTGAAGCGGTCTGGACCAGCGGTTCGGGCGCCAGAGGTCGGCCAAAGCGAACTGGTGCGCCACATCCGGGAAATGCGCGAGGAACTCAATTGGTATTATCGCCGCATTGAAATCGAGCAGTTGCGCGCGGAAGAGCCATCTCCCGATCGGATAGAAAAGCTTCAGAAACAGGCTCTGGCGCACGAAAACGAACTGCTACATGTGTTGCGGGAATTGCCGCAGTCGGAGGAAAACGCGAACCACGGGCCGGCCATAAGTTCGCTGGAAAACATCCGTGCCTGCTTACCTCCCAAGGCGGCGCTGGTTGAGTATTTCAGTCTTAAAGATCAGTTCATTGCTGCGGTCTTGACCCGTGAAGAGCTTAAAATTGTGCCGATTACTCCGGTTTCGCGCGCGGTCAACTTGCTACGGATGCTGCATTTCCAGATTTCGAAATTCAAGTTGGGAGCGGAATATACGCAGACGTTTCAGAAATCTATGCTCGACGTGGCGCAAGCGCACTTGCGTCAGCTTTACGAAGAAGTGTTGGCGCCCATTCGCGCTTACCTGCCGGCACGACACTTGATTATCGTGCCGCACGGCGTGCTGCATTATCTTCCATTTCACGCATTGTTGGACGAGGTAGGGTATCTCATCGATTCCTTCACGATTTCTTATGCTCCCAGCGCCAGCGTTTTTGCTCATTGCCAGGAAAAGCCGATGCACGCTATCGGCGCGCCTCTAGTTCTGGGAGTTCCCGACGTCCAGGCCCCTCTGATCCTGCAGGAAGTCCGTGCGGTCGCAGACATATTGCCAGAAGCAGAATTGATCCTAGGCCCTGCCGCCAATGAACACGCCTTGCGGCAAAAGGGTCCGCAAAGCCGTCTGATTCATATCGCCACGCATGGCAGATTTCGACAGGATAATCCCATGTTTTCCGGGATCCGCCTCGGCGAGGCTTACTTGAATCTTTACGATCTTTATCAGCTCAAATTGAATGCAGAACTGGTTACCTTGAGCGGTTGCGCCACGGGGATGAACGTGGTCGCTCCTGGAGACGAATTGCTCGGCTTGACTCGTGGACTTCTCTACGCGGGAGCACATTCCTTGCTGTTGAGTTTGTGGGACGTTCACGACCAGAGCACGGCTGATTTCATGGCTTGTTTCTATCGGCGCTTACAGAACGTGAAAGACAAGGCTTTGGCCCTACAATGTGCCATGATTGAACTGCGCGAACGCTATCCGCACCCCTACCATTGGGCCCCTTTTACGCTAATTGGCAAGATTTCCCCGATCTGACGTCTGACCATTTTTTTTTGATACCCCCCTATATTTTTTGCCCAGGTACCTACCCTTATTAGTTGGTGGTGCAACGAGGCGGCGGGGTCTTTCACCCGATCGAGGCCACGAATTCAAACGGGGAGAGCGAGATGCGGCAACACTATTCGCTACAAAAGTGGGTAGATTTTGTACGGAACGTGGTTCGCGAAAATGAAAAGGCAGAGATGCGAAGTCACCTGGAAAGCGGTTGTGCGGCGTGCTTGCGGGAGGTAAACATGTGGAAGCGTTTGCAACAGGTTGCGCAACGCGGGTGTGCATACGAACCGTCCGACGGTGCTGTGCGCGCAGTGAATGCAACTTTCGCAAACCAGCGCACCGCCCGGTCGCGCAATTTGAAATCTGAGCTGGCCACGCTGCTTTTCGATAGCTTCCGCAGTCCCTTACTCGCTGGCGTGAGGTCTTCCGGAAGCGCCGCGCGGCAATTGCTTTACAGCGCTAACGACTATCGGATCGATGTTCGGATTGAGCCGCAAACGGACTCGGAAAAAGTCGTTCTCATTGGTCAGGTTCTCAACGCAGCTGATCCAAATGAGCGACTGTCGCGTGTACCGGTGGCCTTGTTGAAAGGCCGACGAGTCCTGTCGGAATCGGAAACCACCCTGTTCGGCGAGTTCCAGATGGAATGTGCCTTAGATGGGGGCTTCCGGCTGGTGGTCACGCTCCCTGGCGGGAGAGAAGTCAGCCTCCCACTGATTGAACCAACATTCAGCCGTGGCGAAGAGATTCCGGATCGAGTTGATGTTAATAAGGTTAGGAATCGATCCAAAGTGAAGAAAAAAGGTACTAGAACGAAAGTTTGATGCGGACAGTACGGTGAATAGCCGTTTGTACCATTGCCTGAAATGCGTCGCCGAATCAAGCTAGCACGGTGGCTGTTTCAGGCTGATGAGGCCACTAGCCGGCGCGCAAAGGAGCACTTGCAAAACATGAGGCGTCTAATCGGACTTTCATTTCTTCTCGTCGTCGGACTGTGGAGCCAGCCCGCGTCCGCGCAGGGCCTTTTGACCGGCCTGCTTCCGATCATCGGGCAAGTTCTGTCCAACACACTCGGTCCACAACCAGGCGTCCTGGTTCGAACGAACCTCGGTCTTGCCGGGTTGCAAGCTGCTTGCCTTTCCAATGGGTGTACCGTGGTCGGCAATGTCGATGGCAACATGAACCAGGTTTTCTTGGTCAGGCCTGTTCAGGGCCTTCTGCCGCAGCTCCTTGCTGGTCTCCTGCGCCTGGTCAGCGGAATACTTGACGCGGAACCTGATCAGACCCTGATGATCCCGCCAAACAACACCAATCAGACGAGTTCTTCCACGCCTCCTGAGGGTTTGTGGGACACAACTCCGGTCAATTACTTCGGGAACACTGTGATTGACGGATATGTCAACCAGCCCGCCGCTCAAATTATTCATATCGCCCAGGCCCAAAAGGTATTCAACATGTCCGGTGCGGGAATCGTTGCGGATATTGACACCGGCGTCGACCCCAATCACCCAGCTTTCCACGGACTGCTCCTGCAGGGCTACGATTTCACGCGCAACCAGCCCGGCGGTTCG
The DNA here is from genome assembly GCA_963818085.1 of uncultured Acidobacteriota bacterium. GTDB lineage: Bacteria > Acidobacteriota > Terriglobia > Acidiferrales > UBA7541 > Palsa-295. The sequence continues at coordinate 402,174 of CAWFQV010000001.1, forward strand.
GAAATGAACGACATTTCCATGTCTTCACCGCCGCTCTGCGAAACTTGCGCTGCGGCGTACGTGAATCAACATACAGCGGCAATGTTGGACCAGCATACCGCCGCTATGTTGGACGGCTCGCAGTATGCAGCGTTCGGACACGGCACGATGGTGATGGGCGTCATTCACTTGGTCGCGCCGACTGCAAAACTTCTGCCTCTGAAAGCGTTTAGCGCGAACGGAAACGGATCCCTTTCGAATATTCTGGCGGCCATCTACTATGCCGTGCAGCACAATGCAAACGTCATCAACATGAGTTTTGACTTGACCGCCGGTTCGACCGAATTGAAAAACGCCATCAACTACGCGAACAGTCACAATGTAATCTGCGTGGCCTCCTCTGGCAACGATGGTAAACAAGAGATGGTTTATCCCGCCGGATTGCAGTACGTGATGGGAGTCACCTCGACGAATAATCAAGACCAGCGCTCCAGCTTTTCGAATTATGGGAACCAGATCGTGTGGGTGGCCGCGCCTGGCGAAGGTGTAATCACCACCTATCCATTCGGCACCTATGCCGCAGGTTGGGGAACTTCGTTCAGCTCGCCTATGGTTGCCGGAACCGCGTCTCTGATCGTTAACGTGCAACCCAAATTCGGCGAAAATCAGGCGTCTTGGGCGATTTCTCACGCGAAGTGGATCGGCTTCAACATGGGTAATGGGCGCTTAGATGTCTACGGCACTCTATCGTCCTTAAACCCGATCCAAGGCTTGCTCCAATAAGGGGTTCCCATGGGGATAGAAGAGATCGTAAGAGCGGGCGGCTGCGAGCTGATTGGTCGAATCAAAAGTGTGGCAGAAATCAGTGCGTATTCTGCCGGCGCTGCGCCAAGCCCCCCGCATCACTGGGCTTCTCCATCTCTGCGTGTAAAGGTTGTTGAGGAGCGACTGACTGCCCTGCGTAGTTCCCTGATCTGCGCCTTCAACCAACTCCTGGATTTGAAGGACTTAAACACAGGAGTTCATAGCACGCGCTTAGCGGAATGGGCTCTTCACGTCGCTGGTGATCTTGGGCTGGATCGCGAGTGCTTGGGCGATATTGAGGTTGCCGCGCTCTTGCACGATATCGGGAAAATCGGCGTCTCGGATGCCATTTTAAACAAGCCCGCCAAGTTAACTGCCGAGGAATACGAACTCATGAAGAAGCATCCGGAATACGGCTGGGCCGTCTTGCGCCAAGTTCCCGGAATGGAGCGGGCCAGTTTGATGATTTTGCATCATCACGAAAATTACGATGGCACTGGTTATCCTGGCGGACTGAAAGGCGAAGAGATTCCGATTGGATCGCGCATCGTGTCCGTGATCGATGCTTTCGACGCCATGGTGTCCACGCGACCCTATCGCCAAGGGATGCCGTTCGAAGAAGCCGAGCGACGACTATTGGCCGCGAGTGGCACGCAGTTCGATACTCGCGTGGTGAACAGTTTCTTACCTCTGGCACGTGCCGAAATGTCATCCGTGTTCGCTGCGGCTGGTACCGCCGTCACTGCTATTCTCTAGCCCTGGTTCTTCGGATTCGCATGAGCTACACCTTCCCTCATCATTCCGATCGGTTCCAGGAAATTGATTTCGCTCGCTGGACGGTGTGATTTATCTCCGCATGACTTTGGCCAAACGTGCCAAATCTCCGCCAGCTAGTCTTCTCATTTCTCTCCCTTATAGCTGTTCGACCGAAACGTCGAACTTGCGTGTGTACAACCATTCGGCCTCAACTTCGGACCGTTCGATGAAATGTGTTGACTTCGATCCCTGCATTCGGCAGTCTGTTGGGGTAATGATTAATTTCAGCCGGATGACGATGTGCATGGCGTGTTGTCGGAATTGTTGCGTACGCCCGTCGTCCGCGTTGGGGGCCAGCTAGAAAAGCATCTAAATTCTAAACGCTGAGTTCAAGCCCACCGCCAGACGACAAGCTGGTAGGTGGGTTTTTTGTTTTTGGGAGCCTTATGGATACTCGAGAGACAAAAGCCCAGAAAGTGGAACGGCTGAAAAGAGCGCTGAATCCGTGGGAGTGTCTCGCGGAAATCCGCCGCTTCGCCCGTGAAGGGTATGCCGCGATTCCGCCGGAATGGCTGGGAACGTATTTTCGATGGTGGGGCATCTATCCGCAAGGAGACGGTGCGGGAGCGGTGGGTGGCAGCGGCGGTGAAGGCAAAGCCGTGCCATTTTTCATGGTGCGCATCCGCATCCCGAACGGCTTGCTCAACTCGAACCAACTCCGAACGATTGCCGATCTCGCCGAGAGGTATGGCTTCGGGGTTGCGGACCTTACCGTGCGTCAAAATATACAGCTTCACTGGGTGACCATCGAGGCGTTGCCCGAAGTGCTCGATGGTCTTGAGCGCTGCAGCCTGTCTTCGCTCGCCGCCTGCGGTGATGTCACGCGCAACATCACCGGCTGCCCGTTGGCTGGAGTGCAAGCGGACGAGATATGCGACGCTTCTCCCCTCGTCGAGCAGGCTACCCGCCTGCTTGCAGGCAATCCGGAATTCTACAATCTACCGCGCAAATTCAAGATTTCCATCACCGGCTGCCGTATCTGGTGCACCTACCCCGAGATCAACGATGTCGGTCTTACGGCGGTGGTGCGCAAACGCAGCACAGGTTCAGAAACTGGCTTCTCAATTCGCGTGGGCGGCGGGCTTTCGACCAAGCCTCATCTGGGGGTGCGCCTAAACGCATTTGTTGAGTGGGATCAGGTGCTTCCGGTAATTCAGGGTGTGGCCGAAATTTTCCGCGGCGCAGATGTCCTACGCGAGAGCCGCGAACGCGCGCGACTGAAGTTTTTGTTTCTGGAACACGGCTGGACCACGGAACAATTTCAGGACCAGCTCGAGCACCGTATTGGCTTCCACCTGGACCCGGCGGAGCCGGAACAGACGCCGGCTGACATCTACCGCGATCACACGGGCATCCATCCGCAGAAGAATGACGTTTTTTGCTACGTGGGGTCTACGGTGCTGCGAGGCCGCATCGAGCCACAGCAGATGCGTGCGGCCGCAGATCTCGCGGATCGCTTTGGCTCCGGCGAGCTGCGCACCACGAGCATGCAAAATCTGCTAATCATCAACGTACCGAAGAAAACCGCCTACTGGCTTGCCGATGAACTCAATTCAGTCGGGCTGCGTGTGGAGGCTTCGTCGTTTCGGCGCGGCGCGGTCGCCTGCACCGGCACGGAATTCTGCAAGCTCGCTATCACGGAAACGAAAGCTTTCTCGCGCTGGCTCGTGGAAGAGCTGGAAGAGCGACTCCCCGGATTTGAGCAGCACTTGAAGCTGCACGTCACCGGGTGCCCGAATAGTTGCGGCCAGCATTGGATCGCTGACATCGGCATCGAAGGCAAGAAACAGCGCGTGAATGGAGAAATGGTGGATGCCTATTATTTTTGCGTCGGTGGCGCGATCGGGCAATTTGCGTCCATCGCCCGGCCGATCGGCTACCGATGCCCGGCGAGCGATGTCCCAGCAGCCATCGAGCGGCTACTGCGCTTTTATCTCGAGCTTCGCCGTGGGGACGAAAACGTTCGTCAGTTCTTTGCGCGCCATGGCGATGAGGAGTTGCGCACCTTTCTCGCGGGCCAGGAAGTGGAGGCGGTGGCCCGCGATGCCGCTTCCGGTCCTACACCCGGTGGAATGGAAGGCTAACCGATGGCACCCGAAATTACAGCCGAGCATGCCAGCCAACTGATTTCGCTGTGCCAAACCACAGATGTGCGTTGCCTATGTTGCTGCTCGTGTTGTCGTCTTGCGGCGTCCCGCGCCTCAAGGAGCAGATCGATGTAGCAAAACCACTCGATCTCAAACTCCTAAGGTCCGCGACGCCAGCCGTCACGGGCCTTTTTTGTTTTTGAACACGCCATTGCGTCACTCGATGGGCAGGGACGGAAACCAGAATCATAGGGAGACCACACGATGATGGACTTGTTGCAGGAAATTGAACTTCAGCAGGATGGAGCGGAACGCTCCACCGCCCAAGAACTGCTGCGTTGGGCGAGCGACCGGTTCGGTTCTCGCCTGGCGATAGCATCTAGTTTCGGCGGGGACGCCGTCGTGCTTATCGATATCGCCGCGCGAAGCGTCAAGACCTTGCGAGTGTTCACGCTGGACACCGACTTCCTTTTTCCTGAGACCTACGAACTGATTGAACGAGTGCAGGACAAGTACGGCATCCAAGTCGAACGCACTCGTCCCGCCTTATCCCCGGCAGAGCAAGCCGCTCAGCACGGCGAAGCGCTCTGGAGCCGAGAGCCCAACCTATGCTGCCAAATACGAAAGGTCGATCCGCTCAAGGCCAAGGTTGCAGAACTAGACGCGTGGGTGTCGGGCATCCGCCGCGATCAAACGCCGTCGCGCGCAGGAGCAAGAAAGCTCGAATGGGACGCTCACTTTGGTCTGGTGAAACTAAATCCGCTGGCGGATTGGACCTCGGCACAAATCTGGGACTACGTGCGCGCGCACCATCTGCCTTACAACGCGCTGCATGACCGCAATTACCCAAGTGTCGGTTGCACACACTGCACGCGTCCGGTGCAGAGCGGAGAGGATCCTCGCGCGGGTCGCTGGGCTGGATTCCAGAAAACCGAGTGCGGCTTGCACGCAAAGGAGTAGAGCACATGTCTCTGTTTCCCATGTTCCTGAAGCTCGAGAGTCGTTTGTGCCTGGTGGTCGGCGCAGGCGCGATCGGTGAAGGCAGGATACGCAGCTTGCTCGAAGCGGGCGCCATTGTGTGCGTCGTATCACCGCGGGCGACTCCCCGTGTACACCAGTGGTCCGCGACCGGCGCGATCAAATGGCTGCAGCGAAAGTTCACACGAAACGATCTGGATGGGAAGTTTTTGGTGATTGCTGCGACATCTTCGGCCAAAGTGAATGCGCTGGTTTTCAAGCAGGCTCGGAGAAAGAATGTGTTGTGCAACTCGGTCGATGATCCACCACATTGCGACTTCTTCTATGCCGCTGTGGTCCGCCGAGGTGACTTGCAGATCGCCATCTCCACAAATGGCAAGAGTCCTGCGCTCGCGCAACGATTGCGCAAGCGGTTCGAGCGACAGTTCGGGCCGAAGTATGCGGACAAGATCAATGAACTCGGCGCGGCACGCGAGCGGTTATTCCATTCTCGAATGGAACCTGTGCGGCGCCGCGAACTTTTGTTGCGCATGGCGCGAGCGGTTCGATTGCGAGGTGGAAGATGAGCGCGAAGGTCTATCTGGTTGGCGCTGGACCCGGCGACCCCGATCTGCTCACGCGCAAAGCGCTGCGATTGTTGCAGTGCGCGGAGGTTGTGCTGCATGACGATTTAGTCTCGCCGGAAGTCCTGCAACTGATTCGCCCAGGTGCGCTAATACAAAACGTTGGAAAACGGTGCGGGCAGAAGCGCATCACGCAGGAAGAGATTCACCGGCGCATGATCCACGCCGCTCGGCAGGGAAAGACAGTCGTTCGGTTGAAGGGTGGTGACCCGCTGCTTTATGGGCGGGCTGGCGAGGAAATAGAAGCGCTGCACAGTGCAGGGATCGATTTTGAAGTCGTGCCGGGGATAACCGCAGCGTTCGCTGCCGCCGCCTCCGCCAAATTTCCTTTGACCGACCGACGATTTGCTTCAAGAGTGATTTTTCTCACGGCCCATAGCTGCTACAAAGATGTCCTACCGGACTTTGGGTCGGGGATTTCTTCCGGAGCTATGCTAGCTATCTACATGCCCGGGCAGGAGTATGCTCGACTCCAAGAACAGATGCTGGCGAGTGGAATCTCTCCCGAGACTCCGTGTGTCGTGGTATCCCATGCGACACTGACCAACCAATCCATTTACGCTGCGGTTCTTGGGAAGCTCAATCTTGCCCCTGGGGTCCCATCCCCAGCGATCCTGTTGGTAGGACCGCTGGCGAAATCGCTTCATCAAACGGATGGACTGGATAGATCGGCGGATGATCTTGGTGATGCGTTTTCGATGCTGCTGCCTGCATCGACAAAAACCCAAAGCAGGCCAGCGATCACGGTCATGGCCGCGGCCAGGTCTAAAGCCTGGCTCCAACCGTAGCGAGTGGCGACATAGGCGGTGACGGTGGAAGAAATCGCTCCGCCAACGCTTCCCAATGTATTCATGAGTGCGGAGAGCGTTGCAGAGTGATGCGGAGCGAGGTCGATACAAGCAGCCCAAAAGTTTGCCGCTGCGAACATCAAGAATCCGGCGGCAAGAGCGATCATGGGGAGAGCCGAGGAAGTATTCGTTGTGTGACTACCGGAGTATAAGAGCAGCGCCGAGAGGCCCATGCCGACCCAGACCGCCGCTTGACGTCCGCGGCGGCGTCCAAAATTGCGAGCCACACGATCTGAAAACCATCCGCCAAACGGCGAGAGCACGGCCATGGCTAGAAAAGGGAGGGAGGTCCATACGGCGGCCTGAATAATTCCCAAGCCGCGAACTTTTACCGCGTAAAAATAAAACCAGTTGTAATACACGTAAAACGCCCAGCCCTGGAAGCCGTAACCTAGAATCAACCCCCAGATTGAGGCGCTGGTAAAAAGCTGGGTCCACGGAACAGGTTTTCGCACGACAATTGTATGCTTCTTTCTATCGACCTTGAGCGACCCGGGATGAACGTGCTGAAGCTCGGCAGCATTGACGCTGGGATGTTCCTGCGGCCAATTCGTCGAATAAAACCACCAAATTAGAAGAACCAGGAAGCCCAGAGCGGAACACAGATAGAACGAAACACGCCAGCCCCAGTGAACCATAGTCCAGGAAATAAGAATGGGCGTCAGGGTGCCGCCGAGACCTAGACCGGCCGTTTGGAGCCCACTAGCGAATCCGCGTTCGCTCACAGCGGTCCAGGAAGCAATTACTCGAGTAACGTTTGGAGTAATCGCGGCTTCACCTACGCCCGTAAAAAAACGAATCAGCTGGAACGACAACAGAATGCTAAATCCGGCGCTCAATGCCAGACGAGGCGCAATTGCCATTGCGGCGGTCCCCGCGCAGAAAATCAACATGGCAATCGTTAAGGTGCGATGCGGGCCGTAGCGGTCGCCCACGTATCCCCAGGGGATTTGAAATAATCCATAACCCCAAAGGAACGCGCTGAACACATGCCCCATCGTAATAGTGTCGAAAGAAAATTCTTCCGCAATGAACTTTCCGGCGATGCTCAAGTTCAGGCGGCATAAAGCGGTCACCGCCATAATGAGCATGACCAAGAGCATAATCCGCCATCGGACGTTGGTGGCCCGCGCCATCCCATTCTTAGGGATGGCGGTGGATGAGTTTTGTAAGAGTGCGGATGGGTCGCTCAAGAGACTCTTTGGCCCTGTAAGAAATGACTAACACCAGTCTTTCGTAGAAGAGAGAAGGTCGAAAGTTGTTCCGGCCTTCTCTCGTATCGACGGCTACCAGATAAGCTTCAAACCCAGCTGAATCTGGCGTGAAGAAGTGGAAGTTTGATTCAGCGCGGTCGGCAATGTGGATCCTTCAAAATCATAGATAGAGTTGTTTTGACCAAACGTATTCAGGAAACCTGGCGACAAGAAGTTCGTGTGATTCAAAACGTTGAAAAACTCGGCGCGGAACTGAACGTTAAAGGACTCTGAAATCTTCGGCACCCGCGTGTTCTTAAACAACGAGAGGTCCCAGGTGGTTAGACCAGGTCCGTAAAACTGGTTGCGGTGCGTGTTACCCAGCACGTTCGAGCAGAATTGCTGTCCCGCAGGAGGCACCACACCAGCCGAGAGATGGGGGAAAGAAAGCGGTGCGCAGCCGAACGGGTTGGCGGTCGTAGCGGGCGGCAACGACGCCGGCGCATAAGGGGGCGTAAAGCAGCCCGTATTAATGTAGTTCACGCCGCCGCGAATCGGGCTGCACCCCGGCAACAAGCTGGCAAAGTCCATAGAAAAATCGCCGTTGAAGCCGGTGCCAAGCGGATCGTTCCCATCGCCAATCGTCGCTGTGAAAGGCGCGCCGGTGGTCGCGGTAATAATGCTACCGAATTCCCATCCTCCGGCCAAATTGGACAAAATAGCGGAGTCCGTATGAGGCGAAGGAATATTCCAAACAAACGTGGCGGTCAAAACTTGCCGAATGTCGAAGTCGCAAGCTCCGACCCGCGCCGATTTGACCAACAGTAGCGGAACCGCGATGGAGTTGAGATAGGTGTCGCCCGTCACCGGGGCAGAACTCGTGTCTCGACATTTGCCAAAAGTATAGGAAACCTGACCCTGCACGCCATGACCGACGTCCTTCTTCAGTTGCGATTGAAAGGAGTTATAGGACGAGGAACCGTTGTACAAGACGGGCCGGATGCCCGCGCCGCCGCCCCAATTGGAGTCAATTCTGATTCCCGTTGTGTTGTTTGCGCAAGTGTTAACCTTAGGGACCACCTGATAGGGGATTACCTGCGACGGATCGCAGGGGAATACGAATCCGGTGCCGGGAACAAAGGAAGGTTGTATCAGGTTGATGTCGTCGGCCGCGACAGACAAATGCACCGAGCGAGAACCTACGTATCCCGCGAGCAAGGTGAAGCCATGGCTAAGGTCGCGCTGAACGTTCAGATTCCAGTTCATAACCAAAGCCCGATGTGGATTTGGATCCACGAAGCGGTTGCGAATGCTCTGGCGGTTGAAATTGACGTTCGGGTCCGTAACTCCGGTTCCGAGCATCGCATTTTTATCCGTTCCAATGATTTGGAAAGGGGCCGTCGCGGCCGTGTTGAGACCAAATTCGTAGGGTAGAGGCAAAACGTCGAACATGCCAAATCCAGCTCGGACCGCTGTTTTGCCATCATGAAACGGATCCCAAGCGAGTCCGATTCTCGGTTCAAAATTATAAACAGTAGGATTCGACCGGAGTGGGCTGCTTGTTCCGACGGGTCCGCATAGAGTTGTGTTTGGCGTGCAGTTTGCCAGGGTCTGAATTTGCTGAAAGCCCGCTGTTGCAACGGTATAGCCGTTCACCGTATAACCGGGAACCGTGTTGGCGTCAGTTGGCCGCGTGGTCATCTCATAACGCAGGCCAAGGTTTAACGTGAGATTGGATTTGGCACGCCAGTCATCCTGAATGTATCCGGCGAAAAGGCTTTCCCGCAGCCCAACCTCAGTGGAACCTCCCGGAGCCAGGGCGTTCAGTTGATCGGTCGAATTTGCCAGAAAGTTCGCCAAGCTGGAATACGTATTCATTCGTCCGTTCGGACTCAATTGCTCGAGGACGTTGTATTGTACGCGTTCAAATGCGAACCCCACTTTTAGCGCATGGGTCCCCCGGGTAATGAAGGCATCATCATCGGCTTGATAGGAGTTAAAGGCATGGGTGAACCTGTTAAAGCCTCCTAAGCCGAAAGCGGTGGTGAGACCGGACACTGGAATTTGCGGCGTAGCCTTGGCACCTGGCGCAATGGCCAGAGCGGGATTGGTTGCAACCGCATCTCCGGAAACTGGGGTGTTGATATCCCCTTGCAGCCGGCTGAACCCAAATCGAACCGTGTTGAGGAGTTCAGGGTTGAAAATATGAGTCTCTTCAATATTCACCATTTGGCGGCGTGAGAAAACTTCGTGAACGGTGTTCCCCAGAGGATCACCTTGCGATTGAGGGCCCGAGTCGTGAAAATAACCTCCATTCAAGCTGTCGCGTTCGGATATTTTGTGGTCGACCCGCAAGATGTAATAGTTCTCGTTCGCGATGGTCGGTATATTCACATTGAAGGATTGAATGCCGTTTACGTCCGGAGCCCCGGCTGGCGCAATGGGCCATAGAGCGAGATACGGTGCGATCGTGGCGACTGCCTGCGCGCGCTCTGCCGCATCTGGAACGTGAATGGTTCCCGAGCCTGATTGCTTCTGACGCACGCCCTCGTAGTTCCCGAAGATAAAGGTGCGATCCTTGATGATCGGTCCGCCAGCGGCAACACCAAACTGGAGACGATGAAACGTGGGTATGGTGGGCCCATCAAAAAAGTTGCGCGCATCAAAGACACTGTCGCGATCAAACAGATAGCCGGTTCCATGGAAATCGTCGGTTCCAGACTTCGTTATGGCATTGATGACGGCTCCGGAGGTCCTACCGTACTCCGCGGTATAACCTGTGGTAATAACCGAGAATTCCTGAATTGCGTCCACGCCCAAATTGAGCCCGGTGGGACCGCCTGGCGCAGCGTTCGAGTAGTCGTTGATGGTGATGCCATTCACCCTGTAATCATTCTCATTGGGGCGATGGCCGGAATCGCTCAACTGATTTCCGAATCCGCGATTTCCTTTGTTCGCATTAAAACTGGTCGTGGCCTGGTTCGGGATGCTGACCACTCCGGGCTCGAGCGCCGCTAGCGACGCCCAATCGCGACCATTCAGGGGCATTTCGCGCACTGTCGTGGAATCCACTGTCGCACTGATCTCAGAAGTGGTCGTTTGAACCGAGGAGGGCGCCGCGCTGACGACAACCTGTTGTGAAAGATTGCCGACGCGCAGCGTGATGTTGAGAGGTTGCTCTGCGCCCACCGTCAAAGTGACGTTTTTCTGAACCACGGTGGAAAACCCGGCAGCCGAAGCAGTAACTTCGTACTCGCCCGGAAGCAGGTTCGGAGCAGTGTAGAAGCCATCGCTATTTGTCGTGACCTCGCGAATATCGCCAGTTGCCACATTTTTGATAGAGATTTTGCAGTCAGCTATCGCGGCGCCCGATTCGTCCGTAACCTCACCGGATAAAGTCGCCCCGGAGACTTGCGCCGCCGCAGGGCGCGCTGCCAGAATGCTCAAAACGAATAACACAGCAGCGACTCCCAACCGAACGATCGTGGACGTGTTGTAATAGTGCATATTCTTCCTCCTGTTTTCCGGTCCAAACGCAATACCGCCGATGCGATTTCTCATGCCCAAGACTTAAAGATGGCGTTAGACGAGCGTGCCAAATTCTTCGTCGAACAGTTTCGAACCGCTGCCGACGTTAGTTAACCAAATGGTTTCTTGCACGAATAGAACGAATTCTGTCCCGGGACTTTTAGCTTGCCCCCGGCGCCTTCGTGCCTAGCGGGACTTTTCACCCCGTTTGCATCGACACTTTGCTCGAGGACCCATTTCCTTTCAATGCTTGATGAGTCACATTCAAGACATTTATCGATAACAGAGTTGCTGATTGAAACTAAGGAAGTTAAGAGCTAGTATCACTTGAATTGTATGGGGACCCGGTCGTTGCCGCCGCTTATACTACCGGGACAAACCTCCGGCAAAAATGACGTATCCTGCAAATCATCATCGGCCGCTCCGATTTGGAGTTTTTCAGGTGGACCTTCGCTCTTGCGAGTTGCGGAAGCAAGGGCTGAAAATTAAATTGCAGGACCAGCCCTGCCAGATCCTGGCCGTTCTTCTGGAAAAGCCCGGCGAAATTGTCACACGCGAGGAATTACGCAGCAAACTCTGGCACGGAGACACCTTTGTCGACTTCGATCACAGCCTCAATACGGCGATTATGCGGCTCCGCGAAGCGCTAGGCGATTCGCCTGAGAACCCCGTCTTCGTTGAGACCATCCCACGCCGTGGATACCGATTCATTGCTCCCGTGGAAGTAATGAACGTAGAAGAAGCGGAGAAACCGGCAGGCCACAGCAATGGGACGGACTCTGTCACCGCAAACCGGCAGCCAAATACTCTCCTGGTCCCGCAACCGTCCTCGTCGACTGTGAGTGAAATACAGAGTTCGTTCCGCTTTCGAGAATGGGCTGCTAGCGGGTTTCTAGCGGCCGTGCTGATCGCCGCGGTATTCCTATTTTTGCATTTCCGAAATTCGGAAGAGCCGGTGGCGAATGCGGAAAAGATAAAGTCGATCGTGGTCCTTCCTCTGGAAAACCTTTCCGGTGACAAAGATCAGGAATATTTTGCCGACGGCATGACGGACGAGTTGATCGCCAGCCTGGCGAAAATCCGGGGCTTGCGAGTGATTTCGCGCACGTCCGCGATGGAATATAAGGATACTCACAAATCTCTTTCGGAAATCGCGCGCGAGCTGCATGTTGATGCGGTGGTGGAAGGAACTGTGCTGCGTTCCGGGAACCGTGTGCGCATCACCGCAGAACTCGTTCAGGTTTCCACCGACCGTCACCTTTGGGCTGAAACCTACGAAAGTGAAATGGGCAATGTGTTAACGCTGCAAAGCCAGGTAGCCAGTGCGATCGTCAGCGAGATCCGTATCAATTTAACGCCCGAGGAACAGCAGCGCCTGGCCGCAACACGAACCGTCAACCCGCAGGCATACGAGAGCTATTTGAAGGGACGGTATTACTGGAACAAAAGGTCTCAAGAAGGACTGAACAAGGCGGTCGAGTATTACCGGTTCGCCACCGAAAAAGATCCTCAGTACGCTGTTGCCTATGCCGGACTTGCCGATTGTTACGACCTGGAGGGGACTACCATTATTGGGTCGCGGCCTTCCACGGAGGCAGCCCCGAGGGCCAGGGCAGCAGCGTTAAAAGCGCTAGAAATCGACTCAACTCTGACAGACGCCCAAATAACCTTGGCAAGCATTAAGATGAACTACGATTGGGATTGGCCAGGTGCGGAAAGCGGACTGAAGCGTATTACGGAAATGAACCCGGACCATGCCACGGCCCACCAACGCTACTCGCTTTACCTAACTGTGATGGGCCGCTCCCAGGAAAGCCTCGGCGAAATTAATCGCGCATTAAAGTTGGATCCTCTTTCACTAAGCATAAATTTCAGCTACGGCTGGCGTTTGTATTTGGCGCGGAACTATGATCAGGCAATTACGCAATTGCGGAGCACTTTGGAAATGGATCCAAATTTCGTGCTGGCGCATTTGGTACTCGGGCAGACCTATGAGGAAAAAGGAGAGTTTGCCCTGGCGATTAACGAATTAAAGCAAGCTAGGTCACTTTCGCCGAACAGTCCGCTCATGCTGGCGGCACTGGGTCGCGCTTATGCGGTTTCCGGCGATAAAACCAGTGCGGGGGAAATTTTGGATGAATTAACGAAACAGTCGGCGCACCAGTACGTTTCCCCCTTCTATGTTGCATTGGTGGTCAGCGGCCTGAGGTTGAACGATCAGGCACTCGGCTGGCTGGAAAAAGCGTATGAGGACCGTTCCAATGGCCTCATCTTCTTGAAAGTCGATCCCGAGCTAGACAGTCTTCGTTCCAATCCTCGGTTTCAAGCTCTTCAGCGCCGTGTTGCGCTCCCGCTATAAACGATCGGCGTTCTTTCCGGTATGATGGCCGGCGCAAAGCGGACGGACCTGTGATCCGAATTAAGCCGTCACTCGCGAGGCTTTCAGATAATCTTCATGTTTTATTGCCATGATCCTTCCGCGAGCAGCGAGATTCTCGCTGGATAAGGAACCTGGCTGAAAGGTTTGGAGCGCACATGCGAAAATGCCTTTTTACAAACTCTACAGCCTTTGGCGTATGGAAATTGTTTTTCTGCGGAATCGAGCGAGTCGCCTCAAGTGGCGGCGGCATTTCGACAATTCTCGCTATCCTAATATTTGCAATCTGCGTGTGGCCGCAACGTACGGCGGCACAACAGGACGAGTTGCGCGCCAAGGAGCCGCCTGCTCAGGATTCCCAATCGGCCAAAACACAAGCCGTCGATTCGCAACCACCCGGGTACGCGGGTGTTCCGTTCGTGCAGCCCAGCAGGCCGGACCAGGCGGCTCCGCCGGTTACCGTGACCCTGCAAGATGCGCTGGACCGAGCTCGGCATTTGGACACGCAATTTCTGACGGTGCAAACGGAAGCGAAGATTTCGCACGAAGACCGCATCCAGGCGCGCAATGCGACGCTTCCTCAGGTAAGCGCCACCACACAATATCTGAATACTCAGGGGAACGGCAAAACACCGAACGGACGCTTCGTCACGAACGATGGAGTACACGTGTATCGCGCATGGGGAGTATTTCACCAGGATCTTTCGCCCTCCACGTATTTAGCGACGGGTCTTCATCGCGCGGATGCGGCACAAGCGGTGGCGAGCGCGAAGGCTGAAATCGCGCGACGCGGCCTGACCGTAACCGTAACAAAACTCTATTACGCGCTGGTGGTGGCGCAACGCAAGTTCCTCACGAGCCAGCAGACCTTGGATCAAGGAAAGCGCTTTTTTGACATCACCAAAGAAACAGAGCGGATGGGGCAAGTGGCGCACAGTGACGTGATTAAGGCGGAGATTCAATACGACCAGCAGCAACAGGCGTTTGAGGAAGCGCGGCTGGCGTTGCAGACTGCACGGCTTGACCTTGCGGTGGTGCTGTTCCCCACCTTCACTGACAATTTCAAGGTGGTGGACGATTTGGACTCCAGCGCCAGGCTACCTTCATTTACAGAAGTTCAGAGCCTGACTGAAAAGGACAATCCGGACATGCGCGCGGCAATCGCGGGCGAGCGCCAAGCGCGTTACGAGGAGATGGCCGCCAAGGCCGCTTTTCTTCCGACCATGAGCATCGACCTCGATTACGGGATCGAAGCAAATGACTTTGCCCTGCGGAGTAAGGTGAAGGCGGATCCGACGGCAGACCGAGTACCTAATCTGGGCTACTTTCTAACTGCAAGTTTTAATTTGCCGGTGTGGGACTGGGGCACGCTTCGCAGCAAGTTGCGCCAGTCGAAGTACAAAGAGGAGCAAGCTCACGCGGAACTGAGCCAGGCTCAACGGCAGATGTTGAACAATTTATACTCCTATTACAACGAGGCGGCGGTGGCGCGTGAAACGGTGGAGAGGGCGCGGCACACTTCGGAGTTGGCCGCGGAAAGTTTGCGCTTGATCAACCTGCGCTATCAGGGCGGAGAGTCGACGGCGCTTGAAGCGGTAGACGCTCAGAACACTTTTATCGCCGCGCGGGGTTTGTACGACGATGCGGAAGCGCGCTATCGCGTGGCGCTGGCCAATCTGCAGACGCTCACGGGAAGGTTTTAACTTATGCAAGAAGGTACCGACGCAATGATCCGCAGCATTCGATCGACATTTTTAATAGCGGCGACGCTGATTCCGAGCCTTTACGGACTGTGCGGATGCTCTTCGCAGAAGACCAGTGAACCCGAGCCGGCCGTAACAGTGCAGGTTGCTACGGCGGAAAAGAAAGCAATCCAGAGCACAGTGACCACCGATGCCATCCTGTATCCACGGGACCAAGCCGCCATCGTCCCAAGAATTAATGCACCAGTAAGAAAGTTCTACGTGGATAAAGGCACCCGGGTTCATGCCGGGCAATTGCTCGCGGAGCTCGAAGACAGGGATCTGCAGGGCGCGGTCGCCGAAAACCAGGGCGGGTACCAACAGGCTGAAGCCGCGTATCAAACCGCCGTGGCAAAAGCGCGGCAGGATGCGGCTGTGGCGAAACAGGAATTCGATCTGCAGAAGAAGATTTATGAAACCCGCCAAGCTCTCTACCAACAAGGCGCAGTGTCCGCAAAGGATGTTTCCGACGCGCAAATCGCGCTGACACAGGCGCAAGGGCGATATGAAGCCGCGCAGAGACAGTACGATCTGAAAGCCGCGGAAGGCCAGCTAAACGCGGCAAAAGGAAAGAACGCTAGCGCGGCGGCGCAACTGAGTTACACCCGCATCGTGAGCCCGATCAACGGCATTGTAACCGACCGGCCGTTTTACCCGGGAGAAACAGCGTCGAGCAGTTCACCAATCATCACCGTGATGGACCTGTCGCAGGTGATTGCGCGCGCGCATGTCGCACAGCCGGAAGCGGCGGAATTGAAGGTTGGTGATGCGGCCAAGATATCCCTAGCGGACCAGGATTTGAATATTCCCGGCAAGGTGAGCTTGGTAAGCCCTGCACTCGATGCCAACAGCACCACCGTCGAAGTGTGGGTGCAAGCAGCAAATCCTCAAGGCAAATTAAAAGCGGGAAGCAGCGTTCGGGTTTCGATCGTTAGCGAAACAGTGCTGGAGGCGATTGTCGTCCCGGTTGCGGCTCTCTTGAGCAGCTCGGATGGTCCCACTTCGGTCATCGTACTCGGCTCCGCTAACACACCGCACAAACAGAGTGTGAAGGTGGGCATTCGAAATGATACAGATGCGCAAGTTACCGAGGGTTTGAAGGAAGGCGACCGCGTCGTCACGGTCGGTGCCTTCGAGCTCGACAAGGAAGACGAAGCCGTCCTGGCAAAAACGAAAATCCAGGTGGAACCGTCAAAGCCCGCTGCCGGTGAAGGCGGGGAAAAGAATGACAGGTCGGACTCCTAGGTCCTCTTACGAGGATCCTTCGCGCTACTGGTTCGCGCGCCATTCCAAGTCGATCATCCTCGTCGTGATCGTTCTGGCAATTGCGGGCGTTTACGAGGCGCTATCAATTCCCATTGCCGTTTTCCCCGCGACTAATTTTCCGCGAATTATTATCGGCGTCGATAACGGCGTAATGCCCATCGACCAGATGGAAGTAACCATCACGCGCCCCATCGAAGAAGCGGTGAATAGTGTCCCAGGCCTGGAGGATGTTCGTTCCATTACCAGTCGCGGTTCGGCGGAGGTGGACCTGTTCTTCAATTGGAATGTGGACATGGCTCAGACGCTCCTGTTAGTCAACGCTGCTCTTGGGCGCGTGCAAGCCTTACTGCCAGCTACTGCACATATGGAAGCGCGCAGGCTCGATTTCGCCAGCTTCCCTATTTTGGGTTACAGCATCACCTCTAACAAGATCCCGCAAACCCAACTTTGGGAGATCGCAACCTATGAATTGCGTCCGCGACTCAATCGCCTGAACGGGGTCGCCACGGTGCTGGTGCAAGGTGGGCAGGAGCCAGAATTTCAGATCGTTCCCGACGTGGCGCGCATGCAGAGATCTAAAGTCACTTTGCAGGACATCCTCGACGCTGTGAATCACACGAACCTGATCGATTCGCCAGGACTGCTGAGTCAAAACCATCAGCTTTATCTGGGGCTGGTGACTGCGCAGGCGACGACGCCCGAAGAGATCGGCAACATCGTCATCAAGAATGTGAACGACGTCCCTGTGCGAATTCAAGATGTAGGCTTGGTGTCCGCTTCCACCAAGCCGGTCCACACGGTGGTGACCGCGAACGGCAAACCTGCCGTTTTGCTAAGCGTCAACCGCCAGCCAGACAGCAACACCGTTCAAGTGGCTAACGAAGTTCACCAGGAGATCGAGAATATTCGGCCGACGCTACCTCCGGGGATCGAATTGACGGTTTACTACGACCAATCGAATATCGTCAACGCATCCATCGGAAGTGTTCGCGACGCCATTATCATCGGGCTGTTCCTTACCGGATTGACCATCTGGCTTTTTTTGCGCGATTGGGGCACCGCGGTAATGGCGGGAGTGGTGGTTCCGGTAACCATCTGCATCACCTTCGTTGCGCTCAAAATTATGGGACAAAGTTTCAACATGATGACGCTGGGAGGACTCGCCGCAGCCGGCGGGTTGGTAATCGACGATGCGATCGTGGTTGTCGAAAACATTGTGCTGCACCGCGACGCCGGCGAGGCGCCCTTGGAGGCCACCAGCAAGGCTCTGAAAGAACTGACGATTCCGCTGATTGGTTCAACGCTGACGCCCATCGTTGTATTCATACCTCTCATTTCTATCACCGGCGTAACAGGTTCGTTCTTTCGCGCTTTGGCCGTGGCCATGAGCGTCTCATTGCTCGCTTCGCTCGTGCTGGCCCTTGGCTGGACCACTAACCTGGGAACTTTTCTGATCCGTCGCAAGCACCCGGCCACGTCAACTCATAGCCAAGCCAAGGAAATCGAAGAATCACAACCAAGCGTTGCGCGGGACCTTCTATCGAGTGAACCCGGCAAGAAGGCGGAACTGGACGAGATGCGACGCATCATGGCGGCCGAAGAGGCTTCGTTACGAGGAGGCTTCTTTGAACGAATCATGAAGTTTTACGAGAAGTGGATGCGCTCAGCCCTCCGGCATCCCGCATTGCTGGTGGGCTTGTGCGCGCTGTTAGTGATCATTTCCTACGTATGCTACAAACAACTTGGCAGCGACTTGCTTCCGGCCATGGACGAGGGAGGTTTCGTCCTCGATTATGTGATGCCGGCGGGTAGCTCGCTGGAGGAAACCAATCGCGTCATCACCCATGTGGAGAAAATTATTCGAGCGGTTCCCGAGGTCGAAAGCATCTCGCGGCGAACGGGTTTGCAGTTGGGACTTGCGGCCGTCACCGAGCCAAACACGGGAGACATTTCCGTAAAGCTGAAAGGCAAGCGAAGCCGCAACATCGACGACATCACCGGCGAAATTCGGGCGCAGGTGAAGAAAGAAGAGCCGTTCCTCGACGTCGACTTTGTGCAAGTGCTACAGGACATGATCGGCGACTTAACCGGCGCGCCTCAACCGATCGTCGTGAAGTTATTTTCACCGGATGCGAATCTGCTTGCGACTTGGGCTCCCCAGGTGGCCGATGCGCTCGGCGGTATCACTGTGAATGGGAAAAAACCGGTGGTTGACATCCAGAATGGAATTGAAAACACCACGAGCGGCCCCGCTATAGTGTTTGCCGTAAATCCGCAGGCGGCATCAAAAGCAGGATTTACCACGGATCAACTTGCCGTTGCGGCATCCGCAATTGTGGACGGTGAGCCTGCTTCGACTCCAGTGATCGTCAATGACCGGCCCTACGTCCTGCGCCTGCGCTTTCCCAACAGCAACCGAACCTCTCTCGAGGCCATGAGCAATACGCCGTTAGTGAACTCATCCGGCGGAACTGCAACCCTTGGATCGCTCGCAACAGTCAGTGAAGTGGCCGGACAAACCGAAATTCTTCGCGAAAACCTACAGCGCGACGTGGAGGTCACCGCACGCCTGGAGGGATTGGACCTGGGAAGTGGCGTGGCGGCCGCGAAGAAAACGATTTCTGGTCTACACGTACCATCCTCCATCCAAATCCAGTATGGCGGGACCTATCAAGAGCAGCAGAAATCGTTTCATGATCTTGTCGTTGTTCTTCTATTGGCAGTGGTGTTGATTTTTCTGGTGCTGCTCTTCGAATTTGGAACGTTCACAGCACCCATTGCGATTCTTTCCTCCGCGGTTCTGGCAAGTTCCGGGGTCTTTTTCGCACTGCTGATTACCCGGACCACCTTTAACGTGTCGTCCTTCATGGGACTCATCATGGTGGTCGGCATCGTTGCAAAAAACGGGATTCTTTTGCTCGATGCGAACCAAAAATTCCGCTCGGTGGGATTCACGAATGAGGAAGCGTTGATTCAAGCCGGCCGTCGCAGATTGCGGCCGATTCTGATGACGGCCATGGCAGCCGTCGCGGGGATGATCCCATTGGCTTTGGCTTGGGGCGCGGGATCTCAGAT
Organism: uncultured Acidobacteriota bacterium; assembly: GCA_963818085.1. Classification (GTDB taxonomy): domain Bacteria; phylum Acidobacteriota; class Terriglobia; order Acidiferrales; family UBA7541; genus Palsa-295. The sequence goes on from CAWFQV010000001.1 coordinate 421,490, forward strand.
GTTGCAGCCGCTCGCCATTGCGGTGATCGGAGGAATATTCATATCCATGGTTCTTTCGCTCATCATTACGCCCGCCGTACAGTTTTGTCTCACGCACGAAAAGCGCGTCTCCGCCTGACCACACTCGTCATAACGAGCGTCAACACTCTCTTTCATATATATTTCAGACGTCGAACGTACCATTAGAGAACCTAGAAACCGATGCGAGTTCTGATCGTCGAAGATGATCGAAGCATGGCGGCGCTTCTAAAGAAGGGCCTGGAAGAGGAAAACCAGGTTGTGAGCGCCGCGTTCGACGGACCGTCCGGCCTCGAGCTGGCCAGGTCCTATGAGTTCGACGTAATCATCCTGGACTGGATGCTTCCCTTGATGGACGGCGTCGAGGTTATGCGCCGCCTGCGTAAAGCGGGCAATGCAACTCCCATCCTGATGCTCACCGCTCGTGATGCGATGCAAGATATCGTGAAGGGCCTCGATACCGGCGCGGACGATTACCTGACTAAGCCGTTTTCGTTTGCGGAGTTTCTGGCGAGGCTTCGAGCGCTCGCGCGCCGACAAACCTTCATTTCTCATGGGAAACGGCTGGAGGTGGACGATCTGGTGATCGATCCGGCCACGCATCAAGTGTTCCGCGGTGAACGCGAAATCCAATTGACGCCGACGGAGTACAAACTGCTTGAATTTCTCGTACGCCGCACCGGTCGCGTCGCTTCGCGACAAGCTATCGTGGAAGCCGTATGGGGGCTCGAATCGGACGTGGAGGAGAACACGCTGGACGCCTTCGTTCGGTTGCTGCGAAGAAAAGTGGATCAGCAACATAAATTGAAACTCATCCAAACGGTTCGCGGTTTCGGCTATTGCGTCAGGGTGCGAGAGGAAGAATGAAATCGCTGCCAATCCGGGTGCGGCTTACGGCCTGGTATTCGCTGATTCTGGCGCTTTCCCTCGGTGTTTCTGGAAGCGTCGCCTACTTTGCGATGAGCCACAGCATTAATGCGGCGATTGACGGGGGACTTCGCCAGCGGCTCGACGGCATTCGTACAATCATGGCCCGTACCGCCCCGCAGGGCAGAGATGCAATCGTGGATGAACTGAACGAATACGACGAAGGCCAGGGCGGTCGCGGCCTGGTAAGCGTGATCGACGAGGATGGCGGCGTGATTTATGCCTCCGCGGGAATGGCGGCGCTAAGGATGCCAGACCAGCGTGCCCGAGAGGCCAAACCATTTTATGCGAAATTGCACGACGAGGAATTTCGCGTCTTAAGGGAGCCAATCAACGTGGCTGGGAGGACCTACGAAATAGAAGTGGCCACCTACACAGAGGATTTCGACCGTGCCACTGACCGTTTCCGCAAAGTCTTATATTCGATTGCTCCGGCTTTTCTTGTCCTAGCTGCTTTGGGAGGCTATTGGATCAGCCGCCGCGCGCTGGCGCCCGTGGGAAAAATTATAGGCGACGCGCGGCGCATCGGAGTCACCAGCCTTTCTGAAAGGCTTACCGTTTCCCGTAGCGGCGACGAGTTGGAAAGACTGACCGACACGCTGAACGAAATGCTCGGCCGCTTGGAAGCGTCTTTCCAGCGTGTGATTCAATTTACCGCCGACGCTTCACATGAACTTCGCACGCCTATCTCCGTAATGCGGGCCAACGCAGAAATCACATTGCGCAAACCTCGCACGGAAAGTGAATATCGCGAGGCGCTCTCGCAAATCCTCGGTGAGACAGAAAGCCTTTCACGTCTCGTCGAACAACTGCTTGATCTAGCGCGGGCCGATTCAGGCGCCACGGCGCTGGCGATGGTCCGCACAAACTTAAACGAAGCGCTCCGAAAGGCCTATCGGCAAGCACAGGTTCTGGCCGAACAAAAAGACCTGAAAATCACAGCGCAGCTGCCTGAGCAGCCGGTGTGGGTGCCGGGTGACGCCGCCGCTCTCGAGCGACTTTTCTTGATTTTTATAGAGAATGCGCTCAAGTACACGCCCCCTGGCGGCCATGTGGACGTCCGGCTGAGGTCTCAGGAGGGCCTGGCAATTACCGAGATTCGCGACAGCGGAATAGGCATCGCCGCGCATGATATTCCGCACATCTTCGAACGTTTTTACCAGGCCGACCCATCGCGCTCTCGTGCGAACGGTGGACGCGGCCTGGGGCTCGCCATCGGACGGTGGATCGCGCAAACACACGGCGGAGACATCAGCGTCGAAAGCGAAATTGCCAAAGGTTCCTCCTTTCAGATTCGATTACCGCTCGCGCAGTAGCAGCTTTCTGAATACATCCTGCGGCTATTTAACAACTTCTCTCGTGCGAACCACTTTCGTTCGCTTGGTTCGGATCACATCGGAGTTAATGTTTTGAAGTACTGTAGAATCTGTCGGTTACAGGAACATCGGAATGAATCCATGGATTTGATTTGTACGTCATATCCATAGGGCGCAAATGCTCTGAATAGCTGGCGGCGTTAAGGCCGTTTATAGCAAACGCCGCGAGCGACAGTGAAGACTCTCAGATTTGAGAGAAGGGATCCGACGATGCGAAACCAAAAGATGGGAAGGCGATTGATCAAGGAAAATTCAATATGTTTCGGAGCGATGCTCGGTTTGCTTTTCGCCATGATTTCCGTGCCGACATCGTCCTGGGCGCACAAGCCCGACTCTTCAACCGAAGTGCCGGTGCACATGGTCGTGACGGTGAAGGCGCGCCACGGCGCACAAGTTCCGGTGGTCGCAGCAAATGACGTGAAAGTGTATCAGCGAGATAAGCAGGACACGGTGACCAGCTGGCTGCCGCTGCAGGGTAACCGCGCCGGACTGCAGCTCTTCATTTTAATTGACGACACTTCGAGAGACAGCGTCGCCTTGCAGTTCAAAAGCATCGAGAAATTTATCGACCAGCAACCTGCCACCACGGCCGTCGGCATCGGTTATATGCGTAACGGCATGGTTGCCACGGCTCAGGAATTAACCCCGGATCATGCCCTGGCCGAGAAAGCCTTGCGCTTGCCGATGGGTACCGCGGTCGGATTCACGAGTCCGTACTTGGCGCTGTCGGACTTGATGAAGAAATGGCCGGAGACTAAAGATCGGCGGGAAATTTTGATGATCACCAGCGGAATCGATCCTCTTGGCGGAGGATTTTCGAATGATCCATATGACAACCCATACCTTGAAGCTGCTTCCAATCAGGCGCAACGAGGAGGATTCATTATCTATTCAATTTACACGACGGGAGCAGGAGTGCGCGGCCTGGGCCGGGGCTTTCGCACCGCATTCCAACAGGCTGGATTGGACCTGCTTTCTCAGAAGACCGGCGGAGAGACGTACTATCTTGGGTTGGGCTCTCCGGTTGATTTCACTCCCTACTTGGACGATGTGAGCTACTGCCTGAAGCATCAATACGAGCTCGTATTTCTTGCCAAGGGCGCAAAGAAACCGACTTTGGAGCCAGTGAAAGTGAAGACTGAAATGCCGAACATGGGCTTAACCACTGCGGAGGATGGCTACGTCGGGACTGGGATATAAGACCACGCTGCTAAATCGTCGCTAGGCGGAGTCCACCAAGCATAAACGAAGAGCGGAGGCATCAAAACAGGCCTCCGCCTTCTTGTTTTTTCTTTGAAATTTCCGTTTCGCAGGGAACCCTGCGGTGAGCTCTGGGCGGAAGGCGTTTCGCGGTGTCTTGCATCCAATGGGAATTTGGTTTACTTCAAGGTGGGATCGATTCCAGGAATCCAGCGGATCGCATTCTGGTGAAATATTTCGCGAAGCACCGGCTCTGGTAAATTGAGTCCTTGGATCTGGTGTCCTCGGTAGTCCAAGTTCTCGTTCGTAGCCAAAAATTTCCAATCCCTTGAGTAGGTTTCTTGCCAGTCCTTTAGAGCGTCCGCTGCGGATTCATCCGTTAGAAACTCCAAGTCCGTCCCGTAGAGCACTCTCGTGTGGTACTTGATCAAAAAGTTTCGCACTTTTTCTCGCGGCTGAATCATTAAATATTCCATCCTCGCCGCGGTATCAACAGCGAAATTCGGATAACGATCGAACCGTTTCGCAATTTCATCCACGTCGGTTTCCATGCTTCCCAGGTGCGCACCTACTACACGAAGTTTGGGATTTTTGGCGAGCAGGTGATCGCGTGCCGCCAGGATCACTTCCTTGCGAGGGTGATCGGGATGCAGATACATATACCACTGCGGATTTTCCTTGTAGTAGTCATAATCCGGACTGTCCGGATTCGGGGGCTGCCAGCAGGAGGAAGGCTCGGCAACATGCGCGATAAGCGTTTTGTCATCCTTCGCGATCGCCCGATAGATAGGTTCAAACGCCGGATCGTCAGGCATCACGTAGTGCCCCTCCGGGGTCTTTAGTTCCATGCCGATGTTCTTCCAAATTTTAACGGCGAGCGCGCCTTCGTCAAATTCTCGGCGAATCTGTTCAACTGTTTTCTTTGCGAACCCTTTTTCTCGGAAAGAGAATGGATCGAAAGTAACACATAATCGTGCATGGTTCCGGCTGGCTTGCATGAACGCTTGGGCTCGCGCCATTTCCACGTCTAATTGGCCATAGATACCGTGTGTGTCGGCCACACAAATATCCAAGATGTGCAATTGAAGGCGATCCATTAAATCAGTAAATTCAGGATCGCTCTTGAATGCGTGAACGTGCGCATCGATCGGCTCAAGCGCAGCAAACGCTCGTAGCAGTTCCGTCTGGTGCGCTACCTGATTGAGCGCAAGGTCTGCTGCATGCAACGCGGGGAATCGAAATGAACACAGTTGGATGGCCGCGACTGTGCTAGCGCCTGCGATTACCACCAGTAGCAGCAGTTTCTTGAGCTCTAATCGCATTTTCCCTGGTTTTGACTTTGTTGATTCCGGTGCGCGAATTACCCACTCGCGGTCTTTGATCCGTTCAGTTTCCTAGCCGCACGCCTGTCGGGTTCAAAAGGATGGAACTTTGTAGCCCTAAGATATGAATAAATCAAGCGGTAGCTTCCGGTGGAGAAGTCCGTCCGGCCGCTGAAGGTGCATTTCTTTGGATAGCAAAATCACATGATTGCTCAAACGCGTACGCTGCGCGGCACGACCAAGCCGTGGTGACTGTATCGAAACGGCCGAGCGCGCGGACAACGCTCGTTTATTCCATCCTATTTGTTGACCAAGAACAGCACGGTAATCATGGGGGTTAGTGGCCACCTGGGCGGCGTGGCGGCAGTCGCCATCGATATCCCGAAGAATCACGCCCCGATGGAAAGAAAATTCTCGAGCAAATATCCAGAGGGACCGGTGGCCGCTTCTTGGAAGTCTCGAAAAGGAGCCCAGCGACCAGATCTACAACGAGATTGACGAGGAATTGCGCAACCAACACGCTGGGGCTACACACCCGATAAACCGGATGCTACTCCCGGATATCACAAAATCCATCTTGTCACGAAGCAAAAGACTTGGTGGTCCAGACCCGGGAAGGCTGCTGCGCAGCCCACTAATTCGCAGCCTCCTTTTGCGATCTTAATTTGCCGACCACTCCTAAAGCGTGGACTGCGACTCGTTAGAGGGCCTTCTCAGTTCATTTACAAGCTTCCTCGCCTCTCTCATTCTTTCTTTGTAATATGTCGGACCTATTACGACTTCCTTGTCCCCCATTTGCACGCGTTCCTTGATACCTTCTTTGGATAAATATAAGGCCAACGCTATGTACGTTTTGATTTCCTTTTCTAGGAACTGAATTGCTTGTCGTTTGGACTCATCCATTTTTCACCTCGCACCGCCGCTCATGCACGAGCTTAAAGCTTTACCCGATGTTTGGCCTACCCCGTCGTTGTCACGGCACCGTCGGGGCGATTTGAGGCGTTGCCGGCCGTCATCCACGTCTTACATCCTAGAAGGGACTAATGATGTGTATCTGTTCAATTGTGCACACATTTCCATACCGTTTGTAGATTGGCAGGCGCATACTACGATACGCGCCAGGAAAGGAGTCGTGCCGTGCCAACGAAGGCTCCGAACCGTCGGAAAACGAATGGCACAGCCGCCTTCAGCGCCCAGGATTTCCTCGATTCAGCAGGCGTAGCGCGCAAGGTTACAGAATTTGCGAAAAAAGAAGCGATCTTTTCGCAGGGCGATCGCGCCAAAAACGTCCTCTACATTCAAAAAGGCGGCGTCAGGCTCTCGGTAATTAATGAAACCGGAAAAGAAGCGGTTGTAGCCGTTTTGGGTCCCGGCGATTTTTTTGGGGAAGGATGTCTTGCCGGTCAGCCCGTTCGCATAGGGTCGGCAACTGCCGTCACGGCGACTACTGTGCTGGTGATCGAAAAAAAAGAAATGGTTCGCGTCCTTCATGCGGAACATACGTTTTCCGACCGCTTCATCTCGTACATGCTTTCTAGGAACGTCCGCATCGAAGAGGATTTAGTCGATCAGCTTTTCAACTCCAGCGAAAAGCGTCTTGCTCGCACCTTGCTGCTGCTCGCCCGTTACGGCAAGGAGGATAAGCCTCAAAGGGTTCTCCCTAAAGTTTCTCAAGAGATGCTGGCGGAGATGGTCGGTACAACTCGTTCGCGCGTGAATTTTTTCATGAACAAATTCAGGAAGATGGGCTTCATCAAGTACAACGGTGGGCTCCAGATCAACACCTCACTTCTAAGCGTGGTCCTGCACGACTGACTGAGCATTTGCGTCATAACCAGAAGGCCTATTTCCCATCCGCCGTCCGGCAAGAAGTCGCTCTAAACGCGAAAGGGAACTTCCGCAGAAGTCCCCTTTGGTCGAATCAGCCGGCGAAGCAGATAGCTTTACTGTTTTTCCGCTATCATGATGCGCGGATGCGTGGTCTCAGTTTCCTCGTCGATGAAGAAGATCCGCGTCCCATTTGTGACGGCCGGATTCTTGCCACTCATCCCGATTCCTTCAGAATTGAAAACGAAGGCGTTCGAGAAGGCTTGGTTCGCAACCAGGCCATTTGCGTGCGGCTGGCTCCGGTCACTCTCGCCATCTATGGTCGGGTTGCCCGAGTTCGCAAACCTTCCCGAGTGCGATTCGTTGATCGTTGAGTAGTCCACATTCTCGTCCGTTCCGAATGAGTAAGCTCCCGAGAAAGTCGAAGTTTTGAACTTCGCGTTTGCCATCGACTGGAACTCCAGCGCCCCGTCTGCCGCACCGCTGTCGGTACCCATCAGAAACGCGGTCACTCCGCTTCCACTGTGAACGATATAGCCCACCGGCGGATCGATGCCCACGCCGGTAAATGTAATGCGGCCCGTGTTCTGATCCACCGAGTATGTCGCGGCCCCCTGCAGAATGTTGGTCGTGCCACTAACGCCGGCTTCGTCATGGAACAAAGTTCCGGTCACGCCCCCAGCATTTTTGCCGTCAAACGTGAGCACGCCAATCGTTGCGCGTGTTCCCGGATTGCTGCCGGCCCGGTTCATAGCGGTCTCCCGCAGGATATGGCTTCCCGCCAGCGTGGCATTGCTAAACGGACCCGCTGAAGCGAACGCTTCTCCGCTGGTGATTTGATTCGTCGCGCTAAGCTGGTCCACGCCGGCGAGAATCACTTCGCCGCTATTTACCATATACGCCGCGAACGTAAACGGAGTGCCGTTGAGTGTAGCGTTGAACATTCCGCGCCCAGTCGTCGATCCGGCTGGAACGTCATAAGTCCCAGTCAGTTTGGAACTGTTTGCGGTTAAGTGACCCGCATCGTTGCGATCAAAGTTGCCGTCAACGATGTTGCCTTTCCCGTTTGACGTTAAGGTGCCCGCCAAAGCGACGTGTTCTCCCGTGGCCCCGAATCCTGACAGGCCGAAAGCGTAGCCGCTGGCAAACTTGTTGTTTGAGAACGACGACGCATCCTGAGCGCGGATAATTCCCGAGCCACGCGTCCCCTCGCCGGTCTGGTCGTCGAACTCGATAATGTTTCCTTCCGTCGGCGCGCCGTTGCTAAACGCGGCCAGCGAAAACCGGAACGTCTGCTGTCCCGCTGCCGTCGCAATCGCCATACAACCACGAGCGTCCGCGCCCAGCGTGTACGAACTGCCGCTGGGATCGATCGCCAGATTCGTCTGCGGCCCCGTGCCCGCTCGGTTGATGTCTTCCACTCCACCGGTAATCTTTCCGGTTCCGTCTGCCCGGAAGCTTCCAGCAATGGCCACCGCACCATTCGCGTCGAACCCTTTCATCAAATATGCAAACGATCCGGACATGGTTGATTCACGCCCGACCGGACATGCCGCGGCGCCGGGAGCATTAATCGTGAACATGAAACTGGCCGATTTGCTCGGGTCATCTACAGCGGTTGCTTCGATCGTCGGCGTATCGTCAGGGCCGGTAGGCTGGGTCGTAGGCGGCGTATAGGTCGCACTCGTCGAAGGGCTGCCAATGGGAATGAGCGTTCCGCACTTAATGGCGTCCGTGCAGAGGGTGAGCGGGCTGCCGGCTTTAAGCGCCCAATTAACACCGCCAGTTGGCGAAGCGTCATTTGAGACTGTCGCATTCACCGTCACAGCAGCAGCGGCAGCATCAATCACGGTAAAAGGGTTCGTGATGTTAACAACGATGTTCGATGTGATTGTGACATTGAACAGCGAATTGGATGGCGCAGAAGCAGTCAGCTGGGGGTTCTCGTTGTCCCCTACCTGAACCTGAAAAGAGTAAGGTGTTGAGGAAGCCACGGTCGGGGTACCGCTGATTAGCCCGTTGGTTACTGTCAATCCAGGAGGAGGGTTTCCGGTAAACTGCCAACCGTATGGTGCCAGTCCTCCGCTCGCCGTAAGCTGGAAATTGGAGTAGGGCGTCCCGACTACGCCGTTCACAGGCGTTCCAGAAAAACTGATCATCAATTTCTGGCCGGCAGGCGGAATCGTGATCGTGCAATTAAGGTTAGCGGTCTGCCCAGCGACATCCCTCACAGTAACGATGAACGGCTGATTCATTCCTGGTCCGGTCGCCTCACCAGTAAGCACTCCCGTCGATTGGACCATCGTTAAGCTGAACGGAGCGCCTGTTTCGGACCATATAAACGGGCCCGTCCCCGTCGCGGTGAATGTTATATTGACGGTAGTCCCCAACGTTGCAACGGCTGGAAGTTGGCAAGTGCTGCCCGAGAGGGTTCCTGGGCACTGGATAGTCGGCGGCGCCGGGTTGCTGGCCGTTATCGTGAATTGCGGCGACGTGGCGGTGCGCGGAGGGTTGTGGGAGTCCTGCACTTGCACCACAAACATGAACGTCCCAGCTGCTTTCGCAGTGCCGGAAATCACGCCCGTCTTGGACAGGGTGACACCCGAAGGCAACTGACCGCTAGCGAGGGAGTAGGAAAGAGGTAGTGTCCCGCCGGAAGTCGTAATCGTCGCGCCAGCATAAGCTAGACCAACAGTCGTCGTTGCCGGAATCGTCATCGTGGTGATGGTCGGATTCCCAGCGGAACCGCTGCCGCTGCTAACACAACTGGAGAGTGCCCCCAACGAAACACAAAGTAGCGCAACGATAGCCACCGCGCGGAACTTTCGCATAACTCCTCCTGAGAATTCGGCTATAGAGCGCTACCGAATATAGGTTCTAAATTGCGGACTGAACAGCTTGATCCAATTTCGAGCCGGGGCGGGGATGTCCCGTGCACGCCTGGGCCAAATGCTACCATAGAAAACGCGAAATTGAAGGATGATCTTGCCGCCAAGTGCATCCATTCGCGTCGATTGCCGCCCTGGGCCATAGGGCCCCAGCCCTCACTGCCATCGAAGGCGCGGGTATGCGACAGGCACCCAGATGCAGGTTTGTTGCAGAACGTCGTCCAGCACATTAGGATCCCCCAGTCGAGATCATGAATCCCTTCCCGCTGGGCGCTAACCTAAAATGCGCATTCTGAAGAATAAAACGCCGTTCGTGGCACGCGGGCAGGTCGCTCACTGTTCCAGGGGAAAGAGGTTCAATTTACTGCGCTAGAGACATCTTACGTGTTGAACGAAGTCATCGTTCTCATGCGCAAAGGTGTCTGGAGCGATGGAGAAGCGAAGACCATGCTGCAGAAGCTTATCCATCGCTCAGCTTCCACTTCTCCATTCATTAGCCCGCACTTACAGCTACGACCCTTCGCGATGTCCGCTCTTCGCTCAACTGCTCGATACCTTCCAACAGGTCAGCCACAAGATCTTTTGCATTCTCGCAGCCAGGTGAAAGACGAATCAGCGTATCTAGAAGTCCCAGTTCAGCGCGCGCTTCCGCAGGAATCGAAGCGTGCGTCATCGTAGCCGGATGGCACACCAGAGCTTTCACGCCGCCCAGGCTTTCGCCCAGCGTGAAATATTTCCGCGTCGACACAAACGACATCACTTCTTCCACCGTTCCATTCAGTTCGAACGAAACCATTCCGCCGAAGCCACTCATCTGCTTTCGTGCGATTTCGTGGCCCGGATGATCGGCCAGCCCGGGAAAATAAACTCGCTGCACCAACGGATGCCCTTTTAACGCGTTTGCAATTGCGATTGCATTGGATTCGTGCCGTTGCATTCTCAACTCGAGCGTCTTTAGTCCACGTAGCGTCAGCCAACAATCGAAAGGGGAGGGAACTGCGCCGGTTGCATTCTGCAGAAATTTGATCGGCTCAAAAATTGCCGGATCCTTGGCCAGCGCGGCGCCTTGAATCGTGTCCGAGTGCCCGCCGAGATATTTCGTCACGCTGTGCACCACGATGTCGGCGCCCAGCTCAAATGGCTGTTGAAAATAGGGAGTCGCGAACGTGTTATCCACCACCACGAGCGAGCCCTTCCCGTGTGCGATTTTACAGATCGCGGCAATGTCATACACCAGCAGCCGCGGATTGGTCGGCGTTTCGATCCACACCATTCGTGTGCGCTCGGTCACAGCCTTCTCAAGTCCTGCCAAATCCGAGGCGTCGAGCTGCGTCACCGTCACTCCCAGCGGCTGAAAAACCTTGTTCAGGATCCGGTACGTGCCGCCGTAAACGTCCAGCGAAATCACGATTTCATCGCCGGGCCGCAGATAGGCCTGCAACACCGCATTTTCCGCTGCCAGCCCCGAAGCGAACAGCGCTGCATGTGCCACGCCTTCCAATTCCGCCAATACCGTTTCGAGCCGCTGCCGCGTGGGGTTGTTCGTTCGCGAGTAGTTGAATCCCTTGTCGTTTCCCGGCGAGTCCTGTTCGTAAGTGGAAGTTTGAAAAATCGGCGCGATCAGCGAGCCGGTTTCTGGTTCAGAAGGTTGTCCTGCGTGGATCGTCTTGGTTGCGAATTCCATTTCATGCTCCTTTTTTCACCACGTTTTAAATTTTTAGTCGTCTCGTTCGCCGGACGGTGAATGCCTAACGCGCCTCCACCGCCGACGGAATCTCGTTTGTCGCGCTCTCGGCCCCTTCGGTATCAGCGATCCGGCTCATCGGCTCGTTCTCATTTAAGCTCCGAATCACCAGGGGTAGCGCGCAACTCTTGGCCGTCTCAATCGCTTTCCGTTGAATTAGGTCGCAACCGTTATCTGCAAACTCCAGCGCTTCGGCGAACGTGAGCTGCGAGATTGGGCTGGCCTCTGAATTCTTGTGTGGATCGCTCGTGAAATATCCCGGAACGTCTTTGATCAGTTCACATCGGCAAGCTTGTAGACTTTCGGCCAGCAGGACGGCGGTTAGGTCCGATCCCCCACGCCCGAGCGATGTAATCGCGTCTTCTGAATCCGTCGCAAAAAAACCGGGAACGATAACCACAGGATATTTCTCCAAAATACTAAAAAGCTTTCCAGGATTGCATCGTGTGGTTCTGCGGAAATTCAGGTCTAGATTTCCGTCTGCGGAAACGCGTAAGCCGGCTTGGCGGATATTCAGAGGAGCTGCCTGAATATCAAACGCTTGCAATTCCAGCGCGAGAATGGCCACCGAGCGAATTTCTCCCGTGGACCACAAAAGATCCAGCGCCACAGTATGGGGGTTAGAAGCAATTTTCTTCGCCGTACGCTCGAGCTTGTCCGTCGTGCCTTCCTGCGCAGAAACCACAATCACGAGCTTCTCGTCCGGATGCGTGCGAAGCCTGTTGCGCACAAAAATGGCGGCCCGCTTATAGGCCTTCGGGCATACAAGAATCGAGCCGCCCAGCTTCATCACCACAATCCGCTCTTTCCAACTCAAACTCCCCGGCATCTAAGCTCTCCCTTTGAGCCGCAAATATGTGGCAAAAGAAACGCCGAAAGAATAAGCCGAAATAAAATCGCTTCCGCGCATCCAAACTTGCCAAACAGTTCCGCATCGAAATAAAAATGCGGTACGGCCTGCGCAAGCGCTCTGTGCGCTGCGATCGCTATCAGCAAATCCGCATACGCGGATGCCGAGCCTGGCTTGACTTCACTTTGGGAGTTGAATCTTCAATCGACCGGGGTTCCGGTCAGTCGAGGATCTTATCTCTCCCCACTTGGGCAGGAATTAGCACCTTGGCAGTTGCACCAGGTTGCTGTGGCTTCAGCGGGCCTGTCCCCTCAGCCACTCTGGATAAGCGCTGCTGGTTACAGCAGCAACAAAAGCATAACAAAACCAGGTCCGCCGTCAAGAGCGGATTTGCGCGCATTGGCATAGTGAAGATCGGCGTTTGTCGTGTGCGCCCCTGTGTCTTGTGGGCTGGAATGCACCCGGTGGAATTTGCGGAAGAGCTGCAACGCGCCGGAAAGCCTGCCCCTGTGGACAGGTGGTAATTCCCTCGCGGCATCGCGAATCATAACTATAGACAGCCGCTGAGCTCGTTGCTCAAATTGAAAGTTGGTACATGGGGATTGTTGTATGCGGGGGTAACAAGCCTATGCGACGCATTGCTGCCTTGTTTGGAATTATCTTGCTTGCGGCCTTTACTGCGGCAGCACAGCAGAATGTTTCCGCGTTAGCATCGGCATTCCCGAACCCCGAGGCACCCCTCGTACTGCACGCCCCTTTAGCGCAGAACGCCAGGTTATTCGCCTTAGCATCACCAACCCCGGACGCGACCATCGGAACGCCTACTCCGATCGCCCAAAGCGTGTTCATGCCGGCAGTTTTCGCCAGCCCAGCACTCTGGGCGCCGTCTCCCGCTCCTGAGCCTCAAGCTGTACAGGGTGTGTTCGAAAACTACAGCTGGCAGGCGTTTGTGGGCTATACGTTTGTGCGATTTTATGAGCTGCCGAACGTGGCAGAAAATCAAAATGGAGTGAATGCCGCGGTTACCTGGTATTACCGCGACTGGCTTGGATTCGACGTCGAAGCGTTGGGCGTGCATGGCACGCTCGCCGGCGCTAGTTCCTGGACTCTGTTCGTTGGCGGTGGCCCGCGCCTGCGAACGTCTTTGGGCCGCAGTTTCGAGGTATTCGGCCATACCTTGATCGGCGGCGCGTACTTCTCACCGGATACCCCTTATGGCAGCCAAGGCGCTTTCGCCTACCTGCTCGGTGGGGGAGTCGATGTGAACCCACAGCATTCGCGATTTTCGTTGCGCCTCGAAGGCGACCTGCTCGGCACACGCTTCTTCCAGACCAACCAGTGGAGTCCGAAAGTCTCCGCTGGCATCGTTTACAAGTTTTAATAGGTTTGGAAAATCCCCCAACTGTAATCTGAACGGTCACCCCGACAAGCCCCTCGGCAACGCGGAGGCGGCAGGCATTGTGCTAAAATCCGTTCAGCGTTAGGGACGCATCCGTCCGCGGAAAGGGCAGAAGCCCACCTCGTTGATTCGGTCTTCGCGAACCTTCTTTCAGCCTGATGTGCGGACAACGGGCGATTTCACGAAAGGAGGTCGCCATGTCGACCAATCCCCAGGACACACCGCGTGCGCTTCCTGAGCGTCCGAATCTCCGGCACTTAAAACATCAAGCTAAGGATCTGTTGAATAACGGCGGCGCTTCATCGCTCACCGACGCTCAGTTTAAGATTGCTCGCCTCTATGGGTTTGCAAGCTGGCCAAAACTCAAAGCTCACGTTGAATCGCTCGAAGAGATCGGGCAGCTCAAGCAGGCCATCGACACCAACGATCTAGAGCGCGTCAAAATGCTTATGGCCCGCAACCCAGCGCTGCATCGCGCCCCGCTGGGTTATGCCAAAAACGGCCCGCTCACTTGGGTAGCCGAATGCCGCGCCCCTTACGAGCCACCGACTCCCGACAGGCTTGCCATAGCGGAGTGGATGATCGAGAAAGGCTCGGACGTGCATCAGGGCGGCGATGGGCCCCTGATGCGAGCGGCACTCCAGGGTGATCGAATCCCCATGATGGAGTTGCTGTTTCGACACGGTGCCAACGTGAACGCCGAGTGGAACGGATATTACCCCATCATTTTCGCGCCGTGCGAGACGGTCGACCCGCTAGCTCTCAGATGGCTCCTGGATCATGGGGCAAGTCCAAATTGCGCCAAGCCGAAACGAAAATATCCGGGCACTGCTCTGGACTTCGTGATCGGTTCGTATTGGCGCTCCACGCAACTCAGCGATTGCATCGACATCCTTCTAAGCGCGGGCGGCCTGACAAAATACGACCTTCCCAGTGTGCTCGACATGCTTCGAGGTCGAATCGACCGTCTGGCCGAGCGCGTCGACGCCGAGCCCGCGCTATTGAATCGCCGATTCTCGGAACTCGATTTCGGTAGTACCGCGAGGCGTCAACTGACGCTTCAGCGGGCGACGCTTCTGCATGTCGCTGCGGAGTATTGCAACCTTGCAGCGGCAAAAATGCTTCTCGACCGCGGCGCGGATGTGAACGCGCGTGCTATGCTGAATGAAGCGGGCGTCGGCGGCCAAACTCCAATTTTCCATTCCGTCACGCAATTTGGCGATCGCGGGCTCGACGTAACGCAGCTTTTAATTGATCGTGGAGCAGACCTGTCCGTCCGTGTGAAAGTTCCAGGTCACTACGAGCGTCCTGGTGAGGTCGTCGAGTGCACACCCTTAGGGTACGCGGCGCTTTTTCCTGGCGCTCAGTGGAATGCTGAAAGCAAGACGGTGGAGTTGCTACGAGCGCGCGGCGGGACGCCATAGATGTCACGGGCAAATGCGATGGAGGGATGCCTTGCCTGTTCCGAAAGGTTCTCCGTTGGTGGTTCATTCGCAGCTGATATCGACGATGGGAGGATGGTGTGGCACATGACGCGCTGAAAACTTGGGCTGGGAAATGGGCATTGATTACTGGTGCGAGCGCTGGGATCGGATTTGAGTTTGCAAAACTGCTGGCCGCCGGCGGCGCGAACCTGGTATTGACCGCGCGGCGCATCGACCGGCTGCAAAAACTTGCTTCCGAGCTTTCTGCTCAGCATGGAGTGAAGGTTGAAGTTTTCTTTGCGGACTTCGTCCGGCCCGCAGCGCCGGTTGAAATTCATCAGTTCACCTCCGGAAAGAACATCGAGGTCGAATTGCTGATTAACAACGCAGGGTTTGGCGCATTCGGCTACGCGCATGAAATTCCTGTCGAGAAAATGCTCGAGATGATTCAAGTGAATTGCTCGGCGGTGGTGTATCTCACGCGGCTCTATCTTCCCGCGATGGTGGCGCGCAAGCATGGCGACGTGTTGATCGTGGCTTCGCTTGCGGCGTTTCAGGCCGTGCCGTTCAATTCTGTTTACGCAGCAACGAAGGCTTTCGATCTTTTGTTCGCCGAGGGGGTGGCGGAAGAGCTACGCGATTTCGGTGTGCGCGTCTGCGCTCTTTGCCCGGGGACGACTAACACGGAATTTCAGCAGGTGGCTAAGCAGCCGGACCGAGTTTTCAGGTCGGCCGAGACTGCGGAAAAAGTCGCGCGCGTGGGGCTCGAAGCGCTCGCGGCCGGAAAAAGCTACGTCATTTCCGGGTTCCTGAACAAATTGATGAAAGAAGGTCAGCGGCTGGCGCCTCGTCACTTTGTTACCAAGACTGCTGCGAAAATGATGCGGCCCAGCGAGTAGCTGAACATTTCTGCGACTACTTTCAGTAAGGCTTCCGCTGCTGAAGTCGATTTCAATAATTCTGCGTGAATCCTCATGGTGTCACCAACGTGTCGAAGACGCCGGTTTCCACGCGCCCTGCGCGCTTGATCTGAACGAATATGCGATACTCCCCGGGCTTTGGAAATCCGTAGGGGAACGAAACTTCCGGAGAAATTTTGTCCCGAGGCATTTGCATCGCCATCG
This sequence comes from uncultured Acidobacteriota bacterium, assembly GCA_963818085.1. GTDB lineage: Bacteria > Acidobacteriota > Terriglobia > Acidiferrales > UBA7541 > Palsa-295. The sequence continues at coordinate 437,589 of CAWFQV010000001.1, forward strand.
TTGCTGATTCATTTCCGTTAGCCGACGCGGGCCCGGTGGAATTTTTTTGCGTCAATTCTAGAGCGGCCATTGCCACTGAACCGTCGGGATGGACGTGCGCGAAGACGGAGCGGTCTGCGCGCACAATTTCAGCGTGGCCGGTCATGCCCATATAGGGTTCCACGTCGGTAGCAGGATCTCCCCGCGGATCTTCCAGACGGAATCGCAGCCAGACGAACTGATTTGCGGGAAGGGGAATTGGGCCGCGTTCCCAAACCATGCGGCTTCCGTCCGGAAGAATATCTATCACGCCTTTTTCGGTGACCGGAGGGTTCAGGCTTGCTGCGTTTGAGTCGTTCGGAATTGGCGGCGCGGTGGCGTCGGAATTATCGCCCGTGAGTGGCACGCCGGGCACGTCGGGCAGATCCATATCGGCTACCATGGTGTCGGGGAAACCGGATTCGCGAACAATATCAGCGAAAATTTGATAATGGCCGGCGGGGATCTGTGGAAGGTCGACCATGAAAGTGTTAGGCGACCCGGCCGCCAAGTCCGGATGCACATGGTAAAAACGGTCCATTTGCGGCACGCGAATCAAAAATAAATGCATCAGGTGGCCGTGGTCGGGAATGAGTTTGGTCATCACGGTTTCGGGGCGATTGGTGTGCCACGCAGAATCGCCCATGCGCAGCAGCAGTTTTCCGCCCGGCTCGAGCGAGACATTTAGCGGCGGCGCTTTGTAAATCATTGCCAAGGCTTTCGCGCGCGCTTCCGAGTTCCACCACATATTGCCGAAGAACAAAACTCCAAGGGCGATGATTGCCGTTCCAACCATCACCCATCGGCCGCGGCGTTTCTGGTTCGACTGGGGAGCTTGGCCGGGCTCGAGTGTTCCTTCGCGGCGGGCGGCTCCAAGGATGGAAACAATGGCGCAGAACAGAAGTGTCATCAGCGCGAAGAGCAGCACACCCAGAGATCTCTGCATGGGCAATGTGTTGCGCGCCGCCGCCGGAACCGGCACTGCAATTTCTCCCGCGCCTTGCGCGCCGTTTGCCTGCACGCGCACTTGCCAAGAACCGGATTCCATCAGCCAAATTTTCCCGGAGAAAAATTGCGGATCTTCCTTGGATCGCCTGAGCGGGTCGGGCGGCGGAGGGTATTTCGCGCCGGGGCCGACAATGTATAGCGGAACCACTCGAATACTCGAGATGCCGGGGTCGGAGCTGCGAATTTCTACGGAGGCGACGCCGGGGATCATGGCTGGAGTGCGTATGGTTACAGTCAGGTGGTAGGGGCCGGCGAGGCCCTGGAAGTAAACGTCAGGGCTGCCGACGTGGGCCCAGCAAGGCGCCAGCGCGAGGAAAATTACGGCCAGCGCTGCAATCCAACGGCGCATGCATTCTCCAAATTTTAAATTTGTGGTGCGTTCACCGGCGGAGACGGCGCAACGCGTCGCCACCCGCCAGACCGATGCGCGACGAAAGGATAGCGATCGAGAGCGCGATGGCAACGCCGCGGAAGAAAAGAGCGGAAGTTGCTTCGCGGTCAACGAATTCGAATTGAAAGTGATAATCCGACGGCGGAACCGCGTACGCAAAATAGCTTTGGCCAAATATCCAATTGGTCGCGGCCGGCGAAATCAGGAAATTTCCCAGTGGCCAGTGCACCACGAGCATCGCTGCGACATAGGCCGTGCCCAGCATCGCAGCCAGCAGCCATTTGTTTTTTTGGCCGAAACGATTCAGAAGAAAATCGATGATGATTGCGGGAATTACGATCAGCACTGGGAATTCCAGCGGAATCATGTGCGTTACATTGGTAAATACCGGGCCCAGCTTTGGCGTGGCCGGGAATAGCGGCATGCCCCATAGCTGCGCGAGCTGGATGACGGTGTAAATCGAAGCCATCACCGTAGCTCCCCAGCGGAATCCGCTGCCGCGCGCCAGCGCTACCAGGATGAGCGGCACACCAAGCGAGAGCGCGCGATAAAATTGCGCGCCGTGCATCTGATTCCCGCTGCTGTACTCGGAGAGGAAGAGCAAATGCAGAGATAGCAAGACGCCGCTGAGATAGAGATATAAGCGAAGCAGATTTTTTCTTTCTTGGCCTTGCGCGCGGTTCATTTGGCTGACCAGCAGGAGAAGCGCTCCTATTCCAACTCCCAGAATCCCGATGCCGAGGACCAAGTGAGGCGGGCTGACAATCTCGACGTCGAGACCGAAGGAGTTGTGCCACCAGTTGTCGAAGGGCGCGGAGGTGACCATCACCACGCCGCCCCAGCAAGCCAGGAAGGCGCCGAGCGGGCCGCGGAATCCCCAAACCTTTACCGAGGCTGCTTTGGCAACCGGGTCGTGTCCCCAGCTAGTAGAGAAAATCAAATAGGCGCTGGTGAGACACATCAGGATTCCGCCGAACTGGATGAGGAGGTGGGCGGGAGTCCAGAAAGTGTCGCGGCCGATAGTCATGTGCCAGGAGATATCCCAGTAGAGTCCGAAGACAATTGAGCTGGCGCCGACCAGGCCGCACCAGATGTACCAAGGAGCGACGCGCCGGCCGGTTTTGGCCCCGGTGGCGTAGGCGACTCCTGAAGGCGCGCTCATAGCAATCTCGCCGGGGACGGGGATAATGAGCAGCGAACTGGCCGGTTGAGATGCTGGGTATCGAGCTTCATTTTTCGAAATGTTGTTACTTCCAATAGGCAATTCTGGTTTCGGTTAGAAATTCCATCTCCCCGGCGCCCAGTGTATCTGATTTTGCTGAGAGCGAAGGGGCGGAGAGGGGGCACTGAGTGATTCATTGGCCAGCATCTGAACCGCTGAGGATACCTGGAGAGTTGATTAATTCATACAGTCTTGAGCGGGAATCTCCCGCCATCTGGTCGGTCCCATCAGCTCCGAATGGGCCAAAAATAATCACGATTCACGCTAGCACGAAGGCGGACGGTTTGGAAGGACCTGTGTGCTGTAGACGCTCTCCGGAATTCTATTTTGTGAGCGACATCTGCATGCGAAAATGCGGGCCCCAGTAGACTCCGCCGGGCATCATGCCAGGATCGTTTGGGATGGACGCGGAGGGGATTCTGAGGCACAGAACTGATTGCTGGGTTACGGGAGCGAAGAATGACAAAGAAATCGCTTGCGGCCGTGCCCGTGTATTTCCGACTTCGGATTCACGCTGTGGAACGATAGAAGGGACAGAGTGGAGGACCGAGAATGAGATTGAATTCACACACAGGATTTCTTTTGATTCGTTTGTCTTTTGTCCTGAGCCTCTTGATTGCGATAGCCGCCTCCACACCTGGCGCGGCCCATGAGGAGAAAGGAGAGGTGTTCGACGGGCCTGGCGGAAAGCTCTATTACGAAGTGACGGGGAGCGGAACCGAAACGCCGCTCGTGGTGGTAAATGGTGGACCGGGTTTTGATCATACCTATTTGCAAATTGCCACGACGGCGTGGACATCCTTGGCACAAAAACGCCGCGTTATTTTTTACGATCAGCGGGGAGTGGGACGCTCGGAACCACTGAAGGCCGGACAATCTTGCACGCTCAGCGATCAGATCGATGACCTGGAAGCGTTGCGCGCGCATCTGGGCTACGAAAAAATCGATCTGCTGGGACATTCCTGGGGTGGTTTCTTGAGCATGGCGTATGCCGCGCGTCACCCTGAACACATTGTCCACCTGATTCTGGTTGACTCTGCAGCGCCGAAGTGGAGCGACACCGTGTTTTTGTTCAGCCAGGTTTTTCCACAGACTACGGAGAGGCAGGACGCCCTCGCCTTTGGGGATGAATTGGGAGACAAAGCCGCCTCGGACGCATCGATTCACGAGTATTTGACGATGTTGTTTTATTCTCCGGAAAAACGGGATGTGTTTGTGGCGCAAATGGGGCCAGGGGCATACAACAAAAAGATCAACCAAGCCCTCAACAGCGACATCGGGCGATTCGATCTGAATCCTGAAATCAGAAAATTTCATTTCCCCGTAATGATCGCTACCGGCCAATTCGACATGAATGTGGCGCCCGTGGTTGCTTACAAGATTCACCAAGCAATCGCAGGATCGCGCTTTGTGATCTTCGAACGCAGCGGACACCTTCCTTTCTACGAAGAGCCTGAAGCGTTTGATAACGCGGTGGAGGACTTTTTGCATTCCAAATAGCAGGTACCGCGTTGTTGCCTGTCGTTTAGCAAAAATATCCGCAGGCTGTCGATTTCGCAGGCGCTCGTTCGACTCATAGCTAGAAGAGAACGACCATGACGGTTACAACAAGCGTGAAGGGAGACATTAAATTGGAGGAGGTCTCGTGACGGACGAAAGATCGACAGGTGCCAAGAGCCGCAAGGGAATCAATGTGGTGTTATGGGTAGTTCAGGTGCTGCTGGCGCTCGAGTTCTTGTTGGCGGGCGGGATAAAGCTGGCGATGCCGATTGAAGCAATGGCCAAGCAAGCGGGGATGCCCGGACCGTTTCTGCGGTTCATCGGCGTAATGGAATTGCTAGGCGCGATCGGACTGATTCTGCCCGGAATTCTGCGCATCCGGACCATTCTGACGCCGCTGGCGGCTGCCGGACTCGTCGTGATTATGATCGGTGCGACGGTGATTATGTTTCGCATGAATGGTGGTGTGCAAGCGCTGACGCCGGCGGTGGTGGGAGTTCTGGCGGCCTTCGTTGCGTACGGGCGCTGGCGGTTAGCGCCGCTGCGCGATTCCTCTCAGGCGTCGCAACTCTAACTCGCGATTTAACCGAAAAATTCGTCGAGCCTGTCGATTTCGTAAGGCTATGTTCGACCTAAGAGCAGAGGTCAGGACCGCCGAAATAAGGCATCCGATAAGGACAAAATCAAAAGGAGACCTAATTATGCGAGTGATGGTGATTGTGAAGGCGAATAAAGAATCAGAGGCGGGCGTTCTTCCGAGCACGGAAATTCTGGCGGCCATGGGGAAGTACAACGAGGAGTTGGTAAAAGCAGGCGTGATGCTGGGAGCGGAAGGGCTGCATGCGACTTCCAAGGGCAAGCGCGTCAAGTTCTCCGGTGGGAAGCACACCATCACGGATGGGCCTTTCCCCGAAACCAAGGAACTGATCGCTGGGTTCTGGCTGTGGCAGGTGAACTCGATGGAAGACGCGATCGAATGGCTCAAGCGCAGTCCTTTTGACGGCGGAACGGAAATCGAGATTCGGCCGGTGTTCGAGGCGGCAGACTTCGGCGAACAGTTAACTCCTGAGCTCACGCAAAATGAGGAGCGTTTGCGGAAGCAGGCGAGCGCGAACAACTGGAAATAAACGCGGGTCCCTCAAACCTGCGCGAAAGACGCGGTTCGGGATAACACCGGAAAGCCAAGATAGGTATTGAACTGCGGAGGGCGAATAGCTAGCCGCAGTGGGTTTGCGCGCAGATCCAGCTGGAGACTTCCGCGCTTAGGCCTGGTTCGTAGGGGCTCTGTTTGTGGTCTTTCATGCGCAGATCCCAAGCGGCTTGCGGAGAACCGGCGGCCCCTAAGTGATGGTCCATGCCCTCGATGGTGTGAAGCGCAGCAGAGCCAGGATGGTTCGCGTTGACCATGGAGACGACGCGACGATGATCGGCTTCAGCAGTGACGAAATCGCCAGTGCCGTAGATTGCCAAGACCGGGACAGCGATGTGGGTCCAGGGTTCGGCGATGTTGAGCGCGGCGACCTGTTGCATATAAACATTGGTGACGGGATAGGGAACATAGTCTTTGCAATCGGGCGTGTCGCGCTCGATGTCCGATTCGTTTTGGCGTTCGATGAGCAAGCGATGCATGCACACTTCCTTGGTTTGGAGAGTGGCGTCGACTTCCGTCGGAGTATCGCCAGCCAGCTCGGCCTGCCTGCGCAGATTCCACAGCTCGTATTCGAACCAATTTCTGCCAACTCCTTCAGAAAAAATAATGCCAGCGACGGGAATCTCCAACGCTAAGCGCGGACTGATCACAGTTCCGATGCTGTGACCGAAAAGAAAAATGCGTTTTGGATCGACGTGAGAATCCGATTGAAGCACTTGCAGAGCAACTTTGTAGCTGCGAGATTCGGCGTTGTAGTCGGTGTCGAAACAGGGGGCCCCCTGGCTGTCTCCCACGCCGCTTTTTTCTAGGCGCATAGCGACGATTCCTGAGCGAGCAAGATCATGGGCTAGGTAACGATATGCGAACGAGGACATCCATCATTGCTGCGGTGAGCCATCCTGAGCGCGGGCCGTGCGCATCATTTTGGACGCTTGGAAATTCGCGGGGATAAGCGGGATATAATTAGCGAATTATGGCGGTGATTATTTGTATGCTGCGCGGCGTGAATCTTGGCAAGCGCAGGATGAAGATGGATGCGCTGCGGGCGTTGTGTGAGTCGTTGGGACTGCGCGACGTGCAGACTTTTGTGCAGAGCGGGAATGTCGTTTTCAGGAGCGAGCAGAAAAATCTGGACGCCCTGACAAAGAAAATTGAGAGTGCGGTGGAACGGGAATTTGGGTTTCATTCCGACGTGATTTTGCGCAGCGCTTCGGAAGTACGGGACACCATAGCGACAAATCCGTTTGCGAAACGCTCTGGTATTGAACCTTCCAAATGTTTGGTTTGGTTTCTGGTGAGCGATCCGGGCGAGGAAATTCGGAAGCAAGTTCGCGCGGTGAAGACCGAGCCTGAAGAATTGCGCATCGATGGGCGCGAGGTTTACATGTATTTCCCTAATGGTATGGCGCGCCCGAAAATGAAGTGGGCGGCGATTGAGAAGATTCTTGCGGTACGCGGGACCGGCAGAAACTGGAACACGTCGAGAAAACTGCTGGAGATGGCGGAGAAGTTGGAAGCGGCGCGTTAGAACTTGTGATTGACCGCATCGCTCGCCAAGCGCGAAGCTTTTTGCGCGGCTGTTGCATCCGACACCATAGCAAGACTTGAGCTGCGATTTATTTTAAAATGGCGCTTTCCCCGGCCAAGGAGCTTTAGATTAATTAGCGAGGAGGCTGACGATGGCAAAGAATGATGCAACACAACTGAAGGGACGAGAGAAGGAAGCGATACAGACTCCGAGCGACCTTGCTCGCAAAGGGGTCGAGGAGATTACCATTGAACTGCGGAAGCCGCTTGCGGATACCTTCGCGCTTTACGTGAAGACAAAGAATTTCCACTGGCATATGAGCGGGCAGCATTTTCGCGATTACCATCTGCTGTTGGACGAGCACGGTGACCAGATTTTCGCTATGACGGATGACATCGCGGAACGCGCGCGCAAGATTGGCGGAACGACGATTCATTCGATCAGCGAGATTTCTAAAAATCAGCGGATTAAGGACAACAACGAAGAATTTGTTGCGCCCAAAGATATGCTTGCGGAACTTTGCGAGGACAATCAGCAGCTGACGCGATCGTTCCGAGCAGCGCATGATGTTTGCGATAAGTACGAGGATGTAGCCACCACGAGCTTGATCGAGGTGTGGATCGATCAGACGGAACGGCGGACGTGGTTCCTGAACGAGATCGTAAAGGCTCCGGAAACGGAGGCTGTGCCGCTGCGGAAGGCTGCCGGCGCTAGTTAGTCTTGTAAAGCAAAGGCAAGCTGCAGCGCTGAAGCCCGGCCCTTCGGCCATGGCCTGCGGGGCCGAACCGGAACGCCGAACCAGAGGCTGCCAGCTGCCGGATTTAGTCTTCTTCTTCGGCCGCCTGGGCTTTTGCCAGACGGTCGATCACGGTCAAGTCTTCGAGGGTAGTTGTATCGCCGGAGATGCCGCCGTTTTGCGCAAGTTCGCGGAGGAGGCGGCGCATAATTTTTCCGCTGCGAGTTTTGGGCAGGCCCTCGGCGAAACGAACGTCCGCGGGGCGCGCGATGGATCCGATATTTGACGCTACATGATCCATCAGCGCAGTGCGCAGCTCGGGGCTGGGAGTTTGTCCTGTGCGCAGCGCGACGAAGCAGATGATGGCTTCACCTTTAATGTCATCGGGACGGGCCACTACGGCGGCTTCCGCCACCGACGGATGACTTACCAAGACGCTTTCTATTTCCATGGAGCTTAGGCGGTGGCCGGCGACTTTGATGACGTCATCAACGCGGCCAAGAACCCATATGTAGCCGTCTTTGTCGCACTGAGCGGCGTCACCGGCGAAATACACTCCCGGGATCTTCTTCCAGTACTCGCGCTCGTAGCGCTCGTCGTCACCATAGATTGTGCGGAGCATCGAAGGCCACGGCTTTTGAATAGTGAGGTAGCCGGTTTCGCCGGGCTTGACTGGTTCATTCTGCATATTTACAACGCGCGCGAGGATCCCGGGTAGCGGCAAAGTGGCGGAACCGGGTTTTGTGGGCGTGGCGCCGGGGAGCGGAGAAATCATGATCGAACCAGTTTCGGTCTGCCACCAGGTGTCCACGATCGGACAGCGATTTTTGCCGATGGCTACGAAATACCATTTCCAGGCGGCGGGATTGATGGGCTCTCCCACGGTACCAAGAACGCGGAGGCTCGACAGGTCGTGGGGCTTGATCCATTCCATGCCCCAGGCCATGAAGGCGCGGACGGCCGTGGCGGAGCTGTAAAAGATTGAGACTTTGTAGCGATCGACAATTTCCCAGAAGCGATCGCGGCGCGGGAAGTCGGGCGCACCTTCGTACATGACGATGGTGGCAGCGTTGGCCAGCGGGCCGTAAACGACGTAACTGTGACCGGTAACCCAACCGATGTCGGCAGTGCACCAATAGACGTCGTCGTCGCGCAAATCGAAGACCAACCGCGTGCTCCACGTGCATTGCAGCAAATAACCGGCGGAGGTGTGCAGAACACCTTTGGGCTTGCCGGTGGTGCCGCTGGTGTAGAGGATGTAGAGCGGATGCTCGGAATCGAGCTCGAGGGCGGGAAATTCCTTTTCAGCTTTTTCTTCGAGCTCGTGCCACCATAAATCGCGCCCCTGTTTCCAGGCGACCTTCTCTTTGGTGCGGCGAACGACGATGGATTTTTCAACGGTGTAGCATTTTTTCAACGCTTCGTCCGCGGTTTCCTTCAGCGGGACGATTTTTCCGCGACGGTAGCCGCCGTCGGCAGTGATCAGGATTTTTGCTTTGCAGTCGGCGATGCGGTCGGCGAGAGCGTTGGCGCTAAATCCGCCAAAGACCACGGAATGAACGGCGCCGACTCGCGCGCAGCCCAGCATGGCGATAGGGAGCTCCGGAACCATAGGCATGTAAATCGCGACGCAATCGCCCGGCAGTACGTTCAAGGAAGCGAGAACATTCGCGAATTTGCACACTCGTTCGTGCAGCTCAGCGTAGGTGAACTGGACGGTAGAACCATCTTCGCCTTCCCACATCAACGCGGGCTTATTTGCGTTCAGTTCCAGATGGCGGTCGAGGCAGTTGTAGGAAACGTTGAGCTTCCCACCGCTGAACCATTTCGCGTGAGGCAAATTCCATTCGAGGACTTTCTTGGGAGGCTGGAACCAATGCAGCTTCCGAGACTGTTCGCCCCAGAATTCTTCGGGGTTGTCCACGGCCTTCTGATACATCTCTTGATATTCCTTGAGCGACTTGAGGTGGGCCTTCTTGCTGAAATCTTCCGGCGGCGGGACGGGCTTTTCTTCTAGCACATGGGGGTCGAATTCTTGCATGACTCCTCCGGTGGCCGGGCGCGCGCCGAAAGCCTGCCGCGGCCGGTGGCAGGGGAATTCCAAAGGGCCGCTCGCCCATCCCTACGTTATTGAAGAGCGACGGTTTGGTCAAGAACGCTGATGACTCTAGGCGGGAGAGGGCGGAGGTGGCATCGGCCACTACTGGCTAGGAGTCAGACCTTTGGACATGAAACAAGCTGCCGCCTAACGAGCGGCACTGCGAAAGCCCACTGTTAAACAATCCAGGGGGCGGGAAGATCCTCATCACAGCTAAAAGGCCAGGAAGATTTGGGAACCTTTGTGGCCGCGCGGGGGAATATGTAACGTGAGTTAGGCCGGGCCGTCCAATAGCTCGAGATGAAAACTGAGGCAGTGTTGATAGACGACGGATTGTTGCTCCGCCGGATGATGGCCGGCGATGAAGAATCGTTTACGTTCCTTTACCGCCGAAGGCATCCGGCAATTTACCGGTTTGCTCTGCATATGAGCGGTAATGTGGCGTTGGCGGAAGACGTGACGCAGGAGGTTTTCATGGCCTTGATTCGCGATGCAAAGAAATTCGATCCTGCACGCGGAACGCTCAGCGGCTTTCTTTTTGGGATCGCGCGGAACCATCTGCGCAGGCGGTGGGAACAGGACCGGCTATTCGACGTCTCTTCCGAACGATACGGACGAGCTCGATACGCTTCTGGCCGCCTGCGCAGGGGCCGGCAAGGGCTGCCACTCGAATGGAAACGGAAATGGGCGTGGGCCGTTTTTGGTGAGCCGGGATGAATTTACGTCGCTGGAGATTGTGGGGCGAGTGCGCCAAGCCATCGGAACGCTGCCGCAAAATTACCGCGAAGCTGTCATTCTTTGCGAGTTGGAAGAAATGAGCTACGAAGAGGCGGCGTCGGCGTTGAATTGTCCGGTGGGCACGGTGAGGTCGAGGCTGCATCGCGCGCGCGCGTTGCTGGCTGAGAAATTACATGACCAGCAGCCCATGCGTCGGGCGCCGGCGGTAGGCGAATGAGAAACGAGGGAAAGCGAATGGATTGCGCTCAATTCATAGAAATTTATCACGAGCTGGATCGGCCCGGGACCTCGGGATTCCTGTTTCGCGAGCGAGCTCTGGCGCACGCGGAAACTTGCGCTTCGTGCGGCGCACTGCTGACCGACGGCGAAGCGCTGGATTTTGCTTTGCAAAATTTGGCCGAAGGTAGCAGCGGGCGCGAGGCCTCCCCGCAAGTGGAAGCCGCACTACTGCGGGAATTTCAGCGAGTAAAGAATGCCGGATCGCAATGGAGAATTTACAAGCAGCTTGCCATCGCTAGGTATTGCGGCCGCGGTTTTATTGGCGCTAGGACTGGGTGTGCATCACCGAGTTGAGTCGCGGACGCGGACCACACCGCCTCAGGTGGCCAGCGGGACGGGCGCTTCTGCGGCGGGGACGTCGGTGGTTCCCGCTACGGTTAGGTCGGCAATTTCGGGCGAGTCCGCTTCGGCTGAGAATGTGCAAAAAAAGACGTCCGCTGTGAAGCAGCCAGACGATAACGAATATGCAGAAGAATTTGTTCCGGTTCCTTATGCGGAGGACCCGGCTGCGCTTGAAGGCGGGGCTATCGTACGAGTCACTCTGCCACGGTCAGCGCTCGCATCCTTTGGATTGCCGATTACAGAGAGCGACGGCGCGGACAGAGTTTCGGCCGACTTGATTGTGAGCCAAGATGGAACTCCGCAAGCTATCAGGCTGGTGTCTCAAGCAATGCGAATTCCAATTTTTGAAACGAGTGAGAACATTTGGAGGAAGTTCAGATGGAAATCAGCAGAAGGATTCTCAGTATTGCTGCAATGGCAGTTTTGTTTTTGGTGGCCAGCAACAACGTATCGGCGCAATCGTCAGATGCCGGCGGGGCAAGGCTCCTCCCCCGCCCAACCGTGACGGACCGATGTTCGAGCGAATGGGGCCGAGGGGATTTGATGGCATGGGTTTTGTTGGCTTCGAAGCCGGGCTGGATGGCAAGACGGTGACCGGCGCGCCGTTTACAGCGAGTTTTTCGGCACAGACGACGGAAATGCTGACGGACGGCAATAAAATTCAGCGCAGCGCAACCGGCACGATTGCTCGCGACTCGCAGGGACGCACGCGTCGCGATTTAACCCTTCCGGCAATTGGGCCGTGGGCCGCGTCAGGAAAGACTCCGCCGCAGGTTTCCTTCATTAATGACCCGGTAGCGGGAATCGCTACGTGCTGGAAGCTGATAAAAAGATTGCGCGACAAATGCGGGCGCATGGGGGCCATCCCAGAGGTTGCATCTCAGAAATCCGCTGCGCCTCAGAATCAGGTAACCACACTCGTCGCTAGGGACGCAAACGATCAACGGAATCTCGGCGCAGGGACGCGTACTACTCGCACCATTCCTGCCGGCGAAATCGGAAACCAAAACCCGATCGTTATCGTGATAGAAAGCTGGTATTCGCCTGATCTGCAGACCGTGATTATGACCAAGCGCACCGATCCGCGCATGGGCGAGACGGATTTTCAGCTGACGAATATTCAGCGAGCGGAGCCGGCGGCGACGTTGTTTCAAGTGCCGGCCGGTTACACGGTGGAGCAGGGCGTCATGGAGGGCGGCCTGCTGCAGAAGCGGGATCGCCGATCAGTAGGTTTTGCAGTGTGTTTCTGTAGCGAAGAATTTCACACGATGCACGCAATACTTGCGGGCGGACTCGCACCACGCTGCGCCCCGAGTCTCCTTTTTACTCCGCGGATGGGTTCATCAAAAGAACTTTAGGGATTAGCCAAGGGCGCGGTCGAGGAGTTCCACTACGTGCAAAACTTCCTGGCCGGTTTTATGAATTGCTGCGCCCGCGCGTAACTGCAGAATGCATCCCGGATTTGCGGTGAGAATGGCTTGCGCTTTCGTGTGCTTCGCATGCTGCATTTTGTCGGAAAGTAGATCAAGCGCGGCTTTAGGTTCCGTGACGTTATAAACTCCGGCCGAGCCGCAACAAAGATCGGAGAGCGCCATTTCGACGAGTTCAACGGACGGAATTGCGCGGATCAGTTTTCGCGGCGCTTCGCGAATTTTCTGTCCGTGAACGAGATGGCAGGAATCCTGGTAGGTTACGCGCATTGGCAAGAGGACGCAGCGGGGCTACCAGGCCGAGGTCAGAGAGAAATTCGGAAATGTCGCGAACTTTCGCTGAAAATTTGCGCGCGCTTTCGAGGTCGGCTTCGTTTTCCGTGAACAGATGCGAATATTCTTTCAGCGTGGAGCCGCAGCCGGCGGCGTTGGTGATGATGGCGTCGAAATCATCGGCGTGGAATGCAGGGAAATTTGCGCGCGCCAGATTGCGCGCCACGTCGCGGACGCCGGCGTGCGCGGCAAGCGCGCCGCAGCAAACTTGTTCGGCGGGGACGACGACTTCACAGCCATTTGCTTGCAATACGCGGATCGTGGCGCGGTTCAGTTCGCTGAAAGTAACTTGCGCCACGCAGCCCGCGAAGAACGCGACGCGCGCGCGCTGCTGTCCTTGGGCCGGGAAAGTCTTTCCAAGATCGGTGAAGAAGAAATTTGAGTCGATCTTTGGCAGCAAGCTCTCACGCTCCTGCAAGCCTAGCAGACGCAGAATTCCAGTTGCGCGCGCGAGCGATGCGAGTCCCGACGTTTGGTAAAAACGCAGGAAACGCGCGGCAGCGGCAATTCTTTTCGGGTAGGGCAGCAAACGGCGATAGACGAAGTCGCGCAGAATGCGCGAAGTGAAAGGCCTTTTGTACTTTTGTTCGATCTGAGCGCGCGCGAGCTCGAGAATCTTGCCGTATTCGACGCCCGAAGGGCAGACGCTTTCGCAGTTGCGACAGTTCAAACAGCGATCGATGTGAGTAACGAAGGTGTCGCCGATTTCCAGGCGGCCCTGATCGACCAGAGCCATTTGGCGAATGCGTCCGCGGGGTGAATCAGCTTCGCGGCCCCACAGGCGATAGGTCGGGCAATTGTTCGAACATAGGCCACAATGCACGCAGCGCGAGTAATCGTCATAGTCCGGCTTATCGGCGGCTGAAAAGCCGCTGAGCGTGAGTGCGAATTCGCGTTGAGCGTCTTCGTGAGATTGCGGAGGGGTCGTAGGCCAGCATTCAAATTCCTCCCACGAAGCGGCCCGGGACTGAAGACGCCGTCGGGATCAAAGGCTTTTTTTAGTTTTAGCATTTGCGCAAAATCGGCGCGCGGAAGTCCCCAAACTTTCAGCGCGTTTTTCCACGCGGATCGGGCACCAAGGAATCGTAGCGTGTCCGCCGAGAGCGGCGCAGGCTGCGAGAATGTTGTCCGCGGCCTGAACAGTCTGCTGCTTGGTTGCTTCACTGGATTCGGCCGGGAGCATGGCGAAATAAATCACCCCTACGCCGCGGGCCATGGCGACCCACAGGAAGGCGGTGGTTCTCGGCTTCGCGTGCAGCAGTGGTGAGGGCTTCCGCTATCTGTCGAGGCAGAACGCTGATTTTGAGAATTGTCGTCGCCGGCGAAGAAGATCGTGCTATCGGGACGAATTCCCGTTTCAGTGCGAAGGCCGATGCGATCTGAGGGCCTTGCAGAATGGCGGCGTCAACTGCGCCGCATTCTTCCGCCATTTTGCGGAGATCCGTTTCGTAGCGTGTTAGCGTATTTTGATTTCCGGAGAAACCGGAAGTGAATATCCAGCGTGTTCCAGGAAATACATTTTCCGGTATCGAGGTTTCTGCGATGCGCAGCGCTGGCTCGCTGGAAAAAAGATGCGCGAGGCCGGGACTGAAAATTTCCATGGTGAGGGGCCCGAGGTACGATTGCGACACGCGATTGCGCATGCCGCAGGCGCGTTCTACCGTTTGGAACGTAGCAATGAACGCCCGGCTCGCCGACAGCGTGGGAAATGTCTTGAAATTTATGCGGGTGATTACCCCTAACGTCCCCAACGCGCCAATCATTAATTTATGAATGTCGTAGCCGGTGACGTTTTTCACCACGCGGCCGCCACTTTTTGCCGCCACGCCTTCGCCCGTGACGAATTCCATGCCCAGCAGATAATCGCGCGCGGTGCCGTAGAGTTGGCGAAGAGGGCCATCTACGCCCGATGCGATGGTTCCTCCCATCGTCGTTTGATCAAGATAAGGCACGGCGAGCGGAAGGAATTGACGATGCTCGGCGAGAACGGCGCCGAGTTTGTGAAGCGGAATTCCCGCTTCCACGCTTAACGTCAAGTCGCCCGGATCGTAGGAAACCAGGCGATCGAGGCGAGTCATATCCAACGCGACATCGTATTGGCGTGGCGGCAAACCAATTCCTAATTTTGTGCGAGCGCCGGTTGCGATGATCGCGAGTTTTTCTTTGCGCGCAAATTTTACGATTTCGATGATTTCTGCGGTTGATTGAGGGCGCACCACTGAAAACGGGTTTTTGTCATCGATGGCAAACGCAGCGAGCTGCGCGGGATCGGTGATGACATTCGAGGGTCCGACGATATCCGCTAATCGTGACGGAACGATGGCGCTGGCCGTGCTCATGCGCGCGAAGCACCTGCTAGCGGCAAGGGGCGCACGTGAATTTCTCCGCAGCCTTTGGTGGTTGGAAAAATCTTCCCGGGATTCAACAGGCCAGTGGGGTTATAGGCGTCGCGAACGCGGCGCATCAAATTCATATCGTCCTCGGTGAAAAGCAGAGGCATCAGGCGGTCCTTTTCCATCCCCACTCCGTGCTCACCGGTAATCGAGCCGCCCATTTCGATGCAGAAACCGATGATTTCGTCGGCGGTAGCGACGGCGCGCTGAAATTGTTTTTCTTCGCGCGCGTCGAACAGAATAATGGGATGCAGATTTCCATCGCCGGCATGAAAAATATTGCCGATTTCAAAGCCATATTTTTCTCCGATCTCATTAATTCGACGCAGCGTCTGCGGCAACTTGGTGCGCGGGATCACGCCATCTTGTACGTAGTAGGTAGGCGAAAGGCGTCCTACTGCGCCAAAGGCATTTTTGCGACCTTTCCAGAGCAGATCGCGCTCGCGAGCGTCGCGGGCCACACGAACCTCACGGGCATGATGAAGGCGGCAAACGTCGGCGACTTCTTCTGCATGCTTTTCCGCCACTTCGCGAAGGCCGTCCACCTCCAGGAGCAGGACGGCGGCGCAATCGACTGGGAATCCGGCGTGTACATAGGCTTCCACAGCGCGGAGGGTCCATCCGTCGAGCATCTCGCAAGCTGCCGGAGTAATGCCGCGCGCGGTGATATCGACGACGGTTTCGGTGGCATCGTCCACGGTATCAAAAATGGCTAGGAGTGTTTTTACCGATTCCGGTAGGCGCGTTAGCTTTACGGTGATTTCTGTGATTAGCGCGAGGGTCCCCTCGGAGCCCACGAAAAGGCCCGTTAGATCGTAGCCGGGCGAATCGAGGGCTGGACTTCCCAAGCGCACGAGTTCACCGGTAGGGAGCACGACTTCGAGCGAGTGCACGTGATTTGTGGTTACACCATAGGCCAGAGTGTGCGGGCCGCCGGAATTTTCTGATACGTTGCCGCCAATCGTGCTGGCCTTTTGACTCGAAGGATCGGGAGCGAAATGAAGGCCGGTCTGCGCGACAGCGACGCTGAGGTCCGAGTTCACTACTCCGGGCTGCACCGTGGCGCGCTGATTTTCGACATCAATTTCCAGGATGCGATTCATGCGGGAAAAAACTATGAGGATGCCGCCTTGGCGCGCGAGCGCTCCGCCGGATAGACCGGTACCGGCGCCGCGACCTATAATGGGCAGCTGGTAGCGATTCGCGATTTGGACAATGCCAACCACATCTTTTCTATTGCGCGGGAAGACTACGCAATTTGGACGCGCGATTTCGACCGAACCGTCGTACTCGTAAAGCAGCAACTCTTCGGGTCGGTGCAGAACGGCATCGGCGCCGAGGAGTTTTTTTAGGTCATTGATCGAGTGAGAATCCATGATTTCCCGCTGCAGAATGCGGCGCCTGGCCTGCAAGGTCACTATAGCCGCGTGCGTCTGTGAACGTCAACGTGAGCGCTGGCGAGCCTGTTACCGAGTATGACCACGTTTGTGGAACGTTAGATTTCAAACGAACTGGGAAGCCGGGACCGAAACAGTTGAGCTGAATCGACTCGGTTCCGCAACGCATCCAAGCGACTAAACGCGAAACCGGAGAGCCCCAAATGGAGAATTCAAGTGCACCTGCACCTGCTCCTGCAACTGCAAAGATCGTTCGCTTTCACGAATGCGGCGGGCCGGAAGTTTTGAAATTACACGAGATTCCCATACCGCAGCCGGGCGAGGGCGAGGTGCGGCTGCGCGTGCAAGCCATCGGCTTAAATCGCGCTGAAGTGCTTTTTCGGCAGGGCAAGTACATTGTCCGGCCGAAACCACCATGCACGCTGGGTTATGAAGCAGCGGGCGTGGTCGAAGCGGTAGGGAGCGGCGTTGATAAAAAATTGCTCGGTAAACGCTTCAGTACTGTCCCGTCTTTCCACGCGGATGAATATGGTGTGTATGGCGAAGTAGCTATCGTTCCGGCCTATTCGCTGGCGGCTTATCCGGAGAAGTTTTCGCCGGCGGAGGGAACTTCCATTTGGATGCAGTACTTGACGGCCTACGGCGCGCTGGTGCATCTGGCGAAGATCACACGTGGCGACTTTGTGGTCATCACGGCGGCTAGCAGTAGCGTGGGCGTCGCAGCGATCGAGATCGCTAAGGCTGAGGGGGCGGTGAGCATCGCTACTACTCGCACGTCGAAGAAAAAAGCGGAATTATTGTCGTTGGGTGCGGATCACGTGATCGTCACTCAACAAGAGGATTTGGAGAAAAGGATTGGAGAGATTACGGCGGGCCAAGGCTGCAGAGTGATTTTTGACCCGATTGCGGGCAAAGGCGTTGAGTTGCTGGCCCGGGCAGCCGCGCAGGGCGGAACTCTCTTCGAATACGGCAGCCTGGCGATGGAGCCAACTCCATTTCCGTTATTGATCGCGCTTCCCAAAGGACTGTCCATGCGCGGGTATACGATTTTCGAAATCGTCTCCGTACCGGCGCTGAGGACCAAAGCAGAGAAATACATCATCGACCATCTCGAGAAGGGCGATTTTAAGCCGCGCATCGCGAAAACATTTCCGCTGAGCCAGATCGCTGAAGCTCACCGCTACATGGAGTCAAACGAGCATATCGGGAAGATCGTGGTGACAGTCTGAGAGAAGAACTTTGTGGCTGGTTTATGACTGCGGGCCGCCCTGCGCTGAGGAGCCTGGTCGGTGTATGCTACTCATCGTGCGCAAAACATTTTTGCGAGGTGCGCAATGAGCCAGCCGGCAATTCTATCCACGCGTCCGCTATTTCCTGCGGCGCGCAGGATTCTCGACGAACATTTCACGGTGGATTATTGGACGGCACCGGAGCGCATCTCGCGCGAAGAGTTATTGAAGCGTGTGGCTGGCAAGGAAGGCTTGGTCTGTCTGTTGACGGAAAAAGTGGACGAGGAATTGCTTTCCGCGGCGCCCAAGCTGCGCATTGCTTCAACTGTTTCAGTAGGCTACGACAACATCGACGTGGCGGCGTGTACCAGGCATACGGTGGTCGCCACCAATACGCCCGGCGTGCTGGATGACACTACGGCCGATTTTGCCTGGACGCTCCTGATGGCAGTTGCGCGGCGCTTGCTGGAAGGCGATGCCTGGATGCGGTCCGGTACCTGGCCCGGATGGGACCTGGATCAGTTGGTCGGCGGGGACGTCTGGGGCAAGACGCTCGGTGTTCTGGGTTTTGGACGAATTGGACGCGGAGTGGCGCGCCGCGCGCAGGGTTTCCAGATGCGAGTTCTTTACAGCGACGCCGTCCGCGCATCGGCGGAAGTGGAAAAAGAATTGAATGCGGAGTTCGTCGATCGCGACAAACTGTTTCGCGAGTCTGATTTTATTAGTCTGCACGTTCCCTTGCTGCCGGATACGCGGCACCTGATTTCGAAAGACAATCTGGAAAAAATGAAACGTACGGCGTTTCTCGTGAACACTTCACGCGGGCCGGTGGTGGATGAGGCCGCGCTCGCTGAGGCTCTGGAGAATAGGAAAATTGCCGGCGCAGCGCTGGATGTGTTTGAACATGAACCGAAGGTGCATCCGGCGCTGTTGACGCGCAAGGACGTGATCTTGACGCCTCATATGGCCAGCGCTTCGGTGGATACCCGATCAAAAATGGCGTTGATGGCGGCGAATAATGTAGTGGCGTTATTTGAGGGGAGGCGGCCTCCGAATGCCCTCAATGCGGATGCTCTCGGTATGAAATAACGCTTGGTCTTGAATGGAGCTCTTTGCGATCTTCCACGAATCATAGCAGGTCCAGAAACCTTTGAAAAAAGTAGCGCAACACTTATTTCTTCAAACGCTCGGCGGAATTCAAATTCGCGCGGTTCTTGCTCGAAAACTCAATCGCGAAGGTTCCGCGATTCATGCCGCAGGCGCCACGATTGATCTTCAGGATTTTCGCGAGATCCTTGCGATTTCATTTGGGAAGGCTTCGTTTGCAATGGCCGAAGCTCTAAACGACATTCTTACTCCAGAATTCCGCGTTGAAGGAATATTAGTCGCACCGGCTTCGCCGCCGCGGTCACTTCCCGGATGGACATCGTTTGTGGGCGGGCATCCGTTGCCGTCGGCAGAAAGTTTTGCGGCGGGCCGGACGATCCTCGATCGTCTGGCGCGCTGCGGCGAGCGCTCGTTAGTCTTTTTTTTGATTTCGGGCGGCGGCTCGGCCATGGTGGAGCAACCGCTGCACGAAGGGGTCACGCTGGATGATTTGCAGAAGTTGCACTTCGCGCTGGTCACCTGTGGCGCGCCGATCGAAGAAATCAATGTGATCCGAAAGCATTTGTCCGCGACCAAAGGCGGGCGTCTAGCTGCGGCAGCTCCCCAGGCGATGAAAATTACCTTTGCAATCAGCGATGTTCCTGAAGGCCAGGAGTCGGCTTTGGCGTCGGGACCGACATTGCCGGACCCCACCACGGTTCAGGATGCAGAGGAAATCGTGCGCACATACGATTTGTTGCCGAAGTTGCCGCCGTCACTTTGCGCATTATTGGAGCGGCGGATGCTGAGCGAAACGCCCAAACCCGGCGACCCTGCTTTTGCGCGCTCCCGTTTCGAACTGCTACTCGGGACGCACGATTTGACGCATGCAGGCCATCATGCCTGCGAAGCGCAAGGATTTATTTGCCTGGCCGATAATTCCACGGACAATTGGCCGATCGAAAAAGCTGCCGATCATTTACTCGCGCAACTCGAAATGCTGAAAAAAGACAAACCGGGCCGACGCGTGGCTCTGCTGGCAGGTGGGGAAGTGAGTAGTCCCGTGACGGGCGAGGGAATTGGCGGGCGTAATTTGGCTTTTGTGCTGGCCTGTGTTCCAACTATCGCCGGGAAGAAGATTACGGTACTAAGCGCGGGAACCGATGGGATTGACGGAAACAGTCCAGCGGCTGGCGCAGTTGCGGATGGCGACACACTGCAACACGCGCGTGCAGCCGGCCTGGAACCTGCGGAATTTCTGCGCTGCAGCGACGCTTACACTTTTTTCAAACTTCTTGACGACCTCATCGTCACCGGGCCTACTGGGAACAATCTCCGTGATTTGCGAATTCTTCTCGCCTACTGATTGTTCTCCGGAACGGAATTAGAGCAGGCTCTTGACCAGACCGCCGTCCACTGCGATCGTAGTACCGTTGATGTAACCGGCGCGCTCGGATGCGATAAATGCTACGAGCGCCGCGAATTCTTCAGGACGGCCCAGGCGGCCAGCAGGAACTTGCGCGCTCATATTTTTGAGCGTCTGCTCGCGGTTAACGCCCGCGTCCTTCGCACGTTTTTCGACCAGCTCTTCCAGGCGGTGGGTAAGCGTGAAGCCGGGACAAACATTGTTCACGGTGATGCCGTCGGCGCCGAACTCGTTAGCGAGCGTTTTGGCCAGGCCGGTCACCCCTGCGCGGAGGGAATTGGACAGCAATAGCCCGTCGATGGGCTGTTTCACGGAAACAGAAGTGATCGTGATGAGGCGACCCCATCGATTGCGTTGCATGCGCGGGAGCACCTCACGCGCGAAATAAACATTGCTGAGCAAGGTGAGGTCTACGGCGGCACGCCAATCCTCCAAACTTATCTCGAGAAATTTCTTTGCCGGCGGGCCGCCTGCGTTTGTGACACAGATATCGACGCGCCCGTATTCCTCTTCCACCTCTTCCACAAAAGCGTGGACCGCGTCCGGTTTAGCGACGTCCAAAGCGCGCCAAAAAATGGCGCAGCCACTCGTTTTGCCGATTTCATTCGCGGCGCGCTCGAGATCGGCTGGCGTTCGCGCGCAGATGGCCACTTGGCAACCTTCTTTCGCGAATTCCTCTGCCACGGCGCGTCCCAATCCTTTGCTGGCAGCGGCGACGATCGCTACGCGCCCTTTCAATCCGAGATCCATTGGTTACCCCTGCTCCGCGCCCTGGCGGAGGTACGCGTCATCCTTGCGAATCCAATCTTCGCGCCGAGGCGCGAAGAAGTCGATGTCCACGGTGTCTTCCAGCGCTTCAGCCTTATGCGGCACGTTTGCTGGGATCAGCACGATTTCACCCGTGCGCAGGATGAACTCGGCGTCATCGAATGTAAATTTCAGCGCGCCCGACAAGATGAACGAAAATTGTTCACTGCGATGCGAATGGCGCGGCACGATGGCTCCGCGGGCCAGAAAGATTCGCGCGAGAGTAGCGTCTTCGCCGTTTAACATCTGCCGAGAGATGCGCTCGCTTAATTTCTCGTTCTCAATTTTCTCGAACGATGTAGCTGCTGGCATTTATCCCCCTTGAACTTTATGTTGCAGAGAATGGTCCACTGAAACGCGGAAATCGTCAATGCTTGTCGCGCCCGGGTACGGACGCGGGGTGCGGCCAAGTCACCTTCGACGCCAACCACGGCAGGTCCTCCCAATCGCGACAAAAAACATTGTTCTCTGAATGGACGGCTTCGATTAAGATGCGCGCGTGGGTCTCTTCGGCTGGATTGCGGCGATGGTCCTTTTTCTGCAACTGCCCATACCGCTTTATTGGTTTGTGGTGCACCCGCAAGTGGATTACTGGCGCAGTCATCAGAAGGCCGGTTACATCACCGGACTGCTATTATCCTGGCTTCCCGTCACCGCGCTCGTTATGATTTTCCATCGCGAATTATTTCGCGCGAAGCGCCCGGAATTATGGGAAATCGGCGCTGGGTTCGCGCTTATCATTTTTGAAATGTGGATTTTCTGGCGCGTGCATCGAGATTTGGGTACCCAGCGGCTGGTGGGCCAGACGGAACTTTCCGGCGGCGGAGAAATTGTTCATCGCGGACTTTACGCACGAATGCGCCATCCAAGATATATTGGCTCGTTTTTGGCGATCCTCGGCGCCTGTTTTCTGGCAGGAACGCGTGCGATATGGATCGTTGCGGCCATCTGGCTGGTGCTTGCGCGGATCGCGATTGTGTTGGAAGAGCGCGAATTGCGCAACCGGTTCGGTGCTTCTTACGCTGACTATTGTCGTAAGGTGCCGCGGTTCGTACCTAGGTTTCGGATCGAATGAATGGGGGAGGGAACCATGCAGCGATTCATAATTCTGATTGCGATTCTTCTCGCTGTCGCCGCCACGGCGTCGGCTCAGATCGGCAAGAGCGTTTCGGTGTCCGCAGGCACCGCAGAAGATAAGGCCCTGACGGAGATTTACGCCGCACCCGACGGGCCTGAGAAAGTAGCTTTGCTCGACAAATTCGTAGCGGATCTCGGGAAGGGAGATCTGGAACTACTCGCAGACCAACTCTACGTGCAGACCTATCTAGCCCAGAAAAATTATGCAAAAGTTTACGAATTCGCAGCCAAAGCTCTGGCGCTTGATCCGACGAATCTTTCCGCGGCTGTAAGCATGGTTCACGCTGCGGAAGAACAAGGCGACGCGAAAAAGCTATACGACGCTGGCGATAAGGTGGCGGAGATCGTCGCGCAGTACAAAAACTCGCCGGCGCCGGAAGGCACCGCGCCCGATCAATGGGCACTGCAGAAAACAGCAAATCTCAGCAACGTGCAGGGAGATGTCAATTATGTGGAATACGCTCTCGTAAACGCCGCGTATAAAACAAAGGATCCTAAGGCTCGCGCGTTGCTATTCGAGCGCTACGTCACGGAATTTCCCGATTCTCCGTACACCACCACCGTCCGCGAACAAACCGCGATCGCTTATCAACAGGCGCAAGACACTCCGAAAATGCTGGATACGGCGCAAAGGATTCTCGTCACTGATCCGAATAATATTTCCATGCTGCTGCTACTTTCTGACTATTGGACTGAAAATGGACAGCAACTGGACAACGCAGCGGCGGACGCCCAACAGGCACTCGATCTTTTGGCGCAGACGAAGAAGCCGGACAATTTGAGCGACGATCAGTGGCAGCAGCAAGTGTCGGTGGAGAAGGGCTTGGCCTATTCCGCCATCGGTGAAGTCAACGTGAATAAAGGGCGCAACCAGCCGGCCGTGGACGCCTTCAAGCAGGCCAGCCCGCTGCTGAAGTCGAACACAGTTCTCTATGCGCGCAATCTGTATCGGCTAGGATTCACTCTCGCGAAGATGCAGCGGATTCCCGAAGCGCGCACGGTACTGACCGAAGCGGTCGCAATTGATAGTCCGTATAAATCGAAGGCGCAAGAGACGCTGAGTAAAATTGGCGGGCCCACCCCGGGCAAAGGCACGCGGAAGAGTTCGTAAGGAACCGCTGTCTTTTTTTTTGGCGCTTCTTAAAACAGGAGACAACGCTTGTCTAGTGTACGCATAGGGAATACCCCAGCTCGTTCTGAACCTCTTCAGGGGACACGTTTCTATAAAAACTTAGTGCTGTTCGCGTATGTTTTAGTTTTTCCGGCTCTCCCAGTGCAGGCGCAAACGATACGCGTGGACGCTAGGCCAGAACGGTCCACGAATTCTATTGTTCCCACGCGCGCGCTGGGTGCGGGAATTGACCGGCTGCCTTACGGCGCGACGGATAAGCTCTTCGTCGAGCCCATGGTAAAAGAAGTCCTCTCGGCAGGCTGGCAAACTGTTTCGTACAGGCAAAATACAGAGCTGCACATGGAAGCGTGGCATTGGAATCCTGTTGGCAGGTGGAGCGATCCGGCTGGGAAGGGTTATTTCACTGGAAGCGCAACTCCCGGTGATTTCATACGCCATTCGTATGGCTACCCGCTGCCGCACCGGGGGGTCACGCACGACGACGGGACGGACATGGTGGGCTATTCCCGACTCACAGACGGCGACACCAACTCTTACTGGAAAAGCAACCCCTACCTCACGCAAGCGTTCACCGGCGAGGATGATTCTCTGCATCCTCAATGGATTTTTCTGGATTTAACCAGCCGGCAGGACATCACCGCGATTCGCATCGCCTGGGCCGAGCCGTATGCCAAAAAATATTTCGTGCAGTATTGGACGGGCGAGGACCCGATCAAAAAGCCGACAGTCGGCGTCTGGCAAACATTTCCGGCTGGCTCAATTTCGGAGGGGAAGGGAGGGACCGTAGTTCTGCGATTGACCGAAGCGCCGGTTTCGGTGCAATACGTTCGCGTGCTGATGACGCAATCGTCGAACACGTGCGACACCCATGGGTCAGCCGATCGAAGAAATTGCAGAGGCTATGCGATCCGCGAAATTTACCTTGGAACCACGACACTAGGCGGTATCTTTCACGACTTGATTCGCCATACACCGGACCAGGATCAAACCGCGACATATTGCTCGTCGGTCGATCCTTGGCACGAGCCTTCCGATTTGGACGAGCAGGCGGGCGATCAGGTAGGCTTCGATCTTTTCTTCACCAGCGGCTTCACGCGCGCCTTGCCTGCCATGGTTCCCATTGCCATGTTGTACGCGACCCCGGAAGACTCCGCGGCAGAGATTTCCTACCTCGAAAAGCGCGGGTATCCAATTGCATACGTTGAGATGGGAGAAGAACCGGATGGGCATTACACCACGCCGGAAGATTATGCTGCGCTGTACGTGCAATGGGCCACGGCTCTACACAAAGTGGATCCAAATCTGAAGCTGGGTGGGCCGATTTTTACCGGCGTGAACAAGGACATCGAAGCGTGGGCGGACGCGAACGGTAAGAGTTCGTGGACCGCACGATTCGTTGATTATTTGAAATCCCACGGGCGACTTTCGGATCTTGCTTTCTTTTCTTTCGAACATTATCCGATGGAGCCTTGCAAAATTCCATGGAGCAGCCTATACGAGGAAGCCAATCTGGTCACTCATATCACGCAGGTCTGGCGCGACGATGGCGTTCCGGCAAACATTCCGATGTTCATCACGGAATCGAATATTGCCTGGCAGTCGGAAGAGGCTTACGTTGATATTTGGGGCGCGTTGTGGCTTGCTGATTACGTGGGAGCGTTTTTAAGCAACGGCGGCGATGCAGTTTATTTTTTTCACTACTTGCCATTGGGGATTCACCGCGGATGCAACAATTCGCCCGGCACTTTCGGCTTGTTCTCCACGGACGCAAACCTGCAAGTGGAGCAGCCGCTGTCGCAATATTTCGCCAGCCAGTTGATAAACCTGGAATGGGTGCAGCCGGGCAACGAGGTAAACCATTTGTATTCGGCGGCCAGCGATATTCGGGACGGTGCCGGACATGTTTTGGTGACGGTCTATGCCGCCCGGCGTCCGGACGGGCAGTGGTCTTTGCTCGTCATCAATAAGGATCAGGAGAACGCGCACACGGCGCGAATCAGTTTTGACGGCTTAGTACCGGAGAAGGCCGGAAATTTTACAGGTCCGGTGAAGATGGTGACGTTCGGGAGCGCGCAGTATCAATGGCACCCGGGTATGCTAACGGGAAAAGCCGATCCTGATGGGCCGCCAGCGCGTTCGACAATCGCGGCGTCACCGACTACTCAGTTCGAGCTTCCCGCCGCTTCGATTACGGTGTTGACCGGGACCGTTATCTCCGCAAAGTGATCGGAGCCGGTAGAGTGAATTGATTCAATACATGCGAATCAATTATGACTGGTTGAGGCGGCCGGCGTGGCTGCAGGTGTGGGACTCGGAGTGAAAGCCTTCAGATCATCTATTTCTTTCAGAACTTTGGCCCATTCCTTCTTGTCTTTCTTCGTGGTGAAGGGCGCGTTCGGATCTTTGTAATAATCCAGCAGCGTAGCGCGCAGCTCCGGAGTGATTTGCGCGAAGTGGTCTTTGTCTAATCTCTCCAACAATTCCGCATAAGTTTTGTCGGCCAGCGGATATTGCCCCGGACCCGTCACCGTGCCGGTGTCAAAATTGTAGTTGACGAGTTCGATCTGTCCGGTATCCTTTTGTTCGTGAAGAAAATGTTCATAGTCCGTCACGGATCCATTGAAACTGGCCTCGAATAGCTTTTCAGCTTCCGGAGTGGGGGTTTTGAACCGAAAAACACTGAACGGGCCAATCTTCGGCACCAGGCGGAAAAGCAACGTTAGCAATTGAACCTTAAATCCGGGCTTCTGATACTTGCGGCCCCAGTTCTTTTCGTAGCTCGATCGCGAAATGTGGTACAGGAATTTCTGTTTTGTGACGCCCGGAATATCCTTCTGGATTTTATCTTTATTCGTTTCCCAGGCCACTTTGGTGGCGGTCGGAATCGCCTCACTTACGCTGTAGCGATAGGTGCCGACGGCAAGGTCGAAATCCGAGAACACTGATTTCAGCGGCACAGAGTAGGTTTCTTCGAAGGCTTTTTCGAGTAGCGATTTTGAGACTTCAAATCCAATGAAATCGCGATAGTTGTCCGGAGCGTAACGTCCCTTGGCAACTTGCAGGACGTCGAAGCCGAATTCGGTTTTTAGGTGTGCGGGAGGATTTTGATCATAGGCAATCGTGTCTCCGTACTTAGCGCGCAGCTTGGGATAGAGCATGGGCACGGCTCGATTCACTGCGACGCGATGTCCTTGATTGTCCGCAGCATAATGAGCCAGAGCACCCAGCGCGAAAGCATATTCATTCAAGTCCTGTGAATCGCGAATCATGGCCTGCACAAAATCGCCCGTGCGAATGTAATGAAGCAGGTCACTGAATAAATGGCTGCCGAAAGGATAGTAGCCGAGATCTTGAATCACGCATCCGCCATAGGCGTACGCATGCGCGGTCTTCAGGTCCTCCGGTGTGGTATTGGGAAATCTTTTCAGCAGCAGCGGCTTGATGCCGTCGTCCCAGGCTGAATCGACGATGGCTTCATGCGTAAGGACGGAATAACCCTGGCACACCGTGATGCCGCACAAAACGAAGACAAGAATCCAAGCGGCGGAGCGAAGATGAAGAACTTTGATTTTCTTTGTTAGGGGGTTGGCAATCATGGGTTCATTAACTATATCGTAGCTTTCGGCCTTCACTTTAAGCCCAAATCTCCCACGCCAGTACTCTTAGGAAGATGCGCGAGGCATGGACAAAGATACAGGCGACGGTGACAAGCTTCGAAAAAAGGCGAAATGCAGCTAGCGAGTGATTTGATGGGGGAAAGGGGGGTACTCACCCAGATTCTATGAGCATCCTATTAGGTTTTCAGCGGCATGCATGAAAACCGCATGAACATTGGCGATCTCCACCGTTTCGCATTCTGCAACTCTTTTAACTGTTGCGCATAAATAGCACCGATTTCCGGCCGCAACAGACACCAAAGACACCACGGAATCGCCTTTCGGCGCAAGCGACGGTGGCTACCATTCGAGACGACGGAGAGTTCGCCTGGCCGGTCTTTTCGCCAGGGGCGATTTACCAAGCAGCATTCCCAGACCGAGGCGAACCGGTCGCCACGCCGGAGATTGCCAGCCCCGCGAATTTCGGCTTCCCGCAAGGTGTCATTGAGGCCTGGGCGGGCGACATTCCAACGGCTGAATGAGTTGCAGCTCGCCGCGAATTTGGCGGAGAGGGTGGGATTTGAACCCACGGTAGCGTTTCCGCTACACTCGCTTTCGAGGCGAGCTCTTTCAACCGCTCAGACACCTCTCCGCGGCAGGAGCGTCCTTAGCTTAGCAAACGCTCCCTGACCCCACAACTGTGCGTGCGTGATCGACAAATATTCGCGCACACATTTCAGTCCATCTCAAAGGTGACGTACATGAGTTTTCCCTCGCGTTCTATTTGCAGGACGCCCGGTGCGCCTGCGGGCATTGCTTTCAGCGCAGCGCGTAGAGCGGCGATGCTTTCGATATGTTTTCCGTTCAGCGCGTGAATCACGTCTCCAGCTTGAAGGTCGGCTTCCAAACCCAGAAGGTCCGCGGCCATGGCTGCAACGATTACTCCAGACGGCTCACGCAATTCGTCCAGTTGTTGCGCGAGTTTGTCATCAATCTCGACTGCGAAAAATCCGAGTTTCGAGATCAGAGATTTCTCCGGATTAACGAGATCGGCCAATTGATCCACATCGTTCTTTTCCTCGGTCACCGAAATTCCCAGCGTTACTTTTTTGTCGCCACGCAACACTTCCGCTTGGACGATCGCACCTGCAGGCCGCGTTGAAATAATCATCTCGGCCAGTGGTACGCTTCCAATCGCGCGCCCATCTAAACTCAAAACGATATCCTGAATTTGAAGCCCGGATTTGTGTGCAGGGCCGTCAGGATCGACGTCAGAAACGATTACACCGCGCTGTCTGGTAAGTGAGAGTCCGGCGGCAAGATCCGGAGTGATATCCTGCAGCCCGGCGCCGATCACGCTGCGATGCACGCGGCCGTACTTACGAAGCTCTTCGTAAACAAATCTCACCACGTTGCTGGGAATCGCGAATCCCAATCCTTGGCTACCGCCGGATTCGGAAAGAATGAACGTGTTGATGCCAATGAGCTCGCCATTTGTATCCACCAGTGGACCGCCGCTGTTCCCCGGGTTGATAGGCGCGTCGGTTTGAATGAACACGGAAGCAACTCCAGGGTTCGCCTGCCGCGCCACAGAGCTGACGACTCCCATGGTCACGGAATTTTCCAGACCCTCCGGATTGCCGAAGGCGAGAACAAGCTGCCCCTTTTTCAATTTTGCGTAGTCAGCGAAAGGAATGGCTTGCAGGCCTTTGGCTTCGATCTTAAGTAATGCAAGATCAATGGTAGGAGCAATGCCGACAACTTTCGCATCGATCGGCGGAATGTGTTCGCCGAGTCCGAGACTTGCGCGTACTTGCGAATCTCCTGCCGGCAGGGTGGAAACAACCACGCGGATGCGTTGCGCGCCTTTCACCACATGCGCGTTCGTGATGATGTAACCGTCAGAATCAACAATCACGCCGGAACCGAGGCTACGCTCGCGGCCAATTAGACTGGTTTCACTTTCGTCCTTGGCCTCGATCGAGCGATAACCTGTTACTTGGACTTGGACAATAGACGGAGATACGCGCGAGGTGAGTTCTTCGAGGGAGTCGTTGAATTGCGCGAGGAGATTTGCGCGGCTGATAGCGGAAGGCGACTGATTTGCAGCGGCAGATGCTTGCGTTCCGGGAGGAGTCTGGTTTTGCGTTTGCGTGTCCGGCGCCGTCGTGGTGGGCGATTGCGCCGTCAGGGAAGCACCCAAGAAAAACCAAACGAAAATTACACCGCAATTCGCAAATATTCTCCAAAAACCTCTGAACTTAGAATTTGTTCTATGAAGGCGAAGCATGGCAATCTCCAGGTGGCAATGTAACGCGACCAACAGTTTGCATTCTAATCCTGAAGCAAGCTGTTCGTAGTCGGGGTTTTAAGTTTACAGCCTAAGCGTTCGTGCTCGGAGTAGGAACGCTAGCGAATCGTGGCGAAAATCGTCGACCCGAGCAAACCCCGGGTGAATCTGTCTTGATTAGCGCCGCGCCGAGAAAAACTCTTTCATGATTGCAGCGGAATCTTCGGCGAGGACGCCCGAGGTAACCGCCACCTGGTGGTTGAGTTGCGGATGATCCAGGACGGAAAAGCAAGTTCGGACAGCGCCGGCCTTGGCGTCGTCAGCTCCGTAAACGAGCCTGCTAATGCGCGCCTGAATCATCGCGCCGCAGCACATGGCACAAGGCTCGATTGTGACGTAAAGAGTCCCGCCGAGCAGCCGATAATTTCCAATTATCCTTGACGCGGCGCGCAGAGCGACGATTTCGGCGTGCGCAGTCGGGTCGCAATCAGAGATCGTGCGGTTTCCGGCGCGCGCAATGATGCGATTGTCCAGCACTAGAACCCCACCAATGGGAACTTCAGCTCTCGCCGCAGCATCGCGGGCTTCGCTTAGCGCGGCGCGCATGAATTCGACATCAGCTGCCGTATGGTCCTGCATGCAACGTCAGAATAGCATGAGGACATCACCCATCTTCCAAGTGAAGCAGCAACTTGCGGCTGCGAGCTCTCATCGCACCCGTGCCATGGCGAGTAGCGTCGCGCAGGACCCCAGAAATCGCGGGCATGCGAAAATCATTCAGGAATATCCTAGACAAACGTCGTAGCCTTTCTGCCATCTGGAAAGCGGTTGCCTTGCACCCCAGACCCCATATTCAACATCAATTCAGTAGTGACGGAGGTCTCCTATGCCTTTTATCCGCACTTGTAATCATTGCGGACGTAGCAACCGCATTCCAGCCAAGTATCTGGCCAGCACTGGTCGTTGCGGGGTTTGTAAATCGCCGTTGCCGCCCGTGGCTGAACCTCTCGCGGTCGATGATGTGTTGTTCGACGAAGCTATTAAAGACTCTCCGGTTCCTGTGCTCGTAGACTTCTGGGCGGAGTGGTGCGGGCCGTGTCGTATCGCTGCTCCTGAAGTTTCACAAACGGCGAAGGAGATGGCGGGCAAGGCCATCGTGCTGAAAGTCGATACGGAAAAATACCCACAGCTCGCGGGGCGCTTTAATGTTCGGGGCATACCCAACTTTGTAGTTTTCTATGGTGGTCGCGTCGTAATACAGCAGGCTGGATTGGTAGATCACACCCAAATGGAGCAGTGGCTCAAATCCGCCACGCCAGTTTCTGCCTGACCAACGCCTGCGAACTGAGGGGCCGACAACCGCAACGGGGCCCTCAAGTGAACGATAACCTGGCCAGCCCGAAGCAGACCATCACGCTGAACGGTGTCGGCGAAGTGAATGCCATTTCTTTTTCGCCGAGCACCCTGACATTTCCTAGCCGAATCGCAGGTAGCAGCAGCCCGTCAATGAATGTCACCATGGTGAACGATGGCGGCGCGCCCGCAAACATCTCAAACGATGGCCATCTCACCCGCGGATGGCAGATTCACCCAGCCCAACAACCAACAACTGCCCCACCACGCTGGCTGGGAACCAGAGCTGTACCCTACAGGTCGTGTTTACTCCGTCCGACGCCGGTACCTTCAACGAGAATCTGCTCGTTACCGATAACGCCACGGGCCGTCCCCGCTCCATGATCCAACCGGGCAGGGGTCTGGACAACTAACACGGCGGGGAACGTGGCAGGCGTGAAAAGATGATCTGGTGGTACGCTTGACTTTGGGAGAAGCGGAAGTCAAACTAACTCGAATGAAAGAAATTCTTAAGCGGATCTTTTTGTGGGACCTGGTGAAAGGCATGATGCTGACCTTTCGCTACCAGGCGCCCAAGAACGTCACAACCGAGCAATATCCCCAAGAACGGCCGATGGTGGCGGAGCGCTATCGCGGCGCGCCCCGGCTGAACATGAATCCAGAAACGGGCGAATCACTGTGCATTTCCTGCAATCTATGCGCGCTAGCCTGTCCGGAAAATTTGATCGTAGTCGGATGGCTGCGAGATGACGCCACGCGGCGGAAAGTCTTGACAACATTTACCTACGATACTTCGCGCTGTATGTTCTGCGGACTGTGCGAGGATGCCTGCCCGACCGATTGCCTTGAACTGACCCAGGATTTCGAGATGGCTCATTACAACAGGGAAGGCGCTATCTGGGATCGCCACCGCTTGGAAGTTGGGCCTACTCCGACACATTATACGCGATAATCCCTCTCTGTTTTGCAGTGACGGCGAATTCACTCGTTGTAGGTCTCTTCGTAACTACAGGCTTGGAAAAACTGCACGCACACTGTGCCGGGCACTAGCGAGAAGGGAAGCGGTCTAAGAATTTCATCGCGCGGGCGTAGTCGCGGAATATTTTTTCTTCTTTGCGAAAACTGCGCGAATGTGATTCGCGGCGGCAGCGCGCAAATTTCATCGGATGCTTCAGGTGCAGCATCTCGTGGTAAAGCACGTAGGCGACCACATATTCAGGAACGCCTTCGCGATCCAGCCGGCAATTCAATACAATCTGGTTTAGAGCGGGATCAAAACAGCCCAAGAGCGACCGCCATCGTCTCTTGCTCCAACCGAGGTGTGGTAGCGGAAGCGCGTTCTGAAAATAGTGCTCATTCAAACGGGCAAATAACGGCGCGAGATCGTAATGCGTTCCAGCCGGATCGTGGTCCGCCGGGCGCGCCCGATGCTTGCGCAGGCGATGCAGCCTTTCGCGTGTGCCTCGCGCATAAGAAAACTGTCGATAAATTTCGAGCAGGCCCTGGGGAGGAGTACGTCGATACAAACGTCCAAGCAAAATTGCGGCAGCAGCTTCGAAAACAGACGTCGGGGCGTTGTGCAAAGCGTCGGAGAGCCGCACGTAAGCGGTGTCCTCGCGAAGCCGCACGGTGAGTGTCAGTCCCGTATACGGATGAAATTCAACGACGAAATATGGCGGCCGGCCCTGGCATCCCAGGCGAGTGTAAATACGCTGGAAAATACGTTCGCCACCGGGGACAAGTTTGGATTTAAGCCGCTTACGGCGAACGATGCCCATTGATCTAAGTTCGTGAGAAGTTTGCCTCATCAAGAAGGCTTCCTGCGCACGGGCGCGGGTGAAAGTTCTTTTTCGGCCTCTTCAATATCAGAGAGAGCGTCTTTGGTCCCTTCGATGGCATCGTCCAGCGTCTCTTTGTAAGTATCGAGCTCAGGATCGTCCGGGCCGATCTTCTGAAGCGTGGCCAAAAATTCTTTTCCTTTCGATTTGAAAATTTTCAGAGCGCCACGAACATCAGCTTGTTTCTCGCGTGCCAATCCGATCTGATCGGCGGCATCATCAACGCATCCGGCATAGGCGTTCATCAGGCTATTGAGTATCTCGGAGCGTCGACGATCGGCCGGCCGTCGCGCAGCTTCGTATTGAAATTTTTTCAGACGATCTTCAGCGAAGGAGATGAACAGTTTGATGCGCTCGCCTGGCTCCATGGCTTCTCGAATCTTGTCGGTCTCCGAATCCGTCAGATATTCCTTTTTCTGCGGCGCCGGATTCGCCGCACCCGGAGAAGCGACGGAGAAAATCAGCGTCGCTAGCAGGGCAAAAGCGTTGAAGACACCGAAAGCGCGAGACCACATAGTTGACTCCTAAGGTTTCGGTTTAACCGGCTGCGACTCCTGTCCCGGTTCGGCCCGCCGCGGAAAAAGTTGGTGAATGACCTGGCGGTCCATCTGTTCCAGCTCCTGGCGAACGTCGTAAAATGGCTTCTGATCGTCGGCTGATAAATCTCCGATAATGTCGCTGAGACGGCGCAAAGCCTCACGCAACGAAATTTGAAGCTCTTTAAATCCATTTGGATGTTTTTCCGGATCGCGCCCCGTGCCCTCCAGCGCCTTCTGGCACGACTGGGCTTCATCACGATACTGGCGCAGGATGGCCAGCGCTTCCTGCACATTATCCGAGCTGGTGTCTTTTTGGATATCGCGAAATTCGGCGTCGCCAAGTTGTACCAAAATCTTGGCCTTGCGAACGGGGTCAGTTTCGCGCGCGAACTTAGTGCGGAATCCCGCTATGGTGTCCTGCGGTTGCATGGTGAATGGTATGAGCGGGGCGCATTGCAAAGGCGCGGAGCAAACGAAAACTAACCAGGCGATTTCCGCAAAACGAAGGAAGTGCTGCAACACATTATTTCTTCTTGATCTCGCGAGTGAGAGTTCGGACGCGTGCGGACGCTTCGAAGTACATGTCATTGTTGTGGTCTTTGTTCAGCTCGAGAAATTTCTTGTACGCCTCGAGCGCCTGAAGCTGTTGTCCCAGTTTATCGTAACAAGTGGCGCGAATAAACCAACTGCCCGTGGGAAGTGTTTCTCTTTGGGAAAGCATGTCCAAACCCTGTAGTGTGGCCGGATAATTCTTATTGAGATATTGGGCTGTGATTAAATCGCGGAGCACGTCGTTGGAGGCTGGATTCATTTTGAAAGCAACGATCAGTTGATTGACGGCCTGGGGATAGTCTTTTTTTTCGAGATACATATGACCGAGCTGGGCGGCGAGGTCAGGATCATGCGGAGCCAGCACAATGGCTTTTTGCAGAGCAGCGAGCGCGGCATCGTAATGCTTTGTTTGGAACGCAATTTGCGTTCGTAGCTTTAGCGCGCGAAGGCTTTCCGGGCCAGCAGCCGCAGAACGATCGAGTTCCGCGAACGCATCGTCATACTTGCCGAGGTCGATGAGCACAGAAGCGCGCTCGATGCGAGCGCCCGCGTCACTCGGGCGCAGCTCCAAATAAGCTGCTAGCTCGTGGGCGGCCTCCTCCAGCTTTTTCTGCGCGATCAAGGCTTCTGCAAGACCGCGGTGTGATTGCCTGAGCGGCTCAGCGTTGTGATCTAAGGACAGGGCCTCTCGATACATGGCTTCGGCCTCGCTCAGATGACCGGTGATCAAAAGCGCGTTGCCTAAGGAATTGCGAATTTCGGGATCTTGATCGTCCAACTTTCGCGCAGCCTGATACTGAACAATAGCTAACTCGATTTTTCCATTCATCTCGAGGGCGGTCCCCAAAAGCCATTTCGACCGGGCATCGTCGGGCATCATTTCGGCCGCTCTTTGTAATGGTTCAAGGGCTGCGGCGGGGTCGGTCGGCAATAGCGTCAATCCTAAGTTTTGGTAAGCCGACGCCATCTTGGGGTCTAGCGAAATGGCTTTTTCGTATTCAGCCTTCGCATCCGTTGGTTTCTGCAGCGCTGTATATGCGTAGCCCAAATCGTAATGCACGGTGGCATCGTCCGGTTTTTTGGCCAGATATTCCTGATAGGACTGCACCGCTGCTTGGTAATCCTTACGGTCCATCGCGGACTGTGCCTGCGCCAGTAAAGTATTCAGGGCGACGGCAGCCGGATCTTGCGGGATGCGCTTTTTCGATGTGCTTACGTTTTGCGCGGAGCTGACCAGCGCTGTGGCGAGGAAAATAGGGAGCATGCAGCTGCCAGCCAGAAACTTCCAAGGAAATTTCATGCGTTCGGAGGGGGAGTCTGCGCCGAGCCGTTGGCATTGGCAGGCGGATGGCCGTTCCCGTGATTCGAATTGTCGCGAGGCTTCAGAGCGCGCGCCAAATATTTTCCGGTATGAGACTGAGAATTCCGCGCCACCTGCTCGGGCGTCCCGGACGCGATCACGCGCCCACCTTGGTCCCCACCTTCAGGTCCGAGATCGATCACCCAATCGGACGGATTTAATCACGTCAAGATTATGTTCAATGATCAGCACCGAAGCGCCGCCTTCAATTAATTTGCGAAACGCGGTCAAGAGCTTCTGAATATCGTCAAAGTGCAGCCCTGTAGTGGGCTCGTCGAAAATATACAGGATGCCGCTGTTTTCCTGCCGCGTGAGATGCGCCGCAAGTTTCAAGCGTTGCGCTTCTCCGCCGGAAAGCGTGGTGCCGGACTGACCCAGGCGAAGATAGGCCAATCCAACTTCTTCGAGCACTCGCAATTCGCGCAGTAACTTTCGGATGCGCCGCAAAAAATGTGAGCGCCTCGCGCACCGTCATTTGCAGAACGTCGTGAATATTTTTTTCCTTGTAACGCACATCGAGAACAGCGCTTTTGTACCGCGTGCCGCGGCATTCCTCGCAAATAAGCTCAACGTCGGCGAGAAATCGCATCTCGACCGTCACGGTGCCGTCGCCCTGGCAAGCCTCGCACCGCCCGCCCGGAATATTGAACGAAAAATGTCCCGGCGCGAATCCGCGCTTCTTCGCCTCCGGCGTGGAAGCAAAAACTTCGCGAATAGGATCGAACGCCTTTAGATACGTAGCCGGATTTGATCGTGGCGTCCGCCCAATAGGGGATTGGTCGACCATCTCGACAGCGGTGACGGCAGCATCACCCTCCAGCCGATCGCAGCATTCACGCCAGTTTCCTCCCGTGCGCTTGAGTTGAAGAGCTTTGTACAACACGTCATATACCAAACGTGGATTTTCCCGAGCCGGACACGCCGGTGACAGCGATGAGCATGCCCAGCGGGATCATGACGTCAACATTTTTCAAGTTATGGCTATGAGCGCCGAATATTTTCAGGAATTTGCCCTGCGTTTTACGGCGTTTCTGCGGCACCGCGATTTTCAGTTCGCCGCGAAGGTAGCGTCCGGTAAGCGAATGAGGATCCGCAAGCATCGCGTCGCGCGTGCCAGCGAAAATCAATTTGCCGCCGTGTTCTCCGGCGCCCGGGCCGAGATCCAGAATATAATCGGCGGCCAGAATCGTGTCGGGATCGTGTTCCACAACCAGCAGCGTGTTGCCCAGATCGCGCAAGCCCTTCAGGATTTCAATCAGCCGGTTCGTATCGCGCGGATGCAAACCGATAGAAGGCTCGTCCAGCACGTAAAGCGCTCCGACCAGATGAGAGCCGAGCGAAGTCGCGAGTTGAATGCGCTGCGCTTCGCCGCCGGAAAGCGTGGACGTAAGCCGGTCGAGCGTCAGGTAGTCCAGCCCAACTTCATCCAGAAAGCGCAGGCGCAGCTGAATTTCTTCGAGAACTTTTTCTACGATGGTAGCTTCCGCCGGGGTGAGCATCAGGCTCGCGAAAAATGGGCGCGCTTCCTTCACCGTCATCTGGCAGACTTCCGTGATCGAACGTCCGCCAATTTTCACCGCGCGAGCTTCCGCGCGAAGCCGCGTGCCGTGGCAATCCGGGCAAGTGGCGTAGCCGCGATAGCGGCTCAGAAATACGCGCACGTGCAGCTTGTATTTTTTCCGTTCCAGCCATCGCGAAAAAGCCTTGCACGCCATCGTATTTTTCCTTGCGATCGCCTTCGATGATGGCATCCCGCTGCGCTGCAGTCAGCTCGCGGAAGGGAACGTCCATCGGAATTCCTTTCGCGCGCGCGAAACGGCGCATGTCCAGCGCGAGCTGCCGATAGCGCGGCTTGGTCCACGGCTGGATCGCGCCGTCGGCAAGCGATTTGCTTTTGTCCGGGATCACGCGGTCGATATCGAAATCAATGGTGTTGCCGAATCCCTGGCAGCGCGGGCACGCGCCGTAAGGGCTATTGAACGAGAAAAGTCGCGGCTCCGGCTCCTGATATGTCGCGCCGCATTTCTTGCATTCGAAGCGCTCGTTGAACACCAAGCGCTCCGGCGTTGCGCCCGGAGCGTCCGGCACGAATTCCAGAATGGCCTCGCCGCGCCCTTCGCGGTAGCAAATTTCAACGGAGTCCATCAGCCGCGATCGAATTTCCGGCCCAAGCGCCAGCCGGTCCACCACCACATAGACAGGCTGCGCGAAATCCACATCCAGCAATTCTTCCGGCGCGGAAAATTCAAAGACGCGCCCCGCCTGGTACAGCCGGTTGAATCCGCGCTTGCGCAAACCGATCAGCGATTCGCGAATCGCTTCCTGCGTTACGCGGACCGGCTTTGCGCGGCCGCGCTGCCTGTGGCGCGTTCGTTGCCGCTTCGGGAGCGAACTTCAATTCGTACAGAACGTAGAATCGGCGGCCCTGCGGGAAGCGCAAGCACGCGCGCGGCGATTTCGTCGAGCGTATCTCTTCGCACCTCTTCGCCGCAGCGCAAGCAAAACGTGTGCCCGATCGCGCGCGAACAACAGGCGCAGATAGTCGTAAATTTCGGTCGCCGTCGCGACAGTGGACCGCGGATTGCGCGTGGAATTCTTCTGCCGGATCGAAATGGCCGGAGCGATCCCGGTGATTTCGTCGACGTCCGGCTTTTCGATGCGCTCCAGGAACTGCCGCGCGTAGGCCGAAAGCGATTCGATATAGCGCCGCTGACCTTCGGCGTAAAGCGTGTCGAACGCCAGGCTAGATTTGCCCGACCCCGAAACTCCCGTCACCACCGTAATGGCGTTGTGCGGAATGATGAAGATCAATGTTCTTCAGGTTGTGAACGCGCGCTCCGCGGACGCGGATTTCCTCAGCATCGCCGGGCACAGCCGGACGCGGGGCCGGATCAACAGGGAGGTTCTCTGTGGGTTTTGTCGCCATGTGTGTAAACCGAAAATTATACGCCGCTGAGTCAACCCGAGCAAATACCCACTTTTGGCTCCTCTCGCTACGGTGTCTCATGGCCACAAGGCGGGAATGATGGGAAAAGCCCGAGGATTGAACGTACCAATGCAGTATTTAGTGACGGGAATAATCGTGTCCGACTCCGAGGCGGAAAAGGACGTGAAGGGGAGAACAAAGAGGGAACCACGACAGTTCTCACAGTTCTTTTTGGTCCTATAGGAGTGCTTAAGCACGGCAAGAATGTCGACATCCCCCCCGGGGACACCGCTAGTCGCTTAGGTGGACCAGGATCTCTGGCTCCCTCCCATGAAGTGCACCGCGCACGCTCACATTGAAGTTTCCGACAGAAACTCCGCTCGAACTTGGTAAAGTGGCGCTGTGCAAACAAACACAACGCATTTTGACCGGGTGATCTGGATCGTGCTCGATAGCGTGGGCATCGGCGAGCTGCCCGATGCCGCCGATTACGGCGACGTGGGCCGC
The DNA here is from genome assembly GCA_963818085.1 of uncultured Acidobacteriota bacterium. Lineage (GTDB taxonomy): Bacteria > Acidobacteriota > Terriglobia > Acidiferrales > UBA7541 > Palsa-295. Next base: position 475,930 of record CAWFQV010000001.1, read on the forward strand.
GACACGCTGGGCCACATCGCGCGCTCGCGCCCGCTGCAGCTGCCGAATCTCGTGCGCCTCGGCCTCGCGAATATCAAGCCGCTCGCACATCTGACAGCCCGCCGCAAAGCCTGCTGGAAGCTATGGCAAGGGCGCGACCGTTTCTCCGGGCAAGGACACCACGACCGGCCACTGGGAAATGGCCGGCATCTGGCTCGACCAGGCCTTTCCCGGTCTATCCGCACGGCTTTCCAAAGCAGCTGATCGCGGAATTCGAGCGCCAGATCGGCCGCCGCACTCTCGGCAATAAGCCCGCCTCCGGCACGGAAATCATCAAGGAACTCGGCGAGGAGCACGTGCGCACGGGCTTTCCGATCGTCTACACGTCCGGCGACAGCGTTTTCCAGATCGCCGCGCACGAGGACGTGATCCCGATCGCCGAGCTTTACCGCATGTGCGAAATCGCGCGCAAACTGCTCGACGGGCCGAACCGCGTGGGCCGCGTGATCGCGCGGCCGTTCGCGGGCACGCCGGAAATTTTCGCCGCACCGAGCGCCGCCACGACTATGCCGTCGAGCCGCCGCGCCCGATGCTTCTCGACGTGCTCGCGGAACGTGACAATTCCGGTTTTCGGCGTGGGCAAAATTCACGACATCTACAATGGCCGCGGGGTGGGAACTACGTCACCACAAAAAACAACGCCGACGGCATGGCAAAGCTCACCGAATCGCTCGCCGCAGCAGCCGAGCGGACTGATTTTCGCCAATCTCGTGGATTTCGACATGCTCTACGGCCATCGCAAGGATGTGGAAGGCTTCGCGCGTTCGCTCGAAGAATTCGACGCGATGCTCGGCCCGTTTCTCGCTGCCTTGGGGCCTTCGGATCTTGCTGTTGATCACCGCCGATCATGGTTGCGATCCCGATCCGGTCAATCCGACGACGGACCATTCGCGCGAATATGTTCCGATCCTGGCCTACAGTCCCGAGTACGCAAACGGCGAGAACCTGGGCATCCGCGCGACGCTCGCCGACATGGGCCAGACCGTCGCGGAGAATTTCGGCGACGAACATTCCGCACGGAACGAGCTTCCTGAAGTTACTAAACACTGGGACGTAGCGGTCGCCATTGCATGCTGAGATAGCCGATGGCGGCTTAGTTGCCGGCAGTAGCCTTGCTGCGCGTAATACCCGGTGCGGGTCCGCACGGAAAGTTTGCCGTGGCCTTTCGGCGGAACAGTTGACCTGCACGGGGCGGAACGTGCCGTCCTTCGCGGTATTCGTGGGGTAGTAGCCGATCGTGTATTGGTTGCGGATGTCGCGCGCGACTCTGCTCGCAAACGGGTCCACGTCATCGAGCATTTCCGGGAAATAAGGCCATGCCGCCGGTCACTTCGGCAAGTTCGTTCAGATCCTTCTTCGACTTGCGGACCATCTTCTTGTCGTTCTTGCGGTCATCCTCGCTGAAGACGCCGATGGCATAGATCGTGGCGTTCGATTGCTCGGCGGCTTTCATCGGTATCGGAAGCGATCTTGCGGCTGGCGTCGTCGTCGCCATCGGTGATCACCAGCAGAACGCGCTTGTCCTTATGTCCTTTTTTCAAATGATCGAGCGAGCCGATCACGGCGTCGTAGAGCGCCGTGCTGCCGCGCGTATCGATCGCGAAAGCGCTTTGTTCAGATCTTGCGGGTCGCTGGTGAAGTCGCCGTCGGTATCGAGATAATATTCGTCGTTGAAATTCACGACGAACGCTTCGTCCTGCGGATTGCTCGTGTTGACGAACGTCATGGCCGCCGCATTCACCTGCTCGCGCTTCTCGCGCATGCTGCCGCTGTTGTCGATGACCAGACCCATGGTCACCGGAACGTCTTCTCTGGAGAAAACCGAGATGCTTCTGTTCGATCTTGTCTTCGAAAACGCGGAAATCGTCTTTCTTTAAGTCCGGACAAATTGCCCGTCCTCATCCGACGACGGTGACGTGCAGCACCACCAGATCGACGCTCGCCTTGATGCGTGTGCCTCTGATCTGCTGGCTCCGGCGGAGATCCCGGGCGGGGCGGGATGGCGGGGCTGCGGCGGCAGCGGATTTGTGCATTCTGCGCGCGCAGGCAGCGCAGGGCTCAGCCAGCGAGCGAATCGCGCCAGCAAAACGGGAGAAGCTCCATTCGGTGTAGGCACGGAATGCGTTGCCTGACCGGAGATTTGGAATGCTCAGTGGCCGGGCGCGAAATAGCCGTTTTTGGCATCCACGGTGAGCGGTGGAAGTCCCTTCGGAGGCCGCAGCTTGACTTTGATCTTCCGCCATTTTCCGTCATGTGCGCGGTCGCTCGGCTGATATCCGATAACATATTGATTGCGCAACTCCATGCTGATTTTCGTCGCGATGTCGGGCAGTATCGTTCAGATTCTGAACGGTAAAGGCCCGCCCGCCGGTCATCTCCGTCAAATCGTAAAAGAAGAGACGGCCCGTTTCGTTCTTCCGGCAGTGGGCACCGCCATCCTGTTCAAACAGCCCGATCGCGTAAATCTGAACATCGGCTTCCTGCACAAACTTCCGAACGTCCGTTTCGCTGTACCGACTATGATTATCGCCTCCGTCCGATATGATGAGCAAAGCTTTCTTTGTGTTGTGTGCTCCTTTCATCTGGCTCAGGCCCAGATAAACGCCGTCGAAAAGAGCCGTCAGTCCGTGCGCGGCGGTATACATCAGGCGATTTTGCAGTTCGTCCACGCTGGCGGTGAACGGGCTCACCAGTTGCGCGCGGTCGTTGAAATTCACCAGGAAAAATTCGTCCTGCGGATTCGCGGTGCGGAAAAACTGCACGGCGGCGAGCCGCGACTTGTCGATCTTGTCGGTCATGCTGCCGCTCATATCGAAAATCACGCCGATCGAGACGGGCACGTCCTCGCTCGAAAATCGCACGATTTCCTGCTCCGCGCCGTTTTCAAATACGCGGAAATTGTCTTGTTCGAGCCCGGTCACCAGCCGCCCGATCGGATCGGTGACGGTGACGTTCACAAGCGTCATCTCCGTTTCGGTCTTCAGGACGTTTGCCCTTCTCAATACGCTTGCGAATTTTCGGGAGCTGTAACGGGGCCGACAGACGATTCTTGTGACCATGCAGGATGAAACTAAAGGCGAGAACAATACAACCGCACAAATCGCTGCTAACGCAATGGCCCTGAAGACCGGCGCGGTGCCAGGACTGCCCAAACGCTGTACTCCCCGGGACACTACCGTGAAACTTGCGCAGCGCCGCAAGTCTCTTAATTTGATTCTAGCACTCGACTAATCGAAAGCAAGGACAGCTCTGTGATCAAATTCACGCAGTGAGTCATGAACGTAATAGAGCATTCGCACTAGGACGAGCGCTCCGTGTTAATATCCGTTGCGGGCGAAAGTCAGCGAAGCCTAATGAGCGCATCGTACGCAAAAACCGTTTTGGTCGTGATTCCGGCGCGCTATGCCTCCGTACGTTTTCCGGGAAAGCCCTCGCACAGATCGCGGGCAAGACCGATGATCCAGCACGTGGTCGAGCGCGTTCCGCGAAGCGGGACGCGTCTCGCGAATCGTGGTGGCCACCGACGATGAGCGCATTAAGAGCGCCGTCGAGTCCTTCGGCGGCGAAGCGATCCTCACGCGCTCCGACCACCGTACCGGCACCGATCGCGTCGCCGAAGTCGCCGCGCAGTCCCCGCCGAAATTTACGTGAACGTGCAGGGCGACGAGCCGCTGATCGATCCCGCCACTGTGGACGCCGTCGTCTGGCGATGCTCGACGAAGACTCCGTGCAGATCGCCACTCCGTGCACCGCCATCGCTGTGGCCAACGACATCATGGATCCCAACATCGTGAAAGTGGTGCGCGATTTCGACGGCAATGCGCTTTATTTTTCCCGAGCGCCGATTCCTTGGGTGCGTGAACCGGCGCCAAGGTGGCCGCCCGCCACTGGAAGCACCTCGGCGCTTTACGGCTTCCGCCGCGACGCTCTGCTCGAATTTCCCACCTTCCCCCGGGCGAACTCGAACGCGTCGAGCAGCTCGAGCAGCTGCGCTGGCTCGAAAACGGCTTTCACATCGGCGTGGTCGAGACCGATTACGACGCGGTAAGCGTGGATGTGCCGGCCGACGTCGAGACGGGTCGAAAATGTTGCTTGAGCGCGCCGGCGCATTAGCGCTCACTTCAGCCAAAGCGATCTCTGTGCTCCACCGTACGATCGCGCAATAAATCTTTTTCTAACAAAAATCAAAATCCAATCGAAATCGTGATTTGACACCCGACAACATTCTGACCATAATGCGTGAGTACGCCGACTCTCTCCGGAGGAATTCGAGCACTTTGCGGACCGGCCCGAAGTATATTTTCGTTACGGGCGGCGTGGTTTCTTCCCTCGGCAAGGGCGTTGCGGCGGCTTCGATGGGCTGCCTGCTCGAAAGCCGCGGCCTGAGAGTCACCCTCCAGAAGTGCGATCCCTACCTGAACGTTGATCCCGGCACCATGTCGCCCTATCAGCACGGCGAAGTATTTGTCACCGATGATGGCGCGGAGACGGATCTCGACCTCGGCCACTACGAGCGTTTTACCTCCGCGCATCTGACGCGCGACCACAATTGGACCACCGGCCGCATCTACGAATCCATCATCGCCAAGGAACGCCGCGGGGATTATCTCGGCAAGACCGTTCAGGTCATTCCCCACGTCACCGACGAAATCAAATCTGCCTTCCGCAAATCAGCTGGCCCGGACGTACGACGTTGTGATCGTCGAAATTGGCGGCACCGTCGGCGATATCGAGTCGCTGCCGTTCCTCGAAGCTATCCGCCAGATGCGCCTCGAGCTCGGCCCCGAGAATGTGGTTTTCGTGCACCTCACGCTGGTGCCGTACATTCGCCACCGCCGGCGAACTGAAGACCAAGCCCACGCAGCACAGCGTGAAAGAAATGCTGAGCATCGGAATTCAGCCCGACATTCTGATTTGCCGCAGCGACCGACAGCTCGGCACCGACCTGAAAGCGAAAATCGCGCTTTTCTGCAACGTGGCGGAATCCTGCGTCATTTCTGCGCCCGACGTGGGCAATATTTACGAAGTGCCGATGTCGCTGGCCGCCGAGGGCCTCGACGAGCAGATTTTGCGCTTGCTGCATCTGAAGCCCCGCCGCGCGACTTAAGCCGCTGGCTGGCGATGCTCGAGAACTCTGGAACATCCTCAGGGCGAAGTGCGCATCGGCGTGGTAGGGAAGTACGTTCAACTCGAGGACGCCTACAAGAGCCTGCGCGAAGCGCTGGGACATGGCGGCCTCGCCAACAAGCAGCGCGTCGTGATCGAGTGGGTCGAAGCCGAAGAAATCGACTCGCCCGCGACCGCCGAACGTCTGTCTGCGCCATGTCGACGGCATTCTGGTGCCCGGAGGTTTCGGCAAGCGCGGCATCGCCGGAATGGTTCACGCCATCACCTACGCGCGCGAGAAAAAGATTCCGTTTTTTGGAATTTGCCTGGGGATGCAGTGCGCCACGATCGAATACGCGCGCACCGTTTCGCATATCGAGCGCGCCGACAGCACGGAGTTCGACCCTCAGCACTCCGAATCGCGTGATTTACAAATTGCGTGAGCTTCTCGGCGTGGACGAAATGGGTGGCACGATGCGCCTGGGCGCTTGGCCCTGTAAATTCGAGCCCGGCTCGTTCGCATACAAGGCTTACGGCCAGCCGGAAATTTCCGAGCGCCATCGCCATCGCTACGAATTTAATTGCGAATACGAAGACACGCTAACGCGCGCCGGGTTCCGCATCACCGGCCGCACGCCCGATGGCGTGTACGTGGAAATCGTCGAGGTCCCCGACCATCCCTGGTTCATCGGCTGCCAGTTTCATCCCGAATTTAAATCGAAGCCGCTGGCGCCGCATCCGCTGTTCGCCGCGTTCATTCGCGCCAGCATCGAGAACCGCCACCAGCGCCTCGGCAAAACCGCCGCCGAATCTCGCGCCATCAACCCCGCCGACTAGCTCTGATGTCGCCGGCTGTCCCGAGCCATCCAATCACTTTTCGCTTATCCGGTCATCTGTTTTTTTCCCCGCTGCAATGTTTGTGGCAGCCTGTTTTGATTGGCCTCGCGGGATGCTCAGCGATCTCCATTCCTTTCCAGACTTCGTTGCAAAATGTTTCGCCAGTAACAAAATTTGCCCTACGTGATGCGCATAGTGCGTCACCTGACGGGTAATCGCCTGCATTACCGAGTGCGGGGAAGAGCGAATAGTAACTGTTCGCATCAGGTCAGCGTCGGTGAGCGGCTCAAGCGCATCGAAAACGTATTTCCAGCCACCTTCCCACATCTCCATCAGCTCGGCGCGCGTTTCGGGCGGCGCTTCGAATTCGGAGTCGCGGTTACGGTCCGGTTTCTCCCCATCGGTGGTGAGAAAATCCTTCCAGCGCGAACGCATGTTCCCAGCCAGATGCTTCACGATGATCCCAATCGAATTGGACTCCACATCCAGCGTCACGAACAGCGCGTCGTCCGGACACTGCGCCATCGCTCGCTCGCCAAGCTTCTTGTAGTAGTGCAGGATCTGCGTGGAATCCTTCAGATAGGAGGTCGTTAGTTCGTGTGCCATCCGGCTATTTTCGCTCTTAGCAATCACTTGTCAACAAATAGGACAGAGGAAGCATATCAGGGTGGCAGTTTGGAAGTATTTCAGCCCGAGTCGACAGCCAGTCTCTTGTTCTTGAGGGTTTTTGCCCGAAAATCTGACCACTGACGGTAGAGGGTCAATGTAGGGAGGTAGGAACGCCGAGATACGGGTTGAACCTTTCCCGCATCTCGGCGCGTTTGGATTTCAAAACGATCCGATCATCGAACGAGTTAAGGACGCGACTTCAGACGTTCCCCCGTCGAGTTTCCCGCCAGATTCTCCTTTACGCCGGCCGCAGCGGGAGGGCATGAGTCACCCGACAGCGCCTCATAGGTATCGTTTGCATACGTATTGGGAGCTGTCGTATTGCTGATGCCCGTGCCGAGTAGAATTCCTGCGCAGGCTTCATTAATCGTATTGCTCTTCACCGTCTCGTTGCTTCCACTAGTACCACCACACGTATTGTCTAGATACACCCCGGCGTTCGTGCTGTTATAGATTATGTTTCCTTCGGCGATCTCGTTATTGCCGCAAAGGTCGATTCCTTCAAGCATCAGGCTTCCGCCGATGTGGTTGTTGTTTATTGTTGCACCGCTTCCGCCTCCTCCAAAACTGGGGTCATAGACAATCCCGATTCCGATATTTGCGCTGTCTACCACATTGCTCGCGGCAATGGGGGACCCCGCTGAAGCGTAGAAGAGAATCCCGGTACCGCTCGAGCTATTGTTTGAGTAGAGTACATCAGCTACATAATTGGCCTTAACGCTTCCCGTTGCACCAAACGCTACTTCAATACCGTTTTGAGCGGCGTTGCCCGGAACTGGACCAACACCAATTACGGTGTTGCCTGTCGCTATTAGGTTTGGTCCTGTGCTGTTGTTTCCACGAGCAACGATTCCGTTTTTCTGAAAGTTATGCACGGAATTGTTCAAAACGGTTAGGTTCGGCAAGGCGGCCGGCCCGTTGCCATCACTCTCTGCAGCGATCCCCCACCCGCACTGGGAGCCATTTCCACCTCCTTCATTCTGATTACGGGCAACGCTATTGCTTACCGTTCCACTGGAATCTTGGTAATAGATTCCAATTAGCAAACCGCTGCCGCAACTCTGGTTGCTCTGGCCGTCCACCGTGATGTGCGAGATGGTGACTCCTGCGGCATTTAATACAAGGATCTGCGGAAGGGCACTTGCCGGACCGTTGTCGGTATCAAAGATTGTGCCGTTTGGTTGCAAGCCAGTCACCGGAGGAACGATCACTGCTGCATCCATGGTCACGCCCATGGAGGTAACCGCGATGCCTTGCAGGGTTATGTTGTCTAGGCCGGGCCCAGCAATCGTAAGCTGCTCGGCATAGGTTCCAGGACATACGTCAATGATCGATCCCGGTGTAGCTGCCGCGAGTGCTGCACCGATGGTCGCGTAACTACCCGCGTGGCAGCCGCCAACGTACAAGGTGTTCGCCTGAATCGTCGGTGTGGCAAAACATGCAACCAGTCCTGCTGCGACAATCATAGTTGTACGCAGCAGTTTCTGCTTCATTTTCATAAACTGCCTCCTGATTTGATTTGTAACAATGGGGGAGACGAAGTGTAGGCCTATGTATATCGAAAGGTCAACTATAAAGATTAAATATTCACAGACTATTAAGTTTTAGTTTCATGTAGTTGTGGGCCTTACAGTACCACGGCGGAAGCTAAGTCTCTTCTGCTCAGCGACACCCTCGCGAGCCCCCGAGTGGACCTTGTCCTGCTGCTTAACCGCTCTTTCTTTGCGGGTAGGGTGAGATGCGGGCCACGCCATGCTTCGCGCTACCCGAAGCTGCTTGTGCACCGGCCGCTTGCCCTGGAAGCGCAGTGCAGGTGTCGCCTGCCAACGTTGTATTTATGACGTTGAATATCGTATTGGGAGTGTCCACGTTTCCGCCCGTGCCGGTACCGGTCAAAATTCCCGCGCACGCTTCATTGATCGTGTTGGTTTTTACTGTGTTGTTATTGCCCGTGGACCCGCAACTGTCGTCTAGGTGAATGCCAGCCTCGGTGCTGCTGTTCACTACGTTGCCAGTCGCCGTATTTCCGTTGCTGCACAAGTCGATCCCGTCAAACATTTCGGTCCCGATAATCCTATTGCCGGTAACGGAGGTGGTGTCAGCTAGAAATCCCGGGCCTGCGCTTTCGGTCACGATTCCGAACTGCGTATTTCCCACTACGTTGTTGGAGACAGTGATGCCGGTAGAAGCAAATACCAAGATGCCCACGCCCGCATCTCCGTTGTTGCTGCTTAATGCAAAGATATCCTGGATGGTTGTATTTCCTGTGATTTGTCCGGTGGCCCCGAAACCGATCTGAATCCCATTCTTTCCCGAGGTAGCCGTGGCCCCGGTGCCCGGGACGGTGTTATTTGTGATGGTCGCGGCTGGTCCCGCGCTTCCATCACCAAATCCGTTAGCCGTGATGCCGTTTTGCTGATAGTTGCGCACCGTGTTGTTTGAGATTGTCACGGCGGTAACGGCGCCCCCGCCACTTTCGGCATAAATTCCTAAGCCGTTCGGGCAGTCTTGATCGGCTGTGTCCTGTATTTGGTTTCGAACGGCGTTCTGTGTGATGGTTCCGGAAACGTTAAGAAAATAGATCCCGACGATTATAGGTACGCTGCCGCCGAAGCTGGCGCAACCGGTAACCTTATTGCCCGTTCCGTCCACAGTCAGGCGCTCGACGGTAACGCTAGTGGCTGGTGCTGTGACCACGATTTGCGCAGCCACTGGCGAGCCGCCCCCTGAGGGGTCCGAAGCATTTGCAACCAAACCTCCTGAAGGCGGCACGATGGTCGGCGCATCCGCCGTCCCCGCTGACACGCCAGTGAGCGTCAAGTTCTTGGTGATCGAAACCTGTTCTGGATAGCTCCCTGGGCACACGTCAATCGTGGTTCCGGCAGGGGAAGCGTTGACCGCCTGCTGGATAGTCGGGTAAGAAGTAAGGCCGCTTCTGCAAGTCCCTACGGCAACAGTCGTTACCGCCCCCTGTGCTGTCTGTCCCAAGCAGCATGCAAACAAGGCCGCCGTAACAGTCAAACACGCGCGCAGGAATTCCCTGTTTTTGATCATCGTCTCCTCCATGGGTTCTTCAGCACGAAGATAGCTGGGGAGTTCAAGTGTAGTTGCGTATCCAGGTAGCGTCAACCAACATGCAAAGTGTTTCGATAGTACCCTAATAATTATCTTGCCTCTATAGCGCGCGATCTTCAAGCGCAATCTGCGACCGTTTTAGGTATCGTTCCAAAAACTCATTCGTGTCGTGCATTTCCAAAAAATGGACGAACGGTCCTGTGTACTGGATCGTCCACACACACAGATCCTTGAAATTCCCCAAATCACGTGCTACCGTTCCGCGTGATTAAATTGTTACAACATACGAGGCTCTACAGAAAGCGAGCCGTCGTCCGCTCCACTTTCCTGACGTTCTCGCCGCTAACTCCAGTCTCAGACGCAATGTTCCCCGCAAGCTTTATGCTCTCAATTTTGAGCTGCCCGGCAGCATCTCTAAGCGAAACTGCTCTACAAGCAGAAATCGCTGTAAGTCATTCAAAACCAATGAGCGCGACATTTCTAACCGATACTAGAATCGCATGGTTGAGAATTGTCTTTGGCACCTCCAAGTGTGCCCCTCCGAGTTTAATCGCCGAAAGCACGAGAGAGAATCGTCAGCCGATCCCATGACGGCGCCCAGCAGCTTCGAAATCGGAAAAATTAGCTTCGGCGCCAAAGCGCCCCTGTTTCTGATCGCGGGCCCCTGCGTCATCGAGAGCGAAGCCCACGCAACGAGCATGGCAGAGCGCTTGGGCAGCATCACAGCTGAATTGGGAGTGCCGTACATTTTCAAAGCGTCATACGACAAAGCGAATCGCACCTCGCTTTCTTCGTTTCGTGGCCCGGGATTGCAAGAAGGCTTACGCATCTTGAAAAAAATAAAGAAAGAGATCGGCCTGCCGATTCTCACCGACGTGCACGACCTCTCGGAGGTCGGACCCGCCGCCGAGGTATGCGACATCCTCCAGATTCCAGCGTTTCTGTGCCGCCAAACCGATTTGCTGATCGCGGCCGGTCGCACAGGTCGCGTCGTGAACGTCAAAAAGGGACAATTTCTCTCGCCTTGGGAAATTGGCAACGCCGTTGAAAAAATCGCCAGCACCGGGAACGGGAAAATTATTCTCACCGAACGTGGCAGTTCCTTCGGCTACCAGAATCTCGTTGTCGATATGCGATCCTTTCCCATCATGAAGAAACTTGGTTACCCAGTTGTTTTCGATGTGACGCATTCCGTGCAGTTGCCTGGAGGCGAAGGCAAGTCCAGCGGCGGCCAGCCGCAATTCATCGAGCCGCTCGCGCGCGCCGGAACTGCTGCAGGCGCGGACGGATTATTTCTCGAAGTTCACGATGATCCCCCGAAAGCGCTCTCCGACGGTTCTAACGCCTTGCCACTTGCTCAATTTCGTCCGCTCTTGGAAAAAATCTTGAAAATTGCAACGCTCGTTCGCGGATGGGATAGCAGATGAGTCTGGCCACCGCCAAACGAGTGCTGCGTATCGAATCGGAAGCTATAGCCGGGCTAATCGACCGTCTCGATGAACGGTTCGAAAAAGCGGTTGAGCTCTTATATGCCTGCAAAGGCCGCGTCGTGGTCACCGGCATGGGCAAATCGGGGCTGATTGGACGAAAAACCGCCGCGACCTTCGCCAGTATCGGTACGCCCTCACTTTTTCTCCATGCCGCCGAGGCCCTTCACGGCGATCTGGGCATGCTGACCGCTGCGGATGTTCTGGTTGCGATTTCGTCCAGTGGAGAAACCGAAGAGCTCGTTGAGTTGATGGAAGCAGGTAAGCGACTGGGAATCCACGTCATCACGCTCACCGCCAATCCTCGCTCCACGCTTGCCGGCGCGAGCGACATCGTCCTGGACATCGCCGTGAAAGAAGAAGCTTGCTCGCTCAACCTGGCGCCTACAGCATCCACCGCGGCCGCGCTGGCCATGGGCGACGCCTTGGCGATCTCATTGCTCGAACGGCGCGGATTCAAGGAAGAGGATTTTGCCGCGTTGCATCCAGGCGGACGCCTGGGGAAAAAATTGCGCCGGGTGGAAGCCTTAATGCACTCGGGAGAAGATGTGCCGCGCGTCCTGGCCAGCGCGAAGATGCCTGATGTGATCTACGAAATGAGCCGCAAAGGGCTCGGTTTGGCTGCGGTGGTGGAAGCAGATGGCCGCGTGCTCGGGGTCATTACTGACGGTGATTTGCGGCGCGTCATGCTCAAGAAAAAAGAAAATGTGCTGGGATTGATGGCAGCGGATTGTATGACGAGAAATCCCGTCACCATTCCGCGCAGCGAACTTGCCGCGAGCGCGCTACGCCTGATGGAAGAAAAGAAAATCACCTCAGTGTTGGTGGTGGATTCCGGCAGCCGCCTGGAAGGTGTCGTGCATATTCACGATCTTTGGACCTTGCAGCTGTTTTGATCTGCCTGCACAGGTTATTAGGGATTTATGCCATGAGGATTGAATGAAAATACGCGAAATCAAATTTCCGCCTAAAGTCATGCGCCGTGCAAAACGAATCCGTGTCCTGCTGATGGATGTGGACGGCACATTGACGCCCGGGGTGGTTTGCCTGCAAGGATTTCCTGACGGCAGTGTAGCCGAAATGAAAGTATTCGACCCGCACGACGGCGCCGGAGTGAAACTAGCCAGCATCATGGGCATTCGCACAGGAGTGATAACGGGACGCGATTCTACCGCCACGACGCGTCGCGCGCGCGAAATGGGAATGGAATTCGTGATGCAAGGGCAGCCAAAAAAACTGGAATCTTATAAAGCGATTTTGATTCGCGCTGGCGTTACGGACGAAGAAGTTGCCTACATCGGAGACGATTTGCCGGACCTCCCAATTCTTAGCCGTGCTGGACTAGCGGTTGCGGTGGGCGACGCCGTAGTCGAAGTGAAGCGCGCCGCACATTACGTTACAACCGTGCCGGGAGGAAAAGGGCGCGGCGCGAGAAGTGGTCGAGCTAATCCTGAAATCACAGGGAAGATGGAAAAAAGCGATCCCACAGGCCATCGCGTGAAGTGCGCTGGCCGAAATTTGAAGACAAACTCAGGCCAGCGTGAAACAGAATCTAGCCAGCCTGCCGGATTTGTTCAATTTCCGGAGCTACAGGGAAGAATCAATGAGTGAGAAAAGGCTGTTTGTGATTTTCATCCTAATTCTTGTGGGGTTTGCTGGGTCCCTGAAGAGAAGTAGAGGCGGGCAAAGTAATGGGGCCCCGCAGCGGACGATCGCAATCACCGTCGACGATTTACCCGGCGCGATTCCGGGAAATGATTTCGCCACGGGCGACCTAAAAGAGGTGCAGAAAATCAATCGCGGTATTCCGGCGATCCTGAAATCACATCACGTCTGGGCTATTGGCTTCGTGAACGAAAAAAAGCTGCAAGTCCAAAATGAACGCGACGCTCGCGCTGAGTTGCTTAAAATGTGGCTGGATGCAGGCCTTACGTTGGGCAATCATACGTTCTCCCATGCTGATTTTCAGACCACACCGCTGACGCAGTATGAGGACGAAACCATGGAAGGCCAGGTCGTAACCACCGCTCTGCTAAAAGCCATTGGACAAAGCGAAAAGTATTTTCGGCACCCCTACCTCAACACCGGACCGACAGTCGAAGCGAAAACGGCGTTTGAAGCTTTCCTGAAGGAACGAAGTTACACCATCGCGCCTGTCACGGTAGAAGACGCTGACTACGTTTTCAACGATGTGCTCGGGTACGCCACCGAAAAAAAAGATAAGAAAATGGCAGCGCGAGCCAAAAAGGAATATCTCGAGTACGCAGACACTTCGTTCGACTATTCCGAGGGCTTATCGCGCAATCTTTTCGGCCGCGAGATTCCCCAAGTTCTCCTAATCCACGATAACCAGCTCAACACCGAATGCCTGGATGCGCTGCTGGCGAAGCTTGAGCGCCGCGGTTACAAATTCGTTTCGCTGGATCAGGCGATGTCCGACCCGGCTTACGCCACGCCGGACAATTACGTCGGCGCTACGGGGATTTCATGGCTGCTTCGCTGGAGATTGGCGTTCGGCCAAAAACCTAACTTCGAGCAAGGCCCCGAGCCCCCCGCCTGGGCCAACAAAATCTTCGACCAGCTCCGCAAGGAACGACAAAAGTAATTCGCAAGGTGGCGGCTAGTAACGAAGCTATGGCGCGGAAGATAGAACGAAAAGAATTCTGGAGCGGTGCTGGTCGAGAAAGAATACTGGAGCGGGAGAAGGGAATCGAACCCTCACCTATAGCTTGGGAAGCTATCGTTCTACCACTGAACTACTCCCGCTCAGGTTCGGACAAATTGGAGAATAGCACCGCGCTCGCTGCACGCGCAAGGATCGCCGCGAGCTAAGTTCGAGATCACGTTAGTCGTGCGCCCTGCAATTCCCAATTGTGGGACACAGTCCGAACGCGAACAGCGAAACATACCAAGAAGAATTCTTTCGTTTAACGACGTAATTCGTCCGACCCGCTGAACTTTTCTCCGCATCTCGACGTATTAAATGACAGTCCTACATCGCGTGCGGGTCGGGCGATGGTAGCTAACCACGATGCACATTCCTTAGGAAGGTGCGGAATATGGGAAAGTTCGGCGATCAACTCAGGCAGGTTCTGCGACGGCTCGGACGTGCGCCGCTGTTTACCGCAATCACTCTGATTACGTTAGCCGCGGGAGTGGGCGCGAACACGGTCATCTTTAGTGTCCTCGAAGGCGTGCTGCTGAAACCTTTGCCGTATCCCCATCCGGAGAGGCTGATTGGTGTTTGGCATAAAGCGCCCGGAATTAATATCAAGGACTTGAATATGGCGCCGTCGGTCTATTTTATCGACCGGGAACAGAGCGCAACTTTCCAAGACATCGGCGCCTACACGGGTGATTCTTTCAGCATCACTGGCGCGGGAGAACCTGAACAGGTCTACGGTCTTGACGTCACCGACGGCACGCTGCCGCTTCTGGGCGTGGTTCCTGCGGTGGGACGATTGTTCACCCGAGAAGATGATTCGCCGGGCGCGCCTGAAACTGTGGTGATTTCCTACGGATACTGGCACCAAAAATTTGGCGGCGACCCTACGGTGATCGGTCGCTCGATCACTGTGGATGGAAAGCCGCGGCAAATCATCGGTGTTTTGCCGCAAGGATTCCACTTTCTTGACGAGAAAGATGCGGCGGTTATTGCGCCACTGCAATGGGACCGCAGTAAAACAAAACTTGGCAACTTCAGCTACCGCGCGCTCGCACGGCTGAAACCGGGCGTCACGATGGAGCAAGCCAGCGCCGATGTGGCGCGCATGGTTCCCATTTCCATTCGGAGTTTTCCCGCGCCGGAAGGTTTCAGCGTAAAGCTGTTCGAAACAGCGCAAATCGGGCCCAACCTGCGGCCGCTGAAACAGGATGTTGTCGGCGATGTCGGCAACGTCTTGTGGGTTTTAATGGGTTCCATTGCGGGGGTGCTGTTAATCGCTTGCGCCAATGTGGCGAACTTAATGCTCGTGCGCGTGGAAGGACGCCGTCAGGAATTGGCTATTCGTGCAGCACTGGGTGCGGGATGGCGACGAATCGCCGGCGAGTTGCTTTTCGAGAGCGTAATTCTTGGCTTGTTGGGAAGCTTGCTCGGCTTAGCGCTCGCGTATGGATCATTGCGGATTCTGGTTGCCATGGCGCCGACCGGTATCCCACGCATACATGAAATTGGCATCGACGTCCCAGTTTTGCTGTTTACGCTTGGGATTGCGCTGTTTTCCAGTTTGTTGTTTGGCTCCATTCCGATATTCAAATATGCCGGAACGCGTTTGAACACAGGTCTGCGTGAGGGTGGACGCGCGCTGAGCGCCAGCCGCGAGCAGCATCGTGCGCGGAATATTCTGGTAGTGGTCCAGGTGGCGCTTGCTCTGGTTTTGCTGATTTGCTCCGGGTTAATGATTCGCACGTTTCGCGCTTTGATGCATGTGCCGCCGGGGTTCACGGGGCAGGATCAGGTGCAAACTTTCCGTTTCTACGTGCCTGAAACGGAGATCCCCGACACCGATCGCGAGCGCCTGGTGCGGCTGGAAGAAGAAATTCTGAACAAACTTCACGCGATCCCGGGGGTCAGTTCGACAAGTCTCTCGAGCACCATTCCGATGGATGGGTATGATTCAAACGATCCAATCTTCGCGCAGGATCGCGCGTATGCGGAAGGCGAACTTCCGCCCTTGCGCCGCTTCAAATGGATATCACCTGGATTCTTTGGGACGCTTGGCACCCCGCTGATTGCCGGACGCGACCTCACCTGGACCGACACGTACCAAAAAATTCCGGTAGCGATTGTTTCGGAGAATTTAGCGCGCGAGTATTGGCATGATCCTAGCGGCGCTCTGGGCAAGCGAATTCGCGTAGCCAGCGTCGATGACTGGCGCGAAATTGTTGGTGTTGTCGGCGACGTACACGACAACGGCGTTAACGAAAAAGCGCCCGCGACGGTATATTGGCCGATTATGATGGACCGCTTTGAGGGGCAAAAAGAGATGCTGCGGCGCGGCATTTCTTTCGCCATTCGAAGTCCACGCGCCGGCTCAGAATCCTTTTTGAAAGAAGTCAGGCAAACTGTGTGGTCAGTGGATTCGAATGTGCCGCTCGCGGAAGTTCACACGCTCGGATATTTTTACACGCAGTCGATGGCGCGCACTTCGTTCACGCTCGTGATGCTCGGCGTGGCGGGAGGCATGGCGCTCTTGCTCGGTATCGTAGGGATTTACGGAGTGATTGCATATTCCGTTTCGCAAAGGACGCGGGAAATTGGCATTCGCATGGCGCTTGGAGCGCAACAGCCCGCGCTCATCTCCATGTTCGTTCGCCACGGATTGTGGCTGACAGGTATAGGGATCGTTTGCGGTCTCGCTGGCGCGTTCGCGGTGATGCGTCTAATGTCGTCGCTGCTGTTCAACGTAAGCCCGGTCGATCCGATCACCTACGCAGCCGTAACAGTGGGGATTATTGCGACGGCCTATCTCGCGTGCTACCTGCCGTCTCGCCGCGCCGCAACGGTGGATCCCGTTGACGCCTTGCGCGCCGAATAATACTGGCAGCTTCTCACGGATTTATTTCCAATTCATCTCGCCGAGGCGGCTGCGGTTCGCCATCCTTCGATCGGGGCATCGGAGCGAGCCAGTTTCTCCATCAACCGAATCACTGCAGAAAAATCGTCATCGGTTTCGTTAGCGGATTCCGCGATGTTGATCTGAAAAGATTTGCGTCGGTCTGTCGACAGCTGTCCGACAGACCGTCACGCCTGCAAAAGGTCGCGCTAATTAGAAAAGGTTTCGAATCCTGCGGCGTTGTGCCGCGAGACCGCGTAGAATGGTCGTTCTCGATATGGACGAACTTGCACGGATGAATGAACAGGAAGAGGATAAGGGTGGCGCGCGTAATGCCATCATTCTCGCAATTGTCGTAATCGCGGTTGGGGCCTATTGTCTGGCGTTCGGACTGCAGACGCTTATTTGGATGGAAGCGAAGCAATGGGTTTCGTCGGATTCGTGGGTCGCAGACACGCCGCAGCCTCTGCCGGCCACGTCGACCGGTGCGCAGCAAACAGCGCCGGATTTATCGAAAGCCAAGCAAGGAAAAGCAGGCGCGAAATTCCCAGGCGATCAACCGAAAGTTTTTGAGTACGAATTCAAGGTACCGTGGGCCGGTCAAGGGAAGCCCACCCCCTTACCTACTGGTGTTGAGCTGCGATACGATTCCGGCCAGGTAGTGGTGTTCTACGATCCCGAATTACAAATCGATACGGCGAAGGCGTTGAGAACTCCGACTACCCCGGAAGCGCAGAGATTGGCGAATATCTTGGCATCGCACCCGATTGAATCGAACTATGCGCTGTATCAAGCTGCGTACGGCGCTTCCCCAGCACAACTCTCGCCGGTGATGAAAGAGCAGGACGCGCTGCGTGACAACCTTCTATTGTTTTGGAAATTATCGTTTGGTCCCGACCTGTACTCGGGGACGACGCCGGAATTTCATTCTTTCGATTGGGGCAAAAATAGAGGCTTTCAATTTGGCGACCCGGCGAAAGGGCATCCTGTCGCAGTCCGCGTTTTCGACGACAGCGACCATCAATTCCGCTTCATATTTACCGTGGCCGCTGGCTCCAGCGGAAAAATCACGCAGGAAGACATCAACATGGCCGTCCAAACCCTTCAGCCTGTTCCGATCATCGAACGCTAGTTAGCTAGCTTCGTCTATTTCTTTGACGCGAATCACATCCGTGCGCGCATCCAGAGTTCCGGTCACCAGCACTTTCCGTCCTAGATGTTTGCTAGCTGCTTGCTGATCGTCCAAGTGGTACCAAGTGTTGTGGGCGTCGTCTCTCAACACCAGTAGCTCGCCGTTTTTCGAGACGATTACGCCTTCAAAGTGTTGTGCGGTGTCATCAGGATCCGAGCTCGGTGGGGTTATGGTTGTTTCTGCTGACGACGTCGTTAACGTTTTTGCCGGCGATCTGCCGCTGCTGGCGCACAGGCCGAAGGAAATTATCGCGATTGCCAGAAGTACGCTTTTCATAGTCCGCTCCAATGGATGGAAGGACCGGGCTTCTGGGCCTATGCAATGAGCTTGCCAGATTTGTAACTTGCTATGGTGCAGCCGGTTAGCAAAGGAAGACAAGACGGGACATGTGCAGTATTTTCAGACAATGGCGAAATTCCTCGTCACCGACGCATGTCGTACTGTACTTGTAGTGGATAGGTTTTCTGTATGGCTATGCTGAAGCTGCCGACTTACCGGAAGCATTTATAACTTTGATGTAATAAGCCTCATATTGTGGGATGACGTCGTTTGAGCAGTATTTACTGCGGGCATTGATACGGGCCTGCTGGCCCATTGCGCGACCGCGGTCGGGGCGAGTGAGGATCTCGAGAGCGTATTTCGCGCCGGCTTGAATGTCGTGCGGAGGAATCAGGTAGCCGTCCACGCCATGCGTCACCACTTCTGGAAGGCCTCCCACATTTGTCGCTACTACCGGGACCTCGCAAGCCATGGCTTCCAGCGCCGCGAGGCCGAAGGACTCTTCTTCGCTGGGGAGAAGAAATAGATCCGCCAAACCCAACTTTTCCTGCACGCGATCCTGTTTGCCAAGAAAAAACACGTCCTTCGACAGGCCCTTCTTGCGAACGAGGAATTCGGCAGATCCGCGGTCGGGACCGTCACCGATCATTATCAGTTTCGCGGGAATTTTTGCGCGAACCTGCGCAAATATCTCGACGACATCGGTGATGCGCTTCACCGGCCGGAAGTTCGATAGGTGCATCAGAATGGGCTCGCCGTTTCTTGCCCAGCGCTCGCGTGCGGATTGATTCCGACATCGCATGTAAAGGTCGCAGTTAACAAAATTCGGAATTACTTCAATGGGTCGCTTGATGTCGAAGTCGCGAATGGTGCGATCGCGAAGATAATTTGAAATAGCAGTCACTCCGTCGCTCTCTTCAATCGAAAATCGTGTGATTGGAAGATAGCTGCGGTCATTGCCAACCAGAGTAATGTCTGTCCCATGCAGCGTGGTGATGAATGGCAGCCGCTTGCGTTGCGACATCATGCGAGCGAGCAGCGCGCTTACCGAGTGCGGAATTGCGTAATGCACGTGTAGCAGGTCCAGCGAAGCCTCCTCTGCCACTTCATACATCCTGGTAGCGAGGGCCAGAGTGTACGGCGGGTGATCGAAAAGCGGATAAGAGGTGACCTCTACTTCGTGGAAGTAAATTCTCTCGTGTGCCTCGCTCAACCGGATCGGCATGGCGTAACTGATGAAATGAATTTCGTGGCCGCGCGCCGCGAGCTCGATACCCAGTTCGGTGGCCACCACCCCTGAGCCGCCATACGTTGGATAACATGTGATGCCGATTTTCATGATTTAGAGAGTGCACGTGTAAATTTCACATGATACCTGCAACATGGGACCATCCAGCTTCAGGGGAAGGCTAGGCTTCCATGCCGGGTCGGAGAGGTGTGCACATTCTTCAGGAGGCTCGGCGTAATCCCAATTCTCGAAGAACCAGTTGTCATGCTCCCAAACAGCCCGCACTGCCGCGATGCGTTCGAGCGTCTCGTTCCCGTAGGGAATTTTCGCGCAGGCGTAGATGTCGTAGGCTCCCGGGAATTCGCCGGGCTCCGTCCGAACCGGCCTGAACTTAATCAGCCGCTGCAAATCGTAGGTGCCCTGCATGTCTCGAATGAATGTCTGCTTAGTTACCTTGGGTTTATCGCCCAGCCCGGTCTTGCTCTGGTCCGACACTAGGTCGTACCGCGCGGCCCAATCCTTTTTGCGGAATGCCTCAGTGTAAGAGACCAACCTTACTGTTAACGCGGAACGCTGGCTTGCGGGTACAGGAGTCAGGGCGGTACTCGTCTTTTGTGGAGAGACTGCGGTCGCTGAAAGAAGTAGGGACAACACAAGTACGCCCGAGCCCCGGTAATCCGGATAGGATGTCATACCAATTTTCATAACCGCTCATCTGACTGTAGCAGCCGTCGATCGCACGCGACAAGCAATGTGTCTGCTTGCACGCATAGGATGGCAATGCTAGATTCAGCCGGCCGCAGGTACATTAGACGAGCGGCGAGGCCGCGCGATGCCACGACTTTCGGGAAAAACAGCGTTTATTACCGGCGGAGGAACGGGAATCGGGCGGGCTTGCGCTCTGGCATTTGCAGCCGAGGGAGCGCAAGTTGCCATTGCCGGTCGGAGAAAAGAGCCGTTAGATACGGTTGCGCGAGAGATCGAAGCTGCCGGTGGCAGATCTTCAGCAATTCAGTGCGATGTGGTCGATCCCGCGGCGGTGCAAACTGCCATCGGGGCCGTCGCGCGGGAGTTCGGTCGGCTAAGCATTATTGTGAATAATGCCGGCGCTATCGTGGTTGGAACTGCGGAGGAGACTTCCGACAAAGATTGGAATCTTGTGATGGCTGCGAATTTGACGGGTACTTTTGTCGTGTCTCGTGCTGGCATACCGGTCCTGCGACAGTCAGGTGGAGGATCGATCGTCAACATTGGCTCCTACCTTGGAATCGCGGGGAGGCGCCAGCGTGCTGCTTATTGCGCCGCTAAAGCTGGAGTACTGGGTCTGACGCGAGCGATGGCCCTCGACTATGCGCAAGACAAAATTCGCGTGAATTGTATATGCCCCGCAATGATCGAGACGGAGATGGCAACTCTCTCGCTTGCCAAGGCTGCCGACCCGGAAGCAGCGCGCAGACAACGCATCACGGAAATTCCACTGGGCCGGCTCGGTAAACCGGAAGATGTTGCGCTGATGGCTGTGTATCTCGCATCGGACGAATCTTCCTGGGTTACCGGCGTCTCGCTTCCACTTGACGGTGGGCAAACGGCATACTGATATGGCGCCAAATCCCAAATCAATTCAGCACTTAGCGGAGAGAGACCTGCGCGAACGCGTGCGCATGAGCAATACGGCCAGACAATTTGGTTTCGTGGTGCAACATGCGGAGCGCGGAAAAGTGACCATGCGCATGCCGGTGAATGCGTGCCACAAACAACTGCACGGCGTAGTTCATGGCGGAGTGCTTGCGGCTCTGGCCGATACTGCGGGCGGACTGGCGACCTATATGGCTTGCCCGCTCGGGACGCGCGTGGCTACGGTCGAGATGAAGATAAATTTTCTTGAAGCGGTGGAGGCTGGGAGCGTTACCGCTGAAGCTGTCGTGGTCCGCATAGGCCGGCATATCGCCGTCGCCGATTGCGATCTGCGCGATAATTCGGGCAGGCTAGTTGCCAAGGCGCTGATGACTTTTTTCGTCGGACCGTTTAGAAAGAATCGGAAGAAACGACGATCCTAATTAAGCGGCAAGTTCTGTTACCTTACCTGCCGATTCCTCGCTTATCCGTGTCCTACTTACTGCCCGTTGGTCCCGCCCTGGGCCGCTTCGTCGCCATCCTTATAGAGGTACTTGATACAGTGTTTGTAGAGCAGAAGGTTTGGGCTTCCGAAGCGCGTTAGTTTGATGCAGTCCCGGTCGTACCATTCCACGGTACCGTGCAGTACTTCGCCATCAGTGAGAACCACGGCAACAGGCGTGCGCGATTGCATTTGCTTGACGAAGTAGAAATTCTCCGCGTGAGTTTGCTCCGGGGGCGCGGGTTTCTTGCGCGCCGGCACTTGCTGCGGCATGGCTTGTACCGGACGAGGCGCCGCGAATTGGTCTTTCACGTCAGTAAGAGTGGGACGGAAAAGCTTCCGATTTACCATATAAGTGCTCCTTGCAGATAACTGCGCTTGAAGATTCTATTTGTTGGACTGTGATAGAAGTGATTCGGTTGCAGGATTTTGAAAAAATAATCAAAATTCCTTGGCCCGGCCTAGCGAATCGCGAGCGAAGCAATGAGCGCATCCAGACCCAAGTTGGCGGCCAACATTGCGTCGCAAGCGGCTATCCAGCCGGTCGAGACCCTGCGTAGCCCGCAAGACCCATTCGAAATTTATTTTCTGGCCGAGGGCCTCTAGTTCCGGCCGTAAATCCGGATTTCGAGGCGGGCTGTTGCTTCTGACCTTGGGAATATTCCAGCAGGTCCGTGAGCAGACTATAAAACAGCTCCAAAATATTTTCAAAGGATTCCTTTTCGCGTTTGGCGAGCTGGGCGGTGGCGGCAAAAATCTCGCCGGATTTTTCGCCTGTGATGGCCTGCGCCAGCAAGTCCAAAACGCTTGTTGCGCAGCCGCTGTTGACTCTTCCAGATCGAGCGAGAGCGCCATTCCTGGGCTGCCGCAGGAAAGCTGCGCGAGCAGTTTGCGCTCCGATGGCTTTCGCGTCGGTGTGCTCCTCGAGGAATGCCTCCATCTGTTCGTCGCGAACGGGTGCGAAATGGAATTGCAGGCAGCGCGACCGAATGGTGGGCAGCAACGAGTCCGGCGTGGGCGCAAGAAGAATCAGGGTGGCGCATTCCGGCGGCTCTTCGAGAATTTTGAGGAATACGTCGGCGTCAGTCCAGCGCATGGTGTCCGCACCGTCCAGAATGAAGACGCGCCTGCGGCCTTGCGGTCTGAAATAGGCCGCGCGCTGCACCGCGCGCAATTGCCCCACTCGGATCATGGGGCGAGCGACGGGTGTGCGCAACCGCACGGGGTCGGGAACGATCAGCCAGACATCGGGATGGGTCTCGATGAGCAGCGGCGTGCGTTCGACCATGGCAGCGTCGGCGCTCTCGCCGCGCTCGGCAAGCCCTAAATCGATGAGAGGCGCGGGGTCCGCAAGCCGCGCAATTTTCTGGCAGGATTCGCATTCGCCGCAGAAGTCGTCTTTCAGGCGTTCGCAGTTTGCGGCTTGAGCAAACATCCGCGCTAGGGTGTATTTTCCGATCCCGCGCGGGCCGGTGAAAAGAAGCGCGCTGGGAACGCGTTCGCGGCACAACATTCCGCGAAGCGCGCTGACAATACGTTCATTGCCGAGAAATTCATCAAAGCCCATAAAATTATTTTACCACCCGCAGAGGCGTTGCAATGCGCGCGTCAACGATTGCGAGAATTTCTTGATGAATTTTTTCCGGAGAGCGCAGGGCTGTGGCGCCACGTATCGTAACAATCAATTTTATGCCAATTCGGCTCGCGTGCGAGTTGATCGTAAACATCGGAGGCGGCCTGCAAGTGGGCAACATTCGATTCCTGTATGTCGCGCTGCAGTTTGGTGTAGTTGCGGGCGCTCTTTTCGCCAACCAATCGATGGGCCTCCGCCGTCGGGACACGCAGATAAATTACGAGGTCCTCTGCAGGTAGTGCGTACACTTGATATTCAAGCTGCTTAAGCCACTGGAGAAACTCGGCGCGTTTCTGACTCGGCACTCGAGCGCCTTGATGCGCGAGATTCGATCCAATATAACGGTCCGCGAGCAGCATTTTGCCGGAAGCAAGATCCAACTCGATCGTTGGTTTGGCTTCCAGCCGATCACCGGCATAGAGCAGGGCCGAAAAGTGTGCGTCTACTGTTTCGAGCGAACCGAATTCTCCATTTAGGTAGCGCGCCACCAGCTTGCCGAAAAATCCGTCGTAACGTGGGAAACTGATTTGCGTGAGTGGCACGCCGCGTGATGCGAACGCCTGCGCAAGCATGTCGAGCTGCGTGCGTTTGCCGGAGCCGTCAATTCCTTCAAGAACAATGAGTTTTCCGCGAGCCGGCATCGAATTGCCGCCCAGTCTAACATAGGGCCGTGCGGATGGGCCGCGGAGCTGTGATGGAGAGATCGCACGGCCGGCGGTGGAGCGGAAATGTCCCGGAGTCGAGTGCAGCGGTGGCTGGCTGACGGCCACGGAAGAGAGCTCCGAGTGAATCGTACAGGACGCGAAATTTCTAAATGCAATTCTGATTCCGGTTAGAAATCGGGAGTAGGTATTTGTTGAAAATCGATTCATGCTGCCTCATAAGGTGGGTTCTCCACCGACTCGCGATATGCAAGCCGTTTTCCATCGACTGCCTTGATTGCCTGTTGCACGCGCTCGCCATCGTCCATTTTCCGAGTGTTCCATCGAAACTGAAACTCATTGAGATAGTTCGCCAGATGCTTGCGGCTAACGCTGTGAAACGTTCCCATTACGCCACGACGAATAAGAGAAAAAACGCCTTCAACGGTATTGGAATGTTCATCTGTGCCGCGATTCACGTACCGCCCTAGGTGATGCTTCACGACTTTATGTCCGCCCTTAAATTGGCGGCCAATTTTCCGATAGAAAGCAAAATCATCCGATATGAGACGGCAAGAAAGGTCCGCATTTTCCACGATAAATTCGTCCAGTCTCTTAGAGGTTATTCGCTCCATGATCTGAAAGCGGACGTCTCCACCCCGCTGAACAATTCCCACGACTGGCATTTTATTTGTGCCACGTCCGGTCTTCGACATGCCCTTATAACGCGGCTTTCCGCCGATATACACCTCATCTACTTCAACCGTTCCCGTTAATTTTGGCTGATTCTGCAAGCCAAGACCATGCCGAATCCGGCGCAAGATGAATAGCGCAGACTTGTGGGTGATTTCCATCTCTCGCGCTAGTTGCAGGGCCGAAATTCCTTTCTTCGATGAACATGCTTTCCAGAACGCGTATACCCACACACGCAAGGGTAAACGCGTTTCCTCAAAGATCGTTCCCGTTCGGACCGTGAACAGAACCGCACAACCACGACAGCGCCATCGGTAATCCTTGTTCCGTTGTCCGTCACGTCCAATCATCTTGTAGACCTCAACTACACCGCATCGCGGACAGGCGGGCGTAACGCCCCACCGCTGCTGTTCGAGGAATTCGACGGCAAGTGATTCGCTCACCGCTGCGTTTCGGAGTGCTTCGAGAACTGCTGACTTGGGCTTTTTCATGCCTCCATCGTACAGGCGTTTTCAATAAATATCAAGTTAAATCTTCAATGAACTCCGTTTATATCATTGGAATCCTTCGCATACGCAGAAACAGGCTGCTGTGACCTGCGGAACATATTGATATAATGACACTTACTACACTCTATGTCAGCCGTGAACAAGCGACCGCATAAGGATATTCTACGGCCACAGTGTTTGCATAAACCGATGCATTTTTCAGCGGCTAACCGTTTATTGGAGTTATTCTTCACCTTAGAGCGAATATGCCTTGACGTATGCATTGTTTGCCTCCAGAATTAAGGCTGTTTGAGCATTGGGAGGAGCTATGCAAGAAACTGAGACTTTGAAGATTAAAATCGGCCCTCACGAATTCGAGGCAACGGGTTCCCCGGAATCTGTGCGTGAAAAATTCGAGGCATTCAAAGAACTGGTGACGACGTTCTCGAATTCTCTTATGACGCGAGCCAAGGAAACCATTGGAAAAGTGATGGATGCCACGGCGGAAATACTTACAGCGCCCGAAGAACTTTCCAAAATCATGAATGTTAACGGACGCGAAGTGTCCTTGACGGCGCGGCCACAAAACTTGGTTGATGCGATTCTCTTGCTGGTCTTCGGACAAAAGATGCTTCGACAAAACGATGCGGTCACCGGAGCTGAGATTATTTCGGGACTTAACACGACTGGCGGTTATTCGTTTAAGCGGATTGATGGGGTGCTCGAAAAACTCGCGCAGGATGGAGACTTGCTTATCTTCGGAGAGCACCGTGGGAAGAAGTATCGGCTGACTAATACTGGCCTCGCGAAAGCGCGCGCCATTGCCGCCGACTTGATTTCGTCCGCTGCTTAGGTGACTGGACGATCTGGAGGAATGCCGTGAGGAGGGATTAAGGGCCGCACCAAACGGCCCGAAAAAAGTGGGGACGCCGAATCCCGCGAAGGTTCCCTGCGTCCCCACATTTGGTGCACGTGCCCCAGTGGCGGAACTGGCATACGCGCGTGGTTTGCAACCACGTGACCATTCCGGTCTTCCGGGTCCGAACCCCGGCTGGGGCACCACTTCAACAACGGAACGTGATATTAATACATTATGCCAAAAAAGAGAAAATCGAAGGGCAAAAAGCGCGGCCCGCGTGAGGAAAGACTCATCATCACGCAAGACCCGCAAGAAGCGCTCGCCAGGTTGCTTAAAACGAAATGAACGGGCTGCTTCGACCGCCGCCGATTTTTCCAACAGGATTTTCAACAAATACCTACTCCCGTTAGAAATTTGTCCGTCGTTTGTTTTGAGTGAGTTACGACTCCTTCTAGATGTGAGGCAGTTTCGGCTAGAATTGGAACAAGCACTTTGTCAAGATCGCTCTGAGTGAAGAGTTCGCCTCGAACAAAATGAGCAACGAGTCCTTCGAGAATGGGGGGACCAACGGTGTCCGCTCGAACTGGCATGCCTACTGCACCGAAATTTACTGTCCTCCACATAGCTCCATTTCCAGCCTAACTCACCATGCAAATCCTAATTTGAGTGGACGCTTTATATCTCTATTCGCAAGTGGTGGTTAGAGGGGGCCAATTGCCCACTTGAGCATGCCAACCTGCGTGCCTAGTCTGCGCTTGCGCGCGTGATAAAATCGCGCCGTGACCGCTACGGAAAATTCCGCGTTTGCTGCGAACCTTCAGCACATGAAAGAACGCATCAAGCTGGCAGCAGAACGCGCGGGACGGCGCGCAGAAGATGTGACCATCGTTGCAGTGTCAAAAACTTTTCCGGCCGAGGCGATCCGCGCGGCTTACGATGAGGGCCTGCGTCATTTTGGCGAGAATCGTGTCCAGGAATGGGAATCGAAGCAAGCACACCTCGTAGACCTCGGCGCGACGTGGCATCTCATCGGGCATCTGCAGGGCAACAAAGCCCGCCGCGCCGCGAGCCTTTTCAATCGTGTTGACACCATCGATCGTCTTGCCCTCGCGCAAAAGCTCGATGCCGCGGTCGGGGAGGATCCCGCAGGAGAGAATCAGGAAATTGGTAGCACTGCGCGTAGCACGCGGCTACAAGTTCTAATCGAAGTACACTTGAGCGATGAAGCTACCAAGAGCGGAGCGGCGGAATCAGATTTGCCGGCCTTAGCGGAGATCGTCGCCGCACTTCCACATTTAGAATTGCGGGGACTCATGACCATACCTCCGTTCCTGGACGATCCAAAACAAGTGCGGCCATATTTTTCCCGGTTGCGCGAGCTTCGCAACGATTTAGCTCAGCGTCTGGGCCAGCCGCTTCCAGTACTGTCGATGGGAATGAGTCACGACTTCGAAGTCGCTATCGAGGAGGGTGCCACAGAAATACGCGTCGGTACCGCGCTTTTTGGCGAGCGAGCCGCGAAGGCGTGATCGAAATTGTCGAGCGCGACGGCGGAGTAACCTTTGCGGTGCACGTGGTTCCGCGGGGCAGCCGTGATGCCATTGAAGGAGCATACGGCGAAGCGCTGAAGGTGCGACTCATGGCTCCGGCGTTAGAAAATCGCGCGAACGATGCACTGCGGCGATTGCTTGCAGAGCGTTTGAACGTGCCATTGGCAGCTGTTAGAATCGTCGCGGGCGAAAAGAGCCGGACGAAGCACATTTCAATTGCTGCTACGACGCGCGCACATCTGATGAAAGTGCTTGGCCTATAAACGAAATCTTGAACCCAAAGGACTGCCATGCCGGACATTAAAACGATTCAATCGGAAATGCGCGACAGCAAGATCGACGGCTGGCTATTCTACGACCATCATCATCGCGACCCCATCGCAGCGCACATTCTGGGAGTTGGAAAGAACGGCATGGCCACGCGGCGCTGGTTTTATTTTATTCCTGCCAAGGGGGAGCCGCGCAAACTGGTGCATCGCATCGAGCAACGCGCATTAGATGGATTGGAAGGAAACACACTTGTTTATTCCGGTTGGGAGGAATTGCACAAGAATTTGCCGAAGTTGCTCGCCGGGAGCAGAACCATCGCGATGCAATATTCGCCGGACAACAATATTCCCTACATCGGGCTGGTGGATGCGGGAACGATTGAACTGTTGCGCAAATTCAAAAAGAAAATCGTGAGCTCTGCGGATCTGGTCCAAAAATTCGAAGCTAGCTGGTCACGCGAACAAGCGGAAGGGCATTTCGAGGCCGGTAAGATCGTGGACCGCATCACGCGTGAAGCGTTCGGACGCGCTGCGACATTCGTGAAAGAAGGGAAGCCGCTTACTGAAGATCAACTGCAGCAGTGGATCGTGGAGCAGTTCCGCTCGTACGGGCTCACAAGCGATGAGCCGCCGATTGTTGCGGTGCAACCTAACAACGGCGATCCCCACTATGCGCCGAAAGCGGGTTCTTCGCGGCCGATTCGCGCGGGCGATTTGTTGTTGCTCGATATTTGGGCCAAGCTCGACTCGTCCCGGCAGCGTTTATTATGACATCACGTGGATCGGCTACCTCGGTAATCGAGTGCCCGACTCTTACGCGAAGATTTTCCGCGTCGTGCGGCAGGCGCGAGACAATGCCGTGAAATTTATTCAGGAAGCCGTCGCCAAGGAACGGCAGATTCATGGATGGGAAGTGGACAACGCGGCGCGCAAGACGATCCAGAAAGCTGGTTACGGCAAGAATTTCGTGCATCGCACCGGACACAGTATCGGGCAAGAGGTCCATGGCAATGGCGCGAATATGGACGGGCTCGAAACGCGCGATGACCGCAAAATAGTGGCGCATACTTGTTTCTCGATCGAGCCTGGAATTTATCTTCCAGAATTCGGCATGCGCACCGAAGTGAACGTGTATGTGGACGAGAAGGAAGCTCGCGTTACGGGCGCAATCCAGCAAGAAATTCTGCCGTTGCTAGCTTGAGTGAAGTGCCAGGCGGCTCACAAAAAGGCCACCTTGAACAATAGTCCACTCGATGATATCTCCGGAGTCGACGTTATCGACGCGGCTTCTAGCCCGGTTGGGCCCCAAAACGTCACGAGTCGGCGGATACTGGCGCTATGTTTTGCAATAGCCGCTTGGATTATTCCCGGACTTGGACATTTGGCTTTGAAACGTTGGGGTCGCGCGCTGATTTTTTTTGCGTGCGTCGGAGGGCTGGCGATCACCGGTTACTTGCTGCGCGGAAATGTCTTTCCTCGACGCTCCGGTGATTTGTTCGACACGCTCGGGTTCCTTGCGGATGCCAGCGCGGGCATCTTTTACGTGCTTGCACGTTTTTTTGAGCGGGCAGGTCCGGACGTCTCACGTGCCGCCGGCGATTACGGCACACGGTTCATAGCCGCAGCGGGCATTGTAAATTTGCTCAGCGTCTTCGACGCGTACGAAATCGCGCTGGGCCGGAGAACGATGTGACGGCAAGTCGCATTGCCTGTGCGCTATCCAGCGATCCGCACGGTTCGGTACGGATCTCTCATTTTTTTGCGATGTCGGTGTTCGCTCTGCTGGTGTCCATCGCACTTGCGGGTCTGACTAAGAGAACAGCCAAGGAGCGCGTTAAATACGCGGCGTCTTGCTTTGTAAAGTTTCTCGTAGCTGCAATCGCGATTGGCTGGTTGATGTACCCCTTCTCGCACTGAAATTGGGTTATTGAAGCAGCACTGAATTCCACGCACCCGGGCACGGCGAACACGGTGGCCGGAGACCCGTAAACTCCAGACTCAATAAAGGTCGTGTTGGCCAAATATAGATTAATCTAGATATATCTTGACAGAACAAGGCCGGTTCGATTATTATCATCGTGAAGGCAAGGGAAGCGCACGTGGCAAAGAAAGCCCGTATGGCAAAAGAAGAACGCAAGCAGGTGGGACTCAACATGCGTACCGCGCTCTACAACGACCTGTCCAAGGTGGCAAAGGACAATGGTCATACTACAACGTACGTTTTGGAGCAAGCAGTGGAGCACTACATTCAGTTCATCGCGCCAGCCGAGAGTGTCGTGCGTCCCGAGATCATGGCACGAGTACGCCAATCGATAACAAAGCATCGGAAACTCTATCAACTGTTGGCGGAGGAAAAGCCCGTTGCGAGCAATGCGCGGTAAATGCCGCCCCGCATCTACCCGACGGTAGCAGAAACGATTGAAACTCACCGTTTGCTAATCGAGGAATTCGGCGGACTCCACGGGATTCGTGATCGGAGGCTTTTGGAGTCCGCTGTGTTCCGTCCGCGCAATGGCTACTACAGCGAAATCGTCGAGGAAGCGGCTGCGCTGATGGAATCATTGGCAAACAACCATGCATTCCACGATGGGAACAAGCGAACCGCTTTTGCAATGGTAGATGTCATGCTCGCCGTGAACGGTTATGTTTTGGATGTCGAATCGCTCGAATCGCTCGAAGCGCACAAGTTCATTACCGAGTCGATGGCGAAAAACGAATTTCGTTTCGCCGTGATTCGCGATTGGTTAGCCCCGCGGGTCAAGCGGGATTTAGAAGGGGTAGCAAAGCCCGAAGAGAAGTAGCCTCACCAAATATTCGATCCCCTCGAATACCTGTGAAAGGCAAACGTCCCACGCACTCCACTGACGAATGCAATCACAAGAATCACTCACCCAAGTACCTCAGCAATCCGAGAACAGCCCATGTTCTGGACATCGCGTGGATTCGCCAACCGATAAAAGCGACGATGGCACCGTCCAAAAGGTTCCACAAACTAAATTCCGGGAAAATCTTCAAACCAAACCGAGCCTACGATCACAATTCACTCAATCCATTTTCGGATGTGAAGCTGCCTAAGAATCGTCGCCCGAGGCAAGTTGGACGATATGCTACACTGGAAAACGTCACGGATATGCTTGCGAGACTCAATGACGTGGATGAGGTTGCCACGAGACTAGTTGCTATGGCCGCGTTCTCTGGTCTTCGTACGTCTGAAATACAAGGGCGAAGCTAGAGAAAACTTTTAAGATTCGTAAGAATAGGAAGAAGGTTTAGGTACAGACATGGGTACAACATTTCAGCGGAAAGTGTCAGAATCCTCGTAAACATTGGTCAATGCCGAGGTAGCTCAGTTGGTAGAGCAGCCGATTCGTAATCGGCAGGTCGGCGGTTCAAGTCCGCCCCTCGGCTCCAACATCCTTTTATTGCTAGACGATTGTTAGACAAAACCCTTCGCCCGCCTCCCTTTCAGGTATGCCACTGTCTTTTCAACTTCGATGATAGAAGGCAAGTCAAAATTCCGAGCAGCTGACCCCCAACATAGTTAGTGAGTTTACAGCTCTCACGTCAACAAAGGGGTACAATGAGTAACCCTTGGAGCCCGTTCATTATATGAAAATCACTCTAGTAATGTTCACTTTATTAATTGCATCTGCAGCGCACGCCCAGTCTTGCGTAAATCTGACGCTGTTGGGCTCGTTCCCTGATCCAATGCCGCTCACGAACCCGATTACCCAGGTCACAATTCCAGTTCAAATAGATGCAAGCACGTGTAGCCAAACGCTTTACTACGGCGTACCCAAGTGGTCAGGCAGGGAGAGTCAAGACGATACGCGCTATGTAGCGAATGGCTGCACCACGATTGCACCCGGCACGACCTGTAACGGCTTGTTAACCGTCTTTGCAGACCTCCCCGACGACCCAAACATCTGCCAACCCGCCAGTGCGAAGAGCGAGAGCTTTTGCTCCGACACTTTGACGCTTGCGTTTTGCTTCAGCAAACCATGCACAGCATCGAACACTCAGTTACCATCTCCAGTCCTCGTATTCAACTGGACGGTGGATAACCCAAAAGTGCAAGGATCGATCCAGCCGGCCACCTTCAGTTTCACAGGCGCAGTGGGCCAGCAGACGGCGGACCAAACTATCACCGTTACGAATTCGGCGACATGCGGCCAGGATTGTACGGGCGTAATTCAGGTGGGACAAATTAGCGTTCCTGCCAATATCTTCATTGATCAGGACAACTGCTCGAATCAGTCCATCCCAGAGAATCAAACCTGCACCGTGACCGTCTACGCGATTCCGCAAAGCACAAAAATCACTCAAGGAAACATTTTGGTTCCCAATAATCTTGGACACAACGGCCGCTCGCAAATTCACGTCGTTATAAATTAAGAAAAGACGACATCAAGCGCCGAAGGACGAGACCGAGAAACAGCAGGCGTCGGCGGGAAAACACAGAAGACAAACCGTAAAAAAAACAGCAAGCGAAAAAAAATTCAGCGGGCCGGAATATTTTTTGTCGCAGGCTCCGAGCTTCCTTTTTAGCCGGTCTAAACTGGGGACTCCCACCCTTTCCGGGCGATTCGCACGTCCCTCGCTTGGGTGTTTCGCTATCCGCGCACCTCCATGGTGACCAGCCATCGATCATGGGACTAGCAGATTGCGTAACGGCATATCGATATTTACTTTATATGATTCAGTTATTTACAGATAGCGAGGTTATTTCCTTCCTTTGCGCGGCGAATTCCTTCGCCGGCCAGCGGCGAGCGAGTCATTCCCGTGTCCACCACCGCATGGCCGAGTTCTTCTAGCCATAGTTTTAACAGATTGATCTGCGTCGAACGTCCGGCGCCGTCGGTTCCTTCGATTACAATTAATTTACCGCCCAAATCATTCAGATGAATGCTGGGTAGCGACTTTCCGTAGGTTGCTCTCACGGTCTTACCCTCAATTCCTGAGCTTCCTCCAGATGTGCTTGCACAATCTGGCGCACTTGCGCCTGTTGCACTTCAATCGGTAGGGTGGCATCGACCTCGGTCAAACCACACTCCGGAATCATTTTTTCGTATTCGTCCAGGATGCGGCCTTGAAACATGCGGAAGCTTTCTACAGAGTCGTCACTCAAATCCAAGTCCATGCCGGCTTCATAGAATTTGAATCCATCGCGGCCATCAAGAAGGCGATAGATGGCGGTCTCCAGAGGAACACGGAAGTAAAAGGCAATCGCAGGTTTTACAGCGAACCCGTAAAGCTCGCGTACCCACTCGCGATCCATTCCGCGCGCTACGTCGCGAGCGAAGGCGGTGTAAATATATCGGTCACAGAGAACCACGGCCGCTATCTTCTGAAGAGCGTTACTAATTTAGATTTCGAGAATGGTGCCGATGTTAGCCTTTTCTTTGCTCTGCGCTGTTTGAGTACGCACTTCTAACTGGGGTCGATTACCTCGACAAACGGATGACCTACTGATTCCAGACTGTTTTAATGTTCGTAAATTCGCGGATTCCGTAAACTCCAAGCTCGCGGCCGATGCCGGACCGTTTCACGCCGCCGAAGGGAACTCGCGGATCGGAAGCCACCATGCGGTTGATGAACACCATGCCCGCCTCGATCCCGTTGATAAACTGTTCCTGTTCGCTCTTGTCTGTCGTCCATGCGCTGGCGCCCAACCCGAAGGGGGTGGCGTTGGCAATGCGAATCGCATCATTGATGTCTTTGGCCCGGAACAGGGAAGCGACGGGACCGAACAGCTCGTCACAAGCCGCCGGTGATCCGTCGGGAATATTGGTAAGCACAGTGGGCGCATAGAAGTTTCCCGGGCGCTTGAGGGGCTTTCCACCCGTCAACAATTTCGCGCCTGCTTTGACTGTTTTCTGCACGTCCGCATCGAGAGTTGTGACACCATCAGCTGTCGCAAGTGGGCCCAGCTCCGTGCTCTCGTCAAACGGGTCGCCGATTTTCAGCGACTCCATTTTCTCGACGAAAAGCTTTTCGAACTCATCGGCGATGCGCTGATCCACGATGAAGCGCTTCGCGGCAATGCAGGATTGCCCGTTGTTCTGTACGCGAGCCTTCACCGCCGTAGCAACCGCTTCTTTCAGATTTGCGCTGGGCATTACGATAAAGGGATCGCTTCCTCCAAGTTCCAGCACTACTTTCTTCACTTGTTTCGACGCCGCCACCGCCACTTGAATTCCCGCGCCTTCACTCCCAGTCAGCGTGGCCGCTGCGATCCGCCGGTCGGCAATAATCCCGGCGACTTTGTCGGCTCCAATAAGCAAAGTTTGAAACGCACCTTCTGGAAAACCGGCGCGCAAGAGGATTTCCTCAATGAGAAGAGCAGACTGCGGCACGTTCGAGGCGTGTTTGAGCAAACCCATGTTGCCCGCCATCATCGCCGGCGCTGCAAAACGAAAAACTTGCCAGAAAGGAAAATTCCAAGGCATCACGGCGAGTACGACACCAAGGGGCTGAAAACGAATGAAACTCTGCGTCGCGGCGGTTTTGACTACTTCATCAGCCAGAAAACCTGCGCCATGCTCGGCGTAGTAGCGGCAACCGACTGCACACTTTGCAGCTTCTTCCACCGCTGCCCGGAAGGGTTTGCCCATTTCTAGCGTCATCACGCGGCCAAACTTTTCCTTCTCTTTCTCCAGGATTTCAGCTGCCCGCACGAGCATTTCTGCTCGTTTCGAGTGCGGAATCTTTTTGTATGACTGAAATGTCTCTGCCGCCAGCTGAATTTTTTTCTCAATTTGCGCGTCGGTCAGAGCCTCGAAAGATTTCACCAGCTCGCCTGTAGCGGGATTAATCGTCGCAATTGCCATTCATTTTTCCTTTTATGGATTCCGCTATCGAACTCGGAGAACGCCGTTTCTGGCCGGAAACCACGGTTCAATTCAGTCCATCAGATTACCACATCATCATTTGAACCGCAGTTCTCCCACAGATTGGATGCGCGGCGCGGGAAATTGATTTTTGCGTTGAGCTTTGCGAACAAACCAAGAATCGGTGCATGCGCGGGTGATTGCGACCTTCCGCTTTCCTGGAACACCTCAACTAGAGTATCCTGTGTTGTAGCAAGGAAGATTTTTCAGGATGCCGCAATTTCTTTACGAGGTTAGGTTCCAGGCCAACGTAACCGGCCTGATTAGAGGAGGTTAGTAGATAAGAGTTTGGCATGGTTTCTGCTGTTAGGTTAACTTGCGTGGTCGATTTCAGGCTTAGAGCGCAAATTACTCTAATTTTCGACCGTGCGGCCCACGATTCATCGAAGTAACAAATCCAAATTCGACTGAGGAGAGCAGTGAGATTAAGCCTTCGTTTAATCTTATTTCTCGTCGCTGGCATCACGCTGGTCACCTTCCTGGTCGCAAGAAATCAGGTGCGCGGGGAGAAGCGTGGCCTTCGCGCCGATCTAGAGCGCCGCGCAGAAATTCTTGCTGAAAGTCTGCAGGAAATTATCGAGCCAGCGCTCGAGAGAGGTTCGCGCGATCAGCTACGGCATATTGTCGAGCGATACGGCAATAGGGAGCGCCTCGCCGGTGTAGTTGTTTACGACCCGCAGGGCAATGTGATTGCGGAAACTCCCAGTCTTACTTCAAAATTTACGGCCCCGTCGGTTCCCATCAAAGAGCTCGACGCCGGACAGGAAGGATTCAGCAAGTTTTTCGACAATGGCGGCAAATCGATGGCGATTCACGGTTACTTCCTGCCGCTGCACAGTAAATCCTCTTCCGTAATCGGCTATCTCGGGATTTTTCACGACGCAAGCTACATCGAAGCGCAAAGTGTGCGCATCTGGCGCGATACCCTGTGGCACGTCGTGGCGCAGGTCCTTCTGATTGTCTTAATTACCGTTTTGATTATCCGTTGGACCATTATTCTGCCGATTTCTCGAACGGCTCAATGGATGAAAGATGTTCGCGCAGGCCGCAGCGTGTCGCGTCCGCCGATGCCGAAAGGCGACTTTCTGGAGCCATTCGCGCGCGAAGTACAGAATCTAACCGAAAGTCTAGTCGAAGCCAGAGCGGCCGCGGAAGAGGAAGCGCGTCTGCGCGACACGGGCGAATCCCTCTGGACGCCCGAGCGGCTGCGCGTCAGCATCCAAAAGAAAGCGCTGCAAAACACTTTGTTCGTGGTGTCAAACCGCGAACCGTACATGCATGTTCATCGAGGGAAAGCTATCGAGATGATTATTCCCGCGAGCGGCTTGGTCACTGCTCTGGAACCAATTCTTCGCGCCTGCGACGGCGAATGGATTGCTTCCGGTTCGGGCGACGCCGACCGCGAAACCGTGGATGAAAACGCTCGCCTTCGCGTGCCTCCGGACAAGCCGGAATATACGCTAAGGCGCGTGTTCCTCACAAAAGAGGAAGAAGAAGGTTACTATTACGGTTTTTCGAACGAAGGCCTTTGGCCTCTCTGCCACATCGCGCACACGCGCCCGATCTTTCGCGCATCCGATTGGCAAGCCTATCAGGACGCGAATCGCAAATTTGCGGATGCTGTGCTAGTCGAAATGGAAGGCGTTGAGAAACCGCTAATCCTGGTGCAGGACTATCATTTCGCGCTGCTCCCACGAATGCTCAAAGACGCTCGTCCGGACGCTCGCATTGCTATTTTCTGGCACATTCCATGGCCCAATCCCCAAGCCTTTGGAATTTGTCCGTGGCAGCGCGAGCTTATCGATGGCCTCTTGGGCGCCGACCTTGTGGGCTTCCACATTCAGGCGCACTGCAACAATTTTCTCGAGACAGTGGACAGCGCGGTCGAGTCGCGCGTTGAGTGGGAAAGATTTGCGGTGAAGCGCCACGGCCACATGACGCTGGTTCGTCCGTTTCCGATTAGCGTGGATTTCCGCGAGAAGCACGAGGGGACTCCTATCCAGGTTTCGCCTTATGTCCTCCGCGCTTCACTGCTAAAAAAATTGGGAATTGAAGCGAACTTCCTGGGAATCGGCGTGGACCGCATTGACTATACAAAAGGAATTGTCGAACGGTTCCGGGGAATCGAGCGCTTCCTACAGAAGTATCCGGGGTATGTTGGCAAGTTCACATTCGTACAAATCGGAGCGCCTAGCCGCACGCACATCCCGCGCTATCATGAGTTCCTGGCGGAAGTGGAAGCGGAAGCCGCACGCGTGAACTCGGTTTTTCAGACCGCCAACTGGAAACCCATAGCGATGCTAATCCGTCACCATAGCCACGATGAGATTCGTCCCTACTACCAAGCAGCTGATTTCTGTATGGTTACGTCGCTCCACGATGGCATGAACCTGGTGGCCAAAGAATATATTGCTGCTCGAGACGATGAACAGGGCGCTCTCATCCTGAGCCAATTCACAGGCGCGAGCCGTGAACTGCGCGATGCCATCATCGTGAATCCCTACGACGTGGAGCAAATGGGCGAAGCGATTCGCACAGCCCTCGAAATGGACTCTGAGGAGCGGCACGTTCGAATGGTTCAAATGCGGCGCGTGGTCAAAGAAAATAATATTTACCGCTGGGCCGGAAGTCTGATTACGGAGCTTTCCGAAATCAGGGTCGGTGACAACGAATCGACTATTGAGCCTTCGGATTTGCTTAAGTCATCCGATTCGACATCCAACCTCCGCACTGTTCATCTCAGCGTGGTACCGCCTAGATCAAGTGTCGGGGGATAAGATTACGGCTTCGAGAAATCTCGCTCGTTCATTCGCGCCGACCTCTCCGTTGGGACAAAGAGACGGAAATCCCCCTCATTTCCCGGCGCATCTTTTTCGTAATTGGCGCCAATTGAAATCGCGCGTAAACGCCGCGGGCCATTGTGCGCTCTTCCTCGATCTTGACGGCACGTTGGTTCCCTTGCGTCCCCGGCCCGCCGATGTCCAGCTTTCTCGACAGACCAGGAGAATCTTGAAACTCCTTCAGGGCCACAAGAACTTGCACTTGGCCTTCGTAAGCGGCCGGCAACTTAAGGTCTTACGAAATATTATCGGCATGGACGGGGTTCATTACGTTGGTCTTCACGGTGCAGAGTGCGAAGACAAGTCCCTGCATGTGCGCAAAGAAAGCATCCTCGCCCTCTCGCGTGCGAAGCGGGCCGTAAAAAATCAGCTTCAGGGGCTTGTTGGAATCTGGACCGAAGATAAAGGTCTGAGCTTTGCTGTGCATTACTGGCGAGCAAGGCCGGCTACCGTCCGAGCAGCCGAGCTAACATTGAATCAAATCCTCGCGCCGGTCCTGGGAACCTTGCGCGTTCTGAATGGAAATAGAGTGTGGGAAATAATGCCAAAGGAAATTCCGGGAAAGGGTGTCGCAGTCCGTTCGCTATTGAATGGATTGCCTGAGAACACTTTAGCTATATACGTAGGCGACGACGTGACCGATGAAACCGCCTTCGCCGCCCTGAACGATCAAATCACGGTGAAAGTCGGCAGGATGCGGGTCACCGACGCCCATTTTTATGTGCGCAATCCGGCAGAAGTTCACCGCTTTCTTTCACGCCTCGAACCATTGTTCTCATGAACCAAAAAACCTGGCGACTTTTTGACACTGAAACAAGAGCAAAACGCTCAGGCAGCCTTTTTTCCGAAAGTTCCGCAAGTTCCGCTAAGTTCCGCCCGAAACCATGTAATTCCATCGATCTTCGCGTATGATAGTCAGCGAAATCTCCGTGTTTCGGGCCGGAAAGGCCTCTCATGAATCACCGCTTCACCATAGGTGTCGAAGAAGAGTTTCAAATCATCGATCCGGCCACGGGAGAACTGCGCTCGCATGTAAGCGAACTTGTCGCGGCCACTTCGTCCGGCCTGGGCGAGCAAGTCAAGCCCGAGATGCACCAATCCATCGTCGAAATCGGCACCAAGATTTGCGGCGACGTGGACGAGCTGGCCATCGATATGCGCCGCACTCGCGGCGAACTCGTCCGAGCTGCAGAAAGAGTTGGCTTGCAAGTCGCCGCCGCCGGCACACACCCATTTTCCAGCTGGATCGACCAGGTGATCTCGCCCGGGCGAGCGCTACAAAATATCGTCGAAGAGTTGCAGCAACTCGCGCGCTCGCTGTTGATTTTTGGCATGCACGTTCATGTGGCGGTGCCCGATCGCACCACCATGATCGATTTGATGAACATGGCGCGCTATTTTCTGCCGCACCTTCTCGCGCTTTCCACCAGCTCGCCTTTTTGGATGGGCCGCGACACTGGCTTGAAATCTTTTCGCACCACAGTCTTTCGGCGTTTTCCGCGCACCGGCATTCCCGATCACTTCAGCTCGTGGAGCGAGTACGAAGATTACGTCAACTTGCTCGTCAAGCTTGCACTGCATCGACAACGCCAAGAAAATCTGGTGGGACGTTCGCCCGCACCCAACGTTCGGCACGCTCGAATTTCGCGTCTGCGATGTGGCCACTCGGCTCGATGAAGCCGTTGCCATCGCCGCGCTGATGCAAGCCATCGTGGTGAAGCTGCACCGCCTTTACACGCGCAATATGGGTTTCCGCATGTATCCGCGCGCGCTCATCGAAGAAAATAAATGGCGCGCCGCGCGCTGGGGCGTCGAAGGCAAGCTCATCGATTTCGGCAAGCAAGCCGAAGTACCCATGCAGGAACTCGGCCTCGAGCTATTGGAGTTCGTGGACGATGTCGTCGACGATCTCGGAAGCCGCGCGCGCTCGAACGCATTCAAAGAATTTCGCGCGAAGGCACCAGCGCAGAGCGCCAGTTGCGCGTTTTCAAGGAAACCGGAGATTTGAGAGTGTGGTGCGGCACATCGTCGCGGAAACGCGAGCCGGATTGACGCAGCAAGCGCTTCTGCGAGCGGTCTGAGTGGGGCAAGCAACAAAATGGGTCGCGAAAAAGACAATTTTGCCGAGCAGCCGAAAGATAAGACGAGCGGCGAGCTTTCGCCGAAATCAAAGCGATCCTGCCACCAGGAAAGGAATTGACGCCATGAAAGTCGGACTTGCTTTGCGGACGCGAATACAGTTTTCCGCCGGCCTTCCTTCAAAAGGTGAACAAACTCGGTAGGCAGCGAAGGAATCACCGCGGAATTCGTGCAAGCTGGGCGGCACGCGCATGGGCGAGCCTGCGGAATATCGCGTGATCGTGGACCGCATCTCGCATGAAGTGGAGTATTACCGCGGCTATCTGAAGCACGCCGTGCTTGCACGGAACTTACGTCATCAACAATCCTTTCTGGTGGACGGCGGACGATAAATTCTTCAATTATGCTGTCGCGTCGAAGCTCGGCGTCGCGATTCCGAAAACAGTTTTGCTGCCGCAGAAATCTTACCCGACCGATATCGACATCAATTCCGAATCGCTTCGCAATCTAGAATATCCAATCGACTGGGACGGTTTGCTCGATTACGTCGGCCGCCCCGCGATTTTGAAACCATTTTCCGGCGGCGGCTGGAAGCACGTCTACAAAGTAAATAATCGCGAAGAATTGCTCGCCGCCTACGACGGCACCGGTCCCTATTGCATGACGCTCCAGGAATTCATCGATTTCGATCAATACGTGCGCTGCTTCACTTTCGGCAAAATGGATATCATGCCCGTGGCTTACGATCCCAAAGAGCGCCGCTATCTTAGTCGAGCACAATTATCTTTCGCCGGAACTTGGCGCGCGCGTCGTGCGCGACGCGCAGACGATCAATCAGGCGCTCGGCTACGAAATGAACACCATCGAATTCGCCATTAAAGATGGCGTTCCTTACGCCATCGATTTCCTGAATCCCGCGCCCGGATTTCGAACGCGATCGCATCACCGAGTTTTATTTCGATCACGTCGTCGATCGCATGGCGCATCTCGTGATCGATCGCGCGCTCCACGGCGACGTCGCAAATACCTGGCCGCGGTGGGAAGAAATGCTGGGCATCGGCGCCGCCGCCGGTTTCACCGGCGCGCCGCGAAGCCAGAGCCGCGCAGGAGCCAAATCTCGCGTGAGCGCGTCGCGGCGCAGCGCATCCGCGTAAGGACGCCTACTCGCCGCCGAAGTGTGGCACGGCTCTGCTGCGCCCCGAAGTGGAATTCACTCCGCGAATTCTCGCGCTGAATTCAACGCGCGGATGCGCGCCCACAAACTAACTTTCGGCGATCGCCTCCATTGTCCATTCCTCCGCCCGTTTTTTCTTACCTCGCAAGACGAAAATCGCGTCCGCGAAGTGGCAGAAACCATCGCGCGCCTCGGCGAACGCGTCGTCGCAGCAGGCGCTAGCGATCCCGCATTGCTCGCGCAGTTGGCGCTGAGCGCCTGGAGAAGAACGCCTCGCGCGTCTCGATCCCAGTTACAACACATCCAGCACGGCCTCGCGCCTCGATGCATTTCTTCTTCCCGATTCCCTGCAGTTTGCCGAATACAACGCCGAATCTCCCGCCGGTCCTGGCTACTCCGAAACTCTTGGCCGGATGTTTTCGCACGCTCGCCGTGATGCAGCGCTTCGCGAGCATTTACCGTCCGCCAGTATTCCACTGATGGACGCAATTGCTCGAAGCGCTGCTGGATAGTTATCGCGAATGGGGCGGCACCGCGTCGCCGCCGGTAATCGCGATTGTGGATTGGCGCGAAGTTCCCACCTGGAGCGAATTTGAAATTCTGCAGGCGCGCTTTGAAAAGCGCTGGAGTGCCCACGATCGTCTGCGACTCCGCGCGACCTCGAATTCGACAGCGCCAAGCTCATGTGCGCGCGGCCGCCGCATCGATCTTGTCTATCGCCGCGTGCTGATCAACGACATTGTCGCCCGGCCCGCGGAATGCGAAGCGCTGTTGAGGCCTACGACGCAGGCGCGGTTTGCGTCGCCAACGCGCTCACCTGCAAGATCCCGCACAAGAAAGCATTCTTCGCGGTGCTCACCGACGAGCGCAACTCCGCGCTCTTCAGCGCCCAGAGAGCGCGATCTCATCCGCCGCCACATTCCCTGGACGCGTCTGCTCGCTGACACGCGGACCACTCGCGACGGCGAATCGTTCGGCTCTCCTCGAATACGTCGCGCACGCAGCGACAGAATTTTGTTTTCAAGCCCAATGACGAATACGGCGGCACGGGAGTGACTCTCGGCTGGGAAGTCAACGAGCGCGAATGGGATAGATGCTATCAACAGGCGCTCGCCGACCGCTACCGCGCATGGGTCGTGCAGGAGCGAATCGCAGTCCGCCGCGAAATTTTCCCCATGCAAACTGCGCCGACGGTGTCGAGATGCGCGACATGCTCGTGGACTTCGCGCCTTACCTTTTCCGCGGCAAAATGGCCGGGTTTCCTCACTCGCCTCAGCGTCCACTGGCCTCGCGAACGTGACTTCCGGCGGCGGCCAGGTTCCCGCCTTCGCCGTCGATCCACGCTAATGAATGCCAGTCTCTTTCGCGCCAAACAGGTTTATCCCCGTAGCAAAAAAATCCCGGCCATTTACAATGACCAGATGAAATTTGGATCTGTGCATCCTGAGCTGCTGCCCGGCGCGCGCAACGCCATCGAAACGTGCCTCGCCATCCAGCCCGGCGAGCGCGTAACGCTGATCGCTGATCGGGCCAGTGCCGCAGTCGCAGCGAGCCTCGCGGAAGCACTCGATCAGCGCGGCGCAATCGCGAGACCATTTCTCCTCGAAGATTTAGCGTCGCGTCCGCTAAACCCGCGCCCCGCAAGCATTGCTCGAGTCGCTCGGCCGCCGACGCGGGAATTCTCTGCATGCAGCCGATCCAAGGTGAACTTGCCGCGCGCAAAGACATCGTAGGCGTCGTCGAGCGTCGCCACATTCGTTACGCGCACATGGTCGGCGTCACGCCCGAAATTATGCAGCAGGGAATGCGCGCCGATTACACGCTGGTGGACAAACTCAGCGAGCGCCTGCTGCAGCGCATGCACTCCGCGCGCTCGCTCACCGTACGCACCGATGCCGGCACAGCTCTCGTCGCCACTTTGACGCTGCGCTCGATTGGGTGAAGACCAGCGGCTTGATCAAACGCGCTACTGGTCCAATCTTCCGGCGGGCGAAGTTTTCACCACGCCCGCAAAAGTGGACGGCAGATTTGTTTGCGACGGCACAGCCGGCGATCACTTCTGTGGAAAGTATGGCGACCTGCAAAACACGCCGCTGGCACTTGAGATCAACGGTGCGCGCCTGGTCTCTGCAAAATGCGCGCGCAAAGATCTCGAGGAAGAATTCTGGAAATATTGCCACACAGACGAAAATAGCGATCGCGTCGGCGAACTTGCCTTCGGAACGAATTTAAGCCTGTCCGACATGATCGGCGTCTTGCTGCAAGACGAAAAGCTCCCGGGAGTGCATCTTGCGTTCGGCGATCCCTACGGCAGCCAAACTCACGCAGCATGGAGTTCTCGAACGCACGTGGATGTCCTCGCCCGCCATTGCAACGTGTGGATTGATGAAGAGCAGGTGATTGCTAAAGGCCGCTACCTGTTAGATCGCCTGGGCTTGGCTCTAGCCGCCGCGTTAAAATAATCCTGTAACGTATTCCCACATCTGATGTTTCCAGTACGGCCAATCATGCCCGCCCTGCCGGTCCCCAATCATCCAGATGATGCGGAATTCCC
Organism: uncultured Acidobacteriota bacterium; assembly: GCA_963818085.1. Taxonomy (GTDB): domain Bacteria; phylum Acidobacteriota; class Terriglobia; order Acidiferrales; family UBA7541; genus Palsa-295. The sequence goes on from CAWFQV010000001.1 coordinate 519,183, forward strand.
TTAGCCGCAAAAATCGCCGACAACCGGTACGACGGTCCGCTGTCCTCCCACGGCCCGCACCCCGTCGCGATATGAATGTCGCATTGTGCGAGCTGCGCCACAGTTTCCGTCCGAGAGATGCGAAAGGTAATCCACCGGATTATTGAAGTAGGTGTTGTCGTCGTACATCCCATCCATAAAACTGTTTATGTCGTAAACGCCCGAAAGCGCAAAGCACCGCCGCACCACATCAGGATGTTTGAATAAAGTATTCGCCGCATGATACGCGCCAAACGACGCTCCCATCGTGGATATCGCGATGTCGTGCGATTGGCAATTATCCTGAATAAAAGGAATCACTTCGTTGCGCACGTACGCGTCAAACTGCGCCTGCACGTAGCTGCGATGAAATGGATGCGCGCCCTTATTGTAAAATCCCGCGGAATTCACCGAATTAATGCTGAAAAATTTCACGCGCCCGGCATCGATCAGCGGTGACAAGCTTTCGATCAGTCCCTGGTTTTCCAGTTCCCATTCATCGCCTGCGCTCGTGGGAAATCCAAGCAGCGGCGGCCCCCAGTGCCCGTACACCACAATCCCCATCTCCAGTCCCAGCCGATTCGAATACCAGCGATGATATTCCCGTTGCATATCACTCCCTTGGTTAGCTAGCTTGCCTGGCGCGCTGTTGCCGCAAGCTTGAAGTCGAGCGCGATATTATACGGCGTTTACCCGCACAGAATACCGGAAACTCTATGCGTCCGAATTTCCGCTCTGCTATCCTAATGGAATGCAAATAATGCTTCGCCGCCTGTTCGTTCTTTCACAAAACGGTGCACAGCTTTGATTGCGGCCTCCCCTGGACAATTACGCAAGCATGAAAAGTATCGCTCGCGATTTCTCCCGCGACCGCGCGACCTCATCGTTTATCTTCCGCCTGGTTACGAAGAAAATTCGCAGTCGCGCTACCCGGTGCTCTATCTGCAAGACGGCCAAAATCTCTTCGACGCTGCAACCTCCTTCATCCCCGGAATGGACTGGCGCGTGAGGGACACCGCGGAACACCTGATGGTCCAACGCGCTATTCGCCCGCTCATCATCGTCGGCATTTACAACACCGGCAAATCGCGTCTGGGCGAGTACACACCTTCGCGCGACAAGAAGATAGGCGGCGGAAAAGCCGATCGTTACGGCCAAATGCTACTGGAAGAAATCAAGCCATTCGTCGAATCTCAATATCGCGCGCTTTCCGGTCCCGCAAATACGGGACTGGGCGGCTCGTCCTCGGCGGCCTTCTTACGATTTATCTCGGCCTGCGCTTCCCGCAAGTGTTCGGCAAACTAGCCGTGCTTTCGCCCTCGGTATGGTGGAATCGCGGGTGGATTCTGAATTTTGCCGCTCGCTTGAATTTGCAGAGCCGCCCGCGAATCTGGCTCGATGTCGGCACCAAGGAAGGCGGCCGCAGCGCCGACCAGGTGCAAAAGCTGTGCGGCGTTTTGGTAGAAAAAGGCTGGCGCGAGGGCCGCGATCTGCGCTTTGAAGTAATTCCCGGTGCCGAGCATAACGAAGCAGCTTGGGCGCAGCGCGTCGCGCCCTTCTTGCAATTTCTCTTTCCTGCCGGCGAGACCGCAGTATAATCCGCTCTCTCGTCTATGCTGCCGAGCCGGTGTAACGCAGAGATCACCCGAGGCCATCGTCTTTGTCCCCAGAGCGACCGCTAACCATTCTTTGCATTAGTTCATACGAAAAAGGCCAGGAATTTCTGCGCTCGGCAAAAGACGCCGGTTGTCGTGTGCTTTTTCTCACCCTTGAAAAACTTCGGCATGGCAACTGGCCCAGCGAAGCCATTGACGAAATGTTTTACATGCCGGAAGATCTGCCCACGGCCGATATCATTCGTGCCGTCAGTTTCCTCGCGCGCACGCATCCGATCGACCACATCGTTGCCCTCGACGAATTCGATATGGAGAACGTGGCCGCCCTCCGCGAGCACTTACGCATCCCCGGCATGGGTCTCACCACCATGCGTTATTTTCGCGACAAACTTGCCATGCGCGGCCGCGCCCAGGAATCCGGCATCCTCGTCCCGGAATTCGTTCGTGTCCTGAATTACGACGACCTAAAAGGTTTTATGGCGCGGGTGAAGCCGCCATGGCTGCTCAAGCCACGCTCGCAAGCGTCCGGCATCGGCATGAAAAAAATCAACGAGCCCGCCGAGCTGTGGCCCTTGCTCGACCAGCTCGGCGACCAACAATCTTTCTTTTTGCTCGAACAATTCGTCCCCGGAGATGTCTTCCACGTCGATAGCATCGTCTCCGAGAGCAAGGTGGTTTTTGCCGAGGCGCACATGTACGGCAAGCCGCCTCTGGACGTTTCGCACCAAGGCGGCATTTTTACCACTCGTACCTTGGCACGGACTTCCTCCGAATCCAAAGCCCTGCTGAAGATTAACCGCGCGTTAGTGGAAGCCCTCGGGCTCGTGCGCGGCGTTACCCATGCCGAATTTCTGCGCGCGAATGAAGACGGAGAAATTTATTTCATCGAAATTGCCGCGCGCGTCGGCGGCGCTTATATTTCGGATGTAATTGAAGCCGCCACCGGCGTGAATTTATGGCGCGAGTGGGCGCGCATCGAAGTCGGAGGAGGGAAGACTCCCTACTTTTTGCCGAATGTGCGGCGAGATTATGCCGGAGTTGTGATTTCCCTGGCGCGTCAAGATAATCCCGATACCTCCAGCTATAACGATCCCGAAATCGTTATGCGCATCCCGAAGCATCATCACGCCGGATTTGTGCTGCGCGCTAACAAGCCGCAACGGATTGAGGAGTTGCTCGACTCTTACGCTACTCGTTTTCGCGAAGATTTCTATGCCACCGAGCCTGTCCCGGACAAGCCCACCGCTTAATTACATCGATGTTTTCACTTTTTGTAGCGCCGGCATCTTGCCGGCTCTTTCCTGAACGAACTTTCGTGGTTCGGCGATTCTATTTGCGTGGAGGGCGGTCCATGCCGTAAAAATCTTCTGAATTAATCGGTTTGCTCACCAGGCCCATCTGCAGAACTTGCAAATGACTGCTGCGGTCAAACACTTTGTCCGGAAAAAAACGCTTTACCACGATTCGCAGGCCGCCGAACGCGATGCCCGAAATCACCGCAAACATGCAAATGACACCGGTTCCGATAATCGTTCCCACAATCATGGCGCTAATCGGCGGCTCTTTGAATTGAAATGTAGGTTCGTTCCAGGTAATTTCCGCGTCTGATTCCACCTGCTTCAACAAAGCGTCGGCTTCCGCTTGCGTGCGCGCTCCGTAGACAATCGCCAGCAGCGTGATGGAACGCTTAGCAAATAGCGGAGAAGAATTGGGAGCAGGGCTCGCATCGTTCACATGATAGTTCTTTTGTAGCTCAACAAGTTTCTTTGCCGCAGTCTGCGGGGTAGGGAAGTCCGCGAGCAGCAAGGTCACTTCGTGTCCTTCTGATCTGTACCGCGCGGATTCCGCTTCGGCACCCTGCGAAAATCCCAGCCAGTCGCTGGGCGACACCGGCACAAATTGGTTCAGAGTCAGCGGACCCAAAACGTAATGGTCTGATCGCTCGACCATTCCCTTGGTCGGCATCTCATCGGGAAGCGACGGCAACGGCCCTTCTTCGGCGTGCGGCTTCACCGCGGCCAAAAGCGCCTTCAAATCTTTTTCTCGTCGGGGAAGTTCAAATCCGCGAATATCAACCAGCAGATTCCCGTCAAGCGCCAGCGCTCTAGATGCTCCAACCGAGGAATGTTCACTGATCGAGCCGTGTGACAAATCCGCGCCTCGCATGTAGGAATAGAGTCCGTACGCTCCGCTCGGATCCTTCATTCGGTACACTTGCACTCCCAGCTTTTCCGCCCCACGCGTGTACTCGCACTGTTCGCCCGAAACGAATCCATACTCCGCTAGGACATCGTTTCCTGCGGAACTGGCAGTCTGCGGTGCGATCTGCGAGGGTTGCGCGGGATTGAACGAGGTTCTTCCGTTGCAATTCCAGCCGGCAAATGAATCGGGGACCACGCCTTGAGCTGGTGTGGACGGCGAGGCAAACAACAGAAGTACTGAAACCAGGCAGAGATAGACGTAGTGGCGCATTCGCATTCCTAATTAGATGCCGGAATTCTACTTGGGGTTCCCGTCGGACGCCACTCTGGCAATATTTTCGCCGGCGCCTGCGGACGGATCACTAGACCCGCTGGCGGCTGGTCTGGATGCTTTCACCCCCAGAGCGCCGGCGCGATTGTCCGAAACAAGCTTTGATTTGTCGTACGAAAGGCTGTTCAGATTATCGAGATACGCGGCGATGCCCCGGTACAAGCCGTCCGCAACGCGCTGGCGTTGGTCGCCCTTGCGCAGCAGTTTTTCGTCGCTGGGATTACTGATAAAGGAAATCTCCGAAAGGATCGAGGGCATGTTTGCCCCGATGAGAACAACAAAAGGCGCCTTCTTCACGCCACGGTTCTTTTCACCCTGGCTCACCAGTTGCATCCGGCGTGTGAGCGAATCTTGCACGTCGCTCGCAAACTCCTTTGATTCCTCGATCTTTTCGTTGCGGGCGATCTTCTTCACCAGGTCCTGCAAATCGTGCAAACCTTCTTGCGAAAGCGCGTTTTCACGCGTCGCCACTTCCAGCGATTCTTCCGAAGTCGCAAAGTTCAAATAATAAGTCTCGATTCCGCGTGCTTCATGGTCGTGGCTCGAATTTGCGTGAATGGAAATAAACAGGTCCGCTTTCGCCTCATTCGCCATCGCGGTGCGCTGTTCCAACGGAATGAACGTGTCATCCTTGCGCGTGTAGATCACTTCCGCGCCCGGGAGTTTTTGTTCAATTAAGTGTCCCAGTCGCAGCGCCACGTCCAGGCAAAGGTCTTTTTCCATCAATCCATGTGGCCCGATCGTTCCGGTGTCGTGTCCGCCGTGGCCCGGATCGATCACGATGCGTCCGATTTTCAGACCCAAAGCGCGGGTTAACGAATGCTGTCCGTCCCGTGTGGGCTTGGGTTCGGTCGGCGGTTTTAAAGCCGCCGAATTTGCATTAGCACTCTTTGTTTTTATGGGAGTGCTTTTCTCGGCGGGTGAGGCGGCAAGTTTAGCCGCGAGCTTGGCAGTCGCAGGTTGTTTGTTCGCATCAGCCGGGGCTGGCTCGCTTGGATAGTTCGTCGATTTCGCGTCCGTATTCTCGATCTCTTCTTTCGCCGCCGCCGACACCGGCACAGTGGTAGCTGGCGCGCTAGAACTGTTTTTCGCGGTCGTGACGTTGACATTATTCTGGACTTCGATTACCAGCCGATAGGGATTCGAGACCAGGTAAGCCTTGTAATCGCGCGCACCATCCACATCAAGAACCAATCGCACCACGCCCTCGCGGTTCTGCCCCAAACGCACTGATTTCAGCAAGCCATTCTGCACATCGATCGTTTTTTTCGCAAACCCTGGACCGACGTTCGCTTTGTGCAAATCGAAATAGATCCGATCGGGAGAAGCAATGTGAGCGGAATCAAATTTTACGGTGTCTTCCAGCATCACCACGATGCGACTGAAATTATCCGCGTTCCAGGTCTGTATATCGGTAACGTGCGGAGTTCCGTGTGTGCTTTCGTGGGCCTCGATAACCTTTCCTTTCACTTCCGGCGCTTGGTTCTTGGCCTCTTCGCGCGAATCCGAAATTTGCTTCAATGCCTGGCGCGCCGCCGCTACTTTATCTGACTTGGGAAAACGCTTCAGAAAATCCTTGAAGGCCACTTCCGCGGCTTCCGCCTGTCCTAAATCATTTTTTCGGATTTGTGCGATGGCAAAAATTGCAGTGGAGCGGTAGCGGCTCTCGGGATACTGCTTGAGCAGAAAATTATAGGTGTCGATAGCGGACTGATAATATTTCTCGTCGAATTGCTGCCCCATCTGCTGGTACAGCTCCGCTTCTGCAATCAGCGCGGGCGTTACTTCTGCCGCCAGCGGCGTGATCAAATAAACTTTCTGATATCCGGCTATGGTTTGCTTGTACAAGGCCAGCGTGCGGTCTTTTTCAGGACGCTCTTCTAGCGCGGTGCGCATACGCACGGCGCGTTCAAATTGTGCGCGCGCTTCGTATTTTTTATCGGCGTAGCAGGGGCTAGCCAGCGACAGAAGTAGTGCAATCACTGGCAGAAAAAACTTTATCGGCGTATGAACTTTGGCGGAAAACACTTGCGTCATTCGTTCGTGAAAATTACGCGGCCTTTGGCGTCCACTTCTTTTCGCACCGGAGCTTTTGGCGGACTCCAGAGCGTCGAGTTGCGGCCCGACTCAGGCCGGAAGTATGCGTCAGTCACTTTTCGCACGTACTGTTGCGTTTCCCTGTAAGCTGGAACGCCCCCACGCATATCCACGGCGTGCTCGCCCGCGTTATAAGCGGCTAGCGACTTCGACAGATCGCCGTTGTAACGGTCCAGCAGCGACTTCAAATACGTCGTTCCACCCTCCACATTCTGCGCCGGATCGAACGAATTGTTGACTCCAAAACGCTGCGCTGTTCCAGGAATCAGTTGCATCAAGCCGACCGCTCCCTTGCGCGAGACTGCTTGCGAATTCCAACCCGATTCCGTGCTGATTACCGCTTTCACCAGCGCCGGATCCACGTCGTGCCGCGCAGCTGCGTCGCGCACAATACGCTCCATCCGCTGATCTATAACACTCGTCGCCGATCGCGGTTGCGCAGCACTAAAGCCGGGCGGCGGCAGAGCCGCCGCTGACACATCCGGCGATGCTTCCGGATTCCGCGGACGAAAACCCTGCACCGGAGCCGGGGAACTAATAGTACTCCCACGATGGGCCGCGGGGGAATCGGCATTCACGAAAATCAACTTGCCATGGCTATCCATGGTGGTGGTTATCTGGGCGCGCGCTGGCTGTGCCAGGGCCAAACAGATCCCGGCTAACAGAATGCCAGCAGCGAAGTTGTTGCGGTGCGTGCCAGCGGCAAAATAGCTGCGGTGCATTTGCATGGTCCCTCGTTCGCTAAACGCTTTGCGAGTACCGAACGCTTACTAACTCAATAGCCTGACTGCCCAACGCCCGACCGCAACTCGGTGTGACTGTAACACAGCCGAGTGCTGCAGCTGGCCCAAGGGAAGGCAGAGATTTTCTCTCAAGCTTCAGAGACACAAGTTCTCGGCATTGCAGAACTGGCCCGCGGGAAAAATGGAAGCCCGATGCGGGCATAAAGCTCTGGCGCTGTTGAAATTATAACAAGCGGTCGAGGAGAGGGTATACCTGGCCCAGAGCGTTTTCTATTCCAGATGTGTCTTTTCCGCCAGCCTCTGCCAAATCGGGGCGGCCGCCGCCGGAACCGCCGACAAACTTGGCAAGTTCTTGGACGATTTTCCCGGCGTGGATGCGAGAGGTAAGGTCCTTTGTAACTCCTGTAATTAGAGCAACTTTGCCGTCTTCGACGGAGGCCAGCACCACAACACCGGAGCCGAGCTTCTGGCGCAGGGTATCGACGAGCTGGCGAAGGGCTTCGCGGTCAAAACCGTCAACTTTGGCGGCAACAAAGCGAACCTCTTTTAGAATTCGCACATCCTCTAAAAGAGAGTCGGCAATTCCACCGGCCGCTTTGCGTTTTAAGCCTGCGAGTTGCTTTTCGAGTTGGCGGGTAGCATCGAACTGGCGTTCGAGGGCGGCGACAACTTCGTCTTCACTGGAGTTCAACAGGCTGGCGACCCGGCGAAGAGTCGAGAGCGATTTCTGGTATTCGGAGAGGGCACGGTCGCCGGAGATGGCTTCAATGCGGCGGATGCCGGCAGAAGTGGAAGACTCGCCGAGAATTTTGAAGACGCCGATCGCGCCGGTGCGCCCCACGTGCGTGCCGCCGCAAAGCTCTTTGCTGTAGAAACCGCGCGGGGCGGTCGCGTCGGGAATGGTGACCACGCGAACGTTGGACTCGGGATATTTGTCGCCGAAGAAAGCGAGCGCGCCGGAGCCTAGGGCGTCGTCAATATTCATGATATCGGTAGTAGTTTGGAGATCTTTCCAGATTTCCTCGTTCACCTGCTGCTCGATTTCGGAAAGCTCGCTCGGGTCCACGGCGGCGAAATGCGAAAAATCGAAGCGCAAGTGATCGGGCGCGACGAGCGAGCCAGCTTGCTTCACATGTGTGCCGAGAATGTTGCGCAGTGCGGCGTTCAGCAAATGCGTGGCGGTGTGATTTCGCATGTTGCGGATGCGGCGCTCGACGTCGGCCACGGTGGCGACGCGGTCGCCGACATGCAGGTCTTCTTTCGCGACGATTCGATGCGCGATCAGTCCGCTAACGGGATAATATGCGCCGCGAACCTCTGCCACTTCGAGCGATTCTGCATTGTCGTAGAAACCACCGGTGTCAGCGACCTGTCCGCCCGATTCGGAATAAATCGAGGTGCGGTCGAGAACGACTTCAGCTTCCATCCCCTTTTTGATTTCGTTAACCTGACCCTGCTTGGTGACGATAGCTTCGATGCGGCAATCGCGCGTGTCCGTTCCAAAGTAAAAATCCGGCTCGGTCTTGTAGGTTTGCGCGATTTTCGTGTACACGGGGTTTGCGGTATCTTTGTGCACGCCTTTCCAGGACGCTTTGGCGCGCGTGCGCTGCTCCTCCATGGCGCGGTCAAATTCACCTGGTTGCAACTTCAGACCATTATCGCGAAGCACATCCTCGATGAAATCGAGCGGCAGCCCAAACGTGTCATAGAGCCGGAAAGCGTTTGTTCCCGGGTAGGTGGTTTCCTGTTTCTTGCTTGCTGCAAGGTAGGGAACTAGATCTTCCTCGAGTTTTTTAAGACCGACATCGACCGTCCTGGTAAATTGACGTTCCTCTTCATCGAGAATTTTGGTTATACGGGAAGCGTGCTCCTCGAGTTCGGGATATGCGCCCTTCATCTCTTCGCGAACTGCACCCGACATCACAGAAAGAAACGGTGTCGGCGCGTCAAGCATGCGCGCGTGGCGCAAGGCGCGGCGAATAATTTTGCGTAGAACGTAGCCGCGGCCTTCGTTCGATGGGACCACGCCGTCAGCGATTAAGAAGGTCGCGGCGCGGGAGTGATCGGCGACAATTCGAAGCGATGGCTGAATCTTTGCTTCGTTCACATCAACATTTGTGAGCTTGCTAGCTTCGCGCATTATCGGCTGGAATAAATCAGTGTCGAAGTTGCTGATTTTGCCTTGCAGGACAGCGGTCATACGTTCGAGGCCCATGCCGGTGTCGACAGAAGGCTTAGGCAGGGGATTGAGTTTGCCGGTCGCGTCGCGATTGAACTGCATGAAGACCAGGTTCCAGATTTCGACGTAGCGGCCGCAATCGCAGGGAAATTCGCAGTCCGCATGCCCTTGGTCGGAGGCGGCAGGGCCCATGTCGTAGAAAATTTCGGTGCAGGGGCCGCAGGGGCCGGTGTCGCCCATGGCCCAGAAATTTTCTTTCAGACCGGGGACTTCGATTACGCGATCTTTCGGCGCGCCGATGGCGGTCCAAAAGCCGGCGGCTTCGTGGTCAGGAGGAAGTTTTTGTCCGGAGATTTCGGCGCCGCCGAAGACAGTGAAGTAAAGTTTGTCGAGCGAAACGTCGAACCGCTTCGGCGAGGTGACCAGCTCCCAGGCGTATGCGATGGCTTCCTTTTTGAAATAGTCGCCGAAGGAAAAATTGCCGAGCATTTCGAAGAAAGTGTGGTGGCGGTTGGTGAAGCCGACGTTTTCCAAGTCATTATGTTTTCCGCCGGCGCGCACACATTTCTGGCAAGAGGTAGCGCGTTTGTAGTCGCGCTGCTCGAGTCCCAGGAAGACCTCCTTGAACTGATTCATTCCGGCGTTGGTGAAGAGTAGCGTGAGATCGTTGTGAGGGACGAGCGAGGAGCTGCGCACCACGCGGTGGCCGCGCTCTTCGAAGTATTTTAGAAATGTTTTGCGGACTTCGTTGCCAGTCCAGTCAGTGCGCGTCAAAGACAACCTCGGTTGCAGCAGGTCATTATCGCAGACGAGTTCGGGAGCCGCAACGCGGAGCGCGATGTGGGATGTTCGCGTTGGGATTGGAATCTAAAACCGTGAAGCGACGGCTCGCGGGAAGTTCGTCGCGAAAGGTAAGCGCGCCGTCGTCGTTTTCTGTCTTAGGCTTCGCTTAACCGCGCGAGGATTGCGGGCGGCGACCTCGTGATCGGTGGACCGCTAAATCTCGGACGGTTGAAAGTTCGCGATCAAGAATGCAAAACAGATCCCTCGACGCAGCGCTGAGCGCTCAGCTTGCCCATGCTCGCAGTATCGTCAGTTCCCGATTAGAAATGCGCTTCGACGAAACGAACCAGGCGATTCCAGGACCGGTTAGGCAGGTCTATTGGTTTGTTTTCTATAACTTCTATTCTTCGACCAGTTTCGGTTAGAAATGCAATTTTGCAATAGTGCGCGCTGCGAGTCTCAGCTGTGGCGGTACTGGTGCCGCGAGAACGGGCGGCTCCCCCGGCTAGGATCGTTGTGCCAACCTGCGGCGCACGACGGCAAACGCCATGCTCAAGGCTGAGGCTACCAGAAGTAGGTTCGAAGGTTCCGGCGTAGTTGTTACCTGGTTCACTGTAGCTACGAACTGAAAACCCGGATCCCCGAAAGGAAAGCCGATATATACGAAGGAGGTGCCCACAGGGTATAGGGGGTGGGCGGGCGACAACCCGGCCATTTGCAATGGCGTCATGGTGCTATCGAATTGAAAGCCCGTGAGCGAATTCCCCGGGGTCAAAACCGCGCCCGGGTTGCTGGCCACCCATTGGATTGCATAGCCATCGCCGGGACCGCCGTGTGTAACCATTTCCATCCAGGACGTGGGAAAGAGAATACTGGTCGGGGAGGCCGACATAAAATTCTGGCCTGGAATCCACCCAAACCAGAAAGTGCCAATGTTGGTGGAACCAGTGTTATGGAGAGTCACATCATATTGATACAGGCTCGGGCCGATCTTGGTTGGGGTGATATCCGCTGTCGCGAGGATAGATCCGGCTTTGAGCGAGCTCGCGCCGCCTAGCCCTAGCAGACCCAGGATCGCCAGCGTGATGCATTGCCTGATGCCGAGGATTTTCATGGACGTGCCCCCATTCCACGCTAGCAATTTCTGAGCCACAGATCGACGTTCTCTAATCCTCTGTTGATTCAAGACATTCGAGGAGATGGGCTAGCGGCGTGACCTCGATTGTGCAAAACGTTGTACTAATCGGGAAAAAATTCTTGCCAGCGCCAGACCCGCTCCGGGTTCTTTCGTTCAAAACGCGAACGAGATGACCGGCTCAATTTCAGAATCGGGTCAGATATCGCCGTGCAGATGAAGTTCAATGCCGCCACCTCCAAGGGTGACGGATTACTGCAGCGGGGGGCTGGCGACTGTCGGGGCGCTGCCGTCCGTGGTGTAACGTATGACGCCGCTCTCATCGCTGAAAAAACCGCGCTGACCCGTTTGTCCGACCGTTACAGGCTGTCCCACAATCGTGTAGGTCTGGAAACCGCTGCATCCGCCAACGGCCGGCGTTGCGGTGGCGCCGACATAGGTGAAGAAATAACCGCTCTTGGCCGTCACGGCTGCTGTTGCATTGGCCAGGACTGGGTCCATCAAGAGATCCGCGCCGCAAACTGCCACGCCCCCCGGCACTCCGCCCATCGCCGCCAGAGTAGCTGGGAATTGTACTCCCCAAGCGGAAGCGTAGGTGACGGCCGCAGAATTGATGGTGCGAATCGAGCCGACGGCCGAAGCTTCATTTGCCGCCATGCTGGCCGCAAGCAAATTCGGAATTGCGATAGCAGCGATAATCAAAATAATCGCCACGACGATTAGAAGTTCGATCAGTGAAAAACCATGTTGTCGGTTGCTCATTTTTTCTCCTCTTCCCTCTGAGCCATCTCAGGTCGATGACAGTTTCAGATCGGCGCACGTTGGCGACAATGGCCGATAGGACCCAAAGGCTCGGTCCACTTTTCATAGTACGTTCAGTACTTCGGTTCCAGAGGGAGTGAATTTTGTAGTACTAAATGCATAATTGCAGCTTTAAACCGACGGTTCAGAGGAACACCAGGCCATGCGCAATTCTGGCTTAGCCGATGACTCGGTTGCGTATCGCTTGGGTGGGGTCTAAACCCACTCGTTTTCTGCATGGCGCGCAGAAAAAGTGCGGCACCCTCGCGAGTTTTGATGGTGCTGAGCGGCGCGCTCATGAGCCTCGCTGCTAGAACGAAACTTGGTCCGTACGAAATTCAATCGGTGCTAAGCGTGGGCGGCATGGGCGAAAGTACAGCCCGACGATGCGATAAAAATCCTGCCTGATTCGCTGGCCCCCGCAGAAACCGCTGGGCCTGTCCGCGATTTATTGCGATTGCTGCGTGCGCTTCGGCCGAGTTGAATTAGCTGGACTTAGTTTCGGCAACGTCAACGCTAGCAGCTTTGTGGGGTTTACATAGGCTCCGTTCGATCTGACGCCTAAGTGCAGATGCGCTCCGGTCACGCGTCCTGTTTGGCCGGAGAGTCCCAGACGATCAGCCTTGGCGAGCTTCTCCCCTACTTTTACGTCTATTTTTGAGAGGTGCATATAGATGGTGAAGAAGCGCAGACCATGATCGACGATTACGCAGTTGCCCTCATAGAACAATTCGCTCGCCAATACCACGGTCCCCGAGTTGGACGCGACAACGGGCGTACCTGGGGGCACCGGGAAATCTGTGCCTCGATGTGTGCTGCTTAACTCCTCATTGAAAATATGTGTGATACCAAACGTGTCAGTGGGCTTGCCCGGTACCGGCGTATCAAAATCGCCGGACCACTGAGGCGTGGGAATGAAATGCGAGAAGGCTCTCTGCTTGAGCGCTCGATCAGCCGCAATTTTCTTTTGACTGTCCGCGTCGGGCTCGACGAAGTTTTCGGGAACGTTCACCGGTCCACTGCCAAAGTTGGCGGCTGCGATGTCAACTTTCTTCAAGGAGCGTGTGACTCTTCCTCCGGGCATGACTGCACGGACGGATAAATCGTATGTTCCGGGCTCAGTCTCCAGGTCCGCACCAGCCAGCGCATACCAGATCTTAGGATTGTCTGACTTGAAGAATGACAAATTCTTCCCAATGAACTGGCCGGTCACTTGAATCGGGGGACGCTCGAGCTCCACGGTGATAAAAGCTGGGGATCCTTGCTGTAGGTCGTTCGGCTGCCAAAACACATTCTTAATTTTGTGGATGGGGGATTGCGAAAATATTGGTGAGATGGAACCCGCTAGGATTGTCATGGCAGCAATTCTTCGACAATATTTTATGTGTCGCATGCCTGTGCGCTAGGTGTCGCTGCGGAAAGATGACTTCGACAACAGCCATCGGGTTTCCGTCTTGTGCCCGTCCCAACATAACCTAACCTTGAAGAACTGAACGTCAGGTATTCACTGTAAATGCGGAAGGGAATCGCTGAAGAGGGAGGTCACGAAAACGAAGGACAGGACAGAAAAACGCGAGTGAGCGCGACTACTTGGTTACGAAGAGCTGAAGAATTTTGGAGAGGACGACGCGCATGTCGGCTTCCGTGAAGGTTCCCGGGAAGCGTGAGGTGCGGGCCAGCATGTGGTCGCGAAGCATTCCCTCTATCGCTCCCATCAGCGCCGAGCGAAAAGCCTGCGGGTTGAGTTCCGGCGACAGATAACCCTGAACGACCAGTTCCTTTATTACGCCGTCCACCATCTTCACAAATTCCACGAAACCGGGAACAAGAACGACCATATGGCCGTCACCGCGAATGCGCCGACCTTCGAGCAGGAATCTCGTTTAAAGTTTCTTGTTCGCTAGAGCCTGAAAAAGTACAGCATCGACTGAACCAGCGCTACCACAACCTCCTCTACAACGGAGGGAAACAAGCAATGTCGGCGATGTCGGTGTCGGCATTTTTCCATGGGTCGAAAAATCCCGAGAGGCGCCTGGGCCATACATTTAGCGCTGGAAGCGGTGGGCGTTTGGCAGTGTGGGCAGACCGGCGAGCTCGTCGGCTGCTGGAAGGTTTGTGAGGAATGCCACATCAATTTTTAGAACGCGAGTTGAGATCGCGCGAGAGGATCAACTTCAAGGTTATTTTGTCGGACGAGCTTGTGAGACCGAAGCCGACGCCAGCTTCGACATTTACAATTTTCGAATAGCGATCGAACAGTCCGAATAGTTCATGCGACTGCTGGCTGGCGGAGTAGAAATTGCGCAGAGGACCGTAATCGGCATACTCCTCTATAGCCAGGGCCCACTTCGGAGGAAGATTGTACGCGACACGTAGTGCTGGGGCGAAATCGAGATTCTTGAAGCCGCCCACGAAGGAGTTGTCGAGAATGGGATTCACGATAATGTCCACCGGGTGCAAGTGCCATCCGATGATCGGGCGAATCTCTGAGGTGAAGCGGTGCGGCTGCCAGTGCAGGGCGTTATAGCTGAATTCAAAATTTGCGCCGAAAAAGAACGTGCGCTCCTCGGCATGGGGCCTGACGAAGAGCAAGCGGATCTTGCCTCCGTTGATGGAGGGGCCGCGGTCTTGAGAACCACTGTACAGCGGGAGATAAAGCCCGGCCTCGAACCAATCGGTAACACCGTAGGCCCACTCCGGCACACCGTTGAAGGACTTGTCGGGAATGAGTCCACCCGGGAAGGCCGGCGTCTTTAAACCGTCAGCAATAAAGTTATTATGCAACGTGAGATTGAAGACTCCTGGTTTAGCAATTACCGCGTCATAGACTTGGATTTCGTCGGTCTGTGCGAATGCTACAGCGGGTAAGACAAACATGGCGCTCACGATCAAGACAAAAGCGCGTAGGAGCCTCTGAAGAAGTTTCACGGGTGGCTTCAAGACAGCTTGCCAGCTTATAGCGTACTAGTGGCAAATACCAAATTGTTGCCATTCGCTGGTGTCCTAATGGGGCCGCTTAAGGAGCGCGAGTTGTTGCGTTGACTTGTGATTGGGCGGCACCTAAGATTCACGGACGGAGATGCGGCTCTGACCTCATGTTGGGTAGAACGCTTCGACATTACCGGATCATTGCGAAGATCGGGTCCGGGGGCATGGGGGAGGTTTTCAGAGCGCACGACGAGCAGCTTGACCGGGACGTGGCTGTAAAAATTCTTTCCGCAGATGTTTTGGCGAACGAGGGGGTGCGCAAGCAGTTTCGCAAAGAAGCGCTGGTGCTGGCGAAGTTGAATCATCCCTACATCGAAACGATCCACGAATTCGGGCAGCAAGACGACATCGATTTTCTGGTGATGGAATTAATTCCGGGGAAACCTCTTAGCACAATTTTGAAAAACGGGCCGCTAGATGAGAAAGAATTGCTCCGTCTGGGAATGCAATTTCTAACCGGGCTTTCCGCGGCGCACGAGCAGGGCGTGGTCCACAGAGATTTGAAGCCTGCAAATATTTTTGTTACGCCCGACGGCAGAGTGAAGATTCTGGATTTTGGGTTAGCCAAAGTAGTTCTTGCCGATAATCCTGCAGACATAACCCGCAGCATTACCACAAACTCAGGAGTAATTTCGGGCACTGTACCTTACATGGCTCCGGAGCAATTGCGCGGTGAGCCCTCCGACGCGCGCAGCGATATTTACTCGGCTGGCGCAGTCCTGTACGAAATGGCGACAGGACGGCGCCCGTTCCCGCAAACGCAAGGCGCCGAATTGATCGGCGCAATCCTACACGGAGCACCCACGCCTCCCAGGACGTGGCATCCGCAAATTGCGTCTGGACTCGAAAGCGGGATCATGAAAGCGCTGGAAAAAGCGCCCTCGCAGCGTTATCAATCGGCCAGGGAATTCGCAGCGGTTTTGGAAAGTTTGGCGGCGGGTTCGGGAGGGCCCTATCTCCATTCCAACAAGGTTGGAGAGATTGCTGTGCCGGCGAACGCCGCCGGCCCAGGTGCGCAGGGTTCTCGACGCTTGGGTCTCACAGTTCTTGGCATCACGGTGCTGGTGGCCATTTTGACGGCTGGATTATTGATCGGACTGAACGTAAAAAATCTGCGAGAGCGAATATTTCATCGGGGGACGCGAGAAATCACGGCTGCTACTGTCCCTGGTGCAATTAAGGTACGGCCGTCGGTGGCGGTGCTGGGTTTCAAAAATGTTTCCGGACGTCCAGAGGAAGCCTGGCTTTCGACCGCGCTTTCGGAAATGTTGACGACGGAGCTTGCTGCCGGTGAACAATTGCGAACGGTGCCAGGGGAAAATGTTGCACGAATGAAGGTAGATTTGTCACTGCCGGACGCGGACACCTACGGAAAAGAAACGCTGGGAAAAATACGAAAGAACTTGGGAACGGACGAAGTGGTGCTGGGCGCGTACGTGCCGCTGGAGAAAGGGCAGATACGGCTGGATCTGCGTTTGCAGAATACGGCCGAGGGAGAAACTCTGGCGGTCGTTTCGGAAAAGGGAACTGAAGCGCAACTCGACGATCTGGTGCAGCGCGCGGGACTGGCTGTGCGCGAGAAGCTGGGCGCCGGCGGAGTGTCGGACGCGGAAGCTGCGGCGGTGAGGGCCTCGCTGCCTTCGAATCCGGAAGCTGCGAAATTTTACGCCGAGGGATTGGCGAAACTGCGGGTATTCGACAACCTTGGCGCGCGCGATTTGTTACAAAAAGCGGTGCAGGCCGATCCCAAGCATGCGTTGGCCCACGCCTATCTCTCGGCGGCTTGGTCAGGTTTAGGTTACGACGAAAAAGCGGCTACCGAAGCAAAGCACGCGTTTGATCTATCAGCCAACCTTTCGCGGCAGGACCATCTTTCAGTCGAAGGCCTCTATCGCGACAGCACTCGTGAGTGGGACAAGGCCGTGGAGATTTACCAGTCGTTGTTTAATTTCTTTCCGGACAACCTGGACTACGGATTGTTACTGGCTCGAGCGCAGGTGCGCGGGGGAAACGGGAAGGCGGCCCTGGAGACTGTTGCAACGCTGCAAAAGATACCGGCACCGCAGAGCGATGATGCCAGGATCGACTTGACGGAAGCAAGCGCGGCGCAATCGGTTTCAGACTTCGCACATGAATTAAACGCCGCAACGCGGGCAGCGGACAAAGGGCAGGCTGCCGGAGCACGTCTTCTGGTTGCGCGGGCGCGATTGTTTCAAAGCGTCGCGTTGCGCAAGACTGGAAAGCAGCGAGAAGCTTTGGCGGCCGTGGAAGATGCACGAAAGATATACGAGGCGGCGGGAGATCGGAACGGCGTTGCCACGGCGTTAAATAGCGCTGCCAACGCGTTGGCCAACCAGGGAGATGTTGCAGGTTCGAAGAAAATGTACGAAAACGCGTATGCGATTTACCACGAGATCGGAAATACGGTGGGTGCGGCGAAAGCGCTGGACAACATCGGAATCGTGATTTCCGATGCCGGGGACCTGGAAGGTGGTAAGAAACTATCCATGCAGGCGCTGGCTTTGCTTCGCGAGACTGGAGACAAAGCCGACATTGCGAACGTAACAAATAATCTGGCGACTTACCTTACGCTAGAAGGCGATCTTGCGGGCGCGACGAAACTTTTCCGCGAATCGTTGAAGGTAATGCAAGAGATCGGAGATAAGGGTGGGCAAGCGAATGCGTTGAGCAATATCGGCGAGCTGCTTTCTGAGCAGGGCGACGTGGCGGGATCGAAGGCGGCGTTTAATCAGTCGCTCGCGCTGCATCAGGAGACAGGGTTGAAAGACGCTACCTCGTATCAACACAATGGCTTGGGGAAACTTCTGATGGATAGTGGCGACCTTCCCGGGGCCTTGCAACATTTCGAGCAAACGCAAGCGGTGGCAAAAGAAACCGATGAGAGACCGCTGCTCCCTGCTGCGCTCGGTGGAATGGGGACCGTTCTTATGCAGCAGGGGAAGTCGGGTGATGCGCGGAAAGCGTTCGAGCAGGCCTTGGCAATCGATAAAGAGATCAGCTATCAGCAAGAATATAGTGAAGTGAGCGTGGCGCGCGCGGAACTGGACTTTGAAGAGGGGCGTTTAGATGAGGCCCAGACTGCGATACGAACAGCGATAAAAGTGTTCCGCGCGGCGAAGTTAAGGGACGATGAGATAGCGGCGCAAGCGCTAATGGCTCGCGTTTTGCTGGCCCAAGGAAAGCCGAGCGACGCGCAAAAGGAAATCGAATCGGGTAGCGCGCTAGCGGTAAAAAATCAGAATCGCCTTGTCGGATTAGAGTTTGCAATTGCGGAGGCTAGAGTTCTGGCGACTACCGGCAAAGCGGGGGAAGCGAACAAGATTCTTGCGGGCGCAATCGCGGATGCGAAAAAGATGGGACTGCTTCTTTACGAGTTGGAAGCTCGGTTGGCTTTTGGGGAAATCAAAATGAAATTTGGGCCTGCTGGCGAGGGTCCAAAAAATCTCGACACCTTGGCAAAAGATGCGAGCGCGAAAGGATACGCGCTTATTGCCGAGAAAGCGGCGAAGGCGAGCGCGGCGAGCGGCAAGATGGCACGGTGAAGCAAGGCGCGCCCGTAGTGCAACAGGGACGGTTCCCGCGGGGATCACTGCAAGACGCGTTACGTTGCCCTGCTGAAGAATCGCTTGCCGCAATCGTCGCATCGGAAAGGAACGATTTTCAGAATATGTAATATCGATTCAAGGAAACCGTGCCTCCGCGATCTGCACATCGCCTTGCTGCCACAATTAGGACATGGAGAGGTCGTTTTTTGAGCGGTTCTTACCATTGATAACGTCCACAGTTTCTCGCGGGCCGGAGACGGCATCATGATACGCCCTAAGCCGTAGAAGTTGTCTAGGGCCCGTACCCTGAGTTCTACACGAATGCGGTGACTGCTCAAGTTGGTATAATTCGGCCCACCTATGGCGGCCACCGGCGTTACTGCCGCTGCTAAATAAACATCAGGCTACCGCAGCTTAGTTGCAAGATTGGTGCTCGTGTTGTTTGTTGTTTATGTTGCGGCGTGTGCTTTCTTTTATTTCCGGCAAGACAAGATGAAGTTCCCGCTCCCGCCGCGTATCCACGAGCTACACCTTGGACGCCGGCATCTCTTTTGAAGATCTGCACATGCCGGTGAACGTCTCGGAGCTGATTTATGCCTGGTGGGTTGGCCGATACGGGTCGAGCGGCACCGGAATTCCGAATGACAAACCTGTGAACGAAAACGCGAGAGCTGCATGCACCTATCTGACGGTGCAACGCAAGGTGCCGAGCCGAGATAGTATCTTTGTGGGACGCTCTATCGGCACAGGTAAGGCAACGGAAACGGCAAAGGAACATCCGGATGCGGGTGGAGTGATTCTGACAAGCGTTTACGAGCACCCCCATGGCGCAGGCCCTATATCAAAGGGCGTACGAGCCGAAGCGGCTGTATGTATCACCTGGATCGGAACTAAAACAACATGATGGAAATCGCAGTGATACCGCTAGAGGCGCAGATCAGCGCGTTTATACAAGCAATACGCTGAGCTTGCGCAGCAGGAGTCCTGGCCTTGGTAATTTTGTTTAACCTACTTCGTTTGAAATACTGCCTTAGGGGCCGGCGCGTTAGGCGGACATGACGGAGTGCCGAGCAAGGACTTCCGAGGTTATAATTGCGGTCAAACATGCCTCTTGCTCCAGGTTCGTACCTCGGCCCCTACGAAATCGTTACGCTGCTAGGCATGGGCGGGATGGGAGAGGTGTATCAGGCGCGGGACTCGCGGTTGGGTCGAATCGTTGCGATAAAGATTCTGCCTGCTGAACTCGCCGCAGACCGTGATCGGTTGCAGCGGTTCGAGCGGGAAGCGCGCTCGGCATCCGGCCTCAATCATCCCAACATCGTAACCATATACGACCTCGGACAAGACGGTTCCACTCATTACATCGCCATGGAGATGATCGAGGGCAAGACGCTGCGCGAGTTGCTGGTGGGCGGCTCGCTACCTATACGAAAGGCCATTGAGATCGCGGCGCAAGTTGCCGAGGGACTGGCTAAGGCGCACGAAGCGGGTATCGCGCACAGAGATCTGAAACCTGAAAACCTGATGCTCTCTCAGGATGGATTCGTAAAAATATTGGATTTTGGGTTGGCGAAGCTCGCGCCATCCGGCGGGGAAATGTCGGAGACGCGCACTACGTCCGGGTGGCAGACGCAGGCCGGGGAGGTGCTAGGAACTGTGCCATACATGTCACCGGAGCAGGCCAGTGGCGGCAGGATCGATTTTCGATCAGACCAGTTTTCGTTCGGGTTGGTGCTTTACGAGATGCTTAGCGGAAAGCGCGCGTTTAAGAGAAACACGGTAGCGGAGACGATGGTAGCCATTCTGCGGGAACAAGCCGAACCGATTGGGGTGCAGAATCCGGACGCTCCCGCACCCTTGTGCTGGGCCATCGAGAGGTGTCTGGAGAAAGAGCCCGATAAGCGCTACGCGTCTACGCAAGACCTCGCGCGGGAACTTGCCGCTATACGCGATCGCTTTTCGGAAAAACAAATTAAGCAAGGCGAGGCCCGCCCGACCAATATTCCGGTACAGCGAACGCGGTTTGTGGGACGAGAGAAAGAAGTTGCTGCCGCCAAAGAACTTATGCTGCGGCAGGATGTGCGACTGGTTACCGTCACTGGTCCTGGCGGGATCGGAAAAACACGTCTCGCTGTGGAAGTGGCGAGCGGTCTGGTCGACCGCTTTCCCGGCGGCGCTCATTTTGTTTCGCTCTCGTCGGTAAGCGATCCAGGATTGATGGCGTCCGCGATCGTGCAGACGTTGGGGATTCGGGAAGCAGGAGGCCAATCGCCGCTAGAGATACTCAAGAAGAACTTACGGGATTCGTTGCGTGCGCCCATATTGCTCGTGCTGGACAATTTCGAGCATCTGATGCAGGCGGCGCCTGCTGTCGCCGAACTTCTTGCTACCGCACCCAATCTTAAAACTCTGGTAACCAGTCGCGCGGCGCTGCACGTGTACGGAGAACATGAATTTCCGGTGCCGCCCCTTGCGCTGCCGGATTCGAAGTCGATGCCGTCGCTGCAGATATTGTCCCAGTGTCCCGCGGTTGCGTTGTTCGTTCAACGCGCTGCCGCCGCCAAGCCGGATTTTGAACTCAACGCAGAAAACGGCCGCGCTGTCAGCGAGATTTGCGCGCGGTTGGATGGTTTGCCTCTGGCGATCGAACTGGCCGCCGCTCGGGTGAAGGTTCTTTCGCTCTCTGCAATGCAGACGCGGCTGGCGAGCCGGTTGCAGCTATTGACAGGGGGCGCGCGGGATTTGCCGCAGCGGCAGCAGACGCTTCGAGCGACCATTGACTGGAGCTACGATCTGCTAAGCGCGGCGGAGCAAAAACTTTTTCGAAGATTATCGGTGTTTGTAGGGGGATGCACACTGGAAGGCGTGGAAGCGGTGTGCGACACGAAAGGCGATCTTGATTTGGACCTGCTCGACGGCATGGCTTCCATGGTGGACAAGAGCCTGCTGCAGCAGGTGCAGCAGGCGAACGGAGAATCGCGTTTTGCAATGTTGGAAACGATTCGAGAGTACGCTCGAGAAAAACTGGAGGCCAGCGGCGAGGAGGCCTTGACGAATCGCGCGCATGCCGCCTACTACCTGGTTCTAGCCGAAGAGGTGGTTCCAGAACAGAGCGACGGGGACGGAGCGGACTGGCTGGAACGCTTCACGTCGGAGCATGACAATTTTCGCGCGGCGCTTGAGTGGCTGACCGAAAGCGGAGAGGCGGAGTGGGGATTGCGTCTCGGCGCGGCTCTGTTTCGGTTTTGGGAGACGCGCGAGTATCTCGGAGAAGGCAGCGACACTCTGGGCAAGCTTTTAAAACTGAAAGCGGCGGCAGCTCCCACGAAAGCTCGAGCACGCGCGCTTTTTGCGGCAGGCGTGCTCGCGGGCGAGCAGGGAGATTACCCTGCGGCGAATTCGTTATTCAGCGAAAGTTTAGAAATCGCGCGTCATTTGGGTGACCAGCAGGGCGCGGCCGTTTCCATGAATGCGCTGGCCGTTAATGCCCGGGACCGGGGCGACCTCGCAATGGCGCACTCTCTGTTCGAGAAAAGCCTCACGCTGTGGAGGGAATTGGGCGACTTGAAAGCCATCGCTCGGGCTCTCAGTAATCTGGCGAACATCCTCAAGCTGCAGGGCGAGTATGAGCACGCACGCAATCTGCACGCGGAGTGTCTGGCAATCTTTCAAGGACTTGAAGATCGCACCGGCGTGGCCTGGTCGTTGAACTCTCAGGGGGATGTCGCCCGCGATCAGGGTGACTCGACAGCCGCGCGGGCATTGTACCAACAGGGACTGAAAATCTTTCGCGAACTCGGTGACCGCTGGGGCATTGCTGGGACGCTCGCGGATCTGGGAACTTTGGCCAGGGAAGAGCGGGATTGTGCCGTAGCTCATCCGCTATATCGAGAAAGCCTGAAAATTTTTCAAGAACTGGATCACAAACGCGGTATTGCCCGCTTGCTGGAATGCTGTGCGTGTTCGGCAGCGACTCAACTTCAGTCAGAACGTTCGTTACGGCTTGCAGGCGCCGCGGCTGCACTGCGCCAAAATATCGGCGCTCCGCTGCCGCCCGCGGAACAGGCCAAGCTGGAATCGATTCTGGATCCGGCGCGGCAGGCCTTGGCCAATACAGCGAGCGCGATGGCTTGGTTGGAAGGTTGGGCCATGCCGGCGGAGAAGGCTGTTGAGGAGGCGCTCAGGCCGGAGACGACGTCGTCCTGATGGCTGAAGATGAAAGCTTACTCCGCCGTGGATGGGTCGATGAGCCGACGCACGGCGGAGACGCGATTGGCCGGAATGCCAGTGCGCTTGGCGTGTTCCCGGATGGTGGCTTCGTCGGGAGCCAAGTAAACGCAATATACTTTGTCGCCGGTCACGTAACTATGGAGCCATTGAATTTCGGGACCCATGGCCCTCAGGACGTTCACCGACTTTTGTGACATTTCGCGCAATTGCGCCTCGGTTAAATTTCCGGCCCCCGGGACTTCACGTTCGATCACGAATTTTGGCATGGAACTCCCTTGGATGTGCATTTATGCTAGCACGCAGGTATAGCAGCATCCAGAAATAATCAGTGGACAGTATAAGGATGAGACTTCCATGGACCTTCGAACGCTTCAGAAACCGCTGAAAGAGCAATACCGCAACGATCCCAGCGCCTCGCGAATTACGATCCGCGCGAAAGGCGCGCAGTCGGATGCTCCGGTGTCGTGCTCGGTCGATCTCGGGCGCGCCATCTATCGCGCAGAAGCGCACAAAGGGGTGGGAGGCGCTGGCGCTGGCGCTTGCTCGGGCGATCTTTTACTTGGCGCGCTTGCTGCTTGCGCGCAGATTACATGTCAAATGGTGGCTGCGGCGATGGGCCTGCCGACACAACACATTGAAGTTACCGTAGAGGGGGATTTGGATCTCCGAGGCACCCTCGGCATAGCGAAGGATGTTCCCGTCGGGTTTGAGAGCATTCGTCTTCATTTTGATGTTGCCGCGCCTAAGGCTACCCCGGAACAAATCGCTGGATTGAAAGAAAAAACAGAACAGTATTGCGTAGTGATGCAAACCTTGAAACTTCCTCCGAAACTGCAAACCGATTGGGTTCTTCGGGATTGAATGCGGTGGGCGCGCGCAGCCTGGGCCCGCGGTTCCCCGCCTGACGCGCTTTTGGCGTAGCGACCATCCAAGAACTCAGTGCACATGTGCGGGGAGTGTCGTCGATGAAAGCAGCATTTCTTATTGCGCCGCAAGCCAATGCGAAGGCGCCTCTCACGATTGGAGAAGGGGCAAGGCCTGAACCGGCGCCAGGACAAGTGCTCCTGCGTGTGCGGGCATGCGGAGTTTGCAGGACGGATTTACATATTGTCGAGGGAGACCTGCCGCAGATTTTGGCCAAAGTGATTCCGGGACATCAGATTGTGGGTGACGTGTTAGAAGGAGGAGGATCGGAATTCGCGATTGGCACGCGCGTGGGCGTGTCGTGGATGGGCGGGACAGACGGGAGTTGTTGGTACTGCAAACACGGAATGGAAAATCTTTGTGACGCTCCCACATTTACAGGCTATTCGGTAAACGGCGGATATGCCGAGTATGCGGTGGCGCGGAGGGACTTCGTGTTTCCGCTTCCGCCGAATTTGGATGATTTACATGCGGCGCCTCTGTTGTGCGCGGGCATCATCGGGTTTCGAAGTTTGCGCGTGGCGGGAGTTGAACGGGGAGAGCGAGTTGGATTATTCGGTTTCGGAGCGTCGGCGCACTTGGCCGTGCCTGTGCTGCAGGCGTGGGAGTGCTCCGTGTACGTTTCCACCAGAGGAGCATCGCATCGCGAGCTAGCGACATCGTTGGGAGCGACTTGGGTAGGGGGAGAAGCGGATGAGCCACCGGTAGAATTGGACCGCGCGGTGACCTTTGCTCCGAGTGGAGATGTTGTGATCGCCGCACTGAAAAGCTTACGTAAGGGCGGAGTCGTGGCCATCAATGCCATCCATCTGGATCGGATTCCGGAATTCGATTACGACCACTTGCTTTGGGGCGAACGCCAAATTCGCAGTGTCGCCAACATGACGCGACAGGACGCGAAAGATTTTTTGCAATTGGCGGGCAAGATTAAAGTGGATCCCAAAGTAACTGTTTTCGCCTTGGATCAAGCGAATGAAGCTCTGGCGGCTGTGAAGAGCGATCGTATTAATGGAGCGGCGGTGATCGTCCCGTGAGATTATCCGCAGGCCCGGCCGACGGAAAAACTGCATGTCAGAAGCAAATGCGCAACAGCAGATCCCTGTCTGCCGACCGACGGACCTCAAGGCCTCCGCGAACCGTGCGGTTCGCGATGAGAACGTTACGACTGAAACAAAGCCGGAATGCCGGGCTGCAGCCCGGGCGCCAGGAAAGCAATGTCGGCCAAGGCCGTAATTCTACGGGTTGCCGGCGTTGGAGATTGTGGCGGTGGTACCGTCGAACTTTGTTAGGTGAACGGCAAAAGGTTCGTTGTAGGTGCGGGCTTTGTCGCGGAGAAAGCTGAGCGCCACGGCCTCGCCTAGATTCAGCGATGTGTCGGTGTCGCTGCGCCAATGGATCCCCGCGTGGATCCCGTGGCCGAAGGAAACGTTGTGGCCCAATTTAGCGAGTTCGCCATTGACGGTAAGTTCGCCAGCGTCCGGGCCGGTGTAGGACTGAAGCGACAGGCCGTCATCGGCGGGCACCATGGGATTGGGAAGCACGAAATTTCCGTCGAAGAAAAACTTCAGCACGGTGATGCAGGCTCCGGCCACTACGCCGTGACCAGTTGGATACGCGGGGTGAGTCGGCGAGCCCTCCGGAAATGCTTGTGAAAGCAGCCAAGTGCCGTACTTACTGTAACTCTGCTGCAAGCCCTGTGAATTCAGGATCACATTGCTCAACTTCACGTCGGTATTGGCACCTTGTCCGGTCTTGATCAAGTGGACGATTCCGCCGATAGCCTCTGGTCGGGGACGCAAATGCACGAACCATTTCTGATACCAAACTGCGTTTAGAGCTTTGGTGGCTACCGCTGTGAGGGTGGCTGCGAAGTCGGGAGCTCCGAAAGTGCCAAAGCCGTTTTCAGTTCTTGAGCCGAGATAGGGATTGCCGGGGTTCAGCGGTGGCGGGTTGATACCGGCGAGGACGAGGAATGCGGTGAAATAAGCTTGGAAGAGAACATCCACGTGGGTATAAGCGGCGAGATCGCGGCCGTTCCGCACGTACCGCTGTTGCGAGTCAAGCTGGTTGCGCAGACCTGTATCCACACCGTTTTGAATGTCTAGCCAAGTCGTGAAGTCCTTTCCGTAGTCCAGATTCGGGATATAGGTTTGCATTTGCTGATCCAGCGGTTGAGCGCCAAACTTTGTTGGCTGGATGAAAAACTGGGAAATGTAAGGGCCGAGCGACTCACCTTGGAAGCTGCCGCGGAACAACAGATCGGTGGTGACTTGGCCACTGCTGTTTCTGGGACCGAAATAAGTTGGCTGCGCGCCGAGTTCCGCGGCGGCCAGAGCTGCCAGCGCGCTCGAGCCGTAATCGGTGAAGGCCACGTCACGAAGCAGCGAAGCCCAGTAATGTTCCAATAATTCCGTGGCGTTTTGGTCGCTGGCTGTTCTGGGCGCCGGGGGAACCTGAGGTTGGCCGAATTGCGCACTGTCGAGACAATCCAAGTCGAAGGCCATCCCGCCTTGCGGACCGTTCAGCGTGCGCGTGCCTCCCATGGGTATTTTTTGGAAGTCTGAAAACTTACCGCTGGCGAGCGCGGTGGTTAAGGCTGAGAAGGCGCCCAGGTCCACTCGACCGAAAGAGTCGTGCGGAAGAGCCTTGGTGTAAGTACCGCCTTTGTCGGCATAGCGAGCCAGATCACCGTTACTAACATTTGCAGCCGGATGAACGAGAGAATCGCGGACTGCTTCTTGCACGCGCAGCTCGAAAGCCTGGAGCACTCGCGGATTAGTCACGCCTTGAGGCGCTGCAACGCTAGTGGAATTGCTCGAGGCAGATTGCGCCCCGGTCGGTTTGGGGTGGCCCAGTGCCGCCACAGTTACCGTGGCGGCGGCTGCACAGCCGATATTGCCAAGAAATGACCGGCGATTAATCCTATTCCTGTCAGACTGCGATTCAGTTTTCGCCTGTGGTTCCTGCTTGAGTTTACCTTTCCTCATGACTCACTCCTTTTGCGGAGTTTCAGCTGCAGATCTACGTTCGACATGCCGGCAATGGTCGCTACCGTTTGAACCTAAGGTTTCGACGCGAAGCCAACCGCGGGGACGCGGGGATTGGCAACTTTCGCGATTACCAGACCGGCGAATAGCCACGTGAGCGTGAAATCGACGAGATTGATAAGCGTGTACGAGCCGGAGAATCCCCACCAATTCCAATTGGGAAGATCCACAATGACGCTGGCCGCGAGCCCGCCAACCGCGACGAATATGACTTTGCCTGCGTAACGGAGTCCGCTGGTTTGAAGAAGCATCCAGCTGAGTAGGAATGCCGCAGCGAACACGGAAAGAAGCTGAATGCTCAGGCCTCGCGTGTAGGATGGGAAACCATCTCGGCGAATCGCTGCGAACATCAGCGGGCCCTTTTGCATTTTGGCCATTTGGGTTGCTTCCGCCGCTTTCTTCTGATCAGGAGTCATGCCTTCGGTAGAAGGGGTGCCGGGAAGCACGTAGATGCCTGACTGTGCGGTGTGTGATGCGATCACAGCGGCTAGCTCGTCTTCGTTTTGAAAAGCGCGTATCGGTTTTTCGTGCCAGCCGAGAACAGCCCAGGAAATGCTGCTCCAGATGAACGCGGTTAAGCCACCCAGAATAGTCCCGAGCAATAGGGACTTCGTCATAAAAGAACCTCCTGAGCGACCTGCGGGTAGGCCAGCGAGATGCCGGATTTTCCTCCGAAACGCTGTGTTTTGCAAATTATTTTGGAACTGGATGGGGGTGTTGAGCGATGCTCAAAATGTTGCCGTCCGGGTCCTTGAACCAAGCGACTTTATCGCCGGAAGGCGTAGTCCAAATGCCTAGGTCGCGATCTTGAGCGAAAGGGTACTTTTCGAGCGTGACGCCGCGACCCCGAAGCCAGGTAACGACCGCCTGAATATCTTGTACCTCCCAGCCGAGGATGGTGCCTTGAAGCGGAGTGAAATTCGCGATCTTCGCGATACGAATCCTGTGGCCCCCGACGCTCATAACCAGCGCATATTGATCGAGGCTGACGAAGGCGAATCCCAGTTTGCCTTCATAGAAAGCGCGCGCCTTGTCGTAATCCGTAGTGGGTACGAACCCGGTGATTTTTCCTGAAGCCAGCATGTTTGCCTCCTATTCAATTTCGGCGACAGGAATAGCACTTGCAGGGTTTACTTTCTCTCGCTATCGTGACAACAAATGTCGCATAAGTGCCAAAGCATACTTGCCGGGGCAAAGGGCCAGCGTGTCGCCGAGATGGCCAGTGTGTCTGCCGAACTCAAAGACGGGCACGTTATTCCGGAGCATTCGCATCCTGAGGACCAGCTCTTATTTGCTTCCGCCGGTGTGATGACGGTGATTACCGAGCAAGGTCTGTGGGTGGTCCCGCCGCTGCGCGCTGTTTGGATTCCCGCGGAAACGACACATTCAGTGACGATATCCGGGCGGGTGTCGATGCGGACTTTGTACTTCTTGCCGAAACTTTGCCCGTCCTTTCCGAGGAAATGTATGGTGATGAATGTGTCCTCGCTATTGAAAGAACTAATTCTTCACGCCTGCACGTTTCCGAAACTGCGCAGGAGGAATGTGAATGAGGGCCGCATCATAGAAATCATCGCGGACCAATTGAAAGCAGTAAAGAGTATTCCGCTGCAATTGCCACATCCTGCGGATTCACGGGCGACCCGAGTAGCGCATACGTTGTTTGTGAATCCAGGTGACCAGAGAACATTGGAAAAATTATGCGCGGACTGCGGCGCGAGCAAGAGAACTATCCAGCGTCTCTTCCTGGAAGAAACAAGGATGACTTTCAACAAGTGGCGACAGCAGCTTCGGTTGCTTCATGCGATGCAGCGGCTGGCCGCGGGGGAAAAGGTGACCTCAGCGGCTCTGGAAGCGGGATATAACAGCACGAGCGCGTTCATATCGATGTTTCGCAAGCAATTGGGGACAACGCCAACGCGCTATTTACAAGGGAAGATCGTTCGAGGCGCAGGTGCCAGGATTCGGGGAGCCAAGGAATCGATTGGCTCCCCTGCGGCAGCGCATTGACCTACTTTTGTGAGTCTTGGGCTTTTTTCGCGGCGGCTGCGGCTGCGACGGTCCAGGGCGGTACGATGCCGTTAATGCGCGCAAAAGCGACCAGCTGTCCCAGATGCTCATGGGCGTCGGCGACCAGGATGTAGATCACGTCACCTTCATTTGCCTGGGGACCGAGCTTGGGCAACAGCTTTGCATAATCCGCGTTAGCCATGCCTTGAATTGTTTTCTGGGTGTAATCCCCAGACTTGTTTAGTTCGTCGATAATTTTGGCTTTGTCGGTTGTTGATTTTTCAAACGTCTTACCGTCGAATCCGGAAGGCGGCGCGACTCCCATCAAGCCAAGAATGGAATAGCGTTCACCCGCGACGTGAAGAAAAACTTCGGCGAAAGAACGGGAATCAGGCGAGGGACGCCAGTTGAATTTGTCCTGCGGAAGAGCTTGGGCCAGGCTGATGACTTTCTTGTTCACGCCATCGAGATCTAGGGCGGCCTGCGCCTTCATGTCGTAGCTGGGCGCGGTCTTATCTTCAGACTGAGCCGATTGGGGGGATTGCACGGCGGGCGTACCGGCTTGCGACACGCCACCAGCTGCCAGAAGGGCACAAGCCAAAACGGAAAGAACTAGGCTTTTCATTTTCTTGCTCCTTTGTTCGATGCCGCACACGTTTCTGGGCGCTCGTCTCACTAGCGGACAGATTTAATCAATGAGCGAGGGCCGATGGGCGGTCATCGATAGACAGATGTAGAGGATCGCGCGCGGCCGTGTTCCTCTGAAGATACATACGAAGATACATAGGCTTTTGGATTCCCCATGACAAGAGTATTTCAGGAATTCTGTGTTGCTTAGACGGAGTTGCAAAGGAAAAACCTTCTTCGAAATCAACTTTTTTTCCTTTTTGCCGGGGGGTAAGCAACCTGCCGCAAACAACCTCAGAAGGGGGTCCCTTCGTCGGAGGCCTGGGGGTCGGGGAACTCGGGGAGCTCACCTTTGGTGACACCGCGGAGCTCGGCGCGGATGACATCGGAGGAAAAGCCGGCGCCCAACAGGCTGCGATATAGCGAAGCGATTTTGCGCTGGTCGAGCGGGCCGCGGAGATGTCCCAGACGGCGCTTCAGGCGGGTGCGAACTAATGCGGACTCGTCCGTTTCGGCGAAAACGGTTTCGAGGGCGGCCTCGATGTAGCGGTCGGGAACGCCGCGGGCGCGAAGTTCGCGGGCAATGCGAACGCGTCCCTGGCGGCGCAATTTCGCGTGCTGGTTGGCGTAGTCCGTTGCGTAGCGTGCATCGTCGAGGTAGGCAAGTTCGCGCAAGCGGGCAACCACGGGTGGGATCGAATCTTTCTGTTCGGCGCGGCGGTCCAGGTAGGTCTTCATTTCGTGGATGGAATATGCGCGGCGCATTAACGCGCGTAGGGCAGAGGCGTAGAGATCTTGTTCGCTGGAAACTTTGCGTGGTGAAGAGCCTTGGCGCATGAACAAGAAGAATAGAAGCTAGGAAGCGAGGAAGCAAGGAGCGATATGGCCGCCTCCGTCAGGTTTTTTGGTTGGCTGATTTCTTGCGTGCGGAGAACATGCCGTTTACCTCGTTCGCGGGAATCATGTAGCGGGCCAGGCTTTCGTAGGTTCCTTTGGATGTGAGCTCGGTGGCGATTTCGCTCAAAAGGCCGAGGGCCGCGCGCCACGGTCCGGAGCCCAGGCTGACACGGCGAACGCCTGCGGCTTTCAGTTCGTCGATGGTCGGCGCGCCGGGGCCGACCAGCACGTTCATGGGGCCCGGGGATTCCTGCAAGAAT
Organism: uncultured Acidobacteriota bacterium; assembly: GCA_963818085.1. Classification (GTDB taxonomy): domain Bacteria; phylum Acidobacteriota; class Terriglobia; order Acidiferrales; family UBA7541; genus Palsa-295. Next base: position 549,636 of record CAWFQV010000001.1, read on the forward strand.
TTTTTGATTTCCTCGATTTTTTTCATGCCTGGGACGAAGATGCAATCTGCACCAGCTTCGCGATATAGATTTGCGCGACGGACGCATTCGGCGAAGCGATTGGGAGACGGGCTTGTGGTTGCCCAGTAAGCGTCGGTGCGGGCATTGATCACCAGAGGAATTCCGGACTGCGTGGTGGCTTCTTTCACCGCTTGAATTTTTTCCACGTGAGCTTGCGTTTCTGAGACGCGCGCTTCGTCGTCTTCTCCATCTTCCAGATTCAGGCCTACGGCGCCGGACTCGATGAGTTGCAGCGCAACTTGGTGCATCTGAACGGCGTTCGTTGAGTAGCCGGCTTCCAGGTCCGCGGTTACCGGAATATGGACGGCCTGGGTGATGTGATTGACAGCACGCAGCATTTCGACGGAGGTGATCTGCTGGCCGTCAGCGTAGCCCAGCGTGTTTGCGATGCCGGCGCTGCTGGTGGCGATCGCAGGGAATGCGAGGCGCTCGAGGATGCACGCGCTGGCTACGTCCCAAGCATTGGCGAACAAGAGAATATCTGGGCCATTGTGAAGCGCGCGGAGTTTGTCAGCTTTTTGCTTTTGAGAGACGGTCATAGCAGGGTCACCTCGGAGCTGCGTGTGCGTTTGCGCGTGACAATATTAGGATAACGCTCGGACGGCGACGCTAAAAGTCTTATGGAGACCCTCGACGGGCCAAATTGGAGGGCTAGGGTGCACGATAACTCTCCGATGGAGGCTTGCGGAAATGTGAAGGAGAGCGCGAAATCTGCCGCGATGCCAACCCACAACATCGACGTTACAACCAAGTAAGAGTTGCGATCGCTTAGAGTGGAAGAAGATTTGGCCGGTTTTCTTCTTGAAGCGATTATCTCCGGTATGATTCAGAGAATATAAGTGGCCTAGAATATTACGCTGTAAGTGTTGCTGACCAACGGCAACGGGCGCCGGGTGCAGCTCCTCGGCCAGGGGCAATTTTATATGAAAACGGGAAGGAAATCTTTGATTCAAACTGGACGATTGCTGCTGCGGCACTGGAGAGAAGAAGACCGCGAACCGTTTTACCGGATGAACTCGGATCCTCGTGTGATGGAATTTATGCCTGAGTGTATGACGCGCGCGGACAGCGATTTGCTCCTTGGGCGGATCAAAGAACATTTCAGGGAGCATGGGTTCGGGTTGTTTGCCCTGGAGTTGCTCGAGGAACAAGCATTTATTGGGTTCGTGGGGCTTGCCGTGCCGTCATTCGACGCGCATTTCACGCCGTGTGTTGAAATTGGTTGGAGGCTGTCGGCCGATCACTGGGGCCGCGGCCTGGCAACGGAAGGGGCCCGGGCGGTGGTGAAGTACGCGTTTGAGAAAATGACGCTCGACGCCTTGGTGTCTTTCACAACTCTAGGAAATATCAGATCACGTCGAGTGATGAAGAAGATTGGGATGACGCACCATGCATCGGACGATTTCGACCATCCGAACTTGCCGGAAGGGCATCCCTTACGGCGGCACGTGTTGTACAGGCTGCGAAAACAGGAAGATCGCGAAAGCCGATAAAAATTGCTTAGCGGCTGCCGAGGCGGTCGAATTCGGTCATGGCGCGTTCCATTTCTTCGCGGGCAGCGTCGGCCGATGAGCGCACGCCCTGCACGCGGAGGCGGAAGTCGTCTGGATTGGAAGCACGCATGAGAGCTTCTTCCAGCGTGATGAGGTTGCGTGTGTAGAGATCGAAGAGCGATTGATCGAAAGTTTGCATGCCGTATTGGCTGGTGCCGGCGGCGATAGCGTCGCGAATCATACGCGTTTTATCAGGATTGATAATGCAATCGCGGATGTAGCCGGTACAGATCATGACTTCCACGGCTGGGACGCGGCCGCTGCCGTCAGCTTTACGGACGAGGCGCTGGCTGATGACCGCTTTCAAAGTTCCAGCAAGCTGCAAGCGAATTTGTTTTTGTTCGGGTGGCGGAAACACGGCAATGATGCGCTGAATCGTTTCCGTAGCGTCGAGAGTGTGCAAAGTAGAAAGCACCAAGTGGCCCGTTTCAGCAGCCAGCAGCGCCGTGGAGATTGTTTCCAGGTCGCGCATTTCGCCGACGAGCACGACGTCAGGATCCTGACGCAGAGCGGCGCGTAGCGCGGTGGAGAATGAAGAAGTATCCACTTCCACTTCGCGCTGATTGATGAAACCCTTTTTGTCGCGATGCAAATACTCGATAGGATCTTCGATGGTGATGATGTGTTCGGCGCGCAAGGAATTGATACGGTCGATCATGGCCGCCAGAGTAGTCGATTTACCGGACCCGGTGGTTCCCGTGGTCAAAATCAAGCCGCGCTGCTCCTCGCAAATTTGCGATAGCACGCGCGGGAGTTCCAATTCTTCAATGGTGCGAATTTTCGTGGGAATGACGCGTAGGACCATGCCCACGTTGCCGCGTTGCTGAAATACGTTGACGCGGAAGCGGCCCAGGCCAGCGACGCCGTAGGCCATGTCCAACTCAGCGGTTTCCTTGAATTTTTGCTTTTGCCGATTGGTCATCATGCTGAATGCCATGGACAGCATTTCTTCCGGCGTGATGCGTGGGACATCGGTGAGACCGTTCAGAATTCCGTCCACGCGCAAGTAAGGGTGGTTGCCTACTTTCAAGTGCAAGTCGGACGCCCGGCTTTCGACGGCGCGGCGCAACAAATCATCAATACTAATGGCCATAGCGAAAGTCCTCGGGTGTGACGCTTCAAGCAAAACTAGCATGCGTGTGAAGGGCTAGCAAGAACAGTGCAGGGAAGCATTTCTAAACTGCCAACCTGTACGTTCGGTCAGGTATTCTGAAAAGAATGTCGTGCGCGCATCGCAGAGAATGCTAAAGCGGGGGCTGGTCGGCGAGGAAGAGGCGGTCGTAAACCACCGCGGCCAACACGCCTCCCAGAAGCGGACCCACCCAATAGACGCCATGGTTGCTCCAGTATCGCGCGGCCAGAGCCGGGGCGAAAGATCGTGCGGGGTTGATGGCAGCGCCGGTGAAAGGGCCACCGCAGAGCACGCCCACTGAAATTGTTAGGCCTATGGCGAAGCTGGATGTTTTGTTGAAGGCGCCTCGGGCGTCCACTAGCGTTGCGAAAACCACGAAGACCAGGAAAAACGTCAGCACCCCTTCAAGAAGCATGGCGTGGAGACGCGTGAAATCCGGGGCCAGCAGAGTGACCCCCCTGCCGGCGGATGTCCATATGGCGTCGGGGACGATGGCGACCAGCAGATACGTGGCTGCGATCGCGCCGAGAAGTTGCGCGATCCAGTAGAACAGGGTTTGCAAAGTGCCCAATCGTCGAGTGACCCAATAGCCGGCGGTGACCGCGGGGTTCAAGTGTCCACCGGAAATGTGGCTGACGGCGCCGACTATGATTGCGTACGAAAGACCGTAAGCGAGAGCAACTCCGATTGTGCCCATGGGGATTTGCGAGGCGGCGCGCAGATATTGGTCGGCACAAATCGCGCCGATGGCGAAGAAAATCAAGATGAATGTGCCGATAAATTCCGCGAGGAGTTTTTGAGGCAGACTATACAACCGATCCTCCAATACCTGGCCAGATGGCTCGCATTGAATTTTCCGTGTCGCGCGCGATTTTACTGAATTCGCGCGGAGAAAGCGAGTTAGGAGAACGAGCAAAGCTGACCAGTTAATTCCGGTCAGGAAAGATCAATGCGTTCGCAAGCTATTCGCTAATTTCTAATCGAGCGCTAGGTGCGCACAGGAACGGGAACAGCGACGCTGGCTCCCGCGGTCGCAGAAACGTTGGTGGGCGAGAGCCAGTGATGGCGGTCGGGCTTGAGGCCTCCGGTGAGAGCGAAAAATTCATCCTGGATGCGCTTGGTGATAGGGCCCCGTGAGCCAATTCCGATTTTGATGCGATCAACTGAGCGGATGGGGGTGATCTCGACTGCCGTGCCACAGAAGAAAACTTCTTCGGCAATGTAAAGCATTTCGCGCGGGATGACCTGCTCCGCAACGGGAATGTTCAAATCGCGGCAAATGGTGAGCACTGAATGGCGCGTGATGCCCGGCAACGCCGAATTCGAAAGCGGCGGGGTGATCACGGTGCCATCCATCACGAGGAAGATATTTTCGCCGGAACCTTCGCTGATGTGGCCGTGCACGTCCAGTGCGATGCCCTCCACGTAGCCGTTCGCGCGCGCTTCCATGCGGATAAGCTGAGAATTCATGTAATTCGCCGCAGCTTTCGCCATCTGGGGCAGGGTGTTCGGCGCGGGACGATTCCAGGAGCTGATGCAAACATCCACTCCGCTGCGTAGGCCTTCTTCACCCAGGTATTTCCCCCACTCATAGCACGACAGATAGACTTCGATGGGACAGCCCTTGGGGTCAACACCGGCTTCGCCATAACCACGCAGTACGATCGGACGCAAATAGCAGGCTCCAATTTTGTTCACGCGAATTAGATCCAGATTTGCCGCGCAGAGCTCATCGAGCGTGAAGGGAACTTCCATGCGATAGATGTAAGCCGAATTTAGCAGGCGCTGCATGTGATCGCGAAGGCGGAAAATTGCGGGACCTTCTTTTGTGTCGTAGCAGCGAATCCCTTCGAAGACCGCGGAGCCGTAGCTGACCACATGAGAAAGAACGTGGAGAGTCGCGTCATCCCAGTTGATGAATTTCCCGTTATGCCAAATCTTGTCGGTTTTCGGTATGGGCATATCGTTGCTCCGTCGCGCTTGTGCGGCCTATAAATTCCTGCGCTGAACGAAGTATAGCATAGGGATTTTCATGTCCATTCCGCCGCTGACCGGAACAAGGGCCCACGCCACATCCAAATTGGCCGCGTTATCTTGACGCACAGAACTACGGGCTATCCAAGTCGGATGGCTCGGGGATTCACCGGCAGCCTCCTTCACGAGGAGACAGAACAGGAACGATGTCGGCCTGCAGAGAAGTGATAATCGTGTTTCATTCGTCGCGCAATGCGATGAGCGGGTCGACCCGCGTTGCGCTTCGCGCTGGAATGTAGCAGGCCAGAAACGCCACTGCGGCCAGCGCGGCCGAGATGGCGGCGAAAGTAATTGGGTCGGCGGGACTCACTCCGAACAGCATAGTGCGCACGAATCGTGTCAAGCCAGCGGCCCCCACCAGACCGAGGACCAGGCCGATGGCCACAAGCTGCATTCCTTCTCCCACGGCCAGGCGAAAAATGTCCATGCGTTGCGCGCCGAGTGCGATGCGGATACCGATTTCGTGCGTTCGCTGGCTGAACGAGTAGGCCATCATGCCGTAGATGCCGATGGCGGCGAGCAGAAGAGCGACCGCCGCAAAAATGCCCAGAAGCTCAAGAGTGAAACGCCGGTCAGCCATGGACCTTGCGATGATTTGATCCATGGAGCTGATGCTATGCACCGGAATGCTGGGATCGACTTTTTCAACCTCGCGCCGCACGGCCTCGCCGAGATTTCCCGCGTCGCCTCTGCTTCGGAGAAAAACCACCGCGTTGACTGGCGCGAACTGCCCCAATGGAACATAAATATGAGGCACGCTGGGAGCATCAAATCCATCCGACTTAATGTCGCCCACCACGCCGACAATCGTGACCCCCTGAATACCTGCTCCAAATCCAAACTTAACCTGTCGTCCGAGCGGATTCTCGTCCGGCCAATAACGCCGTGCGAGGGTTTGGTCGATCACTGCAACGGTCTGGGTCTTATTCCTATCGGAGACGGTGAAATTTCGTCCGGTAATTAAAGGAACTTGCATGGTGCGAAAATATTCCGTATCCACGACAGCAATGTCTGCAATCGGGCTGCGCTCGGAATCTGCCGGGCGCCCTTCGAATCGAAAAGGGAGAGTAGTTCCTGCCGGAGTTCATGGGCAGAGTGTCGTTGCCTGAAATTGTCGATTGTTCCACGCCGGGCAGCACAGACACGCGGCGAAACACCTCCATAAGAAAAGCGGAGCGCTTCTCCTCGAGGGCATAAGGATCGGTGTTCGGATTGTTGGAGATGGGAATCCAGATTTGCACCGTTGTAAGATGGCTGGGATTGAAGCCGGGACGCACTTCGAGCACCCGCCAGAAACTTCGAAGTAGAAGCCCCGCGCCCGCCAGCAAAACAATCGAAAGCGCTACTTCCGAGACCACGAGAACCCGCGAAAGCCGAGTATGCCGTCTTCCGGCACCCGAACCCCGGCCGCCTTCCCTGAGATTCTCAAGCTGGTTCGGATTCGTGGCTTGAAGCGCCGGCGCAAGTCCGAAAAGGATGCCCGTGAGTATCGAGATCAGGAAAGCGAAGAAAAGCACGCTGGCGCTGACGCCAACCTCGTTGAGACGCGGAATATCCGCGGGAGCGAGGCTTAGGATCGCATTCTTCAAGAAGACAATTGTAACCAGGGCGACTACGCCGGAAATTAGCGAGAGGAGCGTGCTTTCGGTCAACAATTGTCCGGCCAATCGCGCGCGACTCGCACCCATCGCTAGCCGAATGGCAATTTCGCGCCGACGTCCGGAAGAGCGCGCCAGAAGAAGGTTCGCAATGTTCACGCACGCGATCAGCAACACGAATCCTACCGCTCCAAAAAGGATGAACAATTCCGCTCGTTGAGGGCCTACCAGGTCTTCTTTCACCGGAACCAGACGTATCGTCCATGCAGCGGCGGCGGAGTATTCTGTGGGGTACACCCGGCTGAGTTGCGACACATAGGCATCGAGCCGCGCCTGCGCTTCCGCAACGGTTAGCCCGGGCTTCAAACGCCCAATTGCGCCCGGAATCAACCTTAGCGACCGATCGGCTGGAACAGGAAACGGAAGGCCGTTGAAGCCAGTAGCGGCCCATACTTCCACGTCGGTATTCAGCGTGCGGCCCGGATGGCGAAAGCCTGGGGCATCACCCCCACAATCGTGTACAAGTCATTATCCAGGTGAATTTTCCGGCCAACTATGTTCGGGTCCGAACCGAAATTGCGCCGCCAAAAGCCGTCGCTGATAACGACCGGCTCCAGGAATCCCGGTACGTCATCCTGCGCGGTGTAGACGCGTCCAATTTGCGGCTTCGTTCCCAGCAGGCTGAAATAATCGGGGCTGGTGATTAGAGATTCGGCGCGGACCACACGATCTCCGCCGCCGATTGCGGAATTGCTCGGCGCCACTGCCGAGATATCCTGAAACACGCCCGAATGGTCTTGCAGATCCCAAAGCTCCGGAGCGGACATGCCCACATCCGGCGTGTTTGGGCCACGCAGGTCGTCAAAGACGCGAACGAGTTGCTCGGGATGTGGAAATGGCAGCGGGCGCAACAGAACGGCGTACACCACACTGAAAGTAGCGACATTGGCGCCAATCCCTAGTGCAAGAGTCAGCACCGCAACAGCCGTGAACCCCGGACTCTTGGCCAACATTCTGACTGCGTATCGAGTATCCTGGATGAAGGACTCCACGTGTCTTCTCCTTCCGCACAGGCTATCGGTGGCCGGGGCTGCTATAAGCATCCTTTTTAGGCTTCAATAATTACTCGTCGCGCAGAGCTACGAGCGGGTCGACGCGGGTGGCGCGTCGCGCCGGAACGTAACAGGCTAAAAATGCTACCGCCGCAAGCGTGGCCGAGATGGCGCCGAAGGTAATGGGGTCCGCGGGACTCACGTCGAACAGCATGGTGCGGACAGGCCGGGTCAAGGCCGCGGCTCCAACCAGGCCGATGGCCAGGCCAATGGCGACGAGCTCCATTCCTTCTCCCACTGCCATGCGAAAGATGTCCACACGCTGCGCACCCAGAGCGATGCGGATTCCGATTTCGTGCGTGCGCTGGCTAAACGAATACGCCATCACACCATAAATTCCGATGGCCGCTAGCAGAAGGGCCAGGCCAGCGAAGATGCCGAGAAGTTGAAGGGCAAAGCGACGCTCGGCCATTGATCTGGTGATGATTTGATCCATCGTTCGGACGCCGAAAACGGGAATGTTGGGGTCGATGGATTGGACTTCGTGACGAATTGATTCTCCGAGAGCTTCCGAATTGCCCGCGCTGCGGAGATAAACGACCGACGCATAACCGGGGCTTTGGCGCACGGGCAAGTAAATATGCGGAGCGCTAGGTGCATCGAACCCGTCGGATTTAATATCGCCCGCAACGCCGACGATTGTGAACAAAGGATTTTGCCCGGGCCTTCCGCCGAAACTAATCTGTTTGCCGAGCGGATCTTCATTGGGCCAGTATCGACGCTGGAGAGTTTGGTCTATCAACACAACCTGCTGCGATTTATCCGTGTCGGAGTCCGCAAAATTTCTTCCGGCGAGAAGCGGGACTTGCAACACCCGGAAATAATCCGGCGTCGCGGAGGCAAACTCGGCAATGGGCGCACGTTCCGAATCGGTGGGACGGCCCACGATGGCGAAGGGAAAACTGTTTCGGCCTGCGGCGAGAGGCAGGCTATTCGTTCCGCCGATGGCGGCTTCCTCGACTCCAGGAAGCGCGGATACCCGGCGAAGAATTTCCATCAGAAAGGCTGCCCGCTTCTCAGTGGGACGATAAGGATCAGTCGTTGGATCATTGGGAACCGGAATCCATATCTGTGCGGTGATTACGTGGCTTGGATTGAAGCCGGGACGCACCTCGAGCACATGCCAGAAGCTGCGAAGAAGAAGTCCCGCGCCCGCCAGCAATATAAGAGAAAGTGCCACTTCCGAGATAACCAGTAGACGGGACAGACGTGTGTGCCGTCGGCTAGAACCAGAGCCGCGGCCGCCTTCGCGTAGGCTATCGACTTGATCTGCATTCGCAGCTTGCAGCGCCGGCGCCGAGCCGAAGAGCAGGCCGGTTGCAATTGATACGACGAAAGCAAAAAGCAAAACGCCGGCGCTGACGTGCACCTCGCTTAACCGGGGAAGATTTGCCGGAGCCAGCGTCAGGATCGAATTCTTGAACAAAACGACGGTGAATAGCGCAGCTAGCCCGGAGATGACCGAGAGTAAGACGCTTTCCGTGAGCAACTGAGTCACCAAGCGCCCGCGGCCAGCGCCCAGAGCCAGACGAATGGCAATTTCGCGGCGTCGAGCGGACGAGCGGGCCAGCAACAAATTGGCCAAATTTACGCAGGCAATCAAGAGCACAAATGCCACTGCGCCGAATAAAACGAAAAGCTCGGTACGCTCCTTTCCAACCAAGTCCTCTTTCACTGGAACGATTCGCGTGGCCCAACCGGCGGCTGGCGGATAGTCAGTCGGATATTGCTCGCTCAGGTGGGCGACGAACGTGTCGAGACGAGCTTGGGCTTGGGCTACGGTAACACCCGGTTTCAGGCGGCCGATGGCACCGGGGATCATTCTAGCCGCGCGGATGGCTGGAACAGGGAAAGGAGCTGCGTTGTAACCAGCCGCACACCAGACTTCTACATCCGTCTGCAGCGTGCGCCCCGGATGACGAAATCCAGCAGGCATAACTCCGATGATGGTGTACAAATCGTTGTCCAGGCGCATCGTCCGCCCAATAATCTTGGGGTCTGCGCCATAGTTGCGGCGCCAAAAACCGTCGCTGATCACCACCGCTTCAATAAAACCGGGCACCGAATCCTGCGAAGTGAAGACGCGCCCAAGCTGAGGTTTTACGCCGAGCATGGTGAAGTAGTCCGGACTGGTAGCCAGGGTCTCGGCGCGAACGGGACGGTCGCCCCCGGCAATATCGGAATCGATAGGCCAGATCGCCGAGAGGGCCTGAAACACTCCGGATCTATCCTGCAAATCCCAGAGCTCGGGGGCCGACATGCCCACATTTTTAACATTGGAGCTACGCAGATCGTCGAAAACCCGAACCAGTTGTTCGGGTTGAGGGAACGGCAGGGGACGAAGCAGGACAGCATAAACCACGCTGAAGGTGGCGACGTTCGCACCTATTCCCAGGGCGAGCGTGAGCACTGCGACAATCGTAAAGCCGGGACTCTTGAGCAACATCCGCAGCGCATAGCGCAGGTCTTGCACGAATGACTGCATAAAACCCTCCTAAAGCGGCAGGAGAAGCCACGGACGAATTAGCTCCGTCGGTATATGGACGAACGACGCCCCACGCTTGTTAGCAGGAAACAGGATATTTACTCAGGTCCGAAAACTATTAGGAGTGGTCGTCCAATGCGCTTTCCACTTGGGTCCCGCCCGTGAATCCGGAGATTCGGCCCCAGGCGCTGGTTTTCCAATTGTCGGAACTTTCCTTAGCCAAGATCCAGGGAGGGAGATCCATATATAGAAACTGCGCCAGAGCCTGGACGTAAGGCTCGTACATGCCACGGAGCTTGTTTAGTTTTTCGTTTGTTTCCGGCGTGTCGGGAAGATTTAGCCCGGTGTCCGCAAGGCTGGCACGGAGAAGGACAAGTTCCGATGCCGACAAGCGATTGGCCGCTTGAGCGAGCGGAGCTGCAGAAAAGACCTGAGCTAGATCGACGATCGCATGGCGGCACATCGCGAAAGTGAGCCGGGCTTGTCGCACGCTGGTACCTTCCGCGCAAGCGATGATAAGAGCGGAAGTATCCAGGAGCGCAGTCAGCGCCGCGAGCCATGATTCGTTATTGTGCTGCGAACGAAAATAAGTAAGGACAGGGTACGACACGTGACTCTCGAGCAGTTCCGCGGACCAGCGCTCCCAGTCGCGGAGAAGTCTTTGCAGAGCTTCAAGGCCGTGAACACCCGCGTGACGCCGAAGAAGTTCGGCGGCGGTAGGCGGCGAACCTGCGCGCGCGTCGAGCAGTACGATGGCGACCTCTCTACGCGAAAACGCTTGATAGATAACCGGCAAGTAGCTGAGTACCAGCGCGAGGAAGCCGAAGCCCAGCCCGCTCTCAAATACTGCCAGCACCCGCTCTGTCGAGGTGTGCGGAGTAACGTCACCAAGTCCCAGCGTAAAAAAAGTGGTGCCGCTCAGATAGAAGCAGGTCTGCAAAGTCGGATGCGTTTGATCTTGGCGAGCGTCGCTGAAATACAACAACCCGAAGCCCAAGATTAACATCGCCGCCCATAGAGCAAATAAGCCCAGCAGCGACAGTGGACCAAAATAACTTAGAAAACCTTCGCGGCGTTTGGGTGACTTGATGCTATGGGCAATCTTGCGCCAGGGAATCCATAGTATGCGGTAATAAAGCCTGGTCAGGCGAAAACGGCGCGTCACCCTTCGCGGAAGAACGATCGTTTCAAACGCTTCCAGCAGAATGCCTGCGATGATGAGGAAGCCGGCGATGGCCGGAAGAATCATGCCACTTTCTCCAGCACGGCGTTCAACGTGATTTCAGCTTTGAACAGTCGCGACACAGGGCAGTTGGCTTTCGCGCTGGCGGCCGCGGATTGGAAGGCAGCGTCAGAGATGCCCGGGATGCGCGCGGCTACGTCGAGATGAATTTTTGAAATGGTCCAGCTAGCGTCGACTTTTTCGAGCGTTACGTTCGCAGTGGCGCGAATCGCTTGCGGCGTGAAATTGATGGTGCCAAGCTGAGCAGAAAGGGCCATGGCGAAACAGGCCGCGTGCGCAGCGCCGATTAATTCCTCCGGATTTGTGCCTTTCGCGTTCTCGAACCGCGTGAGGAAGGAATAGGGAGAATTGGCAAGCACGCCGCTTGGTGTCGATATAGATCCCTGGCCGTCCTTCAATCCTCCGTTCCAGACCGCTGTAGCGCTGCGTTCCATGAATTCCTCCCGCGAAATCGGAGATTTTTGTGGTGGTTATTGGATGCCGGACTCGGTTTATCGATGCCGCGCGGTCGTTTACGCGCTGGCCGCTTTGTAGGAACCCTGGCGAAGGTCATCCACCAGGTACGCGGCTTTGGGCTGCCAATCGAGCTGCTGTTTGGTTTTTGCAGCTGAAATCTTTTGATCTAGCGCCAATGCGTCGGCGAAAAGCCCCAAAGTTTTTCGCGCTTCTTCGAGCGGCCAGGGCCAAATTTTCCCAGGAATGCCGGCTCCTTCGCTGGCGGCAAGTGCAAGGTCCCGGACCTTCACTCCGTCTTCGGAAATTCCATGAAAAACCATCCCGCCGGATTTGTGTTCGACGGCCCGGACGTAAAGGTCGGCGAGATCGTCCCGGTGAACTACGGGCCAATGGTTTTCGCCCGTCCCTACGAAAACGACAGCGCCTCGTTCTTTTGCGGATTTAAAGAAAGAAGCTGGTATGCCGCCGCCTCGTCCATAAACGATTCCGGGCCGCAAGACACAAGCGAGAATGTTGGAATCGCCTTTGGCGGCAGCCAGTACGCGTTGTTCGCAAACAGCCCGCCACTTCACCAAGTCGATGGGATGAAGCGGGGAATCTTCGTCCGCGCCTTGAGTTTCTCCAATCACCCAGATTCCACTGGTGTACAGGAACGGTTTTTCTGTTCCGCAGAACACTTCACAAACCATATCGATGAGGCCGTTGTCGAGCTCGGCGGAAGTGGAATCGCCCGGAGAGGCTGCATGTATCATCGCATCGGTTTTGCGGGCGGCGGCGATCAGCGAATCTCTATCGCGCAGGTCGCCCTCATACGGTTCGATGCCGCGCTTTTGGAGTTTTTCCACTGATTCGAGCGAGCGCGCGAGTCCCAGCACTTGATGCCCGCGTTGTTGTAGCGCGGCGGAGACCGCAGACCCAATGTAGCCTGTAGCGCCGGTAACAAATACTTTCAAGACAGCTTCTCCGTACTGCTATGGTGCATAGCTTTCGTGCCGCGTCACCGAGATTTTGGCGGCGAAGCCATGCTCGCACTATTCAACATTTGAAAATTTTGACGAACAAGAGCCAGGCGGTCGCCCTTCACGTTTTCGTACGCTCCGAATGCAATGAACGGAATCATGGCTGCGAGCACCCATAGTTTGGCGCTTCCGGGAAGTTTTGCTTCCGGTTCCCAGCGGAACAGTCGCCGCGAAATTTCAAAAGCCACCAGAAGTCCGATGGACAGAGCGATCATGTCAGTGATGATTTCGTTGTGCGTCGCAAGGTTCGTCGCGGCGTTCTCCAGTCCGGTAGCCAGATAGGTGGCCGGCATGAAAAGCGAAGCACCTTGAATCCAGTGCGGGAACCGTGCGAGTGGAACAGTCGCGCCCGAGAGAAACAGAAAAGCGGTCCAGATCACCTGGTTGATCACCTGCGTTTCTTGCATCGTGTTGGTCACGCTGGCGACGATCAGGCCGAACGCAGAAAAGGTAGCCGATCCTATCGTAATCAGAAGAAATATGGCCCACAGATTTCCCCACCCCTGCATGTGCAGAAAGAGCTTGGTAACGAGAATTTCGATGGCTACCGATGGAATCACCAGAATGTAGTTCGCCAGAATGCTGGACGCAAGCATGGGCCCGGCGCCTAGCGGAGCCAGACGGAATCGGCGGAGGATGCCAGCTTCACGGAACATGACCAACTGCACGCTGAGCCCCCAGAAGCTGCCCATCACCGTCATGGTGAGAATTGAGCCAAGGATGTAGGCGGTCCAGGCTGAATCACCTTTACTGAAGATGGTGACGAAAAAGAAAAGAAAACCGAGCGGCATGATCAAGCTGAAAAAAAGAAACGTACGGTTTCGCATGGCCAGCCGCACGCGAATTTTTGTAAGAATCCAGGTATTGCGGATAACATTCGATGCCATGTTCGTCCTTTTACGCAACAAACGGTTCAATTCCTCGCTTTAATCGCGTAGCCGACGGCCGGTTAGTTCGATGAAAACATCCTCGAGTGACGGCGAAAACATTTCCAGGCTCTGAAGTTCGTTGTTGTCCGATTCCAGCTGCTTCACGAGCGCGACGATAGTTAACGGCGCACGCGTGGAATGAAGCACATAGGTGCCGTCGAATTCTCGTGCATTCGCGACGGCGTCGAGTTGACCCAAGACTCCATTCTTCACAGGCTTGGCGAGTCTGACTTCAATTCGAGTAGTGCCCGCGGAAGAATGTTTCAACTCGCGCGGCGTTCCGATCTTGATCACGCGGCCGTAATCAATGATGGCGACGCGGTCGCACAACCGTTCAGCTTCTTCTATGTAGTGCGTGGTGAGCAAGACGGTTTTCTTGCCGCGCTTCAGCTCTTCAATGATGTCGTAAATTTCGCGGCGTACCTGCGGGTCGAGGCCCGCGGTCGGCTCATCTAGAAAGACGACCTGCGGATTGTTCACCAGCGCCATGGCGATCGCGAGCCGCTGCTTCTGTCCGCCGGAAAGCTGGCTATAGAAAGCGTCACGCTTTTCCTCCAGCTGAAACCGTTTCAGCAACTCGTTTGTATTGGCGCGAACGCGGTAGAAGTCAGCAAATAAATCGATGGCTTCCTTGACCCGAATCTTATCGGGAAGGGAGGTAGACTGTAGCACCGCCCCGATCATTTCTTTAAATTGGCTTCCGCTCTTTTCCGGATCGAGCCCACACACCCGCGCGAGTCCGCGATCCGGAGTGCGCATACCCTCCAGAATCTCAACCGTGGTGGTTTTGCCTGCGCCGTTGGGCCCCAGCAGGCCGAACACTTCTCCTTCTTCAACGGAAAAAGTCACACCGCGAAGAGCCGTAACTGTGCCGTAGCTTTTATAAAGGCCTTCAGATTGTATGACCGGTTCCCTCACTAAATATTTCGCCTCCGTTTGAACTTTCCTCTATATCACAACCGCTCAAAAAATGAGCGCGATCATCAGGTCTTGGGTCGCTTGCGTTGGCCCCCTCGGGGTCTCTTGGACTTGCGGAAGGACCAGCCATAAATTTTCATATCAATCACGCGACCAACCACCACGCCTTCGGTTTCCAACAAACGGCGCTGCTTCGCAGCATAAGGTTCTGGAACGCGAATCCGTCCTCCCGCTCCGAGCACGCGATGCCAGGGGATGCCTCGCCCCTGGGGGGTTGCCGCCATGGCGTATCCCACGGCTCGCGCACCACCCGGTGTACGCAGCGCTTTGGCCACCTCGCCATAGGTGGTTATGCGCCCGCGAGGGATTTTTTTTACCAAGCGATAGACCGGTTCCCAGGACACTGCATTCCTTTCCGGGCAGAACGCCGACGCTTCGGCTGCCTAGTGGGCCGCGCGCGTTGGCAACGCCTGCAACGCTTGCCCCTGCGCCTTGCTACGGTATCCACCCGCAAAAAACGACGCTTCGCGACTAATAACTGATAAGCAGCATTTCGAGCGTCCACCGCATCGTACCATTGACGGCGTAGTGGACGCTTCATACACTACGAATGCTTCATCTAAAGAGGAGGTGTTGTGGCTTTCGTACGACGCAAAGGCAACACCTACTTTTTAGTGCACAACGTTCGCCGTCAGGGCAAGGTGCAGCAATTACATCTGGCGCGGTTGGGGGAGCGGCCGCGCATCACGGACGATGTGGTGCGAAAGGTTTCGCGCAACCACCCCTTCCTTGATCTCGATTGGTCGAGCCTGCGAGAGCAGGTGAACAGCCGTATCGAACTGTTTGATATTCGTTCGCCGTATGTGCAGAACTTGATGCATTCACTACGAAACCTTCACATGGACCTGGCCGATCTCTCGCCGCCGATGTTGCTCATGGCGGATCGCGCCAATTCAAGCCGGGAACTGGTCACGCAATTGCGATTGCTGCGTTCGACGCTCGATATCAAGCTCGATCAATTCGAACGCACTGAATTCCGCAATCCCGATGGCGGCAGAGAGTTCCGGTAGGGGGAGTACGACCGTGGGAGCGCATGCGCTACAACTCGACCCGACTCAGCGCAGTGTGGAGTCGCGTGATTTTGAATCAGGACTGCGGCGGAAAATTGTCGGCCAGGACGAAGCGGTGCAGGCGGTAGTGGACCTGTACCAAGTGTTTCGCGCCGGCCTGAATTCGCCGGGACGTCCGGTAGGAAATCTGTTGTTTTTGGGGCCGACGGGCGCGGGGAAAACGCGCGTAGTCGAAGCCACCGCCGAAGTACTCTTCGGCGATCCACGCGCCGTGATTAAAGTGGATTGCGCCGAATTCCAGCACTCGCATGAAATCGCGAAGCTGATCGGCTCACCTCCGGGATATTTGGGGCACCGCGAAACGCATCCTCTAATCACGCAGGAGGCACTCGCCCAATATCACACCGAAAAATTGAAGATTAGCTTCTTGCTGTTTGACGAAATCGAGAAGGCGAGCGATGCGCTCTGGCAATTGCTGCTCGGCATCCTGGACAAAGCCACTTTGACGCTGGGAGACAATCGCCGGGTGGATTTGTCGCAAACCATGATTTTCATGACCTCGAATTTGGGCGGCGGCGAAATCACCGAGCTGATGACCGGTGGCATGGGCTTCGCACCTAAGGTGCAGCCCGATACCCAGGTGCGCTTGGATGAAAAAGTGGAGAAAACCGCGGCGGAAGCGGCTAAGAGAAAATTCGCGCCGGAATTCATGAACCGCATCGATAAGGTGATCGTTTTCCATCCCCTGCGTTCCCAGCAGCTCGAACAGATCTTGGAGATCGAGCTGGGCATGGTGCAGCAACGAGTGCTCGAAACCGCCAAGGGACGCTTCTTATTCCGTGTCACCATGCCTGCGCGCGATTTTCTGTTGCGCGAAGGCACGGACATGAAATACGGCGCGCGCCATCTGAAGCGCGCAATCGAACGGCACGTTGTGTATCCGCTGGCCAGCCTGCTGGCAACCGAACAAGTTTCGCTGGGCGACGTCATTTCTATCGATTGGGATGGGCAGGAGCAGGGATTAACCTTCCTGAAGGAAGCGGAAGGCGCTCTGGTTCCGGTAACTGCTGCGTCCACGGAAAAAACCACGATTGCTGCCGCCGCAAGTTCCGACGGCCGCCCGGTGGTTTTCCCCGCAGCCACCGCTGCGATGGACGTGACCATCGAAAACAGAACGACACCAGCAGCGGGCCGCAGCATTCCGGTGGAAAAAGCGAAAAACGAAAAGAAATAGGATCGCTAGTGCAATCTCGAGCTCTTCCAGCTATTTCTGCACCAAGTCGCGCGCATTGCCGCTGCGTCTTGCCATATTTCACCAGCGCGCTTCGAACGCCTTCGTTTCGAAAACATCATTGAATTGCCGCGGGGAACAACCTCACTGCCAAATCTGCAGTTACTCTTCGCACTCCACCATAGGCTCATCGAAACTGCCGCCATAAATGTTGGGAACCTTAGCGCCCATCGGACGCAGATACGCGGTAAGCTGGCCTCGATGGTGTATGGAGTGATCCAGCATGAATTGCAGATACATGACAGCGGGTAAGTTGTAGATACCGAAGAAGGGAAGAGGCGTGGCCCAAAAATCAGCGGGGAGCTTAGCGACTTTCTCGAGTTTCGTGGGCACGCTCTCTTCGTAGGTGGCGGCAATGTCAGAAGCGTTGCTGAAGTCGGCGGGCATGGTGTCATCTTCCATCTCAAATTTTCCGGCCAAGAACCCATCGAGGAACCAAATCTCCGCGGAGGCGAGATGCCAAGCGAGTTCCAACGCGCTACGAGAATTCGGAGCTGGCCGGTAGTCTCCCTGGTCAGCGGGAACCGCCTGAAGAACGCGCAAGGTCGTGGGGAATTCCTTCCTGACGGTCGCTAGGAACACCGACACGAGGAATGCAGCTTGTTCCGGCGTCATCGTGGACCTCCTTCCTGGGGTTTCCAGCGAAGAATCGGCTTGCGCGCTGCGGCCACCTCGTCCAGACGACCGATGCGCGTGGAGTGCGGAGCAGTTTTCACCAGTTCCGGATTCGTTTCAGCTTCTGCCGCAATAGAGCGCATCGCTTCGATAAAGAAATCGCACTCCTCTCTAGACTCCGATTCGGTGGGCTCGATCATCATAGCGCCCGGAACGATGAGCGGGAAGGCAGTCGTATAAGGATGAAAGCCGTAGTCGATCAGACGCTTGGCGATGTCCATCGTGTTTACGCCGTGCTTTTTCTGTCGCCCATCGCTGAAAACCACTTCATGCATCGACGGAAGATTGTAAGGCAGATCGAATACGCCCTCCAGATTCTTCCGAATATAATTTGAATTTAACACCGCGTCTTCCGTTGCCTGCCGGATTCCCGGACCGTAGGCCAGGATGTAGGCGAGCGCGCGCAGCAACACCCCAAAATTTCCGCAATAAGCGCGCACGCGCCCGATGGATTGCCGACGGCTGTGGTCCAACGCAAACTGGCCATCCTGTTTTTCGATCACCACCGGGACGGGCAGGAAAGGCTCTAAGAATTTCTTTACCAGCACGGGACCGGCGCCCGGGCCGCCGCCTCCATGCGGGGTCGAAAATGTTTTATGCAGATTCAGATGCATCACATCCACGCCGAAATCACCGGGTCGAGTGACGCCCGCTAGCGCGTTCATATTTGCGCCGTCCATGTAAAGAAGGGCGCCGCGCTCGTGCAGAATGGCCGCAATTTCCGCAATGCGTTCTTCAAACACGCCCAGCGTGCTGGGATTCGTCAGCATCAAGGCGGCCACATCGTCGGTACAAAACTCGCGAAGATGATCGGTATCAATCTGGCCGCGGGCGTTTGACCGGATGTTTTTTACCTGGTATCCGGAAATCACCACGGAAGCGGGGTTCGTTCCATGCGCGGAATCCGGAATCAAAACGGTCTTGCGCGCGTGGCCCTGACTCTGCAGGTACGCCCGAATCATCAGCAGGCCGGTGAGTTCGCCCTGCGCGCCGGCCACAGGTTGAAGCGTGGCGGCATCCATGCCGGTGATCGAAAGCAAACATTCTTGCAGATCGTAGAGAATGCGCAGGCAACCTTGCGAAACTTCGGCAGGCTGCTCGGGGTGTTCGGTGGCCAGGCCGTCGAGTCGCGCTACGAATTCGTTCACACGTGGGTTGTACTTCATGGTGCAGGAACCTAAGGGATACATGCCGAGATCGATCGCATAATTCCAGGTGGAAAGCCGCGTGAAATGCCGGATCACTTCAATTTCACTTACTTCTGGAAATCCTTCGATGGAATCACGCGTGAACTCACCGCCCAGCACCAGGGCCGGATCCACGGCCGGGACATCCAGCGGCGGAAGCTCCATTCCGCGCTTGCCCGGGGCGGACTTCTCGAACAGCAGCCCTTCGTTCTGGCTGACGTGCTCGCGCGCTTTCAAAATCTTTCCGACGGGCGATTCAATTTCGGTGGACTTGTAATTCAACGCTAAGGGCTCCTTACAACGGTCGTTCGAGTATTTTCCGAATGGCCGCGGCCAAACGTTCAATTTCGGCGCGCGGAGTGGTTTCCGTCACACAAACAAGCGCGCGTTTCGTGAGCTCGGGATAGTGCGTGCCAAGCGCGAACGGCCCGATAATTTTTTCGCGCAAGAGGTCGTTGTTGATCATTTTCACCGAGCGCGGAAACTCCAGCACGAATTCGTTGAACGATGGGCCGGAGAAAACGCGCCGGACGCCGGGAATTTCCTCCAGCTCGGACTGGGCGAAGCGGGCCTTCGCCAGATTCTGCAGCGCCTGCTCGCGCAGCCCTTCTTTGCCCAGCAAGCTGAGATGAATTGTAGCAACCAGCGCAAACAGCGCTTCATTCGTGCAAATATTCGACGTGGCTTTTTCGCGGCGGATATGTTGCTCGCGGGTCGCAAGAGTCAGAACGAAACCGCGCCGCCCTTCCGCGTCGGACGTTTGACCTGCCAGCCGTCCGGGCATTTGGCGCACGAATTTGTCTCGTGTGGCGATCACGCCGACGTAGGGCCCGCCATAGCTCGGTGAAATGCCGAACGATTGGCCCTCCATCGCCACGATATCCGCTTCCTCGGGCGGCCGAACGATTCCCAACGAGACAGCTTCTGCAATCCCGGTAACCAGCAATGCCCCAGACGCATGGGCCGCCTGCGCAAGCGCTGGAAGCTCTTCCATCACACCGAAAAAGTTTGGTGACTGAACCACCAGAGCGCCCGCTTGCTCCAGACTTTCCTTCTTCAGCCCCGCGCGATCCAATTGCCCGGACTCGTTGTAACCGATTTCTTCTATCTGGATGCCCAGATTTTTCGCGTAGGTCTGCAACACCTGGCGATATTCAGGATGTACGCTTCGCGCCACCAGGACGCGATGGCGGCCAGTAATCCGTTCAGCCATCAGCACAGCTTCGGTGAGCGCGGTCGAACCGTCGTACATCGAAGCATTGGCCACTTCCTGCCCGGTTAGCTGGCACATCAGCGTTTGAAATTCGAAAATTGCGGTGAGCGTGCCTTGCGCGAACTCAGCCTGATACGGAGTGTAGGAAGTGAGAAATTCGCCGCGCTGGACCAGCGCATCGGTCACCACCGAGCGCACATGCGAATAAACTCCCGCGCCGAGAAAGGAAGTATAGCCCCGGGAATTTTCCGACGCCCGCGCTTGAAAATACTGAATGATCTCCGGTTCCGAAAGCGCCGCGGGCAATGCAAGAGGCGCGCGCAAACGAAATTTCTCGGGAATCGACTCGAAAAGTTCGCTTACGGACTGCGCACCGATCGCTTCGAGCATTTCCCGGCGTTCGGAAGGACTCTTGGGCAAATAGCGCATCAGGCGGAATGTTCCTTCACTTGGCCCGCAATGTAAGCTTCGTAGGAGGCGCTGTCCATCAGCGTCGAGGCTTCCTGGGGATCGGCAAGTCGTACCTTAATAAGCCACGCTGCGCCGTGCGGATCTTTGTTGATTAGCTCGGGGGTATCCGCCAGCGAGGAATTTGTTTCAATCACTTGGCCCCCCACCGGGCTGAAAATTTCGCTCACGGCTTTGACAGATTCGATGGTTCCGAAAGACTGCCGCGATTTGAGCTGCGCTCCGATTGTCGGCATCTCGACGAACACCACATCACCCAGTTCGTGTTGTGCATAGTCCGTGATGCCGATGATCCCGTTAGCGCCATCTACCTTGATCCATTCATGCTCTTTGGTGTAGCGATAATCCTTGGGGTACATGAGCGCTCCGTGAGTGCGTCTTGATTGGATGCTGCCGAGCTACTGCGGTCGCTTATAAAACGGAAGCCCGACGATTCGGGCTGCTTCCGCTTGCCCGCGAATCCCTATAACAATCTCTGTCCCGACCGTGTTGAATTCCGGAGGCACGTAAGCCATGCCGATATTTTTCTTCAGGAAGGGCGCGGGCCCGCCGCTGGTAACGCGTCCCACTTCCCGGCCGCCCATCAGCACTGGATAACCGTCCCGGCCAATGCGCTTGTCGAGCATTTCAAATCCAACGAGTTTGCGCGTAAGCCCATCCCGTTTTTGCTGGGCCAGCACATCGCTGCCGAGAAATGGCGCTTTTTCCATCTTGCAGATCCACCCGAGGCCCGCTTCCCACGGTGTGGTCGTGCCGTCAATCTCGTGGCCGTAGAGGCACATGCCGGCCTCCAGGCGCAACGTATTGCGCGCGCCCAGCCCGCAGGGAAGCAGGCCCGCTGGCCCTCCCGCTTGCATCAGAGCTCCCCAAAGTTTCTCCGAATGCTCCGGCGCGAAATAAATCTCGAAGCCATCTTCGCCGGTATAGCCGGTACGAGCGATTAAGCAGTCGATGCCACTAACTTCTCCGACAGCGAAGTGATAGTAGCGGATCGAATCGAGCGCCACGGGAGTATGCCGCTGCAAAATGCCCCTCGCCCGCGGCCCCTGAAGCGCTAGCTGGGAATAACGCGGCCCCGCATTTTCCACTTCCGCTTGCAGTTGATTGTGCTCGACAATATGCTCGTAATCCTGATCCTGATTTCCCGCATTCACGCACAGCATATAGTGCACGTCGGAAATCCTGTGGACCAGCAAATCATCCACAAAAGTGCCGCGCGAAGTCATCAGTCCTGAATAGTGCACCTGCCCAATGGCGAGCTTCGCGGCGTTGTTACAAGATACTAATTGCACCAAGCCCAGTGCGCCGGGTCCCCGGATTTCAATTTCACCCATGTGGCTTACGTCGAACAGGCCCGCGCGCGTGCGCACAGCTTCGTGCTCGGCCAGGATGCCGGAGTATTCCAGCGGCATATCCCATCCGCCGAAATTCACCATCTTGGCGCCTAACTGGCGATGAATGGAATTCAGAGCGGTCTTGCGTAGTGCAGCGGTTGCCGGAGTTGTCACTGAGAATTTCTCATCGTTGCAGCGAAACATCGAAGCTAGCATGCGTGTTTTCAAGTTGTCAAGGAAAGCGGCCAGATGGCGCTTGTTCGAGGCGCACGCATGCCCTAAAATTGTCCAAAGGCGAATCCCAGCCTAACGGAGGCCGGCGCGTGGTAACTCTCTGCTCGCAGTGTGAGAAGCCGGAACAGCAGTGTACCTGCGAAAAGTACTGCTGCTTTTGCCAAGCTCAGTTCGACATTCGGATGGGCGTAGATGGCATGTATTATTGTCCCGATTGCCGCGAAGCTTGCGACGTGCGGCTAGCAGACAAAGATGAGCACTGAACCAAGCCGTACTGAACTCACCGTCCAAGACGACCCCCGGCTAATTGCCGGAGTCGCCGCAATTGTGTCGTTTGCAGGTCAGCGATGTGGTCTTTCCAGTGGAGCACAGGAAGGGTTGGCGACGGCCGCGGCGGATGCATGCCGGGAGACGTTTTCGCTTGTAAACACTAATGGAAATGCCAATTCGGCTCTGCGAGTGATCGTTTCGGATTTTCCCGATCGTGTAGAAGTTGCGATCGAGCATTCCGGAGAATCGCTTCCTTCAGCAGGGCTGGATACTTTTGCTGGCGCTGGGTCCGGTTCGCAAGCGCGGCTGAGCGAAGCACTACAGAGGACCAGCGTGGATCGCGTGCAGTATGAAACCCGCGGAGGCGTGTCGCGTACGACCCTGATTAAGTATTGTGAAGGGCGCAGCGCCATGATTTAGCCCGCTCGTTCGCAGCGAATGCCGGAAAATTTCCCTGCCTCTATGACGGAGCAAGAGCCTTGGTGCGTAGTAACGACATCAGCTCGTCTTGGCTCACCGGGGCATCGATCTTCAGACGATCTCCCGTGGGGGTAATGCGAACGTGGTCCAAGGCCTTTGCAAAATCAGGATTTGATTGTGATTCCTGATACCGGCGGTACATCACGCCAGCCTGCATCGCTGCGCCCAGCGTATTCGCATCGTCCACTGACTCGCACACCGCTTGGAATTGAACGTCGAGTCCACTGTCAGCGTTCACGCTGATGGTCATGGCGCGAATGCGTCCGATAATGGTCGCGGCCTGCGGGAACTGGCTAGCCTGCGGCAGCAATTGATGCATCGCCATGGTCGTGGAAGTCTTGTCCAGCACCGCCCAGATCAGTCCGGTGCCGTTGGCTTCGCTGATGAGCGGAAAGATTTTGTCGTTGGTCAACAAGCTTTCGGCATTGCCCATGCGCACATCGATCATTTTTTCCAGAGAGGCCCGATTGCCAAACGCCGCTGTATTGGAATCGAGGAAAAAGAACAGAATATCACCGGCGCCGCCGCCGCTTCCAAAGGCATACAGGTGGAAACCCTGCTCCTCGATCATCGGTATTTTCTGAGCTTTGAACCGAGCTTCCGTGCTCGAGGGATCAAACCCGCCAAGCGCCACGCCCAGGATGTCTCCGCTTTCCCCGCCTGGAGCTAGGATCGTTCCCCAAGCAAGACTCTCTACCTGTGTGTTCGGGTCCACTCCCGCGGAGGCCAGGAACTGCTCAAACTGGCGCATATGCGCAGGAAGCATTTGGTCCTGCATTTGTCCGAACCAGGTCAGCTTTCGTGCACCCTTCAAATCCGCGTACGCGAATTCGGAAGTGGACTTGGGAAACATTCCTATGACCGAGGTGCTCACCGAGCCGGCCGAGAGTCGCGAAGAAGTAGCCGTCAAAATACCGAGCAGCGCGGCCGCTGCCAGAATTGTCAAGAGAATGCTTCGAAAAATTGGCTGTCTCACGGTTGTTTTCCCCTCAGGTAATTTATCTACCACAGCGGTCGAGCCGCATATTGCTTCGCACCTGAAGCACCAGCAGAATACCTGTCCAGTATAGATGCTAAAAGGGCTCTTCGCGGAATCAACTTTTTCCAATGCGTGCAGCGAGTAACTCAGATTCAGAGCGAAATCGGGCCGAAAAGACCGCATCCGTGATCGACTCCAGATTAATCGCGACGTTTTCAAGCGCTCCGCGGACTGCCGCTCCAGCCATTAGACGTCCCACGCGAATATCCGAGAGCATGGACGGGCTCGCGATGCTTTCCAGCTCCGCCAGCCGATCAAAAATTTGCGCGGCCTTACGCGCCACTTCCATGGGGACACTCGCGGCGCCTTGCAAGGCGTCTTGAATCGCGGATTCACGGCGCCCCTGTTCTTCAGACGTCGATTGCGGCAACTGATAGGCGGCCATCACGGATTCGAAAGAAGCAGCGTCACGATCGATTGCTTCCGCGAGCACACGAGACGCAGAGTGAAATTCTGCTAGGGCATCGCTGAGCGGTTCCACATAAGCCGCTTGTGATTTCCTCTTGCGTGAGAGTCCCGCAACCATCTGTCCCAGGCTCGCGCCGAGTGCGCCGGCGAGCGCTGCCACGGAACCTCCGCCCGGCGTCGCCGTCGGCTGCGCGACTGCGTCGAGAAATGGTTGCACCAGCAAGGTCAGGTTTCTGGGCTCTTCTCGCGATGCAGCGCCGGCCAAAGAGGCTTCTATGCGATTTTCAAATACTTGCGCGGGCGAAAAATTTTCGAGTTGAAGGTAAAAATCGGCGGTCATTTCGATGGCGCGCTTGGGTATCAAGCCAACGATTTCGCTGCCCACGATGGAGACGCCGTATCGTTCGGCCTCACGCTTCACCATCTCGAAAACGCGGTGAATGGGCGTCTGCTCGAAATCAGTAAGATTCATCGACACCTGCGCCAGATTTCTGCCGCGCAAATCCACACCCATGGCTTTTACGTAACGCAGACCGCCATTGGAGAAGCGGATATTCTTGCTGATGCGATTCGCGATGCGGACGTCGGGAGTGTTTAGATTGATGTTGTAGGCAATCAGAAATTTGCGGGCGCCAACTACGGTGGCACCCGCCGTCGCATGCAAACGTTGCTCGCCAATATCGGGGGCGCGATCCATATTGCGCGGCACCTCTTCGAGCAAGCCCTCGAATTGACCTTTGCGAATATTTTCCAGGTTCGTGCGTTCAGGACGCTGCGCGGCCGCCTCGTAGAAATACACAGGGATGCGAAACCGCTCCCAAATCTCCCGGCCCACTTTTTTAGCCAGGGCCACACAATCCTCAATGGTCGCGCCTTCGATGGGGATGAAGGGAACCACGTCGGTAGCCCCCATGCGCGGATGCGCGCCCGAATGCTTGGTCAAATCGATAAGTTCTGCAGCCTTGCCCACGCCCCGCAGCGCAGCCTCCGCCACAGCTTCGGGCTCGCCCGCGAGCGTAACCACGCTGCGGTTATGATCCCGGTCGCTTTCGCGATCGAGTAGATACACGCCGGGGACTTCGCGCATCGCGGACACAATCGCGTCCATCTTGAATGCATCGCGCCCTTCGGAAAAATTTGGGACACACTCAACCAGTCGTTTCATCAGTTAGAGGTTCTTCATGTGCAGGATCGCGCCGCGTTTCATCGTGAGGCTGCAAAGATTCACACCAAAATAATACGGGATTTCGCGATAGTCGGCCACGTCAAAGGCAGCCAGGTCTGCATATTTGCCAACCTCCAGCGATCCGACGCGGTCGTGCACGCGCAAAGAGTACGCTGGATTTATCGTCGCAGCGGTGATGGCTTCCGCCGGGGTTATCCTCATTTGCGTGCACGCCAGCGACAAAATCATGGTCATGCTGAGCGTGGGACTGGTGCCTGGATTGAAGTCGGTGGCGATACCCACGATTGCGCCGGCATCTATCAACTGGCGCGCGGGCGCGTAGTCCTTGAGCCCGAGATGGAAGCAACACCCCGGCAACAGGGTGCACACCACATTCGAAAGGCTAAGCGCGCGAATGTCAGCGCGATTTATTTTTTCCAAATGATCGGCGCTCGCTGCCTGCAGCTCAATGGCGAGGCCGGCCGCCCCCGTGTGCGCTAACTGCTCTGCGTGAATGCGCGGGACCAAACCGCCCGCACGTCCGGCCATCAGAATCCGCCGCGCCTGGTCCACGGTGAACGCGCCGCGGTCGCAGAATACGTCGCAGAATTCAGCAAGCCCGGCGGTTGCTACGGTAGGAATCCATCTGCGCGCGAGAAGTTCCACATAGGCCTCAGGACGTCTCCGAAATTCCTGCGGCACCACGTGAGCGCCAAGGAACGTCGCGTGAATGTCCATGCGATGCTCTTGATGAAGATCGTAGAGAATCTCTAAAATCTTCAGCTCGCTTTTCCAGTCCAGACCGTATCCGCTCTTGGCTTCGATGGTGGTGGTCCCGTGAGCTGCGAACTCGCGAAGGTTTTTCAGCGCTCGAGCTTTCAACACGCGGCTGGAAGCGCTCCGCAGATGTTTTACCGTCGAGCGAATTCCGCCGCCCGAGCGAGCGATTTCTTCGTAGGTCGCGCCTGAAATGCGCTGCTCGTATTCGGCGGCGCGACTACAAGGAAATATCAGGTGAGTGTGTGAATCGACGAAACCAGGGAGAACCACGCGCCCGCCGAGGTCCAGCTTTTCCGCCCGCCGCGCTTTGGGCAGACCTTCGATGCGCCGCTTCGAACCGACTGCGGCGATGCGGTCCTGATGCACCAAGATCGCGCCGTCGCGAATAATTTCAAGCTGGCCGAGAGCGCGCCCGCGTCGGGGCACAGGCCCACGCAGCGTTAGAAGCTGCGCGCAGCCGGTAATCAGCCAATCAGGCACGGGTGCGATGATACCGCCTCATTACCAGGAAAACGCTCCTGTCAACGTAGGAGAATGTTTTATGCCCCTGCGCTGTTAGCAAGGTAGGCAGGAGCGAATACTTCCGTCACGAACGATTCGATCGTCATGGGCATACTATTTTCGGCCGAACGCTTTTCCAGCGGGGTAAGCAGGCCGGAATTTCCCGCCTTCCACATTTCGATCAGTAGCTTGGCGGTTTTTTTCGGCATTCCCGTCTGCACCAGAGCGGGCTCCAGCATCATGGCCGGCACATGCATATAGCTGAGTTTAGGCTTGCCTATGGCCTGGCCAACTATTTTCGCGATTTCTTTCATGGTCACATCGCGCGGACCAAACAATTCCTGCACCGAACACCCGGTTACATCGCGCGCACGAAGACGTTTCGCAGCGTAAGCGCCGATATCTTTACAGGCGATCAGAGGCACCGGCAGGTCACCTTCTGTTCCGCCCGGCAGAAAACCCATCGTGCGAAGGGGTACCATACCCATGAATAAATTCTCCATGAACGGCCCGGGACGCAGATGCAGGACGTTGAGCCCCCGCACGCTATTCATTTTCTGTTCCAAATGGTAGAGGCCAACGATGGGACCAGTCTTTTCCGGATGTTGCGCCCCCAGACTACTCAGCGTCACGGCATACGGGACGCGCGCCCCGCTAACCGCTTTCCAGTAAGCATCGGAGACCGCGTCTTGGTACGCGCGAAAATCCTCGTGGTCGGCTTGGGGAATCAACAGATAAACCGCTGTCGCGCCCAGGAATGCTTTCGACATCTGCTGTGCGTCTTCCGCGTTACCGACAAAAGCTTCCGCGCCTTTTTGCGTGAAAGGTTCGAGCTTCTTTGCGTCGCGCCCGATGACGCGTACTTTTTCTCCGCTCGCGAGCAACGCTTCCACTGCGGGCCTTCCCGTGTTTCCGGTTGCTCCGGTGACCACGATCATTTTTTCTCCAGGGCCAAAACCGCCGCCAGTTGCGACGTAAGTAAAACTACCGGGACATCGGAATCCTAACGCCCGACTTCTGCGCGAACTCAATCGCTTCGAGATAACCAGCATCCACGTGCCGCGCCACACCAATCCCCGGATCATTCGTCAATACACGCTCGATGCGCTCGGTCATTTCTTTCGAGCCGTCCGCCACGGTCACTTGTCCTGCGTGCAACGAATAGCCAATGCCGACTCCGCCGCCATTGTGAATTGAAACCCAGCTGGCCCCGCTCGCCGTATTCAGCAGGGCATTGAGCAGCGCCCAGTCCGCAACCGCATCCGAGCCATCTTTCATTTTTTCAGTTTCACGATAAGGCGAAGCCACCGAGCCGCAATCCAGATGGTCGCGCCCAATCACAATGGGAGCTTTCAATTCACCCTTTGCCACCAAGTCGTTCAACGCAAGGCCGAATTTGTCGCGCTCGCCATACCCCAACCAGCAGATTCGCGCCGGCAGCCCCTGGAAGCGCACGCGCTTTTGCGCCAAATGAATCCAGCGCGTCAGAACCTCATCGTGCGGGAACAGTTCAAGCACCAGCTTGTCCGTACGATAAATATCGGAGGCCTCGCCCGAAAGCGCAGCCCAACGAAATGGCCCACGCCCTTCGCAAAAAAGCGGCCGAATATAAGCTGGCACAAAACCCGCGAAATCGTAAGCGTTCTGCACGCCCTGCTCGAAAGCAAAAGTCCGAATGTTATTTCCGTAATCAAACGTGATCGAGCCCAGCTTCTGTAACGCGAGCATGCCTTCCACATGTTTCGCCATCGATTCCAGCGAACGCTTGCGATATACCTGTGGATTGCTTTTGCGCAGCTCGGTAGCCTGCCGCACGTCGAGTCCCTGCGGGATATACCCGCCGATGGGATCGTGCGCGCTGGTTTGATCGGTCAGCAAATCGGGCACCACTCCGCGGCGCGCGAGTTCAGGAATCACGTCCGCGCAGTTTCCGAGGAGACCAACTGACGTCGCTTCGCGCTTGCGCACCGCATTCTTCAAAATTCGCAAGGCTTCATCGAGGTCGTTCACCATCACGTCGCAGTAGCCCGTCTTCACGCGCCGCTTGATACGCTCCGGATCCACGTCAATTCCCAGGAAGGCCCCGCCATTCAGCGTTGCAGCCAGAGGTTGCGCGCCTCCCATGCCTCCCAGGCCACCGCTGGCCACCAGCTTTCCCGCCAGATCGCTCTGAAAATGTTTTCGCGCCGCAGCGGCAAAGGTTTCATACGTACCTTGCAAGATTCCTTGGGTGCCGATGTAAATCCAGCTGCCCGCCGTCATCTGGCCGTACATCATCAATCCCGCGCGGTCGAGCTCATCAAAATTTCTCCAGTCGCTCCAATGTCCCACCAAGTTCGAATTCGCGATCAAAACTCGCGGCGCGTAGCTATGCGTGCGAAAAATGCCCACAGGTTTCCCGGATTGAACCACCAAAGTCTCGTCGTTTTTCAGCGATTTCAGTGACGCAACAATCGCGTGATAACACTTCCAGTTCCGCGCCGCCTTCCCGCGCCCGCCATAAACAATCAAATCTTCCGGCTTCTCCGCGACTTCCGGATCGAGGTTGTTCATCAACATGCGCATGGCCGCTTCCTGCTGCCAACCCTGGCAGGAAAGTGTAGTCCCGCGCGGCGCGCGAACCGG
The DNA here is from genome assembly GCA_963818085.1 of uncultured Acidobacteriota bacterium. GTDB lineage: Bacteria > Acidobacteriota > Terriglobia > Acidiferrales > UBA7541 > Palsa-295. The sequence continues at coordinate 578,915 of CAWFQV010000001.1, forward strand.
CTGATATGCGGTCGTTTCTTCTGTCGCGAGTTTCGACATCGGAACCTCCCAGGACATCTTAGCGCACCAACACCGGAATTTCGCAGTTTGGTATTTCGCTCGGAATCGGCCGCCTGCGTTGCGTGATGTTGTCCTATACGCTAGAGTTGAATGTATTACCATGGATTATCCCCCGCTTACGGAATCCTTTCTCCAGGCTGTGGACACGCACGCGAGTCCCCGCGCCCAAATGTATCGAACCGCGGAAGGTTGGCAGTCGATCACCGCGCAAGAAATGCTTCGTCGTGTAGCGGGACTGTCGAAGGCTTTCCGCGAGCTGGGCATTAAATCCGGCGATCGCGTAGCGATCCTCTCGCCGAACTGCCCCGAATGGCACATCGCGGACTTCGCCATACAGGGTTTGGGCGCAGTGAGTGTCCCAATTTATTTTAACGAATCGCTCGAGCGCCTCGTCTACATTATGAACGATTCGGGCGCGCGGATACTGTTCACTTCCGGCGAGGCCCAAGCGCGGAAAACCGCCGAATGTCGCGACGGAATTTCAGCGCTTGAACACGTGATCTCCGTGGCCCCGCTTTCCGACTTGAGTGGCGAGATTTTGCGGTACGAAGCTCTGATCAACACTTCCGGCGCCGCCGACGTCGCCGAGTACCGCAAGCGCGCCTCCGAAATTTCCGCCAGCCAGTTGGCCACCATCATCTACACCTCGGGCACCACCGGCGAGCCAAAGGGAGTGATGCTCGCCCACGCGAACCTGAGCTCGAACGTTGTAGATTCGCTCCGCGATCACGACTTGACTCCAAACGATGTGGCGCTATCCTTCCTGCCGCTCGCGCACGTCTACGAACGCACCGTGGATTACGGCTATCTGTTTTATGGGGTGCCGATCGCTTACGTGGAACAGATGGAATCGGTTCCGCAAGGGCTTCTGGAGGTGAAGCCGACGCTGGCGGCCGCGGTCCCGCGTTTTTTCGAAAAGATTTTCGCACAAATTATCGATAAGGGACATCAAGAGACTGGTTTAAAACGAAAGATATTCGATTGGTCGCTGCGCGTAGCCGAAGAAGCCGTTCCATGGCGAGCACATGGCCAGGAGCCTTCGTTTTGGACCAGACAACGCTGGCAAATTGCCGACCGCCTGGTTTACTCCAAGATTCGCGCTGGACTGGGCGGCAGAATCCGCTATTTCTTTTCCGGTGGAGGTCCGCTCTCCCCCGATCTCGCTGAATATTTCTGGTCCATCAATCTCCCGATTATGCAGGGCTACGGCCTCACGGAAACTTCGCCCGTGATTTCGGCCAACGTCCCGAAGAAAAATAAAGTAGGAACGGTAGGCCTGCCTATTGCCCACGTGGAAGTTCGGATCGCGGGCGATGGCGAGATCCTGGTGAAAGGCCCCGGCGTTATGGAAGGCTATTTCCACAAACCGAAAGAGACGGAAGAAGTTTTGACGCCAGACGGATGGTTTTGTACCGGAGACATCGGAAAACTCGACGAAGACGGATATTTGATCATCACGGACCGCAAGAAGGAATTGTTGAAAACGGCGGCTGGAAAATTTGTGGCGCCCGCTCTGATCGAAAATCTCCTGAAACAGTCCTCCTTTATTACCAACGCCATGGTTGTAGGTGATAGGCGCAAATTCGTTGCCGTGTTGATCGTTCCAAACTTTGCAGCGATTCAGCAGGAAGCGCAGAAGCACGGTAAGGATTTTCCCGGGCCGTCGCAGATGACTTCAGACCGTTGGGTTCGCGACCTGCTCTCGCGGGAGATTGAGCGACTTACCTCTGCACTGGCGCAATACGAAAAACCAAAGCGCTTCGCGCTGCTGGAACAGGACTTCACCTTCGCGAACGGTGAACTGACCTACACTTTGAAAATGAAGCGGCGGGTGATTGAAGGCCGCTATCAGGATCTGATCGCGAAACTTTATGCCGACGTAGAAGAGCCGCGCCCGCAGCACTTGGCCTAGTCTGTCCGCCAACGTGCCTAAGCGTTAAAATAGAACAGGGAGATTTAGATGGTAGACCACTTGGTGATTGCCGGAAAAACATTCAACTCGCGCCTGATCTTGGGCACCGGGAAGTACCGCAGTTTTGAAGAAATGCGTCGCGCGCATCAGGCCTCTGGCGCCGATATGGTCACGGTGGCCCTGCGTCGTGTAAACCTCACCGACAAAACAAAAGAATCTCTGCTCGATTACATCGATCGCAAGAACTTCTTCATTCTGCCAAATACCGCAGGTTGCTATTCGGCGGAGGAGGCCGTTCGCACGGCCCGCCTGGGACGCGAAGTGGGATTGTCCGAGTGGGTGAAGCTGGAAGTAATCGGTGACCAGCAAACACTGTTTCCGGATACCGAAGAACTGATTCGCGCAACGAAAACGCTCGTGGCCGAAGGATTCGTGGTTCTGCCTTACACCAACGACGATTTGATCGTCGCGCGAAAATTAATTGATGCTGGCGCCGCTGCCGTGATGCCGCTCGGCGCTCCGATCGGTTCTGGAATGGGCATTCAGAATATTGCGAACATGCGCATTCTGCGCGAACGTATTACGGAGGTACCGCTGATCGTGGATGCCGGTGTGGGAACCGCTTCCGACGCAGCCATCGCAATGGAACTTGGAGCCGAGGGCGTCCTGATGAACACCGCGATTGCTGAAGCCCAGGATACCGTCATGATGGCGGAGGCCATGGGTGCCGCCGTGGAAGCAGGCCGCAAGGCGTTCCTGGCCGGGCGCATTCCGAGGAAACTTTATGCCACCGCGTCCAGCCCTCTAGAGGGTGTAGTTCGCTAGTCGTTCCGTTCGGCAAACTTAGCGAAATAATACGTGCCATGAAATGTCCACCAACGCGTGCAGCAGCGCGCCGGGGAACAGCGATCCGGTCTTGATCCAAACGTGCCCATAGAATAGTCCTGCGATCGTCGCCAGAAAAACATACTTCCAGTTTGGAAACGGTGCGTGCAGGATGTGCGAAAATCCGAAAATTACTGAAGCAATCGCCAGTGCGGTCCACTGATTCTTCAAAGTGCGCGAAAGAAGATTCTGCAACACCCCGCGAAACAGGAATTCTTCGGGCCATGCCGTGAAAAACGTGATCCCCACCGTGGCCAACGGCAGCGTGCGCAGGCGAGTGACCGTCGGATCAAATTGCAGAAAACCAATTTGCATTCCCGCCGTCACCGCGATCGCTGCAAAAATCAGGAAATGAACCGCCACATTCGTGCCGAATTCGCGCCGCCAAACAATCGCGTAGCCGACTCCGTCCATGCGCCTTAGCAGAACAAACGCCGCAACGCCCGTGCTAAGCGCCAACAAAATCGTCAGCGTGTGCGTGAGTTCTGTGGGGTAGGGAAACACGTGATACATCCAACGAAATTCGACCGGCAGCCAAACGAGCATTACCGCGGCATAGTCTTCCCAAGTACCGGCCGGCTTGCCCGTGCTGCTTGCTAATAGCAAGGCCGGCAGAACGCAGTAGGCCGCGCCCGCCAGCGCCATCTTCCAATTGCCCGTGACCGTCGTGGTGTAGATGAGCACGGCAAACAGAGGCACCAGCGGCGCGATCAGGCCGCCATGTTCACCAAGCAATTTCCGCACGCGGGGGGAACCGACGGACAAGCCAGGAAAAATTCAAACGCGAAAAGTACGGCGGCCACGCTGAGCGCCATGCCATAGCGCCGCCCGCCATAACCTAGACGGAAGCCCAGCAGTATCACAAAAACAACAATGGGCACCCACGCCGCGAACGCGATCGGGAGCTTCAGCTCCCAGGATTTTAAGTTGCCGGCAGCCACAACAGGATTTTACTGAACTGCACGCACGTTCCGAGAAAAACTTGCTTTGCGTTTATCTCTCGGCGATTCTTGTGCGGCTTGAACGCCACCGTGCAGCCCGGCAAACCACAACGCCTCGCTTATATTGACTGGATGCGCGGCTTGGCCTGCCTATTGATGTTTGAAGTCCATTCCTACGATTCGTGGCTGGGCGGAGCCGCACGCCAGTCGCGCCTGATGAAATGGTCGCAGCTCAGTGGAACCATCCCCGCGCCACTTTTCCTTTTTCTCGCTGGAGTTTCCTTCGCGCTAGTCTCTGACAAAATGCGCAAGAAAGGAGCCACAGCAAATCAAATAGCCTGGAGCACCATTCTTCGCGGCGCGGAAATACTGGGCCTGGGGTTGCTTTTCCGCCTACAGGAGTATCTTCTCGGCATCCCCTGGGCGCCCTGGACCGATTTGCTGCGCGTGGACATTCTGAACACCATCGGCGTTTCCATCATTTTGCTCGGAATCGTTGGGCGCCTGACGCAAAGCCGTGTGGCCAGCGCCCTAGCAGCCGTCCTAACCGCGGCCGCCATTGCACTGGCCACGCCATTTCTCTACACCACGTGGCGTCCGCGTTGGCTTCCTTGGTATCTGGAAAGTTATATCAATGGCGTGCACATCTATGATTCCCCGCGCCCGTGGCTTTTTCCGATTTTTCCCTGGGCGGGATTTGCTTTTGCCGGTTTGGCGCTCGGCTATCTTCTCTTCAGCGACTGGGGAAAGAATCATCTGGATAAAGTAACGTGCGCATGTGGCATCGCAGGCGTGGGATTGTTTTTTCTTTCGACCTGGCTCGACGGACGAGCCTTGCAAATCTATCCCCACTACGATTATTGGCATACCAGTCCAGATTTTTTCTTGGCGCGCGTGGCCGTTATTTTCCTAATTGTGTTCGCCAGCTACGCGTGGTGCCGCTGGGGCCTGGGCCAAGTGGGATTCAGCCCGCTGATCCAGATGGGCCAAACCTCACTTCTCGTGTATTGGGTGCACATCGAATTCGTTTACGGAAGGTTTTCAATTCTGAAAAAAGAAGGCGAGTCGATTCCCATGGCTACGCTCGGTTTTCTGGCGATTACGACCGCCATGGTGCTGTTGTCCCTTGCGCGCACTACATGGACGGATCATCGCCCGGAAATAATTGCGTGGTTTAAACGAACCTGGCGCCCCGGCAGCGCCAAGTTAGGGTTTTTTCGCCGAGTTGTCGGAACGTGAAGCGGGGGTTTGCGATTCAGCGCTGGGCTTCGGCTGCGTCTGAAATATGACTTCGCCCTGCCGCGAAAGTTTCATCTCTTCGCGGGCAATTTTCTCGATGGCCGCCGGATCCGTTTTCAGCGCCTTCACGCGATCCTGCAACCTTTGGTTTTCTTCATCCAGCCGCGAGATATCTTTCCGAATTTCCTGCGCTTCCTTCTCCGACTGCCTCATCGCCAGCACGCCGTGCGTCCCGAAAATGTCCTGAAGTAAGAGCAAAGCGAAACCCACAATCAGGAACAAGTACATGTAGCGCCGGAAAAATTGTCCGAGCTGTTCAAAGAAACCGAGGTTGGGCTCGCTTGCCGGCGTGTTGGTCCCGTCGTGCTTGTTTACTTGGCGGCCGCTTGCGTCGTAATCCACTTGCGCGCCTCCTCGGCCAACTTTTGCGAAGCCGCGGTGCTGGATGTCTCCGCGTAAATGCGCACGACCGGCTCGGTTCCAGAAGGACGTATCAAGACCCACGCTCCATCTTCAAATGCTAATTTCATTCCGTCTATCCGATTTACGTTCACCACGCGCTGGCCTGCGAATTCGCTTGGATCATTTTTCAAACGCTCCAACAACTTCTGGTGCGCCTGTTCGGAAAGCGGCAAGTTCACGCGCACCGGCCAATACTCGCGCCCGGCTCTGCGAAACAAATCCTGAAGCTGGTCGCGGAGAGAGGTTTGTCGCGCAGCAATCATTTCCGCCACCAGGAGACACGCGAGGATGCCGTCTTTCTCCGGCAAGTGCCCACGAATGGTCATGCCTGCGCTTTCTTCGCCGCCGATCGCAATGGTGTCATCGCGCAGGAACGGCCCAACATACTTGAATCCCACAGGGCTCTCGTAAACTTGCACGCCGTACAATTTCGCCACGGCGTCCAGTATATGCGAAGTCGCCACGCTGCGCGCCGCTCCCAGTTTGTATCCGCGCGTCTCCAGCAAATAATCAAATGCCAGGCCAAGAATGTGATTGGGGTCGATGAACGTGCCGTCGCGGTCCAGAATTCCGAATCGGTCGGCATCGCCGTCGGTAGCGAGTCCCGCCAGGGCATGTTTCTCCAGAACGGTTTTCTTGAGCAGCCCGAGATTTTTTTCCGACGGATCCGGACCCTTGCCTTCAAACAAAACATCGCGGTTCGCGCGAATTTCCGTTACCATCAGCCCGTCCTCTTTCAGAATACGGTCGAGCCATCCCGCGCCGCAGCCGTGAACTGCGTCGCAAACAAAATTGCCTTTCGCTTTCGCCAGTACGTCGAAGCGAATCATCTTCTTCAGTTGTGCAAAGTAAGCCTCGCGCGGATGAATCGGCTCGAATTGATCTTCAACCTCGTGGTACGGAGTCTGGTCCTGGGGAAGCGCAGCCGCGCGCTTCTCAATGTCTTTGGTGGTTTCCACCGATGCCGGACCACCCTCGGGCCCGGAATATTTCAGCCCGTTATATTGAAAAGGGTTGTGACTTGCCGTGATATTCACTCCACCGGCGAGTTTGTTGAAAATAATTGCATGAGCAATCACCGGAGTCGGTGTGGGCTCCTGGCAGAAAAGAATCCGGCAGCCATGGGCCTTCAAAACTTGCGCTGAAGTTCGCGCAAATTCCGGCGAAAAGAATCGCGTATCGTATCCAATCACCAGCGTGGGCGATTTCGTTTGCGCCAGAACGTGCTGGGCAACTGCAGCGGACGCGCGACGCACCCCGCCAAACGTAAAGTCGTCGGCAATCACGCCACGCCAACCAGAAGTTCCGAAATGTATCGCTTGGTTCGTCACCGACGGCTATTGTATCTTGGCCCCCAAGCCGCATTCACACAACATTCAAAATGATGCGCGGCGTACTAGTAAAGACACAGCGAAGTTCCAGATGACAGACAAAATCGTGGTCTTGGTCACCTGCGGTTCGGCGAAAGAGGCCCGTAAAATTGCCCGCGCCCTGGTTGAACAACACACCGCCGCCTGCGCGAATATCTTGTCCAGCCCCGTGCAATCCGCGTACCGCTGGAAGGGAAGTGTCGAGACCGCAAGGGAATTCCTGCTCATCATCAAAACGACCCAAGCGCGCTTCCCCCAATTGAAAGCCGCGGTCAAACGTCTGCATAGTTACGACCTGCCCGAAATCATCGCCGTCCCCATCGTAAGCGGCGCATCCGATTACCTCAACTGGATTTCGGAGTCCGTGCGCGCCTCGCGAGGAAGAAAGAAATAGCCGAGGGAGGGTAGTCACCCACCAGGCGAAGGCCAGAGTGTCGCTAAACTTTCGCTAACGCCTGATCCAAATCGGCCATAAGGTCTTCCACGTCCTCGATTCCAACCGAAAGCCGAATCAATCCCTGCGTGATCCCCACTTCCTTCTGTTTCTCCGTCGGCATGGAAGCGTGAGTCATCAAAGCCGGATGCGAGATCAGCGTCTCCACACCGCCCAAACTCTCCGCCAACGAACAAATCCGCACATGGTTCAGAAGAGCCTTGGCGGCCTCAAGTGACCCCAGCTCAAACGACAACATCCCGCCGAACCCCTTCTGCTGCCGTTTGGCAACTTCATGTTGCGGATGAGATGGAAGCCCCGGGTAGATGACCTTGTGCACTTTTGGATGGCTTTCCAGGAATTTCGCCACCGCCATGCCGTTGGAGTTGTGCCGATCCATTCGAACAGCCAGCGTCTTCACTCCACGTGAAACCAAGAAACAATCCATCGGCGCAAGCCCGGCCCCGGCCGACCGCTGCACAAAATATATTTTCTCCGCATCTTCCGGACGCGTCAAAATCACCGCTCCGCCCACGCAATCGCTATGCCCATTCAAGTATTTCGTCATCGAATGGACCACGATGTGCGCTCCCAGCGCCAGGGGTTGTTGAAAATACGGACTTAGAAACGTGTTGTCCACTACAAGCGTCAGATTTCTCTCTCGCGCCAACTTTGCGATTACAGCCAAGTCCGTGACGATCATCGTAGGATTCGTCGGCGTCTCCACATAAAGCATTTTTGTGCTGGGCTTGATCGCAGCTCTCACTTGATCCATGCGAGACGTGTCCACGTAACTGAATTCCATGCCAAATTGCGTCAGCAGTTGGGTAGTTAGCCGGAAAACTCCACCGTAAACGGCTTGGGAAAGAATCGCATGGTCTCCCGGCCGCAAAAGCCGGAAAACAGAATCAATAGCGGCCATCCCGGAGGTGAAAACGTACGCCGACTGCCCTCCCTCCAGTTTCGCAATCGTGCGCTCCAACGCTTTACGGTTAGGATGGTTCGTCCGCGCGTAGTCGTAGCCTTTGCTCTTGCCCATTTCATCGATCACATAGGTGGACGTCTGGTAGATGGGAGCCACAATCGAGCCGGTTAGAGCGTCCGGCTCCTGCCCCACGTGAATTGCATCGGTCGAAAAGCCCATCGCTAGCCTCCAGTTCCAGCAATCATCATACGCGAGAGCAGTATAAACTCCACAGCGTCAACGCCGCGATGCGGCGCATACTCGGACCAAAGCGGATCTTGCAGTGCTTGAATTTTTTTGCGCTTGAGAGCCACTCAGCATTGCTGTAAAAGGAGTTCTATGACGGTCGCCGAAAGCCACACGAGATTTTCGCCCATCGTCCCATCTTTCATTCTCTTGGCCATGCTCCTGATTTCCTCTGTACGGCCCGCTACTGCATCCGCCATCCGGAATCAGTCATCCACGGCGGCGCAACCACCCGCACAAACCCAGACGCCTCCGCCGGAAAAGGATAAAAAGGAAAAGGACAAGAAATCGTCCGACCCCGCCACCGTAAAGCTCCGCATTGAAGTCACCGGCGCAGATGGAAAGCCCGTCGGCAATGCCAGCGTTTATGTCCGATTTAACGAGTCGGGAGGTTTGTTTCACCGCGAGAAACTCGCTGAATTGAACTTTAAAACCAATCAGGACGGCTCGGTGAAGGTGCCCGACGTTCCGCAAGGCAGAATTTTGATTCAAGTAGTAGCAAAAGGCTGGCACACGTTCGGAAAATGGTACGAGTTCAACACAGAGGCGCAAACTGTCCAGATCAAGTTAGATCCCCCGCCACACTGGTACTGAAGGTTTTATAGCGTAAACGGGAATTTCTTCCCGCCATGGACTGTTGTGCAGCCATAATCCCATTTCGCCTCCGCAGGAAAAAAGAAAACCAATCATCGCAGTTTTCTTTTTTATTTACATGCCAACTGCACAGAAACAGTGCAAAGTGAACTAAGCCATTGCCAGGCGTACCATTCCGATTCTAATGCCGTTCTTTTCCACACGGTTTTCAACAGAACTGTTGAAAACTTTTACAACGCGTTAACATTCCTTTCGCCTTCGAAGACGATTGGCTTCCGAATTGCCTCCCCCGAGAATTTCATTTTATTTCCTAACCGCGCACTCACAGAGCCTTACCAACAGAATCGCTGCTGGCACTCGGCCGCAACTAGCATTGTCGTTCAGGCCCTCGTGCTATCATGGATTTTCCGCATCGAGATGCTCCCAGCCAAATGAAACAACTTATCCTCAACGCAGATGATTTCGGGATGACCCGGGGCGTGAATGAAGGAATTATCCGCGCCCACGCTGAAGGAATTCTGACCAGCACCACTTTAATGGCCAATGGCCCGGAATTTGACGACGCCGTCGCGCGCGCGGAATTAAATCCCCAATTGGGCGTGGGATGTCATCTAGTTCTCGTCGGCGGCCCCGCGGTTGCACCTAAAGAGAAAATTTCTTCCTTGGCGGATAGAAATGGAAATCTTCCTGAATCGCTCGGCCTGTTTGTCGCAAGACTAAGCGCCGGACTCATACGAACGAAAGCCATCGAACGCGAAATGCGTGCTCAAATCGAAAGAATCCGCGCGGCTGGAATCGAGCCCACGCACCTGGACACTCACAAGCACACGCACGCCCATCCGAAAGTCATGGAATGTTTGGGACGTGTGGCCAATGAAGTAGGAATCACGCGTGTTCGTAAGCCCATGGAGAATCTTCGAGATTCGTGGCAGAGCACCCGCCAGCAGAATTCCAGCCATATCCTGGAGCTGATAGCCGCCGCCGCCGCACGAACCGTCACGCCGTGGTTTCGGGCCATCGTCCGCAACTACGGCTTGCTCACGCCCGACCATTTCTTGGGCTTGGCCATGACTGGCAGTCTCGGTCCCGCCGCTTTGCGTCGCATGATTGACACACTCCCGGACGGTTCGACTGAAATCATGCTCCATCCCGGAATCTGCGACGACCACCTGACGCAATCCGGCTCGCGCCTCCAAATGCATCGTGACACCGAAATGTCCGCCCTCCTCGATCCCAGCGTAAAGAGTGCCGTGGTGGAAAGGGATATTCGCCTAATTACCTATCGCGAGTTAAACTAACACCATGCAGCCCGAGCGCGCTGTGCCACCCCGCTATTCCATCGTCGTTCCGTTCCATGACGAGCAGGACAGTGTCCGCGAACTTCATCAACGCCTAAGCGAAGTAATGACCGGGCGCTACGATCCCGTTGAATTTGTCTTTGTGGACGACCAAAGTTCCGACGCCACCCCCCAAATACTGGCCGCCATTGCCGACGAAGATCCCCGTGTCGCCGTCCTTCGCCTGAAGCGAAATTACGGACAGACCACCGCGCTAGCAGCGGGCTTCGATTTTGCCGCGGGCGACATCATCATTTCCATGGATGGCGACCTTCAACACGATCCCGCGGACATACCCAAGCTCCTCGCAGCTCTCGAAGCCACTCATTCCGATATCGTTAGCGGCTGGCGCGAAAAACGTGTGGACAATTTCCTGCTGCGCCGCCTGCCTTCGCGAATCGCAAATTGGATGATGAGCAAGCTTTCCGGCGTGGACATTCACGACTTCGGCACCACATTCAAGGCCTACCGCCGCGAGATCATAAAAGATATCCCGCTGTACGGCGAAATGCACAGATTCATCCCAGCGCTAGCCGCGTGGAACGGCGCCAAGATCGTCGAGGTCCCTATACGCAACATCATTCGCCCCGGCGGCAAGTCCCATTATGGAATTTCGCGCACGCTGCGAGTTTTCTTCGACATCATCACCATACGCTTCCTGATGCGTTACATGACCCGGCCCCTGCACTTTTTCGGTCCCACCGGCTTGGTGGGAATGTTCGTGGGCGGCGTAATACTTTTTGGTCTGCTTCTTGAAAAGCTTTTCTGGGGCGTGTCAATCTTCGTCCAGCACGGCCCGCTTCTGGTTTTGGGAATGATGTTATGTTTGTTTGGTGTGCAACTGCTCGCTGTCGGTTTGGTGGGCGAGTTACTCATGCGCACGCACTTTGAGTCTCGCGAGAACCCCGTCTATCGGTTGGAACGTGTTTTTGGCGCAACGCAAACAACAGAAGCTGCCCAGCGCTCTGGTGAAAATTCGCTTGCGGCCAAGGCCGTCAGTCGTTAGAGTACGCCCTGCGTTCGGGGACTTTGCTGCATATTCCAGTGAGGAAAATTTTGATGCGTAAAGCTATTTTAATTGCTTCCGTAGCGATCATCCTGGCAGCCGTGGTTTTTGCCGGCAACGATCCCTGGAAAGCCAAGCCTTATCAACAATGGGACGAGAAAGACGTTCGAAAAATCCTCGGAGATTCTCCGTGGTCGAAAATTGTTCAAATCGAAGCGACTTGGAAAGGCATGAAAGATCTCCCAGCCGACGATTCGAGCCAGCCGCCTGCTACCAACACGGCGTCTCCGGCTTCGAAGATGGGTACTCAGTCACCTACGACGAACCCTGCTGCCGGAGGACCGCCCGCTGCGGGCCCCCTAGAACCCGGCAATTCCGCACCACAAGCAACGTTTGCCCTGCGATGGGTTTCTTCGCGCACTCTTCAGCGAGCGGCGGTACGCAGCGCCGAACTGGCCGGCCAAATGACACCAGCAGACGCTGAAAAACAACTAGCCAATGTCCCCGATGTTTACGAAATCGCCGTCAGCGGACCGGACATGAGGCCTTTTCAATCGGCTGACGAAGATACGCTAAAGCTCAGCGCAGCGTTAATCGACAAGAAATCTAAAGAGAAAATTTCGCCAACGAAAGCTCAGATTAGTCGTACTGCAGATGGCAAGAAAGTCCAGGCGGTCGCCTTCATTTTCCCCAAGAAGGCCGGTAACGGCGAACCTGCCATCCCCGAAGACGAGAAGAGCGTCGATTTCGTTTGCAATATAAACAGCGCAAAAATTCATGTTGGTTTCGATATCTCGAAAATGCAGGATAACCAGGGACGCGACCTCTAACCGGAAATTCTGAAATGGATCCCATCCCTGAGGAGTTTCGATGAAAAACAGTCCTCTAGGCTTCGCGGCAACCGCGCTGTTCTGCAGCCTGCTGACCACCGGTGCAGCCGCACAGATGGGACGTTTCTCTGCGCCTCACGTGATGGGATTTTGGAATCCCGTAGTTGGCGCGGGCGCAGCCTACCTAGTGCAACCCGCCAAGGGCGATAAGACCGAAATGCAGATTGCCATCGTCGGCAAAGAACAAGTCGAAGGAAAAGACGCTTATTGGTACGAGATGTCCTTTAACCACGGAAACGGTCAAATGATCATGAAGAGTTTGATGGTCCTCAACGGCCCCGATACGCGCGTTTCGCGCATGATAATGCAGATGCCCGGCCGTGCTCCCATGGAAATGCCTACCCAGATGATGCATCAGGATCATGCGGAGCAGCCCGCCGACGTCCGCTCCGAAGCAGAAGATTTGGGCAGCGAAATAATCACCGTGCCCGCCGGCATTTTCACCTGCGAGCATTACCGCACGAAAAACGGCGGCGATGTCTGGGTGTCGCAAAAGATTTCTCCGTACGGTCTGGTGAAGTCCAAGACCAATGATTCGTCCATGGAGTTGACCAAGGTCGTAACCGGCGCAAAGGACCAGATCACCGGCACGCCTCAGCCCTTTAACCCGCAAATGTTCATGCAACAGCAGCAACAATCGCCCAACCAGTAGCACAAATGGGGCTGTTTCGATCCCCGGGTGTTCCGATGCGGTCGGAACGTCTGTTCATTTTATTTGTAAAGATTTGTGAGGTTGAAGCGACGTCGAACTTCTCAGAGAGCAAGACACATGCGTTCCGCAGAAGAAAAATTCTATCGTGCGCGGATTACACGTCGCGATGAGTTTTCTGCCGGTCTCTGGAAGATTCATATCGATCCCGGCGGGGAATACCAGTTCGTAGCCGGACAGTTTGCCACACTCGGCGTGCAGACTCCGCAGAAGCTTGTCGAGCGCGCTTACTCCATCGTTTCGTCGCCTTACGAACGCGAACTCGAATTGTTCATCGAGCTTGTTCCCGGAGGTGAGTTTACTCCGCTGCTGCACGCTCTTCCGGCTGGCGCTGAAGTTTCCGTGCGTAGGATTGCAAAAGGGCGCTTCACCCTGGATCTGAAGAGCGGTCGCAAAAATCATCTATTGCTCAGCACCGTCACCGGCGTAGCTCCATACCTGTCTTACCTCCGCACGCTCTATAAAGATTGGAGCGATAACCGTTTCCCGGCTGATATCCAGCTTTACTTGATCAACGGTGCCAGCCGCTCCTGGGAATTCGGCTATCACCTCGAACTCGCGGAGCTGGCAGCAAAAATCCCCTGGCTCACGTATGTTCCAACCGTCAGCCGTCCGTACGAAGACACGGAATGGCACGGTGAGACCGGCCGCGTCGAAGACATCATCCGAAAATACACCGACCTCTGGCATTTAACAGGCGCGGACACCACTGGCTATCTCTGCGGCCATCCTCAAATGATTGAACTAGGGAAGGGAATTCTGTTCCGGCGCGGATTCGACAAACGATCGCTGAAAGAAGAGGTGTTTTGGATTCCGCCAAAGACTCTCCGGCGCTGAGGGGCCTGCAAGGGGCCTTGCCGTGCCCGCCAGCGCGGAGTTTCCGTTGCGTCTCTCTTCAGGTCGAGGGGCCCGCAGCGGCAAGCTGTTCCACCGTGCTCGAAATCGCGCGAATGGGCGTGGAGACGTGCACCGTGTCATCTCGATCTTCCACGTCCACTACGATCGAGCCACCTTGTTTCGATACCCGCACATGTTCGCCCGGCTCTTTTACGTCCACCAGCGTCACGTCATCGGTGTCGCGCAATTGCTCCAAAACCGCTCGAATTGTCGGCATCCAAGGTTGAATCTCAGCGGCGGCCTGCGATACATCCCTTCGCGGCGCGAAATGCATGGCGATGGGCGCCAGCATCGCAGGAGCGACCACATACAGGTGATGCACCTCCGGCTGCCGCTCCACAACTTTCACCTGCACCATTCCTTCGCTGCAAAGCAGTCCCACGCCCGCCACCGCTGTGCCCACCATGCCTAACGCAATTTTCCCAAATAGAATCACACATCACCTCCGCCGAACTTTTTTGGCCGGCTATTCTGAGCTGCCTTTCGAATCGACCCAGATGCGAACATGTTGCGACGCATCTACTACCGTAACCAACAAAGAATCGCCCGCATCGCTGAGTGCCCGAATCGCCGCGGATACATCCAGCTCGTTGTCCTTCGCGGTAGAGAGCAGCGCATCTACAACTTTCATCGGAACGGTGACGTCCACCTTTTGGCCGCCTTTCGCTCCGTCCCGAATGTGCACCACCAAATTTCCGTTCGATTTGGCCACCCGCACATCCTGATCCTTTTCTTTCACCGTGACGAACTCGTTGTCCGGAGCAGTGCGCACCGCATCCAGCAGCGCACGAATGTCTACATCGTCCATATCCGCATGCCCGATCGTGACATGCCCGTTGTGCATGTTTCCCTTATTGATAGTCGGCAAAATCTTCTCAGCCATTGACAGAGGTACGTTCACATTCACACTTTCGCCCTTCGTCGCATCCTCCACCTTCACGTGAAGGTATCTTTCCGTTGGTGTAGCCATCGCGGCCGGCGCGGTTGGCATCGTCCCTGCCAACACACAGATCATTCCGATCCCGCAAAGTCGTGTTCTCATTTGGGGGAAGCCTCCCGTGCTCTTCCTGCTCCTAGGTACGGAGACGGGCCCACAAATGTTCCGTGATTTAAAATAACAGGAGGATCCCGTGATCGAGTGGGAGTTAGAGGTGGGAAGCTAGGAACGCTGCATCTTGAAATACACAGCCGCCAGCGGTGGGACCCGGATCTTCAACGAATAAGGACGCCCATTCCACGGCACAGGCTCGGCGGCCGCGCCACCTTCATTCCCGTTGCCGCTGCCTTCGTAGTATTGCGAATCGGTGTTCAGGATCTCGCGATAGAACCCTTCTTCTGGCACACCCACGCGGTAATTTTCGCGAACTACCGGAGTAAAGTTACACACCGCAACCACGAAGTTGCTCTTGTCGCGCGCGCGTCGCAAAAACGAAAGAATGCTGGCGGCGCCGTCATTCGCTTCCAGCCATTCAAATCCCGGCCATTCAAAATCCACTTCATATAGGGCAGCTTCCGTTTTGTGCAGCCGGTTCAAATCCTCCACCAGCCGCTGAACTCCGCGATGCGGCGGCGATTCTTCCAGCCGCCAATCAATCGACGCCGTCTCCGACCATTCGTCTCGCTGCGCTAATTCACATCCCATGAACAAGAGTTTCTTCCCCGGATGCGCATACAGGTAGCCGTACAGCAGCCGCAAGTTCGCAAATTTCTGCCAATCGTCGCCGGGCATTTTTTCCAACAACGAACGCTTGCCGTGCACCACTTCGTCGTGCGAGAGCGGCAATATAAAATTCTCGTTGAACGCGTAAATCATCGAAAAGGTAAGCTCATTGTGGTGAAACTGCCGGTGAATCGGGTCCAGCGCAAAGTAACGCAGCGTGTCGTTCATCCATCCCATGTTCCATTTCAGATCGAAGCCCAGTCCGCCGTCATAGGTAGGGCGCGACACCGCCGGCCACGATGTGGACTCCTCCGCAATTGTCAACGCTCCCGGATGGCGCTTGTGCAACACCTCGTTCAGCCGTTTCAGAAAATCAATCGCTTCCAGATTTTCGCGCCCGCCATACGGATTCGGTATCCATTGGCCCGCCTTACGCGAATAATCCAGATAGAGCATCGAAGCCACCGCGTCCACTCTCAGACCATCCAGGTGATACTTGTCCAGCCAGAAAAGCCCGTTGGAGATCAAATAATTCTGAACTTCGTTGCGTCCGTAGTTAAAGACCAGCGTGCCCCAGTCCGGATGCGCCCCACGGCGCGGATCAGCGTGCTCATAAAGGTGCGTGCCATCAAAAAAACTCAGCCCATGCGCATCTCGCGGAAAATGCGCCGGCGTCCAGTCCAGAAAGACGCCAATTCCTTCTTGGTGGCAGCGATCCACGAAAGCCATAAAGTCCGCCGGCGATCCGTAGCGCGGCGTCACCGCGTAATAACCAACCGTCTGATACCCCCACGACCCGTCGAATGGATGCTCCATGATCGGCAGCAGCTCGATATGCGTGTAGCCCAGCCGCTTCACGTAGGGAATCAGTTCCTCCGCCAGTTCGCGATAGGTGAGCCACCGGTTTCCTTCAGAAGCTTTCCGTCGCCAAGAACCCGCGTGCAGCTCGTACACCGTCATCGGCGCATGCTGCCAGTCCCGCGCCGCGCGAGCTTCCATCCACTGCGCATCGTTCCATTCGTAGTTATCAATGTTGCTGACCACCGACGCGCTTTTCGGCCGCAACTCGGCCGCAAATCCGTAGGGATCGGATTTCAGCCGCACAAAATTCCCGTAGCGCGAACGTATCTCGAACTTATACAGCGCGCCTTCGTCCAGCTCGGGAATAAAAAGCTCCCAGATCCCGCTCACGCCGCGATTCCTCATGGTGTGAACGCGCCCGTCCCAAAAATTGAAATCGCCCACCACGCTCACGCGTTGGGCGTTCGGCGCCCACACCGCAAAATGCACGCCTCGCACGCCATTAATTTCCCGCACGTGCGCGCCCTGTTTTTCGTACTTCAGGTAGTGCGTGCCTTCGCCCGAAAGATACAAGTCGTAGTCGGTAAACAGCGGCGGAAACGCGTAAGCATCGTAACCCTCCCACGAATTTCCATCCGCAAAACGAAATTGCAAACGGTACTCCGTCGGCGAGACCGGTTCGCCGCGGCCTGGAACAGCGGCAATCGAAGACAGTGCAGGTTTGCTCTCGCTCGAATCGGCAGCGGTGAGCACAACCACCGCCTCTTCGCGCAAAGCCGCAGCCCGCGAAGGCGCCACGCCTTCAAACACGCCATCGGAATGAACTTCCATCATCGGCTGCGCTTCCGGATTCCCGCGCCACAATATGCTTGCTTCTATGGCCGCAGGCCGGAACGCGCGAACCACCAGCACACCTTTCCCATCGCGCTCGATCCAATGCGGGCCTAGAATCTTCGACGCATCCTCCGCTTCGCCGCGCACGATCCGTTCAACCTCTTCGCGCAGACTCGCGCAGGTCGTCTTCACTGCGTCCGATGGTTTGTCTTTCTGTTCCATGCGTGTACTCGTGAATGTTAACACTTCCGGCACGCCTTATTCTGACGCTTAAGCCTTGCTCGCTCGTTGTCGGACTATTTGAAGCGGAATATCGCAATAGGCTGGGCTGTGGACTGCTCGCGACGGGGATTTGGGGCCGTACGGCGGAACAGACCGTAAAATCGGAAGCTGACTTACTATGGAACCCTTTCAGCCACTGGACTTCGTTCCCATTCCTCGATACGCTAACCGCACCCGGGGCGCACAGCGGGGACCATCCTAAGAAGGAGATCGTTCATGAGAAATATCTCTCGCTCCATTTTCGTTCTACTCGCGCTGTTGCTGTTCTCCGGGGCAAGCGCCGTCCGTGCGCAAGACGCCGCGAAAAAAACAAAGACCCCGAGCGAAGCCGTCCTCGAAGGCTGGAATGACGTTGGCAACCGCCTCGTGGCCATGGCCCAAGACTGGGCCGAAGACAAATACACCTACAAACTCACTCCCAACGTTCGCTCTTACCAAGAAGTTCTCTTGCACGTAGCGGGCTCGAACTATGATTTCTTGAATCAGGTAAGTGGCTCGAAAATGGGCGAAGCATCCAACGATCCTGCGGTCATGAATTACAAGACTAAAGCCGCCACCGTCGAGTACCTGAAGAAATCCATCACCGACGGGGCTGCCGAAATCCAAAAGGAAGGCGACGCGGGTGTGCTCAAGCATCTCGATTACTGGATTGGCTATATAGAGCACATGGGCGAACACTACGGCTTACTGGTCGCCTACTATCGCGCCAGCGGCCAAATTCCACCGGAGTCGCGCCCAAAAAAGTGACGACCTGACGGGGGCCGGCATCCCGAGCGGTTCACGCGAGGGATCCGCTTTTCGAGTCATCGTTTGGCTAAGCGCAATTGCGTGCGCTCCAAGGGCATCGGGTGTATAAATGTGCTCATCCGGGCGGTCAATACGGAAATCCCTTATCGGCTTGTCGATGCGCGTTTGAATGAATTCGTACGCGGATACGTCGTTATCGGCCTGCCGTAATCAGAGATGGTCAATGCAAAACCCTCTTCATTGCGCGCTTGCGTCACTTGTTGCAGGCCTGGTGATTTTGTCCGCGCCGGGATCAGCTCGAGCGCAGGATGATGCTGCCAAGGTCTACAAAGCACGCTGCGAGCTATGCCATTCCGCCGATGGCAGCGGCAATTCGCCCATAGGCAAATCGCTCAAGGCCAAGGATCTCCGCTCGGACGAAGTCCAGAAGATGTCCGACGCAGAGCTGGCCGAAATTATTGCGAAGGGCAAAGGGAAGATGCCTGCGTTCGGGTCGAAACTGCCGCCCGCTACCATCCAATCGTTAGTTGCCTACATTCGGCAGATGGCGAAAAAATAAAATTCCCTTGAGAATTCCCGCGCGACGCGAGAGAGCTGATGACAGCGATTGCCGATCTTTCCCGGCCGGAATCTGAAAAGCGACGTTCGTTCCTGGGAGCCTTGCTTGCCCTGGGATGCTTCTGCGTCGGCGCGCTGCTCGCTGTGCCGTTAATTCGCTTTACACTGTTTCCTCTGATCCGTCGTACCACGCAGCTCAAAGGTTCGCTGGTCGGACCTATTAGCGATTTCTCATCGCTCAACGAGCCGGTGGCGCGAACCATTCAGATCGAACAAGTGGACGGTTGGCGCAAAGCAGTCTCCGAGAAAACAGTTTACGTAACAAAAGGCGATGGAGCAGCGCCGCGCGTTTTCTCCTCCGTATGTCCGCACCTGGGTTGCACGGTGCCCTGGGTGGGTGCAAAGCACGAATTTATCTGCCCCTGTCACGGTGCCACCTTCTCCCCGGACGGAAAGCGTGTTAGCGGGCCATCGCTGCGTGATATGGACGAGCTCGAATCTCAGATCCAAGATGGCCAACTCATAGTGCGCTTCCAGTATTTCCGCCAGCTCGTTGCGGACAAAGAAGTCATAGGCTGAAGGATTGGCAGATTATGGCTTCCACTGACGAGCAAGATACCTCTTCACAAAATATTGAAACCGGCTTTCGCGGATGGCTGAATCGTCGCACCGGCCTGGACACTCTGCTCCGCACCGCGCTCTACGAGCCGATTCCTGGAGGCGCTCGGCTCGCCTATATATTCGGATCCGGCCTGTTGTTCATTTTCATTTCGCAAATCATCACCGGAGTTTTCCTGGCGCTCTATTACGTTCCTTCTGCCGACCACGCGCACACCACTGTCGCTTACATCACAAAGAGCGTTACCGCCGGTTCTTTCCTTCGCAGTCTCCACTTTTACGGCGCGAGCGCGATGGTTGTGGTGTTATTGCTGCATCTCTCGCAAACGTACATCTACGGCGCGTACAAAGGCCGACGCGAGTTGCTTTGGCTCTCTGGTTGCGTTCTTTTCGGACTCGTCCTGGCCATGGCCTTCACCGGCTATTTGCTTCCCTGGGACCAGCGAGCCTACTTCGCCACTGCCGTGGGAACCAACGCAGTCAGCGAAGTCCCGCTCGTGGGTGAAGGTTTGAAGCGTTTGATTCGCGGCGGCACAGACATGGGGACGCTCACCATCTCGCGCTTTTTCGTAGCGCACGTTTTTCTGATTCCGGCGTGCATTTTTATTTTGGTTGCGTCGCACATTCTTCTTTTTCGCAATGCCGGGGCCGCTGGCCCATTCACCGAAGATCCTTACCACCCCAAGCAAAAAACAGAGCTTTTTTATCCGCGCCAGGTGCTGATGGATCTTTCTCTCACCACCCTATTGATTATTGGCCTCGGATTGCTTTCTTTTTTCGTGCCCACCACGCTGGGCCCTGCCGCCAATCCCGCCGATCCGCAATATATTCCGCGCCCCGAATGGTATTACCTGCCCATTTTTCAGTGGCTGAAATACTGGCATGGCGCGGCTTCAGTAGTTGGCATCCTGGTTATTCCAACAATTTTGGTTTTGGCCGTCATGGCTCTTCCTTTTCTCGATCGCAGCATCGAACGCCGCCCCTGGAAACGTCCTGTGGCGATGGGCGCCTATGCGTTCGTTATGTTCACATTGATGGGGCTGGGGCTTCGCAGTGAGTACCTTGACAAGCACGACCCGTCGGTTGCGCAACAACTCGCGAGGCAAGACCAGGAAGAAAAAGACTACATGCGCAAACCGTTCGAGCCCGAGCTTTCTTCAGCTTCGCTAGCCGCGGCAAACGTGGCGCTGGCCGATCCGCTGGCAGCCAAAGGCAAGACCATTTTCGAAGCCCAATCCTGCAACGCATGTCATGGTGACGGCGGAATCGGCACCGCCGCAGCGCCTGCTCTGATCGGAGTGGGCTCAAAATATTCGCCAGATCAGCTAGCGAATCTCTTGAAACATCCAACCGCAAAGATGACCGCAGGCGGCATGCCCGCCGTAGATTTACCGGAAGATGATTTGAAAGCGCTGATTGCCTATCTCGACAGTCTCAAGTAGCCGCCCCCATGAACCGTATACCCTGGCCTTTTCTCTGCGTGCGCGAAAGCCATCGTTCGCGATCCCGACAGAGCTCACCTTCGGCCGCCGCGCGGTGTTTGCGTCCGGGATGATCTGGCGAGGAGGAAACCGCTTTGCGAATCGTGCGTCCGTCGAGTCTGCTTCGGAATCAAAGCTGTTGAAGGAGAGGAGGACATGATGTCGCCTCGTACGATTTTTCTCGGCGAGCTGACCGGTCTAACCTGCCTTTTCCTCGCAGTGACCATGATCTCACACAAGCAAGCAACCGTGGACACCGTGACCGCGCTCGTCCACGACGCGCCACTTCTATTCTTCGCTTGCGTCATGGCCTTGCTCGCCGGCCTCGCGATCGTATTGGCGCACAACTTCTGGTCCGCAAGCGCGCTAGCGGTGGTCGTCCCGCTCTTCGGCTGGACGTTATTGATCAAAGGTTTGATCTTCTTGCTTCTGCCCCCCCGAAGCGTCAATCGCGTATTTCGAAGCACTTCGCTACGGCCAGCTTTTCTACCTGTACACGACGATCGACTTCGTCCTAGGAATTTATCTGGCGTACTCCTCCTTCCGCCCCTCCACCTAGTTTGCCTTTCCGCAAGAAGTGGAATCGTGACCAGTTTCGCTCGAACGATAGCAGGCGAATGCATTTGTAAAAGGCGATTGAGCCTAAATCGAAAATCGCGGACAATTCGTCTTCGCAGGCGAGAGCCGGCAACAGAATGTAGAGTTCCATGGAGGAATCATGTCGATGATTCGCATGCACCAGTGCGGGTTGGCGGCGGTTGTCGTGGCGATGCTTGTGGCGCTGACGGTGCCGCGCGGGGCGGCACAATCTCCGACGCCCGCAGCCAACGATCCAGACCCGAAGGTGCTGGCCTACAAACTACCCGACCAGATTCCGTGGAAGGACGATCCGAGCGGGGCGAAAATGGCGGTCCTGCAGGGCGATCCCTCGAAGCCGGGTTTGTACATCGTGCTGGTGAAATGGACTCCAAATCACATGAGCCGTCCGCACTGGCACCCAAACGACCGGTTCATCACGGTGATCTCGGGCACCTGGTGGGTAGGCACAGGACCGAAATTCGATCCCGATAAGACGGTTGCCATGCCTGCCGGCAGCTTCGTGACGCATTTCGGAAAACAAATTCACTACGACGGCGCGAAGGATTCCGAGGCGGTGCTGGAGATCGTAGGGGACGGTCCAGCCACAGCCACGCCCGCGGAAGCAAAATAAGCGGCAGCGGTGCGCAAGAAATTTAGCCGCGTGGATGCGACACATATCGTCCCCAGCGGCTGTAAGCGGTAGCGATTCACTCAAGGTCAGCGCTCGTGGGGCCACAAGCATGTGTCTCGAGCGCCGGAGGCGGTCACTGAATGCAGCCACTCTTTCCTGGACCTCTGCGTCGAGTCCATAGAACATCGCGAGTGGGGTTGGCCTCCCTGCAGTTTGCGACTTCATTCTGAAACCAGATTCTCCTAAAGTTGACAAAACGGCTATTGTGATCAGATTCGGCGTTTGCACGCCGCTATGGGAATACATGATCGGTGGGTCTAAAAGCTGCGAAACCGACCGCCCCAAAAATGCAACCTTGCTTTTCCAACAAATTCGAATATCCTTCCGGCGAACCACATGACCGGGGCCAGCCATTTGAAGCATTCGATACTCTTTCTCCTGGCCATCGCGCTTATCACTATGACCGCTCACACCCAAAGCCGTACGCAAGCCCGCTCCATGGTTGTCTCGCAAGGCGGAATCGTCGCCACGGAAAACCCGCTGGCATCCCAATCCGGAGCGATGATCCTGGCGCACGGCGGCAATGCCGTTGACGCAGCCGTGGCCTCCAACGCCGTGATGGGGGTCGTCGAGCCCATGATGAACGGAATCGGCGGCGATCTCTTCGCCATCGTTTACGAAGCGAAGACCGGCAAACTTTACGGACTGAACGCCAGCGGCTGGGCGCCCGCCAAACTTTCCATCGAATTTCTCCACGCCAAAGGTGACGACATGATGCCGCAAAGCGGTGTTGATTCCGTCACCGTTCCCGGCACCGTGGAGGGCTGGTCCAAACTTCTCTCGCGTCTTGGCACCAAGAAATTTTCTGAAGTTCTCGCTCCCGCCATTCATTACGCAAAGAACGGATTTCCCGTACCTGAACTCGACGCCGAATATTGGGCGTCCAGCGAAGAAAAGTTGCGGGCCGACGCAAACGCCGCCAAAACATTTCTGATCGACGGCCACACACCCCGTCTTGGAGAAATATTTCGCAATCCGGATTTGGCACACTCACTGCAACAAATCGCCGCCGGCGGCCGGGACGCATTTTACAAAGGTGAAATCGCCAACCGCATCGTAACCACCTCAACAAAACTCGGCGGAACGATGTCGGGCCAGGACCTCGCCGATTTTTCCAGCGAATGGGTCGAGCCCATCTCCACCACCTATCGCGGCTGGACGGTATACGAGATCCCGCCGAACGGGCAAGGAATCGCCACGCTTGAAATGCTCAACATCATGGAAACATTTCCGCTCCGACAATTTCACATCCCCTCCGACGTTCCCCACGTGATGATCGAAGCAAAAAAACTGGCTTACGCCGACATGCTACGCTACGTTGCCGACCAGAAATTCTCGAGCGTGCCAGTCGCCGGAATGCTTTCAAAGGATTATGCGGCACAGCGCGCCAAGCGAATCGACATGGCCAAGGCCAATTGCGACGTCGCACCAGGCGAGCCCGAGTTTCCCACTCAGGGACACACCACATATCTCGCCGTCGTCGACCGCGAGGGCAACATGGTCTCTCTGATTCAAAGCAATTACTCTCACTTCGGATCGGGAGTCGTTCCGGACGGAACCGGCTTCGCTCTGCAAAATCGCGGCGCCCTCTTCAGCCTCGATCCAAAATCACCAAACGCCCTCGCTGGTCACAAACGTTCTCTGCACACCATCATTCCCGGTTTCATGACCCACGGCCAGCAGCGCATCGCCTTCGGCATCATGGGCGGATTCAACCAGGCGCAAGCCCACGCGCAATTCGTTTCAAATATCGTGGACTTCGGGATGAACATCCAGGCCGCCCTCGAAGCGCCAAGATTCACAAAGCTAACTTTCAGCGGCTGCGACGTGAATATGGAAGACCGCTTTTCCGCCGACATTCGCGCCGCGCTCATGCGGCGCGGCCACCAAATCGAACTCCTCGGCAGTTTCGCCCAGCCAGTCGGTGGCGGCCAAGCCGTCCGCCGCGATTTCGCCACGGGCGTAAACTTCGGCGCCTCCGACCCCCGCAAAGACGGCGAAGCCATCCCTGAACCCCCGAAAATCCAGTAAAAGGCCCGCAATTCGTCACTTTTATCACGCAACTCAGCCGGCTTCGTTGTTCCTAAGTGTCATGGAATGTGAGCAATCGGTACGTCGGTACTATTGTTGACCTCGGCGCCAGCCTCTATAAATGAACATCGGGCGAAATGGGCGCCCGACTGCCCCCGTTCCAAAACATGCCGAGCAAACTAAAACCCGCCGCTAGCGACACAGAGCCCTGCGCGCAGAACACGCCCGTCACGCAGCCCGCCGCCCCCACCCCGTTTCTGGCCGTGCACTCCACGGCCAAGGCAGGTTCCGATGGAGTGACTTCGCCGCTTTTGTTCTCGAATAATCCTCTGCCGATGTTGATTTACGATCCTGAAACACTTCTCTTTCTCGATGTGAATGCCGCGGCGCTCCATCAATATCAATACACGCGCGATGAAATGTTGTGCATGCACCTAACCGACATTCGCCCCGTGGACGAAATTCCGCGTGTGCTCGAAGCCGTGCGCAAGAGCACGCCAGAACTGGCGTTCCGCGGACACTGGCGGCATCAGCGCAAGGACGGCCAGGTGTTCGAAGTGGAAGTCACCACGCAAGGAATTTCTTTCGCGGGTCGCGACGCAACTCTCTACGTGGTTCAGGACGTCAGCGCGCGACGCGCGGCCGAAGAGAAAGTCGCGGAGCACGACGCGTACATCCACGCGTTGACGGAAAACAATCCGTTGGGAATCGTAGTCCTGAATGCGGAAGGCCGCGTGCAACTTTGCAATCCGGCGTTCGAAACTCTTTTCGGTTACCAGCAATCGGAAATTGTCGGAACGGAGATCGATTTGTTGTTGGTTCCCGCGCGCGAGGCCAGCGAAGCAATCGAGCTTACCAAGCGCGCTACGAACGGAGAGGTGGTTCGTGCGGAAAGAAAACGCCGCCGCAGCGGCGGTTCGATGGTGGATGTCCAAATCGTGGGGGTGCCTCTCATAGCGAACGGAAAACGCATCGGCAGCTTCGGCATGTACGAAGACATCACCGAGCGCCGCCGCGCCGAAGATGCCCAGCATCGCGCCGAAGAAAGACTTCGCCTCTTGTTTGAAAACGCAGTGGAAGGTATCTTTCAGACCACTCCGCAAGGCCGCATTCTCAGCTTAAATCCCGCTCTCGCGCGAATGTGCGGATATGCGAGTTGCGCGGAAATGATGCGTGAAATCAAAAACGTAGACCAGGAGTTATACGCCGATAGCGAACTCCGCGAAGAATTCAAACGCCGCGTTGAACAACACGGAGTGGTTGAACAGTTTGAGTATCAATTGCGGCGAAAGGATGGCGCAAAGATATGGGTTTCCGAAAACGCGCGCGCGATCCGGAATTCGCGAGGCAAAATAGCCTGCTACGAAGGCACCGTCGAAGATATTACCAGTAAAAAGCGTGCCGAGCTCGAACGCCAAGTTAACTTCGAAATCATTCATGGCGTAAATGCGACTGATAACCTGGACGATTTGCTGCGATTGATTCACATAGCGCTGAAGAAAGTTCTTTACGCTGAAAATTGTTTCGTAGCGCTTTACCAGCCTTCCTCGCAAATGTTTCACTTTCCGTTCTTCGCGGATCAATTCGACGTGGCCCCGCCTCCGCAACAAGTGGGAAGAAGCTGTACCGCTTATGTCTTTCGAAAAGAACACGCAATGTTGATTCCGCAGAAAGCGTTCGACCAGCTGGCAGCGCAAGGCGAAGTCGAGCTGGTTGGCACACCCTCGCCCTCGTGGCTCGGGGTGCCTCTTCGAACGCCGGCGGCGACCATCGGGGTCCTGGTGGTACAGCACTATGAGGACGAGAATGCATACACGGAACGCGACTTGGAATTCCTCGCCTCGGTCGGCGGCCAGATCGCCATGGCCATCGAGCGAAAACGCTCCGAAGAAAAAATACGAGAGAGCGAAGCGCGCCTGCGGGTGTTAGTTGAACAACTGCCGGCCGTGCTTTGGACTATCGGAATGGATATGCGATTCACTTCCGCGCTCGGAGCGGGACTGACGCGTCTTGGACTAAAACCAAATCAGATCGTAGGCATGTCGCTGTTGGAATATTTTGAGTCTTCCGACAAAAGTTTCACACCCATTGCGGCTCATCGCCGGGCCATCGCCGGCGAGCCCACTACGTTCCACATCGAATGGAAGGGCGGCTCCTATGCCTGCCACGTGGAACCTCTTCGCGATGCCAGCGGCCAACTGCAAGGCGCGATTTGCATGGCCCTGGATATCACCGATCGCAAACAACTCGAAGAGCAACTCCGCCAGTCGCAAAAAATGGAAGCGGTTGGACGCTTAGCCGGAGGAATCGCGCACGATTTCAACAATCTTCTGATGGTAATTCAGGGTTACGCCGATTTGCTCGCCGAACGTCTGCCGGCAGGCGATCCGCTGCACCGTAATGCCGAACAAATTCAAACAGCCTCGCAGCGCGCAACTTCGCTTACACGGCAGCTTCTCGCTTTCAGCCGCAAACAAATGCTGGCGCCAAAAGTGATCAGCGTTCAGAGCATTTTGGGCGACATGGAAAGAATTCTGCGCAGATTGATTGGCGAAGACATCCAACTGGAAACTTCTTCCGCATCGGACGTGGGCTTAATCAAGGCAGACCGCAGCCAAATCGAGCAAGTGATTTTAAATCTTGCTGTCAACGCGCGCGACGCCATGCCGCAGGGCGGCCGGCTCACCATAGAAACCGCCAACGTGGAATTGGATGCTTCCTATGCGCGGTCGCCCGTTGTTCTTGCGCCCGGCAAGTACGTGATGCTCGCGGTTACCGACAACGGATGCGGCATGGATGCCGAGACGCAAACGCACATTTTCGAGCCGTTCTTCACTACCAAAGAGAAGGGCAAAGGAACGGGACTGGGTCTGGCAACCGTATACGGCATCGTGAAACAAAGCGGCGGCTACGTTTGGGTGTACAGCGAACCTGGCCGCGGAACGAGTTTCAAAATTTATCTGCCGATGGTTGAGAACGTGGAAGAGCAGGGACGCGATAACCGCGGCGACCCTCAGCCCTCGCATCGCGGAACCGAAACTATTTTGCTAGTGGAAGACGAAAAAGGTGTGCGCGAGTTGGCGCGCGAATATCTGGAAATGAGCGGATATACCGTGATCGAGGCCGAAGATGGCCACACCGCTCTCGAACTGGCCGCCATGCACGCCGGGACCATCCATCTGCTAATGACCGACGTAGTGATGCCCGGTATCAGCGGACGGGAATTGGCAGACCGCGTGAAGCGCATTCGTCCAAAAATTCAGGTTCTATATATGTCCGGATACACCGATCAGGCCGTCGTGCACCACGGAATATTGGACATGGATGCTGTGCTGCTTCAAAAACCGTTCACCATGGCAACGCTTTCATCCAAGCTGCGCGAAATTCTGACCGCAGAAACGGTGGCGTAGCGGCAAGGAAGCCTCTTTCCATCCTTTCCTTGAAAGCGTTGGCACACAGTATTGATTGGCTTCGTGAGCCCCCTATCGCCGCCCTGAAGGCCACGCTCCGGAGATGGAAGACGGCGAGCAGCCCGAGGCTTGGCGCTTAGCTGCGTGATGCAATAATTCCCCGGCCTTTTCTTTTAAAACTTTTTGGAGTGTACTTCTTTCGTCCGCGTCGCAGGCCGATTCGCGCAAGAAACCCCGTTCGCGCGGATTGAAATAGCGTAGAATTTCTCTTCAAATCGCAGCCTGAACCCTGATGAATTCCGCCCTTCGCGACTCCGCTTGCCCCGAGAAAGAACTGCTCGCCTATTGTGCTCGAACCCGCGTGGATCCAGCGTCAACGAACAGGATCTCGAAGCTGCTGAACGGAACCCTTGCTTGGGACTATATTCTCGACCAAGCGGAGGAAAATTCGGTCATCCCACTGCTGGGCCGCCAATTGCAAGCGCTTGCAAGCGGCGCGGTACCGGCGCCGGCAGCGGAACGGCTGAAGGATGCCTGCCGTGCAAATACCATACGCTGCTTGTTCCTGACTGCCGAACTCACAAAGATTTTCGACCTTTTCCATTCGCGCGGAATCCAGACAATTGCTTACAAAGGTCCCGCGCTCGCAGTGCAAGCGTATGGCGACATGACGTTGCGCGAATTCGAAGACCTGGACATTATTGTCCGCCAGAGCGATCTGTCGAAAGCAAATGAGGTGATGCTTGGGCTTGGATATCGGCCGCGGTTTGAGTGGATCGTTTCGTCCGGCACGCCATCCTCGCTGGTCCCCGGTGAATACAATTATCGCGATGAAAAAAGGCGCATCATGGTGGAGCTTCATACGGAACGTACGCTGCGTCATTTTCCGGAAGCGCCAAATCTGGAAGATTTTTCAAAACGGCTTGTATTCGTGAAACTCAACGACCGCGAAATTCCTACGTTTTCGGTGGAAGATGCGCTGATTGTTCTCAGTATCCACGGAGCGAAAGATTTCTGGGAGAGACTTTCGTGGATCGCCGACATTTCCGAATTGGTGGAACGCTATGGGAACCTGGATTGGGACGTCACGCTGCGCCGCGCAGAAAACCTGGGCGCCGAGCGCATGCTGCACATTGGGCTTTTGCTGGCGACGCTTCTACTCGACGCCGTAATACCCGAGAAGGTTCTCCATAGATTACAAGCGGATGTGGTGGGAAACCAAGTTGCGTCCGAAACACTGGCTCGGTTAATGAGCCGCGAGTATCAGCCGCTCGGTGCTTCGGGACGATTCAACTTTCGTCGCCGCATGCTACCGCGGGCTTTTGCTGGACTGCGCTATGCCACGCGGCTTTCCGTGATTCCAGCGGAAGAAGACTACGACCTGCTCCAGCTTCCCGCCGTTTTGTCCCCGCTGTATATACCCCTACGCCCACTGCGCCTGTTGCGAAAGTACGGTTGGAACAGACCTAGGGCCTAAAATCTACAAATGACCGACCGATGGTCAAGTTTCCGCAGGGATATTGACAAGTACGAACGGCCCCCGCGTATCAGCGTTGACGCGTTGCGTAATACCAAACGAGACTGGGCTGTAGGCAGCCCGTGTTTATCGGGCGAATTTGCACAGTCTGGGGGAGCTGCGTGGATCTCCCCGATCCCGCAGAATGCCAACGCAACCGAAAATGCACTTGGGAAAAACGGCCGGATTCGATCATCCAGTGGATGCTTGGGATCGTTGTGTGCCGCTTCAGATATCCATCGGCAGCGTACCGCTTTCGCTTTTCATTCGCGAAGAAGCGCTTCTCGGACCCGCGGTAAGACGTTACCGCGAATTTGCCTACACTTCGGAGGACGGATTTCCGATCGTTCTAAAGAAATCCGAAACTCGGACGGGAACGAACGTGGAATTTTCATACCTGCTCGACGACGCGAAGATTGTTCTGGGACCTCAGGGCGCTGAGTTTCAAGGTGTGCGTCACGAATACGCGCTGGATTCGTTGCTGCGGATATTGCTCACCATGGTGCTTCTCCCGCAGCGCG
The DNA here is from genome assembly GCA_963818085.1 of uncultured Acidobacteriota bacterium. Taxonomy (GTDB): domain Bacteria; phylum Acidobacteriota; class Terriglobia; order Acidiferrales; family UBA7541; genus Palsa-295. The sequence goes on from CAWFQV010000001.1 coordinate 608,589, forward strand.
GATTCCTTCTACATGGTGCAACCGTGGTCCGTGATGGCCGCGCGTACATATTTTTTGGACGCTCGGGCGCGGGGAAGAGCACGGTGGCTTCTTTGTCTCCGAAAGGCAGCGTCCTTACAGACGAGATTTCTCTAATTCGCTATTCAAACGGCTGCTGGCAGGCTCACGGGACGCCATTCTGGGGAGAATTCCAAGCGGCCGGACAAAACCGTTTGGTTCCCGTTGCGGGTTTGTACCTCCTAAAGCAGGCAAGCGAGGAACGTGTGGAAGTACTGTCGATCAAGCAAAGTTTACGCGCACTTTTGCCCTGCGTTCTATTTTTCACCAGCGAAAAGCGGGCGCATGAAACTCTGTTGCGCACCCTGCTGAAACTCATTGAAGAAATACCGTGCCACCGGCTCCATTTTCGCCGGAACGCGGAATTTTGGAAGGTGATTGCGGCATGAGTGGACAAATTATTCGAAATCCGAAGCTTGCCTGGCGCGAGGTTGACGGCGAGATGGTGATTATTTCGCCGGAAGATAGCCAAGTGCACGAGCTGAACGAAACAGCGAGCCTGTTTTGGAAACACGCTGAAGGCAAAACCATGGACGAACTGGTGGAAAGAATCTCAGCGGAATATGAGGTTGCCCGGGAAACAGCCAGAGCTGACTTGGAAGAACTATTGGCCGCGCTGGGGGAAAAGCAACTCATGTTTGTGGCACCAGAGGAAAAAGGTTAGCGCATGCCGAGTACTCCGGTGATGGACGGCTTGATCCGCAGGACGGTGCAACGTCACCTTCCCTGGAGCGTCCACGTGGATCTCACCTACCGTTGCAACGAACGGTGCATCCACTGCTATTTGGATCACGAAGATCATGGCGAGATGAAGACGCAGGAAATCAAGAATGTGCTGGAGCAGTTGGCGCAGTCCGGTACGTTGTTCCTCACTTTGAGCGGCGGTGAGATTTTTCTGCGCGCGGACCTTTTCGAGTTGTTGGAGTTTGCGCGCTTGCTTCACTTCGACATCAGTCTGAAAACCAACGCACTTTTGATTGACGCCGGCCGCGCGCGGAAACTGCGCGAATTGAATGTACGGAAGATTCAAATCAGCATTTATAGCGCTGAGCCGGAAGTTCACGATGCGATTACAAAGGTGCGCGGCTCCTTGGAGCGAAGTTTGGCGGCCATTCGTTTCCTGCAGGCCGAAGGTTTGAATGTAAAGATTGCTTGTCCGCTGATGAAACAAAACCTGATGGCTTATCGAAACGTGCAGGCGCTCGCGGCTGAACTCGGTGTTCCCTACGTCCTGGACATGACCATCACTCCAAAAATGGACGGAGATATGAGTCTTCTGCAATTGCGCAGCTCGACGAAGGAATTGTTGCCCATCCTGCAAGACGCGAGTCTGAACCCACGGGCATGTTCGCCGAACAGTTTGGAAGCGGAAACGATTTCGACAGGCAGTGCAACCTCCAGCGGCATTGAGAGCAGTGCCTATGACGATATCCCGTGCAGCGCGGGCCATAACAGTTGCTACATTTCCCCCTACGGTGATGTTTTCCCATGTGTACAGATGCCCGTGGCCACCGGCAATTTACGCAAACAATCGTTTGAGGATATTTGGTTCAGATCGGCGGAAATGAAAAGGGTTCGCGCGGTTCGCGAATCACAGTTGCCAGTGTGCTCGAAATGTTCGATTCGACAGTACTGCGAGCGCTGCCCGGGCCTGGCTCAGATGGAAGGCGGAGATTTGTTGGGAGCGTACCAGCGCGCCTGTGAACTTGCGGAATTGAATGCGCGGATTGCCGGTGTTCCAAATCCTGTTAGCGCGATGCACGCGCAAAAACGAAACGCGAAAGGAGTGTGCTCGATTCCGATGCCGATCGCCGCGCCGGCGCAAATCGGCAGTAACGGAAACTGACCCCAAGGGAATAATGGAAAGAACACAAAAAATCTCGAACGCCGACGGAAAAGCATCCGAAGAAGAAGCGGACATACGTTAAACCGCGATGCGTCTCGGAGCCGATTTACGAAACCTTGGCGCTCGCGTGCGGAAAGTTGCCGGGCCAAGGCGGAGTGTGCAACGCCGCGCCGCGGCGGTCGTAAGCTCAATTCATTGAAATCTAGCGGGAGGCCAGAGGGCCCATGTTTAGAAAATATCCGGTGATCGGAATTCAGCGAACCTCCTGGCGCCGGGGGTGCGCATTGGTTATGGGGCTGTTGATCGCGGCGCCGGTGATTGCGCGCGAAACAATCGTTTTGCAGAAATCAGGGACGGATCCACAGGCGCGCGGTGCAGATGCGACTCTTCTTCAAGCGACGCCGGGGGTCAATGACGTAGGAAACACGCTCACGGTTGCGTCTCTCACCGGTGCCAGCCAACACGCGATTCTCGAGTTTGATCTGTCGCGCATTCCGAATGTCGGAATTAAGCAAGCCCTGCTGAAACTGCACGTGGTCACCGCTCCGGCCAGTAATGTGACGTATGGTGCTTACAACATAACCAATTTTTGGCAATCCAACGCGGCGACGTGGAATACCCGCGTGGCTACGACCGCCTGGACTACTGCGGGAGGAGATAGCGCGGCTGCTGCCACCGGCACCGCCAATCTAACCGCCGCAAGCACCACCGCTCAGTTCAACATCACGGCCGACGTTCAAGGTTGGTACAACGGCAACACGAATTTTGGAACGCTCATTAAAGATCAGGCGGCCAATGATCTGGCTACGACCGTCTTCGGATCCAAGGAAGCGAGCAACGTGACGTCGCCCGAGCTGGACGTAACGTTCGTACAGAACGTGACCGGGCTCACCGCCACTGCGGGCAATGCGAGCGTCACTCTGAGCTGGACCATTCCAGCGCTGATCGGTACTGCGGTCGGCTCAGAGACCTATACTGGCGTGGTTATCCTTCGACGTGCTAGTTCCCCTGTAGACAAAAATTCCTTCCCCACCGACACAGTAAATCCTGCCTTATGTTCCACGCTGGGCACGGGAGTCGTTGTATTCAATGATGCGACGGGAAAAACAAGCTTCACCGACAATGCTCTTTCCGATACCTGCGGCGCACCGGCTAACGGAACGACCTATTTCTACAAAATATTCTTGCGTGACAGTTCTAATTACTATTCGAACCAGCCCATAGGGAGCGGCTCGACCTATACTGAAGAAATTTCAGCAACGCCGGCAGCGACTGCCGCCGCGCAGCAGAGCGCTCAGTGGATTGCCGCAACCTTCGCCACCGATCTGGCCAGCCCCTCCCTAATTCCGGGAACCGTTGCCGCCATGGGGTCGCAAACGAACCTTGTATTTTTTGTTGATGCGAACACTGGCTTGCGGGAATTTGTCCCCATATCGCTTGGCGGTTCGATCGCTTCTCGCTCACCGCTGATCGATGCCGCATCCTCTTCCACCGGACAAAATATCGATTATTTAACGAGCCAGAATGGATTGGTCTACGCCATCAACACAAACACCGGAGTGGTCGATTGGGTTGTGAATCCGATAGCAAGTGGCAGTTTGCTCCTTCAAGGTGGCCCGGCCGTGCAATTGAAATCCATTGCCGGCGGTACAAATGACCAGGTTTTCTTCGGCACACGTAACGCGGCAACGACAACGGGAAATCAAATCTTTGCGTTGAATGGCAATACCGGCGCAAACGCATCTTGGTCGCCACTGACTGGGCCCATCAGCACTACAAACGTAGGCGCGCAAAATTTGGACATCATTAATTCCACGCCGCTCATTGATTACGCTCACAACGTGATATGGATCACCAGCCGAAGCGCCTGCGGCACGTCGCAGCCCAGTCTTTGGCAGATTAATCCGAGCACCGGCGCTACGAAGGCAATCGCAAATCTTGGAGACATCGACGCGTCGCCGACCCTGACGTTCGGAAGCGACGTTTTGTTCGTAGGCACTGTCGGTGACTCGGGCGGAGGGGCGTGCGTGGCGGGCAACAGCACCATCTATGCAATCAATCCCACGACCGGCGCCACGATAGCGTCCTACGCGTCTACGGACGGACCCATTGTCAGCTACCCGGTTGTTCTGGGGACCGCACCACCGTATACCGTACTTTTCTCAGGCACTACCCAGGTTCATGCGATTTCTATCGATACCTCGCGACCAATACCGATCTTCACGTCGGTATGGAACACACCGGTGAGCAAACCCTCTGCGCCGATTTCCTTCACCGGTTCGCAATATGTCTATGTAGGATCAAGCGACGGCATGATCCACGAACTTATGCTGACCAACGGAACCGATGTCAAAGATGAGGTTACAAACGTTGGAGCGACCAAGGGGACGGTGGGCGATCCATCAATCGATGAAGTGCTATCACGCATCTATGTTACGACTACCGATCAGCGCGCTTACGCTTTTACTATCCCATTTTAGCGAGGATTTCATGTTGCGTTTAAGGATGAACGAGCACCATTGGCGAAATAAGATTTCACTAGCGGCCAGCATTCTGATTGCCGTGCTGGGATTTTCGGGTTGCCAGATGACTTCCGCGGATGGAGGAAACCCACCTCCGGCTACCGCCACGTTTTCTTTCTGCGACAAGCAGGCCCCGAGCTGTAACAACGAAACAAGCTTCAGCGCTACCGCCACGCGCGACCTGGAAGTGAAAGTCTCCTGGCAGAATGTACCAGTAGGGAATCACGTTCAAACCTTGGAGATTTTGCTTCCCGGCGGCAACTTGTATCAGCAGACGCAGATGGCTTTTGACGTTCAGCAAGGCTCCGGCGAACCACTGGTCGCGATCCAAACGCTCCCTGTCGCCGGAACATGGATCCAACAGCGTCAGTTGATCGGCGAGTGGACTGCGCGCGTTTCGCTTGACGGCCAGGTTATTGCGACGCAGACGGTGGAGTTAACTCCCTAAAAATGGCCGCCACAGCCGCCGTTTCGCGCGTCCCAGAAAAAGAACGCGTCGTTTCCATTCCGGCAGATTCCGCACCGGAAATCTCCAGGAAAATCCGCTCGCAGGGTTCGGTCTGCCTGCGGGTGCTGGGCGGAAGCATGACTCCCTGGATACGTTCTGGCGACTTGGTTTTCATCAAGCGCTTTGAGTTTGAACGAGTATCCGCGGGCGATGTGGTTCTTTTCGAACGTGACGGCCGATTCTTTGTGCACCGCATTATCGTTCGCGCGCAAAGTACTAAGGCCGGGGAAAGGGTTCCTCGGTGGATTACGAAGGGTGACGCGTTAGACGGGCTAGACGCCCCGGTCTCTCCAGAGGAATTTCTGGGACGCGCAACGCGCATTCATCGCGGACGCAATCACGTTGATCTCGAATCCTTCCACCGAATCTTTCTCGGCCATATACTAGCGCGTTTTTCGCGTGTGAGCCCGCTGCTCTATCGTCCCGTACGCTTCGCCAAGCACCTTTTGTCCCCCTGGACATCCATTCCAAGCTAACGCCGCGAGGATTTGAACCCAAATTCATATGCGCTGACTCTAATATTGTGTCGCTGCTGTTGAGCAGAGCGCGTTGCGCTTTGGAAGAGTGACTTCTGCTACCAATTAGCTTTACTATGGGACCTTGGCGCAATCACCCTAGCACCGTACATTAGAAAGCGCTGAACCTTAGCCTCAGAACGAATGATGACCGTCCCGAATGATCTTAACGCCGCCTAGCTCTAATAGAATTTCCGCAGTTAAGGGAGACTTACCATGAGCATAACCGCTAAACCAACTCCGACATCCAGCCAAGAAAAGCCTGCTGAAAATCCGCTCAAAGCTTTACTCGGCTTTGGCCAATCCGTATGGCTCGATTACATCCGCCGCAGCCTGATCACGACAGGCGAGCTCAAGAGACTGATTGAAGAAGACGGTCTGCGCGGAGTGACTTCCAACCCTTCCATTTTTGAAAAAGCCATCACTGGCAGCACCGACTATACGCAAACATTGGAAGAACTGGCGAACAGAAACGATCTGGATGCCAAAGCGATTTTTGACATCCTGGCCGTCAAAGACATTCAGGACGCCACCGATACTCTTAGAGAAGTTTATGAACAAACAAAGCGGCGCGACGGCTACGTGAGCCTTGAAGTGTCGCCCTACCTGGCGCACAAAACGCAGGAAACTCTGGACGAAGCTCGCCGTCTGTGGAAACTGGTGGGCCATCCCAACACGATGATTAAAGTTCCCGGAACGAAGGAAGGCCTACCTGCTTTCCAGCAGCTCATCAGCGAGGGCATCAATATCAACGTGACCTTGTTGTTCGCGCAGGATGTTTACGAGCGCGTGGCGGAAGCCTACATCGCGGGCCTGGAAGAGTTTGCGAAAAAAGGCGGCGATTTGAGCCGCGTCGCGAGCGTGGCAAGTTTCTTCGTCAGCCGAATCGATACCCTGATTGATGGCCAACTCGACGACAAAATCAAGAAAACCACCGATCCCTCCGCACAGGAAAAATTGCGCAAGCTGAAGGGCAAGGTTGCCATTGCGAATGCGAAACTCGCGTACCAGAGCTACAAAAAAATATTCAGCGGGCCGCGCTGGGCCGCGCTGGATGCGCGCGGGGCACAAACTCAGCGCGTTCTGTGGGCCAGCACCAGTACAAAAGATCCCTCGTTTCCTGACACCTATTACGTCGAAGAACTGATCGGCCCGGACACCGTGGATACGATTCCTCCGGCAACCTTCGACGCGTTTCGCGATCACGGAAAACCGCGCGCAAGTCTGGAAGAGAACATCGCCGCCGCACGCGAGACCATGGGAACTCTCGCGCAGGTGGGAATTTCAATGCAGGAGGCTACTGACAAGTTGACCGAAGACGGCGTGAAGCTGTTTGCAGACGCTTTTGACAAACTGCTCGCCGCCATCCATAAGCGAACTCAGAAAGGGGCCCTGTCTGCCGTAAACAATCTCACTTACCGTCTCCCAGACAATCTTGGCCAACAGGTGAAGGCTACTCTGGAGGACTGCAAAAAAAACGATAAAGTGAAACGTCTGTGGGCGCGCGACGCCTCTTTGTGGACGAATAGAGACGAAGCCAACTGGCTGGGCTGGTTGGGAATTGTGGAAGAACAGACTGCCCACGATGCTGGCTTCAAGAAGATTGCTGACGAAATTCACAAAGAAGGTTTTACGCACCTCGTTCTGCTTGGTATGGGTGGCTCCAGCCTTTGCGTCGAGGTGTTCGGAAAAACCTTTGGAAAGATCGATGGGTACCCCGAGGTTCATATCCTCGACTCCACCGATCCCGCTCAAATCCGCACCCTGGAGAGCAGGATCGATATCGCAAAAACCATTTTTATCGTCGCGAGCAAGTCGGGCACAACGCTCGAACCTAATATCTTCGAACAATATTTCTACGAGAAAGTGAAGCAATCGGTGGGCGCCTCGGAAACAGGGATGCGATTCATCGCCGTCAGCGACCCGGGCTCTCAAATGCAAAAAGTTGCGGAGAGTCAAGGCTTCCGCCACATTTATTATGGTGTGCCCAGCATCGGCGGGCGGTATTCGGCGCTGTCAAATTTTGGAATGATTCCGGCAGCCATACAGGGCGTGGAGGTGCCAAAGTTTCTCGATCGCGCCGAAGAAATGGTACACGCTTGTGCCTCGGTAGTTCCGGCGGACGAAAATCCCGGTGTAATTCTCGGCGCAATTCTGGGAACACTGCAGAAAAGCGGCCGCGATAAAGTTACTATTTTCGCTTCGCCCGGCATTTCGGACTTGGGAGCGTGGCTGGAACAGCTCCTGGCCGAGTCCACCGGGAAAGAAGGGAAGGGTTTGATTCCAGTCGATCTTGAATCCATTGGCGCGCCGGATGTTTACGGCAAAGACCGTGTCTTCGTTTATGTGAGACTCCAAGATGGTGTGGATGCAAAACAGGATGCTGGAGTCGACACTCTGGAGAAAGCCGGTCAACCTGTCGTGCGTATTCAAGTCGCGAACAATTATGAGTTGGGGCAGGAGTTCTTCCGGTGGGAGATGGCGACGGCAGTGGCCGGGTCGCTCATCGGGATTAATGCGTTTAACCAGCCCGATGTGGAAGCCAGTAAGATCGAAACACGGAAATTGACAGACGAGTATGAAAAGTCCGGCTCGCTTCCCAAGGAAACTCCGTTCTACGAAGAAAAGGGTGTGAAGTTGTACTCGGATGACAAAAACACGACCGCTCTGAAACAAGCAGCAGGGAAAGATGCCACCTTAACTGGATACCTGCGCGCGCACGTGAACCGTCTAAAGGCGGGCGATTATTTCGCGGTGCTCGGGTACCTCGAACGAAACGACCAGAATCGTAGCCAACTGCAATCCATCCGCGAGTCCGTCCGAGATCACAAGCAGGTGGCAACCTGTCTCGGCTTCGGGCCACGTTTCTTGCACTCGACGGGTCAGGCCTACAAGGGCGGCCCCCCCACCGGCGTATTCCTGCAGCTAACTTGCGACGACGCTGCAGATCTGCCCGTGCCCGGGAAGAAATATACCTTTGGAGTGGTGAAAGCGGCGCAGGCCCGAGGTGATTTCAACGTTTTGACCGAGCGTGGCCGGCGGGCTTTGCGCGTGCACCTTACCGGCGACCTGGCAACCGGACTGAAAGCTTTGCAGCAAGCGGTCCAACAAGCACTTTCATAACTCGCAAAGTAGAGAAGGCATAGACGGAGGGTAACTTGACGCAGAATTCTGATGGAGCGAAGGTGTCTCAGGAAACGCTCGGCCGGCCGGCACCTCCCTGCGCCATGGTTATCTTCGGTGCGGGAGGTGATCTCACCAAGCGCAAGCTGTTTCCGGCGCTCTATAATCTGGCAAAAGGGAAATTGCTGCCACAGGAATTCGCGATTATCGGTGTTTCCCGCGAACAATTTTCTTCCGATGACTTCAGGCAGCGAACGAGCCAGGAAATTCGTCAATATTTAACGGGTGATGTCGAACAAGATTCCTGGGATCAATTCGTCAAGCGGCTCTACTATATTTCCGGAGATTTCAAAGACCCCGAGCTCTATAAGAAGCTTGGCGAAAGTTTGACCCAGGTAGAAAAAGAACAAAACACGCACGGCAATGGCCTTTTCTATTTGGCTACCAGCCCAACTTTTTTCCCCATCGTTGTGCAACAGCTGGGCGCGGCCAAGCTTACAGAAGAACAGAACGGCAAATGGAAACGCGTAGTGATCGAAAAGCCGTTCGGACACGATCTCGAGTCGGCGGTCGCGTTGAACCATGAAGTTGGCAAAGTGTTGCGCGAAGATCAGATTTACCGCATCGACCACTATCTGGGTAAAGAAACGGTCCAGAACATTTTGGCGTTTCGCTTCGCCAACGGCATTTTCGAGCCCGTGTGGAATCGCCGCTACGTGGATCACGTGCAGGTCACTGTGGCGGAGGAGCTGGGCGTCGAAATGCGCGGCGATTATTACGAAAACGCCGGTGCGTTGCGCGATATGGTGCCCAATCACATCTTTCAGCTCATCACTCTAACGGCCATGGAGCCGCCGATTTCTTTCGAAGCCCAGGCGGTTCACGATGAACAGACGAAAATTCTGCGCGCGATTCAGCCGCTAAATCCGGAAAGAGTGCTGGACCACGCGGTGCGCGGCCAATACGGTGAAGGCGAGATCGATGGCAAGCGTGTCCCGGGCTATCGATCCGAGCCGAACGTCAACCCGGCGTCGAACACGGAAACATTTGTTGCCCTGGCTCTGAATATTGATAACTGGCGATGGGCGGGCGTGCCTTTTTATCTGCGTACCGGCAAACGCCTGGCCGCTCGCACCACCGAGATCGTCATACGTTTTCGGCGGCCGCCCTTTGTGCTTTTCCGCAAGACTTCCGTAGAAAAGATTGCGCCCAACGAACTGGTTATAAATATTCAGCCGAACGAAGGTATTTCGCTCAGCTTTGAGGCCAAAATCCCTGGTCCCATGGTTCGGCTGGGTGCCGTGAATATGGACTTCCAGTATTCCGACTATTTTGGGAGCAGGCCTTCCACTGGATATGAAACGCTTCTGTACGATTGCATGATGGGCGACCCAACATTGTTCCAGCGCGCCGATATGGTGGAAGCCTCGTGGACCATCGTGCAACCCATCCTCGACCTCTGGAAAGCTCTCCCGCCGCGCGATTTTCCGAACTACCCTGCGGGGAGCTGGGGTCCGGAGCAGTCGCTTGAATTACTCCGGCGCGAGGGACGCGAATGGCACGACCCGACTAAGAAATTGACTTCGCTGAAAGAAGCAGCGGAAGGAATGTCCGTTCTTGGAACGCGGGCCTGATCGATTATTGCTGCGGTTTGCTGACGCGCCGATATTTTGTGGTTCGCGGTTTGCCTGACGTCTGGCTTTCCCGGATGAAACCAACGATAGTCTCGCCTGCTCGTCACTCACCGCTAAGAATAATCTGCCAGCGTTGCATTCCGCCGATTTCGCCAGGTTGGCTAGGTGCATTGACATACCATCCGGAAAACACCGTCGCATGAAAACCCGCGAAGAGGCTTTGCGGGGTATTGAAGGAAAGAGCTTCGATGTGTGCGTAATCGGCGGCGGAGCCACAGGGTCGGGCTGTGCTCTGGATTCGCAACTTCGCGGCTTAAAGACAGTCCAGCTGGAAGGGTCAGATTTTGCGGGCGGGACCTCCAGTGCCTCCACGAAGATGGTCCATGGAGGCGTGCGCTATCTGCAGGACGCAATTCGCAACCTCGATTTCGAGGAATTCCGCGTCCTCAAAGAGGCTCTCCGCGAGCGCCTTCCCATGCTGCGGAACGCTCCGTTTCTTACAAATTACAGGTCGTTCCTCGTTCCTTGTTTTAACTTGATAGACGTGACGTATTTTTCTGTTGGCCTGAAACTGTACGACTGGATCGCCGGGCGCGACAGGCTGGCGAAAAGTATTTTCATCTCACGAGAAGAAACTCTTGGACGCTTGCCAGAGCTAGCTTCGCATGACTTGCGCGGAGCTGTGGTATATGCGGACGGCCAGTTTGACGATGCGCGTTACAACATCACTTTGATCAAGACCTTTGCTGAGTCAGGCGGCCAGGCGTTGAATTATGCCAGCGTCATTTCATTTGAAAAAGACTCGCGCGGAAGACTTGCTGGCGCAATTGTCCAAGATAAAATCGCGCGTCGGAATTTTGTTATTCACGCGCGTTGTTTCGTGAATGCTACCGGACCGTATGCGGATAAGGTTCGCACGTTGGCCAAACCGGACTCTCGACCTCGCATACGATGGAGCAAGGGCGTCCACATCGTCCTTCCCTGGGAAGTTCTCGGCAGCACGGAAGCGCTGCTCATTCCGAAGACCGAAGACGGACGCGTGCTGTTCGCCATACCTTGGCTGGGTAGTTTGGTGGTCGGCACTACGGACGAGGAGATCCATTCTCTCGACGATGTCCATCTGCACGCTGATGAGGTTGGCTATCTTTTGCGGCATCTCAATCGCTACCTCGCCAAACCCGTAATATGGAACCAAGTCCTCGCTGGCTTCGCAGGCGTTCGCCCCCTGCTAACCTCGGACCGGGCAAAAAACACCAGAAAGCTCGCCCGGAGCCACGAAGTGGAGCTTGATCCCCAGTCCGGCTTGATCAGCATCCTGGGCGGCAAATGGACAACCTATCGCGCCATGGCGCAAGACACCATCGATGCCTCGCAAAAATATCTTGGCATTCCCGTTTCGGAGTGCTCCACACCGAACCACCCCCTGCTGGGGTCCGACGGTTATTCTACAGATTATTGGCAAACTTTAGAGAGACGCTACGGCCTGCGGGAACCAGCTGCGCGGCAGTTGGCAGAGCGGTACGGGACCCGCGCGCCAGATGTGATGCAACTGGTAAAGGAAGACCCACAACTGGCCGTCCCTCTTGCCGAGGGCCTGGCGCCGCTCCGCGCAGAAGCGTTACTCGCGATACGCGACGAAATGGCCACTTCAATCGAAGACATACTCGCGCGTAGGCTGGGCCTCCAAGCCCACAGCTGGAGAGCATGCATCAAAGCAGCTCCGGCCGTAGCGGACATCCTTGCTCAGGAACTCGGCTGGCCGGAAACCGCAAAGCAAGAAGCCCTCGCTCCGTATGTCTCAAAAATTCGCAGCTCGATCCAAAAGGCGGGCCTTGCCGACAGAACTTAGATCAAGATTGTAGAGCTGAATATATAAAGGCGGGATCGACGCAAAAGACGTCAAGCAAAATATAACCAAGCGCTCTTCTCTTAGCGCCGCTGTGCCGATCGAGCTGGCGCCAGCAGCCACCGAAGAATAGGCTCGGCTTTTTCCCAAAGAATATTGTTTAACGCCGAAAATCGCCCATATTCTTCACGGTTCGCGTGTATTTTCGTATTGCCACGGATCGCCGCTCCGATCGGCTGCGGTTCCTTCAGCCAAAAAATGAATGTTGAGATCACGCGCGCGAACCCCGGCGACGCTGAACTGATACGCGCGTAAACCAAAGATCCTTTTGCAGCGCACTGCCGAGACAACTTCCCTCCATAAGACCGCAGCGAGTTTACGCCCTCACCAATGCGCGGCGCCACTTCCGCTTTCCATTTCGCGCCGAACGCATTCATCATCTCCGCAGCCGTGACGCCGGCCGCCGCAGTCCTTGCGGGTCTCGTCATCGCCGCACGCGCCGGAGTCTTTCTCATCCCGACAGAGTGTATCCGTACAGGCGCACTAGCGGCGGCGGCCTGCCCAAGTTCAGCGATGATTTGCCCAACGTCTGCAAACCCGCTATTTGCGCCACTCCCGCACGGAACGTTCTCTTGTCCGCTGCGCACTGGAATCGCCACACCAGCGAGCGGCTCCGCTTTTCGCGTGACGCTTGCCACATATCCACGACCAAACGATTTTGTGGCAGCCGGACTGCGCTCAGCCGTGCCGCTACCCGCAATATCCCGCACCTTGATATTCTTCGCCTCTCCCTGTGGTTGGCCAGACCATCCCGCAGCAGCAGCAAACGCTTGGTTGGGCACGGCGTGCATGGAAATCAAATTCGCGCGCGGCACGCTGACTTCGCTTCCTCGCAACTTTGTCACAGGCCTGTCCGAATCGAACTGCAATTCGCTTGAGGCCTCCTCCACCATGCTCGCAGCCACCGGACGCGTCCCGCTGGCCAGCGCTTTCAAAAGCGCATGTTCGCACAGCAAATTGATCACCCGTGGAATTCCGCGCGAATAAAAATAAGCAGCATCCATAGCTTCAGGCGAGAAAATCAAACCATCCTCTGCCCCCGCTATGCGCAACCGCTGCTGGATGCAATCGCGGGTTTCCTCCCGGGTCAAAGGGGCTGTCCTGCAACGTATCGCGACACGCTGCTGAATTTGCCGCAGTTCCGCGCGTCTGAACTTGTGTTCGAATTCCGGCTGTCCCGAAAGAACGATCTGCAGCAGCTTGCCCTTGGCCGTCTCTAAATTCAGCAGTAGCCGGATTTCCTCCAACGTGTAGGACGGAAGCCCTTGCGCCTCATCGATAATCAGGACGGCCGTTCGGCCAGCGCGGTGAAGGTCCAGCAGCCAAGCGTTCAATCGTGCGAACGCGCTACCACCTTGTCCGTCGCCCGCTACGCCAAAATCCGCCAGCATCAATTCGAACAGCTCGCTAACTTCCAGGTGAGAATTCACAATCAGGGCTTTCGGCGTCGCTTCGCTCAGCAGCCAAGCAAGCAGATAATTGATAAGGGTCGTTTTTCCGGTGCCCACATCGCCGGTAAGCAGGATTAGACCTTGGCGCGATTGTATGCCCGCAGTCATGTCGCTGAATGCTTTTTGAATTTGTGGAGTGAGGAATAGGTGTCTGGGATCTGGGTTAACGCCGAAGGGATTCTCGCGCAATCCGAAGGATGTAAATAGGGACCTATCCATGAATGTCCTCAATGCGGGGACTCGTAGTGTACTCCGTGCACCTGACCTCCGGCAAGCGAAACCGTCTACACGGCTCCGCAGGCCGCAATGCCGCCTGAGCGATGCCTTACCGCTGTCCGTTTGATGTCTATTCAGCCGTAAACGTTACAGTTCTCACTGTAGAAACCGATCCGCCCGTTTCACCCGCCTGCATTTCCAGTCGGTACTCGCCCGGCGGAAAAGTGTCCAGGGGGACTTTCAGCGCCAACGGAATCACCGGATTTCCTTTCCGCACAAAATTCGCCACGGGGATTCCGCCGGTTGACAGCACTTGCTTCCCGGTCTTCTGATCGATTACCACGTATCCGCATCCGATTGTCGGAGGATTCGCATCCGCTAGCCGCGGGTCGTAAATCTGAGCATAGAGCACCACATGTTCGGTCTTCTTGAAATGATTGCTGCCCGACGGTGTCAGTTCAATGCCTTGCACGATCATCGGCAAGCGGTCTGCCAACAAGTCGGCATCCAAATTGCTTTCGCTGTCGGAGACACGCCGGATCTGGTTGCTCAGCGCTACTCCGCTCAGACTGAATGTTTTCCCATCATAGGGCTCAATCACCAGCGGAGCTTCGTACTTCCCGAATTTCTGCCCGCCACCCGACAAAACTACATCCAGCTTGTACTGCCCCGGAGCAATGGAAAATTGATTTTGATAGCGCATCGGAGACTGCGTAAACTTTTGCCACTCTTCCTTTTCGTAATCCATGGAAATTTCGTCGCTGAATCGCGACGCCACCGATCCATCCGTGCGGTACGCAATCCCCAGCACATTTACATCCGCGTGGTATTTTCCCTTCACCTTGTCAAAATCGATCGTCGAGGTAGGGATTTCCATAGCCAGGTTTACCCGCGCTTCGTTTGCCGCGGTGTAAAAGAACGGCGTTTCCATCGAACCCGCGGCCGTCGCCGCCGAATCCGTTGCGCGGGTCTCCAGCTCCTTCTCAATTGGCTTTCCCGCCAGCACATCCTTCGGCTTCACATTGCAATATCCACTACGCGCTCTCACGCTTGCACCGTGGCCTTGTACCTTCACCTTTAGAGTGTGGCAACTTCCCTCGCGCGACTCGGCTGGCGCATAAGCCAGAAGGTAGTATTCATTTTGCTCACGCGCGATTTTTTGAAGCCCCGCAAATAAATCGTTCGTGTTGAAAATGGGGAATCCACCAGTTCCTTCCGCTAACTCATAAAGCGGTTGTTGATTTGTAGTAGCAGAGCTTGGGAACGTAGGAACAATGCTCCGCGGTTGAGTGTAGCTTGGATTGCCATAGGTACCGCCCGGTGTGCCGCGCGACCCACCCCCGCCGCCCGTACCACCACCTTTGCCGCCGCCACCGCCTGAGCCGCCACCACCACCTTTGCCCCCGCCACCGCCCGTGCCGCCACCACCTGCGCCACCTCCACCGCCTTTACCCCCGCCGCCTGTGCCCCCGCCTCCTGCACCGCCCCCTCCGCCATGTCCACCACCACCGCCGCCCCCTCCATGCTGAAAATAAGCTACTTCACTCCTTGGCGAAGACGGCTGATAAGACGCGAGTCGTAGCCTGGGTCCCGCAGATTGCCAGGCTTCATTTTCGATGAGGCTAGGACCAGACGCCAAGCTGGACCCGTCACGCGAATTGTCCGGGATAAATGACAGGGGAGTCACGAGCCCACGCACATCGAGTGGATAGATAGCGACATTCGCTTTATTGCAAACGTCAATCGTTGCGGTCAATTCTGACTGCCGCTCGGGCGTTATGGCAAACCCTGCGGTAAAGAGAATCATGCTTTTTCGTCCGGGGATGTTCGCAAGACTCTTCGCCATACTTCGGATTGCGAGCAACAAAGTCTGGGCCCCGAAATCGCTCATGGCGTCATCAAGTGAGGGTAAGCCAGAGGTTGATAACCCGCCGGAAGAAGCCCCGCTAGAAGACGCGCCATTGTTAGCAGCATTTGCATTCGGTTGGACCGCTGAAGTTCTGAGGTTCTGGACCGCTTGCTTCAGCCGCACCGCATCGCCCGTGAAATTCTGCTCGATCTTAAGGCTGCCGCCGAAATCAACCACGGCCATCACTCGATCTGGCCCCGCATTTTCGTCGATGAACTTGCTTGCGGCAGCGCGCGCTTGCGGCTGGTCGCTGAGGTCCATGGTTGAATTGTCAAAAAACAGCACCATGTAGCGCCGTTGGAGCGCCGGAGACAATTGGGGGTCCGCTCCAAACGAGAAGTTTGTGACCGGCTGCTCCTTGTTGTCCTCGTAAACTCGAAAGTCTTCCGCCTTTAGATCGTGTATGTAATTGCCTTTCTTGTCCGTGACGATTACGTCCACTCGCACTGCTCGCGACTCAGTTTTGATGGACGGCGCGGCCGTCTGAGCTTGAGGCGCCGGTTGCTGCGCCGGTTCCTGGGAAACTTGGCCCGCCTGCGCAACGCCCGAACCCCACAGCAGATGATGTCGGAAGATTCCCGCTGTAAACAAAGCCAGCAGTATAAGAACCAGTAAGGCTAAGCGGCGATGCGTCATCGTTCACCTTCCTCTTACGGTATTTCTATTACGCCATTTCTTGCGGCGAGGTTTGCTGCCTTTGAGTCGCGCACCACCAACCGCACAATATAACCACCCGGTTTCACGTCGAAGCCTATCTTAACCGTCATTCCGGTGTGAGCCAGTCTTTCCAGCGTGTCGTCCTTCAATCGCAACTCGACGGTCTTCTGGTTTCCAGCAATGAAATTCCCGTTCCGATCGAAGAGCGCTGCAACAATCGCTAGATCATCGAAATTTCTTCCCCCCGACTTTTCGAAACGCACGTGAGATACATCCACGCGTGTTAGCACGGAGAGTTTTGCATTCACTGCATCGCTCTTGAAATACTGCAAATGCAGTTCGATGGGAACGCCTTGCTGCTCCTCCTGTGAGAACACCGCCTCCTCGATATCTTGTTTCGCAGCTTCTTCCGGAGTCTGGCCGTGTTTGGGCGCGAAGAATCCGCGCCGAGCTTGGACCGTGTAATTTCCTTTTTTGGCCAGCGTGACCTTGATCGAGTGAAACTGGCCGTTGAATTTCAGCGCTTCTGGAGTAAATCCAAGCAGATAGGAAACCTGCGGCACCGCAGCAGTCATGCGGAATCCGGCATCCAGGTCGTTGCTGTTGCGAAAATAAAAACCGCCTGTGCCATCGGACAAATCCGCCAACACGTCCGATTGTCGCTGTTCCGCTTCAACACGATAGCTCTGATCCAGCGCCATGGCGGCCGGGTTCGAGGGAACTGGAGGAGGACGAGTGATATCGCCGATCGGATCTACCGTGTATAGGCCGCGTGCATCCAACGTATTTATGAATACGCTGGCACGCGTCGCTTTATCGATGACCTCTGCAATGTCGTATTCGTGATTCGGAGTCAGAAACCCCGGAGACACGAGGACGATGGTGCGCTGGCCCGGAAGAGCCGAGATTCGGCGAACAACCTCTATCAACCGTCGAACTGCATATTCCGTGTTGGTGTCTCCAGCATTCAGAAGCTCAACTGCCGTTGAGCTGACCAGCGAACGCGCCTGGCTTGTCGCGGAGGGGCCGCTGAAGCCGGAACAGGCAATTGCGTCGTCAATTGCGGCCGCCAACGCTCGAGCATCATTCTTGTTTTGAATCAGGTCGGCTTCATAGTAATTCATCGGCGGGCACTGGCTGGTACCGGAAGGATCGTAGCCGCCGATAAAGTGTGGCAGGAGCTGCTTCACCATTTCACGAATCTTGGCATGGTCATCGGTGAAATCAACTTGCGTTTGCCCCGAGGTGGTAAAAATGGCGACGCGCTCGGTCGATTCCACTGAAATGTCCAGAAAACGCAGGGCAGCAAGACGAGCTTGCATCAAGTCCTGCAGATTTAAGTGCACATCATCAAAGAGAAGTGCCGCGAATCGCGAAGGTAGAGCCAGGTTTCCGGCCCGGGGCACATCTGGTTGGTCGGGTAATGCATTACCGTTTTCGCCTCGCACAACCTGATGCGCAGCCGAGGCTGGAGTCTCAATCGAGAAAGTCGTGATCGTCTGTGGTCTGCGGTCTTGAAATAATTTGAAATCTTCCTTCGTCAGATTCGTGACCACCTTTCCCGTCGGGTCATGTACCACCACGCGCACGGGAACCAAGTTTACGTGCGACTGAAACGGCACCGTCGATCGCGTATCCACTTCTGATGTGGTCCCGGAGGCAGCCGGTGGTTTCGTGACAGAACCAGTTTTTGATTCTTCGGCCGTCTGTGGTCCCGGCGTGGATGCAGAAGCGGACGATGGCTGGGTTGTAGCGGGTTCGGGCGCTTGTGCCGCGAAGACAAACGCAAAAGGAGTCAGCAACGCGCAGAGCGACAAACCCAGCCGTCCAGTATTCGACCTTGAGAAACAACGGCCCGAAGCAGCACTCATCCGGCACCCCGGTGCGCCGCCCATTTGTGGGAACCCGCGTGTTCCGTCTAAATGCGCGATTGGATTGGAGACAAGAGTCTAACGTGGCGCTATACTCTCGTCAATGACTGCTCAGTGAGCGGAGCGCGATTGCAAATCTCCGCAAAATGGAGCCTGTTCGCCGGAGCGTTATCCTGCAACAGATAGATAGTAAAGATGTTATAGCCGAGCAATTCTTGCAAAGTGAACTACGCTGGACTAGAATTTCAGTTGTATTTAGACCATGGGCTTTGAGATACAATCGGTCTCCTATCCATTTCGAAATCATCCGCTAAACGAGGTTGAAAATGACGCTGGGAACCAAGATGGAGAAGTATCACGGCGTACGCTGCCATTTCTGTGGCGAGACAATTCCTGTTCCGGCAAGAATTGCACACAAGCTGGCCTTGCTGAAGCTAGATCCGGCCGGAAACCCCGATGAAGAGAATTTCCCGACATTGAATTTGCGGTGCCGTGTGTGCCAAAAGGAAAACTTCTATAAAATTTCGGATGTCCAGGAAGTGGAAGATCTCCCGGATCAATCGCAAGGTCGAAAAGGATCTCGTCTTCGGCCGCAAGCCAGGATTTTTAGAACAGCAACCGAATAACGGTTTCTATTCCCGCTGCAAGAGTTGCTCGATCGATAGAGTGCGTTTCGATAGCGTCGTCCGAGAAGTGTCACTCCGTTTCTGAATGTTGCGCCGAATTCGTGGCACCCGTGTCAGTTTGTTTTGACTGGAAAAACCCGAAATTGTTCTGAGCTGCTTTCTCTTTTCTCCAATCATGGTAGGTGTGACACTCGAAACACCGTGCCTCCGCTGCTTCGCCTCCAGAATGATGGCACTGTTCGCAGGTTTTAATTCCCGGCAAAAGAATATCTGAAGTTTCCTGGCTGGTTCGTGCCGCGGTATGGCATTCCTCGCATCGCAGGAGACGGTGTTTGTCATGATTAAACACTCCGTGCTGAAACCAGCGCACAGTAATATTCGAGTTTGCAACTAACGGAAATGACTGGCTCGCAGGAAAGCTCATCGTATGGCATTGCATACAGGTTTTTCTCCACAAAAGCTGTTCCGATTCTGCCACACGCTCCGCTACCCACTGCTCAGGTGTCAGCACTCGGGGTGAAACAGGAAACGGTCTTGCGGGCAAGTTCGGATCTGAATTTGTAATATGCAACTCCGCGGGATGGGTCGCGATGTATTGCCGGAACCTGCGCACCACCAGGGCGTGGACCGCCGCAGGAGTGTCGTGCGGCGCACTTTCGGCAAAACGTTTATCGAACTGCAGTTGGTGGCATGCAAGGCAATGTTGCGCATACGAGATGGGCGCCATATAGGCCCGATCGGGGTTCCGGGATGGAGGTGGTTTGGGTTCTTGCGCAGCAGATGCAGATTTGGGTTGTTGCGAACGAAACCCCTCAGGCTCACTGGCTGTAGGAGGCCGGTGGCAATCGACGCAAGCGAGTTGCACTGGACCATGCGGGCCTGTCAGGTTGGTCTTCAAATGTACCCGGTGATTGAATTTTATGGTGCCGGGATCAACCCTTCCCGCGCGCACAGCGGCGAATTCAGGATGGCTCGAACCGAATCCATTGATGTTTCGCGCATATTGCGTGGACGAGCCGACCACGTGTAAATCAGCGTGGCACTGCGTGCAGCTCGTATCACTCGTGGCTGCTAGCCGAAGGCTTCCGCGGTGCTCTCGGTGACAAGTGGCGCAGCGCGGCGTGAACACTTGGTTCGCGTGATGAATGGGCCCGTCATGGCAGGTCTCGCACGCGCTGTCGCTGGCCTTGGAGCTGAAAACGCCAGCTCCTTTCACGTGGCAGGAGCTGCACCGTTCGGTCAGTACAGTATGGCTCGCGGACATCTTCCCGCTGCTGTACACGCGATTGTTGCCGCTCAGCGCAAACCAACCAAGCCAAAGCAGCGCCAATATTGGTACGCTGACCGACAAACTAAAACGCAATCGTCGGAACGGATGCGAGCGCTTGAAGTAATTCAGGTCGATGCGTTGCGCAAGCTTCTTTGTGCTCAGCTTCGCTCGCCGCACGATCCCTCGCTTCCCGCCCGCATCCTAATAGCGCAACGCCATAAACGCATGCACACATCCAAGCAACAGCAACGCAAATGAAAGCGGTACATGCAGCATCAACCACCCGTGCAGCCAATGATGCAGCCGCGCTTGCCGCCGCAACCCGCGCTCCTCCTCGCAAACGTCCTCGAGACTCTTAACCGCGTCCTGCGCTTCCGCAGGCAGAATTGTGCGCAACTCCACAAAAACCGCGCGCGCCTTGCTGGTATCCGCTAGTGGATGACGCTCGCCGCGATCACCGCGCAGGAACGGACGCATGTCGCAAACGTAAAAATTAGAAAGCGTCGCCGCCGCTTCCTGAGGCAGTGCCGCCGTCTGCACCGCATTCGCGGACCGCGCCGCCCGTCTCATCACTGCCGCGTCAGTCGAACCCGTCGTCGCGGCGATTAGCGCGTCAGCCTCGGCAATCATTCCGCCGCGCACATGATCGAGTTGTTCGAAGATAGTTTCCTTCGGTACTTCCGCAGTCATCACAGTAGGCATGTAATGCTGCAACGCGGCGCCAAAAAGTCCACTGGCCACAACAATCATCAGCAGAACCATCAAAACGCTGGTCAGCGGCCCACCGAATCGAAATCCTCCATGAAACAAAATAAGCGGAAGACTCAGCAGACCGAGCCACAAATGTCCGCGCATCCAACTCTGCGCGCGCCCCAATCGCCAAACCGGAAGTTTTTTTCGCGCCGCCAGCAATCCCGCAAACACCATAAAAGCAGAGCCGACAATCCCAAACGTCAGTCCGAGGGGACTTCCGCCGCTAGGACCAGCGGGGGATCGCGCCGCGTAAAAAACATAAACAGCGCTCGCACCGCCCAAAATAATGAGCGAAGCCGCGAGCCATTTCTGATGCGTACGATCGATGCGCACTTTGGATTTCTAAATCCGCCCGGAAAAGTTGTATCTAGGGCGCCTTGTTCGCGTCCGCCACAGGTTTCAGCAGCGCCGCAAAAAACTTTCGTGGATCCACTCGGTGAGCGGCGTCGTGCGGACAAGCGTACACGCAACTCGGCTCCGCATACTCGGTGCACAAATCGCACGAAGTAGCTTTCTGTTTCACCATAGCTTTTTTGTGCCCCGGTGCCGCCGGATTGTCCGCCATTACGTTAAACGGATGAATATTTATATTTCCATATGGACAATTTTCCGCGCACAATCCGCATCCGATGCACCAATCTTCGATGATCACTTCCAGCGAATTGCGCCGCCGAATCGATCCCACCGGACACCCCACCATGCACAACGGATCGAGACACTGCCGGCACGATGTGGCCACCAAATAATGGTCAAATCGCAATCCTTCGCGAACGAGCCGCGTCACTCCATCGTGCGCGTCGGCGCAAGCTCGCACGCAAGCGTCGCATCGAGTGCAGCTCGTGAGGTCGAGCAGCAGCAGGCTCTGCGCCTCCATTAATCCCTGGGTCAGAAAATCGTCCAGCGGAACATTCTGCAGCATCGCAAGCCGCGCCCGATTCATCTCCATGCGTTCCTGTTCCACTACTTCGAGTTTTTCGCGAACTTGCGGGAATTCCGCCAGCATCCGCTTGAAATCATTAGCGCCGATCCGCACCACCTCCACGTGGTCGAGCGCGGTGCACGTCGCCGTGCGGACATCCTCGCGCAGCACACCCGTCTCGCCGAAATATTCGCTGCGCGAAAGATAGGCCATTACCATTTCTCCGCCCAAATGCGATTGCGTCACTTTCACGAATCCGATGCGAATCAGGTAAAAAGAATCCGCAGGTTCGCCCTGGCGGCAGATCACTTGGCCCGGCGAATAGCGCACCAGCTCCACATTTTCGCGCAAGCTGCTGATGAATTCGTCGGTCAGCTCCGCGAACACTGGTACCGCGCGTAAATGGCTGTCCAACGCGCGCTGCCGGTACGATTTTTCGAGTTGCGCCCGAAAATTCTTGTTTCGCTGCATGATGTCCAGAACGTTTCGCAACATTTCCAGCACGGTACAGTCCGTCTCCGCTCGCACGGTCGCTGACCGTGGATACAAACTCATGCACGTCATCTCGCCAAAAAGATCTCCCGCATTCAGTTCCGCAACCGGACTGTCGTATTCCAGATCCACCGGCGCATCGATGGGTATCCACCGTTTATAAGTTTCTTCGTCCCGCTGGTCCTGTTGACGCTGCGCCAGCTTACTCGAAAGTTTTCCCAGAAAGCTCTTCACCACGCCCTTGGTTTTCACATGCGCCATGGGATTCGAAATCGAAACCCGCGCTTTGCCTTCCAGTATGTAAAACGCCGTCGATCCGTATTCGCCTTCACGGCAAATAATTTCTCCGCGTCTGAACCGCCTGCGCACCACCGCGCCGCGATTCAAGCTCAGAAAAGTTCCCGACACGCCTTTAAAAAACGGAAGCTGTTGCAATTCCTCCGTCGGCACACTTTCAAAACTCGGCCCCGCGCCGAGAGCCGTGTGCGTAAAAACCTTATTAGTCAGCGCCCCGGTCGGACAAGAAACCATGCACTCACCGCACGAAACGCAAGACGACTCACCCATCGTTCGCAGATCGTCGAAAGCAATTCCCGCCGCCGTGCCTTTCCCCGTGCGCGCCAATACAAAATGATCGCGAATCTCGCCGCATCCGCGAACACAGCGGTCGCACAGAATGCAAGAATCAAAATCCACCGCAATGCTCGGTGACGAGCTGTCTTTCGCTCGACCTGTGCTGTGTGGTGCGAAGCGCGGACGCGTTAGATTTTCCCGCCGCGCCATCGCTTCCAGCTCGCAGTCCCCGGACTGCTGCTCGCGCGTGCACGGGCTCGGATGATCCGCCATCAGCAATTCCACCAGCGTTCGCCGCGTTCGCTGCACTTTCTCCGAATTCGTGTTCACCACCATCCCGGCTTCCACCGGCCGCACGCACGACGCGGTGAACACTCGCGCCCCCACATCCACCACGCACATGCGGCAAACTCCCACAGGCGTCTCATTTTGTTGGTGGCACAATGTAGGAATGACAATCCCGTGCACGCGCGCCGCGTCAAACACGGTGGTCCCCGCGGCGACGGAAACTTTATTTCCGTCAATCGTCAGTTCCACCAATCCGCTAGTGCTCGAACTCAAGCGAGTCTCGCAGGGGTAACGGGAATTTTCTGCCGCCTCTTTGCTGTGTCACAAACTCCAGACGGACACGTGCGTCGCGTCAAATGCGCGTCCACTTCATCGCGGAAATGTTTCAGCACAGATGAAATGGGCGCCGGCACCACTTGTCCCAGCCCGCAAATCGAAGTGAGCCGCAGGGCCTCTGAAAGCTCGTCGATTAGCGCCAAATCGCCCGCAGATCCCTCGCCCGCGGCCCATGCCGTCAACAATTCAACCATTTTTTGCGAGCCCACGCGGCACGGAACGCACTTGCCGCAGGATTCATTGCGAAAAAATCGAGTAGAGTTCAGCGCCATGTCCAACATGCAGGTGTCCTCTGCGCATACGACCAGCGCGCCCGATCCAAGCATCGATCCTGCATCTGCCAACGATTTGAAATCCAGCCGCACATCGGCCATCGAAGCCGGCAAATATCCTGACGAAGGCCCCGACGGCGCAAAGCCTTTTAATTTTTTCCCATTCGGCAAACCGCCTGCATACTTGAAAATCAATTCAGAAACTGGCGTGCCCATGGGCACTTCGTAAACGCCGGGCCGCACAACATCGCCGCTCACACCAATAAATTTCAACCCCGCGCATCCCCCGGTACCTTGCGCTTTATAAAAATCCACGCCGCGCACCAAGATGGACGGCACGTTCGCAAACGTTTCCACATTATTTATCACCGTGGGTTTATTCCACAGGCCTCGCTGAACTGGAAATGGCGGTTTATTCCTCGGCTCGGCCCGCTTTCCTTCGATGGCTTCCAGCAATGCGCTTTCTTCGCCGCAAATATAGCCGCCCGGACTAACGAAAGTATCCAGTTCGAAAGTACATTCGCTTCCCAGAATGTTCGTTCCGATCAGACCTTGCTCCCGGCAATTCCGAATTTCCTCTCGAAGAATTTCTTCTTGCTCTTCGTATTCGTGCCGGATGTAAAGAATTCCCGTGCGCGCGCCCGTCAGCACTCCGGCTAAAATCATTCCTTCGATCACCAGATGCGGTAGGTGCGTGAGTATGAACCGATCTTTGAATGTGCCCGGCTCGCTTTCGTCCGCATTGCACACCACGTATTTCTCCGCCCCCGCCGCCTGTCGCACCAATTGCCATTTCGATTCGGTAGGGAAGCCGGCGCCGCCCAGCCCGCGCAGCCCGGACGCCCTCAGCGTCGCAAATGCAGAATTCCAATCGCGCGACGCAACCACGCTTCTCACCGCGGTGTAACGCGCTTCATCAGCGTTAGCATAAGGATCAGAAGCGCAGTTTGCGCCGCGTGGGACACGCGCAGCGTGCGGCAGGTTCCCACCGGCGAGCGCACCGCCAACCATCTCCATCACGCGCTCTCGGTTCATGCTGCTGTAAATGCGGTCGTTGATCGAAACAGCGGGAGCCTCGTCGCAACGTCCCAGGCAGGAAACGCCGCTTAGGTAAACATCCGTTTTGTCCACCCGCGGAAAATCATTTTCCAAATCCGCGCGCAATTCGCAGGCCCCGCGCAAATGGCACGACATATCCTGGCAAACGCGGACATCCACTTTAGGCGGCGGAGTCAGGCGAAAGTGCGGATAAAAACTGGCCACGCTGTGCAGACGCGACAGCGGCACATCGATTTTTGTCGCCAAACTTCTCAGCTGATCGGCGGGTATGTAGCCGAACTGGCGCTGAATTTCCCTGAGGTCCTCGAAAACCAACGTCACTCTCCCCCTACCGGGAGGATTTGAATCTTCTGGCGGAAAACAGTTCTTCTGAGAGATAGGCTACGCATGCTTCATATAACAAATCCGCACAAGCAAGTCCACAAACGCGGTAGCGATGATTTCCCAATTGCTACATCGGAGATAGTAGGCGAGAGGTGAGTAGGGTCCCGGCAGCGATAGCGCCACGACGGGTCAAGATTCTAATGTTGACGAATTCTCTGTGACTCGCCCCTGGACAGTCCTAGCTTGCTAGGCTTCTCGTCCGCCTGCTCCCACACTAGTTTTCTTGCGTCAGCGTCTAAATGCGCTAGTCTGGCGACGAGCGGGGACTTCTGGTGAACGGGATGATTCTCGTTTAGCATGCTCGCGCGCCAACTGTTCCCCAAGCCCTCGGATTCTCGTTTGCAGCTGCGCGATTAGCTTGTATGTAGGATCGAGCTCCTTCATTTTCGTCACAACGTTGACCGGATTACTGCGGCTATGGCTTGGATATTCGATTTCTTACGCGAACGGATTTTCATCTGCGCTCGGCCCGTAAATCGATGGCAGCGGCACATCCAATAGCCGCAAGTAAACCGACAACTGCCCGCGATGGTGATACCAATGATTCAGCATGATGGCGCGAAGCAATCCGGCCCGCGGCATGCTCATAACTTCTTTCGTCCCCATTTTTAGCCGCCAGGTCCCCGCAGCCTTCTCTTCGGTCAACCCTTTTAAGCAATCTTCGGCTGCGCGAACGCTTTCATCGTGGGCCGCAAAAATCTCGCCGAGGCTTTTTGGCTGCGCTGCGCCGAGGTTTGCCTGCGAGGCGTCGAATTCGTCGCCCTGTGACATTTTTGCGATGCCCCCGGGAACCGACGCGGTGTGAAGGGCCAGCTGTCCAAGCGTCATCGACTTCTGGTGTGGCCTCCACGACAATTTGTTTTCCGGCACTCGCTCCAGCACTCGCCTGGTTGTGCCCGCTTCCTGCTCCAGCTCAATCAACATTGCCTGACACATCGGTATCATTATGGGTTCTCCTTTTCCAATCGACTTTCTGCCTTCTTCTGCTCGACTCTACAGCTACTTCTCCACCCTAGCTAAACAGTAACATTGCAAGGGAGGAGCATCTA
Organism: uncultured Acidobacteriota bacterium; assembly: GCA_963818085.1. Classification (GTDB taxonomy): domain Bacteria; phylum Acidobacteriota; class Terriglobia; order Acidiferrales; family UBA7541; genus Palsa-295. The sequence continues at coordinate 634,825 of CAWFQV010000001.1, forward strand.
TTGCAATAAGAATTGCGGTAAACTCCTGACAGTCGGAGGCGCAAATGTCCACTGGCCCCAAACTGATTACTCCTAAGAATGGTGAGCATGTTTCAAGCACTCAGCACGAAGGTGTTTTTGAAATTGTCTTTGTCAACTCACTCATGCAGACGGCAAACATTCGGTTGGTAGATGGCAGCGGGCATGTTGTGCCGAATGTGCCGTGGACTGAATTAAAAAAGCTCTAGGCCCGAAGTGAGCCGTCTGTGCTCGCGATTATCCGATAAAACGGATGCCCGTCACTTACGGAGCGATAGGGGCGAACTGCTAAGGACAGACGCCGAAGCCCGTTTCGATTTTTCGGGCGGCCCTGCCGGCTCAGCTTGCTTCTGGGCTTTTGCGCTCTTGGCCGGCGGCTGTGTCTTCCTCACCTCCCAGCCTTTGCGCAACTCTTCGCGCTGCGCCAGCACGTACGCTTTGGCCTCCTCGAAGCTGCGATAGACACGCGTGCCCTTGATCATGTTGCACGACCGGCAGCACGCCACCAGGTTGCGCGGGTCCTTTTTTCCCTTGCGAGCCCTCGGAACCACGAAATCCACCGACATGGCCAAAGCATTCTCGAAGCTGGCGCTGCCGTCCAGTCCGCAGTACTGGCAAACATATTGATCGCGTTCCAAGATTTGCAGGCCCTCCTGCTTAGTCACCGGCTTATCTACGAACCTCAAGGTGGTAAGGTTTAATGGCATTTCACACCTCTCAAGCCGAAGCCTCTTGAATCGCGTCCTCTTCGGCGGGTTCTTGGGCCGAGCGCCTTACTGCGCTGCTCGTATCTCCGCAAGCGTTACTTTCCGCATGCCCTGCGGTAGGTCTTTTGGACATAAGCACTATTACATATGCTGAAGAGCAAAACAATCGCTTACCCCGTCCTGAACGGCGGGGCTTGCGCTCACAGGATGGCCCGACCGCGTCATTTGTGGTCGCGGATGCATGAGTGGCAGCTTAACAGTTTCCGATCAGAGGCTTCCGGCAGTGACGGGTCAGATTAAGGTGTGGGGATTATCAGGAAGCCTTTGATCTTTGCTCTGCTGCACGCGGAGGATGACCTACGGCATATGACCTTGTGGAGTTGGGTTAAACCATCCAAGTCGAAACCTTTAAATGGAACACCATCACCAGTTGTGTCGTTGACTTAACCCAAAGCCAATAGTATAAAAACTCGGATTCTCAATTTTTTCGCTGATTCCGCGGCGCGTGTCCCTGCCAAACGGAAAATGACGACGAGACTCGAGGCCGCGCGCTTCCTGAAGTGTTCGCTTCTTGTCGCCATAATTGGCATTTTTGCAGCGTCTTCTTTTGAGGCTTACGCGCAAAGCCGGCCTGCTTTCTCGCTCGCTCCCACAAAAGCAGACGAGGCAGTCGGCAAGTACACCGGGCCCGGCTCTTGTGCCTCCACCACCTGCCACGGAAGCATCGTCCCGCGCACCGATAATCGCGTGCTCCAGAATGAATACAGCATATGGATCGTAAAAGATAAGCACTCGAAAGCCTACGGCGCTCTTACCGGCGAAATCGGCGAGCGAATGGCCAAAATTCTTGCTCTCGGCAGTGCCGAAACTGCGCCGAAGTGCCTGGCATGCCACGCGCTGGACGTGCCCCAGAGCCAACGCGGCCGCACATTCGAATTGAGCGAAGGCGTCAGCTGTGAAAACTGCCATGGCCCATCCGCCGGATGGCTAGGTCCCCACACAGAGCGCGATTGGACGCACCAAAAATCGCTCGCCCTGGGAATGTACGACACGCGCGACCTCACCAGGCGCACCGAAAAATGCCTGAGCTGCCATCTGGGCAACGATGAAAAATCCGTCGACCACGAGATGATCGCGGCCGGCCACCCCGATCTTTTTTTCGAACTGGATACATTTTCCGACGTAATGCCGCGTCATTGGAAAGTCCCAGGTGAGCCGGGCGAAGCGTCAGCAGCCGACCCTTGGTACAACGTTCGCGAGCTCACGACTGGACAGGCCGTTCAACTCAGGCAATCTCTTCTACGTCTCGCGTCACGCTCGCACGGAAAAGTTTGGCCTGAATATTCCGAGTTGCAATGCTATGCCTGCCACCACAGCCTCACTGCTCCAGAGCAAAGCTGGCGCCAGGCGCGCGGCTATCTCGGACGTCGGCCCGGCAATCCTCCATGGAATCCTTCGCGCTATACCGTGTTCCACGACGTCATTCGGCAGTTGGATGGAGAAAAAGCCGAAAAACTCGACACCGAACTCGCCCGCTTGTCGCAATTAATGAGCCAGCTCATTCCCGACCGCGATGCTGTTGCCGCCTCAGCTACGAATTCGGCGCATTTAGCCGACCAGTTACTGGCCAAGATAAATTCCACCTCTTATGACCGGGCGATTACTCTGCGCCTGCTGCAAAAAATCTCAGCCGATGCAGAAAATGTTTCCAGCCAGGGCGAGCATTCCGCCGCGCAAGCGGCCATGGCCATTCAATCTTTATTTCTCGCATACGATCAAAACGAGAAACTTCAAAATTCCGCCCAGTTGCGCGTTGCAATCAAAGGCTTGTTTCAGGAGCTGAAAAATCCATCCGCTTTCGATCCTGCCCGCTTCGCCAGCCAGATGAAGCAAGTGAACGCTCTGCTGCGCTGATCTTCGATGCCCAAAAAATCCAGCCCGCATTCACGCGAACACAAACGCCTCCAGGATTCCGATCCCGGTGCCGTCCCTCGCTGGCGGCGCTGGGGTCCTTACGTCAGCGAACGCGCCTGGGGCACCGTGCGCGAGGACTACAGCGCAAACGGCGACCCTTGGAACTTTTTGCCGCACGATTTGGCGCGCAGCAAAGCGTATCGCTGGGGAGAGGACGGAATTGCCGGCATCTGCGATCGTTACCAGCTTCTCGTTTTCGCGCTGGCCTTTTGGAATGGACGCGACCCCATCCTGAAAGAGCGGATGTTCGGACTAACTTCTCCCGAAGGCAATCACGGCGAGGACGTAAAAGAATATTATTTCTACCTCGATAACACTCCGACGCACAGTTACATGCGCATGCTTTATAAATATCCCCAGAATGAATTTCCCTACAATCACCTGGTCGAGGAAAACCGTCGCCGCAGCGGAAAAGATCCAGAGTTCGAGCTGCTCGATACCGGCATCTTTGACGACAACCGCTACTTCGATATTTTTGTTGAATATGCCAAGGCCGGTCCCGAAGACATCTGCATACGCATCGAAACATTCAATCGCGGTCCCCAGGACGCGGTTTTGCATATCCTTCCGCATCTGTGGTTCCGAAATACGTGGTCCTGGGGCGCCTCGGAAGGAATCGAACCCATAATTCGCGAAGGCTCGACACAAGATGATGGGGCCGTCCTCGAAGCAGATTGTACCGCCGTCAAACCGCTCCAGAATCTGCAATTCGATTACCGCTTGGGTTTGATGCGCCTGTACGGCCCGGCTCCGAGCGACACCCTCTTTACGAATAATGAAACAAACGTCGAACGCGTTTTCGGTCCCGCCCAGTCGAGCCGCACAAAATATGTAAAGGATGCCTTCCACCGCTATGTGATCAACGGTGAAGACTGTGTGAACCCCGAACGCGTAGGCACCAAGGCGAGTTTTCATTACGCCTTGAACATTCCCGCCGGCAAATCCGTCGTTCTACCCCTGCGCTTGACGGACAGTAAATTAACGCGCAGCAAGTCCTTCTTCGTGCAGGTCGACAAGGTCGTCAAAGAAAGAAGGGAAGAAGCCGACGAATTCTATTCCACGATTCACCCCGACGCTGCAACACCCGAAGAATGCATGATTCAAAGGCAGGCTCTGTCGGGCATGCTTTGGAATAAACAGATTTATTTCTTTGACGTAGCTCTCTGGCTCGACGGAGATAATCCCAATGTTCCTCCGCCGGCTTCTCGCAAAGACATCCGCAACATGCATTGGCGCCACTTGAATTCCATGCGCGTCATGCTCATGCCGGACAAATGGGAATATCCGTGGTTTGCGTCCTGGGACCTGGCTTTTCACTGCGTCACGCTGGCCCTAGTGGACGTTAACGAAGCCAAAGAAAATTTGTGGATGCTCTTGTTTGAGCAGTTCCAGCATCCTAATGGACAGATCCCAGCCTACGAATGGGAATTCTCGGATCTAAACCCGCCCGTACAAGCTTGGGCCTGCTGGCGCATTTACCAGATGGAGAAAGAGCGCAGCGGCGTCGCGGATCAGGAATTCCTGGAAAAATGCTTCCACAAGCTCCTCATCAACTTCGCCTGGTGGGTCAATAAAGTCGATAGCCAGGGCCTCAACGTCTTCGAAGGCGGCTTTCTTGGCCTCGACAACATCACGGTCGTGGACCGTAGCCAAAAACTCCCCGCCGGCGCCGTTTTGGAACAATCCGACGCAACAGGCTGGATGGGATTTTTCTGCCTGCACATGATGCGCATGGCTTTGGAGCTCGCCTCGGAACGTCCGGTATATGAGGGACTTGCGACCAAGTTCTTCGAGCATTTCATCGGCATCGGCGCCGCCATGAAGAAAATGGGCGGACGAAATTACCAGCTATGGGACGAAAAAGAAGGCTTCTTTTACGACGTCCTGCGCTTTTCCAGCGGCGAATTTCACAAGTTCCGCGTCCGCTCCCTCGTCGGCCTGATTCCGATGCTCGGAGTCGAAATTATCCGCGAAAATGAGTCAATAAAGTTGACCGACTTTATGTCCAATTTAAATTGGTTCATCAAGAATCGCCCCGACCTCGTCGGCCACGCTTGCCACACAGAAATCCGCGCGGGCGTGCGTTGCCACGTACTCTCGATCGTGGATAGTGCCCAATTGACGCGCATTTTGGCCCGTCTTTTCGACCCCCACGAATTCCTCTCATCAAACGGAATCCGCAGCCTTTCCAAATTCCACCAGCATTCCCCCTTCGTGTTCGCCCATAATGAAGTCCAATACACGCCCGCAGATGCAACAGAAAAAATTAAAGGTGGCAATTCCAACTGGCGCGGCCCGGTGTGGTTTCCTACGTCGTATTTGATCCTGGAATCTTTGGTCAAATTTGCGGACGCTTTTAGCAATACAGAATTGGCAAGCCCGGACCTGGGAAACGCTGAGTTCGCGGAGCAGCGAGGTGCAAAACTTCGCGGCATGGCTCGGGAAATTGCGGATCGCATGATTGGAATTTTTCGGCGTGACGGTGATGGCAGGCGTCCGGTGTTTGGCGAGGCTAAGAAATTTCAGGAAGATCCGCATTGGCGAGATTGTCTAATGTTTCACGAATTTTTCCATGGCGATACGGGCGCTGGTTTGGGGGCGAGTCATCAGACCGGCTGGACCGGACTCGTTGCGAACATGATTGACGAATGGCGCCGCAAACTTCCAAAGAAATAACGAGAAAATAGCCGACTTCGGTTTTCGCGCCAGTGCTCAGACGGGGGTGGAGCGGACTTGTGGCGAACATAATTGATGAGTAGCAGCGCGAAATTCCTGACCTCGAGATCCGCAAAAAAATAAGGCGCTTGAATTTTCGATGGACGGGCATCCACCCATGTTCGCGCGAACTCTTCACGATTACGACTCTTCACGATGATGCAGCGATCGCATGCCCCGGAATTTCTCACGCAACGCAACGAGGTTACTGCGTGGGGTTTCGAGGGAAACTTAGATAGGGGAGGCGTACGCCGTCGATTTTTATTTGGTCTGCGCGAATTGACGTGGGGGCTTCGAACCCGACCGCGCCTCCGGCTGTAACGAAGTCGTCTTGATCTACGCCGTCCCCGCTCACACCCAAACCGCCAACTAACGCTCCATTAATGAAAAGCGGCTCGGAGCCGGGGAAAAAGACTATGCCACTTTGGTTTGCTTTGGGCCAATTCGGGCCGGGGACTTGGAATCCCTGCGTGCAGGGATTGGCCACGTCCTGCGTGTATAGATTGAAAAAGGGGCCTGCGGACGAACCATCAATTCCGGGTGGAAAAAATGGCTGCGCACCGAAACCGATGGTGCGATTCGTGACCGCGGTGCCGATGGGCACTTGGTTTAAGTCCTGCGGCATCCTGGACATGCTCGTGAGATAAATTACGTTGCGAGCTTTGGTGGCGGCCACATCGATGCTGAAGATAGTAGCATCCGGCATTCTGTAAAGACCGATCAGCGTGCCATCGAGATCGCTTACAGCAATCACCATTCGGGCTTTGGAGCCCAGTGGCAGACGGATCTGCGCACGAGTCTGATTTGCCGTAGCTACGGCGGCGTTGATGATTTGCGTCACTTGTCCGGCGGTCAAACCTCCGAGCGGGCCATTCATCGCAGCGATCAAATTGCCGTCCGGCGGAGCGCCGGGACTCGCCACGGGGCCGACCGAAAAGTTTGCGGCGTTAAATGTTCCCGGCGCGGTTGCATCAGCGGGCAGTGTTGTTTGATTTACAAAAGGCAGCGTAATCCCGTTGATCGTGACCACGCCTGGCGAGGGGAACTGCGGAAATCCGACCTGATCTGTCGTTACGCTCGGGCCGCCTGCAGCAATCATGCCTGCCGCAGCGAACGCGACATATTCTGCGACGTCGACCGACACACCTGTGACGCCGATACCTCCGACGTTCTCCGAATCCTTGAATATCGGTACGCCTCCGGGATTTACGGCGCTTTGCTGCGAATCATTTACATCGGCTTTGCCGGTGGCAATTCCGAGACCGGGACTAGCGCCGGAGATTGTGGCGGCTGGCGGGATCGTGGCAGAAAGACCAGCAGCGAGAATGCAGCCGCGATTGGTGTTCTCGATGCCATAGAGCGCGCCATTGGAAGTGTTCATTACTTCCGGAGGGAAATGTGTGCCGCTGATAAATCGAACGGTGCGCGAAGAAAGTGGAGCCTGATCGTTACTGAAAAATGCTCCCGTACGAGCCAAGGAGACGGCCAAGTCGTCCGACGGGACCATCTGACTGAAATTTCCCTGAACCAAAGCAGGGGCGGAAGGCTCTTTGTACACAGCCAGAATGCGTCCCAGCCTGTCGACGACAGCGATGACCAGGGTATCTGAGTTCACGGCCTCGGCAGCCGCTTGCACAATCGCCGACACGTCGCTTTGGGTCAGTGATTGGGGCGGGGGTGGCGGCGGAGGCGTGACCGTGGTGCTACTGCTTCCTCCGCAAACGCAAAGGCTGGCACAAAGCAAAGCGATGCCGATCAAATTGCATTGAAGCGAGAGACGTTTTATTTCGCGATGAGAGCATGCACACATGCGTTGCGCTATTCCTACCATAGCTTCACGGGGTACTCAACATGGCGTTTCCCAATCCAAACGTCGATGATTTAGAAACTGCCCGCTAGATCGCGGCTGAAATCTCTTGCTCCGCTTGAAACACTTGTGATAGCAAGAGCCGACGAGACTTACGCAAGAAAAATTGTCTATTACGTCTGAGGAAGACTAGGGTGCGCTGGGCATTCCACGCGCTTTCACAAAAATCAAATCCGCTATACCTGCTGGCATATTTGTCAATAGGTGGCTTGAGCCTGTGCGGAGCGGTGCACGCCGCGGACTTAGGCTGCTTCCAGGAAAACACGCCGCAGCAACAAATTCCCGGGCGGATCGAGCAGAGAAAGGGCGCCATTCAAGGCATTCTTCTTGACGCCAACAAAAAACCCATGATTGGCGCAAATGTAGTGTTACGAAACGTTGCCAGCGGAGTTGAGCTCAAGAAAAATAGCGACGCCCAAGGCGTGTTTCGGTTCATCGATATATTCCCGGGGCGGTATGAGTTGGAGATCGAAGGGGAAGGTTACGAGAAGTTTACAGAAGAGGGCCTACAGGTGAATGCCGGTGAAGTTTTGATACGGGAAATAAAAATGACGGCCACTCCGGCGGTGGCTGCACCCACAAATCTCCCGGAATTGCCGCCAAGAGCTGCCGCGAATAATCCTGCGACATGGCAAGCTCCTCCCTCGATCGCTTATCCCGAAGCAAAACAGAATCTCGAACTTACTGCCGGTTCAGAAATGGCTGCGCCTGTAGCCCCTCCCCAAGCAGCACCGGTTTTCAGCGCGGAGCCTGATCGCTGGCTTCTGACCATGCCGGATTGGAACCGCTACGGGACGGGCGGCGAGCACCCTTATGTGAAGGGGAAGCTGTGGGATCCATTCGACACGAACAAGCTGAAAGGCGATGTTCCAATTCTTGGACAGCAAACGTTTTTTACTTTTACGGCTATCAGCGACACGTTTTTCGATGGACGCCGGTTGCCCACTCCGACGGGGGTAAGCACGGCGCGCCCGGGGACCACTGGCTTCTTCGGCAGGGGCAACCAGGCCTTTGTGGATCAGGTATTTTTGTTTTCGTTCGAAGTATTTCATGGAGACACTTCGTTCCGTCCGGTGGACTGGAGAATCCGCATTACTCCGGCGATTAGCGTTAACTATCTGGACCTTCAGGAACTAGGCATCGTCAATGTGGATGTGCGCAAAGGGACCACGCGTTTGGATTCACATATCGGACTGCAAGAGGCATTTGCGGAAGTGAAACTTCGCGATCTTAGTCCGAATTTCGATTTTGTTTCCGTTCGCGCTGGGATCCAGGGATTCAACAGCGACTTTCGAGGATTTTTGTTTGTGGAAGAGCAACCGGGGATCCGCATTTTCGGCAATTTAGAGTCAAACCGATGGCAATACAACCTCGCTTATTTCAATTTCCTGGAGAAAAAGACGAACAGCGGGTTGAATTCCATGGCGCTACGGAACCAGCAGGTGATTATCGGCAATGTGTATCGCCAGGATTTCTTGTTTCAAGGATATACGGCGCAATTCAGCGTCCACTACAACAAAGACGACGCCACGATTCATTACGACGACAACGGTTTTCTGGTGCGTCCGGCGCCGATTGGCGCGGTTTTCTCGCAAGGTGTTCTGCACCCACACAGCATTCATGCCGCTTACCTTGGATGGACTGGGGACGGCCACATCGGGCCGATCAATTTGACGCACGCTTTCTACCAAGCATTTGGCAACGACAGCTTCAATGGAATCGCCGGACGCGCGGTCACGATCAATGCGCAGATGGCGGCGCTCGAAGTTTCTGTAGATAAGGACTGGATACGCTTTAAGGGGTCGGCGTTTTATTCTTCAGGTTCGGCGCATCCAGAAAGCGGGCACGCGCGCGGCTTTGATTCTATCGACGATTTTCCGGAGTTTGCGGGCGGAATTTTCAGCCTATGGAATCGTGAGAGCATTCGGCTGACGGGTACGGGTGTGGCGCTTACGTCCGGCAACAGCCTGATTCCGGATTTGCGGTCGAATAAGGATGAAGGGCAATCGAATTTTGTAAATCCCGGGATTTTTCTGGTTAACGCTGGCGCCGATTTTGATGTGACGCCGAAACTTCGGGGATTTGTGAACGTGAATTACATGCGCTTCATGCACACCGAGCCGCTCGAACTGGTTCTTTTCGACTCGCCAATTCACCATGCGATTGGGACTGATTCGAGCGTGGGCGTTCGATACCGTCCGCCACTCACGGAAAATATTTCTGTTACGGCCGGAGCCGCAGCCCTCATCCCCGGGCAGGGGTTGCGCGACATTTATACGGGAAGAACACTGTTTTCATTTTTCACGGATATTCGGTTTCAATTCTGAGAAATGTAGGCAGTTATCGGAGCTTTTTGATGGTGTGGCTGGACATCGGTGAAAAGTCGGGGGGCATTTCCAGGAAGCGTGTTGTTGCCTGCGCACTTTGTATTGTCTTGGGACCCCTGGTCTGGTTCATCGTAGGGACTAACGCGCATTCCCAAACACAACAGGACAGCCTGATCAGCCAGACGCAGGCAGAAGTAGAGCAGAAAAACGCCGGCTGCGTCAGTTGCCATGTGCGCACGGATGAGCCGACCATGCATCCGACCAGGACCGTTCGTTTGTCTTGCACCGATTGCCACGGTGGAGATTCGCGCGCGAGTGTTCCTGCCGGCACCGCGCAAAGTTCCGCGGTTTATGAAGAAACGAAGAAAAAAGCCCATCCTCCGCCACGCGAATCCGAGCTCGCGGACAGTTCCGCCAATCCAGTGCGGCCTTACACGAAATGGCTGCGCGAAAGTTATGCGTATGTACGTTTTGTGAACCCGGGAGATTTGCGCGTTGCGGCGCAAACGTGTGGGTCGGCCGGGTGCCATGCGTCGGAAGTTCTGAAAGTGAAAACCAGCATGATGACCCATGGCGGGATGTTGTGGGGGGCGGCGCTGTACAACAATGGTTCTGTTCCTTTTAAGAACACGATGTTTGGCGAGAGTTATTCGGCGGACGGATCGCCGCAAACGATTCGCGCCCTGCCTGCTCCGAGTCCGGAAGAGACGCGCTTAAAAGGCGAGTTGCCGATTCTGACGCCTTTGGAGCGATGGGAAACTTCGCAACCAGGGAACGTGCTGCGCGTTTTTGAACGCGGTGGTGGAAAAAAAGGTGAAATCGGAAATCCGAATCGCGAGGAAGAGTCGGGGCGTCCCGACGATCAGTTGGGCGAGCGCGGTTTTGGCACGCTGCTGCGGACCGATCCCGTTTTCCTGGGGCTACAAAAAACACGGCTTCTGGATCCGCTTCTTTCGCTGCCGGGCACCAACGATCAGCCGGGCGACTATCGCGGCAGCGGCTGCACGGCGTGCCACGTAGTCTATGCAAACGATCGGTCGCCTGCGCACTCGGGAAGCTATGCGCGCTTTGGACATCTGGGAGAAAGCGCGTCTTCCGACACGACCATTCCCAGAAATGAATCTGGCCATCCGATACGGCATACGTTTACCAGATCAATTCCGTCGAGCCAATGCATGATCTGCCATGTGCATCCTGGAACGAATATGGAGGCTACTTATTTTGGGTTCACCTGGTGGGACAACGAGGCCGAGGGGGAATTCATGTATCCGCAAAAACAGCGGAATCCAACGGAGGAGCAAAAATATGAAGTGGCGCTGAGGAATCCGGAAGGCGCGGCGGCGAAAGGGCTGTGGTCCGATCCGAAGTTTTTGCAGCATGTGGGCGACCCGGAATTTAATAAACAGCTGAAGCAGACGCAGTTTGCGGATTTTCACAGCCACGGCTGGATTTTTCGCGCTGTTTACAAACGCGATCGAAAAGGCAATCTGCTAGACGGCGAGAATAAAATTGTGGCGCCGGAGGATCCGGAGAAATTTGGGAAGGCTGTCCATTTGGCAGACATCCATCTGGAAAAGGGAATGCATTGTGTGGATTGTCATTTCGAGCAGGACGATCACGGAAGCGGAAAACTGTATGCTGAGCCGCGCGCGGCGGTGGAACTGGACTGCACGGACTGCCACGGTACGGTGGACAAGCGGGCCACGCTGCTTTCTTCGGGGGCCGCGGCCCCCATGGGCGGGTCCCACCTCGATGCGTTGCGAACGCCGTGGAACAATCGGCGTTTCGAATGGGTGGGGGGAAAGCTTTATCAGCGGTCGATGGTGGAGGCCAGCAAGGAATGGGAAGTTGTGCAGGTGCTAGACACCATCACGCTCGGAAATTCTCACTACAACGAAAAATCTCGTTGGGCTAAAACGATTCGCGCTGACGGGGAAAGCTGGGGCGACGTTCCGAGCGACGCTTCGCAACTGGCGCACGCGAACAGCCGCATGACTTGTTACGCTTGCCACACTTCGTGGACGCCGAACTGTTTTGGCTGCCATTTATCAATGACCGCGAACCAAAAGAAGCCCATGCTGCACAATGAAGGCCTTACGACGCGAAATTATACGGCGTACGATTTCCAAGTTTTGCGCGACGACGGCTTCATGTTGGGAATTGACGGCACGGTGACGGGACATCGGGTGGCGCCGGCGCGCTCGTCGTGCGCGATTTTGGTGAGCTCGCAGAATCAGAATCGCGAATGGCTCTATTACATGCAGCAAACGGTTTCAGCCGAGGGTTTCAGCGGGACCGCGTTCAGCACGTTCGTTCCGCATACTGTGCGAGCGAAAGAAACGAAGGCTTGCGACGATTGCCACGTGTCCGAGCGCAATGACAACAACGCGTGGATGGCGCAAGTGCTGCTGCAGGGAACGAACCTTTTGAATTTCATGGGGCGCTACATTTATGTCGCGGACGGCGCGAGAGGATTTGATGCCGTGGCGGTGGCGGAACACGATGAGCCACCCGCGATTATCGGCAGTTATTTGCAGCGTCTCGCTTATCCGGACAATTATCGGCAGCATGTTGCGCGCGGCGGTGAATTAAAGGAAGCCTACCATCATCCGGGGAATGTGCTCGACGTGCAACTGCGCGGCGAATATCTCTATGCTGCGTTGGGCAAGGGCGGGTTTCGCGCGTACGATGTGGCGAACATCGACAACAAAGGATTCTCCGAACGAACAGTGACTGCGCCGGTTTCCCCGCTGGGACAACAACTTTACGTAAAAACAAAATATGCCATGGCGGTGGCGAGTCCTTCAACTTTGGCGATTGATCCGGCGCGCACGCATAAACCGGAAAATGAAGAGCAGGCGATTCATCCGATGTACGCGTACTTGTATGTTGCGGACAAATATGAAGGGCTGGTGGTCATCGGCGATTCGAATCCGAAAAGCAAGACGCCCGGAGTTAGTACGCTGCTGGATGGCGATCCGCGAAATAATTTTCTGAAACGGGCCTTGACTTTTAATCCGGAGGGAATTTTGAATGGGGCGCGGCGAATCGCCATTGCAGGAACGGATGCTTACATTTTATGCGATCGCGGGCTAGTTGTAGTGGATCTAGACAAACCTTTGCAACCGCGAGTGGCTTCGGTTGTGGGCGCTCCTGATTTGGACGATGCGCGGGGGATTGCCATTCAGTTTCGCTACGCTTTCGTTGTGGATCGAAGAGGGCTGAAGGTTCTCGACGTTACAAATTTGGAGCAGCCACGGATAGTGCCAAATGCGGCTGTCGCGCTGGAAGATGCACGCAACATTTATGTCGCGCGAACGTACGCTTACGTCGCTGCCGGCAAGCAGGGCATTGCGATCGTGGACGTCGAGCGGCCCGAGCAGCCCAAGGTTGCTCAGATGTTTTCCTCGGATGGAAAGATGAATGATGTGCGCGACCTTAAAATTGGCATGGTGGACGCGAGTGCGTTCGCGTTTGTGGCCGACGGCGCGAATGGGCTGCGCGTGCTGCAAATATTGTCGCCGGAGGATTCGCCGAACGCGTATGGATTCAGCCCGAGGCCGACTCCAAAGCTTATTGCTACGTATCGCACGGCGGGGCCTGCGCTGGCAATTTCGAAAGGATCGGATCGGGACCGGGCGGTTGACGAAAGCGGGAACCAGTTGGCCGTGTTTGGCAGACGCGGGGCGCGACCGTTGAATCGGGAGGAGGCCTCCAAGCTTTATTTGCGCCACGGGAAGACTTATCAGGTTCCTGCTGATCCGCCGAAACTACAAAGTCAACCTTGAACAGCTGGATGGTAAGCCAATGAGTGGGGGCGAGCTGCCTTACGCGGTGGGAAGCGTTCAGCGAATAGCTCGCGCGGATTCATGTTCTAAGCACGTTCCGACAGCAAATCAATTCACGCGTGAGCTAGGCGATCAGTCCGAAGCGGGTTTGCAGTTCGCGGGCGCCGCGCTGGGTGACACGCAGGGCGCGAGTTCCGCGGCGTCGCACGATCCATCCGGCGTCGAGCATTCGGGAAAAGAGTGCTGCGCCTAGGGCGCCGGCGAGGTGAGGCTTGCGCTCGGTCCAGTCAAGGCAGCGGCGGGCGAACGTACGGTGACGGCAGCCCAAGGCGAGTACGTTGATATTTAGATCGGCGAACCAAGCTGGACCGTTTGGCCCAAGTGTATAGTCTCGGGCACCGCTGGCGCGGATCACTTTGAGATTCTGGAGCGCTTTGGTCACCTCCACGGCAAGATGGCCGGCGAGATGGTCGTAGCATGAGCGGGCTTGGGAGATTTCGATGTCGCCACGCGAGCGTAGCGCGCTTGTTGGGCGGGGAAGGGTCGCAATCGCGCCTAGCGCTTCTAGTGCGTGCACTACTTCGGGGCCAGTGATCCTATAGTTGCGATGGCGGCCGTTGTTTTGCGGGATAAGCAATCCGCCGGCGACTAGTTTTGAGAGATGAGCGCTCGCGGATTGCGCTGAAATTCCTGACAGCCGCGCAAGTTCCCCGGCCGGAAGACTGTCGCCATCGAGCAAGGCAATCAGAATGGCAGTACGCGCGGGCTCTCCGATTAACTCGCCTACAGACGAAATCGGGTAGGTCATGTTCATCGCTACATTCTATCGCTGTATCGGGAACAACATTTCATTCATGAATGAAACGTCGTGGATGCGCTGAGCTCTATGCTGACGGCCTAAGCGATTCGCGCGCTGGCGAAAATGCCCGCTGAGGTGTCGAAAATTAACAGAAATGGGAGAGGAAGCGTCATGCGGTTGGCGGTTGGACTTCGCGCAGACGTCGCTGGAGATATCGGCGCTCGCTGTCGTTGGTAACCAGGGCGAGCGCTTTCAGATAACTCTTGGCAGCTTCCTCCAGGGAACCGGCGCGGCGGAGTAGATCGGCGCGCGCGGCATGAAACAGGTGATAGTTGTCGAGGTTGTTGGTGGCGGCAAGCGCGTCAATCAATTCGAGTCCGGCGCGCGGACCGTCTGCCATGGCCACTGCTACAGCTCGATTCAGCGACACTATGGGGGAAGGTTGGACGCGTTCCAGGTGATCGTAAAGCTTGACGATCTCAGGCCAATCGGTGTCTTCTGTTCGCGCGCCGCGGCAATGCACGGCAGCGATGGCAGCCTGTAGCGCGAATGGGCCAGGGGCCACGCGGAGCGCTTCCTGAGCCAAGGGTAGCGCCTCGGCTATCTGCCGCTGGTTCCAGCGGGTGCGATCTTGCGCCTCTAAGGTCACAATTTCCCCGGCTTCGTCGAGGCGCGCGTCTCGCCGAGCATCGTGAAGCAGCATGAGTGCCAGGAGAGCTTTCGCTTCGGTGGGAGGCTTCGGCGCCATTAACGCGACAATCAGGCGGCCTAGGCGTACCGCCTCGGAGCAAAGATCCGTCCGTAGCAAGGATTCCCCGCGGGTGGCGACATAGCCCTCATTGAAGACCAGATAAATCACAGTGAGGACAGCCTCGAGGCGTGCGGCCACGTCATTGGCTTCGGGTACGACATACGGAATGCGCGCGTCGCGGATCTTGCGCTTTGCACGCACCAAACGCTGCGCCATAGTCGTTGAGGATGTGAGAAACGCACGCGCAATCTCGTCCGTTTCAAGGCCGCACAACGTCCGGAGGGTGAGCGCTACTTGCACTTCCAAGGCGAGCGCAGGGTGGCAGCAGGTGAAAATAAGCCGAAGGCGGTCGTCGGGGATTTCGTTTGCGTCGTAATCGGGCTCTTCGCTAAGGCGGACGAAGCCGGAGGTAGAATAGGATTCAAGCTTTTCCGCATAACGGCCTTGGCGACGAATTCGGTCAATGGCCTTGTGCTTGGCTGTTTGTATAATCCATGCGCGCGGGAATTCAGGGATGCCGGCGGCCGGCCATTGGTTGACGGCGGCGGCGAAGGCTTCCTGGGCGCACTCTTCGGCCAAGTCGAAGTCGCCCACTAGCCCGATGAGGGTTGCCACGATGCGGCCCCAATCGTCGCGATAAACTGTCTCGACGGTAGCACTTGCGTCTGCGAGCATAGACTATTGTAAGTATTTTTGGGCCGAACTGTCGATTCCGGTCAAGGCCGTTCGACTGATAGTAGGGAGGGGGAGTGGATGAAATATATGCTACTAATTTATATGGATGAAAACGGATTGAGTGCCGTAGAAAGAGAACACTGTTACAAGGAGTCCGCCCAATATGCGCAAGAGCTCTCAAGCGGTGGGCAATATCTGGACGCAGCGCCGCTATATCCCACCTCAACGGCGACCAGTGTTCGCCTGCGCGACGGAAAGCAACTGATCACCGACGGACCGTTCGCGGAAACGCGCGAACAACTCGGCGGGTATTTCCTGGTCGAAGCCAAGAATCTGGACGAAGCCATCAGCATTGCCAAGAAAATCCCGGGCGGGCGCTGGGGAACCATTGAAATCCGGCCTGTGATGGAGATTCAAGGGCTGCCGATGGATTAAAGTATCTGATTGTCGATTCCTCCAGCCACCGTTCGATCTATAATTGAAGAAGGGCGGTTCAATTCCAGTTAAGGCAACTAAATTAATAAAAATAAAAGGAGCATCACATGGACACAAAACCGACGTACGAACAAGCGCAACTTCACCTCAAGATCTACGATCTGCGGCGCGAGACGAAGTTACGACAGGCACGCGAGTGGTTCTTCAAGAACTATTTCGTCGACACGATGGACGACTTTAAGCGGGTGGCGCCAATGGGAACGGAAGCAGGGGCGTTCGCAATGATGGTGCTCACCTATTGGGACCAAGCATGCGCGTTTCTGAATTACGGGCTGCTGCATGAAGACCTTTTCTTTGAAACCGGCGGCGAGTTTTTCGGGGTCTGGGAGCGCGTGAAACTCATTATTCCGCAGGTCCGCCAATTGTTCCTAAACAAGGATTTCCTGGGGCACCTAGAAAAGGCGGCTCAGCGGTATGAAGTCTGGAGCGAAAAACGCAATCCTGGAAATATCGCCAACATGCGGCAATTCATGAAACAAATGCGCGATCAAATGGCCGCCGCGGCAAAAGCATAATTCCACGGGGCGAAGATTTCGCTTTTGTACCTCATTGGAGACGGGCGGTCGATTCGCGATTTTAGGGAATTTCACCGCCCGTTACTTCGTTCGGTTGGCGAGTTCGGTGAGCAAGGTCGAGCGGAGGTTGCTCTGCTGTTCCTCTGTGAGTTTTGTCCCTGAAGACGTGAGGTAAAAAACATCGATAGCGGTTTCTCCCTCCGTTTCAATTAACGCAATTTCGATGTTACAGTTTTCGCGTGAAAAAAGTGAACTGATGCGGTAAAGCAGGCCGGGCTGGTCCTGGGCGATAATTTCCACCAGCGTGCTGTGCGCCGAGCAGGTGTCCTCGATTTCTACCCGCGTTTCGACCTTTACCTTCGGTCCGGGATTCTTTACCGAACGTAGCCGGTTGCTCAGCATTCGATCAAGGTCCACCTTGCCGACCAAGACATCCTGGATGCTTTTTTGAAAGCGCTCCCACTCGGGCAGGTTCAGTTCTAGCGTCCGAAAGCGATCGGTGAAGTAAAACGTGTCCACCACTATGCCCGACTGGTTTGAAAATGCAGCGGCCTTCACGATATTCATGCCCCAAGCGGCCAAAACGCCTGCCATAGTGGCGAACAGAGAGGGGCGGTCGCGGGTTACCAGCGTGAGTTCGTACCAGTGGCGGCCCCGGCGCAGGCTTACTTGCACCGGATCTTTTGCTAGCTGTGTCGCCATCTCCAAATGCGCCAGAACTTCCGCAGCTGGATGCGTGAGTAGATAGCGTCGCGGCAGACCTTCCAAAAAATCGTCAAGCCGTTTTCCAACTTTCAGTGCGAGAGTGCCGAGATGCGCCATCACTTCGTCGTGCGCGTCCACATGCAGACGCTGATCGAGGTTGCGGTTCAGGTGATTTGCGGTGGCGATGTAAAGCTGCCAGATGTTTTCAGCTTTCCAGGGAGTAAGCGCTTCGGGGTTAACGGCCTTGATGTCAGCGTAGGTCAGCAAGCAAAGCATTTTCAGGCGCTCAGGAGTTTCCACCTTTTCGGAAAACGCGCGAACGGTTTCGGGATCAAAAATGTCGCGACGCAGCGCAGCGCTCATTTCCAAGTGGCGCCCGATAAGAAAAAGTACCGTCTCGCGGTCGGGTTCGTCGAGATCGAGGCGGGCGATTGCACCCTGGCCAATTTCCACGCTAGCGCGAACATGATCGGTTGATTTCGCGCCCTTTCCCACGTCGTGCAAAAGCAGCGCCAAGTACAGCAAATCGGGCTGTTCGAGCTCTTCGAGTAGTTCAGCGTAGCGCTGGTCCCATTTTGATTGCGACTGGCGAAGTGCGTGCAGATTGTCGATGGCCACGAAGGTGTGCTCATCAACCGTGAAGCGATGAGAATAATCGCGCACTACCAAGGCATCAATACGCGCGAATTCCGGCAACAACACGTTGAGCAAGCCCAACGAGTGCATGGCACGCAATGCGTCTGCGGCATGCGGTGCAACGAGAATCTCCTGCAGCGGGTGCCAGAGCTCAGCTCCGCTGGGCGGTGAGGCAGACAACGAGGGGAGGGCGCGTTCGATTTGAAGTTCGGTGTTGTAGCTGAGCGGCAACCCGTGGCGCGCCAGGAAATGGAAGGCGCGAAGGATTAGATGAGGATCATCGAGAGCGGCAGGCTGGCGAAGCGCCAGCATTCCGTCCACGACCTGGAATTCCGCGTTCGAAAGTCGCGAGCGCAACTGCTGAAACTGATGGTGAATTGACAGCCTTGCTGCGGGGACCTCTTCCAGCAACCGATTGCAGACATGGTGAACAATTCGCGCGTGGCCGAAATAGATGCGCATCCAGTCCGAAGTAGTAAAAGGCCCCGCGCTGCGCTCGTGGTTCCCGACAACGACGGAAGGGGAACTTGTGATACCGATCTTCCGCGCGGCGGAAGCATCCTGAGATTCCCAGGTAAGTGTATTGTCGTCGCGATTTCGCCGGAGGTGAAGGAAACATCGAACAGAAATGAGAAATTTCAATGCCGCTTCAAACTGTTGCTGCATCGTGACCGGAAGAACGGCATTTTCGTTAGGCCAGAGGTGATATTTCTCGATGGCCGCGAGTAGTGAAAGCCAGCTAACCACGTTGTAGTCGCGTAGTCCGCCCGGGCCGTCTTTAATATTGGGCTCCAAGTGGAATACGGTCTGTCCGAACTTTGCGTGGCGCGTGCGCGTTAGTTCCGACAGACCTTTTACGATCTGGCGTGACTGATGCGCGATCAACTTGGGAATCGTTTCGTCATGAAGGCGCGTGAAAAGCTTGCGATCGCCAATCAGATAACGGCAATCCAGCTCTGAGATGGCAAATTCAGGATTCCCCGGATCAAACCGGCCGCAGTCGGCGAGCGTCCGCGTTGCAGGGCTGAGCTTCAACTGCAAATCCCATAGCTCCTGCGAGAATTTTCGGATGGGATCCTTAAGTTTCTCATCCGGACTATTCCCACCGTGGAGAAAAAGTAGATCCACGTCGGAGAAAGGGAAGAGCCAACGGCGGCCGTAACCTCCCAGCGCCACAAGAGCTACCTTCGCGGGACCATCCGGGTCTGCTGAGACAAATTCCTTCCAGAGACGCTCGACGACGGAATCGATGAGAGCGCTTCGGCTCAGCAGAAATGCGTGGCCGTCACCGGCTACCGCAAATTGGTCCTGAATGCGCGCGGATTCCTTGGCCGAGAAATCGCGAAGTTCAGCGGCTAGCGATGGGTTTGTAGACATAGAGAGGTGAGTCTCCTCCTGTACGCTACACCGCTCGTTGCGGCGATTGTGATCCTGTGCTCAACATTTGAACTGCGTCTTCGGGATAGCCCAACATGCCGAACTCGGGCATGTCGAGTCCCTCCAGCTCCACTTCTTTGCCTACGCGCATTGACCGCCATGCGTTCACAGCCTTGAAGACGATATAGGTTGCGCCGAAGGCGTACATCGCGAGCAGGGTGGCGCCGCCGAGTTGCACAACAAATTGCGACCAATCGCCGTGAAGCAGACCGGTCACTCCCTGGCCGGTCTTTCCGAGGTAGGCCGCTGCGCCCACGCCATTCCAGCCGGCGCCATATGTGCCATCGGCAAAAACTCCGAGCGAGACCGCGCCGAGCCACCCACAATATCCGTGAACCGAAATCGCTCCGCAGGGATCATCGATCTTGAGAATCCGTTCGTTGAAAAGAACACCCAAGCAAACTAGAACCCCTGCAAGTATGCCGATGATTACGGATGCTGTGGGCGACACGAACGCACATGGGGCGGTGATGGCGACCAGACCGGCGAGCATTCCGTTACAAGCCATGGTGATATCGGGCTTCCCGAAAAGCCGGTACCACAGAAGCATCGCTGCGGCGGAACCCGCCACAGCGGCTAGATTCGTGTTCACCGCCACCACGGCAATGCGAAGGTCTGTTGCGCCCAGAGTTGATCCAGGATTAAATCCCATCCATCCGAAAAGAAGTATGAATGTTCCGGTGACGACGAAAACAATGTTAGAAGCGGGGAACGCTCGCGGTTTTCCGTCGGGAGCGTATTTGAACAGTCGCGGACCCAGAATAAGCGCGAGTGCCATAGCGCAAAATCCCCCGACGGAGTGAACAACTGATGAGCCGGCGAAATCCACATAACCGTGACCAAGGTGCACGCTGGAGCCTAATTGCGAAAGCCAGCCGCCGCCCCACACCCAACAGCCGGAAACGGGGTAAAGCAGGCCGCCAATAAATAATTCACAAAGTAGGAAAGCCCAGAAAGTGATGCGCTCGCAAATGGCTCCGACGATGATGTAACCGGCCGTCTCCATGAACACGACTTCGAAGAGCGTCAAACAATTGCTGCTGGCGTCGTACGCGGGGCCAGTGAGGAAAAATCCCTTGCCGCCCAGGAAACCCCATTGACCGCTGCCAATTAGAAAATGATTTAAAGTTGGCGCGCTGCCAATATTTGCGGGGGATGCATTTACTGCGACCGCGCCAAATTGGAAGGCGTAGCCGACTGCGTAATAAGCAAGGAAGGCGAAAACGTACGCGGCAAAATTCAGCATCATGAGATGCGCGGCATTTTTCTTGCGCACCAATCCGCACGTCAGCAGGGCGAAGCCGGCCTGCATGAAGAGCACCAGATATCCCGTGAGCAAGGTCCAGGAGAAGTTCGTACCGATGCGGTCGTGGCCCACGCCGTCGGCGAGCTTCAGGGCCAGAGGCTCGCGGGCGGCTTGGGCTTGAAATTCGTCGAAGGCTTTTTTGCTCTTAGCGTAATCAGGCGAGGTCGTGTCGGTCGGCTCTGACACCACAAAGGGGTTGCCGGCTGCGTCAAAGACGGAGTGTTTGTCGCCGGTCGCGGTTCCGGCTGGATCAGGTTGCGCCTGGTCTGCGAAAGCCGCGCACGTTGCACCAGAAAACAGTTGAGTCAACAGCAAAACAAGGAGTGCCTTGGAAAGGGCGACTGAACCGTGTCCGCGTCGAAAGAATAAAAATCGCATCTGGTAGCTCCTTTTGCGACCGTCGAATAATTTGCAGCTTTTCACGAATCGATAATTAGATTGCGCCGGGACCTCGCTCTCCGGTTCGAATGCGAATCACGTCATCCAGAGACGATACGAAAATCTTGCCATCGCCGATCACGCCTGTGCGCGCGCCTTCTATAATGGCTTCCACCACCGGCTCGACGAGATCTTCCGCGACCGCGATGGTCACGAAGATTTTTGGCAGGAAGTCCACGGTGTATTCCGAGCCACGATAAGTCTCGGTATGGCCCTTTTGGCGGCCGAATCCGCGGACTTCGGAAACGGTCAAGCCGGTTATCCCCAGTGCATTCACGCGCTGCTTTACTTCATCAAGCTGCGAAGGCCTGATTACGGCGTCAATACGTTTCATTTTGTCGCGCTCCTTGTTGCAACTCGCTTGGAAACTGTGCTGCTTACGGACCCGTTGCAAGTGCGAATATAGCTGAGAAATATTTTCACCCGAATTGGACTTTCTTTGCGGGCGAGAAAGCTTAGCGAGGTAAGAGGGAATCCGGAGACGTGCGTCGTCGCTCGAGCATTTTGGCGCGTGGTTTGAAGAAGAAGGTTGTGCATCCCTTGTAGCGCTCGAGTTGGCATATGGATTGGGCGACCGTCCGCTAGCAGCGACGGTCAGCTCTTGCTATGTAGCCTCCACACATCCGTCTGTAATGGCGCCAACGCTGCTGCTGGATACTAGGCGAACATATTTCGACAAGACGCCGCTGTTAAAACGCGGTTTTGGCCGGGTCCATGCAGCTTGGCGAAGCGCGAATTCGTCGCTGGAAATATTCAGCTGCAACAGTCGCGCATTTGCGTCTATCGTGATGGAATCGCCCTCTCGCACCAGCGCGATCCCGCCGCCGACTGCGGCTTCGGGGGCCATGTGGCCCACGACCATGCCGTGAGTGCCGCCTGAAAAGCGCCCATCAGTTATCAGTCCAACGGAATCGCCGAGGCCCGCGCCAATGAGGGCCGCTGTGGGAGCAAGCATCTCGCGCATTCCCGGTCCGCCTTTGGGCCCTTCGTAGCGAATCACGATGATGTCGCCCGGCTGGATACGGTTGGCGAGGATCGCGGCGAGGCAGGCTTCTTCGGAGTCGAACACACGCGCTGGGCCGGCGATTTTCGGATTTTTGACGCCGGAAATTTTGGCCACAGCCCCTTCGCTCGCGAGATTTCCCTTGAGAATGGTGAGATGGCCAGTGGGATATACCGGTTTGTCCCACGGACGGATCACGTCTTGATTCTTTGCCAGCTCGGCTGGGACTTTTTCGAGGCGTTCTGCGATCGTTTGGCCCTCGATCGTCAGCGCGTCGCCGTGAATTACTCCGTGGTCCAATAGGATTTTCATTACTTGCGGTATTCCACCGGCGGCATGGAAATCGGTAATAACGTACTGGCCGGAAGGTTTTAGGTCGCAAAGCACCGGGACGAGCGGCCGGATACGCTCAAAATCGTCTAGGCATAGGGGGACGTGGGAGGCCTGCGCGATAGCCAGCAAATGCAGAACGGCGTTCGTGGACCCGCCCGTCGCCATCACCACGGCTATAGCATTTTCGAAGGCTTTGTGCGTTAAGATTTGGCTCGGAAGTAATTGTTGAGCGACCGCGTCCACTAGGACGCGCGCAGAGTCGGCGGTACTTTGGGTCTTCTCGTCCTCCCCTGCCGTCATGGTGGAAGAATAAGGCAGGCTAAGTCCCATAGCTTCGATTACGGATGACATAGTGTTGGCCGTGTACATTCCCCCGCAGGAACCCACGCCGGGGCACGAGTGTTTTTCGACTTCGCGCAATTCGCGGTCGGTCATTTTTCCGGCACTATGCTGTCCGACCGCTTCAAATGCGCTGACGACAGTGAGGTCCCTGCCTTCGAGGCGCCCCGGCTTAGTGGTACCGCCGTAAACGAAAATCGCGGGAATGTTCAGTCGCGCGATGGCAATCATCGCGCCCGGCATATTCTTGTCGCAGCCGCCGATGGCGAGGACGCCATCCATCCGTTGAGCGTTGCATACCGTTTCAATCGAATCGGCGATCACCTCCCGCGAAACCAGGGAATATTTCATTCCTTCGGTGCCCATAGAAATGCCGTCGCTCACCGTAATGGTTCCGAAAACCTGCGGCATGGTTTGTTGCTCTCGAAGAACTTCCGCGGCGCGTATGGCTAGGTCGTTCAGTCCAGCGTTGCAAGGAGTGATGGTGCTGTAGGCATTGGCGATACCGATGATCGCCTTTTCAAAATCGCCGTCGGTAAAGCCGACAGCGCGAAGCATGGCACGGTTTGGCGTTCGTTCGATACCCTTCGTAATTGCGCTGCTTCTGCTATTCGAACGATTCATTTGGTGCTGGTGGTCATAGCCGTTGCGGCAGCTTCGTCGGATGCAGGTTGCTCTGTTGCGAGCGTGACCGGATCGAGGAACGGCATTTTCGCCCGTAACTGAGCGCCAACTTGTTCTATCAACTGCTGCTGCTCTTTCTGCCTAGCCGCGTTGAAGTTTTTGCAGCCCGCTTCGTTCTCGCCGATCCATCGTCGAGCAAATTCGCCATTCTGGATTTGTTTCAACATTTCTCGCATGGTGCTGCGCGTTTGGCTGGTGATGATCTGCGGCCCGCCAGTGTAATCGCCATACTCGGCCGTGTCGCTTACCGAATATCGCATGTAATTGAGTCCTCCGCGGTACATCAGGTCAACGATTAATTTCAGTTCATGCAGGCATTCGAAATAGGCGATCTCGGGTTGATAGCCGGCTTCAACTAAGGTCTCGAATCCAGCCTTCACCAGCGCGCTCACTCCGCCGCAAAGAACGGCCTGCTCGCCGAACAGATCGGTTTCTGTTTCCTCGGTGAAGGTCGTCTCTATCACACCGGCGCGTGTGGCGCCCATAGCCTTGGCATAAGAGAGGGCAAGTTTCTTAGCTGATCCAGTTGCGTCCTGATGAATGGCCAGTAATGCAGGCGTGCCGCCGCCTTCGAGAAATACTTCGCGCACGCGGTGTCCCGGCGCTTTCGGCGCCACCATGGTCACGTCGATGTCAGAAGGAATATCGATCGTGCCGTATCGAATATTGAATCCGTGCGCGAACATCAGCATTTTACCAGCTGCAAGATGCGGCGCAATTTCGCGTTTGTATATTCCCGGCTGCGCGGTATCGGGCGCCAGGATCATGATCACATCGCTGGCGGCGGCTGCTTGCGCCACGGAATAAAGGGGCAGCCCAGCCTTTTTGACTTTCTCCCAGGATTGGCTGGTCGCCTGCAACCCGACACACACGTCACAGCCGCTATCGCGCAGATTCAGCGCATGGGCATGACCTTGCGAGCCGTACCCGATAATTGCAATTTTCTTGGCCTGAATCAGCGCCAGATCCGCTTCATTGTCGTGGTAAATCTTCGCCATTTTTCTCTCCTAGGGTCGTTTGATATAGATTTATTAAACCGATTGCGATGCTTCTTCTTCCAACAACAAATCGCTTTGTCCGGCGGAGTGGCCATTCGCCGGAGGTTTCGTTCCGCGTGACATCACGACTTGTCCTGTTCTCGCCATTTCAAGGATTCCAAATGGACGAAGAACTCCAACGAGCGCATCCACTTTCTCTTCCGTGCCGGTAATTTCGATGACCAGAGATTCGTTGGCCAGGTCCACCACGCGCGCCCGGAAAACGCGCGCGATCTCCATCAGGTGATAGCGCGATTCGTCATTTGTGCTTACCTTGATAAACGCAAGGCTGCGCGCAATCACAGGCACGTGAGTGACATCCTGGACAGAGAGCACCGGAGCAAGTTTATAAAGATTCGCTTCCACGCGATGGGCGGCGCCTTCGCCGATTCCAGCGACAATAGTCATACGCGAGATGCCCGGGCGTTCCGTGTGCCCCACCGTGAGTGACTCGATGTTGTAAGCGCGGCGCCGGAACAAGGAGGCTACGCGGTTTAACACACCCGGCTGGTTTTCCACGTAGAGCACGAAAGAGTGCAGTTTCTGTTGGTCAGACATCGGTAGCCCTCTCAACCAGCGGGTTCGGCCTGCGAATCATCGCATGCAAGTCCGCTCCGGCCGGAACCATCGGAAACACCGAATCTTCCTGTTCAACTTGAAAATCAATCAGGGCCGGTCCGCGATGTTGCCGCGCCGCGCGCAAGGTCGGGATCACTTCTGCCCGTGCGTTCACAGTGAAGCCGGGAATGCCAAAGGCTTCTGCGAGTTTCTGAAAATTGGGACTCCACAACGGAGTGGAAGAATAACGGCCGTCGTAGAAGAATTCCTGCCACTGGCGGACCATGCCGAGATATCCGTTGTTCACAATGGCGACTTTGATCTCGATTTTTTCCTGCACGATGGTGGCAAGTTCAGCCATGGTCATCTGAAATCCGCCATCACCCGCAATAACCCACACTTCAGCTTTGGGATTTGCAAATTTCGCGCCGATGGCAGCCGGAAGCGCGAAGCCCATGGTGCCCAGTCCACCGGAAGTAATCAGCGTTCGTGGCTTTTCGTGCCGGTAATATTGGGCTTCCCACATCTGGTGCTGGCCCACATCGGTGACAATGATGGCGTCGCCGTTCGTCTCACGCCACAATTCGTGAATCACGTGTGCGGCGTAAAGGTGACCATCGTCCGGGAGGCTCTGAATGTCTCGCACCGCGGAGTCCTGCTTCGAGTCGTCAATGCTGGACAGCCAATCCGAACGGTCCACTCTTCTTACGCCGGGGACTAGTTGCGTCAGCAAGTCGCGAAGGTCGCCGATCAAGGGGACGTCCACGTGGACGTTTTTATTTATTTCAGCCCGGTCAATCTCGATGTGGATTTTTTTCGCCGTAGGCGCATACGTCTTCAAATTTCCTGTCACCCGGTCATCGAAGCGCATCCCCAGCGCGATGAGCAAATCGGCCTCCTGGATGGCTTTGTTCACCCAGGCCTCGCCGTGCATGCCCATCATTCCCAGACTCAGCGGATGCGAAGCAGGGAAGGCGCCAATCCCGAGAAGGGTGAGCGCCACGGGAGCGCAGACGGCTTCTGCAAACGCCAGAACCTCCTGCTCGGAACCGGACAGGATAATTCCGTGGCCAGC
Source organism: uncultured Acidobacteriota bacterium (assembly GCA_963818085.1). GTDB lineage: Bacteria > Acidobacteriota > Terriglobia > Acidiferrales > UBA7541 > Palsa-295. Next base: position 661,007 of record CAWFQV010000001.1, read on the forward strand.
CAGGATCACCGGCCGCTTCGCCTGATTGATCAGTTCCAAAGCCTCTACCAATTGCGCTTTGTTGTAAAAAGGTCCACGCACGAAATGTTGGCGTTGTGGCGCGGCCGCTTCCCAATCAAATTCGCACGAACCGTTTTGCGCATCTTTCGTGATGTCCACGAGCACAGGACCCGGACGGCTGGAGCTCGCGATTTGAAATGCTTCGCGCAAGCTAGGAGCGACATCTTGTGCACGCGTAACCAGATAATTGTGCTTGGTAATCGGCAAAGTAATGCCGGTGATGTCTGTTTCCTGAAAGGCGTCGCTGCCGATGAGTTTGCTACCGACTTGGCCGGTGATGCAGACGATGGGCGACGAATCCATCATCGCGGTGGCGATACCAGTGACCATATTCGTTGCGCCGGGCCCTGACGTCGCCAGGGCCACGCCAACGCGCCCGCTAGCGCGAGCATAGCCATCGGCCATATGCGTTGCGCCTTGTTCGTGCCGGACGAGGACGTGATGAACCCCGTACCGCGTCATGGCGTCATACGCTGGCAAGATCGCGCCGCCCGGGTAGCCGAAAACGTATTCCACGCCCAGTCGTTCCAGGCATTCCCAAATAATTTCCGCGCCGCTCTTTATATTTTTTGCCATGGCGATCCTCTAAACTCCCCACAAATACTGGTCCGTGTCATATGCAACGGTCCGCTCTTCCGTGGCGGCATGGTCATACTGCGGCGCGGCACAAATATCCATGGCCAGGGTATCCTCCAATGCAAGGGCGGAGTGCTCCACGCAAGCGGGAATCGAAAGCATCTGGTTCGCACGCACGGTGAACTCCTGGCCTTTCATTTGGAAACGCCAAGCGCCGCGAAGGACGAGAATAGCTTGCTCGTGGTTGTGGCTGTGGGGAAGCTCGGAAGTGCCCTTCTGCGCTTGGACCATGGCGACGTTCATGTTTTTGTTGGTGAGCAGTTTTTCCCGGTTGTAGCGCGATACATTTTTCGCTTCACTGAAATCGGAAAACTTCATATTGAGCTCCCTTGGCCTTGAACTTTTGGCTCCAAAAACCAAGAGGCCGTTATCCCTTTCGGGTAACGGCCTCTTGGGGTTCGAACTTTTTTCCGCCCCGGCCGCTACCCGCTCCTAAGCAGGATATTTACTCGTACGAGTACTACTCCTACTACGATTACGAGCTGAATCAGGCGGGACACAATAAACGGCAACCTTACAGAAATGGACCGCGCGCACGGCGCCTCAGCAAAGACCGAAAACACTCGGGTTTGATTAGTGCTTCCCATTGTAGATGGCCTTAAGTATCACGTTGCGTGGAACGGGGTCAAATAAGATTTATTTATCGAAGCTATTCGTTCTGTTATTCAAGTTTGGGGGAAAGGAAGGAGTTGCGGCCGGCTTTAAACCAACAGCCATAAAATTCCGCTATGTTATTACGTTTGGGGCGGGCAAACTCCTCGATGTGAAATTCGCCTTTGCGGCCGAAGTAGATAGCCCGCTTGCCCGGTAGGGAAAGCCCAGTAACCGATGGCGCCGACTTCGGAAGGCGAGAACTCCTCAGCGATAGGCGCCGAGGGAAGCGTCATCTTCTCCGAATATGTCGTACCATCGATGACCACGGCTCGCCTGTAATCTTTCGGTCGGTTTCAGTCCGACCCACACATCTCTTCGATCCAATTTCAGACCATGATTACTCGTTCAAACTCCCTCTCGCGAGGGAGCGGGATGCCCATTCATGTGGACGGCGTTCTACTTCGCGCCCTGTCCGATTCCGAGCTGTCCCGCGTGCGAACTGAACTTGACCCACTGCGCATACTCCCAACCGTTTCGCCACATCCAGTACAACCGCACTCCCAGTCTCCGGGCCATGCCCACCTTGGCGATGTTCCGTTGCCGGCGCAGTGCCAGATGCATGTACCGTCGTCTCCAGTCCGCATCACAACGTGCTGCGGCTTGGGCTGCTTCCACTAGCAAGAAACGCAGCAAAGAACTGCCTTGCTTGGTAATGTGTCCCAGCCGTTGATGGCCGGCACTGGAATCCTCCTCCGGAATCAACCCCACATAGCTGCCGATCTGCTTGCCCCGACTGAAACCGCTTCGGAGTTCCGATGATCAACACGAAGGCCAGTGCGGTGAGCGGTCCTACACCAGGATGGGTCACCAGGCGCTGCACTTCGGGCCGTTTCCGGGCCTCCTGTTCGACGGCTCGGGTTAATTCTTCGATCGTTGGGTTCATGCGGTCCAGCAGCTCGAGCAGATCCTTGCGGCGCCGGGAGGCCCAGGTACCAAGCGCAAGCTTTTCCAGCTGGGCTCGTCCTTGCGCGCTCCACAGCTTCTTCTTCCTGCGTTGGCCTTCGTTCATCGCCAGGGCCTGCAGCTGATTCATGATCCGCGTGCGCATCTGCACCATGCGGTGTCGATGCCAGAGCAATTGCCGTAGATCACGATTCTCCGGACTCGGTACCCAGATCCGAGGAAAATTATTTTCCCGCAGCAGTCTCAACAGCAGTCGGGCGTCCTCACGGTCGGTCTTCTGTTTGCGGACGCGTTTGGTCTTGATCTCCGCCGCATCGCCGATCCATACCTCGATTCCCAGTTCTGTCAGCAGCCGCTCGAACCAGCGGGAGTAGCCAGTCGCTTCCATCCCCACACGAATGCTCACTCCTCGTGCCGCCAGTTCCCGATAGAACTTCTCGGCCTCTTCGTCACTGTGGTTCAATCGCCGTTCGCCATACTCTCCCGTTTCTGTGTTTACAAACGCGATGTACTGATCGCTTGGGTGATAATCCACGCCTATAATGATCATGTTCGGCTCCTTTCTCCCGAGCCTTTGGTCGTCAACAACCACAGTTTACTCGGGTCTAAGGAGCCGATGTTGTTATGCAATCATGTAGAATGTTTCTCCTCGCGCCGCAAGATCACAGAAGTAAGATTCGACACCCGCATCAAGTAGCCTGCGCACCACGGGAAGATCAGCTTGCCTGCCTGCGGGTCTGCCATAACATGGCGCAGTACGTCCCTGTTCATTACGCACTCCTTCCGTGGAAGGGGAACTCCGGCGTGATCGTGCTTTCCTAGAAACACTATGAATAGCTAGCCCGCGGGGGAGGTTACTAGCGAATTTCAATTAAGAACAACGATTTTGGCGGCAGCGTAAGGGCAATCGTCCCGTTCGTGATTCGCTCGATGTGTGCCGGCGGCAATTCCGCAGCTTTCTTTAATTCGGCATATTGTTGGACCGTTGGAGATTCCGGATCGCCCATCGCGTCATACGCAGGAAGCGGGGAACCGTGTTCGGAATCGATTTCGCTTATTTCCGCTCGGTAGTTCGACTTTAACCGCTTCAGATGGATGGTCATATGTATAGATTTGCCAGGATCATCCGGCAGGGACAGGTTCCAGACCGCGATTGCGAGCGAACCATCGGCACGGCGGGTGACCAGCGTGGAGTCCGAAGCTACGTCGATTCGTTGATCGCCGAGCTGATGCATCAATTTGAAGGCGTTAAAGATGGGCTTCGGAACGCCTCCTTCGGCCAACAATCCAAAGCCGCCGTAGAACGGCTTCTTGATCACGCCCTGCTCTTCAAACACATCTGAAAACGTCCAGTAGCTCATCATGTCCACCAAGCCATCGCACTGGCGAATTGTGTCGCCCAGCCAAGGGCCCATGAATGCGGAATCTTCCACCTTCGGGTTGTTATTGTAAACTGCATTCACTTCAGACCAGATCAAGGGAAGATCGGGTTTCGCGGAAGATTTGATCTGGTTGTGAACTTTGTTCACTGCGCCGCAGATCATTTTGTTGAGCGGGACGGATTTGTCGTTGCCGAAAACGTCGCGCGAAGTGTCATTGCCGTAAACGTGCGTGGAGACAAAATCTACCGGAACTTTGTTGTCGGCGCAGTGGCGAATAAAGCGGTCCACCCAGGCAGCTTGAGCCGTTGCTGGACCGCCCACGCGAAGACGGGGGCTTACGTTCTTCAGCGCCGCGGCAGTGACGTCGTACAAATGGTAGTAGGTTTCTTCCTTCGGGTTGCCCGTCCAAAAATCGATATTCGGTTCATTCCAAACTTCAAAATACCATTTGGAAACTTCCTCGATTCCGTAGCGATCGATCAGATGCTTTGCGAAAGCTGAAATCATCGTGGACCAGCGATCGAAATCTTTGGGGGGAGACACAGTCGGCTTGTACCAAAAGGGATGGAGGTCGTTTGCCGCCGCGAGTTTCTTGGGCATGAAACTTAGTTCCACAAATGGCCGCACATGATTCTGCAGTAGCCCGTCGTAAATCTGATCCACGTAGGAGAAGTTGTAAACCGGGTTCCCCGCCGTATCTTCGTCGTACACCCCAACCTCATCATGGAAAATCGCATGAAAGCGAACGTAATGAAAATCGGTGATTGATTTAACCTCGCGCAAATCATCGCGATAGCTCTGGCGCAGACTGAGGATGGCGCGCCCGGAGCCGAACATTTGCTCCCAATAATGAGGGAAGGGATGGGAAGGCGCCTGCTCGTCCACTTCGATTGCTTCGGGCGGCCGAACCTGTTGCGCGTTGATCGAGGAAAAACCAGCGAACGACATGGCTACCCGTAGCAGACACACGTACATGAATGTTCGTTTCACGCGAGCTTCCTCAGGAAGAGCTCCGCGCGTGAGGAAAATGCGGGATTCCTCCCGGTGCGGTCGGTAGCCGACTATTTAGAAAACAAATCTGCCTTCAAGTTCAATGACCCGTCCGGCGAGACCCGAGGTCGCTATTCCGAAATTCGGATTGGCGATTGGTGTACAGACAGGCGGCGTTCCCACGCAATTGTTGCCATAAGTGATCGTTGTAGATTGGCTCTGGAACGTAAACGGCGCAAGATTCAGTTTGTTGAACGCATTGTAAATATTCATACGCAACTGAATTTTCGATGATTCCCCAACGAACTTCATCGAAGGCAATCCAAAGTTCTTGACGAAACTGAAATCGAACTGGCTGAAACGTGGGCCGCGTTGGTTATTGCGCTTGAAAGCCGGAAAACCGGACGCCGTCACGTCGTAGTACGCCGTCGAGCCATTGGGGAAATTGGACCCTGAGACCGGAGGAAGAAATGCGTTCGTGTCAGATTTATTACCCGGACTGGTGAAAACTCCAATCGGTCGGAGTGGGCAGATGGTTGCAGCGCCTAGAGTCAGGTTGCAGTTGTTGGTTGCCAGCGGCGTCCAGGGAAATCCCGAGTGGAATTGGAAATCTCCATTTACCTCCCAGCCGCCCAATATTCTGCCTTGCCAGTCGTTGCGGCCTCTGAAGATGGGCAGATCCCAAAGGCCTACAACGCGTACGTTGTGCGTTGCGTCGTAGTCCGAAGGACCTCGCTCGGTAGCGAGGACAGTTGGGAAGGTTTGGTTGGTGCCATAGCCAGGGCCCTCAGCCGATACCTCGTCGATCGATTTGCTATAGGTATAAAGGAAATCCACCAGTAAGCCGTTGCGGAAGTTGCGTTTGACCTCGGTGTTGAGCGCGTTGAAATTCGCGTTAATGTCGGGCGTGAATTGAAAGACAGCGCCGATTAGAGGGCTTGGTTGTTGGTAAAAGTATTGCAAGTTCTTAATTCGGAGCAAGCCATGGCTGCTGCTCCCCTGATAGCCCACAGTGGCAACCCAGTTTGACGGCAGCGCGTACTGAACATCCAACGAGTACAGGTAAACGTATGGGTTGGTGAAGTTCTGGCGGTTGCCGTAGACATTCGGAGCGCCGCCGCCTGGCCCGATGATCGGCAAATGTGTTGCCGGGTCGAGACCGAGCGCAAGAGCGGGATTATTTGGAAAGCTCAGCGGGTTCCGCGGATTCGTTCCTAGAGCGTAGAGGAATTCCGAATTGATTGGGGCACCGGGACCTCCACAACACAGTCCGTAGTTCGCGACGAATGGCGGGTTGTCGCGGGTGTTGTCGAAGGAAACGTTGTCATATGCATCATACGCGACTCCGAAACCGCCGCGCACAACAGCATTATTGTGGAAACGCTCCGGACTCCAGGCGAATCCGAGGCGTGGGCCGAAGTTATTATAGTCCGATTTGTACATCTTGCGCGGATTGGTCGCGACAGCCATGAGAAGTCCCGTTACGGGACTGCTACCCGGAACAATGTTCGCCAGCATATGGCTGGCGTCTGTGGGAGGGGAATCATAGTCCCAGCGAAGGCCCAGGTTGACCGTCAAATTCTGGCGAACCTTCCAATCATCTTGGAAAAAAAGGCCATAATCAGTTCGCCGGTAATGTCGCGCTGAGCTCGGCGGCCCGCCGGTCAAGGGATTGACTGCGAGTGCTTGGTAAACGGGTGTGCCATTCGCGAAGTTCCAGGGTTGCTGAAACACGACCACCGGGCGGCCGCCACCCAGTAAGTCGTCATTGTCCTGCATATGGACGACCTCGATACCCATGTGGAAAGCATGCTGGTTATGAACTTTCGACAGCACGTCTCGGAATGCAAACGTATTCTCGGCATAGATACCGGGTGCATTGTCGCCCTGTGTAGCGCCATAAACGATTTGTTCCCCATTTGGCAGGGCGTTTTGAATTTTAGTCTGCGGAATTGCCCAGTTGATTTGCGGATTGGCAGAGATATCGTTGAAGGCCCAGCGCGTGAAGTTAAATCGAGCCTCATTGACCATAGTCGAGGAGAAGTTGAATACCCATCCAAGAAATCCAGAAGGAGTAAAGCGATCGGAGTTATAGTCCGCCATCGAACGGCCCTGTGCACCGGCATCCGCTGCAAGCTGGTTGTACTTGGTGAAGAAAGTGTTTATCGAGAAAACGCTGCGGCCCATGTTGTAATCAACGCGCGCATTGTATTGATTTCCTTGAGTATTTTGAGGCAGGAAAATCTCTGCGAATTGAAATTCTGGTACGTTTGTAAGTCCGGCTCCGCACTGTATGTTGTTTGGGCACGTCCCCATTGGCATGCCGTTCAGGTACGTCCCATATGTGCCGGTCGGAGAACCGATATTCACTGCATTGCCTACCAACTGGCAGGGCACCGGAAAGTTCGCACAGCTTGCGGGCAAGATCACTTTAATTCGTGGCGTTGCGCCCGGATCGCTTACGGTTGTAGCTACCGGCGTATCCGGGCTGTTAGTCGCCAGCAACTGCCGGAACTCCGGTGTATCAACCCACTGATCCTGGAATGTCGAGTTGTTGTCGCGCAAACCTTCGTAGTTAAAAAAGAAGAATAATTTGTTCTTGATAATCGCGCCACCCAGATTTCCGCCGAATTGTCGATAGGCGTTGTCATCCCTAATCGTGGGATTGAATGTATTGGCACCAAAATTGAATCCGTTGTATTTGTTGTAAGCGTTCAGGCCCGGATCCTGATATTCGAAAAAGCCTGCACCGTGAAGTTCATTCGTTCCGGATTTAGTTACCGTCTTTATGTGCGCGCCCGAAGAACGGCCATCGGCCGCATCATAATCATTCGCGAGCACCGTGATTTCCTGCACGGATTCAATGCTCGGCGTAATCACGGCTGCGCCGCCCCACTGCAAGCTGTTGACGCTTACTCCGTCGATTACGTAATCATTCGCGGTAATGCGCTGCCCGTTCGCGCTGATAGGCTGCTGATTTTCCGTCTGATAGATCGCAGTATCGGATCCCCCAGGCCCGCCAGTTCCTCCGTTCGCGCCAGGCCCGTTGGGAAAACCAGCGGACCGGCCCGAACCGGTGCGAGCACCGTCACCGAAGATGCCAGGAGAAAGCCGGAGAAGTTCATAAGGGTCGCGGCTAAAAGAAGGCAGTCGCTGAACTTCTTGGTTGGTTAAAGTTCCTTCGATATTTGCTTCTTCTGTCTGAAGGTCAGGTAAATTGGCCGCGTTCACCGTGACGGTCTGATTCATTTGGCCAATCGTCAGCGTGACATCCAGACTGCGCGGGAGTTCGCCGGTCACTGCTACATGATCCGAGACGCTCCTTTCGAATCCGTTGGCTTCGACTGTTACCGTGTATGTCGCTGGAGCAACTTCATTGAATTGATAAAAGCCTCCCGGACCAGTTGTGGTCGTTTTTGAAACCTGGGTGGCCTCGTCAGTGAGCGTAACGGTTGCGCCCTGGACCGTCGCGCCCTTGGCATCCGTTACGGTTCCCTGGACCGAGGCTTGGAACTGCGCTTGAGCACTCGAGGCCAGGAAAACGAGCAGTAGTGCAGGAATGGCCAACCGCAGTAGCGCAAACGCACGATTCAACCGTGCGTGCTTGCAAAAAAATGCTACAAAGTTCGAATCTGTCATTTGGGATTACCTCGACGGCGTTAGATTGGTCAAGCTGGGAATCCAAATCGTAACTAGATAAAAGGCTTTTGGTGACCTGGGAGAAGCGAACTTTGAGCCGGAATCCGAATTGGGCAGCCTGTCTGAGTAGGCCAAGAATCACACCCCATCGCATTACTTAATCGATTTATCTAGGACTGGGCGAATTTGTAGCACCCGCCTAGGGTCCTGTCAACAGGATTATGAATTCAACGTAAAAGAAGTATGAAACTGACGTGTTGCGACCTCGGCTCTCGCTGTGACACACTCCGCCATGCCTCGGAAGAAGTTTGAGCCCCCCACGAACTCCAGTGAGCGCCAGGCCGTCAGCCTGAAGACCCTAGCTCAGCATCTGGAACTTTCTACTGCCACGGTGTCCGTTGTCTTGAACAGCGCCCGCGGCTCTGCAGCAATACCGCAATCCACGAAGGACAGGGTGTTCGCGGCCGCCGAGAAGTTGAAATACCGGCCACACTTTGTAGCACGCTCTTTGCGTAAGCAACGCACGTTTACCATCGGAGTAGTGGTGCCGGAAGTGAGCGAAGGCTATGCCGCTTTGGTCATGAGTGGAATCGAAAATCAACTGCTTCAAAGCGGTTACTTTTATTTTGTGGCAAGCCATAGACACAAACCCGACTTGCTCCGGGAGTGCGCGACTTCTCTGCTGGGCCGCTCAGTAGATGGCCTGATCGCCGTGGACACCCAGTGGAAACATAAGGTCTCCATACCGGTGGTGTCTGTCTCGGGACACGAGGAAGTCGAGGGCGTGACAAACATCCTCCTAGACCACTCAGTAGCGACATCCATTGCAATCGAACACCTGGTAGGACTTGGTCACCGAAATATTGCATGTATCAAAGGACAAGCGTTCAGCTCCGACACGGAAGTGCGTTGGCAGGCCGCGCAAAAAGCTTGTGCCAAGTGGAACGTTCCGTTTGATCCTGACTTAACGGCGCAACTGGTTGGCGACTCCTCCTCCCCGGAGATGGGATACACGGCCACGAAATCAATTATCTCCAGGGGCAAACCATTCACGGCTCTGTTCGCCTTCAACGATATCTCGGCTATCGGAGCGATTCGAGCCCTTCGAGAGGCAGGCCTGCTGGTGCCGCAGGATGTGTCCGTGGTGGGATTCGACGATATTCTTAGCGCTGCATTTCAAAATCCTTCTCTAACCACGGTGCGACAACCGCTGCTGAAAATGGGAGCAATCGCGGCAGAACTGGTAGTTCGGCGAATTGAAGATGCCGGCAAGACGGAAGGAACCGAGGCTATAGTGTTGGAACCAGAATTAGTGGTGCGCGAGTCAAGCGGCCCGGCGCGATCGAGGTTGTAACATCTGATGGCGCGTGCGTCTATCGGCGCATTCGTTCCTGTGATACAAATCCCATCGTCTTCCAAGCAGGCTAGCGCCGTGATGGACACAAGTCCGAAACTCGCGACTCCCCGCCGTTTGCTATTGCTTGTACACCTGGGTTTCATTCTGACTGGGATCGCCACCACTTTACTGGGGCCGTTGCTGCCAACCTTGGCAGCTCAATGGGGTTTGAAGGATGCTCGGTCCGGAGATTTTTTCCTGGCTCAGTTCCTCGGCTCACTTATCTGCGTGATCGTGTGTGGGCGTTTGTTGCGGCCTCGAGGCTTTCGGTTTTGTTTTACCACTAGTTTTGCTCTAGTAACGATTGGTCTGGCGTGTTTCGGACGTGGTACCTGGATTGCCGGACTGATGTCTGTTTTCGTCTACGGCTGCGGCCTGGGCTTCAGCATCGGCGCCACGAATCTATGGGTAGGTGAGACGAATCCTTCGCGTCGGGCAAGCGCCCTTAGCCTGGTGAACTTTTCGTGGACTATTGGTGCACTCACTTCTCCTTCGCTTGTGGCTTTAGGCGACAAACTTCATCGAGTTTGGCTGATCGTTTTCGCGCTAGCGCTGGCGGCTGGCCTTCTAACGGTCGCATTTTCCATATCAAAATTCGAAGTGGGAATGGTGGCTGAAAAAAGCGATTTGAAGTTAGATCCTGTACGGAAGATTTCGAAAATGTTCTCGAATCAAACCGCGATCATTTTTGGTTTGCTCTTCTTTTTGTATGTGGGCACAGAAAATTCGTTTTCAGGTTGGGTGGCCACTTACGCCCACAGGATTCAAGCGTCGCAAAATGATCTGTGGGCCTTGATGCCTTCGTTCTTCTGGGCCGCTCTGCTTCTGGGACGTTTGTCTTTGCCGATTGTCCTGCGCCGCGTATCGGATTTGAAATTGCTTCGCGCATCTTTGGCCACCGCAGTCACTGGTTGTATCTTGCTGCTGTGCGCCGGAAAACTTGCGGTCGTTGCGGCGGCATGTGCGCTGTGTGGCGCAGGTCTCGCGGGAGTATTTCCGATCGCGATGTCATACCTTTCGGTTTATTGCGGAACTAAAAACCGGGAACTCGCCGGGGTTGTTCTGGCTACCGGAGGGTTTGGCGGCGGCGTGATGCCTTGGCTCATTGGGGTTGTTTCCACTTCGCTCGGGAGTTTAAGAGCAGGACTCCTGATCCCTTTGCTGGGCACGATCTTCATGATTCTGATCAGCGCGTTCCCGTCATCGGCAATCGACGCTCGCCTTGGCAGCGCAAACTTGCAAAACTGAACCGCTTCCCAAATGACTAGCCGGGCTGGAACACTCGCAGGACGGCACGTCGCACATCCGGAGAGCGCCCAAACCAACGCCAGATATTGCCCGACCGTAAATTTTCCGCGCTCAAAAGCGTAATTCCCTGGTCAATGCCGATAACGTCCGGACCCACCCAAAGCGTTTGCGGGTTAAAAGCGTCTGCGAATCCGTAGCGGCCATAAATATATTCTCCGAATTGGTCGTGCATATAACGCAACGCCGGCAAGCAAATTTCGGGAGCGAACATCAGCGAGCCCGCCGCCGCGCAGGGAACTACGGTGCCGTCCAAGTCTCGTCTGGAAATGGGATCTCCCCAGACCATGTAACCGATACTACTGTCGGAAACTGTGATCCCCCATAAATTCGGCGAGTAACTTGGGTATAAACTGCGGAGATTAAGACAGTACGCGCGATGCGCGTAAGTGGCCGTCACAGAATTCTGGAAGTAATCGATATGGAAGGGCGGTCCGTCGCGAAGTCCGGCCAGCGACAGCCATGCTTGCGAGTATTGATGGGTAAAGAGAGGACCGCGGCCGTAGAACTTGTAACCTGCGTATTCAATCGGCTGGCGATCGAACCGATACCACGAAGATACCGGAATCGGAGAGGTCGGTGAACCGATTCCGAGAAGATACAAAATGTTCTCCTCGTCGTAGGCCGCCCACTCCGCGCGCAGCGGTCCCGTTTCTGGGTACCAACCCATGTGCAACAAACCCGTTCGCTCGTCCATCAACCACGCAAAATCCACTCGCTCATAAAGTCCCGATGCCAAATCGAAAATCTCGGCATCCTCGCGATAGTATTGTTGCGCAGTCAAAACACCGGCGAGCAGCAGAGCGGTATCCATAGTCGAAAGTTCAGAGTTCCACACGCGGTCGCCGCTCTTGCGATTTACAAAATGGTAGTACCAGCCGCGGACGTGGTCTTGCTGGTAAGCAAAATAGCGCAGGCAACCGCGGACTCTTTCGCGAATCTCATCCGCCTCCTTCCACTGCCTTTCCGAAGCAATGCACATACCTGTGAGCGCAAAACCCGTCAGCGCCGTGCTCGCTACATCCAGATGCCGCCCGGCAATGGCTGTTCCGTTGTTTCGCGCACGATCTAGAACGAGGCCGGTATGCGGATCGCTTTGCTCCCAAAAGTAAAGAAATGCGCGGCGGGATAAATCTTCGAGGAAGGCATCATCCGATTCGGCGAGCCCATCTCTCAGGCTGGACAAAGCGGGGATTGCCGCTGCCGCAAACGAAAGAAAACTTCTGCGCGAGAGAGTTCTCATGAACTCAACGGAGCTCGGAAAATCGCATGGATATACACTTTGTCTGGTTTGGCGCAAAATAAAAATGCGAGCGCAGTTTCGTCCTTCTCTTGGAGTTTTTCAAGATACAAGGTTATATTGGTGACCTGTGCGCTCGTCGAGCAAAAAGAATCTGGACGATGCGATACGTCTTAACTTAACCGATTAACCTAAGCGAAAGGTGTCTATGCAATCTATCGGCCTTCTTCTAGTTTACATGGCAATGCTGTACCCGCAACAAGCTCTATCGATAGCCGAACGTCCTTCGTTGCGCGTACATGGTCAATCGACGATATCGGTCGAGCCAGACCAATTGCAATTTGATATCGGAGTCGTCACGCAAGCGAATACGGCGAAGGAAGCGACCGATCAAAACGATAGCCAATCGAAGAGCCTTGTTCAGCAACTCCAAGCCGCATTTCCCTCGGCCAGCGTGAAGAGCATCAACTTCTCAGTGAATCCAAACTATCGCTATCCCGCGCAGGGTCCGCCTACGATTGTCGGTTACACCGCGAGCAACACAGTGCGCTTGCTTTTGAATGACATTGCCAAGCTTCAGAGCGTCATTGATATCGCCATTAAATCCGGTGCGAAAAGTATCAATCGTCTTACCTTTACTTTGCAGAACGAGAATCCGGTGAGGGCCGACGCCTTCGCCAAGGCTGCCGAACAAGCGCAAGCCGGAGCGCAGGCTCTCGCCGATTCGCTAAAAGTAAGGCTTGGAAAATTGTTGAACGTGGAAGAGGGGCAGCCGGTGATTGTTTCAGCCCCACGCCAAATCAGTTTCGAAAATCTGGGATCAACGAATCTTGCGCCTGTTTCACTCGGGACCATCGATGTCCACGCCGACGTGAATTTGACGTACGAGATACTACAAAATGCGGATCACCCCTGTGAGAACAATACCGCTCCTGCGAACGCTCCGGCACCACGGTGAAAAAACGAATCCTCGAAAAGCCCGCAGTGTCGCTGAATGTCTCCTCAAACACATAACCGAACGCGGGTTGCGGACGAGTCACTTTTAATTCTTCCGGCGACGACGGGAAGGCCCTGGCGACGGTACAATCGGTACAATTCGGCGATTTGACCGCGTCGCGCGCATCGGCTATCATGTTTTCGCGGGGTGGAGCAGCCTGGTAGCTCGTCGGGCTCATAACCCGGAGGTCGTTGGTTCAAATCCAACCCCCGCAACCATGGGCGCTCGGCGTAACCGCTAGAGCGCCCATCACTTATTTAGTTCACATTCTGCTGAGTAGAAACCGAAATTTGCCCCTCTGCTAACAAATTGCTAACAAAAGGAAACGCAGCTTCGATCGCCGCAGCATACTCGTGACCGTGTTTGGTCATCTCGTGACTGTAAATATTCAAAGTTGTCATCGCTGACGCATGGCCAAGTCTCGCTTGCGCGAATTTCACATCGACCTTGTTAGCGACGAGCAGGCTTGAATAGAGATGTCTGAGGCCATGCAAACCGAAACGACGCGCGCCAGCCTTGTCCTGCGCCGTGTGTAGAACATCGTAGACGCTGTCCGGATCTATCGGAGCACCGATTTCATTTTGGAATACGAAGGTGCTCTCGGAGCCTTTCTGTCGGTTGCGCAACGCAACTAAGAGTTCTGCGAGCTTTGGAGGGAGTTCAACGCTCCGGCGAGCCTTCTTAGATTTCGGTGTGACCATTGCCAGCCCAGTCTCTCCAATCCTTTCAACTTTTCTGAATTCTCCGCCAGACAGCAACTTCTTTGGAATACGTTGCAGTGTTCGCCGAATTCGGATTGAACCATTCAGCCAGTCCACGTCGTCCCAAGACAATCCGAGGAGTTCCGCGCGACGAAAGCCCGTGACGGCGGCTGTTGCTAATAATCCTTGGTACATCGTTGGAAGTTCAGCAAACGTCTTTACGACTTCTTCCGGCGTCGGCATTGCGACTTCCGCGGCATCCGCAGATTCGTCTACCGGAATATCTTGAGGCAACTTGCGAGCCGGGTTCGCCGCAACATATTCGCGGTCAATTGCTTCTTCAAAAAGTCTGTGAAGTAAAATGAGGACATTTTTCACGAACTTTCTGCTCAGTTCTTTGTTCATCAGAAGGCTATCTTTGAAGGTCTTCACTGACGCCCTATTGATATCGCAGATCGGCCAGTCGCCAAACTTTGGGAGAATCCAGTTCTTCAGGGCGGACTGATAGGAGGCCCAGGTCTTTGGCTTCAGAACGGACTTCGCAGTTTTCATCCAATCGTCACAAAACTCGCGAAAAATGATCTCTTTGGGCTCGACGTACCTATTCTCACGAATACTTCCAAGGATGATGTCGACCTGCTTTTGGGCTTCCTCTTTGGTACGGTATCCGCCCTGCCATTTCTGTTTGCCGTCCGGAGTGCGATATATCACGGACCAACTCGCGCCACGGCGCATGATAGATCCACGTTGTCCTCGTCTCTTAGCCTTCCGGCGTGGCACGTCGTTAACAATTGCTTGAGTTTGATTTCCTTCCATCTCTTTGAACCTCCATTTTAAGAATCTTAAAGTCCTCCAAAAGCGCCCCGGTTGTTAGCCGGGGGTTGGATTGAATTAGGAAGCACGGGAAATGACGAAGTTTCTGCCCGCGCCCACAAACAATGGCGTCTCGTCGCCGCTTCCTTTTGCGCCCAGACGGTCTAGCGTCCAAGTGCAAAATGAAGTGACGCCCCGTTGAGCGGCAAGCCTGACTTCGATATCTCCGCTTTTCCGTTTTGGGTTTGGTGGAACTACCGCGAACAGCGTGAACTGTACTGAATCGTCCCGCACGAAGTTCCAGTACAAAAGGGCCTGCTTCTTGCGAGACTTCATTTCGGGTGGCCCAAAAGACTCCGAAAGCAATTCTGGGCCACTGAACACGCCATATCTTGAAGCGGACATAAGCGGTCGCTTGCCCAAGACGCGAGCAAACTTCCGCGGGTCGATTTCTTTCTGACTATCTACCGTTTTCTGCACGTTCCTCATGTTTGTTACTCCATTCCGCTACCTTTTGGCAGCGAAGATCAAATTCTCCTTAGTAATTCCGCTTGCCGCTCATCCGCAGAATGTTAACTTCCCGTAGGTGAGCCGATTTTTCGGCACAAAAATTCAGACACCTCCCAAGGTCTTGCGCAACGAATCCATCAATTTCTTCATTACCACCCTCTGACAAGTATTGGAGAAGAAACGCCACGGAGCGAACACCCCGTTCCAAATCCAGTTCATCGCTTTCCATACTGCGAGTCCCATCCCATGAAAAAGCATCCTCCATCGTCCACATCCGCTCTTGGGGATGTGCCGCTAGGGATTCCACCGAAACGTCAGCGATAGAGCTTTTCTTCTCTGTCTCCGTTTTCTCTTTCATTTCTGCTTCTCCTTTTCTCACCGCTCCTGGCAGCGGAGATTACGGCCTCCGGGTCTTCTTTGTTTTGGCCGTGGTAGTCGCTGGCAGAACTTTCAGTGCAGGCGGATCGTTCGCGGGTATCAGCGCTTTAATCGACGGTGCGAGCGCTTCCTGTGCCATCGCTACGAGATCCTTTGGCTTGTCAAATACCGGCCTCTCCGCGTATGCGTTGCGGAGTGAAACTGCCATACGATTCGTCACGCGAGAGAAACACGGCGAACACATCCCCACGCTTTTATAGCCCGCGTCCTTCTGTCCGCAAATCAGGCATCCCCAATCTTCGAAGTAGAAGCGGAACTTTTTTTGCTGCACGACGTCCTGGAGTTTCGTGATCTCAATCTGGACTTTCTTGCTCTGCATGAAGGGCTCAAGAAGCGAATCCGGGGCAGCCATGATCTCGGCGACCTTCTGCTTGACTATCTCCTCGATCATCTTCCGCGCATCAATCGGCGCCGATTGTGCTGGACGCAAGACCTCGGCCTGCACGATGGCTTGATTATTTTTCTTAGACATTGTTCGTTTCCTTACGCCATTGGATGACAGCGTGTATGGACCTCTTTCAGATTCGTGGCAGACAGCGATGTATAGAGAACTGTCGTCGTCACTTTTTCATGGCCTAATAGATCCTGAATGGCTCGCAGATCCGCCCCACGTTCAAGCATGTGGCTAGCGAAAGCGCGACGGAGAGCGTGCGGGTGAACGCGTCCGATACCGGCGCGGATTCCCATCCGGCTTACTATGTCGCGGATGCATTTGGCGGTGTAGGGTCGCGCTGGAAGCGGCTTATAGCTCGGAGTGGCAGCGAGAATACGATCGAACACTCGTCGCGCTTGAGGGTGTGTGGGAAGATCCGAAACTCGGCCGAGCCGCACTTCGCGCTGTTTATTCATGGATCTTTCGTAAAACCGTCCACACCATGAGCCATTTCTTATAAACATTTCGCCGACGGCGGTTGGTGGCTCGAACAAGAATCCAGCCTTGGGCGGACGCCACTCGATCATTCTTCGTAACGCGGCATCCGCCTTCGTGCCAAAGAGGACGACTCGATCTTTGCCGCCCTTTCCATTTTTCACCCGGGCCACGCCAGTGGCGAAGTCCACATCTTCGAGGCGCATGGCAACGAGTTCGGACACGCGCACTCCGGTCGAATAAAAAAACTCCGCAACCGCGGTTTCGAGCGGAGAATTGCCGGCCGCGATCAAAAGTTCAACCTCCTTCAGGGTCAGAACACGCGGCAGCCGTCCTGGAAGTCTTCGGTGCGGAAGTGTTAGGGTCGGATCGTGGCGTCTCAATCCACTCAACTGTAAAAACCTGAAGAAACAGCGCAGGCTTGCGGTGTGCCGCCGAATCGTAGTGGAACCGACGCCGCGGTCGACCAATTCACCTAAGAACTTCCGAATTTCCAGCCGATCTGCTACTACAATGCTCGCTGAACCGAGCGACTCGACAAGCCAGCGCACGGATTTTCCGTACGACACCTGTGTGGAGGGTCTGAATCCGCGTATCTGCAAATAGCGGCTGAACGCCGCGGCCAGTTCTTGATTGGCGCGGGCGTAAGACTTCACTGGCACGCCAACATCCGGATTGGAATCGGGAAGAAGATTGTCAGCGCGGCTAGAATTTGTTGGCATGGTTGTTAACTCTCCCTGCGTCCCGTCTTCATCGGCACCGCGAAGCGAGAAGCAAAGTGCGGCGGACGCCGGGCAACCATTTTCGGCCGTCTGCGTTTCAGTAATTTCACCATCCGTTTTTGAAAACAGGATTCACAGAATCCACCGGTAGCAGAATTCTGATCGAATGTCCTACAGCAATTGCCGCACGTTATGCGGTCGCCTTTCGTTCGTGCTGGTTTGTGATCCGTATCACCGCAGACAGGGCATTTGCGACCGAGCACCGCGCGGCAATCGACGCAGATGCGGATCATCGCGGCACCAACTCAGACACAACGAACCCAGCTAAGATCGCAACGGAAAGAACGACTACTGCTGTGGGCGGCAAAACGAAGTAAAGCAGGACTGCAAGACTCACTGCGAGAAAATGGAATTCTGCGGTACGACGCCAAATGGTAGGATTCTTGACAGGCACTTCGCACCTCCGTTGTGCGATTTGCTTAGGGGCGCGTTCGGTCTTGACACCGTGCGCGTCCCGCTTTAATTTCTGCCGTCCACGGTAGCATTCCACCTAACGCTGTCAAGAGAAATTTAAAGACACCGTCCCGACTGGGCTCCTTCTTGTTGGGATTTTAAGATTCTTAAACATGCTAAAAAGCCAATAAAACAGGGGCTAGGACAATTGACGAAACTAAAGCGAAACTATATTATTGCTACGTAACGAGTTGTATAACCAAAGCAGTAGGACGTCGGGCGAATTTTCAAGCTGGGAACTAATGAGCCCAGAGAATATTTCCTACTCCGGGCATTGGAAGCGGATAAACTGCTAGCTGCGATGCGGTAATGTGCTTAGTGTTAATTGAATAATCCCCAAGATTTCCTTGTATAAAAGCTTTGTTTGGGACTGGGAAAACATAGTAATTTCTAGTCCCTCCGCCCGATAGAGTAAATTGAACTTCAACAGCATCCTGACCCTGAAGAGAAATTAAGCTGTTAGCATTTCCGAATTTGCAAGTCATGCCGGAAGTTAATGTCTCGGTTTTCCCATACCAATCAATGTTAATAAAGGGGCCGACGCTCAAAAATGACCCGATCATCCAATCTGCCGGAATTGCTAATCGAGAAAAGTTCGGGGAATCCAGGTCGCGTTTATAAACTCCGATGACAGTTTGAACTTCGGAGTTTTTGCTCTGATAGTATTGTTTGACTTCATCTTTCAGTGATACGTCGTCTTTCTCCTTACGGGCCTGCGTTCCAGCCAGCAAAACATTCAAAGGCGTCTCACCTCGAACTACACGTTCGCGCCATCCAACGACTTTTTTCTTCTCAAGCAAGAGTCCGGCTAAAAGCCCAAGTTGGTACGATTCATCTTGTAGTTCCAAGTTCAGGGAAGTCTCACTGGGCGCGGCGTTTGCCAGTAATTGGCGGTCACTAGCCGTGCAGCCTACCGTGGCCAGCGAAACCACCAGCTTACCCACAAATTTTGCAGTACCCTCCATAATATCCAACCCGCGAGTGCGTTTGATATCATCGGGATAAAGTTGTACTAACTTTAAGTTCCAGAACATTGCACTAGCTAGAAAGCCTTTCTTATCGTTCGAGAGTTCATTGCGCAGGGAATGGATGATTTGCTGTCGAAGATAACGAGGTTCCCAATTTTCCGGATATTTATAGCTACGTGAACCGTTGGTCAGCCCCATCTGTGTTTCTTGCACTTTGTGAAATGTTTCATGGACAGCAATTTCAATTAATCGCTGCCAAGTATCATCGGGAAAGCGCGATACTACTATGCCTGTGAGATCAGATTTGAAGATCCCTGGGTCTAGGGCAAGAACATCCGAGGGTGGAACGATCTTAACTCGTGCGACCGCAACGCCCTCGGTTGGCGGATGCTGGTTCCAAACCACCGCATAAGACTTTTCGTGGTCTTCAAGAGTAACTGCGAAATTCTGCCACTTTACACCAGGCCAAAGCCGATCAGGGCAATCGAGCAATACATCAAGGTGAGTAGCAGCTTTGTACATTTCTGAATCCTTAATTTCCGGTGTGGGGTCAAGATCCTGCGCATAGCCTGGTGGGAGAGCTAACGCGGCTAGAGCCATAAAAGCGAGTCCCTGTTCGATTTTTGCTCTTAGTGAACTTATTTTCAACATTAGGCCCAGATTAACATCGTTTTGAGTCCATTGGATTGTGACAGAAAACTCAGCCCGTTCATGAACGTCGCATTCCCTCACTACATCTCGCATCTATTCCCTCAGTCTGCACTTGGATAAAACCAAGCCATGACTACTTTGCTCATTCTTGTCTTCAGGAGGATGCCGGCAAATCTAAAATCTCTCGCACTTTTCTTTTTCGAGTCATCTCAGCAGGAGTCCCGCCAGCCCGCTCAAGCCATTTTGTAAACTCTCCCATTCTTACGGTGTGCGTGATCTGCACGTTTTTCACAGAAACACTGACTTCGTTCAAGCCTCCCGCGATATTCTCAACCCATTCGTTCCCTCGAATTTGTTTCAGACCCAGCGCGACGGCTTCATAGAGTGTTGCGGCAGTCACTTCGACGGTATGGGCAATGCCGTCCAATATCAGAGATCGTCACCCGGCAGGATTTCACTTCCATCGCAGGAGGGTATCATTTTCGCTTTTTGTTCGCTATAAATTAATGCGGGTTCTGGCTAGTGTCAGGTTCAGCCACCTAATCCAAGATCGAAATGAGGAGTTAAGCACATGCTCATTGCTGAAAGACTGAAAGCTCTCCGGGAACAGAAAAATATGTCCCAAGGCGACATTGAAAAACGCACGGGTCTGATGCGCTGCTACATCTCGCGCGTGGAAAATGGCCACACCGTTCCCGCGATTGAAACGCTGGAGAAAATGGCACGGGCAATGGAAATTCCCATGTACGCACTCTTCTACGAGGGCGAAAAGCCTCCGGCAGCTCCTCCAAAACCGGAGACGGCGACCGCGGGATGGGGCAGTTCCGGTCGAGATGCGCGGACGCTTGGCAAGTTCCGTAGACTTTTCAGTCAAATAGACAAAGCAGATATAAGCCTTCTGCTCTTCATGGCTCAGAAAATGGCTCAAACGAAGGTTCAACGAAAGAAGCAAAACGATATCGCTTAAGGCGCTTGTTCATCTTGAGCATTGTAGCGATCTCCCCAGAATTCGGGGGACGAGGCTTGAAATTCGACACCGAGTTTATACCATCCGGTCGAATCCAGATCGTCTCCTCTGTTCATTGTTGATCACGGCTAGTATTCTCACGCTGGGAATAGAGATGCATCAAGGCAGCGGGTTCACCCACGTTGCCCGAAGAATTTCTCGTGCTTGCTCAATCGAAGCCACCAAGGAGTCTTTTTGCTATGAAGAAGAATGTCTGGAGGGGGGTGACCGAAGTGAGTTTTATTATCTTCCTCTTTTATTCCAATCTTTTGATGGGAGAATTCGAACGCTCGGGCATGGGCCAAAAGAGGGGTGTGGCTTGGGCAATCGGAGATGTCTTTACCGCGGCCAATTTTGAAATTGCCATGATAGCGGCGCTCGTCGGCTATAGCCTTTTTGAATTTCTTCGAAAGAGATTCTAGGCAAACGTCGCTCTGACTCTCGTTAGTGCCTCGGTTTTAGCGTCTTTGCAAACTCGCGGAGTTCATGGTCTCGGGTTTCAAGAGAATCCCATTCTCCGAGTACAATTTCGCACTTCGGGCAACACATCAAGTACACCAATTCGCCTTTGTCTTGTGCTCCAAATGCAAAACTCGGAGGTACTCTGCACGTCGAGCATACGAAGATTAATGCTCCATTGCGAGCCTTCATTCCCGACAAATGCGTTTCAATCATGTGAATGACCTCGTTTCACCCCAGCGAAATTCGGGTGAAGTTTCTGGGGCAGGTGTCCCAAAGAAGAAAGGTTCGTTCACTTGTGTGAGAGCACCTCTCTTACTTTCTCAAGAAGCTCAGCCGCAGTAAACGGCCGCGGAAAAACTTCAAATCCTCCAAGCCTCATCCGATTTTGAAGCCGATCATCGTCGATGAGTCCGGCCACCATCAAAACGCGGAGTCCATGACATTTCGTGCGTAGAAACGTGGCTGCGTCGTAGCCCGAAATATCTTTCACGTAGGGGCGGATTATCAACAGGTCCAGTCTGGACTCTTTCAGCCTGTCGACGGCTGCTCCCAAGTCATCTGCCGCCAAGACCGAATATCCCCCGTACTCAAGCGTTTCCTGAAAAACCAAGCGCACGATTGGCTCGGAAGCCAGGAGCAGAATCGTCTCTCTCATTTTCGTATATCGGCTCAACGTCCAAGTTGCAAATACGCGATAAGCTCCTTATTCGGAATTTTAGATTTGGATATCTGACCCACCAATCGCAACTCAACGCAACTCTGTTCCCATTTCCATCCGGTGAGACTACACTAGGACTGTCGAGCCCAGCAAGGATACGATCATGACTGAATCAATAACGGATGCCTTCAAGTGTAATCAGTGCGGTGCAGTGTACGATTCCGAAAAAGAATTGCGGGAGCATCAACAGGCCGTTCATCATGTGGCGGGTTATCCACCTGCCCGGACAGAGGATGTGGAACAACCTGTTAAGGCAAAAACTAAGAATGCATAGCAGGATCGGATGCCGTTCGTACAATTCTTGGAAGCTCGCATCTTGGATAGTTGGATCACATGCACAGCTATCTACCGCTGGATGTCACGGATCGTTCGGGCCTAAATGATTGCCACTCGCGGATTTGTTCGGATACCTCAGTCTTCTCGCGCTCGTCTGTCGCATTTTCCCATCGACGCCGAAGCTCTTCGAGTCGGGCGTCCACAAATCCGGCTCGCCCTGATTGCGTGCTGGTTTGTCGCGGTTACTGTATCCCATGTTCAGATTGCTCCTCTTTTGATTTGAGAATATTCACCTCTCAGAAGAAAGAAGGTTTAAGGAAGAAGTAAAACGGGAGCGCTAAGGTGCTTCTTCACCTTGAGCATCGTAGCGGTCGCCCCAAAATTCAGGCGACGAATCTCGGAATTCCACGCCGAGTTTATACCAGCCAGTCGAATCCAGATTTCCACACCACACCACGCGCCCTCGTGTTTGCAATCCCGTGTCGGGGTTTTTGATTCTGAGGTCGCTACCCACAGGCAAGTTAACGGGAGAAAGAATTAAAGCTCCATTAAGATTTACCGCTCCCGTCAAAGCCGGTTGGGGCTCTCCATCCGATTGAATCTCCAAGGTTATGCTTGCCAGGATACGGCGGCTTCGTCTTTGCTCCCTCATAAGATAAAGCTTATGGTCTACGGATTTCGCGAATTCAAAAATTCAAAGTATCCAAGCGCAACGACTGCGAGGGCTAAGATAGTTCCCGTCACCAGAAAAGTTAGGGTCACTATTTGGTTGCGCTTTTTGTGGCGCCATTGCAAATTACTGGCATCTCGTCGAACTCCCCAGATCCTCTAAAAGCGGCTCGATAGAGAGAAATCGAATCGACGCAGGAGCTGACTTGCAGCGGTAAGCCACTACCAACTTACAGGCCTCGCAAACACGTTGACATAAGACAGCGAATTTTTGATCGAACGCTCGCTAGTGCTCCGCACCTCTAACCTATTTGCGCGAAGTAAAGAAACATAGTTAGCCACGGCTACTATTATAAAACAAATTAAGAGTTATAAATTAGTAATTTACGTTGACTTCACCTTGTGTACCTGTCATACCCGTGGCACCTGATTGCGGTGGAGAAACCATGACTCTAAAGCGGCTGGCCATTTTGTCTTCAATTTTGTTTGTGGCTTTCTCGACCTACTCTCAACAAACTTCACCGACCGTGACAACGGATCCCCGGGCAGTCGCCCTGTTGCAGGAGAGCTACAAAGCGATGGGCGGGAGTGTCCCATCTGACTCCATCGCCACAGGAAATCTTGAAGTTGTGGCCGGAACGGAAGACAGCAAAGGAACCGTCCGCATTCTGACTAAAGGAACCGGCGAAAGCTTGTCGCAATCAACCATGCCGGATAGTGTGAGAACCACCATCTATGCCTTCGGACAAGCAAATGAAATAAACAACAGCATAGTCGCGGTCTCGCCGCTTGAGCTTGCGGTAACCAGTCAAGCCCCCGATTTTCCCCTTCCGCTCATTGCTAACCTCTTGAATGACCCCGATACCTCGTGTCAGTACATCGGTCTGGAGAGCCTAAACGGTGTCTCTCTGCAACATATTCGGACCTGGGATTCGTTCACTTCGCAGCCCGCAATGCAAAGTCTGGCTGGCTTCTCGACACGAGACTTCTGGATTGATGCCAATTCCGGCCTATTGCAACGGATTTCATACACACAGCGTCCCGGGAGCGGAGCTATTGTCGGGGTCCCGGTCGATGTTTTCTTCTCGAACTACCAGGCGTCATCAGGTGTTCTTTATCCTTACACCATCCAGAAATCACTCAACGGCACACCCTGGGCCACGGTCACAATCCAAACCGTCTCCTTCAACAACGGGCTCACCGATTCAAACTTTCCGGTTCAAATAGGGAGCTGAGATGAGGAAGTTAATCGTTCTTCTTGGTTTGATGTCAGTTCCGTTAGCGACACACGCTCAGACCGGGTTTCCACCGTTTGGGTCATTCGAGTCCGGGCCTGGCGATGCAGTCAACCGCCAGAACCTCAACGTGAACATTCCAATGCTGATCGTATCTGGCCAAGGTCGCGCTTTCGGTTTCCAGTTTGCAATGACGAACAACTCACTCGTCTGGCAAAACAACGCGGGCACATGGTCACCAGTTGTGGGTCCCGCTGGCTCGCCGACGTGGGGTTGGATCGAAGCTCCCGTTGGATTCCTTACCTCTGTCCTGTCAAACGGAACATGCACCTACAATTCCCAGCAGTACACTACACATACAAGGTCGAGTTACAAATTCACTGAACCAGACGGCACCGTTCATCCGTTTCCGTTGTCTGTTAAGGAAGTTAGTATCCCAGACCCGTGCCCAGCGGCCCCAGGGTACGCAACCGCCGGGTATTCCTCCGACAACACGGGCTATTATATGGATCCAAATGTCGGAATACTCTATTCGCCGTCGGGAATCGAATATGGAAAGACCGGCGCGATGGAGGACACGAACGGGAACTATATAAGTGCCACGGTTGTGAATTCAAGTGAAACTGACTGGACCGACACCGTCGGGCACACTGCCTTGAAATTTGTCACCAACGCATCAAATCTCCAGTTCAAGTTTCTCGATACCACAGGGGCGTATCAAACAACCACGGCGACCCTCCAGAGCTTCAACGTGAAGACCAACTTCGGATGCACCGGCGTTGTCGAATATTCTGGAACAGCCAGCCTCCCCGTCTCAGTCCTTCTTCCGAACGCTGAATCCTATTCAATTGCTTATGAAGCCACACCCCAAAACTCAGGGTATGTGACTGGGCGAATTTCCAAGATCACTTTCCCGAACGGCGGATATATTCAGTATCAATACGGAACCACGAACGATGGAATCAATTGCTCTGACGGCACGACCACGAACCTCACCCGAACGGTCAACGACGGAACGACCTCATATGTCTGGCAGTTTACTCGCGCACTAAACGGTTCTAACTGGGTGACAACCGTCACAGCACCTCAGATGCCTTACGACACAGTCGCAAACCAGTCCGTTTTCACATTCAATTCCAGTGAATTGACCAGCGAAAAAAACTACCAAGGCACTACCGGGGGCACCTTGCTCCGGACAACTATCATGACCTGGGCAACTAACGGCACTCCCTTAACCACGATAACGATTCTTGACGATAACACCACACAGTCTGAGGTTGAGACCACGTACGACTCTTACGACAATCTCCTCACGATGAAAGAGCATGACTACGGAAGCGGAGCGCCCGGCGCAGTTTTAAGGACTACAAACTACACCTACCTTTCGACCACAGCTTATAAGAACATAAATATTTTGAACCGCGTTACGGAAAAGACGGTTGCGGATTCAACTGGAACTATCAAATATCGTGAAGACACCGCGTACGATGGCACTACCATTAGCCCATGTCCCACGGGTGTTTCGCAGCACGATTCTGCATACTTGTGCAGCTACACTACGCGCGGCAACCCCACGGCCGTCACCACCTACACAAATGCAGCTGCACCATCTGGCGGAGTCACCAAAAACAAGTATTACGATGCGCTTGGCAATCTGGTTCAAGCAGATGTGGACTGCTGTCAATCTGAGAAGTGGACTTTTTCTTCGGCAACTCAATATTCCTACCCGGATTCGGCTACGACCGGCGCAACTGGAGGACCACAACTGACCAGGAGTTACACTTATAATCCCTATACAGGGCACACCGCATCGCTCGTGGACCCTAACAATCAGAGCACCTCATACAGTTATGACATTGTTAGGCGTAGAACATTACTCACGCGACCGGATAACGCGCATATAAATTGGGTCTACGACGACACGCACTTCACAACCACTCAATCAGACCCGATACAGGGAACAAGCGTGAACGCGAAGCTGGATAACCCGGACGGTTTGGATCGCTTGCTGAGCACGACCGTGCAGGATAGTTCTGGAACCAGCTATGCCGTGTTTCAACAACAGTTAGATCCACTGGGTCGCACTTATAAACGCGCGAATGTTCACAACAGCACTCCCCAGTATTGGACCACAAACCAATTCGACGCTCTTAACCGGAGAACGAAGCAAATCCTGCAAGATAACTCTCAGACTACATATTCCTATTCGACCAACACCACAACGATAACAGACCCAGCCGGACACCCGCGCAAATACCAGAATGATGGCCTGGGCCGCATGACGGTGGTCTTTGAACCGGACCCCAGCAATAACAATTCACTTACTCTTCAAACTACTTATACATATACCGTACTCGATCAACAATCCGTTGTTACACAAGGTGCCCAGACGCGAACGTATGTTTACGACGACATGGGTCGGCTCACGAGCGAGACCAATCCCGAGGCTGGGACTGTCAACAATCAGTACAATAGCTTCAACAAGATCACTCAACGAACCGACGGGCGCGGTGTGGTTACAGCTTATGGTTACGATACGCTGAACCGCTTGCATACCATAACGTACACGGTTACGGGCACGACTGCGGTGGCGACTTCATCGGTCTCCTACAGCTACGGGACGAATGCCGCCCAATTCAACAATGGCCGTCTGCTTACGGTGACGGATGGTGCCGGTTCGGAGACATACAGCTATGACCTTCTCGGACGGGTCACCCAAGTCCAGGAGGTCATTAACGGGAATTCATACACAGTCGCCTATCAATACAATCTAGATGGCAAAATCACTAGTCTTACGTACCCCTCGACCCGTGTGGTGCAGCCGGGCTATGACACGATCGGCCGACTTAGTAGTCTCTCCACAGGTTCGACCTCGCTCGCTTCCGGACTCACTTACGACCCAAGCTCCAGGCTCACGGGGTTCACATACGGCAACGGAATCACCGCTAGTTTTGGTTTTTCGCCCGACCGTATGCAGTCCCAATCGCTTGCTTATGTGAAATCGGGTACAACTTTGTTCGGGCAAACCGCAATCGGTTACTCGCAAAATGGAGGCAACAACGGGGAAATCACTAGTGTTACCGATAGTGTGGATTCGGGACGAAGTGCGGCATATTCCTATGATGCACTAGACCGATTGTCTTCTGCGGTCACGACAGGTTCAACGAACTATCCAAAGTGGGGGCTTTCCTGGACTTATGATCGCTATGGAAATCGCCTAAATCAGTCGGTGACTTCCGGCTCAGCTCCCATGAACTCAAACACGGTGAGCGCGGCCACGAACTACGTGATAAATCAAGGATATACCTACGATGCTGGTGGAAACATGACAAACGACGGAGTGAACGTAATGACGTACGACGCGGAGAATCGCACTGTCACCGCCGCAGATGGATCGGGAACCGCCACTTACAGTTATCGAGCATCGGGGCGGCGTGTCATAAAATCATTTGGAGGTACCACAACCGTCTACGTCTATTCTGGCGATCAGGTCCTTGCCGAATATAACAACGGAACTTTGGCCAAAGAATACATCTACCTCGGTCGAAAGCTTTTGGCAACTTATGTAAGCGGCACGCTTTATTACCACCACAAAGACCACTTGTCCGCACGCATAACCACCGATTCAAACGGCAACAAAGTCGCTGAACAGGGACACTATCCGTTTGGCGAGGATTGGTATGAAACAGGTACAACGACGACGCGGCATTTCACGAGCTACGAACGCGATTCAGAATCCACCAATGACTACGCGATTCACAGAATCTACATTGACCGTTTAGGCCGGTTTTCGAGTCCTGATCCGGTTCGCGGGTGTGGGAAAGCTCCGCAACAATCAAATCGTTTTACGTACGTTGCGGACGATGCCGTGAACCGAGTCGACCCAACGGGCCTTTACTGGATGATCTGCGATTCTGATGTTTGGCCCGTGTATCACATGGCATGTGGGGGCTGCGGGAACTTCGATGTCGAGTGCGGGACGGGGGCGCTCGATGGAGGGGGAGGGGGCTACAATCCTGTGCCGCCGCCTGAAATAACCTGTGATTGCATTTTTGTTGCTGGCCTGATTCGCTTTACAGGCTGTAGCTATCTCTGTGAGTGCTCAAACGGAACTTTGCATGTCCAACTAGTCAAGTGCCCCTGGGGCAGCAAAGGGGCTGGTAAATTATGTCCTGGATCAATCGTGCTTAAGAACGGAGTCACCGTGTTCCCCGAGAACTTTTGCGACTGACAGGTTTGTCCGTTTGTCATTGGATTCCGAGTCTCGGCACACCTTCGAAGAAGGAGTGGAAAAGAATGAAAGTATTCATTGTAGGCTGGTTGATTGTCATAGTGCTTGCCGTAATCTTGGTTTGGAGAACCCCACTCGGTAAAGGAACTTACAAGTTCGGATTTCTATTGGGACTCGTCACCTTCGGTTCGATTCTCTTGAGCCGCTCCTCCGAATTCGGCGTTAGCTTGGACCGCAATCCCGCCTCTTATCTACTGGCGTTTCCGTTAGCATACATGGCAACTACGCCGTTCGTCCTACTTATAGAGGCAGGGCTCTCTGGGTACCGAGGCTTCTCGTCCTGGATGCGGTATTTGTCCTTGTCGCTAACAGTTCTAGGCGGGGTCGGGCTCATATTGGCGGTCCTGCTTCCCAGGTTCGTACGTCGGTAATCACTCACACAGAAAAACGGAAAAGTCACCGCCGTCTCAAAATCCGCACGAAGGGCGGCACGACGTTGGCTAGGATTCGAGAAAAGCTAAACAACCCGGCGTAGGGCTTTCGGCATTGTTCTCGATTTGCACGGCGCGTAGCCGAACCCTTCATTCATCCACGTGAGCGCATATCTCTTGCGGGTGCTTCCGAGTACTAGCCCGTCCACACACACGAGTCCCTGAATTTCGTAAATCTATTTGCTGCCGTTACGCGTAATTAGAATAGAACAGCATCGGGGCCTTTAACAAAACGCAACCAAGTTCTACCTCCCGCGCTTTCCTCTCGTAATTAAAGTCGGGCCGCCGAACCTTCCACAACGGCACCAGAGTTCAGTCCCCACACGATTGCGAGCGCAATGCCGTAAGACGCGAGCGGAGTTCTCGCGCTCTGAGGAATCGCGAGTGCGAGCACAGCGACAAGTAACATGAAGGTGAAAGCAGTTCTTTTCATCAGTCAAACTCCTAGTTTTAAGATTCTTAAAACTATGGAGTCACTCGAACTATCAGGCTTTGAAGATTCATTGTCTGACCTGAAACCATCGCTGTAGTTTCTTGCACGCTAACTGTTTCCGAAACGGTCGTGTTGTAAACTACCGTGGAGGGGTTGTTGAATCCCTCAGGCGGAATTCCACCTGCCCCTGCGCCATTTTCTGTTTGAATAAATCCACCTGCTATCGCTGTCCCAGAACTTCCCGTAGTGACAATGACAATTCGGCAGGTGCCGTCAAAAATACCATTGGTCTGCGAAGCGGTAAGAGCGACTGCCGTCGTGGCTGCGGGGCATAAACCTGTCGTGCCGCCTGCATTAACTTCAAAATTCAATTTCGGGCTGGATGTCGCGGTTGTTGTCCACACGCCGTGAATGTAGACCTCGATGACTGTACCAACCGCAAGATTGGTGGCGGGCACCGAGCAGGTTGTAGCGAAAGCACCCGCAGCGGTAATCTGGTCGCTAGTGGACGTTGACGCACAAGTGTTATCGCTCTGGAACGATGGAGCAGCGCTGCTCCCAGAACCCTTTAGCGGAACCCCTGCTGTTCCAGCTGCGGTTGAAACCGGCGCTCCCGCAGCACCTCCGCCATAAAGCACTCCGTAGTGTGTCAGCAGCGCGGAAGAAGCCCAACCAGACGTGCTTGAAAAATATGGAATGCCACCGCTCGTTCCTGCAATCGTGAGCGTGACCGCTCCCGTCGAGACGCTGTTGGTGATGATTGTTCCATCGCCCGTAACCGAAGAGACTCCGCCGCCATTAGCTACCCAAGATGGAACACCTGAAGATGTTTCCTGTAGGACTTTTGTTCCCGAAGTGTTTCCCGCGAGGATCGACCACGCAGTACAGCCAGAGGAATATGCCGAGCAATAAACAATGTCGCCGACTTCCGAAGCGGCAGGAAACAAATTGATAAGTGCGCTTGCGGCGCTCGTGGCATTCGTTCCGCCCTGAGCAATGGCCACGGTTGGCAGGTCGCCAGAAACGAGGGCGCACGGCGCGAAAGACGTTGCGCTGCCACAGGTGCCGATTACTTGATGGGAAGTCTGTCCGATTGCTGCCGTAACTGCAAGTGTGCCATTGGGCGCAACGGGTGAGCCTGCCACAGAAAACCAAGAAGGCATGGTAAGCGCAACGCTCGTAGCTGTAGGCGTGCCAGAAATATCCGAATAGGCAGGTTGTGTCGATGAAGGTACGCCCGAGGTCGAGATAGCGTTGATCCATTGGTGGGAAGTGGATGCCAGAGATTCAATCCCGCCAAGAGTTGACGCGCTTGGATTCGGCAACTGCGATGCTGCTACGCTCCCGGAAATATCCGAGAATGCTGGCTGTGCTTGTGTGAAAAGGCCCGTCGAGGACGTGTAAGAAGTTAGAAAATTATGTGATACCGCAGAGATCGTGACCGCAAGTTGCGGCAGGCCGCTCAGAGACGAATATGGCCCGGTATAGTTTCCGGTGATTTCAAGTTTCTCACCCGTAGAGGAAGGATTGGACGGCGTGATAGTCAAACCATCAGAGTTCGTTGTGCTGGTTAGAAAATTGAGTGCTGAAGAACTTGCATTGTTCGTTCCATTCGTTTGAACAGTGAATGAACTTCCGCTGCCACTCGATGCCGCTGTGATGACGCCTTGCGCGTTTACGGTTATACTGGAAATTGTGTAAGAGCCAGCCGTGACACCGCTCGTTGGCAACTGAGAATTGGTGAGCGTACCTGAAATATCCGTGAATGCAGGTTGGGCTTGCGATGGGACGCCGGACGTAGAAATCCCCGTCATGAAGTTGTGCGATACGACGGTTAGCGATTCGACGCCGCCTAAGGTGCTTGCAGAAGGATTGGGAATCATGGACGACAAAATCTGCGCGCTTCCATTCAACTGAACAAGATTATTTGCCGCCGATCCTACGGTGTAAGACGTTCCCCACGCGCTGCCCGTGGAGAGTGGAACTCCAGCACCTGGGTACACCATCGAACCACCGCTGCTGTTGATAATGGTGTTCTTTACACTCATAGAAGGCGGACCACTGGCTTCAACCGCTATGAATGTGAATGGGCCGCCCGCAGTCGCGACAATCGTTCCGATTACCTGTCCATTCACAAAGTTCCCGCTAAAAAGAAATTGAGCTCCGGCGGGGTAGTTAAGCGCAGTGGAGCTTCCCGCAAGAGTGATGGAAAAAACAGCCGTAGGCGTCGCGGAATTCTCGCGCAAGAGAATCTGGTTGTAGTTTCCGTCTGCCGTGATATTTGCAGGAGAGTTTGAAACACTCACGGTCTGCGTATGGTTCTGCGCGCGCACAATGTTGCCAGATACCAGAACGACCAGACACACCTGCGCCAGGATGAGTAGAATTCTTTTCATTGAAGTGACTCCCTAATTTGTGAATTTGTTTTTATTTACGCGAACGACTGCAAAGAAATCTGATCAAACAGGCCGGATTCTAACTTCTGATAAGTCTCGGTACTTTCAACGTCACGCCGAATCCGAATTTCATTTCTGCGACGCCAGATTCGCTCGACACAAGACTTGCAGAAGAATTTCGTGTGAGATGTTGATCCTTCAGGTACCAAGATGGAGTTTTTACCGCACACATAGCAATCGAGCAAAAAGACCTCCTAAGTTGGTATTTCGCTGGATGGAATCTTTCTAAAAGCTTTAAAGCAGCACCGATAGGAACGGCATTTGGGGGATGCCGGACAGGCTCGACGCCGCTTCATGCGGTCCCCGATGAAGGCTTACTCTGGCCGGGTTCCCGCTTTGCCTGCGCGCCAGAACTTGTTGAATAAAAGATTAGTGAGTGCCGGTTACTGTTAGGGGGGAGACTCCCCAGGTGAGCCCGACACTCACTGTTGCCAAAACCGGTATATCTCGTACTTCGGCCCAGTTTCAGCTTTGCTCACACGCCGAACTTGTGCAAAAAATTGAGAACCAATGCCGGGATAAAATCTGCACGCTTTTGCATGCAGAGGGCAGCGCGACTTGGTTCATGCGCAAAAACGTTCAACGCGCCCAGCCAGGCGCCTCCGGTCACGTTTTCACGTTCGCTGTCTCGAATCGAACCTTGCGAAAAGAATAGTGGCCAATGCCGATCCAATGCCTGTGCGATTCGGCAGCGGCAGTTTCCTTACTCTTCAGAGGGGGAAATAGGAACGAAGAACACAAGGCACAACGGAGTCAAATTCCCGCGCGCAGATCAATCCAGTTAAAACTATTCGCTTGTCTATATCGTCGATGACGGCAGCTCTCTGCGCCGGCGAGCCAGAAACCCAACGCCAGCCAGCCCAAGCAGAATTAGCGGCAGAGATCCAGGTTCCGGGACTGCGGCGGTCGCAGTGCCCTCGTCATGACGCCGTTCCCAATCATGTTCTCGCAGCCGTGTTTTCCAGTTGTATGCCGCAGAGGAGGTAAACGCGTGGGAGTTAATCGCGCCCGAATTAGCAGAATGGAAGTCCATGGCCAAGCTCGATCTCCCGATGCCCATTCTTCCACCACCGGCGAACTCCTCCCCCGGCGTGGCCCTATCAGCCCAAACGGGCGCCACCGCGATCAAGACAGCTCCGCAAAGCAGCAAGGTTAGTCTAGACTTCATATCGTTTCTCCCAAGACCTTGCTCGCAATACGGTTGCCAATTCTAACCTATTGAACACAACGCACTTCGCAGCGCGGCCTGGACTATACTATCTAAATAGTTTCACATAACCGCTAAGTAAACGGTGTTCTAACTCGGACCATGATTCACATATCGGGATATTGCACGAGAAAGCTTGTTGGCGGCTTCATCCGCCTCATCAAGAGCGGCGAGCGTAAAGGCTTCTTCATATTCGGGGTCATCTTTTTCTATTTCCTTTGGGTCATTCAATTCTCGGTAAGCACGGTCAATGCTGATTTCATCGCGGTCAAGTGATTCCATTAGTGCTTCCGCCTTGGCGTCTCCAGCGTCGGCCTTATTCAATACGGCGAGTCCCTTCTCGGCCGTTCTTGGTTTAAGCCCTGCGCTTGCAGCGGCTTTTTCTACTGCGCGGCCGGAATTTGACACTGTGCGCAAGTTTGCGCTAAGTGATTTTTTGCCAGGTGCAGTCTTGGCGTGTTCCCGCTGCCGTTCTTTAGCAAAGACAGCCTCGATCTCTTTTAGCCTCTTGAACTCACGTAGCCTTTGCGCTTTCGTCTTCGCGCGCTGCCGATTGGATTCAATCAAGAATCGTTCTGCCTCAAGTCCTTCAATAAAAACTTCGCGCGAAGGGACGATAGCGAGTTTTAATTCCTTAGCTGCCGACAACCTTCTAAATCCACTAAGAACATAATCGCTGTAAAACCCGCGCAGAACGCGAGGGGCAGCGCGACGGTCGGCTTGATTCGAAAAAAGTTGGAGAACCCAACGTAGGGTTTTCGGCACTTTTTTCGATTTGCATGCTCGCCGAAACTTATGTGTAGAAGAGTTGAGCAACCGCCGTTTCAAAACTGTGCGATCTCGCGCATCAGGGGCCGCACGACGATTGCTCGTTCGAAAGAAAGCTGTAACTGTAATTTCTTTCGGCACTTTCTTTCGTTCGCGCACCGCGCCGAAACTCGTGAACTTTTACGATTCTTAAAACGTTCGAGGCTGTTTAGGATTTTGCTTTTTACACGCTGCTTCAACTTCTTTGTGGAAGTTGTCAATCAGTTCCTTGAATTTGTTATTTAACTTGCGTACCGCGCCTTCCGCACTGGCCGCGCGTCTCTTTCCCAACTTTGCGCTCGCGTCAAGCCTGTAATTTCCTGGGACTCCACATTCAGCGGCCGATTCAATGAAAGCGTCGATATTGGCGTCAATCTGCTTCTCCCTCTCTGCCATGTCAGAATCCTGATCGGATTGAGTGCCGACAACTGCTGCAGTGCATTCAGCTAAGATGGCAACAAGCTGTGATTCGGCATTCTTTGCGCGAAGTTCGTGCGGCGCGACAACTCGTTCATAGGAGAGGTAGAAATTATTCTTGTCGGCCTCAAGTTGATTTTTTCGTTCAAGATGAAGATTGTTGATTTCCGATTTCACAGTCTCGGCCTGGCGCTCCAGGCCCTTCTTCTCCGATTCCAACTCTTTAATCATTTTCTCGGGATCTTTGTCTATCGCTCGTATTGCTGCCCGGTTATTTTTTTTATCTACGATTGATTTATCCAGCTCCGCGATCCGCTTCGCGATTGATACCTTGCGTTCGATGGCAGCATCCACGTTCTGCCGGAACTCCGCGGCGGCAGCCATAGATACATCAATATTGACCGGCTCTTGCTTTTTCTCGTTCACTTGAATTTCTCCTTTTTGAATGGTCCGGCTGAACGTGCTTCATCAAATCCCATGCTTTCAATCTGTTAAGTCTGCTTGTGGCGTTTCGTTACGTGAATGGACGCGGAGACGGTTGCATTTCCCCGTTTTCCGGTTTTAAATTTCTACAGCGCGTTCCTGGTGAGGGTTTTAGACCAAGACAGGGCTATTTCGTGCGTCTCTGGTGCGGGCTAGGCGGTCAGCCAGTACCTGTTTTTGTTCTGGCGAGAGATTGACTGTCCTGCGCCGCTTTGCGCCGACGAGCCGGATTGTGAGGTTGGCTTTCTGTTCATTCTCCGGATCGAAATGAAACGTGCTTTCGGCATCCCCGTACGTGCACTTCAAACGCAGCCCGGCATCGAGAGCCTTGCGATACCGATTGCGAAGCGCCCCGTTCATGCTGGCGTTTCTGGGCACCGCAACAAACCTCACAGCCAGAAGTGGCCCAAAGCTTGGGTCGGGCACAATTTCACCGAATCTGCCTTGGATAGTGTCCTCGGCGGTCGAAACCCGATGTCGGTGCTCCCGTTTTCTATCATTCACGCGCAAGCGGTACCTAGTCGCGAATTCTCGGATCGGATTCGTTGCCGGCTTCGTTTCGGTTACTTCCATCTTTGCTCCTCTTTTGAAGACACACATCCGCAACCGTTTGCAGATTGTTGAATTGCTCTTTTCTTGTCACAGGCGGTAAAGCTGTTGCCACAACTGAAGGCGGTCGCAGAAATATTTGGAAAGGCCGGCTACTGAGCCGCACACAGTGTGCGTCGGAATCTCGGAGATCGATGCTTTAATATCTTTTTCCTCCAGCGCTGCAATCGCGCCGAGAACCCTGAATGCATCTGAAGAGCGTTCGATGAATTCAAAAACTTTCCTCAGGTCTTCGCCGTCCTCAAATTCCGCATGTGCGTGATCTAGTGAAATTAACTCACCCGTTCTATTCACAAGAACATTTTTGAAATGCGGCGTGCACGAACATCCGAGAAACATTCTAGCGACAAAGATACCGAGATACTGTGAGCCGTCAACGTCCATCGCCTTCTTGATGGCTTCAATTTGGGCGGGGACTAAGCCGATTTCGAATCCCGCATAGAACCGATCGGTTGGCTCTTCCTTATCGACTCGACTTCTAAAGAGTTTTCTCTCAACAAAATTGAGGGTTGCCGCGTTGGGAACAATCCTTGACGCCAGACAAGTTCCGTTTAGAGGTCTTGTCGAGTTCCAACTTAGGTTTCGCGGCGGTTCTTCCGGTGCACACTTGACCACGAAATCTCTAACCGCGAATTCGCGTCCTTCGGCGGCACTGCAAATCACAGTTTCATTTGCAGTGCGAATTCCGAGACGCCGCAAAACACTTTGCGCGAAGAATTCGGCGACAAAGGGGTTTAACCGTGGCCGAGAACATCGCGCTGACAGTGCCAGCAGCCCGATTGCGTTTAAGCGAATGGCAGGAGCCTGCCAAAGGTCAATCGATTGCGCTCTCGCATCCCAGACGGAGATTCCGGGCAACTTTTTAAGCAGAAGCCGCGTTATCTCGTCGATTGCCGAACGCTCATTCAAAGATCGAGCGTCTCCAAAGGAAATTCCCGGAAACTTTGTGAGCAAACGGTCTGTCAAATCATTGATTGGAGAATGCATTTTTACACTCGCCACAGCGCGCCCGTTTCGGCGATAAGCCGCTGGCCAAAAAGACCAAGCGGATTGCAAGTAAGGTGCGGATCAAGTTCCATTATGCTTTGGCGTTCGCTGCTGGCGTGCATCTCCTTCCAGGTACGCAAACGCCGACAGAAATAATCGGCAAGGCCAGCCGTAGAGCCACACGCAGGATGTTGAGGAATGCCGTCCACGGCTGCGCGTATGTCGTTATCAGTTAGACCGGCGACTCCGTCTAGGATCTTGAACGCTTCCGCGCGTCGATCAACGAAATAAAACAACTCCCGAAGGTCATCACCCTTCTCGAAATATCCGCGGGCGTGATCGATGGAAATCAATTCGCCTTTCTTAGTCACCAAGACATTTCCGAAGTGAGGCGCGCTGCATCCGATGAAAACGCGAGCCGCGCAAATGCGGAGATATGCGGGACCATCTAGTGCCATCGCTGCCTTGATGACTTCGATCTCTGATTGCGTCGGCTTGAAATCGGCGAAAAACTTGTCCGCTGGCTCGCAGCTTTTGCCCAGTGCCTTAGCTATTAGCTGTTCAAATGCCCAGTCTTTGCTGGCGTGTATCGCTGCACTTTCGCGCAACATTTGGGTGCGCGCGCTGTGGCTCGTGATGATCTTCCGCGCGACATAATCGAGACTCGCTGCGTCTGGGACAAGGCGCGACACCAAACACGGGCCATTTCGAACCGAAGCGGGGTTCCAGGTCAGGTTTTGCGCTGGTTCTTCTCCTGCGACCTTGACTACAAAATCAGCCGGTAGCGCGCGTGCCTCTTTGCCATTACAGATTCGTTGTTCTACTGTGCGAAT
The DNA here is from genome assembly GCA_963818085.1 of uncultured Acidobacteriota bacterium. Lineage (GTDB taxonomy): Bacteria > Acidobacteriota > Terriglobia > Acidiferrales > UBA7541 > Palsa-295. The sequence goes on from CAWFQV010000001.1 coordinate 697,713, forward strand.
CCCGAGCCGGCGAAGGATGCCTTGGGCAAAGAATTCGAGCGCGAACGGATTCACTGCTTTGCGCAGCCGCATGGATTGAATCAGCGGATCGGTGGAATGCGGACGGAACATACATAAAACCCGAGCATGGTACCAGCGTGAGAAGTGCGAATCGAAGCCTTTTCGCACCCTTCCAGCGACTGCGTTCGACGCCGCAATAATTGTAAAAATTGCATGTGCGCTATCTTCGACGAGTGCCATCCTATTTCTCCTTTTCGGATTGCGACTTTCTTATTTCTTCCGCGTCAATTTTCGGCTTTAGCGCAAGAGCCTTAGTAAGCGCGCGGTACTCCGCAGTATTTCATTGTCTTGTTCTTGCTGGAGAGCGGCAGCCAATTCCTGAAATCGAGTGAATTTAACTTTTCGAAAGCCCTTAAATAGGACTCGGCGTAATTCCGTGGTCGAAGCCTCCCACGGCAAGTCCTCGCCATCACAAAGCGCACAATAAAGTGTGTCGGCCAAGTCCAAGCTTCCGTCAGCCACTGCTTTCTCGTCGAGAGCTTCAGCGGCGTTAGACAGCATCCGCCATCCTTGGAATCTTCGAGACGAAACGCGATTGACGCGCGGGTATTTGAGAATATCCCGTATGTGTGAGGCGACCCTTACGTGCGCGCTAGCGCAGTCTTTGCAGATGCGAATGTCGGGCTCTGAGCACTTAAAGCTCTCGCCAAAACCACATTCACAACGCAGGACGAGCGCTGTATCCGAACCGCAATAGAAACAATGACGGTTTCCTAGTTTTCCGATCCGCCGCTTGGCAGCCAGTTCTTGGTTCGCGATGTACTCGATATACGCGCGGCCTTGAGGGTCAAAGTCTTCTAACTTAATAGGCATTTGTTTCTCCTGAATATCTCTCGACTGAATTGCTTCGAACGACGGCACTTCCACACGGGGATAGTTTCCGTATGCGATTTGATTCAGAAATTCCGCTGCTGCTTTGATTTGGGCTTACGCAAAATGCACCTATGTGGCCAGTTGACAAAAATAGTTCCGCCGCACTTTTCACATTCACCATCGACAACGTGTTTTGGTTTAGGTTTTAGGCTGCTCATTTGAGAATCCTTCCGCCTTGTACGGCGATAAAGCAAAAGCGATCATTCAAAGACGATGCTGCGGCCATTACAAGCGCGCCAGCGGCTGCATTTGCAAGATCATCGTGTCCGCCCGGCGCGTGGTCAATCGTTTCGCTTCCTGATCGGGATGCGTGCCTTTCAAGTTGCGACAGTTGACTGATCAAACGCTGGTTATCGAGCAGTGCCGATCGTCGCGAATTCAACAGTGGAAGCAGATCAAGATAGATTTCACTACGGGACTTTTTCGATGGCTGGTAGAGAATTCCATAGACCGAGAACCGCTCTTTCGGCCATGTGCCAGCGTAGTTGTCGCCCGTAACGGTCGATAAGCCATAGCTGCTGAGAACTTGGGCAAATTCACGCACTACTTTTTCCGGAGAGAACGGCGGCTTCACTTCGCGCACAAGGTCTAGTGTCGGCTGTCCGAACTCGTTCTTATGCGCAATCGCAAGTGTCATCGAATCGCTAGAACCACCGCTGGGATCGACAAATCCGCTATAAGTGACACCTGTTTCGCGCGGGAGTTCGATCCGTCCTTTAATGACGCAGGCATTGATCGATTCATGCGAGATGAAGGTTTCACAATCCGACCGGAATTCAGCGTCGTATTCCGATCGTGCCGCGATGGGATCGCGTTCGTAAGCATCGGATACGATTTTCGGGTCAAGACTTGGATTCATTTGTAGCGTCGTCGCCTTCCAGAACAGAACCGGCGAGTCGTCTTTGCCGAAGTACTTCTGCGAAGCTTCGTACATTGGTCCGCGCCGAGCGTGTGGGCTCGATAGCGATAGCAGAATCGAGCTTGGAATCGTAATTAGTGACGGGCGTTCAGCGGCGATGATTTCGGATGCAGGTTCGGCCGAATTCTCATCTCCGGTCCAGAAGCATTCTTCGTCGTTTAAGACAAATGCCACAGGTGTAGCCACGGAGTGTGCGGAAACTGGCGGTGTGGATTTCGATGACGACACGATTGGAGAGTTCCAAAGTTTCCCGTGTTTCACGAGTGATCATCTCGCGCCAGCATCGGTATTCCGTTCACGAAGCCTTTGACAAATCGTATAATCACGCGAGCCTGTCTTCGATCAGCCGCAATTACCATCATCGTGGCGAGCTCACCGGGCGCAAGGTAGGCCGAATAATCCCTGAAGACGGCTAGATAAACCGCTAACAAAGCGGCGATAAGCGATTTGCCGGCACGTCTGCCACAGAGCAACCTGGCTTCGCGGAACTGCTGTGTCGGCGGAGTCGTGCGACCAGTGTGCTTTCTGTAAAGCGCAACCTGTTCCGCGTTCATCGGAAGTCCGAAAAGAGCCGCTAAAAACGCGCGCCAGGCATTCCACGTATTGCCCTTGAACCATGGCCCAAAGAGCGCTGGATCGTTCATCGCGTCGATGATCGAGACTTTGGCGTTTCATGGTTGCACCGGTTCAGTAGCGGTCGCTGGCTCTTCAGACGGCTTCGCGTCTAAGTATTCGGCCAATGTCGAAGGACCGACCTTGCGTGGTTTGCGTTCCAGCCCCAGAACCGTCGCGTTGTGCCTTAGTGTGTTCGCGAATGATGTGATCGTGAGCAGAAGGGAATTGGGCTTTCCTCGCTTGGTCAGTAACCCTTCAGACGCGAATATGCCCGCCGGCGACTTTGAGCACGAGCAAACACAGCCTCTGGCTTTCTAACAGCGATTTCTGCGCGCCCGTGAGATTGCTCGCTCCGCCTAAGTCGTCAGCCATTTCGCCCACAATCGCGTCTACTTCGGCCGCAAAGCCCTCACAGCCAGCCGGCAGGAACTTTCCCTTACTCCGGAGCACAGAATGCACGCCGTGGCTCTGATTGGGCCGTCCACCGCGTGCTATGTTGAATTGCACGATGTTTTGGCGCCCAGCCTCCGACCATTGCGGGCGTCGCCGGGCGTTTTTTTCGTTTTTTTCCGTTAGCATCGCTGTTAGCAGCCACTTGATAAGCTCCGTTTTTTCATTCGCTTGTAAATTGCCTTCGGGTTTATTGCCCGAAGGTTCTGTACCGTTCCTGTGAAGCGCTTCAACCCATTTCAAGATTTCGTCGCGATCAAATCGAAGTAACCGTCCAAATTTGAAGCAGGGAATTCGCTCAACTGAATCCACCGGGTGCGGGCTGAGCGGACTTCCTTTGCGCGGCTTATATCTTCCGCGACCCGTTCCGCGCAACGCTCCGTCGCACGTGCGCATGTAAATCCAGGAGGGCTTTACGTTCAGCAATTCGGCAACTTGCTCGACCGTTAAAATCTGCGAAATCGTCATAATTCTCCAAGAATAGACACGAACAGAATAAAACAGACTAAATGACTAGAAATTCACACGTATTCGGCGAGGAAAATGTTTGCGTTAGAAGCGGTATTATGCAGTCTTCTTCTTCGGGCTATTGAAGCGTCTTTTCAATTCAGCGGTGATGGCCTTAAGCAAGTATTGACCCTGCCCTTTCGCCAGGGCGTCGTAGTCACGTTCCCCGTTGGACTTGTGCCGCTCGACCAATCGTTCATAGTGTTTGTTTACTCGGTCATAGCAATCGCGCAGAAATTCCGGCGAGAACGTAGATAAATCTATCTTAAGTATTTGGTTCGGCGACGCGTAGGCATTGCCCGCCTTCGAGCAAGTGGCATACATGCAAACGTAAAACGGCAAATTCCGTCTGTGGACCTTCTGCAAATTCAGAGCATCCAGATAATCTTCCACGGCTCTCACTATTTGAGTGCTTTTCAAATAGAGATTCAGGTCATACTTATCCTTACCAAATACTGAAGCGTATTGTTCGTCCTTCTTTATGTAGTCCCGAGGTCTGCCTCGTGCTTCATCGGGTCGCTTCATAACTACCGACAGCATTGCCTGAACTAAATCGACCACGCTCACAATTTGATTAACAGGCTTGTTCTGATCCCGATAGTAACCCGATCTTCGGTCGTAAAATAGGTTGTAACGGTGAAACAATGTTTCAATCTGACGATGAATCGCATCCGTAGCACGTAAAGCTTCTTCAGGCATGAGATTCTGACTGTTGGTACTGCGTATTACGCTATCTCTCACAGGTATGTCGGTCGTTTTAATAAGCCGAACTAGTAGACGACGATTATCTGTCGGGGCTGGCGCCGTCGCTTGAAAATAATTATAGACTTCTCGGGATGTCTGAAGTCCGTTAACAATCTGTGGATCAGTGACTTCAATTTCCAAATGCTCTCCAGTCGTATCTATCCTTTCCGTAAGAATGGTGATCCCATTATTTAGCAGCCAGAACTCCGGAGGGCTGGCAGAATTTAGGGTGACGGCAATTTGCTTATTGACCGTTGTAGTCTTCCAGTAGCCGCGGACATTAGAATCAAAGAAACGCTCTGCAAGTTGGCCATTACTATCCGTGATAAATGCAAAGTAATCAGCCAAGCGTACGAGTCCGATTTGTCCCTCCGGTGTCGATAGTGGTTGCGCGGCCCACCTAAGCGCCTTTTTCTTGGAAGGCCGAGTCTGTACCTGTGCCCAAAGAGTCGCCGCATTTACAAATTGAAAGTTGCATTGTGCTTGACTAAAGTGCTTCTTCACTACGGACTTGACTTTCTCGGCCGACGATTTGCAATCGGCGTTTGGTTCAACATCCTTCTTAGTGATGTAATAAAAATCAACGGACAACGGGGGATTTTCGCCGACGATGACGCCGTACTTGTCCTTGAAAAGACGCATGGCCGTGATGAGTTCCGGCTTATACGTTGAATGGTATTCGGCCTTTTTCCTAGTTAGGTCGAGAAGATCATCCGCGAACCAGTACAACTTATCTACTGCCACCGGGGAAAAACCTTCGCCTTCTTTTACTTGGAGTATGACGAGCTTTACAGAGTTAGCCGTCTTCGGGTCTAATTCTGATTCGGAGTCAATCAACTCTCCGTTGACGAACATGAAAAGAGCGTCAACGCCCCCGTCCCACGAGCCACCTACTAGCCCGCTTTTTAGTTGACTGTCGCTAATGTCAAACGGACGTACAAACTGCTCAACGCAGTAATACTCAAAAATATTCAAGTCTTTGGGCGGCGTCGGAAAGCGCTTTTCCTGCCAGCCTCTAAAATTTGCTTCGAGGGCAACCTCTTCATTCTTACCCATGGGTCCTCCCAGAGTCGTATACACTGGTAGGGTCGGAAGAGCCAAGTAATTTGATTGCCAATCCTGGTCATTGCCGCCGATCTCGGGCTGTGCTCTCATGTCTTCACGTGGATCATAATTTTACTCTGGGAAGTACTAGGTTTTAAGATTCCGAAAACTCGCCTTTAAGGGTTGGTGTGGGGAAACAAATTATTGAATCCATTCTGGCTTATTTTGTTCGATCCTATGAAGGGCTTCTTCCGTCGTAATGGCTGGTTTAAATCTGTTCTGGCCTTTCGTACGAGTATTCTTTTTCGGTAAGTTGAACTTTGCAACATCGAATCCGCGCGGCAACCGAAGAGACAGAGTTGCTGCGATATCGATCCAGCCCAGCGGAAAGGTGCCCCGCTTTAGAAGTTCCTTGCCTTTGGCGCACATCACATCCATCAGGGCCGCCAGTCGAATTACCATGTAGGCGTAGTCTTCGTTATCCATGAACTTTTTGGCCTCTTCCCGAAACTTCGCCACATCAACAGCCTTAACGTTTCCCTTCATATATTCGATCTCCCCTACTTGGATTTTAAGAATCCGAAAACTCTGCCAAAACGGACTGTCCCCATTGTCCCCATACCCGTGTGTGTGTAAATGAATCAAAGCCAAAAAACGCCCCAAGTAGGACAATTTAAGTGATGGGGACAGTTGGGGACGTTTGAAAAATAAGATTAAAGTTATCTTATAAATACAACGCGTACACACCCACTCGCGCGCGAGTGGGGACAGTTCGAGGTCTTGGGGGGCAGTTCAATTGTCCCCATTTGTCCCCACGCTATTGTCCCCATGTGTACCCATTCTCAGGCCACCCGCCTGATTTTCGCCGGGCGTTTGGTATTGATGTTTATGTCCCCAGCCGCCACGAGAGAATTTATGGCGCGTTCGAACGCTGTTGGCCCGAATCGTTCGTAGTGAATTTGCTTCGCAATGTCACGTTTCAGATTCCAGCCTGGCTTGGCATCAAGAGCGGCGAGAATAGTGAAAGCACAGCGAGCATCCGTATTTTCGCCCGGGTTCGGTTTGAAGTTCTGGCGCATGCGCAGTTGATACTCTGCGAAAGCGCGAGACGAGGCTTCGATATGTTTGGCGTAAAGAATCGAACGGCCTGAAAAGGCAGCCGCGACCACCGCGGCACGGATTGCAAGTTCGGCAACGCGTGTGCTCAGACCGGGTATTTCCTTCAGCCATACATCTCGCATTTCCCACACTTCGTGCGCAATCGTCACCGCGCATGGCTCTGTATATTCAGGTCCGCCTTCGAACGGCCGGAAGTGGTACTGGAACGGTTGCGGGCAGTAGCCAAAAATAAAACGGTCGTACAATCCAGCTGTGGTGGCCGCGCCAAAGAGTGACGAAAAATTTTCTTCGACAATGCCGCCGATAACGCTCAGTCGGCAGTTCACACTGACCTGCTTTCCGCGCGCCGCTGTAAGGTCAAATTCTTGGTCGTAAAAAGCGGAGTTCAACGCAAATGGAAAGGATGCTCCATCGATATTGGCCTTTGATAGCAGATGCCCAAGTTCGTCCGGGCACAGCAAACGAGCGTCACCATCAACATTCAATCTACTCGCAAGTCCTTCAAACGAACCCGCCAAGGTGTTCTCCAGCTGGGGCTTTGCCAAACCCATGGTCTTAATAGAACGTTTGATAGCCTGACTTTTTCCCGACCCGGTGGGTCCGATGGGAGCCCCGTAGAGATTCGTTGGCTGGCCACCCACCGGAACCAGAGTTCCCGCGACCGTGAGTAGCGATATCCACGCGTAGGATAAAGGCAGATCGCCCAGGCGCTTTTGGCAAATCTCACCGAGTCGACCGTCGAGTACTACTGACGGCATGTCTGGAATTTTTAGTGTAGTCGCGGTTTCTCGCTCTTTATTAGGACAGAGTGCTTCGACTACATCGGCGGCCCGACTGCGAAGATCTTCAATAGAAATACCCTCTTCGAGACCCGCATTTTGACACCACGCGCCGAATTCGATTAGTCCACGCTTCGCCGCTTTCTCTTTCACGATGCCGACGTAATGATTGACGTTCGTTACTTTCGGCAATCCATCGGCGAGCTGCGAGAGATATGCAATTCCGCCGGCAGACTCCAGTTGCCCCCGCCTGGTGAGCGCGTCCATCATGGAAATAGGATCAATCGGCTTGCCGCTTCCAATCAGTTCCTCCATGCAGGAGTAAATCAATTGGTGAGACCGCAGGAAAAAATCCTCGCGCTGCAAAACTGGAAGCACTTCCAATAGCGTTTCGTTCTTAAGAACGACAACGCCGAGAATGGATCTCTCGGCTTCGGGGTTCGCTGGAACAGGCGGCGCTATAGTGTTGGGTTGGATCTTTGGCGCGCTCATCTGCGCACCACCGATTCTGGCGAATCAACCAGATGAACCTGGATTGCGACAGGCGATTTCGAGCCGTGCTTGGCATAGCCGAGTTCGAACGTAACCCTGTCGCCCGCACGAAGAAACACTCTTCCAATAACATCTACGGCGTGAAAAAAATACTCCGCGCTTGGTTCCACGCGGCTTTGCGGCTCCCCTAAGTCCAAAATAAAACCAAAGCCTCGGGAACCGTATCGAGTGACCACTCCGCTTCTGCGCATGTCAATTCGGCCATTTCTCCTTTAGGTTTTCGGATTCTTAAATGTTAGGGCGTTCGAGTGAGGTCTGAGTTTCAAGCGCCTCGATATAGCTTCTATATTTCGATTGAAGCGATTGAACACTTGCTGCGTTTTTGGCGGTTTCTTCAAGAGTATTGATTGGCGGTGACTTAGGTTCAACTACGGCGAATCCGTCGATAGAAATTCCCTTAATTGGATAGGGGAATCGCCACGGTTGCATCGTGCACGCTTTACAGTTCAGTCCTTCTTTTAAATTCTTGTGATGATGTTCAGTCAGCGAATCCGGCGAATCGAGCAACGCTTCGTACGCGCCCACTCCTTGCTTTTGGAAGTGGCGAATTCGAAATGATCGATTTCCGCTTCTCGTCTTATCCACAAACTTTTTCATCGGGATGCGGGGCGACATTCTTGAGGAAACATTTGTTCCAGGCTTATCGGTATCGTCAAAAACGCGATAGAGCGGAAGATTTATCGTATCGTCGTAATCCAGCGCGCGAATTGTAATTAACTCCCGCATTTTTCTGGCCCCTCCGTTGGCGCGTTTTATTTCTGCCTCAGATAGAGTGACGACGGAAAGTTTGCGGCCGCGCTTATAAACTGCGCATTCTTGAGGTAGTGCAGGTAACTCGTAGATTGTTTTTCCGGCCATTAAACACACCTCATGAGTAATTTGGTTTTGTACGGTTTCCGCGTGCTCACAATCAGCCGCGAGCGCTTTGTTGTCCGGGTAGCCTCCCGGCATTGCACGTGGTGTGCAAAGAAAAATTCAAGCCCTAAGCGGGCTGTAACCGACTTTCGCTTCCTGCCTCTTTTTCGTTTGCCATCTCCGCTCTCACGCGCGCTAAGAGTTCGCCCTTACGTTTGAGGTCCGCGATCGCCGTGATGATTGCGGCTTTATAGTCACGTCGTACAGCAGGGCTTACTGAAATCCCCGCCTCAATCTGGCGGATCCTCTCGCGTGACGAACCGCCTCTGTAACATCGCGCAACGTCTGCCAGAGACAGGCCCTGGTTAAGGCGTTCTTGTGAATTGATCCGCTCTTGTTTTTTGGCTTTCAATTGGTACCTCGCACCTTGACATCTTTACACAAAACCTTTACGTTTTAAGTGAGAGAGTCGAGCAGTTACGACGTAAGACATGAACATCAACCCGGCATCGATTACGCTTACCCGGCTCAGCGAGGACGAACTACAACTCTGCTTATTGCTCCTAGAAACGCCCCTTCACAATCGGCGGAAAATGAGCGCATTGGTTCGTGAAATCGAAACATATCTATTCAGGACGATCCCGGATCGGTGGAAGAAAAGACAGAGAAGCGAGGGCCTGCGGAACCGGCTTTGTGTACTTCATCTAGCAAGGGTGGACAGAAAGAACAAATGGGTAACCGGGCCAGAAGCGAAAGGATGGACTAAAGATCTGCGCGATGAACTCTGGGGTATTCAATCTTCTTGGCGTGGTCATGCTAACGGGCTAGAAAATGTAAATCCCGATATACCGGGCTACACAGAGGACTTTGACTGGCACATTTTGGCGACACATGAAATCAAACTGCCGCCGCTGAAATTCATTCCACAATTAGGCTCGCGTCAGCCGCTTCTCACGATAATGCTAAATGATGTCGAAGACATGTTTACGGTTCTCTTTGCTAGAGCGGTTTCAAACTTCCAACTGTCTCGATTGGCCCGATGTATAGTTTGCGGTCATTGGGAACTGAAAGCCAGGGCAGGCCGACGCAGTCGAGTAAAGGTCAAGTTTTGCCGGAAGAAAAACTCAATGGCAAATTTCTCGAAATGGCCGGAATTCTTCCGAAGAATTCCACATTGGCCGGCGCTATGTAACAGAAAAACGTGCAGAGATCGGTTTGCCAACGTAGCCGCCGAACGGTCTGGGTTTAGAGAAAAAGATTTCCCCGGTATCTTGAGGAAGGGCATGACGCAGTATCCGCCGAAAAAAATAACCTATCAAACAGAAAGATTTCCGGAATGACTCAACGAGTCCCAGAGCCACTTCCTTTCAGGTATGACTTGATGCATCGAATGGCAGAGCACGTAAAATCAAATCGTTGGCAAGTCTCTACACAATGCTCCGCCTTGAATCTATCGACAAATAGCTTCACCGCGGGCATTCGTCTTCATGTTTGCGTTATGAGCGATACCTAACTAGGGAGACAGGGGATGGCGATCAAAGATCCAATAGATGCGTTAGAAAAACATTTCACGACTGAGAATTTATCCTCGGATCCTGTCATAGCTCGTCTGGCGCGGTGGATCTCAGGGCTTCCTCTTCCGTGGCCAGCGTCGAAAGGGCTTGATTGGATTCTGGCGCGTTTAAATGCAGATCGGATGGACAAGCATGAACTGATGCTGAAAGCGCTAACGGATGAAGTTCGGGCCAACGGCGTTCAGTTAGACGCGATTCGGAACGAGTCCGAAGATCACAAACAGCAGCGGTTTGCCGAGTGGTTTGCTCTAGTGAGAGATGGACATGGCTGATCTTCAAAAACCGGTATGCGCTTCTAAAAAAAGGGCTTGAGTTCATTCAATTCGTTCAGAAGTAGGCCGCATGCAAAGCTTTGAATGGTGGTTCTTTCAACCGTTACTCATCTGCATCTCACTGATACTCGGACGCTAAAAATTGCACTTGCACAGGCTTTGCACATTGCTAATCCCAAACGTGCAGACGGCCCCTCTAGCTCGTACTTAGCTTGCTCGGTAACGGTGTTGATCATGCGCTTAGCTATTGATGACGCTTTAGTGGACTGGAAAAATGCGGTTCGGTAGGATTCTTCCTGTAGAAGCGAGCGTTATAATCTCCAGTCATGCATATCACTTTATGGAAGAAAGGTGCATTTAGGAAAAGCTTAACGCTCCCACATACGGGATTCACAGTTTTCCAGGAAGCTTCGGGCATTAAAAACATGGACGACCGCACTGTGTGGCAAAAGAAGCCACTCAGAGTGGTGTTGTTATATCTATTCATATCCGTGTTGCTGTATTGGAATTGGCCTTTTCGAACCTCTGTTCCTCCGGGGTACGGGGTAACGGTTCTTGCTCTTGCTGCGGCTGTCATGACTGTATTAGGGGAAATGAAGGGGACAGAAAAGGTCGCGTGGATCTTACTCCTATTTGGTTTCGTCTGGATAGAACTAACGTCGATCAAGGTTGAACGCAAAGCTCAAGAGGATGTTCAAAGGGGGATCGCCGGTTCTTTTGGCAGGATAGGAAGTCAAATGAGCGATGCAACTGAGAAACTTGGGAACATTGCAGGGATGGAAACTACGACCCTGGCAGGGTTAAAAGAAACGGAGAATACCGTGACCGGCGGGGATTCTTTTTGCTATCTAGACTTTTACCCTGCTCTCAACAACGTAGCTGTGACCACAGTAATAAAAGTGGGGAAATATCCACTGCGCGGAGTTAGCGTCATGCTTACTGATCGAGTCAAAATAAACGCTGCGATGCAGGCCGTGACTAAGAATTACCCTCCCGGCAGTTTGCCTCGCGCTGATGAGATAAGGACGGCAGTGGACAGCAACACATTTAGAGAGCTTATCCCAGATTTCGCTACACCTACACGAAACATTGGTGGATACCAATTAACTGCCAGTGACAAGCAGAGCTTTGACATGATTTTCAGCGCGTTTAACGGTTCGTGGATTGAACGGTTAGAAATAAGAAATGTTGGAGATAAGTGGGCCAAAGCGATATTGGTCGAGACAGAACGCAAAGAGCGCCCATATTTTTTTAAGATTGACGCAAACTATCCACGAATAAATGGACACCTAGACGTTCCTTGGCCAAGGCCCGTAAAGGGCAAGCCTGAATGGGAACGTTAGGCTGCACGACCGTTGCTCACTCCCATAATTCGGCAGCGGCTAGGCTTGCTAACACTCTGCTAACACTTGGGTGTTTTACGATGTTTTTGTCTACTCCCGTGTGTTTTGTTAACTCGTTGAAAAAGCAAAACAGACAAGACTAAATAAAACAGGCTAAAACACAATCGTCAGCCTCATAACCCGGAGGTCGTTGGTTCAAATCCAACCCCCGCAACCACCTTTCCTGCATCAAAACACCAATAAAACATTGACGATTTGAAGATGCTGCTAAGTGCGATTCCTTTTTGTACGGGATTTGTACGGTCAGTTTGCAGGCTATTCGGCCAACTTCAACGACTTGGCGCGAGCATCTCGTAAAGCACTTAAACGTGCCGCCCTAAAATGCCCATGTGTAGCCCGCATGCCGCAGGCGTCTTGAATTATCGGTCGCAGAGTTAGAAACTCATTCACCAGGAAATACGTAATCTCCTGCCGAGTCTGTGCTCTTCTTATCTCTTTGGTATTGACGTGACTGACCCATACTCCATCACTCAGTTTCAGAGTGAACAGAATGCTGTCGATGCCGTATTCCGCTGATAAGGATTCGATGAGAGTACTCAAGGGGGAATTCGGCTGGATGACGATATAAGGGCCATCTTCCGTTCTACCCCTATCGTTGCGCAACTGTGGGAGCAGGAGCCAGGTCGCGCCCGGTAGGTCGCTAAATTGGTGTATGTCGTTTTGCATTATGGAATCTCACCCGCGAATACTCGCCGTATGACGTGAACACCAGGATAGTTCATGCGCTTCGCTAACGCCCACAGATGAAATCTTGCACACGAAAGAGTTACTCCCAGTTCCTTCGCAATCGCGAGAGCCTGCTTACCTTGAATGACGGCCCGCAAAGACCTGACCCTGTCTGCGAGTCAGACCCGCAGGGATTTGAATCGGGTACTAGTTCAGCCTGCGTTCCCTCGCGTGGCCGCAATTCCGACCAAATTGAAAGTTTTTCCGAGACCAACGGAAGACGCTGATATTTCTGGCGTCATGAGCGCCTATATACCACCACCCGAATATGATGTTCGGAACGAAATCAGAGAGATACTTAACAAAATCACCGACAGCGAAACTCTGCTGTTCTGCCTGTGGATATTCAAGAAAACTGCAAACAACGAACAGTTGCCGCCACCTGAAAGAACTCAAAGCGTTACAGGGCGCGTTCGTTCGGATGCTTAATGCGCTGCGTGACAAGACGACTATAAAACAGGAAGACCTCGCACTCATGTTGCGTTATACCGATACCAGCGGCATAGACGTCGCGCGACCGCTCGCGGCCACGGTGCGCTACCTACGCGAGAAGAAGCACCTAACGCGCAAGCAGGTCAGCCGACTGTCTGGTTTTCCAGTCAGATGGTTGATTGCGTTGGAGCGCGGCCAGATACAAGACCTCTCGCTACCTGAATTTGCTAGGTTGAGCAAGGGGCTCGGGCTCGACACCGTGGGATTTATGGCAGAGGTGGAAAAGAGACTGAATTTGAAAATCTGATGTGTCACGCCGCGACCTGCTCGACGACCCGCAGCATCGAACGCTCCAGCGCAGAGTTCAGTTCTTCAGTATGGCTGCGGGCCACAAAGACTGTCCGTGTTGGTGGCATACCGAGCAGCGATCATTAGCGGAAAATAAAGTAATCACGCATATCTGAGTAACATTGGGCCTAGCGGCCCGGTAACTCGGGAAGTCCATGTCCAAAGAAGTGGCTGAGCGCCCGCAGGAGTGTCATGAAAGTCAGGAACATGGAACGTGCAGATTCTGGGGGAAGTGCTGCGAAGAGAACGTAACCCAGTATTGCTCCAACGACGGCGTTGCGCCAATCAATGCGACCGAGCCGACCAGCTGCATCAACCAGGTAGTCAATCCTCGCGTCAAAAATTTCCATCTCCGGTTTAGAGAGCGAGTACGTGCGATTCACGTTCGCCTCCACTTCTCGGAGTCGGCGCACTATCTCTTTTTGTTCCTCTGGAGTAAACGGTGTGTTCCCGCTGGCCTCACCGGACGCGCCTCCGAGCAGTTCAGCCTCGCCCCGTAACTCAGCCCACAAATCTGGCGTGCTAAGGTCGAGCTTGACCTGTGTAAGCCACGTGCTAATGCGCGACATCAAAGCTTCCCAGCTATACACATCGAAAGGCCAATCGGGGCCATCCCCGACTACGTAGCGCGTGACATAACGTGATGCATCACCACCAAAGATGAAATACGACGTAGACCACTTGTGTTTGAGGCGCACTTCGGTGTCAATTTCCTCCAACTCAAATTCTCTAGGATCGAGTGCGGCATCCTGAATAGCCTTGAAAATTAGGTTCTTTTTCAACTTCGTCATCTGCGGAGAAAAAGGCATAGTGAACAATCCTCACGCGATTAGCTTCATTACAACCTACCGCAATCTACAAGTCATGGCCGATTGAGACCGCTCGCATTTCCATACTTTGTTCCTGTCGGCCTTGATTGGCCCCCAAAATTTTACCCTAAGCACATGGGATTCACTTGGGTCAAAGGAACAGGCGATGGTTACGTCTGTGTTAGAGCCGCGAGCGGCTAACTAATTCGCAGATGATCTCAACCATCTTTTTTCGATGGCGCGTACTCCTCTCGAAGAAAATCCACGATACGATCAATCGTACGGTAGATCATTAAATCCTGTTGCGTCATCTGATCCATTACAAAGGCGTAAGCCGGTGCAACAGGCGCAAGAGTGATAGTGAAGACATCACCTCGCGTAATCGGCCCAGTCTTCAATAGCTGATGTATGATGACGCCCCCGTTTAATATCACATTGAGAGCCATAGGCCCATAATTTCTAAAGAATCGAGTGATGGCGCTCGGTGGCGGAGTTATAGGGACAGAAGGGTCTGCGCGATGCAGCTCGATCTGCCGCATGCTTCCGATGTAGGTGAGCAACAATAAGAGAGACGGTTGCGCCAGCGACTATAGCTAGGATGGTTAACCAGTTGTTAATGGTCATCGCCCCGGGATTCTACACCTCCATCTTCTTCCCCGTCTTGCGATGTTTCTTCTTCTGCGGCGGCTTCTTCATTCTGCCCGCAGCCGATGGAATTGATTTTGACCCCGGGCCTTTGCCATAACCGCGGTCACTGGAGAAGGCTGGAATCCGCGGTGCTGGTGGGCGCGTCTTCGGCCCGGTTGGTAACTCTTCCTGTTGCTCGCTCTTGCCTATCATTATCAACCACTCCCTTTTTTGCGAACGTGGCGAATCATTTCCAGAATTTCGTGGAGCACGAATTTGCAGAATAGGAGGATATTAAATACGATTCCTTCGATTTCCAAAACTGTCAGGTGGAGTTTGCTGAGAAATTCTGGCTGAGGCAACAGCATCGTAAAATCCCTCTCCCGCATACTATTGCCTCGCTACGCGGCAACTTGCGGGTGGAATTTACGAATTCACCGCACGAAAGCCCGCACCTCGTAGCAAGGTGCGAGCCGCTTCCTCCCAAGAAAGGACAGAAAGGTCTCGCCTAGCGTAAACGACCTAAGCCAGTAGATAACCCCATCGAAATTCTAAGGCAGAGTGGACGATGGTGTCAACAAGGCGGGGGTATCCAAGATATGATTTCTGTTTTCATCACCGTTCAATAGTAGAGAACTTGAAACGATGAAAATATCGGCTGTTATTTAAGGGCGGGGAGATTTTACGGCGGGATTCTACACCTACCTCTTCGGCCCCGTCTTGCGCTGCTTCTTCCGGCCGTGGCTTCTTTCGCTTGCGATTCCTGACAGTACAGGTCTATTATCCAGGGCAAAAGTGGGTGGTACCACGAAAATGTTCTGGATTTGGTTGTTAGTCATACTGTTAGTCCACATATACGGGAACGGGTGGCTCATATTCTTCTTCTGGCTTGCCGCGATCTTGTGGTGGGGCTTTGAGAACGAATTCGAAGAAGAGCGGAAAAATCGAGAAGCAAGTAGACACGGTGTGATGGTGATGCCGCCACCCCCACCCGATATTGGGCATCATGCGCCCCACGTGCATGCTCATCACGTTGAGCTACCGCAGGGGCCGCCCAAACCATTGATTTAGGTTTTCTAACCTACCGCACATTGCGGGCCTTGGGGTGATTGCCAGCTTGCAGCGCAGTAACGTAAGATTCCAGCCAACGTGCGGCACTTCTACGCTGCTTTTGACCTTGTCGGCCTAATCGGCATTGTCTTACTGTTGTTGGTGGCCTCCATCGCTATTTGGAGATGGGCTGAACGATACAAAACAGACCTCGCTAGAATCTCGGCTGCTCTCATGATAGCGGGCGTTTGGATAGGTTTGGCGCTTCTGACCGCTATGAAGTCGAAGGCTGGGAGTCAACCCGCAAGTGACGGCGTGCCGACTTTGGAAACCCTTAAAACGGTTGATTACACACGGACGGTGGGTGACAAACAGAGCGACGCTATGGGTTATTCTGCCCTGCGCGATCTCGTAAATGCGTGCCAAGCCCATTCAAGAGGTCTTAGTATTCTCCCTAATTTTCGCGAGCCTGTAGTGACTAGGGGAGATACTGGCATTTCAGTCTTTAGGAAAGTCTCTCCCAGCGTTGTATTAGTCTTGACTGCAAATGTTAAGAACGACAAGGTGACAGACTCAGCTTTAGGGACCGGGGTAATAATCGATCCTGCTGGGTATGTGCTTACTAATTGGCATGTAGTCGAAGGATACGATAGAGGTATTGTTTTCCTTAAACCGACAGTCGGTACCGAGCCAGGAGAAAATGATAGTTACGGCGTGAGACTCGTCGCTTTGGACGAGACGGCCGATCTTGCGCTGCTTAAAATCATCAAACCACCCAGCGGATTGACGGCTGTAAAGTTTGGCGAGCTCTCTTCAATTCAAGTTGCGGAAGATATTCATATTATAGGGCATCCTCACGGCAATCTCTGGTCCTACAGCACAGGAGTCATTAGCCAGATTCGGGATCAATATGACTGGAAGTACACGGACGGCTCCAAACATCTTGCGAGAGTCCTTCAGATGCAGACCGCGATCAATCCTGGAAACTCAGGGGGGCCTGTCCTCGACAACAATTCGAACATGCTCGGCCTTGTCGCGATGAGTGAAGAGGGCCAAAACCTAAACTACGCGGTGGCAATCGATGTCATCAAGACCTTCGTGAATAGTTCACTAGCAAATAGATCCAGGGGACCTGACGCACATACCCAGACAGATAAAGGTAAGGGCGAAGTCTATGTCGGCAACACCAAGAACGGCCTGCTTATAACAAAGACCGTCTACTCCGACCTTGTGTCCTACAGTGTCCGCGAAGCAGGGGGTTTGCCGATTGAATTGCTTGCCGAAACTCCGGATGGAGCAGTTTTGACAGGCTTGAAACCTAACGCGTTTGGAGGATTTGCTGAGTGGACATACAAGCCTCTTCAAGGGGAGACAATCTTTGTGAAATCGTCTGGAATCGCCCCCGATATTATTTCTGCGGTAAAAATAAATTGAGAACGGTCACTCACCGATGACGATAAACGGGGCCCAGTAAAATGGGTCTTTAGAACCACTTTCGAAGACCGCATAACGGGCCTCAGCTAGGGCAATGCTCTTCTTCTTGTTGGCCAACAAACCTTCATAGTATTTCTTCATAAGAATGGCTGTCGAGTCGTCCGAAACCTGCCACAAGCTGACCGTTACACTTGAAGAACCTGCGGCAAGAAATGCGCGGCCAAGACTCATCACTCCCTCGGCGCGACTTATTTTTCCACTTCCGGTGTTGCATGCCGACAGTACAACTGACTCTGAATGCAGTTTGAGACCTATAATTTCCGACATTGAAAGAAACATGTGTGAAGGAGCAACTCCGTCGTATGAAAGAACTAAGGAAGGTTCCTTGATACCCGTATCCACTGGCAAGACCCCGTGAGTGGCAAAGTGCACAAATCGGAATTTTGAGAGGTCGGTATCTAGTAGCTCGGCCTTCGTTGCACTCGCTCCAGAGCGCACGTCAACCGTCTCATTTCTCGCTCTTAGTAAGGATACGATGCTTTGAATCTCAATGGCTGTCCCAGGAAGCCGCTCAAATGAAAAGCCTCTGGCTTTAAACCTGTCTGGGTTAGGAGATTTAATTTCACCACCCCGACTTTGCGCTTGATCGGAAGGTTTATTCTCGGGGAATTTAATGGCACCGGCTGCCTCGAATCTGTCGTCTTCTGGCGAGGTGATCGGGTCTGCTAATCCAAGGAATGCTTCCTGCCAATTGGATTGATGAGTCGCGGTTCTTGCAAGTCGGAGTGATGCGGCTGAGGGGTAGTATGTCGTCGCCTTTTCCTAACCAAATACACATTGCTCTGACCGCCTTCTCCTAAAGGCTTTATTTTTTCCCAGCCGTCGTATTCAGTCATTTGAGACACCTCCAGCTTGAAGTCGCGACTTGCTCGACCGTCAGCAGCCTCTGCCAATTCTCTCGGTCGGCGAATCATACGCCGATTTTGTGGTTGCCGCGCCGAGGGGAAAACATCGGGATATACTTTCTGGGTATTGTCCACTTTATGGACAGGCTGACCTTGCTTCGATTTGCAATTCCGATTCTTAGAACGGCTACTCTTTGAACGTGCTTTCCGCACCAGCTTACGTCCGCTGCTAGTCTTAGTTTCGACGTTCAGAAACACGCAGTTTTGATAAGAAACCGTTGGCGTTGAAAGCGATGGCTTTGAGATCGCGGGCTTTAGTTCCGAAACTTCAGGTAGACAGCGGGGAATTTTGAAAGTAATTAACTCGTCTGGCTGCAGGCAGCGGCGGAAAAAGCGCAGCACTGTCGAGAAATTATGAGGCGCGGCCAAGCACTCAATGGCCTCCAAGACGAGTTTGAATATCTCTGCCATATCCTCCAACCGAAACTTTTCAACTCTCGAACAACAGTTGAAAAAAGATTCGAGGCGGAGTGCTCGCGAGAAAGATTCAAAAGTTCTAAGTGAGTGGTGTGATCCTTGGCGGCTGCCTCCGTGCGTTCCTTCTCGCACGCTGGAAGCAGAAACATTTTCCCGCCCATAAGCGGTACGTGGTCGATGTAAAAGACTTCCGACTTTGCGAAAATCGAGGCCGCAAATTGAATTTGATTTCCGACGACATTTTCGAGAACGTAAGTTGAACAGTCGAGAGCCTGAACGGGTAGTTCCGATGGGCAAACCCAGATGGCCGATGAATGTGCCCAAGTCTCGTCCGCATTGCGTTCGTAGCGTTCCCACCACTGAGCTACGGATATTTCAAAGTCCCTGCTGAAGTAGACCTTTTGTAACTCAGGCGGGGAAAACAAAATCGAATTCGCCTTCCAGAACTCCTCAAAAGCGTACACGGCCAACTCGTGCCAGAATAGGGACTTTTCATCTGCATTGAAAACAGGAAGAACGGAGTTGGTAGTCTCGACGGCGAAGCCGGATTCGGTTGTGTACCGAAAGGCTCGCACATCTTGTAGGGCGTTTTGTAGGTTCGTAGATTCCATCTCGGGCCGATTATAACACGCTGATTATGTTCTTGACCCCTTAACGTCCGCCTCAAACTGCTCCAGAAGAGCGATGTGAACGTCGGTTGGAAAAGGTGCTTCTGAATAGTATTTGTTATCCGCGAACGTCAGATCGTTCCTGCGTTGTATTGTTAAGGGAGCAGTGGTCGGTTTTCGAGGAACTTGATCAGATTGTAGCGTGAGAATAATCGGTTGCCACGGAGTCTTATCGCCAGTGATTTTACCGATTGCTTCGTTCGCACGTTGCGCGAGCTTGGACACGGGAGAGTCATTCGCCCCCAATATCGGAACCTCGGTTCGAAACGTAAGCTGGCTGACGTATCCCCTTCGGTAGATCATCTTGGGATCGTAAGTCAGCCCAAAGGCCGAAGCAGCCCAACCGAGTGCCTCCGTGAGAACCCTCTCCGACTCAGAAGTGGACACCCTTGTATCGAGCATCAAACCGTTATTGAAAATTTTCATCGTCTCGATGGTTACATTTCCCCATCTGCCAGCAACAAACTCCACACCCTTAGTCTCATCAAACTCTTCAAGCTTCTGCGGGAACTTCATAAAGCCACATTTCTCGACCATCCCGCGAACGATTTCGGGATAGAAAGCTTTGCCTCGCGGATTCAGGTCAAAGGTTTCAACGAATAGTAGAACTCTAGCGAGTAGAACTGCTGTAACCTGCATCTAATCCTCCACCACTTTTTGTTTTTGTTCCCACAAGCATAGGGGCTAGGTCACTCGAAGATGATTGTTCCCCTTTACCAGTTATTTCTTTCTGCGCCACGGCAAAATCGATTAAATTGCCAGTTCGATGCACTCGGTTCTCTTGACCTTGATCGGCGGCCATCGCACCAGCCTGATCTGCGTACGCGACGATGGTTTGATTCTCTTCATCGAAGCTAGGCACTCGCATTGTTTCCCGTGACAGGTTGACGTACCACCTGTTCAACTCGCTGAAGGGAACAAATCGGCCTACGAAAGCTACGTCAAATCCTTCCGCAATACTGAGGATGGTATTGACCGTCAGATTTCCATAGTCCTGATCTTCAGCACGAGAAATTACACCCTGCGTTAGTTTCGCTTGCTCTGCGAGAGCTTCCTGCGACCAGCCTCTTTGTTGACGCAGAGTCTGAATTTGCAACGGCACCAAGCGTTTAAACTGTGTTTTCGCAAACGCGGTACGATAGCGTTTGTTCGATAGCTTTTGCCAAACCTCAGACGGGGTAATCACGGATTGCTCCTCTGCGTTCTTCGAATCTTTCTTTAAGACGTAAGGCCGAATCAAACGCGCCTTCAGGGTCTGTCAGGCCATGACCGACCTTCTCGCACCCGCCCAAAAATATGAACCGCCGATTTTGATGAAACACAATTCCAATGGGCCTGAATTTCCGCTTACCGACCTTTAATAGCAGTTCACATAATCCTGCGTGCTGGCGAGTTAACTCTTTATACTTCCTCTTGCGTTTAGGTTGAGTCCAGTCCGGGGTTTCCGATAGGGTCTTCACCAGCAAGTCGAACTCAGCCTGCACCTCTGGTTCGAGGGTGCCGTACCAATCGCAGATCGGGCTTCTCTGATCCTCGGTCACGCAGTCCATAAATCGCCATACCGCCATTCTACGTTAGCCCCATTCATTATGCAATATTGCATTTCAAACCAGATGCTCCATGCAATACTGCATACCCGACCTTATCTTAACATATATTACTCGCTGTGATAGCATCCGCCCATGCAGCGAGATAATCCAGAGCCGCTCCCCGAGTCTCCACAGAACGAACCCGCAGTAGCCAGATGGCTTCGGAATCCCCTGTTGATCGGTGTGGCAATTCTCGGCACCGTCGCTGGGGCCTTTCGCATAGCTGGACTCACCAGCCTGCTGTTAGCAAAACTCATGTTGATCTTCGGTGTTTGGCTATTCGTCACGGTGGAAGTATGGTGCTCTAAGTGGATCAGGAAAACGGGTGGTTACTTCGGATCAGTCATTCTCATGACCGCATTCGTTAGCGGAACAGCGGCGGTTGGTTTGGCGTTGACAATCGTAAATCTCAAAAAGCAGCAGACGACGGAGACTTCAGTCCCGTCTCCGACGCAAACGCCAACTCCGGTTCCTGCGGCACCATCTTCTCCCAAAGCTAAAATAAGATTAGAAGCTATTTTTGTTAATCCAAATCATCTGGGAATTTTTCTCACGGCAAGAGGTGGCTTAGTTCGCGATCCAAAGTACGCGGTTCTATTGTGGAATCCCAAACGAGACCAACTGAACATGCTGCCTTCGGTGAGTACCACCAACATCGGGGACTTTCTGAAAGAAGGACAGACGGTTGGACCTTTGAATGCCTTGTCAACTCAAGAAATTCCTCTGATAAGTAACGGAGATTTACTTGTTGGACTCAGCCGTATCGATTGCTCAATCTGTGACCAATCACAGGATTATTGGATATATTACAGGTATGGAGTAGGGGGCTGGTATTCTCCTCTGCCTGCTGGGCAACTCATTGACTTCAAGAAGTTTGCTAATGCCATTGCCGGAATGAAGGATGTAGACAGTGAGATCGAATCTTATTTTTCTTCGATAAAGACGAGAATGATAATTTCGGACGCAACTCGTTAAGCTTCGTATATCCATTAATTCTCGCTCCCTTATGTGCTGTGATAGCATCCGCGCATGCAGCGACCGAAGCCGACGCAATTCTCGCTCGAGCAGGCCGCTCAGATGGAAGGTATCACCGAAGGTCTGCTGATCCTGTGGATCGCCACGAAGCATTTCTCGCCTAGCATTGCCGAGAGTAAATATTTCACCGCGACTCTCACATGCACTGGGCGAACATGGCGTGCAGATATCACATGGAAACCAGGGTATCAAGGAAATGCTGTTGTAACTGCGTTCTCCGAAGAAAACCTTGGAGACTCGCTGCGCAAGTTAGACCCAGCTGTGCGTTTCTTGGCAAAGCATGCCAACGAAGGTACCGCACAGATGTCTCAAGACGACATTATCTTGGAGAATGCACGCAACGACTCCAAAACATCGGACAAGTTGTACTTTTCCATCTGTGCAAAATTTAAACAAAAGCCTAAGAAACGTCCCATCTTCTATAGTTTAAACCCACAAGTCGCTGCCGATGTTATCGCATTTCGCAAGGCACATCCTGAATTGGCATATGGCGGGTTTGAAGAATTCAATGAAGAGTTGATTCTCCAGTTGCTTCATGATGAACAGCAGCCGTTGACTCTGGCTAATTTTGAAAAGGCATTTTCTGAATTGAGCGCTGCTGGCAATTTGCGTTCATTTGACACTGGTCGTGTCGGTGGACGAATTGTGCAACCATACAGTCTCGCCAGAATCGTGGCTTTGCGGCAGCAAGCACGGATATCGGCGATTCAACCACCAGCGAATCTCTCACCTGTCGATTTACAAGCATGGCAACTTATCCATGCGGATAATCCGTCGCTAGATGTCCGCAGTCCAGCATTCAGAAGTGCGATGAGCAGGCAGATTACGGAATGGGCCACATTCAGGGCACGCGAAGCAGACCCATCGCTTGAGGGCAGCGCGTTGCGGCAATCCGTAGACGGCATAATTCTCGGTTGGGCGCAACAGTCCAATCCAAACGTCGGACCAGGTCAACATTCTCGGATGGGCCTTAAAGACGTTCTGTAACAGAATTGCCAGCCGCCAACGTGGGTAACCTGGGCTGGCGAGTGACTTGCCGTCACGTCTTCGCGGGTTCCGCATAACTGTCGCGCCGCGTTTGAGTCGCCTCCTCGCTTTGTCATGGGCGGGGTTCTCGCGATTCTGACGCGGGCGGCAACTTTGTCTTGGTATCGGATGAAAGCAACAGGAGAATTCATGAACGGCACAGTACTTCACTTCAAAAATACCTACGGTCACATCGCGCCTGACGACCATTCGACTGATTTGTTTGCCCATCATAGCGACGTGTTGGGACTCGCGCGGCTCAAATCTGGCGACCGAGTCTCTTTTGAAATCGGGGCGCGTCACGGGAGACAAATAGCAGTCAACATTAAAATTGTGAAGGCTGCACCCAAACCGGAACACATTCCCACGCCGCCGAAGCGTGACTATCTCACGGATTACGTGGCTTTGAATGGTCCGGCTCCAGGGCCGCTGTATATGCCCAGAAGACGGTGCGTTCCTATCTTCCAAAGTCGAAAATTGGGGCTCCCGCCGTTGTAGAGACTGAGCCTTCCATGTGTCCAATAGCATGGGTTAATCAGGAGTTGTGAGAAGCAACACGTATGCGAATTGCGGAATCACACTGCACGACGTGAAGAGCAAAGTCCAAGTCGTCTGGACTAGCGCGGCATCATTGGTTTTCATGGCGCTAGCGTCAATTCCTGCTAGGGCTCAAAATTCGCCGCCCACTTCATCAGAAAATCTTCCTTCCAAGCCGGAGCCTGCTTCGAACCATAAGTTTAAGTCGGCAGATCCTTACGAGTATTCTATCCAGAATCAAACGCCGAACATTCCAACACACGAACCAATTGATACGACTCCCGAGCCGCTAGCGACGCAACTCGTCGAGCCGTTCGATGCGGCATCAAGCGAACCGGCGCAGGAAGGGTTGCCGGTTAGCCAAAAGAAAATTCGGGTCTCCACCAACGAAGTGATCGTGCCAGTCACAGTGCTGAACGATCAAGGCGAGTTAGTTCTCGACCTCGCCCAAAAGGATTTTCATGTTTTCGACAACGGAGTGGAACAACGGATTGATCATTGGGACCTGGGAGGTGATGCATTGGCTGTGGCACTGGTACTTGAAACCAGTTCGCACATTCAAATGATGGCTCCAGTAATTCGAGGCATGGGCAGCATTTTTACAGAAACGGTTATGGCTCTCAGCGGTGAAGCTGCCGTGATTACGTACGACAGCACGGTGGAGGTGCGGCAGCCTTTCACGACCGACCACGACGCGGTTGAACGCGCCATCAAAAACGTGGATTTCGGTGCACCTGAGATGCATCTCTACGACGCGATGGGAACTGCGGTGGATTTACTCAAAACTCAACAAACCCAGTTTCGACGTGTGATGCTAGTCGTAGGCGAATCGCAGGATCTCACAAGTGACTCAAAACTTGCTCTCGTCTTGCGCGACGCGCAGCTCGCAAATATATCGATCTACGCAGTCGGTCCCAGCACTACGACGGCTGACCTTCGATTTGGTAGAGGCGCATTTGGCGGAGACAATCAACCAGCAATCGTACCGCCCAAGCCTTTGCCCTCTATCTACAGACACGGGCCGGGTGTCGATCCCATGGGGCGTCCTTACTTCGATCTTGTGACTCCGGCCATGTGGCTCATAATGCGTGGGATCAATGAAATAAAAAATCATCAGCTCGAATTAGCTGTCGCGGCGACGGGCGGCGTGCACTATCGGGCGGTCCGCGACAGTACGATTCGCAGCGCACTCGATCAAATCGGCGGCGAACTGCACGCGCAATATGTCATCGCCTACACCCCGGGGTCGGGGCGGTCCGCTGGATTTCATACAATCACCGTGACAGTCTCACGCCCGAACGCAACCGTGCGCACACGGCCCGGTTATTTTGTGGCCGAACTCGGCGACTCAACGACTCCGGTTTCTGGCGATTCTCCTCCGGCTTCGAGACCACAAAACTAACCTCGGAATGACTGGCCCAAGATAGCGCCTTCCATGAGAAGGCCGGTGAGTGTCAAGCGTTTTCTCTTTTTTTTCTTTCTTTCTTCTTTATTTCTTGTTTTTCCAAATTGTTCCCATGGAGCCAAGCCGCCTCTGTCGCCACCCTTCCATCCGCACTCTTGGTTGAGCGATGGTCGCTCGGTGCAAGTTGGGTGTGCTCGATTCAGTAGGTGCTGCTACCTGATTAGCGACCTCTGTTCCCCCCTTTCGAAGGAAACTGGTCCAGGCACTATCGCAGTCACCTGATCTCGGCGGTCGAGCTCGGCTGTCTGGATACCATCTCTCTTCTTTCCTTCTCCTTTTTCTTTGCTTCCTTTTCCGTTTTTCACAGAGAAATTTCGCGCCAGGATCGCCTAGGAACGACAATTGCCAACTCCCTCGACCCCTAGCATCCCCGGTTTTGTCGGGAGCTCTTTCACTCTAGGCCACGGCACGCATCTCTTTGTGGCTATTGTGCAGTGGTTCGTAGACCTCTCCATTCACCCACAACCGATGCAGCAGTACCGCTAGCTTTCTCGCCACCGCAACTACGGCGCGCTTCTTTGCACTTTTCCCTCCGCGCGCCGCCAGTTTTAACCCCCAACGCCGTAGATCACTGTCTTCTCCAAAGGGTCCCAGGATGTAGTGCGCCCCCTGCACCAGCATGGTCCTCAAATACCGGTCTCCTTCTTTAGTGATGTGCCTCTGCGGCTGGCTCTGTCCGGAGTCCCTGCGCCCGGGCGCAACCCCAGAAAACAACCGACATCGCGACTCTTCGCGGAAGCGATGTGGGTCTTCTAGGGTCAGCACATACGTCAGCGCGATCTGTGTTCCTACACCCTTCACCTGTTTGAGCAGTGCGACGTGCGGGTAACTTTCCTTGGCGATTTTCTCCATCCGTGCGTCGTATTCCTGGATGCGCTCATTCAGCGATTCGACTTCTTTGAGCAGCGGCTCCAGAACCTCGCGCAACTCCGCGTTCAATCCCGCGGCCAGCTCCCGGCTCACTTGCTGCGTGCCACACTTGGGCAGCCGTTGACCATAAGACTTCACCAACCCGCGCGCTGCATTCACCAAGGCGGTTCGTGCACTCACCAGTTCGGCCCGCGCTCGAATCACCGTCAGATGAATTTGTGCTTGCGCGCTGCGATGCCGCACCGGCCCCAACAGCTCGGGATCGATGCGGGCCAGCCGTGCCAGTGTCCGCGCATCGTGTCGATCATCTTTGCGATTGCTCTTGGTGATCAATTACACCTTTTGTGCGTGCGCCACGAGCACCTGGTGTCCCAGCTCCGTTAACAGCCGGCTTACCCAAGGGGAATGTGTTCCGGTCTCCAGGGCAATAAGACCCCGCGGTATCTTCTCAAATATCTGTTTCATCGCTTCCGGTGTCGTCGCCACTTTCTGTTCCAGAAGGATTTCGCCCGCTTCATCCAAAACGCAGTAGCACGACCAACGATCGCCCAGGTCCACACCAATCGTGAGCTTGTGTCCTTTGAAAATCATGTTTCCCTTTACCCCAACAGTGCTAGTCTTTTTCATAGCCGGTCTCCTTTTCTCGTGCGCTTCGAGCGCGTCGATCATTGGGAGCGTATCGCATCCCGCTGGAGACCGGCCTTCTCATCCCATCTGATTAGTCTTAGCGTTCTCCGCTGTTTTGCACTCGACCTTACGCTTCTTAGCATCTTGCGGAGAGCCTGCTATCGCCGAGGCGACAAAAACCAAAGCGAGCAAGAGTAGAATGCGTTTCATGACCAGAATCTAGCAAGTGGTGCAGCCGAAAGCAAGACGCGCTTACCGGACAAATAAAGTTCTACTTGTGATACCTGAAAAACAGGACTAGCACAATGATGATGTCGAGCAAAATTGCGCTCGGATGGTAGTAGTCGAACCAAACATTTAGGGCGACAAGGGGGACTAACACCCATAGCACCGATGGATGCTCCCTTAGCCGGTCAAAAAAGCTCTCTGGCATGTCTCCCGAGTTTATCATTCGACGTTTTCCTCAAGTCCTTCTCATAGAAGGAGTTTCGATTGCCGCCGACGGTCTGCGGCACTAAGATGCTTCTTTATGTCGCGGAAACAGCGTCTTTTAAAGATAACGTTTGTTGCCGTAGCATTGTTACTTCTTTGGGTTTGGAAACCGTGGGCCTCACTGCGCTTTCGCGGCGACGGCAGGTTTTCCGACGCGGGATTTTTTAGTTATCCACGCTACCAGATTACTTTTTCCGACATTCCCCTCAACACAACTAGCGAGCACCACTTCCGCTTTTGGGGTCTGCCGAAGGAACACATGCAATTAGTTTTTTACGCAAAGGACAACCGACTCGACAAACGGGCAGATAGACCGCCGCCTGACCTTACGGAACTGACAATCGAAAGCCTGCTCACAGATGACAAAGGATATGTTGCCTGTCGTGTATCCGGACATCCCACGACATCTAACGGTGAAGACGGTATCTGGGGGATTGTGTCGGGCGGCGGTGCGGCGTATTCCGTGTCCGACTGTAATTTTGTCCAAGTCCATCCATATCGAACGTATGACTTAGCGATTCGAGTTACCAATGTTGGACCAGATTTCGAGGCCATTGTAGTCACGCCAAAGCTTAGAGGGGGTGGCCTCGACCCACTATAAGGATTCGCGCATTTGAGGAATCCAGAATTCGTGTCTTCTAAGGCGTAAATCTGACTTCTCGGGAGTTCCTGCTATGATTAGCCGATGGCTCCGGACTCGAAGCAACCTCAGAAGTTGAGACCAACGTGGAAGGCAATTGTTGAGATTGGTTTCATAATCTTTCTGTTTTATTCCAATCTTCTGATGGGCGAGTTTACGCGAGCAAATGGCCGGGGAAAGAGCTTGGTTTTTGCCGTTGAGGATATTTTTTCGCTCACCAATTTGGTTATTGCATGCATTTCTGGGCTGCTCGGATTCTTATTTTTTGACTACCTTCGGAAGCGCCTATAGATTCGTGACAGGAGGAATACCGGGGAATCCTTCTGGCACGCTAATCTCGTTAGTGCCGCACTTTAAGCGTCTTTGCAAACTCGCGGAGTTCAAGGTCTCGGGCTTCAAGAGAATCCCATTCTCCGAGTACGATTTCGCACTTCGGGCAACACATCAAGTACACCAATTCGCCTTTATCTTCTGCTCCGAACGCAAAACTCGGAGGCACCCTGCACGTCGAGCATACGAAGACTAACTTGCCATTTCGCGCCTTCACTCCCGTCAGATGCATTTCAATCATGTGAGTAACCTACTTGTTTGCATTCGCCAGTTCCCAAGAGGAAGCGTACCACTACATCCTCCAAGGATAAACTCCGTCTGGAATCGCATAGTGCCGGCGCGTCGTTCACTGGGAGC
Organism: uncultured Acidobacteriota bacterium; assembly: GCA_963818085.1. Taxonomy (GTDB): domain Bacteria; phylum Acidobacteriota; class Terriglobia; order Acidiferrales; family UBA7541; genus Palsa-295. The sequence continues at coordinate 725,923 of CAWFQV010000001.1, forward strand.
ATATCGCATCCCGCGGGAGACCGGCCTTCTCATCCCATCTGATTAACGCTGCGGGGAACCTTGCGTCGATCTTTTTTGATTGTCCGACGCTCGGCAGCAATGAGAATTTGTACGAAATTGTACGGAGTAGTACCAATTTTGCCGTTTCTGCCGTTTGTGCCGCATTGAAAATTCAGCAACTTGCGTGTTATCAATTCCGCTAGTTGGTTCAAATCCAACCCCCGCAACCACGCCATTTTCTCCATGTATTTAATTCACAAGGGCTTGCTGCAAAGCAGGCCCTTTTCCTTTTGTGGTCGCGACCGCGTTTTGTCCAATTGCGTCCAAAATTTCGCCAAGTTGCTCCGCAATTCGTTCGTCATCCGAACTTGCCATTTATCTGACCATCACCAAAGATCTCGGACGGGTCATGTCCCGGGTGAAGGCCATCTATCGCGGTTGGGCCATTCCTTGCACCGGCAAGCAGGTCTATGCACCGCGCCATCGTGCCGAGTGGCTAGGGAAGATCACGGAACCGGGAGTACGCCGGCGGGCGGAGTTTTACTATCAACAACTGGATGCGTTGCGCACGGTGCGTCAGCAAGTGCGGCGGGAGCTGTTGGCAGAAGGCAAGAAACACACGGCCTGGAAACGGCTGCGCCAGATTCCTTCGATTGGTCCGATCCGGGCAGCCGTACTGCTGGGCATTCTGCAGACTCCGCACCGTTTCCGCACCAAGAGGCAGCTATGGAGTTACAGTGGATTTGGCATCGAGACGCATAGCAGCGCCGATCATCGTAGGGTCCACGGGCAGTTGCAACGAACGAAGAAACAGAGCTCCATTCGCGGACTGAACCGCAACTGCAATCACGATCTGAAGAATTTGTTTAAGGGCGCGGCGATCGTGGCCTCCAGCAAACCCGGTCCGTTTCAAGAGTTCTACACCGCTTTACTGACCAAGGGCATGCGGCCGGAGATGGCCCGCCTGACCCTGGCCAGGAAAATTGCCACCATCGTGTTGATGGTGTGGAAGAGAGGAGCGTGCTTCGACGCCCAACGTCGTTCTAACAGCCGCCTTACCCAGGGAGAATGTGTGCCTGTCTCCAGGGCGATGAGACTTCGCGGTATCTTTCCAAATGTGTGCTTGATCGCTTCTGGTGTCGTCGATACTTTCTGTTCCAGAATGATTTTGCCTGCTTCATCCAAAACACAGTAGTATTTCTCCACTCTTCTTGGCAACTGTGGTTCCCGGCAAGTCCAGAAATTGAGCCTGACCAGCACTGAGATTGGCGTCGAGGGTACCGCCAACTGGCTTACCGTTTTCATCCGCAAAGCTGAGCTGTCCCACGCAGGGGTTCGGCGGATACGCCACCACGTTGAGCCGCAGATTGCTGAATTCTGTTATACCGGCCGCAGAGAATGCGGGGTATGGCGGCCAACTTACAACTCCTTCCGCGATTGCGGAGTTCGCGCCGGTGCTGGGCGTATTGTTCGGCCTGGGCGGACCGGGACGTTCTCGACTCTGGGCCAGAATGCGAGACGGGAGTTGTGCGATACTCAGTGCGCGTGAAGATTTTACGAGGTACAACTATGACGTGAAGTCCGCTTACGAGAAATGCATGCGTTTGGAGGAACTTGCTGCTTGAGTGGCATCCGCCCAACCCCAGACCCGAAAGAAGCTGCAAAGCCACACCGTAGCTGCGCGTACCGGCGTTGCTCCCCTCTCGAAACCCTTGCGCGATTGACACCGTTCTTGAGCTCGATGGGCATTACGCGGATTGCGAACGTAACAGGCCTCGACAATATCGGCATCCCGGTCGTGATGGTTTGCCGGCCCAATTCTCGAGGCCTTTCCGTATCGCAAGGGAAAGGGCTGGACGTGCACGAAGCTAAAGTTTCCGGCCTGATGGAAGCTGCCGAGCTATTCCATGCCGAGAACATCGACCGCCCGCGCGTGTTTGAGACGTACGCCAGGCTCCGACGTCAGGTTCGCGTTGCGGAACCTGATCACTTGCCAGGAACGTCTGACAAGCGTTTCCATCCCAATCTACGGGTTTTCTGGATCGAAGGCCACGATCTGCTTAACGGCACTTCCGTATGGATTCCGAACGAATTGGTCCATGCGGATTTCCGTCTGCCTCGCCCGCAAGGGGCGGGGCGTTTCCTCCAAACGTCGATTGGACTTGCAGCCGGTAATGAGGTTCTCGAAGCTGTAATCCACGGAATATGCGAGGTGATCGAGTCGGACTCCAGCTCCCTTTGGGACCTCCTGCGGCCCGAGCAGCGGGAGAAGACGAAAATCCGGCTCGAGACAGTCAACGACCCTGCCTGCCGGAGAGTCCTGGAGATGTTTAAGGAGGCCGAAGTCGCCGTGGCGGCGTGGAACATCACATCCGATCTCGGCATTCCCACTTTTCTGTCCCATATAATTCCCGAGTTCGACGATACATTTCGCCGCATGTTTACAGCCGGCGGTTACGGCTGTCATCCTTCCAGAGATATTGCACTGCTGCGCGCTTTGCTGGAAGCGGCACAATCCCGCCTCACGGTCATCTCCGGGGCTCGCGATGATATCCCCCGGAGCGATTATGTGAGGCATCGAAACCGGCGCATGTTGAACAGGTCCAGATCCAGAATCCTAAAGGAAAAATATGGCATCGACTTTCAAGAGGTTCCTACTTTCGACGGCAGCACTTCAAAAGACGTTCTGGATTGGCTACTAGGGCGGCTTCAGCGGGCCGGGATTCAACAAGTGATTGCCGTCGACCTGACCAAATCGCAATTAGGGATTCCCGTCGTGCGGATCGTAATTCCGTACCTCGAAGGTGTCAACACGTCGTCGAAATACGCGCCAGGGCCGCGCGCAAGAGCAAGGTTGGCGAGCAGAGGAAATCAATGAAAGTTTGCATTTTTACAGGCCCGTCACTTCCCCGGCAGGAGGCGTTTGAGATCTGGAGCGAACCTACTTATCTTGCGCCCGTTGCACAAGGCGACGTGTACCAAATCGCTCGCCGGAAGCCATGGGGCATTGGGATCATAGATGGCTACTTCGAGCGCACCCCATCCGTTTGGCACAAAGAGATACTTTGGGCGTTGAGCAAAGGGATACACATCTACGGAAGTGCGAGCATGGGCGCTCTGAGAGGGGCCGAGCTTTCTGCGTTTGGCATGATCGGAGTGGGAGCAATCTACGAAGACTATGCCAACGGCGTGCTCGCGGATGATGACGAGGTGACTCTCGCGCATGCCTCCGCCGGGAGAAAGTATCGCGCTGTCTCCGAACCGATGGTCAATATCCGGCGGACTCTCTCAAAAGCCGCAGCGGAGGGGATCGTCTCTGGGGCGACGGCGGATTGTCTCGTGCAAATTGGCAAGGCTCTCTTCTACCCGCTTCGCACATATGAAAAAATCCTAGAGGAGGGGCTTCGCGGACGATTGCCTGCGGGAGAGCTCCAGAACTTCCATGATTGGCTCCCTGCCGGGCGAATAGATCAGAAGCGGATGGACGCAATCGCAATGCTTGCCCGAATGCAGGAAGATCTTCGATTGCATCCACAACCAAAGCCGGTGAGTTTTTCCTTCGAAAATACGATGTTCTGGGATCGCATGCGGCGTGAATCCTCAGCCCAACGGCGCCGCCGGGGGACATAGCGGCGCAAGTTATGGATTCCGCGATCCAATCGCGTTCGCAGCTATTTTGTTGTGCAGGAGCCCTTTGTGGGGGGTAAAACTTCGGGCGAAGGTGCAAACGCCACAATTCAATCGTTAACTCCTGAGGTCAAACGTGGCACATGGTTCCACGGCACTTCGAGGAGCCGCAACGACAGGGATGCGAACACCGGAAGCCGTAATCAACGGTAAGCTCCTCGCCTGTCCTAATTTTCCTGAAACTGTACAAGAAGATTTGCCCGCGGATTCTGTGCATGGTCAAATTCGGATCGCAGCCATGATTGATGAACTCGGCACCGCTTCCTCCGACTGACCCGTCGAGGCTCGAGCGGCGATTCAGGCGAACCAAGTAAACTCGCCCTGCCTTCCCCGCCAAGAACATCCTCACGGTGCGGCGCATGGCCTCGCGCTGGCTGATCCGTTCGCCGGTATATTGGATCACTCGCTTGCGCGCAGGAATTGCTTCTCTGGCGAACACGCCAAGCCGTTCAATGCGAGAACGGCGGATCTGGAGCTTGAAAAAGGCGAGTTTCGAGTTGAGACGCGGACGGTGACGCTTGGTGGGCATAATCGATGGGGCCAAGCAAGGGGGAGCCACCCGTCAGCAATTGGCAACCCCATGCTAGACAATCCACTTGATCACCAAGAGACAGAGCTATGCTTGCCGGTCATGGAGAGTGGCTTGGTGTGCGTCAAGGCCTTGGCCTTCTTCAACTTCTTGGTCGATTTTTTCGTCGCTGCCATGTTTTTTCCCCCTCCCTTCGGATTGCCCCAGGGCGGGCGGTCCCTATATATGCAAATCCGGGGCCAAATGTCCAGTCCAACGAGAGCGTAACTCATCTCGCGTGCAATGTGGGGGATGCAATGACCGGATTTCCTTAACGCGCCCGCGCGCGCCGGAAATTACGTTGAATAAATCAACATACGTTGAAAAGTTCAATCTTTTTGAGCGGCAAACTTTCACGGCGGCATCCCTAGGTCACAAGGTTGGGCAGGTGTCGAGTGGAACTGTCGCCTAAGTCCCGATTAACGTCAGTGCTTTGAAGGTGGCCGCTGGCGGTTGCGGTGGATGCGGGCTAATGAGGGAGCGTTTGAAGAGACTGACACACCCGTTGCGCATGGCAGCGTCAACTCAAAATGAACCTAAGGGTACCGCGACAGCGGCGGGCGCCGCAGCGGCAGGGCAGGCGTCGCAGTTTAACCGGATAACGGTAATTCACCGTCAGTTCTTCGCCGGCACGTATCTTCCGGCGGCTGAAGAAGAGCAGATGGTTGCGAACGCACCGCCACATCAGATTGGGATTGCACGAGTGGTTGATGAACTCGGCACCGCTTCCTCCGACTGACCCGTCGAGGCTCGAGCGGCGATTCAGGCGAACCAAGTAAACTCGCCCTGCCTTCCCCGCCAAGAACATCCTCACGGTGCGGCGCATGGCCTCGCGCTGGCTGATCCGTTCGCCGGTATATTGGATCACTCGCTTGCGCGCAGGAATTGCTTCTCTGGCGAACACGCCAAGCCGTTCAATGCGAGAACGGCGGATCTGGAGCTTGAAAAAGGCGAGTTTCGAGTTGAGACGCGGACGGTGACGCTTGGTGGGCATAATCGATGGGGCCAAGCAAGGGGGACCCACCCGTCAGCAATTGGCAACCCCATGCTAGACAATCCACTGAGATCAGACGCTGGTCTTGGAGGTCATGGAGAGTGGCTTGGTGTGCGTCAAGGCCTTGGCCTTCTTCAACTTCTTGGTCGATTTTTTCGTCGCTGCCATGTTTTTTCCCCTTCCCTTCGGATTGCCCCCATGGGCGGTCGGTCCCTATATATGCAAATCCGGGGCCAAATGTCCAGTCCAACGAGAGCGTAACTCATCTCGCGTGCAATGTGGGGGATGCAATGACCGGATTTCCTTAACGCGCCCGCGCGCGCCGAAAATTTCGTTGAATAAATCAACGTACGTTGAAAAGTTCAATCTTTTTGAGCGGCAAACTTTCACGGCGGCATCCCTAGGCCACAAACCGGACAAGTTAAGTATTGCTTGAAATCTGGGGTCAAGCGACTTAGTAACGCTCAAAGAACTTCGCCTCTTGCCCGGCGCGACAAACACCCTCCACGCAACTCTCCACGCTCTCCCATTTGCCGACTGGACTCCTGTGCGCGGCTGAAGTCCGAGAATCTGGGGTCACCCTTAGCTCTCTGCAGTCTCCACATTTTGCTTGGATCTGCCTTAAATTGCCGAACCAGCTTTTGGAGCCACGTATGGCTGATGCCGAGTCCCCGCGCCCACGCACGGCCGGATGGCCTGTTGCGGTCGCGACAGGTGGGCTGCTGTTTCGAGGTCGCGGGGTGAACGGACGCCTGAGACCGGAGTTACCGATTTGGACCCGTGCCTTGCGCATCACATATTTTCTCTTCTCGTGACACAAAGAATTTGCAATGAAAGCGGCCGTCGCGAGACTTCTTCAGTCTGAATCCGAGCTTTTAAGAAGGTGCTTGGACGGCGCTGGCACGATCGTTGTGACATCTTCGCACGATATCAGTCTGCCTCAAAACCCCGAGCACCGGCACAAAAACATGGACTCTTCCGATGATTTGTTCGACGCCATTCCTAGATATGGGGGTACCCGCCCTTCTCAATCGCGGAGGGCGGCTGCGAGAATCTTTCGTGGAACCCTCAATATAATGCGTGCGACAGATTCTAATTACTACAACGCGGTATCATAGCGTTACATTTCAGAAAACAATCGTTGTTGGATAGCTCTGGCCCGCAATCGCAGCAATTCTGTGCGCCTTCATGAGGGGTAGCTCTATTCACTCCGCGACTCTTCTTAGGCTTGGGATGCACTGGCACTTCGTCTGTCTCTAGACGGGAACTTGCACTCATTTCACTGAAGCAAGCGTCTTGGTAACCTAACTGACAAGCTCGATGGAAGTATTTAACCGCACTGGAAAGATCGCCGGCATTTTCTTTTATTTCCGTCAAATGCTTCAAGTAGTCTACGTCATCAGGCTTCGCCGACCTCGACGCGCGTTCATACATTTGTTCTGATTTCTGATGTTCTCCCAAACGTTCCAAGACCTCAGCCACTCGAAGCATGTACTCAGGATTAGTTGGTTCTAATGATAAAGCGTCGACATCTTGCTGTTTGGCGGCCTCGTAATTTTTGGTAAATAATAAAAGATTACCGAGGTTAGTGTGAGCATCGGCGTCTTGTGGGTTTAGTGCCAGACCCTGCGGTACAACGAGATTGCTTTTTGAGCGTCGCATTTGAGCGTAGTCCCGTTGGTGGTAATTTCTAAGCCGATCGCCAGGCAGGCAGCTCGTGCCTGGAAAAACAAGTCCTTAGCTTTCGATCCATGGGAAGCATCGCCGCGGACCGAATTATCCGGTAACGAAGTACGATTCTTGCTGGGTTGCGCCGGTATACCCTCGGAAGTGGGGTCTGGACGCGGTACGGGCGAGCTTATATTGGCCGTATCACTCGAGCCGGGCCTCGTTAACAACCAATAAGCCAATAGAGCGAAAATTAGAACTGCAACAAGGGTTAATTTCTTCCTGACAGAGGTAGCGGATCGTGCAGCCTTACCTTGTGGGGCCGGCGTTGCTGCAGATTGCGCTCTGTGGTCTTCTGATCCCGGTTTCTGAGGATCTTCCATGGAATCGCGTGCGACCAACCTCCCCTGGGCTATTCGAATGGGTTATGCGAAAGGTTGCGGTAGTATGTTCGCGACGAAAATAGATGTCAACCAACGCCTAGAGTTTTCCCGGCGATGAACGTTGCTATCGTTACATGGTAAATGACTTCTTCCGATGGAACGGAGTGCCCTTTGGTTTCTAGAAAGGCCAAGCCATGAAAACGATCTTCATCGCACTTCGCGCCATATTATTCAGCACCGGGTTCATTTTTCTATGGGGCTGGGTCGCACTAAGCCTGCACCGCCGCTACGACACGAGGCTCGGCTTTGCCTTTCCCGGCTGGACGCCCGCTTTGGGCATCGCACTGATGACTGCCGGTGGAACTCTCGCCTTCGTCTGCATAGCCACGTTCGTGAGCCGAGGCGAAGGCACGCCTGCGCCAATGGACCCGCCGCGTAAGTTCGTGGCCGCTGGTCCGTACCAGTTCGTACGCAATCCGATGTATATCGGTGGGTTTCTCGTGCTCGCAGGCTTCGGCCTGTACGAACGGTCGCCAAGCATTCTGCTCTTCGCTCTGCCATGGCTTCTACTTGCGCATCTCTTTGTCATCTTCTACGAAGAGCCGCATCTCCGCGCCACATTTGGCTCCCCCTACGACGCCTATTGCCGCTCGGTGCGCCGGTGGCTGCCTCGCCGCTAGTCGTTTTGGCAATTGTCCAGTAATCGGGAGTTATCGAATCGGAAGCAACAGCTCTATGGTAACAAGGGATCTATCAAGTCCGTATGCCGACTCCAGACAGTTCTGTAATAAGGTTGTGTACATAACAAGGAAACCTGATTTGCAATACGGATATGAGTGCGGACCAAATCGGCCATGCGGATTTTCTTTGCCACGTGGCTCCGTACGTTTCATTCTATGTTACAACCTTACAGTAATCTAGCTTCTGATTACCGAAATTGTCCGGTTAGCGCGGAATAAAACCGCTGAAAGAATCGGGCAGCGAGGTTAGCCACATCACAAACATCGTCTCGTATTCCACGGGTTTCCCGCCGCAGATGTGTACCGCCGACCGAGTGTGCCGTTCCATATCCAGCATTTCCTTTACGGGACCTTCCGGGGAGCCAAACAACAACGTCGACTCCTTTACGGTACCGTCTGCGCGGACTACTTTATACAGGCTAAAATACGGAATGAAATGGAATGAATAAGGTAGTACCGCTGGGAACATACGGAGGTTGGACGGCGGCATTTCAATCTTCGGCGTCGAACACCAGTCCCAAGCAGTACTATTCGGCAAGGGCACAAACACACTCTCATCGAATTTCTGAACGGCTTCCCACTTCTCAACAGTTGCGACAATCGACTCAGGGCCAGACCGCCTTTCGAGATGTTGCGGATAGCGCATCTTGCCGAGACTCGCGTAATCGGTCAAATCCGCAGTGATCGCTAGGTCTATTACCGAACGATAGAAATTCTGGCCATTAGGTTGGGTATGTGTGGCCGTCACCTCCATAGTTTTTGCGTCAAAGCACAATTTGTTATCGAGCGTGACACTCTCCCCAACGGCTGCGCAGATTTGGCGGTTCGCGATGTCCCCAGCCCACGATAATTTGTGCACAGATAGGGAGGATTGGGCACTTCGCAAGGGTGTAGAGAAAAACAGAAGCGAGGAAACGCTCCACATGGGCAACGTCATAGTCGGAGTAGTTCGCACGACGTATTTCTTGTCCCCGAGCACGAGGTCAGTTTCGCCAATATCACCCATGCGGAATTCCACACGATATCGGTCAGGCGCGGCCCACAGAATCTCGTAGGTCCCGTCCATCGTCTTATCGTTTATCGTGTAGCGGATTTTCGCCACTAAATGATAGGGGGGAGCATCCGGTGATCGCAAATCGGTGTCTTCCTGCGCCCTCCTGACCCACTTCCGCGCTTCCTTTTTGTCCGGAAGTGACTGGGTGAACGCCGGAACAGAACTCAAAACGAGAACTAGAGCAAAGACAAGAGGCACGACCGGTCTGGGTATCCGCAACATCATTTACCACGTACGCTATCACAATGGGCTACATGGTTGAGTACTCGAAACTGTCCGGTTATCCGGGTGGTCTCAATGGGTCGATGCAACACTCAAGTCGAAGGCGACTTGCATTGAAAACAAAGGCTAAATCGCTTGTTAGCGTTAGATCAGCCGGAACACTACCCTGGCTAGGTTTTGACCGAGTACAGCCAAACGGATCGCTTCTCCCGGGGAAGCATTGTCGAATCAATGTATTGGATGGTGTTGCATCGACCGGTTGAGCCGGCACGCCTTATCAGCACTTAGGCTTTCGCTCTTTTTGTATCGCTGCTCTGAGTAGAAGCACCACGTCGCGCACCGTATTAACAGCCAAATTCTTCTCCTCCGCGAACATTTTGAGTTCAACCCAGTCTATTCCATCCAGTCGCGACAGCAAGGGTGTTTGCTCGCTCTCAATGCGGGCAAAGGCTTGCGCTGCTTTGTCGGTGGGTTTCAAGTCACCTGATTTCAATGCTTCCTCAATGGTAGCAACGGCATCTTCGTATTCTTTTCGGGAAGAAAATACCGCACGCACTCGTTCCCAGAATTTCATGGTTTTCTTGACCCATGCTGTGAGTCTTCAGTGATTGGATTCTAACGCAATCTCAGGTGAGGCAGGACTAACCGGAGAAGTTAAGTGTTACTTCAAATCGCCGGCCACGCGACTCAGTAGCGCTCAAAGAACTTCGCCAGTTTTGCCCGGCGCGACAGATGTAACCCTCCCCGCAACTCTCCACGATCTCTCATCTGCAGACTGTACTCCTGACCACGGCTGAACTCCGCGAATTTGGGATCACCCTTCGATCTTTGTAGCTGCCACATTTTGCTTGGATCTGCCTTAAATTCCCGGACGAGCTTTTGGAGCCACGTATGGCTGATGCCAAGTCCCCGGGCCCACGCACGGCCGGATGGCCTGCTGCGATCGCGACAGGTGAACCACTGAAATACGAATCGACGGACCATTAGCGATTCCTGGCTGCTACGCCAGGGCCGTGGCGGACGCCACTTTGCCCGCGCTTTTTCGAGATTACGCAGCGAAGACTCACGCGATGGCATCTGTCCTCCTCCCCTCTCCTGACTTATAGCGGAGTTGCCAAGCTCCTCTATGCCCGTCTAAAGGACTTAGCAGCGCCAGAGGGAATCGGTGGCAAATTATTCTTCCCCTTTTTCACGCTGCCTTGCGAATACCTTTCGAGAAGCTCTTCGGTAATAACTGGGGGGCGTTTGATGGTGTCGTAGTTAGCACACTGATCCCGGATGCGGTGTACCCAAGCCATGTACGCTTCGCCTTCTTGGCGCGGGGTCTCCTTCACTATTACTGCGAAACGTTTTCTTTTCTTTATGCCATTCCGCAAACACTTCTCCAAGAGCTCCTGCGCCTCCGGAAACTTGGGAGCAAGCATCTTCAGAGATTGGATGTCATGCCAGCACAGCGGTCCCCGTTCGGAGTCCTTCTTCATGCGCTTGATCGAATAGCGCAACCTATAACCTGTTGTGAAGTGGAGGGCCGCTCGATCGTAGGCACGGGCTTGCTGGTCCTCCCATTGGGTCAGGGGCCGGTCCTCGGCAATCGCGCGGGCCCGGATCTCCTTCGCCAGGCACCAGTATTCCTCACCTTGCCACTTCTCCAAGCCCGTGAGGTAGAAGGCCAGAAGTTGGTGCGAAGTGCCGAGTATGCGAGCCATGCCCGCAGCGGTGGCCGCGACGATTCGGGAGTCTGCTTCCATTCGATTAGTTTCCGACGGAACTCTATTGCGCGAGATTCCTGCGCAGGCTTCCGTCCGCTCACTAGACGCGAGCTCTCTTGCGGAGTCTTCATTGGACCCGGCCTTTTGCCTGTTCCGCCCTCTCTGCAATGCTGCAAATATCAGTCCAGTTCTGGACTGCCTCCCCGCCGATTCGATAGGCTGCGCGGCACTGTGGCACAAGGACGGCCAGCGAACTTTTTGTGTCCAACTAGCGTCCAAAACTAGGGGTTTAGAGGAGAGAAAACGGCGTGGTGAGGAGCTAAGGGCAACACCACCAACAAGACTTAGGGTTGACCTCTCGGGCTCATAACCCGGAGGTCGTTGGTTCAAATCCAACCCCCGCAACCACGCCATTTTCTCCATGTATTTAATTCACAAGGGCTTGCTGCGAAGCAGGCCCTTTTCCTTTTGTGATCTCGGCTGCGTTTTGTCCAACTGCGTCCAAAATTTCGCCAAGTTGCTCCGCAGTTCGTTCGTCATCCGAGCTTGCCATGTGTGTATATGTGTTCATGGTCATTCGCGGATCGCTGTGTCCAAGCCTCTGTTGCCGCACCTTCATCGGCACAGAGAGCTCGTCCATTAGAGTCGCGTTCGCATGACGAAACGCGTGCAGACCACACTCCTCCAAGAATGCCTGTCGGCAAGAACGAGCGACACCGTACAGAACGCATCGGTTGGCTACGCGCAGCGGTCCTGGGCGCAAACGACGGCATTCTTTCAACATCGAGTCTGGTGCTCGGTGTGGCAGCTTCACATGCCACACACAGTAGCGTCGTGGTCGCTGGGGTGGCCGGACTGGTCGCTGGGGCTATGTCTATGGCGGCTGGCGAATACGTGTCTGTGCACTCACAGGCAGACACCGAAGAGGCCGAACTTATCAGGACTTACCGAACTCTGAAGAGAAGGGTTAGGTGGCGATTAAATCCCGGATTCAGTACGGAGTGGAGATTTCTCGCATCGACGCCAGCGCGCTGCATTCCTCCGTCTCCGGGCCAAGGTCATCTTTGCCGTTAACGACGTCGCTGGGTTGCCTTTTGTGTAGCGCTACTCCCAGATGAACGATTCCCTCGGAAGATGTCCAGATTCGAACGAGAGCTCGTACCGAGTCGTCATCCGATTTCACGCGCAGCACGGTTTGGCCGAGGGGATAAATCGGGCAAGTGTTCTGTTCGTTCTCCACGATCCGAAACTGAATCTTTTCGGCTCCGAGATATCTCAACGAAAGCAACGCGAAGTCTTTTTTTAACGCCTCATCGAGGTTCACACGCGGAAAGTAATATTCGAAGGCGAAGACTCCTTTCGAAAACTCTTTGTTCACATATCCGCCGGTTATGAATTGGTCCACCATAGGGGGCCGCCAACGGCGATCCCATTCATTCGGATGGCACAAACTCACATTGAGATCGCGAAATATCGCAGCCGAAGAAGGAGAAAACCTCATGGAGACACGAGGCGGAGGCTGGAGTTTTACCAGTTTGCCGTTCAGATAGAACTCGGCCCGGTACGCGCCGTTCTGGGCGCAACTTTGTTGGCCCGTCGCGTCGAGATAGGACCGGAATTCGCGCGTGCCGCCCTCCGAATCCCTCTGCGTATATTTGAAATCGACCTGGCCGGAAAGGTCGGGTAGCGCGCGCCAGAGTCCCCATTTCTCTTCGTACTTGTACCAAATAATGGTCAGAACATCCTGTGCATCATTAAAATTTTCAACCTTGGCATGCCATCCGAGCCCCGCCGGCGTAGCAATCAACCAAAGATTCCGAAGCCGAGGCAACGGACCTTCTGCACGGGAAGCGGCATTCCGGGCCGGCCATGCCGCCGCCACGAGTTGCTGCTTCAAATCGTCCGCCATGCTCTGAACTTTCTTGCAGTCGTCGGCGCTGCGAATTCCCGGGCAGTAATGGAGGAAAACTTCGAGATCGTTGATGTTTGCCAGAGCTAGGCCGTCGCGCAGATTGCTGACGGACGCCGTGGCCAGCGCATCATGGTATGCAACCGTCGCACCCGGAAAATTTCCCACCGCAAGCTCCGCCACTCCAAGATTAAAGCGGAGAAACGGCAGTTCCTTACTTTTATCGTCCTTCACAGCCTCCTGCGTTTCTTTGAGGCCTTTCTTCACGAGCTTGGGATCTTTATTCTTCAACCCGAGGGAATAGGTATCCCAGCCAAAGTTTCCCAGAAGGTCGGCGTTCAGATTGATGGACTCGCGATCGAAACCGTTCATCGCTTTGTCTTCGCGCTCGACTACCTGGCTTATAGTGTCCTCGGAAAACAAGCTCGTGAACGACTCGCCGTTCTGCGGAGACTTCGCGCGCATGGACGCGCGCGATAGATAATAGTTCGCCAGCGAAAATGTCGGGCGTGCTTCCACGGCGCACTCAAAATTCTTCGCGGCGCTGGCGTAGTCTTCTTGAGTGTTGGCAGTGTCGTATTGCATTCTGCCATCGGCATAGTGCCGGGCCGCTGCGGCATTCGCGTCTCCCTCTTCCGCTTTCTGGTTCGGATCGCGGCACGCCTGTGTTTCCGTGAAACTCTTTCCGGAGATTATTTTCGCGCCTTGGATAACGCCGAATCCGATCACAATGGCTACCAGGAACACCCCGAACACGACCAGCATCGACGCGGCGTCGAGGTCTCGAGTCATAGTTAATGATTGTCCGAAGAGGTACAGCGCAATCGCTAACCACGTGAGCATGGTCAGGAATTGCTCCGCCCGGGTGTGATACCCGAGGCTCAGTTCATTTTCCGCATCGGCTTGTGCAAATGCGAGATGCGAACCCCTTCTCGGCCCCCCACTCAAGAACCGGCGCGGGTATTGGGTGTCGTACTCCGGCCCGTTTCCATTGTCGCCGTAGAGAAACTCAACCATGTCTTTCCACCCGGAGCGGACCGTGACCCCCCAGCGCGCCTTCTCCTCATCCAACTTCTCCGGATTGCTCTTTAGGACCCCCATTTCTCGGAGGTTGCTTTCCTGCAGCACGGCCTGAAATCGCAAGCGGTCTTCTTGGGTTGTGGCAAGCTTACTTAGGAAAGAATATGCAAGGCTCGTGCCGCTGTTTCGGAAGCCTTCCACCAGGCGGTCGGCGGCGCCGCTCGCCGTCCGGCTCGCTTTCGTGCTGGCCAGGCTGTAGGCGGTCCCTATAATCGCGCTGACCAGAACCGTGAACACGATCAGCAGAACCACGAGAATTGAGAAAGCGCGCTTCGTCGGCTCGGCGTGCATGCGCACTCCAGCGAACAATCGGGGTTCTAGTTCGCCTGGATGTGGAAATTCTTCTTCCTCTTCTTCCTCTTCTTCCTCTTCTTCTTCTTTTTCTTCGGCACTTTCTTTGGTTTTTTCTTTCATTTCCTCAGGATTGAGGAAGCCCATTCGGAGGGAAACGCGTTTCGCGAATCCGGAGATGTAAGGGGCAACCAAAATCCCCACGAAGCCGAATAGTACGAAAAGAAGAACGACGGCGACGAAAAACACTGCGCTCACGGGATCGCTGTATATCGCGAGGACCAGTCCGCTTAGCGTTACGCCCAGTCCGCTTAGCGTTACGCCCAGTCCGAGCCCCAGCATAACCAGCATGCGGTAACGGTTGTGCCGCCAAAGCTCTGCGAAAGTCAGGCACCCCAGTGCCGCGACGAAAAGGACCACCGCGATCGTTAGCAGAATCAGCGTGTGTTGGACCTTGGTGATCTCTTCCCGCAGCACGAGCCACAGTGACGTGGCTTCGCTCTTCGATTCCTCCGGCGCTGTCCACTGGCTCCCGAAGCCAATATTCTGCAAGTCGCGCGCAACATTCCTGTCGATTGTTTGTGCTTTGTCGAATTTCTCGGCGTCAAATCCGTCGATCCATGTAGCATTTCGATAAGGCTTCAGAATTCGCGCAGCATTGAATTCGACCTCCGCTTGCACATCGCGCCGGGCGGCTCCCGCCACGTCGACTTTCCTGAGCGCGTCAGCCTCGGCGCGCAGCCTTCGTCCCTCGGTGACGATAGAGCCATAATCGTCATCGAAGTGGAAGAGTTGGCCCTCGCGCTCGTTATATTCCTTGCGTAAGGTGAGTTCGATCAGATGGCGCTGGCTGAGCTTGCTTTCGAGTACGGCCGCTTCTTCTTCCGCGTTGCCTGCGCGCAATGCGGCAATTGCTCCAAACATCGCGACCAGCGCCATAACCAGCGCGATCCCGGTGCCGTCCGCAATAAGAGCGTCAAGTCGTGGATGCTTCTTGATCGAAAACATGACTTAAGTTCGCGCGGATAATATCCCGCGGCTTTGAACGAAGCAAGCCACAAGACTTGGCGCGGAAACGTGCGGAATGAGGGCATCTAAGATTTTGCTTGGACTACGCAAATAAGAGCAGCGAAAACCTCGGAGGAATTCTAAAGGCGATAAAAGAGGGCTTCTCGACGGCGGCGGATGCGAATCTCCAGGAGGTTTTGAACTCGGTTTATCAGTTCCGAAATAAATACGTCGCTCACCAAGAGCATGCCACGAAACACCGGTGAACGTTTGACTTCGCAACGAAGAGACGATGCGAGTTGCGAGTGTTTAGCTTTCGAGGCTTTCCGCGGAGGGTGCGTAACGGCGCAGAAGTGTGATGGAAAAGACCAAGATGAGAATGAGGATGCCCAATAGGCCCAGTTCGAGCATGTTGGCTCGAAATATGCTGGCGCCCTCGGTGGACCAAGTTCCACCCGTTGTGAGTGTGGCGGCTTCCAAAGTGATTACGAGGATGCGCCGAATAGAGGCGATCAGGCCGACGACGAGGAATGGTTCTGTAACCAAATAATGAGAGTGGATGGAGATACGTACGGTGTGGAGAATTTCGACCAGCATCAGGACAACAAGGAGTTGGTCGAGCACGCGCAGGGTCTGACTGGCGATGCTCCGATGAGCGAAGCCCTCCCAAAGCGTTTTGCCGGCGCTTCCAATGGTCGCGAGCGCGGTGATGAAGAGCAGCACGGCGAGTATCGTATAGATTACGACTTCGGCATTCCCGAGATAGTCGCTGAAGTGGACACGGAGCTTTTCTTGGGCCATTTTGTGTCGTTCGCAGAATAACGCTGGTAAACGCCTCTTGAGAGCCGAGTATAATCCACGTTCTCGCTTTTACCATAAATCAACTTAACCCGAACGCAAGTGTCCAGCTTCGTATAGATGGTTCCAGCCGACTGGCCTTTCGTACATGGCTTGCTGGCGGCAACGGCAATCCATCACAATCTGACGCTCGTTTCACGAACCGTGAGCGACTTTACGCGCGTGCCCGTACAAGTGCTCAATCCGTGGGAATCATGACGCGTGAATACGATTTCAGTAGACTAAACGTAGCGCTGTCGTTGGCGTTCCAAAGGGCAAAACACGCATTACCATCGGTCTCGATGACAATGTCCTAGCTTGGTTCCGGAATCAGGTCGAAACGCGCAGGCGCCCTATCGAAAAGATCATTCGGCGCGTCATATTATTTTAGGTTGTTGCTCGCAGTGTGAACTGACCCCGAAATTCTGTGCTGGCTCCCTTCAGAGGCGCCGAAATGCGCATCGACTTACGCTCAATGACGTAGATTGCGACACGTTGGTCGCTCAAGTATTCTGTAACATCCCCACCGGTGCGAGGAGCGAGATTGCACCTGGAAGATACCCAACCGGAGGAGTCGCCATGAAGTCAAAAATCGCCGCCTTCAACAGAGTTCGCAAATGGATTCCGTGCGCCGCCGCCTTCGCACTCCTGCTTGTCGCTGTGCCAACATCCGGCTCAGCGGACCAGTCGGCCCCCGTCGCGATACAGCCTCTGCAGAACGCGCATTTCAAGTCCACCGGAGATCCTGCGTGCCTATCTTCGGCGGTCGAAATGGGAGACCCGAGCAACGGACCTTCGATGGTGCTTCTCAAAGCGGATAAAGGCTGTGTGGTCCCTTTGCATTTTCACTCGGCGGCGCAGGAATTTATGGTCATCAAAGGCGAGCTGCAGATAGAAATAACCAGTGCTCCGACCGCAACACTGGGACAGGCCGGCTTTGCCTACATACCAGGCAAAGAGCCACATCGCGTCACGTGCACGCGAAAAAGCGAGTGCTTGTGGTTCCTGACGATTGACGGCCCCCTCGACATTACGACGGTAAAACCCGGCGATTAGCGCCATGTAGATCGCGCATCGCAAGAAACTGCTTGATAGGAGAGGACGCACAATGCTGATTTGGGTTAGTTGGCTTGTGTCCGGAGCCGAGCAAGGTTCTATCACGGCCGCCACGGCAGCTGCCGCGGGGAACTTTGTCGGTATGGGCGGGGCGAAGATTTGGTACGAGGAGTGCGGTGCGAACGCCCGATGGGGCCAACGAAGTGCTTTTGCACCGGTCTGTGAAACGGATTTCTCATTTCCAGTACAACGGCTCACACCTTCGCCAAATCTGCGTCTAATACATTTTGCTACTCCCTGGATATCCCACGAGCTACTGACTGGTCTTGACGAATGTGATGATCTTTAAATGCAGCTATCTTCGATGCCTCGCGTCAGCGGCGTTCCTGCTTGGCACGTTTTGGCTTGCGGCCACGATAGGACTGGCGGGTGAACCGTGGTCTCCTAGAGTTCGCTTCATTACGTCTCCCAAGCCTCGGGAGGCGGCTAACGAAAGCGTGGATCGACTTCAAGAAGGCTTTGTCGTCACCAGTGACGGGGTTCACATCTTTTACCAAGTCGTCGGCAATGGACTGGAAACAATAGTGATCCCCGGACGACTGTTTCTGATCCGTACCCTACAGCGACTTGCGCCGGGTCATCGCTTAATCTTTTACGATACACGTTCCCGCGGAAAATCTGATGCCGTCCAAGACAGGAAGAGAAAAACTATCATGGATGACGTCCGCGATATGGAAGCCGTCCGAAAACATTTCGCCGCTGAAAAGATCACTCCAATCGGCTATTCCTACATGGGGCTGCTGGTGATGCTGTACGCACGCGATTATCCTCAATATGTCGCGCGCATTGTGCAATTGGATCCGGTCCCGATCAAATATGATACGAAGTATCCCCCTGGCTTGTCCGAGGATTACACGGCGGCACTCGATCCTGATGGCGTCAAAAAACTCGACCAACTGCAGAAACAAGGCTTTGATCGCAGTCATCCGCGGAAGTACTGCGAGTTGGATTGGGGCGTGCAGCGGTTCGCACTCGTCGGCGATTCGGCGCACGTCGATCGTCTGGGGGTGCCGAAAACGGGGCTGTGCGATTTCGAGAACGAGTGGCCCGTCAACTTGAATTCGCAGTTCGAAGCGTCTTTCGCGTCTATCCAAACTATAGATCTGACAAGCGCCGATCTTGCGAAAATTGCGATGCCGGTCCTCACGGTTCATGGAACGAAGGATAGGAATGCTCCCTACGGAGGCGGTAGAGAATGGGCCATGAAACTCCCCAATGCACGATTGTTGACCGTCCAAGGTGGGGCACATCAGTCGTTCGATGAATATCCCGAAATCGTCATCCCCGCAATTGATCAATTCCTGAAGGGAGGTTGGCCGGCATCGGCTGAAAAAGTAACTAATCTCGTGCCCGATTCGCGGTAGCGACTCTTGAAACCAATCACCCCGATGCCGCTCGACTAAACACTTCGCTACGGCGAGTCCACAGCATGAATCGCCTCTTTCATTCCAGGAATTCTACCCGGTTCGATACTCACCGATGTTGCACGCAATGGGACGCTGTAGCCACTAAGCATGTGCATTCTGTCGGCTGAGGGATAGCCCCCGATTACTCGGATAGCCGGACGAGTCAGCCGAAAGGATTACGTTGCGGCACATGTTGAATTTTTGAAGACTTGCGACTAAGCGGTCGGACTAAATAGTTTTAACTCGGAAAGGATGGTGAGCGTGTTTGGTACCTGCGACCTTTCAGTTTGGCCTCTACTCACCACGAACTGTAAGGGTCGTTTTCGAACGGGGATACTTCGTTTGATGCAGAATGCACGTCGGTGATGCCCGACGAGCTTTGCTCCGGGCTGACCTCGAAATCTTCCGACGCCGTAACCCAATCTTTAGCGTTGGTCATAGGGTCAGTTGGGATCTGCTGAATGTAATGGGCGGAAACCAGATCATCGAGTGAAGACGGCGCGGCTTCCTTATCTTCCGTATAGTGCTGTATGGCATCGCGCATTACTTTCAGGTCGGTGTGCAAGGTCGTTTCTTTCGCGCGAATGACTGATTTCTCGTAATGGCCCGCGCTAATCGTTGCCAGGATCAGGATAATAGCGATCACGCACATTAACTCGATGAGCGTGAATCCGCGCTGGCCAATCTCGCCGTTTTCAATTTTTCTCGCCTTGCCAATATTTCGGGGTATCATATGCTCTACTCCGGCTTGCAATTACCAATCAGAATACTTTGTCCCGTTCAGCGCTGCTCCAGAAGACTTCGAGAATACGTCAAACACGTCTTGGCCGCCCCAGGACGTCGAGTCGGTGTCGTCCTGAACAGACCGCATACCCCAGTCCTGGTTGCCCGTCATGGGGTCCACCGGAATTCTGCGCAGAAAATGAATATTCTTGCCCGCCACGCCGGTTAATGGAACACCGTGAACCAGCGTCTGTAAGTCCGGTGGATACCCTTCAGTCCCAGCCTGAACTTGAATCTGGCCTTTGTCCGCCGCGTCCTTAAAGCGGTCGATCGCGTCACGCATTTGCCGCAGATCGTAGCGAAGCAAGTCCTCTTTGCGGCGCTTCACGGTGACACGCGCCAAAGGCACTACCGCCGTCGCCAGAATCATAAGGATAGCGCAGGCAAGGATCAGCTCAATCAGAGTCATGCCTGCAGCGACGGCGCGGGCACGCCGAAAGTATCTGGGTGAGGTCAAACGCGACCGCCGAGGCCTTTGAGAAATTTGACGGCGAAAATTCCTGCTCAATTCCATCACTGCACCCGAATCGTGGCTTCTCCGGACACCATCGGGATGGTCCGCTGCTGCGAGTCGTGCGCATTTACCTGCAAAATCTGCAGCGATGCGTTGCCGGGAGCGGCCGCGTGAATCACAAAACCAAGCAGGGTGCCTGTGCCGTTGATCCCTGGCGTGTTCGGTTGCCGCGTGGCAGAAACCACGATCTCGCCACGCTGCGCGTCAATTCGCTGCACGATGGCAATCTCCTGCGTTCCGCCGGAGAGGAATCCTCCATTGCGCACTTCTTCTACCTGAATTACGGCGGGGTTGTAATGCACCAGAAGGGGAATGGAGTAAAGATCATTCACATTGGAAACAGCGAGCCCCAGTGTCGTGGTATCGCCTACTTTCATGGTCGTCGAACTTGGCTCAAAATGAAGTTGCGCGGCGGCATTTCCAACTTGCTGCGGCGGCGTCGAAGTCGG
Organism: uncultured Acidobacteriota bacterium; assembly: GCA_963818085.1. Lineage (GTDB taxonomy): Bacteria > Acidobacteriota > Terriglobia > Acidiferrales > UBA7541 > Palsa-295. The sequence continues at coordinate 746,341 of CAWFQV010000001.1, forward strand.
CACCATTGACGGTGAAACCGCCGGAGCCAAGCCCGGTGGTGGCGGGCTTGCCGCGGCAGCCTGCGGCGTTGTCCCGGTAGCGTCCGGCATTACTTCGGAACTTTCGCGATAAACGCGCACGTTTGAATCTGTTCCGGCCGCCATCGGGCGAAGGTTCCCGGGAGAAAACGTTGGAAACCGAACGATATGCGGAGTAAGCACAATTAAAGTTTCGTCTTCTTGGACTTCATTGCTGTTGTCAGAAAATAAATAGCGCAACGCGGGAATTTCACCGAGTCCTGGTATGGCGTTGATTATTTTTGTGTTGGTCCGCTCGATCAATCCGCCCAGTATGCTCATTTCGCCTTCTTTTAGACGGATATCATGTTCCACTTTTTTCTGACCGATGACCGGCTGATTGATCCCGCCGATGGGGCTGTTGCCTACGATTTGCGAGATATCGACAGTCAACTTCATGCTCACATCGCCGTCGGGGTGCACTCGCGGTGTCACGTCTATGTTCACGCCCACATCGATATATTGAAATTGCGTGTTGACCAGGGGATTCACAACGCCTGCCGATCCCGTCACGCCCACGCCAACGCCGGCTTGAAAGCTCCCGGTTGCTACCGGAACGCGCTGACCGATTTTCAGCGTAGCCTTTTGGCCATCGGTAACACGCAGTTCCGGATCCTGAATGATCTTCGTTCGCGTGTCTGTCAGAATTGCATTGGCCTGCGCGCCGGGAAGCGTGATGGACCAATCCGCGGTGCCCAGATGTTTCAGTGCATTCAGGGTAACTTGCGTGCCGGTTGTCGCAGTCGTGCTCGTCGTGCTAGTGGTGGTTGTAGTGGTCGCGGTGGTAGTTGTAGTCGTCGAATTTGGTTGCAAGGCCGAACGCGGATTGAAAGCCACCGAGATGCTTTGGCCCGGAAGAATTCCGAGGTCTCGCAGACGTTGCATGCTTGCTGTGAGCACCTGAATGTGAAGCAAAACTTCCGGCTTCGACCTATCGATGTCGCGAATAATTTTTGCCGCCAGGGCAAGCTTGTCGGGAGTGTCACGAATCACGATCGCGTTTTGCGCGTTCACCTGCTGCAAACGGTGCAAATCAAGAAGCTGGCGCAAGCCGTTGACGATCTCGGTCAAGTCCTGCGCGGTAATCGTGTTCGAGATATAGAATGTGCGCACTTCTTCATCTTCCAGGTCTTTGCGCTTTTGCGGCTGGTCTGGCGCCACGAAGATCACGTTGGGTGTAACTGGTTTCCAGAAGGCTTTGCTTTCCAACGACACCGCATCCAGCGCTTGCTCCAAGGTGACATTCGGCAGCTCCGCCGTAATGCGCTTGCCCGTGAAATCTGGATCGAAAATAACGCTCAAGCCCGCCAGCTTCGCTATCGTTTCAAACACGACCCGCGCATCATTCGTCATCTTCAAATTGATTGGCTCGCGCGAAAGCGGTTTTAACTTGGGAGGCGCCGAGAGCAGCTCATTGTCCTCTTTAGGAGCAGGATTGGTAGGCGGAGTTACGCCGCCCGCAGCTTGCGCAATCAAATCCATCGTCTTTTTCACTTCTTGATCTGCAGCAGCGTTGGAGGGATCAATTAATTGCGCTTTCTGGAATTCGCCTAAAGCGAGTTGCAAATCGCCTTTCTTGAGCGCCAGTTCGCCTTCTTTCACGTGGTTTACGGCAGACTCATAGCGCATGTGCTCGGCGCGCAGCTTGTATTCGGCGTTCTGAGGGTCGTCTCGCAGCGCTCTTTCGTAGTGGACCAGCGCCGTATCGTAATCTTCAATGTTTTCGGCCTTGCGGCCGGCAGAGTATTCGTTATTTGACTTCGGGCAGCCAGCCAAGAACGCAGCCGCAGCAATCAAAACTGCCAAGTAACTTAATCGATGCAAAAAAGCCCCCCAGCGCGGGATTGTTGAAACCCTAGGAAGTTTAGCACCCACTATATGATGCAGCAAGGAAACGTCCGCGTTGTGCTACTTAACCTTACATTAGACGAACTAAGTACGGAATTCGGGTTACAGCAATATGAATTTTCTCCAGCCCTTCGCGAAATCGGTTGAAATCTGCGACTTGCGGCGCGTTGTGTGCGGCAGCTATCATGGTGAGTGTGAAATCGAACGCTAATAAATCTCAACACGAGGGCGTGAAGATTGTTGCGCAGAATCGCGCCGCTTCTTATAACTATCATTTGCTCGACAGCTTGGAAGCGGGGCTGGTGCTCGTTGGCACCGAAGTAAAAACTCTTCGGGAGGGCAAGGGCGCCTTGCGTGACGCGTACGCGGAAATTCGCAGCGGGGAGGCCTGGCTGGTAAACTGCCATATTCCCGAGTACCTTCCGGGAGGTTTTCGTAATCACGATCCTCTGCGCAAGCGCAAATTGCTGATGAAGCGCCGTGAAATCGAAAGGCTGTTGGTTCAAACGCAACAAAAAGGCATGACTGTGGTGCCGACCAAGATTTATTTTCGCGACGGCATTGCAAAATGTGAATTGGCGGTGGCTAAAGGAAAAAAGTTCCACGACCGCCGCGAATCCGAACGCCAAAAAGAAGCCAAACGAGAAGCCAGCGAGGCGATTTTCCGCTCGCGACGGCGATGAATTCGAAAGGGGAACATGCAGATCCAACTAGAGACAGAGCCGTTCTCTTCTATTTCTACCGATGCGCTGGTTACCTACGTTTTCGATCAGGAAAACAAGCTCGACGGAATAGCCGGCGAGATAAATCGCTCCATGAATGGCCAATTGGCCTCGCTCGTTGAGAGCGGGGAATTGACCGGCAAAGCGAATGAAATTGTTTTCGTTCATTTTCCCACAGGTCTTGGCGCGCAGCGGCTTCTTTTGATTGGCGCCGGGAAGCCATCAAAATTTACGACCGGGGATTTGCGAAAAATCGCGGGGACGGCATTGCGCTATCTGAAGTCGCGCGGAGTAAAGAAATTCGTATTGGTCACCCAAGAAGGCGAGCGCGGGCCGAATGCCGCACAAGCCGTCGTGGAAGGATTGATCACCGCCGATTTCGAATCGAATAAATACCACACGGAAAAGAAGCCAAATCGCGAAATCCAAGCTGTTTCGCTGGTGAATTTCGACGAAGGCCTAGGTGCGAACCTCACCGCTGCAATCGAACAGGGCCGCGTGATCGCTGAATCAGCGAATTTCGCGCGCGACCTGATCAATGAACCCTCCAACCGCCTTACTCCCCGCATGCTCGCGGCGCGTGCCGAAGCTATGGCCAAAGAGGCCGGGCTCGCGGTGGAAATTCTCGACGAGCGCAAAATTTCCGAATTGAAAATGGGAGCCCTGATCGGCGTGGCGCAGGGCAGCGTCGAACCGCCGCGCGTGATCGTGTTGCGCTACACGCCTGAAAATGTTCGGCCGGGCGGTCCAGTGCTCGGGCTGGTGGGCAAAGCGGTGACCTTCGATACCGGCGGCATATCGATTAAGCCGGCCGACAACATGGAGAAGATGAAGTACGACATGGGCGGCGGAGCCACCATGCTCGGTGCCATGCGCGCGATTGCGGCTTTGAAACCGAACGTGCCGGTGATTGCGGTGATTCCCGCCACCGAAAATATGCCGGGTGGGCGCGCGCAAAAACCCGGCGACGTGCAAGTGGCTATGTCCGGAAAAACGATTGAGATCATTAACACTGACGCGGAAGGCCGGCTGATTCTCGCCGACGGCATTTGCTACGCGCGCAAATTAGGCGCCACCCATTTGATCGACGCTGCTACGTTGACCGGAGCCATCCAGGTGGCGCTGGCAAACGTGCACGTCGGCGCATTTGGCACGCCACGAGAATATCTTGACCAGTTCCTCGAAAGCGCCAAGGCCGTCGGCGAAAAGATGTGGCCCATGCCGATCGACGACGAATACCAGGAAATGATCAAGAGCAATATCGCGGACATTCGCAACACCGGAAGCGGCAAAGGCGGCGGCGCGATCACGGCCGCATGGTTCATCAAGGAATTCGCCGAGGACACGCCCTGGATACATCTCGACATCGCGGCGACCTGTTGGATCGACGAGGGGCGTCCGTGGTTGGCGAAGGGGCCGACTGGTGTTGCGATTCGCTCCATCGTGGATTTCGCGCTGAAAATGTAATTCAACATCCGTTTGTAACTGACGTTTGCGTAACTCACTTCATCGCCAACAGCAGATCCCTCAAAGCGTCCGCAAAACACGGTTCGGGATGACATTTGTCTTTTGCCATGTGGGGCAGAATAGACGTGAGTAACGAGTCCATTCCATTTTCTCCGGCGGTGACATTCCGTTACATTTTCTCCGGGGCAGTGATGCCCATGATGCGGAGCGTGGTGACTAGTTGTTCGCGCACCAGCGCGGTGATCAGCAGGAGGAAAGCGCGTTTTGGGGCGTCTTTTTCTGAGAGGATGTGGTGCTTGTGGTAGAAAACATTGAAAGCTTGCGCGAGTTCGAACGCGAAACGCGCAAGAAACGCCGGCTCCTGCGCTGAGACCGCTTGTTCCACGCGCGCGTCAAGCGAACCTGCCAGTAGGACAATATCCCAAAGTGAATCGCCCTCGGAGCCGCTGAGAAAGGGCGCAACATCCAGCACGCCACTTTTCAACTTCTCCATATTTTCTGAATTTTCGACGCTGATGCTGGGATCCTGTTCCGCTCCTTTGCGCAAAATTCCGTTTACGCGAACGACGGCGTACTGAACGTAAGGGCCGGTCTCGCCTTCGAAGCTGAGAGCTTCCTCAAAATCAAACGCGATGACCGTGGAACGCGTGAAGCGCAGCAGAAAATATCGCAGCGCGGCGATGGCGATGGCGTGGCCGATTGCAGCGCGTTCGGCTTCGGATGATTCGGGGTGCCGCGAATCCACTTCCGCGCGCGCGCTTAGTTCCAGGCGGTCAAGCAAGTCGTCGGCTTTGACGCCTTGCCCTTTTCGACCGCTCACTTCCACATAGGTCTTTTTCGCGTCTTCCGGCGGGATTTCGTACCCCATTTCCTGAGCGCAGCGCGGGGTGAGCGCGACGACGTTGTAAGCAAAATGTTTCAGGTGATCGGCTTGTTCATTGTATCCGAGGGCGCGCAGGCCTGCGACCACCACTTGCTGCGGATACGCTTGGCGCGAGTCAATCACATTGAAAACATCGTGCGCGTGGCCGAAGGAGGGGGCCCCGGGGTCGTCGCGGTCGCTGGAGGTAATCCAGGCTTGGTGGCCGTCAGGATGCTTGTGAAAACGCCGGTAATGAAAATCGCGGTCGAGCAGGCCGAACTTCCACAGGTGATGCGCAATGTCTTTACCAACGTAGGTGACTGTCCCGGTTGACCGCACGATAATTTTTGCTTCGGCTTCTTCTGGCGGCTCTTCGGGATTGTCCGTAGCGGTTTTTGTTTCACCCTCCGCTGTGTCGCGCTCGGACGGAAACTGCATGACCCAGCAGCCTGCATTTTTTCCTGAGGTGGCGAGCTGAATAACGTTTCGCTCCTTCAACATTTTGAACGCGGCATCCCAGAATTTTAGGTGCAGGATTTCGCTTTCCTGCGAGAGCAGATCGTAATCGATGCCAAGGCGATCCAGGGTGCGCAGGTGGCAGTGCACGATTGCTGTTGCGACCACTTCCCCCGTTTTTGCGGCGTCGCCATGGTCCTCTTCAATTTCTTCCAAGGTTTGATTGCGGAGTTCGAGACGCGTTTTGTCTTCTGCGAGCCAGTGCGTGACGCGGGTGTAGAGGTCCCAGCAGAGATAGTCAAATTTCGGCGCGCCGGCCAGCACTTTGACGTCGGCGAGCGATTTTTTTTCGAGATGGAGGAAGCCGAGGACCACGTCGGCGACCTGCACGCCGGTGTTGTCGATGTAATTCTGTACTTCGACGAGGCGGCCGGCGTAACGCAAGAGGCGCGCGAACGTGTCGCCCAAGACAGCATTGCGGACGTGGCCGATGTGCGCGGCTTTGTTGGGGTTGATGCTGGTGTGTTCGACAACTGTTTTAGCTGCTTTCGCGGCGGGTGCAGCGGATTCGTGGCCTGCTTCTTCGCATGCGGCGCGAAAAAATTGCGCGCGGTCGAAAAATAAATTCAAGTAGCCGGCGCCGGCCACTTCGATACGCGCTACGCCTTCGATCGGCTTCAGCGAATTCGCTATCTCCTGCGCCAAGGCGCGAGGAGGCTTTTTCATTTGCTTGGCAAGTTCGAAACACAAGGGGGAAGCTACTTCTCCCATGGAGAGCTGGGGCGGGCGGGACAGAACGACGGGAACGTCAACTTTGTAGCGCTCGTGGATGTGGTGGGTGAGCGCTTTGCGGATTCGATTTTCGAGGACTTTATACACGCGCGGCCTCAGGCAAAAGGAGCGCGATTGACTGATATCGGGATGGGCGATTCTGGTTTCGGTTGGACTGGGTCACGCATGAGTGGTTTGAACAAGTTACGTCGATTTCTGAATGTAACTCAGTTTCGGTTAGAAATGTTCGCAAAGGGCTCAGATCTGAGGTCATTTTCCTGAACAGGACGCTCGAAATCGGGGGACTGAAGACGGTGTCCAGAGAGATTTTACGGGGGGTCCGCGCCTGCCGTTCTATCCGATGTTCTAAATTAATCACGCCGGACGGTAGCACGTCGCTAAACGAAATTCAAGGAGTCCTGTGACGGGGTAGCGTACCGTACTGGCGATCATCTAATCTTTTCCGTGGAAGAGAAGAAGCTTCAAAAGGGATCGAGCGATAACTGCCCGATTTGGAGATAGATTCAAAGATGAACTTGTTTTCTTGCGAGGAGAAGCGCAGCCCAGTGTCAATGGCTTCGTCGAGCGCGCTTACTCCGATACAGTGCGAAGATTAATCCGCTGCACCCTAAGCTGTTAAGGAATCCAGCCAGCGAGTACCAACGCGCGAGCGATACACCAAAGAGGCGTAAATCTGATGTCCCTTTGGTGCCTTGCGATCGGCTCGAACATGGTTAACTTGCCCGCCGGGAACGCATGCCCGCACATAAGGAGTATGGCCGTGGAAGCTATAAGTAGGATTCCGCCAACGTTATGAGATTGGCTGGCAAAAAACATAACGAATGTCGGCGCGAACAGCAGGATAGCGGAAAGCCACCAAAGCGGAGTGAACCTGATATCCCCCGGCAGGACGCTTGACAGACACAAACATGGCGCGAGGATACCCCTGACGTGGATTTAAAATACAAGGTATATGCTGGTGCGGTCTGAGGTGAAGATTTGACAGGGTGCGGGGGCCAGACTAGTATCTTTTTTTCAACCATTTGCGGGTTTATCCGCATACGGACATGCATAGCGCGCGGATTGCGTATTTCGATTGTTTTTCGGGACTTAGCGGCGACATGGTCCTCGGCGCGCTCGTCGATGCCGGGGCGGACCTTCGCGCCATTGAGGTGGAGTTACGAAAACTGGGGCTGGAAGGCTGGTCAATTTCGGCGGAGAAAGTGAAGCGGGGCTCGATTTTTGCAACGCATGTGACGGTGGAATCATCTGAGCGGCATCATCATCGCGGGCTGTCCGTTATTTTAGGAAGAATTGATAAGGCTGGGCTTGCGCCGCGGGCTGCGGATCGAGCGCGTCGGATTTTCACGCGGCTGGCCGAGGCGGAAGCGAAAGTTCACAACGTGCCAGTCGAAGAAGTGCATTTCCACGAAGTCGGGGCGATAGATTCGATTGTGGACATCGTGGGAACGACGGTGGGATTCGAGCTGCTGGGCATTGATGAGTTTGCATGCTCGGCGCTGGATGTGGGCGCGGGGCAGGTGCAGACGGCGCACGGACTGCTTCCGGTGCCGGCTCCTGCTACGGCGGAATTATTGCGGGGCGCGCCGGTGTACACGAGAGGCATCGCGCGGGAACTGGTGACGCCAACCGGCGCGGCGATTGCGACCACGCTATCGACTCATTACGCGCAAATTCCGGAGATGACTTTGCGCGCGGTCGGGTACGGAGCGGGGAGCGCGGATTTTGCCGAGAAGGCAAATGTCTTGCGCATAATGATCGGCGAGAATGCGACGAGCGAGACTGGGGAGTACTGGGACACGCCGGTGACCGTGATTGAAACAAATCTCGATGACATGAGTCCGCAGATTTGCGGCTACCTGGTGGAGAAGACGCTCGCGGCGGGAGCGCTGGATGTGTTTTCGACAGCCGTACAGATGAAGAAAAATCGGCCAGGAGTGTTGCTAACCATTCTTTGCGAGTCCACGCACACTGCGAAAATGATGGATTTGGTGTTTCGCGAGACGACGACGATTGGAGTGCGGACTTATGATGTTCGCCGAAAAGTGTTGGACCGGGAAGTGCTGCGGGTCGAAACACAGTTTGGCGAAGTGCGCATGAAGATTTCGCGGATGAATGGGTCGCTGCTGAATGCGACGCCGGAATATGAGGATTGCCAGCGGCTGGCAGCGGAAAAGGGGATTCCGCTAAAGCAGGTGCTTGCGGCGGCGGCGTTCGAGTTTCAGAAGCAGAAAGAAACGCGCAAATAGCTTGCGGGGCAGGATTCAGGTGCAAGTCCCCATTTTTCAGTCGGCGCATAGTGCTGAATTTCCAATTCTTAAACAGGAAAAAGAAATCTGAATGTCGAAGCCTAAGTTTTATCTTACAACGCCAATTTACTACGCGAATTCGCGCCCGCACGTGGGCTCCGCGTACACCACGATCGTGTGCGACGTCATCGCGCGCTACAAGCGGATGTGCGGCTACGGCGTGGCCTACCTGACGGGGACCGATGAGCACGGAGTGAATATCGAGCGCGCCGCGGAGAAACAGGGAATTACGCCGCAACAGCTTGTGGATAAGAATCAAAAGATTTTCCGCGAGTTGTGGACGTTACTGGGAATTACGAATACCGAATTTATTCGTACGACCGAGCCTCGACACGCGCGGGCAGTGCAAAATCTGGTGCGGCGCACTCAGGAACGGGACCGGGCGCTGGAGCCGTCTCAGAGAGCGATTTACAAAGCTAAATATGAAGGGCGCTACTGCATCTACGACAATCTCTATGTGAGCGATACGGCAGAGCCGGCGGATTGCCAGATTTGTGGGCGGCCGGGGGAACTTGTCTCCGAGGAGAATTATTTCTTCAGGCTTTCGGCTTTCCAGCAAAAGCTGCTCGAGCTTTACAAAAATAATCCGCACTACGTGCATCCGGATTTTCGATTCAATGAAGTGAAAAGTTTCGTTGAGAGCGGGCTGAAAGACATTTCGATCAGCCGGAAATCGATCAAGTGGGGAGTCCCTTGGCCGGACGATCCGGAACATGTTTTTTACGTTTGGTATGACGCGCTGACGAGCTATATGTCTGGCATCGGTTTCGGAAGCGATGATCCGCAAAAGCGTGCGGAATTCGAGCGCTTTTGGCCTGCGGACATACATGCGATGGGGAAGGAGATTATTCGTTTCCACGCGGTTTATTGGCCGGCGTTTTTGATGGCGGCGGGGATTGAACTGCCGAAGCAAATCATCGCGCATGGCTGGTTGCTGTTCGAGCAGGAGAAGATGAGCAAGTCGAAGGGGAACGTGGCCTATCCCGAGCCGATTGTGAAAGTGCTGGGGAATGACGCGCTGCGTTATTACTTGCTGCGCGATGTTGTGTTTGGTCAGGATGGCAATTTTTCGCGCGAGGCGCTGATTACTCGCTACAACGCGGATTTGGCGAACGGGCTGGGAAATCTGGCAAATCGCACACTAACGATGATCGAACGAAATTTGAACGGGACCATGCCAAATGTTGGCGCAAGCGCCAGTCGGCCGGAAGCTTTTCGGAGCGAAGAGCTGGGAGAGATTGCGGAACTCTACGAGCACTTCGAGTTTTCGCAAGCTGTCGAAAAGGTGTGGGGACTTATTGCGGCGTGCGATAAGTTTCTCGCGGCTGAGAAACCATGGACATATGCCGATGATGTCAGCAAGCGTGAAGCTTTGGAACGGACGCTTTTCACCGCAGCAGATGTTTTGCGAATTGCCTGCGTTTTGGCACATCCGGTAATTCCTGATGCTACGCAGAAGATCTGGCAGCAGCTTGGCCAAGTTGGGGGAATTGGAGATGTGAGAATCGATCAGTTGAAGTGGGGCGAGTTGAAATCCGAAGCGAAGATTGGAAAGCCTGAAGGGGTTTTTCCGCGCATTGACAAAAAAGAAGCACTGGAGAGGATTGAAACTATGGAAAACGAGATACGCAATCCGGGCAGCACGCAGCCAGACGCATCAACGACCACTACGAAAAAACCGGCCGAAGGAGCTAGCACCGGGACTTCAGCGGCGGGAGCTGCGACAATTCCCGCCAGCGCGCCGGGCGCAGGAACGCCCGCTGGAGGAGCAGCGGCATCGGCGGCTGCGGCGGTGGGAACCGCGCCTGCTGTGCCGGCAAAAATCGGGATCGAGGATTTCGCGAAGGTGGAGCTGCGCGTAGGCGTGGTGAAGTCGGCGGAGAAAGTGGCGGGGGCTGACAAACTTTTGAAGGTAATGGTGGATATTGGCGACGAGGTGCGTCAGGTGTTGGCCGGGATCGCGACGTCGTACTCGCCGGAGGAATTGGTGGGGCGCAAAGTTGTGGTGGTGACGAATTTGGCTCCGCGGAAAATGCGCGGGGTGGAATCGAATGGCATGCTGCTGGCGGCGTCGCCGGGGCCGGACGGGAGGGCTGTGTTGTGCACGTTTGCGGAGGAGATTCCGGCGGGCGCGAAGGTGAAGTGACGCGGTTGCAAGAAAAAGGTGAAGCAGGTCCCTGGTCGGCCACAAAGGGCCTCGCTTGGGGATGGCGGCACATTTTAAGTGGATTTCTGAACAGGACAGGCATTGGAAATTATTGACTCACATGTGCATCTGGAGTTTCCGCAATTTGATGAAGACCGAGCGGCGATGCTCGATCGCGCGCGAGCGGCAGGAATTGAGGCGCTGCTGGCTATTGGAAGCGGCACGGGGCCGGAGCGGCTGAACGCGGCGATTCCGTTTGCGGAAGAGTATGACTGGATTTTCGCGACGATCGGAATCCATCCGCATGAGGCGCAGTTAGCTACGGAAGAACATTTTGAGCGATTGGATGAACTGGCGAAACACCCGCGCGTGATTGCCTGGGGCGAGATGGGGCTAGATTACTATTACGATCATTCGCCGCGCGACGTGCAGCAACAGGTTTTCCGTCGTCAACTCGGCGAAGCACGAACGGCGAAACTGCCCATTGTGATTCATTGCCGGGATGCGTGGGAGGATTGCTTAGGGCTGCTGGAGCAGGACTGGAAGCCGACGGGGCTTGGCGGAATTCTGCATTGCTTTACGGGGACGCTTGCGGAGGCCCAGCGCGGGCTGGATATGGGGTTCATGATTTCGTTCGCGGGGAACGTGACGTATCCGAAGATGCAGCACTTGCGGGATGTGGCGCGCGTGCTGCCGATGGAGCGTTTGCTGACGGAGACGGATTCGCCATTTCTGCCGCCGCAGGGAAGGCGGGGGAAACGAAACGAGCCGGCGAATGTCGTGGAGGTAGCGCAAGCGTTGGCGAATGTGAGAAACTCAACGGCAGACGAAATCGCGGCCACGACGGCTGCAAATTTCAGACGGTTTTTCAGGCTCAGCGCCCCGGCCTCTCCGGCGCCGCCAAGGTAATTTTCGAGGATGGCATTCGCTGTCCAAATGGCGAAGGGGATTTTCGATTTAGTCCGCGAGGACTTGGCCCTCGTGGAGCGGGAAATTGCCGCGCAAAATGGCGCCGCGATCGAGCCGGTAAGCGAAATCTCCAGTTATTTATGTGAGGGCGGAGGGAAGCGACTGCGTCCGGCGCTGCTTTTGCTGGCAGCGGGTGCGTCGGGATATCGCGGCGAGAGCGCGATTCGTCTGGGCGCGGTGGTGGAGATGATCCACAGCGCCACGTTGATGCATGATGATGTGATCGACGGGGCGGATACGCGGCGCGGGCGCCCTAGCGCGAATGCGCGCTGGGGAAATCACATGAGCGTGCTGGCAGGCGATTGGCTGTACATGCAGTCGTTTGAAATGGCATTACGCGAACGAAATTTTTTGATTCTGGATATTCTGATCGATCTCACACAAAACATGGTGGAAGGCGAGCTGCTGCAGCTTACGCGGCTAGGGCGGATCAATCTGACCGAAATTGAAGCGACCGAGCTAGCCTATCGTAAGACCGCTTGTCTTTTTAGTGGATGCTCGCGGCTGGGGGCGGTATTGGGTAAGCAGCCGAAAAAGGTGGAAGATGCGCTGGCGGAATACGGGCGCAACGCGGGGCTTGCGTTTCAGTTGGTAGACGATTTGCTGGATTTTACGGCCTCGCCTGAAAAATTGGGCAAACCGGTGCTGAGCGATTTGAAAGAAGGGAAAGTCACTCTGCCGCTGATTTTTGCCCTGGAAGCTACGGCAACCGACTCAGCGGATGACTTCGGCGATCGTGCGGGGCATGCGCACACGCATTCGAATGGGGACGGACGAAGCCTGGTGGCAAAAGTTCTGGAAGAGCGGGATTTTCAGAGCGTGCGTCCGGAACAGATTACGAGGCTTGTGAAAGAGACGGGCGCGCTCGAACGCGCTCAGAAGCTGGCGCGACAGTATGTTTACCGCGCAAAGGTCAGTTTGAGCGAACTGCCTGACACGGAATATCGGCGTGCGCTGCTGGCTGTTCCTGATTTTATTCTAGACCGAGAGAACTAGTCTTTCGCCGCCAGGCATCCCGCCCACAACGTCGCAAATTCGTAGCAAACCAAAAAGAACCGCCAGGATGGCGGGGCTACACGAACATTCCCGCAGAGAGTCGCTTGTATTCTGATTGCTCAGTACCTAAGATGCTTTGGATGAATTGCGCACAGAAAACTAGCGCGCAGGTTTGGCGCGCATGATGTTGGATTGGGCTGCTTGGGGAATTGAAACTGCAAAACTTCGCGGAGCTACATACGCCGACGCGCGCGTGATGGACGTTCGCCTACGCGAAATCACGACCAAAAATCGGGAAGTCGGGACGCTGCTTGAATCCGAGTCGCTGGGAATCGGCATTCGCGTGATTGCGAGCGGCGCGTGGGGATTCGCGTCTACGGATCAACTAACGCGCGAAGGTGTGCAAGCTTGCGCGGCGCAGGCTGTGAACATCGCCAAAGCTTCCGCGCTCGCGAAGCGCGAAGATGTTGCGCTTGCAGCCGAAGAAGTTTATGTGGACACTTGGCAAAATCCTTTCGTAAAAGATCCCTTCCGCATTCCGGTGGAACGCCAAATCGATTTGCTGCTGCGCGCGGACAAAGAAATGCTCGAGGTGAAAGGCGTGACGCTGGCAGAAGGGTCCATGATGTTCCGCAAGATCGATCAGCTTTTCGTCTCCACCAGCGGGTCGGTGTTACATCAGGTGAAAATGCAGTCGGGCGCGGGGATTGTGGCCACTTCGTTTGCCAATAGCGAAATTCAGAAGCGTTCGTATCCCAATAGCTTTGGCGGGCAGCATGCGCTGCAGGGATATGAATTGATTGAGTCGTTTGACCTTGTTGGGAATGCGCGACGAATTGGCGAGGAAGCGGTCGCGCTGCACTCCGCGGCGCAGTGTCCGGAGGGAACGAACACGATTATTCTGGGTGGCTCTCAACTTGGTTTGCAGATTCACGAATCGGTGGGGCACCCCATTGAGCTAGACCGCGTGCTCGGACAGGAAGCGAATTTCGCGGGCATGAGTTTTCTTACCGTCGATAAGCTGCGCAAGCTGAAATATGGATCGGAAATTGTGAATGTTGTGGCTGACGCGCGTCTGGAACATGGGCCGGGGCTTGGCACGTTTGCATACGATGATGAAGGCGTGCCGGCGCAGTGCACTCCTGTTATTACGAACGGGCTTTTTACCGGCTACTTGAGCAATCGCGAAACTGCGTCTGCCATCGGCGAAAAGCGCTCTAGCGGAACGATGCGTACCGAGAATTGGAACCGACTGCCGATTATTCGCATGACGAACATTAGCTTGAACCCCGGCACCTGGAAATACGGCGATTTGATCGCCGACAGTGACGGCGCAATTTTAATGGAGACGAATCGGTCGTGGTCGATTGACGATCGCCGCTATCATTTTCAATTTTCAACGGAAATTGGATGGGAAATTAAGGGCGGCAAAAGAGGCCAGATGATTAAAAACCCCAGCTACAGCGGTATTACGACCGAGTTTTGGAATAGCTGCGACGCGATATGCTCTCGGGAGCATTGGACATTGTGGGGCACGCCGAATTGCGGCAAGGGACAGCCAATGCAGACTATGGGCACCGGTCACGGAGCGTCTCCGTCACGATTCCGGAATATAAAAGTGGGAGTCGCCTTCGCCAAGTAGGAAACCAGGCCCCAGATGAAATGTACGAAGAAAAGATCGCGTTCGCCACGCGCTCGCCGGGCGTCGAGCGGCAAAGCGCGTGTCCAAACCAGTCTGGGCGGGGCCATGCGCGCACAGAACGCGGCCCGATTTTCGCTCGTGGAACTTCAGCACATTGCCGACCGGGTAATCGAGTTCAGCCAAGCGGATGAAACAGAAATTGAAATTGATTCGACCACCGACGCGTTGACTCGCTTTGCCAACAATACGATTCATCAAAATGTCGCGGAGCATATGCTGGCCATTTCGGTACGAGCGGTCGTGGATGGGCGCACCGCGCGCGCGACGACGAATAAAACCGATGAAGAATCGCTACGGCGCGTAGCAGATGCGGCTGCGACACTCGCGCGTCACCAGCCCGAAAATCACGATTTGCTGCCGATGCTTGGGCCACAAAAATACCAGAAGATTTCGCGTTATTTCGAGGCCACGGCGAAGGAAAACCCCATGGACCGCGCACGCGCTGTCACGCGCGTGTGCAAAATGGCGGAACGGGCAAACCAAACCGCTGCGGGGATCTTTTCCAGCGGCGTGCATCAATCCATATTGGCAAATTCAAGAGGAATGTTCGCGAGTCACCAGTACACCGACGCTGAATTCTCTGTGACCATTCTGGAGGACAATTCCTCCGGCTGGGCCAAAACGAATTCGCCGGACATTCGCAAGATCCATCCCGACGAGCTCGCTGAAACGGCCAGCAACAAAGCGATCGCTTCGCGCAAGCCACGCGATCTCGGGCCGGGGCATTATACGGCTATTCTGGAACCCTCGGCCGTGCTCGACATTATCGGATCACTTTTTTACGATTTTTCCGCCACTGCCGTGCTGGATAAACGCTCTTGCCTGAATGACCGTCTTGGCAAAAAGATTTTCGGCGAGAACATCACGTTGTGGGACGACGCGTACCATCCCCTTCAGCTGGGTACGCCGTATGACGGGGAAGGATGGCCCAGACAGAGAGTCCTCCTGGTCGATCGCGGCGTTCCAAAGAACCTGGTGTACTCACGCGCAACCGCCAAAAAAATGAAAACGAAGCCGACCGGTCATGGCTTGCCATTGCCAAATGAATTTGGCGAAGCGCCGCTGAATCTGGTTTTCGCGGGCGGCGACAAATCCGTGGACGACATGGTGCGTTCCACCGAGCGCGGCATCCTGGTTACGCGGACCTGGTATATACGCGAAGTGGATCCGTACAAAAAAGTCCTTACAGGCATGACGCGCGACGGCACGTTCCTGGTTGAGAATGGCCGCATCGCCAGCGGAATCCGAAATTTCCGGTTCAATCAAAGTGTTATCGAAATGCTTTCGAACGTTGAGATGCTTGGTCCGGCGGTGCGCACTGCCGGGGAAGAATCGTTCGAGATGGTTGTTCCGGCCATGAAAGTGCGCGACTTCCACTTCAGCGAAGTAACGAAGTTCTAGCCGATCTAGCGCTACGGCTTTTCGTTCGGCGCGCCCGGACGGATGAAGTATTTCCATTTATCCAAGTCGGCGCGGACTGCGACGTCGAAAAATCCCACCATCATTTCATCGTAGGTTTGGTCGCCCCATCGGACTGCAGCATCCGGATCCGGATTGTGCAGGTTGTTGCGAGAATTGTCGTACAGCGCGACGGCTTGCAGCATGCTGCCGGCCTTCAGTACGCGCGGTTTGGCTAGCCGATAGCTGAGCTGCCAGTAAAAATCATAATTCACGCGAAGAAGAGTTTCGATGCTGCCATGGGCGCCGACAATGTTGTAGTCGAATTGTTTTCCACGAAGATGCATGTGCGGAAAAAAACTGAGCAGGGTCGCATCGTTCGGCAATGTGCCGCGCGCTTCCACTCGATAATCATCCGCGCCGGGAGGAATCGTGAAGTGATCGTTGGTCAACTGCAATGTGATGACGCGCTGCGCTGGGGGCTTCCTGGCGAAGACGATTCCAATGCTGGTCTGATCGTTGGCCGAGCGGCCATGCGTGGTGTAATGCATCTGAAAAACCAGGTCTGAACCGGCCGGAACGAATTTGGCCATGCCGGCGGGCCACTGATCTGGGGAACTTCCGGGCGCGTACACGAGCAAAATATCGCTGTCAGTCCAGTGGGCGCCGTGACGGCTGTCCTCATCTGTCATATCGAAAGCGGTGAACGGTGTGCCTAGCGGCGCATGCCTGAGCCATTTCGAGTCGGGCGGGCGAATATAAACGACGGCGTGATGCACATTTTCGCGCGCTGACGGGCGAATTTCCGACATCTGAACCCACTTATTTTCGACGAAACCGGTGGGCACGATTTCGTAGGTGTATTCCACATCGCCGTGAGCTGGCAGCACGACGGCCTTCGGCATTTTTACGATTACGTCGGGCTGCGAAATATTCCATCCCTGGATCCATTCGCGCGGAGGTGGCGCGTCCTTCGGATCACCTCCGGGCGCGTCCGCTTCGACCCATGCGACGACTTTGTGAATTTCGTCCGGTGTGAGCGAAGGATCATTTGAGAAATGCCCGAAGCGCGGATCGGCGAACCAGGGCGGCATTTTCCTTTTGGCAACTGCAACCGCAATTTCGTTCGCACGCGAGCGGACATCGTCATAGCTAACCAGCGGCATGGGCGCAATTTCGCCGCTGCGGTGGCAGCTCTGACAATGCTGCTGAAGAATCGGGAGAACGTCGCGATAGAAAACGGGCGGCGTACCATCGCGAGGTTTCGCTGGCAATTTTGTAGCGGGAGGCTGCGCGAGGGCGAAAATCATCAGAGCGACGGCAGCGCCGAAGGCGGATATTTTCAGTGGCACCAGAGGATTAGTTACGCATTCTTAAGCGATGGTTGCAAGGGTCAGAGAATTTGATTCATTTGGTGAATTGAAGGCTGGAGATGGCGCGCGCAATGACGTTTTCCTGAATTTGCACCAGGTCGGTATCCGCGATGGTCATGCCGAATATGGTGTAGAGATGAGAGTCGTGCGGGATATACACGACCACTCCGGACCAATCGTGCTGATCGACAGTTCCGCGAAAATGGCGTTCCACTGCAGGCGTGCCGGAAATCGTGATGTGTTTTTCATCTAACGGACGGAAGTTTTCCATGATTTCCCGAAGTCGGCGCTCCGTGGCGTCCATCTCGGCTGGAACGGATTGTGCGGCGCCGCTCTGCTGGCCGATTAACAGATAGGTTGTCTGGTCATCGGTGCCCATGGCCGTGATGGAGCCGGGGAGAAGCGCGCGCGCACCCTCGATCACTCTCCAGGCGGGCGGTTTGTACATGCGGAAGCCATACGTGTCGTTGACATAGCTGTTGCCGCTTACTTCTTCGCGCATGGGCTCGGGCGGCGCCGGTTTTGCGACCGCAAGCTGACTTGTTGCCGGGACACTTGCAGTCGCAGAACCGGGCGCAGCAGAGTTTGGCGCGGGCCTGCTTGCTGCTTTTGGCGGAGGGGCCGGTGAGCTGGAGCCCGATGGAGCGACAGAACTCGCCGGGGCCGCTCGATTGTGGGCGCTAGCCGGCGCGGATTCTGTGGGTTTGGCGGCGAGGGCGTCTGAGGTGGTAGATGAGTCGGACGCGGGCTCGTATTTCTTTTCTGATTCTTTCTTTTTGGTGCCGGCGGAAATCACGATCGAGACGACTTGGTCTTTTTGCACTTCGGCGAAGCCGTAGCTCGTTTTCACTTTGAACGAATTTTCTTCAAATCCGACGATCGTGCCGCTTATGGTTGTGCCGTCTTTCAGTTTCAGTTCGTCCGCGCGCAGAACCGGAAAAAATGTGAACAGCGCGAACAGTGCAATAGAAATTGCGCGCGCAACCATCGAACATCGGCGTGAAAAGGGAGGCATATTCGAAGTATGGCGCCCGGCGTCGTGGTGGGCAAGTTCATGCGCATAAGGCATGCCGCGTTAGTCAGCAGGGCACGTTTTTGATAGTGGCCGAACTAGCGCGCGCGACGAAATTTGCTTTTCGCTTTTCTCTTGGTCTTTGATTTGGCCTTTGGCCAGGAAGAAATGGCCAAAAGCTCCAATTTTAGGCGTGCGAATTCGGATTCGAGCGCGCGGAATTTCGGACCGGCGTTGAAGAGATGACCGGAGCAGCCCATGGCTTCCAGACTGCGTGCAATGGCCACTGCTTCCACGGCGCCGAAAATGGAAATGGAGCCTTTCAAGGCATGTGCGGCGCTGGAGAGCTTCCGTGCGTCTTTCTTGGCAATAGCGCGCCGAATTAGAGAAAGAGTTGTGGGCGCGTCTTCCAGGAAAGTTCTGATCAGGGAGTGTTGGAGCCTTTTGCTTCCTCCCGTAGCACGATGCAAATGTATGGCCGCGCTTCCTTCTTCGGCTACCGGCTCTTTGGCGCTTGCTGGGATTGGGGCGTCAAGCGCGGCTGGCGCTTGATCTATTCGTGGGGAGGCTTCCGCTTGTGATTCGACCGCCTGATACAGTTTTTCCATGGGCACTGGCTTGGCAACGAATGCGTCCATGCCCGCGTTGAGACAGCGACGTTCGTCTTCGCTGGTCGCATTTCCTGTGAAGCCGACTATGCGAAGGTGTCGGCCAGTGGGAATTTCCATCTTGCGAATCACACGGGTGGCGTCCAAGCCGTTCATGCGCGGCATTTCCTCGTCCATAAGGACTACATCGAAGGAGTCGCGTTCCAACGCGGCGAGAGCTTCGATTCCGTCGGCGGCAGTAGAAACGGAGTGGCCGCGCTTGGCGAGCAGCTCGCGGACAAGCTCGCGATTTATTTCGGTGTCTTCGGTGACGAGTATGCGCAGAGGCTTTACTGGCGGGTGGAGGCGCCGAGTTGGCAACGGCGCGACGCTTGTGGCGCTATTGGCATTGAGGACCATGAATCATCTTAGTATATATAAACAATAAGAACAGACAAAAATCAAACCGCCTATACGAACGCGAAAATAGGAGTCTACTGCGGAAGGACACTCGGATGGAGGAAAACAAGGATATCATCGGGCTAGAATGCGCTGGTGCCTGTCAATCTTCCGAAATGGCTAGCCGTGGGGCCGTGGAGTCACCGCTACGGCTTATCTGAAACTTGTGTAGGAGTTTATGGCGCATCCTTCACCGTGTGGTGCATCACTCCAAGCTTGCAATTCGTTACTGAGGCGGCTTGGCGAGTGGAACTTCAAAGAACATCAACGCTTTGTTGCCCGGGATGACCCAGGCGTCGGGAATGTATAAGACGGATGTGTCTGCGAGCGACATATCGCGGTCAAGATCGAAGAACAGGAAGCCGTGAACGGTGGCCGCCGGGGCAATGACGTCGCCGTCGAGAGCGAGGGGAGAAAGAATATCCTCCATTTGAGCGGCCTTCTTATCTCCGCCGGGGAGAGAAATGCCCGGCAGCCGCGAAGGCTTCGGGCCACTCGGGCCTTTCGGATGCGCGATCAGGTAGGCTGCGTCGGCCGGGCTCAGCGACCCGATATCCTGGCGCCCGCCATTTTGAAAATGGATTTCAAGCTGAATTGTGTTCAGGTTGACTCGAATCGGATGGTCTGACTCATTGCGCAGGAAAACTTCCACCGGCAGAATTCCTACCTCCACGGGATTTGCTTTGCCGAACTTTTCTTTCGCGCGGGCGCGATCAGAGTAGGGATCGGCCATGACGGTCATGCCTTCGTGAGTGTCGTGGGCAACGGACGGCCCGGGCGCCGGCGAACCGTTGGGCGGATGCTTCGGAGCAGGCGCTTGCGCGAAAGCGCTGCCGCACAGCAGCAGCCCCGCTAGAGTTAATCCGCACGATCGAATCATATTGAAAGATTCCAGCCTAGGATTTCGATGCCGGGTTTCCAAGGGAAGTTGTGCATGTTCCAGCTTGCTGCCACTATAATACCCAATTTGTGTGCGAAGTTGCTGAAGGAAGCGCATGATGTCTAGACAGCAATTCGCAACACCTTCCAATGTATTTCTTATATCGCCTGTTTACGGCAGTGGGCATGTTCGTGCTCGCGCCGTACTTCGCGTTGCGAGGCTGGCGGCGCGGCGAGCGTTCTGGCGCGTTGCGCGAGCGCCTGGGAATTTTGCCTCCGAATATCATTGCTTCCGTACAGAACCCCGCGACCCACCCAGCTGGTGCGGTGGGCGACGGCGGACCCGTTTGGATCCACGCTGTATCGGTTGGTGAAGTTCTTGCCGCCACGCCGCTGGTGGAAGGACTCAAGCGCAAGTTTCCTGGTCGCGTGATTCTGGTTTCCACCACCACGGAAACAGGACAGCGCCTCGCACGTGAGCGATTAAAATCGGCCGATGCCATCTTTTATTTTCCTCTTGATTGGGTCGTGCCGGTGCGGAGGGCCTTCCGAGCGATTCGCCCTGCGCTCGTGATCGTGATGGAGACGGAAATCTGGCCGAATTTCCTGAGAGAAGCGCGTCGCGTGGGCATACCAGTGGTTTTCGCCAATACGCGTATCTCCGAACGGTCTTTTTCTCGCTTCGCGCGCTGGCGATTTCTTATGGGAGGATTTTTTGCGAGAACGTTGCAGGATGCGGACCTTTTTCTAGCGCAGAGCGGAGAGGATGCCAAACGTTTAGTTGGGATGGGCGCACTCGGGGTCCACATCGAAATTACCGGCAATATGAAATACGACGTTTCACCAGCGCCACTTGGCCAGTTTGGCGCATGGCTTGAAACGCAAATTCAGCAGCAGGAGCGTTGGCCGGTGTTGCTCGCCGGCAGCGTGGTGGAGGGAGAAGAAGAGGCCGTTTTAGCGGGATACGATGCGGTACAACGGCGGTGGCGGCGAACACTGCTGATTCTTGCTCCCCGAAAGCCGAATCGATTCGCCGCTGCGGAAAAAATCGCTGCCGACGCCGGATGGAATACCCTGCGGCGGAGTCAACTGAATCTCGGCGAGTCTCTGGCCGAGAATGTTGACGTGTTGATTTTGGATTCGATTGGTGAACTTGCTGGATTGTATTCGCTTGCTGACGCCGTATTTGTGGGAGGTTCACTGGTCCGCGCCGGGGGCCACAACATTCTGGAGCCCGCGTGTTTTGCGCGCCCCCCGGTGTTCGGAACGTTCATGGAAAACTTCAGCGAAATGGCGGAACAATTTCTGGATGCGCATGCCGGCGTGCAAGTTTCCAACGGGCAACAACTCGGGAAAGTCTGGGTGCAGTTGATCGAGAATAATGCCATGCGCGAACGTATGGGCAATGCCGCGCGCGAGTTAGCCGAACGTAATCGTGGGGCTACCGCACGCTCGCTCAATCGTATTGCAGCGATCATTGCTCATGATCGAGGTGAGGCCGCCGGGTCCGGCGCGAGAGGGCGAAATTCAGCGGAGCGCGGAGAAAAGGGAAGCGCGGCATGACCTTCAAGGAATCACTTCTGTGGCCGTTATCGCTCATCTACGGCGCGGGGCGGCTCTTATGGCAAGGGTTTATGCCCAGGGAGTTTTTCGCCAGCGCCGTTTGGATGGCGTGGTCATCAGCGTGGGGAATTTGACGGTCGGCGGGACCGGCAAAACGCCGATGGTTCTGTGGATCGCCGAGCGTCTGCTTGCCGAAGGCAAAAGCGCGGGGATCCTACGCGCGGGTATAGAGGGAGGGCCGTGGCGTCCCCAACCGAATCTGCAAACGCCTGGCGCATCAGAGACGAGTTCCACGAGCGATGAAGTTCAGCTTCTGAGATCTCGGCTGGCGGACCGCGTGATGTTTGGAATCGGCGCAGATCGCTACAAGAACGGCGTTGCGCTGGCCGATCGCGGCGTGAAGTGGTTCATCCTGGACGATGGATTTCAGCATTTGCAGGCTGTCGCGAAACGTGGACATCGTTTTGATCGATGCGAGCAAACCTTTTGGCGGCGGGCATTTGCTGCCGGCGGGACGTTTGCGAGAGCCGCGCGCGGCGTTGAAGCGCGCGGATTTGATCGTCATCACGCGCAGCGACCATGCACCGGCGATCGAGTCGGTTGCGCGGCATTATTCAAGCGCACCCATCTTTTACGCGCGCACGGGATTGAATTCAGTCCGCTCGCGCTTGGAGCCGCACCTAGCTTTGATAGAAACGCGCGGCAGAGCGCTGTTTGCTTTTTGCGGGATCGGCAACCCGGCGCGTTCGTTGCCGACTTGCGCGAGTGGGGATTTCAGATTGTCGGTCATAAATTTTTCCGCGACCATCATCGCTATTCGCCTGCCGATATGGCGGAGATCGAGAAGGAAGCCAAGAAGGCGGGCGCCACCGGCGTTGATTTGCACGGAGAAAGACAACTTTAATCTTGCCGCATACTTCGCCATCCATCGATTTATGGGTCTGCTGCCATTTCGTTGCAGATGGATCGAGAAGAGGAATTCTGGCAGACCGTGATGAAAGTGAAGCGCAATCCAGTGCTCACGAACGTCGCCAGAATTGAGATTGGTCAACTTACCGAGAGTTTCTGACGCGATTGCCGCATTCGATTCTCGCTGTGATACTTTGCGACGAACCCTTAGACGCATCCTATTAATTTCGAACCATGAGGAGATTTGTTGAGCGCTAGACGGGCAAAAATGAAGGCGAGTTCAAGGTCAAAGCGCGTGTTAGCTCGCGGGCGACGGACGCAACGGTTGACCTCACGCGGCTGCTCGACATCGTCGCCGCGTTTCCGCGGCAGACGATCTGCGTAGTCGGCGATTTTGTACTCGATCGAGTTCGTTTCCGGCGAAATATCGCGTATCTCGCGCGAAGCTCCTGTACTGATTCTGCGCCACCGCCGCACCGAAGTCGTATCCCGGGGGCGCGGCGAACGCCGTCAACAATCTTGCCGATCTTGGCGCACGTGTTTTGCCGGTGGGCGTTGTGGGTGATGACGAAGGCGGCACGGCCTTGCTCGATTATTTTCGTCGAAAGCGAATCGACACTTCCGGAATCCTTCGCATGCGCGACCGGGTCGACAACCACCAAAACGCGCTATCTCGCGGGGTGGACGCATACTACCGAGCAGCAAGTTCTTCGTGTCGACCGCGAACCGCGACGAAGATCTACCCGCGCGCGTCCAGGAATCGCTCGAGCGCAAAGCTCGCAAAGCCGCGCAAGACGCGCGGACGCTGTTCTCGTTTCTGACTACGGCCTGGGCGCCGCGTCGCCGGCTATTGTTCGCAAGCTAAGCGCGAAACGCCTGACCCTGGATTCGCGTTATCGATTGCTCGAATATCGCGATGCAGGAATTACAGCCGCGACACCGAACGAGCCCGAGCTAGAAGCGCTTATCACGTGACCGTGGGACGACGATACGCAAAAACTCGAAGACTTGGGCCAGCGAACTCTGCGCGATCTTGGATCTGGAGGCCCTGGTCGTGACGCGCGGCAAGGACGGAATGGCGGTATTCGAGAACGGGCGCTGGCAGAGAAACGCGTTCGCGGCAACATCCCAATTTATGGCTCGGACGCTCCGGTCGACGTGACCGGCGCCGGCGACACAGTGATTGCAGTGTTTACGCTCGCGCTTGCCGCAGGAGCTTCGTACCTGGAAGCCGCGCATCTCGCAAATTACGCCGGGGGAATCGTGGTAATGAAGCGGCGAACCGCAACGGTCACGCGCGCCGAGCTGGAAGCCGCGTTGCGACGCGAAGCCACGGCGCAGCGCTGAGGCCGAATGGATACCCGCGAAAAAATATCTCTCGCGCGAAGGTCTGCACGATGTGCTCGACGAACATCGGCACGCCGGCCGCAAAATCGTATTCGCCAATGGCGTTTTCGATTTGCTGCACGTGGGACACGTGCGCTATCTGCAGGCGGCGCGCGAAGAAGGCGACTTGCTCGTGGTCGGCAATTAATTCCGATGCCAGCACGCGGAAGCTGAAAGGCGCCGGCCGTCCAATTCTAGCGGAACGCGCGCGCGCCTCGTTGGTCGCCGCGCTGGCCGCGGTGAACTACGTTGTGATCTTCGACGAGCTCGACGTGAACGCACTTCTGCGCGAGATTCAACCGGACGTGCACGCCAAAGGCACCGACTACACGGCGGAGACTGTTCCGGAACGCGAGCTCGCAGCGCTTCTCGGAATTCGTATAGCGATCGTGGGCGATCCCAAAAATCATTCCACGCGCGAACTCCTTGCTCGCTTGCGCGGCAGAACGATGTCTGAATCGCGATTTCTACTGGTTCGGCTCGGATCGATGGGCGACATCGTTCACGCGCTGCCTGCCGCGTCAGCGCTTCGCGATACGTTCCCCACTGCGCGGATCGACTGGGTGGTTGACTCGAAATGGGCGAGGCTGCTCGAAGGGAACCCCGATCTGAACAATGTGATTTCACTGGACCGCAAAAGCGCGGGGGGAATCTCTGCGGCCGTGCGTCAGCTGCGTTCGGCAAAGTATACGCACGCGATCGATTTTCAGGCGCTTTACAAATCCGCGCTGTTGGCTTTCGCATCCGGCGCGCCTCGGCGAATCGGGTTTCAAAGCAGTTATGCGCGCGAAGGATTTGCGTCAGTTCTATACACAGACCGGTTGAATCCGCGAGGGCCGCATAAGGTCGACCACAATCTCACACTCGCGGAACGTGCCGGCGCGCGAAATCGTGAATCCGCGATTTCCGCTCGCGATTCATCCGGAGGACGAGGAGAGCGTCTGCTAACGAACTTGCTGCCCGACGGTCTGCCAGGAATATTTTCGTGTTGAATCCCGGCGGCGGCTGGCGCTCGAAGTGCTGGCCTGCTGAGCGTTACGGAGCACTTGCATGGTCAACTGGCCAAGCGATATGCATGGCGTGGAGTTGTTACGTTCGGTCCTGGCGAAGAAGATTTGGCGCAAGAAGTAATCGCGCGCGGCAGGGGAATCCGCGCCAGTTGCAGTTCCGCTTGAGCTTGGTCCGCTGATGGCTGCTGCTGCGGCGCGCAAAATTCGTGGTGTCTGCCGATACCGGGCCGCTGCATCTCGCCTCGGCGCTGGGCGCTCCGCGTCGTTGGGCTATTTGGACCTACAGACCCCACGCGAAATGGGCCGTACTCTGCCGACGATATCGTTATGCGAAATCCGCGATTTAGCGAAACGACTTACCGGCGCGGCGCGTCTTATTCGCCTGCCATGCTTTCGATCACCGTGGAGCAGGTTTTTGACGCGGTCGAGCGCCGCCTGAGGCTTCCTTCGTGAGCCAGCCCAGAAAATTCTGGATGCGCTGGCGCGTTCGCGTCGGCTATCCGGTGGCGATTCTGTATTGGATTGTAGTTACGCCAACGCCCCATTCCATCGTAATCGGCGCAGCCATCGCGGGACTTGGATTGATCGTTCGCGCAGCGGCTTCGGGCCAACTGCGAAAAAATGAGGAACTAGCCACGTCCGGGATTTATGCGACCACTCGAAATCCTCTTTACCTGGGAAGTGCGATTCTCGCCGCTGGATGTATCGTCGCGGGACATTCCTTGTGGGCCGGGCTACTCGTAGCTGCTTATTTCTGCGTATTTTATTACGCAGTGATGCGCAATGAAGAAGAAGAACTGCGGGACAAGTTTGGAGGTGCTTTCCAAGAGTATTCCGCCAACGTTCCCCTTTTTTTTCCAAACATCTTTCGTGCCGCGAAGCGGCCCGCAGAAGGCCAGGCGGCCAAAGATTTTTCCTGGGCGCAGTACCGTCGAAACCGCGAATACAAGGCGCTGATCGGAACGATAGGCGCTTTTGCCATCGTGTGGATACGGATGTGGCTACGGGCGCACTTCGGGTATTAGATTTTGCTGTTACTGCAGGCGATAAATGGCGTGCATCACGCGTTGAAATTTCGGCCTGTACAACAGATCGAAGGCTCGCTCTTTGCCGGGAAACATTTCTAGCGCTACCCGGCGAGTTGCCGCAATCATTCCCGAGGCTTCTTCCGGTGTGAGATCTCCAGCGGCAATCGATTCCAGCGTCAGTTGAACCAGAATACGTAGCCGTCGAATGCGCCTACTTTCGTCATCAATCTGCTCCTGGGTAGGCTGAAACGATGCGCTGTTTTCGATATTTTCCATAAACGGGTCCCTGAAGAGCTTCTGACACCATTATGGACTTGGCCTCAAAACCGCGCAATAGTACTGTTGAACAGTGTTCGAAGATCATTCTCGGGGAATTTAAATGACTGAAAATTCGTCGCAGAAACAGGCTCAAGATTCATCGCAAGAACGTGTTGTTGTCGCCTACACCGCCGGTACCGCCGCGGAGGCTATGGTAATTCGCGGGCTCTTGGAAAGTGTTGGGATCAGTTCGCCCGGCTCCAGTTCCAACGATCCTTTTCCCTTGCGCGAGACGCCTGAAGGGACTCACGGGGTTGAAGTGTACGTCCTCGAGCCGCGAGCAGAAGAAGCGCGGCAGCTTATCGAGGAATATCAGAAGGACAACGAGTCTTCTCCCGCCGAGGCCGACGAAGAATAACGCGGGTCCTTCCGAAAATTCGGAAGGCAAGCGCGGGTTTAGTGCGGGCGCGCCAGGAATCCGCGGACGCCAAATGCTCCCGGATCTGGATAATTTCGCGGCGGATCTGCCTTCAGCGGAGCTTCCACGCGGTCGCCTGCGCGCCAACCTTGCATTGGCTCAACCGCCTGCGGAGCGAAATAGAAATTCACGCGCAGCCCCCCATTGAGGGAGCAGAGCGGCCGCAGATTCCACATTCTCTGAATCTATTTCGTAGCGAAAGCCACACGGCAGCTTGAACGGATCTTGGCGAAGGCTTCCGCGCCAGCGTAGAGGAACACTCCTATCCATAGCTCCGTTAGCCATCAACCGGGCAACCCGGTTTGCAGAGACTGCGGCACATGCCGACCGCGAGCCACGCCACCAAGGCGAGGAAGCGGGTGAAGTCGTGGGTCGTCGCCAAATTAAAATGAAACCCGTAAGGTTGCAGCCGCGAACCAGATTTTCAGCGAAGTCTGCCAGCGGTTGGCAAGGCCAATGCTCTAGTGGCTAAGGCCGCGACGATCCACAGCGCGGGTAATTCATTCGCGTCGGCGCAAACGCACAACCGTCTCCATGTGAAATGTCTGCGGGAAAAGATCAAACATATGAATTTCGGTCGGTTCATAGCCAGCTTGGGTCAGTACGGTTAGATCGCGCGCGAGAGTGGGCGGCTCACAAGAAACATAAGTAATGCGTGCGGGCTGCAGCCGGCCTAGACGCTTCGCGGCCTCGGGAGCGAGACCATCGCGCGGCGGATCCAGAACCACCAACTCAGGGCGCTCTTTGTTTCTTTCGAGAAAGCGCTCAACCTCCGCGGTTCGAACTTCGATCGATCCTAGCCCGCGCATGTTGATCTCAAGATCGCGCGTAGCGGCCGGATTTGATTCGACCGAGATAACTCGTTCGAAATGCTTGGCAAGCGGAATCGAAAATAGTCCCACACCCGCGAACAAATCGAGAGCCAGACGTCCATTTTCGTCATCGCCAACAATTCGGACCAAGTCCTCCACCAGGAATCGATTGACCTGAAAAAATGAAAAGTGCCCGACGCGATATTGCGTCCCCATAGCTTCGGTCTGCAGAAAACCCGGGCCGAAGAGTTCCATTCGGTCGTGGCTGGGATCGTGAAACAAAATGCTGGCGGCTTCAGGAACAACGCCGCGAATCGTTTCGGCGTGTTCGGTGATACGAGATGGAAAGCCTGCGAATGTAGCGGTTAGTAAGAGTTTCGCGCTGGCCGGTGTGGCTAGGTCGTCTGGACCTTCATTGCTGAACGCTTCAATTTCGCGAAGTTCGCGCGGAAGCACACCTGCGGCCAGAGCTTCTCGGAGTGCTAGCAACGTTTTCAGAAGCAGGGGGGACAGAATCGCGCAATGTTCGACGGCGCACAGCGCGGTGGAATTTGCGCGAAAGTATCCAATATCCAGCTGGGCGATCGTTTCATTGGTCGTTCCCGAAACTGTTTGCGATGCGATGCCAATCGGCGACGCTTCTGATGGGGGACGAACTTTCCATTGCGCTCGATTGCGGTAGCCCCATGGCGGCGATGCATGCGCTTTGATCTCGCCGGTCCAATCGATTCGGCCGACGCGACGCAGCGTCTCACGCAAAATCTCTATTTTGTATTTGAGCTGCGCTTCGTAAGGGATGTGCTGGTAATGGCATCCTCCGCAAATCCCGAAATGAGGACACCGCGCCAGAGTACGTTGCGGCGAAGGCTCGAGCAACTGTTCCACGCGCGCGCGAACAAACTTCTTTTTCTGTTCTACGGGCAGCGCTACCACACGCTCGGCGGGCAGCACAAAAGGTATGAAGACGGTCGAGCCCTTGTGGTGGGCGAGGCCATCGCCGCCGTAGATCAGTTTCTCGATTGTGACGTCCATTGGTGGCATGAAATGTAGAGGGGCGCTTTCTCGATTGGCGCGCGAAAGTGTCGTTCTGGGCTAGGTCAAATAAAACAAACTCAGCCGTGGCACGTTGAAATGTTCAAAAAGCCGCTTCTGAACGTATTGTCGTTCGAGCTGCGCCAATTGTTCTGCGGACATCTTACGTCGGTAGGGCGCCAGCGAGCGATCCATTTCGCGGCGGACCGAAAGCAGCGCTTCAGCGTCTGCGTCCGCCAAAAGCGCGGCCGCTAGCTTTTCCTCGAGCACGGTCATGCGTCGCTCGAAATCTTCAAGATCGAGCGCGCCCGGTGAATCGAGCAGCGGCAAAGCTTCTTCCACGCGCTTGGCGGTGTCTTCCATACGAGTGGCCAGGGCCGGAGCAACCGCGCCGTTTTTCTTTGACGATTCGATCAATTTTGCTGAGGCCGCACGCAGACGGGCGGCATTACGTTCGAGATATTTTCTTAGCTCGTCACGCGAAAAGGGCTCCGCTGTGCGCAACGATTTTATTTCCGGCCCGGTACCGACTTCCGCTTCGGAAGCTTCCGTCGCCGCGTCGAGAACGGCGTCCACACAGTAAGCCAGGCTCTTCAGTTGGCGTCCGCCAGCGGCTCGGCGAGATCGCTGCCAGCTCTCGAAGGCGCGGTCGATGCCTTTTAGGACCGCGCCTAGCGGGATGCCGGCTTTCTGCCAGGTTTCTACGATGGCCCAATCCAAAGGGGATACCAGGAGGTGCGCTCCGCGCTTGCGCCAGAAATAATCCTCGATTTCAGTAAAATAATTGAAATAGTTGAAGGAGTCCATTTAACAGGTTCTGGGGACCTTGTTTTGGCGCCGAAATATTTCTAATATCGCGATGAGGTTCAGTTTTTTGTGCGTGGCGGAAGAGCTACCAACTTTGGCGTTTTACCTTGCGACTGTGCGCTGTCCTGGTTCCGCTCCCAGATTATTCGCAGCCCTTCGAGCGTCAAAAATTCGTCGATGGTCTCAAGGTGTTTCGACGCGGTTCCGATTAGCGGTGCTTGCCCCCCTGTCGCGATGACTCTTGTTTTTGCGCCCATTTGCTTCTTCATGCGCGCCAGGATACCGTCCACCAAATCGGTGTAGCCGTAGAAAAGGCCGGCTTGCATGGAGGCGGCCGTATTCGTGCCGATAATTTTTCCTGGATCTTTAATCTCCACACGAAAGAGGCGGGCTGCGCGAGCGAAGAGGGCTTCGGCGGAGATACCGATCCCCGGAGCGAGCACGCCGCCCAGGTATTCACCTCGCGCCGAAACCGCGTCGAAATTTATCGCCGTGCCAAAATCCACGATGATGCATGGGCCGCCATATTTCTCAAACGCTGCGACGCTGTTTACGATGCGATCAGCGCCAACCTCTTGTGGATTGTCATAATGAACGGGCATGCCCGTCTTTATTCCGGGCTCAACGAAGAGCGCTTTTTTGCCAAAGTATCGTTCCGACATTCCTGACAGAGTGGAGTTCAGCGGCGGAACAACCGAGCTGATAATTACTCCGCCGATTTCGCGCGGATCGAGTCCGGCTAGGGTAAAAAGTTCGCGAGATAGGATGCCGTACTCGTCGATGGTTTGATCGCGCGCGGTGGTGAGACGCCAGTTGGCCACCAGCTGAGTACCACGGAAGACGCCCAGCACCGTATTTGTGTTGCCCACGTCGAGAGCTAGAAGCATCAGGAGGCCTCCGCTACGTCGCCGGATAGAACGGATTCGATTCCGCCGCCGTCGTCGCGCATCACACGCAAAACGCCGCTGGGCTCCAGGCCCGCCGTGGTGCCGGTGAAAACTTCGATGGGAGTAGTGATGCGCACGCGTTTTCCCTGGAAATAACTGGAGACTTCGGCGAACCGGCGCAAGATCGGCGCAGCGCCTTCCGCGATAAATTCATTGTAGTAGCGGTCGAGGTGGCGCAGCAACCGGATCAGGACCTCCAGGCGCGAATGAACTTTGCCGGTTTCCAGGCGCAACGAGGTGGCGAAGTCGGCAAGCTCGGCGGGCATTTTTGTTTGGTTGACGTTGATGCCGATTCCTACCACGGCGTAGTGCATGCGGTCGGGTTCGGCGTGCATTTCCGTCAGGATGCCGCAGAATTTTCGGCCGCGCACGAGCAGATCGTTGGGCCAACGAATGTCAGGGAGCACGTCGAGTTCTTCTGCGGCGGCATCGCGCGCGGCGAGTCCTGCCACCAAGGTGAGAAGCGGCGCGTAAGCTGGGGGAATGGGTGGTCGTAGCAGAATGCTGCAATGTATTCCGGCGGATTTTTCGGAGATCCATGTTCGTCCAGCACGCCCGCGGCCTGCGGTTTGTTCTTCGGCCAGCACGATGGCGCCGTGGGGTTCGCCCCGCTCGCCGAGATGCATGGCCACGGTATTGCTGGAGTCAACTTTGAAGTAGTGATAGATACGGCGACCGAAGGGAGTGCCGAATAATCGGTGGCCGAGAAGCTGGGGCGCCAGGATGTCTGGAACGCGCTCGATGTGGTATCCGGTGCGGGCGTGCCCTTTTACGCGTAGGCCCAAACCGCGCATTTTCTGGACCCAGCGCCAAACTTGCTGGCGTGTAACGCCGATTTCTTTGGCGATTTTTTCTCCGCTGATGACGATGGTGGAGTTCTCGGAAAGAAGCGTGAGCAGCGCGTCGATGCGCCGGTCGGTTGCGCCCGGCAAGTTCGGCATACGTTTGGTGGGCATGGGGGATTGGAAAGAATACTTGAGCGGCGGCGCGGCTACAAGCCTGGGCAAGATTGGATAAAGATTGGATAGCCGACGGGCCGTTCTGGTTTCGGTTAGAAATCTGTCCATGCTGTGTTTTGAATGAGTTACAGTTCCTGGGCCAGTTTCGGTTAGAAATGTGCGAGTGCAGGTCGAATCGAGCGCCGATGATCTTGGTTTTCGAGAGCCGACCGGCTCGGGAGCGGTGTGGAATCGGGCTGCGCTTTCTAATGCGGCACGGAAACCGAGTCCCTAGATTTCTCTCTGAAGTTCGGTCATGAATTGTGCCTTCGACAATCACGGGCTACGCTAGCAATTTTGCGCGATCGAATACAAGGGTTGCAGCGGTGGACTTTTAGTGCTGCGTGAAGGTCGTTTCCATTTTGGGAATGAGACACGAACTCCTTACTTTCTGGCATTGAGTCTGATACGCTCTCGCCCCAGCGACGAATTCGATTCATGATGAGAGAGGTCTCCATGCCGCGGTTTCTTTTTGTCCTGGCACTGGTATTTTGCGTCGCCGGAGTTCCAATGCGGTCTCAAGATCACAAAATTACGGCGCCAGAGGACTATCTTTTTGTCTGGACTGGCGACGCTTCTAACCAGGGCAAGGACTTTCTAGCGGTAATTGATGCGGACCCTTCATCGGCTGCGTACGGACATCTGGTAACCACGCTGGTCACCGATCAACAGACCATGCGAGCGCATCACACGGAATACACGATGCCTGCGAGCGGGATGCTTTTTGCCAACGATCATGACGCTGGGCGGACTTTTATCTTTGACCTGCGCAACCCGCTATATCCAAAGACAGTCACTTCATTCGCCGATATGGGCGGCTACATGCATCCGCATTCTTACCTGCGACTGCCCAACGGACATGTGCTGGCCACGTTTCAGCACGCGCACAGGGGCGAAGGCGACGGACAAAGCGGAGCGACTGGCGGACTAGTGGAGATTGACGACCAGGGCAAAATGGTTCGTTCGGCGAGCAATGCGGACCCTGCGTTTGCGGACGCGCTTTTGATGCCATACAGCTTGGTAGTACTTCCGGACGTAGATCGCATTGTTTTGACGAACTCTTCCATGCACTCGGAGGATATCTTTCGTGGGGTGACGTATCAGGTTTGGCGCCTCTCCGTCTGAAGCTGCTGAAGACGGCGTACTTGGACGTGGGGGAAAATCGTTACGCGCAGATTAGTCCGGAAGAGCCGCGCCTTGCTCCAGATGGCTCGGTTCTAATCCAAACGCTCGGCTGCGGATTGGAACGGATCACGGGAGTGGACACAAATGAACCAAGGTCGAAACTCGTGTATACCTTTCCCGGAAACTGGTGCGGAGTGCCCACCATTGTGGGGCACTATCTGGTGCAGAGCGTGCCATCAATGCACGGTTTGATTGTGGTGGACATTGCGAATGCGGCCAAGCCCGTGGAAGTCTCGCGGCTAAAGGTAGGCGATGCATACTCCCCACACTGGACGGGGTGGGGAGCAAGGACACAACGACTGGTGGTTACGAATAGCTTGGGATCAACGGATCGGCTTTACTTGCTGAAGCTGGATCAAGCGACGGGCGCTCTGACATTTGACGTTGCTTTTCGTGACGAGGACGGAAAGACCGGCTTCAGTTTCGCCGATCGGGAGTGGCCGCAAGGTTGGAAGGGAACGGGCGCGCCGCACGGAGCAGTGTTTTCGCGCTGAAAAGAAATCTTGTGAGTAACCGCGTAGAGTGGGCGCAGCATGCCGCTCCCCTCCAAAATGAAGACTGCTCATTTTGGGGCGGCCATCAGGAAGACGAATCCTCCGACGGTGTAGGTGACATTGCCGTTGCCTGCGGCGAAGGGTTCTACTGCTTCACCGCGGACTTTTTCAATCGCGCCTACCAGCTTCGGCAATTGCGAAGGATTATCTACAGGAACGTTGTGGGAGGGCAGGAGCAGGTGGACTTGGGGCGCGAGCGCTGCGATTCGCTCAACGGACTGGACGTAGGCGTCGAGATCCGTTTCCGGCCGGTACAGCCAGATTGGTCCCGGATAGAAATTATCTCCGGTAAATAACAACCCATTCTTGCGGTCGAGCAGGCAAATCTCATCCGGCGTGTGCCCGGGCGTCGAGATTATTTCCAGCACCCGGCCGCCGAGATCGATCGTATCGCCATCGTGAATTGAGTGAGCGATGTGGAACGGACGCGTGGCGTACGATTTCGCGTCAAATCCCGCGGGGAGCGGGCCGCAAACTGATCCGGGAGCAAGTTCAGCCTGCGCATCGGTGGTGGAGCCCTTCGCGTTGGTGCGCGTGAAGTCGGTATCCATGCCATAGATGTCGTCGAATTCCCAGTTGTCGCCGACATGGTCGTTGTGCGTATGCGAATTCAGCACGGTGATGGGCAACGACGTGAGTGAGGTGACCACTCGCTTAATGTCACCGATGCCGAGGCCGGTATCGAACAGGACGGCGCGCTTGTCGCCCAGGATCAAGAAAGAGATCACTTCTTCGAATTGATGAGGCTCGTAGATCGCAAAAACTCCTGGCGCGACTTTGTAAACTTCGAACCAAGGATCGGGAGACGGTGCGCGCTCGAGATTTTTGTACTGCGGGCGGGGAAGTTTTTTGCACCAGTCAGGGGTCACGTTGCTAGTCAACGACTGGGCGCGAAGGGATGGCGCAGCGACGGTTAACGCGAATAGCGCGATTGCTATGTAACCGAAATTGGTTGCCCTGGATTTTGACATGTGAGCAAGATTATATCGCGGATTTTCTGCTTTGACGCCCACGAACGCGAATACGGGAATTCGAAACGAAAAATTAACTTTCGTCAGCGAGGGCCGGACTTCGGTTGGCTTTCCGCGCACGCTCGGGCACGGTCGAACAGGAATTCCCGCTCGCGTGCGTTGCGCGTGAGCGATGCGGCGCGCTCGAACTCCGTCTGTGCCTCGGTGAAGCGGCCGAGCTTGAAAAGAAAGTCGCCTCGGACACTGGGCAAAAGGTGGTAGGCCCTGAGAGACGGCTCGGAGACGAGTGTGTCGATAATCTGGAGACCCGCGGCTGGACCAAGCGCCATGGCCACTGCGACCGCGCGATTCAAGTCCACGACGGGTGACGGTGTGAGCTGAGCGAGCTCTTCGTAGAGCGCGACGATGCGCGGCCAGTCCGTCTCCGCGGGCAAACGCGCTCGCGCGTGACACGCAGCAATGGCACCTTGCAGCGCATACGGGCCACTCGCGCCGCCAAGCTTTTCGGCACGCGCAAGCGCCGCGAGACCACGACGAATAAGCAGTTGATCCCACAGCGCGCGATCTTGATCTAGCAACAGGACGGGCTCTCCCGCTGGGCCCATTCGTGCGCAGGAGCGCGACGCTTGGATCTCCATCAACGCGACCAGGCCGTGGACTTCGGGCTCTTGGGGAACGAGCTCGGCCAGGATACGGCCGAGCCGGAGCGATTCCTCACAGAGCGCGGGTCGCATCCAGTCGTCACCGGCAGTCGCTGAATAGCCCTCGTTGAAGACCAGGTAGATGACTTCCAGTACCGATGAGAGGCGGGCAGCAAGTTCCGGCCCGCGCGGGACTTCGAAGGGCACGCGCTCTTCGGCGAGGGTGCGTTTGGCGCGGACGATGCGCTGGGCGATAGTCGGCTCCGGTGCGAGGAAAGCCCGGGCGATCTCGTCTGTGGTCAGACCACCGAGCAAACGCAGGGTGAGCGCCACGCGTCCCTCGGTGGAGAGAACTGGATGGCAGGAGATGAATATGAGGCGTAGCAGGTCGTCGCCGACTTCATCGTCAATCGCAGCGTGAAGATCCGCCACGGCCATCTCCTGCTGGGCTTCAAGCTCGCGACCAAGCTCCTGATGCTTGCGCTCGAGGAGCGTGTTCCGGCGGAAATGGTCGATGGCACGATGCTTGGCGGTGGCCATCAGCCAGGCGCCCCGGTTGTCCGGAACACCCGACTCCGGCCACTGCTGGAGGGCGGCGACGAGAGCGTCTTGCGCGAGCTCTTCGGCCAGGCCGACATCGCGGACGATCCGCGTGAGTCCCGCGATGATCCTGGCCGACTCGATCCTCCAGACTGCGTCGATTGCGCGATGTGTATCGGTAGCTTCCACGGCTACCGATAACACCACGTTCCATCCGAGAGAGCAAGCCGGGGCGTGGGCGACTATTTCTTCGCAGCCTTCGACCCGAGCGAGAGGTCTACGCTTTGGGGTCGAAGGCTTCCGGGCCTAATACCTGGCGGATTTCGGTCTCGCCCTCCCAACCAGGCCAGTGCTTCTGGTGAAGTTCCATGAAGCGCAAGGCCCTTCGAGTGCTTCTTCCTTCGATTTCAACTCAAACATCGCGAAGCCGCCGACGACTTCCTTAGACTTGGCAAAAGGCCCGTCGATCGCGGTTACTTTCCCTCGCGAGAGCCGGACGCCCGTGCTCTTCGCAATAGGGGACAGCCCGCCGCTTTCGATCATCGTGCCGGATTTTGCCGCTTCTTCGCCGAGTCTCGCCATCGCGTCCAGAAATTCCTTGGGCGGAGGACCAGGATTTTCACCGTGCTTGACTAACATCATGAATCGCATTGTTATTTCTCCGTTCTGATTTAGGATTTTGAGCCGGGTATCCGGCCGGTCTCGGCCGGGTGAACTTGGGCTCTACTTACGCGTCGAATGAGGGGCTGGGAAATCGACAGGATTGACATTCTCTGGAAGAGCTGCGTTCTTTATAATTTCACTCCAAAGGAAAAACATGCCCTTAACAAAAATTAGATAAGGTTCCCACGTTGGTGGTGATTGATCTTCAGAAGGGCATCGTCGGTCGGCAAACCACTCGGCCTGCCGGCGAGATCGTCGTTCGTACCGCGCAACTGCCGCGCGCTTTCCGCGAGCGAGGGCTGCCAGTTGTTCTCGTCCAGGTGACGGCGCGAGCGCCGGGCCGCACCGATGGTGGACCTCGCAGGATTTCATTTACGGAGGATTGGACCGAACTGGTACCCGAATTGGAGCGCCGGGCCGACGATTATATAGTCAGCAAGCAAGGGCCGGGCGCATTTATCGGAACATCATTGGATGATACTTTGCGCCAGCGTAACGTGACCCAGATCTCTCTGTCGGGAAACGCGACGAGCCTTGGCGTGAGTCGACCGGGCGCAGCGCTTACGATTACGGGTACAACGTTGTGTTTGTCACGGATGCAATGGCGGACCGCGACGCCGAGTCTCATGAGAATAGCGTCGAAAAAACTTTTCCGCGGTTCGGAGAGACGGCGACTACCGACGAGGTGCTGAAGATGTTGAAGGAATCGGCGCCTCGGTGACTTAGGGACAAGTGACGAAGTTGATAGGAAGAGCTATTCGAGTTGCTTGAGACGGTCTTGTAGCTTTTGGTGTTCCGTTTCGCGTCCTGCGAGCGTGGTTTTCAGGTCTTCGACGATTTTGGCTGGGGCTTTGCTCAGGAAAGTTTCGTCTCCCAGGCGGCCTCTTTTCGACTGGATGTCTTTGGCCAGGCGATCGATTTCTTTTTGGAGGCGCGCGATCTCGACGTCTTTGTCTATGGCGTCGCCGTACGCGATACGCAGGTCGAATTGCGAAGTGGAACGGACGGCTGCTCCCGCGCCATCCAGGCGGTTGGAAGAGACATTCAGAACAGAGAGAGTAGCCAGGCGGACGAGCGCTTCGACATTTTGTTCAGCGAGCTTGCGAATTGCAGCGTCGTTGCTGGAAAATTCTGCGGGGATCTTTCGCTTCTGATCAATTTTCATTTCGGCACGAATGTTACGTGCTGCGGTGATGATTTCCTGCAAGATCGCGATCTCCTTTTCAGCGGGGGCATCGATCCAATTCGCGCGCGCTTCGGGGAACTTGTCGAGAGCGATGGAGCGGGCGCCGGCGGGTTGCGGCAAGCGGTGCCACAACTCTTCGGTCAGGAAAGGCATGATGGGGTGCAACAGGCGCAGAGCTGCTTCCAGAACGGCGAAAATATTGCGCCATGCAGCGACCGCGACGTCGCGCTCGGACGCTGCGAGTTGCGGCTTGACCCACTCGATGTACCAATCGCAGAAGTCACCCCAGAAAAATTGGTAAATCGCCTGGGACGCTTCGTGGAAGCGAAAATCCTGCAAAGCGCGGCTGGCCTGTTCTGAAACGGCGGCAAGACGCGAGAAAATCCAACGGTGGATGAGGCGGCCTTCACCTGGAATTGCATACGGCGCGTTTGCGCGGATTTCGGGCGCAGCGAGATCCTCCAGCGTGATACCTGCCGATGCTTCGGCTTTTTCAAGATTCAGAAACAGGAAGCGGGCGGCGTTCCAGATTTTGTTGGCAAAGGCGCGCGCGCCGAGGATGCGATCCTCGCTCAAAATGATGTCGGTGCCGGGTGCGGACATGCTGGCGAGCATGTAGCGCAAGGCGTCGGTGCCGAATTTCTGGGTCAGCTCGAGCGGATCGACTCCGGTGCCCTTGGTCTTGGACATCTTCGCGCCTTCGGCTGTGCGGACGAGTGAATGGAGATAGAGGCGGCGAAAGGGAATTGTGGACGCCGCGTTGTCCGCACCGTTCGGAGATGCTGAAGATGTTTCTAATTTCCGCACGACTGTAGCGGTGCCGGAGAGTTCGGCGTGTTCGAAGCGTTTGCCGCTTAGCTGAAGGCCCATCATAGTCATTCGGGCATCCCAGAAAAAAAGGATGTCGTAGCCGCTAATCAGAAGGCTGGTGGGATAGTAGGTGCGCAGGTCTTCGGTGTCGTCGGGCCAACCGAGGGTTGAAAACGGCCAGAGGCCGGAGCTAAACCAGGTGTCCAGGACGTCTTGATCCTGCGAAAGTTTGGAGCTGCCGCACTTGGGACATTTTGTCGGGGCGCTTGCGGCGCGCGCATGGCCTTCGACAATTTCGACGCGCGAATCGAGCGCGGGAACCATTTCTTTACAGTCGGCGCAATACCAGATGGGAATGCGATGGCCCCACCAGAGTTGGCGCGAGATGCACCAGTCGCGAATATTTTCGAACCATTGCAGCAAAATGGTGCGTTGATTGTCGGGCACAACTTCGATCAAGCCGTCGAGAACAACTTTTGCTGCCGGCTCGGCGAGAGGTTTCATTTTCATGAACCATTGCGTGGAGACGCGCGGCTCGACGATTGCTTTGCAGCGGTCGCAGGTTCCGACGGAGTGAGTGTGCTCGGTGACTTTTTCCAGGAGACCCAATTTTTCGAGGTCGGTGATAATTCGCGCACGGGCGACGAACCGTTCGAGGCCGGCGTATGGGCCGGCGGCTTCGCTCAGGTGCGCGTCCTCGGTCAGCACGTCGATTTGAGGAAGATTGTGGCGCTTGCCCATCTCGAAGTCGTTCGGATCGTGCGCTGGAGTGATTTTCACCGCGCCGGTGCCGAATTCGCGGTCGACGGAGGTATCCGCGATTATCGGAATTTCGCGATTTACGAGCGGGAGTAAGACGGTTGTGCCGATAAGATGCTGGTAGCGCTCGTCATCGGGGTGCACGGCGACGGCGGTGTCACCTAGCATCGTTTCGGGACGCGTGGTCGCAACGACGAGTTGGCCTTTGGTGCCGGCGACAGGGTAGCGCATGTACCACAAGTTGCCGGTGCGCTCGTGGTGAACAACTTCGAGGTCACTGATGGCGGTGAGGCAGCGCGGGCACCAGTTGACCATATAACGTCCGCGATAAATCAGGCCGTCGCGATAGAGGCGCAGAAAAGCTTCCAGGACGGCGCGATAGAGTGCGGGCTCGAGTGTGAAACGCTCGCGCGTCCAATCGCAGGAAGCGCCGAGGCGAATCATTTGTTCCTTGATCACGCCGCCGCTTTCGGCTTTCCACTTCCAAACGCGGCGCTCGAATTCTTCGCGGCCTAAATCCTGGCGCTTGATTCCTTCCTTGGCGAGCATGCGCTCGACCACGAACTGCGTAGCGATGCCGGCGTGGTCCATGCCCGGGAGCCACAGCGTGCGTTCACCGCGCATGCGATGCCAGCGAACGAGCATGTCGATCTGCGTGTGCTCGAGCATGTGGCCGATGTGAATCGAGCCGGTAACATTGGGCGGAGGAAGCGCGATGGAGAAGGTGCGGCCGCTGCCGTCGCCGGAATTTTCGGCGCGAAATAATTTTTCGTCGAACCAGGCTTTGGCCCAGTGCTCTTCGATTTCCCGCGGCTCGTAGGCTTTTGGAATTTCTCTGGGCATCATTTCCCCAAGAATATGCTCGCAGCGACGATTGAAAGGCGCCACGCGCTCTTTGAAACAGAGGATGCAGACCGCGCGCTATTCGTCGCGCGCAGAATCCATCAATCTTAGGGGCGGATGCGCTGCGCGTCAAATCGGGGTCCATCGTGGAGTGATGCGCGACAGCTTTGCTGCGGCTGATGGCGATGTTACGATTCCAACTCCAGAAACAACGAGAGATGAGGGCAGATGGAAAAGAAGAATTTCCTGTTCGTGTCTTTGACCGGGCTGATCGGTGACATCGCCTGGCAAATTGCGAAAGAAGGCCACGAGGTCCGCTATTTCATTGCCGATAAAAAAGAGCGCGATATCGCCGACGGATTCGTGGCCAAATCAAGAGATTGGGAGAAGGACAAGGAGTGGGCGGACATTATTGTTTTCGACGACACGCTGGGCCAGGGCGAGAAGGCACAGGCGCTGCGTAAAGAAGGAAAAATCGTAATTGGAGGAACGGTCTACAGCGACAAGCTCGAAGACGACCGCTCGTTTGGGCAGGAAGAACTGAAAAAGGCTGGCGTGAATATTATCCCGTACGGCGAGTTCGAATCGTTTGACAATGCGATCGAGCACGTTACCCAGAATCCCGGGCGTTACGTTATCAAGCCCAGCGGCGAAGCGCAGAACATTAAGCGGCGACTGTTTGTCGGCGAAGAAGACGACGGACAGGACGTAATACGGATGCTGGAGGCTTATAAGAAGGCTTTCGCCGACGAGATCAAGGTTTTTCAGCTACAGCGGCGCATGATCGGGGTAGAGGTTGCGGTCGGCGCCTTTTTCAACGGGAAGAATTACATATATCCCGTAAATATTAATTTCGAACACAAGAAACTTTTTCCTGGAGATATTGGTCCGCCGACTGGTGAAATGGGAACGTCCATGTTCTGGAGCGGGGCGAACCAGCTATTTAATCAGACGCTTTTGAAAATGGAGCCCAAGCTCGCGGAAGAAGGCTACGTGGGCTACATCGACGTGAATTGCATTGTGAATAACAACGGCATCTATCCGCTGGAGTTTACGGCACGTTTTGGGTATCCAACCATTAGCATCCAACAAGCCGGAATGATTACGCCCATCGGGCAGTTTTTTGGGGACTTGGCGAACGGAGTGGATCCGAAGTTGAAAGTTCGCAGCGGGTTTCAGATTGGAGTGCGTATCGTGGTGCCGCCATGTCCGTTTGATGACGACGAGACTTTTGAAGCTTTCTCCAAAAATTCGGCAATCGTTTTCAAGAAGGCGCCCGCGGATGAAACGCACATTGAAGATGTGAAACAGCTCAACGGCCAGTGGCTTATCGCGGGAACTTCGGGCGTGATTCTGATCATCGTCGGCACCGGTCAAACAATGAAGCAGGCGAAAGCCCAGGTCTATTCGCGCATCAAAAATGTCTTGATTCCAAATATGTACTACCGCACAGATATCGGCGACCGTTGGGAAGAAGACAGCGACCGGCTGCACAACTGGGGTTACTTGCGCTAGCGGTACTTCGTTTCCGTGCGGTAAGCGGCAAACTGGAATTTTCCTTTCTTGATCACGTTGGGTTGCAACGAACCGATTTCCGTCGGATAATCTTCTGGCCCAGTCCCACGCGCTTTTTTGTCCGTGCGCTTGAGGTTTTTCAAAACGCGACGTTTCGTTTTCACACAACAACCCCTCACAACTGAGTTAGGTCAAAACAAGGAGGCCTCCTTGATTTCATTCACTGTTAACGGCAAGCCGGTCAGTGTGGAGGATCCGCCTTCCACGCCGTTGCTTTGGGTAATTCGAGATTCGCTGAACCTTACCGGCACGAAATTTGGCTGCGGCATGGCGCTGTGCGGCGCTTGTACCGTTCACATCGACGGGCAAGCTGTGCGCTCCTGTGTGGCTCCCGTTTCGCGCGCGGAAGGAAAGAAAGTTACGACCATTGAAGGGATTTCTGCGGACCTTACGCATCCGCTTCAGCGGGCTTGGATCGAAATAGACGTCCCTCAATGCGGTTATTGCCAGTCTGGGCAGATCATGAGCGCAGCGGTGCTGCTCGCGGAAAAGGCTTCGCCTACCGACCAAGATATTGACGAAGCAATGTCTGGAAACATTTGCCGTTGCGGCACCTATCCGCGCATTCGGCGTGCTATTCACCGGGCAGCGGAAATCAAAGCGCAACAAGGCGCGAAATGACCGTCGCTACGCAAATGAAGCGGCGGGATTTTTTGAAGACGGGAGCGGCCGTCACGGGCGGCTTGCTCTTGAATCTTTACGTTCCCAATTGGACGCCTGCACGCGCGGCCCTATCATCTAACAAGCCAGTTGCGTTAAATGCGTTCGTTCACATTGGCAGCGATGAGTGGGTCACGGTGATCTCGAACCATTCCGAGATGGGGCAGGGAATTTATACTTCGCTGCCCATGCTCATTGCGGAAGAACTGGAAGCCGATTGGAGCAAGATTCGAGTGCAATCCTCTCCCGTGGCGGCGGTTTACAACCACACCGTATTCGGCATCATGATGACCGGCGGCAGCACGACGACAAATTCTGAGTACGATCGTTTCCGTAAGATGGGAGCGATGGCTCGCGTGATGTTGATTGACGCGGCGGCGCAAGGGTGGGGCGTGGAGCCGCAAAGTTGTCGCGCTGAAAAAGGATACGTGGTTCACGCCGCGAGCAAACGCCGCGCGTCGTTTGGCAGTCTTGCCGAGGCTGCTTCGAAACTTGAGCCTCCCAAAGACGTCCCGCTGAAGGATCCGAAAGATTTTACAATGATCGGGAAGCCCAAGCACCGACTGGATACTCCATCGAAAACAAACGGCACCGCGCAATTTGGGCTCGACGTTTATATTCCGGGCCTGCTGACGGCGGTTGTTGCGCGTTGTCCTGTTTTTGGCGGAAAGGTTTCCAGTTTCAACGGCGACAAAGCGAAAGCCGTTCCCGGCGTGGTGAATGTTTTGGAAGTTCCGTCCGGCGTGGCGGTTATCGCCAAGGGTTTTTGGCCGGCGAAGCTTGGACGTGAGCAACTGGACATCGTTTGGGAGGAAGGCCCAGGCGCGCAAATTTCTACGCTGACCATGCGCGAGCAGTTCGCAGCGCTCTCGAAGACTCCTGGGACGCTGGCGAAAAAAGTGGGCGATCCCGCCGGAACTCTTGCGGGAGCCGCAAAAACAATTACCGCTGAGTACGAAGTACCCTATCTTTCGCACTCGATGATGGAACCGCTGAACACGGTGGTGGATTTGCGCGACGATCACTGCGAAATCTGGACTGGCACGCAATTTCAAACTGGTGACCGCGCTGCGGCGGCAGGAGTTGCGGGTCTGAAACCGGAGCAAGTGGAAATTCACACCACGCTTTTGGGTGGAGGATTTGGACGTCGCGCTAATCCCGCTTCCGACTTCGTAACCGAGGCTGTGCACGTGGCGAAGGTCGCGAAGGCTCCAGTGAAAGTTGTGTGGACGCGAGAAGATGACATTCGCGGCGGCTGGTATCGTCCGATGTGGTACGACCATTTTGTGGCTGGGCTGGATGCCAGCGGCAATCCGGTCGCGTGGACGCACACGATTGTAGGGCAATCGATTTTCGATGGCACCATGTTCGCAAGTTTCGGAATCAAAGACGGTGTAGATACGGCGTCGGTGGAAGGCGCGGCGGACATCATTTATGCGATCCCGAATATTCAGGTGGACTTGCACAGTCCTAAGAATGAAGTGCCGGTACAGTGGTGGCGGTCGGTGGGGCATTCGCACACGGG
The DNA here is from genome assembly GCA_963818085.1 of uncultured Acidobacteriota bacterium. GTDB lineage: Bacteria > Acidobacteriota > Terriglobia > Acidiferrales > UBA7541 > Palsa-295. The sequence goes on from CAWFQV010000001.1 coordinate 789,515, forward strand.
ATTTTCAGTGGAAGCGTTTTTCGATGAGGTGGCGCACGCGGGGGGTAGGGACCCTTACCAACTTCGACGTAGCCTTCTGACGGGTCAGCCGAGGATGCTTGCTGTGCTCGATCTCGTCGCGGAAAAAGCCCATTGGAACGGGCCGCTTCCGGCGGGGCATGGGCGTGGAATCGCTACGCACTTTTCATTCGACAGTTACGTGGCCCAGGTGGCCGAAATATCCGTGGAGAAGGACGGCACGGTGCGCGTACATCGCATCGTCGCTGCCGTCGATTGCGGGTGCACGGTGAATCCAGACACGGTAAAGGCGCAACTTGAAGGCGGTATCATTTTCGGGCTAACAGCGGCGCTGAAAACAGAAATTACTTTGGATAAAGGGCGCGTGCAGCAGCGGAATTTTCACGACTATCCGATGGTGCGCATGTTTGAGTCGCCGGAAATTGAAGTCTACATCGTTCCCAGCACAGAGCACCCCACCGGTGTCGGAGAACCGGGCGTGCCGCCGGTTGCGCCAGCCGTCGCAAATGCGATTTTCGCGGCTACTGGCAAGCGGGTGAGGCGTCTGCCGATTAAGCCGGAAGATCTTCATTCTGTGTAAGATTGACTACGGGGACCAGAACATGGTCGAAAAAATCAAGTGGCAGGTTGTCGCGGGGCTTCTGCTAGCGGCATTCGGCGGCGCAAGTGTTTCTGTCTGGTCCCGGCAATTCGCGTCCGCGAATGCCGACAAGTCAGTGGAGACGGGCGGAACTCGGGACCGGAATTCGTCTGCGGAGGCGGCGAGTTCACTAGAGGGTGATGTTGCGGCGGCAAAGGCGGCATTCGAGCGTGCCTATCCCGTTTTCGTTTCTCCGCGATGTCAGAATTGCCACCCCGTGGGCGACGCACCTCTGCAGGGAGACGATAGCCATGTACACGCGCAGTACGTAAAGCGCGGCCCGGATGGCCACGGACTTTATGGCATGAGGTGCCACACCTGCCATCAGGACGCCAATCTTCCCGGAACCAACATGCCGCCGGGAAATCCGAAATGGGCGTCGCCGCCTCCGCAAAAGAAGATGGTTTTTGTGGGAAAGACCGCCGGCGAGCTTTGCCGACAATTGAAGGACCCCCAGCAGAATGGCGGCCGCACTATCGCGCAGATCATCACACATGTTTCTTCCGACGATCTCGTCGGCTGGGGCTGGAATCCTGGTGAGGGACGCACATTGCCTCCGCTGAGCCGTCCGGATTTTGCGGCTGCGATGCAGGAATGGGCCCATGACGGCGCGGCTTGTCCTGATTAGTAGTCCTTTGGAAGTCTTCACAACCAAAAAGGTAACCCGCCCGCTGGGTTTCGCTTTCTACGGCCTAGGTCAGCGTAGGCTTCGATTTGTCTTCGCTTGACACTGAGGACGCGACACGCCAGTATTCATCGTTTATTAAACTTCAATAAAACTACCAGGATCACGGAGAGTTGCGATGGCTTCCCGTCGTCGTGCAATCTGTTCGCCAGCTGCTCCAGCCATATGGATTCTGGGGGCGCTCCTTGCGAGTCCTTCGTTGGCACGCGCGCAATCTGCCTACGTACGCGTAAATCAGGTTGGATATGAGGCTGGCAACACCCCTTTTCGCGCTTATCTGATGTCCGCGGCTCCCGAAGATGGAGCGACATTCAGGGTTATCAATTCTGAAGGTAAAACTGTGTATTCCAGCCACGTCGGGTCTTTATTGGGGATCTGGTCGAATAGCCGTAAGTTAAGTTACCGAGTGTACGCTCTTGATTTCACCGTCACGGGGCAGGATATGTATTCAATTTCGGTTTCGGGTCCACTGCCCGCACTTTCACCAACTTTCGCGGTTGACGAACCCGACGTGCTCTATCCGGGCCTGCTATTGAACAGTTTGTTTTATTACGAAACTGAGCGAGACGGACCGACTTACATCCCGAACGCTCTGCGCACCGCCCCCGGACATCTAAAGGACTCGCATGCGCGCGTTTACGATACACCTGTTCTCGACAGCAACGACTTTATCGACAACGTTCCGCCAATAAAACCGTTGGTGCCTTCCAAGGCGCCCAACATAAACGCGGACGGCGGGTGGTGGGACGCCGGCGACTATTTGAAATATGTCGAGACGACCAGCTATACCGTGGCACTAATGGAAATCGGCATTCGCGATTTTCCCAATCAGATGGGTGCGAACGCACCCGTGAACCCCAGGGTTCCGCCAGGCTCCATTTCATACGCGGGTAACAGTGGCGCGGGGGCGCCGAGGTCGTCAGACTTTACCGACGAAGCCCGTTTTGGAATGGACTGGCTAACAAAAATGTGGAAGAGCAAAACCAAAACGCTTTACTACCAGGTGGATAACAGCCAGGACTGGGACTATTACGGTCAAGGCGACCCCGCTTCCGCGATGCCCAATTGTGGCGGAACATATGCGAGCCCCTTTTGCCTGATTACGGAGTACGACATCTGGATTCTGCCGCAGGCTGCCGACAATTTCCAGGAGTCTGGAGACCCAAAGCCTTGCGACCTATACACGACCTACTTCATCTGCAATCGTCCTGTATTCCCAGCAGGGACTGCTGGAAAGCCGATCAGTCCGAACCTCGCAGGCCGGTTGGCGGCGGATTTCGCGTTGTGCTACCAACTCAATCGCGCGATCGACGCTGCGTACGCGAATCAATGCCTGAAGAATGCGGAAGAAATTTTTGCGCTGGCTGATACTTCCTATCCCGACCCGGCTCCCACCGTGGGTTCCGGTACATGCAGCAACTGCCTGCTGACGATTGCGCCGTTTGACGGCTATCCGGAGAACGTCTGGGACGATGACATGGAGCTTGGTGCGGCGGAATTATACTTCGCGCTGAAATCTGCGGGTGAATCCGAAGCTTCCGGCAGGGCTGCTTGATGCAAATCCCGATGATTATCTGAAGCAAGCTGCGCAGTTTGCTAAGAATTACATTACGAAAATTTACGATGCGGGATTCACCGATACGCTGAACCTCTATGACGTTAGCGGCCTCGCTCACTTCGAACTCTACAGAGCTCTGGAAATGGCCGGAGAGCCTGCGGACCTGGCCGTGTCAAAGTCGGGCATTCGCGTCCAATTCCTCAAGCAAGTGGGGGACGCGATTTCCCAATCGCGCGCCGATGCATGGGGCTACGGGAATCAGTGGCCTTCTGGAGATACCACTTCGCATGGCGCGGGAATTTCGGTGATGGCGAGTGAAGCTTACTATTTAACCCGCTCCAGCCTCTACGACCAGTATGCGCAGAGATGGCTCGCGAATATTTTGGGCGCAAACGCGTGGGGATCGTCCTTTATCGTGGGAGATGGGAGCACCTTTCCAAATTGCATTCAACATCAAGTCGCGAATCTTGCTGGTGCGCTCAATGGAACGTCCGGCGGCACTCCGATTTTGTGGGGAGCGGCGTCAGAGGGTCCCGCGGGTTTTACGAGTTCAGGTTTTTTGGATGGAATGAATAGATGTCCTGCAAACGGAGTGGATACATTTAAGATTTTCAACGGAAATAACGGGAAATACGATGCGTCGCAAACAGCTTTTTATAAGGATAATGTGCAATCCTTCAGTACAACCGAGCCAGCAATAGACCTCGCGGCTACGTCGTTCCTGATGTGGTCCTGGAGGCTGGCACAACACCCCAGTTTCTAGAAAACCTGTCTGGAAAGAGTTCACGAAAGAGGATGAAAGTTTATCGCGCTGATCGAATCAGGTTACGGCGACTATCTATCCTTTTTCGAAAGCTCGCTGTGAACTAGATTCTCGACCAGAGGTTTTACCCCCTGCGAAAACAATTCCTGGAGATGAGGCTGAAGCTTTTCAAGAACCTTGCGCACAACTTCGTCAATTGCGTGGGCGTCATGGGCTTCCGGCGGCGTTTCAACAGGTTCGTGAGATGGCGCCGAGGGCGGCATCAGAAAAGGAATACCCGCTAGGGCTTCGCGATTCGGCGGCGGCAGAGTGGGAATGCGCTGGCTGAACTCTTCCAGTCCGACATGCTGCGAAGCTGGCTCGAATGCGGAAGGCTCCAGGTGCTCGAGCAGGGCATCGGGGCGCTCATTCTGCTGTTCCACCGAGGCTGGAAGAATATGCTGTGCTGGTTCTGTAACGGGCAAGTATAGAGACGCCTCGCTGTGCTCTTCATCAACCAACAGCGGTTCGGGCAACGGATAGCCTGACGCGTCGTTATCTTGAGGGTCGACGTCGGCCGGTGCGGAAAGGAGATCTCGTGCGGGGTCTTGCGCCAGGTTCGGCTGGGGTGCCGCCGCCGGTTCTTCCATACTGTGAGATGCCTCGTGCGATTCTTCCGATGCGAAGTGATAGGAAGATTTCGTCGGTTCGGGCGCGGCGAAAACGCGGTCTTCTAGCTCGGGTTGCTTGCCGAATTCCGAATCGCCTTCGCGCTCTGAAACCGGTACGCTGTCGTTGCCATGATTGTCTGACGAGATTTCAGTGTGCTCCGCGGATGAGGTTGTTTGCGGTTCAGCCTGCGTCGCCGCCGCGTGTATTGCCGGGGCGGAAATATTCGACATCCAACCACCATCGGGATATTCGGAAGGCGGCGGAGCCATCATATCCATCCACTCGGTGGCGCGCGGCGCTGGGACGGGGCTGGGTCCGAGCTCTATATGGCTCTGGGATTGCCGGCCGTTCGATTCTCCGCGAGCGTCAGGGCGCACGGTTTCTTTTCCTTCGAGTGATAGGGCGGCCACCGCGGACGCGGCCTCCGATTCGATCAGCCACTTTGCATGGGAAGTCTGCGGCATATCCTCCGGCGGCGGTATTTTTTCGAAGGCCGCATCAGAGGATTGTTCTACCGCGATTACTGGCACGTCTAACGAATGGCTCGAGGGCAAGGAAGCCGGTACGTCGTGATTCTTGGGTACTTCACCTTCGTCAGAAAATTTCCCGTGGCGAATGTGTTTCGGCGGCACATCCTTCTCGGAAGGAAAGGAGCTTAGGTTATAGCCGCTATCCGGCTCGACGGCATCCTGCGCAACGTTTTCTGGCACCTCGAAATCTGCGGCATTACGGCGCCAATCACTGACCGTGGCAACATCATCGAATTCATCGCTCTCGACCGCAGCAGCTGCAGGAGCCTTCGCTGTTTTCGAACCCTTGGATTTCTTTGAATACTTGTCTTCCTCTTCTCCGTCGTCATCTCCGGCGAGCGCACGCACGCCTTTTCCGAAACCATAGATCTGCGCAGCCTCTTCCGCGGTGGGCTCGGGAAATTCCGGCAGCGGTTTCGGCTCAGTCCGTAGAGGAACTTCGAGTAGTTCAGGTGCGGGGCGTGGCTCGACGATCACTTCTTTTTGTTTGGCCAGTTCAGCCGCAATCCTGGGGTTTTTCTCCAGGACTTGCATGACCATAGCGATCAGTGGATCTGGCGGAACAAAGGGTTTTTTCAAAACGCCGTCGGCGCCGACGCGTCGGGCTTCTTTTTCATCGAGCGGATCGAATGCGCCCACCAGTAGGATCACCGGGATGTGCGCAAAGCGGGTGTCTTTCTTGACGTACTCACACACTTCATAACCGTTGCGAACGGGCATAAAAACATCGGCAAGCACAAGATCTGGATTTACATCGGGCAAACGCCGAACGGCGGCTTCGCCGTTGCCGACGGCGACCACATCAACGCCGCGCGCTTCCAGCGCCAGCGTGACCATTTTCTGGATATTGGAATTGTCGTCTGCAACCAGAATTCTGGGCACTGTATTCCCCTGGAGGCGGCCCATATGGCGACACGCCCACGCTTTTCACTATGTATTGCAACACTGGGAAACGTAGGCGTCAACAAACTCGAAGGACAGGGGTGCTACAGTTGTTAGCAGGGTGTTAACAGGTCGTTACCAGGGAATCAGCTTCTTCACACCCTTCTTTTTCTTGCTGGTGGACTCTTCCTTGGGGTCCGCTTTGTCCGCTTTGGTTTGGTCAGTCTTAGGCTGAGCGGCTGGCTGCGTTGCCGGAGCTGCTCCTGCAGTCGGCGGAGCCGTGGAGCTAGATTCGGGACTCGGAGCAGCGGATCCAGCCGCGGCGCTGTTGGGAACCGCTTCTCGGGTGGGAGGCGGATTGGTAGAGGCCCCTGAGTTATCCGTGGCGGGCTGTGTCGGAGCCAGGACCGGGACGCTGCTGGATGGGGTTAAGGCCGAGCCGGAGGGCGCTACCGGAGTTTCTGTCGCAGGGGCTGGGGCAGCGGCGGCGTTGGGGTCGTTGGGGGCGGCTACGATCTCAAATCCCACACTGTTGCCCGGCGCCGAAGTAGGAGCACCGGCTGGCTGCGTGGTAGCGTCCACTGGCGCAGCGTCGGGGCCCTGGTCCGTTCCAGCCGCGGCAGTGTCGGTTCCTGAAATGGTGAATGCTGGGCCCTTGGCTCCAGGTTTCAGAATGTCCGTTGCGGAAATTGCATCGTTTGGCGGGTTCATCTGCGGCGTGCCGTTACGAGCCGCTAACGAAACATCTGGGTTGCCTTTCAACATCGATAGGGGCATCTTAATGAGCGCGCTTTGACGGTGCTGCTCGTGGTATAGCTGCTCGTTCTTCATCCGGAGGTAAGCTTCTGGATCGGCAGACGGTGCAGGCAAACCCATCGCCAAGAGGCGAGCGCGGGCATCCACAGCTCTCTTCGACAAAGGGTAGTCTTGAAGAATACGATCGTAGCACCTGGCCGCCAGATCGCCCCAGTGGTTCTTGTCGTCCTCGTTTTTCGAGGCTTGTTTCGCCCGGTAATAGACGTTGGCTAGCATCCACAACGCTTCATCGGTCTGGCTGTAGAGCGGATAGCGATCGGTTACTTCCACCAGGCGGGCAGCCGCGGCGCGATAGTCCGTCTTCAAATAATAATAACGAGCGATCTTAAATTCGCCGTCACCCAACACTTCTTGCACCTCGCGCAAATACTGTTCCGCCTTGGGCAGCAACGGGCTCTGAGGGTATTTCAGGATGAATGCCTGGAACTCGTCTTCGGCCGCTTGCGCCTGCGTGGAGTCGCGATCCGCTTTTTCCATCATGCGGTAATGCGCCAGGCCGACCTGCATCTGCGCGTAGGCTGCTTCGTCGAGAAATGGGAAGAACGTGATGAAGTCTTTGTACTCGGAAATTGCCTGCGTGGTATTGGAAGTTCCGCCCTCTTTGTAATACGAATCGGCGACGGAAAGCTTTGCCTTAGCCAGGTACTCGCTATCAGGATAGGTGTTAATCAAGGTCTGTAGAGCGAGGCGTCCTTCGGTGTAGCGCCCGCCTTTCAGGTCGCTGAGAGCGCGATCGTAGAGGACTTTGTCGGGTTCTTCGGAAGCGTTTGGAATCGGCTTCTGCGCCTGTTTTCGCTTGGATTTCTTCGCGGTGGGCTGAGCAGCCTTCCGCTTGGGCGCGGCTTTCGGCGGCTGGGCCGCCTGCGGGGCGCTTTGGGGAGCCGGTGCTGTCACCGGCGCACCTTGGTCCTGCTGCGCGGTCTGTGGAGATCCGTCGGCCGGTTGTTGTGCGCTTGCCGCGGGGCACAGTTCCAGGAAGAAGAAAGCGCCTAGAGCCAGGATTACTAGAGAGTGTGTGTTTCTGAAGTTCCCTGCCATGGCACCCTTGATCACGCCCCCCAAATTCTGGTGAATCTTCATACTTTTTGGCTCAGGGCTTCACTGGCAAGCTTACGCAACTGGCGTGTGGCTCCAGCCGGATCGCTCGCATGAAAAATCGAAGTTCCCGCAACAAACGTATTCGCGCCGGCCTGGGCAAGCTCGGCGATGTTTTCCAGATCGACGCCCCCATCCACCTCGATCCGGAAGCTGCCATTATATCGCGAGCGCCACTGATTGAGTTGCCGAATTTTTTCCAGCGCGCCGCGAATAAATTTTTGTCCGCCAAAGCCGGGATTCACCGACATCACCAAAACCGTGTCCAGCTTGTCGAGAACTTCGCTCAACATTGCCACCGGGGTGGCGGGATTGATCGCTGCGCCAGCTTCCGCTCCGCGTTCGCGAATCATGGCCAGCGTGCGATCTAAATGCACGGTGGCTTCTTGATGCACCAACACGCGGGTAGCTCCTGCGCGAACGAATTCCTCAACGTACTGTTCGGGTTGCTCGATCATCAGATGCACATCGAGGGGCAAACGGGTTGCCTTGCGAAGTGACACGACCACCGGAATTCCGATGGAGATATTGGGGACGAAATGGCCGTCCATTACGTCCACGTGAATCACTTCGGCGCCGGCTTGTTCCACCATGCGAATTTCTTCGCCCAGCCGCGCAAAGTTTGACGCGAGAATGGACGGAGCGATTTCGAGGCGTGCGTGGGTCATGCGGTCAGTCGGGATTTTAGCATAGGCGGCCTGCGGTTACGGAGCGATGCTACTCGGCGAGTTGCAGCTCGATCGTGGTATGCGCGTCCACGCGAGCGCCCCGCGCGGGAGTTTGCGCCGCCACTGTTCCGTGCAGGATGCCGGGGAACGGTGAAAATGTGAGCTTCGAGACTTTTAGTCCTGAGCCTGCTAACTTTGCTTCGGCCTCGGCTAGCGAGAGTCCCACCATTTCCGGCATTACGTAGGAAGTCGGTCTGGATCCTAACGAAACCAGCAAATCAACATGCGGGCTTGTGATGTCCGAATTGCCGGGCGCGGGTTCTTGTTGGATTACCGTGTCGTCCTGGCCCAGCGGCAGATAGGTACTGGAAACTTCGCCCAATTGCATTCCACTGCGAAGCAGCTCGATGCGGGCCGCACGCAAACTGTGATCCACAAGCGCGGGGATTGTGGCCTTTTGAGGCCCCAGGCTAAGCATTACGTGCGCATATTGTCCGGTCTTTACGCGCGAGCCAGGCGCGGGACTTTGTCTCACGACCGTGTCCACGGGCAGCGGGTTATATATGCGATCTTCCACCTTGATTCCCACCCCGCGGCTTTGAAGAGTCCGTTGCGCCTCGACAGCTTTCATGCCGGCTACGTCGGGCATAGCCACTTCGCGGCCTTGTATGGCGAAGCGCACGGCGGTGAGTGCGCTGAGAAATGCCACAGACGTCAGAATGAATGCCAGGAGCGACATCCGAAAGACCCATTGCAGCCGGTCCCGCAACGTCATTCCTGCGCTCCTCCGTTTATAAAGCGTAACACGTCGGGCGCCAGGCGCTGTCGTCTCTTTGCGCTACGTGTTTTTTTTACTACTTTATCTTTTTTGCAGAAGCGCGGCGAAGAAGCCGTCAGTTTGGTACGCGCCCGGCGCGGTGTGAAATTGGCCCAGATCGTCGAACAGGTTCTTTACTTCGACTCCGTCGGCGAGATGCGGGGAGATGGATAACCCTGCTTCGCTCGCCGTCACGCGCTCGACATCGGGTAGGTTGCCAAGCGCTTCGGTTATCACATTTTCGTTTTCTTCGGTCTCAAGCGAGCAAGTGGAATACACCAGCCGGCCTCCGGGGGCTAGTTGTTTCAGCGCCGAGTGGAGCAGTTGACATTGCAGACGATGGAGTTCGCCCAATTGCTCGGGTTTGAGCCTCCATCGAATTTCTGGATGACGAGCAAGAGTTCCCGTGCCAGAGCAGGGTGCATCAACAAGTATGCGATCGAACTGAATGCCGAAGGGCAACGTTGCTGAGGCGTCTAGTTCAACCAGCCGAACCTGACTGAGATGAAGCCGCTTGAATTGTTCGTGCGTCGCTCGCAGGCGGTGCGCATGGAGATCGGCGGCCACGATCAGTCCATTTCTTCCGGCGCAGCGCGCGAGAGTGGGCGTTTTTCCGCCCGGAGCTGCGCATAAATCCAGGACACGATCGCCCGGTTGCACATCAAGAAGAAATGAGATCGCTTGCGATGCTTCGTCTTGTATCGAAATATCTCCGCGACGAAACGCATCAGTGCGTGTGGGACTGCCGCCAGCTACCGCGAAGGCCGACTGCAAAAGACGGCCCTGTTCCACAGCGAGTCCGGAGTTTCGCAGGCTTTCAAGAATTTCGTCGCGACGCTCTGGGTGATGCAGAGAGGATGCCAGCCGTGGCGTTCGATTATTGGCTTGCAGCAGGGAAATTGTCTGAGCTTCGCCGAGCCGCGGGAGCCAACATTCCACCAACCAAGCCGGATGCGAATGCAAAATTGAGAGTCGCTCGCCGAGCGAGATGCCCGCGGGCAGGAATTTCTCCGGCGGCTCTTTCGCTTCCGCCGCCAGGCGTCGCAGAACCGCATTCACGAGTGAGGCAGCCGAAGATTTTTGCGCTCTCTTCACCAGCTCTGCGGACTCATTCACAGCGGCGCGCGCGGGGATGCGCTCAAGAAACCGAAGCTGGTACAAGCCCATGCGCAACGCAATCGCCACCGGCAAATCCAGCCGCTCGACAGACTTCTTTAACGCGCGTTCAAGCAGAAAATCCAAAAGACCGCGCCAGCGAAGAACTCCCAGCGCAATCTCGGTGGCCAGCGCCGCGTCATCTGCTCTTACCGCCGCGCCAAGTTTGGCGTGCAGAACATCGGTGGCGTACGCGCCCTCGGACTCAACGCGTCGCAGAACATCATAAGCAATTTTTCTGGCAGCACTGACGGGCATTTATTTGTGAAGCGCTTTCAGCTAAGCAGTCGAACTTCCCGCACAAAGATAAACGGCGCACTCGACAGCGCAGGAATTAGCCGCCGAATTGGTCGCTGGGCGTCAGATGTGCGCCGTTTGCGAATTCGAGTGCGGTAACTCGCTTACGTCCTTCGAGCTGTATGAATTCTAGGAGCAGGGCAGTCCCCTCGCCGCAGAAGACCACCATGTTGCCGTCCGCTTTTAGAATTTCTCCCGGTGAGCGCGTCCCTCCTGGGAGAGAGCCATGCAGGCCAGCCCCCGAAGGGGGTGTCGAGATGGGTCGGCCCCAAATCGCGCCACTTTTTCCGCGGAATGTGGTGAACGCGCCGGGCCAGGGTTGCAATCCGCGAATTCGATTGTAGATTTGCTGGGCGGATAGCGACCAATCGATCCTTCCCTCTTCTTTCTTCAGCGGCGGCGCGAAACTTGCCTGCGAATTATCCTGCGGCACGCGAGTAATCGTTCCGCGCTCGAGTCCGCGCAATGTCTCCGCCAGGAGCGGCGCACCGGCCTCTGCAAGCCGCGCATACAATCCGGGGGCAGTTTCGTCCGCGCCGATTTCCGTTTCAAATCTTAACAACATGGGACCCGTGTCGAGACCTGCGTCAATATTCATGGTTGTCAGCCCAGTGCGTTTTTCGCCGTTCAGGATTGCGCGATGGATTGGCGCGGCGCCGCGATATTTTGGCAACAAGGATCCATGCAGGTTGATCCAACCGAGCCGGGGAATTTCGATCAACCTCGCCGGAATAATTTGCCCATAAGCGATGATCACCACAGCGTCTGCTGCAGTTCGTTTGAAAAATTCAAACGATTCTTCAGATCTGATTTTTTCAGGCTGATACAGCGGAATGCCCGCGGCAGTAGCGGCCTCTTTGACCGGCAAGCTGGAGATGGCGAGTGCGCGGCCACGGGGGCGGTCAGGCTGCGTGACCACGCCTACCATTTGAAAATCGGATTGTGCGAGCAGATACAGCAAAGAAGGCACCCCAAACTCAGGTGTGCCGCAAAAAACAATCCTGAGCGGCACGCGCGCCCTACCACTCGCCGGCTTTTTTCATCTTGCGGATTTTGCGCTTGATCATGTCGCGTTTCAGCATGCTCAAGTGCGTGATGAAGAGAATTCCATTCAGGTGATCGATTTCGTGGCAAAAAGCGCGGGCCAATAATCCTTCGCCGCGCATTTCGAACTCTTTTCCGGCCGCGTCTTGCGCTCGTATGGTCACGTATTGCGGCCGCGCGACGTGCGCGCGAAAACCCGGCACCGAAAGGCAGCCTTCTTCTTCGCGCTGCTCGCCTTCCGCGTGAACGATCTCCGGATTTGCGCAGACGAGCTTCGCCTCCAGGTTCTTCCCGTTGCTTACGTCGATCACCGTGACGCGCAGACTTAACCCAATCTGCGGCGCAGCCAGACCGACCCCCGATGCCGCGTACATGGACTCAAACATATCGTCCACAAGTTTCTGCAGATCCGCGTCAAATTTCTCCACGCGTTTCGTGGGAGTCTCCAGCACCGGGTCGCCGTACTTTACGATCGGATGAATCATTTCGGCGCGTTTATCCTCTGAATCTTGTTTCTTACTTAGAATGCGTCGAGCTGCGTTTGATATCCATCATAATTCCGGCGCATCTCTTTCATCGAATCCCCGCCGAACTTTTCCAGAAAGGCTCCGGCCAGTTCCAACGAGACCATGGCCTCACCGATCACGCCAGCAGCAGGGACCACGCACACATCCGAGCGCTCGTAAGCTGCCTTCACCGGCTCCTTTGTTTTTAAATCAGCCGTAAGAAGGGGCGCCGCAGCGTCGAAATTGGCTTCAAATATCCGCGCACTACGAGGTCACTGCCGTTTGAGATTCCGCCTTCCATGCCGCCCGCGCGGTTCGAAGTGCGAGCGAATCTCTTAGTATCTGTATCGTAGCGAATTTCGTCCTGCACTTCCGAGCCATAGCTCCCCGCATTTTCGACGCCCGTTCCGATTTCAACGGCTTTCACTGCTTGTATGGACATTACCGCGCGCGCCAATTTTGCATCCAGCTTTTCGTCCCATTGCGCGTGACTACCCAAACCTGCTGGCACTCCGCGCGCTACAACTTCAAAAACACCGCCGACTGAATCGCCTTCTTTCAACGCGCGCTCCACGTCCGCTTTCATCCGCGATTCCGTAGTGGCATCCACACACCGCAAGGGCGATTCCAGATTTTCGCACGCGGCAACGATTTCCCGCCAGGCGGCTGCGCGCTCCAGTCGGACGTGGCCCACGGCGATGGTATGGCTCAGCACCGTCACCCCAAACTCGCTCAAGAGCAATTTCGCAAACGCGCCGGCCGCGACTCGCGCAGCTGTCTCGCGGGCTGAGGCGCGCTCAAGTATGTAGCGCGCGTCGTGAAAATTGAACTTTAGCGCGCCCGCCAAGTCTGCGTGACCCGGGCGCGCTGCGGTTAGCGGACGCTGCGAGTCTTGAGCGCCCTCGGTGTCTTCCACCGGAAGCGCCTTTTCCCAATTTTTCCAGTCGCGGTTTTCAACGCGCAACACGATGGGCGCGCCGATGGTTTTCCCATGGCGTACGCCAGCAAAAATCTCGGCCTGATCCTTCTCCATTCGCTGACGCGCGCCGCGCCCATATCCAAGCTGCCGACGATGCAATTCGCGCTGAATAAAATCCTGATCCACGGTGAGCCCCGCAGGCAAGCCGGAAATCCACGCCACCAGCGCTTGGCCGTGAGACTCGCCCGCAGTTACAAATCGAAGCATTTTCTCCCGCCACTCAGCGAAACAGAACTATTGGCGCGAACGAAAGATTCTACCGGACACACCGACTTGCGTAAAGCCAGGCCCCCTGCGCCAGAGAACTGGGTCGTGCGCTCCTAACTTGAAACGTAACTCTATTTGCAAAAATGAGAGGACCTACGATGGTTGGTAAATCTATCGAAGTGCTGCGCCTTTTAGTGCCCACACCATTTTGGCCGGCGCTTTTCGAGAAACGACGCAAGCCCTTCGCGAAAATCTGTTGTTCCGCGAATCCGCGCGTTCTCTTGAGTAGCCAATTCCATTTCGTCGCGCATGCGATGATCATGGCTCAGCAGCAGGCGTTTCGTCATAGCCAGGCTTACTGGACTGGATTCAAGGAACATAGCGGCAACTTCACGGGCGCGTTTCATCAGGCCCTCTAGCGGCACAATTTCGTTTACAAGACCAAGGCGGAATGCGTCCACGGCTTCAATGATGCGTCCGGTCAGCAATAGATCGCGCGCATGTTTTTCACCGACCTGCCGGCGCAGCATCACAGAAACCAACGCTGGAATAAAACCGATACGCACCTCGGTATATCCGAACTTCGCTTCGGGAGCTGCTAAAGTGAAATCTGAGAGTGTGGCTAGTCCGCAGCCACCGGCAATCGCCGCACCGTTTACAGCGGTAATAAGCGGCTTGGGGAATCCGTAAACGAGCTGAAACATTCTGGCCATACGCCGCGAATCGGCCAGGTTTTCTTCGTGTGTTTGGTTAGCGATCGCCCGGAGCGTCTCCAGGTCCATTCCCGAGCAAAAAGCTTTCCCCGCGCCCGTAAGAATTACGACGCGAACGGAACTGTCCGTTTCCGCGGCATTTAGCGCGGCGAAAAGATCCTCGATCATCGGTGTCGAAATCGCGTTGCGTTTTTCAGGACGGTTTAGAGTTACCGTCGCGATCTCTCCATCGCGCTCAAATGTTAGAGTGCTATATTCCAAGGTGTCCTCAGATTCAGTCTAGCGTCGGCGAAATTATGGGATCGCTTGTTTTTGGCGCGTGCGCGTACTTTTCGCGAAGCTCATCGGTCATAGCACAAGCAATTGCGAGGGACTTGGTGTCAACGCCAGTGGAAACGCCGCGAGCGGCGAGCGTGGTCAAAAGTGCTTCGGTAGGAATATTTCCCACTAGCTCGTCTCCCGCAAAGGGACAGCCGCCCAAGCCCGTCAACGCGCCATCGAAGCGCCGGCATCCCGCCTCATAAGCTGCCAAAACTTTTTCCGGAGCGTGTTCCGGACGGCTGTGCAAGTGAACTCCAATTTCAACTCCGGCCACGGCATTTTTCGACGCGTGGTACAGGCTAGCTACGTCTTCGGGTGATGCAGCGCCCACCGTGTCGGCGAGAGAAACAGTTCGCACGCCGAGATCTTTCAGCCAAACCAGCGTCTCTTCCACGATTTCCGCCCCCCAGGGCTCGTCATACGGATTTCCAAAAGCCATGGAGATATAAATTACAAGATTTTTGCCGGCAGCCTTGGTCTCCTTGTGCAGTTTCTCCACCAGGATACGAGTTTCCTCGCGAGACATATGTGCGTTTGCGCGTCGAAAATACGCCGAGATGGAGTAAGGATAGCCGATGGTCGTCACGCCGGGTGTCGCCAGAGCGCGTTCGAGACCCTGCGCATTCACGACAATTCCAATAATGTCCGGCGCCTGCCCTGCAGTGGTCTGCAACTCGCTCAGCCCCTGCATGACGATCTCGCTATCGGCCATCTGCGGCACGTGTTTCGGTGAAACAAAACTTACCGCATCGATGTGACGAAACCCGAGCGCAAGCAAGCGGCCCAGATAGTGTACTTTTTCCTTCGTGGGAATCACTTGACTCAGACCTTGCCAAGCATCCCGCGGACATTCAACGATGGTTACCTTTTCTGCCATAGTTTCAGTACCAAGGGCTCCGATAAATGTGTGTTGCATACCACAGTGCCGAAATTCCGCTCACAATAAAAAGCGCCATCAGAAAAACAATGACTCGCGATATCAAATGTTGCGTACCGTTAATAATTGTAAGAACCGCTGCCACTACCAGCCCGAGATACCCAAGGTATTGCGACACCTGGTACAGGAACCACATTCCCGAGTGAGAGTTCGCGCCACCCTGCGAAATCACGTAGGAGCTTCCCCAGGCAAAGAAACACGGCGAAACAAGAAGCAAAGTAAACAGTAGCGTGATGACTCCGCCGCGTTTCGCCACTGCAATTTCCTCGTCCATTTTAAGTTTGTAGGACGCCCGTCTTAAACTCAGCCACATGTGGATTCAATGCCGCCGATTCCAGCGCCTCGATCAAAGCTTCGCGCGTTCGCGCGGGATCGATGATCGCATCCACCCATAAGCGCGCAGCAGCGTAGCGAGGGTCGGTCTGATGCTCGTAGGTTGCTCGCGTGGATTCGTAAAGCTCTTTTTTCTCCGCGTCACTCAACTTTTTGCCTTCGCGCTCGAGTTGCTTGATTTTAATTTCGACTAAGGTCCCCGCCGCGGCATCGCCACCCATCACCGCGTACCGCGCGGTAGGCCAGGCAAAAATAAACCTGGGGTCGTAGGCTTTTCCGCACATGGCATAATGGCCTGCGCCGAAACTACCGCCGCAAATCACCGCAATCTTCGGCACCACACTGTTGGCCACCGCGTTCACCATTTTCGCGCCGGCGCGGATGATTCCGCTCCATTCTGCTTCCTTGCCCACCATAAATCCATTCACGTCGTGAAGAAAAACCAAGGGAACCAGGTTCTGATTGCAGTCAAGGATGAAGCGCGCAGCCTTGTCCGCCGACTCCGTATAAATCACGCCGCCAAATTCGATTCGCTTATCGCCCGTGCCGGGTGCGGCCACGGTCATAGACTTTTTCTGGTTGGCTACGATTCCGACGGACCAGCCACCGATCCGCGCATAGCCGCACAGCAGGGTCTGCCCATACTCCGCGCGATATTCTTCAAACTCGCTCTTGTCCACGATGCGCGCGATGATTTCGCGCATGTCATATTGCTTGCCCGCATCGGCCGAGAAAATTCCGTAAATCTCGTCGCCTGGGTGCTTCGGTTGCACAGCGGCCTTGTGATCGAAGGGAGCGCCGGTGGACTGTCCGATCTTGTCGAGCAGGGCGCGAATGCGTTTGATGCAGGCTTCATCGTCCGGCTCACGAAAATCAATGGTGCCACTAATCTGCGCGTGCATTTGCGCGCCGCCAAGATCCTCCGCAGAGGTTTTCTGGCCGATGGCGGCCTGCACCAATGCCGGGCCAGCGAGAAAAAGTCCGCTTCCTTCCGTCATCAGAATTTTGTCGCACATTACCGGCAGGTAAGCCCCACCCGCCACGCACATGCCCATGATTGCGGTAATTTGGGGAATGCCCATCGCGCTCATCACCGCGTTGTTCCGAAAAACGCGCCCGAAATCGTCGGTGTCAGGAAAAACATCTTCCTGAAGAGGAAGGAAAACGCCGGCAGAATCGACTAGATAGACGGTCGGTATATGATTTTCAATGGCAATATTCTGAGCGCGGATTACTTTCTTCGCCGTCATCGGGAAGAACGCGCCCGCTTTCACGGTGGCGTCATTCGCGATGATCATCACGCGCCGGCCTGAAACGTGCGCCAACCCGGTAATGGTTCCAGCCGCGGGAGCACCACCCCATTCCTCGTACATTTCGTACGCCGCGTAGAGGCCCAGCTCGAAAAATTCTGTTTTAGGGTCAATCAGCTTCGCGATACGTTCCCGCGCCGTCAGCCTGCCTTTTTTGTGCTGTGCTTCAATAGCCTTGGCCCCGCCGCACTGACGAATTTGCTCTTCCTCATTTTTTATTTCCGTCAACTTATCGACCATCTGCCGGCCCCGCATGTGGAAGTCGGCAGACTTGGTGTCAACCCGCGTAGGGTTTTTCGCGCCGCTCAAAGGATCCTTTCTTACACTGGGTTTTGCTCTTAAGCCAGGCCCAGATGGACATATGACTTCAGATTGTATCATTCGATGTTCGCTTTTGACTTCGCGCGTGGATGCGCTAGAATCGCCCTGGTTCGAGACCATCTCGCGAGCCAAATTCTTTTGGGAGGATGCCTATGCTCTGCGATGTTTGTGCGAGGGGTAGGTCTGCCTCCGGATGTTTGATTTAAGTCCTCAGACTACACCCTTCCTGCAGCACCAAATTCTCTGGTCCTTCGCTTCAGAGTGCCCTGACCGCCACGCCCGTTTGCCGACACCCTAAAATCACCGCGTGGGCGGCACAAGGAAAAAAGGAGAATCCAATGGAATTCGTGGACTTGCATCTCGCACGTCGTTTTGAAATGGCAGAAGCTCAGGCATGTCGCGCATGCGCGAAGTCGCTTCACCAACAGCATCCGGATTTCCCCGTGGCCGTACAAGAAATTGCTGGCAGTTTCGCGGTTTTTGCCGGCGTGGATTCGCCCGTAACGCAAGCGATTGGTGTCGGTTTGCATGGTGAAGTGTCGGACTCCGACCTCGACCGCCTCAGGGATTTTTTCCACAGCCGTGGCGCTGCCGCTGCTGTCGAGCTTTGCCCGTTGGTCCCCCTGTCGCTTTATGAGAGGTTTGCAAAGCGTGCTTATCAGTTGCTCGAAGTTTCCGATGTGTTGTTTCGAAAACTCACTGAATTTGGTGATCAGGCCCAAGCGCTGCCTTGTGATGTAAACATACGCCGAGCGGCAGTTGATGAATCAAAGCTGTGGACTGAAACGGTAGCGCAAGGATTCGCCGAACATAATCCGGTGACGCAGTCTATCCTAGACGTGATGGAGGGCTTCTTCCCTGCCGCTCATTGTTTCCTCGCGTTAGTGGACGGCACGGTCGCGGGGGGCGCCGCACTTTCCGTGCGAGAAGGAGTCTGCGGCCTCTTCGGTGCCAGCACGCTCCCAAAATTTCGCGGTCGAGGCGTGCAAAGTGCGCTAGTAAAGGCGCGTCTGGAGTCGGCTGTAGCGCAGGGCTGCGACGTCGCCGTAAGCATCGCGCAGCCGGGAAGCGTCTCGCACCGTAATATCGAGCGTCAAGGATTCCGCATCGCCTACACGCGAACAAAACTTGTCCTTGCACTGCCGTAATTCCGACGGGTTTATCTGTATCAGGGAAGCGTGGAAGCTGCTATCTCGGAAGATTACGCTCCCTTCGGAGCGGTCGAAATTCGCTGACGGATAAAATCTACGATGGCTTGGGTTGGAGTCCCTGGAAGGAAAACCTCCGCGACCCCGCCTTTTTTCAGCGCGGGAATATCCGCCTCCGGGATGATTCCGCCGATTAAGACGGTCACGTCATCCATGCGTTTTTCGCGCAGCAAGTCCATCAATCGCGGACAAAGCGTATTGTGCGCGCCGGAAAGAATGGAGAGGCCAATAACGTCCACATCTTCTTGTGCCGCCGCGGACGCGATCATTTCCGGCGTTTGCCGTAACCCGGTATATATCACTTCCATTCCTGCGTCTCGCAGCGCCCGCGCAATAATCTTTGCTCCGCGGTCGTGACCATCCAGTCCGGGCTTGGCAATCAGCACACGAATTTTCTTATCGGCCATGGCAGGCAAGAATACTTCAAATCGCGCTTGAAACGATAGTCGCGCGAGCGCGACGATTTCCTGACTCGCTACCGCAAGTCGACCAAAAACTCTTCCAGCATGGAATTAAACCGATCGGCGTCATCCACAAACAGAGCGTGGCCCGCGCCTTCGAAAACCTCTAGCTGCGAACCGTGGATCTTTTTTTGCATGTCTACGATCGTGCTCATGTAACCGCTCTTGGCCGCGCAAACGACGCTAGGTTTGTCGATTTTCGACAGCACCGAACGATAATCCGAGACAAAATATCCAACCAGCAGCGCAACGGCAGTGTTCGTTGGCACGCGCAACGACGCCTGAATGACGCGGCGGACATATTCTTCCGCTTGCGGTTTTTTGAAATTGAGATCGCGAACGAATCCATTAGCGGCTTTTTGTCGGTCCTCCAGCACTCCCTTGAGAAGTCCGAGATCCTGATCCGCATCAGCAGGACCACGCCCGCCCGCGTCGTTATCAATGAACACGAAGCCGGCGAAATCTCCTGTTCCAAACTGATCTACATACGCCATGGCCTCAACCACGGCCATCGACCAAGCTACTATGACCACGGGCGCGAGATGTAGTTGAGTGACCACCGCCTTCATGTCGCGCGCTCGCGCAGCAGGAAACAGTCCCTCGGAGGTTTGCGATGACTCGCCCTGCGATCGCGGATCCATCGCTACCACGCGATAATCTTTCGAAAAATATGAAATCTGGTTCTCCCATATCCAGGCGGGCATGGTCCAGCCAGGCACGAAAAACAGGGAAGGGAAATTGTGCGCGCCAGAGACCGCGATATTGCCCTTGCTAGGCTTTACATCCGTGGGAAGAGGATTTCCCACCTGTGCGCTCTCGACATTTGCCGAGCGCCCGGCTTCGAGGTAATGAATTTTTACCCCGTCCGGCGTGGTGATAAATCCGCTCTTCACCGCCGCGGGTTTCTTGTCTTTCACTCCCGCGCTAGCTGGACGTGCTGTGGCGCAAGCGCAGAGACATAAGCACAGAGCGGCACGCCGGGGGGTTCGAGCTGACTTAACGGTTTTCAATTCCGGACGCCTCTAACGAATCACACGTGAATTTTCAGGCTGGATTCTTAGGTAATGGCGACCTCTTCGTACACTCCAAACACATCCCGCAGCGTGTCGCAAATTTCGCCGAGCGTAGCGTAGGCCTTCACCGCTTCGTAAATATATGGCATGGTGTTTTCAGCGCCAGCCGCAGCTTTGCGCAACTCCGCGAGTCGCCGGGAAACTTCATCGTTTGAACGTCCCGCGCGAAGCTTGCGCAGCCGTTGCGTCTGGCCCTCAGCGACCGTCTCGTCGATTTGCAAAATATCCAGCGGTTTTTCCTCTGCGACGTAGTCATTCACGCCTACGATAATTTTGTCTTTACGATCAACCGCAACTTGATAGCGATAAGCAGCCTCGGCAATTTCGCGCTGTGGATAGGCCCGTTCAATGGCCGGAACCATGCCGCCGAGTGCGTCGATTTTCTCGATGTAATCCGACGCGCCACGTTCGATTTCATTCGTCAGTGTTTCCACCAAATATGAACCGCCCAGCGGATCAGCCGTATTGGTGACTCCGCTTTCGTGCGCGATGATCTGCTGCGTGCGCAAAGCCACGGTTGCGGCAAATTCGGTCGGCAGCGCCCAGGCTTCGTCCAGAGAATTTGTGTGCAGCGATTGTGTTCCGCCCAGCACGGCAGCAAGAGCCTGCAACGCCGTTCGCACCACGTTGTTGTAGGGTTGCTGCGCTGTCAATGAGCATCCCGCAGTCTGCGTATGGAAGCGCAGCGCCCACGAACGCGGACTCTTGGCGCCAAAGCGCTCGCGCATGGTCTTGTACCAGATACGTCTGGCGGCCCGATACTTCGATATTTCCTCGAAGAAATCGTTGTGCGCGTTGAAGAAAAATGAGAGCCGTGGAGCAAATTCGTCCACCTCCAGCCCGCGGCGAATACCCCACTCAACATATTCAATGCCATCGCGCAAAGTAAACGCCGCTTCCTGAATCGCGGTCGAGCCAGCCTCGCGAATGTGGTAGCCGCTCACAGAAATCGGATTAAATCGCGGCGTGTGTTTTGTTCCGAACTCGAAGGTATCAATCACCAACCGCATGGAAGGCTCGGGCGGGTAAATGTATTCCTTCTGCGCGATGTACTCCTTCAGGATGTCGTTCTGCAGTGTTCCGGAGAGCTTCTTCCAGTCAGCGCCTTGCTTTTCGGCCACGGCAAGATACATAGCCCAAATTGCCGCCGCGGGGGAATTAATCGTCATCGAAGTAGTGACGTCGGCGAGCGGAATCTTGTCGAAGAGCGTTTCCATGTCGGCGAGCGAACTGATCGCCACACCGCATTTTCCTACTTCACCTTCCGCGAGGGCGTGGTCTGAGTCATATCCCATTAAGGTGGGCAAATCGAAAGCTACGGAAAGTCCGGTTTGTCCTTGCGAAAGCAAATAACGAAATCTGCGGTTGGTATCCTCGGCGGCGCCGAAGCCCGCAAACTGACGCATGGTCCACAACCGGCCGCGATACATCGTTGAATGTATTCCGCGCGTGTAAGGAGGTTCGCCGGGATAGCCAAGATCCCGCTCGGGGTTCCAGTCCGGCAGGTCTGCCCCTGTGTAAAGACGCCTGATCGGATAACTAGAGACGGTCGTGAAATCGGCGGGGCGTTCCGGCGATTTCTCCAGAGTAGGCTTAAGAGTTTTCTCTTCCCAGTCACGCTCCGCTTTCGACGGGCTGCGCTTCGCGTGCGGAACAGTTGCCGAAGCTGACTTCAACGGATCAGCGATCTTTTCGCCAACTTTTTCGGCCATGAGCAATGCTCCTTGCAGCGCGCGAGTTTCTCACTTCAAAACTCTCGATCACTCATTCTAGGTCAAGGTTCTAGCGGCAGCAAGCTGTGGAGGTCGAACGCGGGGCAGTCGCGACCGCGTTTGGATTGAAGTCACATTCGCGCGGATGACGCTTAAGCCGGAATCCGACCGGCTCACTTTGCTCCCATCGAATCGTCTGTATCCGGTGTTCCGGGGATGAGTTTCTGGCGGTAGATTTGGTGACGCAGAGCATCGGCCATGGTGATCCGGTTCACTTCCAGTGTGCGTCCCATGGCTTGATTGAAATTCACCAGCGCTTCTTCCAGATTGACCTTGGCTCGCAGTTCCGTGCCTTCCGCCGCCGTCAAGTCACGAGACCGAAGCACAACGTTGTAACTGGTGGACGATCCGAGCTGATATTTCTTCTGTTCGGCGTCCAGGGTTTGCTGCGCCAGATTCCGCGCTTTTTGCGCTGCCGCCACTTGCGCCCGATCTTGCTGCAACGCGATCATGGTATTGCGGACGTTGAGCACGATCGTGTTCTGCGTCTGGCGATACTGCGTTTGCTCCTGGCGTTCATTCAGTAATGCTCGCGCGTTGTCCGCCTGTGCTGAGCGGTTGCGTATCGGAATTGAAAAACTCACGCCAGCGGCGTAGGTCGGAAATTTATTCTCAAACAAGCTCGTTAAGGCGGCTCCCAAGCCACTGGTCTTCAGCATCGTCGGAAAGACTGGAAATCCCACGACCTCGTTACCAATTTGCAGTCCGGTCATCGAGTCCACAATAGGCTCGCTCGGGATTGGCGTAATGGACGTGGGTACATTGGAGGTCGAGACGATTGAGTTTCCTGAAAGTCCAGTCGCGCTGTATTGTGCGTAGAGGTTCAGCGCAGGCAAAAGAGCGTTCTTCGTGGCCTTCGCTTCTATT
Organism: uncultured Acidobacteriota bacterium; assembly: GCA_963818085.1. Taxonomy (GTDB): domain Bacteria; phylum Acidobacteriota; class Terriglobia; order Acidiferrales; family UBA7541; genus Palsa-295. The sequence continues at coordinate 812,142 of CAWFQV010000001.1, forward strand.
CCGGCATTCTTAAGATTCAGATCGGCTTGATAGATTTCTGGCCGCTTCTGCCACGCTTCTTTTACCGCGTCGTCTAGCGGAATATTTTCGACAATCTCCGGGGTCGCAATCGTGGTCGTGGGCACAATTTCAACTCCTTGCAGATCGGGGGCCATCAGATTCTTGGTGATGTCGTTTAGCAAAACGGTCTGCTGTTGCAGGCGCGTGGTCTGCGCCACAATCAAGTTTTGTTGATCGGTTGCGACCTGCGATTCCGCTGTGAGCACGTCCAGAGGCGCCATGGTCCCGATCTGCAGTTGCTTCTTATTATCTTCGTACAACTTTGTGGAAACACCGACCGCCGCCTCTTGCACTTTCACATTTTCGCGGTCGTACACCAGTTCCCAGTAATCGTTCGAGGTTTGCGTGACGGTTGCCATCACCTGCTGTGCCAGCTGCGAGTCTGCGATTTTTAGCGAGTTCTTGGCTTCCAGAATATATCGAGTGTTTACCAGTATTCCAAAGCCGTTCAGCAGCGGTTGCGTCAGCGTGGCTGTCAGCACCGGTTGCACAAAGGGATTGAACAAGTTCTGCGGCGAGTTGGATGCCGCCCGCGTGGTGTCCAAGGTCGTCGTGAAATTCGTGCCGGTGTGGAATCCTTGGGTGTAGCCGAAATTGTAGGTGTACCCATTGGTCGTCAAGCTCGGAATGGTGGCTGAAGTGCCCGTCCCTGAAAGGAGCGGATTGTTGACCGGTATGGTGGACCTCTGCCAGCCTACCGTCCCTGAAACGACCGGGTCAAACGAAACGGACGGCGAAGTACCCAGCACGATCTGTTGTGTATTGGCGAATTGCGGAATTCCACCCGCCTTCGCTTTCAGAATTTGCGTTTCCGCGATCCATGGCAAGAACTTTTGTACTCTTATGTTCAGATTATTCTCAAGCGCGAGCGAAATGGCATCCTCTAAGCTGAGCATCAGCTTACCGTTTTGGATCAACTGGTCCAGGCGCGGAGAATTCGTAAGCATGGGCTGAGGAATCTGGGCTGTGGTGTACGGCGCAATGATGTTTGGAAAAAATGGCTTTCCCTTGGAGTAGTCCGGGCCGAGACTCATCTTCATTTCTCGTGCCTCAGCGGCGGCGGGAGTCTGCGGCTGTTGCTTTAGCTGGCTGCCGGATGGTTCTTGGGTCTTCCCCGGTTGAGCCTGCCCCGGAGTTTGCTGGGATTGCGCGGGCTCTGGCTGGCTCGGCTGCCCCTGTTGCCCTTGCTCGTCCTGTTGCGCCGGAACCCCTGGGTTTGTGGGGTTCTGGCCTTCTGGAGGCCGGGCAGAGACCGGAGAAACGAGTAAAGAAAAAACCATCAGAAACACGAGTGCAACATTCGTAAACCTTCGAATCATCGTCGTTTTTCCTCTCCGCATGAGTGTGACGTTGAGGTGTTCGCAGGCCTCACTCTATCTAAACGCGCGCACACACCAGTTTGTTTCAAATGGCCTATATTGATGCAACGAAGCGGCCACGTGTATCCGATTGAAATTAGACGGTTAATCGGGATTTTCGGCTCACAGCTCGTTCATTAGCGAACAGCACTGTGCGCAACCGAACAAACGGACACGGAAGTGTAGCATCGCCCTCAACCGCTGACAATCTTGCGTCGACACGCGACATTCTTCATTGGTTTTCAGAACGAGGTGAGAATTGTCCAGGATAAACGCGCCAACGACGAGCAGCTCATGCTCGCGTCCGATCATGCCACCTGAATTTCGGTCATGTCGACGATGAGTAGCCGCGGAAGGGTTCACGCATCTGGAATAGGACTGCCAAGCAGGCCTGGGTTTCGAGCCCGCGTTGCCGCGGCGCTTAGTCCTCTGCCATTACTGCGGTGTTAGTTTGACGTAATCGTACGCCTGCGTAAAGCCGCCGCTGGCCGGGTTCTCGCCGGTCGTCGTGAAGACAAAGGATTGATCGCCGGCGGCGAGCGTAACGTTGCCGAGGTCGAATTCTTTCCACACGTCGGAGGCAGAATATTGGTCCTCAGCGGGTCCGACCTTTGCACCATTGACGGTCAGTTGCACAATTCCGCGCGTGTTGTGCGCTTTGGTTGCGTACCGCACATCGTAGGTGCCGGCTTGCGGAACGTTCAGACTGATCGTGACCGATTGTCCCGCAGCCGTGCCGTCGAGAGTGGTTCCGCTACCGTCAGTGAATCCTGACCAAGCGAAAACGCGGTAAGTGGGCCCGGAACTCTTGCTGGCATTGAACACAGTGCTGGATTCGGTTTCGTACTGAATTGCTTGGCCAGTTCCGGAACCAGAATTGAACGTCCAAGTGATAATGTCCTGAGTCGCAGTAGCTCCGCCGGTGCCGGCCGTGAATCCAACAAAGGCCGTGTTGGCGCCAACCAAGCTGGGAATATTGACTGTGGCGGAGGCGGTGAAGGTTTTTGCAGTGGTAGCGTCAGTAATCGTCCAGGTCAGCGTGGTTCCATTGTAAGTGAGGTGAACTTTGAACACGTCGCCACTATGAAGATTAACGCCCGAACTGGTCATATCCATCGCAGGAGTGGTTGGAGACGCGCCATTCGTGTACGAACCGGTCGAGTCGGGGCCCTCGCCAGCGTTGCTGTAGAGATCGAACTTCACCGCGACGCTCTTCGCAATGCCGGATGAGCCCTGGGGTGTATCAGGACCATAGCCCAACCCCCCGCCTGACGGTCCTACGGCCGTCGCAGCGGTACCCTGAATAGTGAAGGTGAAACCGTCACCGTTAGGATTGCTAAGCTGGAAGCTGAAGTCCGATTTGAACTGCGCCACGTTGACCGGTGTGCTGAAGAAAGCGCTGCGTGCTTCCGTGGCGCCGCCATCAGTGAGACGGAGGCGAGAGCCGCTGATCGCTGCCCCGCCATTTAACGTGAGTGTAGTTTCGCCGGCAAATCCATTGCTGAAATTAATGCTCGGAGGTGTGACGGTAGTGATCGTGTAAGCGGTGCTGGCGACCGCGCTGGTTGTGAATCCACTGGCGCTGGCAATTGCCTTCACCGTGGCGGAGGAAGTAAGCGTGAACGAGCCAGTGTATATCGCGGAGCTCGTCGTAGGAGTGCTGCCGTTCGTGGTGTAGTAGATCGTGCTGCCTCCGGTTGAATCGGTGATGAAGACGGGAACCGAGCCAGAGTAACTGCCGGCGGCGGGACTGATAACTGGAGTTGCTGTTTGAGGAACAGACCCGGAACCAGATACAAATGAGAACCCGATAATCTCCTGGATCGCCGTGATACCTCCAGTGCCGCCCGTGAAGCCCACGTACCCGGTGTTCCCTCCAATCGTGGACGGAATATTTACATTCGAGAAAGTGGTGTTGAATTGGTTTTCGTTAGCCACATCAGTTATGGACATAGCCAGGTTCGTGCCACTGTAAGACAAGTGCACCTGGAAAATATCGCCACTGTGTAAGTTAATGCCGGAGTTAGTCAGGTCCACAAACGGAGTGGTTGGGGAGGCTCCATTGGCGTATTCCCCGGTGGAGTCTACTCCTTCTCCAGCATTGCTATAGAGATCGAATTTTATGGCGATGCTCGATGGAATGCCACCGCCACCGCCGACAGCGTCAGGTCCGTACCCGAGTCCGCCACCGCTTGGCCCCAGAGCAGCAGCCGTGTTCCCGCCATGAATGGTAAATGTAAAACCGTCAGCGTTGGGATTGGTTAATTGGAATGAAAAGTCCGCCGTGAAGGACTGAATATTCATCGGGGCGCTGACAAAGCCGCTTCCAGCTTCATTTACGCCGCCGTCGGTAAGACGCAAGCGCGTGCCGTTTAGAATCGCGCTCCCGGATAGAGCGAGGCCGGACGCCGTGAATCCGCCCGAATCATTCACTGAAGTGATGGGATTCGATTGAATGGTGTAGATCTGTGAAGCGACGGCGCTCGGCGTGAATCCGCTGGCAGTGCAGATTGCCTTCACCGTGGCGGAGGAAGTAAGCGTGAAGGAGCCAGCGTATTTCGTGGAGCTCGTCGTCGGTATGACCCCATTGGTTGTGTAATAGATCGCGGAACCAGCAACCGAGTCAGACATGGTAACTTGAATGGAATTGGTAACAGACTCAGATGCCGGAGAAATTACAGGAGTAGCAGCGACCGGCGTAACCCCGCTAAGCAATCCATATACATCCACTTCGTTCGTGGCGCCCACATAGACCTTTCCGTTTGTCACCGTAGGCACCGCGAATTTTACGGCGTTACCCGCAGTGTCCCGGGTGGGGCCAGCTTGCGTGGAGTTGTACAACTCACTTGCCACGTTTGTGGCATTGAACGCGTGAAGAACAGCCGGCCCCGGACCGGGACCGGGATTGCCGTACTGCGATGAATCGATCAACCAGACGATGCCGTTCGTATTTCCATTGGACGAAATGGAAGGTGTGGCGCCCGGAAACCCAAAAATCGGGGACGAAGCCGTAATGGCCGAATAATTGAGCTTGCCATTGCTGAGCGCAATGGACTTCAGCGGGTCGCCGGAGCTCGCAAAGTAAAGCGTACTGTTCCAATACGCGGGCATCGACCACATTGACGAGATCTGTCCGCCGGTGGATTCCTGAACGATTTCAGGATCGCTCGAGCAACCATTGCAATAATGAGCCGGACTGCTAGTCATCACGTCGCGATTCACCAAATAAACCGTGCCCTGTTTTCCGGCTTGCACAAGTTCGTGAGGGAAAGTGCCGGGCTGATCGGGAAGCAGGAGAACTCCGCCAGAGCCCACATCAGTGTCGTTGGATGAAAGCCCGGCCTGATTGTAAGGAGTGAAATAGTCCACTACGGTGAACGCGCCGCTCGCATACGATATTTTTAAAATCGAATCGGCATAATCAATGCGAGGATTATTGGTGTCGAACGAGCCGTTGCCGGTGGCCAGGAACAAATTTCCGGAGCTGTCGGCGGCAAGGCCTGCACCCGAACTCCAAAAGCCGCCGAGTCCGCCATACGGCGTAGTGTTGAAATAGGCCAAGCGAGCCAAGGATGATTCGCTGTACGCAAAGAGCCAACCATGGTATGGCCCGTTGTCGCAGTGTGAAGCGTAGCCGATAAAAATTGTTCCGTTGGAAAGTAGCAAACCAGGTCGACTGTTCTGGGTGAGATCGTCAAATTGCAGCACGCCGCTGGAACTTCCGTCGCCAGTCCCGGGCACACCATTCGGCAGAGCATTGATTAAGGCCGGCCCAAATGATTTTTCGTTTCCCGTATTGATATCAAGTGCGTGGATGCGGTGCACGGCCTTACCGTTTTCCAGTGACTTAGCCTCCAGATAGATGGTGCCCGTAGTGGTGTCGATCACGGGCGTGGCCGTAATGCCGCTTTGCGGTTGCATGTCCGTGCAGCCCACTGTGGTGTAGGGAACTGGCGTGGCGCCGGACGCGGCACCATGTGCAGTGTCAATTACGCTCGCTTGCCAAAGGTAACTGGAGTTTGCACCGGTGTTGTTGTCGGCGTCGAAAGCGTAGACGTTGTCCCCTTCCGTGGCCACGATAAGCACGTTGTGGCTGGCTCCCTTGATGGTCAGGTTGGGAACGTAGAGAGGCTGCGCATACACCTGACCGACGACCCGCAGAGAAAAAAGCTTGCCGAATTGAGTGGAATTGACGTTCGACGGGGTCAGGATCGTTTCATTGGTATTTTGCCCCGTACGCCCCATGTCATTGTGCTGCGTCAATACGGGCGTTTGTGCTCGCGATGTGAGCGTGGCCACCCCCAAGAGCAGAAGCGTTGCGCTTAGTCGAGTCCACTGCCGCCGGCGACTGCCAGGTCCGATTTCGCTTATGCGTACACGTCCAGCGTCAGGGTGAAAATTCATAATCAGTGCTCTCCAAAAGCGAAATTAGATGACCCGGCGGGCCGGGGGAAAACTGCTGGCCCAATCGTGCTAGGTACGATAGCAGCTTTCGCGTATGCGTCAATCCATAATTCTCAGTGGCGCCATCCTGAAACCGGCGAAGCTAGAGCGAATAGGTCAAGGAATGGTGCAGAAAAAGGGAATCATTAGCCCAAATTTTTCCAAACGGAAATTTTCAGTGCGGATGTTTCTTGCGTCCGGACGGCCCATTCACGGTAAAGTTCCCGAGCATGTTCAATCCTGTGGTCGAATCTGGAACGCCAATGTTGTTGAGCAACAGATTATGCGACGCGTCGAACTTCAGTGACGTATCCGAGGAGGGAATCCACAAATGAATCGCGTAAGTGCCGCGAGGAAACGCCGGCGACAAAAGTATTTCCGAAAACGTGACTGTTTGGAGCGGCGCGACCTTGCTCAAATCCACATCCGGCAACGCACGCCGCAAATAATTCTTCCCTGCGGTTCCGTCAATGGCGAGGTAAACCGTACGCGCTTCCGAGATGGCAGCAGTACCGTGGTTGGTAATCGTTAATCCGATTTTCATGTGGCTGTCCTGGTCGGTATCGAAGAAAAACGAGGCGTGCTTCAGAGCGATGCGCGGCCCAGCGATTTGTTCGGTGCCACGTGACTGGGTCGAATAGTTGCAGCTGATCGTGATCTCGCCGCTGCCCTGGATGTCGCACTGCGGCGCACCCGGCGCCTGTTGAACCGCGAACTTGAGATTTTCTCCGGGACGGGCACCGAGTGAGAAAATTCCTAAGATTGCAAGGGCCACTAAAGCGCGTTTCCTAACTATCAATCCGGCTTTTAGCAATCGAGGGCTCCCGTCGAATCTCTTGCGATTTTTCGTCCTCTTGATAGGTATAACACCAAACGGCCGCCGGACGCAGTGGCTGAGAGGTTCGATTGCTCATCCCTGCGCTACGGGTCCCTGCGCTACGTTGACACCTTACTGCGCGTGGGCCTAACATGCCCGCCATCCACATGTTCGTTGTGCGCAAGGGGCGTAAGATGAAAGCCGGCCGGAAGGCTGTTGCGATCGTACTGGTCTGCGCTGGATTGTTTTTTCTCGCTCTTCCCGCCTACGCTCAACAAGGCCTTCCGAAGGTCAAACCAGCCGGATACGTGAACGATTTCGCCGGCGTCTTAAGCCCATCGGCTCGCGCCCAGCTCGAAGCGCTTTGCGCTGAGGTTGACCAGAAAGCGCACGCGCAGATCGCGGTGGTCACCGTACAGTCGTTAGATGGAAAGCCTGTCGAGGATTATTCGATTGCTCTGGCCACGCAATGGGGAATCGGTCCAAAACAATCTTCGAGCGGAGTCTTAATTCTGCTCGCTGTTCAAGATCGGAAATACCGCATCGAGGTCGGGTATGGCCTCGAGCCAATCCTTCCTGACGGGAAAGTCGGCGGGTTCATGCGCGAAGCAGTGCCCTACCTAAAAGAAGGGAATTACGATGCTGCGCTGCTTTTGATGACTCGTCGCGTCGCGGAAGTGATCGCTCAGGACCGCGGCGTCACGCTGACCGTCGCGACATCCCTTCCCCAGATAGCCGTTTCCGACCACAAGCAATTAGGAAATGGGCCTAGTGCAATCGGCGCGATTCTTCTTGTAATTTTTTTCATATTTATATTTTTAAAGTTGGTGAGCGGCGGGGGTCGTCGAGGCGGCGGAGGCGGTTGGTGGGTCGGCCCTATGATGGGCGGAATGATGGGAGGCGGAGGCAGTTTCGGTGGAGGAGGATTTGGCGGGGGAGGAGGCGGGGGTGGGTTCGGGGGTTTCGGCGGGGGATCGTTTGGCGGCGGTGGTGCCAGCGGCAGTTGGTAACTTTGGATCAGGGCGCGCGTAATTAGGAAGGACATGAGATGGAAGCCAAGCTTACTGAACTTGTGAATCGGCTGAAGGCGGCGATCCACGACAATCTAAAAAGCGTCGTGCTTTACGGCTCTGCGGTCACCGGCGAATTTCGCGCTGGGCATTCGGATCTGAACGTTTTGTGCGTGGTTGAACGAACCGATGCCACTGCCTTGGAGCACCTGCACGAAGTCGCCGAGTGGTGGATTAAGCAAGGGAACTTGGCCCCCCTTGTCTTCACTCAAGAGGAATTGCGCCAATCAGCGGACGTTTTCGCGATTGAGCTTCTGGATATGAAACTTCATCATCGCATTCTTTATGGGACCGATTTTCTCGCCGATTTTGAAGTCCCCTTGCAGCTGCACCGCCTTCAAGTTGAGCGGGAACTTCGCACGGACTGGTTGCGTCTGCGACAAGCCGTACTCAGTGCTCCGCTCAGCGACAAAGTTCATGTCGATATCATGCTGAAGTCTGTTTCCCCGCTGTGTGCGCTATTTCGCCACGCGCTACTGGCTCTGGGGCACGCTATGCCGGCCAACAAGCGCGAGGCCCTTGATGGGATTGCCGCACTAACGGGAGCCAACCCCACTGCGTTTCAGGCCATTCTAGACGTGCGAGAAGGGAAAAAGAAGGTAAAGGACCTGGATGTGGAAGCAACACTCAATGCGTACCTCGACCTAGTCGGCGTAGTAACCAACGAGGTAGATCGGCGGCTGGGTGCGGTCTAGCCTGAACTCGTTAGCGATACCAGTTCCGCTTGCGAATGAACGGAAAGTATTCGATAGGAGGATTTCATGAAGGCACTCTTAGCGCTTATCGCAGTGATCGTTATCGTCGCGCTCATCGTCGGCGGAGCCTACGTGTCGAGCCGCAACCAAATGGTCCGGTTGAACGAAGCGGTAAAATCCAACTGGGCTCAAGTGGATGTGGTGCTGCAGCGCCGCGCTGACTTGATACCGAACCTGGTTGAAACCGTGAAAGGCTTTGCCGCGCACGAAGAGACCGTTTTCGGCGATATCGCAAAAGCTCGTTCCGCGTTGATGAACGCTCAGACTCCCCAGAATAAAATCGCCGCGAACGGACAACTTGATAGCGCCCTCAGCCGCCTGCTTCTGATTGTGGAAAACTATCCGCAGCTTAAGTCAAATGAGAATTTTCTGCGCTTGCAGGACGAGTTGGCCGGGACGGAAAATCGCATTGCCGTCGAGCGCAAACGTTACAACGATTCCGTTCAGGCGTATAACACCTACATCGGCCAGTTCCCGAATAACATTTTCGCGCGCTGGGCTGGCTTCCAACGCAACGACGCGTACTTCCAAGCGTCCCAGGCTTCGCGTGAGGCTCCTAAAGTGGAATTTCCCGCCGCCAAGCCATAGCGCGAAATCGGATGACTTAATTAATTCTTGTATTGTGAGAAACGATTCGGACCGCGGCTTGCAGAAGTATCACGATGATTTAGCGTGCGTTGGCGGAGTGCGAGGCGTCGGCGCTCCAGCGCGTTTGCGCTCCGCGGGATCCCAATCATTTGGAGGAAACGCGATACGCCAGAACTTCGGTGAGGGTTCTGAAAACTCGAAGGCTACTTCTGACTTGCCATCCCTGCTTTCGCCAAGAAAACATACAGCGCAGGTCAGCGCTTCCTGTGTTTGAGGATTGATAATCTTAAGAGCCTGGCCGCGCTTCACCTTTGTGCCCAACAATACCAGGCATCCATTGGCATTCACGGTGATTGTTTTAGTTTTTTCTTCAAACTGTTGATTGCCATCTGTTCCTTGCACGACCACAGACATGCCGATCCGCACGCGCTGCGTCCGCCGGGGCTCGACGTAGGTCTTGCCCTCAGCATCGCGCGATGTTTCTTTCACGTTTGACATACAACTCCCCGATATGCAACGAACAACCTTACGATCAGAGTTCCTTCGGCACGCGTTATACGGCTATTCCCATTCCGGGAGGCCTTCGGTTGCGTGTCGATTACCCTTTGGGGTGCAAAACTGACACTAGAATCACATATTATTTTACCGGCAGATGCTCATATATAACTAAAGTTAAATATAAGTTACCTTTGCATCGGTTGGCTCGTCAGATTGGTTCCGTTTTTTTCGGGCGTTTTTTCTTTCGAAGTCCTGTTTTCTAAGGGTTTATCGTTCCGTCGAAAATCGCCGAACCTCCCGCCTTGACCCTCTTTCCTGGCCGCGCTACGCTAAGAAGCATGAAAATTCCTCCTGGCGATTGCGCCCGCGATACTGAATGAAGCAAACCGTCCGACTTGCCGGCGGCATCAACGAACTGTTTGGCACCCTCGACGAAAACATCAAGCTCTTCGAGTCCACCCTACACGTTACTACCCACTTGCGGGACCATGACCTGGAAATCGAAGGTGCCCCTGCCCAAGTCGAACGCGCCGCTCAAATTCTGTCCGAGTACAACAATCGGATCCGCGAAGGCCGCGTCCCGGGGAGCCAGGAAGTAAAATCGCTTCTGCGCATCGCTACTGCCGAGCCGCCGTCCGAGTTGCGCGGCGCTTTTTCGCCTACTCGCACCCGCTCGTTCGGCAAGAAAAGCATCGCACCGAAAAGTCCGAATCAGCGCCGATATATCGAGGCGCTTGAAACTTTCGACATGGTGTTCGCCATCGGCCCCGGAGGAACCGGAAAAACCTACCTCGCCGTAGCGATGGCTGTTTCCGCATTGCTCTCAAAACAAGTGAACCGGATTATCTTGGCGCGCCCTGCGGTAGAAGCAGGAGAGCGCCTCGGCTTTCTCCCTGGCACGCTGCAGGAAAAGGTCGATCCCTATATGCGACCCCTCTATGATGCGCTTCATGACCTCCTAGAAGCGGATAAACTTGAGAGTTATCTCGAAAAGGGCATCATCGAGGTCGCCCCGCTCGCCTTCATGCGCGGTCGCACTCTGAACGACTCCTTTGTGATTCTGGACGAGGCGCAGAACACCACCAGCGAGCAAATGAAAATGTTCCTTACGCGCCTAGGCTTCAATTCAAAGGCGGTAATCACGGGAGACGTTACGCAGATCGATTTGCCGGATTCGCGCCGCTCCGGATTGATCGAGGCTATTGAGGTTGTCGGAAAGATCGAAGGAATCGCGATGGTCTATTTCGATGAACGCGACGTCGTCCGCCACAGCTTGGTCCAGCGTATCATCAAAGCCTATGATGAGCATGGGGCATTGAACCCGCGCGAAAAGACTCACCGGTCCTAGCCCGCATACAATGATTCTCAATCGCCAGCGTCAGGTTCGGATTTCCATTGATGACCTCGAAAAATTCTCTGCTGGAGTTCGCAAACTTCTGAAAATTCCTGCCGATGCAGTCACCATTTGCCTGGTCTCGAGCGCCGCTATAGCGAAATGGAACCGCGCGTACCGTGGTAAAAATCGGCCCACGGATGTATTGTCGTTCACAACGGACGAGCCAAGTGTTAACCAGCGCGTTCGCAAGCTGTCTGGCCAGCGAATCTCTGCTCAATCAGACGACGGTGTTTCATCGCCGTACCTGGGCGACATTGCTATTGCGCCCGCAATTGCTCGACAAAACGCGCGGCGTTTGGGACGTGAGTTCAACGACGAAATGCGCATCCTCATTCTTCACGGAATTCTTCATCTGATGGGTTACGATCACGAAACCGACGATGGACAAATGGACCGGCGGGAAAGGCGTCTTCGCCGCCAACTTGGTTTGGCCGAATAATGGCTCCGCGAAACATTTCTCCACGTGCAGACTTGCCATCGCGCAACTGTGCCGGTACTTCTCGTACCGAATCTGCCTTTGAGATTTTGGAGTTGTTCTAAAAGTGGCGATCCTGATCTATACGCTAGGGATTCTCGCGCTTACTGCGCCTCTGTTGTTTTTCTCCTACCTCGACCGTGTCTATCGCGAACTGGGCCGCGTATCCACGGGACGCACACACGCTCATCTGGAATTGTTTGAATCCGAGGTCGAACCCCGTTTTCACATGGAGCGACGCCGTGCCGCATTAGCTTTCAGTCTTCTCGCGCGTCTTTGGCTGGTTCTGGTGGCGGCCATTACCGCGCGAGCCGTAATCTTTTTTGCTCTCGGCACCTGGGAAGCCGCCCTAGAAATGATTTTTTTCCTCGGCGCGGAAGTGGTGGTCGCCATGCAATTTCTGCCATCGCTTCTTCTGGCTCGCGCGCCCGGCAATTGGATCGCGCCATTTGTTCCGCTTGTGCGCGCCTTTGTATTTCTCACCTGGCCTGTACTAGCCGTTCTGGAGTTCTTTGTATCCGTCCTGCACCTTTCTGAGGAAGAGCAAAGCGCGCCGGCCGCCGAACAGCAAGCCATTGAAAATTTCGTGGACGCCGCCACCGAAGAGGGAATCATCGAACAGGACGAAGCGCGTTTGATTGAACAAGTCGTTGAGTTCGGCGACAAGCGCGTCCGTGAAGTGATGACGCCGCGTCCGGACGTGATTGCCATCCGCACGACTGCTTCGCTAGAAGAATTGCGCGAGCTCGTGGTGGACACCAAGTTTTCGCGCTTGCCGGTCTTCGAAAAATCGCTGGACGACATCGTGGGCATCGTCATGGCACGGGACATGCTGGAAGTCCCTGATCATGAAGCCGCTCATCGCACCGTTCGTGAACTGATGCGCCCCGCCCTTTTTGTGCCCGAGACGAAATTCGGTTCCGAGCTTTTGAAGGAGATGCAGAGAAAAAATCAGCAGATGGCCATCGTGATTGACGAATACGGGTTGATGGCGGGCCTCGTCACGATAGAAGATCTCGTGGAAGAAATCGTCGGCGAAATTGGCGAAGAAGATCGCCGGCCGGCGCCCGATGTGATCCGCGAATCGGGAGGCTCTCTGATTGTTCGTGGCAGCGTTCCGGTGGATAAGGTGGGCGAGCTGTTTGGAGTGAAGCTCGACGCCGCCATGCAACATTCCAGCGCGAGCACTATCGCGGGCTTGTTAAACAGCCTGGCGGGCCACGTTCCTCGGACCGGTGAAGTGATCGACGCCGATGGCGTGCGCTTCGAAGTCCTCGAATCCAATCAGCGCAAAGTGCTGCGTGTCCGCGCCCGTCTAAATTAAATTTCTTGGCAACAAATATTGCTCGAATACTTCAGGCCGTGTCGCATTCCGCTGAAACTGTTCGCATCCAGCTCATTGGCGTACAATTGTTGTACTCATGGCATTCAAATCAGGTTTCGTCGCAATTGTCGGCCGTCCCAACGCGGGAAAATCGACTCTCGTAAACACGCTCGTCGGTCAAAAAGTCGCCATCGTTTCGCCTAAGCCACAGACGACGCGGAATCGGATCCAAGGGATTCTGAATCGCGAAGATGCCCAAATCGTCCTGGTGGATACTCCCGGCATTCATCAGCCCGAAAACGTCCTGAGCCGCATGATGATGGACGAATTGCAATACGCTTTGGAGGGCGTCGACGTTCTTTCCCTGATCGTCGACGCCATGGCCGATTTCGGCGCGGGCGACCGTTTTTCGATCGAATGGGTGCGCCGTTTTCGCGGCCCCGTTTTTCTTTTGCTGAACAAGGTTGACCGCATCCGCAAACAGCTTCTTTTGCCCCTCATTGAGCGCTATAACAGAGAATTTGAGTTTGCGGAAATTTTCCCCATTTCAGCGCTCACGGGCGCGGGGTGTTTGGACCTCGTGAATTCCTGGCTCACTCTGCTTCCCGAAGCGCCGCCTCATTTTCCGCCCAACCAATTCACTGACCAGCCCGAGCGTTTTCTGGCAGCCGAACTCGTTCGCGAAAAAGCGATCCTGATCACGCGCGAAGAAGTGCCACACGCTATTGCCGTCTTGGTTGATAATTTTGAGGAGGGCGACAAACTCACGCGCATCCGAGCCACAATTTACGTGGAACGCGAAGGCCAGAAGGGGATTCTAATTGGCAAGGGTGGGGCCACCATCAAAAAAATTGGAACGCAGGCGCGCCAGGAACTCGAATTGATGCTGGACACAAAAGTTTTTCTCGAGCTGATGGTAAAAGTTCAACCTCACTGGCGCCAAAACTCAGCGATTGTCCGCCAACTCGATTGGCACCGGCAGCTCGAACAACTCGCCGATTATCAGGAATAAATCGGCTCGCGCAGAGGTCATTCCCGCGCAGGTGCAATGCCTAGAGACCGCATCTTGCGATATAAGTGACTGCGCTCCAGTCCCAACACTTGCGCCGCTTTCGTCATGTTCCAGCGGTTCTCTTCCAGTTTGCGCAATACAAACTCGCGCTCATACGCCGACCGCGCTTCGTGCAAACTTTCATACGGCTTCTGCGGACTTTTGGAGGCACCGCGAAATAGCTCCGGCGGCAGGTGATGCGGTTCAATTCGCGGCGAGGGACAAATGATGACCAGCCGCTCCACCAGGTTTTTCAACTCGCGCACGTTCCCGGGCCATGGATAGCTCAGAAGTACGTCCATGGCGGGCGCACTGAACTCTTTCTGCTTTTTGCCATACTCCTCGCAAAACGCTTTCAGAAAATGTGCAGCAATAACCGGAATGTCTTCGATGCGGTCGCGGAGCGCCGGCACGTAGAAGGGAATCACATTGAGACGGTAAAATAAATCTTCTCGAAAAGCATTGCGCCCGATTTCTTCTTCGAGTTTCTTGTTCGTGGCTGCAATCACTCGAACGTCCACAGTGACGGGCGTATTCGAACCCAAAGGTTCCACGCGTTGTTCTTCTAAAACACGCAGGACTTTCGACTGCGTCTTCAAGCTCATATCACCCACTTCGTCCAGAAATAGCGTCCCGCCATGGGCCTTCAAAAACTTGCCAACTTTATCTTCACTAGCTCCGGTAAAGCTTCCTTTGCGATGGCCGAACATTTCCGATTCAATCAGCTCTTCCGGTATCGCGGCGCAGTTTACTTCCACGAACGGCATCGACTCCCGCGAGCTACCGGCATGCAGCGCACGGGCCACCAGCTCTTTGCCCGTTCCACTTTCGCCGTAAATCAAAACGCGACCATTCGTGGGTGCGGTCAAAGCAATCTGCTGCCTCAGCGCCTTCATGGGAACGCTGCTGCCCAGGATTTGGTGTTTCTCTTCGAGCTCGGCGCGTAGCCGCCTGTTTTCCGACTCTAACCGCAGATATTCGAGTGCGTTGCGCACGACCAGAATTACTTTTTCCAGCGAAAGAGGTTTTTCGATGAAGTTGAAAGCGCCTAATTTCGTGGCGCGCACCGCCGTTTCAATATTTCCGTGTCCCGAAATCATCACGACGATGGGCGCGTCCTCGCGGTTTTGAATTTGCTCCAGTGTTTCAAGCCCATCCATTTTCTTAAGCCAGACGTCCAGCAAAATCAGATCGAAGTTTCTTCGTCCGATCCGTTCCAGGCATTCTTCGCCCGAAGCCACCGCCTCAGCCTCGTATCCCTCGTCGCGCAACAAGGCTCCAAGCGATTCGCGGATCCCGCTTTCGTCATCAACAATCAGTATCGTTGCCGGCATCTAGTTTTCTTACCCGCGTGCTGACTTCCTTGCAATGTGCGATCAACAAACCATGCGCGCAGCTAAAAGTGGTTCTCTACGCTGCAGGAATTCCCGCCGAAACTTGGGCTGCCACAGTTTCTGCTGCCGGGAAGCGAATCAGGAAGCGAGCGCCGCTCGGCAGGTTATCTTCCACGCGAATGGTTCCATAGTGTTCGGCAATGATGCGGCTTGCGATGGCGAGTCCCAATCCTGTTCCCCGTTCTCGCGTGGAAAAATGCGGCAAGAAAAGCCGTTCCTTATCTTGTGGTGAAATGCCATGCCCACTATCGGAGATTTCGATTTCAACGGCGTCGCCGTCCCCCTGCACGCGCGTTGCTACACACAAGCTTCGGACCGTGGAACCCTCCATGGCCTCAGCCGCGTTATCAATCAGATTCGCCACCACGCGCCGTAGTAGTTCAGGATCAGCCTTCACTAGCGGAAGTGTTGGCGCGAGGTCTGTCTTCAGTGTGATTCCTTCCAGGCGGCCGCGAAACAAATCGAGCGCGCTCGACACAATGGAATTCAAATCCGCAGAGGCCAGACGCGCGGAAGGGAATCGCGCGAATTGCGAGAACTCATTGACGAGCGACTCAAGCGTCTGCACCTCGCGTTCAATTAATCCGGCACATTCCCCCACCAGCCCTTCGAATTCGGATGGCCTGCCATTCGGCTGCGGCGAGGCAGCGCGATCCAGATGTCGCAACAGACGCTGGGCCGAAAGTTGTATGGGCGTCAGCGGATTCTTGATTTCATGCGCGATACGCTGCGCCACTTCCTGCCACGCGGCGGCTTTTTGCGCGCGCAAGAGATCGGTCAAATCGTCGATGACGACTACGAATCCTGGATTCGAACGCCGCGGCCCCAGCGAGCTCACCGTCACGGCAGCCCGCACCAGGCGTCCGGCGATAGCGATTTCAATTTCGCGTGACGCGGCGCCCATTCGCAATGACCGCCTCATCAAATGCAAAACCGCGCGGCCTGCTTCGTCACCCAGTAATTCCGGAACGGTGTGAGCATTTCGCGCGTGCTCGCCCAGAATCATCGCGACCGCGGAATTTATGCGCGCTACTTCGCCTGACGAATTCAGCGAAACCACTCCGGTAGGGATATTCTCCAGGATCGCTTCCATTAGCTTGCGGCGCCCTTCGCGTTCTTCTATGGCCTGCTCCAGGTTTTGTGTGAACTCATTGATTTGGCGGCGGCCCTCTCCAAGCTGCTCGGTCATTCGATTGAAAGATCGCACCAGCGTTCCCAACTCGTCTTGCGCCTGCACCTCGATGCGATGGTCGAAATTCCCGCGCGAAATTTCTCTGGTGGCCTCGGCCAATGCCTGAATTGGTACGGTGACTTGTTTCGAGAGAAATAGCGCCACCCAGGTAGTGGTGAAAAGCAATAACAAGGTGATCAGCAGCAAGGTCAACAAAATTTCGCGTTTGTAAGCGCGCAAACGCTGCTTCTGCTGCGCGTAAGAGGCCGTTTGCGCTTCGATATTGTCATAGCGCTGCATAAAATCATCCGGCAAGTGACGGGCCGCGTATAAGGTAAGCCCGTGCCTCGATGAACTTCCCGCAATATAAAGTTGATTGCCCGCTTGCCACACCTGCGCCCCACTCTTCAGTGTCCGAACCAACTGCGGAGGCCCCGGGCTGTGCTCGTCCGCGCGTGAATCTTTTCCTTCCGGCGTTCCGCGCAAGCCCAGGTTCCAACCTTTTTCGAAATCCATTCCGGCGCCCACGCGGCCTCGCGAATCTGCAATCCATGCAGCATCTGTCGTGCGGCTCAATATCAGAAAACTTTGATCCGGCGCGTCCCGCAGCGTCGCTTCAAAAGCGAGTGCGTCCAGCCGTGTCGCTTCGGATGCGCCAAAGTCATTCAAGAGCACCTGGCTTTCTTCATTGGCTATTTCGAGCGGTCGCGGGAACCACAGGTTGAGCGTTCGATTCAGCAGCGCATAACTGAAGAAAAATAAAAATACCACCGGCAGCAATGAAACACCCATGGCCCCCAAAACCATTTTGGCCTTGAAACGCGAACCTATTTGGCGAAGGCGCCGTTCGTTCCACAGGCGAAGCAAACTCCGCGTCATTATCAAGGTGAAAATCAACAGCGCCGCGGCAATAACCGTATTCAGAGCGAACCAAACGACCAGGCCGTTCCCTTGTTCCGGCTGCAGTGGAATCTTCAACGAGCCGAGTGTGAAAACCGCGGCCGCCAGCAGCACAATGGCTACAAGGCCCAGCGTCAACCACAGTTGCCGCTTCCACTTTGACCGCTCGCCCTTCACCGGCCCTCCTCCTGGTAGCGTCCTAACGGGCATTGTTCACAAAGCGCAATGCTCTTCCGGCACCATTTTTTTCCCACCATAACGATCAACCCGTGAAATTCCTTGAATCGTTCGACATCTCCCGGAGATTGCCTTTCAAACATCCAGCGAATGTCTTCGTACCTCGCTTTGTCTCCCATCCAACCATGCCGCGCCATGATACGTTTCGTATACGCGTCCACCACAAATACCGGATGCTGGCCCGCGTAAAGCAGTATTGCATCCGCCGTCTCCGGACCAATCCCCCAGACCTTCAGCAGTTTCTCTCGAAGCGTCAGCGTAGGCGTCGCAAACATTCGTTTCAACGATCCGCAATACTCGCTACGCAAAAACTGGACGAATGCTTTCAGCGCTCGCGCTTTCTGACGGAAATATCCAGCCGGACGAATCAACGATTGCAGACGCCGCAGACTTACCCGCTCGACTCTAATCGGCGTAAAAACCTCCGCTGCGCGAAGATTTGCCAGCGCCAACTCAACGTTCCCCCAGGCAGTATTCTGTGTGAGGACCGCGCCAATGATTACTTCGAAAGGAGTCTTGCCGGGCCACCAATGTTGCGGCCCTAAAGCTGTAAATAGCGAGTTAAAGTACTCATCCAGAGGAGGTTGCGCGGCGGTCTTGGTCGCCTGAGAGCTCTTGGCTACCAGCGACTCATTTCGAGGCCATTTCCGGCTCGGCCCGGGATTTGGAAGTGACACAATACCCGTCCGGTCGATGAGATTTGGCATCGGAAACTCAAGCTTAGAGGGCAAATTAGGACATGTCAAGAAAGTGTTGCGTATCTACCACACTATTGTGGCAGTTTTTTGCGTTGGCGCGGAAGCTGACTCCAATAGTCCCTTCGATACTGCGAACCAAATTAGGAGTTTGCGGCCTGGAATTCCCGCATGAAACTGACCAGGGAGGCGACCGCATCGAGAGATACGGCGTTGTAAAGCGACACCCGCATTCCGCCAACGGATCGATGGCCGGTTACCCCCACAATGCCCACTGCGGCCGACGCTTCGGCGAACTTTTTCTCGATTTTTTCGTTTCCGCCCGCTACCCGGAACACCACGTTCATGCGCGACCGCGACTCCTTCGAGACCGGGCAAGAATAAAAGTCGTTGCGATCGATCGCGTCGTAGAGCAATCTAGCTTTCTCTTCATTGCGCTTTTCGGCGGCAGCGACTCCGCCTTCCGCGGCAAGCCATTCCAGCAGGAGACCAACTATATATATCGCAAACGTCGGCGGCGTATGAAACAGCGATCGTTCCTTGATCTCCGTTCTATACTGTAGCAACGTTGGCAGTTTCTTATCCGCGCGCTCGGACAAATCGCGCCGCACGATCACAATTGTAACGCCCGAGGGTCCCAGATTTTTCTGGGCCCCCGCGAATATCAGTCCAAAGCGATTTACGTCGATTCGCCGCGAGGCAATATCGGAAGACATGTCCGCGACGAGCGGCACCTCGCCGGTTTGTGGAAACTCGCTCCATTGCGTTCCCTCGATCGTATTATTCGACGCCATGTACACATAGGAAGCGTCCGGCCAAAGCACGATGTCGTCCTTGTGCGGCACGCGCGTAAATTTTTGCGCCTCAGTCGAAGCCCCCAGCCTGTAGGGAACTCCCTTCTCAAGTTCGACAATCGCTTTGGCTGTCCACATTCCGGTGTGCAGAACGTTCACCGGCTTCCCAGGCAGGCACAAATTCATCGGCACCATCGTAAATTGCATACTTCCGCCGCCCTGCAGAAATATCACCGCATATTCATCGGGGATCTCCATCAGCTCGCGAAGATTCCGTTCCGCGCGAAAAAGTATTTCTTCAAACTCCGCTGAACGGTGTGTCATTTCCATCACCGACATTCCGGAGCCGTGGTAATCCAGCAATTCTTCGCGAACACGCTCGAGCACGGAAGCGGCAAAGTTGCGGGACCCGCATTGAAATTGAATACGCGCTTTACGCCGCGCGGAGAAGTAATAGGAGTAGTAGTCACTCTGGTTTTTCTCTTTCTGGTGATTCATGGTGCGCTCGTTTGCCAGCAGCGCGCAAATCCCAGCGTCAGATTATCAGAACAAGCGGATCGATACGAGGACGCGCGCCGTTGCATGAATGAGCACGCGACGCCTGATCTGGCAATCCCCACAAAAAATCTCGTAGCATTATTTCCGGGCCAGTTCAGGGAGAAATTGTGAAGAGAGCGAGCAGAATAGTGGTACCAGCCACTTTTGCGATTGGCGGCCTATTGGCCGGCTGCATCGGAGTGTATTTCGCCCTCTCCACCTCCTGGACCCATATCGTGGCCCGGGGGCGGCCGGTCACCGGTGACGACACCGATGTTGTCTTCGCGCTTTCCATTATTGCAGGTGCGACGGTGGGAGGCTTAGCGACGATGATCTCGGCCATGCATTATCGCCTCCCTCAAACTCGAACTTTTCGCACCGACCTAGATCCACACACAAAAGACACGAAACGCCCCGCCTTGACACTTTGAATACGCTGCCAGTAGACTGAAATGCTCATCATAAGTTGCGGAGCCAAACGGAATGCTTCTTTCGCGGGATTATGTTGCCTACATGGCCAAAGAGGTGGTGAAACGCCTCGCGGCCCAAAAGATGATCGAAATAAAGAACATAGAAAGCCTCACGCAGCAGGTGCGCCAGGTGATGGCCGACGAGGTGACCGTAGAAGACCGCGTGAATGAAGAAGTCCGCGAGATTCTTGCGAGGTATTCCGATGAAATGAAGCGCACGGGCGTCTCCTACCAGGAAATGTTTAAGAAAGTGAAAGGCCAACTGGCCCGTGAAAGGAAATTAATTCTCCGCTGACATGCGCCTGACTCGCGAGAAAACTGTTCGCATCTCTCATCGAATCATCGATCTTCTGGTGTCCAGCCCGGACGTGGATTTTGTGGAAGACCGCGACACCATCCGCCAAGAAATCGTGACCATTTTGTCGTCGCTGCTGAAAGTCGAGGAGCAGGTTGATACCGAAGTCCGCGCGAAAATTGCTTCTCAGAAAAAAGAAATTTTGGAAGGCAGCGAGGAGTGGGACATCCTCTACCGCAAGTATTACGCCGAAGGCCTCAAGCGTTTAGGCGTCGCCGAAGTCCACGCCCGCTAGTTCTGTAACACCACAAAATTTCTGCCGAATCGATCGTCTAAATAAAAAGGGCGCTGAATCCAGCGCCCTTGAAATTTCATAACTACGTTCTTTAACTCACTCCATTAAGGCTGGGCATTTGGATCTGGCCGGCGCTGCAGGGTTGGCCGATCCGGATCGTCCGTCGTCGGATCGCTGCTCGTCGACTGAGGATCGCCCCCAGTAGTGGACCCCTTGTTCGGTTGTTGATCTGTCTTCTTGCGCAGCGAAGGCTTGTTCGGATTCTTTTTGTCGTCCACCTTCATATTCATTTCGATCAACTGCAGACGCCGCTTTACCGTGTCAAATTCCGAGGTGGTCACGATGTATTCTTCTCGCGCAGGCAAAATCGTTGCAATTTCATTCTGCGCCTTCACGATGCGATCAGGCGTCGGAGGGTGCGTCGAGAAAACTTTCGGAATCGTGCCGGGCTGCTTTTTTTCGTCTGCCTGCACCTTTTCGAAGAACGACACAAACGCGTTCGGATCGTACCCCGCCTTGTACATATACTGCAGCCCGAGATAATCTGCCTCTGCTTCATTTTCGCGCGTAAATTTCAAAAACGTCATCGGAATTGCAAATTGCATACCCTGGTAAATGGCATATCCGGCCCAAGTGTAAGGAATGAAGATCGTCGCAACCATAGCGCCAATCTGTATGATGTCGCCCTTCGTCGCTTGTTTGGTGCCGTGTCGCGCGCATACGTGCGCGATCTCGTGCGCCATCACGCCCGCCAGCTCCGACTCTTCATCCGCATGCAGAATCAGTCCACTGTTGACGTAGAAAAATCCGCCCGGCAAGGCAAACGCATTTACCACGTCCGAATCGATCACCTTGATTGTAAACGGTACTTGCGCGTCCGAATTGCGCACCAGGTTCTGTCCCACCCGGTTCACATATTCGTTGACCACGGGATCGTTAATAAATTTCGCCTGCTTCTCAACTTCTTGCGAGAGTTGCTTTCCCAACGCAATTTCATGTTCCAGTGAATAGAAATTCAGGCCATGCCCAACGCTGCGGTTGCCAATTGCGTTCACATCCTGCTTGGAGCCCGCCTTAACGTTCGGATCCGTTGGCATCTGCTGAATCGGCAGCGTATCCGGGCTCTTGTCGCCCGTTCCCGGAGCGCTCTGGTCCTGCGCGGTTGATTCCGTCGGCTTCGAAGTTTGCGAAACCGGAGGTTGCTGTCCGGATTGCTGCTGAGTTTGCGCCGCCGGTGGAGCTTGCTCAGCTGCCTGCGGTTGCTGCTGCTGAGGACCTTGCGCTGGCGTCGTTGACGGTTGTTGTCCTGATTGCGGCGCCTGTCCATTTTGTTGCTGCTGGCTGGGAGGCTGTGTTGAGGATTGCTGTATAGGTCCGGCGATTGTTGCGGGACTAAGCAACGAGGCGGCTACAATGAGCGTCCCCAGTTGCCCAGCTAGGTTCCTTTTCATGGGTGCCTCCCGAGGACTTTTGCCAGGATTATACACCCGCCCCAGCATCGTCACGCTAAATGCTTGGATGGTGGCTTCCGCAGATAAGTTTCCCGCCTGCCGAGATTTTATACGGGTGGCCCCGCTCACTCCTGCGATCCTCGTCCGGATTGAGTGTCGGTCCCAACGCCTCCACCATCCGTTCGCCTGGCATAGAGGTTTCCCCTGCGAATCTGGCTACTGCGCCGTCATTGACGGTTAACTCGAATCTGTCTACATTCGTACTATGCCTGTTGGCAAAATCCAAGTTGGTCAAGTATGGAAGAAGGACGATTCTGGCGAATCTTATTTGATTACTAAGGTTTACAACGAAGCCATCGCCACCTACGCCCTCTTGCGCAAAACGGGTGCCGAAGCCGAGGGCACCATAAAAGTTAAAGTAGATCAGCGTGGCCCCTCGCAGGCCCTCCCCGGCTTTACCTACACTCAAGAATCCGACCAATTTTAGTGTAGCTCGGTGGCGTCCTTGCCCACCCCGACAGGCAGCACAGGAATCCCTAGCTGGCTTGGTGGAAATCACACGGCGTTTCACGATAGGATTGATTCACTGCCGGTGAAGTTATATGGGGCGCAAGCGAAAAATCATCGTCTACATCACCACCAGTGCCGACGGCTTTATTGCCCGGCCCGACGGCGCCGTCGGCTGGCTTGACCGTCCGCGGCCGAAGGGCAACTACGGCATAAGCGCCTTCTACAAATCGATCGACACGATCCTGTGGGGCAGGAAGACGTGTGACATGGCGCTCAACTTCCAAAAGAAAGGCGTGGCCGGGTCGTCTTTCCCTCCAAGATTTAAGAACTATGTCTTCTCACGCAGTCTCCCGCAATCGCCACCGCCTGCGGGCGTGGAGTTCGTGAGCGAACCAATCAAAGCGTTTGCAACACGTCTGCACGAGAAAAAGGGTAAAAACATTTGGATGATGGGCGGCGCTGGAATCATTGCCTCGTTTCTCGATGAGGGAGAAATCGACGAGTTCATGATTCACGTAGTTCCTAAATTCATAGGCGAAGGCATTCCGCTTATCGAGCCCGCCCATCGCACGGTGCCCCTAGAATTGATCTCATGCACAAAGTTCACCGACGGCGTGGTCAAACTGCACTATACGGTCCGTAAGTAATTTTCAGACCTAGCAGCGTGTGATGAAATTCTCGGTTTCACCTGCACCCAAGAACCCGACCAATTTTAGTAGAAATTTTCAGGCATTGCGCTGCGCTTGGACTTCGACGTACCGTTTCAGTTCCGCGAGTATCCACAAGCTCTTCTTACCGAACACGTAGAACGATCAAGGGTTCCGCCAATTTCATTATGCCGCGTGTTCTGATCGTGAGATCGAGAGCGCGTCTGACGTAGGTCCCGCTTTCTACTGACTCGAACGCGTAACAAAAGTTGGCGTGTATATTCGCGGTAAGCGGGCCTTGCTTCAACAGCATGGTGTGAAGGAAGGCGATGCGCTCCGGACGATCATAATGTGTAACCGAGCCCGGCCTCTGGCCCGCCGGTTCTCCGCCCAGAAAGTTGTCCCCCAACGGACCGGATATGGAGTTACTGCCGTTGTCCCGCCAAATGCGTTTGAACCGGGTAGCCAGCGAGCGTAATTCGGCATATCAGCGACTAGATCAAAGATAGTCTCCGACGAGCCTTCGATTCGCGCCGTGAATTGCGGGTGGTATACAGCCATTTACCTTCCGCCCGCTGAACGAAGGGTATTCCGTTCAAATTGAACGTACCTGCATCTGAACCACGTCTTCCACGCGCATCGCTTCCTTCACAATAAAGCCCTCCGCGTATTTCACGCCGACCATACGGCCGTAAGCTGTAGCCGTCAGATTCATCCGAGCTTCCAGTTCGTCGAGAGGCAAATACACTTTCGACTTGCGATCTCTTTCCGGCGGCTCGAACTGGGACTTGTACGCCAAAATTGCTCGCCTGCGCAATTCAAATTGTCTAGAAATATCCACGCAAAAGGTGGGCCGCGCATTTTCATATGCCGCCGTATACAGAATCTTGAACGGACGAAACGCGCGCCCGCTCAACGGATAATTCTTCAGTCCTGCCACAAAGCAAGCTTCGTAACCAAGTTTCGCAGCGTGGTAATGGTCCGGGTGCCGTCCTTCCCAATAGGGAAGTATTACCGTTTTCGGCTGCAACTCGCGGATCACCTCGGCAATGGTCATTTTGTATTCTTCGCGCATTTCCAACCGCGCGTCGGGCAGCCCCAAATTTCGGCGCACACTGACCTTCAGGATCTTGGCAGCCTGTGCTGCTTCGCGCAGGCGAATCTCCGGCGTTCCACGAGTGCCGGTTTCCCCCTTAGTTAAGTCGAGAATGCCCGTGCGGTACCCCGCTTGCGCCATCTTCAACACCGTTCCACCGCAGGTCAGTTCCACATCATCTGGGTGCGCCGCAATCGCCAGCAAATCGATCTTCATGCCCCCTCCATTCGCGCCCCGATTCTAGCAGGGAACATCGTGGCGCCGGCATCCTGCAGACCTTTGGGTTTTTCGATCGCTCAACTTCGGCTGCCAGGGGCAGATATCCTTTGTTCACAAAATCGCAGTTGCTCTCTTTTTCGCCTTCCGTCTTGCAGCAATTCTTGCCGGGGCTATGCGAATCAACGGGCTGACCCTCGCCGTCGTTGGAGTCTACGGTGTGGTGTCCTTCGCAGTGAGCCCAGCGCACTCGTGAGATCGACATACGCATGGCCCTCGGAGCGAATCCGCACACACATCTTGAACCTCGTTCTGAACAATTAAGTGCGACTGGTGCTCGCCGGCATGGTGGCCGCCTGGCCTCTGGCGCGCACCATGGGCCATTTTTGTTGGTTGGAGCTAGCCCGGTGACCCAGCGAGGTATGTCAGCGTCGCGGTTCTGTTGGCGATTGTTGCGCTGGTGGCCTGCTAGATTCCCGCGCGCCGAGCCACACGCGTGGATCCCATGAGATCGCGCTGCGCTACGAATAGCCTCACTTCACGAAGGTCAACCCGTGCGGAACAAAATGCGGGAAGACGTACGCGTACAGCATGACAATAACGCCGACGATGGCGCCCAGCGCAATCGAGTGCCAGAACACGAAGCGAAAAATCAAGCCTTCGTTGCCGACCTGCTCAGTCGCGGAAGTGGCGATGGTGATTGACTGCGCATCCACCATCTTTCCCATCACGCCTCCGGCGCTATTCGCTGCGCACATCAGAACGGGATCGATACCGAGCTGCTGCGAAGTGATCCGCTGCAGGCTGCCGAAAAGGGCATTCGAGGATGTGTCGCTGCCCGTGAGCGCGACACCGAGCCAGCCGAGGAATGTTCCGAAGAATGGGTAGAGCCACCCTGTCCGCGTGAAGGCCAGACCAAGCACCGCATCGAGTCCCGCATAGCGCGTGACGAATCCCAAGCCCAGCATGAACGAAATCGCAACCATCGCCAAACGCATGCGCACCAGCGTGCGCCAGAATGTATTCATCAGCGCCACGGGACTCATACCAAGCAAGAGTCCGGAAAGAAGCGCAGCGAGAAAACAGCCAGTGCCCGTGGCGGAAAGCCAATTGAAGTCATAACGCGCCCCTTCGGGAGTCGGTTTCGCGACCACTGGCGTCGAGCGCGAAATCGCGTTGTGCAAATACGGCCAGTTCCATCCTGGCGCACCGGGACGGACTTTTCCGTCGGCCTGCACCACGTGGAACGCAGGTGTAGTCGCCTGATTAATGGCGAGTTTCACCTTAGGCAGTCCCCAGAGCAGAACGAACAGCGAGAGAATCGCAAACGGCATCCACGCTTTCAGCACCACCCCTGCGGGATATTTTTTCGGCGAGACGTAGCCATCATATTCTTTCGCAGGCCACTTGCCGCCCATGTCGTCAACCACGTCTGCGGAAGGCTGCGCAAATTCCGCAATGTGCGCGGACTCGTCGTAATCAAAACGCCATATTTTTTTCGGCTTCCAAAAGCGCAGAAACACAATCATCACAATGATGGAAACGACCGCAGCTGCGATATCGACCAGATTACTGTCCACATGGTTCGCCCATATGAATTGCGTGACGGCGAACGAAACGCCGACCACGATAATGGCCGGAAGCACTTCGAACGTCTCCTGCCAGTTCACCATCGTGCGCACGAGCCAAAGCGGCACGATCACAGCCGTAAAAGGCAAGATGCGGCCTACCATCGCACTCAGGTCAGATTCAGGCAACCCGGAAACGGCGGCCAGCGCGTGAACCGGCGTCCCGATCGCGCCCCACGCGACCGGAGCAGTGTTGGCAATCAGATTCAGTGCGGCCGCATGGAACGGGCGGAATCCGAGACCGATCATAAACGCGCCGGCAATCGCGACCGGCGCTCCGAATCCCGCGGCGCCTTCAATAAATGCACCGAAGCAAAACGCCACCAGCAACACCTGCAGACGCCGGTCGGGGGTGATCCCGGCAATCGATTCCTTCATAATTTCAAACTGGCCAGTTTCCACCGATATGTCGTA
Source organism: uncultured Acidobacteriota bacterium (assembly GCA_963818085.1). Classification (GTDB taxonomy): domain Bacteria; phylum Acidobacteriota; class Terriglobia; order Acidiferrales; family UBA7541; genus Palsa-295. Next base: position 838,727 of record CAWFQV010000001.1, read on the forward strand.
CAGATATACGGCGGCGAGAACGATCCACGCAATTTTCAGCACGCCGTAAGCCACGCCGTACGCGAATGCCGAAGCGGCTAGAACCAGCGGCATGTGAAACACCAGGATTCCGACAAGCATCGCAGTGCAGGCCCCTGCAATCGCGCACCAGTGCGGCTTTACTCGCAAGCCTGCCAGCAGCGAGAACAGCACGACGATCGGCAGCGCGGCAACCAGCGTGGAGAGCCACCAGTGCCCAAGTGGGTCGTATACCTGAGTCCAGTTCATATCATCAGCTCCTTCAGGTACCGATGCTCACACTGCAGGCACGCTGTGCGCTCGTATATCTTTGCGAATGGGAAATGTCAAGATGCAGGTCTATCTAACATTCTTCGCATCTAGCCCAGCACGCCCACTTTGTTCGGCCCTTGGGCCGGTCACCGCCGAAAGGCACGCTATAATCCCTCCGTGAACTTTCCGCGTGTCGCGCTCTTCGTCATAATCTCCGTTTCCGCCACATTCATTGGAATTGTTCACACACCATCCCCGAAGCCCATCGTGATTGCAGGTCACGAAGCAAAGTTCGACTCTGAACGCCACTTGCTGCCTTGGATTCCCTGGAATATCGCTCTCGACCGTGAGATGCGCTTTTATGAAAATGCGCCCGCCGACCACGGCTATCCGATTTTCGTCACAACAACGTTCCTGGACGCTAGTTGGCACCCCTTGCCCGATCGCAAGGACACAATCCCAGCCACGCAAAATGGCATGGGCATCATCTCTTACCTGAAGTTTTATGAGTTACGAGGAAAGCGCAATCCCAAGACTTTGCACCTCGCGCGTTCGATGGGCGATTACCTAAGCGCCGAAGATCTAACTCCGGACGCAGGAAAATATCCGCGGTTTACGCGCTCCACCGGACGCCGCGGCAGCTTCCCGCAATCCGCCGACAGCGGCTCGCAAGCCGATCGTCCGTACGAAATCGAACCGGACAAAGGTGGCATCGCCGGCTATGCCTTAGTGCTGCTATACGACGCCACGCAAAGCAAAAAATATCTCGCGCAAGCCCTGCAAAACGCGCGCGTGCTGACAAAAAATCAGCGCCCAGGTGACGCCGGCAATTCGCCGTGGCCCTTTCGCGCCGACTATCGCACCGGCGCGCCTCGCGGCCCGGTTTCAAGCAACATGACGTACATTTTGCGCCTCTACGATGCGCTGCTCGCGCATGGCTATACAGAATTTGCAGGGCCTCGCGCCGCTCTCTGGCAATGGATCAAAGACCGCCAAATTCCCAGCGCGAAAAGCGACGGCGCCCTCTTCGCCCAGTTCTTCGAAGACCACGACAACCCTTCAAATCGCAACGCGTGGGCGCCGCTGAACCTGGTGCGTTACCTGTTGGAGAAGAGGGAAGTTCTCGACCCAAATTGGCGTGAAGATTCGGCGACCATTGTGGAATTCGTGCGAAAAAATTTCATTCATCGCGAATTCGGCGTCAGCGTTTGCCACGAACAAGATGAAGACCACGACGCCTGGGGCGGCATCAATTCAACTTGCGGAAGCGTGCTGGCCCTTTACGACAAAGCCACCGCCTCCGATTCCCTTTCTCTGGAAGCTCGCCAGGCTCTGAATTTCACCGAATATTCCATCGACGATCAAGGCCGCCCTCGCGACTTATTCAAGAGCGCTTCCCCCGGCGGCTGGCAGGAAGATGCCCACACCGACGTGATTCACAATTACGTGGACGCGCTGAACGCTTATCCGCAATGGGGAGATCAGTAAAGCCACTCGACCGCCGTCCTCGCTAACTCTCCGCTTCGTACGTCCATATTTGCGCCGGATCGTTTCCCTTCGCCGGAACAGCCACATAGAGCCGATCCCGTTTTGCGAACCAGAATCCCGTGCGCACGCCGATAGCAGACGGAACATTTTGAATCAGTGAATAATGTGCCGGATCATCCTGCTGAAAGACGCTGATGAAGCCTTCTCCGCCAATTACATAAATCCGTTTGCGCGACGCGTCGAAAAAAGCGTCGTCGCCTCATCCCACAAAATGCTAACGTGTCAGGTCTCAGCAAGCCGCGGTTAGCAGGAGGTCATAATCGATGGCGGGGAAGGCGTTGGAAGGGCAAGTTGCGCTGGTTACTGGCGGGGCCAAGCGGATCGGGCGGAGCATTGCGCTGCGGCTTGCGTCCGTGGGCGCTGACGTGGTGGTGAATTACCTGGAGTCGAAGGCGGAGGCGGAGCAGCTTGCGCAGGAGATTCGCGCTCTCGGGCGTCGGGCCATCGCGGTGGAAGGGGACGTCTCGCAGCGTGCGGACGTTCAGAAATTATTTCTCGCGGCGGAGAGCGAATTCGGGCGGCTGGACATCCTGGTGAACAACGCCGGCATTTTTTTCCCCGCCAAGTTTGAGGACCTGACCGAGGAGCAATGGGACCGCATCATGAATGCCAACCTGAAATCGCAATTCCTATGTGCGCAGACGGCGGCGCCAATCATGAAACGCCAGGGACGCGGGCGCATCATCAATCTCTCGTCGCTCGGCGGGCTGCTGGCCTGGCCGCTGTACACTCACTACTGCGTGTCGAAGGCTGGGACGATCATGCTTACGCGGTGCTTGGCACGCGCGCTGGCTCCTGAAATTCTGGTGAACAGCGTGGCGCCCGGAACGATTCAGTTTCCCGGCGAGCTGCCGGATGAAGAATATATTCGGCGGGTCCCGCTGCATGGCACCGGCACGGGCGACGACATCGCCGGTGCCGTCGCGTACCTTGCCACTGCGGATTTCGTCACCGGGCAGACCCTGGTGGTCGACGGAGGCCGCTCGCTGCTATGAGGGAGGGCTCATGCTATTCATGGTGATCGAACGATTCAAAGAGCGCGACGCAGCGCCGGTTTACGAGCGTTTGCAGAGCAAAGGACGCATGATGCCCGAGGGGCTGAAGTATGTAGATAGCTGGATCGAACGAAACTTCGACCGCTGCTTTCAACTGATGGAGTGCGAGCGTCCGGAATTATTTCAACAGTGGACTGCGGAATGGAAAGACCTGATGGATTTTGAAATTATTCCGGTGGTCCCGTCAAAAGACGCCGCAGCTGCCTTCGCCGCGAAAAACGATTGATGAACGCCGACATTTTACGAAAAAAGACGAAGCGCTGAAGTCCGGCGCTAGGAAGAACCCGCTCTTTCATTATTGGGTTGCGCGGTGCTGGGGAAAACTTTGATGCATGGAGCGGGAATGATGCTCGGCGAGCAGCAGGTTCGCGTCGCTACGATCCTCGGAATGACCACGTTTCTAGGGCGCGAGCGGTCTTCGCCGGCGCGCTAGGAGGTCACCGGGTTGGGCTTGTTGCTGTTGATGCCGAGGTCGACAATGGCCTTCTGCACGACTTTTTCTTCGATTTTTCCATCGAGGAAAAGTTCGTTGAGCGTGGCCAGGGTAATGAAGCGCGCGTCCACTTCGAAGAAATCGCGCAACGATGCGCGGCCGTCGCTGCGGCCGAAGCCGTCGGTGCCCAGCGACGCAATCCGTCGCGGAATCCACGAACTGATCATGTGCGGCAAAGTTTTCAAGTAATCGGTGGCCGCGACAATTACTCCGGGCGAATCTTTCAGCACTTCGGTGACGTAAGGGACGCGCGGCGCTTCGCCGGGATGCAGGCGGTTCCAGCGGTCGGTCTCGATTCCGTCGCTGTAGAGCGCCTTGTAGCTCGTGACGCTCCAAACGTCGGCGGCCACTCCGTATTTCTGCTCCAGAATTTCCTGCGCCCGAAGCGCTTCGTTGAGGATGGCGCCACTGCCAAAGAGCTGTGCCCGCAATTTTGATTTTTTGTTGCGCGAGGCCCGGAATTTGTACATGCCCTTGAGAATGCCTTCGGTTACGTCGCCGGGCATTTCAGGCATGGCGTACGGCTCGTTCATGACGGTGATGTAGTAAAAAACACTTTCGCCAGCTTTGTACATGCGGCGGATGCCGTCCTGAATAATCACGGCGAGCTCGTAGGCGAACGCCGGATCGTAGGCACGCAGGTTGGGCACGGTGAGCGCCAGCACGTGGCTGTTGCCGTCCTGGTGCTGCAGGCCTTCGCCGGCCAATGTTGTGCGGCCGGACGTTCCGCCCAGCATGAAGCCGCGGACGCGCATATCGGCAGAGGCCCAGATAAAATCGGCGATACGCTGGAATCCGAACATGGAATAAAAAATAAAAAACGGAATCGTGTTGATTCCGTGAGTGGCGTAGGCGGTGCCCGCGGCGATGAAAGACGCCATCGAGCCAGCTTCCGTGATTCCTTCTTCTAGGATTTGCCCGTCTTTGGCTTCTTTGTAGTAGAGCAGGGTATTCACGTCCACCGGCTCGTAGCGCTGGCCCACGCTGGAATAAATTCCGACCGTGCGGAACAAGGATTCCATGCCAAACGTGCGGGCCTCGTCCGGCACGATCGGAACAATTAATTTGCCGAGTTCTGGATCGCGGAGCAATTTACGCAAGATGGCCACGAAGGCCATGGTGGTGGAAATTTCTCGTCCGTCGCTGCCGGCGTGAAATTCCTTGAAGGACTCCTCGAGATTCGCAGCGACCGGCTTTGCACGGACTCGGCGCTGCGGGACGTAACCACCAAGTTCTTCGCGTCGCGCGCGCAGATAGCGGATTTCTTCGCTATCGTCGGCAGGACGATAGAAGGGAACCTCGGTGCATTGCTCGTCGGTCACGGGAATGTCGAAGCGCGTTCTGAATTCGCGGAGTTCGTCTTCGTTCAATTTCTTTTGCTGGTGCGTTACGTTTTTGCCTTCACCAGCCTCGCCCAGGCCGTATCCTTTGATGGTACGCGCGAGAATTACAGTGGGCGCGCCACGGTTCTCTACGGCAGCTCTAAACGCGGCATAAACTTTCCTGGGATCGTGCCCGCCCAGACGGAGGCGGCGGAGCTGTTCGTCGGAAAGCGGCTCGACGAGTTTCAGGAGCTGTGGGCTGGAGCCGAAGAAATGTTCGCGAACATAAGCGCCGGAAGAGACGACCAACTTTTGATATTCGCCGTCCACGAGTTCGCCCATGCGTTTCACGAGTAGGCCTTCGGTGTCGCGCTCCAGAATCGGATCCCACTCCGAACCCCAAAGAACTTTGATCACGTTCCAGCCAGCGCCGCGAAACTCCGCTTCCAACTCCTGAATAATCTGTCCGTTGCCGCGCACGGGGCCATCCAAGCGTTGCAAGTTGCAATTCACCACGAAAATCAGGTTGTCGAGTTTTTCTCGGGCAGCCAGACCGATTGCGCCGAGAGATTCTGGTTCGTCCGTCTCGCCGTCTCCGAGAAATGCCCAAACCTTCGAATCTGTTGCAGGCTTAAGGTCGCGATGCTCCAGGTAGCGGTTGTAGCGCGCCTGGTAGATGGCCATCAGCGGGCTGAGTCCCATCGAGACGGTGGGGAATTCCCAAAACTCAGGCATGAGCCACGGATGCGGGTAGGACGTAAGACCGCCGCCGGATTTTAGTTCGCGCCGAAAATTTTCAAGCTGCTCAGCGGAGAGGCGACCTTCCAGAAATGCCCGTGAATAAATTCCGGGAGAGGCGTGGCCTTGAAAATAAATGATGTCGCCTTCGAACTCAGGCGTGCGTGCGCGAAAGAAATGATTGAAGCCAACTTCGTACAAAGTTGCAGCGGACGCATAGGTTGAAATATGACCGCCAATGTTGTGCTCTTCGCGATTTGCGCGCACAACCATGGCAATAGCGTTCCAGCGGACCAGGCTCTTAATTCGACGTTCAAGTTGCTGATCGCCCGGGAAGTCCGGTTGCATGCGGTGAGGAATGGTGTTGACGTAAGGCGTTTTCGCTGTGAAGGGAATCTCGATGCCCACCAGCTTGGCATGGGCTTCCAGCCGTTCCAAAATGTAGGACGCCACTTCCGGACCACTCGATTGCAGGACTGAATCCAGCGATTCAAGCCACTCCTGAATTTCGGAGCTGTCTAACCCTTGTAGTGGAGCGCTAAGTTCGTTTTCCATTGCCTTTCGATTGCCCTCTGCGATGGCAAAATGCTAATCGTTCGAAACAGTTCCAGACCCGATTATTTTTCAGCTTCTAGAATACACCCATACCGTCCCTGTTTGCATTCGGAGCAAACGTCTTTTCTCTAGGAGGAATATTCGAGAAAGACATCTAGCGAGCCGTGGGCCGGAGATTCATCTCACCGCCGTTCAATCCGCCTTTGGCACCTTCACTATTCCAGATCGCAAGTTCTCGATTAGCTCGCGGTCTGCGGGAAGAAAATTCAGTTCCGGCAGAGCGGAACGAGCGCGCCATTCCATGGTTTCGAACGCTTGGTTTCGAATATCGGCAGTTGTGACCGTGGCGGCGAAGAATATCAGATCGATAGGCTCGCTGAGTTCCGCATATTGATGGCGCGTGCGGAATATCTCTTTTCCGATTTCCGCCCTTACTCCCAATTCTTCATGCAGCTCGCGTTCGAGCGCCTGCTCAGGGGTTTCGCCGAGTTTTAGTTTGCCGCCTGGAAATTCCCACATCAGTCCAAATGTATCGGCGCGCCGACGCTGACAGACCAAAATCTTGCCATCCGTTTCGATCAGTGCCGCCACCACCGTGATCATTCGAGAGCCTTTGGCGTGATTCCCTGAATTACGCGTAAAAGTTCCCAGGCGCCTTTCATCAACGGAGGACCCGGCGTATTCAACAGTTCGTCGCGGATCACGAATACGCGACCGTTCTTTATAGCAGGAACATTTTGCCACGCTGGATTTCGCAGCGCGCTTGCAGGCTTTGCTCTATTTCCGGTGGCAGCCCACGCTAGCACGATGATTTCCGGCTTTGCTGCGGCCACATCTTCGTCTGTAACGCGCTGGCCCGGTGTGACGATCATTTTGCCTCCTGTAATCTTGATTAGTTCGGCGACCCAGGGAGGGGAACTGATGCGCGGCTTCGGCCAAGCCTCGCAATAAACCCGCGGGCAATGCGTTGCACGCTTGTGACGAGCGGCACGCGCCACACCTTTGAATCCACGCCGCATCTTCCGTATCAACTTCTCGGCATTCGATGCGCGATTGGCGATTCTGCCCAAGGTGAAGATGGTTCTTTCGATGTCCGCCAGCGAGCGTGGATTAATGGCGACGAACGTCACAGACTCCTGGAGGATTTTTGCTACGGTATCGGTCGCGAAGGGAACGGATCCGATCAGGACGGTGGGCTTGAGCCGCATTACTTCGTTGATGTTCATTTTCCAGCAGTCTCCCACTTGCGGACGACGGCCCACCTCGGCAACATCCTTGCACCATTTGCTGACGCCCACGAGTTCGCGGCCCGCGCCCAACGCCAGCAGAATGCATGTAACATTCGGCGCGAGAGAAACAATCCGAACTTTTTCCGGTGAGTTCTTGGTTGCCATGGTCGTCAGATATTCAGAACGCTTCGGCGTTTTGTCCCCCGAGCTATCCCCGTCGGTAGATCGCAGGCCATCGCCATGTGAAGTATGGCGCCGTTGATTTGCGGTTCAACTTATATCAGGGCCCTCCGAACCTTCCGGATTGATATCTACCCGGAAAACCTTGCACCGACGAACAACTTTGCCGTCAATTGAGACCTCCGTAGGTCCCGGTTAATTGGTGCGGCAACCGGACGGGACCCCTGGCGGAAGGGCGGCTCGCCATCCGGCAGTAAACTCTACTGGAATTCGAGCATTACAATTTCGGGATTCGATCCTAGCCGCAGCGGCGGACCCCAGGTTCCGGCTCCGCTCGAAGTGAAAATCTGCATCTTGCCGATGCGGCTTAAGCCATATACAAACTCCCGGTAAATCCGTCGCGCCATCCAACTCCAAGGTATGAACTGCCCAAGGTGCGTATGCCCGGATAGCTGCAGCGAGACGCCGGCGGCTTCCGCGATCTCCGGATGGTCGGGCGCATGCGTCAACAGAATGCTCGCCCGATCGCGATCCAATCGCATACCGCGTAAGACCGACGCAAAGTGGGCGTCGTGCGTGGCGTGCCGGTAGGGCACGCCAACAATCTGCAAACCGTCCACCTCCACTTTTTCATTGCTGAGCACGCGGACTCCGGCCGCCTCAACGGCGCGCAGATATTTGCTGTCGTCCCCAAATTGCTCATGATTTCCGGCGACGAAATACACGCCGTGCGGCGCCACGAGCTTGTTTAAGGGCTCCGCTGCTCGATGCGCGTCGATGGCCGTTCCGTCATACAGATCTCCGGCGATAAAGATCGCGTCCGGCTTTTCTTTCAAAATCTTCGCGACCATGCGCCGCAAAAAACTGCCGTTTCGCACATGCCCTAGATGCAAATCGCTGATCAGCGCCGCTGTGCGCCCGCGCCACGACGCCGGCAGGTTCGCGAGCCGTACCGTCGTTCGCGTGATCCGCGTCCAGCTTGCATTTAAGACCGCCGCCAGTCCGGTCAGTGTCGCAAAACCGAACAGTACTTGCACGGTGCGATGGAAGTTCAACTCCAGCCCCGCGACCCGCGCAATTCCGAAAATAATCCAGGAGAAAAAGGCAGCCAAGAAGAGGAAGGTCAACATTCCCACCCAAACCGCGGCTACCCTGTAAAACGCGCGCAGAAGAGCATTGCTATAGCGATATGCGAGCAGCGATGCGGCGACAAAGCTCACCGACAAGAACCCAAGCACCAGTTTGATCCAGAACGCCCCGTGCGCTGCGCTTCCTACGGGCGAAAATGTCCACGTCTTATAAAGGAAAAGATGGATCAAAAAAAGAAGGGACTGAATGATTGCAATAAAACCGATTAAACGTTTTCGTGTCATTGAGTTCCTCTATATGCGATGCGCATTGTTTCTCCTGGTTTCTCGATATACCAGATTATCGTTTATAGTATACTTAGTATAATTGGATGTAGCGTCCATGAAAAAGGTTTGGAAAAAGAACGCGGGAGCCAGGCAGAGTGGCTCAGCCAAGCCCCATGCCATCGTGCTGGCGGGGCTGCAGCTTTTTACCCAGTACGGGTATCGTAAGACTTCCATCGATGATATTGCCCGGGCAGCGCAGGTGGCTAAGCGCACGGTGTACCTCCATTTTGAGAACAAGGCGGAGGTTTTTCTCGCAATCCTTGCATATCTCGGCGACCAGGTGCGACAGCGGTGCGCTGTGGCTGAGCGTGCGACTGGCACGGCAGTGGACCGGCTGACTGGGTTGCTTGATGCTTACTTTGGAATGGGGTTGGAGCTCTCCAGCAAGTCCGAGCACATGCCGGAGTTGGAGGAGACCTTTTCAAAGCTGGCGTGCTCGAGGATCGGCGATCTGAATACGGAGTACCAGGTTCGGCTCGCGAGATTTTTTCGATCGCTCCGGAAAACGGGCGCGATCGGAGGGCCGCCGCAAGGACTCACTGTGGAGCAGATCGTCGAGATCTTGATGCGGGGAGCACAGGGAGCCAAACACGACGCAAAGGTACAGGGGGATCGGCAGGCACTTCAGCAGCATCTGCGGAAGTTGGCGACGCTCGCCATTGCTGCGATGAAAAAATAATTAGAACGCGAAATGTCTGCACGGCGGTTTTTTGAGATGGCACCGTTCGCGACGAGTAGGGCGCGGAAAGCCCGTGCGAAGTTGTTGTACAAAACAAAACCGCGCCGGGGAGGATTGCTCTCCGGCGCGGTTCGCTAATGTTGCTATGCACAGTTTTACTGAGCTGCTTCCACCTTCTTGAGCCGCGGCTTCGGAACCTGCCAAACAATTCCAGAGTCGTCGGCGTTGTGCGGGAAGAATTGCGCTGACTTTTTGCCGGAAGGCAAGAGCACAATGTCCGCACGGCGGTTGTACGCCAGCCAGTCGGCCTGCTTGTTTCGTTCACGAGCCTTGGGCGGCTTCTGCGGATTGGTATCTTCCAGGCTCTTCACTTCCGACTTCTCCATCTGGCGTTCTTTTCCATAGGCGGCAGTCTGGATTTTGTCAGCAGCGATGCCCTGGTCGACCAAGTACTGTTTGATGCGTTCCACGCGACGCTCGCTGAGATCCTGGTTATGAGGCTTCGAGCCGCGCACGTCTGCGTGAGATTCGATGGAGAGCTTAGCGTCACCGTCGTATTCGAGATATTTCTTAAACCCATCGGCCAGCGTAGCGAGTTCCAGTTGCTGGCTCTTGACGAGTCCAACTTGCGGATGCGGTTTGTCTGGATAGTCGGTGGGATAAAAGATGCTCTGTAGAACGACGGCTGGAATCGGTTCTACTGAACCGGTCACGTGAACTGTTGCGGTTTGCGTGGTGCTTCCCCCGCAAACGTTGGTAGCGGTCAGCGTGTAGGGACGGTTGTCGTCGATTGCACGGGCAGGTTGGCCTTCCGGTACTTCCGTGACATCCTTCGGATCGGCTTTGATGGCTTGGCTGCCGTTCAGATCCACTTTGCCGAATGGGTCGAGGCTGACCGAATCCGCATTTGAGGTTGTCCAGGTCAGCGTCCCATTGTCATCCGTGATGATTTTATCGCCGATCTTGCGATAGTGGAGCTCAGTCGGATTTGCAGTCAGCGTTGCGTCAACTTTCGTGTTGACGTTAACCGTCTCGGTTCCGATAACTTTTCCGCCGGGTCCCGTCGCGGTCAGCGTATAGGTTGTCGTAGCGCGAGGCGAAACGGACTTGCTCCCGTTCGCGTCGACGTTGCCCACGCCATTGTCAATGCTCACGTCCACTGCGTCGGTGGTTTGCCATGCGATGTCCGTATTCTGGCTGCAGTTGATATTCGCAGTTGCATTTGCCACGGTCGCCTTCACCGGAGCGATGACGATCGTTGCGCTGGCGATGCCGGCATGGAAACGGGGCAACGGAGCTCTCTTTTGCAAATCGGCTTGGCGGTGACTCCAATCCGTACTAACCTGGGTATTCTTACCGACATTAATCGAGACTTTCTTACCCGCCTCAACGTTCACGTCGCCAGACCAGAGTTCCTTGCCGCCCCGCGTAATGGTCAGATGATGTGTTCCGGGAGGCAGCAACAGCTCTTGCTTCCAGATCCAGAAATCGTTGTCGAATTCGTCCACATGGCCCACAAAATAGCCGGTAGTTTTTCCGTCCGATAAGACCGCGGCACGTGTATCCGTTCCTGAAATATAGACTCGGCCCCAGGGACCCGCGACCTTATCACCATAAGCTTCTAGGGCTACGTTAAGGTCGGTAGTTTTTCCAGCCTCGATATTGACGTCTTGGGTGGACATCTTATAACCGTAATTGACCACCACCACGGTGTGTTTTCCGGCGCCTAGCTTGATTGAATGGCTTCCTTCGCGAATTCCATTACCATCCACAAATACATACGCTTGGGGCGGCGTAACCTTAATCTTCAACTTTCCATCTTGAGCGAAGCCGGCGCTGGCACAGAGCGCGATTGCCACCGCGAGGGTCAAGACGTGTCCAATTCGTCGCATCTCTATTTCTCCTAACGATTCTTATAGGCGAGATTATTTGTTGCGCTTCCGCGCCCGTTCGGAAAAGCGCTGGCTGGACTGCACCATGAAGGTATATTCGTATGCGTGTTCTGTCAATAAATTTGAAAGAAAAAGCGAAGGCAGTTGTCAGGACTCTTGCCCACCCGTGTATCAACTATTAAATACACTCAGTTTGGCTCTATACTCCTCCACGCGAAACGTTTGCGACTTTCATCGGAAGCGAAGGTCGGTGACAAAATACTTCCGAGAATGTTCCGATTGGGGATGCATTTTCGAAGGATTTTGAGGATTTGGTAACGGCCTCTGCGAGTTCGGTGGGAAAGCGAGTTTGCCGCAGAATTCAAGCGAGGACACCTATGTTCAATCAAACGGTTCTCGAACATTTCCGCAACCCACATAATGCGGGCGAACTTGCGCATGCCAGTGCCACGGTTGAGGTAGTAAATCCGGTTTGCGGCGATGTATTGCGATTGTCTGTGCGAACACAAGGCGGTTGCGTGGTGGAAGCTCGATTCAAAACGCAGGGGTGCGTGGCTGCCATTGCGGCCAGTTCAGCTTTGACGGATTTGCTGGAAGGTAAGACTGTGGATCAGTTTCCTTCAATCACCCCGCAACAGATTTCCGAAGCGCTGGGAACGCTTCCGCCGGCTACTTTTCACGCTGCCCAACTTTGCGGTGACGCTATTGCCGCTCTAGCTTTGAAACTAGCGTGACGCAAGAGTCAAGCATTATTCCCCTAGGGCCTTCTTCAGCGTTTCTGGATCGTTTAGGTTCAGGAGGACCCCTTCTTCATCGGTCTCCACTTCCGCTAGGTCCACCGCATGAGCCCAGACTACTTCGCGAGCGCCTACCTCGGGCGAGGCTGCCAACAGCTCGTCGTATAGCGAAGCGCGAAAAATCACTGGATGGCCGCGCTTCCGTTTGTGCGTCGGCAGGACGATCTGCTTTCCAGTGGAGTCGAATTCGTGAATGAGTTGGGTGACTAAAGAGCTTGATATCAAGGGATGGTCCACGGGACAGAGAATAAGTCCCTCGGTGGCGTCGTGCGGGAGGCTGCGAATGGCAGTCTGGATGGAAGAAAGTTGGCCCTGCTGCCAGTTGGAGTTGGCAAGAATCCAGGAAGGGTGGCACGGGAGAAGTCGGCAGATTTCCTGCGCCTGGGCGCCCAGTACGATTCGCGTGATGCCCACGCGTGCATGGCGCGTGGCGGCGACCAAATGCTCGACGAAGGTTTCTCCTCGATAAGTGAGCAACGCTTTGGCCTGGCCCATGCGCCTGGATTCACCGGCGGCGAGAATTGCGACGGCGAGCATCGGCTCAGTCGCGTTGCAGGCTGGCGAGCTCAGAGAGTTTCACGGATTTATTGGGGAAGTTTTCGGCGCTGCGCCGGACGGCGATTAGTTCCGCGGTGATACTGACCGCAATTTCGTCGGGAGTAAGCGCGCCGATATCGAGACCAACAGGTGCGTGGACACGATCGAACTTGTCGAGCGAAGTCCCTTGCTTGGCCAGAGCCTTGTAAACCGAGATTACCTTTCGGCGGCTTCCGATCATTCCAATGTAACGAGGCGGGAATCCGCGGGATTCTGTTTCGACCGCCCAGGACAAAACGCGCATGTCATCCTTATGTCCGCGTGTGACGATAACGAGGTAGCTAGCCGAGTTAGGACGGATTTTCTCGAATGCATCTTCATAGGACGTGAGGATCTCCGACGCCATAGGGAAGCGCTCGGCATTTGCGAACGTGCCGCGGTCGTCGATGATTGCGATCGAAAATCCAGCTTGGCTTGCAATGCGCGCTAGGGCGACGGAGATATGTCCGCCACCGAAAATATAAAGCATCGGCTGCGGCAGAATGGGTTCGACGAAAATCTCCAGCGTGCCGCCGCAGATGAGGCCGGAATCAAATCCGGGCTCGTGATTCAGATTAAATGTCATTTTCCGCGGCTGCTCGGTTTGAATTACTTCTTTTGCAGCAGCCCACACTTCCGCTTCCACACAGCCCCCGCCGACGGTGCCGGCGATGGAGCCGTCATCGCGAATCAGCATGCGCGAGGCTTCATAGCTGGGTATGGAGCCATCGGTGTGGACGATGGTAGCTAGCGCGGCACGCTGTCCAGCTTTTCTGATTCGTACGATCTCTTCGAAGACATCCATGGGCTCTTGCTCGCGCGCCGATGTGTATCGGTCTGGGAACTTCGGCGCTCGTTCACGTGGCTATTTTACGACATAAGAGACGATGTTGGAGACAAACAAAAGGATTCCGATCCAGTTAGATTTCGTCGCTGATCGAGTAGGACTTGTGCGGTACGTATTTCGTCGCCGACCGGGCAAAACGCGAAGAAAACGGGGCGTCCATCGTTCTTATGTGTGTCCAATTCACGCCGCGAATATAGATAACGATAACCGTCATTATTTTGGGATTGCGCGCGTGCTTCGCGAGGTTCAACGACTGGGGATTGACCGCGCTGATGCTGGCGAGCGTGCGGGCTAAACCACGGTCGCGAGCATATTCATTCAAGGCGCAATTCACCGCACTGTGGATTCCTAAGCCGCGCCATTTGGGAACGACAAAGGACCCGTATCGCAGTGCTTCATCCGCATGAACAATCCAGGTTATGCCGAATGCGAGTTCTGCACCGTCGGTGAAGGTAAGCCACATAAATCCCGCGAGCTCGCACTGGACATAGGCGACGGCTGCTGCGTCACCGCGGTCGAAGCGCGATTTGACCTCGCCCAACGGAATTTGGCCCACAGAGGATATCTGCGTTGAGACACGCTCGAGATCGTCTTTTTGGGTAAAAACTTTCACGTCCACTTTCTGTTTGGCATAGGGCGCTGGCATGCGCTGAAGATCAGTCTGAAAAATGTGCCAGGCATGCCAGTACATAATCGGACGAAGGAGTTCGCGCGTGGCCAGCAGTGAGGAAAGGAGCGGACCTCGCCACCGTAACGCCTCACGCACGGATTCCCAGCGTTTTGAAAACTGCTTGGTCATCGCCTTCCTAAGCAGCGGAAGCGTTTGATTGCGGCGGCTTCTTTGCGAGCGAAGATATGTCAGTCGCTGTAAGCGTGTCAACAGCGTGACTTTAGTGTTCGCTCGGTTCTGGACATGACTATACTAGCGAATGCTACGTTCGTTTCGCGGTGTAGTATGCAGTGAGGAAGTCACATGAAGGCGATCATTTATTCCGAGCACGGCGGGCCGGAGGTGTTGAGATATGTGGAGGTGCCGACGCCGGAAATTGACGTGTATGAAGTGCTGGTGCGCGTTCGTGCGTGCGCGCTGAATCATCTGGACCTCTTTTTACGGCGCGGCTTGCCCGGAATAGAGGTACCGCTCCCACATGTTCCGGGTAGTGACATCGCGGGAGAAGTCGTGGAGGTTGGAGTGAAGGTAAAGAGTGTCAAGGTCGGCGAGCGTGTGATGTTACAGCCGGGAATTTCGTGCGGGCAATGCGAGAAATGCCTGGCGGGAGAGGACAACAAATGCCGTCATTACACATTATTCGGACAAATGGTGGACGGCGGATGCGCGGAATATGTGAAATCTCCCGCCGTAAATCTCGTGCCGATCCCCGAGAAAATGTCGTGGGAAGAAGCTGCGGCGTTTCCGCTGGTTTCCCTTACTGCCTGGCACATGCTGATTACGCGAGCACAACTGAAACCTGCCGAAACGGTGTTGGTTCTTGCGGCCGGCAGCGGAGTGGGCACCGCGGCGATTCAGATCGCAAAGGCCTCGGGCGCGCGCGTAATTGCCACCGCCGGAACCAAAGAGAAAGTCCTGAAAGGGAAAGAGCTCGGCGCGGATGAGATGATTTTGCACTCGGAAAATAGCATCTCTGCTGAAGTGAAGCGGATGACCAATAGGCGCGGAGTGGACGTAGTCTTCGAGCATGTAGGCCAAGCGACCTGGGATGAAAGCGTTCGCAGCCTCGCCTTCGGCGGACGGCTGGTGACGTGCGGAGCAACGACGGGCTACGACGGGAAAATCGATATTCGTTATCTTTTTACACGGCAATTCTCACTTCTGGGATCCTTTATGGGCAGCAAAACCGACCTATTCAGCGCGCTGGAACTGTACCGGCGCGGATTATTGAGCCCGGTGATAGACGTGGTGCTACCACTTGAGAAATGCGCGGAAGGACATCAGCGGCTGGAGCTTCGCGAATCATTCGGCAAAATCGTGTTACGAGTAGCCTAACCAATGATCTAACTATTCAGGACGGCTGATCATTCTGAGAGGAATTTATGTTAAGCGGTCAAGAGCCAGAAATGAAGCCGATGTCTTTCAATCGGAAATTGTGGCTTGGATTCTCTGCGGCCGTGCTTCTCATGCTGGCTTATGTGGGCTGGATTTTTTATAGCCGATGGCATGAAAACTCAGAAATCAACCAGGAAGTGAAAACGGAGCAAGCTCAGAAAGAAAGGCGGCTGGCTGCTGATACGGTGGAGACGCTGGGCGGAGAGGAGTTCAAGATCATCAGCTTCTATGCTTCTCCAGGGGAAATTCATCGCGGCGATGACGTGACCATGTGCTACGGAACGTCGAATGCGAAATCAGTGAGCATCGATCCTCCGCTGGGAGAGGTTTGGCCGTCAGTAAATCGCTGCTTTCAAATCAACCCGAAGAAAACAACGAAATATACCTTTACCGCCGACAACGGGAAGGGGAATAAAAAGACTGCCGAGTTGACGATCGTTGTGAACTGACTCAATATGTCCAGGCTTCATCGTCAATCGAAGGTGACTCCTGCGATTTTCAAATGATCTCTTGTTTATGGGTCGCATCAGCGCTCTTACCCGCGATGCGCCAAGACTCTCAGCCGCCACCGCAGGAATCGCGACCTAGGGCAGAAGAATTGAACTTGGCGTTGCACTACAGCCCCGAGATGGCATCTGCTCACCATCAACTCGGACGTGCGCGCTAGAGGGGAAAGGCGACGTCAATGCTGCGCTGCGGGAATACAAGAACGCGGTTAAGCAGAGTCCGAACATTCGGAATTTAAGGAAGCGGTCGCTAGGCTTACCGCGCATCCAAAAAGTTAGAAAGTTTCCTGACGGGGGATTTCAATGACGGAGATTTCAGCTCGGTTTCTTGGCGCCGGACTCTACTTCGATGATTTGGATGCGGCCAAGACATTTTACTCCCAGACGCTGGGCTTGAAACTGGCCGATCACCAGCCCGGCCATTTCGCCAAATTTGATAGCGGGGCTGGCTTTATAAGCTTGGAACAAAAGGGATCGGAATCGTATCCGTCGAAGGACCAAGCTATCCTGTTCTTCGTGGTACCAGATCTGGAAGCAGCAAAGACGGCGATCGGAGCAGACCGCATCGTACAGTCGGAAGCGAATTGGGCTGTGTTTCACGATCCTGAAGGGCACAATATTTTGTTATTGCAACGTGATTCAAGCCAGGGACGATAGAGTTCTGGGACAGCGAGGCGGATCAGAATATCAAGTTTCCAATCACAACAACGAACAGGGCCAGAATGCTTCCCACCAGAATAGTCAAGATAATCCAGCTTCCGAGTCGCGGATGAGATTTCGGAAGTGCGAGCATATACACGGCAGGGTCAATCTGATCGAAGTAATCGGCCTGGCGACGGCGGCCTGCTCTTTGCGCCATGGGGCAAGACTACCATGATGTGGCGGGTCGCATTTCGGAGATGACCGAAAGGTAAATAGGCGAGCAGCCCCAGTATCCCTTACGCGGCAGCTGCTCTGCTCAAAATGTAATTTGCAGTTTGGACGTCCGGTCGGGCAACCTCAGTTAGCGTCCCCGTCGCCGCAGTGATCTTCGTAGGCCTCGCGTTCAAGAGTGAGTGAATCGTTCGAAGTGTCCACGAACACCAAACCGCCCGGATTTCCCAGAGCGGTCACGACCGGAGTAATGAAACCCGTGTTTAGATCGATAGTGCCGACGAGTGAAGCACCATCGGCCGCCGTGAACGCAGTTTCCGGTGGAAAGGCCTTTTTGTCCAGCCGGTACACGGTGTTCAGCGTTTTGTCGGCGAAAAGAATAAATCCTTCACTCGAAGTCGTGAATGCAGTGTCGTCCACTTCAACGGGAGTTACCATGGTGGTGTTGGGCGGCTGGTAGGTCAGCGGCAAGTGGAGCACTCGCTGCTTAGGAGTGTCCGGATCGCTTACGAAGATCAATTCGTCATCGCCCTGGCTGTCCAGCACGATGTTGCCGAGTGGATCAAGCGTCATAGAGTCGGGATCCTGCAGGTTGAGTTGCATCGTTGC
Source organism: uncultured Acidobacteriota bacterium (assembly GCA_963818085.1). Taxonomy (GTDB): domain Bacteria; phylum Acidobacteriota; class Terriglobia; order Acidiferrales; family UBA7541; genus Palsa-295. The sequence continues at coordinate 856,376 of CAWFQV010000001.1, forward strand.
GTCCATCGGTATGTCGATGGCGCTCGCATCGCCTGCAAGAACGGGGTCTATTTCCACGGTGGTGCCACTTAGATGCGCTCGAACGATCGCGGGGCCGGTGTTCGGGTGGTTGGCTGGGTTGGAGGCGCTGATGTAAACCTTACAGCCACGAAAAACGATGTCGTCGTAACCTCCCCCATGGAGTGTGGGGCCGAAGAAGTAAAGCTTTTGCAGCTTGGTCTCGGGATTGATGATGTCCAGATTGGCGTTCGCATCTTCGTTTTGCAGCGCCCAGACCAGACGCGTAGCCGGATTGATTTTGATTCCATCGGAGTGGCCGGGCACGGTGTAGACATGAACCAGGTGTCCTTTCATGTTGTATTGGACGACTTGGCTGCTCAAGTGGTCCGTACCATCCGGTTTGTGGCCGTCTCCGTATCCAACGAAAACCTGGTCACCTAACACGGCGATAGAATCAGGCGCACTCAGCCCAGCTGGAGCGGTGGCGAATACGCTAAGCGTGTACGGTGGAACCGCGGTTGGCGCAGGATTTTGCGCGAAAACCGGGCTGGAGATGATACTCATGATGCTGAACACAAAGGCAACTCCAAGCAAAGTCTTCGAACCTAGATTCCCCATATTTCCTCCCGAGGCCGATAAGTGCACTAGCAGAGCGCAGTCTACCTCGCGAGGGAATTGACTCTGTGAACGCACCATGAACGTTTGGCTACGATTTGAAAAAAGCCGGGAAAATACGTCGGTGGTTAAACATCGATCCGATTGCAATGCCTTGGGCTAAGGTGCAAAATGTTGATATACGCAATCAGGTATCGTGATTGGCGCATGGTTTGGTTTTGTGGCTGAGGATCAATCGAGAGAATGGCACTTGAACTTGCGAAGGGCGTAACGCTGGAAGCGCCGGGCCAGGATGCAAACTTCCTGAAGGACGAAGGAATTTTGCTCGCGTCGTTGGACAAAGTGGTGAACTGGGCGCGGCGAAGCTCGATCTGGCCGATGTCGTTTGGATTGGCATGCTGCGCGATTGAGATGATGTCGATGGCCTCTTCGCGTTACGATATTGCACGATTTGGCGCAGAAGTTTTCCGAGGTTCGCCGCGGCAATCAGACTTGATGATCATTGCGGGCCGCGTCTCGGTAAAAATGGCGCCGGTCATCAAGCAGCTTTACGAACAGATGCCGGAGCCTAAATGGGTAATTTCCATGGGCGCTTGCGCAACCTCAGGCGGCGTTTTCAATAATTACGCGATTGTGCAGGGAGTGAACCAAGTGATTCCGGTGGACATCTACGTGCCCGGGTGCCCGCCGCGTCCTGAAGCGCTTCTTTACGCCATCATGCAGCTTCAGAAAAAGATTGATAACACGCGCGGCAGCTTTATGAAGTCGATGAATTTCGCATCAGAGCTTTCCAAGTAATTCAGGCTCCGTAACAACTTTCTCCGTCATTTTCTAAAACATCGATCTAGTTCGATCTCGCTAACCCAAGAGCAGCTATGTAATTTTTGATTTTCAACTGAGGAGTCGGTCGAATGAAAACAGGCGAAGGAATTATCAGCCAGGCCAGCAAGTATTCCGTGCCGGAAACTCTGGACCGGGTGGACGCGCTGCTGCGATCGAAGGGAATTAAGATTTTCGTTCGCGTGGACCACAGCGGAGAAGCAGAAAAAGTTGGATGGAAGATGCCTCCCGCGCAGCTTCTAATTTTTGGAAATCCGAAAGGCGGCACCCCCGTGATGCTCGCGGCGCCCACGTCCGCGATCGACCTTCCGTTAAAAGCGTTGGCCTGGCAAGACGCTGAAGGCGGGGTGTGGTTGAGCTATAACGATCCCGAATACATCAAGAAGCGGTTCGGATTGAGTGACGACCAAATTAAAACGATTGTCGGGATCGGACCTTTAATCGAGCAAGCGGTAGTCTGAGAAGTCGCAAGTTTGCGCCCCCCCATACTTTCAATTCTTTAACTCGCCACTGTTGCTGTTCCACCGTCGAATTCCAGTACGCTGCCTGGGGAGTTGTGCTCCCGGCGAACGTATCCCATACCGATGGCTTTGCCAGACACCGAGGAGAGGGCTGCGCTCGTGACATAGCCCACTTCTGGGCCTGCAGCGCGCAGTTTGGTTCCGGGCGGAGGAGCTGTCGCCTGTGAAAACGTGAGTAAAACGCGTCGGCGATTTACGTGCCCGCGTGAGCGCACGCGCTCCACAATCTCCTGCCCGGTATAGCAGCCCTTGGTGAAACTGACGTGCGTTGCTTCGAGCGTCGCTTCGTGGGGAATTACAGAGTCGTTGAAATCGTCAGGGAACCACGGGATTCCGGCTTCGAGGCGCAGCACGTTAAGCGTAGCCATGCCGATACAGGCGCCGTGAGCGGCGTGAACTCTGGCGTGCATACTTTGCCAAAGCAGCCCGAGGTGTTCGCGCGGAGCGATGATTTCCGCGCCATGGCCGCCAAAATGAGAGCGGCGAATAAGATGCGTGGGAACACCGTCTATGGAAACCTCTGCGTTAGCAAATTCCGAAAAACCTTCCAGCGCGAGCCCGCAAGCCTGCGCGACGATGGTGCCGGCCTGAGGTCCTTCCACCGCAAAACTGCCGAGCTGGTCAGTGAGGTCTTCGAGCGTGACGTCATCCATGATGATGTATTTATCGAGCGTGGCGAAAGTGCGCTCGCGCACTGAAGCGTGCGTACGCACGAGCAATTTTTCGACGAGCGCATACACCTCGAGTTCAGCGAGGATGTGCCCTTGCGGATTCAGCAGGAGCGCGCGCGTGCCATAGGCTTCGCCGACGGATTTAATGTCGTTGGACACGATTGCGTTCAGGTAGCGGACGCGGTCGGGGCCGGCAAGCGAAAAGATGGCGTGCCAGTTAGTGTCGAATATCGCAGCCGTTTCTTTTGCCGCGCGATATTCGGTCGCGAGATCTGAAAAAGTTTCCGGCAGCAGGCAGCCATGATACTCCGCGAGATGTGCATGCGCGGCGCGATGTTCGTGGATAAGGGGAGTGTCCATGATTTCTAGTCTGGCGGGCACAACCAGTATACTAGAGCTGCGATGGCGGAAAAACTGATCCACGAAATCATTCCTGTGGGAATGCTGCAGTGCAACTGCTCCATACTCGGAGATCCGACGACGCGTGAAGCGATTGTGGTGGATCCTGGGGATGAAATTGAGCGCATCCTGGAGATTTTGCGGCGGCATGATTTGAAAATCCGCGCGATTGTCAGCACGCACACGCATATCGATCATGTGGGAGGGTTGGCCCAACTGCATGCTGCGACCAAAGCGCCGGTGTTAATTCACCAAGATGATTTGGAACTTTACACTCACCTCGACATGCAAGCGCAGTGGCTTGGCGTGGCGACCCCGGCAATGATGCGTATTCAGGATTTCGTGAAAGAAGGCGACGCGGTGCGCTGGGGCGGTTTCGCCGCGCGCGTCTTGCATACTCCAGGGCACACGCCCGGGAGCATTAGCTTGGTAGTTGGAGGTGAAAGCCAGGGAGATGCAGGCTCAGCAGGACACACGCACGGCACGCATGAAGAGGGTCATGCGACGCCGGAGCAGCCACGCACTACGTCGAGTGAGTCCCCGCGCCTGATTGCCGGCGACACACTTTTTCAAGGCAGCATCGGGCGTACAGACCTGTGGGGCGGTTCCACCAAGGACCTCCTGAATTCGATCCACGAAAAGCTTCTCAGGCTGCCGGATGAAACACTGGTCACGCCTGGCCACGGCGCCAACACCACGATTGGCGCCGAGCGCGAGAGCAATCCCTACCTACGCTAGCGAAGTTCTCGAGCTATTGGCGATGCCTAAAATTTTACGTCCCTGATATGCGTAGAAGGGAACCACCAGTTCCCGAACGCGTCTTGCAAGACAGCGGCACGGTCGCCATAGGGTTCGTCACGGAGCGGACGCAGCACCTTGACGCCCTCGCGCACGGCCGCTGCGTAGACCCTGTCTACATCCTCTACGTACAGGTGCAACGCTCCAGGCATCGAGGAGCTCTCATTGGCAGCTTCACCGAGAGCGAGAATCGAATCGCCGATGCGGAGACGCGCGTGGACCACCTTGCCGTCCGGCGACTTCATCATGAATGTTTCCTCCGCCCCGAACGCGCGTTTCGTGAACTCAACGAACTCACCCGCGCCAACAAGATTCAGGTAAGGCAAGATCGCTCGAGTGTCGTCGGTCCTGTGCCCGGTCTTGCGAATCGCCGTGATGTTCCAGTGATTTCCCGCCGTATCCTTCACTCCCGCCTCGCGGTCACCCCACGGCTGTTCGGTTGGCGGGAAGAGCGAGGTTGCTCCCGCTTTTAGCGCGCGCTGATAAACTGCGTCCGCGTCATCGACATGAAAGATGTTGCCCAGCAGCCGAGCGCCGAATTCGTCGCTGGCGTCCGCAAGCTCCAACACCGAATCACCAATGCGCATCTCGGCATGCATGATTAACTCCCCACCGGGCTTACCGACACGGAATTTTTCCACCGCGCCAAAGCCTTCCTTCAGGAAGTCGATCAATCTCGCTGCGCCGTTCACGGCCAGATATGGCGTCAAAGTGTGGAACCCTGCAGGGATCGGTTTGACGGCCCGAGGAGCCTGCTTTTCGTCAGGCCTTCGTTCTGCAGGCGTGAACGCCCCTTCCGTCATCACGGCGTCGAACCGCTCTTGCATTTCCGTGGCCGACATTTCTTCCTTGGTTGTGGAAATAATCCAAACATATCCAAAAGGATCCGCAAATTGTCCCGAGCGCTCCCCGTAAAACTGGTCTTGAACCGGCCGTACTTCCTTCGCACCCGCCGCGACTGCGCGTGCCGCCACGGAGTCTACATCGCCGACCGACAGATTTATTTTTACCGGCGAGCCTCCGAGGGACTGAGGACTGAGCGCGCCGTAATCGGGGAACTCATCGGACAGGAAAATTGAGGAATTGCCGATGCGAATCTCGGCGTGCCCAATTTTCGTTCCTGGGCCAACCAATCGCATAATTTCCGTGGCGCCAAAGACTTTCTTGTAGAAGTCGATTGCAGCGGTCGCATCTTTTACACACAGATAGGCGGTCGCCGTCTGCCGACTTTCCGTTGCAATTGCTGGTTTGCTTCCCATAGACGTTCTCCTTTCAAGATCAGCTTTTAGACGTGCTTTGAAATCTTGGCGGGGCAGATCGCGCAATTCCGCGGCAATCTTCGCGAGCGCCTGCAATTGCGCATTCGCTTTCGGATCGCGCTGACGTCGCGCGCTTTGCGGGCCAGTCATGAGCGCTTCCACCAGTTGGTCGAGTTGTCCGCTCAGGTTTTGTTTAGCCATTTAATCTGCCCATTTTGCTTGCCGATCTACCGGCGATACTTTTGCGTGACGGAATGTCCAGCTGAGAGCGCAACGCCTCCAGACCGCGAAACTGCAACTGCTTTATCGCGCCGTCAGTGCGCCCAAGCTCGCGAGCGATTTCACCGATGCTTTTTTCCTGCGCGAAACGCATCTCGATAACTCGGCGCTGGTCGGTCGGAAGTGTGTCCACCAGCCGAAACAGGATGGCGCGATGCTCGATTTCTTCAGGACTGATGTCCTTGGAGGTCGGTTCACCGGGCGTAGGGTTCCCGTGCTCGCGCGCGGCGAGTTTCCAGCGATCCGCAATTGCGTTCGCCGCGATACGTGTCAGCCATGCTGCGAAGGGAACTCCTCGCCATTCGAACCGCGAGAGATTCGCCAACGCCTGATGAAACACCTCGGCCGTCAAATCCTGCGCTTCTTCGCGGTTCCTCACGCGACGCGCCACAAACGCGTACACCCGTGCAAAGTTGTTCTCGTAGAGCTCCGCAAAACGGCTTGGGTCTCTTTGAGCCGCTTCGACCAGTCGTCGCTCGCCGGCATCTTGTCCAGGTGCCTTCAACCGCTTCTCCGATTTTCGGCTTTCAATAATATAAACTGGCCGGGAGAGGAAAGGTTACGCCGAAATATAGAGAAGGACCCTGCTACGGCACGGCCATCTTTGCGCTTTAGGCTGGAACTTTCTATACCTTGCAGCCGTATAGTCAAAACTGGCGTCCAGTGTGATTTTACGTCGCTAAACGAGGCTTGCGCCAAATGGATGAAACGAATTTACCTCCGGCAATGGATCCAGCCCCGCCTCTAACACCGCCTCCTCCTGGGCCGCAGCGTAACCCCATGCGGTACGGTCCAAACGGGCTGCGTGCGGGGTGGCGGGCTCTGATTTTCCTGGTCATTGTGTCCAGCATTATTTTTCTTATCAGCGTCATTGGCCATTACGTGACCCGCAAATTGGGACACAGTCCGGCGAACACAGGTCCACTAACGACTCTCGCGCCCGGATTGGTCGCTTCAAGTGCGCTACCTTTCTTTGCGGTGATTCTGACGGCGAGCTTGATTATGGGGCGAATCGAGCACCGGAAACTTGCGCATTACGGTCTTCCTTTACGAGCTTCTTTTCCTAAACATTTTTGGGAAGGATTATTGTGGGGATTTATTGCGATTAGCGGCGTACTTTTTTTGATCTTCCTGTTCCACGGATTTCGAATCACCGGAATCGATACGTATGGCTCGGCGCTGGCCCTCTCAACGGTCGAATGGACGCTTGCTTTCGTGGCTGTCGGACTGTCCGAAGAATTTACGTTTCGCGGTTATATGCAATTCACACTCACTACGGGGATTGGATTTTGGCTCGCGGCTATTCTCTTGTCCGGCCTTTTCGCCGTGGCTCATTTCAATAACCCAGGTGAAACGCCTCTTGGCCTGCTGCAAGTTTTTGCCTTTGGCATCTTTGCGTGCGTCGCACTGCAGCGCACCGGAAATTTGTGGTGGCCTATCGGGTTCCATGCCGCGTGGGATTGGGGACAAACATTTTTTTACGGCGTGCCGGATAGCGGGCTCAAAGCCAGCCACAATTTCCTGCGCTCAGAATTTCGCGGACCCCATTGGCTTACGGGCGGCAGCACCGGTCCAGAGGCCAGCATATTTTCATTGGTTGCGCTCATGATGGCATCTCTGTTGGTGCTTCGCCGCTATCGCGGGTTTCGTTATCCCGATCCTGAAGCGCTCGGCCTAGGTACTGGACTTCGCGGAGGGTAGTTTTTTGCGCATGTGGACTTCCGTGCCGCCGCGATCGTAGTGCACCTGATCCATATACGATCGCATCATCAAAATCCCGCGGCCGTGTTCGGCATCGATATTTTCAGGGGCTAAGGGATCGGGAACCTTGTCGGGATCAAATCCCGTACCCTCGTCCCGCACGATGAAGAAAAGTTCGCCGCTGGGTTCACAACGAAAACTGAGGTGCACATGCTTGTTGGGATCTTCATGGTTGCCGTGAAGGACAGCATTTGCAATGGCCTCGCGTAGCGCCACTTCTATATCGTCCGCGTCGCCGTGAAAACAGGTGTACTGCTTCATGCGCCCAATGAACTCATCGACAAAGGGCGAAATAGCTGATATTTCACTCGGCATGGATAGTTCAAACGCAGGATGCGGAGGCCCCACTTTCCATCCTTTGTGCAAATCCATTTCCCTGTCCCTTTGGCGAATTCTGGGCGAAGCCCGATAATCACACGGCGGCCACCTGCAGCAGCCGCTTCGCGGAGCCGGGAACGCATTGTATTCCATAGATATGGATTGTTTGGCGGAATTTTATGGTTGTTTGGGGAAAAGATTGAATGCCTGGAATGGGCCATCTAGTAGTAACTAGATTTTTCGTTCTGCGCGAAGGCCTTCCATTACGCTTTGAATCAGTTCTTTCGCTTTGCCGATCTCGGCGGCGATGATGCGGATGTCCATCACGGGCACATTCGCGTCGCGATTGCTGTGGCAATAGACGCCGTGCTGGCCAACCAGCACAAGCGCGTTGGTCAGTAAGTCCAGCGTAACCGCAAGACGCCCACGGTGCGGGCCCATCATCGTTTCGTAATGTTCCAGTTCCTCGCGGTGCTCGTCGAAAGCCGGCATGAAGTTTTGCCTCGGGTAATTCGGAAATTAACAAAGAGTAAAAAGCTAAGTTACGAAACGATATCCCACGCCGCGAACGGTCAGCAGATGATGGGGCTTTGCCGGATTGTCTTCGATATAACGCCGCAGCCGTACAATAAAATTATCGATTGCTCGAGTATCGGTATCTTCACGCAAGTCCCACACATCCTCCAAAATCGACTTGCGCGAAACCGTCCGGCCGTTCTGGCCTATGAGGTGACGTAGAAGCTTCGCTTCCATCAAAGTCAACTGGATGGTGTTGGTTTTCGTGCGAAGCTGCAAAGTATCGAAGTCGAGGGTCTTCCCGTTGAACGTAAACTTTCCAGATGCAACCGCCTTTTGTGCTCCCGATTTTTTCTCAGCTTTGTTTGTTGCATCGCTCATCCAACCCGTACGCCGGAGGAGTCCCTGAAGGCGCGCCAAAAATATCGGCAGTTGGAATGGCTTGGGAAGGTAATCGTCGGCCCCCGCGGCAAATCCCTCGAGAACATCTTCAGGACGTCCGCGCGCGGTGAGCATCAGGACCGGGACGTAATTTTTTGCTTTGCGAAGAGCCGAAGCTACGCCGAAACCGTCAATTCCTGGAAGCATCACATCCAGCACAACCGCATCGTATTGTTCTTCAGTTTTTAGCAGCCGGTCAATTGCGGCCTCACCGTCGCTCACTACCTGCACGGAATATCCCTCGGCCTCGAGATTGAATTTCAAGCCGTCGGCCAGGTGAGTTTCATCCTCCACCACCAGCACGCGGTTCATGTGGCGCTCCGCGGTAATTCCAAAGTGACGGTCGTACCTTGATTTTCGCCTTCGCTTTCGGCAAAAACCTTACCGCCGTGTGCGCGCGCAATCGAGCGAACGATGAAAAGGCCGAGCCCGGTACCTTTAACTTTCGATGTGCTCCGGCGTCGGACGCGATGGAAACGCTTAAAGACGCGCTTAAGTTGGTCGGTTGGAATTCCAACGCCCCTGTCTCGCACGCGGAGAACCACGCGCTTTTCGTCGGGCGCCTCGATGCTCACCGCGACGTCAATGTTTCCCGTGGAATATTTGATTGCATTGTCAAGTACGTTCGATATGGCCGTGCGAAGTTCTTCGGGATCACCCAACACGGGAAATTTCGTTTCAGGCTTTGCCGGTTCCGCGGAATTTACGGTTCCACTTGCTGGGGTCTGGCCATTGGCGGCCGCAAAATGCAAAGCGTCTGGACTGAGGTGGTGCCGCGTGCGCGCAAGCTCTATACATTCCGCGGCAAGATGACCCAGGTCGATTTGCGCGCGGTATGGTTCGCCGCGCTTGTATCCCACTTGGCCGGCCTTCAAAACCTGTTCGACAGTACCCAGCAGGCGGTCGGTGTCATTCAACATGAGCTCATAAAATTTTTGTTTCTGGTCTTCTTCCACTTCACGCCGTTGCAACGTTTCGAGGTACAGCCGGATGGAAGTGATGGGCGTCTTCAGCTCATGAGTGACCGCGTTGATGAAACTGCCGTGCTGCTCGTTCAGGCGTATTTCGCGGACAAGAAACGTCGTATTCAAAATCATGCCGAGAATAATCGTAGCGAAGACAATTACGCCGAGAAACAACATCACGCTCTGGCGCCAATTGAGGATAATCCAGCCGACGTCCAGGGCAACCGCTAGGGCGACCAGCGATATACCCAGCACGAGGAAAAATGCGATTGTCTTCCGGCGGCTGGCGATGCGCATCGGTTTGTCACTGAATTGTACCGCGGAGCAGCGCCTTCCTGCGCATCAGTTGCGTATCGAACGCGGGATCGTTATCGAAGGGAACACGTCAAAAAAGCTGAAGCCGCGGTTTCTTGGCCGCGGCTTAAGCAAATCGTAAATTGTGGATGTTCTTAGAACTGCGCGGAAACGAGTTCCGGCTGTGGCTCCGGGGCGGCAAATTGGCTGGCTCCCGCTTCGGCGCGCTTCATCACGGCGAGCTTGGTGGTGTGAACCTGTTTCGCGAGGCCCAGTTTCTTCAGCAGCCAGATGCCGTACCAGTTTGTGTCGATCTCATACCACCTCAATCCGTGGCGAGCTGAAACTGGATGCGCGTGATGGTTGTTGTGCCAGCCCTCTCCCCAAGTCAGCAGCGCGACCCACCAGCTATTCGTGGAAAGGTCGCGAGTCTTAAAGCGCCGAGTGCCCCACGAATGTGTCGCGGAATTGACCAGCCAAGTAAAGTGCAGTCCCGCGACCGTGCGCAGAAAAATCCCCCACAGAACGAATTTCCAGCCGCCGATCGCGAGCAATATCACTCCCAAAACGATCATCGGCACGTAATGATATTTCGTGATCCACACGTGGAACTTGTTTTTGGCGAGGTCAGGGACGTAGCGGGCCAGTGTGGATGTGTCGTGGTGCATCGACTTACCCATCAAGATCCAGCCCATGTGCGCCCACCATTTGCCGTCGATGGGCGAGTGCGGGTCGCCTTCCTGGTCGGAGTACTTGTGGTGTATACGGTGTGTGGCGACCCAGAAGATCGGTCCGCCTTCAAGAGCAAGTGTCGCAAAAACTGTCAGCGTGTACTCAAGCCACTGGGAAGTCTTGTAACCGCGATGAGTGAGCAGCCGGTGATAGCACATGCCAATTCCCAGGCTCGTCGCCATCCACCACAAAACTACCGCCACAAAGAACGCTTTCCAGCTAAAGAAAAACAGCGCCGCAATGGCGCCCAGATGGAACATCATCATAAAAGACGCGGTGACCCAGTTGATTTCATCCCGAGCAGCCGGTCTTCTTTCCAAATCGGTGAGTTCAACTCCCATTTTCTTGGCCCTTTCTTCCAGTCCCTGATTTTCGATCTACGTTCGCTTTGCTCGATGCGCTTACAACTGTGGTTAGACTAGCAGTAGCGGCGAAAGGGATTTGTAATAGTTCTGTAATACCGGCCCTTAGCTGGTCGAAAAAGTACCTGTACTTTTTCCGTGCCAGCTGGCTTCAGAAGCGCACGATGTTTTCATGCCGGCTCCCGCTCATCGAAGAACATGGGTGGCCCGATCTGCGGAGCTCATGACGCAGTCCAATGGGCAGCGCGAAGTCATATCGCGGACGCAGAGCAGCCTAATTGAGATGGTTCTAGAACCCACTATTGCGCCCTACGGAACAGTGAGCCCTAGTTTCCTTTACTCTTTTGCGCGAAGGCCGGATAATCTGGCGCGTTATCCAACTAGATAAGCCATACTGGGATCCTCGAAGAAATTGCCGCGCGCAGGCGCGAATTTTACTGTTCCAGAGCCGCTTCCTGGGATCACGCTGGGGCTCCTGAGACTTGCGGGGTGATCGAACGATGAGACGTTCAGACTTGGTGCGAAATGCGACGAAGGGAAAAACGGTGCGGACTTCGCAAATCGTTTTTGGCGAGCGGCAACATCTGTTGCGCGTGCTCGATTCCGTGGAACGTAGCGCACTGCCCGCGCCCCGGCTCGAGCAGGAGCGGCGTGTCATTGAGCAATTGATCCATGCGCGCACGCAAGAGCTAAACCGTATTAATGCCGGCTGGGACGAGAAAATTGGGCTGGTGCTCAGCGCCGAAGTTAAGCCGGACACGCTGGAAAGCTTGTCGCGCCAGGCGCCCAAAGAAGATTACTATTTGCTGCGGCTGATCAGCGAGCACCCGAAAGTTTCCGCCAAGACGCTGGGGCATCTTTCCCATCATCCCTACTCTGCTATTCGCGAGAATATCGCCCGCCATCCGAATAGCGATGCTGCCACCCTCACACGCCTAAGCCGCGATCGCACGCAACCTTTGTGGTATCTGGTTGCATTTAACCCCAACGCGCCATCCACGCTGCGTAAGAAGCTGCAAGAGCGCATGCGACGGTTAGGCGAGAAATCTGCCACCCAATAAGTATCAGCTTTGCATTGTTTTGCCATCGTTGAGACGCCCCGCCGCTGAGCCGTAGCAATTCCGATGCATGAGCTGAAATGCTTGATGTAGAATCGCCGCCATGGCGCAACACTCCGTATCTCGTTCCGGCGTCTTCAATATCGCAGATGAGTTCATCTCACGGCCTGCGCGCCAACACCCCGACAAACCCGCCATCCTTGGCGTCGAGCGCGAAGCAAATTACCGCGAGCTTGAATTCGAGGTACACCGCGTAGCAAACGCGCTTCTCGATTCAGGCTGCAAGCCTGGTGATCGAGTCCTGATCGCTCTGCCGGATTCCCTTGAGTTCATCGCATGCTTCTTTGGCGCCGCAAAAATCGGCGCAATCGCCGTGCCCGTGAATTCGATAGCACGGGCCCCGGATTATCGTCACTATGTTTCGAATTCTGGCGCGCGGTTTGCCGTGGTACAGGATGTGATCCTCGATGAATTTGTAGCGGGGCAGTTGGCGAGCGCCCTTGAATTGGTCGTGGTGACCGGCCGACGTGTGCCCCATCTGCAAAGTATCGGATGCAAGACCGTTCATTGGAGCGATTGGCTGCCGCCTGGAGGTGAACCCCCTCCGACCTATCCGACTCTACCGACTGACTCAGCATTTTTTCTCTATACCTCGGGCAGCGGTGGTCCGCCGAAAGCCGCCGTCCACGCCCATCGCGACATGTTGGTCACTTCCCGCAACTACGCGGATCGCGTCCTGGGGCTTCGCGCTGACGACCGCATGTTCTCTGTTTCGAAGCTTTATTTCGCTTACGGCCTGGGTAACGCAATGTATTTCCCGTTATTTTTCGGCGCCAGCGCTGTGCTGTACCCCGGGCGCCCGCGTCCGGACCGCGTGGCTCAAATCGTGGAAGAATATCGTCCGACGGTTTTTTACGCCGTGCCCACTTTTTACGCCGCTTTGCTTCGGGAAGCCGAGCAGGGCCGGAAGGCGGACTTTTCTTCGGTTCGCATTGCGGTCTCTGCGGGCGAATCTCTGCCTTCGGAAGTTTTTGAAAAGTGTCGCCAGCGATTGGGAATAGAAATCCTTGATGGCATCGGCTCCACGGAGATGTTGCACGTCTTCCTTTCTACCCGTCCTGGAGAAGCGCGCCCCGGCACATGCGGTCGCGAAGTCCCGGGTTACGACGCGCGCATCGTGAATGAAGTAAATCAGCCGGTCGCCGACGGCGATATCGGCAACCTGTGGGTGAAAGGTGACAGCGCGTTCTCCGAATATCGCGAAATTCCCGAGCTAACCGAACGTGTGAAAAAAGACGGCTGGGTATTTACGGGCGACAAATTTTCGCGCGATGTCGAAGGCTTGTATCACTACGCCGGCCGAGCCGACGACATGATGAAAGTTTCAGGCATGTGGGTCTCGCCGGGGGAAGTGGAGAATGCTCTGCTTTCGCATCCCGCCGTCGCTGAATGCGCAGTAGTCGGGCTTCCCGATGCGCTGGGACTGGTGCGCCCGGTCGCGTTTATCGTAGTGCGCCCAGGGGTGGTCACGCCTGCGGGCGGCTTGGACAGCGAGATCAATGGCTGGTTGCACACGCGCTTGGTCGGTTTCAAATGCCCTCACGAATTTCGATTCGTCTCCGAATTGCCGAAAACCGCCAGCGGCAAGATCCAACGCTTTCTCCTCCGTTCTTCGTAGCGTCACGAGCAGCGCCCAATAAGAATTCGACTTTAGCCCGCCAATTGTTTGGGCCGGACGATGGGAGTCGGAGAAGTTCGGCGGTTAATGCCAGGATGGCGCTTGGCGACGTTTTTGCGTTTCGTTCGTCTACGGTAATTTGAGCCAGCCGTAGGAGAGCTATGGTGAGCGAAACATATGTACACGGGTACGACCCGCGTGAGAACGAACGCCTGCAGGATCAGGCCGGAACACTAGCCGGTCTACTCCACTCTGACACTTCATACCCACCTGGAAGCGTAGTCCTCGAAGCGGGATGTGGCGTCGGAGCCCAGACCATCACTCTAGCTCAACGGAGTCCAGGCGCACGATTCACGTCGGTTGATATCTCTGCGGATTCGATCGCGGAAGCCAAAAGATCAACGGAGGCGGCGGGGCTCACCAATGTGCAGTTCCAGCAGGCGGACATCTTTGCCTTGTCCTTCGCCCCTTTATCCTTCGACCACGTCTTCGTCTGTTTCGTTCTGGAGCACCTGTCGCGGCCGGTTGAGGCTCTGGTGATTCTCACACGGCTACTTAGACCCGGTGGCAGCCTGACCGTCATCGAGGGTGACCACGGATCGACCTACTTCCACCCTGATAGCAGTGCAGCCCGTATGGCAATTCAGTGTCTGGTCGAGTTACAGCGGTTGGCCGGAGGTAACGCGCTGATCGGGCGGCAACTCTATCCCGTTATGGTCGAGGCCGGTCTAGAAAAGGTTCACGTGTCTCCGCGTATGGTGTATGTGGATTCGAGCAGAGCTGACCTCGTCGACGGCTTCACTAGAAAGACCTTCACCGCCATGATCGAGGGGGTTCGCGATTCCGCGATTGAGGCCGGCCTGACCGCTGCGGAAGCGTTCGATGCAGGTCTTCGAGATCTTCACAGAACGGCTGCGGCGGACGGAGTCTTCTGCTACACGTTCTTCAAAGGAGTGGGGCAGAAGAGCCGACGCAGCTAACAACGCCGCCCAGGGCCCCGCTCCAAGGGGAGACAAAGTCTCGCTCCCATTCTTCCTAGCTGGCACGGGGTAGGTGGGCAATCTACTCGCAAGACAAATTGGCTCTTTACAGCTATAATTGATACTTTATATTGGCCTATAGGAACGAGCCAATGCTTCCCCTGCATCTACAACCCGAAAGTCACATTCCTCTTTACGTCCAACTGCGGGACCAGCTCCGCGCCCTGGTGCATTCAGGCGAGCTTCGCTCCGGAGATAGAATTCCCGCGAGCCGCGAACTAGCTACTCAGCTCGGAGTCCATCGCACCACCATAGCCAACGCCTACGCCGAACTGGAAGCGGAGGGAATGATTCAGGGCCATGTGGGCCGCGGTACGTATATTTGTGGTGTTCCGACCAAGCAGTTCACTCCGCCCCCGCGCACCAACGGCCATGCCGGAGGCCTGCGCTGGGAATCGATCTTTGCCGACGAGCGCGGCGATGAAAATCTCACGCGCCTGATGCCCGAAGTTCCCGCCGATTCGATTGCATTTATCACCGCGCGGCCTTCTGAAGAATTTTTTCCCGTTGAAGAATTCCGCCGCTGCTGCAATGCGGTCCTGCGAAATGACGGCAGGCGCGTCTTGCAGCTCGGTTCCTCCGACGGCTACGAGCCTCTCAAACGCGTCCTGATCGAATTCCTTCGTGCTGAGGGGCTGCACGTTCGCAGCGAGCAGCTGCTTATTACCGACGGCTGCCAGCAGGCCATCGATTTGGTATGCAAAGCTTTCTTGCGCCCCGGCGATTCGGTGGCGCTCGAGAATCCTGCCTATCCCGGCGCGGCGGCAATTTTTGCCGGAGCGCGAGTGCGCATGCTAGCGGTGGGAGTAGAAACCAATGCTCGTCCCACCGGCCACGTGGGAATGGATCTGGACGGGCTGGAATCCGTCCTGCTGCAAAATCGCGTGAAGTTTATTTTCGTCAGTCCTGATTTTCATAATCCAACCGGCACCACGCTGCCCTTGGCAGAACGCCGCCGCCTCCTCGAAATTGCTTCCCACTATCAAGTCCCAATTATTGAGGACGCTATTTACGCGCGCCTGCGCCTGCGCGGCACTGCGCTGCCCTCTCTGAAAGCGCTCGACCGCGCCGGAAACGTAATTCAAATTGACAGTTTTTCCAAGATTGCGTTTCCAGGTCTTCGCGTCGGCTGGTGTATCGGCCCGGAAGATGCCATTGAGCGCCTGCGCCTGGTGAAGCAATCCACCGACCTACACACGGATCAACTGGCCCAGGCCACCTTGGCGGAATTTGTTCGCCGCGGCTATCTCGCCCGTCATTTGTCGAAAATGAAGCGAATTTATCGCGGCCGTCTGGAAGCCATGGAGGCGGCGCTTGAGAAACACATGCCGGAAGAAACGACATGGACCCGTCCCGAAGGCGGAATGTCCGTCTGGGTTACTTTGCCGCCGGGCTTCGACTCCGGCGAACTTCTGATTCACCTCCGCGAACGCGGTGTCGTGTTTGTCCCGGGCCGCTATTTCTATCAGCAGAATCCCCAGCCCAATACGTTGAGGCTTGGCTTCGCCGGGCTAGACGAGAAACGCATCGCCCGAGGCGTGCAGACATTCAGCGAACTCTTGAAGCTTGAAATACGAAAGCGCCAGCGCGGCGCCCGCAGTGAATGGCCTTCGCGCGTGGCGCTAGTTTAGCGATATGCTGCTCGAACCTAATCCAGCGAACATCTGCTTCGGCTGCGGCGGCGCCAATGACCGTGGCATGCAGCTTACCTTTGAGCAAGACGATAGCTCCAAGAGTATTCGGGGCGGATTCAAGTTAGGCGCCGAGTATCAAGGTGGGCCGGGTTTCATTCACGGAGGGATCATCGCCACTCTGCTCGATGAAGTGATGGGCAAGGTCAATCGCTTCCGCGGCGTGCGCGCCGTCACTGCAGAGCTGCATGTGGAATACTTCAGGCCCGTAAAAGTTGAGGAAGAATTGATTATCGAAGCACACGAAGTCGAAAAGTCCGGACGCAACTTACATCACGTGGGGGAAATTCGCAATCAAGCAGGCCAAATACTAGCGCGCGGACGCGGACGTTTCGTCATAATCGAGCCCAGGGAATCGCGCGAAGAAGGCACCGCAGATATCGCGAGCGGTAACAAACGCTCTTAATTTCGAATGGAGAACAGGAGAAATATTATGGATCTGATGAACAACAATTTGTGGCGCGTGAAAGTGGGTTTGGCAGAAATGTTGAAAGGTGGCGTCATCATGGACGTCACAAATGCCGAGCAAGCGCGCATTGCCGAGCAAGCCGGAGCCTGCGCCGTGATGGCGCTTGAACGCGTCCCTTCTGACATTCGCAAGGATGGCGGCGTCGCCCGCATGGCCGCTCCCCGCATCATCCGCGAAATCATGAACACGGTTTCGATCCCCGTGATGGCCAAGGTTCGCATCGGCCATTTTGCCGAAGCGCAAGTGTTGGAGTCGCTGGAAGTCGATTACATCGACGAAAGCGAAGTGCTCACGCCCGCCGACGACGAACACCACGTTTGGAAGCACGGATTCAAAGTGCCGTTCGTTTGCGGCGCGCGCAACCTTGGCGAGGCACTGCGCCGCATTACGGAAGGCGCGGCGATGATTCGCACCAAAGGCGAAGCGGGTTCTGGAAATATCGTGGAAGCTGTCCGCCACATCCGCACCATCGTCAGCCAAATGAAACGCCTCACTTTGTTGGGGGAAGAAGAATTGGTTCACGAAGCCAAAGAACTCGGCGCGCCCTTCGAGCTAATTCAGTGGGTAGCGAAAAACGGAAAACTTCCCGTGCCGAATTTTTCGGCAGGCGGCATTGCCACTCCCGCCGACGCGTCGCTGGTCATGCAGCTCGGCGCCGAAGCAGTCTTCGTCGGCTCCGGCATTTTCAAGTCTAGTGATCCCGCGCAACGTGCGCGCGCAATCGTGAAAGCCACCACGCATTACAAGGATCCAAGAGTTGTCCTAGAAGCTTCCGAAGAGTTGGGCGATGCCATGAAGGGCCTCGATATTCGTCAGCTCGAAGAAAAAGATTTGATGCAAACCCGCGGCTGGTAGAGCCGCTCGGTGAAAAGCAGCTAATCCGTTTGCATAAATAAAAATGACCATAGGCATACTCGCAATCCAGGGTGACTACGAAGCGCACGCCAAGATGCTCGACCGCATTGGCGCGTCCTACACCTACGTCCGTCGCCCAGAAGATTTGAAGGATGTTTCCGGCGTGATTCTGCCGGGCGGCGAAAGCAGCACGCACCTGAAAGTGATGACCGAAGAAGGCCTCTTCGACTCCTTGAAGCAGTTCGCCTCAAACGGCGGCGCATTTTTCGGCACCTGTGCAGGAACGATTTTGCTAGCTCGCGAAGTCCACGGCCCCGCCCAAGAATCTCTCGCGTTGCTCGATGTTTCCGTATTGCGCAACGGCTACGGACGCCAGCTCGCCAGCGACGTTCACCTGGGCCACACAAAACTCCATTCCGGGCCCATGGAAATGGTTTTCATTCGCGCGCCAATTATCGAATCGGTTGGCAAAGGCGTGCAGGTTCTCGCTGAAGACGCCGGCCATCCCGTCCTCGTGCGCCAGGGAAAAATTCTGGCCTCCACGTTTCATCCCGAGCTGAGCGGCGATCCTTCCATCCACGAATATTTCCTAAGCATCGCAAACGACGCTACCTAGCCGATGCCCAATCCGGTAAAAGTTCTTTTCGTGTGCATGGGAAATTGCGTCCGCAGCCAGATGGCCGAAGCGATTGCGCGACACGACGCTTCCGACATCATCCTGTCCGAAAGCGCCGGTGTCCATCCGCTCGGCTTCATCGACAACACTACGCAGCGCGTCCTCCACGAACGGGGCATCTCGTTCGACGGCCAATTCTCAAAAGGCATGCGCGACCCCTCGCTCCAGAAGCCAGACCTGATCGTAAATATGTCGGGCGTTCCCGGAGCCTCTCTTTTTGCCGGCCTCCCATTTGAAGACTGGCCGATCGGAGACCCATTCGGCGAGGCTATAGAACTACACCGCAGCATTTGCGATGATATCGAACGTCACGTGAAGGAATTGGCTGCCCGCTTGCGCGGTGAACGCTGGATACCTTAGCCCGCGTAGCGAGTTCGCGCCAACAAATTGCGAGGCATTTTGCGCCGCGAAAAAACCAGTGTCTCCCAGGAAGATTATCTAAAAGCTATCTGGGAAATCGTCCAGGAAGAGCAAGTGCCCATCAGCGCGCGCTTGGCAGAGGACCTCGGCGTCACTCCGCCCGCCGTCACCGCCGCTCTAAAGCGCATGACGCGCACTGGCTACCTGCGCGTGATGCGCGGTGGCCGCATCGCGCTCTCCGAAAAAGGGAAGGGAATCGCGCAGCATCTCGTCCTGCGCCACCGGCTGGCTGAAAAACTTCTCACCGAAGTGATCGGCATCAATTGGTCCCGCGCCCATGAAGAAGCCGAACGCCTCGAACATGGCATTTCTCCCGAAGTCGCCGAACTCCTACTGAAACGCTTCGGCCGTGACGTCCGCTGCCCCCACGGCGTTCCGCTCTTCGGAGGCATGTCCAAGCTGCGCCGCAAATTCGGCGCGGTGCGCTTGTCCGACGCCGAAGTCGCCCGCTCTTACGAAGTCCTGCGCGTCTTCGAGAAAGATCCCAAGTTTCTTGAGTTTATGGAAGGCCTCCAGCTCCGCCCCGGCACCCACGTCCGCGTCCATCAACGCGAATATGACCAGACCATGGCCGTATCCGTCGCACGTCGCGCCGCCCGCGTCCACCTCGGCAAACCCGCCACCGAACGCATCTGGGTCCGCCGCCTCCCTTGAATGCAGACAGGGCCGCCCAGGTCTACGCCTTTTGATGTACCTCGCCTCGGCCTCTCCACAGTAGAATCAGCCTCAGCGAAGTCTCATGTCAGGGAGGCAATCGATGACCAAGCTCACGTTAGCGGCAGCGTGTGTGACTCTCGGCCTCATCCTCCTCGCGACTCAAATCGTCCACAGCGCTCCACCGCAAGACGCAGAAAACGAAATTCGCGAGCAAATTGTGGCGCGTTTCGCAGCAATGGAAGGCCGGCGCTTCGCCGCCTACGAGCGCTTTCTCGCAGACTCCTATGTCTCCACCGATGACGGCGCCGACAAAAAGGCCGTTCTCGCTGATGTGCGCGCCGACCATGGTCCCGGCCGGAATACCACACACGGGTCCCCATCTGAATTTCACGTTCAATTCTGCGGCTCTGCCGCCGTCGACAGTTATCGAGTGCTGCTGCATGAGACCTTCGACGCTCAAGTCCTCTCTACCGATTATCGAAAGTGCGAAACCTATATCAAGCAGGACGGCGCATGGAAACATGTGAGTCTGTTGAAAAACTCGGCTCGGAGCAGATTTTATTTGGGTTGACTAGCCCCTGTTGTGCTATTGAGCGGTGTAGGGAGGAACACCGCCGATGATGGGTCAGCAGAGACGGGCAGAGTCGTTGTTTTATTATTTCCGCTTGGAAGAGCAGATCCCCACCGATCACTTGCTGCGAATGATTGACGATCACGTCGATTTCAGCTTCGTGCGAGAACAGCTGAAAGACTTTTACAGCCCCACGGGTCGACCCTCGATCGATCCCGAAGTTCTATTGCGACTGTTGCTGGTCGGCTATCTCTACGGGATCACCAGCGAACGGCGTTTAATGGATGAGGTGCGGATGCATCTGGCCTATCGTTGGTTCACTCGTCTCAGCTTTGACCAAGAAATTCCCGACCACTCGACGTTCTCCAAAAATCGCCACGGTCGATTTCGGCAGTCCGGTGTATTTCGGAAAGTATTTGAGCAGATCGTGCGCCGTTGTTTAGAGGCGGGTTTCGTCGAGGGGCGGAATCTGGCGGTGGATGGGACCCTTGTGGGAGCCAATGCCAGCCAGCAAAGCCGAGTTCCCAGGGAGAGATTGGTAGAGGCGGCGAAGCTCTCACGAACGGTTCAGGAGTATCTGGTCGAACTAGAGCGACAAAACCCTGTGGCAGATTCAGAAAAGAGCTCCAAGCTTCCAGAGAAGGTGTCGACGACCGATCCAGATGCTACCTGGGCTGTCAAAAGTGGGCCGGCGGTGCTGGGCTACTACGACAACTATCTGGTCGACACCACCAGCCGGGTCATTTTGTCGGTCGCTGCGACGCCGGCCCTGTTCAGTCAAGAAACATGGGCCGCGCGGCGTATGCTTGAGCATATGGGTCAGTTCGGAATTCACCCACAGAGTCTGGCTGCCGATAAGGCCTATGGAAGTGGAGAGTTTCTAGCTTGGCTCCTGACACGAAACATTCAACCGCACATTCCGGTTATCGATCGCCGTCACCAGACCAAAGGACATTTCACGCGAGAGCATTTTCGCTACGAGCCAAAAGAGAATGCCTACTATTGCCCCGAAGGAAAAGCACTGCGCTATCGCGGTCAGTCACGCGGCAATCGGGGTAATCTCTATTGCTCGACGGAAGTACAATGCCTCGGGTGTCCGCAGAAGAAGCTTTGCACCCCAGGTCTCAGTCGGAGACTATTTGTTCATTGGGAGGAGCCAGCGCGACAAACCGTTCGCGCTTTGGCGAGTACCCCTGAGTACAAGCGCTCCCAACGAGCGCGTTACAAGGTCGAAGCTCTGTTCGCCGAACTCAAGCAACAGATCAAGCTGCGCAAGGCACGATTGCGACGACTGTGGAACGTCGCTGAGCAGTTCTACCTGGCAGCCACAGCCCAAAACCTAAAGAGGTTGGTGCGTCACTTCGCTCAAAAGCAATCACCAGAGCTCAGCCCTCTGTGAGAGTTTCGGGAAAGAAGGATTTTGCGACGGTTTAAGTCTTGAGGAAGTATCAAAAGCGCTGAAGCGCATTCCTGCCGTAAAACTATCTTCTACTGTTGGATTGATTTTTCAACGGACTCATGTGGCTCTCGCGCAACAAATTTCCAACACATCGCGCGTTCCCGCGAAGTCAGACACTGCGGTTTATGACGACTATGTCGGTCACTACGAAGTCGGTCCCCACTTCATCGTTCACATCCGACGAGACGGCGACCGCCTCATCGAGAGCGCTTCGGACGATCCCAAGCCCGTTGAAGACTTGCCCTACTCCAAAGAACGGTTCTTCCAACGTGGCGCCAGCGGCCAGGATGTCTTCCTGCGCGACGTCGCGGGAAAAGTCACTGCCGTCGTCGGGGACACTGCCAACGGCGACATCATCGCCCACAAAATAAAACCACCATCTTATAATGCGGACGCAGGCGCAACGTGGGGCCGCCCAGCTCCGGAACAGGGCTCTCGGGTCGACCGTAAGTCGAGCCCGGGAGCTCAAGAAATCGAGCCTGGGAAAGAGGTCACGAAGTCGGGGGAAGATACCGGAGGCATCGTGGACAGCGCAGCGCTGCATCAAGAAATCCAACAATTGAGCAGAGCCTGGAACGCGGCGTGGCTTGAAAACGATAGCTCCACCGTGGACCGGCTCATGGCTTCCGACTACGTTTACGTCGCGCCAAACGGCCAAGTCCTCGACCGCCGCACCATCCTCGGAGTAATCCTCTCGCCAACCTACAAAATTCACCAGGGCACTTGGACCGAGCTTCAAATCAAAGTGTTCAGCAACGACGCCGCCGTCATCATCGACCGCTGGCAAGGCACCGGCACGTTGAACGGCACCACTTTCACCGACGATCACCGCTGCGCGCGCCTGTGCCTCCGCCGAAACGGCACCTGGCAAATCGCCTTCGAGCAAGCCTCCCCCGTCAAGCCATAATTCGCGCTCTCGCCTTTCTACCTTCGCGCAGCCTCACCCGCGCAATGTCTTCGAGGCAGATTCGAATTTTTCCTCGCTCGCGCTCAAGAGCGCCGCGGAATTCGCGCGATATCCTTGCAAAATAAATTGACCTTACCTTCTCGCCGCATCGCCGTTCAAAATAAGATGTTGCCAGCTTAATACTGTGTAATGAGTTCCCGGGGCACAAAGGCAGCCGTGAAATCCCGCTCGACAGGCAAACACCCCACATGAGAGCATTCGCTGGAACAGCGGATTGACGGGCTTGCGGCGGGATTGTTACCGTGAATCCGATATGGGGCGAGGGAGACCAGTGTGCTGGAAGTCATTTTGAAGCGATTCGAGCAACCGGACGAAGTGCGCACGTTTGAGAAAGGAAGATTCGAGACGGTGCACGTTGGCGGAATGACGATCGGCAGGGCCACGTATGCGCCGGGATGGAGATGGTCGGTTCATGTAGGCCGCGCGCTGGGCGAGAAAAGCTGCTCGGTAGAGCACGTCGGCATGGTGCTTTCGGGGCGCGGGACCGCAGCGATGGAGGACGGGAGGGTGATCGAGATGAAGGCTGGAGACGTGTTCTACGTTCCCCCGGGGCATGATAGCTGGGTGGTGGGCGACGAGCCTTATGTCTCGATTCATTTGATGGGCGCGGACGCCTACGCGAGAGCTAAGAACGTTGAATAGTGGACGCTCCCCCTTCCGACTAGACGAATAATCAGATGGGATGAGAAGGCCGGTCTCCAGCGGGATGCGATACGCTCCCAATGATCGACGCGCTCGAAGCGCACGAGAAAAGGAGACCGGCTATGAAAAAGACTAGCACTGTTGGGGTAAAGAGAAACATGATTTTCAAAGGACACAAGCTCACGATTGGTGTGGACCTGGGTGATCGTTGGTCGTGCTACTGCGTTTTGGATGAAGCGGGCGAAATCCTTCTGGAACAGAAAGTGGCGACGACACCGGAATCGATGAAACAGATATTTGAGAAGATACCGCGGGGTCTTATTGCCATGGAGACCGGAACACATTCCCCTTGGGTAAGCCGGCTGTTAACGGAGCTGAGACACCAGGTGCTGGTGGCGCACGCACAAAAGGTCTCCTTGATCACCAAGAGCACTCGCAAAGATGATCGACACGATGCGCGGACACTGGCCCGGCTGGCCCGCATCGATCCGGAACTGCTGGGGCCGGTGCGGCATCGCAGCGCGCAAGCCCAAATTCATCTGACGGTGATCCGAGCGCGGGCTGAGCTGGTGCGTGCGCGAACCGCCTTGGTGAATGCCGCCCGCGGGTTGGTGAAGTCTTATGGCCTACGACTGCCCCGGTGTGGCACGGAGCAGGTGAGCCGGGAGCTGGCCGCGGGATTGTGCACAGAGTTGCGCGAGGTTCTGGAGCCGTTGCTCAAAGGAGTCGAATCCCTGAATGAGCGAATCCAGGAATACGACGCACGGATAGAGAAAATCGCGAAAGAAAGTTACCCGCACGTTGCACTGCTCAAACAGGTGAAGGGTGTAGGAACACAGATCGCGCTGACGTATGTGCTGACCCTAGAAGACCCACATCGCTTCCGGAAGAGTCGGGATGTCGGTTGTTTTCTGGGGTTGCGCCCAGGGCGCAGGGACTCCGGACAGAGCCAGCCGCAGAGGCACATCACTAAAGAAGGAGACCGGTATTTGAGGACCATGCTGGTGCAGGGGGCGCACTACATCCTGGGACCCTTTGGAGAAGACAGTGATCTACGGCGTTGGGGGCAAAAACTGGCGGCGCGCGGAGGGAAAAGTGCAAAGAAGCGCGCCGTAGTTGCGGTGGCGAGAAAGCTAGCGGTACTGCTGCATCGGTTGTGGGTGAATGGAGAGGTCTACGAACCACTGCACAATAGCCACAAAGAGATGCGTGCCGTGGCCTAGAGGAAAGAGCTCCCGACAAAACCGGGGATGCTAGGGGTCGAGGGAGTTGGCAATTGTCGTTCATAGGCGATCCTGGCGCGAAATTTCTCTGTGAAAAACGGAAAAGGAGCAAAGAAGAAGGAAAGAAGAGAGATGGTATCCAGACAGCCGAGCTCGACCGCCGAGATCAGGTGACTGCGATAGTGCCTGGACCAGTTTCCTTCGAAAGGGGGGAACAGAGGTCGCTAATCAGGTAGCAGCACCTACTGAATCGAGCACACCCAACTTGCACCGAGCGACCATCGCTCAACCAAGAGTGCGGATGGAAGGGTGGCGACAGAGGCGGCTTGGCTCCATGGGAACAATTTGGAAAAACAAGAAATAAAGAAGAAAAAGAAAAAAAAGAGAAAACGCTTGACACTCACCGGCCTTCTCATGGAAGGCACTTACCGGGATTCTTTTTTTTGAAGCGATTCTGATTTTGTAGATCAAGAGAGTCGGCTCGCAACCTTCCGTTAGGGGTCCGTCAGAGTGGCTCACTGGCACGGTCCGGATCGATCCACTATTTCAGGCACCACTCGGTCAAACTCTCATCGTCGCGGCGGGCTGTGGCTGGGTCCAGCGCGAAGGCGGACCCATCGAGGAAATCCCGCCGGTGATGTGGTTTGGTTCCCGCCCGGCGAGAAGCACTGGCATGGGGCCATTCCGAATATGGCCACGACACACATCGCCCTTCAGGAAAAGCTCAACGGTAAGGTTGTCGACTGGATGGAACAGGTCAGCGATGAATAATACCAGGTTGAGTCAAGAACCAAATGAAGAACCCTGAAATGGTCCGTTCATATGGGGCCGCGCGCTCCGCGCGCTGAGCGGGCTTGAATTTTGCGTTGCGCCGGAGTAAGTTTGAGCTGACCAGTCAGCCAGTGTGCGGTTACAGCGTGGTCCATGTGCCCAGCTTGTTTCAGAGGCGTTTAGAATTGTGCCACCACAGCAAGTCCGAATTTAGCGCTAGCCAATCGCGAGCGCAAGATTTCTAATTCAAATTAGCGGAGGAAAATCACATGGCAACAGCAGTCGTGCAACCCGATAGCAGCGTTACCGGTTTCGTTTCCAAGACAGGCAAGCTCCTCATCAACGGCAAGTGGGTGGACGCAGCGTCCGGCAAAACCTTTGCCACCTACAATCCCGCCACCGGCGAAGTTCTAGCAAATGTCGCTGCAGGCGACAAAGAAGACATCGACCGAGCAGTCAAAGCCGCGCGCGCCGCTTTCGAAATCGGCCCGTGGTCGAAAATTTCTCCGTCCGAGCGCGGTCGTTTGCTTTGGAAACTCGCCGACTTGCTCGAAAAGCACACCGAAGAATTTGCCCAGCTCGAATCGCTCGACAATGGCAAGCCTCTCAAGGTCGCGCGCGCTGCCGACGTTCCGCTCGCTGTCGATCACTTCCGCTACTACGCGGGATGGGCCACGAAAATCGAAGGCAACACAATTAATCTCGGTCTCGCAAAGCAGGGAAAATTCCATGCTTACACCGTGCGCGAGCCGGTGGGTGTCGCCGGACAAATCATTCCGTGGAATTTCCCTCTGCTCATGGCCGCCTGGAAACTCGCTCCGGCTCTCTGCGTAGGTTGCACCGTAATACTGAAGCCAGCCGAACAAACTCCACTCACCGCTCTTCGCCTGGGCGAACTAATCATGGAAGCAGGCTTCCCAGATGGCGTTGTAAATATTGTTCCAGGTTTTGGCGAGACGGCCGGCGCTGCTCTGGCCGCGCATCCCCACGTGGATAAGATCGCCTTCACCGGTTCCACCGAAGTCGGCAAACTAATCATTCACGCCGCCGAGGGCAACTTGAAGAAAGTTTCGCTCGAGCTGGGCGGCAAGTCTCCCAACATTATTCTCGACGACGCCGACATCGAGGCCGCTATCCCCGGCGCCGCGAGCGCAATCTTCTTCAATCAGGGCCAAACCTGTTGTGCGGGCTCGCGTCTCTTCATCGACAAGAAAATTTTCGACAAGGTTGTTGACGGCGTGGCGCAAAACGCTAGCAAAATCCGCATCGGCCAGGGATTTGATCCCGATGTCGACATGGGCCCCCTCGTTTCCGAGGAGCAATTCAATAAAGTCTGCGGCTACTTGGAATCTGGCAAACAGGAAGGCGCCAAGGCTGTGACCGGTGGTTCGCGAGCAGGGAACCGAGGCTACTTCGTGCAGCCCACCGTGCTGATCAACACTAACGACACGATGAAAGTGGTGCAGGAAGAAATTTTCGGCCCCGTGCTCACGGCGATTCCGTTCACTGACATCAATGAAATTGCCGCCAAGGGCAACGACACCGTATACGGTCTCGCCGCGGGAATCTGGACCCGCGACATCAAGAAGGCTCATGCGCTCGCGTCCAAACTCCGCGCCGGAACGGTCTGGATCAATTGCTACAACGTCTTCGACGCGGCGCTTCCATTCGGCGGCTACAAACAGTCCGGCTGGGGACGCGAGATGGGCCACGAAGTCCTAAAGAATTACACCGAAGTCAAATCCGTTTGCGCCGCGCTATAACCCAGCGTCGCACAAGACAAGCGCCGCAAGGTAACGCCGCGACGAACGAAGCGCCGACCTGCAGCCCGCCGCTCGTGCCGCGGGAAAACGACAAGGGCCGCCTCGCAAGCTGACGCGGCCCTTTTGTTCTGCGCGAGGTATCGCGCTACTTCGCTTTGGTCTTCTGATCGCGGAGCTGTTGCTTCCAACCTAGAACGCGCGCTTTGTTTCCAGCTTCCTCGGCCTCCGGAATCATGCCGAGCCGCTGGTACGCGCGCGAAATAGTGGTCCAGGCAAGAATGTCTTCGGGTTCCAAGACTAGGATTCGCTGGGCGGATTGAATCGTGCGGTGAAAATCTTCCTTGGCGTGATACGCTTGCGCCAGGCCATGAAGCGCGTCGATCAACTGTGGATCGAGCTCCAGCGCCCGGTTGTATTCCTCAATCGCGGATTCGAGTTTGCCTTCGCCAAAAAAATCAATTCCAGTGTAGTAGTGGTCTTCCGCAGTCATCAGAATCCTTTTGCGAACATCCCAATTCTACCATCGCGGCGCGATCGGTCTTCTGCCTTCGTCGCAACCTCGGCGATCTCGCAGGGACGTCCATCCGTCGCCGCAGGTCGCTATGAACGACAGCTCCCTGTTTCAGCCGGACGCGCGCAATGCTGAACGCTCTGCGCTATTACTGGATCATCTCGAAGGGCTACCGGCTGCGGCCGTGGGCCTCGCCTTACATTCGCTGGCGGATGGAAACATTCTTCGGTAAAGAAGCCGCCGGACTCGACGCGCGAAAATTCTTTGCCTTGATGTGGCGAGAACGCGCCCGCATGGAACGATTCTTGGAATGGGTGGCCATCCGCCGCTCCGCCCAGAAGTTCTAAAAGCGCCGTCTACGCAGGCGTCCAACGCAGAACGGAACTCTCCGTGGCGCTTATGTAGCGCCAGAGCTTCCCGACCGGTATCGTGACTTCGCTTCCTATCTTTTGCTTTGCCCACTCCGGTCTGTTGAAAGCACGTGATTTTCTAGTGTTGCGCTGTGCTCTTGTAAACATATCCTTGGAGCACCTTAAAGTTTGCCTGACATGCGCGATAACAATTTTCCCTGCGGCGACATCACAGAAATGATCAGATGGTCCGTCAACGGCACGTCGTGATCACGAATTTTAAGCAGAAACATCAACCGGTTATTGCCATCCTCGGATGCAAAGATCACGCGCTGCACCGTGACCCGCGAAACTGCGCGCATCGCCAGTCCCCGCTTCCACTGCACCTTGAACTGAAGCTCGTTGAAATAGGAAGGCACCGGCGCGGCCGTGTAGATGTCGGCGTCACAAACGTTAATGGCAGTCTGAACCTGCACAGTAATCTGGTCAGGAAAAGTTGTTACTACGTGCGAATTCTTACGAAACTGATCGCCTGACGGAGTGTCATGCCGCTCCAAGCCATCGAAGAAGTCTCCCGCCGTCATTACCGGATTAAAATTGATGCAAACTTTTCCGTCGCGAATCTGCCCCGACGTGATCGGAACCACTTCCTTATATTCAACAATTGGCGGGGGAGCTTGACCGAAGGCGCCCGGCAAAATCAGCAACAACGCACTGATGGTCAGGCCTATCGTCATTCTCCAGCGCGTTGTACGGTGCGGCCAAACACGCATGCCCTATTATCTCTATTTCGCGGCGATTTACCCTCAATTCGCGGACCGCGTATCTGGCGTATAATAGACGTTAGCGTCGGCTTACTCGACGCGATGCCATGGAAGATTTGAAGATCCTGCAAAAATCCGCCGAGCTTCACCAAGCGCGCTGGTGGGAAGCTGAGCCGAATAACAAAGCCCACTGCTATCTTTGTCCTCGGCACTGCCATATCGGCGAGGGCCAGGCCGGCTTCTGCTTCATCCGCGTAAACGAAGGCGGCAAGCTTTACAGTCTCGGTTACGCTTCACCCGCTGCGATCCAAGTCGATCCCATTGAGAAAAAGCCGCTGAATCATTTTCTGCCTGGGACGCGCGTCTTTTCGATGGGGACTGCGGGCTGCAACATGGGCTGTTTCTTCTGCCAGAATTGGGACATCTCGAAATCACGCTCGGACCAAGTGCATTCCACGCACGTTTCGCCTGAAGATGTGGCGCTGCTCGCGATCCGAAATAACTGCCCGTCCATCGCATTCACTTACAACGAGCCGACCATTTGGGGCGAGTACGTCATCGATATTTGCCACGCTGCTAAAGAGCATGGCCTGAACACGGTAATGGTGACGAACGGCTACATCACCTATGAGGCCTTTCACGATATTTACGATCACGTGGACGCCGCCAACGTGGACTTGAAAGCCTTCACCGAAAATTTCTACGGGCGCATAACCTTGACGCATCTGCAGCCCGTTCTGGATACGCTGAAATGGCTGAAGAATGAAACCAACGTCTGGTTCGAAATCACAAATTTGATAATCCCTACACTGAATGACGATGCCGAAGAATTTCGCCGCTTGGCCGACTGGATCTTCGAGAATCTGGGTCCAGACGTTCCGTTGCACTTCACAGCCTTCCATCCCGATTTTAAGTTGCAGGACAAGCCGCGGACGCCACCCGAAACATTGCACCGTGCCCGCGCGATCGCGCTCGAAGCCGGATTGCATTACGTGTATGAGGGAAACATTCACACCGATGCGGCGCACACCTCCTGCCCGTCGTGCAAAACCGTTCTCATTCGTCGCTCGTGGCATGACGTGCAGCAAAATCGCCTGAAAGACGGCCACTGCCCCCATTGCGGCCTGAACATTCCAGGACGATGGAGCAATCCGCGCGGGGCAACATCGTCCAAGCTATTGCGGAAAGCAGAGTCTATTTCGACGGAGCGCTACGGCCATCTAAATCTATAGCCCGCCTGCATTTCCTGAGAACAAGTGAAGTAACTTATCAGCGATGCCATCCGTACTAATAATGTTGCGGGGAAAATGACGGAAACATCCAATGAAGTTGCAATCCGAACCGACCGGGTCTCCCGAAGTTATCAAATGGGTGATGCGTTGGTGCATGCGGTCGACGACGTCACCGTCTCCGTTCGCCCAAAAGAATTCGTAGCGCTTCTCGGAAGTTCCGGTTCTGGAAAATCCACGTTGCTGAATTTGATGGCGGGACTCGACCGTCCCACCTCCGGCGCGATTTTTGCCCATGGACGCAATCTCGCCGACATGAGCTCCGAAGACCTCGCGCAACACCGCAGCCACACCGTTGGCATGGTTTTTCAGGCCTTCAATCTTCTTCCGCGCATGACGCTCGAAGAAAATGTCGAGCTCCCGCTGCGCCTTGCCGAAGTGGACCGCAACGAGCGCGCTGGCCGTGTCCGCGAAGCAGTTGACCGCGTGCGCCTTTCCGCCCGCTTGACGCATCGACCCAGCGAATTGTCCGGCGGCGAACAGCAACGCGCCGCGCTGGCCCGCGCGCTCGTAAACCGCCCCACGATTCTCCTCGCCGATGAGCCTACCGGCAACCTCGACAGCGCGACAGGGGACGCCATCCTTCATCTCTTGCAGGAAATAAACGAATCATTGGGTATGACCATCGTGATGGTCACTCACGATCGCGACCGTGCCGCACGCTTTGCGCATCGCATCGTCACTATGGGAGATGGAAAACTGATCGGCGACGGAACCAACATATGAAGACGCGCGACCTCACGGAACTAGCCGCCCGCAACCTTCGCGAAGCCCTGCTGCGTAACTCGCTCACCACCCTCGGCATTGCCGTAGGCGTCGCGTCGCTCGTCGCCATGCTATCGCTCGGAGTCGGATTGCAGGAGCTTGCGAATAAACGTCTCTCGAAGTCAGGCCTGTTTGATGCCGTTTTCGTCAGTTCGCGAACCAATCAGCGAGGCTTCGGACGCCCGGCGCAGTCTGAGCCCACAACCAGAGAACCGGCCAAGATCCTGGACGACGAAGCGCGCCAGAAAATCGCCGCGCTCCCAAATGTCCTCGAAGTCTATCCCGAGATTCGCTTTCCCACGGAAATCCAGTTCGAAGGCAAGCCGTATTCCACCACCGTCGCGGGAATTCCGCCCTCCGCCCAAACGGAAGGGGCCTTCGATGGCATGAAAGGGAACTTCTTTTCCCGCCCGGCTGCCGACGAAGCAATCCTTCAAATCGAATTTGCCAAAGACCTTTCCACCCAGCCTGATTCGTTGATCGGAAAAAATCTCATGCTCCGTTACGCGGAACGTCAGCCCCTTCCCCCGGAGCCAAACACAAACAAGAGTAAGAAGGCCTCGCAGCGGTGCAGACTCTGCCGACGAAATCACCGGCCTATCGCCAGGCTTTTCGATCGTGCCGCGCGAAAAAACTTTCCGTATCATCGGCATTGTCGAAACGGAGCCCGCTACAGGCTTTGGTGGTCTTTGGCCGAGGCCGCTTGCTGATTCCCTTGCAAGTTGCCGAAATCCTGCGCGTCGCTCAAGCCAACGACCTGCGCGGAATTTTGCGGCGCTCCAGCTCCAAACAGACAGTATGACAGCCTGACCGTCCGCGTAAAAAGCCCCACGCAAGTGAAAAGCGTTGAAGACGCAATCCAAGCAAATGGGCTTCAGCACTTTTTCACTCCTCGACGCTACAAAAAGTCTGCGCCTCGTGTTCGCCGTATTCGATTTGTTCTTGGGCATTTTCGGCAGCCTGGCGCTGGCCGTCGCTTCGCTGGGGATCATCAATACTCTTGTGATGGCCATCCTGGAACGCCGCCGTGAAATCGGCATCCTGAAAGCTTTAGGTGCTGCCGACCGCGATATTCGCCGCCTCTTTTTCGCCGAAGCCGGCGTGATGGGCCTCCTCGGCGGGATTTTCGGCGTGACGCTTGGCTGGCTAATCGGCAGCGCTCTCACTTTTGGCACGAATGTGTATCTGCATAGACAGCGATATTCCTCCGATCGATCTATCTTCCATCCCATGGTGGATGATCGCCGGCGCGATCGGATTTTCCATCGTCGTAAGCCTCGCTGCCGGAATTTACCCGGCGTCGCGCGCCGCGAAGCTAAACCCGGTCGAGGCCTTACGGTATGAGTAGCCCGGCGCCCCGTGCGCGCGCGCATGCGCAACAGCGCAAAATAAATCCCAGCGTCGCTGTTTGGCCATTTTTGATTCTGTTGTTCGGGTGGTTTGCCATAGCTTCCACAACACCAGCTGCTGCGCTCGGACGCGGTGAATGCCGCGCAATGCCGAGCAGAATCCTGGGCCACGCCGTTCAATATTGTGTGATTCTCCCACCGAGCTACGATTCCATAAGCAAAGCTATTCCATTCTGTATTTCCTACATGGGTTAGGCTCCAATTCGGAAATTCTGATTAATACCGGCGGAATGGATTTAATAAACGATCTGTGGTCCCAAAAACAAATCGGCGAGTTTCTGGTCGTCACTCCCGACGCAGGCCGAAGCTTCTACATCAACTCGCGCGACGAAAAAGTGCGCTACGAAGATTTCTTCATTCACGAATTTATTCCCTACATCGAGAAACAGTATCGCATCCGCAGCGATCGCGAACATCGCGGCGTCAGCGGAGTTTCCATGGGCGGCTACGGAGCCTTGCGTTTTGCGTATCGCTATCCGCAGCTATTTGGCTCGGTGAGCGCGCACAGCGCCGCACTGTTGGCGAATCTTCCCACCGGCAGCGCATCGGGATATCAGGGGGCCATCCTCAATCGCGTTCTCGGCAGTGCCTTTGGTTCGCCTCCCGATGCCGCGTACTGGAAACAAAATAATCCCTTCACCATGGTTCAGAATGGCGCGCATCCCGCTGGACTGAAAATCTATTTTGATTGCGGCACGGAAGACGACTACGGATTCGACGCTGGCGCAAAGGCATTCCATGATCTACTCGACTCCCGCCACATCCCCAACCAATTCCATCTTTATCCCGGCGGCCACGACTGGAATTACGTAGCTGAACATTTCCCTGCGTCGCTGGAATTTCATTCCCGTGCCTTCGGCTTAACCGCCAAATAATCTATCGCGATGTAAGCGTCGCGATCCGCAACTGAACAACGCCGGCGTAAGGTGCGTTTTATTTCCCGTCCCTCGGCGCAGCTAATAAGTCACGCACCAAGGCTTCAAAGCCCTTTTCCTCTCCGGTCCCCGGCGCGAAGTAGTTGTCCCAGCTCACATCAGGAAAACCCATGCGCGTGGTTTGCGCCGGTAACTGTTCCCGCAAGAGCTTTGGATCGCTACTGCTCAGTCTTTGGATCGCTTCGAACACGACGCGATGCTCAGCATCCTGCCAGACATGGTCGGAAAGCGCGCGCATCAAAGTCGTTTCCCGGGCATTTGCGCTTCCTCGTATGCAAAGCGCGCACAAGGTTTCGCGCTCTAACTCAAAGACTCGCTGTGGTTGGCTTCGCTTGGGCATACCATTGATATGGCAAGGGTATTCTATTGTAACGGCACCCCGTCGTGTTGCGGAGGTTTAACGGTTCGTGTTCCGCCATACTAGCCCAAAAAAAAAGGCGCGGCTCCGAAAAGCCACGCCTTTTTTCCAGGAATCAATTTCGTTAAATCGAAATATTCGATAGCCTACGCCGCGCTCGAAACAACCGGCCGCACAAAATCGATCCGATCGATGGTTGCCGCCACTCCATACACAGGCACTCCATCGCCAGGCATTTCTGAAACGCGCAGCGCTTTCGCGCTGGCACGCACCAACACCGAGGTCCCGCGATCTCTCTCCGCCGGAAGAGAAAAGGTCAGCTCAAGAGCAGTTCCATGATCGATTGCAACATGTGAGTGGAAAAAAATGCCTGACCGTGAGACGTCGCGGAGTTGGCCAGTATAAAATTCGATCGGCCGCTGGCGCGGGAGGCAGACCTGCACCGGAAGGTAGAGCTCGTACCTTCTTGCTTTTCTTCGTTCCCCCATGGGTACCCCCACCCTTTGGCTGCATTCCAATTGCCATTAGTACAGTGCTAAGTCTACAGAAAATAAAGCACTTGAATCTGCAAAGGCGTGTAAGTTTGACCTGCACTAGGGATTTCTTTCCTGAACCGGAGGAATTGCAGGAAAATCCCAAAACGGAAATTGAGAACTCTACAGGCGCTACTCCTAGAGCACAGGATCGTGCAGCACAGAAGTTCCTTCCGCCTCGGTCAAAATACCTTTTCCAATCATTAAACGGACCAGCCGCACCAAGGCGACAAACTCGCGGCCCTTGCTAGGATTCGCATCCTTTGGTGGGCGCGGAATTTCGTGTCCCGCAGGGCGTTCACCTGTTATGCCCGCTATCCAGTCCCCCAATTCCAGCCGCTTTTCAGCATCCAAGTCGGTGAAAGCGATGCCCATACCCAATCCATGCTGTGAATAAACCACCGTGCCCGCGGTCCCAAATGTTTTCGTGCCTTTATTCAGATTGATTATTACGTTTGACCCAATTGGGAAGGGAAATGTGGTGTCAATGAAGCAGCCACCCGGCCCGAGATCTGTCGTGCGTGTCGAGAATCGGGCGCCGGATTTCAGCTCGATTACCTCAGCGCCTGCCGTAAACATGTGGCGCTCCGCGATGCGTCGTTCGGCTTCCTGCACTGCGGGCGAAGGTGTGCCGGGCCCCTTCTTATCAGATGAACTCTGCATCAAGTTCTCCCTAGTTTTCGGCAAGACTTAATTCCCACGCGCCGGACGGAGGCTACATAATTATATTGTCTATGCAGTGGAATGGTCCGACAAGCCCAATCCCCAGGTACGATGCCTAAAGCGAAACCTTTTAAGCCACCTATAGCAGAAATCTGACGGCAATTCCGAGGGTTCCGTCTGACCGATTTTCCATTCGCACGATCGAACCCAAAAACTTCTTGTGCGCCGAAATTCTCTCGCCAAAGGGGAAGGTAACGAGCAGCCGCATGCCCATGAAATAATGGGGCATACGGGTCGCGAAGTAGAGTCCATCGCGCGTAAAATCCACCACTTCGCCCACGTCTGCGATCTCGGCAAATCGCGCGTCAAATGGTCGAACCTCCAGTGGCAACGATATCTTCAGGCGCTCGCGTCGTCGCAAATTCCGGACCTGCGTGGCTCGCGACGAAACTGCCGGCTCAGGCGCGATAAGTGTAGCTGTGGCCATGGGAGACCTCCCAAGTCATGATCCATCGGGCCGTTAACACGCCAAATTTAGCGAGTGCAAGAGACCATGGCTATAGAACTACGGTACCAGTAGGAACCGGACTGAAGTTGGAGGGGATGCAGCGCTCCTGATTCGGCTTCCTCAGTATCAGGTTGTCGTCCCGAAAAGCGTCGTGCGCGGTCGTATTGAGGAATCTGCTGTTGTCTTTTGCCGACTTGTCGCGTCAATCGCGATACACAAATTCTAGTTCGATCCCTGCAACCTCCAGCACGTCGCCGGACGAAAGTTTGGTCGGTTGCGCAATCGACACGCCATTCACAGTCGGCGTTTTCTCGGCCTTGCCGATGTAGAAGGAATTGTCATCGCGCCGCGTAATCTGCGCAGCAACTTTAGGCGCGAACCATCCCTTCAGCTTGATCGTGGCCATTGCGGATTTGCCAATGACCGTCAGTTTGTCGCTGAGCGTGTACTCCTTCAGATCGGTCTTGCCCTTGCGCACCAGAAGTGTCGGTAATTTCAACCGGCCCGGCGCCACCTGCGCGCTCTCGCCCACGGCTGCAACTTGCCGCAAAAGTTCGCGCCGCTCTTTGGTGTCGAGCATCATGGTTTCATTAATCTTCGGAACGGTTGGCCACGCGTTGCCATTCGAGCCGCCCGGAGCAGTCCCGCCAACTTCCCGCGATTCTGTCACCACGATCGTATGCTTTCCGATTGCAACGGAATCGCCGGGCTTCAGCGTGACCATCTTTACGCGCTGCCCGTTGACGAATGTCCCATTCAAGCTTCCAAAGTCCTCAAGCATCATGCGTCCTTCTTCACTGAACACACGCGCGTGATAGTTCGAGACGGCCGGATTGTCGATCACGATTCCGCACTCTGGAGAGCGCCCAATACTCACTTCTTTTGTCCCCACGGCCACTTCTTTCAACACCGAGCTTTCGAATTTGAGAACTAATTTTGACATTGCAACGCCCTCCTCATTTTCAATCGTCGCGCACCCGCTTCCGAGTGCTGCGCAGTCACCGATTTTCAGACCCCCTAAACCATTTTCCGATTCGCTTGAACGCCCCTGCCGGTTTAGCTGCATACCGGACAATCATGGCCGTAATGTTGTCGCCGCCACCCGCTTCATTCGCTAGCTCGATCAGCCTGTCCGTGGCTTCTTGGGGATTTTCCATTTCCGCAAGCGTTGCGGAAATCTGAGCGTTCGAAAGTTCGCGCGTTAGCCCGTCGGAGCAGAGCAGCAACGTGTCGCCTTCCAACAGATCTTTTTCGCTCAGATCAGCTTGCACTTCTGGCTCCACTCCGAGAGCCCGCAGGAGGACGCTCTGCATATTGCTGTTTTCCGCTTCCTGCTTGGTCATCATGCCGCGACGAACCTGTTCAGCGACGAACGAGTGATCCTCAGTGAGCTGCACGAAATCTGCGCCACGCAGACGGTAGATGCGACTGTCGCCAACGTGCGCGATGCTCACGCGCACTTCGTCCACGAACCATGCGGCCACAACCGTTGCGCCCATGCCCCGTTTATGTGCGCTGCCCTGTGCCGCCGCATACACCACGCGGTTCGCGACACGTATCGCGCTGGCTAACCTATTCGAAATCTCCGACATTCCATCTAGATGTTCGCCAATCAAGGGCAATCCGGGATTTGACGCCGCCTCTCGGCAGTGCCTTAGAACCGCCTCGCTGGCAAGCTTGCTAGCTACTTCACCTGCCGCAAGGCCGCCCATTCCATCCGACAGCACAAACAGATTCAGCTCCGGAGCGAGCGCGAAGCTGTCTTCGTTATTTTCGCGAGCGCGTCCCATATCACTGCGCGCTCCGAACTCAATCTCCATCGCCGGTAGCTCCTGAACGTATTTTAGCGTCAATGTTTCGCGCTCTTGCCCGCTAGCGGAAGTGGCACCGCGCGCACGTTGGAAAAGCCTTTCGCTTCGAGTTGCTGCATCGCTCCCGCAATTTTATCGTTCAAGTAGGGCCCGCTATAAACTACGTAGAAATCTCCCTTATCCCCGTGCTTGGCAAGCACGGCCGCCGGCAGACCTAGCGCCACAATTTTCTTCTCTGCTTCGTGCGCGCGATCTTCTCGCTGAAACCGCCCCACCCATAGGTAGGAAGCTCCAGGCGCGGCCGGGGTTGAAGCCGCTGTCGCCGCCGGAGTCGAAGCAGCATCTTCGGCCTGGACTGCTTTCTGCCCGGCTGGCTTCTTTCCTCCATTTCTCGCGGCGTCCGCGCGAAGCGTGGCGGCCGCTGCATCCGGAGACGGCCTATTAACCGGTCCCTTTTTCACAAGTGGAAAAACTTCGTGTGGTTCAGTTTCAGATTTTGGCGCAGGACTCGCATTACTCTTCGCAATCTCAGGTTTGAAATTTGTGTAAGGCGCGACCCTACGTTCGCTGCCAGGGTTGGCATGTGGCGTTGCCTCAGGGGGCACTGCGTCTGCTGGTTTCACTCTTGAAACAGCCACCGAACTTTTCGACGGCGAGCCTAAGTACGCAAAGTCCGGTGGCACGGG
Source organism: uncultured Acidobacteriota bacterium (assembly GCA_963818085.1). GTDB lineage: Bacteria > Acidobacteriota > Terriglobia > Acidiferrales > UBA7541 > Palsa-295. The sequence goes on from CAWFQV010000001.1 coordinate 893,669, forward strand.
TGCGGAAAGTTCCGCAGGCGGTGGAATCATTTCCACAGCCGCTTTTTTCTTAGCGATGCCGTTCAGCACCCCCCACGCGCCTAAGACCATCAGCGCACCCAACAGGACCCAAACAATCGCCGGAATCGCTCTGCGCGGTGTCGCCGCCGGCATCAGGGAAGGCGTCGCCATCCGTGCAGTCGCAGGCGCGCTTACCACTCTTTGAGCATTCGCCGCTCCGACCGGGGCCGCAGCACCAGCTAAATTCTGCTCCGCCGAACCGTTCAGCGCGTTTTCCAGTTGCGCAATCGACTGAAATCGATTCGCAGGATTTTTCAACAGACATTTCAAAATCGTGCGCTCAATGTATGCGGGAATCGCCGGATCGATTTGATGGGGAGGAACCGCCTCCTCTTGCATCTGCTTCAGCGCAACTGCCACCGGGTTGTCGGCTTGAAATGCGGGCGAACCCGTGAACATTTCGTACAAAATTAGTCCCAGCGAATAAATATCCGTGCGGTAATCCACCGCCTTGCCGCCAACCTGCTCCGGCGCCATGTACTGGGGCGTTCCCACCAGTGACCCGGTCATGCGTGTCATCGCTTCCATCGAACGCGCGATTCCGAAATCCATAATTTTCACGTTTCCACTCGCGTCCACCATGATGTTTTCCGGCTTCAAATCCCGGTGAACGATCCCTTGCGCGTGCGCTTCCTTCAATCCGGAGCAAATTTGCAATGCCAGATTCACGGCCTTGCGTTGAGGGAGTCCGCCAAATCGGTTCAGCACCGAGCGCAGGCTCTCACCTTCCACAAACTCCATGGAGGTGTAAGCAATGCCGCCCACGCGATTGAACTCATGCATGCGGCAAACGTTTTTGTGTGTGATCTTGCGCGCAAAAAGGAGCTCATTCTTAAACCGCTCCATCATCGCCTGATCCGAAGCGATTTCCGGTTTCAACAATTTCAGCGCGACAGTTTCGCCGGTCTCGCGATCGCGCGCTTTGTACACGTTTCCCATGCTCCCATGTCCCGCTTCGCCCAAAATGTCATAGCGTTGGCTAAGCGCGGCAAGAGCGGTGGAGCTAAGGTTTGCAATTTGGAACGATGTTACGGGCGCGACGGCAGTTTCCGCGAAATGATTCTCGGGGCCGTCGCTCAACAGAACAGTATCGTGACTTCCCGTCGAGCGCTGAGAATCGTGCGACGAAGGCACACCTGCACCTGGCACACTTCTACCCGGGTTGGTCGGCTGGTCCATGACGCTGCTGTTTGAATCATAAAAGAGCCGCGGGACGAACTTCTAGGTCTAGCGCGGAACGTGTAAGGAAAGAGTATCTAGTACTATATTGGCCACAATCGCGAGTGCACAGTGGGACCTGAACGCCAGCGTTACGCAGGCTTGCGTTCGAGAGATCCGCGGTCCCATTTGCGCACTTACGGCGGCAGCTTCGTAGGTGCTTTGGCAAAAATCGAGCAGTGCCGCTCTCGGATCACTCGCCGCCCGCACCTCGTCGTACGAAAGCAAAAACTCGCCTAGTTTTGTGTCGTAAAACGCCTTCCCGGGACGCACGGCGCTTTCGCGAAATCCGGGCGGCTCCGGTGCGCAATAAGAATAAAACATCGGACTCGTCACATCGCCTCCGCCCGGCCACCATCCAACACTCTGCACCTCGTGCGAGTACGCTTCCTTTGTAATCTTGTCCGCTCCGGGACGCTCGGGCGCGCGCCGGCCCGAGAAACGCGACGCCGCCATGTCGAAGCTCCCCCAGAAAAAATGCACCGGACTCGCCTTGCCAATAAAACGCCCGCGAAACTCCTTGAATATCTTATCCACGCGTCACCAAAATTCGCCAACACCGATTGGCGTAAGCGGGATCATATCGGGCATGAGTAACGTCCTGGTCGAACCGTATCGGATTCGGTATTTCCACCGGCATCGGCCAGATCTTTATACCGAGTCCCAGCGAGCGCAGCATCTCCATGAACTCGCGATAAAATCCAGCCACCGTGCGATGGTAAAGCGCGATCGCGCGAGATGCGCCGTCGGCTAGTCTTTATATCCAGCCGGTGATCGATAAAATCGAAACTAATCTCAAAACTTCCGGTGGGGCAGGGAATCGACGACGTAGTCAGCCCCCGCGCGGAAACGTACAGGGGCACTTCCCACCAGTGATTGATCAGTGGACTTTGCGCCAGCCGCACTTTTCCAACGATCTGCGTCCACATGTGCAGCGTGGCGCAGGTATCTTTCCACTCCACGAACGGGAGCGCTGGCCACGCCTGCTCTTTATCCGACATTTTGTCGTTCCTCTATCTCACCAGCGGCATCAAGAAAATATTGTAAGCCGCGCGCGCACAGTTCGTATGATAGAACGAATCGCATGACGCTCGCGCGCCCTAAAATTCGCATTCGCCACCTCCGGCGCAGCGAGCTGCCTATCGATACCGTCGAGCTCGCGCGCTTCCTTATTGGCAAAACCCTGGTGCACGACTTGTCGCCTGTTCGCCTTAGCGGACGCATTGTCGAAACCGAAGCTTACCTGGTCGGCGACGCGGCATGCCACGCGTTTCGCGGAGTGACACCTCGCAATCGCTCGCTTTTTCGCGAGCGCGGGCACGCCTATGTTTATTTTATTTATGGCAATCACTACATGCTTAACGTTTCCGGCCAGACCGAAGGCATTGGCGAGGGAATTCTTTTGCGCGCTCTCGAACCGCTCGAAGGCATCGAGTGGATGCAGCGCCACCGTTCCATTAAAGGCAGGCACGCGAGATCGGCCAAGAAATCCCCACCACCCTTGACGGAACTTTCGCGCGGCCCCGGACGACTCGCCGCGGCATTGCGCATCACGCGCAGGCTGGATGGGCTCGACCTGTGCGCCCCAGGCCCGCTGTGGCTCGGCACCGCCGCGAAGCCCACGGGAGATATTGGCGTCAGCGTGCGCATCGGAATCAGGCATGAGGCTCAACGACTTCTCCGTTTTTTTGAGCGTGGCAACCCATTTGTCAGCGGCCCGCGCCGCCTCAATTCGTGAATACCGCCGGGTAAGACTTACCATCGACTGCCTCGAATCGCCATTAGATTTCACTGTAGCCTCGGGGTCTTTGGTCTGGCATCTTTTTGTAGATTCTGTTTTGTGTGGTCGTCCAGACTGCGCGATCTTCGCGGACGCTTGGAGAGATCTGCTGTGTCTTTTTCACACCTCATGGCCCGCACCACCCAGAATTAGCTGTTTTCAACCGCCACCTTTGAAATTCCGTTTGCCAAAAACTTTAGCACACCGCGGAGTGAATAATGTCCCGACCTTACGGTGAGCAAAAGCAGCCAGGATTTGCCCTCTGCAAGAAGTTGACCTATGCTGCGGGCGCAAGGGGTGACGGCTGATGACGGAACCAAATGCGACGGAACCAAGCAGGTGGCCGCAAAAATCTCACGTGGTGCGCACAATATTTTGGGAGCCGAACGGGATTCGTGCGGGATGGCGATTCTTGATTTTTGTCGCGCTCTTCATGGGGATGCAATTTGTCGTTCAATTTATTCTTAGGAAAATCCCAGCGTTCGTCGCGCTGGGGAACCAAGCGCAAAGTGGCACTATTACTCCCGCCTTCGGGTTCATTGCCGAATTTACGCAGACGGTCCTAGCCTTCCTGGCAGCGTTCATCATGAGCCGGATTGAAAAACGTTCCTGGTTCAGTTATGGCATTCCACTTGAAGGAGCGTTTGGAAGATTATTTTGGCGAGGAATTGTTTGGGGCCTCGCGCTGGTGTCCGCTGAAATTCTATTGATGTACGCCCTGGGAGGATTTTCGTTTGGCGGCCTCGCCCTATCAGGTATTGCGATTGTGAAGTATGCGGCGATTTGGGGATTCATATTTTTGCTGGTGGGGATTTCGGAAGAATTTTTGTATCGCGGCTACACGCTATTCACGCTCGCCACAGGGATGGGGTTTTGGCCAGCGGCCATTCTGTTGTCCTTGCTCTTTGGCGCGGTGCATCTTTCCAATTCAGGCGAGGATTGGATTGGCGCATTGTCCGTGGTGCTTTTCGCGCTGTTTGCATGCTTTACGCTGCGGTGTACTGGAAATCTTTGGTTCGCGATCGGACTGCACGCGGCGGGAGATTTTGCGGAGACTTTTATTTATTCCGTCCCCGACAGCGGCATGATAGCGACCGGGCATCTGCTCAATTCAAGCTGTCACGGGCCGCGCTGGCTGACCGGAGGGTCAGTGGGGCCGGAAGGAAGCGCGTTGGATTTCGTTTGCACGCTGCTTGCGCTTGCGCTTTTCTCCCGGCTATATCCCGCGAAGAAAATGGAATCTGTTCAAATTGCACCAGCGCGATAAGCAGGTCCTTTCTAGGCGAGACCGCTGAATGTGGAAACCTTCAATTGGGTGCGAGATTTATCCGGTAAGAAGTTCAACTGGCAATTTGGCCATGGAGTTCACCCGGGGTTGCGCACCGCGGCTTCGGCGCCCAGGGTTCTCTCTAAGGCGCGTCTGGTGGTCACTTTTGTAAAGTCAAGCTCAAACCTGCTATCCTGAACTCGCGTAGCCGAGCCTTCTTGCGTTACTTCGGGGCGGCTGACCGCATCAAACTAGCATGCCAAGGCGAAAACAAAATTCCGCGCTAGCCCGCTTGATGCAAACTTCGACTGCTGCTGGATTTCGCAAAGCTTACGAAACGGTACAAGTTGATCCCCAAAAATTCCTAAAGCACATCAAGCGCGCGCACAAGCTGCCGATTGAGTCCTGGCGCGACATGTTTTATCTCGGCGAAGAAGTGGTAACGCCGATCGCCAACCGCATCATCAAGTCATCCACGAGGACTGCAACTCTGGAGGGCTTCGGTTTGGGAATGGGCGGGATGCTGACGATTATTCCGGACGCAGGAATTCTTTCGGCCATCACGATTCGGATGCTGCAGAAATTAAGCTTGGTTTACGGATTCGAATATTCCACCGAAGACGAAGTCAGCGAGCTGTGGATAGCCGCAGCTAGCGCGGCCGGGCTCGACTTGGGACGCGATTTTGTGGAGAAGCAAGCGATCGAGCGTCTAGTGCCTCGAATAATTGACCGCATCGCCGTCAAAGTCGGCGCGGAAGTGGCGGAAAAATGGTCGGGCAGGCTGATTCCAGTTCTTAGCGCCGGGTTCGGCGGCACATTGAATTATTATTTCGTCCGCTCCTGGGGACGCCGCGCGCAGAAGCATCTGCTCGAACGCCATCGCCATGTTCGCTCGCAGCGGCTGATCGAGGCGCGAGCAGTCCCGTCTTCGGGCCGCACGCAACTCCATCCCGCGCGATAGATTTCGCATCTAGGCCGCTGGTAGCGGAGAAACCGCACGAATGTAGGCAAGCACGAAGCGCTTCACGATTTCTCCTGTAAATTCTCAGCGCTCATTTGGTTTCCAGCGGATGCTTCGCCTTCTCGTAAAATTCGTTCTGCAGCTTTAGGCTTTGGTTGTCGGCTTTCACCGCGCGCAGTGCGGTCACGAGTTGGCTGGTCCATTCCTTCATGTCAAATTCGCCGAGGGCTTTGGTGGCGAGCCCGCCTTCGCCCGCATAGTGATTTGGAAAACGCGCGTACCACCAGATTCCCGTGTAGAGCGTATCGGGCAGGTTCAGGCGCCTTTGGTCCGCGCCGGATTCTTCTTTTGCGCGATCCAAGTGAACCAGATCTGGCCGCGAGACCATGAGGTGAGACGTTTCCGTTTCGCCGGCGTGCATGTCGGCAGGATTTTTCACCGAAGGACGCCCGGGCTGGTTCAAATGTTCCGGCAGCGGGAAGACATAAACCACGTAATCGTGCGGGGTGGCAAGTTGCGTTTGCGCAAAGTAGGGAAGCAGCTCCTCGTTTCCTCCATGGCCATTGGCGATCACGATTTTCTTGCAGCCGTTTCGCGCCATCTCGTCTGTGGTTTCCTGCAGAAGCTGCAACTGGATTTTCGCGCTGTAAGCTACGGTACCGGGCTCATGCCGTGCTTCGAAAATTTGTCCGAAATAATATTCGGGGAAAACGACTGCAAATTCCTGCTGCGCCGCGGCGACCGAGATGTATCTGATCGTAAGCAGATCAGTTCCGAGAGGAAGGTGTGGCCCATGCTTCTCCAGGATGCCGATCGGCAGGATGCAGGCCCCTTGCGATTGTTGGATTGCTTTCACAAAGTCGGCGGCTGTCAACTCTTCCCATTTCACTGATGGCGGCGTTTGCGCGAAGAGAGATGTCCGCGCCAGCGCCAACATGAAAAACAAAAATACCTGCGGAAAAATCTTGCGGATTCCTGTCATTCTTAGTCGAATCATTGCATCCACTCCGCTCCTGTGATCTGCTCCCGAGTCAAGCGCGCCGCGAAAGTATCATATGAGACAAAGAATTTACATCGGCCTGGCCCGGCCGCAAGGTACCATACCGTGCGCTTGTGTGGCGCAACCCGCGCCTTAGCTACCGAAGCAAGAGGAGCAAACCAGAATTGCATCGATTACGCGGCATCACAACGCTGTCGTGCGCCCGATGGCCGATTCTTATCCTAGTTGTCATAGCGATTGTCATCCCGGCCGCTACACCAGCCCAAAATCCCTCTTCGACCGACAACGAAATCTCGGGAAAGGTCGATTCTTATGTAACCTCGGAAATGCGCGCGGAGAAAATCCCCGGGCTCGCGCTTGCCGTCGTTCGTGATGGAAAGATCGTAAAGGCGCAGGGTTATGGACTCGCGAACGTCGAGCTCGACGTACCCGTAAAGCCGGAAACGATATTTCAGACTGGCTCGCTGGGGAAACAGTTCACCGCTACTGCGGTGATAATGCTGGTCGAAGATGGCAAAATCCACCTCGACGACCCCATCGGAAAATATCTTCCCGGCTCGCCTTCGACGTGGAACGGCATCACCGTCGGAAATCTTCTGGCGCACACTTCCGGTGTTCCGGATTACGAATCGGATTCACTCACGAAAAATGGCGCAGCGTTCATTAACCTTCGCAACGATTACACCGAAGATGACCTCTTCAGGAAATTCAGTGGCTTGCCACTCGATTTTCCGCCAGGGTCGAAATGGAGCTATAGCAATAGCGGTTACGTTCTTCTTGGGATCCTCATCCATAAAGTAACCGGGCAGTTTTATGGGGACGTGCTGCAGGAGCGAATTTTTCGGCCGCTCGGCATGGTGTCCACCCGCATTATCAGCGAGTCCGACATCATTCCGAATCGCGCGGCGGGCTATCGCCTGGTTAACGGAGAGATAAAAAACCAGGAATGGGTTTCGCCTACGCTCAACACTACCGCAGACGGCGCGCTCTACACCAACGTGCTCGACATGGCGAAATGGGACGCCGCGCTCTATACCGAAAAGCTGCTGAAGAAGGGAAGTCTCGATCAGATGTGGTCGCCGGTTCATCTGAACGACGGGAAAACAGCTCCGTATGGATTCGGTTGGGGCGTCACGCAGGTAAATCGCCACCGGCTGATCGAGCATGGCGGAGCCTGGCAAGGTTTTACTACTCAAGTCTCACGCTACGTGGATGAAAAATTTACCGTCGTGGTGCTAACCAATCTCGCTTCCGAACATTCACAGCCGGATAAAATCGCGCACAGCGTAGCTGCTCTTTACAATCCAGCTCTGCTGCCGACCCCGGAAAAGACCCACTAAAGCGTATTGTGATTCAGCGGGGTCTCGAATGGCTGTTCGCGCCAAAATCTCGGCGTGGCAAGGCGCCTTGCGTCAGCTTTGTCCGCGCTGTCGCCTCGGCAAAATCTATCCCACTTCCATTTTTCGCGGTTCGTCAAAAATGAACGATAAATGCGCGGTTTGCCATCTATGGTTTGAACGCGAAGAAGGCTATTTTCTTGGCGCAATGATCGTTGATTATGCGTTGGCGATGTTAACGACCACGATCATCGGCGCAATCCTCTGGAGTTTCACGCATTGGTCTTTTGAAAAAATCTGCATTGTGGCGATTGTATTATTCCTTCCAACGGTTCCTCTTGTTACTCGACTCGGACGAGTGCTGTGGATCTATGTCGATCAACTCATCGATCCTGAGCGCTAGCGTACGATTCGTTCGGTTGACGCTGGCCGCCGCTTGCACTCACGCAGGGCGCATGGCATGCTCTGGCCGCCAAATAGAGGCTTGGTAAATGTCTCGTAAAGGTCAGGCAAAGCATGGCCATTTGCGAAGGATGCGGAGCGCGGGTAGACGAAGCGCACGTTCAGCGCCGAAAGGATCGGCTCGCTCTTGCTGCGCGTTTTCGCCCCACCCAAATCAAAGTTCTGGTGCTTGATTCGGCGCCACGCGGGCCCGAGGAGGACTATTTCTATCGCGCGGCCAAAGATCGATCGGTGCGTTCGTTGGCTGCCCGTATGTACTTTGAAGAACTGGTGAAAGCCATGGGCACTACCATCACGAGGATTGACGAAAACCTATGCCTGCATGAATTTCGCAAGAACGGTTTTTTCTTAAGCTATGCGGTGGAGTGTCCCATTGAGAATCACGGCGAATTGCACAACGCGCTGAGGAAATTGGCGCCCACGATTGTGAAACGAGTGCAATATTTCTTGCAGCCCGCTTACATCGTGCCGATTTCAAAAGCTACAGAGGAATTGATTCGCCTTTTCGGGCTGGTCGGTTGGGGAGACCGTCTTGTGCTCGACAAGGGCGGCCCGTTCGCCGATCCATACCTTGGAGGTCGGGAGCGTCAAGCAGTATTCGCCACGTCCTTCGGCGCGCGTATCTGCAAAGCGCTTGCCGCGCTGCCATCGTAATTTCTGTCGCGGCCGGCGGCCAATTCAGAACGTAGTCCAAAATCATATTCACTTCTGTTTGTAAATCTTCCCGTCCTTCATTACAAAGCTCACATTTTCCAGCACACGCACGTCCTGCAGAGGATCACCCGACACCGCAATGATGTCCGCATATTTGCCGGCGCGAATCGACCCGATGATATCGCTATGCCCCAGGAGATCGGCCGCTGAACTCGTCGCTGCGCGAATCGCCTGCAACGGGCTCATCCCGTATTTCACCATGAAGGCAAATTGTTTTGCGGCGACACCGTAGGGACATACGCCCGCGTCGGTTCCAAACGACAGCTTTACCCCAGCCTGAATGGCCTTGCGAAAATTGTCTCGCTGAATTTGCCCGAGTTGCGCGTCGTGCTGAACAAAATCCAGCGGGATATTGGAATGCCGGGCGTCCTCTTCGATGCATTCCTCGTCGTAAATATCCATGTCAAGATAAGTGCCATGTAATTTCGCCAAAGCAATACCTTCATCGTCGATCATCGTGGCATGTTCCACCGAAGCGACGCCGGCGATAATCGCGTTCTTAATTCCTTGAGCAGCATGCGCGTGCGCTTCCACACGAAGACCGAAGTGGCTTGCTTCATCCACCGCCGCTTGCAATTCTTCCAATGTGAATTCCTGCGAATTAGGATTGCTTCCATGCGTAAGGACCGCGCCGGACGAAAGTATCTTGATGTGGTCCACGCCATCATTTGCCAACTTTCGAATCACGGCACGCACTTCCCACGGACTATTCGCTTCGCCGTAATGCAAATCCCAGGGCAGCACGACATCGTGCGCAAATCCGCTCAGCGATCCAGCTCCGCCGGAAATTGTCACGTAAGCTCCGGCTACGTACATGCGAGGCCCCGGAATATCTCCGCGAGCAATCGCGTCACGCAACGCTACATCGCCAAGCGCGCGATAGACGCCCACGTCGCGAACGGTGGTAAATCCAGATTCCAGTGTGAGCCGCGCATTGGGGACGGACTCGAGCGCTACTTGAGCCGCCGTTTTCTTGAGGTAAGTGACCGGATCGCCACCATCGCGGGCGCCGTCAGCCAGATGCGTGTGGCAATCAATCAGCCCGGGCAGCACCGTCCTGCTCGAAAGATCGATTACTGTGGCATCGACGGGAATATTCAACGCCTCGCCAACCGCATCGATGCGATTCCCGCGAATCAAGATCACTTGATTGGTCAGCTCTTTGCCCGCATCGACGTCAATCAGCCGTCCCGCTTTGATGGCTACCACTTGGTTCGCGCCGACCGGCGGTGTAGCGTTTTGCCCAAACGCGCCTGCTGCACAGAGAACAAACAGTCCTGCGAGTTGAATTATTCGCTTCCGCACAATTCTCCTTGCTTACGCGTAAAATCAAACAAGCGCCAGCATTTTACACGCATCAAGGAAGCCACAACATGGCTGGAATTGTTTCAGCAAGTCTCGTCACTCGCGCGCGCGAATGATTGCTGGACGCATCCCGCAAAAAGTGCTACTAAAATCAAATGAGAACTATCTTTGGTTTGTGCGGGATCGCATTAATTCTGTTCGCTGGAGCAGTGATCGCCTCAACCCAAACATTGCAACCTTTCAGGCAGACTGCCTCCACCGCTGCTCCGTCCAGTCAAGCGCAGCTTAAACGCGGAAAGTATTTGACGGAAGAGGTTGCGCGATGCTCAGAGTGCCACACGCCCCGGGACGCGCGCGGCAACCTGGATAACTCTCGCGCATTGCAAGGCGGGCCGGTATGGATTGTTCCAGTCCATCCCGATCAAAATTGGGCGCAACAAGCGCCATCGCTGGCGGGTTTTGCGGCATACACGGATAAGGACGGGGTGGAAATCCTGGAGAAGGGTCAGGACCCCAATGGCGAAACCATTCGCCCGCCCATGCATATCTACCATTTAAATCATCAAGATGCCGTGGACATCATCGCCTATCTAAGGTCCGTGCCCGCAACCACGCGCTAAATCATACCTGTCCACCAGCCTGCAGAATCCAAAGAATCGTATACGGATACGACAAGACACCCGCAACCAGCCGCCGCAACCAGTCAGTCCACCGAAGTAAACTTCACCATGTCGGAGAAGAAAGAATGGCTGTCGCGCAATGGGAATTAGTCCACACTCTGGGACAAGATATTTTCCAGGAAAGGGATATTTTAGCCTTTCACGAGGTTATAGATCCCTGGTACGTATGAGAACGGACCGGTCCCGTTCGGTGCGGCCTTCAAGATATTTTCGTCGAGCCTCCCGCTCAATCGCCGGACGGTTGGCCCTGAGTATTTCCAGTGTGTCTTTGTTATCCCCGTGAAAATGATCGTCCCGAGCTTGTCTGCTGATCTCGCATCGCAAGCGGATTTCTCCGTCTTGCCCTCAAGAACGCGACAACTTGGAGTTAAGGATCAGGAGTTGGGCAAGGCTTTCTCAAAACGTCAGGTTGTGAACCCTCGCCGAGGATAGGCCCCGGTTTTTCGCGGTCCTTCGAAAAATTCTGGTTTGCAAAAGCTGATTTCCTGACTACTCTATGCCACGCAGGACGTGAACCCATGCTGCAGTCATCAACAGCCGGCGGCGTAAGCCGTTTCGGCAGCACGCAGCGGCAGGATCCTTGGTGGGTCGAAGTCTTGCCGGTGATGGCAGTGCTGGGCGCGTTTGGCGTTTACGCCACGCTCCGCGCGTTCGAAGGGAAATTTTACGAATGGGGACCGTATCTCTCGCCTTTCTATTCGCCTCTGATCGATCCTGATCACACTGGTGGCCGTTTTCCCCCGCGCTCTTGATTCTCGGCGGCCCGCTCGGGTTTCGCGCTACCTGCTACTACTACCGCAAGGCTTACTACCGCGCGTTTTTCCTCGATCCGCCGGCTTGCGCGGTGAGCGAACGAGCGGGCGCAAGTATCGCGGCGAGACGGCGTTTCCGTTCATCCTGCAAAACGTGCACCGCTATTTTTTCTACCTCGCGCTCCTCTTTCTCTGTTTCCTCTGGTACGACGCCGTCGAGCGCCTTCTATTTCCCGGAAGGATTCGGCATCGGCGTCGGCTCGCTCATGATGCTGGTGAACATCATTCTGCTGACGACGTACACGTTCTCCTGCCACTCGCTGCGCCACTTGATCGGCGGCAAGCTCGATTGCTTTTCGTGCGCAGCGTTCGGCCCAGCCGCGTCACGCGGCTTGGCACTGGGTGACCGTCTTGAATGAGCACCACATGTTGTGGGCATGGCTGAGCCTGTTTTCCGTCGGCCTCACCGACCTCTACATCCGTCTGCTTTCGGCGGGCATTCATAAGGGACATTCGACTGCTGTGACCACCAAATACGAAACTCACGAACATGATGTCCTGATCATCGGCGCGGGCGGCGCCGGCCTGCGCGCCGCCATCGAGGCCCTGGCGCAGGGCGCGAGCGTGGGCGTGGTGTGCAAGTCGCTGCTCGGCAAGGCGCACACCGTGATGGCCGAGGGCGGCATTGCCGCGGCCATGTCCAACGTGGACAAGGCGGACGACTGGCGCACGCATTTCCGCGACACCATGCGCGGCGGAAAATTCCTGAACAACTGGCGCATGGCCCAGCTTCACGCGCAGGAAGCGCCCGACCGCGTGCGCGAACTCGAGCAGTGGGGCGCGCTTTTCGACCGCACCGAGAGCGGCGATATCCTGCAGCGCGCCTTCGGCGGCCACACCTTCAAGCGCCTCTGCCACGTCGGCGACCGCACCGGCCTCGAAATGATTCGCACGCTGCAGGACCGCGGCGTGCAGCTGGGCTTCGACGTTTACATGGAGTGCACCGTCACGCGGCTGCTCAAAGACGGCGACCGCGTCGCGGGCGCTTTCGCCTACTGGCGCGAACCAGGCCGCTTCGTCATTTTCAAGGCGAAGTCCATCGTCATCGCCACAGGCGGCATCGGCAAATCCTGGCAAATCACGTCGAACTCCTGGGAGTGCACCGGCGACGGCATGGCGCTCGCTTATGACGCGGGCGCCGAGCTGCTGGACATGGAGTTCGTGCAGTTCCATCCGACCGGCATGGTCTGGCCGCCGGGCGTGCAGGGGATTCTGGTCACCGAAGCGGTGCGCGGCGAGGGCGGCATCCTGCGCAACAAGAACGGCGAGCGCTTCATGGAAAAGTACGATCCCAAGCGCATGGAGCTTTCCACGCGCGACGTCGTGGCGCGCTCGATCTACACCGAGGTGCAAAGAAGGCCGCGGCAGCGAGCACGGCGGCGCGTTCCTCGACATCTCGCACAAGCCCGCCGAGTACGTGAAGCGCAAGCTGCCCAGCATGTATCACCAGTTCAAGGAGCTCGCGGACGTCGACATCACCGAAGGGGCCCATGGAAGTCGGGCCCACCTGCCACTACGTGATGGGCGGCATTCGCGTGGACGCGGAAACGGCGCAGGCATCTGTGCCGGGACTTTTTGCCGCGGGCGAAGCGGCCGGCCGGCCTGCACGGCGCGAATCGCCTGGGCGGCAATTCGCTTTCCGATTTGCTGGTCTTCGGCCGCCGCGCCGGATGGCGGCCGCGCAGTATGCCAAGAAAACGGGCACCAGCTGCTGATAGATGGCGCCCAGATCGAGCAGGCCGAGCGGGAAGTGCTGGCGCCGTTTGATCGTGCCGGCGGCGAAAACCCCTACCCGATTCACCACGATCTGCAGGACGTGATGCAAACTCTGGTGGGCATCTTCCGCACCGAAGCAAGATCTTCGAACGCGCTTGGCGGAACTCGAAAAACTGAAGGCGCGCGCCGCGCGCGTGCGCGTCGAAGGCTCGCGCCTGTTCAATCCCGGCTGGCACCTGTCGCGCGACCTGCAGTGCATGCTGACGGTTTCCGAAGCCTGCACGCGCGCCGCGCTGGCCCGCCAGGAAAGCCGCGGAGCGCACAGCCGCCTGGACTACCCGAAGCCGGACGACGCCTGGGGCAAGAAGAACAACGTGATCGTCAAGAAGGGCGATGCGATGACGCTCTTCGAGGAGCCGGTGCCAGAGATGCCGGAAGACTTGAAGCAGATCTTGGCGGAAGATAAGTAGCGATCGCCGGAGGCACAAAATGGCGGAAGCAACCTTGCGGGTGTTCCGCGGCGGACAGCGAAGGCGGCAACCCCGTCGATTACAGCGTGCCGCTCGTTCCCGGGCATGGTGGTGCTCGACGCCCTGCACTCGATTCAGGCCCACCAGGCTCCCGACCTCGCCGTGCGCTGGAACTGCAAGGCCGCCAAGTGCGGCTCGTGTTCGGCGGAAGTGAATGGCGGCCCCGCCTGATGTGCAAGACGCGCATGGATTCGCTGCCGCTCGATCAGCCCATCACCGTTTTCCCATGAAAGCTTTTCCGCTGATCAAGGATCTGGTCACCGACGTCTCCTGGAATTACAAAGTGAACAAGAAAATCCCGCCGTTCCAGCCCCGGCCCGGCGTCGAATGGAAGATGGACCAGCGAGACGTGGACCGCGTGCAGGAATTCCGCAAGTGCATCGAGTGCTTCCTGTGCCAGAACGTCTGCCACGTCCTGCGCGATCACGACAAGAAGGAGCAATTCGGCGGGCCGCGCTTCTTCGTGCGCGTTGCGGGCCTGGAAATGCATCCGCTCGACGGCGTCTCCCGCAGCGCAGCTGTTGAAGGACGAGTTGGGCATCGGCTTGTGCAACATCACCAAGTGCTGCACCGAAGTCTGCCCCGAAGAAATTCACATCACCGACAACGCCATCATCCCGCTGAAGGAACGCGTCGTGGACGAGTTCTACGATCCCGTGACGATGCTGTTCCGCAAGATTCGCGGCGCAAAGACGGCTTGAGCCGCCGGCGAGGGCCCGTAAGAAGCTCTGGGGGAGGCGCTATGGAATACAAGCTGAAGTCAATTTCGAAAGCGGGGATCGCCGAGGCCACCGCCAAAGTGGAGCTTTACCGCTACCTCAACGAGCCGGAAGAGGCCGAGTCGATCTGCCGCGATATCCTGGTGATCGACCCGCAGCACCAGCTCGTCCTGCGCTTGCTCGGCCTCACCATCACGGATCAGTTTGTCGGTAGCTCATCCGACCGCTACCGTGAAGCGGAAGAAACCTTTCAGAAACTCAGCGCACGCTATGAACGGCTCTACTACACCGGAATCCTGTACGAGCGCCGCGCGAAAGCGCAACTTCGCACCGGCCAGCCACCTCACACAGTGCTGCCGCTTTTCGAAAGTGCGCTCGAATGCTTCGGCGACGCCGAGAAAATCCGTCCCGAAGGCAACGACGATGCCATCCTTCGCTGGAACCGCTGTGTTCGTTTGCTGCAAACTCCCGGCTACGCTTGGGAAGAAGAGTTCGCAGGATTCGACGCCGCCGACACGCCACCAACGTAGAAGCCCGCCGCCGACGGGACGTTCGCAGGGCCGCCTATGAGATCAAGTGTCTCCCTGTGTCCAAACCATGTGATTTCCGCACAGTCTCGATAGCAAGGCGAACACATCGGAACATTAATTGATTACGCGTGACCTTTGCGAATACCCTTTCGTCGAAAACCGGAATCAACCTGGACGCGCGTGGAAAATGCGGGGACCCGGATTGTGAGCGATAAACTTTGGATCGCGGTTCGGTCGCGGGTTGACTTTGTTCTCAGAGCCAACGGCGATGCCGGAAAGAAAGCTGGGCTTTTCCGGTCCCGACTCGCTGATTCACCATATATTTTCAGCGGCCTCTTGAAATGCGCCGAATGTGGCGGCAGTTTCGCAATCGGTGCCGGAGCCTTACGGAGGCTGAAAACAGTGACAGTGCCGTATAATCGCCATCTTCATGCGTTCAATTACCATGTGCGCATTGCTCGCGCTTCAGTGTTTCCACGTGCTGTTCCTCGCCTTGCATGATTGGATTCCTCTGGGAACGCTCAATGACGTGAAGGCCGTTCGCCAGGCGAACCCGGCCCGCAAACTGCTCGCTGGGACGCTCATCAGTCTCACTCCCTTTGCGATCGGGCTCGCCGCCAGCGCCATTTACTTTGGCAGAGCATATCCTGCGTGGTTGTTCTGGTGGCTCTGGATCAGCTACGGCCTTTTATTCGTCGGTGAGTTGATGACCTGGTGGATTCCATACCTCTTTCACCGAGAGCCAGAGCGCGCAGCGCGCTTCAGGTGATGTTCGGGGCGACGCACGCTTTCCTGCCCGCACGCAACGGCATCCAGCCAAATACACTGCATGTGATCCTTCACTTCGTAACAGTCACAACATTGGTTGTCTTAGGCGCACTCACAGCGCAGCAGAGGTGGCCGTAACTCATGGTATCCCCCATTTACCTCGGTACGAGCGCATTCACCGCGGCTGGCTGGCCAGGCGCGTTTTATCCTCCAGGAATGAAGTCGGCGGATTACCTCACCTACTACGCAACGAAATTTCAAACGGTCGAGATTGATTCCACCTTTTACGCGAGGCCCGCGGCTACCACCGTCACTGGCTGGAGAAATAAGACGCCTGAAGGCTTCATTATTGCGGCCAAGGTTCCTCAAGAGATCACACACGAGGAATGTCTCCTCGAATGCGACGAGGCGTTTGGACAATTCGTTGAAACGATGAGCATATTAGGAAGCCGCCTCGGTCCACTCCTGCTACAGTTTCCGTACTTCAACACGGAGGTATTTCAGTCTGGCGTCCAATTCCTGTCGCGGCTCAAAGCATTTTTCAAGAAGTTGCCCAAGGATAAGAAGTTTGCCATCGAGATTCGGAACCAGGCGTGGATCAAGCCGCAATTCCTAGATTTGCTTCGCGAATACAATGTCGCGTTTGTGCTGCAAGATCGAAGTTGGATGCCGGGACCGGCTGAACTCTTTGAGAAATATGATCCCGTTACGGCGGACTTCACATACATCCGATGGCTGGGCGATCGGAAAGGAATTGAAAAGATCACGAAGGTTTGGGATAAAACGGTCATTGATCGCACGGGCGACCTTCAAGAATGGGTGAAATATTGTGAGAAGATTCAGAAGCGGGGCGTCACGATTTACGCTTACGCGAACAATCATTACGCGGGATTTGGACCGGCGACCGTTGAACAGTTTCGTTTGCTTTGTAAAGAGCAGGGAGTCGAGATTTCTCAGCCCGTCCAACTTGCAATCAAACTCGCGGCAAGGACACTCTTCGACGGCCCCTTCTAATACTCGGCCTTGACATTCCATTTTAGATAAATTATCTTCTCGGTTACCTCCTGGACAGATTCATCTCTAAGTAAGATCTCGACAAAGGCCACGATTAAAGAGCATCTGTTGAAGTTGGGCGTGCGCCGACTTGTGAGCAAAATGCAGACGTATAGGCCAAGGATTCCCCTAAATGCGAGGTGCACCATGATGTCAAAATTCGTTCGAGCCGCTTTATTGATAGTTATTGCACTCTCAGCGTGCAAGGGTGCAAGCGCCCAGATGGTTCTTTACGATAACTTTGACACTACTGTGATTAATCCTGCTAAGTGGGTCGGAAGCCCTGGCGATCCGTTGATTTTAGACGAACTGCGCGAGCTCGCGGCGGTACCAGGTGTTCCGAAAGCGAAGCAGTTTCACCTCATGGAACGCGTTTATGGCGTAACAACGGACAACAGCGGATCTACTGGCGGGCTTTTCGGCCTGTCGTTTATTAACCCGAGTGCGATTACCGCTGTCTCTTTTACCCTGGTCGCTAACACCATTACGCAGGTTGCCTGCAAGACTAATCCAGGGATCGCAGTCACGGGTCCAGAGTTCATAGGAAGCTTCTTCAGCATGGATCCGTCACCAGCCGGTTCAAGTGACGACGTGATAGCGGTCATTGACATCGAGCAGAATGTTTGTTGCGGCGGTCCGCGTGTGGCTGGGTGGGTCGCAGAACAGAACGGGACTATGCTTGGCTGGCAGGTACTGGGTACCGTGGCATTGAAGAGTACGAACACTCTGTTCCTTCAGTGGGACCAGTCGCATCATCAGTTTATTTTTCAGTTAAACAACGACGCGCAGGTCTTCGAGCCCTACACCGTGTCGGACACTTCAGCGCCGTTTTATGCATTCAAGAGCTTCGACATAGGCAGGGTTGTGGCAGATTGCACCTCGACACCTCGACCCTATTCAGTTGTAGACGCCGACTTTCGCGATGTCTACGTGAACCAGTAACGAGCCTTAGTGGGGCTAGTCGCAGTGATTTCGCAAAGCCGGCACGGATTCAGTCGGAAAACCTTCGGATGCATAACTTTCTGAGTTAATCGCTTCGCCGTCATTCTTGCAAATCTGAAAACCCCTTGACTTTGAAGTTCGAAAAAAGAGAATAGATTGCGTCCTCTGCTGCGCGAACTCGCCGCCAGATTCTTGAGGGGTCCTGTTCAGCGACGGCGTTCATGTACAGTTTGTACCATTCGGCTTGAGACGATAGCGGCTCGGACCTTTTGAGCATGAGGGATTCCGCAATATGCAGAGAAATGGATTGGTACAGTCATAGGCCAGCAAGTATTTGAGTTTTAACAGTAAGCAAAACCGTACAGGCTCCCTCAATCTCGTTTAGTTCCTCGTAATTGTCACCGGCAAGCTGCGCCAATTCCTGAGTGCGAAGAAACATTGCTAGCTCGGTGGCGTGGATCAGGTTCGTCAGCTTTTCGTGCTCTGGCTCTCTAAGCGCCGCAAGATAAGGTTCTTTCCACGACGAGGAATGGGAGTCAGGCAAAGCAGCTCTCCTCAACCTGGTGTGGACTCTTTGGAGAATCTTGTCAACGTCCAAGCGTACAGAGCGCTGGCCAGCCCGGTGGGCTGGCTATACAGGATAGACTGTATAGTCGGATTTTTAAGATTTTGGTACTTTGCCTCGGCGGCATTCAAGACTTGAGGTGTCGTATGAATCAGGCCGAGTGGTACACTCTTTACTCTCACGCGCTCGTTGAACACGATCCCGTGAAACTTCGTTTTCGAATCAATGAGGCGGAAGCTGCCATGTTTGTGCGTATCCAAGATCTTATCCAGAATCCGGATTCGAACCCCGAACGAGAGATCATTGCAAACGCGCTGTCTAATCTGCACGCCTTGCAAAGAAACTTGTTGCGGTACTCCAGCCGAGAGATTGCTTAGATAATAATCGCCGCACGATTCGTCTCCAAACGTCAGCAGTTACGGCTGTCGGTTCCTCGTGAGGCTTAAATGATTGCTGAACTAATGAAGAATTATCGTGGAGTATCTTGCATTCGATGCAGAGAGCCAATTCCTGTCTCTGCTAAGGTCGCGAGACTGCAAGATGAACTTAAATCCGAGTCGAGTGCGACCCGTTCTTTCCCCGCTCGCTGCAAGCTGTGCGAGTGCGAAAACATATACGCGATAACCGATCTC
This sequence comes from uncultured Acidobacteriota bacterium, assembly GCA_963818085.1. GTDB lineage: Bacteria > Acidobacteriota > Terriglobia > Acidiferrales > UBA7541 > Palsa-295. The sequence goes on from CAWFQV010000001.1 coordinate 912,720, forward strand.
CAAACCTTCGACGGAGAGCCGCGGAAACGAAACTCAAAGGCACGGGCGGCTGGATCAGCGGCATAAGTGAGGAATAGAAATAGGAGGAGAAAGAGGAAGGGAACGGAGCAATAGGGAGTGTTAACCGAGGCGCGATATATGATCACCCGGTGGCATCTATTGTGTTGGTTCAGCCTGAAATGGCAAGGTGGTGGCGTTTTCCGTTAGTGAGTATTCCGCCCTTAGGGCGGGGATTTTTAAGGCATCGATACGACCACTAGGCTATCCCTCAGCATGGTTGCGTCCCCGCAGAGCCCGCTTCCGTTTCGCCCGGCAAGATCATTGTAGCTCCACCATGCCTATCCGTCTCAACTTCCGGTTAGCCCGTCACTCGGGACCAACCGCCAGGAACATCCAACAATCCCTGAGGTGCGAGATTGTTTTATTCATGTCTCAGGGCGACTATAGGATCGACGCGCATCGCCCTGCGTGCGGGGATGTAGCTGGCCATCGCCGCGGCGGCGCCTAAAGCGGCCGCTACACCGGCGTACGTCAACGGGTCGATGGGCTTGACGCCGAACAGCAGCGAGGCCATCAGCCGCATCAGGCCGAGCGCCGCTACCGAACCGACGGCAATGCCGATGGCGGAGAGCCGCGCGCCTTCCGCGATGAACATGCGCCGCACGGTGGAATGCTGGGCGCCAAGCGCAACGCGGATGCCGATTTCGCGTGTGCGCTGCGCAACAGAGTAAGAAATCACGCCGTACAATCCGGCGACGCCCAGTGCGAAGGCCATGGCGCCGGCAATTCCCAACATGACCAAAGCGAAAGAAGTCCGCGCCAGCGATTGGTTGTAAAGATCCTCCAAGGTTTGCGGATTGGCGAGCGGCAATTCCTTGCTTACGGACCAGACAGCCTGGCTGACTTCCTGCATGAGCGCGCTGGAGCCGGCGCGCGGCGTGCGCACCACGTAAGAAACGTAGCGAGTGGCGTAGAGCGGCTCGGGACCGAAATGATCCATCAGCAGCGGCCAATAGACAGTTTCGGGGGCGGGTTTATCCACGCCATCCGCCCGCTCATCGCCGACCACACCAACGACCTCAAGCCAAGGGGAAGTGCTCACGTGTCGGACGTGCTTGCCCAACGCCGCTTGTGGCGTGCCCCATAGCTCGCGTGCAAGATTCTCCGAAAGCATGGCGACGCGATGCTGATCGTATGAATCCTCCCAGGTGAAGTCGTGGCCGGCTACCAAGGAATTCCCCATGGTGGCCAGCAGGCCCGGCGAGACGAACTTGTAGACACGACCCGGGAGGTTATCCGCTTCACGGCCTTCGATCTGCACAGGGTCGTACCAATGGCCAGAGCCCATAGGAACGTCGTTGGTCAGGCCCACGCTGGACACGCCGGGGACGGCAGCGATTTTGTCGGCGATACTCTGCTCCATGCGGGTGACAGCAACCGGAGCGGCGGAGACGCTGCGCGGAATGGAAATGTCGAAGGTCTGCAGTTCTTCCGGGCGTACGAAGCCGGGATTTACGTGGCGCAGCGCCTGGAAGGTGCGAATCATCAGGCCCGAACTGATCAGCAGGACCAAAGCAAGGGCGACTTGCACGACAACCAGCGTGTTGCGCGCGCCATGGCGCTGGCGGCTTTCGCTGGCGCCGCGGCCTGCGGTACGCAACGCCCCTGCCACACCTCCGCCGGCATAGCGAACGGCGGGAATCAGCCCAAATAGCAAGCCCGCAAAAACGGAAACGGCGAACGTGAAGACAACGGACCCCGCATCCATGGAAATCTGCTCGAGCCGCGGGAGATTGGCGGGATGCAGGACCTGGAGCAGGCGCAGAGCGGCGAGCGCCAAGCCTGCGCCAACCGCGCCGCCGGCGACACCGAGCACCAGGCTTTCCACCAACAATTCGCGCGCAATTTGCCACCAGCCGGCGCCGAGTGCGGAGCGAATGGCGAGCTCCTGCTGCCGGCCTTGCGTGCGTACAAGCATCAAGTTGGCAACATTGGCGCAGGCGATCAGCAGCACCAGTCCGATGGTGCCCATGAGCACCCAGAGCACGCCGCCGATGTCTCCCAGCAGGCTCGCCTTGAGCGACGTCAATGCGGGCGTGATACCCTCCCGCTCGAAGCTGGCGAGGGAGAGTCCAGGAAATGGGGGAAAGCTGCGACCGGCGACTGGAATCAGCCGCGCGCAATCGGCGCTGGCTTGCGCAAGCTGCACGCCAGGTTTGAGCCGCGCGATTCCGGAATACATGAAATTGGCCAGGAAAGTCTTGTTGCGGTCGAGCTGCAACGGCAATAACACGGCAGCCTTGGAGTCCATGAACCAGAAATTCCGAGGCAGCACGCCGATGACCTGGCGCGGCAGGCCATCGATGATGATGTTGCGGCCGATCATGGAGGCGTCAGCCCCGAACTTGTCGCGCCACATACCGTAGGCCAGCATGGCGGTGAGCGGGGCGCCGGGCGCGGCGTCCGCGGCGGAGAAAAGTCGACCGAGCAAGGGCTGCACTCCTACCATGGGCAGGACTTCGGAGGTCAGTTCGAGGCTGTGCACGTGTTCCGGTTCGGCGAGGCCGGTGAGGTTATTGGAGTTCTCCCTCCACAGCCCCACGGATTGGAACGAGCGCGACTGCTCGCTGTAGATGAAGTAAAGGAATGCAGCGGAGCGGCCATGGAGACCGATGCCGGGCAGGTCGTGACCCAGGTCAACCAGTTGTGCGGAATCGGGAAACGGAAGAGGCTTCAGCAGCACGTTCTCGATCACTGCGAAGATGGCGCCGTTCGCACCAATGCCGATCGCCAGCGTGGCGATAGCGATGGCGGTGAAGGACGGCGATTTGCGCAGCACGCGCAGGCCGAAGCGCAGGTCTTGTGCGAGATCCTGCAGCCATCGGACGCGGCGGACATCGCGACACTCCTCCTTCCGCTTCTCGATTCCGCCCATTTCTATGAGTGCTTGTCGACGCGCTTCTTCCGGGACTAGACCTTTCGCGATGTACTCTTGAGTCTTTCGCTCGACGTGATCGCGCAGCTCGTCGTCCAGTTCCTGGTCCGCCTGCGCTCGGCGAAACAACGACCGTAGCCGCAGGGGAATCGTGTACAGCCAATGTTCCGGTCGCATCGTCGCCTCCTTCCGCGCTCGCGACGCTCACGCCTCTTTTAGCTTGATAACCCGCGAAATGGCGGCGGAAAGTCTGCCCCAGTTATCCGCCTCTTTTTCGAGCTGTCGCCGCCCCAGAAGTGTGAGCGAATAGTATTTCGCCCGCCGGCCATACTCGGACGTTTTCCACTCGGCTGTAATCCAGCCCTCCTGCTCCAACTTGTGCAAAGCCGGGTATAGCGATCCGTCGCTCATCTGCAGAACGTCACCCGACACCTGCTTCAACCGTTGACTGACGGCGAACCCGTTCATCGGCTCAAGAGCGAGAATCTTCAGCAGCAGCATGTCCAGCGTGCCCTGCACCAGATCGGAAGGTTTGCTCATGCGTTTTATGTCCTCGGTAACCGAGTATAATATGCCCTCGCTGCCCTCGGTAAGCAAGAGGAAAACAAAGACGTTGAAATTCAGTCAGGGGACCACCGCCGCGAAAGCACCGTTCTGACCAGGTATCTTCCGGACGGATGGTCGGCAACCCTTCCCTTACAGGATTATGTAAGGGTTGCCGGTCATACGTCCGGCTGAGGGCTGAAGGTAACGGACGAAGTCCACCGAAGGTATAATCGCGGCCAGTATGGCGTTAACTCCAGGTATGCGACTCGGGCCCTACGAAATCCTTGCACCGCTCGGCGCGGGTGGCATGGGGGAAGTCTACCGCGCCCGCGACACGCGGCTGGAACGGACCGTCGCAATCAAAATTCTGCCTGCACAATTCTCCTGTGACCCTGTCCGGAAGCAGCGGTTCGAGCGGGAAGCCAAAACGATTTCCAGCCTGAATCATCCGCACATTTGCGTTTTGTATGACGTGGGTAATCAGGATGGCCTGGAATATCTGGTCATGGAGTGTATAGAAGGCGAGACGCTAGCGAAGCGGCTGGAGAAAGGACCGGTAACACTGGACCAAGTGCTGAAGTACGGAGCGCAGATCGCGGGCGCACTGGATAAGGCGCACCAAAATGGAGTAATACACCGGGACTTGAAGCCGGGAAACATCATGCTGACTTCGACGGGAGCGAAGCTGCTGGATTTTGGACTGGCACGGCCGACGGCGACACCAGCCACGCTTGCCACGATGACAGCGATGGCGCCTGCGCAGTCTCCAATGACGCAGGAAGGGACGATTGTCGGAACGTTTCAGTACATGTCGCCGGAGCAGGTAGAGGGGAAGGAACTGGATGGACGGAGTGATATTTTTTCGCTGGGTGCAGTGCTGTACGAGATGTTGACCGGAAAGAAAGCTTTCGAAGGGAAGAGCCAGTTGAGCGTGCTGTCAGCGATTCTAGAAAAAGAGCCACAAGCGATCAGCTCGATGAAGCCATTGACCCCGCCCGTACTCGACCACACCATTCAACGCTGCCTTGCGAAGAATCCGGAGGAACGATGGCAGCGGGCCTTGGATCTGGGGCTTGAGCTGAAATGGTTGGCCGAATCTGGTTCAGGGGGGCGAGCGCCGACATCGCAAGAGTGGTTGAGACCGGGTTGGAATCGGCTCGCCTGGGCCCTTGCGGCAAGCATGGTGCTCATTGCTTTGGTTCTCGCGTTTACGCACTTCAACAACCGGCAGTCTCCCGAAGCGCACGTGGTTCGCTTCACGATCCCTCCACCGCAGAATGGAACGTATATTTTCAACGGAGTGGAAGGTGGTGCAGTGCTTTCGCCCGATGGGCGAAGTGTAGCGTTCATTGCGAGAGTAGATAAAGTCACGCAGCTCTGGGTCCGGGCGCTCGATGCATTCTCCAGCCGACCATTGCCTGGCACGGAAGGTGTGGTTTCTGCGTTCTGGTCTCCGGACAGTTCGAGCCTTGGCTTCTTTACGCAGGACAAATTAAAACGCATTGCGACCAGCGGCGGCCCAGCGCAGACCCTTTGCGAGGTCCATGACAGCCGCGGTGGGAGTTGGGGCCAGCTTGATGTGATCCTTTTTAGCAGGGTGGTCGGTGGGGTATATCGCGTATCCGCTTCTGGAGGTATCCCGGAGAGAGTAACGACTCTGAACGCGAGCCGCCTGGTGGTAACGCATCGCTGGCCTTTTTTCCTTCCTGATGGGAAGCACTTCTTTTTCATGGCATCACCCCTAGGGAGTGTGAGCCCTGAAAACTCTATCTACGTGGGTTCGCTCGACGGAACGGACCCTAAGCTCTTATTTCACGGAAGCTCGCCAATCGCGTATGCAATGGGCCACGTTCTTTATATTGAGGATAAGGTCTTGATGGCGAGACCGTTCGATCTTAAGAAATTGGATTTCAGCGGGAGCGCTTTTCCTGTTGCAGAAAACATCTTATTCAACCCAATTATCAGCAATGGAGCCTTCTCGGCCTCACAGAACGGTATGCTTCTTTATCAGCAAGGAAGCCTTACCGGCTCCGTTTCACAACTGATGTTCGACCGCGAGGGAAGGCAATTGTCCAGCATCGGCGACCCAGGAGCATACACAGGGCCGCGTCTCTCTCCTGATGGGAAGCGGCTGCTCTTCGTTCAGACTGACCCGCGCGGCGGCACGAGAGATCTCTGGATTCGCGATCTCACGTCCGGCCAACTCAGTCGTCTGGCCAGCATTTTTCGGCCCCTTGGCCCAGCGTGGTCACCGGACGGCCAACGCGTCGCTTACTCGGGGGTGAAAGGCAATGAAGCGGCGATCTATATTAAACCCGCCAATGTCGTTGGAGCGGATCAGGAGCTATGGAGACCTACCGATTCGTTCGTTTACTCAATTGACTGGACATCCGATGCGAAGTTTTTGATATTTACAGAGTTCCTGTCCAGCACCGGCAAGTCACGTATCGCGAAGCTTCCGACTACCGGCAATGCTGGTCCCGTACCGGTTCTAGAGGCATCAGGCACGAACTTCGGATACGCCCGAGTCTCGCCAGATGGCAAGTGGATCGCCTATCGCTCGGACGAGTCAGGAACGGATGAGATCTACGTTTCGTCGTTTCCGAATGTGGGGGGAAAGTTGCAAGTGTCAGTCGCCGGTGGCTCTATGCCTTGCTGGAGAGGCGATGGGAAAGAACTCTATTACCTCACACCAGACAATAAACTGATGGCCGCTGAGATGAAAGAGGCCAATGGCTCATCGCAGGTTGTGGCCACGAAAACTCTTTTTCAAACAGCTGCAGCTCCGACGAGAACGGGCGGCAGCCCGTATGATGCGACTCCAGACGGGAAACGGTTCTTGGTGGAGACACAGACATCTGATCAAACGTCCGCACTGCTCAACGTTGTGGAGAACTGGACGGAGGAGTTTAGGAAGAAATGATTTTCGCGGCGGGAAGCAAGCTCAAGCCGTATGAGATTCAGGTGCTGCTGGACACTGGGGGGCACACACAAATTCGTTCCTCTTTAACCAGAGGTGAAGTGTCTCTCTGGTGTGGCACCCCTTCTTACTTCGAGGGCCCGTAACGAAGATTCTATGCGGATTGTCGGCAACCCTGACCTAATCTCGTTACTTCAGAGTTGCCCGTGATGCACGCGTAATACGCGGGGTCCCGATTGGACTACCGCCAAATACAGAATTGGTGAGGCTCTGGGTCTCGGGATGCGAGTCTCTTGACCGACTTGGCTTCGAAGCATAGAGTTTCCGCAATCCTTGCACGCTTCCCGCTGCTACGGATACTTCTCGGACCCTCTCAACGGAGGCGATCATGGGTATCAACGCAGTCGCCTCGATCTCGATCGGAACGAAGACGATGCAGAAACTGCGACTTAGGATTCTTCCCTTTGTCTTTGTGCTTTTCGTCATTGCCCAACTCGATCGCAACAACATTGGGTTTGCCGCGTTGATGATGAATAAAGAGCTGGCCATCACCCGCCAGCAATATGGATTGGTCTTCGGCATTTTCTTTTTCGGCTACTTCATATTTGAAATCCCCAGCAATTTGCTGCTGCATAAGATCGGAGCTCGGGTCTGGATCGCCCGAATACTGATAAGCTGGGGAATTGTGGCGATGCTGACCGGCTTCGTCCGTACTGTGCATCAGCTGTACGTTGTGCGTTTTCTTCTGGGGCTGGCTGAAGCTGGCTATTTCCCTGGAATCGTGTTGTACCTGACCTACTGGTTTCCGCAACGCGAACAGGCGCGAGCGTTTGCGCTGCTCGTGCTGGCCAGCCCGGTGGCCGCAATCATGGGAGCTCCAGTCTCGGTTCTCATCCTGGATCACGTGCACTGGCTGAGCATCAGCAGTTGGCGTTGGCTACTGATTTTGGAGGGAGCGCCGGCCATAGTCTGTGGTGTACTCACTTACTTTCTGCTGCCGAACCGGCCCCAGGAAGCCAACTTTCTAAGCGCTGATGAGAAGGAGCGGATTCGAGAGGAATTGGGACGGGATGAGCAGCAAAAATTCGATCAACGCCAATATTCAGTGTTCCAGGCTTTGACAAGCGGCCGCGAGTGGCATCTGGTCTTGATTTATGTTGGGATGATGATCGGTCAGTATGCTCTGAATTCTTGGGCGCCGCAGCTGGTGAAATCACTTTCCAGTAGCTATTCCAACAGCATGGTCGGACTTCTGATGACGATTCCGTATCTGGTGGGGCTGGCAGCGATGATCTTTGTTTCCAGGAGCTCCGACCGCAAACTCGAACGGCGATACCATGTGGCAATTCCAGCCCTCACCGGAGGAGCGGCTCTGGTGCTGCTTGGCGCAACTCGTTCCCCATTCTATTCCGTGACTCTCTTAACCTTTCTTGCGGTTGGCATTTACAGCTTTTACGGTCCTTTCTGGGCATTGCCCAACGAGTTTCTGACAGGATTCGCTGCGGCAGCCGGCATCGCGTTAGTTAATTCCGTCGGGAACCTTGGCGGGTTTGTCGGGCCATACATGATCGGAGCGATCGCTACCAAAACAGGGAGCCTCTACCCCGGCCTCGCCCTTGCTGGGGTTTCGTTATTTCTATCAGCGGCACTCGTCTTGCTCTTGCCAAGGAAAGCACGCCCGTCGGGAATGAACTGATCGCTGGCGGGTGGTCGGCAATCCGGAAGTTGGATCTGTCCGTCGCTAAAGTTCCGAGTAGCCCGTCATCCGACCACAATCGCGGACACCCCTGCCGAATCTCCGGTAACTTCTAGTAGTGTATTCCTGCGCTTGAGAGCTGCCTAAGTACCCTACGAACCTTCCCAGAGTATAATCGCGGCCAAGTATGCCGCTTGCTCCGGGCGCCAAACTCGGGCCCTACGAAATCCTCGCGCCGCTGGGTGCGGGCGGAATGGGCGAGGTGTACCGCGCGCGTGATACGCGGTTGGAGCGCAGTGTCGCCATCAAGATTTTGCCCACGCAGTTTTCTTCTGATCCCATGCACAAGCAGCGGTTCGAGCGGGAAGCAAAAGCCATCTCGCACTTGAATCATCCACACATCTGCGTGTTGCACGACATCGGTCATCAGGACGGAATCGACTATCTGGTGATGGAGTGCGTCGAGGGCGAGACGCTGGCGAAGCGTCTGGAGAAGGGGCCGCTGCCGCTGGAACAAGTGCTGAAATTGGGCGCGCAGATTGCGGACGCGCTGGACAAAGCCCATCGCAGCGGAGTGGTGCACCGGGATCTGAAGCCGGGAAACATAATGCTGACGCCGAGCGGTGCGAAGCTGCTGGATTTTGGATTGGCGAAACCGGTGGCCCCCCTGGCGAGTCTGGAGACCTTGACGGCAACGAAGCAGAAATCGCCGGTGACGGAGCAAGGGACGATTGTCGGGACGTTTCAGTACATGGCGCCGGAGCAGATTGAAGGGAAAGAGCTTGACGGGCGGAGCGATATTTTTCCCCTGGGTGCGGTTCTGTACGAGATGGTGACGGGCAAGAAGGCGTTCGAGGGGAAGAGCCAATTCAGCGTAGCGTCAGCGATTCTCGAGAAGGAGCCCGTGCCAATTGGTGCGATAAAGCCAATGACCCCGCCAGCGCTGGAGCATGCCATCCGGAGGTGTCTAGCGAAGGACCGCGAAGAACGCTGGCAAACGGCACGGGACTTGGCTCTGGAATTGAAATGGCTCACGGAATCCGTGTCCCAAGCAGGAATTCCGACGCTGATAACGCCGTCGAAAACGAGGCGCGAATGGATAGCGTGGGCATTGGCGTTGGCTGCAGCAGTTGTGGCGACTCTGTTTGCACTTGCTTACTTCCGGAGGGAGCCCGCCGAGGCGCATGTGGTCCGATCCATGATTCTTCCGCCGGAAGGCGGAACATTCGTTTTCAACGGTCCGATCGGCGGGGCGTTCTTATCGCCAGATAGCGGCAGCATCGCTTTCATTGGGCGAGTCGGAAAAGTAACGCAACTGTGGGTACGGCCTGTTGATTCCTTTGCGGCCCGCGCGCTGGCCGGGACGGAAGACGCCTCGTTCGCCTTTTGGTCCCCAGACAGCCACAATTTGGGCTTCTTTGCGCAAGGAAAATTGAAGCGGATTGCGGTGGCGGGAGGGCCGCCACAAACACTGTGCGACGCTGACTCGAGCCGGGGCGCAAGCTGGAGCCGCAGGGATGTAATTATCTTCGCGAGAGTCAGCGGTGAAATTCAAAGTATCCCGGCTTCGGGCGGAAGGCCGCCGCGGGCGGTTACCACGCTCGACGCTAGTGGGCACGAAGGGACGCACCGCTGGCCCTATTTTCTGCCCGATGGAAATCATTTCTTGTTCATGGCGGCGCTCCTTGGTCCGGTCAGTGAGGAAAATGTTTTCTACCTGGGATCGCTCGACGATAAGGGAAGCAGAATTCTCTTCCACGGAAGCTCGCCCATAGCTTATGGCTCAGAACATGTGCTTTACATAGCCGACAATGTATTGATGGCAAGACCCTTCGATCCCGTTAAGCTGGTTGTAAAGGGCGAGCCAGTGCCTATCGCAGAAGGTGTCCAATTTGACCCCCAGTTTAGCAACGGAATTTTTTCTGTATCGGAAAATGGTGATTTGTTGTATCAGTTGGGGAAAGGGTACAGTGCACATTCCTTGGTGTTGTTCGACCGCACGGGAAAGCAGTTGGGGTCCCTTGGTGAATCGGCCCCAAGTTCTACTCCTAGATTTTCACCGGACGGAAAGACTCTAATTTATGACTCAATTATTACTATGTCGGGTAAGGTAGAGCTCTGGATGCTGGACATCCGGTCGGGGAACCGCTCACGCCTGGCGAGCGATCCCCTGGGCCTCGTATCCCACTCCGCGGTATGGTCTCCAGACGGGAAACGCATCGCATACACCGCATATTCATCCGCGAGGAAAGGAAATCTAGCGATTTACATCAAGACGGTCAACCAGATCGCGCAAGAGGAAGAGCGGTGGGAAGCGAAGAACGACACGTTCGTTGCTGCGGGGGATTGGACGCCCGATGGCAAGTCCTTGATTCTTACGGAACGGCCAACGAGCACCGGGAAGCAGCGTGTCTCAGTGCTTCCCATTGTCGATGAGAGTGGTGCTGAGCCGATAATTGCAGTGAAAGGCGCAAACGTGGATTCAGGTCAGGTTTCCTCTGACGGCCAATGGATTGCCTATCGCTCTGATGAGTCCGGAAAGAATGAAATCTATATTTCTTCTTTTCCGAAGCCAACGGGGAAACTGCAAGCATCGATTGCCGGCGGCGTCACCCCGCGATGGAGACACGACGGGAAAGGGCTTTACTATCTGGCTCCGGACAGAAAGTTAATGGCCGTGGAGTTGAAAGAAACTAACGGTTCACTGCAAGTGTCGTCGATTCGGCCGTTGTGGGAGATGTTTCAGACAATGTATTTGACGGCAGCGGGGGTTAATCAGTACGACGTCAGCCGGGATGGCAACCGGATCGTCGCAGATTCAGTGATCACCGATGAATCGTCCGCGCCGCTCAGTCTCGTTCTCAACTGGACTACGGGGCTGAAGAAATGACGGCTCAGGCTTACTGGGGCTTGATACCAGCGGCTTCGATGATACTCGCCGCGCTTCCACTCTCGCTGAGCACAAAGCGCGCGAACTCAGGCTGCGTCATGCTCATCGGATCGGCCCCGTGCTTCGCGAGCAAGTCGCGCACATCGGGCGTCGCCAGAACGCGCGCGATGTCCTTCGCTAATTTGTCCACCACTCCGGACGGGGTGCCTGCGGGTACCCATACCCCATACCAAATCGGGTAGTCGAAGCCGGCGACGCCGGCCTCCGCAATCGTCGGTACCTCCGGTAGCAAGTACGAGCGCCTCTTGGTGCTCACGCCCAGCGCGCGGAGCTTGCCCGCACGGATATCGGCCAGGGCGAGCGGAATAGGTGCCAGCAGGTAATCGGTACGCCCTGCGACCGTATTGGCGATTGTGTCGGCGATCGCGTCGCCCTTTCGGGCGGGCACGTGTACCGCCTTAATGCCCGCCTCTAGATTGAATTTCAGGACCCCCAAGTGCGTGCCGGTGCCCAAGCCAGAGGAGCCAAACTTCAGCTCACCCGGCTTCGCTTTCGCCACCGCAACAAGCTCGTCGACGGTGGTGATGCCAGCCAGCTTGCCTGCAACTAACACATAGGGCTGGCTGGTGAGCGGAGCGATCGGGATGAAATCCTTCAACGGGTCATACGGCAGGTTCTTCAAAAGCGCTGCGCTGTATGCCTGAGCGCTGGTGTTCACGAGCAACGTGTAACCGTCGGCCGGCGACTTCGCGACCAGGGGGGGCCGCCGTACTTCCCGCGCCGGGGTGGTTCTCGACTGTCACGGGCTGGCCCCAAAGCTCAGAGAGCTTAGGGCTGACAGCACGGGCCATTAGGTCAGGACCACCGCCAGCACCGAACGGCTCGATCATGCGCACGGGCTTCGTTGGATAGCCTTGTGAGCTTTGCAGCATCAGTGTCAGCGAACAAACAAATCCCAAAGCTATTCGAGTCAACATGCTCTACTCTCGACAGGAATATTGAGGTCAGGACTGTCTCCCATGTGAATTCCCGATTCTCCGTCGCAAGGTCAGCCTACGTCAAATGAGCTCGGCCCGGTCGGTTGAACGTGTCAGGCCAATCCGAATATGGCAAACCAGGTTTTTGCCTTTCATCAGTTCGCGGACGTGCGATTCTGGACGAGTGGTCGGCAACTCTCAAGCTGACCGACGAATGGGCTGACCGAGAAGCCGAGAGGCTGTGGGTCTGCTAAGGGACCGTCCGACTGCTGAATCAATCGTGCAATCGATGGCTGCGCAGGCTGCAGATCTCCTCGTCGCCTGAGTGAAAGTGGGCAAGCTGACGAGTTTGAGCGCTACACACCCAAGTCCGAGCGTCAACGAGAATCACGCCGATGGTTGGGCTCAAAACCTAATATCTCGCGCGACCACCGGACATGTCGAATACCGCCCCGGTATTAAACGCGCTGGCAGTGGAGCAAAGCCACAAAACCATTCCGGCGACCTCATCGACGCTTCCCAGACGCTTTAGGGGACTTGCGGTAATCATCGCATCCACAACCTCATGGCCCAGTCTTCTAATGAGGTCCGTGTCGATGGGACCGGGCGCGACGCAGTTTACGCGAATGTCGCTGTCGCAAACCTCGCGCGACAACGCTTTTGTGAACGCAATTACGCCCGCGCTCGCAGCCGAATATACTGCAAGGCCAGGCAATCCTTCCTTGCCTGCAAGCGAGCCCATATTGATGATCCGGCCGCGCCCCGCACGCCGCATGACTGGAAGAACTTGGCGAGTCACCTCGAACACACCAATCAGGTTGACGTGAACGATGCGTTGCCACTCGGCAGTGTCGAATTGCTCGAAGGGCAGATAGCTGCCGAGGTATCCGGCATTGTTCACAAGCATATCGATGCGCGACGACTGGCTCACAATATGCGCAAGGGCCTTTGCGATCTGATCGCCCTTCGTTACATCGACGGTCAGGGAATGCGCACCGTCGAGTTCGATGGGATCAATATCCCAAATCCAGACTTGAGCGCCAAATCGTACGAATTGTGCTGCGATAGCCCTGCCAATCCCCCTCGCCCCGCCGGTTACGACGGCCGTTTGGCCCGAAAAATTGTACTGGATGTCCATGTCGCTCCTTCCAAAAGTCAAAAGCGCCGAAAGGGCTTGACGACGGTAATCAAGTTGAGTGCTATTGGACGCCTAGTTTCCCGACTTGCGAGACCAGGCGCTGACGAGGGCCGGCAAAGGAGTCTCTGAGTTCGATGCAGCAAGCTCGGTCTTGAGCCTCTCGGAAAGAGTCTCGAAGTCGCCCAGTGATTCCGCAGGGAGATTGAACTGCGTAATTTGCGGGCGCAGACTGCGAAGAACATCGACCATCCATTCATCTGCACCGAGCAAGGTTTCCGTGCGCATGGAGGGCGCCGGCAAACCAGCTTGCTGAAAAATCCCGGAGAGCACGGGTCCCATCTCTGTGTTTGTTCCGGAGCGTTGGAAGGTCTCCTGCATGATCGAAGCGCCTGCGGACCAGAGAGGTAAGCGAGCGGCAAGCATAAGAAAAGAGGTGGAAGACGCCTCCTGGAAGGCAACGATCCCGCCAGGACGGACCAATTGAGACAGGGAACGCAAAACTGAAATGGGATCAGGAAGGAACATGAGAATGTAACGGCCCACGGCGGCGTCAAAGAGCTTGTTGCTCGGAATTTGAGACACATCAGATTGGGTGAAACTCACATTGTCGAGGCCGACTTCGGCCACGCGGGCCCTGGCTCGGGCAATCGAGCGTGGGTCGCGTTCTATCCCCACGACCTCTCCCGAAGCACCCACCAGACGGGCTGCTATCAGAGCTACGTCTCCAACGCCAGAACCGAGATCCAAGACACGTTGGCCCGGGCCAATGCCTGCTTCACGGAAGCATCGTTCAGTGTAAGGAGCGAGCCACGCAGCCTGCCGGATTAAGCGCTCGTGTTCGGGGTCCGTGCTGCCCAGCGCGTATTGAGAGGTGGGACCGCTAGCTGACATATTAGCGGGGGATATTACCATGCTTGATTTCATATCGGCATGCCCACATTTTCTGACAGGCACTTGGCAATACGACGAATACTCGCATATGCAGCAACACAGATTCGCCGTTCAACTGTATGCAGCGGATCCGACGATTCTGGAGGGTTTGTCGGCAAACCTTACCTTGGGATTACTTCACGTTTGCCCGTCACTCGGGCGGAATCCCGAGAACACGCTATGATCCGTTGCGAACTTGGTCACTTCTGCGGATAGGCGAATAAACATCAGATGCACGCTGCGAACACCAGGTGCGCAACTGTTTTGATGCCTTACTTGACTTCATTGGGGTCGCGACCAAGAATAGGTCGCACGGATTCGTAACTAATCGGCGTATTCATTCCAGAGGGCCTATTTAACAACCAGGGAGACCAGCATGAAACGACTCACCTTCATTTGCATGGTGCTGCTTGTTGGCGTGTGCGCCGCATTCGCGCCACCAGCGGTTGCCCAACACGAGCATCCCGCAGGCGATCCCGGCAAACTCGGCAAAGTGAGTTTCTCCGTTTCCTGTGAACCATCGGTTCAGTCGCAATTCAGCAGCGCCGTAGCGATGCTCCATTCTTTTTGGTACGAGAAGGCTAGCGAAACTTTCGCTGCTATTGCACAGAAAGACCCGTCGTGCGGCATGGCCTACTGGGGAATCGCCATGACGTACTACCATCAGGTCTGGCAAGCGCCCGGCCCGGCCGATCTAGAAGCAGGAATTGCCGCGGTAGAAAAAGCAAAGTTAGCTGGTGCCAAAACACAGCGCGAACGCGACTATATTGCGGCGATCGAGACGTTCTACAAGGACGCCGACCAACTCGACTACCGCACTCGCGCCTTGGCTTACGAAAAGGCCATGGACCAGCTGCAAGCGCGCTATCCTGACGACCACGAGGCCGCGATTTTTTATGCGCTGGCACTGCTCGCCACCGCGCCGCCAACCGACAAAACGTATGTGAATCAGAAAAAGGCTGGCGCGATCCTTGAGCCACTATTTGCAGAACAACCAGAACACCCCGGCATAGCTCACTACCTCATTCATGCCTACGATTATCCACCACTGGCTGACAGGGCTTTGGACGCGGCGCGACGTTACGCCCAGATTGCGCCAGACTCACCGCACGCACTCCACATGCCGTCCCACATCTTCACGCGGCTCGGCTTGTGGCAAGAATCTATCGATTCCAACCTGGCCTCGGCAGCTTCAGCCCAAAAAAACAACGCGCCGGGTAACGAGCTCCACGCGAAGGACTACCTGATCTATGCCTATCTCCAGGGCGCACAGGATCGCGAGGCGAAAAAGGCGCTCGCATCCCCGGCGCCAGGGCGCTCCGATGACCCTCAATACATGAACTGGTTGTACGCCATGGGCGCTTCGCCTGCGCGCTACGCTGTGGAGCGGCATCGCTGGGCAGAAGCCGCTGCGCTCCTTATACCGCCGAATACTTTTCCCGGCGGAAGGGCAGCATGGACGGAAGCGAACCTGCATTTCGCGCGAGCCCTCGGCGCCTCACATACGGGGCAAATCGATGTTGCCGAAAAAGAGGTACAGCAGCTCACATCCCTGCGTGACACGCTTACGCAAGTCAACGACAGTTATTGGGCCGACCAGGTGGATATCCAACGCCAGACCGCCACCGCATGGATCACGCTGGCCAAGGGCAATCCCGAAAACGCTCTCACCCAGATGCGTATTGCCGCTGAGCATGAGGACCGGACCGACAAGAACAACGTCACCCCAGGAGTCATCCTGCCGGCTCGCGAACTGCTTGGGGAGATGTTGCTGGAACTGAAGCAGCCTGCGCAAGCGATGATTGAGTTCGAAGCCACGCTGCGCACGGCGCCAAATCGTTTCAACGCCCTATCCGGCGCCGCGCTTGCGGCCAAGCTTTCGGGCGATCAAGAGAAGGCGAAAACATACTATGCCAAGCTCCTGGCCATCTGCCAGCATGCCGATGGAGACCGGCCTGAACTTCAAGACGCACGCTCCCAGTTGGCCCAGAAATGAGCTGGTGCTCGCGTAGCTGCAGGTGAACGAACTGGCAACCCAAGACGACCTGAACGGGGCTTGGCCAGAGTTATGGAAGTATTGTCGCCAAGCCGGAAGTAATCGTGGAAATCGGATCTTCTGGAGATTACTTCCGAATTGCCCGTGACTCGGGACAAAAGAACGTCAGGAGTTCCTCGATCCGTGGAACGCCGACCAAATCGGATACGCGGCACACAGAGCAATTCCGGTAAGCAGTACCCCTGATAGCACAAAGGGTGGTCGTGCAGCACGTTCCATCGCGTTGGCGTGCCACAGCTCGGCCGCACCTAGTGCAAACACAAACGGGGCCAGGAATCTGGCTGCCAGCACAAGCGCGCGCCGGGATTCGCGGCTCATCCATGCTTGGATGATGGCCCCAGCAAAAGCCAAGCAGATGGCTAAGAGAGGCATACGAACAAGTATTTCCGACGACGCTTCCAGGATATTCCTCACCCGGAAGCCCGCTTGATCGATCATGCCGCTGGCGGCAAATGCCTCGCGCAATTGCCAGTCCACACGAAACGCAAAAAGCAGATTAAAGGAAATGGCAAAGCAGAGTGTGATGAGTGTTGCGACAATAGCACAGCAAACTCCGCTGATCACTGCCAGCACCAGCGATCCGGTTCGCTCCCACGCCGCCGCACCCGCCATACCTAACGACGCGAGCGTCAGCAACACCGGGCTGATAACGAGAACGAACGGTCTGGTCGGAACAAACGCCTCAATCAAGTGATTCGCGATTTGCACAGCACCAACGACCAGGCCGATCTGCGCCCCAACCATCGCCGCAGTGATCGCGCTGGGGGACCTTTGCTTCCAGACGATCATTCCTGCAAAGCCGTACACAACCAGTAGACCGACGTCCGTCCAGAACAGGCCAATTCCAGAGCCTTGAGCGCTCGCGCGATGCTGCATGACACCAGCGGCGACGAGTGAAAGCACAAGAATTGCGCCAAGGATTATCCCCGAGCCGAGGATCTGCTGCCTGTGCATCTGTACAAACCTTTTGCACTTGTATCATGAAAACGTCCTTGAAGTTCTGTCATACGGACTGCAACTCCTTCTATGAGAAGGCCGATCGATGTCAAGGCACACTTTTGGGTTTGCTGTTCGTGCCATGATTTTCTTTCTATTCAGCCAAGCCGCCCCTGTCGCCATCCTTCTATCCGCACTCTTTAGTTGAGCGATATTCGCTCGGTGCTAGGTGGGTGTTCTCGTTCAGTAGGTGCTGCTACCTGATTAGCGTCCTCTCTTCTCACCTTTTCGGTGGGAGTTGGGCTCCAGGAGTTAGTCGCAGTCACCTAGACTCGGCGGCTGAGCTCGGCTGTTCGAATCAAAAATTTTTAGGCCACGGCACGCATCGCCTTCTGACTATTGCGCAGTGGTTCGTATACCTCGCCGTTCACCCACAACCGATGGAGCAGTACCGCCAACTTTCGCGCCACGGCCACTACCGCTCGCTTCTTGGCATTTTTTCCTCCTCGTTCCCCAAGCTTTCGTCCCCATCTCCGCAAATCACGGTCTTCTCCAAATGGCCCCAGAATGTAATGGGCGCCCTGCACCATCATGGTTCGCAGATAGCGGTCTCCTTCTTTACTGATGCGCTTCTGTGGTTCGCTCTCCCCAGAGTTCCGGCGTCCAGGTTTTAACCCCAGAAAACAGCCCACCTCGCGACTCTTCGCAAACCGATAGGGATCTTCGATCGTCAGCACATACGTTAAGGCGATCTGTGTTCCCACACCCTTCACCTGCTTGAGCAAGCACACTTCCGGGTACACTTCCTTGGCGATTTTCTCCATCCGCTGGTCGTATTCCTGGATGCGCTCGTTCAGTGATTCGATTTCTTTGAGCAGCGGCTCCAGAACTTCGCGCAACTCTGTGCTTAATCCCGCGGCTAGCTCCCGGCTCACCTGTTGCGTGCCACATTTGGGCAGTCGTTCGCCATAAGATTTCACCAACCCACGTGCGGCGTTCACCAAGGCCGTTCGAGCACTTACCAGCTCAGCCCGCGCCCGGATCACCGTTAGGTGGATTTGCGCTTGCGCACTGCGATGCCGCACCGGCCCCCATAGCTCAGGATCGATTCGCGCCAGCCGGGCCAGGGTCCGCGCATCGTGTCGATCATCTTTTCGATTGCTCTTGGTGATCAATTCCACTTTTTGTGCGTGCGCCACGATCACTTCGTGTCTCAACTCTGTTAACAGCCGGCTTACCCAGGGCGAATGTGTTCCTGTCTCCAGGGCGATCAGACTCCGCGGTATCTTTCCAAATGTCTGCTTGATCGCTTCTGGTGTCGTCGATACTTTCTGTTCCAGAATGATTTTGCCTGCTTCATCCAAAACACAGTAGAACGACCAGCGGTCTCCCAGATCCATTCCGATGGTGAGCTGGTTCTCTTTGAAAATCTGCATCCCCTCGCTCACCACAGTGCTAATCTTCTTCATTGCCGGTCTCCTTTTTGCGCCTCGAGCGCGTCGTTCACTGGGAGCTATCGCATCCCGCTGGAGACCGGCCTTCTCATCCCATCTGAATAATGCGCTTTCTTTAAGAGGTGACTACTGCGGCCTCCTGAATTCGAGCCGCGCGGAACTGGATAGCTTTCGGATTGTCGGCAACCCTTCCGCAATCTCAAGGATTCGGCTCGATACCAATATGGTCATTGACCGCTGATCGAATCCGCTGCTTGCAGCCAAGATATCGTTCGGTCGTTTGAACTGAGACATGCCCCAAGAGGAATTGGATCTGCTCCAACTCGCCTCCCGAAGCATGGCAGAGCCGAGCACAGGTCCGTCGAAGATCGTGTGGCGCCAACTTCGCCACGCCGATGCGCTTGGCGGATTCCTTCACAATGTGCCAAACCGCCTTCACCGTCATGCCATCTCCCCATGTCCTTCCAACTTTGTTGACCCGGCGGAACAGTTTTCCTCGATCAATTCGAGCTGCGGCAAGCCAATCGTCGAGTTCGGTTCTCACCCAATCAGGAACTGGAACTGTTCGAACGTGGCCTCCCTTGCCGACCAGATCAACAATGGCCCAATGCTCTTCGCGTTGCTGGAGGTGATCCAATCTCAACGCCACGGCTTCATGCCGTCTCAAGCCGCACGCGAGCAGCAATGCTAGTAATGCTCGGTCGCGTTTTCCTTTCAGTCGTTGATGATCGGGTGCTTGCCAAAGAGCTTGGCCCTGCTCCGCGGTCAGCCAATTGCCGAGGCGCACTCCCAACTTCTTCACGCCCTTAACGCGGCGAATACCAGCCGCCAAATCGGCGCTGAGGAGACCGCAGTCGGCGGCCTCGTATGCAAGCCGGCGCACGGCACCAAGACGTAGATTGACGGTGCCAGGCGCAAGTTGACGGGATTCGAGATGAGACCGATAGCGCAGCACTACAATTCTGTTGAGAGCCAAGCGCGGTTCCGAACAATACCAGTCAACGAATTCATCGATGGCGTGACGATAACCCCGTTGGGCGTCCAGGCTGGTGAGGCTATTTAAGACTGCGGCTTTGGCGTGCTCGAGGTCTGGCAGGCGCAGGACAGATTTTGTGGTGGTACGTTTTTTTTGTGAGTAGGGTTTCCGCTTCATGATCGATGGCCTCCATGCCACCGATCAATGATTGGGTGAATGTTGCGGCGGTACGGTCAGAGTTCCCCGTGATACTTCCGCAGTGGGCAACGGCAAACAGAGAAAGGCAAGGAGCGCTGACAGAGAGCCGCACGACTATTGCGGGAGACCCGTTTTATAGAGAATGGCTTTGTGGCGCGGGTCAGGGCTGTAGGGGTCGTATACTGGAGCGCCTTTACATCGATAACTGCTTGCCTTTAACAGTGGAATTATTTCGTCAGCTTGCCTTTTTCATTCTGAGCTGCAAGCCCATATCGTATTGCCGCTTCAAGCGTATCGATGTTTATATCCTTTAGAGCTTTAAACCGAATGCAATATCCGGTCACGCTCGCCTTGCCTAGTTTTTTTCCATACGTTTTGGCTAAGTACTTCTTATCTTTGAGACCAAGAATATAGACAGAGATTCCGGTTTTGTTTCCGCTCACACCAATTTGAAAAAACTCTCTACTTTTTCCATTGGCATATTTTATTGTGTGAAATCCATATCCAATCGTAGGGTTGGAAACAGTATGATTTTTGCTGTCTTTACCATCGAAGAACCATAATTTGCATTCTGGTGACACTTGAAGTGTGAGCCGATGCAACTCTCGCATGTCACTGCGTTTTGGCTCCGGTTGGCTGGTAATATACTTCTTGATTTGTTCTTGTACGTTCAAATGTTCTGCTCCCCAGTTGCGCGCACGAGATTATACGACGTTTAATCCTTTTGAACCGCTCCCATTCTCTGTCACACCGGATACTAGGTTTTGGGTCACCTTCTCCCCCTTGCAAGGGCGGGCGGCCCTGACCGTTGAGGTCACTCGACCGCGAGGGCGCCCCGCAAGCCGTTGTTGCGTGGGGGCTTTTCAGAATTCCCAAAGGCTTGAAATGTGTGGAGCGCCGAGAAGCGGGCAGAGGGGCTGGAGTACATGCACCCCAAGCCGAGTTCACATTCCGGACGTATTGTCGGCAAACCGGAGAGCGCCGGCCTTCTCATGGAAGGACCTAAGTCTCCAGGACGGATCTTGTTCTTGACAAAATAGTGGGCCAAAGTAATACTCAGTCCGGATCCGTACTACTATGTCCATTAACGACCGAAAGCCTCGCAGTGATGTTATGCCACTGTCTCCATCCTTCTTCCACATCCTGTTGTCGTTGGGCGAGGGCGAACGACACGGCTACGCTCTCAAACGCGAAATATCTCAACGCACGGATGGCAAACTAAAACTGGGGCCAGGCATGCTCTACGGATCCATCAACAAGATGCTCGAGCTAGGGCTTATCGAAGAGTCTGCTGACCGGCCGGATCCCCATCTCGACGACGTACGCCGACGCTACTATCGCATCACCCATTACGGCCGCAAGGTAGCCCAAGCTGAAGCGGCCCGTATGCGCGAACTCGCACAGTTGGCGAAGGCGACATTCGGATCGCGCAAACATGCCTGACGTGCCTTTCGCGCTCAAGCTTTATCGATTGCTGCTGAAGCTCTATCCCGCCGGTTTTCATGAAGATTACGCCCGGCCAATGGAGCGCGAGTTTCGCGACGAACTTGCGGAATCGACCAGCGTCTTCGCACTCGCAAGGCTGTGGATTCGCCTTCTAGCCGATTTGGCGGTATCAATTCCGCTGCAGTTCTTGCGTGAGGTATCGCAGGATGCCCGACACACGCTGCGGCTTTGGGCCAATCGTCCCTGGCAAACAGGGTTTGCGATTTTGGCGTTGGCCATCGGAATTGGCGCAAACACCGGCGTCTTCAGTGTTGTGAACGCGCTGCTCCTGCGTTCGTTGCCATTCCGCGACCCAAGCCGTCTGGTTTCACTCGGAACATTCTTTCCGCCCCACGATAGCGCAAAAGACTTTCATGAATGGCGGCGACAGCAGAGCGCCTATCTGTCCGATGCCGCTCTCATTGAGCAATTCGATGTAAACCTTGGTGAAGTACAAAACCCGATGAGGGCGCATATTTCCTACACCTCGTGGAATTTCTTTTCGATTCTCGGCGCACAACCGGTGATAGGTCGATTTTTTCAGGACGGCGAGGACGAGCCTGGAAACAATTCTGTCGTTGTGATCAGTTACGGACTCTGGCAACAGCTTTTTGCAGGCGACCAGCGCGCTCTGGGCTCCACTCTGCGCGCCAACGGAAAGCCCATCATCATTATCGGCGTGGCGCCAGCCGGATTTAACTATCCGAGCAATGCCGATCTCTGGAAAGCAGCTGATTTTTCTCCGGGCAATAATGGTTGGGAGACGATTGCACGGCTGAGACTTGGCGTCACCTGGCCGCGAGCTCGTGCGGCATTCGCGGTGGAAGCTGACCGCCTCTGGCCGCAGCGAGAGAAACTTGGTAATTCCGAAGCGTATCCGAAAATCACTTCACTGCAAGACGAACTCGCCGGTCCAGCGAAGAATGCCTCGCTGATGTTAATGGCAGGGGTAGTGCTGATCCTCCTAATCGCTTGCTTCAATATTGCGAATCTTCTAATGGCACGCACGGCAGATCGTGCCGCGGAACTTTCTATACGCTGCGCGCTCGGGGCAAGCCCAGCGAGAATCGCACAACAGTTACTGACGGAGTGCCTGCTTCTATCGTTTGTCGCAGCTATCGCTGGATTATTCGTCGCCCTTTGGAGCACTTCTATAGCCTCGAAGGTTCAACGGGCGCCATTGTCCACGCAAAGCTATTCAATTCTCGACGGGCGTGTGTTGGCTTTCACTATCGCAGTGGCGATTGCAAGCAGCGTGCTTTTTGGCGTTTTGCCGTCACTGTTTGCCGGACGCACCCATGCGTTCGCGGCACGCGATTCTAGCGGTACGCGCAGCGCGCGACTGACGCGCGAAACGCTCGTCGCCGCGCAAGTGATGCTAACGATCGTCCTTCTGACGGCGTCCGTCTCGGTGGGGCGTGCGTTGGTTAATCTGATGAGAACTGACCGCGGCTTCGACACGAAGGGACTGGTCACGGCGAGCGTCTCGCTGGACGGGACGACACATGGCGCGGACGGTCGCCAGCTTCCCTATTTCGAGGAAGCTCTTGCCCGGATCCGACGGCTCCCAGGTGTTCGCAGCGCCAGCGAAACAGAATTCCTTCCGCTTGACGCCAAAGGTTTTGTGGGAGGGCCGTTCGAATTAGACGGTCGTGAAGCCAAACAGAGTTCCACGATGGTCCCGGTATTGGGTGATTATTTTAAGACCATGGGAGGACGCATCGTTTACGGCCGTGAATTCAACGACGCTGAAGTGCGTGCTGACGCCAACGTTGCTGTCGTCAACGAACGATTTGCCGCAGAATTTGGTTCACCGGCAGATGCTATAGATCATGAGGTCACTATCGGGAAAAGTACGCGGTGGAAAATCATCGGCGTGGTCAAGGGAATGGATTACATGACCGAAACCATGGACACCGCGCACTCAAATCAGATCTTCGTTCCCGCACATTCCCCGGGTGGATTCGTTTCCACATTCGTGGCACGGGTAAATGGCCGAGCGGAAGATTGGCTGCCTGCCATCCGTGACACAATTCGGTCTGTGGATACACAGGTTCCCATATTTGGCGTGAAAACTATGGAGCAGCGTATGACAGATGTCGTCGCGCGCCCGAAATTTTACCGCACGGCACTTCTGTTCTTCGCGACATTCGCGTTGTTGCTGGCGGTGATTGGTATTTATGGCGTCGTTTCCTATGCGGTTGCGCGGCGGACTCGTGAAATGGGTGTACGACTTGCGCTCGGCGCCACGCCTGTCAGGCTTCGGGGAACGCTGCTACGCCAGGGTCTATTTACTGTTGTAGTCGGCGCGATTTGCGGAATCGTCGGCGCGATCCTTACGGGACGCTTCCTTGCGAGCTCTGTTGAGGGAGCGAAGTCCGCCGATCCTGCTACCTTAATTTTATCGATGCTGTTTATTGCGCTGATCGCGTCGGCAAGCATTTGGGTAGGGACCCGCCGTATTGCGCGGTTCGATATACTGGACATTCTGCGTACCGAATAACCCGCTGCGTGGAAATCTGCACGGTGGGGTCTGTGAGGCGGGAGAGCTGGGTGCAGCCACGGTCGACCTAAACGGGCACGAAGTTGGAAACAGCGGATACAGCCGAGGAAGACCTACAGCGCGCGGGGTATTCCTCTACTCGGATGAAATCAAGTCCAGTCCGAGGACTCAACTTGTCTGATTCCCACGCTAGAGTCGATACTTATCTTGAAGTATGATCGCGCGTACTGATTCTCTCGAAAATCGCTGAGTACGAATTGGGGAGCATGGATGGAACACAACTTGGACCACACCGTACGGCTTCTCGCTCGCACGCCCGCTGGCCTCGATGTGCTTCTGCGCGACCTGCCGCAAACATGGACGTCCCGAAACGAAGGTGAACACACCTGGAGCGCGTTCGACGTCGTCGGCCATCTGATTCACGGCGAACGTACCGACTGGATGCCGCGCGCGAAGATGATTCTGCAATTTGGTGAGACTCGCGCGTTCGAGCCCTTCGATCGTTGGGGACAGATACGAGAGAGTGAAGGCAAATCGTTGGGACAATTGTTGGATGAATTCGCGCGGTTGCGTCGTGAAAACCTGATCGAACTGCGTGCTTTGAATTTGCGCCCAGAGGACCTCGTTCGGCGTGGACACCATCCCGCCCTTGGAGTCGTTACTCTGTCAGAGCTGCTAGCCACCTGGGCAGCTCACGACTTAACTCATCTGCACCAAATCTCCAGGGTCATGGCCCACCAATACCGGGAGGCCGTAGGTCCATGGAGCCAATATCTTGGGGTACTTCAGTGCGTCGGCCACAGCGCCCCTTAACGGCTATGGTTTACGGCCCCAGCCATATGAAGTGGTGGGGCTGGGGCAATGTCGACACGACTTTTAGTTCTGATGCCCATCCTAGCTTCTGGCCCTATGCCAAGTCGCAACTTGGTATCGAACGAGAAGCTCCTCCCATGCCGCCTGTGCCGTTCGACTCTGTCCACCTGCCAGAGCCCACTATCAACCATCGTTTCTTGGACGAACTACGCTCAACCATGCATGGCCACCAGATCTGCGACAGCCGTTACGAGCGCGTGGTTCACGCATGCGGCAAGGGCTTCCGGGATCTGCAAGAAAACGGCGGCGCGATTAAGTACGAAGGGAAATGGGACTTGCTAGGAGACGCTGCGCAGTCGGGAGTGTGCCGAGGGCGGGAATCGCTCCCTATCGACGCAGCTGAAATATTGGTTAAACTTGAAGGCGTGCTCGGAAAAGCAGCGTAAACAGCGCTAGCCCACAACAGGTTCCCATCTGCGACAAGAACACTCGGTACATCCAGATGCCACGAGTCTTCTGGACCCACCACAATTCCCGCCCATTCGTGCAAGGTGTTTTGGATGTCAGCAGCCGTTCGTGGTTAGTGAAATTAGTCGGCACATCCTCAGTTGTGTCGCCGGCATACCTGCACGCTGTGCTTGGACTTGTCTGCCTTACTGAGCGGACGAGCAGCTTCCCGTGGGCGACACCGTGAGCCTTTCTCCGAGAGCCGGAAGCGGGAAATCCGCACATCCGGTTCGATGAGCGGGATGTGGAAACGGAAGCATGGTGCGGCTATTGAGGCACCGGCAGACGAAAGGGCCGGCAACAGATAGGCCGCACCTAACCCACCGCGCCACATCTCGACTCCACCCATGTGGAATTCGGACGATTTGACTTTTCCGGTTATCCGACCAGGCACAATCGCCCGGACCACGTTTTCGCAGTAGAATACTGATCCAGCCTGGATCACCGATGAGGTCATTCGCGCCGCAGGCGGTCTCGTTGTAGCCACCTGAGTGCAATGCGCTGACGTCGTACTAACAGATTCGGGTGAACGCAGTCGGGGCAACTCAGGGAGGAGAATGCAATGCCGCTTCAAAATAACTACTTTGGAGATTATCACAACCTAAAACTGACACGCGATGACAAAGGTGTGCTGGTTGCTGAATTCCACACCAACGGCGGACCGTTCATCATGACCGCGCAATCTCACACAGAATTTGTCGATGCCTTCTACCGGATTGCGCAAGATAGGGCGAACAAGATCGTAATCCTGACGGGCGCAGGTGGGGAGTTCATTACTGATGTCGATTGGTCCTCTTTCGGCGATGTCACCGATCCCGGCGTCTGGAGCCAGGTTCACGACGAAGGCGTTCAGGTTTTGGAAAACATAGCCAACATACGAGTGCCGGTTATCGCGGCTATCGAGGGACGTGCCCATGTCCATTCAGACTACGCGCTACTTGCCAGTGTAATTGTGGCGGCGGATGGTGCGACCTTCCAAGATGTGGCCCACTTCTCCGCGGGCGTTGCGCCCGGCGACGGAATCTTTACCACCTGGAGTTATCGCGCTGGGGCGGGACGAGCGGAGGCGTTCCTGCTGAACCCACAGCCGCTCCCGGCGCGTACCGCGTACGAATGGGGAGTGGTTGCCGAGGTTGTGCCGAGCGGTAAGGCGCTCAGCCGGGTGCGCGAACTCGCCGAGTTGTACCTGAAAGCGCCGGAAGTGACGCGCCGCAACACGCGCATACACTTTATTCAACCGTTGAAGGAGCGCATTGTGCGTGAAGTCGGCTATGGATTGTCGCTCGAAGGAGCGTCGTCGGCCGATCTCGTGAAGTCAATCAAAGCCAAGAGTGAACCCGTTGCTCGCAAAGGAAAATCCGCATAAAGAGCACGGAGGACACAAAAGACTACTCGTTTCGACCGCATTCCATAAGCGTTGCATGGGATGCAGGAGGGAAACTGTCTTCCTCGCACGCTGGCTCGCGGAAGTACATAAAGACCCGGCGCCTGTCTTGGTCAATGGACAAATAAAGTATCACTTCACTCCTCCGGTAATCCGACTAATGTGTGCCACGAGCACGAAAAGAGAAAACGCTGAGTAGTGCGCAACTGCTTGACTGATGAGGGTAGGCCCCGCGGAACCGGCTTACAGTCGCGCTGGGGAAAGCTTGGAAGAGGAGGAACCGAAGATGAGTCGGTGAAACTTCTTATTGGAGTCCAGCGGGTGAAAGTCCCGCCTGGCCAAAGTCGAGCAGATAGGCCAGTAGCGAGTGTTGCCTCTCGCCGGGTGACTGGCGGGTGCGAAGCGTAGTACAGCGAGGCTAGCTGCCATTCTAGTGGGTGTAAGTCCCACCCGTGGAACTTGCCCAGTTGCCACGGTAGCTATATCCGGCGATGAAACGGGTGACCAATTCACCGGAAGCCCGGAAGTAAAAGTCCCCTTTGGTCGAGCAGAGATGCTTGGTCAGATCCGCCAGGGGGGCAAACAACCCGACAGGTCGTAGCGCAAGTGAACCGTAGTAAAGCTCCGAAATGCACCCGCCACGCGAAGCGGATCCGAAATTGGTTGCGTTGCGAAGGCCGACGCTCCCTGTAAGGCGGAAGGCTGCGTCCGGTCGGCCGCTAATGCGAGGGCGTGCCGGGATCGCCGGAGTCCCTAGATCGGGGCATGCTTCCAAAGGGATTTCCCAGGAACCCAGGAGAGCTTGCCATTTCCTCCTCACCATGAGAGGTACCGGGACGCCGAGGGAAACCGAAGGCGCCTGGGATAGATGGCCGAGCGGTCTTAGAAGCCCATAGTACCGGCGAAGGTGGGGAACCGCAGGGCTCCCGAAAAGAGCGGCCCTGGTACCCATTGGAGGGAAGGGGCGGACGAACGGACGCATCTGTTGAAGGAAACATAACCGAGACTCAGAACTCGAATCGCTATGTCCACAACATTCAGCAGACTAACTGAACTCGCCAAGGAAGATCCGAAGAGACACGCCACCCACCATTCGCCGACGAAGATGATTAGGGCGAAACCGTATAACATACGCGGCATTCTGTTCATTTCGGGGATGTTCAAATTGGCCCAAACGACTCCGAAGATGATTGCTGGGTCCATGCCCCACGGGCATCAGTAACGCTCACGAAGTGCATACGCAAAATCAGAATCCCGTGTTGAGTAGTTTTGGCCGGTCATACTACAAGCAAATGTTCAATCAGCAGGAATGACTTGCGAGGCAGCCCCGGCAGAGGTGAAAGTAAAGGTGCACGGTGCTTCTGCGCGCGGACAAGACAGAGTTCCGGCGCGCGGCAATTTCTGAGCCATATTGTCGGGGAATGACTGAGGCATTGTCGCGCTCCGCAGAGCGTCCTTCAGTCCCATCAACGAATCATCTGAACTTACCGCTTGAAGATCCACTACCTTTGATCCCGGACCAACGATCAGAATGTACTGTGTGATTCCCTCGAGACCTGCTGGATTCGGAATAGCTACGGAACGGCGCTCGCGAACCTTTGCGCGTGATTGTTTTACTTTGTCTTCAACGAGCGATTCGTTTCCGAGCAGCGCTACCAATCTAGCGCGCGCTTCCTTTTCGTCTTCGTCCATCTCGCGTGTGGTGGGAACGCTGGCGAGGGCCTCTGCATAAGCTTCGATAGCCTGTTCCTGCCGTTTTTGTGCCTCATAAATTTTACCAAGGTGCATCAGAACGGTGGAATCGTCGGCCAATTCGGTGGTGGCTCGGATATATTTCTCAGCCGTACTCAAGTCGCCTTGCTGAAATCTTATCCACCCCATCGTATCCCAGTATGCCGCTAGTTGACTTACGCGGGGCATGGTTGCTGTCTGTAATGGAAGCTTAACCTGATTTAACTCCAATTCCACCGCGTCAATCGCATCGTTAGCCCACATCGCCGCTATTTCCAAGTGGGTATTCGCCTCCGCCAAGGCGTAAGCCGCGCTGTTGCGTGTGCTGCTGGTATCGTCAAGCTTGATTGCGCGTTGAAACTCCGCCGCGGCGCTATCCTCCTGATGCATTTGCAAGTAAGCGCGAGCTAGATTGAACTGTGGATACCTATACTTGGGGAAGATCGACACCGCCTTTTGAAGCACGGGCAGCGCCTTCTCAGGCTGATGCAAGGCCAGATAGGCCTCTCCCAAACGCGCATTCGCGTCCCCATCATTGGGCGAGGCCGCGATCCGTTTTTCGAGCATCTCCACATCTTCGGTGAATTTTTTCTCGGTGGATAAGACCCACGCCATGTTCAAGTAAGCCAAATGGTCGTCCGGCGCCAAAGCTAAGTATTTCCGGAAGGCTGTCTCCGCATCCGCATAGTTTCGCAAGTACATCTGCGATCTTCCAAGCTCGCGCCAGGCCTCCGGATATTGCGGCGCAAGCTTAAGAGCGGAAGTGAACGACTCCACCGCATTCGCATAATTGTGTTGCTTGGCCTCGTCCTGTCCTTGCTTATAAAGATCAATGACTTCCGAACGGTGTACTACCGATGGCACATCGGAATTCTTAGAGGTAGTCATTGGAGCGATGGTCTTCGTCTCGGAATTAGCTACGGAATCAGATTTGGCTGCAACGGTGCTTTCCGATTTTGCTGATAGGCTCGCAAAGCAATCGCTTATAGCCGTCACAAACGTCGCATAATCGTCGGACTTACTGGCAGGCACTCCGCGTGTGCGAAGGTTTAAGCGTACCTTGCCGCGGACAGTCTGTCCGTCCCGCACTATGTCCGCCTTGAATGCCGCGAAATCCTTGGAAATATCGATGTGAATGGGCTTGTCGACCGACGGTTTTTTGATCTCGGGCGAAGTGAAAACAAAATTCAACAAAAATTCTCTTTCTGTCTCTGGCTTCGATGTCTCCGAATCCGCTTTACCTTCGCCGTCGGCCTTGGCTCCCAAAGTCGGAAGTAAATATGACAAGTAGCCCCGCAATTGTTCCGTGCTCTGTTCGCGTGACGTTGCACTGACGGCCGCACCATCTTTCTTGCTGTCCGGCACGTTGCCTTGCACTCGAATTTCCATATGAAACGGGCTTCGAGTGTCGCTCGCGTCGCTCCCCTTCAAGTCGCTAAACGTAAGATTCCCTGTTCCCGGCCCGGCATTGGCGCCCTTCTGCATGTTCTGCATAACCGCCGTCAACTGTCCAGGCGACATATGCATGAAACCAATGCGCAAGAGAACTTCTAGATCGCTTCGCGTATCAAGGCTCAACTTGATGTCCATGTCCTTGCTTTCGCTCACACTTCCTTCGACATTGAATTGATACACGACGTTATACGGAAGATCCTGTGGCGTCTTGCGCAGTCCGTATTTGCCATCCCCAGTCGCCACTAAAGCGCGCTCTCCTCGCAACTGTGGAAGCAAGTAACCAAATGGACCCACACCAATCGTAGGATCCAGCCAGTAATCCTGGCCATTCAAAGAAATAAAAGTAATTGCGTGATCGAATTGCAGAGGCGTCGGAATATCGGGATCAATGTCCGCCTTTGAATTAATTAGAACCGGAAGTCCGTGAAATCCTTCTGCCTCTAACAGGGCCTCCAGAAGCGTGGTTTTGTCTTTGCAGTCGCCGTAGCGATTCTCCAAGACTTCCGCTGCGGCGTGCGGCTGGTAACGTCCGACTCCGAAGGAAAGACTCACGTAGCGTATGTTGCGTGAGACCCATTCGTAGAGCGCGCGAACTTTCTCCACATCGCTAGCCTGTCCTCGAACAATTTCGTCAGCCTGAGCGCGCACTTCTGCCGTCGGCGCTCTGCGTTCGCGCTCCAGGTTCGAATACCAGGTACCGATTTCTTCCCACGATTGGAACGTCGAGAACATGATTGTCCGGGCAGGAGGAGGCTTCACACCTTCCAGCATAGTCTTCACATCGAATTTGAAATCCTTCATCAAGCCGGCCTGATCGAAATACATTTGCGTGGAAGTCGCCCAGTGATAGATGCGGCGGTTCCCTTCGTCGTGCGTACTGGATTCAATTCTGGGCGCAGCTTTGATTTTTAAAGCCCGATCTCGTGGAACATCTAGGTCCACCTGCTCATCAAGTGAGATGGCATTGGAAACGAAGGTCCATGTGTGCCAGAACTGCCCGGGAAGCAAAGGTTCAAACGTGGTGATCACAGCATCGTATTCAACAATATCGCCGACCGCCAACCCCGGCACAGTCACGTGCTTTTGCCGAGCATCCGTATACATCGGCGCCTCTTGTGCGACTGGCGCGCTCAAGTCCTGCACCGCGCTCGCGCCCGCTGTAATGACGCTGCCGTTCGGTTTTGTTACTTTCACACTGCGAATTTCAATCTTTTCATTTGCGGCGTTGTAATCGAAAACAAGTTGCCCCGCTTTTGCGAGTCCAGCCGGGGTCTGAACGCGCATTCGCGCCGTTACTTCTCGCACGCCAGTGCCGTCATTTTCATATCGCATCTTTCCGCGCACCTGTTCGTATATAAACGGCTCTTGCGACCGGTCGAGCGGAGCAGTTGGCGTCGAGTTCGGGATCTTGGTGAAAATTATCCGACCGTCACTTTGTTCATCCTTCCAATTCCCATTCCAGAATGTGTGCGTCCCGCCGACGATGCGAAATGCTCCATTTACGTATACAAATGAGAACACCCAATCGCCTGGATCTACCTGCCCTGTTCGCACGTAAAATCGAAAATTCTCAATATTCAAAGGCTTCCGAGGCACAGGTGGCCCATCAGGTTGGCCTACATCTTCCGGCGGATTTGGCGTAACGGAAGTTTCGACCTGCAGGAACGACGTCTTGGATTTCTCCCAATATCCTGCGATCCGCGCCATATGCTGCTTGAACCTTTCAAGACTGATTTCGTACTTCGGCACTAGAATATCGCTTTTGTCTGCGCCGAAGGTTGCGCCAAGCCATTGCTGCGGATCTTCGATTGCGAATCCATCTAGAAGCTGTTGAAATTTGTCCTTATCGCCTGCCCGCCAAGCGTCAAGTAGTTCCTGAGTCTGCTTCTGGATTCCATCCAACCTATCTGGGATTGCCGTTTGGCCCGATCTGGCTGCCGCTGGATGTTTCAGCGGCGGAGTATCTTCGGTAGATGCAATCGCTTCAGCCGCGATAGGCTCAAAGCTCGTCGCCATCAGCTTGTAATTGTTCTTGGTGAGAGAAAACAGAACAGCGATCTCTCTTTGCGTTTCCACCGGCGAGCCGTTCACCTCGATAGGGGTGAATTGCCATCTTCTGACCGCGTCCTTGGCAGCATCTGTTAGTTCCGTAGGTCCACTCTCGATCTCTAGTTTCTTCACTGATCCACTCTCGCTGATAGTGGCGCGGAGCACGACGACACCCTCGATATGTTTCTCCTTCGCCTCCGCAGGATAAATGGGAGCCGGATGAGCGATCACCGGAGCGGAATGACCTATTTCCGGCCACGCTTTTGAGTCTTGCGGTCTCTGACTTGTAGCTGGCGCTGCGGGGGCTGCAGAGTCTTGCACTTCAGTGTTTGGCACTGCAGCGTTTGACCCCCCCAGCGTGAAAACCACAGTTATCGTGGTATCCACGTTCACCGGATTGCCGTTGAACAGTGTCGGCTTGTATTTCCACTGCCGCACAGCATCCATGGCTGACTTCATCAGCAGCGGCGGCCCTGAAATATATTGCAAATCTTGTACGGTTCCATCCTTGCCAACAATCGCATGAAGCACGACCGTACCGCTGATGTGGGCCGTCTTGGCAAGTGGCGGATAAACCGGCGCCACTTGGTATATAAGATTTGCTTGCGCCACATTTCCGCCAACACGAATTGAACGTGGAGCGCCCGACTCGCCCGAGCCTTGCGCCGAGGGATCCTGCGAAGAAGACGGTTGTCCCTCAGACTGCTTGGGCGGCGTCTGCTCTTGTGCGAACAAACTTGTCCCCGCGAAGACTGAAAGCGCAAGCGCCGCCGCAACAATCCTCAAGCTCACGTTTTCCTCCTCGAGATGGTGTGGCTGTTAGTCAAGCTGCCACGTAACGCAAGTATAGCCGAAACTTTACGACTCTTATTTGGGTATTCGCTCTACGCAGCGATCCAGCGGTCCCGAGCAGCGGTCTGACACTTCTTGGCGATGGCGATCGCGGCAGCTGTTATAGGAGATGGGGGCCGATGTCCACAGCGAGTGCACTCATCGAGATGACCGCCGAGTGCGGCGGTACGGATGGAATGGACTCAGTTTCGATTCGAGCGGCGATCACGGAACGCGAGGCCGAGCTTTCGAGCATCACAGCGAAAGCTCTAAGTCAGAAGGAAGGCTCTGTTCACGAGCAGGTGTCGGGTCTACGGAAGTTCGTAAAGGAAAACCTGCGAGACATTCGAGCGCTAATTGCAGGGAAGTACGGAAATCCGTTCGTTGTGCGGCGGGAGCTAGCAAAGCACATCGAGTCGATTACGCTCTTGCCTGAAGGCGAAGGGCGAGAGATTCGTTACAGAGGAAGTTGGAAAGTCCTGGGGCGTCGATACGGAGTGTGCCGAGGGCCAGAATCGGACTGGCTACGCCGGCCTTTTCAGGGCCGCGCTCTACCAATGAGCTACCTCGGCACGGGAGCAGCTTAAGATTCTACGGAAAAGTCGCAGTGCTGAAAAGAGAAAAACGGACTTTGTAAATGGGTCAGGCTGATCGTTTCACAGTCGATGCTTGGGTCTCCAACTTAAAATATCTAACGCGAGTTCGACACCAATAGAACCGATACGGAGTTAACTTGCGAACTTCACATCGATTTATTCTTCCAAAGCCCCAGAATCGAGCCGGTCGGATCTTGAATAAAGCTAAACCAGCCCATTCCTGGCACTTCGGTGACATCCTTCATGATCTTGCCGCCTAACGATTCCGCCTTCTGCGTGGCAGCGTGAATGTCGTCCACTGCGACGTAAGCGAGCCATCCCGCAGGCCCGCCCGACACTTGCTTCATGATTCCCCCACCAGTGCCTGTCCCCACTTTGATAATTGTATAGGTGCCGCCCGGCACCGCAGGGTTGGGCATTTCTTCCAATTGCCATTGAAATAGCTTCGCATAGAACGCTTTTGCCTTCTCTGGGTCCGGAGTGTTTAGCTCCACATGCACGAATGGGTTTGTCATAAATTCTCCTCGACCGAAGTCGCACTACTCATGTGACCTCGAGAAACGTGTAAATATTTTGGGGTAAGAGGTACGAAAGTGTCATCGTAGTGACCCTCGCGCGACGTCGAAGGGCGAGCGGAGTCGCCACTAGGGGGCGCTTTGAGGCGGCGTTACGGCTGAGAATGCAAAAGATATCCAAGCAAGCGGCACGAGTAAGAATAGTGAGGCTGGTTTCATCGTTCGGCTCCCGATTAGGCCTCCTCGGGAAACACCCCTTGGGCGTTTCTTAGGACTGCATCCTTTATTAGCATAAACCTTTGCAGTACCAACTCACTACACTGATTGGATAATTTTGAACTGCGGAAGATCGGGAACACTCCCAAAGAAAGGTTTTCTGGAAATGGAGCGCTACTTCAAATCTAGGGTGTTCCGGCTTGTAGGAATTAGCGGGTAATTGCAAAGCTGGAGGAGAGCTAACAGAAAGAGCATTGGGAAAGCCGATGTCGCGAAATTTGGCGGTCCCCGCGTAAGCCAGCACGACGCCGTTTTCTTCGGCGGCGAGCAAGCGATGACGTCCCGTGGTCCCGAATTGCCTGAACCACGCCGTACGGTTTTCCGGGAGGTGAGCGACCAGATCAAACGTTACGGGCGTGTTGAGGACGTTGCGATTGTAGATTTCAGCAGGCGCGGGATATCCAAGCTTGTGGCTGCCGGCATGCGAATTTCATTCAATTGCTTCGACTTCCGGGATTGTTGTCACTTCATCGAATCGTCGTATTCCTTCATCCAATCTTTTTTCTTCAGAACCTCGCGTGCTTTTGCGCCATCTGGCGGGCCGACGATTCCGTCCTTCTCCATCAAGTCGATCAGTCGGGCGGCGCGTCCGTAACCGACACGCAGGCGGCGCTGCAAGGTAGAAGTGGATGCGCGCCCCATTTCACAGACCACGCGCACGGCTTCCTGGTAGAGATCGTCGTCCACCTCTTCGCCGCCTTCGGCTCCCGCGCCGCCTCCGCCGAACGCGTCATCTTTTGGTGGCTTCAGCAACTCTTCGTTGTAAATGGCTTTGGCTTGTTCGCGCCAGAAATCGCAAACCGCGCCAACTTCGGATTCGTGAACGTAGGGGCCGTGAATACGGTGGAGTCTCGACGAGCCTGCGGGCAAA
Source organism: uncultured Acidobacteriota bacterium (assembly GCA_963818085.1). Classification (GTDB taxonomy): domain Bacteria; phylum Acidobacteriota; class Terriglobia; order Acidiferrales; family UBA7541; genus Palsa-295. The sequence goes on from CAWFQV010000001.1 coordinate 947,388, forward strand.
TAGAGCATGTCACCTTTGCCGAGAAGCGACTCGGAACCGTTGGTATCGAGAATCGTCCGGGAATCCACTTTGCTGGCGACCCGGAAAGAAATACGTGCGGGGAAATTCGCCTTGATGAGACCTGTGATTACGTCCACCGACGGGCGCTGCGTGGCGAGAATCAAGTGAATGCCAACTGCGCGGGCCATTTGCGCCAGGCGCGTGATCGACTCTTCTACACCGTTCGTGTCGACCATCATGAGGTCGGCCAATTCGTCGATGACGATGACGAGATAGGGGAGCGGCTTGTGCTCTTCCTCTTCCACATTGTCGAAAAGAGAAAGCGACTGCCCCTTTTCGAAAGTGCGATTGTACTGTTCGATGTTGCGCACGCCGCGCTGCGCCAAAAGTTTCAGGCGGCGCTCCATTTCGCGCGTAGCGTTGCGCATTACGTTTGCCGCAACTTTTGGATCGGTAACCACCGGCGTGAACAAGTGCGGAATGTCGGCGTACAAACCAAGTTCGAGCTGCTTTGGATCGATGAGGACGAGCTTCAATTCGTCTGGAGTAGCTTTGAAGAGCATGCCCATCAGCAGGGAATTGATGAACACGCTTTTGCCCGTTCCGGTTGAGCCGGCGATCAGCAAGTGCGGCATCTGCGTCAAATCGCCGGCGCGGATGCGGCCGATTAAATCTTTTCCGAAAGGCAACGTAAGTTTGGAAGGAGAGTGGCTGAATTCCGGGGATTCCACGACGTCGCGCAATGCGATGGTTTCACGATGCACATTGGGCACTTCGATCCCGACTGTGGATTTTCCCGGGATGCGCTCGATCAAGATTGATTCGGCTTTCAACGCTAGGCAGAGATCGTCGCCCAGGCCGGTGATGCGGCTATACTTGATGCCAGCCTCAGGCTTCAACTCGAAGGTGGTGACTACCGGGCCGGGATTAATTTGGGTGATGTGGCCGGCAACGTCGAATTCGGCGCACTTCTGTTCGATGGCGCGCGCGCACTCTTTTAACTGGATTTCGTCCATCTTTTGGCCGCGTTCGGCCATTTGCAGCAGCGAGCTGGAGGGAAGTCTGTAGATCGTTCTTCCGCGGGAGATTTTGGGTTCGCTGCTAGCTTTCTTGGCGGGAGCGGTTTTTTCGAGTTCATGGAACTTTATTACCGCCGGCGCGCGACGCGAGTCTTTGCCTTCTTCAGCGTCCTCGGCGTCATCCTGCAGGTCCTCCAGCTCTGACGATTCTTTTGCCGCCACGCGCTGCTGCGCAACGGCGGGACGGCCTGCAATCTTGATTTCCTCGACACGCTTTCTCAGACGCGAGGATTCGCGCTCTTCGCGCCATTCGGCGACTCTCGCCATCCATTTTCCAACCATGCCGTTCGCCGTCATCGGTTTCTTCATCCAATGCGCGGCTGCCCGCAAAGAAAAACTCGTGGTCAGGAAGAGAGAGGTGAGAATTAGCACGATCGAAACTAAATGAGCACCGATTGGATTTAGCGCTGCTCGCAGACCTTGCGCGAGAACGCTCCCCAGCAGACCGCCCGGTGGTAAAACGCCGCGAACCTCGGGCATATGTATCAGAGTCAATTCAGCGGAAAGCGAGGACAGGAGCATCGTTGCGCCTACGAGTTTTGCTACTGGCGCTTCTAAGAGCTGGCTGCGAAACCATCGCATGGCCACGATGAACATCCCGATCGGGAATAGGAACGCGCTAAATCCGCAGAATTGAAAGAAGAGGTCGGCCATATGCGCGCCCACGGGGCCGATCCAATTTCTCGCCGGGCCTGTGCCGGGGGGCCGGGCTGACACATTAAAAGAAACGTCGTGCGGAGAATAGGACAGCAAGCTTAGCGCAATTAGAAACGCGAGGCTTAGACCGACAAATCCGACAAGTTCGTTGAGGCGTTTATTTTCGGTTGGCGACAGGATGCGCACAAGCTTCCCCTTTGCAATTTCGCATTGAACATCGGCGCCGTGAGCGATCCCAAATGATTGCTGTTGGATCGTGCTTGCACGGAGCGGATTAGCTCGAACTTTTTCAAGCCGAGCGCAAACAATTGGGGAAGGCTCACGCGTAACAACCGGGCGGCGCGGGCGCTAACGCGCGAAGCCCAATGGGAGGAACGCGAGCAACAAAACGACTATACCAAACAAGATCCGGTAGTAAATAAAGATCTTCAAAGTGCGTGTTTGCAAATACTGTAAGAAGAAGGCGATGACAACATAGCCGACCATTGCCGAAACCGCGACGCTGATAGCCAATGTGGACATGGGCAAATCAAGCCCGCCGACTCGATGCGCTCTGATTAGTTTGGGGAGTTCTTTTGCAGCGGCGCCGGCGATTAGCGGCGTTGCGAGCAGAAACGAGAAGCGGGCAGCGGCTTGGCGGGTCATGCCGCGAAACAATCCTACGGAAATTGTGATTCCGGAGCGCGAAACACCGGGAAAGAGGGCCAGCGCCTGTCCGGTTCCGATTGCAAGAGAATCGCCGAGCGAGGTCTGCTCGATGTGGCGATCCTTGCGGCCGGCGTACTCGGCGTACCACATTACCAAAGCGATTGCGATCATGGCGATCGCAATTGGAACTGGGTCGCGAAGGCTTTCTTCGATACGATGTTCGAAGAAGAATCCCACCAAGGCGCCTGGGATGGTGCCAGCGACCAAATACCAGAAGAGACGGCGATTGTACAACACTTGATGTTCAGGAGCGCGCTGCGGGTGGTGAAATCCGAGTCCACAGAGTATTAGCTGCACCCACTCGCGCAAGAAATAGAGAACCACCGCGATTAAAGTTCCAAGGTGCAGAGCTACGTCGAATGCCAAGCCTGGGTCGGGAACATGGCCGCGGGATAACCAGGGAATTAGAATCAGGTGCGCGCTGCTGCTGACCGGCAAAAACTCAGTCAAGCCTTGCACGATTGCGAGGATAATCGCCTGCCACAGTAGCATTCCTTACCTGCCTTCTTTCGACGCGCGCGCGCTCGGAACCAGGATTTTCGACATTGCGAATGCGTCGCGACCACCGGGGTAATATCCCTTTTCAACGCCGAGGGTACGATATCCGTGCTTGTTCCAGAAGGCAATTGCGGATTCGTTATCGGTTGCTGTTTCTAGACCTAGTTCTCGGACGCCGTTTGCAGCGAGCCTTCGTTCCACTGCGCTCAGCAAAGCGGAACCGATTCCGGATTTTCGATACTGTCCCAGAACGTCAATTGTGACGATGTAGCCGTGCGTGCGTTGGTGCGCGCTGATGCAGAAGCCGACTATTTCGCGAGAGGTTTCCGCCAGGACGCATGCAGCGCCGGGGAATTGAAGGTAAGCGCGCATATCGCGTTTGGAATAGGCGATTCCGGGTTCGTAGCAGGCCCGATCGATCTCGTACAAGGTGTCGAAATCGTCGGGCTTATAGTCGCGTAGGGTGAATTTCACAGCGGACTACACTTCTAAAATCACGGGTAGGATTAAGGGGCGTTTCGATGTCTGTTTGTTGAGGAACCGTTTCAAATCGGCGCGAATTTTTTCCTTGATCACGCTCCAGTCCGTCTTTTCTTCCTGGCTGGATTGCTCGACGGTCCGCAGAATCACATCGCGCGCTTGCGAGAGAATCTCAGCGCCGTCTTCGGAGGGCAGGAATCCGCGCGTGACGATTTCAGGTGCGATCTCCATTTTTCCCGTGTGCTTGTTAATAGCGATAATGGGAACAACGACGCCATCTTCGGAAAGGTGGCGACGGTCTCGAATTACTACGTCTTCGATTTCTTCAAGCGAACCGGAATCCACACACACGCGGCCAGCTGTGACGGGTTCGCGCTTACGCGCGTTGCCGTCGGCCGTGAATTCGACGGGCTGGCCGCTCTCGATTAAGAAAATTTCCGCCCCAACGGCGCCCAATTGCTCTGCCAATGCAGCATGGCGGAAAAGCTGGCGGTATTCGCCGTGAACGGGAATGAAGTATTTCGGCTTAACCAGCTGCAACAGTATTTTCATTTCTTCCTGGCTGGCGTGGCCCGAGACGTGAATCGGCGCCGACCTGCCACTTTCGTAATAGACCAGCACGCGGCGCCGGAAGAGGTGGTCAATCATGCGGAAAATATTCTTTTCATTGCCTGGAATAATTCGGGCGGACAAGATCACCGTATCGTTTTCGGTGATGTTCATCAGACGATGATTGTCCACGGCGATGCGCGAAAGTGCGGAAAGCGGTTCGGCTTGCGTTCCACTAGCTAGAACGACCAGTCTGTGCGGATCGTAGGTCTTGATATCTTGCGGACGAACCACGCTGCCGTCGGGAATGCGCAACTTTCCAAGATTGTGGGCGATTTCAACGTTGTCAACCATGCTGCGACCGACAAAGCCAACTTTTCGGCCGACCATTCGGGCAATGTCGATCACTTGCTGAATGCGATGCACAGAACTGGAGAAGCAGGAGACCACCACTTTTTTAGGCGCGGCACGAAATAATTCTTCCAACCGTACGATGACGGCGCGCTCGGACGGCGTAAATCCGGGGCGTTCCACGTTTGTGCTGTCGCTGAAAAGCGCAAGCACGCCCGCTTGCCCGTAGCGCGCGAAGGCATGCAGGTCGAACGGCTTTCCGTCTACCGGCGTGGGATCAATCTTGAAGTCGCCGGTGTGAATGATCACGCCGACAGGTGTGCGCACGGCAAGCGCAACACAGTCAACCGTGCTGTGAGTGACGTGCAAGTATTCGATCGAGAATGGGCCGATTGTAGTGGTGTCACCCGCGGCGATTTCGGTTAACTTTGCAGACTCGAGCAGGCCGTGCTCTTCGAGTTTTTTCTTTACGATGGCCAGAGTAAATTGCGTCCCATAGATCGGAACGTTCAGCTCGGGAAGAATGTAAGGAATCGACCCAATGTGATCTTCGTGCGCGTGGGTAAGCACGATGGCCTTCACCATGCGTTTGTTTTGCTTCAGGTAGGTGATGTCGGGAATAACGATGTCCACGCCGAGCAACTCTTGTTCGGGGAACATCAATCCCGCGTCGATAACAATAATTTCATCGCCGAAGCGCAGGGCGAGCATATTCATGCCGAATTCGCCTAGTCCGCCCAGCGGAATGGCCCACAGTGATGTTTGGCTCAAATCTTTCCGGCTTTCTCGCTCAGTGTACGCGGCGGGAAATCTGTTCTTTTTTCTTTAGCTAACATGCAATCGTATCACACGAGAGGCTTGAAGCGACGAAGGCCAAGCATATCAACGAAGCGAGTCGCGCGCGAATCGCAGGAGCGACAATCAATCCTCCCGGCCGCCCGCGAACAATCTTGCAATGGCGACGAGAACGATTGCGCCCACAGTGGCCGCTGCCAGACTTCCCCAGAATCCAAACGCGGCGATTCCGAGACGCTGAAAAATCCATCCGCCAACCACAGCTCCGATGAGGCCGAGGATTACGTCGACAACGCATCCGAACCCACGCCCGCGAGCGACGGTGCCGGCCAGCCATCCAGCGATCAATCCGATTAAGATCCACCAAAGAATTGAATGGGTCTCCACATATACGACTACGTCGCGCTGCGTGACCGGGTGTTGAGTCAGGGAAATCCATGCTGCCATGCTCGTCATAATCGAATCTCCTTTTATCAAGACTGGCAAAAAATGTAGCCCAGGGATTTATAGACGAGCTTCGCGGCCAGGAAATCAGCTGCGTGATATCCCGGTCTAGGCGCGAGTTCGGTCACGTCCATCGCGACAATTTTTTTGTGATCCGCCACCGCGCGCACCAGCGATGTTACTTCGTGCCAATCCAAACCACCAGGCTCGGGCGCGACGGTGGAAGGTACTACCGAGGAATCGAAGCCATCGAGGTTGATGGTCAAGTATACGTGAGAGCCCAAGTCCTCCAGAACTTTCGCAATCCAAGTCTTCACCGGGGCGCGCACGATGTCTTTAGCCCAATAAATCTTCGTGCGCAAATGCGGAATTGCTTTCGCTTCTGAGTCTGACAAGGCGCGAATTCCCACTTGTACGGCGGGACAAGTTTCCACGACGCGACGCATGGCACAGGCGTGGCTGGCAGGATTACCCTGATATTCATCGCGCAGCTCGGCGTGCGCGCCAATGTGCAGCACACAAAGATTCTTGTGTTTCCTGGCCGTGGCGGACACGAGAGGAGGCGTCAAACCATGTTCACCACCCAGCGCGACAGGAAATTTGTCATCTTCGAGCAGCGCAAGCTGTGCAGTAAAGAGCTCGGTCATTACTTCGTTCAGAGTTCCGTCTTGTGTGTCGATGGGAGGTTGCGTGGCGATGCCGATTTCTTTGTACGGCTCGAGCTGCAATTCTTCATCGTAAAGTTCCATGTGGCGGCTGGCCGCGATAATGGCCGTGGGACCGTTGCGCGTTCCACGTTCGTACGTCGTGGTGCGCTCGAGCGGCACGGGAAAAATTACAGCACGCGAAGTTTCGTAGGTGGAATGCTCTTCCGGCAGACCACCGAAATTGTCCGGCGGCATCGGAGTGTATCGTGACATAATGCGGGCGCCCCTTGAACTAATTGGAAATTTTTCTTTTGCACTGGCCCTATTTGTAATATCAATAAGGCCGCAACGAACAATTGTGTGTCCCGACTTTCTCGGGGAACATACATTACCTGCGAGGGCGATGAATGGCAAAGAAAAAGGGCGTCACGGGGCGCACATTACACGACCCGATCGAAGATCGCCTCACTCCTATTTTTCCGCTGGATCTCTCTCGCATCCGCACGATCGACGACCTGGTGCGCGCCATGGGGCAAACCGCCTACACAGCGCGTCAAATTGGTGACGCTGCCGACGTTCTGGAAGCCATGGCGCGCGATAAAGATTGTTTTATTGTAATGACCCTTTCGGGGGCGCTTACCGTCGGAAAAATGGGTTTAGTTTTTTGTGATCTGGTCGAATCAGGCATCGTAAAGGCGATCGTGTCCACAGGAGCGCTAATGGCTCATGGATTGGTGGAAGCGACCGGACGCTCGCATTTTCGCTACGACGCGAAAATGGACGACAACGAACTTTTTCTCGCGGGTTACAACCGGGTTTATGACTCCCTGGAGCCGGAAGTAAATCTGGATGCGGTAGAAGTAGTTGTCGATCATGTTCTGCAGCGCTGGGATTCTGAGGAAACGGTGTGTAGTTGGAAGTTGAATCGGCGCATGGGTGAGTATTTGCAGAAACACGCGAAGGGTCGCGGCATTTTGAAATCGTGCGTGGAGCACAACGTTCCGGTTTTCGTTCCGGCCTTCACGGATTCGGAGCTTGGGATCGATTTTGCGTTGTACCAGCGGCAGCGCAAGAAAGAAGGGAAACCTCCGCTGCGTTTCGATCCTTATTTGGATTTCGAACACTACGCTGCAACGATGCTGGCCACCAAGCGCATGGGAATTTTCACTATCGGAGGCGGTGTTCCACGCAACTGGGCGCAGCAGTTTGGAGTCTATGCCGAACTTCTCGCGCGTCGAGGCTACGAAAAAATTCCGTTGAAGCGTTACAACTATGGACTTCGAATTTGTCCTGAGCCGGTCAACTGGGGCGGATTGTCCGGGAGCACTTACACGGAAGCTGTTTCCTGGGGGAAATTTGTGCCGCTGGAAGAAGGCGGCCGGTTTGCCGAAGTGCTGGATGATGCGACCGTCGCGCTCCCGCTGATTGTTGGCGCAGTTCTCGAACGCATCGGGTATCTCCAACCAGACCGGAACTCCAGACTAGGCGAAGCGAAAACCCGCCGGAAAAAGTAAGCGTTGAACGCATTGGTACAATATTGTGGGGGACAACGGGAAGGTCCGATGAATCGAAGACATTTTGTCGCAAACGCTATACTTTGGGCCGCCGCAATTGTTGCATCAGCGATCGTCCGCGCGCCCGTATACCTTTCAGCGGGGCTGTTGCCTGTCCTGGCTGCGTCGGCCCTGCTCCTAACCTGGCCACCGGCCGGAATCGCGCAATCACACACCTAGCGGATTCGAATTGCGGTGATGGCTTCGGAAGGTTACGCTACAAAAGAAGGCCGAAGTTAATCGTCTTCGCCGATCAGAATAGCTGCGGCTAGGACTGTGGTCCACAGGCCGCGTTTATCGCCGACCGCGGATTGCGTGATGTTCATGGTGCGGACAATTTTGTTGGATATGCGATAGACTTCTTTTTTTTCGTCCCAGGAAAGATCCGGGTCGAATTCTACGTTTAGAGTAGTGGCCAACATTTCTGCGGCGAGCTCTTCTGTATATTCTCCCGCGATTTCCTCGCTCTCGCCGAACGAATGGTGTTCCGACAAATATCCGAACATGGATTTGTCCGCGGGCAAGGCCAGGCCGACGCCGGCAGCGATTAATCGATGAGGTTCGCGCGTTTGGTTTTCGCTAATTACGGTGAAGGCAACCTGACCGGGACTGATGTGCTTCAGGCCTTCACTCCGGGAGATCAGCTTACAGTAGGGAGGAAATATCGAGGACACGCGCACGATGTTGCACGCGGCGATTCCTGCGTTACGTAAGGCGAGCTCGAAGCTGGAAAGCCGCTCGCGATGTTTTCCAACCCCTTTTGTGAGGAAAATTTTCTTCGCGACGAACGCCATGAGCCGAGTTGCGGTTCCTCCACTCGATTGAGTCGGAAAAATAGAATGCCCTCGGAAATTAACAAGCGCACGCAGCTAAGTCAATCACTAATTGAGTTTCCACGGAATAGCAAACCTATTACGGCCGAAAATATTTCACGGAGGTTGCAGCTACCTGATCGCGTCATGTTCGCTTTCTTCGTCGGCGGCTTTTTCTATTGCCGCGAGCGCTTCGGGGGGCTCGATTTTCCAATTGTTGTCTGCGGCAGGCGAGACCGCTTTCGTGCGCTTTAGATACTCGACGAGCAGTTCTGAGATTTCTACCTTCGACTGATACAAGACCGGCAACCCTTGATAGACGGAATAGCCTCCGCCGCCCGAGTAGCGATAATTGTTGGTTGCGACGCGCAGTTTCTGGTCCGCGGAGAGCGGCGCGCCGTGAAATGTGAGATGGCGAACACGTTGCCCGACAGTCTGGGTAAGATCGATTACATACGAAACGCCTTCCGCGGAGTCCGCGTTGTATCCCGGCAGGCGCAACTTTTGTCCCTGCGGCGCGGGCCAGGCCGGGAAAAAGCTCGCCGCATGCTCGAGCGCATCCTTCAGTTGTGCACCGGTCATTTCAACCGTATACAGCATGTTTTCGTAAATATACAGAGCCATGGCCTGGCGGATCGTTACCGGGCCGGCGGGAAACTTTACGCCTGGATAAAAAATCGTGGCCATGGAAACATCCGCATGGCCCGCTTCCAGCTGAACTTTGTGAATCAAATCGACTAAGGAGTCGTCCTGATAGCGACCGTACTGACCGCTGAGGGTTTTTTCTGAAGTTGCAATCCGCGTGTCTAAATATTTCCGCACTTCAGTCTGATAGGGCTCCATCAACTTCGTGATTTCCGGATCAGGCTGAACCTCCGCAGTCACCGGAGTGGTTTGTGAGTGCTTGGAGGTGACATGCCACACGCCCGCGGGCTCCCGCGACATCTTTAGGTCCGCGCGCGACAGGGAAATGCCCCAATTCTTCGGCTGCGACAGCAGAACGCCATTTACAACTTTCTCCGGCAGCTCACGATGTGTGTGGCCGAAGAAAATTACGTCGATTCCAGGCTCCTGCTCAGCTAATTCCCACGCCGCATTTTCAACGTCTGCAGGCGGACGAGCAGGTGCGGTACCAGTGTCAGGATTTCGGTCGATTCCCGAGTGCATGATCACCATCAGCAAATCCACTTGCTTGCGAACTTCGGGAATCACGGTTTTTGCCGCTTCCACAATCGGCTCGAATTCATAACCTTTGTAATTTTCGGGGATTTCCCAGCGCGGTATTCCAGGCGTAACAAAACCAACGATTCCGATGCGAATTCCCGCAAGCTCCTTGATGATATACGGACGGATAAATGGCACTCCATTTGTGTACGTTTGCTTGATGTTTGCGGCAAGCCAGGGGAAGTTTGATTCTTGTTTGGCTTTCCACATTTCGTCGAGGCCGAAATTGAATTCGTGATTACCGACGGCCATTGCGTCGTAGTGCATGGCATTGAACGCGAGGATTTCAGGATTTGGTTTGGCGGTATCTTTTCGCGCGAAATAGTAGGCGAAAGGCGTTCCTTCCGTGGTGTCACCGCAATCGAGCAGCAAAGCGTCGGGAGCGTCCGCTCTGGCCTGCTTCACCAGCGTGGCGATCTTGGCTAGGCCGAGATCGGCGGGACGATTTTCGTAGTAATCCCAGGGAAGGATGTGGCCGTGCGAATCGGCGGTGCCGAGCAGGGTGATGGTTTTCGTTTGTGGCGCTTGTTCTGTTTGCGCGGCTTGCGGTGCGCGGTCCAGCAATCCGCCGTCATCATTGTGTGCACTGAGGAAAGCCCAAGCAGTGAGCGAGATAACCGATAGGACGGTTGGTGAAATTACACGGGAAATTTTCATTTTCAGTCCCAGCTGTCACAACGATTAAAGCAGGATGCCGGCTAAAGCGCCACTTGAGGTAAGCCGATGCCGCCAAAGCCAATTCTGGCTCATTGCCTCGAGATAATAAAGAGTGACTGGTTTTTTCAAATACACACCGCTGCAAGAAAAAACGGGACTCAGTGTACCGAGCCCCGTTGAATTGCTATGCCTGTCCCCGTGTCGATCGTTAACAGCTCACGGATAGTAGCGGTATGGATAAGGATACGGGTAGTAAGCATACGGTGGCGGAGGTGGATATGCATAGGGATAAGGCCGAAGAACCTGCCTGGGTCGCGGCTTCACAGCCGGAGCGTAGTCTCGGGAAGTAACCGGCCTGAACGCCATTTGTCCATGCGCGGTAGACACCGTAACAGGCGATTCGAGTCTGAACGTCAGCCATGATTCCGGAGGAATAATTGTCGGCCGGCCGCGCGTGAGTAGCACGCCTGCCATGCTCGCAACGAATCCCGCACCCGCGCCGATCGCGGCTCCCTCGCCTCCGGCAGCCGCGGCACCGATACCTGCGCCTATTCCCGTGGTTCCAGCAACGGCTACCGCGTCGCGGCCGTTAGAGGTACCGCCCGTAGCCGTGATTAAGGTGGTCTTAACTTCGAGGAGTTGTCCGTCGACCAACGTCAGCTGACTAAGGCCCAAGCCAAGTTTGGAGACGCCTTTTACACGCCCAGCCTTTTGCGCGTATTCGACAATCCCGATCACGGTCTGCCCGCGCCGAGCGACTACTAAGCCATCGACCACCAGGGGTTGTGCCAACGTCATGGTCACTTGATCGCCCGGCTTGTTTCGATCGCTTGAGAGCCATCCGACCGTTCGTACCCGCAGAATAGTGCCAGACGGCAAAGTGAGCGTTTCCGGAACCACATAATTGTTGTTCGGCGCCGGAGGCGGCTGAACATCTCGTCGCTGGTCTCCCGGAGGCATGGGGCCACGATCATCTGGAGGAAGCGGAGCCTGATCCTGTGGCGGATTCATTTGATCTTGCTGTTGAGCAGGTGGCTGCTGCTGATCCTGTTGCTGGTCCTGGGGCGGCTGAGCTTGCGGTTGCTGCGGCGGATTCTGTTGGTCTTGCTGCGCTGACGTCGGCAGCGCGCTCAAACAAAATCCAAGCGCCAGCGCGCCGATCGCCAAGCTGTTCGTTAGGTTGCGACCCACGCGGTTCGCAAAGTTGATAGCCATCGTAGCTCTCCTCATGCTCCTACTGAATTCACCAGAAATACTGTAAAAGTTCCGCTAATCACGTCTGTGCCTGTTACTAAAGATGGCAAAGTGCCGGCACAAGTTGCATTCCCCGGCACAAGTTCCATTCAGGGTATTTAACACGGTTGTTTCTAGAAAGTTTCGCCCCGCCTAGGACATTCCGGCTCACGATTACGAACCTTGAAGTTGGCTTTCTTTGGCGCAAAGAGGGATACAGCAGGCAATTGTATCAGCAATGTTCTTCAGTTCGCGGAGCTGTTGAGGCGCAAAGTCTGGTCCCGCCTCAGACGGAGTGGCACCCTTGCGGGAAATCTGAATTACGCCGACCACCTTTTTTTCGAGCAGGATAGGCGCACTCATAATCTTCTGAATTGGCACGCCTCGCTTGTCTTCAGATATCGGCACAGCCTCGAAAACCGACGAGTGCGGGACACCGGAGAAACGGTTGATCGTTTCCGAGCGCTTTTCCCGCACCGTGCGTACTGCAAGTGAATTGGAACTGGTTAAGGGAATCTGGCCCATGCCCTGGAGGTTTTCAGGCGTCACGAAGCGCAAAAATCGCTCATCCGGCATGGCTACGAGCACAGCCACTTCGTGCGGCTGCACCAGGAAATGTTTGGCGATGAGCTCCACGGCGCGATGCATGCCGACAAAATTGCCGGATGTGCTGTTGCGCACAATTTCGTTCGCCCATTTTTTCAATTCGTTGATGAATTCGGTAGCCATACTTCGCTCTTCGGCGAGTCTAACACGACGGTTTCGGTTGCAATCTCGGGGTCGGGCTGGTGTGTTGGATTCATAACCATACCTGGACGATGATTCTTTGCGTATTCGCATGACAGTATTCACCTGCAAAGAACGATTTTACCGCCGCGCGTTCTTGCAAACTTCTCCACGGCTGCTTATACTTTAGTTGTCACGAAAACTGTTTCGGAGTGTGCATGTCGGCCGCAAGGGCTGAATCCAAGACAAGTTATATTCTGGACAAACTGCAGTCCCTCAGCGGAGTAATTCCCATTGGAGCTTATCTGGTCGATCATCTTTGGTCGAACAGCTATGCTCTGGTCAGCATCGAAAAATACAATCAAGTCTCCGGCGATTTGCAGACCGTACCCTGGCGCATCGTTGTAGAAGCGGCCGTGCTTTGGATTCCGCTTCTCTTCCACAGCCTTTACGGCATGTATATATGGTGGAAAGGGAAGTCTAATGTTTTGAACCATCCCTGGATGTCGAACTGGATGTATGTGCTGCAACGCTGGACGGGACTGATTGCATTTGTCTTCATTGGCTGGCACCTTTACACCGAGCGATTCGGCGGACATGGCGTCACTCGTTACGCCGGCGTATCCCAGGACATGGCGAATCCCTGGTACATGGCCGCTTACATCATCGGAGTTACCGCTTGTTCGTTCCATCTCGGCAACGGACTCTGGAACTTCGCCTGCAAGTGGGGAATTGCAATTACTCCTAAAGCGCAACGCGCCGCTGGATGGTTCGGCGCTCTAGTGGGCGTGTCCTGCACGCTCGCGGGTATCGTGATTGTACTTGGATTTCACTACGCTTGGTTTCCTCTCGGCGGCTACGTTCAATGACGGTGCCTAAAATCATTGTAGTGGGCGGCGGTTTGGCCGGCCTGATGGCGACAATCCGCGTGGCGGAATCTGGAGTTCCTGTCGATTTATTCTCGATCGTTCCGGTAAAACGCTCGCACTCGGTGTGCGCGCAGGGCGGCATCAATGCCGCTAAAAATCTCAAGGGTGAGGGTGATTCCACCTGGAAGCATTTCGATGACACCGTTTACGGCGGTGACTTTCTAGCCAATCAGCCGCTAGTGAAGGGAATGTGCGACGCGGCCCCGGCGATTATAGACTTGCTCGATCGCATGGGCGTGATGTTCAACCGCACGCCCGAAGGCTTGCTGGATTTCCGTCGCTTTGGCGGCACTCTTTTCCATCGCACAGCTTTCGCCGGAGCGACCACCGGCCAGCAATTGCTTTACGCACTGGACGAGCAGGTGCGGCGCTTTGAGTCCGAAGATAAAGTCAAGAAATTCGAGGGCTGGACATTTTTGTCCGTGGTTCTTGACGACGTCGGCGTTTGCCGCGGCATCTGCGTCATGAATTTAAAAACCATGGAAATTCGTACCTTCCCGTGCGATGCAGCGATTTTCTGCACGGGAGGCATTGGCGCTGTTTTCGGCCGTTCCACGAATTCAGTAGTTTGCACTGGCTCCGCGCAATCCGCGTTATTTCAGCAAGGCGTGTACTACGCGAACGGCGAGTTCATCCAGGTGCATCCAACCGCGATTCCCGGAGAAGACAAGTGCCGCCTGATGAGCGAATCGGCGCGCGGTGAGGGCGGCCGCGTATGGGTTCCCAAGCAGGCGGGCGATACACGCCGTGGAAAAGATATTCCGGAAAGCGAGCGCTTTTATTTCCTCGAAGAATGGTATCCGAAGTACGGAAATCTTGTGCCGCGAGACGTAGCCACGCGCGCCATCCACAAAGTTGTCTTCGAGCTGAAAATGGGTCTGCCGGGCGAGCCCGCGGTTTATCTTGACGTCACACACATCCCGCGCGAAATTCTCGACCGCAAGCTCGAAGGCATTTTGGAAATTTACGAGAAGTTTGTGGGCGTGGATCCGCGCGAAGAGCCCATGAAGGTTTTTCCGGCCATGCATTACACCATGGGCGGCTTGTGGGTTGACAATGAAAATCAAGCCACCAACGTCCCTGGGATTTATGCCGCGGGTGAATGCGACTATCAGTACCACGGCGCCAACCGGCTGGGCGCGAACTCGCTGGTTTCTTGTATTTACGGTGGAATGCTCGCCGGTCCCGCTGCGCTGAAATATTCGCGCGGACTTGAAAGTGGATGCGGGAGCGTTCCGGCTGCAATCTTCGAGCGCGAACGCACGCGCCAGCAGGACATCACCGACGCATTGCTGAATCAGCACAAGGGAACTGAAAATCCCCTCACCATTTGGCGCGAGATGGGCGAGATCATGACCGAAAACGTCACCGTGATCCGCTACAACGCCAACTTGGAAAAAACTCTTGTGCAGCTTGACGAGCTCAGCGACAGATTCACGCGCATCAATTTACAGGACCGCGCACAGTGGGCCAATCAGACTCTGAATTTTGTGCGCGAACTGGGTAATATGTTGATTCTCGCGCGGGTCATCACACGGGGCGCTCTCGCGCGCGATGAAACTCGCGGCGCGCACTACAAGCCTGAGTTCCCGGATCGCGACGATGCGGATTGGTTGAAAACGACGAAGGCCAGCTATAACGAAGGAAGGATCGCGCTCGAATACGAAGATGTAGACATTTCGCTGCTGCCTCCGCGCGAGCGCAAGTACACGGCGAAATCGTAGGAAGCGAACCAGCTTTAAGAGGCACCATGGCAGATAAAACTTTCATCGTACGCATCAAGCGCCAACAGCGTCCGGATGAATCCGTGCGCTGGGAAGAATACGAGCTTCGCTATCGTCCGCACATGAACGTGATCATCTGCTTGCGCGACATCGCGGAAGGACCGTTCACTCGTGGCGGTGTGGAATCTACTCCTGTCAGCTATGACGCGAACTGTCTGGAAGAAGTCTGCGGCGCCTGCGCCATGCTCATCAACGGCACCGCGCGGCAAGCTTGTTCGGCGTTAGTGGACGATCTTGAGAAACCAATTCGCTTGGAGCCGCTTACAAAATTTCCGCTGATTCGCGATCTTGTGGTGGACCGTTCGAAAATGTTTGAAGATTTGAAACGCACCCGTTGTTGGATTCCGATTGACGGCACGTACAACATCGGCGAAGGCCCTCGCATCGCTCCTGCGGTGCAGGAAAAAGGCTATCCGCTTTCGCGCTGCATTACCTGTGGAAATTGCCTGGAAGTTTGTCCCAAAGTGAATTCAAACGACAATTTTGTCGGCGCTGCAATCGTCAGCCAGGTCCGCCTGTTCAACATGCATCCCACCGGTGCCATGCATGCGGCGGAACGGCTTGACGCGCTGATGGGACCCGGTGGCATCGCCGATTGCGACAACGCGCAAAATTGTGTGAGAGCTTGCCCCAAAGGAATCCCGCTTACGGAGTCGCTCGCCGCCGTCAACGGACAGGTCCTCGTGCACGCCGTGAAATCGTTGCTGCGTGGCGAGGGATGATTCGTTTTGGCTTGTTGTTAATCGCCTGTTCGTTCGGAGGAATCCTGCTACTTCCCGCTGTCGTGTCGCAATCGCAGCCCATTTCACAAAAAGCGCGCGATCTGCATTTCCGTTCGCTCATCGTTGACACACATGATGACACCACGCAACGCTTACTCGATCCAAGATTCGACCTGAGCGTGCAGCACACCGACGGAAGCATCGACATTCCGCGCATGCGCGAAGGCGGCCTGGACGCCATATTTTTCTCCATCTATATTCCCGGGACCGTCACCGGGCCCCCGGCGGTCCAGCGCGCGCTCGAACAGATTGAAGCCGTGCGCCGCCAGGTAACTCTCTATCCGAACGATCTCGCGCTTGCCACTACCGCCGCCGAAGTTCGCAACGCCTTTGCCGCCCACAAAATTGCGGTGCTGATGGGCGTCGAGGGCGGGCACATGATCAACGACGACCTGAAGAATGTGGATAAATTTGCTTCGCTCGGCGTTCGGTATATGACCCTCACACACATGCGTAACACCAACTGGGCGGATTCTTCTACGGACCGCCCCGCGCACAAGGGGCTCACGGATTTCGGCAAGCAAGTCGTAGTGGAAATGAATCGCGTCGGGATGATGGTGGACGTCTCGCACATAGCGGACAAAACTTTTTACGACGTTCTCGCCACCAGTCAGGCGCCCGTGATCGCTTCGCACTCATCCTGCCGAGTGCTCGACGATGCGCCGCGCAATATGACCGACGACATGATCAGAGCACTCGCTGCAAAAAGCGGCGTGATTCAGATTAATTATCACGTCGGGTTCCTCAGTCAGGAATTTCGGGATGCTGAGAAAGCTGCTCCCGAGCTAGGCCAGGCGATTGAGGCCGAGTCCAAGAAACGCTGCGGCGATCAAGAGGCCTGCCAGTTGATCGAAGCGGACAAAATTCTTCGCGAGTACGTCGCCCAAGGAAAACTTCCGCATGTTTATTGGACGAAAATTATCGACCACATCGATCATGCTGTTAAACTCGTCGGTGCCGATCACGTAGGCCTCGGCTCCGACTTTGACGGCGCCGATATGCCCTATGGCATGGAAGACGCAACGCATCTGCCACAAATTACAAACGCGTTGCTGGAAAAGGGTTATTCTGAAAGTGACATCACAAAAATTCTGGGCGGCAATACGCTTCGTTTGATGCAGCAAGTGGAAGCCACCTCGAAAAAAATGGGAGGAAAGCCGTGAAGAACTTTGTAGTTCAATATAGGTCTCTATTTCTTTGTGCCATTCTTTCTGTTCTTCCGTGTTCTCTCCGCGCGCAAGATCAATCTGCGCCGGCAAAGAAGCCGGCCACCGCTTCGCACACTTCAGCATCGAGCGCCGCCCATGGCGACGCGGGTTTGACGCATCCAGCCATGCTCAAGGCCAAAGCGCCGGATGTTTACGAAGCTACATTTATGACGACCAAGGGCGATTTCGTGGTGCAAGTCACGCGCGCCTGGGCCCCCAACGAGGCTGATCGCTTTTATAATCTGGTGAAACATGGTTACTTCAACGGCGTGGAATTTTTTCGTGTAGTCCCCGGATTCGTCGTCCAATTCGGATTGACCGGTAGCCCCACGATTAACAAAGCGTGGGAGAACGCGACCATTCAAGACGATCCTGTGACACAGTCCAACACGGCGGGCACTATCACGTTCGCGCAAACCGGAAGTCCGAATTCGCGCTCGACTCAGGTTTTTATCAACCTCGGCGAGAACGCTGCGCTCGATCACAGCGGGCAAGGCTTCGCTCCATTTGGCAAAGTAACCTCCGGAATGGACGTGGTTCAAAGCCTCTATGGCGGCTACGCGGACCAGCCAACGAATCACCAGGACGAAATTACGAATCAGGGCAATGTGTATCTACAAAAGAATTTTCCAAAGCTCGACAGCATCAAGTCAGCGAAGATCACCTCGCCGGCCCCTGCGCCGGCCGCCCGTGTGACCCATAAGCCCGCTCCGGCGCCGCAACAATAGGGAATATAAATGACTACCAATCCAGGTTTATTGCATCCCGAAAATCTCACGGAGAAAGCTCCGGAAGTATTCGACGCCAAGTTCTTAACCACGAAGGGCGACTTTGTCGTGCGCGTGAATCGAGAATGGGCGCCCATCGGGGCGGACCGTTTTTACAATTTGGTGAAGGCTGGCTTCTACGATGATGCAAGTTTTTTTCGAGTCATTCCCGGCTTCGTCGTCCAGTTCGGACTGGGCGCGGATCCGACAGTCAACAAAGCCTGGCGCGATGCGAAGATTAAGGACGATCCCGTTTCGCAGAGCAATCGGCCCGGATTCCTTACGTTTGCGACCGCCGGTAAGAATACGCGCACTACGCAGCTCTTCATCAATCTCGGCAACAATGCGCAACTCGATTCCATGGGTTTTTCTCCATTCGGTCAAGTAACCAGCGGCATGGACGTGGTCCAGAAAATTCACAGCGGATACGGCGAGTCTCCCGATCAAGGGCAAATCACAAACCAAGGGAAAGCCTATCTGGACAAGAATTTTCCCAAGCTCGATAGCATCAAGTCCGCGACTATTTCGACTCCTGCAAAGTAATCGCTGAAACAGGTTCCGCACGAACAAATGACTTCACCGCAAGGCGAGCGCTCTGGAATCGATTGGGCGACCCCTCGCGGGTCTGTCCGCGCGAGCGTGTTACTTCTTTCTTCTCTTGCACTCCTCAGGCTGCTCATTCAGTTTGCGGGAATCCAGCACTATGGTTGGTTCCGCGACGAACTCTATTACATGGCCTGCGGCGAGCATCTCGCCTGGGGTTATGTTGACCAGCCGCCGCTCATCGCACTGATTGCGTGGTTGGCGCGCCATGTTTTTGGAAACTCGATGTTCGCTGTTCGGCTTCTGCCGGCACTTGCGGGCGCAGCGGTCGTTTTTCTAGCAGGCTGGATTGCTCGCGAATTCGGCGGCGGGCTCTTTGGGCAACTTATTGCAGCGTTGGCCATGTTGTTTGCTCCAGCCTACCTCGCATTCGACAGTTTCCTGTCGATGAACGCATTCGAACCTCTGTTCTGGACGCTGTGCGCCTGGATCGTGGTTCGGCTCGTGAAGGGAGACGCTCCCGCGCTGTGGCTTTTGTTTGGCGCCGTCGCGGGGATCGGCTTGGAAAACAAACACACCATGCTGGTGTTCGGATTTGCGATTGTCGCTGGCCTTTTAATCCCGGACGAAAGACGTTTTCTGTACTCAAAATGGCTTTGGATTGGCGGGGCTGCCGCGCTGGCATTGTTTTTGCCAAACGTAATCTGGGAGGCGCGGCACGGCTGGCCGCAAATTGAAATCGTGCGCGCTGGCCAGGAATACAAGAACTATCCCGTGGGCCCGGTTCGATTCTTTTTCGAACAGATTTTGTTCCTGCAGCCGGTTGAGCTGCCGGTGTGGTTGGCTGGCCTGGTTTGGTTTTTCGTCGCGCCGGAAGGGAAGCGTTTCCGATTTTTTGGGTGGGCTTATCTAATCGTGATGGCTATATTCATCGCGCTTCACGGGAAGACTTATTACCCGCTGCCGATTTATCCCATCTTGATGTCCGCTGGAGGCCTCGCGCTGGAAAAATTCTTTTTCGCTAGGCAACGGCGGCGCTGGATCGCATGGGCTTACGGTACGGTGATCGTGATTGCCGGAGTGCTTAGCTTGCCGTTTGGCGTCCCGCTGCTGCCCGTGGATACCTTCATTGGCTACTCGCAAATACTTCCGTACTCGCGCACGGTGAAGATGGAGCGCGACGCCACCGTCGCGTTGCCACAGCTTTACGCCGACATGTTTGGCTGGGACAACATGGCTGCGACAGTCGCTCGTGTTTATCACCATCTTCCCCGACAGGAGCAGCAAAGCTGCGCGATCCTGGCGGGCAA
Source organism: uncultured Acidobacteriota bacterium (assembly GCA_963818085.1). Taxonomy (GTDB): domain Bacteria; phylum Acidobacteriota; class Terriglobia; order Acidiferrales; family UBA7541; genus Palsa-295. The sequence goes on from CAWFQV010000001.1 coordinate 967,124, forward strand.
TTATGGGGAGGCGGGCGCGATCGATTACTACGGCCCGGCGCTCGGAATACCGAAAGCGATTAGCGGTCACAACAATTATTTTCTTTGGGGCCCGCGCAACTACTCTGGTGAGTGCGCGATTCTTTTTGGTGAGAACGCCGACCGCTACGCGCGATTGTTCGGGGAAGTACAGCTGGTCGCGACTATCACCGACCGCTACGCGATGCCGTCGGAGCAGGAGCTTCATGTGTACGTTTGCCGCCAGCCCAGCGCGCCGCTCGCGATTCTGTGGCCCCATTTCAAAATGATGATCTGAGCGGACAAGCGCGCGCCGGTGGCCGCCGCCGCGTGTAAGTTCCAACGTGATCCTTATGTTTTGCGGGGAGTGTGCACAAGGCGATTGCATTCCGACACGGCTAATGTTTTGGGGCGTGTTTTGGGTTTCTGGCGGATTCTTCGAGGCTAGTGACGTTCAGTCCGGTGGCTACCAGGCGATGGCCGATTTCCGAATCGGTTTTTTTTGCGATGGCGAGCAGGACGCATTCGCAGGTCAGAATTGGAATTGCCCGGCCATCCACGAAATCTCGCGCGGGGGAAAGTTCTTCGGCAGCCTTTAGAATATTTTGCAGCTCGGCTGATCTTACCAGGGGCTTCCCCTCAGGCTGGCCGACGTTGGTTTTTGCGCTCTTCAGGCCTTTCGGCAATTGCCAGATTTTTCGCGGCCCTTTCTCATGGCGTTGCTGGTCGTAAAACTCGATCCAGTGGTGCCAGCGCTGCGGGCTGATGCGACACATTTGTTGCAGGAAGGTTTCGACTTCGTCTTGCTGCTCCCAGAATTTCGATAGGTTCTCCCACTCATAGATGTACATGCCGGCGAGGAGATCGGCCACTTCCACGGTGCGTGACGCGCGGCTGTGAGCCAGCATGCTGGCAAGCGTTTCGGCGCGGTCCAGGTCTTTTGTAACTCGATGCCTGAGCGGCGCGTCACCGTTTCCTGCAGCGGCCGCTTTCGTGCCGTCAGCCGCCGGTGATTTAATACGCTTCCGATCTTTGTCGAATAGCGCCATCGCTGTTTTTACAGGCCTAAGACGGTTATAAGCTCGCGTACCGCCGCCGCCGATTTTTCCAGCGCCGCCTTTTCATCGGGTTCGAGCTTGATTTCGATAATTTGCTCGATGCCTTTTGCGCCAAGTTTTACTGGGACACCCATGAACAGCCCCTTAATTCCGTATTCGCCTTCGAGATAGGCTGCGCACGGGAGTATTTTTTTCTTGTCCTTCAATATTGCATCCACCATTTCGAAGACGGCAGCAGAGGGTGCGTAGTAAGCCGAGCCTGTTTTCAGCAAATTTACGATTTCGGCCCCCCCTTTGCGGGTACGGGTTACGATCGCGTCTATTTTTTCTTTAGGCAGGAGAGCAGGGAGGGGAATACCCGCCACGGTGGAGTAGCGCACGAGCGGAACCATGTCGTCCCCGTGGCCGCCAAGCACGAACGAAGTTACATTTTCGACCGAGACGTTCAGTTCAGCGGCGACAAAGGCGCTCATGCGCGCAGAATCCAGGACCCCGGCCATCCCTATGACGCGATGTTTGGGAAATTTGCTAAGTTTAAGTGCGGCGTGGGCCATAGCGTCCAGCGGATTTGTCACCATGATCAAAATAGCATTGGGCGAAAGCTTTACAACCGCTTCCACCACGGCTTTGATCACGTCGTAATTGGCCTTCAGCAGATCGTCTCGGCTCATGCCCGGCTTGCGCGGAAAGCCAGCGGTAATTACGATGATGTCGCTATGCGCGGTTTCCTCGTAATCTCCTCCCCCGGTAGAAATGCCGGTAGCACGGCAATTGCTTCCGAAGATGGGAGCAGATTCCGCCATATCGAGGGCCTTGCCGGCTGGCGCGCCTTCTAAAATATCGGTGAGCACGACATCAGCGAGGCCTGCGTCATGAATGCGCTGCGCCGTTGTGGAACCGACAAACCCGCCGCCGACTACGGTAACCTTGTTACGCATTCAAAAAATCTCCTTGTGTGTGGAGTTCGAAGCTAGCGCGCTGCCACTGACGAGGCTTGCATGTTATCGATGATGGCCGCGGCGTATTCGGATGTCTTCAACCGGGTGGCTCCGGGCATCATGCGTTCCAGATCGTAAGTCACGCGCTTATCTTGAATGGTTCGCGCGATTCCGTCTTCGATGAGCTTAGCGGGCTCGCGCCAGCCCATGAAGTTGAGCATCATCACGCCGGAAAGCATTACGGAACTCGGATTGATGACGTCCTTGTCCGCATATTTGGGCGCGGTGCCGTGGGTGGCCTCAAAGACGCCACAGCCGTCGCCGATATTTGCGCCCGGCGCCATTCCCAGGCCGCCGACTTGGGCAGCGCAAGCGTCGGACAAGTAATCGCCGTTCAGATTGGGGGTGGCGAAGACTTGGTATTCATCGGCCCGCGTGAGCACCTGTTGAAAAACTGAATCCGCGATGCGGTCATTGATCAGTATTTTTTGTTTCCACTGGCCGCCGCCGTGTGAGTTCGTGAGAGTTCCGAGCGTGGCTTTCACCTCGGTGGTGATGCGCTCTTTGAAATCTTCGGTCGCGTTTTCGAATCCCGGCTCAATCATCTCGGCAATCTGCTCCGGGGAGAGATTGGGATCGCTGTCCTTGTTACCAAGAATCCAGCTCTCGCGCTCGGTGACTATATGCGCGCGAAATTCCTGCGTGGCAAGTTCGTAGCCCCAATCGCGGAAAGCACCTTCGGTGAACTTCATGATGTTGCCTTTGTGAACGAGCGTGACCACGCGGCATTTTTCTTCCATGGCGTGTTGTATCGCGTTGCGCACCAAGCGCTTGGTGGCCCTGGGTGAAATGGGCTTGATGCCGATGCCGGAATCCTCGCGGACTTGCTTTTGAGTGTCTTTGAGCATTTCAAGATTCAGGAAATCGATCAGGCGTTTTGCCGCTGGCGTTCCAGAGCGCCATTCGATTCCGGCGTACACGTCTTCGGTATTTTCGCGAAAAATTATGACGTTCATTCGTTCGGGGTTCTTGACGGGGGACGGCACGCCTTCGAAATAGCGGACGGGGCGCACGCAGGCGTAGAGGTCGAGCACCTGGCGCAAAGTCACATTGAGGGAGCGGATTCCGCCGCCTACCGGAGTGGTGAGCGGGCCCTTTATTGCGACGCGGAAGTCGCGAAGGGCCTCAATGGTATCGGCGGGCAACCAGTCGTTAAACTTTTTGAAGGCCTTTTCTCCGGCGAAAACTTCAAGCCACTCGATTTTACGTTTGCCACCATACGATTTCGCCACGGCGGCGTCGAAGACCTTGCTGGACGCTTTCCAGATGTCGCGGCCGGTGCCGTCACCTTCGATGTAAGGGATTATGGGGCGGTCGGGGACCTTGAACGCGCTGTCGGCGGTGTATTCGATCGCTTTTCCGTTGGGCGGAACGGCGACACCGTTGTAAGAACCTTTCATTCTGTGCACGACTCCGTTTGGGTGATCCAGCGCGATTGCGAGGTTTGCCCGATCAGTGATATGCGACCATCCACATTAACACAACCTCGGTGAGTCTTGAAGGATGCTGGAAGACCGGAATTCGCGACGGGAGCAGGGTGAAATTCCGGTTTTCGAAATGGTTGAAAGTTCGCGATTAGAAAGGAGTGTCCAGACATTGGTCTGCCGAATAGTGATCTGTCTTGATAGGCGGCGTTCGGGTATTACCCTTTACTTTGTCCGATGCCAGCCGCGTTACACATATAGATTCCCCTCCCGGGCTCAATAGAGACCCTCGATGTATATCGAAACATCAGCCAAGAGCAACTTTGAACGCCGGCAAGTGTTTTATATTCAGCGGGCCCGGAAAAATGGAAGCAGAGCATTCGCAAATGGAGAAAACGCAGTTAACGCTGGGTAAGTTCATGGGGTCCTGATCAGGAATCCCCTTTGTGGTCCTCGGAACCGGTTAGGTACTGGTTAACGAACATTGCAGACAGGTTAATTGTCAGGATTGGATGATCGAGCAATGATGAGACACACAGAAGAGGCCGGGTATGAAAAGTAATCATTGGATAGCCTTGTTATTTGCGATATTCGCGGGTCTGTTGATTTCGGGGATTAGCGTTTCGCGGCTTGGTGCGCAGCGGAATCAGACCCAGAAGCAAAATCAGGGCCAGAACGCGCCGGCGAATTCGGACATGCCGGGAATGGGCATGGCCGAAATGCAGCACGACACGGCGGAGAGTCGGCAAGCGGCAGTGTCGGCGAACGCGCAGATGTCCGACATGCACATGGAGATGGGAGCGCATATGCGCATGACCGATTTGCGGAAGCCGGAACCCGGAGATGCAGAGCGCGCGGAAGAAATCCTGGAAAAACTTCGGCCCGCGATCGAACAATACAAGGACTATCACAAGGCTTTGGACGATGGCTTCCAAATCTTTCATCCAGAGCTGCCGCAGGACCACTATCACTTCACAAATTATCGTTACGCGTCCGAGGCCCAGTTCGTTTTCAATCCCAGGCATCCAACTTCATTGCTCTACAGAAAAGTAGGTGATGGATACGAGCTGGAGGGCGCGATGTACACCGCGCCGAAAAGATATTCGGAGGAGCAATTAAATGAGCGCGTGCCGCTCAGTGTGGCGTGCTGGCACGAACATGTGAATCTTTGTTTGCCGCCGAGGGGCGCGCACATCACTCAGGCGAACTGGAAGGAGTTCGGGCTGCAGGGGTCTATTGCCACCGAGGATGCCTGCGAGGCTGCGGGCGGGCGTTGGATTCCACTGATTTTCAACTGGATGGTCCACGTGTATCCGTACGAGACGGATCCGGCGAAAATATGGGCGCACTGATTCCCCCAAAGACGGCCCTACAATCCGAGTGACGGTCCGAAGCTGAGAACGTGTGTAACGTTTAAACCCGCACCCCCGCGGAAAGGAGCGGCGCAAGATACGGCACCCCGCAAGTTGCCTTCGTGGTGCAACGGAAATTCGGTGGGGGAGAAACCGCACGCCGTAGCCCGAATACAGAATTGAAAGCGCTGCTAAGGCACGGGTTCGCGATAAACGTCAGGGCGCAGGATTTCCATCTTGGATTCGGGCTTGCTGAGCTGGCGAAAGCCGAATTGGCGGTAGAGGCCGTGAGCGTCCCGAGTTGCCAGACTGAAGCGGCGCAGGTTCTGTAAAGCTGGATGAGTCATTACGCATTCCATGAGCCATTTGGCCAGACCTTTTCCTCGATGGCCTTCCAGGACGTAAACGTCGCAGAGATACGCGTAGGTGGCGGAATCGGTGATTACTCGCGCCAGGCCGACCTGTTCTATGCCGTGAAATAATCCAAAACACAGAGAATTGGCTATGGCGCGTTCCAGCGTTTGTCGCGGAATGCCCTCACACCAGTACGCGCGCACGAGATAGGCATGAATCGCGTCTAGATTGAGACGAGATGAATCGGTCGAAACTGAATATTCGCCGCCTTGGAATGTTTCGAACATATGAGTGGATCCCGTAAATAATGAATTAGAATGCTGTAATTGTAAGGCTTTGTAGATCGTCTACGAGAATGATGCAGTCGGATTCAATCAGCCATATTGGCCTGGGGGGTGGACGTTGAAGATGCAGGAGCTAAGAATTGCCGCGAAATGCAAGGCGGGCGTAGTGGCAGGGTTTTGCCTAGTGTTTTGTTTCGCTGCGGGCGTGCAAGAGGCACAACAGAAAGAGATGGGGCCGGTGCTGAAGTTGACCAGCACGTCGTTCGAGGCGGATGGGGACATTCCCGTTAAGTACACCTGCGACGGGGCGAACCTGTCTCTGGCGCTGGCCTGGACGGATGCTCCGGCGGCGACGCGGGGTTTCGCGTTGATCATGGATGATCCGGATGCGCCGAAATCAACCCTGACACATTGGCTGATTTATGATCTGCCAGCGGGTACACGTGCGCTGCCGGAAGGCGTTCCGACGAGCAAGAAGCTGGCCGACGGTTCGATGCAGGGTAAAAATTCGAGAGGGAAGCCGGGTTATACCGGGCCATGTCCCGAGCGCGGTGGGCCAGCACACCATTATTTTTTCAAGTTGTATGCCCTGGACGCCAAGACCAATTTAAAGCCGAAGGCCAAGAGGGAAGAGGTTGAAGCGGCGATGAAAGGACATATTCTGGCGGAGGCACAGTTGATTGGGCGGTTTAAGCACTAAGATGATCCGATAGGTTCGGATCAAAAGAGCCAAGCCCGGCAATATCGGCAATGGCAAGTCCGCACAAACGTACGGCGGGGACAAAGCTTTATTTATTGCAACGATAAAGAAAACTTTTCATGAAGCGCGGTTTTTCGATTTGACGCTTTGAATCCAGGCGCGATACCCTACTGCGCTGATGCGGAGTCCACCAACAGTCCAGCCGCAAAGCAAGGGTGTATTTTAATTCGAGGAGAGACATGACTAGCGAGCTGCGCAATTTTTTGTCAATTCCATACGATGAACTGGAAGAACTGAATTTGCAGGCGAAAGAAGCGCGGAAGAATCGCGCTCCGATGCACAAGATTCAAGAAGAACGGCTGAAATATCTGACAGATGAAAAGCGCATCAAGGCGGTGACGGTTCTGTTCAGCGACCTGGAAGGCCGTTTGCACATGCTGGACTACGACAAAAAATTTCTGATCAAGAGCTGGGATAATTTGACCTTTGATGGCTCGTCCATTCGCGGATTCACCGCGCAACGCGAGAGCGATCTGCGGCTAACGATGGACTGGAGCGCGTTTTATTGGGCGCCGGCGGACATATTCGGGTCAGGCAAGGTTTTAGTGTTTGGCCATGTAATTGACAAAGACGGGACGCCCTATAGCGCGGATATGCGCGGCGTACTGAAGGGATTCGCGGACGGGCTGCACAAACAGGAAGGCTACACGCTGAACGCGGCAAACGAAATCGAAGGTTTCCTGTTCAACGGTCCGGACGCCGAGCGGCGTTACTACGAAACGGGGAAATTCGACTACGTGAACACGGGCGGCTACTATCACTCGCTGCCGGGAGATCCGCTGCGCACGTTCATTGATACGACCGCAGAAGTTCAGCGCGCTATGGGATTCCAAAACGAGAAAGATCACCCGGAAGTTGCGCCCTCTCAATTCGAGATCAACTACAGCTATGGAGAAGTGGTGGCCGCCGCAGACCAAATCCAACTATACAAGCTGATCTGCCGGCAGGTGGCGAACAAGATGGGTTTCACGGCCAGCTTCCTGCCCAAGCCGGTGGTGGGAGTGAACGGAAGCGGGATGCATACGAACATCTCGATTAGCAAGGGCGGCAAAAATCTATTCTGGGATCCCAAGGGCGAGGAAAAACTGAGCAAACTTGGATGGACGTTTGTCGATCGTGTGTTGACGTACGGCAACGATATCTGCCTGATCATGAACTCGAGCGTGAACGCTTACCGTCGGCTGGACCCGCACTTCGAAGCGCCGAATCAGATTAAAGCGTCGGCGGTGGACCGTGGCTCGATGATCCGCATTCCGATCGGGAATGAAAGAAGCATGCGTGTAGAGTTTCGTTCGGTGGCTCCCGATGCGAACCCCTACATGGTCATGTATGCGCTGTTCCGCACCGGTCTGGAAGGTGAAGCGGCCAAGATCAAAAATCTGAGACAGGCGGAGCGCTATTTGCCGGACAACATCTATAGCGCTCTCGATAATTTCCGGAAGTCCCAGTGGATTAGGGAACTGCTGGGCGAGGACGTGAAGCATCGGTACGTGGAGCTGAAGCAGGCTTCCGCGGACCGTTGCGCGCACCTGCTGGGAACTTTCGTGAAAGCCCCGGAAGTGCAATATCACCATGAGGTGTACAACCAGTTTCTTTGGAATCTGTTTTAGAGGGGACGCCCTGGTCTCGACGGGTTGTTTGAGCTAATTGGAAAAAGTCCTGGCTTCACCGCCAGGATTTCTCTTTGTGGTGCGACCGGCAGGGGCACTCACTTGGAGCGAAAAGCCCTCTACACACCCGGCAACGGGAAGTGTCAATCAAACAGCAAGGGGGTGTTCGCCGCGGGACGCCGGCTACGGAGAGTTTTTGGCTTGCTGGGGACATGCCCTCGAAGGAATTACGCGCGGTCCTGATTCGCCTACTTTCTCGCACTTCGATCCACAACAAAAAGCTCGCTGGTTTGACGAAACGCGCCTAGTGCACTTCACCGGCGGCATTTTTCAGACTGCACATGGTTAAAGTTAGTCGTAGTATTCGGCGCCCAGATGCGTGATTAGATCCTCGCCCATCATCCAGCGCAGAGTGTTCTTCAGCTTCATGGACTGAATGAAGAGATCGTGCTCTGGGTACAGTTCTTTGGCGCACATAGGCGATTTGAAATAAAAGCTGAGCCATTCCTGAATGCCGCGCATGCCGGCGCGCTTGGCGAGATCGAAGAAAAGCGCGAGGTCGAGAACGATGGGCGCTGCCAATATGGAGTCGCGGCAGAGAAAATCTACCTTGATCTGCATGGGATAGCCGAGCCAGCCGAAGATGTCGATGTTGTCCCAACCTTCTTTGTTGTCACCGCGCGGCGGATAGTAATTGATGCGAACTTTGTGGTGAATCTTGCCATAGAGATTCGGATAAAGACTTGGCTGCAAAATATACTCGAGAGCGCCGAGCTTAGATTCTTCCTTGGTCTTGAACGAGCCGGGATCGTCGAGGACTTCGCCGTCGCGATTGCCTAGAATATTCGTGGAGAACCATCCGTTCAGACCTAGCATGCGGGCTTTGAAGCCGGGGGCCAGAATTGTCTTCATCAAGGTTTGGCCGGTCTTGAAATCTTTTCCGCCAATGGGCACTTCTTTTGTCTTCGCGTATTCCTCGAGGGCAGGAATATCCACGGTGAGATTTGGCGCGCCGTTGGCGAAAGGAACGCCTTCGCTGATGGCGGCATAGGCGTACAGCATGGAGGGTGCGATGGCGGGGTCGTTTGCGCGCATCCCTTTTTCGAAAGATTTCAAATCTTTGTGCACAAGCTCTGGCTTGAGGAATATTTCGGTGGAACCGCACCAGACCATTACCAGGCGGTCAGCTTTGCTTTTCTTCTTGAAGTTACGAATATCTTCGCGAAGTTGCTCGGCAAGCTCGAATTTATTTTTGGCTTTCTTGACGTTGGAGCCAGAAAGATTCTTGACATAATGCTGATCGAAGGCGGCCTTCATGGGCTTAATGGTCTTCAGAAACTTCTTGACCTTGGTGAGGTCTTTCGCGTCCAGGACACCAGCCTTGGAGGCAGCTTCGTACGCGTCATCAGGGAAGACATCCCAACCGCCAAAGACGATATCGTCTACTTTCGCTAGCGGAACGAACTCGCTTATTTTAGGCGTGCGGCCTTCGGTGCGCTTTCCGAGGCGGATGGTACCCAGTTGCGTGAGCGAGCCGACCGGCGCGGACTCCCCGCGGCGCACGAGTTCAACGCCAGCCATAAAGGTGGTGCTCACGGCTCCTATTCCTGGCGTGAGGACGCCCAGTCGTCCCTTGGGCGAAGCGATATTTACGGGCCTGCGCATTCCATTTCCCCCAGTCCATGCGAATTTTCCCGCGTCGCAGACTCACGCGATGCGAAACCGAGTCTCTTTCGAGGTGGATACGATATCGGCGCGGTAAACACGGGAAATAAAACATCTTATGATGCTGCAATGCCAGTGTTTTTGCAAACCGAATCAGAACGGGAGGAAAACAGGCTGAAAAAAGCAGACAACAAAGTTCCAGAGCATCAAACTTATTTCACGGGACGCGCGGTTCCGGCCTACTCGTGGGCGGAGCCGGGCGCGAGTCGGGCCTTCGCCGCATTAACGAGGGGATCATGGGGGAAATACATAGAAATGCTAGGAGAGCCAGTACTGCGATCATTATGAATGGGAACATGCTCGCCTCTCTTGTGTATAAGATGAACTAAGGCACGGAAAGTTCCAATCGGGGTAACACGGTATCCTCATGATTTAATTGCATTAAGCAAAACGGGCCAGCGACGCTTCGTGTCAGGATCGGCGCAATTTTTTCACTCTACGGCACACAATGGAAACTTCTTGCCACCGCTAACGCGAGGTTTACAACTTTTCGAGATGGATCGAGCCGTCTCCGGAGCTGACCGAGAGTGTGCCGCCGCCGGCGTTCAATTTTCCGTGTACCGAGGAATGGCTCAAAGAGCCAGACACCGCGAAATTCGGTACATCCAGTGTAATCGAGCCGTCCCCGGTACGGGCTTCGACATTCGCGTTCAGGTCTGGCGCTATGCGCAAATCAATATGACCGTCACCTGAGCGAATCGTCCAGGTGCTTGCGACCTTGGAACCGTTTGCGACCCGGGCTTCGATGTTGCCGTCACCGGTTTTCAGTGAAAGGGAATCGAACCGCCCGGCGATGCCGATGTTGCCGTCGCCGGTGTTTGCGTCGAGGGTTCCATCGAAACCTGTGCCTTCAATGTGGCCGTCGCCGGTGTGCAGGCGGACGTCGCCATGAGTTTCAGTGGCGGTGATGTTGCCGTCGGCGGTGCTGAAATGGACATGGCCAGAGACGTTTTGGGCTGTCACGTTTCCATCGCTCGTCTGGACATTAAGTTCGAGGTCGCGTGGGACGTGCAGTTCAATTTTTACCGATTTGTGCCGGCCGCCAAAAAAAGAGAAGCCGAAGCGCGGCATTTTGACGCTGATGACGACGTGGTCGCCGTTTTGGCTTTCTTCGATGCGGACATCGTTGGAGCCAATTTTGTAGCCCTCGGTGACGACGTGAGCGTCAATTTGTTTCTGATTGGAGCCGACAATGGTTACATCGCCGTCGTCGGTGGAGACGCGGAGATCGGCGTGTCCGCTAACCGGATAGGTCTTGGACCAGTCGTCGGCGTGCGCGGGGGGCGCGGCAGCCGCAAATGCCATCGTGAGGAAAATTCCTGCGAGGATTGTTCGGTTCATGTATGTCTCCGTTCGATCAAGGCCGCCGAGTTCGGGCTTCGTTATGAGATACGCAGGGCCAATTCAAAATGTTCCCTTAACAAGGTCCTCAGTGGCCGCGAGGATCAGGCGGACTTGCTCTTTGCCGCCTTCGGGATCGCTCCGGCGGGCTTGGGCCTGAGCGCAGCCAGGAATTCCTTCAGTGGCAGGGTGTTGAGCACGTGCTTCTTTTCGAGCCAGCCGCGGCGGGCGGTGATCACGCCGTATTTCATCATACGGAAGTGTGTGGTGATGTGCGCGTCGGTCGAGATCACTACCTTTACGCCGCGCTCGCGGGCCATGCGCAGGTGAACGTCGTTGAGATCCAGGCGGTCGGGGTAGGCGTTGCACTCAACGGCGACGCCGTTTCTCTTCGCCGCGTCGAGTATTTTTTCCATGTCGTAGGCGAAGGATTCGCGGCGCAGGAGCAGACGTCCAGTGGGATGCGCGATGATTTGAGTGTAGGGATTTTCGATGGCCGCGAGAATGCGGTCGGTCATGGCTTCGCGGTCGAGATTCATGAAGGAATGGATGGAGGCGACGACGACGTCAAGCTGTACCAGGACTTCATTGGACAGGTCGAGCGAGCCGTTTTTTAAAATGTCAACTTCGATGCCGGCCAGCAAGCGGATTCCGGGCACGCGTTCCTGTGCCGCGCGGATTTTCTTGATCTGAGCCAGCGTGCGCTTCTCGTCCATCCCATTGGCAACGGTGACGGCTTTGGAGTGGTCTGTGAGAGCGATGTACTCGTAGCCCAGTTTTTTGGCGGCTTCGCCCATTTCCTCGATGGAATTGCGCCCGTCGGAGGCGGTGGTGTGCATCTGAAGGTCGCCGCGAATGTCTGCGAGATTGAGAAGCCGGGGTAATTTGTGGGCTTCGGCCGCCTCGATCTCACCGGTCATTTCGCGAAGCTCGGGCTCGATGTAATCCAAGCCGAGCTTGGCGTAGATTTCTTCTTCGCTCTTGCCGGCTACAACCTTGCCCCCTTTCACGGTGGTGAGCGCGTACTCGTTCAGCGTCCAGCCCATATCGAGGGCGCGCCCGCGAAGGCCGACGTTATGGGCTTTCGAGCCAGTGAAATAAAGCAAAGCAGCGCCGAAGTTTTCTTGTGCGAGCATGCGGACGTCTACCTGAAGTCCGTTGCCTAGCAGGACGCTCACTTTATTTTCTCCGTGAGCCAGCGTTTGGTCGATTCCCGGGTATTTCAGAATGTGCTCGGCGACCGCATCGACATCTTTCTGTTTTTCGCGGCCGGGCCGCATGGTCACCAGCAGATCAACGTCGCCGATCGTGTCGCGACCGCGTCGGAGAGAACCAGCCGGGGTGACAGACTCGACTGCCGCGGCAGCCTTGGACAGCTCGGTATTGCTGATATAGGCGGAGAACTTTTGTGCTTCGTCTTCGGCCGTGCTGATCTTGAAGCGGCCAGAGGAGCGCTTCGCCGATTCGGTAGCCTTTAAGATATTTTGCTCGCTTTTTTCTCCGAAGCCCGGCAAGTCCTGGAGTTTTCCGTCGCGGGCTAGCTTTTCGACGCCTTCAATCGTGCACACCTGAAAGGTTTCCCAGAGGAAGAGAACCTTCTTGGGGCCCAGCGACTGCAGACGCAGGAGCTCCAGCAGGGAGGCAGGATATTTCTTTAGAAGCTTTTGGCGCAGAGCATAATCCCCAGTTTTAAGTATTTCGCAGATGTGCTCGGCCATGTTCTCGCCCACGCCGGGCAATTCGCGAAGTTTCTTGGGATCCTTGCAAATGTCTTCGATGCGTTCGTGCAGGCTGTAAAGGAGCTCGGCCACTTTTTCGTAGCTGCGATAGCGGCCGATGATAGCGCCGTCGATTTCGAGTAGTTGCGCTGTTTCACGCAGGATTCTGGCGACTTCTTTATTTTCCATCTCTTTTCCTATCGGTTTGAATCAACCAACGTTGAACATCAGTTTAAGAACTGATGGTTACTATGCTTTTTGCCCGCTCAATGTCTTTCAGCACCTGTTGGCGCAAGGCTTCCGGGCCGGAGAACTTCTGTTCGTCTCGCAGGCGCTTGAGGAATATTACTTCCATTTTGCCGGAGGTCAATTGCTCCGAGAAATCGAAGAGGTGCGATTCGATCGCTAGTTGTTGACCATGGAAGGTGGGTCGCACCCCGACGTTGGTTACCGACCAATAGATTTTTGGGCCGATTACAGCAGCGGTCGCGTATACACCATTTTTCGGCAAGCTCTCTTGCTCGGTGGAGAGATTCAGAGTTGGCACGATCAGTTTTCGTCCCTGCCCGCTGCCGGGGCGAATTTCGCCTTTGAGCGAGAACGGCCTGCCGAGGAGCGGTTCGGCGTCTTCGACTCGGCCATCGCGCAGGGCTTGTCGAACGGCGGTGCTCGACACGATGACGTCGTCTGCGATCACCGGCGGCACGATGTGGACCTCAAAATCCCAGCGCGCGCCGATTTCCTGTAGCAACTTCACGTCCCCTCCCTGGCGATTTCCGAAGCGAAAGTTGTCGCCCACCAGCACGGCTTTCGCTCGCAAGGCATCCACTAGAAATATTTTGGCAAAGTCTTCTGCGCGGACTTTTGCAAGTTCGGCGTCGAATTGCAGCACCAGGGCGGCGTTGATCCCCATGGCGTCGAATGCAGCAAGGCGTTGTTCCAACGTCATGAGCAGGGGAGGGGCGGCTTCCGGACGCAAAACGCGCGCGGGATGAGGATAGAACGTCAAGACCGCGCTTTCCAAATCATTTGCGTGCGCACGCTCGGTAACACCGCTGAGAATTTTCTGATGGCCGAGGTGAACGCCGTCAAAATTGCCGATGGTTAGGACCGTGCGTTTGCGTGAGTCGCCAAATCTTTCGATCCAGCCTTCGGGAGAGTACGCGATATCCAGGCGCAAGGTTGGTGCAAGACGCATGCGCTGTTTTGGTGTATCTGCGAGCGTCAAACTTGCACCTCAAATTTCAGGCCGTCGTAGGACAGTTGAACTCCCTTCGGTAATTTCGCATTGGCTTGCTCGTGACCGAGATCGTGGCAGATATGCGTAAACCAAGCGCGCTTGGGCTTCAGCTCGTTCACCAGCGCCAGGGATTGTTGCACGTTGGAATGCATCGGATGCGGAGTGTAGCGCAAAGCGTCCAAAATGAAATCATCAAGACCACCCAGGAGGTCCTTGGATCTCTCGGAAACCGAGCTGAAATCAGTGAGGTAGGCGGCATTGCCGAAGCGAAAGCCGAGAACCGATGTGGGGCCGTGATTCGCGGGTATAGGAATGATCTTTACACCGAAGAGCTCAAAGGGGCCGTCGATCGTATGCATGTCCACGCGGGGAAGGGAACTTTCTGTTGGAGCAGCGTCGAATATGTATACGAATTGCCTGCGTATCGTAGCCTGGGTGTTTTCCGAGGCATAAATTGGAATGACGCCGCCCTGTTTCAGATTGTAAGGTCGAATATCGTCGAGGCCCAAAATGTGATCGGCGTGGCCGTGAGTGTAAAGGACTGCGTCGAGCCGATCCAATCTTTCGCGCATGGCTTGAAAGCGGAAGTCTGGAGTGGTGTCGATGACGACATTGTGGCCGTTGAATGCGAGCAGGACCGAAGGCCTGGTGCGCTTATCGCGCGGGTCGGGGGATTCGCAGACGGCACAGTGGCAGGCTAATGTGGGCACGCCCATGGAGGTACCGGAGCCTAAGACAGTTAACCGCAGGGCTGGCATTTCGAAATGACGCGCAGAAGTAGATTTCGATTCATCGCCGGAGGTACAGCTACTGCGTTGCTTTGCCTACAAATGCGAGATCGTGATCTTATAATTTATGACTTGCCCTTGGCCTTTTTGGCCATGGTATCGGCAGCCGCTTTTGAAATCTCCATGAACGTCAGCTTCAAACTTCCCAAAACTTCCAAGAGAAGCTGATCGTCTTCCTTGGACAAATTACCGCGGGTTTTTTCGCGCAGAGCGTCGAGCATATCGATCACCTCGCGCGCGCCTTCTAGGTCAACGAAGGGTTGACCGGTTCGCGGATCGGCCATTCCGCCTAGCATGGCAGCGGCGTTGCGGGTGAGGAAGTCGACGAGCATCTGGAAACTGCGAGAGGAGTGGGTCTGCTCGCCCGCTGCGACTTGGGCAGATTCTGAAGACGTGGCGTCGCCGGGTGTGATTAAACTGGATCCGGGCTTGGCCTTCGCGTCATAGCTGGCTTCCGCATCGGCGACCGCTGACTTGCCGGCCGCAGCGGCACTTGCGGCGCTGGGGTTCGCTCCACTCTTGGTAGTAGGGTTTGGATGGACTGTCGCCGCTGGCTTCGCGGAGGAATTTGCGGCGGCCGCCGCTTTCTTCGCGGCGGCTTCTTTGGCCGCGGCTTCCTCTTCGCGACGCTCCAACTCGACAACTTCTGGGCGCAGGTCGCCCTCTTCGGTGAAATGGCGGCGGTCAATGACTTTAAAGGTTTCTTCGTTCTTGCTATCTGCCACGCGGTATCCTTAGGCTTGCCGGAACGGTACTCGGGAAGTCTAACATCGGCGAAGCACCAGCGACAAGCGAAGCGGGCTATGCTGCGATTTTGGAGCAAAGAAATAAGCAACTAAGGCGGGTCCCTGGCATCCAAAACGTATTTCATAGGTGAACCGTCTATTAGCTGAGAAGTTCGAGGAATGGCTCTGAGCGACAGTCTGGGCCGCAGATTTCTGGGGAGGCAAAAGTGGCATCGCAAGTGCACCCGATTGGAATTTACTATGAGCATCCGCGATGGTTCGGGCCTGTCTTTGCGGAGCTCGATCGGCGGGGCGTGCCGTACGTGAGATTGGACGCTGCGCGCCATCACTTTGACCTTCTACCCAATGGCAACCAACGCTACGGTCTGATTTTCAACCGCATGAGCCCGTCTGCGTGGACGCGCGGAAATGCGCACGCGATTTTTTATACCATCAACTATCTGGCTCACTTGGAACGGTTGGGAACGCGCGTGGTGAATGGCAGCCAGGCGTTTCGCAATGAGACTTCCAAAGCGCTACAGCTTTCTCTGTTGCAGTCGCTTGGCTTGCCGTATCCGCGCTCAGTGGTGATCAACCATCCGAGCGAGGCTCCTGTCGCGGCACGCGGGATGCGATTTCCTTTGATCGTCAAGCCCAATATTGGAGGAAGCGGCGTGGGCATCGTTCGATTCGACGCTCCCGAGCAATTGGAAGCTGCTGCGAAGAACGGGCTCGCGCTGGGGCTCGATTCGACGGGGATTGTGCAGGAGTTTATTCCTGCTCGCGGCGGACACATTACTCGCGTTGAGACTATTGGCTACCAATATTTGTACGGAATCAAGGTATTCACCTCAGGCGAGACGTTTGATCTTTGCCCTATGGACATCTGCAAGACGAACGATGGCGCAGAGATAAAAACTGTGTGCCTGGTTGAAGGGCCGAAGACGGGCTTACGCCTGGAGGGGTACACGCCTCCGGCGCAAGTTATTGCCGACGTGGAGCGCATTTTTCGCGAAACGAAAATCGAAGTGGGCGGGGTGGAATACGTGATCGATGATCGCGACGGCCAACTTTATTACTACGATATCAACGCGCTGTCGAATTTCGTTTCGGACGGGCCGAAAATTGTTGGATTCAATCCATTTGAGCGGCTTGTGGATTACTTGGTTCAGGAGAGGCGCTGATGCGCTACGGATATTGGCTGCCGATTTTCGGGGGATGGTTGCGCAATGTGGAAGACGAACAGATGCAGCCTACCTGGGATTATGTTTCCCGCCTGGCGCGGCGCAGCGAAAAAATTGGGTTCGATCTCACGCTGATCGCAGAACTGAATCTAAACGATATCAAAGGAGTGGACGCTCCTGCGCTGGACGCGTGGTCCACGGCCGCGGCGTTGGCTGCCGTCACGGAGACGCTTGAGCTGATGATTGCCGTTCGACCGACATTTCATCTTCCTGCCCTGCTGGCCAAGCAGGCGGCGAATATCGATCACATCAGCGGAGGAAGAGTTTCGCTGAACGTGGTTTCGTCGTGGTGGTCGGAAGAAGCAAAAAAATATGGTGTGCAGTTCGATCAGCACGACGATCGATATGCGCGCACGTCGGAATGGCTTGATGTGGTGGATGCTGCGTGGAAGCAGGACCACTTTTCTTATTCAGGGAAGTACTATTCGGTGCAAGATCTAGTGTTGGCGCCGAAGCCAGTGTCGCGGCCGCGTCCGACAATTTACGCTGGCGGGGAATCGGAAACTGCCAAGGAACTGATCTCGCAAAAGTGCGACGCGTATGTGATGCATGGTGATTCGCCGGAAAAAGTAGCGGTGAAAATACGCGATTTATCCGAGCGGAGAGAGCGCAAAGGGCTTCCGCGGATGAAATTTGGAGTGGCAGCGTATGCGATCGTGCGGGAAAACGAGCAGGAAGTGCAGAAGGAACTCGCGCGGATCACGGACGTGAAGCAAAATGCTGCAGGGTATCAGAATTATCAGGATTGGCTGGCGAATACGCAGCTCGAGCAACGCGTTTCGCTGGAAGATTACTCGGTCTCGAATCGCGGATTACGTTCGGGCTTGGTTGGCACGCCGCAGCAAGTTGCCGACCGCATTGGAGAATTCGAGAAAGCGGGAGTGGACCTTTTGCTGCTTCAATTCAGTCCTCAGATGGAAGAGATGGAACGATTCGCGGACAACGTTATACCGCGGCGTGCGGTTGCCTCGGCCTGACCCTCTCCAGTGTTGGGCTGCTGCTAGTGATTACCCGCAGCTTAAGAGCGCAAATCTTTCGTGCTAACTTTTTTGTTGACACGCCGTCTTATGTACGTTACAGGTTGTAACGCTACAATGAATAACACACACAATCCGCGTCCCAAGAACATCGGCGAAGTCGAGCAAATGGTGATGGATTACGTTTGGTCGCACGGGCCGGTGTCCGCTGAAGCCTGCCGCGAAGCGCTGGCTTCGAGGCGCCCGATGAAGGAATCCACGATTCGGACGGTTTTGCGGCGGCTAGAACAGAAAGGGTATGTGACGCACGAAGTGGATGGCCGCACTTTTATTTATCGCGCCGCCGAGCTGCGGCAGAACGTTGCCGTGCGCGCGGTTAAAAACATCATTGACCGCTTCTGCGGGGGGTCTGCAGAGGAGCTGGTGATCGGGATGGTGGACCACGCGAGTCCTGGATCGCAAGCAACTCGAGCGATTGGCTCAGAAAATCGGCCAGCGAAAAGGAGCGAAGCCATGATCGTTTCCCCCAGTCCTCATGCTGCTGCGGACTTTATAATTCACATGGCTGATTCGGCGGGTCGTTCTTTAGTTCTCGGTTGCATGGCTGGAATTGTTCTGAGTATTTGGCGCGTGAAGAGTGTTGGGGTGCGGCTGCAAGTGTGGAGGACGGTGCTTTGCGTCGCGCTGCTCATGCCGTTTTTGGGTCTTTTCTTGCCGGTGCTCTCATTTAGAGTGCCGGCGCAAGTGGTGCAGCGGCTTCGAGGAGTTTTCACGGCGTATCGTAGCGGCCCAAGTGCGGTAGTTAACGATGCGAGAATTCGCCGCAGTCAGCAAAATGGCAAAAATTCCTCAGAACCCGTTTCCCGATCCTCTACGCCAGTGGCTATCGCGGGAAATTCCTTGTAAGTGGACTCGGGTTCGCTGGGAGGTTTGAACGATATCACGAGGATCGGAGGTACTGCGGACAAACGGTTGGAGCTGGGGCTCGCTGTAGTCTGGCTGAAGCGCTAATTCCGCGACGCCAATGGTCGACGATAGGCGTAGCGACTTATTTCGTAGTCACATTGGGTTTTCTGTTTCGTTTTGCGCTTGGCATGATTTTGAGTGCGCGGCTGGGGCGCGCAGCGCATGCGCATCCACGATCCGCGGGCGCTGGCGCTCTTTCATAACGCGCGCGAGCTATGGGGATGAAGCGTTCGCCGCGTGTTGCTGAGTCCGGATGGCTTTCGGTTCCGGTGACCGTCGGCGTGCTGCGTCCAGCGATATTGCTTCCGTCGGGATGGCGCGATTGGGATCAAGGCGAGCTGGATGCGGTCATCTCGCACGAGATTTCGCATGTTGCGAGGCGGGACGCGTCCGTCGACCGGCTCGCCCTTCTCCATCGGGCGCTATTTTGGTTCAGCCCTCTGAGCTGGTATCTGACTCGCTGTCTTGCGGAACTGGCCGAAGAAGCCAGCGACGAAGCGGCGCTGGCGGCGGGGGCGGACCGCACGCGTTACGCCGAAACGTTGCTTGGATTTTTCTCGGAACTGGAGGCGGTCCGGGGAGAGCTTGGTGGCAGGGAGTGGCGATGGCCACGGCAGGGCAGGCGGAAAAGACGACTGGACCGAATTCTCGAATGGAAAGGGAGTGTTGCCATGCAATTAAAAAAATCCGTTGTTGTGGTTCTGGTGATGAGTGCGGTTCCGGTGGTGTATGTGGCGGCGGCGATGCGGCCGGGAGTATACGACTTCCAGTTCGACTGGGTACGGTGCGATTCAGGAGCAAGCACCGGCGCCGCCTGCTCGGCGCCACAATCCCCGGCGCCCGCGCCGGTGGCATCGCCCGCGCCGGTGGTCGAAGTGGCTGCGAACGGAGTGGTTGTCACGACGGCGGTTGCCCCAGGGCGTCGGTTACGTGGACACCCGGTGGCTGCGCCCGCACCGGTAGCAAGTTAGTGGTAGGACCGCCATGACGCCGAAGGCTCGGTTGCGTTTCCCTTCGCTGACCGCGCGATGGTCCGGTGAAGGTTCACTCTCGCGCCTCTGCAATCGTGCAAGCTTCGAGTTGGTTCGGTGTTCGATGGAGGCAAAGACAGGCCTCAATTTGTGATTTCATACGGGGAACACTTACATAAGTGTCTCCGGCGATAACGAAAGCTATGGCACGGACCACCCGTCGGAATTTGTCGAATTTTTGCAGGAGAAAATTCCGGCGATTTCATCTGGTTTCGGCGCGACGGCAAGTCCTACTTGATTCGAGACCAAGCTACGATTAAGCGCGCGAAGGAGTTTTTCAGTCCAGCCTATGCCATAGAACAAAAACAGGAAGAGCTTGGCAAGCAGCAGGAAGCTCTGGGCGAGAAGCAGGAAGCGCTGGGCAAACAGCAGGAAGAAGTTCATGTCCAGATTCCGGATATGACAGAAGATTTGCATAGGCTCGAGGCCGAGCTGAAGGCGCTCGGCGCAAGCGGTTCTCAAGAGGATCTCGGACGCATTCAGGAGAAGATCGGCGACCTACAGGGCAAGCTGGGCGACCTTCAATCCAAAGCAGGCGAGGAGCAGGGCAAGCTTGGCGAGAAGCAGGGAGCGTTGGGTGAAAGCAAGGTAAACTCGGCGAGCAACAGGGCGAATTGGGAAGCCAGGAGGAGCAAATTTTCAAAGATGCCTCCCGCCAGATGAAAACTCTGCTGGATGACGCTATTGCGCATGGGGTAGCGAAGCCCGAATAAGAACCTTCCGGTTACCAAGAACGCATGACGTTACCGAATGGCCGGGACTTGAGAAGTTTACTCGCCGGCCTTGCTGCTGGGATTTAGTTTTTTTCCATGATTAATTGACCTCCTGAAAACTGCAACACCGTTGCTTCACTGTGCGCTTGTCACTCCGCAATGTTCCTTGTAGATTAATCGTTCACACCAAAAACACAAGGGAGACTCTTTTGCCTTCGCAAAACAAGATCGTTTCAAGAACCCGTCGCAAATCCCGCGAGCGCTCCGGCTCGCAAGATCGCGCCTAAAGCCCACGCCAGGATTCGAGCGACCACCCGGGTGCGGATCCCGACAATGCGCGAGATAAGCTCGCAGGAAAATGGTTTGAAAAGCTGGTCGCGCTGCAGGCACGATTGCGCGCGCGAAAGGCTGCCCTTGGGACCGCGAACAGACGCACGAATCGCTGCGAAAGTTTCTAATCGAAGAGACGTATGAAGTGCTAGACGCGATGGAAAGCGGTGATGCGCGAGAGTTTTCTTCCGAACTTGGCGATCTGATCCTCCAGATTATTTTCCATCGATTCTCGCCGAAGAAGCGGGAAGTTCTCGATCAGCGATGTGATCGAAACAGTTCATAGCAAGATGGTCCGAAGACATCCGCATGTTTTCGGCGACACGAAAGCCGAGAACTCCTCTGAGGTGCTGAAGAATTGGGAGCAGATTAAGGCGTCGGAACGCGCTGAAGCGGATGGTGAGAAGAGGAAGCCGCCCAAGACCGGATGGAAACTGCCGGTCGTATCCTGGCGGACGTGCCGCGTTCGTTTCCTGCCGTTTTGGAGGCCTACCAACTTACCCGCCAGGCTTCGCGCATCGGGTTTGACTGGTCCGATCTCTCCGGAATTTTAGACAAACTCGACGAAGAGAAGCGCGAACTGCAATCTCTGGTCGCGGCTAACCGGGCGAGCTCCGGGCGAGTGGGACAGCAATCCAGTTCGCGGATAGAGGAAGAAGTCGGTGACCTTCTTTTCGCAGGCGTGAATATCGCGCGATTCCTCGGCATCGATCCGGAAATCGCACTCAAAAAAGCGAATCGTAAATTCGGGTCCGGTTCAATTACATGGAGGCGGCTGCGGCTGCCCAAGGGAGTCAGTTCGCGGAACTGCCTCGCGAGCGCAAGGAAGAAATGTGGAATCGGTCGAAGGCGGCCGAACAAGAGAAGAGTTCAAGACGAAGAAAATGGACAAAGGTTGGTGAACACCTGATGAACGCGTCAGCAAAACATCCAGCCACGGCGCCAGAAGAGCATCGAGGTCCGCCATTGTGAAACGCTTGCCGAATACGACGAATGCGTAAAGATGGAGCTGCTTACCTGGGGCGAGCATATCGCCGTGCCTTCGGCAATTTTTGTGGTGGCGCACCACACAGGTGGCCAGATACTCGCGGCGTTTGACCACGGGAAAATGGTTGGCTTTACACTTGCTTTGGCCGGTACGCGCAGCGCTAAGCCGTTCTTGCATTCGCACATGACCGCAGTGTTGCCGGAATATCAGAACCGCGGAGTCGGAAGACGTCTCAAGCTTTTTCAGCGTGTGGACGCGTTGAAGAATGGAGTGCCGCTGGTGGAATGGACGTTTGATCCGCTGGAACTGAAGAACGCGCATTTCAATCTGAATCGGCTCGGTGCGGTGGTTCGGCGATACATTCCGAATTGTTATGGCATAACGGAGAGTCCACTTCACGCCGGACTTCCTACGGACCGTCTGGTAGCCGAATGGTGGCTCGATTCGGACCGAGTGCGCGGAATTCTGGCGGATAATCCGTGCCCACTCGGTGAATCAATCGAGCGCGTTTCGATTCCCAGGAACATCGGCGCCCTCAAGGCGAAAGATTTTGAAACTGGCGCAAGAGTTCAGAAACAAACTCGCGAATCATTCCAAAAATATTTTCATGAGGGATATGTCGCGACCGCTATGGAAGCCCGCCAGGGTGCCAGCGAGTACATTCTCGAGCCATCCGCTTCAATCGGCGGGATTGCGTCTGCCAGAATACCGTCCGGAAGAATTCGAGGACTAAAACGACAAACATGCGGCTTAAGAAAATTACTTTAAGGGAAATTCATCTCCCGCTGATCGCGCCGTTCGAGACCAGCTTCGGCGAAACTCGCTTCGCCGCATTCTGCTGGTCGAAGCAGATGTGGACGGCGTTTCGGGCTGGGGCGAATCGACGGCAGGCGAAGACCCTTTCTATTCCTACGAAACGGTGGAGACCGCGTGGCACATCCTGCGCGACTATCTTTGGCCGATACTGAAGGGCAAAGAGATCGGGCGCGGCATCGGAAGTCTGGGACCTGCTTGCGCGGGTTCGCGGGCACAACATGGCAAAGGGCGGGCTCGAAACTGCGATCTGGGATGCGGAAGCGAAACAAAAAAATCTTCCGCTGGCGAAACTTCTCGGCGGCGCGCGCGAGGAAATTCCCTGCGGCGTTTCGATCGGCATTCAGCCGACGATCGAAGAACTGATCGCCAAAGTTGAAAAGGAACTTGCGGCCGGTTACCAGCGGATCAAAATCAAAATCAAGCCGGGCATGGACGTGGAACCGGCGCGCGCTCTTGCGCGAGCGTTTTCCGCGCATTCGCCTGATGGTTGACGCCAACTCCGCGTACCGTCTGGAGGACGCGCCGCTGCTGAAGCAGCTCGATGCCTTTTACCTGATCATGATCGAGCAGCCGCTCGGCTGGGACGATATTTATTCGCACGCGCAACTTCAGCGGCAGCTCGAGACGCCGATCTGTCTGGACGAATGCATCCACGAC
This sequence comes from uncultured Acidobacteriota bacterium, assembly GCA_963818085.1. Classification (GTDB taxonomy): domain Bacteria; phylum Acidobacteriota; class Terriglobia; order Acidiferrales; family UBA7541; genus Palsa-295. The sequence goes on from CAWFQV010000001.1 coordinate 990,220, forward strand.
GTCGAACACGCGCGCGCGGCAATCGAGATCGGCGCCTGCCGCATCATCAACATCAAGCTCGGGCGCGTGGGCGGGCACACCGCGGCGCGCCGCATTCACGATCTTTGCCAGGCGAAATCGATTCCGGTGTGGTGCGGGGGAATGCTGGAATCAGGCATCGGGCGCGCGCACAACATCGCCATGTCATCGCTCGCGAATTTCACGCTTCCGGGCGACGTGTCGGCGAGCCGGCGCTATTGGGAAGAAGACATCATCGAGCCGGAAGTAGAGGTGACCCGGCAGGGAACGATCCGCGTTCCCGTCCGCGCCCGGCATTGGTTACACGCCGCGTCTCGATCGCATCGAAGCTCGCTGACCCGCCGCATGGAAGTTCTCGAGTAAAATTTTGAATTCAACTTCCACTGAGACGGCTGCGTCCGACTTCACAACGTGGTGGCGGATTCTGCTTTCACGGCAAGGCGTCCCAGCGTTCTGTTTTTCTCGCTTTCATGCTCGCGCTGATGCTGCATGCTTTGGTCGTTCAATTATGTGGCCGGGAAAATCGCGTTGCGGCATTTGGACCCGATTTCGCTGGCATGTTTTCGGATCGAGCTGGCCGCAATGATCATGCTGGCGATTTATTTCCCGCGACGGCGCCGCGCTGCGCTTCACCTACGCGATATTTGGCCGTTTGCCTACCTTGGATTTTTGGCGTGGTAGTCAACCAGGGTCTGTTCACTGTGGGACTGAATTACACTACGTCCGAATCATTCTGCAGTGATCATCGCGATAGGCCCAGTCATCGTTCTTTTGCTGGCTCGCGTCGATGAAGCTGGAGGCCTTGACTGCGGCGAAAATACTAGGAATGGCGGTCGCATTCACGGGAGTTTTTTTGCTGGAAGCGGAGAACGGCTCGCCGGTGCACTCGCCGTTTCTGGTGGGCGACTTGATTACGCTCGGCGGGACGATCGGTTTTTCGATTTATGCAGTGCTTGGGAAAAAAGTGGCCGGGCAATATGACGCAATAGCCATGAACACATTTAATTGCGTTGCCGCCGCGATCATGTTGCTGCCACTCACAGTTAGGCAGGGAATCCATCTTGATTGGCATGCGGTGGGGTGGCCGGGATGGTTCGGGATGATTTATATGGCAGTGGCAAGTTCCGTGGCGGCTTATACCTTTTTTACTGGCTCCTCCGCTATATGAGCGCTTCTCGCATTGCGGCTGATGAGCTATCTCCAGCCGATCGTGGTGATTTTGCTTTCGGTGGGCTTTCTCGGCGAAAACCCGACTCGCAATTTGCTTCTGGGGACTGCGCTTGTGCTTCTGGGCGTGTATCTGGCGGAGCGCGGGACGGCATAGGTTCTTGCGAAGGACACTTTCTGGGCCATAGTTACTATAGTATGCGTGGAGCCTTTCGGCGTTGATTACTTAGACAAAATACTAATGCTAGACTCTCAGCGTGAAAAGTATGACGCATTCAGGGTTTATCGCGATTGCCGTTGCGACGTTGCTTTCGCTGGCGACAGCTTGGGTACCGATGCACGGGCAGCAGCCGGCGGCCGAAGCCACACAGGTTTATGCGCTCTCGCGAGCATTTCGATTGAGCTGCCCACGAGCTGGCACGCTGATAAATCCGATGAGGTTCCTTCAGCGGGATCGCTTGCGCCTTACGCCCCTCCTTTTCATTTCTCGCAAATTGTCATGTTCACGAATGAAAAACAGAATCTGCGGTTCTGCTCTTAGCGCTTTCGGACAACCCATCTATTGGCCACGATTCGTACTGGCTCGACGCACAAATGCATGCACCGAGCGGCTCGGGATGAGCGTACTTGATCTTCTCTTCTATTTCTTCTTTCCGCCTTCGCGGAATGCATGGACAACGCTCTGCAGAACTATACCGACGCGACCATGACGCCTAGTTCAGAAGATGCGCCTCCGCGATTGCAAGTGACTTACGCCTGCCCACATGCACAGACGCTTTTGGGGTTTTATTCGGCACAAGTGAGCTCGGGAATTACGTTTCAGCAAACCAACAGTGGCCCGCGGGCTTACGGAGTGATCCGCGATTTTTATTTGGCGCCCATGGAACAGGCCGATATTTCGGGGATGACTTTCTTATAGTTTCGAGGCGCAAAGGCAAGGCCAGATCAGCAGAGCGGCGGTTGGCGCACTACAATCTGCCTGAAACACTGCAGGGAAGCCACTCCGATTTCTTTTGGGCTATCGGGGCACAAAGCCCGTTTCCGTTCGTGGCGGACGGACGCAGCACTCCTCTGTTTCACGTGGGATATGCAACCCCGGCAGCGGCAACCAACAACGGGCAAGAATTCAACCGCCTTCTGCGTGCCATACGGACGAAGTAGGGCTTAGGCCGTACGCCTTCAAATCCTTAAATTGGCATGGCCGGGCCAACTAAACGCCCGCCCTACAGACGCAGAAAAGAGAGAAAGACACCGAAACTAATTTGGAGCCGTAGTGTTGTGTCCTTTGTGGTCTATTAGCCCGGGCGGCGAAGGGTAAAAGTTACGTAGGTAGCAAACGCACGGTTTAGCTGCAACCAGGCATACCCATCGGGAATCAAATGTGGTATGACGAGACAGCGCATACCCAGCCGTCTCCCTTACGTTGCGACTAGAGTTTGCAAGGGGGCCCCAAATGAAAAGTTCCTCTCTTTTGAGATTCTTATTGATCCTGACGGCGGCGGTAGCTATTGCTTGCTTCCCAGGCTCGGCGTTCGCCCAACACGGCGGTGGTGGGCATGGCGGCGGTGGCGGCGGCGGCGGACACTTCGGTGGCGGCGGTGGAGGTGGCGCACACTTCGGTGGAGGCGGAGGTGGCGGGCATTTGGAGGCGGCGGCGGGCACTTTGGCGGCGGAGCTGCGCGCCCTAGTTACGGCGGGGGTGGTGCACGTTCTGCTGGGCCGGGAGCTTATCGCGGCGGGGCTGCTCCTCGTTCCTATGGATCTTACGGACCGGCGCGACCTGGCGCTTACGGTAGTCGGTCATATAGCGGTCCCCCTACAGCTCGCGATACTCCGGCGCGTATGGTGGCCGGTCTGCAGCGCCATCAGCCAGCTCCCGCTACGGGTCCACAGCTAATCGAACTAATTCGCCAACAGCCGCGCGAAATTCCGGCAATGCCGGCGCTACTGCTAATCGCGGGACTGCTGCGGGGAACACTCGCGGCGAGGTGACCGGCAACTCGATGACGGCGAATAATCGAGGGAATGTTTCTTCCCCTCGTCCAAACTCTGGGGTTTCGTCCACGACGCGGTCTCCCGGCACAATTGCGGCCCCCAATAGGTCAGGCTCTGCGGTCTCAACTTCGCACGCACTTTCGAGTATTGAAGGCTCGCGTGCGAGCAGATTCGGATCGGCGAGTTCAAGTTTCACTGGAAGTCGCGGCACAAATAACTCAACTTTTGCCAGATCTCAATTCAGCAATCGAGCCGCGGGCAACGCCGGCGTAGCGAATTCTCGGTTCGGCACAAGTGCGTCCGTGGTTTCGGGCACACGACTTGGCGGACCTCTTAATGCTCATGTCGGTTCCACTTCATTCGGTAGCCGCGGTGCCTTCGGCGGGTCGTCATTTCGAGGAAGGAACTCAAGCTGGTCCAATGGCCGCGGTTTCGGCCGCGACCGCGGTTTCGGCCGCGACCGCGGTTTCGGCCGCGATCGCGATTTCGGCCGCGATCGCGATTTCGGCCGCGGATTCGGATGTTGGGGTTGCGGCTTTGGATGGGGTTGGGGATGGGGCCCCGGATTCGGTTGGGGCTGGGGGTGGGGACCGTGGTGGGGCTGGGGCCCCGGTTGGGGTTTCGCCTGGGGCTATCCGTACTCATATGGGATAGGCTACGACTGGCCGGGATACTACGACTCCAGTTCCTATAGCTCTGACCTGGGCTACGACAATCCCCCGATGTACAACGCAGACAGCAATTACAACTACAACGCAAACAACAATGCTGACGTAAACCAGACGCGCCGGCAGACCAGGATTACCAGGGGTACGAGAACAACGACAACCCAGTGACTGGAAACGTGGCTGCGACGACGCCGACAGTTTTGATTTATCTTAACGACGGCACCACCTACGCGGCGAGCGACTACTGGCTAGCGGACGGCCAGCTGCATTACTACGTGAATTATGGCGGCGAAAACAGCGTCGACATGAGCCAAGTGGACTTGCAGCGTACCGTGAACGAAAATGCGAAGCGCGGCGTCCGATTCTCGCTGAAGCCCAACCGGGACAGTGCGAATCATGCGCCTTCTTCGAACGACTATAGGCCTCGCTACGAGAACAAATCTCGAAATCCAAACAATAATCCGAACAGCACTACTTCAAACCAGAACAACAATCAGAATACTCCGGCACCGGCGACGAATCCGGCTCCGGCGCCTCAGCCCGAGCCGCGCATGGAGACGACATCGCAGACTAGGCTTTCCCATTCGTAGGCTGGAGATATTCTCGCGAAATAAAAAGGCCTCGACATCGATAGGATGCCAGGCCTTTTTCTCTATAGTCGAACTAAGGCCGGATCAAAAGGTATGTCTATCGAACGATTCATCGGCGATGCTGACGTGTTTTAATCCGACCAAGGTGCCGTAGACATGCCAAAAATCGCCTTCGGTGTGGCTAAATTCAACTCCAATTCTATTCTGACTCCAGAGATTTCGGTCCACATACACGACGCGGCATTCACGCTCTTCTTCCGTTACGGTGTTCACCAGCAACAGCGTTTGGCCCTTTTTAACCCTGACCCCTAACGAAAGCAGACCTCCGTGCACGCTCACCGCTTTGGTTTCGGTATCGCGCCGGAAGGGTCGGTTATCGGTCGTGCGTCCATAGACGCGAACCGGGATGGATAGGGGTAAACGCTTGCTGCGTCGCTGCCTCTCAAGGGACGGCGCCATTCGATCCTCCTTTGCCCAATGAAGGATTTGCCCATCGACGAAAATAATGCGGACGCTTGCGCTCGGCAATAGTACTTTTCCGGAAATGAAAGTAACCTAACGACGGTATTGGCAGTCTTATCATTCGCGACGAAGTAGAGACTCCGAGGCGGACTGAGCGAAATGGGAAATAGGACCGTCATTCTAATCCTGGCTCTTCAAGCCTCGAAGAAAGTTTCCCATTGGATTTTCCATCTCGGTGCGTTTGGACTAATTCCTCTGGGTGTGTTGGACGCCTCTGTAATTCCGCTGCCCGGCAGCATGGACGTGCTAACGATTGTGTTGGCCGCGAAGCAGCCGGATTGGTGGTTTTATTATGCGCTGATGGCTACTGCGGGTTCGGTGCTCGGCAATTATTTAACATATCGGCTGGCGCGCAAGGGCGGGAAAGAAACACTGGAGAAAAGATTGTCACGCCAGAACATGGAGAGAGTAACGAAGACCTTCGAGCGCTGGGGATTCGGGGCGATTGCGATACCGGCGTTGTTGCCGCCTCCCATGCCCATGATTCCTTTCGTTCTGGCTGCTGGCGCCACGAAATATTCTCTGAAAAAATTCCTCGCGGCGATGACTTTAGGGCGGCTGGTCAGATACAGCGCGCTGGCATTGTTGGCGGCTCGCTACGGCCACCGAATCATTTCATTCATCCATCATCGCGGCCATCCAGTGCTGCTCTCAGTCATTGGGGTATTGGCGATCGTTGTTGTCGTCTTCCTTGTACTGCGTTACGGCAAGAAGGACAAGCCTGGGAGCAAACGAGCGACTTCTGCGAAACGCCAGGCGATAAAAAGTAAAGCATAGGCTAAAGCTTCCGTATTAGAGTTCACCCGGTTCGCATTCACGCAAATTTTTCAGGCTTGCCGTCGAGTTCGCTTACAGCCTTGGTAGCCATTCACTACAGGGCTTGCGGTATGGTCACAGGAAACGGTGTGCCGTAAAGTTCCAGACGTTCCAGGCGAGTAAAATCCGCCGACTCGCCCCTTACGAACTTAGAGGAGGACTCCTTGAACACCGCAAACAGTTGGAAGAAGGGCAACCTGTTCCACACTCTCGCCGCACTGGTAACCATGAGCGCATTCCTGTTTCTTGTTGCCGCCCCTCGCGCGCAAGCTGACGAGCGAGACCGATGTCGGCACCGGATTGAGAAGGCCGAAGTAAGGCTCAGTCACGCGGTAGCCAAGTTCGGTGAGAGAAGCCCTGAAGCCCGCGCGCGCTGGCATGAGTTGAGGGCCGAGCGTGAACGTTGCTGGGAAGCCTACCACCAATGGTGGGACACCAGAGATCGAAGATGGCACACCGAGCGGGACTGGGACCGCGACGATCGCTGGCCGGACGAACACGAGCATGAGCACGAGCATCGGTAAAATTCCTAAAGTTTGACTTTAATAAGCTATTGTTGGAGACCGCTTGCGGGCTCTGGAGGGACCGAGATCCGGAGTCCGCATCTTCGTTGCTGCTTTTCCTCGCTGACCTGCCTGCGTTGACACTGCACAACCCGCGTGTTAGTTTCGCGAACCATGGTGCAATCAAGTTTTTCTGCGGCTGATAAGAAGCGAGTCGCTATTATTCCGGGCGATGGCATCGGCAAAGAAGTGATTCCGGCAGCAGTTAAAGTACTAAAATCTGCTGCCGCTATAGGCGGCCGTGAAGTTGTCATTGCCGAATTTGACTGGGGCGCCGACCGCTATCTGCGCGACGGCACAACGTTGCCCTCCGACGCAGTGGAAATGTTTCAGCGTGACTTTGACGCGATATTGCTGGGTGCCATGGGCGACCCCGTATGCCGTCCAACATTCACGCGCCGATATTCTGCTGGGCTTGCGATTCAAGCTGGATCTTTACGTCAACGCGCGTCCCTGCGTGCCTATTCGACAAGCGTTTCACGCCGCTGAAAGACCGCACGTGAAAAAGACGTCAATTTCATCGTCTTCCGCGAGAACACCGAAGGCCTCTACGTCGGAATGGGAGGAAATTTCAAGAAGGGAACTGCGGACGAGATTGCCGTGCAGGAAGATCTGAACACGCGCAAGGGAGTCGAGCGCATCATCCGCTACGCTTTTGAATATGCGAAGGCCCGCAAGCTCAAACGCGTGTGCATGAGCGATAAATCAAACGCGCATGACATTCGCGCATGACCTTTGGCAGCGCGTGTTTAAACAAGTGAGGCCGAGTACCCCGAGATCGAGTCCAGCCACCAATATATTGACAATCTCTTGATGCAGATGGTGCGCGACCCTGCGCAATTTGACGTGATCGTGACTTGTAATTTGTTTGGTGATATCGCCAGCGATCTTGGAGCGCAACTCGCAGGCGGTCTAGGCCTGGCGCCCTCAGGCAATATTCATCCAGGTCAGGTTTCGCTTTTCGAGCCAGTCCACGGTTCGGCCCCAGCTATCGCGGGAAAGAATATCGCAAATCCGATGGGGGCGGTCTTAGCGGTGGGAATGATGTTCGAGTACCTGGGTTGGAAACGAGAAGCGGAAGCGATTGATGCTGCGATTCACGCCGCTCTGCGGGAAGGGAAGACGCCGGCTGAACTCGGCGGCTCAATGGGAACGCGCGAGATCGGAGAGTGGTTGAGCGAATTTCGTCGCGAAGGTCGGGGTGCGCTAGGGATCTCAACTGTTAGTTGAATTGGTTCCTGATCCGCTTTCACTCGGCCGACTTAAAGCGGCCAACGTCAGCTTCCACTTCACTTGTCGGCAGGTCGACGGCAACTTCCAAAGTGAAACTCAGCACGCACGCAATCTCTTAGATTCAGGTTGTCGATTCGAATTAAAGCGCAGCTTTAATTTTGTTTGATCGCGGGAGGCGCCTGCGTGATGCTCCCGGCGATTAGTCGGTCTTCACCGTAATTTTCTGCTTCGGCAATAGTTTGAGGTCCGTATCGAATTCCTGATATCCCGCTAGTGCGATTTTGATATGGTGCTCGCCTGGGCTCACGAGCATGGCTCGCCCCATCCCGCTGAACTGTTTTGCGTAGCCGGCAAAAGCGCCATCGACAAATACGGCCGCGCGCTCCGGCGTGACCTTAAGCTTTATTTCCGACGTTACGGTCGCGTATTCAGCCTTGGGATCCTTATCCAATTTTACGGTGATGCTTAGTTTCTTGCCAGGTTCGACGACGTAAGACTGTGTAGAGTCGAGGTAGCCCGTTTGCCGAAAAGAAATTTCGTGCTGACCCGGAAGCAGCATCACTTTCTTGTCGCCTGTCAGTTCGGAGACATAGCCGACGTATTGGCCATCGATCCACACACCCGCAGTTTTCTCCGCTTTTTCAGGGCCGACGAATTGCACTTCACCCAACACTTGGTTTGGTGCTTCCGGTTTCTGATTCTGCGCGCTCGCGCTGAGCGGCATCAAAAGTACAGAGAGCATAGCCAACGGAAGGCTCACGATTGCCCGCTTGATAATTTTCATGGCAACTCCTGTAAGTGAAATCAAATCTCAACATCTTAACCACATTTTCTTCGGAACGACCATGAATCTCCAAACTGAAAGTATTTTCTTAAGTCTTGAGTTCGCATCACATTTCAACTAGCAGTCGATTTGTCGGCCATCCGACCGGAAAACTCCGAAAGCGCTTGACGTTGGATTCGTCGAAATGTAGGTTCTGCATGTGGGAATTGACGAATCCTTTTGGAGGCGGACTTGATACGACGTTCAGTGCCATATTGGATCTCGATCTCAATGCTTTTGTTCGTTCCTCGGGTCTGGACTGGCACTCACGCGGACTCTCCTCCAGAATTCAATGTAAAGGAACACTATACAAAGTACGAATTCCAAATTCCAATGCGCGATGGGAAGTTACTGTTTACCTCAGTTTACGTTCCCAAGGATTTCTCACGCAGCTACCCGTTCCTGGTCGATCGAACACCCTATAGTGTCGCTCCCTACGGGGTCGATCAATACAGAAAGACGCTGGGACCCGCTGACGAGTTTCAGCGCGCCGGCTACATTTTTGTCTATCAAGATGTTCGCGGACGTTACATGTCGGAAGGCACCTTTGTGGAGATGCGGCCGCACATTGACAACAAAAGATCGAAGGAAGACGTGGACGATAGCAGCGACATGTTCGACACAGTCAATTGGCTGCTGAAAAACATCCCCAACAACAACGGCAAGGTTGGTATCTGGGGGATCTCGTATCCGGGTTTTTATACCTCGGCTAGCATCATTGACTCGCATCCCGCGATTAAAGCTGCTTCACCCGAAGCGCCGATGACGAATCTATTCATGGGTGACGATGCATACCACGGTGGCGCGTTCATGCTTGCCGCGAATTTTGGCTTCTACACTTTCTTCAAACCCCAGCCAGTGCCAACCTTTCCGCCAAAAAAACTCGCAGCGGTTCGAGTACGGCACGGCAGATGGATATGACTTTTTTCTAAGAATGGGATCTCTATCACAAGCGAAGGCCCTCTACTTTAAGGACCCGAATTGGCTGTGGGATGACCAGGTGGCTCACGATACGTACGATGATTATTGGAAAGCTCGAAACCTTGCCCCGCACATGAAGAATATTCATTGCGCTGTGCTCACGGTGGGTGGCTGGTTCGATGCCGAAGATTTGCAGGGACCGTTTTCTACCTACGCTGCGATCGGCCGCAATAACCCGGAGATATTTAATGGAATTGTAGTAGGACCGTGGGTCCACGGCGGATGGTCACGTTATGACGGAAATCACCTCGGCAGCGTAAACTTTGCGTCCAATACAGGGCAATTTTTTCGAAGTCAAATCCTGTTTCCATTCTTCGAGCAATACTTGAAGGGTGGAGGCGATGCAAAATTGCCAGCGGCTTACGTGTTCGAAACGGGAACCAATACCTGGCGGCAATACCCAAGCTGGCCGCCGAAGAATAGCGAATCCAAGACTTTATACTTTCGTGAGAACGGAGCGCTTTCATTTGACGCACCCGTCGACGCGGCCGCAGCTGCAGACGAATATGTTAGCGACCCGAATAGGCCGGTGCCCTTTGTGGGTTATCCCTCAACTTCGGTGCCGCAGGAATATATGGTCGCGGACCAACGGTTCGCTTCGACTAGGCCCGACGTCCTCGTATATCAGACCGAGCCACTAGAGCAAGACGTCACTTTGGTAGGTCCCGTGTCTCCGAAGCTTTTTGTGTCGACGACCGGCACGGATTCGGACTGGATCGTGAAACTGATTGACGTGTATCCCGAGGATTATCCTGACGAAACGCCCTCCAGCACCGCGCCCCCGAGCGACGTGGGACCGCCACCAGTCAAGACGGCCGGGTACGAGCAGCTCATACGCGGCGAGCCTATGCGCGGGAAATTTCGCAAGAGCTTTGAGCATCCCGAAGCGTTGACTCCAGGCAAGGTTGAAGAAATGGAATTCACCATGCCGGACATAAATCATACATTCCGTCGCGGACACCGCATCATGGTGCAGGTGCAGAGTTCATGGTTTCCACTAATTGACCGAAATCCCCAAGTTTTTGAAAACATTCCAGACGCAAAGACCACAGATTTTCAAAAAGCTACCGAGCGAGTGTACCGAAGTAGAGTCCAAGCCTCAGGAGTTGAAGTTCAAGTGCTGCCTTAGAGTCGCATCGATCGATTACAGCGTTTGATCTTTTACTTCCATTGTCGGCAAGTCGACTTACCCGGCGAAGCCGGAGGAGAATTTATGCGCTTCAAGTTGACACTCAAATGTCGTGCGTCAACTTCCCGCACTTCGAGTGAGATTCTAGGGTTGGTTCCAGCTGCAACTAACGCCGCAACGATCGGCGCGACCACTGCGTTAATTGTAAATGGCGCGACGCTGAACTGGTTTGATTACTCTCGCAAGTAACATGCCGGTCAGAAATCCGCCTACGTGAGCCCACCACGCTACTCCACCTAAAGCGGCAGCGCGCGAATCGTTTAGCGCACTGATTCCGCTCATGAATTGCATCAGAAACCACAGCCCGATAAAAACCAACGCCGGAATTTGCCAGGTAAACCAGATGATGAACAACGGGATCAGCGTCAGAATGCGCGAAGAAGGGAAAAACACAATGTACGCACCGAGCACGCCGGAGATGGCTCCGCTCGCGCCGATAGATGGTAAATGCGAACCCCAGGAAAATATGGTTTGTATCAACCCGGAAGATATTCCGCAGACAAGATAGAAAACCAGATACCCCAGCGAGCCGAGTCGATCCTCCACATTCCCGCCAAAAATCCACAAGAACCACATGTTGCCGATGATGTGAAGCCACCCTCCATGGAGAAACATGCAGGTAAAAAGAGGGATCAATACCTCAGCCAGGCCGTAGTGCTGACCAGCGAGCGCCAGTTGTATCCTCGCGGGAACCAGGCCGTAAATCCGAACGAATGCTTCAGCTTGATCAGGAGGCAAGGATACTTGATACAGAAACACGATGACGTTTACGGCGATCAGCAATACTGTCACTAGCGGTACGGAGCGGCGCGGCGTCATGTCTCGAAGCGGTATCATCTATGGTTCCTATTGCAGCCACTCAATGTTGCGGCGAACGAATTGAATCCAACGCTTAGCCTTAACAATTTAACGAGTGCAACCGTGCGCCCTTGAGGGTAGCACTGTAGCTGAGGCGCTGGAGTTTTCAAGTCCAGAAGTGGGCCGGCACGATTGTTTAGCAATTGCGTGTCGTGCGTCGCTATGATAAACATTTTTGTTTCACATGCGCGCGGTTACAGCAGTGAGCGCGTTGCGTCGAGTGAAACGGCGCATCCCGAATTGCCGTCACGTGAATGCTGATGCCACTACGCGAATCCGAAGCAATTGTTTTGCAAAGCTATCCGCTGGGTGAGGCGGATCGCCTGGTAAGTTTTTTATCGCGCAGCATCGGACGAGTGCGTGGTGTAGCTTCAGGCGCCCGCAGAACGAAGAGCCGGTTTGGTTCTACACTGGAGCGTCTTTCGCATGTGCGCATTTGGTTTTTCGAAAAGGAAACGCGCGAGCTCGTTCGTATCAGCCAGTGCGAGCTGATCGAATCGTTTCTTGACGCATTTCGCGATTATGCTTCGGGCGTAGGGCTGGCCATTATTAGCGAGGTTACCGAAGCTGTACTTCCGGACCGCGAGGCGTCGGACGCAAATTTTCGACTTCTGCTGTTGACCGCGCAAGCGGTGAAACGCACCGGCAAGTGGGAAGTGCCATTAGCTTACTTTGCGCTCTGGACGGTAAAGCTCGGCGGGTGGCTCCCGCCGCTGGATGCTTGCTCGCGATGCGGAACCGTGCTTGCCGCAAGCGATCCAGCATATTTTTCGCGGAGCTCCTCCGCCTTGGTTTGCGCAAAATGTCGCAAGCCGGGGTTGCGCGTAATCCCGGCGATAGCGTTGGTGGCTGCGCGCAAAATGCTGGCACAGCGATTAGAGAAGTTTACGCAAGGCGAAATTTCCGACTCCGCGGCGCGAGAATTGACCTGTGTTGCGCTCGACGTGGTTGAACGGCAGATAGATCGCAAGTTGAAATCTAGACAACTTCTGGAGCCCACGGCGTGAAGAAGCAAGTCGGCAAGGTGGCACAAGAGATTAGCCCTACAAGAGCAGACGTCCAAGGCAAGGGTTTATCTTTTCAGGATCTTCTACTAACACTTGAACAATATTGGATGCGCCAGGACTGCATTTTGCAACAGCCGTATGACGTAGAAGTGGGCGCGGGAACCATGCACCCTGAAACTTTTCTGCGTGTTCTGGGGCCCGATCCATACAGAGTTGTTTATGCCCAGCCAAGTAGGCGTCCCGCTGACGGGCGTTACGGCGAAAATCCGAATCGTCTGTACAAGCACACACAACTTCAAGTGATACTTAAACCATCGCCCGCAGATGTGCAAGACCTGTATCTCGAGAGCCTCGCCGCCGTGGGGGTCAATCTTAAAGAACATGATATTCGTTTTGAAGAGGACAATTGGGAATCTCCGACCTTGGGAGCGTGGGGAATCGGCTGGCAGGTTCTTCTTGACGGACTTGAAATCACGCAGTTCACATATTTTCAGCAGAGCGGCGGAATTAATCTCGACCCCATATCTGTGGAGCTGACCTATGGCTTGGACCGCATCGCTGCCTATTTGCAGGGTGTGGACAACATCTTCGACGTACGTTGGTCGAAAAACAAAAGTTATGGCGCGGTGCGCCTGGCTGAAGAGCGTCAGTTTTCTGCTTATAGCTTCGATTATGCTGATGCTGTATCCACGCGCAAACAGTTTGAGCTAAATGAAGCGGAAGCCAAGCGAATTCTGGATGCTTGGCCCAAGTCCGAAAGCAAGAACCTTGACAGATTCCCGATTCTGGCGGCTTACGACCTGACGCTGAAATGTTCCCACCTTTTTAACTTGCTTGATGCGCGCGGAGCAATTTCGGTAACCGAGCGCGCCGCCATGATTGGCCGCGTCCGCAAACTAGCAGTACGAGTCGCTGATCTTTGGTTGCGGCAGCAGTCTGGAAATGTGCGGGGGCCTGAATTGGCTGGGGGGCGCGCTTGAGCTCGAGACAGAAATCAATGTCATCGGGACTGCAAGCTTCGATAGCTGTCGGTGATCTTCTGTTTGAACTTGGATGTGAAGAAATTCCTGCGGGAATGATTTTGAAAGCCTCCGTGGAACTTAAAGCGATACTTCAGAAATACTTGGTGTCGCACGGACTGCTTTCAGAAGAACGATCCGGAACATCAATTGATACTTTCGGTGCGCCTCGAAGGTTAGCCGCAGTCGTTCGCAAGATTCGACTGCGCCAAGAAAATGTGACACGCGAAGTAGTCGGTCCGCCGAAATCTGTCGCGTACGACAGTGTCGGCGAGCCGACGCGAGCAGCCATGAGTTTTGCCGAGAAGCAGGGCATTCCTGTTTCAAGACTCTCTATCGTGAACACGCCGAAAGGCGAATATGTCGCGGCGAAGCAAATTGTAATTGGAAAACCTGCAGCGGAGATTCTGGCCGCGGTCCTGCCGCAAGCAATTCAAGAAATTTCCTGGCCGCGCTCGATGTATTGGTCGGCAGCTGATTCGCCTCGATTTATACGGCCCATTCGTTGGATCGTTGCCCTATTCGCCGGTAGAGTCGTATCTTTTTCCTTTGCCGCCGTTCCCGCAGGCAGTCACACGGATGGGCATCGCTTTCTTGGAAAGAAAAGCATTCCAGTAAGCGGACCCGATGATTACGACCAAAAGTTAAAGAAAAACTTTGTATTGTGCCGCCCCGATGTTCGGCGCAAGAAAATTGAAGCCGAGGTGCACTCGCTGACTGCCCGCAAGCAATTGCGCGCGCACGAGGATCCGGACCTTCTGAATCTTGTAACCTACTTGAACGAATATCCTAGCGTGATTATGGGGGACTTCGATTCTTCTTTCCTGGCGCTTCCGGAAGAGATTCTTATAACCGTGATGCGCGGCCATCAGAAGTACTTCGGCCTGGAAACTCGCCATGGAGGACTCGCGCCGCATTTTCTGGCCGTCATCAACTTGCCCGGCGACAAGAAGGGCATTGTCCGCGCCGGACACGAACGCGTACTGCGTGCGCGGTTTTCTGACGCGCAGTTCTTCTGGGAAACCGACCTCAAACATCCCCTGGGCGACTATTTGCCGAAGCTTGCGGCCGTCACCTATGAATCGCGTTTGGGCAGTTACGGCGACAAAGTGGAACGCATGCGCGTCCTGGCGCGCTGGCTCGCCGAGCAGTGGTTCAGCGGAGGCGTTTCCCAAGCGGACGTGGCGGGTTCAGACCGCGCAGCCGAACTGGCAAAATGCGATCTAGTCACGGAAATGGTGCGCGAATTCCCGGAGCTGCAGGGAATTGTGGGAGGACTGTACGCCCGCGCCCAGCATGAGCCGGAGGAAATCTGGCAGGCTGTTTACGATCACTATAAACCGCTGGGTATGGACGATGGGTTGCCGCGTAACCTGACCGGTTGCGCCGTTTCGCTTGCCGACAAGCTCGACTCTTTAGTGGCCTGCTTCGCGGTAGGCGCCGTCCCAACGGGCTCGAGCGATCCTTTTGCCCTGCGGCGTGCCGCCCTCGGTGTTGCGAAAATCATTCTGGAACGGAAGCTGCCACTCTCTCTTTCGGCCGCAATTTCGGCAGCGACGAAGTCCTTAAAAGATCATCCTCCCAAAATCGAGGTTTCAGAGGCGGTGCAAAAGCAAGTCCTCGATTTCCTGTTAGAACGCGCCCGGTTCCTGTTGAAGGAGAAGCGCGGATTCGCCTACGACGAAATCAATGCGGCGTTTGCAGCCGGCGCAGACGATTTGGTGGACGCTGCTGACCGCGTCGTCGCGGTGAAAGCAATTCGCAATACCAAGAATTTCATTCCGTTAGCGGCTTCCTTCAAGCGGATTCGCAACATACTTGAAAAATCGGTAGGTCAGCTTGATAAAGTCCAGTTGGAAGTAGAGCCTGAGCTACTCTGGGAGCCTGCAGAACGTGAACTTCACGCAGCGGCGCAGAAGATTAAGGCCGAGGCGACGCGTCGGAAAAAGGAAGGCAAATATCGAGAAGCGCTTGAAGTAATATCCGAGCTTCGAGCCTCAGTCGATAAGTTTTTCGATAATGTTCTAGTGATGGTTGAAGACACGCGAGTCCGCAAGAATCGGATCGCACTACTGGGAAATTTGTTAAGGGAGTTTTCGACGATCGCAGATTTTTCTGAATTGGTGTCAGAGGATTCTAGAGATTCAGTTCAACATGGGCGTTGACGATTGAATCGGTGTGCACGACATAAAGTGAAAGTTTAGTTGTTGGCGCGCCGACAATGGTTCTTCACGAACCATTCAGGTACAACTTGAAGCGCAGGATTTTCGGAGCAAAATTGTAAATCTCGAGGGAAACATGAACTACGTTTATTTCTTTGGAGCGGGGAAAGCCGACGGCGACGGCGAGCTGAAAGATTTGCTCGGCGGTAAGGGCGCCGGCCTGGCGGAAATGACTCGCATCGGCCTCCCGGTTCCCGCAGGTTTCACGATTACCACCGAGACCTGCGACTATTACTTTAAGCACAATCGCCAGTTCCCGAAAGACCTGCGAGCAGAAGTCGAAAAGAATCTCCGACGACTGGAGAAACTCACCCGGAAGAAATTGGGAGATGCCAAAGATCCCTTGCTCGTAAGCGTCCGTTCAGGCTCAGCGCGCTCAATGCCCGGGATGATGGAGACAATTTTGAATCTCGGATTGAATGAAGCCTCCGTTGCCGGCCTGGCGCGCGCCACAAAAAATGAACGTTTCGCGTTCGACGCCTACCGCCGCTTCGTGCAGATGTATTCCAGCGTGGTGATCGGCCTGCCGAAAGATGATTTTGAGTCGCGCCTGCGCGCTTTAAAGAAAAGACTCGGTGTAAAGGATGATACGGAGGTCTCCGCCGAAGGCTGGCGCCAATTGATCGGCGAATATAAACGCTATTTCCAAGAAAAAACCGGAAAACCATTCCCCGAGAATCCGCACGAGCAGCTCTGGGGCGCCATCGGAGCCGTTTTCGAATCCTGGATGGGAGAAAAGGCCCAGACCTATCGGCGCGTTGAAAAGATTACAGGTCTTCTGGGGACCGCGGTCAATGTTGTGCAAATGGTGTACGGGAACACTGGCGACAATTCCGGCACCGGTGTGTGCTTCACACGCGATCCTTCGACCGGCGAGAAAACTTTCTTCGGCGATTTTCTCCTCAACGCGCAGGGAGAAGATGTAGTGGCCGGAATTCGCACGCCCATGCAACTGAATGAACTTTCAAAGCGTATGCCAAAAGTTTACAAACAACTTGAACGTGTGCGTCAAACGCTCGAAAGACATTATCGCGACATGCAGGATCTGGAGTTCACAGTCGAAAACGGCACGCTCTACATGCTCCAAACGCGCTCCGGAAAACGCACGCCGTCGGCGGCGTTTCGAATCGCTGTGGACATGGTTGACGAAGGCCTGATCAAAGTTGAAGAAGCACTTGAAAGAATTAAATCCGATGACGTGGAGAGGCTTTTCTATCCAGTGATTGATCCGCGGATGAACCGCGCCGAATTGTCATCCCGCAAGCTCGTTCAGGGTATCAATGCAGTCCCCGGTGCGGCAGTCGGGAAAGCTGTCTTCACGGCCGAGGACGCCGAAGCCTGGGCTGCCCGCGGAGAAAAAGTGGTGCTGGTGCGACGCGAGACCAGCCCCGAGGACGTGGGTGGCATGAATGTGGCACAGGGAATCCTAACTGCGACGGGAGGGAAAACAAGCCACGCCGCCGTGGTAGCCCGAGGTTGGGGCAAGTGCTGTATTGTCGGAGCTGAGCAACTCGACATCGACTTAAAGAAAAGGACGATGAGCTCTAACGGCCACACGGTGCGTGAAGGCGAGTGGATGACGCTGGATGGAAGCGATGGAATTGTCTATACCGGGCAGATTGGACTGGTGCGACCTGAGCCGGCCAAGGCCTTCTATACGCTTCTAAAGTGGGCGGATAGAATTCGTAAGCTTGGGATCCGGACCAACGCCGACACGCCACAAGACGCGCGAGTGGCCCGCGAGATGGGCGCGGAGGGCATCGGCTTGGTCCGCACCGAGCATATGTTCTTCAAGGATTTCGAGCATCCGGAGAAAAGCGGCGAGCGGCAGCAAGCGATCCAAGAAATGATTTTGGCAGATACCTCCGATGCGCGAAAAACAGCACTGGCTAAATTGTTGCCATTTCAACGTCGGGATTTCATCGGGATATTCGAGGCGATGGACGGGCTGCCGGTGACGATTCGCCTGCTCGATCCTCCGCTTCACGAGTTTGTGCCGCATGATCCGGCAAAGCAGGCTGAACTGGCCAAGAAGATTGGTATGTCGCCCGAGGCTGTTGCGCGGCGCGTGGAGCAGCTCCATGAAGCGAATCCAATGCTCGGCCACCGTGGCTGCAGGCTTTGCATTACATATCCTGAAATTCTGGAAATGCAGATCCGTGCAATCATCGAAGCAGCAATCGATTGCCAAAAGCGTAAGATTAAAGTGATTCCTGAGATTATGCACCCTCTCACGATGGACAGGAAAGAAATGCAAATTCTCAATCAGGCGACGCGCCGGGTTGCGGATGAAATTATTTCCAAAGCTAAAGTGAAAGTTGAATATACCGTAGGGACCATGATCGAACTCCCGCGAGCGGCTTTGCTGGCCGACCAGATTGCCGAGGTTGCAGAATTCTTTTCGTTTGGGACAAACGATCTGACGCAAACGACCATGGGGCTCTCTCGCGATGACGCAGGCCGTTTCCTGCCCGAGTATGTGGATGAACGTAAGGCGGGCATTTTCGCTTCCGATCCCTTTCAGACAATTGACGAGGCGGGGGTCGGAATGCTCATTAAATGGGGAATCGCTCGTGGACGGAAAACGCGGCCGGATCTGAAAATAGGAATCTGCGGAGAGCACGGCGGCGATGCCGAAAGCGTGAAATTCTGTCATCGCGTAGGCATGAATTACGTGAGTGCCTCGCCATTTCGAGTTGGCGTTGCGAGACTCGCGGCGGCTCAGGCGGTGCTTGAAGAACGAAAAGAGGGCAACGCACGGAAACCCAAGAACTAACCGTGCAGCACAATGCTTGGCAAGGCGGGATGCCGCGAAAAATCGGGGAGCCGATGCCGATTTAAGATTTGTCCGGCGTTTGGCCGGAGATATTAGCGAGCGTGGACGCAGCGTGGGAATGGTGGTTGAGCAATACATGGCAACCATCCGGCCCATGTACATGGAACTTGTCGAGCCATCAAAGCGATACGCCGACGTTATGATTCCCGAGGGTGGGCATAACCAAGTGGGAATTGATTTGGTGATTCAAAAGATCAAATCGCCGGTGCCAAGAAGGTAGGGGTTTGCGAGCCAGCCGTAGGTAACGAATCGAAACGTTGTTTAGCACGGTTGGCTGCGGAACGAAATCCTTCGGTAGTGCGTATCATTCAATGGAAGTAAGGCCGGTTGAAAAGTTAGGAGGTGCAATGGTGGGGTTTCTACTCTGGTGCATATTGCTTGTCTTGTGCTGGCCACTGGCATTGCTGGCCTTGGTGATCTACCCGATCGTGTGGCTAATCCTATTGCCATTTCGGATTCTAGGGATTGCGGTTGAAGGAGCGCTTGAACTCCTTCGCGCGATCATTTTGCTTCCAGTCAGAATCCTTCGTGGACCGCGTACAGCCTAAAGTTTTGCCGGTACATGAGCTGAATAGATTGCTTCATTGTGGGACCGCCGACAGTTGAAGTATGGACTTAAACCTCTTCAACATCGCCGGATGAACGACACTTCAAATGCGCTGAATGGTATTCCGACCCGATTCCAAGTTCAATCCGGTACTTCAACTAACACTTGAAAAAAGATTACGTCGGCATTTTCAAGAAAAAGTAAACCGCCAGGAAACCGAAGATTGCGTCCGGAGCCCATCCGGCCAGTATGGGAGGTAACTGTCCTACCGATCCCATGGCCTCAAACAGAGCTGCCGTCGCCCAATAGACAATTCCGATACAGACTGCCACCGCCAATCCTCCGACGGCACCGCGGGTCCCCACCAGGAAGGCGAAAGGGGCGCCTAGAAAAACGATGATAGCCGCTATGAGTGGAAAGGCGAATTTCTTTTGCCATTGGACGGACAGCCGCGAAGTATCGAAACCCGCCTGCCGGAGACTTGCAATGTATTGTCCCAACTGCCGCCAATTCATCTGAGCGGATTGACGAACCTCGCGGCGGAAATAACTGGGTGTTTCGGTCAGCTCGGGAAGCGAATCAACCTTAAACGGCGTGTAGCGCGTGATTTTGTTGCCGTCGAAGTCGCGGATCCATCCCCCGGTAAGTACCCAGGCATTCTCGCTGGCTTCCCAAGTCGCGCGTGTGGCAAAAACGCGGCGGCGCATCTGGAAGGTGTTCGGATCGAGCTCGAAGATGCTCAGACCGCCGAAGAGCTGCCGTTCCCAATCGAAAAGTTCGTAGTTAAAAATCTTGTCGTTTTCTCCAAAGATCCACTGGTGCGCGGGCTGAAAGTATGTTTGTGCGGGACGGCCCTTGATTTGGTTACGAAGAGCGTCCTGCCGCTGGTTCGCGTATGGAAGGAAAGTATCATCCAGAAGAAACATCGCGCCCGCGATGACGCAGCCAGCCAGTGTAAGCGGTAGAACGATTCGGTACAGGCTCACCCCACTAGCCTTAAAGGCAATGACTTCGTTGTTTTTCGCTAGAACAGCCAGGGTCACCAGGGTGGCTACCAGAGAAGCCAGCGGCGAAAGCTGATACACCATTAGCGGTACCAGATACCGAAAGTAATTAAGGACCATCAATGCCGGAATGTGATTCTTGGAAATATCGCCGAGCAGATCGAAAAGCGTGAAGGCGTCAAAGATCAGCACGAAACCTGCGAGCAGTACTAGAAAATAGTAAAAAAATTGGCGCAGCAGGTACATGTCCATCAGCATCGGAAAGCCTACGGAACTGCCTGCGCCTGTTTCTTGAAGTACTTTCTGGGCCGGAGCAATCAGCGCTGCTGAACCGTCAGAAATCGGTCCATTCGACACCGGAATTGGCGCGGCGTCGGATTCCAGGCGTTGCGACTTTCGCTGCCTTGAAAAAATGGCTTCGAATCCGGCTGTAATCCGATTCGGTTTGCGAATGTTTTCAATTCGTCGCAAAAAGATAAATCCTATAACCGCGGCCACGATGTTCGCGCCCCAAATTCCAGCCCACGGAGCGATAGACCTTTGCTGCGCCATGTGCGCGCCAGTAACGAAAAGGAAATAATAGCCACCGATCAGTACGAGCGTCAGCACGAGTCCGGCGGCCCGCCCGCTTCGGCGTGGCCGAACTCCAACCGGCACGCCCAAGAGTGCGAAGATTAGGCACGCCGCGGGGAAAGCGACACGCCGATGAAACTCCACGCGCGCATCGCTCCAGTGCGGCCCTTTATCTGCCAGAAGAGCGGACACGGATTTCTCGGCATCGGAGAACGCCGTGCTCTTCGTACCGCTGGTCGAGGCCGAAATATCGACCGGGATATCGCTGCGGCCGAACGTGGTGACACTATAGCGGTCCGGCTCGCGAGGGTCGTAATCGTGCGTGCCCCCGGGGCCGAGATGAAGCTCAATTTGCCGGTGTTCCGGGCCGGCCACCACTTGCGCATCCTGGGCCAGGGTCAAGTTCGATGTAGCGTTGGTTTGGGCGGATGACGCGAGGAAAACCCCGCGCCAACGCGTCGCTGCGGCTTCCACATCTTGTACGTATAATACGAAGTGCGGAAAACGCTCGTCGAACACGCGCGGCTGCACGGCAAAAGGTACCTGAGAAGAAAGAACTTTTTGTTCCAGCTTGGCGAGCGTACGCCAGGATAAAGGAATTATCCAGAATGTGAGCACGAGAGTCAGGAGTCCGCAGCTTGCCGCAACGAATCCGATGGGAACTAGCAGTCGGCGCATGCTGATGCCGGAAGCATGGATCGCCACGATTTCGCTGTCGGCGGAAAGACGTCCAAGTCCGATAAGAACCCCGACCAGCACAGCCATAGGGATGGTAAATGCGAGCACCGGCGCGAGTGAACAAAGAAACAGAAGCGCGACTGTTCCAAGGCCGCCGGAGTGGCGGACGACCAAGTCCATCAAGCGCACAAGTTGCGGAACAAAGAAAACAAAAGTGAAGACAGCGAGACCAAGGACAGAATGCGAGGCTACTTCGCGGCCAATATATTTATCAAGCAGGCGCATATTTGCGCGAGTTCATTCTAGCATGTTAAGAGAATGGAGCGCAGACAGAGGAAGTTGCCGTGAATCGCGTACAAATCTACTGAGGCAACGATGCAAACCGAAGGCCCGCTCCGTTGAGCCGCGTTAATCTTGCCATACTCTGGCACATGCACCAACCGCAGTATCGCGAGCCGTTTACCGGACGCTACATGCTGCCGTGGACGCGCCTGCACGCTCTGAAAGACTATTGGGGCATGGTGAAAATCCTCGGAGAATTTCCGGGCGTGCATGTGACCTTCAATTTTGTCCCGCTACTCGCGGCACAAATTGAGGAATATGCCAGTGGAAATTTTCATGAGCCATGGTTCGAGCTGGCGTTGGCCCCCGCCGATTCGCTCGAGCCTCCACAGAAGCGCGAGATACTCGAGCGCGCATTTCAAGTGAATGAAAATTTCGTGCGGCGCTGGCCTAGATTTGCCGAGTTGCAAGCGCAAGTTGGATCCGCCGGCGTGGAATCCTGCGTTGCGCGATTCGATGTGCGCGACTGGCGCGACTTGCAATTGCTGTCGCAGCTCGCGTGGATGGACGAGGAATACCTCGCGAAGGATCCGGTGGTGAGCGAATTGTCGCGGAAAGGGGCGAATTACGCGGAAAAGGACAAGGCTGCTCTGCGGGACAAGCAGCTTGAACTGCTCGGCGCTGTCTTGCCGGAATACCGGCTGGCGGCGGAGCGCGGCCAAATCGAAATTTCCACGACTCCTTATTACCACCCGATTCTTCCTTTACTTTGCGACACGGACATCGCGCGCGTCTCGAACCCTCAGTCGCCATTGCCGCGTCCGGCATTTCGCCATCCGGAAGATGCGCGTGAACAATTGCTGCGTTCGCGGCAATATCACGAGCGCGTCTTTGGAAAACCGCCTGCGGGGTTATGGCCTTCTGAAGGATCTGTCTCGGATCAGACGCTCGAGATTGCCATGGAACTTGGATTTAAGTGGTTCGCCACGGATGAAGGGGTGCTTGGGCGAACGCGAAACATTGGGTTCTGGCGCGATGCTTCGGGCTACCCTCAAAACGGCCCGGATTTGTATTCACCATGGAACTTGCAACGCGGTGGAAAGAACATCATTGGTTTTTTCCGGGACCACTACGTGTCTGATCTAGTCGGATTCGTTTACAGTCGCATGAGCGCAATCGCCGCGGCCGAAGATCTCCATCGCCGAATACGCGCGATTGGCGACCGTCAGCCCGCTGGTAGCACGGCGACAGTCAGCATTATCCTGGACGGTGAGAACGCCTGGGAGTTCTACGCCGAGAACGGGCGAGATTTCCTGCGCCAATTTTACCGCCGCGTGCAGGACGATCTCGAAATACATGCGTTAACCATGAGCGAAGCAGCAGAGGCGCGCCCCGACGCTCCCACGCTTGCCGGAATTTTCCCCGCTTCCTGGATCAACGCGAATTTCGACGTTTGGATTGGCCACCCGGAAGACGTCCGCGCCTGGGATCTACTGCGCGACGCCCGCGAAACATACGAGAAGGTCGCGCAGCGCACCGCCTTGAGCGATGCCGCCGCGCCCACGAAAGCAGCGTCATCAACCGACTCAGCGGATTGCGCCTATGAAGCTTTGCTGGCCGCAGAGGGCAGTGATTGGTGCTGGTGGTACGGCCCAGAACACGCCTCTGCGAATGATGCCGAATTCGACGAGCTGTATCGCCAGCATTTAACCGAAGTCTACGCCGCGCTCGGTGAGCACGTTCCCGACGCGCTGCTGCATCCCATCAAGCGCGCCCCCGAACGCGCACGTCGCGAAGCCCCTCAAACCTATTTGGACGTTAAAGTGGACGGTCGCGAAAGCAATTATTTCGAATGGCTCGGGGCCGGATTTTATGTCACCGACCAGCGCAGCGGCAGCATGCACGGACGCAGTTCCGTCCTCGGCCAATTGCGCTACGGATTCGGCCCCGAACATTTCTACCTCCGCGTCGACCCCACCGAAGCGATCGCCGATATTCCAGATTTTCAATTCCGCCTGACCCTGTGGGATTCGCGAGAGACGCGTCTCACCGTTCTGGTCACCGGCGGGAAATTCGCGGGCTGCATCCTGGAACAAGGTGGCGCCTGTTTGTTGCGACCGGAATCGGTGGTATCGGCAGCTTACGAAAAAATCATTGAAGCGAGCCTGGCCCGCGAATTGTTTGACCTAAAGAACCGCAAGTCGCTGCTCCTAAGCGTCGCGCTATGGGAAGGCGGATTGCCCATCGATGTTCTGCCGATTGACGGGATGCTCGAGCTGAATTTGGGAGAAGAAAATTTCGCGTGGAGTTCCAGCTGAGAAATCGCAGCTGCAAAGGCTCCCTATTAATACCGCACGCGCCCCTAGGTATGTAACATCTTCTGTCGAAGATTCAACTATTGGATTGACGTTGAGTACCTTCGAGAAGCCGGTCAACGGCGCATCTCCAGCTGATATTTAGCGCCGCCGCTAGAAGACTTTGACGGCCAGGTCACGAGGCCGTCCTCCTACGGGAATAAGCGTTATTAAGGCGGAGGTTTTCGCGCGGATCACAGCCAAATCATTGGATGCAACATCGACAACCAAAAGGATGTCGCCTCCAGGTGTCAGCAGACATGTCCGAGGATTTTGGCCAACGGGAATAGGGTGTCCCACTTGGCGGACGTCAACAGCGATCGGAATTACGTGTCCCGATGCCGAATCAGAAATATAAAGTTCCTGATCGTGAACAGAAAATGTCCCCGATGCAGGCGACATCCCCAGCAGGAGGAAATCGCCGACCTCGTTGGTTAACGTGTTGACGATGAGAAGGCCGTGCGCGTCAGCTGACGGTATGTAAAGCTCGCCGCCATCGGGCTTCAAAATCAGATCGCCCGGTGTCCCCCCGAGCGAGAGATTCGTAAGCAAGACTTTCCGTTTCAAATCCACCACCGAGATCTGATTGGTTGCGCCCGAGGTGACGAATACTTTGGAACTGTCCGGCAATATAGCTAACTGTTCCGGTTGACCGGCCACTGGAACCACGGCGAGCGAAGCGAGTGTGTTCGCATCCAGAATTGAAATAGATGAATCATCGCGATTAGAAACCACTACGATTTTGCCGGAAGGTGCTACGCGAGCAATCCACGGTCGTCGCCCGGCACTTCCGCGTGCGACTACTTGCCTTGTCGCACATTCGATGGCAATGATCGAGTTCGAGCCTGAGGCCGCAATGTATGCGCGGCGGCCGTCATGGGAAAAATCGAGAGCGTACGGTTCAGATCCAACAGGGATTCTGGCCACAATGCGATTCAATTTTGTGTCGAGCACCCATGCGTAACCGCCCGCCGAGCTTAATCCCCATATTTCGGCCCGCGTGGGATGCGCGCGCAGGCCGCTTGGTCCGGCACCGACAGCGATTGTCGATACGACCGATAATTTCACCAAATCGACAGCCGTGAGCGTTCCGTCGGCGGTATTCCCTACGTAGGCGAAGAGATGAAGTCCCGGCCTAAGAAAAGAAGGCCGCAATTCAAGCGAAACTTCGCGGAAAGCGAGACCGCCGAGAAGAAGAAGCAGAAAGATAAAGCGAGCATTGAAGCGAAGTTTCATCTAACTGCGAAAGTATATGTGGAGAGACCCGTTAAGAGACACAAAATCGGTGATTGCTCAATTGATGGTGCGCCCCAAAACCTCGGCGATCTGGCGAACCTCGTGGATCAACTGGTTAAGTTCTTCGGGCAAGATAGACTGAGGGCCATCAGAAAGTGCGTGGTCAGGATCGTGATGAACTTCCACCAGGATTCCATTGGCCCCTGCCGCGATAGCCGCGCGCGAAAGCGGCAAAACTTTATTGCGACGACCAGTTCCATGCGATGGATCCACGACAATGGGCAGATGACTACGCCGCTGCACCGCAGGAACGATGCTTAGGTCGAGCGTGTTTCGGGTGTAATCGGAGAAGGTGCGCACGCCGCGTTCGCATAAGATCACATTGTAATTGCCCTCGGACATCAAGTATTCGGCTGCCATCAAAAATTCATCGAGCGTGGCCGAAATCCCGCGCTTCAGCAGCACCGGTTTTTGCGATCGCCCGGCACGTTTCAACAATGAAAAATTCTGCATGTTCCGCGCGCCGATCTGGATCACGTCCGCATATTTTTCCACCAGATCCAGCGATTCGTTATCGATCGCCTCCGTGACGATGCCTAGACCGAATTCCTCCCTCACTTGCGCCAGAATTTTCAGGCCAGGCTCGCCGAGACCCTGGAAGCTGTAAGGAGAAGTACGAGGCTTGTAAGCTCCTCCTCTGAATAACCGCGTACCAGAAGCGCTTACATAACCCGCGATTTTAAGAGTCTGCTCGCGGCTCTCAACCGCGCAGGGGCCCGCGACCATCGCAACTTCCGTTCCCCCGAACACTACCTCACCCAAGTGAGTGGGAATTCGTACGACGGTGTCTTCTTGTTTGACGTCGCGGCTAACCAGCTTGTAGGGCTTGCTTACGGGGATGCATTCGATGACCCCCGGCATCGTCTCGACCGACGCAATATCCACCGCGCCGGTATTACCGGTGATGCCGATCGCCGTGCGACCTGCACCGGGGATCGGGTGCGCCTTATACCCCAGCGACTCGATGCGGTCGCAGACCGCGCGGATCTGCTCCTCGCTCGCCTGAGATTGCATCACCACCAGCATGAAAGCCCCCTGTGCTGAATCGAGTCGAGAAGTTTACTGTATCGGGGAATCAACCTGCAAATAGCACAGCAGTCGAATTAATTCCCCTGGGCTGTCAATCCTGGGCAGCGCGACATTTGAAGCTGTCCCCTGGAATAGGCCAGCCCAGGAATACAGAAGTCTCTAAAATATCTTGGAGGGCATAAATTTATGAAAAACTCCCACAGCCTCGAAGGATCTCAGTCTGTCACTCTGAAGATAAAAACCTCGCGTCGAACGGAACTTCAGGACGTAACCGAGCAGGTCCGCGCGCTCGTGAGCGAGTCAGGTTGCCACAGCGGCATGTGCTATCTCTATGTGCCTCATACCACTGCAGGAGTCTTGATCAACGAAGGTTATGACCCCGCGGTAGCCCGCGAGATTGAAGCCTTTCTCGACCGCTTGGTTCCGAGGGTCCCCAATTCCCAACACCATGAAGGAAATTCCGACTCCCACATCAAAACCGCCCTGGTGGGTTCTTCACAAGCCCTGTGGGTTAAAGATGGGACACTCTCGCTAGGGCGATGGCAGGCCCTTTTCTTCGCAGAGTTCGACGGCCCGCGGACCAGGGAGTTGCGCGTCAAGATTGTGCCGGGCCGCGCTTGAATCCAGCTGATGTACAATCGCTTCCGAGCGATGATGCTAGGAATCTACATACAGGTGCCGTTTTGCCAGACAAAGTGCACGTACTGCAATTTTCATACTGGCGTTGTCTCGCGTGAACGTTATCTGCCGTATGCCGAAGCGGTTTGCCGCGAGATTGAAAATTACGGGTTACAGCCGGAGCGTGGTGATTCTGTCGCGTCCATCTCGCAGCTAGCTCATTCCGCTGAGCTGGTGCCAAAAACAGTTGATTCTGCTGCTCCAATCCCGCTGACAGTTGACACCGTTTACTTTGGCGGCGGGACGCCGAGTCTTCTGGATCCGAGTTTGCTGCGGAAAATCTTGGAAACGCTGTGGGTCCGATTTCCTTCTGCAGCATCGCCCCGGTCTCCTTCTACCTCAGTGGAAGTGACCCTTGAGGCTGACCCGGAAACAATTACAGCTGAGAAAGCGCGCGCGTGGAGGGAGGCAGGGTTTAACCGCATTAGCCTGGGGGCGCAATCGTTTCATGACGTGGAACTGCAGGCGGCTGGGCGGATGCATCGGAGTGCGGATATATTCTCGGCGAATAGAGTTCTGCGCCAGGCGGGGCTTCGAAATATTAGTCTCGATCTGATTGCAGGGTTGCCACATCAGACCCGGCAATCGTGGGGGGAATCGGTCGGGCAAGTTTTGCAAATGCGGCCGGAACATTTGTCGATATACATGCTGGAAATTGATGAAGGCAGCAGGCTGGGGGCGGAATCTCTGGCAGGCGGCAAACGCTACAGCGCAGCGGAGATCCCGGCAGACGATGTTATTGCCGATTTCTACGACTCGGCGTGCGCGCAGTTGGCGAATGCGGAATACGAACATTACGAAATTTCAAACTGGGCGCTGCCAGGAATGCGTTCGCGACACAATTCGAAATACTGGCAGCGGAAACCGTATCTGGGCTTTGGCGCGGGCGCGCATTCGTTTGACGGCGCGAAGCGTTGGGCTAACCTCCACGATTCGGCGCGATATGTGGCCGGTATCGAACAGGAAACTTCGCCGCGTGAGCAAGTCGAAATGATAACTTCGGCACAAGCGCTCGAAGAAGAATTGTTTTTGGGATTGCGGCAACTTGACGGAGTTGACCTAGAGCGGATTGAGCGCGAGTATCACGTAAACCTGCGGAATCGTATAGCTCCTTTAGCGGAACAAGGCTTTTTGCAATTGAACGGGGCACAGTTGCGACTTGCGCCGGATCGCTTGTCTGTTTCGAATGATGTGTTTGTGGAATTATTGGGATAAGGGGGGTCGCGTGTACACGTCATCCGCGGAACTTAAGAGCGCTTCAGACATCGTAGATCTTCGCAGCGATACGGTGACGCAACCATCTCCGGCTATGCGTCGCGCGATGGCGGAAGCCGAAGTTGGCGACGATGTGTATGGCGAGGATCCCACCGTTAATCATTTGCAAGAGCGCGCCGCGGAAATTTTCGAACGCGAAGAGGCATTGTTTGTCCCCAGCGGGTCGATGGGGAACCTAATCGCGATTAAAACGTGGAGCCAGCCCGGAATGGAAGTTATTTGCGAGCAGCGCGCGCACGTCAATCAGTACGAACTGGCCTCCATGTCCGCCATTGCCGGGTGCATGCCGCGTACCACGCCTACGGCGGACGGAATTCTTACATGGGACTTGATTGAACCGCTGATTCGTCCCAAAACCTACTATTACTCTCAGACTGGACTGATTGCGCTGGAAAATACTCACAACATGCACGGGGGGACGGTGTATCCATCGGCGGTGACCGAAGATGTTTGCGAGCGCGCGCATGCACGAGGGCTTAAGGTGCATCTGGACGGTGCGCGGATTTTCAATGCCGCCGTGGCGCTGGGAGAAAGCGTTGGGACACTCACAAAGAATTGCGATTCGGTTATGTTTTGCTTGTCCAAAGGCTTGGGCGCGCCAGTGGGCTCTATGTTGGTGGGATCAAAGGAGTTCATTCAGAAGGCACACATCGCGCGCAAGTTGCTGGGCGGGGGGATGCGTCAAGCAGGCGTGCTTGCAGCAGCCGGGCTAATCGCATTGGAAGAGTCGCCCAAGAATTTGCACGTGGATCACGAGAACGCGAGGTTTCTAGCGAACGGGCTGGCGGGTATAAAAGGAATCTCGCTGGATCCGAAAAAAGTTATCACTAATATCGTGATTTTTGACGTTCGCGGCTCCGGACGAACAGCGGCGGAAATTTCCGCTGAACTTGGCAAAAAGAAAATTCTCTGCGGACCGACAGATCAATACTCCATTCGCATGGTCACCCACTGCGACGTGCAACGCAATAGCATTGAGAGAGCGTTAGTGGCCGTTAGCGACCTTCTGAGCGTATGCGCAACTGCACCTGCCGCGGCACATTCTTAATGACCTTAACTTGGCTTAATTCGGAGAAACCACAGCGATGAATCCTGAAAAGCGCGTCCAGCCAATGGCGGCAAGCGTGGGAGTATTTTGTCTGATCATCGCATCTGGCCTGTTAACGGCGAGGAGAAATAACAACGCGATGAAGAGCGAGACCGAAAATTCGAGTGTGGCTAAAGCAACCGCACCGACGCAAATGAAATCAGCGGCTGCAACGCCCGAAGATGCACGTCAGTTCGTCGAAGACGCGGAAAATCGGCTGCTGACTTTGTGGGTTGCGGCGCAGCGCGCCTCCTGGGTACAGGAAACATTCATTACGCCAGACACGGAAGAGATGGCTGCCGAGGCAGACCAGGCGGTGAAAGCAGCCACCGCCGAACTCGCTGCGCAGGCCCGGCGTTATGAGGGGTTGCAACTTCCCGTGGAGGTAGCGCGCAAACTAAGACTTATAAAACTTTCAGTGGACATTCCTGCGCCGCGCGAGACCACTGAAAGTTCAGAGCTGTCGCAGATTAACGCGTCGTTGCAAAGCGATTACGGAAAAGGGAAGTGGTGCCCGGATGGCCCGCAGGGAAAATGCCTTTCGTTGAACGACCTCGATCATTTGATGGCCACCAGCCACGACCCCAAAGAACTTGAGCGCGCGCTGGGAGGGCTGGCACGCGATCGCGCCGCCCATGCGCAAGCGTTACGCGCGAATGGTTGCGTTGGCTAATAAAGGTGCGCGCGAAACGGGGTTTGCGGACGTTGGAGCGATGTGGCGGTCGAATTACGATATGGCGCCCGATGCTTTCGCCGCAGAACTCGATCGTCTTTGGCACCAGGTTCGTCCGCTCTATGTTTCGCTTCACGCCTACGTTCGCTGGAATCTAGAAAAGAAATACGGTCCCGGCGTGGTCCGTGAAGACCGGCCGATTCCCGCGCATTTACTGGGGAATATTTGGTCACAAGATTGGAGCAACATTTATCCGCTCGTGGCGCCCGCCCATGCCGATCCCGGCTACGACCTCACGGAAATTTTGAAAGCCAAACAAATTGAGCCGGTGGGAATGGTGCACTACGGGGAACGTTTCTTCATGTCTCTGGGCTTCGCCGCGCTTCCGCAAACTTTCTGGGAACGTTCCATGTTTACGAAGCCGCGCGATCGCGACGTCGTTTGCCACGCCAGCGCTTGGGACATCGACTACCTACAAGACCTGCGCGTCAAAATGTGCATCGAGCAAAAGGCCGACGACTTCACCACCATTCATCACGAACTCGGTCACAATTTCTACCAACGCGCGTACGCTACTCAGCCACCTCTGTTTCGCAACAGCGCAAACGACGGATTCCATGAAGCGATTGGCGACACCATAGCACTGTCCGTCACGCCGGAGTATCTGAAGCAGATTGGTTTGCTCGACAATGTTCCGCCGACTTCTTCTGATATCGGCTTGCTGATGAAGCGCGCGTTGGACAAAGTCGCGTTCCTTCCGTTTGGCCTGCTGATTGATAAATGGCGCTGGGAAGTTTTTTCAGGGAAGGTGACGCCCGAAAACTACAACAAAGCCTGGTGGGAGTTGCGCGAGAAATATCAAGGGATCGCGCCGCCATCTGCGCGCAGCGAAGAGGATTTCGATCCGGGCGCGAAGTATCACGTCGCAGCGAACGTGCCTTACACGCGCTATTTTCTTGCCGCGATCCTGCAATACCAATTTCATCGCGCGCTTTGCCGCGAGTCCGGATATACGGGGCCGCTACATCGCTGCTCGATTTACAACAATAAAGAAGCCGGTGCGCGCCTGAACAAAATGCTCGCTATGGGCGAGAGCCGTCCGTGGCCGGAAGCCCTGGAGGCGTTGACCGGAGAAAAGCAAATGGACGCGACTGCGATACTTGAATATTATGCACCGCTGAAGCAGTGGCTGGACGAGCAGAACAAAGGTCACAGAATCGATTGGTAGGAGCGCGCTAACGTTGCTGCGCTGGATGCGGGACAAGCGGCTCTAAATTGCGTCGCTAACGGGCTTACCATCACGCACGGATACTACTTGGTATGACTTGGGCGGCGGTCGAGTCCCACGTCGATGCCCCAGTTTCCTTGCACGTCGGGCTGGACGACGTAGAAAACGGTGACAGCGCCGGCATCGACTGTTCGAACCTTTGCCTCTGCAACTCCCTTCTTATGTCGTGCCGGTGCTTCCGCAGGAACTCGCATAGGTCGGACCGATCTTTCATGAGGTGGAAATGGTCGACAGTAAATGGCCGGCCAGTCTCATGACTTCATATAGCGACAGGTGTCGTCAAGGTAGCGCTCTCGAGCGATCATGAAGACGCTGAGTAAGGCCGCCAACAGGGGAAGCGGATTCGTGGGACAGAATTATAACGCTCTTGGCTGGACCACGGTTAACGGGGACCGTCGTCCGAGTCGTACGATTCTCGGCGCACCTGCCCATATGGTATAAAAGGAACCTTGGCTTTGATGAGATTTGCCCGTGGCGTGAGGTGACGTGGAGTTTTCGCTAACCGACGAACAGCAGCAGCTTCGGCGAACGGTTCGAGCATTTGCCGAGGGTGAAATCCTTCCTCATGTAATGGAATGGGACGAATCGTCCCATTTTCCCTCCGAGATTATCCCCAAATTGGCAGAAATGGGTTTTCTAGGTGTGATATTTCCCCGACAAGTATGGCGGCGCAGGGATGGGTTACATCGAGTACGCCATCATTATTGAGGAATTGTCTCGAGTGGACGGCTCTATGGGCATCATTGTCGCCGCGCACAATTCACTGTGTACCAACCACATTTATAAATTTGGAACCGAAGAGCAGAAGAAAAAATACGTGGTGCCGCTGGCACAAGGGAAAAAACTGGGCTGTTGGTCGCTTACGGAGCCGGAAGCCGGATCGGATGCCGGGGGAACCCGAACGTCCGCGTTGAAGAAAGACGGTGGGTGGCTGATCAATGGCTCAAAAACATTTACGACGAATGGCCATTATGCGGACGTGTGCGTCGGCATGGCCGTCACCGATGCGGCCAAGAAAAGTCATGGGATTTCGGCGTTCATCATCGAGAAGGGGACTCCAGGATTCCGCCCGGGAAAAAAGAAAATAAGTTGGGCTTGCGCGCAAGTGATACGAGTGAAGTGGTTTTCAGCGATTGCAAAGTGCCCGTTGAAAATCTGCTGGGCAAAGAAGGCGAAGGCTTCGTAAACAGTCTGCAAGTTCTGGACGGCGGCCGCATTTCAATTGCTTCGCTCGGGCTGGGAATGGCGCAGGGAGCCTACGAAGCGTCGCTGCGCTATGCAAAGCAACGCAAACAGTTCGGCAAAGCGATTGCGGAGTTTCAGGCAATTCAGTTCAAGCTCGCGGATATGGCCATGGAGATTGAAGCCGCGCGACTGCTCACTTATCAAGCGGCGTGGCTTGCGGACCAAGCAATTGCCGCGGGCAACTACGATGCGCGGTTCACGCGCGAATCGAGCATGGCGAAACTATATGCCGGAGAAGTGGCTGTGCGCGTGGCAAATGAAGCGGTGCAGATTCACGGCGGCTACGGTTTCATCAAGGATTATCCGGCCGAAAAGTTTTACCGCGACGTGAAGTTGTGCACGATCGGCGAAGGTACCAGTGAAATTCAGAGACTGGTAATCGCGCGGCAGATTCTGGGAAAAGGTGATCTGGATGATGGTAAATGGCCAGGCCGCTGATTCCAATTTCGTCGCGCGGCACTAGGAATGCTTGAGCTGATCGTCTCCTGCAAATGACCGTCTCCGTCGACAGTTGGGCCGAGCAAGTTCGCGCAGGAGATGTGCGCGCGATATCGCGGGCGGTTTCCGCGATTGAAAATCGAGAGCGCGAGGCCGAAGAAATACTTCGCCAGCTTTTTCCTTACACCGGTCGCGCATATCGTGTTGGAATTACCGGCGCGCCCGGAACGGGCAAGAGCACTCTGGTGGATCGCTTGGCGAGCCACTATCGCGGCGAAAAAAAGACCGTCGGAATTATCGCCGTCGATCCCTCCAGCCCGTTTACCGGCGGCGCAATTTTGGGCGACCGCGTGCGGATGCAAGGGCACGCCACGGACTCGGGTATATTCATTCGCTCGATGGCCACGCGCGGTTTTCTCGGCGGCTTGGCGCAGGCAACCCGAGACACGGCGCTACTGATGGACGCTGCCGGCAAGCAAATGATTTTGATCGAGACGGTGGGCGTGGGACAAGGCGAAATGGAAATCGTGCGTCTTGCGGACTGCACCATCGTGGTGCTGATGCCGGGCATGGGCGACGACGTGCAGAGCCTGAAAGCTGGCTTGATGGAGATCGGCGACATTTTCGTGCTGAACAAATCCGACCGGGAAGGCGCGGATCGTTACGAGCAACAACTCCGAGCCATCCTGCAGCTTGTTCCGGAACGCGAAGGATGGAAACCGCCGGTAGTGCGCACGGTGGCTACCGAAAATAAAGGCGTGGACGAGCTTGGCGCGCCAGATTGAATTTTTACGCGCGCATTTTGAGCAAGCGCATGACCGCGAAAGGCGCGCGAAGTTGCGCACTGGAAGGAATGGATTCTTCAACTGCTTCAGGCGCGGTTAATGGAACGCGTGGTCGGCGAGCAACTTGGCGAACGCGAATTGGATAGAATTGCGTCGCAAGTGGCCGGAACGAAAAATGGATCCTTACGGCGCGGTAAATCAGATTTTGGCGCGCGCGGGAACTGCGGAGATGAAATCTTGAAACTTGGAGCAACTGGAATTTCACGTTTTAGTGGACGGCCATTTAGGGCTCGATGGTGGCGCGATGTTCGGCGTCATCCCGAAGCCCATGTGGGAGAAGAAAATTCCGGCCGACGGCAGGAACCGAATCACGCTGGCGATGAATTGCTTGCTGGTTCGCGCTGGGGGCAAGACCATTCTGGTGGAAACCGGCGCCGGCGATAAATGGGACGAAAAGCGGCGCGATATTTACGCACTGGATGGCCCGCATCTGACGGAGCGGCTGCGCGATTACGGCGTGCATCCGCACGAGATCGATATTGTGATCAACACGCATCTGCACTTCGATCATTGCGGCGGAAACACGCGCGTGGAGAAGGACAAAGTATCTCGGCTTTTCCGCATGCGCGATATGTGGTTCAGCGCGGCGAATACGAGCACGCAAAAAATCCCAACGAGCGAGATCGAGCCAGCTACATTCTTGAAAATTACGTGCCGATCGAGACTGCGGGGAAATGGTCGCTGCTGTAGATGACCGTGCGATAGCGCCGGGCGTGGAATTAATTCGCGTCCCGGGGCACACGGCGAATATGCAGTGCGTGAAGCTGAGCGGGGGCGGTCAAAACCGCGTTTTTCTTTGCAGACCTGGTTCCCACGACGGCGCATCTGGCGCTGCCCTGGATCATGGGATTACGATCTGTATCCGATGACCACGCTGGAAAATAAAAAGAAATGGATTCCAGAAGCTATCAGAGAAGGATGGATCGCGCTTTTCGCTCACGATGCAAAAGTTCCGGCCGCATATTTGCGCGAGCGCGACGGGAAATGGGAAGCGGAACCGGTGGTCATTGATTAGCCAGGCGAATGGAAAGGCGAAAATGACGAGAAAGACCAAGACGAAAAAGAGCGCGAAGGAACCAGTTCGCATCGGGATTATCGGGGGAAGCGGGCTCTATACCATGCCCGGCCTGACGGACACGCGCGAGATGTCGCGTGAAGACTCCGTTCGGCGATCCCTCTGACGCGATCGTTATCGGCACACTCGAAGGTCGACGCGTGGCTTTCTTGGCGCGGCATGGACGCGGCCACCGCTTTCAGTCCGAGCGAGATTAATTATCGCGCGAATATCTGCGCGATGAAAATGATCGGGGTTGAACGAATTCTCTCGGTCAGCGCAGTGGGATCACTTCGCGATGATTTGCCGCCGCTCGATTTTCTGGTCCCTGACCAATTCTTCGATCGCACGCCGGCGCGTACGGCAACATTTTTCGGGGGCGGGATCGTGGCGCACGTCGGGTTCGACAAGCCTACTTGCACGGATCTTGTCGGCGCACATCGCTGATGCCTGCGACACGGCCGGAGTGAAAGCGCATCGCTGGCGGAACCTACGTCTGCATGGAAGGCCCGCAATTTTCCACGCTGGCGGAATCGCATACGTACCGACAGCTTGTTTCGACGTGATCGGAATGACGAACCTGACGGAAGCGAAACTGGCACGCGAAGCGGAGATTTGCTACGCCACGATCGCAATGATTACGGATTACGATTGCTGGCATCCGCATCACGACGCGGTGACTCTGGACGAAATCATTCAGAATTTGAACCGCAATACGTCAAACGTGCAGCGCGTGATGCGCGAAGTGGTGCGCGAATTGCCGGAGGCGCGAAGCTGCAAGTGCGGATCGGCGCTGTCGCACGCGATTCTTACCGACCGCGCGGTGATCTCCGCTGCTACGAAAAAGCGGCTGGCTCCTATCATCGGCAAATATATCTCCTGAACGGAGAATAGAGTGTCACTACTGGTCGTGGGTTCGGTCGCGTTCGACGCGCTGGAAACCCCGCATGGCAAAGTGGAACGCACGCTGGGCGGGGCGGCCAGCTATTTCGCGCTGGCCGCTAGCTATTTCACGCCCGTTCGCGTGGTAGCTATTGTCGGGGATGATTTCACCGCCGAAGATAAAGCTGTTTTTCATGGCCGGAAGATTGATCTGGAAGGTCTTGAGCACGCGACAGGGAAGACATTTTTCTGGTCCGGCCGATACAGCAAGAACATAAATGAGCGCACGACGCTTGCCACAGAACTGAATGTGTTCGCCGAGTTCCGGCCCACTTTACCCGGCGTCTATTGCGATTCCTCTTTTATTTTCCTGGGGAATATCGATCCGACACTGCAGACGATCGGTTTTGAAGCAAATGAAATGTAAGCCGAAAGTGGTAGGGCTCGATACCATGAATTATTGGATCGAGCGCACGCCAGCCGAATTGCGTGAGACGCTAAAACACACGCAAATTTTAATGATCAACGATGACGAAACGCGCCAGTTAACAGGCGAGCACAATTTGATGCGCGCAGCCAAGCACGTTTTCAAGATGGGCCCGCGGACTCTGGTGATCAAACGGGGCGAGCACGGCGCTCTGATGGTGCACCACAAGTTTCTATTTTCGGTGCCGGCGTTTCCACTGGAAGAGGTGCATGATCCAACCGGAGCGGGCGACAGTTTTGCGGGCGGTTTCATGGGCTATCTTGCCAGCGAAGGACGAATCAATGACCAGACCCTTCGTCGCGCGATGGTTTACGGTTCCGTGCTCGGGAGCTTTGCCGTTGAGCGCTTTGGGGTCGAGCGCCTGAGACACTTAACGCGCCGCGAAATCACCGCACGGGCACGGCGCTTACTGCAAATAACGGCGTTCAAATTGTAGCTGGAGAATTCATGTTGCATGATTTGAATTCATATATTGTCGCCCGCCTCTTGCTCGCGGGCATCCTCGGCGGATTAGTCGGGCTCGAACGTGAATTGC
This sequence comes from uncultured Acidobacteriota bacterium, assembly GCA_963818085.1. Taxonomy (GTDB): domain Bacteria; phylum Acidobacteriota; class Terriglobia; order Acidiferrales; family UBA7541; genus Palsa-295. Next base: position 1,026,977 of record CAWFQV010000001.1, read on the forward strand.
GTCACAAGCCAGCCGGCCTGCGAACCAACATGCTGATCTGTTTCGGCGCCGCTCTGTTTACGATCATTTCTTACGAAATGGCGGGAACCGTCGGCGGCGATCGCACGCGCATCGCCGCACAGATTATTCCGGGAATCGGTTTTATTGGAGCGGGAGTGGTAATTCGCGGCCGAGGCGGTGTGGTGGGGATTACCAGCGCGGCGACTATTTTCGTAATTGCCAGTGTGGGGATGGCGGTTGGCGCCGGGATGTTAATGACGGCTATTTTCGCGACGCTGATTCTTTTGGTCGCGCTTGTATTTCTTGGCGTTGCAGAGGAGCGATTCGGACTTCACATGCGCCTGGCGACTTTCCGGTTGACCACGGAAGATCAAACGGTGCTCTCGCGTACGCATAAGATTGTTGAAGAGTCGGGTATTCAAGCGCATCGCTGGCACAGTCACCGGAGTGACGAGGGAATAGTTGTAGAATTCGACGCGGACGTAACCTATCCGCAAGAACGAGATTTAATGGAAAAACTGGCGGCGTTGAAAGTCCGCTGCGATGTCAAGCCTGTTTGAGGGCGAATTTTCGACCGACATCACGCATGGAGAAGACCAACCTATGACGGCCAACCAATGCCGGAAAGATTGAATCCGAGTTGACGGACTGTGCGTGCGGTGCTATCAATTCCAGGTCGTACAAACATTCGTGGACATTGGGTTTTCCCGTTCCGCCCGACAAGTTTGTCACCGTCGGCGGCCTCAGGGTTCCGTGCAAATTATAGGAGGATCCGACTGATGCGTTTGCGGTGGACTGCGTTGCTGGCGCTCTTGATGGGTACGGTGCTGCTCGGGAGCTGCTCGAGCACGAGCACTTCGCAACCGCCTCCCACTCCGGTTATCACGGGCCTGTTTCCCTCCAGCATCACCGCCGGCAGCCAAGTGTTTACGATGTTCATTTCCGGCACCGGCTTTGTCAGCAAGCCGCCGTCGCAAGTTTTTTGGAACGGATCGATGCGCACAAGCGTTTTGAATTCCACCACGCAGCAGCTTGCCGTGACGGTCCTGGCGTCGGACGTCGCCACCGCCGGAATGGCTGCAGTTACGGTGTCAAATCCAGAACCGGGCGGTCCGTCACTCGCAGCCACATTTGTCATCGACAGCGTGCAGAATGGCACGCCTATGATTACGAGTCTCTCGCCGGCAAGCGTTTCACCCGGCAGCGGCGCATTCCTGCTTACCGTGAACGGGTCGGGCTTCGTGCCCCCGATAGGACAAAAGGCTGGCTCAACTGTGGCGTGGAATACTTCGCCGCTTCCGACCACTTTCGTGAACGCCAACCAATTAACCGCGGCCGTACCGGCATCCGATATCGCATCTCCGGGATTCGCCAGCGTAAGCGTTTACAATACCACGCCGGGTGATACGCAATTGTATTCACCTTCGGTAGATTTCAACTTCACGACGAGCGGCTCCGCTTTCCCGGTGGTTGCGTCGGTGAGTGCAACGAGTGCGCCCGCTGATGGAGCGAGTGCGGCGCCAGCAGCCAGTGCGGATGGCCGATACGTTGCTTTCTTTTCGAAAGCAAGCAATTTGATTGCGCACGGCGCACATGGAAATATTTTTGTGCGAGATACGTGCATAGGTACTGTTGGATGTATCGCGAAGACGATTGCTGTGGATCTGGCGCCGGATGGAAGCAGGCCGAATGGGGCAAGCGGCCAGCACGTGGCGATGAGTGACGACGGTAGGTTTGTAGTCTTCGAATCCGAAGCCGCGAATCTCGTTTCCGGCTTGCAGCGCAATTCCGCAGAAGCGGACGCTCGCGCGATGAATCTTTTTGTTCGCGACCTTTGCACTGGAGCTAACGCGCCGTCCGGTTGTGTGACGCATACCGAAATGGTTTCAGTGGGCGAATTAGCAAGCCGTGATGATAACGCACCTACTTCGATCAGCGCCGACGGCCGCTTTATCGCATTTGTTTCTTCCGCTACAAATTTGGTGGCGGGTCAGACAGGACCGGGTTCTCAGATTTTTGTGCGTGACACCTGTGCCGGCCCGACCGCGGCGAAAGCTTGCGTCGCAACAACGCAAGGAATTCCGCTCGAGGACAAGTACTTATCCAGCGGATGGCAAGGCGAAAGTCCCGCGATTTCCGCCGATGGCCGGTACCTTGCATTTACGGTCCGGGGAACCGGTGCGGTGCCGGAGGCAGGTGCACAGCCATCTCAGATTCTCCTCCGCGATACTTGCGCTGGATCGAAGGCCCCGGCAACATGCCTTCCTTCGACCACCGAAATCTCCGTTTCGTCCGCTGGCCAGCCAGCTAACGGGCAAAGCAGAGCTCCCGCGGTCAGCGGTGATGGCCGTTTTGTTGTGTTTCAATCCAATGCCTCCAACCTCGTGCCAGAGGCTTCTAAATCACAGACGAATGTTTTCTTGCGCGATACTTGTTTGGGTGCCACGGCGTCTGACGGATGCACTCCTTCTACAACATTAATTGGCAATGAAACCGCGGGAGTCGCGACAAATTCTCGTTCATTCGCGCCGTGGATTAGCGCATCCGGCCGTTACATCAGCTTTATCTCCAATCTCTCGACCAGTGCAAAGCGCCAACATTTTGTGGGGACATCTCTTTTCGTGCGTGATACCTGCTTCGGAGTGACAAACTCTTGCACAGCCCGCACCGTCTCGGTCGCTACTGCGGCGAATGCGTCGGAAGCAACGACATTGCGCGTGGATCAATCTTTGCCCGTGCCGATTATTTCAAATGGGCGTGTGGCGGCTTTCTCTTCCACTTCTCCCATCCCGGCAGCCGCCACGAACGGATATGGGGACGTGCTACTCACTTTGACTTCCTTCTGATGCGCTGAACAGTACGCTGCTGGGATGTAAACCGGACGTGCTTGTCGGCTGGACTACCTGCCGGAAATTCCTTATTCTCGGTTGCGCACATGCCGCAGACCCTTAAGCCTCCCGCGCTGGAATCGGAGAATTTAGTTCGCATCGTTTCTCTTTCAAGTCCTGTGGATGGCCATCGGCTGGAAGCGGGCAATCGCGAACTTGCGCGATTGGGCTACAAGATAAAATTTGACGAAGCCAGCACGCTCGCTAGCGACGGTTTCTTTGCAGGAACGGCGGCGGACCGTGTGGCTGCATTAAAAGAGGCCCTCACGGAGACCGATTCACGGGCTATTTTTTGTACGCGTGGTGGCTACGGATCAAATTATCTGCTCGACGGACTGAGCGTAGCGCTAGCTTCGCCCAAAATTTTGCTGGGTTACAGCGATCTCACATCGCTGCAAATATTCCTGTGGCAGAAATTTCGTTGGGTGACTTTCTATGGGCCCATGGTTGCCTCGGGATTCGACAAAGGGGCCGGGGCCGCCGAGGGATACGATCGCGAAACCTTTACGCATGCGATTTCCGAAACCCGCCATGGTTGGGTGATCGACTTGAAGGGTACTGAAACGCTGGTCCCGGGCAAAGTCGAGGGCACGCTGCTGGGCGGTTGTCTTACTCTGATTGAAACAACTCTGGGTACTTCTTGGGAACTCGATACACACGGAGCCATTCTCGTTCTTGAGGATCGTGGCATGAAGCCTTGGCAAGTAGACCGCGCGCTCATGCATATGAAGCAAGCGGGGAAATTTCGCGGAGTTTCCGCGGTTGTGCTCGGTGAATTCCCCGAATGCGAAGGGCCAGCGGGAACAGAAACGGTCCAAGACGTCGCGCAGCGGATACTGAATTTTTTTGAATTTCCTGTTGTATGGGGCGCGGCGATTGGACACACCTCGCGACCCATGCTGACTCTGCCATTCGGTGTTCGTGCGCGACTTTTTGCGAACGACGCGGATGGTAAGAACGCAAAACTCGAAATATTGGAATCAGCATGCACCGCCTAACGGGCGATTGAAAGCGAGGTAGGAATGCTAGGTCAGAAACCCGAACACGTCCACGTGCTGGGCGTCGCCGGGTCCGCAATGGCTCCGGTCGCCGGGATGTTAAAAGAGAGCGGATTTCACGTTACCGGTTCGGACGTGAATGTGTACCCCCCTGCTTCGACCTTGCTGGATTCGCTAGGCATTCGATGGAACCAAGGATTTCGCGAGGAGAATTTGCAGCCGGCGCCGGACTTGGCGGTGGTGGGGAATATCGTGGCCCGGGGAAACCCAGAGATCGAGTACATTCTCGATGAAAAAATTCCCTATTGCTCGATGCCACAGCTCCTTGAGGAGTATTTCATTCCAGGGCATACGTCTATTGTGGTGGCTGGAACGCACGGTAAGACCACAACCACCGCGATGCTTGCCTGGATTTTTCATGCGGCGGGCCGCCGGCCGGATTTTCTGGTGGGTGGCGTAGTTCCAAATTTCAATGACAGAAGCTACGGACTCGGTGGCGGTGAAGAGTTCATCATCGAAGGTGATGAGTACGAGACTGCCTTCTTCGATCGCGGACCTAAGTTCCTGCACTATCATCCGGACGAATTGATTTTGACTTCGCTGGAGTACGACCACGCGGACATATTTCCCGATCTAGCCGCAATCGCGTTGCAATTCCGCCGTTTGGTGAATCTGGTGCCTCGCCGTGGGCGCCTATTGATCTGGGGCGAAAGCGCAGACCTTCGGGACGTGGCCAGCAAAGCGTTTTGTCCGGTGGAAACGTTTGGACTCCTGCCAGATTGTGACTGGTACGCCGGCGATATCTTGTGGCAAGACTCGGCCACTGAGTTTCGCGTGGTGTTTCGCGGAAGCGAAGTGGCGCGCATCCGAATGCCGGTGGCCGGAAGACATAATGTACTGAATGCGCTGGCGGCAATTGCTTTGGCGTACGGGCGCGGGGTGGAGTGCGAGGCTATCGAAGGAGCGCTGGCTACATTTCAAGGTGTTCGCAAGCGAATGGAAATCAAGGGCGAAGCGCGCGGCGTGCTGGTGGTCGAGGATTTCGCTCACCACCCCACCGCTATCCGATTGACGTTGGAAGCCACCCGGACGCGTTGGCCGGGACGAAAAATATGGGCTGCCATCGAGCCGCGTTCCAATACCATGCGTCGAAAAATATTTCAGGACGTGCTGCCTGAGGCCCTGATGGTTGCCGATGCGGTTCTGATTGGTCCAGTGAACCGCGCGCAACTTCTTGGAGAAGAAGAGCGGTTATCACCCCAACAGATTGCTGATGCGCTGCTCGAGCGGGGGCGTCCGGCCAAGGCGTTCGAGTCGGCGGACAAAATTGCTGACTATCTGGCGGAACATGCGAAATCCGGGGACGTGGTGATGGTGATGTCAAATGGAAGCTTCGATAGCCTTTCCGGCAAGCTGCTGGAGAGGCTCAAGCCGCTTGCGGGTGCCCGGAGATGAGGAACAGTTCCTTCTGGCTTTTGTCTTGTTGTTGCGTTTTGATGTTTCTTATGAATGCGGGCCCGGCTTTCGGAACTATTGAGTACAGAATTTCGTTGAAAAATCCGGAGCAGCACTGTTTTCAAGTGACCGTGACGATTCCGCATGCGGCACCCGGGATAAAGCTAGCGATTCCGGCGTGGAATGCGCTCTACCAGGTACGCGATTTCTCATATCGGATGCGCGACGTGCAAGCCAACCTATTGAGTGAGTCCGGAAAGGTGGGCGAAAATTTAAGAGTTTACAAGCTCGATAAGCAGACGTGGAAAATTGGGGCAGGTGACGCAACCGCGGGGCCGCTTTCGCCTTTGAAGGTTCAGTATTCGATCCTATGGGATGATGCGGGGCCGTTCAATTCCCAGCTAAACGCGAAGCACGCATTTGTGAATTTTGCAGAAGTTCTCATGTACCTCCCGGACCGGCGCCGCGAAGACACGATTGTTGAATTTGATGATGTGCCGCTGGGTTGGCGAGCGATTGCGGAATTGCCGGCTGGAAAGACGCCCAACTCATTTTCGGCCAGCAGTTACGATACCTTGGTTGATGCGCCGGCTGAAATCGGAAAATTTGAAGACTTTGGATTCGATGAAGGCAGTGTGCACTTCCGCGTCGTAGTGGATGCGAAAGAGTGGCGGCGCGACCGGCTGGAGAATTATCTGCGTCATATTACTTCCTACCAGTTGCAATTGATGGGCGGGGCGCCATTCCAGGAATACACGTTCTTTTTTCACATTGCGCCATATCCGGAAGCCGGTGGCGGAGGAATGGAACACGCCAACTGCACGGCGATTGGGGCCCCCTCGGTTGAAAGTGCGATCACTACGGCTGCGCATGAATTCTTTCATGCTTGGAATGTGAAACGCATACGTCCACAGCCACTCGAGCCTGTGGACTTCACAAAAGAACAATACACCCGCGCGCTATGGTTTGCAGAAGGTGTAACGAACACCTATTCTAGCTACACCTTGGAGCGCACAGGAATTTGGCCGAAGGAAAGATTCTACGCGGATTTGGCGGCGCAGATTAATGAACTGGAATCGCGCCCGGCGCACCTCTGGCAAAGCGTGGAGGCCTCCAGTCTCGACGCGTGGTTGGAAAAGTACGACGACTATCGGCAGCCGGAGAGAAGCATTTCTTATTACAACAAAGGCGAGATCATTGGCGAGCTGCTGGACCTGCTGATTCGCGATGCCACGGACGGACATAAATCTTTGGACAATGTGATGACACGTATGAACGAGACATATGCAAAACAGGGGAAGTATTACGACGACACCGAAGGCGTTCGAGCTGTAGCTGAAGAAGTGGCCGACAAAAGTTTGGCGGATTTCTTCCGAAAATATGTCGCCGGAACAGACGAAATACCGTACGACAAATTCCTGGAAGCCGCCGGTTTGGAATTAAAGATCGAAACGCACAACATAGCAGACCTTGGTTTTTGGACCGTGGGCGGCCGCGGCGGGGGTGCCACGGCCACTGTATCGCAGGTGGTCCCCGGCAGCGCTGCGGAAGCGGCGGGGCTCCTTCGCGGTGACGTCTTATTAGAGCTCAACGGTGAGGCCGTACCGGCTCTTTTTCCGCAATGGGTGCGCCAGCATTCGCCCGGAGAAATCGTCAAATTGCGTGTACACCGGGATGGCCGGGAGGTAGATATTTCCTTTGTGCTGGGATCCAATGAGACGAAGAAGTATTCGATTTCCGAGCTCGCGCACATCTCTGGTAGGCAAAAGCGAATTCGGGAAGGCTGGCTACGCGGAACTGTAAATTAATGCACTATTCATGATTCGCACAATCCTCGCTGTCATCTACCTCGCGCTTGGAATTCTCTTGGTGATGCCCTGGCTAATTCTGTGGAGTCTCTTGACGGGCAGCGCGGATTTTATGTATCGCGCGACGATGACGGTTGTCGGGTCAGCGGTGCGAATCGCGGGTGTACGTGTCCGAGTGGAGGGAGCGGACAATATTCCCGCGGGCGTCTGTATTTTTGCGGCGAATCATGTTTCAAACATGGACCCGCTCGCGTTCGTTCCGGCGATTCCACGACGCGTTGGGCTGTTGGTAAAAAGCGAATTGTTTCGAGTGCCGATTCTTTCGAAAGCGATGCACATGGCGCACTTCGTTCCGGTCGAGCGCGAAAAAAGGGAAGCGGCCGCGGCGAGCGTGGAGACCGCGTTGAAGTATCTGAAAGAAGGATTGTCATTTGCGGTGTATCCGGAAGGGACGCGGAGCCGTGACGGGCGCATGCTGCCGTTTAAGAAGGGAACTTTCTTAATGGCCGTTCGTGCAAAAGTTCCTGTGGTACCGGTATCGATCGTTGGTGCACAGGATTTAATGCGTAAGGGAGAATGGGCCGTGCGTCCGGGCGAGGTCACCATACGGTTCGGTCCCGCCGTCGACGCCTCGGCATACACTTTGGAGCAGCGCGGAGATTTGTTGGCGCGTGTCGAAGAACTTGTGGCCGCAGGGTTGCCGGAGGAGCAAAAACCCAGTAAGGAATCGAGCGGTAGTCCGGAAGGTTAATATTTCCTAGATGGCAGGTAATGGCTGGTTCGGAGGGCGGCTCTGTTCCACTAGCGGCGCTCGGTTAATTTCGAGACAACCTCTCGGAGGTCACTCATTTCCTTCTGAAGTTCGGGCAACTGCTTAAATACCGCCACGGATTTGCGCCATGCCAGGTTCTCTATTGCGGGGTAGCCGGAATAAACCACTCCAGGCGGTACATCGTTGGGAACGCCCGACTGCGCCGTCAGCGTGGCGCCGTCACCAATCGTGAGATGGCCGGCGACACCGACCTGGCCGGCCAAGATGCATCCATGGCCTACACGAGTGGTGCCAGCGAGTCCGACTTGGCCGCAGAGCAGGGTATCTTCGCCGACTTTGCATGCATGGCCAACTTGAACCAGGTTGTCAATCTTAGTGCCGCGGCCGATACGTGTCTCGCCGATTGTCGCGCGGTCAATCACGCTATTGGCCTGGATCTCGACGTCGTCTTCGATGACCGTCACACCGGCTTGGCGGATTTTGTACCAATGGCCGTCCGCCTGCCTTGCGAACCCGTAGCCGTCGCTTCCGATCACGACGCCGTTCTGCAGAAGCACGCGATTTCCGGTGCGCGAGCCTTCGCGCACAGTTACGTGGGAGTGTGCGAAGAAATCGTCGCCGATTTTTGCGCCGCGATAAACGGTGACGAAGCTGTGAAGCACTGCGTTCGAACCAATCTGGACGTCGTCGTCGATAAAACAGTAAGGACCGATGTGAGCCCCCGCACCAATCTTCGCGGATCTTGCGATGACAGCTGTTGGGTGAACGCCCGGCGCATACCTAGGGGCGGCATGGAAAAGTTCGATGGCCCTGGCGAAATCCAATTGTGGATTTGCCGAAAGCAAACTGGCGACTTGTGCGGAGGCAACGTCTTTAGCGACGATGACGGCCGAAGCACCAGTGGTTGCCAACAATCGGCGATATTTGCGATTGGCCAGAAATGTTAGCTCGCCTGATTTCGCATCCTCGATTCCCGCGACGCCCAGGATCTCGATATTTGAGTCACCGTGAAGTTCGCAGCCCAACGTTCGGGCGATCTCGCCAAGTTTCATGATGGATTCTCCTAATGCGCTTGTTGTCACAGCAAATGTATAACAGGATCAATTCCGATGCGAAGGAGCGATTATCTGTGGCTTCGAGCTACTCAGTAAAAAGCTTGGATTGAGATGCCGCGGCCCGGGAATCGACGGGCGCCCGGCGGGCTACACCCACCACGCCCAAAACTTTTACTTCTGCCAGTGCGGAGCGGGGAATGAAAATACGCAGAGTGTTGCCATGCAAATCTGGCGGGGTAAGTTGAAGGCCTTTGTCCAACAAATCGAGCAGGTCGTTGGCGACGATGCCTTCCATTACGTCCTCGTCGCGAAACCGCAAACGTACCCACAGTCCGTCGAGTTTAGGGCGGCTTAAGAAAATCTTGCGCCCGGGCGCAAGCACATCCAGAAATTCCCGGACAAAATGGATCGATTTAACGTCGTGCAGATCGATTGAACGATGCTCTCCGTCGGCCGTAAGCAGGTCGATCGTTTCCGCTGGTCCCAGTGAGCCGGGGTTCAGGTAGCCTTTCAGTGACGTGCTGTCCAGCAGCAGCACGACAACTTTCTTAATTGTGGAGGCGGTTACTGGGCTTTTGGCACGTGGCATTCTTTGTCGTCAGTCTAACGCTAGATTTGGCTCAAAACACGTTTTTGGGGCATTTTATTGCTATGGTCACCGAGGTTATGTTATCCTTACGTGATTTTTTGTCAAGTTATTGGTGTTTAAAGGGTTAGCGACGGAGCAACCGCCGATTGACCGTTAAAGGACAGATTCTAAAGTCTGCTTCCCTGATAGCCCTAGTCACCGTTATCAGCCGTATTTGCGGCTACTTACGGGATCAAAGGGTGGCGTTGTTGTTAGGCACGTCGCCCGCAGCTGACGCCTTCATCCTGGCTTTTCGCATTCCCAATATGATACGCCGAATGACCGGGGAGGGAGCGCTGGGAGCGTCATTTATCCCGGTTTTCACTGGATACCTCCGTGGCAAGTCGCGGGCCGAGGCTTGGGAGTTTGCACAAAGGATATTTTGGGATATGGCGGTGGTTTTGGCCGTCCTCGCTGCGCTTGGGTGTGCGTTCTCGAAACAAGTGATCGGAATTTTTACCCTACTTGGGGCCAGTAGTCTGCATTGGGATTTGGCGATTTTTTTGAATCGAATCATTTTCCCATGCGTTTTTTTTATGGGGCTGGCGGCGCTGGCGGCGGCGATTCTGAACAGCTTTCATGTGTTCGGACTTCCCGCCTCCACGTCCGTGCTGTTTAATCTGGTCTTTATCGCCTTTTCGTTCGGGATCGTTTACCAGCCGATTCTTCGGGTGGCTCCGGAAGCGTATCGCACGCCGGCACTGGCGTTGGCCATCGGAATATTGTTGGGATCAGCGCTACAACTTGCCATGCAAATCCCGGCGCTGTGGAAACTCGGAATGCGCTTTCGGCCGAATGTTTCGTTCCAGGACCCGGGCGTGCGCAAGGTTGGTAAATTGATGGGCCCGGTTTTTTTCGGCATGGGCGTGTTTCAGGTGAATTTTTTCGTGGACACTATTTTTGCCACATCGAGCCGGATGCCGACGGGCAGCGTTACTTCGCTGTACATTGCGGATCGCGTGATGGAACTCGTTTTAGGCGCGTACGCGATCGCATTATCGACCGCTATTTTTCCGACGATGTCACACCAAGTCGCTGATGGAAAATTTGACGAGATGAAGCGCACATTTGAGTTCGCGGTCCGCGTGGTCTCATTCATTACGATCCCGGCGGCCGTAGGTTTGATTCTGCTGCGCGTACCGATTACGAAAGTTTTATTTCAGCATGGCAAATTCATGTCGGAGTCGACGGCGCTCACAGCACATGCCCTGCTGTATTATTCGCTGGGTCTGCCGGCGTTCGCAGCCATCAAGTTGATTACGCCCATGTATTATTCGACGCACGACACGATGACACCGACGCGCGTAGGTGTTTACTCCCTCGGCTTACACATCGCCCTCAACGTTATTTTGCTATTCGCTTTCTCGCGATATTTGTGGAACGCGAGCCCAGCGCTGGCAAGTTCGCTGGCTGCCTATTTTAACTTCGCGCTCCTGTTTTACATCTTCCGCGGACGATACGGAGCATTGGGCGCGCGCGCCATTGTGGCCTCGATTGCGAAGATGGGTATTTGCGCCGCGGTGATGGCCGGGGCGTGTTTCGCGGCGCTTCGATATTCCGGCTTTGCAAACATAGAACACGTGCTGTCGCAGGCTGGATTGCTGGGGGCCATGATCGTGGGTTCCGTCGGCATCTACTTTGGACTAGCGTGGATTTTGCGCTGCGAAGAACTGCCCGAACTTTTTCTAATGCTGCGTCGTGCGGAACCCGGAGCTGTTTCAGCCGGAGGATTGCAAGTCTGAAGTAGATTTTCTGAGCGTGGCCAAAAAAGGGAAGGCCGAGCAGTGGAAGCTGAGATTCGATCGTTCTTAAGCTATTTGCGAGTCGAAAGGGCGCTTTCGCAGAATACCATCGACGCCTATCGCCGGGATCTCGCTGAATTCGCTGGATACACGGCGAAAAAGGGATTGCAGAAGCCGACGCAGGTAAAGCGGGGTGACCTTGTTGATTTTCTTGGCACCCTCTATGCCCGGAAGCTCGATGCGCGATCCGTGGCCCGCCATCTCGTTTCGCTTCGGCAGTTCTTCCGCTTTCTGTTGACGGACGAATTAATCCAGGACGATCCGGCGATTAGTGTGGAGTCGCCGAAATTCCGTCAAAGCTTGCCGGAATTTTTGAGCGTGGAGGAAGTGGAGCGCCTGCTGACGCAACCGGAGGTGTCCACGGCGGTGGGCTTGCGCGACAAGGCGATGATTGAACTGCTTTATTCGGCGGGGCTGCGCGTGTCGGAACTCTGCAGTCTTGCTGTAGATGACTTGCACTTGGATGCTGGGTCGTTACGATGCGTTGGAAAAGGAAATAAGGAGCGGCTGGTGCCTGTAGGACGCAGGGCGTTGGCTGTGATTCAGCAATACTTGAAAAAAGCGCGGCCGGAAATTCTCGGAGAGCGAAATTCAAGGTATCTGTTTGTGAATCGCAACGCCAACAAATTGGATCGTATTGGCTTCTGGAAGTTATTGGGGCGGTATGGACGCAAGGCCGGGCTCCGAAAGTCCTTGAAGCCTCATATGCTAAGGCATAGCTTTGCTACGCACCTACTCGATCGGGGTGGCGATCTTCGCTCCGTACAATTGATGCTGGGCCATTCCGATATTTCTACCACGCAAATCTATACGCACGTGGTCGAAGAGCGATTGAAGAAAGTTTATAAGGCGCATCATCCGCGCGCCTGAACATTTGGCGTTCCCTTAGGAGGCATAGAAACTCATGCCCGATTACATGTACTTGCTGGAAAGCCGGTTGTCTCCCGAGCAACGCGCCGTACTGGAACGCGTGCAGGAGTTATCGCGGTCGCAGGACGTGAATATTTATCTTACGGGAGGCGCCGTCCGGGACTTGATTTCCGGCATGCCTATCCGCGATTTGGATTTTACAATTGAAGGGAATCCTCTGCGGATGGTGAAAGAACTGGAAAAAGGCGGAGCCCGCCTCGTTTGGGAAACCGAAAAGTTAAGGCACTACGAGTTGATTTTTGCGGGTGACGTGGACGGATCGATCTGTGCCGCGCGCGAGGATGTTTATGAACGCCCAGGCGCCAAGCCGGAATATCGCTTCTCCAGCGTGATGGAAGATCTTCGCCGCCGGGATTTCGGGGTGAATGCCATTGCGATTTCTTTGAACACGCAATCGAGAGGATTGCTGCTTGATCCGATGAATGGACTGGCCGATCTCGAGAAACAGGAAATTCGTTCTTTATCGATCCACGGATTTACGAATCAACCCATTCGGCTCATGCGCATTCTGCGTTATTGCGCGCGCATGGGATTCAAGATGGAGCCGCGCACTCAGGAATGGTTCGACCTCGCCATGCAGCGGGACATGCAGAAAAACATTGAACCAGAAGACGTGGGACATGAGTTACGCGCATTGGCTCGTGAAGACAATCCGGTCGCGACGCTGAAGGAGTGGGAAAAACATGGCCTGCTTGCGCTGATTCATCCGAATCTGCAGAAGCGCAAACCAGACTACGACAGCCTAAACAAATTGGCGAAAGTGCGGACGAATCTTTACTCCGCAGGGCTGCGTCCGCGGCTGCAGTACCCTGTCTTGTTCTACACGCTGGGGCGTTTGAAGTCACGGGAAGGGGCATCGGCGTTGCGTACCATGCGATTTCGATCGAATGAGATCGAAGCGATTGCGAATCTGATACCCGAGGCGCAAAAAGTCGTCAAGATATTGAAAGGGCGGAAAACGAATGCGCCGAAGGAAGCTTACTTCTACATCGCGTCACTGCCGGCCGAAATCATGGCTTTCATCGAAGTGGAAATGCCGAATCCGCGCGCCGTCTCAAAGTTCCGCAGCTACATCCAGAAATGGCGCCCATTGCGACAGTCGTTGCCGATGGGGGAACTCGACGCGCTGGGAATCGCGCGCGGTCCCAAGTTTGACAAAGTGATCGAGCAATTGTTTGAAATGCAGTTGCGCGGAAAAGGGAAGTTGCCCGAAGAGCGCACCAAGATCCTCCGTAACCTGGCGGGGATCAAAGAGGAGCCTAAGAAGGTCGAGAAACCGGAAAAGAAGCGCAAGGGAGATAAGAGCGAACGAAAATCCGCCGCGGAGACGAAAGAGCAGGATAAGTCGAAGCCCACGGCAGCCACTGCAGTGACTTCCGCTAGTACCGCCAAAGGCAGTCCGGATGCTGCTAAGCAATCGCAGTCGGCCTCTGCGGCGATAGGCGCCAGAGCCCGGGCGAAGCATGCCGAGGCTGAAAATAAATCGAAGTCGTCAGCGAGCAAGAAACGAGCGGCGGGTCGTAGGAAGACTAAGGTGGGTTCAACGAAAAAATCAAGGCGTAGGTGAAGACATCTGAATTACGAGTCAGCAATTTAAGAAGGCACTTTGTTAGCAACGCAATTGACGGTACTCGAATCTGTGAACTGGTTTAGAATAGTTCACGCATGAATTCTTCGAACTTTGTTCATCTTCACTTACACACGGACTACTCTCTTCTCGATGGCGCCTGCGAAATCGGTGAATTAACGGCGGAAGCGGCGCGCCGCGGGATGCCGGCCGTCGCAGTGACCGACCATGGCAACCTGTTCGCAGCGGCAAATTTCTACCATGAGGCTAGCACGCACGGTGTGAAGCCGATCATTGGCTGCGAGATGTATGTCGCGCCCGACCATCACAAGAATCGCGGCACGGAAGCAGAGCGCTCCAATCATCTCGTGCTGCTTTGCGAAAATGATGAAGGGTATCGCAATTTGATGAAGTTGGTCTCGACCGGTTATTTGGACGGGTTCTACTACAAGCCGCGAGTCGATCACGAGCTTCTTGCGAAACACAGCAAAGGTCTCATTGCGCTTTCGGCGTGCCTACGCGGAGAAGTTGCTGATGCGTTGCTGGCGGACAAATACGAACAGGCCAAGACGAGTGCGTACCGCCTTCGTGACATCTTCGGCAAGGGGAATTTCTTCCTGGAGGTTCAAGACCAGGGGTTGGAGCCAGACATCCGCGTAAACCGTGAGTTGGTGAGGCTCTCCAAAGAGAGCGGCATTCCGCTGGTGGCGACGAATGATTGCCACTATCTCACCCAGTCTGATTCGCATGCGCAGGAAGTTTTGATGTGCATTCAAACTGGCAAGACCATGAGCGACGGCCAGCGCATGAAATTTGCGACAGACCAGTTTTATTTCAAGACCGCCGAGGAGATGGCCCAGGTGTTCCGCGAGTTGCCGGACGCGGTGACGCGCACCGTGGCCATTGCCGAACGTTGTAACGTCAAGATTCAGCGGGTTAACAATCCGTTCCCGGAATTCAAAGTTCCCGAAGGCCACACCACAGATTCATACTTCGAAAAAACAGTGCGCGAGGGTTTTCAGTCGCGCGCGCCACAAATCGATCGACTGGTCAGGGAAAACCGGCTTCGGCATTCGCTCGCAGAGTATGAAAAGCGGCTTACCAACGAGATCGAAATGATCAAGAAGATGCGCTTTTCCAGCTACTTTTTGATTGTCTGGGATTTCATTCACTATGCGCGGGCGCAGGGCGTGCCCGTCGGGCCGGGACGCGGGTCGGCGGCGGGAAGCCTGGTGAGTTATTCGTTGCACATCACAGACGTCGATCCGCTGCAATACGATCTGCTGTTCGAGCGCTTTTTAAACCCCGAGCGTATCTCAATGCCTGACATCGATATTGACTTCTGCATGCGCAGGCGCGGCGAAGTGATTGATTACGTGCGGCAAAAATACGGCGGGGAAAACGTAGCGCAGATTATTACGTTTGGAACGATGGCTGCTAAAGCGGTGCTGAAAGATGCGGGTCGTGCGCTCGATATGGCCTACGGCGATGTGGATCGTTTGGCAAAGTTCATTCCCTTGACGCTTAATATTTCGCTGGAAGAAGCGCTAAAGCAATCGCCGCAATTCGAAGCTGCGCGAAAAGATGAAAAAGTAAAAGAGTTGATCGAAGTTGCGCTGCGTCTGGAAGGTTTGGCGCGCCACGCTTCGACGCACGCGGCCGGAGTGGTCATTTCGCCGCAGCCGCTTACGGAAATCGTTCCGCTGTACAAGTCCAGCAAGGATGAAATCACGACGCAATACGATATGAATGCGCTAGGTCGCATCGGCCTGTTGAAAATGGATTTTCTCGGACTGACGACTCTGACCATCCTCGATGATGCCGTTGGTATGATCAAACAGAATCGTGGTGTGGATTTCGATTTGACCATACTCCCTCTGGACGACGCGGAGACCTATGCGCTCTTCTCACGTGGCGATACCAGCGGAATATTCCAGTTTGAGTCGCACGGTATGCGCGACATTCTCAAGCGCTATCAGCCCACGCGAATCGAGGATTTGACGGCACTGAATGCGCTCTATCGCCCGGGCCCGATTCAGGGTGGCATGATTGACGAATTCCTCGCGCGTAAACATGGCAAGAAAAAAGTGACTTATGATCTCCCTGAACTCGAGGAAATCCTTTCGGAAACATGGGGAGTAATTGTTTTTCAAGAGCAGGTGATGAAGATTGCCAACCAAATCGCCGGCTTTACGCTTGGCGAAGCGGACATCCTGCGCAGCGCGATGGGCAAGAAAAAAGTGGAAGTCATGGCCGCGCAACGCGAAAAATTCCTGACAGGTTGTGCGGCGCGGAAAGTTCCAGCCAAGAAAGCGGAAAAACTTTTTGATCTGATGGAAGAATTCGCGCTTTACGGTTTTCCCAAAGCTCACTCCTGCGCCTATGCCTTGCTCGCCTATCAGACAGCCTTTCTAAAGGTTCATTTCCCGGTCGAGTTCATGGCCGCGATGTTGAGCTCGGAGGCCGGGAACACCGAGAAAGTTGTAAAATACATCAATGAAGCTCGCGGGCTGGGCATCCGCGTTTTGCCGCCTTGTGTGCAAGAGAGTGGACTGTACTTCACCCCGGTCGGTGATGACATTCGATTTGGGCTGGCGGCCATTAAGAACGTCGGGGAAAACACCGCGAAAGCCATTTGCGAGGCTCGCAAAGAGAGAGTTCGCTTTCCAAGTCTTTTTATTTTCTGCGAGGCCATTGAGCCGAGGTGTTTAAACAAGCGCGTGCTCGAGAGCCTGGTAAAAGCGGGAGCTCTCGATTGTCTCGGGGCCTCCCGGGGACGGCTTTTCGCGGCGATTGACCAAGCCATTGCGCGCGGGCAAAAAAGCGTTCAGGCGAAGGCTGTTGGGCAGGGCGGACTTTTCTTACCCAGCCTGGGTTCTGCTCATCCTGTTTCTGAATCTTGGAATGAGGGCTCCTTACCCGAGGCCAGCGAGTGGACCGAAGAACAACTTCTCGCTGGAGAATATGCGACCCTTGGCTTTTACATCTCGGGCCATCCGATGGACCGATACGCTGGACGCTTGAAGGATTTGAACGCAATCGACCTTTGCACAATGGAAACTCGCCGCAATGGGGAGGACGTTGTTGTCGCTGGAATCATCGTTCAGTCGCGCCCGATGCGTTCGCGCCGCGGCGCGCGCTGGGTGATTTTGACCCTGCAAGATCGTACCGGCGTGATCGAGGCCCTTGTTTTTCCCGAGGCCTATCAAAAACTGGAAATGATTCTGAAAACCAACACTCCTTTGGTCGCCAAGGGACGCGTCGCAGTGGAAGATGTGGGAACACGGATGATCGTTTCGGACGCGCGCCTGCTCGACCAGATTACAGACCGCGCTCCGAGCTTGCTGCGTGTGCGCGTCGATCTCGGATCTGTGGATCCCAGCGCACTCGAGTCACTGAAGGAACTGTTTTCAAGCCGGCCCGGACGTTGCCGCGTGGCCTTTGAGTTGGTGAACTCCGACGGCACGGAAGCGACCCTGGAAGCGGGCAGTGCAGTTCAAGCCGATCGAGAGCTGTTGGAGCGTGTGCGGGAAATCTGCGGCATTGATTCGGTCGCGGTGGTGCAATGAGCAAGCGCCGAGAAGCTCGAGAACGGCTGCGTCGCAGACGCGAGCTAGCCAAATCTCGCAAACTTCAGGTCAAGACCGAATCATTTTCCGCAACCAAAGCATCGGAGCCTCGCGATAAACTGAATGCTGCCGCTGTTACAAATAAAAAGGAAGTTGCGCGCGAAAGGCAAGCGGAAATCGATGCTCTCGAGCTCGAGGTGGCAGAACTGGGCAGGCTCTCGGCTCCTAGCCAAGAGACAACGGCGGAAATCGAGCGTATTCGACGCGCGGTTGAGGAATTGAAACGCGACTTTTACACTCATCTAGGAGCCTGGCAGAGATTGCAGCTTGCCCGGCATCCACAACGCCCTTACACCGACGATTACATCCGAATTCTATTTGAAAATTTCAGCGAGATTCACGGCGATCGCAATTTTTCAGACGATCCCGCTTTGATTACCGGAATGGCTACTTTTCACGATAAGCCTGTGATGATCGTTGGAAATCAAAAAGGGCGTGACACAAAGCAACGACTCGCTCGCAACTTCGGCCAAGCCAAGCCGGAAGGATACAGAAAGGCATTGCGCGCGATGGAGCTTGCGGCCAAATTCCGGCGCCCGATTTTGGTTTTTGTGGACACGCAAGGCGCCTATCCCGGTGTAGATGCGGAAGAGCGGGGGCAGGCGGAAGCCATTGCGTTTAACTTGCGCGAGATGTCGCGTTTACCTGTCCCGATCATCGTTACGATAACAGGCGAGGGCGGTTCGGGCGGTGCGCTGGCCATTGCGGTCGGCGATCGCGTTTACATGCTGGAAAATTCGGTGTATTCCGTCATCTCGCCGGAAGGATGCGCGTCAATCATGTGGCGCGATCCGAGCAAGGCCGAGCTCGCGGCGGAGGCGTTGAAGATTACCGCTCCCGACTTGCTCGAAATGAAACTGATCGACGAAATCGTTCCCGAGCCGGATGGAGGAGCGCATAACGACCATCAGGCAGCGGCTAAACTTCTTGAACCAGTGTTGGCTCGTTCGTTAGGTGAACTTTCTCAACTAGCTCCCGAGCGCCTAATCGAGCAGCGTTATCAGAAGTTTCGTCACATGGGCCAGTTTTTCGCCTAGGCCGGAGCAGGTCGTTTGCAATTTCCGTGCCGTAACCTTGCGATGTGTGAAGTTCTCTTATGATAGGAAGGATGTAGCTCCGCGAAAACTGGACGGCTGCGATGCAAACCTTGAGCGAACCCAACGAAAGATACCGGACTCTCGGCGTCCTTTGGCTGTTCTATGCCATTCTTAGGTTTGCCGGCGCCGCCTTTATTCTGGTGTACAGCGCTACCCTCACTCTGATGTGGGGAGCGCTGATCACGCGCGTCCCCAATCCTTTTGCGCTCATGTCGTTTTTTCACGTCTTTCTAGTATTCGCGATGGTGCTGAACATTATCGCCGGGATATTTGCGCTTCTCGCCGCACTGGCCTTACTGGGACGCACCGGTTCCACTCGAACGATGGCGCTGGTGGCGAGCTTCTTTGCTTTGATCAACGGGCCTCTCGGCATCGCGCTAGGAGCCTATACGCTTGTGGTTTTTGTTCCTCGTAGGATGGCTTCGTAGGAAACCACGCGACATGGCATCAAGAGTTCGCCTCGGAGGGAGCATAGTAGACTTGCCATTGGAGCATTGAACACGTCCCGGTCTGTTTCCATTGCCGAGCGCGTCCCCGTGATCTAGCTTCATGGAACAGCGATATTGACGGGGTAGGGAGCAACGAGTGGGAAATACGGGGGCACCTCTCATGTCGGACGTCTTTCGACCGTACGAAAAACTGGTCGAGATCACCATCTTGGGTAAGACCTTTCTGGTGCCCGAGCGGAACTCGCTTCTGCGCGCCTTTCAATTCATCAGCCCTGAAACAATTCCCTATGGCCGGTTTTGTTGGAACCAGGATTGCCAATATTGCAGAGTAGATTGCCAGTTGTCCGACGACGACCAGGCCCGTCCCATCCTGAGTTGCAAGTTCCTGGTTTCCGAAGGCATGACTATTTCCAACTTGGCGCCGGAACTCGTGGGTTGCCTCCGTGCAAAACTGGGGAAGACCGCGCCTAGTTCGGAATCCTTGTCTGAACCTCAGGCTATTCCCGCCGCCCCTCGCGACGAAGAAAGCCATTAGGACCGTCCCGTGCCGTTTGTCCGCATTTAAGAGTCACGTTTGTATAAAATTCCTCGCCGTGTCATTCTTTGTAACTCGAATTGCATCGGCAAAGGAGCAGGAATGTCGGTTTGTGATGGCTGCGAAATGCCGGCCGATGATGCCCACATCCGCCGGCGTATCGAACGATTGGAACTCGCGACGCGATTCCGCCCCATTCATATACAGGTACTCTTAATTGACGCCGCTCCGCCAGCACAATCGGAAGACTATTTTTACCGTTCCCCCGGCGGTCCCGACGCACGCTCAAAAGCCTGGCGGCATTATTTTGATGAGATCGTCAAGTGTTGTGGTCTTGTGTTGAATCCCGGGATGCTCGAAGAATCCGCTCTCACTGGGTTCCAGCATCGTGGATTTTATCTGGCCTATGCTGTGGAATGTCCCATTGAAACACCAGATAAGCTGGACGCAACCTTGGAACGGGTAGGGCCCGTAGTGATCAGGCGAGTTGAAAAATCATATAGGCCGAAACGCATCGCGCTGATTTCAACTTCATTGGCGAAGTTGATTCCGGGATTTGACCGAAGTGAACTACGCGATCGCCTGTTGCTGAATCATGGTCAACCGTTTGTGTCGCCTCTGGACTTGTCAGAGGGGAGTGCGCCTGGACGCACTGCTTCGTTAAGTGATGCGCTCTCCGCCGCACTGCCTCACTCGGCTTGATTTCAGAGCTTGCCTCCTCGCCATCTGATGACCTCCGGTAACCTTACACTGCTATAATTGGCCGCTTGTTTCGCGGTATCTGTTTTTTCTCGCTCTTCCGTTAGGAGACATCGTGGAAAAACCCCTGCATATGACCTCTCAGCAATTTCGGGACGCGGGCAAGCGCCTAATCGATTGGCTCGCGGATTATTATGAACAAGTCGAGAGCTACTCCGTCCTCGCGCAAGTTGTCCCGGGTCAAATCCGCAAAACGCTGCCGCCCGAACCTCCGCAACAAGGTACGGATTTCGAGACGATTCTCAATGCTGTGAATGAGAAGGTCATGCCGGGCATCACACATTGGCAATCGCCGAATTTCTTCGCCTACTTTCCAGCCAATACTTCCGAGCCTTCCGTGCTAGGCGATCTGCTTTCTTCCGGCTTGGGAGTGCAGGGAATGTTGTGGGCCACAAGCCCGGCGTGTAGCGAGGTCGAAACGCTGATTCTGGATTGGCTGGCCGGAATGCTAGCGTTACCGGAGACGTTTCTCTCAAGCGCAAGAGGCGGCGGCGTGATCCAGGATTCCGCATCGAGTTCATCGCTTTGCGCGATTTTGGCCGCGCGAGAGCGCGCCACTGGTTTTCGCAGCAACGAAGACGGCTGTCGCCAGGAATTGGTAGCGTACACGTCCACACAAGCGCATTCCTCGATTGAAAAGGACGTAAAGGTGGCTGGAATCGGAAGGCGCAACCTGCGCTTGATCGATGTGGATGCGAAGTTCGCCATGCGCCCTGAATTGCTCGAGAAAGTGCTCGAAGAAGATAAGCGCGCCGCAAAGCTGCCTTTCCTCGTGTGCGCCACGATCGGAACCACTTCCTCGCTGGCATTCGATCCCCTGGAAGCCATTGGCCGAATCTGTAAGAAGCATAATCTGTGGCTGCATGTGGACGCGGCCATGGCCGGAACCGCCGCGCTGTGCCCGGAATTTCGGCACATCCAGCGCGGACTCGAACTGGCTGACAGTTATTGCTTCGATGCCCACAAATGGATGTTCACAAATTTCGATTGCAGTTGTTTTTATGTAGCGGATCGCGAAACGTTGACGCGAAGTCTCGACGTGCTGCCGGAATATTTGCGGAATCAGTCAAGCGGATCGGATGCGGTTTTCGAATATCGCAACTGGCACGTGCCGCTGGGCCGCCGGTTTCGAGCGTTGAAACTGTGGTTCGTCATACAACATTACGGGGTGGCAGGACTGCAGTTTCTAGTTCGGCGTCATGTAGAGTTGGCCCAAACATTTTTGCGCTGGGTTCAGGATGATCCGCGCTTCGAACTTATGGCTCCAGCGCCGCTGAACTTGATTTGTTTTCGGCTGAACGCATCCGATGAAACGAACGAGGAACTTTTGCGACGTCTGAACCGGAGCGGCAAGTTTTACTTTTCGCATACGCGCCTGGATGGCAAGTACACGATCCGGTTTTGTGTGGCCCAAACGCGGACAGAACTGCAGCACATTCAGCGCGCCTGGGACGCGATCGGCAAAGAAGCAGATACCTTGGTCGGCGGTGGCCGGGCCTAAAAGGATGCATTTAGAAGGTTTAACACTTATCGAGCCTGCCGTAGCATTGTGCTAGAATCCCGCTGTTGATTCCATTGAATCGGAAATGCTGGGGAGAAGGAAAATGAAAGTCCGCTCTAAATTCCTGGTAGGCTCGGCCATTATCGTGCTGACGCTCGTGTCTCTCGCCTACGTTGGGTTCACGCAGAGCAAGACCTACTACCATACCATCTCAGAGCTCTCTGGCCTCAGCGGATCAACGCTGCACCAGCGCATGCGCGTCTCGGGTAACGTGCGGAACGGAAGTATTTCGCAGGTCCCGGGAGGCGTGGATTTTGTGCTTACCGAGCAGGGCCAGGATCTGGCGGTTAGTTACGTTGGGCGCGACCCTCTTCCGGACACCTTCAAAGACGGCGCGCAAGCGCTTGTAGAAGGCAAGTTGCGGCCAGATAATCGCTTCCTAGCCGAGCAAGTGCAGGCAAAGTGCGCGTCGAAGTACGAGGCGGCACCCGCACAAACGGCCGGTGAACCGCAGCCAGCGCAGACGTCGAAGACGCCGGCGGAGCGCTCCGCAGGGAATTAGTGCTGGCCTAACAGGGAATCGATCGGCGGGGGATTTCATTGGACATCTTGGGATCGTTTGCGCTGCTGTTGGCCTTGCTGGCTGCCGTCTATGCAATAGGCGCTGGCATAGCTGGCATCGTCGGGCGCAAGACTCTGCTGACGAAAAGTGCTCGGAACGCCGGATTGGCAGTTTGTATTCTGGTCACCATCGCGGTCGGCTGCCTCGAGTACTATTTCTTCACCGATAATTTTTCCATGGCGTATGTGGCGGCGCATAGCAATCGCGCGCTGCCTTTTTACTACAAATTTGCCGCTCTCTGGGCCGGACAAGAAGGCTCGCTGCTTTTGTGGACATGGCTGCTTTCCACTTACGCATTTTTCGCCCTCCTCGTAAATCGCAACAAGCATCCGGAGCTGATGCCGTACGTTGGCGTCGTGCTGGCAGGGGTGCAGACATTTTTCTTGCTGCTCAATAACTTTGTCGCTAGCCCTTTTGCGGTTCTCGCTGGGGCAGATCCATCCGGTGTGATGAGAGTTTCGGCGCTGTCCGATGGGCACGGCTTGAATCCGTTGCTGCAATACCCGGAAATGGTGATCCATCCTCCGATGCTGTACCTCGGGTACACCGGATTCACGGTGCCATTCGCTTTCGCATTGGCCGCGCTACTCGGCAGATATCCCGGTGAGAAATGGATTCACATCACGCGGCGTTGGACCATGATCGCGTGGTGCTTCCAAAGCGTCGGAATTCTGCTCGGCGCGCACTGGGCCTACGCCGTGCTGGGCTGGGGCGGATATTGGGCCTGGGACCCTGTTGAAAATGCCTCGCTGCTGCCTTGGATTACGGGTACAGCGTTTTTGCATTCCGTAATGATGCAGGAAAAGCGCGGCATGATGAAGGTGTGGAATATTTGGCTGGTTTTCACTACATTTATGCTTTGCATTCTGGGCACGCTGCTTACGCGCTCGGGCGTGGTCAGCTCAGTGCATGCGTTCGCGCAGTCTTCCATAGGAAACTGGTTCGTGGGATTTCTTATCTTGGTGCTGGTCGCATGTTTCGCGTCTTACTGGAAGAATCGCGATTATTTGCGCAGCGACAATCAGCTGGACTCACTGGTGTCGCGTGAATCGAGCTTCTTGTTTAACAATTTGATTTTGCTGGCGGCTTGTTTTGCAGTGTTGTGGGGGACGCTTTTCCCAGTGTTTTCAGAATGGGTAGTGGGAAATAAAATCAGCGTGGGACCTCCGTTTTTTAACAAAGTAAACATTCCCATTGCTCTATTTCTTCTGTTGTTGACGGGCGTGGGCCCGCTGCTAGCGTGGCGAAAGACTTCATTGGACGCCCTGAAGCGAAACTTTGCGTGGCCTCTGCTGGGCGGCGTAGTCGCCGGAGCGGTGGCACTGATCTTCGGCTTCCGCGACCTGTATTCACTCATTTGCCTGATTCTCGGGGTGTTTGTCACGCTGACCATTCTGTCGGAATTTTTCCGCGGGACACGAGTAATCGCCGCGCGAGACGGTTCAAGCCTGATTTCCGCGGTGGGCGAGTTGACTATGCGCAACACTCGCCGCTACGGCGGGTACGTGGTGCATTTTGGAATGGTGCTGATCTTCATCGGCATCGCGGGAGTACCGTTCAACAAAGACGTCCAGAAGGAAATGGCCATTGGGCAAACGCTGAACATCGGACCCTATTCAATTCTTTGCCAGAATTTCGACCGTGTCGCAAATGGAAATTACAATTCTGAGCGCGCTACGCTGGAAGTGTTTCGCAACGGCAAGTCGGAAATGATGCTGTACCCCGAGCGCCGGTTTTTTCTTTCCAGTCAAGTGACGGAAACGATGGTGGCGGTTCAGAGCTCGCCCCTGCGCGATCTTTACATCGTGTATGCCGGGCGCAGTCCGGAAAATGGCCAGCCAGTTATCCACGCATTTCTCAATCCTCTTGTGAAATGGATTTGGTTTGGCGGGATTGTGGTGGTTCTCGGTACCGGACTGGCGATGCTGCCGAATCGGCGCACGGCTCTGGTTCTTCGTGCGGTGAGTGAGCAATCTTGGGGAGATCGAGTTTCGGCAACTACGCCGCCGATAGGCGTGATTGCGGGAAGAGGTGATGCGAGTGATTGAGCGTCATTCTAGAAAGCTTCGATCGACACGGGTGAAATCGCTGCTCATCGCATTTGCTGCTTTCTTCGTTGCGATGCAGGGTTCAGCTCTGATTGTCTCGCCGTTATATGCACAGCAAACTGAACGCGGGAAAGAGCTCGGCAGACGAGTGAAATGCATGTGTGGAGGCTGCCAGGATTCCGCCACAGGTTGCAATCACACCGGAGGCTCGTTCTCCGGCCCGTGCGACACGGCCAAGGGCATGCAGAAGGAAATTAACGAGCGCGTGACCCGCAACGAGTCCGACGACCTCACCTTGCAGGCATTTGTGCAGGAGTACGGGCCCACCGTTCTGATTGTTCCGCCCGCCAAAGGGTTTAATCTGGCGGCTTGGATCATGCCCGTCGTTGTGCCACTGCTAGCGTTGGTTCTGGTATGGTTTGTTGTGCGACGCTGGCGGCATAGGGCCACGCTCGCGACAGCGTTAGGGCCACGGGTTTCCGCCGAATTTCTCTCGCGCGCTCGGCGAGAAGCAGGCCAAGAATACTATGAGTAACGTGGATATCGCCCTGGCCTGCGCGCTGCTTGCTGCCGCTACCGTCGTTTTTATTTTCATGGTGCGGCCGGAAGCTTCCGATTCCGCGCCGCACCGCACGAAACTCGATCAGTTGCTCGAGCGACGTGATGCGATTTATGAGAATCTGCGCGACCTGCGCTTCGAATACCGAGCTCGGAAGTTCTCAGAAGCGGATTACGAGGAGACCAAGCAATCGCTCGAAGTGGAAGCTGCCCGCGTGCTGGCCGACATGGACCAATTAACGGGCGGAACCCCCACGCCCGCTACTCGCCAAGCGGCGAGGTCCAAGGTGGGGCATCCATGAATTGTCAGCGTCTTAACCTTCGCATCGTACGCCTGGCAGCAATTTTTCTGTTCGGACTCGGACCCTCCGCAGGCCTCGCGCCGCTCGCGATGGCAGGTTCGTTATCGGGCACGGTAAAAAACGGCACGACCGGTAAGCCTGCAGCCGGCGTGGAAGTCATTCTCATTCAGTTGCAAGGCGGAATGCAGCCGGTAGCTAATACGAAGGCTGACTCAAGCGGGCATTATTCGTTCGAAAATGCGGGTCTCGGCGCTGGCGCGCCGATGCTCATCCGCGTAGTTTATCGCGGCGTGAATTACCACGAGCCTGTGCCGCCAGGGAAGACTACCGCGGACGTGCAAGTTTTTGAACCCACGGACCGCCCGACCGCGTTCGCAGTGACCAATCACGCGATCATTGTGCAGCCCAACGGCGCCGATTTGATGGTCGGTGAAGAATATGCCATCGAGAACAAAACGCAGCCTCCCGTCGCCTTTTACCGCGCCGAAGGATCCTTCAATTTCTCATTGCCAGATGGCGCGGACTTTAGTCAAGCTTCCGCATGGGGCTCGGCGGGAATGCCGGTGGTCCAAGGCACAATTGATAAGGGCAAGAACAAGATGGCCATCGCGTTTCCGTTTCGCCCCGGTGACAGCGGAGTCAGGATTTCTTACAAGCTGCCGTATCCGGGCAATCAGATAATGCTGAAGAACATATCGCCCTACGCTACCGACCGTTTGATTATCGCAGCGCCCCCGACGGTCCAAATCTCCGGCGATGGAATTACTCCAGCGGGCCAGGATCAGGGATTCAATGTCTTCACGCGAACTGCCGTCGCCGCGGACGCACCCATCGCCATAAAAATTTCCGGTACAGCACCGCTCCCGACTGCGACTCAGGGGGCCAGTGAAGGCGGCGCGTCTGGCGCCCCCGATGGCCCTGCCAACGCTTCGGTGAATTCACGCCTGGAGACTTCTGGCGCCGAGGCTACTACCGCTGCGGCGACCACCGTTCCGGCCCGCCTCGATAGCCTGAAATGGATTCTCGTCGGAGGATTCGCGTCAATTTTCGCGCTCGGTTTGGTTTACTTGTGGCGACGACCACAGGTAATCATGCCAATGAATGGTGATGCGCCGGCAGCAGTCTCAGCGAAGATGGCATTCCCCGCGCCTTCAACACACGCGCCCGTTGCTAGTGAAACCGTGGCCCAGGTGAATCGCGAAGTTCGCGGAAGCCTCGATCAATTAAAAGATAGCCTTTTCCGGCTGGAATTGCGCCGGCAAGCCGGCACCATCACGGAGAGCGATTACGAGCGCGAGCGGCAGCAGTTGGAGAAAGTCCTGCGCGATTTAGTGAGAGGCTAAGCGGAACGCCTTGCCCGTAACCCGCTCCACTTCTCGTTCTGGCATGTCCTCTGTTGGAATTTCCTTCGCTGGTATCGAAAAACGTTTTGGATCTTTCTTTGCGTTGCGCGGCATCTCACTTCAAATTCATTCCGGCGAATTTGTGGCGCTGCTAGGTCCCAATGGGGCGGGGAAGACTACGTTATTGCGCGTTGCCGCTTTGCTGGCAGCTCCCACGCGCGGCACACTTCAATACACGAATAGGGAGCATCCTGCGGAGGCATTGGATAGTTTGGAAACAAGAAGGCAGCTCGGCCTGGTGGGACACAGCACTTTGTTATACGACGAATTGACCGCCGCCGAAAATCTCACGCTGTTCGTTCAACTCTACGAGCTCGATGATGTCTCTGCCCGCGTCGCGAACGCTTTGGAAACCTGCGGACTAGGTTCGCGCGCCGGGAGCCTGGTGCGAACATTTTCGCGCGGCATGCGTCAACGATTGGCGATCGCTCGCGCTCTGCTCCATGGCCCGCGGATTCTTCTGCTCGATGAGCCATCTACCGGACTTGACCGCCAGGGTCTCACGTGGTTCAGCGGCACTCTGGAGAAGCTGCGCAACGAGGGTTGTACCGTGCTGATGAGCACGCACGCCCGAAACGAATCGCTGGAACTGGCCACGCGCGCGATAGTGCTGGCTGGCGGCGTGCTACAAGACGACAGCGGTCCGCGGGGTGACCCACGCCCGTTGCTCGCCGCGTTGCGAGCGGACGCCTGAATGAGCACGGCCCGCTCCGCTGCGATTCTGCTAGCGAAGGAACTGCGTTTGGAGTTCCGCTCGCGCGAACTCTTGAGCGCCACGATCGTATTCGCGCTGGTGGTTGTGGTCCTCTTCAGTTTCGCCTTCGATCCTACCGCGGCGGAATCGCGGCGTTACGGTCCCGGCCTTCTATGGATATCATTTTTATTCGCCGGTTCCCTCATGTTGAATCCTTCCTTCGCCAGAGAACGACTCGAACGACACGATGGACGCTTTACGGATGGCGCCGATTTCGCCTTTTGCGATTCTCGCGGCGAAGATGCTCGCAAATTTCATTTTTATGTCGCTCGTGGAAGTTGTGCTTGTCCCCGTTTTTCCGTGTTGTACAACGTCTCGCTCGGTGGCATCGCCGGCCAGTTAGTCCTGGTGTTGATGCTTGGAACCATCGGCATAACCGTCACGGGAACTGTTTTCTCCGCGATTTCGTCCCATGCGCGCCTGCGTGAATTGCTGCTGCCGCTTCTTTTGTTGCCGATCCTGACTCCCTTGCTCATCGCAGCGGTCGAAGCCACCGCTTCCTTGTTTGTGGAACAGCCCGAGCTCGACCGCACCTGGGTCGCGTTGCTCGCCGGATTTGATACCGTATTTCTGACGGCCTCCTGGCTTCTGTGCGATTATTTAATCGAGGAATAATGAGACGCATTCGATGAAAGTTCGCTACTCATGCACAATTCTCGTCGCGGGCCTAATCTTTTTCGCTGGATATGCGGCGCTTTTCATCGCTCCTGACGAAAGAACGATGCACCTCATCCAACGCATCTTTTACTTCCATGTGCCGAGTTGGATGGCCATGTTCACCGCCTTGTCGGTCGCCTTCTTCGCCAACATCGCGTACTTAGCTACGCACAAAGCTAAGTGGGATTCCTGGGGCGTCTCGGCCGTTGAAGTTGGCGTAGTCTGCTGCTCGATTGGCCTCGCCACGGGCCCGTTGTGGGCCAAACCGGTGTGGGGAATATGGTGGACATGGGATGCGCGCCTAACCACGACGTTTATTCTCTGGCTGCTTTATATTGCCTTTTTAATATTGCGCGGCCTGCTGGACGATCCTGAAAAGAAGGCGACGCTTTCAGCCGTCTTCGGCATTTTCGCTTTCCTTGACGCTCCACTCGTTTACGTTTCCAACCGCTTGTGGCGCACCCAGCACCCGCAGCCGGTAATTCTAGGAGGTTCAGGCTCCGGCCTTGACCCCGTGATCGGTAAAGTTCTTCTGCTTTGCGTGATTGCGGTAATGGGAGTGATGATTCTTGTTCTGATCGACCGTCACAGGCTCGAGCGGTTGCGCCAAGAGTTTGAAGAACTGCGCATGGAGTATGAAACCCTGAATCTTGAGCCGTCATCTATTGGTAAGGAGAAGCCATGAAGAATTTCGAAAATCTGTTTGCTGCTTGGATGGTCGTGTGGGCCGTTTTTTTTGTGTATGAAGTATCCATTGCCCGGCGTTTGGCGCGATTACAGCAGGATATCGATAGTTTGAAACAGCAAATGCGTGGAAGGTAGTGTTGTAAAGGGTGCGTTATGGATGGGCCGAAGAAGATCGCCATCATATTGTTCCAGCTGGGCGGACCTGATAGCCAAGCCGCGGTGGAGCCATTTCTCTATCGATTATTTTGCGACCCCGACATCATAAATTTTCCCGGTGCATTTCTTGCGCGCAAACCGCTAGCGAAGCTTATTTCAACCACGCGGTCGAAAATCGTCCGCCAACACTACGCAGAAATCGGAGGAGGCTCTCCCATCCGCCGGTTGACCGAGCAGCAAGCTGCCGGCCTTGCAGTTGGAACTGCGTCCGCACATTCCGGCGCGGACAATCGTGGCTATGCGTTATTGGCATCCCGACACAAAAGAAGCGGTGGCTACCTTGCAGAGTGGGCCCTACGACGAGCTTGTGCTCCTTCCGCTCTACCCACACTTTTCCTTTGCCACCACGGGCAGCAGCCTGAAGGAATGGAATCGCCTCTATAAAACCCAGGTACCTGTCCATCTGGTCGATCACTTTTACGATCATCCTGACTACGTTGCAGCGATCGTTGACCGCGTGAACGGTGTATTGCAGAAACTGCCGCACCCTGAGGAAGTGCATCTTCTCTTCAGCGCCCATGGTCTTCCGCTGGCCTGGTGGAAAAGGGCGACCCGTATCCGAAACAAATTCAAGAAACGGTGCAACTCGTGATGGAGCTTGGCGCATGGATGAATCCGCACGGTCTATGTTTTCAGAGCAAGGTCGGACCGCAGAAATGGATTCAGCCCTCGCTGACGGAGACCGTCGATACGCTTGCGCACAGCGGCATCAAGAGAGTTCTGGTGATTCCGATTTCTTTCTTGACGGAGCATATCGAAACCCTCCACGAAATAAATATTGAGGCAAGGGAACATGCCGAATCCGTTGGTATTCGGGAATTTCACATGATGCCAGCGCTGGATGATTCACCGCTCTTGATTCGATCGCTGGCAGATCTCGTTCTGCGGGCCGTCGGAAAACGCAACGGTGTCTCCTCGGTGGTGTCTTAAACAAAACCAGCCTGCCATGAACATAAGAACGGCCGTGCGGAAGGCGAAACGTCTGAAACATCTGTGAACGGAACGTCCGTAACCACTTGACATGGGGATTCCCACGGCATATAAACCAATGTTCTTGCTTCGACTTCGTTGGGCCTTTATATATTTTAGGATTTGAAGACAGTAATTAAACGGGCCGATGCCAGATATGTCTGACGGGAAGTCCGGGGAAACCACCAGCGCGCCGTCGAAGGCGCCAGCGGCAAACGCATCTGCTGCGCTGGACGCCAAGTCGACGGAAAAAGCGGTGAATACCACCCGCCGCCGCGTCATTTGGGCGTGTATTTGGGGCTATCTCGGCGTTAACTTTTTGATGTTCCTCCGGTTTTTCTTCCCTCGCGCGCTATATGAGCCCAACACGGTTTTCGATATTGGCTTCCCTTCCGACTTTGCGCTAGGAATTGATCAGCGCTTCTTGATGACCAATCGCGTTTGGGTAGTTCGGGAGCCGGACCGGCTTTTCGTTATTTTCGCGCGCTGCACGCATTTGGGCTGCACTCCGGAATGGAAGCCTGCGGAAAATAAATTCAAGTGCCCGTGCCATGGAAGCGGGTACGACAGCGAAGGCGTGAACTTCGAAGGACCAGCGCCCCGTCCCATGGACCGTTCTTTCGTGCAGCTCGATCCCACCGGAAAAATTACGGTGGATACCAGCCGCTTATTCGTGGACGATCCGCGCGCGGGAGTAAATCATTTCAACGATCCAGGAGCTTTTTTGAACGTTTAGGCTTGGTCTGTTTTAAGGCGGCGTGAATTCTGGCCGCCAAGATTTGAGCAGGACAAGGGGTCAGGCGGATGCCCGAAGAAAACGGCGACGGTAAGAGCAAAACCGGCGTCCTCGATAAAGCGAAGGATTCTGTTGCAGCGCTCCGTGAAACCCTGGAGGAAAAAGCCAAGCAGCAGGTCGCTGAGCTCAAAGAGCCGGAAAAGACGCAGCTCTACCGCTCGATTTTCCGGGTCAAGCACGACCACGAACCGCGCAACCGGGCGCTCAGTGTTCTTTCCAACGTTTTTTTCCACCTTCATCCAGCGAAAGTTAATCGAGACGCAACCAAATACAATTTCACCTGGGGCATGGGCGGAATCACTTTTTACCTGTTCATCGTCCTCACTTTTACCGGCGTTCTCTTGATGTTTTATTACCACCCGACAAAGGTGCAGGCCTTCCGCGACATTCTGTACCTGGAAAATGACGTCCCCTTTGGCAAGCTACTTCGCAATATGCACCGGTGGGCCGCGCACTTAATGATTATCGCCGTATGGCTGCACATGTTCCGCGTGTTCATGACCGGCTCCTATAAACGGCCGCGCGAATTCAACTGGTGCATCGGTGTTCTGCTGATGGTGCTCACCATGTTGCTGAGCTTCACCGGATATTTGCTGCCGGACGATCAGTTGGGCTTTTGGGCCGTAACCGTCGGAACGAACATGGCGCGAGCCACGCCGCTGTTAGGAAACGAAGGACCCTTCGGCGCGCAAATGGGCATGACGCCTTACAACGACGTGCGGTTCGCCTTGCTCGGGGGATCTATCGTGGACGCCAACGCGTTGTTGCGCGCGTATATCTGGCATTGCATTGCAATTCCTTTGATCGTGGCGATATTTTTAGGTATCCATTTCTGGCGCGTACGAAAAGACGGGGGAATATCAGGTCCCGCGCCGGTAATGCTCGAATCGGAAATCAAAGAAGAGAGAAGCCCGCGGCCCGTAATTTTGCGGCCGAGTGGCATGGGTTAGCTAAGTTTTTAGCGGCAAAGTTTCTAAAGGATAGAACGAGTCGATGCCTGACTTCCGTCAAATTTGGGAAATCGCATCTGCACCCGACAATGTGCCCATCGTGGCATTGTTGTTCGTGGCTCCGTTTTATATGTGGTACGCGCTGCGACAGGCGGTTGCCAACGATAAGCTGATCGCCATTTTAGAATCCGACGCGCAGGCCGCGAAGACGAAATACCGTAAGACGCAAGAGTGGGATCCCAAGTGGGAGAAGGAAGTTCATACTTGGCCTTACTTGATGCGCATGGAATTTCTGGTGGCCATCCTTGTAACTGTTCTTTTGATGGCTTGGTCGTTGACGCTGAACGCTCCCCTGGAAGAGCCTGCCAACCCCAATGTGACGATGAATCCGGCCAAGGCGCCGTGGTATTTCCTGGGCCTTCAGGAAATGCTAGTTTACTTCGACCCCTGGATTGCTGGCGTGGTGATGCCGACATTGATCATCGTTGGTCTGATGGTCATTCCTTACATTGACGCAAATCCGCTGGGCAACGGCTACTACACGTATAAACAGCGAAAATTTTCGATTTGGACTTTTCTTGTCGGTTTTATCGGACTTTGGGTATTAATGATCGTCATAGGTACATTCATTCGCGGCCCCGGTTGGATGTGGTTTTGGCCGGGACAAACCTGGGATGCTGAACGTGTGGATTATGCCGTGAACCGAAATCTCGACCAGGTTGTCGGGATTGACGGGTCCTGGCTCGCCCCGATTTTCCACACGACCAAAGATCAAGCGGCGATTTGGGCGCGCGCGATTTTCGGGATCTTTCCGCTTGCATTGTTTTTCATCGTCGCGGCATTCCTGGTTCACTGGCTTTGCATGCGCACTGAATTCAGTAAGAAGATTTACAAGCGCATGAGCTTGCTACAACTTGTGACCATGTACACCTTTTTGATCTTCATGGTTTCGCTGCCAATTAAGATTTTGCTGCGCTTGGTTTTCACCATTAAGTATATCTGGGTGACGCCGTGGTTCAGCATTTAATCGTGTCCGACGCGGCCGCCGACGCCGCAGAAGTACAAATGGAGGAATAAGGGTGCCTGATCGTTCACCTGACACAGCGCCGGATGATCCGATCAAATATCGATCATTTACGTTTCCGCTTTTGATCGCTTCGCTGCTCCTAATCCTCACGGTGGCCTGGTCTTTTTACGTCGAATTTTATGGACTGCAGCCCTGGCGGCGCTACCAGTCCCGATTCGCAAAGGCCTATTCTGAATATTTAGGCAAAGACATCAAGAAAAAGAAACAAGAAGAAGCGGACGTGTATTCCTCCCCGGAATACAAACAGCTCGCCGCAAAACTCGCCAGCGCGCAACAAGACGCAAAATCCCAGGATGAAGAAATCGCCAAACAGATCGACCTCCTGGACGAACAACGCGCAGCCATCGGGGATGCTTTCAAGGATGAACGCGGAAAAATCGGGCATCTTGTTTACCAGTACGAAATTATTCCGGCCACCGACAAGAATGAAAAGGCCAAGCGCCTCAAGGAACTACAGGACGGACGCAACTCCACTTGGAGGGTGGATTGGCCCATAGGGAATGGCCAGCTTCAGAAGAATAAGGTCTTCACCGCCGATCAGTTGAACGACACGTTTACCAGCATCATGGCCCAGCGTGCTGCCCTGGTTGCAAAGCGTGGGGAAATAGACAAGCCCGCGAAGGACGCGCAGACCGAATTAACCGCCTATGTTTCCGACCATCTCCCCGGCTTAAGTTCGACCTCGCTCGACGGCCTGCGCAAATCCATGGAGGATTTTGACGGCAGGATTATCCAGGTAAACGTCAATCCCTCCGGTGCTTCCATCAACAATTTGGGAGGTGCCGGGCTGGTGGATCGCTGCGAATCATGCCACGTCGGTACCGATCCGAAATACGTTCCATCTCAGGTGACCCTCACGAAAGCCGATCTGGGAATGGCGAAAAGCGGCGACGCTCCTTTCTCAAGTCATCCTAACCAGGAACTAATTGCTATGCATCCGGTTGAAAAATTCGGATGCTCGCCCTGTCACGGAGGAAACGGCCGCGCGATTGATTCCGTTCGTCGCGGACATGGCCGCTACGGACACTGGCTTTGGCCGCTGTACTATCCAGAAAACTATAACGCCGGATGCCAGCAGTGCCACTCTGCGGACATGGTCACCGAGCACGCGCCCGTGCTCAACGAAGGAAAGCAGCTTTATCGTCAGCGTGGCTGCATCGGATGCCACCGCTTCCAGGGTTTTGACAATCAGGACGAGCAACTCGTCAATGCCCGCCAGCAGATTTTGCAGCTCGCCAAGACCAAGACGGACGATCTGCTAACGATTCCACGTTTGCAGAAGCAAGCCGACGCAGCCCCCGATAATGCAACTGCCGACAAGCTCAACAGTCAGGCGACCAACCTCACTGTAGAAATCAGTCGTATGGACGCGCGAACTGAAGCTCTGGAGCAGCAGAGCCACAACCTTTTGCAAGAAATTAAAAAAGTTGGCCCGGATCTGAAGGAAGCCCGTCAGAAATTGCGCAAAGAATGGATTCCGTACTGGATCGGTCACACCACCGAATTTCGGCCGACCACTAAAATGCCGCAATTCCGCCTCTCGCAAGACGAGATTCAGGCACTCGCAGCTTTCGTCTGGCAAGCCGGACTCACTGGGCCTCCACTTGAACATCAAGCGCCGGGCAACGCCGCTCACGGCAAGGAACTCTTCGAAGAGCGCGGCTGCCTTGCCTGTCACTCTATGGGGGAGGGTTCATCCGCAGTGGGCGGGACTTTCGCCGCGAACCTAAGCCGCGTCGGCGAAAAAGAGAATTACGATTACGTAGTTCGCTGGGTCCACGACCCGCGCCAGCGCACCCGGCCTTATTGCCCTTATGAGAAGCGCGACCTAGGCCCTGAAGATTACGCCAAACACAATCTCCCGTATGTTTTTGACTTAGATCATTCGCGATGCCCGAATGATGGCCACGAGCTCGTGGTGCAGCAGCCCACAGTGATGCCCAGTCTGCGTCTTTCCATGGACGACGCTCGCGACATCGCCACTTATTTGATGGCCCAGAAGCATCCAGATGCCTCTTACGCTTCCGCGGATTACATGGATGATCCGCAGCTCGCCGCGAAAGGGAAGGAGCTTGCGCGGCATTATGGCTGCGCCGGATGCCATGAGCTCAGCGGTATCGAAGACGAAGGCCGCATCGGCACCGAGCTCACGAACGAAGGCAGCAAGCCTATCGAGCGCCTCGACTTTGCTCTCTGGACCGAAGACGCCAAGCGCGGCGTTTTCCCTGACGGCAAATCTTCCGCGCGCGGTCCGTGGTATGACTCCAAAGGCTTCTTCGAACAGAAGCTCCAAAATCCCGGAATTTACGACCAGGGTAAATACCACGCGAACCCCCTGGACGCGTTGCGCATGCCCAAGCCCAATCTTTATGGCAACGGCGACGTCGAAGCTCTAGTCAGCATGCTCCTGGGAAGCACCGATCCGACTCTCCCTCCGGAATACATGTACAAACCCGCTGACCGCCGGCGTTATATCCAAGAGGGCTGGTGGGTCGTCACGAAATACAACTGCATCGGCTGCCATCAGATTGACTGTGGGACAGAAATCGGTTATGCAGACGTTGCCGTTCTATCAGGGTGAGAACAAGGCGAATTTGCCGCCGGTGCTTACTACCGAAGGCGCGCGCGTAAATCCGGAATGGCTCAGGCAGTTCCTGGCCAACCCGTCGCTCAGCACCACCGATACGAACCGCAATGGCGTTCGCCAATATTTGCAAGTGCGCATGCCCACGTTCTATCTCTCCAACGACGAAATTCGCAAGCTGGTGCTCTTTTTCCAGGCCATGTCGTCGCAGCCCGATCCGTTTATACCTCCGAAGGTGCAGCCCTTGGATGACAACGAACGCGCCATGGCTCGCGCGTTGTTCACCAGCCCGGCCGCGCCTTGCTTGAAATGCCACATGACCGGCAACGAAGCGCACGACAAAAATGCCATTGCGCCTAATTTCTTGATGGCGCGCGATCGGTTGCAGCCGGCTTGGACTGAGCGCTGGATCATCGATCCTGCGAAAATTATCCCCGGAACCGCTATGCCGTCGGGATTATTCCGCCTGGAAGGCGACCGCTGGGTGTTCTCGGGTCCAGTGCCTGCTGCGGTGCAGCATTACACGGGCGATCAGGCGGACTTGTTGGTCCGCTACATGTTCTCTCTCACGCCGCAGGAACAAGCCGCGCTTGTGGGAAAATCGCCGTCTCCCGCGAGCGGGAATACAAAGCCGTCAGGCGGAGCAGGCGGCCAAGGTGCGGCCGGAGGGAGGTAGCATAGTGCGCTGCACGGGGCCAATTTGTTAAAGAATTTGCGCCTCATGCAGTCGCGGAATTGTTAGAATAGCCCCGTTTTACTAAGGAGGAATTTTTCCAAATGAAGACCCAGTTTTTTAATCTAGCATTGGCAGCCCTGGTGGCGATTGCCATCACAGGCTGCGGCGGTAAACAGAATAGCCAAACGAACGAGCAGCCCGTGGCGAATTCAAACGCCACCAAGGTCGTGGATACCTCGACCGCCGGCTCCGTTTCCGGAAGCGTCACCCTGGACGGCAAGCCCGCAGCGATCAAGCCAATCAACATGAGCGCCGAGCCCTATTGCCAGAAAGCGCATCCGAAACCCGTGGTGCCGCCGGAAGTCGTGGTGGACGACAAAGGC
The DNA here is from genome assembly GCA_963818085.1 of uncultured Acidobacteriota bacterium. Lineage (GTDB taxonomy): Bacteria > Acidobacteriota > Terriglobia > Acidiferrales > UBA7541 > Palsa-295. Next base: position 1,063,542 of record CAWFQV010000001.1, read on the forward strand.
GATCTCGCGAATGTTGTAATTTATGTGAAGGACGGCCTGGGCGACTACACGTTCAACACGCCAAAAGAGTCCGCCGTCCTGGATCAAAAAGGCTGCATGTACGATCCTCACATCGTCGCGTTGATGACCGGCCAGACCTTCGAAGTCAAGAATGATGACCAGACTACCCACAACATCCATCCCATGCCGAAAGATAATCGCGACTGGAACAAATCCCAGCCTCCCGGTGCCACGCCCATAGATGAAACCTTTGGCCGCGCCGAAAATGCCATACCTGTAAAGTGCAACGTGCATCCGTGGATGAAGAGCTATATTTTCGTGTTCAAGAATCCCTACTACGCGATCACTTCGAAAGACGGGAAGTTCGAATTGAAGGATCTGCCGCCGGGAACTTACACCATCGAAGCATGGCACGAAAAGTACGGCACGTCGGATCAGACGGTGACAATTGGCGCGAAAGAATCGAAGCCGCTCAATTTCACGTTTAAGACCCCTGCCGCATCTGGAGACTAGTCGCGGTGTGTTGCCGGTGCGTTTATTAACAGAGGGCGACGGAAGTGAGGTTCCAACTCGCTTCCGTTGTCATGTTCTTAGCCGAGGAATTGTGCAACATCGGATTTGATCGTTTCCGGTCAAGGAAGCGCATCCATAATGCCTGAATCTGAAAGACTTCAAGGAGTCCACCGCTTCGCCGTCGGTACCGCGTCTGTCACCGTTCTACTGTTGATGGCAGGCGCGCTCGTTACCAGCAATGACGCCGCCGACTCCGTACCCGATTGGCCGCTCGCTTATGGCCGCATTATTCCGCCGCTCGTCGGCGGCATCCGTTACGAATTTGCGCACCGCGTATTCGCCGCAACCGTAACAATCCTCACCGTGATTCTCGCAGTTTGGCTCTCTCGTCGAGGCACTCGAACCGCCCGCAAACTAGGTTGGACGGCGCTTCTGTTGGTCATCGCGCAGGCTCTTCTCGGAGCGCTCCGCGTGCTCGAAGGCCACCCCGCAGTCACGGCGACGATGCACGCCACGCTTGCGCAAATCTTTTTCGTCACGGTAGTCAGTCTTGCGCTAATCACGAGTGCCTGGTGGCAAAATGATCTCAGAATCACTGGACGATCGCGGCTCGCCCCGCCTGCGAGCATTGGCTGCTATCACGACTGCTGCAATTTTCGTCCAGCTAATCCTCGGTGCCGGCTTTCGTCATGGAGCTTTCGGAATTCTGCCGCACCTCATCGGATTCCTAGTCGTCACCTTCCTGATCGTGTGGACTTGCCGGGCAGTTCGCAAACGATTCGGCCAGGTGCGTGACCTCCGTCGCTGGGGAATTCTCCTCCAGGCTTTTCTGGGCACGCAGGTTCTTCTTGGGATTTCAGCGTATGGGGCCGTCGTGCAAGCGATGCACTCCGTGCAGCCGTCCATGACCTACGTTATAGTCACCGTCGCGCACGTGCTGGTCGGCGCGCTTACGCTTGCTTCCAGCGTGGTTCTAACGCTATCTTGCTATCGGTTAATTCGTCCTGCAGCGCCTGTTGCATTAAGATCGGCCATGGAAACTACGCGCGCCGGCGGCAGGCGACCAGAGAGCTCCAGAGCCTAGCCCATGGACAACGTTTGATGAACAACACACGCGCTGTGGCGATCAATGCTTTCGAAAAGCCTTGGGCTTACGTCGTCCTGACCAAGCCCGACGTTACTTTCCTGGTGGTGATAACCACGGTCGCGGGTTTCTACCTTGGTTCCACCGGTCCAATGGATTGGGCCAGGCTGGCCCGCACGCTTATCGGCACCCTGCTGGTCGCTGGAGGCACCGCGGCGCTGAATCAGTACCTAGAACGCGACATGGATGCTGTAATGCGCCGGACTGCAGCGCGCCCGCTTCCCACCGGAGCCTTGAAGCCCGCTGAAGTTTTGATTTTCGGGGCCGTCACGATCGTTCTAGGCACCGCTTGGCTGGCGCTCACGGTAAATCTTCTCGCGTCCCTGGTCGCTCTGGTCACGAGCCTTTCGTATTTGGGTCTATACACGCCGCTAAAGACGCGCACGACGCTTGCAACCGCTGTAGGAGCCATTCCTGGCGCCTTACCCCCGCTGATCGGCTGGGCCGCAGCGCGCGGATCGCTCTCCGAAGGTGGTTGGATTCTTTTCGCCATCTTGTTCGTGTGGCAGTTTCCCCACTTCATGGCCATCGCCTGGATGTATCGTGAGGATTACGCTCGCGCGGGAATCCAGATGTTGCCGGTGGTGGATCCCAAGGGCGATGCCACTTTTCGCCTCATCGTCAGCATGTCCGCGGTGTTGGTTCCTGTAAGCCTGCTGCCGTCCGTCGTTGGAATGGTGGGAATTCCTTATTTCTTTGGTGCTCTTGTGCTCGGGATGGTCTTGCTGCAAGTTTCCCTGTGGGCCTGTCGGTCGCGCACTAACGTTCGCGCGAAGTGGCTGATGCATGCGACTGTGATTCACATTCCGCTTCTGCTTAGTTGGATGATTTTCGACAAATTAGCCCGATGACTTCGTCAACAATGGGAATGGAACCCACTAACCCCAAATCAAACTGGATCGAACTAAGCGTCATCTGCGGTCTATTCGTTGTTCTGGCTCTTATCGGCATCATTTGGGACATAACCAGCGGCCTGCTTACCAGCGGAATCGACGGCATCATGATGCTTTTCATCTGCCTGATGATGGGCGGAATATTTAGTCTCATGATTTTGATGATGGTGCACCAAGCCGGATTGCTCCCATTTTTCCGACCTTCGGCCGCGAAAGTCCCGGAGCAAGCAGCGCAGAAAGCGGCAGCACCAGACGCTGCAGTCGCCTTGCCGTCGGTTCCAAAGATTGCGACCGCAGTTCCTGTTACGTCACCGGCCGCTGCTCCCCCGCTGCAGCCTTCGCATCCACCTGCTGTGCTGCAGCCTCCGCCACCGCCCGCGCCGCCTCCGGCACCGAAGGCCGCCGTCGAACCTGTGCCTGCTGAGCCCCCCAAGCCGAGCTAAAGCTACACGCTGAGGCTTCCACACAAAATCGAGCACAAGGATCATGATTTCGCTCTTGGATCTCCCAGTCGTTAATGCCAACCTCAACGCGATTTCAGTCACTGGCGTGATCATTTATTTGCTACATCGCTTACACTCCGAGCGGCCGTCCGCGGTGCGCGGCTGATCGTTTCGGCGCTCCCACGCACGTTGTTGTAGACTGATTGCCGAATGGCTGAAGCTGCAAAAATACAAGGTTCCTTTGGTGGCCGCTGGGCTCTGGGGATTGTCGCGCTCGCTTTGCTATTCGTGCTGATGCCGTTTTTGTTTTGGAACGCCACCTGGTTCGGACGTCCCCTAAACGATAGCCAGATAGCGAAAGCGCTAGGCGAGCACTCTCATCCTCGCGGCATTCAACATGCATTGACCCAACTCGAACTGCGCATCGAAGCCGGGGATCCCTCCGTCCGCAAATGGTATCCCCAAATCATCCAGCTTGCCGCCGATCCGGTGGACGAAATCCGTGTCACCGACGCCTGGGTGATGGGCCAAGACAATTCGTCGCAAGATTTCCATCAAACGCTCTTGAAGCTTCTCGGAGACACCAATGCGATGGTCCAGCGCAACGCCGCGCTTTCGCTCGTGCGATTCAAAGACGATTCCGGCCACGCGCAAATAGTCGCCATGCTTAAACCGTCGGAGCTGGACTCGCCGTTCGACGGCAAGCTGCTGACTCGGCTGAAGGCGGGTGACGTGATTAATACCGGCACGATGATAGCCCACATCGAATCCGGGGCAGGGAAAAGGGAAGTGCGATCGAACGTTCCAGGCACCCTGGATCGTTGGCTTGTTGCGAATGAATCAAACGTAACCGCGGGCCATCCGATTCTTTCTCTATTTCCCAGCGAAAGTGCAGTGTGGGAAGCTCTGCGCGCGCTCTATTTGATCGGAACTACCAATGATTTGTCAGACGTGGCGCACTTCGCGCGCGGTGTGGATGGAATGTCCCCTCAGATTGCTCAGCAGGCTCAAGCTACTATGAAAGCTATCAACGAGCGAAATCGGCCGAAGTGATTTTCGGAACCGGTTGTCGTGTTATTTGTATTTCACCACTGCCTTGCCATTCTGAATTTGGATGTTGCTAATATCCTCCGGCAATTTTAGCTTTTCGCGATTTTCAGGAGACGCCATCAACTTGTCCACGGCGGCCTGAAGAGTCGATTGCGGCAGCGGTAGCGAACCGAGTTTCCCGGCCACAGGTTCGAATTTCATATAGCCGCTATCCGTGCTCAGATGCCCGTCGAGTTCCAGCGACAAGTCCTTTCCGTGATAATCGAAAATAACGTAGGCCTTTACCAAATCGCCGTCCATGTCCACTTTCACGTCCTTCACGGTCGATTGCACTTGTTCCAGACTGCCTTGCTCGCCGCCAGGAAACGCTGCGGCCGGATCGTCCGGAGGCACGGCGCTGCCCACCGTAGGGACATTATCCATGCTCGCATTCTGCGGAGAAGACGATACAGGCTCAGGCTTGTTCTCAAACTCAAGATTGTGCGCTAAATATGAATTGAGTTCGCTGCGATCCAACTGGACTTGACCAGGCTGTCCAGCAGCCTTGGCCTTGTCCGCGGCTTCAAATTTCTGTTCAGCGCTGGCTGCCGCATTTGCATCGTAGGGAATATTCGGAAACGCCGATTTATGTAGAACCAGAATTAGCGTCAGAGCCAGCGCTGCTACGCTTGACCACTTCAAAATTTCGTAAAGCCTTTTGTAAACTGCCGGATCCGGCATAAGAAGCCTCCGCCCTGCATAAGCTTAGCAGGCGAAAGCGATGCATCCGGGAAGAAGACCGTTTACGTGCCTGGCATGAACTGGCCGAAAGGACAGGTGGAGCGATTCGCTAGAATAGAGAAGGTGCCTTTCTATTCCCGGTGTGTGTCACCTGACGCGGGATTTCCCGTGGCTTGACGCAAACACAGCAATTACTTCGGTACGCTTCGACTTCCGCGCATGCAATGCGCGTAATACAAAATTCCTGCGACGGACTTGGCATCGCGAATCTTTCCGGCGCGTATCCAATCGTCAATTTCGCGCAGACTAAAAATCCGCTTCTCTATTTTCTCGTCCGCCTCGGGCTGAGCTTCGCCCAGTTTCAATCCTTCAGCCACAAAGATCACCATATTTTCCGTCAAAAATCCCGGGGTAGGGAACAGATCCAACAGCTTACGCATCCGTCGAGCTGTGTAGCCGGTCTCTTCAAGCAATTCGCGGTGCGCGCCCTTTACAAAACTCTCACCCGCATCTTTACTCCCGGCCACTAGCTCCCAGAGGTATTGGCGCACCGCCTGGCGATATTGCCGAATCATAAGTATGCGCCCGTCGGAAAAAACTGGCAGCACAACGACCGAACCCGGATGCGTGACAATTTCGCGAGTGGCCTTCACGCCTCCAGGTTCAACGACGGTGTCTCGCCGGACGCCAAAGACGCGCCCCTGGAAAAGAACCTTGCTGCTCAAAATCTTAGCCCAAGCCTTTTTCTTAGCCACTCGATCTCCCGTAAGGAAGAGCCCGCATCGCCATTCTACAACGCGGGCCTGTCACCGTCTCGATAGGGGGTGGCGGCATCGGCAAGATCCCGGGGACTCGGTTAAATTCACATCACTTTCAAGAGCGGCCGCGTTTGGTTGCCGCGGCTGTTGCGGTTGCATATACTACCCAGCGAATCCATGCCCATCAACACCGTGATCGTTGACGACGAGCGCCCTGCGCGCGACGAACTCGTCTACCTGCTAAAGGGCTTCCCTGAAATTAACGTCATCGCGCAGGGAAAGAATGGGCTGGAGGCTATTGCGCTGATCAAGGAGCACGACCCTGACCTCGTATTTTTGGATGTACAGATGCCCGGCCTGGACGGCTTTGGCGTCCTAAAAAAGCTGGTGGAGCGAAAGCTACGCATCCCACAAATTGTTTTCGCTACAGCCTACGATAATTATGCCATTCAGGCTTTTGAAGTAAGCGCAGTGGATTACATCCTAAAGCCGTTCGACAAGGCCCGCATCGCTAAAGCCATTCAGCGCGCAAAGAAAATGGTGGAAGCGCACACCTCGCCAGTTGAGCGGCTCGAAAATTTGGTTGGCCAACTTTCTGCATCCCCACCGAAGGCATCGCAGCCGGTAAAGCTCCTGGTCAAATCACAAGCGCGTATGTTCCTGGTGGACGCACAAGACATGATCTACGCAGCGATTCAGGACGGAACGATTACGATTTTCGCTCGCGACTTCGAAGGCGTTTCAAACTACCGCACGATTGAGGAGCTGAGTGCGTCGCTCGATTCCGACCGCTTTTGGCGCCCGCATCGCTCCTATCTCGTGAATATCAATCACATCAAGGAAGTTGTTCCTTGGTTCAAATCAAGCTTTATGCTGAAAATGAATGATAAACGCGCCAGCGAGATTCCCGTATCGCGCGCTCAAACGAAACGCCTTCGCGAATTGCTAAAACTATAGGAGTCTTATCACATGCGATTCTTATCTTGGCCCCGTAACTTTCGACGATCCAGCCCCCGATGCGTTGTTGCCATTTTTTTGGCGCTATGCCTGACTTCCGCTCTCGCTTCTGTCTGCTTCGCACAAACGCCCGGCGGTTCGATTGTAGGCAAGGTCTTCGAAAAGCATGGCGGTCCACTGGCAGGTGCCCGCGTGAGCGTTTCAAACATAAAGACGGGTGTCGCCTCCAGCGTGGCCACCGACGTGAATGGTCAATTTATGGTGGAGAACCTCCGTCCCGGCGCCTACAAAGTCAGCATCTCAGCCGACGGTTGCGTGCCCCAGGAAGAGAAGGTAACAGTCAAGCCCGGGCATACATCAAAACTCTCCAGCACGTTGAAACCTGTAGCGCAACAAACGCCAGCCCCACAATAGGCGACGAACCAGTTTTTTGCGTCTGACCGCCACACGAAGCCACCGGCAGCATTTCGATGTCCAGCGCGGTTGTGCTAGCATCGCAGCGTAACTTTTACATGGATTTCTCACTCAGCAGCGACCAGCTTTTAATTCGCGACACCGTCCGCCAGTTCATGGAGACGGAAATGCGTCCCATTCTGCGCGAGTACGAACGCGAGGGGAAATTTCCCGCCGAGCAACTCCGCAAGCTTGGCGAGCTTGGCTGCTGCGGCATGCTGGTACCAGAAGAATGGGGCGGCGCCGGAACAGACACCACGAGCTACGCGCTGATGCTCGAGGAAGTTGCGCGTGTTTGCGCGTCCACCGCGGTCGCTCTTAGCGTTACGAATTCCGTGGTGGGGGTTCCAGTTTGGAAATTTGGCAACCAAGCCCAAAAGAAGAAATACCTCAAGCCTCTCTCGCGCGGCGAAATTCTTGGCGCGTTTTGCCTTACCGAATCACAGGCTGGTTCTGACGCGGCCGGCATACAAACCCGCGCGGTGCAAGACGGCGATCGTTATGTTTTGAACGGAACCAAGGCCTGGGTGACCAACGGCGGCGTCTCCGGAGTGTACTTGGTTTTCGCGAAGACCGACCCGGAAGGCGGCGCTCGCGGCGTGACCGCGTTTTTAGTCGAGCCCACTTTTCCCGGCTTCCGCGTCAGCCGCTATGAAGAAAAAATGGGCCTGCACCTTTCGCGCTCGGCAGAAATAGTTTTCGATAATTGCCGCGTGCCCGTCGAGAATCGCCTGGGCGAAGAAGGTCAAGGTTTAAAGATCGCGCTCGAATCGCTCGACGGAGGTCGCGTAGGCATCGCCGCGCAGGCGCTCGGAATAGCCCAAGGCGCCATGGAAGCTGCGGCTCGTTACGCCAAGCAGCGTCGCACGTTCGGAAAGCCTATCGCGGAGTATCAAGCCATCCAGTGGATGCTCGCTGATATGCAGACCGAAATCGAAGCCGCGCGATGTCTCACGCACTACGCCGCGTTCATGCGCGACAAAGAATCCGGCGACTCCGGCTCTCGCCGTATTGGTTCGTACGCCTCGCGCGCGAAATTGTACGCCAGCGAAATGGCAAATCGCGTCGCCTACCGCGCCGTCCAAGTTCACGGCAGCGTGGGCTATTCTCGCGAAACAGACGTCGAGCGCTATTATCGCGATGCTCGCGTTTTGACCATTTACGAAGGCACCAGCGAAATGCAGCGTATCGTAATCGCGCGCGATTTATTGCGCCGCGCCCCTGCGATCGCCAGCTCTCGCGCTGCAGGAGTTCGCCAGGTTGGCTAAGCTCAAACGAGTTCTCAGCGGCATGCGTCCCACCGGCCGTCTTCACATCGGCCACTACTTTGGTGCCCTCTCGAATTGGCTAAAGCTTCAGAAAGAATACGAATGTTTTTTCTTTGTGGCGGATTGGCACGCGCTGACCACGCATTACGAAGACTCTTCGTCTGTGGCGGAAAATACTTTGCAAGTCGCCGCCGATTGGCTCGCTGTCGGTCTGGACCCCGCGAAGTCGACACTCTTCATCCAATCGCAAGTTCTCGAACACGCCGAGCTGCACGTCCTGCTCTCGATGATCACCCCGCTGAGCTGGCTCGAACGCGTCCCAACCTATAAAGAGCAGATCGAAAACCTAAAAGACCGCGAACTTGGTACCTTCGGTTTCCTCGGTTATCCGTTGCTCCAATCCGCTGATATCGTCATGTACGGTGAGCCCAACCAGGAGTTGCTCGTGCCTGTCGGTGAAGACCAAGCTCCGCACGTCGAGCTGACTCGCGAAATCGTCCGTCGCTTCAACGCAAATTTCGGTCTGGAAATTACGGACGATTTATCCGAGCAAAGGGAACTCCTCCAGAAATTGCGCGACCGCCTTTCCAGGGAAGCGCTCGATAGCCTGCCTGCCTCTGACCCTAATGCTTTTGTGCGCTTCAAGGTGGCTCTTCGAAAGCATGTCCTGGAAGTTGGTTTTGCGAATCTAATTGAAGAAGTTCCGGAGGCCCAAGAGTTCTTGAAAATGAGCCAGGTCCTCCGTGAGCCTGCGTACTTGGCCGCTGAAACACCGCGCCTTCCTGGCCTCGACGGCCGCCGCATGGCCAAAAGTTACGGTAACGCAATCTGGCTAAGCGATCCGCCCGCTGAGATTCGGACAAAAATTCTGAAACACATGGTCACCGACCCCCAGCGCGTTCGTCGCACAGACCCCGGTCGTCCGGAAGTCTGTCCGGTGTTTGCCTATCACAAGTTATTTTCGCCGCCCAGTGTCATCGGCTGGTCTGACCAAGGTTGTCGCACCGCAGGAATTGGTTGCGTGGAATGCAAGAACGCGATGGCAGACCACTTGATCAAATGGATTGAGCCCATTCAGACACGCCGCAAAGAATTTGAGGCGCAGCCGGAGCTAGTTTGGGATATCCTCGATGCCGGTTCGGACAAGGCGCGCAAGGCCGCCAAGCGTACCATGCAGCGCGTTCGCAACTCCATATTTAAATGGGACGACGCGCGAAAGGTCGGGAAAACCTAGCTTGAGAAGCAGTTTGATTCACAAGGACTGAGCAAACGAATGGCCTCACCTTATCGCATTAATCTTCCGGTCTACGAAGGCCCGCTCGATCTTCTGCTCGATTTAATTCGCAAGCAGGAGATGGACATTCACAATATTCCCGTCGCGAAAGTTACCGAACAATATCTCGATTACCTTCACCAGCTCGACAAACTCGATATCGATGTGTCTGCCGATTTCATTTATATGGCCGCTTCGCTGATTCACATCAAGTCGAAAATGCTCCTGCCACCCGACCCGCTCGCAGGTGCGGAAGAGCAAGATCCGCGCGAGGAACTTGTGCACCGGCTGCTCGAGCACGAAAAGTTCAAAAACGCCGCCCAGCTTCTCTATCAGAAGCAGCAAGTGGAAGATCATGTCTGGTCGCATCCCGACCGCACGCTCTATACCGGTGACGAGGTTCAAGGCGAATTGGTTGTTTCGCTCGTGGATTTAGTAAAAACCTTCCAGCAAATCCTTGAGCGCAAGAAAGACATCAAGAAGTTCGAGCTGCACCACGAAACCGTAACCATCGCGCAAATGATGGACCGTCTGCGCCAGCGCCTAGCCTCGAACGACGATCCCGTATCGTTGATCGATTTCTTCGAAACGTGCGAGACGCGCAACGCCATGATCGTCGCTCTGTTAGCCGTCCTCGAAATGGTACGCATGCAGGCCGTGATGTTGGTACAGTCAGAACTCTTTTCCGATATTCGTTTGCGCAAACACAAAATGTTCGATGCCGTTTTCGCCGGACCCGATGCCATGTCACAAATTGAGGAGCAATATCTCTGACGATGACGCCACAAGAAATTCAAGCCGCCCTCGAAGCCATTATTTACGCAGCAGACGAGCCCGCCACGCTCGATCAGATTGCAAAAGCCTTGGGCCTGGAGAAAGCGGAAGCCCGCGCCGCGCTCGATCTCCTGGTCGCCAACTATCAGACCGACGATCGTGGAATCGAAGTACGTAAAGTTGCCGGCGGCTGGAAGTTTTACACCAAAGCGCAACATCACGACGTAGTCCGGAAATTCATCAAGAGCCTGCAGCCTCCGCTGCGCCTCACCATGCCAGCACTCGAGACTCTCGCGGTCATCGCTTACAAGCAGCCCGCCACAATTCCGGAAATCAACGAGATTCGCGGGGTGAATGTGGGCGGTGTCATCAAGACGCTACTCGAAAAACGATTGATCACCACCGCGGGCCGCAAGGAAGTCATCGGCAGGCCGATTCTCTATCGCACTTCAAAACAGTTCCTCATGCGTTTTGGCCTATTCGATTTAGACGAACTTCCCAGCCTGAAGGAATTCGAAGCTCTGGCCCAAGCCGCGCTTGGCGACGACACCGGCATCGCCCCGACGGAGCCCGAAGATTCCTCGATCGCCCCCGCAGCGTCCGCCGAATCCCGGACCGGAACTAAAGCAGCCGCCGATAGCGTTCCAGACGATCCAATTGAAGCGGACGTCGCCGCAGCCTCCACAGAGGTAGCCGGTGACCACGCCGGGAATGCGGAAGCAGACGCCGGCGAAGCCGGCAGTGTACGAGCTGCGGCGGCATCTGGGGGCAAAGGCCCGTCAGACGCCGGGGTCTAGCCTTCCAATCATCCAAGTCTGATCAGCCAGCTTCAGGTTTGAATTTCCTGTTCCCATGCTAATCTGTAAGGTCGCGTTTACGTCGAACTCTATGCTCGAAAGACTCCAAAAAATTATCGCGCGCGCAGGGATCGCCTCCAGACGGCACGCAGAAGAACTTATCTCCTCGGGAATGGTTACAGTAAACGGACGCACCGTAACCGAGATGGGCTCGAAGGCTGACGAATCCCGCGATCACATCAAGGTGAACGGTAGGCTTCTGCGTCCGGAAAAAGACCGCATCTATCTCTTGCTGAATAAGCCGCCAGAAATAGTTTGCACCATGAGCGACCCGGAAGGCCGCCGCGCTCTGAGCGATCTGCTGCACGGAATTACGCAACGCGTTTTCCCCGTGGGCCGGCTCGAATACCACGCCATGGGCTTGGTTTTCTTGACCAACGACGGCGATCTCGCGAATCTGATGCTCAAGGCGCGGCACCTCAAGCAAACCTATAATTTGAAACTGAAAACTCTGCTGACCTTTGAAGAAATCGAGAGCCTGGCTCGCGCTACCGGCGCTCGCATCATCCGCCTGAAGGGAAAAGACGCTCCTTGGTATGAAGTGACGCTCTTGGAAGCTCGCAGCGATGCTCTGCGCACTCGGCTTTTCCAGACCGCGCATGCAGTTGAAAAAGTAAAACGTGTCGCGATCGGAAATCTAGCGCTTGAATCGCTCGCTCCCGGACACCATCGCGCCTTGACGGATGCGGAAGTCGCGACGCTCTTGCGTTCAGTACAGCCAACCTCGGACGCTGTTTCCACACCCCGACGCCGGCGTGCAAAACGACGGCCGTTCACTCCGAAGCCGCGAGCGAGTCGCAAATCCCCAAGGCCGGCCCTCACTGCACAGCACGTCGGCAACCGCAGTGGCGCGCGTACCTCTATTGGCGCTAGTCTTCAGAACAGCCGTGGAACGGACTACTCACCACGGGAAAATCGACGCGTTTCCAGTCCTGCGAGCCCAACCAGGCCGCCGCAAACCCAGGTAAACCGTCGTCAGCACAGCGATCCTTCGAGGCCGGGACCGTCTGCGCGGCCTAAGAAAAATCGTTGAGGCCTGCCGACGCATGAGCAAGTTTATTAACGACCTTGTTCCGCCGTACATTTGCGAACTGGCGCCCTACGTCCCGGGGAGACCGATGGAGGAGGTTGAACGCGAATTGAATATGCACGCCATCAAGCTCGCGTCCAATGAAAATCCGCTGGGGCCTTCGCCGCGGGCAATCGAAGCCGCAAAAAAAGCGCTCGCGGCTTCCAATCGCTATCCGGACGGCAGTGGCTTTTACCTTCGAGAAGCTCTCTCGAGGAAGCACGCGATCCCGGCCGAAAACATAATTCTGGGAGGCGGTTCTACCGAGCTGATCGATCTTTCCGGACGTATTGCATTGGTTCCGGGCGATTGCGGCGTGACCTCCTACGGTTCTTTTCCGCTTTACCACATCGCAATTCGGGCCACCGGGGCTCGCTATTTTGACGTTCCTATGCGCGAATATCATTTCGACCTGGAAGCAATTGCGCGGGAAATGCCCGAGGAAACAAAGCTAGTCTTTCTGGCGAATCCGAATAATCCTACCGGCACAATGTTCAGCGCCGATAATCTGGACGCTTTTCTCGCGCGCATCCCAGAACACATTCTCGTGGTGCTCGACGAGGCCTATTGCGACTACGTTGATGACTCAAACTATTCTCGCTCGATCGAGATCGTCCGCAGCGGCCGCAATCTTCTGGTGCTGCGGACCTTTTCCAAAGTTTATGGCCTGGCGGGACTACGCATCGGTTATGGCATCGGTCCCGCGGCGCTCCTGGCTGAAATGAACAAGATCCGCGGTCCTTTTAACACCTCTGGCATCGCGCAGGCGGCTGCCTTGGCTGCTTTGGACGACACCGAGCACGTTCGCCGGTCTGCCGAATCTAATCGCGCAGGTCTTGCGCAGTTAACATCAGGGCTTCAGCACCTCGGAATCAAGTTTGTTCCTTCGGTGGCGAATTTCCTCCTGGTGGTATTTGGAATGGACACGGAACCCCTCGTTGAAGCGCTGCTTAAACACGGCGTGATTGTTCGGCCCATGCGTTGGATGGGTTTTCCTGCGGCGATCCGTGTGACTGTAGGGACGCACGAGGAGAATCAGAAATTTCTACAGGGCCTAACAGCAGTACAAAAAGTCGGCCTGCACGAGTTCGCAGCGCATGCACCCTCGCTCATCGACTCAAACACCTCCGGAATTTAAGATGGCTGATCCCGCGGACCAAGTGCCTTCCGCTCTCAATCCAGATACAAATGCCGATCCCGCTGGCGTGTCCGAACCAGACGCCATCACAGGGATATTAAATTCCAGTAAAACGATTGCGATCGTCGGACTGTCCAGTAATCGCATGCGTGCCAGTTTCCATGTGGGCGAATACCTGAAATCCGTCGGCTACCGAATCATTCCCGTAAATCCCAACCAGACCGCGGTCCTCGGTGAAAAAAGCTATTCGAGATTACAGGACGTTCCCGTATCAATAGATATCGTCGATATATTTAGGAGGCCAGTCTTCGTCCCGGAAATCGTGGACGCGGCCATTCAGTTAAGAACGCGCTGCGTGTGGATGCAGGAAGGGATCGTTCACACCGAAGCTGCAGAACGCGCTAGGCGTGCCGGAATTCTTGTGATCATGAATTCATGTATGTTGAAGGAGCACGTCAAAAGGTCCCGCGGAGTTCACCCCTAAACCAAACCGCATCTAGTGCAAGCTGTAGAGCAAGAGGCTTCTTTTCCCCGGTTCGGTCACTGCTACTGATGCGCCGTCTGGAGAAAGCTCGAAATCGTGAAATACGAGATCGTGCAACACCGGTTCGAACTGACCGTCGTACACGCCGACCCAAGTGAGGTTGCCGGATTTCAGTGGATCTCCGCGCTTTAACAAAACGCGCCGGTCGTCACGTGCCCATTGGAACGTGCCAATCGCTACTTTCACTTGTACCGGTTGCGCAGTGGGATTCGCTAGATCTCGCACTTCGAGCGTATCTCCGTCGCGAAAGTATCCAGCCTTCTTTCCCGACCTCGATACCGCAAAATCACCCACGTATTCATCCACAGGCACAATCGCTGTCCGTGTTTCGTTCGCCAGATCGAGCCTGACCAGCATCGGCGACGTCAGCACTCTGGTGCTTTCCTCAATCGCGAATGCCTGATTGTTTTTCGTGTCCCATGCGAGCGCTGCGAAAGTATGTCCCTGGAAAAGCGGCTTGCTCTTTCCTTGGGAGGGAATCAAAGAATTTAGCTCATTAAAATCCCCACCCGTCTTGGTCACGTACACCAGCGTCTTCCCGTCCGCAATCCACGCGGCGTTGTACCCATCGTTGAGCAAACCGTCCTTCATGCCTTGAATAGGAATTTGATGGCCTTCATCGTCCATTAGATAAACGGCAACAAGTCCGCGTGGGGCCTGTGTCTGCTCTTCGTCAAGTTGCTGATCCCTGGTCCCTTTTGGCTGCACCATTTCTGCGGTCTGCATCATCACCGCTACGCGGTGCCCGTCCGGTGACCAGGCCAGTGATTGCACTTGATAATTCAGCAGCGGATCGGCAAATATCTTTTCTCCGTCCACAATCTTCCTCTGCCTTCCCTCAGGCGAAGAAATCCACAAGTCGTCACGTTCGAGCCGCACTTTCTTAACTCTGCGCATGTGTTGGACAGCATAGACGATCCGATTATCCGGCCCGATTGCAAAGGCTTGAACATCTTCGTCAATCCGCACTAGCGCCTTGCCTTGGGAATAAGAGAGCAGCGGAATACATAGAGTAAACGCGAACAAAACCCATACGAGACCTGACCTGCCGGGAAATTGAATCACACCTTGCCTTCCTGGATCGCTCATCCTCGGTCCTTATTCATCCGAACGCTTTCCCTTGATGCGCCGGATTTCTTCCATCCTCTGCTGGATTCGCGCCTCGAATCCTTGATCGGTTGGATGATAATAGACGCGATCAGCCAGACTTTCCGGCAGACAAGTCATGTCGGTAACTTTTTCTTCCGAGTGATGAGCGTACTGATAGCCCTTTCCATATCCGATATTCTTCATCAATCCGGTAACGGCGTTGCGCAGATGCAACGGCACGGGTTCGGCAATCGTTTTCTGCAAATCCTCCTGAACGTCACCGTACGCTGTGTAAACCGCATTCGATTTCGGCGCGAGCGCCAGATATACAGCCGCTTGCGCCAGCGCGAGATTGCCTTCCGGGGGGCCCAGAAATTCAAATGCCTGCATCGCAGCTAAGGCTACTTGCAGTGCGTGCGGCTCGGCCAGCCCGATATCTTCACTGGCCATGCGCACGAGCCGCCGCGCCACGTACAACGGATCCTCGCCCGACTCCAGCATGCGCGCCAACCAGTACAGTGAAGCGTCAGCGTCCGAATTTCGTACCGACTTATGGAGTGCGGAAATCAGATTGAAATGTTCTTCGCCGGATTTGTCGTAGAGCAGAAACTTCTTCTGCAGCACGTCTTCCAATCGCGCTTGCGACAAAACGCGCCGGGAACCTTCGTCCGGCGTAGTACCCATCACCAGCGCCTCGAGCGTGTTGTAAGCGGAGCGCGCATCGCCGTTGGCCAAAATCGCAATCCGTTCCAACACACCCGCAGGCACCTCCACTACCTCCTTGCCCAGCCCGCGAAAACGATCCGCCAGCGCTCGCCGCAAAAGCTCAACAATCTGCTCCTTCGGGAGCGCCTTCATCAGGTAAACGCGCATGCGCGAAAGCAGCGGAGCGATTACTTCAAACGAAGGATTTTCCGTAGTCGCGCCGATCAGCAAAATATTTCCAGCCTCCACATGCGGCAAAAAAGCGTCTTGCTGCGCTCGGTTAAAGCGATGCATTTCGTCCACAAAAACAATCGTGCGCGCCCCATAGCGCCGAGCGCCCTCAGCTTTTGCCATTACTTCCTTGATTTCTTTAATCCCGGCAAGCACCGCGCTGAAGGGAATAAAATCCGACCGCGTGCTCTTCGCAATAATTCGCGCCAGCGTTGTTTTGCCGCACCCTGGCGGCCCCCACAGCAACATCGAACTCAGATCATCGCGTTCGATCTGTGTCCGAAGCGGCTTTCCCGGACCAAGCAGCTCTTCTTGGCCGATGAATTCGTCCAGTGTTCGCGGACGCATGCGATCGGCAAGAGGTCGCCCCGCCTGCGATTCCGCTTCCGGCTCTGGCTCGATTGTCTTAAAAAGTCCCATACGGATTTACACGCCTCGCCGTTGCCGCGCCGCCTCGAACAAAATCACCGACGCAGCTACCCCCGCATTCAGCGATTCCACATCGACATTCATCGTAATCGAAATCCAATCGTCGGCAGCGTGCTCCACTTCGCTTGACAAGCCCGCGCCCTCATTGCCGATAAAAATCGCGCACGCACCTCGCATGTCCGCCATCAACCCATCGGCATTTGCGCCTTTTGCACCAGACGCCCCTCCAGCCCTGGTTCCGGTCGCCAGAATTTCGACGCCCGCCATACGCATTTGTGCCAGCAGAACCGATGTGGCGATCCCTCGCAGCAGCGGCAAACGCAGTGCCGAGCCTGCGGACGCGCGCAACGCTTTCGGCGACCACGGATCCGCCGTTCCGCGTGTGGCCACAACTCCCGACGCCCCAAACGCCTCCGCCGAGCGCACAATCGTCCCCACGTTGCCTGGATCCTGCACCCCGGCCATCACCACCACCAATGTGGAATCGCTGCGATAGGCCCCGTCGTAATCAGCGCGACCTCGCACCACATCGTCAAAAGCCCATTCCCGCGCTAAAAAAAACGCAGCGACACCCTGCGGAGTCTCGGTTCCCGCCACACTGTCAAAAAGTTTGTCAGTCGTCTTGAAAATTCTCGAGCGCGGGATTCCAGACTCACTCTCACCAGCCGCACGCAAGATCCGTTCCAGCTGACGCTCGCCGGTTTCGCTTACTAACAAAGCTTCCGTTTCGAGCCCCGCGCGCACACCTTCTTCCACCAGCTTCGGCCCTTCCGCGGCAATCGGCTCGCCCTGTTGAGGTCCACCACCGCGCAAGGCGGCTCGAAATTTTTTCAGCCATTTGTTGTCGCGACTAGTGATGCTGTCCGTCTGAGCAAAGGCCGCACTGGTTCCGGGGCGGATCGGCCCAGCAGGGAGATCACTTTCGCGCCCGCTCTGCGCGCGCTTATCAGAAGGCAACTCTTGCGCCATGCAACAAGCGTAACAAACGCCTGCTCTGCCGTAAACCTGCCGAGACCGTGGGCACGAGGCCGTCACATTGAATCCTGTAGCGGTGCGCGCCCATCCGCGAGCACCAGAAGGCACCAGAAAGGCTACGACGACTTGCCTGCGCGCCCATCCATGTGATAGTTTGCCATGGCATTAAGGTACAATGCCGCGAGTGAACATTGCCCGTCGAAGTTCTTAAAATATCTTCCAAGGCTCCTGAAACCCGCGTAGTGGACTACGCCGCTAGCTTCATCAACCGCGGCGAAGTCGTCGGTATTCCGACGGACACTTTTTATGGCCTCTCCGCCGATCCATTTAATCTCGCGGCCATCGAGGCAGTGTTTCAAGCCAAAGGCCGCCCGGAAACGAAAGCTCTTCCCATCCTCGTCAACTCAATCGAGCAAGCCGTTACGTTGATTCGCGAGGTCCCCGATGTGTTTCTAATCCTCGCGCACAAATTTTGGCCCGGCGCGCTGACGCTGGTGGTGGAAGCTACACATCGTCTCCCGCTAAAAGTTACAGGAAACAGCGGACGTGTCGCTCTGCGCTGGGCGAATTCGCCTATCCCCACTGCCATCATCAACGCTGTCGGCGGCCCAATCACCGGCACCAGCGCGAATCTTTCCGGTTTTCCCTCCTGTACGAATGCATCGCAAATTGTGAAACAGCTCGGAAATCGCCTCCCGTTGATTCTCGACGCGGGCGATACCGGTGCAACACTGGCATCCACAATCGTACGCATCGACGGAGACGATTGGACGCTAGCCCGCGAAGGCGCACTTCCCGAAGAGGAAATTGCGAAAGCACTGGAGTCTGGCCTGTCTGCATAAAGCGGTGGAATTTCCTATTGCAATCTCGCCGTATCGAGGAATTCGTAGTCTCCGCCAGGCGGAATCACAATGTCAGTAAGCCTCGCGCGATGCACGCACACATTATCTGGGTACCACAAGTTGATATAAGGTTCGTCTTCCGCGACGATTTTCTGAACCTGCCACAAAATTGCCTTCCGCTTTTGTGGGTCCATCTCGACGCGCGCGCCATCCAGCAAGGCATCCAGCGCCAAATTGCGATAACGTCCCCTGTTAGCTCCATCCGGCGGAGTCTTTTTTGAACCGAAAACATACTCGAGGATGTCGGGATCGTTGTTGGCCCCCACCCACCGCAGCGTGTAAAGCTGAAAACTTCCGCGCGAAATATCCGAAAAGAAAGTGGCAAACTCAAGCGGCCTTACATCCAAGGAAACTCCCACGCGTTTCCATTGATCAGCAATCGCTGCGCTCGTTAACCGCGTCGACTCGTCTGTGGAAGTCTTCAGCGCCAGGCGAAATCGCACGCCGGCGGCCCGACGAGGGAAGCCGGCCGCATCCAGAAGCTTTTCAGCACGCGCAGGGTCGTAGCCATATTGCGTGACATCCGCGTCGAACGCCCAATGATTCGGTGGCAGCAGCCCAGTAGCCAGCCGCGCCTGTCCTCGTAGCAGAAATTTCACTAGCGTCGCGCGATCCGTCGCATAAGCGAGCGCCTGTCGCACTTCGCGATGTGCAAGAATCGGATCTTCAAAATTGAATGCCACATAAGCCACCGGCGTCCCAGGCTGTTCATCCACTACCAGTCCGCGTTCCTTTGCAAGCGTGGCCGACATGTCCGGCGTTAGCGAATTGATTTCTACGTCCGCCGAGCCTTTGCGCAACTCCAGCGCGCGAACGATCGCGTCAGGCACGATCCGAAATCGAATACGCTCTATTTTCGCTGCCACTCCGAAATAATCAGGATTGCGGTCTAGGGTAATTTCCTCGTCCCTGATTTCGCTTACAAAGCGAAATGGCCCGCTCCCGATGGGATGTTGGGATACCCCTGCAGGCGAGTCTCGCGGGACAATTCCCACGCTCGGCCGCGCAAGTCCAAAGAGAAATGATGCGTAGGGCTCACGCAAGTGGAACACGAAGGTATACGCATCCGGCGCCTCGGTTGACTTAACTAAGCGAAACGCGCCCCGCTTGGGAGTTTTCACAGTGCCGGAAATAATCGAGTCGAACGTAAACTTGACGTCCGCCGAAGTAAGCTCTCGGCCGTCGTGAAACTTGACGCCTTGGCGAAGATGAAACACGTACGTCAACGGATCGGGCATTTCCCATTGCTCAGCCAAGTCGGGAATTACGTTCATCTGCGCGTCATGCGCCACCAGGCTCGAGAAAATCAGCCCGTCGAGATGAGCCGAATAAGCGTCGGCCCCGATACGAGGGTCCAAATTCGTAGGAGCGGAGTCCATTAGGAACACTAAAATGTTGGGATCGGAAGCCTGCCGAAAATAGGAGCATCCGGCGGGAATCAGTAGCGTGAGGAATCCCAGAACCGTTAAGCGACGGCGCAGGTTATCGCGCGCGCGCATGAACAAGCTTTCCAAGAACGGCCAGATGACGGGCGCCTGTGGCGGAAGGCAGATTGTTTGGGCGACCATAAAAACATTCGTATGCAAGAACCGCAAAAGCCAAAGCTTCCTTCGCTTCGGGCTTGATGCCGAAATGATCGGATGAAACGATAGAAAGCCCAGGTAGAATCGCCGCCAGATAAATCATCATCAGTGTGTTCCGCGTGCCTCCGCCGGAGACGACCAATTCGTCCACCTGTGTTCGCGGCAAAATGAATTTCTGAAATGCACTCCCGATCGAAAGAGCTGTAAAGATTGTAGCCGTCCGCACCACATCTGCCGGTTTGGCTCGATTCTTCTTGCTCCACGCCAGTATTTCTTCTGCGTACGATTGCCCGAATTGTTCCCGCCCCGCCGTTTTGGGAGGCTCCTTCTGAAGATAGGGATGTTCCATCATTTCGTTCAGCAGTTTCGGGAGCATCCACCCGCGCAAAGCCATTTCCGAGTCTTTATCGTAATGCGAGCGGCCATGGGTAATTTTCTCCACCAATGCGTCCAAGACCATATTGCCTGGGCCCGTATCGAACGCAAATACTTCCTTCGCTTTCGCCCCTGCCGGAATCACGGTAACGTTCGCAATTCCGCCAATATTTAAAGCCGCGCGATTTCGCTTCGGATGCCGGTACAACAAGTAATCTAGGAAGGGAACCAGCGGAGCGCCTTGTCCTCCCGCCGCCATATCTGCCGGCCGAAAGTCTCCAATTGTGGTTACCCCGGTTCGTTCAGCGATCACGCTGGGCTCGCCAATTTGAAGTGTGGACGAAATTCGCGAATGGCCCAAAAAGGGAGCAGGCGTGCCCTGGTGATAAATTGTCTGCCCGTGGGACCCAATTAACGAAATCCTTTGCAGGGGTACTCGCCAAACTTTGCACGCTGCGGTCGCGGCAAACGCAAATTCTTCGCCAAGCGCGAAATTCAATTGGCTGATTTCCGCGGTCTCTTTCGGTTCGGCATTTGCCACGCGCAAAATCGTTTTGCGTAGGCTGGAAGAGAAGGGAACGTGATGATGCCCTTCGAGCTTTATGGAAAGCCGTGGCGGACGCCCGGAAATGCGCGCAAGGCCTACGTCAATGCCATCGGCCGACGTCCCTGACATCATCCCCAGCACCAGCATCGATTGTCCGCGCCTTGTCATGAAATCTGTTTTTGGAGTGCTGCCAACAGAACCATCGCTTCCAGCGGAGTAAGTTCGTTCAAATCCGCTTCGCGCAAAGCCACCAGCACCGCTTCGTCGAGTGCCGTAAAGCTGGTTTGATGCGCTCGAAGAGCCGCTTCGTTACCCGCCGCTCCCGGCGACAGTTCCTCTGTCAATTTCTCCTCTTTTTGTTCGTGGCGTCGCAGAATCTCTCTCGCTCTGGATATCACGCCCATAGGCAAGCCCGCCAGCCTCGCCACTTCAATCCCGTAACTCTTGTTTGCGCTGCCAGGTTCCACGCGTCTCAAGAACACGATCTCGCTGCCGGATTCTTGCACCGAAACGTGTACATTCTGCACTCCGGGCAACAATTGCTCCAACTCAGTCAGTTCATGATAGTGCGTGGCGAAGAGTGTCCTCGGACGCGCACCGGCATGCAGAGCTTCCACTACCGCCCACGCAATTGACAAGCCGTCAAAAGTAGACGTTCCGCGTCCTACTTCATCCAGCAGCACCAGGCTCGCAGCCGTCGCGGTGCTAAGGATCGCCGCCACTTCGCTCATTTCCACAAGAAATGTGGAACGCCCTCGCGATAAATTGTCAGAGGCTCCAATACGCGTGAAAATGCGATCCAACAGCGGCAATTTTGCCTGCGACGCCGGCACAAACGATCCAATCTGCGCGAGGATTGAAATCAATGCCACTTGCCGAAGGTAAGTAGATTTCCCGCCCATATTCGGCCCGGTAATCACCAGAAGAAATTGTTTTCCGTCGTCCAGGTATAAATCGTTTGGCACGAATCTTTCGCCACGCTCTTCCAACAATCTTTCGATTACCGGATGCCGGCCCGCGGCAATCATTAGAATTCCTCGCGGGGTTTCAGTCTTCTGCTTTCGTGCCAGATCAAACCCAGTTTCAAGAATGCCCTTGCGAGGTACTTGAGTTTCCGTAAATTCAGGAGGCGTGTAATTTCGCATAGCAGCGATGCGCGCGAAATTCACAAGCACATCGAGTTGCGCGATGGCATTTGCCGTTCCCCGCAGGCGCGTCGCTTCCCGCGCGATAGTTTCGCGAATCTCGCCGTACAGCCGCCTCTCAATTTCCACCATGCGATCTTCGGCCGAGAGAACTTTCTGCTCATGTTCCTTTAGTTCCGTCGAGGTAAACCGTTCAGCATTTACCAAAGTTTGCTTCCGGTCATAGTCTGCAGGCGCCAAATGCAGGTTCGTCTTCGAAATCTCGATGTAGAAACCGAATACCTGGTTATAGCGTATTTTCAGCGACGGAATTCCCGTGCGCTTGCGTTCGCGCTCTTCCAGCGACGCGATAATCTGCCTGCCTCGCATCGTAATGTCGCGCAATTCGTCAAGTTCAGCATTAAACCCGCGGCGAATCACCCCAGGGTCGCTGGAGGTCGCCGGGGGATCGTCCGCGATGCCACGAGCAATCACGTCGCGTACGTCCGCCATCTCGTCCAATTGTTCACAGAGCGCCAGCAACCGCCGGCTCCTTGCAGCAGCCGGTCGTCCGTTAGGTCCAACCGTTTCCGCTGCCGCGATCAGACGCCGTAACTCGGGGACTTTATCCAGCGATTGCCGAAGAGCCAGTAAATCACGCGGCGTCGCCGCTCCCAGCGTAACGCGGCTGGTTAGGCGCTCGAGATCGAGGATTCCCTCAAGCTCCTCGTGCAGCTCCTCGCGTACAACAGTTTGCGATTTCAGTTCGCCGACTACATCCAGCCGATCACTGATTTCAGACAGCGAAATCTCTGGCCGCAGAACCCATCTCCGTAGCAGACGCGCGCCCATACCTGTACAGGTCTGGTCGATAGCCGTTAAAAGTGTCGCGGAGGCATCGTCATCTGCCGCAGGTTCAACTAACTCGAGGTTCCGTATGGTGACGGAATCTAGAATCATCGCGTCTTGTTGTTCGTAGTAAGCCAGCCGATCTAGATGCTCGAGCCCGGTACCCGCCGGACGCAGCGAAGGGATCGCGACCATGTCTTCGGGGTTGCGAGCGCTAATCGCCGACATTTCGCGCAAGTAGTGAACGAGGGCCCCTGCCGCCGCCGTGGCCTGGGGATGCCCCTGCAACCCGAATCCTTCCAGAGCAACCACCCGGAAATGTTCTTCCAACACGCGCGTCGCATGATCAGTCTGGAACACCCAGTCGTCGAGCCGAGTCTCTACCGCGCCAAGCCCGTCCATTTCGGTTGCGATTGCACTCGGAAAGAGCGTCACCGGACGTGGGAGCAAAATTTCACGCGGGCCCAAGACTCCAAGCTCATCCCGCAGGCGCGCTTCCGCCTGGTCCCCTGAGAACTCGGTGGCGCGGAACTCCCCAGTCGAAAGGTCCACAAATGCAAGTCCGATCAGCGGTTCAGTGGCCCGTTTGCTTTGCGACGAGCGTTGCGCCGGGCCAGATACCGTAGCTCCCAGCGCCAAATTCGAAGCAGCGACCAGGCTCTTCCGCGCCACCGCGGCAAGATAGTTATTCTCTTTCGGCTCGACCAGCCCCGCTCCGCTTGCCGTTCCCGGCGTAAGCACTCGAACCACCTCCCGTCGCACCAAATTCTTGCCCGGTCCCGGCTCTTCCATCTGTTCGCAGATCGCCACTTTGTGTCCAGCGCGGATCAGCCGAGCGATGTAATTTTCCGCTGCATGGTAAGGCACACCGCACATGGGAATGGCGTCGCCCTTCTCTTTGTTGCGGGCTGTCAGAGTAATTTGCAGGATTTTCGATGCCACCACCGCATCTTCAAAGAAAAGCTCGTAGAAATCCCCTAAGCGGAACAGCAGCAGAGCAGCCGGATGCTGCTTCTTCAGCGCATGGTACTGCCGCATCAATGGGGTAGTCGGTTCGGTCATGAATGCAGGCCGAGCCACGGACGGAGCGTGGCGGGGCCAAGGTGGTAAGCGATTATCTGGCTGCCGCGTGTGTTTGGCAACACGTTCCTCGCGATCGAGCACGATCTTTGCCTTATACTAATCCGTGCCCCGCAAAATAAGTTCGAAGTGCGAGATTGAAATCAAGTTGCGCGTAGGCGATATAGACGAAACGCTGCGCTGCCTTCACGCGCTCGGAGCCCTATCGCAAGGCCGGGTCCACGAAAAGAACACTCTTTTCGATACACCCGACTGCGGCTTTCGCCGCTCAGGCCGCCTACTCCGTCTCCGTCAACAAACCCCGGCGCCGGCCGGCACCGTGCGCGGCGGCTCGCTCTCCGCGGTCCTCACCTCCAAAGCTCCTCCTGCCCCTAGTTTCCAGGCGTCCAGTGGCACCAAAAAGCACCTATATAAAGAGGCTCAAGAAAACGAAGGGCAAGTGAAAGACCTTCGCCATTTATCGCAGGCATTAATGGCCCTAGGTTTCCGCCCCTGGTTCCGCTACGAAAAATATCGCACCAGCTTCCGCCACCAATCCCTTCACCTGGACCTGGACGAAACCCCCGTAGGCATCTTCCTCGAACTCGAAGGCACTCCCGCTGCGATCAACCGCACCGCCAGAGCTCTCGGCTTCTCCCCCCAAGACTACATTCGTGCCACATATTGGACTCTGTACGCCGCCGATTGCCGCCGTCGCGGCCGCAAACCGCAAAATATGTTGTTCGCCTCGCAAAAATCTCACTAAATCCTCACTCTTCGCTTGACAAACTTATCGTCTGCATTTACTAGTCGAAACGAGCATATGTGCATCGGAATGGAAGAGCATCAGTCCAATTCGGAGCCATGGAGTAGGCCCCCAATCGGGAATCCAGGTCCGTCGCGGCCCGATTGCAGCACCCTCCAGCTCATGGCAACGCAGCGGACCCGTCGCGGCCCCGCTGGCAGCGCATTTACGCAGTCAGCAGCTCGCAATAACAGGAAGGCGAAGCCAGGCCTAAACTAGCTCAGGGTTTTTCCAACTGCCCGAGGCCGGTTTGCAAGCTGGCTTCGGGCATTTTTTTTGTACTTACTGAAACGCTGGGCACGAGCCAGGCCGCTCCGCCCACCGTTCGACAAGGAGTCAACATGCTTCACGCAACCGAACTACTAGGCGCTGAAACCTACGACTCCCACGGCAATTTCGTGGGACGCGTAAAAGAAATGTTCGTAGAGCCCGGCGATCAGCCCAACCGCGTGTCCAAATTTCTCCTTAGTCGCGGACAATACCGTCCGCTCATCGCGCGCTACGATCAGATCGGCCTGATCAATCCCGGCCGTATCGCCCTCACCACCGACGAATCCGCTCTGGAACTCTACCAGCCCAACGAAAGCTATCTATCCATTGGAAAAGATTTGCTCGATCAGCAAATTATCGACACCAACGGCCGCAAAGTAGTTCGCGTAAACGACATCGACCTCGCCGACAACCGCACCAACGGAAACACCGAGCTCCGCATCACCCAGGTTGACATAGGCCTGGCAGGCGCGGTGCGCCGTCTCTTGCAGGGAATCGTCCCGCCCATGGCCATCCGCAAAATTCAGGCCAAGCTGCCTCCTCGAAAAATTCAGTGGGAGTTCGTCAACCTGGTCGAGCCCGACCCGTTGCGGCGCGTTAAGTTGCGCCTCTCGAGCGAGAAACTCGCAGCCCTACACCCAGCCGATCTAGCCGACATCATGGAGCAGTTGTCCCCCGACGAACGCCAGGGAATCATCGCCTCACTCGACGAAGAAACCGCCGCCGAAACCATCGCCGAGCTCGACAAGCGCCTGCAAACCCAAGTCGTCGAAAACCTCGACCCGGGCCGCGCCGCCGACATCATGGAAGAAATGAATCCCGACGAAGCTGCTGATTTGATCGCCAGCCTCGAGCCCGGCAAATCCAAAGAAGTCTTGAACGAAATGGAGCACCGCGAAGCCAGCGAAGTACAAGAGTTGATGCGCTTCCAGGAAAATACCGCGGGTGGCATGATGACCACCGAAATGGTTGTGGTCGGTGAAGACGCCACGCGCGGTGAAGTCGTCGATTACATCCGCTTCCACGAAATCGGCGTGGACCAGATTGACAATGTCATCCTCATCAATCGCGACGCCGCTCTCGCCGGAACCGTTCCGCTCGGTAGATTGCTTCTGGCCGACACCGAGCAGCGCATGTCCGAACTCACGTTCGAGCCTCTGCTCTCCGTCTCGCCCGATACGCGAGATAAAGAAGTCTTTGAGCTCTTCGACAAATACAATTTGCGCAGCCTCGCTGTGGTCAACGAGCACCACCATCCCGTGGGGGCGATCACAGTGGACGACGTAGTGAGCCGCATGCGGGCAAAAATCTAGAACGTGAGCTTGGGAATCGATCGATGAACGCTTGGGCTACAGTAACGGACACGCTGGCAGCGTGGAAGAGGCGCGGCAAGAATCTCAATCGCCGCTCTGCTTTTTGGCGCAAGCGGATTGCTCTGTTTCTTGCCGTGGTCGGCCCCGGACTCATCACCTCAAATGTTGACAACGACGCAGGCGGCATCAGCACCTATTCGCAGGCCGGAGCTCAATTCGGCTACACGCTCCTTTGGTCCCTGATCCCCATGACCATCGCGCTCTACGTCAGCGAGGAAATGTGCGCGCGCATGGGCGTGGTCACCGGAAAGGGCCTGTCCGATCTGATTCGCGAGGAGTTCGGCTTCCGCTCTACATTTTTTGTCATGGTCGCCGCTCTTTTCGTCGATCTCTTCAACACCGTCGCAGAGTTTTCAGGTGTCGCTGAAGCATCCGAAATCATGCACGTCAGCCGCTATGTCTCCGTTCCGCTGGCGGCCATTGCGGTTTGGCTTCTCGTGGTTTACGGGAGCTATCGCATCGTGGAGAAAATTTTCCTGGTAGCTTGCGGTTTTTATCTTTCTTACGTCCTCTCCGCTTTTTTGGCCAAGCCCGACTGGCTGCTCGCAGCGCATTCGCTCGTGGTTCCAACGCTTCATTTCAACTCTCCCTACCTGCTCATGGTCACCGGACTGGTAGGTACCACGATCGCGCCTTGGCAATTTTTTTATCTGCAAGCAGGCTTCGTGGAAAAACGAGTCGGCCCACGGCAGTACAAGCACGCGCGCATGGACGTCCTCGTGGGCAGCATCTCCTGCATGATCATCGTTTTTTTCATTATCGTTTGCTGCGCCGCCACGTTGAACGTGCACGGCCTCACGAACATCACCAGCGCGAAAGAAGCGGCACAGGCACTGGTTCCCCTGGCAGGGAAGTGGGCTGGCGGCCTTTTCGCCTTTGGCCTTCTGAACGCGTCACTCTTCGCCGCGTCAATTCTCCCGCTTTCCACCGCCCACGTGATCTGCGAAGGCTTGGGCTTTGAAGCCGGCCTCGACCGCAGATTCCAAGAAGCCCCCGCGTTTTATTCGCTCTACACCGCTCTGATTGTAGTCGGCGCCGGCATCGTCCTGATTCCGAAAGCTCCACTCTGGAAAATATTGATTTACTCGCAGGTGGGAAACGGCATCTGGCTGCCCGTCGTCTTGATCTTCATTTTAATCCTGATCAACCGCCGCGACTTAATGGGCGAGCACATAAATTCCTGGAGCTTTAACGTCGTCGCCTGGACCGCCAGCATCATCATGATCATTCTCACGCTGGTGCTAATCTACACTGCCGTCGTCCCGCAGGCAGGCGCCGAAGCCGGTGCCTTCATCCATCGCCACTTCTTCTAAGTGTCGCCTAATGGCCTTTTTCATTTGTTAGCCAGCTGCAGAAATAACTGGATGCAGATTCTAAGACGCGACACCCCGTCGACAAGTTTCCACAGCAAAACGTTGTCATACCGAACCGCGCATTTCACAGAAGCTTTGACCGACCTGCTGTTCGGTTTTTGAGCACCAGACTATTCAGGTTCTAGGTTGACCCAACGGCCCCTTAGAGAAGTTTGTCGGATGTTGCCAGCGGGCGTGATCAGCCCGACCTGCTCGATCCCAGCTCCGCGCATAATGTCAATTGCGCGCGCTACGTCTGCGAATGCGACATCATCGGAACCTTCAACAAAGGCTAGTTTATCTGCGCGCTCCTTGAAGATATCAGAGAGCCGAGCACCCAGCATGTCCCAGTCGCTTTGTTCCTGGTTGATCATAAGTTTCCCGTCCTGCATCAGCTGCACCACGACCATATAGGGATCCGCTAGTTCGGGACCCGATTGTGCCGGTGCAGGGTGGGGAATTAGCGTGGGCAGTCCGATGGGTACGTTAGGCGTGATGACCATGAAAATGATGATCAACACCAATAGCACGTCAATCAACGGAACCATGTTCGGATCCGATAGTGGCCCGCCGTTACTTCCACTAGACGCCATGCCCATCATCGGTCCCCCTTATTGAATGACCCACCGCTACGGTAATCACCGCCAGCCGGCAGGGGTGGCAGCAATGCATGCTTGTTGGCCTAACTTTTTTGGCACCACTCTCGCGAGTTTGTGCCGAAGAAGCGCGCTCGTCGCAAGGCCATGCGCTGCGAAGTCCCCCTCGCCTTGCTTGTACCTCCACCGTGTGCTAGTTTTTCTCGCTGTCTCCTTCGAGCGAACCCTAGTGAAAGCTACTGAACTCTTGCAGCCTGCGAATGCCGAAGAAGCGGCTTCGCTCGATAAAATCGATTTGAAGCGTCTCCCGCAGCACGTCGCCGTCATCATGGACGGTAACGGCCGCTGGGCCCAACGCAGGCACTTACCGCGCATCGCTGGCCATCGCGCCGGTGTTAAAGCTGCACGGGAAATCATCGAGACCTGCGCGCGCCTGAAACTCTCTTACCTCACTCTGTACGCTTTCTCCCTGGAAAATTGGCGCCGCCCCCAAGCCGAAGTGGATTTTTTGATGCGTCTTCTGCGCGAATACCTGAAGCGCGAGCTTCCTACTATCCATAAAAATAATATTCGCCTGCTTGTCATCGGACGCTCGGAACAGCTTCCCGAAGCGGTGCGCAAAGACATCGAGCACGGCATGCGCATGACCGCGCGAAACACCGGCATGAAACTCGTAGTTGCCCTGAATTATGGCGGCCGCGCCGAACTCGTCGACGCATTTAACGCCATGCTCGAACAAGTACGCGCGAATGGCATGTCCGCTTTCCAGGCCGACGAGCAAACCGTCTCTGAGCATCTCTACACCGCCGGTCTCCCCGATCCAGACCTGCTCATCCGCACCAGCGGGGAAATGCGCGTCAGCAATTTCCTGCTGTGGCAAATAGCCTATGCGGAAATTTACGTCACCGAAACCCTTTGGCCCGATTTTTCGCGCGCCCGGCTTCTCGAAGCTCTGGTTGATTTTCAAAAGCGCGAACGCCGTTACGGTGGCCTTAATGCCTCGCAAGAACCCTCGACACCAACTAAGTCCCCCCAACGCTCCCGCTGGACGGGGCGAGGCTAACGCCGAATGCTTCTGCGCATTCTGACCGCTATAGTCTTGATTCCCATCGTCGTCGCCTTGGTTTGGTGGGGACCGCCCGCCGTACTCGCCGCTTTGGCCTCCATCGTCGCCATTCTGGCGCTCGTCGAATTTTTCGAGCTCGGCAACCGCGTTGGCATGCGCGCTTATCAAAAATGGACTCTCCTTTGCGTCGCGGGTCTGTTCTACGCGCAATATTCCCAGGGACTCGTGGAAACCCATGCAATCAGCGAAGGTATTTCCCTGGTACGCAGCGCTCAGGGCGGTGTGCTCTCGGTTGAGGCGATCCTTCTGATTTTCGTTTTCGGCTGTGTCTGCATCGGACTTCTTACCCGCCGCCCTTTGCACGAAGTCCCTCCTTCCATGGCCGTCAGCTCCGCGGGACTTCTGTTCGTGGCAATCCCATTTAGCTACTTGGTTCGCCTCAACGACATGGCGCCAGCAGGCAGGCAATTAGTTCTTTTCACGCTTTGTCTCGTTTGGGCCGGAGATATGCTCGCCTACTTCGTGGGCCGCGGCTTCGGGCGCGTCCCCATGGCCCCGGCGCTCAGCCCCAAGAAAACTTGGGAAGGCGCGTTAGGCAACATTCTCGGCTCGCTCCTTGTAGCAGTCGTCTTTGCGCGCTGGATGCAGGTCGATGTGGTCACTTTGATGGTCATCGCCGGTGTCGCCAACATCGCAGGTCAAGCCGGTGACTTGATCGAGTCGGCCTACAAGCGTGCCGCCGCAGTAAAAGACTCTGGCAAGCTCATACCCGGTCACGGTGGCGTGCTCGACCGCATCGACAGCCTAATCCTGGCAGCCCCCGTCGTCTGGATTCTGTACCAGTGGCTGGCTCGGTCCGGCTAGCAGAGCATTTGCAGTTTTGTAGAGCAGGGCTTCAGCCCGGCATCTCGCAATTAGCTTCCCGTTGCCCGGTGTTGCACTTAGTTTCACGGTGTCATCTTGAACCGCGCCGTTGGCGGACGTTTTGAGGGGTCTGCAGTTCGTATGGTCCAGCGGCCTCATTACCAGCAGCAGGCAGCAAACGTCTCACGCGCAGCAACGTCCAAGCTACCTGCGCTTTGCGGCTATGAACGATTAACGAATTTCGTTCGGAGATAACATGTCAAAATCGCGCAGGGAATTCTTTACCGAAGCAGCTCTAGCAGTCTTGGCCGTATCCGTCCCATGTTCAGCCCAGGAACAGAAACCCGACGCGCCTGCTGGAGCACCTCCCGCATTCGGCACCGCAAAACCCGTCGGCCCCGAGGTTTCGGAAAAAACCTTCGCCGAAGCAGAAAAACTCGTGCAAGTAGAATTCACCGAGGCCGAGCGCGCTCAGGCAGCATTTAGTTGGCGCGTTAGCATGGCGCCCCTTTACGAGCGGCGCACGGGGCCGCTTAAAGTCACCTTGGAGCCGGGACTCGCTCCCTATTCGCAGTGGAATCCAATTCTGCCAGGTCAAAAAGCCGGTCCAGCACACGATCAATTCGTCCGCAGTAAGATCGATCCCGGTCCGCTGCCTACAAATGACGAAGATATCGCCTTCGCCGCCGTAACACAACTTTCCCTCTGGATCGAGCAACGAGCGCTCACCTCTGAGCGGCTCACCCATCTCTATCTCGATCGGTTAGAAAAATTTAATCCACCACTGCGCTGCGCCATCACCATTACGCGCGAGTTGGCTCTGGCCCAAGCGAGGCGAGCCGACCAGGAAATCGCTGCCGGAAAATATCGTGGCCCTCTGCACGGCATCCCTTGGGGCGGAAAGGATCTTCTCGACACCGCCGGCATTCCCACCACGTACGGCGCCGAGCCCTTCAGGGACCGCATACCTGCCAAAGACGCCGCCGTAGTCGCGCGCCTTCACGAAGCGGGCGCAGTGCTCGTCGCAAAGCTCAGCTTAGGCGCGCTAGCGCTCAACGATGTTTGGTTCGGCGGACAAACAATGAATCCCTGGCTGCTCGAGGAAGGCTCGTCCGGTTCGAGCGCCGGCCCTGGCTCGGCCACCGCCGCAGGCCTCGTGGGTTTCTCTATCGGCAGCGAGACCGGTGGCAGCATCGTTTCACCATCGATGCGCTGCGGCATCACCGGACTACGCCCCACCTACGGCCGCGTCGCTCGAACAGGCGCGATGACCCTGTGCTGGTCGCTCGATAAGCTTGGCCCCATGGCCCGCAGCGTTGAAGACACCATGCTTGTCCTGCAAGCCATGTCTGGTCCAGATGCTGGCGATGTATCGAGCGTCCCGAGCAAATTGGACTTCGACGCCGCCGCCTCCGTTCAGGGTTTGCGGGTTGGTTACTTTCCCGCTTGGATGAAACAAAATCCCGCCACCGACGTGGACCGCGCGGCCTTAGAAACCGTAAAAAAAGTCGGCATGGTTCCAGTCGAAGTATCTATCCCAAATTGGTCCTACGACTCACTCGACCTGATCCTTTTTGCCGAAGGTGCCGCCGCATTCGAGGAACTTACATTAAGACATGCTATCGATCAGCTAAAGGTTCAGACTTTCGACGCCTGGCCCAACCTCTTCCGCCAGTCCCGCTTCCTTTCAGCAGTGGACTTTGTCCAAGCCGACCGTATGCGCCGCAAAGTCGCCCAGGAAATGGCCCGCGTGTTCTCCGAAGTGGACATTCTCCTGGTACCCTCGCTCCGCGATGAAATGCTCACCATCACCAATTTCACGGGTCACCCATCACTCACATTGCGAGCAGGCTTCCTAGAAGTATCCGAAGCCCGCAGCGACTGGGCCCCCGACCCAAGCCGCCCCCTGCCAAAGTTTTCGCCCCCGCGCCGCGTCCCGCACGGCATCACCCTTATTGGCCGCCTCTTCGACGAAGGCACCTTAGCCAGCGCCGGCCTGGCCCTGGAGCGCGCCTTTAACGTAGTCGCCGAGCGGCCCCCCGGATTCTAAACGTCGCCAAGCGCCCCCAAGCTTCTAGTCGCGTTGCCGAAACCCGCGCCAGATTCCTCGGCTGGGTGAAATTAAATATAGCGCCCGCCCGGGAGGCTGGCCCGGCGCCAGTCCGGAATCTTGCCTTCGTATTTGTTTTTGTCTTTGTATTTGTATTGCGCGGTCATCCGGTCCGCGCATTCTGCGGACGCTTTGAGGGATCTGCTGTGCCTTCGCATTTTCGTGCCCGGGGCTCCAAAGCGGGGCATCCTGCTTCGTTTTAGTCGTGAAGGCCCAAACGAGGGGTGCACCCGCATGCACGAGTGCCCGGAAATGACCATCCGTGCATTCGCATATTTTCGCAAACACCCATAAAATAGGGACACATGAAAAAGATTGCGATACTTGGTTCGACCGGCTCAATCGGCCGCCAATGCGTCAATGTGATTGACTCGCTTGCAGATGATTTTCAGGTCGTATCCATATCCGCCGGTCAAAACATTCCTCTCATCGCAGAGCAAGTTAGTAAATATCGGCCGCAAGTAGTCTCAGTCGCGACGGAGGTTGGAGCGCGAGAACTCTGCGCCGCTCTGAAAAAAAATCGTGGGCGCAAAGGCGACGCGGCCTGGGGCCTACACCACGATCCGCGTAGCGGCGCGTGCGAGCCTGAAATACTTTTCGGCGCAGAAGGAATTGAGCGCGTCGCGACGCATCCTGAGGCAGAAATGGTTGTTTCAGCCGCAGTTGGCGTCGTCGGACTTCCCGCCACCTACAAAGCCATCACGCTGGGGAAATCCATCGCCTTGGCTAATAAAGAAGTTCTCGTTGCTGCCGGCGAAATCGTGATGGCCGCGGTGAAACGCCAGAATGTAGTGCTTCTTCCTGTTGACAGCGAACACAACGCCATCCACCAGTGCCTGCGCGCAGGCCAACGAAGCGAAGTAAAACGCCTGGTGCTCACCGCTTCGGGCGGTCCATTCCGAAATGCTCCCGTTGCAAAGATGAACAAAGCGACGCCAAAACAAGCTTTGGCGCATCCAAACTGGAGGATGGGGAATCGTATTACGATTGATTCTGCCACGCTAATGAACAAGGGCTTCGAGGTGATCGAAGCGCGCTGGCTTTTCGATGTGGGGCTCGATCAGATTCAGGTTGTGATTCACCCACAATCCACAATTCATTCAATGGTGGAATTTGTGGATGGTTCAATTCTGGCACAGCTTGGCGCAACAGACATGCGCATGCCCATTCGTTATGCGCTAACCTATCCGCAGCGGGTACCGTCGAATGATTGTGCCCTCGATTGGTCCACATTGCGCAAGCTCGAGTTTGAAGAAGTTCCGGAGCGAAAATTTCCGTGCTTAGCGCTTGCCAAAAAAGCGTTGAAACAAGGTGGCCCGCTTCCGTGCGCACTGAATGCGTCCGACGAAATTGCTGTCGCGGCGTTTCTTGAAGGCAAGCTTTCTTTCCCGGGCATCGCTGCCGTGATCGAACGGGTTCTCGAACGCATGCCGCGATGCGCGTTCAACAAGATTGACGACGTGCTGGCCGCCGACGCTGAAGCGCGACGGCTCGCTCGAGAAGAAGCCAAGCGCAGAAAGAATTAAACCAGAGGCAATAATGGCAAATTTTCACAACGTACTGATTGCAATTGTTTCGGTGACCCTGGTTCTGGGCATCGTGATATTCGTTCACGAGTGGGGCCATTTCATAGCCGCAAAGCTCGCGGGCATTCGCGTGGATGTATTTTCCTTCGGGTTCGGCCCTCGACTTTTCGGAGTGAAGCGCGGAGATACGGACTACCGGTTGAGCGCGCTGCCTTTCGGTGGCTATGTCCGTATGGCTGGCGACAATCCGGTGGAAGAGCGCACTGGCGCTGATTACGAGTTCCTCTCCAAGCCGCGCTGGGTGCGCATGATCATCGCAGTGGCCGGCCCCATAATGAACATCCTTCTCGCCTTCATTCTGTTCTGGGGGATTTTCTGGCTTGTGGGCCTTCAATCCGAAACCTATCTGCGCACTCCCGCGCAAGTGGCCGCAATCCCGCAAAAAGAAGCAGGCGCCTCGGGAGTGCAGCCCGGCGACCGCATCGACGCCGTGAACGGGGTTGAGACCAATACCTGGGACAAAGTTCTTTCGCAACTTGAAAATGTAAAACCAAACGAATCGGTCACCCTAAAAGTGAACCGCGGTGGCACCGAACAAACGCTCACCGCAAAAATCCCACAGGGCGCAAGCGAAGTGGATGAAGTAATCGGTTATCCGCTTACTCCTGCGATTGCCGACGAAATTGGAATCGGCACACCGGCGGAAAAAGCAGGACTGAAGCCTGGCGATAAAATTATCGCAATAAATGGGAAACCGATCGTTACCTGGCAACAGCTGGTCGAAGTTGTGCGCAACTCCAACGGCCATCCCGTCCAATTTTCCGTGCAGCGCGACGGGAAAAACCTAGTTTTTAACATCACTCCCGTTCAGGGCATGGATGCAGACGGAAGCATGGTGTGGCAGGTCGGCGTCGCGCGACAAGTGCAGGCAAATTACCAGAGGCAACCGTTTCTTCTGGCGGCAAAAGAAGCCGGAATTCAGACGATATCGGGCATGAAGCAAATTGGGGAAGTTCTCGCGGGCCTTTTTACCGGACGCGTGAAACTGGGCCAGCTCCAGAGCGTCGTCGGAATCGCCAGGCAATCCGGCCGAGCAGCCAAACGAGGCCCCGTTGATCTGATCGTTCTGACTGCGGTAATCAGCTTGAATCTGGGCCTGCTGAATCTGCTGCCAATTCCGATACTGGACGGCGGCCACGTTCTGATGCTTCTGATCGAGGGATCTTTGCGCCGCGACCTCAGCATCGCAGTGAAAGAACGGTTCGTGCAAGTGGGCTTGGTTTTTCTGCTGGGCATCTTCGCGTTTGTGATGTACAGCGATATTTTCAAGTTGATTCAAAACCACTAGAGTACTTTGAAGGAGCGCGCATGGACGAAGTCCTCACCGTAATTGCGCATGTCCACGCGAAACCAGGCCAGGAATCACGCGTTCGGCAAATTCTGGAAAGCTTGCTGGCTCCCACTCGCGCCGAAGCTGGTTGCATCAATTACGATCTGCACCAATCGCATACGCATCCTGCCCTCTTCGTGTTTTATGAAAACTGGAAAAGCGAAGCACATCTCGAAGCGCATGCGCGATCCAAACACATCCAATCCTTCCGAAAACTAGCGGATGAGATTCTTGCCGAGCCTGTAGAAATCACGAAGTGGAAAGCTGTATCTTAGCCCTCGCAGGTCACCTTCATCGCGCCGGTTCCTTCCGATGCGATTTTGGTATAATGTCAGTTAATTCAATGTCCGCCACACCCGCACATCGTGTATCCACAGGCGAGCGTATAAATCACGAAGCTCCCGGCCGGCTCCAGGGCGAACTGGGAGCGCGCGGTATTAGGCTCACGCGCCAGCGACGCGTTCTACTGCAGGTGATGGAGACCGCGCGCCGGCATTTGGACGCAGGCGAAATTCTGGAACGTGCGCAGAAGATTGATGGCGGAATCACGCGCGTTACGGTGTACCGCACCATCGATCTTTTGAAGCGCCACGGATTGATTGACGAACTGGATCTCCTTCACCTGCGCGGCGACCGTCATTTCTACGAAAGCCATGGCCCGCGCGACCATATACATGTGGCTTGCACGGGCTGCGGAAAAGTTCGCGAGTTTGAAAGCGAATTATACGAAGAATTAAAACGGCAAATTTCCCACGATTGTGGAATCGAAATCACCGTGTCGCGCACGGAAGTAGGCGGCCTCTGTCTCGACTGTCGCAAGCGACGAGCTACTGGCTAAATAAGTTGTAGAGCCTTTACGGAACTCTCATTCCACAAGCTCCTCGCGCAAATATAAAAAGCTGAAAACATGAGAATTCACTTCGTGCGATGCCTTGCGGTGCTGATGATATGGGCGCTCATCGTTCCGGGGCTTGACGCCCGGCAGCCGCTTTACGGCCGCAAGGCCATGGTGGTAGCCGAAGAGGATTTGGCCACTGAAGTCGGGGTCTCGGTTTTGCGCACCGGAGGGAATGCTGTCGATGCCGCCGTGGCAGTCGGCTTCGCGCTGGCAGTAACCCATCCCTATGCTGGCAATCTTGGCGGCGGCGGTTTCATGCTCATTCGCATGGCCGACGGCCGTTCCACCTTCATTGATTTTCGCGAGAAAGCCCCGAGCGCGGCAACTCACGATATGTATCTAAACGCGGCCGGGGGGCCTACGACCGACAGCGTGGTAGGCTGGCGCTCAGTCGGCGTTCCCGGCACGGTGCGCGGCCTGGAACTAGCCAATAAGAAATACGGCCGCAAGACTTGGACCGAAGACCTGAAGTACGCTGTGGCTCTTGCAGGCCACGGTTTCCCGGTCTCCAAATGGCAGATGGATTCCTGGCAGCGATCTTCGCCTCTCCTTTCGCGCTTTCCTGAATCGAAGCGGATTTTTCTGAAAGGTGGCGCTTACTACCAGTGGCAGGAAATTTTTAGACAACCTCAGCTGGCACACACGCTGGAACGCATCGCCCGCTTCGGAGCTTATGATTTTTACGATGGCGAGACGGCGCACATTCTTGCAAGTGAAATGGCAAGAAACGGCGGCCTGATTACTCTCGCGGACTTACAAAATTATCAAGTGGTAGAGCGGGCGCCGTTGGAGGGGGAGTACAAGGGCTATCACATCATCACTTCACCGCCGCCAAGTTCCGGCGGAGTCGGCCTCCTGCAAATGCTCGGTATGTTAAATGGCACGGGTTACGAGAAATTTGGCGCGGGCTCTGCTGAAAGCTATCACTACATGGCGGAAGTCATGCGGCGCTATTTCGCCGACCGCAGTAAATATATGGGCGATCCTGATTTCGTGAACAATCCCATCTCCGCGTTGCTGGCACCTGCATATATCGAATCACGAAGAGCATCAATCAGTCCCGATC
This sequence comes from uncultured Acidobacteriota bacterium, assembly GCA_963818085.1. Lineage (GTDB taxonomy): Bacteria > Acidobacteriota > Terriglobia > Acidiferrales > UBA7541 > Palsa-295. The sequence continues at coordinate 1,100,580 of CAWFQV010000001.1, forward strand.
GCGCCACGCCTAGCGAACAGGTTGGTTCGGGTCTAACCGCAGTTAACGAGGGAAGCGATACCGCGCATTACAGCATCGTCGATGAGCAGGGAAACGCCGTCGCCGTCACCTACACACTGAATAATGGGTATGGGAGCGGCGTCACCGTGCCAGGCGCAGGGTTTCTGCTAAACGATGAAATGGATGATTTCGCCGCCAAGCTCGGTGAACCGAATATGTTCGGACTGGTCCAGGGCGAGAGCAACTCGATCGCACCCGGCAAGCGTCCGCTCTCTTCCATGACGCCGACCATTCTCTTGAAAGACGGCAAACCATTCCTGGTGCTGGGTGCGCCGGGCGGTCCGATGATTATCACAGCGGTGCTGCAAGTAATCCTCAACGTCATCGATTTTGGCATGAACCCACAGGACGCGATCGATTTTCCTCGCATCCATCATCAGTGGAAGCCAGACCGCCTCGACACCGAGCCCGGTGTATCTCCTGATACGATAGTGCAGCTCCAGCGCATGGGCCATCCAACGTACAAAGCAGACCCGAGTGAACAGGCGAGAGTGGAAGCTATCTTGGTTAGCGATGGTTGGGTGCAGGGAGCGCACGATGGCCGCGGCAGCGGTGGAAAAGCAGACGGATACTGATCGCGTTCTCTTTATTCCGCTACTGTAGCTTGAAAAATTGCAGCTTGCTAAAACGGCATCGCGCCGTATTTTGCTTCAAACTCCGCCAGAGGCACCATATCGATGGCATCCCAGGGACATCCTTCCAAAAACGCGCCATCAGGACCTTTACTGGTGCAAAGTTTGCAGCCGATACAAAGCAGGGGATCAACGAGGATTTTTCCAAAAGGCTCATGGTCGGGGTCCGGAATCCAGAACATGCATTCCGCCACCGGACAATAATCAACACAGGCGGGAGATCCCGAGCATCCGGTGCACAAATCGTTGATCACCGCGACAATGTGCGGTTTGCGTTTCCGGCGAGTGTTAGTTCCTTCCGAAATCGGTTCGTACTTAGTGACTTCGCCCTTCACAAACGGTGCAACTTCCGGAGTAATATCAGCCACTCAGCCTCCCGGGAACTGATTGCTGCCCTCATTTTCGTCGGACGGGGCAGGGAAGTCAATCGCCTACGATGGGATGATCACCGGACGTGAACGTGGCTCTCCTTGAAGCGCGTCCATGAGGATTTCTGGCGCCGGCATTCCGGCCGTTCCCAGGATTGTCAATGGTGAGCTTCCGAGCACGGCGGCGGGAAGGGAGCGCCTTCGGCGGGGACTTGGTGCACCGAGCGTGGGCAGTACCGCGGCGTTCAGTCACTTACCCAGAGTTTGGATCAGGTTTTCGGTGAATTCGGTAGTGGTTGCAATGCCGCCAACATCGCGGGTCAGCGATTTTCCGTCGCGGTAAACTTTGTGTAGCGCGTCTTCAACACGTTTGGCTGCTTGCAGTTCGTCGATATACCGCAACATCATGATCGAACTCATCAGCAGCGCCGTGGGATTCGCGACATTCTTGCCTGCGATATCAGGCGCGGTTCCGTGCACCGCTTCGAAAATGGCTACCGTCTCACCTATGTTTCCACTAGGCACCACGCCTAATCCCCCCACAAGCCCGGCTGCCAGATCGCTCATGATGTCGCCGTAAAGATTCGTCAACAAAAGCAAGTCGAACTGATTGGGATTCAAAACCATTTGCATGCAGGCGTTGTCCACGATGATTTCTTTGTATTCGATTTCGGCATATTCTGCGGCCACTTTGCGCACAGAAGTAAGAAAAAGACCGTCGGAAAGTTTCATGATGTTAGCTTTGTGAACGGCGTGAATCTTCTTTCGTCCAAACTTTCGCGCATATTCGAACGCGAACCGTGCAACACGCGAGGATGCGCGCTCTGTAATGATCTTCAAGCTTTCGACCACGCCGGGAACGACGGTATGTTCCAGGCCGGCATACAAGTCCTCGGTGTTTTCGCGGACTATAACAATATCCACGTTTTGAAACCGCGAATGCACGCCTTCCAAATTTTTGACCGGACGCAAGTTCGCATAGAGATCGAGCGCCTTTCGCAGCCCGACATTTATGCTCGGAGCGCCGCTTCCGACAGCGGTTTCCATTGGTCCTTTCAAGGCCACTCGGTTCTTACGAATCGATTCGAGCACGCCCGCGTGCATGAAGTCGACGCCGCGACGCTCCACTTCGGCACGCGAGGCGATTTCTTCCCATTCAATTTCTACGCCAGCAGCCGCTAGGATTCGTTTAACTGCTTTGGAAACTTCCGGGCCGATCCCGTCTCCAGGAATCAAAGTGATGGTATGTTTCATCTAGGGTACTCATTTTAGGGAGGACTGAAGCGAGCATCAACCACGAATTACAACGCGCGGCCGCCGCCAGCCCTTTGGGAAATATCGCAGAATCAGCTAGTTACCTAACCACAGCACGCGCGGAATCCAATCATCCGCTGGCGAAATCTGATATACTGTCATTGGAATGGTAACGCATGATTTTTCCATGCGAAATTTGTGGAGGCTTTGCGAATGGTTCAACTAACACCAGTGGCGGTTACAAAGGTCAAGGAGATTCTTCAGCAGCAGACTCCCGCGCCCGCAGGATTGCGCGTGGCCGTGGTTGGCGGAGGCTGCTCTGGCTTCAGCTACCACATGGCTTTTGAAAATCAAGTAAACGAGAACAGCGACAACGTGTATGAGTTTGAAGGGTTGAAAGTTCTCGTCGACCAGATGAGCGAAATGTATCTGGAAGGCGTGCAGATCGACTACATCGAAACGATCGAAGGTTCGGGATTCAAGTTTAACAACCCGAACGTGAAGAGCACATGCGGTTGCGGCAGTTCCTTCAGCGTTTAGTAGCTTGTGTGCGATCCCGCGATTGTCACTCGGAATCCCCGGTCGAAGTTTGGCCGGGGTGACGAACCTGCTGTCTCCCTAAAATTGCTCGTCATCGTTAAAGAACGCTGTTCCGGCTCGTATGCTGGTCCGGTTCTATGATTATCGCGCTTGCGCAATTCAATCCGACCGTCGGCGATTTTGAAGGCAATTCAGCGCGCATTCTAGAACTGGCGCACGAAGCCCAGTCTCGAGGCGCTGAACTCGCCGTCTTCTCCGAGCTTTGTCTGTGCGGCTATCCGCCGCAAGATCTTACCGAGCGTCCTGCTTTCGATGAACTCAACCAGAAGGAACTCGTTCGCTTGGCCAAGAGAATTCCGATGCCATCGTTGGTAGGTTATGTTGGCGGGGCGCAGGACAACACTGGAAAACCGGTAGCCAATTGCGCCGCTTTAATCGCGAGCGGGAAAATTCTGTTCGAACAGCGAAAAATGCTGCTGCCCACGTACGATGTGTTTGACGAGTCGCGTTACTTTCAGCCGGCGCACACGCAACACGTATTTCCGTTCAACACGGAGAAGCTCGGCGTCACTATTTGCGAGGACTCCTGGAACGACGAACGGTTCTGGAACCAGCGACTGTATGACCGCGATCCGGTAGCCGAAATTGTGGGGAAGGGAAGTACCCTGCTTCTGAATCTATCCTCTTCGCCGTACACAATCGACAAGCGCTCTCTGCGCCACGACATGCTGCAGACCATCGCCAAGCAATATCGGCTCCCGGTGGTGTACGTCAACCAGGTTGGCGGCAACGACAGCCTCATTTTCGACGGCTCGAGCGTCGCCTTCATGCCCGATGGCCGCGTCGCAGCGCGCGCGAAATCTTTCGAAGAAGACCTCGTCCTTTTTAATAGCGTAACCGGCGAAGGAGATATTCGCCCGCCTGTTGAAGATGAACTAGAGACCGCTTATCGCGCTCTCGTGCTCGGCACGCGCGATTACGTTCGCAAATGCGGATTCAAGAAGGTCGTAGTCGGGTTAAGCGGAGGCGTTGATTCCGCCCTGGTCGCCGCGATCGCTACCGATGCGTTGGGTCGCGAAAATGTCCAGGGCGTGGCCATGCCAAGCCCCTATTCTTCTAAAGAAAGCATGCGTGACGCGCATCAGCTGGCCGAGAATCTCGGCATACAATTCCTGGTGCTCCCAATCAACGACACGTTCGATAGCTATCGCAAGACACTAGCCGAGGCTTTCGCCAGCACACACGAGGACGTAACAGAAGAAAATCTCCAAGCGCGCATCCGTGGGAATTTGCTGATGGCGCTTTCCAATAAATTCTGTTCCATGGTGCTGAGCACTGGAAATAAATCGGAGACGGCGGTCGGATATTGCACGTTGTACGGGGATATGGCGGGCGGCCTGGCGGTGATTTCAGACGTACCTAAAACCATGGTTTACGAGCTCTCAAAATTTGTGAATCGCAAAAGGGAACTGATCCCCGTGGAAACTCTTACCAAGCCTCCCTCAGCCGAACTTCGTCCCAACCAAAGAGACTCCGACACTCTGCCAGACTACGATGTCCTCGACCGTATCCTTAAAGCCTACGTCGAAGATCTCCGCAGCCCAGAGGAAATCGCAGATCATTACGGCTTCCCTCTAGCGCTGGTTCGCTCCGTCGCTCTGCGTGTCGATCAAAACGAGTATAAACGCAAGCAATCCCCGCCAGGGTTGAAAATTACCTCCAAAGCCTTCAGCGTAGGCCGCCGCTTCCCCCTAGCGCAGAAATTCTCCGTGTAACGTCCCTGAATACCAACTAAAGAAGTCGCCTATCAAATTTGTTTTGGCACGCCGCTCGCAAGGAACTACAATCCGTTGTCTTTGTTTATGCCCGTCCAAACTCGTAGATCCAATTCTGTAGGGAGCAGATACAAATGTTCCAACCCACGATATGCAAGTCATTCGCCGCATTCATTCTCATCGCGCTGACCGCAGCGCTCCCCACGTCCGCGCAAAGCTCCGCGCCAGCTGCGCCGGCACCTGATCAGGCTAAAATCCTGCAATCCACGGAAGCTTTTGTCCGTAATCTATTTGCCTGGGGGCCTGATCTCAAAGTGAGCCTCGGACCCATGACGTCATCGGTCTCTCCAGACTTCTATGAAGTGTCAATCCATATCACCAGAAACGATCGGACGGATTCTGGAACGGTCTATGTCAGCAAGGATGGTAAAACCTTCCTTCGGGGCGACATGTACGACATGTCCTCCAATCCCTTCGCCGACAATCTAGCTCACATGCATCTGGAAGGTAATCCGACCTTAGGCCCCGCCGACGCTCGTGTCACCATCGTCGAGTTCAGCGATTTCCAGTGCCCTCATTGCCGCGACCTCTTTCGCACTCTGAAAACCCTTGAGCCCCAGTATCCGCAAGTGCGCGTAGTATTTAAAGATTTCCCGCTCACCCAAATCCATCCCTGGACCGAAACCGCCTCGATCGGCGCGCGCTGCGCTTACATGCAATCGCCCGACACCTTCTGGCAGCTCCACGACGCAATCTTCGAGAATCAGGATTTAATCTCGACGGAAAATGTCTGGGAAAAGCTAACGGGCTTCGCCAAAGCCGCAGGCCTGGACGCCGATGCCTTCAAAGCCTGCATGTCCTCGCCCGAGGCCAAAAAAGCCGTAGCCGCAAATCAAGCCGACGGAGTAGCTCTGGCCGTGGCCAGCACCCCGACCGTCTTCGTCAACGGACGCATGCTAATGGGCGGCGATCGGCCCACCCTCGAGCAGTACTTAAAATACGAACTAGCCAAGCCCCCGATTAAGTAGCCATTTTCCACAAAGCTAAACCTCATCGCAGTTCACAAGCCCCCCGCAACTGCCCGCAAAGGCTCGCGCTGGGTATAAAACAACATAATATCCATTCCCGCACCCTATAGCGCGCTGCGACGATAGAAACAGCTTCCTATTGAATGGCGATGACGAGTGGTGTTCGCCAACTAGTTTTGTAATTCAAGGTCGTCGTGGAGGCAAACTACATCGGAATCTTTCGCCGCCCAATGGCGGTTGTCATACCCTGCCGCAAACGCCTCTCTCAGAGTTTCGCATCCGCTCTTACGTCAGCACCTGAATACAGGCAATCGCGCTCTGCCCTTCTCACCCCAAAAGTTGACTTGCGGTTATCACGTTCCGCGCGTCGCATACATGTGATTACTCCCAGCGAAACACTTTCGCCGAGAGCGCCGTGAAAATGAAAAACACCATGGCCAGTGCTGCCACGTCACCCAAGTGCGCCGACCACGCGTCGCCGTTCCAAATACCTTCGAGTAGCGACACCGCATAGGTCATCGGCAGGACTCGGGCCACCGCGTGGAGGACTGGCGGCATCGAGTCAATGGGCGTGAAAAGTCCCGAGACGGCAATCATCGGATACAAAATCGCGGCGCCGATCGGCTGTGCAAAGCGCGCCGTGGGAACGATGCTGGCGATGAGAAAGCCAATCGACAGAATGCTCAAAGTACTGATCAGCAGCGCAATCGTAAACCCGAACCATGGAACATGGATGCCGATCGGGTAGTACCGTTTGCCTGCAAGCACCAGCAAGGCCAGCGTGGCCGCCGTGAGCGCGAGCTTGACGATCACGTGCGCAGTAAGAATTGTCTGTGGGCGCAACGGAGTCGCGCGGAGCCGCTTGAGGATTCCCCCTTCGCGGTAGATCGAGACAATGGTGACCAGCGATATCACCGAGCTAACCGCGATCAGGAGCGCCGCGAGCACCGGCAGGCCCACGCGGAGAAAAACGTTGGCGGCAAGCGAAGGTGCGGGGATGTTGCGCCCGGCTACTCGGCCGATCACAAGGAAAACCACGACCGGGAAACCGATGGTCCCAAACGCGCCAAGCGGCTCGCGCAGGAAGACCTTGATTTCGATCCAAGTTAGTTTCCAGAGTCCACGCAACATTTTTTCCTAGTCGCGAATTGAATGACCGGTCAATTTGAGAAACACGTCCTCAAGATTCGGGACGATCATGCGAAAGTCGGTGACGCGTATACGGTTCTCGGACAGACAGTGGATTACTTCGGTCACTAGATCATCTCCCCGGCCGCGAATCGTGATTTGCGAGTCGCTTCGCTCCACCGACTCAATTCGCGCGATCGCTCGAAAGCAATCCTCCGCGGCCGGGTCATCGGTCGCCAGAACGACGATTCGTTCAGGGCAGTGCCGAGCAACGAGTCTCTGCGGCGTGTCGATGTCAATGATTCGGCCGCGTTCGATGATTGCCAGGCGGTCGCACAACCGTTCCGCTTCCTCCATCAAATGAGTTGTCAAAAAAACGGTCTTGCCGCGCTCGCGGATGCCGCGCACGAGTTCCCAGATCGCCCGACGCGCCTGCGGGTCTAGCCCAGTCGTCAGCTCGTCGAGAAACACCACCTCCGGATCGTTGATCAGCGCAAGGGCAATGAACAGTCGCTGCTTCTGGCCACCCGAGAGGTTCATAAACCAGGCGTCCCGCTTGTCGGCAAGGCCGAGTTGATCGAGCAAGCGTTCGCCGTCCATCGACTTCTTCCGGTAAAGCGAAGCCCAGAGGTCAACGGCCTCCCACACTTTTATCCGCTTCTGAAGTTGCGCCTGCTGAAGCTGCACGCCGATACGTTCCTGCAGTTTGTAAACCTGCCGGAAGGGATCAAGACCCAGAACTGAGATGGTGCCGCGATCGGGAATTCGAATACCCTCTATGCACTCCATGGTGGTGGTCTTTCCCGCGCCATTGGGTCCGATCAAACCAAAGATCTCTCCGTCATTGACCTCAAAGGACACTTCGTCGACTGCCACTGTTGCGCCGTAAGTCTTTCGGATTCCGGAAACTTGAATGACGGGACGAGCGGTCTTCAGGAAGTTCATTCTCTTGTGGCCGTTAGCGGTGCGTATGACCATCTCACGCCGGCAATTCTATCAGTTCGGAGCATGGTCTTAACGGTTTGGAAAATCGAGGGTTCTGGTGGCACCTGTGAGCACTTCTTCATGAATAGAATCTCCGATCTAAACTAGCCCAGATGGCGCGACGCGAAATCATGAAACCGGCTGATGTTCCGAGAGAGCTACACCGGGCTCTGCCGCGTGTATGAAAATTACTGCGTTCTGTTAGGGGGGCTAAATTAAAAAGCCGCGCCGGAATGGGAGGAGGCGGCGAAGGATTTTATGGCGGCGGCTTCGTCTTTCTGCACGTCGAAGATTTTGTGCAGCATGCTTCTATCTAGCATTTCTTCGATCTTCGCGCTGGGCTTCAAGAGTTTTAGCTGACCGCCCGCTTTACGCACGGCGGAGTGGCTTCTAACCAGTTCTCCGATGCCCGCACTGTCAATGTGATCCACTTCGGTCAAACTCAGCAGGATTTTGTTGCTTCCGCGCGTCAGCAAATCCTGGACTGCATCGCGAAGTATGATGTTGCCTTCGCCCAGCATGATTCTTCCGTGCAATTCCAGAACCGTGATGCCGTCGCCTGCGGGCCGGGAAGTAGCGCGCATTTTCTTTGCAATCGGATCGGGTGCCGCGGTGCCCGTGGTTCCCATACGGTCGAGGATGTCGCAGGCAATTTCCGCGATTGTGTGAGATTCCGTTCGGACGACGATCAGCGAGCGGTTTCTTTTTAAAATATTCAGGAAAAGTTCAGCATCTTGAGCAGACTGTTCGTCTCTAAGAACTTCGGCGTCAATGTCTTTCGCCAACCTCGCGCCAGCCGCTTCTCCAGCTTTTTTTCCGAGAAGGGCGAGTAATGCAGCGGCTCCCGCGCCTAAGGCGAAAACCTCTCCCATGCCGGGTATCAGAGCGAGCGACGCGGCTACCATCCCAGCGCCGAAGCCCACTGCCCCGCCCGCGATGCCCCCCGCAAATCCGCCGATCTCTTTGCCGAGTATCACGGCTTCGGTTTCGGAACGCGTCAAATATACGATGGCGTCTTCGGGCACGCCGTTTTTGAGCAAATATTCCAGCGCGTGTTCCGCGCCCTCTCGCGAACTGAATACTCCGACGGCGGTCTCCAAATGTACTCCCCTATGGCCACGCAGATTCTTGGCGCAGGCGACGCGTGGATTGCACGGAAATCCAAGCAAACAAAATTGTACACCCGGTTTCCTTTTTGTGAAGACTCACTGAGAAATCGTCAGGCGCTACATGGCCAGGTTAATGTCGGTCACGGTCGCGGGCATGAATTTGTAGAAACGCAGGCGGCCCACGACGAGGAGGAGGGTGTTGCTTCCGTTCGCGGCCCATGCCAGCGCCGGAATTGAAATGTCAGTATGAGCTCACCCCGCGGTGACGTCTTCGTCCTTCCCTGCTGCCACCGCTTCGCGAATATTTTTCGTAATCCTGGAATGATGGATTGCCTGCCCTCCGGCCACTTCGCTGAATGCGTGAGGTCTTCTGCGAGGTTTTGGTAGGACGGGCCCGAACTTCTCTGTTCCTGAAAGGGACGAGTTAGAGTGATGACCACCGAGAACGCTTTCTGTATTTGTCGTAGGACCGGCCATTCCACACAGATCGGGAAAAGCAAAAGAGCCTGCAGGACGCCGGCGCCATCAAGAAGCTCAAGCGCGTTGGTGTTTTACGATCTTCCCGCAGCGGCCCGTTTCTTGACGAGATAAACCGCGAGAAAGTAGGCCACGAAGCTCGCGCCGAAAACAATCCACATCAACCTGAAATTCAATGTAATGGCGAAGACCAATTCCGCGGCGCCGAATAGCCAGATTAAACTTTCGCCAGCGAAAGCTTGTCCCCAGCGTGGTTCTTCGCCAGCAGAGGGAATGCGCGGCTTGAGCGAAGGCCAAAATCGAGGCACCGCCTTCAAGTAAGCTCGATACGATTCACCTTGTGTGCGGAGCAGGCCGTCCTCTTCGCGAAAAATCAAGCGGTACATAAACAGCCATATCACCACGATCATAAATATCCAGCCTGCGCGGCTGGCAAGCAATCCCATACCCGCAGCCATAGCAAGATTTGCGAAGTACAACGGATTACGAAGATGGCGGTAAGGCCCGTCTGCGACCAAGTCTTCGGAATGCTGCGCCTGGTCATGAACGATTTCCGTTTTCAGATATGCGGTGGCCCACGTGCGAAACGCTGCGGCAAGAAAAACCAGCAGCGCGCCGGCTCCGAAAATCAGTCGAGCTAGATTATTTCCGTGGCCGCTGTTGGGATCAACCGATGGCGCGCCCACATGCAGCAGCCAGAGCGCGGCATTCTTATGGTCGAGCGCGTACAGGGAAAAACCCAGCCAGAAAATCAGTCCGATGAACCAGAAGCGCTGTTCGAACTCGAATTTTGTGGCGCGCATGTTCACAGCAAGCCCCGTCCGTCAACAAGGTACCTTTGTTCCACGGGTTGGTGCGGCCCTGTGTACCACAATCGATCGCCGTCAGTCGACTGCAAAGCCGGTTCGCAAGTCCGTGCCATTTTGTTCAATTGGCGGTGCCGGGCTGACGAGTGCTAAGTTGAACGCTCTTTATACAATCACGTGCAGTCTTTTATTTTTATGAATGGAGAATCACGAACTATCCCCAGGCGGAAGATTTCGCGACGCGCAACGTCTTGCAACCTCCATCCGAGGGAGAAATTCTGAAAGCGTTTTCTCGCGTCGAATTGAAGTGAAATCCGGCGCCGAAAGCTCGCCGCCCGTGGCACAACCTGTTAGTAAAAGTAAAAGACACGGGACAATGCTTGTTTGTGGCCTTCCACGTTAAACTGCATCAGTATTTTTTTATCTTTGCTCTGAGCGCTGAAATAGACTTGATCGCCGCTGGAATATTTCCCGCTCGCAAAATCAAATTGATCGGCAGACTGAAGGACTTCGTTGACATTCAGATCGTCCGCGCGTGAGGCGAAGATGGCGTACCCGATGATTCGGTGTTCCGGGCTGAATACGAACTCAGCGCGCTGACAAAAGGCCGGAGCGTCTGGCGAAGTCAACATCAAGTGCTCTGCAGTGCCGGAGACTTTGACGGAGCCAGAATCGGATTCCGCGAGCGCTTCCTCGGCAGAGAGATGCGCAAAGCCCGCGTAAGGGGGAGTCACACTGCATATAAGAACGTCGTTCAGACGCCATCTCTTAACTTGCCCTTCCATTTGCTGACGAAACTCTTCGATCAAATCCTTGGTTGCCCCGCGAACGCGCAGACTGCCCCAGCGCCTTGAAGCCGTCCACAGAGTTTGACCTGTGTTCGGGTCAATTACGGTCATGATGGTGAGGTCAACTTTGACCGGCCGGTTATCGGGACCATCGCGTGTAACGTAGTCACCCATGTACGGATTCCCGGAAAAGAGAATGACCAGATCGGTTTGCCGCCGCTGTTGCGAAATCTGAAAACGTCCCCAGCTTTGAAGCTGCTGCAAAGCCATGTCGCGCGCGACGGCTAATCCCCGGGGGCATACGCAGTCCACGTAAACGAAATTCGCCTGCATGATTTTTGCTGGCAATGCAGCGCGCTCGGTTTTCTTGGCAAATGCCGAGGGAACGCAACCCGCCGTACACAAGAAGACGAAGAGAAGTTGTGCCAGTTTTCTCATGGGGGCACAACTCAATTGTACAGCAGCGGGCTAGCCGAAGAGTGATGCGACGCTGGAGCCGAGGCCGGCGATGCCACCGAGATTCCCTATCGACGAGCCGGTTGACGCGAGCTGGCTGTCCCGCTAAGGGCCGCCTGATGCGCGCAACATTGGTAATCGGCGAAAGCTCCCGATCGCATTGCTGATTTCATTCCTTATGCACGTCTGAAAAAATACGTGTTCTTTGTGCTATTTGTGGCGAATGTCTGCCGGGGCGCGGGTGCGATCCAGAGGCAACACCTGCAGCTGCCATTTCACTGGGACGGAAGTAGGTACGTAGCAGGTAGTTTTGTCGCACGCTTGATAGTCGAGCTTCCCCGAAATTGTAAAAGTTTTTCCGTCTTTTCCGAGTGAGCCCCAAAATTCTGAGCCGGTGTTCACCTGCACATCCTGACTGATCCGGAAGGTTCCTTCGAAGACGGGTACGCTTTCCTTGATCGCGGGCAAATAAAGGGTCTTGGGCTGCGGGTAAACGGCTGGCTTGAATTCGAGTTGCGTGGTCGGTTCAAGCACTAGCTGAACAGGCTTGTAACCCTTGGCGCCCGGCGCGTAAACATGGACGTCCGCGGGCAACCGCACTTGGGCAGCAAGCGTGACGCGTGTGCCGGGAACGCCGGTGGAGTCAGATTGCTCGAGCGCCAGTTGAAGATGTGGCGCGTCCACGGTTTCTGTAACTTCTTGGCTCAGCTCCGGAAAAAGCTTTGCCATGATGCTGTTTCCGGTGAGTCTTTCGCGGTATCGCGGGTCGAAAAACTTTTCTCGAATGATGCCGTGGACGTCGAGGAAAAAATAACCCGGACGCGCAAATCCTTTCTGCATCCCGGTGGCTTCCTGATTGAGTACGCCATAGGTTTGGATGGTTTTCGAGTCCGGATCCGCGAGCAATGGGTATTCAATGCTGTGACGATCGGCAAAATATTTCAAGATCGCTTCCGAGTCGTAGCTGATGGCGGCGAGCTTCACGCCTTGCTTTTCGAATTTCGGGATTGCGTTTTGCAGCTGCACCAGCTGCCCTTTGCAGAAGGGTCACCAGTCGGCGGAACGGAAAAAGAGGAGAACGGTTCCGCTCGAACCTTTCAAGGTGTCTAGAGTTTGTGCGCGGCCAAACTGGTCGCGAATCGAAAAACCGGGAGCTTTCTGGCCAACGGCGAGTCCGATAGAGAGCAGATCGATCGAAGTGATGTGAATCGTGTCTTCGTCGAGGCTGCCACGGACCGTGACGGTTTCTCCCAGGCGAACGGCCACCGCTTCCTGTGGCTCAAGGCCGTACATCATTCTGTTGGTGTCGTCATACAGCGCGAGTTTCGCCCCGGGCACGCTCTTGGTGCACTCCGGAGATTCGGCAAAAGCTTCGTCAGCATTGCAACTGCTGGAGACCAGGACGCCGGACCAAGTTTTTGTGGCGCTGTTCTGCGCCGCGGTCACGATCGGGGTCACAAGGAAAAAACCAGCCAGATAGACTCCGACGCGCCTCATCATAGGGATCAACCTAGCCATCAAATTTAAATTGTTTGATCGCTTCAGATCCGCCCTTACTTTACGCGCGGCAGCCTGGGACGCGCAATAACTTCGAGAGCGCAGGCGTCAGTCGGTAACCTGATGGACGGAGCCAGTCCTAAGACTCCGCGGACTCCGCGGCTCTTGACTTCGGTGAACCTGTTCGTTACTCTGCGCGAAATAAGCGCACGAGCTTCGAGTTTTTTCTTAACCCTGTAGATTTAGCACGGGCCAATCAACCAGGAATTTTCGATCACGTTATTGCCGAGGAGGTCGGCATCCATGAAAAAACTGTGCAGTTTTCTGTGGGGACTGTTTTTTGTATTTGCAACCACGTCCGTTGCCGTGGCGCAGGAAAAATCCGGTCTAATGCATGCGCCGCCGCCGGTGCTCACCATCACCCGCGAATTTGTGAAGCCTGGAAAGGCCGGCGCGATGCATGAACGCACCGAAAGCGCTTATGTGAAGGCCTTGAACAATGGAAAGGCCCCTGCGCACTATGTGGCGCTAACTTCCCTCAGCGGCAAGCCGCGCGCACTGTTCCTTGCCGGCTACGAAACCTTTGCGGCCTGGGAAAAAGAAAGCAGCGGTACATCCGAAATTGACCGCGATTTCGCGAACAGCAAACAATTCGCTGACGCGATGGGCCCGGAGGGAATGAAAAAGCTCGGCGAACTTTCCGCCTCTGCCATTGCTTCTAGCGAAAGGAATATCTTCGTCATCAGCCCGAAGATGAGCTACATGGGTGAAGATCTGGCTAAGGCTGATCCGGAATTCTGGGGACACAAGTCGGAAGCTGCGGAACCGAAGAAGGAGAAAGCGGAACCAAAACCAAAACCCCAAACTCCGTAGCCCATAAGCGGATTTGCGCCGCACTACGAATTCCAATTTCAGGAAAACGGCGCGGATCCCGTTTCGTATTCGTAAAAGGCGCAGCACCCTGCGCCTTTACGAAACCCTCACTCCTAGGGGCGCACGTGTGAGGTTGCGAGGCTGGAACCAAATCGCCCCTCAGCTTGCTGACTGATTCAGCCGGCCATGATTTAATCCCCACTATGTTTCGCACAAATCCGGAACCGGAAGATCTGATACCAGAATTGGACGCTCTTGGCGCCGCGGCAACTTCCGCATTCGAACTAATGAATGGGATTGTCTCGCTGCTGCACAAGAATCTGCTGAAGTACAACTGGGTGGGCTTTTACATGATTCAGAAAGACGGCCCGGGTGAAGACGTTCTGATCCTCGGCCCCTTCAAAGGCTCGATGACGCCGCACACGCGCATCCCATTGAACCAGGGAATCTGTGGCGCAGCTGCGTCCAGTGGCAACACCGTGGTGGTTGACGATGTGAATGCCGACTCGCGCTATCTATCCTGCTCGCTCGAGACAAAGTCCGAAATTGTCGTTCCAGTTTTCGTGTCTGGAAAAGTGACGGGCGAGTTGGACATTGATAGCCATCTTCCCGCCGCTTTTGCCGCCGAGGACCGCAAACTCTGCGAGCACGCCGCGAAACTCCTGGGTGAATGGATGGAAACCCACCCGAACAACTAAGCTGTAGCATCTTCAATCGTGCAGACGGCGGCCGGCAGTAAGGCTCCATGTATCATCACGGACCCAGCTTAGCGCTGTGAGTGGGCGATCGAATTTTTTGGCGATGGGCAGAGGTAACAGTTCTTGTTCGCCGGCGCGATGCAGACAGAGCAGACGCTCGTAGCGTTGGCGCGGGTTCCCTTCCCCGGCCGTAAGCACCAAATACATTTCGCAAATCAATCGCGCGAGCGACACCATCTGTGCCGCTGACGTGCACGCGCTTGCCGTCTTCCCACGCGTCCACAAGCGAAAATGTAAGTCCATTTTTCCTCCAAAGCTGGATTTGTTAATTTGTGAATGGCGATGCGTGGCGAAATTCGATGTTATGATTTACGCAGTACATGTGCGCGGAACGAAGCCCTATTGCTTAATTGGTTGAAGGCTTTAGCTAGCGTTCGGCAGCGCACAACCCGACGGCCTTCAGTTGAATCCTAAGCGTCGAATGTAAGGAGAGCTTAGTGCGACGATTGCGAAACGCTTGTGTGGTCACTTTGCTGACAGTGATTGGATTTGCAGTCGCGCTGAAATTGTCCGCGGCCAGCCCGTCTCACGATGAGAGAAACGGCACTACCATTGCTATTTCGCAGAATTCCTCGACGAAAAATGACGCCGGCGCTGACCAAGGTAGCGCAGCAACCGGATCCGCGACGCCTGCTCCGGCTAGCGCGAATGGCCCGGTGACGATTGCGACGAGCATCTCAGCGCGCTCGCTCGCCGTTGAACCGCAACCGCAAAGCGCGTCGAACCCGGCGGGCGCCGCTAGTGTGGAAAATTCCTCCGTGCCGCAATCCGCGATGATCTATCTCGCAAGCGCCGACAAAGGGGACAGGATTTTCACACTGGCGACTGCCTTAAATCCGATCGGTTCGGCGAATACTCTTGCTGGTAGCAGCAAACTGGCGCTGTTTGCCGGACAGCTTTCAGCAGGCTCCCTCGGCGATGGTGGCGTCGCGTCCGGTGCGGAATTCGATTTGAAGCTTGATTCCCTTTCTATGCGCAGCGGAGTGGTAGTCGCGCCCGACGGGACAATTTTTGTAGCTGACACTTTGAATGGCACGATTCGCAGCATCGCAGGAACAGCGAGCAGCGAGCCTGGAATCGTTCGCGGCGTGGTGGGGCGATATGGTCCGCGCCAGAATTTCGAACTTATCGAACCTCTTGGACTGGCCCTGGATCGCTCGGGAAATCTTTATATCGCTGACCGCGGAGCGAATGCCGTGCTGATGCTGCACGAGGCCACATCCTCTTCTCCGGGTGTGCTGGAAATTCTGGGGCACGTGGTTTCGCCCGCGAGCGTCGCGGTCACGCTTGATGGCGGAAAAGTTTTTGCCGCTTCGGCTGACACGGGAGCTATCGTTGCAATCAATACGAAAACTCGCTCGATTACTGCCACAGGAATTTCTCCATGGAATTTAGCCGGGGATAGCCGGCAACGCACAAGCAGCATTACAAGTATTCCCACCGGCCTCGCTGTGGACGGCGCGGGTAATCTGTTCGTGTCTTTTTCCGGACTGGGTGCAGGCCAGGATCAGATATTGCGGCTCGATGCAACCACTGCAAATGTCAAACGCGTCGCGCACGGATTGAGTTCGCCCGGTCAAATCGCATTTGATTCGAACGGAAACCTTTTCATATCGGACCAGGGCACGCGCCGGCTTCTTGCACTCCGCAGCGCAGGCGTTCCGGCCAATGGCGTGACGCTAAGTCCGCCCACAAATCAGACGCCGTATGGGCCGGAGCCCGTCGCGGGAACTTCTCCCACACAAACCTTTACGCTTACAAATAATTCTACAGGCACGATTTCTCAAATCACGTCGGGATTTCAGGGCGCAGACCCGGGTGACTTCACCGTGCTGAATACTTCATGCACCGGCACCTTGCTCGCAAACACGAGCTGCACGCTGAATATCGCGTTCACGCCGCAAGGCACGGGAGCGCGCTCGGCGTCTTTGGCCGTAACTTACACGAGCTCGGGCGTGCAAAATACTTTGACTGCGCAGGTGAGTGGCACCGCCGACGATTATCAAATCGCGCTGGCGAACGGCTCCGTTCCACTGATCACGATCGCGCAGGGATTCGCCGCGACTTTTCAGATGCAAATTATTCCGGACGACACCTTCAGCGGTCCGGTAACGTTGCTCTGCCCGTCCGGAGCGGCTTTGCCGGCTGCCACCACCTGCGGAATTTCGGCTGGCACTACAGTCACCACGCCGCTGGTTCCTATGCTTACGGTAAATGTCATGCCGGGCATGCCTGTTCCGTTTAACGTCACGTTCCAAACGACGAGCACGGCCCCGATAAAAAGCGCCACGATGGGCACTGGTTCTGGAATCTATATCCAGGCCGGCGAAATAAATTGGCCGTCCGGTGCACTGCGCAATTCCGCGGGCTTCTCGACTCTTTCGTTTCTCGGCGAGTTGGGGGCCTTGGCCGCGATACCTTTTGCGATGTTTGCGTTTTGCATTTTCGGCGCCGATGCAAAGCGAACGATTTCAGTTTTGGTACTCTGTGCGATTTTCGCTGTGGCGCTGGGCGGGTGCCATCACAGCAGCACTACGGGAATCACTGTGACGCCGAAGGGCACCTACACTCTCACCGCTCAAGGCACAGCCCAAGGCGCCACGCGCGGCTTCACCGTTACTCTGATCGTTAATTAACAGTCGTCGCCATCAGCTCCTACGAATATTTAATGCGGCTGGGTAGCCGTAGGGCCTGCGCCGGCGCCCTTTCGTTTACTCGGGGCGCACATAACGATTGATCTGATTTTCTGCGACGGTCTATTATGGTCTTCGTGACGGCCTCGCTGACCAGTAGCGGCTTTTCGCCCGGCCTACGATTCGAGATATGATCGCCGAGTCGTTACATCAGAGTTAGCGAGGGAGAAAATGGCGTCTGCACAAAAGCGGTTACATATTCCGGCACCCGGCGGCTTTGGCTCGTTGCCATTCAGTAGCGGTGTGCTGGTGGACAAAACTTTTTATCTCTGCGGGCACATCGGCCTAGACCCCGCTACGAGAAAAGTCCCGGAAAGCGTCGAGCGTGAGATTCGTTTGATGATGGATAGCCTGCGGGACACGCTGGCCAAAGTGGAAATGACCATGCAGGATTTAGTATCGCTGCAGATTTTCTGCCCGGACGTCTCGTTATTCGCACAGTTCAACGAAATCTATCGTACGTATTTCGCGGAGCCGTTACCCGCACGCGCGTTCATCGGGTCAGGTCCATTACTCTTTGGCGCGCGCTTCGAAATTCAAGGCATCGCAGTAAAAGACTAAAACACGCAGCTGCTTAAAAATTGGTGTGCTCACTCGCCGTGGCAATTGAAGATGTATGTTGAGCTGCTGGCAGGCGTGGCTTAGAATACAGGCAAGGCATGCGGGAGATATCAGGGTCAAGGTGGTCTTCCTCGGGAGACGATTGAACTATTTAAAGAATGGAGTCTTAAACCGGCCGCTGCACCCGACGGAAGACCCGCTGTGGTTAGGACGACTCTCGAAATGACCTTTCGTTTGTATCAGAACATCACTCCTCAGTGTCTTTCTCACTTTGCATGCTATGCCCCGAGCGAATCTTCCAGAGGGTCTGCTGCATAATCCCGAGCCAGATCACGGCGTCGCGAGCGGGCAAATTGAGACGACGAACCAATCGGCGTATTCTTTCCTCTGCATCGGCCACACGACGCATCTCCAAAAAGCCGCTGGCATGCAGAACGTCGAGCAGCTTCGTCGTGAATCGCTCCATTTCGCCTGCTGCGGCGCGGGGAATTTTCTCCGGTAGCCGCCCGGTCCTCGCATCGCGGACAATTTCGTATAGACATACCGCGACAGCCTGCCCCAGATTCATCGAAATATTTTGCTCGGATGTGGGGATGCGCATCAGCCAGTGGCAATGGCTCAGATCTTTGTTCGACAGACCAAACTTCTCCGAGCCGAACAGCAGAGCCACGCGACTCGCGCCGATGCGTTTGCGTATCAGGCGCGCGCCATCTTCAAGACGCCGCAGCAAGTGATGCAATTGCCGGTGACGCACGGCCGTGGTTCCCACCACCAGCGTGCAATCGGCAACAGCGTCGGCGACGCTTTTATATTGCTCGGCTTCTTCCAGCACAGACGAAGCGCCTACGGCGGACCGCGCTTGGCGAAACGCCTTTTCGTAAGGATTCACGACGCGTAAGTGACGAAAGCCAAAATTGCTCATGGCGCGCGCGGCTGCGCCAATATTCAGAGGATTGCGCACGGACACCAGAACGATCCGCACTCGGTCGAGTTGCGCCGCAGTAGCCAAGGGCGTTCATTCTAAATCAAGCGCCGACGCTCACAGCTATCCTTTTCAGATAAGAAATTGAAGTTTGCGAGTTGCGATAGCCTTGGAAGTTCGAGTCTTCCACTCCGTTACGTACCTCGACGGGAAACAACTCATTGATACAAAAGCGCTTTGGAGTATTCTAAATATGCGCTTCTAGGCGTATCCAACACGCGTTTGTTTTCGGGCCGCCGGCACTCTGCGCTACCTGCGACATGGCGCGGACGAGCAACCAAACGCAACCCGATCCAGCTCTGCGAAAGCATATGCGAGCTGCGCATGGTCTTCCCGACGATGCGAGAAAAACAGCGCTTCCATATGATTGAGGTCTGCCAGAGTTCCAGTGGTGGCCCGAGCTTCCCCGGGGGTGGCAAGAGTGTCGCGATTGGATTTCGCGTCGTGCCAAGCTGCGCGCAACTCCGGATTCGCTTCGAACGCCGCTCGGAGATACGCGGGCTCGCCATTTGAATCGGGTTGCCGCCAGCGGTTCAACGCCCGATTAGCTTGATGAGCCCTCTCCGACTGCAGCGGCGGCGCGATAGACCGGTCTTGCGCCGCCGAGCGAAGACGAATCCGTCGGCGAAAGATTCCCCGACGATGCAGCGGACTCGAGGCCTTGACTTCCGGTCAAATCCCTTCGCCCTACATTCGTCGTGAGCTCGAGAATCGTGTCATCTGTCGCGTTCGGACTTAGACGCGTCGTTTTCGGGCATCGGGCGGCGGACGGCGCGACAGGCTCTGCGGTGCCGATTGGGATTGGACAGTGCGCGCGGGACTGGCCGCCTTAGGTTTCTCCAATGTTATCAATAGGATTCTCGCGCTTGACATCCGTGAGAAAGCACAGCTAAACTTTTTGCGTCAGAAAGACCGGAATTCCGTTTTGGTACGGTGGGACGAATTGTCCAGTGAATCAGTAACCTACGAACTTTTTTGCTGCGAACTTCGAGTTCCGCGCATCAAAACGAAGAGTCGTCAATTTTCGGGTACGGAGAACTATGAATAAGATTCTGATCATTCAACCGTCGCACTATGTGTCAAAAAACGACCGAACCGTCTTCAAATCGCGCATGCGCGCGCTGGTGCCGCTCACCCTTCCTTACTTAGCTGCGCTCACGCCCAAGGGCTGGGACGTCACGTTAGTGGATGAGCAGCTTCAGGATATCGACTTCAACGCTAAGCCGGACCTAGTAGCCATCACGTCGTGGACTGTCCATTCAATTCGCGGCTACGACGTTGCCCGCCAATTTCGCGACCTGGGCATTCCTGTAATTATGGGCGGCCCGCACGTCTGGTTCCACCCGGAAGAGGCTTCCAAACATTGCGACGCGATTGGAATCGGCGAAGGCGAGCCGATCTGGTCGAAAATGTTAGAGGATGCGGCGGCTGGCCATTTGCAGAAGGTTTACCAGGCGCCGCAAATGAAGAGCATCGCACAGCTCCCGTTGCCTCGCTGGGACATGCTGGATCTGCGCAAGTACGGTCCCTTTAAAACCTTCTCGCTGATGTCATCGCGGGGCTGCCCCATGCAGTGCGAATTCTGCTCCGAGCGCCTTTATCTGGGGGGTGGGTTCCGCGTGCGTCCCGTGGAAGATGTGATTGCGGACATCAAGCACACGGGATCGAAGAATGTTTTCTTCGGCGACAGCGATTTTGGCGGCAAGCGTGCCGCTGCTATGGCATTGATGGAAGCGATGGTTCCGCTGAAACTTCGCTGGTCGGCGTTGTGGACTTCGTTTCTTTGCTACGACGATGAGTACATGGACTTGGCGCAACGCAGCGGCCTGTTGCACGTCAACATGGGCATCGAGAGCATCAACCGTGACACACTCAAGGGCATGAACAAGAACTTCAACAAGGTGGATCGTTACAGCGAAATGCTGGCGAACCTGCGCAAGCGCGGAATCAGCTACTCACTGAATTTTATTTTCGGCTGGGACACAGAAACGCATGGCGTTTTCGAGAATACGCTGGAATTCCTGCACAAGGAAAAGGTTCCGGTGGCCTACTTCAACATTCTCTGCCCAGAAAAGGGCACCATGTTCTTCGAGAAAATGAAGGCTGATGACCGGATTCTCCGGCTCGAGGACATTGGCCGCTTCCCTGGTGAGTTCTGCCACATCAAACCGAAGAATTTCACCGCGGAAGAAATTGAGAAAAACGTTCAGGATATGTATCTGAAGTTTTACAGCTGGAAGTCGATGCTGAAACGCCTACCAGCGCCAGTGACGCAGTCGAACATCGCGTCCTGGGTGGTCAACATCTCGCAGCGAAAACTCGCGCAACGTTCCCAAGGCGAAAATAATAACAATTTCGACGCGTTCTAGCGTTGGCCTCACCGCAAATTGCGATCAGTACTTAGCGCACACGGTAGCTGTGAGAGTCTTTTGCAGCACACGGTCAGCGCGATTGCGGCATCGTCGCTAGAAAATCTCGCCGGGGATTCCAAGAAAGTAACCATCACGCCCCTCCTCGGTCCCCTCGTAATACCCACGCCTCACATGACTTACGCATCTTCGCCTGCTTTTCACGCGCACAATGTCTCACATTGAAACGAAGGTACTATTCCCCGTTCAGGCGGAGGCCAGTACATCTATATATACCAGCGAGAAATCCAGCCGCCAGGAATGGTTCGCTGAGGGTTTCGCTACGCATCCCACACGGCGAAATCAAGGTGAAGAAATGAGCACGACTCCAATTACTTCCGCAGATGCCAGAGCAAAAACCGCAGCAGAAAATGCTGCACACGTGGAGCGCCGCCGCCGCAAACGCGCGAAAATTTCCGCCGGGGTTCACGTTCGTTCCGTGGATTCTCCCGAGCCATTTGAGGAAGTTTGCAAAAGCATTGACGTTTCGCGCGACGGCCTGCTTTTCACGGCAGCGCGCGGAGGCTATCGGAAAGGCCAGATGCTTGACGTTACGTTCCCGTACTCCGCCGCGGCGGCTGCCTTCAATTCAGCACAACGCGCGGAAGTGGTACGCGTCACGGAACACGGCGGAGCACAATACGGAGTTGCGGTACAGTTCGCCGCGTCGAAACCTGCCGGGAAAAATGAAAACAAATACGCCGCGAAAAGCGATCCGTTTGCCGCAGGCGATCCAAGTGCCAGGGGCAATGCTGAGCAGAAGAAACAGCCATCCGTCGTGCTGGCCGTCGAATCCGATAAGCGCACGGCAGACGTCATGCGCAATATTCTGGGACAGGACGGCTACACCGTGATCGTAGTGCCCACCGCTCAAGAAGCGCTGGAAGTTCTGCGCACCACCGTCCCGGCCTGCTTTATTGCAGAGGTGGAAGGCACCGACATGAGCGGCCACGATCTTTGCTTGATCATCAAGCGCAACGATCGTCTACAGCGCGTCCCGGTGATTTTGCTTACACGCGCGGCGCAACCTGCCGACTACGCAGCGAGTCATCAACTCGGAGCGGTCGTGTGTATGGCCAAGCCATTCAAGCCCGAACGTCTGTTGCACGTGGTCCGCTTGGTCGCTCCGCCTCCCCAAATCAAGAACGCCTACGGCTCTCGCGTCTCCAGCAGCGCCATCGAACGCACGCTGTAATTAATCGCTATTTCTTTTTTTTGGGCAAGCGAAACAATCTCTGGGAGCGTTTTGCCGACCAAGCCGGCGGGTCTCTTTTTGCCCATAAGAAGACGCAGAACCGCACAGCGATCAGTACCAAAGCTGCTGTCGCCCTCATATAAAAACCAACAGAATCCCCGGACCGAACATATTTCTCAATCCGCATGCGCAGAAACTGATTGCAAGAGAATCTAAGCCGGAAAAGGTGGTTACTTTTTCGGTGATGAATTACTTGGCGCCGGAGATGTTGGATTATCGGGTAGCACTTGCGCGAAAGTCATGCACTGATAGGGGTCAGACTCGAGGTTGGTCCCTGCCATTTTCGCCGACACGCCGAAGCGATGCGGTCCGGTCAAGAAAGCGCGCTTCTGTGGCGCCGAGCCTGTGATACCGATCACCTTTCCGTTGGCGTTCGAAGGTACAGGAATGGAAAAAAGAAAGATCGGCTTAGTTGCGGAAACTTCATACACATTGAATTGCTGCATACATTTTTGGGTACGCTTCGCGGAACAGGCCGGAAGCTTGGAGAAATCGTAATCAAACGTGACCGTGACGGTACGCAGCACCGATTGAGGCGGCTGCGAAGACGTTTGCGCATCCGGAGGCGGTGGAACTGGCTGAGAGGATTGCGTGGGCGCCGGCGGTTTCAAACCGTCGCCAGATTGCGCACGCGCGGATACCGACATTGCCACAACAGCCAACGCCAGGACGATCCGCAATGGTTTGGCCCCAGCTAGCCTGGGTCGAATCCCCAACGCTGTGTCGAACAAACCCGCACCGCGGAATGACGGTCGCGCTTCTCGCATATGCATCACGTTAACATTCAGTGGGTGCGGTGTGAAGCCTTGGTTCGGCTAGGAGTTGTGACGCTGACGTCGGAGCCGCCGGTGATCGAGACGACTTTCGCCCGTACGAAATTGCGTACACCGGTGGCCAGCAGGTTATCTCACGTGGTGCTGGCGGAGCTTTGATTTGTTGCGCTGGTTGGAGCTGCCTACTACGCGTCTAAAGTCGTTCATGGTGGTCTGCAATTGAACTCGACTGCTGTTGGGGCGGTAGCAAAATTAATTTGCCGCCCTATCGTGCCCGTTTCCGGGAGAGCCTGCGTAACTCCCCGAGGCAAACTGCTGGCTCGCTTGGCCTGCAGCGGGTAGTTGCTGAAAGCGCTCGAGGTAGCGGAGGCTATTTGTAGTGGATGAACGAGCGCGTCGCGAAAAGTTTTAGTGGCGCGATGCTCGCCGATCAAAGTAGGCGAGCAGTGCCTGAAAATCTCCTTCTTTCCGCTTTTGAGCGATGTCGAACCTTGCAGCGTCATTCTCCGCAGTATTCAATTGCCGCACTGGCGGCGGATGCGGCGGGAAACCAATCGCGAAGGTGCGAATCATCGCGAGATCGTCCAGGTGACACTGCGCGCAGCGCGTTCTCAGTTTCACCTGGACCGGCGGCTTGATGATGGTCGTGTTCGCAGACAAATTGGAACCCGGGTTCGCGCCCGGAAACTCGGCTCCCGCTTCCGCGAAAGTGTAACCTCCCAGATACGCGCGCGAATTTTCGTCTTCCGACACTAAACCGCCCGTTTCCGGGGCGCTCACAAATAATTTGCGACTGATTTCGCACACCTGCATGGAAGTTCTCTTGAACATACCCGTCTCTGTTTTTTCGAAATGGCGCACTTGAGCTTCGCTGGTGAGAGTCGTTGGATGTAGATTGCCGTCCGGGTCGATCAAGAGAAGCTGGGTGACGAGTGCGACATCGTCCAAGTCCGCTACAGGATTAGCCACGCGGCCGAATGAATCGTCGTCGCGACCCGGCTGCGCGTTCAAAAACTTCTGCATGTCGCGCGGCGGATGTTCCGGTTTCAGAAATACCCGTGAAACGCGGCGAAACCTGGCTGAAGAGTCGTGCTCGCGACCGGCGAACCATTGTACTTCGATCCAACCACTACCTTTTTGAAAAACGTCGGGAAACGAACTGTTGCGAACCGCCGCAGAATAATTATTCGGCAGCGCTTTGATTTCTTCAGGGGTCAACGCGATTTTCTTGATCAATCGGGCGATCAAGTCCAGGACTACAAGCCTGCGCTGTCCTAGTTCCGCTTCCCATGGGGGGACCAATTTGTAAAAAAGAATATCGTAGGCGCCCCACAAATCGTTCTGCATCAAGGCTCGCGCAACCGTACTCCGCGGAACGCTCTCGCTCAGCGCCTCCTGCAGCGCCTTGGCGAACTCCGGGTAAGCAGTGTCGGACAGAACCACACGCTCGCCCGTGCTTGCCAACTCTCCGGGGTACATCGGGTCAATCGCGCGATCGCCAATCTCCACGCGTTCGAACGATCGCGTGCTGACTTTGTCAACAAACGGCCCGGCTTCCGGGAAGTCAGCAGAGAGACGTATTTCGAGCCGGCGTGAAAATAGAAAGTAGAAAACCCGGTTCCATGAATCATTCGGATCGCTGGAATACATGGCCTCGGGCTTTTCGGTCAACGCCACCTTTGGCGAGTCCGGGGCAGGCTGTTGTCCAATCAGAGCGGGCAGGCCGACCGTAGATAGACAAATCAACAGTGCGGCGTAGGAAATCCCGATTGGGCACGAACGGATGCGCGAAATTCCAGACAATTTCATAGCTCCGGCTCAAAGGATTTCGCCGAATTTTATTCCATTTGTGACTGGAATCTCCATAAATTACCGTTAAACGGCTAGTTACTCGCGATTTGAAGTACAATCTGCGAGGTCGAGCTTTCGCAGCTTGATACACCTGGGTAACAAGAAGCGAGCATGATTGGCCATGCCTGACGAGGCCGTAGTACAAAAAATCAACGTGCGTTGTTGCATTGCGGGCGGCGGACCCGCGGGCATGGTGTGCGCCTATTTGCTGGCGCGCGCCGGCGTGGAAGTTCTCGTCCTCGAGAAACATGCAGATTTTCTGCGTGATTTTCGAGGCGACACGATTCATCCATCCACCCTCGAACTAATGTACGAACTCGGCTTGCTGGATGAATTCCTGAAAGTTCCTCACGATGAGCTCCGCGAACTCGCTGCTGAAATCGGAGGGGTGAAGCTGACCATTGCCGACTTCTCTCATGTGCCTGGGCATTGCAAATTCATCGCGTTGATGCCGCAATGGGATTTCTTGAACTTCATGTGCGATCACGCCAAACGCTATCCAGAGTTTAATCTGCGCATGCAAGCGGAAGTGACCGACGTGATTACCGAAGGAGACCGCATCATCGGCGTGCGCGCGAAAACTCAACTGGGGCCGGTTGAAATTCGAGCCGAGCTAGTGATTGGAGCAGATGGCCGACACTCCATCGTGCGCCAGAAAGCCGGTCTCGAAGTGAAAACCTTTGGATCGCCCATCGACGTCCTGTGGATGCGCATGCCCCGCAAGCCGGGCGATCCGCCGCAGACTTTCGGACACATCGATTCGGGCAGAATTCTTGTGATGATTCAACGCGGCGAATATTGGCAGTGCGCATTCGTCATACCCAAAGGCGCTTTCGATGCCATACGCGAGAAGGGCCTGCCTGCTTTTCGCGAAGACATCGTCCGTCTGCAACCATTTGTGCGCGGCCGCGAGCAAGAATTAAAAAGTTGGGACGACATTAAATTGCTCACCGTGGTCATCGATCGTTTGAAGAAATGGCATCGGCCCGGTTTGCTTTGTATCGGTGACTCGGCGCACGCCATGTCGCCAATCGGAGGAGTTGGCATCAATCTCGCAATACAAGACGCAGTCGCCGCGGCAAATATTCTGGCGCCCGCGTTTCAGCGCGGCACAACCGCGGGAACAATTCCGGTGATGGACGCCATTAGCACAGCGATTTCACCCGTGGAAGGCGCGCTTCCTGCCGCAATCGCCATGGGACTAACTCCTGTGCCGGAAGGCGCATCGAGCATGCATGTCAGCCCGTTGGTTAGACCGATTTTTATGCACCGTGGATTCGACGATAGCGGCACGCGAGCCGCGGGCCGTGCCGCCACTGCTGCGGTCCCCGCGAAAGTTGGGGATGCGCCTTCGCAAGAGCCTGCCTACAGTTCCGTCACCGAAGACGACCTCGCCGCCGTGCAGCGCCGACGCGAATTCCCCACGCGCGCGATGCAGCGCATACAGGTAGTCATTCAAAACCGAGTGATCAGCCGCGTCTTAGGGGCGAATAAGCAAATCGAAGTCCCTCTGCTTGTGCAATTGTTGCGCCGCTTTCCTATTCTGCGCAGAATTCCAGCCTACCTAGTGGGCATCGGCTTTCGCCCCGAACACGTAGAGATGCAAGACGCCGCCAGACAGGAACCGCATTAATTCAACCAGTGTGTCGACCATGACAAATCCCACGGCTCCCTCACACGCCGGTAAGCCGAGCGATCATCTCGCGAACGAACGCACGTTTCTCGCCTGGATTCGCACGAGTATCAGCATCATCGTGTTCGGCTTCGTGGTAGCGAAATTCGGGATCACCCTGCGCGAATTTCTTCGAGTCTCAGGGAGTGCGGCCCGCGAAAGCGGAATGTCCTTGACGATCGGTTTGGGATTTATGCTGATGGGGATTTTTATGGCGCTGGTTTCCGGATACCGCTACCGAACCACGATGCGCCAGCTCGATGCGCGGACCTTCAAACCCGCGGGAACAATTGTGACGGTTCTTGCCGTAATCGCAGCGCTTTTCGGAACGATCCTGGCAGCGTATTTAATTTATACAGCGCGGACGCTGTAGGTAGCTTCTTTCACCGCGTACTGCAACATCACGATTCCTGTTTTGTAAACCTTGTGCCCAGTTAATTTGAGCTTGGCCTTTTGGGCCGCAGAGGGCAACAACGGAATTCCACCGCCGAGCAAAACCGGAATAACGGCTATCTCCATAGCATCCACCAGCCCAGCGTCGAGAAAACTGCGAAAGAGCGAGCCGCCGCCAAATAGCCAAATATCTTTTCCTCGCTTCTCACGAAGTTCCGCTCCAGCTTTCCCGCAGTCCTCCGCCACGATGGTTACCTCCGGGTACTCGCTCTGCTGCAGCGTGCGCGAAAAAACGATTGTCTTCATCCCAGGCATCCCTGTATTTCCTTGTTTCACCATCATCTCGAACGTGTGACGTCCCATCAAAAGCGTGTCAAACTGTTTGAACATCTCGGTGAAATCAATATCCGGATCCATCACGATCCAATCTGACTCGCCCTTTGGCCCCGCGATGTATCCATCCAAACTCATGGCTACCTGATACCGGATTCGTCGCATCGCAACCTCCATACGTTACACTTACCCAGGTTCCCGGAATTATCGCGCAACGTTACCAATGCTGGCGAGCAACATTTTCCGCTAAACAGGGTTCAGCGTATTGTTAGGTTAATCCTTGTGAGTTAGGATGAGTCCGGCTCCTTGGACCCAGCTCTTCGATGACACAAACTTGGAGATGGAAAGTCGGACGCTGCGCCAGCTTCCTCATCCTTGTTGTGCTTGGCCACCCAACTCTTCCCGCTCGCCAGGCTACTCCACAAGACTCTCGCAGAGATCAATCAAAAAGCGGCTCGCAGAGCGCCGCGCAAAATAAGAAGTCGGCTGCCGAAACGTCTGTTCAACTCGAACGCCGCCGCGCTCTGCATGCGCTGAACCGACTCACATTCGGACCGCGCCCAGGAGAAGTGGATAGAGTTTCAGCGAAGGGCGTGGACTCCTGGGTTGAAGACCAGCTCCATCCAGAGAGCATTGATGACGGTGCGCTTGGCGCGCACCTATCGGCGTACCGAGCCCTCACTTTGCGACCACAAGAGCTCGCGCAAACGTTTCCCACCGACGGCATGATTCGCCAGGTCATGGCCGGAAAACGCGCGATGCCCACCGATCCAACGCAGAGACTCATCTACGAGGTTTTTGTCGCGAAACTCAAACAACAGATGGGGCAACAGGATGCCGCCAAGGCTGCTCCTCCTCCTGCAAAGGAGGCTTCGAAGCCCCCGTCGCAGAGCGATGCAGCGAACAAGGTAAAAACCAAACCGCCAGAGAAAAGCCCAGAAGGGTCCGCTCCGCTCACGCCACAGGAAAAAGCACGTGCATTTGCCGATTCCCTCCTCGAACTTCCCAACAACAAGCGCATGGACGCGATGATGAAGGCAACGCCCGAAGAGCTCATCAATTTCCCCGACCAGCTCACCGGAGATCAACGGAACCGCTTGAACGCCGGCTTTTCTCCACGCGAACGCGAAACTTTGCGAGCGCTGAGCAATCCCGTCGGTGTCGTCGCCTACGAGTTGCAGCAAGCTAAAGTCGCGCGCGCCACATTTTCCGAACGGCAGCTGCAGGAAGTGATGACCGATTTCTGGATCAATCACTTCAACGTATATCTCTACAAGAGCAACCAAGCTCCGATCTACACCGTGGGCTACGAACGCGATGTGATTCGCCCGCACGCTCTGGGAAAATTCCGCGATCTACTGGTAGGCACCGCACAGAGTCCGGCGATGTTGAACTATCTGGACAACTGGCTCAGCATCGGCCCGCATTCCACCGTCGCGGAGAAAAACAAAAATCAAAGTGGGTTGAACGAAAATTACGGACGCGAGCTGATGGAACTGCACACTCTTGGTGTGGATGGCGGGTACACGCAGAACGACGTCACCGAGCTCGCTCGCGTTCTCACTGGATGGACTATCGCGCAACCGGACGACGGCGGCCAATTCCAATTTGATCCCAAACGCCACGAGCCCGGCAATAAAACAGTTTTAAACCAAA
Organism: uncultured Acidobacteriota bacterium; assembly: GCA_963818085.1. Lineage (GTDB taxonomy): Bacteria > Acidobacteriota > Terriglobia > Acidiferrales > UBA7541 > Palsa-295. The sequence goes on from CAWFQV010000001.1 coordinate 1,129,690, forward strand.
CCATCTACGACAGTGGCCAGCAAGAGGGCCTGCATGTTCTCGACATGCTTGCGCATTCACCCGCCACGGCGCATTTCGTTTCAAAAAAACTTGCCGAGCGTTTTGTCGCCGACAATCCTCCCGAATCGCTGGTGAAGAAAATGGCGGCTACCTTTCAAGATTCTGACGGCGACATTCGCGAAGTACTGCGAACGCTTTTCAGGTCTCCAGAATTCTGGTCACCGCCATACGAAAACAATAAGTTGAAGACCCCGCTCGAATATCTAGTGTCGGTGCTCCGCACCAGTGGCACGGAAATGGAGGCGCCCGACCTGGTCGCACAAAGCCTCGCGCAGATGGGAATGCAGCCATACGGCCAAGCCGTACCTACCGGATATTCCATGATGGCCGCTACGTGGGAGACTGAAGGAGCGCTTCTTTCGCGCATCAATTTCGTCACCGCATTGACCCAGGGAAAACTGAACGGTCTCAAATTCGATCCCGGAAATCTTCTTACGCTTGCAATTTTCGACGACCCCGACATGCCGCGCACAAAAACTGTTCTGCTCGGAAACCATTCTTCAATGGACTTGGCCATTGCACTCTCGCAAGATGCTCTCTTACCCAGCGGAATTTCGGGGAAGGATCAAGCCATCATAGAAAAACAACTCGGCGACCCCGAGGTGCAGCGCCAAATCGCAGCCTCTCCTGACACGGGTCTCCGACTGGTCGCCGGCTTCCTCCTCGCTTCTCCGGAATTCCAGAACCGCTAAATTCGCCGGAGTCGGCCCCGAAGTTTTTATCGGAAGCTATTTGAATCCCGCCTTTGCGTTGGGTGCGAGTATAATCCGCGCGGGGCGAATGCTATTCATGTGAGGCTAAAAAATGAGACGCTACTGGATCGCTTTAAGCATATGTTTGCTCATCGTTGGAATTCCCAATCATGGTCAGCAAGAAAACGCGTCTAGAACTCCGACCGAACCATCGACCCCGGAAGAAATCAAGCAGTTCAACGCCGAACAACTCTCCGCGCTGGAGAGACAAATTACCGGTAAGGAAAATCAGCCGTCCGAAGTCGTGTTTAAAAATATCAAGATTCTGACGGGTATTCCGGCGGGAAATCTGTTGAAAATTATGCAGATGGGTTTCAGCCAGTCCCTGGGCACCAGTTGTGCCCATTGTCACGTGATCGGCCAATGGGAAAAGGACGACAAACCCAACAAACAAATTGCGCGAGACATGTGGAACATGGACCGCGCCGTCGTCTCAGATTATTTGAAGAAAATCGAAGGACTCAAGGACCGCAACCCTATTGTAAATTGCACCACATGCCATCGAGGCCAACTCAAGCCTGCGTTAAATCTGGACGCACCAAAGAACTAGGGGGTCGTCAGCGGGCCAAATCGGCAGCGTACGCTACTCCGCACCGGGTGCCGCAGCACGGACGAGTTGCGGTTTACTTACGGGGGGCTTCTCGATTTCCTGGCGCATCTCCGGACGGCCGCCACACATCAACGGGGGTGACGCTAACGGGCCGTCCAATCTGTGCTGAATCCAACAACGCTTGAATAATGCGCACGTCCGCCAAGCCTTCGCGTCCGGACGGTTCCGGCTCCTTGTTCTTTCGCATGCAATCGGAAAAATAGACGATTTCAGGCGCAAACTGGTCGCGTTGCGGAAAAACTTGCTTGGTCGTTCGGCCATCTAATAGTGTGCGGTCCTCTCTACTGGGAAACCACTTGGGATATTGGCGCAGACGTGCTCGGCGAGTTGTTCACGTCCCGGTTGTAATTTGCTGTGAACTTATGGGTACCCACGGCTAGCTTGGACGTGCTAATGGACGCCGCGCCGGCGCTCAGATGTACTGTACCTAACACCACACTGCCGTTCTTGAATGTGACAGTACCCGTCGGCGTCCCACTGTAGTCTGATGTCACAGTCGCCGTAAATGTGACACTCTGACCGTAGCTGGAAGGATTTTCACTGGAAATCAACCGTGTCGTCGTCGTGTACTTGCCGACCGTTTGCATAAGTACAGGTGAGGCACTCGGCCAATATATGGCGTCGCCCAAATATCTCGCATCGATCGAGTGCGAGCCGGCCGTTAACGAGGACGTGGTAAGCCTGGCGGTACCCTTCGACAACACTGCGGCGCCCATGCTCACCGTCCCGTTCATAAACGTTACCAATTCTCCGTCAGGGGGCGGACCATCGCCAGAGCTAACGGTGGCCTTAAACGTGACGGATACACCCGGATTAACGGAGGACGTAAGCACCACCGAAGTCGCGACTACGTTTAGTCCAGTAATATTCAGAAGCACTGATACGTTGTCGCCATTTCCGTTTGCCACAGCCAGATCGAGCTTGCCGTCCCCGTTGAAGTCTCCCGTAGCAACCATATACGGATTGGAACCAGCCGCGTAATTCACCGCTGGTCCAAAAGTGCCGTCGCCATTACCCAACATCAGGCTAAGATTGCATATGTCGTAGTTTGTTACCGCTAGGTCGAGCTTGCCGTCCCCGTTGAAATCCCCCACCGCAACTGCGTCGAAATATGAGCCTGGCGAGCCGTAGTTCACCGCGGGCTGAAACGTGCCATTCCCATTCCCTAAAAGCACGCTGACGTAGCCATTGCCGCCATAGCTATTGCCCTCACTCGCCACTACCAAGTCGAGATTGCCATCCCCGTTAAAGTCTCCAGCGGCGACCGAGTCGGGACTCAAACCTACTGCGAAGTTGAGGGCCGTCTGAAACGTGCCATCGCCGTTGCCCAAGAGCACGCTGACATTGTTGTCCCGATAATTCGACACCGCCAAGTCCCGATGTCCATCGTGATTAAAATCACCGACCGCGATCGAGTCGGGCGACAAGCCTGTTGCAAATTCCACAGGTGCTCGGAAGGTGCCGTCACCATTGCCTAACAGGATGGTGACGCTGTTGCTTCCAAAATTTGCCACGGCCAGGTCGAGATTGCCGTCGCCGTTAAAATCTCCGACCGCGATCGCGTCGGGATTTAAACCCACGTCGTAATTTATCGCCGCCTGAAACGTGCCGTCGCCATTACCTAAGAGAAGACTGACATTACTTCCATAATTGGCTACCGCGAGGTCCAGCTTGCCATCCCCATTAAAGTCTCCAGCTATTACTGAATACGGATGCGAGCCGGCTGCGTAATTCACACTTGTCTTAAACGTGCCGTCGCCATTGCTTAGAAGTACGCTCACGTTGTTGCTACTCTCGTTGGCGACCGCCATATCCGGCTTGCCGTCGCCATTGAAATCCCCTACCGCTATCGAGTACGGATGCGACCCTACCAGATAGTTCGTCTCCGCCCGGAAGCTGCCATCACCATTTCCAATGAAAACGGTCACGTTCCCGGCGTGGTTTGCGGCCACAAGGTCAGGCTTGCCATCTCCATCCAAATCGCCCACGGCGACACCATTAAAAGCAGCGCCTCCTGCGAAGCTCACCGCATCTTGAAAGGTGCCGTCCCCATTACCCAAAAGTATGCTGACGTTGTTGCTGCCCGCGTTTGCCACTACCAGGTCTGGCCTCCTGTCGCCGTTGAAGTCGGCAACCGCAACTGCGTGGGGATACGTGCCGGCCGTGAAATCCACCGTGGGCTGGAAGGTACCGTCACCATTTCCCAACATAACACTCACATTGCCGCTTCCCGAGTTTGCTACGGCCAGATCGAGATGCCCGTCACCGTTGAAATCTCCGACCGCGACAGAGTGAGGATAGGAGCCCGCGGCATGATTGACCGCTGCCTTAAAAGTACCGTCGCCATTTCCCAAAAGCACACTGACGTTTTTGCTCCCATAGTTTGCTACGGCCAGATCGAGCTTGCCGTCACCGTTAAAGTCTCCCACCGCGACTGAATATGGATTTAAACCCGCTGTATAGTTCAGTGCCGTTCGAAAGGTTCCATCTCCGTTGCCGAGCAGCACGCTGACATTGTTGCTACCCTCATTGGCTACTCCTAAATCCAGTTTGCCGTCTCCATTAAAATCCCCCACTGCGACTGAGTATGGATGCAAACCCGCCGTGTAGTTGACCGCTGGTTGAAAAGTGCCGTCGCCGTTTCCGAGAAGCACGCTGATTGCACCGTGGCCATACGTACCTGCATTTGCTACCACTAGGTCGAGCTTGCCATCTCCGTTGAAGTCACCGACAGCAATTGAGTGGGGATTTGGCCCCGTAACGTAGAGCACTTCGGTCTGGAACGTTCCATCGCCATTGCCCAAAAGCACGCTGATGTTGCCCGTGCATGAATTAACCTTCACTACATCAGTTTTTCCATCTGCGTTAAGGTCGGCCACCGCAACCGAGTAGGTATAGTTACCAATTCCAGCTGTCTTCGCTGCGTAAAATGACGCCGGTGGAGGAGACTGCGCGAAAGCTGAAGCCACGGAAACGATCAAAAGACAGAGGGTCCTAACCGTAGTGCGAATAGGCATAAACACCGACCTTTCACGGTTGGGCTGACGCTTCAATATGATCCGAAAATAAGATCTTTAAGACCCGGAGATCATGGGCTACGTTTCGTAAACTCTTGGTTATCGATGGAACGTACCAGGAATGCCTGGAGGGTATTCCGAAAATGGGAGGCTGTCAATCTTAAATGGGAATCTTAAATGGGAATTAGCCGGTGAACCTGTTCGCCACACGCTTAGCTGGCTACTACTCATGAGGAAAACTGTTAGGATTCAGCAATCTGAGAGGGCCGAAACGGCGGAATTACTTGGGAGAACCCGCTGAGGGCCTTGCTTAACCCTAGCTCGTACGCTGAGATGAGGTCATCGATCGTAGTGTTCACTTGATGGTCGATCTGCTTGCGTGCAGGGTCGGCATTAAACCAGGCCAGCGATCGTCGAATGCCTTCTGCAAAAGTAGTTGTAGCGGAGTAGCCCGGCACAAAACGTTTGATCTTGGAGTTGTCGAAGACCACGCTCACGGATTTGTCTCCCAGCAACGTTCCTTTCTTTTCCGGAACGCACGCGGCAATGTAGTCCGACGCGATATGTACCAGCTCCGGCTCGACGCCCACGGCCGCGCCCACTGTGCGAAATATCTGATTCCACGTGAGCACTTCGTCTGACGTAATATGAAACGCCTCACCCAACGCTTTCGGATGGCCGAGCAATCCGATCAGTCCTTTCGCGAAATCCGTATTGTGCGTGATCACCCACAGCGAATTCCCGTCGCCCGGCACAACCATTTTCAGGCCGCGTATCATTCTGTCCACTGCGGTGTAGGATTTCTGCCAGCTATTCAGCACCAGCGGAATCAGCGTCTCGCCGTACGTGAGTGACGGACGCACGATCGTCACCGGAAAGTTTTCCTCTCGGTAGGTCTGCATCAGCCTTTCTTCGCACGCAATTTTATTTCGCGCGTACTCCCAATAGGGGTTGGCCAGCGGCGTGGATTCGGTGATCAGATAGTGCATCGATGGTTTCTGATACGCGCTCGTCGAACTGATGAACACAAACTGTTTCGTACCCCCGCGAAATAGTTTCAGATCGCGTTCGATGTCAGCAGGCGTAAATGCAATCCAGTCCACCACCACATCAAAGGCTTCGCGTTCGAGCTTTTGTCTGAGCGCAGGATCATTAACGTCCGCAATTATAGTCTTGACGGCGCGAGGAAGTTGCTCCGGCATCCTGTGCCCGCGGATCAGCAAAGTCACGTCCATGCCTCGCTCCGCAGCAAGCGCTGTGCAAGCCGTGCTGATAATTCCAGTGCCGCCGATAAAGAGAAGTTTCATAGAAGAATTTTCTTATGACTTGGCATCGTCCTTCGCATCGTTGTGGTCCACGCGGACCGATTCCCCACTCGGCGTGAAGGCCCAGCGATTTCCGCGCATGTCGAGCCATTCGCCAACAGGCTGATCGCTTTTCGGGTCCGACCCAAGCCGCAATATATTCCCATCCAAATCTTCCACCTGCATTTCGTAAGCCCAGGTATAGTTCGTCGGCGCATGGCGCACTTTAGCCCCCGCCGAGCGGTATTCCTTGAACAACGCGTCCGCATCTTCCACTCCAATCCAAACCCAGGAACCGGACTGTCCCTGATCGCCTTCGCTCAAAAAGATGTGGCACTGTCCGCGCGAAATGGAACCAAACCACGGACCGTACCAGTCCAACTTAAATCCAAGTTTCTGAACGTAATACTCGATGCTCGCCGATAAAGTCTGCACCCGCAAAATCGGAGTCACTCCCTCGAATCCCACTACTTTGGGCGTTTCTTGATTCGACATAACAAAATCCTCCGGCCTTCGGGAATATGCTGCTGCGACGTCGCCGCGCCATCAGTGGATCTGGTTCACAAAAGACCACTAGCCTTCGCGTTGGGTTTCCCGTCTTCTGCGCCGACACCCCGAACCTCCACGCCCGCGTTTGAGGAGAAAGTCTACGGTGAAGCCCAGCCGGCGTATGCGCGTGTCCATCCCTCGCGCGGAGTCGAACCAGTCCACGATATGACGCCGGTGCCCGGTCGTAAGCGCTTCGAAGACTTCTTGCGCTTCAGGATTCTCCTTCAATGCCATGCGGAGATCAGCAGGTACAGTCGGTTCGCGCGATTCACGATCGAGCCGTAGCGTCACGCGGACTTCATCGCCCGCGTCGGCCCGCGCGGCCTGGCGCAGTGCGGTGTTAAGTTGTATGCGATACCGCCCGCCACCCGCTGGCACCAGAGTCACGCGTGCATTCTGGCCATTTACCGTGGCGACGACCGGAACATATTTCGCGCCCATTGTGTTGGACTCCTTGCTTGAACGAGCGCCACGCGCGGGACGCTTGTCCTTGTTACCCACCCTAAGTTCCTTAGCCAGCGACCGTGCCACTGCGTCCGGCACATCCACGTGCCGCATCCTCCATAATTTATATATCGTCGCAACAAACCGCCGCGTCGCCTTAGACTTGCTGTTTGCTTTCACCTTCAATCCACTTGCCTTCAATCATTCTTGCAAGCCAAAAAATAACGCACGCAACTATCCATCGACAGGGGTTTTATATCACGTTTTGAAAACCCAGGGTTCGGACGATTCAGTGGATTTCAGCGTGCCGGAGGCAGTGAGTAATCGAACTCGTAGGAATGGTTACCGTTCTCGATGATTACCGTGAGCTTGCCGGTCAGCCCGACAAGTTCGCCCGTGCCTGAATCCGGAACTACGATAATGTTTTGTTGAGGAGTGCCGCGCGTCAACGTGCCATTGTGCTGCAGAACAAAACTTCCTTTGTGTCCCTTTAACGCGCCCATCACGCGCTCGATCGCGACGTATCCCGCCGAACCTTTCACGTCCGTGCCCGCGGTCAACATCGTGCCCTTCGCGCTGGCTTCCAGGTCGCCATGATATTGTTTGTCGAGACTGTACGTCCCCAGTGTTGAACCTTCCGCCTTATCGGCGTCTCCCGACGGCGCCAGCTTCACATCAAACGTTCCACTCGCATGTTCCGTCACGATTGCTCCATCCTGTCGGGCAGATTTAATGAGCCTATAAGCGCGCGTGTGTGCGTAAGTAACCGCGCCAAGCGCAATGAATGCGCAGATGGCGGACAGCGTCGCAGCGCCGGCACGAGATTGCAATCGTATCCGGCTGGAGATTTTCATTTCGACAGCCAGCGTACCGCGAATCCCGTCCATTTGGATATACTTTTAATGCTGCATCCGAGCCTCACATTTTTCCCTTCGCCGGAAACAAAAGACATTTATCCCGAATGCGTTTAAGATAAGTGCGGCACAATAATATAAGAAGAACCTGAATGGAGGGAGTCCATGAAGCTTCTAAAGTTCGCGGCAATTCTTTTCGCCACTTGCCTCTCGCTTCTGCTGGTTGCTGCTTTTGCGGTGGCGGGTCCGCCCAATGGCTACCACTTGAAGAAGAAAGTGCAGCTAGAATCGGCGCCGGGCGCCTTAGAATATTTCGACTACCTCACTTTTGACGCTCCCTCGCGGCGCGTTTACATCTCTCACGGCACCGAGGTTATAGTCGTCGACGCGGACAGCGATAAAATTGTTGGCACGATCACCGGTTTGAAGCGTTGCCACGGAATCGCCATCGTCGGCGAACTCAACGAGGGATTTATTACAGATGGCGAAGCCGGCCAAGTGGCGGTTTTCGATACGAACACGTTGAAAATTACCGACAATATCAAAACGGCGCCCGACGCGGACGCGATTATCTACGACCCGGCGTCGAAACTCGTATTTTCGTTCAACGGCGATTCAAAGAATGCCTCGGCGATCGATCCAGCCAAGAAAACTCTGGTAAAAAACGTTCCGTTGGGTGGCGGCCCGGAATTCGCTGTGGCCGATGGCAAAGGGATGATCTACAACAACATGGAAGACAAGAACGAAGTGGTAGCCATCGATTCACATGCCCTCGCGGTGAAAGCGCGCTGGCCTGTCGCGCCCGCAGGCGGGCCCACAGCCATTGCCATGGATCGAGACCACCGCCGCTTGTTTTCTGCAGGCCGCGAGCCCCAGATGCTTATAATGATGGACGCAGATAGGGGAACGGTTTTGCAGTCGTTTCCGATTAGCTCTGGCGCCGACGCCGCCGTCTTTGACTCAAGCGAAGTGTTCGTCTCCACGCGCGAGGGCAAGGTTCATATCTTCCACGAGAATTCCCCGGACAATCTCAGCGAAGAAGAAACCGTACAGACAGAGTACGGCGCCAAAACAATGGCGCTTGATCCGAAGACGCACGACATCTATGTGACCACCGCAGATTTCAATCCGCCTTCGGGCGCAAAAAAACGGCGCGAACCCGTTCCCGGAACATTTCGTCTGCTCATTTACAGCCGCTAAAGAGTTCTGGACCTGAAATGACTCTCTTGTCGATCTTTATCTTGACAGTTCTGGATAAATTCTCGTGAAATGGCAACCGCGGTCGCTCGAATAGAACACTCCATGTGTCGTACCAACAAAGATTTCGAGCGGATGTGCCGAACTTATCGCCATCGAGTGTACGCCTTCGATCTCGTCAAAGCCCAAATCCAACAGGCACCAAGTCCCGCCGCCATCGAGGGATCGATAAATACCCTTGTTTGACACTACAAAAACGATGTTTTCATTCGAAGGGTCGATCACAAACTGGACGACCTCGAATGAATCGACTGCCTTTTTGGAAACTTCATTTGCGCGGGTATTTGGAAGGCGGGACATCAAATTTTGCTGTCCTACTCCTGCCCAAGTCTTACCTCCATCAGTCGATTTCACGACACCGTCTGAGGTTTGCCCGTACATTAAGTTCGGATTGAGTAAACTGATTCCAATCGGCGCTTGGTTGAGCAGCAAATTGGCAAATTCCTTCCAAGAATCCCCGCCGTCGGGCGACACATACAATCCCTTTAACTCAAGTACGGGGAACTCTCCTTCAAAATAGATAAGGGAAGCCCATGGAACTAGAGATATGCTTGCGTAAATCTTTGAAGGAACACGAGGATCGATTGCGGCAAGGTGAAATTGCAATGCGTATGAGCGGTTGCCACTGCTTTGCGCAATAAATTCATCTTTCGTCACGCCGTTGATTCTATACGCCGGAAGTGCCCACGTCCGTCCGCCATCCACTGAACGCAGATAGACCCCCGCTTCCTGCAAGTATCTATACAACACTCTTGGATCTGAAGGTGCCTGCGCAAAATCGTTGGCACGCGTCGCAAGATCAGACCCTACCTGATCGAGCACGGACCGAACTCTCCACGTTTTGCCTAAATTGGAAGTTGTCAATTCTTTGTAATTGAAAAGTCCAATAAATTCGTCGCGGGGAATATTAGGATGGAGAATTGTGAGAGCGACACCGCCGTTGGCGTTACTTATTTGAAGGACTCCTGCATCATCCGCCGGAGTGACGTCGCTAGGTGGGCGGGAGTAGCGAATGTTTGTTTCGGGACTGCGACAACATGTCGGATTCTGCTGCTGGCCGCTACGACCTGCCCCGATTCCTAAAAGCGCTATGATCGTAATAGTTGCTTTAGTCATTCGCCGGGCGTGCCGCATAGTAAGGCTAGCTTGAATCCCAAAAATATGAAGCCAAATCTGCGTTATTGAAATGCATATGGGGGACCACGACTGCTGCTGTCTGCAGGTCATTGAAACCTCCCGTAGAGTCGAGACGGAAAGACTCATGTACAAAGTCCTCGATGGTGTCCGCTCCAGGACTAGTAGCAAGAGTTATCGTATTCCCCTGTGTGGACATTTCCCAGCCAGGATGCGCTGGGCGCTGCGGTTCCTGGACCACTGATGCGTTTTGCAGATTCGTCGCCAACCCTTTCGCAGAAGCACCATCTGTTCCGGCGGAAGTTCCTGTCAGCTTAGACTGATCTTGCCGTTTGTGTTGACCCGTACGGGCCCAGGCTGCTCCCGCTTCAACACGGGCATCCGACTTCCATATGTCAACAATATGTCAACAACGCAACTCCGCGGCCTCCCTAAGAAACCAATTGATGCGTACTAGCGTCCAATCAGTTAGTATTAAAGCAATTGTCCGTCATGTCTTAGCACGGCGGAGGGCCCCAAATGACGCAGCCAACCCGGCAATCCCCAGCATCTAGTTCGACCTTGTTAAAGATTTTCTTAGCCATCCCATTCGCAACTTTCCTAGCATTGGCGCCAATCCCTGCCTACGCGCAACACGGCGGAGGCGGAGGCTCGCACGGCGGCGCTGGTGGAGGCGGAGGCTCGCACGGTGGCGGCGGTGGCGAGCACGTGTCCACTAGCAGCAGCGCCGGATCACACGCAGCTTCTGCGAGCACTGGCGGCAATTCCGCCAATCCAAACGGTGGCGGACATTGGTGGAATCCGTTCCACGGGAATAGCGCCAACACCAACTCAGAAGCAAAATCCGGCGCGAACTCAGGCGCCAAAGGCACTGCTGCCAGTACAAACGGAGCATCCGCACGTTTCGCCGCGGGGAATAATATCTGGCAGGATCCGCCAGCACACGCGCGAACGAACGCGCCATCGAACCACTTTGCGGCCTCAAATCATGGCGCATCTCTGACCACTAGGCCAGCTCGAAACTCAATGAGGAATGCGCCCCGCGAGGAGTCTGGCTTCCGGCACCACCGGCCTCCATTTATCATTTACGATCCGTTCTTCTTTTCGCCCTTCGGCTTTGGATTCGGGTTTGGATGCGATCCGTTCTGGGGATGCCCTCCGGGTTTCGGCTACGGTTTCGGATATGGCCTGGGATTCGGCTACGGGCCTGGCTTCGGATATGGCGCCGGTTTCGGGTATGGAGGATTTGGAAACAGCTGGGATCTTGGCTACTACAATGGCGGCTATGGCGGATCGGAGATGACCTTCAACGCCATTGCGCCTTCTTCTTCAGCTGAAGATATGGAGATGGGTTCTCCGGAAGGCAACGCCGGCGACTGGCAGGACGCGCCCACCGATAATTCGCAGTCCAATAACGCCAACACACAACCCTATGCTGTACTGATACTGAGGGATGGTTCAAGCTATGCGGTCAGCGACTATTGGCTCGCGGGAGGCAAACTGCATTACATCACATCCTACGGCGGCGAAAATTCTGTAGATGCCAATCAACTCGATCTGCAGCGCACCGTAAACGAAAATGCGCTGCGGGGAATTACTTTCACGCTGCGTCCAGCGCCCACGTCAAGCGCACCCAAACAGGAGCAGACTCCGCAACCGGCGCCGCCAGCAAACAGCCCGACCCATCAGACGCCCGGAACTAACCGACAATAGACTGTCCGCCTCTTTGTCACGGCAGCCCAAGGTAGCCCTGCGGAATTGTCGGGCGAACTTGAGCTCCCGCACCGGACGCAATTCTACAGTGAAGCAGTCCGCATCTCGAATTCAACGTCGAAGAACTGTCGTTATCTCTTTGCCATGAAGCCGTGAACTGTCAACGGCTTGGTTTCTTCCAACTTCTTGGATTTCTTCAACGGTTTCTTGCCCTTTTTGGTTGCCATTGGCATTCCTCCAGTGATCCGCCGTCGGGCGGAGGCCAGATTATTAGCACACCCTGGGCCGCCTTTCCAGAAGTTTTGCATTTTAGAAAAAGCGCATCCAATGCCACCTTGGTTTGCAGAAACGATTGGCAAGACAAGATAGTTGGAGGTTGGCAGCCGGCGAAAAAATAACTTTGCACCACGTTGATATTCCCTCGCTATGGTAATCTTTTATGACCCATGTCGAACCTGCGCGTACTCATTGTTGACGATCACGAAGCTGTCCGAAAGGGTGTCGCCGGTATCCTCGAGTCGCGCGGCGATATTGAAGTCGTCGGTGAAGCCGCAAATGGTGAAGAGGCCGTTCGCAAGTCCAAGGAATTAAACCCAGACCTAATCATCCTGGATTTCACCATGCCGGTGCTCGACGGTCTGGAAGCCGCGAGACGAATCCTCAAAGACTCCCCGGAGATGGCCATACTGATGTTTTCAATGCACAAAATGGATACGTTGACCGAAGCCGCCAGAAACGCCGGCGCCCGCGGATTCGTCACCAAAGGCGAGTCAGCCGACAACTTGCTCCGCGCCGTGGACAACGTCCTGCGCAAAGACCCCTTCTTCGTCCTCGCGTCGTAACCCCCTAGTCTCGGGCTGTCCTCCCGCTCCCAATTGTGATATGACCTTCATCTCCGAGCGCCTGTTTTGAGCGGTGATTACTGCGGCGGGCTGCGTTATCTGGGCTTTCTTCCTCAAAAGCGAGCTCCGCAAACTGGCTCGTTATCACTCCGCCACAACCATGCGCCACCAATCCCCTGTTCCGGCAAAAGCAAGCTACTCTCTGGCCTAGAGGCAAACCAACATGCAGCCACGGACTGCTTCCCTCGTACTGTTGGCATTTTCTGCGCTATTGCGGATGCAAAGCGCGGGTTCAAATCCCGTTGGAATTGCAAATCACCATATCGGAGAGTCCGTAAGAGTCTTCTTGCGCCTGGAACCTGACGCGCGTTCCGAATTGGAGGTCTGCGACCAGCACCGCACTGAAATCCAGTGCGTTCACCTATTAGGCGCCGTGGAAAAAGGACAGCGCGCGGAGATTTCGACCGCTATTCCCACGGACCTAGACCATCCCGACGCATTCAATGACACCTATAACTTCGTCCTCGATGCCGGAAAACTGGTAAGAATCGCGCTATCAGTGAACGACGTCGCCGAAGTGATAAGAACTTATGGCAAGCCCACTAGCGACACCGTCACGCCGTATCAAAACGCCTCGGGCGCCAAATGGGAAAACCGCATACGCCTCTGGGACACGCCTACCGGCTTCGTAACGCTGGATGAAGACAACAATCCTCGCCTCAAGGATCATCGCCCCTTGCTGGTAATCGAATCGCGCGAGGAACACGCCCGCGCTAGCGCAACGACGCCCAAATCAGCGGGCGCGGCGCCGGCCGAAAATCAGTCTTCTCCGGACACTGCCTCACGGCCATCCGTGGAATCCGCTCCGCACTAGCTGGGCCTGGTAATTACGGAAATGTTTCTGTGTTTGCTCCACGCTTCTTTCCAGACCTCACCTCGCGGCTCGGCCCTTGCGCTTCGCTATCACTTCGCCTCCATCAGGCTGTGAAGAGGACTTTCACCTCCAAGCTATCGAACATGCTCGGCACACATAAAAACGGCCAGCAGGTTTTATCCTGCCGGCCGATCCGACCTTGCTGTGTTGGGTTTAAAACTTACCTATGTCCACCGCCACCGTGACCGCCGCCGCTATGGCCGCCACCGCCATGGAAGCTACCACCGCCACCTCCGTGGAAGCCACCGGAGCTGTGTCCACCACCACCTTGAAAGCCGCCGCGTGACGTATTACCGTGGAATCCGCCGCCGGAAGAGCCACCGCGGAATCCATTGCCTACTGATCCGCGACCATTAAAACCCCGTCCGCGATTGTCAAACCCTCGGCCTTCGAATCCACGCCCACGCTCAAAGTCGCGTCCGCGACCATTCCATCCACGTCCGCCCCAGTATCCGCGTCCGCCCCAACCGTACCACGGACCGGCACCGATAAAGATGCCCTCCGAAAACCAGCTGGGACCGTAATACCCATAAGGTGCGCATGCGTACGGCGCATAGGGATAGTAACCATACGCGCAAACTGGAGGACCATACTCTGGTCCGACCCCAATTCCAGCCTCCACCTGCGCATGAGAAGCTGGTGCCGCTACCGCTAAACAAGTTCCGAGCAACACAATCATTATAAAATACTTCGCATATTTCATATCTGGGCCCCTTCTGAGCCTGTAAAGCCTTTCGTTTGCCCTGCTTCAGTGCTCCCCAACTTCTGTGTCTACCTAGTTAAACACCAAAGCTTTCAGAAAGTTGCGTTTCGCATTTCCTTCAAAATCGCGCTTCCTGCGATCCAACAATTCCGTACACTAACTTAGATGCCCTTCTCCCTGCATCAGATCGCTCGAATTGGAGGAAGCCAAGGATTGAAAGCATTTCAATCTTACGCAACAACCCAAATCGATGTGTAGAGTGGAGCGTTCCAACCAGGAGTCCGCGCCGTGCCCAAGGCTCAAGCGCACTCACCACCCGGGATCGCGTTGTCGGGTCCGTCCTTTTCCTGATCGAGATAACCGCGCAGGTCTTGTACGTGGGGCGCGCGGCCACCCTCCTCAGCCTTGGCCTTGTCGTCGGCTATCTGTTCTGGACCACAACTCGCTGTAACAACTACCCCGCCCCAGTTCTTCCGCCAGTTTCCGAGGCTCATGGGAAGCTCAGCCTATGAATTGCGCGGCAGGCATGGCGAAACAGATGACGAATGCCAAGGTCCATCAAGCGCGGCTTGCCGGGACTTTCGATCGCTCCAGCCCCAAGTCCACCGCTAGTAAACACTTTGTGCAAAAGTGTACAGAAACCCTCGAGTGAAACTTCTAAGCTCCCCTCAAGCAGTTACCAGGGGAGTAGGACCATGACCTTACAATGGAACCTAGAATGGCAGCGTCTGTATGTGGAGGCGCTGTTAGAGACAGATCCAGTGAACATGACGGGTAAGGTTGCAGCCGCAGAAGTCGCAATCCTGTCGCGGGTCGAAGTACTCTGCACCAGCTCGGATGGTCAGGAAGAGTGGCAAGCGATGGAAGATGCTATTCGCGGCCTGTTAGAATTGAAGAGAGAAATGCTGAGGTCGCAAATGGGAGCTCGGCCGGAAAAACCAGAACTTACGAGGATCCGAGCATCTGCCCGGTAAGCCCCCAACCGTCTCAATACAACCATCAGCGGCTAGGTTTGCGGCTGTCCGTTTGTGAAAGGCGACGTCCCACCAACGGAACACACGCCTTACCGGCGACGCCAGAAACCCAGCTAACCCGCTCTTTCTCCATATATTAATCGTCTCCCACTTGGCAGCGAACTTGCCATCCATTACTCTACGAACCGAACTGAGAGGAGGCCCATGGCCACCCTTTCGCACGATATGCGCTTCGGACTCCGCATGCTTCTCAAGAGCCCGGGCTTCACCGCCCTGGCGGTTCTCGCCTTGGCGCTCGGCATCGGCGCCAACACCGCAATCTTTAGCGTCGCTATCGCTATCCTGCAAAAGCCCGTTTCGTTTCCTCAACTCGACCGTCTCGTCGTCGTCGTAAACGTCCAACCCCAAGATGTTCTCGAAGCGAATCCGGCCTCTCCGGCCGACTACCTCGACTGGAAACGCCAGGCCCAATCCTTCACTTCCATGACCGCGATGCACGGCATCGAGCTCAACATAACCGGTAAAGGTGACCCGGAAAAAGTTCACGGTGAAATGATCGCTTCGAATTTCTTCGACGTGTTGGGAACAGGCCCTGTGATAGGCCGCGCGTTCCTGCCCGAGGAAGAACAACTCGGCCGCGATCAAGAAGTGATCCTCGGTTACGGATTGTGGCAGCGCCGTTTCGCTTCCGATCCCAACATTCTCGGAGAAACGATCAGCTTGAACGGAAGCAGCTACACCATCGTTGGCGTCCTGGGCTCCGAATTCAATTTTCCTGCGCAATCCGCGTTGTATATTCCGCTGGCTATGGACGACGCCACCAAAGCCGTCCGTGCCGACCACTTTATCCGTCCCATTGCGCGTTTGACGCCTGGAGTTTCGTTGCGCGATGCACAAGCGGAAATGTTCACCATCGAAGGCCGACTGCAGCAGCAATTTCCCGACACCGAAAAAGCTTGGAGCGTTCGCGTCCTCCCGCTCAAAACCTGGGTTTCCGGCGAACTCGCCGATGAATATTGCCAAATGCTAATTGGCGCCGCAATTCTGGTTTTGCTGATCGCCTGTGCCAACGTCGCCAATTTACTTTTCGCGCGCTCCGCCAGCCGCATTCGTGAAATGGCCGTGCGCCAAGCCCTCGGCGCGAGCCGTGTCCGCATCATCCGTCAACTCCTCACCGAAAGCTTACTGCTCGCCACCGTTGGCGCATGCCTTGGCCTGCTTCTGGGGATGTGGGGCATCGACGCCATTCGTCGTTACATGCCGCCCGAAGTTGAGCAATTTCTTCCCTACTGGCGTCACGTGCGCCTTGAAACCGACGTATTCTGGTACACCGTCGCGGTCGCATTTTTGGCGGGAATCGTTTCCGGTCTCGCGCCCGCTTTCCAATCTTCGCGCTTCGACGTTTACGAAGATCTCAAAGAGGGTGGCCGGTCCAGCAGCGCCGGTCAATCGCGTCAACGCCTGCGCAGCATTTTTGTCGTAGCCGAAATTTCCCTCTCGCTGATTTTGCTGGTTGGCGCCGGCCTGATGACCAAAGGTGTCCGCGCCCTGCTCACCGTAAATCCAAATCTCAATCCCGAAAACGTGCTGACTATGCGCGTCAGCCTACCCCCATCAAAATACAAAACGCCGCAACAACGCGTCGCCTTCTACACACGCGCTCTCGACGGCCTGCAATCTCTCCCCGGCGTCAAAACCTCCATCGTCGCTGCCGCGCTTCCTTCTAGTGGCGAACAAGATGGTGAACCTATTTCAATTCAAGGCCGCCAGAAACAGCCCGGCGAAGACGACACCATAAACATCAACTCCGTCAGCCCGAATTATTTCCGCGGCATGAACATCCCTCTCCACCAGGGGCGTTTTCTTTCCGAATCCGACGGCCCCGATCAGCCTATCGTCGCAGTAATTAGCCAAGATTTTGCGAGGCGCTTTTTCGGACGAGAAAATCCGCTCGGCAAGTTCATCAAACTAGGCGCGGAAGATTCCAAGACGCCGTGGGCCCAGGTCGTGGGCGTTGTCGGGAACGTCCACTACGAACCGTACGATCGCAAAGAAATGCCTACGGTCTATATGCCTTACCAGCAATCGCCAACTGATTTAGTCTTTCTCAGCATTCGCACCGATGGTGATCCATCTTCATACTCCCCCTCCGCGCGCAGCCAGATCATGCGCATCGATCCCGATCAGCCCGTCTTCGAAATCTTGCCTTTTGAAAAAGTGATCCAAAATCATCTGCTCGGACTCTCTTACGTCGCCACCATGATGACTCTCATGGGCATCATGGCGCTTCTGCTCGCATCCATCGGAGTTTACGGCGTGATGGCTTATGCCGTGACGGAACGCACGCACGAAATCGGCGTTCGCTTGGCGCTGGGCGCGCAACCGCGTGATGTTCTCCAACTCGTCCTTCGCCGCGGCTTGATTCTCACTTTTGTAGGATTGCTAATCGGTCTGCCGATAGCCTTTGGCGTGGCCCAACTTTTGTCTAACATCATCTACGGCGTCAGCGCAGCCGACCTCGTCACCTTCGGCAGCATCGGCGCGTTGATGTGTGTCATAACTTTCCTGGCCTGCTACATCCCCGCGCGCCGCGCCATGCAGGTCGATCCCATGATCGCGCTCCGCTACGAATAGAATGCCGCGAATTGATATTCTAAGCTCCGCTCGCGCTCTACGCGGTTCGCTACGCTCAATTGCTCTGCCGTTCGGCCTTCCGGCGAATACAATGATTCGTGTATGGCTCGGTTCACGCAACTATGGTTTGCTAGGCCACGCCGGTGTGCAGTTCGGATCAGGCTCCACTGGGCCAAGTGCAAATATGCCGCGTAATCCGCGCAGCCCCACGTAGGTCCTCAGGACCGGGGTAAGCGAAGGGAAACCGGCCAGGAGGAAGCAAATGCGTTTCAAGTTTTACGTTGGTTCTCTGTTACTTGCAATCCTATTGATGGCAACTGCAGTACCTCTTCACGCACAAATTGCCGTTGGCGTCGTGGTGAACATCGCGCCGCCAGAGCTTCCCCTATACGACCAACCACTCTGCCCCGGCGAGGATTACATCTGGACGCCCGGCTATTGGGACTATGACACCGACGATTCCGATTACTTTTGGGTGCCGGGTACTTGGGTGTTAGCCCCCGAGGTCGGCTTCCTGTGGACCCCCCCGTATTGGGGCTGGGGTGGTTCCGGCTTCGTCTTAACCGCCGGCTTCTGGGGACCAATCGTAGGTTTTTACGGGGGCATCAACTATGGCTTCGGCTACTTCGGTGACGGTTATTACGGTGGACGCTGGGATCGCGGGCATTTCTTCTACAATACGGAGATCAACCGTGTGGATGTCACCATAATCCACAATGTTTACACCGAGCACGTCGACGTACGCAATAACACGCGTGTCAGTTTCAATGGCCACGGCGGTGTGCAGGCGCGACCTACTACTCAGCAGGAAGCCGCAGCGCACGAAAGGCATCTCCCCCCAGTTCGCGATCAAGTCCAACACTTTCAAACCGCTCGTACAAACCGCGACTTGCATGCATCCGTCAACCACGGCGCGCCGCCAATTGCCGCCACCCCGAAGGCCGGAGCATTTAATGACCCTCACGTAGTTCGTGCTGGAGGAAGCTCGGGCGGACGCGCGGAGAGTAATGCCCGGACAGAATCCAACGCTCGCACCGGGGCGAATGCCCGAACAGAGTCCAACGGCTCTCGGACTTACACCCACCCGAAAGATCTGCCTCCCGCGGAACGTCCGACTGCTCCAACCACCGGTAACGCCAAGCAGGATCAAAAATACCAACAGCAACAGGAAAAGCTCTACAGCAAGCAGCAACAAGAGCGACAGAAACTACAGGCGCAGCAGGACAAGGAACATCAGCAGGTCCAAAAACAGCAGGCCAGTGAAGCAAGAACCCAGCAACTGGAACAGAAACATGCCCAACAAACTCAGCAAATGCAGCAACGGCATACGCAACAGGCGCAGCAATTGCAGCAGAGGCAGGCTCCGGCTGCTCCGCGCTCGTCTGGAGGCGGAAAACCGAAGTAGTCATTCTCGTTTGCTAAACACGGGCGAAGCTGCTGCCATAACAACGGCTTCGCCCGTAGTTCCTGCCGAAAAAACGAAAAACAACCGGGATCCTAGTTGGCCTTGCCTTCCGCTTTACCGTCCGCCTTACCATGTTCGACCCTGAATCGTTGTTCCAGCTCGGCTTCCGAACCAAAACCCGCAGAACCCCGCAACGAATTCAGCGCTTCCACCAACACATCGACCTCTTGCGGACTTCCTGCATCGCAAATCAAATCCTGCAAAAACTTCTGGAGAGCCCCTCGATCTGAATCGATTGAATGAAGTTTCATGGCGTGCCTGCTCCTTTGTTGTGAAGGACTCCTAAATGAAAAAACCTCTCGTCGCGAATAAATTCGACGAATATTTCAATTTGGTCTTGTGGAAGAACGTAAAGCGTGCCTTCAGAAAAGGAGCAGAGGTTTACGTCCGATGAACGCAGAGCAGATGCAGATAATCGATGCAAGATTGACCTGCGGGATCCGAAAACGAAAGCGCCACAAACGCGGAAGCGGAAAGGTGAGTGCTCCGCTCCAGTACGAGAATTCCAGCCGGAGTGGACCCACACTTGGCCGTGTGATTCCCCGAAGAAACCTCCTGCCGTGAGATCAGCACTGTGAAGTCGTTCGAAGTGTCGTCCTTCAGTTGCAGCAGCTCCGGAAATTCAGCTAGGACGAGACCGCTGAACAACAGAGCCACCAGCAACACAAAACGCAGGCCGTTGCGAGTTGGACGTCTGCATACCATCTTCCCCGTGTTATACAGCGAACCCTCCGCCAACTTCAACTACATTTACACCACCATGGATTGTTTTATTAGATGGTTGTTCGAAATTCGCCGTGTAAAAGCCTGCGCCCCCGTCAGCGATAGCTAACGGAGGCGCAGAACTCCACTAAAGCCTGCAATGTTCCCTCTAGCGACTTGACACCGCGTACTGAGAGTACCGTTACGGTAGGGGGAATTGCCAATCGAGCAGAATGCTTACGTTATCGTCCACCGCGGCAAAATGGGCGATGTTCCCCTGGGTTTCCACAGCCAATCCAAACGAACCGCCAAAATTCGCGTCCACCGATATCTCTTTCACAAACTTTCCGGTAGTCGTGAATTCTACCAACTCGCTCGGCTGTGTCGGATCTGGGTTGATCACATCATTGTTGCTGACGATCAAGTCCCCATTCGGCGCCATGATCATCCCCAGCGGACCGTGCAGACGCTTCGTGCTTGCGTACACCACTCTGCCGCGGCCCTTGTCAGTGGTTGCACTGCCCGCACCAGAAACCGCAAAAACCGCATTGTCCGTTGTCGAGGCCACGTACAAAACGTCGATCGTCGGGTCGTACACCAGTCCTGTGGGAGCGTCCACAAACGTCACTTGATCGCACTGGTGCAAGTATCCCGACGCAATCACCGTTGCTCCGTCCACGGTCACGCCGGTAGAGCTAACAATTAAATCGAGACGCACGATCGTCCCGGTCAGCCCGTTGGCGATGAAAAACTTCGCTTTGTTTCCTTGGTCGTACAATGTGGAGTCCCACGGCCCGTTGATGAACAGCGGGTCCGCGATGGCCGAAACTTCTTGCCCGCTGCTGTTGATCACCAGAATCGAGCCGTTGTGCGCGTTCCCGCAAGTTCCGTCCTGCGAGGGGAAGTTCCCCACCAACACGAATCCTTTTCGCAGAATATTTAACGCCGTGCTCAGCCCCAATAGCCCTTTGCCTTGAAAGAAAACGCTCACGGCCTTGCCGGTGCCGCCGGGAACGTCGATGATGGTTGTTCCGGTGCCTTGCAAATTGTGTTTATTGTTAAAATTCGAAACCAGGATATCGCCCGGATTCACTGTTCCGGTTGGAAATCCCTGTGGCACGAACGCAACACCGTAAGGATTTACGTCCCCATTCGACGGCACAGTAGAAACAGGATGGACCTGCGCCGGAAGAAATGGCGTAGGCCCATCGCTCTCCTGCGCCCGCGCTACGCTGGCTGCCGTAACTATCAGTATAAGCACCGCCACCATCACAACCGCCCTGCTTAGCAGAAACTCGAAATCCGGCCGGCGACACCCCGGGAAATAAAACGATCGCTCGGTCAAACGTTTCACAGTGCTCATGGAAAATCTCCTTGGCGTGGCAGCCTGATCCTGGAAGTAGCAGCCCTCAACCCGCGCTCCCACAGCTCCCACATGTACGCGAAATATATTCGTCGCATGTCCGCGCTTTGTCTGCGGCGTGTCTCCCAAATGTCACTTTTTTGTAAATTCCGACTCACCTTGCTCCAGAATTGTGAGATTTACCGACACCCCCAGGGTGTATGGAAAGTTCCCGCGAATATTGGGCTATGTCCTGGCCAAGCTGGTACATTTTCACCCGTGCGCCGTTCACCTCCACAGCGCAATTGCCTCATATAGCATTGAAAGGATGAAGGTTATAGCGTGGAATGCTGATTGCAATATTCCCCAAGTCGGGACACCTCAGCCCTCCTTCCTCGTTGGGCTGGCTGAGTTGTTCAATCACCTTCACGGAGCTTTGAGATGAAATTAGCTGGCCCACTAGCGGGGCTCGTCTTGATGGTTGCGCCGCTCGCCTTGGCGAAAGACCCGCCCTCATATGAGAGAGGTGTGCTGCTTTCGATGCAGTCCACGAAGTGCGGCACTGAGGAAAAAGATGCTAAATCGGTGACTGGCGAAATTCTGGGCACAGACTCAGGCCACAAAAATGTCCAGGAAGTTCTATGCCAGGAGTATGTGATGCAAACCGATCGCATGACGTACAAAATTCGCCCCAAGGAGGCCAAACATCCCGCCCTACTACCGGTCGGCGAAGCAGTGCAGTTCCGCATCCAAAAAGATAAACTGTACTTGCGCGTCCCGGAAGGCGATCAGAAAGAAAGACAATACCGTGTTCTATCCGTGGAGATGCGTGCAGACGTAAAAGACCCGCGAGCATTGGCCAGCAAGCAATAGCAGCAGCGCATCTCAGGTGCGCCTCCCTCAGCGTTTTGACTTCGCGCAGACCTCTAACCTGCCAACTTCGACGCTAGCTTCATGCCCACCCACCGATTCGAAGGAGTTGTGCCGGGTTTGGGTGGCCACTTAAGACGCGCGCTCCTATGCAACCGAGAAACGCCGTTGCTAGTTTGCAGCTCCCATTGCTCCGTGCAGCCGCAGCAAGCCGGTGAACTAACTACGCGCCGGCGGACGCTGCTTGCGCTCTCTCTTCCTGCTTCACGAAAACTTTGCTCGAGAGCTCCACCACTTGTTTCAGATGCCACCACTCGCGCTCGGTCATCTGCATCCCATCGCTGCTCGAATAATAGATGGATGCAAAACTATTCGCAGACAGCGGCACTCGAATTACCAAACTGCTCTTCTGCTCCGACGATTGATTATCAGCCACGGCGATCCTCCCCAAGTCAAGATCGAGTAAGTAGAAATACGCACAACGGCGCTCATTCTCTCTCGTTTGCCATCCCGCAGCAAGCCTTACAAACGCCCTCCCAAGTTCCGTTCGCCTGTTCTTCATGCACCGGCCTCCACAGAGCTGCCGCGTGTTCTCGTGACCTAGTTTTTCCCCGAGATGGCAACCGTATTCGGTGTCTTCCCATCGCTCTCATAAATATTCAACGTCGCGCTGAACACTTTCCCGCTCCCCGCCGGCGGAGAGAACTGCACCGAAATGGTGCACGATTGTCCTTTCGCCAACATCACGACGCCGTTCGCGCACGAACTGTAAACGGTCGGCCCAGCGTTGTAAGGGACTATGCCGAACACCGCCTCGTTCGACCCGCTTATCACGGGCGAACCCACCGCGACCGGCATTGCCCCTTCATTCGTAACCGTCAGCGAAAAAATTTTCGTCCCCGGATTCGCCACCGTGCCATATGCCAACGCCCCTTTAATCTTCATCCCTGCGCCATTCCCTTTCAACTCCGCCGTCTGCGTTCCGCCATTGTCAATGACGCTCAACGTGCCCGTCTCCGCCTCTCGTGCCGACGGCGTAAACGTCACCGTGTACGTGCAGCTTGCATGTGCCTCCAGCGTATCCGAGCACGCGCTCTCCGGGATCAACGCAAAGTCGGCCGCATTCGTCCCGCCGATTCCCGCGCTCAGGTCCGTAATCTTGGAAGCGGAGCGATTCGTCAATGTAATTGTCTTCTTCGGGCTCGTCGCCCCATTCACTTCCGTGTCAAAAACGGTAGTGCGCGGCGACAGCGAAGCTGGCGAAATTCCCATTCCTGTCAGTGAGACCATCTGGGGGCTAGATTTGTCGGAATCCGTAACGGTCAACAACCCTTTCTGTGCCCCGATCTGCGCCGGCTTGAACTTAAGCTCAATCACGCACGTGCGGTTGGCAGCGACGGCTCCGCCACAAGTCGAGCTCGACACAAAAAACTGCGGGTTATTAATAACCACCGCGCCCATCGTAAGCGCCCCGTCTGTCGCCAGCGTCACCGTCTTTGCCTCGCCGGTGTCCCCCACCATAGTCGCCGCAAACTTTTCAGAAGTAGGATTGACGTGCACGCCCGCTCCCGGAGAGTTCGTTTTGTCCATTTCGGGTTTACGCAGATTCTGTTCCTGAGCTCTCGCAGACGCTTGGTCACTTTCGCTATTCATGTGCTTCTGACGCGACCCGATCCCTGGGTTTTGCTGACTCTGCACGCGGATCGCGCCGAATGACACCACTGCCATAATCAAAAACACGCGACCCGCATCCATCACGTTATTCCAGGAAATTTTGTTCCTGGCCATATCTGAGAAGAGATTTGATGCGGCGTCATAACGTGTGAAGGATTCGCAACGCGGTTTTAAGAATTTGTGGTGCGGACGTTACGCGCTCGGGACGAACGCCCGCACCACATTGCGCAAATCTGAAATTGTGGCGGCCCTGAGACCCCAAGAAAGGTCAGCGCCGGCAGAACTATTTCTCGAAAACTCTTTCTACCTGGCCGACCTTCTTCTGAACCTTACCGCCCACCTTTTCGGTCGTGCCTTCGTCTTCCAGGTTTGGATTATTGGTGGCCTGCCCAACCTTCTCTTTCACTTTACCCTTCACTTCGTGGAACTTGCCTTCTGCTTGATCTTTGCTGCTCTGCTTCATAATTGCCCCCTTCGCCGATTCGTGTTGCAAACAAAATCGCCGGACAGCATTTGCGCATGCTCGCACGCGCTACCACTTTTATGTCATGCCAGAGAGGACGCGCGCCCAACCTCCTGCGCCCTTCGCTTCATACACCGGTGAAAATCCCCTCAGAACCGGACAGCCCCCAGTAGGTACAGCACCAAGACGATCAGCAGCACTGTGCCCAGAATTCCCAGCCCGCCGCCCGCACCCCACCGCGAGTAACCGTAGTAACCGCCGCCACCGCCGAACAACAAAATCAAAATGATGATGAGCAATAGCATCGTAAGTCTCCTTTCAAGTGTTAACCGTAGTTCTACAGCTCTGAAAGCTTTTCAGCCGGTGCTACACTAGCTCACCTTCTTTTCCCGAGTGCGAACCTCGTCGTCCTGCATCACAAACAACGACCAGAAGCAGCACTGTTGATGCGCAATCCAGGCAGCCTCAAAGACCCACTCCCGCAGCATGTCGGGAACATTGGTTCGCGACCTACTTTAAGCGTGTCCAAGCCGCCTCCTGCTGCACGCAGTAAAGAGTATTGCGTGACTCCGGGAGTTACAATTTCCACCGTTTCAAAACCCTGTATAAACGCTTCGTCAAGACCTTACCGTCCAGCGTGTCCGCTTCGCCTTTGGGGCATAAGTCCCCCGTGTCTTGCTGAAACGACGGTACCTTCTACGGTAGCGCCTTCGAACAGGCAGGTCGCGCGTGGGAGCTTGCCAAGCTTCCAAGGCGACCTAGCTCGGTGAAGATGCTCCGCGTAGGTTTGGCGGGTGAAACCCGAATCCTTGGCCTCGCCAGCCGCGGCGGACCGCGGGTCAGTCACGGCTTCCAGCCAGGTAAATGGACGTCCGTCAGCTTTTCCTCCCCGGCAAGCACGGGGGCGGCCTTAACTCATATTCGGAAGTCACCCCGGCATTCCGACTGGGAGACAAATCATCTCTGTTAAGGAAAATAACGCGCTCGGATGGACTTCGACTCCACAACGGTGGACTTTGAGACCGCCACCCTCCGCCCCTGCGTCCACCAACAATAATCAGGTGACGCCTCTTCCACCGAAGCAGACAATTTTCAGTCAGTCGCTCAGATAGCTCGATCGGATTTATAAATAGTAAGAATGGAAGCGTAACCATCCTTTCGATCAGGTTTACAGTGAGCCTCTTAATTTGGCGGGAAATGAACAACTCGACTTCGTTCAGGTAGGTTTTTTAGATCAATTCGAGGCCGTCGCTGATCTTGAGAAGCAAGGCATCCTCACGCTAAGTCTCGGCGACTTGGCACCAGGGTCCTATTTCTTTGATATTAGAGACTGATAGTCAGACGACGTTTGTCCGCGAGCCCGGTTCCCTGCTTCCGCTAACCGCCGGCCTTCCCGGCCTGGCCGCGTTTTCTCTCCGCAATCGCATAGTATCAGCGGGTATGGAGTGCGGCAGCTCACTCCCGCTTTTCTCCGCGGCTAGCTCCGACCAGCCGTCGTCGCGCCCCAGCAACCGTATATCTGACCGCCACTCCCCTTCCAGGCGAGGACAGGCCGCGATTGCGCCTTCGGGTCCAAAGTGAACAAGAAGCTGTCCTTCGACTCGCGCGAAACGCAAGCGATTTTCGCCCTCTGCTCCCGCCTCGGCAGAAAAGGCCAATTCCCCATAAGCTCATCCGCCACGTACATCCTAGGTTCGCTCATTGGTCTTGCCTCGACTCCCCAACTGGCAACGCTTGTCAGACCTTCCGAAACCAGATCCTAACCGATCCGCTTTCGAATTGTCGATCATGGGAACAGCTTATACCCTGCCACCAAAGGTTGTAATGCCCTGGATTCGCGGATTCCCTAGACGGTCTGACGGCACATCAAGACAGTGCTGCACCTTCCCCGCGCAGCAGAAAAGATGCGGCTTCTTGATCTTGCATGCGTCCCGCTCTCGGAGCCGCCCTCTTGCTTAGTCTCTCGGATTCCCGCTTGTCGTAGACCATTACGGTATGAACTACTTTCCCGTCCGCAGTCTTCCCGGAATAGGTCGCCGTGCGTGTCTTTCCGTCTGCGGATACCGCCACGTGTACCACAGTCGGCTCCGCCCCAGATGCAAGCGTCGGCGTTTCTACCGTGCAACTCTTGCCGTGCTCAAAATAGCTCACGCTTACCTTGCTTAAAATGGGTCTCGTTGAAGCACTAGCGGTCGCGTGAAGCGGCGTTCGAAGCGGCTCGCAAACGAAGCGAGATTCGCGAAGTTGTCGCAAGGCATTGGCCCGCGAGGTCCTGCCCAAGTAGTTGCGCTGAACTTCAGGAACGAGCCGCTACCTCCGTTTACGCAGAATCACGGCGCAGACATGCCGCTGGTTCCGAGGCGATCGGGCCAAAAAAAAATCCGAGAACTCGCGAACCAATTTTCATCGAGCTCTCGGAGTCACCAGCAATGCAAAATCAAACGTATCTGAACGACTACCTGTTTGCGGATACTTTCGATTCGTTCCGGGCGAATTTTTCTGCAAAACTGTAACCAAGTGGCGTCCGGATTCAGGAACTTGAACATTCCCTCCGAGCACGATTTCCCTTGCTGTGAGGTTGCGGCCATAAACGTCCGCCGTGGCGTCGTCATCGGGTCGCAGCGTGGAACCTTCGAGTGAAACGCCGGCAAAGAGACCGCGCGTACGCGAATAGCTGAGAACTTCTGCGCGCATGATACGCATCCGTGTCCGCTGTAGCGTCGCGTCCTATGGGACCCGCTGCCACCGAAGCGTCGCCGCCCAACTTGACTTTGCTTTCCAGAATCGAACTCGCGCCTCTGTCGTTCATGATCAACAGAACGAGATCGGTAGCTTGTCCGCCGATTTGAAATCCAATGCTGCCGCCTTCTAGCGCATACATGGCTGGCGCGCCCCAGTGTCCCCTAAAATGCTTTCCTGTTCTGCAAACCATCGCCCCGCGGCCGTAGCTTGCGCCCACCACGAAGGCTGCTTTCAGAACCGACGGGAAAACAATCACGCATTTGGCGTTTTCCATTACCTCTTGAGGAATGTTGTCCGGAATATTCATAATTTCCTGCATGACGACCCCGGTGTTTTCCAGTCGCCTTTGTTCTTTGTTCTGCGCATAAAGCGGCGTGGTTGCAAGCAATCCTAAGAACAGACGAGAATTGATTTACGTATCATCGCTGACCTCCATGATCAGAATTGCGGCTACGGAAAGTTGGCCCTTCCGTAACCTTTGTGAGAGCGACTAGCTAAAGCTCTACGAGCGTGCGCTCCCCCTCACGAAATGCAGCACAAGTAATATCAAGGCCACCACCAGGACGAGGTGAACGAGCGAGTTGGTGACGTGGAATGCAAAGAAACCCAGTAGCCAAAGAACTAGCAGTACTGCAGCGATTAGCCCAAGCATGTTTCCACCTCCTGTTCTTCAACGCGAGAACATTCCCGGTATGGTTCTTTCGAACTGCGTTAATTGCCTCTTCGTGTGTGGAGGACACTGCACTTACTTCAGATTAGCCAAATAGAAAGACCGCCGTCTGTGCTGTTCTGCACACTTTGGCATTTGGTGACATACCTGGAAACCGCGAATTCCGTCGAAGCACGTTCAGGCCCCGCGGCTACCCACGTCAATTCGAATAGCCTTCACGGCACACCCGCCCCGGTACAAAAAATAAAAAGCCCCATGAGTCAGACGGAAACCCATCACCTCGCGCAGGAATTTTTGCGCCGCATGGCCAGAGCGGCGCTGAACCATCCGAGATCGCCCAGCTATTCAGCGAGGATGTGGAATGGGAAATAGCGGGCGACACTGGCGTTCTGTCCTGGATGGGACAAAAGTCCGGCAGAGCCGTGATCATCGATTTCGTGTATGACTCACGCGCCATGCTGGAGCGCATACGCTTCGATGTCCGCGACATCCTCGCGACAGTCGAGCCGTGATCCTCGGTTCGCTCGCATCCAAGCTCAGACGAAACGGGAACCTCATCAAGACGGACTACACCATCGTGCTCACCATCGCCAACGGTGAAATTATCCGCTTTCAAAAATGTTAGAAGACAGCATCGCCGTCTCTCAAGCGGCACGCTGACCAATTCACTCTTGAATCCTTCTCGTACTTTGCTTACTTTGCTCCGCTACCTTGACACCACCCGACCACATTCCTATACTCCTCCTCACCGTTGCTTTCCCGGGGGATACTTATGCTCAAATTTTCGCTGGCCGTCGCCCTGATTGCGGTCTCTGCAACCTTTACCTTCGCGCAAGCGCCTAGCAAAGTTCATCAGCCCACACTCACTCCCGAAACCAGCGGCACTACACAGCTGCTGATTGCTGTAAGTCCGGTGAACGAGCAAGTGGTTTGGGCCGCCGGAACCGGCGGCACCTACGTCGTCACCACCGACGGCGGGAACACCTGGAAACACGGTGTCGTACCCGGAACGGCAGACTTCCAATTCCGTGATGTGCAGGGCGTCAGCGACAAAATCGCCTATGTAATGTCCATTGGAAATTACGCTCCATCGTTTCGCATCTACAAAACCATCGACGGTGGCCACACCTGGACGAAAGAATTCGAAAATGAGATGAAGGGTGCGTTCTACGATTGCTTCTCCTTCTGGACTCCCGAACGAGGCATCACCCACAGCGATTCCGTGAAAGGAGTCTTTCCCGACATCCGCACAACCGATGGCACCACTTGGGAGTCCATCTCCCTTAATATGCCGCCGGCGTTGCCGGGGGAAGCCTCTTTTTCGGCGAGCGGGACCTGTATCGCCACAGAGGGAAAACAAAATGCGTGGATTACCACCGGCGGCTCAACAATTGCGCGGATCTTAGCTACCAGAGACGGAGGGAACACCTGGAACGCTTATGACACTCCGTTATTCAGCTCGCCAAGCGCCGGCGGAATTTCGGTAGCCTTCCGCGATTCCAGGCATGGCGTCCTCGGCGGCGGCGACTTGTCTAATAACAGCTCCGCGCAGGTGGCAACTTCCGACGATGGGGGTCAAACCTGGAATCTCACGACCACGCCCCCCGTGCAGGGAGCCATCTTTTGCCTGGCCTTGGTCACCGGCGGCGGCCATGACGGCTACGCCGTCGGCTATGATGAAGACGCGGACCAAGAACGTGATCATGATCATGACCGCGATTACGACCGCGCCGTCGTGGTTACTTCCGAGACAGAGCCGAATTACAATTCCGGAGATGCGGCCTGGACTCCCGACTTCGGCCAGACCTGGTACCAAATCCCTGGAGCCAGCGGCTACTGGGCCGTCGCCTTCGCAAGTCCGCACGCCGGCTGGTTCGTAGGCAACAACGGCCAGATCCTAAAAATCAGCTTCTAAAATCGCCCGCCACACGTGCCATTCAGGAGAAGACGGGTGCCATTCTTGCTGCTGGGATTTTGTCTGCCTAGCCTGGGCGGGCTTTGGTCTGATAACCGGAAAGGACTACTACAAGGATCCAAACGCATCATCCACCTCCACACCAGTTTGATCTGAACGTAGCAAGGAAAAATCCAAGGCAATTCTGGCGCTCGAAGCAACCGCTTCGGAGCGAAATTATCTGGCTCTTCCTTCTCTGTGGATTGGTTGCCCTGTTCATCAAAGCGCCGCCAAAATTGCGCCCCTCCCCCAGCGCGATGCAAGCTTCCGCAGGTTTCGGAAACCCCGACACTGGCGCACACGGGCCGGCCACTGCCGCGACCCTTGGTACGCTTTCTCTGTTTTTTCTAAAGGCCGGCGCATTCGTGTTCGGCAGTGGACTGGCGATCGTGCCTTTTCTTTACCGAGGAGTTGTGGCCAGTTTCACTGGCTCACGGAAAAGGAGTTCGTCGATGCGGTTGTCGTAGCCATGATTACGCCGGGCCCGGTCGTGATCACTGCCGGCTTTGTAGGATATTGGTCGCAGGCCTGCTAGGAGCAACTCGCAGCCCTCGCTGTGTTTGTCCCTCCGTATCTAATCGTGATCCTCAGCGCTCCGTATTACCGGCACTTCGCAAAAAACCTCCAAGTGAAAGCCTTCGTCCAGGGTGTAACCGCCGCCGCAGTAGGAGTCATCGCCGAAGCCGCCTTCATTCTCGGCCGCCGTTCCTTGATCAACTTTCCCACCGTGTCAATCGCCGTCCTCACCTTCGCCCTCCTCAGCTTCAAAAAGATCAAAATTCCCGAGCCCCTTCTAATTCTCGCAGCGGGAAGTTGCGGGCCTTCTGCTGTTCAAATCTTAAGCCTGCGGCGTAACCGAAACGCTCAGCCGCGCTCACGCGGAGCAACGCACCAGCAAAAACAGTGCAACGTCAGAAAGAGATATACCTGCCGGTCACCGTCACAGATTGCCCCTTTAACACGACCTGCCACGGATAGAGTATGGAACCGTCGGTAGGGAACGGGTGAGCCGGACTTCGCCTTGGTGGCAAGTGTCAGAGGGTACAGAGGAGACCTGTCCTATTACGGCGGAGCCATTTCGGTCTTTCATCACGGCCCGTTTTCAGGAGAATTTCATGTTCTTAAGACACTTTGTACAATGTAGAGAATCTCCTGAAATTGTTATGTGCACGAAGGTCAACTAGGGACTTCGCCCGGTACGGGTTACCATAACGTCGGAGGAGTTTTGAATTACTCAGCTCTTTTTCGATCCGCCCTGGTGGCCTTGCACAGGAACAAAATGCGCAGTTCTCTAACCGTCCTGGGGATCACGATCGGGATTGCAGCGGTGATATGCGTGGTAGCCATCGGCAAGGCCGGTCAAGCTCGCGTCGAACAACAGCTCAACGATCTCGGCGACAACTTCGTTTGGATTGAAGCCGGCGGGCGCTCGGTCAACGGCGTCCGCACCGGAACCCATGACACCATCACGCTAACGGTCGCCGACGCGCAAGCCGTCAAGAGCCAGGTGTCACTCATCAAGAGCGTCTCTCCCAACGTGGACGATCCCGTCCAGGTCGTCTATGGCAATCAGAATTGGCACACCTCTTACCGCGGCGTTTCGCCGGAATTCTTCCAGATCAAGCGCTGGTATGTAGATCAGGGAGCTGTGTTCTCGCAGGATGACGTGGACCGCGCCGCGGATGTTTGCGTGATCGGTCGAACTGTCCGCGATCAGCTTTTTGGTGTCGAAGATCCTCTTGGGAAGGTGATTCGTTTTAACAACTTTCCTTGCAAAGTGGTGGCTACCCTTCATCCAAAAGGACTTTCTCTCTCCGGGCAGGATCAGGACGACACCATCATCATTCCGTACACCATGGCTCAGAAGAAAATCAAAGGCGTGAACTGGCTCGACGACATTCTTTGTTCGGCGGTCTCGGCCGATTCCGTGAAAATTGCGGGGCAGGAAGCCACCGCCGTGCTGCGCGATCGGCACCACCTTCGTCCCGAAGAAGAAGACGATTTCAATATTCGAAATCCCGAGGACATCATTCAAGCCCAGCTGGATGCCAGCAAGACGCTCACGATCCTTTTGATTGCCATCGCGTCCGTTTCATTGCTCGTAGGGGGAATCGGAATTATGAACGTAATGCTGGTCTCCGTAACCGAGCGAACGCGCGAGATCGGAGTACGCGTTGCCGTTGGCGCCACGGAAGAAGCGATACAGCTCCAGTTCCTGGGAGAATCCATCATGTTAAGTCTCCTCGGGGGCGCGATGGGCGTGCTGTTCGGAATTGTCGGTTCTTATTTAGTGGGACAGACGCTGCATTGGCCGATTCAAATGTCTCTGGAAGCCGTCCTAGTTGCGGCTCTATTTTCCGTAGCGGTCGGAGTCTTCTTCGGCTACTACCCGGCGCGAAAAGCTTCTCTGCTGGATCCTATTGAAGCGCTGCGCTACGAGTGAATCACACCAGTCCCAATCGTTAGGTCTGCACATGAACGCAAAAAACAAGTGGCTGATCTTCGCAATCTTAGTGGCCCTCGCCGCCACATGTATCTTTCTTGCCTTGAACCGTAAAGCTCCAACTCAGCACTTCACGGCCAAGGTTGAACGAGGCGACATCGACGATGTGGTCGAAGCCACCGGCACAATCAATGCGGTCATCACCGTCCAGGTGGGTTCGCAGGTTTCCGGCACCATCGCCCAACTCCGCGTAGATTTCAACTCCCGCGTTCACAAAGGTGAAGTGGTCGCGCTGATCGATCCCGCATTGTTTCAAGGCGCACTTTTGCAGGCGACTGCTGATCTCGAGAACGCCAAGGCCAATCTCGCCTCCGCCAAAGCTAACGTGGAAAAAGTCAAAGCCAGCGCGGTTCAGGCCAAAGCGGATTACGATCGCGCCTCTCAACTCACAAAAGCCAACATCTTCAGTCAGCAGCAACTGGACCTGGCCAAAGCCAATTACGACGCGGCCAACGCGACAGTCGCTGGTGCCCTCGCCAACGTCACCCAAGCCGAAGCGGGAGTTCGTCAGAAGGGCGCCGCCGTCACCGTCGCTCAAACAAATCTGAACTACACCGTAATTCGTTCCCCCATTGACGGCACGGTTGTGGCGCGCAACGTGGACGTCGGACAGACCGTGGCCGCCTCGCTGCAGGCACCGACGATTTTTACCATCGCGCAGGATCTCACCAAGATGTGGGTCTATGCCAAAACCGACGAATCCGATGTGGGAAACATCAAGATCGGCAAGCCCGTTACCTTCAAGGTCGATGCTTTTCCCAAGGACACGTTTCAGGGCGTCGTCAGCCAAGTGCGCATGAACGCCACAACCGTACTCAGCGTGGTCACCTACGACACCATTATTGAATTCGCGAATCCCGATCTAAAGTTATTTCCTGGAATGACCGCCTACGTCACAATTCCCGTGGACACGGTACGCAACGTACTGAAATTGCCGAACACCGCCTTGCGTTACAAGCCTCCCATGACCACCGAGGAAATTTTGGCCGTTTACAAACAATATGGCATTGAAGGGTCGGACGAAAAACAAGCCGCGAGCGATCCTCCTGCTCCGGAGGGAAAGCCCACTTTAGCTAGCTCTGCAACAACACAGAGCACTCCGCGCGCCCCGAAAAGAGAAACTGCCGTTGTTTGGAAGCGACACGCGGATAACACCATGGAACCTGTCAAAGTTTCTCTGGGAATCACGGACCATGCGTACACGGAAGTCACCGCCATTCTCAAAGGTGACTTGAAAGAAGGAGACGAAGTGATAATTCGCTCTGTCACTCCCAACGTTCCGCCTCCAGGCGGAATACGGCGCTGACGGCCGCCACTTCCAAGCGACTCCTTCGGATCAATGTCGGCCCCAAACCAAATCGAATCGGTACCAACCGCCCCTGCGGCACACGTCGTCATCCGTGTGGAGGATGTGCACAAGTATTACCAGTTGGGCGAAACGCGCGTGCATGCGCTCCGCGGCGTTAGCGTTGAAATTCAGCGCGGCGAATTCGTGGCCATCATGGGAGCCAGCGGCAGCGGCAAATCCACCTTCATGAATATGCTGGGCTGTCTTGACCGCCCGAGTTCGGGCCGTTATCTCCTCGAAGGAGTCGATGTTTCCGAACACAACAAGAAGGCGCTCGCGCTGATTCGCAACCAGAAGATTGGCTTCGTTTTCCAGGGCTTCAATCTATTGGCGCGCACGACCGCGCTAGAAAATACCGAGCTACCCACGCTTTATACAAAAATCGATAAAGCCGAACGCGAGAAACGTGCCACCGAAGCGCTGTCGATGGTCGGCCTTGCCGATCGCGCTCACCACTTCCCTTCCCAGATGTCTGGAGGACAGCAGCAGCGAGTCGCAGTGGCACGCGCGTTGGTGAATCGTCCGTCAATCCTGTTGGCCGATGAGCCCACCGGCAATCTCGACAGCCGCACTTCCGTCGAGATTATGGACATCTTCCAGAACCTGAACGACAAAGGCCTTACAATAGTCCTGGTCACCCACGAACATGACATTGCACAGTTCGGCAAACGCGTCCTGGTTTTTCGTGACGGAACAATTCGAAAAGATGGCCCCATCACGAATCGCCCCAAAGCCGCCGAAGTCTTAAAGACTCTGCCCACCCTGGAAGACTGAGTATTTCTGTCGGAGGCGGCCGGTGGGCCAACCCTCTCACGCGGCGTCAGAGGTCGCCCTCGTCACAATTGAAACTCTTTTTCTGCGGCTATCCGGAGAAGATACGGATTTAGATGAACATTTCCCTCATCCGACCCCTCACTACTGCTCGATCTGCTCGAGCAGCGAATAAGGCAGCGCAGCCGCGCTGGCAGCGGACAAATTGACGGTTCGATCATGAAAGTCGATCGCCTAAAACTCATTCGTCAGCGCATTCACAATTGACGCCGCTCGGATTAATAACTCCGTGAATACTTTCCGTGGTGTTCGTTAGCCCGTCGATGATAACGATCTGCTTCCCCGCAAAGTCGGCGGCGTAAATTTTATTCCTGAGGGTGTCCACCGTGAGCGCCTGTGGGAATATACCCGCCGGAATATAGGTCAGGGCTGCGTTTCTCCATCCAGAACGTCCGCTGCGCTCCCCCCACCTGACGCAGAAAATAAATCTTACCCACACGGGAGCTTAATTACCTCGATAATTCTTTTCACCACATAATCAACACCTTTCTCAGTGCTAATCGCGACTCGGTCAGCCAATATGGGCGAGTAATCATAAACTTCGCGGAATCCCATTTTGTGCCAGACAGGCAATATCACCCTCTTGCCTTCCACTTCGCGAGTGGCCAAATCATTCAAATCATTTTGTTTCCATCGCTTCTCAAGGAACTGCTTGCTAACAATCACAATCCCAAATCGCGAACGCGATAACCCGTAATCAATCGATGCCCGCATATTGTCGCCAGCCTTCAAAGCATAATCGACATACCAGCATATGAATCCTTGGGCATTCAGCGCATCACACAAGGGTTTGGCAGTCTCTCGCGCATCCTCAAAAGCGTGTGAGATAAAAAAGTCCCATTTCTTTTTGTCGTCCATCCCTGTCCTTTCGACCCGTTTTCTTCCAACGGTGAGTCACACCCGCACGCCGACCAAAGTTTTCGCGCAAATTGTTTACCATTCAGAACCATCCGTCCGGTAGGGAGTTAGTCTCGTTCCACCAGTAAATCACTGGTCCAGAGCAGTATGTCCATTAATTGGCCACGCTCTTGATTCACAAAATCGTTCCTTCCCAGGCTGAGTGACGTCACTTGATCAACGATCTCAATCAGCATGCGTCTTTGCCCTTCTTCAAGTTCGCTGCTTCCTCTTTCCGAACACACTTCAAGCTCTCGGTAGCAAGCGGTGATGAAGTGGATAAGGCAGCATTCCCGACGCGCCAGCAGCGCGACACTCGGCCTGCTGCAATCGAGAAAGCTGCATGGCCGGCCCATGTGATTCACTACTCCCAAGATGAGATCATGGCTTATTCGATTGGCTCACAGTGTTTTGGCGATTCGCCTCTCCGTGTTCAAATCATTACAACACGCAGGATGCCGGGTAATCCCTGGTAACAACATCAGGAGTTTTCCCGATTTTCAGAATGTCCTTCTAGTAGCAACCGCCGCCTTATCATTCGTCGAAATTATCGGATTCCAGCCCAGTAACGGCGTCGGTAAGCTAGACGATCTCCAGCTACAAATCTCTACGATCCGCTCAAATTCGCAACGCGCAACACGCAGCCATACGACTTTTAAAGGCCGCTCGGCAGCCACAAACGGTCATATAAAACGGTCCGAATTGGAATTTTCGGAACAACCAGCCTGCTACTCGCGAAAGAATGCTCGTACGTCCATGATAATGCACGGCGCAGTCAACTGTACTGCCTCGCTACACTATGTGCCCTTGTGGCGCACCGCGTGCCTCTACTGTGTCATACCCGCCAGCGACTACAACAAATTTGAGCGGTTTACTTGAGGAGAGAATACATGAACAGGAAACAGAAGGGTTTTTCATTAATCGAATTGCTGATCGTCGTGGCGATCATTTTGATCATCGCGGCTATCGCAATTCCGAACTTGCTGCGCGCCCGCATGGCGGCCAATGAGGCCTCAGCGGTCGGTTCTATTCGTACCTTGAACACTTCGGCGGTCACGTACTCCTCGACTTGGGGCGTGCAGTTCCCAGGATCGATGGCGGCGATGGCCGGCGCACCGGGCGGCGTTGCAGTTTGCGGCGCGGCTCTTTTGATTGACCCAGTCCTGGCCGGTGCAACAGCAGCAGCGACGGCCAAGAGCGGTTATTTCTTCACCTATG
The DNA here is from genome assembly GCA_963818085.1 of uncultured Acidobacteriota bacterium. Lineage (GTDB taxonomy): Bacteria > Acidobacteriota > Terriglobia > Acidiferrales > UBA7541 > Palsa-295. The sequence continues at coordinate 1,166,150 of CAWFQV010000001.1, forward strand.
TGGGAGCCACGGCAACCCCGGCAGTTGGCGGATGCACCGGTTTCCAGACCTATACGGTTGTGGGACAGCCTGCAACGGTAGGACAAAGCGGACAGCGTGGATTTTTCAGCGATCAGAGCGGCGTCATCCGTTACACCACAGACGGCAGCGCTCCGACCATCGCCAACCCTCCACTGCAGTAACTCTCGGCCCCATCTTAAGGACGAAACGGGAGAGCAATCTCCCTGTTTCGTTTTCCTGCCATCGCAAACCCCGGGAGTCACGCATAGCCAATGTATTCGCTGGGAAAGGGCGGATAATTCCTCGTGCGCCAGGGTGTTGACAACCCACCGCGTCTCGCGTCTGCACAGCTTGCATACTCCATCTTCCCCGGCGATCAAGCCCACACCGACCCGCTGACCGATTTTCCACCATAGAATCAGAAGATGCAGAAAACGCACAGTGAAACCCGGTCTAACCGGAACTAGAATCGCATGGTTGTCCTTCCGGAAATTTGCAACATTTCCGCCCGAACACGCACACGTTCCCAATCCCCACCCGAAATGTTATCTTCTGCGTATGCGAATACTGATACCGACGATGTTGCTGTTGATCTGCGCCGTGGCCTTCGGCGCCGCGCAAAACGCGCCAGAAAAATCTACTCAGCCCCCGCCCTCACAACCATCGTCTCCAGCAATCCCCGACCTCGCCCAACTAAAAGCAATGTCTGCCCGCTTCGCCGCCACTCCCCTGCGCGTGGACACCTCCGCTCTTTCGGCCGGCGACCAAAAAGCTCTGGTCAAACTGATCTCCGCCGCACGCATTGTGAACCTCATTTACATGCAGCAGTTTTGGAGCGGCGATCTCACCATGTACCAGAAGCTACGGCACAACGCAACGCCTCTGGCACAGGAACAAAAACATTATTTCTGGATCAATAAAGGCCCCTGGTCAGAAATCGACGAGTGGACCGCCTTTCTCCCAGGCGTACCCACGCGAAAACTTCCCGGCGCGAATTTTTATCCCGAGGACCTCACCAAAGATGAATTCGAAGCCTGGGTGAAAACTCTCTCGCCCGAGCAAAAAGAACAAGCCCAAGGATTTTTCACTGTAATCCGCCGCGGCCCCGACCATCAGCTAAAAATCGTCCCCTACAACCAGGAATACCGAGGCGACCTCGACCTCGCCGGAAAACTCCTCCGCGACGCCGCTGCGCTCACCGACAACGACAGCTTAAAAACGTTCCTCACCACGCGCGCCGACGCTTTCTCTTCCAACAATTATTACGAAAGCGACATGGCCTGGATGGACCTCGACGCGCCTGTGGATGTCACCTTCGGCCCCTACGAAACGTATCTCGACGAATTTTTCGGCTACAAGGCTGCCTTCGAAGCCTACATCAATGTCCGCGACGACAAAGAAACCGCGCGCCTCGCTTTCCTCGGCAAACACCTGCAGGAAATCGAAGGCAATCTCCCCGAAGAACCGCAGTACAGAAATTCTAAGCTAGGAGCGCTCGCTCCCATCCGTGTAGTAAACGAAGTCTTCAGCGCCGGTGACGGCAACCACGGCATCGCCACTGCCGCGTATAACTTGCCCAACGACGACAAGGTTGTCCAACAAAAAGGCAGCAAGCGCGTCATGCTGAAAAACATTCAGGAAGCAAAATTCCACGCCACGCTGATTCCCATCTCGCGCGTCGTCTTGTCCGCCGCGGACCAAAAATATCTGAGTTTCGATCTTTTCTTCACCCACATCGTGGCCCACGAGCTCTGTCACGGCCTCGGGCCACACCAAATCAAAATCGAAGGCCGCGACACCAATCCACGCATGGAGCTGAAGGAACAGTACTCTGCGTGGGAAGAAGCCAAAGCCGACGTCACCGGCCTCTTCGCTCTGCAATATTTAATGACCCAAGCCGACCGCGGGAAAATCACCATGCCGCTTCCCCACGGCCCCGAAGCCGAGCACAAACTTTACATCACCTATCTCGCGTCCTCCTTTCGCACCATGCGCTTCGGTTTGCAGGACGCGCACGCTCGCGGCCAAGCTATGCAGTTTAATTATTTCCTTCTGAAGGGTGCATACGTCGCGAATCCCGACGGCACCTTCAGTGTTGACTTCACGAAGATGAAAGATGCCGTCTCCTCGCTCGACCACGACCTGCTCACGCTGGAAGCCACTGGCGATCACGACGGAGTAAAACTAATGATGGACCGCCTCGGCGCCATGAGCCCCGAAGTCCAAAAAACCTTGACTCGCTTGAAATCCGTCCCCACCGACATCGAGCCCATCTTCGAAACCGCCGACGCCATCAACACCCCCCACTAATGGACACCGAACAATCCGACACTTCGCCCGAAACAAACGGCGCTGGAGACGAGAACGCGCTTGCCTACAGGAGTATTCGAAATGTCTTCTTAGCAGAATTCCCCGACCTATGGGACCGAATACAGGCGAAGTATGGACGGCAGTACAACTTGAAAACCCAAATCCCCGGACCATACCCGCTCTTCGAGGAAATTCTTAAACCGAGGGTCACCGAGTTACTGCAAGACGGCGCAGACGAAGAGTCACTCCAACACATTTTCTCTTTCTATGAAGAGATGGCAAGGAGCCAGGACGAAGAAGTTGTGAACCTCCTCTGGAAATCCATGCTGGAGCCTCTCATATACGACAAAAAACTCATCGCGGGAGCTTGGAAGTATACGGGAGAAAAAACAAAAGACTTGGCGCGACAGATAGCCAGCCGCCGAGGCTGGGAAGAAAACCTCCCCGCGACCGGTCCCCCGCGGACACACCTTATCGGTTGAAGTTGGCGCAGAATGGACTCGCGCGGCGCATTCACTGGCGCGGAGCTGTATTTCCACAAGGTTAGGCACCTTCGTAGCTCGCACTTTCTTGCCTCCCAAATCACGAGTCCATACTGCCTTGTCGATAGCCGTCACATGATTCTCCGATTGGGTTACATCGAGATCTCCCGTGGTCCTATAGCAGCCCGGATCAATAAGCTGGACGGCGTAAACGAGCGAATACGATGTGATGGCCTCGCCGTGTTACTGCACTCAGATTGAGATTGTTGCGCGCTCTGCAATCCATCCTGATGCGATGACGGCGGGCCGCTCGGTGGCTGATTCAGTGCCACCGTCCCGCGGATTCCGAGCTTCAAGGTCACATCGCCTGCAATGCTTACCAATCGCGCAGTCGGAGGATATAGAGGCAGCGACAATTTAGTTATAGCAGGTTTGGCATGCTTAGCGTCGGTAGGGGCAGGTCCCTGCGCGAACATTTAATGGACACAGTCGACAGCGCCGCGACCAAAAAAGAGAGTCGTCAACAGCCAACGCTGTGTCAGAGACGGATTCTGTACTCGAAGGAATTTTGAAAATCACCTCTTGAAGAAGCTGCGCGGTGAGGTTGCGGTTCTTACTTCTTGACGCTGTGCAATGCGCGGTAGCGCCATTTGCCGAGGTGCTTGTTCAGAACGTTATCGCGGTCGAGGAAAGAGAGCACGGGAGTGCTTCGCTTTTCGATGCGGCCTCTCGCGCGCTTCAGGCGTTGGTCGTCGTTGAAAAGTTCCAGCGCAGCGTCCAGAGTATCGGCCGCTCTCGTGCGCCTGCCGGCCAGTTGGTACACTTCCGCCAAATTCAGATGGAACTGGGCTTCCGAGCGCTTCAGCTGCACGGCGATCTCGCAAAGTTCCGCGGCTTGATCCCACTTGCGTTCCGCGCGCGCGATGCAAAGTCCGAGAAAAGAAAGGTAATAAGGGTTGCGCTTTTCGAACTCGAACGCGCTGCGCAACCTACCGAGCGCCCGCTGCGCGTACCCATTCTTTAACAGCGCCACGCCTTCCTTGAAATCAGCGATGGCCTCGAGCTGCGTCGCGGTGATTACTTTTTCAGTCATAAGCATTTACCTGCGTACCTGAAGGAAATTTGCTGCCCACTGACCACTCTAGGGAAATCCCGGGCGAAAAGTCTACTGGCCGTGAGGCCAGCGGTAACCGAAATGGCAACCGCCGCGCAGCATTGTTCCGCGTGACGCCCGACCGAAAAGCTTACGCGTATTCCTACCTTCGCGAATTGTCGGACCTTTTATTGTGGAAAACGTACGGTAACCGCAACTTTTATGGGGTTGGGGATTTTTCGGCGACTTCTACGTCTTCGGCGGCGACGATTTGCCAACGGCCAGCGCGATGGATCCATGTGTCGGTCCAGACATAGCGGCCGTAACGAGGTGCGGGGCTGCGGCGCTCCCACGACTCGCTTCCCTGCGCCACAGCGGTGTCGCCGTAGAACCTGACATTGACTTCGTTCGTGTGATTTGACAGAAAAGTCTGCGGCGAGCTGCGCGTATCGGAGATGGCTTTCTGCTTGTCGTACATACTCCCATCTGTGTCAACTCCCAGAAAATCATCCGCGAGAAATCGTTGAAGCGGGGCGGTGTCGCCGCTGGCAATCGATGCGGCCCACTGCCCTTCGCTCTCGATGATGTAGCGTTTGGCGTCCGCCTGACTTTGCTGCCCCGGCTCGAGCGAGAAAAAACCGCTATACAACAGGATTGCCAAAGACAGTGTCGCAAGAATTTTCATGGGATGTCCTCCGGGCAAGGCCACCAGTATAGAACTGAAATTGCGAAGGAGCGAGTGCTCCGCGGATAATCTCGGGTAATCTGGGCAATCTCTACCATCGATCGGGGAGCAAGTCGCGGCGGCCGAACAGTCTGGGAAAACAGGTGTCTGACGTGCAACGAGAAGCGAATCGCGCTACGGAATCGTACGACATAGCGGGAGCAATGTCCCGCACTCCATAGACTAAGCAACGGCGCGACGGTACGCACTTCAGATTACTATTTAGGTGCAAGGGATAGCCACTTCGCGTCCTGTTCTGCGACGCACAGAATGCGTGGGTCGTCACTGCCGCTCTGTAAATAGCTTCTTTTCAAAAGGATAAGAAGACTCTGAAGTGCTCGTAGAATCAACGCGTAACGGCATAAATCGTGCAGGACAAATGTCCAGTAAGTCGCTAGACTTAGTGGGCTAGGCGGCTTAAAAACACCAAATGAAGCTTAATTACTCAGCTGAAAAAGCGCGCAAGGACCTTCTGGCGGGAGTGACCGTCGCGGCCATTTCCCTGCCCCAGGCCATGGCGTACGCGCTGATTGCGGGCGTGGACCCGCGCTTTGGGCTTTACTCGGCGATTGTGATTACGCTAGTGGCCTCGATTTTCGGCTCCTCTTCCCACCTGATCAACGGGCCTACGAATGCGATCTCGCTCGTGGTGTTCAGCGCCCTGGCGTTTTTTAGCACAGGGTCGCGCATGGAAGCCTATCAAGCCATGTTTCTGCTTGGAATCATGATTGGGTGCATACAGATTCTAATTGCAGTGTTTAAGTTGGGCGACTTGACGCGCTACATTTCGGAATCTGTGGTGATCGGATTCATGGCCGGCGCTGGCACGCTGGTGGCAGTCACGCAGATTGGCAACTTGACGGGAATGCCTGACCGCGGCACAGGGTTGCAGCATGTTCTTTACCGCACTTGGTTGACGGTGCACGGCGGACATGTGAATCCGCGCGCGTTGGGCGTGGGTTTGGCGACGATCGCGCTGGCTGTCGCGCTCAGACAATTGGTGCGCAAATATCGTTTGCCGCAATTCGACATGTTGGTGTCGTTGCTGGTTGTGGCCGGCGCGGCTGCGTGGTTTGGTTGGTCGAAGCCGGGAATCGATGGAAAAACGATTATTACGACGGTGGCGAGCATTCCGCGCAATTTGCCGGTGCCGCACATTCCACAGATCCAGCTTTGGTGGATAAAACAAATGTCGGGCAGCGCGCTGGCGATTGCGTTTCTGGGGCTGCTCGAAGCGCTGGCGATTGCGAAGTCCATTGCCAACACCACGCGGCAGAAACTTGATTACAACCGGCAATGTCTGGCGGAGGGATTGGCCAACCTAACGGGCGGATTTTTTCAATGCTTGCCGGGATCGGGATCGCTCACTCGTTCGGCGATCAATTTCCAGGCTGGAGCGGTGAGCCGTTTTTCCGGAGTGTTCGCGGCAGGGACGGTTGCCTTAGTGGTGGTCGCGCTCGCTCCATTCGCGCGTTACATTCCAAAAGCAGTTTTAGCCGGGCTGTTAGTAATCACTGCGACGAGGCTGGTGGATTGGAAGCGATTAAAATACGCGATACGAGCTTCGCGTTACGACGCGCTTTTGGTTTTGATCACGGCTTTCTCAGCGATATTTATCAGCGTTGAATTCTCCATATTGATCGGCGTAGCGCTCTCGATCATCTTGTTTGTGCCGCGCGCGGCGCTTCTGCGCTTTTCCGAATTGACAGTCAGCAACGACCGCGTGGTTCGTGAACGGCTGCCGAGCGATCCTGTTTGCACTTCCCTGCTTCTTTACGATCTGGAAGGCGAGCTGTTTTTTGGCGCAGCGCCAGAACTGGACCGTCTATTTGAAAAAGTGAAGCAGCGGACGGCGCACGAAAACATTCGGTTCGTCATTCTGCGGGTGAAACGCGCGCGCTACCCCGACATGGTTTCCATGGAGCGTTTCGATCATTTTCTGCACGATATGCAAGCGAGCGGAGTAACCGTGCTGTTGTGCGGCGTGCGCACGGGATTTGCGAGCGTCATGGAACGTCTGCACTTTCAGGACTGGCTGCCAGCCGACCGCGTTTTTTATGAAGAACAACAGACATTTTCCGCGACGCTGAAGGCAGTACGTCACGTTTACGAGCTTCTAGGCGAGAATTCCTGCGAGCATTGCCGACGAAATGAGACGTCGGGAGCAGAGCTGAAAGAACTGTATTATTTAGTCTAGGCTGGGTACGTAAGCGGCCACACGGCGCAAACCACTGCCCCCATTAAAGAAGTGCGCGCGCATGATGCGCCGGATTCTCACCGACTTTGCACCCGGGAGCCATTCCCACAAACGCGGAGGCGAAGCAGAGCACGTCACGTTCGACAAAGCGCTTTTTATTTCTCCTAATCTTCCTACGTATCTGGTGGCGCTCGAGGACGCACTCAACAGGCTCGCGGAAAAATACGCGCGCAAGTTGCAAGTGGTGGCATTACGGTTCTACGGCGGGATTGTCCATGGACGAAACGACGGAATTTAATGAGACGCAAGGGCTCTGCCATCGGCGAGGACAGAACTGCAAATTAATTCACCCAGTCGGCGGCGAGGTGCTCCTTGGGTAGGAGCGGTGGAGCACCGCGCCGACCTTTGCTAACGGGTCAATACTGAATCGACGGTCCGGTGGGGAGTAGAGGCATCGAGGCGCGGGCAATGGATTACCTTACCGTCGCTGGTATGAACGGCCATCTCTAGAATCTTCCCAGATGCGTCCTTGACGAATTCGACTTCTGCGTCGTCGTTGCGCATGAAGAATTTTGTTTCCGAGGCGGCGAAGAGCAAGTAGGAAGGAGCGCCCGAAAATCCAAGAACCAGATGATGATCTTTCAAATCGATCGTCGCCGCATCGTTGAACAGTTTGTAGCGGCCCGCAAAAGCGGAAAGCTGGCTGTCGGAGAGAGCAAATTCTCTGCGTTCCACCTGCCGGACAAATTTGTTGAAGCGCGTAACCAGTTCGGCGGGGCGTTGAATTTGAATCAAGTGGCCGGCATCCTTCATCACTTCCAGTGACGAGAGGGACACGGCAGCTTCAATCGCGCCGGAGTAGGCGAAGACGTCGGCAATGTCGTCCTCTCCGACGAACACCAGCGTCGGAACGCGAATCTCCGATAGACGTATCAGCGTCGATGGCGAGTGACGAATCTCCATTGTTCCGCTGACTTTTAGATTTTGCGGGTTCTGAACGAGTGCGTCGTAGAGTAGTTTGCGCGAGCGCGCGTCGTTGCCACCGATAATAAAGCGGTCTTCGGACCAGTTTTTTGCCGTGGCCTTCAGGTCGCCGTGGTCCATGGGCGCATTGTTCTTGTCGCCCCGCTCGTCGAAATAATCCGTACTCGCCATGCCGTGGACTACCGGGCCGATTAGAAATAGCCCATCCACCATTTCCGGATGGGCCAAAGCAAAGTCGAGCGCGAGTCCGCCTCCCGAAGAATTGCCCATGACGATGGCGCGGTCCATATGTACCTGGCGCATAATTTTGTAAAGATCTTCTTCGGGAATGAACGGCGTCTTGGCGGGGTCTGACTGGCCGTAACCGCGCCGGTCGTAACGCACTACGTGATACTTAGCGCAGATCGGCGCCCAGATCGCGTCCCAGGTAATGGAGTGAACTAAGCCATCATGCAATAAAACGACACCCGGCCCCGAATTCGCTACGCCGCACTCTTCGTACCAGAGCTTCGCGTCGCCAATCGTAATGAAATTGCCCGTAGGTAATGACTGTGCAGCTACAGTCGCGGCGCCAAAACACAGACAGGCCAGCGCGAAGGCTGCGACATGACGAACGTCCCTTGCACACATGCTCAAAATATAGTCCCGATTGCAGGGCGGCTGCAAGAAGGCTGCTCCGCGCGCTTCGTCCTGCTGTTCACGCCATAGTGATGTCTGTAAACTGATGTGCTGTGATTCCGTTTTTACATTTCGGGCCGGTGAGCATCCCAACGTTTGGACTGATGGTGGCCTGCGCGATGCTGGCCGCGTTTTTTGCGCTGCGCGCGGATTTGACACGGCGCGGGCTCGCGGCGTCGAGCGACAAGCTTCCCGTAAAACAAAACGCCACGGGCGCACAAAAGATCCGCCCCAGTGCCAACGCCGAATCGGAAATGATGATTGCAATTCCCTGTCTGGCGGGAATTGTTGGCGCGAAGCTCTATCACGTGCTGGAATCGCCAGCGGATTTCTTCGCGCATCCTCTGCAAGAACTTTTGAGTCCCTACGGCTTTGCGTGGTTTGGAGGATTGCTGGGGGGATGTGCGGCTTTCGTGTGGGTTGGGCGACGACAGAAAATTCCGCTGCTCACGCTGCTCGACGCAGGTTCGCCGGCCGCCGCACTGGGCTACGGCATTGGACGTATCGGCTGCCTGCTGTCCGGCGACGGCGACTACGGCATTCCCACTTCGCTGCCTTGGGGGATGAGTTTTCCTAATGGCTTGGTGCCAACGACACAGCGTGTGCATCCCACGCCCATTTACGAATTGCTTGTGGCCTGCACGATTGCGTGGTGGTTATGGAGAATGGGCGCGCGGCAAGTTGAAGCAGCTGGCGTGAAGTCCTCCGCGGTGACGACGAACCTCAGCTGAAGCCCGGCGGCGTACGCCGGACGGAAGCGTGTTTGCGAGTTATCTGGTGTTTACGGGCCTAGCGCGGTTTTTGGTGGAATTTATCCGCATCAACCCGCGATCGTTTCTCGGAATGTCCAACGCGCAGGCTGCCGGGCTGGCATGTGTCATTGCCGGAGTGATACTGCGGTGGTGGCTCGCGAAAGGCGACGCTCGTACGGAGGCTTCGTCCTGAACTATAGATGCCAGCCCTAAATCTGCCGCTGCAGAACGTTGTCGTGGCTCTTTCTACTTGGGATAGCTGCGGCCCTTTCGCAAGCATCATTCAGAACCCACCGCGTTGCTAGATTTGTACACGACGTATTGCCGAAAACAACAATCCGAACAGCAGAGAGCGATAGAGAGTCCCCCACGGAAGACCGAGTAACGCCTAAATTGTGTTGGGCTTCACGCGAAGCGGGCACCCAGGAATGAAGACGGCGTGGACCTAACGGCGTTGCGAACGCACACGTCAACGAACTACAAATTGTAACCGCGATCAAACGTCTTTATTTTTGCAGGGCTACTTGCGGCAACTGCGTGTTGGAGGGGAGCAAGCAGCCCTGGAGAGTGGTGAAACTAAATTCCGTCCATTTCCCTGTCTTGGGAATCCCGCAATCAACACCACTAGAATTCCACGTTCCTCCTCCTTTTCTATTCAATGTAAACTGATCAATGATATTGGCAAGTCGTAATACTACGGCAGTCGTGGTACGGCAGTTACTGAGATTTCGCGTTTGTCCCACGCAATCCTCCGAACCGGGACTTTTGCGATGTCGGAATGCCAAAACCGGCATTGCGTGCGATCGCGCGGACCTTGGCCAGGCGGATGCCGAGCACTCCATTGCACACGATTGCCGTGCACGACGCCGGGTCCACTTCGGAGGGCAATTCAGAAATGAAAAAAAGGTGCGCAGCCGTGCGGTCGCCTTTTTCACGGTGCGTAAGAAATTGATCGCCTGTGGCCTGAGAACACATCTTGGCTAGAGATTCGACGTCTATTGGCGGAGGGCCGCGCAATGCATCGAGGGATTGTCTTGAGAGATGTTTTTCGACATGTTCGTCCGTGCCACTGCCTGCGAAAATCAGCAGCCAGCGAGGCTCCACCCCCAAAGAAATTTGCCTACTTCGATATCCAGGAACGGAAGCCAAAGCGTTCACGAAATCGCCCGAATCGGTAATGTGCACTTCCATCTGGCCCAACAATTCGCTCTCCGCCTCCAGCCAGTCCTCCAGTTCGTGCCCGGCAGAATCGTTCCCACGCAGGCGGAATTTCTCGTAGGCCAGACGCGACACACCGTCATATGCTGAAAGCAGGCCGTCCGTAAGATCAGATAAGACAACGTGCTCTCGAAGCGAGGTGTTTGATGACGCCGGTTTAGCATGTTTCTGCGCCGGAATCGTCCGTCCCGCTATCACCGCTGGCTTCATGACTCTCTCCTTCTATTCGCGCGAGAGCGCTAGCTTGGGAGGCAGCCTGCCACGCATTCATGCCGAGCGCAGTATGCTGGCCCCTACCAGCCCATTCGGCACGGCGCATCAGCGAAATTCTCGCTACTACGCTTTTGCCGCCAGCGAGCGCTCGTTACCCTGCTTCCGCGGCATCGGGCCTGGATCTGCCTCTCGTACTGCCCGCGCCATCCTTCGACCGGTGACGTATTAGTTTCTTCGACTCCGGAGCGACGGTGCTATGCGCTCCACTTCTTTCTTCCGGACCCGAGCGACGACCGAGCCCGGCGATCGGCCGGTGGGGCGACCTCTCCGGTATGAAAGCGCGTACGGCACGCTCAGACGGAGCCATCGGGGGCGTAGATTTTTCGCTTAGCAGTGCTGTGATTTCCGATTGCAACGTGTGCGAGTTCAGCGCGCGGTCACCGAGCGTACGAACGCCGTGTTGCACCACTGGCAGCCACAGACATGCTTCCGAGAGTGTGATTGCGACAAGCAAAGTCGCAGAGCGGTTCACCACGGAGTCGGTCAAATCGTATCCCCGGCCGTCCGATGTAATTTCGCCGGCGAGAACGATATCGAATCCTCTTGCGCGTAGTGCCTCTTCCGCTTCGGCAATCGTATTCACGGAGTGAAATCCGCAACCGACGCGTTCAAGTGTTTTTAGGGTTAAGGAGGTTGTCGGTGAGATGTGCCCGGCTACGAGAATGCGACCTGTGGTGGACGGCATGATGTCCCTTTCTGACCAGGGAGACTGGAATCAATAGCGATGCGTCGGCGATTCCGAAAGTCTCCTGTCTGCGAGGCTTCCGCCAAAAGCTGACAAATCGGAACGTGTGCAGCGCGGGTCAGATGGCGCCGCAAGCGCACGCCTCGGTGAACGAGATAGGTGGTCATCAAACACTTGCATCTTCCCTTGCCGTTCGCCTTGGTAGTTTCCCTCAAACACGCTTTTCGTTTGGAACCGCAAGCGGCACTGGACTGATGCGTCAACGACTCCGTTGATTGCCATTTTTGGTTTCCGGGAGTTCCGGACCGAGACATTCGAGTTTTCCCTCTACGTCCCCAACTCGACGGAGATCAATCTACGAGGCCGATGCAGCTGTTTCAATTCGCAAGAGTACGGCATTTTCGTTGCGGGCCTTACTTAAGTGCAGGAATCAAAGGAGGAAAACCAGCGTGCCAAGGTGGCGCTGCAAATAACCGCCGCGACCCTGGGAGTTTTGTGCCGGTGATCCGGTTCAATGCAAAATTCAGGTCTCACGCTTTTTATTACTCTTGCATCAGATTTTCTCCGGTGATATCTCTGGGAGTCCTCCTGGTGCGCGTTAGCGGACAGTATCCGCTTGACAGAGGTATTAACGATAGAGTAACGTCCGCGACATCGGAACGGCGACCTGGGTCCGCCTTCCGCTCTATCGATACTAGTTAGTTGTCGCTGTACGGGTTTGACTGTGCTCATGCGTCGAACCGATAAGTTCAAATGGAACCCGTGCGGAAACATCTAATGGTGACCCGCAAACAACGAGAATCAAGAAACCTGCCTTCGAACCGGCGCTCGCGGAGCACGGACAACGATTCCGTCCCTGCCGGTATTTCCAGCTTCCGATCCAAACATTCGCTCCAAGCCGCTTCGCGTCCGCTGGCTACGCTGGCAAAAACATTCGATGAGTTTTTGTTCGAACTTGACGCGGACGGCAAATTTCTGGGCGTGTGGAGTTCCAGTCCGGCCCTAACCAACGCAAGCCGCGGGGAATTTCTCGGCCAAAACGCGATGGAGGTGCTGGGCGAACAAATTTTCCGTCCGTTTAGCGCGGTTTTTCACCGGGTGATCGATACTCAACAGAGCGACGGGATTGAATTCCGTGTAGATTCGGCGGACGGGGAACGCTGGTTCTACGCTCGTGTTTTACCGGTGGCCCGCCGATCAGGCCAGCTACTTTCGGTTTCGTTACTCACACACGACATCACCGCACAGAAAAAAACTGAGGAGAAGTTGCGAAAGAGCGAAGCTTTGCTGGCGCAAGCCGAGCAGCTTGTCAACATGGGAAGCTGGGAAATAGATGCGCAGCTTCAAACGGTGCTGTGCTCCGATAATCTATATCGAATTTTCGGTTTAAATTGCGAAGGACGCGAAATCGACATGCAGGAGCTCAGTCGAAACGTGAATCCCGAAGATGCCATCGAGGCGCACCGCCTTCTCCAAGTAGCGATCGCGCAGGGCAAACCTTTCTTGCATGACTTCCGATACACGTCGCCGGGCGGTGGGCAAAGAAATCTTCACGCCCGTGGGTTTCCCTTTCGCGACGCCGCAGGGCGCGTGATCCGCGTTGTTGGAGTCACCGAAGATGTGACCGAGCACTTGCGCGCCGAGGAAGGCTTGCGGCGCGTGTCAAAGCGGCTGCTCACTTTGCGCGACGAAGAGCAGCGCCGCATGGCTCGCGAACTGCACGAAACTGTTTCGCAAGGGATGGCTGCGCTGAAAATGGCGCTGGCGCGTGTGGGCGACACGTTGGCCAAGGGCGACAAAATCGGAAACAGATTCTTGCAATCTGCCCGCGACTTTGCTGAGGAAGTGATCCAGCAGATCCGAACCATTTCCTATGTGCTTCATCCTCCCTTACTCGATGAAGCGGGTTTGGGACCAGCGTTGCGCAACTTTGCAATCGGATTTTCGGAACGAAGCGGCATTCAAGTAAAAGTAAAGATCAAGCGCGGTTTCGGACGCTTGCCCAACGAGATGGACATCGCGCTGTTTCGCGTGGTACAGGAAGCGCTGACCAACGTTCACAGGCATTCTAAAAGCCCGGACGCGGCCATACTGCTGGAACGCGCGGAGGGCAAAGTGCACATCACCGTTCAGGACCGCGGAATAGGCATGCCACCGCCGTCCGCTGCAACAGGATGGAATCCGCCGTTGGGTATAGGCATCGTGGGAATGCGCGAGCGCGTCAAACAACTCGGTGGAGTGCTCAAGATTCAAAGTGCGCCTGGAGGCGGAACTACCATTCGTGTCGAGCTGCCGGTAATGCAGGGCGGGAGCGCTGAGAATGAAACGGCCGAAAAATATTCGCGCGGTCCGCAGCCGTCCAAGAAGAGAAAGGCTGCGGCAAATCGCGTCTAACGCAGCAGGAAACTTTATGCACCTAAACGAGGCCCAAGCCATGTCCAGAGAAGCGGCAGTTGCGCCGAGAGAAGCGGCAGCACCACCGAGACCGCCCGTTTCAAAAATGTACCGCATTCTGGTGGTTGACGACCATTCCATCGTGCGCCGAGGGATTCGCGCGATGCTGGAATCGCAACCGGGGCTGGAAGTTTGCGCGGAAGCGGCCACCGGCGCCGAGGCGATTGATAAGCTCGCGACCGAACATCCCGATCTGGTAGTGCTCGACCTCACCATGCCGGAAAAAAATGGCCTGGAAGTCACGCGGCTTGTCCGCCAGAAATCGCCCAACACCGAGGTGCTGATTCTCACCATGCATTTCTCCGAAGAGATAGCGAAAGAAGTGCTGCGTTGCGGCGCACGCGGGTACCTTTTGAAATCCGATGCGGACCACGAGTTGCTTACCGCCGTGCGACACATCCAGCAGAACAAGCCGTTTTTTACCAGCAAGCTGGCCATGAGCATGGCAGAAAGTTTCGTGCGCGACCCCGGCGGCCGTGATACCGGCGGCACTGAGGTACCACTGTCCGCGCGCGAGCTGGAAGTGGTGCAGCTTCTCGCCAGCGGAAAAAGCAATAAGGAAGCGGCCGCGATGATCGGCGTCTCCACGCGCACGGTGGAAAGCCACCGCAATCACATCATGCGCAAAATGAATTTCCGCAGTTTCAGCGATTTGATCCGCTTCGCCATACGCAACAACCTGATCCAGCCGTAATTGCGAATGCCTGCGGGATGCGCTATGGCACGGAATCGTCACCCTCGGTTACGGACGCCTCAGGATTTGTAATGGTTTTCGGAAGAAGTATGCAACGACAAGGATGGCCACCGCCGTAAGTGGTTATCCAAGTATTAAGAAATAGCCGAGGATAACTAGTCCAATCAGCAGAACACCCATCGCGATTCGTAAACTGTAGCGCCTAAGTTCAGTGCTCGTTAGCGTTCGCCGAAAAAAAAGAGATCGGCCAGGAGCAGGGCGGGAAGAAACCAGCATGTTCCGTAAAACAGCTAAATTAGGGCATAGGCATTGAGGTCTCGGAAGTTTCCTTGATGTAGCAAGATACTCGTCAGCCCTTGAATCAGGCCCAGGATTGGGACGAAAAGGTTTCCCAGAGCGATTTGCGTCCCGCGGTTCATCGGCGGAAGTTCGCTTTCGCCCCTGACTCAGAAAATTAACGGGGGATGAAACTTCCTACGGGCACGGCGGCTGGCGTCTGCGCTATTGGAGCTGAGGGGACGGAACTGACGAACTCGCGGAGTCTTTGCCATTGAAGTAGCGCGAATAGCACGACCTGGGCGGCCAAGAGGGCCAGCGCAAAAATCCATAGTTGCGAATGCGTTGTCCAATCTGCAATGTCGAGCGACGAGACGCCAGCCGGAATCAGCGCTGCGGACAATGGCGCGAACATGGTCTGGAGAGGTCTGTGAGCCACGCCCAGAGTCACGGCCACGCAGATATAAAACACAATTAGATACAAAGTGGCGGCGATGAGCGGACGACGCGTTCGCCGCAATCCCATCCATTGCAGATAGAGCAAATCGCGCGCGACCCACAGCGCCAGAAATGCAATGTTCACGATTGCCAGTCCCCAATTCCACTCATCGGGCGCGAGCTTTCTGTGAACGCGAATCAGTTCGAGGATTGCAATTCCGACCACCACCACGCCCGCGAGCAAATAGGGAGCGGGCCAGAAAGCTGCCCATAAACTCGCCGCGCTTTCTCCCAACGTCCGGATTCTGCGCCGAACGCGTTCGCGATTTCGCAATAAAACCAAACCGAGCAGAACAAAAACCCAGAAGGAGGCGCCTAGCAGCACTTTGTCGATGTCCATGGGCGGAAGCGGCTTGAATCCCGTCACTTGTCCGTTAAAAATAATCGGCGGCCCAGCAGGGGACTTCCAATTGAAGAAGCCGATGATCAGAAACTCCAGAAACATCGCAAAGCCGAATGCCTGTATCGGCGAATACAATTCGTAAACGGCCGGATCGCGTTTCAAATTGCGCACGATCGCGAGGAGAAACCACGCCGTGAATGCCATATAAATTGCCATCAGCACGAGGAAGTGCGACACGGAAACGCCGAAGAAGGAGTCTCTTAGCGCTCGCCCCGCTCCGGATTCAAACATTGCGACCGCTCCGAAGGGATTGAGTTGATGGAATGTCCAGTTTGAGGCGAAGCTGCTGGAAATATCCGCCGATGTAAATGCGACCACTAATAGAAACGGAAGGATGGCTATGGCGGAGACTCCTGGTCCTAAGGCCATTGAAATCAAAAGCGCCAAAACGTGGAAGGTAATACAGCCCGCGAAAAGAATCAGATACGCCTCAACAACTAGCACAGGCGACCCGTGCCCGAAAATCGCGCCCACAATTGCGAGGGGCATCAGACATAGCACAACGAAATACATCAGGACCGGCGCGCCGAAAAGTTTTCCAACCCCGAGCTCAAACGATGTGAGGCGCGTCACACGTTGGTAATCGAAAGTATTTAGTTCTTTTTCGCGGTGAACGGACAGAAGCTCGTAAATTCCGCCTCCGATTAGCAGCACCACGACTTGCAACATCAGAATGAACTTGAACATTCCAATCCAGTCGCCTGCCGACGACGGAACCGTCGTTTCATTTTCGAAGGAATACCAAACCGTCAGCGAAACTGCCGCGCAAATCACGGCAGAGGCGATGGCGCGGCCAGGACGCAACTGAGTTCGTGCGTTGCGCAGAAACTCCGGGTTGGAAATGAAGGCACTCACATTATTTCTCCGCTGGAGATGCGCGAGTAGAGGCGTTCGAGAGTTTCCGCTACTTCCTGCACTTCGCAAACGGATGCGCCCGCGGCTACCAGGTCTTTGACCAACTCAGCAAGCTCCACATCTCCGCCATCAATCGCGAAATTTGCGCTGGCCGGTCCAGACACGACGCCGGTGACGCCTTTTCTTCCCGCCAGCCAAAGCGCTAATCCAAAACCAGGCTGCGCCAGCCGCACGTGATACCGGCGAACGCTTTTGCCTTCGCGCATCACCTCTTCCAACGTGCCGATGCGTAGCAGCTTGCCTTTCTCCATGATTGCAATTGACGTGCAGATTTCTTCCAGGTCGGAAAGTATGTGCGAGGTGACAAAAATAGTTTCCCCTGCCGCGTGTAAATCTTTCAGCAAAACCTTCAACTCCACCCGCGCTTTGGGATCCAGTCCGGCGGCAGGCTCGTCAAGAACAAGCAGTGGCGGATTGTGGATGATGGCGCGTGCGATCCCGAGGCGCTGCTTCATGCCGCGCGAAAGCCCGTGGATAAAGGCGTCGCGCTTGGTTTCAAGATTCATCAGGCGCAGCACTTCGTCCACGCGCGCGGCGATGGTGTGCGGTTCCATTTTGTAAGCGCGCGCAAAATAGTCGAGATATTCCCAGACTCTCAAATCGTCGTAGAGCGAGAAAAAATCCGCAAGGTAGCCGATGTTGCGTTGCGCTTCTTCGGGCTGAAGCTGAACGTCAATTCCCTTCACCGTGATGCGGCCCGCGGTGGGCGCTTGCAAACCGCACACCATCTTGAGCGTGGTAGTTTTTCCCGCGCCGTTCGGACCGATCAGGCCGAATAATTCTCCATCTGCAATGGTGAGATCCAGGTGGTCCGCGGCGACAAGTTCCCCGCCCTTCTGCGAGGGCAGATCGTACAGCTTAGTCACTTGTTCCAGCTTGATCATGAATTGCGCGCCATGTTGCGCCAGCGGGGCGGGGCTGTCAATGCCTGTGTCCGCGGCGCGGTGACGCTGATGTCCTAGGTAGCCTTCAGAAGCTGAGCGGGATCAATCTGCCCATCCTCTTTTGGCGAGACCTGAACTTTTCCATCAATTAAACTCACTTCAACGTTTTGAGACTGGCGTCCGAGGTGTTGTTTCACCCCATATGCTCAAAAATTCCGAGTCTTGCCTTCGACGCGCATCTCGATATGCTTGATCTGCGCTTGCGATGCAAGCACGAAGCCGAAGACCAGCAAGGAAAGCAAACTGAGGTTCTTCACGTTCCTGGCTTCCTCCTTTTAAAACATGTCTCGGTGAGTTCCGGTATTGCGTTAAAGTACAAAGTGGATTGAAATCGATTGGCAATATTGCTCATGCAAAAAAGGAATTGGCGATCGCGCATGCGAAATGCCCGGGCTCTTGCGGCAATTTTATTGATCTGGACTGTGCTGGGTCCGGCGACACACGCAAATCGCGGAAAATTCTCCTGCGCTGGATCGCAAGCGGCGGCGCGGGCGCTGCGAGACGATGGCAAAGCGGCCGCCAGCCGCCGCACTCCAGAGCGGACTGCTGTGCGCGCCGCGGGGCCGGCGTCCAATATCATCGAGGCGGAACCTGAAGCGGGACCGCAGCCGCCATGCGGAACAGATCCTATTCCGCCGTATCCGCGTTTGGATGAACCGGCCAATGTGAAATCCTGGAACCCGTCTGAGCTTGGCCGCGACTGGAAACCGCCGCAGTGCACTGGCTGGACTGCGCCGGGATTCACCAGTTTGGTGACAATAGCCGCGTGCTTTCGCAACACTTCGGGTGCGGATGGCTTGCTTCGTCGCATCGGCGCAATTTCACAGCTCGCGGGCATTCGCTACTGGTCCACCACTCACCAGCGCTGGCAAACGTTGATAAAGGACGCGCATGCGCTCACCGACGCGCAGAACGGACGTGCCCGTGTAGACTTCACGCCTGACGAAATGAAACAAGGCAAAACGCTCTATTTCGAACAGGTGGATAACCTCTCCGGGAAAGCCATCTACCAGATGCACATTTTGGAAGCGTCGAAGGACGGCATCGTGGTTGAGACAGAGAACGTTACGACCATGCACTATCTCTTCGTGCCGGTGTTACACCCGGGCGAAATGCAGTCGATCTATTTTCTAGATCGCGAATCGGAAAACGTTTGGCACTCCTACAGCATAGTGCGCACGGGGAAAAATGCCAACCGCATGATCGCCGGAAACGAAAAATCCTCGATCAACCGGGCCGTTGCGTTCTATCGCCATATGGTCGGAATCCCTACCGACCAGGAGCCGCCCGCCGGACGCTGAACAGCGGCATATAGAAATTCCCGACGGAGTGGCGCTTCGGGGCGTAACTCCGTGCGGCGCTCAAACATCTTCATTATGAGGTTCGATGAAGAACGGCCCTATTTCAAGGAGAACACATGCACCGAGGACATCGATTCGTGAGCTCGCTCTTTCTGGCTGCCACACTTGTTGCCCCGACTGGACTCATGGCCACCAGCGCCTATGCCCAGCCCGCGCAGGAAGAACACCATGACAAGGACCATCGTTACTACGACGAGAACCACAAGGACTATCACGAGTGGGACGAACACGAAGACGCCGCGTACCGGAAATATTTAAAGGAACAGCGCAAAACATATCGCGCGTTCGACAAAATGCAAGCTAAGCAACAGCAGGAATATTGGAACTGGCGCCACGAGCACCCGGACCACGACTAGATTTATCCTTGACGCGGTTTCCGATTCGGGCCGCGACCCAGCCCCCTAAAGGTCCTAAATTACGGCGCGCACACTCGCTGAAACACAGGTGAGTTCGCGAGTGGTCCGCCGTTGCTTATGACCCGTATTTCAGTTGCAGTAGGAGCCAGGTCTCCCGGCCCGCTTTCTCCCGCCTAATCAAGGAGACAAAAATGAGCAAATTGGATCAAGGAAATAACCATCGCGTTCATCAGCGACGAATTTACGGAATCCTGGCGATTGTTGCGAGCGTGTTGGCCCTGGCGGCGATCTGGAACATGCCGTCCGATAGCGGCAAAATGGAATCATTGCCCGCGATATAGAATTACTCCACGCTGACCTCTGCTAGACGAGCTACATTGCCACATCAGAATTCCGGCAATGTAGCTCAACTCTTCCGCCTCGACTTCTTCGCCATCGTTCGTGTTTGTTCTGTTGGTAGAAACCCCAGCATGGCCCGTTGTGGGAGTCATTCAGGCGAATGCCCAATTTGTCAACCCAGTGTGCAATATTGGGCATTTTTCAGAGTGCGTTCAGCAGACAGTGATGCTGCAGGTTGCACGTCGCAATCAATTCTAAGGAGATTCAATGCACACTGGACATCGATTCGTTACCTCCGTTTTTCTGGCAGCCGCGCTGCTTGCGCCCCCGGGAATCATGGCTGCGTACGGGCCGCACGGTCAAGATGGACGAGAAGAGCATCACGAACGCGAAGAGCAGCGCCGTTACTACGACCGCGAGCACAAGGACTACCATCATTGGGACGACTCCGAAGACCATGCGTATCGTAATTATCTTGCTGAACAGCACAGAGAATATCGCGAGTTCTCACGGAACACTCGCGCCCGGCAACAAGCTTACTGGAATTGGCGCCACGAACATCCGGACCACGACTAGGACGACACAACGAGCTCCTTCATCCGTCCCGGCCTGGCTTTTTGCCAATGAAACTCGATTGGAGGGGTAGAAGGCCATGCCTTTGAGGCGCGTGCGTCCCGCGCACGCGCCTTAGTTCTGTGGTACCCGCAGGGGAGAGCCGGCGACCGCTCCCCCTATGCCGATTTCGCGTTGGAACCCTGCTGAATTATTTCGGAATGCGGAAGGTGATCACCACGGTCTGATGTGCAGTGACAAGTTTGCCATCCGCCTCGCGTGCTGGCTCCCATTGCCATGTGCGGACCGCTTTCATAGCCTGCTCGTCCAAGCCCGCTCCCAGCGAACCCAAAATCCTCACATCCGACACCCAGCCATCCGTTCCGACAATCGCGTCTAGGGTGACGTTGCCCTGCACTCTGCGGAGAAGCGCGGAGTAGGAATATTGTGCTGGTGGACAACGCAGGCACATCGGATGCGTGACGCCTCTTGCGCCCGCGAACGGAAGACCATCAATAGGCGTGAAATCAGCGGGCAATTCAGACGAACGGGCAGCCGGTTTTTCCGGCGAAGAAATCTTTGGAGAGGGGACATCTTTTGCGGAGTTCAATGCTGAATTCTGAGCAGGCGGGACAATCTTCGGAACACGCGTTTGCGCCAATGCAGCGGGGATACTTGCCGTCGCAAGCGCGGCGAAAGAAAATACAAACGAATACAATACCGTGCGCAGACCGATACGCCCCATAACGGTCTCCGGGATCGCTGTAATATCAAACGCAGGCGCGCCGAAACTTTGTATGTTACCCGAGGCTCCGCGCTTGAATCTTGCGCGAACACTACCACAGACCTTCCCGCGTTTCAACAAGCGTGTTTATTGCAAAAATAGAGTTAGGACGTTGAGTTCCAATCCCGCAGCCTCGCCCATGCGATCGCAGCAAAAGTTCCCATTACGAAAATCGAAACGAGCGCGGTCACCACCGTAATGCTAGCGACTTCCCACTTCCTCCAGTCGGATCGGAGACTACGGAAGGCCCCTATCCGGAGAAGGAGTAGCAAGTTTCCAGTCGCCGAAACCGCGTAGAAAACAATCGGCAGCGTCCAGTAACTAGAGGGCAGAAGAGTGACCGTGTTGGAACGCTTGCTAATGTACAACTCGATCGACGTCTCAATCGTCTTTTTCATTTTATGATTCTGTGGCGGGCGTATCGCGCGGTCAGTAGATTGTTCGATTAGCCCTACACAGCTGCACGCTCCGAAAACAAAAATAGGTTGCGGTCTCTTTGAACCACGCAACCTATCGGGATTACTCTAATACTGGCCGCGCCAGAACTGCTGCGCGGAATTACGCTTTCTTCGCGGCCTTGCGGCGGCCGCGGCGGCGCGTGGGAGGCTGAGCGGGGGCTTCGCCAATAAGTTCAGCGGACCAAATCGAGGTGACGAACCGCTTCACCCCGTGATCGTCAAAATCAATCGTGGTGCGATCGGTATTCGACTCCGTAACTGTCCCCATTCCATACTGCTCGTGACGAATCGACTGCCCTTCGGATAGAATCTGCACCGCTGCCTCCTTGAATGATTCCAAAGTTCGATTTCTATAAGCTACAACCGCGCCCGCCTGAAGCCGGCCGCTACAAAACCGAGAATTCCACAAAATTGCTGTTCTTAACTCATGTACGCTAGCAGACAATTCCCCTTTCAACGGGCCAACCTTCGCACACCACCTTCGAAAAGGGCTAAGGCTTAGCTCCGCCCCTCGATACGAAACGCTGATTTTTTTAAACTTAACCTAGTGAGGGCTACAGACCGGTTACGTTCTCGGCCTGCAGGCCCTTGGGGCCTTGCTTGACCTCGAACTCGACTGCCTGCCCTTCGTTGAGGCTCTTGTAACCCTCGGACTGGATCGCCGAGAAGTGCACGAAGACGTCCTCGCCGGATTGACGTTGAATAAAGCCATATCCCTTCGCCGCGTTAAACCATTTCACAGTACCTTGCTCTTTTGCCACGGAACTACTCCTAATGTGTTGATTGTGTGACTGTTAGCCACAGCGTCGGCGACCCCGAGGACAAGCCAAGAAGCAACAAACGCAAACTAATATTATCATAGCGTGCGCAGGCCACGCAACAGCTTCATGCGGTCGGAATGGGGCAGTCTGCGCTGACCGGTCTGAAATTCGGGGGACCATAAAACCCGGTCTCGCGCTCATACCAAGTTCGCTCTAGCGACTCGACCTTCGTTGAAACCATCATCACTACTGAAATGTGTGCCAATTGAGACAGCGCGCATTGTGAGCATCCGCTATCGTTCGGGATGCAATCGTGGCCGAATTTTCTTTTTTACGACAGCACAAGGAGATTCAAGATGAAGAGGTCTATTGTCATCATCGGATTCTTACTAGCCCTAATGGTTTCCGGATGCTACGGGCCCCAGACGGCGACCCCCGTGCCGCAAGCTCAATCTGACGACGCGCGCCGGGACGCGAACCGCGATCGGGATCGGGACAAAGACCGGGAGCGCGAGCGAGATCAGAACCGGCCGGTAGATCAGAACCGGGATGCAGAGCGAGACCATCCACGGTCCGCACCCTGTCCGGATGGCGAGCACCTTTACACGGACCGCGACGGCAGGACCAGCTGCGTGCGAAATTGATTGCGTGCCAAGGACAGTTTTCTGCGCGGAGCTTTGATCGGAAGCATGTCAGTTGAAGTGCGCTTACTCTCAATATTTTCGCGCTCAATACGCTGACGGCTTCTGCCCATCTGGTTGTATAACCATTGTTCGCGAAGCCTCATGATCCGCCCTCGCCAGCTTTTCCCATTTGCTGGTCTCGACTGCAAGTTGCCGGCGGCCTTTCGCCGTCAGCTTGTAAAATTTGGTGCGGCGATTATTTTCCGGGGCTCCTTCTTCGAATGAAATCCATTGGCGTTTTATGAGGTGGTGCGGCGCGGGATAGAGTGATCCTTGTTTGACCTGCAACACTTCGGCGGAGCTAAATTGGATGGCTTTGGCGATGGCGTGGCCGTGGACAGGACCATACAGCAGGGTGCGTAGAATCCAGATCTAGAGTGCCTTGCAGCAGTTCGATGCCTTCCCGTTGTTCTTTAGTAGACATGTTAGGTGAAGGTACACCTCCGGTAGAATGGCAAGGCGAGAGTTTCGTTACGCTGAAAACAATTAGTGGTTTGGAAAGGTGTCTATGTATTCCTGTTCGCTGGATTTGTGAGGAGTCCCGTCCGCATAATAGAGACTTTGCGGTTTTTGACCGGGGCGCACGAGCGCTACCGCGATCAATGGAAAGGAGTGCGCCCTTTTTTGGCGATTGATGACGGAAATTACAGAGCCATCGCTGAGTGGGATCTCATAGCGACTGCCTGCATATGGCGAATAGTGCAAGGTCCATCCGCTTATCACTTGGCCGTCCTCGCGCGCTAGGGCCGGCAGACTGCCGGGGTCGAGGCGCCGCGTTTCATCCGGCGTGGCGATCACGTAACCGTCGATAGTCCATTTGCAAAGAAGTGCGCTTTGGCAAAGCGCGTAGAAATGGTTGTCATAGGGCGTTACCATATTGCCTCGCACTTCCTGGCCACCGCAGGTGCCTCCTTGGCGCTCAACGTCGGTCGGCGTAACGTGGATCGCCAAGGGGCATTCGCGTTCGTCCGATGGCGCAGGCACCCAGTAGAACTGCAAGAGGATCACAACTGGAAGGTCCAAATAACTGATGTGATAGCCAGTATGGGTTTGGGAAGTGAAGATGTATGCCTCGCGTCCCTTCCAATAGAGCGTGACTCCGCTGCCGTCCGCTATGTATCGGACATCGATGAATGCAGAAATCGTAAGGCAGATCGCGAAGATAACAGCCGCGATTGCCAGTTTTGTTTTTTGCTCCAGGTCCCGAATCGCAGATACCGATAGAATTACGTTCATCAGTCCATAATAGTGTGTGGACTCAGCAATTCCAACGCTCAATCTTTGCGTATGTGTCGTCACCGCGAAAGTATCTGTGGGTAGTGTTCGGTTTCGGCTTTGCCGATGTATTGTCTGCCTGACGGCGGGCGCTACGGGGAAAGGGGCTCTACCATCTCCGGGGCCTCAGCTCGTTCAGCGGCGGAAGTGACGTCGACGCGGTCAGCGTGTGTTCCAGCGGCTGTTTCCCGGTGCTCATCGCGTTCGCCAAAATGTCGACGGCCTTCCCCGCGAGCGGAGGTATAAAGATCGTTGCCGCCAGCAGTCCGTCGCGAAGCCACTTCTGGCCCGTCTTCGGCACGCCATCGCAACCAGTGAACGGCAAACCCAGCCACCGATTGCGCTCTTCCTCATTTTTTATTTTTTCAAATGCGGCGCGCGCGCCCATAGCCATGGAATCATCCTGCGCGCCAACCAGATCCACCGGCACTTTCTGGGAAGTGCTCAGTCTTAGCCAAGAACTCACAGCGCGCTCGGCGCTCTCCGCCGTCCACTGCCCTTTCAGTGTAGTTATTTGAATATTCTTGGGCTTCGTTTCCATCATCCCGGCGGTGCGTTCCTGCGCCGACGTGCTGTAGGAAGGCCCTTCGATGTACAAAACCGATCCGCCTTCTGGCAGCAGCGTGGCGAATTGTTGTCCCTGGATGCGCCCGATTTCCGCATGGCTGGAGCTTACTGCGAAGACCGGCACTTTCGTTTTGCGTCTGAGTTCTGAAATGTAGCTCGGCGCGCGATTCAATACCGCCCAGGCCATTCCAGCGTCGCAAGCTACCAGCGCCACTTGAGGCAGCGCGCTTCCCCGCACCGGCTCCAAAACAATTCCGTCTGGGCGCGACCCCGCCGGAGATTGAATCGCTTTCAAAATATGCGTGCTCTGATTTACGCTGTCGTTATCGGAGTAGATCACGCTTACGTCGATCCCAAGTTTTGCGCCTGTTCGCTGCGCGGCAAGAGCCTGCTCCAACTGGAAATCGTTGTCCTCCGTGGGAAGAGACACCAGAAACTTCAGTTTTTTCATCGCTTAAACAATACTTCGATCCTTCGGCGCTGCGAACTGTTTCGTGCAAACCGTACTCTAAAAGGTACGAGGGCGGATAAGCGGCGGCCGGCGAGAAATTACGGCAAACGCGTGCCGCAACGGCCATAATCTTCAAACACGGCGAGAACATTCGTCAAACTGAGGAGTTCGCGAATGCGCGGGCTTAAGTTTACCAATTGAAGTTGGCACTTCGCGCCCTTCGCCGAAATATAAAGCGCCACTAACGCGCCGAGTCCGGAGCTGTCCATGTGCGCGAGATCAGTGAGGTCCAGAATTACCCGGCGTTTGCACAGGATCAGCGCCTTCACTTCCGTTTTCAGGTGCACAGCGGTTTCCGTGGTCAGGCGCCCGGTGCAGCCGACAACCGTGGCGTCCTCCCAGGCGTACATCTCAAGCGTCAATGTGCGCGCAGCGATCGAAGCGTCGGTAGCCATGCGAGCGTGTATTTACTCTGTGCGCGTCAATAACGCAAGGATTTTCTAGATAAAATGAATCTAAACGGAGGGAAAATCAGAGCAAATTATTTCTTCGCAGTGATGCCTGATCCCGCTTTCACGGGGCTGCGCGATTCCTTGTCTCCTTTGCGGGCCGATTCCGCTTCTTTGGGCTTGGCCGCCTTCCAAAACCCGGGGGTGGGCACAATAAACTCGATGCCGATCTGGGTCTTGCCCATAAAACTCGCGCCCACGCTTGTTACGCGGCACAGCAATTCTTCACCAATATGAGGGTTCTCCACTCGAACGATCTGGTTCACCTTCACGGTAGCGGCCAGCAGGATTAGCGCTCCGTGATCGTTCACAACGATTGCTTCCGCCTTTTCCGCCAATGATTGCTTGCCCGCGTCCCGCAGCCGCACGACCACCGGGACTCGCGCAAGCACACGCTTGCTGCGTCGGCGATTCTGCGGCCGCAAGTCGGTTGGTGGAACGATGGTCACGCCCAAACCTAACAATTCTTTGCGGTATTCACAAGCGTTCCAGCCTGTTCTGTGCCTTCGTAGGTATCGTAAAGGTCGAATATACGCCAACGCACCCTGCGTCGCCAGGTCGTAGGAGAGCAGCATGCTGCGCCCGCCATGAATGCTTGGCACGGGCGCTTGCTATTAGCGATGGCGCGGCTGCTTTATGTTCCACGGGAATTTATTTTTGGGGCACCGCACGTAGGCTCTCTATCACGTTTTCGAATGGCGAAATGCTAACCGCCTCGGCGCGCCCATCATTAGTAAAGCTAGAGCTTCCTGCCCGTCTGATTGCTAAGAAGTTCCTATCGCAAAAAGTTCCACAAACTTCTAAGTATATTTTTTTAGCTTTCAACCATTTTGTGCAACCCCTCCAAGAACACTTCCGTCTAACGGCGGGTAAGAAAAATTGCGAAGGCCGCGGATTTCTATCCTCGCGGCCCTGGAGGACGGACTTTCTCTACAAGTTCCCCCGCGTCTCAGGCCGCTGCTAACGGGAAACTCTGATACGCATTGGACGTAAGCCGCAGGAAAAAATGGAAGCGCGGATTTTTCGCAACGCCACGGGTGTGCCTGCGGCGCGCAAAGAGTCCGTTACCACGGGAGGCAATTAGAAATGAGGGTAAAACTAGGTGTGCTTATCGCGACGTTGGCGCTGTTTTCATTGCCAGCTCTCGCGCAGCAGGGCAATTCCGAAGTGTCGGCGAACTTCACTGGAAATTTTCAGAAGCAAGCGTCGGGGTTGGGGCTCACGGACACCGCGTCCTACTCCGGCGGAGTCCTGGTGAATTATCGCTATCACTTCAATCGCTGGAGTGCAATCGAAGTGAATTACGCCCACACGCAGTTCACTCAATACTATAGTTCCCTGGCCACCACGCAAGCCGCTGTGAACGAAGCTACCGTTGCATACCAATTCACATTCGGAATTCCGAGCGAGTCTCGTTTTCATCCATGCGTAGAAGCCGGAACCGGCGCGCTATTGTTCTCCGCTCCCATATTTTCAGGCTCAAATGCAGGAGGGTTTTCCCAGCCTCGTCCTACATTTCTTTTTGGCGCAGGAGTCTCTTACAAGCTGAATGGTCGGTTCTCCGTGCAAGCTGGATTCCGCGGCCTAGTTTACAAGGCTCCCGATTTCACCATCGTGAGCCAGTTCACAAATGCCACCACGCAAATGGCTGAGCCGTACGTGGGGCTCACGTTCCGCTTCTGAAGCGCAGTGATCAACTTGGCTGCGGCGATAGCTTGCTGACAACTCACTATCGCCGCACCTTGATTATAGCGTGCAGGCGGCTACCCTCACTTCCATCCAAGTACAAAAGTCCCGAACAATGTGCTTTCTGTTTTTGCGAAATACCGATTTGCGCGAGACCAAAGAACGAAAACGAGCTACTACCTCTTGCGGTACTGCTGGATGAGCTGCTTATAACGCGGATCGTCGCGCAACGACGCGAAATACGGGCTCGTGTCGAGCGTGACGAAATCGCCATATCCCAGCTTGAGTGATGCCTGCAACGACGCCAGCGCTTTCTCCCTATTGCCCTTTCCGGCATAAGCCGCGCTCAACCAGTAATGATCCATCGCGGTTTTCGGACCGGTCTTCGACTTTGACACGTAACTGACGGCCTGATCCCAATTCCCTTCCGCCAGCGAGAGTTGCGCCAAGCCGAGGTTCTCATAGGTCTTGTCCCCGATCTCTCCAGCGCGATGGAAAGCGACCTCCGCTTCCTGGTAGCGGCCTTGAAACAGAAACGCGCGGCCCAAGTGGTAATGCGCCGCCGAGGAAGAAGGCTCCAGTCGAATTGCTTCGCGCGCGGCTTTCTCCGCTTCTAGCGCCTCGGGAGGATGCTCGTATGTCAGCGTCCACGCCAGCAAATCCCAGGCAAGCGAGTTGTCCGGTTCCAATCGCGTGGCCTCCCGCAATTCGTGCACCCCCGCAGTGTAGTCATATCGCAAGGCATACGTCTGACCTAACGCCACATGAGCTTCTGCCAGACTCGGATCGATCGCAATCGCCCGCCGCGAATATTCCTCAGCGAGCTTCAGGTGAGACGGGTCGCTGTCGATATCGCGATAGTAAAGACTTTCCACGTGCGAAAGACCGGCCAGCGCGGGTGCATAGTTGGGATCAAATTTCAGCGCTTGCTCAAAATTCTTGCGTGCCGCCTCAAATCTTGCAGTCGTTTCCACCTCCAGCATGCCGCGTCCCGCGAGAAAGGCTTCGTACGCCTGTGGATTTTGCGTGTACCGCTGCTCGATAGCCTTTTTCTCCTGGGGGCTCAGGTTCAGGTTCAACGCCTGCGCAATTTTCAGCGCTGTTTGCTCCTGCAGCGAAAAAACGTCTTTTATCTCGCCAACGAAATCGTCGGCCCAAACTTGAAATCCCGTGGTCGAGTCGATCAAATGCACGTTGATGCGCACCTGGTCGCCGGACTTGCGCACCGCGCCTTCCAGCAGGTAGCGCACGCCCAACTGACGTCCCAATTCCCCCGCATTCTGATCCGCGCTTTTCACCGCGGCGGCGCTGGAACGGGGCGCCACGTCAATTCCCTGAATCTTCGAAAGCTTGGTGGTGATTTCGTCCGTCATTCCGTCGCTGAAATAAACGCTGTCGGCATCGGTGCTCAGATTTTGCAGTGGGAGAACGGCCACAGACGGTCTAGTGGCGACCACCGCCGCATGCGACGCAGATCGCTTCTGATACCAAAACGCGCCGATCGCGAGCAGCACCACCAGCGCAGCGCCGCCCGCATAAATTCCCCAGCGGTTGGATTTCGTCGCAGCTTGTGCCGGGACCGACCACGATGACTCAGGAACTTCTGGCGGCACCATCGTTTTCGAGGACTCCGTTTCCCTTTTCAGCCGGCGCAGGTCGGCGCCCATGTCCGCGGCCGACTGGTAACGCATCTTGCGATCTTTTTCGAGCGCTTTGTTAACCACATGCTCGAATCCAGCCGGCAACGCCGGATTTAAACGCTGCGGAGGAACCGGCGTGCGGTTTAAAATAGCCTCGAAAATCACGCCACCGGTTGCTCCGGAGAACGCCATCGCGCCGGTCCCCATTTCGTACAGCACCGCCCCCAGCGAAAACAGGTCGGTGCGCTTGTCCAGATCGATTCCCCGCACCTGCTCCGGCGACATGTAAGTGACCGTGCCCACCGAAGTGCCCGGGCTCGTCAATAACTCATCAGGACCCGCAGGCCTCCCGGACATCGTCGCGCCTTCCGCCACTTTTTCGTGAGTAGGCGCCAGCTTCGCGAGGCCGAAATCCAGAATCTTCGCGTGGCCGCGAGCGGTAATGAATAAATTAGCGGGCTTGATGTCTCGATGGATAATTCCAGCGGCGTGTGCGGCGTCGAGCCCCTCCGCAATCTGCGTGCTCCAGTCCAGCAGCGTGTCTATATCCAGCGGACGTCCGCCGATCTTGTGCTTCAGAGTCTGCCCATCCAGAAATTCCATGGCGATGAACCGCCGCCCCTCGAATTCATCTATTTCGTAAATCGTGCAAATGTTGGGATGGTTCAACGCCGAGGCGGACTGTGCTTCACGCTCGAATCGCTCGAGCGCCAGCTTGTCCTTAGCCAAATCTTCCGGAAGAAACTTCAACGCGACAAAACGCCGCAGCTTGATGTCCTCAGCCTTATAAACCACACCCATACCGCCGCCGCCCAGCTTTTCCACGATGCGGTAATGCGAGATGATCTGCCCAATAAACGAAGAGGAGTCCGCCATGTGTCGCACATCTTAAGTTGCGCTCCAACGCAAGTCAACGCAACCAAGCGTCTTTGTCGCCGCAAAACGATTCGTCATCGACATGATGCGCCTGCCACAAACCTGCAACCAACACTAGCTCTTGATGTTCGAGGATCTGCTTTTTATCGTGCGCAGCACTTTGCCTTCACCCTCGAAAGCGACCCACGCATCGAACGCATCGAAACGATTCTTTTCGTCTCAGCCGAATTCCTGTAATATGCGCGAGGGCTACTGACCGGAGGAATTGCCGATGAAGCCGCTAAAGATGAGCTCGATGAAAATGAGTAGCATACGTTTGCTTGTAGCAGTGATCTTGGCTGGCTGTATCTTGGTCACACCAGCGCGCTCGCAGGACATGCCGACGAAGGGCACTGCGCCAAAGCCAGCGCCGAGCCCGTCGGAAGCCGTGCTCGAACAGTGGAACGACATCGGGCGCAAACTAATCGCCATGGCGGAAGACTTCCCGGAGGACAAGTATGATTTCAAGCCGGTTCCTACGGTAGGTACTTTCGCCCAGCGACTGATCCACGCCGCTCACGCGAACGAGTTTTTCATTAGTGCAGTCCGGGGCGAGAAGATGCCCGAGATGGCTGATCCCAAAACTGACCGGTTCAAAACCAAAGCCGACGTGGTCGCATATGTGAAGAAGTCATTTGCGGACGGGGCCGCGGCGATCAAAGCGAAAGGCGATAAGGGCATGTCCGACATAGTTGTGGACCCTTTCGAAAATGAGCAGACCCGCATCAGCGATTTCGCTTATGGTTTCGTCGAGCATTCAGGAGAAATCTACGGCCAGCTGACTGTTTACTACCGTGTGGCAGGTTTGGTGCCGCCCGAGTCGCGCCCAAAGAAATAGCGCCACAAAACACCACCCCATTCCGTCTCTCTGTCGGAGCTTAACGGTTGTTCGGAACGAGGGCTGACCAGCCCAACTATTGCTACAAACCTACCGGTGGTCGAGGGGGAAGTAGCTAGCGCGGTTCGTTTGATTTCAAGGGCAAGTACTGCGCAAATGGCACATCCGTCACCAATGTTGCCACTCGAGGGATCTCGAAGAATCCCACGCATCTGCAAAGCATTCGGAACAACCGGAATCATCTTCGTGTATATCATTCCATCTTTCGCAGCGCGCTGGTAGCCCCAGCCCGTAAGGGCGGAAAACAACCGCACACCGCTACTTCATGAAGTCTCGGACGATCAGCGAGATCTGATGCGCTGCGGTATCGAGCGCGAAATGGCCTCCATCGACGATGTGCACTTCGGCCTTCGGCACGTCGCGGCGATACGATTCCGGTTCCGACGGGTCGAACGAGAACTCATACTTACCCCATATCACGAGCAGACGTGGTTGCTTCTCGCGCATCCAAGCTTGCCACTTGGGATAATTCTCGACGTTCGTGCGGTAGTCGTAGAAAAGATCGCTTTGAATCTCGGCCTGTCCGGGCTGGTTGAGAAAGTAAAATTCATCCGCCCACAGGTCGGGGTTATAACGTTCCACGTTGGGATCGTCGCCGACATGGCGTGTCCGCGTCGTCGCCAGCGATAGGAGATTGGTGCGCAGCGCGCTTTCGTTGGGAGCGCGATCGGCCCAAAACGCTCGTCGTGTTTTCCAATTCGCTCCCAGCCCTTCGTTGTGCGCCACAGCGTCCTGAACGATCAGAGCCTCCACCCGCTCCGGATGCGTCAACACCATACGAAAACCAACGGGCCCGCCGTAATCCTGCATGTACAGCGTGTAGTGCGAAAGTCCGAGCGCTTCGGTGAAGTGATTCATAATCTCTGCGATGTGGTCGAAGGTGTACGCGAATTTTTTCGGGTCGGGCCAGTCGCTGTGCCCGAATCCCGGGTAATCCGGCGCCACCATGTGATAGCCATCGGAAAGCCGCGCGAAGAGCGGCTCAAACATCCTCGATGAAGACGGAAGTCCGTGCAGCAGGACAAGTGTCGGCGCGTCTTTCGGGCCGGCCTCTCTGTAAAAGATGGAGAGCCCATCGATCTGTATCGTCCGATAAACGGTCGGATATCCCCGACGGTGTTGCACAGCATGTTCCATGGCGCTCTCCTTTTCTTGTGCTCGGCCCTGCAAGGGAAATGCTGCGAGCAACCCAAAAACCATCACCGCCACGCCCACGACCCGCAAGCAAAATTCCGCACGCCTCATAGCTAATCTCCTTTTTGTTCCACGACGGCAATCCCTTGTCAGAACCGCCGAACGGGTTTCGTTATCCGGGAGTTCTGCTCCCCATGCGAAGGTCTACCGAACGGGGTTGTGTAGTGCCAACGTCGATGCCAGAGAAATCTCAATTTGCCTTTTGATTAAGTGAGGTGTGGGCTCACCACACACGGCAAGCTCAGTGTCCGCGCATTCCCGCTCAACCGTCTCCACAGCATTGTCCATGTGACCTGATAGTATCTTTCCGTCGAGGAGGCTCAGTTTTATTTCAACACCGAACGTTTCCTTGCCCACCGAAGCCACGTACTTTCCGTCCTTGTTTCTCTGCACTTGAACAAAATTGTTTGCAGCATCAGATACGGGTTTGGCCATCCAATTTGCCGGGAGCTTAACCTCGGGCTTTTCAGGTGGCAGGTGACGTACAAGAAGGGTGGCGCTGTGTTCGGATCGGTTGACTTCCTTCAGGTTGAGATCGAAATCGATCGAGTCTTCACCAATCAGTACATTATTGCCGTCCGCCCACGAGTTCGGGGTGCCCCGTTTGACGTAGAAATGGTCTCCAGCATCGGCCAGCTTGCCAGTCTTTACGGCTAACCATAAATCGGCGTAGAAGGTCATGAAGTCGGTGGTTGGCCCGATTAGCCTAGAGTCAATGCCGCTGAGGTTCGGGAATACTAACGTATGATTAGGATCTAGCGTAACTTGTTGGCGAAAATCCACGCTTGCAGGAGAAAGCGAAACTTTCTGATCGTCACTTATCAGATTTGACCAGCGATATTCCTCGAAATAACCAGCGGTTGAATCTCTTTTGACAACTCCGTCAGCTTGAATCTCATAATGCCAGCCTTCGTTAATACCATTCATATGATAGGTCAACTTCTCCCCTTCACGATAACGGCGGAGTAACACATTGCGATCATTGGTTACAGCTTCTGCGGCAAGTAAATTAAACATGCTACAAATTAAAATAATGCCCACGAGTATCTTCAGCATCTGTGTCTTCGCCTCCGCAAGCAACGACCCCCCTCTTTTACACGAAGATTTTACGGGTCTCCGCCACTCATCGCCAACGCGTTCGACGCCAGGACGTAGCGCCAAAGAAAGCTCGGGAGCCATTTCCTGAGCCCTCCCCGAGGTTTTTCTATTTGCGTAGCTACTCCTTCCCAGAGCAAAATGCAAACCGTGAAATCCATCACTCGCCTCCTTCTTTTCTGCCTGCTCGCCATTGCCGGTTGCGCCCAGAACAAGAAAGAGGAGACCCCACAGCCCGCGCAGTCAATTGCGGAACTCCAGCAACAACTGGAGAAAATCCTCAGGGACGCGAATACACCGGGCATGTCGGTCGCAATCGTACACCGCGACGGTCCCGAGTGGATTGCAGGTCTTGGCAAAGCCGATGTCGCGGTCGATCGCGCTACGAGCAAGGACACTTTGTTCCGCATTGGTTCAACCTCCAAGGCCTTCGCATCGCTTTCCATCCTCAAGCTAGCCAATGCTGGCAAGCTTTCACTGGAAGACCCCGTGCACAAACTCGCTCCCGAGGTGTGGTTTGATAATCCCTGGGAAGCGAGTGACCCTGTGCGCGTCGTTGATCTCCTAGAACACACAACCGGCTGGGACGACATGCACTTCCGCGAGTACGCGAAGGATGCTCCCGGAATGGGTCTGCGCGAAGGGCTAGATTACGACCACCACTCTCGCATTTCACGCTGGCGGCCTGGGACGCGCATGGCTTACTGCAACTCTGGTCCGGCCGTGGCTGCCTACATCGTCGAAAAAATTAGCGGCGACCGTTTTGAAGATTACGTCACCCAGAACTTTTTCCAGCCCATCGGCATGACCACGGCAACCTATTTTCAACCCGCTGCTCACCTGCTTACCGCTCTCTACCATTCCGACGGAAAGACTCCCTTTCCTTACTGGAACATCCTCTTTCGGCCGGCCGGCTCGATAAACGCTTCGGCCAATGACATGGCGGCGTACGTGCGCTTCTACCTCAACCGCGGCAATGTAAACGGAGTGGAAGTGATTCCGGCGAGCTCGATCGATCGTATGGAAATACCGACGCGCACTTGGGCCTCGCAAGAAGGGTTGAAAACTGGATATGGATTGAGCAACTACTGGAGCATCCACGAAGGGTTCCCTTACCACGGACACAACGGAGGAGTCGAAGGCGGCGTGACGGAAATGGCGTACATGCCTGACTATGGAGTGGGTTACTTCTTCAGCCTTAACTCCGGGAACGTCGACGCATTTGAAAAAATCGGCAAGACTATCCGCGCGTACGTCACGCGCGGGCTCCAGAAACCAACATTGCCACCGGTCGCGGCACTGTCTCCTGATGCTGGCGCGTACTCGGGTTGGTACCGGCCAGACTCCCCGCGCGTGCAGATGATTTACTTTGTAGAACGCCTCGTGGGATTAGCGTGGGGCCGTTTCGACGGTGGAAATTTGAGCCTTACTTCTTTAGGTGGAAATCAAGTCTTCGTCCCCGTTACCGGTACGCAATTCCGGGAAGTTCCAAAGAAAGGGCCGCCCGACGCCGTCCCCACCGCTGAATTGCTTACACCTAATGCCGAAGGCCAGTTCATTCAGATCGGCGATGGTATGGTTACCATGAAGCGCGTTCCCGCGGGAATCGCGATGGCCGAGATAGTTCTGACTGCGTCGGTCGTGCTCGCTATCGTTGCGATTCTTGTCTACGCACCGTTCTGGCTTCTTGGCGGGCTCAGCAAAAAGCGCCGCCGTCCGGCCGAGCGCGCCATTCGCTGGTGGCCGCTAATCGCGGTGTTTAGTTTGGCGGCTGTGGTGATCATTTTCATGCTGTCTGGAGATGAACTGATTTCGCGAATGGGAAATTTGACAGTGTGGTCAGCTGCTTTGTTCTCGGCCACCCTGGCCTATGGCGTTGCTTCCATAGCGGGCGCTATTGCCTTGTGGCGGATGCGCAATCATGAGGTCCGCAATAGCGTCCGCATGTTTTCGATCTTCGTTATTTTGGCGCTCTTGGTCGCCGCTGCCTACTTTGCCTATTGGGGATTTTTTGGCTTGCGCACCTGGGTATGACACAAGCACCTTCAACTGGAGTAAACAATACGGGGATCAGTCCTAGGCCTGAAAAAGAAAAGGGGCGATTGCTCGCCCCTTCCTTTAGTCGCGAAAGGTAAACAGCTGCCAAGCGTTCTCCGGTTTTACCGGGATAAGCCAGCCACAGCAGACTCCGCTGGGTCAGTCGGTGGTTTGCGTCACGCGTCTCGCGTCAAGCGTTAACTTGACGCGACCGCGCGTAGCCCACCACTGACCAAACCTTGGGCTTCGCCGTGATGCCGTACCATTCCGAACTTTGTCGAAGCCGTTCTATCGTCCGTGCCCTGCATAGCTCGTCAAGCTTTCGCTTGCCGTGTTATCAAGACTCAGATGATTCGAAAGCTTTAACAAAACGGTTGTAACTCTGCGCCCAAAAGTAGTCAACTACACCGAAAACCTTTTTTGTTGTGGAAATCTCGGAAATGTGGAAATCGTTCCTCCCATCCGCGGCCACCAGGAGTGATCCGATCCAGGGCTGTTCCACCTGCTACATCCGACCAAGGCGGGTTAGCGGAGCCGACCACATCACTTCGCGGCATTCCTCGGGCTCTCCTGCAAGAGCGTCGTGATTTCACTCTCACCAACTTCCTTTTTCACCACGCCTTCCTGCGACGCGGCCATGCTGTCATCCCGACAGAGGCCGCCTTCCGGTCGACGAGCGACCTGCTTTTGCCGTCCGGTGTTATTGGCACAGACCAGTTTCGAACTGGTTTTTATTCCGCCATGCTAGAGTGCCAATGAGCACGTTCATCGAACTTCAGCAAGAAAGAGGTTCAGGTAAGACGTTCAGCAGAAAGGAGCCTTCTCCGAATGCCGCCGTCATCCTACGTCCGGACTGTAAGGGCCAAGATAGGAAATGACCTTCTCATGCTTCCATCCGTATCGGTGATGCTTTTCGATGAACAAAGACGACTTCTCCTGGCGCAGAACGCGGAGTCAGAGCTTTGGATGACGGTCGGCGGCGCTATCGAGCCGGACGAGACGCCCGCGGACGCCGCGGTGCGTGAATGCTGGGAAGAAACCGGGTTGCTGGTTGAACCAATAGCTTTGTTGGGCGTCTTCGGCGGGCCTGAATTTCGAATTGATTATCCAAACGGCGACACCGTATCGTACGTTGTGACTGTCTTCGAAGCTCGATGGATTGCTGGTGAAGCTTGTCCCGATGGACTGGAATGCTCGGCCGTGCGCTTCGTCTCGCGTGACGAGACTCGTAACTTGCCAATGTCGACTGCGACGAAGGAAATGGTCACCCGGGCTTTCGACCGCAATGGAACGCCGTACTTTGCTCGACCAACCTGGAAGCCACTAGCGAAATTCAGTTAACTCACGGACCCGACGGAATCGCATCATTCTGGTTGCGCGCTATGAAAATACTTCGAAGTCGGCGGCCCTAGCAGGAAATATCCGATGACCAAAAGAAGCACGATGTGTGGCATAGCATCCGACAGCGAGTTTAATGTGCTCACGACAACGTGAAAGGCAAGCCAGCCCAGAACCAGCCAGCGAGCCCATCTTGCACCTCGGAGCAAAAAGAATCCGGCCACGATGGCGATCATTCCGACGATCAACATCGGAACGGTCCAACGATCGAGTGAACCCCTCAAAAGGTGATAAATCGTACTTAGTATCCCCACGGCTATGAACAGCCAGCCTAGCATCGTGACCTGAAAGGGACGTTTCATGGAATTGAGTTCAGTGTACTCGCTCCCAGGTGAGTGTTCTCATCTGTCTCTCTTTCGGCGAGTTCGTCCGCACGATTATAGTCAGCTTGTCGCTGGATACTTGGAACTCGCGCACTAGATTCTTGCCCACATCAGCAGCTGCGAGTGCGCCTTCGAGGTGATGTGTAACAGTATGTTTGGTTTCGTCTATGGTGTAGGTACCAAAGTATGCGTCCTATCCGTTGACCGACTGGCTATTCTCACCTGGAGCAGAACCGGAGGTACCACAATCAATTGCCATGGGACGGTCAGGTCGCATGAGCTGCGCCGCCACGTGCCCACTGGAGTCGTATATCAAATACCCTGAGGGCGTCTTTCCCAGGCCGGATCCTGAACGGCAGTGCCATCCTGCAAACTTACAACTCTGGAGACGAGCCTCCACGTGCCAACCAATTCCCCTGCTCCACCAGAAATATCGGCCTGCAGTTTTGCGTGAAAATTCTCCTGTGGAGTGGACCACCAACTTACCGCTGCTATGGCGAAGAGAAACCCAAGAACCGCGAAGAGACACGGAAAGACACGAAGAGACGCATTTCACCGCTCAGGGCGAAACTTCAACCTCGCTACGCACGCACAAGCGCCGCTACGGAAATCCCCATTCTGCGGCCCTACGCGGCGCTCTTCACTAGTACAGTGAAATCGAAATGCCGCCGGTCGGCAAAACCGATGCGCCGGTAAAGTCCGATCGCGTGACTGTTGCTTGACCGCACGTGTAAAATCGGAGTTTCGTCGCGCCCGCAAATCCGCCCAATCAATTCAACCATCAGCGCCGTCGCATAGCCGTGGCCATTGTGATTCGGATGCGTACACACCGCGCTGATCTCGCTGTACCCCGGCATGCGCATACGCTCGCCAGCCATCGCAGCAAGCTGCCCTTCCCTTCTGACGCCGATAAAGTTTCCCAACTCATGTGTGCGCTTGCCGAACGGCCCAGGTTTCATCATCGTCGCCAGCGCCAACATCTCCGGCGAGTCGGCCGCCGTCATTTGGACAAAATCAATTTTCGGCACCGGCAATTTGCAATCCGAGTAAATCATTTGCAGCAAAGAATCTTGTTCCACGATTGTGAAGCCGGCCGACTCGACGTCAGCCTGATTCGCAGATGCTTCCAGAAAAAGTCCTGCCCCGGTTCCAATGCGCACAAGTTTTCCAAGCGACTTGTAGGCCTCGCGCGACGGGTCCTCAAATCCTGCGAGCGGACCAATGTCCGCCTGAAATTTACGCGCAAGCGCAGAACGTTCCGCAAAGTGTGCCTGGCTAGTGTTCAGCGCGGTCCAAATCGGATTGTCCAGCGGATGCCTGCCCATGTTTCAAATTTACTGCCCCACCCCCTGCCCACGCCATCCGTTTCTGGCGCCCAAATTTCGCGCAGCTCTACCAATTTGGACGCCGCGCGACATGAATTTCCGCGTGCTCGCAATATTAGGGGTGCAATATTGTAGGTCTAGTGTTCGGATTTCTTGCGCCACTCAGCATCCACAGAATGGGGCAGCGAGTTCATATGCGTGAGGAATGTCACCGCAGTCCAAATCTTTTCGTCCGACGGATCGTGTCCCGAAGCGTCCGGCGCGAATTGCCCGCCCCAAGCGAACATTCCGGAGTACCGCACGCCGCCTCGGGCGATCCAAAACAGTTGATAGTCCGGCTTGCTGGGAGGATGCAGCGCGAATTGCGGCGCAGGCGGATAGAGCGTTATGTCCTTCTCGTTTTCCGTGGCTGTGTTCGGAGTTCCGTGGCACCCGGCGCAAGCATTCTTGAAAAGTTTCATCCCCGCCATCAAGTTCTCTGCGTTCGGCGCAATGGGGTTGGAGATTTGTGGGGCTTGATGCGCGGCCGAAGCCTCCAGCGTCATGTGCGCAAACGCGCTTTCCCAATGGCTCGGCGCTGTATTCGCATTAATCGGAAACAAGCCGGCTCGCGCGACAATCAGTATCACAAGAGGAAGCGCCAGAACGCCAACCACGAATCCCAGCAGAAATTTACCCATAACGCCTCCCGCAAGTTTTGCTCGCGTTCAGTTCACTAGTTGATGATGTCGATGTTGACCGTGACTTCGTCGCCCACAAAAGTTGCCAGCGCTTGGTGCTCCCAATTCATGCCGTAATCGCGTCGGTTGAGTTTCATCGACGCATGAAAGCCGATAATTTTCTTATCGGAGTTTGGCAGTGGAAATTCGCCGGCCCACGCAATCGGCACTTCGATCTCCTTCGCCACGCCTTTCATGGTCAAAGTGCCGTGCGCAGTGATCTTTCCATCTCGGCTATCCCGGTATCGACGCTAGCCACGCGGATCGCAGCATTGACCGAAGATTTCGTGATCTCGCTAGGGTTCGTAAACAAAGCCACTTCAAGATCGGTGAACTTTCCGGGCACCTTGGAAAGGCCGCCCATGATGGGCATTTCAAACCCCATGGTCGAATGACTATGATCCATCTTGAAGGCCGCTGGCCCGGCAGCCTTGTCCTAAGCGTGCATAGCCGTAACCAGAAGAAGCGCACACAAGCAGGCCGCCGCCGTATCCGAGAATTTAGTTTTCATGGGTCGCCTTCCGCCGCTAATGCGAGATTTTCCTGCCTCGTTTAGACGCACGAACATTACGAATGTATCGCTTGCCGGACAGTATTTGTCGACCGGGAAAATGGCTAGCCGCGTGGGCTGCCGGCCAGAAGCAGCCTAATCTGCCTGCGGATTTTAAAGCGCG
Source organism: uncultured Acidobacteriota bacterium (assembly GCA_963818085.1). GTDB lineage: Bacteria > Acidobacteriota > Terriglobia > Acidiferrales > UBA7541 > Palsa-295. The sequence goes on from CAWFQV010000001.1 coordinate 1,205,730, forward strand.
CATGGACAAAGTGATGGACGATTCGCTTAAGACTTTCCCGATCGACGAGCTAATAAGCGGTTATGGTCCCTGTATATGAAAAACACCTTACTAAAGGAGAGGTGGATGCACTCGTAGCGTTTTATTCAGATCCCAAAGGGCAGAAAATACTGAATGAAATGCCAGCCATGACGTCGGAAGCCATGCAGGCCGCTTCCTGGAATTACGCAAAGACTTATGACGAATACGATACAGCGTGTTCAAAACGAGATCGTCCAGGCGCAAAAGACGGACGAAACAAAAACGGACAACGTGAAATCGCCCACGGGCCGGTTTCCTCGAGTCTTCATCCGTGTCTTCCCCAGACCGCTAGTTTGACGTGGGAGGTGTTTGCTTTGCCAACTAATCAATTACGGGGCCGCTGGGAAATTGCGTGACCGTCTCGGTCTTAACATGGGCTACCGGTTTAACCTGTAGCTTTTTCTTCTTAACCGGTTTCATTATAAGTTTCTTCGGCGGCATGAGGAGCTCCTGAGTTCGCACGTCGCGAGGTCGTCCGAGCCAGTATTTTACCCAGACTACAGACCGCGACACAAGGCTCTTCACGCTAAAATCAAAAAAATCTTGTTCGATTTCTCCCGCGCGTCGAGTCCAACCCGTTATAGCGACGGCTTTCTGGCCGGCGTCTTTTATCCTGCGCAATTCAAACTGCGCTCGCTTAAAGACCTGCCCGCCCAGGCGGGAGGCCACCCTATAAGCCGTCTGGTAGTTGGCGCTACTCGTAGCGCAGGGCGATCATGGGATCGACGCGCATCGCGCGACGCGCGGGGATGTAGCAAGCTGCCAACGCCACGGCGGTCAGCACTACCGCTACCGCCACAAACGTCAGTGGATCGGTCGCGCTTACGCCATACAGCACGCTGGTCATCAAACGCGTCAGCACCATCGCAGCCATCACACCGACGGCCACGCCGACCAGCGCCATCTTCGTGCCGTCGCCGAGTACCAAGCGCAGGACATCGGCTTGCTGCGCGCCGAGCGCGATGCGTATGCCAAACTCGTGCGTTTGCTGGCCCACCAAATAAGAAACAACGCCGTAGATTCCGAGGCTCGCAAGCAGCAGCGCAAGCGCAGCGAAAGTACCGAGAAGAATCATCGAGAACCGGCGGCTCGCGATCGAACTGGAAATAATTTCGTCCATGGTCTGCGCACCGGCAACAACCTGTTGGCTGTTTACTTGCTGCACCGAGTGGCGAATCGAATCGAACAAGCCCGGTTGCGGTCCCTTTGAACGCACCACAGCTCCCATGCCCATTGGCGAAAGCCCCATCACCGAATCCGGCAATTGCATGAAGGGAAAGTATAACTGCGAACGAAGACTCTCGGTGTCGTCGGTATCGAGTCCCCACTGCTTCACGTGGTCGGCAACTCCGATGATTTCCGCCACCATATCGGCCTGGCCAATTTCCAAAAACAGACGCTTGCCAATAGGATTTTCATTGCCGAAATATTTTCGCGCGAGCACTTCGTCCACAACCACAACCTTGGGCGCGCTCTCGTCGTCCTGCGCGGTGAAGAAGCGGCCGCTACGCAGCGGCGTTTGCATTATTTTCAAGTAGTCGGGATCGACTACATAATCGAGCACCCAGTTCATTTCATTTCGCGTAGTCGGTTTCGGTTTTCCATCCATCCAGAAAAGCCACTCATCGTCGCCGCTCATTGGGAACGCGCCCCAGCTCATCGAGACCGCCTGCACGCCGGGGCTGGCGGAAATCGCGGACTCGGCAGTCCGAAAGCCAGCGCGAATCGCGGCAGGGCTCTCTTTCAGAATCGAAGGTGAAAGAGAAATCCCAAATACCATCACATCTTGAGGATTGAATCCTGGGTCCACGTTCCACAGCTGCACCAAGCTGCGCAGCGTGAGTCCCGCTCCAATCAGCAGAACGAGTGCGAGCGCCATTTCAACCACAACCAAAATGCCATGCGCGCCTTTTCGAGCCCTACTGGCTCCGCGCCTGCCCGCTTTCAAACTATCCTGCACATTCGTTCGCGAGATTTTCAGCGCGGGCGCAAGTCCGAAAAGAATTCCTGCCAACAGAGCGATTGATGCGGTGAAGCACAGCACGCGCAGGTCGATTCCCACTTCACCGGCGCGTGGCAACGTAGCAGGCAACGCTTTTATGGCTGCGTGCGTTCCCCAACTAGCCAGCAGCAAGCCGAAGCCGCCGCCGAGAATTCCCAACAAAACACTTTCGGTCAAGAGCTGGCGGATCAGTCGCGCCTTTCCCGCACCCAACGCGGCACGCACAGCAAATTCGCGCGTGCGCCCGCTGGCCCGCGCCAGCAGAAGATTTGCAATATTGGCGCAAGCAATCAGCAGGACAAAACCCACCGCGCAGAACAGTACCAGCAAAATCGGCTTCACATCGCCGAGCATGCGCTGTTTGAACGGAATCAGCGAGGCGCCCGTACCTTCGTTCACTTCGGGGTACGCGGCAGCAAGATTCTTGGTCATTGCGGCGAAATCCGCGCGCGCTTGGCCGAGCGACGTGTCTCCCTTCAGTCTGCCAATTCCGTGGAAGCCAAGGCCAGCTCCGCGATCGAACAGCAAATTATTGTTCCACTGCACCACGGAAGCGTACACATCGCTCGGGCTGAAGTTGTCGAGCTTGAGGTCGAAGTCCGACGGGATTACGCCGACAACTGTGAAGGATTTTCCATCGAGCGTAATAGTCTTGCCGACCACATCTGCCTGGCCACTGAGTTTGCGTTTCCAGAAACCCTCGCTGATCATCGCAACTGGAGCTGCGCCGCGCTGATCGTCGGCGGGCAGAAAACTTCTCCCCCATACAGGTTTCACGCCCAGTATCGGGAAAAAATCCGAGGTGACGAATTGTCCCTGGATCTGCTGGGCTTCACCGAGGTTGGTCCAACTGAATGAATAGCTGCGCGAAACGGCCATGGACGACAATGTATGGTTTTCCTTCTGCCAATCGAGGAAATTTGGATACGAGATGGAGCCGGTGTTGAAATTCGGTTTGCTTTCGTGCAGCGTGAGCAACTGGTCTGGATACGGATATGGGAGCGGATTCAGCAAGACTCCGTTGATCACGGAGAAGAGTGCTGTGTTTGCGCCGATGGCGAGGGCAAGCGTCAGCACCGCGACGGCGGTGAATTCCGGCGATTTCGCCAGGATGCGAATCGCGTAACGCAAATCTTGTAAGAGTTCGCTCATGATTCACCTCACCGAAGTAATTGTGCATCATGCAGTTACCGATGATGTCCTACTCATAGCGTAGGGCGATGATGGGGTCTACGCCCATCGCACGGCGCGCGGGAATGTAACAGGCCGCCAACGCCACAAAAGTCAGCACCATAGCTACCACCGCAAACGTTAACGGATCGGTGGCGCTTACGCCGTACAGCACGCTGGCCATCAGGCGGGTCAACCCAAGGGCGGCGGCTAGGCCGATTGCCACGCCGGTCAGCGCGGTCTTTGTTCCTTCGCTGAGGATGAGCATCAGCACATTTTTCCGTTGCGCGCCGAGGGCTATGCGAATGCCGATCTCGTGGGTGCGCTGACCAACTAAATACGAAAGCACGCCGTAAACTCCGATGCTTGAAAGCACCAGCGCCAGCGCCGCAAATATTCCCAGCAAAACCGTGGAGAATCGCTTGTCGGCGAGTGAGCGCGAAATAATCTCGTCATACGCGTGCGGCTCGTACACAACTTCCTGGCTGTTCATCTCCGCAAGTGTGGCGCGGATGGGCTGCACGAGCGAAAGTGGCTCAGCGCCCGTCGAGCGGACCAGCACGCCGGTGCTATTTCCAGCGCGCGACATAAATTTGTCCGGGATCTGCATGTAAGGAAGGTAAAACTGCGCGTGCACGTTGATTTTGTCGTCCAGACCCCAATGCTTGACGTGTCCGACGATCCCTACAATCTCGGTAGACTTGCCGACGAATGGGTCCACGATGCTCTGACCAATGGGATCTGCGTGCGGAAAATATCTCTCAGCGAAGTCCTCATCGATCACGGTGACGAGCGGCGAATGCTCGTTATCCTGCGCGGTGAAAAAACGACCGCGCTTCAGCGGAATTTCCATTACCTTCAGATAGTTCGGCTCGACTTCATACCAGAGTCCGTAGGGCATATCGCTCTCGCGCGCAGGCTTGGGCCGGCCTACGATCCAGAACGGATCTTCGGAATCTCCGTACATCGGGATTCCGCCGCGCTGCATGGACACCGCTGCAACCCCCGGGACCTGCGCAACCGCGTCGTGCAAGTGGCGAAGGTCGGCGCGTATCGCGTCAGGACTCTGACGGGAAGTTCCCGGCGGCAGCGCCACCTGGAAAAATAAAACGCTCCTGGACTTGAAGCCGGGATTAACGTTCCACAACTCCCCCAGACTGCGCAGCATCAGTCCGGCACCGACGAGCAACACCAGCGCCATGGCCATTTCAGTTATCACGAGGACGCTTTGCGCGCGACTTCGCGAGCCGCTCACGGTGCGTCCGCCTTCTTTTAGCGTTTCCTGAAGGCGTGGCTTCATCAGCTTCAGGGCGGGAGCGAGTCCAAAGAAAAATCCGGAAAACACTGAAATCGCCAGAGTAAAAAACAGCACGCGGCTATCCAGGTGAATTTCTTCCGCGCGCGGCAAGCCTTCCGGCAACAATCCCGTGGCGCCTTGCGTTCCCCAGCTCGCGAAAAGCAATCCCAGCCCGCCGCCGCATAGCGAGAGCAGCACGCTTTCAGTGAGAAGCTGCCTGATGACGCGCAATTTGCCAGCGCCCAGCGCGGCGCGAATGGCAAACTCACGCGCGCGTTGCATCGACCGGGCAAGCGAAAGATTCGCCACGTTCACGCAAGCAATCAACAGCACAACAAATACTGCAGCGAGCAGTACCAGCAGATATGGCCGCACATCCCCAACAATTTTTCCTTTCAGCGGAACAATCGTGGCACGCGTATTCGCGTCCGCATCGGGATAGGCTGCGGCGAGATTTTGCGTTACACGCTCCATGTCTGCGCGCGCCTCTTCGAGCGTGACGCCAGGTTTCAGGCGCGCGACTGCGTTCATGCCCATGCCCACGTCCCGCTGATGGAAGATGACGTCGTTCCACTGCCCGATTGGAATGTAGACGTCGCTGGTGCGAAAATTCTGCATGTAAAGATGGAAACTGGCTGGAACTACGCCGACGATGGTGTAGGCCGTGCCATTCAGAGTCAAAGGTCTGCCCACTACGTCGGGTGCAGAGCCAAACTGTGTTTTCCACATTCCCGCGCTGATCATCACTTCGGCTTTTCCCCCGAGGACGTCCTGCTGCGGATCAAAATTTCCGCCCAGCACCGGAGTTACGCCGAGGGTGGGAAAGAAATTCGCCGAAACCATGATTCCGTCAATTCGCTGCGGCTCTCCGAGTCCAGTGAGGCTGAAGTCATCCGGGCGAAAAGCAGCGACGGATTGAAATGTCTGGTTGTCGCGTTGCCAATCGAGAAAGTTTGGATATGAGATTGAGCTGTACACGAATTGCGGTTTGTGCTGATACATCGTGACGAGGCGGTCCGCCTGTGGAAATCGCAACGGCTCCAGAAGGATTCCGTTCGCCAAGGAAAAAAGCGCGGTGTTCGCGCCGATGCCCAGCGCCAATGTGAGAATCGCAACCAGGGAAAACCCCGGGCTCCGCAGCAGAACCCGCACGCCGAACCTTACGTCTTTCCAGAACGCTTCCATCCCGCCTCCGAACCACTCGCTCTTGCCCATATGTATAGCAGGGATGACAGCCCTAACGCCGCGGTCTTAGGGCATTTTCGTTGCCGATTTTTTTCGCGCCCAGGCGTCCAAGCTAAACGAATAACACAACTTAGCTGAGGGCGTGGCGAAGGTGCGTGCTCCCGATGCTCGATTTTGGGATTCGGTACCCGCTTCCGGTCACTTGGCGCGCGATGATCTTTAGGCTGATTGCTGTACGCCGCGCTAGAGACTTAAATCCAAGAGAGCCGAATGCGCTATACCCCGAGCCCAAGATCTTTATGCAATTTTTAGCGATGTATGACGCGACGCGGACCCTCATGGGGGCGCAAACGTCGTCGAGCTTCGCAATCAGCTTAAGGTTTCGACTCCAGGGGAATATATTTGTCCTCTCACGCAGTTGCCCTTCATGGCGGGAAGCCGCCACGTTGCAGGAGCGCTTGGAACCGGGGACTCGGGCGCAGCTCGTCGAAACGCGGGTCCACCTTTAGCCATACCAAAGCCAAGTCGCCCTTTGCAATATTCTTTTCCATGGCCGCTAAGGCGCGGTCCTGTTGACTAAGAGCGATCAAAGTGGCCGCAGCGGCTTCTTCGCCGGCCTTACCGGATTTAACGGAGCTCTCGAGCTCCTTCAGAATTTCTTCCGCTTGCGTTCGCTGGCCGGAAAGTGCGTATGCGTGTCCCAAGTTATCGAGATAAGCAGGAGCACGCCTCCCGGAAATCTGGAGAGCTTTCTGAAACTCCGCGACGGCCGTCGCGTAATCGCCCTGCGCCTCGCGCGCGAGCCCCAAAACTGTGTGAGCCACCATGAATTTCGGATCCTGCTGAAGCACGAACTCGCATGGCGCGACCGCCTGATCGTATCGTTCAGCGAAGTACGCGATGTAGCCGGAAGCCGTGGTTACGATTGGCGACAGCGGGTCGAGTTCATGAGCCAATTCAATCTGCGATAAAGATTCATCGCGACGTCCCATCGCTGAGAGATACAGCGCATACCAGTGATGCGCCGCCGAATAGCTGTTGTCCAATGCAATCGCACGCTTAAATTCGATTTCCGCTTGCTGCCAGTTCCACTCCCACAGGAAGTAAATGTAGCCCAGCGAGGCGTGGCCCTGGGCCAGCGATCCGTCTAACTCAATCGCCTTGATCGCAGCCGAGCGGGCTTTCGGCACCGTTTCTCTTTCGGGCAGGTATCCGTAAAAAATCAGCATATTGTAGGAATCGGCCAGCCCAGCATAGGCCTGCGCGAAGCCCGGATCCTGACGAATGGCCTGATCGAACGAGTTGACCGCGTCGATCAGAGTTTCGCCGGTGCGCAGGTTCAAAGAGAACCGGCCCTGCAGGTAGTACACATATGCATCGCGGCTAACGTTGCGAGGAACCTGAGCCTCGGGCGGGGCTGTAGGCGTCAGCTTCACTTGAATTTCTTGCGCTACTGTTTGCGCCACTTCTTCTTCGAGCTTCATTAAATCACCGACGGGCCGGTCGTATTCTTGAGCCCAGACCTGCAGGTCATCGTCTGCGCGAACCAAGTGCATTCCGATGCGGAATCCATCCTCGCTTCGACGTACGCTGCCTTCCAGCACATAGTTCACATCGAGTTCGCGCGCGATCTTTTTCACGGGTTTGTGCGTGTTCTTGTAGCCCATCACAGACGTGCGAGCGATCACTCCCAACTGATCGTGATTCAGCCGGCCCAATTGGCTAATCAACTCTTCGGCAAAGCCATCGCTGACGTACTCCTGTTTGGGATCACCGGTTAAATTTTCGAAGGGCAGGACTGCAATCCTGATTTTTCCATCCCCACGCGCAGGAGGCAGTTTCGGGTGCTTGAACAAGAAAACACCAGCGAGGGCGAGAATGAGCATCAGCGACCCAACTATCACCCAGCGGAATTTATGTTTTTGAGCGGAAGATATTTCTGGCATGTGCGGAGGCGGAGCGTCGCGTTCGAGCGTTTGAGCGTTCGGATCGAACGACGAATTCGGAGAATCCTGTGAAAGCGGCCGATCGCGCCTTCGAGAGTCCATGACACCCGTGGTATAAACAAATCCTGCTGAGACTATAACATTCTTCGGATTCGTTGCGCGCTTGCGTCAAACTCTTCCGCTGCCCGCATCGGGCAGACTTTTGAACTCGTTTCACTGCGGACTTCATTTCAGGATTGGCAACTTTACCCGGGATGAGGCCACCGTGCAGGTCGATAGTGGTGTGTAATGATCGCCCGCTTTCCTTTTCGCGTTACTGCATGATCATAGGACTGTTTGGGGTTTCAGTTATGAAGTAATGAATGGGCTGGCCATGCCAACCGTGCAACTGGGTCCCTATCCCTGCCGCCGGACATGCAGGCGAGCGCCCTGGTCCACTGCAACTTCCGACTGAAGAAAAGCCTTCCGGACGTCCACAGCATGCCGGCATCCCGCGACAAAAGTTACCAACGCCGCCGCACAAATTAATTGGCATACATTCAAATACACAAATTTGCATTCCGCTTGGTTCCAACGGCACTGCGCCGATATATTTTCAGAAATACTGGCTCGGGGAGATCGGTGCGGCACAAAATAATGAGACGCAGTGCGCGAAAGACGCGGAGTTGTACTTAAGGCGGGTAGTTTTCGTAGCGCTAAAAAGGGCCTTTCAGATACACCGAGACGGTAGCAGGGTCGCGCGAAACGCTGGGCTTTATCGTAGTTCGAATATCGAGAACGCTCCAGCGTTTGGCTCGACGCTCGATCACATCGCCGATTCTCAGCATGCGAACGGCCTCGCGAGGATCATTCATTTCTTCGCCAAACACAGAATTGTAGTAATACACAACATTTTTCATAGCCATTCTCCTCTTGTTCGATCATATGCAGCTAATGTGCTTTAGCGATTAGCCATTTAAAGCTGGAGTCGGGACCCTCATCCGCGTTGGGCGGAGTGATTCGCTTGAAGAGTTCGTCCCGGATTCTGCGGTATTGTTCGTGAGCAACCACTTCAGCGGTGCGCTGCCTGAGGAGTTCATGATACGAACTCCAACCGGGCAGGTTTTTGCATTTGGATAAAAGGACGCTCAGCTGCTCGGATTCACGCGAATACTCAGCGAAAGCCGAATCCATTCTCGTGAGTAATATCTTGAGCCCCGGATCTTGCGCGGACAGTTCTGCCTGGGGTCGAAGGTCCTGCGATTCAGACGAGATTGCTGCAGCGTTATTTCCAGTAGGACCGGCCACTTTTGTACTTCGCGCAGCGTGCGCACTCGTCGTGGATTCAGAATCGACGGAAGGGTTTCTCATCAGGGGACCTTTATCAGTCATGATCATCTTTGGTCATAGGAACACCTCGCGAAGGACAGTCAAATTTCGCAAAGGACCACCGAAGGCAAAGCCTGGGAGGAAGGATGCTAGTGTGACTCCACAAGTGTACTCGCTTTCATCACTTGGGTGTAACAAACTAAGCGTTATTCCGTGCGGCCCGTTTTTGTGAACCGCTTCATATTTCTTTGCGCCCGGCGACTTCGCCCAGAGCTAGGCCATTGTTCAGGTCCATCGCAGTGTGGAGTACTTGGCCTGGGATTAAGCTGCCGCTTACGATGAACACGATGCCGAAGATCGCACCCAGTACGCCCGTGCCGAGAATTCCATTTCGTCCCTGATAGGCATGTGCAAGGCCGAAAAGTATCGACGAAACTAACAGGCCGAGCCAAACCGAACCCAAAGCGGCCGCGAAAAGACTCAGCAGCCAACCGCGATAAAGAATTTCCTCGCAAACTCCCGCGGTGATCGACACAACAATCCAAACCGCGCGCTCGGTGGAATTCTTGGGCAGCAACCCCCTAATCCTGTCCAAAGCGATCCCCAGCTGCTCCGGACTCGCTCTCTTTTTTTGCGTCTTCTGGGCTCCGATAAGCAGGAGAACGATTGCCACCAATATTCCGCAAACCACAAGTGTGCGAAAAGCGTTCCCGAATTGCTCGCCGAGATCGCTGAGCACGAGGTAATTCGCGCGGGTGGTCCACACGCAAGCCGCCGTCAGGGACCATAGCGCCAGAATGTTCCAGGCATAAATCTGCAACGTGGATTTCAGGCGCGCGTACAGAAAGTAATCGAGGATTGGAAAGACTACGGCTAGGACAAACGTAAAAATCCAGGCAATTAGGCTGTGTACGGCGCTCTGCCAAATCTCCGGCTGCCCCACGCTAAACATGCCGCAGAGTCTACCGATAGCGGCACAACAAGGTCAATCGCTCGCAGCCTCAGAACAGCTATATTTATTGTCCTGACGCCGTGCCGCCCGTCTCCGACGCTCCGGCGGTCATTCACGAAGTTTCCAGCTTGTTCTTACTTGGATATAAGTTCTGTCGCGGCGAGTCCTCAGATTCACAGATCTTGGACTGCGTTGGTCTGTGCGATACGCTGGAGTGGACCTGTTCGTTGCCGGTATCTCCTATATGGCGTACATAGCCCGTTCCGAGCTCGTTCAAACTGTCCACGCGAGTTCCTGTCTTTTGTCTCCCTAACCCTGGCGCTCTACTACGCTCGCTCACGCCGAATACTTCCCGCCAACGTTGCTCACGGATTCGTCGACATTCGCGCGCTGATTTGGCTGTGGTAGGTCGGTAACCAATCGGCCCTATCGATTCGGGCGGTGCGGACAAAGATTTGCTGTTGTGTGCCGCATGGACAGCGGCGTGCGTCATTGCGAGGCGTGCGAGAGGCCTCCGGTCGCTAGGTCAATGCGGAAGCGGGAAACTTCGGAATCTCTAGAATGCGCAACGGAAAGAGTTGCGCCATCGAGATCCACTGCAATGCTCCACGGTTTCGCCCCGGCAGCAAATGGCGAAGCCACAACTTCATACAGCGAGGCAGTTTTCCAGTCAATGGCAAACGCGGAGATGTTCTCGGAAGTTTGATTCACAACGTAAAGATATTTTCCAGTGGGGTCGATCGCAAGCCAACCGGGTCCGCGCCCGGGAAGAACAGAAGTTTCACTGGCGACCATGCCTTCGTTGCGCGGCGAAACCGTTATTGAGTCGCCAGACCGATTGGCCGTGAAGGTCATTTCCTGGCCCGTGCGAAGATTCTTGACCTGCAGAGTTTGCGAATCACCTTGTACGGCAATCGGGACGTCCGCAGCAGCAGTTACGGTAATGACGGTTGTCGCATTGTTGCCTTTATGGCTACCTTCAATGGTCGCCGTTCCGGCCGAGACGCCCGTGGAGATGCCCATTTTGTTGATGGTCGCAACCGCGGGATCTTTAGATATCCACGTAGTATTGGTGGGCGATTCGTGATTGGTGGTGCCGTCTATAAATGTTTCCACCAGGATGATTTGCTGCGTGCCGGCAATTGCAAGCGTGGGATTCGCAGGAGTGAGCTTCACCGACGAGACAAACAAATTGGCCAGGGCTGAGCCGATGCAACTGCATAATGCAAAAATCGAAAGCAACGGCAGAACTTGAAGAACTCGCTTGAACTTTGCCAATGGGTTGAACTCCATATTCGCTTGCGCGGAAACCTTGAACACGACTCGCACTTTCTGCTTCGCGGTACTATCTACGACACCGCAAGTCTGCGCCGCGCCGGCCGGGAATAACAGCCATTTAGTCGTCGGTATGGGTCTTGTGGCGCTTAAGAGTACTGGTGCGAGACACGCCGGTAAGAGTCATTCCAGAGGCAAAAGTGTGTGAAATTGCAAATAAAGGCCCGGTGTGCCGAAAACTCCGCGGTACTGCCCCTAACCGTTTACTATCGTCCAGTTGTTCGACACCGCGCAAGCGCATCATTCATGAAGGTATTTGGCCCGCACGGGCATTTGCACTCACATCGTGAATCTACGCGAAAACACAATGAGAAAACGTATGCGGCGCCTAACTCATCGGCCTGGTCATCGTGCTGATCTTGGTTTTGGTTAACGGCGGCACTAGAACGAAACCGACCACGCCTCCAGGACGAGTTGCCGTCAGGGTCATTCCAATACTGCGAATGTGCGAGCCGGAGCTACACAGAATTTTTCCATCACGTTGACCGGCACAACAAATCAAAATGTAAATTGGTCGGTGGTGTCCGGTTCCTTCTGATTTGACGTCCGGCTGTGATTTCGATTCTCCATGTTATAAGTGAGTCATGTCCGCCGCCACGACGCCCATAAAAGACGACCGCCTCACGGTGATCGCGATCTCCGCCCTCGCCTGCATCCTTCAAGACATCTTGCACGAAGGGCTGGGTCACGGCGTCACTGCATGGCTCAGCGGAGCGCACAAAATTACCATCAGCACGGTCGCCATGCAGAGCGACATCGACACAAAATGGATTTCGGCGAACGGCACCGTCGTCAATCTTATTTTCGCGGCGATCCTATGGCTAATTCTGCGCAAGCCGCAGCGTTACTCTCCAGCCCCGCGTTACTTTCTGGTCCTCGCGCTCGCCGGCAATCTTTTCACCGGCACCGGCTACTTTTTATTTTCGGGCGTCGCGAATTTTGGCGACTGGGCAGCAGTAATTTCAGGCTTGCAACCATACTGGATGTGGCGCGTGGGCCTGGTCGTACTTGGGGCAATTTCGTATTACGCGTCAATGCTCCTCGTGCGCTCACAATTGCTGCCATTTCGCGAGCCTGATCCTACTTCGCGAAGAATTCGCAATCTTTGCTGGACTCCCTACTTTACCGACGGGGTGCTCGCAGGCGTCAGCGGATTACTGAATCCTATGGGCTTGTTCTATGTGATTGCGTCGGCGCTGCCTTCCACGTTGGGCGCAAATGCCGGTCTGTTAAGCCTGCCGAGCATGATGCGCATCCGCCGGGGCAGCGAACCACCGTCGGAGCCCCTTGCTAACATTCCGCCAGTCGCCCCAATCCGGCGCAGCATCGCGTGGATCGTCGCAGGCGCCATTGCCAGCCTGCTTTTTATTTTCGTCCTAGGCCGCGGCCTCTCGTGGTCCCGCTGAAAACCGTCTATTGTTTCTTCAGCCTTAGAAACTGATTACGCTCATTCTTATGATTGCACGCCAGGTCTGAAGCCGTCGTGCGGATGCTCTCCGACCGCGCCTCCTTCCTGACCGGCCATTCGCTGGTGCTAGACGGCGGCTTCCTATCCGGTCCCAACCCGCCGGCCTAGCCCGCGTTCTGTAGAAAGAAGTGGCAAGCTGGGGCTTGGCTTTACTTGACCCACCAGCACAAAAATAAATCGCGTTGCCCACAAAACTTTTTGTAATATTTCGCACGTCTCGCGCGTATCACGAGAGACCGCCAACACACATGGACGCTATCACACTAGAAAACGTAACTAAATCGTACGACTCAATAACCGCCGTCAGCGCAATCAACTTGCATGTTCGTCAAGGCGCTATCCTGGGCCTGCTCGGCCCCAATGGTGCGGGGAAAACCACCACCATCCGCATGGTCATGAACATACTGGTTCCCGACGAAGGTTCCATACAGGTTTTCGGCCAGCCCGTCAGTGACGGCACGCGCGATCTGATCGGCTACCTTCCGGAAGAGCGCGGCCTTTATCCGCGAATGAGGGTTCGCGAAGTCATCGTCTTCCTCGCCGCTCTTCACGGCCTTAGCGAAGCCGAAGCGGACCGCCGCGCCAGGGAATGGCTTGCAAAACTGGGTCTCGCAGAATGGTCTGAGAAAAAACTGGTCGATCTCTCCAAAGGTATGCAGCAAAAGGTTCAGTTCATCACCGCGGTGATCCACAAGCCGCCGCTGGTGATTCTCGACGAGCCATTTTCGGGACTTGATCCCGTAAACGCTGCAACCGTAGAAGAAATCATGCTCGAGATGCGTGCGAACGGATCCACTATTGTCCTCTCCACCCATCGCATGGAACAGGTCGAGCGCATGTGCGATTCAATTTGCCTGATTGACAAAGGACACAACGTGCTCGACGGCGAACTTCGCGCCATCAAGCAGTCTTACGGCAGGAACACGCTGCACATCGAATTCACGGGCACTGACGCTTTTCTGAAGCATCCCGCGATCATCAACCTAACGCGCTTGGGGAATGGTGTGGAAGCCAAACTGAACCCGGGCGCCGACCCGCAAGAAATCCTGAAAACCGCGGTGCAAGAGGGTGCTCGCATCACGCGCTTCGAACTTCTCGAGCCATCGCTGAACGAAATCTTTATCGACAGGACTTCCCGTGCGTAAACTTCGACTCATCATCAAGCGCGAATATTTGACCCGCATCAAAACGAAGGGCTTCATCATTGGAACCATCCTCGTGCCACTGATCGGCCTGGCGTTTTGCTTGTTGATCATTTTTCTGGTCAACCACAAGCCCACGCAGAGCATGCGGTTGGTGATTGTGGACAATTCAGGCACGCTCGCGCAGCAGATCAGGCAAGGTCTGGATGCCAAGCTCGAAAACGGCCAGCCCGAATTCGCCATCGTAGAGACCATCGTGCGCCCTGCGTTACCCGAGGCCGTTCAACAAGACCTGCGCGTGCGTATTAATTCCGAAAAAATTGACGCCTACCTCTGGCTTCCCCGTAACCCTAAAGATTCGTTCGAACTGCACATGCGCAATCCCGATAATTTCAGCTTGATCGGCCCGCTTTCCGGCGCTGTGGACCAGGCCGTAATTGCAGGACGCCTCAATGAACGCGGCGTGCACTTGAACGATATCAAGGCCGTCCTCCAGGGCACCGACCTCAAGCTCTTAAAAGTCAGCGACACCGGTGAGTCTGTGGAGAAAGGCCAAAGCATCGGCATTGCCATCGCTCTCGTAGTGCTTCTCTACACCGCGCTGCTCATGTACGGCATCATTACCATGCGTTCCGTCCTGGAAGAAAAGACCACGCGAACCATGGAAGTTCTCATCTCCACGGTGCCCCCCTTCGAACTTCTCAGTGGGAAAATTCTCGGCGTGGCCGCAGCCGCGTTCACTCAATTCGCGATATGGATGATTTCCACTGCGCTCCTTTTCTCTTACGGCGCGCTGGCGGCCTTAGGTATGGGCCAAGGATCGGCTCTGTCAGGAGTGCGCGTCCCCATTTCGCTGGTGCTCTACGCCGGACTCTTCTTCGTCGGCGGATATTTTCTGTATTCCTCCATGTTCGCCGCGATCGGAGCGGCATGCTCCAACGAACAGGACGCGCAACAATTGCAATGGATCGCCATGGCCCCGCTGGCTTTCTGCATGGTCATCTACAGCATGGTGCTCAACGATCCCACCTCCACCGCATCCGTGGTCCTTTCCGAGATTCCTTTTTTCGCGCCCGTCCTGATGGCTCTACGCATATCGCTGCAAACTCCGCCCGCATGGCAGATTGCCCTCTCCTTGGCCCTGCTCTTTCTAACCACTATAGCCACCATCTACGCCTCCGCAAAAATCTACCGCGTAGGCATCCTGATGTACGGAAAGCGCCCGAGCCTGGTGGAAATGTTCCGCTGGCTCCGCTACTCCTAGCCGCGAGTTCCGCTTTGTCTTGGGGATCGTAAGGCGGACTTCAGCCCAGCATCTTTCGTTGGCGAGTGACGCACACACTCGCACGTTTCACACGAGCGCCCTCGCGAGCTTTCCTTCCGCCCCGAACGGAGTTACACTTTCGTCAGCTTTTCCCCGTTAGGCCGACATTGCAGGAGGCCGCCATGCACGCACGCGTCACGCAGTTCAGTGTCCCTTCCGAAAAATTGAGTAATTTCGTTGATGCGCTCAATTCCGCGATTCCGCTGATGCGTCAACGCAAAGGATTCCAAGCCCTGCTGGTGTTGCGCGTCGAGGAGTCGAATCCGCCGGACGTGCGCGTGATGACCCTCTGGGAGACTCAGGAAGCCTTGCACGAAAGCGAGAACAGTGTGGCCTTCTACCAGGCACTCGCGCGAGGCTTAGCTTTTGCGAAAGGTTTTCCGGCCATCCGCGAAGAAGAAGTGGTACTGTACGATTTTGGAAAGGTCGCCGCTGCAGCTTCGGCCGCATCTTCCTGAATCTCGCGCACAACGAACGCTGCCATCCCGTCGCGATGCCATCCAACCGCCTTGGACTTGAAGTCACAGCGTTTGTAATATCGTTCGCATGAAAAAGCGAAAACATCCCAATCGCACGCGGGCGAAGAAGGGCCGCCGCGCAACGAAAAGCACCGGCAGGCCAACAACCGTCAAAGAATACTTTGCCAACGTCCCGCAGCCCGCTCGCGCCACGTTGAACCTGGTTCGCGAGACCATTCGCTCCGCTGTGCCAGCGGACGCATCCGAAACAATCAGCTACGGCATTCCCGCGTTCAAGCACAGGAAAATCTTGCTGTGGTTCGCCGCATTCTCCGACCACTGCAGCCTGTTCCCCACCGCTTCCGTCATCGACGCATTTAAAAAAGAACTGAAATCATTCTCCACATCCAAAGGTACCATCCATTTACCCATCGACAAGCCCGTCCCAACCGCCCTGATCAAAAGGTTGGTAAAAGCCCGTGTCGCGCAACTCGAACAGAAACCCCGCTAACCAGTAGCACCGGCTATCAACGCGCGGCTTCGCAACTATTCGCTCGCTCTGGCAAATCGCACATCCACAACCCCTAATCTCAGTCGCCACCCAAGCATCCGAGGGTGCCGCACTTTTCCCCGCATCAGGCAGAAAAAGTGCGGCTTTAGGCAGAAGTACAGCGCGCACTTTGATTCGTAGCGCTTTATCAAAAGCTAGGTTTGATTTGAAAATTGCAAAAATTGCTCACTGTGCCGGCGGAACTTCCGAGCGATATAGATTGAGCCACTTGCCTCCGCGATTCGCGTACACGGAGCTGCCGTGCATCAACGGTTGCACTTTCCCGCCTCCACAGGTGGCGTGCTGCTCGGCTTCGTACAGCAGGATCGCGGCATTCTCATCAATTCGAATGGCTCGAGGACTCGTCAGCGTGTAGCTTTCAACTTTGCAGGCCTGTACCGATTGTTCTTGTTGCTGAATGATGTCAGCCTTGGACGCAACTCCGTACTGCCCAAAAAAAACCGCATCGCCCGCCATCAATTGCTTAAAAACTTCCGGCTTCCCGCTTTTCCACGATTCCCAGAATTGCCTTTCCACCGTCAACAGTTCATCCGCGAGGGCGCTGTTCCCCTCCCGCATCCCCGCTGACGCCGACTCAGTCCGTTGAATCCCCAACACTCCCGCCGCAAGCGCCATAAGTACGCCGCAGCTAATCCATTTCTTCATGGCGAATCCTTCCCCGAGAGGATGTGTCCGCTAGATCGTTGGTGTCCTAGAGACGGATCAACGATCCCCGTCAGAACGCGTTCAACCATGCCCGAAAAGTCCGCGCCAGCACAAAGGGACATTTTGATGCCGCGGTCAGCCTTTCAACGAGTTTGTGTCAATCGGATTCAGGCCCGCAACCTTCACACGTATCAGGTACGCGCCGTCTTCGGCAGAGATCGGCATCTCAAGAATCGCTGGAGCTTCGCCAAATCACCGTACAGAAAATGCGCGCATGTCTCGCTCCTTAAACGCGCTTACCTGTAAGACGCGAATCGGTTCAGAATCGGCACAAAGATTCCGACGATAATACGGCTGGTTCTTCCTTTCTTTTATAAAATAGGTCCAGCCTGGTGGGTCTAGTTTTTCCAAAGAGCGCTAGCTTACGCCCATATCACCGAGCGATCGATACCGCGGATATTCGTCCTGCCCGTCAGCGCCATCGCCATCTGAAGTTCACGTTGCAAAATTTTAATCACTTGCGTCACGCCAACCTCGCCCGCCGCGCCTAATCCATATATATAAGGTCGCCCGATAAACACCGCGCTAGCGCCCAATGCCAACGCCTTCAGCACGTCAGTTCCGCGTCGAATGCCACCATCCACAAACACAGGCATCCTCCCGGCAACCTTTTCCGCCACCTGCGGCAATACGTCGATCGTCGCAGGCAGCGTATCCAGGTTTCGCCCTCCGTGATTGGAAACGATAATCCCCGACACTCCGCACTTCGCCGCGAGGTCAGCGTCATCCGGATTCAGCACGCCCTTCAGCACCAAAGGAATTTTGGTGAAAGAGAGCAGCCACTCGATTTCTTTCCAGCTCGTCGACGCATCCAGGACGCTTTTAAAAACATCTTGCGAACCCGTGTGAAGGCTGACATCGCTACCCGCGCCCTTGAATCCTGCAAAGTTGGGAATCGGCAGTAGTTTCACAGCAGCGCGCGCCTCGCGATTGCGCGCACCGGTCGTGGCAGTGTCCACAGTAAGGCAAAGCGCGCGATACCCGCTCGCCTCGGCGCGTTGCACCAACTCACGCGTGAACCCCTGGTCCGTTTGCGCATACAACTGAAACCACAACGGACTCTTCACCACCGCCGCCACTTCTTCCAGGCTCGTATTTGCAAACGAGCTGACCACCATGGTCGCGCCGGCTGCGATCGCACCTCGCGCCGATGCCAACTCTCCCTCCGGATGCATCAACTTCTGTGCCGCCACTGGCGCCAGCAAAATCGGAAAATCATGCTCTTGTCCAAACAAAGTCACGCGCGTATCCAGCTTGGAAACGTCCACGAGCACGCGTGGCTTCAGACGAATCCGCTGGTAAGCTTCCGCATTCCATCGCACCGTAATTTCATCGCCCGCTCCCGCACGCAAGTATTCCCAACTTGTTGCCAGCATCTTCGCCTTCGCCAGCGGTTCAAAGTCAGCCAGACAAATGCATTCCGTGCTAGCCGAGTCCGCCTTTAATTCCAGATTCAAATCTTCAGCCATAGTCCTGGATGCTCGCGCCCGCGAATTCAACGCCACTCCTTGCCTATAACGCGAGGAAGTTACACTCGCCCATAACTGAATACAATTTATTTCCCCGGCTACAAATATTCTTTCGTTTCAGCCCAACAGTGCCTCCGTAGCGCCAGACTTCAGCCCGACATCTTTCTTTTACTGTCGCTCTAGTACCGTCGGCACCCTTGATTCGCGCCGTGAGAAAATTCGGTGTTATGTGAAGGGCTACAGATTGAATAGCTTCTCGGCGTTGTTCCGGGCAATTTTCACGTGGTCGGATTCGCTAAGAGCAGTTTGATCGAACCACGTGGCTGCCTCGGACATATCCTCGAAAGGATAATCGACTGAATATAGGACGCGGTCAACGCCGACCTCCAACAGGACTTCATTCAGCGCTGCCGTGTGAAAGTTCCCGCTGGTGGTGATGTAAAAATTTTCGCGCAGGTATTGGCTCAACGGCAGCTTCGCTTTCGTGACAAGCGCCCCCTTGGATATGCGGTGATCCACACGCCATATGCCGAAGGGTACCCCTTCCCCGAGGTGGCCAAGGATCACTTTCAGTTTCGGATATTCATCGAACAAGCCGCTGCCCATCAGACGCAGCGCGTGAATTGAAGTTTCCGCTGCGAATCCCCACGGCGCGCCGATCAGCCACGGCTGTCCCTCATATGCTTGCCGGCGTGACGCCAGGGGTTCCCGAGGATGGAGATAAAACGGCACATCGAGCTGCTGGACCGTCGCCCAGAACGCCCTGTATTGCGGCAGATCATAGTATAGAGCCGAGTCGGCCTCGCCGACTTGCGAGAATCCGTGGACCAGCGTGCCGCAGAAGCCTAGTTCCTTTACGCAACGTGTTAATTCCTCCGCAGAGGCCTGGGGATCCTGCAACGGCAATGCCGCGAAACCCTTAAACCGTTTCGGATATTTTGCGATGCACTCGGCTAGATAGTCGTTCGATCGTCGGGCCAAGGCGATGGCTTGCGAGACGTTGGGAATGCCTTGAATTCCGGGATTCACGAGTGAAAGGATACAGAGTTCGATGCCGCCGCGGTCCATCTCGGAGATGCGCCCGCTACTCATATCAAGAATCTGAACCTTAAATTCGGGCGAATGCGAGGCGGCACTACTGGTTGCGATCGTCTCAGGAAGAGCGTAGTGCTCTTCCAGCGCGATTTTCCCTTTTATCGGCGCCGAATCCGCCTTGGCGGAATGTGACTCCTCCTCGCCGCAAACTACGGCGCTAGCCGGATTGCAATTGGCGATGAGTCCTGCAGTGGCCAGCGCCGTCGATCCCAGGAATCCGCGTCGCGTAATGCGCTCTTGATTTTCTGGTTTCACGCCTTATTCGCCCACCGATGCTACCTTCAAGTTTGGCGCAAAAAGTTACATGCGCGATGTTGGCCTGTCAACGCCGGGCGGTTCTTTGACGGATCGCACCCTTTCCCACCTCACACCGAATCACCGTTATGCCACGAACCAGAATCCAAGGGTTCCACACTTTTTCTGCGCCTCATGCATAAAAGGCGCGGGTTTAGTCTCACGCGTTCTCCGCGTAACGCCTTTCAGGCTCGTTTTCGGGCACCGTCCTGCGTTTAGCTTTGCCGCGGCCCCGGGGCTCGCCTCGATCCCGCTCGCCATTCACTTAACTGTATCGTTCTGCTATACAATGTGCCATTGTGGCAGTTGCGCTAGCGGCTGTGTCCCCACCAGCCGCACAAACGATTTTGAGCGTTAATCGAGGAGACCGAACACATGAACAGGAAGCAAAAGGGTTTTTCGTTAATCGAATTGCTGATCGTCGTCGCCATCATTTTGATTATCGCGGCTATCGCAATTCCGAACTTGTTGCGCGCCCGCATGGCAGCGAACGAAGCGTCGGCGGTCGGTTCGATCCGTACCATCAACACTTCGGCAGTCACCTACGCGTCCACCTGGGGCGTGCAATATCCGGCCTCGATTCCGGCGATGGGTGGCGCCCCCGGCGGAGTCGCCGTTTGCGGCGCAGCCCAGTTAATCGATCCGATTCTGGCGAATGCAACAGCAGCAGCAACCGCCAAAACCGGATACTTCTTCACATATGTCGGGGCCACCGCGACGCCCGCAATTGGCGGCTGCACCGGTTTCCAGACCTACACACTTGTGGGACAGCCTGCTACCGTAGGACAAACTGGCCAGCGCGGATTCTACAGCGATCAAAGCGGCGTAATCCGCTACTCCACCGACGGCAGCGCCCCCACAATCACTAGCCCTCCGCTCCAGTAATTTCACGCCACCATCCTAGTCTTGAAAACGGGGGAGCAATCTCCCCCGTCTCTTTCCCCCTACATTCCCTCGCCCGCTGCCAGTGCTTCATTAGAAACAGACCGACCTCTGTAGTTTCAACGTACTAACTGACCATCGGTAACTACAAGCTAAAGGTGATACAGGCTTCGAGGCGGTCCCCTGCAACAGCTTATTGCGCGTCTGCTTCTCCTCGTATTCTATTCTTCTTTTTCTGTTGGCTGCACGCGAGGAACGCAGACACATCAAGATCCCCTCTTACAAAACGAGCCATTAGCACTGGTAGCAGGCGCCGCCCTTCCTGACAATCTCGTCGCTCATATCCGCGACCGGGGCCTGAGCTTTTAACTGCTTGCAGTGCTCGAGAAACAATACGGCACAAACAGTCCGCAGCTCGTTAGCACCCTGACTAGCGAAGCGAAGGCCCTCCGGAACTTGGACGGCCCAAAGAAGCTGCAAGTGTCGAAAATCGTTTGGCGTCTACCCGCTCCGCGATGATGAATCGACCCTGCGCCGGCATAATCCGAGACGACTCACCTTACGGTATCCTTCATCACTGAGTTCCCTGGACTTTGCTTGTTTCCTAACAATTATTCCGCACGTTAAGATATCCAGGTATGCCCACCGTCTTCGTGATCGCCACCGACTGGACCCTCCGTGCTGGCGTCCGCGCCGAACTCCGCGAACTCAGCATCGACGCCCTGGGCATGGACTCTCCCGGCGACGCCAGCCGCGCCATCGCCGCAAACGAAAACCCCGACGCCATCGTCCTCGAAGCCACCGGCGACCTCGCCGGAAATCCCGCAATCCAAAATTTAATCAAACGCGTCCCCACAATCCTCATCGCATCCCGCACCGAGACACTCCCACTGCCGCCAGGTGCGATTGTGATCTACCGCCCCGTGACAATCCGCGAAATCGTTGACCAAGTTCGCGCCATCTTAGCCCGCAGCCACGCCGCCTAGTCCCCGTCGTCCCACAATTGCCTGAAATATGAGTGGCCTGTAGTGGGGCAGGTTGTAGCAGCAGCTTCTTGAGACTGAGAGGGTATGAAGGTTTTCGTTTTAAGTGCGGGAATGATGGGGCGCGCGGTGGTGCACGATCTCGCTGCGGTGCGCGAGGTAAGGCAGACTTTTTTTGCTCCTGAATCCATGGGCCGCTACGCTCAGGCTTCTCTTATTGTCCAGTTCCAGTGCACGTGGTTGGCCTCATGGCTGGCAGCAACCGATCAATCAAATCCTTGGTCGGAGCCGGGTCTTTGAGGATTTCCCACCCGGTGAACACGACGATTAGATTCTCCTCTGGGAAAACCATTAGCTCTTGGCCGCCAAATCCTCTCGCCATCCAAACAAATCTCCCGTTGAGCGGATACAGCCACCATTTGAATCCGTACCGAAACTGTTCCTCTGCATCAATAGAAGGTTGGACAGATTCCTTCACCCAGTTTTGGGACACGATCTGTTTCCCGTCCCACAATCCGTCATGGAGATAGAGGTAGCCGATTTTTGCCAGGTCCCCTCCACTTAGATAAAGGCCACCCTCCGTATCGACGACTCCGAGGTAGGTACGCTTCCAGTGGTGCTTTATGCCGAGCGGAGCGAAAAGATATTTCTCCCCGTACGCGTCAATATCCTGTCCGGTTTCCTTCTGGAAGATGTAGGCAAGCAGTTCGGTTGCACCGCTGCTGTAGTTGAAAACTTTGCCTGGCTCTTCAGCCATGGGTTTGTCGATCACATATTGCACCCAATCGTCTGTTGCTTCCATGAGGCTCGAATCACTGCGTGGGTCGTCATAGGGAACCTCCTCATTCCAATTGAGGCCGGCGGTCATGGTCAAAACGTCCTTGAGCGTCATGCGCCGTTTTCGGTCGTCCACATTCTTAACCCTTGCCACATCGAAAAACTTCAAGACCGGAGTGTTCAGGCCAGCCTTGAAATCGCCGCGCGTAATGGCCACGCCGAAAATTACCGACGTGACGGTCTTGCTGACTGATTGCATGGTGTGCATGTCGGTACCGTGATAGAAGGGGTGCCAGTCGGGATCGAAATAGTTGTACGATCCGGTCAGGCGCGCGTTCAGGGGTCCTTTTGTTTTGGCCTCTTTTCCGTAAATTTGATCGTAGTTGTGTAAATATTTCCGGTTGAAGACCTCCTTTCCGCAGCGGAACACTTGAAATGTGTCCACGAGCATATATTTGCCGCTGGCCAGATCCGCATTAAAACTCACCAGGGCTTCTTCATCGAGCCCGACACTTGCCGGTGTTCCCTTCGGCCAACCCTTCGTAGGCCAGGTAATGGTCGGGCTCGTTGTGGCGTTTGGCCCACCCGCGTGCGCCACTACGATTGGGAACATAACCAGTAAGCCGACAACCATCGTCCGCACGGCTTTCTTTTTGATCAATTTTTGTCTCCGCACCGCACCCACTCGTCACTCGCGAACATGGCGATAATCTGATGCATTAATCGTTGAGCGGCGACCGTGTAGCGCAAAACCAACCTCTCGGCCATTTAGCGCGGACCGTAAAAGGTATTCGCCACGTGAGTCCGAAAGCGTGTAACGGTAGACGGAAAAATCGATTTTTTCAACAATCTCGTGGGCGGCAACGTTGTCGATCCGAAAACGGTTCGATTGCTTGTAAGCGTTGGGCCAATTCACTTCGTTTTCCGGAGGAGCGTGGGTCGTCGAGTTTCGGAATTCGATGATTGAAGAATCGCCGCAAAAAGTGCCTAAAGTTCTTCGCGGGCGTTGATTTAAACGCAGTGCTACTTTGTCCAGGTCCGATCGCGCATAGCGGGACAGGTCGTTCTTCCTAGGCATGCAACGACTGTCCTGCCTTCCAGCGGCGCCATAGGTCGCTCCTCTACGTCGCTGAGGCTCCGCTCGTTTCCCCTGGGTCATAGACATCATCTTTGGTGGGGAAATCTGCTAGATGGTGTTGTATCGACCAAAAACGTCTCGCTGCCGATGGAGCAACTAAGCGAACCAGCGCGAGCTCGGCATATATCTAGAAAGTGGCGATCACTTCCTCGTGACCACCGTCCAGGAGGTTAACGGAGCATTCGATCAAGGACGAGAACGACACATCGCGCATCGATTGCTGTTGATTCTGTTTGGTTCGCGGGTCGTCGTGGAATAGAATCCATCACGCTGAGGTCCTCTCCAATTCATCCCGAACGCCATCGCGCGCCCCGCCATTCATTCGTGGCCGGCATCCATCTCACCGACCTGCAGTCCGAGAAGCAGCTTGCGGCGCATATCGAAAATTTGAACCTGCTGGGGTGCTTTGTCGAAACGGCAGCGCCGTTTCCGACGGGCACAAAGGTCAGGCTAAAAATTTCGCATGCTGGCGTGAACTTCATTGCGATAGGAAAAGTGGCTTATTCGCGGCCAAACGCAGGCATGGGAATCACTTTCGTCACGATCGAGCCAAAGAATCAGGAAGTTCTAGACTTGTGGCTCGCGGACCTACGAAAATAAACGCTGCATGCTTGCGAACAGACCGCGCCGACATGAATAGACACCTTGAGCGCAGCGGCATAATTCTGGCCCTCGACGGGAGTCCAACCCCGCCCGTTCCTATGCCGTCGCAGTTTTCGCTTTTGCCTCAGTTTGGATTGTGTAGACCAGAACCGCCTTCTTCCCGCCTTTGGCGGCCGTGGCGCAGATCGAATTCAGACTGACGCCTTTCGCTGCGAGCTTCTCCAAATATTGTGCAAGCGCACCGGGCTTATTTTCAAGTTCATATTCCTCAGCTCTTGTCTCCCTGTACGTAAACCCAGCTTGCTCCAGAGCCTTCTTTGCTTGCCTCGGATCCTCGGCTACGAGTTCAATCGTGCCGCTCGCCCCCTGTGCTGTTCCCAACAAGGCGAGAATGTTCACCTTCGCTTTCCCGAGCGCTTTTGCTATCTCTGCGACTGCCCCAGGTCGATTCTCAACAGTGATTGTGAACTGCTTAGTCTGGGCCATATCGGCGCCTCCTGTAGGTGACAAGATTATACGCTTCGAAAATCAATGTGGCCCGCCAAAATGAGCCCGTTCATCGGCCTTCCATTCGTTCGAATATTGTTCTGCGCGACTGCTTCTCAATCACGACGGCCACGCGAGACGAGCGGAACTCGGCGTTCAAAACCATTCAGGGAATCAAAGCGCACGGCCTCCGAACAAACGTAAATATGCGTGGCGCGCCTCTGGCTGGGGGAACGACAACCTCCCTCACCTCCAGCGATTACGCGCGAGAAATTTGATGCTCCGACGAGCTCTCCGCCATGGTGCCCATCGTAGCCCAGAACACCAAAACCGGCGCGAAGTCCACCGCCGCAATGCAAATATCGAGCGCACCGAGACCGATCCGTTCCTCTCCAGATCCCGCCCAAGTACGCCGTGAGTGAATCCGTCGCCCAACCCCGCGAGCGACACACGCCACACCACCGGCGCGATCCCGACCTTCCATCCGGTCGAAAATCCCTGATGATTTTCGCCACCGTTGCCTTCGTGCCGAAGGACTCTTCTTGCCTTGACCAAAGAAAGTCAGTGGGCGGTCTTTGCGAAGAGCGCTCGCGTATCTACCAGAAGTCCGCGACTTCCTTAGTAAGCTAACGTACTAGGTGAATTGGTTCCCGCCGCTACCGAGTATCCCGTATTGCCCGCTGAAGGCATTTGACTTACATATAACCTAAGTCAGATCACACGATGCGCACCGCTGCGAAACTCGCAACAACCAAACCACCCATGTTGGCCTTCGATATGTCGCGCGCTTCAACATTCGCCCCCGATTTGTTTCGCGCCTCAGCAGAACCTTCACCACTCCGCTTCGATTTTCTTTCGACCAGGTCGCTCGCCGTGGCAATTCTCTTCGCCATCCTAGCCACCTGCCAACCAGCGGCCGCGCAGGGTCTCGCGACATTCGCTCGGCAAGCCTCGTCGCGTACCCAGGCAGCAATGTCCTTCGCTTCGCTCGCGTCGATCGGCGCTACATTTTCCGTCACATCAACTTCACCGATGTACCACCCAGAAAATTCCGCGGATGAATTTGCTTTCCGAGCCGCAACTTATTACGCGCCAAATTTTGGCGCGCCCCTTCCCGTTCTGGAGACCAAAACTTCCTTCGTCACCGAAGTGCGTGTCCCGCTCGCCCAACTCTACGGCTCCCGAGTGCACCTCGGGTTCTTCATTCTCACCTTCCAAAACGGAAACATGACGTTCGGCCCGCTGGCCACGCTGCAAGCTCTCCACTCGCCGAGCCTCCCGCGCTCCGTCAACCTTTATGGCGTCGGCCTAAGCATCCCGTTGACCAAAGAAGCGCGCCCGGAAATCCCAAAAAACCTGTGGAGTGTTGCCCACCATTTCCTCCAGGATCGCTAGCGTTTACCGGGACACGGGCGCTGGCTTCGCCGTATCGCCGCCGTAGAGGCGCCCAAACGTTCGCGCCAGCATCAGCGCCATCACAAACCCACCGGCTCCCAGCACGATAATGCAATCCAACTGGCGAATATGAAACTCCCCGACACTCGTCACCAGCAAATACCCGACGACCGCATTCAACGCGCCCCATAACACGTTCACCGTCGACGTCGATTCTCCTTTCCCCGGCGGCGACGCAAACGGAGTCGGGAACCGCCGCCCCAAGACTCCGTTCACAAAATGCGGGACTGCGTTCACCAGGAAAAATCCGGCAAAAAACCAAGCTGCATACACATACCAAGCCATGCTCCCCTCCTCTTGCGGGTCTTAAGCGAAAGACCCCGAGCAAACTCCCTTCGCAAAGGGTCGCGCCTGCCAACGGCGGGATAATATCCACCGCGCAGCGCCGGGTCAATTCGCACTATCCGCAGCTGTTTTGCGGCGCAGCCGGCCTTCCAGACGCAAAAATTCCGCCACCACTACCTCCGGCTGCTCGTGCTGCATAAATGCCCCGCATGTTGATATGCGTGTGGAGATTGCGCATAGCACCACACCGATAGTTCACTATTAAGTTCTCTGATGCGAGGTGCCTGCGGACTCTGACAGAGGATCCCTCGCCGCTCAAAAAGGCAGCCTCGCTCTTGGATGTCAATCTTAAGAGGTAAGACGCGAAGCACGGGCGACCCAAGCAATTTAGCCGAGAAAGTTGTTTTGGAGCGGCAATTCTGCTTTACGCTAGAGGTGTCCGCATGGGAATTGCGACCGTTCGGGCGAGAGGTGAAAACATGAGAAAGACCGCTCTGTCTGTGGCGATATTGCTGTTCGGTGTCAGTTTGACAGGGGCGCAACAGAACAGCATGAGCGATGAGGGCGGACACGTGTTGGCGCTTGAAAATGTATGGAATCACGCTCTGGAAGCAAAAGACCTCAATGGATTGAACATGCTGTTGGCAAACACATTTGTGTCAGTGGAAATCGACGGAAGCGTTTCCTCTAAGAACGAATTTTTAGCGAGTATCAAGTCGCCTGATTATCAGGCATCTCAAGCGGTGAACGAGCAAAGTAGCGTGCAAGTTTACGGAGACGCCGCTGTAGTCGTCGGCGTGTTTCGAATAAAGGGCACGGAGAAGGGGAAATTATATGTGCACCGCGAGCGATTCGTCGACACCTGGATTAAGCTCAATGGCGCCTGGCAGTGTGTAGCGACAACGAGCACGCTGATAACAGCGAAATAAGAGAGTACTGTTCAGGACTCGAACAGAGGTTGTTTTTTGTTGCTGCCTTGCTGGACTAAAAGGCACGAAAGAGATGCACCACAATTGAGGCGCGATTCCAGAACTTCAGTACCTTTCTGCACGTCCCCCGTAAGTAACGACCGCAAGAAGAATGCCGTACTGTTGCGACTTGTACCGAGGCTTGCCCGTCTTGTATTTACGATCCGAGGAGGTGAAAGGTTGGGGACCTTTTTGTAATTCGTTCCGGTATTCCCGAAGGAAGGGTGGGAATGGTCGGAATGGTCATTACATCTTTCCAGGGCTGCCTACGTCCTCAAGAACGCGAGTAGCCGTATGCGGCCCTGGAGAGTTATCTGCTCGCCGCCAAACCTCAGTAAATCGGACCCGTGCCGCCGGGCAAATCATCCTCCCGTGAATTGGCAGTTAGGAGAATTTGCCACAATAGATTAATCTTTTACAAGATTCGGTGTACCTGGGCACCGCCAAACCGGAGGGTGTGTGCTCATGGGGACGCAGATTTTGCTGGCAGACGGTCATGAAGGAGTAAGGAAATTAATAAGGCAGATAATAAATCAGAGGCCGGATTGGCATGTTTGCGCGGAAGCATCAGACGGTCTAGAAGCAGTGGAAAAAGCGAAGGCGTTCTGTCCCGACCTGGCCATATTAGCGATTGGGATGCCGCGATTGAGTGGTCTGGATGCGGCGAAGCAGATTCTTGAGACCTGTCCGCAATCGATTGTAATTGCCGACAGCTTGCATGATCCTCTTCCACTCTTGGCGGAAATTAGGAAGGTTGGCGTCCGTGCCTTTGTTTCGAAAACCCGCATTGGAACCGACCTGGTGCTCGCGATTGAAGCTACGCTAGCGGGAAAAACGTGGGTGAGTCTTGAGGGGCAGGATTGTTCTCTAAATTTTGAAGAGGCCGAACAAGCCACGCGTCGTTTGGTATGGGCTCCGGATCCGACCTTTGAAGGGTTCTCTTGTTCCAACTGTCGATGGAGAATCTCCAATGAGGAGGTTCGCGATATTAAGAGTATCGAGCAAACATTTCGCGGTCACGTTTGCACGGACCATCCTGCGCGAAAGAAAGCTGCAGGGATATAAAGCGCGGAAGATTTCCATAAGCCTTTTATCAGGACCATCTAAACTTTTTCAGGGGCAGTTCGCGGTTGCAGACATGTTCGGTGAAACGGCGCTGAACCTCTGCGGCGTCGTGCTCCTGCTCTGTCAACTTGTCGGGGTTTGCGAAGGTCCACGAACAGCTGCTGCAAGAGAATCCTTCGCTATTACTGGTGATTTGCCAAATTAGAAGGCGCTGTGCTTTAGGGTGCTGACTTTGCATAACCGAAAAATGATATCACCGGAGTAATTTCTCTTCAAAACGGCATTCCAAAAAAGCAAAGAGTGCGCGCTCGCCGTGGCGCTGAGTGCGACGGAATTTCGCCACCGGGCGCAACAGTTCACGGGAAATCAGGCTGGGAGAAGTTCGCTTACATGCTACCTAATTTTGGCGACGTCCCGGTAATCCAAAGTAAATTAGGCCGGGAGGAGTGACTTTACGTGGTCCATCAGTTCTGCGGCGTCGGCCTTTGAAACTACGCGATCAAACGGAAGGCCGGCAGGCGGCATGGCCTTGGCAATTTCGGCGTACTGGGTAAGGATAATTATCGGGATGTCCGGCATAATTTGTTTCAATTCCACGGACGCCTCTATGCCGTTCACCTCGGGCATGGCCAAATCCAGAATGATTAATTCGGGGCGATGTTGGATGGCGAGAGCGATGGCTTCCCGGCCGTTGGCGGCTTGCGCGCAGAGGTCGTACTCTGCTTCGATCTCAAAAACCCGAGACAGCATTTTGAGGAACTGGCGATTGTCGTCAGCTACTAAAATCGTTCTGGCCATTTTGCCTTGAGGCGAGCTCGAACGGACCTAGACCTGGACGTTAGGTACCATCATTAACAGATCGATTTCATCAACAGCAGATTAATTTCGTTAACCGGGGTGTTCTAACACAACTGCTAGCGCCGGGGCTAGCAGATTGTTGCTCTAGGGACTAGGGTGCGCTGGCGAATTTTGCAGGAAGTAACAAAACAGCCGAACGCGCAGAGACGCTCCCAGCGAGCCTTCCATATTTATTTTGTGGGCGAGCAATGAAATGAGTCTTTCGACGAACCCGATCTGCAAGAACTTGGTGAAAAATTGTCCGCAGCGAAGCCGCGATATCTTTGCCGCATACAGGAATTGAAAATTTCGCCAGATGGCAAACTAAGCTTTGGCAATGCGAATTCGTCGAAAGGTGGTCGAGGATCCGCGACAACAGGCCTGCGGGCCATCCGAGTATGGTGATCTGAATAGATAGGAGGTTGGCACAGGCTTCATGTATCTCGTTGCGCTCTTTCTGACCGTCGAGAGAGTTGGACAATTCCTGCGCGCGAAGAAAAATAGCTTCCTCGGTGGCATACACCAGTTGGGCTAATTTAATCTTATCCGATTCTTTCAACGCTTTCAGGTACGTTTTTTTTCAAGACGAGGACCCAGCCATGATGTACTCCAGCCAACGATCGAACCGCTGGCACCCAGATCGGCAAAGAGGCCGTCGAATCGAACCCAACAGGGTCATTCGATACGGCGCGAAGGAGGAGCTCCAACCCGCCCTTTCTTTAGGGCAAGCAGGCTCGCTAGGAGTGTGCAGAACAGCACAGAAGTGTGGAACACCAACCGATACAATCCCCGACCAGAGGTTCCTCCCGATGACTCCAGAATTTGATGTGTTCAGAAACGACAAATCCGACGAAGGTATCTGGCTGACGGCGGTAAACAGTCGGGCAGAGGGCGAGGCTTACATTCAAAAATTGGCGGTAAAATCAATCGGCGGTTACTTTATCTTCAGTCAGAAAAGCGGGACCAGACAGACTATCGCTGCGCCGCAGCTGCCGGCGCAATCGGACCTAGGAGCGAGAAACTTCCAGGCGATTACTTAGCTGTCAAGCGGCAGGCTTTACGGTAACGAACGGTGGGACGTGTATTAATGCTTGGAAACCTGCAATAAGACATGCACGATTCAGGAGTTCCCGTCCTCGTACTAGCACGGCCTGAATTCCTGGAGATGTGTTTCGCCAGACGTCAAATAAGGAATCGGAAGTGCTCCGTCGTGCGTGCCCAACGGCTAAAATAGCCGGTTCTCCGGAACATCTTGTCACATTGCGCGAAGGAATCTCCCGCCGGTCCTTCCGCATCGGGACAAGCAGGTTCGTTAAAATCGCAGAGGAGTAAACTTCTTTTTAGCCGGACCTCTCTTTGCTTTGATTTGCTTGCTTCGCTTTAAAGTTGGGGCTACTCAACAAGCGCGTAAGCGAACAGGCTGTGCAGGCAAGTTGGAACGTGGCGGCGTCTTCTTCGCCTACGGCGAGTCTCGCTTGCGTGCCCACCTGGCCATGAAGATTTTAGAAAAGACCTCGCCAGAATTGATGTGCCAACGCTGGTGATGCACGGGGATGCCGAACCCTGAGTTAGTGACTTTTCTTGGGAGAGCTACGGCGCAGCACGGCGACTCGCTGCCTTCGCAACGAAGCCGTTGCGTAATAGGCTACATCCGCGGGCCGGATGCGGAGCGCACACGCGTCCGGCCCACGGCATGTGTCGCTGCCGAGATCCTGCCGATAAGGAGCCCTCAATGAAAACTATCCGGAAACCTCACGAGAAACATGCGTGTCTTACGAAGCAAAGCGATTTGCCCGACAGCGTCTTCGCGTTTTCCAAGCAGCTGAAGCCAATCGTCCACATCACAGCCTGGTTGTTCGCCGCGTTCCATATAGATTTGGTATGTGCGCGGTCCTATTTCCTCGTCACCGGCTGAAATCTCTGTCGTATCTGCCTGGGTGGAGTTTGCTTAGGGCTCTGTAATTTCGCTTCTGCTTGGCTTCGATGACATACACATCTCCCTTTTCTTTAGTGTTTGGATGATCCAACGCATGATCCAACACGCTAGCCGGATGCCGCGATGGATTGATTGTTAGCGAGCTTCGGAACTCTGCAAAATTACAGCGGCTTCCTCAAAATTCAGGCGAGGATTGCGTGGGTAAAGCTTGCTTGAGTCTCCGAAACCCAGGTTGCAAAGAAGATTGGCTTTCCACTTGCCGTCGGGGAAAAATTCCGCGTTGAGTTTGTCCGCGTCGAAGCCGGACATCGGTCCGCAATCCAAGCCCAACGCGCGCGCCGCCAGGATGAAGTAGGCAGCTTGCAGCGAACTGTTGCGGAAGGCGGTCTCGTCAATCAAGGCCTGGTTTCCGACAAAGTAGGAGCGCATGTCAGCGTGAGGAAAGAGCTTGGGAAGCTTCTCGTGGAATTCGGTGTCCCAAGCGATGATGGCCGTGACTGGACCGGCCATGGTCTTGTCCACATTGAGAGGAGCCAGAGCTGGCCGGAGGCGCGCTTTGGCGGCTGGTGTGGTTAGAAAGACAAATCTCGCCGGCGAGGCATTAGCGCTGGCTGGCCCAAGACTGGCCAATTCGTAAGCCTGGCGCAGGAGTTCGACTGGCACGGGCTCTGGAAGCCACGCTGCGTGTGTGCGCGCTTCGCGAAATAGCTGATCGAGGCACTCCTGTGAGATCGGACCTTTGATGGCGGCAACACTGGATGCTTTAGAATGATTGGTCATTGGGTTCTCTCTTTTTAGTAGGTTCCCTTACGTAACCCAGAGTAAAATGGGAACCGACGGAAAGGCAAGAGGGCACATTGATGTTAGCGGGTGACAAGCAGGTTAGCGGCAAATGTCTCGCCGTGCGCGAGGTCTTGAATCGCGTAGGAGATAAGTGGAGCGTGCTGGTGGTGGCCTTGCTCGGCAACGGGAAAAAACGCTTTAGCGAGTTACGGCGCAGCATCGAAGGAATATCGCAGCGAATGCTGACGCTCACGTTGAAGGGTTTGGAGCGGGATGGCCTGATAACCAGAACGGTGTATCCCACGATTCCCCCGCGCGTTGAATATGAACTGACGAAGCTGGGGTGCAGTTTGCTGAAACCGATTAAAGAATTGGGAGATTGGGCCGGCGAAAATCGCGAAAGAATTCAGATCGCTCGGGATCGGTACGATGAGCAAAAGGCGAAAAACCTGCAAGGCTTTCGATGAGCTGCCGCCGTTCAAGCGATCCGCTCAGGGGATTTCCATCCAAACTCGAAAGAGACAGCGCCGGAGCCGAAAACCAATGCCGTCATCGCGGCGGGCGATGACTCAGGTACCTAATGGGCATAGGAGCACATAGGGGCATTGCTATATTGAGGGGTACCAATACTATTTGGTACAATCACGCATGGTTGACCATAGGCGCAGCCGTCGCATTTTGGCGAACATCCCTCTTGAAGTGGAGGCGCACGGAAGGTCACATCGAGTATTGACGGCGGTGATCAACCTGAATGGCGCTTTGATTCTGTCCCCTGTAGACTGGCCGGCCGCGAGCGAAGTGAAACTCAAGAATGCCGAAACGGGAATCGACGTGAATGCTCGGGTGGTGTGGTGCGGTAACCCGTCTGAAACGGGATCGTATAAGTTGGGGATTGAATTTGAGGATTCGTCACCTGAATTTTGGGGAGCGAGCTACGATCCGATGGGCGTCGAAGTGCCTTGGAGCAAGTGACGGCTTTGTTTACTCTTTGTGTTCATACAGTATTAGTACCGATGTCGAACCGCGAGACGTCAGTGCTAGTATTTTTTCATGGCGCAAAGCGCAAGGCGTCGCAACCAAGCAGTATTCTTTGATGAGACTGATCCTTCGGCATACATGCTTGGGTTACCGAAAGGTCATAGTAAGCTTGGACGCTGGTTGGTGTTGAGCGTTTTGGTGGGAACCGCTCTTGCTGTCGCGCTGGTTGTTCTTGAAACGTTGATATATTGAGTTTGCCCGACGGACCGTTGGTTTCACGCCGCAGTAATCAGACCTCTGCTTCAATCCACGGTAAATCGTAACCTTCGAATTAGCGCGTCCCCAAAGCACCTCCCTCGACATCTAACTTTGTGCAGACAGAGCAGGTTGCAACTTTTTTGGTTTGCGAGTGTTCATAGATAAGCCCTACCAGCGACATCGGTACGGCATTCTGGGGAAGGGCTCCGGGGGCACCAGGTCCTGAAGATGTTCGCGGCGAGTGTTCGAGTAGCGGTGCCGCGGCCTCTGACTCCCAGCCCGGCTTCGCCAGCGAGCGTAACGAACTCGCAAGTCGCAACACATTCCGGTTCCGCAATCTTGGAGGTTTTTTGTTACGGCAACAGCAAATGCGTATGGCAGAGACGGGAAGAAACAGCAACTACCTCGTCGGCCGAAAGGCGGCCTCTGTCGGGATGACAACGCTAAGAGGGTTTGCAGCGGCGATCGCGGTGGCGGTGCTTTTCTGCTGCTGCGCGGCTACGTCTGCGTTTGGGGATGCGGGAGTGATACTGAACGAGTCGCTGGACACTTCTGTGGCTAAGATTACGGGGTCAGGGCATAGCGCGGTTTATCTTTCGAATATTTGTCCGGACGGGTCACCGGTGAAAATGCGGCTGTGCCGGTCGGGCGAGCAAGGGTCAGTGCTGAGCAACTACACGACGTTGGGCGAAGACCAGCCTTACGAATGGAATATCGTTCCGTTGAGTATTTATTTGTACGGCGTAGAGGATCCGCACGACCGTCCGCTGGTTTCTTCGCGAGAGATTAAGGCGGCGCTGGAAGAACGTTATCGCGAAAAGTATTTGTCGCAGATTTGCACGGGCGCACGCTGCCGCTACAGCAAAAGCGCCGAGTGGCGCGAAATGGTGGGCGCCACGCTGGAACGCAGCATGTACTTTTTCGTGGTGAAGACTTCGGCGGCGCAGGACCGCGCGCTGATCGCCGAGTTCAATTCCCAGCCGAATGTGAACCACTTCAATGGCGCTCTGCGGAATTGCGCGGATTTCACGAAGCGTGTGATGAACACTTATTTCCCGCACGCGGTGAACCGGGACGCTGTGAATGATTTTTTTATGACGAGCCCGAAGGCGGTGGCGCGGTCGTTGACACATTATGCGAACGAAAATCCGGAGCTGGATTTGCACGTGCTGCATTTTGCGCAGGTGCCGGGGACGATCAAACGCAGCGAAGAATGTCGCAGCGGGACGGAGCAGCTTTACCACTCGAAGAAACTTGTGATTCCGCTGGGCGTGCTGGCTTGGCAGGCGGTCCCGGCGGTCACGGTGTCGTACATGATTACGGGGAGATTTAATCCGGAGCATGAGTTTGAGAGAAATCCGTCGCTGGACGCCATTGGTGCAGGCCACAATCTTGATCCTATGGCTAGCCGATTGGTTGGTGGGAACACCGTGAGCGTGCAGCAGCTTGCAGCGGAGGGAAAATCTGCGCGTGAGGAAATCCTTGGCACGGACGGGGAGTGGAAGCAGTTCCGCGCGAATCTGGGCGTGGCTGTGGACGAAGCTGTTCACGTGGAAATTATTCCGGACCGCAGCTATTTGAAGCGCGTTTTTGTAAGGTTGGGCGAAGGCAGTGAGATCTCGCTGGACGAAAGTGGCGCGCTTTGGATGAGCTGGCGCGACGAAGACACGCCGGTTCGCGTGGGGCTGAGCGCCAGCACCATTTTTGCGCGAGAGTCCGATGCGCAGACGGCGTACCAGATTATTTTGGCGCGCATGGAAAGCGAGCTGCGCAACCCGAAGCATAGTCGGGAGACGGCGATTGAGTTTCGT
This sequence comes from uncultured Acidobacteriota bacterium, assembly GCA_963818085.1. Taxonomy (GTDB): domain Bacteria; phylum Acidobacteriota; class Terriglobia; order Acidiferrales; family UBA7541; genus Palsa-295. Next base: position 1,240,756 of record CAWFQV010000001.1, read on the forward strand.
GAGGATTGGTCACGCCTGCAACAGAGCCGCGCACAAGAGACCGTGTTTGTTGTACCGGCTATTAGCGCCGCCAGCGAAAGACGCGCGGTGAGCCTGACCTCTTCGGCCACGGCTGCTGACGGCGTAATAAGCGTCTTCGTGCCAAGCATCGCTTCGACGGCGAGTCCCACGCCATTCCCTTCGCGACTGGAGCGATGAGTATGCTTGTACTCGCCGGTCACCAATACTAAAAGCGCCTGCGGCCAGGCAGGCGGGCCTCAAGACGTGTGCGAAGATGCACGGCAGACCCCCTAAAAGAAGGAACTAAGAAATATCTCCTACGAATCCCTACCCACGGCGAGGCAGACACCACAAACCCATAGCAATGTCTAAATGGCCAGTTTACGATTCGCGTTGATGGGGGGATACCATAGGAATTGCAGGGAATCGCTCGCATTTGTAATTTAGCAATATGAAGGGTTTATTCCGCTTTGCGTCAATACCCTCGGGTTTAATGATTGTCTCTGCGCTTCCCGCCAAAGATTTCATTCGCGAAATCGATTTGCTTATGCTTGGGACGAAGGCGGCAGTCCCTTAAACTACTGGCACTGGATTAGTTTAATTCCGGCTACTAAAGTCAGCCTCTCAAGTGGGATTCATCGGTTTTGGGATGACTCTGGGATGAAAAGAGCGCGACAGAGCGCCAGGGCCTTGGAATGGAGTCGGTAACCCACGGTGACTTGGATGGCGATCAAAAGGAAACTGGAGAGACGGACAATTCCTAGAAACTGGGACGAGAGAAAAGAGCGATCTTAAAAATACACACTCGCCGATTCGAGTGCCGGCCTTGCTGATAAATCAGGGAAAGAAAGATGCCGGACCAAAGCCCTGCGCTATGAGACTTCAACACATTTCTCCCCGCATTGTGATCGAAACTCGCGATTTAGTCGGCGGCACGGGCAGAAGGGGGCGGCGTCGGTTGCGCGGGCCCGCTCGGAGCTGGGGCCCGCGACGCGGACGCGGTCTGGACCTCGCTTGTCGGCTGGACGTTGATCGTGGTTGTTGTTGTCGGCGATGCCCATTGGAGGCGGCCGTTGCTATTCGCAACTTCTTCAACGATTTTTGTGAACAGCTCGTCTTGTTTGGCGGTGCGTTTGGTGTAGTCCACTACGTAGCTTAGGCCGAATTCCAGGGAGCCGGAGTTGACCACGAGCGAAACAATCGGTTCGAGAGGCGGCTTCAGGATTTTGAAATTGTCGCTCATGACCTTCCAGGAAATTTGGGCTTCGATCAGATAGTCGCCGATGGATTCTCTGGCCACGCGCAAAAGCATTTGACGAGCGTAGTGGCTATCGCTGGTGGTGGTGAACAGCACTTTAATTTCGTCCCATATGAATTGGAAACCCTGCGAGTAGTTGAAGACGGACCCTTTCAAAATAATGCTGTTGGGGATGCGCACGAGGCGGCCGTTGTACAAATCTTTGCTGACCCAATTCCCTGTTTCCATCAAGGTGGTGCGCAAGAGGCCGATGTCGATGACGTCCCCGCGCGTGTCGCCGATTTGAACTCTGTCACCTACCGTGTACAGCCGGGAGAAACCGATGGAGAAAGCGCCGGCAATACTGGCGAGCACGTCTTGAAGAGCGACCGCCACGCCTGCGCCGACAACGCCGATGGCAAAGGTAAGACGGCCGAGGCGATCTTCAAACAGGAGACCGAGGAAAAGGATCATGCAGACGTATCCACAAAAGACCACGAACTTGCGAGCCTTATAGCGCGCGTCGGCCTGCCCAAAATGCCGTGGCAGAGTTCGTTCGAGGACGCGAAAAGCGGCGTAAATAACGATGATGCCGACAACTGCGGCAACGCACTTGGCGAAAAGAGAAAGCGAACCAGCGTCTTTTAAGAGCTCATTCATTCAGGCACCATCAGTCCTAGTGTGCCGCAAAAGCGCAAGGCAAGATTACACCAGTTACAAGAGGGCGGGAGCAAAGTCGTAAACATAGCGACGCGGCTGCGCGGCGTTCTGAAGATGGCGGACAAGTGGGCGAGACGGCTGTTCACTGCGGGCGCGCTTTTTCTGGTGCTGCTGGGATTGCTACATTCACTTTCAATGTTCAAAGCCAGGGCCGGCGCATGACACTGAGGGTCAGTTGCTGGATTTAGTGACCAACTACAAATTTATTTTGATGAGATCGATGCGCAGTATGGACGAGCTTTTGCGCGGATTCAGCATTGCGTTCATGATGGGAGCGTTTGATTGGGCGCGATCGATCTGGTTATGAGGCGCGAGCCAGCGGGACTATTGGAGCGAGTTGCGCTTATTAATACGATTTTGCTGGCGATGCACTAACGCCCCGTTGACGGAGGCCGACGGGGCGTTGCGTACTCTGCAAATTACGAAATGGGCAGGCGATCCATGCGGACGTGGTTTCCCTGTCCGGTTGTGTTTAGGTACAGCGTCCTGTTGAGCTCTTTCACATAGACCGCTTCCACTCGACGACCCTCACTCGACTTTCGCACTAGCAACGCGCTGTGGCTCGCCGCTTCGTTCGCCGCCACTTCGTGCACATGCACGTTCACGCTCTCGCCGCGGCCATGGAGTGTAACCACTCGGCTCGTTCCTTCCGACTTCACCGAAAGCAGATACTGTCCGGCCTTCAAATTCTTGCCTTCGCACTTCACGTCGTACGGGAGCGAAACCTTGCCCTCAAAATCGGCCTTCGCTAATTTCGCGTCGGCATGCTGCACCGGCTGCGTGACAGTGGTTTCCTCAGTGGAAAATGGGAAGGAGTCGGGCATCACGTCAGATTGCGCGTGCGCCGTCACCGGCAACAAGCAGGCAAATCCCAGCGCTCCTGCATACACCGAAACTTTCACTACGGTCGTGATTTTCATGGTCGTCTCCGTTTTCTCTAGAATCTTTGTGATCGAATTTTTCCTTTCGTTTATCATTGCGCGCGCAGTTTCATCCCAAATCATAAATCGTTCAATGCATGGGAAGTCCATTGTTGGTACAATAGAGGTAAAGTGGTAACCGTTTGACTTTGCGGCCTCTAGCGAGCTTCGCGCACGCCAACCCTTGAGTTCCGGCAGCGCCCGGGAGTACACTTCGTCTCCCAGCTTCTGCTATGCGCGACGAGATTCCCTCTGAGGGTGGGCTTTGCTTCGGCGCCTACCATGTTGACCTTCGTACCGGCGAACTTCGCAAGCACGGTCTAAAGGTCCATCTGGCCGGCCGACCGTTCCAGGTTCTAGCCTTGCTCCTTGAAAAGCCGGGCGAACTGCTAACTCGAAAAGAAATGCAGGAGCGCCTTTGGTCTGCCGACACCTTCGTCGATTTCGAGCACGGGGTGAATGCAGCGATCCAGACACTCCGGCGCGTCCTCTGCGATTCGCACAAGAGCCCGCGTTTCATTGAGACCCTCCCGCGCCGCGGCTACCGTTTCATCGCCGCCGTGGAAAAGATTCAGCCAGACGCGGCTACGGCGCTTGCCGCTCCCCTTCACCACGAGCGACCAGCTGCTGGTCCGCCTCACCCTCAATGGATCGGACAGATTGCGACCATCTGTGATGAAGCAGGCCGCAACTATGTGCTGCTCCCCGTCAACGAGGAAATTTTTGATGAGATGTGCGATTGCGAAACGGCCAAGGACGATCTAGGGATTTCGCTTCTGGTAGCTGCCGAAAAGCTTCTTCTGGTCAACTGTGGTACGAGGGTGCAAATCCTCGACGCAAGCGATCCGACGCTCGGCTGTAAGGTCCGAATCCTTGGAGGCCAGTTCGTCGGCGAAAAAGCCTTCGCGCCCCGCGCCTGTCTTTCAGGTCTTTCGTAGGCGGGACAGCGTCAAGAAAAATCACCTGGTGTTGTGTCGCGACGGGAGAGAAAATTGTACTTAATTCTGCGGATCTCTGAAATCGAGTTCAACGATCTCAGCGGTTTCTTTTGAACTAGTCTCGTACCTCCACATTCTCACCGCATCCAAAGCAGCATTGGCCAATACGGGACTGCCGCCGAGTACGCGAGTAGCCTTGACCCGCCCGTCAGGAGAAACCCTCACTTCGATTTTCACTTTCCCGGATAGTTTAAGCTGCCGCGCCAAAGCGGGGTACCTCGGTTCCACCCTCGCTTTGATTTTCCGCGCGATTTCTTCTTGATTGGTTGCTTGACAAAACGCCGACAGCTGCGGAGATACCCAACCCAGTAGTGCAAACGCGAGGACAAGAGTCGCAACGTTGGTGTTCCCTTGACGCCCACTCTTCAGCACGGGCAGTCCTCCATCAATATCAGAACATCCCTTGCCGTCGGCTTGTAGTGTGTTGCGAAGAAACCGAGGGAAATAGTTACCTGTACCTTGGTGCAGGTTTCGGAATCTCAGAGGAAAGCATCCGTTTTCGATGCGCGGTCGGTTGCACCATTCTTTCCTTCCACCTCAGTAGACGACCTCGACCCATTTTATGATGTCGGCTAAGTTCTGATAAATCGGGTTACGCGACATTTAAACGAATGCTCCACATGTGCGTTTAATGCGTTACTTGTTCCATGGCAGTTGCGGTGCTTCACCAATCTGGGCTTTGACACGAACATGAAGTGGGCCGGCCCGTGTTCTTTGTTCTGCTCGCCGGGGCGCTTGTTCCCGACGCGTATTCGCTGATTTTTTATAAGCAACCGGAGCAGCGGGAGAACTCTGAAAATGCTGGTTCAGGCTCCTCTGGTGGACCTCTGGTGGCAAAATCGTGTCAAACTCGTTGACTCGAGGGCAGGGTGAGTCGTACGATTCGCCACAGGCTTCCAGTCGGATATTCCGGCTCAGATCAATTCAACGAGGAGGAAGCATGTCCATAGTTCGAGTAGGTTTGTTGATCATCTTCGTGTTGCTTCCTGTAGTCGCCGGTGCACAGACAAAGCAGCCTGCAAAAGAGACTCCTGCGCGGCCTTCAAGCGGCTCGATGATTGTAGAGCCGGGTTCGGAAAAGTGGGGCGATGTCCCGGCGGCCGCGATGGTCGGCACACCGTCGGTTGAAATGGGTGGCACGGTGCGCATCGCGGTCCTGCAGGGCGATCCGATGACCGCGGGGCACACATATACTCTGCGCCTTTCGTGTACCGACGGAACCAAGATCGCACCGCACTGGCATCCGACGACGGAGAACGTTACCGTGATCAAGGGCGCGGCCGCCGTAGGAATGGGATCGAAATGGGACGACGCGGCGCTGAAAGACGTGCCCACGGGCGGGTTTTTCTGGGCGGCGCCGCGTATGAGGCACTTCGCGGAATGCAAGGGCGATACGATTTTGCAGGTGCACGGAATCGCGCCCTTTGTGATCAATTTTGTGAGCCCCGATGATTCTCAACCGGCCAAGAAACCGATGTAGCCAGACGCCGTATCGCCCGACGAAAATGCGCGTTAGGTGCAAGGCATCGGCTAACTCCCGATAAATGCGGCGGTCTCAATGGCTCGACGCAACCCGAGCTCGAAGTCTACTTCGTGGAGTCCGATGAGCTGAAGCCGCTCGCGATCGCTGATTCAAACGGGAACACGGCTCCGTTAGTTCAGATTGAGTGCGGCCGGACAGATCGCTTCTGCTAGGTGAAATTTTTTTCTGCATCGACGACCGCAGCTCGTTCGTAATCTTTCGGTCGGTTTCAGTCCGCCCGGACATCTCTTCGATCAAAACTTCGACCAGGCTTATTTCTTCAAACTCCCTTGGCAGGGGAGCGCGATGCCCCAGCAGTTGTCGCAGATCTCGGTTCTCTAGATTCGTTACCCAAATTCGCGGAAAAGTTATCTTCCCGCATCAGTCTGGGCAAAAGTCGGGCACCCTCGCGGTCCGTCTTCCGCTTCTTGACGCGCTTGGTCTTGATCTCCGCCGGATCCCGACGCATACCTCGAAACCCAGCTCTGCCAGCAGCCGCTCGAACCAGCGCGAATATCAAGTAGCCTCCAGGACTACACGCTCTCGGATTCCTCTCTCCTGCAGGTCTCGATAGAATCGTTCTGCTTGAAAGCTTCTAAAATAAAAGGGTTTCTCATCAGCGACAAGGATTGCTGTGGCGCTGTTAAGCGAGGATTCGATATGAGCCTCAGGTGTGGTATCAAGCCGAGCTAGGGCGGGGTGCCCTGCCTGCGCCCAGCCCACCGGGTGTGGTGGGGTGTCTCAGAATGAACAAACTGTCATGCAACTATCACACGACATTGACAGTTATCCGAGGTAGAATCCCCGACCGGCTCAAAGAAACTTTACAATACTTTACAGAACACTGAGCGCCTCCGTGAGCAGGCTCATGAACACCGCTCAGAAGGCCCCTAATCCTAACGGAGGCTACTTCCATTTCTGCGTCGAGGAGACAACATGAGGACCCACAAGAGCTTTGCCGTCGCCGCTGTTCAGCCGGTCAACCAGGCTATCGCCGATAAAATTCGCACGACATTTGCTCTGGCCGTGATGGCCGTTTTTCTTTTCCTAGCTCTTCCCGCGCTCGCTAGCGAACAGGTTTTCGATAGCAGCGGCGGGACCGCGACGTTGGGCACCGCATTCGTTCTAAGCGGTGCGACAGTCACGAATCCCGCGGGGACGCAGTCGATCAATTGTCCCATCACCTCGGTGGGCGGCACGTACCCCGTAATTTATTCCTGCACCGCCGGGAGCTTCAATTTCCAATCGAATGATGGCTTGACCAGCGTCACGGGTTCTTTCACCACCGCGAAACTTTACTTGTGGGCATCTGGGGGTGGACGCGGAGGAAACATCAAGTACAGCTACCAATTCGCGGGCGATTTCACCGGGGTTCAAACCGTCAACGGGGTTTCGACAGCAATTAACGGCGAAACCACGGCCGTCATCGGACCGCTGACCAAGGAGCTGGGGACGGCGACGGCGGGACCTGGTGCCACAGGAATCAATTCCACCTATGCGCCGATCTACGTGACCGATTCCTCGAATTCTCAACTGGTGCGCTCGGACGATATGTTCGGCGACAACAAACAAGTGCTGGGCTCGACCGGAGCGAAGGTGAATGAATTTAGCGATCCACATGGCGTGACGCTGGATCCCTCCGGCCGCATTTATGTGGTGGATACGTTCAACTGCCGCATCGTGCGGATGGACAACATCACGGGCGCGAACTGGACCACTTTCGGGCATTGCGGCACGGGCAAGGACCAGTTCAGTGGCGCGAGCGACATCGCACTGGACGCTACGGGAAGAATTTATGTGGCGGACACCAACAATAGCCGCATCGTGAGGTTTGACGACATGTTAGGCACGAACTGGGATGCCTTGGGGACGGTCGGCAGCGGCACCAACCAGTTCATCGGCCCGGGAGGAGTGGCGGTGGATGCTGCGGGCAAGATTTATATCGCCGATACGAGCAACAAACGCATCGTGCGCGTTGACGACATGACCGGAACCAATTGGACCACGCTTACACAGTCCCCGGTTATCAATGGCTACATTTTCCCGTTCGGGTCTCCGGCACACGTGGCCATCGATGGTGCTGGCCGAATCGTGATAGGCGATATGACCAACGTGATACGCGTTGACGATATGACCGGGACGAATTGGGCCGAGCTTGGCATAGGGACCACCGCTTCGGGGCTATCGATCGCGTCCGACGGAACGACTTATGTCGCCGGATCAAACTACTCGGGCGGAAGCGGTGTGATACTGTTCGACGACATCACAACCGGCGCGGGATTCCTGGGCACGAACCTGGTTGCAAGCCCTGGCGGGATTTATTCCCTGCCAGTTCCGGCTGCGATACCTGCAGTTACCGTAGCCCCGACCAATTTAACTTTTAATAACGAGAATACCGGCACCGCCAGCGCGCCGCAGAGCATTACGCTGACAAACTTTGGCGGAGCGCCGCTGAATATTGCGAGCATTGCGGTCACAGGGGATTTCGCTTCCACCAACACGTGCCCGGCTGCGCTTCCGGGCGGATCGAGTTGCACCATTTCGATCAGCTACGCGCCGAAGACGACCGGAGCCGAGGTCGGCAAAGTGACGATCACCGATAATGCGTTTTCCGGAACGCAGTTAGTTACGCTGGCAGGATTCGGAACTGCGCCGGTGGCCGGGATTGCGCCGGCGACGGTCACGTTCCAGCCGCAATTGCTAAACACCATCAGCGGCGCGCAATATGTGGTGCTCAGCAACAGCGGCACGGGGCCGTTAACGTTTAGCGGGGCGGGAATCACGGCGAGCGGTGATTTCGCGCAAACTAACAACTGCGGAGCGGCACTGGTGCAGCTGACCAGCTGTCAGATTGCAGTGACGTTCACGCCCAGCACCAGCGGTGCGCGAACAGGAAATCTTTTCGTGACCAACAATGCCGGTTCGCAAACGGTAAGTTTGATCGGTACCGGAGCGAGTACGGCGCCCAGCATCACTGTCATGCCGGAAAGCCTGCTGTTCCCGACGCAGCACTTGCGCAGTAAGAGTGCCGCGCAATCGGTAGTGTTCAGCAACGGAGGCGCCACGGCAGTTTCACTGAGCGTAGCGATCAGCGGCGATTTCGCCAAAGCCGGGAGTTGTCCAGCGAGTCTCGGAGCTGGGAAGAGTTGCACGCTGAACATCACGTTTACGCCGACGGCGGCGGGCACGCGCACGGGCGCATTGACCTACACGCTGGCGAGCAGCGTGGTAACGGTAGCGCTGACGGGGACGGGCACGTCCGTTGCGACTGGATGGCTGGTGTTCTCGCCGAGTTCGATCGTCTTCAACAATGGCTACGTGGTGGGAGACAACCCGAGTCAAACCATGACCATAACGAACACGAACGGCGTGCCGGTAGGAATCAGCCACTTCGCCTTGACTGGGTCGAGCACGTTTACGCAAACCAACAATTGCAGCACGACGCTGGCAGCCGGCGCAAGCTGCACCGTTACGATTACGTTTATTCCGACGGTGGTGGGGACCGTTGGCGGAACCTTGACCGTTACGGAAAGCGCTGGGACGGTGCATAAAATCCCGGTGAGCGGAACGGCTGGGACCGATGGCGGCGGCAACTAGGCGTAACGGCGGGACGGCTTGATACCAGAAGGCGGCGGACTCATTGCTGTTTGACTGCAATGAGTCCGCCACATCCACAATTTCTGTACGCGACTTCCCTTCTGCAAAATCCCTCTTGCCCCTCATTCCAGCACTAACAAACAGCGCTAGTGTTTGGAGCCTACAGGCGTGTAGGTGAAATCGACCAGACCGTCGCGGTAGTCGATTTTTATGTCCAGCATGTAGAGCATTCGGAAACCCAGCATGCCGGAGACCTCGGTGCCGAGTGAATTGCTGATGCCGTCGAGGCTGAAGGTGACCAGGTCCTGGCGATCCTGCTTGAAATGGGCGAACTTCAGGTTGGCTTTGTCGGCGACGTATACTTTTTTAACTTCGCCACTCAATCCCTTCACTCGATAGTCGGGATCGAGGTTGATCTTGGTGACTTGCTTGGCGGCTTCGGGAGTGATGGCATTGTCGAATGCGCCGGTATCGATAACGAAAAGCATGGGCGCCGAATCGTTCACATGGGTGGGAATCAGGAGCATGTGCGCGAAACGGAAGATAGGAGTGTAATCCTTCATTTCGGGAGCGACGTAGCGATCGTGTAGCTGCGAGGCTTGTGCAGGCTGCAATTCCAAGGTGGCCTGTTGAGCGGCATCTTTCGCCGAAACATCAGGATAAGGCGGCAACGGGCTTAGCTTGAATTTTGAATTGGGGAAATCGATGTCCACCAGAAAGCTGCCGAAAACATCGGTACCGATCAAGCCGTCGTCTTCGAGGACAGAGTTGCGGTTTACGACGTCCACATAGCAGCCTTCGAAGTGTAAGTCGCCGATCTGTATGGAATCAGCGAAACCGGCGTAGCCGGCGGCCGCGGCCTTGTCGCCAATGCCGCCGGTATGGATTTCGGTAATCTTCTTGACCCCGGCCTTCTCGGCGATTTTCTTATCGATGGTGATGCCGCTCGCCCCGGTGTCCAGCATAAGTTTGGCGGAGGCGCCATTTACTTTTACCTTTAAGCCGTAGCCGCGAATTGATCTGGGGTCACTGAGCAAAGTTTCCAAAGTGGTTTGAGTTGCGGTGACTTTCGAGGTGAGGCGGCAAATGGGGCCGTGCTGGCCGCTTTCCGCTTCCTGGATTTCGAGTTGGCGCTCGAGATTTTCGCGATGCTCGACGTCGTCGTCGGTTTCCCGGCTTAGATAGCTGCGGAGAAATTTAACAACCTCGGCGCGGCTGAGCATGCTCATGTAGGAGCGCTGGATGTCGGGGTCATCGGGATCGAGTTTATAGGCCTGGTCTATGGCCTTCTTGGCACGCTCGTAATTTGAGGTGGCGCGGTAAAGGCGTGAGAGGCCGAGGTAAGAGCGCGCGTCCACGTCGCAAGCGCGTAACGGAATCAAGAAAGAATCTTCGGCTTGTATTAACTTTCCCTGACGAAAATAGACTTCGCCAAGCGCCGTGATTGCAGGAGTTTTGCCAGGCGTTAAGGAGACGGCGTGGGTGGCAGCGGCGAACGCGTCGGTAAGCCGTTCCTGCTTCAGATAGACGCGCGCCAGACCGGTGTAGGCAAGGACCATGTCCGGGCCGCCAGCGGAGATGATGGCGTTGTAAGCGACGACTGAGTCGTCAAATTTACCTGTGCGGTAGAGATGCAGGGCGTTGGTGAGCGGGGCGGAGAGGGGTTTCGGTAAGGTGTCAACCGTGCACGTTATCGGCTTGGGCCTTTGTTCTGTGCCTGCCGGCGGCGCGGTTTGTGGCGGAGAATTCTTTGCGACGTCTTGCGCGCGCAACGAAGCCGCGGTAGCGAACATCGGCAGAGCAACGAGCAAGCCGAGCATCAGTCTGTGTATCCGCATGCGCGCTCCCGATAAAAAACGTAGCAGGACTTTTCGACATAATCCAGCGGTGATGCCAACTGATACTTCAAAAGCCTCGTCTCTGCATGGGCAGGCTCGCTCACGCGGCGGCCTGGTCAAATTCCGTACGCGCGAGCGGATAGGTCTTGCCATGAAGAACGACGAGGTGCGCGGCGTCGATGGCTTGAGTGATCTGCGGGGCGGCCTTTGACGTTTGCGCGGCGGTTGGATGCGCTGAACACAGGATAAAGAAGAGAATGCTGCGCAGACCAGGAAAGGCTGGGCGTTTCCCTGTCATATGGCCCCTTACGAGAGCGACAGCTGCTATGAATTCCGTTTCGCCGTACTTTCGGCGCGAGGCGAACTCGGGCCGCTGTGAGGCGAAGATGCTACGCTGAATAAACTCCAATCCTGCTCTCGCACAACTATGGATAAGAGGAGCCAATTCGTCAATAAACATTTACGTTAACAGCGGAGAAAGCGGAGACCGCGTACGTAACGATTTCGCATTCTGAGACAGAAAGGTAAGTGGGTAATCCCAATAGAACTTGGGCGTAACAGTTGACCAGAAGGGTGTTACCTGTGTGACGACGCGGCGCGAAAGTGCGGGATGCGTGTGGCGGGAAGTCATGTTAAATCGGAGATGGGCCACGCCTCAGCGTGTGTCCTTTGCAGCATAAATCTATTGCGAGGGAAATCTCGAATGAAAACACTGGTCAAATTCTCACTCATCGCGGTCGCTCTGGCCCTTTTACTGCCGCTAGCTTCGCAAGAATTGCAGGCGGAGGGACACCATCCACATTACATGCGCGCACTTTCGGATTTGCGATTCGCGCGGGCGCTACTGCAACGTCCGAATGGTGGAGAGCTGGGAGAGCAGGAACGAGCCGCGATTCACGACATCGATGAAGCGCTTGCCGAAATCAAACGAGCCTCCATCGACGATGGGAAGCGGTTGGACGACCATGCCCCGGTGGATGCGCACTTGCCGTGGGCCGGACGTCTGCACGAGGCACACGAACTGATCGGGCGAGCGATTAATGATTGCGCCAAGGAGGAAGATAATCCGCACACGCAAGGGCTGCAAGCGCGGATTCTGGAACATCTACACCACGCGGAACATCATGTGGACGAAGCGATCGCAATCGTGCATCACTAAGAACATTTTTTTCGGAAGCGAATTAGCAAAAGCGGGCAATGGGGACATCGGAGGGCGGCGTGATTGCGTGACCCTCACCGATGTCCCCCCTTTTTTTGGCGTGGCTCGCGGGATTTTCATGAAATTACAAGATGTCGGGCGGAAGGCCCCGGGGCTGGATTCAAGCCTAGTGCAAAGACAGAAGAAGTCCTCCTCACGCAAGGAGGTCTGGTACTTTCTACAGAGGGCAATCCCCTATCTATCGAAGTCCCTTCTAGTTAAGTGGAATTACGGTAGTACTACAGATTTCACCTGATGAGTACTGTGAGAATGTGACTTCCACGCTAGTGCGCGTGCTCCCGCTGATTGCTACATTTTAGCAATGGACAAGTTGTTTCAAGAGGTTCACATGGGAATGAGCGACGTGACCAATTCCAATATGCAAGATGCAAATCGGCTGGACAATATTTCCTCGGCGCTGGCGGCCGAAATTGAACGCGGGTTGCGAGAAGCAGCCGAGAGCGCGAATAAGATGTCGTTCGATGGCGATGCACGAATGCTGGACGCCATGTGCGACGCGGTGATCGCGGGAAGGCCAAATACAGATGCGGCGCTTGCTGCCGCAAATGCAGCCGGTCCACTGGCTAGTTTGTTGCACAGTATTCAGGCTGAAGCGCACGCGACGGTGAAGCCGGATACGCGGCAGGAAAATACCAAGTTGCTGAAAGAGATTGAGAAGGTGGCAGAAGCTTGCGTCACGGAATATTCGTTGCATGAGCTGGCACAAGGTTGCGGCGACCGCAGCGACTTTGTGGTGGAAGACACCGGTACTGCGCCTTCAGATTGCCTGGCGAGTCCCACGGGAGCGCGGGACACGGCGCAAGCTGAGAAGGCTGACACGAACGTTCAACCTGCGGTTTTAGACGCAACAACGTCTAACGCTCAGTCTGGCGCCGAGCGGCGACGACGTCGGCGGGCGCTGATTTCATCTCCTGTGCGCGTGCGAGGCGCCGACATTACGAACGGCGGGCCGGATGAAATATCCACTACGGTGGACGTTTCACGGTTTGGGTTGCTGTTTGTCACATCGCTGGATTGCTATTCGCGCGGCATGGATGTGATGGTTACGTTTCCGTATAGCAAGGCATTGAATGCGATTCAAGCGGAGCAACAAGGGCGCGTGGTGCGCGTTCACGAAGGTACTGACGGCAGGCGGCGGGTGGCAATCGCGTTGGGAGTTGGCGTGGGCGAAGACCTGGTTGATGCCTGCGGGCGAAAATTCGGGGATGCTGAGATTAAGGATGCAGTCCCTGCGGCTGCGCCTGAGACGAAACGTCCGATGGTCCTGGCCGTAGATGCCGACCCGGCGTTGCGCGATTCGTTGAAAACATATTTGCAGAATGAAGGCTACGAAATATTTGCGGTGGGTACGAGTGCGGAAGCGCGCGACATCCTGGATGTGTTCACACCCGCGCTGGTGATTGCTGAAGTGGAAGGCGAAGGCTTGGCGGGATTTGATATTTGCGCGCATGTAAAATCGAGTTCGCGGCTGCAGAATATTCCGGTCGTGCTGGTTACGCGTTCGGCTTACCCCAGCGATTATTCCACGGCCCATTCGGTGGGCGCTGTTGTTTGCATGGCGAAACCTTTCAAGCAGGAAAGGCTGGGGCATGTGGTGCGATTGCTGGCGCCGCTGCCGGTGCATCTGCAGCCGAAATTTACGCCGAGGCCGGGCGATCCAACGCGTCGTCCGGGGTGCGACTCCAATGGCAACGGCCGGAAGAAGGCACTAGGTGTAGTGAACGGAAACGGCAAGCGGTTTAAGTTTCCTTCGTTCCGTTAAAACGAAATCGAGTTCTCTCAGAGGGACGCCCTTGCGCCCTTCATCCCTCGCGGTAAGAAGGCATTCCCTTTCGTATCAGCGGATCCTCCAGCCATTGTTTCCTCACCTGTACGCAGGGACAGTTAACGGCAAACTGCATTTCCGGATTGGCGAAATTTTGTGAGGGCCTATGCGGATACACTATGAGCATGAGTCAAGGTCTGACGTCCGGGAAGCCTAGCGATCCGGCTGCGAAAGCGGGAGACGTATCAACGGCAAAGACGCGCGTTGCTGTGCCGGTTGATGCCGGAGTTCGGCCGGGAACACAGCCGTCACCTGGCGCGGGCGCTCCAAGCCATTCGTCGCTTAACGGAACGCCGATTCCGCAGCGCATGATTAAGTGTCCTAAGTGCGGGGCAGACGCGCGCGAGGTGGCGCGATTTTGTCCGCGGTGCCACGCGACGCTTCGGTTCGAATGTCCGGCTTGCAAGCACGAGCAGCGCAAAGGCGGGGCGTGCGAAAAGTGTGGCGTTGATTTTGTGAAATACATCGCAGCGGTTGTGGCCGGCAAGAAAGTCGAAGCGGATCAGGTTCACGACCGCATTGAACGCCGTACAGGAATTATCAAACAGGTATTTTTGCTACCTCTTACGGGCGGCTTATCCCTGTTTAAATATTTCACCAGACGTTCGAAAAGCTGAAACTACCCCTCTTGCTACTGTGCCCAATCGGGACATTGCGTTAGTACAATATCTGTGATGCGATCGTTGTGTGTCTGCGAAACGCGGTAGAATAAGATCTTGGTCTGTCCTGCATGCATCCGCCAGGGATTGGCATGGCAGGAGGGCATCTTCGCGCGATTGAAAATTCAAGACTGGAAATTGGCAAAGGAGTGTTGGCAATGGCGATGTACCCTGAAGATTTGCTTCGACCGATGAGAGAGGAACTGAGAAGCATCGGGTTTAACGAATTGCGCACGGCGCCGGAAGTGGACGCCGCGTTGAAAGAGGAGAAGCGCACGGCGCTGGTGGTGGTGAATTCGGTTTGCGGATGCGCGGCGGGACGAGCGCGCCCGGCAATTGCTCGAGCGATTTCGAGGACGCCGCGGCCGGAACTCTTGTACACGGTGTTTGCCGGACAGGATGCCGAAGCCACCGAGCGAGCCCGCGGGTATTTTACGGGATATGGGCCGTCGTCACCTTCGATCACGTTGATGCGCGATGGTATAGTGGTGTTCATGCTGGAGCGAACCAATATCGAGGGGCGCGATCCGGCGGCGATTGCCGCGGATCTGACCAAAGCGTTCGATCAGTTCTGCGTGCCGGCAAAAGCGAGCGCGAGCCAGTAACAGTTCGTCGCGACACTTCTTAAGATTATCCCTTACTTATTCTGTCAAGCAGACCCCGACCTCCGAAAATAGGTTAAGGACCTTCGCAGTTCAGCGCAAGGCTGAGCTCCGTTAGGAAAGTGCCCATCTACATGTGCGCTTCGCAGTAATATGATTGTCGAGTAGGGTTGCGGATTCACCCCGTATATAGTCAGAGTAATGCCGACAACCATAGCCAAACACCTGATCGCTACTTTTCTAATTGTGGCGGTGCCTATTGGGACCACTTCGAAATGAAGCGGCTGAGAGCCAGCAACGATCCGCGCGTGAAGATAAATTCGTACAGGAGGACAGTTTGCTGGTTGTGGGGGGCCTCCGCACTTGCGTGTCTTGTCGTTGGACTGCGTACTCCGATTACCATTCATCACGACGCGGGTGGGGCGTCCTGGCTGCCAGGGTCGGGGTTCGTCATGGGATTCACGATAGCGGCCTTCGTAGCTTTGTTTGTGCCACTCCTATTGATGATGCGGAGCGAAACGACTCGCGCGCGCGTGGCGAAAAGCCTGGAAAAGCTGAATTTTATTCTTCCCGGGACTGCCGAGGAGCGGCGCTGGTTTGTTTTGGTGGCCATTACGGCTGGCGTGTGCGAGGAACTTCTTTACCGCGGATTTCTGATTCATTATTTTCGCGAGCTTCCAGTTCACATGGGGTTGATCACGGCACTGATACTTTCAGCTTGCGTGTTTGGGATTGCGCATCTTTATCAGGGGATCGTAGGGATAATTCAGACGGCAATTCTTGGTGCGATTTTCGGGATTTTATTTGTCGTGACGGGAAGTCTGCTTTTGCCGATGGTGTTGCACGCGGTGATTGATCTGAGAATTCTGCTGATTTTGAGGGAGACGAATGAGGCGTTGGGTACGCGTGCGCCCGACACGCATTAATGTCGTGACGACGTTTCGGAGCACGCCATAGGAGGTACACATGTTTTTAGTGTTGACCATCGTGTTGATCATTGCGCTGCTCGGGAGCTTGCCGACTTGGCCGCATAGCAGGAGTTGGGGGTATTACCCGACCGGCGGCGTTGGGCTGATTTTGTTAATTTTGCTGATTTTGTATTTAATGGGCAAATTGTAGGTGCTTGAGCGGTACCGAACTTCAGAAATAATTCCTCAAGTGCGCACTCCGTCTTCACTGAAAAAAAGCCGATGGTGTTCGTTCACTCCGCTGGGGGCATGTAATTCTGAATCAAATACTCTTTGTGGTTAACGAGGCGGGCGATGGTACCTTTCGCGCCAACTGCCCAACCGTCGTTGACATCCAAAACGAAGGCGGCGTTCAGGTCCAGCGATCCGATAGGTCTCCAGTGAACGCCAAAGTCGTCGGAGATGTCTTCGCCCTTGGGACCGACTGCTAGCGCTGAGCCGTACAGCGCGGCTACCGCGGAACGATATCCGCCGGGCTGCTGCGCGGCGAGTCGCCAGGTGTTTCCGTCATCGAGCGAATAGGCGGCCACGCGATCTGCGCGATTCGGGTCTTTGTAGTCGCCGCCAACGGCGATCACTGCCCAAGGTGTGGACAGAATCGAGAATATTCCTGATGAAGCATTGCCGTTGGCGATTGGTGTGTTCGTAACAGTCCACGTTTTTCCGTAATCTGTCGAGTGAAATACGCGCGCTGCTTTCGCTCCGCCCGTGCCGAAATACATTGCGCCGTCAGTGCCAAGCGCGAGTGAAGTTCCGCTTGCGGCGAACGCGCCTTCGCCGGGGAGAGCGGCGGGCATGCCGTTGTTGGGGAGTACGCTCCAGGTGCCGTTGTTGTGGTCGGAGAGCAGCAGAAACTTGCCATCGACTGGATCGCTCAACGAGTAACACTGCGAGTTGCAGACAAGCGCGTCAAGAAAAAGTGACGGCCGATTGCCGGTAAATTCGAGCTTCCAAGTTTCACCGGCGTCTTTTGTTTCGTAGATGCGGGATTTGTCGCCTTCGCCGCTGGACATGACATAGGCATGCTTCGCGTCGAAGGCCACGATGCTGCGAAAGTCCAGCGAGTGGCCCCCGGAAACTTGCAGGCGCTTCCAAGTCTTGCCAAGGTCGCGGGAAAAAAGGATTACGCCGTTGGAGCCGCTGGCCCACACGGTGATCTGCTCTGCGCCACTTTCGTCCACGGAGTCAACGGCGCTGATGCCGCGAAGATTGGCATCCATGCCGGTCGTCTGCACGGACCAATGGACGTCGTCTGCGGCGTTTGACGGGCGCGCCTCGGCGAGTATTTCCCTGTCCGGCACGGACCGAGGCATTTCAGCAGGCACGATGCAAAGAAAGCCGAGGGCCGCCGCCAAGGTTAGCGTAAGGATGCGCATTCTAGCATTTCGCATCAGCGAAGTTGCGTCAGGATAACGGGAAATTAGTTATGCGCTGGCGGCGGTGGCGTCCTTGTTCTCAGCTTCGTCTGTGAGTTTTGCAGAAACGTTGATCCCGTGCTTGGCGGCGTCGAATCGCTGCTTGCGGTCCATTTTCTTCATGATTTCGCGCACGCCGCGGCTGATTCCCACTGCGAGGCTTCCTGCGGTGACGACCGATCTGCCGGCGGACGTGCCGGGGCCCGAAGTGCGGTCGGTGTAGGTGATCTCCACTTCTACAGTTTTCGCCATGATTGCCTCCAAGTTAATTTATCTCGAATATTCTAGCAATGTTTCGCCTGCGGTTGCGCGTATTTCGTTGCGTGGTGAACGAAGATGTCCGGGGATAATAGAACCCGTGGCACTTGCAACTACTATGTTATATTCGGCTCAATCGTTTCCCAATCGGCCGCGCTGCGGCCAGCACTTGGGCACGTATCTGGAGCAGGTGCTTTGCGGCGCGACGCGGTATGAGTCGCCCTAGTGCGCGCTCGGAAGGAGATTCTTTATGAAAGTAACAATCGCACGAAGTTCGCAATGCTTTATTTTGCTGGCGATGTTATCGGCGACATGCTTTGTGTGTCGCGCACAGCACGCTGCGACCGTTTATCCGCAAGCGCTGACGCTGGTTAGCGGCTCTGAGGTTGATAGCGGCGTGCGAGCTTTTATGCGCGACGTGGCGCGCGACGTAACACAGGATGGCCCGACAGCGTGGCGCAAGTATTTTGCGGACACGCCGGCGTTTTTCATGGCCGCCGATGGCAAAATCGCTTTTGCGAATAGCGCAGAGGCTACGGCGGGAATTCAGCAGGTCGCGATCGCGATCAAACAAATTGAGCTGAAATGGGGAGACGATTTGCGCGTGGACCCCCTGGCGCTCGATCTTGCAGTGGTAGCTGCTCCATATCACGAGCTGCAAGTATGGGCTGACGGCCGTCGAGTCGACGAGAACGGATACTTTACGGGAGTCGCACAATATCGAGACGGTCGCTGGCAATTTCGCGACTGCCACTGGTCCGAGCCCGTCCCTCCGCCGCCTGCGCGGTGAGATTTTTGCCGGTTCTACTGGATCTGGAACGCGGCTTGGACCGTGGCGCTTACCGTGATTTTCTGCGGGCGCACGGGCGGAGGAGGCGGTGGCGGCGCCGGGCCGCGATTATCGCTTGCAGCCCCGCCCGATATCACGACTGTTTCAGTGAGCGACCCTAACTGATTTCCATAATACTGCGCGACGCCGACTAGTTGGCGTACGTCGAGGCTGGCGTAACGAATGGCGCCGACTTTTTGGTTGTTCTGCGCCAGAGCGGCGGTCGCGCGGCCTACCGCGTTCTTCATTGCGTTGGCGACAGCGTTTTCCTTGGCCTGCTCTTCGTTCTGGAGCGAATAAGCGAGCGAGCGGAAATCGACGATGCCGTCCTGCACCGCGCCGTCGAGAACGGGGCCAATCTGCGCGAAATCATGGACCTTAAGCGTTATTTCGCCCTGCACGAAATAGCTTTTCGGCTTGTTCTTGCGGTCTTTGTCGTAGGAGGGCGTCAGCGTCAGCGCAGCGGTGTAGATGTCTTCCTTTTTCAGGCCGCCCTTTTCCGCAACTGCCACGATGCGCTGCATGGATTGCGTGGCGGTTTCGTAAGCTTTCTTCAACTCCTTGTCCTGCGCTGAAATATTGAAGGTCAGCGTCGCGAGGTCGGGATCGGTTTCGTAGGTGCCGTCAGCTTCGACCACCAATGTGTCGGCGATAAACTTTACGTCTGGCTTTTGTTGCACGCTCGCCGGGCGTGCCTGTGCGAGCCACAACATGGACAAGATAAGTACTGGAACAATTCGCTTCATGTCCCCTCCGATTTCGCTGCGCCAATTGGGATAGGTAGGAAACTCGTTGTTTGCTTCGCCTACTCGTATCCTGGCATAGCAGAACTGAAGGCCTTAAGGTTTTTGCGTGCTTCTTGCGCGAGTCGTTATTGTCTGAAGCTGCGCACCCGGCCGCGTCGCGTAGCATGCTCTGAACATTCCCGATCGGCCGTTATCGGATGGTGACTATTGCGACCAGGGCGCAGATTTTTTCCATTGGGAGCAACATCCGAATCGTGAGCTCATTGCTCGCAATGTTCCTTTTCCACTTCTGTGATCGGAACTTCTCTAACTCCTCCGGATGGTTCATAAGAGGAATATAGAACGAGCCGGAATCGATGCTGTCACTCCTAAACACTGCTCGGAGTTTATAAAATCCGAGGCGTAGCACCGTGGTTGAGGCCTCGGAGTAACCAGGTGACAGCAAAAAAGCACCAATGGAGGATTGCCTTGGCCAGATTGTAGTTCGGTGCCAGACCGTCTGCTGCCGAACCCTCCTCCGCTCATCGCGTGACCATGCGTAGGCGTGACGATGATGGTGACGCGAGAAGGAGATATCTTCGACCACCTATCTTCCCTCCTAATATGTCCCGCGAGCTCACATTACTGAGCTCCACACGAATTGGAATTCTTTCTCTCTCTGCATAAGCATGCTTCGCTACTTCGGTCCGAAGCCTCAGGTTCAAAACAGCGCCTTCGTCTCTCGTCGCGTTCGCTTGCGCGAAAGAAGCAAATGCAGAAAGCCCTAACGTTAAGATGTACGCACAAAGAATCTAAAGCTGATGGAGAACATTTTTTAATACATTCGATTTCAACCAGACTTATGAAGACCCTGCACAAATTATTTTGTGGGTTGGGGCTTGATGTCCAGGAGCATGCCAGGGATGTTGCCGCCGGCTTGGACGGAGGGCATTTGGCCGTCCCACTTTGCGATCCAGCGGTCGGTGACGGCGAGCTGCTGCCACTTAATAATATTTTCGCTAATGGACGCGGCGCGCAGGCGGTTTGATTCGGCTTCGCCGTTGGCGATGGCAATTTGCGCCTTGGCCTGGCCTTCGGCGGCGGCGACCATTTTGGCGGCATCGGCTTGCGACTGTACCAGCTCGTTTTGTTTTTGCACGGCGATCTGCTGCGCTTGAACTTTTGCGTTGATGGCAGCGATCACGGACTCGGGCGGACGCGGCGAGCCGATGAAACCGAACTGGTCGATCACCACACCGATGTCGGTGACCTGCTGCTGCAAATCCTTGCGCGAATCTAGCTCGAGCTCGGACTTCTTTTCGCCCATGATTTCCTGCACGGTGTACTGCGAGCCAGTGCGATTGATGGCGTCGCGAGCTACGTTGCGCAGAAATCCGTGCGTGAACTGCTCGATGTTGTCGTTGCGAAATTTCACGTAGAACGCGGGGACCTTAGACGCTTCCAGATGGTAGGAAACGGAAAGGTCGCCGTACACGGT
This sequence comes from uncultured Acidobacteriota bacterium, assembly GCA_963818085.1. Lineage (GTDB taxonomy): Bacteria > Acidobacteriota > Terriglobia > Acidiferrales > UBA7541 > Palsa-295. The sequence continues at coordinate 1,261,586 of CAWFQV010000001.1, forward strand.
GAGTCCGTCCTTGGTGTTGAATGACATTTCTTCGTTAGTGGGCGAGCCTTCATTCAAGTCCTTGGTCCATTTAGCAGTTTGAATCGAAGTGGGATACTCGACGATGGTGGATGAAAGGAAATTGTAGAAGACCCAGCCGGTGCGGATGGGCAGGTCTTCGACGCCGCGCTGCGTTCCGGCGAGGTCCACTTTAATTCCTACGCGGCCGGGGCCAATTCTGGTGGCGCATCCGGCGAAGAACAGCGCGACGATTACAACGGGAACAGCGAGCGCAATCCATTTGCGAAAGTGAATCGTTTCAATTTGCATCTTTTTCCTCTTTTCTCGTTCGCACAGGGTAGGCGTGCGGCGTTACGTGATGATGCCAAATCCAGTGCAATGCGGAAGGAACGAGCGCAATGAGCGCAACGATAATCAAAATTCCGCCGAAAACAGCGGTGTCGCTCGGCTTGTTCAGCAGGTCAAAAGCCTTGGTCAGCAAATAAAGCGAGCCAAAGAAAATCAGAATTGCCGCGGAATAAAAGAAACCAGCTCTCAGCCTCATGCATAGGTACAAAAACATCCGCTAGCGTAAATGTCAACGCAATTCTGATTCCGGCGAACAGCGAGACGCCTGCGGATGCTCACGATGGTATCATCCGGTCCGGCGCGGCGATCCGGCATCACGCGCTCTCAGCAGGCGTAAAACAAATGGGAATTGTACCTCAAACCGAGAAGATTGAGTTTAGGAAGGTCGCCGTTCCGGATGAGCTGGAGCTGCTCCGCGAAATCGACAAAAGGATTTTTAACGCCTTCCCTGCAGACCTGTTCTCGGACGAGGAATGGGCTGAGTTCGAATCGTACTGGATGATTGTTGATGGGAAGATCGTGGGTTGCTCGGCGTTTCTGCTCGATACCGACTTTGACAATGAACCGCGATCGGGCTGCTTCCACATTATGACCACCGGCGTGCTGCCGGAGTTTCGCCGCCAGGGGTACGGCGCGAAGCAAAAGCAGTGGCAGATTGAGTTTGCAAAGCAGCGAGGGTTTCATGTGATCGTCACCAACACGCGTGAAAGCAATCTTGCCATGATCCAACTGAATCTAAAGATGGGCTTTGTGGTTCGCTGGAGCGCTCCGCATTTTTATTTCGAACCTGATGAAGCTGCTATCGTGATGGAACTTCCACTGCAAGCCGAGACTCCGACGACCGCCGGCGAACACTCGCAGAGCTGAAGTCAGTCGGTGGTATTATCTCCGTTCCTCTTTACTAAGGGCGATAGTGTTTTTGACCGCGGATAAAGTTTGCGTACTACGATTCAATACGGGCGAGAGACCTTCGGGAATGTGAAATGGTAGACGGCGGGAAGGAACAGCATCACACCGGGCGCATCGGCTGGCTGCGTGCGGCGGTGCTTAGCGCGGACGACGGCATACTGTCCACGTCGAGTTTAGTACTCGGTGTAGCGGCTGCGCATGCCAGTCATGCAACGTGTTAATCGCCGGTATAGCGGGGCTGGTGGCTGGAGTCATGTCGATGGGGGCGGGAGAATATGTTTCCGTCCACTCGCAGGCGGACACGGCAAAGCCAGATCTGGAGCTCGAGCGCGTGGAATTGAAATCAGACAATACGGGCGAACACAGGGAGCTGGCGGCGATTTACGTTGAGCGCGGGCTCAATCCTTGGCTCGCGAAACAAGTCGCCGACCAATTGATGGCACATGACGCGCTGGGTGCGCACGCACGCGACGAACTTGGAATCTCCGATACTGTGCGCGCGCGCCCGATTCAGGCGGCGATGGCATCGGCTGCGAGCTTTGCGGTTGGGGCGGGCATGCCACTGCTTGTTGCTGCTATATCGCCCCCGCGACTGGTGATCCCGTTAGTAGCGGGGACTTCCCTGTTGTTTCTGGCGCTGCTGAGCGCGTGGGCAGCCCACGTGGGCGGTGCGAAAGTTCTGAGCGGCGCTCTGCGCGTGACGTTCTGGGGCGCGCTAGCCATGGCGGTGACCGCCGGAGTCGGATCGCTCTTCGAAACGACTTCCTAAACAAGGTCGAAACATCATCACATTTCCAGCATGACCCCAACACTACAAATTGATCGCAATGGACACGCGCTGGCGATGCTGCGCATCGGCGTCGGACTATTTTTCCTGATCTTCGGCGAGTACAAAGTTTTTGGGACGCAATTTGCACTCGGCGGCGGATTCGAGTTTTGGATTCATAAGTTCTTGGAGGGCGGCGCGTATCCGTTCATGGAGCCGGTGTTGCGCAATTTTGTCTTGCCTCACGCCACGCCCATCGCTTTCGCGGTAGCTTACGGCGAATTTTGTATCGCGTTGGGACTGGTGCTGGGCATTCTGGTGCGCCCGGCAAGCATGGCTGGACTAACGCTCATGCTTGTGATGCTTTTCTCGTCGGACTATCCGGGAGTGCACGCGCCGTTGTGGCAATATTTCGGCGCTTCGCTCAGCCATTCCGTTTTTGCATTGTGTTTTGTCGCATTTTTGATCGGAAGTGCGGACGAAGTCTGGTCCGTGCGTAAGTGGCGAGCGTCCACCAAGAAGTCCCGACATGTTGGCTTCTGAGCCTACGCATGAATTTCAAACCGTATTTGCAATCACGGAAACGAAAAGAACCGGCGAGATACCGACGCTACCGCGGGTTTAGGTTCCCACTAGCGTCGCGCAAGGAACGGGAGCGGCAAGCGGCAAGCGGGCGCGGGCGGGATTCGGCTACAACAGCCGAGGCGGTGCCGGTCAATACGAGATCGCCGAAAGCGCCGCGGTCGATTCGGGAATTGCTCACGAAGGCGGACGTGCGAGCGGTAAGCGTAATTTGCGCAACTGCTTGCCTTTCACTTTTTCTGCTCGAGTTTGTCGGCTCCGATGCCACTTACTCGCATTTATTTCCGCCAAGTGCTCACGAGCCGGACCCGTACTGGGTGTTGCGCGTAAAAGCCTGGTGGGTACTGTGGATCGTCATCAGCTTTGTGGTGATCCCAGTCATTGCGATGCTTTGTACGCGGAGCAAGCTGCTGCGCGACTGCAATCTTTCCTTTCGCGGCTTAGTGCAGCATTTCTGGATTTATGTAGGACTGTTCGTTGCGGTATTTCCGGTGATCTGGCTGGTTTCGCAGACATCGAATTTTTACACTTACTACCCGATGTATCAGGACGCCGGGCGTTCGTGGAGAGACTTGCTGATGTGGGAAGGGATGTACGCGGTTCAGTTCATCGCGCTGGAATTTTTCTTTCGCGGATTTCTGGTGGGAGGATTATCGCCGACCATCGGCGTGCTGTCGGTTCCAGTGTCGGTGATGCCCTATATGATGCTGCATTTCACCAAGCCGGCTCCGGAGGCCGCAGCGTCCGTAGTGGCGGGACTCGTTTTAGGCTGGCTCGCTTGGAAATATAAATCGATTTGGGGAGGCGTGTGCATCCACTGCGCCGTGGCTGTTTCGATGGATTTGCTGGCGCTGTCGCATAAGAACCAGCTTCCCTGGGTGCATCGCTGAGGAAAGCAAAATGTCGCCCTTAAGGACGGCGCTACAAGAATCTCTGAAGATGTGCGGTGCTTAGGGCTCACGTAAATATTGCCAAGATTTTAGTGGCGGACGCAAAACGCTGTGCCCCACGACGACATTGCAGCTACACTGCTCGTCTTCGCGCCCAGTTAATCGGTAGGCAGCTCGTTGACGGCGACGTCTTCGCCGGCTATGAGCAGAAACACTTTTTTTTCTCCGTCCATACCAGCTTGCCAGTAAGGCTTGGACTCCGCGCTATTATAAAATTCTTCCGCGACCTCTTTCGATGGCCATTCGATAATAATAAACAGCGGCAGAAGCTTTCGGTTCCCTTCTGATCTTTTGACCTTCGAGGTGCGGGCCAAATAGCGGCTACTGCGGCGTTCCACCATGGGCGTAACATTTTTCAGATAATTTGCGGCCAAGCTTTAATCCGTAACTTCGCTCCCTACCACGAGATGGCATTTCACAAAAACCTCCTGCGCGGATTATGCGAACAAAAATGAGGATTACCTATATCCCAAGGTTCAGCCCATAGCAATTGCGCCCCAGAAGTGTCCGGATTTAAAAGAGCAATTTGTCGGGATTTTGTTGAGCGGCGTGCTCACACCGCGCCGCTCATATCCGAATGATTGTTACTGGGTTTTCTGTTCGCTGGCGGATTGCTCCGGCGGTGTTTCGGCTTTTTGCCAACTGGAATCGGGGTCGTAGGACTTTAGCGCCTTGACGGCAGATTCCGTGTGCGCACCGAGGTCCTTCTGATACACGACGCCGTCCTGAGCGACGACGAAAGTCATCACGCCGGAATTGCGATACTCGGCAGGATAGGCAACAAATGCGAAGCCACCGATCATTTTGCCGCCCGTGATGTACTCTTGCGCGCCGCCGGGAGCATGTTTGCCCTGACGCGTAATAATGCGGAAATAATAGCCGTGGAAAGGCACCGGGCCGGTTTGAAGGTTTTTAGCCAAGTCGCCGGGACTACCGGCGTTGGCCACCAGCGGGCCGATGGGGCTTTCGAATTCGTTATTCGTGCCTAGCCAATACAGTCCATCGTGCCTGCCTTCCTCGCTGACAAATCGCTGGGCGTACTGATTATTCTGCCTAGAAAAATATTCTTTCTGCGCGGCTACTAGCTCCTGACAAACACGGATGGCTGAAATTTCGTTCTGGCCAACGCGGCGATACAGAATTTCTTCCTTGCCCGCGCCGGTATCGAAGTAGAATGCACCATTTTTGTTCACAAGCGGGATAGGAGTGGGCCAATTTTCCGCGCCAATGTAAAGCGTGGTTGTACCGTTGGGCTCGACCACTAGCCGATGCATTTGTTCAAATTTGCTTACAAAATTTGCGCGGTTGGTTTCGTCCTCAGCCGGATCGCCGGAGGAAATGATCTCTTTTCCTTCGGGCCCAAGAATTTCCAGCAGCGCTTTATCGTCGCTGTTTTTCACCGCCCTGCAGAGGGCGTGGCAAGCGTCGTCCGCTGAAGAAAACGTCTTCTGGCCCTGTTGCTGCGCCGTAACCCCGGGTGAAAAAACTGCGAGCAGAAGAAATACGGCTGTCGCAACTTTGAAATAACCGGATGGCCGAATATTTCGCAGGTTCAACTTCGCATGAGGCATAGTCTCTTCCTCCATTTATAAATTCGAAGGGTTATAGATAGTCGCGATAGCGCTTGCGCACTATCGCGACTGGGAATTGAGGTTAGCGATGATGTCCGCCTCCGCCGCCGCCCCCGCGGGATCCGCCGCCTCCGCCGCCGAAGCTGGACTGTCCGCGCGAAGAATAGCCGCGAGCTTCTCCACCATGGTTGTAACCATTGAAGGCACCGGAGCGAACGTTAGACTGACCACGCGCCTCGCCGTAGCCGCGTGCGGCGCGAGGATCACCATTGAATGGGCGGTTCGTTGCGCCACGGTTTTCAACCCCGCCACGCCCGCCGATGTTTCCGCGTCCGGCCTCGCCGCCACGTACATTGTTGGCAACGCCGCGTTCACCGCCACGCTGGTAATAATTGTTGCGGTTATAAAACGTGTTGGTGCGGGAATAGTAGCGGTTATGGTTGTAAACAACGTAACGATCGTGCCAATCGTAACCCCAGTGACCCCATCCCCATCCGAAGCCGCCCCAGTACCCAATTCCAAAGCCGAGTCCGAAGGATACGTAGGGGCCTCCGAACCAGATGCCGGGATAGTTGTACCAATAAGGCCACGGAGCTATGGGATATCCGTAAACGACCCAGGGATTGTATGCCGGCACATAAACAACGTCGGGTTGAGCAGGCTGAATCACCACATCGGAACCCTGGTCCTGTACAACCTGTTGCGGCGTCGATTTCAAATTGCCGGCTGATTGCGCTTTTCGACGCATGCGCTGAATCGCGTCCGTCACATCTTGCTGCTGATTGTAATAAGCATCGCCGAGAGATGACGTCCAGGAAATGTTCTTGTCCATATTCGCCAGCACGGAAGGAAATGCGCAGAGCGCTTTCACGCTGGGATCCCAATTCTGCTGATCTACAGCTTGAGCCAACGCGTCATCCTTTAACTCCGGATGCGCCTGAACCCAGCGGTCTGCTTCCACGATTTGTGCGGGGAAAGTGGAGGCGGACAAAATCTGCGCCACCAGCGAATCCGGATACAGAGCGACGGGCGCAACGAGCTGATCCAACTGATCGGGTGATTGCGGTGTGTACGAAGGCGCCGCGTCGCCTGACGGCGTAGCCTGGTCTTGCCCGTTTTGATCTTGCGCTGTCTGATCCTGGTTTTCCTGCGCAGCAAGTACGTTCTGCGGCAAAGTGGCGAACAACATACCGGTCGCCAGCAAAAATGCGAGCATTTGTCGAGACCAGCTCGACTTGCGAGAATTTGTGTTAAACCCTGGATATTTGTGGGACTCGGAAAGTGAGCGCGTATGAACCGTTGCGACCCTCATGACCTTGAGCCTCCTGACTATGAGATTCGCCAAAACAGTCTTTGGTTTCAGGTTATATATAATACGGAAATATAGCCCAAGTTGCAGAAGGCCATTTAAGTGAAACCCCGGCGATACCTTCAATTCAACTTCGCAAACACTCGCAGCGGTTTCGAAATTGTGGCATGCTTGGGGACATGGGAAACAAAGACGCACGACGACGCGAGGTGAAAAAGCCGAAGAAGAAACCGCCGAAGCCGGAGCCAAGCCGTCCGGCGATTACTTTCGTCAACAAGACCACCGGGCCTTCTTAAGCTTCGAACTCCTTGCGTTTGGCTCGGAGGAATTGAGGATGCCACCCTAAAAAGCGGCCTGTCCGCCGGCAGGCCGGCGCTACGAAACTGTCTACCTGTTGAACTTTCCGCAGAAAGCATGCGTTTTACGACGCGTGTGCTAATGTTTGGCCCCGCGTTGCAATCCTAAAGTTTAGGTGCGCGGCACCAATTGATGCGAGACGGAAATCAGCGTCGCAGCGAACTTAATCATGACGCGCTTTCAGGCCAATCGCTAAAGTCTGCGCGTGGCGATTTTCTCGCGCTGTATGCGATTGCGTTTGGCGTTGTGATTTTGCACATCGCCACGAACGGGAGGTACGGTTTCCATCGCGACGAATTTCAGGTGCTGGATGATGCGCGGCACATGGATTGGGGCTTTGTGGCGTATCCACCTGTGACGCCATTCATCGAGCGAATCGGCTTGGCGCTGTTTGGAATCTCACTCGTCGGGCTACGAATGTTTTCGGTGCTGGCCCAGGCGGCCGCGATCGTTGCGACTGGATTGATGGCGCGCGAACTGGGCGCCAAGCGCCTGGCACAAGGGGTGGCCGCGCTGGCGCTGGCGGCGTCGCCGCTTCCGCTATTCGAAGGGACCGAATTCCAATATTCCACGTTTGACTACTTTTGGTGTGTCCTGATTGCCTACTTTATGACCCGCCTGCTTAAGTCTGGAAATCCGCGCTGGTGGCTGGGCATCAGCGCTGGGATCGGCCTGGGCATGTTGACGAAATACACGATGGGATTTTTCGTCGCTGGAATTGTGGTGGGAACTTTGCTCACACCGGCGCGCCGGTACTTGAAAAGCCCGTGGTTGTGGGGCGGCGTTGCGCTTGCGATTGTGCTGTTTCTGCCCAATCTGATCTGGCAAGTGCGGCACGATTTCATTTCTCTTCATTTTTTGCGCTTCATTCATGCCCGCGACGTTCGCCAAGGGCGCGCGAATGGCTTTGTGCGCGACCAGTTCATGCTCAGCACGAATCCTTTCGTCGCGCCGCTATGGATTGCAGGGCTCTATTACTTGTTCGCTGCGCAGGACGGAAAGCGTTACCGGATGCTGGCCTGGTTGTATGTGACGGAGTTTGCGCTTTTCTTTTTCGGTAAAGGACGGGGCTACTATCTGGCGCCGGCGTACCCGATGCTGTTTGCCGGAGGGAGCGTGCTGTGGCAGCGATGGATCGACTCACTTTCAGTTTTGCGGTCGCGCTTGGTTGAGGCGGTGACATTCACCGCGCTGGCGCTTGGCGGAGTGCTCGCGTGCGCGTTCATCGTGCCGATGAAACGCGTGGTTTCGGCAGACAATTTCGCACTGCGGAACAACGGAGATCTGCGCGAAGAAATCGGGTGGCCGGATTTGGTGGAGTCGGTGGCGAAAGTTCGCGATTCCCTTTCTGCAAATGAGCGAAGCGATTACGCCATTGTGGTCGGCAATTATGGAGAAACCGGTGCGATCGACTTGTTGGGTCCGGCTTACGGGCTGCCGGAAACAATTAGCGGCACAAACTCTGCCTGGTTTCGCGGCTACGGCAATCCGCCACCGAAAACTTTGATTGTGGTCGGGCTTTGGCGCGAGTATGTGGACAAAATGTTTCAGTCCTGCCGGCTCGCCGGACACAACGGCAATCCGTACGGAATCAAAAATGAAGAAAGCGAGGACCATCCCGATATTTTCGTGTGTGGACCACCGCGTGAGCCCTGGCCACAATTCTGGGACGATTTTCAGTCTTTCGGATGATCGGGCAGGCTACCGATCCAAGGTGCTACCGGGCGGAGCGGGAGATTATGGCAGGAGGAATATTGAGCGGCGCGTGGCGCTTCATCAGCAATTCTTCGCCGAAAGGCACGCTGGTCAATACTTCTACGATCTTTTCGGACGCGAAACCCTCGCCATACGGGTTCGTCATGCCCCGAAGGGTGTGCCGAAATTCGGAACTTTTCGCTGCCGCGCTCGCGGCCAGTATCGCCGCCGTTTCCGGCGCGGTGTCTATCACGTTGCGCGCGCGTTCCCTGCCCTGCTGGCGAAGGCCAACGTTTACCGTGGGCAGCGCGAAAGAAGCTGACTCCATAATCCCGCTGCTCGAATTGCCGACCAAAACATCGACTTGCCGCAACAAGCTCCAATAGGTGAGCGCGTCCAAGTTGACAAATACGCGAGCGTCTTGGCGAAAAGTTGCGAACGACCGCGCGCGTTCGATTAGGTTGCGGCTGCCGGCGTCGGAATTTGGATAGCAGAAAAGAATCTGGTCCGGCAGCGTTTGCAAAGCGGCGAATAATGCGTCGGCTTCACGTACGGTATCGCGCGCGAGCGTGACCGGATGATACGCAACGAGGATCGTCGGATGCGTCAGCGCGACGCCCAATCGTTCTTCGAGCTGCTCGCGCGTGTAAATCGTTTGCCTACGCAAATGATCGAGCGACGGCGCTCCGGCTCGATGAACCCGCCAGGACTCTTCGCCCATCGATATCAATCGCTCGCGCGCAGCGTGCGTTGAAGTGAAATGAATGTGGCTCATCATCGTGAGCGCGTTTCTAACCGCGTCATCGATGGCGCCTTCGCTGAGTTCGCCGCCTTCAATATGCGCGATGGGGATGCGCAGAGCCAATGCCACGGACGAGGGCGCAAGCATTTCGTAACGATCGGCGATGAGCAACAACAAATCGGGACGCATGCGACCGAGCGCGTCGGCGAGACTGAGCGTGGCGACACCGATCGTCTTGGCCATGCCTACATCGGTGTCGGAGCTCAGCAGGCATTCGATTCGTTCGGCGATTCGGAAACCGTCACGCTCGATTTCTTGAAGGGTCGCGCCGAACTCAGGCGAAAGGTGCGCGCCCATAGCGATGATGTTCAACTCCACGTCCGGATGCGCGGAGAGTTCTCGCAGAGGCCAGTACAAATGGCTATAGTCCGCCCGAGAAGTTGTGACCACGGCAATTTCGCGTTTCATCTCAGTTTGTTTCGCGTTCCTTCCAGATTCGCCATAAACTCAAAGAACACATCGGGGCCCCAACGCTATCGTGATCGTACTATCCGGCAATGCGGATCGACGTTACACCAGGTAGTGCCACCTTGTGTGCAGTGAGCCGTTATCGTGCTGCAGTGGCTGCGGCCGAATGACCATGCGCGGATTGAAAATAATGAGATGGCGGGGGCCAGCCCGTGCACGAGTATTCACGACCCGCGGCTTCCTTCACTACTTTCAGCCAATAATCGAAGGTGCCCTCCGCCACGCCGACCAGTGAAGTCGCGCGCCGGTAATCCACCCCGCCCAAAAAATAAATCTCGAATAATTTCAGGCGCCCTTTCTATTCCGGACGCTTCAGCGCATGCCGCTCAATAGGCTCAAGGTCCGCCACATACCCACAGGCGCGCGCGCCCTCGGGACGCCACTGCTATACGGCGGAAGGCGACTCGAGTGCGCGGTGTCGAAGAGCATTGCCACTCGTCCGGAAGTGAGTGTTTTACGTGTATCTCCTCTGGGTAAGCTATCAGGATTTGGCGCGTCTGCCAAATTCATCAGCGCACCGGGAGCGACGAGTCGGTCATTCAGCTGGCCGTGCTGTAACCCTAAATTCATCTATGGTTCAGTGGGCCACGATCGCCCTGCTCTGCGATTCTGGCCGTCCATTGCGAAATCCTTCTTTGGATTTGACGGGACGCTGGCATGCGCGAGTGGGTCATGCCGGTGAGGAAGAGTTTCAGCTATCGACCCTGCGAGCTGGTCGGCTTTTGCGGTGGCCAGGGTTCGAGGAGCTGCTCTTTGCGGTAAATAAGGGCGTTGATATCGGAGGGGGCCAGTTCGATGTTGTGACCGTGGGTGATTGCATCGGTCGGACACGCCTCCACGCAATAGCCGCAAAAAATACATCGGGAGTAGTCGATGTTGTAAACCTTGGCGTAGCGGTCGCCGGCCGAAATGCGGTTGGCTTCGGTGTTTTCAGCGGCTTCGATATAAATACAATTTGCCGGACAGGCCGCCGAGCACAAGAAGCATCCCACGCATTTTTCAAAGCCGTCTTCGTCCCGCTGCAAAACGTGAATTCCGCGATAACGCGGCTGAACGCTCGCAGGGACATCGGGATACGATTCCGTTGTGGGCTTCCGAAACATGGTGCGCAGGGTCACGCTGAAGCCCTTGTAGAGAGTCAGAAACGTTTCGCCGACTTCTCTCACGATCGATGGCATCGCATTGACTTTATCAGAGTGTTGCTTGACAGGCAATTCAGCGAGCCGCGATCTCTTTCGAAGCCCTGCGGGAGCCTCGTTCTGCAATCGATTAGCGGAATGCAGACAAATCCAACTCAACGAAATATCGCTATTCTCCTGGAGGAGACACCGGCGGTTTCTCGTTCAACTTACCCTTTCCGGTGATCGCAGCAATAATCTGCCGACCGTGAAACCGTCCATTCTCGATGAAAATCTCGGAGGTATGTTTGCCACCAACGATCACGCCCGCCAGATAAATTCCCGGAACATTGCTCTCCAATGTTTCAGGATTAATTTCGGGCTTCAGCGAATCGCGATCTAAGCGTATCCCTTGTTTTTTGAGAAATTCGAAATCCGGATGATAGCCTGTCAAAGCAAACACTCGGACGGCCGGGATGCACTGTTCGCCGTTCGCGTTTTTTGCCCAAACCTTTTCCCGGTCGATGCGCGTTACTTCCGTATTGAACATCGCGCGAATTTCTCCCGCCCGTATACGATTCTCGATATCCGGCTTGACCCAATATTTCAGGCTCTTGCCCATTTCTGGTCCACGATGGATCAGGGTCACACGAGCTCCGGACCGAAATAAATCCAGGGCCGCCTCCGCCGCCGAATTTCTCCCGCCGATCACAACAACGTCCTTGTTCCAGTACGGATGAGCTTCGCTGAAATAGTGGCTGACGTGCGGCAGATCTTCGCCCGGAACACCTATGAGATTAGGACGATCGTAATATCCTGTGGCCAAAATAATTTTGCGGGCGTGATATTCGAGTGCAAGTCCGTCCTTATCCATCGTGCGCACCCTGAATGTGCCATCGCGTCCCGTAATCTCCTCCACGCGCTCGTACTGCCGAACCTCGATTCCGTAATGCTCAACCGCGCGACGATAATATTTCAGCGCCTCGCCTCGGGTCGGCTTGCTACCGGAAATCGTCATCGGTAAGTCGCCAATTTCCATGCGTTCCGGCGTGGTGAAAAACAGCATATTGATCGGATAATGGAATAGCGAATTGCAAAGGCATCCCTTGTCGATTACCAGTGGACGCATTCCTGCGCGCTTGGCTTCAATCGCGCTAGCTAATCCGGTGGGCCCGGCACCAATGCATATCACGTCGTAAGAATCAGTCATTCGGGTAGTGTGGCTGAGCAGGCTCCAACTTTCAACTGCACCACGGAATTCTGAACCGCACCTTGATCGGCTGTTAGGTTCAAGCAACTACTAATCCTGCGGTAGGAGCGCGTCCGCAAGTTCCATTGAGAAGCCCTCAAGCTCGCCGCGCCGCGCTTGGGTCACTTCAAGCTTCTCATTTTTCCAGACGAACCATTCGCGGCCTTGTTGCCTCAGGCGCACGCTGAAGTTCCCACCCAAAAGATACGCCGGCTGACCGTGGAGCTTGAATGAACCTCCGACGACTGGAGCGAGCAGCGCAGCACAATTCCCCTTGCGCACACCGACGTAATTCGCATACATAGGAAACGCAACAATTTGGAAAGTATGCACCTGCAATCGTTTGAGTGTTGAGATTTGCTGCGGCGTTAAGTTCATCGACAGAGACAATAACAGTTAGCTCTTTGCGCTTCACAATCAACATGAAATCGATGGCGATCCAGCTGAGTCGATCCTTCGACGGAAGTCAGCGTCAACCGCTCAGCTGCCTACGGCTTTGGGCAAGCTCCAGTGCTGCCATACGCTGATGACGCGAAGTGAAAAGCAAACGAGTCCACCTAAGATTGCTGCCAGCGTCGGAGGAAGCCGCATCCTCGTCGCGAAGATCATAACCACCGCTCCGGCGAGCGCCGCGCTCGCATATATGTCCGCCCGCAGTATCGCGGGAACCTGCGCCAGCAAGACATCCCGTACGGTTCCACCGCCGACGCCGGTGATTGTGCCGAGCAATGCGGCAACCAGCGGATGCATCTTGTAAACTAACGCCTTCTCCGTGCCGGCCACCGCGAACAGAGCTAACGCAGCGGCATCCAGCGTGATCATAACGGAAGGTGGGACCTCCCTGATGCTGGGATGCAAAAAGAAAACGATAGCGCCGCCGGCAAACGCTGCGGCCGGGTAGCGCCAATCGCGGAGTGACGCAGGCGGCACGGCACCGATCAACACGTCGCGAACGATTCCGCCCACGAGCGCGGTCGCAAATGCCAGCACCATCACGCCAAACAGGTCGAGGTTCGCCGCCACCGCAGCCAGGGCGCCTTCGATCGCAAATAGCAGCGTCCCGGCCAAATCGACGGTAAGCAACAGTTTGCTGGGAGTGAAGATCATAGCGAGTGAGGGAAGGATATGACGCAGCGTGCCGCAAAGACAAGTCGCAAACCCAGCGGCAAAGGAGGCACCAGGAAAACTCGTGTCGAACCTTACTACATAACGGCCAAACATTACGACGCGGCTTATGCGCTAAAGCAAGTTCTCGTGGACCTGCCCTTTTACCTTGAGTTAGCCAAACAGTCCGGCGGCCCGGTGCTGGAGATTGCCTGCGGAACTGGCCGCGTGTTGCTCCCTATCGCGCGCGAAGGCATAGAGATTCACGGCGTGGATAATTCTCGCGCGATGCTCCGAATTCTAAAATCGCACATTGAAAATGAGCCAGCACAAATTCATCGCAACATAACGCTCCACGACAGAGACATGCGCAACTTCCGTTTGCGCAAGAAATTCCCATTGGTCATCATTCCCTTTCGGCCTTTGCAGCATATGTACACACTGGAAGATCAGTTCAAGGCGCTCACGACCGCCACCTTTCATTTATCGCGCAAGGGAATCCTCGCGTTCGACGTCTTTTATCCGAAAATGGAATTGATATCGACAGGTATAGGACAAGAAGTCGCAGATCTGGAGTGGCGGGCGAATTCAGATTCTATTGTTCGACGCTATTTCAGAAAGGATTCCGTGGACAAGATCAACCAGGTTTTCGACTTCACATTCATTTTCCGAACCTATCAAGGTGACAAGTTTGTGCGGGAGGAATTGGAACCGTTCAGGCTCTCTTATTACACCTATCCTCATCTCAAAGCGCTCTTCCTTCTCGCTGGACTCGAGCCGGTCGCGGAATATGGCTCCTTCGCCAAGACGCCGCTGGACAATACCGCCGGCCAAATGATTTTCCTTCTCAAACGAACAAAATCACGCCGCTAGCCTCTTGTGACGGATGCCCGACGCGGTGCGGAGGGCGCCAGGTGACTCGGAATTGGCGCGATCCCTAGTTAATTTTTCTCCAAACAACGTCTTCATTGTTTCTTCGGTCGATCAAGACATCGAGCTGTCCACTGCCTGCGTATTGAAAAAGGATCCGGCCCTCGACACCCTTACGAAAGAATATGTCGGTGGCTTCCGGGGTGAGCAGTTCCTTGGGGCCTTCACCGCGTTGTCGATATATATGACCTCCGTCCATCGAGATTGTTAGCGAGACGCCGGGAGCAAGCTCATACGTCCCCACGTAAGCGGCAAACCTGCTGACGTCCGCCTTTCCGGGCGCAGGATCTTCGTAGTAGCGGAGCACCTGACTCGCAACGATTTGCCAGCTTCCATTGCGGCGCATCCATGTGTCTGTCTCGTGATATCGCGCAGTCAAATTCTGCCCGAAGATGACCTCCTTCTCGTTCTCGTCGTAGCTTAAAATGGCTACACCGCCTTCAATATGGCTCTTCGCATTTACTATCGCGATGCTACCCGAATAGCCCTTCGGCATGGGGCTCAGATCGGCGAGCAGAGCGGCCTTGTTCATGTTCCGGCCCTTCTCGTCGAAGTACATGCAATCCTCGGCGAAATACTTCTTCCACGGTGTTTGATCGCCAACCGCGACAGCATCGACCAGCTCCTGCGTTCTGCGCACTAGTTCTCCTTGCGTGATCCCATTCGTCGACTGTTCCGGCGCTTGCTGGCGTGAGGCCGGAGACAGCATCCCGAACCCAACCATGAAAATTGCTACGATCGTTCTCAGCACAGTCCCCTCCGCATGCCTATCTGAATGAACTTTTAGCAAACCGGTTGCCCGCACACATGCGAAGAATAATGCGTAGATTTCTCTTGCGCGGAATAACGTTAGAGAGCTGAAGAAGAAATCGGGCGACGGGTGGAGTCACTCTGGCTTGTAAATCCATGCGCCCGCCGTAGATGGCAAGCGGCCTCCGATTTCTGCGTATCCTCCCGTGATCAAGGTCTTGGCGTCAGGAAGCACAGTCGCGGATGCAAAGAACCGCGCAGCTCCTAAGTTACCTTCCACCTTGCTGAAGCTTCCCTTTGTCTCGTCATAGACCTCGGCGAAACTTCCTCCTCCCGCCACCAACACCGTGCCGTTGTTTAACAAGACCGCGGCATAGGGCAATTTAAACCGCGATATGTTCATATCAGCGGTGGCTCCAAACCTGCCGGTAGCAGGGTCATAGATTTCCGCGCTCGAATACTCACCATGCCAGTCGCGATTGTCGGAGCCGCCAACCACCAGAACCTTTCCGCTCGCCAGCAGGACAGCGGCATGTTTGTGACGGCTCACCGTCATCTGCCCCGTCAACGCGAATTTGCCGGTTGCAGGATCGTAAAGTTCGGCACTGCGATAAACTGTTTGCGAAGGGTACTGACCGGAGCCTCCTCCCACGATCAAGACTTTGCCGTTTCTCAGAGCAGTGGCCGTTGCTTCTCCACGTGGCTCGGTCATGTCGCCAGTTCGCGTAAATTTCCCGGTAGCTGGGTCATAAAGTTCCGCGCTAGTCAGGGCATTCGAGCTGCGATCTTCCCCGCCCGCCACCAGGACCTTGCCGTCTGGAAGTAGCGCTGTCGTGTTACCGGCCCTCTCGACGACCATGTCCCCAGTCGGAGTAAATACTCCGGCGGCTGGATCGTAGAGTTTTGCTGAACGGCGAAGACTATAGCTGCCGGTCCATCCGCCTACGATTAGCAGCTTGCCGTTTTTCAACCGGGTCGCCGTGTGCCCGGACCTTCCAATGGTCATGTTGCCGGCAGGCCGAAAGCTCTCTGTTCCAGGATCATAAATTTCCGCGCTCCGGTACGGGTTGCTTTCAGTGCCGCTGCCGCCAAATCCACCGGCGATCAAAACCTTGCCGTCTGGAAGCAAGGTTGAGCTGTGGCTGGCGCGCGCTATCTGCATGTGCGCGGTTTCGGCCAAAGAACCCGCTCTGGAAGCTACAGAATTATCAGGCACATTGAAGCGGACAAACGGAAGGACTATTAGCGGAAATAGAAACTAACGACAAGCCCTTTGCGCTAATCGGGATCTCAAATGAGCCTCCATTCTTGGCCTATCGCAATGTAAGATGCAGCCATCGCCCAAGCGTTAGCACACCTCCCCACCTGTCATATTGAAAGACGTCCGCTTGCCGCCCTGCGTATTCCCGTCCATAACTGCGTGGCCGCTCACCCTCGAGCCGCCGGTCGTTGAAGGAAAATCTCTATGCGGCTGAGGAAGAGATAGAGCCCGACTCGATTTCTCGCAGAATTGTCCGCAGAGCGGCCGACAACTCCTCGCGGCTAACATGGCTCTTGCGAAATTGCACGCGCACGTGGAACGAATCATCCTGCGCGCGATAGTCGAAGAGGAATGGCTGCGGCCTGGAATCGGAAGCTGATTCTTGCTTACGTGCCTTGCGCGCTTCGTCGCGCGTCAAACCGCCTTGCGCGATGCGGTGGACCATCTCATGCATCTTTTTCTCGTTCGGCTGGCGCGACACCTGAAGCAATAGCGACTTCGAGAATATGCCGCGCTCGATGCATTCCTTGCGAACCGCATCGGGTATTACCGTAAGCGACATCGTTTCCGTGACCGACGAACGCGCTCGTCCGATTTTCTTCGCAATATCATCGTGCGTATAGTCGAAATGCGTTGCGAGGCGCTGCAAGCCATCCGCTTCTTCGAACGGAGTCAAATCCTTGCGCTGAAGATTTTCAATCAAGCCAAGCTCGAGCGTTTCCGCATCGTCGGCAATCTTCTCGATGCAAGGCAGCTCGTGCAAACCAGCCGCTTTCGAGGCGTGGTAACGCCGTTCCCCCGAAATAATGTAATAAGTATCCTCCCGCGGTATAAAGCGCACCAGCAAGGGCTCCAGCACGCCCTTTTCGCGTATCGAATCTGTTAGTTCGCGCAGATCGCCCAACGCTTTTCGCGGCTGGTCTGGATTTGGACGCACCTTATCGAGCGGAATCATCCGCCCAATCGACGCCCCGCTGAAACTGGTCAGCGTCTCAACATAATGCGCGTCATGCCGCATCTTGAGAGTGACGGGTAACCCGATCCTCTTGGACACGTTGCAATACCTCCTGAGCGAGCTTTTTGTATTCTTCCGCGCCCGATGACTTCGGCGCAAAGGAAAAAACCGTCTCTTTGTACGCCGGGCTCTCTTCCAGGCGAACGTTTTTGCTAATCCGCGTCTTGAAAAGCGCGTCGCCAAACACCGCGCGAATTTGCTCGTGTGTGTCGCGCGAAATATTCGTGCGCTTGTCGAACAGCGTGATCACCACACCCAGCACTTTCAAATCCGGATTAGGCCGCGCGCGTATTCGCGCATATGTTTCCAGCAGGTCGTCCGTGCCTTCGATCGCGAAATACGCAGCTTGTATGGGCACCAACAAATGCGTCGAAGCCACCAGCGCATTTACAGTCAAGATGCCCAGCGCCGGCGGAGTATCCAAAACGATGAATTCGTAATCTTTCAATACTGGAGTCAACGCGTCCTTCAGCTTGAATGGAGCGTCAAATTGCCCCGCGAGTTGCTGCTCCAGCCTTGCCAGAGCCAGCTTTCCGGGTGCTACAAAAAGATAGGGGTCTTTTGTGGGTTTTACGATCTTGGCCATCTCCGCCGGATGCTCGGCGAACAGGTCGTACATCGAAATTTGGATATCGGACGATTCGAAAAAAGCGATGGTGGCGTTCGATTGCGGGTCCAGGTCGATGAGAAGGGTTTTCTTTTTCTTCAGCGCGATGGCGGCGGCTAGATTAATGGACGTCGTAGTCTTCCCGACGCCGCCTTTTTGATTGGCGACCGCGATGACGTAGGTCAATCGTTCCCTCAGCCTGTCGCGCAACCGTGGGCCCATATATGGACGCCCCCGGCCCCACCTACACCACCGGTTACACCACAAGTAGCCCAACTCTACTCATTTGCCTGGTCCCTGCGCAAGCGAAAAATAGCACCAACCCGTAGAAATCCCCTTTTCGGCCGAATTTCCCTCCACTCGCCGTGATACCCTCCCTCGTCATCGGTCACGAGAAGCGAATCACATGGCGATCTACAGTCTTGCTGCGCCAAATTCCGACGGGCGCAAGCTTTTGGCGCCTGTCTGGCACACGCTTGGCTTGGTGCTCTTTGTATTAGCGACTTCTTACTTCCAATCGAGCCGCATAGGCCACCTTCAAAACTACAATGTTAAAAATCGCATCGCCGTCTATTCGTTCACAATCTGCTTTGAGCTCGTCCTGTTAGCGTACGTATGGTTCCTCGGCATTCGCCACACCGGAACCAGGTTCACAGACGTTATCGGAGGAAGATGGGAGAATGCCAAGGAGATTTGGCGCGACATTGGCATCGCATTCCTCTTCTGGTTTGTAGTAGGAATCTTTCTAGTGTCGCTTGCCCACGCGCTCGGCAAAAATCCGGAAATGACTAAAGCGGCTCAGGCAATTATGCCAAGAAGTCCTCTGGAGCTGGCCATCTGGATCGTATTGTCGATCAGCGCGGGCTTTTGCGAAGAATTCGTGTTTCGCGGTTATTTGCAAAAGCAGTTTTTCGCTCTCACCGCTAGCACCGCCGCTGCAATCGCCGGGCAGGCACTCGTCTTTGGCGTCGCGCACGCGTACCAGGGCGTGAAGGGCATACTCACGATTGCCGTGTATGGCGCGCTGTTCGGAATTCTTGCCCACATGCGCAGGAGCCTAAGGCCTGGCATGCTCCAGCACGTAATGCAGGACTCCGCTGCAGGGATTTTCTTGTACTTATCGAGGTATCTTCCTAAATCGTGATTCCGGTCGCAGAACAGCGTGGGATTGTACCCAGAATGAAGCGCGACTACATTTTGTAACGCCCGAGGTCCTCGTCGTTCAAATTTTCCAACCACTTGCGCAATTCCTCGCTTGAACTTTTCTCCGAAACCGCGCCGGCCTTCTTGGAATGTTTGAGCACTTCGTCCTCTACAAAAATCGGACAATCCAGCCGCAGCGCAAGTGCCAGCGCGTCGCTAGGCCGCGAGTCCATCGACATCGTCTGCCCGTCGCGCTCCATCCATATCAGCGCGTAGAACGTGTCGTCCTTCAAATCGCACACCACCACTCGTTGCACGTGTACGTTCAACCCGGTGAGAACATTTTTCAGCAGGTCGTGCGTCATGGGACGCGGCGTTTGCACTTTCTCAATTTCCAACGCAATCGCGTTTGCTTCGTAAATTCCAACCCAGATCGGGAGCACGCCGTTACCCGCAGTTTCCTTCAATACGACCACAGGCATGTTGGTCACAGGATCCATCATCAGACCTCGTATCTTTACTTCGAGTTCCATGGTGGCCTCCCGCTGCTAGAGTACGTGCTCGCCGACTAAACTGTTCGGCCCGCCGCGCGTCACTCTCACTGAGATGTATTCTCCCAGAAGATTCTCGTGCGTTGAAGTGAAATTTATCAGCCGGTTGCTGGTCGAACGCCCAGTCCATTGTCCGCGCGCTCGGTGCCGCGCATCTACCAGCACTTCAAAAGTCTCGCCAAGCACTTTTTGGTTGTTCGCAATCTGTATCCGGCGCTGCCGCTCGTTCAAAACCGCCAGCCGCCGACTCTTTTCTTCTTCTGGCATGGCATCGGGCATCTCTTTTGCAGAAGTATTCGGCCGCGGCGAATACGTAAACGAAAAAATTGCGTCGTATTGCGCCACATCCAGCAGCGTTAGCGTATCTTCGAAATCCGCCAGCGTCTCGCCCGGAAAGCCCACAATGATATCGCTCGTCACGCCGATTGGCCGCTTGGCGTCTCGTATCCATTCGATCTTCTGTAAATATTCCTGGCGGGTGTACGTACGCCGCATCGCTCTCAACACCCGATCCGAGCCCGATTGCACCGGCAAGTGGACGTGGTCGCAAAGCGCGGGGGTCTCATCAATCGCTTGAACGATCTCGCGGTGAAAATCATTTGGATGCGAAGTTGTAAATCGCACGCGGCGGATTCCCGACACTGCAGCAACCGCGCGCAGCAGATCCACGAAGCTCCATTTGCGCGCCGACGGGTCGCGGTAGGAATTCACTGTCTGTCCCAGCAATTGAATTTCGGTGTAACCAGCGTCCGCCAGCCGTTTCACTTCCGCCAACACCGCCTCGCTTGCCCGGCTACGTTCTGGCCCGCGCGTATGCGGTACCACGCAGTACGCGCAAGCATAATCGCAGCCTTCAATAATCGTGATGTATGCACGGATTAAATTGTCGCGTCGCGTAATTTCAGTCTCGAAAGTTTCATCGGTGTTGAGATCTAGTCCCGTCACGCGCCGCCCGCCCGCCTCAAGCTGTGCCAGCAACTCAGGAAGTTTTCGATAGCTCGCCGACCCGCAAACTAAGCTAACCCACGGCGCGCGCTCGAATATTTCTTCGCCTTCCTGCTGCGCCACACACCCCAACACGCCAATTATTTTTCCGTCGGCAACTGTCTTCCAGTCTCCCAACCGCGCAAACACTTTCTGCGCTGCCTTTTCCCGTATGCTGCAAGTGTTGTAAAGCACCAAATCCGCCTGCGCCGGATTTTCCACTGCCCGGTAGCCGCGCCCCATCAACACGCCCGAAACCTTCTCCGAATCGTGCGCATTCATCTGGCAGCCAAACGTTTCTAGGTAAAAGGATTTCTTTGCGTCTGAGGATGCAGCGGAGATTGTAGGGTTCCTGTCCGAAGCGGTTACAGCGAAGGATCCCAAGTGTCCATGTCGAGCGGCGGGCACCGCACCAGCCCCACCGGCAAGCGATTCAATTCCGACATCGAACGTTCTGCTCATGGACGAATTTGATTCTAGCACGTTTGAACTCTTCGCCCTCGCAGCCTCGCACTTCGGTATTCTCGGAATGGTTTGCTTCAGAGAGGGTAATGTCGGTGGATTCAATGTGATGAAGCTCGGGCTTCTGAATTGAAGCTGTGGAGGAAACACACTCTGATAGAGCAACAAGCCGCTTGTGCCAGCTCCGAAGACTACGGGCCGGAGCAGCAAGGTCTTGCTTACGTGATTCGTGGCGCTTCCACAACGGTTTTCCTTGAAAACCAGTCCAACCAACGGATTGCCCTGCGGTAACCGTCCGGAACATTGACCTGCTCGTGGCATATTAGCGGCGTTTCAAGGCTAAGAAATGCTTATTGGCCTCCCGCAGCTTTGCTCATCGGTCTTCCCTGCCTTTGATCGATGATCTCCAGGATTCGCTCCGCTGCGCCGATAGCAGTGATCACAATGCTCTCGCACGCTGGCGCGCCTGCTCGACCGTCCCAATTCCAGTCCTTCAAGCGCGGTGCCGCCATCACGGCTGCCATGATTCCGATGACTCGTTTTCGTCCTTCGTCCATAGGCACGATGCGAGTATAACAGATTCGCTTTTTCTTCGCCTATATAAACCTACGACAAATTACCCAATACCCCTTATGGTCGTCCCCCGAAGTCCGGCGGGACAATCAGTACATGCGAGTCCTCGTCGCAGACGATCACGTATCCGTGCGCAAAGGCTTGCGCAAAATCCTGGAAATGCGGGGAGATCTGGAGGGCTGTGCCGAAGCCTCCGACGGCGACGAAGCCGTCGCTCTGATGCAGGAAGTAAACCCCGATCTGGTGATTCTGGATCTCAGCATGCCGGGCTGCACAGGGTTCGAAGCAGCGCAAAGGATACGCCAGCTTAATCCCGATACACCTATTCTATTTTTCTCCGTCCACGAAACGCCTGAACTGATTGCCCACGCCGAAAAGATCGGCGTCCTCGGCTTCCTTCGCAAAACGGATCCAGCCGCAACTGTTCTGAAAGCTGTTGACGCCGCCCTTAGAAAGATTACCTCCTTCCCTACGGATCGTTAGCGAAGGGTAAGCGCTGCTTTTATCGTAATTTACACTGCGAGCACCAAGCATGGTCCCAATCAAAATCATGAGCAGTTCCCTTTCGGGGAAAGTCCCCCCCCCACGTCGCGATAATTACATTGCACACAGGCTTCCACCGCTAGACCTTCATCGTGCGATGTGCTACGTTTTTTTTGTGAGTGGATTAGAAAAATTTGGAGCGCATCAAAGAGCCGACGACTCGTCGCAGTTTTCTGCCCTGGAGATCGCTCGTGTCATTTCAAACGAAAGTCGTTTCACTAGTTCGAGCCGGCTTTTTAAACGCTACCACCGACTGACCCTGAACTCAAATCTTCAACTTCGAACCGAAACTGCCCAACAAACAGAAATCCTCGTAACCCGCAGAAAACAAACACCGGAACATTTTCTAACCGAGACTAGAATCGAGTCTTTGCATACACAAAATACCGTGCCATCGTTCCCGAGACGAGGGGCTTTCTCATGGCAAAAATAACGCACATGAAGGTAAACGGCAGCGTCCGCAAAATCGACGCGGAGTATCAGTTGACTCTTCTTAGCGTGCTGCGCGACCAACTCCACCTCACCGGCACCAAGTACGGCTGCGGCGAAGGCCAATGCGGCGCCTGCACCGTCCTCATCGACGGAGTCGCCAAGCGCTCCTGCCGCACGCAAATAGGCCTGGTCGGCGATAATGAAGTAACCACAATCGAAGGTCTAGCCGTCGGCGATCATCTCCATCCCCTGCAGCAAGCCTTCCTTGACGAAGCCGCCATGCAATGCGCCTACTGCACCTCCGGAATGATCATGTCCGCGGCGGCGCTTTTGAATTCGAATCACTCGCCAACCCCCGACGACATCCTTCGAGCCATGGAAGGCAACGTCTGCCGCTGCGGTACCTACCCACGCATCGTGTCCGCGATTCAGAAAGCGGCCAAAGCCATGCCGGAGCCGCGCACATGAGTGCCCCCAAGAATTCGCAATTTCAAATCGAGCCGGAGCGATACGAATTAACAGCGGGTCCGGCGTACCGCTTCGAAACCGACCGCCGCGACTTCTTCAAATTTCTGGGCGCCGGCCTGCTGGTTGTAATGGCCATGAAAGCTACGTCCGCAGCGCAGGAATCCGGTTCTCGCGGCCACGTCACCGAACAAAACTTGCCAACGGACATCGCTGCCTGGCTTCACATCGGCGAGAACGGCAAGGTCACCGTGTACACCGGCAAAGTGGAAGTCGGCCAAAACATTCGCACCTCTCTGAGCCAGGGAGTAGCTGAGGAGCTGCACTACCCGATCGACGAAATTCAACTCGTGATGGGTGACACGCAGCTGACCCCGTTCGACATGGGAACTTTCGGCAGCCGCACAACGCCGATCATGAACTTGCAATTGCGAAAAGTCGCCGCGGCTGCTGGCGACTCCTTAATTGGGTTGGCAGCGGCGCAGTGGCAAGTGGATCGCAGCCGTCTGGTCGCAGAAGACGGGAAAATAATCGATCCGCAAACGAAGCGTTCTGCCGAGTATGCTGAGCTAGTCAAAGGGAAACAACTTACCGAAAATATTTCCGCCGAAGAACCGCTAATCCCCCCGGCCCAGTGGCGAATTGCCGGTCAATCAGCGCCGAAAGTACACGGCCAGGCCTTCGTCACCGGCAAACATCAATATCCGAGCGACCAAAAACTTCCCGACATGCTGCATGGGAAAATCGTGCGCCCTGATTCCTTTCAGGCTAGTTTGATTTCGGCGGATACCAGCGAAGGGGAGAAAATTCCCGGCGTGACGGTGCTTCATGATGCAGATTTCATCGGCGTGACAGCCCCGGACCAGGCTCTCGCCACCCAGGCAGCAGCAGCTATCCACGCGCAGTGGAAATCGGAGCCGCAGATTTCCAACGCTGAGCTGTTCGAGCATTTGAAGAAACATCTTACGGACAGCCCTGGCCGAGGCGGCGAAGATTTTTCGCCCTATGTGAAAGGCTCAGTGGAAAAGGCTCTAGCTTCCGCCCACCATCGCTTGCAGCAGACCTATACCGTGGCCTACATCGCGCATGTCCCGCTGGAACCCCGCGTTGCGCTGGCTCAATGGTCCGGCGACAAGTTAACAGTTTGGACCGGAACGCAGCGTCCTTTCGGCGTTCGTGCCGAACTGGCCGCCGCCTTCAAGATCCCGAAGATAATGTGCGAGTGATCATGCTCGATACCGGCTCAGCCTACGGCGGGAAACACACCGGCGAAACCGCAATCGAAGCTGCGCGACTCGCTCGCGCAGTAAAACGTCCGGTAAGAGTTCATGGACCCGCGAAGAAGAATTTACCTGGGCGTATTTTCGCCCCGCTGGCGTGATCGATATAACCGCCGGCTTGGCGCAAAGACGGCACCGTCACTGCCTGGGAATTTCTCAATTACAATTCAGGCGGCTCGGGCATCAGCACGTCTCTACGATATTGCAAATCAGCGGATCGCGTTCCGTCCCTCGGATTCGCCACTGCGCCAAGGTTCATATCGCGGCCTCGCAGCCACTGCCAATCATTTTGCTCGCGAATCGTTTATGGATGAACTCGCGCACGCGGCGAAAATGGATCCGCTCGAATTCCGCATCAAAAATCTAAAAGACGAACGGTTGCGCGCCGTTTTCAAGCCGCCGCTGAAAAATTTCGGCTGGGGTGCTAATAAGACGCAATGCGGGCCAGGGATTCGGCATCGGCGGAGGGGTCGAGAAAGGTGGCAACGTAGCCACTTGCGCGGAAGTTCGAGTGGACAAGCAGACCGGAGAAGTCCGCGTCGTGCGCGTGGTCACAGCATTTGAATGCGGCGCCATCGTCAATCCGGATGGTCTGCGCAATCAGATCGAAGGCGCCAACATAATGGGACTCGGTGGCGCGCTTTTCGAATCCGTGAAATTTGAAAATGGCAGAATCCTGAACGCGCGATTCTCGAAATACCGCGTGCCGCGTTTCAGCGACATCCCCAAAATCGAAGTCGTGCTTCTCGACCGCAAAGATATTCCTTCGGCCGGCGCCGGCGAAACCCCCATCGTCGGCATCGCCCCGGCAATCGGCAACGCCATCTTCGACGCGACCGGCGTTCGCCTGCGCTCGATGCCCATGGTCCCCAACGGCCTGAAAACCACGTGAGACCAAGAATCAAATTAAGAGTCAGATTTAACGATCAAAACATCCAATTCTTCCGTGGGTAATTTCCTGGCCTCGCGCTAATATCATTCGTTCCCACCGCGCATAACGAAAGGTGCGATGAGCGCTGCCGCCGCTGCTCTTCCTCAGGAAATCTGGAAACCGAAAGCCAATCCGTGGCTGATCGCGGTGGTGGTGTCGCTGGCAGCTTTCATGGAAGTGCTGGATACCTCGATCGCAAACGTCGCCCTGCCGCACATCGCCGGCAACCTGGGCGCGAGCAATGACCAGAGTACCTGGGTGCTGACTTCCTATCTGGTCGCCAACGCGATCGTGCTGCCGATCAGCGGATGGCTGGTAACCATCTTCGGTCGCAAACGATTTTTCATGACTTGCCTCGCGATCTTTACCGTGAGTTCCCTGCTCTGCGGAATCGCGCCGAGCCTTGGTCTTCTTCTCTTTTTTCGCGTGCTACAAGGCGCGGGCGGAGGCGGCTTGCAGCCCATGGTGCAGGCGATTCTCGCCGACACGTTCCCACCAGAAAAGCGCGGTCTGGCCTTTTCGCTGTATGGCATCACCGCGGTGTGCGCGCCCGCGATCGGGCCAACTCTGGGTGGCTGGATGACTGACAGTTACTCGTGGCGCTGGATCTTCTTCATCAACTTGCCGGTGGGCATCATCGCTTTGTTTCTGGTTTACAAACTGGTGGAAGACCCGCCCTATCTGAAGCGCGTGGAAAGAGGCGGCATCAAACTCGACTACATCGGATTCTCGTTACTCGCGCTGGGAGTAGGCGCATTGCAAATCATGCTGGACAAAGGACAGGAGGACGATTGGTTTGGTTCCCATTTCATCCTCACTCTCGCGATCGTTTCGGCGGTGTGCCTGACCGCCCTTGTGTTCTATGAGTGGTTTCACAAAGACCCTATCGTAGATGTGCGTCTTTTCAGGAACCGAAATTTCGCTACGGCGAACATGATGATGCTCATGGTCGGGGCTATGGCGTTTGCCACCACCGTTCTGATGCCGCAGTTCCTTCAAACAATTATGGGATATACAGCGCAAAATGCCGGCATGGTGCTATCTGCTGCGGCCATATTGTTGCTCGTGGAATTGCCTATCGTTGGCCGGCTCACGTCGAAATTTCAATTGCGGTACCTGATCGCTTCCGGCTGGTTCTTAATGGCTATCGGTATGTATGTTTCTGTTCGTCAGTTCAATCAGGAAATGAGTTTCGCCCACGCCACATGGCTGCGCATCGTACAGTATTTGCCTCTGGGTTTCGTGTTCGTTCCGGCGACGACCGCAGCCTATATTGGCGTGCAACAGGAAAAAAGCAATGCCGTCGCAGGGCTGGTGAATTTCACGCGCAACATCGGCTCCAGCGTGGGAACGTCATTAGTTACCACCATCATCGCCCGGCGTTCGCAATTCCACCAAATTGCCCTTGGTGACCATATCAACCCATCGAACTCACAATTCCGCGACACACTAAATGGTCTGACGCAACAGCTCAACCGCGCAGGGCTCAGCACGCACGAAGCTCAACGGCAAGCCATGGCGAGAATTTATGCCGGCCTTCAGGCGCAGGCCGCCACGTTGTCATACGTCGATACCTATTGGATTCTTTCCATCTGCTGCGCGTGCATGTTTTTGCTTTCGTTTGCCCTGGTAAAAAACGATCCGCGTCCGGGAGGAAATGTTGCGCTGCATTAGCGTGAGTTTTGCCGTGTCCTTATGTGCCCAATCCAAAACTCTTCGGGCGAATTGTTTGACCCTCCTGTATGCGTATGCTACGGTTGTTGAGTAAAGATTTATATTTTCTCCTGGGGGGATATCATTTCTGGTCTGGCGTTGATCATTTTAGCCAGCCCGTTCGCTTTACTGGAACAAACGGGTTGGGTAGCACGCGTCGTTCTCGGCATCCTGCTTGTCCTGTCTCTGTTCTCCTGGGCAATCATCTTTCAAAAATCGCGGCTTTTCGGACAAATCGAGCCGCAAACCAAAAAATTCCTTCAAATGTTCCGGTCGGGTCGTGGATTGCCTGATCCAAACACGCTGCGGGCTGGCGCAGGTGGGACTCCGCTAGTTGTGGTTTATCAAGCAGGTTACCGCGAACTGGAAGCACAGCTTGGTAGTCCCAACAATCGCCCTGGTGTAACCGCAACACCCACCAAAGTGCGGAATGCGCAGGCGGTAGGAGTGGAAATGCAAGTCGCCGCGGGCGAAGAAGTCCGACGTCTGGAAAAATGGATGCCGTGGCTCGCGACGACAGGTTCTGTTTCGCCCTTCATCGGATTGTTCGGCACCGTATGGGGAGTTATGGACGCATTCTCGGGATTGGGTGACGCCGGCTCCGCAAGTCTTCGAGCTGTTGCGCCCGGCATTGCCGAAGCCTTGATCACGACTGCTGCGGGACTTTTTGCCGCCATCCCTGCGGTGATTGCCTACAACTACTATGTTGGAAACATCCGCTCCGTGGCAGCTCGTATGGATAGCTTTGCCTCGGAGTTTGTTGCGAAAATCGAAACTCTGTACAGCGCGTAAAAAACTGTCATGCCTCAGATTCAACACGAAACCGGAACCACACTTGCAGAAATCAATATGGTGCCGTTCATCGATGTCGTATTGGTTCTGCTGATTATTTTCATGATCACAGCGCCGATCCTGCAGTCGGGGATCGAAGTGGATGTGCCCAAAACACAAACCGTGAAAGAACTGACCGAAGTGCGCATGGTGGTCACCATTGACCGCGCGCAACGCGTGTACCTGAACGATAAGCCGATTAACATTCACGATCTTGGACAAAGAGTTGTGTCGCAATCGCACGATATTCAACATCAGGCCGTGTACGTGCGTTGCGATGAGACGGTTCCCTTCGGGAGTTGGGCCACCGTGGTGGATTCTTTGCGACAAGCCGGAATCCAAAACATAAGTGTCGTAACCCAGCCGCTTAGCGAGCGTTCACAGATTCAGTGAAATGGCTTCCTACGCCGAAAACGCGATTCCTGACAATTTAACCCGGCCGCTTGGCTCGTTTTTTGCGGCTTCGCTGGTATTTCACTGTGTCCTGGGGGCTTTGCTGTTTATGTCCGCGCACTATTCTCCACACGAAGACTCTTGGGGCGGTCCGGGCGGCGCCCTATCGGTTGGGGTGGTGGGAAGCGTCCCGGCAGTTCCTATGCCGCGTCCGGAAGTGGAAACCCCCAACCGCGTGGTGGACGAATCGAAGGGGCTCTACAAATCCGAGCCGCCTCCTAAAATACCCGAAAAACAACCTGACGCTATACCCATTCCAAAATTCGATCGCGTCAAGCCGCCGAAGTACGTGACGCGACCATCGAAGGTGCTGGAGAATAAAGCACCACCCCCGCCAAACGCCGTTCCCTATGGAGGAGGCGGCACGCCGACGGTCCCGTACACCTCATTTGCGATGGGCACCGGGACAGCCACACAAGGAGGAATCGGATTTAGCAACGATGCGGGCGGCGGAAATTTCGGCTCACGGTTTTCGTGGTATGTGGAAGCAGTGCAGCGCCGCGTAAGCAGCAACTGGATCCAGGCAACTGTGGATCCGGGTATTCAGTACGCACCTCGAGTAGTGGTTACGTTTGATGTTTTAAAAGACGGCACAATCACGAATGTACAGGTGACCAAATCCAGCGGCAACGCGTCTGTAGATACGTCTGCGGTTCGCGCGGTGCGCGACTCGAACCCGCTTGGACGGCTGCCAGCGGAGTATTCGGGATCGAAGGTAGGAGTGGAGTTCTGGTTCGACTACAAACGATGATAGGGATGAGATGAAAAATAATCAAAAGACTCCTATGACAAGAAAAATCGCAACATTCGCAATCACCTTGCTGTTTTGCGCGGGAACTGCCTCGGCTCAGGATTGGTTCAAGACCGGTACCGGGCTGGGCGTCTCAAAAGTACGTCTGGCCGTTCCAGAATTCGGAGTACGAGCGCCGGCGCCACAGCCTCTGGAGAAAACGTTTCACGACGTGCTCTGGAGTGACTTGGAATATTGCGGCATCCTCGACCTCGTAAGCCCCAGCTTTTACCCGCCACAGTCGCCAAGCCAACCGAGCGAACTGAAATTTGCCGATTGGGCCAATGCGCCATCCAGCGCGTACATGGTAGCGTACGGTAATCTTTCCGTGGAAGGATCGAACCTCGCTGCGGCAGGATTTCTTTCAGACGTCCACAATCCGTCTGCGCCCATTGCGATGCAGAAAATTTATCGTGGCGCAGCGACCGACGGCGATGCTCGACGCTTGGCGCATCAGTTCGCCGACGACATCGTGTCCCGCCTAAGCGGGGGCTTGCCCGGCATCGCGCAAACTCAAATCGCGTATGTGAGTACGAAGGCGGGAAACAAAGAAATCTGGGCCATGGATTACGACGGCGGGAGCCAGCACCAGCTGACCCACCTGAAATCCATTTCTCTCACACCTCGTTGGTCCCCCGACGCGACTAAAATCGCGTTTACTTGCTACGTTCCATTTCGCGGCATCACCTCGCCGCAAATTTGCGTTTATTCCACTGCCTCGGATCGCCTAATTTCCTTTCCACGGTATCGTGGGTCGAATAGCTCGCCGGCGTGGTCGCCGGATGGATCGCAGGTTGCGTTTATGTCGAGCCAGAACGGGGACCCGGAAATCTATGTGACCGATGCCGGTGGCGGAAATCTTCACCGCATTACTTTTGCCGCCGGAGTGAGCACCTCACCTGCGTGGAACCCGAAAACTGGAAAGCAAATCGCTTTTGTGAGCGACCGGGGAGGCGAACCTGTGCTGTACCTTGCGAATTCAGATGGCTCCAGCGTTCAAAAGCTCGACATGCCGGACATGGGATATGTGGTGGATCCCTCGTGGTCACCAAATGGACAACTGTTAGCGTTCAGTTGGAGACGCCCGAGTGGCAATTTCGACATCTACATTATGGATGTGATTAGCCGCCAGTTGGTGGAACTGACCCGGGACGCCGGCCGCAACGAACGCCCGAGTTGGGCACCGGATGGGCGGCACATTGTTTTTGAGTCCACCAGAAACGGAACGCGGCAAATTTGGACGATGCTGGCGGATGGGAGCCAACCGCGCCAGTTGACGTATCAAGGACAGAACGAATCACCGAACTGGTCGCCGCGCTAAATGGCGTAGATAATTCGTTTTCAGTCGTTCTCTTTTGAAAAGCGATTTCTGGCAATGGGCCGATCAACAGATCGAGTTGCACAAATTATAGAGCGACGTTATCTGCCAGGCTTTCGCAGACGTCGAAGGAGGCAATACATGCAGGACAGTAGTCTTAGAAGGCTGGGATTGTTGCTGGGGGTTGTCGCGCTCACGGCTCTCGCAGGCGGTTGCAAGAAGCAAGTCGCAAGCCGACCTCCGACTCAAACCGCTCCGGCACCAACCGCCGCGCCGCCTACCGTTACTCTGAACGCCTCACCGACCTCGGTGAAAAGCGGCGACACGGTGACTCTAAGCTGGACGTCAACCAACGCGACCGATCTCGATATCGAACCCGGAGTGGGTAAGGTAACGGCGCAAGGATCGACCCCGGTGACGCCAACCGAATCGACGACCTATACGATCACGGTTACCGGTCCGGGCGGAACAGCAAACTCGGATGCGCGTGTGACCGTTGGTGCGGCGGCAGTGGAGGCTCCCGCCGAAAATAAAAGCTTGAGCGAATTGTTCGAGCAGAATGTGAAGGATGCTTTTTTCGATTTTAACAAGTCTGACATTCGCGCCGATGCGCGCGGTAATCTGGCCAAGACCGCGGAGTTTTTAAGATCGTATCCGCAGATTCGCGTGACCATCGAAGGCCATTGCGACGAGCGCGGTTCCACGGAATACAACATCGGTCTCGGCGAACGGCGCGCCCAAGCCGCCAAGAACTATCTGATCTCACTCGGAATTTCCGCGACCAGGATGGATACGGTCAGCTGGGGCAAAGAGCGGCCCTTCTGCACCGAGCATGACGAATCGTGCTGGCAACAGAACCGGCGCGCGCATTTTGTGGCTGCTCACTAAAGTTATGGCCAGACCGACGGACTTCCATTGACAGCGGGACGGCTTAGTTACGTTGACCAGGCCGTCCCACGCAATTTGTTCGGAAAAAAAAGACAGAGGAGGCATGCCTTGCGCACACGATGGATCGCGCTCGCACTCGCGGCAGTACTAATCGGCGCCTTGGGCGGAGCAATGCTTGCACCCAAGCCCACTGGAGCCGTTTCAAAAGACATGATTCAACTGCAAGAACAGGTGTCTCAATTGCTGCAGGGGCAGAGGGACATCCGCAGCGCGATTGATACGAACAATGCGACGCTGCGAACGCTGGTGCAGCAATCGCTAGATGCTACGAATCAATTGAATGCCCAGATGGGCCTTTTGCAAAAAAATGTGCAGGAAGCTACTGCGAATAGCGTCTCACGCATCGACACCATGAGCACGCAAACCCAGGGCCTCTCTGACAACCTGCAGGATATTCAGGCGCGGGTGGCGAAGTTTAGCCAGCAGATGAACGACGTGCAAGGTTTGCTGCAAAGTATCGATGGAAAGATTTCAGGCGGAGTCCCCCCGGCGCAAAACGGCGTCTATTCCAATCCCGTGCCAGGTCCCGGCGCGACCAGCCAGGCACCGCCGTCTCAACAAGCCGGCGATACTTCGGCGCCTTCGCCCATGTCTTCGGTTTCCAGCGACACGCTTTATCAAAATGCGCTGCGGGACTTCAGTACGGGGAAATACGATCTTGCGCGGCAGGAGTTCAGCGATTTCATCAGGACTTTCCCCACCAACGAACTCGCTTCGAACGCGCAATTTTACTTGGGCGAAATTGCCTACGCACAGGGGAACTATCAGGACGCGCTAGCGCAATATGAAATCGTGTTGAGTAATTATCCCAAAAGTTTCAAACTCGCCGCTGCCATGCTGAAGAAGGCCTTCGCGGAGCTTGAGTTGGGAATGAAGTCCAGCGGCATTCGGGACCTGCGCGAACTTGTGCGCCGCTTCCCAGGATCCGACGAAGCCCGTCGGGCGCAGGCCAAGCTGAAGGAACTTGGCGTATCCACCACGCCACACGCGGCGGCTCCGCGGTAGATTTATTTTCGCAAGAGTCTGTTGTATTCAAGCGCCGAATTGGAATAGCCTGCCAGACATTTGGTGGCCCCCATGAGATACGACTTTCTGATCGAAACGTACGAAACTGAGCGAATTAAAGTTTTGAGCGTGTGGAGCGAGTTCGCGGATGCGGACCTTGCGATGCGTCCTCGCGCAGGAGATCCGCGCGGGCGTAGCGTCCGCGAGCAGATGGTGCATCAATGCGTAAGTGAGGATTTGTGGTTTCGCACAATGTTGGCGATTGATGTAGCCGCGCCGCCGCTGCCGGTACAGGAAACGCGTCTGGAATTCATCAAGCGTTACGCGGAAGACAGCGGGAAGCGGTTGTCCGCTCTGCGCGAGAAAGACGAACCGTGGTGGGAAGCCGAGGCCGTATTTTTCGATGCGCGGCGAACGCGGGCCTGGATCGTCACGCGAAGAATTGCGCATACCTCGCATCATCGCGGCCAGCAGATGGCCATGCTGCGCATGTTAGGCCACCGCTTGCACAGCAATTATGGGCCTACGGCCGATACCGGTGGATTAATGCAAAACCATGCGCCCACAATTTATGCTTATCACGATTTGGCATCGCTGCTGAAAGGCGAAAGCAGTAGCGGACAGAAAACTCCGCTACCTGCAAATCCTAAGCAGCCTGTGACGGAGCGCCCCGATTCGAAATGAGTTGTTTCCCCGCCGGGTTACAGACGAAGCGGGCTATGCGCGCAGCAAATCGGCCTGCCAATTCTGAATCATTTTCTTGATGGCTTTGCGGTCGTTCAATTTTTCGTCCAAGACTCTCCGCGCAAGCCCGGGCAGTTCCTCGTCGCTGGCGAAACGCAACGCCACTAACTGGCCGACGGTAAACTCAGGGGTGCGGATGCGCTGGTCCGGCGGCAATAGATTTTGCAGGCGCAGTTGCATCTCCAGCCGAATAACGCGGTCTTGGACCGTAAGCGCAAAAAGTCGGCCGTAAAACGCCAGCAGTATCAGCGCGGCGGCGACCAGCAGGGAAATCACCGCATCCGCTGAAAAGTGATGCGCTAGGCGATTGATAGACCAGCCCAGATTGATAGTTAGCAACGGCAGAACAAAATAGTGAAATGCGGGAACGATCTTGGCGTGATTCTCGAAATTCTGGGCCATGGCAATCTCCATTTCCGTTCGAGTCTTGGTCGGCATGGAGTTTAGCAGAATCCTCAGGGCCTAATCGCTTACGAAAACGCAGACGAACTTTCCTAGCGGATATCTTCGTTGCGCGCCGTCTCTGGCCTCGCCGAATACTTTTTAGCTCAGCCATGCCTGACTTCAGCTATACTCGCTAGCTATACGAAAACTAGCTGAACAGGTGGACCATTCATGTCGGTAAACAAAGTAATCCTCGTGGGACGGCTGGGCCGAGACCCGGAAACGCGCTATACCGGCGGCGGACAGGCCGTGGCGAATTTTTCCGTAGCCACCGACGAAACGTACAAAGACAAAAGTGGCGAGCGCCAGAAGCGTACAGAGTGGCACAAGATTGTCGTGTGGGGCAAGCAGGCGGAAATCGCGCAGCAATATCTGAAGAAAGGCTCGCTGATCTTCATCGAAGGGCGTATTCAGTCCAGGGAGTGGCAGGACAAGGAAGGCCAGAAACGCACGAGCTTCGAAATCGTCGCGACCAATTTTCGGATGCTCGGCGGCCGGGCTGACAGTGCGGCAGCGAGTGCGGGCGCGAGCTTTGGCCATGGCGGCGGGCAAGGACGACCGTCTGATCCAGACATGGAAGGCGGGCCCATGCTCGAAGAGCCTGGAGCGCCGGGACCGGAAATCTCAGACGAAGATATCCCCTTCTAGACGGTAGGATCTCGCAACGTACTAGCGAGATTGTTGTTGTTCGTCCTTTTTCCGCTGCTCGTCAATACGCTTCATAAACTGTTCAAATTTGGGTTTTTGGTCTGGCGTAAGGATAGCGCGAATGCGGTCGCGGCCTCGCTGGCGAAGCTGCTCGTGCTGCGGTTCGACGGTATTGTAGAGAGCACGAACTTGGGCCCTGGTATCGTCCACGATAGAGCTTAGCTGTTTCTGCTGGTCCGCTGTGAGCTGCAACTCCCTCGTTAAGTCACTGACGATCTGGCCCTTCGACGGCGGCCCGTTTGTAATCTGCTTGCCCCATACTCGCTCGCCCCAAAGGTGGTTCCCGACGCTTCCCAACAGAGCGCCAAGCAGAAAAACAACCAAGATGAGAACGGCTGCTTCGCCGCGTTTCTTATCGTGGTCCATGATTTGTGTCCGCCACCATCATTAAAACCTCATCGCCATCTGCCGGAACACGACCTGGATCAGGGAAAAGTTCACGAGATTGCGTCGGATGCAGGTATGCCACATCCGGAGGGTTGTTGTGTCGAACCGCGTCAAAGGTAACCAGCAGGGCAAGCGCCAGTGTCGCCGTCGCAGCGAAGCGCCACGCCAACGAAACAAACGGCTGCCAAACGGATTTCTGCTCGTTCAGCCGGGATAATTCCTGGCCAATGCGAGCCATCATCATTCGCGAGAAACCGGGTCCTGGGTCTGGCGCAGGAGAAAGCGCACGTAACAAATCCGCGCTCGGAGCGGCGTTCTCCAGAGCCGTGGTGCAAGCTACACAGCTTTCCAAATGATCCGCTAATTTGGCGGCGTCGGCGTTGCTCAAGTCGCCCGTCACATGATCTTCGAGTAGTGCTTCAAATTCCAAACACGCTAGCTTGTTAAATTCCGCTTGCATTGGTTTTAGACCTTCCTTTTGCGGCTGTATGACTCGAATCAACATTCAGACGGTGACGGTAGAGATCCATCAGGCGCGCACGTGTGCGAAATAGCCGCACTTTTATGGTATTTACATTAACGTTTAGAATTTCTGCCAATTCCTGCACCGAAAATCCTTCCACTTCTTTCAGTACCAGCAGCTCGCGGTCTCGTTCGGGCAATTCATCGAGCAACTGGTCCAGAATGTCCTGCACTTCCGCGCGCCTTGCGGGACTTTCAGGCGGGCGTTCACCCGAGGCGGCTCCATCGAGCCGCGATATCTGATCCTCGGAGAGGTCCGTTTCGTAAACCAGCGGCCGCACCTTCTTTTTCCGTAGATAATCCCAACATTCGTTTACCGTGATCTTATACAGCCAGGTGGAAAACGCCGCCCGCAAATCGAACCGCTTCAAGGAAACAAAGACCTTTAGAAAAACCTGCTGCACAACATCTTCCACATCTTCCCGCCGGCGGAGGATACCGCTCACCAGCCCGAAAACGCGCTGCTGATGCCGGCGGATAAGCTCTTCAAAGGCAGCTTCCTCGCCGCTTTGAGCCAGGCGCACCAGTTCCGCTTCTTCGTCTCGCTTTCTAGCACGGGCCGGAAGTGAGATAGCCGCAGCGTTCGCTGCCATATTCTTTGGGACGTCTGCCATACAGTTTTGGTTACGCCAGCAAAACCTTTTGATTCCAGCAGCGATAATTCTTTAGGAACGTGACAAATACCGAGTTATTCGCTACCTTCAGCCAGTATTCTCCGCGCCCCTAAGTAAGTAACGATTGGTCTTGCGAGAGTCAGTAGTCCATGTAACAATACCCGCCATGATAATTGGAGAACGCATCCGTTTATTGCGTGAAACGAAAAAACTTTCCCAAGGCGACATTGAGAAGCGTACCGGGCTTCTCCGCTGCTACATCTCGCGCGTTGAGAACGGCCACACTGTTCCGGCGATCGAGACTCTGGAAAAGCTGGCCCGAGCAATGGAAGTTCCACTCTACCAGCTATTCTACGACGGCGAGGAACCACCCGTATTGCCAAATCTTCCGAAGCGGAAGACTGCGGACGATATCGCGTGGGGAAGCAAGGGGAAAGAAGCGCGGCTTCTGGGCCGCTTCCGCCGGTTGCTGAGTCGAGTTGACGAAGGCGATCGTCGGCTTTTGCTTTACATGGCCCAGAAAATGGCCAACCGTTAGGCTTCTTGCTAGCAGAGAATGCCCGACGGCGGTTTGTGGATCCTACTCCCATTCAATCGTACTAGGCGGTTTTGAGCTGATGTCGTAAACCACTCGGTTCACACCGGGGACCTCGTTTACGACGCGTACCGAAATCCGCTCGAGTACTTCACGCGGCAAGCGAGACCAGTCAGCCGTCATCGCATCTTGCGAGTCCACCACCCGGACTGCGATCGTGAACCCGTATGTCCGGCCGTCTCCCATTACTCCCACGCTGTGCACCGGCAAAAGAACTGCGAAAGCCTGCCAAACTTTTCCGTACAATCCCGCGCGACGAATTTCTTCCACCACGATTGCGTCCGCAGCACGCAGGGTCTCGAGTCTTTCCCGCGAGATTTCGCCCAGCAACCGTACAGCGAGGCCGGGCCCCGGAAATGGGTGTTTGGTCAGAATTTCTTCAGGTAAGCCGAGCTCGCGGCCGATCAGTCGAACTTCGTCCTTAAACAGATCGCGTAGCGGTTCGATCAGCTTGAAAGGCATGTCGGCAGGAAGGCCGCCGACGTTATGGTGCGTCTTAATGACCGCCGAAGGGCCTTTCACCGAAACAGATTCGATCACGTCAGGGTAAAGAGTTCCCTGTACCAGAAAAGTAACTGGGAGTCCCTGAGTCGTGGCGGTCAACTTTCGAGCCTCTTCCACAAACACATTTATGAACTCGCCCCCAATACGTTTGCGCTTCTCTTCCGGATCGCTGACTCCCTTCAAGCGGCCGAGAAAACGTTCTGAAGCATCCACACCGATCACGTTTAACCCCAGCCGGGCGCGCAAAAGTTCTAGCGTGTCATGAAATTCGTCTCGCCGCAGAAGCCCTGTATCCACAAAAACATTGCTCAACCGATCGCCGATGGCGCGATGCACCAACGCCGCCGCCACGGCGGAATCCACGCCTCCGCTGAGGGCGCAGATAGCCCGGGCACCCTTTGCCTGGTTGTGAATCGTATCGACCATCGAGGCGATGAATCCGGCGCGATCCCAGTTTTGTTTAGCGCCACACACTTGAAAGACGAAATTACTCAGAATTTCTGTACCACGCTCTGTGTGGTTTACTTCGGGATGAAACTCTAAACCGTAGAATCTCTTCGAGATGTTTTCCAACGCTGCGATCGCGTTGTCGGTGCGCCCGGTGATACGGAAGCCCTGTGGAAGGCCAACCACGTGATCGCCATGGCTGTTCCAGATTTTGAATCGGCCGGGGAAATCGGAGAAAAGTTTCGAGTCGTTCTCGATATCGAGATGCGCGGGACCGTACTCGCGGCGCTCGGCTCGCTCCACTTTTCCGCCCAGCGTATGCGTAAGCCAATGCATGCCGTAGCAAATCCCAAGCACGGGAATATCCAATTGCAAGACCTTTGGATCGCAAACGGGGGCAGTCTGGTCATAAACAGAACTGGGGCCGCCGGACAACACAATCCCGGCAGGTTCGAGCGCACGCACTTCTTCAATTGATGCAGTGCAAGGGAGGATGGCCGAAAATACCTGCTGCTCGCGGATACGGCGCGCAATCAACTGTGTATATTGGCCACCGAAATCAAGGACTACGATTCCCTGTCGTGTGCTCACCAGGCCTCCTGCTGCTTGACCATCGTCCCCTTGCTTGGCTGGAACGGCGCGGCTGTTTGGTGTCATCACCCTCTCCGGCTTATCTTAAAACGATATTCACCAGCTTTTTCGGGACCACCACGGTTTTCACAATTTCTTTTCCGTCGATCAAGATGGAAATGCGCGGGTCCTTAAGCGCGTGAGCGATCGTTTCTTCTCCACCGAAACCATCGTCCACCAAAATCTTCCCGCGCAGACGACCGTTGATCTGGATGATCACCTCGACCTGTTCTTCTCGCGTGAGGTCTTCGCGGTAGGTCGGCCATTTCACGCTCAAAAGGTCACTCGGGTGCCCTAGCTTTTCCCAAAGCTCTTCGGCAATGTGCGGCGTGATCGGAGACAGCAGCAGCAGCAAAATCTCAAGCACGCTCTTCAAGATGACGGGAGAAACTTCCGCGTCCAGAGGCTCCTGCCCTTGCAGCTCATTGAGCAGCTCCATGATCAGCGCCACCGAAGAATTAAAATGCCAGCGAACTTCAAAATCGTTGGTAACGCGCTTCAGCGTCTTATGCGCCTTGCGCACCAATGTTTTCTCTTTTGCTGTAGCGGTGGCGAAATCCGTTTGCGCGGACTGATCGGTCCGGACGCTTCGCAATCGATCTGCATGCTTAGCGACCAGGCGATAGACTTTATTTAGAAATCGCGCGCAGCCTTCAATTCCTTGTTCGCTCCACTCCAGATCGCGCTCGGGTGGCGCAGCAAACAGGGTGTACATGCGAGCCGTGTCGCAGCCGTATTTCTCGGCCATATCGAGCGCGCCAACCACATTGCCTTTCGATTTCGACATCACCGCGCCGTCTTTATGCACCATGCCTTGCGAAAACAGCCGCTTTACTGGCTCGGTTTCGTCGACTATTCCCAAGTCGTGCATCACCTTGCAGAAAAATCGCGAATAGATCAGGTGCAAGATGGCGTGTTCGATGCCGCCGATGTACTGATCAATCTGAAACCAGTACTCCGCTTTTTCTTTTGCAAACGGGGCACGGTCGTTGTGCGGGTCCGTGAAGCGATAAAAATACCAGGAAGAATCGACGAACGTGTCCATTGTGTCGGTCTCGCGCCGCGCTGGCCCGCCACATTTTGGACATGGAGTGTTCACAAATTGCGCCACCGACGCGAGCGGCGACTGCCCTTCGCCGGTGAGTTTTACGTTCTCGGGCAAGCGCACCGGCAGTTGGTTATCCGGAACTGGAACGATGCCATCTTGATCGCAATAAACTACCGGAATCGGCGTGCCCCAATAGCGCTGTCGCGAAATGCCCCAGTCCTTCAACCGGTAGGTTGTTTCGGCGTCGCCAAAGTTCTTCGCTTTCGCGTCCGCGGACATTTCTTGGATGGCCTGGTCGGAAGTGAGGCCGGTATACGCGCCCGAATCCACCAGCTTGCCGTGCTCGGTGTGAGCGTTGCTCATTCGGTCCAGCCGCAGCGGAGCGGCATTCATTGGTTGCACAACGATCTTGACCGGCAAACGATATTTCTCCGCGAATTCGTAATCGCGCTGGTCGTGAGCAGGCACGCACATCACTGCGCCGGTTCCGTAGTCCGCCAGAACGAAGTTCGCAACCCATATCGGAACGCTACCGCCCGAAAACGGATTCACCGCAAAGCGCCCGGTAAAGAAGCCTTCCTTTTCGGCCGTGGCGATATCGGCGGCACGCATACTCTTTTGCCGCATGGCCTTTAATTGCGACTCAATCGCTAAGCGTCCTGGCACGCCTTCGAGCAAGCTATCCAGTAGAGGATGGTTCGCTGAAAGAACAATCGCAGAAGCTCCGAAGATGGTGTCAACCCGCGTGGTGAAAACTTCGAGTGAACCTTCGGGCATCTGCGAGATTCCGAATTTCACACGCGTCCCGTGAGATTTCCCGATCCAATTGCGCTGCTGTACAAGCACGCGTTCGGGCCACCCGCCTGCCAGCTCAACCGTTCCATCGAGCAGCGAATCGGAATAGTGTGTGATACGAAGAAACCATTGCTCCACATCTTTGGGCTCAACAATTGTGTTTTCGTGGCGCCAGCAGCAGCCGTTTACCACCTGCTCGTTGGCAAGAACCGTCTGGCACTGTGAGCACCAATTGACGCGGCTGCGTTTTCGATAGGCCAGGCCTTTTTCCAGCATGCGCAGAAAAAACCACTGGTTCCAACGGTAGTATTCCGGCTCGCAAGAGGAGATTTCGCGCTCCCAGTCGTAACCGAAACCAAATCGTTCACATACAGCCTTCATCTGCGCGATATTGGAGTTGGTCCATTCGCGCGGAGGGGTTCCACTCTTAATGGCAGCGTTTTCCGCGGGCAAACCAAAGGAATCCCAACCCATGGGATGAAGCACATTCAATCCGCACATGCGTTTGTAACGCGCAACAGCGTCGCCAATCGTATAGTTGCGCATGTGGCCCATGTGCAAAGTTCCCGAAGGATAGGGCCACATCTCGAGCACGTAGTATTTCTGGCGCGCAGGGTCTTCCGCCGCGCGGAATGCGTTCTTCTCCGCCCACACTTTTTGCCACTTCGCTTCGACCTGGCGTGGATCGTATTCGAACAAGCTCAGTTCCCCCGAGACTTTCTAGGTGCAATCTTGCCATGACGCGGTTTCCCAGCGGCCTTTCTCTTGCTCGCATTTCCGTGCGCACCAACTGTTTTCTTTTTCTTTCGGCGCGGCTTCATCCCGTTGCGCCCGCCGTGAACAGGAATGATCACGCCCATTAGCTTCCACAATGCCGCAACGTTTCTGCGGTCGTCGCCCGGCTTGTCGATCGGCGTCTCCAGAATGAAAGCGCGTCCGGCAAGCTGTGGATGATTCAAAATCCTGCCAAACGATTCCAGGCCGATCTTGCCTCTCCCAATGTGTTCGTGGCGGTCCACGCGCGAGCCAAGATGGGTTTTCGAATCATTGACGTGAATCACGCGAACGCGTTCCAGACCGATCGTACGGTCGATGGCCTGCAACGTTTTGTCCAGACCGTCGGCGGTTCGTATATCCCATCCCGCGGCAAAAGTATGAGCGGTGTCAATGCAGACGCCCAGTGGCAGGTCCGAGCATGCATCCATCACAGCGCGTAATTCTTCAAACTTCGCGCCCATCGAGGTTCCCTGCCCCGCGGTATTTTCAAGCAGGATCTCCAACCCGTCGAGTTTCAGGCCGCGCGTGGCTTGCTTCAGGCCGTATGCGATCGAGGCGACCGCAGCATCCACTCCACTTTCCATACAGCAACCGGGATG
This sequence comes from uncultured Acidobacteriota bacterium, assembly GCA_963818085.1. Taxonomy (GTDB): domain Bacteria; phylum Acidobacteriota; class Terriglobia; order Acidiferrales; family UBA7541; genus Palsa-295. Next base: position 1,302,613 of record CAWFQV010000001.1, read on the forward strand.
CGCAACCAGAAACTCTGCACCTAGTGCGAGCGCACGGACGATTTCCTGATGAAACGCCTGGACCGAACGCGTGCGTAAAACCGGGTTCGGCGACGCAAGATTGATCAAATAATTGTCATGAATGACTAAGGGGCCGAGTCCCAGCACTTTGCGACGCTCGCGAAATCGTGTCGCGTCAGCTTCGGAAATCCTGGACGGGCCGCGCACCCACATGCGCGGGCTCGAGGAAAATATTTGCAGCGCGTTAGCGCCCAAATCGCGAGCTATTTCGAGCGCTCCGGAAATATCTCCGGCAATTGAAGTGTGGATTCCGATCCGGGTGCTGCCATTTTTCCAGGCGGGAATCTCAGGCGGAGGCGGTGCTTCGGGGCGATATTCGTCGGCTGCGTCGAAAGTTAAATTGATACCGTGATTTTCTTCCGTCATTACCTCTGAGTGTCCGGGAGCCAGGCAGGCCGCAGATTCTCGTGTTGCATACACAGCCGCATCAGATGCATCTGCTTAAACAATGATTCTAACGGAAAGCAATGCATTGCGCAAACGCTCTGGTCGCTCTAGAAAATCACAAATTTCCGTCAGGGCTTCCCAAATACCATCGCATCAGGGTTTTGCAGCAGACCCGGTTACGACAAAGCCGCGGCTGAACTTACGCCGTAAAAGCTAAACCAGGGCTTCGCTGCCGAAAGCTTCGAATTCACGTTGTTGATGTTCTTCACGCCCTGCGCCTGCAGCCAGTCTTCCAGCGCTTTTGCACCGTGTTTTGCGTAAACTGGGATTCCGTCCTTCCACGTAGCTCGGCCGCAAAGCACGCCCGAAAAATTGACACCGGATTCGGATGCTAGCTCGAGCGTTTCGGCGAAAACGTCGTTATTCACGCCCGCCGAGAGATAAATGAACGGTTTTTTGGCGGTCGCGGCAGCTTTGCGAAAATGCTCCTTGGCCTGTTCCCGAGTATAAACCGATTCGCCGTGGCAAGCTTTGGAGCCGGCAACGAAAGCCATGTTCACCGGAACTTCTACTTTCAAAACGTCAACCCAATATTGCCGCTTGGAGAATTCTTCCATGCTGCGTGTTACGATTTCCGGCTTTTTGCGCGCAAAGGCAGCGCCTTTTTCGTCCCCATTTTCTTCGTAGCCCACGAACTCGAGGAAGAACGGGACGTCGGCTGCCGTGCATTCGTCTCCGATGCGCTCGACCCAAGCGTGCTTGATGTCGTTCACTTCGAAAGGATCAAACGGGGTGTAGTACAGCAGAATCTTGATGCAGTCGGCGCCAGCGGCAACCAAGCGGCGGACAGACCAAATATCGAGCAAATCAGGTAGCCGGCCGGGACGCGTATTGTCGTACCCGCTATTTTCGTACGCGAGCAGCAGACCGGCATTCGGAGCGCGGACTTTTGCGGCTGGAAGTCCGTATTCCGGATCGAGCAAAATCGCGCTGGCATGGGGCGTTAAAACACGCACAACGGTGGTCTTGAATTCTTCCAGCATCTGTGCGCTCACGTCCTTCTTGTCGATGCCCTTTTCTTTGGCAATGGCGCTCTTCAGCGAGCCTCGCTGGTCCATCGCCGCCGCCGCGATTACGCCGCGCGTGTCCGAGACAGCCTTCATGCCTTTCTGTTTTCCCGGGGTGATCTTCATCGAAATTGCCTCCAGAACATTGTGAGTAAAAGAATGATCGCGCATTTTAACACGGGATTTGCGGCGTGTGGGGGAGACTGCAACTGCCTGGTGCTCTCGAACAACTCGTTGGCTGTGACGTTTACCGGTAAACAATATGATGTTGTGGCGACTCCACAGTGGCGAGCCGCGAAAGGTCATCCACAAAAGCCGGCCCATATTCCGCAAGCCACGGTAAAGGCGAAAGAGATCGCTCCTGCAAAGCTCGATGTGGATAGAGCGAGTCGAGCAAGATGCGCTCGTACCGATCCAGGACACCTATGCGCAAGTTTTCGGCCCGTCCTGCCTTGCCTTTCAGTTTCGGAAATTGGTGAAGCATTTTGCGTTCCGCTGAATCCAGCGCACCGACAAGTGTGCGATCGAGCCGCGTGAGCGGGGCTCGATAACTCTTCAGAAGCTTGCGCAGCGCTTTTTCGCCCACCTCGAAACGGCTTGCCAGAGCGCGCGGCAGGGACTTTTGCTCCATGCGTGCTCGCAAATGCTGGTGCCCCCGGAAAACGTCGCCAATTTCGAGCCCAAATTTTGCGAGCAATCGCGCGACAGGCGGCTTCGACAATCGTAAAGCTCGCGCGCGGCAGAATCGCCGGCATCCGTCCAAGAAGCTTCTGGTAAACCACCTGTGCCTGCGCCATGTAGGCGATTTCGGCAGGCCCGCCGATGTACGCGGCGGTCGGCAAAAGCGTGTCCTGAACGATAGGCCGCAGAAGCACGTTGGGCGTAAAAGCTTCGGGAGTTTTCTCGATCGCGGCGCTGCAATTCCGCCAAGCGTAAATGAAGCATGGCCGGCGTAAAATTTGCCATTACGGCTTCGCAGCGGTTCCCGGCGTCCGTCCACATTGTAAAAAAGCAGCGTGGATTCGGCAGTAACTTTCACCTGCGCATGAAATCCGGCGTGCTCGAGCTCTTTCGAGCGCGCCAGCAGCGCCTCGCGCAACGAGTCGGCATCGTCCAGCGCGCGGCGATAAACGTTCGCTGCAAAACGATGCAGCCGCGCGATCCAGAGGGTCCAAAAAAATAATTCCCCGTCCCGCCAGCAGCCGTGCCATCAATTTCCCGAACGCTGAACCGTAAGTTTCTTCTGGCGTGTATAGACTCGCGCAAAGCCCGTCCAATTTCTTTCGGCGAAACGATCCTTCGAGACTTTCAGCCGCCTTCGCTACAAGCGCGGTAATACCCCGCCCCAACTTTACTTCGCCGACCGACGGCCCGCCTCTGATTCCGCCGCTCTGGCAACTCAAATTGCGAGGAGCCTGTCTCTCGTGTTCCACGCTACGTGATTGATTTCCGCCAGGTCGTGATCTTCGGTCGCCAGCCAGAAAACCGGCACGCATCGACGCCATCTTCGAAGCTTCTTCCGCATAACGAACCGCGGATATCGCCTTGTAAAGGCTATAGGCCGGTCCGGTGAACAGCCCCACTTGCTGGCCGGTGACGATCGCGGCTGCTCCATTGGCGAGGCGATCGAGGTTCCGAGAAGTATCTGCACCCGCGCCGAATGCCCGATTCTGCTCCCGCAAAACTTCCACCACGCCGCTGCGCACTCCTTCGGATCCAGCTCGATTTTACGCGCGGCCGCAACGACGCCCGCCATCGTGGGCGGCTGCTCGTAATAGCGAGCCACTCGCGCGAAATCCTCCACAAAAGTTGAAAATAATTTCGTGGTATGCGGGATTTCGCTAAACGGAAGACAATGAGACTCCATGGAGGAATTCATAATACACGCGCACAATGTGCGCAGCAATGGAAGTGGGACGCGCGGCGCCCGCAAGTTAGAGCGAAAGAAGAATCTAGCGCATATCCAGCGCACTGGAGCGCGAGCAGACAATGTGCAAAACGATCCACGATTTCCTTCATGTTAGCAGGGAGCTATTACAGGTGATGCGCGGATTGAGCCGTGAGATTCGACAGCAGGCTGTCAATTTCGCGGCGCGGCAGCTATCCAATGGGCAGGAGCGGCGCTCGCGGCGGGCCGCCGAAGTAGCCTAAGCGGTCCAGCGCATATTTCAGCCCGCGATTCCGTACTGCGGGCCAAACATTTTTGCCGGCGCGATAAGTTTTTGCGCCAGCGAATGCGCCTTCGCGCTCTCGCCCGCGCGCGAGGCATCGTAAATCTCCACACACAATTCCGGAAACGCGCAGGCCAGCGCCAGAATAGCTCCCACCGCGCCTTTCTCCAGCGATTCATACAGAGTCGATGCCGAACCAACCAGCGTCTGAAAATCTTTTGGCGCGGCGGCGATAATATCGGCAACACCCTGCACGCTCCCCGGAACTGTCTTTCATCCCAATAATATTCGGATGTTTCGAAATGCGCGCAACCAGCGGCGCTTCAACGGTGACGTGCGTAAAGAGCGGCACGGAGTAAACCAGAATCGGAATCGCGCGCAGCGTCCGCCACGCGAAGGTAATGATCGGCAAGCGCATCTTCCGACATCGCCGGCTTATAAAAACTCGGCGTTCGCACCAAAGCCACACCGTAGCCGAATCGACGCGGCGCGATTCGTATGCTCGATAGTTTCCAGCGTTGATTCGGCGCCGGTCCCCGCGATCAGAATTTTATCCGGGCGGCAGCATCGCGCGCAGTCTCCCAGATACGGTAAACCTCCTCCCAGCGCAGCAGAACAGACTCGCTCGTTGAACCGTTGATGGCATATCCGGCAAGTCGCGTCTTGTTATAACGAGCGATGTTTTCGCGCAGAGTGCGAGAGGGAAACTGCGCCGTCGGAACTGAAAGGAGTCGTAAGCGGCGGAAATATTCCGTGAAGTTTCACACGCGGTATTTTATATCAACGAGCGAGTTTTACCGTGCAGAGTTCTCAAGAGAATACTGTGCGTGCTTATGAGCGTTCCGCGGCCGCGGCACTTTTGAGACGATGCAAATCTTGCAACGCTCCCACCTCAGCCGCATGCCCCGCCATGGCGCGAATTCCTCGCGCAGCGGCGCTTGCGGCCGAAAGCGTGGTGATGCATGCGATGTTGTAGCGAATTGCTGCACGACGAATCGATTTCTCATCCCAGAAAGATTCGCGCCCGAGCGGAGTATTGATCACCAGATCCACTTTGCCCGTCTTTATCAAGTCCACGATGTTCGGCCGGCCTTCGTTCACTTTGAAAACAGTCTCTACTTCGATCCCCGCGCTGGCGAGGGCTGCCGCGGTGCCTCGCGTGGCGACAACTTTCAGCCCTGCAGCCAGAAGATCCTGCACCACAAAGCCGAGATGGCGTTTGTCGTGATCGTTCACGCTCATAAAATACCGTTCCTTGCGAGTGGCAAACGCTGCCCCGCCGCAAGCTGCGCCTTTGCGAACGCCAGACCAAATGTGGACGCGATGCCCATCACTTCGCCCGTTGAACGCATCTCCGGCCCCAGAATTGTGTCCACCCCGCGAAATTTGTTGAAGGGAAACACCGGTGATTTCACCGCATAGAAATTTCCCGCTGCAAGCTCTTTCACGCCCTTCGTCTCGATGCACGGCAGGTTCAGCTCGCGCAGCTTGCGTCCGGTCATTAACCGCGCAGCCACTTTTGCGAGGGGCACGCCGGTCGCTTTGCTCACGTATGGCACCGTGCGCGAGGCGCGAGGATTCACCTCCAGAACGTACACCTTGTCGCGCTGGATCGCGTATTGCACGTTCATCAGGCCCACGACATTCAACGCGCGAGCGAGCCGCGCGGTGTAATCGCGAATGCGTTCCAGAATTGCAGGCTTCAGCGTCACCGCAGGGAGCACACACGAAGAATCGCCCGAGTGGATTCCTGCTTCCTCGATGTGCTCCATGATCGCCGCGATCACAACATCTTCGCCATCGGCCAGCGCGTCCACATCCACTTCCGTGGCATCTTCTAGGAACTGATCGATCAGGATTGGTCGCTTCGGATCCGAGGCAGTGCCAATCAGCGCCGCTTGCGCAGCGTATTCCTCCACCGTCTTCAAATCGTATGCGATCACCATGGCGCGGCCGCCAAGGACATAGCTCGGACGCACCAGAACAGGCAGCCCAATCTCGCTCGCAACTTTCGCGGCTTCCTGCGGCGCCAGGGCCGTGCCACCGAGCGGCTGAGGAATTTTCAGCTCGTTCAACAACGCGCCAAAACGCCGCCGGTCTTCGGCTAGATCGATTGACTCCGGATCGGTGCCGATAATCTTCGCTCCATTTTTCTTCAACTCGAGCGCCAGGTTCAGCGGCGTTTGCCCGCCGAATTGCACGATCACACCCTGCGGTTTTTCGCGGTCGAGAATTGCGAGAACATCCTCCAGAGTGAGCGGCTCGAAATAAAGACGGTCCGACGTGTCATAATCCGTCGAAACCGTTTCCGGATTGCAATTCACCATCACCGTTTCATAGCCGTCTTCTTTCAGCGCGAACGCCGCGTGGCAACAGCAATAATCAAACTCGATTCCCTGCCCAATCCGATTCGGCCCGCTCCCGAGAATCACAATTTTCCGCCGATCCACGGCGCCCGTCTCGTCCTCTTGGTCATATGTGGAATACAGATAAGGCGTGAAAGATTCAAATTCCGCCGCGCATGTATCGACGCGCTTGAAAACAGGTCGAATACCCAATTCATTTCGGCGCGCGCGGACGTCAGCTGGTGTCGCGTACCACGCCTTGGCTAGCTCGACGTCGCTAGTCCCTGAGCGTTTTGCTGCCAGAAGCAATTCAGACGAGACTTCTTTTATGTCTGCAGAGGTCACTCGTCGATTCACTTCGATGGTTTCCATCATCCGGCGAATAAACCAAGGATCGATCTTCGTCAGCGAGCAAACCTCTTCACAAGACATCCCGCATCGGAGCGCTTCGAATAGCCAGTGAATGCGATCCGGGCCCGGCACAGTAAGTTTCTCGCGCATCATGGCGGTGGAAACTTCCGAAGGCGCGCGCCACGGTGTATGCGGCTCGAGTGACCGTATGCCCTTGCCCAACGCCTCTTGAAATGTGCGCCCAATCGCCATCACTTCTCCCACGGACTTCATTTGCGTGGAAAGTGTAGTTTCGCTGCCCGGAAATTTCTCAAATTGCCATTTCGGAATTTTCACCACCACGTAATCGATGGTGGGCTCGAAAGAACATGGGGTTTTCTTCGTGATATCGTTCGGAATTTCATCCAAGGTCATACCCAACGCAAGTTTTGCTGCAATCTTCGCAATCGGAAAGCCGGTTGCTTTGCTGGCCAACGCGGAGCTGCGCGACACGCGCGGATTCATCTCAATCACTACCATCCGACCAGTCTCGGGCTGGATGGCAAACTGAATATTCGATCCGCCGGTTTCCACCCCCACTTCGCGAATAATCGCAGCCGCCGCATCACGCATGCGCTGATATTCTTTGTCGGTGAGTGTCTGCGCTGGAGCAACCGTGATCGAATCGCCGGTATGAATTCCCATCGGGTCTAAATTCTCAATGGAGCAGATCACCACAAAGTTGTCACGAACGTCGCGCATCACTTCCAGCTCGTACTCTTTCCATCCGAGAGCAGATTCCTCGATCAGTGCCTGGTGCACCGGACTCGCGTCGAGCGCGCGCGCAATCAAGTCAGCGAACTCTTCGCGATTGTAAGCAATCGATCCGCCTGTCCCGCCCAGCGTGAACGACGGACGTATCACCACCGGATAGCCAAGCTCGTCCGCTAACCGCACGGCGTCTGCAATCGTCGTTACTACTTCCGACGCAGGAACCTCCAGGCCGATCTTGCGGCAAACGTTCTTGAAGAGCAGACGGTCTTCAGCAATTTTGATCGCGTGCAGCGAAGCCCCGATCAATTTCACGTTATATTTCTCGAGTACTCCCGTATCGGCCAGTTCCACAGCCAGATTCAGTCCCGTTTGCCCTCCGACCGTGGGCAGCAAGGCATCAGGCCGTTCCGCCGCAATAATTGCCTCTAGATATTCCTTCGTCAGTGGTTCGATGTACGTGCGATCCGCCGTTTCCGGATCCGTCATAATTGTCGCCGGATTCGAGTTCACCAAAATCACTTCGTAGCCTTCTGCACGCAGCGCCTTGCAAGCCTGCGTCCCCGAATAGTCAAACTCGCACGCCTGCCCGATCACAATCGGCCCCGAGCCAATGATTAGAATCTTCTGGATGTCAGCCCGTTTCGGCATTTATTGGGAAATGATCTCTGTCGACTTTCTAATGCGCCTAAACATCGCGCCCTCCCCGGAACTGAACAGAATCCGTGATTAAATATTCAAAGTAGAAGCGTTCATCCAGGTGCGCTTCCTGGTAATCCGCGAAAAGAATCGCCCTCGTGGATTCGCAACGATTCCATCGGGCAACCAGCCAATATGTCCTTGTATTGGCCTTTGAAAGTTGAAATGGTCCCCCGCCTTCGGCAACAAACGGAAGGTTCTCGCAACACTCGGAATTCTCATTTCGTTGGTACAACTGCATCACTACCCTACCCAGGGATGTTTTCCTCTCCTCAATAACGGTGCTGGGGTCAACTTTGCTTGCAATTTCTTCTACACGATCTAGCTTCCCGCACAAGCGATCGACAGTAAAAGCTGCTGGCTTCGCGGGCGGCTCTTGTCCATGCGGGCTTAGCATCAAGAGTGAGAAGAGTACGAGGATATCGATGCTCATCGCCTGACCTCCTGCATCATGGCCATGAAATCATCAAATAAATAGCGAGCGTCGTGCGGCCCGGGCGAAGCTTCGGGATGATATTGCACGCTAAAAAGCGGCAGAGACCGGTGGCGCATGCCTTCGTTCGTGTGATCGTTCAAATTTACGTGCGTGATTTCCACATCGCTTGCCGGCAGCGAATCCGGATCCACGCAAAATCCATGATTCTGGGAGGTGATTTCCACTCTCTTTGTGCGCAAATTCTGTACCGGGTGATTCGATCCGTGATGGCCAAATTTCAGCTTGAATGTGCGGCCTCCCAGGGCCAGTCCACACAATTGGTGCCCCAGGCAAATACCAAAAATCGGAACGCGCCCCAGCATTTTTCGGATGTTCGCCACCGCGTAGCCGATAGGTTCAGGATCACCAGGGCCGTTGGAAAGAAAAACACCGTTTGGTTTAAGCGCGAGAACGTCTTCTGCCGAAGTCTGTGCCGGAACGACTGTGACATCGCAGCGGTGATCCACAAGTAGCCGAAGAATGTTTTGCTTGATGCCAAAATCGTAGGCGACAACTTTGTAGCGCGAGGTACCTTCGGAAGTCGAGGGCGCTTGCGATTTCGCGCCGGCCGATCTCCCGGAAGCCCCAAGTTCGATGGAGCCATGCTTCCATTCGTATTGTTTAGGCGAAGTAACGCGGCTTGCCAACTCAAGCCCCGCCATCGTAGGCAAAGCGCGAGCCTCTGCGGTAAGCTGCTCGGCCGCCGTGCCGTCGGTCGCCACCATGCCGCGCAAGCGCACCCACGTCACGCAAGTGCCGCACCAGCGCGCGTGTATCAATATCCCAGATCACCGGCACACCTTGACGTTCCAGATAATCCTGCGCCGATTCACTCGACCGCCAATTAGACGCCAGTGCGGAAAATTCCCGCACGACGAGCCCTTCGATATAGGGCTTCGCGGATTCTTCGTCGTCGAGATTCGTGCCTACGTTCCCGATGTGCGGATAGGTGAGGCAGACGATTTGGCCGGAATAACTTGGATCGGTGAAAACTTCCTGATAGCCGGTGATGCTCGTATTAAAAACGACTTCTCCGCCGCGGCGCGTGCGAGCGCCGGCCGCGCGGCCTTTAAATACTCGCCCGTCTTCGAGCGCGAGAATAGCGCGACCTTCGGGGTCTTGCGTCAGTGTGCTCCTCCAATGAGTTCATCGTGACGCCGCATTCACCGTTGATGACATGCGTCAGCGATCCAAAATGATCGACGGGCCAATAAGCGAACACCGCTTTTCCGTAAATATACGGCCGTGCCAACCGGGCCAAACACTCGTGAATCGTTCGAACTATCGCGATGGTCGCCCATCACAAAATAATTTTCCGTCTGGAATCGTAATCGGACCATAGCTAGAGCCGTCCAGATAGCTGGCCGGGACATAAATCTCTTTCTGTTCTTTGCCGTTCACATACAGCTGGCCGCCGCGCAAGTTCGATCGTTTCTCCCGGCAAACCAATCACGCGCTTGATAAACGACTTCGATCTATCCAGACGGATACCAAAAACCACCACATCACCGCGCTCAATCGGCTCGAACCGATACACAAATTTGTTGATAAAAATGCGTTCTTGATCGCTCAGAAGTGGCGCCATGCTGGTGCCCTCCACTTTTACCGGTTGGTAGAGGAAAATAATGATTACCAGCGCAAGGCCCAGCGCGACGGCCAAATCACGCGTCCAGCTCCGCAGTTCGCGCCGCAATTGGGGAATGCGCGAGTTGTCGCTTGAAGTAGCCGGGCTAGGGTTGGAAGTATCGAACATTCTTCGCCTGATTATTTATAGCAGCCGGGGCCGCGCAGACCAAATTGCTGTTGTCTGCGTGCGCGCCGAGTTAGACGAAGAAATTTGGAACGCAGAGATTGGCCGCCGCGCCATGGCAAGTTTATTCACCGAGCGTGAATCCCAGAATGGCCAGCGCCGCCAACACCGCCGTTTCCGTGCGCAAGATATTCTGTCCCAGCGAGACTTCAGCGAATCCAGCCGCTCGCGCCGCGTCTAGCTCGTCATCCGTCCAACCGCCTTCCGGCCCTATCGCCAGGCTGGCAGTCGGCTCCGCGTAGACGCTCAAAGCATCGCGCATCAATCTCGCTTCGCGCCGTTCGGACAGCATCAGTTTGCAAGCCGCGCTTGCCTGAGCGAACGCATCCTTCGGGCGAGTCGCGCGATGAACGCCGGCGCCCCGCGCTCCGTCCTGCGTCGTTCGCAAAACGGGAGGCCGCAACCGCCGCGACTGTTGGGCGGATTCCAACAGGATTTTTTCCCAGCGAGGACGCCGCTTGCCCACAGCAGCAAGAAGAGCCTTATCGCTGCGAGCCGCCGCCAGCAGAACGATTTCCGTAACACCCAACTCCGTGGCCTTCTCCAGACACCACTCCAAACGGTCGAATTTCACCACTGACATCAGCAGGCGAATTTCTAACGCAGGCTGGCGCTCTTCGATTTCTTCCACCAGGGCAAATTCAATCCGAGTTCCGCCGCGTTTGGATAACGCCACTTTGTCGATCCGCGCCAGCCAAACGCGCTCACCGTCGCTCAACTCGTAAAGCTGGCCCGGTTCCGCGCGTAAAACTCGTCCCAAATGCTCGGCAGTGTCACCGCGCAAAACAGCAGACTTTGCATTGAAGTTGTCGGTGAAGAAGCGTCGGCGCACGACGCTATTCTAGCGTGAAGTCACTTCACTGGAAGGATAGAAAAATCAGGAAGGAGATAAAGCTGTTGTTCAACCCGCGTCCGCGCGGGGAAGGTCGATTTACACCAATCGCCGCGCTCAGATCGCTACCCGAAAATGTCTTTCACTTTCTCAAAAAAGCTCGATGACCGCTCCGCAGGCTTGTTTTCCACCTTCGACAATACGCCCAGCTGCTCCAACAACCGTCGCTGTTCGCGCGACACCTTGCCAGGAATCACAACTCGTATGCTGATGTAAAGATCGCCTCGTCCGCCATTCGGGTTCGGCATCCCCTTCGACCTTTTGCGAAACACCTGCCCTGATTGCGTCCCTTCTGGAATTTCCAGATCTTCCTCGCCCTGAAGAGTCGGTACGCGAATCGTCGCGCCCAGCGCAGCTTGCGTGACACTCACGGGAATCGTGCAATAAAGGTCTGCTCCACGCCTCTCGAAAAACGCGTGGTCCTTCACTTCCAGGAAAATATAAAGATCGCCGGCCGGACCGCCATTCGTTCCCGGCTCGCCCTGGCCCGTCATTCGCAGACGCGTACCCGAATCCACACCGGCCGGAATTCCAACCTCCAAATTTCGCTCGCGCTCGATGCGCCCTTGGCCGCGGCAAGTGACGCAAGTATCGCGAATCACTTTTCCTGCTCCCTGGCATGCTGGGCAAGTCCGTGTAATCGAAAAAAATCCCTGCTGATACGCTAACTGCCCATGCCCCTTGCACGTCGTGCAGGTCGACATCGTAGTTCCCGGCTTAGCTCCCGTGCCTTTGCAGGCTTCGCAGTACTCATGCCTGGAAATGCGAATCTTCGTGCTGACGCCAGTGGACGCTTCTTCAAATGTCAACGACATGTCATAGCGCAAATCCGCGCCGCGCTGGCCGCGAGCTCGCCCGCCTCTTCGCCGCCCTCCGCCCAAAACGTCCTCAAAGCCAAAAAGGTCGCCGAGAATGTCCTGAAATTCCTCGAAGATGCTGGAGTTAAACCCGGAGTCGAAACCGCGATTTCCCAAGCCGGCCACGCCGTAACGGTCGTAGATCGACCGCTTCTGCGAGTCCGAAAGAACCGCGTACGCTTCGCTAGCCGCGCGAAAACTGCGCTTCGGCTTCTTCCTTCTTTTCCGGATTGCGGTCGGGATGGTATTGCAAAGCAGCTTTTCGGTACGCGGATTTAATCTGTTCCGCCGAAGCTTCGCGCGTCACGCCCAGAACTTCGTAAAAATCTCTCGAATTCGTCGCAGCCATCATTTCCCTTTGTACGACTTGGAAGTTGAAAATTCACGCAAATAGAGAATTACTTCAAGCCATAGTGAATTCGATGACGACCCCAGGTTTAAGATTCTTTCGACGCCGCCACGCGCACCATGGCCGGCCGCAGCACGCGGTCGTGAAACATGTAACCCGGCTGCATTTCGCCGATTACGGTGCCTTCCGCCTGATCGGTGCCTTCCACGTTTTCGATGGCGTGGTGCAAGTGCGGATTGAACTGTTCTCCGCTGGCTTCAATGCGCTTCACACCCTGTTTCGCCAGCAAATCCCAAAGCTGACGCCGGATCAACTCGAACCCCTTTTTATATTCCGTATAGGCCGGATCATCATGCGCGGCCAACGCGCGGTCAAAGGCGTCCAGCACGGGCAACAGGCCTTCGATGACCAATTCCACACCACGATGGCGCTCCTGGTGGCGCTCTTTTTCTACGCGCTTGCGGTAATTGTCGAAGTCGGCCTGGCGCCTGACGAGTGTATTCATCAATTCCTCTTTTTCTTTCGCCAGCTTCTGAATCTCCCCCGACTGCGGGTTGGCGTCCGCCTCGAAAGCGCGAGCCGCGGCCGCTTCGCTTGCGGCCTGTTCCGCGTCCATACGCTTGCCGCCGCTCGTGGCTACAAACGGCTTCGGGTTTTCCATTTCGTCCTGATCTTTATGCGATGCCAAGACTTTACCCTCCCTCTTGTCCTTCCGAGAAAAATTGCGCCATGAAAGCTACGGCGGTGATTACGCGCTCGTAATGCATGCGCATGGGCGCAAGAATGCCAAGTGTTCCCTGCACCTGGTCGTTAGATGAATACGACGCCGAAACGAGGGCAAGGTGTTTTCCGCCATTCGATATTTTATCAAGCCCAAGCTCCACATGCACCGGCTCGGGCGCTTCAATGCAGCCGCTCAATAGCGCGATCAGCCGGTCCTTTTCTTCGATCGCTTCCAGCAGTTCGCGCAACTGCGCTTGGTCCGTAAAGTCGGGCGAAGACGCAATCAGCGCTGCGCCTTCCACGTAAATTTTGCGGTCGGTATTGTCACCGAGAATGCTGGGGTCGCAAAGCATCAACGCATCGTCGGCCATGCGGCTGTATTGCTCGCGTTCGCGGTCGAGCTGTTTGCGAAGATCAACCCGCATGGCCTCGAGCGTCCAACCCGTGTAATGGTGATTCAAATAATCTGCGATGTGGTCTAGGTCCTCTTGCCTAAACGCTCGTTCCGGGCGAATCAGCTTGTCCCGCGCCACGCCGCCCCCGGAAATCAGCACTACCAGTACGCGGCTGTCCGGCAGAAGCAAAAATCGCAAATGTTCGACCACGCTTCGCGCCAGCGGCGGCGAGATAAAAATTCCCAGGCCGCGCGAAACCGCCGCAAGTACATGGCTCGCGCGTTCCATCACCGCTTCAGGAGTTTGCGCAGCTTCCAGCTCTCGCCGGATCCACTGCCGGTCTTCTGGGCTGGCGGTGGCCTGCGCCGCTACTTGCTCCACAAAAAAACGGTACGCCGCAGCCGTCGGAACACGCCCTGCCGACGTGTGCGGCTGGTAAAGCAGGCCTTCATCTTCCAAATCCGCCATCACGTTGCGAACAGTCGCCGGACTAAGCGGCTCAAGATGACGCAGCGAAATACTGCGAGAAGACACTGGCTCGCCAGTCTCGATGTACGCGCGCACCACGTCAGTCAGGATCTGCTGATAACGTTTTTGTTGGAGGATCGTCGGGCTCATGGTTAAAGCAGAAAATCACCGGGCGCGGCGGCTCTTTGCCGGCAACCCATCCTTATAATTTAGTCTAGTCGGTGAACGCAAGGGCGTCAACCGCGGTCACGCTGCATTGCTCTATGTAGGCACATCATCCAAAGGCGGATTCACTGCTTGCGTGCCCCTGCCTCGTGGCATATTGTGTACTCAAATTTTGCTGCCGGTTTCATGGGGGCCTCGGGGCAGTATGTTTCGAAGCTGGTCCACAGTATTGATCGCGGGGACTCTGCTGCTTGGCGCGCGCGGAACAACGTCAGAACCGCGGCCTATGGCAGCAGGTACCCATGCCCAAGTACCGCTGGGCTACTCCGGACGTAGCAGCCCCCTTTCCACCCGCGTCGTTGCCTATAGCATCGACGCCAAACTTAACACCACGTCGCATACCATTGACGCGACCGAAACGCTCGTCTATAAAAATCTCACCGGCCAGCCCCAGCAGTCTTTCCCTTTCCATCTTTATCTAAATGCGTTTCAGCCTCAATCAACTTTGATGACCGAAGTTCGCAGCTCCGGAGTTCGTGGCATAGGAGCAGACTCGGGCTGGGACGATAAGCACCGCGGCTCGATCACCGTGACCAAATTCGAAGTCGAGGGCACCGAGCTCACGGACAAAATGCAATTCATCCAGCCCGACGATCACAACACCAACGACCACACTGTCTTTCAAGTTACTTTGCCCCAGCCTGTCGCGCCGGGTGCGTCCGTGGAATTCCACGTGAGTTTCCACGACGAGCTTCCGGAAGTTCTCTACCGCACCGGTTACAAACGCGACTTCTACATGGTTGGGCAATGGTTTCCCAAAGTCGGTGTGTGGTGGAAAAATGCCTGGAATTGCCATCAGTTCCACGCCGATTCTGAATTTTTTGCCGACTTCGGGACGTTCGACCTCAACCTAACCGTGCCGCAGAACGAAATCCTTGGCGCGGCCGGCGATTTAGTTTCCTCCGTCAACAATCCCGACGGCACCAAGACCACCAAGTTCCACTCCGAAGACGTGCACGATTTTTCCTGGACTGCGAGCCCCGACTACATCGTCGTGGAGGATTCCTGGACCGGCAGCGCTGGACCAGTCAAAATTCACGTCCTTATGTCGCCCGGGAACGTGAAATCCGCGCCGCGTTACATTCAAGCATTGAAAGGCACGCTCGCGTGGTACGACAAATGGATTGGACCATATCCCTACGGCCGCATCACCGTTGTGGACCCGCCGCATGGCGCTGGCGACTCTGGCGGGATGGAATATCCCACGCTGATCACAGCGGGAACCACTTGGTACATGCCAAAAGGTTTTCTCGAGCCCGAAGACGTCGTCAACCATGAATTCGGCCATCAGTATTGGTATGGCATGGTCGCAACCAACGAATTCGAAGAGGCCTGGCTCGACGAAGGCATCAACAGCTACGTGGAAGCCAAATCGATGGCCGCGCTGTATGGACAAAACACTTCAATAATCAATTTTCCCTTCGCCACTCTTAGTGACGCGCAATTTCTGCGCATCGGTTACATCTCGCTCCCCGATACCGATCCGATCACTCGTTTTTCCTGGAAGTTCATCAACGACAACGCCTACGGCGGCGTGACCTACGGCAAGACCGCTACCGTCCTTCTCACTCTCGAGAAAATTATCGGCCAAGACACTATGCTTGCTGCTCTCCACGAATATTTCCTGCGCTACCGCTTCACCCATCCTACCGGCGAGGATTTCCTGAAGACCATCGAAAACGTCTCGCACCAGGATCTGAAGTGGTATTTCGATCAAGCCGTTTATGGCACTAGTATTCTCGACTACGACATCTGGGATGCCCACTCCGATCGCTTGAACTGGTGGGAAAAAGAAGTCTCCGGGAAAAATCCCAGCGACGAAATCCATCGAACTTACGTCACCGCGCACCGCAAAGGCGATTTCATCTTTCCTGTCGACCTCGTTGTCAAATTTGACGACGGATCTTCGACAACGGAGCACTGGGACGGCCGCGACCGCTGGGTTCGCTACACCTATGATCGCAAAGCCAAGCTTGCCTCCGCGCAGATCGATCCTGGCGATCAAATCTGGCTCGACCGTAATTCTTTCAACAATAGTTATGTGGTGGAAGAAGATAACCGCGCCATCCACAAGCTCCAAAATATGTGGGTTTTCGGCAGCGAATGGCTTTCGCAGTTCCTGGCTTGGATATCCTAGTCTGAAATTGAAGGAGTTGAACGCGTGCAGTCAGCGGCAAGACCAAGAACATTTGCGGCTGGCGCCGGGCTGGTATGGCGCTGGCAACGAATTGTGTGGTGGATCTTCATGGTCAATCTGGTTCTTGCCCATTTTGCTACACGCGGATTGGTCGAGCGTGCGAATTCCGCGCTCGGCCATAGCCTTGTCTCGCAACGTCTTGTGAATGGTTTTGATCTTTCTGCCATCATCGAACTAGCTGCGCAACCCGACTCCCCACTCGAAGCGCCGGGACCCGCGGAATTCCATTACTCGATCATTTTCGCAATTTTTATGATTTTCTCCACCGGTGGCATCCTCGCCACCTACGTTTTCGACGCGAAACCCGCCACCAGGGCATTTTTCGAAGCCTGTGGACATCATTTCTGGCGCTTTGTCCGTCTCCTGGTTTACATGCTCCTCGCTCTGATCCCCCTCGGGATTCTGATTGCAATTTGCGGTGCGATCTACCATAGCACTAATGCTAAATCGAACTCTCCTTACCCGGCCGCTTACTTTTTTGCGGCTTCCTTTCTAATCATCTTGCTTCTCCTTATGGTCCTGCGATTGTGGTTCGACATGGCACAGATCATCGCCGTCGCCGACGACGAAACTAGAATGCACCGCGTTCTGCGCCGCGCTGCCTCTCTCCTGTCGCACAACTTCGGCTCGCTCTTGTGGCTCTACTTGCGAGTCAGTCTGCTGGCATGGATTTTCTGTGGGATCGGACTTTATCTGTGGACGTATCGCTTGAGTCCGTTATCCACCACCATCGCGTTTGTGCTCACGCAGCTAATGCTTCTTTTCTGGATTGGAACGCGGCTATGGCAACGTGCCAGCGAAGCGCTGTGGTACCGCCAATATCAAGCCGCCAGGGTACCCGAGCCGGCGTATTCTCCTCCGCCCTCTCCCACACCTGCGCCAGTGCCATATTCCACCGCCATGAATTGATCCTTCGTAGGAGCTGAGCGATGAACGCGAATGACTTCAGACGAATAGCTCTCAGTCTCGAAGGCGCCGAAGAGAGTTCGCACATGGGTCAACCGGATTTTCGCGTGGACGGCGGAATTTTCGCCACGCTGGCATCGGAAAAACAGGGTTACGGCAACTTGATGCTTACATTAGAACAGCAAGCTCTTTTCGTAGAAGAACTCCCTGAAGTTTTCCTTCCCATCCAAGGTGGATGGGGCCGCATGGGAATGACTCACATCCGGCTGGCCGCGGCGAACGAAGATGTGCTAGCAGGCGCTTTACGGACGGCGTGGCAGCTCCGAGTCGAGAAAAATCGTAAGTCGGGCAAAAAAGCCGCGCATCGCTGCAAAGCGGATTCCGCCCGCGAAATCACGTCGCAAGAAACCTTGAGGTTCTCGCTGGGCCTTTAGGAATTCCCTAAATCACCAAATGCGGCAGCGCAACTCTTCCTTGCGAACCATCGGAGAGTCCGGCTTACATCCCCACGCTTTCGGGAACGCCGGCATGTTCGAAAGCGGCCCCCTCACGCGATACGGCCCCAATGGATGCGGATTCGTCGCCACGATCATCCGGCCGTATTCGGGACGGAAACTCCCCGCCCATATCTGCGCGAAAGCCAGAAAAAATCGCTGCTCGGGAGTGAATCCGTCAATCTTCCCCTGCACCGGCTTCCCTTCCAGAGATTTCTCCACCGCGGCATACGCAATCGTCAGACCGCCCAGGTCCGCAATGCTCTCACCTTCCACCAGCTTGCCATTTTCGTGGAGGCCCGCTTCTACTTCGAATTCGTCAAACTGTTTCGCTATGCAATCTCCACGCTCTTTGAAATTCTTCAAGTCTTCTGAAGTCCACCAATTCTTCAAATTGCCTTGCGCGTCAAATTTTGCTCCCTGGTCGTCGAATCCATGCGTCATCTCGTGTCCAATCACCGCGCCCATTCCGCCATAGTTCATTGCATCATCACGGTTCGCATCGTAAAAGGGCGGTTGCAGAATTCCCGCTGGAAACACGATCTCGTTCATCGAAGAGTTGTAATACGCGTTCACCGTCGGCGGGGTCATGTCCCATTCGGTGCGCTCCACCGGCTTTCCGATCTTGGCAACGTCTCGCGCCGTTTCAAATTGTGCGCCGCGAAATACGTTCTCTATATACGGCCCGCGGTCCACTTTATAGGCCGAATAGTCCCGCCACTTATCCGGATACCCAATCTTGATCATGATGGCGTCCAGTTTCACCGCCGCTTGCTTCCGCGTTTCCGGACTCATCCAATCCAGCGTGGCCAGATCGTCGCGCAACGCATCCATTAAATTCTTTACCATCGCTACAGCTTTGGCTTTCGCTTCCGGCGGAAAATTTGCCTTCACGTAATACTGACCCAAAGCCTCCCCAAGGTTCGCATCGGTCGCCTGTACGCACCGGCGCCATCGAGGCAACAGCTCCGTCGTTCCCTGCAGCGTTTTTCCGTAGAAATCAAAATTCTCATCCACGAATTGTGACGATAACGACGGCGCGGCTCGGTGCAGCAAGTGCCAGCGCAGATACATCTTCCAATCCGCCAGCGGAACCGACGCCAACGAGGCATCTAGGGCCTTGAAGAACTCGGGCTGCTCGACATTCACGTCAGAAATCGTTGGAGTTCCCACTTCCGCAAAATATTCGGTCCACGCAAAATGCGGAGTGAGCTCGCCAAGATGCGCCACGGACGTCTTGTGATAAGTGTTGTCCGGATCGCGTCGTTCCACGCGTGTCATGGAAACTTTAGCCAGCGAACTTTCCAGGTTCATCACCGTCTTCGCTTCCGCCGCTGCGGTCGCTTCGTCAGCACCAGCCAGCTTGAAAATATTTGCTACATGCTGCAGATACGCGGCGCGCAGTTTTTGCGATTTTTCGTCATCTTTCGTGTAGTAATCCCGGTCCGGCATTCCCAGACCTCCCTGGCGTGCCGCAGCAATTACAAGCGTGCTATTTTTATAATCCTGTTCCGAGCCGAATGCGAAAAGCGCTCCCACGCCGGCGCGTTGCAGACGCGCGATTTCCGCCTGCAGCGACGCTGCATCATGTATATCCGCGATGCGCTGAAGCTGCGGCAACAGTGACTTCAAACCTGCCGTTTCGACCGCCCCCATGTCCATGCAACTCGCATAAAAATCGCCGATCTTCTGCCAATTGGAACCAGGTGTCGCACTTTTATCCGCCGCCGCTTGGTCCAGAATCTTGCGCAGGGCCGTCTCATTGTCCTGACGAAGTTTGTTGAACGTGCCCCAAGCGGGATAAGCCGCCGGGATCGGATGGTTCTTCACCCAGCCGCCGTCCGCGAATTGGAAAAAATCATCGCAAGGCGACGCCGTACGGTCCAAATTAGAAAGATCGAATCCATGTCCTGTCTGTTCGTCCGCCACGCCCGGGCGGCAGCCCCCGCCTTGGGCAACTCCCGCTGCAATAGTCTCCAGGGTGGCCCGCGAATCTGCGCTCTGCGCTGCGATCCGCAGCGGATAAACCATAGCCAATGCGCCTAACAGCAGGAACGGAATACGTCGAATCATCGAATGGCCTCTTTCAACAGGTTTTGAATTTCTGACGCCGATGTTGAATTTTAGTAACCGAGCAAACATTTCTTGAAGGGTGGAAAGAACCGGCCTACCAAACCGCGCTAGAGGATTGTGAAGCCACATTTAGGCCATGTCAACGGCCTGCCAACCCTGCCACCCTCGCCCTGGGCTCATCTCCGCGTATGAATTCTTGGTATTGACAATCTATAGGAGCTAACCTATTGTCCTACAGATCGTCTATAGGAGAAATATGATTCAAGACCAAACCAATCTCCTCCAAGGGACCCTGGACATGATGATTCTCAAATCCCTCGCCCTTGACCAGATGCACGGCCTCGGCATCTCCCGCCGCATCGAACAAATCACCAAAGGTACTTTTCAGGTGAAGCCCGGCTCGCTCTTTCCCGCTCTTCACCGCATGGAAGAGGAAGGCTGGCTCGTTTCCTCCTGGGGCGAATCCGAAAATAATCGCCGCGCAAAATATTACCGCCTCACCAAGGCTGGCCGCCGCCAGCTCGAATCGGAAACCCAGCGCTGGGGCCGCATCTCGCTAGCCATCGCCCGCGCCCTGGAAGCTTCTTAGTTGTAAGCAAGGAACAGCAAGGATGCCCATACTTTCACGTATGACGAACCTTTTTCGAAATATTCTTACCCGAGAACATCGTAACCGCGACTTCGACGAAGAAGTGCGCTCCTACGATCCCATGGAGGATTTGCGCGACCTGTAAAAATTGAGTGACTGAGAAGTCCTTAAATAGTGGAGGGAACTGATGTCCATCTTGTCGCGAATCGGCTCCGGCCTGGAAAATCTTTTTCGCAAGACGCGTATCGATCGGGATCTCGA
The DNA here is from genome assembly GCA_963818085.1 of uncultured Acidobacteriota bacterium. Classification (GTDB taxonomy): domain Bacteria; phylum Acidobacteriota; class Terriglobia; order Acidiferrales; family UBA7541; genus Palsa-295. The sequence continues at coordinate 1,323,157 of CAWFQV010000001.1, forward strand.
TGCTGAAGTCCGCTCCTACGCCGATCTTCTGGCGCAGGAAAAAATGCGTGCAGGCCTCACGCCAGAAGAAGCCGGCCGCCGCGCCCGAATCGACCTAGGCGGCATCGAGCAAGTCAAAGAAGACGTACGTGATGTCCGCGCTGGAGCCTCGCTCGACTCCTTCCTGCAGGATTTGCGCTACGGCGCGCGCATGCTGCGCCAAGACCCGGGCTTCGCCGCCATCGCCATCCTGACCCTCGCTCTGGGAATCGGCGCCAGCACAGCCGTCTTCAGCCTTTTCAACATCATCCTTCTCGAGCCGCTGCCTTATGGCCAGGCCGAGAAAATCGTAATGCCGATAAGGTTAGTTCCGCCCAGTCTGAATCTTGGGTATGAAGAGATCAACTGGGGTCTCCCAGAGTCACAGAGTCTCATCCACCAGTCGAGAGCGTTTCAATCCGTGGGCGTGCTTAAAAACGATTCTTTCAACCTTACTGGTGTGGGCGAACCTGCTCTCCTCGATGGCATAAGAGTCTCCGCCGGTTTTTTCCCCACGATGGGCGTAGCCCCAGCACTTGGACGAACGTTCACCGCAGAGGAGGATCAGCCGGGCCAGGAACACGAAACCATACTCAGCTATCGTTTGTGGCTCGACAGATTTGGCGGTAGCCGCGATATTTTGGGCCGCAGCGTGCAACTCAATTCCAGCGCATACACCGTCGTCGGCGTCATGCCTCGGGGATTCGTATTCCCGCGCGCCGAGGATATGCCCGCAGCCTTCAACTTCCCGCGCGAATCCCAGCTTTGGGTTCCCTTAGCTCTGCCCGCAGCGAAAGCTCATCGCGACGACCCGGATGAACTCTCGGTCATTGCGCGGCTAAAACCCGGTATCTCGCTCGCTCAAGCTCAGGCGGAAATGAATGTATTCGCTAGAACTCGGGAGCAGCAAAATCCAGGTGGCCAGGGATGGTTCGATTCCCGCGTTACCCCCCTGGCGCGTGTCGTGGCGGGAGACACTTGGCGCCCACTCATCCTTATTCTTTGTGCTGTCTGTGTGGTTCTTCTGATCACGTGTGCCAACATAGCCAGCTTGCTTCTCACGCGTTCTCTCACCCGCAGGAAAGAATTTAGCCTCCGTGTTGCTCTCGGCGCAAGCCGCAGACGCATCATTCGCCAACTTCTTACCGAAAGCCTGTTGCTTGCCGCCACCGCCGGATTTCTTGGAATTCTCGCGGCGAGAGTAGGTATTTATTTAGTGAAAGTTTTCGGGCCCGGTAATATCCCGCGTCTCGCCGAAGTCGGCCTCGACCTCCGCGTGCTCGCATTCGCGATTGGCATCACGCTGGCAACTGGATTCCTTTTTGGATTGGCTCCAGCTAGGGGAGCCGGCCGCTGCGACCTGGTCGAGTCGCTAAAAGAAGGTGGCCTGCGTTCCGCAGGAAGCGTCGCGGGTCAACGCCTGCGCAAAACTTTGCTCGTCTCCGAAGTGGCGCTAGCCCTCCTACTGGTAGTCGCCGCAGGTCTTTTGTTGCAAACGTTCTTTCACCTCCTAAGCGTCGATCCTGGATTCAATCGCTCGCGCGTTCTCACTTTTGAATTGTCGCTGCCCGATTCGAAGTATCGGGACACCGCACACATCGTGGCCCTGTATCGAAGAATTCTAGATCGCTTGCAATCCGTGCCCGGCGTGCAGTCGGTCGGCATCATCAAGACCGTCCCCATGGGCGGGGCCACCGACGGCAGTGGAATTCGATTCACTGAGGATCCGCCCCGTGATAGCCGAGAACTGTCCTACGCAAACTTCGTCGTCGGTTCTCCCGGTTTTTTCTCCGCAGTCGGGACGCCGGTGCTGAGCGGAAGAGAATTTCTGGAAACCGACGTGCTCGACTCTGCGCCTGTGGCAATCATCAATAACGCCATGGCCAAAAAATTCTGGCCCGGCCAGGATCCACTCGGCCAGCACGTTGGCTTAGGAAGCAAACGTTACCCGTTGATGACCATCGTTGGAGTAGTCGCAGACATCAAACATCTCTCTTTCCGTGAAGTACCCGGGCCCGAAATGTATGTCCCTTTCACCCAGAAGTCGTATCCCTCTTTGCTGACTATGCAAGTTGTGCTGCGCACAAAAACCGACCCCACGGCGATGACGGCCAGCGCGCGCGATGCGATTCATTCCGTCGATCCCGACCTGCCTCTCGCCGGCGTCACCACTCTGGATGCTCTCGTCCAAAACTCCATGGCGCAGCCCCGATTTTCCGTACTTTTGCTCGGCGCGTTCGCCGCACTGGCGCTCTTGCTCGCTTCCATCGGCTTGTACGGAGTGATGGCCTACTCCGTCGGCCAACGCACTCAGGAAATTGGAATCCGCATGGCGCTCGGAGCGCAGCGCCGCACCGTTTTCGGCATGATCCTGCGCGAAGGGATCGGTCTTGCTCTGTTTGGGATTGCCATCGGCGTGTCCGTGGCGTTAGGTGTCACGCAAACGATGGCCGCTTTTCTATATGGAGTGCGCCCGGCGGACCCGCTCACATTCGCCACCGTATCAATCGTGTTGCTCGGTGTCGCGCTCGCAGCCAGCTATATCCCCGCGCGCCGCGCCACGCGCGTAGATCCAATGGTCGCTCTACGCCATGACTGAGGAGTTGAGCTGATGTCCATCACCGCGCAAATTCGTGCAGCCTCCCGAAATCTATTCCGCAAGACTACAACGGATGAAGACCTCGACGCCGAACTGTGCGAGCGTAAGAGACCCACTTACGTTTACGGCGATCGTAATGCTTCTAGTAGTTGTGGCGTTGGCGGCCTGCAATCTACCCGCTCGTCGCGCCATGCACGTCGACCCTATGGTCGCGCTTGGCTACGAGTGAAAGTCGAATTGTGAAGTTCTGCAAAAAACGTGGAGGGAATGGATGTCCATCATCATACGACTTTCGTCCGTTTTGCAAAATCTTTCCAGTAGGAAGAAGAACGACCGCGACCTACACGACGAGGTGCATTCATTTGTTGAACTGCTAGCAGAGGAAAAAATGCGCGATGGTATGAGTCGGGAGGAAGCACGTCGGGCCGCGCGGATCGAGCTAGGCGGCATCGAGCAAGTAAAAGAGAACGTGCGCGAAGCCCGCGCTGGCGCCTGGCTCGATTCCCTGTTGCAAGATTTGCGCTACAGCGCGCGCATGCTGCGGAAAAATTCCGGCTTCACCGCCATTGCCGTCCTCACCCTGGCGCTCGGCATCGGCGCAAATACTGCGATTTTCTCCGTCGTCAACGCCGTCCTGCTTCGCCCGCTGCCTTACTTCAGCCCACAGCAACTGATCGTGATCAGGGAAACCTCACAAAGAGTCGGCACACACTCGCCTTCTTATCCGGATTTTCTCGATTGGCGCAAGCAGAGTAAAGCGATCGCGCAAATGGCCGTACTCAACAACAGGGCCTTCAACTTATCCGGCGTCGCTCAGCCAGAAAATATCAGTGGCTACGCCGTATCTCCCAATTGTCTTTCAATGCTGGGCGTGCGTCCGTTTCTGGGTCGCGATTTCCTGCCATCGGAAGAATCTCCCGGCACTGCACCTGTCGTCATGCTGAGCTATGCGCTCTGGCAATCCCATTTCGGCGCTGATCGCGATGCTGTTGGGAAAACCATCACACTCGATGGACGCAGTTTCACTATTACTGGTGTCCTTCCTCCGAACTTTCGCCTAGACGACAAGACGGAGGCGATCGCCCCCATCGGCGTCTGGGTCGCCGATATGATGGGCCGTGGAGACCGCGGGGACATGGAAGTGCTCGGACGCCTCGCACCTGGTACCACTCTTCAGCAGGCTCGCGCAGAGTTGGACACAATTGCGGTCAACCTTCAAAAGAGCTATCCAGTCCAGAACGCCAACGTCGGAATCAGCGCCTCAACGCTTCGCGATGAATTGGTGGGCGACGCACGTCCAGCCATCCTCGTTCTTTTCGGCGCGGTCGTATTTGTCCTGTTGATCGCATGCGTCAACGTCGCCAATTTATTTCTGGTGCGCGGCGCTGCCAGGTCTAGAGAAATTGCCGTGCGCCAGGCATGTGGTGCCAGCCGCAGTCGCTTAGTCCGCCAAATGCTCACCGAAAGTTTTTTGCTTGCCGTCATCGGAGGAGTATTAGGAATTCTTGTCGGAGCGCTGGGAATTGCCAGCCTGAAGCATTTAATTTCGACCGACATGCTTCAGGGCGCGGCCGCCACGATTGGAATTGACCGCCTTGTCCTGTTTTTCACCGGTGCCCTGGTGGTAATGGTCGCGATTGCTTTCGGACTCGTTCCGGCTTGGCAGGCTTCCCAGCCGCGCGTTCAGGATACCCTGAAGGAGGGCGGACGAAGCGCCACAGCGAGCGCCGCACAACATCGTTTGCGAGGCGTTCTCGTAATGGCCGAGACGGCGCTCGCGCTAATTCTTCTGGTCGGCGCGGGGCTAATGATGAAAAGCATGTACCGCTTGCTCCAGGTGAATCCCGGCTTCCGGCCCGAACGTGTGCTGGCCATGGAAGTGGATTTGCGCACGGCTCAGTATTCCAAATCGCCGGTCAAAGTAAATTTTTGGCAGCAAGCGCTGGAAAAAGTTCGCGCCATCCCCGGAGTGGAATACGCCGCGCTTGGCACCGTCGTTCCACTCACAGGCAGTCATAACCGCGGCGACATTACCATCGAAGGTATCCCAGCCCCCGATCCCGGACAATTTCCACATCCTGACTATCACATCGTTAGCGCGGATTACCCCAACGTCCTTAGCATTCCACTGGCGCGTGGCCGAATTTTCACTGACGCCGATACCGAAACTGCTCCGCCGGTCGCTCTCATCAACGCCACTATGGCGCATCGCTACTGGCCGAACGAAGACGCTGCCGGCAAGCGATTTCACTGGGGCCACCCGGGCACTAAAGATCCCTGGATCACAATCGTCGGCGTCGTCGGCGACACGAAACTATATGGCCTGGCCAATCCCTCTCGCCTTGAGATCTATTTGCCCTTTCGCCAGGAACCCAAAACCGATATGTACTTGATCCTGCGTTCCGCCGTCGATCCTGCCAGCCTCACTTCATCTGTCCGCGCCGCTGTCACAGGAATCGACAAAGATCAGCCCGTATTCAACGTGACCACCATGCAGCAATTAGTGGACGATTCCGTGTCCACGCCCCACCTCACCCTCGTCCTGATCGGCCTTTTCAGCGGACTCGCCCTCCTTCTCGCAGCAATTGGAATCTACGGTGTAATTTCTTACAGCGTGCAGCAACGCACCCACGAAATCGGCATTCGCATGGCTCTCGGCGCGCAACGTAGCAACGTACTTCGCCTGGTGGTGGGACAAGGTGTAAAACTCGCCGCCATTGGAATCGTCATCGGCGGCGCCGCAGCTCTCGGCTTGATGCGCCTGATGACCAGCCTGCTGTTCGGCGTCGGCGCCAACGATCCCTTCACCTTCGCCGCTGCCGCCGCGATTCTGCAAGTTGTCGCCGTGGCGGCTTGCTATATTCCCGCCCGCCGCGCAATAGCCGTGGACCCCATGGTCGCTTTGCGCTACGAATAAGTTCTCAGCGGAGCTGGTTGGCTTCACTGCCTGATTTGGAATGGACCGGAAGCCACGCTGCAATGTCGTACTAAGCAGTTTGGCCGTACCGGTACACAAAAATCGCACCAAACGCCACGATCTGAATTTACAGGTGCCGCCCGCCATGTAATACTTCGCGATAGTTTGGGAGGTCATCCATGGATACTCTGTCGCAGCATCCCCGCGCTTGCCGCATTCTGTTGTCCGCGAGCTTGCTTTGCGCGTTTTCGGTTCCCGCCTCCGCGGGTGACGGCACAGGCAAGTCCACCGATGTCAAAGCGCCCAACACTGCAAACGCCAACGCAACCGCGCCAAAACCTGACCGGGAGAAAAAGATCTACACAAATGACGACGTCGAAGCTCTCGCGCGAAATCTCGGGGCCTCCACGGTAGGCAACCCCGCGCCGATTCCTTCACCCGCGCCCACGGCTGAGCAGCAAGCTCGGCGTGGACTTCTTGTCACGAGATTCTCGCCAGCGCCCCCGCCGTTGCTACCAGAAAAGGATCCCATTTGGTACGCGCAGCAGTATGCGGCGCTAAGCGCGCGGCTCGATGGCATTGACAGCGAAGTGGAGCGCCTGCGGACTTTTCGCGTATCGGATGCCCCTCCGGGCTCGGTGCCTGGGATTAGGTATGGTTTGGAAATCTATGGCCCATGCCCGGCCATTGCAACTGACACGCTGATCCGGCAGCTTCTGCAACAACGCGCTCAGGTTGCGGTGCAAATTTCCGCCCTGGAAGATCGCGCGCGCGCCAACGACATTGCGCCGGAAGTTTTGCGCAATGCGCCGCAAATCGCCGCGAGCGCCGAAGGCATTTCGCGCCTTCCGCCCCCACTGCAGGCCAAAGTCGTACTCCAAAAGTTGCAACAGTTAGAGTCCGAACTCAACGAAGTCCGCGAAGTGAAATCGAAAATGGAAAACGAAGCCGCCGCGCAGCACATGACGCTCCTGCCAGAAACAAAATACGGAGGAGGTTTTACCGCGGATTACTTGAAGCAGCTCGACACCAAGCAGAACCAAATCGCACAACAACTTGACCAGGTCGAAGACCAAGCGTTGCGGGCCGGAATTCCGCCGCGCGCTCTGCCGTAACGGTTCCCCATTTTTCAATACCCTCATGACCTCTTTGCTCACGGAATGAACCTTTGACAAAGAACCGTATTTCTGCAACTATAGAACTATGCCGACTGTGCAAACCGACCCGTGGCAACCCGCCGTCGCGAAATACGCCGACATGTTTTCAGCCATGGGCACCGAGCCTCGTCTTCGCATCATGCAACTGCTGTTGTCCGCCCACCCTGAAGGCCTGGTAGTGGGCGAAATTCAGGAAGAGCTGGATATTCCCAATTCCACCCTTTCGCATCATCTCGACAAACTCCGAAACGAAGACCTCGTGCGCGTGCAGCGTGAAAGCACCTTTCTGCGTTACACCGCCAATGCCGACGCACTTCAAGAAATCTTGCAGTTTCTCTATGCCGAATGCTGCACCCGCAACAAAGCTGTCAAACCCAAAGACATTGTGCAAATTTGCCGCTAGGAGCGCCGCATGGATAGCTCAAACATAAAAGAAGTCGTGATGCAAAAATACGGACAGGCAGCCGCGCGAGTAGCCTGCGGCGGCCACAGTTGCTGCGGCGCCGCTCCGGCCCCCGGGACTTCCTGCGACCCGATCACTTCCAATCTCTACGACTCGACACAAGCCGGCCAAATTCCCACCGAAGCATTGCAAGCGTCAATGGGCTGCGGAAATCCCACTGCCCTGGCGAAACTGAGCCCTGGAGAAACCGTGCTCGATCTCGGCTCCGGCGGCGGCATTGATGTTCTTTTGTCAGCTAAACGTGTAGGTCCCACAGGAAAGGCCTATGGTCTTGACATGACCGACGAAATGCTTGCGCTTGCGAATGAGAACAAGCGCAAAGCAGGGGCCACGAATGTCGAGTTCCTTAAAGGCGAGATTGAAAACATCCCGCTTCCGGACAATTCCGTTGACGTAATTATTTCGAATTGCGTCATCAATCTTTCGGCTGACAAAGACCGTGTCCTGCGCGAAGCATTCCGCGTGCTAAAGCCCGCAGGCCGCTTTGCCGTTTCCGATGTTGTCACTCGCGGAGATGTCGCGCCTGAAATTCGTGAAAGCGTCCTTCTGTGGGTCGGCTGCGTGGCTGGAGCGTTGGAAGAAAATCAGTACCGCGACAAACTCAAATCCGCAGGTTTCGAGCAAATTGAAATCGAGGCCACGCGAGCCTATCGCCTCGAAGATGCCCGCGAATTTCTTTCACAAAAAGGCCTGGACGTGGACGCTCTCGCGCCGCAAGTCGATGGCAAGATCTTCAGCGCTTTCGTCCGCGCCTTCAAACCAACGCCACAATCGAAAGACGCCTGCTGCGGCCCCACATGCTGTAACTGAATTCCCCAAGGAGACGATTCGTCATGCCAGGACGGTATAACGTTCTCTTTCTGTGTACCGGCAATTCTGCCCGTTCAATTATGGCCGAAGCGATTCTCAACAGAAAAGGAACTCCAAATGTCACTGCCTACAGCGCGGGCAGCCACCCCACCGGACGCGTTCGCCCCGAAGCACTCCAACAACTCGAAATCGCAAAACTCCCCATCGATGGTGTGCGCAGCAAGGATTGGTCTGAGTTCGCCAAACCGGAATCGCCCAAGATGGATTTCGTATTCACGGTGTGTGACAACGCGGCAAGAGAAGTCTGTCCCATCTGGCCGGGCCAACCTATGACTGCGCATTGGGGTGTCCCTGATCCGGCGAATGTAGCGGGAACTGCCGGACAAATCGAGCGGGCCTTTCGCGACGCCTTCCTAATGCTTGACCGCCGTATAAGTCTCTTCTTGTGCTTGCCCATCTCCAGCCTCGATAAGCTCGCGATCCAAACGGAAATCGATCGGATCGGCCATCAATGAAGTTCAAACGATCTGTTCGTGTCACCGCGGAATTTTTGGGCACCGCTGTTCTCATCGCCGCCGTCATCGGATCGGGAATCATGGCGGAACGCCTAGCGAATGGAAACGCGGCTATTGCCCTGCTCGCGAACACAATCGCAACAGGCGCCGCCCTGATCGCATTAATCCTCACGTTCGGGCCCATTTCTGGAGCGCACTTGAATCCGGCAGTTTCGTTGGCCGACGCGATGGAAAGAGGCCTCACGTGGTCAGACTTGCTTCACTACGCCAGCGCTCAAATTGCCGGCGGCATTTGCGGAGCAATGTTGGCGCACGCCATGTTCGAACTTCCCCTGGTCAGCGCGTCACACCATACTCGCTCCGGGAATCCCCAATTATTAAGCGAGTTCGTAGCGACCTTCGGACTTCTCTCAGTGATCTGGGGATGTTCCCGGACTCGATCCAATATGGTAGCTTTTGCCGTCGCCAGCTATATCACCGCAGCCTATTGGTTCACCGCATCTACATCCTTTGCGAATCCCGCTGTTACAATCGCCAGATCGTTAAGCGACACCTTCGCAGGCATACGCCCCGCCGATGCTCCGCTCTTTATCGTCGCCCAACTCGCAGGTGGAATCGCCGCGACGCTCTTATTTCGCTGGCTTCTTCCTCAATTCCACTCAACCACAAAAGATGTCCTGATCCCGCACTAAATCGCTCGCTATGTTCGCTCTAGCGCATCTCGACAGGATCGCCGCTTTTATGCTCTTCGATTTGGAACATCAAGAACTGGTGAATTGCTGCCAGCGCCTCTTGGTCGGAAGTCGACAGGAAGACGCGTCGCGCCCCGTCCGATGTTTCCTCAAGGGAATAATATAGTTTCTCCCGCAGCTTCTTCATCTTCGGCACTCCGGGCGGCACGGTATCGGCGGCCAGTTCGCTGCCCGAAAATCCAATCGAGAGCGCGCCGCGAATCAACTTCACACCAAGGAGGGCTTCCGGCGCAAACAACAGATATCCAGCCGCTGAACGAGGCGCCGCAGGAAGCAGTCTCTGGTGCTCGTAATAGTGCAAAGTGTCCGTGCTGACGCCCGCCAGCCGTGCAAATTCTCCTGAATACAGGGGCCGGATTGCAGAGGTGTTTGATCTCACGGCGGCAGCGTAAAGTGTGGAACCGGTTCCGGGGTCAAGCGAATATTATTTCCTCCGGTAGGTGCCCGTCTCCTGCTCATTTCCGATTTGTAGCTTATCGTCGGCTGTGAATGACATTTTCCATACCTGGAAATATGCCGGCGCTCCCGCAAGCGCGCAGTTCATCCGAATGTGCCTCTCATCCGGAAAATCGTAAACGCACTGATGGAATTCACTCGGACTTTTCATAATCAGAGTCCTATCCGGATTAAACGTCAAAGTTTCTTTCGTGCCGCGTACCTCTTCCCAATCGCCAAGGATCCTGTCCTTCAATGCGGGAGTAGCTTCTTGATGGCATCCTTGCAGCCACCAAGCGCTGCTCAGCACCAAAACTAAGCCGAGCCAACTGCTCGCCCGTCTCGCAAACTCCCAACTTCCCGCAGGTATAACCCTCGCACCAGCAATCTTCATTTGGCACCCGCACCGACTGATCGGCCTGAATTTGACGAATCGTGCTGGTACCTTGGCCAAGCGCTTTGCATCAACCCATTACTTCCGGTCTGTACCGAATACAGCGTGCCCTCTGCCATCGCAATGTACATCGTTCCGTCAGGCGCCAATGCCGGCGACCCTGTAGCGGTGCCCTGCAACGGCAAATCCCAAAGTACGTGGCCTTGATCAGACAGCGCAACTAACCTCTGTTCTGCCATTATGTAGATCGTTCCATCGCTTCCCAGCACCGGTGCAGCGTGACGGCTCATATTTCGCGTCTGCGGCAAATGGAACGTCCATTTCACCGCTCCGTCCGGCGCGAATGCATACACCACATCCTCCATCGACACGGCAATGATGGTGCCGTCCGAAGCGATTACCGGAGAAATGCAAAATCCAACTTTATTTCCGCTGTCGAACGTCCATTTCACCTGGCCCTTCGCATCCAGAGCGATAAATTTGTATAACTGCGATCCGCCGTAGATCGTTCCGTCCTCGCCCACAGCAATGGGACTATCGATATAAGTTTCCGCTGACCCATTCCCTGACGCGGGTATGCCAAACCCCGCTAGCGAAATGTGCGGATAGGACCAGAGTGTCTTTCCATTCCGATCGATCACAAAAATTCTCCGATCGCGCACGAATGCCAGTTCTCCGTCCTTCAGCATCACGGGCGAGTTGTCATAATCCAACGTCGGCAACGACCACAATTGTGTTCCGTCGTTCTTGTTCAAAGCGGAAAAAGCCTGCCCGCAGATGGTGTAAACCGCGCTCCCATCAGAGGTCCCGCCTTGATCGCTCGAGGACATCTTCTGCGCCGCACATGTTGTCTCCCACCTCTTCAGCCCCGCAGACGTCAGCGAATACACCTTGTTCGACGTACTGAAGTAAATATTCTGCTCTTCGTCCTGAAATATCGCGCCTTCAATCAAGTCGTGCAAATCCACTCGATATTCCCATCGCACCGCGCTCGAAGGGTCCAAGCAATAAATCTCGCTGCCGGCGAGGTACAGCTCTCCATCCTTCCCCACCGTCGGCGAAGTATAAAATCCGTCCAACGGGCTGAAATATTTCGTCCATTTTATTTGGGGAATCTTCGCGTATGCAGGGACCGGCCGCTGCACCAAACGATACAAATAAAAAATAGATCCGCCCGCCGCCAGGATCACCACGCAAAAGCTCAATACTCTTTGTTTCACGAACGCTCCCCCGAAGCAATCCGCGCACTCACAACCGCGCGTATGTGCCACGCTCGCACCGCGCATTTCCCAAGTCGTGCTGGCCCAGTCCTACTTTGTAACCCGATGCTAACATCCCACCGCCGCGCGCCCGCCGCCCGCTTATACTTTTGTCAACAAGTTAAATACCATGGCTTAGGGGGCGAGTCATGCGTCCAATGCGCGTGTTAACGATCGTTCTGGAAGTTGTACTGATATTCGTGGCCTCTTCGGCCATCATTAATTACGTAGTCTTGAAGCCCGCTTCGAAACGCGAAGCTACAGAAATAAAATTCAGCGCGGCCAACGCGCAAAAATTCCGTTCGCTCTACGATACCGGCGCCAAGCAACTCAAAAACGCGCAATATCCCGAAGCTCTCGCAAGTTTTCAGGAAGCAGAACGATCCAGCGGCCAGCTCTCTGACGATCAATACGCCGCGCTGAAAAATTCGCGCCAGCAAATTGCCGCCTACTACGAATCTTCAGGCCGCGCCTCCGACGCCGAAGCAGTTTACAAAACGCTGCAAACTTCGGCACTTCAGGAGGGATACGTTCTGTCGCGTGCCCACGTGCCTGCGCAAGCTTTGCCTCGCTTGCAGGACGCGCAACAATTTTCCCAACATCTTACCGCAGGAAAGCAAGCCGCGCTGATCGAATCCAGTGGCGCGGTCGTTGAATGCTTCCGCGAGATGCAGCAATTCGACGACGCCGAAGAAAATTCGCGCCAGATGATCGGCTACCTCCGCACTTGGTCCAGCCCATCCGACCTCGCGCTCACCGACAAATATATGGAGCTCGCGCAAACCTTCTCGCGGGCAAATCAGTGGGCCCAGACTGAGCAAACTCTTGTTATGGCTTGGAGCACTATCGATCAGGTGATCGCGCGGCGTTCCAGCCTGCCTGACACCGACCCAGCCTATATGCAGGCTCTCATGGAGAAGGACAATCTTTTGTCTTGGTTGGTGGAAGCCTACGCGCAAGATGGCAAGGTGGACACGGCGCTGGCCACCTCCGAAGAGCTTTACAATTACGTCGCCGACCACTCCAAGCCCTGGAGCGACCTCGGTCCCTATGGCCGAAAAGAAGTGGCCAACCAAGCCATTCGGGTCGCCTTGAAGGCCAACCGCTCCGACGCCCAGGGCCCCTGGCGCTCCCGACTCTCTACCCTGCGTTAAAATGGTTTCCTTTTATAGCCTCGGCATCGTGCCGGCTCGGTGAATCACCTCTTCATCGGTTCAGGGGCGCTTCGATCACGAACTTCTCGCCATAACTGCAGGTCGCATCCTCGGTCCACCGAATTGGCACTGTGCCATATCCCGTCGTAAGGGTCAGCATGTGCGTTTTTCGAGGCAGGCCGTCGTTCGTCCCCACCCAAATATCGATGGTCCTATCCATGTCGCCGACGTGGGTTCTGAACTGGTAGCGAAACGTTGGCCCTCCATCGACACTCTCGCTCCCGACCGGCTTCAAATCCCCGCGCTGGTAGCCAAACATCAACGCATCGGGAATCAACGCGCCCGCTGACGTGTCAATCTGGGCCTGCAACGGCTGCACTTTTTGCCAAGGTTCATTTCCTTTCCTGCTGTACACGTCTCGGCCGATGATGATCGCTTCGTAGCGTCCCGGATTCGTTCGCAACTGAGTCATGACGATGTGAAAGTGATTTGGCGCGGCCGCCTCCGTCACACGATCGTCAGCCCAACCCGGTCCGCTGTTGTTCACGGTCTCCCGGCGGCAGATATGCGCCGTGTCATGAAGTAGACCATTGGCAGCTTTTTTCACGACTTCCAGCGGATCGTCCGTAGCCGCAACCGGTGTGGGCGGAGGAGGCTTAAAATCGTCATTCGTCACAACTTTTTTCGCGTGCGGCGATTCGGACTTCTGTGCTCGCGCCTCGCTTGCCACGTCTCCCAGGGGCTTGTCTTGCGCAAACGACAGAGTCCCAGAAAGAAAAGTCCCGGAAACAAAAATCGCCGACACGCTCCAAGCCACACGCATTTCTTCCTCCGCGGCGCCCACTATACTAATTCTCGGCGAGTTTCGTATTCCTACCTTTTGCGCTCGTTCATTCGCGCAATGTTTTCGTCTTCTAATTTCTACCTCTTGGACCTGGCGGACGGGCCGCCCGGGTCGACGGTTGAGTCGAGCCGGGGGAAGAGGCCACGAAGTGGCGGGACGATGACCAAAGTTTAGCGGCGCATGACAGCGTTGAGGGAGTAAGCGTTGAATTCGCGGGAGGCGAGCAGCACCGCCTAGATCGCGGACTACAGGAGCTGTATGGCGAGCGTGTTCCAGTCGGAGCGCAACGCGGTGCCAAAGATCAGCGCGGCCATCGTGGCGGAACCGACCATCAGGGATTCGCGCGTCCATAGCCCGAGCAGGACGAGCAGGCCGACGACAGCCTCCAGGAAAACGAGGCCGAGCGCGAAAGGTGCAGGTTGGTTCCGATTCGGGATCGGAACAGGTCCGCCGTGTTTTTTGTAGTAATGCGTTGAATAATTCAGCGCCGAGTTGATTAAATCAACGCCAAGCGGGTCGCGCCAACGCCATGTACAAACCGGTGCGCCCACGCATCTGTCAGATCTGCAAGTATTTAGGAAACCCCGAGCTTGCTTGCAAGGGTTGGCACCCAAGATGCATACTATCTCGCGTCCGCCAGGCAATGGGGCCGACAAAAAAACGGAGGAAACAAGAACATGGCAAAGAAAGCCTTGAAGAAGGCCAAGAAGCTCGAAGCCACCAAGCCGTTGACCGTAATCGCTAGAGCTTAAGTGCGGCTGCAGATTTTTGATTCCTGAAACGGGAAGGGCCCCTGCTCTTCCCGTTTTTTTCGTCTCGATAACACCAGAGCTTCCGCCCTCACCACGCGCCGCGGCCGGCTTGGCATACCTTTGAATTCCTCGCGACTTTCGCCCTCTACCTGTTGCGCAGCCTAACTCGCGCAATGTTTTCGCGTTTGAATTTCTACTTTTACGCTGAATTATCGGCGCAAGCAGCCGGTTCAAAGTCGCGACTAGAAATTGGTCTGTCGGTGGCTCGTCGCGAACGATTTATCGGTGGCACTGCCGGGGATTTTTATGCCCTTGCGCGAAAGGCCACCGCTAAGCTCGCCGTGATGGTGGCGGCAAGCGTGAGACCGCCGGTCGCCCGTCGAGGATCGGAATTCATCTGGGCTTAGGGGTGGCGCGGCGATGGTGGGCGAAGTCTTGTGGCCTCGGCGTGGCGGCAAGCGAAGGAATGCTGGGAGATTTTGTACTGCCGGACGATTTTTGGGGGACTGAGCCAGCGGAAGTAGTCCTGGTCGATACATTCGCGGTCGGGATGATGCCAAAACAGGAATGTGCAGGGTGAGATATTCCCCCTATAATGCAACCGATCCTCAAAGCATAAAAATGCTACGAATGCGTCAAGGACAAAGCGAGAAAGCCCCGCCCTTCAAATTGCGAAGGGCGCGGCTCCCGTAAATTGTCAGAGTGTGGGTCGAATTGACATGCTGTGCGATTAAAGGTTCGGCCACCGGCAGGTGGACGCCTCACTTGTCGCCTTCTCCGACGGGGCCTGTCTTCAGATTCGGCCTCTCCTATTTCTTTTGCGTCTTGCAGCGAGTCGACGAACCTTGCCCGGCGTTGGCAGCTAGTCCGCAGGGTGGGGGGTCGCTTTCCCCGAAAATGTAATCGTGATCAGGAAGCCATTTGTTCCTTTGTACTCGAACTCATGACCCTGTCCGGAATAGTTTTCCACTTTCGTTTTCCACATGCGAAAACCGTTGTTGGATTGTGCCTGCCAATACTGCAGGTTGGGAATCACGACCTCCTGGTTCGGGTTCGTTCCCGCGACGCGTTCCAGTACGACTTCTCCATTTCCATTGTTCATTTTGGCATGCGCCACACCCGTACTTTGGTCTACATTCCAGGAAAAGGCTGCCGTGTCGGTCGCGGCCTTTTCCCACTTGAAGGGATACAGCTGTCCAAGAATATCGGAGAGGGCCGACTTCTGTTCGGGCGTGTCGCCGGGATCAAACGTCATGACCACCCAGGAATCTTTTCCGGTGCTCCAATCGCTGCCGAGATCGGTTGACACCCACACCTTTGCGCCATCGAGCTTGGTGGACTTGTAATAGCCGGTGTCCACCTTCAGCACCAGATTGGCCCGGCAGTATTGCTTGTCGCCGTGCATTGTGGAGTGATTGTTGAAGTAGCAGGGACAGAACATGTCGCAACTGCAGGCTTCTATGTAAGACGCAGTCATCGAGAAGTCTGGTTTCGCGGGCTGGGATGTATCTGCAGGTTGCGGGGGTTTGTCGTATTGTGCGAGAGTGGCACTCGCCAAGGCACAACAGAAAGTCAATAGAAGAAATACTTTTCGCATCGGCTTCTCCTTCGCAGATCACGCGTAGACTGAGGCCGGGGTAAACCGGTGCGGGAATTCTAGTACTCAAGCCTACCGGCCGCAAGGGCTTGACTCGTCCAGTAGCTTAATCGGAATTTTCAATTGAAACTTACTGGAGAGTCTAAGTCGAACTACGCGGATCGATGATTGTCGAAATTGAAAATCCGGGCTCAATCCGGGTGGATAGCGATTAGGAGACTAGGAAGGATGCGGGCCAATTTCGCTTCTCGCGTAAGACACGAGCATAATTCAAGATAGTTCCGAGGGCAGTTTTGTGCGTGAACAGAGATGTGGAAAACCCGCCTGAAAAATTGAGGAAGTCTGGCCCAGCCCGCGGGCGAGACGCAAAAGAACCCTGCATAGATTTATGCGTGAGGCTCCCAGGACTGCGAAGCTCTCCGCCGAACCCAGTGGTGGCGCCGACTGCGCGCCCTTGTAAAGTCGCTCATACTCAGCAGGAAAGTAATCAAAAGGACTGGTCTCATATGGAAGGAGCCCCTGGATTTCCTAGACCTTCATCTTGGCTGTCATTGCCAGTAGCTGATGTGCGGAACAGCACATCTTTATTTATTTTATTAACTCTTAAGATGCGTTTTGCTGTGCGTATCAAAGTGGACGCTAACGTACTTTTATAGTTCCGAGTTCACAATGGCACCCTTCGAATCTGTCGTGCACAATTTCACTTCTCCCGGAAAAAGGTTATACGAGCTATTTGCGGTGAATTCGCCTCTTGATCTTGAAGATCCTGGACGTGAAGCTGACGAAAGTAACAGGGCAGAACGCGACAGGTGTAAGGGGTGAGGAAAAGCGGATAAGCCAGTTGATTTAGCTTTTTATCCGAGTTTCTTCTCTTCTGATTCTGCCCATAACCTGTTCAACGGCTTTGAGTCGGTCCTCAATGCCATCTAGCTTTCGCTCCATACGCGAAAGCACTACGAGAATTTTACCTTCCATATTCTTGCTCCTCTGAACTTCAGACACGATCGTTACTTCAGTTGACGACCGGGGCGGCTATTCCTGTTTCGAGTAAGAGACCAAACTGAGCGGCGCCGACCGGAGGGCTTAGAAAATAGCCTTGACCTTCCTCGCAGCGCTGAGATTGAAGATAGGTTATCTGTTCTTGTGTCTCGATGCCTTCGGCAATGACAATGTGCCTAAGATTTCTTCCCATAGCAATGATCGCGTTTATGATCGTTGAGTCATCCAAATTGGATGTGATCTTTTTGATGAAGGATTGGTCGATTTTAAGGACGTCAATGGGAAATTGGCGCAAGTAGCTAAGGCTGGAGTAGCCTGTTCCGAAGTCATCGACCGCAAGATGCACTCCCATTTTCTTGAGCTCTGCCAGCAGGACGGCCGTGGATTCGGCATTTTCCATAAGAACTCGCTCGGTAAGCTCAAGCACGAGATAGTGCGCTTGCAGGCCAGTGTCGGAGAGTACCTTGCGGACGTATTCGACAAAGCCCTTTGCGCGAAACTCAATAGCAGAAACATTGACGGCCATACGCAAATGGCGCAATCCGGCATCCTGCCAGGCACGCGCCTGCTTGCAAGCTTCTCGCATCACCCAACGGCCAATGGGGACAATCAGTCCGCAATCCTCCGCGATGGGCACGAACTCTGACGGCGGAACGAGACCACGTTCAGGTTGCTGCCAGCGAATCAAGGCCTCCACGCCGGTGATGTCTCCAGTGTCGAGGTTTACCTTCGGTTGATAATGTAACAAGAACTCTTGATTCTTGAGGGCGCGCCGCAACTCGCTTTCTATCGATTGCCGTTGTACCGCCTTCAAATTCATGGCGCCTTCGAAGAACTGGAAATTGCCCCGACCGCGCTCTTTGGCGTGGTACATGGCCATGTCCGCATTCTTGATAAGCGTTTCGGAATCTTCTCCATCTCTCGGGTACAGGCTGATGCCAATGCTGGCCCCGACATGCACAATCCGAACGCCGTTCGCATACGGCGCATTGAGCGCTACAAGGATTTTGGCCGCGCACGTGGCCGCATCTTCTTCGTGCGTTATCTCTGGAAGCAGGATCGCGAATTCATCTCCGCCTTGGCGGCTAACGGTGTCCGAACCGCGCACGCAAGCCAGCAGTCGCGTTGAAACGGATTGAAGGAGCTCGTCGCCGCCAGCGTGTCCCAGTGAATCATTGATGTTCTTAAAATGATCCAAATCCAGAAATAGCACGGCGAAGGGTCTGCTCTGGCGGTGAGCTAAGGCAATCGACTGCGTGATGCGGTCGTTGAGCAACAGCCGGTTGGGAAGACCCGTGACTACATCGTGGTGCGCGGTATGTGTCATTTGAAGCGACATAGCGCGCGCCGCACTGACGTCGTGAAAAACAATCACGGCGCCAATTACACGGCCCGCCCGGTCGTGGATGGGTGCGGCCGAATCTTCAATCGCGGATTCATACCCATCGCGACGGATGAGGACGCAGTTGATTGTGAGTCCCACTGTCGTGTTTTGTTCCACGGCCATCTCCATGGGGTCTCGTGCGGTCTGGCGCGTGCCTCCGTCAATAATTCGAAAGACTTCGGCGAGCGGTTTGCCGATCGCTTCTTCGCGGTGCCAGCCCGTCATCTTTTCTGCGACAACATTCAGATAGGTGATATTGCCGGAGATGTCGGTGCACAAAACAGCGTCACCAATCGAGTTGAGCGTAACCACAGCGCGCTCTTTCTCGACAAACAGCGCATCCTCGATACCCTTGCGTTCGACCGCATTCCGCAATGCCCGCTGGAGCGAATAGGTATCCAGGTGCGTTGCCACCAGATAATCTTGCGCGCCACGGCTCACCGCCTCTTTCGCCAGGGCTTCGGGCGCATTCCCCGCGAGGATCAGAATCGGAATATCCGGTGAGGCGGCGAATAACTTGTCGAATGTCGCGACGCCTTCGCTGTCGGGAAGTGACAAATCAAGCAAGACGGCGGCAATCCCCTTCTTGCTCAGGCGCTCAAGACCCTGAGAAAGCTGCCGCACCCATTCCACTTCGAATGTTCCTGCGTCCCCTACGGCTAATGCCACTCCAATCTGACCCGCAGATGCCGGGTCGTTTTGAATCAGAAGTACTGTCAAACAAGCAGTCTTGTGGATCATTGTGAGGTTCTTCCATTTTGATCGTCGCCGACCCTCGGCTTCAATCCTAGGCGCGCACTAGCGGGCGGACATGCGCGGCTTGACGATATCGGGCCGTTGATCCTTCTTAATTCCAATCGAAGATTTGAGTATTTCTCGCCTAAGTACTGTCAGGCCTGCAATA
Organism: uncultured Acidobacteriota bacterium; assembly: GCA_963818085.1. Lineage (GTDB taxonomy): Bacteria > Acidobacteriota > Terriglobia > Acidiferrales > UBA7541 > Palsa-295. The sequence continues at coordinate 1,342,110 of CAWFQV010000001.1, forward strand.
GCATCTTCAATAGCTTGCCACTCTTCTTCATCGCCTGAACTGAGGCATAATTCCTCGACCCGCGACAAGATTACTCTCTCCGCGATCGCGACCCTTGACACAAGATTCACTGAATCGGTTTCCAGCAATGCTTCCACGTAACACTGCTGCCATTCCAATCCCCATTGCAAATCCATGGCTGTCCCTCCACGCCTGGAAGAAAGTATAGAAGTGTGATTTGGAACTTTATGTGCGATTTTGCACACTAGCTTGGCTTAAGAATTTTCTATGTCTAATAAGGCAACTCTGAACAAAGAGTGTGCTGTTTTGTACACAACCAAGTTACTGATTTGGACTAACGTCGGCGTACTGGTATGTGCCCAATTCCGGGGGCTCGGCGCTGGGCCCGGCTCCCGTGAATCTGGGCAGGCTTACATCACTGCAGGTTTCCAGACCAGGTAAAATCGCGCTCTCCATCCACCGCATGGGAACCACTAAACAGACCGGCACGATTCGGAATAGCGCCGCACTTGGCGACAGATTGTCCGCAATTCTATGAAATTCTCGCCGGGCATTCTCGTTCCCATCCCCGTTGTGGGATCGCGGCCGGACCCAACGTTCACCAGCGAGGAAGCCATCATACTGCGTGCTCTGGTGGCGGGAAAAACAGACAAGCAAATCTGTAACAATCTCCGACTGCCTGCCAATTTATTCCACCGCCTGATGCGCGACCTGCGGGAAAAGACAGGGACGGACACTAATTTGTCTCTGACCATTTGGGCGCAACGACGGATGAAAAACTGCGACCAACGACTCAATACCCGGGACAGATACGAACGACCTTTGTCAATTCAAAGAGTCCCGTAACAACAGCGATATGGCGGGACACCTCGCAGTTCAGCGTCAGCGAGCCTCTCGAGCGCAAATTAGCAGCAACACTTAGGGAAGAAACCGTAGTTACCGTACTTGCCACGACCCTGTACCGTTTGTATATCCATGCAAGGGTAAAGTTGCGGCTGTCAATATATGTACGGTACCGTACATACTGAATCCCCCGAACGGGAGTCCACTGAGGAGGCCTGGGCCATGAATCAACTTCGCGGCACGCCCGTTACAAAATCCCAAAGAAATAGCACTTTCGACGCGCAAGCGTTTCTCGATTCCGCAAGTATATCCAAGAAGATTACGGAGTTCCGCGTGGGGGAAACAATTTTCCGCCAGGGCGATCCATCTGAGCACATTTTCTACATCCAGAAAGGCGGCGTAAAACTCTCCGTACTAAACAATATTGGCCGGGAGGCTGTGATAGCAGTTCTGGTGCTGGGTCAGTTTTTTGGTGAAGGATGCCTGCTCGGGCTGCCTTCCCGTATGGCAACAGCCACAGCCGTCTCTCGTTGCACTGTGCTGGCTATAAAAAAAGATGAGATGATTCGCGTGCTCCATGCCGAACATGCCCTCGCCGACCGTTTTCTGTCGTACTTGCTGGCGCGGAGTATCCGCCTCGAAGAGGACTTAGTGGATCAGCTCTTTAACTCCAGCGAGAAACGCTTGGCGCGTACACTCTTGTTGCTCGCTCGTTATGGCAAGGAGGACCAGCCTCAAAAACCGATAGCCAAAGTATCGCAGGAGATGCTGGCGGAAATGGTTGGCACCACCCGCTCTCGCGTTAATTTTTTTATGAATAAATTCAAGAGAATGGGATTCATTCTCTACGATGGCGGACTTCAAGTCAACGCGTCCCTTCTAACGGTTATCCTGCACGATTAAATCAGCCCCTTGGCCAACTCCTGATGACAACTGCGCAAACACCGGAAAAGCTTCCGTCCGCACATTGACGGGGTTGCGGCGAGATTGTTACTCTGAATCCTCAATTGGGCGAGTGAATCAAATCATCAGCAAAACAAACGAAGCAAGGGAAGCCCCGCAAGAATCACTGCCACAGCAGGTCCCTCAAAACGCGCGCGAATGCGGCGGTTCGGGATGGCCAGGTGAGAAACTGCGGGAAGCAAGATTAAGGATAAAAACGTCTGCGCAGTAGCGCGAAATAAGGCAACCAAGTCACGGAGGGATGCGCATGGCTACGGCAGTAGCGCCTAAGGTTTTCAAGAATTACATCAATGGGGAGTGGGTGGAGCCGCGCAGCGGGAAAGCGATCGAGAATCGCAACCCGGCAAATACGAACGATCTGGTGGGGCTGTTTCCCGCGTCCACGGAAGAAGATGTGGCCGCGGCGATCGATGCGGCCAGCGGCGCGTTTGAAAAATGGCGGCTGACGCCTGCGCCCAAGCGCGGCGAGATTCTTTATCGCGCGGCGGAAATTTTGACTGAGCGCAAAGAAGATTTTGCGCGCGACATGACGCGCGAAATGGGCAAAGTTTTGGAGGAAACGCGGGGCGACGTGCAGGAAGCCATTGACATGACGTATCTGATGGCGGGAGAAGGTCGGCGGCAGTTTGGGCAGACCACTCCTTCGGAGTTGCCGAACAAATTTGCGATGTGCGTGCGGACTCCGGTGGGCGTGAACGGATTTATTACGCCGTGGAATTTTCCGATGGCCATTCCGTCTTGGAAGATTATGCCCGGGCTGATTTGCGGAAACACGGTCGTGATCAAGCCGGCGGAAGACACTCCGCTATCGACCTATAACCTGGTTCACGCGATGGCGGAAGCGGGTCTGCCGCCGGGCGTGTTGAACATTGTGGCCGGGAAAGGCACGGTAGTCGGCAAAGCCATTCTGGAAAGCAAAGCGACGCAACTGATCAGCTTTACCGGATCCACGGAAGTGGGACGGATTATCAGCGTGGCGTGCGCGCCCACCTTTAAGAAATGCCACCTGGAAATGGGCGGGAAAAATATCATCATCGTGATGGACGACGCGCACCTGGACTTGGCGGTGGACGGTGCGATATGGGGCGGGTTCGGAACGACCGGGCAGCGTTGTACGGCGGCGAGCCGCGTAGCGGTACACAAGAAAGTTTACGCCGAGTTTGTGGCGAAATTTGTGGAGCGCGCGAAATCGCTGCGCGTCGGCGACGGGCTGGATCCCGCGACGGACATGGGGCCTTGCATCAACGAGCAGCAACTGAAGACGGTGATGGGCTACGTCCAGATTGGGAAAGACGAAGGGGCAACATTGGCTGCGGGCGGGCATAGGCTCGAAGATGGAGATTGCGAGCGCGGATGGTTCCACGAGCCGACTGTGTTTACGGACTGCGATCAGGAGATGCGTATTTGCCAGGAAGAAATTTTCGGGCCGGTAGTCAGCGTGATTCCGTTTGAGACGCTTGACGATTCTCTTGAGATTGCGAACGGCGTGCAGTATGGGTTGTCCGCTGCGATTTACACGCGCAATGTGAACAACGCGTTCCGCGCGCAACGCGACCTACAAACTGGAATCGTGTATGTGAACGCGCCGACGATTGGAGCGGAGACGCATCTGCCGTTTGGCGGAATCAAGAATACCGGCAACGGGCACCGCGAGTCGGGCCAAGCGGCGCTGGATTTCTACTCTGAGTGGAAGACGATCTACGTAGACTACAGCGACCGACTGCAGCGCGCGCAAATCGACAACGCCGAATAAACTCTACGTTACAACACAGCAAAAACGAAAGGCCCCACCCCTTGCTCTGTGGGAAGCAAAGGATGGGGCGGCCGGACAAATTAAGCTCAATTGAGAACCTAAAAATCCAAGAACCAAATCAACCAGCTCTGCGGTATTACTTGAAAGCGATTACGCCGAAGGTTCCGGCTTTGTTGTTGTCGGGGCCAGCGGTGAAGAAAAGCTGATTGGTGGCGCCATCGGCTGATGAGCCGCCGCCAAACTTAATTCCCCAGAGCTGATCGATCACGATGGCTTTGTTGTCGGTGTCTTTCAAAGTGCCGACAAATTCCCCGGTGATGGCGTTGAAGGCGTTGATGGTGCCACTGTTGGTGTTGTTTGTAACGAGCAGCGTGTTGCTGAGCGGGCCGAAATTCTTTGGTGCCACGGCAAAGCCCCAGGGCTGGTTCAACGGAGCGCCGCTGGCGAGCTGTTTCAGGAGCGTGCCGTCTTCACTATAGATGTCAATGAAACCGCCCGCGGCGCCGGAAGAGCTGGCGAAGGCTACGTAAACGAGGCCGCCGAAATCCTGGATACCGAAGGGAGCGAAGCCGGCGGGAAGTGTGGTGTCAGTGAAAGACTTTACCAGGTGAAAATTGCCGTTGTAGATGTCTACTTTATTGTTGGCGTTGTCGACGGCGAACAGGAGATTTCCGGACGAATGGCTGGTGATGGCCAACCCGGTGTACACCGCGCCCGGAGTGTTCACGGCGATGATGGCTGCGTTGGGATTCGACTGCGGAGCCCAGCCGCTGATGGTGCCATCCAGCGTGGCGAAGATGAAAATCGCGGACCAACCCTGGACTTGAAATTCCCCATCGGAGGGAGCGTGGAAAGCGATGCCAGTGGGCGAGCCGGGACCGTCACCTGCGGAAGGGATCAAAACGTTCAAAGGGACCTTTGATCCGTTGGCGTTGTAAAGCGTGGACCAGCCCGAGCCGTTGTCGCTGATCCAGAAGGGACTGCCAGGGCCATAGGTCAGTCCCCAAGCATTCACGATAAGCGGGTCGGTGGTTCTTGCGGTCTTTTCCTGATTGGAAACTAAATTGGTGACTTGATATTGCGCGTGGGCAACCGTGGACCCGAACAGCATGGCGAGGCCGAGAAAAGCGGCAAGTGCGGTGGTGCGGCGTTGCATTGAAATTCTCCTTTAGAGCGGGCCAGCTTCGATTTGGCAGGAACAGAAACTTTGCTGATCCGCTGGGGCGAAATGCTAGAACCGCGGGCAGGGTGGGTTGTCAACAAATTGTCGCGGACTTGTAAAAATGTGGTTAGGATTTTGTCGCAGATGCTGACAATGGGCGGTCGATGCGCGAGTTGTTTGCGGGCTTCAGTTACAGCCTTGAGTGGTATTATCGGTCGGCAGCGAGCAGGTTTGATTTTGAAGCGGAGAAAATGAACATGACCGAACCTACTAAGGAAGAATTGCTGGCGCGAATTGCGGAACTGGAGAAGCAGGCGGGCGGGTCGAAACGGAGCGGGACACTGGAGTTTCGCGTCGGCGAAAAGGGCGGCGTGAGCGTTTACGGATTGGGGCGATTTCCGGTTACCTTGTACTACGAGCAGTGGAAGCGGTTGCTAGACGCGACGGAGGGGTTGCGTGCGTTTTTGGAAGAGAACAAGCACAAATTGAAATTGAAGACGAAAGAGTAAGTTGAGTTCCCTGCCCCTACAAACAGGAAATACTTCACTTCTCAGAATTTTGTGATGTCCGCCGGATTCAAACCTTTTTCGGCGCAGTGGTCGTGGTAGCGCTGTAGGAAGGTTCTGGTCTTGGGGCAAGCTGGGCGACGTTGAATAAGTGATCGTCGAATCACTAGCAAATAAATTGGAGACTTTAATGCTGTGGTGGCTTGGCGTCACCGGCGGGCGATGCGGCGCCGGAAGCTAACGACGATGCGGCGCCAGCATTGGTGGTGGCGGCGCTTGCGGATTGTGCCGACGCTGGAGCGGCGGCGGGCGCCGGGGACGAGGCGGCCGGCTTACTTGGTGCAGATTGAACGGGCTTGGGGGCGGAGACACCCGCGATACTCGAACCCAGGCCTAATTTCTGCAAGCTCAGCGCGTTGATTTTACCAGAAGATTCCAAGCCATTTTCGGATTGAAATTTCTGCATCGCTGACACTGTATTGGAATCCCACTTTCCGTTTGGATTACTTTGGAGGTAGCCGCGGCGTTCCAGGGCCGTCTGAATCTCTGAAATACGCGCGGGCGTGGGGGCTTTCTGCGTCGGCTCTCGTTTCGAACGATGTTTTTTAGAGACTGTTTTCTTCTTGGCAGCGGTAGCCGAATGTGACGAAGACGAATTCGAGCCGGTGGTGGAGCCCGATTGGGCGAAGGCGGACACGCATGCGGCCAGCAGAGCTGCTGAAAGCGCCAAGAATCTAAACGGTCGCATCATTAGGGACTCCCTGCCCCATTATCGCGCACTCATAGGGCAGCACAAGCTGCGGCGCGGCCATTGACCGCGTATAAGACAATGAAGGGAACGAGCTTGAAACCAGCCCCGGAATCGGTTCGCATTTACCGACGGATAACCCAACCGTTCCACTTGCGCAAGAAAGCCTACTGCGCAGCGGGGACGGCTCCGGCCAGGAAAACGGTCAAGACGCGGTCGTTGTTGCCCCGCTGTGCGACTTTGAACAGAACGTCCTGACCGGGCTTGAGTTGGGCCATCTCACGGCGGTAGTTAGCCAGGTTGTTGATGGGGACGTGATTGATTTCGGTGATCACGTCTCCGCGGGTGAAATCGATATCCTCGGCGAAGCTGGCGGGATCCACTTCGGTGACGACCACACCGGTGAGCTTGCCCATTCCTAGCTTGTGCGCCAAATCCGGAGTCAATTCTTCCACGTGCAGGCCAAACTCTCCAGGCGTTTCTTCCTGCTCGCGCTGGTCGTCAACAGCTTGCGCTGATTGCGGGAAAATTTTCGAGCGATCTGCAACGACAAGCGAAACAGACTTGGATTGTTTCGCGCGAACGTAATCGATCTGGACCGACTGGCCAATGGTTGTTTGCGCGATGGGATTCACGAGGTCGGCGCCGGTGTGGACTGACTGGCCGTTTACGTTGGTGATTACGTCGCCAGGCTGCAATCCAGCTTTATCCGCAGGGCTGCCGGGCTCGACTGCTTCTACTACGATTCCGTATGGTGCGCCGAGCTCCTTCAAGAGCACGGGATTATTGCTGCGCTCGTCTTGGAAGGTGATGCCGATGGAACCGCGCGTAACTTTACCGCTGGTGATGAGCTGGTTGTAAACATTGATCACCGCGTTGGAGGGCATGGCGAAACCAACCCCTTCGAACGAGCGACTTTCGGTGTAGATGGCGGTGTTGATACCGATTACTTCGCCGGCCATATTTACGAGCGGGCCCCCGGAGTTTCCGGGATTGATAGCAGCATCGGTCTGAATGAAGCGCTGAAATTGATGGCCGACGTTGGAACGGTCCTTCGCGCTGATAATTCCGGCAGTGACGGTGGAATTCAGTCCAAAGGGACTGCCGAAGGCAAGCACCCAGTCGCCGACTTGGACGCCATCGGAATTACCGAGCTTGGCAGTGGCGAATTCATGGTTGGCGTCGATCTTGATTACGGCGAGATCGGTGTCTTTGTCGATGCCGATCACATGCGCGTTGTAATGAGTGGGATCGCCGTCGATGGTGACTTGAATTTTTGTGGCTTGGTCAACGACGTGATCGTTGGTGAGGATGAAGCCTTTTTTGTCAACGATAACTCCGGAGCCGAGGCTGCGTTCGGCGTCCTGCCCGCGATCAGGCGAATCAAAAAAACGGTCGAAAAAATCCTGGAAATCTCCTTGCGAGTGCGGGCGTTTGGCTCCCTTGGGCTTTTCAATCACCTGCGTGGTGGAAATGTTCACGACCGAAGGCCCGACCTTTTTGGAAATTGCGGCGAAGCCATTGGATAGCGTAACCGGGTCGGGGATTACAAGCAGCGAAGCACCGCTGGCAGCGTTTTGATCGTGCGTGGCCATGGCGCGGCCTGAAATCACAGTACCGATCACGATGCCGATTCCGAGCGTGGCGATGATCAGCAAGGTGGCAAAAATTTTGCGGCGCCTGATCCAGCTACATAATTCCTGAAATTGAAGAGCCATGCTCGAACTCCTTTAGGATTGCGCCGAAAAATGAATCAGGCCAAAAGCAAACGCGGAAGCCACAAATTGTAAGTATAGCACTCATTTTAACCCGGCCATGCGAGGTGAGTTGCGGATTGCCGTTGTAAGCAAGAGGGAGTTTTGCGTCGGATGGAAATTGAGGAGCTTCGAGGCAGGAGGTTCAACCAGCCAACAAAAAAACCGGCGCGTCATGAAAACCGCGCCGGGTTCTAAGATTCAGGTCGTGACTCGGCGAAACAAGGCCAAGTTCAATGTTAACAAGAAGTTGGGCTGTTTACTCGCCATCCGATGGAAGGCTGGAGTCGTCCAGGGCCAGCGGCTGCAAGTCCTCGATACGAGTATCGAATATATCGACGGATGACCCGTCTTCGCGAGGTTCGAGTTTTTTCTGGGCGCGGCGTTCCGCTTTCGCACGCGCTTTGTCCATGCGCTTCATTTCCTTCTGGCGCTTTTTGAATGTGGTGGTCATGGCTGTCTCCTTGGGTTGGAATTACGGCGGGTAAACTCACCGCCAAAACAAATTGTTACCAGCGAGGTTCACGCGGCTGGCGCGCGACTTCGCGATAATCCTCGTTGGAGAATCTCTCGCGACCGCCCCCACCGCTGCCGCTCCGATTTCCGCCGCCCGAGTTTCCTCCGGGGCCGCTGCGTGGTCCGCGAGGGCCGCCGGATTCAGACTTGGGCCGCGCTTCGTTCACTTTCAGATTGCGCCCGCCGAGATCTTTTCCGTCGAGCGCAGCGATGGCCTTAGCCGCATCCGCGTCATTCACCATTTCGACAAAGCCAAAGCCGCGCGCTTTGCCCGTCTCTCGGTCGGTAGCCACATGAACCCGCGCAAGCTGTCCGAAAGGTTCGAACAAGGCGCGCAAATCCGCTGCAGTCGTTTGAAAGCTCATATTTCCCACAAAAAGATTCTTCATACTTTTCTCTCCTGAAGCACTCCCTTCGGCTGCGGCAAAGATTTGGGTCACTCGGCCGGACGGACGAACTACAAAAGCCTGGAAACGGCGGCGAAAGACCAGACCATATCAAATCAAGTGAGGCAGGGCAAGGCGCGACCCGTAAACGAATCTGTCCCCATTACATTTACGGAGCGCAGCCCTATTCTAACATGTTTCGGGACAAAAGCGTTGCGATCTGAAGGCATGTAAAGGAGGGTAGCAGGCCAGCGCGCCCAGTGCTTCGCGTCTGCGTGCAATTATCACCTAGTGCACGAGCTTCTGAAGCATGATCTTGCCTTCCTGCTCGCTCAAGATACCTTTGCGCATGAGAGCCATAATGATTTCGTTCACGACGTAGGAAGATTCTTTTCCGGGGATTTGCGTCACAGATTCCAGATCATCTTCGTCCGGCGTTTGATATTTGGGGGATGCGCCGCTTAGCTCGCCGATCCATTTCTCAAGCAGCTCCATATGTTCGGGGGCGATGATCGTAAACTTAAGCCCCATTCCCATCCCGCATGAGGTATTGCTGACCTCCGCTTGCGCCAGGAAGGGTGTTTTGTTTTTCATGATTCGCATTTTCACCAGGTCACCTAGCGGCAAGGGACTGATCATTTCGGCATAACAGCCCGTACGGCTTAAGTCACTGATGCGCGCGCTCATTTTGGTGCGGCTTTGCGATTCAACTATCTCTGCAAAGGCGCTCAAAGGATACCGCGGGAATATGCGGCGCTCGTTGAGGGCTCTAGTAGTAGAAACGATCGGCAACTTATCTATGTAACTACGCATGACTGCCCCTCCTTGTTCTACTTTGGATTCGTTCGCCACTTCGCATATAGGACAGCTCCGAGGTCGACCTAAAGGCTTCAGCAAAAGCACTTGTAAAAGCAACCGCAGGGAAACATAGCCTGGTTAGGTTCGGAGGTTATGTGCGGAACGGCACATATTAGATTTGTCGTATTAACAGTTACGAATTGGATCTGTGGCGCTGGCATCGTAAGCACTTGGTGTCTTCGGCGCAATAAATCTAGCGAGCACGGCCACTCACGGTGAAAGTGCCGAGTAAATGCCAAGCTGACGAACCATCGAAGAGTCTTGCTAAGGAGACAGCGAAAGTGTTGGCGTCGCGTGTTGGACGGTAATAGAATGCCCGCCATGGAAATCGAGCCGTTCCGTGTGGTCACGCAGCCGGGAACGCGCGACGGGCTGCACATTCTCACGCTCCGGGGCGCGCTGACTTCAACTTCATCGCCCGCGTTCACAGAAGCTGTCATTGGGGTGGCGGCGCCGCGGCTGATCGTGGACCTCTCCGGTGTGCCCACGGTCGATTCGGTGGCGATTGGGGCGCTGGTTCGTGCGTTTGTGTCTTGCCACAAATCCGGGCGCAAGCTCGCTCTGGTGGGAATGAATCACCGAGTGCAAAATGTGCTGCACATTACTGGGATCGCACCTCTATTCGACTCGTACGAAACGGTGGCGGAAGCAGAACAGGCGCTTGGCTAACTTCGCGATTCGCCGACCTTAACAACCTTCATGTGAATTTGAAGCTTCAAAAGGCCTTTTGAATCTTACGTTTCAGGGACGTTCCAATTGAGATTTTTCAGGTGAACTGTTCCATTTGGCACAGAACTTCAGATGTTTGATAGGCAGGATGTTGAGGAAACATCCCATGAATTCTGAGGGAAAACAATGAGAAGACGGTCGATTTTGCAGTTTGGAATGGTGTGTCTCGCCGCTTCGTTTGCGATTCCGGCGCCGGCGCAGAACAACTCGGCACAAGGGCAGCCTACCTATCATGTGACGATGGTTCCGGCGACGATCGTCACAATCAATTATCAACACCACAGCGGTTCAACCACCATCGGCTTCCAGGGGTCGCCGCTGCTGCCGTTCGCAAAAGGGCGCGCGAAAGTGACGGGGAAGGTGGGGCGCATACAGATTAATGCGGAGTTCAGCAAGCTGGAACCGGCACAGACGTTCGGCCCCGAATATATGACCTATGTTCTCTGGGCTATTACGCCAGAGGGTAAATCAAACAATCTGGGGGAAATTCTGCTGAGCGGGGACAAGACCAAGATCGATGTGACGACTTCGTTGCAGACGTTTGGATTGATTGTTACGGCAGAGCCGTACTTCGCGGTGTCCCAGCCGAGCAATGTGGTCGTGCTGCAAAACGTGGTGCTGCCGGAGACCGTGGGCACCATCGAGCAGGCGCCGGCGAATTATCAACTGCTGGATCGTGGCGCGTATAGCTATCAGGTGTCCCGCCCCAGTTCGAAGCTTTCGAAGTCAGATTCCAAGGTTCCTTTGGAGCTTTTCGAGGCGCAAAACGCGGTGCAGATTGCAATGAACGCGGGAGCCGAAAAGTATGCGGCGGAGGCGTTGAGCAAAGCGCAAAATTCGCTATCCGAAGCGCAAAACCTGCTAGCGAAAAACGGAAACAATAAGCTGATCGTGCAGGCTTCGCGTGACGCCGTTCAGAACGCAGCGGACGCGCGGCACATCGCGCTGCAACGGCAGGACGAAGAGCGCCACGCGCAGGAACGTGCGGACGCAGCGAAACGAGAGGCGGACGCGGCCCGCCGCGCGGCGGAGTCAAAGGCGCAGGCGGAAGCTGCGGCTGCAAGCCAAGCGCAGGAAGCGGCTGCGCGTCAACAAGCGGAAATGCAGCGGCTGCAGGCGGAACGCGATGCGGCACAGGCTGCGGCGGCCAGCGCACGATCTGATGCCGACCGTTTGGTGGCGCAGCAACAGGCGGAGCAGGAGCGTCTGAAGGCGCAACAAGCGCAAGATGCGGCGGCGCAATCGGAACGTGAGAAGCAGCAACTCCGCGCGCAATTGCTGGAGCAGTTCAATCGCATTTTGCCCACCACGGACACGCCTCGCGGGCTGAAAGTGAACATGGCGGACGTACTGTTTGCTTTTGGGAAGTACGATCTGCGGCCTAATGCGCGCGAAGCCCTGGCAAAGCTTTCCGGTATCGTGATCGGCCACCCGGGCTTGAGACTTTCGGTGGAAGGCTATACCGACAGCGTTGGCAGCGACGAAGTGAATCAGACGCTTTCAGAAAAGCGCGCTGGGGCGGTTCGCGACTATGTAGTGCAGCAAGGAGTGGATCCCGCGTCGGTGAACGCGACGGGATTTGGCAAATCCAATCCCGTCGCGAGCAACGATAGCAATGCGGGACGCCAGCAAAATCGCCGAGTAGAAATCATAATTTCCGGCGAGGTGATCGGCACGCAGATCGGCGGGGCTTCTTCGCCGCGGCAACCGCAGCAGTAAGGATCGGCATTACAACGTCAACTCGCTACACAGTTTGAACCGATACCGGCGTGCAACCGCCCGTGCTTACATGCCGGATACGCCAGAATTTACAGCGACCGCAAATAGTTCAACAGATCCTGCTGGTCCTGCGGTGAGAGCGGTTGAACCTATAGATCACTTGATTGGCTTCGGAGCCACGGCCTCGGTGCTCTTCAATCGCTCGAACCAGCCCACCGTTAGCCGGCGTAGCGCGCCCGTCGTGCAGGAAGAAAATCCGCTGGCCTAAACCCCACAAGGGAGCGGTACGAACCTCATCGCAAACCGGCATAAGAGCCAATTCTTCAATGGGTTGGCGCTTCATCTTCCGCTCACAATCATTTCACCTCGCGTGCATTGCCATTCCGCGCTGAGCGATCCAATGTGTCATCGTTCGAGGATCAGCCCAGCTCCGAGAACACTCGATGGCGAAACCCCAGTCACCGAGGGGCGCAGCAAAGGAGAAAAAAGATGCAAGGCTTTGCAGGTCTCAATCTACTGGCTCCGTGGGCATCCAAGTCTCGCTTGACAGCGAACCCTGCGACGACCATGGGGTTTGCAATCAACGTGCCCTTTGAATTCGTTGTCGGCACCTATACTTTTCGCGCCGGCAACTACCTCTTCGAAGAATTGCGCAGCTCGACCCCGGGAGTCTGCGTGTTAGCGGTGCGCGGCGAAGATGGACGAGTTCACAAGCTAGCGGTGAGTGGATCGTCAGCCCGCGGCCAGGGCCGTTCACGATCGAAATTGATTTTCCAGCGGCGTAACGAGCGACATTTCATGAGTGAATTGTGGCTGGCGGGGAGATGCCTGAGCCTCCAGTTCTATCGGTCGCTGCAAGACTTGGATACGGACGAACAGAATGCAGAAACGGAAGTGATTTTATTGGTGGAGCCCGATCAGCAGGGCCACACCGTTTATGTAATCGAAGATTCTGGCTGCACCGCGTGAACCAATGTTCCTGGCAGACACTTGGGCACTGGCGCCGTCGCCCGACCGGCCAACTGACTGGCTCAGCACCAGCCAGTGGCCGGGTGTCTGGCTCCCCGTATGGTTTCCCAAATGGTGCAATGTTAGAATCGCCGTTTCGCACAGTCTGCCTGGGGACATGGCGAAGCCATCTCAAATCTACCGGTTCGCCGATTTTGAGGTGGACGTTCGCGCCCGCCAGGTTCGCAAACACGGAACAAAACTCAAACTGCACGGTCAGCCGTTTCAGATGTTGCTGATGCTGCTGGAACCTGCCGGCGAAGTGGTGAGTCGCGAGCAGATGCGAGAAAAACTTTGGCCGGCGGATAGGTTTGTCGATTTCGAGCACAGTCTCAATACCTCAATCAAGAGACTTCGACAAGCGCTGAACGATTCGGCAACGGAGCCGCGTTTTATAGAGACACTGCCGCGCGTGGGCTACCGGTTTATCGCGCCAGTCACTACCAGCGAGGAAAGTACCAGTGCCGTGATTGCGCACCCTCTCCAGGGGCCCTCCCCCGTACGCGGCATCCCAGGAACCATGGCCGAAGCGTCGTCCCCCCGACACTCGTTTGCCTGGTTCCTGGGCCTTGCCTGGGCTGCGCTGGCGGTGGCCGGAGTGGTGATCGCGTTTAATGTGGCGAAAACGCGGAATCGCTTAGCGGGAACTTTTCATTCGGCGAAGAATGTTGCAGGACTTTCGGCTTCATCGAAGAAATCGCGCCGCTCCGTGGCGGTTCTTCCGCTGCAGAATCTCTCCGCCGATCCAAGCCAGAATTATTTTGCGGAGGGAATGACCGACGAGTTGACCACCGATCTGGCGCAATTTGAGGACTTGCGCGTGATTTCGCGAACTTCCGCGATGCATTACAAAGACGGCAACAAGACGGCGCCGCAAATCGGCAAAGAACTGGGCGTGGACGCTTTGGTGGAAGGCTCGGTGGAGCGTGTGGGGGACCGCGTGCGGATTCGCGCGCAACTCATTGACTGCGCTACGGACCGGCACTTATGGGCTCAAAGCTACGATCGCCAGCTGAAGGACGTTTTGTCGTTGCAAACGGAAGCCGCGCGAGAGATTGCTGCGCAGATACGGGGATCGGTGAGCTCGCCACAGCTTGCCTCGCGCGACGCGAATCCTGCGCCCGTGGATCCGGATGCTTATGAAGCGTATTTGAAGGGCCGCTATTTCTGGAACAAGCGCACCGCAGAGGGATTGAACAAGAGCATTGAATATTTCGGCCAAGCGATCTCAAAAGATCCGACTTTTGCGGCGGCGTATGCTGGTCTGGCGGATGCCTATTCGTTGTTGGGATCCGACGTGCTCCCGGCGGACGTGGCTAATTCGAAAGCTCGTGGGGCCGCTTCCAAGGCCATCGAGCTGGACCCCAATATTGCGGAGGGGCACGCTGCGCTGGCGTTAGTGGAGTTTTATTACGATTGGAACTGGAAGCAATCGGAACAGGAGTTTCGGCGCGCGATCCAACTGAATCCGAATTATGCGACGGCACACCAGTGGTACAGCTATTACCTGACCGCGATGCTGCGTTTTCCGGAAGCAGTGGAGCAGGCGGAAGCGGCGCAGCAGATAGATCCCCTGTCACTGTCGATTAATACTACGCTTGCGTCCCGCTACCGGCATGCGGGCAGGACCGATGACGCGATGCGGCTCGTTCAGCGGACGTTGGAGATGGACTCCAACTTTATACCCGCCCATTTTTCGTTGGCGGCGGTGTATGAAAGTCAACAGGCTTGGGCGCAAGCCATCGACGAGTACAAAAGAGTGATCACTCTTTCGCCGAGTGATCCTTCGGCGCTGGCGGGAGTTGGTTACATATATGCGCGGATGGGACAAAAAGAAGATGCTCGCAAGATTATCGGCCAATTGACGGAACTATCGAAGAAGCACTATGTCTCGTCGCTTGAAATGGCTTCCATTTTCGCCGGTTTAAACGACCCCACTAGCGCGATGCTCTGGCTTGAAAAGGCATATCAGCAGCGCGAGAGCCAGATGCCTTTCCTAGGTTCCGATGACCAATTCGAATCACTGCATCAGGACCCCGGATTCCAAAAACTGTTGCAGCAGCTCAAACTGCCTTCCCCTTCCAGCTAGTTGGGAACGTTTGATTCAAGTTGCAATACGATGGTCTGCGCGCTCTGATTCGCTCTGATTATGGCGGTTGGCGGAATTGTTACAGGCTTGTTACAATGGGAGTGCCGGGAGCAAATTCTCGGGCTGTTTGATTCGGGGCCGCATCCCCGCAGGCGGAAAAACCAACCGTATGGCAGCTCGCACTCTCTACGAAAAGATTTGGGCAGCGCACATCGTCCGCGAGGAACCGGGACAACCCACTTTAATTTACATCGACCGTCATCTGATTCATGAAGGTACTTCCCCGCAAGCTTTTGCGGGGTTGAAGGCAGCGGGACGCAAAGTTCGGCAGCCGCAACTTACCTTCGCGGTGATGGATCATTCCGTCTCAACGAAAAACCGCTTGCTGCCGGTGCTTGACGCGGATGCACTCGGACAGTTTGAAGCGCTCGCGCGGAATTGCGAGGAGTACGGTGTTCATCTTTTTGACATGCACAGCAAGAATCAAGGGATCGTTCATATTATCGGCCCGGAGCTTGGCATCACGCAGCCGGGGCAGACCATCGTTTGCGGCGACAGCCACACGTCCACTCATGGCGCGTTTGGGGCCCTGGCATTTGGTATTGGAACCAGCGAGATCGAACACGTTTTAGCGACACAGTGCCTGACACAATTCAAATCGAAGACGATGAAGATTGAAATTAACGGCAAGCGGCAGCGCGGAGTTACGGCGAAAGATTTCATTCTGGCGGTCATTGGCAAAATTGGAATTGCGGGCGGCACCGGTTACGTTTTCGAATATACGGGCGAAGCGGTGCGTGGATTATCGATGGAAGGGCGCATGACGATGTGCAACATGACCATCGAAGGCGGGGCGCGCGCCGGAATGGTTTCACCGGATGAGACGACGTTTTCCTATATGGAAGGACGGCCGTTTGTCCCGCGCGGAAAAGATTTTCAAATTGCGGTGGACCACTGGCGTTCTCTGGCTACGGATCCAGGCGCGAACTTCGATGACACTTTAACGCTGCACGCGAGCGAATTGGCGCCCATGGTCACGTGGGGAACGAATCCGGGGATGGTCACGCAAGTAACGGACCGCGTTCCAGATCCCGCGTCATTTATCGATCCGGTGGACCGCGAGGCTGCTACGCGAGCGCTGATATACATGGGCCTGAAACCGGGGACGCCGATTGAGGATATTTCGCTCGACCGCGTTTTCATTGGGTCGTGCACGAATTCGCGGATTGAAGATTTGCGCGCGGCGGCGAAAGTGGTGGCCGGAAAACATGTGTCCAAGGATCTGAAGCAGGCGCTGGTGGTGCCGGGATCGCGGCGCGTGAAAGTGGAAGCGGAAACTGAGGGCTTGGACAAAATTTTTCGCGACGCCGGGTTTGAATGGCGCGACGCTGGATGCAGCATGTGCATCGGGATGAATGATGACGTCCTGCCGAGCGGCGAGCGTTCGGCGAGCACGTCAAATCGAAATTTCGAAGGCCGCCAGGGTAAGGGCGGGAGAACTCATCTGGTGAGTCCGATGATGGCCGCCGCCGCGGCGATCGCGGGACACTTTGTGGATATTCGCGGATGGAAGAATGCGGACGGAGCCGAATAGATGGAACCATTTGTAAAGCATTCCGGCCTGGTGGCACCGCTCGATCGCGTGAACGTCGATACCGACCAGATGGTACCTAAACAATTTCTGAAATTTCTTACGCGTGCGGGATATGGGCGGGTGTTGTTCTACGATTGGCGTTATTTGCCGGGTGAGAAACCGAATCCGGAGTTTATTTTGAATCAGCCGCGGTATAAGGGCGCTTCGGTTTTGCTTGTGCGCGCGAATTTTGGGTGCGGATCCAGTCGCGAACACGCGCCCTGGGCTATTCTGGATTATGGGTTCCGCACCATTCTGGCTCCGAGCTATGCGGATATTTTCTATAACAATTGTTTCAAGAATGGGATTCTTCCGGTCACTCTCTTGAATGAGCAGATGGACGAACTCTTCCAGCGCGCAGAGAAGACAGAAGGCTATCGACTAACAGTGGACCTGCAGCAACAAGTAGTGTTCGACCAGAGCGGACTTCGGTATTCCTTCGAGGTCGATCCCTTCCGGCGCGATTGTTTGCTGCGTGGGCTCGACGATATAGGACTTACCCTGGTCCACGACCAACATATAGCGAATTTTGAAAATAAGAATTTGAAACATCCCGTGATGTACGATGCTGTTGACGTGAAATTCCACCAGCATCCAAATCCGCAGCACAACTAAGACTTTTCTGTTGTACTAGCACGACTCGTTGATACTTCGTTTTCTACAATTACTTGACTAAGTCAAGTAATTGTGTCATGGTGCGCCTGGTATCCATAGTTTCCATGGTGGTGCAACTTCCATGAACGGCGGCGTGCTCCATAGGAACACTGATGCTGTTCGGCAGTTCAATCGTTTCTATACTCGCCAGATCGGTTTGCTGAACGAAGGCCTACTCAACGGTCCGTATTCCCTAACTGAAGCGCGCGTACTTTATGAGCTAGCTCATCGGCGAAAGCACACTGCTACCGATCTCGGCCGCGATCTTGGCTTGGACCCCGGTTATCTGAGCCGGATTCTGCGAGGCTTCCAAAAGCATGGGTTACTTGAGAAAACCGTCTCCCGGAGCGACGGAAGGCGGAGCTTGTTGTCGTTAAACCGAAAGGGACGGACCGCTTTCATGCCACTGGACAGACGCTGGCACGATAAAATGGCCGGCATGCTGCGAAATATTCCAGCTGCGGAGCAAAAGCGCTTGTTAGGTGCGATGCAAACGGTTGAAACGATTCTAAGTTCTTCACGCGCGGAAAAGCAGGATGGCGAAACGCCTTACGTGTTGCGACCGCACAAACCGGGAGACTTAGGCTGGGTTGTTCACCGGCAGGGCCTGCTCTATTGGCAAGAGTACGGATATGATGAGCGCTTCGAGGCGCTGGCGGCTGCCATCGTGGCCGAATTCATAGAGACTTATAACCCGAAGCGCGAGCGTTGCTGGATCGCCGAGAAAGATGGCGAAATAGTCGGCTCGGTGTTCTTGGTTACGCAATCGGACAAAGTTGCCAAGTTGCGTTTGCTGCTGGTGGAGCCTTCCGCGCGAGGGATGGGAATCGGAGCGCGATTGATAGACGAATGTTCCAAGTTTGCGCGGAAGGCGGGATATCGGAAGGTTACGCTTTGGACGCAAAGCGAATTGCTGGCCGCGCGGCACCTCTACGAGAAGGCCGGCTACCGTCTCATACTTCGAAAACCTCATTATAGTTTTGGGAAAAGCCTAGTTGCGGAAACCTGGGAGCTGAGACTTTAGCCGGGAACTCCAACCGCTCTCGGGTGTAACAATCAGTTCGCGGTGATTGTCGCTAGGATTCTTCGTGCGTTGCCGCCGGCTCCAGCGATTCTGGGGCGATGGGCGGGGCCTGGCCCTTCAGTTCGGCCAGGAGGATACCGGCGAAAATCAATGCGGCGCCCAGCAGCGCTCGGTCTCCGAGATGTTCGCGCGCGAGAAGCCACGAAGTAATGGCCGCGAAAACGGGTTCCAGGCTGATCAGAATTGCGGTGTGACTTGGCGAAGCGTACTGCTGCGCCCAGGTTTGAAACGAGAAACCGATGGCCGTGGAACCGATCGCGGTGACGAGGATTGCAAAGATTAAATTGCCGGTCCAGACTAAGCGCGGAGGTTCCCAACCGGTTACTGCTAAAAACGGAAGCGCGACGCTCGCCAGAATCGCAGTAGTAGCGACCTGTAAAACCGCGAGAGCACCAACAGAATAATGGTCGACGTAGCGGCTAATGAAAATCATGTGGACTGCGAACATCACGGCGCAACCGAATACGATGGGATCACCGCGATTCAAGCCTCCGAGACCCTCCGGCGGCACGGTTAGAAAATACAAGCCGACCAACGCTGCCAGAGCGCCAGCCCAAATCCAAATATTTATCCCACGACGCGTGAACAAGGCCAGGAGCAGCGGAACGAGTACGACGCTCGAGCCGGTGATAAAGGCGGCCTTGGAAGGAGTGGTGTACTTCAGTCCGGCGGTTTGGAAAACGTATGCGGTAAACATACAGAAACCGATTTGAGCGCCGGCCCACACGGTCTTTCCAGTTATGC
Source organism: uncultured Acidobacteriota bacterium (assembly GCA_963818085.1). Lineage (GTDB taxonomy): Bacteria > Acidobacteriota > Terriglobia > Acidiferrales > UBA7541 > Palsa-295. The sequence goes on from CAWFQV010000001.1 coordinate 1,361,259, forward strand.
CCCGCAACGAACCACGGAAAAAGATCGCCATAACCACGGCGGCTAGCGCGAAACGGACCGCAAGGTAAACAACTACGGAGACGTCGGCGAGCGCATCTTTGACTGCCACGAATGTGGCACCCCAAATCAGCGCGCAGAAACCCAATGCAAGATCGGCACGGACGCGTTTGCTCAGCATGGAGCAGAGAGTGTAAGCGGCGCGTGCAGCGGTGACAAGATGCCAAAATGGCTAGCGCTGCGAAGGGTGCGGCGCAACCGGTTTAAACCTTGGCGCCGAACGGAACAATTAAAACCGCGTCGCGACAAACTGGATTTTACGGCTGAGGTTGCTGGTAGACGATCTTCCCGCCGACGATTGTCATTACCACTGGAATCTTCAAAATCTCGCTAGGTTGGGTTTCGTTCAGGTCTTTGGGATAGAGAATAATGTCCGCCAACATGCCGGGCGCAATCGTTCCCTTTCGCTGCTCTTCGAACTCGGCGTAGGCAGAGCCCCCGGCGTATGCGTGGAAACAATCTCTTGCGTGCAGGCGCTCCTGTGGCTGCCAACCGCGCTTGGGAGTGCCGTCCGTCATTTGGCGCGTGACGCAGGCATAAATTCCACGAAGAGGATTAATTGGGATCACGGGATAGTCTGTGCCAAACGCGAGCGGCACGCCATTTTGCTCCATGGTATGCCAAGCGTACGCACCGCGGGAACGTTCCGGACCAAGGCGGTCGGCGGCCCAGCGAGCGTCATCCAGGAGATGGGCAGGCTGCATGGATGCGATGACGTTGAGTTTTCCGAAGCGCGCGAAATCGCTAGCTTCAACTACCTGGGCGTGCTCGACGCGGTCGCGGCGATCGCGCGGGCCATTGGCTTCTAGCACAGCAGCGAAGGTATCGAGCGCCACACGGTTCGCGTGATCGCCGATGGCGTGGAAGCCGAGTTGAAATCCTGCACGGTCGCGTTCGATGGCCATTTGCGTAAGCCGAGCGGGTTCGATCTCAAGAATTCCCGAGGTGCTCGGATCATCCGAATAAGGTGCGAGCATTGCTGCGGTGCGGGAACCGAGCGAGCCATCCAGTATTATTTTCAGCTGTCCGGTCTTAAGCCACGGGTCACCTGGATTTTCCGGAGTGGAACTACCGCCGAAGCGGCGCATTTTCTCCAAGCGCGAAACGGAGGCTAGAAACGGAAGCCATTCCGTAATTCGAAATTTCAACTTCCCTTCCCGCTTGAGCTGGTCCAAAACCAAGAAATTCTGCCAACCGTAATTCGCAGAATCATCTGCATCCATCACTGAATTGTCTTGCACGGAAGTGACGCCGTGTTGGACGGCTTCGTCCATCACGAGTTGAAACGCACGACGGCGCTGGTCCGCGGAATAATGCGCGACGCGGCGGTAGACAATAAACATCGCAGATTCTTCGAGCACACCGGTCGGCTCGCCGGAGTCTGCGTCGCGTTCAATGTGGCCGCCAGGAGGATCGGGGGTGTTGCGGGTGATGCCGGCGATTTTAAGCGCGCGCGAACTTGCAATTGCTACGTGACCGTCCAGTCGACCGAAAAGCATGGGGTAATTTGTGGAAATTGCATCGAGATCTTGGCGCGTGGGAAATCTCTTTTCGGGCCACAGAGTGTGATCCCAGCCGCGTCCGAGAATCCATTCGTCAGGTTTGTAATCCGTCAAGCGAGCGCGAATACGCTCTTGAAACTCGGCGACGGAGTTCACGCCAGTGAAATCTATTTCCAATTTGGCATAGGCGGCGGAGAAAATATGAACGTGGGCATCGTTGAAGCCGGGCATGGCGAATTGCTGGTGGAGATCGATTACGCGGGTATTTGGACCAATCAGGGCTTCGACGTCAGCGGCTTGTTCCGACTTGATGGCATCGCTGATGTTGTAGGCGACAGCCACAATTCTTTCACCGCGAATCGCAATCATGCTGGCGCGAGGGTGATTTTCGTCGAAGGTAGCAATGATCGCATTCGTTAGGACGAGATCTGCCGGGCCCTGCGCAGTCGACGCGCCCGAGCGAGTGCGCTCGAAGAGAAATTGTTCAGCGTTCGCATCGATGGAGTGCCTGAACAAGAAAGCGAATGAAAGCACAATTACAACCGCTGCGAGGATCCGCACGTAAACGAGTCGAAAACGCATGCGCAAACTTCCTGGATCTGACTGCGGCAGGTATCGAAACTTCTCGAACATCAGGACTGGGTCCCAGCCAGGGCCACAGTAATGAGAAAGAGGCGCTTGAGTCCGGCTTCGCGTCCGGTCGGGTCGTACCATTCCGCCGGCGTGTGCGAGCCGCCGCCTTTGCCACCACCACCAAGCGAGACCGCTAGGATGCCGAGCGACAGGGGGATATTCGCGTCGGTGGAGCTACTCTCCAGGCGCGAGCGAGTGCCCAGGAAAGCATCAACGCTTCGAATCGTATCGAGCAGGGGCGAGTTCTCGGAAAGTTTTCCCGAGGGGCGCACGCCGAGCGACCGGAAATTTGCTTTAAGCGACTCGCTGTTCGCACGCGCTGCGGCGTTTTCTTCTCTCACCCCCGATTGAACTGCATCGCGCAACGCAGATTCCATCACTTTCACCTGGGATTCCTGTTCCGAGCGGAGGTCAACTTTGACCGATGCGCTTGAAGGGATGGAATTCACAGAAGTGCCGCCCTCGATGACACCAAAGTTATAGGAGCTACGCGGATTTTCTGTAACCGGGATGGAGGAAAACTTTACGATGGCACGTGCCAGTGCAGTGATGGGATTGGGCGACCCGAAATCGGACCAACTGTGCCCGCCGGGGCCGCTGATTTCCACTTCAACCCGCTGCGAGGCGATGCCCTGGGTGGTGATATGTTCCATCGAGGCGCCATCGATGGCGATGACGGCTGCCAGACGCGCGCCATAATTTTCAACTAATGTCCGAATTCCGCGGAGATTACCTTCGCCTTCTTCGCCGACGTCGGCGGCCAGCACGATTGTCTTGGTTGTGCGAATGCGCGATTCGGAAAGCGCTCGCGCCAAGCCTACCAGAGCAGCAAGGCCAGCCCCATTGTCCGCAATACCAGGTGCGTTCAAGCGATTGCCTTCGCGCTTGACGCGCACATCGGTGGAAGCTGGAAAAACAGTGTCGAGGTGCGCGGCAAGAAGGATGACCGACTTCGTATCTGCGCCGGGACGCTCGGCAACCACATTGCCGGTTTTATCGATGCGTACTTTCAGGCCTGTAGATTCTAAAAGTTTCTTTAGGAATTCCGCGCGGCGCTGTTCGTTGAATTCAGGAGCGGGGATTTCGGTGAGTTCGATCTGTTGCTGGGTGACCCAATCGGCATTTTTGGCGATCCAATCGAGTCCGCGGGCGCAATCCGACGCAACGGCGAGCTTCTCAATCGAGTCATCGGCAGCGCGTGCGGAAAGTGTGACCATCAAAAGAACGATACAGGAGATGTGAGGGAGTTTCACGTGTTTCGTACACAAATTTTAGCAGCGAGCCCACAACGCAGCAATACAACAATGACGCACTCTGACCCACTCACCAATCAAAATTGAATGCGTGCGGCGAACTGCAGGACTCGCGGGCCGCCCCCACCTAAGCCGGGGTTCCCCTGGGCCACGTCGGGCGTGGCACTGGACGAGCAGCCTCCACAATTGGCCAGAGCCACTGGAAGGGTTTCCCCGGACCCCGCCGCCGGTACAATCACGCCGCCAGGGAGCGCGAACTGGGGATGATTGAAAATGTTAAAGAACTCTGCGCGAAGCTGAAGATTTAATCGCTCGGTAAGCTTGGTATCTTTGGTCACAGAAAAATCAATATTCCAAAAGCCAGGGCCGTAGACTGCGTCGCGGCCAAGGTCTCCAAAGTTACCGGCGGGCGTGGCGAAAGCGAGCGGGTTAATGTACCCGTTTGCGGGATTGCCACTCAGAATCTGGTGAACGCCGGGAACGACGTCAGGCCGCTGATGAAAATTGGCGGAATTATCCGCGTTGAAAATACCGTTGGGTGTGATGATCCCAATCGGCTGACCGGACATCACTGTGACGATCGTATTCCAGCCCCATCCGTGCGCGAGGCGTGGAGGTAGCGCGCCCCAAACGGGGACATCATAGTTGAGAGCCGTAGTCCAGCGATGTCTGGCGTCGAATGTCGATGATCCCTTCTCCGCCTTCAGGTTGTCGGAGTTCTGCGGAAATGCTGCGGTGGCGAAATTAAAGTCAATGCCGTCAGACGCGCCATCGAGCGATTTTGAAAAAACGTAAGCCGAGAACCCAGAAAAGCGATGCCAGTTGTTAAACCGTGCCTGAACCTGCAGGGCGTTGTAGCTAGAATCAGAATTCGTGGCCAAGGTGTCGATCTCGCCGTAATTGGGATTGATGCCGTCCTGATTCGCATCGTAGAGGCGGGTTAGGCGCGTTCCTTTACTTCCAACGTAACCAATTTCGATCGCGGCGCCTCGTGAGATTTGTTGCTGAATGTTGAGATTCCATTCACCGGCATAAGGCGTGGCCAAATTGTGAGTGGTGACGAAGATGGGAGGAGAACTGGTGGTTGCGGCGGAGAAAACTGCTCCGCTGGTAGTTCCGTTCCACGCGCCCACATTGAATCCGAGCGGCAGGACGGCTTGAGGGGCGACTGGATTCGTGGCGATTCCCGCTACGGTGGTGAAATTCGCAATCATCAAATCTTGCGGGATGTAATCGTAGTAGATGCCGAAGCCAGCGCGGACCACGGTATTGTGGAAGGGGCTCCAAGCGACGGCGAGGCGTGGTGCGAAGTTATTTAGATCACGCTTGTAAGCACCGCTCAGGCCGTCGGTGCCGACTCTCACGAGTTGGGAGGTGGCCGAGAACGGGCCGGGGAAATTAGAGAGAAGGTTGTTTTTTTCACTGATAGGACCGAAATATTCCCAGCGAAGCCCGTATGTAACCGTGAGATTCGAGCGCACGCGAAATTCGTCTTGCGCGAAGAAGGCCAGGCCGTTGTTGTAGGTGGTGCGCTGCGTGTTTCCGATGTTTCCCTGCGCGAAGCCAGGGCAATTCGTGCCGGTATTCATCATGTCGCAAAAGAATCCCAGATAAAAGTTGGCCAGAGTGTCCACGATAGGATCCGCGGGGTCGAGCCCAGTAGGACCGAACTGGATGAGGCCGCGTCCGAGATTGTCGTTGAATGCGTTGACCCAGGTGCGGCGATATTCTCCGCCGAACTTCAATGTGTGCGCACCTTTGATCCACGTGAAGTTATCGAGTATTTGGTAATTCTGGCTGACGCGGGCCCGTGGAACGCTGAATGCTGTCGCGCCGAGATTTTCTATAAGTCCGCCGAAATCAATCTCTGGTATGCCCGATAGGCCAGTCCCGAAATCGGGAAGGCCGGAAATGGGAGTAACGGCATCCTGAGAGGTGAACGAATTGCGAAAGCGCGTGTAGCCAAAGCGCAGTTCGTTGATATGCGTGGCGCTCAGAGCCGAGAGCAAGCTGGCTGAAACGACTTGCACCCGCGTGGGAGAAATCTGCTGGAAACCAGAAAGGCGCGAACCGCTACCGAAACCGCCAAGCGAGCCCAGGGGAAATTTCTGGTCACTTTGACCGAAGGCGTAGCGCACGGCGAGAGAATGGATTTCATTGAAGCGGTGATCGACCTTCAGGATGAAATTATCCAGGTCGTTGAAGTCCTTCACTGAACCCGGGACGGTGTTCGAACCGCTATTGTTCACGGGAAAATAGCTAAGGACGGCGTCGAGCGGAGCGGTATTGATACCAGGATTTTGGCTGAGCGCGAGCGTGCGAGCAGCGTTGATTTCCGCTGTGGTGGGCAGGGTGAAATTAAAATCGGAGCCTACGCGTTCTCGCTGACCTTCATAGGCGCCGAAGAAGAACGTCTTATCGTGAATGATCGGACCGCCGAAGGAACCGCCGAATTGATTGTTGATGAATTGCGTGTGCGGAGTGCCGACGGGATCGAAATAGTTGCGCGCATCCCAAAACGAATTGCGAGCGTATTCGAATGCGGAGCCGTGGAAGTCGTTGGTGCCGGACTTGGTGATGATATTCACGACGCCGCCGGTGTTGCGCCCGTACTCCGCCGGGAACTGTGATTGCAGATTGAATTCCTGAATCGCGTCGATCGGCAGAAGTGAGGCAGGAGCGCCGGTGATTCCAACCTGGTTGAGCGCGGAATTGTTGAACCAAGGATCGTTGTTATCCGTACCATCCAGGGTGTAGTTATTTGAGCGGTCGCGCTGGCCATTGATGTTGAACTGGCCGAAGCCCTTTTCCGTTCCGGCAACGCCTGAGCCTTCTACAATCACCCCGGGGACGAGCGCTACCAACTTGCCGAAGTCGCGACCGTTTAGCGGAAGCTCGGCCACCAGCGTTTGTTCCACGGTGCCGCCGAGCACGTCCTCAGTAGTCTCGACCAGCGGCGTGACTTCTACATTTACAACCACATTCTGTGAAGAGGCGGTTACTTTGCCCAAGGTGAAGTTCAAAGGCGTCTCGAGGCCGACAACCACGACGGCATTTTGCTTGACCGCCACGAGATCCTTCGCTGTGGCCGTAACAGCGTATTCGCCGGCTTCCAACTCAGGCAGCACGTAGCCGCCTTCCGCGTCAGACTGGACAATGCGCGACCTGCCGGTAGCCATGTTCCTTGCTGTAACATCGGCACCGACGATCGCGGCTCCACTGGCGTCAACGATCTGCCCGCGGATTGAGCCGCGAAAACTTTGGGCTGCAATCGGTGACACGCACGCGAGGACCGCCAGAGTAATCATGACGATAGCGATGGGCTTGAGGAAATTGTGTTTGAGCAAGTCTCTGAGAGTGTGCACGGAGTCCTCCCTAAATTTATTTGCCCTTGCGCGGAATAAAGACCGGAACTGGCGGCGAAATTTTATAAGTCTTGGAGAAGTCGCGTTCATTAATAGCAAAGCCCACGCGGCCTCGCGAATCGATGTAAAGGAGAGCTTGTCCGACCGGTACATCCATAAAGGTTTTAACATAAGGAAATTTATACGGTTTATTGGCGATCTGGGCAGTCACATTGTCACCTAAAGCGTAGCCCAACTGTTTGAAATCATCTCCTTGAACATTGGTAATGAGGCTGCCGTAAGGATCGTCGAGGCCAATGACTTCCCCGCTGATTCCTTTCGCGTCCAACGTGGCGACAACTGGCTTTAGCCGGACTAGCTCTTTTACTTCTGGGCCGGCTTGCGTCCAGTCTTCTCCCGCGGCCAGGTGCGCTGCTGACGGCGAGAAGATATCGCGTCCGTGAAACGTGGAGGAAACCTTCGCGCCAATCATCCAGGCTGTGTTCGTAATTTCGCGCGCACCTTCAACTCCATCGCGGTCTGCAACCGGCGTGATGATTCCGTTGTCGGGCAGGTCGAAATATTGGCCTTTCTTGGTTTTTACGATGATGGCTTTGCGAGAGGTACCCACTCCTGGATCGACCACGACTAGAAAAACTGTGCCGGACGGGTAATACGGCGATACGCCTGCAAGAAATCGTGAAGCTTCTTCGATAGAAAACGGAGAGACTTGGTGCGTTATGTCCATGATGCGGACATCGGGAACGATTCCGAGAATAACGGCTTTGCAAATTGCGACGGCGTCGTTGGCGGTCCCGAAATCGGTCATGAAAACTATGGTTGGGCGCGCATTGGCGTTCTTTGGAGAATCTTGCTCTTGATGTGCGCCGTGGGCGTAGCCGGCAAAAGCTACGGCAATCAATAAAACGAACGCGACCAAATACTGCTTACCAATAGACCGCATCCCCACCTCCGAGTGAGCAGAGTTAAATTATCCTGATAGGAAATTTTAGATTTGACCCCAGGTGCGCGACATTCTACCACTAGTGCCCCGGGTCTCAAGCTTCTGGATGATGCGGCGGCAACTCTCACCGCGCTGCGGGAATTCGATGCACCGCCCGCGTTGATTCAAAAAGCTGTCTACAATTTTAGCTGCTGCGGGCGGTGGAGGAGCCGAGCAAGGCGAGGATTTCCTCTTCGGTGAGGATGCGTTCGGACTGTTTGGCTGCATTGAAAATGCGGTCGACGAGTTCGTCGGTAGCCGGGACGCCGCGTTTTTCCAGCCAGAAGATTACGTTAGAACGGCCGCTGAGCGGCCCAACTTCAATTATCTGTTCCAGGCCGAACAGATGCGATGGAACGCCGCTGTAAATTGAGTTGGCAAGCTCGTGGTCGTCTTTTTTGTAGGCTTTTACGATGGCGGCGGCGTGCACGCCGGTGGCGGTGCGGAAGGCGTCGCGTCCAACTACCGGATAGTTTGGAGGAATTTCCGTGTGTGTGGCTTTGGCCACAGCGCGGGAATATTTCTTAAGCGTGGAAAGGTCGCGATCGATCAGTCCCAGCAGGCGCAGATTTACGAGCATTAATTCCATCGGAGTGTTTCCTACGCGCTCACCCAAGGCGAGAGCAGCCGCGTGGACCTGGTCCGCGCCGGCGGCGATAGCTGCTAGAGAGTTGGCGATGGCGAGGCCTCGGTCGTTGTGGCCGTGCCAGTCCACGCGAATTTTTTCTCCGGACGGCTTCACGACTTCTTTGATTGCGAAATATACCAGGTTGAATGCACCGCGGGGCGTGGCGTGACCGACTGTGTCGCACAGAACGATGGCGCGCGCGCCGGAACGTATGGCAGTGGAATATAAAGTGATTACGGTGGAGGGATCGGTGCGAATCGTATCCTCGGTGACGTACATCACGGGTAGTCCAGCGGAGGCCGCGAATTTTACGGCGTCCTCGGTGGTGCGCTGGAGATGATCGACGGTCCAGTCTTCTACCAAACGGCGAATGGGGCTAGAGCCGATGAACGTGGCGGCTTCGATGGGCATGCCCACACGTTCGGATATTTCGATGATGGGCTTGATGTCATCTTTGTGGGTGCGCGCGGCGCAATTGGGACGGATTTTCATTTTTGCGCTGACGATTTCGCGGGCGAGAGCTTCGCTGTCAGCGTAGGCGCGCGGGCCAGCGCCGGGCAGGCCGATGTTCACTGTGTCGATTCCGAGCGATTCCATCAGGTGCAGGATTTCGATTTTTTCCGCGATGCTGGGATCGTGGACGGATGGATTTTGCAAGCCGTCGCGGAGCGTTTCGTCGTTGAGCATGATGTGGCGGTCCGTGGGGATTTCTGCGCCGGTGTAGGTGTTCCAGTCGTGGATGAGTTCGTGTCTCATTGTGATGGCAAGAGCAGTAGAAGCAGGTCCCTCGCTTTGCTCGGGATGACAACTAACGGCAAACGACCTCAACCGACACCAAGCACAGCTAAACCACCGAGCCTAAAAGAGAAAGCTAGACCGAAAAACCGCAGTAAAGCCGCAAATGACGCTAAGCAAATCCAAAGCTAAAACTGTTAATAACGCAGGGTGTAGCTGTGGGGCGGCTGCGAACGGTCTGGGGTGTAGAGCGTTTTGCAGAATTCGCAGCGATACACTTCCATTTTTGCGCCCACTAGCGCTTCGATTTCCTTCGGATAATCGTACCAGCGCTTCAGGTGGCCGCAACAGAGCTTTCCTTTCGCGTCCTTTTCGTCGCAAGCTCTTTGTGTGGCTTTCTTTGGTTTAACTCTTGGCACTTCGGTGGCGGCGGGCTCGGCGACGGCTGTTCCGGCGACGGCCGCGGCAGCACTCGTTGTAGTAACGGCGGGAGCCAGGGCTGGAGTAGCAGGCGCCGTCGGAGATGCGGCGGCCGAACCGGTCGGCGGCTTCGCGGGAGTTTCTGGGCTGGCTTCGTCTGCCATTCTAATGACTCCTTGAGCCGAACGATGATGAAACACAATTTAGATGCCGGGCGGAAGGCCCCGGCGCTACATTAAAGCCCTAAATCCTGCCTAAACTCGGTTGCGGCGGAAGATTACCCCGCCAGCGCCATGTTTCTTTGTCAGTGCCGCGACTCGCTTCTTCCAGCTCGGCGCGAAAAGCATTTCTATAAAACTGCCGGCCGCAGCGGCCAGCTCCGCAGTGTAACCGAACCACCAGGATTTCGCGAGGCGCGGCAGACGGTCAACATCAATATATTTTACTTGAACCATTTCGAGCAGTCCAAGCCGAGAGTGCGTTCGTCCCCAACCACTCGCGCCGGGGCCGCCGTGCGGCGCTTCGCAGATACCGTAATAACTGGCCACGTCGTTGACCATGACGGAGCCAGCACGAATGCGCGAGGCGATTTCGGCGCCACGATGCGAATCGGCGGTCCACACGCTCGCGCTCAGTCCGAAAGGCGAATCATTCGCGAGCGTGACTGCTTCGTCTGCACTGTCGACGATTTGGACGGCGATTACCGGCCCGAAAATTTCGTCGCGCATGATTTGCATTGAATGGTTAACGCAAGCGACCACTGTGGGTTCGAAGAAATTTGGACCGAGGTCTGCTCGACGATTCGCGCCAGTGAGGATTTCAGCGCCGCGATCGACAGCCTCGCGCAATTGCTGCTCGACTTTTTCGAGCTGGCGCAGACCGATCATGGGGCCGATCTCAGCATCGGGATCCGACGCCGGGCCGACGCGAAGCTTCTTTGTTTTTTCTACGCAGAGTCGGATGAAGCGATCGGCGACGGGCTGCTCGACATAGATGCGTTCGACCGAAAGACACGCCTGGCCGCAATTTGTGAATCCTCCCCAGACGGCAGCACTGGACGCGGATTCCAGATGGGCGTCGGCCAGCACGATCATCGCGTCTTTCCCGCCCAATTCGAGCACGGACGGGATTAAGTTTCGTCCGCATGACTCGGCGATGCGACGGCCGCTGCCTACGCTGCCAGTGAAAAACACTTTGTCGGGACCCGCGTCGATGATGGCTGCGCCAAGGTCGCCCGCGCCTTGCAGAACTTGCACGAGTCCGGGCGGAAACTTCGCTTGTTCGACCAATTCGCCGATGAGCACGCCGGTTCCCGGAGTCAGCTCCGAAGGTTTCAGCAAAATAGCGTTGCCGGCGACGAGCGCGGGAACGATTTGCGCAATGGGAATGGAGAACGGATAGTTCCACGGCGAAATTATGGCGACGACGCCGTGCGGGTGAAATTCCGTCCAGCCGGATTTTGCTCGCATCGCGAGATTGTGATGCGGTATGCGCTCGGGCCGAAGCCATGCGGGCGCTTGACGCGCCAAGAAGTCCGCAGTGTCAAGCGCGAGAAGAACTTCGGCAAAAATGGCTTCGACGCGGGGCTTGCCCGTTTCGCGGCATATCACGGTCGCGATGTCTTCGCGGCGCGAATAAATCGCATCGCGGAGACGGAATAATGCTGCGCACCGATGAGCCAGGGAGCGCGCAGACCAATTTTTGTGGGCACTACGCGCGCGTTCAATAATTGCCGGGAGATCATCCGCGCTGGTGGCCGGGTAGCGCGCAATTAGTTCGTTCGTAGCGGGATTGATTGAATCGACAAAAGTTCGGTCGGCAGCCACGGGTATCGGCAGCGACTGTGGAGTTACGGGCATACTTTTTGCGATTGTACTTGATTTGGATGTCTTGCCGACGTCATTCTCTTTGCACCGCAGAAGCCTCAGTTGGGTTGTAAGCGCGGCGGGGAGCGGAGGACGCGAGAGAGTCCGTGGGGTCGGGATAATCGAGCGCGACCAGATAGAGGCCTTGGGGCGGAACGGTAGGGCCCGATCGCGAGCGGTCGCGCAATTCGAAAATTTGATGGATGTCTCCCGAAGTGAGACGACCCCTGCCGACTTCCAGCAGCGTGCCAACAAGCTTTCGGACCATGTAGCGAAGGAATGAGCGACCGTGAATTACATAATGAATTTCGTCCACTTCTGAAGGACGAATAATTTCCGAAGAATAAATTAGACGCAACATGCCGCGTTCGCCGTCCACGTCATCAGAGCCCGAGGATGCGGCGAAAGTGGTGAAATCGTGTTCGCCTTCAAACAGGCGAGCGGCCGATGACATGGCAGCTTCGTCGAGTGGGCCGGGATAATGCAAAGCACGGCCGACATCGAATGGTGGAAGAACTTGGCCGCGATAGATGCGGTAACGATAGGTTTTTCCCTGTGCCAGCCAGCGGGCATGGAAATCGTGCCCAACTTCTTCACAGGCGACGATGCGGATTGCGGCAGGCAGCAGAGCGTTCAGGGCGCGTTGAAATTCCGCTGCAGGCAAGTTGGAAGCGGTCTTAAAATGGGCAGCCTGTCCGAGCGCATGAACGCCAGCGTCCGTGCGGCTCGCGCCGTGCACCACGGTGTTTTCCTCAGTGATTTTGCGCGCGGCGTCGTTGATGGCTCCTTGGATCGTGGGCAAGCCGGGCTGGAATTGCCAGCCGTGGAAGGTGGCGCCGTCGTAAGCGATGGTCAGTTTGAGGTTGCGCATGCGCAGGACGATTATCGCATGCGGAGGCGACGCAGCGGAACTTCGGGAGGACAGCGGGACGTTCCTTTCGACCCAGCCGGCTTACGAGCTACGCTGGGGCCGGAATCCTGGCTATGGTCGCGCGCGCAGGTAGCGCGAGCCGGGGCGGGTGGGCATGCCTCCGGCACGGCATAGCGGACATTCGTCGGGTTCGAAGCTTGGCACGTCCATTTCTAGAAGCGCCCGCGAGGGCACGTTCAACTCAAGACGACCGCCGCTGCGGTCAATCAAAGCGCCGGCGGCTACGACCAGGCCGCCCTCCTCTTCAACTACGCCGATGGCTTCGCGAGTCGAGCCGCCGGTGGTCCAAACATCTTCGATCACCAGCACGCGCTCGCCGGGTTTGATCTCGAAACCGCGGCGCAAGGCCATTTGACCGGAACGGTCGCGCTCCACGAAGAGCGAGCGAACGCTGAGGGCGCGCGCCACCTCGTAGCCGGCAAGGATGCCGCCCAGCGCCGGAGAAACGACGCAAGCCACGGAATGCTCCTTGAAAAGATCAGCGAGAGCGCGGCCGAGTCGTTCGGCGTGTTCGGGATGTTCAAGGACCAGTGCGCACTGTATATAGGTGCCGCTGTGGCGTCCGCTGGAAAGCTCGAAGTGGCCGGTGCGGACGGCGCCCACTTGTTCGAGGAGCTTTAGAATTTCTTCGCGCTTCATAGCGTTAACGGGAACGCCACGTGCAGAGCGGACCTTCCCGGCAATCGCGCATAGCCTAAAGGCGCAGACGAAAAGTGTCAATGTAAACGTGGAGTGGTGGGGCTAGTGGTTACTGTGGCTAATCGAATTCACGCCTCAGCGGGTAGTCAACGATGATGGCACAGCCGTCGGTGAGCGCCTTGATCGAATGAGGCACGTTACTCGGAACGATGGCGACCAAACCGAGATGCGCGATCTGAGCTCTGCCGTCGATGGTTATTTCAAGCTCGCCCTCGATCACTTCGTAAACCTCTTCTTGCGGATGGAAGTGCTCGTGGATAAATGCGCCACGCTTGAAGTCGTAATGCGCGAATGTCATGTTTGGTGAGTGAAAATAGCGTCCGCGCCAACCGGGTAGGCGCTCGATGACTTTCAGGCTATTCGTGTCGATGAAGGGCATGAGAGTTCTCGCTTGTGCATCCTAACATGTCGCAGATTTCAATTTGAAGGATGCCAATAGGGATGCAAATTGACAGCGGAGCGGGGGTCGGATATTCTCAATAATTCGAAATAAACTAAGGAGTAATGAATGGCTCAGGGTGGGGCGGTAAAGCATAAGAAGAAGACGAAGTCGGTATTGAAGAATATTCGGCAGGCCGAGCACCGGCAGGCCATCAATCGTATGAATCGCACGAGGGTACGTACGGCGATCCGGCGAATGCGCGCGGCGTTGACGTCAGGGGACGTGGCTGGCGCGGAGAAGTTGGCTTCCGCGACTTTTTCCGAAGTGGACAAGGCCATTCGCAAGAGGACACTGACGGAGAATACAGCGAATCGGTACAAGTCGCGTTTGACGCTGGCGTTGAACGCGTTGAAGAACAAGAAACAGGCGTAAACCGCGAAGAATCGTTCGGCTGGGATTGGGCGCTCCGAGGTTTTGGGGCGCCTATTTTTTTCTGTAGATCCGCCGACACGCAGCGCGATCCCAGCGTTCCAGGGCAGCGCCAAAAAAAGGGCACAACCTTTGCAGATTGTGCCCATGCGACAGGAGAGAGAAATTTTCGAAACTTACTCCGGAATCGGCGCTGTCTCCGGCATTTGCAATTTGGCTTTGGCGAGCGCGCGGACGATATTTACTTCGACCGCTTGCTCGGAGGTGTTGCGAACGGTGGCAAGTTCGCTGATCAGAAGATACTTTGCGCGTTCGAGCATCTTCTTTTCACGGAAAGAAAGCGGCTTGGTGCGGCTGAGGGCGACGAGGCCTTTCAAAACTGCGGCCACTTCCATCAGCGAACCGGTGCGCATGCGATCCGAATTTTCTTTGAAGCGATGCTTCCAGTCATGGTGCGAAGCCGAGCGGCCCTTTTCGAGGAATCCAAGGACCGCGGCTGCCTGTGTGTTACGGATAATCGGGCGCAATCCAACACAATCCACGTTAGACTGCGGAACCATTACTTTCAAACCGCTCGAAGCGATTTTCAGCATGTAATACCGCTCTGATCTTCCATTCAGATAACCGTAACTGATTTGTTCGATGATCCCTACACCATGGTTCGGATAGACAACTTTTTCACCAAGCTTGAATTCCATAGGTGGACAGCCCCCCCGAAGGGCATGTTGAAATCTTAGGCAGAAGCTGGCAGCGGCGTCAAGCGAATCTAGCAATATCGCAAAGGATAAAATGCGGGAAAAGGCTTAATTTTCACGGGTTTGGCCCCCCAATTGCCCTATAATAGTGCGTGTGCTGATTCTGGCTTTAGACACCTCTTCAACCACTGGTAGTTTGGCAGTTCTCCGCGACGAAAAAATCATCGGCGTGGTATCCACTTTGGCGGAGGAAACGTACTCTTCGCGGATGTTTCGCCACCTGGAATTCCTGTTGCAGGAGCTTTCACTGAAGCTCGATCAGTTCGATTTGTTCGCGGTAAGCGCGGGGCCGGGATCATTTACCGGGTTGCGCGTTGGCCTGGCTGCGGCGAAAGGATGGGCTGAGGTTTACAACAAGCCCGTGGTAGGAATAAGTGTTTTGGAGGCGATTGCCGCACAATCTAATTCAGCTGCGGCGGTGCTGGTGCCAGTGTTTGATGCGCGCCGCGGAGAGGTTTATTTCGGCGTGTATCGCCGAGGAAAGGATTTGTTAGCACTCCAAGGCGAAGAGTGTGTTCTGCAGCCAGCAGAATTTCTCCGAACTGTTGCAGAGCGGCTTGGAAGTTCGGAATTTGCAGTTATTTCGCCGACGCCTGAGGCGCTCGCTGACGGCTGTCTCGAATTGAGAAGGAGCATGGCCCGTGCCGCAGGGTCGAACGAGTGTCGAATGTGCTCGCGCCGCTGATTGGCCAGCTCGGATACCGACGGGCGCAGCGTGGCGAGGTCTCCGACGCGCTTACGCTTGATGCGAATTATGTTCGCCGCACGGACGCTGAAGTGTACGCGAAGAGGCAGTAAGGAAGTTGCGCAGCCGCCGGATCGAAGACGGCGACGTCGAGCGCATTCTGGCGATTCAGGCGGCTTGTCCGGAGATCGCGCAGTGGACGGCGCGGGATTACGATCTTGTTGCACGCGGAGAAATGGCTGGATGGGTCGTTGAGGAAGACGGTGGTATCGCTGGATTTATCGTTGCGCTGAGAATCGCGAAGGAGATTGAGATTCTGAATTTCGCTGTTTCGCCGGAACTGCGCGAACGCGGCATCGGCACCATGCTGCTGCGAGGAGCGCTCTGCCTGGGCCAAGACATTTGAAGCTACACACGCGATTCTGGAAGTGCGCGCCTCGAATGTTACGGCTCTACGCTTTTACCAGTGCCATAATTTTCGAAATCGTCGGACGCCGCCCGCGATTATTACAATTCTCCTACCGAAGATGCGCTATTACTAAACTCAAAACTTCGATAAACAACGGCCTCGAGAGTTTCCACCGTTTGCCGGTACTCCTACTTTTATCCTATTGGTTTGGAAGCCGAATTATGTTAATTGTTACAGGATATGTGAATGCTCTTTCCAACCTGGAGGGAAAGGATGCCGATTACGACCCACGATATCCGGCAGGCGCTGTTGGAAAATGACCAGGAATTCAGAAGGCTCGCCGAAGAACACTCCCGCTGTGAATGCCAGCTCAACAACTCGTAAAACAAAGTTACTGGAACGTAGAAGACCTCGCACTCGAAGTTTCCCTGAAAAAGATGAAACTGCTATTTGAAAGATCAGATGGAAATGATCGTGGCGCGCCACCGTCGCAACCAAAGCGTGATGCAGCAACATACGCATCAGAACCAGGCGCACTACTAAGTTCAGAGCGCAGCATTCGTTTGTACCGAGGGCCCAGCAGTACGTTCACTTCTGTCGTACAATACTCGTGCATTTAAAATTGATCGGACGATTTCTCTTTCGCAGGCAAGGGTTTCCCTCTCGCTGATGGTAAAAGACGCGTATAAATTTGCGCTGCCTCCCCTGATTGCGGGCGCTGCTGTGTCTGATCCCGGGTTGGAGGGTTCTCGCGGCGATACTGATTTTTCTGGGCCTTTTCGTTTTTTATTTTTTTCGCGATCCGGAGCGCAACATTCCGTCCGCTCCCGGGGCCGTGGTCTCTCCTGCCGATGGGCACGTGGTACAGATTGCGGATGAACTGCTCGGCGGCGTGATGGGTCATCGCGTCAGTATCTTTCTGGCGATATGGGACGTGCACGTGCAACGCGCCCCGGTGTCTGGACGGATTGCGAGCGTGATTTATAAACCGGGAAAGTTTTACGCTGCGATGCGCTCGGCGGCATCGGTCGAAAACGAGCAGAATGTAATTACGGTGGAGACGCCCGGGGGCCGTTTGGTCTTCAAACAAATCGCCGGAGCGATTGCGCGCCGCGTGATATGCTGGAAGAGTGAAGGTGAAATAGTTTCGCGGGGCGACCGCATAGGCTTGATCCGATTCGGATCGCGCGTGGATCTTTGGCTGCCGATGGAAAGTGAAATAGTTGTGCAGCGCGGACAAAAAGTAAAAGGCGGCGAGAGCTTACTGGCGAAATGGAATTCAACGACATAGATCCCGTCGGGACTGCCGAGGAACCGCGACAACCCTTCCGCAATGGGCGCCTCCGGCGCGGCATCTACATCCTCCCCAGCGCACTTACGGTAGCAAATCTGCTTTGTGGCTATTATGCAGTGCTGGCCACGCTGGATGGGCGCTTCGCTGATTTTGACAACGCAGCAATCGCCATAGGGATTGCATATGCATTCGATGCGATGGACGGCCGTATCGCGCGCTCCATGGGAACGGAGAGCGCGTTTGGACGCGAATTCGATTCACTCGCCGACGTGGTCAGCTTTGGGATAGCCCCTGCACTTCTCGCCTATGCCTGGGGCGTTCGAGCGCTGGCTGCCGCGAATGCTTCTGAGTCATTGCACCTGACTCAACTTGGCTGGTTGATGGGATTTTTCTTTGTGGCCTGCTGTGCCTGGAGACTTGCGCGTTTCAACATTCAGGGAATGGCGCCGGGCGGCAACAGATATTTTGTGGGTATGCCAACTCCGGCGGCGGCGGGAATGGTTGCCGCGGCCGTGCATTTGCGGGAAGGGCTGCCGATATCAGACGTCCGATGGTCAATGTTGTGGCTAGCGCTGCTGATAGGGCTCGGCGTTTTAATGTCGAGTTCGATGCGGTTTTACAGTTTTAAAGACATTCAATGGACGCGGCGACGGCCGTCGCTGGCTGTGATTCTGCTGGCGCTCGTGGTAGGAGCGGCGGTGAAATTTTCCGGCCCCACATTATTCGCGCTCACAGCCGCCTACACTGCGCATGGGCCGATCATGCAGCTTATACGGTTCGTTCGACACCGCACGGCTTCGCGGACCGCTTAAAGCATGGCTAGCGGCGCAGCAAAACCGAGTCGCGTCGCGATTGTGGGCGCTTCCTCTTTGCGCGGGAAAGAGCTCAAGCTGGTTCTTGAAAACCGCAACTTCCCTGCCGGAGAAATCATCCTTCTCGATGAACCAATCCTTGCTGGAACCCTGACGGAAGCGGGCGGTGAACCCACATTTATACGAGCGCTTAACGAAGATAGTTTCGAGCGCGCCGGCTTCGCTTTTTTTGCGGGGAGCGCGCAAGACGCAGATCGAAACTGGCAGGCGGCGCAGCGGTCCGGCGCACAAGTAATCGATCTTACGGGAGCAATTGGCGCGACGGGCCATGCGATCACTTGGATTCCCGCGCTCGAGTCTGTACTTCCCCGACGAGCTGCCAACGGAATTAAATCCGGAAAGCCGGCGCCGTATTCTTCTCCAGCTCCCGGCGTGATTATTACGTGTGCGCTTGCAGCTGGCCTTCAACATTTTTCACCTGCGAGAATTGTTGTGATGTTATTTCCGCCTGTGTCGGAGCGCGACCAGAGGGGCGTGGATGAACTCGAAAGCCAAACCACGAATCTGCTCTCCTTTCGGCCCACCGAGCAGACAGTTTTCGACGCGCAGGTTGCCTTCAATTTGCTGGCGGGTTATGGCGAAGAATGCCAACCGGCGCTGAAAGATTTACGCGCCGGGATCGCTCGCGAGGCAGCTAGCTACCTAGCAGGACGCGCGCCTGTTCCGGCACTCCAGCTCGTGCAGGCTCCGGTGTTTTACGGATATGCGTTTGCCGCCTATGCGGAATTCGGTTCCTCGCAGAAACCGGAGCAACTCGAAAGCGCTTTTAGAAATCTAGGGATAAAGGTGGCGGCTCCGGATGACGCTCCGCCGAGCAATGTAAGCGTCGCTGGTGAGAGTGAAATTAAAATCGCCCGGATCGAAGCGGATCCTAGCATAGCCAGTGGCATATGGATCTGGGGCGCTGTAGACAATCTGCGGCTCGCCGCCACCAATGCAGTGCAAATTGCGGAGGAGTTAGTTGAAGCACCTGCTGCATACAATTAAACCCACGCGATGGACGTGCTTCTCGCTGATCTTACTGTGCACTTCGCTCTTTTCATCCGGTTGCGGTTATCACCTCGCCGGCCACACCGGGAAATTGCCTTCTGAATGGAAAACGATTGCGGTGCCTGCGTTCAAGAATGACACCACGCGTTACCGAATTGAGCAGCGCTTTACCGAGGCCGTGATCCGGCAGTTTGTTCAACGCACAAAGTACAGGATTGTTCAGAACGCGAGCGATGCTGACGCCCTGCTACAGGGCGAGGTATTGTCGATTGAGACCGATCCGGTGTTATTCAACGCCACCACCGGGCAGGTAACCGCGATGGTAGTGCAGGTGCACACGAAGGTTCGGTTGGAAGATACTAAGACGCGGAAAGTCGTCTACAAGAACGACGACATGGTTTTTCGCGATGAATATCAAATTTCGACCGACGTACAGAGCTTTTTCGAGGAGCAGGATCCGGCGCTCGAGCGCATGGCGAAAGATTTTGCCGCACAGCTTGTTTCCAACGTGGTGGAGAACTTCTAATGCCTGAGATTTCCGCCGAGAAACTGGTTGCGCGCCTCAGCACCGGCAAACCCGTGGCGGCAATCGTGCTGCTGGGCACCGACACATATCTGCGCGAGATGTGCCGCAACAAAATCATCGAGGCCTGCTTGCCCGAAGCCGCGCGGGAATGGGCGCTCGCTCGGATTGACGTGCAAGACAGTGGTTGGGACGAAGTGCTGCAGCGCGCTCAAACCATGCCCATGCTTGCACAGCGTCAAGTAATTGTAGTAGAAGGCGTGGAATCGCTCGAGAGGCTCGGCGAGAAAACGCGCGAAGAGATTGTGGAAGCGCTCGGCAAATATTTTGAGTCTCCTGCCCCGTTTTCGGTTCTGCTATTCGAAGCAGCGGCGATGGATCGGCGTCAGAAATATTCCAAGTTGCTTGCGGAGCATGCGCTCTTTGTCGAATTGACGATTAGCGGGGAATCGGCAGCTTCGCTCGCGATGCAAATGGCGAAGGATTGTGGCTCTGAAATCGATCGGGATGCGGCCGCTCTGCTGGCGGACATGCTCAATAGCGAGCCGTCTCGGATGCGGATTGAAACTGAGAAACTTTCCACCTACGTCGCAAAGGGCCGCCGCATTACGACGAGTGACGTGGAAGAGCTGGTATGGGCAGCGCGAAAGAACACGGTTTGGCAACTGGCCGACATGCTGGCCACTCGCAGGCGTGATGCAGCCCTCGCATTCCTCGATAATCTGCTGCGCGGAGGCGAAGAGCCGATCGGATTGGTCGGCGGGATCACCTGGATGTACCGCAAGCTAATCGAAGCTCGCGATTTGCCTGCGGGCACCAACGGGTTTCAGGCTGCGCGGGCGCTCGGGATGAATCCTGTGGCGGCTGAAACAGCCGTGCGGCAGGCGCATCGCATACCGAAGAAGGATCTGCTCGCGGGCTTGGTGGCGCTGGCGGAAGCTGACAGCCAGTTGAAATCCTCAAATCCGGATCCGCGGGCGCTGATGGAATTTCTAATCGTGCAACTGGCTTCTCCTCACACCGTCTCCGCCGCGTAACTAAGAGGCTCACTATTCAGAATCCAGCAAATCACTCGGGGCACTCCCGCCTCGGCGAGCGCATCAGATCAGTTTTTCCCTGCCAAAATTTTTTGGATCTGCGCGATATGGTTTAAATCATGGCCCGCGAACATGCGCACGATGTGTTTAATTGTTTCTTCTCCACGTTCGGAGTGCATGCCGGAGTGTTTCCACTGTTCAGACGTCAAGTTCTTCAGTAAGGCGAGATTCGTTTCGCGTAACACGCGGAATTGCTCTAGCGCCTTGCGCGGATCGCACTTGTCGTAGTGCAACGCAGTGACCCAGGAATCCTGGTCGAAGGCGGTTACCGGAGACCCGGGAGCGCCCAAAATGAGACGCATTCGCCACCCTCCGACAATCTCGGTGTCGGCCAAGTGAGCGATAATTTCAGCGATTGACCATTTGTCCGGCGACGGTCGCTTGCGTAATTTTGAAGTGGTCGCGCGACCCAGCAGGCGGTGGAGTTTCTTGGGCGTGGCGGCTTGAACCTTCAGAGGGTCCTGCCCATCCGTATGGCTAAGAATACGCTGAATGTACTGCTGCGGAGTCTCTTTCATTTTTTCTCCTCGTAGTCGAACCGCCCCGAAGGGATTGTAGTTCACCGCTCCGAACATACAAGTGTTCCGACTCTCTGCATCTGGGTCCCGCTCAACCAAATTGGCTTGTCGCGCTTTAACCAGATTGACCGATTGAACCGTGCCCGAACCCACGTGTCAAAAGGCTTATTTCAGATTATGGAAACCCTGTTTGCAGAAGACGGGCACGACCGCGGTTGGGGCATTAGAATTAGGGGAATGCGTTTGAGGACGTGAACACGCTGGGAATCGCTTCGTATGTTGCATCGCCAGTTATGAACCGCCTGAGGCCAGCTTTGTGACGTTGAAGACGCATATCAAAACTGTAAAACCGGAAGAGCGAGAGCTTGCGCGCAAACGCGAGGAACAAGCTACGCTTGAAGTCGAACTGGCCGAACGAGAACTGCGTTCCGCAAACCTACGCGCGGAGCTTGGAGCGTTTGAACGACGCTACCTTCATTTTGTCGGGGTCCGTTATGCGGAACTTGATGAGCTGAAAGCACAGATCGCCGAGCGGTTGGCCAAGGAGCATCCCACGGTCGAGCGTCTGCAACAAAATGCGCGCGCAGCGCGGGCCGCCGCCAGCGAAACAAAATCGACAGCGGGAGAAAATTCCAACGTAGAACCGGTGGCGTTCGAATCCTCTCCTGAAATGAAACGGCTTTATCGCGAAGTGGCCAAACGCGTCCATCCCGATTTAACTTCCGACCGCGAGGACCGCAACAAACGCCAACAATTAATGGCTGAAGCAAACGAAGCATACGAGCGCGGAGACGAATCGAAACTCATCAGAATCCTAACCGAGTACGAATGCAGTCCCGAGGCCGTTCAAGGGGAAGGCGCAGGATCGGAACTGGTTCGAGTAATCCGAAGACTCAGCCAGGCGCGCGGGCGTCTTTCCGAGATCGAAGCTGAGATGCAGGAGCTGTTGCGCTCGGACCTATATCAATTGAAATCGCGGCTCGATGAAGCGCAAAGGCACGGACGCGATGTGCTGAAAGAAATGGTGGACAAAGTCGAAGAACAGGTCGCCCAGGCCAAACGCCGCCTGGAACTTTGAATATGAAACCATTGCAAGCGTGACACCCTAAGACCCATGAACGCTGAAAGCGCTGAATTGGGATGCTGAATGGAAACTCGAGAAAAAGTCGGTGCCAGGTCAATCGTTCGTGCAGGCCAGCGGGCGCTCGTGGTACGCTCTGCCGCGCTTGTTGCGCGCGGACTCCGCGATCTAACCAGGGATTCTAACTGGGTGGCCAAAAAGATATTCACCGGCTACAGCTCATCTCTCGCAATCTCCGGATTAGGTCATGTGTGCTTCATCTCACGAGAATTTCAGCGCAGCGGGCAATACCGCACGGGAGATTTCGGCCAGCGCGTAGTGGTTTACGATGTGGAGCTGAGCACTCCCATGCTCGCGCTGTCGGTGCCGAACGAGACCGCCGTTGGCTCGCAGGATTTGGCGGCGGCATTCGCATGGTCGCCTTCGACCCATTTTCTGGTAGCGGCCTGGGACGGCTGGCAACCTTCCCTGCACTCTTTCGATTTGCGCGGAAAGATGTTCTTGGGAACTTTTGGAGAATTCGGGATTCTTCCGAGATCCCTGTCATGGTCGGGGACCGAGAAATATTTTGCGGAAGCATGTTCGGGAGGCAACCGCGCGGCACTGCGGCTGTGGCGTGTTCGCGATGATGGTATGTCACCGGGAGGCCCACTCTATGGACAGCCTACCAGCGAACTCAGTGTCCCGGGCTGGCTCGAACGGCAAACTTACGAGGCGGAGTTCGGCGAGGAGGGCGCGTTCGCCGGTTACGGGCATACCGTATTCAGCCCCGATGAAAAGTCGCTCGCCAGTGTGGTGGAAATCCACGGCGACTGGGCCGACGATTCCATCGCGCTGCTCGCCGTTCCAACACTGAAAAAGAAGAATGCGTTTCAGGCGCAAGGGCACATCACCGATATTTGCTGGACGCACGACGGAAGGAAAATTATCTATTGCGCGGCGGGACAGGCGTATTGCCTCACAGTCGATGCGATGAATTTTGAGGCTCTACCTTTTGGAGCGGAACTCTGCGTTTGTCATCCTCACCTTCCGCTGTGTATCTGCTACAGTTCGTGGTTGAAAAATTCGGCTAAAGGAAGACTGTTTCTCGTGGATATGAATCGCATGGAAGTGTTCGACGAGTACGCCGCCGAAGGGGTGGTGAACCTGAGGTGGAGCAGTAATGGCGAGAAGGCTTACGCTGCCACGCAAAACGGGATGGCTTATATTTACGAACCTACCTTGCTCTAAACCGACGAATTCCTCGCAAATAACTTCGCAAAGGGATTGGTATCAGGCCAGCGGAAGATTCGCTACAGGATCAAGCGTGCAATCTTCGTATTGTCCCTCGAGGAAACGCGGATAGCCGGCGGCCGCAATCATGGCGGCGTTGTCAGTGGAAAGTGCGCGACTGGGGAAGAAAACCTCCGAGTCATCGCGCTTTGCCCGGGATTCAAAAGCGGTGCGTAACTCTCGATTCGCGGCCACCCCACCGGAAACAAAAATCGAGCGGACGCCCTGATGCGAAGCTGCAGCTAGCGTGCGGGTTACCAGATCGTCCACTACTGCATGCTGAAAACTTGCTACTAGATCGAGCGTGGCAGGTGTTGAAAGGCGGCGCAAAGTGTCAGCGGAGCGCTCGCCCCGCGCCAGAGCTTGCTCCCGTGCAGCAATCTCCGGTTGAAATTCAGGATGCTTGCGGAGATGGTAAAGCACGGCAGTCTTAATTCCGCTGAAACTAAAATCGTAGGTGTTCCCCTTCATTTGCGGCACTCCGAACCGGATTGCCTTCGGGTTACCGTGTTCGGCTAAGCGGTCGATAATGGGGCCGCCCGGATATCCCAGCGCGAGCATTCGGGCGACTTTGTCGTAAGCTTCACCGGCGGCATCGTCACGCGTGCCGCCTATACGGGAGTAAGAAAAATGGCTTGTGCCGTTCGTCGCTGCGCACTCCACGCCATACAGCACTGTGTGTCCGCCAGAAACGATCAAACACAGCACGGGAAACACCGGCTGCCGGCCTGAGGCCGCGGCTTCGAGCATGACGGCGTGCACGTGGCCTTCCAGATGATTCACCGCGATGAGCGGCTTGCCCAGTGTGAGAGCGAGAACTTTGCCATAGGTCACGCCGACCAGAAGCGCACCAATAAGTCCGGGACCACGGGTAACCGCAATGGCGTCCAAGTCGGTTAGCGAGATTCCGGCTTGTTTAATGGCTTCGCGCACCACTGGGACGATTTGGCGGAGATGTTCGCGAGAGGCAAGTTCCGGGACGACGCCTCCGAAATCGCGATGAATCGCAATTTGCGACGCGACGATGTTCGAGAGCACATGCCGTCCGTCAGCCACAACCGCTGCGGCGGTCTCGTCGCAAGAAGACTCGATGCCCAGAATAAGATTTTCGTGTACGTTCACGCGTTTACCCGCGGGTTAGCCGCTACTCAATATGTTAGCATGCGCACGGCTGTGGTTTCGTACGCCGGCCGACATTCGTCAGTAGAACAATGCGCTCAAAAAATATCGATCCTTCATCTGTTCCTTCTTTCCTTTTGCAATGGGAATAGCTAAGAATAGTAATCATGAGCTCAGAGCGAAAACGCGTACGCAAAGCGGTGCTGCCGGTGGCCGGGCTGGGTACACGATTCCTGCCCGCTACGAAAGCGCAGCCGAAAGAAATGTTGCCGGTGGTTGATAAACCGCTGATTCAATATGCGGTGGAAGAGTGCATCGCGTCTGGAATCGAAAGCGTTATTTTTGTAACCGGCCGGCGCAAAAACGCTATTGAAGATCATTTCGACTCGGCGCCCGAGCTTGAACGTTTTCTGGAAGAACGCGGGAAGCCACATCAGGCCGATATGGTTCGCGAGATTAGCGGCGGTTTGCATTTCAGCTATACCCGGCAAAGCGAAGCGCAAGGATTGGGCCACGCTGTATTTTGTGCGCGCGAACTCGTGGGCGATGAGCCCTTTGCCGTGCTACTCGGCGATGTAATCATGGACGGTGCGGTTCCCGCCACGCGCTCGCTGATGGACGTTTGGGACGCGACCGGCCAGGGCGCTATCGCCGTGGAAGAAGTGGAGCGAGCCCGCTTGCACCTTTACGGAATCATAGCCGGAACTCCCGCGGATCAGCCGCGTTGGGGAGACCGACTATTGCGCGTGAACGATCTGGTTGAAAAGCCTCCCGCTGACAAGGCTCCGTCGAGCCTGGGCGTGACCGGACGCTACGTCTTGCCTCCCGAGATTTTCGGGTACCTCGAAAAACTGGAAGCGGGGGCCGGCGGCGAGATTCAGCTCACCGACGCGTTGAAGGAATTAGCCAAGGGCCCGGGACTCTGGGCACATATCTACGAGGGAAAAACTCACGATGCCGGGGACAAGCTTGGTTTCTTGAAGGCTACCGTGGAATTCGCCTTGAAAAATCCGGAGCTGGGGCCGGATTTTCGTGAATATTTGCGCGAGCTTAAACTATGAGGTTCTGATTCTTTCTACTTTTTTTTCTTACTACCCTTCTCGGAAGACGCTTTCGTACCGTTTGCTTTCGATTCAGATGAACTGGATTCGCTCGGACCCGAGTCGCTTGACTTGGAATCTCCCGACTTTGAATCTCTTTTCGAATCCGAGGAGTTTTCTCCAGACTTTTCGGCCGACGAAGAAGCATTGCCATCAGTGGATTTTTCTCCCGACGTAGGAGATCCGCCTTTTTTGGCGTAGTCGGTCACATACCAGCCCGATCCCTTGAACTGTATGGCAGCCGCGGAGAGCATGCGCGCAGCTTTCGCTCCGCACTTGGGACACTTCTTCGTGGTGGAAGCGTTGTGCCCTTCAATTTTTTCAAATTGGTGGCCGCACTTTTCGCACTTATATTCGTATAAAGGCAATGAAAACTCCCTCCCTTGTCTGCGAACTTAAAATAATAGCATGCCTGCAGGCGCCGTGCGGCGGAACGAGGGCCTCCGTAACACTATGTTAGACTGCCGTATTGCGACCCTCGCGAGTCCGCGACGCATCGATGACAAAAATAAAGAGTGAAGAAACTGGGGCGGGCTGCCTCTTTGTGGTTGCTACGCCGATCGGCAACCTCGAGGATATTTCTTTAAGAGCGCTGCGCATCCTGAAAGAAGCTGACCTGATCGCCTGTGAAGACACCCGCCACACGATAAAGTTGCTTTCGCATTTCAATCTCCAGAAAAAACTTGTGAGTTATCACGAGCACAACGAAATTACCCGCGCGGCGGAACTTGTGATCGACCTGGAGCAGGGCGCGAAGGTTGCCCTAGTGAGCGACGCCGGCACCCCGGCTATTTCCGACCCGGGACAACGCTTGGTGAGTCTCTGTCTGCGGCACGGAATTGAAGTTGTGCCGGTGCCAGGCGCGTCGGCATTCGTTGCCGCGCTAGCAGCGTCGGGAATGGCTATTGAAGAATTCACCTTCATCGGTTTTTTGCCTGCGCGGCAATCGGAACGGCGAAAAGCGTTACGTAGGCTGTTGAATGAGCCGCGCATGATCGTTCTATACGAAGCGCCGCACAGGCTGCTTGAAACTCTGGAAGACGCGCTTGAAATTTTGGGCAACCGGCCGGCGGTGATTGCGCGGGAAATCACAAAGATATACGAGGAATTTCTGCGCGGTCACCTGGAAGATCTGCTCGCCGGTGTGCGCACGAGAGCGCCACGCGGCGAAATCACGCTGCTGCTTGGTCCCCCGGATGCAGCCGCACGCACCGAGAAATCCCCGGAAGACGCCGGCGGCGTGCTGCCGATTGCGCGCCGCGTTGACGAGATCGTCAAAGAAAGTGGCGTGGATCGTAAAACCGCGCTGAAGCAGGCCGCCCGCGAGCGCGGCCTCACGCGACGTGAGGCTTACAAGCAACTTCTTGTTACCAGAGACGAATGAGCATCCTGTAGGGCAACTGATGCGGGTACGGGATCGTTAAAACAAATCTGACGAAGAAGCAGTGCTGCGGGCGAAGAAGGAGTCAACGCTATCCAGAATTTCCGTCGTATCATGCGAGTGATGCACCGCGTAGCGCAGTTCGGCTCCGTTTCGAACGCCGTGCGTGAACAAACTTGCAAATTGTTTCATCTTGCCGACGGCGTCGGGCATTTCTGCTGCAATCAAACTGCGAAAATAGCCAGCAAGTAGATTATAACGGTCGACCTCGGTGGGCTCCTCGTAACGCCCCGTTGCGAGGTAGTCCTGAATCTGGCGGAAAATCCACGGATTCGATGAAGCCGCTCGCCCGATCATCACTGCATCGCAACCGGTCTCATCGATCATACGAACCGCGTCTTGCGGAGTATGAATATCTCCATTGCCGATCACGGGCATGTGCACAGCTTGTTTCACCACGCGAATTACCGACCAGTCGGCGGAGCCCGCGTAACCCTGCATGCGCGTGCGGGGATGAATAGCGATCGCTTCAACGCCGATTTGTTCGGCCATGCGCGCCACGTCCACCGCAACGATATTGTTCTCGTCCCAGCCGGAGCGAATCTTGATCGTGAGCGGAATCGTAACTGCGGCGCGAACCTTGCCGAGAAGTTTCTCAAGATGTGGCAAATCGCGCAACAGTCCGGAGCCACCGCATTTCACAACCTTCTTCACCGGGCAGCCGAGGTTGATGTCCACCTGATCGAAGCCGAGCTCTTGCGTCAGCGCGGCGGCGGAAGCCATCACTTCAGGGTCGGAACCAAAAATTTGCGCGGCGATGGGATGCTCGTCTTCGCCAAAATATAAATAATGCAGCGTTCGCTCGGAATTTCGCGTCAAGCCTTCGGCGCTAGTAAATTCCGTCATGATCAATCCGCAGCCGCCCAGCGAACGAATCACGCGGCGAAAGACGGTGTCGGTAACCCCGGCCATGGGCGCCAAAATTGTGGCTGGTCGGATAGCTCGATCGCGAATTTTGATTTCAGAGGGGAACATGAAGCAACGTTATTTCGTGGAGGCGGTACCGGCTGGACGGCCCCGACCGCCGGACCCCGCCGCCGCAGCAGCCGCGGAGGCGTTCGCTGGACTTGCGGAATCACCGGCCACACTACCGATTGGGGCGACCAGCGTTGCCGCCTTCGGCGATGCTGCATCGAGATGCGCAATTACCAGTTCTTTCGAGCCGCCGAAAAAACTGTCAATAACTTGTGCCAGTGCGTGCGCCCGCGCATCTTCAGCTGTCAGATTCGGCTTATAGATATATGCTCGCCCAGTTTTCCGTCGCTCAACAATTCCCTTCCGCGCGAGACGATCCATGATCGTCATGATCGTGGTGTAAGCCCGCGGCCTGTGTGAAGCCAGCGCATCGCGAATTTCGCGGACGGTGCCTTCACCCATAGGCCACAACATATTTAGGCAGTCGAGCTCTAGCGGGGCCAGATCCAAAAGCGCATGGCGGGGCGAGGGTGTTTTCGCGGAGTTCATTTATGCGGACTCGTCCTTCTTCTTGTCGGGTGCCGGAGGCGCACTGAACCCGGTAAAAATGCTTTGAGGTGACCTCCCGGCTTGATCCCCCGAAGGTGCGGCATTTCGCGCCGCTAGGTCTTGCGCAGGCTTCGCTGCTGGCTGTTCCGGCCTGCCTGGCGAAGCTTCCTCCGACCTAACGGCATCATACTCCACATTCGGATCAGAACAAGCTTTTGGATCGGCATCTGTGTAAAACTTTTCGGTGCGCAGAAGGGAACGTCGGAGCGCCGGATTACGCGCGGTCCAATCCGCGTTCCCCTCGGCCGAGTCGAACGTCGTTCGGATGGCGCCCATTTTAGAATCCATGTCATCGAGAAAATGCAGGGCCACTGCCTCGCGCGTCTGCGGCAGCGATGGCGAACCGAATTCGTATGAGCCATGATGACTCAGGATCAAATGTTCGACCAACATCCCTAATTGAGCGGGAAACCCGGGAATCGCTCGGATCTTCTCGCGAACCAGCGCAGCTCCGATCGTGATGTGGCCCAGCAGCCGCCCTTGCGTGGTGTAATCGATGCCTCGCCCGTAGCAGAGTTCGTCAATTTTTCCGATGTCGTGAAGAACAATGCCGGTCAGAAGCAGGTCGGCGTCCAGTTCACCATAATGATTTGTCACGGCACGGCCCAGACCGATGAGGCTCACGATGTGTTCGAGCAATCCGCCGATGAAAGCGTGATGCATGGTCATGGCAGCGGGTGCGCGCTTCAACTTTGGCGATATTTCAGGGTCATCCAAAACGCTGGTGAGCAGCCGCTGGAGCCATGGATTTTTCATCGCAGCAACGGCCGCGCGCGAATCGGCGTACAGCTTCTCGACATCGTATTTCGTATGCGCCAGGAAATCGGCGAGGTCATAGTCGCGTTCGACCGCTGGAATAATCTGTTCCAGCATCAACTCTTTCTGGCCATTATAAAGCTTCACGCGGCCGCGGACATACACCACATCGTCACGTTCGAAGGTGACCGCTATCACCGCGAAGTTATCCCACATTTTTGCGGAGATTCTTCCCGTGCGATCGACCAAATCCAGTTCAAGCCAGGATTTTCCGGAACGAGACGAGGTGCGGACTTCCTTCTCCCGTACCAGGAAAAGAGTGGCGACTCCCTGGCCGTCCTGCAAATCACAAATGTAGTGTGTCTTCACTGTCCGTTGATCTTGGGCTTGCCGAGCTTTTTCTTGGCCTTCTTTGCCTCGGCGGCGTCGGGGGTGGGCGCCACTTCCTGAATCACGCTTGCGCCGGGAACCGCGGCGCTATCGGTGTAGCCGGGCTTGACCATCACATAACTCTGTTCGCGTAGTTGCGCGAGATATTCGCGCATGGTCGGCTGCATTTTCTGCCCGTAAATCCGATTCATAATTTCATTCTCTACTTTCTCGCGAGGCTGCAAGCCGGCTTCGTAACGTGCTTCCACTTTAAGCACTTCAAAACCCGTCTTGGTCTGAATAATGTCAGTCATCTGGCCTTTGTCCATTTTGAACACGATGTCTTCGAGTTGCTTCGATAATTGCCCGTGCTCGAAGGTGCCCAACTGGCCGCCATCTTTGGCCGTGCTGCCTTCCGAAAAATGCTTGGCGATTTCGTTGAAGTCTTCGCCCTTTACCACGCGGTTGCGCAAGTCTTCGGCTTTCTTTTCAACCGAGGACATCTCCTCCGGGCTCTTGCCTTCGGTGCTCAGAAAGATTTCCGAAAGTACTACTTGCTCGGGACGATTGAAATCCTTCTGATGCTCTTCGTAATATTTCTTCACGTCTTCGCTGGGAATATTAATGTGTGAGCCGACTTCGCGGCGAATCACTTCCTGCGTCAAAAGAGTATTGCGAATCTGAGTTTTGAAATCCTCCCAGCCCAGGCCTTGAGACTCCACGGCCTTTTCCAGCTCCTCCATACTGCCCAGATTGTTCTGTTTGCGAATTTCGTCGAGGCGCTTGATCACATCCGTCTCCACGCTAATGCCCATATCCTTAGCGCGTTCCACCAGCAGCGCCTGATCGACCAAGTCTCGTAGCAAATCCCTTTGCTTTTGTTTGTAGATCTCATCAATTTTTTCAGCCGAACAGCCCTGGCAATCGTGAGCGATCTCCTCGTGCAGCGCTTGATCGGCCTTCTGCACGTCAGAGAGCGTGATCGCACCATTATTAACGCGTGCGACGATCTCTTCGACGACCGTGCCTTTCGACTGGGCGCGAGCCTGGAAAGGTAGAAATAGCGCTAATCCGGCAAACGCAATAATTCCGGCACAAAGTTGCACGAGAAACACATTCCAAATTTTCATAGAGTTCACTCTGCATTGAATTTTATCTCTACGCTTCCAGTTGTAGCAATACGTTTCTAGTGGCTCCTGTAGGGCCGCCCTTGTCACCTTTCCATTCAAACCACAGGACTCCAGACGGATCCAGCCGCATACCCTTGCGTTTACGAATCAGCTTGACCAGCTTCTCAGGGCCCAACGGCGTGTCTTCATAGAATTTTATGGCTACTTGGTCCCCGCGATGGTCTACGGAAGCCACCATCAGCCTTTCAGCCAGCGCTTTCAACACGGCATAGTCGAGAAGATTCTCGACCGAAGGTGGGGGCGGCCCGAACCGATCGTGCAGTTCCCGGCGAACTTCTTCCCGCTCCTCGTCGGACGTAACACTGGCGATTCGCTTATAAATTCGCAAGCGCAAGTTCTCGTTCTCGATGTACTCAGGCGGGATGCGTATTTCCTGCCCAAGGTTTAGGGTGGCGCGCCGCTCGATTGCAGCGGCCTCACCTTTTCGTTCTGCGACCGCGCGCTCCATCATCTGGCAATACATGTCGAAACCGACTGCTTCGATGTGGCCGTGCTGTTCGCGGCCTAGCAGATTTCCTGCGCCACGCAGCTCGAGATCAAGTGCGGCGATGCGGAATCCGGCACCTAAGTCGCTGAACTCTTTCAGCGCAGCCAAACGCTGGCGTGCTATAGAGGTGAGCGCAGTATCCGGCGGGACTAGGAGGTAAGCATAGGCCCGCTGATTGGAGCGGCCTACCCGCCCACGAAGTTGGTATAACTCCGATAAGCCGAAACAGTCTGCGCGGTCAATTACGATTGTGTTGGCGCGCGGAATGTCCAAACCATTCTCAACGATCGTTGTAGAGACTAGGACGTCAGCTTCGTCCCGCACAAATTTCAACATCACTTTTTCCAGCTCGGTCTCGCGCATCTGACCATGGCCGACCACCACACGCGCTTTCGGAACCAAACGCTGCACAAGCGCCGCCAAAGTGGCGATGGATTCCACGCGATTGTGAACAAAGAACACCTGACCTTCGCGCGCGAGTTCTTCTTCCACTACTCGCTGAATAAGCGTCTCGCTGAATGGCGCGACGGTAGTTTGGATTGCCAGGCGGTCTTTCGGAGGCGTCTCGATCACGCTCATATCCCGCAAACCGACCAGAGACATGTGCAACGTACGTGGAATGGGCGTCGCCGACATGGTTAGCACGTCCACGTTTTTGCGCATCTCCTTCAAGCGTTCTTTGTGAGCGACACCGAAACGCTGCTCTTCGTCAACTACCAGCAAGCCGAGGTCCTGGAATTTCACATCACGCGAGAGAAGCCGGTGCGTTCCAATCAGGATGTCAACCCTCCCGGATTCCATCTCTTCCAGAATTTTTTTCTGCTCTTTCTCCGTGCGGAACCGGCTGAGCATTTCCACTCGAACGGGGAAAGCGGAGAAGCGGCGTTTGAACGTCTGATAATGCTGGAAAGCGAGAACGGTAGTGGGTGCGAGCACAGCAACCTGTTTTGAATCCGCGATAGCTTTGAATGCCGCGCGCATGGCCACTTCCGTCTTCCCGTAGCCAACGTCGCCGCAGAGCAAACGGTCCATGGGCAGCGGCGATTCCATGTCGCGCTTTACATCCGCAATCGCGCGGATCTGATCTGGCGTCTCATCGAATTCGAACGCATCCTCGAATTCGCGGGTCCAATTCGTGTCCGCCGGGAACGCGTGGCCGGGCGCGGTTTTGCGCTCTGCGTAGAGTTTCAAGAGCTGGTCCGCCATGTCCGTGACGGATTTGCGCACACGTGTTTTGCGCGCTTCCCAAACTGTGGTTCCTAAACGGTCGAGAACAGGTTCCACGCCACCCAGCGATTGATATTTCTGAACCAGGTCGAGCCGCGCCAGTGGAACGTAAAGTTTCGCGTCGCCCGCGTATCGGAGCAGCATAAATTCGCCGGTGGCGCCTTCGACAGCTACCTGCCGCAACCCTTCGAATTGGCCGATGCCGTGGTCGATGTGCACCACATAGTCGCCCGGCTTCAAATCGGAGAAATTGCTGAAAAAGCTCGCCGTTTTCGGACGCGAGCGCGCTCGTTGCTTGGAAGAAGGCGCAACGGTCTCGAAGAGGTCGCCATTCCCAAACAGTGCAAGTTTAGCGTCGACGAACACGACGCCTTCTTCGAGGGGAGCTCTTACCAACACCATGGCCGGGCCAGCCGCTCCGGATCCTTCTTCCGCCAGCCGGGCGACGGTCGTATTTTCTTCCAGCTCCCCCATGCGGTAGGGAACTTCGAATTCGTGGCAGATGTCAGCAAGCCGCTCTAGTTCACCTGTGCTAGCGCCCGACACGAGAACTTGCTGCCCTCCTGCGATGCGCCCGCGGACTTCAGTCACGAAAGCGGTGACGTCGCCGTGATATCGCGTAGTCGGTTGCGTGAGAAGCAGATGCTCTCGTGCAGCATCGCTTTCGCGGGCGATAGCAAGATGTTCGATTGCGAGGCCAGGCAGGCGTAGTAGCGCGTACCGCCATTCTTCGTCGCTCAAAAGATATGCGCTGGGCGGTTCGGCCAGCGGATCGTCAGACTCATCAAACGATCCTTGAAGCTGTTTGCGGTATTTCTCCAGGCAATCTGCAATGAGCGACGGTTCGTCCTCAATCACGAGCGGGTCGGGTCCCAGATCGAAAACAGTAGATTTGCGTTCTTCGCGCAAGACCTCCTTAAACTCCCAACCGGGATAGAAACCTCGAGGAGGAGAATCGTCTTCGCGGTCTGAACTCGAGCGCACTCGCAAGCGTTCGAGGACCTCGGAATGGCGCGGGAATTCCGTAAGCGGCATGAGCATGGCGCGTTCCACGGGATTCGTCGAACGCTGGGTGTTGGGATCGAAGGCTCGGATGGACTCGATGGTGTCGCCAAGTAGCTCCACGCGAACAGGCTGCGCGGCTTCCGGCGAAAAAATATCGATGATGCCTCCGCGCACCGCAAACTGACCGGGCATCTCGCAAGTAACCTGCTTGTCGTAGCCCGCGCTGGATAGAAAGTTCAGAAGCGCTTCGTGCTCGATGGATTGATCGCGCGCTATGGTCAGTGCGAGCTCTCCGTAAAATTCCGGCTCGCGCAGTCGCCAGACCGCGGCCTGCACCGGCACGATTAGCAGATCCGCTTCACCCAGCGCGAATCTCCAGAGCGCAACGGCGCGGTCCTCTGAAATTTCAGCGTGCGGCGATCGGGACTCGTAAGGCAGCACGTCGTAAGCAGGCAAGTGTGCGACGCGGCGCCCTGGTTTGCCCGTGACGGCACGATAAAACCATCGCACGGGTTCGAGCATCATTTCGGCGCGCTGATTAGATTCCACGATCAAAACCGTGGGACGTCCGAGCTGAGCAGTAGCAACCGCCGAGACAAATGCCTTCGCCGGATCGGTGAGGCCGGCTAGATGGATGTCGCCCTTGCTGCGCCGAAGTGTTTCCAACGCTTGGTCGATTTCAGGGTTCCGCGCGACGCGGGAAAGAATTTCGGAAACCAGAGACAGAATCATGCGCGAAGTTGTTTGACGCGTTCGATCAGGAGAGAGGTTGAATGGCCAGGCTCGGGTGGAATCTGAATCAGCTTGACGCCCGGGGTGCTGGCGGGATCGTGTTGCGTTCTCCCAGGTTTCTTGGAACTGGTTCCACTGGCTTGTACCAGAACGTCCGGGGCGAACTCCTCTACAAACTTCTTTGCACTCGGGTCATCAGTGAGTTCCACCACGATGTCAACAGCTGCCAGGGCCGCAACAATTTCAGCACGCTCAGCAGCAGCGGTAACGGGACGACCGGCACCTTTTTGTTCACGCGCATGCGCGTCGCTCCGAACGGCAACTACCAACACGTCGCCCAACACTCGCGCTTGCTCAAGCAAACGAATGTGGCCAGGGTGCAGCAAATCAAAGACCCCTGTAACGCACACAACGCGCTTTCCGTTGCGTTTCCACTCGTACCGTTGGAGAATCAACTCGCTCAGAGAAAGTGCCGCCAATGCCCTACTCCTATTTTAAAGTTCACCTAAAGTTTCAAACTTTAATTCTATCACGCCCACGAGAAGGGTCTTGGTGACCGCCCCCCCCCTCAAAATGAAAATAGCAAAACCCAAATGGTGGGAGATTGCCCTTGCCGCCACCGGCACTATTTTCCTGATTCTTGGACCAAGGTGGATTCGCAGCAGCGAATTGCCCGCACAGCAAATTGTGATACAGGCAGGCGGCTGCCACACTCCCGCGACGATACTGAATCCGCACATTACAAACGATCCACCCGGGACAGTTATCGTCCTACATGGATTGTCCGCCAACCGCAGAATCATGATGTATCTCTCGTTGGAATTTGCCGGACACGGCTTACAAGTCTACGCTCTCGATCTACCCGGGCACGGTGATAGCACGGATGCTTTTTCCTTTGTGAAAGCGGCCGAGTGTGCCACGGCGGCTGTCGAGTCGTTAAGCCACAGTGGCAAGATCGATGCTTCGAAAACAATCGTGGCGGGACATTCCATGGGCGCGGCCATTGCTATCGGAATGGCGGACCGCATTCCATTGGCTGGCACGATCGCAATTTCTCCAGCACCCATGGTTTTGCCGAAACGCATGCCTTCGAATCTGCTGGTGTTCAGCGGGCAATATGAACTCGCCATCTTGCACCACGCAGCAAAAGCGCTCTTGCGGGCGTCCAGAGGAACACGCGCTCAACCCGAAGATTTTGCGGAGAGACGCGCTTTCGATTTGCGATACGTCGCAGGCGGCACACACACAAGCCTGATACTGGACCGAAACGTCGCGCGACAATCTGAACAATGGATTATGCAGTGTTTATTTCCTGAAATTCCGTTCGAGATATTGGCGCTGAATTTAGATTTGGCCCCCTATGCGGTGGCCAATAAAGCCCGACGCGGCCTGGCTGGCTCGGTGCTCGGATTGGTCGGTATCCTGATTTTATTTCCGTTCTGCGCCACGCTAATAGCGCCAACCGCTGGCGGACCGCGCACAGACCCGCAAGTCAATCATCCGCCCTACGCACTTTCGCTGGCGGAGGTTGCAGTCGCAGCGCTGGCTGGAGTTCTGCTGCTCACGCTGGGGCTTCCGTTGAAATTCTTGCATATGTACACAGCGGACTATTTTTTGTTCCTGGTTTTGTTCGTTGGAGGAGTTCTCCTGGTTTTTAACCGCGCGCAGATTAGAGAGAATTGGCCTCCAAGCGCCGCTACATCACTAAGCGCAGCCATTTTTGCAGTAATCGTTTTTCTGTCCTTGGGCGCATGGCTGAATTGGCAGCTCGACGACGCTTGGCTGAACACTCCACGGTGGATTCGTTTCGCCGCGATTCTCCCCGTCACAATTATTTTCTGCAGCGCAGAGGA
This sequence comes from uncultured Acidobacteriota bacterium, assembly GCA_963818085.1. Lineage (GTDB taxonomy): Bacteria > Acidobacteriota > Terriglobia > Acidiferrales > UBA7541 > Palsa-295. The sequence continues at coordinate 1,397,439 of CAWFQV010000001.1, forward strand.
ACTCGTGCTTGGGCCGGTGCAGAACGGCAAACATCGAGCGATGCGATTCGCAGTATTCCTGTTGCTGCGGCTCGAAATCTTTCTCGCATGCACTCTTGCCTATTACCAGCTTCGTAGCGGACAAGTTTTGATTCCCTTGTTAGCGGTTTTCCTAGGGGGTTTTTCTATTCTGCAAAGGCTCGCCGCGGATGCCTGGCGCAAGCGAACAGGATCTGCCGCAGCGGCCATATTATTTAGTGCTACACTCGCGGCGTGGTTCGTTTCTGCTGTTTTTCCGCTGACCTGAATAAGCCATAATAAGGGTCTCATATGAAAGACATCGCCATCGTCGGCGGAGGCCCTGCGGGCGCTCTATGCGGAGAGCGGCTGGCTAGTTCCGGTTTTAGAGTTACCATTTTCGATGAACGCCTAGCCTGGGAAAAACCGTGTGGCGGCGGCCTAACGCATAAAGCGATCGAAACATATCCTTTCCTGCTCGACTCACCTCATCCCAAGAAAATCATACGAACGGCAGAGCTGATTTCAAGCCGTGGACATCGAGCGCGCTTCGAGATGAACCGCCCTATCGTTATCTACGCGCGCAAGGTCTTGAACGGGTTGCTGCTAGATCGAGCGGTTGCTGCCGGGTGCACGGCGGTGTGTTCGCGCGTCACTAATGTAAATACCAATGGCGAGCGAGTTCGCCTAATGATTGAAGGAGAAGAACAAATCTCTGATTTTGTGGTCCTGGCGTCCGGGGCGCGCAATCAGCTCCTGCCGGACACCACTGCGCTGCGCGCCCAAGATCTAGAGATGACGCTCGGTTATTTCGTCCCTACCGAAGAAAACATCATCAAAATAAAGTTTTTGAAAGAATTCGAAGGATATTTGTGGTCCTTTCCCCGCGCCGATCATTTGTCCGTTGGAATTTGCGCACGCATGGGCCAAACCACGAGCCAGCAATTGCGGCGCCACCTAGATGCATTCGTCGTAGAAGAAAAGATTCCGACAGCAGGAGCACAGCTGTACAGCCACGTTTTGCCTTCCCCACAGGCCAAAACGATCAGAGGACGTCGCATCGTGGGAAAGAATTGGGCCATGGCGGGCGACGCGGCCGCCACTGTCGACCCCATCACTGGAGAAGGTCTTTACTATGCGCTACGCTCGGGAGATCTGCTTGCGCAAGCTTTAGCGCAAGGCATCCCGCAGGAGTATCCAGAACGGTTGCGCGCGGCTTTCTCCGCGGACTTGGAGTTCGCCGCCCATATCGCTAAAAAGGTGTTTCGAGGAAATTTTGTGGGAGGCGCTATCACCACGCGTATGGTGCAGTTGCTGAACTACTCACCTGCATTCCGCGATCTCGTTCGCGATATTTTCAGCGGCTCGCAGAGTTACCGCACTCTGAAGCGCCGCCTATGGGGCCAGTTAGGAATCACCATCGCAGAATTTACGCACAGCTTCCTCGATCCGCGCCGTATCCAAACCGTTTCTTCCCCAAGCGAAAACGAAAGCTCCAACTGAGAAGCCGGAACCGTCTCCGCTCATTGTAAAAACGTGCCGTATGCACCCTGAGCCTAAGCGCGCCCGCATGCTAACCTGCTGTTACAGTCTTTGGAGCCCGAGTGGCGGAACTGGCAGACGCGCCGGACTCAAAATCCGTACTTCATCTTTTGCAGCGTGCCGTACCAAAACGCAAGATAGCGAAATCGCATCTGATTTCAAGGTGTTCTACGCATTGCGATAGCGCATAGCCGCGCAACCAAACGCATCAAATTGAAATCCCAACCGACACCACTACCAACACTGGCGAACCTCACCAGAAAGGGTTGGAGTCCCAAGTTTCGACTGGCCAAAAAGGAGGCTAAAAGCTTGCGCGAGAAATATTTCCTGGCTCCTAAAAAGTTGTCCGCTTGCTGTTTCTAAGCTGTCGAGTGTTTATCGATCTGCGCCGTAAATCGTACGACGCGTCATTAAGTCGCCGAGTCCCCAGTGGAAGCTATCTCAGACGTAGTGTCGAAGTAAGTGGCGCGGTTGAGCGTGGCTCAATCGCGTTTCAAAGCTACTTCCGCGTTGACTGTAACTTGGCGGTGCCTAACAGTACCGCCGATAGCGCTGCTTAGACAGAGCAGCTAACAATTTTCGAGCAAACGTGGTTCGCGAGGCTCGAACGAATTCGTCATGGGATTCGCCTCACTCGCCCTCACAAAACCGGAGCGTCGGGTCGAGAGGCGTGGTCTTTTTAAGTTAGCCGCAAGCTTATCTGGTAATTTACCAATATATTGTCAACGAAAAATTCGTGAATCTGGGGTCCCTCAAAATGAGGGAATCACTTCTGTCGTTTCCGAACTGGGCCCTCGGGTTCCATCTGTTGACTCGCCAAAGCGGTCCATGTCTGAAAATGGGTGGACGAGGCTTTTCGACTGGCTTCATTGGTGAATCGGTTCCGCCCTGTCCGTTACATGGCCCTCCGAGAATGGAGTAGTAGACGTTATACGCTGAATTGCTCCCCGAGTTTATTGCATCACCAACCAACAACAGAGCATTTCCATTTGTATCGGTGGCGTAGATTTCGAAAACGCTCCCCGCAACGTCGGACCAATAATCTTGCGATGAGTTGTTCGTGATAGCTAGATTGCTTGCGAAGCATGAGCCAGTTAACGCGATAGCGCCAGTCAGCGACCCATTTGTGGCATTCTGTGACAGGGTCAAAAAGGCATCAAACGTTGAACCCACGCCATTATTAGGTTGAAGAGTAACAACGTAAGTATTCGTAATGTCTGGATAATAGATGGCGGTCATGTTTCCCTGGTAGTAGCTTTGGTTTCCGGCGTTGCAGCCGCCCGCAGTTGAAAGACACCAGCCGTTAATCGGACTGGTGGGGCCGGAAGGATTCGAGGTAAAAAAAGTGTACATAAAATTTCCACCAGAGCCACCGTTAACGTTGAAGGTAAAAATGTCGTAGTTGGGATTTACGCCCGTAGTCAGTTGGCTGAACGACGTAACGTTGTTGTCCCCTCCATTGTCGCAAACAGCGGTATCGAACGTCTCATTCGGGATGCCGGTGCCCGCAGCATTAAAGAAGGCCTGAAATTCTACGAGATTTCCAGTTGCGACTTGTGCTGGCGTGCTCCCGTTTTCCGCCACAATATCCCACCGGCCTGTAAGGGATGTTTGACCGAAAGATGTCACTGCTGAAAACAGCAATACCGCGATTGAGACCACATATTTCATTTATCCGCCGAACTTTCTTGTTGAGATACCGACAAATTGCGGGAAATTCAAAATGGGTCTTCGACGCATCCCACGTTGCTTTTCTTAAGCACATTTCGGTAATCACTTGGGTTCTGCGATCTCTTGATATTGCAGACGTAATTCGGGGATGTCGCTAGTACTTCTCTACTTTGCGGCTAGATAGTTATCCGCGCCGAAGAGCTACAGAAGCTCGTGTGGAGCGATTTTGACCTCAAGCAACATACCGTAATGATTCGGGCGGAAGTCGCCAAGAAGGGCCGTTCACGAGTCGCGCCGATTCCTTCGGACTTCACACGGAAAAAAGGAAAGCCCGACGAAATTGTTTTCCCACTCGGGAACTATCGCCGACAGTAGTACAAGGCGTGCGTGCGGGTCGGCGCTGGTCGCTTCGAGACTCTCGCCTCGGGCCGCAAGAAATGTTTCGGCATTCTGCTGCGCCACTGCCGTCATACGACTGTTCGCGACATGTCCGACGCGGGTATGGAAGACGCATTATGCAGATTAGCGGGCATCTAACGCGCTCGACGTTTGACCGCTACAACGTGAAACGCGAAGGCGACGTGAAACGCGCTCGTGATACTATGGATGCGTACCGACGCAAGCAGCAACGGTCACTGTAACCAATCGTAACCAATGGCTCGTAAGCCGTTGTAAAAAGAATGCAGGTTTAATCGCAGTTTTCCAATGCTCGAGTGGCGGAACTGGCAGACGCGCCGGACTCAAAATCCGGTGGCCGCAAGGCCGTGTGGGTTCGATTCCCTCCTCGAGCACCATCGATCCCTGCGATTTTTCCGCCTTCCGATGACCCGGAACTCCCCCGCTACGCAGTTTTGTGCCCACGCTCGCCGCAGGTTTACTTCAGCGATACTCGCGCAATGGTTTTTTCCATCTTCGAGTAAATTTGGACAATAGTAGGCGTGGCATTTTCCTGGGCCTGCCTTAGAGGGGGGAGAACGCAAATGGCGCAGCCGGAAAATAGAAGAAGCGAACGTGTGCTCGCGGACGTTCCCGTCGCGATTCGCGGTGAATCCGCAGACAACAGGCCCTTTCAGGAAGAAACGTTTACTGTGACTGTTAGTGCGCACGGAGCGCTGGTGATGTTGGGAACAAAAGTGGCGCTGGGCCAGAAAGTTACCTTATTGAATCCGAAGAATTGGGACGAGCGCGAGGGCCGCGTCTCTTACATGGGGCGCGAGCACGCTGGCCTCGCGCAGGTTGCGATTGAATTCCTCAGGCCAGCGCCAGAGTTCTGGCCCATTAGTTCCCCGCCTGCCGGTTGGAAATCAAAATAGCAGCAGATGACTTCACCATTGGCGGGTACTGATCCGATCAGCCTAGTTTTGTCCGCGTATCAGGCGAATTGCGTCGGGCAGCGAGGAATCGGTGTTATTAGAGTTCGATTGCACGTCCGAATCTTGTCCGTCCTTCGGTTCCGTACCACCTTCGCCCGGCGCAAGAAACAAATTGGATTCCACGCCATGCTGCTTCGTGTAAAGCTCGTAATAGCGTCCGCCTGCGGCGTACAGCGAGGTGTGGGTCCCGCGCTCAATGATGCGGCCAACCTCTATCACCAGGATTTGATCGCTGCGTCGCACGGTGGATAGACGATGCGCAATCACAAAGGTCGTCCGTCCGCGCATCAAGTAGCGAAGCCCTTCTTGAATGAACGCCTCGGATTCTGAATCCAAACTCGAAGTAGCTTCATCAAGAATTAGAATCCTGGGGTCCGCCAATATCGCGCGAGCGATGGAGACACGTTGGCGCTGGCCGCCTGAAAGCTTCACACCACGCTCGCCCACAATCGTGTCGTATTTTTTCTCAAACGCCTCGGCAAACTCATCCACGCGTGCGATGCGGCATGCCGCCATAATTTCTGCTTCGCTGGATTCAGGACGCGAGAAGGCCACGTTCTCGCGTATAGTACCGTCGAATAGGAACGTCTCTTGCAAAACGACTCCCAGCTGCGAGCGGTACGAATCGAGACGCACACGAGATAAATCGTGCCCATCCAATAAAACGCGGCCGTTTGTAGGCGTGTAAAATGAGGCGATCAACCCGATGATCGTCGATTTCCCCGCTCCTGAAGGCCCCACAAGCGCCGTCACGGTTCCAGGTTCGGCCTCAAAATTCATCTCGAACAGCACGAGTTTTCCGGTGTCATAAGCGAAACCGACATTTTCGAACGAAACACGACCGCTAATTCGATCCAATCGCTCCGTCCGCTCCGCACTTTCGTCCTCGATATTTTCATTCAGAACTTCGCGCGTCCGCTCCAGCCCGGCCAGAGCTTCAGTAATCTGCGGTCCGATTCCGACGATTTGGAAGACCGGAGCAACCAGCAGTCCTAGGAAAATTGTGTACTCCAGGAAAACGCCAAGCGTCATGGTGCCGGCCAGAATGTGCCGCGCGCCAAGAAACATAATCGCAGCGCTAACAATGCCCATCAGGGTTGTGGCGCCAAGACCCATCAGGGATGTAGCCGTCAGCGTTTTTAGTACGTTATCCAGCAGCCTTTGTACTCCAGCCGCGAACACTTTTTCTTCGCGTGCTTCTGCGTGGTAGCCCTTCACCACGCGAACGCCTCCGAGCGATTCCGTCAATCTTCCAGTAACTTCAGCATTGATTTTTGGGCGCGCGCGAAAAATCGGGCGAATCGTCTTGAACGCTCGGTTCAGCCCCAAAGCAAAGACCAGCAAAACGGCGAAGGCGACAGCGGTCATGCTCGCGCTGATCCGCAGCAGCACGATCAGCGCAAGTAGAGCGGTCAGAATTCCTCCCGCAAACTCGATAAGTCCGGTGCCAATCAGATTCCGCACGCCTTCCACATCGCTCATGATGCGTGAGACCAAAACACCGGTCTTGTTCGCGTCGTAAAACGATACCGGCAGACGACCCACATGCGCCTGTACTTTGATGCGAAGCTCGGTGATCATCCGCTGCGACGATTTCGATAGGAGTTGGGTGAGCGCGTAAGACGTAATCGCTTGAATAATTGTCGCCACAACGACGGTGGCTACGATTGGCAACAAAAGTCTGATCTGCCTTTTGTTGATGACGTCATCCACCAAGTATTTTGTGGAGGCGGGCAGAATCAGTCCTGATGACCGGTTGATGATCATCAGCACGAAACCTATCGCGATCACTCCACGTCGTGGTTTTAGCAGCGCGAGAACATCGGGTAAGAGTTTCCAATTGAACTTCGGCTTGGCGGTCTTGCTCCCTGCGTCAGGCGTCTTTTCGATGGCCATAGAATGTGAAGATACTGAGCTTCTCCTTAGATGCTGAGCGCACCCGCAAGACTCTACATCTGACAGCGGCCGTCATTAACACAAGCACATAACGGCGCGTTAAAACGAAGATGGCCTGTCCTGGGCTTTCCTCTTTTGTCCTAGTCTCGCATTGTTCCCGAGATTTGGTGGTGATAGACTTTTCACATGCCAACGAGAAAGAAATCCCGTAATAAGACCACTCCCCAAAAGAGACGTTCCAAGAAGAGGGTCTTGAAAAAGAAACCCACGAGCAAGAAATTATCTCGCAGGAAAGCATCGATTCGCTTGGAAAGTTCCGCTCCCCGCATCATTCCGGGTCCTGCTCGCCGGACTAGCGAAGTAAATTCAGGCATGCTATCGCTAGGGAGGCGTGGGCTGGGCCCGGCAGCCGCAGGACAGTCGGGCGACATTCAAGGACTGCCCAGAGGGGAAGACGCCGATACCGAGAGCGTCGAAGAATTAGTGGAGGAAGGTCAGGCCTTGGAGGCCGAATTTGTAAGCGGAGTTGAAAACGCCCCGGACGCTGATCAGGGCGAAATTAGGACCCGAGAAGTTCCTGAGGACGACGTCCCAGACGAATACAAAAACCCGCGCGAGAATGAGTGACGAGTTTCTCAAGCACCCCGCCGGCTCGCCGACACACACAAGAATTCTTGGGGCGAACTAATTAATCCGCCGCCGCACCCGCCATAACCGTCTCGCCTTCGCGTTCGGAGATCGCAGAGGTTGGTTTGCCGCGTTCGATCTCAATGCGTCCCTTGAAGAAGGCTCCGTCCTCGATGCTGATGCGCGCGGTGATTACGTCGCCGGTTACCGAGCCATCCTTTTTGATTTCCACGCGGTCGCTCGCTCGCACATTGCCGTGAACGTTGCCATACACTACAACTTCGCGCGCGGAGACTTCGGAATTGAGTTTGCCCATTCGACCCACAGTCAGGCGCTGGCCCGGCAGTGAAATCGGCCCCTCTACTTTGCCGTCGACCTGTAAATCTTCTTCTCCTGAGATTTTGCCCTTAATCTCAATCGTTTCGCCCAGGCAGGCAACACTTCGCGCACTCGGGGCGCTAGGCCGTGCTGCGTAGTTGGCAGTCTGAGATGCGGCCGGCGTCGCCGGGGCTGGTGGCACGGGTGCCGGAGAATAGCTGGGAACTTCGGTTTGCGGCTGCTTTGTCCACATTGAAAGTCTCCTTGTCCGAACTCGCGAGAGTGCGAAATCAGCCCTCGAGGACCGATGTGGAACTGTAGGCGCTTGTTACCAACCTAAGCAACATCGAAAAGGGTCAGGCTTGTTCACATCGGAAACTGACCGTAAGTACAGGCAATCATGGCGCCCCGGTGCCGGACCGAACCCTAAGTACAAAGGAACTAAAGACAACCCGGGCGCCGGAGAAAATATCTTGGGCATATCGGGTTTTTGTGTCTAAGACGTCTGCGGATCTAAGACACAAAGCTTTTAATTGCAGAGCCTTCATCGGGGAAGTCTGTGAATATCCGATGTAGGTTGGTCAAGCGCAACACTTCCGCAGCTCGCGCGCTCAGATTCACAGCCCGCAATTCCGCGCCATTATTCCTTGCCGTATACAGACTGCGCACGAGCTGGCCGATCCCAGAACTGTCGAGATAGGAAACATCACGAAAATTCAGCAATACCTTCGTTCGACCTTCTCGAAACAGATCCAGCAGCAACTCATGCACGGCTTCCCCTTCTGGATTTGTGAAGCCGCCGCGCACATCCACAACTGTAACGTCACCCAACTGTCGCGTATTCGCGCTAAAATTCAATCATTCCCCCCAAGGCTGGCCATATATATCTTACCGTACGGTGCCGCGATTCTAAATTCTTTAGGTGAGCAAATAAATGCCGAATGGTGAAATGCGGGATTGCAGACGGATCAGGGTCCTGTTATGTGGAAAGCTCGGCGAGCCAAGAGTCCAGGAGCTTCAGCTGTTCACCGGTCACTTCGACGAATGCAACTCCCATGCCCATTCCCGTTTGGACGTAAACAATCTTGCCCTTCGATTCGAAGACGCCTTGATCGCGAGAAATGCGCACCTCGAGCGGCGTACCCTCGGGCAGCGTAATCAAAGTGTCCACATAACATCCCTTGCGGCTAAGCTCGGAAATTCGCCCAGAAATCTTAGTGTCACTATCCGGCTCGCGGAGCACGACGGTAGCAATTAGCGTAAAACGCGGCACTTCGCGCTTATTTGCGAAGGGTCCGCTTCCTCCCGCTGGGTTCGATGGGGTACCGGAGAATGCGCCCATATCTCGCTCCTCATTGATTCCCAAATTGGTTCCAGAATGGGTATTCGAGTAGTTTCAGATTGGCACAGTCGCGGACACCGTGCCAGCGCCACAAGATCAAGTGACGCGTAAAGCAAAACCTCTTGCGTATAACCTTACTGTGCGGTTGCATACGATTCGATGAACCTGGAATGTTGCTTAGTATTGCAAGCAAACACGCCCGATTCGATTTTTCCTAACCGCCGAAGTCTTTCAAAGTTATCAAAAAGGTTGATTCACCCCGCGTATAGCTTTAATCTTAATAGCACAGCCCTAAATGCCAATCACACATCGACATTTAATAAAGTAAAGTGGACCCAAAAGCTCATGGCGCTGCTCGTTCATCCTGGCGATCGTCTTCGAGAATTGCGGCACCGCCTCGGTATTACTACTCGCGAGGTCGAAGAGCTTAGCCGCAGAATCGCGGAAGACCGCGAAAACGAAGAATTCTCGATCTCGAACGCCTGGCTTACCCAACTTGAAAATCGAAATTCCGTTCCTAGTATCTACAAGCTGTTTAGCTTGAGCGTGATTTATCGTGCCAAGTTCGTGGACCTGCTTAGCATCTTCGGAGTGGAACTGGAAGATACGGTGCGTTATCACTCCGCTTTGCCCCTTCACAACACGCACTTGGCTTCCATCGAGGTTTCCGACCGAGATCGCGCGATCCGCTTCCCTGTCCGCTTCGATCGCGGGTTTCAGGTGGAGACGACCAGCTTGATTTCGCGCATGGTGGAAGTGTGGGGCGAAGTTCCTATCGCGTTGATTCAGAAATTGGATGTGCGCAACTGCCAGTACGGATTTATCGGCATGCACGACCGTACCATGGATCCGCTCTTGCGGCCGGGCTCATTCGTTCAAATCGATAGCCATCGGAAGCGCGTAGCGGTTTGTGGGTGGCGCACTGAACTCGATCGGCCTATTTACTTCGTGGAGTTGCGCGAGGGGTATGCATGCTCCTGGTGCGAAGCGCACGACTCCAATTTGACCCTAATTCCTCATCCACTCTCCGGATGCGCTCTCAGGCAATATGCCTACCCTACCGAAGCGGAGATTATCGGGCAGGTTACTGCGGTAGCGATGCGTCTAGTTGCTGCCGGGAACGGCCACTCTGATGAGCCTCCCAAATCGACAGTGCGATCTTAACGTTGGAGCACAGAAAATCGGCTGCTAGGGGATCTGTCTCGGCTGGAACCGCCACTCGGTACGGTTGCAGATTCTTCCACGCCGCAATGAAATCGCGTGGTGCGGAATGCGTAGATTGCACATAAGAATCCAGCTGTTGAACCAAATCCTCGAGCGAAGACTGCAGAACCTGCTGGTACGCTTCGCGATGACAATTCGCTAGAGCCTGACACGCCACCATTTCCGAAAAGCGCGACGCCAGCCCATCGTGATAGTACAGACCGGTATTGTAATCACGCGTGGATCCCAGATAGATCATGCGTTCCAACGGGGCTGCCATGTGCGACAGCGAACGGCGCCGCAGATCGTCCGCGGCTTGGTCCACATTTGTGTAATTTGCAGGGAAGGGCATGGGAAATCCTTATACCGATGCGCCGTGATGTGATGGATCGTTTTTCAGAGTGTCCATCTGATTCACCTTCAGGAACACGAGAGATTTTTCTGAGATCAAGCACACCCTGCTCGCTGCGGCCGCCACCGTCCGCACCATCCCGGGCGCTGCGTACGGTCCGCGAAGATACAACGCGATCTGTAAAAGGCGGCACACCATCAGAAGCACCGCAAAATTGAGCGCCAAAAGTATTTCTGTTGAAAGACTGAGCTGCGCGTATAACCGCGCATGCCCTCGGTGAAAACGCATAAGATCCAAAATTGCGCCGCGTACACGGCGTACCCACGCTAGAGAGATAGCCCGGCGTTCCGCGAGGAAGAGGGATTGAACCTGCGGCGGCGCAGCCGAACGAACGTACTGCAGGTCCTCTCTGGCAAAAATTCTGTGCACCAGATCGTTCGGTAGCAAACCAAATTGCAACGAATCCAACGTCTGCCTTGCTTCCCTCAGCTGTTGCGCACTGCCCTCTGCCGAGACCTTCCCCGTCGCGCGAAGAAATAAAGAACTACTAAAAGAGCGAGCCCCACCAACAACGAAAATACTAGCTGAATCATCGCGGGGCCGTCCTATCCAGATGCTCGTTGATCGAACCAAGCACTCTCTGCGTGCGCCCGGCCAGTATTTGGTATTCTCCGCCGGAAATCGACGGAGGTCCCGCTGCGGGTTCTGCTTCGTAAGACCAAAGCGCAACAGCCCAAATCGAGAGAGCAACAAAGTACGATGAGCTTTGAATGACTTGCCAGGCCGAATCGAATCGAGGACCCACTAGGAGCCGAATGGTCAGGGAAAGCACGCTTGCACCGACGTAAACTCCGAATCCCAAAATCATACCTTTGATATTCTTACCAATCTCGATGCCGTAGTATCCGGTAAGGAAAAGAATTGTCATCAACACAATCGCCTGTGCGATTCGCAAATCCCTTTCCAGGTCGGCGGTGTTCGCGGCTGAGATTCCACCGTGGCAAGAGAAACGCATGTATGGCCACCAACACAAAAATCAGGCCGAAACGTCGTCAGCATGGTCCATCGCGCAAAACGATCTAGACTCACGTGCTGGGCGAACACGTGCCGCGATATCTCGAAAATAACTCCGCATCCCAACGACAGGGTGATGAAGTTGCCGGCCAATAAACCGTTACATTCAGCGAAGGTCTCGCAATCGATACGACGTACAGGAACATGGACTTGACCAAAACAGACGCAATATACACATAGAATAACGAATACTTCGCGAACGATTTGCCTTGAATCGACCGAACCAAGATGACACCTTCCACTAAAAGACCGCCCAGCCACACGAATTGTATAAAAATCGTCATCCGGCCGCGTTAAATCCTAGCATAAAAGGCTTGGAGGAGAAGCCGGAACTTCTCCTCCTGCTAATTGTAGACTTAGGAATCCTTAGCCGCCCGGCAGAGGAACAGGCGGCTGGGGAGGCGCCGTTCCATCGACGCTGCAACCTGCGCCCGTTACTGTGGAAGCATGTGAAACGGGAACCGTTAACAAAGCGACCGCTACTAGAAACAGCCAAGCAATCTTCTTTTTCATAAAATCTCCTCGAGTGAACTGGCCGCGCGCGTTGTAAAGCGCGGCCAAAGTAGCCGAGGAAATCGAAATTTAAATCAACAGGTGAAATTTGCTCAGGATACGAAGCACGCACGTTTTGCGCCGTCATTTTGCGCATTTGCAACTTACGTTTACCTTGGGGGGTTCTCGGTTTCAGGAAGGACTCAGCGCCTGAGAGAGCCGAAAACAATCGCCAGCGACTGCACCCAAAGTTCGTCGAGTACAGCCACGGTTACCCGGATGGAAACGAGGCAGAATATACGTATAGAAGTTTGCGGCTAGAACCTGTAATTAATAGTTCAGTCCATTATTTCCAGGACTAGGCGATCACTTTCTGAATAAAATGACTACAACAAATGAGCGGACGCTTGAACCCACCTTCGGCGACGCCGAATTTCCGCCCGAACATATCCGCGATAATCTTCGTCATCTAGATCGCCGCCAATGGTGGCTGTGGTCCACCACCGTTACTCTAATATTTCTATTGACGGTTGCCGTGGCATCGTTTGCCTTCCCCGCTCTGTTAAGCCTCGAGCAAACAACTTATTCCTTCTATCTGAACCAAGCCGTCCGCGCGCTAGTGGGACTTGTTCTGGTATCGAGCGTCTATCTCATCTATCAACAGCACATGATTTCCAAGTTGCGCAACCAGCTCGCCGATCAAATTAGTTCTCTGGCGAAGGTGGAAAGCCTTGCATCGGAAGTTTATAAGCTCGCCGCACTCGACCAATTGACCGGCCTCTATAATCGACGCTCCGGCGAGCAGCGCCTGGCGCAGGAAATGAGCCGCGCTCAGCGTCACGGACGCCCGCTCACCGTCTTGTTAATGGATCTGGATGGCTTGAAGCAGGTGAATGACCGGCACGGGCACGCCGCGGGTGATACGCTGCTAAAAGGCTTTGCTGATCGCCTACAGCGCGCGATTCGTGGCTCGGACCTTGCTGTACGTCTCGGCGGCGATGAATTTATGGCTTTGCTTCCAGAATGCCGCGCGGAAGAGGTTCGCCACGTACTGGCGCGTATCGAAGGGCTCGAATTCGATTGCGACGGCGAAAAAGTAAGCCTGCAATTCTCCCGCGGATGGACCGATTACAAAGCTGGCGAGACTCCCCAGGAGCTCCTTCAGCGCGCCGACCAGGAACTCTACGCTAACAAGCGCGCAGGAAAACGTATGAGCGCGCCATCGCAGCCTTCGCCCGTTCCGCAATCGATCGGTTAAATCGGCATGTTCCTGTCAGGAAACATCACATGGAAAATTCTCTTGCGCCTGCCAGAGAGTAACTCGTAAGATACGCCCCAGTTATAGGAAAGATAACAATGCCAAAAGAAAAACCTAAAGTGAACATCGGTGAAGTGATCAAGTCTTATCGTAGCGACCGAGGCCTGTCGCAGGGTGATATTGAGCGCCGCACCGGACTCCTGCGTTGCTATCTTTCGCGGGTGGAAAATGGGCACACCGTTCCCTCGCTCGAGACGCTGGCAAAAATCGCGGAAGCTATGGAGATTTCGCTGGCCGATTTTTTCCCCGGCAGCGACACGCCTCAGGACCGCGAGACCCGCAAAATGCTGGGAGAACTGTCGGAAGAAGAGATTCGCTTCTTGGCGGACATTAAGAAATACTCCACAACGCTTTCCGAGGATGACAAGAAGCTGGTCCTGGCCATGATTCGCAAAATGGCCGCGATTGTTCCGCCCGTGCGCAGCAACAAAACGAATGGCGTTTCCGCGCGGCGTCCCGAATATTAGCATTGTGAGGCTGGCCATCGTCTAGGTCGGGTTAGCGAACATGGCTGTCCCTTCCCTGGCCCGTACTCGGAGCGTCAAACTTCCAATTTTCTTCAAGTGGAACGCCGCCGAGCTCCCGCGCTACCCAACTACTCTCTACTTCGCTACAATAGAGAAGAGATGATCCAGAAGCGCCGCAAAACTGTGGGGATTAAAGTCGGCAAGATTCAGGTCGGCGGAGGCGCGCCCGTTGTGGTCCAATCCATGACCAACACGGACACCGTGGATATTGCCGCTACCACACAGCAGTGCTTCGAGCTAGCGCAAGCTGGCTCCGAACTCGTTCGCATCACCGTAAATATCCCGGAAGCTGCCGCGGCGGTGCCGGAAATCAAGAGGCGCCTGCTTGAGGCGGGCTGCGACGTGCCCTTGATCGGAGATTTTCATTACAACGGCCACGTGCTTCTGAAGAAATATCCCGATTGCGCCGCCTCGCTCGACAAGTATCGCATCAATCCCGGTAACGTCGGTCACGGACAGCGACGTGACGAGCAATTCTCTACCATTTGCAAAATAGCGCTTGATCATAACAAGCCTGTGCGTATCGGCGTCAATGGCGGTTCGTTGAACCAAGAACTCGTGATGCGCAAGATGCAGGAGAACACCGACCGTGACCTCGGCAAGACTTCTGAAGAAATCATCAACGAGTGTATGGTTCTTTCTGCCCTGGAGTCCACGGAATTAGCCCTGGAATCAGGTTTGCGCAAAGACCAGATTATTATTTCGTGCAAAGTTTCGCGTCCCCACGATTTGGTGGAAATTTATCGTGATCTTGCGCAAAAAACCGATCAGCCCCTGCACTTGGGCCTCACCGAAGCGGGGATGGGCGCGAAGGGCCTGGTGTGGTCCGCGGCTTCTATGGGCATCCTGCTGGGCGAAGGAATTGGCGACACCATCCGCATTTCGTTGACGCCGCGGCCGGGCGGAGATCGCCGCGAGGAAGTTTATGCTGCCTGCGAGCTCCTGCAGTCGCTCGGTCTGCGCACGTTCGCGCCAAGCGTAACCGCATGCCCCGGCTGCGGCCGCACGACCAGCACAACCTTTCAGGAACTGGCCGAAAACATCCAAGGTTACATTCGCGACAAAATGCCAGAATGGAAGCGCTATTACGAGGGAGTCGAAGAATTAAAGCTCGCGGTGATGGGCTGTATCGTGAATGGCCCTGGTGAATCGAAGGCCGCCAATATTGGAATCAGTTTGCCCGGCACCGGAGAAGCGCCACGCTGCCCGGTTTACATCGACGGCCAGCATTTCACCACGCTGGAAGGAAATTACGACGAGCTTTCCGCGGCGTTCCAAACTTTGCTCGATGATTACGTCGATACGAAATATCACAAGCGCGAAACACCGTTGCCCGCCACCACCGCACCGTTTCCACCGGAACCCGTGAAGCCGTCTCTTCGCGTGCTTGCTTAGCAACAATCACCGCATCTTCATTCGTGACGCAGCGCCACGAGCGGATCTACGTTTGCTGCACGGCGTGCGGGAATGTAACTGGCCGCAACCGCCACCAACAACAGCAAAACTGTAACGCTCGCAAACGTCAGCGCGTCCGTCGGCTTCACGCCAAAAAGCAGGCTGGACATCAATCGTGTCAACGCCAGCGCAGCCACCACCCCTACTCCGATGCCCAGGAGAACTGCTCCGATTCCCTGCCGCAGCACAAGACCTAGAATATCCCGCGCCTGCGCGCCCAATGCCACGCGGATGCCGATTTCGCGGGTCCGCTGCGTGACGGTGAACGAAAGCAAACCGTACAGTCCCACCATCGCCAGAATTACGGCGAGCGTCGCGAAGCTTCCAATCAAATACGACGGATAGCGGCGCAAGAAAACTGCTGGCGTCTGCCCAGTAAACTCTTCCATAGTGAGCGGCGCGATCAACGGCAATTGCTTATCCATCTCGTGCAGCGTCGCTTGCACGGTTCCGATAAACGCCCCGGGCGCGCCCACCGTTCGAATCATATAGGTGAGAAAGGTCGAAGGCCCCTGGTCGTTCGGATAATAAATTACCGGTGGCGGGGCAGCTGAGAGATCGTCTTGTGCGACGTTGCCGACAACTCCGACGATTTGCCGGTATGGTTCCTTCGGATTAAACGTGAAATGGATACGCTTTCCGATGGCTTCTTCGTTGGGGAAATATTTTTTCACGAACGCCTCATTCACAACTAAAACTCCCGGTGCGTCATGATTGTCGGTTGCGGAAAAAAATCGTCCTGAAACAAGAGGGACTTTCAACGTCGGGAAATAGGCCGGACTCGCGGTAATTATGTCGCTCTCGTCTTCCTGACCCACGGCGACGGGCCGGCCCTCGACGATGAAGCGAATGGTCCCGCCGCTGCCCCCGATCGGTATGGCCGTCGTCATGGCCACGCTTTCCACGCCCGGCAAGTTGCCGAGCCGTTCGCTGAATTGATGCTCGAACCGAATCGCCGCGGGACTGTCGAACGGATAATCCTTCCCGCTGGGATAGGAGGAGTCCGGCAGATTAACGGAGAACGTCAGTAAATGTCCGGGGTCGAATCCGGGATTTTGGCGCAGCAGCGCGTGCAGGCTTTGCAGCACCAGGCCTGCACCCACCAGCAGAACGAGCGAGATGGCAATTTCAGCGACCACGAACGCATTCCGCAGGCGTCGGTGAGCCGCGCTGGTGCCGCCGCGGGATTCGTCTTTCAACTCGTCGCTGATTCGCGTCTGCGAAATCGACAACGCCGGTGCCAAACCGAAGAGGACTGCTGTTAGAAGCGTAACGAAACCCAGGAAACCTATGATGGCGAGATTGGCCCCCGCTTGGCGAAGATTCGGCAACGTGTTGAGTACCGCCGACGGAATCGCGGCGATCAGCAGAGTGACACCCCACTCCGCCGCGATAAATCCAACCCCCGCGCCTAGCGTGGCCAGCAAAATATTCTCGGTGAGCAACTGCGCGAGCAACTGCCCGCGGCTTGCGCCCAGCACTGTGCGCACCGCAAATTCCTTCCGGCGTCCGACCGAGCGTGTCATCATCAGGTTCGCCACATTGGCACACGCAATCAACAAGACGAATCCAACCGCGCCGAACAGAACCAAAAGCAACGGTTGGACCTTGCCGACGATTTTGTTGCGTAGGCTTCCGATCGCCACGTAGACCGAGCCATCTTGTTGCGGATATTCGCCCGCCAATTGCGCCGTTATTCCATCCATTTCCGCTTGGGCTTTTTTCATACTTACCCCGGGAGCGAGCCTGCCAAGAGTAATCATCCATCGCAGGCTTCGGCGCGTTGCCGCATCGACGTTCGGATGCAACGGGATCCAGAGTGGATTGCTACCTGCCGAAAATTGGAAGTCAGCCGGCAGCACCCCCACAATTGTTGCGGGCTTTCCATCTAGGCTAATGGTGCGGCCGATCACTCCCCGATCGCCGCCAAAATCGCTTTGCCAGTAAGCGTAAGTCAGAATGGCGACATGCGGCCCATCCGGCACATCCTCACCTTCAACAAATGTGCGGCCCAGGAAAGGCTTCACGCCCAGCGTCGAAAAGAAGTTCGCCTTTACTTGCGTTCCGAAGACGTTCTTGGGCTCGCCGTTTCCCGTCAAAGTGAAAGCATCGAAAGCGTAAGCGGTGAGCGATTGAAAACTCTTCGCCCTCTTTTGCCAGTCCAGAAAATCGGGATTTGAGCTGTTCGAATCTTGGGCGAACCCGTCTCTCTTCTCCAGGCGGCCTTCGCCCATCACGATCAGGCGTTCGGGCTGGTAGTACGGCAGCGGCCGCAGCAGCGCGGAATAAACGACCGAGAAAATCGCGGTGTTAGCCCCAATGCCCAATGCCAGCGTCAGCACCGTAATCACGGTGAACCCCGGACTTTTTGTCAGCACACGCAGACCGTACTTTAGATTTTGCCAAAGGGTGCCCATGCCACACCTCCGCTTGCGATGTAGGAATGCAATTTCATTGCCACTGAGCACCGCGATAGGCGTCAGATGTTCCAGCGACTTACCCTTTGGTGGCTGCGCATTGCCTGCAGAAGTGACCGCGAATGGGACTCCGCGTCGCATCACCGCACACTACAGTTAGGTCGTCCGATCCCCAATGAATTCACGATTACAACTCGCCAGCCGTCGGGGATCTTCGATCGTCACACCCCATTCGTTCCAGTAAGCATTCCCGGCTTCCACGCATTCATACCTCAGAGCGGAAAACCGGGATGCAATTTGTTCCACAGCAGCGTCGTCGAGAATGTAAAACACCAACAGAATTGCGCGGCTGGGCGCAGGGACGGACGTCCCGCCACAGGTTGTGTGAAATTCGACAGGATCATCGGGTTCTGGCAATCCGAGCATGCCGCCGGAATATCCTTCGTGTTCTTCGAAGGATCAACGATTTTGAGCCCCAGTCCTTCGGAATAAAATCTCACCTTCCTGCAGTTTGTCCCGTCGGACGGGCGATTCGCACTTGACTAACAGGCATGTCTTTCGACCATTGCTTGATCCGGACAGCTTGTCTAGCACATTTCTGTTCCGTCTTGCCAGCCCGCGGACCGCTGGTTAGACTGGCACCGCTTCAGCTTTTACAATCGACAGAGCCGCACGCATTTTCGTACCGCCCTGATGAAGATAAAAACAAGAGCCAAGCTCGGAGGCGGCTGGCGAGCCGGCTTCTGGAGCCTAATCGTCACACAGTTCCAAACCGCCTTCAACGACAACGCCGTCAAATTCCTGGTCGTTTACATCATCGTAGCCATGGATCTCCCGAATCACGTTCGGGACCGCTTAATCCTCATCGTCGGCGCGCTGTTTGCAATTCCGTTCATTTTATTCTCCATGACCGGCGGATACTTTGCTGACCGCTACAGCAAACGCAGCGTCACCATCGGCACCAAACTCCTCGAGCTCTTGGTCATGGCCTTCACCATCCTCGCGCTCTATCTTAAAAATTTGCCCATGGAATGTGCTTCCGTTTTTCTGATTAGCATGGAAGCGGCTCTCTTCGGACCTTCGAAGTACGGCTTGCTTCCTGAGCTGCTTCCCGAAAATCGGCTGTCCTGGGGAAACGGCGTCATCGAGCTCGGAACGTTCGTAGCCAGTATTTCCGCTACCATGACCGCCGGCATCATGGCCGAACGGTACCGAGGTCATGACGCGATTTCAGGATGGCTCCTCTTTGCATTTACCTGCTTCGGCCTGGCTACAAGCTTCGGAATCTCTAGGGTGCCCGCCGCAGACCCCCACAGAAAATTCCGTTGGGATCCGGTCGGTGAACTCTTGGCACAACTAAAAATAATTTACTCCGACGCCGTGCTGTTTTGGGCCGTAGTTGGCAACACCTATCTGTGGTTTCTCGCGGCTTTGCTGCAGTTCACCATCGTCGTGTACGGCCACGATGTCCTGCACATTGACGACACCCGCACCAGTTATCTCCAAGCCGCCGTCGGCATCGGCATAGGACTCGGCAGTTTGGCCGCAGGCTATCTGTCGCGCGGCAAAATCGAAATGGGTCTGGTTCCTATTGGTGCGCTCGGCATGACGATCTTTGGAGCCCTAGTTTACTTCAGCCAACCCGCCGAACTCCTCGCGCATTGGTTGAGCACCGCAGCCTTTCATCAAGGCGGTACCGCAGCGGTAAAATTCGCCACCCTCATGGTGTCCGCAGTTCGCCTGCGCATTCCAGACCTCGCCCTGCTTGGCTTCTTCGGGGGCTTCTTCGCCGTGCCCTTGAACGCCTTGATCCAACATCGTCCGCGTCCCGAACAAAAAGGCGGCGTAATAGCAGCCGCGAACCTGCTTTCTTTTGTCGGCGTTTTCCTCGCTGCCGGCGCCTATTATTTTTTTTCGACTGTCTTTCACCAAACGCCCGCGGGAGTTTTCCTGGACGGCGCCATCCTCACCTTGGTCACCACTGCCGCTTCCATTTTCCTGCTGCGCGATTCCCTGTTCCGCTTCCTCCGCACTCACAAGCGCTAGGCCGGAAATAGCGCCGTTCTCCCTTTTCCGGATTCCCTTTCACTCGTGCATAGAGCCATTCGCTAACGAATATTCCCCGTTCAAGCCTTTCCGGTTGGTCGAAACATCTTCTTCCGCGAAAATGTAATCCTCGGGAGAGAATCCGGAATGTTGAAGCAAGATCCCAATTCGATAGAGCTCGCTGAGGACGCGGCGCTACACCGCAGTCTGGGGTCCGGTTTCATCCCAACCTGCGCGTAACTTCCTGAATCCCAGCTTCTGAATTCTGAACGAAGGCAACGGCGGCGGATTTGTCCGCTTATACCGTTCCTATGCTTCAGGCTCTTTTCGGAATTGCTCCCGTGCTTGTGTTTCTGTTCGTCGGTCTCGCGCTGCCATTGCTGAAGTCTTGGCATACCGGGACGGACCCCTTTGGATCACACTGAATATTCCGCGGGCGTGTGGTGCGGAGCAGCTTGAGGCAGATCTCGTGTCTCCGGCAATCGCTCCACCGCCGCCGCACAACAGTCTCTGTACTGTGTGCGTTTACGCGCACGTGGTGCGGGGTTACGAACCGTAGGAAGTTCTGATCACTTGCGGCTTTGCATTTCCGCCGCGAGAGGTCCCCTTCCCGGTTCGCGAATGCACGGACTACAAGCCGAAGCGCAAACGCAGCGGCGTGGGAATCGCGAGCGAGGGAGTGGTGAGTTTCCCGCCCCTCGATAATTAGGCAGCAGGTTTCCACGCCGTCGCTGCCACACAGCTCCGGCGAGGAGTGCATCATCAGACTGAAACCAACATCCCGGAAGGGCCGCGCCGTTTGCAAGAAAATGACGCGGCCTCGACCGGCTCAAACCGGGAGAACGTCAACTGCTGATAAACGTATAAATCAGTAACGTAAGCACGACCAAGGTAATCCCGACATACGTCCAATCTTTCTCCATGCCGAAACCAATTACCGAAAACGCGACTCGCGCAATCGGCGTGCCAATCAACAGCAGTAATCCAAACTGGATCAACGCTCGCGCATTGAACCTCAACGCCTCGTGAACTATTTCATGCGTATATCGCAGATCAGCCGGCTCTCCACGAAAAACTCTGTAGTCGGGCTGGGCCTCTCGATACTGAACCAAATAAAGTATTCCACCCACCAGCACCCAAGCGGCTGCAAGAATCACACCGACGCGCAGTAATCTCCCAATGATTACTTCGAATTGCTTGTCGCCCCAGGTTGTGCCTGACATCATCAAATTAAAACGTACCTTGCACACCCTTGAAGATCATTTCCACTGCCAACGCCGCAATCACGATGCTGAACACCAGTCTTAGTGTCCGTACTTTCGCCCCCGGTAGAATACGTGCGCCGATGAGTGCCCCGGTCAAAACGCCGAGCATCACCGGCATCGCAATCCCCGGATCGATATATCCTCGATGCACATAAATTCCGGCGCTCGCCGCCGCGGTTACCCCAATCATAAAATTACTGGTCGTGGTGGAGACCTTGAACGGAAGGCGCATGGCTTGGTCCATGGCCAGCACTTTCACCGCGCCTGAACCAATGCCCAGTAGGCCCGAAAGCACGCCCGCGATATACATCAGCCCAAAGCCCGCCGGTAGGTGACGCACGTGGTACGACTTTTCGCCTCGTGTCGTCGGATATTTCCCATCCAGTTTCAGCAGTGTCGCCCAACGATCAGGCGTCTCGTCGCTATGTAAATCTTGGGGTGGTTTAATTGCGGAGTAAGCAGAATACAGTAGCACCACTCCAAAAATTATAGCGATCGCCTTGGTTGGAGTGCTTACAGCCAAGTAAGCACCCGTCACCGCCCCAAGGGTGGTGGCCACTTCCAAAAACATTCCCACGCGAATGTTCGAGTAGCCTTCTTTCAAATATGCTGCCGCTGCTCCTGAGGACGTCGCAATCACCGAAACCAGCGACGCTCCAATCGCATAGCGAATGTCCACACCAAGGGCCAGTGTCAGTAGCGGAACAATTACAACTCCGCCGCCCAACCCGGTCAATGCGCCCAGCAGCCCGGCCACCAGCGACCCAATAGCAATCAGGATGGTGAATTCGAAAGTCGTCACGGTGAGCTGGGGTTTTTGGCGAGATTCATCAGCGATTTGATTCTAACCTTCCGTTACGCTTTTTCCACCTACGGTCGACGCAAACTTCTCCGGCGGTCGGTGTTTCGCTCATTTTCAGATCGTCTTAGAACACCGCCAGCTTCACGTGCAGGAATTTCTTCGGGTTTTGTCGAAAATCGTTGACCATCAAACGCAGATCGCCCGTCAGCGCCGTCATATTGTCATAAAGCTTGGGATCGCTGAAGAGTTTTCCGGCAGTGCCTTCATTGTTATTCAACTTCGCGGTAGCGTCGCGCACGTTCGCGGAAGCATCCCGCAAATTATTGTAAAGCGTTGGGTCATAGAGCGCCTTTCCGAACGTGCCTTTGCCCGACCGCACGTCATCCAATACGCCGTTTCCTTTGTCCATGAAATTTTTTGCGCTGTCATACATAGCAGGATCGTAAACCAACTTGCCAATGGTACCCTTCTGCTGCTGCACCGCTACCACTAGGTCGTCCACATGCCCCAGCGTTGTATCGAGTTTGTTGTAGAATTGGTCGGAAGAAGTAAGTTTGCCAATGGTTCCCTCGCCCTTTTGAATGGACCCGGCCATGGCGTCCAGCCGAGCCGCCGTGGAATTCAAATGGTTGTAGAACGCTGGATCATTCATGAACAATCCTATGGAGCCTTGTCCGTTCTGCACTTTATCGACGATCCCGCGCAGGTCTTCCGAGAGGACTCCCAGGTTTTCCATCAACTCCGAGCCACGCTGCACCAGCGCCTTCATCGCCGCTTCTTCTTTGCCGGGAATTACGCCGTTGTTCGGAATCACCGTTCCGGTGAGACCGCGCGATATCGTCACATATCGGTTACCTAATAATCCTTCCGTGGCCAGGCTTGCATCTGAATCGGTGCGAATCGAATCCTGAAATTTCTTGTCGATACGCAGGACTAACTCGATATTATGCGTCTTGTCTTGGGGACGCGGTGTCAACCGCATCGTTTGCACGTTGCCAACCTCCAAGCCATCCAGCCGTACGGGCGCACCGGTGGTTAAGCTCTCCACTTCGGGCAGGTAGGTGATGATCCGGTATTTTGGCCCCAGAATGCCAGCGCCGGTAACGTAGAAGATCGCCACGGCCATAATGAACAATCCGGCCAGAACGAACAGTCCCACTCGCAGTTCAGCCCAGGTCAATTGCTTGCGTTGCGCCATCGCCTACCTCCTGAAAAATATGCGTGGAAACATTATCTCGCTGAAGCCAAAAACTCGTTTAGATATTCATCGGACGTATGCAGGAGCTCGTCCGCCGCGCCTTCAAAATAAATTTTACCGCCGCGCAACACCAGGACAGTCGTTGGAGAAACGTCGCCAGTTTCAGTGACCGATCCTGCCGCGTCTTTCGCGCCCTGGGCACTATCTTCGGGTTCCCTCTGCAGCGTTGTTTCTCTTTTGTACTGCGTCCTTTTTGCTTGATCGGAAGCCTGCGCCGCCCGTCCCCCTTCCGGTATATCTCGCACGATGTGTCCCGTGTTTTTATCAAAGCGGAAATTCGCCAAGCCGAAGGCGTCCTGAACGCGTTGCGTGGCAAGCAGCGATGTAGCCCCCTGCAAATCGCGTCCCCGCAGGATCAGCGACATGATCGTCTGACACGTGATCGGATCGAGCCCGGCAGTCGGCGAATCGTAGAAAACAATGGGCGGACGATCTACCAGCGCGCGCGCAATCGACACACGCCGCCGCATGCCGCCGGAAAGCTCTCCGGGGTATCTTTCTATGGCCGACTCCATTTCGACGAAGCGCAATGCCTCCCGCACGCGCTTTTCAGCCTCCGATTCATTCACGCCTTCTTCATCCAGGCGGAATGAAACATTTTCGGCCACCGTCATCGAGTCGAACAGCGCGCCTTCTTGAAAAACGAAACCGATGTGCCGCCGGAATTGCAGCAATTCCTTCTCCGGCATTTCGCCGATGTCGTGTCCCATTACCGTTACGGTGCCGGAATCCGGACGCAGAAGTCCCGCCGCCATTTTCATGATCAGGGTTTTTCCGGAGCCGCCTTCACCCAACAGAACTTTCGTCTCTCGGTGAAAGGTCTCGAAGGAGATTCCCTGCAGCACTTCGCGGTCTTCAAAACCGATGTGAACGTCTTTGAACGAAATGACAGGCTCGCCCGGAATGGGTTCGCTGAATTGGTCGCGGCCTTCCGGCGCAATCGCACGCGTCATCCCGCGATTATAGATGCAAATCGCATTTTTGTAGCTTTAGCTTGGCCGGCAAGGGTCTTGCCACTGGCAGGTTTGCAGACTATTTCGAGAAGGCCCACAACAGAAGGCGTGTGATGAAAGTATCTGTCACCAGCAGAATAACCGAGGAAACTACCACAGCCGAAGTTGTTGCGCGCCCTACACCCTGCGTGCCGCCTTTTACCCGCAGTCCCATGAAACACGCCACGGTCGAAATAATGAATGCAAAAACGAAAGGCTTCACGAAGCCTTGTACCAGGTCGCCAAAATCCAGTGCATGAATGGCGCGCGTCCAGAATTGCACCGCGCCCAACCGCAGTGTGAAATACGCAACCAGAAATCCGCCGATCAAGCCTACGAAATCCGAAACCGCCGTTAGCAACGGCAGCACCAGTACCGTAGCGAGAACGCGCGGCGTCATGAGCTTTCGTACTGGATCGGTTCCCAACGCGCGCATGGCGTCTACTTGCTCGGTCACCACCATCGAACCGATTTCCGAAGCGATGCCCGACGCATTGCGCCCCGCCACCAGCAGCGCTGTAATTGCCGGACCCAGCTCGCGCACCAGTGCCAGCGCCACCGCGTCACCGGTCAAGGCAGTTTCTCCGAAGCGTTCGAATTGCGCGGCCGTTTGCAACACCAGCACTCCGCCAATAAAAAATCCAGTCAGCACGATGATCGGCAGCGAGCCAACCCCGATGATGTCCATTTGTTCCAGCGTGTCGCCCCAATAGAAAGGAGGAGTGAAGACGTTCGCGAGCGACTCAAACGAAAGTTTGGCGTAATCTTGCACCGCCAAAACCTGCCGTTTGAGTCCGTCTGCCAGAACCGACGGTAGCGGCTCTAATGCTTCTTTTTCGTCAGCCATCGTGTGGGGCTTCGGCGCGCTGCCGCCGCCAACCAAAGTCCTCGGAAGCCTAACGTCCGAGCCTTGCGCCGTCAAGCAAACATCCGCGCGTTTTTCTTAGCCGCCGCCAGACGGCAGGCAATGCTCACGCTCGCTTCGCCACTCTGTTACAATTTTCCGCCGATGTCTGACTACGCCGAAACAACAGTACGCGTGCGCTATGCCGAAACTGACCAAATGGGCGTCGTTTACTACGGAAATTATTTCACGTGGTTCGAAATTGGCCGCGTCGAACTTTGCCGCCAACTCGGCTTTGAGTACAAGCGTATGGAGTCGGAAGACGACAGTTTCATCGTCGTCGCCGACGCGCATTGCCGCTACAAGCGTCCTGCTCGGTTCGACGACCTATTGGTGATTCGAACCAAATTAGGCGAATCGCAGCGCCGAACGGTTCGCTTCGATTATGAAATCATGAATCAGATCTCGGGTGAGCTGATCGCAACAGGGGACACGCTGCACGTGATTTGTGACCGAACTGGGAAACCGAAGTCATTGCCGGAGAAATATCGAAAATATTTTCCGGGCAGCAAAGACAAGAGTACAGAGTAAGAAAAGGCGCCAAAGCCTGGAAGCTTGATCCTTCGTCGAACGAGCCGGGGTGAGAATCAAAAACCAAACCATGAATCAGATTCAAATTGACGGCGAGAATCTAACACTCGATCAGCTCTACAGCATCGCCCTAGAAGTAGCGGAAGTCGAGCTATCTCGGCCCGCGCGAGAGCGCATGGACGCTTCGCGCTCCGTCGTAGAACACCTCATCGAATCAAACGCGGCGGTTTACGGAGTCAACACCGGCTTCGGGAAAATGGCCTCCGTGCGAATCTCGCGCGAACAGATTCGAGCGTTACAAACAAATCTGGTGCGCAGTCACGCTTGCGGAGTTGGCGCCCCCCTCAGCGAGACGGAAGTCCGTGCAATGCTGGTTCTCCGCGCAAATGCCATCGCAAAGGGTTTCTCCGGTGTAAGGCCGCTAGTCGCAGAAACGCTCTGCGCCATGTTGAATAAACAGGTTCATCCCGTGATTCCTTGTCAGGGCTCGGTCGGCGCATCGGGCGATCTCGCGCCTCTCGCCCATCTCGCGCAAGTTGCGATCGGCGAAGGCCAGGCTATTTTGCAAGGTCGCAAAATGCCCGGCGCCGAAGCCATGCGCACCGCCGGAATCGCCCCGCTCTCGCTGGAAGCAAAAGAAGGTCTAGCGCTCCTGAATGGAACGCAAGCAATGCTAGCCCTTCTCGCCATGGGTTTGCGCGACGCCGAAATCGCCGCAGACACCGCCGATGTTGCCGCCGCTCTCTCTTTGGACGCCCTGCGCGGCAGTCCCGCCGCCTTTGATGATCGCATCGCGCGCGTGCGCCCTTACACCGGCCATGCTATTTGCGCAAAGAACCTTCGCCGCCTGAATCAGGGCAGCGCCATTCGCGAATCGCATCGCCCGCCCGAAAAAGATCCGCGAGTTCAGGATGCTTACAGTCTCCGCTGCGCTCCGCAAGTCCACGGCGCTGCCCGTGATGCCCTGGCGCAGGTGCGCTCAGCAATCTCAGTTGAATTAAATAGCGCTACAGACAATCCCTTGGTTTTCGCGGCAGCCGATGGCAAATCAGGTAGCGGCGAAATAATCAGTGGAGGAAATTTTCACGGACAGCCGCTGGCAATAGCCGCGGACCAGCTTGCCGTCGCGCTGGCAACTCTCGCAGGAATTTCCGAGCGCCGCATCGAACAGATGACCAATCCACAGTCCAGCCAGCTCCCCGCCTTCCTGGTTCGCGACGCTGGCCTAAATTCCGGCTTCATGATTTTGCAGGTCGCCGCCGCAGCTCTGGCCAGCGAAATGAAAACGCAGGCCACCCCGCATTCCGTGGATTCCATTCCTACGTCAGCAAATCAGGAAGACTACGTTTCGATGGGAATGTCAGGCGCCCGCCGCATCCAACCCATGCTAGTTAATCTTCGAAACATCCTGTCAATTGAATTACTCAGCGCCTGCCAGGGCTTGGACTTGCTGGCGCCGTTGCGCACCGGCCCAGAGGCACAGAAAGCCTACGACGCAGTCCGATCGGCATCAGCCTTCGTGGAAGCAGATCGCTCGCTCTCTGCCGACATCGCAGGTGTCGCCCGTCTAATAATCGAAGGAAAATTCGCTGCCATCCTGCGCTAGCCCGCTATCGGTATCCCACCTGCCCGCCCTTACGCCAACGCCTCAAACAAAAAAGTCCCAAATCTGTATCCCGCTGCCCAACTGAACGGCGCCACGCCCAAAGAATAATGCCCGCAAGGCAGCGAAAGATTGTCCACCTGCAGATTTTCGCGCTTGGCCGCATGAAAAAACGATTCCGTAAACTCCGGCCAGAAAGTCGGATCGTAACGTCCCGTAATCGCCAGAATTTTCCGTCCCGAGCCGCTTAACTTCGAAATATAAGGAAAAGGACTAATCGGCGACCAATATCGCCGAATGTCGTCGTGCGAAATTTTTGTGCTAAGCGACTCCCAAACGTTCAGGGTAGTCAAGCCGCTCGCGACCACGTCGCCGCAATAAGTTGCCACATGCAAAAACGCTCCCGCCCGCAACAAAGGCTCATGACACATGGTCACAAACGCAATCGAAGATCCGATACTGGTTCCCAACACGCCCAGCCGGTCGTAACCCTGGCTCTCCAGCCAACGCAAAGTTCGGCGGACGTCCATCACCGCTTGCCGATTCGCTTGCAATGTCAGCCCAATACTCGGCCCCACCAGATGGTCTCCGCGAGGATGCCCCGGAACTGCGCGCCGGTCGTGATACGGCAAACTCATTTTCACCGCCGTGATCCCCAGCCGCTTGAGCCATCTGCAAACGTCCTGCTGCTCTTCCCATCGCGCATTCCATTGCGCCAACACCACCACGGCCGGTCCGCTGTGCCGCGCCCGAAACAATTGTGCATGCACGTGATCGTTCGCCGGCCACGGAGACTTGATCGCGCTGGTAAACGTCAGCACATCTTCCGCCAGCAAATAGTCATCCGCTGGCGTGACGGCATACCACTCGTCGCTGTGCTCGATCGTGTGCTCCACGAACCGGTCCAGAAACCCGCGCGGGTTCGCCTCTTTCGCGTCTCCGCCGATATGTTCCAGCCCCCAAGCAAACGGCAGCGTGCGCCGGTTAGGTTCCTGCGCCCAGCGCATGTGTTCGTACCGTCGAATGGTCTGTTCGAGCCAAGCCATCGTATGCAAACCATCGAATATAGCCTAGACCCCCAAGCCAATCAAATCGCTGAAGACGGTGCCAGTACGCAAAAAAAATGTTAGAAGTGGGGCACGATGCAAATGGCTTAGCTTGAGAGCCTTGCTCCAATATGGCAGATTCGATGTGTGACCCTTGCGCTCCTCATCGGCATTTTTGTGTTTCTCTTCGGACTGATCATCGGCAGCTTCCTGAACGTCTGCATCCTGCGTATCCCGGGCGGAAAATCCATCGTGATGCCCGCGTCGGCATGTCCAAAATGCGGCGCACCGATTCGCCCTTACGACAACATTCCCGTCCTCAGCTATTTATTTCTGCGCGGAAAATGCCGCTCCTGCCAGACGCCGATATCGAAGATGTATCCGCTGGTTGAATTGATCACCGGCCTTCTCTTCCTAGCCTGCTTCCTCTCTTTCGGATGGACCTTCGAAACCCTAAAATGGGCCCTATTCTCAGCCATTGTGGTCGTGCTGGTTTTCACTGACCTGCGCGAGCGCCTTCTCCCCGACGTTGTGAACTACACCGGCTTCGTCCTGGGCCTCGCTCTCAGTTTTTTCACCAAGCCAACCGACGGCACCGCTCTCTGGATTGCCAATCATCTCTTCGACTTCCCGCCTCCGGCTCCCGTGCTCTCTTTCACCGACGCGATCCTGGGAGCGACAGTCGGCAGTGGACTTCTCTGGCTCGTCTCTGAAGCCTATTTCCGGCTCCGCGGCCGCGAAGGCATGGGCTTCGGCGACGTGAAAATGATGCTGATGGCCGGCGCATTCTTGGGCACCAAACGCACGCTACTTACAATCCTGGCCGGATCTTTGCTTGGAAGCATTCTGGGCGTTGCTGTGATTCTCGCCAAGCGCAAGGAGTCGGACTACGAGTTGCCGTTTGGAACATTCCTAGGAATGGCCGCATTACTGGTGGTCTTTTTCGGCACGCCGGTCGTAAACTGGTACCAATCGTTGCTGATGGTGAGATAAGAATGAATACTTTCCTGAGCCTCGCACTGCTTCCCAAACCAATACCGGCCCCGCCCGCATTTAATCTGGGATACGCCATCGGTTTGCTGGCCATTCTTCTAGTCAGCGCAGGGCTGTTCTTCGTCCTCATTCGCAAACTCCTGCGAGAAGGTTCTCGCACACCCAGCGGAGATTTCGCCAGCCCCAAGGCCGACACCGAGAACGCCTCAGCCTTCATGGCTGCTTCCATGCAAGGTGTGATCGAAAAATTGCGAGCGCAGGAAAAGGAACTCGCCCGTCTACACTTGCTGGCTCAGGAGCGCGCGCAAGAATCCGAGCGCCTCACGGAAGAAGTAACCCGCAACATGCCCACCGGCCTGCTTCTCGTCAACGCCACCGGTTCTATTAGTTCCACGAATCCGGCAGCCGAAGAAGCGCTGGGCATTCGAACGCTGCGCTACCGCTCGTACCAGGAAATACTTGGTGCTGATTCGGACTTGACGAAAATGCTCACCGCTTGTTTGCGCGAGGCGCAAACAATTCAACGCGGCGAAGTAGAACACATGACCGCCAGCGGCGAAGTTCGCCACCTTGGAGTCACGATTTCCCCCATTTACCGCACGGTGCGTAATCCCGCGCGCGGAAATCCGGCTCTCGACCTGAAAGTCAGCGGCGCCCTCTGCCTCATGAGCGATTTGACCGAACTCACCGCGCTGCACAAACAGATGCGTTGGAAGGAAAATCTTGCTGCGCTTGGCGAAATGTCCGCCGGAATCGCTCACGAATTCAAAAACTCTCTGGCTACTATTTCAGGCTACGCGCAAATGATTCGCAGCGAAGCGAAACCCGGTGAAATCTCGGAGTCCGCCGAACGCATCCTCGATCAGACGCGCGCGTTAACCCATGTAGTCACGGAATTCCTGCGCTTCGCTAAACCCCTAGAAATCTGTTACGAAACCGTCTCCATGCAAACGCTCGTGGAAAAAGTGGCCGAGGAACTTCTCGAGACCATCCCCGAATGCGCCGTCCACTGGGAAGGAACATTTCAAGAGCTGCCCGGTGACGAAGCGTTAATCCGTCAAGCCCTTCTGAATCTGGTCCGCAATGGAGCGCAGGCCGCACAAGAATCCTCCCATCCTCCGCGCGTCACGATTTCGGGCAGCCTGGAGGATCTCGGAGGACGAAAGTGGCAGCGCATCTGTGTCGCGGACAATGGGCTAGGCATTCCCCCCGCGGATTTGCCAAAAATCTTTCTGCCCTTTTACACCACGAAGTCAGAAGGCACAGGCCTTGGCCTCGCCGTGGTTCAGAAAGTAGCCCTGCAACACGCTGGCAGCATCGAAGCGCGCAACCGCCCCGGGGGCGGAGCCGAGTTTTTGCTATGGTTACCTTTGCGGCAGGAGCCCATACCATCCCCGATTGCCTCTCGCGTCGCCCGCATTTAAACTCGTAACAGGGATATCCAGGCAGAAATGCCTCCCCGGAGGCGAACGTCATGCGAAAACATTTTTTCTTTGGATTAGCGGCCGCAGTGTTGCTGGTTCCCGCCCGTGGGTTCGCTTGCCAACAAGATCAATCTCAGCAAAACAAACAGCCGAGTGCGCAACCAAGCGACCAGCAAGATTCAGCGCAGCAGCCTGACCCACAGACAAAGCCGTCTTCGCAATCCTCCCAGCCCGCTCCCACCAAGCCCGACCCTCTCGCAGCCGCCGCGCGTCGTGCCCGCGAAGAGAAGAAAGATCAAGCCAAGCCCGCAAAAGTCTTTACCAATGACAATCTGCCTACCAAGGGCGGCGTCTCATCCGTTGGCCAAACATCAGCCGAACCTGCCGGCGATAAAGCAGTCGCATCGGAGAGCGCAGCGTCTGTTGAGAGCCAAGAAAAGATGTGGCGCGAGAAATTTGCCAAGTTGCGCCATAAGCTGGAACAGGATGAACAGGAATTCGAAGTGATGCAGCGCGAGCTAGGCGTGCTCGACGTGCAGTATTACAACAATCCAGTGAAAACCATGCAACAGGAATTAACTCGCTCCGACATCAACAAGAAAACCGCGGACATCGAAGCCAAGAAAGCCCAGACGGAAGCCGACAAGCAGGCCATCTCCGATGCCGAGGACGAATTGCGCAAAGCCGGCGGCGATTCTGGCTGGGCGCGCTAGAAGTTTCCCCCATGGAGCCCGTCCTTCTCGTTGAAGATAAACCCGAGCTCCGCGCCATGCTGCGCAAAGCCCTTGAACGCACCGGCTACACTGTGGAAGAAGCGCCTGATGGAAACACGGCAATCGATAAAATTCGTAGCCGCCGTTATCTTTTAATTCTTTCGGATTTAAAACTTCCTGGAAATTCCGGATTGGATGTATTGCGCGAGTCGCGCCGACTTGAGCCCACTCTGCCCGTTATCCTCATGACCGCCTATGGCTCGGTCGAAGAAGCCGTCACCGCCATGAAGGACGGCGCCTTCGATTTCATTCAGAAGCCCGTGGACCTGGATCATCTTAAGCTTCTTCTCCAACGTGCCGCGCAACAGCAGGAATTGTTGCGCGAAAATTTGCTTCTGCGCGAAGAATACGCACTGCGCTACGGCTTCCCGCGAATCGTTGGCGAACATCCTTCCATGAAAGACGCCAGCCAGATGACCCAACGCGTGGCAGCCACCGATTCCACCGTCCTGCTCCTTGGCGAGAGCGGAACCGGCAAAGAGCTCTTCGCCCGCGCCCTTCATCACCTGAGTCCGCGCGCCAATCATCCCTTCGTTGCACTGAATTGTGCGGCCATTCCTGAAGGTCTCGTTGAAAACGAATTATTCGGACACGAGCGCGGAGCTTACACCGGCGCAGGCGCGCGAAAAATCGGCAAACTCGAGCTGGCCCATCGCGGCACACTTTTCCTCGACGAAATCGGCGAGCTTCCGCTGGCGATCCAAAGCAAGCTCTTGCGCGTTCTGGAAGAAAAACGCTTCGAGCGCGTCGGCGGCACCCAGGAAATCGAAGTGAACGTCCGCATCCTGACCGCCACGAATAAAAATCTGCACGCAGCCGTGGCCGAAAAGACTTTTCGCGAGGATCTCTACTTTAGAATTTCCGCTGTCCCCATCACGATTCCGCCCCTGCGTGAACGTGGCGACGACGTCTTCCTTTTAGCAGAGCATTTTTTAGAACGATTCCGCCGCGAGTTTCGGAAGCCAGCCCTAAAATTCGCAGAAGAAACCCGCGCCCGTTTAGCCACCTACACCTGGCCTGGCAATGTCCGCGAGTTGCAGAACGCCATCGAGCGCGCCGCGATCCTCGCCAACGGCCCTGAAATTGATGCCAGTGCGCTGCAGTTGCCGGTTGCCAAACCTACCGCGGAGCAACTCCCCGAAGGAATGCTCGATGAACGTTTCATCTGGGAGGGTCCGCTCGAAGAAGTTTCGCGACGGGCCGTAGCGCACGTCGAACGCTTCAAAATTCAAAACGCCCTGCGCGAGTCCAAGTGGAATAAAACCCGTGCCGCGGAGAAATTAGAAGTTTCCTACAAAACCCTGCTCCACAAAATCCGCACTCTCGGCCTGGAGAATTAGCTCTGGAAGCCATTCCTCGCGCCCGAGCTAACCACCGGTACTCGAGCCATATGCAAAACAACGCTGCCGAAATTCCAGGAATACATCTGCACATCGACAAATCCCACTCTTCTGATCATTTGGGCCAGCTCTTTGCGGTTTGGAAATCTTGCTACCGAGCCCGGCAAATATCGGTACGCGTCTTTGCTTCCGGAGATCGCTCCGCCCAGGTTCGGCAGTATGTAGCGGAAATAAAATCGAAACAAGGCGGCCATGAGACCCCCGCTAGGCTCGGAAAATTCCAGGATCCCCAATTGCCCGCCATCTTTCAAAACACGCGCGATTTCGCATAGCCCATTTTCGTAGTTCGCCAAATTGCGGAATCCAAACGCTGTCGTCACTAAGTCGAAACACGCATCGGGAAATGGCAGGTTCAGCGCGTCAGACGCAACAAACTCCGCAGCCCGATGGTGCGCCTGACCTTTTTGGCGTGCCCGTTCCAGCATAGGCTGCGCAAAATCACTGCCCACCATCGGTATCCGATGTGCCCCGGAGTCGCGCAACGCCTTCATCCGCACGCGCTCCATGGCGAACGTCAAATCCCCGGTTCCGCAGCACAAATCCAGAATGCGAGCGTCTGTACGCCGAATAATTTTCCCGAACTTGGCGGCCGTCCGCCGGCGCCACACGCGATCGATCGACAAAGAAAGCAAATGATTCAGAAAGTCGTAGCGCGGTGCAATTTTCGTAAACATTTCCCGCACCTGCGCGGCGGCTTCCCGCTCATCGCGAGCGCCTTTTGGCCGTGACCCCGGCGCTTGTGGAGGAAATATCGGAGTGGTCATGATCGGCATACAATCGTCAACCCCTGGCCTTCGCCGCAAGCTCCGGCAATACTGGAATTGCGCGCGCGATCAGCTTCCAGGGAAGCACCACGCCCCTTTGCACTTTTCCAACCCGCCGCGAAAGTACCCAACGAACCTCGCCACCGCGGGCCTTTTTGTCCCCCGCCAAAATTCTACGCAACGGCGCCCCGGGAATCTTGCCCATGGACGGCAGCGGCCCCACGCTCGCAACCAGCCGCATGATCCGCGCTGCATCCGCTCCACCTATACGCGCTGTCGCCGTGCCCAGCGCAGTGGCCGCGTACATTCCCCACCCGATGGCTTCTCCATGAAGAAATCGTCGATAGCCGGTAACTGCTTCCAGGGCGTGGCCGAACGTATGCCCAAAATTTAGTATCTCGCGGAGCCCGTCCTCGCGTTCATCTCGTTCCACGATGTGTGCCTTAATTCGTATGCACCGATCAATCACAAACTCCAGCGCACCCGGATCGCGCCGCAGCAATGCCGGCATATTGCGCTCAAGATAACGAAACAGCCCCGGATCCGCGATCGCGCCATACTTGATTACTTCATAGAATCCCGAACGGTATTCCCGGTGCGGGAGGGTTCCCAGCATGTCCATATCGGTAATAACGGCGTCCGGAGAATAGAAAGCGCCCACCAAATTCTTCCCCTCGCGTAGGTTCACTCCGCTCTTGCCTCCCACTGAGCTATCCACTTGCGCCACAAGCGTGGTGGGGATCTGCACCAATCGAACTCCGCGCAAATAGCTCGCCGCCGTAAACCCCGCCACATCCCCCACCACGCCGCCGCCCACTGCCACGATCACCGCGCGCCGGTCCGCGCCCGCCAGGCACAACGCGCGGCACAGCCGTTCAACAGTCTCAAGATTCTTCGCCCGTTCGCTGTCATCGATGAGAAAAATGTGTTTTGCTCGCAGTCCGCCAACGTTTTTCGAAATCGCCCTACCCCAATGCGTCCAAACATTCGGCGACGAAATCACAAACGTCCCGTTCGCCTCCGCAATACGCGCAACAATAGAACCAGCGCGCGAAAGTTCGCCCCGCGAACAGTGCACCGGATATACGCCGCGAGAAGACTTAATACGGATGGTCGCCATGCGAACAAAAATGTAGCACACCTAGGGCCTTACAGCCGATGCCGCAGCCATTGACCATCTATCCATAGATAGCCTATACTATACGCCGATGCCCAAACCGGACCTGCTCCCTGGAACGTTGGACATGCTGATCCTACGAACGCTCAAGCGCGCCCCTCAGCATGGCTACGGAATCGCGCTTTCCATCAAGCATCTCTCCGACGACGTGCTTACCGTTGAAGAGGGTTCGCTCTACCCAGCGCTGCAACGCCTGCTGCTTCGAGGCTGGGTGAGAGCGGAATGGCGAAAGACCGAAACCAATCGCCGCGCGCGCTTCTATACCCTAACCCCCGCCGGCCGCAAACAACTCGGCGCCGAACTCTCGCAATTCGAACGGATGATCGCGGCCATCGGCCGTGTGTTGCAAGACGCCTAGGAGACTGTCGTGGAGCCGATCTTTCGTTTCTTCCGCAAGCTGCAGATTTTTATTCGTCGCGAGAGATTCAGCAGCGAGATGGAGGAAGAAATGGCCTTCCATCGCGAACAGAAAGAGCAAGAACTTCTCGCTGATGGAATCGCGCCCCAATCCGCACACGATGCCGCGAAACGCCAATTCGGCAACGCCACACAATTAAAAGAGCAGACTCACGAAATCATATCCTTCCGTTTCGAGACAGTCCTTCAGGATTTCCGTTTCGCCATTCGCCAACTGCGCAAAAATTTCGGATTCACGTTCACGGCCATCGGGATGTTAGCGCTAGGCATGTGCGCCAGCGTGGCCATCTTCGCCTTTGTTGACGCCGCGCTCCTGAAGCCGCTGCCTTACCGCGATCCGTCGCGAATGGTTGGCGTATTTGAAAGGATCGCCTGGTGTCCACAGTGTCCTCTTTCCTACCCCGATTATCTCGACTGGAAAAGGCTTAACACCGTGTTCAGTTCTCTCGAGGTGTACGAGAACAACGAGCTTCTGCTCAGCACTCGGGAGGGTGCTCAAGTTGCGCATGGTGTGCGCGTGAGTGACGGTTTTTTTCGCACCCTTGGCATCGCTCCCATGCTCGGACGCGATTTCTATTCCGGTGAGGATCTTTCCACGGCTCAACCGGCAGCTTTGCTGAGTTATGCCACCTGGCAGAAAACCTACGGCGGAAAAGAAGATGTCTTGGGACAAACGGTCGTCTTGGACGGCGCTCCGACCAGCATCATCGGCGTGCTGCCGCGCGAATTTCAATTTGCTCCTGCCGGGTCCGCGGAGTATTGGATTACGCTCCACGCGCCGAACTCCTGCGAAGTCAGGCGAAGCTGCCACGGTCTCATGGCAATCGGACGCCTCAAAAGCGGCGTGTCCGTCCAAATGGCCCTCGCCAACACCAAGTCGATTGCAGCACAACTCGAAAAGCAGTATCCCGATTCGAATCGCGACCAAGGCGCGGCTGTTGCACCCCTTACCGAAGTCATCGTGGGAGATATACGTGCCATATTGCTGGTTCTGCTCGGCGGTGCCGGATTGCTGTTGCTGATCGCCTGCGTCAACGTCACAAGCCTGTTGCTCGTCCGTTCCGAGGGCCGCCGGCGCGAAATAGCCGTACGCAGTTCGCTCGGTGCCTCATCCGCAAGATTGGTCCGGCAATTCGCGACCGAAGGCCTGGCTCTGGTTGCAATCGGAGGCACGCTGGGGATCGTCTGCGCGAAATGGCTCATGCAGATCCTAACCAAGCGTATTCCTGCCGACATGCTGGGGCGCATGCCCTACCTGCAGGGACTCGGTTTCAATTTCCGCGTAGCGGCCTGCGCATTTGCGATTGCTCTGTTCTCCACGCTTCTGTTCTCTCTGATTCCCACTTGGCGCTTGTCCTGGTCGTCCCTTCGAACCGGTCTCACCGAAGGGAGTCGCGGTTCTTCGGGAATCTCATGGCGACGCCTCGGTTCTAATCTCGTAGTGGTGGAGCTTGCGATTGCCATGGTGCTGCTCGTGAGCGCAGGCTTACTCGGAAGAAGTTTGTACCGCTTGCTGCACGTAAGTCTCGGCTTCCAGCCCGATCATCTCGCTACCCTACGTATCGACGCGCCCGACGACACCTATGGAAACGACGAGCACGCTATCGGACTTGAACGTCGGGTGATCGCCGAGATCGAAAACCTTCCCAGCGTTCAATCCGTCGGCGTTTCACATCTCGGTATTCCGATGGACGGCAATGGCAACACCACATGGTTTCGCGTGTTAGGTCGCCCCTGGCAAGGCGAGCACAGTGAATCTCCAGAACGCGATGTGAGTTCAGGTTATTTCACCACGCTGCATGCGAAGTTAGTGCGCGGCCGTTATTTTGACGAGACCGAAGATGTCTCGAAGCCCAGCGTTGGGATCATTAACCAGGCATTCGCGAGACAATTCTTCTCCGCGGATGAAGATCCCATCGGCAAGCAACTCGCCTCCACTACGGTTGCTGCCAAGCCCATCGAAATCGTCGGCATCGTCGAAGATATCAAAGAAGGCCCCTTGGATATCGCCACACCGCCCGTGCTGTACACTCCCTTCAATCAAAATCCAAACGATGGATTCAGCGTGGTCGTTCGTACATCCCAACCCGAGCAGGAGCTGCTTCCCTCGCTGGCAGCCACCATCCATTACATTGATCGCAACATCGCAGTGACCGACGAAGCAACTATGATGGAAAGAATCCATCGCTCGCAGACTGCTTATCTGCGTGAGTCCTCCGCGTGGCTGGTAGGAGGTTTTGCCGTAATGGCGCTTCTGCTAAGCTCGATAGGACTTTACGGAGTGGTCTCCTACTCCGTGAGCCAAAGAACTCGAGAGCTGGGAATCCGCTTGGCCCTTGGGGCCCAGCCTCGCGCTGTCTATCAGCTGGTAATGAAAGAGGCGGGATGGCTTGCTGCTGCCGGCATCGCCATAGGTTTGGCCTGCGCGGTGGCTGCGGCCACACTGATGCGCAGTCTGCTGTTCGGCGTGCACTCTTGGGATGTGCCAACTTTGGCCGCTGTCGCGGTCGTGCTTGCCGCTTGCGTGCTCGTAGCGAGCTACCTACCCGCGCGGCGCGCGGCGTCGCTCGATCCAGTGGAAGTATTGCGAAGTGAATAGCCCTTTCGCCCTGTAGCCCGTAGCGCCTCAGTGGAATTTCTTCTGCAGCTGGTTAACGGTTTCCAAAATGACGTGTCCCACGATCGCAACGCTTCGCGGGCTCACCTTGTCCAGTGTGTCCTGTGCGCTGTGCCAATATTTCGGATTCTGAAATCCATCCCAATCGATAATGTCAACCGACGGCACCTCACGCGATAAAAACGGCTGGTGATCGTCTGATATCGTTTCGCTCCGCGAAACAAAAACGTCTCCATACCCGAGACGCCCCGCCGTCCTCCACACCAATTCCGTAAGCCATTTCGTCGAATTCCCCTCGCGCGGAATCGCCAGCCCGTATTGGCCAATCATGTCGGCCAGTATCACCGCCTTTACTCTCTTCAGATCGCCCGAGACCGCCATCCTCGCCGCCAATTCGCGGCTTCCGTACGTGTGATCCTCGTCCTTATCCCAATCCACAAACGCTTCCTCGCCATCCAAGAACGCGATCCACACCGAATTCGGCTCCTTTTTTCCGCACAGCAAACGCGCCATCTCCAGCATCAGCCCATCGGACGAAGCGCTGTCCTCCGCACCCACAAAATCTTTCACGCTGCTCAGCGAATCGTAGTGCGTCAGAAGCAAAATAATTCCCTGCCCCGTTCCCGGCGCTTTCGCAATGATATTTTTCATCGCCACATCGCCTACCGGCGTGTTCGCGTGAAAATCGTCTTCGCCCACCGTGCATCCGTAGCTTTTCAATTCTTCCCGGATGTAATCCTGAACGTGATGAATCCCCTCTGACGCCGGCGGACGCGGCCCAAAACTCACAATCTTCGCCACGTGCTGGTATGCTTTCGCACCGTCAAACCCTCCTGTTTGTGAAGCGGGCGGCGCGGTATCAGCCGGTGTGCTTGAAGCTGTCGCGTTTCCCTGCTGGCCCGAAGCTTGCGACGCAGATGCCGCAGACGACTCCGAGCCAGCCCTGCCGTGCCCGCACGCGAAGACGCCTAGAGCGGCTGCCAGCAGCCCCACCGCCAGCGCCAGCTTGCTCCATGAATTCAACATCTACTGGGCCTCCCGGGCCGCTACGTCCGCCGCCTGCTTTTGTCTGAGGACTACGTAGGAGACCAGCACGCCAACGAAGTACAGCAGGATCATCGGGGCCATGAAAACCAACATGGTGGTCGCATCAGGCGTAGGCGTCACAACCGCGGCAACCACCGTAATGATCAACATCGCGTACCTGAAATTCTTCAGCAGAAATTTCGGCGTCACAATTCCGAACAGCGAAAGAATGAAAATCAGGACCGGCAGCTCGAATACGATGCCCAGACCTAGCAGAATCACCAAAGTTAAATCAAAGTATTCATTGATGCTGATCAGCGGCTTGATCGGCCCTTCGTTCGCAAATCCAATCAGAAACTTCAGCGTGGTCGGCAACATCACGAAATAGCCAAACGCCAGCCCGCACATAAACAGAAACATCGAAGAAATAATAAATCCCGCCACAGCTCTGCGCTCGTGCTTGAAAAGTCCCGGGGCCACGAACAACCAAATCTGGTAAAGCACAAACGGCATCGCCAGGACAATGCCCAAATAAAGCCCCAGCGAAATCACCAGGCTCACGTAACCCGCCGGGCTGGTGTAGTAAAGGTTGTCTTCCAGATGCGACGACTTCAGCGCCATGTGCATCGGCTGCACGATGAAGGTGATGAAGTGCTTCGAGAGCAGTAGCCCGAATCCCGTGCCAATCACGATTGCAACTGCCGCATAGATCAGTCGCTTTCGCAGCTCTACAAGATGCTCGAAAAACGACATGCGTCCGCCCGGATCGTTGTCACTCGGCGGAGTTGCGTTCAGATCAGGCTGGGCGGCTGCCGCCATCGCTCCCCTTGCTGTTGTCAATCTTGGCTGGTTTCCCTGCGCCTTCCGGCTCCAGATCGAGGCGTTCCCTGCTCACCTCTGCCTGCGCTGCCCCAACGTTTCCCACAGAAGCGTGGGCAGATACTTCCGACGATTTCTCGCCAGACGAATGTACGGGCATCATCTGGTCCGCCTGCGTCGCCCCCGTCGTGTCGGCCGCCGCGTTCTCTCCGGCCGGCGAACTCCCAGGCGCCACCGTCCACCCGTGCGGCGCATCCGCAGTCACCGTCCCTGCTGCGCTCACGAGCTTCGGCTGGCCTATCGTGTTCTGTTCCGTAGGAGCGATCGTCGCCCCTGTCCCCGCCGCAGCCGCGCGCATGCTCGCCTCCCGCTCGATGTCGCGCATATGCTCATCAAACGTCGAACGCAGATCACCCGTAGCGCGCCGGAATTCTCCCATGATCTTGCCCAAATTCCGCGCCAGGTCCGGTAACTTCTCTGGCCCAAATACAATCAGGACTACCACGAAGATGATAATCAGGTGTGGAATGCTGAACATTTTGAAGTCACTTGCGCAGTACGGCGCCGCTTTTGCAGTTTATCTCTAATTCCTCCTGCCAGGACGCCGTTTTTGCAAGTTTTAGGCCGCCATCCAATGCTTACTTCGCCGCGGCCTTGGGCTGGATCGAAACTAGCTCAACCTCAAAAATCAAAGTGGAGCCGGGGCCAATCACTCCACCCGCGCCTCGCGCACCATAGGCCAAGTCCGAAGGAATAAAAAGTTGCCACTTCGATCCCACCGGCATCAGCTGCAAAGCCTCGGTCCACCCCTTAATCACTCCGCTCACAGGAAATGTCGCCGGCTTGCCGCCATGCTTAGCCGTACTATCGAATTCCGTGCCGTCAATCAGCGTCCCTTTGTAATTGCATTCCACTGTGTCTTGCGCTGCAGGCTTCGGCCCTTTTCCTTCCGTCAGCACTTTGTATTGCAGCCCGCTCGGCAGCGTTACCACTCCTTCTTTCGCCTTGTTGGCATCCAGAAACGCGTCGCCCTGTTTCTGGTTCGTCGTTGCCGTTTCCTGCATCTTTTCCTCCTGTTTCTTTCTCATGTCGGTTTGGAATGCAGTCATTACGGCCTTCACTTCATCGTCAGTCATCAGCGTCTTGCCGCCCGCTAACGCGTCCTTGATCCCGCGTATCAAAATGTTGGGATCAACGTCCAACGAATTCTTGGACATATTCTTCCCAATATTCATTCCAACGGCATAGCTAATCTTGTCCTTGTCCGACTTCAACACGAGAGGAGCCGCCGTGGCGGTGTGATGGGCCGGCGTTTTCGCCGGCGTTGACGTTTCAGATTGTCCCGCAGCCAGCGTTTTCGAGTCAGACGGCTTCGCGGCAGTTTTTTTCGCATCCGACGGCACGGCTGGCTTCGTCGCAGCCGCTTTCGAATCCGACGGCTTCGCGGCAGTTTTTTTCGCATCAGAAGACGCGGTCGCCTGCGGCGCGGGTGGTTGTTGCGCAGGCGCCTGCGTCGCAGGTGCCTGCGGATTATCCGAGCTCGGTGTCTGCTGCGCTTTCGCGTTCCCAACCAGCAGAACGCTCGAGACCAATATCGTTACCATCAATTTTTGCATGCTAGTATTTTCGCATTGGTAGGAGGAATCCGCAAATCGCCCTACCTCCGGCGTGTAAAAGCGAGCAGATCCGTGGTGCGTTCGATCTGGAGACCGAGTAAAAGTCCTAGCCCTTGCCCTGAAGAAAATAGCTATTCGTCGATTCGTGATTGGTGCAGCCAATGACGTGCCCCTGCGTCGTCAGGGGAAAAGTTAGAGGAGATAACACGGTATCTTGCAGACGCCCCGCACTTCGCTTGGTGAAAGGCCCGGGGTTTTTAAGGTGTCTTGCTTCCGCTGCTCACTAACGAAACCATCCAGAATCCGCGCCAGCCTTCCGCCCTTCTTCCGCCAACGCGTCCAATGCTTCCTGCAGCTTCTCCTTCTGCCCTTCAATCTGTTTGATCTGCATGTTGCGGTCCTCAACGTAAATCACGCCAGCCGCCGCCCCACTCATGGGATCAACGGTGACAGCGCCCTTCTTCTTTATCTCGGCCTGAATTCCAGCGATCTGGACGTCCAATTGAGCCATTTGATTTCGTATTCCCTGTGCTCTCCCGCGCCAATACGCTTCGCTGTTTCCCAACGATCCTGAACCAGCGCTCGCGCCGGAATTGGCGTATGAATTTCCCCCGTACGACCCACCGCCCTGACTTCCCGCCCCCACAGACGAAACGCCGTGGTTCGACAGCCCAGACAACTTGTCTTCGGTGTAGACCTTGGTAGCCTCCGTCTTTGGTTTCTGCGCTTTCGCCTGACGCGCAATAGCCCCCAGTGATTGTTCCTGCGGCGCCGATTGGTCCTGCATTTGCGGCTCCGCCGGAGTCTTGCTCTGCGTCGGCGCTTGACCGGCAGTCGGCGCTGCCGCCGTAGAAGAGCCGGATTGCGACGATTGACCGAACGCGATCGGCGCAAGGTACAACACAACGTACGCCGCCACAACCAACAACCCCGCCGCCCTTCCCGCGCGCACAATCATTCGCCTATGCCATCCGAATGTGCGCACCGCTGTTACAGTCCTGGCGGTCACAAAACTCTCGTGCACGTCGCTCATCGTCGTCTCCTACTCTGCAGAGTTAGCCTCTTAACACAACGTTATGTCCCTGCGTAGCTAGCGTCAACGCGCTTGCTCGCCCCCACATCGTCCAAATTACCTGTCCGCAAGGCCAGTCAGCACCAACCTTTCGCACGCCGGTTGCGCAACTTATTTCCGCCAGCGGCGTCGAACAATCTATTGTTCCATTGCGTACCTGAAGCAGGTCAAAACCTAGGCGTCGGAAGGTAGGTTCTATGCCAGGTTGCTGGAATGCGAACTAAGCGAAATCCTTGGCGATAGGCGCGCAAGCGCTATGCCAATTGGGGCCCTATGGAAACGCTTGCGCAAGACATCCGCTACGCGCTGCGAACCTTAAGAAAATCCCACGGCTTTGCGCTGGTCGCAATTCTCACCCTGGCCCTCGGTATCGGCGCCTCCACCGCGATCTTCAGCGTAATCGAAAATATCCTGATGGAGCCCTTCCCTTACCCTGACGCCCAACGCTACATGTCCATCGTGATCCACGATACGGAACAAACCGAGCAAGAAGGACGCTCCGGCTTCAGCGGTCCAGAATTTTTGGATTATCTTGAGCAAAACCATATTTTCGACCGTGTCATCGGCAATTCCACTCTCGACGTGCTTTACCGTTCGGGCCAAGGCACTCAGCGCTTCGACGGAAATTTCGTAACTCCCGGAACCTTTGAATTTCTGGGCATGCCTGCACTGCTCGGGCGCGTGATGCAGCCCGCGGATTACGAGCCCGGTGCACCCCCGGTTTTCGTGCTGCGTTATAAAACTTGGGTCAAACAATTTGGCTCCGATCCGGACATCGTCAACAAAAGTTTCTTGCTGAACGACACGCCGCGAACTTTGATCGGTATCATGCCGCCGCGTTTCGGATGGGGTGACGCCGACCTATGGATTCCCGAAAAGCCCAGCCGCGCAGATACGAGCACAGCTTACGCTGGAGCGGTAAAACGCTATTGGTATTTCCTGGGACATTTGCGCCACGGTGCTTCAATCAAGCAAGCCGAGGCTGACATAACTGTCGTGGCCGAGCGTCTGGCCCTCGCCTACCCCAAGGATTATCCGAAACACTTTACGGTCCGCATTCAATCTCTCACCGAACAGGTTGTCGGGCAGTTCCGCAACACTCTTTACATCGTGCTTTCTGCCGTCGGTTTGCTCCTGTTAATCGGTTGCGGAAATGTGGCAAATCTTCTGCTCGCAAAAGCCACCACGCGTGAAAAGGAATTTGCCATTCGCTCCGCGCTCGGAGCCAGCCGAAGCCGTGTGATCAGTCAGCTCTTGGTGGAAAGTTTGATCCTGGCGCTGAGCGGTGCGCTGCTTGGCACTTTGCTTGCATGGATCGGTTTGCGATTTATAGTCGCGCTAATGCCACAGGACATTATCCCTGCCGAAGCCGTTATCCGGCTGAGCCTGCCCGTGCTCCTCTTCACTCTGGCCCTGGCAATCTCTACGGCGCTCCTGTTTGGACTTGCTCCGGCGCTGAAAGCCGCCCGCAAAGATTTGAACGAGCCGCTGCGCGATACCGGCAAAGGTCGCTCCGGTGGTTTCCGCCACGGAAAATTTCGCAACGCTCTGGTCGTTACAGAAGTCGCCCTATCACTAACGCTTTTGGTAGCTGGCGGGCTTTTGATGCGCAGTTTTGTCGCGCTGCGCCAAGTGCATCTCGGACTGCAACCGGATCACATACTAGTCGCCCGTCTGCCACTTCCGGTAGAGCGTTACAAAACCGCCGACCAGATCGCCGGTTTTTACCGCCCGCTATTGCAACGCCTGAAAGCCCTCCCCGGTGTTGTGGACGCCACCGAGACCAGCACGCTGCCTCCCTATGGCGGAATCGATAGCGGAATCGAAATCCCTGGCAAGACGCATTCGGAAAAATGGCAAGCCATCTTCC
Organism: uncultured Acidobacteriota bacterium; assembly: GCA_963818085.1. Lineage (GTDB taxonomy): Bacteria > Acidobacteriota > Terriglobia > Acidiferrales > UBA7541 > Palsa-295. The sequence continues at coordinate 1,441,458 of CAWFQV010000001.1, forward strand.
AGCTTTGCAGCGAAGGCTACTTCCCCGTCCTCAAAATTCAATTTCTCGATGGACGTCCCTTCAACGAGTCAGAGGTAAATGCAGCCCGCAAAGTCGCTGTAGTGAATCAGGCGTTCACGAAAAAATATTTGTCCGGCGACAATCCCATCGGCAAGCAAGTCCGCATCACGCAACTTTCCGAATTTGTAGACAAAGTGCCCGACCCAACATTTGAAATTATCGGCGTAGTTTACGACGTCAAGAATGACGGACTTCAGAAGCCCCCGGGGCCCGAAATCTGGGTCCCTTACACCGTCACTGGCTCGGCTTTCCGCGGAATCATGGTCCGCACCACGCAAGAGCCGCTCTCCATGATGAACGCGGTGCGCCACGAAATCTGGGCCACCGATTCCAACGTCGCCCTCACCCTCACCGGCACGCTGGAAGGCTACCTGAGCCAATGGACTTACGCCGGCCCGCGCTTCGGCTTCATGTTGATGATGATCTTCGCGTCGATCGGCTTGATTCTCGTCACCATCGGCGTTTACAGCGTGCTCGCCTACACCACCTCCCAGCGCACTCAAGAAATCGGCATCCGCATGGCGCTCGGAGCCGAAGGCTCCGACGTCCTCAAAATGGTAATCCGCATGGGCCTCCGCCTCGTCGCCACGGGCGTCGCCGTGGGCTTGCTGGCCAGCCTCGCGATGGGGAAAATCATCGCCACCCAACTCTGGGGGGTTTCCGCCTACGATCCCTGGACGCTAACCCTCGTGCCCACCCTCCTGCTCACCACCGGCCTCCTAGCCTGCTGGCTCCCCGCCCGCCGCGCCTCGCGCGTAGATCCCCTAATCGCCCTCCGCCACGAATAGCCGTCCAACAATTTTTCACGCGTAAGCGCCGCGTATCCACGTTCTCAGGTTTGGATAGACTTGTAGGTATAACTTGTCCTCAGGTTCCCGCCATATTCCGGACTCCGCCTTAGACTGCAATTTGCGTCCGCCGAGGCAACCGAGCAAACTGGGTTTCACCATGCCATAACTCTTCTTGTTGTTTGTGGGCCCAAAGCACGAGAAGCAGACGACCTTGGTCGGCCCAGTTCTCGAAGAAGTACCTCGGGAAACGCATGAAACCTACGCCGAGTCCAACAGAAACTGAAATTGTGAGTAGAAGTTGCAGAAAACAAACGATTAAGCCCTGGATAACTGGAACCAGAACTAGAATTAGCCAGCCAGAGTTTTCTGCATCGGCAAGACTTCTTTCGCGATTTTAGGATCTGTTAGAACAAGCAAAATTCAGGGCGCCGCACCGCCCCAGAATTTCCAAGAAATATCAGCCCTACCGCGAGCAACCGCGAAAAGCTTGTGTGGTACAATTTAACTTTGGGGCACAGTGAGGTCGCATGAAATCTCAGGCGTCGTCTAAGCGCGGAATCTTCGTACTAATTGCCGTCCTAGGTATCTCGGCCCTGCTCGGAGGCCTCTTCGGCCCCACGCTCAGAGCTCGGGCCTCCACTTCGGCCACCTCCGACGTCCAACTCCAGGATTCCGTAAAAAGTTTTACGCGCGTTCTCTCCGTCGTCGAGCGCAATTACGCCGACCCTGTCGACACCGATAAAGTTATCTACGACGGCGCCATCCCGGGCATGCTCCACGTCCTCGACCCACACTCCAACTTTTTTGATCCTAAGCAATACGCACTTTTCAAGGAAGAACAGCAGGGGAAATATTACGGCGTCGGCATGACCATTTCGCAGCGCGATAATCAGACTGTGGTCCTCGCGCCATTTGTTGGCTCGCCTGCTTACAAAGCCGGCATCCGTCCCGGCGACGTTGTTCTTAAAGTGGAAGGAAAGTCCTGCGACGGCCTTACCGGCACAGAGGTTGCAGAAATGCTGAAAGGCCCCAAGGGCACAGTGGTACACATTTCACTCGGCCGCGAAGGCTGGGACAAGCCCATCGAAGTGGCCGTCACGCGCGACGAGATCTACCGCCCCGCCGTCGAGTACTTCGGTACGGTCAAGCCGGGCATCGGTTATGTGCGCCTGGTATCTTTCAGCGAAACCACCGATAGCGACGTCGCCGACGCGCTCAAGCAGCTCGATTTCCCCAAGCTCGACGGTCTCATTCTTGACCTGCGCAACAATGGCGGCGGACTACTGAATCAGGCCGTAGGCCTGGCTGATATGTTCCTCGACAAGAACGAAATCGTGGTTTCGCATCGCGGACGTGTGTCCCCGGAGCGCCGTTACTATGCCGTGCGCGGAAACCAAGGGCTGGGAGTCCCTATCGTTGTGCTGATCAACGGGCAAAGCGCTTCCGCTTCTGAAATCGTTGCCGGCGCGATACAGGATCACGATCGCGGCCTGGTGGTGGGCGAAACAAGCTTCGGCAAGGGCTTAGTGCAGACCCAGCTTCCGCTCAGCGAAGACACTGCGCTGTTGCTCACCACTGCGCGTTACTACACGCCCAGTGGCCGCCTGATCCAGCGCGATTACAAAAATGTTTCGCTCTACGACTATCATTACAATCCGCAAAAACCGAAGCAGCCCGAAGTGAAGCTGACTGATAGCGGCCGGCAGGTCTTCGGACAGGGTGGCATCACTCCTGACGCTTTTGTCGCGGCTCCCAAGCAGGATGATTTCCAACTTGCGCTTTATCGCCGCGGCGTTTTCTACGCGACTCCGCAAGGCGTCGGTGATTTCACCCGCTTCTACCTCAGCGCCAAACCCGATGTCACCAAGGACTTCGTCGTGAACGACGAAGTCATCAACGAATTTCGGAAATATCTCGATAATCAACACATCAAATACACCGAGCCTCAGATTCAGGACAACTTGGTCTGGCTGAAATGGCAGATTAAACGCGAGGTTTTCACCAGCGTTTTCAGCCTGAATGAGGGTTTCAAGGTCGCGCTGCAGAATGATCCGCAACTCGATAAAGCCATGGACTTGATTCCCCAGTCTAGAGCGCTTTATCAAACTGCGCGTAAGATTGTGGCCGAGCGGCAAGCCAGCCAGTCCTCGCACCCGTAATTCTTAGGCCCAAGCCGCAAGCGATTGCGGCCACACAACTTAGCCAGCCACACCGCGACCGCGGTGGCCTCCAGAGTATTGCTCCTCAAGTCACGCGGCTTGCAATCCGATTCCTCCGAAGACTCAGACAATCGTATCCTCAGTAGAGCACAAAATCCCCTTTAGGCTAGTATGAACGCGCCAGATACCGCCCTTAACAGAGTACTGAGCCGCGCCCCGCGGATGTCGGGCGTATGGTGGGCCCTCGTTGTGGGCTGGGGCGTCATCGTCGGCGGCTACTGCCTGGTAGCACTTACGGCTCCCAGTGGCAGAGGGCTAACGGCCTTCGGCGACTTATTCCAGTGCCTCGCCGCCCTGTTCGCCTGTGTTGGGCTGATGATGAACTCGTCCCTGCCGGAACGGCGAACGCGGCTGTTTTGGTTGCTCCTCGCGCTGGGATGCGCCACGTGGTTTGTCGGCCAATCCATATGGACTTACTTCGAAGTGATTCTGCGCAAGGAAACTCCCAATCCATTTATTGGCGACGTGATCCTTTTCCTGCATCCTGTGCCGATGATTGGCGCGCTAGCCTTGAAGCCGCATGACCGACGCGACGATCTAAATGTTCACACCGGATATCTGGATTTCACTCTGCTGCTGGTTTGGTGGGTCTATCTGTATCTCTTCGTCGTAATTCCGTGGCAATACATCGCGCCCAATGTCCAGACCTACGGATTCATGTACGACCATTTAGCCGCCGTAGAAAATCTTCTGCTGGCCGTCGGCTTTGCCATGCTGATGAATCGCTCGAAGGGAAAATGGCGCGAAATCTACGCGCATCTTTTCAGCGCCTCCCTTCTGTATGCTGCGGGCTCGTATATCACAAACCGTGCCATCGATCGGCAGGATTACTACACCGGCAGCGTATTTGACCTGCCGCTGGTTGCGTCGTTCATTTGGTTTGGAACGGCGGGCTTTGTGGCTTACAACCTGAAGCCTAAGCGTCAGGAAATTCCAGAGCCTAGAGAAGACGCACGGAACTGGGCGTTCTTGCTGTCCAGGGCAGCTGTTGTCTCGATTCCTCTGACGGCGCTTTGGGCTCTTTGGTTCAGCGGAAATTCCTATCCCGTGCAGACTTTTCGGTTCGGTGTCGCACAAGTGACTCTGCTCGTGGTGGCCATGCTCACGTTTTTCCGCCAGCGCTTAGTGGACCGCGATAGGACCCGCCTACTGGAAGCCGCGCGCGATTCTTTTGATAACTTGAAACACGTCCAGGAACAGATGATTCAGACCGAGAAGCTCGTCTCGCTCGGGCAGCTGGCCGCGGGTGCGGCGCACGAAATCAACAATCCGCTCGCCGGAATTTTAGGATATTCAGACCTGTTGGTGGATGATCCTGCGCTGGGAGATCGCCAGCGGGTCGTTGCGGACAAAATCCGAACGCTGGCGCGCAGAATCAAAACCCTGGTGACCAGCCTGCTCAGCTTCGCCCGGCGCGTTCCCGCCGAGAAAACCTACCTGGAAATAAATCAGGTGATGGCGACCGCGTTGCACCTGAGCAATCTGGATTTGCGGGGACGTCAGATCGAGGTCGAGACCTATCCTGCGCTCGATTTACCGGCCGTGCGTGGCGATGCAAATCAAATTCTGCAGGTATTTTTCAATCTAATCAGCAACGCAGTAGACGCGCTCGAAGAAGTAGGCGGCGGCAAATTGATGATTCGCACCTCGCACAATGACACCAGAATCATCGTGCAATTTTCCGACACGGGCGCGGGAATCAAACATCCGCAGCAAGTTTTCGACCCATTCTTCACCACCAAGCCCGTAGGCAAGGGTACCGGGTTGGGTCTCAGCATCTGCTACGGGATCATGCAAGAGCATGGCGGCAGAATCGAATGCTTCAACCGCCCCGAAGGCGGCGCAACCTTCCTGGTCGAATTCCCCACCGAAATGGAACCCCTTTACGCCACAGAGCCGCCCGAAGCCGTCGAATCAAAATCGAATTAGAACCTTAGCGTTCAGTTCGCTCTTAACCGATCACCTTGCCATCACCGGTCAGGCGATGCCTGGAAGCAAAGCATGAAATCGATCCGCATGGCTGGCATGGCTCCACGTTTTACACTTTAACCTTCTTTGCTCACCTGGGTTATCATCGCGGCGTGAATCGGAGGCTGTGTTGAAGAGCCGGTTGGTGCTGATTGTTGCGATCCTGGGAAGCTTGACCCTGCTCACTGCCCTTTTATCCGCGCGGATCAGCCGCGAAAAGTCTGGGACGCTGTTTGGCGGGATGATCCATCCGGTCGTGCCAGCTGCCGCCAAGCGCTCGGGTGAGTTAAAGACGCGAGCGGTTGTGCTGATTGTGATGGACGGCTTTCGGTGGCAGGAAGTATTCGACGGCCCGGAACATGATTTGATGGATGAGAAGCATGGCGGCGCGCAGGACGTAAAACAACTGCGCAAGGACTTCTGGCGCGACACGCCAGCCGAGGGCCGCAAGAACCTGATGCCGTTTCTCTGGAGCGTGATCGCTCAAAAGGGAGAAATTTACGGGAATCAGCACAAGGGCAGCGTCGCCCAGGTTACCAATGGCATGAAATTTTCCTACCCCGGATACAACGAAATGTCGACGGGGAACGCGGACAAGAGAATCGATAGCAACGAGTACGGGCCAAATCCAAATACGACCGTCTTCGAGTGGCTGAATAACAAGCCGGAATTTCACGATCAGGTGGCTGTGTTCGGCACCTGGAACACCTACAACGATATTTTCAACGTGAAGCGGAGCGGTCTTTTCGTGCGCGCGGGATGGGATTTGCCTTGGGCACAACAGCTCACTCCGCGCGAGCAACTGCTAAAGAAGCTGTACAACACGACTACGCGCGTGGAAGATGACGACGCGTTCGATTCATTTACGCATCAGGATTTGATGGATTACTTGGAAACCCACAGCCCACGTGTTCTTTTCGTGGGTTATGGCGGAACGGACGATTGGGCGCACCAAGGAAAATACGATCTAGTGCTGCAATCGGCGCATCAGGATGACCAAGCTATCGAGGAGCTTTGGAATACGATGCAGGGCATGCCTGCGTATCGTGACCAGGTGACCTTCATCGTCACCGCAGACCATGGGCGGGGGAGCGGGCTGGAGCAGTGGAAGAATCATGACAAGGATATCGATGGCGCGGAGAATATTTGGATAGCTGTGATTGGGCCCGACACGCCCGCGCTCGGAGAATTGTCCGACATTCCGCGAGTGACCCAGAGCCAAATCGCGGCCACCATCGCTGCTCTTCTCGGGCAGGATTATCGCGTGGCCGATCCGGCAGCCGCCCCGCCGCTGCCTGTCGTGCAGGGTTGGTCGAATCAGACGGCCGCGGGCGCTCCCACCACAAGGTAATACTCGCCATGTGAAAGAATCTCCACAACGGTTTTTTTACCTCCTCTTCATAAATATCGCCGAAGTCTCGTCGGGCGCCGCCTGCGGCGCCGCTACAGGGAGTGTGGGAGCGTATGTGCACGGCGGGATCACTGGCGCGAGCGCGCTGCGAAGGCGGTTGCCCTTTGGTGAGCTGTGGCGCTTTTGGTACTACTAATCCTTTGAGAACAGCCGGGCGTGCGGGCTGCTGAGAGGTTTGCGCCATGCTTCATACTGGAACTGACCTTAGGCGTCCCGGTGGTTTTTCGGACGACTCGATGGAGAGTGCAATGGATGTTCCTGTAGCCGTTCCGACGGCCCCTGCTGCCTCAACTGCCCCTAGCGCACCAGCCGCGGCTCCTGTAGCGACGAATGTCATGATTGCGACCATGTTGCGTGCCGCTCCGAAAATCAGCGATTTGATTTTTTCTCCGGGGCGGGCGCCGCAGGTGGAAGTGAACGGAGAGCTTGTGCAGTTGAAAATTCCCGGCGTGGGTATGCTGAAGCCGGACGACACTGCGCGAATCGCCAACGATCTGATGGGACGAAGCAAGCACGCGTTGGAAAAACTGAAGGAGGAAGGCTCGTGCGACATTTCTTACAGCGTTCCGACACTTTCGCGCTTTCGCGTTAATATTTTCACGCAGCGCGGCAGCTGCGGAATCGTAATGCGTGTGATTCCCACTGATGTGCCGGACTTTAAATCGCTCAATTTACCCGCGGAACTGAATGAAGCCGCGGGTCTTCGTCCGGGAATCGTGTTGGTCACCGGACCCACGGGAAGCGGGAAATCGTCAACGCTGGCTGCCTTTGTGGACAGAATAAATCAAACTAAGGCCTGCCACGTGATCACTATCGAAGATCCTATTGAATTCCTGCACCAGCACAAATTGGCAACGATCCATCAGCGCGAATTGCACACGGACTGCCCCAGTTTTGCGCTGGCGTTGCGCGCTGCGTTGCGGCAAGCGCCGAAACTTATCCTTGTCGGCGAAATGCGCGATAAGCAAACCATCGAGGTTGCGTTGGAAGCGGCCGAGACTGGACACATGGTCTATTCGACGTTGCATACGATCGATGCTTCGAAGACGGTGGAAAGAATCATTGGCGTGTTCCCACTGGAAGAACAGCTTGCGATTCGCGGGCGTTTGGCCAAATCTTTCCGCTACATTATTTCGCAGCGCTTGATTCCCCGTATGGATGGAAGCGGCCGGGTGGCAGCGTTCGAGATTCTAAAAGCTACGATACGGACCCGCGAATACGTGCAGAAAGGCGAGTCCGAAGGGAAATCCTTGCTGGACGCCATGCGCGACGCCGAGGGTGGCGAAATGCAATGCTTCGACGATGAGATTGAAAAGATGATCCGCGCGGGCGTTATCGACATGGAGATAGGGCTTTCATACTGCACGAACCAGGGCAACCTACGGCTCTGTCTAGCCGACTTCGTGGAGGCCCAGGGCAATAAAGCGCCGGGGGCCCGCGTCGTTAAGCCTGCGAGTGCCGCCGCACCTAAACCCGCGCCTGCTTCTTACTCCGGGAACCCAGCCACTACTCCCGCTGCGCCCGAGCCAAGTCTGGAAACCGAGCTCGAAATCGAAAGATGATATCAGGCCCGGCCTTTCAGGCCGCTATCCGGGAGGGTAGGTCAACGCGTGTTCTTACCGCCTCGAAGATTTGTGACCTAGAAAAATCGTATGACGGGGACCGCTGTTTTTCAGGCGACCGCGCACGGTTTGTACCTCAACGTCGAACCTGCCGTGGCGCAAGCGCTGCTCAAATTTCCGATCCTCTCGAGCTGACCAGACCGCGAGCATCCCATCCATCTTGAGCGCGGCAAACGCAACGGCAATTCCGCTGTCGTCATAAAGCCCGGCATTGTAAGAAGAGGATGTAAACGCGGTCGGACCGTTGTCCACATCCAGCAGCACGGCATCGAACTGGCCAACCTGTGCACTGAGCGTGACGGCGACGTCGTCGATCTCCACCTGCACACGCGAATCTTTCAGCGGGTCTCCGGCGAGTTGGCCGAGCGGGCCGCGATTCCACTCCACTACCTGAGGAACCAGCTCGGCAACGACCACCCTCGCACCGGGCGGTAGGACATCGAGCGTCGCTCGTAGCGTGAAACCCATACCCAGTCCGCCGACGAGCACACGTGGCTGCTCCGACGTTCGTGCCCGTCGGCAGGCCAAGGTCGCTAGTGCCTCCTCCGAGCCGTGCATGCGGCTCGACATAAGGCTCTTGCCGTTGGCGAGAATGATGTACTCGTCACCACGGCGCATCAGTTTCAGCACGGTGCCGTCTCGCGAAACTGCGTGGCCGAGCAATTCTAGAGTTTTCACGCGTGTGATGTTACAGCACAGGAAAACGTAAGTAAAAAAGGACGGGCGGAACGCGCTCGAACTGGTTTTCATGAAGCAAAAAGGGTACATTCTTTGTCGCTCACAACAAGCGAATTCGAAAGTTTCTTGTTAACGGAATCTTCTTCGGCACGTCTGAGAGCTTGAGTTTGTCTAGTTTCCCAAGGAGCCTAAGGAATGATTCGCAGCCTGCTGACCGTCGCGTGCGCTCTCTTGTTATCGGCGAGAGCGTCGCGCGCCCAAACCGTGGATGAAATTATCGCCAAGAACAGTCAAGCGCATGGCGGGATCGAAAAGATGAAGTCGGTGCGGACAATCCGCACGAGCGGAAAATTCCAAGCGGGATCTTTTCGTGCCGGATTTTTGCAGGAAAACAAGCGGCCCGACAAGGTTCGCGAAGAACAAATTATCCAGGGCTTGGCGGCTGTGCAAGCGTACGACGGTAAGGTGGGCTGGCAGGTGAATCCATTTGGCGGCCGGCGGGATGCGGAGCTGCTGTCGCAGGACGACTTGAAGGGCTTGCTAATCGACGCGGACATTGACGGGCCTCTGGTGGACTACCAGCAAAAAGGCCACAAAGCCGAGCTCGTCGGGCATGATTCGGTGGAAGGAACGGACTGCTACAAGATCAAGCTCTCGCTGAAAAACGGCGACGTCCGCTACTATTTTCTGGACACGGACTCTTTCCTTGAATTGAAGATCGAAACGCAGAGCAATATTCGCGGGACGGTTCAGTATTCCGAAACGTATTTCGGAGATTATGAAGAAGTGAAAGGGTTGTACTACCCATTCGCGTTTGAAGGCGGCGCAAAAGGAGATACAAATCGCGTGAAGTATTCAGTGGCAAAAGTGGAGATCAATGTGCCGATCGAGGATTCGGTTTTTGCCATGCCTACCGCCGCCAAACCTGAAGCGAAGCCGACCGGAGGTGCACAGTGATCGTCCGGACAGCGCTGCAGTTAGATCGCCGCATTCGGAATGCCGAAAGCACGGCTTCTGTTACATTTTATAAATCACTCGCCACCACTAGTGGAATCTTGATTTTGATTGCGGCTTTTCTACTTCCCTGCCACCTCGCAGCGCAAGAAGTAAGGGTTGATTCCGATACGATTTCAGGGTTGGGTGCACGGAATATTGGTTCAGCGGCAATGAGCGGTCGCGTATCGGCGTTGACCGCCGTGAAAGAGGACGGCCGGTTGACTGTGTACATCGGCGCGGCGAGCGGCGGAGTCTGGAAGTCGGTGAATGGCGGGACTACGTTCAAGCCGGTGTTTGACAAGCAGACGTCGCAATCGATTGGCGCCATAGCGATTGATCCGCAGGCGCCCAAGACAATTTGGGTAGGCACGGGAGAATCGTGGACGCGCAACAGCGTTTCAATCGGCGACGGCGTTTACAAGTCCGTCGATGGCGGCGAGAACTGGACCAACGTCGGGCTGAAGGACTCCGAGAGAGTTTCGAAGATTTTGATCGATCCGACCGACGGCAAGACTGTGTATGTCTGCGTGCCGGGGAAACTTTGGAGCGACAGCGAAGACCGTGGCGTTTATAAGACGACCGACGGTGGGCAGTCCTGGACGAAAATTCTGAAGGGTGCCAATCTGTCCACGGGCTGCTCGATGATGTCGATGAGCCCGCGGGATGCGAAGTCCCTTTATGTCGGCATGTGGGATTTTCGGCGCAAGGGCTGGACATTCCGCTCGGGAGGGGAAAATTCCACGGCACCGAGCGGCAGCGCATTTCTTCGCACCTCGGATGGCGGAGCGACCTGGACAGAACTGGACGAAAAGAGCGCGAAAGGGCTTCCTGCGAAACCGTGGGGACGCATCGCAGTAACAGTGGCGCCTTCGAATCCCGATGTCGTGTACACCCTGATCGAATCAAACCACAGCGCGCTGTATCGAAGCGATGATGGCGGGAAGACCTGGCAGGAACGCGATCGCAGCAATTGGATGGTCTGGCGTCCTTTCTACTTCGCTAATTTGATCGTCGATCCGAAAGACGAGAACAAGATTTACAAGCCGGACCTGGCGTTAATCATGAGTAACGACGGCGGAAAAAGCGTTAGCGGAATTTCGGGCGGGGCCCACGGAGATTTTCACGATATTTGGGTGGATCCGGACAACACGCAGCGTTTAATCGCGGGAGATGATGGTGGCGTTTGGTATTCCTACGACAGCGGAAATACCTGGTGGAAGGCATACAACCTGCCAATTTCGCAGTTTTATCACGTGAGCGTGGACGAGGGCGATCCGTATCACGTTTTTGGCGGGCTGCAGGACAACAGCGTGTGGATGGGAGATTCGGCTTACCCCGGGGGAATTTCGAACAGCCGGTGGGAAAATGTTTTGGGTGGCGATGGATTTTGGGCTTTTCCGGACCCGGCGGACCCGAATTACGTTTATGGCGAATCGCAAGGCGGCGAAATCGCGCGTGTGAATCGTCATACGCTGGAAGGGCGCTCGATCAAGCCGCAGCCGAACTACGGCGAAAAGAAACTCCGTTTCAACTGGAACACGCCGATTCACATGAGCCCGAACGAACAGGGGACCCTGTATGTCGGGGCGCAATTCTTGTTTCGCTCGCGCGATCACGGACAAACATGGGAGCGCATTTCTCCGGACTTGACGACGAACGATCCGGAAAAGCAAAGGCAAGAAGAATCTGGCGGCGTGACCGTGGATAATTCGGACGCGGAAACTCACACGACGATTTATTCCATCAGTGAATCGCCGCGGGATAGGCAGACGATTTGGGTGGGCACGGACGACGGCAATTTGCAGGTTACGCGCGATGCGGGGAAGGACTGGACGAATGTGGTGGGCAATGTGCCGGATCTGCCGAAGGGTGCGTGGGTTTCCTGGGTGGAGGCAAGCCGGTTCGATCCTGCCACGGCGTACGCCGCGTTTGACCGGCATACATTTGGCGATATGGACCCGCACGTCTATAAAACCACTGACTACGGGAAAACGTGGACGTTGGTGGTGGCCCAAGACAGCGGGGTGCGCGGATTTGCGCATGTGATCAAGGAAGACACCGTTTCGCCGACCCTTTTATTTCTTGGCACGGAGTTTGGGCTATGGATTTCGCTCGATGGAGGCAAGCAGTGGGCGCAGTACAAAGGCCACGACTTTCCGAACGCTCCGGTGCGCGACATTGTGGTGCAGGCGCGTGAATCGGATTTGGTGCTGGCGACGCATGGGCGCGGCATATGGATCGTGGACGACATCACGCCGCTTCGCAAACTCACACCTGAGCTGCTGGCGCAGGAGGCGAGTTTCGTTCCCCGCAAACCTGTGCAGCAGCGGCTGATTGCAAATGGCGGATGGGCTGAGGGAAATGCGACCTTCTTCGGGCCCAACCCACCGGACGCTGCGTTGATTACGTATTTTCAAAAGAAGCGCCACATTTTCGGGAAAATGAAGATTGAGATTTTTGACGATCAGAACAAGCTGGTTGACACGGTGCCGGCAAACAGCCGCCGCGGGCTGAGCCGTATCGAGTGGCCGATGCGACTGAAAGCCCCGCGCGTTCCGCCCGCAGCTACGGCTGCATTCGAAGCTGCGCAGGGACCCAGAGTGGTACCGGGCACCTACACGGTGAAGATGACTCGCGGCAAGGATACCTACACGACACCGCTGGTTTTAACTTTGGATCCGCGGGCGAAATACACCGCAAAGGATCGCAGGCTGAACTTCGATGCGACGATGCGCGTGTACGACCTGCTGGGCGATATGACTTTCGACGTGGAACGCATCAGCGGCGTGCGAGAAGTTCTTGCGGAACGTGCCGCGAAGCTTAGTGCGCATGATTCTCTGCGCAAGCGTCTTCAAGACCTGGAGGCCCGCGCGGAAGACATTCGCAAGAAAATTGTGGCGACCAAAGAAGGTGGCGCGGTGACCGGCGAAGAGCGCATCCGCGAAAAAACGACGCAGCTTTATGGGGCCTTGGTGATTTATGAGGGGCGCCCCGCGGACTATCAAGTGGCGCGCATCGATTCACTGAAGCACGAACTCGATGATGTGGTGAAGGAGTTTGATGCGTTTGTGGCCAAAGACATTCAGGAAGCGAACGCTGCTTTGGCCAAGAGAAAGATCGAGACTATTCATCCGCTTACGCGCGAAGAGTGGGACAAGGCTAACAGCGAGTCTGAGTCTAGTGGTGCCGCGCCAATGAATGGTATGCAGTGGCGCGAGCGTGACTAGTCGGTTTGATCATGCGCTAGATCTCCTGGCGCCGAGCACGCCGTCTCAGCGGCCAAGATTAGCATGCGTGCGTTTCGGCGTTTCTTACTTCAATAGATATTGCTGCAGGAAAATTATGTTCGCGTAGAACTCGTAATCCTGATTTGCTTTCTTCTGGTATCCGTGGCCTTCATCTTTGGCCATCAAGTACCAAACCGGGGTGCGCTGTTTTTTGAGCGCAGCGTCAATCTGATCGGATTCGCTGACCGGCACTCGCGGGTCATTCTTTCCTGCTACGACAACCATTGGCTTCTTAATTTTTTCGACGTTGTTCATAGGCGCGATTTTTTCTAAGAACTCGCGCATCCTTGGATCGCGCTCGTCACCGTATTCCACACGACGCAGATCCCGGCGATAACCTTCCGTGTGCTCAAGGAAAGTGACGAGGTTTGACATGCCGACGATATCGATTGAACACCGAATCCGATCGCTGTAGAAAGTGGAAATGGCCAAAGTCATGTGGCCTCCGTAACTGCCTCCCATGACTGCAACGCGATCGTAGTCGAGGTCGGGCTGCGTGGCTATCCAATCAAACAGCGAGTTAATGTCCTTGTAGGAGTTCTGGCGAAGGAAGCCGTTGTCGAGTTTTGTGAATGTTTTGCCGTATCCAGTAGAACCGCGCACATTGGGATAAATCATCGCGATGCCAAGTTCGTTCAAGAAATAATTATTGCGGTCCAGGAAGCCGGGGCGCGATTGCCCCTCGGGCCCGCCGTGAATATCGACGAGCACCGGCCGTTTTCCGGTAAATTTGGAGGGCGGCCGATAGAGAAATCCAGAAATAGTCTTGCCGTCGAAACCTTTCCAGTGAACCAGCTCGGCTTCAGGAAAACTCTCGGTGTTAACGGCCGTCTCGCTTGTAGTCCAGCGTTCTACTTTGCCCGTTTCGACATCCAGGGAATAACAATCGCCGGGCGAACGAGCGGTGGCCAAATCGAACGCCAGGTCGTGGCCATTGCGATGCCAGTTCAAGCGGCCGATCAGGCCGACGGGAAGATTCGGCACCGGGACTTCCTTACCGGTAGCGGTATCGAGGATGTGCAGTTTGCTGAGTCCGTCCTCATTGGTCTCGAAAGCGATGCGCTTGCCATCGTGGGTGAGCGAGAATTCGTCCACGTCCCAAGGAATATCTGCGGAGAGTAGTTTGGTTTGCTTTGTCGCGAGATCCATGTAGATGAGACGCTGAAATTCCGAGCCTTTGTCCGAAGTGAAGTACAGGCCTTTGCCATCTTTGCTGAAGCGCGCGTTGCTGTAGGCCACTTGCTCCGAAGTTTTGCGCGGAGTCAGCTCCGTTTTTTCCCCGGTGGATGCATTGACCAGCCACATATACGATTCGTTCACTGAAATATCTTCGAGCAACAGGATTGTTTTGTCGTCCGGCGACCAATCTTCTGGCGTCCAACCGCCACCGGAAAGTTGAGTTAGCAGGTGATCCGTTTTTCGGTCGGCGGGATTCATAACCCAAACATCGGTGTCCTGGCCGGTGCGACGTGTGGAAGTGTACGCGATCTGGTCCCCACTGGAGGACCACGCACCGGAACTATTGCGGGACTTTCCGTCGGTCAAAAGCGTGCTGTCGCCGGTTGCGAGATCGTAGCGGAAGAGCTGATACCATTCGCCGCCGCCGACATCCTTCGAAAAGACAATATAGTCGCCGCCGTTGGGGTGAAAACGTCCTCCATAAACGGGCTCGGGGAAAAAAGTGAGTTGTTGGCGCTCGCCGCCGGGCATTTTCATCATGTGCATCTGGAAAGTATTCGCAAAACGCGTGGCGATGACCATTTCGCGGCGCTGCGGATGCCAGTCGGTCGGAAACGCCCTGCGATTCTCGCCGTAGCGGCCCGCACTCTCCGCGAACGCTGCTGAAATGGCAGGCACGCCGTCAGTGACGAGATTTTCGGGCGGAGCAAATGTAGCTTCCTGCGCCGAAAGAGGTACAACAGTGAGAATTGATAGCGCGAATAGCAAGGCCAGCCGCTTCTTCATGGTGCGCTCCTAAGAACCTTTGGTCCCGAATGTGATCGCCGACATCCTACACGATTGGTCGTTTTTAACAAGAATTCGTGAGCAGGGAAATAACGCGACTTCGATGGAGTAGCCTGGGTAGGAACACCGGCTAGACCAAGATGTTGTCCGTGGAGGTCTATCGAAAGCGTGGTGGACGTGGGGGCTCGAACTTCGGCGAGGATCGTTTGTCGTGGGCCGTCTCGAAAGCGTTTTGGGCCCACCGTGATCGCGACCTCCCAGCGTTTCAACGGATGCTTCCAAGGCTGATGCACCACAGAAAAGCGAGGACGTCCCACGCTGCCAAGAACATCAGAACGCATCACTGCGACCGCTTGCGCCATCGTTCAGGGGAAGCTTACCAAAAAATCCGAGGCTGAAATATCTCCGGACGTTGTATCGGCGCTTTTGGCCCAACTTCGTGCGCCATTTAACCACTGGCTCTGTATAATGCCCATCGCACCATGGCTCTTTCCCGCGACTCAAAGTTAGGTTCATATGAAATCCTCTCGCCACTCGGCGCTGGCGGTATGGGCGAAGTGTATCGCGCGCGCGACACACGACTCGGGCGCGAGGTCGCCCTCAAGGTCTTGCCCGCCGCATTCGCCTCTGATCCCGAGCGCATGGCGCGTTTTCAGCGCGAAGCGCAAGTCCTCGCGTCGCTCAACCATCCGCGCATCGGCGCGATCTATGGTCTCGAAGATTCCAGCGGTGTCCGCGCACTCGTGATGGAACTGATTGAAGGGCCCACGCTGGCCGATCGCATCGCCCGCGGCGCCGTTCCGGTTGATGAAGCGCTTCCTATCGCGCGAGAAATCGCGGAAGCTCTCGAAGCTGCTCACGATCGCGGCATCGTTCACCGCGACCTGAAACCCGCCAACGTGAAAATCACGCTGGACGGCAGCGTAAAAGTGTTGGACTTCGGGTTGGCGAAAGCTGTGGAAGGCGACGGTTCGTCCACTGACATTCAGAATTCTCCGACGCTGACTCGCATGGCCACCCAAGCCGGGATTATTTTGGGCACCGCTGCGTACATGTCGCCGGAACAGGCCAAGGGCAAGACCGTAGACCGCCGCACGGACATTTGGGCATTTGGTTGCGTACTTTATGAAATGTTGACGGGCAGGCGCACCTTCGAAGGTGAAACCGTCACCGACACCTTAGCCGCAGTGATCCGCGGCGAACCCGATTGGGCGCTGCTGCCTGCCACTACTCCGCTAGCTGTGCGAAATCTTTTGCGGCGTTGCCTGAAAAAAGATCCGAAGCAGCGCCTGCAATCCATCGGCGAAGCCCGCATCACCCTCGACGAGGTTCTCTCCAGTTCAACACGAGCATCGGCTCCGATCGAGGAATCTCAGTCATTATCACCGACGAAGCCATGGCTCCGATTTCTGCCATGGACGATTGCAGCAGTGTTTGCTGCCGGACTGTTGATTAGCCTCTTTGCTTTGCGACAAGCGTCGCAACATTCGGCGCTGAAGCCAGTGGAACTCTCCTTGTGGATTCCTTCGGACTTACAATTGGATACCATCGATGGCCCGGCTGTAGTGATCTCCCCCGATGGATCGCGTCTGGCCTATGTGACTCGAGAGCAAGGAGCAAGGGCGGGAACGCTCTACGTGCGAGAAATGGACAACAAGACTGCCATGCCTCTCGCCGGTGCCGGAGCGGCTACCGCCCCGTTCTTCTCTCCCGACAGCCAATGGATCGGTTTCTTCGGCGACGGAAAATTGAAGAAAGTCTCGGTGCACGGAGGCGCAGCGATCACGCTGTGTGACGTCACCGGATATCGCGGTGGAACCTGGTCCGAAGACGGTACGATTGTCTTCCCAGCGCAATTCACTTCCCCGCTCTACCGCGTCCCAGCAGCGGGAGGCAAGCCAGAAGTGGTCACACATTTGGATACAGCGCTTTCCGAGATAACACACCGCTGGCCACAATTTCTGCCCGGTGGAAAGTCAGTATTGTTTACCTCTTCCTCGGACAATAATTTTTTTGAGCACGCCAACGTGGAAGTTGCCTCGCTCGAGAAGGGCGCGGCCAAGATCCTGGTCGAGAATGCATATTTCGGCCGCTATCTCACGGGCGGATACCTGGTCTATGTGTCACAAGGCACCGTCTTCGTTGCTCCGTTTGACGCGCAGGGGTTAAAAATAACCGGCACAGCGATTCCAGTCTTGCAGGGAGTGGATGCAGATCTCTCCAACGGCGGAGTGCAAATCAGTGTCTCTCAGAGCGGGACGGCAGTTTATTTGTCCGGTGGAACGGTGAATCAGAACCTCAACTTCGCGATGATTGATCGCAAGGGGAATGCCTCGGCGCTAATGAACGATCAGCCGGACGCATCCTCGCCGTCGGTCTCTCCCGACGGAAAGCGCATCGCGTTTCAGAAGCTCAATGGCATCTGGGTGCACGATATGGCGCGGGGCACAACGTCTCCGCTCACCCCCGGGACTGTCGGAGCAACTTATCCGATCTGGACCCCCGACGGGCAGTGGCTCACCTATTCGCATCCGCGTTCCACAAGCAAAGGGACGGGACAAGGCATCTATCGGAAACGCTCGGATGGAACCGGAGAAGAAGAAGCGCTGACGTCGGGCTTTATCCTCAACGCATACCCTTCCTCGTGGTCTCCGGACGGAAAAGTTCTCGCCTTTTACCAACTCTCGGAGAAGGATGGTTCCTGCTGTGAAATATGGACGATTACCATTGACGAAAATGGTAAGCCTCAGGAACCCCGCCAGTTTCTCGCGTCGGGGACCAGTCGGAAGGGCAGTCAGCCACAGTTCTCCCCCGATGGGCATTGGTTGTCGTACATCTCAGGGGAATCCGGGGCTCCCCAGATTTACGTGGTCCCGTTTTCGAGCCCGGGAGGAAAATGGCAAATCTCCACCGACGGTGGAGTGGAATCGCGATGGTCGAAAGTCGGGCACGAAATTTTTTACATCACGGGGAACGGAAGGACGCTGCTTGCGGTGCCATATTCCGTAGACAAGAACTCGTTTCAGCCCGGCAAATCCGAGGTGCTCTTCGTCGACCGCTTCGAACCGCGCGCCCCGTTCACATCCTACGATGTGATGCCCGACGGCCAACACTTCGTAATGTTCCAATTCGCGGGCGGCAGAGCGATCCCGGCTTCCGCCCCAACCGTGGTCCTCAACTGGCTCGACCATGTTCGCCAAGTAGTCGCCGCCGGCCAAAGTGAAGGCGGCAGGTGAGCGAGTCTCAATTGCATGGCTCTCAGATTTGCGTGTTAATAACGCGCTGAGAGCACCCTCCTCGTTGACTTGCTATTGCAGAGTGCCGGCGCCAACTTCAAAAACACGTGTTTTTATTAATGAATCGTTGATTGATGCTATTTCCAGCGCTTCGAAAGGTACAAGGTAGGTACAACTCAAGCGAGCCTCAGACGGCACAACTTCAAAAACCATCGCTTTATAAGGAAAAGTGGTGGACGTGGGGGGGCTCGAACCCCCGGCCTCATCGTTGCGAACGATGCGCTCTCCCAACTGAGCTACACGCCCATGTTGCGCTAAATATATTTCAACAAACTACTTCCACTATACAGCCTTCGCATTCTTAAACTCAACTACAGCGGGTGTGTCAGTTTTTGTGTCAGTTGGTACGAGAGTTGCAACAGCCTCGTGTAAGCGGTCGAGATCGACGTGCGCGTATCGCGCGGTTATTCCCAACCTTCTCTCAACTCCATGACCCAACAGCGCGGCAATATCCTCCAGCGGAATGCGATTCCGTCGAAGCCTCGTCGCAAACGTGTGCCGCAAATCGTGATAGCAGAAATCTTCAATGGCCGCCTTTTTGACGCAAGCCTCGAACCACTTCCGGCAGGAATAAACTTCGAGACCACTCGGCTTCCGAATCACAGCACCAGTACCGTCGGAACGTTCCCGCAGAATCTTGATGGCTGACAACGCGACCGTATTTAATGGAACGGTATAGCCCGGGCCAGCTTTCGACCGCGGAAGTTTTAGTATCTTCCAGTCAAGATCAACCGTGCTCCAGTCGAGCGGCGGCATCGGTCGGCGCTCCGCGCCGCGAATTCCGTACAGGTTCGAACGCCGCAACCCGGTATGAAGTACTAAATCGAATTCCGGTTCCTTCTCGGGATAAAGTTCGCGAATGGCTTTTCGCAGCCGGTCTTCTTCCGCGAAGGACAATTCGCGCGTACGTGCATTGTTCAATTTGTATCGGTGCGCCTTCTGCGCGGGGTTGACGCTCAGTTCCCCGCGGTCGATCGCGAGTTTGTAGATATGTGAGAGCGTTGCCCGGTACTCGTTCGAGGTTGTCTCTGTCCAATGCGCCCCTCGCGTTCCCAAATTCTCCAGCAGTTTCGCATCGATTTCCTGCGTCGTAATCGAATCGGCTAGGGTTCCGAGACTCTTTCTGTGAGGGCGTGAATCTCGATTCCTTTAAACCCGAAATCGAGGAGCGCTTTGCATGCCTGCACGCGCACGCCAGCTCCAGGCGGCGTATTTGTATCCTTTGCGATCGCCGCGAGAGTGGCAACAGCGGGTGCAAATTCCGCACGCAACAAATCCACCGTACTCGATAGCAATGCGTCCTGTTCCTGGCGGTAGCGGGCTAGGAACTCTTTGTTCCGCATCCATCTTCGAAGCGTACGCACGTTTACGTATGGCGCAATGAAACGCTAGTTAACTTTAAGTTTCACGGCGGAGTTTCGCAAACGTATCTACGGGACAAATACCTGTTGAAGTGGCTGTAACTTCCGGATAACCCGGAAAAGTCAAATCGTCCGAATTCAACATGGACGGTAAGCGCAGCCTTAATCAGGACTTGGATTCCTTAGCTGGTTGGAATGGGATTGTCGTGTGGACGTTGTTCGCCTACCGTGAGAATTTCATCTCCTACAAAGGATACGAGGAGCACCGAATCGGGAGCCAGTCCGCCGCAAGACGGACGAGCTGGCTCCGGGCGGAAGGCGCCCTGATGGCGTCAATCCGGGTGATGGTTTGTTGGATTTGGAATTGGCGCCGCACGGGGCGCCGCGAACCCGCAGCCGTCGGTTCTGATTGTGGCCACGTTGAAGAAGGTGTCGAGCGGGGTTGAAACGAGGGGGACCGCGTCGACGCCAATAAAAGCGTCGTTGATCGTGTTATTTTTCACCGTGTCGGGGTTAGAGCAATTAAACTCGATTCCGTAGGTGGACTTGGCAATGAAATTGGACTGTACGGTCATGCCGCTCGTGGCCAAATAGATTCCACTAGCCGCGCTGTTCAATATCTTGTTGGATGTGACGCTGTCCCCGGTCCTACCGGCATATATCCCAACTTCTGAACTTGTCACCGTATTACCTGAGATGATAATTGATGGCGCGTCGCAAAATATGCCATAGGCACCGCCGGTAACGATGTTGCCAGTTACGCTGCCTGGACCGACGAAGAACGGATAAATGCCTACATTCCTGGACGCCACGTAATTTCCCTTGATGGTGGCGGTGAGAGTCGGGGGCGTCTGATTGCTGTAGGCGAAAATGGCAGCCGCATCCACATCGTGGACGCTGTTGCTTTCAATGTTCACGGACTCGTTCGTGGCAGTTCCGTTTTCGGCCACAATCCCCCAGCCGCACCCTGCATTGATTTCGTTGCGGACCGTGGCCTCGTTGACAGTTCCTGAGCTGCCGGTGCCATAGTAAATTCCGACGAGATCCGATGAACAGTTGTTGCTGATGAAGCCCGTCCCATCCACGGTGATATTAATGATGTTCACCAGACCCGTCGTCACCTCCACTTGCGCCGAGATAATTCCAAAAAAAACGCCCGGTGTGGTGGCCAGGGATCCGGGCAGGGTGATGACGGCTTGGCCCGTGTTGCCGCTGGCGATGCCCTGCAAGGTTAAGGGCCGTGCGATGATGACCTGCTCGGAGTAAGTGCCTGGGCAGACCAGCACGGTTGAGCCCGCAGGGACTGCAGCGACGGCGGCGGAGATGGTCGGGAAGTGCGGAAGGCTTGGCCTGCAAGTGCCCACGGCGAACGTGGAGGCCAGAATGGGACGAGCGCCAAAGAGTAGTGCGAGAGTGAGCAAGAACGACAGGCGGAAACGGGACATGGTGACTCCTCCTCTTGCAGAAATGACTTTTGACTGGCCGATGGAACCCCGAGTTGTGAAACCCCGGTTAACTAGTTTCGCGGGAATGAACGAACGATAATCCTCGGTATATCGCTATGTCAAGCTTCGACAGGAACTCGGGCAAGGCGAAGCCCTTGCAAACTGCCGCAGATTGTTGGGACGTTCGTAACTCCTGTGTAGTCGGATAACCGGACGCGCTCCTGACGCGGCCGGCTGGCAAGGAATTCGCATTTTTATCGGTACCAAATCGCCCTGGGGCTGGCCAGGACGAACGCAGGAACGACTAAAGCCCATATTATGGGCCACTACTCTGAGAGCATTCAGTTCAAAGAAGTAGCTTCAAACCCGCCTCGATGGTCTCCGTGTATTCAAACCCGATGACTTTTTTACGGAGAATTCCTTGACGGTCGTAGAGCATTGTTGTCGGCAAGCCTTCAATGTCGCCAAACTTTTCCTTCAGGTCATCCGAAGCGACGGCCAGCGGATAGCGGACTCCGATTTTGTTCGCAAACTTCAGAGGGTCTTCTGTGTCGGCCATATTGTCGAATTTGAATCCGATAACGACAAATCCGCGCTGGCCATAGAGGTCCAGAAGCTTTTGATATCCGAGCATTTCTTTCTTGCACGGCTGACACCACGTTGCCCAAAAATCGATCAGCACAACTTTACCTCGCAGCTCAGCCGAGGAAATTTCTTTGCCTTGCAAGTCCGTCAGCGAAAAGTCCGGCGAGTGTGAGCCGATCTCCCCGGCGGCGGCCACGGGCGCTTTCGGCTGAGGAAGACTCGCCGGATGTGTCGAGCATCCGGCGAGCCCTGCTGCAACCAGAATCAGAGACAACAGGTGTTCTTTTAGCATTTATTCCTTCTTTTGGACTTCCAGAAGCAGGAGCTTCAAGGGAGCCGAAGCATCTGCTTTCTTTTTGCCGGCGGGCTTTTTGTACAACTGGCCACGAACCGTGACCACTGTTTGGGAATTGGCAAGGGATTCGAGGCTTTTCGACAAATCGTTCGGTTCGAACACAAACGTGCGATTCGGCTCGACTTGCAAGGCGAGATTGGCCGAAGAATCCTTCACGATCTTCCCTTGTGCGGTCATGTCCATTTCCGCGACAGTTACGCCGCTGTCGTAAGTGCCCTTCAGAAGCTGGGCGGGGTCTATTTGCCCATCCTCTTTTGGCGTGACCTGAACTTTTCCATCAATCAAACTGACTTCGACGTTTTGAACGCCAGACTGGCGTCCGAGGTGTTGTTTCACCCCGTATGCTCAAAAATTTCAGGTCATGCCTTCGACGCGCATTTCGATATGCTTGATTTGCGCTTGTGATGCAGGCACGAAAACGAAGGCCAGCAAGCAAAGCAAACTTACCTTCCGCACATTCATCGCTTCCTCCTTTTAAAACATGTGAAATTTGAATTGCCGCGTGATTCCAAAGCTGATATGGCGGCGAACGGGCTGGAACATTTCGCCGTTTGAATGAACAACGTCCCAATCCATCCCGAGCCATAGGTGAGTGCCGGGCCGCACTCCAAAGTAAGTGGTGGCACCAGCGAGCAAGACGTCACCGCCGCTGCCTTTTTGGTTTACGCCCGCAATGTTGTCGTCCTGAGAATGCAGCCAGGTGAGTGCGGGCCCTATAAACCACTCGCGGGTTCCATCCTTGGCCTCGTATGGGCGATAGGACAGCCAGAATCGCGATTCAATGTTGCTGCCGAGGCGAGTCGCCTGCGTACCTTGGGAACGGATGAGCGAATGGAAATCCTCGTCAGCGACGAGGCGTCGAAGGTTGAAAAGGCCGGTGTAAGTCCAATTCGCGGCTATGAAGAAATCGGTTGAACACGAACCTGGCTGCAAACTCGCGGGAAAGAGCGCGCGATTTTCACTTGTAAGATCGGTTCGGCCTGTGGGAATTTTAGGTCCAAGTGTGACGGAGGCTTGCGTGGTGCCTCGCGGAGAGTCTCGGCGATAAAAGCGGTATTTGACGAGCAGCATGGCGTCACCAAGACCTGTTCCGCCCACCGTCAGATTACCTTCACTGCTGAAATGATTCGTGACTAACGGGACGAGAACCGTCAAATCGAAATTGCGATAAAAGCCCCATGTGAAATTGAAATCGCCTTCGTGGGAAAGAGTAGGGCGGGCCGTGGGCGGAATATTTCCTGACGATTCCGGCATGGATCCGCGAGTCGTGAAGATCGAGTTGTAAGAAATCAATGCACCACCTGGGAACAACGGAGGAGCGGTTTCCGGGGCTGGACCTTGCGCATTCGCCGGAGAACCACATAGAGCCAATAAAACGAGAGCGGACATACCAGCGAACGCGCGATAGCGTCCTGGACTTCGAAATCTCATGAGTTTCCTTCCAATAAAAATGGGTGTGCCGTGGCACACATGCTCCGCAGACTGACAGTTCTATGGAAGGCGGGCTAGATACGAAGCGGCGAAGAGGCGACCGCCTGTGGACCTGGCGGAGCGTGAGTGGGCGACATCGAGATTTGTGGCGCAGAAGTCGAGGGCCGAACGGCGTTGATGGCTGGAATCACTGCGAAAGACATTAACGACGGCGACACGGTGTGAATCGAAGACCGCTGTCCAATGGGCGCGTGCATGGACGGCATCGTCTTGCAGCAATCCTCTCCGCGCTGGTAGGAATGGGGCGCGCACGGCATGGTATTGCAGCATTGCATCGCTTCATTGGGCGTTGACGGGGCCGAGCAGTCAACGGCAAAGCTGACAAGCCCGACGGCAAGGACCGCGATAAGAATTGTCCTGGCGAAACGCATCACCAACTAAGTTAGGCTCTCTGTCGCATCCATGTCAAGCGGTTGCTCACACCCAGCGCACTCACTTCGGAAACCGCCCGGCCCATCCGCTCGGGCCTCGCGCAACACTTCCTTGAAAATAAAAATGGCGCCCAGTCAAACAATCCCGAACGCCATTTACTTGTGATTATCTTCCGGGCATCATACGCCGAACCTAAAAAGGATTGAGAGCCCGGCTCAATTTATCCTTAGACAACCGCAGCGGCCCATCGCTTCCAGCTTCACGCTTCAACGCTAAAACACTCCCTATGCAGTACTGTGTCCGTTGGCACACAATGCCGGATGTAATTCTCGAGCCGCCACTCGAATATTTCTTACCGCCGAGGACTAATAGTTAGAAGTAAGGAGGCGTTCATGGCCAAGTCGAAAGACGAACAGAGCGGCGTAAGTAGGCAGACCTTACTTTCTCAGGTCCGCGAGCCACAGGTCTAGAACTTCCTCGCTCTTTTGCTCGATCGTGATGAAGGTGATTCCCATGCCCGATTTGGGCCGCGAATAAGCTACTTTTCCTATCGCGATGAAGTTCACACCAGCATGCGAGATTCTTAGTCTGACCTTTGTGCCCTTCGGAAACGGTGTCACTGTTTCCACAAAACACCCTAGCAGATTCAGGTTCTTAATATATGCCGCAAGGTGCTTTTCAGACTGCATGTCGGTGAGATGGATGCCGGCCGCGAAGGAATGACGGGGCGCCCGATGGCGTTCGGAACGAATCGAGGGGTGACCTCAGTATGTTGGATTCTATTCCAGGTCGAATCCTAGACCAAACAGAATCATAATAAGGAGTTGAGAATTACGACACGGCGATGGGCCAGTAGTTACTATTGTGCCGCGAAGCAATCGGAACGATGTCTTCGCCAATGAAACCAAAATTACTCTTAGGGCCAATCTCTCCGCGAAATCGCTAGTTGACTACCCCTTTTCGAAGGGCGGCCTCAATCAGCTTCTCGGCCTGCTCGGCCACAACCGGACGGCTGAAATAATAGCCTTGTCCCTCGTCGCACCCGTGGTGTTGAAGGAAATTGAGCTGCGCGCGGGTTTCCACTCCCTCCGCAATTACCCGCTGCTTCAGGCTCTTGCCGATATTGATCATGGCGCTGACGATGGTTGCATCCCCCGGGTCCGCCGTGATCTCTTGCACAAAAGATTGATGCAGCTTCAGCGCGTCCACCGGAAAGCGCCGAAGATAGGTAAAGCTGGAATAACCTGTGCCAAAGTCGTCGATTGCCAGCCGTACGCCCATAGCTTTCAGCGCGCCCAGTGTGCGCACTGTAGACTCCGCGTCCTGCATCAGCACGCTCTCGGTCAGTTCCAGCTCTAGATTCGCAGGCTCCACTCCCGTCGCAATCAACACGGCCCGAACTCCTGAGAGAAAATCCTTGTCCGCCGAACTCAGCCGCGGACACGTTCACAGCTACCGGCACAACCCCAAGCCCCGCATCGTTCCATGCTCGGGCCTGCCTGCATGCTTCCAGCAGCACCCACCGTCCTATAGGTAAAATCAATCCGCACTCTTCCGCGATGGGCACGAACTGCCCGGAGGATACCATTCCCCGCTGCGGGTGTGCCCAACGTATCAGCGCTTCCACCCCCGTGATCTGTCCCGTCTGAAGATTGAATTTAGGCTGGTAGTGCAGCAAAAACTCATTCCGCCCCAGCGCGTAGCGCAAGTCCGCTTCAAGCAATTGCCGTTCTGCAAGTCGCTGCGTGCATGTCGCCGCCGGAAGAACTGGATAGTTATTCCGGCCGTGTTGTTTGGCTTCGTACATCGCGGTGTCTGCTTTATTCATCAAGCTTTCCGCGTCTGGCCCGTCGCTGGGGTAGGTGCTCACCCCAATGCTCACGTTTACATCAAGACTCTTGCCATCGATAATATGAGGCTCCGCCAATGCCCTGAGGATTTTTCTTGCGCTGAAGGCCGCGTCTTCCTCATGCTCGACTTGGGAGAGGAGTACAACGAATTCGTCCCCGCCCAGCCGGCTTACCGTGTCCGTCCGCCGGACACAAGCCACCAATCGCCCGGCTACCGACTGCAGCAGTTTGTCGCCAACCCCGTGGCCCAGTGAGTCATTGATCTTTTTAAAGTGATCTAAATCGACAAACATCACCGCGAGTTGCTTGCCTTGGCGCACCGCCAGTGAAATCGCTTGCGTCAGCCGGTCGTTGAACAGCATTCGGTTTGGCAAATCAGTCAGGGAATCGTGTTGCGCCAAGTGCGACATTTCCAGCGATCTGGCCCGGGCCACGCTCACGTCGTGGAAAGCCACAACCGCCCCAGTGACATCACCATCCTGGTCATGGATAGGCGTTACTTTATTTTCAATTCCAATTTCGAACTCCGTCCCGTCGGACCAAAATACAGTTTATGCAGTTCGCCGTTACCGCTCGCGGTCTTATCTTCCTGCATTACGATTTCCACAGCATTGCGAACCACTGCGCGCGCTAACGACATCGATGATTCGGAGCACATCCGCAACGGGACGCCCCAGTGCCTCCTCCCGGCGCCACCCGGTCATCTTTTCCGCGATCCGATTTAGATACATGACGTTGCCCTGCATGTCCGTGCGCAGCACCGCCTCTCCAATGGAATCAAGCGTCACATTGGCGACTTCATTTTCCAATAACATTGCGTTCTGCCGCACGGCGATCCATCATCGTGCGCACCGCCCGCCTTAACCGGTAGCCATCGGCTTGATTCTTGACCAGGTAGTCTTGGGCCCCGCGCTGTACCGCTTGCCGCGCCATTTCTTCCGCATCGGCTCCGCTCAGGATCAAAATGGGCACGCTAGACGCGGCCTTAAAAAGCTTGTCGAAGGTCTCGGTGCCATGGCTGTCGGGCAATGTTAGGTCAAGCACGACTGCCCCAACTCCGCCGTTACGCAATCGCTCGATCCCACTGAGAGTTCGGGAACCCACTCCACATGGAATCGTTCGTCCGTTGCCGAACTCAATTCGTCTAAAATTCTCGCCGCATCATTTGCATCAGCTTCGATGAGCAGGACACATTCGTGGCTATCTTTCGTATTTGTTTGTTTCGCAGTTCTAAGCCCTAGGTTTGGCATCTTGCTTAATCCATCGAGAATTGTGTTAGCTTGCCCTTGGCCTTTTCGGCAGCATCTGCGGCCATGAACCGCAGCATCTGCTCCTTCAATTGCGCATCGACCTCGTCCGCGATGGTCACAATGTCGGGAAGCAGCGCACTGAATTCCAAATGCTTCACGTTTTTGTGCAGCGTGGTAAAAATGCTGACCTGCAGCAGACGAGACTCCTCTACCGCCATCGCTACCGTGTAGCCTTGCTTGCGCCGCAAATCCCCATGTTCGGCCGCAGCCTTCGAAATCGGAGCTTTCGTCCCCGCGTCCAGACGCAAGCGCTTAATGACATCATGCAGAAGGTGAGGCAGATGGCCCGTGCGCTCTTCAAAGTTCAGCTGGATATGCGCTAGGTCCGCCTCCTGCTCGACTCTGGCAAGCCATTCCTCAATCAGAGTGGGGAGTTCACGTTCTAGGATGTCCGCCACACTGTTAACAGAGACAGCACCGCCACTCCCATTGGATCCCACAGCTGACTTAACAGGTTTGATCATGACACTCTCCCTCGCTCATTACTCTGGTTCATCAATCTGGTTGACCGGCGCGGCTAACAATCTCGGTTACGCCAATCTCTTCAAATGTGTCGTTACGAAGTCCCCTAACCACTTTTGTCATTAAGGCTCTCTGCAAAACTGTCCTGAAAGACACACTCCGCAATCAATTAGAGTTCTCGATGTGGTAAGAGTAACCAAGCTATTCTTCTAATTTGCTGATCCGGGGAGGCGCAACCTGTCCGTTCATTCGCAATTGTCGAGCCTTGGGTGCAAGTCCTTCCATTTTCCAGCATCGGCTGCATCAGACAGAAAGCAAACTTGTCCAAAACAGGACAGATGCCCAGATACGCTGCATGTAGCGTGTAGCTTGCGGTTGAGTTGATTAGGCGTTTTACACGCTAAAGGAGAATTTCGATGCTGCTGCTAATCGTTATTCTGGTGCTGCTGTTCGGAGGAGGAGGGGGCTATTACGGCTATTCCAGATGGGGAACGGGAGGGGGCTTTGGAATCCTCGGCACGGTCCTGCTCATCGTGCTGGTCGTGTACCTGCTCGGCGGGTTGAGGTGACTTCGAGAAGCGCCTGAGGGCGCTCGATCAAGGGTCGGAATTCAAATCGTTTCCAAGGAGGCGTTAAGATGAAGCCGAGTACAGAGAATGAGATTCGCAGGTGGGATTCACGAAGTGAAGGGGAAGATTAAGGAAAAAGTGGGCCAAGTCACGAACGACCCCAACTTAGAAGCCGAAGGCATCGGCGAATATATAATCGGGAAGCCCGAGAAGAAAATTGGCCAGATGGAAAAAGTTATCGAAAAACCCTGATGACGCAGTTCTTCACACAACCGACCCGCGACAAACTGGAGGCATTATGTGTGGAAGCGAAATGAGAAAGCTCATCCCCTCTCCGCGTTCGGGCCAACCCGAAAAAGCACAGATTGGAGTTAACGGGGCCGATCAAAGGTACCGGAAGCTCCGAATTCAAAATGCGCTAACTGACGAACACGGGGATGATGTGAAGCTCAAAAGGCTGCTTACGTCCCGGTTACTGTCACAGCCAAAAAGTGAATAGCCCAATCAACGAAGGGGCTAACCGACTAACGTGATTACAGGGGGGAACAATCGTCTGCATATTCTGTCTGGTTTGGTAAATCGGCGGTTTTGTTCGTTGCAATCCGTCAATGCCACGTCCGCATGCTTTGCCGCATCATCGGCGAATCCGTCGCCGCCGTGGGCGTCCGCATCAAGCCGGGATGGGCGATGGATCTCCGAAAGGAATTGATTCTGGCTCTCGAAGAATACGTGGTCGGCCTGGACAACTGAATAAATTAAGAAGGTCGCTAAGGTATTACCAGCAATTGTCCGGTGTGCAATGTGCGAAGTATAATTTGTCCGTGCTTCTCTGTCTGGTGTGGCTCAATCAGGATCAATTTCGAGGTTGGGCTTGCTCCGATTGCGGCTGAAAGTTCAATCCTTCAGATCCTCTCGTTGGCACGTCAATTGATGAAATGAAGCAACCATAGGAGGGACAACGCAATAGAGAATTCAACACATCTGCGCTGAATATCCCAGAAAGGAAAGAATCAAGGATGTTTAAGCAACAATATGGTTTCGCGTTTTGAAGAATTGGCGGAAGACAGGTTGGGCTTTATTATTTTGTCTCCCGTTTCGAAGAATGTCCGGCGGGCTTGTTCAAACGAATCTTGTTCCTTCGAACTTGTCTGTTTCGTATCAGTTCTTCGATTCACCGGTTTCCCCTTAATTTAGCGGAGAGCCATACCAGGTAATCTCTCAAGAATTGCTAAGCGGAAGTCTCCCTATTGCATGAGTTCCGATCGGAGCCCTGATCTCTCTCTTTAGGATCGACAAGCCGTTCATAGCATCTTCTATGGCCTGCGACTCCAGCTCTGCATCGGGACTTGTGCGCAGCTCGGCTGTACGCGAGGCAATTGCTTTTTCTGCATCTGCAACCCGGCGGGAAAGGTTCAAATGGTTGGTCTCCAGAAATGCCTTCAGGTAAAATTCTTCCCATTTCCATTGTGCGTTGTCCATGCTCTTCTCCCCTGGCTCGGTGAAAGGAGAGTAGAGGTTTCGTTTTTAAATTTCTGTATACTTTTGCACACTTTTTGTAACAGCCGTTTGGATACCGCGATGCAATCGGTTCTTGGACATCAATTAAGGCGGGATTGCCGGGTAGGTCTACCTCATCTCGCCAACAAAGCGCCTGTTTTCCGGGGAGCTATCTTGTTGTTACGCGGGAGACCTGCTAAAACGCGCTTGATTCGGGGAAGCAAGAGGTACAACAACATCCAGGCGGCGCTCGTCATCACAAGCAAATTATCCCGAGCATGTTTTAATCTCCATCATTGAGCGAGAGAACATCTGATTTCGTTCTCTGTAATTGTGCGGATGCCTCTTCGCTTTCGGAGAACAGTGCACGGGCATCAGGTTAGTCACACAGAAGTAAGACATCTGTCCCACGTTGAACACTTTCGCGCTTTGATTGAACAAATTCCTTGCATGAGAAGGCCGGTATGAGTCAAGAGTGTTTTTCTCTTTCTGTTTTCTCTTTCCTTCCTGTGGATTCCTTGCCTTTCGAGCCGGGCCGCCTCAGTCGCCATCCTTCCATCCGCACAAACGTTAGCTGCAGTTGTTTGAAAATCTCGTTCCTATTTTTGCCTCAGTAATAATCTTCTTCACAGCCGGTCTCCTTTCTCTTGTGCTTCGAGCACATCGATTATTGGGAGACTCATCGCATCCCGATGGAGACCGGCCTTCTCATCCCACCCGATTAACGTCGCGCTTGCCGGAAAAGTAGGGTAAGGGAACCAGCCGGCAAGCCAGGCTTTTTACGAATCCGAACTCCCTCGGTGTGCTGGGATCAACAGAGACCGTTCGTCAGTGGCTTGGCGTGCTTGAAGCGGCGATGGGCGGTGCCAAATCGAGACCTGAAAGGGTGTAAATGCCCAGAAACCGGACCGTGGCGATGGCGTCCACAGAAACGGGCAACCACATCTGGTTCACCTCGGCGAATTGGACGGTGATGTGGAGGTCTTTGACCCAGAACGACGGAGTCTTGAGCGGGACTCCAATGATCTGCCTGACGCGGTACGTCTTGGCATCCACCCAGATGTCGCCAAGTAGCAGTCCCTTTTCCTTGCGTTTGGGAATGATGTGCAGGACGTATTCTGGGACGACGCCAAAGTTTTGCTCGCGCAGAAAGACGAAGTTATAGTTGGATCGGCTGATGTCTCGTTGGTGACGTTCCTTGGCAGAAAGCACTTCCTGCTCCAAAATGGCGCTCACGATCTTTTTACCTGTCGCGCTACCCTGCTCACCGGTGATTTTGAATGTTTTGACGTCGGGAGGAGTAAAGGTGATTTGGGTCGTTACATCCGAGATGGGCTTCGGATCGTTGCTGTGGAATACCTTATATTCCCGCGTCACTTCGTGGGGTCGAGAGAGGGCGGAGTTCTGTTCCCCGGTTCGCTCCAAAGAATCGAGGATTGAGCTCAGATTTGGCGGGGGCACTTTTGCTTCCTGTGAGCGTAATGAAGTAGGAAAAACCCAAGGCGTCGCCACCAGAGAAAGCAGAACGAAGAGACTCTTTCGCTTGTCTACCATCCAGGAGATTATGTGCTCTTGCTCCGCAGCCTCTCTCACTCACGATCTCCAATTCCGTCTTCGGTCTTGCTCCATTCCAGGCAACACTATTGATAGTACTTTCGAATACGGGATGGCTCAACTTAAGAGTGTTTCCAGAAATAGCCATACAGGCGTCACAAGCCGGTCCCGACCTATCGGCCTAAGTAACAGGCGGGTCGGAGGATGCCCCACGTTTAGTTCAAACTTGAAATGCGCTGGGGGAAGCAGCCGGGTTATGTGGTTTTTGCGGGGCAGAAAATCTCGTTGGAACGGTCACGGGTACGAACGCAGAAAGGCCAGGAGCGCGCCTGGCGCTGCTTTCCATAAACCGCACGGGTGCACCGCTGAACGCCAGTCGTAAACCGCTATGAGATCGCCCTGGTTTAGTTTTCTCTGGGCAGCAGAGCTACCTCTGTCCCGGTTGACAAATATAACTTTACAATATAAAGTACTTTTCTACACAAAGATGATTGAGCGTGTGGCTCCTCTGAGCCGCTGCCCAAGCGGAGGTTCTGTGAAAGCACCGATGAAACAACAGCGGCGACTAGCCTGCCGGATTATCAAAGGCTTTGCTGGATTGGCGATGTTGGGTGTCCTCGGGGTCGCGGCATTGTTGTTGTCGCTCTGGCTAGAGCACAGGACCGAGGTCACACTGCCAACACCCACGGGACCATTCGCGGTTGGCCGCGCGCTCTATGATTGGGCTGATGATGAGAATTTGGACACGCTGGCGCCCGTGCCAGCAACCAAGCGCGAACTCCTTGTTTGGATCTGGTACCCGACCGCGGCTGGGCAATCAGCTGCGATTGACGACTACCTTCCCGCCCCATTGCGAACGGAGGTCGAACGCAGTAGCGGCGCGCTGATTAGTAACTTCCTAACGCGAGATCTGTCGAAGGTCCATGCGCACAGTCTTCGTAACGTCGACCTGTCAACGGAGCAGCGGTCGTACCCTGTGGTGATCATGCGAGCGGGGGCTTCCCTCGAGGTGGCGAACTACTCGACGCTCGCCGAGGATCTAGCCAGTCAGGGGTACGTCGTCGTGGGCTTTGACGCGCCTTACCGTACCGGTGTCGTCGTTTTCCCTGACGGCCGGGTAATGAGACGGACCCCGGAAAATAATCCGGAACTCTGTTTTGAGAGAACGGAGCAGGCCCATTGTGTGGACAAACTGCTAACTGCGTGGACTGCCGATATTGCGTTCGTACTCGATCGATTAGAGCGGCTGAACACCTCGGACCCGTCCAGCAAGTTCACGGGACGGTTGGACACGGCGAGGGTGGGAATATTTGGTCATTCCTTTGGCGGGGCGCAAACCGCACAATTCTGCTCCCAGGATTCTAGGTGCAAGGCGGGCATCGATATTGACGGCGCTCCATTCGGTAGCGTCATTCAGGCAGGCATCGACGAGCCATTCATGTTCCTCCTTAGCGGCCAGGGTGATTTTTCGTCCGACGCGGACGTCCGCCAGATCATGGCCAACATCCAATCCATTTACGACCGTCTGCCAGCCGATGGAAGGCTACGCATCGTGATCCGTGGCGCGAACCATTTCACGTTTAGCGACGACGGAGCCCTGCTGAAGAGCCACGTCTTGCGGGGTGTTTTCCGCGGATTAGGTAAGCTCGGTATCGATGGACGTCGTCAGCTAGCCATCACGTCGTACTGTGTGCGCAGCTTTTTCGACGCGTACCTCAAGGGAGCAGGCGTTTCACAGCTCAAGATTTCGTCTCCGCTTTACCCCGAGATCCAAGTTCTTAAGTGAATTCCTCTAGTCGCGATTGTGCCGGATGACGGCGTGCTCGGAGTAATCTACATGGTCGCGGTAGGGACGACCATTACTGATCGCCCCCCCGCGTAGAACCGAACGAGCGGCATTACCGGTCGGGTAGTGCGATGGCGCGGACCAGGCTTCGATCGCTCTTCTTTGTTCGCCTGGTTCATCGATAGTATGCCGCAGTCCGACTCCTCTAGCGCATGCGTGTTCACATTTGTGGCTTTGCACCTTCGCAGACCGGCCTCGTTCCTTTTCGGGTCGAGGCGCTCCAGAGGTCGCGCGGTTCTCGTGCATATGTTTCTCAGCGTGTGTGGGTTCTTAGACTACAGGACCGACTGCTCGCTCGCGTCTATCGCGAAACAGCCGTGGTGCCTTCCTCCACCAGGAAAGAGTCGGCGCCCTGGTTTTGCGTTTTTCGAAGCTCAATAGCCCGGCCCACCGATACCCTCTGCCTACGCTTCGAGTGACACCTCGCGATTGCCTCCCGCAAGACTAAGGGCCAAGATGGAGTCGCTGTCTCCTTTCTTGTAGGACTCTTTCATTCCTTACAACATGCCCGTTTATCTCGGCACACCCTGATAAACGCGACGAGCTTTGAGCCCGATCTCTCCAGCAGCTTTGAGTTGCATTATGATGCAGCACTGACACATCATGCGGTCGTGGCTACAAGTCTTCCCCAAGCAAATTCCCTTCGAGGTGAGCGATGATGCGAACCATGTTCCTAGCAGCAGCGAGCTTGGTCTGTGTGTTGGGCGTGAGCGCCCAACAACATGCTATCGACACGCAGAAGTCCACGTTAACGATTCACGTCGGCAAGACGGGCGCATTCTCTGGGCTGGGACACGAGCACGAAGTACGCGCGCCGATTCAAAGCGGTACGGCAGACACGGGCTCACATCTGACAGTTGAGATTCACGTGGATGCGCGAGCGCTGCGCGTGATTGACAAGGACGATTCCGAGAAAGATCGCGCCGAAGTGCAGAAGACGATGCTGGGACCCGAGGTGCTCGATAGCGAGCATCATCAGGAGATCGTGTTCAGGTCCACAGGTGCGGAAGCTGCCGGAGAGGGGCGGTGGACGCTGCGGGGAAACCTGACGCTGCGCGGGCAGACGCGGCCAGTCACGCTGCTGGTGATGCTGAGGGACGGCCGTTACACCGGCGAGACCACGCTAAAGCAGACCGACTTCGGGATTAAGCCTCCGGGCAAAATGGGCGTCCGAGCCAAAGACGAAGTTAAAATTGAGTTCGAGGTCCTGCTGGCGTCGTAAGGCGCGAGGCGGGTAAATACGACTGGTCGAGGACAGATACTGGCGGTTGAATTGGGAGTTAGGACGGGGCAGGTCACTATGAAACATGTCGAACAAAACCCTCCAGGAACCGTGTGCCTCTTTTCTCCACACCGTCAGGAACTTCCCCCTGGGCAGACACCGTTTTCCCCGCGCCGTCCTTAAAGATCATGGCGACTGGGAAGGATGCCCTTGCGAAAGCGATTGCCGATTTTGCGAGCGGCGACCCAGATGGCACGTGAACAAGGCTGAGGTGTCCTTTCGGGTGGCCTTAGCTACGAATCGACAACCAAGGGAGGAATGTGAAGGGGCGGGAAATCCGCCCCTTCCAAACGATTAAGGTTTTGACGCTTGGAGCGTCAATTAATTCTGGTTGCGACCGGCTTGAGCTGTCATAGTTTTTGCCGGTGCTACACCAACTTCGACGGTCAGCTCTTTTTCCGCTCTGACCCAGTCCTCGACATCTTTTCCGGGCTGACTGCCGCGTCCCACGTACAGCTCGTGGGCTCGGTGAGCGATATCTTCTTTGGATAGTTCTTTGTGTTCGATCATGGCAACCTCCTTGGTTGTCAACGCGAGGTCCAAACCTCGGCCTCGTGGAATGAAAACTGCGTGTAACTACTTGCCGTTTACTGCAACGCTGACTTTGATCTGCTTGGGCTTAGATTCTTCGCGCTTGGCCATATGCAGGGTCAAGATCCCGTTGCGATAGTCCGCCCGAATGTTTTCCGAGTTGACTGTGTTTGGTAGCGAGAAGCTCCGCATGAACGAACCATATGCGCGTTCAATGCGGAGGTAATTGTCTTCCTTGACGCCCGTCTCGAACTTGCGCTCTCCACGGATGGTCAAAGTGTTGTTTGTAATGCGGACGTCGATGTCTTTCTCTTGAAAATCGGGCAGCTCGGCCTTTACGACTAATTCATTCTCTGTTTCGTAGATGTCTACGGCCGGCGCCCAAGTTGCTAGATCAGCATGAGCCGAGCGATCGCGGATAAAACTGTCGTCGAATAGACGATTGACTTCGTTCTGTAGCGTAAGACCACGTAGTTGGTCCCTATGCGTCGTAGTATTCATGAATCTCCTTGAACGTCTTGCGGTTGGTGTAACCGAGGGTGGTTCAGGTAACTTCCGTCGTGTTCAGGTGAGCTGAAGAATCCCAGGTCCGCCATCACACTGTGCTCATGCGGTCCCATTGTCAATGGAATTGCGACACGCTAATGAAAGTAATTTATCTCTTGGGCGTCGGCATCTCGCAAGCCGAGCACACTAGAGACTTTAAAGCCGTCGGACAGATTCGATTAATTCCGCAATAGAACAGCTATTTGCGCCTGCCGATGAGTGACTTCGTTTTTTTCGTCCGACTCCTTCAGCTCACGCGAGAACGCGAGCGCGTTTTGCCACCGGCCGCTGCTTTGGTGCTGCTCTTCCTGGTTGTCATTTGAATGTTTTCTTCACGACCGTGTGCCCTAGCTTTCATGGCGTACACGGCGACGTCCGCTGCGCCCATCAGTGTATCAATCTTCTCACCGTCCTTCGGATAGATAGCGACACCGATGCTCACTGAAAGGTTCGGTTTTCTGCCATCACGCGCCAAGTTGTCACAGATGCGCCCGGCCACTAAGTTTGCCGGGACTTCGCCCGTCTCGGGCAGTATCACCGCAAACTCATCCCCACCGAAGCGCGCTACGGTGTCCATATTCCTGCAAGAGTTGCACAAAACATCGGCCAAGCGGCATAACGCCTGACTACCAACCACGTGGCCGAAACGATCGTTGATCTTCTTTAGCCCGTCCAGGTCAAGGAACAACAGCGCGAATTCACGTCCTGTGCGCTCGGAACGCTTAATCTCGGTGTCAAGGATCTCCACCAGATGGCGGTAATTGGACAGCCCCGTCAGCGGATCCTTGGCCGCCTGCTGCCGCAAATGATCCTCCAGCTTGCGCTGCTGGGTGATATCTTCAACGATAATCTCGTAACTGTCCTTCTCACCTTCGGCGCTGGCTTGGCGTCCACTAAGCCGTACCTTCAGCGGCGTACCGTCCTTTCGTTTCCAGTCAATTTCCAGGCGGACGCCGCCATCTTCGTCCTTTCCCCCGGGGGAGCACCCCAGCAATTGCTCTCGTTTGGAGGCATCACAAAGAATCTCACTTGCGTAGTGAGCTGCCAGGAGCTCTTTTCTAGATGCATAACCCAGCATGGTGACAAGTGCCTGATTGACATCCAGAAACTTGCCTTGCCCGTCGCAGCGACACATTCCGTAGGACAAGTTCCCTACTAGAGCGCGATAACGTGCTTCTGAATGGCGCAGTTTTTTCTCTGATTGATCGCGCTCCTCACGTAGGTTGTTTTCGTTTAGGGCTCGGCGAATCGCTACCGGAAGGTGACCAACGTGATCCCTGTCAACACAATCGGCCGCGCCTTCAGTCACAAGCTCCGCCACCGACTCCGGTCTGATTCGATCGGTGAGAAAGATGACAGGAATGGGTCTCCCGCGTTCGCCTAACACTTTGAGCACCGGGGGACCTTGCCATCTGCGCAGGGGTATTTGGCCAGCACCACATCGTGGTATTTTAAGTCCAAATGTTTAATTAACTTCTCTGGGGTTGAAACTACATCTGCGCTGAATTTGTAGTGGGCTCTTTTCAGTTCTCGCAAGCATTGTTTCGCATCCGCAGGATCGCCATGAACGAATAGGATACGCAAGGGACGCCGTCTGCTCGCCGGCCCGTGCGGGACGGAAGGGAGCGCAAGCTGGCTGACGTCGTTTCGCGAGGCTAAAGGCATCGAATTCCGCCGAAATTGACGAAAACCCAGGCAACTGATTAAAGTTACCTCTGAAAAGCCTAATCCAACCGGGTGCGGAACAAGTGTGCAAAACTGAACACTTTGGATTTTTTGTACTAACCGTTAAGTACATCATTCCAGACTGGCCTGGCTCGGCCCTCACTGCTAAGTCTGCTTACGAGTAAATCGAACTCTCATTTTGAGGCTCGGTTTTTTTCGCCCTTGGTTACTCGGCGCAGATGTTCGACTTAAATTCTCTATCACGTCGCATCTCAAATCGCTGCTGCATTTCATCGAGTAATTTGCCAATTAAAGGGTCCCCGCACAGAGTGGGGCCATCTAGAGAGCTAATCGCGGCTAGATCGGAGGGCTAAGCGAAGTCTGATCAATGAGCTACTGCTATCCTACACACCCGCTACGCGTCTTATCCCTAACAAACGACCGAGGACTCGCCAAACAGTTGGGCACAAGACCAATTGGCGATCTTACGCTACTTGTGGGCGGTGACGGGTTCGGTACGGCGTCCCATCTGGGCGCGAGCGGTCTTCACGTAGCCGAGGAATCTGTGAGCCAGCACGCGGGTGCGTTCCGCCTGACGCAAACGAATTGCTTCCTTCGAGATTAATTCCGTGCCAACTCCGAGAGCGCTCGCCCCTGCAAGAATGAAGTTAACGGCGGTCTGCTGATTCACGCCGCCCGCGGCAATCAGTGGCACATGAGGCAGCATGGCCTTCAGCGCTCGAATGTAACTTTCGCCACCGACTTGCGCGCAGGGGACCACCTTGACAAAGTCGGCGCCGGCTTTCCAGGCAGTAACGACTTCTGTCGGCGTCAAAGCGCCGGGTAATACCGCGATATTTTCTTTCCCTGCCAATTCTACGACTTTTACATCGAGTCCATCGCTGGTCAGGAAGTTCGCTCCTGCGGCAAGGCACTGCTGCGCTGTTTCCGCGTCAATCACAGATCCGGCACCAACAATCATATCTTTCGCGTGCGCTATCAAATGAGAAATTACGTCGATGGCTCCTGGCACCGTCATGCTTATTTCCACGATTGGGATTCCGGCGCGCGAAACGGCTTCGGCGGCGAACCGCGCGTCTTCAGCTGTCGATACGCGAACCGCGGGGATGATGCCGATTTCTTCGATGCGAGCGCGAACTTCTTCCTTTTTCATTGTTTGGGACTCTCTGGTCAATGCTCCCGGCCAAACTTTGGCCCGATTTTACACGAAGACAGCGCTCGGCGACTTAATCGATAAAAATAACGAACTAAACTTCGAAGGATTCCTCAGGCGCAGGCAACTTGTCTCCATCGGCAGCGATCCACACGTACAGGGTAGGCAGAAGAAAAATGCTCATCGCCAGGGCACCGATCAAACCTCCCACGATTACAATCGCAAAAGGCCGCTGGGAATCAGAACCGATCGCGTGGGACGTGGCCGCCGGCAACAATCCGAGCGTTGCGACAAGCATGGTCATCATAATGGGACGAAGCCGAAGAACCGCGCCCTCAATTGCGGAGTCTTCAATGGAATGGCCGCGCGCGCGCAGCTGATTGATATATTCCAGCATGATTACGCCGGTCTGGACCGATACGCCAAAGAGCGCCAGGAATCCGACGCCGGAAGAAACGCTGAAATGCGTACCAGTAATCCGTAGCGCCAGCAATCCACCTAATGGAGCCAGAACCACAACTCCCAAAATAAGCGCCGCCCACTTCCACGAGCCGAACATGACGTACAAAATGATGAAAATCACAAGGATGGTGATGGGAAGAACGATCAGCAAGCGTTTCTCAGAGCGTTTCTGGCTTTCATATTCACCGGCCCAATCGAGATGGTAACCTCGCGGCACTTGTACCTGCCCTTCGACTTTCTTCATGGCTTCTTCCACTGTGCTGCCAAGATCGCGCCCGCGCACACTGTATTTAATTGCAACGTAGCGTGAGTTCCCTTCGCGATAGATTTCAGAACCGCCGTCGATGACTTCCACTTTGCAGAGCTGGCCGAGCGAAACGCGTTCGCCCGAGGGCGCGAGCAGGCGGATATTTTCGATGGCTTCTTTCGTCTCTCGATAGGGGGCTTGATAACGCACCACCAAGTCGTAGCGTTGTTCTCCCTTAAGCACCTGGCTGACGGCATTGCCGCCGACCGCGGTTTGGATTGCGTCCTGCACGTCCGAGACGTTGATGCCATGCCGCGCGGCGGCGGTGCGATCAATGACGAAGTTCAAATTAGGCTGGCCCAGCACTCGAAATAGACCCAAATCTTCTACGCCTTTTACCTGGCTCATCACATTTACGATTTGATCGCCTTTTTCCTCAAGCAGCTTGAGGTCCTCTCCGTACAGCTTCACGGCAAGCTCGCCTTTTACGCCCGAGACAGCTTCTTCCATGTTGTCTTCAATCGGCTGAGAGAAATTCCAAATTACGCCTGGCATTTTTTCGAGCTCCCGATTCATAGCAGCGATCAGTTCGTCCTTATTTTCATGAAACACGGGCCGCCACCGGTTCTTGGGCTTCAAATCTACAAAATATTCCGTATTGAAAAAGCCGGTGGTGTCCGTGCCATCATCAGGACGGCCCACCTGCGAAACAACCTGGATGACCTCGGGAAACGATGCGAATACGACCCGCGCCTGATTTACGACGCGCGTGCCTTCGCTAGGGCCGGTACTAGGCGCGAGCGTTCCGCGGGCCCATATCGCTCCTTCGTCAAGATGCGGAAGAAATTCCGAACCGATGACGCCGCTAAAGTTGAGAAATAGCATCAGGCACAACGCTCCGACGCCTGCGCCCACGATCAACAAGCGGTGCTCGATCGCCCAACGCACACTCGTGCGATAGTGCTTGATCAAAAACGCCAACACCGGGTTGCGCCACTCACGAATGCCGCTGCGAAAGAAAACGCTGGAGAGCACCGGTGCAATCAACATCGAAAAAATCAGTGCGCCCAGGAGCGCGAAGGCAACGGTCCAGGCCATGGGCCTGAACAAGCGTCCTTCCACGCGCTGCAGCGTAAAGATTGGCATGTAGGCGGTGATAATGATGGCAATGGCGAAAAACACCGGCCGCTGCACTTCATGCGTGGCGTCGCGGATGCACTGCATTGATGTTTTGGAGCCGCCTTCGCTACCACTCATGTGACGCACGATGTTTTCGACCATGACTACCGCGCCGTCGACCACCATCCCAAAGTCCAGCGCACCGAGAGACAAGAGGTTTGCGGGAATGTGCCGCAGGTCAAGGCAGATGGCGGCGAAGAGCAGAGAAAACGGAATCGTGAGCGCGACGATGAATGCTCCGCGGACGTTCCCCAGAAAAAGAAACAGGATGACAACTACAAGTATGATTCCCTCGGTAAGGTTGTGCAGAACTGTGTGAGTGGTGAAATGTACCAGGTCGCTGCGGTCCAAGTGTGGAACGATCTTTACTCCGGGCGGAAGGATGCCATTGTTGAGCTCATTCACTTTTTGATGAATGGCCTCCATAGTCGTCTCAGATTCCGCTCCCTTACGCAGGAGAACGATGCCTTCAACGACGTCGTCATCATCGACTACTTTTCCGTCTTCATGATGGATCGCTTTCCCCAGCCGTCCCAGCCGGATTTTCGGGGCTTGCACTACCGTGGCAATATCTTTCACGCGAAGCGGAGTGCCATTCTGCGCTTTCAGGACGGTCTGCTCAATGTCCTGGACGCTGGTGTACAGTCCAATCGCTCGCACGTTTATCTGCTGCTGCCCTTCCTCGATGAAGCTTCCCCCGGCGTTTAAGTTGTTGTTAGCGAGCTGTTGTTCCACCTGGCTAAGACTCAGGCCATAGGCGATAAGCTTTTCAGGGCTCACTTGCACCTGATATTCGCGGGTGGTGCCACCGAAACTAGAGACGTCAACAACATCCGGCACCGACTTAAACTGCTTCTCCAGAGTCCAGTCCTCGATTGATTTCAATTCCATCAAATCGAACTTAGGGTTCGTACTCTTCAGCGTGTAGAAATAGATTTGACCGACTGGGCTCCAATCCGCACCCATCTGCGGTAGCAGGCTCTGTGGTAAGGTGACTTGCGAAAATCTTTCGAGAACCTTCTGGCGATTCCAGTCGTTCGAAGACTCCTCGTCAAAAATCAGGGTGAGGCTGGATAGTCCGAACAAAGACACGGACCTAAGATGCGTCAGGTGAGGTATACCGTTCATCTGGATTTCAAGCGGGATGGTGACCTGCTGTTCGACTTCTTCGGCTGCTCTGCCCGGCCATTGCGTAACTATTTGAACGTAGTTGTCCGCCACGTCCGGATAGGCTTCCACCGGCAAATTGTGAAATGAAATCGCACCCCAGAAAAGGAGAACGACCGCAATCGTGAGTACGATAAAGCGGTTGTCGAGCGCAAAATCTACCAGGCCACGAATCATTTTACTGCTCCGCAGTGTTCTGCAATTCCAGCGCATTGGCTACCACTTGCTGCCCGGGCATCAATCCAGACGAAATTTCCTGCATTTTGTTGGGCAGCATGCCGCCGGACTTCACTTCCACTCGTCGAAAACTGTTGCCGCCTGCCGGGATGTAAACCCACTCGCGATCATGCAGATGGAGGATTGCCGACGCCGGAACCGCTGCGTGTTTTTCCGTTTTAGAACCGTGAAAGGTGGCCGTGACGAACATGCCGGGACGCATCAGTCCTGGGTTGGATAATTCGATTCGAACTTTTGCGGTGCGGATATTGGGGTCGAGAATCGCTCCAATGTTGCTGATGCGGCCGGAGAACACACGGCCTGGATACGCGCTCACAGTAATATCAGCAGTCTCGCCGAGCCGGACATTGGCGAGGTCGTTTTCATAAACGTCGCAAAGAATCCAGATGTTCGACAAGTCAGAAATCGTGAAGGGGTTTGCGGAAGATAGGCTTTGCACCCCGGACGCGTTAGTAACTTGCTGGTCGGTAATTACGCCGGAAATAGGCGCCTTGACATCGACAATCCCGCTCGGATGGTCCAGCGGGCTGCCCAGGACTCGAAGATGCTCGGCTGCGGTTTCCACGTCCACCTTGCCTTTCTGCGCGGCGTCCTGCGCAACTTGCAAATCATTCAACGCCACGGCTCCGTGCTGGTAGAGTCCTTTCGCCCGCTCATATTGCGTGTCTGCCAGGGTCGAGTCGGCCTGGGCTTTGCGATAGTCGGAATAGGCTTGGGCGATGTCCGCGCTTTGCACGCGCATTAGAAGCTGACCCTTTTGTACCGTATCGCCCAGACGCGCGCGGATTTCCACCACGCGGCCCGAAGCCAGCGAAATAGCAGGCACCGTACGGGAGATGTCCGGAACAACCGTACCCGTAACCACTAGCGACGAGGCGCCTACGTGCTCCATTGCCGTGGTTAGCGGAAATTGTTCGGGATGATCCACTCCTACAACGTTTACGTCCTGCTCGTGCACCACTTGCGTCGGTGGCGGAGCTTCGGCTGCGGGATTTTTTCCGGAGTTTCCGCCACAGCCCAGCATGAGCAAGGTAAGCGCCGAACTGACAAATAACTTTACTGAATCCATAGCGACTCCAAATTACTTAGCTACTGAAATACGACGTGGCCCGCAAAAGCAGTGCAGCTCGCTTCTAAGGCACACCCAATTTAATTTACGTGTGTAAATCGTGTGTTGACGCACAACATCTTTTTGGGTGTGCACGCCTAGGGCGATTGTCAGACGAAATTGGTTGGCGGAGCGCGGCCCGGAGTAGGACGGGCTGCAAGGGGCAAGCAGGCGAATCCGGCGGGGACCACCACGGTTCCAAGCCGTTGAAGCGGGTCGAACGACGCTATAGCGGGCAAAACGGCGGTCCCAGAGAACCGCATAAATAGGCCATTTGCCGGAGAGTGATGCGGACAAACCAACGCAGCCGAGTGACGGCGGCTCGCGCAGCATTCATCGAAAATAACTAATTCAGAATGAAGATCGTCGGTGAGCGAAACAGCGAAAAACAGGAGAACCAGTGCGCAGGCGAAGGCGGTCCATTCACGCAGTGGATCGCGGCGATGTTGGGGACGCTCATGCAACCATCGCGTCCGCCAAAAGCCAAAGGCCACGGCGGCGATCGCGACCCACAAAAGATTGAGAAATAATTCCATCACTCCCTGTACCTAGATGCCTGCTGGGCCTTGGCTGTAAGCTGACCGTAAAGCAAGGCCTGCAGCTCAATTTACTATGCAACGGATTTCGAGTGCAAATAATTGGTCAAGGCCTGGCTCTTTGTGGCACGCACTCGAGTGGGGGATGACCATCTCACGATAGAATATACGCGTGGCCATCAAATTAATCGCAATGGATATCGACGGCACTCTGCTCGATAGTCACGCGCAAGTTCCGGAGAGAAATGCGCGGGCCGTAGCGGAGGCGGCCGCGCGCGGAGTTGAAATTGTGCTGGTTACTGGAAGGAGATTCGATTTTGCACGGCCCATCGCGGAAGCGCTTCCGTGCGACCTGCACTTGATCGTCAGCAATGGAGCGTTGATCAAGAGCAAGAGCGGAGAAACTCATCAAACGCTTTTGCTTCCGAGCCAGACCGCGAGACAAGTGATTGAGTTGACCGAGGAATTCCGCGCGAACACCGCGGTCATATTCGACCGCCCTTTGGAACGGCAGATAATCCTCGAGAAAGTGCAATGGGATGATCCATCTCGCGGAGGATATTTTCGCAAAAACCGCGCGTACATCGCTG
Organism: uncultured Acidobacteriota bacterium; assembly: GCA_963818085.1. Taxonomy (GTDB): domain Bacteria; phylum Acidobacteriota; class Terriglobia; order Acidiferrales; family UBA7541; genus Palsa-295. The sequence continues at coordinate 1,485,172 of CAWFQV010000001.1, forward strand.
AGGTCTCGCCATTGGTCGATTGCCTGAACGGCGAAGATCCTATTCAAGTGATGTTTACCGGTGCGTGTCAGCCAATACGCAAGGCCATGGGCGAACTCGCCGCGCTGCCGATTGCGGTCGACTTTACGCTCGCGCTTACCGAATACGAATTGCGTGATTTCTCGATTCTCGACGTCTTGCGGCCGGGCGTTACCAAGGGAGTTGCGCTAAGAGAATGGGCGCGCCGCAGAGGAATTGCCCGCGAAGAAATAATGGCCCTCGGCGACAACTGGAACGATCGCGAGATGCTTGAGTTTGCGGGTTTGCCGGTGGTAATGGCCAACAGCGTCGCTGAACTGAAATCGTTGGGTTGGGCCATTACGTCATCGAATGATGAGGGCGGAGTGGCCGAAGCCATTAATACCTACGTCCTTGGAAAGATATGAGGTCACGCGCAGCAAGCAGTCCGCGGTATAATGGGGTCGTGACGAGCAGCGCAAGCTGCGAACACAAAGCGAAGCGGAGTTCTAAGCAAAAATGTTCGGCTTGAAAACACCCGCTATGATATTCGCGGCCATGAGCTTTATTGTCGCTGTGGTTGCGCCCGCAGCGCAGGCGGACTATGCCGTTCTGCGCTCCGGTGTTCGCCTACATATCACCGGTTACGAGCGGTCGGGCGATCGCGTGCGATTGTCGATGACCGGCGGCAGCGTGGACATGCAAGCCGAGGACTTGGTTTCTGTCGAGCCCGAAGATCAATTTACGGCGCAGCCTGCTGCGCCCCCGGCGGAGGGACCATTCGGCAATTTGATTCGAGCAGCCGCGCTGAAACACGGACTGGACGAGAAAATAATCACTGGCGTGATCGCGGTGGAATCAAATTTCAATCCCCGCGCTGTCTCTCGAAAACAGGCGCAAGGTCTGATGCAATTGATTCCGCAGACCGCGGCTCGCTATTCGGTGGCTAACATATTCGATCCTGCGCAGAATATCGACGCCGGCACGCGCTACCTGAAGGACCTACTGCAAAAATATCGTGGCAATCTGGCGCTGGCGCTGGCCGCTTACAATGCCGGGCCGGAAATGGTCGAGCGCTACGGCGGTATCCCTCCGTTTCCTGAAACGCAGAAATATGTGAGGCAAATCACCGCGCGCCTGGCGTCATCTCCTCCCTCCCTCAGCAAGTAGTTCTGCTGTTCTTCCCCACTTGAATCTTAACCTTCGTCAATTATTTTCGCTGTGGCGTTAGTCCGAGGAAAACAACAAACAAAAATGAATTGTGCGCATCCTTCCCGCCCACCAGTGCAAACCTCAAAATTGTCGAATCCTATTGGGGCTGCTGTTGCTGCGGAGGCTGTTGCGGAGAAGTGCCGACCGGTCCATTGCCGATCGAAGAGGAAGACCCAAAAGCGTTGGTCAGGGTGCTCCCGCCCAACCCCCCGGGCGTCGCGGAGGTCTGACCGGGCAACACCCCGCCCTGCTGGCCGCCGGGCTGTTGCGCAGCCATCAGCGCGTCTTCCAGGGGATTCCAAATGAATTCCCAATCTTTGTACTTCTTGGCGCGCCTGTAAACCTTGACGCCCTTGGCATCCGTAGTACAAGCGACGCCCGTTATAAACGCGCCGAGCACCGGGCTGTCAACCGGCCCCGTCGGCTTCATGGTCAGAAGAGGATTCAAACCCAATGAGGCTTGATTCGATGATCCAAAACTTAATTGGCTCGATTGCCCGGCCGAAGCTCCGAACCCTGGCTGAGCATTCCGGCCCGGCGACAATCCAAAACCTGCCTGACCGTTTTGTGGCGTTGGAGTTTGGGGATTTTGAGAATTATTCGCGCCCTGCGAATTCTGCAAATTTTGTAGGTACTGGGTCACTTGATCCTGCGTAACCCCTGGCGGAAGTTGGATGCCTTGAACGTACTGTGCCACTTGATCGGGAGTAATGCCCGCCGGAAGCTGTCCGTTCTGGAGAAACTGATTTACTTGATCTTGGGTTACGCCAGGCGGAAGTTGCCCAGCCAAATTGCCGGGCAGTTGAGGCGCAACTCCGGACTGTGCCGTGTCAGACTGCGAAATGCCCGACGAATTTCCTGGCGGAAACGTGCCGTTTTGCGAACTGTCTGGCTGAGGCTGCGACTGCGCGAGGCCGTTTCCCTGGTCCGGACTGGTATCACCGGGATTCAAAATTCCTGCCAACACACTCTGAAGTTGTTGCTGTTGCTGTAGGTTCCCTCCAGCGCCGCCGCTGACGCTCGCAAGGCTCGCTGCCGAGATTCCAAGCTGTTGACCTGGAAGAGATCCTGTGGTCGCCGCCCCCGGAATCAGGCCGGCATACTGATCGATCAGCACCATTTGCTGTAAATTGTTATAACGCGTGCTACCGATGATTTGGCCAGCAGCATTTACATAAATGAAGCGCCAGGTGCCATCCGTTTTATTCATCGGATTCTTATATTCCTGGCGCAAGAAGTGAATATTGAGTCCGCCCTTTTTCAGGTCCTCGACGGTTTGCGGGTACCGGCCAATCTTATGGTAATAGAGCCGGACGGCGCGCTTGTACTGTTCCCCGCGCCAAATAGTTTCTTCTTCGCGTGTGCGCTTGCCGTCTGTGACAAAATTCTGAAGGACCACCAGCGACAAAGCCAGGGCTATAAAAATCAATCCAAGCGCCATCAAGAATGCGAAACCGGACTCTTGAGAATGCCGGCCGCAAGCGCGCCGAGGGATATCGCTGCATGTGTGGATGCGACTGGTTTCGTGTTGGTGCTGATGTCTCACTGATTTTGCTGATCCGGAACCGGTGTCCCCCCGGGTGGCGCTACCATCGGCACAGTCGCGTGGCGCCCGCTGGAAACTTCTTCGACGTCCGCCGAATCATTCCCGATTTTATCCAGCCGGAAACGGCCAAGAAAAACCGATCCTTCCTGGACCACCAGCACTTCGTCACCATTCAGGAAAAACCCCAAACGGTGCGGACTGCTGCGCATGGAAGCATATCCGAAAAATTGCGCCGGAACTTCGACAGGAGGGGGCGGCGGTGGATGCTGCACGGTGGGATATTGATGCTCCATCCGGGCCCTTTCCGCAGCCGTAGGTTCAACCGGCAAAGCCACGGCGCTGAAAATGTCGCGATGCGACCCGGCCGGATAGTCCAGCTTCTGAAGCTTCGCAAGCAGGTCAAGCCGTAGTTCAGGCTCGTCAACGTTCAAGGGCTGAAATGAACTGTCAGACGCCATAACGCCCTGAAGGCCGTTCATCTGCGGCCGGTTGGAGAAATACACAGCCGCCAGCAGGATCAACAGCCCTAACAGCACCCCGATTTGTGTTCGCCGCGACATTATTTCAGGTCCTAAAATATGTGCGTAATTCCAAACGCAGCCGGATGCCTCCCAGGTTAGACGTATCGAGCTGGAGATTATTCAAAAGATAGAAATACTTGGAGCGCTCAAGACCGTTGATGAATTTAATGATTGCCGGGTAATCGCCTTCCACAGACTCCGAGATGGTAATCAACGTCACTCCCCGGCCTTTCACTTCTTTCTGGTTGAGTGTGAGCCCGCCGACTCTCAAACCGGACTTCACCGCGATATTTCCAAGGTCGGATTCGATGTCCGAATAACCTGTGCTCGCATCCAGAAAAGCGTTGTGGTAAAAAGCGTCGCAGTCTCTCCCTACTTCCGGCAGCGATGCCCGGATTTTATCGCCGCGAGCGACATCCGCTTTCAACAGTTTCGCTTGAGTCTGCAGACGGCTCCGCTGCGCGCGCATGCTCTCCACGCCCTCGCGCGAAGCCTGCCAAAGAACAAAAACCAGGGCCAGGTCTGCTAGGAGCAGAACGCCGAGCGCGGAAAAAATTATTTTTTTCCAAGTATCCCAGGGGCGTTTTGTGTTCATGTAGTCTCGTACCACGCTGTAAGTTGCAGCATGATTTTGTCAGACGCAGCCGTGGCCTGCTCCAAATGCCGTTCTTCCTGCACCTGGATGTTGGAAAATGCCTGGGATTTTTCCAATGCCTCTAGGAACTTGATCTTGCTCTCATCGGTTGCGGCGCCCACCGTAATCTGGACGACCGCCTTTCCGTTTTTCAGGCTGGGCGCAATATTCACCACGCGGACCCCGGCCGGCAAGGTTTTCTCCAGATCCATAAAAATCTTAGTCCAAGGAAAACTGCGCTCGCCGATCAGCGAGTTCAGAAATGCAGCGCGGTCCAGAACCTGTTGGGCCTGCGGCGACCGGAAATAATCCTGCAAAGCCGCCTGTCTTTGCTTGTAAGTTGCAATTTCGCTTTCCAAATGCGCGATATCCATGCGCAGATCGCGGTTCGCCCGCCAGGATTTGTACGCGCCGTGAGATAGAAGCAGCAGCAAAAGAATACCGACAGCGCCCAACGTTCCAGCGGCTGCCAGGAAGGGACGTTTATTTTCAAGTGGCTGAGTCGCGAGATTGAGCCGAAGTTTCATAAGTCACAAACGCGCGCGGCGCTTAAGATCCTCCATTCATCATCCAGCCTACAAGGCCTTCCTGGTTCTGACCTAGCAAGTCCTTGGCACCGGAATCTAGACGCGCGGCCCCTTCCGATTCAGCGAGTGAGCCTACTGAACACTTCAATTCTCCCGAGAGAGCCCGGCGAAATATTTCCTCTCGCGCGCCAAAACCAGTGAGCCTTACCCAGTCCACCGTTCCGCCCCAGGTATCCTGATAATAAGCAACTGCCGGAAAAATCTCGTCAAGCATGGCTTGCGGATTCAGTAGCGCGGCTTCGCTGGGCATGTCCGTGGAACGATAAACACAAAGGCTTCCCTGGCGCACGATCACCGTGGTCATGGTCTTGCCGGACATGCGCACCAGGAGAGTGGCGCCGCGCTCTTCCAGCAAGGGAAGCGTAGCCAGCGTCGAACTCAGTACCACTCCAACCTTGGCATCCAAACCTTCCACGATTTCTTCGTATTCGCGAATGATTTTCTGGCGTGCAACGGCTGTAACTACTTCCAGATTGCCCGTGTTTCCCGCTTGACGCATCCAGGAGACAACCGTTTCATCCACATCAAACGGCACGCTTTTTTTAAGGCGCCAGCGAAGGAGCGGCAAGGCTTCATTCGCGGTGCGAGGCAAGGTATCGAAGGGCAGAATAAAAACGCGTACCACCAAGTCAGGAATCAAAAGCACGATGCCGTGTTCGCGAGCAGGCACGCGGTCAAAAGTTCGGCGCAAGGCGGACTTGACGGCATCGGGCTGGGCCACATTCATTTCCACCGGAGACGGCATCACCGATCCCATCGGCAAAGGTTCCACCGCGAAAGAATCCAGAGAACCGCCAATTTTCCCCCAGCGAGCCGCAGCCACGTGGGTGGAGGCGATGTCAACCACCAAAGGCGGGTGGGGCATCTTTGTGAGCCAGCGTTCAATGCGGCGGACAGGCCCAAGATCGTAGAACTGAGTTGTCAGGCTTGCCGCGCTAGTCAAGAAAGGTCACCTTGTTGATCTCGCGCAAGGTCGTCACGCCCGCGCGAATCTTGCCCAAGCCGGAATCGCGTAGAAACGTCATGCCTTCTTCCTTCGCCACGCGCTTAATTTCTGAGGTCGGCCTGCGATTTATAATCATCTCGCGAATCCGGTCAGAAAGATCGAGGAGTTCTGTGATCGCGCTGCGGCCTCGGTAACCACTGCCGGAGCATTCCAGACATCCAGGTCCTTCGTAAAACGGCACCTGCATCCACTCCGCCGGATCCAGGCCCGACTCTTTCAAAACCTCCGGCGAATATTGCACTTTCTTTTTGCAGTTCTCGCAGATCACGCGCACCAGGCGCTGCGCCATGATGCAGTTCAGCGCCGAAACGAAATTGTAAGGTTCCACGCCCATGTTTATAAATCTGCCGATTACGTCGGTCACGTTGTTTGCATGCACCGTGGTGAACACAAGGTGCCCGGTAAGCGCCGAATTGATTGCGATTTGCGCGGTTTCCTGGTCTCGAATTTCGCCGACCATGATCTTATCCGGGTCGTGGCGCAAAATAGAGCGCAGACCCCGGGCAAAAGTGAGTCCCTTCTTCTCGTTCACGGGAATCTGCGTGATGCCGCGCACTTGATATTCGACGGGATCCTCAATCGTGATGATCTTATCTTCGTCGTTCTTAATTTCGTTGATGGCGGCGTACAGAGTCGTGGTCTTTCCCGAGCCCGTGGGGCCGGTGACGAGGACCATGCCGTAAGGTTCGTGAATGTAGCGGCGGAACCGCGTCATGTCCTGCTGGTCAAAGCCCACCACGTCCAGCGTGAGGTTGTGGAATTTCTCGCTCAGCGTCTCTTTGTCCAGGACGCGAAGTACAGCATCTTCGCCGTGAACTGACGGCATGATCGAAACGCGAAAGTCGATAAAGCGTCCTTTATAGCGCACGCGGAAGCGGCCATCCTGCGGCACGCGACGTTCCGCGATATCCAGTTCGCTCATCACCTTGATACGCGACAGGATGGTGGCGTGCCATTCTTTCGCCAGCGGCTGCATGGCGTATTGCAAAACGCCATCAATGCGGTACTTCACCACCACTTCGAGGTTTCGCGTTTCGATGTGAATATCGCTAGCTCGGCGCTCAAGCGCTGTATAGATGACCGTGTTCACCAGTCGCACGACCGGGCTGACGCCGGTATCGCCGCGCGACAACTTGTCCATGGAGATGTTTTCATCGCTGTCCTCTTCCTCGCCGACCACTTGCAGAGTGAAGCCCTCGGTGGCTTGGTCGAGCACGCGCTGCGATTGCTCGGTTCGTTTCAATAGGTCGTCGATCTGCGAAGTCGTAGCCACTTTTATTTGCAGCCGCTTTCCCAGTAGAAGAGAAAGTTCATCGGTAAGCTGCAATTGGCTCGGATCCGCCATGGCCACAGTCAATGTGCTGTCATGTGATTCCAACGGCACAAACTTGTACCGGAACATCAGTTCAGCAGGAATGCTGCGAAAGAGTTCAGGATCAATACGCTGTTCTTTCAAATCCACAAAAGGACAGCGATAGCGTTCTGCCAAACGGCGAGCCTGCTCACGCTCCCCTTCATTGGAGAGATTGCCGAGAACCGGATTGTTATTGAGCGTAGCCATTTGATGCTAACCCCCGTTAGAACCTATTTGGAGGGAGAAGAGGGGGAGATACAGCGATATCAGAATAAACCCTATCACCACAGCCATGACTACCAGAATTGCCGGCGTAACCCACACAAGAGTGCGCTGCAACCGGGTGGCGACTTCCTCTTCATAAAATTCTGCGACGCTTGTCAGCATCGCCGGAAGCGCTCCAGACGCTTCGCCAACCTCGATCATTTCCAAAGCTAGAGGCGGAACAAGCTGCGTTTCCGCCAAACTCTCGCTCAGTGTTTTTCCTTCGCGAACGCGTTCGGAAGCTTGCTCGATCGAAGTCGCAATCAGACGGCTTCCAATTGCAGCTGACGATGTCTGCAACCCCGAAACAAGCGGTGTTCCACCGGCCAGAAGCGTCGCCAACGTTCGGACAAATTGAGCGATTTCGCCTTTTAGCCAGATGTCGCCCAGCACCGGTACTTTGGGCTTCAGTCGATCGATAGCCAGCGCGCCCTGCAAAGTTCTGGTCCACAGATACAGCGCAGCAAAACCAAATACAAAAACTCCGGCGAAAACGAAGAAATAATTGCGGAACGGTACAGACAAGTTTAACAGGATTCTGGTTGCGTCCGGCAAGGGTACGCCCAAGTCCTGATAAAGTTTTGCAAACTGCGGCATGGCGTATGTCACTAAGTACGTAACGATTACTATAACCGCGACTACCAGGATAGCCGGATAAATCAAGGCCGTAGCCAACGCGCGACGGAAGCCTGTACTCACTCGCAGATAAGAAATATATTGGTCGATAACGCCCGTAAGGTTTCCGCTGCGCTCTCCAGCGGTCACTGCCGTTACATAGACCGGCGGAAACGAACCCTGAGCTGCTAACGCCTCGGACAATAAAGCGCCGTCCCGAACACGCTGCCGAACGTCGCGAAGAATAGGCCTTAAACGAGGCGCCGCTGCTCGCTCCGCCAATAGATCCAGTGCTTTCAAAATCGGGAGACCTGCTTTAATGAGCGTGCTGAACTGCTGGTTGAAGATCAGAAAGTCTGCTGGCCGTATTCTGCTGTCACTTTTTGACCCGCTGAACCTCGTCAGGAAGTCAAATTGACTGCGCACCGAGAAGACAAACAAGCCTCGGTCCACGAGCCGCTGTCTCGCCTCCGACTCGGTTTGCGCCGTTTCCATTTGCTGAAACGTACGCCCAGAGGTATCTCCGACTTTACAGACAAATTCGGTCATATTAGAACTTAGACGCCTCGCGCACCGAGACGTTTGATCTCCAGTTTACCATACCCCATTCCAGAGCCATGCGTAAGCGCAACAACCGTGCATTACTAGGATGTTACATAGTCTCAAACTGGCAGGCTGACAATTTTTAGGCTTCACAACGCGTGAGTGATTGCTTTGAGTGTCGCTCGGAGCTGGGATCTGCAACAGCAGGTGTTAGCGGAGTTTCGATAGTTTCAGTGTAAAGCGCCCGCCAGAGTGGATTCGTCCACAATGGCCACGCCGGGGGGCGCCACGAAATGGAATTTGGTCTCCGGAATCGGGAGGTTTTCCTCCCAACCTCCAAATCGAAACTCCGTTTCAAGTTTACCAGGCTGACGGATCACTACGCGAACGAGACGATCTTCGGAGTCTGCCTCCAGCAAAACTTCACTAATTTGCTGGTCGGGAGTATCCGAACTGGCACGAAGAGAGCAGCGCAACAGAGTGTCGTCGGAACGAATGCCGTGATCCACGGGATTATTACCTTCCGCGTTCGCAGCGTCCACGATTTGCAAGCCGCGACACAGCCGGCCGAAATCTGTCTTCCCCGTCAGGAACGCCAGCGGAGTTCTCCAGTCTGAGCTCACGCCAATCTTCGCGCGGCTAACGGTGCGGTCCGCGGGAATATAAAACCAAACGTTTGCGCCGTCCACAATGAAAAGCTTCTGTTCCGGTGATTCGTACTCCCAGCGCATTCGCCCAGGCTTTGAGAAATAAACGGTACCGGATTCCGCGGAGACGCCTCCGTTGCCGTCCGAATATTTCTCAAAAAAATGAGCTTTCAGGGTTGTGACCCGATGATAATGCGCTTCCATTGCGCGGGCGACCTGACGCGCATCTTTCGGATTTTTCTCTGCGGAACGAAATGGGGGCAGAAATAAAAAAAACAGAATGCAAATCACCTTTACATCTTAGCAAGGTTAGGGGTGCCTATGAAACTCGACGCGGCAGAATATCATTGCAGAGTGGGTAGGGCAACGCATGCGCCGCTGCTGGCGATTGCGACGCCCGTAGTGTTGTAGTGGATCACCCCGGGCTCATCGCTGCAGAAACTCTGATTACCCGTAAAACCAGGGATCATAGGGACAGCGGTCACCAGGTAGACGTTGTTGCCTGGTGCGGCGCAACCACCGGCCAACGGCACAGGAGATGATCCGGTATAGGAATAGGTATAACCGCTCTTCTGGAAAGGAGCAGTGGTGAGAATTGGATCGATTAGATCAGCGCCATCACAAGTGGCTTGACCACCCCCTCCGGGGGGCCCCAGCGTCGCCATATTAGGCGGATAGCCGTTTAAGTAGGTCGTTGAGTAAACAACCGCGGCGGTAGTGATGGTTCTGACGCTGCTTGCCGCAGCGGCTTCATTTGCTGCGATGCGCGCCTGAATCAAATTCGGAATTGCGATCGCTGCGAGGATCAGGATGATCGCGATAACGATGAGCAGTTCGATCAAACTGAATCCGCGCGAATCGTTATCGCGGTCTTCCTGGTTCCGTTGGCCGGCCGCGTTGTATTTCGCATCGACTCGCATAAGCGCTTATCTCGTATGGAATCCCTTACTGCAGTGGAGGGTTGGCGATGGTCGGAGCGCTGCCGTCCGTGGTGTAACGGATGACGCCGCTCTGATCGCTGAAGAACCCACGCTGACCGCTCTGTCCCACCGTTGCAGGTTGTCCCACAATCGTGTAGGTCTGGAAACCGGTGCATCCGCCAACTGCCGGGGTTGCCGTGGCTCCCACATAGGTGAAGAAATAACCGCTCTTGGCCGTCGCTGCTGCTGTTGCACCGGCCAGGACTGGGTCAATCAAAAGAGCCGCGCCGCAAACTGCAACGCCGCCCGGTGCGCCGGCCATCGCCGCCATCGATCCTGGGAACTGCACGCCCCAAGTCGAGGAGTACGTGACCGCCGAAGTGTTCAAGGTACGAATAGAACCGACCGCTGAGGCCTCATTGGCCGCCATGCGGGCGCGCAGCAAGTTCGGAATTGCGATAGCCGCGATAATCAAAATGATCGCCACGACGATTAACAACTCAATCAGCGAGAAACCCGTTTGTCTCCCCTTCATGTCCTCTCTCTTTTGGGCTGGTCTGAACAAAAGGGAATCAGCTAGATTGGATCCCCGTGAATCCTGCTTATGATTTCTTCGTATGAAGTCGAGCGCTGCCGTGTGTTCTTTCTGGGCTCGCATGGACGCACTCCCTATAAGATCTTGTGCTTGAAAACTGAACGCAGGGAGGGGCTCTGCCCCTCCCTGCGACAGGACAAAACGATTACTGCAGTGGAGGGTTGGCGATGGTCGGAGCGCTGCCGTCCGTGGTGTAACGGATGACGCCGCTCTGATCGCTGAAGAATCCACGCTGACCGCTCTGTCCCACCGTTGCAGGTTGTCCCACAATCGTGTAGGTCTGGAAACCGGTGCATCCGCCAACTGCCGGGGTTGCCGTGGCTCCCACATAGGTGAAGAAATAACCGCTCTTGGCCGTCGCTGCTGCTGTTGCACCGGCCAGAACTGGGTCAATCAAAAGAGCCGCGCCGCAAACTGCAACGCCGCCCGGTGCGCCGGCCATCGCCGCCATCGATCCTGGGAACTGCACGCCCCAAGTCGAGGAGTACGTGACCGCCGAAGTGTTCAAGGTACGAATAGAACCGACCGCTGAGGCCTCATTGGCCGCCATGCGGGCGCGCAGCAAGTTCGGAATTGCGATAGCCGCGATGATCAAAATGATCGCCACGACGATCAGCAACTCGATAAGTGAAAAACCCTTCTGTTTCTTATTCATGTCTTCTCTCTCCTTAAATATCTTCTGAACTCTTTGTACTCCCTGGCGGGGTACACCTCACTCATGGCAAGCTGTGTGCCAGAACGGAGCATGCTGTGTATCGACACGACACAGTTTGATATGCCCTTTGTTATCAAAGCGATGAGAGGACGCTCCCTAAGGCTCTCGAGCCTCCCATCCAGGGATGCCTCTTCGAATCTTGATTTTTGACTATTTTTGACTGTCGAACACGCCGTGAAAAGGCGCTCGGATCCTTATTTAGAGGCCCTTAGAAGTCTTCGAGAAGGTAGGGGCATCGAAGGTTGGTGACGCTAGAATGAGGTCTCAAAACGGGACCGACGCTTGCCCAAGGGCAAGATAAGCTGTTGGTTATTGGTAGCGACGGAGGTTGGCCAGGGTGCCAGGTCTCGCCGACTGGCTCTACCTTTTCAAAAAAAGAGAGGAGATTGTAATCTCCTCTCTTGGCCCTTAATGGCGGCCTTTGAAACTGGCTGCGGCAGCGGCGGACTTGCTTGTCGGTGCTGCTCCGGTTGTGGTGCAGCGAATCACGCCACTCTGGTCGCTAAAGCTGGCGGGGTACCACTCATGTCGAGCACGAGCAGCGCCCTTCAGATGCAAAGATCTGGAGAGACCGCTAGGTAGGTGGAGTGTTAACACGCTGCGTCGCACTTGGAATGTTGCGCGTGAGGGAGAATAATTATTTTGTTTCCAATCGGAAATAAAAAGCCAAAAAGGTCGGCTTTCTAAGGCCTTAAGAGCCTGCACAAAGTGAAACGCTATTAAACTCCATGTTTTTTTGCGTAGTGGCGGAACGAACGGTAAGTCATCCTCAACATTTCTGCAGCGCGTATGCGAACGCCCCCAGAGCATTCCAGAGCAGCCAGCAAATAAGCTCTTTCTGTAGAAGAAATAAGTTTCTCGAGGTCCATGCCGGAATCTGGAATCAGATAGGGCTTGGATTCAGGTTGTCCGTTGGAACGAGATTCCTGGTAGAAATTTGTGATGCGCTCGGGTAGTCCTTCGACCGATATACGTTTGGTCGTTTCCAGCGCGACGGCGCGCTCAATCGTATTTTCCAACTCACGAACGTTCCCCGGCCATTCGTAAACCTCCAGGCGCCGCATCGCTTCCGGCTCGATCCCTTCGATCTTCTTGTTCATGGACTTGGCATAGCGATCCAAAAACGCCCTGGCAAGCAGAGGGATGTCGTCCCGGCGCTCTCGCAGCGGCGGAAGGTGAATCGGGATCACATTCAGGCGGTAAAAAAGATCCTCACGGAATCGCCCCTCCGCAATTTCTTTTTCAAGGTCCTTGTTCGTGGCGGCAATCACACGAACGTCAATGCTGGTTTCTTCCGTGCTCCCGACGGGACGTACTTTTCCTTCTTGCAGGATGCGATAGAGCTTCACCTGCATCGTGAGGCTCATGTTCCCTATTTCATCCATGAAAAGTGTTCCGCCGTCCGCGGCCTGAAACAGGCCTCGGCGGTTTTCGTTCGCTCCAGTGAATGCTCCGCGCATGTATCCGAAGAGCTCGGATTCCAGTAGCGTCTCCGGAAATGCTCCGCAATTAATCGTCACGAAAGGAGTTTTCGAGCGAGCGCTATTCTCGTGAATCGCGCGAGCCACCAGCTCCTTGCCCGTTCCGCTCTCGCCCGTAATCAGCACACGGCTCGACTGTGGAGCAATGGTGGCAATCATTTCGAAAAGACTGCGCATCTTCGGGCTGGTGCCGATGATGTTATCGAATCCCGTGAGCCGGCGTATCTGGCGGCGCAGCTCCCCTGCTTCCTTCTTCAATCGCTGGTTCTCTGCTATCTGTTGAACGGCCGGCCGCAGTTCATCGAGCAGACGATCGCCTTTCACTACGTAGCGATCCGCACCAAAATTTACAGCATCGATCGCGGTGTCAATCGTCGGCACACCCGTGATCAGGATAAAGATCGTGGAGGGCGAAACTTCCTTGCTATAACGAAGTAATTCCACCCCATCCATATCCGGCATACATATATCGGAGACCACAATGTCAAATATTTGTGCCGCCAGCCGCGACTTCGCTGCTTCTCCCGACGAGGCCACTTCCACTTTGTGACCCTCCTTGCGAAAACTAATTTCCAGGAGTTCGCGAATGGATGGTTCGTCGTCAACTACTAGTAAGTGAGCCATCGCGCTAGCCTTTCCCTGCCGGAACTAATTCCGCCCGCTTGCGTTTGGATTGCCGCTCTTGTCCGCGCGGGGTGAACGAACGCGGGAGCTCCACAATGAATTCCGCACCCTGGCCTTTTTCCGTTTCCACTCGAATTCGCCCGCGGTGAGCTTGCAGAATCTGATACACGATGGCCAAACCCAGACCTGTTCCGCCCGTAAACCCGGATTGGAAGGGTTCGAAAATGCGCGCCAGCTCGCGAGAATCGAGTCCCATACCGGTATCGCGGATCGAAATACGCACCCAAGTATCGTCCACCGCTAAATCCACTTCCAAGACACCGCCATTGGGCATGGCACGTAGCGCGTTGTTGCAAAGATTCCAGAAAACTTGTTTTAGGGCATCGCGGTCGGCCAGGGCGCGAACGTTTCGCGCGTTAATGTGCCGGTTAAAGCGGTACTTCCCTTTTGCCGTGGCGTCACGCTCGAGAAGCAAAAGCGTCTCCTCGATGATCGGCACCACGTCCAGATCTGCAAGGGTATAAGTTTTCTCCCGCGAGTAGTCCAGGAAATCGGTGATGATTTGATTTAGCCGCTGCGACTCACGGCTCACAATATTCACAAGTTTCTTGTCGTCATCGTCGAGAGGCGCGAGCCGCGCCAATTCCTTTAGCGCTCCGGTCATCGCCGTCAATGGCTGGCGGATTTCGTGTGCGATGGCCGCAGAAAGGCGTCCCAGCGCAGCCATGCGCTCCTTGGTGAGCACTTCGCGTTCGAGACGCTTCATTTGTGTAAGGTCCTGGAAATTGTAAACGAAGCCGCTGTTCTGATTTTGGCTCGTGCGCAGCGGCGAGATCGATAGACCGAGAAATCTCACGTTTCCGGTCGGCGTTCGAAACTCTATTTCTTTTCGGGCCGCAAGCGGGCTGCCTTGTCCGTCCATCTCCACAGGCCAAAAGCCGGGAAACAGATCGGGTACTTTTTGCCCGCGAAGGGGTTCCGCTTCGCGCCCCATGATTTCTGCTCCGGCGTGATTAATCAGCAGTATCTGGCCTTCCAGATCCGTGGTCAGCAAACCACCGCGCATGGATTCGATGATGTCCTGATTGAAAGCCTGAAGGTCCTTCAGTTCTTCACTTTTCGCTTCCAGTTCAACACCCTTTTTTCGAAGTGTCTGCGCCAGCAGACTGCCCAGGTAGGCCACGGCGATAAACGCGAAGAAGTTGCTGGCCAGCCAGGAATCCAGAACGCGCGGCGTCGGGTCAGAACTCGCGGTGTGGGGAAAAACCCCGTAATAAGTCAGCTCGATTACTGTTGCAAGGAGCGCAAAACTCGACGCCGCCACCAGAAATACTCCGCGCCGCGAAAACAGAACGCTGGCCATCAAAATCACGAGGAGATACAGCGAAATGAAGTAGCTGTCCTGCGCGCCGGTGGTGTACACGACGCCGGTGATAACCAGCAAGTCGCAAATAATTTGTACCGGGGCATGCGCGCGCGCCTGCGGAGCCAATCGCTGCAGAATCACGTACACCACGGCAAGCATGTACCACAGCGCTACGAGTGGAACAAAAGAACGAACGGATATCGAAATAGGTGTGAGTTGCCGCGCGGCCACCACGATACCCAGCAGAAAGGTAATGGCTAGAAAGCGGACGCGGCCCAGCCAGGGCAGCCATTCACTTATGCTGGTTGCGGATTTCATCTTGCGTTCGTTGCCGGTCCCGCTGACTTCACCGGCTGGGTCCTCATCGAAGATTTTTTAGCCGCGAATTACAGCGAATGGGACTGTCACATAGAGACAATCCCACGTTGCACCGGCGGCCCGGGTTTAGTGACCTGCGAGTTTCCCGATCAACGAGAATAGTGGCAAGTACATAGATATAACGATTCCGCCAACAACCACGCCCAACACCACGATCATGATCGGTTCCATAGCCGTGAGGAGGTCCTTCACCGCTGCGTCCACCTCATCCTCATAGAAGTCGGCGATTTTTTGAAGCATGGCGTCCATCGCGCCAGTCTGTTCACCCACGCCGATCATTTGCGTCACCATGCCTGGGAACACGTCTGTTTCCTTCAGCGGATCGACAAGCGAGCGTCCAGCTTCCACCGCTTTTCGAGTCGCAGTGATAGCCCGTTCCACCACAGCATTGCCCGAGGTGCGCGCTGTGATGTCGAGACCTTCAAGAATGGGCACGCCGCTTGAAATCAAAGTTCCCAATGTTCGCGTGAATCTTGCCACTGCAATCTTGCGTAGCAAGATTCCAATCAATGGCAGCTTCAACAGGACACTATCTATCGCGTAGCGTCCTTGCGGCGTGCCGTACCAGAACTTCAACGCGAATACGATGCCTACGAAAAACACCAGGATCAGCAATCCGTAGATGCTGCCGATGAAGTTGCTCATCATAATCACGATTCTGGTTGGCAGCGGCAGGTCCACACCGAGACCATTAAACAACGTGATGAAAATCGGCACGACCTTCCACAATAGAAGGATGATCACGGCGCCCGCGATACCCAGCACTGCGATCGGGTAGATCATCGCGGACTTCACTGCGCGTTTCAGCTTTACGTTCTTCTCGATGTAACTCGAGAGGCGTTGGAGAATGGTGTCCAAAATACCGCCCGTCTCGCCCGCTTCCACCATGTTGTAGTACAACGCGTCGAATACTTTGTCGTACTGTTTCATGGCAGCCGACAGCGTCGTTCCGCCTTCCACAGACGCGCGTGTTCCGTTCAGTATTTTTTGAAATGTCTTGTTTTCTTGCTGGCCCGCAAGGATTTCGAGGCACTGCACCAACGGCAAGCCGGCGTCGATCATGACCGAGAATTGGCGCGTAAAGATGGCCAGTTCCTTCGAGTCCACGCCGCTCCCGAAGCTGGGGATGCTGAATTCTTTCCCCTTCTCCGAAAGCTTGCTCACATTGATCTGCTCGCGGCGCAGCGAGGCTTTCAGCTCGTCCTTCGTGTTGGCCGTACGCTCGCCCGTGACCTTCGTGCCCGCCTTATTGGTCCCTTGATAAGTGAATACCGGCATGATCCTTTCCCTCCTGTAGCTAAGCTGCGATTAACGTTTAACCGGCTGCCGGCCAGTCATTGGCGCCGACACCACTCCCCGGTTGATCAAGTCCTGTAATTCGTCTGGATTCGATGAACGCGCGAGCGCTACTTCCAGCGTAATGTGCTTCTGTTGAAAGGCGTTCGCCAAACTCTGATTGAACGTCTGCATGCCCGATGCGCCCGTCCCTGTTTGCATCGCTGAATAAATCTGATGAATTTTGTCTTCGCGAATCAAGTTACGAATCGCAGCGGTTGGAATCAAAATCTCCATCACCATCGCCCGGCCGCGGCCATCCACTCTCGGCAACAACGATTGGCAAAGAATTCCTTCTAGCACCATGGAAAGTTGCGCGCGCACCTGCGGTTGTTGGTGAGCCGGAAAAACGTCGATGATACGGTTGATGGTGGAAACCGCTGAATTCGTGTGCAATGTGGCGAACGTCAAATGGCCCGTCTCTGCAATTCGAAGAGCCGACTCGATAGTTTCAAGGTCGCGCATTTCGCCGATCAGCACTACGTCTGGGTCTTCGCGAAGCGCAGCTCGCAGTGAATTGGCGAACGAGTGCGTATCGGAATGCACCTCGCGCTGGTTTACCAGGCATTTCTTGTGGTTGTGAAGAAATTCAATCGGGTCTTCGATAGTGATCATGTGCTCTTCATGCTCGTTATTAATTTTGTCGAGCATGGCGGCCAGCGTCGTAGATTTGCCCGACCCTGTCGGACCGGTAACGAGAACCAAGCCGCGCGGCTTATCGCACAGTCCTCGCACCACGTTGGGCAGACCCAACGCGTCGAAGCTCTTGATCTCCCACGGAATTGTACGAAACACGGCTGCGACCGCTCCCCGCTGGTGGAAGATGTTGCCTCGAAAACGAGCCAAGCTCTTCAATCCGAACGAGAAGTCCAGTTCGAGATTTTCCTCCAGGCGGTGCTTCTGCACGTCGGTCAGCACGCTATAGGCTAGTGCCTTGGTGTCTGCCGCGGTTAGCGGAGGCATGTCCAGCGGGCGCAATTTGCCGTGCACGCGAATGCGCGGTGCGCTATTGGTGGAAAGGTGCAAGTCGCTGCCTTGCATCTCGATCATCTTCTTCAAGAGTTCGCTTAATGTGATGCCAGCCATTATTTCCTCCGCTTACAGAACGGTTTCTCGCAAAACTTCTTCCATCGTCGTGTGCCCCAGAGCCACTTTCGTTAAGCCGCTGCGGCGCAATGTAATCATTCCGGTTTCCAGCGCTTTCTTCTTCAATTCCAGCGCCGAAGCTCCCACCAGGATTAACTCGCGCAATTCGTCGTTGATTTCCATCACTTCGTACAAACCCACACGGCCTTTGTAGCCTGTGTTGTTGCAAGTGGCGCAGCCGCGTCCATGCTGAATCGTCACTTTTTCCGATTCTTCCGGCGTGTAGCCCGCCTCGATCAAAGCCTGCGGCAGAATCTGCAACGGCTCTTTGCATCCGACGCAAATGCGCCTCACCAGCCGCTGCGCACATATAAGGTTCACCGACGTAGCCACGAGAAAAGGCTCGATACCCATATTCATTAACCGGCTGATGGTGGAGGGCGCATCATTCGTGTGCAGTGTGGAAAGCACCAAGTGCCCAGTAAGCGCAGCCTTCACAGCAATTTCCGCCGTTTCAAAGTCTCTAATTTCTCCAACCAATATGATGTTGGGGTCTTGCCGCAAAAAAGCTCGCAGCGCGGACGCGAAATTGAGCCCAATCTGCTCCTTCATTTGGACTTGATTGATCCCAGCCAGCTGGAATTCGACCGGGTCTTCGGCCGTCATGATATTGGTCTCGACCGTGTTCAGCCGCGCGACCGACGAATACAACGTGTTCGTTTTGCCCGAACCAGTCGGTCCCGTCACCAGCACCATTCCGTAAGGCTTCAAAATCTGGCGTTCGAATTTCGTCAGCGACTCTTGTTCGAAACCCAGCTTGGTCATATCCAGCCGCAGGTTTTCTTTGTCCAACAACCGCAGAACGATTTTTTCGCCGAAAAGTGTCGGAACGGTAGAAACACGAAAGTCGAGTTCCTTCCTTTTCCCATCTTTCAAATACTTGATCATGATGCGACCGTCTTGCGGCAGCCGCTTTTCGCTGATGTCTAGCTTCGACATGATCTTGATGCGGCTTGTGATCGCATCCTTCAATTTCAGCGGAGGCGCCATCACGTTCTGCAGAACGCCGTCCACACGAAAACGCACGCGCAACTCTTTTTCGTACGGCTCCACGTGAATGTCGCTCGCTCCGCGCTTTACCGCATCGGTCAAAATCAGGTTGACCAGCTTGATAATCGGCGCTTCTTCGGCGGCCTTTTCAAGCGTGGCCAAGTCCATTTCCTGCTCTTCGGCCGAAAGCTCGAGCGAGGCTTCGTCGCCGGCTAGGTCCTTCATCACCTTGTCGAGTTCTTCTACACTTTCTACATCGCCGTAAAATTTGTGAATTGCTTCGCTGATTGCCGACTCGGAAGCCACCACCGGTTCCACGTTGAATCCGGTCATGAACTTGATATCGTCCATGGCGAAGACGTTCGTCGGATCCGTCATCGCGATCGTCAGCGTCGAGCCCACGCGCGAAAGCGGCACAATCTGATAACGAATGGCGGTCTCTTGCGGAACCAACTTGATGACTACCGGATCCACTTCGTAGAACTTAAGGTTTATGGAAGGCACGCCGTACTGGCGCGAAAGCACTGCGGTGATGTCGTCGTCGCTGACTAGCCCCATTTTTACTAGGCAAGTCCCCAACCGCCCGCCATTCTTCTTCTGGTAATCGAGCGCCTGCTTCAACTGATCTCCTGAGATCAGGCTGTCTTTAACCAGTATTTCTCCGAGTCGTGAAGACATGAGTGTGCGCCCGCGGATACAGCTCCGCTGGAAGTTTCAGCGTAGCACGCTGCTACGCGCGCCTTCGCGGCGTGTAGGTCATTCGTGGTGAATCAGCTAACATCCCTTTCGCTGCGTGCAATACTGGCACTCGGTACAGGCATTTTTTTGCTCCTGTACCAAAGGACAGGTCCGGTCGCAAAGTTTGTTCGAGCGCAGTGCGCGATTACGTGCCCTTTAAAAAAACTGCTAGTGTGAGGTTAATGACAGGTTACTGAACGAAGACAGGCGCACGCAGCGCTTACGATCGGGTCCCGAAGCAATTTCATTTGTGTCCGGGATGAGAGACGCGTTAGGATGCGGAAGCTTTAAAGTCCTAAATGCGAAATTCCTGTGAATACTGTTCCTGTAATACTCGCGGCCCTTTGCTTTTGTCGTTGTTCCCGGGTAAGACCGTTATGAGTTTCGGGCCGTTCGAAGTCACCTAAGACCAAATCGCCTATGTAACGGAGGAAGGCATGGCAATTGCCGCACAACGCTCGGGAACCGGTACCGCAGAGTATGGCATTTGGCGCGTGATCATGGCTTCGTCTGTTGGCACCATGATCGAGTGGTACGACTTCTACATCTTCGGCAGTCTTGCCGCCATTCTCGCCCTGAAATTCTATCCCCCCGGCCACGATACCTTCGCGTTAATCGCATATCTCGCTACTTTCGCCGTCGGGTTTCTGGTCCGCCCTTTTGGTGCGCTCTTTTTCGGCCGTATCGGTGACCTAGTCGGACGCAAATATGCCTTTCTCGTAACGCTGTCCCTGATGGGTTTTTCCACCTTCGCTATCGGCCTGATGCCTTCCTACGCTACAGCTGGCTGGTTCTCTCCCGTCGTCCTGATTTTAATTCGCGTTCTGCAAGGATTGGCGCTCGGGGGAGAATACGGTGGCGCCGCCGTTTACGTGGGCGAGCATGTGCCCGATAACAAGCGCGGTTTTTACACCAGCTTCATACAGATTACCGCCACTCTGGGTCTCTTCGTCTCCCTCGTCGTCATTCTCATCACGCAAAACTCTATGTCGAAGGAAGATTTCGCGGCCTACGGTTGGCGTATCCCTTTCTTGATTTCCATCGTCCTGGTGGTTATCTCCCTCTACATCCGCTTGAAGATGAAGGAGTCTCCCATCTTCGCTCAGCTCAAGAGCACTGGAATGACCTCGGTGCAGCCGCTCAAGGATGCATTCACCAAATGGCCTAATCTAAAGCTCGTCTTGATTTCGCTTTTCGGAGCCACAGCAGGACAGGGCGTGGTCTGGTACACCGGGCAGTTCTATGCTTTGTTCTATATGCAGACCGTTCTGAAGGTGAACGTCAAAACTGCCAACATCGTTGTCGCCGTAGCTCTTCTGCTTGGGATGCCGTTCTTCACCGTAGTGGGTGCGCTCTCCGACCGCATCGGCCGGAAGAAACTAATGATGACGGGCTGCCTTCTCGCCGTCCTTACCTACATCCCGATTTACCACGCAATGGAACGCGCCGCCGGGAATAATGTCGTTACTGTAACGCACACCCGCAACAAAGTGACCGGCGCAATCTCGCTCACGGCCATGACCATTGACGCCTCCGGCGCGTTGGTCCCTGCTAAGGAAGCCGCGAATCCCAATCTTCCCTTGTTGGTGCTGCTAATTTTCGTGCAAGTTCTCTACGTGTGCCTGGTTTACGGTCCTATCGCCGCTTATCTGATCGAAGCTTTCCCCGCGAAAATTCGCTACACCTCGGTCTCTCTCCCTTACCACATAGGAAACGGAGTCTTTGGAGGATTGCTGCCACTGATCGGACTCTCCTCTGTTGCTGCCACTGGCAATATTTATGCCGGCCTCTACTACCCGATGATTGTGGCTGGCATGACTTTTATTGTGGGCAGTATTTTCCTGAAGGAGACTCATCACAACGTCATTTGGTCGGAGGCCGGAGCAGGAGGTCCAACACCTATCGGTGAGTAAGTTCCCACGGGCGTCGCGGTCTAGCGGGAACTAACAATCGGACATCCCGTGAATCCGCGTCGAACTTACAAGTTCCCGGTCGTCTCGCGCCGGCAAGTAGCCTTGGGTTCTAATCCCAGGCTAATTCGTTTTGCACTGAAGCTGATACCCGGTAGAATGAGTTGATTTTGGAAGGGCGGTTAGCTCAGCGGTTAGAGCGTCCCGCTTACACCGGGAAGGTCCGCGGTTCAAATCCGTGACCGCCCACCATCTACGCCCACAAAAGATTGCAGTGGAATATCGCAGCGAGCGGTTATTCAGCGAATTGCGGTGCCCCGCGAAACGAACTCTCGATTTTCCTCTGAAGGCAGCTTAGCAGTTTACCAGTCGGTAGCCATACTGCCGGCATGTCGGTCGTTCCCCTTCAGCTGCCACTGTTCTCCTCGCAGGATCTTCTTGGATACCTTCAGAACAAACCCAAGGGGGCGCCATATGGTTTCCCGCACGACAGCTACCTTTCTAATATGTTCCGTAACGCGCCACGTACATGTGGTTCCAGCCGGGAAGAAAGCAATATCGCCCGCGACAAAGCGATGTTCCTCGCCGTCACCGTCTGTCATAATCGCCTCCCCGGAGAGAAAATGGATGGTCTCATCCTTGCTGTAATGCCATTTGAACGATCCTGGCGTGCAATCCCAAACTATAACCGTGGAACTCCAATCGCGGCTCGTCACCAGCTTGTTAACACGAGCTTGAGGGTCACCGTCCAGGATCCACTCGGCAGGTATTGGATCGGGCTCGAGATCCACTAAACCTGCGTTGATTCTTAAGATCGCTCTAGAGGCCTTCGTTCTGGTTGGCTTCACGCTTCCTCACCTTGTGTACCCGGGGTAACTTCTCGTTTCCAGAAGGTTCTCTAACAACGTGAAAGCTATATTGTTGTAGCTTTAGGGCTTTTCTTGCCATCCCCCAAATCCTGTAGACTTCTGTCTTAAATCCTGTGTCTTCTTAAACGCTGTTGGGACTTAGGTGGTTACCTCCTCAGCTCGTCCCAGACGGTCTAAACACCCGCGCAGCCCTTCCTGCTACAGGAATGGCCGCAGATTCCGACCATGCTGCCGCCTTCGTGGGATATTAAAACAAGTGAGAGGAGAACTTAAAATAGAACGACACTTCGGAAAATAGTACGAAAGTACTACAGAAGGTTTTCTGGGTGGGACCAAAAGCGCTCAGAACAACGCGACCGCGGCCGCTAATCTGGTTGAGCTTGCCTTCAACCAACTGGATGTCCCGCGCAACGCTACATGTTGCGAGTTGTCCGAAGTGGCTGCGACTGTTGCCTATCCGGCCGCAACCAACATCGTCTCGCCACCAAGCCTGTCGGTGAAAAGACCGTGAAGTGCGATTGCGTCCCGTCCAGCCCAGCTGAACCAATGATTTGACACGGCACAGAAGGTCATGAAATTCGAGAACGCCATCTTTGCCGCACGGCATCGGATAGGGTGCACGACATAGAAGTTGAAGAATTTGCGGGTTTTTTTGAGCTAATATCCTAACGTATTAGCACGTTCGATATTGATCAAAAGGCATTAGGTTCCAACAACCCAGATTTGGCGATACACCTCAACAACTTGGGAGTTCTTTATCTCATTGAGGGGAACAACGACGCAGCCAAGCCGCTACTTGAGAGAGCGAAAATCATTACCGAAAACGCCTTAGGAGCGAATCACCCAAATCTGGCTACGATCTTTAGCGGCTTGGGATTGCTCTACGAACACCTGCAGAAATATAAAGATGCGCAGTCATTCTACAAGAAAGCGCTCACTATTGACGACGCAAACTCGATGGGAGAGCATCCGAATAAGGCCACGCACCTAAACAATTTGGCGATATTTTATCGACACAGAGGAAGGTACGCAGAGGCTGAGCCGCTGTTAGATCAAGCTCGAGCCATCGATGAAAAAGCCCTAGGCCCGTTCGACCCGAGCGTGGCTAAGCGGCTAAACAATCTGGCACTCGTGTACATGGACGAGCGCAAGTATGCGGAAGCTGAGCCGCTCTTGAAACGAGCCTTAAATATTAAAGAGAAAGCGTTTGGTCCTGATGACCGAGATGTGGCCGAAACCAAGATGGACTTAGCAGAAGATCTATACGAGCAGGGTCGAATCGCTGAAAGTAAAATCTATTTCGATCAAGCTCGCAAGGTTCTCTTTAAGGACAACAAGTAGTGTAATCGCCATGAATAAAACCGACCCGGAACAGCCACTTTCCGCGAAGGTTTATTTAGTCTTTACTCCAGTCGGACTTCTGTTTGCTTCGGGCTTTACGTTTTTTTATATCTACCGAGTTCCTAAACTCGTCGAGAGCGGCGCTCAGGATCACATATTCTATCTCCTGTTGATCCCCTGGGATCTTTCGTGCGCTGCTTTCCTGTTCGGCGCGATGAAGAGCTATGCTCGGTTTACTTACAAGGATCTGGGCAATGTCCTTGAAATTGGCGGTCCGAATCGTCCTCTTCTGCCTCGTGAGGGTGGGGCGATTTATCGGTAGCCAATAGTCGAAGGGGCTGACCGGAATGTCGCCAAGCTAATTTCACAGTGAATGTCATTTATGCCCAAACCCGATCTGGCGGGTTGCACGCGAATAAATATGAACGGGAATACCGGGTGGCTGCTCGGAATAAATCTACCTTGGATAAAATGCGGTATCGATTTCGGTGCGAGCGCTTGGGGGCACTGGCTATCGGGTCCACGACCGTGGAATGGATCGCGTTCGTTTGATGGAGATTCGTAGGCTTGTGTGACAAAATCCACCGGGGCTCCACTGCGAGGGTCTGGTTTTCGGATATCAGAGAGATTACATTATCTTGCGATAATAACGGCGATGACTGCCATGTGATTTCATTGACGAGAAGAAGTGTTTGGACACCGAACGATAGTTAAACAGGGTGGGAGGACCTAATGGCCTCTAGAATTGATTCAGCCATGATCCACGAGTTGCACAAGCAACTGTCACAGGTGAACGTCTTACCACTCGATTTGAGCTTCGCTGCGGATTTGAACGTAAGTGAACTCCGTCGGGGCAGACGGATTCAGGAAGATCAGGAAGTCGGATTTGCGACCCTGTTGGAGAGAGAGGGGGTCTTTTATTGGCAGCAAGGTCTGGTCAGTGGTGGCTTGCCCCAGAGGAGAGGGTACGGGAGGTCGCCGGGGGAATCAGAATCGCGACCGGTGATGACGGTCAAATTCGAGAAGCTCGGGCTCAATAAAGTTGCTTCCAAATTGGAAGATCTGGATCAAAAATTTACGCCGAATCCGGGATTAAGAGAATTAGCAGACGGACAACTGAAGGAGGGACAGGCTGTTCCGCTCACCCACGGCCGAATTCTGGTGTTTATACACGGAACTTTCAGCAATAACGACAAGCTGATCGCCGACCTAAATGACGAGTCCAATATGGAGGGACGACAGTTCTTATCCTCGTTGACAAAGCAAATCTCGGGAAAGAGGGTAAACTACGATCAAGTACTTACTTTTGATCATCCCACACTTTCTCGAAACCCGCTTCTAAATGCCTTGGAGTTGGCTCGAGCGTTACAAGGCTCTACTGCCGACATAGATGTGATTTGCCACAGCCGCGGCGGCTTGGTAACGCGTTGGTTTCTAGAAGTTTTAGATCACAAGCAGCGTCAACGTAGACGAGCAGTATTTGTCGGGTCTCCATTAGCTGGAACTAGTCTTGCGGCACCTGATCGCGTTCGAAGGGGTGTGCAACTCTTTACGAATGTTGGAATCACTGTAAGTCGCGGGTTGTCTCTCATTCCGTTTACGCAGGTTGCGGGTGCTTTGATGCAAGTCCTTTTTTCGATTCCTAATGTCGCAGTCAAAACTCCTATCGTCGACGCGGCGGTCGCCATGATACCCGGTCTCTCAGCGATGTCCCGAGTATCTAACAATTATGAGTTGCATGCGCTAAAGGATTGCTCCGCCAATCCCCCACAATACTTCGGCATCACGAGTAAGTTCCGCGGCGATCACATCGGATGGCATTTTTGGCGACTGTTTTGTGATTTTGAAATTCGAGCCGCAGAACTTGCGGGTGGACTGATTTTCAGAGACGAGCTCGCCCAGTCTTTTCCCAACGATCTAGTCGTCGACACCGCATCCATGACACAATACGGCTTTACGCCGAATCCGATAATCCACGAATTCGGGGAACAGGACCACGTGTATCATACAATTTACTTCCGACAAGCGCAGACCATCAGGTTCATACGAGACAAATTCGGCATTGTTTGAACAATTGAACTATGCCGAGCTTGCCGATGAACACAGTATGTGATACGATATGTGCTGTAAAGGAGTCGGGCATGACCTCAAAGAGAGAGAGAGTCAAGAGAGAAAGCAGGAGTGACGTCGGATAGTCTGGTTTATTCCTGATCCCACAGCGGCAGAGGCGTTACGCCGTTTTGTCTCGCTAACCTGATGTCTATCATGTAGTTGAAAGCAGTCGGATTGCTGAGATTTAGCGTTCCCTCCTCGACGCTGTCCCAAAATCCTCCTCGCTTCGTCAACAGCGTGGGCTCCAGAGGAACAATTTCACCTCTATTTACCAGTTCCAGGATCTGGGTGTAGAAGTTTTTACCCAGCATCCAAGCATCTTGATCATCTGCTCCACCATCTCTTGTTACCCAGTGTCGCACCTCCCGATGCGCTTCCTCGGTTCGGTAGTACCCAACAAAAGCATGGCCTTCCAACAAAAACACTGTAGGGTACACATCGATATATTCCAAACACGACGCCAGCACAATTGCCAGATCGATGCAGGTTCCTCTGCGCCCCTCGATAACGTCAAAAGGTTTTCGCAGACGCTGCGACTTTTCCGTGAAAGAGGGTGGTGGATTGACGTAACTCAGCGAGTGTTCATGGGCGAGAGCGTACCAGAGCGCCTGCACCTGGGAAGTCACCCCATCATCAGCAGATGACTGGTAACCATCAAACCCAGATGTCGCATCATCTGTGATTGCGCAAAGATATTTTTGAGCGCAGTCCACTATACGTGAAACGGCAGGATCTCTCGGCAGCACAAACGACGGTAGCCACTGCCGATTTTCCTCGTCATCCTGCCATTGATCGATTGGCAGCAGGATGACACGGAATGTTTTTTCATACCGAGGCTTATCGCCCTGATGAATCTTGACCAGCAAGCTGGCATTAATGCTCTCACGGACGGACTTTGCAAACCTCGATGTCAGCGGTATGCGTACCTCGTTTTCCAGGAGCCACAACGTGTATTTCATATCCCGGCGAGCACTGTAAACGAATTGCTCCCCTCCCGCAAAAAGCGAAACTTCGACCCGGACGCCCTTGAGCTGCCCGAGCGCGGGTATTTTGCGTAGATAAAACTGATGGAACAGACTACGGTCGTTGTGAAGCAGAGAAAAGTTTAGCGCTCGCCGAGGTATAATCTCGGTAGCGATAACTTCGTCAGAAGGTTGCACTGCTTCTTCGTCTCGAACTTTGTCGAACTCTTTTTGAAGTGAGTGATCAGGTAGAACCAGAGATTGTGATTTCTTGCGCAAACGGGCACGTTGTTCAAGATCTAACAAAGAGGTGCCGCTCCAAAGAACGACTCGTCCTGCCATGGAAGCTTTCGCAGCTAACGAATCGGACTTCAAAGCTTCTCTTAACTCAGCGATCGCGAGCCGAAACGCATCAAGGATTCTCCACTTCGCGAGCTTCCAGGCCAGGTAGAAGTTGCAAAAGAAAATTTCTGCATATACATCGTCCAAACGCCCTTGGTAGCCTATCGAAAACCGGCTTCCGTGCCGCACTGCCGCTGCGGCGAGCGGAGACGTATTGTAAAAGTTAAATGTCGTTAGGATAGGTGCCGCTTCATTCGAGATGCAAATAGCTCGTGCCAGGTCATCAGGCGCCACGCCGACAGGAAGTCCAATCGCGCTTTTAAACACCATTCCGTAGTCGCTAGCTTTCTCTAACGACTGTTGTTCCTGGATCGTGCAAGACGCCTCTTTCGCCAGTTCCTTGGCTTCAGAGTTATCGATTCCCGTCAGATGGATTACGTGGGGGCTCTCACTTGTTAATCGGCTTGCAAGCTCCTCCAGCGTGAAGTTCCATATATCCCGTGCCGTCGTTAATCCTATATTCGCGGCTACATTATCTTCTTCAGTTTCAAATGACACCTCTGAATACCACTCACTGAGGAATCCCGGGCTGCTCTTGACTACGGCCAACCGCTCCGGAACCGTTGTTTCGCGGTTCGGAATGTTCTGGTCGAGGTGCCGTACAACGAGAATAGGCTGCGATCCCACCGCTTCGGACGCCAGCGTCAATACGAGCTCCCACGGAAAATTCATCGCTAAGGTAGCCGTAGGTGCGAACCGAACTTCGATCAGTCCCGCGTTCGCTAGCTCATCTAGGTCGCGCTCAGTTAGCCCGAGAGTCTTGAGATGTCCCTGACTACGGTCTCGCAACTCCGATGCGCTCGCTCGGCGGACGGACTTCCATTCGTTGTTCAGTGTGGAGAAAACGGTTTCGTTAGCAATTGGATAATCTTTTTCGATTGTCCTAATGATGGCGAAGGGAGTGTGGGCGACTGTCACTTGCGAGGCCATATTCTGACCTTCCGTCGATCAGGGTAAGTGTCGTATCTCTAATAACGCGAGTCCTCATTATACGCGATTACAACCTTACTATTTGTACCTTAATGGAGCTTTTGGGTTGGGCTTGTATTGTCAGTATTTGCATACATCTCAAAAGTTTCTCAGCTAACCAGCAAAACTCTCGGATTGAAACCGGAGGCAAAAGATCGAGTCCAACTACGCGTCGGCGAATGAATATTCTTTTAACCCCGACATAGGATCGAACTCCAAAGTGCCGATCGAATATTTGAGCTGCAACGGACCGGGAGAGTCAAGCTGGAAGGCGCTTTGGTGAACGAGGAGTTGCGTGGCGCGATTCCAGAGAGGGGCGACGAGGTATTCGATGTTGGAGAGTTTTTTGGAGCCTTTACAGTTGAAAAATTGGAAGCGATACCAAACACGTCGCACTGGAAGCTTTTCCGTCGCGGGTTTTTGTAATCGGGATTTGAAAGAATGGTTGGAGAGTTTTAGTGACCAGGGAAAATGCATCGAATTGGGAAAGTCTCGTGCGCGTAGTTGCTACATTTTGCTATAGATATTCGTCGCTCGCGTCTCGCGCCTTTGACCGTATGTTTCGATTTTTCCATTCTGATATTTTACGAATTTCACCGCGCACGCTTTTTTTCGCATTCACAAGATAAATAGTTACCCCCTACCCGTCACCGTTGTCAGTACAAAAGAACGAATGCGTTCGCTGGCGGCGACGCGTTGCTCTGCGTTGATCGTCGAGGATCGCAGGCATCGCGCCGGAGTGGGCGCTTGTTCGAGCTGCAAATAGGTCGAACACAAAGTCAAACACGTTAATTCCGCTGCATTCTGCGAGTTGTTGGTGTGCTCGATGTGTTCGACCTTTTTGGCTCTATCTTCCCAGGGTGAGAGAAAACGTACTGCTGCTGGTGCCGCTGGACTACTACCTACTAAATCTATTTTAAGTAAGACAAGTAGAACAGGTAGAACAACTCGTTAAGAAATATAGTTTTACGTGTGTTCGACGTGTGTTCGACCTGTTCGACGTTAGAACGGCTCAGCGAACGTCTCCCATTCTTCGATCTCATCTTTGGGAGTCTCGGGGCGCGACTCGTTACCGAGCGAGTAGCCACGGACTGCTAGCCAACGCTTTCGGCATTCGTCGAGCGACGGGATTTCCCAGTATTTTACTCGCGGTCCGTTGTTGACTGAGGCAAACGTTTTTCCAAAACCCATTCCTTTCTTCATTCCTTTCTTCGTAGTGCACCCTAAAAGAATGCCGAGCTTCGTGGTGTACACACCTACGAACTTTTTGTTCTTCCGTTTTTCCGCCCATGCGCAAAGATCGGAACCGCGCATATACACACAACCATCAGCACGTAACGTGCCGGGGATTTCGCCGCTATTCAGCCATTCGCTCCATACCGCTTCAACGCCTGTTGCTGATTCTTGTTTCTGCGCTGCTAGACCTTCTGTATGTGGAATCGTTCGAGGCTGGAAACTCGAGATGTCATGCTTCAATAACAAATAGAGCAGCGCTTCGTAACCGCCGGTCTCCATCTGTCTTGGAATTTGTCGAAATAGCCTGGGTAACCTACTTGATCGTTGCTCACTTCGAACACGACAAAGCGTCGCGCACCGGCACCGGCAGGAATCACCCAGTCCTCATTCGAGGAAATAAATAGATGCAGCCCGGCTTTCAATCGCGTGGAACCACCTCAAACCTATGTTCGAGAAGAAATGCGTCGGGGACCTTTCGACCGACCTAGTCAATCAGTACATCGAGACTCGACGCAGCCATGGCGTTCAGAATGGAACCATCAATCGTGAGACAGCCACTCTCCGGGCCATGTTCCATCACGGTGCGCGCTTGACACCTCCTATGGTTGACCGGATGCCCTCATTCCCTTCCCGGTTGAAAGAACCACCGCCGAGAAAAGGCTTGTCACGGATGCCGAGTACGCAACGCTCAAAAGCAACGCGAAACAACTCTGGCTCCGTGCGCTTATCGCGTGCGCCTACACGTTTGGGTTCCGAAAAGGTGAGCTTCTCAACCTTCGGGTCCGACAAGTTGACTTGCTTGACCGCTGGCTGCAGCTAGAGGAAGGGACAACAAAGAACGGTGAGAGCCGTAAGGTTCACATGACGACCGAAGTGTTTGAACTCTTGCGGGCAGGCATTAGTGGCAAGACCGCAGACGGTTTTGTGCTCACACGCGAAGATGGCTGCCCGGTTGTGGACCCACGGGATGAATGGTATTCTTTGTGTGTCGCGTCGGAACTCGGATGTTGGGAACCCGCGAAACGGAAGGACGGCAAAGAGTACAAGCGGTATGTTGGACTCAACCTTCACGATTTTAGGGGCTCAGCAATCCGAAACATGACGCGGCGCGGGATCAGCGAAACAGTTGCCATGAAAATCAGCGGTCACAAGACAGCGAGCGTGTTCCGGAGATATGACATCACCGACGAGCGCGACTTAGCCGAAGCGACCCGGAAGATTGAAGCTGGCAGACAGGTAGCGATTCCAGCTGTAAAAAGTGACACAAAAACTGACACATCGACTTATGCGCACTAACGAGTTGATGCTAAGTTATTGAAAACCCTCAGCGGGGACGTAGTTCAGTTGGTTAGAACGCTGCCCTGTCACGGCAGAGGTCGCGAGTTCGAGTCTCGTCGTCCCCGCCATTCTTTTGAATGATTTAGAGGATGGCCCCGCGGTCGCAAACTGGTTTCCCCACAAAATTCCCCACAAAGTGCGGCCCTACTGAACAAGGTCCGTCCTGAACTTTGGATCGACTACTGTCGTGTAATGCGAAGCCGAAACTTTCTCAGGCTTTTCTAAAAGCCGCCGGTTGTCGATACCGTCGACAGCCTGCCTTGCGATCCCACTTGAAATGTGTGTGTAGTGAGCAACAAGCCTTGGGCTGAGGTGCCCTACGAAAGTTTGAATTACGCCGAGTGGAACGCCTTGTTCTACCATTCGCGTGATAAAGCTGTGTCGCAGGTCATGGAATCGCAGCCCCCGAAGTGGGCTTCTGATGTCGCGTATATCGCTTCCGCAGCCTTTATCCACGCAAAAGTTACTAGGGGCTTGTAATTTTCCGCAGTTGGGGCATTCCACGGCGCGAGTTAGGCTTCGCCATTGAGATTTACTTCTCTATTGTTCAGAGGAAGGTACTCACGCCCAACGACTTCAAATCCCTCCATGAGCTCGAACAGCGGCTGCTAGCCTTCCAGCAGCGATACGAGGAAACCGCTTCTCCCTTCCAGTGGACCTTCACTCGCAAAGACCTGACAACTCTCTTGGCGAAGATCGAAAACAAACGGTTAGCTTCCGCAGCCTGACACCTTCCAAATACGTCACCGTAATTCCGAGCGAGAGCACTAAGGTACAGATAGAAGGAATGCGCAATTACTCAACCCTGCTGTGACAGAGCCGACGGCAAGGAGTTGCCTTTGACGTCGAAGGTGTTAAACGCCAAGCGCTCTTAGCGTGTTTCCGCGACAACCCTGCTCTCCGTCAGTGCTTCACGTGCTGGGATGCCATCCGATCCGCTTATGGATTCCTTGTTTCAGTGTCGCTGGCAGATTGATGTATACTATACATCATGAGGCGAACGCAGCTTTATCTAGACGATGACATCTGGAAGGCGCTGCACGTCCGATCGCGGCAGAGCCGTACTTCCATTTCCGAACTAGTGCGTCAGGCTGTGCGCGATCGTTTCAGAAGCTCTCCCGCCAATCGAAGGCAAGCGATGACCGCACTTATAGGTATGTGGAAGGACCGCGATGATCTGCCCGATGCAACGACCTACATCCGTCGGCTCCGCAAAGGAAAACGCCTCAAGAGAATCGCATCTTGAAATCCGTTTTGATTGATTCAGATATTTTGATCGAGGTCTCGCGCGCTCGTAACTCCGGCATTCTCACGAAGTGGGACGCCCTGAGCCGGGCATCTACAGTGCTCTTCTGCTCTCCCGTGACCGTTGCAGAGCTTTGGCATGGGGCTCGCCGGCAAGAGGACGGAATTCTTCAGGCGCTCTTCGCCGCAGTTCAATCGATCCCAATCGATGCCGAGATCGGCCAGCGAGCCGGGGTGTTTTTGAGACAGTACGCTAAGAGTCATGGGGTCGAGCTGGGCGACGCCTTGATCGCTGCGACCGCTTGTCTCCACGACCTACAACTCTGGACGCGAAATCGTCGGCACTATCCCATGAAAGATCTTAGTTTCTTCTAAAGTCTGCTCCCGACACAAAAACGCAATCGTTGGTCTTACTCAAAGGTTCTCTCGAACCGCGATACACATCGTGATACACAATAACGTTGCCTATGATGTACTTCCAATGACTTGCAGTGCCGTCCGTGCTCTTCCATGTCGTTGAAAGTACTTGTCACCCGCTAACTGTCACGGCAGAGGTCGCGAGTTCGAGTCTCGGCGTCCCCGCCATTTCTTTTCGCACGACCAGCGCGCCAGTTCATTATTGCGCATTTATCCACGCGTCTGATCCCGTCAGCTTCACAGACACGTCCGAAATGAAGAGTCGCAGGGGCTTGCCGTCCGCCGTCCCGCGATGGTCGGTTGAGATAAGGAGAGGTCCAGCTTTCTTGTAGCCAGCCCAAGTTGCTGTGACGACACTCGGCTTCACGGGTCCGCCGCGGTGATAAACAAACTGCTCGACGCGGTTGTCTTTGCCGACGTAGAGGTCCCAGGTGTCGCCGGGCGTGTAACCGCCTTCGTTGGGATACTTAACTGCTACCAGCTCGGCCGAGCCGCTGCCCACCGGCAGTTTATGCATACCTTGATCGGTCACGGTGGCACCGGTGTCCCAGTAAGCATGCAAGGGGAACAGGAGCCAATAGTTATCGTTATTGAAAGCCGGATCGATTTCGTTCTTCACATTGTCAGGCTGGCTGTTCAGTTGAGAACGAACGTATGCAGCCTTTACGGGCTTGCCGTCCTTATCTTTCCCTTCATAGGAGACCTTGCCTGTCTTGGGCTCCCAGACCCAAGATCGGGAGACATTCACTCCAGGGAACTGTGCATTCCAGGTATAGCGGATCGCTTCAATCTGCCCAAACGAATCGATACCATAAGTCTTGGCTATCTTTTCAAGAATTGGCGGACGGCCTTGTGCCCAGGAGGTTGCCGCAAGGACCAGCACTCCGAACGTCAAAAGACCGATCATCCTTACATGGCTCCCATTTATCATGGAGTTTGCTCCTTTGTGAATTGAACGGATGCTGCGTTGGATGACGGGCAAGAGCTTTCGGATACACGAGAGTAGGTCGGCACAGTAACCTTCGCCCACAGCCAGTCGCACCCATTGCTCGATAGGCGCGCATTATACAGCACACCCTTGCCGATCGTCTTCTCGCATACTGATGCGGTCCCGCGCGTGTGTCACAAGTTCGCGGTTCGCAGTTTGCCGTCCGCATCCGCAAAAACCACCTAGTTCGTTGAGCTTTGCGTTACCGCGGCTTGTGTGAATCTGCGAAACAAGATAATTGCGCCGGCCATTGCCACCGATCCGTATTCCAGCAGTGTAATCCACCAAGGAACCAACCACGGACGACCAAGCGTCCGCAAATGCCAAACGTAGTAAGTCGGGATGATGCTAACTGTCCAGATAATGAGCGGCACCGTCGAGACCGAACGCACGAACGGCAGAAGCCAGAGAAGATACCAGGGATATACGACCGGCGCACATAGAAGCGATGCCGCCATAGGCCATGCAAACGCGTCAGAAGACCGCGCCGAATTCTTGCTTCTCAACCAGAATGCGGTAAGAGAGCCGACGAGCACTGCCAGCCCAGCTACAAGCTGCGGAGCCGCCACACGCTCCAGCGTTGCGAACACTGGATCATTGAAGCGGAATCTCTGCACGTAAGTGCCGAGTGAGCCGACCGGAATTCGCCCCTGGTTGAAAAATGGAACGTATAGGCCTCCGAACACCATCGCCGCCAGGGCGGCGTCGCGCACACGAACGCGCCTCCAGAACAATGGCAGCAGCACAATCGGGAGCAATTTCACTGCAACAGCTAGCCCAAATGCCAAGGCTGCAACCGTGCGCCAGCGCCGTGCTAGCGCCGCGACAGACACCAGCAGCAGCAGCACGCCGACAATATCGATGTGACCACTTCCCGCCACCTCCGTCGCCAGCAGTGGGTTCCAAGCATAAGCCAGAACCCAATGCGCTCCTTCTCCGCTACGACGCAATATATCTAACAGAACCAGAACGATCGCGAAATCGCAAATGACGAATGCGAGTTTCAGCGCAAAGACAGATTCATGAATCGCGGTTACGGCGCGAAAGAAAAGCTCAGCTCCTGCTGGATATGGACTCGGTACCTCCGGGTTGTTAAGCGTGCGGGTCTCGGGCGTGTGCAACTCGGCGAACGCGGGATCGCTGGGAACGGCGAGATATGGGTTATAGCCGAGCCGTTGCATGCGCCCATCCCAGAGATATCGATGAACGTCATCATCTGAACCCGGCGCCGTCAGCAGAAATGGAAGATGCCACAGAGCCGCTAAAAGGAGCCCGACGAAGATGACGCGACGCGGGAATTTCGGCGTGCAGAACAACTCACGAATGGCGAGAAGGTATGCGACGCCAGCAACTGCCAGCGGAATGATGAAGGACGGTTCACCCGCGCTTCCAAGCTCGCGTGAACAGATCGTCAGGGACCCAAGCAAGATGGCGCCGAACCCATAGAGCCTGTGTGATGGGGTGATCTTCACGGGTCGTCCGCGCCCGTCGGCAACTGTGCCACCGCCTGTGCCCATTTTTTCAGCCAGACCGCTGTTCGCGGCGCCCTGGCGGGAGCGACCCGCAGTTCCGCGGCAAGCCGAGTTAGGTCGCGCTCCTCGTCAATGTCGTAGAAAGGTTCCGTGAAGCCAACGGAGAGCTGCAGTTCTCGAGCGCACGCCAGCAGAGCCTCCAGCGCGCTCTTAGTGCCCATGCCATCGCCATAAAAAAGCGTTGGATGAGCGGCTTTGGCACCTACTAGATAATAGCCGCCATCATTTGTCGGTCCCACAACTACGTCGTGATCGGTCAGCGCCTCGAACGCACGAGCGAGAACCGAAACCGGCAGATGCGGGCTGTCGCTGTTGAAGGCGATCACACGTTGCCGGGCAGGCGCAGCGAAGTGTGCGAACACCGAGGTCAGGCCCGCCGCAAGGCCCTCCCCTTTCTGCGCCACAACAGTCACCACACCTCGCGCCAACCGCATTAGTTCTTCGACATCCGACGCAGGGCACATAATGACAACCTCTACAGTGCCCAACGAGCGCGCTAGCGCCATTGTGTCGTCCAAAAGGCAGCAATAGAGTTCGGTGACCGCTTCAACTGGAAGACTCTGAGCTAAACGGGTCTTGACCATGCCCAGCCTGGGTGCTTTCGCCATCACAACGAGCGTGCGGCTGCTAGGCAAACGTTCTGTAGTTTCGCTGGAGGATTCCATACGATATCGCTGTCCAAAGACTCACGCTGGTCGTGGCATTCGAGCACTTCGATGCCGAAAAGAATAGCGCACTATTAGGAAGAGGATGAACCACGCCGCTCCGACTGTGCCCCTCAACGTACCGCTAATCTTCGATTTCCCCATGCGCGGATAATAGCTCACCGGTACTTCAACGATGCGAAATCCCGCGAGCGTACCTTTTAAAATTATTTCAACCGCCCAGCCGTACGTGTTCTCTTGTAGCTCAAGCCGGCGAAGGACATCTGCTCTTCCGGCACGGAACGGTCCGAGGTCGCTGATCCTTAGACCGTACAAAAACCTGATCAGCACTGCCGCCAATCGGTTGCCAAACGCGGCGTGCCAAGGCAATGCCCCATGGATGCTCTTCTTCTTCAGTCGCGAACCCAGCGTAATATCGGCACGGCCGTCAATGATGGGAGTCAAAAGAAGCGGCAGCTCATCTGGTCGATCGCTGTAATCGCCGTCGAGGAACACTACGACGTCAGGGCTACTTGCGCCTGCCAATCCGGTCAAACAGGCGCGACCGTATCCGCGAAGAGGTTCGTGGAGTACACGGGCTCCCATCTTTGAGGCGATCTCGGGAGTCCCATCGGTTGAATTGCTATCTACAACCAAGACCTCAGTGACAATATCGGCCGGGAGATCAGCTAACACGCGACCGATGGACTGCGCTTCGTTGTGCGTAGGAATGACGACCGACACTCGCACTTGATTTTGGGCCCCAGTCACCACCATGGCGAGGACGGCCGGCGCCGCGCTAACAAGGCGTCGACGCCCCACGTTCGACCGGCGCGCCCCACCGCGAGCGAGAACGATGCGAGCACCGGAACCAGCAACTCCCAAATCCACGCCGTGCCCCACTCAGACATCCAAAGGCTTGTTAGATACAGAAATGCTACAAAGGCGACAGGTCGCGTCAGCAGACCGATGACGAGCAGGATCCCAAGAGAAATCTCGGTTACCGCCTGCATAGGAGCCGCCATTGCGGCGTGACTCGCCGCTGCCGCCATGACCGCCTTCCATGCGGCCGGAGCGTGATCATGCTGGATGTAATAGTTGATCAGTCCGGAATAACCCGCTGGCGTGTAGAGACCCTTCCCCAGATTCTCAAAAAAGACCCACACGAACATCGCACCAATCGTTAACCGAACAATGGCGAGCCCGATTCGCGCATCATGTTCTTCTGGCATTTGAGATGCCTCCTCTTGGTTATCTCAATCGCGCGCAATCACGACCGTCGTACATGAGCTTTCGCCTTTGGGAAGTTCACGAGCGGCAGCCATTCGGATCTCAAGCTTTTGTACTTCTCCCCGGACAACCGGACAATAGAAATCCGGATGATCGAGGGCGTTTTGGATGCGGCGCCGCCCAGCACATCCGCCGTAACAAGACTCGAGATAAACGCAGGAGCGGCAGGCTTCGGGCACAGTGCGCGCCTCGACAAAGGGCGAAGTTTCTACAACTCCCGAGCGGAGCGAGACAAGAAGTGAGAGGGGTTCCCCAGCTCCTGGCCAATACACGCAAGGCTGGGTGGTTGCGCGCGGAGTAACCCGCACCGTGCTTACTCCACACCCGCCGGTCCTCGGAGGCATACCAGCCATGGCACGAACCAGCGGTTCGCCGATGGCAATCACATCAGTCTTTGCGAACAACGCTCGAAAGCCTTGCCAATATTCCTCGTAGCTCAGCGCATACACGTCAGAACGCACGGCTTGGTAAACATTGACGCGCAGCGGCGCTTGGTAACGCTTGGCCACGCACGCCACTTCGGCAAGGCGCATATAGTTCGACTTCATCATTACTGCAATGAAGGTAACGGGGATTCCCAATCTGACACAGCGTGCTGCCTGATCAAGAACCAGGGCCCAATTGCCGCTGCCGCGTTGGTTGTCCTGCGCGAGCTTATTAGGATAATCCAGCGAGAACTCGATGTCGTGGAAGGCACGGAGCTCGTCATCAGCGAGCAATGCCGCGCTGTGGCCATTAGATGTGATGGTGAGCTTCGCCGGCAGACAGCGGAGATAGCCTAGAATCTCGCGGAACTGCGGATGCATTCCATTCTCACCGGTGCCTAGATTGACGGACCTTATCGGCAGGCTTTCCATCACAGATTGCACTTGTTCAAGGCTAAGCCGGTCCATCCGCGTCGGATCGCGGTAGCAAAAGGAACAAGCCAGGTTGCATTCGTTGGTCAGTCCGAGTCCGAGAGCAAATCCTCCAGGCGCAGCGGGCCGGATCGAAGCAGACAGTGAACTGGAATGAATGCTGGCCTGCGTCATGGTCCCGTCACCTCGCTGGAAGCCGCGTCGGAACGGCGGGTGATTACTTGTATGTAGCGCGCAATCGCAGCGAACTCTGGGCGCACCCCAAGCGCCGACTCCAATTCGAATATTTGGGAGTATGCTGAATCTGTCTGATTTTCCAGATCGACGTAATCGGAAAAGACTCGGACACCATGTTCGGCGACGGTTTCCAACTTCGCGCGGGTGAGCAAATCGCGTACCTGTGTGAGGGTAAATACCCGTACGGGCTCGTCGTAGAGGGAATCCACCGCCGTCTCCGCGGTCAGATTGGCAACTGCAAGTTTGCACTCGCGCGATTTAATAGCATCTTTTAGCACCTCTCCCGCACGATTGCGCACCAATACAGAAAGCACGGCGCCCTTCCGCAGGACGTTAGCGATATCGCGAACAATCGTAGAAGGATTTTCGCCATACTCCAACAGGTTGTGGCAAACCACGATGTCAAAGGAGTCTGCATCGAAGAGTTCAGACAATCGGCCTGCGTCGCCGTGGCAAAATGAAATTCGCGCTGCCACGCTGCCAGCGCCAGCCTTCTCGCGTGCGATCCGCAGCATCTCTTCGGAACTGTCGAGCAGCACTACCTGATAGCCCATCCGCGCGAGTTGGACACTCGCAAACCCAGTGCCACCGCCCACATCCAGAACGCGTCGCTTCGATGTGTTGCGGGGCAGAAAGCGGCACAGGTTCTCCCAGGCAAGCTCGGAACGCAGCCTGCCCGAAGGCGTCTTCAGGTAAGCTTCGTATTTGTCTGCATCTTGGAAACGCGAGGCATCCAGCATCTGCATCCCAAACTCCACGGCACCGCGGAAAACGTAACCTCCCATCCTGACAAATTCAGCGGCAGGTTAATCTCTACTTTGTCCCTTGTCAAATTCTAGAGTCGAAAACAGATTGAGCTCGATTGTACCTAGCCCTGCTGATCATTTTGGGTGTTTCGCAGCATCTCGCAAGAAATGACTTATTCTCGGGCCGGATGCCCCTGGGTTGGAGAAGTGCTTGCAAATGGTCAGATCTCGGTGCTATCAAAGTGAGGTATATTCCCACTTCGGACGGCTTCACTTGAACAGCCGGCTGAACCGCGGAGTTCTGCAGACAAGTTCCATTGAATTCTGGGTTCCCGGACCCTATCTGCCACCAAGTCAGGCCTGGAGGAGATTGCGCCCATGAAACCGTACGGAGCTATTGTTTTGACGCTTGCTTGTATCGTCGCACTCGTTGCTAGAGCGGCGTTTTCTGCTCCTTCGGACACGGATGCGCCTCTACGCAATTTCGAATTTACCTATCTTGCGCGAATTCCTGCTTTGCCCGCAGACGCAAAGATTTCACGGATTTGGATTCCATTGCCGCAGGCAGACCGATACCAAACTATCGGCAACTTGAAAATCGAAACTTCTTTTACCTATACAAGACTTCGCGATCCAGAATATGGCAATGAGTATGTGTATCTTCAGGTTCCAGCAGCGAAGGGCACCGAGCCTTCGGAGGTGCGTGTAAGCTTTGAAGTGACCCGCCGCGAACACCGCGTACTGCTCGAAGCACACACGGTCACCGCGCAATCAGGACTGACCTCGCCAGATATTCAGCGCTTCCTCCGACCAGACCGTCGCGTCCCTCTTGACGGGGTCATCGCGGAGCTCTCTGCCCGCGAGACGCGTGGACTCCAAGACCCACTCGCGAAAGCGCGGGCCACCTACAATTACGTTATCGCTTCGATGCGCTACGACAAGTCCGGCACAGGTTGGGGTAACGGCGATGCGATCTGGGCTTGCACTGCCAAGCGTGGGAACTGTACTGATTTTCACTCACTGTTTATCGCCATGATGCGGGCGGCCGGGATTCCTGCTCGCTTCGAAATCGGGTTTCCGCTGCCCTCAGATCAGCATGATGGGGCTGTACCGGGATATCATTGCTGGGCGGAGTTCTATGTGGAGCCTTACGGCTGGATCCCTGTGGATGCCTCAGAAGCTTGGAAGCATCCAGACAAGAAGGATTATTTCTTCGGAGCGCTCGACGACAATCGCCTGCAGTTTACTATCGGGCGAGATATCCGCCTGGACCCCCCGCAGCAGGGCGATCCGCTTAACTACTTCGTCTATCCGTACGCGGAGTTGGACGGAAAACCATTCGCGGTGGAATCCAAGTTCTCGTTCCAAGATCGAAATTAAAGTGATGACTCTCACGATGAATCGAGAAAACATCGGGAAGTATCAAATGCTTACGATAGCGTTGACGGTGTCCCCTCTAAGTTTGGCGGAGCGGCCAGCCTGGGCGAATCCATTAGCGCCGTCCTGACCCTCAAATCCAACTTCAACAAAAACGATTTTCGTCAGCGTCGGCAAGCGTTGTTAGAACTGCTGGACCGTATGAATCCGGCCATCGAGG
Source organism: uncultured Acidobacteriota bacterium (assembly GCA_963818085.1). Lineage (GTDB taxonomy): Bacteria > Acidobacteriota > Terriglobia > Acidiferrales > UBA7541 > Palsa-295. The sequence continues at coordinate 1,525,078 of CAWFQV010000001.1, forward strand.
AGTTAATGGACGCGGACGCTAACCCGACATCTGGCGGGTGGCGCATCCTTCTGCGCGGCACCAGTGTTCACCCTCGGCAAGATTGAAACTCGAGGGGTGCCGCATCTTTTTCCGGTAGGACACTTGGATTCCTAAACGGAAACTGTTTGATTTAATGGGACTAGTTCCGTATCCCAGTTGAGTCTTGCGCGCGGCAACTCTGATGAAGTAATATGCCCGTCCACGATGCGCCGGGCTCAATCCATTCTCGTCATTGTCGCACTGCTCGCTACGCCGCTAGCTTTGCTGGCCCGCGGCGTGGATGGTGAAGCCTCCGAATGCAATAGCATGTGCTGTTTGCCCCATGGCCATCATGCTGCTCAGCACAGCGGAATGGAGTGTCAACACGGCGAGCTCGGACACGTCTTCGAATGCACCATGCGGTCAGGTCACCACACAGATTACGGCTTAAACGCACCCATAGTTCCTACGGCGCCTTCGGCGATCACGTCAATCGCAACTCCTGACGTCAACCGTGGCATCCTTGTTTCGTTCGACGAACGTTATGCCCCCGGTTTTCTTTCTGCTCCATATCAACCTCCGCGAATCTAGCCGTTCGTCCCGCTGATCCCATAGAACAGATATCTAGATTCGAGGGAGGAGTGTCATGCGGAAGCTCGTATTTTCGGTATTTGTTGCGGCCTGCCTGTTTTCAAGCTTGTCGGTCCACGCTACTATTTTCGGAAAGATTCAAGGAATCGTCCACGACCCGCAGCACCGGCCGGTGGCAAACGCATCCGTGAAATTGCAAGCGGTCACGTCAGATTGGAATCAAACAACGCAAACAGATCAAAACGGCGAATTCTCATTTAGCGCTGTTCCCGTGGGAGACTATCGAATCACCGTTGGTCAGCCTGGGTTCAACACATCCGAACAAACCCTTACAGTTATCTCTGGATCGTCACCCGTTCTTCACTTTCAACTGACGATCGCGACCGTGAATCAAACCACTGTGGTCTCGGCCGAAGCAAACGTGGCTAATGTGGATTCGGTAACTCCCACGACCCTGGTCGATCGCGAAGATATCGCACAAACGCCCGGTGCAAATCGCACCAACAGTCTGCAGATGATCACCGATTTCGTTCCCGGTGCGTATTACACGCACGATCAGTTGCACATCCGCGGAGGACACCAGGTAAGCTGGCTCATAGACGGCGTCCCCCTACCCAATACAAACATCGCGAGCAATCTTGGACCACAAATCGATCCGAAAGACATCGACTACCTGGAGGTCCAGCGCGGAAGCTATGACGCAGCCTATGGCGATCGCACGTACGGAATCTTCAATATCATTCCGCGGTCAGGTTTTGAACGAGACAATGAAGCCGAACTCGTCACGAGCTTTGGAAATTCGTATCAAACGAACGATCAATTAAGCTTTGGTGGTCACACCCAGCGTTTTGCGTATTTTGCCAGCCTGAACGGAAACCGCAGCAACCTTGGTCTACAAACTCCGATTGGCCAGGTCTTTCACGACGCTGAAAATGGCTATGGCGGCTTCGGGACTTTCATCTACAACCTCAACCCGAAAGACCAATTTCGTTTGGTGACGTCCCTCCGAGCGGATTATTATCAGGTTCCCTACGATCCAAATCCTAGTTCTCCCTTCGATAGCAGCGGCCTTCGGGACGGCCAGCACGAAAATGATGGTTATGCTTCATTTTCCTGGGTCCGCACCATCAATCCGAACATGCTCCTTACCATTTCACCTTTCTTTCATCACAACACCGCGGACTATCAGGGCGCGGCTAATGACACTCCCCAGAGTGCGACGGACAATCGCACTTCAAACTATGGCGGCTTGCAAACGACCTTCACTGCAAACGTCGCGCGGAATAACATGGAGGTTGGTCTCTACGGTTTCGGACAACATGATCATGAGTTTTTCGGACTTATTTTCAATGACGGGAGTGGTAACCCTCGAATCATGAGTCCCGAAACTGCGACTGGTGGTCAGGTCGCCGGATTCATGAGTGACAATTTCAAAGCAACATCCTGGCTAACCTTGATCGCCGGAATCCGGCCCACCCATTTTTCGAGCTCAGGATCGAATGCAGAGGCCGGAGTTTCGGAGAACACCATCAACCCGCGATTTGGAATCGCATTGCAAGTTCCTCATTTGAACTGGGTCTTTCGTGCGTTCTACGGCCATTACTACCAGGCTCCCCCGTTGACCACTATTTCCGGGCCCTTGCTCGAATTCATTCAAAGTGGATCGCAGCTATCGTTTGACTCTCTGCACGGAGAGCGCGACGAGGAACATCAGTTTGGCGTCACTATTCCATTTCGCGGCTGGACTCTGGACGCCGACAATTTCCAAACGCGCTCAAACAATTTCTTCGATCACAACAATGTCGGTGAATCAAATATCTTCATTCCGGTTACGATCGACGGCGCACTCATTCGTGGTTGGGAGCTCACCCTTCGCTCTCCGCGCCTCTGGAATCGCGGACAGATGCACCTCGCCTATTCCAACCAGATAGCGCAAGCTCGCGGAGCCGTCACGGGAGGCTTGATTTGTTTTCCTCCGAATAGTCCCATGTGCCAGCCCGTGCCCGGTTACAGAGCTCTAGACCACGATCAGCGAAACACGCTGAATGTTGGTTTTAACGCGAATCTCCCCTGGCATGCGTTCGCCTCCTCCAATGTGTATTACGGCTCGGGCTTCACAAACGGAATACAGAATGCGCAGTTTCCGGGCCCCTATTTGCCGCAACACACTACATTCGACATTTCCTTGGGAAAAAGTTTTGGCGACAAATACACGGTGTCGCTGACGGCTCTAAACGTAGCGAATCGCCGCATATTGCTCGACAACAGCCTCACGTTTGGAGGATTCCACTTCAACGATCCACGCGAAATCTATGCTGAATTTCGCTGGCGCTTCCATTACTAAAGATTAACGGGTCCAGAAGGAGCTCAACTCCCGATAGCCTGACACCTGCTCGTCGCTGCCACAAACGGCGTTTAAGTAAGTCTCACTCGACGTGTATCACTACTCTCCCATCACCGTTAGATCTGATGGAACCTAATGCGGTTCTCTTCGCACCATTCGATGGCCATCTGCCGGAGTTTGACTTGTTTGAACTGATTCCACGCGTCCCACAAGTTGTATTCCGTCAGGAGGTGTTTGAATAGGCGGAAGGCGCCTAGACCGCGGATGCCAGCATGGAAATCATTGCACGTCTGCGCGTCTTTCAGTGTCTCGGAGAAGCGGTCCATGATGGCCCACTCAACTTCTGTTGTACCTCTGCCGGCAACAAAATGGCGCCTGGGATAAGATCCAAATTCCTTCACGATAACGTACAAAATCCGCGTAAATTTCATTTATCACTTTCCCGCGACTGGCTTCTCCCCAAAATGGTTCAAATATTCAGCTTCGCCCCCGGCATCCCGCCAGCTAGACTGTGCTCAGACCGGTACGCTAATCACACATGCTAGGGACCCCCTTACACATCTGGATAATCTTCGGCGCAGCAGTAATCATCGCACTGGGTCTCGACCTTGGCGTCCTTCATCGCCGTCCGCACACCATCGGTTTAAAAGAAGCCCTGATCGAAAGCGCGGCATGGATCAGCGTCGCCCTACTTTTTAATCTTTGGGTGTACTTCAACCGTGGCTTTCAGGCCGGTACGGAATTTCTCGCCTCCTACCTAGTGGAAAAATCGCTCAGCTTCGACAATATTTTCGTCTTCCTGTTGATTTTCCGAGCCTTCAAAATCCCCTCCGCCTCTCAACATCGGGTCCTCTACTTCGGCATCGCTGGCGCGCTCGTCTTAAGAGCCGTTTTTGTCCTTGCGGGCGTCACCCTCCTACAAAGATTTCATCCGATCGTCTATTTTTTCGGCGCTATCTTGTTCTTCACTGGCTTCAAAATGTTGCTTCCCCAGAAACGTGAGCTCCACCCAGAAAATAATTGGCTGGTTCGCATCACCCGCCGATTCTTTCCGGTAGTTAACGACTACGAAGGCCAAAAATTCCTTGTCCGCAAAAGCGGAAAATGGAGCGCCACTCCATTATTTCTCGCTCTTGTAGCCCTGGAAGCCATGGACATCATTTTCGCCGTCGACTCCGTCCCCGCGGTCCTCGCCATCACCCGCGACACCTTCATCGTCTACTCCTCAAACGTCTTCGCCATCCTCGGACTTCGCGCGCTTTACTTCGCTCTCGCCGACGTCCTCCCCCGCTTCCGCTTCCTCCATCAAGGCCTCGCCGCCGTAATAATTTTCGTCGGAACAAAAATGATCTTGAGCGACCGCTTCCTCATCCCCGACGTCGCGTCTCTCGCAGTCATAGCTGTAATCCTAGCCGCCACAATTGCCACCTCCCTGCTCTTCCCGACTCGCACTTCTGTCCGGCCTTCTCGCTAACCTCCCACCGCGACCAGTGATCGCTCGTTGCCGTTCGCCACGAAATATTGTTCCGTGACCGGCAACTAGCTAGCTATCCGTTTTACAATTTCCTACGTCTACAAGGGACATAGGCTTTATGAAATAGGCAACAAATGTGATATTTCTGTTCAGTTCACCCATTTTCTGAGGTGCGACCATGCAAACGCTTCTGCAGGATCTGCGTTACGGTCTTCGCATGCTGGCGAAATCCCCCGTGTTCACCGTAATCGCCGTTCTCACGCTGGCGCTGGGCATTGGCGCGAACACCGCAATTTTTAGCCTCATCGACGCGGTGATGCTGCGCTCCCTTCCCGTCAGCAATCCATCGCAATTAGTTGTCCTTCGATGGAGCGCGCACAAGGCTCCAAAGATTCACGGTTACATGTCCTCCGGCGATTGCGCCACTGATTTGCGTTTCGAAGCCCCGAATCCATCAGGCTGCTCGTTCTCCGAGCCAATGTTCCGTGAGATCGAACAAGCAAATGTCTTTTCCGGAGTCGCGGCTTTCTCCAACACCGGCAGTCTCGATCTAACAGGCAACGGTCCCGCCACCGTCATCGATGGGCAGGTCGTCTCCGGTGATTTCTTCCGCGCGCTTGGTGTGCGGTCCGCAACAGGCCGCTTGTTTCAACCGAGCGACGATCAACCATCGGCGCCTCCGGTCGCCGTTCTAAACTACGGTTACTGGCAGAGCGCATTCGGCGGTTCTCGAGATGTAATCGGTCGCACCATTCAGTTAAACGACGTCCCTTTCACGATCGTCGGTGTAGCCGAGCAGCGCTTCACCGGCATTACTCCTGGAAACGATTACGACATCTGGCTTCCGATCGCCGCCGCGCAGCGAATTACCAACCCCGCGCGGTGGGATAATCGCCAGGGTAACGTCACGTTCTGGTGGCTCACTATCGTCGGCCGGCTGAAACCGGAAGTTCCAGCGTCAGAAGCGCAAGCAGCGCTCAGCGGACTTTTCCGCAACGAAATGCTTCACGGCTCCGTGCCGCTCTTTGAGGCCGGCCCTGGGATGCCCCGGCTCCGCGGCCCAGCCCCTTCTGGCGGCAAACCACCCGCTGGTCCAAACATGCTCTTTAGACCGATGCCCCCGTCTGCTGGGGCAAATCAGCCTGGGAATATTCAGCCACCGGCCGCCCCGCCGACAAATTCTGCCGAAGGCCCCGCGACAAACGCCGTGCCGGCCGAGACCGCAACTTTGTCCACGCCAGCCGACGAGCCAAGCCTCGCTCTCGTGACCGCGCAAACTGGATTGAACGGCACAAGCAGCCGCTACACCCAGCCGCTGTACGTCCTAATGCTCGCCGTAGGAATTATTTTGCTGATTGCCTGCGCCAACGTCGCAGGGCTGTTGCTGGCGCGTTCAGCAGCGCGAAGAAAGGAAATGGCCGTGCGATTTGCACTAGGAGCGGGCCCCACACGCATCGTTCGCCAACTCCTCACCGAAAGCCTGATGCTTTCGGTGGTTGGTGGTGCACTGGGACTTTTCTTCGCTTACTGGTGCACGCAAGTGATCGTGTCGTTTGTCTCCACCAATCAGACGCGCGCGCTCGGATTCGCTACCGGCTTGGATATGCGCGTCCTCGGCTTCACTGTGGCGATTTCTCTTTTCACGGGAATCATCTTTGGCGTGGCCCCTGCTTTTCGCAGCACACGGGTTGATTTAACTCCAGCGCTGAAGGAAGGCTTCGGAGTCTCGCCGAGCGTGGCGCAAGACGGAGGCCGATGGTCCAGCGTCGGTAACGTGCTCGTCGTAGCGCAAGTGGCTCTGGCGATTGTCGTGCTCGTCGGGGCCGGATTGCTGGTTCGCACGCTCCAAAATTTGCGTAGCATTGATGTCGGATTCAATTCTCACAACGTTGTAATTTTCGAAATCGACCCGACTCTTGCCGGCTACAAAGACGCACAACTCGATAGTTTCTATCGCGATCTGCAGGGCCGCCTGTCGGAAACACCCGGCGTAAAGTCGGCCAGCTATTCCTCGGTGCCACTCCTCAGCGGCGCCTTGATGATCACCGGCTTCCACTGGCCCGGCACTCCTCAGGATCGCATGTCCAAGGCGAACTTCTTGCTGGTCGGCCCCGGTTTCTTCGACACCATGCAGATTCCGCTCCTCGCAGGTCGCGGATTTAATGCTTCCGATTACGCCATCGCGGCGTCGAACAGTGGCCGCGCATCGTCTTCGGTGCCTACGGTCGTCGTTGTGAATCAAGCCTTCGTTGCTGAATATCTTGGCCAAGAGAATCCGATCGGAAAACAGTTTGGGGAATCTGCCGGCGGAGAACAAGAAGGCCCTAAAAGTTCCGGCTACGAAATCGTCGGCGTGGTTCGCGACGCGAAGTACAACGATCTGCGCCAGGAAATCAGCGCCACCATGTACGCCCCCCAGAGCGGCATGGGCGCATCCTTCGAAGTGCGAACCGCCGCCGACCCACAGGCTTTGCTCCCCGCCATCAGAAACGTGGTCGCTAAACTCAATCCGAATCTACCGCTCTTTCGCGTGAGCACCCAATCCGAACAAATCGAGCGCCTATTGTTTCAGGAGCGCCTCATTGCACGCCTCTCGGCGTTTTTCGGTTTTCTAGCGCTCGTCCTCGCTTGCGTCGGCCTTTACGGCCTGTTGTCCTACGAAGTCTCGCGCCGAACGCGCGAAATCGGCATTCGCATGGCCCTGGGCGCCCAAGAAGGTGATGTCTTGCGCCTCGTCGTGAAACAAGGCCTGACCCTGGCGCTCGTCGGCGCGGCGGTAGGTATAGCAGTGGCGTTAGGCGTCACGCACTATCTCGCTCCCATGCTCTACGGCGTCCACGCCAACGACCCTGTAACCGTCGTCGCCGTGGCCGTGCTGTTATGGCTGGTCGCGCTAGCCGCCTGCTACATCCCTGCGCGCCGCGCCACCCGCGTCGACCCCCTAATCGCTCTTCGCTACGAATAGCGCTGGCGCGCTTTGCCGACGCAGGAAGAGTATGGTCGCCGGCCGCGTTGAGCCTCCCGCAGGAAAAGTGCCGGCGCGTTGCGCTAACAATGGGACGGTGCCGCTCCTTACTCTCGGCGTAGGAGGCGCGACCCAAGTTAGGCCAGCGCGCTGGGTGCCCAATGTAAGAAGAGGTACGGGTTTAGGTCTCACACGCATCCTGCTTCAAACCTACTCGCTAGGTTTCCACCGACGTTTTTTTTGAAATGGAACTAACACACAGAGACATTACATGCACGCAGAACACCGACCCTTGAATTCCGCAAAACGAAATGCTAGCGTTTTGTGTGATTAAAATAGAACCGCTTCGAACGAGCGATCAAGGCCAGCGAAAGCTGCACCTCTCCAGGTCTCAGCTCCTTGCCGAATTCATTGTCGGATCCGGGTCCCCACTCACAAAATCAAATCGGCAAACCTTAGAATCTAAACATTGTCGAGGCGCCAAACGGCAATTCACATTTCTAACCGAAACTGCGCTACAAACAGAAATCGCTGTAACTCACTCAAAACAATCATCGATGTGTTTTCTGGCCGAATCTAGAATCGCCTATATCGAGCGATAGAAATGCCCACAAACACGCCTAGTCGTCGGCAGCCAAACCAAGAACAGGTCGCCTCGAAGCGAACTGCCATCGTCATCCCCGTAAACGTCAACGAAGCCGAACTGACCGTCGAAGGCGGCCCTGTCAAGCTGACCAACCTGCAAAAAATCTTCTGGCCCGACCTGGGACTCACCAAGCGCGATCTCCTGCAATATTATCTCGACGTTTCCCCCTGGCTGCTGCCGCACCTCAAAAACCGCGCCATGGTGATGAAGCGCTATCCCAACGGAATCTGCCGGCGACTTTTTTTTTATGAAACGCGCGCCCTCGCCGCGCCCTCCGTCGATCCCGGTTTGTTCCATCGAACATCATTCCGGCAACGTGATCGACTTTCCCAGTCGTTCAGCCATCTCGCCGCTCTCCTGTGGGTAATCAATCTGGGATGCATCGATTTGAATCCCTGGTACGCGCGATGCGACGACGTGGACCGACCCGACTATCTCCATTTCGATCTTGGACCCCACCGAAGGCGCCACTTTCAAGCAAGTCCTGGAAACGGCTCTGATCGTTCGCGATGCGCTGGCTTCGATAAAAATAAAAAGCTACGCAAAAACTACCGGCTCGCGCGGCATTCACGTCGTACGTGCCCATCGTGCGCGGCCCGTCGCAGAAACAGGTGTGGTCCTTCGCGAAAGAATTCGCGAAAGAAATCGCGCATGCGACATCCGAAAATCATCACCGCCGAATATCGCATCGCCAAGCGTCCCGCGCAAGCGAGTATTGGTGGACTATAACCAGAACTCCTGGAACCGAACGCTCGCGTCGGTCTACTCCGTGAGGCCCAAACCGCGAAGCTACAGTTTCCACTCCGCTGACCTGGGAAGAGGTGGAGCGCGGCGTCCGCATGGAAGATTTCACCATGCAGAACGTTCCGCCGCGCCTCGCAAAAACGGCGATCTTATGGAAGCCATTGCTGGCACGAGCGCGGCCGAGTGAACCTGGGAAGATTCCTATGACGCTTGCCGCTCCCCAAAAAATATGCCCCGATGGAGGCGTTGCCAGCCGATGAACTGCCAGCAGGCCCCGAATGGCAATATGAGCCCAAATGGGACGGTTTTCGCTGCATCGCTTTTCGCGACGGCGCCCGCATCGATCTGCAATCGAAATCCGGAAAGCCGCTCACGCGATATTTTCCCGGAACTTGGTCGCGGCGCTCTCAACAAATTGAAAGTCGATAAATTCGTTCTGGATGGCGAGATCGTAATTCCGGTCGATGGCAATCTTTCCTTCGACGATTTGTTGCATGCGCATTCATCCCGCCGCCAGCCGCGTTCGTCAAACTAAGCCGGGCGACACCCTGCGTCTACATCGTTTTCGATCTGCTGGTTGACGCGGACGGGACGATCGCTGGTGAGATCAGCCTTTGCGCGACCGCCGGAAGGCCCTGAGAATTTCGCGAAGAAATATTTGCGACGAAGACGCGCACCGTCCGCTTGTCGCCCATCACCAACGATATTGCCCTCGCCCGCAAATGGTTCCACATGGGCGTTGGTCTCGACGGCATCGTGGCCAAACGCGACGATTTGCCCTATCAAACCGGCGAGCGTACCGGCATGCAGAAAATTAAAAAGCAACGAACCGCGGATTGCGTCGTCGGCGGATTCCGCTATCTCGAAAAAAAGCGGTTGGTCGGTTCGCTGCTATTGGGCCTATACAACGACGAAGGCAAACTCGATCACGTGGGATTCTACTCCTCCATTCACGACGAGGATCGCCCGGCTCTGACCAAAAAACTCGAAAAGATGATCAAGCCTCCCGGTTTCACCGGCAAAGCGCCTGGCGGGCCGAGCCGCTGGAGCACCAAACATTCCTCGGAATGGGAACCGCTCGACCCCAAACTCGTCGTCGAAGTTCAATTCGACCATTTCACCGGCGGCCGGTTCCGTCACGGCACAAGATTGCTGCGCTGGCGGCCCGGAAAAAGCGCCCGCGCTACTGCACCATGAAGCAAGTGCAAAGGGAAAACCGCTCTGCTCTGGGCCTCCTTTAACATCAGAATCATCAGAATGGCTTGTCTCGGAAGGTCGGAGAAAAATACGCGCCCTGATCAAGGCATTAGCGCGCGCCGTCAAAGAATATCCGGGGATCAGACTCGGGTCGCGGTACTCAAGTGCGCAACTCTTCTCGCCAGCCGCGGATTGTGCACCAAATTCGCCTTGATGCCGAAATGCTTCGAGCCCCAATCGCAAAGGTCTTCCATCAGCGGAATCAGTTCCTGGCCGGAAGCGCTCAACGAGTATGTGACCTTCGGCGGCAAGGTCGCTTCCGCCGTTCTCTCGATGACGCCGTCCCGCTGCAGTGCGCGAAGCTGCGCGGTAAGAACCTTCTCGCTCACACCGCGCAAAAGATTGCGCAACTCGGCAAACCGGCGCGACCTGAACGAAAGGTGCCACACCGCTTGCACTTTCCACTTGCCGCTCAAAACGTTAATCGTCGCTTGCACTGGACACCCGTGATGAGGCTTCATAAAAAACTCCAGACTTACAAATTTGTGCGTACTTCCCGGCTCTCTCTTGCCGTTATACCATGCTCCTCAGCAGTCGAACGGGCGCACGGTGCGGAAGCTTCGAGCGCCCGCGCGAACCTCACGAACTGGAGCGACAAATGATTCTCATAACCGGTGCCAGCGGGAATGTTGGAAAAGCCGTGTTGCAGGAGGTGGCGCGAAGGGAGTCCAAATTTCGCGGCACGTACCGTTCTAAGGAAGAAGCCGCGAAGGCGCCCGCGGGATGCCAGGCTGTCCTCGCAGACTTTTCTGATACGCCGAGTCTCCGGAAGGCTTTAGATGGAGTCACGGCCGTCTATATCGTGTGTTCTCCAATTCCACAACTCGTGGAGCTGGAAAGCAATGTCGTCGATGCGTGCAAGGAGGCAGGGGTAAAGCAGGTAGTCCTGAATTCGGCGCTTGGCGCGGGAGATTACGGAAAATCGTTTCCGAGCTGGCACCGCAAGGTCGAAGATAAGCTGAAATCTACGGGGCTCAGCTACACAATTCTGCGGCCCAACGGATTCATGCAGAACATCGTCGCGTTTTACGCGCCGAGCATTCGCGCGCAGGGCGCGTTTTATCAAGCCCTGGGCAGCGCGAAGGTCAGCCACATTGACATCGGCGACGTCGCCTCTATTGCCACGAAATCACTTAACGGAGGCGAGCACGCCCGGAAGACCTACGAGTTATTGGGGCCGGAAGCCGTATCGAACGAAGAACTTGCGAAGAGAATTTCTCAAGTCGGCCGGGCGCACAGTCAAGTTCGTGGATATTCCTGAATCCGCGCAGCGTGACGCAATGCTCGGCATGGGCATGCCGGAATGGCAAGTCACATCGTTGTTAGAGCTTCAGCAATATTACAAACAGGGTGGCGGCGCGAAGACCGATGGGCTGTTGAAATCTTTGCTCGGGCGCGATCCCGTGACCCTCGATCAATATCTTCAAGCAAATTCGAAGGAATTTCGAGATCAAGCGGCATCTGCCTAAACAAGAGAGACGCCATGTACACCACCGCGGAAAAATCGGAAATTAAGAATCCCCAGACCGGCATGACTCCTGGAGAGATGAAGCAGTTTATCCGCAACCATTTTGAAGAATTCGTGAACCGCAAAAACCTGAAAATCGGCGAAGCGAATCTGGCCTCCGGTTTTGTCGATCACGGCGCGGATGTGCCCCCAGGAACACCTCCGTAGCCTGCGGGAGCCATCCAATATGTCGGTAACCTGCTCGAGAAAGTTCCCGACCTGCGAGTCAACATCGAAGACTTGATCGCCGAGGACGACAAAGTAGTAGTGCGCAACCGCTGGACTGGCACGGACAACGTGTCAAACCAAAAGTTTGAGTTTTCAGGAATTGTGATTTGGCAGACCGCCAACCGCCAGATCGTAGAACGCTGGGCGTACCTGGAGAAAGCTCATCCCATCCAAAGCTAAACGTGGCGAGACGCGGTGGTGAGCGATTCTGCAACGCTCATCAGCGCGCCTTCGAGCACGTTCAAACCCTCGTCGAATTGTTCGTCCGTAGTGATCAGCGGCATTAGCAGGCGCACGACGTTACCGTAACTCCCGGCGGAAATCAAAATCAGGCCGTGCTCCAAACAGTATCGCAGCACTCGCTCCGTTTCTTCTTTCGCCGGCTCGCGATTCGTTCCGGGCCGAATAAGCTCCAGAGCGCGCATCGCGCCAAGTCCACGGACGTCACCGATGAGCGGCCAGCGCTTTTTCCAGTCCTGCGCGCGACCATCAAACTTCCTCCCCAGTCTTTCCGCACGCGCCGGAAGGTTTTCGCGCTCCATCGTTTCAATCACTGCCAGGGCCGCCGCACAAGCGAGCGGATTTCCGCCGTAGGTTCCACCGAGCGCACCCAGACTTGGTGTATCCATTATCTCCGCTCGGCCGGTCACGGCAGCGAGAGGCATCCCGTCGGCAATCGATTTTGCGCTGACTAAAATATCAGGCGTGATTCCGTATCGCTCACACGCAAACATCGCGCCTGTGCGGCCGAAGCCCGACTGAACTTCATCGGCGATGAACAGAATCTCATGGCGCTTGCAGATGTCCGCGATAATGCTGAAGAATTCCGGTGGCGGCGCAACGAAGCCGCCTTCGCCGAGGACCGGTTCCACCACGACGGCCGCGACAGACTCGGCAGCCACCATCCGCTTGAAAGTATCTTCCAGGTGATGCGCGCAGAAAATTCCGCAGGAAGGATATTGCAGCGAGTACGAACAGCGGTAGCAATAAGCGTAGGGAATGCGATAGATGTCCGTGGCGAAAGGCTCGAACCCGGCCTTGTACGGATGCGTTTTGCTGGTGAGCGACATGGTCAGCATCGTGCGGCCGTGGAAAGCGTCCTCGAAACAAACAATCGCCGGGCGGTGAGTGTAAGCGCGGGCGATTTTCACTGCGTTCTCGATAGCTTCCGCGCCGCTGTTCACCAGAATTGTTTTCTTCGGAAACTTCCCGGGAACCAGGGCATTCAGTTTTTCAGCCAACTCGACATATTTCCCGTAGGGAGCCACGCTAAAACAAGTGTGCACGAACGCATCGAGCTGCTTTCGAATAGCATCCACAACGCTAGGAGCGCGATGGCCGACATTCACTACTCCGATGCCGCCGGCGAAATCGAGAAACTTGTTTCCGTCCACATCTTCAAGGACGCTGCCTTCGGCGCGCGCTGCAAAAATCGGAGTAGCGTGTCCTACGCCGCGCGCGACCGCGGCTTGCCTCCGCCGCATCCATTCCTGCGATTGGGGCCCGGGTATCGGCGTGCGCAATTGAATAGTCGGCATGTCAGTACCATCCGATGGGTTGTTCGTTCAGGTTTATATGAACTTGCTTGGTCTCGAGATACTCTTCGATTCCCCAGGGTCCGAGTTCACGGCCGAATCCGGACTGCTTGTATCCGCCCCAGGGCGCTTCCACGTAGGTGGGCTGCATATGGTTGACCCAAACAATCCCCGCGCGCAACGCTTTCACCATGCGGAAGGCCTTGAAAATATCGCGCGACCACACAGCCGCGGCCAAGCCGTATGGCGTGGCGTTTGCGATGCGCAGCGCTTCCGCTTCATCCGCAAACGGGATGACGGCTGCGACCGGGCCAAAGATCTCTTCCTGCGCGATGCGCGCGGAGTTGTCCACATCGTAAAAAATTGTCGGTTCAACGTAGTACCCGCGTGCGAAGGATGTCGAGCGCCCACCGCCCGCCGCAACCTTCCCTTCTTTCTTGCCCAGCTCCTGGTATCCGCGGACGCGGTCGAATTGATCTTTACTCACGAGTGGACCCATCTTTGTTTCACGCTCGAGCGGCGGACCCAGGCGAATTGTTTTCGCTTTGGCGCTCATGGCCTCCACGAATTTTGGGTAGATGGATTTTTCTACCAGGATGCGGCTCCCTGCCGAGCACACTTCGCCTTGGTTGATGAACACGCCGAAGAGCGCTCCGTCAATCGCTGACTCGAAATCAGCATCGGCGAAAAATATGTTTGGGGACTTGCCGCCGAGTTCGAGCGTGACGCGCTTCACCGTGTCAGCGGCGGCTCTCATGATGGCTTTGCCCACTTCGGCGCTGCCGGTGAATGCAACCTTGTTTACGTCGGGATGTTTTACCAGCGGAGCGCCGCAAGATTCGCCGAAGCCGGTAAGGACGTTCACGACGCCGGGCGGCAATCCTGCGTCAGCGAGATAGCCTGCAAATTCAAGCGCGGTAAGCGGTGTCTGCTCGGCAGGTTTCAAAACGCAGGTGCATCCTGCGGCGATCGCGGGAGCCAACTTCCAAGCGGCCATTAGAAGTGGATAGTTCCACGGGATAATTTGCGCGGCTACGCCGACGGGTTCGCGGAGCGAAAGACTCAGCGCGTTGTCCGGCACTGGATTTACATGGCCGAGGATTTTCGTGGCCATTCCGCCGTAGTATTCGAAGCAAGTGGCGGCGTCGTTGATGTCGTACTCCGCTTCCACGATGGGCTTTCCGGAATTGCGCGCTTCCAGTTCAGCCAGGTGCGGGGCTCCCTTGCGAATGCGTTCGGCGAGCTTGAAAAGGATGCGGCCGCGATCTTGCGCTGTGGTCTGGGGCCATGCCCCCAAATCGAAAGCGGCCTTCGCGGCTGCTACTGCGCGATTTACGTCAACTTCATTCGCTTCCGGAACTTCTGCCATCACTTCTTCGGTGGAGGGATCCACCACCGGGAAATATTTTTTGCCGGCGCTTTCGACAAATTCGCCGTTGATATACATCGGATACCTGCGAGGGCTCGCTTTTGCCTCACTTGCCATATTTCTCTCCCCGAAATTGACGTCCAGTAGGGTTGCTAAATTCTGCCTGCAGCCTGCGCGGCTGTTTTTCTGCGGCCGTACACAAAGAAAAAGAATACTGCCAGACCGATAAACAAAGCCGTACCGCCGAACATCCAGGCTTCGTAAGACCAGACCGAACTAATCTGCTGGGCCGGCGAGAAGGCGAAAATCATGCCGAGAATGGTCATCAACAACCCGCTTGAGCCCGCCAGCCAAAGCACGGTTTTGCTGTAGTGTCCTCTTTCGGCCAAAGGATCTGCTGCAATCTTCAGCAAGGCCGCAAACATGTAGAGGAACGGAAGCAACTGCAGCACGACCGCGAGAGACAGCAGTCGCTGAAAGGTTTCCTGGACGCCGGAACCTAGAAAACTGATGAGCACTAAAATTGTGGACACCACAAAATGAACGGTCAGCGCGGCGTACGGCGTGCCATAGCGCGGATGAACTTTTCCCAACCAGCTGGGCAAGTAGGAATCGAGACCCGCGACAAACGGAATGCGAGCTGAGCCAGCGAGCCATGCCGAACCAATTCCCGCGATCGAAATGCTTAGCATCAGCGCGAAAGGTGCCACGATCCACACGACGCCGACTTTTTGCGCCATGTGGCTGACGGCCTGCACGATTCCCTGCAGAACGTTAATATCATTTTTGCTCACGGCCACCAGCAGTGTGAGGGTAGTTGCGATGTAAAGGATGCCGGATAGTATCCCGCCCCATACAACCGCTCCGGGTAAAGTGCGTTCCGGGTCTTTGATCTCGTCGCCCATTACGGAGGCAAGTTCAAGACCCACGAGGCCAAAACAAATCACGCCGAACGAATTCAGGAGAAATCGTGGGTTTGCCGGAATGCGAAAATCCTGAGCGCTCAGAGTGGTGCCGTACCGCAACCAAACAATCAATCCCAATCCTACGAGAACAGCCGCGGCTATCACAGTGCCGATGCTTCCCAAATTGTTAATCCATTTTCCGACGCTGAGTCCCACGATATTCAGGATCACCAGAACCGCGAGCAGCGCGAGCGAAGCCGACACGGCAAACACTTTATTGTCGGCTAGGTATTGATGGCTCGGAAACACGAACACAGATACGCCGACGAAATACAGCATCACGGTGGGCACGTACATCATGTTATTCGTCCAATAACACCAGCCGGACAGAAAGCCGTGAAACTCGCCGAAAACTTCCTTGGCCCAGAGATAAACGCCGCCTTCTCCGGGATAGCGATGCGCCAATTCGATCACGGCAATTCCTTGCGGCCAAAAAAACAGCACGAGAGAGATAATCCAAAGCCAGACAGTGACGCCGCCGTTTGCGGCAATACTTGGCACCACATTGAGATTGAAAACTGCTACAACAAATAACGCGACCAGGTCCCAGCGCCCAAGCGCCCGCTTCAGGTGTGCGGTTTCGGTTTGCGGAGTGACTAATTCTGCCAACGGCTCCTCGTGAGACGAATGAACGATCTGTTCAGAAACCTGGGCCGCGGGCGCTGATGAGCAATTTTTCTCAATCTCAGTGCGCGCTGCTTGCTGCCGCGTGCGGCTCTTTTTGCGCCTGCGCCAAGGCCGGAGCAATTTCTGCAAAAACCGCGAGATGACGGTCGATATCGGCCTCTGTGTGCGCGACCGAGACAGTCCATTGCTCATCCCACCAATAAGGCTGGGCCATCACTCCGCGATTCACCATCGCGAACCAGTAATGCCGCCAGAGTTCGCTGTCAACTTTTAGCCAATCGCGATAGTTTCGAATCGGCTTCGGACAAAACATCAGCGAACCATTTGAGCCGGCTCCGACAACGTAAGCCTGTAAGCCTGTTTTGCTAATTTCCTTGTGGTAGCCATCGAGCAATTTTTTATTCAGCCGATTCACGTGCTCATAGGCTGCGGGCGTGAGCACTTCTCTGAAGGTTGCTAGCCCTGCGGCCATGGCTACGGGGTTCGTGTTGTATGTGCCGCCATGAAAAACTTTGTGGTTGGAGATAAGGCCCATTACTGCTCGCGTGGAAGCGAAAGCCGCCAACGAGAATCCGCCGCCGATGGATTTTGCCAAGCAAACAATGTCCGGCTTGATTCCAAAATACTCGCAGGCTCCGCCGCGAGCGAGTTTAGCTCCGGTCTTAACTTCGTCGAAAATCAGGAGCGCGCCATTTTTCTTTGTGATTTCGCGAAGAGCCTGGAGATAACCGTCATCCGGCATGAGGATGCCCACGTTCATCATGATCGGTTCCACGATGACGGCCGCGATTTCTCCGGGATACTTCGCGAAGAGGCGCTCGACTCCTGCCACATCATTAAACTGAGCGATCACAGTATTCTGCAGCGTCCCCTTAGGAATTCCGGCGCCGCCGGGAACGGAGTTGGGAAAATTTGGATCGCCTACCTCTTCGGCTTTCGGCTTCAGCGAAACGAGCACGGAATCGTGCAGGCCGTGATAGCCGCCTTCCATCTTCATAATTTTCTCGCGGCCGGTAGCAGCTCGCGCTAAGCGGACGGCATGCATGGTGCATTCCGTTCCGCTATTGCTGAAGCGAACCATTTCTACGGGAAATCTTTTGCAGATTTCTTCGGCGAGTTCCCATTCCAGGTCGTGCGGCATACCGAACATGGTTCCGGTGTCGAGTTTTTTCTGCACGGCGCCGATTACGGCTGGATTGCAATGGCCGGCCATGAGCGCGCCAAAACAAAGATTGAAATCAATGTACTCATTGCCATCGATATCGTGAATGTGGCCGCCCTTGCCGTCGCGAACGAAAATGGGATAGGGATCGTAAGCGCGATAGTTACTGGCGACGCCGAGAGGCAATCGTGATTCCGCTCGCCTATGCGCGTCGCGAGAGCGGGGCGTACGCTTTTCGTAAGTGACGATTTCTTTAGCGAGACCTTCGTGCATGACTTTCTCCGTCCAACGTCGGCCGGCTAACGGCCATGAGATTTGACGCTAACTACTTCGAGGATTAAAGTTCCACTGGCGGAAGGTGAATCCGCGTTTCTTTAGCTCGTTGAAAAATGGTCCCGGGGGCACGATGTTTTCCGGAGCCTGGACTCCGCTGCCGCGAATTTCGCCGCGCGCAAGCATCGCAGCGGCAACCGCCGCCGGGAATCCTGTATCGCGCGCTACGGCGGAAAGCTGAGGACGCCTGGAATAGTCCGCCCACATTTCCATCGCAGAGGCGACCCGGCGATTCTTGCTGCGGCCGGTTACAACTACGCGCAATGCTTCCACGTCGCGCGCTGTTTTCTTTGGCGCCCGCTGCTGCATCAGCGACAAAAGTACTGCCCGGGGCGCTACTCGCGTTCCATTTACCGCCACCGGTTCGCGACTGGTGAAGCCGGCCTGATCCAAATCGCGAACCAAAGCGACGAGGCGCGGATCGTAGTTAATTTTAAAAAATACTTCCTTTACGCCTTTGCCGCGAAAGCTTTCGGGAAGAGTACCCAGTTCCGAATGAATCGAATGGCGCAAAGTTATCGAGCCTATTGGAGCGCGAAATGTTCCGGGCTCGGGCTCGGAAAGCATGGGCTTTTCGACGTAGCGGCCGCGTTCGAACATCACAGGCGGCATGGTCAGTTCATCAAGTATGGTAGCAATCGAGAAGGTGTAAGCGATAGGGCTGTCATAGTGCTGCTCGTCGGCGCCCGCGTTGTAAACGCGAATTGCATTCACACTTTCGAGTGCATCAGCCAGCGCGCGCGCCATGACGTTTGTTATGCCCGGCGCGCCTCCCATGCCAGGGATGGCCAGTCGTCCGATCCGGCGGAAATCTTTGTCGAGCGCAAACTGTTTGCGCGTCATGTGGTACAGGCCGCCGAGGTCCATATAATTTATGCGAGCAGCGAGAGCGGCGCGCATCACGTCGAGATTCCAATTGTATTGCGTACAATTCAGCAGGACATCGTAGCCATGCGCCAGTTTCGAAAGATGCTGTGCGTCATGCACATCTGCAAAATGCCCACGAGCCTTGCCGTGGCCGAATTGTCGCGCAACTTGGCGGGCGCGGCCGCGATCGAAATCGGCTACAGCAATATCTTTCACATCGCGAGCGCGGCCCAGATCGTAAACAACCGCGCGTCCCATCATCCCGGCGCCTAAGACAAATATTTTCACGACGTTTCCTTATCTACCGCCTAACTTGCCTCTACGCAACAAAGCGAGAGCGCCGCCCAGGCGACACCCTCGCTCTGCAACACCCTGCGGGACTTCTCAGAACAAAATCTTCAGCCCGAATTGAAGCACGCGGGGCCCTTCGCGAGTCTTCAGAATCTCCCCGAAAGTTCCGCCTGGCGCCGGCCCGTCGGTGAAGTTGCCATCCGGGTTGCTGAATTGAGTGTGGTTAAAGAGGTTGTAGAATTCCGCCCGGAATTCCGTGTTCCATCGTTCATTGATCGGCGTTTTCTTCGCAATGACGAAGTCCGTATTGCTGATAGCCGGTCCGCAACACAGCGAGTGAGGTGTATTACCGAAAACTCCAAGGCCCGTCCCCGTGATCGTGGGATCTGTGAAATTGTTGGGATTGAACCAAATGTTGCCGTTTTTCTGCGGTTTCAGAAACTGAACAGGAGCGGTCTCCGTAGGCGTGTTGGCACCCTCGAAGAAGAAGCTGCTCTGGAGTTCACCGTCGTTCAGGTCTTCGATACGGATTGGAAATCCGCTCTGATACGTGATGATGGCCGAAATTTGCCACCCGTTCACTGCCTTTCCTGCGAAACCATCATGCTTCGGAATCGGAAGCTCCCACACAGGACTGAACACGAAACGATGTTTTGCGTGAGCAGCGACAAACCTCGAGTAGCTTTAAAGTTCAACGGATTCAGCTCCTGCTCAAAGGACGCGCCTTGGTCGATGGCCTTGCTGAAAGTGTAAGAGGCTTGAAACAGAAGCCCATGAGTGTAGTTCTTCTCAACGGACACTTGCAATGCGTTGTAATTCGAATTAGCGATGGTGTCTTCAGCAAATATGTTACTAAATATGGGAACACCGTCCGCTGGACAACCAATCCCGGTAAAAGGTTGGCAATTGGGGGAAGAAAACGGGCGAGTACCGACCAGTGTAATACCGCTCGGAGCGACGGTGCCTAAGACAGTCCCACCTGGGATGCAATTGCCTCCTGGACCGGCGTTGTATGGCAGTGGCAGTCCCGTGCACGTAGGAGCGGGCGCTTTGAAAGGTTGCGTAAGAGGAGTGAAAGTCGGAATCACGACTGGGGTGCCATCACTGTACTAGTCGGAATGGTATACGGGCTGTCCGCTCCAACTGGTCCGCACGCACTCATTTGGCCCGTCGGATCGTTGGCGGCGATTTGAGCGATTTCAAGACAGGTCTGAATGTTTCCCGCGTTCAGGTCATGGGACGCGAGCAGATGATGAGCCTGTGTACCAACGTAAGAAACGCGGAGGAGCATATACTTCGTCAACTGCCGCTCAATCGTGAAATTGTATTGTTCGGAGTACTGAGATTTAAGATGGGGCTGAAATTCCCCGAAGAGCAGGAGTGGGCGGAAGGTGGACCAATCGACGCATCCATTTGGCCCGCTTGTGGACGCCGCGACTGTGCACGGTGTTTGTGGAGTCTGGTTAATAATTCCCGTGAATGGATTGGGAGCGGGTCCCCCAGCTTGGAACACAAAAGGCGTGTTGAACAGCGTGTTTGAAAGGAACGTGCTGCCCCCAAACGGCGGTTCAGCGCTGAATTGTTCGAGCACAAGCTGCTCGATTGGATTGTAGAAGATTCCAAAACCGGCGCGAACGCTCAACTTCCCCGGTCCCCCAGTGAGTTTTGCAAGCCAGCCCTCGGTCCAGCCGGGACTCCATGCAATTCCGATCCGCGGAGCAAATGCCTTGTAATACGTGGACGTCAGGCCGCGTGGCACCCCCTTATCACCGGGGAATACCAATCCGAGCGGAAAAACCGCATTGTTGCCATTCGTAGTATTCTGTCCGCAGTCTCCATCGCTCGCAAGTCCAAGAGCGGTGGCGTTTGCACTGGAAATCCAGCATGGGTATTGCGTGGTTGCCTGCCCCGGCCGGAATGTCTGAAGGCGGTTTCCCCGATCGTAATAGGGCGTATTCAATTCCCATCGCAAACCATAGTTCACCGTCAAAGTGTTTGTCAGCTTGTAACTATCCTGCGCGAATAGATAAAGGGCTGAGTTGCGGACATTCTCTCCCTGCGCAGAACCTTGCTGATATGAGTTTGCGGCCCCGAGAAAATAATTTGGATAGGCGTCGTTGCCCGCGATCTGATCCGCGTTGGCTTGATTCGTGAAGGAGTAGTTACCACTGACTTCAAAAAACAGAAACTGGTCGAATCGTTGCCGGCGAACATCCCCGCCAAATTTGAAGGTGTGCTTGCCAACCGTCTTTGTGAAATTGTCGGTCCATTGAAAAGTATTGCCAGTTTGGGGAAGCTCACCTTCGAAGTTATTCCCGATAACGAAGCCGCCCGAAACGGTGATGAATGGAAGCCCTACACGTCCGGGAAGGTTCGTTGTGATACCCGCAGAAGCAGGAAGCGTAGGATCAGTGAAGCAGTTTGTGGCAGGAATGACAACGCACGAATCCTGGACAGTGTTAAATGTATTCACCGGGTGATTCAAGGTTTCCTGCGATTCGCGGAAATAATTGAAGCGAGACTCGTTGATCGCCGTCGAGCCAATCGTCCATGTGTGGCTCAAGTTCCATTGCTGCATGCGCGTCTTAAAGATTGCTCCAAAACCAGGAAGTGAGCTCCAGCAGCCTGGAAAAACGGAGAACGGGTCCGTCCGGTGATCGTCGTCAAAATAATAGTAGGCGCTAAATTGCTGGAGTTTTAATCTTGTGATCGAAGCGCACGGTGAATTGGTCACCGCGATCGCGCCTGTCTGGACCCGTTGTCAGGGTGTCGGTAGTGGATTGGCCAGCGATTGAAACGGCGCAACGTAATGCTGATAGATCCCGAGTGCGGTGGGGTCAAAACACTGGGTGGGAATCTTGTTTCCAGGGAAAATGTTGATAGAGCGCCCCCGCAGTAGGCAGTGTCACCACCCGCAGCGGTAATTGCCGTTGAACACCCCGTACGGGCATTCAGATCCGATGCGAAAGCTGCGTCAGTCCCGCCGGTAAATGGATGCCTCCGGCGGAAAAATCACCGGCGACCTCGGCAGGACTGGGAAGGACAACCGTGCCTGACGATATGCCCTGTATCAGTCGATTACCTTCATAAGATCCGAAGATGAAAGTCTTGTCTTTCTTAATGGGACCACCAAGGGTCGCGCCGAATTGATTTTGCTTGTAATCCAGAAGAAAAGGATCGAAATATCCTCGCGTGTTCAAAGCCTGATTGCGAAGAAACTCGTAGAAGTCGCCATGAACACTGTTGGTTCCCGATTTCGTGACGACGTTGACGACCGAACCGGAGTTGCGGCCATATTCTGCGTCAAAGGTGTTCGTGAGAACGCGAAACTCCTCGATGGCATCCGGAGAAGGCTGAATGGCAGGGGCGTTAACGAAGATGTCGTTGCCGTCGCCACCGTTGACCATGTAGTTGTTCGAACGGCCGCGGCCCCCGTTTACGGAAACGGCGCCCGGCGTTGTCACTGCCAAAGAAGAGGTCGTACCCAATTGCGATTGCACCCCAGGCTGCAATTGGAGAAGTCCATAGGCATTGCGCGTGTCCATAGGGAGCTCGCGAATAGGGTGTCCGTCATCACCGCGCCCAATTGGGTGCTAGTGGTTTCCACCTGCGCAGCATTGGCTTCCACTGTTACAGTTTCGCTCGATCCTCCGAGCTGAAGGTTCACGATGACCAGATTGACGTGGCCAATGGTGACAGCAATGTCCTTGGCCACAAATTTCTTGAAGCCCTGAGCTTCGGCAGTCAGGTTGTAGCTGCCCACCGTGAGTTCGGGAATATCGAAAGAGCCATCCTTGTCCGCCGTAACAGAACGCGTGGCGTCTGTTCCGGTCAACGTTACCGTCACAGTGGTGCCTGGAACGACGGCGCCCGTTTGGTCCTGTACTGTTCCGCGAATTGTTCCGTTTGTTTGCGCCCAAGCCGTTCGGCTGCAGAGGAAAGCCACAAACACAAATAGACACACCGGTGCCCATGTTTTTGAAGTCATCGCCGCTCCTCTAGGAAAAGTTGGCGCCACCAACCCCCGAGACGCCTCACCCATCTTTTTTGGTTGCAGCCTCTGGAAAAAACCTTACTATAATCCGCGAACGTTAAAAGAAGGCCTAAGGGTTGTCAAGGGAAAATTGAATTGAGCTGCGCCTCACAAGCGTTCGCCGAAAATAGCGCGCGCAAACGGCCACTTACGCATCAGCGACGTTGCGCGAATCGTGGGAATTTCTCCTTCGATTCTTCGGTCTTGGGAAAATCTCGGACTGGTGGTGCCCATCCGCACTCGAAGCCAGTACCGAATGTACACCCACGCGGACCTTCGCATTCTGAAACGCGCCCAGTTCCTGCGGCGCGCGCGAGGCATGAATGCGCCCGCCATCGTTCACCTGCTGAAAACGCAAAAAATGTTGTCGCATGCGGGCGACCCGGCCGAAGGCAAGTCCGGTGGGCCCGCGTCTTCGCCGCTTGCGGAAGCAGCGAAAGGCGTCGTTATCGCAAGTCGCTCGTGCGGCCAACGTTTCGGTGGGTTTTTTCAGCGCCCTGGAGCGCAGCCAGATGACCGCCTCGGTCGCAACGCTCCGCCGGCTCGCGCGTTTTTACCAGGTAAACATTCTTTCGCTCTTTAACCCGTCCGACGCCAATCCCGGGACGCGTAACGCCCGGCGGACAGAAAAGTTCTGGAGGCTGGCCCTGGCGTTCGCATGGAGCTTCTCTCGTGGGGCAAGCACGGCCATGATGGAGCCGCACCTATTCCGTATCGCTCCCTCGGCCGGGAGTGGAGAATCCTACGCGCATGATGGCGAGGAATTTCTCTACATTCTGCGCGGCTCGCTGGAAATCGTGCTGAACGGCGGAGAGAAATACACCCTCGAAGAAGGAGACAGTTTCTATTTCGAAAGCAGCAACGAGCATCACTGGAAGAATCCTGGCAAGAAAGAAACGTTGGTGCTGTGGGTCAACACACCTCCAACATTTTAAATTTGCCAGGACAAAGATTCGCAAGAGATGGAGATAAAAGATTGCAAGTGACGATACTGAGGGGTGCTGCGGAGTTCCGTTCAAGACCCGCAGCGCCGAAGGAAGCGGAATCAAAGTGATGAAGAAAAATGCAATCCTAATTTCGTTCGCCGCCGCCGCCCTACTTTCGGCCGCTTCCGGCTGTTCGAAGAAAACGCAGACTCTGAGTTTGCTCGTATGGGAAGGCTACGCGGACCCGTTATTCGTACGCGCCTTTGAAGAATCGCATCACTGCAAAATCACCGCCGCATATATGGGCACCAGCGACGAACTAGTGGCAAAACTCCGCGGAGGCAGCGCAAGCAATTACGATGTGATTTCTCCTTCGAGTGATGTGGTCACATCTATCGCGTCAGCTGGCCTGGCCGCACCGCTTGATCTTTCAAAATTGCCGTCTTATTCGCAACTCTCCGCACGGCTGCGCGATGCGCCTTTGGTCCGCCTTGACGGTAAGGTTTATGGCGTGCCATTCGTCTGGGGGCCGAATCCCCTGCTGTACGGCACCACATATTTCAAAACTCCGCCGGATAGCTGGTCGGTCCTGTGGGATCCGAGTCTCCAGGGAAAGATTTCCGTTTGGGACGACCTATCAACCATTTGCATGGCGGCCCAAGTGCTGGGTTACGACAAGCCGGATCCTAGCCACCTCTATAACCTGACCGATCAGGAGCTCGACAACGTAAGAAAGAAGCTCATCGAACTAAAGCCAAACATCCGAAAGGTGTGGGCCACTGGCGGCGAACTGACCAACTTATTCGAGAATCATGAAATCGTAGCTGGGATGGGTTGGCCTCTGATGACCAACAATTTGCGCAAAGTTGGATTCCCGATCGGTGAAACAATCCCCAAAGAAAATACCACCGGATGGATTGATCACCTGATGATTACCTCGGCAAGCGAGAACAAGGCGTTGGCTACAGATTTTCTCGAATACATGATCGAAGCCAAGACGCAGAAACTGGTTGCAGACGTCACCGGCTACGACCCCGCCAATCCGCAGTCCGCCCAGTTTATGACCGACGATCAAAAAAAATCCCTGCACCTCGATGAGCTGGACGAGTACATGACGCACATTTATTTCTGGCAGCAATATCCGCGTCGCGACAAGTACAACGAAATCTGGAATGAAGTGAAGGCCACGCAGTGATTTCCAATTCCTTCAAGGTTCTCGGCGCCACTTCCAGCGTTCAGACTATTGCGATGGCTGCGTTCGATCGCCGCCCTGTTTGCGGAGTCTGTTCTTGAGTGCTGCCGTATCATCAGCGCCCCGAGAGCGCTCTTCTGTGGATGCGCTTCTTTCCATTCGGAAAGTTGAAAAACGATTCGCCGAAACGTCCAGTGCTCTGTGGAATTTCGCTGGAAGTAGCTTCGGGAGAATTCCTCACCATCCTGGGTGAAAGCGGCTCTGGCAAAACCACGCTACTCCGCTTGATTGCGGGATTTGAACAATTGGACGGCGGGGAAATCTGGATGGGCGGCGAGCGTCTCGATGAAATTCCCGCGTATCGGCGGCAAGTGAACACCGTATTTCAAAGTTATGCAATCTTTCCGCATCTTTCCGTTTTTGAAAATGTCGCTTATGGACTTCGCGCGAAAGGCGCGCCGCGCAATGAAATTCCCGCCTCGTGTCACGCAAGCCCTGGCGATGGTGAAGATGAATGAATTCACGCAGTCCGCTCCATCGCGATTGAGTGGCGGACAGCAACAGCGCGTCGCTCTTGCGCGCGCTCTGGTCAATCGTCCCCGTGTTCTGCTGCTGGACGAACCCCTTTCAGCGCTCGACGCCAATCTGCGGCGGCAAATGCAGATCGAGCTGAAATCCTTGCAGCGGGAGGTTGGCATCACTTTCATTTTCGTTACGCACGACCAGGAAGAGGCCATGGCGCTCTCGGATCGCATCGCGCTTTTGCGCGCGGGAAGGCTCGAGCAAGTTGCCGAGCCACGCGGCATTTACGGACATCCGAGAACGGCATACGCCGCGCAGTTCATCGGTCAAACAAATCTGCTGCGCGCTGAAGTTCGTGACGGGATGGCCAGCGCCGGCCCGCTTGCGTGGCCATCGGAAGGGCCATCCGGGCCAGCTACGTTTTCTCTTCGGCCCGAGTCTATCCGTCTTGCTTCTGCTGTTCCTACCGGCTCAGCCTCCGGAATCACAGTTTACTTTCACGGTCAAATTCAAAATCAGACTTTCGGCGGCGCCATGGATTTACTGGAAATCGACTATGGCAATTCGCACGTGATCCGCGCGCGTATTGCTAGTCCGGGTTCACTAAGCGGCCAGCAAAAATTCGAGTTCAACGCAAACGATGCGGTGCGTGTGTTCGAAAGAAGCGACGCATAAAATATGCATTCTCGCGCATATAAAGCCGCAGTGACGACTCCACCGCTTTTGTGGGTGACATTGTTCCTCCTGGTGCCCTACGCAATTCTTTTCTGCTACAGCTTCTGGTCCGTTTCGTCGCTGCAAACCGTCGTGCACAATTGGAACCTACAGAATTACGCGCAGCTATGTCGCAATCCGCTGTATCTGACGGTGTTGCTGCGCTCGATCAGAATTGCGGGCGCGGTAACTCTGCTCGCGCTCCTGCTCGGTTACCCGCTCGCTTATTACCTTTCGTTCCATGCTGCAAAACGTAAGGATTTGCTCTATCAACTTGTGATTATCCCCCTGTGGGCCAGCTACCTGGTGCGGGGCTACGCCTGGAAAACTATTCTTGGAAGTGACGGGGTGCTGAACGGATTTCTTCACATATCTCCACATTACACATCGGCCAGTTGAGTTTTTCCTGTACAGCCCCTTCGCTGTCATACTCACGCTCACGCACATCTATACGCCGTTCACATTTTTGCCGATTTACGCTTCGCTCGAGCATGTGCCGCGCAATCTGGTGGAAGCTTCGCACGATCTAGGCGCCTCTCCGTTTTCCACATTTCTTCACGTGATCCTGCCGCTCTCCTCGCCCGGAATTCTGGCGGGTGCAACCTTTGCATTCGTTCTCACGCTGGGAGACTTTCTCGCCCCTCTGCTCGTGGGCGGACCGAGCGGGATCATGATTTCCAATATCGTCGTCAGCTTGTTTGGCGCGGCTTACAACTGGCCGCTCGGCGCTGCGATTTCGTTCTGCATGTTGCTGTTGGTAGTGACGCTTCTTTTCGCCACTGAGCGCTTGGAAAAAAGGTTCACAATCTCATGAGCAGCGCAAGCCCATCGTCACGCGCTCCGCTTCTCAGCGCTTACGCGTCGCTCGTGTATCTCTTCCTGTATTTTCCGATCGCCGTTTTGGTGGTGTATTCATTCAATGGCTCCGGCGTAGGAGGATTTCCACCTTCAGGCTGGACATTCGACTGGTATCGCCAGCTTTTTGCCGACTCCGCCCTTTGGGACGCGGTCCTCAACAGCCTTATGGTCGCCGCGGTAGCGGTCGCCATTGCACTTGGTCTCGGCTTACCCGCGGCGCTCGCGCTCGACCGCGCGCAATTTCCGGGAAAAGCTCTGTTTCGGCGTCTCGTTCTTCTTCCGCTAATTCTTCCTGGAATCATTACTGGGCTTTCGTTGCTGATGCTCTTCGTTGGCATAGGCATGAAGCTCAGTTTGGTTACGGTGATTCTCGGTCACGGAACCGCACTGATATCGGTGGCCACAACAGAAATATTCGCCGGGCTGCAGAAAATGGATCGCGCACAGGAGGAAGCCTCCCTGGACTCTGGGCGCGAACCACTGGAAAACTTTCTGGCGCATCACATTTCCGAACTTGAGGGTTTCCCTTATCGCGGCGGGCTTGTTAATTTTCACACTCTCGCTAGACGAAATCGCCGTCACTTTTTTCCTGATCGGGCGTGACAACACCCTCCCGCTGGAAATATGGTCCCGCCTCCGCCGCGGAATCACTCCTGAAATAAACGCAGTCTCCACCCTGATTCTTTCGTTCTCGATCGGCACGATTCTTATCTGGTACCGCCTGCGCACACGCACGCAACGCGCCGGCGATGTCCAGACCGCGGCAGCATTGTTGCCTTCATCTCTCGAAGGAGGAAGTTAATGAGCGATAGTCGGAGGGATTTCCTGAAGTTTATTGTGGTTGGCTCCATGGCCGCGGGATGCCCGGTGGATTTAGCGCTCCTTGCCGCGGAAGATTCCCCTGCACCGCAAGTTGACGGCGACCATTTCGAAATTTGCCATCAGGTGCGCGACGGCCACACCTTCGCAAAGCCTCCGGTTTCAAAACGCTATGATGTTGTCATTGTCGGTGGAGGCATCAGCGGACTAAGCGCTGCTTATTTTCTGCAAACCCATGATTTTCTATTGCTGGAAAAAGAAGCGCACTGGGGCGGCAATGCAACCATCGAAGAGTATCAGGGCCAACTGTTCTGCAGCGGTTCCGCTTTCGACTACACCGGCACGGTTAGCCATCATCTTGCGCGCGAATTAGGACTGGCTCCTCTACCGATTAATTGTCCTGATCCGACTATCCTGAATGGAAAATGGGTGCCCGATACCTGGGGCGCTGGACTTGATGAACTTCCCTACCCCGCTTCGGTGCGTGAAAGTTTCAAGAAATTCCGCACAGACATGCTTAAGCTTGCCGCCGATAAAAACCCGGAACAATTCGACAACACTCCGCTTTCAAAATATCTAAAATCTTACGCACCGGAAGTAAAGCTATGGTGGGACACTTACGGCCCGTCCAATTACGGCGCGACGTCAGAGGACACCTCCACCATGGTGGCCCTCGATGAGTTAAAAGATATGACTGACGCAGCCGAACACGATTTACGCATCACGTTGCCCGGCGGAAACGCCACTCTGGCGCAAAAACTCGTCCAAACTCTTCAAGCAAAATCGGCCGACAGAATGATCGCCGGCGCCACCGTCGTTTCCGTGGATCCGCAGAAGACTGAAGTCCACGTTACATACGTGGAAGGGAATGCCTTGCATACGGTTGCCGCCAAATTCGTAGTGATGGCCACGCCCAAGTTTATCAGCTCGAGAATTGTGTCTGGGCTTTCCGACGATCAAACAGACGCGATGAGGTCGTTGCGCTACTGCCCCTATCTCGTAATCAACATGATCTACGACAAGCCTGTTTACAACCGCGCCTATGATACCTGGTGCCCGGGGACCGCGTTTTGCGATGTAGTTGTCGCGGATTGGGTAGTGCAAAAGCAGCCCGGCTACAAACAAAAGAACAATATCCTAACGTTTTATACGCCGGTATCTGAGTTACATCGAGATAAGCTTCTGCAAGTCTCAGGTTGCCAAAAAATTGCACAGAATGTTTTGCGCGACTTTCAAAAGCTCCTGCCGGAATTCTCGCCGGATCCTGTTGAGGTGCACGTGTATCGCCGAGGCCACCCAATGTTTCTGTCTGCTCCGGGCAGTCTTCACCAAAATAATTCCGGCGGCGAACCAGCCGCTGGAACGCGTTGTCTTTGCGAACACAGATTCCGTGGGACCTGAATCGCTCGTATATGCGGCGGTGGAAGCGTCCCGCCGGGCTGCGGATTGGACGGAAAAGCGCATGGCGGGCACCGCTCCGGCCGCAGCGCGCGAAGCCGCTGGCTTCCCCAAGTGATTCTGCAATTTACGGCTGCTCGAAACACGCCAGTCACGTCAGCAGTCTTGTAAGATGTTCGGCAATGCTCAGTCCATAAAATAAAAAGGACACCCGGGAGAGGGAAATCGGGTGTCCTTTATTTGTCTTTCCCCGCCAGAGAAAGATTTCCTGCAAACTTGCTTACCACATTCGTTATGGATGCCGCTGCAGTCCCAAATTGTGAACTCCAGCGAAAATCGACACCCCGGTGCTGACAGTTTGCGGCACCCACCAGGTACGCCGCTCGAAATTGTATTGGCTGCGTTGCATGTGGCGCGCAAGCACGTCGATCAGAACCGGCCCCACTTGTAACGCCGCATAGATGGCTGGCGAATGTGCGAATGGACGCATGAGCGGATCTTCTTCTCGACGCTCCATGGGAGCTCGCTTGGCGAGTCGAGTAAGCGTCAAATGTTGCGGCGCTGTGCTCCAGCACGCATAGCACGAACCAGTTTCGCCGCGACGGCACCGATTCCGCTGAACGAATCGTATATCGCTTCTGGTTGGCTTCCTGTATTCGGATATTCGAAAACGATTGTGAATTCTGTGCCAGCAGTGCACCGCTTGAAGCTGAGTGTATGCCTTTGTCGTCCGGATAAATCGAATCTATCTTCACCGGAACAGCGGAAGACATCGAACTGGATTCTCCGGCCGTTTTTCTTGGCTATCCGAGTTTGCATTAGCCGAGTTCACCTTGAAGTCGGCGATTATTGTATGCGTTCGATCCACCGACACCGCGGCATCCAGGGCCGACAACAAGAACGCCGAGGGCCCGGCCGGGAGCGCTGGTTGAAACTGTAATAAAAGGCGGCCACTGTCAACAGCATGGAAGGGGTGCTCCTAGCCTAGACTCAGGTATGAGAAAGCACGGCAGCACCTCGCGGGCATAAATAACTGGTTTATTTGCACCACATGGCGAGACCTCGAGCTTATTCTCGGCCCGGACAATGCCATTAAAGTTCGATGCAACCAGGAAAAGTATTTCCCCGTCGGATTGCGCTTAAACAAATTTGGCTTCGAGCTTCTTTCGCCTAAAGGCGTTCAACCTCTATTGCTTTTTCGCGGTGGGCCAAACCTGCGCTAAGGGGAGGTGCCATATTGCCGGTGCTTTGAAGCTGCAGTGTCGCGCTTGCGCTCCGGGATATGCGTCTTTAAGATGGCTCCTACGCATAGGACGAGCGTATCAATCCAGGGAGCAAATGTCTCACCATGGCTAGCGGAACGGTGAAAGATCCAAAAAACTCGAAGGCTCAAAATATCCGGCCTCGTTCAACCGAGGTTTTTGAGCGCGGAAAGAAGACTCTTGTCGGCGGAGTGAACAGTCCCGTCCGCGCATTTCGCGCCGTCGGCGGAACGCCGCTGGTGATTGACCACGCCAAAGGCGCTCGCCTTTTCGATGTTGACGGCCGCGAATACATCGACTTCGTGTGTTCCTGGGGCGCCTTGATTCTAGGTCATGCGCACGCGGATATTGTTGCGGCTATTTCCGACCAGGCTTCTCGCGGTGCCAGCTTCGGTATGACCTCGCCTCTGGAAGTGGAACTCGGCGAGAAAATCACCAAAGCGATTCCTTCCGTTGAAATGGTTCGCTTCGTAAATTCTGGAACAGAAGCCGCCATGTCCGCCGTTCGCCTGGCACGTGGGTTCACACATCGCGATCTGATCTTAAAATTCGAAGGTTGCTACCACGGTCACTCCGACGGCTTTCTTTCCGAAGCTGGCTCGGGCCTTGCCACCCTTGGCATCTCGGCGTCTCCGGGCGTACCGGACGCTTTCGCAGCCCTCACGTTGAATACTCCCTACAACGATTTGGACCGCGTCGAGAATATCTTCAAGCAGTATCCCGGAAAGATTGCGGCTTTGATCGTTGAGCCGGTGGCCGCAAATATGGGAGTCGTTCCGCCCGGTCCAGGCTTTCTTGAAGGACTGCGCGCGATTACCAAAAAAGAAAAATCGCTTCTGATCTTCGACGAAGTGATCACCGGT
The DNA here is from genome assembly GCA_963818085.1 of uncultured Acidobacteriota bacterium. Lineage (GTDB taxonomy): Bacteria > Acidobacteriota > Terriglobia > Acidiferrales > UBA7541 > Palsa-295. Next base: position 1,556,570 of record CAWFQV010000001.1, read on the forward strand.
TTCCGCCTGGCCTATGGCGGCGCGCAGAGTGTTTACAAGATCGATCCCGATCTCACGGTAATGGGGAAAATTATTGGCGGTGGCCTCCCCGTTGCCGCCTACGGCGGCAAACGCGAAATTATGGAGCATGTCGCGCCGTTGGGTCCGATCTATCAGGCCGGGACACTTTCTGGAAATCCTCTGGCCATGCGCGCGGGACTTGCGACGCTTCCCAAACTCGAGGTTCCAGGATTCTACGAAGACGTGAATCGCAAAACCCAGCGCCTTGCAGAAGGGTTACGTTCCGCATTGAAGGATGCAAAGGTGCACGGCGAAGTAAACTCCGCCGGTTCTTTGCTCACTATGTTTTTTTCCGATCACCCAGTACGCAACTATGGCGAAGCCAAAAAGTCCAACGCAGCGCGCTTCGCGATACTTTTTCAGGACTTGCTGAGCCGCGGCGTCTTCATCGCGCCTTCACAATTTGAAGCCTTGTTCGTCTCCGCTGCGCACACGGACGCGGACATCGACTGCGCCATCGAAGCAGCTCACGGGAGTCTTGCGTCCATGCAGGAACAGTAGAGGCGGAAACCTTCCGCCGGTGAACTTTGTGACAGGTGTTTAGCAGGCCTGCAACCAACGCGCAACGTCCTTCGCGTGGTACGTCAAGATTATTTCCGCGCCTGCCCGCTGAATTCCCGTAAGAATTTCGAGCACCACGCGCTTTTCGTCCAACCAGCCACGTTGCACCGCAGCTTTCACCATCGCGTATTCCCCGCTCACGTTGTAAGCGGCTACTGGAATGTCAAATTTTTCGCGAACGCGCTGGATCACGTCGAGATATGGCATCGCGGGCTTCACCATAATCATGTCCGCGCCTTCTTCCAAATCCAGTGCCACTTCGCGCATCGCTTCGCGAGCGTTGGCCGGATCCATCTGATAACTTCGCCGGTCTCCAAATTGCGGAGAGGATTGCGCTGCTTCTCGAAACGGTCCATAAAATGCCGAACAATATTTAGCCGCATAGGACAGTATGGCTACATTCTCGAATCCGTTTTCGTCGAGTTTTTCGCGGATGGCCCCCACGCGTCCGTCCATCATGTCCGATGGCGCCACAATGTCCGCTCCCGCGCGCGCATGTGAAAGCGCGGCATCGGCGAGAATCGCCACAGTTGGATCGTTCAACACTTCTTCGTCTTTAACTACGCCACAGTGCCCGTGGCTCGTGTATTCGCAAAGGCAAACATCCGTGATGACCAGCAGATCGAGTTTGGCCGTTCGTATCGCTGCAACGGAACGCTGCACTGCGCCATTCGCGTCATAAGCTTCGGAGGCAAGCTCGTCTTTGTGCTCCGGCAGGCCAAAAAGAATTACAGCAGGAATTCCCAGTCCTACGATTTCGCGGCACTCTTCCACAATCTGGTCCGCTGATTGCTGGTAGATGCCCGGCATCGAACTCACTTCCGTGCGCACGTGCGTGCCGGGACAAGCAAACATCGGATATACCAGACCGCCCGCGCTAAGCCTCGTTTCGCGAACGAATCCGCGAAGCGCGTCGGTGCGTCGCAGGCGTCGTGGCCGATGTACAGGAAATGTCATGCGGGCCTCGCTGCCGAATATTGGCGCTGATAGAATTTTGCAATCGAATCCGCCAACCCTGCGGCAGAAGATTCGGTGGCCTCGATTTCCACCCGCATTCCATCCTCACGCAGAGCACGCGCCGTTGTAGGGCCGATCGCTGCGAATTGCACGCGGGTCGAAAGCTCGGCAAGCTCGGCTGAGCCGACACATTCCGACAGGAATCGAAAGGCCGACGGACTGGCGAAAACGATCGCGTCCACTTGAGCGTCACGAATACTTTTCAGAATTTTTGGATCGAGCGAATCAGGCGCAGCCGTGCGGTATGCCACGATCTCCGTCACTTGGGCGCCGGCCTCTCGTAACGCCTTGGGCAAACGGTCGTCGGCGCGGTCGCTTCGCGGCAGAAGAATCTTACGGTTGCCAATTGCGCCCCATAATTCCTGGACCAGCGCTTCGCCGCCGCGATTTTTCGGAACGGTGTCCACGCGAAACCCTTCTTCGGCAGCTGCGGCCGCCGTCGCCGGGCCGACTGTTGCCACCAGCGGCCGCGGCTTTTGCAATGAAGCCACTTTCAAATCCATTTCGTGAATCCGCTGGCAAAAGAATCGTACCGCGTTCTGACTGGTAAAGAGAATCCAGTCGAATTCGGCGAGACCTCGCAGAGCCGCATCGAGCGCTTGCGAATTTTCTACCGCGGCAAAACTTACCGTGGGCAGCAGCACCACTTCCGCGCCCAGTGTTTCCAGTGAGTGCGTCAGCTCATGCGCCTGTGCGGTTGCGCGCGTCACCACTACGCGCTTCCCTGCCAGGGGCCGTCTAACCGCGTCCAACAGAACGCCCCGCGAGGCGCAAAATTCTGTCTGCACCCGCTTCAATCAGGATTTGGCCCAAGCGAACGCCAAGTTTTTTCGCATCTTCCACTCGCCCGCGTAATTCCTTGCGCACAAATTCTTTTCCGTCTGCAGAAAAAACGCACGCTTCCAGGCGCAACTCGCCGTTTTCCTTTCGAGCCCAAGCGCCCAACGGAAGCTGGCAGCCGCCTTCCAATTCGCGTAACAACCCGCGCTCCGCTGTAACGGCTGCATGGCTTTCGGGATCGTCGAGTGCGGCGACCAAGCCCAATGTGTCACGATCTTCCGCACGAGTTTCGATCCCGAGAGCGCCCTGCCCTACGGCGGGGAGCATAATTTCCGGCGAAAGAATCTCCGTTATGTTTTCCCTAGCTCCCAGCCGATTTACGCCGGCAGTGGCAAGAATAATCGCTTCAAACTCGCCCGCTGCAAGTTTCTTCAACCGCGTATCTACATTACCGCGCAAGTCGAGGAGCTCAAGATCAGGGCGGTAATGGCGAAGTTGCGCTTGTCGCCGAAGGCTGCTAGTGCCAACTCGCGCGCCGGGCATTAGATCTTTCAGCTTGGACTTATCGCGGGAAATCAGGCAGTCACGCGCATCTTCGCGTGTGGTTATTGCCGGAAATACAAGGCCGGGAGGATTTTCGGTAGGCACATCTTTCATACTGTGAACTGCCAGGTCCGCCGTCCCAGCGAGCAGCGCTTCTTCCAGTTCCTTGATGAAAATACCTTTCGTCCCGGTCTGCTCACTCACTTGCGCAACCGAAGCGCTTTGGAAATGATCGCCTGAAGTTCGAATGCGGATTAGTTCGGCTTCGACGCCGTACAATTGCGCGAGACGTGCGCGAATATAATTTGCCTGCCACAGGGCGAGTGCACTACCGCGCGTGGCGATGCGCAACGGCTTCACTTTTTGTCCTCGTCGAGGCCGAAAAGATGCCGCAACGCTTCCAGCCCGGCCAGGCGTCCTCGCATGCCGCGGCCACGGCGCACTTTGTCCGATGGCTGCTCGAGTACGCGCTCGATCAATTCTTCGGTGATGTGCGCGATGCGCGCACGCTCGTCCGGAGAGACGTCCTCCATCTCCGCTAGCTTTTCGCGAATCAACAATTCGCGCTGCTTATGAAATTTGCCGCGAAGATCGTCAACGATAGAGCCGGCTTCGAGCGCGGCGCGCCACGCTTCAAATTTCGCGATGTGCTCGGAGATGATCGCTTCGGCGCGTGGAATTTCCGCTTGGCGCGCTTTCTTGTTCTGTTCCACGATTTCGCCGAGGTCGTCAATGTTGTAGAGATAGAGATTGTAGAGCCCAGCCGCTTCGGGAGCCACGTTGCGCGGGACAGCGAGATCGACTACGAACACAGGACGTCCGGAGCGAGCGGCAATGGCACGTTCCAAGAGTTCGCGAGTGAGAACCGCGCCCGTGGAGCTGACCGACGTAACGAGAATGTCCGGCAGACCCAACACGGTTTCCAGCGATTCCCAAGCTATCGCTTCTCCTCCCACTCTTTTCGCAAGTTCCGCGGCGCGGTCAAGAGAGCGATTCACGATGCGCAAGTTTCCAATCCCACGATTGCGCAGGCACTCAATGACCTGCTCGGCTACGCTTCCCGCGCCCAGTATCAACGCCGAATGACCTTTCAAATTTCCGAAAACGCGCTCCGCAAGTTTCACCCCAGCCAGTGCCACAGACATCGGCCGGGTCCCAACTTCCGTTTCACTTCGGACGCGCTTGCCGACCTCCAGCGCTCCTTGAAAAACACGATTCAGCACCGGCCCGGTCGCCCCGTGATCGAGCGCCTGGCTGTACGCCGTGCGAAGCTGCCCCAAAATTTCCGCTTCGCCCAACATCATCGAGTCCACTCCCGCAGCCACTCGAAACAGATGACGCACCGCGTCCGGTCCCGTCCAGCGGTAAACGCGCCCCGCTAGATCCGCTCTGCCGATGCGATGGAAAGACCTGAAATAATCTTCCATGGCTTCGGCGGGCGTCGGATTCGCATCCCCAGGGACGCCATACAGCTCGCTGCGATTGCAGGTGGAGAGCACTACAGCTTCTTCCAGAATTCCGCGGTCTCGTAGTTCATTGGCCGCTTGCAGCGCCTGCTGGGGAGTAAAAGTTATGCGCTCGCGAAGCTCCACCGGGGCGGTGCGATGATTGCAGCCAATCAGCGCAACTTGAATCCGAATCGCGCCGGACTGCCCCGAATTTGCTTTCGTTATCGACGGCATCAGAAGAACCGGTGAAACTTTGTAAGATACAAATTTACAAAGGTATAGCTAAACAGTACGATCACAAAATTCATGGCGCACAGCATGGCCGCGCGCGCGCCGCGCCAGGTGGCGTTGCGCGAGAGTAGCAAATAGGCAGTGTAAACCGCGACGATCGCAAAGGTGACGATTACTTTTGGATCGCCCAGTGAATAAGTGCCACGGAGCCGATGTTCCCAGACGAATCCCATCGCCGCTCCCAACGCCAACGCCGCTAAGCCGATGTATACGCTGCTGCGCGCCATGCGGTCCAGCACATCCAGCGCCGGAAAGCGCCAAAATGCTGCACCCAGACGGCGCGAACGCAAAACTTGATCTTGGACCAAATAGACCAGGCTAAGCACGAAAGACAGCGCAAAAGCAGCGTAAGCCCAAGTATTCAATGTGACGTGGAACGCAAACAAAGGACCTCGTGCCGGCACGCGCACGGTCGGCGCCCCAGCGCTGATAAAACCTAGACTCGCGACCCAGGCCACCAACAGTAGCGTCACAAACGCGCCGACCGATCGTTGGCGATGAAATAGCTCCAGCCCCAAGTATGTTATTCCCAAAAGCCACGCGAAAAGGGACATGGACCCGTACAGGTCGTCGTATGGAACCGACTGAATCACCATAGACCGCTGATAAAGTGAGAAGTATTGCACTACGATTCCGCTGGCGAGAAGAAGCGTAGCCAGGCGCCCGACCCATAGGTTAGGCACATACAAATTTCCGACGTAGCAGAGAAAGCTTGCGACGTAGAGTGCCAGGCTCAGGTAGCCCAGTTGTTGTGCCATTAAGGGTGGATGCTCCCCGTTGCTTGCACATTATACCGCTGAATCGGAGCGATTCGGGCCGGCTACAGGGTAAAGCGTCATTCAATGGCGTGCGTGCGGCCCACTAAACCATCTGCTATCATGGCACAGAACTTATGCATCAGACGACGCGTGCCAGCCTCACCAAAAAGGAGCTTTTTCTGCGAGCTTGTCGGTTTGAGCCCGTCGAGCGCGTCCCGGTATGGATTATGCGGCAGGCTGGCCGATATTTACCGCAGTATCAAGCCGTGCGGGCGCGACATTCCTTCCTGGAAATCTGCAAGACGCCGGAATTGGCCGCGGAGGTGTCGCTACAACCGTTTCGCGTGCTGGACGTTGATGCCATCATCGTTTTTTCGGACATTCTAATCGTTGCGGAAGCGATGGGAATGACGCTGGATGTTCCTGACTCCGGCCCAGTCCTTTCAACCCCTGTGCGAAATGCGGAAGCTGTTCGCCATCTGCGCGAATTCGACCCCGAGCGCGACACAAAATTTGTCGGAGACGCGATTCGGCTAATTCGCCACGAAGCTGGATCAGACGTACCGGTGATCGGATTCGCTGCAGCCCCCTGGACGCTTGCGTGTTATATGATCGAAGGACGCACGCGCGGCGATATTTCGCACTCAAAGGAAATGTTGCGCACGCAGCCGTCGGTTGTGCACGTAATGCTGCAACGCATTGCGCGCGCCACCGCCGCTTATTTGCAGATGCAAATCGCCGCAGGCGCGGACGTGGTCCAACTTTTCGACACCTGGGCTGGGGAATTGACGCAGCAAGAGTACGAAGAATTTGGACTCCCGGCCACCAAATTAGTGTTGGATTCGCTTGGGAAGTTCAGTGGCAGAGATGACGTGGGCGTCCCGAAGATTCTCTTCGCTAAAGGCTCGGCGCATTTGCTCGATAGTCTATGGAAATCCGGAGTAGACGTACTTAGCGTAGATTGGCGCACGGATCTCGCGGAAGCACGGCGTAAGTTTGGCTCGAGCGTCGCCTTGCAGGGAAACATCGATCCGCAAATGTTACTCGGCTCCGAAGCAAATATTCGACAAGCTGCTCGCCACGCAGTTCAGAAAACCGGCGGGCTGGGACATATTCTGAACCTCGGCCACGGAATTTTGCCGACAACGCCCGTTGCGAGCGCGAAAACGTTTGTGGAAGCCGGGCAAACAGCGCCAATCTCTGCTCCTGCGCACGCCGGCGAGGCAGATTAACAATGCTTCGCGACTCAACGAAATCTGCCGAAACATCTCTTCACCCCGACGAGATCTCCCAGATTTCCGACCACTTCCTAGAAAAATACAATCGCCCCGGCCCGCGCTACACGAGTTATCCAACCGCGCCTGTATGGAAAGAGGACTTCGGGCCCGACGATCTGGAAAAATATTACGCGCGCGCCGAAGAACTAGCCACTCCGCTTTCGCTCTACATGCACATTCCGTTTTGCGAAAGCCTCTGCCTGTTCTGCGCCTGCACTGTTTCCATACAAAAGGACAAGAAAGTCGCCATTCCCTACCTCGCTGCGCTAAAGCGCGAAATCAATCACGTGGGGACAAAAGTTTCGCGCGAACGACCGGTCATTCAGTTTCACTGGGGTGGCGGCACGCCAACGTATTTGTCCGTGGCGCAAATGGAAGATCTTTTCCAATACACGCGCGACCGTTTTTCTTTTGCGCCGGATGCCGAGATCGGCATCGAAGTGGACCCGCGCGTCACCAGTCGCGCACAACTGGAATCCTTGCGGCGTCTCGGCTTCAACCGCCTGAGCATGGGCATCCAGGATTTCCAGGCAAAAGTTCAAGAAACCATCCATCGTGTGCAGCCCTATGAGGTGACCCGCGATCTGATCGTGGCCGCGCGCGAGATTGGATTTCAAAGCGTCAACATCGACCTGATTTATGGCCTTCCCCATCAGACCGCCGATAGTTTTCGCGCTACTGTTGATCAGGCCTTAACGCTCCGCCCCGATCGCGTTGCAATGTTCAGCTATGCGCATGTGCCCTGGCTAAAAAAGCAGCAGGGCTCTTTCCAGGCGCACTTGCCGGAAGGAATGGAAAAATTCAGGATTTTCCGAGTGGGCCTAGAGAAATTCCTAAGCGCAGGATATCTGTACATCGGCATGGACCATTTCGCTCGTCCGGGAGATGAATTATCCATCGCGCAACAAAACCGCACACTGCACAGAAATTTTCAGGGTTATACCACAAAAGCTGGCGCCGATTTATACGGAATGGGCGTGAGCGCTATCAGTTCAGTCGGCCAAGCCTACGCGCAAAATCGCCGCGAAGTCCCCGCGTATGAATCTGCCGTGGGCACGCGAGGAATCGCCACCATGCGCGGCTATCGGCTTTCGCCTGATGACGTGTTGCGGCGGGCAGTCATCGGCCGTCTGCTGTGCCACACGATAATCCCCAAGCACGAAGTAGAAGCGGAATTCGGCATCTCCTTTGACGAATATTTTTCAGCGGAACTGCTCCGCTTGGAAACGGCGCGCGAGGAGGGTCTCGTCGTTCTATCGCGCAACGACGTCCGCGTAACGCCGCTCGGCCGAATTTTCATCCGCAATGTCGCTATGACTTTCGACCGTTATCTTCACGAGCAGCAAATGGACCAGCGGCCGCTCTTCTCAAAAACGCTCTAATCGACGAACAATGGCAGGTTCCAAACACGTCATCGTCATAGGCGCGGGAATTTCGGGACTGGCTTGCGCGCATCGTCTGAATCAGATCGGCGTCGAAGTAGCCTTGCTGGAATCCTCAGATCGCCCTGGCGGACTTATCGGCACCATTCAAAAAGACGGCTTTCTTTTCGAATCAGGGCCACAAAGTTTTCAGGGCACCGACCTTGTTCTCACTTTGATTCGCGAACTCGGTATCGAGGGCGAACTCCTAAAAGCCGATCCTCGCGCCGCGCGCTACATACTACTTCACGGCAGACTTCAAAAAATCCCCACCTCTCCCCAAGCAATGCTCACCAGTTCCCTGCTCGGAGTCGGCTCGCGCTGGAAAATCCTTGCTGAGCCATTTCGTAAAACCCGCCCTCCCGCCGGCGAAGAATCCGTAGCCAAATTCGCCCGCAGAAAATTCGGTGATGAAATCTTGGAGTACCTAGTCGGCCCATTCGTCTCCGGCGTTTACGCAGGCGATCCTGAGAAGCTGAGCCTTAAAGCGGCATTTCCATCTCTAGACGAGTGGGAGCGCGAATATGGCAGCGTCCTCCGCGGCGCAAGAAAGTCGCACAAAACCTCCGGCGCAATTCCTTCTTCGCTCTGTTCGTTTCGCCAGGGTGTTGCGCGCCTTCCCAGCGCCCTTGCAGAAAAGCTCGGCAACCGCATACAAACCGGAATCACCGCAAAATCTCTCCATCGTCTCAGATCCGATGAAACCGGAATGTTCCAGGTCAACACGCAAGGTGCAGGGGAATCAGCGACGATGCACGCCTCCGCAATTGTTCTCGCGACGCCCGCTTATGTTTCAGCCCACTTAATCGAGCCGATCTCACCACAACTCGGCCATACGCTCTCCGGAATCGCATACGCGCCCGTCGCGGTAGTGGCGTCCGGCTATTTTCGGCAGCAAGCCGGCGAACCCATGGACGGCTTCGGTTTTCTCGTTCCCAGTAAAGAAAAATTGCACACCCTCGGCACAGTTTGGAACTCCTCGCTCTTCCCCGGCCGCGCTCGCGAAGGAGCCGTCACTATAACGAGCTTCACCGGCGGCGCTACAAACCCCGCAATCACAGCTGAGCCGGACGATCAGATCGCAAAAATCATTCAAAGTGAGAACGAACACATATTAAAGATTGTTGGCTCGCCTGTTAGCGCAGCAGTTTGGAAACACCCGCGAGCCTTGCCGCAATACAATTTGGGGCACGGCCACGTGGTGGAAGCAATTCGCGACGCCGAACGCCAGCTACCTGGCATATTTTTTGCTGGAAACTATCTGGAGGGTCCCGCCATCGGCAAGTGCATCGAAAACGGATTTCAGACCGCGGAAGCCATTCAGAATTATTTGCAAACCAAAGCGTGAACCGCGTCGCTGCGATTCACCACCGCTGAGGTATTAGGCGTCTGACAGCGGCCTCTTGTGCCGCATGTTCAAACGCACCCGTCGCCGTTCCCCAGCCTCCCGAAATCGACGTTGATCATCCTCCGTTTCCAGGATCAGCGGCGGAACTGCGTGCGGCTGGCGACTCAGATCGATTGCCACGAAAGTAACGTAAGCGCTGCTGGTATGTTTGCGCTCACCTGTAAGTATATTTTCGGAAAACACTTTCACGCCGACTTCCATCGATGTGCGAAAAACTCGGTTCACGCTCGATTTGAGTACGATGAACTCGCCTACGCTGATCGGAAATCTGAAATCGAGATAGTCCACCGACGCGGTAACGACATGACTGTTCGAATGGCGATGTGCCGCGAGCGCGCCTGCGATGTCGATCAAATGCATCACGCGCCCTCCCAGCATGTTGCCCAAAGAATTCGCGTCATTCGGCAACACCGCTTCTACCATCTCAGACTTGGAAGCACTCACCGGTTTTCCCGGAAGTTCCGCTGCGGCAGCTGACTTTTCGGTTTTTACGGTGTTCGATTTGCGCGACTTGCCCATCGTAAATTGCTCCTAACCCTGGCGCAGCTGAATGCTTGGCGCGCGTCCGCAAGCCCGCTATAATACGCGCATTCAACCCATGACCCAAACACAGAAGTCTCGCCGGGAAGTCTTGGAACAATTTGTCGCCGCGAAACCCAGTGACGCATTCGCCCGCTACGGCCTCGCCCTCGAGTGCGCAAAGTTAGGTGACCACGAGGCCGCCACCGATAATTTTACGAAACTCCTTGAAACAAATCCGGGCTACGTAGCGGGATATTTTCAGTTTGGTCAGTTTTTGGCGCGCGTGGGCCGGCTCGAAGAAGCGCGCAAATTACTTTCAGACGGAGTGGTCGCCGCTCAAAACGCCGGCGACATGCACGCCAGAGATGAAATGCAAGCCGCGCTCTCCGCATTGCGCTGAGCGCGCAAGGCTGTTGGTCCCAGATCATGAGACCCACTCGCATTCCGTTGTTTCCTCTTGAAGTAGTGCTGTTCCCTGGCATGCCGCTGCCGCTGCATATCTTCGAGCAATGCTACAGAATCATGACGGCGCGATGCGTCCATGAGAATCTCGAGATGGGCATAATTCTGGCGGCTGAATCAGGAATCGTAACAATCGGTTGTACCGCTGAAATCGTCGAAAAGCTAAAGGAGTATCCCGACGGCCGCACCGACATCTTATGCGAAGGCCGTGCCCTCTTCCGTGTGATCGAAATCGTGAATGAAAAAGAATATCAGGAGGTTATCGCGGAATATCTGCCAGAGGACGTACTCCCCCAGGACCCAGAAAAGGAATCATATCTGATCGAACGATTTCAGGTTTGCCACGCTCTCGTTTTTGGCCAGCCATGGATCCTGTCCAGTCGCGATGAGGAGATTTCCCTCGCGTTTCAAATGGCCGCGCGGCTGCCGCTCGAACTGGAATCCAAACAGAAGTTGTTGGAGCTTCGCCAGGAGAGCGCGCGGCGGGCTTTTCTCCTTCAGAAAATTAACGAACTCGTTCCCCAGCTTGCCCAAAGGCAACGCTTGCGGCAAGTTGCCGGCGGTAACGGCCACGGCCTCAACTAGCTTCCGTCAAACGAAATTATGCTCGTGCCTCGCGTTCCACTATAATGACCCCTAGCGCCGTTTTCCTGGCGCGTCTTGTTTCAGAAAAATGGGGCCCTCATGACTTCGATGCCAAAGACTCTTGGCGAACTTCGCCGAAGCAACTGGTCGGAAGAAAAAACCGCACGCCGCTCGGTGCGCCAGGAACTCCGAGAAAATTTGCTGGAGAAAATGGAAAAGGGTGAGCCGCTCTTCTCCGGCCTCCACGGCTATGACGATACGGTCATCCCTCAGATCATCAATGCCATACTCTCACGTCATCATTTTATCCTGTTGGGTTTGCGCGGACAGGCAAAGTCGCGAATCTTGCGCGGCTTGTCCGGTTTTATGGATGCTGAGGTGCCGGTTGTTGAAGGCTGCGAGATTCATGACAATCCATATTCCCCGCTCTGCCGCGCTTGCCGTGAACGCATCGCGTCTGAGGGAGACGCTACTCCGATCGCTTGGCGCGCTCGCGAGCATCGTTACGTAGAAAAATTGGCCACGCCCGACGTGACTATTGCGGACATGATTGGCGACGTTGATCCCATCAAAGCCGCTCGCGGCGGCCGCAATCTTTCCGACGAGTTGACCATTCACTATGGCCTACTCCCGCGCGCCAATCGCGGAATATTTGCGATCAACGAATTGCCGGACCTCTCCGGAAAAATTCAGGTGGGCCTCTTCAACATCATGCAAGAAGGCGATGTCCAGATTAAAGGATATCCCGTTCGCATGGCCCTGGACGTCCTCCTCGTCTTCACCGCCAATCCCGAAGACTACACCGCCCGCGGAAAAATTATCACTCCACTGAAAGACCGCATCGGTTCGGAGATTCGCACCCACTACCCTGCCACGCTCTCGGAAGGCATGTCCATAACTTCACAAGAATCGTGGACCAAGCGCGACGGGAAACGCAGCGCTGAATTGCCCGACTACATTCGCGAAGTCGTAGAGGAAATTGCATTTCAGGCACGCGAGGACAAGCGTGTCGATCGCAGGTCGGGCGTAAGCCAGCGCCTTCCAATAAGCACACTCGAAAACGTGATGAGCAGCGCGGAACAGCGGTCCATCAGAACCCGCGATTCCAAGACTGTTGCTCGGGTTTCCGACGTGTACGCCGCTATTCCCGCCATGACCGGCAAGTTCGAGTTGGAGTACGAAGGCGAACTCCGTGGCGCAGAAAATATCGCACGCGAACTAATCCGTGCAGCCGTAGGCAAAACGTTCACGAAGTACTTCACCGGAGCAAATTTTCAGCCGGTCGTGCAATGGTTCGAACTGGGCGGCGAGCTGAAAGTCCCTGCAAATGCGTCCAGCGCGGAATTGATGGCGCAACTGAAGAAAATCCAGGGACTCTTTGACAACTTGCCTGCGCTCGATGTGGGCGCTAAAGACGATACCGCCATTGTCGCCAGCGCCGCGGAATTTATTCTGGAAGGGCTTTGGGCGCATAAACGCATCAACCGCAGCGAAGAACGCGGTTACTTTGCCGAAGCTCGCAAAACTCCCGAGCCGCGCGATCCGCGCGAGCCATCGGGCCGCATGCCGCGACGCCAGTTCAATTAGATTGGGCTGAAAATCGTCATGAAATACATTAAGTATTCAAAATACGCTCCCGGCGCTGCAGACGATATCGATCTGCAGGAATTGATGAGCCGCCTCTCGGATTATTTGCTGCAAAGCGGCTTTGAATCTCAATATGGAATCTACGAACTGGACAGCGAGCGTTCACGCGAGCAAGTCATGGACGATCTGCGTGAGGCGATACTTCGCGCGCTGCAAGAGGGCGAGCTGGTCCCACCCGAGATGATGGAGCAAATGCTCCAGAATCCGGACCTGTCGCAAAATCCAGAATTGCGCGACCTAATCGAGCAAATCATCCAGCGCATGGAAGCGGAAGGCTACATTTCGCAGCCGAATCAAACCGCGCAAGTGACGCCGCCGCCCACGCAAACACCGGGGGGGCAAGTCGGGGAACCGCAACCGCATACCGAAGCTCGATTTGAAATTACCGATAAAGCCCTCGATTTTCTGGGATTCAAAACGCTGAAGGATTTGCTCGCGTCGTTAGGCAAGAGTAGCTTCGGCCGCCACGATACACGCGACCTGGCCACCGGTGTGGAATCCGGCGGCACATCCAAACTATACGAATTTGGCGACACGCTGAACATGGACATCAGCGGCACCCTTTTCAATGCCGTCCAACGCAACGGCGCAAGTATTCCCATCGAGCTTGATTATCCCGACCTGATGGTCCATCAGTGCGAATATCAAAGTTCCTGCGCCACAGTTCTGCTGCTCGATTGCAGCCACAGCATGATTTTGTACGGCGAAGATCGCTTCACTCCGGCAAAACGCGTCGCGCTCGCCCTCTCGCACTTAATCCGCACGCAATATCCCGGCGATTCACTTCACTGCGTTCTCTTTCACGATAGCGCGGAAGAAATTCCTCTGGGCAAGCTTGCTCGTGTTCAAGTTGGCCCCTATCACACCAACACACGCGAGGGCTTGCGCCTGGCTCAAAGAATTCTCTCGCGCCAGAAGAAAGACATGCGCCAGATCATTATGATTACCGACGGCAAGCCTTCCGCCCTCACGCTCGAAGACGGCCGCATTTACAAGAACGCCTTCGGCCTCGATCCTCTGGTGGTCACGCAGACCCTGGAAGAAGTCGCCAAATGCAAACGTGCCGGAATCTTGATCAATACTTTTATGCTCGCCAGCGACTACAGCCTGGTCCACTTCGTGCAGAAAATTACCGAGCTCTGCCGCGGCAAAGCCTATTTCACCACGCCGTACACGCTGGGCCAGTACCTGCTGATGGATTACGTCGGGAAAAAGACGCGCAACATCCATTAATTTGACCTGCTCAAGGTCGACATTCTGGGACATCGAACGTCCGCGCAGATTGACGCTAAGAATTCCGCATCTTAATATAACGCGGCAAAGTCCACAGGAGAGATGCACATGAAGATTGGCCGCCTAGCACTGATTCTCGTTTTCTCGCTGGCTGTGTTCGCCTCGGATTCTCCCGACACTCGCGAAATTACGAACCCGAAATCAATCAGCTCACTCGCTGAGCCCGGCGCTGCACCTGTCCCGATTGACGATCTCTTCTACACTCGCTCCGTCACGGGCGGCGCCTGGTCACCCGATGGAAAGGAAATTGTCTTCACCACGAATTTGACCGGTCGGTTCAACCTTTGGAAAGTAAACGCGGAAGGCGGTTGGCCGGTCCAGCTTAGCCAGTCCGACGAACGCCAGTACGGCGGCACTTGGTCGCCGGATGGCAAATGGATCGTGTTTGAATCCGACCAAGGCGGAGGCGAAATCTACGATCTGTTCGCCATCCCAAGCGACGGCGGCGAACTCACCAACCTGACCAACACGCCGGACATTTCCGAATCGACTGCCGTTTGGTCGCCCGATGGCTCGCGTATAGCCATTTCCTACAAACCCAAAACATCCTCCGCCATTGACGTTGCCATCCTGGACTGGAAAACTCGCGAAGTTCACAACCTAACTCAGGAAAAAACTAAGGATCACGTGTGGGGCGGCACGTTCTGGAGTCCGGATAACAAATTCATCTTTGCCACGCGTTCGGACGCTGGTTTCAACGACTCTGACGTCTATCGGGTTGACGTTGAGAGCGGGGCGTTGGTAAACCTCACCCCACATCAGGGCCAAAATCGCAGTAGTGTCAGCTCCGTCTCGCCAGACGGTCGCACGCTGATGATCACTTCCGACAAACCTGGCGGTTACCCGAACGTGGCGTTTCTCGACATCGCCACGAAACAACTCACCTGGGCCACCGACGTGAAATGGGAAGCTCAGTCAGGAGATTTTTCGCCCGATGGCAAACAGTTCACCTACACCATCAATGAAGACGGCCGCGCCGATTCCTACCTGGGCGAGGTCACTTTGCACCGGGGCGAGAAGATCAATTTTCCAGCCGGGCTAAACACCTATGCGGGCAACCCTAGTTCCTTCTCGCCGGCCGGAGGACGCCTCCTCGTCGACCATCAAAGCTCTACTCAGGCCGGCGATCTCTGGGTTTACGATATTTCAAAGCAAAACGCCCGACACCTCACGATTTCCGCTGTCGCCAGCCTGGCTTCCGCGAAAATTCCTCCGTCGGCCTTGGTGCATTACAAGAGTTTTGACGGCAAGATCATCAGCGCCTTCCTATGGATTCCCTATAATCTGAAACGCGACGGCGCGAACCCAGCAATCGTACTTCCGCACGGCGGCCCCACCGGTCAGACCACCGATTATTTCAGCCGCACCACTATCGCCTTGGTTTCCCGCGGCTATATCTGCATCGCTCCTAATGTCCGCGGATCGAGCGGGTATGGCATGGATTTCCAGAAGGCCAACCATAAAGATCTTGGCGGCGGAGACTTGCAAGACGAAGTGTACGCCGCGAAATTTCTGGAAGCCTCCGGTTACGTGGATCCCAAGAAAATCGGCATCACGGGTGGCTCTTACGGCGGGTTCATGACCCTGATGGCCATTGGCAAAACGCCCGATATATGGGCCGCCGCAGTAGAGGAATACGGAATCATTAACTGGCTTACCATGCTAAAAAATGAGGACCCCTTCCTCCAGGAGTACGAGAAATCCATTCTCGGCGATCCGCAAAAAGATCGAGCCATTTACGAAGCGGATTCGCCGCTCGCCTATATTCGCAACAGCAAAGCCCCGCTACTCGTTTTGCAAGGCGATAACGATATTCGCGTGCCGAAAGAAGAAGCCGAGCAAGTGGTTGAAATTCTAAAGCAAACCGGCAAAACTGTGGATGTACATTACTACGTGGCCGAGGGCCACGGTTTCACAAAACGCGAAAATCAAATCGACGCCATGCGTCGCATGATCGATTGGTTCGATCGCTATTTGAAGAACACGCCGTCCAAATGAGATCGATCCTAGAATCCTTTGGCGTTTCGCAACGGAGTACACATGAGCGTGAAGAGCCACATTCGGAGTTTTCTCGGCGGTGCAAAGAGACGGGCTTTGCCGTCCGGAGAAACCGCTCCGCCGATTTCTTTATCCGATACCAGGGGGAAGAAGCGCTCCCTTGCCGAAGCATTGCAGAACGGGCCCGTCCTCACTGCGTTCTTCAAAGTGAGCTGCCCAACTTGCCAGTTCACGATGCCGTTTCTTGAACGTTTGCACGAGCGATATAGCGGCCCAAAATTCAGCATGCTGGGAATTTCGCAAGACGATGCCCGAGACACTCGCGAATTCTGCGAAGAATACGGCGTGCAATTCCCTGCCCTGATTGACGAGCGCGGTTATCCCGCTTCAAACGAATATGGACTGACGAATGTGCCGACAATGTTTTGGATTAATCCCGACGGCCAAGTGCAACAGACCAGCGTGGGCTTTTCAAAAGCCGACCTGGAACAAATGGCCGCCCAAGCCGCTCAAGCTACCGGCAAGTCACCAGCCTCGCTCTTCAGGCCCGGCGAAGTCGTGCCCGAAACAAAGCCCGGTTGAGGATCGAAAAACTAGGTTCCGGGAGAACCTGCTTTCCGCGACACGAAGAAATCTAAAATCACGCGCGACTCGAATCCAACAGCGACTTTTTGTGCTTGGGAGGCTTCGACCGCTTGTCCGGGATCAGCCGCTCGGGAAGCGGCATACCAATCCCAGCGCGTGCTCGCCGCCGCGTCTCCTTCGAAATGTCAATCCTTCCCTTCTTTTTTCGCATACATGTGACGACCGATTCGCGGCGCGCCTCCAAACAACATCCTAGTATAGGCGACCCGCTCATCTGAAAAAGAAATAGTGGAGCACAAGCCGCGCTGCACCTAAAATTCTCGAAGCTGCGTCCAATTGCGAGTTAGCGCCCCGTGCATAGCTCATGACAATATGAAAAAAGTTCTTCGCGCGGCGACAACGTCACTGTGGCTCATCCTGGCGGTTGGGTTCCTGCTGCGGGTCGGATTTCTCTGGAAGTATCAACATGAACATCCTAAACAGGCTCTCAGTGTAATTCCATTCTTATTCGAGTCCGGAAACATCGCGCATTCGCTCGCCACAGGACAAGGCTTTAGCTCGCCTTTTCGCGTGAACACCGGCCCCACCGCGTGGACCCCTCCCGTTTACCCCGCGCTACTCGCTGGTATCTTCCGGGTCTTCGGGCCTTACGCCTTTCCGTCTTTTATCGCCGCCGCTCTATTAAATATTTCTTTCGCTACACTCACCTGCGTGCCGATTTTTTTCGCCGGCAAACGCATCGCCGGCTTGGGCGTCGCAGCAGCGGCAGCGTGGCTCTGGTCCATTTTTCCAAATGCGATCTTGATTCCCGTCGAAAGCATGTGGGACGCTTCCTTGTCAGCTCTCCTGGTCGCCATAATGTTTTGGGCAACCACTGCGCTCCCTGATTCGTCTCGCATGCGGAGCTGGGCCGCCTACGGATTGCTCTGGGGCGTCACTCTGCTTACCAACGCCACGCTGGTTGCCCTTCTCCCACTTCTCCTTGGCTGGCTGGCCTATCGCGCGCATACACAAGACCGCAAGTGGATCGGCAACGTCGCGTTTTCTCTCGGAATCGTTATCTTGTGCTGCGCGCCCTGGACCATTCGCAACTACAAAGTTTTCCACACGTTCGTTCCACTGCGGTCGGGCCTGGGTCTTCAGCTGTGGCTGGGCAACAATGACAATACGCAAGACATCTTCCGCGCCGAACGTCACCCAATTTACGACGCGAACGAACGCGCGCACTACATGCAAATGGGCGAAGTCGCCTACATGCACGAAAAGCAAGGAGAAGCCGTTCACTACATGCTGTCGCATCCCGCAAGAGAGGCGCATTTAGTTATTCGCAGGATTATTTCTTTCTGGTCGGGAGGCACTCCCACTCCGCTGAAGGATTTCCTAAACGTGGAATCGAGGTGGTTTCGTTTCGTACTTCTCTTCAACCTATTTGCTGCGCTCGGGGCTCTGCTCGGAATTATATTTCTCATGCGCAGGCGCAGCCCGTTCTGGTTTCCCGCCGCGATTTTTCCAGCCGTTTTTCCCTGGGCTTATTATCTGAGCCTGGTCTTGCCGCGTTACCGACTTCCGATCGATCCGGTTGTAATGGTACTTACGGCGGTCACGCTAGAATGTTTGTTCCAAAGGAACAATCGGGTAGGTCAACCGCGCTTAATCTAGATCTCGCATCTATGATTTCCCTTCGAGACTCTTCTTCAAATCCGGCCCCATGCGCTGGACGATCGGTTCCTCCGGGTCGTCGCCAACATATTGCTGAAGAACCGTTCCGTCCCTGCCAATCAAAACATAGGTCGGCAGCGCGCTCGCTCCATACTGACGCATGATCTGATGATTTGAATCCAAACGCTGCGTCCAGTTCATTCCATTTTGCGCCACGAAAGCGCTCCACGCGCTTTCATCTTCGTCCTCGCTAATGCTGACCACGTCCACTTGGTCACCGCCATATGTTGCTTGCAGCTGTTTCAAACCTGGCAAAGCATGTCGGCAAGGTCCGCACCACGTAGCCCAAAAGTCCAGAATCGTCACCTTGCCGCCGGACGATGATCCTCCGCCTGGTCCCGAAAAATCTGGAGCCTTTTCGCCCGCGCTAACTGGTGCCCGAGGCATATTCTCGTCATCAAATATTCTTACAGATTTTGCCTGGCTACTCTTTTGCGCACGAGCCCGCCGGGCCAGTTCCCCAAGCGAAATCGTTTGATCCTGTTGCGTCCAACTGTCCTGGACTACGTTTTGTGCGCTTCCCGCGCCAGACGCCTTCGCTGGGGCCTTCGCCGTAGACGGCGCTGTGGCACCGGAAGCTGCGGACGCCACCGGATCGGTTGAGACAGGCGAGGCCGTCTGTCCCGCAGCCGACCCAATACAGGTCCACGCACCCGCGACCAGGATAAAAAAACCTGCAAGAAACCTTCCGCGCATAATGCCTCCTATCAGGAGTACTTCATCTTTTTCTAGTATGGGTGTAAGGCAGACGTAATGGCTTGCGTCGGCGAGTTGAGTGGTTAATTGAAAACTGTACTAAAGGACAGGCACGCTCTTGGAGATTCAACAGAGAATCTGATGTTGGGTCGTCATCCCAATGATGGGCGAACTCGGTGGCGACAGTTACAATTTTTGATGGGTCAGCAAAACGTTCCCTGAAGGAAATTCCCTGGGTCGCCGCAAGCCGCGCTTTAAGCCTTTGGGATAGCCCGCTAAAGAGTGAATTCCCCCGCCCGATCGCTACCGGGCGAACCATAAGACGCACTTCATCAAGCAATCCTGCCTCAATCAAACCGACCGACAGATTATTGCTTCCCAATATAGGCAGATCCTTGCCAGGTTGCGATTTAATCCTTCCGAGTTCTTCAGCAACGCCATCTTTGATGAGCCGCGTGTTTCCCAGCCAGCAAATCCAAGGGTTTTCGAAAAAACAACCTTCTGCAATCCGTTCATTCTTTTGGCAGTTTCCGGCATACGCCGCCGAGCTATTTCCGTGGGCCAGAAGCTGGCCATCAGCTCATATGTTCTTCGTCCAAAGAGCTGAACGTCCGCCGCGTCGAGCTGTTTGTCGCCAAAGTCCATAAATTCTGCATTGACGTTATGCCAGTCAAGTTCATGGTTGGGCCCTCAAAATATCCATCGAGACTTAGCATCATAAACAGCGCAATTTTCCTCATCTTCGTCGCCGTATTATATCTTCCGGTAAGTACCTGCGCGCACGACGTCATCGCGTTTGGTATTCGCGAGTATGTACCTAATCAGCGGTAAATCCGGCCAGGACCATCGCATTGGCAACTTCAGGATTTTGCATAAATGTCTGCCAAACAAAACCCGTCCGCTGATTCTCTGCCATCAACGCCATAATTCCAAGATCGATGCCCACCACATTGTTGTCGAACCAGCCTGTCAGCGGGTTGAACGCATCCACAAAACCGTACAATTGCCACGCAGCGGGGTAGGTTCCTCGAATGTAGCGCAACACTTGCATGCAATCCGAATAAAGAAAAGGCAGCGACCCGCAGGTCGCGCAGGGAACGACCGTTCCATCAATTGGACCCATCGTCGGCGGACCACCCCATGAAACATAGCCGTTAGCGGAATCCGATGAAGTAATTCCCCATAGGTTACCCGAGTAATCGCCGAACTGCGTGGCCAAAGATAGGCAGAACAATCGATGCGCCGTGGTCGCTGTGACTGAATTCTGGAAATAGTTTGCGTACGCATCCGTTTTGTTTCGGAAATCAAACCAAGCATGCGAATACTGATGGATGAAGAGCGGCGGACTGCCGGAAATATAGGTCAGACCATTGTAAGTGATCGTTGGTCTTGCCCAGGCTTGCCATGTGGCTGGTGACACCGGATTCGTTGTGGAACCAATCGCCAGCAGGTACAGCATCATGAGTTCGCTATAGGAATCCCAATGCCTTATCAAGAATCCGCTCTCCGGAGTCCATCCCTGCGAAAAAGTCGCGCCGCCATTGAGCATCCATGGCCAGTTCACGCGTTCATAGATTTGCGTCGCCATGCTGATAATTTCCGGATCGGTGAAATGTTGCCGGCAAGTTAGGACGCCACAAAGCAATATGGTGCTGTCGATTGACGACACTTCCGAGTTATAGGCGCGCGCTCCTGTGGACAGGTCTATAAAATGATAAAAAAATCCATTCACGTTTTGGATTTCATTCAACAGGAAATTTAGCGTGGCCTTCACCAGCGCCACTATTTCGGCAGTTTGGCCATACCCGCGACTGTCACCTATGCAAAGTGTCGCGAGCCCAAAGCCGGTCGAGGCGATACTGGAAATTGTACTCGTGTCATTGCCGGCAGCCAGGCTGCGGTCTTTCATCAGACCTGTGTTGGGGTCTGCTCCTTGCCAGAAAAAGGAGTAGGCCGCACGTTCGATATCGCCCATCAATTGATCGTCAGTGCCGGTGTATCCGCCATCGCCGGGGCCCGTACTCGTGCCCTGGCCGCCTCCACATCCGGCATCCAGCAACACGCTGCCGAGTAACGGGGACAAAACCGCAGCTTTGCCAAGCGTTGCGACGATTTCGCGTCGGGTAGGCTTGTGGATCAGCGACATTCCCGCGCCGTTTCAATGAATACTCGTCGCGCCGTCATGAAAGTAGCAATGATCTCGCCTGAGGTCATAATTCATTGTATCAATCGCCGAAAACACAAAGCGCAGCTAAAGCGAAGTTGTGTCCTGCCACTTAAATTGAAGTTTGATGCCAAGGCTTTGTTCGCAGTTGCAGGCGTCATTAGACCAGTCCTACCGCTTATTCGAACAATTCAAGGAGATCCCACGGTA
Organism: uncultured Acidobacteriota bacterium; assembly: GCA_963818085.1. Classification (GTDB taxonomy): domain Bacteria; phylum Acidobacteriota; class Terriglobia; order Acidiferrales; family UBA7541; genus Palsa-295. The sequence continues at coordinate 1,578,015 of CAWFQV010000001.1, forward strand.
GTAATTTGCTGAAAGATTGAAGGCCTTACGCGAACAGAAAAATTTGCCTGAAGGCAACCGACAAACTGACCGGTCTACCGCGTTGCCAAATTTCGAGAATTGAGAACGGCCACACTGCTCCAGCGATTGAAACTTTAGCAGGAGTTGAAGGAATGCTACTCAGGCGCCAACGCTCGCAGCACGAGCTGCCTGTTGGCCGGTCATTTGTTCCATTTGTTCCTTCATCTTCTGTTGCATTTCCTTCGGCGTGGGTTGTGCAACGTGGGTAGCGACCATCCAGGTGTAACCCTCTGGATCAACAACAGTTCCACAGCGGTCGCCCCAAAACATGTCCATCACGGGTCCCTTGAGCGTGGCACCGAGTTTTACGGCCTTGGCAACCGTCTTGTCTGCGTTTTCCGTCAGCAGATACAAACTCGTCGGCGAGGCGCCGATTGTTTTCGCGCCGCGGGAACCCATCTGTAGCATTTCCGGCCCCAACATTAATGTCGTTCCGCGGAGCGTTAGTTCGGCATGAATCGCCTTGCCGTCTGGCCCATTCATGATCCCCCGTTTGGCAAAGCCAAACGCCTTTTGATAAAAGGTGGCTGCCGCTTTCACGTCGGTCACCGTTAGCATTGCCGTTATCGAACCGTAGAGCTTTTTATTGAGCGGATCAATTTTTGTGGGCATAACGCTCCTTTCGTGAGACGAGTATTCGAGCTGAATTCCGGCAGAAGTTGTTCAGTTTAAATGCACCACTAGCTGAATCTTCTGGGCAACGGAAAGCAAGGATACTCCAATCAGAAATATCTGGTCAATCTGCAAATCGATCTGCAAGCCGATCGCCTATGTGTCGTAATTTGAATTTGGTGTCCGCTTCCCAGCCTTGGCTCAGCCGAGTGTTAATCTGCGCACACGGCGCTTCCAACTCGGTGAGAAACATGCAAGCCTTTACCAATAGGAATAATCAGAGAAGTAAAATCAGGCAAGTTTTCGACGGCTTCCCGATAGCCAGCAATCTCAAGTGGATGCGACAGTGCATTATCTGCCAAAAGGATCACATCCGCTTCTAGTTTGGGAAGAAGAATTGCCAGCTGCGACGGGGCGCTAACCCGATCGGCGTCAAAGAAAACTGCATCGAAGGGCCCCTCCAATTCGCCCACCACTTCAGTTGCGTCCCCCAAATGGACCTCCGCCCATTCTCCCAAACCAGCTTTGGCGAGATTCTGGCGGACTTGATTCGCCTTCTCCGATTCTCTCTCAATGGTGATGAGCCGGTGTGCGTTAGGGATACGACGCAGTGCGCAAGCAAGCCAGAGTGCACTATAGCCGTTGGACGTGCCAATCTCTAACACGCGACGGCGGCGGCTACTCAGGATCAGGAGTTGGAGTAGTTTTGCCGTCTCGCTTTCTAGGTTCAGTCGCTTGCGACGATGTTCCGTTTCGACGGCATCGTGAGAGATGCCCGCGCGTTCAAGCTCGTTCAGAAATTGTTCGTAAATAGGGGATGGCTTGAGGTTCATAAATTCAGATTGAACGCCGATGGTGAGCCGCCTTTTTCACTAAAGGATGAACATTCAAATAACACTGTCAATCTTCTTAGTAGTTAACTAGCCGTTTCTGAGTAGGCCGTCAGACACGATCGCCAAGTTGAACACCTCCGTGGATCAACGTCGGGCCTATATACACGAGCGTACGTTCTATGTAAATTAATTTGTGACGAAACGGCTACTTGTCGGCTTGGGCGCCCCAGTAAAACCACACGCATGCGAACTAGGTGGCCAGACGACAGCTCTCGGGCAGAACGCTAGTAAACTCACAGACCTAGTGTAATTAAAGCAGAATTTTCACGTTTACCATCGCGCCAACTGTTAAGGGGCATGAGGGCACCGAGGCGCAAACACCGCAGCCCAGGGGTTTCAGTCGACCGAATCAACTTCACACGTAAGTGTTACGACTCTCCCCATGCCCGGAGTAAAGCAGGAGAGCGACAGAACCTATGGAAATGTGTTTGCGACCGGCACTCCTCTTCCGAACAAGACCAAAAACACCACAGGAGTGCAAAGCCACCAGCAAGGCTAAGGGCGCCGGGCATGATGTGGGTTCCTCTTCATGGACTTTGTAAGTCGTCCGATTCCACGTGAGATACGCCAACTGGGACGTTCCATGCCTACTAAGCGCAACAATCGGTCGCCGACTATGCCCCTGATCCATGCGGAAAGGATAGTGGACAGCCATCCAAGTTAATGAATGGTTCTGCCGCACATGCGAAAAGATGTACTCGTCTCCATATATGTCGAGAAATACTAAAAACCGCCTTTGGCTGCAGCGTTCATCGTTCCAGTTCTGTGGTATCGCATCCACGCAGTGCGGGCGACATTGATCGCGAGGTCGGCAGACCATTCCGAACGAGGCAGCTCCGCAGTGCGTGGCGGCTCACTGTAGTTCCACCGTGTTCATTCTCCCACTATAGTGATACACGACTGGGCTAACTACTCCAGCTTGAAATACGTCGAAAGAAAGTGCGGGGTATCGAGGCTAACATCGTGGCACTCCTGAATAATCTGCGGCGAGAGTGGAAAACGTATCTGTCACAAAGATTGTGGATTTTGTGCGCTCTCCTGCTAACGCTGTGTGCTCTCGCTTTGATTCAATATCATTGGATCGATCAGCTCGCTCATGCTGAGCTTCAGCGTGCAAAGACGAATCTGACTACGGCCCTTTTTAATTTTGAGAGCGAGTTCGATATTGAGATCACCCGCGTATTTGCGGCTTTCCAATTGCCACAGGCCAATCCCGCCGACTATTCAGAACGATACAAGGAATGGCTTCGCCGCGCTCCTGATCCTGGCTTGATACGCGGGGTATACATACTAGAAACAAAGAAAACTGGCCCTCTCGTGACGGCGGTCACGGCGGGAGAACCCGCAATCCGTTCTAATGAGTGGCAAAAAACCCTCTCAAGTCTTGCATTACCGTTCGGCATGGCGATTGTGTCCGCCCCGGCCGGTTCAGAGGGCTTTCAACTAACTTCCCAAAGCGGAATTATAGGTTTTTCGGGATCCGCCAATCTCGACGTAATAATCGACGGAAATCCTGCGTTTATCTTCCCAGTTGTGTCCGCGATGGATCGCATCACAACGCAATCGCTGAACCGGATCCGGGGCGTGGCTCCGCGCTTAGGATCGATAGAAATCGGACGCGTCGCAGGTCCGCTGCCGCCTTCCCAATGGGCAGTGGTTGTCCTGGAGGCTCGCTTTATAGAAAGAACACTAGTACCTAGACTGCTGAAGGTTCATTTTCCAAACGGTTCCGCGTCGGATTATGACTTCCTCATTCTAAGAAGGACGGGTTCCACAGCATCGCAAACCGTCTTTCGCTCGGAATCCGCGCCTCCAGAAAGCAAGTTTGGGCAACCAGACGGACGCATCAATCTCTACGCACTTCGCCCGGATTGTTTTGTGCCATCGTCGCTGAGCGACACGGGGCCGCAGTCGCGTAGCGTGCGAGTTGCCGGAATAGGTCCCCAGCCTCATGTGCTCTCAAGCGCAGATCGCCTGTCCGAAATTTTGGCTGCGACATCACCAAGCTGTAACAATGTTGCGCCGCCTACAGGTGGCAGGTCAACGGGAGCCTGGGAAATGCTGGTTCGGTATCGAGCAGGTTCGCTCGACCAAACCATGGCAGCGTTCCGTCACCGAAGCATTCTCTTGAGCTGTAGCGTGCTTCTAGTGCTGGCTTTGGGAATTCTCATGTTAGTGGTCTTGACGGAACGGGCGCGCTCTCTCGCAGAAATGCAGACGGAGTTCGTTCTGGGGGTGTCGCACGAACTTCGCACTCCCCTTACCGTCATCCGCGTGGCAGCCGACAACCTTAGAGAAGGAATGGTGGAGAACTCCGGGCAGGCCCAAAACTACGGAGAGATCATAGGTAGCCACGCATCAGAACTCTCGAACATGATCGAGGAGGCGCTTGCATTCGCGCGTGCGCAATCGGCGACTTTTCTAGGCGAGCGTACCCTGGTGGCCCCGGCACAAATCGCGGAGGCGTCAGTCGCACACAGCGAAACAGCCTTGCACCATGCCGGTATCCAAGTAGAACATCATCTTGCATCAGACCTCCCGCTTGTTGACGTAGACGTTCGTCTATTGAACAGGTGTCTCGAAAACCTGATTCAGAATGTCGTTAAGTACGCTGCGGTGGGGCGGTGGATGGCTATTCGAGTTTATGCCGTAAGCCGGCCCGAAGGCGAAAGAGTGAAAATCTCAGTAGAGGACCGAGGACCGGGTATTTCTCCGATTGACCTCCCGCATGTATTTGAACCCTTCTACCGCGGCAAACAGGTAGAGGCCTCGCAAGTTCCCGGAGTTGGCTTGGGGCTAACTTTGGTCAGACGAGTTGTAGAGGCTCATGGCGGCACAGTTGAAGTTGAGAGTTCGGGAACCACTGGAACCATATTCTCAATCTATCTGCCTGTCCGCCGCGCGCAGTCAGGAAGCCAGAAGGAAGCATGACTACGAACCCGCGAATACTGCTGATCGAGGATGAGAGCACATTGTCCCTCCTTCTCCAGGAGCGGCTTGAGAGAGAGGGTTACTCGGTCACAGCTTGTAAGGATGGCGAACAAGGTCTCGCGCAGGCAATTGCTGGAACATTCAACCTCGTTCTTTTAGATATTAAGCTGCCGGGTAGAAATGGATTTGATGTCTGTCGTGAATTGCGTCGCCACTGCATTAACGTGCCGGTCTTAATGCTTACAGCCCGAGGCGATCTGAGAGATCGGGTGAAGGGACTTAAGCTGGGCGCGGACGATTACGTTGCCAAGCCTTTCGAGGTCGCCGAGCTTTTGGCGAGGATGGAGGCCCTACTCCGGCGCGCGAACAATTCACCGCCGCAATTGATCGACTCTGTGTTCTGCTTTGGAAACGTGATCGTGGATCTTGGCAAAGAAGAGGTCCTGCGTGATGGGTCACCCGTTGAACTCACGGCTAAGGAATTTGGACTACTGCGATATTTTATTGCGAACCCGGATGAGCGCCTTTCCCGGCAAGTGCTCCAGGAACGAGTGTGGGGCTACAAACGGGTTTTGAATACACGTACCGTCGATTTGCACGTTGCGCAGCTGCGCCAAAAACTGGAGGTAAATCCCAAAGAACCGCGGCACATTGTTACAGCATTTCGATCCGGTTATAAGTTTGTTCCTTTCCCGTAGTCCCTTCGGCTCATTTATCAGCTACTTGTAAGTTCATCAAAGGACTGATCGTCGCAACTGAAATCGACCGCTCGTCGTCGCGAACTCGGGCGCAAACACAATCTCTGTGCTGCTCGGGACCGGCGATGGAACCTTTGAAGATCAGGTCACCTAGGCGTGAGAACCGCGGATATTCCTGGAATGTCTCGATACTGCTGCAGACTTGTCCCTTCCCCTCGATCTCTCGCCGGACTTGTAAGGCAGTTGTAAGTTAATTTTTTACTGAACTCTTACAGCACCACTGCAGACTTCAGGGTCATATTGGAGTTCGAACCGGATGCATCGCCTGGCCGTTCCGTGCGACCGCGGGTGAATTCATTGGGTTCAAAAGGAGGCTGACTCAGCCATGAAAGGTGCACTGATTCTAATTCTGACAGTTTCATCCTGTGCATTCGCACAAGAAAGGACGACCGCGATTCAATATCAAACCGGCGGCCCCGGTGGTGACGTTGCTTTGCGCGCGGTGGGAATTGCATCAGAAAGTCCGGTAAAGGGCGCTCCCTATTCGGCCACGATTACTATCAAATCCCTCCGGACCCTGGCGGATGGCAATCACATCGCTCAGACAACTACCGGGACGACCGCGCGCGATTCGCAAGGCCGGACACGGCAGGAGGCCCCGCTGCCGACCGGCAATACGCCCACCGAGGCACCCCGCCTCGTATTCATCCTAGATCCGGAGACGCATACTTCTTATGTGTTGAATTTGACGGACAAGACTGCAAACAAATTCTCAATGCCTTCGCCTTCCGTCCAGACAAGTAGCTTGGTTGCGCGCGAGGCTGGCACGTATTCCCTGCAAGGTGGGGGTGTCGCAACGATAAGTGGCTCGCTGCCACAATTAGCATTTGCCGTAGCGCCCATGGATGAACAAGTGAGCTCTGAGAAACTTGGGTCCGAAACCGTCGAAGGACTACATCTAACTGGAATGCGCACGACGCGCACTATTCCAGCCACACAAGTTGGCAATGCTGAACCGATCAATATTGTCACCGAGATTTGGACGTCGTCCGAGCTCAAGACTGTCGTCTACAGTAAACTGAGCGATCCGCTGACAGGGGAGCAGATCTTTCAGCTCTCAAACATCGTACGCTCGGAACCCGACCCTTCCTTGTTCGCCGTCCCAGCGGATTTTCAGATTGTTGACGGCCCTGAATCAACCATCGATCGACCAAACGAATAGGGGACTGTGGTGCAGATCCTGTGACATGGCGGCAGGGCCGTCAACGAATGCGGAGAGATGAAACAGCTTAATCAACAGGTTTTTGGCGGCCTCCCATGCCTTCTGATCAGCAAAGCGGCGGCACTGTTCCTTCCGGCGTGGACACACGCTTACTGCAAGCGTGGATCTTTCTGGTCGTATTTTCCGCGTCGGCGCTTACGGTCACGTCGTAGCTGGTAATCAAAGCCTAGCGTGCCAGCCCGGGAAACAACTTCCCAGAAAACGCCACGCGACGCCACTTTACCTGAGCGCGATCGCGAAGCCCTCGGCTCTTCCGGCCTGAATTGTATGGAACTTGTAAGGTCACTTCTTACGGAAGCCTTACGTAACGGGCACAACTATCAGCGAGATAAATGCGTCTTGACTCATGTAAGAAGAATTCTACTCAGAAAAGAACGGAGGATTTCACCCATGAAGGAACGCCTAATAAGGCTCGCGGTGGCTGGATTTGCCGTTGTTTCCCTTGCGGCAGGCCAGCCCCTTCCATGGCCTCAACAGTATTCGAGCCAAGGCGTGCAGTGTGGTGGGGCAGTCGCCCTCTCCGGAGGCATTGATCGGCTTGCAGCCCTCTCGCGGCTGCTGACGCTCACGGCGAACCAACAGGCGCGGGCCAAGGCCATCTTCGACGACGAGGAGACCGTCACGAAGCCGGTTATCGAGCAACTGAAGCAGTCGACTGACGCTGTGACGGCGGCCGAAAGAACAGCGAATACCGACCCGGACTTCGTGCAACTCGTCGCGAATCTGGCAACGATCGCCAGCCAACTGCTCGCTGCCGACGCCAAGGCTCAATCCAAGGTTCTTGCCCAGCTAATCGCCGCACAGCAACAAGAGATCGAGCAGTTACCGCGCCACTTTTTCGTCCCTACCGCTCCGTTGCTTCCCCCTGGTCCGATCTTCATCTCCTCCGCGTCCGGTGGTCATTGACAGCGTGGGGGTCACCTGCTTGGCCGGGTTTCTCCCCCCCGGCCAAACAGCTCGCACAAGCCTCGACGCGCGCCACCACTCTATTTCCATGCTTTACCTCCGAGTGGCGAGCGGTAGTCCAAACCGCAACGCGATGGAGCCTGGAACAACCAAAATGCTAAATGCTCGCGTCTGTCTGTCGTTCCTCGTGGCGGCGACTTTCTTGCTCGTCGGATGCCCGAAAGGAAATCCGGAATTTGAAGCAGGCGCTCATGCCGAGTTGATTCAGGACTATGACACCGCTCTTGTTCATTTCGAACGTGCTCTGCGCGCCAATCCTACAAACGCTGAGTACAAACTGAGGACCACGCGTGCCCGGTACGAAGCAGGCGAGCTTCACATTGAGCTGGGTCAAACCGCCCTTGGAAGCGGGGATCTGAATCTCGCCTTGGCCGAGTTCCGGCGAGCCCAGACGATCGACCCTTCCATTTCAGCCGCAGACCAACAAGTCCAGCACACACTGGAACTGCTGGCCGCAGCGAAGGCTGCCCAGCAACCCAAATCGAAAAATCAGACGGCCGCGAATGACACGGGTCTGTTGTCGGCCCCGCCGCAGCTCGAACCGTTATCGCGCGAACCCATTAATCTGAAGATGACCAACGATGCGCGCGTCGTGTTTGAGACAATCGCCAAATTAGCCGGCCTCAGCGTCATTTTCGATCCAGATTTCAGTTCCCGAAGGATTACGGCCGAATTACCCAATGTGACTCTGGAACAAGCGCTCGATGCGGTTTCTGCCGAGAGCAAGGCCTTCTGGAAACCCATGACCGGCAGCGTTATCCTCGTGGCGCCAGACACCCCGCAAAAACGGAAGGACATTGAGGACCAGGTTGTGGAAACCTTCTATCTTGCGAATACGGACACACCGCAAGACATAACCGAAATTGTCAACGGCTTGCGTCAGTTGCTTGATTTGCACCGCGTGCAGCAAGTGAACGCGCGGAATGCCATTGTGATCCGGGACACACCCGACAAACTGGATATCGCGGGAAAGATCATTCGCGACATTGACCAGTCCAAGCCCGAAGTCTTGCTCCACGTCTCGATTCTGCAAACGAGTCTGAATCGTCTGCGCGACCTTGGCATACTTCCGGGGCAATCCGCCTCCATATCCTTTACCCCCCGCACCTCTCTGACGCCCGGAAGCAGCGATTCTAACTGTGGCACCAGTTCGGCCTCAACCTCTTGTTCACAACTCACTCTTAACAATCTAAAAAACCTGTCCTTCGCAGATTACAGCATCACCCTTCCAGGGGCCAGAGTGAACGCGATCCTGACTGACAGCACCACGCGCATCATTCAAGATCCTGAAATCCGCGTGACCGACGGACAAAAAGCTACTCTGAAAATCGGTGATCGCGTCCCCGTTGCGACCGGAAGCTTCCAGGCGGGTACAGGAGTTGGTTCGACCGGCGTCAGTCCCCTGGTCAACACTCAATTCCAATACATCGACGTAGGAGTGAACCTCGATGTAACTCCGCGGGTTCATCCCGACGACGAAATTAGCCTCAAACTCAAGGTTGAAGTCTCCTCCGTAACCGGTACCGAAAGCATTGGCGGGATCAATCAGCCGATCATCAGCCAGCGTACTGTCGATCACGACATTCGCTTGAAGGACGGCGAGGTCAGCGTTCTAGGGGGCTTGCTGCAACGAACCGAAACTAGTTCCGTGAATGGCTGGCCTGGTTTAGCCCAACTTCCCTTCTTCCGTTATTTTTTCTCGGACAACAGCAAGCAGGTCCAAGATGACGAGGTTCTCATCATCCTCACGCCGCATATCATCCGCCTTCCAATCATTACGCAGGAAAATTTGCGCAGGTTAGCCGCTGGAAGCGACTCAAACGTCCGGGTCTTTCGTGAAGAAGAGAACCCGCTGAATCCGGATAAGACTGCGCCAGCGGTCCCGCCCGTTGTGGCCGCGCCGAGTGCGAGCTTGCCCGCGCGCGCCAGTGAGTTGCACTTCGATCCGCAGGCACTCAGTCTGAAGGTGGGCGATCGAGCGACAGTCGCTCTCACGGTCTCTGACGTACAAGGGTTATTTTCGATTCCCCTGCTCGTGCAGTACAACCCCGCGGTGATTCAAGTCGAAGACGTTCGCGACGGTGGTTTTCTCTCCGGAGGTAATCAAGTAATCGCCATCGTCCAGCGCGTGGACCAGGAGAAGGGTCAAGCCATCTTTTCCGCTACCCGCCAGCCGAATACTTCGGGCGTGAATGGAAGCGGGACACTCGTAGGCCTTGTGATTCGAGCTATCGCGCCCGGGACTTCTCCGATTCAGATTCTCCAAATCAATGCGCACGATTCTCAACAGAAGCGGATTCCGATGGTTTCGCAAGAAGCGTCCATTCAGGTGCGCTGAGTCTGGAAACGATTCATAGCGACTGCCGGACTGCGTCCCACCGGCAAAACGCTACTCTATATCGACTTGGAACGTTAGAGAAGGGTCATCATATGCAACGGCATACCATAGCCCATCCGGTCCCATAACGAAGTACACGTCCCGCTGGTAAAACCATGGCGGATATGCTCCTGCGTAAAACCAATAGCCACCGTAAGAGTACTCCCGGCGTCCCTCGTACTCACGCCCACCACTTGACTCAAAGCGGGCATGATGGTTCGGACCAAAATGACTTTCGTTGTATTCGTGTCCGCGGCTATCTTTCTGGCCACTCCGTGCGTACTGGACATGTGATTCTTGCCCACGGCCATTGGCTTGTTGTTGACTCTGACTCTTTTCCTGGTTCTGCGGAGTGTTGGCCTGCTGTCGCTGATGGTTCTGCTCTTGGCTCTTCGCCTGTTGCTGTTGCTGTTGTTCTTGCTTCTGCGGCTTAGCCTGCTGTTGCTTCTCCGGTTTGGCCTGTTCCTGCTTTGCAGGTCTTGCTTGCTGTTCCTGCTTCTGAGGTTTGGCTTGTTCCTGCTTTGCAGCAGGCTTCGCGCTCTCATCGTGGCGCTCCTCCTGCGCGAAAGCAGGAATTGTGGCTCCCAGGAGCAAGAACATGGCTGTTGCGCTGATGACTCCGAGTACTTTCATGAGTGTTGCCTCCCATACCGAAAATTCATGCGCACGGCCTTTTCGCCTGGCGCGATTTGTTATTGCGTTCAACGAGCTACTGCTCGTCTCCCTACGGTTTACTAAGGCGTGCTTAGGCTTGCGCAACTACACGAACCCCGGTTTAGTTGGCGCGAGCTCCGAGCGTCTCAATGGTGGGCCCAAGGTCGGTCTTGGTTCCAATCGGGGGGTTGCGTATTCCTCTCTTGAGCACCGCTATACCGGTGATAGCATCTTCTATTGACTGCCACTCGACTGCTTCATCTGAACTCGTGCATAGTTCTTCTACACGCAATAACATTGCTTTTTCTGCGGTCGCAACTCGCCTAACAAGTTTCCCGGGATCTGTCTCTAGCAAGGCCTCTACGTAGAGTCGGTGCCATTCCGGTTCCCACTGCAACGCCATCCTGATAACTCCCTTTGTTCCTGAAGAAGTGTAGAAGTATAGAAATTCGGTTTAGAGATTTCTGTACACTTTTGCACAGTCTCGTAGACTTGACGTTTCATCCTATTTTCCGAGACGGTTAATCGTCGGTCTTCAAGGGAGTATGCCAACAGTTGACCGCGTTCTTGATTATTTACATCAAAAGTCGAAAGGCTGGGGACGTAGCTTGATCAATGATCTCCAGCAGCGACACTTTTTGCGTTACCATCATTTTTCGGGTCCCAGCGCGCGACCTCGGAGACCCTGGGGGGTTCATAGTTGCACAGGCCCCAGCCACGAATGAAACCCTGGGGCCTGTCAATTCTCTGCCCACGTCTAGGGACGGTCGGTCAGAGGCAGGTTTTCCGATACAACTCCGGCCGTGTTTCCGATTACGTCGCCCGAGACAATCATCTCCACCCGGCGATTTTGTTGACGTCCTTCTGCCGTGTCATTGGACGCAACGGGTTGTGTCTTACCGAATCCTTTTGACGTCATCGACGCCAAAGGAATGTTTTGCTTTGCCAGGTAATCAAGCACTGCTCCTGCTCGTTGTTCCGAGAGTTCCTGATTCATGGCATCGCCACCGACGCTGTCGGTGTTGCCCTCAATGGCTAGTCTTAGGTCCGGGTAGATAAGAATGATTCCGGATATTTTGGCTAGCTTCTCGCGTGCCGCCGGACGAAGAGTGTACTTTCCTGTGTCGAAAAGCACGTCCGACAGATTCACGACCAGACCACGAGCGGTATCCCGAGTTGCAAGAATGGCGTTAAATTCCTGCAGCAATCGGGCGCGAAGCTCTTCACGATCCTGCACCGCCTGCTTGAGTTGCCGGTCCGAACTCGCCGCGGCGGCTCGGTTTCGATCCGATTCCGCCTCCGCGTCGGTTTGGCCCCGTTTTGCATCCGCAGCGGCTTGATTGGCGTCTGCGGCGGCTGCGCGATTCCGATCCGATTCCCCTTGGGCTTCCTGTTGTTGCTGCTGCGCCGTAGCAGTAGCCTGATCAGCCTCTGCACGTCGGCGGTCGGCATCGGCGCTTGCTGCTTCTGCGTTCCTACGAGCCTGCATATCCTCGTTGGATCTGGTGTTGGCGTCGGCCGCGGCCGCGCGATTCCGATCCGATTCCCCTTGGGCTTCCTGTTGTTGCTGCTGCGCCGTAGCAGTAGCCTGGTCAGCCTCTGCACGTCGGCGGTTGGCATCGGCGCTCGCTGCTTCTGCGTTCCTACGAGCCTGCATATCCTCGTTGGATCTGGTGTTGGCGTCGGCGACCTGCGCCGCCGCCGCGTCCCTCTCCGCGTCCACGCGATTTGCATCAATTCGTTTCACGGCGATTTCTCGGGCGTCATCCGCCGTCTGCACAACTTCGCGCGATTCTGCAATCAGCGATTTCCTGTCGACGTGTCTCATGATTGCCAAATCGTCCGCCCGCTTCATCTGCCTTACGGCATTTTCATAGCTGGAGCTTGCGAAGGTCTCCGCTCCGGCCGATTTGGCGATCCGCACTGCATTGCGCGCTTCGAAGAATTCCAGCGGAAGTCTCGCGTTCAAGACGACCGGATCGAAATGATAGCCGGTGGGGATGTAGCCGCCGCGATCGACGAGTTCATACTTCGCATCCACGGCCTCAGTAGCGCCGACGGTATCGGAGCGAATCGCGTTCTCGAGGACCACAATATTGCTGGGACGACGCACGGCATAATAAGGTTCCGCGGTTACGATCAGTGCAAAAGCCTGAAGGTCAGTGGTCACGTCCAGCTTACTGCGACGGTTATCGCCCACCAATACTTCGCCTATGTTAACCGGCCGGCCTTCCGGCGAAATTGCCCACAACACATAAGTTAGATACTCGTTGCCAAAGCTTGTGGGTTTGTCCAGCCCAGAAAATTCGGCTTCGATTGCCAGGGTTCCGCGCTTGCTCTCGACTTTGGCCTCGCCCGCCGCGGCAGGCATCAAATCGGTGCCTTGAAAATTGATCTTTGTGGACCCACTGCGGTGTTTGTAGCTTACCGCCCGGGTCGTACGGTTAACTACGTTCACGCTGTACCTGGGTGTCTGATTGTTTTCGGACGAGACTGTGGTTTGAGCCCGAACTAGCGTCGATGCGCCCAAACCCACGAGAACCGCCAACAATACTGCTGGAATCTTCACGGGGAGTCTCCTTGAGATGCTGGAAAGAACCAGTATCAAGTTTTGTGTGTACCAATACTGTCCGTTATTGCACGTTATGCGAAAGATAAATCACGCATCCACGTCGATCAGCTTCGATCAATCGTCTCCGCGCGATGGGCGGAAACTTGAAGCGAGTGGGAGTCGAATCTACTTGGAGCTGTTTATCCAAGTACTTACCAGGAAGGCCTGGGATGGAATTGGAAGGATTTAGCATCCCAGGGTGCCGCTATTGCCGCCTTTTTGCCGTTTCGTTTTTTTCATCCCACTTTTCTCTTCCGAAGAGCCATTTCGACGACTCGACTGTTGGCCTCCCGCATCGCATCCGGTACCGCTCGTGTGTAGATGTTCATGGTTGTGCGAATGTCCGAATGCCGCAGAAGTTCCTGCTGAACCTTCCAGTCCACTCGCCGACTCCTCATTTCGAAGTGCGACAATCGGATCGGTGCGTGTCGCCCGCCGCGCAGTGGCGCACGCCGAAAGCCTAAACCAGATCCCTCAACACCATCCGAATTTCTCGCCTTGTCCCTGCCGAATCTTGGACTCGAAGGTTCACCACGGTTCCTGGCTCGACGGTCTTCCAGCGATCACGGATCTCGTTCAGCGACAGACTCGCTGCACTCTTCCCGTCTACTGCCAACACTTGGTCCCCGACCTTCAGTCGAGCTTCGTCCGCAGGACCGCCGGCCACGACATCAAAGTCCTCAAACGCATCGCCTTTCTGTGCCAACCAAACTCCCGCGCGATCGTAGCTGTCACGCAAGCCGAAATTGGGGTTCTTTTCGAAGATCAGTCTGTAGCGATGATAGTCGCAGATGAAATTGAATTGCTTGATCACGTCCGGTCCGATTAACCCGGCCTTACTCGACGTTGCAGTCGCGCCGGATTTGTTCAGAGAAAGGCGCGCGACTAACCCCCGTAACTCGAACCGGCCGATCTGGAGACTCTGCGAGCGCACCATGTACGACCGCACCGGGCCGCCAATACCCCAACCGCTCACGCCCTGGACCTTGGCCTGATATTTCTCGGCTATCCCATGCTTAGTGGATCATAGGCACTAACATTTGGCCCCCCCTACGATTCAGTTCCCAATTCGATGAATCGATGAATTGTCGCATCCTGAGATAGCTGGTGATTACCCTGCTCGCAACAGTTATCCGAAAAGTGCGCCCTGCCTAAGCCCTACGTGTGCAACCGGCGTCGAGTCTTTCTCGTTTCCGTCTGTTTGTCTTTGGCTAGTCGGAGGCCACTCTTCAGGCGGACACCAAGTACATCCGCCACCTCCTGCAGAAAGGTACATCGAGATTGCATGGACAGGAGAGCGCCGCGTGCCATCAAATATTGGAATCCGCGCTTTGCACGCTTCCGTTCACAATCTGCTTCCACGGCACGCAGATGCGCCTGAGTTCGTTGATGCACATTCTGAAGGAATGCCGTCCGGTGGTTGCGGCTAATCACGCCGAGAAAGCGAACTCGAGTCCGTAAAGGGTCGGGCGGGACTCCCGCCACCCACTCGGGAATGGGGAGGGAAAGCCACAGCCCTAGAGCCCGCGAGCCAGCCCGGGTCACTGAGATCTGATGGCCGCGCCTTTTTCCCGCTAAACATAATTTCGAGCGAATCAGTTTTCTCCGCAAAAGACGTTCAATCAATGGATAGATGGTGCCCGCGCTGCCGCTCCATTGCGGGCTCGGAGAATCCAGAAATACTTTTCGGATCGCGTACGGTGTAGCCGGGCCGTCCACGGAGACAAGGGCAAGCACGCAGGCCTCGATTTCACTGAGTTGGCCGTCGGAAGACCACCGCCTCTTGGTTCGGGTTGGCATCGGTGCGAATCGTACCATATCGTTTCGTCAGAACAGTGTTGATTTTCCTATAGTGCGAATCGTACTATATGGGTTGGCAGTTCACGAAATGCTGAATGGAGGCTATCGCGGTGACAATGAAACTCGTGATCTCAAGTGTGCTAGTGGCAAGCGCCTTGTCCGCTGCCGTTCAAGCCCAGGTGCACGTCGGTCCGCAGGTTCCTGTGCCGACCGGCATCGAGGTTCCTCGGGACGGCGTGACGGTCCCGATGCAAGACATGGGAGGCCGGCCCGTTGTCGAGCTCAGAATCAACGGGAAAGGGCCGTATCGCTTTGTCCTCGACACGGGCGCCACAACGACAGTCGTAAGCGACGCGTTGAGTCGCGAGCTGTCTCTTACTCCGCCTGCCGGAGTGCAGGTGGCATCCGTGGGCGGCGGACCGGCCCCGGCGATTGTTGTGATTCACGACCTTCGCATCGGTAATGCCGTGCTGGAAGACGTGATTGCCGCGGTAATGCCGCTGGGTAGCCTGTTGAAGGGTGAGGACGCTCCGCGCGGCGTCCTGAGTGCTGCCAACTTCCCAGGCTATCTGCTTACCTATGACTATCCTGGCAAACGGATCTCCATCAAGAAAGGCGCACTCGAGAGCGCCGATTCCAAGAGCATTTTTCAGTACACAGAAGACCAGGTTCTCCCCACCGTGCCGGTGCGAATAGCCGGCCACGACACCCAAGTTCATCTGGACACAGGCTCAGCCTTTGGCCTGACGCTTCCGGTGAAATTCCTTGCGGAGCTGCCGCTGGCGTCGCAGCCAAGAGAAGCCGGGACAGCTCGCACGGGCGAAGGTGAGTTCCCCGTTTCCATCGCTCGCGTGAATGGGACGATCGAATTGGGCAAGTACAGGCTTGCCCTTGATGAAGTGCGATTCAGCGATGCCCGCCCCGGGCCAGGCCCTGCCGCTGGCAATATCGGATACGACGTCCTGCGGGATTTTGTGGTGACGCTCGATTCAAAAAACCACCGCATCCGGCTCGATCAGTAGACTAGGGTCATGCACTCTGGACCAACGGCAGTGGAGCAGGGAAACAAACACCACGTGCCCATTGCCTCGCCGATTCTTCGGTTTGACGATCATCAGAGCGGATCGCCAGCTACTCCAAAAGACGCGAGAGTCAAACCCACTGGAGTCGATCAGCGCGCCGCAGATGATCTATGCATTAGTGTCAGGCTGGAAGCAGCCCAATGGAACAGAGGCGAAAGGCCAGCGTTGGACCGTCGGACAATCGCTGTCGAGCGCGAAGCCAAGCTAGGCATGTCTTCAACTAGACCGCGGTCACGCGATACCGAATCGGACTCGAACAACATCCATCCATATCCGCTTAATCTCCGGGGGTGTAAGATGGTCGCAACCTCCGGGATTGGAGTGGTACTTGTTCAGCGAACTGAGACATGCGTCAAGGATTGTTTCCCGTTCGCCTCGCTTTGCTTTTTCTGTTGCATTCATTCTAGCCCTTGGAATCGGCGCGAACACTCTGATATTAAGCGTCGTGTCCGCGGTGATCTCCAGACCGCTGCCGTTCAAGGATCAGGACCGCATCGTAATCCTTTGGGAGTCACAACTCAATCGTGGCATCTCTCGGGGCATTATTTCGCCAGCGGACTATCTCGAATGGATGCGGCGAACTCACTCCTTTGAACACTTGGCCGCATGGCGCACTTGGCTTTATACGCTGCATGAAAACGGGGCGCCGGAACAGGTTTGGGGAGTGCACGCCTCGGCTGGCTTGTTCGAGATTCTGGGCGAGCAGCCTCAGTTAGGCCGAACTTTATTGCCGGGGGACGACAGCCCCGAGCGCGGCCGCGTGGTTGTGATTAGCCATGCGTTGTGGCAGCGCAGATATGCATCGTCTCCCAGCGTGATCGGCACGACGATCACGGTCGATGACGGTGCCTATACAATCGTTGGCGTACTGCGCCCAGACTTCAATTTGTTTGGCACGACACGCTCGTACGACATCTGGATGCCGTTTGTGATGACGGAAGGCGGCAGCCGCCTGGATCACTCCATCCTGGTTTTTGGCAAGCTCAAGACAGGTGTATCGCCGCAGTCGGCCGAGGCGGAAATGAACTCTGTCATGGGAGACTTAGAACGTGAGAATCCCACTGGAGAGCAGCGAAATATCCGGGTGGTTCGACTCAAAGCCAGTCAAGTTGAGAGTATTCGCCCCACCCTGATGGCCCTGGTGGCTGCCGTCGGCCTACTTCTGATCATCGCTTGTGCCAACGTGGCAAACCTGATGCTGGCGCGGGCTGCATTGCGACAGCGTGAGGTTGCCATTCGCGTAGCATTGGGAGCATCACACTCGCGCTTGGGCCTGCATTTTTTCTCCGAGGGCTTGGTACTAGCGTCCATTGGGGGAGCGCTAGGAATATTGCTGGCCATCGCGGGCATGGGACCGCTACGTAATGCCGTTCTTCGCCCTGGACTGGCAGTTCCGCGCGCGCAACTCATCCATGTTGACAACAACGTACTGGCCTGTACAGCGGGACTGGTGCTTCTAACCGCTGTCCTCCTAAGCCTCGCACCTCTCGCTCATGCGTTTCGATCAAGTACATTCGATTCGCTGCGCACCGTCGGCCTGGTAACTTCTTCCCATCGCACGCTGCGTTCCGTACTCGTGGTAACTGAGATAGGATTGAGCACGGCGCTGCTCTTCTGCGCGATCCTGCTTGGCAGCAGCGCTGCCAAGCTGATCGCCACCGATCCCGGTTTGACTACAACCAATATCCTCACACTTCGGCTGTGGCTTCCAGAGTGGCGCTTCTCGACTCCAAACGATCTCGTTCGCTTTCAGCGTCAGGCCATTCTTCGTTTGTGCGCACTGCCAGGGGTAACCTCGGCCTCCGGCGTGAATTTTCCTCCTTTAAGTGGATGGGGAGATGCCACTACCATCGAGATCCCCACCTATGATCAATCGAGGATCGAGCAATCCAGGCTTGTGACTCAGTATCGTGTGGTGACGCCAAATTATTTCGCGACCATGCATGTGCCCCTCCGTCTCGGCCGACAATTCACCGATGCCGACAACGAACAGGGCGCGCCCGTGGCGATTATCAACGAGGAGATGGTGCGGCGTTACTGGGCCCATACGGAAGTGCGGGGCGCCTCGATAGTTTTGCACTTTCCGTCGTCAAGCGCCCCTTGGAAACCCGTGGCGAGTCTGGAGCGTGTCACTGTGGTCGGGGTGGTGGGGAACGTGAAGGAGTTCGGACCGACACACCCGGACGCGCCGCAGATTTACTTGCCCTATTCCCAATTTCCCTCGCGGCTGCTCACCTTCCTGTTGCAAACGGGGGTCGAGCCACGGTCGATAGCAACCTCCGCTGTGGCGGTGATTCACCAAATGGACGCGGAACAGGCGGTGTCCGAAATTAAGACCATGGACGAATATCGGTCCGACTCGACAACTCTAAATCACACCAGTGCCTTGATGGTGTCGCTATTTGCGGTCTTCGCATTCGTGCTGGCGACGACAGGTCTCTACGCCAGTGTGACCTATTCTTTTGCCCAGCGCAGGTTCGAGTTGGCGATTCGGGCTGCATTGGGAGCAGCGCCGTCGAAGCTGCTTGCTTTGGTATTCGCCGAAGCTTCTAGCCTGATAGTTAACGGTGTGGTCCTCGGATCGATAATTGGCTTACTGGGCAGCAAGGCACTGAAGAGTCTGCTGTTTGGGGTTCGTCCTGACGACCTGGGTGCGTTGGGTATCGTCTCACTTGTCATGGTCATTACGGGAATCGCGGCCTGCTGGGTGCCCATGCGAAAAGTCCTCAAGCTTGACCCCATGGAGTTGTTGCGGCACGAATGAGGCGCGTTCGCGCTACCCAGACATGGCCCATCTGGCGACGCCGTACTCGACGATGCTTTTTGAGTTCGAGGTTTAATCCGGCGGCTGACGTATCTCGGCGGCTGGACTGTTCGAGCAATCGTGGAGACTGCGTCGTGTTCGATATCAAGAACAACGAAGCCAGGTTGATATCCTACATAGACTACGAGATGGGAACGGTTACGGTGTTGGCGGTGTTGACCCACAAAGAATACGAGAGAGGAGGGTGGAAAAGTGCCTGCAACTGCTGAACGGCTGCCAGCTAAATATCTTGTCAAAGAAGAGGCCCCGAAGATCATCTCTTCGCCCGCGCAACACCAAGCCTACATTTCCCGTCTCCTAGAACTGCAGCGCAAAGCGTATCGCAGTGCAGAGGAAACGGAAACGGCCAAACTGCTCGTCGTTCTGATCGCCGACTACGAAGCGAAGCATTTCGTGGTTGAAAAAGCCTCGGGCATCGAGGTGTTGCGAGAACTGATGGCGGCCAATGGCCTCAGGCAGAAAGATCTGGCCGACGACTTGGGCGGCGAGAGTATTGTGTCTCTAATCCTACAAGAAAAAAGACAACTCAACCGGCAACAGATGGAAAAGCTCAGCCATCGCTTTCATGTTTCTCCTGCAGTATTTTTCTAATGTTAGCGGGCCTATCGCAATGACAGTCCCAGTTAACAAACCGAATGACCAGGAGCCGGAAGCGTATACCAATGCCCTTTTCCAATTGACAGCTCGGGAGAATCCATCTCGCTCGGAACAAGAGGCTAACCTTGCCTTTTTGCCGCCCCGTTTTCTGTAACGCCCGTCACATCATAAAGATATGGCGGAAGCGAGTGGGAGTCGAACCCACCTTCGAAGCCCGCGAAGGGCTCGAACGGCAGCTTTGAAGGCTGCGAGGACCACCGGGCCCCATGCGCCTCCGACGTTTAATCATAGACCTGGAATTATAAGTGGGTAGGGTGAAGCGTTCAACTTTTCGCCGATACGGCGGCAAACTTCTTACGAGCTAAGTCCAGCAATTTGGGGTCGGTGCAAACTTCGTAGTAAGCGCGAGTTCCTTGCGCTCCGATTTTCGCACCCGGCAACAGCTGGCGAACGAATCCTTTGCGAACAACAATCGGCTCCAGAGAATCGCCTAGCGGTACTTCGCCGAAATACAGCTGCACGCGTTCCTTGCCCCAAGGCATCGGAAAATTGCCGCCCAGCGGACCCAGTGAAATCTCCGCGTTTAGTTTATTGAAGCCCTCTTCATTTATTTCAATTCCGTTCAGGTTATAGCGCACCAGCAGCTCTTCCTCTTCGCCAACTTCGGCATCCTCCATCAGCGTTTGCAGCAAATAAACATTAAATGGCGACGGATTCTTGTGAAACAGCCGCTTAGCGATTTTCGAGGAACTTGAAAGCCGGTCGGAAAGATTCAACGCGCGAGAAATCATGATTTTCGAGTCGCCATCAGTCCACAGAGACGGCGCGGAATCTTGAAACGCTACTCCCACACCAAGTTCAAGCCCGGGGAGCCCGCTGGTTTTAGCACGCTGGTTGTACGCGAGAGTTACCGCCAAGATTTCCCGCGCCAGAACACAAGCTCGTGCTACCCCGCGCGCAGTGGCTCGCGTGGACTCCGTCTCGTCAATGGCTAGAATGATTGCGTCACCTTCGATAAATACAGTGGCCGCGCCAAAACGTTCTAGAATTCGCTTCACCGGCTCATGCAGATTCATACTGATGTGCGAAGCCGGGTTCATCCCGCGCGCAAGCAGATCCTTCGTGATACCGGTCGAACCGCGCACATCGGCTTTAATCACCGTGTGATTGATAACCGGATCGTCGGCAGGCCGTCCCTCGGACGGATGCAGAAATTCATACAGACTTTTGTTCGCGCGGGAAAGTTCACGCACATGCTCGGAACGGACCAGGTTGATGCGTTCCATCCAAGCCGCCACATGCTGATAATTCCGGCGGTCCCTGCGGAGACGCATCAAATCCTCAGCAAATTGTAGCGCCACGGAGGATTGCTCTTCGGGGGTGCGCCGCCGTATGGCACGCGACGTTTCCTCCAGCCGCTTCATCGAAATTTTCCGCGCCGGAAACTGCTCCAGAATCGTCTCCACGCGCTTGGCCTCTTCGCGGTTCACCAGCGCTTTCTTCAGCGCTTGCAAATGGACTGGTGGGCAATACTCCGTATGAATCTTCCGCACTTCGTAACTGGCCTGCACGTGAAAAAGAAGGTCGCGCTCCTCTAGCCGGTGCATCCATTCTTGCAACAGCTGCGCGCGCGTTGATGCCGAAGCCTCACCTTTCACCGCCGGCCCTTGCGCATCGAAAAGTCTGCGCGCGTTTTCAGGTTGGTTCAGGTACTCGCCCAGCCGGTTTCGATGTTCGTCGGTGAGAAAGTTCATGCGCCGCTTGGCGGTTTCGATTTGAGAACCCAGCTCCGCCAGCTGTGCCTCTAGAGAAGAGGACTTCTCTCGTAAATGTGCGATTTCTTTGGCCGATTCTGGAGTCCCGCTTTTTCGCTTGAAGAGCCAGGGGAAGACTTCACCGCCGTCTGCCGAACGGCTGCTGGCTTCGTTCTGCTCCTCCTCCAAGATAGCCATCTCCGAGCGCAACAATCGCGCCTGCTCCAGCAGACGGTCGTGGCTCTTGCGCGCTTTATTAAAATCGTCCGAACTGTCGCCCGTGAGAATCAAATCGCGAACGAAATCGAGCAGCAACGCGTCAAAAATTTCAAACCGGTCCGGATCATTTACGAAGTTACCCAGAAGGACATAGTGCTCCAGGAATAAATGATCGTCGTTACCGCCATCCACAAAGAGAAAACGGTTCTGCAGCAGTGCATAAATCTCATGGAAATCCTCTCCAAAAAGCGCGCGCCGTGATTTCGATAACGTACCCTCTTCCACGTCGCGCCAAACCCGGCACAGTGTCTCGCCAACCAGCCGGTAAATGTTTTTCTTGTCCGCCTGGATTTCCGCGATCTTTGACCGCATCACGTGGGCCTGCTCGCTGTGCTCGAAAAGCTCGCCACGGCCGCGGATCCATTCCTTGCACTCCACCAAAATGCTCGAGAACTGGTTGCCCAACTCGGAAGAGATATGTTTTAGCAACGCCAGTTGGTGCAGCAAATCCGTTTCGATCGACTGCTGGAACTTCGCGCGCGTAATTGATTCCTGAAGCACCTCGATCAGCATCTTTCGAAACGCGCCATGCTCCGGCGTGCCTGATTGCTTGCGGTCACCATAAACCAGGCTAATGTTTACGGTCTGCCGCACCAGGTCCAGCAAATATTTCCGTGTGAATTCCACGAAACGCGGACTCAAATAAACGTCATAATGGATGTTGTCAATACCGACGGTTACGTTATCAAGCCGAACTTCGGCGGTATAAGGCTCGAGCTTCATCCGGGCCGGATGGGCCGAAGAAGGTGCTATGTGAGTTTCGGGCATACGAGTGCGGCTATCCTGAACCCTACCCGGGCGCAGGAATTCCCTTCAAGATTCACTCTATCTGAGGAAAAATGCGGGAAGCAATGGAACGAAGCGTAACCGTTAATGCCAAGCGCGACAGCACTGACCCACGTGGCCAATTCGGTATCAGCTCAATCGCCGAATCCCACGATTACGGCGGAGATTTCGGAGTCGCCAGGCGGCCCACTGGCCTGGTGTCCAAAGGCGCTGACCAAGGCCCCTGTCTCTATCTCGGCCCTCGCGGCCAACGCTGCGGGCGCCGTGCCCTGCGTGGTGGATTCTGCGCCATCCATCAGTCCGGCGGCGCATCCGGCGGAGCGTCAAAACCTTCGAAGAAATTCGTGGCCTCCCTCCTAGCGATCGCAGCGGTGATCTGGCCTTATCTCGCAGACATTGTCAGAGAAGTGATCCGCTGGATTCACACGCACTGATCAGTGCAACGCGTTTGCATCGCTGCCCACGCAGAAGATAGTTCTCCACCATCCATTTCGGGTAAAATGGCGGGCCATGCCAAAACTACTGGAAGGAAAAACAGCCTTAGTCCTCGGCGTCTGGAATAAGTGGAGCATCGCGTACGCGATCGCTCAGGCCTTCACACGGGAAGGAGCCAAGCTCCTGCTCACCTACCAAAACGAGCGCGCCAAACCCACCGTCGAAGAGTTGGGAAAAGGCCTCGGCGCCGTCGTCTTCTACCCCTGCGACGTGCAGCAGCAGTCAGACATCGACGCTCTGGCCGCATCGCTCAAAGCCGGAGGCGAAAAACCCGACGTAATAGTCCACTGTCTCGCCTTCTGCAATCACGAAGATTTGAACCAGCCTTTCGTGAATACTTCGCGCGACGGTTTCAACCTGGCCCTCGATGTCAGCGCCTACTCCCTCGTGGCCCTCTCCAGAGCCCTCGCCCCTCTCATGACCGAAGGCGGCGCCATCATGACCCTCACCTACCTCGGTTCCACGCGTGTCGTAACCAACTACAACGTGATGGGAGTCGCGAAGGCCGCGCTAGAAGCCTCCATGAAATATCTGGCCAGCGAACTAGGGGCCCACAATATCCGCGTGAATGCAATCTCCGCCGGCCCCATCAAAACAATTTCCGCGCGCGGAATCAAAGATTTCTCCAAGGTCCTGGACTTCGTCCAGCAACACGCTCCGCTCCGCCGCAACACCGATCCCGCTGAAGTCGCCGATACAGCGGTCTTTCTAGGAAGCGACCTGGGTCGCGGGATCACCGGCAACGTGATTTACGTCGATGCCGGTTTCCAAATCATGGGCTTGTGAACGTCAAAAATATGCAACCTAATTTGCACAAATTATCAGTGGGTTAGACGCCTTCTAGGTCAGCACGCCCGCGTCATCCACAACAGAAATTCTGCGAGTATCTTCCGCCACATGCTCCAGCTGAATCCGAACCACTGGCCAATCCACACGCAAAGTAAGCTTGTCCGGCCACTCCACAATCACCACCGCATTTTCCGAGAACACATCTTCCAGTCCCAGCGTCTCCAAATCGTGCAGTCCGGAAATCCTGTACAAATCCACGTGATAAACGCGCCCTTCGCGATCGTATCGGTGCACCAGCGTAAACGTCGGGCTCGTCACCTCATCTTCCGTGGCCGCGCCGATCCCGCTGACAATCCCCTTCGTCAGCGTAGTCTTTCCCGCCCCCAAATCTCCCGACAAAAGAACCAGAACACGCGGCTTCAGTCGCGCGCCCATCTCGCGCCCACGCGCTATCGTCTCGTCTGATGAATGTGTGATGATTTCGCTGCTAGGCACGACTGCACGCCGCATAAAATTGCTGATAAGCCCGAGGAATTGCACGGACTAAATCGCCGGCCAGCAGCGGAGCCTCATCGTAATCCGCATATGCTATATCGCCCGCTAGCCCGTGCAAATAAACTCCAAACGCCAGTAGGCGCTCCCAATTTTTCGTCCCAAATTGCGCAGTAAGCGCCGCCAGCATGCCGGTCAGAACGTCCCCCGTCCCGCCTGTCCCCATCCCTGGATTCCCAGTTGAATTAATAAACGCATTCCCGTCCGGCGCCGCCACAATGGTGTTATGGCCTTTCAGAATCACGTACGCATTCCATGCCGCCGCTGATTCCAGCGCCAGCTCCAGCCGCCGCGCCTGCACCTCACCCGTCTTCAATCCGGTAAGCCGCGCCATTTCCCCCGGATGCGGTGTGACCGCGATCAACCCCTCCGCATTTTTCAATTCTCCCGCGCGCCCCGCAAACGCGTTCAGCCCATCCGCATCCAGAATCAGCGGAATAGAATTCCGTTTGCCTACAATCTTGCGAATGAATTGCTGCGTCTCGTCCTGCGTAGTAAGTCCCGGCCCCATCGCCAGCGCACGCTTGCCTTTCAATATCGCTTCGAACTTTCCGTGCTCCAGACTACGCAGCGAAACGCTTCCAGCCTCCGTCGCGACAAGCGGCTCTGTCATGATTTCCGGAGTGTGGGCCGCCACGATCGGCAAAACCGGCTCGGGTGTCGCCACCGTCACCAGCCCAGCGCCAGTACGCAACGTGGCCCACGACGCCAAAACCGCCGCCCCGCTTTTCCCCACGGACCCAGCAACAATCAGCGCGTGCCCGTAGTCTCCTTTATTTCCGTCCGCCTTGCGGCGTTTCGCAAACTGCGCAAACTCACTAGGCTCAGACCATCGCAAATTACCGTGGCCCACCTCCGAGATTAAATCCGGCGGCGAACCAATATCGCGCACCACTAATTCGCCCAAATAACGGGGCGCTTCCCCCTGAAACATTCCAATTTTCGGCGCTGTAAACGTCACCGTGTAATCCGCCACCACTGCCGCTCCCTGCATCTCCCCTGTGTCAGCATGCAGCCCCGACGGAATATCCACAGCGACCACTGGGCACGGGGACCGACGCTCATTTACACTTTCGATCGCATCGCGCAACAATCCTTCCACCGGCCCACGAGTTCCCGTCCCCAACAACGCATCCACCAAAATGTCGCATTCGTGAATCGTATTCTTCCATTTTTTCCATTCGGCCGAACTCCGCACCACATGGAGTTCTCCCGACGCATTTTCCCATCGCCGAAGATTGTCGGCCGCATCGCCTTTCAAATCACTGGGGTCTGCGAACAGAATCACTTCCGGCGTCGCGTCCATTCCCAGCAGTTGCAGCGCAGCCACAAGTCCATCGCCGCCATTATTTCCTTTACCGCACAGAATAAATATTAGCCTTCGCTTGAGATTCGGAAAACGTTGCTGGATAAATTGCGCCACGCTGCGGCCCGCGTGTTCCATAAGCACGGAACTGCGAATACCGGCGCGCTCCGTGGTCAGCCGGTCCACGTCCCTCATTTCCGCCGCTGTTGCAATTTTCATAGCTGGGAACTCATGGAAGATGAAACTCCATCAAAGAATACAAAAACGCAGGGTTCGCACATCTCTCGCAAAGTAGATTTCGAAGCGCTACAGCATCCACCCGCCGCTAACGTTCAACGCCTGCCCGGTAATAAAATCCGCGCCATCGGACGCAAAGAACTTGACAGCAGTGGAAACATCTTCAGCAGAAGGCGGACGCCCTATCGGCGAGCGCGAATCATGCATGCGTCGCGCTTCGTCAGCGGTCAATTCCCTCTCATCGATATTCGAAGGGTTGATCACGTTCACCGTAATCCCATGCTTGGCTTCCTCAATTGCCAGCGATCTCGAAAAGGAAACCACCGCAGCTTTCGCCGCCGCATATGCGGAAATTGTCCCTTGGCCGAAACTTCGTTCCGCTCCCAAAGCGCCCAGGTTAATGATGCGTCCCCAGTGATGCCGGCGCATCGCCGGAAGCGCGGCCTTGCTGGCATAGAAAACGCTAAATAGGTTTGACGCGATAACGTCCTTCCATTCCTCCACCGACGTTTCCGCCACCGGTTTCCAATTAAATTCACCCACGTTGTTCACCAGGATATCTAGCCGCCCAAATCGCTCCACAACTTTGTCCACAAGGAACTGAACTTTCGCCGGGTCCCCTGAATCCGCTTCCACTGCAAAACATTCCGCGCCGCGTTCCTGCAATTGGCGCAACGTACTTTGCGCCGCACCTTTATTGGACCGATACGAAATGGCGATGCGCACGCCCTCGCGCGCAAGTCCCAGCGCAATTCCTTTTCCAATTCCTCGGCTTCCGCCCGTGATCAGAGCTACTCGCTCGCTTAAAGGCAAGCTGCACCATCCCTACTGAACCCGCCAGTATAATCAAATCGCGTCCGGCCACGCGCCTCTTATTTAGGCTTGTAGCTATCCCATGCGCGCGATCACAACGGTGATGTCATCCGCCTGCTCTGGCGTTCCCGCCCACTGTTCGGCCGACGCGATTAAATTTTCCGCCAATCGTTGCGGCGGAAGATTTACCTGCCGAAGGATCTCAGCGCGCACACGTTGCCGGCCAAATTCTTCTCCGTACACGTTCTCCGGCTCCGTCAATCCATCGCTGAACAGCACCAGCAGGCTGCCCGGCTCAACCTTTATCACGCCCTGCGTGAAAGGAAATTCCTCAAATAGCCCGACCACTGTCCCGCCTTCTTCCAATTCCTGAACGTTGCCGTCACATATAAAAAACGGTGCCAGATGTCCCGCGTTGGTATACGTCAACGTCCGCGCATGCTCGTCGTAAACGGCATAGAAGAACGTAGCGTAGCGATCGTCCGACGTATTTCTGAAAACGTGCCGGTTCAGCTTGCTGACCAGATCGGCGGTCCCGCCATCGCCGTCTAGCATGGCCGTGCTACGCAACGCCGCCTGCAGGCTGGCCATCAGCAACGCCGCAAAAATTCCCTTCCCGCTGATATCCGCCAGCGCAATTCCCAGCCGGTCCGGTCCGGTCTTGATAAAATCGTAGTAGTCGCCGCTGACCACGCGCGCCGGACGACAGATCGCTCCCAATTGCAATCCAGGCATGGATGGAAAAGTCTGCGGGAACAGTTGCGACTGCACCTCGCGCGCGATGGATATTTCATTTTCCAAGCGCTGGCGTTGCCGCTGTTCGTCAATCAACTCCGCAATCGAGCTGGTCATTTCATTGAACGATTCACCCAACGCGCCCAGCTGATCTCTCTGCCGCACGCGAACTCGTTTGGTGAAATCGCCGCGCCGCACATGAAGTGTCGCTTCGTAAAGATCTCCGACCGAAGTTGTAATTGTCCGGGTTAGAACCACTCCGGTAATCAGTGCAGTGATTTCCAATGCCAGAAAAATCACGGCCGCTCCTACCAGCACTGCCACTAACAGCGGCCCTACATCTCCTACCGACGTTAAAAGTTCCCTGTTCACAGCCGACGGCCGCAATGAAAATGAAGCAAGTATCGCTGACGACGCTTGATTCTTGTCTTCCTCCAAATGAGACAATTCGATCGTCGACGCGCCGGCCACACGCACATCCATGAAATTTTCCGGCGGAGGGAGCACGCGTCGTCGGCTGGAGACTAGCTCGCCCGGAACATAGTCGCGGCCATTGAAACTAAAGTTAAACTTTGTTTTTCCCGTAGCAGGCCGAAGAAAAATTAATTGGATCGGCCCTAGCTTCGAAGAAAGGCTGTCAAGAAAATTGGAGTTTACCGGTTCTGTCACAAGAACCGTCAGGGCACCTCCCGGCCCCTCCCGCTTCATAGCGCAAGCGATCAACGGCTTCTCACCCCACTCAACCAAACCGGAGAATCGATGTCCGTCGCCCTTCTCAACCAGATGCGTGCCGTGATTCAAATAAACGCGAAGGTCCGGATTTCCCGCCTTTTCTGCGGCAAGCAAGCGCGCCACATCCGGCTTCGAAAGTATTGCCTCATCCTGACTGGATGTCCCTTTTGCAGCCTCCTGTTCGATCGCTGCGACAAAGGCTTCGGTGTCCGCGCCGATCGCGTCGATGTGATTCTGTAAGTCATCATGAAGAAGATGCGCGCCCAGTTGCAGATACAAGCCGTACATGGCCACGCCCGCCATCGAAAGCAGCAAAATCACCGGCACCACAGCGATAAACACATAGGCCACGATCAAACGGTTGCGCAGCGGCCACATCACCTGCGAACGAAACCAGGGAATCAACCGGACCACAAGGTAAATAATGGCCAGAAAGCTTAAGAAACCTATAAAAGTCGAATAGGGCATGTGGACGCCCAGAAACGCGCCCAAGCGCGCGATCAGACTCAATAGAAGAATGGCTAATGCCACTCGATCCAGTGGCGAAGTCCTGCGCAACAACACGAGCCCTCGGCGTGGAGAAAATTGAGGCAAGTTTATCGTCCCGAAATTCAGTATAACTTGGCGGGCGAAAGTTCGAGACCGGAAACTGCGAATCGTCTGGGCAGCTCATTTCGCGGTCCCATCAGAGTTGCGACTTGTTGTTAATTAGAATTTATAGCGCAGTCCTGTCATTCTTCTGGACCCGGCTGTGATACCGGCTGTATGAAAAATAAACCACCAGGCCAATAATCAGCCAAATGATCAGCCGCGCCCAGTTAACCCAGCCGAGCTTGTACATCATGTAGCCGTTGAAGAGGATGCCCAGAATTGGAACAAGGGGAACCCATGGCGTTCGGAAAGGTCGCGCTTGCTCGGGATTTGTTTTGCGCAACACCAGGATCGATATGCAGACGATTATGAAGGCGAAGATCGTGCCGATGTTGACCATCTCTCCGATGACTGAAATCGGAGTAATACTGCCCACCACCGCCGCGATGATGCCCACCAAAATCGTATTCTTGTAGGGAGTACGAAACTTGGGATGAATTGCGGCGAAGAATTTTCGCGGCAACAGGCCATCGTTCGCCATGGAATACAGCACGCGGGTCTGTCCCAGCAGCATCACGAGCATCACACTGGTCAGCCCGGCCAGCGCGCCCGCGGTGATCAGGTAGGAAGCCTTCACCAGGCCCCGATCGAGAAACGCGACCGACAGCGGTGCCTCGATGTTAATTTCCTTCCAGGGCACCATGCCGGTCAGTACCGCCGCCACTAAAATGTAAAGGACCGTGCACAAAACTAGCGAGGCGATGATGCCGATCGGCAAATCGCGCTGTGGGTTCTTGGCTTCCTGTGCCGTGGTGGACACGGCATCGAACCCTATATACGCAAAAAATATGTAAGCAGCTCCCCTCCCGATCCCGCTGAACCCCATGGGCGCGAACGTGGACCAATCATGTCCCCAGTTGGCGGGATTCACATAATGCATGCCAAGAAGAATCACAAAAAGCACGACGCCGACCTTGATGATGACGATCGTGGCGTTGAACGTCGCGCTTTCTTTAATCCCGATTACCAGCACGGCAGTAATGATCAGAGCGATCAAAAACGCTGGAAGATTGAACCCGATTTCGACCCCAAACAGCGTGGGTGCCGCCACCAGATCATGAGCGCGCTGGAGCAACTCGGGAGACTGCGCAGTGATAATGTCGCCCACACGTGCCAAGTAGGACTGGCTGCCCACCACCAAGGAAGGATCTAAAGCGTGGGCCATTTGCCGGGCGATGATATTCTCCGCGGTAACCAGCGCGGTCCAGTGATCGTAGGCCAGCCACAGCGGCATCTTCATATGAAAAATCTGAAGAAATTCGATGAAGTGGTTCGACCAGCCCGAGGAAACCGTGCTGGCTCCCATCGCATATTCCAACGTCAAGTCCCAGCCAATGATCCACGCGATTAGTTCGCCGAGCGCGGCATACGCATAGGTGTACGCGCTGCCCGCCAGCGGAATCAGCGCCGCAAATTCCGCGTAGCACAGCCCCGCGAACGCGCACCCGAGTCCGGAAATTACGAACGAGAGCATCAACCCGGGCCCCGCATAGTGCGCTCCTAATCCCGAGAGCACGAAAATTCCTGCCCCGATCACCGCGCCCACGCCTAAGGCCGTCAGCGAAACCGGACCTAGCGTCCGTTTCAGCGTGTGCTCGCCGGTGGCCTTGGCTTCGTTCAGCAGCCAGTCCATCGGCTTCTTCTTGAACAGCGGATTGCTCATTCGCAATCTCCTCTCATAAGATCGAAGTCGTCAGTCAATGCAATGGGTCAAATCTATGCTTCAGCGGACGCCGTTCCCGCGAGCTTCCACAGCCAATACACCGGCACCCCCAACAAAACGATCATTAATCCGGGCCAAGTGTATTGGGGCTTGTAACGCAACAATTGAATTTCGATAAATATCGCCATCACCAGATAAAGCGCCGGCAGAAATGGGTAACCGAAAGCCTTATAAGGACGCTCCATCTCCGGCCGCTTCCAGCGCAAAACAAACAACCCCCCTAGCGTGAGAATGTAAAAAATCAAAACCGCAAAAATCAAAAAATCCAACAATTGGCTGTACGTCCCCGAGAGACAGAGAAAGGACGCCCATATACATTGCACAACCAACGCGGCAGCCGGCGCATGGTGTCGATTCACCTTGCCCGCTGACTTGAAAAAAAGCCGGTCCTTCGACATCGCGTAGTAAATCCGTGCCCCGGAAAGAATCAACCCGTTATTGCAGCCAAATCCCGAAATCAAAATCGCCACCGCCATAACGATCGCACCGGCCGGCCCGAATATAACTTCAGCCACAGCCGTCCCCACGCGCCCATCCGCGGCAAATTCAACTCCACGCGCCAAAGCAGTCGTGCCACTGGGATCGCCTGAAATCGGCAACACTCGTAAGTAAGCCACATTCGCCAGGGTATAGAGCGTGATAACCATCCCCGCGCCCAACGCCAGCGATAGCGGCAAGTCGCGGCTCGGATTTTTTACCTCCGCCGCCGTGAATGTAATGTTATTCCAGGCGTCCGCAGAAAACAGCGAGCCCACCATGGCCACGCCAATCAGCGTCAGCGTACTGATGGTCCAAATCGGATGGTCCGGCGGATACGGATGCATCACCCAAAGCCCCGCATTCCGCCAGAAATTCGTGAAATTCATCGTCCGCGCAAGGTCAGTCGAAAACCAAAACCCAAGCAGCACGAGCCCCGCCAGCGACCCCACCTTCGCCACCGTAAACACATTCTGAACGATCTTTCCCAACCGCAACCCGCGCGTATTAATCCAAGTAAGAAAAACGATCGACGCAATAGCCAGCAAATTTTGCCGATTGATTCCCACATTGTACGGACCCAGCGACCCAAACCACATTTGCCACGGCCCAAACGTCCCGATTTTCCAAATCCAATCGGAAGCCGAAAACCACGGCAAGATCACCGCCGTAAATTTCGCAAACGCAATCGCCACCGCCGCAATCGTCGCCGTCTGAATCACCAGCAGCATGGTCCAACCGTAAAGAAATCCCCAAAGCGGTCCTAGCGACTCGCGCAAATAAACATACTGCCCGCCCGCATGTGGCATCGCCGCAGCAAGTTCGCCGTAGCTCAAAGCCCCGATCAGCGTCATCACGCCGGTGACAAGCCACACCGTAACAAGCAGTCCGGGACCCTTCACCTGGTGCGCAATGTCAGCCGAAACAATAAAAATTCCCGACCCAATCATCGAGCCAGCCACAATCATGGTGGAGTCAAACAGCCCCAGCCCCCTCACAAGGTCCGGCTGCTTGCTCGCCGCCACTGCTCCCATCGTCTGACCTTGTTCAGCCATCCGCCTAGGTTCTCCGTTGGCGCCGGTGTGTCAGGATCGCGCGCGCGCCGCAATCGCTAGATA
This sequence comes from uncultured Acidobacteriota bacterium, assembly GCA_963818085.1. GTDB lineage: Bacteria > Acidobacteriota > Terriglobia > Acidiferrales > UBA7541 > Palsa-295. The sequence continues at coordinate 1,609,849 of CAWFQV010000001.1, forward strand.
CTCGCGCGCTCTTCCCGCGGGATCTTTCGCCGCCATCAAATCGCGAATCACCGCAATCGAATCCGCCCCCGCTTGATAAACGGCACTGGCGGACTGTACTGTGATGCCTCCTATCGCCACAAGAGATTTCCTGGTAATCTGCCGCGCCGCGCGCAAAAACTCCAGCCCCACCACCGGATCCGGATTCTCTTTCGTGCCCGTAGGAAAGATGGGCCCCACGGCAATATAATCCGCCGAAGTACTGTCCGCCGCTCGCAATTGCTCTAAATTATGTGTCGAAACCCCCACCCACAGCCGGCCGCCGCATATTTTCCGCGCCGCCTCCACCGGAAGGTCTTCCTGCCCCACATGAACTCCGCTTGCCCTCACGATTGCCGCAATGTCCGCCCGGTCATTCACAATCAAGCGTGCGCCCTTAGCCGCAGTGGCGAGCCGCCCCACAAGCGCTGTCGAATTCTCCTGAATTCTCCGCCCCGAGCCACGTTTGTCGCGATACTGAAACAGCTCCACGCCCGCTCCCGCTAATCGCTCAGCAATTTCAAGAATTGGCAATTCAGAAGGGCCTGCAAACTCGGGGCTAGCATCCAGGATGGCGTACAGGGCCGGGAACAAACCGCCTCCGCCTTAAAACTAAATTTATTTCGCTAACACAGCCGGCATGCGCTCCAAAAAGTGCGTATCAAATTTCCCCGCCACAAAATTCGGGTCCGCCAGAATCCGTTTGTGCAACGGAATTGTTGTCTTCACTCCCTCCACAACAAATCCATCGAGCGCTCGTTGCATTCGCACAATCGCCTCCGCGCGATCGTGTCCATAGGAAATAAGTTTCGCAATCAGCGAATCATAATAAGGTGGAATCACCGCATCCACATAACAAGCCGTATCCACGCGGATCCCTGGCCCTCCCGGCACGCGAAACGCCGTCACCCGCCCCGCCGAAGGCGTAAACGTCTCCGGGTCCTCCGCATTGATGCGGCACTCAATCGCATGGCCCCGAAACTCCAAAAGAGGCAGCACCGACGAAAGTTTTTCCCCCGCCGCCACACGAATCTGCGATTTCACCAAATCAATCCCCGTCACCATCTCCGTCACTGGATGTTCCACCTGAATCCGCGCATTCATCTCGATAAAATAAAGGTTCCCCGAATCTTCGCGCAAAAACTCCATCGTTCCCGCGCTCGAGTACCCAATTTTCTTGAGCGCGTCCACCACTTGCTTGCCAATTTTCTGCCTCGTGCTCGCATCCACCGCCACCGACGGCGATTCCTCCAGCACTTTCTGGTGACGCCTTTGCAGAGAACACTCGCGCTCGCCCAAGTGCATCACATTCCCGTGACGGTCGCCCAAAACCTGAAATTCAATATGCCGCGGCCGCTCGATCAATTTCTCCATGTACACGTTCGGACTCCCAAACGCCTGTTCCGCCTCGGTCCGCGCCGTCCGAAACGCCGGAATTAATTCCTTCGCTGAACGTACAATCCTCATCCCGCGTCCGCCGCCGCCCTCAGCAGCTTTGATCATCACCGGGTACCCAATGTCGCGCGCGATATCTTTCGCGGAATCCTCATCGGGAACCACGCCCGCGCTCCCCGGGATCACCGGAATCCCCGCCGCCGCCATGGCTTCCTTGGCTTTATCTTTCTCTCCCATCAACCGGATCGCATCTGGCGTCGGCCCGATAAACGTAATGTGCGATGCCTCACACACCTCCGCAAAATTCGCGTTCTCCGAAAGAAACCCATATCCCGGATGAATCGCATCCACATTCGCAATTTCTGCTGCGCTGATTACCTGAGGAATGTTGAGGTAGCTTTCGCTGCTGCGCGGAGGCCCAATGCAAATCGCTTCGTCCGCAAAGCGCACGTGTAATGCATTACGGTCTGCCTCCGAATACACCGCCACTGTTCGGACGTTAAGTTCCCTGCACGCGGAAAGTATGCGTAGCGCAATTTCGCCGCGATTTGCGATTAGAATTTTTCGGAACATTTCGCCTGGGGTGAGCTATTTCTTCCGGTGCGTGCGGATACCGAAAAGCGCTTCGCCATATTCCACCGGTTGGCCATTCTCGACAAAAATCCGCACGACCTCTCCCGCTACGTCCGATTCAATTTCGTTCATCAGCTTCATCGCTTCGATGATGCACAACGCCTGGCCCTCGTCCACGCGAGAGCCCACCTTCACGAACGGCTCGCCGCCCACCGTGGGCGCCGCGTAGAACGTCCCCACAATCGGAGATTTCACCACGTGAATATCTTCTGATGAGGAATGTCCAGCTTCCGTCTGTCCCTCGCGAGCCTGTGATGCGCTAGCACCTGCCGTTGCTGAACCCCCGCCACTGGGCGGTGGCGCCGCTGCGGCCACCACAATCTCCGGAGCGGAAACTGCGCGGCTGAACCCCATCGGCTGTGAGAATGGCTTCCTCAACCGAATCCGGAATCCGGCGCGCTCGTACTCAAACTCCTCCAGCCCATGCTTTGCCATGAACTCGAGTAGCCGCTCTAGTTCTTGGAGATCCACGCCACCTGTTTGGGAACTACCCTGGGTATGCGGAGTCGATTTTTTCGCCATTTAGAGTTCTAAGAATTCCCGGGACGCGCTGGTCAGATCCTCAGCGCCATTCGAAGTAACCACTACGTCGTCCTCAATCCGTATGCCGCCCAGGCCCTCGACATAAACGCCCGGCTCGATCGTTACCACCATTCCCTCTTCCAGCTTGGTTTCTTCGCCCCGGCCGAGCCGGGGCATCTCGTGTACTTCGATGCCCAGCCCATGTCCGGTACTATGGGTGAAGTATCTAGCCAGCCGGTGGCGTTTTAGCGTCTGCCGCGCGGCCGAATCGACATCTGAAGACTTCACCCCGGGCCGAACGGCGTTCTTTGCCACTTGCTGGGCTTCCAGTACCGCGTCATACAGCCGTCTAATTCTCGCAGGCGCTCGGCCCAGAAACACCGTCCGGGTCAGGTCGCTGCAATAACCGCGGAGTATAGCACCGTGGTCTAGCACGACCAATTCGTTTTTCCTTAGCGGCTTAGCCGTGGGTCGCGCGTGAGGCCATGCTGAACGCTCGCCCGAAGCAACGATCGTCTCAAATGAAGGTCCGCTCCCGCCTTTGGCCTTAATCCCGTACTCAATCTCCGCCGCTACCCGAAGCTCCGTCAGCCCCGGCTTAATCTTCGGCAGCATGTCTTTAAACACCTCGCTGATTAACGCCGCTGCTTGACGCATTGTCTCCAGCTCGGAGGCGTCCTTTACTGCCCGCAGCCTTTCTATCGCGTCCCCTCCGCTGACCCAATGCACCCGGCTCCCCGTTAGCGTCCGCAAAGTGCCCTTCTGAGCCACGGTGACTTGGCTGGGCGAATAAGCCACATGCAGACGCCCCCGGCGCCTCCCTAGCGCCTCTGCGGCGGCCCGCAGCAACCCATGCTTGGCAATGTGGATCTTTGTCCCAACGACCTCCGCTCGTGCCTGGGACGTATACCTGCTATCGGTAAACAGCGTCGAGCGCGTTGGTTCGACTAGCAACACGCCGGCGCTTCCGCTAAAGCCACAAAGGTATTGGATGTTTGGAAGGTGTGTTACCAGGAAAGCTTCGGCTGGCAGGCTGGAAAACGAAAGCCGGAGCCGATCGATTCGGCTCCGGCCTGAAGTCACTTGCGCCGGTTTGGACGTCACTGGACCCCGATGCTCCCGTCTAGCCCCGCGCTAATTAGCTCGGCAAAATCCTTGGAGTCAGGAAGAACAACAGCTCCAGGGATGAGGTGTTGACGAAAGTGCGTTTGAACAAATTGCCCACCACCGGGATGCTTCCGAACAGCGGCACCTGATTTACGGTGCGCGTCTGCGAGGAAACAATGATTCCACCGATGACCACCGTGGCGCCATCACTGACCAATACCTTCGTGTTCGCCTGTTGCGTGTCGATTGCCGGAATGCCCTGAACACGAGGAATGGCCGTGTCGATTTGATCGTTGGTGACCGTCACATCCATGTAGATCGTGCCCTCCGCTGTGATCTGCGGAGTCACATCAAGTTCCAGCACGGCGTCCACGAATTGCACCGAAACCGTGTTGTTCACGATCGTTTGGACTGGAATCTTTGTACCTTGTTTCACGATAGCTTTTTGGTTGTTCTGCGTGATGACCTTGGGCTTCGAGATCAGCTTGCCGACGCCCCGCTCTTCCGCCGCGCTGATGATGAAGTCCAGCGCAAAGTTCGACGAGGAGAACGCGTAACTCAGTGCGCTCGTCGGTGTCGTGGCGCCCAAGTTGGTGATTAACGGCATCGAACCGCTGGTAGTGTTCGCTCCGGTATTTCCGACGATGATTGGAGGCAACGGGAGAGGCGAGTTGCGGACAATCGGACTCGTGCCAACGGCGCCCGCACCGCCAAGTATGCTCTGCCCGTCCCCTGCGGATACCGCCGCCGCAAATTGCGTGCCGATGTCGCGGGTAAACGACCTGTTGGCCGCCACCACCCGCGCTTCGATTTCCACTTGCTGCGACTTCCGGTCGAGCTGCCGTAACAGGTTATCCATGACTGGCAGCACGCTTGGGATATCCCGGATAATCAGGGTATTCGACCGCACATCCGCCAACACATCGCCGCGTGAAGAGAGAAACTTCTTCAGCGTGCCCACCATGTCCTCGGCCTTTGCGTAGCTAAGGACGCGCGTTGTGGTCACCACGTCCGCCGCTTCCGCCTGCGCCTTGGCCAGTTCACGGTTCTGGTCTGCTTCCTTCTTCAAAGTATCCTTGGTGGCGATGCGTAACACGTTGCCATCAAGCTGTTTGTCCAAACCGTTGTTCTTCAGAACGATGTCGAGCGCCTGATCCCACGGCACATCGTCCAGAACAATCGTGAGGCTTCCCTTTACGCTAGGGTCCACCACGATATTCAAGCCGCTGATTTCGTGTATCAGCCGGAAAAAGTCGCGCAAATCAACATCCTTCAAATTTACCGAGATCGGCTCACCCGAGTACTTTCCGGATGGAGGAGGAGTCTGGGCCTGCACGGTAGCATTAGCGGAGGCCGCCGGCTGTGTCGATGCCGCGCTAGGCGCCGATGCCGCCGGTGCGTCGGCCGCGTTTGAATTCGAAGCGCTGGCTGCACCTTCTGTCACTACTTGCTTGGCCGCCATTCCTGTTTGTTGGTCCTGCGGTTTTGGCTCTGCAGCAACCGGGGTCGCTAAGGCGGCAGCAGGCTGCGTTAGGGCGGAAGGCAGAATGATGACCGGGGCCGAAACCTGCTTGGTTGCCGGAACAGGCTGCGGAGTTTCCACCTTGGCCGTGGTTACGTCTGCAGGCTGTGCTTGCGGTGTGGATTTCACTGCGCCTTTCGAAGCCATTGGCGCGAACTCCACCGTGATCCCCGAATCAGAGCTGGTGATGTTATAGGGCGCCGCGTGCCGCAAATCGATTACGATGCGCGATACTTCCGGAGAAAATTGTGCCAGCCGGATCTCGCGGACCGGGTCCAGATTGCTCGCAATATGCTTCTCGGAAGTCTTCAGGTGCGCTCCCGAGAAATCCAAAACCAATCTGTCCGGATTCTGCAAGCGCATTGCGTGATAATTCAGCTTGCCCGTCCCCACCACATTCACATCCGTTCGATCGCCGTTCTGCGCCAGGTTGACTTGACGTATGGACTCAAATGTCGAGCCCGGCAGCTTGGCGTCCGATGATTTGGCGGCAATCGGTGTGATCGTAGGCGCAGGCCCGGTAACCGCAGGCCTTCCCGCGGAATTATCTGTGCGAACGACCAGCAGCGTCAGTTCCTGAGAGTCCTTTCGTTCGAGTCGTGGCTCAACGCCCTGGCTCAAAAGAATCTCCAGCCGCACTACCGGCTTCGCTCCCGAGGAATACGTCTGCATCCGGTAGCTCTTAACCAGGTCGGACGCCACCACGCGCGCTCCGGCCGGATCCGCGGACGAGACTCCGCTCAGATCCAGCACGTACAGACTCTCGCTCGGACGATAGATGGTGTATTCGAACGGCCCGTTCGCCTGAGCTTCCAACGTGACGTTGCCGTTCTTTACCACCGCCTTCACATGCACGACCGGCCCATCACTGGCCTGTAGCGCTCCGCTCATCAGTATCAAGGCTGCTGCAACTAGCGCAGTCGCCCCCATCGCCCTCCGCATAATCCTCATTGCTGCTCTCCTGCGCTCGGGTAGATTCGTTTGGTAACTAGTCTCTCGACCGGTTTCCCGAAGGCATCTTTGGAATTTTCTTTGAACGTCACCCCATCTAATCCAATCTTTTCCACATCGCCGTCATACAGACGGTCGCCTTCTCGAAGGAAATAGGTCCGTTGATCCGGGTTGGTCACCACTGCCAGCATTCCGTTCGCTGCCTTCACCGTTCCATCCACGTGGACAGTCGCGATTACCAGCCCGGCTTTTCCCGGAGGCAATGGCGGGCCGCTTGGCTTCTTGTCGTTTACCAGCGGCGAGAACGGGTCCCGTTTGGCTGCTACCGGCGCGTCCGGCTTTGCCGCTTGCTGGGGCCCAGTGTTTTTCGACGCCGCAGCAGCAGCCTTTTTCTTGTGCGCCGTCTTGTGAGGCGGAGTGGGACTCTGTTCTGGGTTTTTACTCGGACTTTGTCCCCACGCCACCGGCGAAAGGCAAACTGACATCGCCAGGGTCGCTATCAGCTTCGCAGTTGTCTTCACTAGTGTCATCGTCTTCGCCTACCGTTTGACCGGTGCGGATGTCGGCGTTGTAGCTGCCGGCTGGTCTGCCGCTTTCGTAAAGAACGTAGTGATCGTGAATACTCCCGTAACCGATGCTCCGGGCTTTAATCGGAAGTTGCTGGAAGCGCTGTGCACGCCGATTCCCTCCAGCTTCAGGTCCCCCACATTGATAATTCGTGAAAGCCGCCCCAGCCTGGCAAAGAAATCGAGCACTGAAAAATATGGCCCGTCGGCTTGCACCTCGAAGGGCAGCTCGAAGTAGTACGGCTTGGTCGCAACTGGGTTCGCCTTCAATCTGCGCAGCGAAACGCCGGAGCTCGTCGCCGCCGCTTGAATCATCAGAATGAACTGGTCAACCTGTTTCTCTTCCGGCACGATTGTCTGCAGCGTCGCAAGCTGCTTTTGCAGAGCGTCCATCTGCGATTGCAGTTCCGCTCGCCGCTGCTTGTAAACCCGTAAATTCGCAACTTCCTGCTCGAGCGGTTTCTCTTCGTTTCTGCGCATCCTGCAGTTGCGCGCGCACCGACGCTAACGGCAATCCGGGAATGTAAAATCCAGCCACGATAATCACGATCGTCAATCCCAGCGTAAAACAGCGCCTGTAGCGGCCAAGGCCAATCTTTGAAAGAAGTTGCCATGGCTAGCTCCTCCCTTGGCCGCGGGCTGCGCGGAGCGCGTGGATGCCGCGGGCTTGGTTTGCGGCTGCCCTTCCGGATTGGAGGATTGCGCTACCGTCGCCGTCATCGTGAAGTTGTAGGTCTGCACCGACTGTCACCACGTCATTCTCTTTCGCTCTTTGATCTCAATCTTGTCGAAGTAACCCGAGCGCTTCAGCTGCGTAATAAAATTCGCCACGGCATTGATGGACGCCTGCTTCGCCGCGAAATATCCAGGGTGTCGCCCTTGCGATTCCAAAGAGGTCAGCCACAGCGCGTCCACGCGCACCACCGTGTTCGCCACCATCTGCAGCAATTCCTGCCCGCCGGTGCGGTTCTTTTGCAAGCGTTTCAATCACGTTGATGCGCTGTTGCAGCACCGACTTTCTCGCTTTCGAATCGGTCCACGTCCTGCTTCACCTGTTGCAAGCTTTGCTTTCTCCGCGCGCAATGCGGCGATTCGCGCGTTGGTTCTGTCCAGCTCGCTCTTCTGCTGGTAATAGGTATACCGACAGCACCACCGCGGCCAGTCCCAGCGCCACCAGCAGAAAGATGATCTGCATGGTCGCTTCCAGCGGTACCGCTTGTTTTGTGGCCTTTGGGCGAGCCTGGCCAAGTAAATTGATCCGAATCATGGCGTGTCAAAGCTCCTCAGCGCCAGCCCCACGGCGATCGCCAGGCGCGGCGCCAACTCGCGTATCTGGCTTTCATCGTGACGCCCTGGATTGATCGCAATCTTGCGAAATGGATACAAGCTCCTCGACCGGCATCGCAAATTCTTCCTTCAGCAAGATCGAGCAGCCCAGGAACGCGTGCCGTCCCTCCCGCCACATAAATCCTGCGGATGTTTTCTCCGCTGGCCGTCGCGCGGAAAAAATCAAACGTCTTTTGAATTTCCAGAATTAAAATGTCCGAAACCGACCGCAGAATCGCCGTGCGCTGCTCTTCGCTAACTCCCGCCAGAGTGCCGCCCATCTTCAATTTCTCGGCGTCTTCGAAAGCTCAAATCCAGTTCCTTCTGCAACGCGTCCGTGTACTGATTGCCGCCCACCGAAACGTCACGCGTGAACAGCGGCGTCCACCCGCGCACGATGTTGATGTTCATCACGCTCGCGCCGATATTCAGCAGCGCCACCACCTGCGAAGGGTCGGGCTCGTAGTTCACTTCAAAACAGTTCTGCAGCGCGAACGCGTCAATGTCCACCACCACCGGAGTCTTGCCCGCCTGCGCTAGCACGTTCGTATGATTCAGAATCTTGTCTTTCTTCACGGCCACCAGCAGAACGTCCATCTGGTTCTCGGTAGCTTCCAGAAGCTGATGGCTCAGGTTCACGTCCGCAATATCAAACGGGATGTGCTGGCTGGCTTCCGACTGCACCCGGTCGTACAGCTCTTCTTCGGTCATCAGCGGCATGCTTACCCGCTTCACGATCACCGAATGACCGGAAACCGACGTAGCCACATCCTTGGCCTTGATCTTCTGATTGTCGAAAATGGAGATGATTTTCTCGGCCACCGAGGGGGCGTCCATGATGGCGCCGTCCACCACGGTATCCTGCGCCAGAGGTCTCGATCCCGTAACTCACCAGCTCGTAGCCTGCTTTCGACTTCTTCAGCTCGACCGCCTTCACGGAACTCGAACCGATGTCCAGGCCGATTAATGATTTCGTCTTCCCCAGATTGAACATCGTGCGGCCCCTCGCTCCTCACTCCGTCCCGCTTCGCAGGTCGGACCCGCCTTCTTTTCCAACGCTTCTATTTTCTTTCGGAGATTCTTTGCTTTGTTTCGCCTCGCCACCCCGCAAGGCGTGAATCGTTGCTCGAATCGTCGCGACGAATCCTAGCTTTGTACCTTCGCTCGGTAACCGCAGTACTGCTACGTCCGGTACTCTGCGCTTTTACCGTTTATTACATCCACGACACCGAGTGTCAAGCCAACATGTTCGTCGAGTGTGCTATTGGTAAAAACCCGTTCGAAGGGACAGGCAGGCGAAAACGTACAGGTGGAAAGTACAGGTAAGTGCTTGAAAGCCTTATGGAGAAAGGCGAAACGCGAGCGGAAGGCGAAGGGGTTGTCGCCCGCCTTTGTCTCGCTCCGGTCTATTTCTTCTTAGGCTCCATCAGCGGTTTTAATTGCTGCCAAATTGTGTCGACTCGCCTCTTTGTGTCCTCGTCCATCTTTATCTCGTCCGGCCAGCGGCCGGCGATATCCTTCTTCCGGCCATTTGCGCGTGGCATCGATTCCCATCTTCGAGCCGAAGTCCTGGCGCCGCGCCGCATGGTCGAGCGTATCCACCGGCCCCAGCACGAATTGAATGTCGCGCTCCGGATCGATGGCGCAAAGCGCCTTCCAGACCACTTCGCGCGAGTCCTGCACGTTCACGTCGTGATCGACCACCACAACCACCTTCGTAAACATCGCCTGCCCGAGCGACCAGATCGCGTTCATGATTTTGCGCGCGTGGCCCGGATAGCTCTTGCGAATCGCCACAATCATCAAGTTCTGAAAAATTCCTTCGGCGGGCATGGCCACGTCCACAATTTCCGGGTACTGCATTTTCATCACCGGCAGAAAAACGCGCTCGATGGCGTGGCCGATGAAATAGTCTTCCTGCGGAGGCGGCCCCACGATCGTCGTCAGATAGAGAGGATCTTTGCGATGCGTGATGCAGGTGACGTGGAAGACGGGAAATTCCCCTTCCAGCGAATAAAATCCGGTGTGGTCGCCGAACGGACCTTCCGTGCGCATCTCCCCAAGTTCACATATCCTTCCAGAACGATCTCCGCGTTGGCCGGGACTTCCAGATCCACCGTCTTGCACTGCACCAGCTCCACCGGATCGCGGCGCAAAAATCCCGAAAACAGAAATTCGTCCATATCCGGCGGAACCGGCAGAATTCCGGCCAGGCAAGTGGCCGGATCGGCTCCAATCGCGACGGCCACTTCGAGTCTTCCCTGCGGATTTTTCGCGCGCGCGCTGCGGAAGTGTTCGGCGCCATGCTTCTGCGTCTGCCAGTGCATTCCGGTGGTGCGTTCGTCAACACCTGCATGCGGTAGCAGCCCACGTTGCGCTTGCCCGTTTCCGGATTCTTGGTGATCACCATCGGCCAGGTGATGTAGCGGCCGCCGTCCTGCGGCCAGCATTGCAGAATGGGAAAATCGAGCGAGCGAAAAATCTTCCGTGCGCACCACTTCCTGGCATTCGCCGCTGCGCACCGATCTTCGGGAAAAACGACCCAATCTCGGCCAGCTTCGGCAGCATCTTCACTTTTTCCAAGCAGTCCCTGCGGCGATTGCATATCCAGAAACGGAATGATGCGCTCGGCCACTTCGTCTAAGCGAATCCACTTCCAGCGCCAGATTCATCCGCCGCTCGCTGCCCACCAGATTCGTCACCACCGGAATCTTCGAGCCTTTCGGCCGCTCAAACAGCAGCGCCGGCCCGCCCGCTTTCACCACGCGGTCGGTGATTTCCGTAATTTCCAGAACCGGATCGACTTCCGCCGAAATCTCTTCAGCTCGCCTTCTTTCTCCAGCGTCCTTCACAAAATCCCGCAAATCTCTGTATGCCACTTCCCCTCCTGCGCCTTGCGAGCCGCTAACTCTAGCACGGTCGCTTGCGTCGTACGAACTACTCTAGGAACCGCCCAACGCATCTGACCGATTCTAGTTTCGCTTAGACGGGATTTGATGCTTTGTTTTCGATAACTTCTTTTTCTCAGTCAGTTTCGGCTAGAACTCGCCTAGATCACTTGTAGAAACCACTCAGAGTACCTGTGGCGGTGCCTCGAGTTCGATCGATGGAGTCGCTGGCGGACCGGTATTCGGATATTTCGAGATCTTGAGTTGCTGGCTTACACCGGGAGGGGCCACAGGGACGCGCCGCGTCTGGCTGGAATTTGTTCATGTCTTTCTTCAGCTTGTTATACGGGTTTTCCACTCGTTACTAGTGACATCCCAATGGCAAGCCTTTCTGAGCTGGTAGCCGGCGATGTGCAGCCACTCCATTCCGTGGTACTTCGTGTGGATTAAGAACCCCTCCTGAATCCTTCGCATCGACCGGACGGTCGTTATTGGGATGGGGTTAAGGTAAGGCGCTGGCGGAAGAGGACGCGATTGTACACATTATCGTTACTCAGGCGGACGTAGTAGAGATAGGGATGGTCGCCGATGATCGAGAAACTCGGGTCAGGGGCGTCAGGATCGATGAGGGAAAAATAGGCGTAGAGCCAGCTTCCTTTGGGATCGTTAGCGCGTAGCTGGGATAGGGTGACGACGAGCGCGGGCTTGGTCCAGTGGATCAGATCGGTGGAGGTAGTAAAGTACATACCTGGAGGGCCCAATTCATCGTTCCAGTAATCCCACAGCGTCGCGACGACAACATTTGAAGACTGATAAACATTCAGGCCGGTTACGAATTGCATCCACTTAACCGGGGTATAGACGTGCCCCTGTGGGTGGGACACCGGGCTACGGTAAGGGTCGACGAACGACACGGAGAAATCGGTGCCATTCCAGCCGCGCCATGATGCGGGGTCAAAAACGTCGGCGGTGCGAATGGGAGCGCCGCCGAGTGGCACGACGCAATGGCCCGGTCCCGTCGAACCGGAACAGTTTCGAGGCCAAGGCCAGTCAGTAGCGATAGCGTAATACCAGCCACCGAAGTAGACGATATTGGAATCCACACTGTACCCAGGGGGCCGCGGTCGATCTGATACTTCTCGGGAACTCCGGCCACCAAATTTCCGGGCGCTTTGAATCCATTGAAATGGTAACCGCCGTCGCTGGACCGGTGATAAGTGTCAGAATCGTACTCGCAATAAAAGTAGTTGTTAGGATTCGTGATGGTGCACTCGCCGGGGTGGGACCAGCCGTGGTATTCCGTGTGCGAGAGAGCGGCTACGTTTCTGCCATCGAGAGTGTAGAAAGAATCGAGCCAGACTTGATCGTTGTAGGCGGCCGGATCTGCGTCGTTCGCAGAAACAAAGGCGGCTTCACAACTGTGCTGGAGGGTATCTAGAGTTGGGCCAAGGCTTTGGTAAGTGACAGAGCTGGCGGAGATGAAGTGGATTGTGCCCGTGTCATCGCGGAATGCTCGGGCCATGGCGTCGGGAATGTCGTCGGCTGAGCAGGAATCTTGCGGCGTTGAGAAGACGGCGGTGCGGCCGCCTTCGAGGACGGCTGTGATGGTGGTCGCACTGGAAGCTTGTTGCGCCGGAGCTGAGGGGACGGCCTGCGCCGCAGTCGAGAGTGTTAGAAGCGCGAATGCAATTAAGATGGGGAGGAGGCGTCTCATCTTAATCTCCGTCGATGTTGGCTTCCTGAGTTAACCCCGAAGGCGGTGAATCTACTCGGATTTGTGAAACTTTATTTTCTCATGCGAGGGACCGGAAACCAAGCTTGGCAGATTCCGGCGACGGCGGGCCAATATTAGGACCTGAGTAGGATAACTTTCGCCAAAAAGGCGAAGGAAATGACAGCTTAAACGAAAAGGACAGAAAGATCCCGGGCTGAAGGCCCCGGCGCTACATTTAAACCTAATGACAGATAACACGCGCGACAGCAAGATACTGCTTATTCTTTGGGTTTATGGGTTAGGCGGGATTGTTTTTCTTCCAGGAGGCGGTTGATTTCTCTTATGAGGGCGATCAACTTGTCAGGGTTTTGTTCTATTTCGGCTTGCTCGCACAACTCTTGCCAGCGTTCCTTGTTTTTTCCGATCATCTAGTCGTACTTGCCTCCGTACGGAACGCATATCTGTAGCACAAAATGCTGAGGCTGCGTGTTCAATGTTAGACATTGGGTAAGTGGGCGGGGAGATTACTCGGCGCGAGGGGACTTACTCGTCGCAGTCGAAGAGCATGCCGTCGGTGGCGGGCCACTTGAGGCGCTGCGTTTGGATCTTGAGCAACTGTTTGCAGGCCTCGCGAAAGATTCGTGGTGGACATCGGGCAAGCCGGTCAGTTCCTGCTTGCGAATGAATATCGCGGCATCCGCGCCCGACAGTTTTTCGGGTAGCTTTTGCACGTCAGGTTCGTAGATGGCGTCCTGCAACGGTTTTGCCAGGGCGGGTATGGAAGATCGCTCACAGGCTTCTCCAGGATTTCAGCCAGAAAGCTGAACGAATAGATGCATGTTAACAAAACTCGGCTTCACGATGTGCAGCATGCGGGCAAACTTAGCTATCACCGGTGGCGTACAAATTAATATCTTGAGCAAAGCGCTCGCAGCTCAGACGGCCTCGCTCGGGATGACAGATCTAAAGATGAAACAGCGGGCAGGACACTGCTTAGAACGTGAAGGGTTCGGCGGTGACTAGCTCGGGGATTTCGATGTGGATTTGGGTGCCTTGGCCTTCCTGGCTGTGAATATCCATTTTGAATTGGTCGCCGTAGAGAAGGCGGAGGCGTTCGTGCACGTTACTGATGCCGATTCCGCCGCCATAGACTTCGGCAAGGCGCTCGGTGGAGATGCCCATGCCGTTGTCTTTGATTTCGATGAGCAGGCGGCCGTCGAGCCGGCGCGTGCGGAGATGGATTTGGCCTCCCTCGAGGCGCGGGGCGAGGCCGTGCTTGATGGAATTTTCAATCATGGGCTGAAGCAGCATGCTGGGGACGAATGCCTCGAGAGTCTCGTCGTCAATTTCCTTGAAGATTTGAAGTTTGTCGCGGCCAAAGCGGATGACTTCGATGTCGAGATAATCGTCGATGAACTCGAGCTCTTCGCGCAGAGGGACGAAGGTTTCGTGCTTGCGCAGGAGGCGGCGGAGAATGTTCGAAAGCTTCAAGACCACGCCGCGGGCCATGTCCGGATCGAAGCGAATCAGCGAGGAAACGGTGTTCAGCGTGTTGAAAAGGAAATGCGGATTGATCTGGCTGGTGAGCGCGTCCATGCGCGCTTTCAGCAGAAGCTGTTGATTCTGCTTCGAGGTTCATCTCGATGCGCGTGTTGTTCCAAATTTTGATGGCCATGGCCACGCACATCACTGAGGAAAGCACGACCAGAAATCGTAGCCCCAATTCTCGGGGCGAAAATCGAAGAGCCAGCGCGGCGGGACGGCTTTGGCTAATTCCAATTCTTCCTACGGCTAACGCGGCACAGGTGAACAGCGGGAGCATGGCCCAGTTTGCTTTTCCGTGGCGTACGAGACGCCAGATCCATTGCGGAATGCTGAGAAAACAGAAAGGGGCCGAAATGCCAGATGTCTTCTTTTTCGGGCATTATTTCGCGGACCATTCCGGCGACAAGTCCGACCAGCGCCGCGGTCGGACTGGCGAGCCATTCGTGATAGCCAAAAGCCGGGAGACTGATCAGCGAGCCGCCCAGCAGGCCAACGATGCGGCCGCCGATGAGACCCATGAGGAAGGAGCCTTCGAAGGTGAGATCGAAGAAGCGGTAGCCGACGAGGCGCAGCATGACGCCGATGGCCAGCGGCGGCGTCAGGAAAAGCAGGAGCATCACTTTTTGGTCGGAGTCGCGGATTTCGGTGAAGAACAGCTTGCGGAACGAGCGGAAGCGGACGAGCAATGCTGCCAGTGATGCTGCGAAGCCTACCTTCAGCACCAGGGTGAACAGCAAGTCTTGTACACCAATAAGTGTGCCCATTTCGCTCGCGGACTGCTGAGGCTAAATGCTTCGAGTTACGTTAGCCAAAGCAGGTTGGGATGTAAAGAGTGGTGCCCGTGATGAATGTGACAGACCCGCAAGGGACCCAGCGATTCAGATGACACGGAACGCTGACCAACAATCGCGAAGCTGCTGCCAGTTCGCCGGTAGCGTTGGAGAGGTCCACTTCTGCATTTGTTTGACGATGGGAACCTCAACAAAGCATGGTTTCCAGGGGAGCGAGGATCAGCAAGACGAATCCTATAAAGTTCAAAGGGAACGTTTTGGGTTGCGCGTCGTAAGAGATGAGCAGAACTGGAACGATCGCCAGCAGGGCAGCCGGCATCAGGATGGTCATGACGGGCGCCACATTCCGGTTCTACCGGGTGTACCATCGCGAGAAAACTTCCGGCTTGAAAGGCTGATGGACCTGCTCCCATGCCACCCACGGTCCGAAGAACATTCCGGGCGACCAGAGCCGAAAGGACAATGCTGATGAGTTCCCATATTTTCAGCGGCAGGGCACTTCATGGCTACCTTAATCTCACTTGGCTCAGGTGAATATTTTTCTACCATCAGTCTTCGGTGCTGGTGCGGCAAACCTCGGGTTGCGAAGACTGTTATAATGCTCGATCTCGGTGAAAACGCGCAAACAATCTGATAAGGGCTTGAAGGCCCGAGCGGAAGTACGCGCGCCGCAGGCGCGAACGGGCCCGTCGCGCGAAAGCTTACCGGCACGCGTGGTCGCGCGGGCACAATTGCCTACTAGCTTTGGGGATTTTAAGGTTGTTGGGATTGAGGGACGGCCGGGCGAAGAGGCTGTTGCGATTCAGCACGGAACGCTGCGTCCGTGACGGCGCAAAATGGGAAGGTGCCGTTGGTGCGGGTGCATTCGCAATGCTTGACCGGGGATGTGTTTACTTCAGAGCGCTGCGATTGCCGGGCACAGCTGGAATTTTCGTTGAGGCAAATTGCGAAAGAGCCCGCCGGCGTTCTACTTTATTTGCCGCAAGAGGGGCGCGGGATTGGGTTGATCAACAAATTAAAGGCATACGAGTTGCAAGATGCGGGGCTCGATACGGTCGAGGCCAACAGCAAACTTGGATTTGCCGCGGATTCTCGCGATTACGAATTTGCGGCCAAGGCGTTGAAAGCGTTGGGCGTTCGCAAGCTGCGATTGCTGTCGAATAATCCGGACAAAGTTGAGCAACTTGAAAGCGCGGGGCTCCGCGTGGTGGAGCGAGTTCCCTGCCGACCGCGTACCAGTCAGCACTCCAAATTTTATCTGCGCACGAAGAAAGACAAACTTGGACACCTTCTGGCATAGTCCGCCGGGCAATACGCGCGTCTTCTGACCTAGTAATCCAACTAGCCAAAAATTTCCCTTGACAAAAATTGTGACGCGACGATACTAAACCATATGGTTAAGTATTCAGGAACGGATTTGGGCTCCACATTTGCGGCCTTGTCGGATGTGACACGGCGGGGGATTCTGGCGCGGCTTGTCCAGGGCGAATCTTCGGTGAGCGAGTTGGCGGCACCTTACAAGATGTCGCTTCCTGCGGTGTCAAAGCATGTGCGTGTGTTGGAGGATGCCGGGCTGGTTACGCGTCACAAGGACGGGCGCGTGCACCGCTGCAAGCTCGTGGCGGAGCCGATGAAAGATGCGGCGGAGTGGATCGAACGGTACCGGAAGTTCTGGGAACACCAATTTGATTCTCTGGCAAATTATCTGGAAGGAGAATCGCAAAAAGAGGAGGCGGCACAATGGCAAGCACCGGTTACAGACCCGAAACGAAGCTCGAAGTCCGACGAATGTTCGCGGCCACGCGGGAAAAAGTCTTCCAAGCGTGGACGCAACGGGAAAAGCTAGAGAAATGGATGTGCCGCTTGCCCCGGAACGAGGTGCGCTATACGGCGTTCGATGCGCGGCCGGGCGGGACGAACCTGATGGAGATCACAACTCCGAACGGCGCTACGTACAAACAGCGCGTCACGTTTCGAGAGATTCAACCGCCGGAAAAACTGGTGTTCACCTGGGCCTGGGAGAAATTGTCAGCGTCGGGACAGAAAATCGACGAGCAGGATGAGACGCTGGTGACCGTTAAATTTCAACCCCGCGGCAATTTTACAGAAGTGTTTCTGACCCACGAGGGCTTCCTCGACGCCGAGCAGCGCGAGAAACACAACCAGGGTTGGAATGGATGCTTCGAAATCCTCGAGAAAGAGTTGGAAGCGTAGCACGAAAAATTTTCCGAGAGGAGCTCAGCCGAGCGCGGTGAAAATTTCACCGAGGTGGTGTGGACGCCTCCCCGCCCGCGCGGCCAGAGAGTTAGGACGATGAAACAAGAAACTGCAGTCGATGTGGCCATGGCCTTCGTCGCTAAGATCAACGAGCACGATGTCGACGGATTGGTGGCGCTGATGACAACCGATCACGTCTTCATCGATGGGTTGGACAACACATTTCGCGGTGCGGACCAAATGCGTCAGGGATGGAAAGGCTACTTCGCGATGTTCCCGGACTATGCCGTCGAAGTGACCGAGGAGTTAGATCGAGGGAACCTGGTCGCTATGTTTGGAAAAGCGCGGGGAACTTTTGCCGTGAATGGCAAGCTGCCGAGAGAACTCCTGGGAAATAGCGGCTGCCTGGAAGGCGGTCGTGAAAGATGGACGCGTAGCGGAATGGCGCGTTTACTGCGATAACGACCCGGCCCGCAAAATCATGGCTGCCAATGCGGCCAAGGCTAGCGCTTAGCCGCCGCCGACGAAGTGGACGATTTCGAAGCTGTCGTTCGGCCGGACTTGTGTTTCGTTCCAGAGCGGCGCGAGGAAGAATATCTAGGTTGTGCTCGATGGCGACGCGGTCATTGCGCATTTCCAGAAAATCCAGCAGGGTGCTTACATTTAAGCCTTCGGGAACTTCGCGGGGATCTCCATTAATTTTTACTATCATGGGGCGATTATGGCGCGGGAGTGGCCGATGAGGCTGGTGATTCTTTCGGCCGCGATCGCATGATGAAGCGAAGTTCGTCCTTCCAGGACATCCGCTTTGGCGTGAATGACGAGCGCCAGGTCACCTTTCCCAAGCGGCGGGAGCGAAAATTGAATGCGGACCCTGCCTTGATCGTCACTGGTCGGCGGAGTGGCGAGAATCGTTTAGCGCTCCTTCGATCAGCGCTTCGACGTTCGCTCCTACTTGTGGCTGGCGGTCGGCGCGGCGCGAGACTTCCACTTCCAGAGAAACTTTTCCTGCTGACAACCAGGAGCCGGGATTTAGAAGCTGGAGCTGAATTCCGGCGGGACGACTGGCTTGCGGTAGGGAAGAAGCGGAAGCGATTTCGGAATCGAGTGCGCCCGGAGCGAATATCGTCAATCACGGCGCGATGCTGTTCCTCCACGCGACGGCGAAGATCGTCTGGAGTGAACAAAGGCGATTCGGACAATTCGGTGTAATTCAGTGCGCGGCGATGAAGGATCCGGCCACTTTGGTACACGGCGGTGTCGATGATTGGATGGCTCGGGCCGCGGTCTTCGGTTTGCACGTGAAAGACGTGTTCGCCGACCTTCACGTCGGTATTGAAACCGGAACTCATCGAGCGAAACGCTCCCCGTCGATGCCGCTGCGGGAAATTCTCGAGAATCCAATGATTGGAGAGTTCATTTGACCGGGTGCACTCGGGTCGTTATTATAACAGCGCACCGAAAATGAATAGCAATTACCTAGACTCGTATGGTTCGTTGTTACTAATGTTTGTTCTAGCCATGGGGCTGTCCGGGGCGCTGGTGGTGGTGTCCACTTTGGTGGGGCGCCACAAGAGAACGCGCGAGAAAGATGAGCCTTATGAATGCGGGATCCACCCGACCGGCGATGCGCGCGAGCCGATTTCAGTGCAATTTTACATGGTGGCGCTACTTTTTATTTTGTTCGATATCGAGGCTATTTTTTTGTATCCATGGGCCCTGGTGTACCGGCAGTTGCAGGTGTTCGGCTTTGTGGAGATGTTGCTCTACATTATAATTTTATTGGCTGGTTACATATTCCTCTGGAAGAAGGGCGCGCTCGACTGGAATCGTTGAGCGACGTCCCCCGGGAACGAACTCATAATGGAATCACAGGAAGCTGATAAAAATCCGGTCGTGCAAAGACTGCGAGCGTGGGACGGCGAAGCTAGTCTCGGAAGTGATTGAGTTTCGCGGGGAAACCACGGTGGTAGTCCCACGGGAACACTTGCAGCGTGCGGCCGAGTATCTCGCCGCTGAGCCGTTTCTTTATTTTGCATTTCTCTCCGACATCACTACGGTGGATAAGTTCCCGCTGGAGCCGCGCTTTGAAGTCAATTACCACCTGCTTTCTATTGCACGCAGTGACCGTTTGCGGCTGAAGGTGAGGTTGGCTGGAAACGATCCGGTGCTGCCGTCCGTCACTTCGGTATGGCCTACGGCGAATTGGCACGAGCGGGAAAATTACGATCTGTTCGGCATTCGCTTTGAAGGGCATCCGGATTTGAAGCCGGATCTTGATGCCGGACGACTGGGAAGGCCATCCGCTAAGGAAAGATTACCCGGTTGAAGGATACCGCTGAACGTTTCGCGACATCGGAAGATGGAAGATTAATGACTACTACGATTGAGACGCCGACCGGCACTGCTAAAACGATGGTCCTGAATATGGGGCCGCAGCACCCCTCTACCCACGGAGTCTTGCGCGTGGTCCTGGAGTTGAACGGCGAAATCGTCGTTAAGGCAGAGCCCGTCATCGGCTATCTGCACACGGGAATCGAGAAATCTTGCGAAGCGAAAACTTATTCGCAAGCGATTACTTTGACCGACCGCATCGATTATCTGGCGCCCCTTTCAAATAATTTAGGCTACTGTCTTGCTGTTGAAAAATTGCTGGGGTTGGAAGCTCCCAAGCGCGCGCAATATATTCGCGTGCTGCTGACTGAGCTAACGCGCATCACTTCGCATCTGGTGTGGCTTGGAACGCACGCGATTGATCTGGGGGCTATGTCGGTGTTTCTATACACCTTCCGCGAGCGCGAAGAAATCATGAAGATTTTTGAGTACGTTTCCGGTCAGCGGATGATGACAAGCTATTTCCGCATTGGCGGGCTGGCGCTGGAACCGCCTCCTGGATTTTTGGACCAGGTGCGGCGCGTAATGGATGCGCTGCCGGGACATGTTGACGAATACGAAGATCTGCTGACGAACAACCGCATCTGGCTTGGGCGCACGCAGGGCGTGGGAATTATCAGCGCGGACGATGCCATCGCTATGGGCTGTTCGGGTCCCATGTTGCGCGGCAGCGGCGTGGCCTACGATGTACGCAAGGCATTTCCTTATTCCAGCTACGAAGATTTTAATTTTGATGTGCAGACGCAAACTGCGGGCGATTGCTTTGCGCGTTACCAGGTACGCATAGCGGAAATCCGCGAGAGCATAAAAATCGTGCGTCAAGCGATGGAACGAGTCGCCAAAGCGGACGGGCCGATTCGGGCCGAGGCGCCGGGAATTATTCCGCCTTCGCGCGAAGAAATGAAAACCTCGATCGAGGGTCTGATTTATCACTTCAAAATTTACACCGAAGGATTCGCGCCGCCGCCGGGCGAAGTGTATCAAGTGATCGAATCGCCTCGCGGCGAGCTGGGATTTTTTGTGGCCAGCGATGGTTCGGCAAAACCGTATCGCGTGAAAGTGCGTGCGCCTTCTTTTGTGAATCTGCAATCGCTGCCCAACCTGGCCGTGGGCCGCTTGATTGCGGACGTGGTCGCCTGCATTGGAACGACCGACATCGTCCTGGGAGAAGTGGACCGCTAATGCAACTTCCCGCGGCTCTGGAAGAAAAATTCACACAATTGCTGGGGCGCTATCCGGTGAAACGCTCTGCACTGATTCCCATGATGATGTACGCGCAGGATCAGTTTGGATTTCTCAGCGATGAAGTGTTAGAAGAGATCGCCAAGCGGGTTGGCCTGAACGTGCTGCAAGTGACCGAGACGCTCGCGTACTATTCGATGCTGCGCCGCAAGCCGGGCGGGCGCTATCACATTCAAGTTTGCACGAATATTTCCTGCATGCTGCGCGGCGGAAATGAACTGTACAAACACGTGCAGAAGCGGCTGGGGATCGGCCACAAAGAAGTTTCTCCGTCCGGAACGTTTTCGCTGGAAGAAGTGGAGTGCATCGGCGCGTGCACAGGCGCTCCGGCGATGCAGGTGAATTACGATTACTACGAAAATCTCGATCCGGACAAAGTGGACGCAATTTTCGAGCAGCTTCAGGACGGGAAGAAGCCCAAGCCGGTCCCGGTAATTTCGGGAGCGCTGCACCCACGCCATCCCGCGGAAATTCCCGTAATCAGCAAAAGATTCGGAATTCCGAATTCGACGAAAATTGACGTCTATCTGCAGAACGAAGGCTATCAGGCGCTTGAGAAAGCGCTGAAGCAGATGACTCCCGACCAGATTATCGACGAAATGAAGAAATCGAATCTGCGCGGGCGCGGCGGAGCTGGCTTCCCTGCCGGAATGAAGTGGAGTTTTGTGCCCAAGGACATTAAGAAACCGAAATACATTCTGGCCAACGGCGACGAGAGCGAGCCGGGGACTTCGAAAGACCGTCCGCTAATGGAGATGGACCCGCATCAATTGATCGAGGGCATGATTATTGCGGGGCGCGCGATCGGTTCGCAGCAGGGATACATCTATATTCGCGGGGAATATCGCTACGTGCTGGATATTGTCGAGGGTGCGATCAAGGAAGCGTACCAACGCGGGTACCTGGGCAAGAATATTTTGGACAGCGGATTTAATTTTGAGCTTGCTGCGCATACAGGCGCGGGCGCATATGAATGCGGCGAAGAATCTGCGTTGATGGAATCGCTGGAAGGCAAGCGCGGGTATCCGCGAATTAAACCGCCCTTCCCTGCTGTCGTGGGACTCTACGGTTGTCCGACGGTAATCAATAACGTTGAGACGCTCAGTACCGTGCCGGCGGTGATTCGGCAAGGCGGTGATTGGTACGCCGCGCTGGGGACGCCAAAAAATGGCGGGACGCGGTTGTACTCAATTTCCGGACACATCAATAAGCCCGGAATTTACGAATTGCCGTTGGGATTTAATTTGAAGCGGCTGATTGAAGATGTGGCAGGAGGGATGAAGGACGGTAAGAAGTTGAAGGCGGTGATCCCGGGCGGAAGTTCGTGTCCGCTGCTTTCGGCGGATGAAATTGATGTGGCGCTGGATTATGACTCGGTGGCGAAGATCGGGTCGATGCTGGGTTCGGGTGGAACGGTGATCATCGACGAAGAGACCTGTATGGTGGATCTGGCACGGCGCATCATGCACTTCTATGCGCACGAATCTTGTGGCTGGTGCATACCGTGCCGCGAAGGCACGACTTGGCTGCGCAAATTGCTCGACCGTTTTCATGAGGGTGGAGGATGCGCGGACGATATTTCACTGATCGATGAGCTATCAAAAAATATGTTGGGACGTACTTTCTGTCCGCTTGGCGACGCGGCGGCACTGCCTACCATTAGTATCGTTAAGAAGTGGCGGCACGAATTTGAAGATCATCTGCGCGGGAAATGTGCGTTCAAACCCGCGGAGATGATCGTGGGAGCTTCCTAAGACTCGGATGCCTGAAGTAAAACAAATTACGTTTACGATCAACGACCAGAAACTTACTACCCCTGCCGGTACGCTTGTAATCGAAGCGGCTAAAAGCAGAGGCATGGAGGTTCCATCGTTCTGTTATTACCCGGGGCTTTCGCTGCAAGCGGCTTGCCGCATGTGTCTGGTGGAAGTGGAGAAGACGCCGAAGCTACAGACGGCGTGCACGCTGGTGGCGGTGGAAGGCATGGTGGTAAAGACTGATACGCCGCAGGTTCACAAAGCTCGCAAGGACATGATCGAGTTTCTGCTTTCGAACCATCCGCTGGATTGTCCGGTGTGCGACAAAGGCGGCGAATGCGAATTGCAGGACATGACTTTTCGCTACGGGCTGGACCATAGCCGTTTCAATGAGGAAAAACTGCATTACCCGGAAGAACAGTGGTCGCCACTGGTCTATTACGATGCGCCGCGATGCATTTTCTGTTTTCGCTGCGTGCGCGTTTGCGATGAAGGTATGGACGTGAAGGCGCTAGGCGTCGGAGCGCGCGGCGTGAATTCCGTGATTCTGCCAAACAAGCCTGGCGAGCTGGCTTGCGAAGAGTGCGGCATGTGCATCGACATTTGTCCGGTGGGCGCGCTCACGAGCGGCACGTATCGTTATCAAACGCGGCCGTGGGAAATGAAATATGTGCCGAATCCGTGCACGCACTGTTCGAATGGCTGCAAGACAACTCTGGGCGTACGCAACAATGAGATTCTCCGCGCGAATAACCGGGATCAGTCGGGGATCAACGGCGAATTTTTGTGCGCGAAAGGGCGATTTGGATTTGATTTCACACACAATCCCGAGCGCGTGCGCGAACCTTTGATTAGGCGCCATGGGAAACTGGAAGCGGCGAGTTGGGAAGATGCGCTTGGAAGAAATCGCACGGAGGCTGAAGCAAGTTCACGACAAACATGGGGCGAACGCGATTGGCGTGATCGGCTCGAATCACACGACCAATGAAGAGAATTATTTGCTGAACCGGTTTGCGCGCGGAACTTTGGGGACAAACAACATCGATCATCATCGGACCGCTGATTACGCGGGCCTCGCCGCTGCCTTGGGACCAAAAGCCAAAGCAGCGCAAGCGACGATGGCAGATATTTATAAGGCGAATGCGGTTTTGCTGATTGGCAATGATGTGACGAATCAGAATCCTCTCGTCGCTTGGCAAATTCGGACTGGAGTGCGGCACCACCAGGCCCGCCTGTACGTGATCAATGGCCAACCAAGCAAAATTCATCGGCAAGCGGCGCACGGCGTGGAAGTATCGAAGGGCGGTGAGGCTGCCGCGGTTCGTTGGCTGGCGAAGGGCGAAGGACAATTTGAGAAATCTGTTGCGGATTCACTGGCACAAATGAAATCCGCGATCGAAAAAGAATCAGATGTCGTGATTCTTATTGGCGCGGATATTCAGGGCGACGCGATTCGCGATTTGGTGGCGTTTGGCTCAGGGTTAGGCGGGCAGACGCGCTATATGGCGCTGGGCGATTACTCGAATTCGCGCGGCGCTGCGGATATGGGGATTCTGCCCGGACCGTCTGCCGGGTTATGCCCCTCTTTCCGACTCCTCCGAACGCTCGCGATTTGGGAAGATTTGGGGATGCCAGATCGCTGCAGCGCCAGGCCTGGCAGCTCGCGCGATGATGCAGGCTGCGGTCTCGGGTGAACTGAAGGCCATGTACGTAGTGGGCGCGAATCCGCTGAAAACATTTGGAGTTGCACAGCACGATCGCCTGGGTGGTCTGGAACTTCTGGTTGTGCACGATATGTTTCTGACCGAGACGGCACTGCGCGCGGACGTGGTGCTGCCTGCGGCTTCGTCCTATGAAAAAGACGGTACGCTGACGAACACTGCGGGCGAAATTCAGATGACGCATCGCTCGATTGACCCTCAAGGGCCGCGCAGCGATTTCGATTTGCTGCGCATCCTATCACACCAACTTGGAATGCTCGGACTGGGCTCACCAATTCGTTTACGTACGCCGGAAGCGGCGTTCGACGAAATCCGGCAGAACGTGGCGGGGTACGAAGTTTCTGTCGCGATTCTTCTGGCGGGCGGCGCACAACTAACCACAGCAAGTTGTAAATCACCTGAAGCAGACTACCACGTGCCAACGGGCACAGTTTTTTCTTCACATGATTATTTATTTACCAGCGGAACCTTGGGGCGCTATTGTTCCAGGCTCGCATCCACAAAAGAGGCTAAAGATACGCCGTGGAGTTCGTCACCCAGCATGCCGTCCTGGTGGTATCGCTAGTAAAGATCGTCATTCTACTTTTTTTGACTTTGACGACGCTGGCGTACCTTACCTGGTTTGAACGCAAGGTCGTGGCGCATATTCAGTCGCGCTGGGGTCCTTACTATGTCGGCGCGCACGGATTGCTGCAGCCGCTGGCCGACGGGCTTAAATTTTTATTCAAAGAGGATGTGACGCCGCCGGGCTCGGATAAATTCTTGTATATCTTTGCGCCGTTTCTGGCTTTATCGCTGGCGCTGACGACCATCGCGCTGATTCCGTTCGGCCCCGCGACAATTACGATCCTTGGACAGCCTACGCAGCTCATCATTGCAGACGTAAATATTGGCTTGATGTTTATTTTCGCGATTACGTCTATCGGCGTATATGGCGTGGCTTTGGCTGGCTGGTCTTCCAATAGCAAGTACCCCTTGCTGGGCGGGCTGCGCAGTTCGGCGCAGATGGTCAGCTACGAAGTTGCTCTCACACTCTCGGTAGTCGGCGTAGTACTGCTGGCGGGGACGCTGAATTTCAACGAAATGGTTTCGGACCAGACCGGATATTATCGCTATCTGCCATTTATTCCGCGCTGGCACATCGTTCCACAGATTATCGGATTCCTTTGCTATTTCACTTCGGCGATCGCAGAGACGAATCGCGTTCCTTTCGATTTGCCCGAGGCGGAGACGGAACTCGTGGCGGGTTTTCACACCGAATATTCCAGCTTTAAGTTCGCCATGTTTTTTATGGCGGAATACGCGAACATGCTTACCGTTTCTTTTCTGGCGACGATTTTGTTTTTGGGCGGATGGCTTTCTCCTTTTCCCGAGAGCTGGACATTTCTGCAATATTTGCCTGCGGCCGTACTGCTGGGGCTGGGGCTTTACTTGGGGTACGACGCGGCTATGAATGCGCGCGGGGTCGCGCGGATTCAGCTGATCGTAATTACCTGTGGAGCGTTGCTTCTAGGCGCGCTTTGTCTGATTCCCGCGGTTAGGACGGTGATCGAGGGGCCATTCTGGTTCCTGCTGAAAGTGGGCGGGCTGCTTTTCTTCTACGTTTGGACGCGTGGAACTCTGCCGCGTTTTCGGTATGACCAGTTGATGTCGTTGGGATGGAAACTGTTGCTGCCGGTTTCGTTGGCGAATCTGGTGGGAACCGCGCTGTGGATTATTTTCCCCCTGTTGGTGAAGCACGGATGACTCTGCTCTTCCTTCTATTTTTCCTGTTCGCGCTGACCGCGATTGGCGGAGCTCTGTTGCTGATTCTGGCGCGCGAGCCGATCCATAGCGCGTTGTCGCTGATTCTGGTGATGATGTCGCTGGCTGGACTTTACCTGATGCTCGGCGCGGAATTCATAGCGGCTGTGCAAATTATTGTTTACGCGGGCGCGATCATGGTCCTTTTCGTTTTCGTGATCATGCTGCTGAATGCGGGCGTGGAAGAACGCACGGATTGCAGCAAGATGGCGAAATATGCGGGGATTCCGCTGGGCATTTTGCTGCTGCTCGACTTGGCACATTGGATGGCACATCCGCTGATTGGCCAAACGCCGGCAAACGGCGCGGGGTCGGCGAACGTGATGGTCTCGACACGGGATTTGTCGGTGCAACTTTTTCAGAAATATTTATTTCCGTTTGAAGCCACTTCTATTTTGATTTTAATTGCGATTTTGGGCGCGCTGGTTTTGGCGAAGAGGGACGAATGAGCCTTGTTCCGATTTCTTATTATTTGGTGCTGAGCGCGATTTTGTTCGGGTTGGGCGTGGTGGCATTCGTGTTCAAGCGCAATATCATCACGATTTTGATGGCGATCGAGCTGATGCTCAATGCGGTGAATCTTGCGTTTGTGGCATTTGCGCGCGCGTGGGGACAATTGGACGGGCTGGTATTCGTATTCTTCGTCATTGTTGTGGCTGCGGCTGAAGCGGCGGTGGGACTGGCCATTGTGATCAGGATTCACCAAAACCGCCAGTCGCTGAACATCGAGCGCGTGAACCTGCTGAAATTCTGATGCCAATACTTGAACATCTTTGGATCATTCTCGCGCTGCCTCTGGCCGGCGCCGCTATGAATGGCTTGTTGGGTAAGAATTGGACTAAGACGGTCATAAATTCCATCGGGATGGGGTCTATTTCGCTGGCTTTCCTTTGTGTGCTGGAGGCAATTCGGGAATTTTCGCGGTTGCCAGCGGAACAGCTTTCGTTCTTCAAAAATTATTTCAACTGGATGTCGGCTGGATCGTTCAAGGTGGATTTCGCGCTGCACATGGACCACCTGACGATCGTGATGCTGCTGGTGGTCACCTTGGTCAGCTTGCTTGTGCACATTTATTCCACTGGATACATGGCGCACGAGGAAGGCTATTACCGGTTTTTCGCTTACCTGAATTTGTTTGTGTTTTTCATGCTTACGCTGGTGTTGGCGGCGAATATCGTTTTGATGTTTGTAGGCTGGGAAGGCGTGGGGTTGTGCAGCTACCTGCTGATCGGTTTCTGGTTTCTGAAGCCGTCGGCGATTAGTGCGGGGAAGAAGGCGTTCATTACCACACGCATTGGCGACTTCGGATTTACCGTCGGTATTCTGCTGCTCTTCTGGACCTTCGGGTCCGTGGATTTTGGGACGGTTTTTGCGAAGGCCGCGCATATGCCGGCTGAGAGCGCGACGCAAGCCGGAGTTCTGACTTGGATTTGCTTGCTGCTTTTTGCCGGCGCGATCGGGAAATCGGCGCAGCTGCCGCTTTACGTCTGGCTGCCGGACGCGATGGAAGGGCCCACGCCGGTAAGCGCGTTAATACACGCCGCCACCATGGTGACTGCGGGCGTTTACATGGTGGCGCGCATGCATACGCTGTTTTCGCGGGCGCCGCTGGCGATGTTTATTGTCGCGGCGGTGGGCGCGGTCACGGCATTCTACGCAGCGACGATTGGGCTGGTGCAAACCGACATCAAAAAAGTTCTGGCTTATTCCACCGTGTCGCAACTTGGGTACATGTTCCTGGGTTGTGGGGTGGGAGCGTACGCTGCGGGAATTTTCCATTTGATGACGCACGCGTTCTTCAAAGGTTTACTCTTTTTGGCTGCAGGCAGCGTGATTCACGCGATGGGTGGCGAGCAGGACATGCGCAACATGGGCGGGTTGAGGAAACAAATTCCCGTCACATATTGGACCATGTTCATCGCTACGCTTGCGATTGCTGGGATTCCCGGGTTCGCTGGTTTTTTCAGCAAGGATGAAATTCTGGAAGCGGCCGGTTCCGGACCGAACGCCCACCTCACACTCTGGCTGCTCGCGCTTGCCGGCGCCGGCCTCACGTCTTTCTATATGTTCCGGCTGATATTTCTTACCTTTTTTGGCAAGCCTCGATTTGATGTGCATAAAGTACACGTTCACGAATCGCCGCGAAGCATGACTGTACCGCTGCTGATTCTTGCGCTGCTGTCAATTGTTGGCGGATGGTTTGCAGCGCCGCACCTGATTGGCAAGACGGATTACTTCGAAGCGTTCCTGCACCCGGTGTTCGCTGCTTACGAAGTCCCGGCTGGGATTGAGCAAGGAGCGTCTTTGGCCGGCGCGGCTGGCCAACAGGGCGGAATATCTCCGACCCCCGCGATGGAATTGCTTCATGCTTTGACCGGAGCGCCGGTTGTGCTCGCGATTATCGGGTTGCTGGTGGCATGGTGGATTTATATTCGCAAGCCGGAGGCGCCGAAGAAACTTGCTGAAAGCGTGCATGGGCTCTACAAACTTTTGCTCGATAAATATTACGTGGATGAAATTTACGCGGCGATGATTATCCGTCCATTTCTTTGGATCTCGACGAATGTGTTTTGGCATGTGGTGGATGAACGCGTGATCGACGGCACGGTGAACGGCGTGGCGAGCGTGGCGCGCGAGGTTGGCGGACAGGCTCGCGAACTGCAGTCCGGAAACGCGCGAAGTTACGCTACGTGGGTGGTGGTGGGAGCTGTGGGCTTTACCGTGCTGATGCTGGGCGTCTGGGGAATGGTGCGCTAGCGTGGATATGCCCTCTCATTTGCTGACGGTTATCACGTTTTTGCCGCTGCTCGGCGTCCCTGCGCTATTACTGCTGCGCGCGGACGATCACGCTTGGATTCGGCGGATCGCGCTGACTGTCTCGCTAGCGGAGTTCGCGATTTCTCTATTTTTGCTGCGCGGATTCGATGCGGTGAATGCGGGATACCAATTCGAGGAATATTACGACTGGATCGCGCACGCGAACATCCATTATCACCTGGGCGTTGATGGCATCAGCCTGTTTCTCGTTTTACTCACGACATTTCTGACGCCGCTCGCGATTCTGTGCTCCTGGCAGGCCATTCGCGAAAACGTAAAAGGCTTTTTCATCGCGTTGCTTGTGATCGAAACGGCCATGATCGGCGTTTTCGTTTCGCTCGATCTGCTGCTTTTCTTCTTTTTCTGGGAGCTCACGCTGATTCCGATGTATTTCCTGATTGGAATCTGGGGCCACGGCCGACGAATTTATGCTGCAGTGAAATTTATTCTGTACACGATGTTCGGGTCCATCTTGATGTTGGTGGCTATTCTGTGGCTCTACAACTTGGCCGGGACGTTCGATTTGCAGGATATTCAAGCGAAACTTCAAACTGGAATGGTTTTATTGCCAGCGGGAACCGAGCTTTTGCTTTTCGGCGCGTTCTTTCTGGCCTTTGCGATTAAGGTACCGCTGTTCCCGCTGCACACATGGCTGCCGGACGCGCATACAGAAGCTCCCACGGCAGGTTCGGTGATTCTGGCAGGGGTGATGTTGAAACTCGGCACCTACGGCATGCTGCGGTTTTGCTTGCCGCTATTTCCGGACGCAGCGCACCGCATGTCGCCATTGATCGGCATACTTGCGATTATTGGAATTGTGTACGGCGCGATGGTGGCCACAGTGCAAACCGATTTGAAACGGCTGGTCGCGTACACATCAGTGAGCCATCTTGGGTTCGTAGTGCTGGGAATTTTTGCGTTCAGCACAATTTCAATTCAGGGCGCAATTTTTCAGATGTTGAGCCACGGCATCTCGACCGGCGCGCTTTTCCTCGGAGTAGGAATGCTGTACGACCGGCGGCACACGTTTGAAATCAAGGAATACGGCGGGTTGGTAAATGCAATGCCGGTGCTGATGTCATTTTTCCTTTTCATTGCGCTATCGTCACTGGCATTGCCGCCGCTGAACGGATTTATCGGCGAATTTCTGATTTTGATTGGCACGTTTCAAAACCATCATGCCTGGGCGGCCTGGGCTGCGAGCGGCGCCGTGCTGTCGGCAATCTACTTATTGTGGGCGTATCAGCGCGTTGGATTCGGAGAAGTAACAGTCGAGAAAAATCGTAATCTGCCTGACGCGTCCGGCCGAGAACGGCTGATTCTTGCGACCATGGCCGTCACCATTATTTTCATGGGTGTGGCTTCCCCGCTTTTTACGCGGCGCATGCAAACCTCCACGAATACTTTACTGAACCAGATGGAGCGCGTTCACAACGTATCCCGCCCGGCTATGCCCGACCCTGCGGCAAGACAAACCGCCGTTGCGGCTCGACCGCAAAAGAATTCGCCTGCGACGACAATTTCACTGAGGCGCATCCAGCCGTGATTCCCCTCCACCCCGAACAAATCAGCAATATGCACCGCCTCGCGCCGGAGATAATTCTTTGTGTATTCGGCATCGTGATCATGGTGGCGGACCCGTTTGTACAGGCCGCTCACAAACGCGCGCTCGGTTGGCTTGCTTTCATCGGGACGTTCGGCGGATTGCTTGGGATTCATCTGATGGCGTACGACCCTGGTACGGCCTACAGCGATTTGATTCGCGCAGACGCGTTCAGCATTTTTGTCCATGCGATCGTGATTGGCGCTGCGGCGCTAGCGATTCTTGGCTCGTTCAATTATTTGGACGAAGAGAACATACAGCGCGGCGAATATTATGCGCTGGTACTCTTTGCGACTGCCGGAATGGGGATTCTTGCGGGCGCGAACGAGCTTGTTACTGCGTTTATCGGGCTGGAGATGAGCTCTATTTCCACTTATGTGCTCACCGGATTCCGACGGCGCGTTATCAAGTCGAACGAAGCGTCGTTGAAATATTTTGTTCTGGGATCGTTCGCTACTGCATTCTTTCTGTACGGCATCGCCATGGCATATGGCGCGACCGGGACTACTCGGATCGATTTGATTTCGGCGGCGCTACAGAAAATGGTTGCTGAGCACGGGCAGGTTGCGGCGCTGGCGATTCTCGGGCTTGCGCTTATGTTTGTAGGCCTGGGATTTAAGGTTGTGGTTGCCCCGTTCCAGGTTTACGCGCCGGATGTGTACGAGGGCGCGCCCACTCCGGTGACGGCTTTGCTCGCATCGGGACCAAAGGCTGCTACTTTCGCAGTGATGCTGCGCATTTTCTACGTGTCATTCGGCTCGGCGGGAAACTTCTGGTTCTGGGCTGTTTGGGGTTCCGCGATTCTTACCATGATCGTCGGGAATTTCGCGGCGTTAGTGCAAACGAACGTAAAGCGCATGCTGGCGTATTCATCCATCGCGCACGCGGGCTACATTCTTGTCGCGTTCGCGGCAGGGACGGATATTGGGATTGCGGCAGTGCTCTTTTACCTCGCCGCTTACGCGCTGATGAAGATCGGCGCGTTCCTGGTGATCGCGCACCTGGGACAGCCAGGAGAAAAGCGGCTGGAAATCACGGACTACGCCGGGCTGGGGAGCAGGCAGCCAGTCCTAGCAATTGGTTTTTCGCTCTTTCTGCTTTCGCTGCTGGGATTGCCGGCCACTGGCGGATTTTTAGGCAAACTTTTCGCGTTTCAGGCTGCGCTCGATTCGAAGATTGTATGGCTGGTGGTGATCGCGGCCATCAACAGCGTGATCGGCGCGTATTATTATCTGCGCGTGATCGTGGCTATGTACTTCTGGGAGCCATCGAAAGAGTACTCGCCGACCAAGGTCGCGCCTACGCTCGCGTTTGCTCTAGCTATCGCTGCGGCGGGGACGCTGTACCTGGGTATACTTCCTGCGCGAGTGCTCAGTCTAGCCAAAGTGGCCGCCGATTCCATCTACCTCCACTAATCCAGCGTTTCAGCTTGGGGTGGTCCCTGAGCGCCCGGAAAAGACCGCAAAAAAATAAAAGCCGGAGGTCGCTTGTGGCAAGCCTCCGGGCCTCGATTCTCTTCCGTTGAATCTTACTTGACGCGAATAAACATCGTTGCAAATGTGTAGAGCGCCATGGATTCAATGAGGACCAGCGCCAGAATTAACGCAAACCGGATCGCAGCAGTCGCACCGGGATTTCGAGCCATACCTTCGCAGGCGGCCGCCGTGGCTTTCGCCTGGGCATAGCCGCAACCTGCTGAAGCGATGGCCATGCTGAAACCAGCAGTGATCGCTATCCAATTTACGGGCGCAGCGGCCCCGCTCGCTCCACCTTCCTGCGCCGCAAACGCCGCAGGCACAAACAAAGCAACCGCAATCACCGCCAACAGAAACAACACACACTTTTTCATCGTGTTCTCCTCTTTATGAAATGGCCGTCAGGAGGTGGTTCCCGGACATCCCTCGTGCAGCCGGGCTCACACTGTACGGTTATGCCGGTTCATGCTCTTCCCCAACCGCTCCAGACACGTAGATCACCGGCAAAATAGTGAAAACGAATGCCTGGAGTACAGCAACAAAGATATGCAAAGCAATAAAAATGATGGGCAAAAGTAATGGCAGGAAAAATGTCGCATATAACGGCGCGCTTATCTTTCCCAGGAACATAAAAAGGTCAATGAGCAATCCGAGAAAGATTCCATAGAGCAGTTCGCTCACGAGCATGTTGACCCACAACCGGACGGTGAGCGAGAGGAGCCGCGCGGAGTGACTGATGATTTCGATCGGAAGCATGATCGGAGACATGGCCGGAACCGGACCGAGAAAATGCTTTCCGTGTCCGAACGGACCGTGCTTCACGATGCCGGTCCAGTTATAGTACAGAAAAACGACGATGGCGCAGCCCAGAGGCACGCTGACGACTGCCGTGGGAGAACTGAGTGTCGGAATCAAGCTGATCAAATTGCAAAAGAGAACGAAGATTCCGATGCTGCCAAGCATGGCCACATATTTCTCCCAACCATGCCCAACGCTTTCTTTCAGCAAATCCTGAACGCCTACGCTCATCGGATTCGTCAACAGCATTTCCATGCACTGTTGGGTTCCGCCCGGACGGTCGGCGGAAATGCGGCGCTTGAGCCACAGGAAGAAAATCGCAGCGAGAAGAAAAACGAAAAGCTCCATCGCGACGTGGTTAGGGATCGGGTAGTCGGCATTCGACGGCTGAATGTGAAGCGCTGCAAGCAAAGCCAAGACCGGCTTGCCAAACAGTCGATTCAAGATCACCGTAACCCAGATTGGCTGTTCTTCCATACGGTCCCTTCAGGAATCAGCTCGTGCCTCGGGACCCTTTCGGAAAAGCTGCCCGATCATTTCCGAAAGCATCGCAACGACCACGGCCCCAAATCCTGCCAGCAGGCTCGCAATAGGCAAATCAAAGCCTCGTAGGATAACATATACGCCAGCGGTCACCAAAACGTAGCGACCCAGGAATTTGAAGTAAATCCTCTTGGGAACCCGTGCCTTGTCCGCGCCTTCCTGCGCGGTCGAGAGGACTGCCAGCGTCGTGACGCCCTGCTTCATCCAGCGGAAATTGATCCAAGAAAGCGCGGCACCGATGGCTAAGCCCAAACCGGATTTGATTCCCCAGTGAATCGCGACAGCCACGGCCCCGACAATGCCAATTCCCACGGTGAGGTATTCGATGCGTCGTTCGGCAGCCGCATAGAAGTTGCCAGTGTCGTTCATCGCCACCGCCTAGCTTGGATCCGAGCGAGAGAGGCGTCTCACCATATCCCATATACCTGCACAAAAGCCAAGAAAGCCCAAAATTAGTGTGAATGCGGGAGAGGTGTGCAACCAGCGATCGAGCAAATACCCCGCGCCGCCAGCGATCAAGGTGCTCGCGACCATGATGAAGGGCAATTCCAGCACCATGGCCAATTGATTCATCGAGCGCATGCGGTTTTTAGGCGGTGTCGGAGGTTGTGAGGCCATTGGCGTTAGTCGGTCAGTAGCCTAAGGGCGTGAGGATAGAATACGTGGCGAAGCGCAGGAACTGCTCGGGGAAAATTCCGGCGGCGAGCGTGACTAGCACCACGGCTGCGAGCGCGAATTTCTGGGCTACCGAGATAACCGGGCGCACGGGATCGGTTGATTCACGTACCCACATGGCGGCGACCAAGCGAAAGTAGTAATACACCGCGGGCAGAATATAGAGCACCGAGAGAACAGCCAGATACGTATGCCCGGTCTCGATCAGGGCCCAGAACACCAGCAGCTTGGCGAAGAAGCCGGCCGTAGGCGGAATTCCTGCGAGCGAAAGCAAAAAGATCAGCATCACTACCGCGGCGCCGGGATTGCGCTGGATCAGGCCGTTCAAATCGTCGATGTCGTCGCCGATCGCGCCTTTGTGCCGCAGCAGAATCACAATGGCGAAAGCGCCGGTATTGAAAAACGCGTAAACGAAAAGATAAAAAGCCGTGGCCTGCAAGCCGCGCTGGTGTAGCGTGCCGTCGGGATTCACGGCGGCGACGAGGCCGAGCAAAATGTAGCCGACTTGCGTGATGGAGGAATATGCGAGCAAGCGTTTTACGTTTGATTGCGTGATCGCGGCCAGCGTACCGACAGTCAGAGAAAGTACTGCTACAGCTTCCATGACGACAACCCAGTCCAGATTCACCGGCCAGAAAACGGTGAGGAAGAGGCGCAACAGGAGCGCGAAGCTGGCAGCTTTGGAAGCAACGCTGATGTAGGCGCTGATCGGCGTCGGAGCGCCTTCGTAAACGTCCGGCGCCCACTGATGAAACGGTACGGCCGCAATTTTGAAGAAAACTCCGGCGGCGACGGTGCCGAGAGCCAAAATCGTGAGCACGTCGCCGTGGCCGTAACGCGCGCTGCGTTCGGTAACGGCGTTGGCGATCACTTGCAGATTCGTTGAGCCCGAGATGCCGTACAAAATCGAGAAGCCGTAGGCCAGGATTCCGGAACTGAAGGCTCCCATCAGAACGTACTTCATTGCGGCTTCGTTGGATTTGCGATCGCGCCGCAAAAATCCGGTGAGCACGTAAAAACTGAGCGCCATGGTTTCCAATGCGACGAACAGCACGATCAGGTCGTTGCCGCAAGCCAGAAACATCATTCCCACTGTGGCAAACAGCATCAAAGCGTAATATTCGCCGTGCTGCTCGTGCTCGATTTCCATGTATTTAACGGAAATCAAGATTACGAGCGCGGTGGAGGCGAGGAAAATGAATCCGAAGAAAATGAAGAATGGGTCGATGACGATGGAATTGCCAAATGCCGCGTAGGATTGCCCCTTCATTTCTCTTAGCATCACCAGGAGCGCGCCGGCGCTAAACGCCACCCCCAGCATGGATGTCAGCGAATTCCAGGATTTCTCGCGTTTGGTCAGAAAAAAGTCGAGGAGCAGAGTCGCCAGGCCGAAACATGCGAGCATGGCCTCCGGCAATATGAAAACGAAATCGCGGCGCGTTTGCTCAAATACCTCTTGCCAGGGAAGCTGAGACATCTACCTTACCTCAACCCGTGAAAAAGCCGGCGAAGACACAGCTAGAGTCCTTGCGAGAGGTAGCTTTGATGGAACTGCCATTGAAGTTGGTGATTCCGCTGCCGGCGCGGGAGGTGGAGTCAACTCGGGTGCTGAGTAGTAGCCGGGATGGACGCGCTCGACTAATTCGTGAACGGGCTTGTCGAGGATGTCGAATACCGGCTTGGGATAGATTCCGATCCAGAACGCCAGAGCGACGAGCGGGAGCAGCGTGGCGTATTCGCGGGCGTTCAGGTCAGGCAAATGTTCATTCGCAGGATTTGTTACGTTGCCGAACATCACGCGCTGATACAGCCACAACAAATAAGCGGCTCCAAGTATTACGCCGAGCACGCCCCAAGCGGCCCATTTCCAGCTCACTTCGAACACGCCCCGCAAGATCGTGAATTCACCGATGAAACCGTTCAACAAGGGCATGCCCAACGAGCTCAGCGTGACGATCAAATATACTGCCGCGAAATTCGGCATAGGCGTAGAAAGGCCGCCGAATTCGGAGATTAGGCGCGTGTGCCTACGCTCGTATAGTACGCCGACGATCAGAAAGAGCGCGCCGGTGGAAATTCCGTGGTTGAGCTGTTGAATGATGCTACCGGAGAGTCCGAGTGGAGTGAGCGCGAAAATGCCGAGGGTGCAGAAGCCCATGTGGCTCACTGAAGAGTAGGCTATGAGCTTTTTCATATCCTTCTGCATCATGCAGACTAAAGCGCCGTAGACAATGCCGATCAAGGACAACACGATGATGATCCATCGGTATTTCAATGTGGCGTCGGGGAACATCGGCACGGAGAATCGCAAAAATCCGTAGGTGCCCATTTTCAGCAAGACGCCAGCCAGGATGACCGATCCTGCAGTGGGGGCTTCGGTGTGCGCGTCGGGCAACCAAGTGTGAAACGGGAACATGGGGACTTTGATAGCGAAGGCGAAAAAGAATCCCCAGAACAGCCACTTCTGCAGCCAGCCGTACTGCGCGGTGAACGGATGACTTAGGATTTCCCGGATATCGAAGGTGCCGCGGTAATAGTAAATCGCCAGTATCGCAAGCAGCATCAGCACCGAGCCGGCCAGGGTGTAGAGGAAAAACTTAATCGCGGCATAGAGACGGCGTTCGCTGCCCCATACACCAATCAGGAAATACATAGGCACGAGCATCACTTCCCAGAAAACGTAAAAGAGGACGAAGTCGAGGGACATGAAAACGCCGAGCATGCCGGTCTGCAGCAAGAGAAGCAGGATGTAATATTCTTTTTCGCGTTTTTTGATGGCCGACCATGACGAGAGAATTGCCAGCGGGCCAAGCACGGTGGTTAGCATCACCAGGAGGTAGCTTAGACCGTCGATACCTAGCGTAAAGTGCGCGCCGACGGAGGGAATCCACGAACTATCGGTGACGAATTGGAAGCCCGGAGCATTCATCGCGGAGTTGAAGCGCCAGATGAGCGGCAGCGACACGGCCAGTCCGAGAAATCCGAAAAGGTTTCCCATCCAGCGATGCAGATCGGGGCGATTGCTCGGGATGAAGAGCATCAGAATCGCGCCAACCAGCGGCGTGAATAAGATCGTGCTTAAAATGTGGCTATCGGAGAAAAGCATCCATTCCCTCGCCTTTTATCTAATGTATGGCGTGATGCGCCATATAAAAGTAGTACCCAAAAAAACCGATTAAGCCGACTACGATTAGCAGCATGTAGCTCTGGACCAGTCCGTCTTGAATCAAGCGAATCGGGTAGCTGAAAATCCAAACGATGCGCGCACCGAGGCGGACGGAGCCATCGACAATCCAGGTGTCCCACCACATCGAAACTTTCGAGATAGCGCGCGTTAGCCAGCCTGCGCCATTTACGCCGACGCCGTCTATCACGTTTCTGTCGAACGTGCCCAACGCCAAGCCTAGATCTTTCGCGCGATTGACGAAGAGCGCGTCATACAGTTGATCGACGTAATACTTGTTGTAAACGAGGCGGTAGAAACCACCACAACTGCGCGCGATTTTCTGCGGGAGATCGGTTCGCTTCACATATAAAAACCAAGCAAACAAAATCCCCAATATTACCAAGCCTTCTGAAAGCATCATCAGGAAAAGCTCCCCTGGCGGAGAGCTCGGGCCCTTCACGGGTTCCATTCGGGCCTCATGCGGGACCGCAACAACAGTCGAGAGAAAATGAATGAAATGACTGTTGCCGCCAAAAATTTCCGGCCAGCTCAGCCATCCGCCGACGATGGATAGCACGGCCAAAATCACCAGTGGGACCAGCATCGATTTTGGGGATTCGTGAATGTGATGCTCGACTTCATGATCGACGCGCGAGACGCCGTGAAAGGTCATGAAGATGAGGCGGAACATGTAAAAGGCTGTCATCCCCGCCGTGAAGTAGCCGATGGTCCACAGCAGCACGTCTTTTTCGTACGCTTTGCCGAGAATTAGATCCTTACTTATAAAGCCGGCGAAGGGGAAAATTCCCGCGATGGCGAGAGCGGCGATCAGCATGGTCCAATAGGTGACTGGAATTTTCTTTGAGAGCGCGCCCATTTTGCGCATGTCCTGCTCGCCAGAAACCGCGTGAATTACGCTTCCGGCCGCCAGGAAAAGCAATCCCTTGAAAAAAGCATGCGTCATCAGATGGAAAATACCAGCGGTAAACGCGCCGACACCGCAGGCCAGAAACATGTAGCCGAGCTGTGATACGGTCGAGTAAGCCAAAACTTTTTTGATGTCGTTCTGCACTACGCCCATCGACGCGGCGAAAAGCGCCGTGATCGCGCCGACTAACGCAACTAGGCCCATGGCTTGTGGCGAGAGCTGATAAATTGCGTTGGTGCGCGTCACCATATAAACGCCTGCGGTGACCATGGTGGCAGCGTGAATCAACGCGCTGACTGGCGTGGGACCCTCCATCGCGTCAGGCAGCCAAACGTAAAGAGGAATTTGCGCTGATTTTCCTGTGGCGCCCACGAAAAACAGCAATGCCATTGCGGTTATTCGCGGATCACCCACCGCAAAACCGCCCGCGGCCAGAGCTGGTCCAATCTCAACGAAGCGAATCGTGCCAAGAAGCGCCGAGGTGAGAAAAATTCCAAGAAGAAAACCGGCGTCACCAACGCGGTTGACGATGAAAGCTTTTTTACCCGCGTCCGCAGCGGACTTCTTGTGGAAATAGAATCCGATCAAAAGATAGCTGCAGGTTCCCACTCCCTCCCAACCGACGAAGAGCAGCAACAAGTTGTTCGCCAACACCAGCATCAGCATGGAGAACATGAAGAGATTCAGGTAACCGAAGAACCGGTAAAAGCCGCCTTCGTGCGCCATATAGCCGGTGGAATACACGTGAATCAGGAATCCCACGCCGGTGACGATCAGGATCATCACGCAAGACAGCGGATCGATCTGAAATCCCCAGTCGGCAATGAATTTCGCGATCCGCCCATCGAGCAGGTGGTAGGTGCCCGCGGGAATCCACTCGAATAATATCTTCGTGGCAATGCGTTCACCGGAAGGCTTGGCGATGAGTTGGAAGAACGCGCCAACAGAAAAAATGAAGGATAGCAAGACGCTGCCGGAACAAAGCCAGCTCACGATTTGATGGGCTAGCCGCCGGCCGTAGAAAAGCATGACGGCCGCCGTTGCCAGCGGAAAAAGCGGGATCAGCCACATGTGATCGAGAAAAAACGGCTGCGCGTTCATGCCCCGATTTTCACCATTTCAGCATATCCATTTCGTCGGCGAGCAGCGTTTCGCGATTGCGGAAAAATGCCAGAATGATGCCGAGTCCGACGGCGGCTTCAGCGGCTGCGTCGGTGATGATAAAAATTGCGAATACTTGCCCGTCCACGCTGCCGAACATATGCGAGAAAGCGACCAGGTTGATATTCACCGCATTCAGAATCAGTTCGATGGACATCAAAATGATGATTACGTTGCGACGCGTCAGCACGCCGATCACGCCGATCGTAAACAACGCGAGGCTGAGCCAAAGATAATGATCCACGGGAACCATTACACCCTCCGCTTCGCCATCACGACCGCTCCGATCATGGCGACGAGAAGTAAAATTGACGCAATTTCGAAAGGCAGCATGAAACGGCCGAAGAGCGCATCGGCAACTGCTTCGGTGTTCTTGGGCAAAACCTCCGGAGTTCGCGCCTGCGGGAAGAGCGACGTTTGTCCCATCTTTAGGACCATGGATATTTGCGCAGCCAGCGCCAAAGCCAACACACCTGCAACAAATCGCTGGCGATTGAACTGATACTGCAGGAGCGAGACGTCCAAGTTCACTAACATGATCACGAACACGAAAAGAACCATGATGCCGCCAACGTACAGGATCACTTGGGTGACGAAAAGAAATTCAGCTTGCAGTAGCAGGAAGACGCCGGCCGTCGCAAGTAGCGTGGTGATTAAATAAACGGCGCCGTGTACGACGTTTCGGCGAGTCACCATCAAGATCGCCGAGCCGATCGCCAGTGCCGCAAAGAAATAAAATAGAATTGAGTTCAAGCCCATTTATTCACCGTCCAGCACGGGCAGCGCGCTATCCCCTTCGTCACTCTTGGCCAGCCACACGGCTACCGCTAGTGTCACAACAGTCGCGAGAATTGTGGTTAGGCGCAAACTTGGACCCCATTCTCGCGTCATGAGCAAGGCAGATGCGGTAGCGATCAAATTTCCCAGAGCCAGCGGAATCAGAAATCTCCAACCGAGCCGCATCAATTGGTCAAAGCGATAGCGCGGGAATGTAAACCGGAACCACAAGAAGAAATAAAGATAGGCGAAGACTTTGGCCATGAACCAGAACGCACCGTGAACGCCTTGCAGCACCGCCGGTGATGCGAATAGCGAGGCAGCCAAGACCCCGGCGACTAGTAAGCAAAGACCCCCAACCATAGCCATCACGAGCTTTTGGATTTTCACCGGTTGCTTGGGCGCAAGAAAAAAGCAATACAGCGCGACGC
This sequence comes from uncultured Acidobacteriota bacterium, assembly GCA_963818085.1. GTDB lineage: Bacteria > Acidobacteriota > Terriglobia > Acidiferrales > UBA7541 > Palsa-295. The sequence goes on from CAWFQV010000001.1 coordinate 1,650,335, forward strand.
CCAGAACTAACAGCGAGGGCAGCGCATCCAGCAATTCGATGGAGGTGCCTGGCATATGGTCGTGATAGCTTGCGAACGGCCGCAGCCAGCCGCCCAGAAACAGCGTGGTCGCGATTCCCGCCACGATGATCATATTTGCATATTCAGCCAGGAAATAAAGCGACCAGCGAAAGCCGCTGTATTCCGTCATGTAGCCGGCCACCAATTCAGATTCCGCTTCGGGCAAATCGAAAGGAGCGCGATTCGTTTCTGCAATCGAACCGACCATGTAGATAAAAAATCCGACGGGGACGTAAAAAATGAACCACATGCCTTGATCGTACTGTGCCATTACGATGTCTTTCATCGAAAGAGATCCGGCCAGTAGTAAAGCGGAAATCAATCCAAGCCCGGCAGCGGTTTCGTAGCTGACCAGCTGCGCGGCGCTGCGGAGCGCGCCGAGCAGCGAGTAGTGGCTGTTGGAAGCCCATCCGCCTAGCACGATGCCGTAAATTCCCAGTGAGCTGACTGCCAGGATAAACAGAAGGCCAATGTTTAAGTCTGCGATCTGAAAAGTGGGACCAATCGGGAGCGCAGCATAAGCTAGAAGCGCCATGGTGACGCTCACCAGCGGCGCGAGCCAGAACAAAAGCCGGTCGGCTTTATCGGGAATGATGTCTTCCTTCAGCAGTAACTTTACGGCGTCGGCAATTGGCTGCAGCAGGCCATGCGGACCCACGCGCATGGGCCCCAGTCGCGCCTGCATGTCGGCCATGACTTTTCGTTCCATCAGAACGATGTAACCGGCGAGTAACGGAAGCACCGCCACGATCACCACGGCGTAAAGGACCGGCAAAACCAGCCGCATGACCGATGGTGAAAGCAAATGGCTCATTAGCGGTCCACTTCTCCGAGAACGATATCAATCGTGCCAATGATTGCCACTACGTCGGCGACGAGCGAGCCGCGAGCCATTTTGTCGAACGCCTGCAAATTAATAAATGACGGCGGGCGCACGCGCACGCGATACGGCTGCGTGGTTCCATCGCTTACGATGTAATAACCAAGCTCGCCTTTCGGAGCTTCGATCGAGTGATACACTTCGCCCGGCGGCGGCTTCAGAACTTTTCCGATGCGCGCCATGATCGGGCCAGCGGGAATATTTTCGATGGCCTGCAAGCAGATCAGCCGCGATTGCCGCATCTCTTCCATGCGGACCAGGTAACGGTCGTAGGTATCGCCGGTTTCGCGAGTGGGAATCTCGAATTTATATTGGTCGTAGGCGGCGTAGGGCATGGCTTTGCGCAAGTCCCATTGCACACCGCTCGCGCGCAGAACCGGTCCTGTAACTCCCAAGGCAACGGCATCCGCAGCCGAAAGAATTCCGACGCCCTTCGTACGACCAACCCAGATTCGGTTTTCGGTAAGCAGCGTCTCATACTCGTCAATTTTGTGCGCGAAGTCGTCGCTGAAGCGCTTCACATCTTGCTCGAAGCCGTCGTAGGTTTCATACTGCAATCCGCCGATGCGAAACGCGTGCGTCGTGAGCCGAGCGCCGCAATATTTCTCGAAAATCTTCAGAATTTCTTCGCGCTCGCGGAAACAATAAAAGACCGGCGTGAGCGCGCCGATATCTAAAGCATGTGTTCCAAGCCAGAGCAAGTGGCTGGCAATTCTTTGCAGCTCAGTCAGAATCGTTCGAACTACTCGCGCGCGAATCGGAGCTTCGCTTCCCAACAATTTTTCTACTGCTTCGCAATAACCCAGGCCATTCGACACCGCCGCAACATAGTCCATGCGGTCCACATAAGGCGCGAATTGCTGATAGCTGCGATGCTCGGCAATTTTTTCCACGCCACGATGCAGGTAGCCGATGATGCATTCGGAATCTACGACGCGCTCGCCATCGAGCTTTAACTTCACGCGCAGCACTCCGTGGGTGGAGGGATGCTGCGGGCCCATATTCAAAATGATTTCGTCAGCACCCAGCACAGTGGTGCTGACGTTGGAAAGCTCCGTGATGCGCGGGTCACTCATTTTTATTGGCCGCTCTCGATGCCCAGGTTCTCGCGAACCCAATCTGTATCCTGCTTCAATATGTCGTAATCCTTGCGCAGCGGGTGTCCCTGCCATTCATCCGGCATCAAAATGCGTTTTAGGCCCGGATGACCTTCGAACACGATCCCAAACATGTCGTAGCATTCGCGCTCGAGCCAGTTTGCCGCGGGCCAGATTTCGCAAACGCTAGGCACCGGTTCGGTTTCGCCCGCATGGCCTTTTAAGCGCACGCGTTCATTCTTAGCGAACGAATATAAAATTAAAATTACGTCGAATCTTTTTTCGCGCTTGGGCCAGTCCACCGCGGTCAAATCGACGAGCATGTCGAACTTTTCTTCATCCCGGCAATAGCGCGAGATTTCGCGAAGCTGCTCGACTGCAATTGTGACGATAGCTTGCTTGCGATCGAGCGTGGCTTCGCGGATGGCATCGCCAAAACGCACCTTGAGCTTTTGAACGAGCTCATTGTCGAGCGGTACAGGCTTGGGGGGCGCTTCTTTTGCAGGAGGGGCGGCAGCCTTTGGCGCGGCGGCAGCGGGGACCGGCGGTTTTGCAGCAGGCGTTCCCGGACCAGCGGGTGTCGCTGGAGCCGCCGCGGACGGCGTAGGAGGCTTCGATGATGCGGGCGCATCCTGCGATGGAGAAGGATCGGCAGGCGAAGCGGCTCGAGAAGGCTCGGCGGGCTTCTGCGCCATGGGTTTTTCTTCCGCGCCGGACGCGGGCGGTTTCGGGACGGGATCTTTTTCCGAAGGGTCGTTAGCCATCGATTCCGGTTTTAGCACGCTGCCCGTGCTCCAAAGCCGCGGACAGCCCACCTTTTTAACACACCCCAAAAAACAGCGTCAAACAAGTTGAGATCTAAATGCCTTGCAAACACGGTGATCGGCGCAGGCGAAATTCGCCGATTACACCCAATCAAGCGCGCCCTTGCGATACAGCCAAACGTAGCCGACCAGCAGGATGCCCAGGAAGACAAGCATGGATACCAGGCCGTATGCGCCCAACTGGTTGTACTTTATGGCCCAAGGGAATAAAAAGATCGTTTCCACATCAAATATAACGAACAAAATAGCCACGATATAAAAGCGCACCGAATAACGACCGCGCGAGCTCCCTTCCGGAGGCACACCACACTCATAGGGCTCAAGCTTGGCACCCGTGGCGCGCATTTCCGGGCGAATATATTTGAAAATAATCAGTGTGACTGCGGGAAAAGCCGCGGCAAGGACTGCGTAAATCAGAATCGGGATGTATTGGCTCGGCATCTCCGAATTAAGACGGCATCCTAGCACACCAGTCGAGCGTCAGCCAGTGCCATCAGGAGTAATTTAACAAACTGGCGTGGTCTATTTGTTCAGTCCCGCTGGCCAGTTAACGACGAGCGAGGCAGGCGGGACTGTTTGCGTTCCGACGGGAGTGAGCACCAGTAGTCTTCCGTCTGAGGATGCAGCTATTTCGCTGACCCCGGCACTCGCTGTATAGATCTTCCGCGGCGGACCCACCTTAAACGGATGTAAGCTCTCTATCGGCGCAGCCAGTACGGCCCCGCTACCGTCGATGTAATACAACGTCTTGCCGTCATGATTCCAGGCGGAGAATCGAATGGGTTCTCCGCCGCTCAGGCCCTGGCTGGACACCTGCCATTTCAGCCGGCCTTCGGGAAACTGCGTGACGTAAAGTTCGAGCCGCCCGGATTCGTTCGAAGCGTAGGTTAAGAAGCGTCCGTCCGGGGAAAGATTTCCGGCGTATTCGGCATAGGTCGTTTGGACCAGTGGCACGAGTTTATGTTCACCAGTTACTGACAGCATCTCGACATCCTGATTTGTCTTAGGGTTCTGAACCGTCAGGATGAGCGTTTGTCCGTCGGCAGTCCAATCGGTCGGATACTGCGAGACCTGTTCTGGGGGCAACAACTGCTCGGTGGCACTTCCTTGTAGGCCAGTTCTGCGGATCTCAAAACCGTTAGCCACTGAAACCACAAAATCTTTCCCGTCGGGAGACCACACGCCCAGGACCAATCCCGCAGGATCAAACGTGGCTCGAGAGAGCGTTCCTCTTTGCGAGTCCATGATCCACAAATCGCGTTTCGTCGACGGCTGCCCGCGTGTCAGTAGGATTTGGCGACCGTCCGGGGAAGGCGCCGCTGCAAAGAAGTAGTCGGGCTCCCCGGCCTTCGCTACTTCGGCGCCATTGCGATCGATCCAAGCGATTTGTCGCTTGGGGGTAAAATCGCGCTGATAAATCAGCGTGCCGCTCTGCGACACCGAAAAATTGCCCAGCGACTTCCCCGTGGCAAATTCCACATGCGCCACTACCGGGACGGGCACACCACGGACCGATAGACGACCCAGATCAAACGGTTGAGCTACCAGGTTCCCATCCGTCATATAAAGAACGTATCCGCTGGAAAATGCCGCGTTAGACTTCGTCTGCAGGAATAGGTGACTTTCCGTCGAATCCAGGGCTCCAACGGCAATGCCATCGTCCGTCGTAAACAGGAAGTGCTTTCCGTCCGGTAGAAAAGAAGGCCACCGATGACTTTGCAATGCGGCGGTCTGCTTGGTGGTGGTGACTGGCACAGGAGTCCCGCCGCTTTCCGGAACTTTGTACAACGCCTCTTTAAGCCCCGGCGTAAATACAATTACCCCATCCTGATTCCATGTGCCACCGCGACCCGCGGCGGCATCGCAAAGAATCTGCACCACTCCGCCCGCCGCTGGAACGCGCTTCAGTTTGGCGTCAGCGAAAAATCCGAGATTTCGGCCGTCAGCTGACCAAAAAGGATACGAAGCGCCATCCGTAGCTTGCAACGGTTGAGGCGTCGCAGAATTCAGCATGCGCACGAAAATAATCTGTTTGCCCTGGCCGTCCGCGACGAATGCGACGGCGGAACCGTCCGGCGAAATTGCAAACTGATTGTCCTTCCCGACAGTTCCATATGCGTACCCCTCGGGCGGTGTCATGTCGGCATAAATCACAGGCTGGGGTTGGGACGCCTTGCGTGCGTAAAAGATGGCAGCGGCAATTGCACACGCGGCAAGAATTCCTACTAAGATTAGCGAAACCTGGGACCATAGCGCGCGACTCTTGCGCTGCGCGGCTACCGGCGCGGGAATCCCGGCTGCCGAACCTGCATCTGAAATCCATTGCAGCTCGCGCTTCAAATCCCCGGCGCTTTGCCAGCGATCGTCTGGGTCCTTCGACAGGCACGTGGTGGCGATGCGCTGAAGGGCCGGCTGAGACAACGGTTGCAGATCGCTAATCGGGCGCGGCTCTTCTCTTAGAATTGCGGCGATCAGGCTCGCCTGTGTTTTCGCTTCAAAGGCTTTCTTCCCGGTGGCCATTTCGTACAGCGTTGCGCCAAACGAAAAAATGTCGCTTCGCGCGTCCGCTTCGCCGCCGTCGAGTTGCTCGGGTGACATGTATTGCAGCGTTCCAACAATCGTGCCTTGTGTTGTGAGAGCAGCGTCTTGCGCGCTTCCCAGTAACGGCTGGCTCATGGTGGGCGATAACGCAGGATCGGTTGTGACCGGAGCAGTCGCTTTCGCCAAACCGAAATCAAGCAGTTTTGCGCCGGATTTCGTCAGCATCACATTGCCGGGCTTCAAGTCGCGATGAATCACTCCCTGGCGATGCGCTTTTTCCAGTGCTTCGCAAATTTGGATAGCGATGCGCGAAAGCTCTAGCGGCGCGAGCGGGCCGCGTTCGAGACGCTTGGCCAGCGTCTCGCCCTCCATGTACTCCATGACCAGATAATCCGTGCCGCCCTGGCGGCCAATGTCATAGAGGGCGCAAATATTTGGGTGGTTCAGGCTGGATACGGCGCGGGCTTCGCGCTCGAAACGCTGGCGCACTTCCGGCGCATCCGCCAAATGGGCCGGCAGAATTTTCAGCGCTACGGTGCGGTCAAGGCGCGTGTCTCGTGCGCTGTAAACTTCACCCATGCCTCCCGAGCCAATAGGGGCAATGATTTCATAGGGGCCTAAGCGAGTTCCGGCAGCCAGCGGCATTACGCGCGGGATTATACGTGAGGCGGCCAGGAAGGGCCAACCTTCCGAACTTGGCCTTGTCTAGATCTTAATCGTGGCGCGCGCCGTGAAGAATGGAAACTGAATGGGGCAGAAACTCGGCGATGGCCTCGAGCGATTCTACAGCGCCGCGAGGGCTACCCGGAAGATTAATGATAATTGTTGTCCCACGAATCGCTGCGACCGCGCGAGACAAAATTGCGCGAGGAGTTTTCTTGGCTCCCTCCCAACGCATGTGCTCGCCAAAACCCGGGATGAGCCTTTCCGCGACGGCGATGGTTGCTTCGGGCGTCACGTCGCGGGGGCCCACGCCAGTTCCGCCGGCTGTTAGAATTACGTCGACGTTTTTTGCGTCGGCGGTTTTCTTCAGCAGTGATTCGATCGCGGCACGGTCGTCTGGCGACACCGTTGAGGAGACAACTTCCCAGCCGAGTTCCCGGCATCGGGTTACGACAACAGGGCCCGAACGGTCTTCCGATTTTCCGGAGCTCACGGAGTCACTGACGGTAACGACGGAAACGCGCATGGCGAGGTTAGGACGAACTATCCTTCAGTTACTTTCTGATCTTCCGTTGCGGACGGATTCTGCTCTTCATCTATGAGGCGCAACGCTTCCATCAGCAGGCCGGTTGTGGTGCGAGAAATGGTGGAGCGCGCGGGCCCGGCATTGAAATCAATTTCAAATTCGCCGTCCGTCCAGCGCACGGCCTGAAACACCGCCGCTTCGCCTTCGGAGGAACCAAATCGCGCGTCTTTGCATTGCCCGGCTGAGAAGAAGAGCTCGCACGTTTCCGCGCCACGGCGAATCGAAAGCTGACAGGACTTCTGTCCCATCTCTAGGGACTGCATTAAGTCCATGATGCTCATCTCTTCCAGGCGACCTTGAATCACTCCAGGGCGTACCTGGCGCTTCTGCAATTTTTCAAGCTGCAGACGATCCACTACTTTCTTGGTGCGGCGCACCAGATCGTTAATAAAAAATGGCTTGGAGATGAACTCCTCCACGCCTTCGACGATGGGCCGGAGCTTTTCTTCGATGTCACCGCGACTGGCGAGGAAAATAAATGGAATAAGCTTGGTCTGTTGGCGCGTACGAAGTTTTTCGTAGAGCTGGCGGCCGTCGAGCCCAGGCATGCGGTAATCGCAAACTACCAGGTCCGGCGGATCATCTACAATTTTCAAAAGAGCATCGGCACCATCCGCGGCAGCTCGCACGTCGCAATGCGGCATCAGCCCTTTCGTCAAGAGATCGAGGACCAAAGCGTTATCATCGACCACCAGGACTTTCACTTCTTTACCAAGCGTCATGGCTTCACACGTTTTCCTGCGCGGGTGTAGTCGCCGCTGCGTCCGCCCGACTTCGTCAGCAGATACAATTCTGTGATTTCCATGCTGCGTTCGAGAGCTTTGCACATATCGTAAATCGTCAGTGAAGCGACCGCCGCAGCCACCAGCGCTTCCATTTCGACCCCGGTCGGGCCGGTACTGCTGGCTTCGGAGGTCACTTCAATTCCATTCTGGCATAGCTTTGCGGTCACATCCACGTGCGTTAACGCGAGGGGATGACAAAGTGGAATCAGCTCGGAAGTTCGCTTGGCGGCTGTGATTCCAGCGATTCGAGCAATTTCGAGCGGATTTCCTTTGGGGGATTTCAGCCGACGCACATTTCTGACGGTAGCACGCTGCATGCGGACGAATGCGTGGGCCACGGCGGTGCGTGATGTTGCAGGCTTGGCGGACACATCCACCATCCGTATGCGGCCCGTGCGGTCATAGTGCGAAAGCTTTTTCATCGCGATAAATTTCTTCGTAGGACTAAAAAAGCCCGCGTCGCGGTAAGATATCAACTATTTCGCCCGCTTCGAGCTTCAACTTCGATGCATGCACGACTAAAAAGCAGTTACCGCGAACCACTGACCCGATGTCGCCCGATCCTTCCCAGTGCAAGGCTTCCACGGTGGCTTCTCCAGAAGGCCATTTCACTAACCCTGGAAGAAAATGCGCGAGCGGAGGTTTCTCGTCCACCGGGTGCGAGAGCTTGGCTTTGAACAAATGCAGCGAACCTGGTCGGTGTCCGCTCATCGCCTCTATGGCCGGCACCACGAGCAATTCGAAGGTCACCATCGTCGACACTGGATTGCCGGGCAAACCAAAAACCGGAGTGTCGTCGCACATTCCGAAAACAGCAGGACGTCCCGGGCGAATCGCCATCGCATCAAAGAAAAACTCAACGCGCATTTCTTTTAACACTTGCTCGACGAGATCATATTTCCCCACCGACACGCCGCCGGTCAAAATTACGACATCGGCTTTCAAGGCCTGTTCGATTCGAGCCCGAAGCTCCGCCACATTGTCGGGCACAATGCCCAGCACAACCGGTTCGCCGCCCGCGAGCGCGACCTGCGCGGAGAGCGAGATACTATTGCTGTTACGAATCTGAAATCGCCGCGGAGCGTCACCTGCGGAAATTATTTCGTCGCCAGTGGAAAGAATCGCGACGCGGGGTTTCTTCGCAACTTCCACTTTGGACCGGCCTACTTGCGCGGCCATGGCAAGTTCGGCATAACCGAGGCGTTTTCCGCGCTGGATTACGCTCTCGCCCGCGCGCGTCTCCTGGCCTTCTACCACATAATGCTGTCCGGGGCGCACGGCATGTCCAATGACTACAGAATCGCCCTCCACACGGGCGTCTTCGAGCATCACCACTGCGTTGGCTCCGCGCGGTAGCGGCGCGCCGGTCATGATTTGTACGGAGGAGCCCGCTTCCATTTGGCCCTCGAAGGCATGGCCAGCGCGACTTTCGCCGATCAATCGGAGTCGCGTGCCAGGATTCGCGGCATCGAGAGCGCGAACGGCAAAACCATCACGGGTGGATCGATCGAAGGGAGGGTAATTTCGATCTGCAATTACATTTTCGGCCAGAATTCGTCCCAGCGCTCGCGAGGGATCGTCCGCGAATTCGATCGTTTCAGTTGCAGGAGGCACGGTTGCGCGCGCGCTCACAACCTCAATCACTTTTGCGCGGGCCGCTTCATGGGAAAGCATGGGGGTATGTTGGCAGCGCTACAGCCAGGATGACAGCTTGGTTCCTCGCGGGACAATTGTAGCATCGCGCTCCGGGCCGGTGGATATCATCCCGATCTCGACTTGCAACTGGTCCGAAATAAAATTCAAATAATCGCGCGCCGCGAGGGGCAATTCCTTCACATCGCGAATTCCGGGCGTGGGCGTTTGCCAGCCCGGCATGGAGTGGTATTCAGGCTCGATTTCCGCCAGCGTTTCAGCGTCAGGAGGCATTTCCGTCAGGCGCTTCCCTTGGTGACGATATCCGGTACAAATTTTGATTTCTTTCTGCGCGTCGAAGACGTCGAGTTTCGTGACTACCAGAGAATCGATGCCGTTCAACATTTTCGCGAATCGCAAGACTTCCAGGTCCAGCCAGCCACAGCGTCGCGGACGCCCGGTTACCGCTCCGAATTCTTTGCCGCGTTCGCGGACCGCTTGCGCATCAAGATCCGGCATCTCGGTGGGAAATGGGCCGCTGCCGACGCGCGTGGTATAAGCTTTCGTGACTCCGGCCACGCCAGTCAACCGCGTTGGCGCAACGCCGAGGCCAGTGGCCACACCGCCGGAAGTAGCGTTCGACGAGGTGACGAACGGATAGGTTCCGTGGTCAATGTCCAGCATGGTGCCCTGCGCGCCTTCGAACAAAACGCTTTCACCGTTATCGAGCGCGCGATTCAGGAGCACTCCCGTGTCGGCAACCAAGCCACGAAGGTGAGCGGCTAGCTCCAAATATTGCTCCAGTAATCCCGCTGTTTCCAGGGGATGCCCGTAGGTGGCCTGACTGATTGCATTTTTCTCGGCGATCACGCGTTCGAGTTTTTCCGCAAACCGCTCGGTATCGAGCAGGTCGCAAACCCGAATGCCGCGCCGCGCCATCTTGTCTTCGTACGCCGGACCGATGCCGCGCGAAGTGGTGCCAATCTTCGCTTCGCCACGCGCCGACTCCGCCGCTTTATCCATTTCGCGATGATACGGAAAAATCAGATGCGCGCGATTACTGAGAAAAAGGCGCCCGCGAACTTCGATGCCGGATTTTTTCAGGTTTTCGAGCTCGGCGACCAGCGCGGCGGGGTCCACCACAGTCCCAGCGCCGATTACAGCTTTTTTGTCGGGTCGAAGAATACCGCTCGGGATTAATTGCAGAATGTATTTATGGCCATCGAAAATAACGGTGTGCCCCGCGTTGTGGCCACCGGCGTAGCGCGCGGTGTAGTCGAACGATGACGCCAGATAGTCTACGACTTTTCCTTTACCTTCGTCGCCCCACTGTGCTCCAACTACCACGACCGCCTTTGTTCGGGCCTTCTCCGCCACTCGCGCTCCCGTTTTCTTCCGCGGGCCGCACCTTGCCGAGCCATTTCAAAAGCTTAAGCCTTACAGGTGGGCCTCGCTGACAACGAACTTCAATCCTACGCCGCGCTTAACTCTAAACGCAAGCTCGTCACTTGACGGTTCGTCACTTGGCACCGATCGCGGATGCCTCCCGCGCTTGCACCATTTGCGCTCAACGACCCGAGTATCGGAAGCAACCGCGCGCGTGGTCGTTCACCATGCCAGTGGCCTGCATGAAGGCGTAACAAATGGTGGTGCCGACGAAACGGAAGCCGCGGCGTTCGAGGTCCTCGCTCATAGCATCTGATTCAGAGGTGCGCGCAGGCAAGCGCCGAGAAGCTCGCCAATCGTTTCTCTTGGGCTGGCCGTCAACGAATTGCCAGATATAGCGGTTGAATGTGCCGAATTCTTTCTGTACAGCGAGGAATGCTCGCGCGTTCGAAATTGCTGACGCGATTTTCAGACGGTTGCGTACGATACCGGGGTCGGCAAGAAGCGCCCGAACTTTGCGCTTATCATATCGAGCAATTTTCGCAGCGTCGAATCGGTCGAAGGCTCGGCGGTAATTCTCGCGCTTGTTGAGAATCGTGTCCCAGCTCAAACCCGCTTGGGCACCTTCCAGAATTAAAAACTCAAAAAGAACGCGGTCGTCGTGTACCGGCTTTCCCCACTCCTTGTCGTGATACTCGATCATGAGCGGCTTGGTAGCCCAACGGCACCGCTGAATTTCTGTTTTTGTTGTTTTCGTCACAGGAATCTTTCAGCGGGGGATCGATAGAGTCACGATGACTGGTCGAACGAACTGCCGGTTTGCGCAGCACAAAGACAATGCGGACAAAGACAATCGCCGTAGCGCCCGCGAAACTCAGCCAGAGTCTGGTGCTCGAGCTTCGCGCTTTCGCACCAACAACTTCCGGTGGCCGAGCCGCAGGAAAACTTCTCTCCGCAAGCTTCGCAGGTCTTCTGCGTCGGCGAGTTCCCAACAGTTTGTGGGCCGGTAAAACGGGTGCTCATGCCCCACCGTCTCTTCTTGTTGCGGAGTCTGCGCTAGGAAATATGGCGCTGAACAACTTTCTCGATGGCGTCCTTGGGTACTGCTCCCACGAGCTGGTCCGCCACTTGCCCACCCTTAAAGATCAGTAACGTCGGGATGCCGCGAATATTGAATTTCCCAGCCGCGTTGACGTTTTCGTCCACGTTCAGCTTCACAACTTTCAGCTTACCGGCGTGGTCCTTGGCGATTTCTTCCACCGTAGGGGAGAGCATGTGGCATGGACGGCACCAATCGGCCCAGAAATCCACGAGCACGGGCTGCGTCTTGCTCGCTTCAATTACATCTTGGTCAAAACTTGCATCACTCACTGCTTGAATGTCTGCCATTTTCGTTTTTTCCTTGTTGCGCAGTGCCGGTCAGCCCAGGAGCCGTACCGCGTCTGTGCTTAATTTTTAGATGTTCCAGCAACCCGCGGGATTCTAGACCTCTTAGCCGCTTCATATAGCGTGACATAGGACGCCGCCGAAGTCTTCCACGAAAAGTCCTTGGCCATGCCATTCCTTTGAATCGTAAGCCACGTCTTTTCGGATTGATACATTTTCAACGCCGTCCGTAGGCAGTCAAGCAACGCTCTCCCGTCGTACGCCTCAAATTTGAACCCCGTTCCCTGCTGCGTTAGGGGGTCAAAATTCTGGACCGTGTCGTCCAATCCGCCCGTAGCGCGCACAACGGGCACCGTACCGTATCGCAAACTATATATTTGATTCAAGCCACAGGGTTCGTAACGCGAGGGCATCAGGAACATGTCCGCGCCAGCCTGAATTTTGTGCGCGAGGGGGTCGTCGTAGCCGATTTTAGCTCCGGCCGACGACGGATAGTTCTGCACCAGCAACTTAAAAAGGCTTTCGTATTCGGGTTGTCCATTACCCAGTACCACCAGCGACAGCTTCTCGGCCATCATTTCGCTGGCAATTTGGGCCATCAGATCGAAACCTTTCTGATCGGCGAAACGCGAAACAATTCCAACCAGCGGGCGCTCTAAATCTTCCGGCTTATCCGACGGCAGCCGGAAAATCTTCAATAAATCCTTCTTGCAAGCTTTCTTGCCTTCCAGATTCTGCGCCGAATACCGCTGCGCGATGAATCCATCTGTTTCGGGATTCCAGACGGAATAGTCCGCGCCGTTGAGAATTCCCACTAGGCGGTCCGCGCGCTGGAGAACCACGCCTTCCAGTCCCGCGCCATATTCGGGTGTTTGGATTTCTTTTGCGTACCGGCGGCTTACGGTCGAAAGATAATCGGCGAAGAGCAACCCGCCCTTCAGGAAATTCACCCTGCCGTAGAATTCCAGCGCCTCGAACGAGAAAAGATTGGCAGGCAGACCGGCTTTGCGAAGAGCAGACTGCGGGAAGATTCCCTGATATGCCAGATTATGAATGGTGAGAACCACTGGAAGAGAGCGCACGGCAGGATCGTTGGCATGCTGCGTTCGCAGCAGAACCGGCACCAGCGCAGTTTGCCAATCGTGACAATGAATCACGTCCGGCAGCAAAACACGTTTCGCGAATTCAATCGCCACCCGTGAAAATTCTGCGAAGCGCTCAGCGTTATCGGGATAATCGCCAGACTTGTCTCCGTAAGGATGCTCGCGTTCGAAATAGTCAGGGTCGTCAACGAAGAAATAGCGCACTCCCGCAACCGAAACTCCCTCGGCAATCGAAGGAAATCGAATTTGATCGGCCAGCGAAACCGTCACGCTCGATACCAGGGTAGAGCTAATCTTGTTGCCCCGGTAGCGCGGAAGCAGGACGGCCACCTGGTGGCCCATTTCCACCAGCGCTTTGGGCAGCGCTTGCACCACATCCGCTAGACCACCGGTCTTTGAATAGGGTAGGCCTTCCGAAGCCACGAATAAAATTTTCATCAGTCCTCAAACGAAATAAAAACGGTAGCGGAACGTCACGGCTTCGTCAAGTGAGTTGCTAACTGCTGTTTAGCGACAGCGCAGGGAATTTTGACGAGGATTTCTGCGCCTCGGTCCGCGCACCATTGCTACACTCTGCATCGGCATGGCTCGACAGCGCATGGGACAGCACTTTCTTGGTGACGCCGCGTGGCGGCATCGCATTTTCAAAATTCTTTCGCCCGGCATGAACGAAACCTGGATAGAAATCGGCGCGGGCCATGGAGAAATGACGCAAAGGCTGGCCGGCGAAGGTCGACGCGTGGTGACCATAGAAGCGGACGAGCGCCTTGCGGAGGACCTCCAACGAAAAGTTAGCTCCTATCCGCGCGAATGGCCAAACGTCGAAACGATCTCCCGCGATGTCCTAACAGTTGATTTTCGGGAACAGGCCAGCGGCAATTTTCACGTCTATGGCAACTTGCCGTATTACATCACTTCGCCAATCCTGCATCACCTGTTCGAATATACCGGCCAGATTCTTTCTATACACATCGTGATTCAGCTTGAAGTTGCGGAACGCATCGTCGCCAAGCCTGGGCGGCGCGAGTACGGCTATTTATCCGCGCTCTGCCAGTACTACACTAATCCTCAGATCGCCTTGCGCATCCCGCCCGGCGCATTTCGCCCACCGCCTCGCGTCCAGTCCGCGCTTGTAAAAATGACCCTTCCCGGCCAGCGCGCCACATTGAACGTCGGCGACGAAAAACGCTTTCTGCAGTTTATTCAGGAATGCTTTGGACAAAAGCGTAAAACTCTGCGAAATAACCTGAAGCGGCTGGCAGCGGACCGGCAAATTCATCAAGCGTTCGAAGATTGCGGCCTGCGTCCTGATTCTCGCGCCGAGCAATTAACGCTGGCGCAATTTGCGTCTTTACTCGCCAGCCTTTCCTAGCTTCAAGTTCTCAGCTTCTTGCAAGTCTTCAATCACAGCGCTAAGCCGGTCGGGAAAATTCGTCATAACGCCGTCCACGCCCGCTGCGATGATTCTGCGCATTTCTTGGGGATCATCCACAGTCCAAGTGGCCACTTGCAAATCCGCGCCGTGTGCTTGTTCAACCAGTTCTCGCGTCACCATGCTGGCCTTGGGACAAAGCTGGCGCGCACCCAGCTCAATTGCTTCTCTCACGCAATCTGTTCCAGTTTCTGCAACTAGAAATCCCATCATGACTGTAGCGTCCACACGTCGCAGCGCGGCTAACGTGGCTTGCTCGAACGAGATCACGATGGTGCGTCCCGCATAGTCCGAAGATTGCAACGCCGCGATCAATGAGTGGTGCATGCCCCAGGCCGCGTCGTACTTCACTTCCAAATAAAAAATCACGTCGTGCTTGCGCGCAAACTCCAGGACTTGCTCCAGCGTAGGAATGCGCTGCCCCATGTGCTCGCGGTCATACCACATGCCCGCATCCAGCTTTTGCAGTTCCGCCAAGGTGAACTCACGAACTTCGCCGCGGCCGTTGGTGGTGCGTTCAAGGGTGGAGTCGTGGATCGCAACGAAGTGCGCATCGCGGGTCAGATGCAGATCGGTCTCGATGAAGCCGGCACCCAGTTGGACCGCGCGCTCAAACGCCGCCAGAGTATTTTCCGGAGTATGGCCGGAAGCCCCTCGGTGTGCAATGACCCATGGTTTTCGCATGACTTCGAGCTATCCTAGCAGAGAACGCAACTCTGCCTATTTGTCTCGCGGGACCCGGTTGTAGAAGTTGCAACTGGACGCCGGCGCGCCAGAATGTCCTTTTAGCACAGGCACCCTCACGTGCAAATCGTTTCCCAATTAGGACAATGCCTTGCTCAGCGTGGAAACGCCGTCAATGCTCCCACACAGATTTTCGATTTCCAATTCCACTCCCCGCAGCACAAGTGTCTATCTCACGCGCTTGCAATAAGATAGCAATGCCCGTTATCGGACCGAACCGGGTAACCCTTTGGTAAGCCGATTGCCCATATTATTCCGCCAAGACTAGGGGCACCCGCAATGTGCAGTGCAAGATCGCAGATGGGCCTCGCACGCGAGCCCTTACCAGCCATGAACTCGGCCCCTGACGATTTTGACCCTGCCTGCGATTTACCGCTCGGTTTCTTGGAATTCCTGCTACCGCTGCACCGCTCCTTCTCCCCTCGCCAGCGCGAACTAATCGACAAGCGAGGTAACGCTCTCGCCGCGTCGTATCAGGGCCAGCTGCCAAATTACTTGCCTGCTTCGCCGGCGACTACAGAGGCTTGGCGAATCCGACTTCCTGCATGGTGCCAGGATCAGCGCAATCAGATGACCGGTCCCGCCGACGACGGGGAACTCGTGGTGAAAATGCTTAACTCCGGCGCGCCGGGCGTTATGCTCGACCTGGAAGATTCCACGGCCAACAGCTGGCCTCACGTGACGCAAGGTGTAGCCAATATTCTTGCGGCTCTGCGCGGAGACCTTACCTATTTCGATCGCAAACGGAAACGTAACGTCGGAATCAAGCCCAGCAATACCGTGATTTCTCTGCGGCCTCGTGGTTTGCATATTCGGCAGGCCCAGGTCCTCAATGGCGAAAAACTTCCTGCGCCTCTGTTCGACGTTGCATTGATCGCCTTTCAAGTAGACCCCGCAAAGTTACGGCATCCGCTCACGTTCTATATTCCGAAATCTGAATCTGTGGAAGAAGCGATTTGGTGGCGCGGCCTGTTCCAGGCGATCGCGCGAGAAAAAGGTTGGCCTGCCGACTACATCAAGTGCATGGCGCTCGTGGAATCGCACCCTCTGGCCTATCAAATGGAGGAATTCGCATATCAATTGCGCGAACATTTGCTCGCGCTGGATCTTGGCCGCTGGGACTACATGGCCAGCCTAATTCATTTCAACCTGCACGATCCGAACTGGGTGCTTCCCGACCGCAACACGATTCCGCACGATGTTGCGTTCTTTCAGAACCTGCGCAACCTAATGCCGGATCTCTGCCACAAACATGGCTTGCTTGCCATCGGAGGAATGACCGCTCTTTTTCCCAACCGTGAAAACGTCGAATTGAACGCTCGCGCTCTATCCGTTCTCGAAGAAGATAAGAAAAATGAAGCTTCCTCTCTAATGGATGGCGCCTGGACTGGCCACCCCGATCAAAACGAAATCGCCGTAAAACAGTTCCCTGCTCCCAATCAATTAAAAGCACGGCCCGCGAATCCAGACGCGCATCCTGATCTGCGCCCTGTTCCATCCAATGTTGGCAAGCGAACACTCGCTGGCACTCGCGCGGCGATTCGCACTGTAATTCGGTATCGCAACGGCGTGCTGAATGGCCGCGGGGCGAGTTTGCTGGACGGTTACATGGAAGATCTGGCCACCGATCGAATTTATCGCCTAATGATCGCTCAACGAATGCGCCATCGCGATGTTGTCCCCATCGAAGACGACCATGGTCGCGCCATCGCCCACACCTCTGAACTTATTACTCGTCTATTCGATGAGGAGCTCAAGCGAATCCTAGGAGAGCTTCCAGCCGGTGCCTCTCAAGAAGCGATCGAGCGTTTCACGCTCGCGAGGATCTTGAGCGAAAAGATGATCGTTACCGAAGAGTTCAATCCGTCGTAGAGTAGACGCGACAAATGCCCAGGCATTCGTTGGCCGCCGGCTGGAAGAAGCGGAATTAGAAGCGAAGTAATTCAGAAGCAAAAGCAAAGGGTCGGTCGAAGCAGCAGCGCCGCAGGGACACTGTGCGGCAAGGTACTGAGGGATTCGACGGCAGCGGCCCTCGACTGTTCCGGCAGTCGTTGGAACTTCCGCGCTTCGCCCGACAGGGTGACGGGGCGCGATCAGTTCGATAGCTGAAACGGTTCGCGCTAAGGAGAGGAACGATGGCGCTGTTCGTCTTGATCGTTGTAGGTGTTGTTGTGGCGCAAACGTGGCTCGACTGGCGAGACGCATGTAAAGATGGGGTTCTGCCCGAGTGGGCTAAAGGCTTGGCCTTAGCTGGAGCCCTTGGTGCCCTTCTTACCGCCGCAACCTCATCCGCTTCTTTCTTGATGCAGGATGCGGCTGCAAACGGGGGCGTCGAATTCGGTTATGGGCTGTTCTGGCCTGAGTTGGGATTCTTGCTTTTCGCCATGGCCATCGTTCTATTTGCCGTGCGAAAAAAAAGAATGCGTGTATTGCTCGTGTTGTCCGCGTTGCTGATCGCGGCATTCTGGCTTGGCATGGTCTTCTCGTCCTAGCCAGATAGACGCCTTCCGGCAACCCTGCTGTTTAGCCCCTGTCCGTGCAGTACGGCTTTTCCGCCTTATTCCGCCATTCGCCGGTAACCAGCCGCCATTCGCCGAAAAGCTAGAGACCTGTACCGCGTTTCCCTCGACCGGTAACCCCAACGGCCGCCCTAAAATCCGTTGTCGTTCCGCCATGCCAACCCCTAAGGGCTCGCCAAACCTCCTATTTTCTTGACCAAAGGCGGGATTCCTGATAGAAAAGTCGATTCTGTGTCCGAATTTCTCGAAGTATGTAGGCTCCCGCCAAGGAGTCTTTATCCGGAGGAAGATCGAATGCGCTTCTGTCTTGCCAAACGTGTGACCACCTGCCTACTGGGGGCTTTTTAATGGGGACTTTGCCTTCGTTTAACCGTCCGAATTTCTGCCGCGCTGCATTGAAATCAGTTGCTGGATTTTTTCTAATGCTTTTGGGCGCTGCCGCAGCCTTCGCGCGAGCGCCGGTGGAAGCGGAATCGCCGGGCGGCGAAGCTAATCTGAAGCTGCCGGATTTGTCCTCAGTAAATTTTCTCGGTATCGACGGCCACAAACTCCTCCTTTTCGGCATTTTGTTTTGCATCTTCGGTCTCGTATTCGGCTTGGTGATTTACACGCGGCTGAAGAATTTGCCGGTTCATCGCGCCATGCGCGAAATTTCCGAACTGATTTACGAGACCTGCAAAACCTACCTGATTACGCAAGGCAAGTTTCTGCTCCTGCTGGAACTGTTCATCGCCGTGGTCATCGTGCTCTACTTCGGTGTGCTGCTGCATTACGAAGCTGTCCGTGTAATCATAATCTTCTTGTTTAGCGTGCTGGGAATTGCGGGAAGCTACGGCGTGGCCTGGTTTGGAATTCGTGTGAACACATTTGCGAACTCGCGCACCGCTTTCGCCGGATTGCGCGGCAAACCTTTCCCACTTTACCAGATTCCGCTGAAGGCCGGCATGAGCATCGGCATGATGTTGATCAGCGTGGAACTGTTGATGATGCTTTTGATTCTTCTTTTCGTCCCTGGCGACTACGCGGGCCCGTGCTTCATCGGATTTGCTATCGGTGAATCCCTTGGCGCGGCCGCGTTGAGAATCGCCGGCGGCATCTTCACGAAAATTGCCGACATCGGCTCCGACCTGATGAAAATAGTCTTCAAAATCAAGGAAGACGATGCGCGCAATCCCGGCGTAATCGCCGATTGCACAGGGGATAACGCGGGCGACTCGGTCGGACCAACCGCGGACGGCTTCGAGACCTACGGTGTCACCGGCGTCGCGCTGATCACCTTCATCTTGTTGGGCGTGAAGAGTCCAACCGTTCAAGTCCAACTACTCGTCTGGATTTTCGTAATGCGTATCGCCATGCTGGTCGCGAGTGCGGTGGCTTACTTCGTGAACGACCTGATCGCCAAAGCCCGCTTCGCCAACGCGGCCGAGATGAATTTCGAATCGCCGCTCACGTCGCTCGTGTGGATCACTTCCATTATTTCTATCGTGATCACCTACGCCGTATCGTCTGTAATCATTCCCGAGCTTGGCGGCGATCCGACGCAATGGTGGAAGCTAGCGACCATCATCTCGTGCGGGACGCTCGCTGGTGCGGTGATTCCAGAGCTGGTAAAGGTTTTCACCTCCACCGAATCGCGGCACGTTCGCGAAGTGGTCGCTTCCGCGCGTGAAGGCGGCGCGTCCCTGGGCATTTTGTCCGGCTTTGTGGCGGGAAACTTTTCCGGCTATTACTTGGGACTTGCCATGGTCGGACTAATGTCGGTCGGTTATTTGGTCAGCTTGCAAGGACTAGGGGCGCAAATGATCGCGGCTCCCGTTTTCGCCTTCGGCTTGGTTGCCTTTGGTTTCCTCGGCATGGGGCCAGTTACTATCGCCGTGGACTCCTACGGCCCGGTTACGGACAACGCGCAATCCGTATACGAACTCTCGCTGATCGAGACCATTCCCAACATCAAGCAAGAGCTTAAAAAAGAGTACAACCTGGACGTAAATTTCGAACGGGCCAAAGACTTGCTCGAAGCCAACGACGGCGCGGGAAACACGTTTAAGGCTACTGCAAAACCAGTGCTTATCGGCACGGCAGTTGTTGGCGCAACCACCATGATTTTTTCGATTATCATGGCGTTGACCAACGGCATCACCGAAAACGTAGACAAGCTTTCGCTGCTGCATGCGCCCTTCTTCCTGGGACTCGTTACAGGTGGCGCGATGATCTACTGGTTTACCGGAGCGTCCACGCAGGCGGTAACTACTGGCGCTTATCGCGCGGTTGAATTCATCAAGGCCAACATTAATCTCGCCAGCGCAGAAAAAGCCTCCGTTGCGGACAGCAAAAAAGTCGTCGAAATTTGCACCCGCTACGCGCAAAAAGGTATGCTGAACATTTTCATCGCCGTATTCTTCGCCACGCTCGCCTTCGCGTTCGTCGAACCCTTCTTTTTTATTGGGTACCTCATCTCCATCGCCATTTTCGGTCTCTACCAAGCCATCTTCATGGCCGACGCCGGAGCCGCGTGGGATAACGCTAAAAAGATTGTCGAAGTTGAGCTAAAGCAAAAAGGCACGCCGCTCCATGACGCCACAGTAGTCGGCGACACGGTCGGCGACCCTTTCAAGGACACCTCCTCTGTCGCATTGAATCCAGTGATCAAATTCACCACACTGTTCGGCTTGCTGGCGGTCGAATTGGCCGTTAAGCTAACACTGGAAACCGGCGGCACGTTGACGCACGTCCTCGCCGCTGCGTTCTTTCTGGTCTCTTTCGTTTTCGTTTACCGTTCGTTCTACGGCATGCGCATTAAGTCGGCGGAGTAAGATGGACTCGGGAGATCAACCATGGCCCATGCGAAAACCGCTCTAGGCTTGGCGCTATTCGTTTTCCTAAGCGTTCGTATCGGTGCTGCTGTGTGGGCTCAGGGTGAAAAGGCCCAAGTCGAAGCGGAAAAAAGAGAAGTAAAGAATTTCGTTTTGACAACCGACAAGCTGGATCAATACGGAGCCGCCGTTACGGCGATGCACAAAGTACAAAAAGATAATCCCGCCATCAAAAAGCAGATGGACGATGACGACTCTCGCAACCCCAGTAACACAATCGCAGGCAGCGTTGCAACCATCGAAAAATATCCGTCAATAGCCAAAGCGATAAAGGACGCCGGCCTTTCTCCTCGTGATTTTGTGGTGATGACCTACACGCTGATCAACTCGGCGGCAGCCGTGCAAATGAAGAAGGCGGGGACCATCAAGGAATACCCGGACTCTGTGTTGCCTGAAAACGCTTCTTTCGTCGATAAAAACTACCAGCGAATAAAGCAGATCTTTAACAGCGAAGACGCGTCCGACAAATCACCACAAAAGTAGCCAAACATCAAGCCTTCACTAAACCAAGAAATTGCCGCGGGTCGTTAGCGAAGCCTGGAAAAACTGTCTTCAGTTCGTGGTCTCCCAGGTGCTTCGAGATAATTTCGCCGAGCACACTACGATAATCGGTGGTCACCGCCAGATCGCGGCCCTGATTCAGTTGCCCTTCGTTCAGCCCCGGCCAGCGCGTGTAAACTTTTCCGCCTTTAATTCCGCCGCCCATAACGAACATGCAGTTCGCGTGACCATGGTCGGTGCCGCGGTTGCCATTCTCGTGCGCCGTGCGCCCAAATTCCGACATGCTGACGAACACCACCTCGCCCATGCGGTCGCCCATGTCCTGATGAAACGCAGCAATCCCCTGTCCCAAATCTTTCAACAAATTCGAGAGCTGGCCTTGTACGCCGCCCTCATTCACGTGATGGTCCCACCCACCGCTATCGAGGAACGCAACTTCCAGTCCCACATCCGCTTTAAACAGCTCGGCGATTTCCTGAAGGCTTTGTCCAAAACGGCTCTTGGGATACTGGGCGCCGTTGGCCGGCTGATACGTATCCGGATTAATTTTCTTCAGCTGATCCACAGCTTCAAACGTCTCGTTTCCCACTCCGCGCATCGCGTGGTCCACCGTCTGCGCGTACATCGCTTCGAACCCGCCTTCCACCGTCTGCTGCGGCCCATACATTTTGAATTGTTTCAAGTCCGGTAAAGCCACCGCTGGAGCAATTCCTTGTAGCGTTCGCGGTAGATATGGCCCAAAAGCGACAGCGCGAAACGGCGAAGATTTTTCTTCCGAAATCGTTTGCATGGTGCGATTCAACCAGCCATCTTGGGTGGCCTTCAGTCCCGGCGTCCCCGATTCCATAAAATCCTGCGCGTCGAAATGTGAACGAGAAGGATCCGGCGAGCCTACCGCCTGCACGATGGCAAGCTGATTGTTTTTGAACAGCGACATGAGCGGTTGCAAACTGGGGTGCAAGCCGAAAAATCCGTCGAGATCCAGCGCCGCCTCCAATCCTCCCTGTCGCGGCTGAGGAATCGCAATCGTGGGACGCATATGGTAATAGTTTGGCTCGCCGAATGGCACCACCACGTTTAGACCGTCCATCGCACCGCGCTGAAATAGCACGACCATTTTCTTTTTGTTGGGCCCGGCCGTAGCCGCCACCGCTCGTTGCAAGAACGATGGCAATGACGCCAACCCGATCATCGCCACGCCGCCGCTCTTCAAGAAATATCGCCTGGAAATATTCATCTTCCTTCTCCCTGCCTACAAACCGGTTCTAACTGGCCCATATATTTCTCCCGATAAACTATCGCCGCTGAAACTCAGGTGCCCCCAAAACCAGCCCGGCAATCAACCCTTCATTCACTTGCTTCACCGGATCATCCAGACTCGCCTGCAAAATCTGCGGATCGTTCAATCGCGCTGTCAGGGTCCGGCGCGTCTGCTCCCCGATTTGATTGCCTAGAAAATCGTCAATCGCTTGTGCAAGCGTCGCATTCGGATCTTTGGCAGCTTCGGCGCCCAGCACCGATTTCAAGTCTACCGTGGCGCCCGCGACTTTGTCGGTAGCAAACGATAGTGCAAAATTCAAACGGTTCAGCAGCGCCCCGGTATTGACCCAGGTCTCCGCCTTGTCCGAATATCCATTGGGCGTCTGGCATAAAAACAGGGGTTGGCCCATCCTCGCCACCCACTGCGCCGTGGGCAAACTAATGGTGACCTCCGCGTCCAGCGCGCGCGCCGTACTGGCCACCAATTCGTAGGGCGTCTTGACTTTCGCGCGATAGGTCTCCTTGGACCAGAATTCCGACGAGTAAATCATCGTCCGCAGCACACTGCGAATATCTCCCTGCGTCGCGGAAAATTCTTCGGCGATACGCTGGACCAGCGCGGGCGACGGATCGTCAGAAACAAAATGTCGCGCCAGCTCTGTGGAAATAAATTTCGCGGTGTTCGCATGATTCGCCAGCATTTTCAGCGCTTCTTCTCCATCTTTTTCTCCGCCATAACTGAACGCGCGCCCCATCACCACTTTCTTGCCCTGCGCGTGAATGCGATCATCAAAGAAGAATTCTGGATCTTTTCGCGGCTCGCGCACTGTCCAACCCGTCAAGCATTCCGCCATTTGAATCACGTCCTGCTGCGTGTAGCCGCCCTCCACTCCGACCGTGTGCAGTTCCATCACTTCCCGCCCATAATTTTCATTTAGACCACGTTCTTGTTTTTTCGCGGCGGCCGCCGCGCCCGCTCCTGGCGCAGATGTGGAGGTCAGGGGCCCGGGAAATGTCCCAGGCGTCGGCGGCACTCCGCCGGCAAATGCTCCCCCGTAGCGCCCATGCCGCATGGCTTTCTCGGCATCCATGCGACGGACAGCTGCTGGATCGGCGCTCTGGAAATTATCTAAATAAATCAGCATCGCCGGGCTTTTCGCCGTGGCCAAAAGTAAATCCTCGAATTTCCCCATCGTGTGCGGACGTATGGTATCTCGCACGTACGACGAAATCAGCCACTTATCCTCGGCCTTATTCGCAAACACGTTGAAATGGTTAAACCAGAAATCTTCCATCACCGCCTGCAGTTGCCGTTTGCTGTAAATAGCACGGTCTACTTTCGCCATCGAAAGTTCTGCCACGATCCGATTCGGACCTTGCAATTTCGCAAGCTGCTGCTGTGCTTTGTCCAAATTCTCGTTGCCGGTAACGATCACCTGCAACTCCGCATCGCGCCGCTTCTCTTTCATCTCTTGCTCATACTGCTGTTTGGTAATCCCTTCCCTTTTGATCACCTGTGCAGCCTGCGGATACTCCGCCAGTAGTTTTTTTGCAGGCAGGTTTAACGTTGGATATCTTTGCAGCCGTTGGTCGAGCGCGGAGTCATCAATCGAATCAGGATGAAGTTGCTGGTCGACCCATTTCTCCAGCCCCATTTTGCGAATGCGCTCCACATCCCCAGGCCGAGGCCCATAGCCGAGGCGATTCATGGCATGCATGATGGCCTCGTCCTCGGTCAGCTCGGTGATCGGAAGTTTTCCCTTGAATCTTTTATCCAGGTGCAGGGATTTGGAATGCTCGTCAGCCAATGCTCCAGGCTGCTCGGCGAAATCGCCCTCGACATTTGTTGCATCATTGGCAGCACTCGCATAAGGAACGCCCACAGCAAGAATCGCAGCCATCGCCAGCGTAGTGCCAAGCGTTGAAGCGAGGAATCCCGCGCCGGCCGCATCGAGCCGCCCTCGCATTCGAAATGTCTTCGTTTTCATTTCGTGATCCGAATGCCTTCGAGACCTCAGATCGTGCACCAACGAAGGGATTGCTTGTTCCCCTGATTTTAACCCCCGCCTACACCAAAAGTTGCGACCTGGATTTTGCCTCAACTTAAATAGTCAACAGTACGAAGGACACAACGGAAACAAGCTAGGCGCCGCATTAAAAGGAATAGGGGGGATCACTACAAAAACAAAGGCTTGCAATCAGCGTACCGGAAGCTCAGCCGTCAGGTCGCGCCGCGCGAAACCCATCCAACGTCCAAAGGTCTTGCACTTCATCATGACGCAGAACGTAATAATTTCCATCTTCCGCGCGAACCCGGAAATAACTCGCTTCCGGCGAATACCAGCGCCCGTCAAGTTCGCTCACCTCGAACGGCCGCCCGCCCAGCACAAAACGAGTAGGTCGCTGGTCTGCCCGGTGCCCGGCATAGCATTCGACGCGAATTTCTCTCATCGCATCACACTCATGGACTCGGCCTGGTTAAGAACGACCCTCCCGGGAAATGCTCGGCATCGGCCGACTCCCGCCACTCCGCATTATATCCCGCTCCCCACAGCACAACAATCGCCGTCAAATACATCCACAACAGCAAACCAATCGCGGCGGCCAATCCTCCGTAAACTACGTTGTACGGCATCTTCCGGACGTACACGCCGAACCCGATATCAACCACCCACCACAAAACCGTCGCAATCGCCGCTCCCGGCAGAACTTCCATAAAGCCTTTATGGCCCGGCCGCCCGATCCTATAGAGCAGCACCAGTACGATCATGGAGAGCCCGAATACCAGGCCAACCTGAAAAATAAATGCCAGCGCGCGAATTAGCACCGCAAACCCAAATTGATGAATCAGCCAGCCTCGTGCTTGCCTGCCGAAAACCGTCAGAATAATAACCACCAGCGAAGGAACGATGGTTAGAACCAGCAGAAGCAGCGCCCGGCTCTGAATTCGCCAGTAGCTTTGCCGGATTTCGTCGCATTCAATGACGCGGAATCCTTCAATCAGCCCTGCCATCACCTGCGACCCGGCCAGCAGCGTTCCTGCAAGCCCTAGCAGAAACCATTTCCAGGGATGTTGCCCTTTGCGCGTGAAGTATTGCACCACCACATCTTCACTTCCCGAGGGCAGAATCATTCGCAGGCGTTCGGGCAGCTCTCTCACCGCTCCGTGAAAAGATTCATGGCTGCTCAAAATTCCCAGCACCAAAAGCAACATGGGGAAAAACGCCAGGAACATATTGAACGCAATGGCCTGGCTGAGGATCATGCAGTCAGGGAAAACCCGCGTAAATCCCCGATACAAGCTGTTGAACATTCGATCCATCGCGTCGGCGGGATTATACGGTTAGTACCGTCAAAAAGGAGCGCATATTTCGGCCACAGGAAAAAATTAGCGCACAGCATGCTTGCGGGGAGCCCCGCCGCGTTCCGGCTCGGTAAAGTTTCCGCCCGAAGAGACGGCCCATCGCGCCCATCGCACGTGCGCTTGCCGAGGTGCGTGTCGCGGGGTAAACTGCTTACCAACCAAGATCGGGATGCAGGCCGAGCTGAAAGGATTGCGATGACCACCACGCCGAACCTTACTACTACGCGCAGCGAAGAAGTCGTCCGCAAGCACAAGGAATTTATCTGGCCTTCGGTGGCAAATTATTACGAGCATCCGCTGGTCGCCGACCACGCTTCGATGCAATATCTTTGGGACCTAGAAGGCAACAAATACCTGGACTTCTTTGGCGGTATCGTGACCATCGGAGTGGGCCACTGTAATCCTAAAGTCACATCCAAAATCAATGCGCAGGTGAACAAGCTCCAGCACACGTCCACGCTTTTTCCTAACGAAGCCATTGTTGCCCTCGCAGAAAAACTGGCCGAGATCACGCCGGGCAAATTGCAGAAAAGTTTTTTCACCAGCTCCGGCACCGAAGCGAATGAGGCGGCCATTCTTCTTGCGCGGAGCGCCAGCCCAAGCTACGACATCGTGGCTCTGCGCCACGCGTATTCAGGCGGCTCCGCGCTGGCAAAATCCGTCACCGCGCAGGCTGCCTGGCGCAAAGCCGGAGTCATCAGCGTCGGCGTCTCACACGCCGTGAATCCATATTGCTACCGCTGTCCGTTGCATTTGAAGTACCCGGAATGTGGCGTGGCTTGCGCGAACGACGTGGAAGGCGTAATTCAAACCACTACCAGCGGCTCGATTGCTGCGTTTATTGCCGAGCCAATTCAGGGCGTCGGCGGCTTCATCACTCCTCCTCCGGAATATTTCAAAATCGTGCATCGCATCGTAAAAAATTACGGCGGCCTATTTATTTCCGACGAAGTGCAGACCGGCTGGGGCCGCACCGGCAAGAAATGGTGGGGCATCGAGCAGTGGGAAGTCACGCCGGACATCATCACATCCGCAAAAAGTATGGCCAACGGGGTTCCCGCCGGAGTCACCATTACAACTTCCGAGCTTGCCAGCAAATTTCAAGGACTGAATATCGCCACCTTCGGAGGCAACCCGGTCTCCTCTGTCGCCGCTCGGGCTGTCATTGAAGTGATCCAGGAAGAAAATCTCCTCGAAAATACGCATGTAGTCGGCGGCTATTTCAGAAAGAAACTAGAAGAGTTACAACAGAAATACCCGCTGATCGGCGATGTCCGCGGCATGGGGATGATGCAGGCCCTCGAGCTTGTCAAAGATCGGCAGAGCAAACAGCCCGCCGCGCAGGAAGCAAATCAAATCATGGAGCGCACGCGCGCAAACGGCCTCCTGGTCGGCAAAGGCGGCCTCCACAGCAACACCATCCGCATGGCCCCGCCCATGAATATTTCCAAAGCGGATGTGGACGAAGGCGTCCGCCTCCTCGATAAATCCTTCAGCGAGGTCCGCGCCTAAGGATCGAAAATGGCATGTCTCTCTGGAAAAGGATGAAATCTACCCTACGCATCCGTGATGCTGGATTCCCTGGACCTCGTTCGGCAAGCGATGAAAGAAGAAGAGCGGATGCCGGATGAAACGAGATTCCCTCGCACCTGGCGTTATTTTGACATTTTTCTTTCCGCCACTGCGCTAGTCTATTGAGTGTTATTCGCGCGGTATCTGTGGCGTTAATGAAACCAGTTGGGAGCGTTTAATGGCGACGGCAACGAGCGCGGCAACCCTTTGCAGAAATTACATTAATGGCAAGTGGGCGGCATCGCGTTCGACGACAATTGTCGAACGGCGCAACCCCGCGAATACCGACGAAGTCGTCGCGCGCATCCCGCTTTCCACGCGCGAGGAAATGAAAGAAGCCATCGCCGTTGCCAAAGCCGCCTTCCCTGCTTGGCGTGAAACTCCGGCACCTAATCGCGGAAAAATTCTTTTCAGCGCCACGCGCCTGATGCAAGAACAGAAGGAAGACTTGGCGCGACTCTTGACCCGCGAAGAAGGCAAAGTGCTGAGGGATTCTTTGGGCGAAGTCCAGCGCGCCATCAACATTACCGAATTTATGGCCGGTGAAGCGCGCCGGTTGAATGGCGAAACGCTCACCAGCGAACTGCCCAAGAATTTTTCTTACACGATTCGCCAGCCTCTCGGGGTAGTCGGCGCCATCACACCATGGAATTTTCCCGTGGCGATTCCTGTATGGAAGATTGCTCCGGCTCTGGTCTGCGGCAACACCGTCGTTTTTAAACCCGCTACCCTCACGCCGCTTACCGCCATGAAAATTGCAGAAATTTTCGAGCAGGCCGGCCTACCGCCCGGCGTCTTGAATCTTGTGATGGGTTCTGGCCGCGACACCGGCGACGAGTTAGTGCAAAACCCCCTCGTCCACGGACTTTCCTTCACTGGTTCGAACGAAGTGGGATGCGCGCTGTACGCTTCCGGCGCTCAACGCCTGAAAAAAATCCAGTGTGAAATGGGCGGCAAGAATCCGGTTGTGGTCCTCGCCGACGCTGATTTGCAGCTGGCCATGGAGTCCACTTTAGCCGGCGCGTTTGCTTCCACCGG
Organism: uncultured Acidobacteriota bacterium; assembly: GCA_963818085.1. Classification (GTDB taxonomy): domain Bacteria; phylum Acidobacteriota; class Terriglobia; order Acidiferrales; family UBA7541; genus Palsa-295. The sequence continues at coordinate 1,678,581 of CAWFQV010000001.1, forward strand.
CCAGCGCTGCACCGCTACCAGCCGCGTAGTGATCGAAGAAAAGGTCGCGGACCAGTTCGTCTCATCTCTCGTCGAGCGCGCGAAAAAATACGTCGTGGGCGATGGTCTCCAGTCCGGCGTAGACATGGGCCCGTCGGTGGACGAGAATCAGATGAACACAGTCCTCGAGTACATCGAGATCGGCAAAAAAGAAGGAAAGCTGCTCTGCGGCGGCGAGCGCCTTACCGGCCCGAAATATGACCAGGGCTGGTTCGTTTCTCCCACCGTGTTCGACCACGTCAGCTCAGACAGTTCCATCGCCCAAGAGGAAATTTTTGGCCCGGTACTGAGCGTGATCCGCGTGAAGAATTTCGAGGAAGCCTTGGAGGCCGCGAATTCGGTGCGTTATGGCCTGTCTAGCTCGATCTATTCCACCGACTCAAACAAGATCTTTGAATTTGTGGACAAAATCGAAACCGGCATGACCCACGTAAACTCGCCTACAGTTGGCGGCGAAGCGCATGTCCCCTTTGGTGGCGCAAAAGATTCCAGTGTCGGCCCCCGCGAAGTAGGCCACGCCGCGATCGATTTCTACACCGACACTAAAATCGTTTACGTGGACTACACCGGCCGCAAGCGTGAATCCAGCATTTATTAGCTTTCCTAAATCGCCCACATGTCGCTTTCGCAATCACCTTTGACCACCATCACCAGGATAACGCTCCTCTTCGTGATCCTAGCTAGCGCGGGAACTGCCACCGGCCAAACCGAGCGCTTCCACTGGAAGTCGGTGAACCTGGCGCAAGTAAAGCTGGATGAAAAAACGCCGCTGGCCTTCAACGTTTACCAACCCGACAAAAAGAAGGACGCGCACTTCGTACTCGTGCTGCTCGGCCGCCGCTACATCGAGCTCGACATCAAAGCAAAGCTCGCCTACAACGTGCTTCTCTCCGACATTCAGAAAAAAGGCAGCAACATCGAAAGCGACAATTTCGCAGTCCCCTCGCGCCTGTTGGCCACTTCGGATTGGAGCGTACGCGACGTCGGTCCAGCCCAATTAATCAAGGTCACCTTGGGAGACTATGGCCGCGTCCTCGAAGTCGAGCTTCCTCATCCGCCCGATATGCGCGCATTTTATTAAAGAGCGACCGTTCCCGCGGCGATGTCAGTCGGCTGCGACATGAGGTTTTGTGTGGGGAACATCATTTAGTCCGCGCCACACCAGCCAGATCACCACGCCGATCATTCCAAGCCATCCCAGCGCTCTTACCGCGCTAGCAATCTGCGTATCGTGTTGCAGTAAACCAAGCTTCCCAAAAAGATAAGCCCAATCGTGAATTACGTACTCCGCGTCTCCCACCGTGAGCAGCGGCAACTCCTGCGCACGTGCGTCGGCCATGTAGGTCGCGATTGGAAGAAATTGCTCAAACATGAAAAATAAGCAAAACGCCACGCCCTGTGGCTGCCGTCGAAAGAAAAAATAAAGCGCCAGCCAAAATGGAACGAGAAGTTGCATGGCCGTTCCGCCCGCCACCATGATAAATTCACCAAAGATTCGAAAAATTAAGTGGCCGCCCTCGTGAATCGGGACGAACACGCCATCGATCAATAGCAGAAGCCCGTGTCCGCGCGCCGCTTGATACAAAAACAGCAAATAAAAAATCACCCAGGCAACGAAAGCTGCTCGCGGAGTCGGCTCCCAGTCTGCTTCAAGCGCTTGGAGGAAAGGAAAGCGGTCGGACCACGATTCAGGCACACGCACGAGCCGAGTGTCCCAACGAAACCCGGTGCTGTCGAGAAGATTCCTGAGCAACGATAACGTCGCAGTACTGTAGAGGGTTACAGTGGAGAGCTACTTCAGCGATACTCCGGCAACCCACGGGATTCCCACCAATCCTTCCCGCACTTGCACCTCCACAACGTCCCCGCGGCTCACACGATCGAAGTCTCCGCGATCCACCGGAATGCGCTCGAAACGACGTCGGTCACGCCAAGACGTCACAATGAGCCGGCGATTGGCCATCGGCCCCGGCATGGAAAATTTTCCGATCACGCGCGCCTGCTGCATATGCGAAGGATAACGATCCAGCGATCCGTTTGCCAGTAACAGAATCGCAAGTAGCCACGGCAGCGGAATTAAGCCGTAATAAATGCGCTTCATGGCTTCCACTTCTCCGTGACGCAGCGCGCGACGCTCCACCCACATAGCCAAGCCGAGCGTCAGAAAAAAAAGAATACCAATGAAAATCAGGATTCCATCGAGTTCAAGTGCAGGGTAACGTTCGCTGGCAGCCACGAAAGCGATTGCGCCGACAAGAAACAGCGCAGTGCGGTTCAATAGCTTTTGGCGCAGCGACATTTCCGCGGCCGTGGAACTCAGCCCGCACGCCTTGCATTGGTCCACCGCGCGCTCGGCCCCGCAATTCAGACAACGAGTCATCAGCAGTCGGTTTTGCTCCCCTCCGATGCTAAGCAGCGCAAAGCCGCGTGTCAATTCAGCACACTACAGCCTTATGAACGTTAGACACCAAAAAACCCCAACGATAGCTTCTTATTTTATCTGGCGGGTACTCGAGGGTGGAGTCTCCAAGCAAACCATATTTTCATCGCGGCCATTGGTCAGCATCGCACAATCGATTCCCTGCGCGCTACGTATCGCTTCTTTTGCATCCGAAGCCGCTGCTGTAGAGCAGTGCGATGCGCCTTTAAATGTCACGCACACCTCATACTGATTCTGGTTTTGCTGTCGCGACAAATAAACCAGCAGAATGATAAAAGCAACGCCCGCCATAACGATCCCGAGCCTTGTTCGATTTTTGCGCTCCGCCATTTTCCCCACTCGCACATTTTCGTGCGTTTCTTCCGCAGGCTTATTTCATGTCGCTCGCGCGCCTTGCCAATTCTTGCTCTATGTATTTTCGCGAGTGCGCCGTCAGTTGCTCCAGCGCCGCAACATCCTGCAAATCCCGCAGCGCCAAATCTGGCAAAAATTCAAGCAATGCGGGAACCGGCGTGTGCGGATGCCGCACCAGCGCCACGCGAACATTGTACTGGACCGACCACTTCGGATGTTGCGCGATAGCGACAATCGCGCGCACCGGAACTTCAGCCTGCGCAAGAATCTTCAGAACCTGGCTCTCGCTCAAAAACGAATTCGCCAGCGCCAGTTTCACCGCCTGCGGATGGCCTTCGGCCAGGACAGCACCGGCAACACGTGCAGGACCGCGCCGCGCGAGCGTGAGTTTTTCGCCGATAGGAAGATGCGGAACGCGCGCGACGATCAACTCTTCAGCCGCGCGTCGAATATCTGCGGGCGCCGAAGGCAGCAAGCTGACCCGTACAAGGTCGAACAAAAAAAGCTGCCGAAGCATCGAGAGCGCAACGCGGCGCGGCGTGTGCGGATGCCGTGCTACCCGAATCCGTATGCTTTCGCTCGAATTCCACCTAGCTTCCTTCGCCACGCGCTCCAGCAACTCAGCAGAAAGATCGAGGCGCTCGAGCAGACCGCTCACCTGCGGCTCTTGCATGTTGGGATTTTCAAGCAGGGCGAGTAGAACTTCTGCGTCCCCTTCGTGAATCAGGGAGTCCAACTCATTGCCCCTGGCAGATCGCGCGCGCTGAAGACCAGCGGCGTTTTCATCACCCCGCATGTGCCTTTCGTTGTCCCAGGCTAATTGCCATTCGAGCCGCAGCCTCTGCGGGCTTCACATGAAGTGACACCAACGAAGCTCGCGGCGCAAACTTCGCTAAACAAGATTCAATTGCCGCGTCGAAAAATTTGCTGCGGCCGACGGTGCCGCCAGTTACTGCCACCGGGATGTCGCGATCTTGCAGTTCAAGTTTCTGGAGCACGCTGACAACTAATTCCGCGACCGACTCCGCAGCGCCCGAAAGTATCTCGCACGAAACCGCATCCCCGCGATCCCCTAAGTCCGCCACCAACGGAAACACACGCGGAAAAACATCATCGGGATCTTTCACCACCCAGTCGAGAACCCGGCTCCAATCCTTGCATCCCAACCAATCCAAAATTCTCTGAGACAGCGCCGTCGACGGGCCGCGGCGTTCTTCGGCTCGAACTACGGCGGCCATCGCGCGTCGTCCGATGTCGAAGCCGCTCCCTTCGTCGCTGAACCATGGCCCACGTCCGCCCGCGCGCGCAACGCGGCCTTCCGCATCGCGTCCGTAGGCTGCCGACCCGGTGCCCACAACGAGGACCACACCTTCGCCATCTCCGACCGCGGCTTGCAGCGTAATCTCAAGATCGGTAGTGACCATCACCGTTGCTTCCTGAAAGCCACGCTCCAGAAACGTCGCGATGCGCTTGGCCACCGAGTCGCGTCCAGCGCCACCGATACCGGCGCAAATGCCGCGAATATCGCTCGATTTTAAGTGGCACCGTTCGAGCACCAGGTCCGCGGCGTCGCTCAGCGTAAACCACGCCTTGGCGTAACCGGCGCGAATCGGATTTGACGGCCCTGCCGTAGCGTGCGCCATTATTTTGTTATCGGCATCGACAAGAAAGCAATCTGTCTTCGTGCCTCCGCCATCAAAACCGAGATAATAGGCTGCAGCTCGCGGCGGAATCGTTTCCGGCATATTTTTCACCTAGCTTGACACTGTTAAAAGCCCGCAGTTAGCATCGCGCGACACAACTTGCACAGCACAATGCAAATTAGCCCCACTGACCTCGCAATCGTGATTGTGTATCTAGTGGGCGTTACTATGTTCGGTGCCCACTTTCGCCGCGGCCAGCAAAATCTGCGCGATTATTTTCTGGGAGGCCGCACCGCACCGTGGTGGGCCATCGCTTGCTCCATCGTCGCCACAGAAACTTCTACCCTCACGATTATCGGTACGCCTGGAATCGCCTACGCCGGAAACCTGGGATTTCTTCAACTTGTGATTGGCTATCTTGTCGCCCGTGTGATTCTGTGCCTGGTACTCGTACCCCAATATTTTCAGGGCGAATTCTACACCGCTTATCAGCTTTTGGAAAAGCGTTTTGGGACGCGTATGAAGTCAGCAGCGGCCGTGATCTTTCTTGGTACGCGCGCGCTGGCCGAAGGCGTCCGAATCTCTGCGATTGGCAAAGTTGTGAGCGTTGCGCTCGGAACCGGAGAAACATTATCCATACTGATGATCGCCACTCTCACGCTTTTTTACACGTTTGAGGGAGGCATGCGCGCCGTGATCTGGACCGACGTGATGCAGTTCGCGCTCTACATCACAGGCTCCCTCGCAGCTTTTCTTCTTCTACTTCATAAGATTCCCGGCGGTTGGCCCACGGTGACGCAGGCCGCTGCGGCGGCGGGAGGAAAACTAACCGTTTTCGATTTCGCCTTCAGCTTGACGAAAAGCTACACTTTTTGGTCCGGCCTTCTCGGAGGAACATTTTTAACCATGGCCAGCCATGGCACCGATCAGACCATGGTGCAGAGGCTGCTGGCCTCGCGCAACGAACGTGAGAGCAAGACCGCTTTGCTCGCAAGCGGCCTAGTCATCTTTGCGCAATTCGCGCTGTTTCTTGTACTGGGCGTGATGCTTTTCGTGTATGCGCAACATTTCGCGCTTGCCATACCTGGCGGCGATCCTGACAAGATTTATCCACAATTCATCGTTCATAACATGCCCGTGGGGCTCGCTGGCGTCGTGCTCGCTTCCCTCTTTGCAGTTGCGATGTCGAACGCCAGCGGCTCGTTGAACTCCTTGGCCTCATCCAGCATCATAGACCTCGCGATTCGTCGCGGCGAAAGCGGAACGCAATCTCTCGTGCGCTCGCGCAAGCTCACCTTGGTTTGGGGCATCGTGCTGGGAGTTCTCGGTCTGGTTCACTGGGGTCCTGTGCTAGTAGCAGGATTGACCATCGCGTCCATCACCTATGGCGCAACACTGGGCGTGTTTTTGCTCGGCACCTGGAACCGCCGTGCCAACGAAACCGGCGCGCTCATCGGATTTGGTACCGGCCTGGGGGCCATGATCGCAGTCAAATTCTTAACACCGCTCGCCTGGACTTGGTACGTTTTCGTCGGGACAGGTATCACATTTGCAGTGGGCTCGCTCGCAAGTATATTTGACCACGGCGCAAGTCAAGAGGCGCGCGCGCCGCAAACCTGGTAGATTTTCAATCCTGAAATATAGGAGAAGTTTATCGCCCTCCGGCCGCGCTTGACGGAAAGATTAGAGTTGATACGCGGCCTGGGCCCCTGGGCTGCCTCTGCCATCGTGGTCGGCACCATGGTCGGCACCGGAATATTTCTGAAGCCCAGCGAAATGGCCGCGGCCGGCGGCTCGGTTAGCCTAGTTTACGCCGCGTGGATTGCGGGCGGCCTTCTTTCCCTCTTCGGAGCGCTGTCATTCGCCGAGCTCGGTGCAGCCATGCCTGAAGCGGGCGGACAGTATGCCTACTTGCGCAGAGGCCTTGGTCCAGTTTGGGGTTTTCTCTTCGGCTGGATGCATTCCACTGTGGGTGAATCCAGCTCTGCGGCCTCTATCGCCGCAGGCTTAGCGCGCTTTTCAAGTTTTCTAATCCCCGCGCTCGCACGACCACTTTTCACCTGGCATCTCAAATCGCCATTGGGAGGCAGGCCTTACGATTTTGCTTTCACCTGGTCCCAGCCCATGGCGGCTGGAGCGATCCTTCTCTTCACTTTCATCAACTATCTCGGCGTGCGTCTCGGCGGACGCGTGCAGATCGCGCTCACACTTCTCAAAGTTGGCGCGGTCCTCGCCATTGTCGCCGCTGGGTTCTTGTTTGGTCATGGAAGCGTGTCGCATTTCCACCCATTCTGGCCGGTGCAAAAAGGCAGCGGCGTAGTTACCGCCTTCCTCGCCGCGATCGCCGCAGCGCTGTGGGCCTATGATGGGTGGGAGGATCTCAACCGCGTCGGTTCCGAAATTCAAAATCCAGAGAGAAATTTTCCGCGCGCACTCGCTGGCGGCACAATTTTAGTAGCCGCAATCTATCTCTTGTTCAACGCGGTCTGCTTTTACGCCCTTCCCTTCGAAGCAGTTGCGAGATCTTCGCACGTCGCTTCCGACGTGGTGGAAAGTTTCGCCGGGCATGGCGCGGCATTCTGGATCACGCTCGCAATGATCGTCGCCGCGCTCGGCACACTGAATTCATCGATCATGAGCGGCGCGCGCGTACCCTATGCCATGGCTCGCGATGGTTTATTTTTCCGCGTCACGGGCACGGTGCATCCGCGCTTTCGCACGCCCGGAGGCGCCTTAATTTTTCAGGGAGTCCTGGCCGCGCTAATGGCTCTGACCGGAACCTTCGAAGAGCTAACTTCCCTCTTCGTGTTCGCCGCATGGATTTTTTATGCCCTTTCCGTCGTTGCGATGTTCCGGCTCAGGAACATTGCACCTGACATGAAACGCCCGTACCGCACTTGGGGATATCCGATTGTTCCCGGCTTGTTTGTCGCGGGCGCGTTAGCGCTAACCATCAACATTTGGATTCAGCGCCCGGTTCGTTCCTCGATTGGACTTGCGATGATTCTCTCAGGATTGTTCTTTTATCGGCTGTGGAGCGGCAAAGCCGAAAGCAGCGGCGGCTGATCTTTCCAGGCGTTTACAATCTTTGAACCGAACTTCCCGGCGGCGCAGCCGGAAACAAGTCCGCATGAAATAAATGTGCCAGAACCGCGATTCCTTCAGCGAGCCGCGGCCCCGGACGCGAAAAATAGCTGTTCGCATCCACCGCGAATACTCGTTGTTCTCGAACTGCGGGCAAGTTCAAATATCCGTCACGAAAACTCGTGGAACTGTATTCCGACGCTATCCGTTTAATAGGGAAGCCGCACGGCATCACCACAATAATTTCTGCATCACTCTCCGCAATTTGATCCTCGGTTACACGAAACGATGGCTCGCCCGCGCACCCCAAAACATCTTGCCCTCCAGCCTTTGCAATCATCTCGGGCACCCAGTGTCCGCCCACATAATACGGATCGAGCCACTCAAGACACAAAACTCGCGGACGCGCCTTAGCGCGAGAAGCCTGGGCCTCTATCGCCGCAACCTTTTGTTCCAATGTAATGGCCAGCGCTTGCGCTTCCCGCCGTCGGTGCGTTACAGCGCCAACCTTGCGAATGTCATTCCAGACATCGCCCAGCGAATGCGGCGTGAGCGCCAAAACGCGCGGCTTTTTTGGCAGCCGGGTCAAAGCTGTAGCCAAATCATCCGGAGAAGCCGCGCAAACGTGGCACAGGTCCTGGGTCACAATCAAATCCGGCTCGAGCGACCGCAATAATTCTGGGTCCACCGCGTAAATGCTTTCTCCGCGTGCCACAAGTTCGCTTACTTGGCGATCGATCTCGCCCGAGGAAGCGTGCGGGTCCACTCGAGGTCGTATCAAGGCCGGTTTCTTCGCTGCCTCGGAGGGAAAATCGCATTCGTGAGTCACGCCCACCACGGAATCACCCAGTCCGAGCGCGTAGAGAATCTCCGTGGCCGACGGTAGCAAAGAACAGATCCGCATCCGCAAGGCTTCCTTACAAAATTAATCGCTTGAGATTGTGCACGAAATCGCCAGCGAAGCGAAACTCGATTCTATGCCTTGCTGGCCGCCGAGGCTTGCGGAAGAAGGTCGGCAAACACGAATCCCTCGCGTTCAACAATTTCCCCGACCGCAACAGGAATAGTTCGATCGAACATCGGGCCACCATTCACAAAACTGTGAAATTCACCATTTTCGCCGCAAGGATCCACATTAACAGGAAGATCTCTCAAAAGGTTGGCATCGAATTTTCGCCCGGCAGACCGGCGGTCGAGCTTTCCAGGATCCACACAAGTGAGGTATGCCGACAAACCCTGCGCGATCATTTCTTCGGCGAGCTGCCGCGTATCGCGCCTCCACAGTGGAAAAGCCGGTGTCATTTCACAACGCGCAAGCTGCTTCTCGCGGTACGCGCGAACATCCTCGAGAAAAAGATCGCCAAACACAACGTGGGTTACACCTTCGGCCTTCGCGCGCGCCATCGCATCCCCCATGGCCTGTTCGTAAATCTCGTTTGAGCAAAGCGACGGAATGGGCACCTTAATCAGCGGTAACCTTGCCGCATCCGCCTGCATTTCCAATAAGCTCTCTCGCACGGCGTGCATGGCCACACGCGAATAGGTCTGATTCACCGTCGTGAGTAGCGCCACGACATCGAGCTCAGCGTCCTGGCGAACGGTATGCAACGCCCAAGCGCTGTCCTTCCCGCTGCTCCAAGCCAGCCAAGCCTTAGCCCGCATAAATGTTCGGCATTCTAAATCGCCACCTGTCCACAACTTCCGTGCTCGCAGCCGATCCCTTGCCGCTGGAGTACCTTTTCAACAATTGCGAAAGGTAGTTGAGACCCGCCGGTTCCTGTATATGTTTCGTTGTCGCGGTCATGATTAACGATAGATAAGATATTTCGCGCGCATCGCTTGAGACTTCGCAAGGTCGCCGTTCCATCCAGTCTCAATTTCTTTCGGATCGTCGCCGCGCTCCAAACGTTCCACCGTGGACTGCGATCCCAACAGTGTAATCATTTTCGTAACCTGAAATTGTTGCGGGTAAAGCTTATGTAGCGCCTCCGCAATCGCAAGCCCCATTACTATCGAACGAAACCCATCGCGATCCTCAACAGTCAGCCTCACACCTTCGCATTTCTCTCCCGCATAGGCCCCCGTCTTCGCAGTAAAAGTCCTCGCCTCAAACGTAACTCCGGCTATCGGCCGCCCTTTCAATTCCTCAAGCAGCTCTTGCGAGCGAATCCACGGCGCCCCAAATTCCAGAAAGGCAGATTCAGTTCCCCGCCCCACCGACACACCGCCCGCTTGCAATATCTCAATCCCCGGATACGGAACCAGGTTCGCGAGCGTCGGCAAGTTCGGTGACGGCGCAATCCACGGAAGCCCGGTTGTCCAATACATTTCGCTCCGGCTCCAATTTCGCATCTCAACAACATGCAGGTCCGCATCAATTTTGTTTTCGGCGTTGAACATTTTTGCCAACTCGCCAAGCGTCATCGCATATCGCACCGGCATCGGAAAATATCCAACGAACGACAGTTTGTCTGAATCCAGCACGGGCCCTTCGACGATTTTGCCGCCCAGTGGATTAGGCCGATCCAAAACGAAAAACGCAATGTTGTGTTTCGCCGCGGCCTCCAGGCAATAAGCCATGGTCGTAACGTACGTGTAAAAGCGTACGCCGGCGTCTTGAATGTCAAAAACGAGAGCGTCAATCCCTTGCAACATCGCGTCCGTCGGCCGCCGCGTTTCGCCGTAAAGACTGTAAATCGGCAATCCGGTCCGAGAGTCGGTCGTGTTTGCTACAGCAGCATCGACGCTCGCCGCTAAGCCGTGCTCGGGGCTAAAAATTGCAACCAACTTGACGCCATCGGCATGCGCCAGCACATCGATTGTCCTCCGGCCGTGCGCATCAACGCCTGTTTCGTTCGTAATCACGCCGACGCGCCTGCCGCGCAAGGGCGCAAACTTCTGCGCCGCAAGCACATCGATTCCAGTTTCGGTGCGTTCGGCCGCATGTTTTCTAGATGGATCCTGCGCCGACGCACTCAAAACGAAGCAAAACCCAGCCAAAACTGGGCGCTGCAGCCAAACACGGAGAGAACGGATACGAAACACGCGCGGGGACGTCTCGTTGTGCGTCATGGAGCCGTGTGCTATATACAGCCGCGGGATGCAGGCGTCAACAGGGAAGGCCTCCAACGAATGATATGCGTAAACTCGGCCTTTCCGCGCTTTCCGTGCTTCTGCTCATGACAATTTCCCTTCGCGCACAAAAAAATTCCTCAAACAATCCCCGGCGGCATGTCTCCAGTTCCGTGTGGGTGGAATCTACGCTAAAGACTATGACGCTGCGCGAAAAACTTGGCCAGATGTTGGTGCCCTATTATTTCGGCGTTTTCACTTCCACAGACAGCGCCGATTACAAAGAGCTCTTGCATCAAGTGGAAGAAAATCACGTTGGCGGATTTATCCTCGGGACACAACGCGGCCCGCTCGGTATCCAGCGCAGCCAGGTCTATCCAACCGCAGCCCTAACCAACGAATTGCAAAAGCACGCGAAACTTCCGCTGCTAATTGGCGCCGATTTCGAAACTGGCACAGGAATGCGCATCGATGAGGGCACCTCGTTTCCTTCTCCCATGGCTGTCGCCGCCGCCAATGATCCGCAAGCCGCTTACACCATCGGAAAGATAACGGCACTCGAAGCGCGCGTGGCAGGCGTCCGCTGGATTTTTGCGCCTGACGCCGACATAAACAATAATCCGGTCAATCCGATCATCAATATTCGTTCCTTCGGCGAAGATCCCAAGCAAGTCTCCGAGTACGTCACCCAATTCGTCCGCGGTGTCGAAGAAAATGGCGCCCTCTCGAGCGCAAAACATTTTCCCGGCCATGGCAACGTCAGCGTAGATTCGCATCTTTCGCTAGCCACGGTTCCCGGCAGCCGTAATGAACTCGAAGCCACCGAGCTAGTTCCCTTCCGCGCTGCGATTGCCGCTGGCGTTAGTTCCGTAATGCCCGGACATCTCAACGTTCCTGCCTACGAATCCGATCCATCCGTCCCCGCAACAATTTCGCGAAATATTATGACCGGCCTCCTGCGCGACGAATTGAAATTCAAAGGCCTGATCGTTACAGACGCGATGGACATGGGCGGCGTGACCTCGCAATTCGCGCCAGGCGATGCCGCCGTGCGTGCAGTCGAAGCTGGCGCCGACGTGCTACTCCAGCTTCCAGTTCCAGATGCCGCCATGACATCGCTCGAAGAAGCCGTAAACTCCGGCCGCATCACCGCAGCGCGCATCGACGAATCTGTTCGACGAATCTTGCAAGCCAAGTCTCGCCTCGGTCTTGATAAAGATCGCCTCGTCGATATCGACCATCTCAACGAAAAATTTGCTAAGCCGGAATACGAAGCCCAGGCGCAAGCCATCGCCGACCGCGGCGTAACGCTTTTGCGCGACAATGCACATCTGTTGCCTTTGAACTCGGCTCACCCCCTTCGTGTCCTGCTGGTCTCGCTCTCCGCCGACGCCGATCCTTATCCCGGCGAGATCATCGAACCCGAAATCCGCTGGCGCGCGGATTCGCTCACCGCTTTGCGTGCCGATACGCAATTCTCCAGCGCGAATTGGCTGAAGCTTCCGCCACCAGAAAGCTACGACCTAGCGATCGCTGCGCTCTTCGTGCGCGTCACGGATAGAAAAGGAAACGTAGGCCTCCCGGAAAATCAGTGCGCCGTGGTGAATCGAATGCTCGACACAGGAAAACCCGTTGTCATTATGTCGTTCGGAAGTCCATATCTAATCGAAAATTTTCCCGACGCGAAAACCTGGCTCGCGGAATTTTCCACCAACGACGTTTCTCAGCGTGCCACCGTCCGCGCACTTTTTGGCCAAGTCGCCACACAAGGTCAAATTCCCGTCACCGTTCCAGGCGCCGCCAAACGCGGAGACGGCCTCCGCCTCGCCGCGAATCCCATGACGCTTCAGCCCGGGCCGCCCGACGTTGCTGCCCGCCTCAAGCCGACCTTCGACTTGATGGCTCGCGCCGTTGCCGACGGGGCCATTCCCGGCGGCGTTCTAGCCGTCGGCCTGCATGATCAATTGATCATCCGCCCCTTCGGCAAGCTTACGCGCGACCCAAAATCCCCCGCCGTGACAGCGAACACGCTTTATGACCTGGCCTCTCTCACCAAAGTCATCGTCACCACCACCTCCGTCATGCTATTGAAGCAGCAGAAGCGGCTCGACCTCGACACGCCTGTCGCGCGCTACCTGCCGGAATGGGCAGCAGCCGCGAGGTCGGATCCCGACCCCTCCTGGCGCGCGCGCGTGACTATTCGCAATCTTCTTCTTCATGATTCCGGTCTCCCGGCGCATCGCGATTTTTACAAGCAAGTAAAAGGTCAGCATGCCCTTCTCGCGCTCGTGCTTGCTGAACCCCTGGTGCACCAACCGGGAACGAAGGTGGAATATTCCGACCTCGGTTTCATCCTCCTAGGCGAAATGGTGCAGCGACTCACGGGAATCCCGCTCGACGAATACGCTAAGCAGCATATGTTTACGCCGCTCGGCATGAATGCGTCGCAATTCAACCCGCCGCGCAAGTTATGGCCGACCATAGCTCCAACCGAAAGCGACATCGATTTTCGCAAGCGCTTGATACAAGGCGAAGTCCATGACGAAAACGCCTGGGCCATGGGCGGAGTCTCGGGCCATGCCGGACTTTTCTCCACCGCCTCCGATACTGCAACATTCGCGCAGATGATTCTGAACGGCGGCATCTACGCGCACCACCGCATCTTAACGCGCGCCACAATTCAGGAATTCACCGCGCGCCAGGCAATCGGAGATTCCGCGCGCTCCCTGGGCTGGGACTCGGTCACCCAGCCCTCTTCCTCAGGCCACTATTTTTCTGCAAACAGCTTTGGCCACACCGGTTTCACCGGCACATCTCTCTGGATCGATCCCGAGCGAGATCTTTTTGTCATTCTGCTCACCAATCGCGTGAATCCCACCAGAGCCAATGAACAAATCCGCCAATTGCGCCCCGCCGTACACGACCTAATCATGCAGGCCCTCGGTCTGGCAAACCAGCCCGCTTCTGTTCAATAACTCCAACGTCACAATGCCCTGCAGAATCTTCAGCAGCCCGCGAACCCGGCGCTAGCACTCGGTATAATCAATTCAGGCTCCTGAGAGGCGCGTCGCTTTGAAGGCATTAACAACCGAGCAGCGAAATCCGCATACTCGCGGACTCGACCGGAAGTCCACGCTCGGAATTCTGCGCGTTCTCAATGCTGAAGACGCGCGCGTGGCTCTTGCGGTTCGCCGCGAACTGCCGAAGATTGCGCGCGCCGTGGACGCCATCGTGAAAAGCTTTCGCCGCGGTGGACGCCTTTTTTATGTTGGCGCAGGAACCAGCGGGCGTCTGGCCGTTCTCGATGCAGCCGAGTGTCCGCCTACTTTTGGCACGTCCCAGAAAATGGTGCAGGCAATCATTGCAGGCGGCTCGCGAGCGGTCCGAGGCGCAGTAGAGGGCGCCGAGGATTCCGCAAAAAATGGCGCACGCGACTTGGCCAAAGCAGGCATGAAACGCGGCGACGCAGTTATTGGCTTGGCGGCTAGTGGAACCACGCCATACGTGATCGGAGCTATGCACTTCGCAAGGAAACAAGGTGCGTTAACGGTTGGTGTCACATCTAATCCAACATCGCCACTCGCGCGCCTAGCGAATATCTCCATCGCACCAGAGACGGGACCGGAAGCGATCAGCGGCTCAACCCGCTTGAAAGCCGGCACCGCGCAAAAAATGGTTCTCAACTTGCTATCTACCGCTTCGATGGTGCGGCTTGGAAGAGTTTACGAAAACTGGATGGTTTACGTGGCGCTCACAAATCAGAAGTTAAGGCAGCGGGGAGCACGAATTCTTCAGGAAGCTTCCGGCGCCAGCGTGTCACTGGCGGAACGGGCGCTGCGTCAATCGCAACACGATCTGCCCGTAGCACTCGTCATGCTTAAAACGGGCGCCAATCTGCGCCACGCGCGGCGACGCCTGCAACAATCGGGCGGCAATGTACGGCAAGCATTGGAGTCACCCGCCGCAAAGCATCCAAGCGCGCTAAGGAAAAGGAAATAGCATGGACCGATTCAAAATTCAGGGCGGACGCAGATTGGAAGGCACGGTCCGAATCAGTGGAGCAAAAAATGCCGCTTTGCCGGCCATGGCCGCGGCGCTGCTCACCAACGAACCCGTAACGCTCCAAAATATTCCGCACGTGCGCGACATCATCACCATGGCCAAGCTGCTCGCGCACATGCGTTGCCGTGTGGAAAGCCCTGACCTGCCGCCCAGCGAGTTCACCATTCAAGCCGAAACGGTTTCATTGCAGGAAGCCCCCTACGACCTAGTGAAAACGATGCGCGCTTCCGTCCTCACGCTCGGTCCGCTCGTCGCGCGATTCGGTTATGCACGCGTTTCCTTGCCCGGCGGATGTGCCATCGGCGCGCGTCCAATCGACATCCACATTCAAGCTCTCGAGAAACTCGGCGCGCAAATTAAGATGGAACATGGCTACGTGGAAGCGCGCGCGAAGCGACTTCGCGGCGCCACTTTCCGTTTCCCGAAAATCACCGTAACCGGCACGGAAAATATTCTAACTGCCGCAGTCCTCGCCGAAGGCGAAACGGTCCTCGAAAACTCCGCGCTCGAACCCGAAGTTACCGATCTCGCTGAACTCCTGATTAAAATGGGGGCCCGAATCGAAGGCCTAGGCACCTCCACACTCCGCGTGCAAGGCGTGCCGACGTTGCATGGCGCGGCGCACACCATCATCCCCGACCGCATCGAGTGCGGCACCTTTCTTGTCGCCGGAGCCATCACTGGCGGAGATTTGCTGCTCACCAACTGCGAGCCGCATCATTTGGTCGCAGTTATAAACAAGTTGAAAGAGTGCGGCGTGGAAATTAAGTGCGAAGCTAATGGCCTGCTTCGAGTGCGCGGCGCGAAAAAGCTGGTCGCCGCTAACATCACCACCGAGGAATATCCCGGCTTCGCCACCGACATGCAAGCTCAATTCATGTCGCTCGCCACGCAAGCCACGGGCGTGTCGCACGTCCGCGAAACCATCTTCGAAAATCGCTACTTGCACGCGAGCGAAATCATGCGCATGGGCGCAAATATCGTCGTCGACGGCAATCTCGCCATCGTCACCGGCCCCACGCCGCTCAGCGGCGCTCCAGTAACAGCGTCCGATCTGCGGGCAAGCGCTTCGTTGGTTCTCGCCGGGCTGGTCGCCGACAACACCACCTGGATCGATCGCGTCTACCACATCGACCGCGGCTACGAGCGTATCGAAGACAAACTCCGCGCCATCGGCGCCCGCATCGAACGCGTTTCGGCCCCCGGCTAGAACGCTCGCGCCAAAAAAAGGGGGAAGCGATTTTTCGCCTCCCCGATGATGCGACTTCGAAGTTGTTCCTTGTTGTCTAAAATCGTCTAGGAATGGCCTTCGGCGGTCGCCGCTTCCGTCTTAGGCATCTTGTCGCGCTGATCGCGCAACACCGCCTTGCGGCTCAACCTGATTTTATTCCCCTCGATCGCCAACACCTTCACCAGGATCTGGTCGCCTTCCTTCAACTCATCGCGAACCGCGCGGATCCGCGCCTCCGCAATTTCGCTGATGTGCAGCAAGCCATCCGTCCCGGGGAAAATTTCCACAAACGCGCCGAACTCCGCGATGCGTACGACCGTGCCGAGATAGGTCTTGCCGATCTCAGCCGTGGCGGTAACCTCGCGAATCATCTTTAGCGCTTCTTCCGCGCCCTTTCCGCTTGACGCGAAAACGTGAACTTTGCCGTCATCCATCACGTCAATCTTCACGCCCGTGGCCTCAATGATGCCCCGGATTTTCTTGCCTCCCGGCCCGATCAGATCACGGATCTTGTCCGTTGGAATGCTCAACATGAACAGGTGCGGAGCATAGGTGGAAATTTCCGCACGGCCGGTCGAAATCGTGGCGTCCATCTTGTCCAGGATTTCCAACCGCGCCCTCTTTGCCTGCGCCAACGCTTCGCGCATCATCGCGATGCTAACGCCACTCACTTTGATGTCCATCTGCAGCGCGGTAATTCCCTGCCGCGTGCCCGCCACCTTGAAGTCCATGTCGCCGTAGTGATCTTCCGCTCCGGCAATGTCCGTCAAGATCGCGTATTTCTCACCTTCCACCACCAAGCCCATCGCAATGCCCGCGCACGCGGACTTGAGTGGAACGCCTGCGTCCATCAACGCGAGCGAAGCGCCACAAACGGTAGCCATCGATGAGGACCCGTTCGACTCCAAAATGTCGGAGACCACACGCACCGCGTACGGAAAATCCTCTTCGGACGGAAGCAAATTAGAGAGTGCCCGCTCGGCCAACGCTCCGTGCCCAATTTCACGTCGCCCCGGCCCACGAAGAAATTTCACTTCACCTACCGAGAACGGCGGGAAATTGTAGTGCAGCATAAATCGCTTGAAGGTTTCCTCTTCGAATAGCAGATCCAGTCGCTGCCTGTCTTCCTTGGTGCCAAGAGTAGCCGTCGCCAGAGCTTGCGTTTCTCCGCGCGTGAAGAGCGCCGATCCGTGCGCGCGCGGCAGCACTCCGACCTCGCAAGTAATCTGCCGAATCTGGTCAAACGGTCGCGCATCAGGACGCCGTTTGCGCTCCAGCATATCGTCGCGGAAAATCCGTTCACGAAGCCGTTCAAAAGCGCGGGCTGCCAACTTGCGCTTTTCGCCATCCTCTTCAGGAATCGCTTTCATGATTTCCGCTTTGATGGCATCTACCAGCGCGTAACTCTCCGTCTTAGAATGCTTCTGCGTGTCCACAGCGTCGCGCAGCTTCTCGCCGTACTCTCTCTGCATCTGCTTGAACATCGCTTCGTCAAAGGCAGGCGGCGTGACCTGAACCTTCTGCTGCTTCACGCGGCTTTGCAGCTCGCGAATCGCCGCCACAATCTTGCGAATCTCCCCGTGTGCGAATTCCAACGCGTCCGCCACCACATCTTCGGAAACCTCCAGGGACCCGGATTCCACCATCACAATCGCTTCGTCCGACCCCGCCACAATCAAATTCATCAAGCTGGCCTTCTGTTCCGCCACGGTCGGATTCACCACCAGCTTCCCATCGATTAATCCAACGCGAACCGCCGCAATCGGCTTTTCAAACGGAATCTTCGAAATATAAAGCGCCGCGGACGCCGCCGTAACCGCAATCACGTCCGGGTCATTCTCGCTGTCCGCCGAAAGCACCATCGCAACGATCTGCGTTTCCGTTGACCAGCCTTCAGGAAACAGCGGCCGCAATGGCCGGTCCGTCAGCCGGGAAGTCAATATCTCCCGCTCCGACGGCCTTCCTTCGCGTTTAAAAAATCCTCCGGGAATTTTCCCCGCCGAATAGGTGAACTCGCGGTAATCCACAGTCAAAGGCAGAAAATCCTTTTCGGTAGCTTTGTTATCCATGCAGGCCGTAGCCAGCACCACCGTATCGCCATAACGCGCAACCACTGCGCCGTGCGCTTGCCGGGCAATCTTGCCGGTCTCAAACGACAAAGTGCGCCCGCCTACTTCCAAACTTACTTTTTCAAACATCAAACACGTCCTTTTTTCTCCGATTCATCGGAGCTTGTTTCAGATACGAGAGACAACTCTCGGGAATAACATCGAGGAAGGACAATTTGCGAAGAAAGGAGCGGTAAACTATCGTTCCAACATTCTCGCGCCGCATGGTTCGGCCGGCCCGCATGTCGCCTGAAAACTTTCTTTTGTGCGGATGAACAACGCAGCCCGAATGGCCGCCCAGGAAACCACGCTATTTACGCAAGCTGAGTCGTTCCACAATCTCGCGATACCTATTCGGGTCGCGCCGATTCAAGTAGTCCAGCAGCCGTCGGCGTTTGTTGACCATCATGATCAACCCGCGCCGCGAGGCGTGATCCTTCGCGTGGGACTTTAGGTGAGTGGTGAGGTAGCTAATACGCTCGCTCAACAATGCGATTTGCACTTCCGGCGAGCCGGTATCTTTCGGGTGCGTCCGGAACTGCTCGATTAACTCCGCTTTAGCTTCCATCAACTTGCCCCCTCCCCCTGAATCGTCGTGCCCTGCTCTACGCTCTTATCTCTTCTTCGATCAGTAAAAATGCTAGCACAGAGGCTGTCTAGCTCAAAGCAAATTTCCGCAGCGCTGCGGGCTTTTCGCCCGCGAAATCAGGCCTTATGCGAATTGACAAGCGACAAAAATTCGTCGCGCGTTTGCTTGTTATCGCGGAACGCGCCCAGCATCGCGCTCGTCGTTGCCGTCGAGTTTTGTTTTTCCACCCCGCGCATCACCATGCATAAGTGGCGCGCCTCCACGATCACTCCCACTCCTTGCGGACTCAGATGCTCCTGAATCGCCTCCGCAATCTGGCTCGTCAAGCGCTCTTGAATTTGCAGCCGCCGCGCAAACATATTCACCAGCCGCGCGATTTTGCTCAATCCCACAACTTTCTTCGAGGGAATATAGGCCACGTGGCACCGCCCGAAAAATGGCAGCAGGTGGTGTTCGCACAGGCTGTAAAGTTCGATATCTTTCACCACCACCATCTCGTCGTAACACACGCTGAACATCGCGCCATTCAGCAGCTTGTTGGGGTCCTGGCGATATCCGCTGGTCAAAAATCGCAACGCCTTCTCGAAGCGTTCCGGCGTCCGTCGCAGTCCTTCGCGCTCGGGATTTTCTCCTACTAGTACAAGCATCTTGCGTACCAGGTCTGCAATGCTTTCCGTCCCCACCCCCGCTGGAATGATGATTTCACTTGTCTCACTCATTGTGTCGTGGCTCCTCTTCATGCCCGTACCTCGTCTAACGTGTCCACATCCGCTTCAATCTCAAAACTGTTCTTGCTCGTCTCCTCAATTCGAACGCGTTCCAGCCGCGCCAGCGGAAAGCTCTTCAGCCGCCGAAAAATCTCGTGGCAAACATTCTCTGTGGTGGCCACCTGCACTTTGAATTCCGCCACTTCCTCATTCAAAAATTTCTGATCGAACGGCTCAATCACTTCGCTCTGCACAAAAGGGTCCAGCGCCCCCAGGTTCGCGACCATCCCCGTCTCCGGGTCCCGCGGCCCCGTCACAGTAACCTCAAGCACGTAATTGTGCCCATGCCCATAAGGATTGCTGCACTTCCCGTAAACGCGCTTGTTTTCCGCTTCGCTCAACTTCGCCGTATGCAGCCGGTGCGAAGCCGCAAAATGGTAGCGCCTGGTCAACGAAATCTTCACGCCCGGGTACCGTTTCCTGCGCTCACATCCACAAAAAGCTCAGGAGACTCATACAAACGCACTCGGTCCAACCTTCCGCTCTTGATCTTTGGCTCCAACAGTTTCCAAATCGCCGCCGCGATGTTTTCGCAAGTCGGAATCTGCCCAGCCAACTCCGGCACTTCGTAATTCAAATGCCGATGGTCCATCCGCTCCATCACTTCCGTCTCCAAAATATCTTTCAACTCTTTTAAATCCAAAACCATCCCGGTAGTCGGATCAGGCTCGCCCGCTATGGTCACTTCCAAAACGTAATTGTGCCCATGGCCGTGCGGATTGTTGCACTTCCCGAAAACGCGCCGGTTCTCTTCCGCCGAAAAATTAGGATTGTGATAAAAATGCGCCGCGCTGAATTCAATCTTCCGTGTGATGCGTATCATGCAGTCCTTGTAGGGTAGGCCCGCCCCTTCCAGTGAACGACTCCACGCGTATTGTTCCACCATGAAGCGACCAGCGCCGCGCAGTAAAGGACCAAGCCCGGAACGTAATATTTGATGTACGCCACCGGATACAGATTCCGGTAAAGCTCCATTCCGTAACGAAACATCCGCCCAACGATCAGCGCTACCGCCAACCCGGGCAAGAACCATACCGGCGCTACATGCCGACGCGCTGATTCGATCCACACGATTCCAACGATCAAACATTCCAGCCACGGAAACACATCCCCGATCTCAACCAATACCGCCGTCGGCCTTCCGCCCATCAAGGGATACAAATTTTTCGTCCACCCCTGCCACATCGCACGAAAACTTCTGTACATCCTCGTGCGCACGGTCCCAAACGGCGCTGTGAAGTAAATCCCATACCCCGCGCCTTTCACGCGACGCGCCAGCGCCACGTCCTCCAGAATCTGTCCCGCAATCGCCGCGTGTCCGCCCAGCTTTTCGTAAACTTCTCGCAGCAACAAAAGAAATTGCCCGTTCGCCGCCGCATCCGGTTGCCTACGATCATTCACCCGCGCAAACGAAAATTTATTTGCGAGCCTGCAATAAACCAACGGAATCAGCGCGCGTTCCCAGAAAGACCCCAGTTCCTGCTCCGGCGAGTACGAGACCAACACCGCATCGTGTTCCACGGCATCGCACAACGCGCGCCGCGTGGACCCGTGCAGGTGATACGTGTCCGCGTCCGTGAAAAGCAGCCAATCCCCCGTCGCCGCCGCTGCGCCAATAGAAACCGCATAGTTCTTGCCGGCCCATCCCTGCGGCAGCGTGTCGCCGGTATTCAAAACTTTGAGCTTTGGTATGCGCGAAGCAAGTTCAGCCAGAATCGAGCCAGTGCGGTCAGTGGACTGGTCCTCCACCACGATGACCTCGCCAACCTCCGCCTGCGCAGCCACCGACTCCACCGCTCGCGCGATGGACGCTTCTTCATTTCGAGCCGGAATAATGGCGGAAACCATTTGGTGTGAAAATCGAGCCGCACTTGCTCCAAAGCCGTTAAAACAGCTCTTCGCAAAATGCTCGCTTTCGATTCGCCGATACTCGTATTATAGGTCGCTTGGACAAAGGACTGAAACGGAAACTAAATACTGGCTTGGTTCTCGCCTTCATTGCGGGATTTCTTTTCCTGTTCGCGCGACCGGATTATCGGCAGGGCGAGCCCAGCCTCCACGGGCGTCCCGCCAAAGATTTCGCCCTCACGCTCGACGGCAAGCCCGCGCATCTCTCCGACCTCCGCGGCAAAGTAGTCCTGCTGAATTTCTGGGCCACCTGGTGCCCCCCCTGTGTCGAAGAAACTCAATCCCTAGATCAGCTCCAGCACCGCATCGCCTCGCTTGGCGGCACCGTCCTCGGCGTCAGCGTGGACGACGACCCGCAAGCCTACGAAAATTTCCTCAGGACCTACAACATCACCTTCCCCACCTACCGCGACGCCACAAAACAAATCCCACTCTACTACGGCACCACCATGTACCCGGACACCTACGTCATCACTCGCAGCGGCCGCCTAGATCGCAAAATCGTCGGCGCTCAGGATTGGAACAGTCCCGACATGACCGCCTACATCAATTCCCTCCTAAACGAAAAATAGACCAACCGTCCATCCCCGCGGCCTGCCGGTAACGCGTGCCAGTTCAACAACACAATGCAATATCATCTAATCAGTTTGATCCGACAATACTTCACCCAGCAAACCGACCTGATGGAGGTACTTATCATAGAGCGCTGCTCGCTTCTCTTTCCCACTGACTAGATCTCTTTCGCCTCGATGACGTGAACTCCCCCAGGCGCCGCTTTCCCCTCCGCCAACATTCTTGCCGCTAAAGTTTCCGCTTCCGTAATGAGCCTTTTCCAAATTCCGGTCGGCAAAATCCGCGAAAGCGGAACCAGCGTCTTACTCGCGATGCTTTCCGCCAAACGGAATTCGCGGCGCGGCCCAACCAGGAGTGCCGGTCTAAAGATGATCAGCGAACGAAGTCCGAGAGCTTTCACATTATTTTCAGTCCGGCCCTTGACCCGATTGTAAAAAAACATCGAGCTCGCATTCGCGCCCGTGGCGGAAATAAATGTGAATGACGTTGCATCGTGCGCCTTCGCGATTTTCGCAAAGGCCACAACGGCGTCGTGATCCACTTTTTCGAAGTTCTCTTCGCTCCCCGCCTTCTTGATCGTGGTCCCCAGACAACAGACGTACGCTTCGCCGCAGATCTTCGATTCAATGGAGGGCAGCTCCGCCAGGTCAGAAATCAACACGTCTGTCAGTTTTGCATTCGGGATCTCCAACGGTCTTCGCGAAATGGAGATCACCTTCGTAATCGCGGAATCAGCTAAAAGCTTCCGAACCAGAAACGATCCCGTCAGGCCAGTGCTGCCGATGATTGTCGCAATCATGAATGCGGCCTCTCACGTTCACCTAAGTTGCCACTCCGAATCGTCAGGAACCCTGTTCTTTTAGCCCCTGTACGGATTGGAGTAGATTACTGTCGCCAGCGTCGGATGTCAGATACCGAAACGAGACTTCCTGTCGGGAATCCAAGACAAGGTTGTCGCAATGTTTTTGGCTGATATAACGATGTATTTTGGGTCAATTCAGCATTTGGCCTGCGGGCCAGCCAATCAATCCACTGCCTCACCCTTGTATTTGCACTTCTAACTTCCTATCATCATCGCGATGAAAATTTCGCTTAGAATCGGCGCTGAATCGGGCCTGCTGCAGTTGCCGGAACACCACCAGTTTGCAGACACGAAAGCGCCCGCACTAAACGCGTCGCTCGCTAGACCACAGGAACCTTCCTCGACAAAAAGACCGCGTGAAACTAGTGTGTTTTGCCGAAGTTGCGGTACCACTTCTAGCCGAAACCATCGTACAAATAGAAGTCACAGAAAACAAACGATTAAGCTCGGCCTAACCGAAACTGGAATCACCCATAGCGCTTGTCGGATTCTGGCTGTTTTTCCGCGACCGCGAGCGCCAAAACTTGGGAATCAATCCGCGCCAGCGTCCTATATCGAAGGCTCGAATCTAATCCCTCTGCATGCCTAACGCGATGGACCAGCACCTAAAAACAGCGGAAAAAGACCCAGTCTGCGGAATGACGGTCTACCCCGATCGTGCCGCCGCGCAATCTGTCCACGAAGGTAAGATTTTCTATTTCTGCTGCCACGGTTGCGCCACAAAATTCACCGCCTCACCCGAAAAATATCTTGGCGGAGCAAGCGAGTCTTCCACGCCGAGGAGCAGAGCACCCGTCCCACTAATAGGAATTAAATCAGCGCAACCCAGTCCAGCCCCCGCTTCGCAAGGCACCCCGAGAAGCCAGCCGATCACGACCGACTACATCTGCCCGATGCATCCGGAAGTCCATCAGGACCATCCAGGAGCGTGTCCAAAATGCGGCATGGCGCTCGAACCTGCCATCCCAACTCAGACTGCCACCCGGGTCGAGTACACCTGCCCGATGCACCCCGAAATCGTCAGAAAAGCTCCCGGCTTCTGCCCATTTTGCGGCATGGCTCTGGAACCTCGTGACGCCGTTGCGGACCGGGAAGAAAATCCCGAACTCGCTGATATGACGCGGCGATTCTGGATCAGCATTGCGCTGACGGTTCCAGTACTTGCGCTGGCCATGTCCGACCTAATTCCCGGCCAGCCTTTGCAGAGTATTCTGTCGACTCGCGCGATTACCTGGATTGAATTGCCCCTGGCCACCCCAGTGGTCCTGTGGGCCGGCTGGTTTTTCTTCGAGCGTGGATGGGCGTCCATCGTCAACCGCAGTCTCAACATGTTCACGCTGATCGCCCTTGGCACCGGCACCGCATACGTTTACAGCGTGATCGCGGTCTTGTTCCCCGGAATTTTTCCAGACTCTTTCCGCGTAATGGGCGGCGGCGTCCCGATTTACTTCGAAGCTGCAGCCGCGATCACCACGCTTGTTCTCCTCGGCCAAGTTTTGGAATTGCGCGCCCGCAGCCGAACATCCCATGCAATCCACTCACTCTTGAAACTTTCTCCAAAGTCCGCGCGCCTGGTCCGTGCCGACGGAACTGAGATCGACGTCCCGGTCGAACACATCTCAGTAGGCGACTTGTTGCGTGTCCGCCCGGGCGAAAAAGTTCCGGTCGACGGCGTCATCACCGAAGGCGAAAGTTCCGTTGACGAATCGCTGATGACCGGCGAGCCTATCCCCGTCGAGAAATCAGCCGGCGTCCGCGTAACTGGCGGCACCGTCAACGGCACTGGAACTTTCATCATGCGCGCCGACCGCGTGGGCAGCGAAACACTCCTCGCGCAAATCGTGCGCATGGTCAGCGAAGCGCAACGCAGCCGCTCCCCGGTCCAAAAGCTCGCCGACCGCGTGTCGGGTTATTTCGTTCCAGCCGTAATCCTCGTCGCGATCATCACCTTCATCGCTTGGGCCATCTACGGACCCGAGCCGAAGATGGCCCGCGCGCTCCTCAACGCCGTCGCCGTCCTCATCATCGCTTGCCCGTGTGCTCTCGGCCTCGCCACACCCATGGCCATCATGGTTGGCACTGGCCGCGGCGCGCTCGCGGGCATCCTGGTGAAAAATGCAGAAGCGTTGGAAATCTTTGAAAGAGTGGACACGCTCGTCCTGGACAAGACCGGCACCTTAACCGAAGGCCGCCCGCGCGTCGCAACTGTCATTCCCATCGCTGGCTCGGATGAAAAGGAAGTTCTGCGGCTCGCGGCAACGCTCGAACGCGGAAGCGAACATCCGCTCGCTTGCGCGATTCTCGCTAAAGCGAAAGAGCGCAGCATCGACCTCGGCAATCTCACCGATTTTCAGTCGCAAACCGGAAAGGGAGTCACTGGAAAAGTGGACGGGCGCGCTGCCGCGCTCGGAAATCGCGCACTGTTGGCTGAAATTAATCTAGCCAGCGGAAAACTGGGAGAAACTGCTAAATCGCTTGAGTCCGACGGACAAACCGTCATGTTCGTAGCTGCGGACGGAGCCATCATCGGAATCATCGGTGTCGCCGATCCCATAAGATCAACAACGCCGGAGGCTCTCGCGAAATTACATCGTGACGGACTTCACATCATCATGCTGACCGGCGACAGCCGGGCAACCGCCGATTCCGTCGCGCGCAAACTTGGCATCGATCAGGTTTACGCGGAAATTTTGCCCAGCCAAAAAAGTGAAATGGTGAAGCAGCTCCAATCCGAAGGACACATCGTGGCCATGGCCGGCGACGGAGTGAACGACGCTCCTGCTTTATCGCAAGCGAATGTTGGAATCGCTATGGGGACTGGAACCGACGTGGCCATGGAGAGCGCCGGAATCACGCTCCTGCGCGGGGACCTGCTCGGCCTCGCCCGAGCAAGAACGCTCAGCCGCGCCACCATGCGCAATATCCGCCAAAACCTTTTCTTCGCCTTCGTATATAACTCGCTTGGCGTCCCCATCGCCGCCGGCATTCTCTATCCGTTTTTCGGTTTGCTCCTAAGCCCCATCCTGGCCAGCGCCGCCATGACCTTCAGCTCCGTCTCGGTCATCACCAACGCCCTCCGCCTCCGCAAGGTCCAGCTATGAGAGAACTCGCTTCGCAGCTCTAGGTTTCTCAGCAGCAAGTGAATGCCACCGCGAAGGCGCGAGGGGAGCGGCGGGGCCCAGGAAAGAAACCGATTCTCTCGGTCGGGCTGCGAAGAAGCACCCCATAGTTATTCGACTATTTCGGGAGGATTTGAACCAGGTTTTACGAGCGAGCAGATTCCAACCTTCGAACAACGGGAATTCTTGCTTGGCGCAAAACGCTCTCTACCGCGTTGTCGGTTAGGCGCGATGCGTCGTAATCAAAATGGAGCAGATTATTTTTCTCGTCGTAACGGAATTTCTGAAGGCCGTAGGTGTTGGCGAACTCGCCAAGCGCTCGAAAATGCTCCGGCGTCAGACGTTCCTGCAATTCGTAGGCAGCAGTCATCAACGTCATACGTGGAGTATAACAGGAGCAATCCCGAAGTGAGCGAAACCTCTGGCGAAGAACGATGCAGAACGATCCGGTCCGTCAAGGTCGGCAACGTGCTTGACAGCACTCCGGTGCCGCGAAGATTTGCAACCTTTTCGACCGTTCCTTCCGGCGTCGCAGAGGAGCGAATAGAAAAGGAACCTTCGGGATCGAGGGTCCCTAAAGGCCGCGTTCCAGGATCCACCCTAGCTTCGCTCTCAGGGACAGGGAGGAACCATGCGGATCTTTCAGCAGCTGGGCCCTCTTCCTCCCCGCTCGTGTCGGTTCGGATCGTGTCGGAATGCGACCCACGCAGTGCCACAGGAAGTTAGATGCCCGAGTTTGGACACTGCGGGGAGACGCCCATTTTCAATGACTTAGGGACACAAGGTCTCGCGTGGTCGGGGCTCAAGACCACATCGAACTTGACACCCGGGATTATCTCGTATTGGCGCGGGTCATGTGTTCACTCTTAGGATTCATGAAAGCTACTCGTTGTTCGGAGCGAGGGCATGCGGCATAATGGAATGGGCAGTCGAGGGTGCATGAAGAAATCTTTTATTTTTGTTTTGGCAGCCGTCGCGGGACTGGCGGGGATCGCGATAGGAATTGCGGCCGGACGATCGAATCTGATCCGTGTGCCGAAAGCACCGAGCGCGAGTGCGCACGTTGTTCCTGCGCACACTACGGCAGGCGTTCGAAACGTCGCCGCACAACAGTCTGGCCAGATGCAAGTCGTTCGGTTGGCCAGCAATCCGCAGCCCGCTCCTCCTTTTTTGGCGCGCGACATCGACGGAAATGTGGTTTCCACCGCGGAATGGAAAGACAAAGTCGTGCTACTGAATTTCTGGGCGACCTGGTGCCCACCTTGTCGCGAAGAAATTCCCGAGCTCGTGGATCTGCAAGGGCGTTACAAAGATCGATTGCAGGTAATCGGAATCTCCATGGACGACCCTGAAGACGTGCGCGCGGTGAAGAAGTTCGCCGTGCAAGAGGGCGTGAATTATCCAATCGTGATGGCCAGCCGCGAAATAATTTTGGAGTATGGCGGTGTTCCAGCGCTCCCCACTTCGTTCGTGGTGAACACGGAAAGCAAAGTAGTGCAGAAACACGTGGGCTTGTACCCAACCTTCGTCTACGAAACCGAAGTGCGATCCCTGCTGGGAATGCCGGTCGAAGCTACCGTCGAAACGTTCAAAGACGAAGGACAGATTTTTCTCAAGAATGCTGTACTAGCAACTTCACTTCCCGACGTCGATTTCAAGGATTTGACGCCAGAACTGAAAAAGATCGCCCTGAAGCGTATGAATTCTGAAAGCTGCGATTGCGGATGCCATCTGACGCTGGCGCAATGCCGTATCAACGATTCGTTGTGCCCCATCAGCAAAAAACTCGCAGCGAAAGTCGTGGCAGAAGTTTCCTCAAACGCTCCTACGCCCGCCAGCGCGCCTTCCTCCGCCCCCACCACGTCCTCGCCCACTTCGAATCAGCAATAAACTACCGCTGAGCTAGAAAAATTCAAGCTCTGAAATTGTGTTTCAACTCTCAGAAAACCTGGCGGCGTCACACAATCGCCGCGGTCGGCATTTCCCACCCATCGACCGTGGACGGTAGCGGAAGAATGAGGTGTGAAGGAAATATTCCTTCCGGCACGCGTTGCGGTGTGCTCTACGCGGTTCAATTCCAAGGTCTTCAGACGCAAGATAGTTTGCGTTCCACGGTTCCCACGGCGAAGCACTGCGCGGACACGCTCTGACAGTTCAAAGAACTGCGCCGGCTTTCTTGAGAACAGAGAGGGCCAACATTATATCGAGTTATGGGTGCGTCATATTTTCTGGTCGAACAAGCTGGTCGAATTCTTGTTCGGTGAGATAGCCCAATTTGAGCGCGGCTTCACGAAGACTCAGATGTTCGTGATGCGCTTTGTGTGCGATTTCGGCAGCTTTATCGTATCCAACCTTGGGGCTGAGAGCAGTGACCAGCATCAGCGAGCTCTCGACATTTTGCCGGATGCGCGCTCTATCGATTTCCATGCCGGTGATGCAGTGGGAAGTGAAGGAATGGCATGCGTCGCCCAGCAAGCGCACGGAATTCAAGAAATTGTGAATGATCACGGGCTTGAAGACGTTCAGCTCGAAATTTCCCTGCGAACCGGCGAAGCCAATGGCAGCGTCGTTTCCGAAAACCTGTACAGCAACCATGGTGACGGCTTCGGACTGCGTGGGATTCACTTTTCCGGGCATGATCGAAGAACCAGGCTCGTTTTCCGGAAGCACTAATTCTCCAAAACCGGCGCGCGGGCCGGAGGCGAGCCAGCGAATGTCGTTCGCGATCTTCATCATGGAAGCGGCCAAAGTTTTGAGGGCGCCGCTGGCAAAAATAATTTCGTCGTGCGCAGAAAGCGCGGCGAATTTATTGGGATGAGAGCGGAAAGGCAAACCGGTGAGCTCGGAGATTTTCGTTGCGGCGCGCTCCGCGAATTCAGGGTGAGCGTTCAGACCTGTGCCCACGGCAGTTCCGCCGATGGCGAGGTCATACAGCCCGGGTAACGTGGCTTTCAACCACTTGATGTCGCGATCAAGCAAGTTCACCCAGCCTGACATTTCCTGGCCAACGGTAAGGGGAGTGGCGTCCATAAGGTGCGTGCGGCCGATTTTCACCACGGTTGCGAAAGAGCGTGCTTTTTCGTCGATGGCGTCGCGCAATTGAGTTACGGCGGGGATAAGGAACTCTGAGACAAGCGACGCGGCGGCAATGTGCATTGCAGTCGGAAACGTGTCATTGGAAGATTGCGACATATTTACATCATCGTTGGGATGGATGGGCCTTTTGGTGCCCATTTCGCCGCCCGATATTTCGATAGCGCGATTCGAGATCACCTCGTTGACGTTCATGTTGGTTTGCGTGCCGCTGCCGGTCTGCCAAACGTGCAGGGGAAAATGGTCATCGAGCTTTCCGGCGATCACTTCATCGGCTGCCTGCACGATCAGGCGAGCTTTTTCAGGCGAAAGTTTGCCGAGCTCCTGATTTACGAGCGCAGCGGCTTTCTTAAGGACACCAAAGGCGTGGATCAGCTCGGGCGGCATGGTGTCGCGGCCGATGTCGAAGTGAATTATGGAGCGAGCGGTCTGCGCGCCATAGTAACGGTCTGCGGGAACTTCAATTTTCCCCATGCTGTCAGATTCGGTTCGCATCTGCGTCTTTGGCGCAGGCGACGCTTTGGCATCCAAGGTCAGTTCCTCCCTACGGCAAAGGGCGCCGGGAACGGGCAGACGTATGGGTAAGGATACTGCGGAAAGCCCATTCGCGCAGCCCCGTTCTAGCGTTGGGTGGCAATTTGGACTCGGCGCAGCCCCGGCGCGCTGAATCGTCCGAGTTTCGAAACTGCCTGGAAATTTCGCGAAAGGATGCGCGGGCAGCTGTCCGGCGGCTGCACTAACGTACAGGATGGATTTGAGAAACATCCGCGATAGGATTTTCGGCGCGGGTGTTGAATGAGACTAAGATTGCTATAGCACAGACAAGCCGCAGGCTTCGCGCGATAGAACTTTCACGGGGGCAGTGGGCACACCAAATGGCTTCTCTTTTCAAGCGTCTTTTCTCGTCCGGCGGAAGGCAAACCGCGAGCGTGCAGATAGCGGAACCGAGCGCCGAATCGTCCATCGTGGAAGAACTTGTCGACCCAGGTGCGCAAGATCGCGCGGCGGAGCTGCCGCCGCCGTCCGAAGAAGAGTTGAAAGAATTCTTGTACAAGAATTTTCTGGATGGTGCGAAGCCTACTGAGATTCCACAAGCGCAGGAATGCGAAGCGCCGAGTTCGACAGTGGCCGCTGCCGAACCTGTGACGGTAGCCATTCCAGAAGAACTCGAATCATCCCCGGCAGAAGAAACAACATCAGAGACGGATGCTTTCACTGAAGAATCGGACACTGGGGAAGTGGGTGCGGACTCTTCCAGCGAAGGCGAAGATTTTATAGAAGAGAATTTCGCTTCTGCGCAGGATGATTGCGCGGCGACATCGGATGAGGTAATTCTCTCGAAGTCCTTGACAGATTCACAGATTGAAGATGCTTCAGAATTTTCTCCGAAAAACGAGGACGTTGCGCAGGCTGCCGCTGCGTCGGTTTCCGAAGATGAAATGATGGCTGAGATTGAGGTGGATTCCATGGCGCTGGAATCGCCTGAAGTTGCGGCGGCATTTGCCGATAAGCGTGTCGCCAGGGCGCTGCCGCCGACACTGACGGAGATTCCGGAAGCGCTTAGGCCCACTCTTACAGACGTTATCGAGGAATCCGAAAACGAAGAAGCGGACACTGCTGAAGGCGTCGTGATTCCGTCGTTGGAGTCGACGGAGAACTCGACCGGGCCGGCGAGAATGGATTCAAGCGAGTGGGCGCTTGAAGAAGCGCTGGGCAACCACAAGGAATGGCTCGATTCACGGGGCGCGGAGGGGAAAAAAGCCAATCTGCGCGCGGCAAGACTTGAGGGCATGGAACTAATCAGCGCGAACCTGCGCTATGCGAATTTGCAAGATGCTAATTTAAAAGCGGCTGATTTATTGCTGGCGGATTTGCGCGATGCTTGCCTGGTCCGCGCAAACTTGCAGGATTCCTGCCTGGTGGGAGCGAATCTCGAGGGTGCAAATTTGGAAGGGGCTTCGCTCGAGAGCGCGATGGGGCTTGTGCCGCGCCAACTGGCGGGCACAAACTTGCGTGACGCTTCTCTACCTGCCCAAATCGCACAATTTGACGCGCTGGCGGAATTTTCCCAAGCGTCGCAGACGTCGGCGCGAATGTTTACCGCAGTAGTGATGGCTAGCATCGTTTCCTGTCTGATGATTTGGAAGACCAAGGATGTGCAGCTAGTTTCGGATTCGGCGGTGCTTCCATTCCTGCACTCCCCTACTGCCGCTGCGGCACTACCTACGGCGGAAATTTACCTGATCGCTCCGGTACTGCTGCTTTGTGTTTATTTACTATTTCAATATCACCTTCAGCGTTTGTGGGAAGCGGTTCTTGAGCTGCCCGCTGTATTTCCCGACGGGCGCGCTCTGGGCGAAAAGCAGCCGCGGATCATTACCGGGCTCTTGCGATTGCATTTCCATTGGATGAATCAGGATGCTGCGTCCACACGGCTTATCGAAAAGAGTGTGTCGGCCTTGCTGGCCTACTGGATTGTTCCCGTGGTGCTTGTTTTTTTTTGGGGACGCTATTTAACGCTGCAAGAAATTCACGGCACGATTTTACACGAGGCGCTGGTGCTGGCGGCGGTAGGCATCGCTATCTACGTGACGACGAAAATTGGACGACCGCAGGAACGCTGGGTGGTGTCGGCCACATCGAAGAAAAACATTATTGAGACGCTGAGGCATTTAAATTCCGCGACACTTTTGATCGTTCTTTTCGTGGTTATGACCTTTCTTTCGATTGGGACGATTACCGGGGTTCCGCACGGGAAAGATCGCGCCCCGCAATTCTCTTCCGCGAGCGTACGACGGTGGGCGCCGGCGGTTTTGTGGAGTCTGGGATACGACCCTTATGCGGATTTGACGGAGGCCACGGTTTCGATTAAGCCTTCCAATTGGAGAGGCGATGGGACTGAAAGCAGCGATGACATTTCGGAGGTGAAGGGCGCGCGGCTTAACGAATCGCATTTTCGCTACGCGCAAGCCTACGGAATATTTTTAACCAACGCGCATTTGTGGCGCTCGGATTTTTATGGAGCGTTTTTGTCGGAAGCGGATTTGCGCGGCGCGGATTTCGGCCAAGCCGATTTGCGATTGGCGATTCTGGATCGAGCGAAGATGAATCATACGAATTTTGATCGCGCGCAGCTGAACGGCGCGAATCTGGCGCGGGCGGACCTGCGCAGCGCGAACCTTTCGTATTCTTCGTTGATCAATGCGAATCTGGTGGACGCGCGGCTGGATAGCGCGAGCCTCTATGGCGCGCGCCTTTCGTCGGCCAACATGGTTCGGGCCAACATGCAGAAGGCTGACTTGCGCGATGCGCAATTGGATGGAGTTGACCTGGAGCACGCAGACATGCAGCAGGCCTATCTGTGGTCCGCGAAATTGCCGAACGCGCGGATGGTCAACGCGCAACTCGCTACTGCAATTTTTATCGATGCGGACTTAAGCGGCGCAGATATGCGCGGCGCGCAATTTAACGGCACGGTGCTGAACGGAGCTAACTTGCAGAACGCGAATCTGGACGGCGCGGATTTACGCGGTGCACTGCAACTGGGAGCGGCGCAAGTTTGCTCGGCGAAATCGCGTCAAGGTGCGCTTTTGGACGACGCGCTGCAAAAGTTGGTGGATGCGCAGTGCGGCGTGCATCCGGCGCAAGCGGTGGCGGCAAGAAACGACGCTAGTGCTTCGGCGCCGGCCGTTCCTTAGCTTCTTTTTTAGACCTTTCCGCAGGCTTTTCGAAACGGCGGTCATCTACCGGGACATTTGTCTGAATTTGTTCCCACTTGTAAATTGTTTCGCCATCCGGGCGCATGACGCGAACAACAAATGGCACTTTAACTCCGCTTACGTCACGGTAATCTTCGTAATACGTATCTTGCGGGATTGCGCCTAGGGGGCTGTCGATCTGAGTGGAAAATCGCAGGAGTAAACCGGATTGCGTGTCGAAATAATATTGATCGGGGACGCCAGTGGAGCGCGAGGCGTTGACGCAGGAGGCCTCGTGGCCATTAATTTTTGCGATGCTGGTGACCTCCCGGCGAGCGTAACTTTTCTTTAAATTTAATCCGGAATTGAATGCGGCCAAATCTTTTGTGCGGATAAGATCGTCACCGCGAAGCTCTTCTACTTCGTCGCCGCGAGCTTGCCATGCAACGCTGCCATTGTAACCCTGAGAAGAATCGCCCCGAGGGGTGTGCACCATGGTGACAATTTTGTCGGGGGCTTTGCGATAAATTTCGACGGTTGAATGCATGTGGTGCGCAGGGGCGTCTAGTGTTCCCTTATCTTGGCGGCTCATGATTTTGCTGATGGCGGCTTCGCCTCCTAGTGCTTGCGTGTAGCTCTGGAGAATTTCTTCAGCGGAGGGAAGCGGATTGGCAGTCGCCGAAATTACGGCGGCAGAATTTGCGGAGCCGGGTGCGTCGGAAAGAGGAGGAAGTGCTGCGACAGTGCTGGCAGAGGCGCTGGTCATCGAGATAATGTCCGCCAGAACTGGCATGCCGGCAGCCTTGGAAGCGCCGTGATGGCAGGTGTAACAGGTGACGGTGCGATCCCCGCTGAAATATGCATTGTCGATCCTGAACATCATTTTCATCATGCCTCGGGCGCGCTTTTTCGCGGGCTTCTCGTCGCTTTCGAAATGGTCCTGACTGTGGCAATAATCGCAGCGCACGCCGAGTGCGAATGTGATGTAACGCATCGAGGGCATGAGCTGGTCGGCGGGAACATCCGTTAGAACTTCCACGTTTTTAAAGGCTTGGCCGGCGGTTTTTACTCCCGGCGGCGCTGGATGTGGCAACCTAGCAGATGGCCCGCTGGAAGGGGATTGTGGCGGAGCGCTGGCGTGTTGTTGCATAAGCTTGGCCTGCGCGACGAAGCTTACTGGAATCCAGAGAACTGCTGCGAGACCGAGGGCGAGTGAAATAGCATTGCGCGAAATTCTCCGCACGGCCTGTTTGCCAGCACCCATGAGTGGAGACCACCCTTTTGAAATATGCCGGGAATCATACAAGCGAATCGACGATAGCGCAGCCGGAAAAGTTTCCTGTGGCGCAGACATTTTCGGGAAATATTATGGATCTTCCAGAAAAACTTTATGCGACAAGAATAGAGTACTGCGTTTAAATCGTTCAGAGGCGATAGAAAAATCGGAATCAGAGGGGCATTCGGTTAGAATGTTGGCCTGATTCAGCCGGCGGAAAATGTTCCTGTGAATTCAATTTCGCGCACGTCTTCGTCCTCCACATTTCTATCGAAACCTTCCGCACTGGGGATCATCTTTGTTACCTGGGCGCTGATTTATGTGCCCGCACTTTCAACGCCTGGCCTCTTGGACGACGCGGATTCGATCCATGCTGAAGCCGCGCGCGAAATGTTGTTGAACCACAACTGGGTGACGCTGTATGTGAACGGCATACGGTATCTGGAAAAGGCTCCGCTGATGTATTGGTGCGTGGCGATCTGCTACAAGCTATTCGGAGTGGGCGAGTGGCAGACGCGTTTGCCGCCGGCGTTGAGCGTATTGGGACTTGGGTTCTGCGCGTGGATATTTGGGCGACGGTTTTTGAGCGGAGAGGCGGGATTTTACGCGGCGTTGATTTTGATTACCGCGCCCGGGATTTTCGTTTACACGCGATTCCTGATTCCGGATGCGATCGTGGCAATGTGGCTGACACTGAGTCTTTATTTTTTCCTGGTGGCTTACAATCAGGAAAAGCCAGAACGGTGGTCTTGTTGGGGATTTTCAATTACCGTGGCGCTGAACGTTCTGACCAAAAGCCTCATTGGCCTCGCTTTTCCGGGCATGATTATTTTTGTGTTCCTTCTGCTGGTCGGGAACTTTAAGAAACTTCTGGCCATGCGGCCGTTATCGAGCACGCTGGCGTTTTTGGTTGTGGCGGCGCCATGGCACATTCTGGCGGCAATACGCAGTCCGGCGCAGCCGAGCGGCCCAGAAAAAGGATTCCTGTGGTTTTATTTTGTAAACGAGCAGGTCCTGCGGTATCTGAATAAAAGAGTTCCGCGAGATTACGACAAGGTACCGCTGCTGCTTTTCTGGGCGCTGGTGCTGGCCTGGCTGATCCCTTGGTTCGTGTTTTTGTTTCCGGCGCTGAAGGAGATTCCGAGGCAAGTACAGCGATGGCGAGAGGGCCTGAGTAGGCGCGCTATCGCGAACCTTTTCTTGGGGGTATGGGCGGGCGTAATTATGTCGTTTTTCAGTTTTTCAACGCGGCAGGAATATTATTCGCTGCCGGTGCTGCCCGCTTTGGCATTGCTGATAGGCGGCTGGATGCAACGAGAACGCGAATCAGAGATCGGGAGCCGCGAGCGCAGAGCTGGTAAAACCGCTTCACGTGTGTTGTTGATTATGGGGATGCTGGGCTTCGCTGCGGCGATGAGCGTGCTTGCAATGACTCACCCATTTCCGCGTGGGACCGACGTCGGAAGTGTTCTGGTGCCGCACCCCAGGCAATATGCTTTGTCTCTAGGGCATATGGAAGATTTGACCATTGAAGCGTTCGGATTATTCCGCATGCCGTTTTGGCTCGTTGGGTTCGCGCTGTTAATCGGCACCGGACTGAACTGGATTTTTCGCCGACGCGGAGCGCCACTAAAGGGCAATCTTGCACTGACTGCAATGATGATCGTGGTGCTGCTCTGCGTGCACCAAGGATTCGTCATATTTTCTCCGGAAGTTAGCTCCAAAAATATCGCGATAAAGATACAAGAGGAATTCAAGCCTGGCGACACGATTGTGATCAACGGAAAGTATGAGTTCGGCTCGACGCTGAACTACTACACGGGAATCGAACTTCACGTGCTCAATGGACGAGACGGAAATTTATGGTATGGCTCGTATTTTCCCGGTGCTCCCAACATTTTTGAGGACAATCAGTCGTTTACTCGTCTGTGGCAGGGTCAGAGCCGGATATTTCTTTTCACCGAGGATTATTTGAAGGACCGCGCGCTGCAGGACATCGATCCCAAAACCGTCTACGTATTTGCGCGACAGGGTGGCAAGGTAGTGCTGACGAATCATCCTGTCTGACCTACAATGGCCCGCGAGTTGGAGGCCCTCCGATGCATCCTTGGCATGATTTGAGTCCTGGCGAAAACGTTCCGCGAGAATTCCACGCGGTGATTGAGATCCCTTTGGGATCGAGTGTGAAGTACGAGCTCGACAAGGGTAGCGGCATCATCAAAATGGACCGCGTCCTTTATTCGGCGGTTTATTATCCGGCAAACTATGGGTTCATTCCGCAATCGCTCGCGGAGGACCATGACCCACTCGACGTGCTTGTGCTGTGCCAGGTGCCCGTGGTGCCGCTTACGATCATGGACGCACGGACGATTGGGTTAATGTCCATGATCGACTCGGGAACGAAAGATCATAAAATTATCGCGGTGGCGACCGCCGATCCGGAATACAACGACTACCATGAGGCTAGCGAGTTGCCGCCTCACAAACTCGCGATGATCCGGCGGTTTTTTCAGGATTACAAAAATCTCGAGGGAAAGGTCGTCGAAGTGGAGGATATTCTTCCGGCCAAAATGGCTTATCCGGTGATCGAGGATGCGTTGGCCAGATACGATAAGAAGAGACGAGCGGGCCACCACAAGAAATAACGGCGCGACACGATGCTCCGTGCCCGCCGGGTTCTTGCGCAAGAGAGTACAATTCTCGCCAGTACGCTCGTGGAGGTGAGGTGATGCGATGGATTCACGGTTTGCTCGCAATCGCTGGAATTTTTCCTTTATGCTTTGTTCTCCATGTAGGCAGTGACAGGCGACTACCATCGTCGGTGGTCCATGCTGCTCGACGCTCGGCGCAACTTGGCAAAATAAATTTTCCCACCTCTTGCTCGACTCAGGCGCAACCTATGATGCAGAAGGGCGTGGCGCTGCTGCATTCGTTTCAATATCAACAATCCGATCAGGCTTTCCTAGACGCTGCACAACAGGATCCGCATTGCGCCATGGCTTACTGGGGGAAGGCCATGGCACTGTATCATCAGCTGTGGGATTTTCCGGCGCAGCATACCTTGCGCGAGGGCCGGGAGGATTTGGAGCAAGCCGAAAAGATCGAGGGAACGACCGCACGAGAGGGCGAGTATATTTCCGCGGCTGCGGCTTTCTATCAAGACGATTCGGAGTCAAGTCATGAAGCCCGAGCGCAGGCTTATTCTGTAGCGATGGAAAAGGTGTACCGAGACAATCCGAAGGATATCGATGCAGCGGCATTTTACGGCTTGTCTCTGGTTGCTTTGGCCGAATACAGACGAACATGATTTGGCAGACCGCGAGAAGGCGCTGGCAATTCTCGGTCCCCTTCTGGTTGCCGATCCGGACCATCCTGGGGTAGCTCATTACATCATTCACGCCAGCGATACGCCTGAGCTTGCTTCCAAGGGCCTGGAGGCTGCGCGCCTGTACGCAAGGATTGCTCCTGATTCGTCGCATGCGCTGCACATGCCGGCGCATATCTTCACGCGACTGGGTTTGTGGCAGGAGTCGATCGGCTCGAATATTGCCGCCATGGCCTCAGCTGCGAAAGACACGCAAATGCACATGGCTGATGCACATTACGAAACGCACGCCATGGATTTTCTGGATTACGCATACCTACAGAGTGGACAGGAAGCGAAGGCGCAGGATCTGGTGAATACTTTGAAGGCGGTTCCAGGTGCGGGCGCCAGAACTATTGAAAATATGCAGGCGGTTTTCGAAGCGCGCAACGCTCTGGAGCTACATCATTGGAAAGAGGCAGCCTCGCTTACGGTGCGCGATATCCCGTTGCGCGACCTGAGTATGACTTACTGGGTAAAGGCTATGGGAGCCGCGCGCAGCGGTGACGCGGATGGCGCGAGGAAAGACATTCAAAAACTAATCGAAGCGGATGACGCGTCCCATAAACATGAGAAAGAGATGGGAAACAAGATTTATCCGGGCGAAAGTATTGAGCAACGCGAAGCGGAGTCTTGGCTGAATTATGCGGAAGGTAAGCCGGGTGAAGCTGTGAAAATCATGCGTCAAGCGGCCGAGCGGGAAGAGTCCGAACATCTGGATTCTCTTACAATGCCTGCGCGGGAGATGCTCGCGGATTTATTGGTGGAACTCAAGGAGCCTCCAGAAGCGCTCACTGAATATCAAGCTTCGTTGAAATTATCGCCCAATAGGTTTGATTCATTGTACGGGGCTGCGAAAGCCGCCGAATCCGCCGGACGACGGGAAGAAGCTCGCGCTTATTTTGCGCGACTAGCGAGAATTGCCGCTCCGGGCGCGGATCGTCCCGAGCTTCAAGAAAGGAAAGTGAATATGGCCACGAAGTAGGCCGCTACCGCATATATTTGATAGCAGTCCTTAGAATAGAAAGCGAAGCGCCTCCCCTGCCCTTGTTCTGTCCTTCTGTCCAGTTGTCGGTTCGTTTTATGACCGCGCATACTGGCTACCTAGATTCACCCTTTTTACAGCAACGTAGATCGATGACATGTTCCATCATTTCTTTCGTACAGCCTTCGCGCAGAAAAGTCACAAAACATCGCTGAACCGCGAGACCAGTCAACCATGGAATGGTTCGGATGCTCCTGGAGGAGCCCAAGCAATGTCGCTCAACGGGGGAAGAATAATGCGAGGCACAGTCGCGCTGATTCTGATCGTTCTTGGTGTTTGTTTCGTAGTTCCCACCCGGGCGGCAGAAACAAGCCCGCTAAAGTGCGGGGTAAATGAGGATCGCGTCTGGGTATATGACTCGCTAAATAGTTTTGACGTAGCTATGAAATTGAAGTGCGGGGAGCCGGTGGAGGTTATTGGCCGCGAGAAAGGCTACGTAAAGATTCGGACCGCCGGCGGGCGAGAAGGCTTTGTCGAAGCTAAAGCGCTTCCGAAGCCGCCTGCGGAGGAAAACAATCAGATCGCCGGCGGAGCGCAAGCGGCCCAGCCCGGGCGCCAATCAGCTGTTGCTGCGAAGACTTCCGCGAGCGGTGCTTCGAACGCAAGCTCCAAGCCGGTTGCAAACATTACTCCCGAGACAGACGCGACGAAGCCGGTCCCTGTACCTCCGGCCCCAGCCCACGGGGAGAATCGGCGCACAGCGCGCGTTCCACCACCAGAGCTGTTAAGGTACCGGCCGAAACAGATAATGCTGTTGCGGCTTCAGCAAGCGCAGAAAATCAAAAACAGCCGGAAGTTCAACCGACTGCCGCGCACTCACAGGTCAAGCCGAGTGCGCATACTTCCGCCGGTCCGGCCGCCAAGGCCTCTGATAGAGCTAGCTCGACAGCGAAGGTTGTGCCCACGTATAGCAGCAAAACGAAATCTGCTGATTCGACGAGCGCGACTAATTCTGACAGCCGGAACCTTGGTACAAAATCGAACTCGGGAAAAACTGTGGCTGTTTCGAGTTCGTCGGCGGCTCCCAAATCTGCCGTAGCAACGGCCGCGAAAACATCTTCGGGCAAGTCATCGAGAGGTTCTAAACCGCGTGCCACTGCGGCAGCTTCAGCACCAGTGTCTTCGGTGACGACTTCGAATGTTGTCCTGGCGGATAATGTGTCCAGCGAGCCTATCCCTGCGAACGGGACCATGCATGTGGCCGCGAACCCGCGCGATCCTGACGAGGAAGAGGATCCGCCGATGGAGCCGCTGGAAAATAAAGAACACTGTAAACTTTATTTTTCGGCCTACGGGCTTTCCCCGAATCAGTACAAGTGGATGACATTGAACAGAGGCAAGAGTTTTTCTGGTATTTGTCCCGCGCCGTCGCCGGCCATGGTGGATTTTGTGGTGATCTTCACGCACGACGCCGATTTCTTTAACGGCACAATGCCTACGCCGGTTCACACTGACAAGAACGGATTCTCAGACTTCACTCCTCTTTCGACAATAGACACCGCGGTGGTCTCTCCGTCTGATGCCGATAAGAACCGGCGCGAATATGTTTGGGTGTTCCATACGACAAGAGGGACTTTCGACCCGGCAAAATTCTCGCCGAGGCGCAGGCCATTGTTTTCGACGACAGAGTCGAATAAGATAGGCACGGCAGCCGGAAGCAGGTCAGCGGAAGACGCACTGCGCTTTATCGAGCAGCACCGCCTAGTTCAATGACGCTATCTGCGCCGCGCAAGCTTCGCAATTTGAGCCGCCGTTAGCAAGAAAACACACCACCACGCATAGCTGAAACGTGCAGCCCTTACCGTACAACTAGCATCTATTTGAAAATATGGCTTCCACTCGTGTTAATCCCAGTATTACGCCCCGCGAAGTACTTAGGTCCTGGGGACGAATCCTGACAGGCAGAGTTCCTCTGCTTTCCATCGAAATTACGCGCGAATGCCCTCTGAGCTGCCCGGGATGCTATGCCTACGGTGACGCGCACTTGTCGGGCGGTGTTACGCTACGCGAGCTGACCGATAAACGCGGAGACCAGCTGGTGGACGGGGTGCTCGATCTGGTGCGCAACCACAAGCCTATGCATGTTTCGTTGGTAGGCGGCGAACCGCTGGTACGGCATCGTGAGCTGAGTAAGATTCTGCCGGCACTGAGTCAGATGTCGGTGTTCACCTTGGTGGTGACCAGTGCCGTGGTACCGATTCCGGGAGAGTGGATGAAAATTCCGCGCGTGCGGGTTGCGGTGTCGATCGACGGGCTACCGGAAGACCATGACATTCGTCGCAAGCCGGCCACGTATGAACGCATTCTTAAGAATATCGAAGGACGAGAAGTAAACATTCATTGGACGATAACGCGTCCAATGCTTTCCCGCCCGGGCTACTTGGAAGAATATGTCGCCTTTTGGAACGGCAGGTCGGAGGTCAATCGGATATGGGTGAGCTTGTACACACCCCAAATTGGTGAGCAGACTTCGGAAATGCTCACGCGCGAGAACCGCGAGACTCTGACGCGAGAACTTCCGGCGCTAACCGTGAAATATCCGAAACTGTTGATGAATGAGGGCATCGCGAAAACATTTTTGGCGCCTCCAGCCAATCCAGATGAGTGTTTGTTTGCGAA
Organism: uncultured Acidobacteriota bacterium; assembly: GCA_963818085.1. Lineage (GTDB taxonomy): Bacteria > Acidobacteriota > Terriglobia > Acidiferrales > UBA7541 > Palsa-295. The sequence continues at coordinate 1,719,527 of CAWFQV010000001.1, forward strand.
GATGTCGGCAAATTATTCGGCGAATTTTCAGAGTCGCGTGGAGCCCTGCATTTTTGGAGGTAATCCAGACTGTTCGCAGTGTGGGTGTGCGATTAGCAGCGGCCTGCACTGGATCCGTGACGTGAAGGTGGTGGGGCCGATGAAGGTGAAACATTTTGTGGGTAGCTCGATCGGCGTTGGGCTAGCGATGAACCGACTGAAATCGGGGGCATTGCGTCCACCTCGATGGACGCGTGGCAAGCCTTCGGCTCCGCAAAACCCGGATTTGATACAAATCCAGCATTAAACTTAATACCTAAGAATCTCATTCTAAATAATTTACGTCCGATCTAAAGCCCACTCCTACCCTTTTTTACAGGCCTCCAGGTATAGGAATATCCGTCGCGGGAAAGTAACCTGCAGCACGCCGTAATGAATCGCCGAAATTCGTCAGTACGTTGCTCAGCTGCTTAACGGCTCGACATAATTCTAAGGAGTACATCAATGAAAAAATATCTTCTAGCTTTTCTGACCGTAGCCGTGTTCCTGGTACTTCCGTTGGTCGCATCGGCGTCCGACAAAGAAGACGACATCCACCGCCTGCGAAGAGCGGCTGAAGTTTTCCAAGATATTATGAACGCTCCGGACTCCATATCGCCGGACATTCTAAACAAGACCCGGTGCATCGCCGTCATTCCGGGTGAGAAGAAGTTTGCGTTTATTTTTGGTGCTGAGTACGGGCGTGGAGTTGCAGTCTGCCGAACGGCGAACGGATGGAGCGCACCCATCTTTATCGCTGCGGAAGGCGGGAGTTTTGGCTACCAGGCAGGTGGCTCGTCTACCGATTTGGTTCTTCTGTTCATGAATGATCGCGCTTTAAACCACTTGCTTGCTGATAAATTCAAACTAGGCGGCGATGCCTCTGTCGCGGCAGGTCCCCTAGGCCGCACTGCCGCTGCAGGTACCGACGTTTCGCTAACTGCGGAAATTCTGTCCTATTCGCGCAGCAAAGGAATTTTTGCTGGTGTGAGCTTGGACGGAACCGTCGTGCATGCCGACAAGAGTGGAGACGAAGCGATGTATGGGCCGGGTGTTTCGCGGCATGACACTCTCAGCGGAAACGTACCGGTACCGGAAACCGCACGTCCGCTCGTAGCTGAATTGGAAAAGTATTCCCGGTAGAGGCCTCAGGATACGGGTGAGGAGGCTTGAACAAAGCCTCCTCGACTCGCGTCGAAATTCCTCAGTAATTTCGCGCTCACCTCACGAACCCCAGAGCTAGACACCGTTGTACTGTCTTCCGGTAAGATACCGTGAGTCATATCTCAATGGCGCGCGAATCCCTCATCGAGTTCTTTTTAGAATATTCCTGCCGAGCCTCAGACGTCGCATTCACCGCTCATCGCGGCTATCGAATGAATCGCTGGACTTATCGGCAGATTGTTGGAGATGCTCGGCGATTTGCTCGGGAACTCGAAGCGAGGGGGATAGGAAAAGGACACGCGGTTCTTCTGTGGGCCGAGAATTCGCCGGAATGGGCAGTTGTGTTTGGGGGGTGTCTACTCCGTGGCACGATCGTGGTTCCGATTGATCGGGTATCGACGGTTGAGTTCTCTTCGCGCGTGGCTCAGCAGGTCGATGCACGGATGGTTGTCTATTCACAAGGAGTAGCGGTGACCAGTCTGGATGTTCCTCAGTTGGCTATCGAATCTCTCCCTGCCGCAATCGCGCGGCATTCGGATGAGAAATACCCCTCTCCAGCACTTTCACGCCAGGATATTTTGGAGATTGTGTTTACTTCCGGAACGACCGCAGAGCCGCGCGGAGTGGTCATTACGCATGGCAACGTTCTCGCGAATATCGAGCCGCTGGAACAGGAGATCAAAAAATATCTGCGTTACGAAAGGATTTTCCATCCGCTGCGATTCCTCAATCTGCTGCCACTCAGCCATATTTTCGGACAGATGCTGGCGCTGTTCATCGCGCCAATGTTAGGTGCGCACACTATTTTTCTTGAATCGTTGAGACCTGCCGAATTGCTGGAGACCATACACCGCGAGCGTGTTTCGGTGCTGATTGCAGTGCCGCGCCTGATCGAATCCTTGCAAAGAGAAATCCAGCGGCAAATGGAGGGTCCTGCTAGGATCCAAAAATTCAAGAAGGATTTCGAAGCTTCCCAGAAGGAGCATTTCTTGTTGCGCTGGTGGAGGTTCCGGCGAATCCATTATCAGCTTGGCTGGAAATTCTGGGCATTTATTTCCGGGGGAGCGGCGTTGCCAGCGTCGGCGGAATCGTTTTGGAACCGGCTCGGATATGCGGTAATTCAAGGCTACGGGCTGACGGAGACCACCTCCCTGATCAGCTTGAACCATCCTTTCCGTTCGGACCAGGGTTCCATCGGCAAACTTTTTCCCGGCCTGGAAATGAAAGTGGATGCGAGCGGCGAAATTTTAGTTCGGGGCGAGAATATAGCTGCCGGATATTGGAGTGGTCAGAAGCTTCACCCTGTGGTCGGCGAAGACGGATGGTTCCACACCGGCGACTTGGGGGAGATGGACGAGCAAGGGCGTCTTTTCTTCAAAGGGCGGCAGAAGAATGTGATTGTTACACCTGCGGGAATGAAAATTTATCCGCAGGACCTTGAGCGTGCATTGCGTGAACAACCGGGAGTGAAGGAAAGCGTCGTTATCGGGCTCGAGCGGGATGGAAATGCGGAACCTTGCGCGGTCTTGCTGCTCGAGAATCCGACCGTGGATGCGGGCATTGCGGTCGACAACGCGAACAAGTCGCTCGCCGATTTCCAACAAATTCGGCGATGGATGGTCTGGTTGGAGCCAGACTTCCCGCGCACACCGACTCAAAAACCGCTGCTGACACGCATACGTGCTGTGGCGGAGGCCAGAGTCGGCATGGAGACTGAAACTCAAAGTGCTAATTCGCTCAGTGAATTTGTGGCACGCACCACCGGCCGGCCACTGAGTGCGCTCTCCTCCAACATGGCGCTAGAAGTCGACTTGAACATGAGTTCGCTGGACCGAGTAGAACTAATGAGCGCACTTGAGGGGCGCTACCAAATTGATTTGAACGAAGAGAAATTCAGCGAAATTAAGACTGTGGCCCAGTTGGAACAATTGTTACAGACACCATCTGGTTCGCGTCCCGAATACAGGTGTCCGAAATGGGGACAAAATTGGTTGGTGACATGCGTCCGGCTTGCCGTCTATTACCTGCTGGTGTGGCCCGCGACTTATATTCTCGCCGCTCCGCGAGTGAAAGGACGGGAAAATCTTCACGGCCTTCACGGTCCCGTTTTGGTGGTTTCCAATCACGTCACATACATCGACATTGGGTGGATTCTTGCGGCACTGCCGCTGAGGCTGCGCCACCGTCTTGCGACTGCCATGGGTGGCGAGAGGCTTTGGGCCATGCGCTACCCGTCGAAAGAATTGAATGTTTTTCAGCAGGCGGCCAAACGGCTGGAGTATTTTCTCGTTATCGCGCTCTTCAACGTTTTTCCACTACCAAGAGAATCGGGATTCCGTCGCAGCTTCTCTTTTACCGGCGATCTCGCGGACCGCGGATGGAATGTGTTGATATTTCCAGAAGGCTTGACTACGCCAGACGGCGAGCTACGCGAGTTCCGAGCAGGAATCGGTTTGCTGGCGGCTCAACTCGAGCTCCCGGTGATACCCATGCGAATCGACGGGGTATTTGACTTGAGACAAGCCGAGCGCCGCATCGCTCGCCCCAGACATGTTCGCGTTACGATCGGCGAGCCAGTGCGTTTCGCCCGAGGCCAAGATGCGAACGAGATTGCCAGCGAACTTCAGCGCCGAGTCGCAGCATTGTAGCAGGGAAGATCACGTTTTGGCTTTAAGCGATTGGACAAGTCTGCTCAAAAAGTATCTGATAGAGTCGGCATTGCGTCGAACTTGCCGAAACTTTTGCGGAGGCTGAACAAGGCAACCAGCGGGCAACAGAAAAATTACATACGGATATTCTTCTTACTTACCTAGGTTGAGCGGCTTACCGGAGGACGCGTTTAGTCCAGCTTGATATTCCGTTGTTGGCGCTTTCACTGCTTCGATTATTTGCTCTTCGTTCAGTCCAACGTCTCTTGCATCAAACGCTGCATGCTGTAAGGCTTCGATTGCTTTGTCTCTTGTCATTTTTGATCTCGTGAATTCAGCTTCTTTCTTTGGCAATGCGTTCCGCTAGACTCGGCTGATTAGAGGTTCAGCGAAGGCCTTAGACCTTGTTGCGCCGGGGCAAAGCACGCGTACTCGTGCCGGTAGGACGTTTCCGCTCGGAGGGATCCCAATCCTCAGACGGAAAGGTCATCCGCCAGAATAGCGGCGATGGCTCGACAAATTCGAGGCCCACCTCGGTCTTGCCGGATTCCTTCTGCCCAATAAATGTTACGGTGCAAGGCAGTTCCTCCACTGTCTTGGGATTGAGGATTGCGACCTCCTGCCCTCGCACGACTTTTTCCGCAAGTCGCACCATGCAGCCGTGAGCGTTCACCGAGGCTGTATGCGTTTCTTCGTTGAAGGGCAGCTGCCCGTTTTTTCCGCGGATGATGACCGGCATCTTGATGTAAACGCGGTGTGACCGGCGGCGCTCCGCACTGTTCTCGGGAGCAGTGGGATGCGCAAAGTCTTTTATCTCTCGCATGAGGATTCCACATTCACAGTGTTGAGAGTTGTAGGCACAGAGTCCCGTGACAATTTTTCTTTGGCTGCTCTAACTATGGTTCATATAAAGATATGCTGGTAACCACATCTAAACTGTGCGTTTTGGCACAGTTTCGTAGTGGGTACTAGGGCCACGGACCCGCGGGAAACGATGTTTTCCCTACTCGCGATATTTACGGGTGCGCTTGCGAGGCGGCGATTTGCGCGGGGTTTCGAATTGCATGCGCAAAGCTTCTCGCGCCGCTAAACGAATCTTGGTGTCCAGCCCCTCGATATTGCCCCCACAAGTCTCAAGCGCCTCGGCAACGGTGGCGGCCGTGCGTTCCGTTGCTTGTTCGACCACAACATTCAAAATGCTCTGGGCGATACGTTCGGACAACGATTTGACGGTTTCCTGTACAGCCTCCTGGAGCTGCGATTCAAGGTGCTCGCGCAATAGCGTGATTTCTTCCATCATCGCCGCTTCTACGCCCGATCTCGCGATTTGCCAAGCGACCTTAATCTCCGACTCATTCATTTGCGAAGAAGCTGGGGAATCGAGAGTTATGGAGGCGTCCGCTGGTGCGGATACGGGCAAAACGCTGTGAGCAATCTCTGACACGTTAGCTTGCGCTTCTAATTTTTGTGAGAGCAGTGCCGACGCGACAAGCACAGGTACTGGATCGCCTTCTTCCGGATACACTGGGATGATCAACTCTTCATCATCAGGATGCGGGAACCAATCTTTGGGCGGCGATTCCATGTCCCAAACATTTCCTGGAACTTCAAATTCCACCGCGATATGGAAGACTTCGCGATACGTGCGGGGCCGCTGGACCCACACAACTCGAGCGGGGAATAACCTGGAGCCCGATCCGCGCTGGCGCGCACCGATTTCGACGGTGAGACTGGAACCTTTAGGGACGTAGTGCTTCGACTCGTACTTGCAGCCGTTGCAGTTGACCGTAACAGTTGACGTGAGTTCCTCGAACGATTGGCCTAGCGCGTCCCGCGCCCGGATGGTGACCGGCACATTGTAGATGACTCGCGTACTGCGACGGTTTTCCGCCCCACTGCCGTTGGATGACGAGGACCCGGCCAAGCTAACCTCCGAACGAGGAGTTTGAAGATTAGCACGCTGTTCCGATGAGAATCGATGCGCCGTAAGCTGATGTGCGAAAGGGTAAATGAGAGTTTATGCGCAGATCGCGAAATCCAAGTCGATGACCCGTTGCCGGTGTTTTTTTGAGCTTGCTCACAAGCGGATCCAAGCTGCAGGTTACAGGTGAAGCACAAGCCGCCGCAACCAGGACGGATCGCCCTCTCTGCCGATTTGATTTCCCTCCTTTTGCCATCCTTTCCATGGGTCGCCTCCAACGGCAGGCCACGAAATGGCACCATTCGATCCGTCCTTCAAGTTCTAGACTCCCGCATAACGAGGATGTATGAAGTCTTCAGGGGAGTCGGCAACTGGGATCAGTTCTCACAAATTATTGTTTTCGCATCCTGGAGAATGCTGAGGTGCTCCATGGACATTGATCAGGAAAAACTGGAACAAACGGTTTTGGCTCTACTCTATCTGACTTCCTTCAAAGATAGATTCGGATTGCGGTCGTGGAAGGGACACGATTGGCAAGTGATGAATTCCTTGCACGAGAAAGACTTCATCTCGAATCCGGCTACCAAAGCCAAATCTGTCGCATTTACCGATGAGGGTGCTCGGCTGTCGAAAGAGCTTTTCGAGAAGCTCTTTACACTGAAGTAAAGACCGAGGTCTTGCCCCGATGGCCGCCCAGTCAGGAAAGTCAGGCGCCATGGACCCAGTTCGAACTTGATTGGATTCACATGCGTGTCGGATTACCGCTTATTGGAAATGTAACTGCGCGGGCTTCCAGATGCCGCTCAAACGCGGGCGGCTTTTTGTGCGGCTTTAATCATCGTTTTCTTCATACGATTTTCTCCGGCCCAATAAAGGCTAATCTCGTGACCATCGGGATCATTGAGGTACGCGTGCCGCCATCCCCATGGCATCATGCGTGGCAGCTTGGTGATGTAGAAGTTCTTCAGCTGGAGCTTGCGGCAGAACTCGTCAAGTTCTCGAACTTCGAAGTACAGGCGTACACCATCGCTGGAAACGGAGTCGCCTGGCCCCACCTGATGTAGAGCAATCGTTCCATCCCCACCTGGCGCGCGCAAGCGCGCATACACCGGCTTATTCTCATAACGAAAGTCTTCGATAAGCTTGAATCCCAGCAAATCGCGGTAGAAGACAAGCCCGCGCTCTACGTCTTTAACGTAGATCATGGCCTGATTGAAGGCAAGTTTACCTTCCGTCTCGCGCCCGACAGAACCCTTGTTCGATTGTGCCTTGCGGATCGCGGCACTGACGCGCTTCAAGGAGCGCGGACCTGGAGTCTTCTTTGTAGAGAGTTTTTTTCGTGTTGGCTTCTTCATTGAATCCTTTCAACCAAGCAGCTTATTTGAACCTTCAGGAAGTTGTCCGCTCTGAAAGAAGTTTCTTAGAACGGTCGTCGTTGCTCGAACTGAATCATCCAAGTCAACCTAATCTAACTTTGTCCACGAGGTTTGTGCAATCCCGTACAAATCGAGACAGCACTGTTTGGATTGACAGCACTGTCGCCTTGTTCAACGTGTTGGATTTTCCCTTCTTTGTCCACAACGATAGTGGTTCGCTGCGCCCATTGATATTTTCCGCCTTTGACGTCGTAAGGCTTCAAAATCTGGTAGGAGGTCAGCACTTCTTTGTTCATGTCGCTAAGCAGTGGGAATGTAACACCAATCTGTTTTGCAAAAGCTGCATTGGCAGCGGGACTGTCTATGCTGATTCCCAGGACGACTGTGTCGCTTGCTTCCAGTTTAGCCATATCAGCCTGATAGGCTTGCAGTTCTTTTGTTCAACCGCCGGTGAAAGCTAGAACATAAAAGGCGAGCACGACATTCTTCTTGCCTCGGAAATCGTTCAGCTTCACCTGTTCCCATTTATCGCTCAGGAGTGTGAAGTCTGGAGCGACGTCACCCACCTTCAGATTTGTCTTTGCGATGGTATCTTCCTGTGCTCCGACCGGTAGGTGTCCCGCCATAATCAGTAACAGCAACACCAAGACTTGCTTCATAGAGTCCTCAATCTGAAAAAAAAGTTATAACCTACCTGGATTGTATATGCAAAGAGTCTCGCACTTGGAATCTTCTTTTATGTCGGGCCCGGACGGTGATTTGAGATGTCCGGCAATCCGACGCAATATAAAAGGGCGCACGGTGCGTCAGCAAGGGCAGCGGGAGCTGTTGGCGGAAGGCAAGAAACACACGGCCTGGAAACGGCTCGGTCAGATCCCATCGCAGCTGGAGTGTCTCTAATCGAATCCGCTCCCTCTTTGGGGGATTTCTCTGTCGGTGGCCGTGGGGTTCTCGAAACACTCCGGTTTGAGAGCGAGTCTCAGCTACGTGGCTGCCCTCTAACTCGTCGAGGATCACCGTGGCTTGTTAAAGGATGGTAGTTACCGGGCTGCAGGCTATGACGAACACGCCCCGCTCGGCCGCACCGCGGTTCCAACCTCTTGTGTAGGCAATGTCTGCGGATTAGGCACCGTGTACGGCGTCGTCCCGGCCAGCGTCGCTACGCATTCTGCCAGAACCTGCGGAACTGGCAGAAGCGGTGGCGGCAAATTGTTTGGCAGGGACGTATCCGTCTTCGCGAAATTAAATGCGCTCGTCATATCGCCTACCGCCGCGCGCCGCCACGCGCTCAGGTTCGGCACTTCCGCGCCGAACCGGGTCTCGAGGAATCGCAGCACCGAAGTATGATCGAACAAATCCGACGACACGAACCCGCCGCGGCTGAATGGAGAAATAATCAGCATTGGGACCCGAAATCCCAATCCGATCGGCCCCAGTATGGGCGGAGTGCCCACTACTGTGGGGTCTGGCACTGCCGGTGCGGTGACATATTCCCCCGGCGTTCCTGGTGGCGCCGTCACCGGAGCCACGTGATCGAAAAATCCGCCGTTCTCGTCATATGTCGCGAATAACACCGTCTTCGCCCATTGCGCCTTATTCGCGCTAAGAGCCGTAACGATTGCTGACAGTGTGATCTCACCAAAAAGCGTTGGCGCGGGCGGATGGTCCGAATCCACTATCGAAGCGATTACCCACGATACCTGCGGTAGGTTTCCATTCACTGCATCGTTCAGAAAATCCAACGGAAAGTTTGGTACGAACGCGTTCTGATACAGCGGTGATGTCGGGTCTTTAAAATTCTTGAAGTAGGACAACACGTTGTCGGAGAAAACAGTGTTCAGAATATTCTGGTCGGGTGAGGTATAGACCTTCCACGAAATTCCGCGAGCCTGCAGTTGTTCGGGCATGGTCGTATAGGTTAGCTTTCCGAAAAAATCCATACGGTTCAGCCCGAGCGTTTGAAGCAACGGCCCGCCGTTCTTTCCATCCGGGTCAATCGAAGCTGCCATGGTGTAAAGGCGGTTGGGATCAGTGGGCCCTATCACGGAGCAGAAATAGTTGTCGCAGATCGTGAACCCATCGGCTATCGCATAGTAATATGGAATATCCAGACGGTTGTAATAACCCATCGTTAATACGGCGTCGTTTGGTGCGGCCAGCCGCGAAGTGACGAATCCGTTCATCGCCCCGTTGTTCCAACCCTGATGCTGTGGCACCCAATCATGCGTAATGTCGTGGGTGCACGCTGCATTTGTCGTCGCCGTGTCCAAATGAAAGGGCTGCAAGATTCCCGTGGGCGGATTTCCGGTGTTCGCTGGGTCAGGCTGTTCGAAGGCGGCGCTTTTATCGGAGAATCCGCGCACGCCGCGGTAGTTTCCGAAATAATGATCGAACGACCGGTTCTCCTGAATGAGGATCACCACGTGCTCAATGTCCGTTAACTTCGCGCATGCCGGCGGAGGAGGATTCCCACCACCGCTACTGCCACCGCCAAACCCGCAACTGGCCAGAAGCGCCGCAGAAATCTCAGTTGCAGCCGCAGCCGCGCTAATTTTCAATATTTCTCTGCGCGTAAGATTCTGGAGGTGCATAGAAGAGGGCCTCTTTCCCACCGGCAGTTGGATGCCGAGTGGGCGGCAATTGTTACTTGCTTCACGAGCACCCCCGACAAACAGTTTCGAGTGTCCGATGCACACGTTATTAGGAGTTAGCGGTCAAAATCCTGCGATTTTCGGTGGGACCTGTTGTGGCAGTAAATTCGTTGTGTCGTGGTTAGGAGCAGCGTACGATACGGAATCCCGAGGTCAAAATCGGAAATTCCCGTTAAGAGGAGCTCGCGCAATGAAGTCCGCCGCTCTCATCGTTTTCGCAAGCCTGATCCTTGTAGGTCTGCCCACGCACGCCCAGAAGGAGGAAATCCCGAAGAGCCTCGCTGAGAGCGTTGGGGGCGCGCTTAGCTGGGCCGAGAAAGATTTCCGCACCGTCGCGGAAGCCATGCCTGAGACCAAGTATTCCTACATCCCTACCGGAGGAAATTTCGAAGGAGTGCGTTCCTTCGGAGAGCAGGTGAAACACGTTGCCTGCGCCCAGTTTGCCTTTTTCAATGAAATTGAAGGTAAGACTCCGCCGGAGCACTGCGAGAAGGGCGGCCCGTCACCGGCCAAAACTAAAGCTGAATTGCTCAAATACCTGGGCGATTCGTTCGACTACGGCGACCGCGTCCTCGCCACCATCACTCCGCAAAACTCGCTCGACCGCGTCGAGGGTCCCTACGCCGCTCCCAACACGCGCCTCGGCATCGCCGTCGCCGCCGTCTGGCACATCTCGGACCACTACGGCCAGCTCGCTGTGTATCTGCGTTTGAACGGCATCGTGCCGCCGATCACCCAGCAATATCCGCTGAAGGTTCGGTAATGTGTAATACCGCCAAACCAGTAGATCTCTGTTGAATTTTACCGTGCGTCATGCAGCAGCAGCTGATCAGTTCCATTTCCATTACTTTTTCGTGTACGACATTGAACACTGTATATCCAAAATGTCGCACACCCGAGTAACTTACTGCGCGATATGCACATGCCGAAACGAGTACTCATAGCCGACGATGACCGTAAAGTTCGGGAAGTCATGAAAACTTTTCTTACAGCAGAGACCAACGTAGAGGTGTGCGGCGAGGCCGTCAACGGACTGGAGGCGGTAGAGAAAGCCAGAACACTCAAGCCGGACTTGGTACTGCTCGACTTTGCGATGCCCGAAATGAACGGTGCGGAAGCCGCGTCCGTGATGAAAAAGAGAATGCCGGAACTTCCGATTATTTTGTTCACGATGTTCAACGAAAACATCGGCAAGCATCTAACGGCTGCGGTCGGCGTGGACGTGGTGCTTTCAAAGCCAGATGGACTGGCAATGCTCGCCGAATCTGTTAATGCGATTCTGGCCCTCCGTTCCGAGTCGATTGATGAGAAAAAAACATACGTTAAGCCTACGGTGAATCTCGCCCAGTCTGAAGCGGTTTCAAAATATCAAATTTTAAGACCAAACCCCACGACCAAATCAAGCCCAAATACCACGTGCCTGCCGGTCATCCTTGGAGAAACCATGGAAGCGGACATTTGCTAGAAAGTGGACATTTCTACTTTCCGTTGACGCGAAGAGACGCCGCTTGGGTGCTAAGTCCTGACGCGGTTATCGGAAAAGTGGATTTATTTTGACTTGTCCACGCAGGTAAGAATTACAAAATCCCATTGAGGTAGGCAAGGAACTGCGACGCCGTTTTTCCTCTCTAGCGCACAGGAGAAAAACAATGAAAAACAAGAGCATTTATATCGCGGCCGCCGCGGCGGCGGCGGTTCTTGCAACGCTCGCGCTGTTCCTGCGCACATTTTCGGCGTCACCTTTGCCGAAACCAAACCCCTGGATGGGGCCGGTAATCCGGGACTTGGCGACCGGATTCGAAAATTACTTCTGGGTAGCCAACAATCCGGGAGTGGGTCCGTTAATAACCACAGGCGCTAACGTTTATCGGGAGTAATCTGCCAACCCGGAGGTATTACTGTCGAGCAGTAAGCGGTCCCTCATGCCGCCATACCTAATTGCACGAACCATTTCTCTCTCGTAAATACTCTGGGGAAATCCGAGTTCGATCCGGCTTGCTCCATCGAGCGATTTCAATTGTTCGGCGGAGAGTTCCAGATCCAAACTGGCGAGATTGTCCTGGAGTTGAGATACCTTCCGCGCTCCAATGATCGGGATTACTGGCACCGTTTGATGGCGTAACCAGGCGAGTGCGACTTGCGCCATGCTGCGACCAACTTGTTCGGAGACCGCCTTCACCGCCGAGATGATCCGCGTCGCGAGTTGTTCCTCGGGAAGGAATTCCTTCATTCCCTCATTGCTCATCCGCCCTCCGTCGGCTTTACCCTCACCGTGATACTTCCCGGACAAAACGCCTTTCGCCAAGGGAGACCAGGCCAGAACCCCCAAGTTCAAAGCTTTCGCCATAGGAATCAAGTTCACGCTCGACCGTGCGCTCAATCAGGTTGTACTCGAGCTGCAACCCGATGAACTGTGTCCAACCTCGAAGCTCCGCCAGGGTATTTGCCTGGGCGATCCACCAGGCGGGAGCGTCCGAGATGCCGACGTAGAGAACCTTGCCTTGGCGAACGAGATCGTCTAGTCCACGCATGACTTCTTCCACAGGTGTGATCCCATCCCAGATGTGCACCCAGTACAGGTCGATGTAGTCGGTTTGTAATCGTTTCAAACTGGCTTCCACTGCTTGCATCATGCTCTTGCGGTGATTGCCCGCCGCATTCGGATCATTGCCCGGCGCAGCGTTGGAGTATTTCGTAGCTAAAACGACGCTCTCGCGATGGCCCTGAATGAACTCACCGACGAATTTTTCGCTCGTGCCGTTGGTGTAGAAATTCGCCGTGTCAATGAAGTTTCCTCCTGCCTCGCGGTAGGTCTCATAGACTTTCTGCGCTTCCGCCTTTGGTGATCCCCATCCCCACTCGTCGCCAAAAGTCATAGTGCCTAGCGTCGCTTCGGAGACCCGTAGTCCGCTCTTGCCGAGTAATCTGTATTTCATAATCGTGCTCCTTTCGTCCCTAGTTCTCGCTTTAAAGGTAGGTATTCCCCGTAATCGAGCTAGTGATTCAGCAACTCAGGAATTGATTCCGCTATTTGCCATATACAATCGGCTGTCGAAGCGCCCATCTTCAAAGACCGTTGAAACAGTGAGATGTCGCCACTTCTCGGCCTCGCTCGCACGCGCAGCTTCTGCTTGCTGCACACGCTTTTCCGCATCCACACCGAGGATCAGCCGCACCGGCACCTCGTCGCTATTCGCCAGTTGCACAATTACATCCGCGATCTTGCGCGGATCGCCTTCCCACGCCCTTCAAGGCTTCGCAATAACTTGAGTATCGAACCGACCGAGGCCTCGTAGTCCGGCAGCAGGTCCGGCGCATTCTGACCGGCACGCCGTGCCCAGTTGGTCCGAATACCTCCCGGCTCCAGCGTGCAGATGCTTGACCCCGAACGGCGCGACTTCCATCGCCAGAGCGTCGCTGAAACCGCCCACAGCCCACTTGGCCGCGTGATACGGCGTATTGCCCGGAACCGCGAGGCGACCACCGACCGAAGACACCTGAAAGATGTGACCGCTCTTCTGCTTGCGCATCACTGGCACGGCGGCGCGTGTGGTGTACACCACGCCGTAAAAGCATGTGTCCACGACCGCCTGGAAGTCCTCCGCGCTCATCTGCTCGAACGGCGCAAACTGCCCATAACCAGCATTGTTGACCAGCACATCCAGTCGCCCGAAAGTGTCCACCGCCAACTGCACGGCTGCTTTTGCTGCGGCTTCATCGCGCACTTCCAGCGTAACGGGCTTCACCCGCTCTCCATATTGCGCCACCAGAGGTGCCAGTTCTTCCGTCCGACGCGCTCCAGCTACGACGCTGTCGCCTGCGGCCAGCGCCGCCTCGGCGATGTCCCGTCCCAACCCGTTTCCGCTTCCCGTAATCAACCAGATCTTCGCCATTGCAAATATCCTCCATTCTCCTTCTTGGAACCTAGACTCGGCCAGGCCGGACTTCCGAGCGAGTAGAAGTGTGAGTACTCACTCATTTATACGATGCACGGACTCATTACTTGGTTATGCCGGCCCAGAACATTTGAAAGCCGCTATCCCGGTATTTATTCGCTTTGGATGGGTTCGACACCGTAAGGTCTATCGTCGCCTCCACCAAGGCTGCTAACGACTTCGAGATAAGTTCCACCGGGAGATCATTCCGAAAGACACGCTGCTCAATCGCGTCACGAATCATGATTTGGAACTCGACGAACGGCGCGCTACCGGCGTCTTTAGACTCTTTGGTGAGTACCTCCGACACCTGTAGTTGCGCCAGCACCTTGCGCTGCTTAGGATTCGCAATGCCCCAATTCACATAGCGATCCCAAACATGTCGCAGCCTGGTACGAACATTCTTCTTCCGAGGGAAATCCGACATCATGGCGTCTGCGAGTTCCAGCTTGATCTCCCGGTAAAGGGCATTGATCAGATCATCCTTAGTCGTGAAGTACGTAAACAGAGTTCCCTCGGCGACGCCAGCTTGTTTTGATATCTCTGACGTTGGGGCAGCGGTAAGACCGCGCTCCGCAAATAGGCGGGTCGCGGCGTCGAGGATCGCATTTCGTTTGTCTTCGCTTTTAGGACGCGCCACTGAGCTTCTCTATTACTGAGTGCATACTCAATAATACATAGGAAGTATGCTGATGGCAAGCCGAGGCGGCGGCCGAAACAGAATTAAACGCGGCCAAGTCCCGGATGGTCGGCGATTCGGAGAGGCCGCGATAAACTGGCATGTTGTAGGATTATCTTGCGGGCGTCATACACCGAACTACGGAGTACCCGGCTCCGCATGAACGTTTTATCGCACGTCCATCTGGTCGCCCGTTTTGTGTTCCACAATTTGGAAGCGCAAGAACCGATGAATAGCTGTGAGAGCTTCTGTGTCCGTGGAAAAAATAACTACACGTCCACCATTGGGAGTTTCCTCGAACGAATATTGAATATTCTTCTGCAACCGTTTCATTTCGGGCACTCCGGGTGGAACGGTATCGTGAACAAACATCGGAATGTCGAAATCTCCGCTTTGAAATGCTTTTGCGATGTGTGCTAAGTGCATCCTGATTTCGTTTTGAGTGGCAGCGTCGGCGGAATCCTTAGCTTCAACTTGAATCGCTCCCCCGCTTGCGTTCAATAGAAAGTGATGCGTCGTGGCGGTTTGAGAAAAACCCATGCCCTTTTCTCCACGTTCATTCATCTTGGTATGGGCGTCGTGCATCGGACAATCGGTCTGCGGTTCTGGCTTCTGATTTGATTGAGCGGCAACCGATAGGGCGAGTGCGATTAGAAGAATCAGTTTCATAGGTTTCCCCGTTTTTGAATGCCGTGACCCAAAACTCGTGCATGGGTCTTCGGATGAGTTGCGACTTTTTCCAACAATCGAGCCTGTTTGCCGCGAGGTGTCTTGGCTAGCATCCGGTCCCACGCGAAAAGTGTTGAACGTAATTCGCGTCGCCACGATTGCAACTCTCTAATTCTCTTTTCGAGAATCGCAAGTTTTCCAGCAGCCAGCTTCCGAACGCGGTGACAGGGTGCGCCTCCGCTGTTGCGTTCGCGAAAGATGTCTGCCAATTCAGCTACCGAGAATCCGATGCCCAGCCCGGCTCGAATCAGTCGCATTCGAGCGAGGCTGTCTGGCGAAAACACCCGGTAACCAGCGGAAGTTCGGGAGGCAGGAGACAAAAGGTTCCGCCGCTCGTAGAAGCGAATAGTGTCCGCACTTACGCCGGAAAGACGAGCCAGTTCACCGCAATACAGGGGTCGAGTTGTGGAGACTTTGGAACTCACAGGATTAGCCTAAAGCTTGGAACTAGTTCCAAGGTCAAGCCAATTCTCACTTTACGCCAGATTGTAGGCAAGCGCCTGATTAACGCGCTTTGCATGTACGACAAAAAGCGTGCATCTCACGTGCATGCATCCGGTATTAGAATCGGACCGCCGAAGGTAAACTCACGGTAAACTGAGAACGCACCTCAAGCCTGCCAGTTTCAAAAACATGCGCTTTTATTGGGGAAAGTGGTGCGCCCGGGGGGATTCGAACTCCCGACCTTTTGGTTCGTAGCTAGATTCTAGTTTGCTATCTCGTTGATTCGTTTTGGCTCTGCGTACCTGATGTATCACGGTTTTACATGGTATTCGGGCGTTAATGGACCTAAGTTGGACCCAAGTTTTTGGGGTGAACCCCTCAGAGTGGCACAGTTTTCTTGGACACAGCTCCCGAATTTCTTAAAGACGTTCTTGTATCTCCTAGCAGGGGAAGGGGTCTGGGGAAGGGGACGGCATTTGAGTCCCCTTCCCCGGTAGCCCTCTAGAAACCCTCTCCTCGTTCTCATTGTTCTCAAAGAACACCATCGTTGCGCTTCGAGATTCGGCCGAACCTGACACTTCGATCTGTTGCTCGAACTCTTCGGGAGATCGATAGCCCAGCGCCGAGTGCAAGCGCAGCCGATTGTAATACTGCTCGATGAACTCTTCGATGTTCGCTCGTAAATTTTCTAGATCATCGTACTTGTTGGCGTAAATTTCTTCCCGCTTCAGCGTTTTCATGAAGCTTTCACAGCTTGCGTTGTCATACGGGTTCGCTGGACGGCTCATGCTCGGAATCACGCGATTGTTCTCGAGGACTTTCACGTATTCTTCGGAAGCGTATTGCAATCCTCGATCCGAGTGATGCACCAGGCCAGGTTCCGGCTGTCGACTCTCGATGGCTTGCTCCAGCGCCCCGATCGTCAGCCGAGTTGCCAAAGTTCGATCCAGTGCCCAGCCCACCACTTTGCGAGAGAACCCATCGAGGATCACCGCTAAATAGACAAACTCGGCTTTCAGCCGGATGTAGGTGATGTCGGCCACCCAGAGCTGATTGATGCCCGTCAGTTTCATACGACCGGCTAAGTTGAGATATATCTCTAGCTTGTGATTCGAATTGGTTGTGACCACGAATCGCTTTGGCTGTAGCCCCAGCAGATTATCTTCTCGCATGATCCGCGCCACCCTCTTGTGGTTTACCTGCATTCCCCGGTGGTGTAGCTCTGCCGTGATCCGCCGATAGCCGTAACGCCGGCGGTGCTCCAAAGCAATCTTTTGAATCGCAGATCGCACTTCCATCTCTTCCTCGACCGGCTGCTGTTCCTGCAGCGACCGGTAAAAGCCCCGGCGGCTAACCAAAACCATCTGACACATGCGCTCGATACTCAGGCTGCCTTGCAATGACATCACTTCTCGGATCTGGTCGTAGATGCCATTTCGCCAGAGCCGCTGTTGCGCTGGCGTCGAGCCTCGATTTTTTGCAAGGCACCTTTGAAAAAATCCACCTCCAGGGTCTTCTCTGCCAAAAGCTGCTTCAAGCGATGGATTTCCTTGCGGTGAGCAGATGCGTGCGTGCTAGGCCGCGACGCTTCTTGTCCTGGTTCAACCATCTCCAGCTTCCTGCGCCACTTGTACAGGCACCTCGGCCTTACCCCGAGTTCTCGCGCCAACTCACCGACATTTTCACAAGTCTCCATGCGTGCGACAGCCATTCGTTGAAATTTCCGGGAATACCGTTTCCTCTTCACCTGTGGTTCCTCTCCCGGAAACTGTGCCCATTTTTGTGTGTCAGTTCAAGGGTTCACTCCATTTTGGTTCCTTTTCGGAAGGTACTTTAAAAGGCCAAGCGGAGTGGGTCCGGGTGTGCCATTCGTCCGGATGACCCAACAACATGCCAACTCGTCACCACTTTGTTCCCGCTCGCCCTCGGCCAAAGCGGAGAAAGAACGTGATTTGACCTGACCGGGGATTTTTGTACCAGCCGAAGTGAGAGAGAATCTCTTACTGATACCCGCAGCGAAACGGCGAAGGCAAACATCGAAGAGGGCTTGCGGCTGCACCAGCTTGCGGGTCGTCCCACGAAGCAGCAATAGTCAATTGTTTTTCACGCGAGAAACGTGCATTATCAGCGGATGAAAAAAACAAAAATCACCCTAAAACAGGTCCATTCCATTGATTGTCCTACCTGCCACGCTGGTGCCGGGAAGCGTTGTAAAGTGCAAGCAGGAGGTCCACGCAACTCACCGCACGGGACGAGGAAAGAGTTGGCAACCGAAGCCTATAAGAAAACACCTCGTTAGAAAAACCGCTAAAAGTGGGGGCCAGCGTATTCCAGCAGTGTTTCCACGAATGCGCGTAGTAACAACAGTGTCAATATTAAGTGGCAATACCCGAAGCCTTTGGCCTACTATTAGGCGTGCCCGAAAAAAAGAGAATCGGAAGTCGCGGCGCTGTCGTTGTCCGGACTGTCGCGGAAATTCTCGAACGTGAACTATATACTCTAATTGAGGTATGGTTTAGACGAGTCGAGAAGGTCCCGGACCTGGCCCGCATCGAGCTGACCCATGATGAGCGCACGGGCCATCTTCCTCACCTTATGCAGGATGTCATTAATCGCCTGCGTCTGGACGCGGGGACAGAGGTCCCGATTTCGAACGCTGCTGCGGGGCATGGCGATTTGCGACGTAAACAAGGCTATACGGTGGCAATGTTAGTAGAGGAGTCTCGTCTATTGCAAGTCAGCATTTTTACGATGCTGCACAATAACGTGAAGCAATTGGAATTCATCCGAGTCCTTCCTGATGTTGTGACAATTGCGGACGAGGTGGATGCTCAATTGAAGGAGCAGATGTTACCGTTCATGGCCCCAGATGCTACCGACCCCAACGGGTCAAACAAGCAGCCCCAGATATAGCCCCGCGACGATTACGTCCCCGAAAGCGTTCTGCCAAGTCCATCCATGAGTAGGCCGGTTGATGTCAAGGCACGCCATCTGTTTTTAGACTGATTACTCTTAAAACATCTGATAACTCTAATTGGCGAGATGACCCTTTTAGAACAGTTTTGCAGACCGTTTCAATGACAAAGTGGTCAGCGAAGTTCGTGATGGAGTGACCGAGATTGTCAGCGACACGGGTCGATGAGATTGACAAATCAGAATTGTGATCAAGGGAGGATGTAATGATCAAACCTGTAGAGTCTGCGGTTGGGCCCAATAAGAACGGCGGTACTGCCACCATTGAAACTGTGGCGGACATTCTCGAACGTGAAGTCAAACATGTGATTGAGGAATGGCTAATGCGAGTCGAGAAAGAGCCGGACCTAATGCATATCCCGCTGAACCATGATGAGCGCACGGGCCATCTTCCTCACCTGATTCATGATGTCATCAATCGCTTGCGTCTGGACGCAGGGACAAAAGCTCCAATTTCGAAGGCTGCGGCCGAACATGGGGATTTGCGGTGTAAGCAAGGTTACACGGTAGCGATGATGGTTGAGGAGTCTCGTCTATTGCAGGTCAGCATTTTTACGACGCTGCACCAAAACGTGAAGCAATTGGAATTCAGCGCGTTGTTACCCGACGTTGTGACGATCGCGGACGAGGTGGATGCGCAATTGAAGGAGCAGATGCTGCGGTTCATGGCTGCAGAGCAGCCGAAAAGGCCAAGGGCAAGTAACACGTTTTTGAAAGAGGAAACAAGATGCCAAGCCCCGGGCTTAGAACTGCGAAACGACCAGAGACGAAGGATGGCGACGAGTGTGTCCTGCTCATCGAAGCTGACGCAAATGTTGCGGCAGGAATTTTAGCCGAATTGAATTCGGCCACGGAAGAACGGTTCCACGTCGAGTGGGTTACCGAACTCTCTAGTGGGATCGAGCGGTTGAGTAAGGGAGGGGTTGGCGCGGTGGTGCTTGACCTAACATTGCCCGATAGCCACGGGGTCGAGACGTTCGACAAGCTATTCCATGCCGCGTCTCGCGTGCCTATTTTAATCCTAAGCGAGGCCGATGCAGAAGAAATGGCGAGGCAAGCGGTGCAGCGCGGGGCTCAGGACTATGTGGTCAAGAACCAAGCCGTTGGCTACCGATTAAGGGGGATGGTGCGTACGATGATCGATCGTCGCGCTGCGGAAGCAGTGGTGAAAGCATTGGTGTTGCAAAATGAAGTCGCCAAATTGACGCTTGATGCCATTGAAGAGGCGGTTCTGCGGACGGATATAAACGGCGACGTCACGTATCTCAATCGAATGGCGGAAAGGCTGACCGGATGGTGCCGGGGCGAGGCGCTGGGTCGTCCCATTACGGACGTGCTCCGGATTACCGACGGCGTTAGCATTTCAACGATTGGCGATGCTCTGGAAATTTTAAAGGGCGAAGATAGGACCGCGATGCCAACGGCAAAATGCACGACCTGTATTCTGGTTAGACGGGACGGGGTCGAATTGGGGATTGAAAATACAGTGACGCCTATCCATGACCAGGATGGGGTCGTAACCGGCTCAGTTGTGGCTTTCCACGATGTCAGCGCGGCAAGGGCCAGATCGCTTGAAATGTCGCACTTGGCGCAACACGATTCCCTGACTGGTTTGCCAAACCGGGTGCTGTTCAATGACCGGCTGACGCAAGCGATTTCGCTCGCGATGCGCCAGGACAAGCAGCTTGCGGTGATGTTTGTCGATTTAGACCAATTTAAGAAGATCAATGACTCACTGGGCCACGGCGTGGGTGACAAACTGTTGCAGTCGGTAGCCGGATCGATTGGTGAATTGTGTCCGGCGGACTGACACCGTAAGCCGACTGGGCGGGGACGAATTCGTGGTACTCCTCTCCCAAGTCGAGCGTGAGGAAGACGCAGCCGTAAGCGCACGAAAAATCCTCAGGGCATTAGCGGCACCGCATACTATCGATAACAAGAATCTTGATATCAGCGTGAGCATTGGGGTGAGCACCTATCCCAGTGACGGGCCAGACGCGGAAAACTTGATGAATAAAGCGGACACCGCGATGTACGAAGCCAAGAAACAGGGCAGGAACAACTATCAGTTTTTCCGAAGGGACATGCAGGTACGACTTGCAGACCGGCAGTTACTCGAAGGGGATTTGCGCTACGCGCTGGGGCGGAACGAGTTTTTGCTGCACTACCAGCCTAAATTCAATCTTCAGACAGGACAGATCACGGGGGTGGAGGCGCTGATTCGTTGGGTACACCCGCAGCGGGGAATGGTACCTCCGGCGCAGTTCGTGTCCCATTGCGGAAGAGTGCGGGTTGATTTTACCTATAGGACGGTGGGTGCTACTCGAAGCATGCAAACAGGCCCGAGCGTGGAGTGATTCTGGGCTTGGGATTGTGCCGGTAGCCGTGAACGTTTCCGCAGCCGAGTTCGGAGACAAGGATTTTATCTCAGGAGTTCGGGCCGTGCTGATTGCGACGGGAGTGGAGCCTCGCGAATCTAGAGCTGGAACTGACCGAGAGCGTGTTGATGCAGGACGCGGAGTCTACGGTGCGCACACTTGGTGCGCTGAAAGCTATGGGCGTGACGCTGGCAATCGACGACTTCGGCACAGGTTATTCCAGCTTTACCTATCTGCGGCGTTTTCCGGTGGACGCGCTGAAGCTGGATCAATCTTTTGTGCAGGAAATCACTGAGGACCCGGGGGATGCGACCATCGTGAGCGCCATGATCAATATCGGCCAAGAGCCTGAACCAGCGGGTAATTGCAGAGGGGGTGGAAACCCGTGAGCAGCTCAAGTTCCTTCAGAGCCACGGGTGCGGCGAGGGACAAGGCTATTATTTTAGCCATCCGGTTGCGGCGGAGCAGGCCGGAAAGCTGCTTGAGGCGGGAATTAGAGAGAGCGTGGTTCATTAGGGTCGCCAGCTTGTCCCAAGTATGTTCGTTTGTCGCACAAAGTGGCACAAATCGAGATTGCGGCGAAGGGCATATTGACTGATGCAAGTGTCATTGAGCAGTTAAGCAGAAGTTAACTTCTAGAAGGACCGCAATGACATTTCCTCGTCTGTGATAAAGGCTCGCGAATCCGGTTGTCATCCGTGCCGCTGAAGATTACCGCACCGGAACCAGAACAATGGCCTTATCTGCCCCCTTTTGCCCCCTCTTGAAATTGTTAAGTCTCGGCCAATCAGGAACATGATTGGTAGGGGCGGTGGGGATCGAATTTTCGGTACATTCCATAAGTCCCGCTGATTCTGTCGCCCTTCTCCCCTCTACACGCCCCGAAATGCAACGAATGACTCCGATTTTGTGGCCAAGATGTGGCCAGTCTCGAACCCAGAGAATCACGAATTGCTATGCCTGATCTTCGGCACACGATTGAAGATTTCTCGCAGCGATTGCGCCGGGAATTTAGCGCGGAGATCGCGCGTGACGCGGCGCAATTCAAACGGCGCGCTGTAGCTCTTCTCCGACAAAACCTTGCCCCGCGACCTGGACGGCCTTGCTCATATCCGGTGACGCGTGCTTTCCGACTTCGCGCCCGGAAGACGCCGTGGCCGGAAGTCTACCGTCTGTGTCTACAAACCTGTGCTGACGCCCGTGAGCGATTCAATTTGCGCGTAGCCGTACGGATGCGACGGGTACGCCTGAGAAAATTGCGGCCAGCACGAAACAGCGAATCAAGAAAGTACATCCGCTAGGAAAGTACCGAAACAATTCAGTTCCCGGCTGTCCTGCACTCGCCTCGGGCAAGGTCAGAGTTGGAACCTGTCACGATCTGGCCTCCGCCGAATCCCACATGACGAGAAGACGACTAGAACGAAGCCGCTTGCGCGGCAGACGCTCCGCGTGCTAGTGTCTCGAAATCGTGCTGTAACATGACGTCTTGAATCGCCATTTTCATTTTCGGCTAATTTTTTCAACTGCTTTAAAATCTGTTAGTTACAGACAAGAATCGATTCAATTCCCATAGCCCCGCATCTGCCTCAAACACAAGCGGCTCCCTTCAAGTCGCTCTATCGAAAGCGCGCAAGCACGCTACGCTCGTGTATCCCTCTTGCCACTTCGCGCTTCCGATACAGCACTAGGACTTCCCAGGACTTGGCCGCTCTAGACTTCATCGAAAGCCGACGGGTATCTCACTGCCCTGACAAACTCCGTCGAGAACACGAGGCACGAGTTCCAGAGCCATGAAGTGGGCTCCCGAATACCAGCTACGTAAGCACTTGGTTTTTGCCGCTGAGAATCCGAATCGCGGGCAATAGTCCAGGTGGCCGAGGACGATGACAACGGTCACTCCATGCCTGCGACACTCCTCCAAACCATTGCGCACTAGAGACGAACCGATTCCCTGTCGCTGGTGCGAGGGTATGACCGATATAGGGCCAATGCTGCCCCACGGATGACTTTGGAATTGGTTTCAATTGGAAGTTCGCTGAAGAGTATGTGGCCAACTATCCGGTGACCCCCAACGGCGACCGAAGAAGCTACGACCAACCCATCGACGCGTAGTCGATCAACCAAGCGTATCTTCAGGCCGGAGTCTCCACACTTCACTTTATCATGAACAGTTCCACACTTCTGGCTGTTCAATTTTGTACATGTTGTATGTGGTCAATTTTAGTCATCTAGACGGGCTAATCCTACGAGTCTACGATCGGTGATTACTGTTGGACCAGTTTCCTGATTCGAGGAGCAGGCCTGAATGGCGAGTAAACGAGTCTTAGTCTCGGTGTCAGTCACGCAGTTCTCCGCAAAAAGTTCCGTACTGGAATGACTTTTCGGAACTACCGAGACAAAGAGGCCGTCTTTTCGCAAGGAGATCCAGCTGATTCTGTCTTCTACATCGAGAGCGGGACGGTGAAGCTCACGGCGGTCACTACGCGCAAGAAAGCTATAATCGCCATCCTACAGCGCAGTAGTTTTTTTGGCGAAGGTTGTCTGGCAGGGCAATCTCTGCGGATTTGTACGGTGAGATCAATCGGACAATCCAATATCATTCGACTGCAAAAGGAGAGGCACGGTTCGCACGCTCAAGAGAGACCCGCAGTTTGCGACGATGTTCGTTGGATATTTACTTTCACGGGTTGTTCGAATCGAGGAAGACCTGATAGATCAATTCTTCAATTTCAGCGAAAGGCGACTGGCGCGGGTTCTGTTGTTGTTTGGGGATATAACCAAGGAATCGAAGTCGGACTCCCCCCTGAAGGTGAGCCAATCAACCCTGGCGGAGATGGTTGGTACCACCCGCCCAAGGGTAAGTAAATTCATGAACGATTTCAGGAAGAAGGGCTTGGTCAGCTACAACGGGGGCTTGCAAATAAATAGCGCACGGCTCATCGAGTTCCTGGAAAATCGCCCCATGTCCGTCAAGAAAACATGAGCAACAGGTAGACAAGAAATGAAAGTAAAAGGCAACTAACACTAAAGCAACAGTCTTCCGTCGCCTGTCCTACGTGCGGTGTCGCAGCCGGGAAGCGGCGCATTCTCATTGCTGGCGGTTTACGAAACGAGCCGCATCCAGACCGGAAGGTTTTGGCTGCTTAGACCGTGGAAGAGAAAAGAAAAGAAGCGATATTCAAAGGCGGTAAACGTGCCCAAAAAGAAAGAAGTCGGACGCGGTACTGCTGGCCCGACTCAAGCGGGAACTTGCGAAGCCCCGTCTTGCAAAATCAGTCCGAGATAATGCGAATCGGAAAAGAGAAAAATGAAGTACGACCCCAACGTGCGCACGAGTAGACAAGCGATTGCCGAAAAGGTCCTCATAACGATGTCTCACAACCGCATGGAGGAAAGTTTCGAGATCACCGACGCACCAAAGCTACGTGATAAGGAAAAAGCCTGGATACCCTGGACCCCCGAAACACTAGTGATCGTATTGCGGTTATGGGACTCGACCATATCACTCTCGGAAGTGAATGAAGTCCTCGATGTTCTAGTGACCTCCGGCCTGATAATCCGGCGCGATGCTTCGTTAAGCCACCACGAATTGACCATCCCAGGTAGAGCAGAGGCAGAACGGCTCGGCAGCAAGTCATCCTGAAGGGTAACGCTTCCATCATCGCCCGCGAAACAGCCTTCCCGGCAATTGGCAGCCCAACAAGTGCTGTGGCTTCTTTGCTAACGATGTGTTGCGCCGGTTTCCAATACTCGTCGATGGGATTGCGCCTGAGAAACGGCGTTATCGTCATGTGGGAAACACGAAACAGCAAGAACTAAAGATGCGCACCTAGTAGAAAAGTCACGAAACAATTCACTTCCGGGTTTTCCTGGGTTGCATCGGCCAGGTCAGGGTTGGAGCCAGTCGCGGTCTGGCGTGGCGATTTGGCGCGCGTTATTGTACGCCATGTCCAACGTGAGGCAGGTTGACGCCCGATAGAAAGTGGGATAGCGCTCCACCACAAGTGCGAGGTCAGCTCTTTGGGGCTGACTAAGACATAGCGGTAACAGAAGCTGGATGCGACCTTGATAGAATTGGGGAATTGCGGTTTTGTAGCTTCTTTTTACACGCTCTTTGGCGTTGTCGATGGCCCCGTTCAGGACCGTTTGTAGGGCGAAATCTTCCATTGAGGAATAAGGCGCGGGGAAACGCTCTCTAGGCGTCTCGCCGATGATGTGCTCGATGTTTACACGGAAGTCTCTCCTGGTATCAAATACCAGGCAGGTCGGGTCGTCAAAGTAGTGAGCGAGATCGGACAAATCAGGGAACCTGGTAAGTTCCAACTGTCCCCGGCGGAGCCAACTCTTGAAGAACCAAGGTTGCATGCCTTCCTTGCGATTGGTTTCGAAAAAAGAAAAGGTGCTCTAAAAGATTGATGAACACTGGGTTTTCGCGAACCCAGCATTCTCTTTCGGAGCACCCAGAGATGACATCTTGTATAACACAGCTGTCGTTTTCCTTCTACCGACACCGCGCCATTCGTGCTGATTTTTCTGGTGGTCAGATCACCAGCGATGCTGGCCTGCTGCCTTTGCGGGCTTTTGATCAGCGGCATGGGCTCACTCGCGGCTTGGCAGAGCGCGTCTGTGATGATCGCGACGATTCACGTGTGAGTCATCCTGGGTTGTCGTTGTTGCGCCAGCGCCTCTACCAGATCATCGCTGGCTACGAAGATGCCAACGACGCTGATCGGCTACGTCACGATCCGGCTTTTCAGATTCTTGCCGATCAACCGCTCGGTGAACCTCTCGGATCACAACCCACTCTTAGCCGCTGGGAGAACTCGCCCTCGCCTCGTGATCTCCTCAAGCTGCAAGATGCTCTGCTCAATTGGTTTGTGAAGATCTGCGGAGAACAAGTTCGCAAACGGGGAGAGATCCTGCTGGATGTCGATTCCACCGACGATCCCACGCACGGGCAGCAGCAGCTCAGCTTCTTCAACGGTGGTTATGACCAGCACATGTATCACCCTTTGCTGGTCTTTGAGCGTCACACCGGTTGTTTGTTGGCCGCCCGATTGCGAGCTGGCACGGTCCCTAGTCACGCCCGCATCATCCCCCTGCTGTTACGCATCGTCCCGCGACTCCAGAAAGAATTTCCCAAGGCCCGCATCAAACTGCGCGCTGACGCCGGTTTTGCTCTGCCACTGCTTTATGAATTCTGCGAGTTTTTCGGCATCCAGTACGTCATCGGCATAGCTGCCAACTCACGATTGCAAGGAAAAGCGCAGCGGCTGCAGCATCGTCTCGCGAGACGTTATCGTCGAACAGGCGAGCCGCAGCGCTCCTTTTCCAGTTGTCTCTATCGCGCTCACAGCTGGTCTCATCAGCGGCGCATCTGCTACAAGGCTGAACACACCGAATCCGGAACCAACGTGCGTTTTCTCGTCACCAACTTGAAAGGCCGCAGTCGTTCCGTTTTTTCCTTCTATAACGATCGCGGGGAATGTGAGAACCGCATTGAAGAATTCAAGAATGGTTTTGCCGCTGACCGCTTGAGCTGTCACCGCTTCCGAGCCAATGCGTTCCGCTTGTTGCTGCACAGCTTCGCTTACAACCTCGTCAACCTGTTTCGTTTGCAGCTACCCTTGTCGATGCGCTCCGCACAAATCGAAACGCTGCGCATTCAGCTGTTCAAGATCGGTGCGCGCATCCGCGAAACAGCTCGTTGTATCCGCATTCACCTGGCCAGCGGCTGGCCCTTTCAGGATCTCTTCCAAGCCGCCTGCAACTCCTCTTAGATTGTCTCGCCTGTTCGACAACACACTCTCGGATGGGCCAGGCGGAGCTATCTCGAAAAACCGTTCGTAATGTCAAAACAACGCCAGCGCAAACCTATATAGAGGTCGACAACGGAGCGCGACCCTTTCCTACGTCATCAATGTGCGTTCGGCGCCGCGATTTTAGCCTCTGCTGAATTAACCAGGCTAGCGGTATGCATTGTAGGGGGTCCGGGTCGAACACGCGTTGGGCTTGCCTCACAGGCTTTGTTTGGAGTGGGTCAGGCAAGCGCAATGGCACGTCAAGTGAGAATTCATGACAGGCGGGGAGGTTATGACGGCAAAGCTCCAAAACGCCCCAAGTCAGACAGTATTTGAGAATCGCATCATCGTCACCACCTCGGAGCGCCAAAAAATCGTCGAGTACACCCCGTCCGGCGTGTTCCGCTTGACGCCTAGTCAAAATCGCCTGCCGCTCCACCTCGCCGTCAAATATCCAATGCTCGCCCAGACGACGTGGTTCTGCTAGTTGCCAAACGAGAGCGCCCGCTTCTAGTCGAACATCACCGATAAATGTCCATTTCCGACGCAGATCAATGGGACGAGTGAGTCGGTCTGAGTCCCGGGATTTTCGGACAAAATCCAACCGAGTGCGGTCGGCGCTGGCGTCACGCAACGTCACGTTGAACTCCCTTCACAGAAGAACATTCTATGGCAACATGGAATCGAAAGGTGCGCTTTTTGGCGTTCCTATGAGGTGCGATTCAGACCGGAAAGGGTTGTGTCGCACCTGTTGAAGCGGCAGCTCCGCACGACTAAGCTGTCGCGAGGAAGGAGCAGAAATGGGATGGTTTTTCTTCGCGGCTCTGGGGCTTGGATATTTGGCTACGAGGCCCTCAACGCCGACCGTGCCTCCTCAGCCCACATATGTTGGCTTGTCTACGGAGATGCTTGACTTTGTCGCTGCTGCTCAATCGCAGGACATGTGGTGCTGGGCTGCCTCAGTTCAGACGATTCTCAATTCGTATGGAATACCGATAGATCAGGATCAAATCGTCGCCAGAGTTTACGGCAGTCCGATAAACGAGCCAGGTACCGACGCTGCAATCAGCGCCAGTCTGAACGGATGGGGACTTGATTCCCGTGGCCGTAGAGTCGTCGTCCAGTGCCGTGTCGCACCGGGACCGCCATCATTGGCAGTTCTCGTTAGAGAGCTCGCCCAACAGCATCCAATCCTCGTTACATTTAATCCGGGGCTCCCAATGGGACACGCTGTTGTGATTACCAGTATCAGCCATATTGGGCGGTGTATCACATCATTGGTTTTCCGCGATCCTTGGCCAACGGACGAGAATTGCGCAATCCGTGGCAGGGTGGAAGTCTTCGGGCCCGTGCTCACTCAGTTTCTATCCTGTGTGCGGAGTCATTGGCTGGTGTCCGTTTCGATCATGTAGGGTAAGGAACAGAGAGGCCGAACCCTAAATCGCGTGTCCTCGCGTCGGTATCAAGGATGGAAGCAACTCCGCGAGGCGGCCGAAACGCTTGAAGAAAAAGCCGTTGCCGAGGGTCGTTTGGACTTGGCTGACACTTTGGAAGTGGCTCTCATTCCGGATGAGTATGACGCTTGGGAGTGTTCCACCACCGAATTGCGTCAGGTCGTGCTGGGAAGTTTCCGAAAAGCAAAGTTCACCCGCTTTCAAGAACTGGCCCGCGAACTCGACAATCAAATCCAAGAGTCGGCGATGGAATCCGCAGTGCGACTCGTTAACCTCTGGAAATAACTTCGGTCCCCCGCGATTTGCACGTCAGTAAAAAGGAGAAAGCCAGCTGCGCTGCGCCTTATGTAAACATGTGTCCAGATTGCACCGCGGTGCACAGAAAGGTCGCACGACATCTCGCCAAAATGTTTTCATTTCCTGAGTCGAACAGAGTGAATTCGCGCCCGGCACGCCTATTTCAAACATACGGTCGAAGCTGCAGAAAAAATTGACGCGAACCCATTCCGGGAGTTGACGAAAACCGAAGCCTGGACCGACGGTGACTCTGTTTTCAAACAACGCGTGCTCGCTAGCTTCAGGAAGGCAAACTTCACTCAATTTCAATCTCTCGCACGCGGAATTGCAGAACAAGAAAACGCCTACGTTCTTAGATCCATCGGTCGGTTTATCCGGTCGGTCGGATAAATTCAGAGCAATTGCAGACCTTTTGGAGCGAATCACGGCCGCTGCATCTCAGGGTGTGATGAAAATATAGTTTCGGTTGTAACGCTGGAAACGTTAACTCGAAAATCGGCGGGTTTCAGGTCGTCGAGCAGCTTCGGACCTTCGGGTGCTACTTCCTTGATGATTTGGTTGAATCTTTCTTCGCCGAGGCGGGACTGATTCTCATCCGCGTATTCGGTAATCAGTATGAGGTCGTACTCCTTCACTTGAGGGCTCGTGTTTGCGAGCAAATGGTACGACCGAATAAACCCTTTCCCGAGCGCCACGTCCCGATACCTTTTCCAGTTACTCTCATAGAAAAACAGGGCTTCAGCGCGTTTGCCTTCTCTTATTTTTACGTAGTCAATGACCGAGATTGACTTGCTCTTCTGACAGAAAACCGCACTGGGCGACAACAACAGAAAAAACGTCAACATCATCTTGGTCACGGTTAATTGTTCTCCTTGTATGTTTAGCAAAAGGGATCGTTGAATGAGCCATGCCTCCTCACTTCGACGTGACATGCAGCGAACTGTGAGCAGTATGCTTTTTGGTGTTTTGTAATTCAACTCGGCTGAATGATTCTCTATGGACGAAATTGAAGCCGAGGCAAAGGCAGCGCCCGAGGGAATGCTCGGATGAAAAATGAACGAAGAATGGAAACAGTAAGGATATTTCGGAATCGTAAAAGGAGATACAAACATGGCAATCGTTGAGGATTCTGCCCACGCCGTTTTTACAATAATTTCAGCGTCAAACGCGGCCACTGGGAAATTGCGAAAAGGATATGTTTCCCACTTTCAAGGTTGGTATCACGCCCGGGTTATGGCCGAATTTCGCCCAAGCTCCACCGATCCGCTCATACAGACCATGCGACAGCGCAAGTCCATGAACCCGTTCGCGCTCGAATTCTTCGCCCAAGGCATCCTTCGCCGGCTCGGGATTCGCACAGTAGAACAACGAATCTGTAATGGCAAAGAGGCACGCGCGCTACCGGCCGATTTTGTAGTCAAGGTCGCAGGAGAAGAACCAGCGCAAAACCTGACCTGGAACCCCGCTTCAGTTCGAAATGGCTGGTGTTTGGTGTCTCGCCTTGTCCCAGACGCAGCGAGTCTCGATTATGTCGCACGGAAAATCGTCACGAGCCACAGCGCGCGCACCCAAATGCTCCGTGAAAGTGCGGCGATACATGCCAGCAAAGACCGGGCATTTGAACAGCTAATAGCTAAGGCGCTGGGCAAAAGCTGCGAGCCAGCGGACAGGTTTTTCGACGATTTCAAGCCGACTCAATCAGAGATCGAAGTCATCAAGACTGCGATGGCGCTCGACGGTTTGCCGTATCTTCGCATCTGTGCAGCTCGTATTTTTATCGGATGCAGCGCGCCTCATTTTGGGAACGTCTTAGTGACGAAGACGGGCGAACTTGTTTCAATCGATCATTGTCGAGGTTACTTCGAAAAAGGAGACGACCTTCGGGAGTTGTTTTATTTTGTCGATCGGCGCTCGGAAGTGTTCAAGGTTCTCGCTGGGGTGAGCGGTTTAACGGAAAAGGATGTTTGCGAATCGGTCTCGGAAATTCCCTACCACAGCGCCTGCGGTTCGATGGCTGGCCTTGCGGATTATTTCTGTAAGCGTTTGCGCACCTGGAAGGAGCTTCACGCCAGCAGCGAACGCCAAAGCATAATGGAACTTGATCCGCACCTTACTTGCAATCCGCTTGGTCTTTTTGGCCAGCGGCTTATCGCCGAAACGGGCGCGCTGTGGCGAGTGTAAAAATGCATTCTCCAATCAATGATTTGACAGACCATTTGCTCGCAAAGTTTGCCGGAATTTCCTTTGGAGACGCTCGATCTTTGAATGAGCGTTCGGGAATCGACGAGATAACGCGGCTTCTGCTCGAAAAGTTGCCCGGAATCTCCGTCTGGGATGCGAGAGCACAATCGATTGACCTTTGGCAGGCTCCTGCCATTCGCTTAAACGCAATCGGGCTGCTGGCACTGTCAGCACGATGCTCTCGGCCACGGTTAAACCCCTTTGTCGCCGAATTCTTCGCGCAAAGTGTTTTGCGGCGTCTCGGAATTCGCACTGCAAATGAAACTGTGATTTGCAGCGCCGCCGAAGGACGCGAATTCGCGGTTAGAGATTTCGTGGTCAAGTGTGCACCGGAAGAACCCCCGCGAAACCTAAGTTGGAACCCGACAAGACCTCTAAACGGAACTTGTCTGGCGTCAAGGATTGTTCCCAACGCGGCAACCCTCAATTTTGTTGAGAGGAAACTTTTTAGAAGTCGAGTCGATAAGGAAGAGCCAACCGATCGGTTCTATGCGGGATTCGAAATCGGCTTAGCGCCCGCTCAAATTGAAGCCATCAAGAAGGCGATGGACGTTGACGGCTCACAGTATCTCGGTATCTTTGTCGCTAGAATGTTTCTCGGATGTTCGTGCACGCCGCATTTCAAAAATGTTCTTGTGAATAGAACGGGTGAGTTAATTTCATTAGATCACGCACATGCGGAATTTGAGGACGGCGAAGACCTGAGGATAGTTTTTGAATTCATCGAACGCTCTTCAGATGCATTCATGGTTCTCGGCGCGATTGCAGCGCTGGACGAAAAAGATATTGAAGCATCGATCTCTGAGATTCCGACACACACTGTGTGCGGCTCAGTAGCCGGCCTTTCCAAATATTTCCGCGACCGCCTTCAGTTGTGGAAACAGCTTTACCGCCCGTAACAAGAAAAAAGCAATTTAAAAATCTGCAAGAGATTGCGGATTCGTGTCTTCAAAAGAGGAGCAAAGATGGAAGTAATCGAAACGAAGCCGATAACGAATCCGATCCGAGAATTCGCGACCAGGTACCGCTTGCGCGTGAACGATAGAAAACACGAACGCAAGTACGGAATTACCACGAGCGAGGACACTATCCACGGACGATACGGTGAAATCGTATCCGATCAGAGCTATGGGCTCGTTTTAGCAGTCAAGTTCATTGCGGTTCCGCGGAACGCCAGCAGCAACGGGGCGCTTCGGAATCGGTATCGCAAGGCTCTCGATGCCGGGCTGCGTTTGAAGTGGATGTACGGGGATGCCGAAAGCACGTTTCATTTCGATCCGGAGAATGAACAGAAAGCCAACCTCACAATCCGGCTCGTCGGTGCAAAGCGGCGCAGGACGGTCAATCTCTCGTCAGAACAAAAACAGGTACTGGCTGACCGCCTAGCCCGCACCAGAGACGCACGAAATAGCCCTGTCTTGGTCTAAAACCCTCACCAGGAACGCGCTGTAGAAATTTAAAACCGGAAAACGGGGAAATGGCAACCGTCTCCGCGTCCATTCACGTAACGAAACGCCACAAGCAGACTTAACAGATTGAAAGCATGGGATTTGATGAAGCACGTTCATCCAGACCATTCAAAAAGGAGAAATCTCGTGAAAGAGAAGAAGCAAGAGCCGGTCAATATTGATGTATCTATGGCTGCCGCCGCGGAGTTCCGGGAGAAAGTGGATGCTGCCATCGAACGCAAGGTATCAATCGCGAAGCAGGTCGCAGAGCTGGATAAATCGATCGTAGATAAAAAAAATAACCGCGCAGCAATACGAGCGATAGACAAAGATCCCGAGAAAATGATTAAAGAGTCGGAATCGGAGAGGAAGGGCCTGGCGCTCCAGGCCGAGACTGTGAAATCGGAAATCAACAATCTTCATCTTGAACGAAAAAATCAACTTGAGGCCGACAAGAAGAAATTTTCCGATTCCTGTTATGAACGAGTTGTCGGGCCGCGTGAACTTCGCGTAAAGAATGCCGAATCACAGCTTGTTGCCATCTTTGCTGAATACGCTGCGGCAGTTGTCGGCACTCAATCCGATCGGGATTCTGACATGGCAGAGAGGGAGAAGCAGATCGACGCCAATATCGATGCTTTCATTGAATCGGCCGCTGAATGTGGAGTCCCAGGAAATTACAGGCTTGACGTGAGCGCAAAGTTGGGAAAGAGACGCGCGGCCAATGCGGAAGACGCGGTGCGCAAGTTAAATAACAAATTCAAGGAACTGATTGACAACTTCCACAAAGAGGTTGAAGCAGCGTGGAAAAAGAACAATCCTGAGCAGCCTCGAACGTTTTAAGAATCGTAAAATTTAACCCAGTTTCGGCTGAGGTGCGCGAACGAAAAAGCGAGCCGGAATCCCTCTCGCATAGGGATGTACCGTTTTTTCGAACGAGCAATGTCGTGCGGCCCCCGGCGTCCGAGATGGCGCCGGCATTGGATCGGCATTGCTCACAAAAGTTCTACCCCTAGGTTGCTGAAGTCACAACGAAGACAAACAGTATTTCCAAAAAGGAGACACTTGTGAAAGAGAAGAGGCCAGTAAGTATCAATGAGTCCGATCCCACTAAGGAGTTCTGCAATAAATCCGACGCCGCACGCGAACGCAGAGTAGCTATTGAGAAGCGAATTGCGGCGATAGATAGTTTGATTCTGGATAAGAGAAATAACCGAGGGGCAATCCGTGCTTTAGATAGAGATCCGGAAAAGGAGATCAAGGCGCTGGAGTCTGATCGCCGAGATCTGGATCGTCAATTGCAGTTGGTCAACCAGGAAACCCAAACTATTTTCTCCGAAGAACAGAAGCGCCTCACGTCTGTCATAGCGGACGAGTGGAAAACGAATCATGAAAGGGTTAGTGGACCGCGCAAGACTCAAATGGAAATTTCTATTACGCGAATCAAGGAAATTTTGGCCATTATGGCCCAGTTCGACGATTCTTCTCAGGCTGCGGCCGCGAGGCCGTCTGATGAGGGAGTTGATGCGTTTAACAAACGGTGCAGTGAATTTCGCGTTGGTTACAAGATTCCCGAGGCCAGCAAACTGGGAACTCTAATTGCCAATGACAACACAGCCGATGCTAACAAAATCATGAAAGACATTTTCGCGGCTCGCCGATGAGTTCCGGAACAGTATGGAAGCGGATTGGAAAAGAAAAAAACCGGAGCAGGCGAAGCTTCTCGCCGAGGGGCAGCGTTGGTAATTTCCAGCCTTCGATAGACCTGAAAGTTTTAAGCCTTTCACAATTTAACAAGTTCGGCGTGTGAGCGAAGCTGAAACCGGGCCGAAGTACGAGATTATGCCGGTTCTGGCGACAGTGAGTGTCGGGCTCACCGGGGCGTCTCCCCCTAATAGGAACCGGCACTCACTACTCTTCTATTCACAAGTTCTGGCGCACAGGCAAAGCGGGAACCCGGCCAGAGTAAGCCTTCATCGGGGACCGCATGAAGCGGCGTCGAGCCTGTCCGGCATCCCCCAAATGCCGTTCCCTATCGGTGCTGCTTTAAAACTTTTAGAAAGATTCCATCCAGTGAACTGCCTCATAGGAGGTCTTTTTGCTCGATTGCTATGTCTGCGGTAAAAACTCAATCTTGGCACCCGAAGGATCAACATCTTGCACAAAATTCTTTTGCAAGTTCTGCGTGGAGCGAATCTGGCGTCACAGGAACGAAATTCGGATCCGGCGTGACGTTGAAAGTCCCGAGAACTATCACAATTCAGAATCCGATTCCATTCAGGTTTATTCGCAGTCGTTCGCGTAAATAAAAACAAATTCACAAATTAGGGAGTCACTTCAATGAAAAGAATTCTATTCATCCTGGCGCAGGCGTGTCTGGTCGTTCTGGTATCTGGCAACATTGTGCGCGCGCAGAACCATACGCAGACCGTGAGTGTTTCAAACTCTCCTGCAAATATCACGGCAGACGGAAACTACAACCAGATTCTCTTGCGCGAGAATTCCGCGACACCGACGGCTGTTTTTTCCATCACTCTTGCGGGAAGCTCTACTGCGCTTAACTACCCCGCTGGGACTCAATTTCTTTTCAGCGGGAACTTTGTGAATGGGCAGGTAATCGGAACGATTGTCGCGACTGCGGCCGGCCCATTCTCATTCATTGCGGTTGAGAGCAACGGACCGCCTTCCATGAGTGTAAAGAACACCATTATCAACAGCAGCGGTGGTTCGATGGTGTACCCAGGTACTGGAGTTCCGCTCTCTACGGGCAGCGCATGGGGAACGTCTTACACCGTAGGATCGGCGGCAAATAATCTTGTTCAGTTGAATGGAAGCGCACAAATTTTGTCCTCCATGATTCCCAATCCTTCTGCGAGCACCTTAGGCGGCGTCGAATCGCTAACCGTCGTATCGCACAACTTCATGACGGGGATTTCTACGTCCGGCGTCCCATCGCAAGCCCAACCTGCATTCACGGATATTTCAGGTGCGCTCACCAATTCTCAGTTGCCAACGAGCGGTGTCACGGCTGGCTCTTACACAATTTCCAGCATCACTGTAAACGCTCAAGGAATCATCACGGCGGCATCGAGTGGCAGCGGAAGTTCATTCACTGTTCAAACGAATGGAACGAACAATGCAAGTTCTTCAGCACTCAATTTTCTAACCAGTACGACAAATTCCGATGGTTTAACCATCACGCCTTCCAACCCTTCCTCAACAGGTGAGAAACTTGAAATAACCGGAAACTATACCGGGCCATATTCTTCTTTGAGCGGACTGCCGCAACTTGCGGTCACGATCTCTGCGGTATCACATAACTTCCTAACTTCTTATACGTCCTCGACGGGCCTTTTCACACAAGCACAGCCAGCATTCTCGGATATTTCCGGGAGCGTAGCAGCATCGCAGTTGCCGAATCCAAGCGCGTCCACGCTCGGCGGTGTAGAGTCTATCGCAGTTGTCTCCCACAATTTCCTAACAGGAATTTCAACATCCGGTGTGCCGTCGCAGGCACAGCCAGCGTTTACCGACATCTCAGGAACGCTCGGAATCGGCGCGGGCGGAACGAATGCCACGAGCGCCGCAAGCGCACTTATCAATTTGTTTCCTGCCGCTTCGGAACTCGGCGACATTGTTTATTGCTCGGCATATTCCTCTGGCTGTACTGCGTGGTCGATCCTCGCGGGAAACACTTCGGGAACAAAAGTCCTACAGGAAACATCTTCAGGTGTTCCATCTTGGGTAGCTAATGGCGGTGGAGTCTCTTCGGTTACGGGCGATGGAACAATCATCACCAACAGTGTCTCGACGGGAGCGGTCACGCTCACGATTGCAGGAACGAGCGGCGGCATTACATATTTTTCAAGCACGTCCGCCTGGGCATCTTCAGCGCTACTCACGCATTACGGAATTATTTATGGCGGCGGTACTGCGGGAGCGCCGGTTTCAACCGCAGCTGGAACAGCAGGAGTTCCGCTTAAGGGCTCTGGGAGCAGCGCGGCACCATCATTCCAGAGCGATAACACTTGTGCGTCAACGTCCACCAGCGACCAGATTACCGCTGCGGGTGCTTTCGCTACAACCTGCTCGGTGCCCGCCACCAATCTTGCGGTAGGTGCGGTCATCGAGGTTTACATTCACGGCGTGTGGACAACAACCGCGACATCCAGCCCGAAATTGAATTTTGAAGTTAATGCAGGCGGGACAACTGGCGAGTGTCCTGCGGCGAGCACCGCAGTCGCACTTACCGCATCGCAGACCAACGGCGTTTTTGATGGGACATGCCGAATCGTCATTGTCACGACTGGAAGTTCTGGCACGGCAATCGCAGGTGGAAACGTACAAGTGGAAAACGGGGCTGGCGCTGGTGGAATTCCGCCTGAGGGATTCAACAACGCCTCCACGGTCGTTTACAACACGACTATTTCGGAAACAGTGAGCGTGCAAGAAACTACCGCGATGGTTTCAGGCCAGACCATGAATCTCCAATCCCTTATTGTCCGCGTTATTCCGTAATTTTAAGAATCTTAAAACTAGGAGTTCGACCCGATGAAAAGAACTGTTTTCACCTTTATCTTGTTCGTCGCTGTGCTCGCACTCGCGATTCCTCAGGGCGCAAGAACTCCGCCTGGGTCTTACGGCATTGCGCTCGCGGATCTCAACGGGGAAGGCCAACCTGGATGCGGTGGGACCGTCGAGACAGCCTCAACTTTTTTTCTTCCGAGCCGTGGTCGTCCAATAGTTACTAAGGTTACTGGGGAGAAGGAGCCCGTGCTACGCCCAGCTTCTATTAACTCTTCTCCCAGTACTCGTCCAGATCGCTTGATTTCAATCCTTATTCTCTACGGGTAGACTTGTTTTTCAAAAGCCGAGCAGTGCCGCATGGAGGTAGAGGCAATTACGAAGAGCTTGGAACCATTGCGCCAAACAATATGCTGTCTCAATTGGACCTGATCGCCAGGCCGGACGCTCAATACAGCTCTTTCTCCGATGCGATTTCCCTTTTTATCTTCCTTATACCCTTGCTCGAAAATCGTATCCGCGTCCCGCAACATTTTGGCCATCGCATCACGCGCTTGTACCGTCGAATGGTAACCCTCCACCAACCTTTCTACGACGATCCCATCCTGGGATTGCCAGCGACCGAAGGAGACCGTATAGGCACCGTCCCGCGGTTTCATCCTTCCTTCAACTAATTTCCGGAATTGCAATTCCTCGTCACTTGCGTTTGCTTGGTTGAGTGGATTCTCCGGAAGACTGCGAAGTGAGCATTGGCTTGGGGACACGGATATATCCGCCCAACTAATAGTCGTGGATGCAAGCATGACCGATAGAGCTACAACTCTGGTCAGAATGAGCTTGTATGTGTTCGACATACGTCTTGTAAGCTCCTTATTGGTTCGGAACTACTTATGGCGACCTAATGCCCAAACCCGTGGCCCCGCCGAACGCAGTCTTCAAGTATTTGACCTTCCTCCAAGGGTTCAGGTACGAGAGGCGATACCCCTGTCGTAATCGAATTGAGTGAGTGGCCTAGCTCATGGACTTGATTTAAAAGGGTCCCTATCGAGTTATTGTTGTTATTACCAAAATTTTGATATGGATTTCGTGGGTCCGTATACCCGACGGCATTCGGCTCTCCCGAGATAGCAGCTATCTCGGCAGCCGTATATGTAGCGGCATCATTTGTAACAACAATCGGTCCTACTTTACCCCCATTACTCCGCGCATCCGGCCCGATACCGATGAAGTAGCCGGAACCACCTGGCGTAGATTCTTTCAGAGCGGCCAACGAAACGTTGAACTGCGCCAACGTACAATCGCTCAGGACTTGTCGATTGATGTGGAAGGGGCTACCGCCGCCGCCTACCGTTCCGACCGACCAATATGGAGCGGGGAGTAACCAGCAGGTGATTGTCTCGCTAGCGGCGGCGCAGGTGGTCCCCGGGTTCCCCGCAAAAAGGGGCTGCCCAAGCCACCCTAACCCTTCGAAGCCGCCACCAAACTGCGAGTAGGTATCAAATGCGCCTCCGGTGCCTCCCAGGCCCCATAAACCCCCGCTCGAAGGAGGGGGGTAACATTTGTCGCCCAAATCGGGGTTGCAGAGTCTTAAGCCAGATGGATCGGTGAAATTGACGGCACTGTTGCCAACGTAAGCGTAGCGGTTCAGAGATTGGGGATCGGTTGCATCGCCGCCCATCGGATCAGCGGACATGAAACGACCCAGACGCGAGTCGTAGTAGCGAGCGAACGCATAGTCCAGGCCAGTCTCGCTGTCACGCTCGTAGCCCGTAAACTTGTAATTCTGCGGACACGTAGTAGTCTGCGCTGTGTGCTCTTCTCCATACGGAGTGAAACTCGCTTGGTAGCAGACTGTGCCGCTCGCAGTAGTGATCGCTGTCGTGCTCCCGAGATGATCCGCATAGTAGAAATAAACGTTCGGGACAGAGTCGCGGGAGGCGATGCGTCTTCCAGCAAAGAAAATGTATTCTCGGTACGCACTGTTGGTGGTGCTGCCGGTCAGGTCGGTTTCAGCGATGGTTTCTCCAGTGATCGCCCGCCAGTAGAGCGTCCCGCCCGATGCATTCGATTTCTCAACGCGCATTCCGTTTCCGTCGTACGCGTAGGTCCAGGTTCCCGAGGGCGTTCCGGCTGCTTGGGTCAGATGGTTCTCTGCGTCGAATGTGTAAGTGTAACCGACTGTTCCGCCCTCCGTTGTCATGTTTCCCGAAAGGTCGTGCACGAAGCCCGTTGAATTGATCCGGTTCGTCGTGGCACCCACGGTCACGCTGAGCGCCCCGCCCGTGCATTGCGTGACGTTGATCTGTGTCAGGTTGCTCTTGGCATCATCCGGCGGGTTCCCCGTGATGCCAAAGCTTTGCCCCCAACAACCCGTTGCGGTGTTGGATGTCGTCGCGCCGGAGACGATACGACTGAGCGAATCGTAAGTAAAGGACTCGCTCAAACCCGATGTCACATTGTTTTGAATTGAATTAAGAGTTCCGTTGTTTGTTGTAGTGCCATAATTGAATGCCAAGTTTTCCGCTGTCCCGGCGGTGGAAGAAGCTGC
This sequence comes from uncultured Acidobacteriota bacterium, assembly GCA_963818085.1. Classification (GTDB taxonomy): domain Bacteria; phylum Acidobacteriota; class Terriglobia; order Acidiferrales; family UBA7541; genus Palsa-295. The sequence continues at coordinate 1,758,756 of CAWFQV010000001.1, forward strand.
AATGGAATTAAATTCCAAGCGGCTATTGTAAGCGCGAGTCTCGGTAACGCCACCGAACCCGCTGTTCACTTTGCCGTAGATCACGCTGTTCAACCCGCCGACCGGGGCGTAGCTTGCCGTGATCGCGTACTGAATGTTGTTGGCCGAATCGATGGCTGAAAGGGCCCGTCCCGCATTGCTGATCGAGTAAGTCACGATGCGACCGCTCGGATACGTGATTGTCTTAAGTGACCCGTCTTGATTATAGGCGTACGAGATTGTGTTCGTTTTTCCGGCAATCGTGCGCTGCTCGTTCACAACCCAGCCTGCAGAATTATACGTCCACGTCGTTGAGCCCGATCCATCGGTCATGCCCGTTCGAAAGCCCTTCTGATTCGTGCCGGAATCATAAGTGTAGGTTACAGCTGGTGTTGCAGGAGTTCCTCCGGTATATGTGATTCCCGTGAGCCTATTGAGGTGGTCATACGCGTAGGTCGCTTTTACATTCCGCGCATCGGTGCGAGTGCAAACGGCGGACAAAACTCCACTACAGTTGTAAGTGTAACTGACGGTGCCGGACTCAGGCGTCGTTGCCTGACTTACTAACCCGCTGGCGTTGTATTGATACGTGTACACGTAAGACCGGGTTTGGCTCCCCTGCGTCACGCCTGTCAAATTATTCATCACGTCGTATGAGTAGCAAGTGTTCTGATTGAGCGTGCCAGAATTGTTTGGCTCGTCCGTTTCAATCGTGCGGCCAAAACCGTCGGCCCAAATTTCTCGCTTCTTCCCAGCTTCATCTACGAACAATGTTGGAAATCCTAATCCATAGGTCGAAGAGGAGCAGAGTTGCGCCGTAATTCCTCCGACACCGCTGGTTACCGCGGCTCCATAATAGGCCGAACTATAGGTTAAATCTTTATGCGTCACCTTTATCACGCGACCGAGGCCGTCATAAGTGTAGGTGTCAAATCCATAAGTGGGATCAGAAGTCGAGCGCTCGGCATTCGTGACGGTCTGCGTTCTGCCCGTTGAGTCGTAGGAGGCTGTTACTGTGTCGGCTCCCTCCGGGTCGTTTACAAGAACAGAAGTTGACGTGTGGCCAAGGGAGTCGAGGGTTACCTGATCGTGGCGGCAAGAGCTGCAAGTTAAACTAGGAGTTGTATCTTGAATGCCGAGGTAACTGTCTATTTGTGTTTCACTGCCGCTCGGATAACTCCACATGGCCCAGCCCATGGGACGGACAGCCCTCGTGATTCGGTCGAGGGAGTCCAAATAATCGAGGCTGGACGCCGCCCCGTTTGGGTCTGTCGAGTTGGCCAGCTTGCCTGTACCCCAATAATATCCGCGAGTGTTCGTCCATGAGCTGCCCGGCGATGGGAGCGTAACCTTCTTTACAAAAGCATTGGTGGGCGTTGAAGTCGAGTGTGTTGTGGCTCCTCCCGCAGCATCATCGAAGAAATTGTCCGTATAATCGAAGGTAGTGGCGATGCCAACCGCATCCTTGCTCTGGGTGATTTGGCCTGTCAAGTCGTATGTGAAGGATGCCGCGTTGAAACCGTAGATGATTAAACTCAGGTTACCTCTTGGCAGGTACGTAGCCGGAAAATTTGCGTCGTCATGATTCACGACGCCTGTAGGAGAGTTGCCTACAGCCGGCGAATCGTAGGAAATGTTGGTACTGGACAGTGCCGTTGTGCTCCCGCCCGCAAAGACCTGCACGATGGTTCGCTTATTCACCATGTTGTTGTTCGAGTTTGCTAGGTAAGCGTAGGAAGTCTTGCGGTCTTGGGTGGTGGGAAATGATCCAGAATAAAGCTGCCACTGGTTTTGATTCATCACGTTCCCAAGATTGCTTGTGTCGTAAGTAATTTCGGTCTTTTTCTTAAGGGACGCGCCACCTGCAGAGGGTACCGTAGTCGTCGCACGAATGGCTTGAATCGGAGCCGTTGTTGCGTAATCGGTCTGCGCGGATTCAAGCAGCGTCCCAGAGCCAACTGAACCAGAATAGAAACTTGCGGTCGTATTCCACATAGCATGGCTATAGAGCGTGAATTGGTACAGCTCCTGGTCCCCGCTCGGTTGTGCGACGGTATATTGCTCGCAACTCGTCGCGCATCCCGTCGTGTAGGTTTGCGGCGTGTAGTTCCATGTGCCACCGCCTGAGGCGCGGCTCGTGAGCCACAAGTACTGATTATTCGAAGCATCTTTGAAATTGGCATGGGTGTAGGTGATCGTAGCGCCCGTCGGGAGGGTCATGCTTGTAAGCACGCCGTAATAGGAGCTGTGGCCGGATGCTGAGCCGCATGCGGAATTCGTGCCTGAATCGCAATCGTATTTGAAACTGTAGCTCGTAAGGTCCGGCAGACTGATGCTGCTGACAACAGTCAGAGTGCATGAGGTGGTGCACTCCGTTACGCCAGATTGTCCAAACGCTGTTTTGACTGCAACTGAAGTCGTATTGACCGTGAACTCCGACGTGTGATTTTGAGAGTTAAGCACGTCGTATAAGATTTGATTTGTCCCGTTTGTGATCGTTACCGGTGTTCTGCCAAGTGTGTCCATGACGTTGCCGTTTCCATCGGTGGAATAAAAATTTCCATTTGTGTCTTTGACCGTGGGGAAAACCTGAGTGCCGTCGGGAGCATAGACAATGGCTGAAATGTAATTCGTTACGTACATGTGATAGCCAGACGCGTCACTCGCGATGCGGTCCCCAGAGGGCAATGCTCCGATGCACTGATTCCCTCGGTGGGTAAATATGCTGAAAGGAATTTGTCGGCCATCCGGCGCGGTCCAAGTGAAACCGTAATATTCGGTGTAAGGCAGATCGCCCAATAACGGGTCATTGCATGAGCCTAAGTCCGTAATATTGCTCTTCTGGCCGGAGGCCGGAGATACGTAACGCCAGCCGCCATTTGAGTTCGGAATGTTGGTTGGCTGCCATAACACCGGACCAACCGGAGCTACCTGCTGCCAAATGTGGCTGTCGTATTCGAACTTCGCGACAAAGGGAATCCGCCCACGTTCCTGAATCGCCGTAACAGGGATTTCAAGGTGCAGATTCCCATCGACCGCGTCAACATATCCGTTCTCGACAGGAAGTGGCACTGAATTTACATAAGGCCCGTAGCCATAGACCGAGGATTGCGCCGTCGCTGTCTGCGCTGTTCCGAAGACGAAACAGGCGAGCAGGAACAACAGGCGACACGAGGATATCGACCATTTTTCTCTGGAGGATTGACTGGCGGGAAACTTGTGCGAGTAAAAAGCGAGAATCATTGCGGTCTCCTCGGCAGAACCTAGTTGATGATGAATTCTGAGTCGCTGATTCCGGAGTTGAACGAGAGCGATTGTAAGCTGATGGACCAAGTCTGCTGACCGCTGATTCTTTCGGTGATGGCAAACGGAGCTGCGACACCACTTACAGTTTGGTAGTTTGTGTAAACGATCTCGTGAAGGAAGACGACCCCTGTGTCTCTCTCGGATCTCACATTTTCGGAAATCTTCACCAATTGGAATGAGGTCGAATCCACAAAGAAATCCAGAGTGCCTAGGCCGGGGATTGAAACGGCCGCCGCCAGCATTGGGTCTGCCGGAAAAACAGCTTCAACCTGGTAGACTTGATGTCCCTCGGCTTGTCCCGTTCCGACAAGGGACAGACTCACAGTCTGATCGGACACCGCTCTCGCGAGTCGGAGCGCTGGAAAACTCAGGCTGCCTGCATTAGCGAAATTGTAGGCTGCAAGGCGCTTGAGATTGCCATCGGATGTTCTCAGCCGTCCTGAATAGCCGCTTATCGCCAGAGTTTGGACTCCTGCCGGGAGAGTGGCATCCATCCGAAAGTCACCCAAACCTTTGCCCTGGACTGTGACGGTTCCTTGAACTTGCTCGTCCGTCCAGTTGTAAGTGATGGTTCCCGTGCCCGTATAATCTTGAATCGTGCTGACAGCCGACAAGCCACCCAATGCGTTCAACGCTTGAGTAAGTACGGAAACCGCCTGTGGATCCTTTGTCACGGTCGGTGAACTTTGTTGAGAGTAGGTCGAGAAAGCCACAACCAAAATTGAAGACAAAATGGCTAGCCGCTTTAGAGTCATGGTTTCTCCACCCGCAATCAGGTGCCGCGGGTATGACAGGTACACAAGGCGAAGTCAACTTAAATTAACTAATTTATAACTCTTAATTGATTTTATAATAGTGGCCTCGGCTAACTATGTTTCTTTTCTTCGCGTAAATCGGTTAGAGGTGCGGAGCACTAGCGAGCATTCGAATCAAAAACTCGCTGTCCTGGGTCAACGAATGCCTAATTTAGAACCTAAGCCCTCCAAACGCGAAGTTCATCGCGCACCTGGGCAGTTGCGAGGCCTGTAAGTTGGCAGTGATTTATCGGAGATGATTGCTTTTTGCGCATTTAATTTTTCGAAATCGTTCCAATCATCTCTTCGTCCTTGCGGCTCGCATCGCACCGCGTCTAGACTCGCCTATGGCTACAGTCGTACCTAAGCCTTGTAGGAGATTGCCAAGCGACATTCTATGAACGAACGATTCCTCGCGCACCTGCCGGATTGTCCGGCTTGCCAGGCCGTAATCGCGTATCTTCAGCGTGAGTCGCAAGTGAATTTATTTCGGCACAAAAACCGAAACTAGGAAACTGCGAACATTTTATCCAGTGGTGGTATCTTGTCGCCGAAGGATTACATTTTGGCCAGAGCGCTTATGAATGATCTTCTGAATTCACGGCCGAAATAACTGGAATGTAAAGCGGACTAATTTATAAAGACATTGGGAAGGTCCTACTGGAACGACTTCCGCGCCTTTCGGACTCCACCGAAGGCAGCATCTTTTTCTGTTCACGCAAATCCTTCAAGCGTTCTCCAATGACCATAGGTCGTACCTCCAGTTTTTATGTGGGCCACACACGGGGCGTGCGCGAGCGAATTGTAGAACATCGTGCGCTGATCGAGAAAGTGAAAAACGGCGTGAGAACTCAGTAGTGAACTATCAGTGTGGTAGTATCCACCATCTGCAAACGTCAACTGGGAACATAAATATTTGACACCAATTCAGAGCAGGTAGTGAATTTACATGGTCATGATCTGGTGTTCTATCGATTGGGAAAAGGTCGTCAGAGTGTTCTCCGCATTGCTGACACCCGCCATTGCGCTGCTTGTAGCCTACATCGCGTGGCAGCAGCACAAGACCAGCAAGAATCAGTTTCGGCTGGCTCTTTTTGAACGTCGATTAAAGGTGTTCAACTCTACAGGCGAGCTAATCGGAACCGTTCTCAGACGGGGGGCGGTTACAAACGATGACCTTATGAATTTCCTATACGGCACAAGAGAGAATGAGTTTTTGTTCGGCCCTGACATCGCCGCATACTTGCACGAACTGTATGGCAACGCATCTGACGTGAACTCATTGGAGGGCGCGATCGACCAAGAATCGAGACAACAAAGGAGGGCGGCACTTAAGTGGTTCAGCGGTCAAGGTGATGAGGCAAAGAGGAAATTTGGAACTTACATGGCGTTCAAGAAGGCCGATTGAGAGGTGACCCATGATCGACCACTCTATTGAAAAGTCTCTGTCTCAAAGCGTGATAGCTGATAGCTGTGTATGAGTTGATGGCAAAGCAACACCCGCAACACAGTGACCACTTCCTTAAAGCGCCGGAGTATCTCTTTCATAAGAAACGGTTGCAAAACCTAGAAGAAATCGAATCGCAGCCGTGAGAACTAGGAAAGCTGCCGAGATCTCTATTCGGTATGTGGCGCTACCGCTTCGGTCAAGCGCGTCTGCTCGGCTGACCAGAGTCGTTGCTGCCATCGTTTACAGGCGTACGCAACACTAGACCAGATGACAATCATGATCGCAGCAAACGTGAACCCAAATGTATTTGTTTCCATGAACGGCATCATCAGGCCAATGAATACAGCGAACACCGCGTACCAGAATAGAAGTGTAGCCAAGGTTTGTCGGCCCACTTTGTAAGTGTGACCCGATAATCGCATTCTCCATCGGGCGCTCAAGAACAAACCGACGAATAAAGAGAGATAACCAGTGAGTGCGCCAAGTGCTCCGGCTACGTCGCCGGGCTGATGATGTGTTTTCCCTGCCTGACTGCTCGCGCTGATTATTAACAAGACGAACAGGGCAATGAGTGCGCTGGCGCAGAATTTCTTCATACTGGTCCCTTTCTAACCTATCGGGCTTTACGACTTTTCTGTAGGCTCCGGCAGGACTCGCATTTAATCTGATTTTTGGTTCCATAAAATTCGGCTTTGCATTTCGTGCAGGATTTAAGGGTTAGCCCGACGCCATCTAGGACGATGGCTTTGGCTCGTTCGATTTTCGCGAAACGCGGCGACATTATAGTTGACGAACTATAGTAAATCCCAAATAATGGAGCGGGCTTGAAGTGAGATTTGAACTCACGATCCTCCGCATTAGTTTACGGTGTTCTTAGAAGCTAGGCTGCCGACTCCTATCGGAACCAAAGCTCCACTTCCGTCCTGAACTTTTTCAGGCCCGTTCGCATACGGTGGACTAATGACGCGCATGTTGTCAAGCGACCACGTTCGTTGCTTGGCAATCCTTTCAATATTAGACCGTAATATCCCGACCAGATAAATACCTAAGTGTTGGCTAAGTGCCAGCGAAGCAGGATCTTACGGGGCTCACGTGGAAATCCGGATGGAAGATTCAAGGGTTCGTACGATTGGCCTATCTTAGTTTCCACTTTGTCCACCTTTTCCGACTATTTCCTCCAATATTTTCGGCAGGACATCCAGAGCGAGATGGCTCAGGTATTGGTTGTTGGTGTAGAGCAGCTTTCGGCAAGCAACGCAGCCCGGCACAATCACGCCTTTACCGCCTTCGGCAATCGATAGGGGTTGCGTACAGAAAGTGTCCCAATGGTGTTTCATTAATTCGTGTTGAGCAGCTTCTAGCAGTTCCAACTTTTCGGGCTCGTCCATGGAATACGCAAGATACCATCTTCGCCGTGTGTTCGCCTAGCCAGTTTTTGAACTTTTCACAATTCTTGGGATAATTGGTTCATGCCCATTTTGAAAATCGAGCGCGCCCTCGTTGTGATTACTCCAGATGGCAAAGAGCTGCACCTGCTCACGTGCGCTGTGTGCAACGTGCAGTTCTACGGCCGAGAGAATCAGCAACGATGTGACACCTGCGGGGAAGCCTAAAATCCAGTCTCAGAAGTCCGCTCGGTCCCGCGCTAGCCGTCGCAGCGCGTAGGTTGGCGCGATAGGTTCAGCAACTTTTCCTTATCTTTTTCTTCCTACCCCGCCCTCTGTACGGTGGGACGTTGACAACGGTCTTCAATAAGCGCAAACCGAAGGAATTGTGAGGAGGCACCCTATGACACCCTCCCATTCCTCATCATGGAAAGAACCCTACCTTGCGGCGCTGATAGAATCCGATAAAGAGAAACTGACGAAACTGGTTCACGCCACGGAACTAGCAATGTTTCTTCGCGTGCAGGAACTGGCAGGCTCTGCGGACGGTCACGAAGAACGGAAGGAGATCGGAACAGCCTGTGAGAATTTGCTCACTCTCAAGACTCTCATACTTGGCTGGTCGTCGCCTCTGCCATGGAAGCCACAAACATGGCTATGAAGGGCGACAGTCTCCTGGTATCCGCTTACATGTTTTAGTCGACCGTAATAGTCGCAGGGTGTTTAGAAAAGTAACCTGCTGGGCATCACGTTAGTTCACCTCTATGCCTAGAGGGTCGTAACTTTCTCCCCAAAATTCAGGCGACGGCGCTCGAAACTCAATGCCGAGTTTATACGACCCTTTCGATGTTTGACTCCCGCACCATACAACGCGGGCATATATAACAAGCCCGGTATCAGGATTTCTGACTGTGAGATGGGTGTCAGGAGGCCAGTCAACCGGAGAGAGAATCAAAGCCCCGTTTAGATTTATCACCGCTGTTAATGCCTGTCGGATTCTGTCATCCGATAACCGAATTTCTAAAGGAACGCTTGCTAGGATTCGGCGACTTCTGCGTTGTTCCCTCATGGTCAGATTATCTGGGTAGTTCTAGCTGGCGCTACAATACCTCATTATACCAACTCCTGTGGAGTAGTTATACTAATTGACGAGTTGTTTAACATCTGCTTTATTCTTATCGAATGGAAATTGGCCAGAGATTGCGGAAGTTACGCGTGCTTAAACGCTTATCGCAAGGCGACATCGAGGATAGGACCGGCCTTCTTCGTTGCTATGTGAGCCGGGTAGAAAATGGTTTCACCGTTCCCAACGTTGAAACTCTTGAAAAGTTTGCCAGCGCTTTGGAAATCCCTTTGTATCGGTTCTTCACTGAAGGCGAGCGAGTGAAAATGCCGAAGCTGCCAACGTCTAACCTTGAATTAGCGTGGGAAGTTAAGGGCAACCATCGGCGCGAGATTCGTCAATTTGCCAAAGCGTTTTCTGAGATGGATGATCGCAATCAGACACTTCTTGTACATCTCGCGCAGAAAATGGCACGCCGCCACTCAAAAATCTAACAGTTGACCAGCTATGAATCGCAGTCGGTCACTCCGCAAAACCTCTACCCTCTAGCCCTTTCCAATATTCGCATCCAACCCGAAATCGCGCCGAAAGCAGAGTTGTCTGCCTTGACGAAATCGCCGGAGCTGGTTTTATAATATCGATACCGACATTCTTGTCGATAAGGAGGTGATCCCTGAGGTACACGAAAATTTAGTTTATCATTGAGAGGCGCGCGTGATTTTGCCATGCGCCTCTCTTTTCATAGACCTTGATATTCTTTGGCGACTCAGGGCCGCCTTGCAAATCCTCACATCGTCCATATTGGCCGGTCTGCGCAATTGCGGGTCGTAATCAATCCTCGCTGTTCGTTCACTATAGAAAGCCGCTTCTGGTACCCAGTAAGCGCATTGCTCATACGCAGCAAGAATATCATTCCTCGTGCAAGGAATACCATGGAACGGTCTCTAGTTTTTTGGTTTTCCCGAGGTGTGAAGAATGTCTTTTGATTGAGTTCATCGGTACACACCACAACCTGAAGTGACGCATTTCTCGGAACTAGAGTCTCACCCAATAGGTATTTTCGAATTTCCTGGTTGTATTTTTCCCCGAGATCGATTCGCGTCTCCTCACCGTTTGCTTGTACCCACGTGTGAACCGACGCGCGCCAAAATACGCTGATTGCAAAGTAAGCGATCATAGCTCGGTCAATGTTCGGCGTGTCGCTATAAGAGTGCGAGCACCAACCCGGACCTCTCGCAGTCGGACGCACCGGTTTCAACATTTCGAGTAGCGGAAAAACTCCGTTGCGCTTCGTCACAAGTCCCATGACGTAGTTTTCGCCGTTGACGCAGAACAGCTGCTCGCAATCGCGGCAAAGGAGGTAATCCTTGGTCTGGTGGGAGGTTTGTTTGCTGCTCTTGCGAGTTACGAGAAAAGGATCTTGATTGCCCCTTGACCCGCGCCCACGGGCCATACGGTATAGCGCCCTTGGCATCAGATGGCTCCCTTGAAGATCCTTTTCTTGGCGACACAGCTTGCATATTGCGCGCGGCACTATCCTCGCCTGTGAATTGACGAATTCCGCAGAAATTGTACGATTAAATAAACTTCTCACCAAAGTAATGTTACGCATTATCGCTCGGTCTATAGTCACCTTTCGAAGCTTGACAACCCGCCATCAACAGGATTACCGTTCAGCTACTCCTGGTGGAATTACCTCGAAGTACAATCGGCCCCTGATGAAAATTTAGGTAAGCCACGCTGAACGGAGGATGCTGTGCCCGCGCACGTCTTCAGGGGTAATCAACGGATTTCAGAGTCGCAAATTATGCCGGCGATTTATTTTGGCTGCGGCGGCGATTGCGGCGTGCTTGTGCCCAACCCCGTAGTCACCATATGAGAGGAACTAAATGCCGCATCGTTTTGTAAGCTTGCTCTGCTGTGTTCTCGTGATGTTTCCAATGATCGAAGTATCTGCGGCTGCCCAGCGGAACAGTGCCCCAGCCGCGCCAGATCAGGCCCCACTGGCGGTGTGCAAGCAGCCGTGCTTGGAAGACGGTACCCCGATCAAGTTGCGAATTGCGCAAACCGTTTCTTCAGCAGACGCCCACGTTGACGACCGAGTGGAGTTTGAAGTTCTCGAAGAAATCAGAATTCAGGGAGTGTTAATTGTTTCGAAAGGTGGCATCGCCTTGGGAACGGTCACCGAAGCCCAGCCCAAGAGACGGATGGCACGCGGTGGCAAACTCGAAATCGTTATGGATTCGGTCCGGCTAGTGGACGGAGAAAAGGCCGCGCTGCGAGCTACTAAAGGCGGGCATGGCGGCGGACATACGGGAGCGATGACGGCCGGAATCGTGGCGACAGCCCTTATTTTCTGGCCAGCCGCGCCCTTCTTTCTGTTCATCCACGGCAAGGACATTACGATCCCAAAAGGCGCGGAAGTTCCAACGTTCGTGAATGGGAATATGCCGCTAGATTTGGCGAAGTTCCAGCAAAGTGGGTCCGCATCGCAGCAGGCCCAATCAAATTCTGTGAATCAGGTCCAACCCAGCATCGATGCATCCATCGACATCACATCGACACCGACTGGCGCGGATGTTGTGTTAGACGGAAGCTTTGTTGGCAGCACTCCTTCAGTTATTGGTGTTTCGACGGGCGACCACACGATTAGTGTGAAAAAGATCGGATACAAGTTTTGGGAAAGGAAAATCAAAGTCAGCAGCGGCAAGGTGAATATCTCGGCCGATTTGGAAGTAGAAACTAACCAAACGTCTGCTAGCGTGCCAGCAACGGCGACACTGCCTTCACATCCAGTCAAGGTTCCCACAGCAGCCCATGAAACAGCTAGCGCTGGCACTTCGGAGAATCTCGGTGCTGTTTCCTTTACGTCCGATCAAGCGGGAGCGGAAATCTACGTGGACAATTCGTCCGTAGGAAAAACTCCGATCACATTGAGGCTTAAGATCGGCCCGCATTACATTCGCATGTTCATGAACGGTTATAAGAATTGGTCGCAGCAGATCATGGTAGTGGGTGGGTCGGAACTGAAGGTAGCCGCGAAGCTGGAGAAGTCGGAGTAAGCGCCTATTCTCCGCGCGGATCTGCTTCCCTAATGAACATTTACAAGTAGCATAACTCCCTAAAGGACACATGCCGTCCTCGGATGTTCTAACAAAAGTCTTAGCCACCTGGGGTGCAATACTTTCAAGCGTAGGATTCGGATGGAACCTGTACCGTGACCTCCATGACCGAGCACGACTGAAGGTATCAGCAAAACTTAGGAGAATCGTGCGATCCCCTGATGACCGTTGGTACCAGGCTGACCCAGCTCTTCCAGTCGAGGGCGCAAGTGAAGAGCTTTATGTTGTCATGAACGTGACGAATATCGGACGACGCCCCTTACTGTGGCAAGGCTGGGGCGGAAAATATGTTGACCGAGTAAACGGCAAGGACTCTTTCATCGTAGTCCCAACGCAATTACCTAAAATGCTTGGAGAAGGGGAAACACATAGTGACCTAACTCCCACGCTGATACCGGAAATCGAAAATGTCCGGAAACTATTTGTGTGGGATGCATCCAGTAAGAACTGGTACATATCTAAGCGTTGCTTGAAAAAACTGAAAGAGGATTGTCGCAAGCACTCCAATTGAGAATACCCGCCAGCCGCACGGCTCACTTGACTGGCCTTTGCAAAAGCCCTTTCGATTCGACTCTGTTTAAGATTCTTAAACTAGGGAGCTATCCCAGTGGGGTTTCTTGAATAGGATTTAAATTCGTCGAGGCACAATCTACAGTATTTTCAAATATTTAGCAAGATTTCCCTTGACAATGGTAAATACTATATGAGACAAGTGGCTATCATTAGATGAAAACACTGTCAACGCGCGATATCGTGAAGCAAGCCGGTATCGGTCGCGCAACTCTTGAACGGTGGTTGGCTAGTGGGAAACTTAAGAAGCCAAAGACCATTACGTTCGGCAAAAGCGAATTCCGAAGTTGGACAGTCAGCGATTTAAAGCGAGTTCAGACGTACAAGCGCAAAAACTATCGCAAGGGACGTGGTCGCAAGGCCAAGCCGAGGCGATAGCGTAAGCGGGGCGTGCCGGTGCTAGTGACACCGGCGCGCCCCTAACCGAGTGACCTATTGAGGAGGCCACATGGCTGTCAAGAATCCTACCAGTTGGCGTCGTACCGCAGAATCCCATTTTCTCGCAGTGAGTCTTGCAGTTGCCCTTTTCTTCGTCTTGCCGCCCACAGCAGTGATTGTTCTCTCCGTTGCGATCCTAGGCGGATTCGTCCTTTCTGAATTGGTGTCGCGATGGTGAGAATCTGCGTCGATTGCCACGCAATACTCGGTCGCAAATGCCCAATCTGCGGTGACACAGATCACAAACCAGCACGATCGAGAGGCAACCGCATCACGTGCGGCGCTTGTTGTAAAACGTTCTCACAGAATTGTTCTACTGGCGGTTTCTGCCCGATGTGCCTTGAGAAACGGCTGGCCAAAATATTGAAACGCGCCCGTCCGAGAATGGTTGCCTAACGGTCTCACATGGAGGCAACGATGCAAATTAAGCAACACAATCGAAGCAAAGTAACTGTAATTCCACATTGCGTCTCGCTTCGTGGTGCCGATGAGGATGGCGGGACGCTCGGGAAGTTAACAACCGTGCCAACAAATTCTAGCCGCGCTGGCAATCTTCTTTCTGATTCCAATCCGGATGTTGGCGTGCCAGTGAAGTCTTACGCCCGCGCCAATCAAGAACTGGCCGCAGCGTTCGACCGCTATTTGCAGATACGCGGATTCAGACCGTCCACACAGGCGTCGTACGGAAAATCTGTCGTACGCCTTATCGAGTCAGTCGGCTCAACGAGCATTGTAGGAGCAGATCGGCTGGAACTTCGGAAGTTCTTAGGTGAATTGCTCGACCGCGGCCTCGATTCAAATACGATTCGGCGGCACACCGCAAGCCTGCGCTGTTTCTTCAGGTTTTTACAGTTGAGTGGATTGACGCAGCGCGATCCGACCCTAACGCTTCCGCACCGAAGACTTCCAGGACGGCTGCCGCGTGTTTTGACCCTGAAGGAAATTGAACTTTTGATCGCGGCCGGCAATTCTCCGCTCGAAACCGCGGTTGCAGAGTTTCTTTATTCGACCGGAGTGCGCGTGTCCGAACTCGTTGCCATGCGCCTCGAAGATGTGAACTTCGCCACTGGCGTGGCCCGGGTGAAAAAGGGAAAAGGTGGCAAAGACCGAATCGTTCTTTTTGGCAGGAAGGCGGATGCCGCGTTACGAAGAATGATCGAATGGCGTCCGCCGAAAGCTGGATTCCTGTTCGAGGTGCCAACTGCCGTCGGCGAAATGTTTATAAGAGATGGCTCATGGTGTGGACGGTTTTACGACAAATCCATGAATACCAGACAGCGCACCGTGCGGCTCGGCCGAGTTTCGGATCTTCCGACACACCCTCAAGCACGACGAGTGTTCGATCGTATTCTCGCTGCCACTCCGACCTATAAGCCGCTTCCCGCGCGACCCTACACCGCCAAACGCGTCCGCGACATAGTAAGTCGGATGGGAACTCGCGCCGGTATCGGACGCGTTCACCCGCACGCTCTTAGAAGAGCGTTCGCTAGCCACATGCTTGAGGGCGGCGCGGATCTGCGAGCCATTCAGGATCTATTAGGCCATGAGAAAGTTACGACGACAGTTCTCTATACATCGCTGTCTGCCACGAATCTGAAAGAGGTCCATACACGCTGTCATCCAATGGCGTAAGGAAACGAACAATGTCTAAGAAAAATAATCAAGCCATCGTGCAGGCCGAGGTCTTGCGTCCAGCACAATCGGCGCCGATTGATGCGCGGAAGATGATCGAGGAAATAGTCCAGCAGAAGGTCGCCGAGATTATGGCTGACCCGCGTTCGCTTCTCCTTGAGCCCTTCATGCAGAGCAAGCAGGTCCAGATTGAGATTACGAAACTTCTGGACGTCGTACAACAAAAAAAGTGGAGCTACTACTTCGAAGATTGGGGATGCCTGATTTGCGGACAGAAGGATGCGGGCTATAAAAGCGTGGGGATGTGTTCGACGTTTTTCTCTCGCGTGACGAATCGTATGGCAGCTTCGCTCCGCCGCGCATATTCGGAGAGGCCGGTATTTGACAAGCCAAAAGATCTCGTAGCGATGGCACAAGAAGCGCTCGCACCGTCGATTAAAGCGCTGATACCCGCGAACGATGCCCTTGCACTGAAAGTTCTGCCAAGGGCTACCACGGCCAAAACAAAGAAAGACCCGGAGGCCGTAATCTCCGCTGCCAGGGGCGGCGAGAAGTCGGAGTAGGAATCATGTTTGCACACAACCCCCTCCACGGATCCGGACGAGCGGGATTCCCGCATCCGGCTCTTGCCTTAGGTGATGACGCCCATGCGGCGCAAGGGATAAGGATGATAGGGGCGCACCATAGGCAGCCAGCGAGCCACGAGACGCCGCAGACGGTCCAGGGGGATTCGGCCTTTCTGGCTGCGCCGCGAAAGCGTGCGATACCAGTGCCGGACCACTTGGAACCGAAAGACGTCCAACGCCGGGTTATTCATGGGCACCCCGTAGTAGCGGAAGTGCCCACCCACAACCGAGCGAAGCCACTGGCCTACTTCCGGGATGGGATCATGCCTGCGCCGCTGAAGTTCCGCTTTCACCTCGTTCAGCTTTGCTTGCAACCTTTTGCGTATCGTCTGCCGCAACACCGTGTACATTCCGTTGCTTCTCTTCTTTACGCAGATATGCGTAAAGCCAAGAAAGTTGAACGTCTCCGGTTTCCCGTCCCCACGTTTTTGCCGGTCGTTGATCGCGAATGGACCAAATTCCAGCAGCCGCGTTTTCTCGGGATGCAGTTCCAGGTTGAACTTCCGCATTCTCTCGGTCAGTTCCGCCCGGAACTGCTCGGCATCCGCTTTGCTATGGAATCCAACCACGATGTCATCCGCGAATCGCACCACGATCACATCGCCGTGCGCGCGCTTCCGACGCCATGCTTGAACCCACAGGTCGAATACGTAGTGGAGATAGACGTTCGCCAGCAGCGGCGAAGCGCTTCCGCCCTGCGGCGTCCCTTCCTCCATGCGTATTCGTTTCCCATCTTCCAGCACGCCGGCCCTCAGCCATTTCTGGATGAGCCGCACAACGCGCCGGTCTGCGATCCGGTGCTCGATGAATTTCACAAGCCATTCGTGCGAGATGCTATCGAAAAAGCCTTGGATATCCAGATCAAGCACCCAGTTCACCTTCCTCGTCAGCAGTCCCGTGTAGAGCGCATCCAGCGCTTTGTGCTGGCTTCGCCCGGGCCGGAACCCATACGAAAAACCAAGGAAATCCGTTTCATAGATAGCGTTCAGCACCTCGACCGACGCGCGCTGGACGATCTTGTCTTCCAGCGCCGTCACTCCGAGCGGTCTTTGCCGCCCGTCGGCTTTGGGGATGTACACTCTACGCACCGGCTTCGCTCGGTACGCTCCTCGCTTCAGCCTTTCAGAGAGCTCCTGGAGATTTTCTTCCAGCTTCTCCCCGTAGTGCCGCCACGTCTCCCCGTCCACGCCCGGCGCAGCTTCCTTCTGCAGTCGGAGGTAAGCCGTGCGCAGTGTTTCGAGGTTGTAGATGTGGTGCAAGAGCGCCGTGAACCGCAACTTCTTATCCTTTCCTGCTGCTTGACGTACCCGCTCCAGCGCACTGGGCGCGTCGATCCGGCTCGGTGTCCGGGACGCGTTTTGCTGTGGCAGGTTTCCTTTGGCCAACCCTCTTCCCTCCCTCCCCTCCGCCGCCGGTTGTCCGGTGTTGTTCGGGGACTTCTCAGGTACTACAGGGCTGTCCGATTTCCCAGGGCCGTTCATCATCGGCGTTCGTCCTTAGACTTCCCGATGCGTCCCAAGGCTACTGCTACCGTGGGCGGACCTGGGACCTCCCGGTTCCCGTGCGAGGTGCTTCCGTACGTGCTCGGGGTCTCTGACCACGCGGGACTCTGGCACACCTCGCGATATCGGTGCACCCGATGGGGCCTTCCGCTTCTCCTTACAACGTCGGCGTCCCGGAGTTGTTTTGCGCGGCTGAATACCCGGCCCGCACGTTCCCCTGTCAACGCTTCGACGCCGCCCTCGCGAGCGGCTCCGCATGACTCGGGGCCGATGTGGGTCGCTATTCCACTTTCGTATGACTTTTTCATTCACTACACCTCGCCGGTTTTGACCGGCGCACAAGGAGAAGCAGAAATGAAAAAGAAAACGGAGACGGAGAAGAAAAGCTCTATCGCTGACGTTCCTGTGGAACGCCTACCGGCACATCCCCGAGAGCAGATGTGGACGATGGAGGATGCTTTTGATTGGGATGGGGGCGGCAACCTAAAAAGCGCCGGACTGGATTTAGAACGGGGTATTCGCTCTGTGGCGTTCCTTCTCCAATACTTGTCAGACGGTGGTAATGAAGAAATTGATGGATTCGTTGCTGAGGGTTTGGGGAAGTGTCTGACTTTTTGCGCGAAAAAAGTGTCTGACTTACAGCTAACGCACCTACAAAAAGATGGACTGTAAACAGAGTCATTAACCAGAATTCGATCTTCGCTGCGAGAGGCAGCGACTAGGAGGAAGTAAATGAACACAGCAAGTCTTATGATGAACGCTCAAGAGGAGATCGACCCGCAACACTTCATCCGACAACTGGGCAAGGAGCCGATTCTCGGCCTGCCTAGGTGCAGCTGGGCCTATGATCCGGAATTGTTTGCCGGGACGTTTGGCCCACCGGAAATAAACAACCAAAAACGATCCTCCATACTCTTCTGGAATTTCGTGGACCGCGACGGTAAACCCGCTTTCAGTCTGTCTGTCAAATCTCCTGCCGGACGGAAGGTTTACTTGGTGTCTCGTCTGCAAACAGATACAGCCTACTTTTGGACCGGTGGCCGCCTTTCCGAAGCCGATGGAGAACCGCTATTTCTAGGTGCGGGACAGTTCGTCATTTCCCGTGTTTGCTAACTCAATTCAACCCCCGGCTAACAACCGGAGCTTCTGAAGTTTTCGGATTCTTAAAACTGGAGGATAAGAAGATGGAAGCAGATCAGGTTACACAGGGAATCGTCAACGACTTGCCACGCCACAAGGCTAAGAGGCGAGGACAACGTGGATCTATCCTGCGCCGTGGCACTAGTTGGTCCGTTGTCTATCGCACGCCCGATGGAAAACAGAAATGGCAAGGCGGATACCGAACTAAGGAGGAAGCCCAGAAACAAGTAGACATCATTCTCGGAAGCATTCGCGAGAACAGATACGTAGCGCCAAAGGAAATTATTTTCCGCGAGTTTTGTGATGATTGGATGTCGAAGGCAAAAGCAGTCCTCAAGCCGAAGACGTGGGTATCGTATCAGTCAGCGCTCAAAAACTGGATTACTCCGAAGTTTGGCGACTGGCCGATCTGCGATATCAACCGTGCGTCCGTAAAAGCTTTCAAGGATGGACTGATGGCGAATAGGAACCTTGGTCGCAAATCCGTTAAGAACGTACTGATCCTCCTTCACCGCCTTTTCGAGGAAGCCATCGATCGTGAATATATCGCAGCGAATCCGGCGCGCAAGCTACCTCAAGACATTCCTTCTGACGAGTCTGCGGATGCCACAGAAGCGGCCATGCCTACTCCGGAAGAGGTCGTGAAGACCTTTGCTGAGCTTCCAATGACCTACCAAGCTCTACTGGCAACGGCCGCGGTGACTGGCTTTCGCCGCGCTGAACTACTCGGACTGTCTTGGGATGACGTGGACTTGCTGAACGGTTCAATTCGAATTCGGCGAACGCTGCAAAGAATTCCGAAGAAATTACTCTCGGAAGGAGAATTCAGAAAAGTTGAAAGGATTGGGGACACCGGACTCGCAATGGTCACACCGAAATCTAAGAAGGCCCGTCGTAGCGTTGAACTACCACCGAAACTTGCAGAACTCTTGCTAGCGCTGCGTAATCGTCAGAAAAGCTCGGAGAGCACATTCGTCTTCCAAAATGAAATCGGCGCACCGATCGATCCAGACAGTGTATACGACGTACTATACGCTGCGCAGGATCGGGCCGGCGCACGCCGTTTCGGCTTGCATGGCCTCAGACACCTCTACTCAAGCCTGCTGGTGGCCAATAAAGTCGATGTGAAGTTTGCGCAGGAAAGACTCGGGCACGCGTCGGCAATGACAACCTTGAACATTTACAGCCACGCCATAACTACGCACGGTCGCGAGTATGCCGCGGCGATCGAAGCGGCGTTTCCTTTTGTTAGCAATTTGTTAGCAGACGGGTCGCCTGAGGTACAAAATCAAAGGAATGTGAATTAAGGAAGTGGTGGGCGCTCAAGCGGTTACGCCGAGCGCCCATGGTGCGCCCGGGGGGATTCGAACTCCCGACCTTTTGGTTCGTAGCCAAACGCTCTATCCAGCTGAGCTACGGGCGCGTCGTGAGATTATCTCCTATCGCCCCAACGAATTAAAGATTTTTCCTCAGTCTCCTCGAACGCGTATTTTTGCACGGTCTTTGCACGGCGCTCGGGAACCTCCGGTTTTTCCTGCAACAAATCGTTCAGAAATTCTCGTCGGGAAGGCCGCTGACTTGCGCTAGTAGCCTAGGGTGAATCCTGCGAAATGCGCGTGAGCAACGGTCGCGCTAACCCTTGCTCCCTTATTGGGGATCTCGATCGCGTACCAGCTCCGAACTTATCGGGACTTAGCCAAATATTCCATCTTTCTCAAGCAATTGAGATAGCTACCGCAGCTTCGCGTATTCCGCTTTGGCAGCGATAAGAGCAGGAATGCCGGGGGTCGGCGTCCTTCCAATCGCCTCTTGAGTGAGCGTGGCATCGGCATCCGTTCCTGCCTTTGATTGAAGCTTAGCCAGGCCAAAATCCAG
This sequence comes from uncultured Acidobacteriota bacterium, assembly GCA_963818085.1. Lineage (GTDB taxonomy): Bacteria > Acidobacteriota > Terriglobia > Acidiferrales > UBA7541 > Palsa-295. Next base: position 1,777,677 of record CAWFQV010000001.1, read on the forward strand.
AATTTTCGCGTGACCTCGTTTGGTTACGAAGACGTTGGCGGGCTTGATGTCGCGGTGGACGATGCCTTCGGCGTGGGCGGCGTCGAGTGCGTCCGCAATTTCTATGACGAGGTTGAGAAAAGTGTCTGTTTCGACGGGCGGCCGCCGATGCGTTGTTTCAGCGTCAGGCCGTCCAGAAATTCCATGGCAATGAACGTGTGGCCGGCGTCTTCGCCGATGTCATAAATCGTGGAGATGTTGGGATGATTCAGCGCGGAAGTGGCTTGGCTTCGCGCTTGAACCGCTCGAGCGCATTCGCGTCGTGTGCCACATCGTCGGGAAGGAATTTCAAGGCGACAGCACGATCGAGCCGGGTGTCTTGCGCTTTGTACACCACGCCCATGCCTCCGCCACCGAGTTTTTCGATAACGCGATAGTGGGAGACGGTGCGGCCAATGAAAGAGGAAGAGTCCGCCATCAGCCGCACATCTTAGGTTGGGGCAGAAGGCAAGTCACGAAGAGGGATCTAAACAAGCGCACTAGGACTTCGTGCTTGGTTCGGAAAGGAGGTGTGTTTTATTGAAGAGGAAGCTATGCTGCCATTTGCATCGCCCATTATCTTCTTTCTTCGTTCATCTGAACACTTACACTATTCCTCATTTCTAAAAGCGATAGCAACCAGTACGGTTAAAAAATCTGGGATGTTCGCGTTTTCGACCGTCGAGTAGCAGAGCACGCGAGTGCGAGGATTTTGCCAGGGCGGTGCCGATGTCTGTCTCACCGGTGATCATGATCGTGGTCATCCCAATCATGATCGGTATGCCAGCGGTGCTCGTGCTCATCCCACCATCGATGGTTGACATTCCAGCAGTGCTCACGCGCTTCATGCAGCTCGTGTCGCCAGTGCTCGGCCTGCTCACTCCGGTAGCCGTGATGCTCGATAGCTTCGTGTAGTTTGTGATCGTCTTTCGCGATGCGTCGCTGGCAGCTATCGGCGCGGAGGTGCGGCGCGCCCGCTAACATGAGGAAGCCAGCCAACGCTGCGGCAGCAAGCGTGAACCTTCTAAATACAGGGTTCTTTGAATATCCCATAGGCGTTGGGCTCCCCTCTGAGTTGAAGATGCGAATTAAGTTCCAGAGCAATTTCTCTCGCGCATCTAATCGCGCTAGGAAACTGGCGTCATCCTAGGAGCGTTCGGTGGGCAAGTCAATCAGGATTTCGTTTTGACCTCCGAAGCCGGGCGTGAGGAGCTATAAACGCCCAACAATCACACCGGTCAATGAAAGACATATCTGAGTCAGAACTCGAAGTCCAATGAGAACTGGATCTGACGAGCGCCGATGGCTTGAATCGGTCGGTCCAATCCTGCTATGGGCGTCAGGTTTGAGCCGAACACCGGATTGATCTGAGCAACGCTTATGGTTAAACAGATTGAAGAATTCCGGTCCACTCGCCGAATGGAAAATACTTCAAAATGCGGAAGCCCATTGTGACGATTCCAGGAGTGTGGATGGCGTTCTCGACCGTAAAAATCGGTGCAGCTTGAATACGACTGAAAATGCGCGCGAGCCAAGCAGCGTTCTGAATCTTTACCCTTTCTTCGTGCCCGATGGGCAACTCCCAGAGCGCGTTGAACACGAAGCGTTGCTGCTGATGTTGGCGCGAGAGGGCGTTCTCGGCGGCGAGATTCAATGGGTTCTGGGGCTGCTCATCGAAGTCCGAGGCATTAATTCTTGATCGAGTTGCGGCGGCGCAGGAATATCGCGTCTTTTGCGCTCAACATCGTTCAGATACCTAAGAGATCTCTCCTTGAAGTCCCAGTTCCGCGTTGCGCACCTGCGTTCGTTAATCCACGCCGTCGCGGCGAAACCACTCAACAAAAGAATAATCAAGCCCATTATAGGAACTCCTGGTGATGTCATGATGACGGCAACCCTTCAAATGAAAATGTAGGCCCGGATTGTTAGGCTGCCATACATCGTTCAAGAATTTTCTGTAAAAATCTTCTTGGGAGGATTCGCAGTCAATTCTTTCCCGGTATCTCTTCTGTTTATTATCCATTCACGTAAAAACAATCTTCCTGCAACAGAGCGCGGCTACTAGTTAGCTTGCTGGAAAATGTCCAAAAAAGAGGAGGGTGAATGTCCTACAAGCAAGTTGTTTCCAAATCGAAGAAATGTCTACGCCTAGCATTAACGTCGCTCGCAATGTTCCAATTCACGATCGGTGGACCGCTGGCGAGCCCAGCCCAAGCCCAGAACAACGATAGGAATACCCGCACACCCATCAAGCATGTTATCGTGATTATCGGCGAAAATCGCACCTTCGATCACATCTTTGCCACATATAAGCCGCGGCCCAGCCAAAAAGTTTGGAATCTTCTTTCGGAAGGTATCGTAAAAGAAGACGGTACGCCTGGTCCGAACTATTCTCTCGCGGCACAGTTCTCCGCTGTGGATAAACGTGCGGACAAATACCAAGTCAGCCCGGGATCCAAATCCATTTACCCGGTGCTTCCTCCGGCGATGACGGCTGGCGCTCCAACGAACCCGTATATCTCAACAGTGGCGGAAGCCCAGCAATCCGAAAATGGCTTGGCGCCTGGCTATTACAAGTTCCTAACGACTGGCGGAACAGGGCTGCCAAAATATTCTCCTGACACCCGCATCATTTACGACGGTTTTGTTTGGGATAACCTGCCATCTGGACCTTTTCAAATCACTTCAGACTCGCTTTCGTATGACACATATGAAGCCAGTCCCGTCCACCGTTTCTACCAGATGTGGCAACAGTTAGATTGTAACGCGCAGTATGCCACTCAACAGAATCCGTCGGGATGCAAAGCTGACTTATTCCCATGGGTGGAAGTTACCATCGGTGCGGGAGACAACGGCCTTAAACAGCCAAAGGGGTTCAACAGTCAATCCACTGGCGAAGGTTCCACCGCCATGGGTTTCTACAACGTGCTCAAAGGGGACGCTCCATACCTGAAACTGCTCGCAGATACCTATGCCATGAGCGATAACTTTCACCAATCGGTACAAGGCGGCACCGGCGCTAACCACATAATGCTGGGAACCGGCGACGCGATTTGGTTCAGCGACGGAAACGGAAATCCAGCCGTGCCTCCGCACAATCAGTTGGTTGATCCCAACACTCCGAATGGCGGCATCGTCGATGAAATCGAAAATCCCGACGCGCAACCAGGGACAAACAACTGGTACACAGAAGATGGTTACGGCGGCGGATCGTTCGGATCTCCTTCCTACGGCGGAGGCAGCTATAGCAACTGCTCCGATTCGTCCGCACACGGCGTACCCGCGGTGTTGACATATCTGAGTTCCCTGCCCCATCGCGTCGATGCCAACTGCGTTCCAGGTCACTATTATCTGCTGAACAACTACAACCCGGGATACTTCGGCGATGGCAGCAACGCGTACACGGACGAGAATGCGGCGAACACTGTGTTTACGGTTCCCCCTTCTACCGTGCGAAATATCGGTGACGAGTTGTTGGAAGCTAACATTTCGTGGAAGTATTACGGCGACCAGTGGAATGCCTATCTCAACGACAAATACCAAATAAACTATGGCGTGGTCGGCAAGGAAAGCGATCAGTATTGCAACATTTGTAACTTCTTCCAGTACTCGACCTCGATCATGACGAACGCTACCGTACGCACCGAGCATTTGAAGGACACCATCGATCTTTACAAAGACATCAAGGATGGAAATCTCCCGGCTGTTTCCTACGTCAAGCCCAGTGGGTGGGTCGACGGTCACCCAGCTTCTTCCAAGCTTGATCTCTTTGAAGGTTTTGCGAAGAAGATCGTGGACGCGCTACAAGCCAACGCCGCGCTCTCGGCGAACACGGCTATCTTCATCACGTTCGACGAGGGCGGCGGTTACTACGACTCGGGTTACGTGCAGGCTGTCGATTTCTTCGGCGATGGCACACGGATACCGATGATCGTGGTTTCTCCCTACTCCACCGGCGGACACATATCCCACGAATACACCGACCATGTTTCTATCCTGAAGTTTATCGAACGGAACTGGGCACTGACACCGCTAACCAATCGAAGCCGCGACAATCTGCCAAACCCGAAAGTAGCCGGCGATCCGTATGTACCAACCAACAGCCCGGCGATCGGCGACTTGTTTGATTTGTTTAGGTTTCCGTCACCAGTGGCGGCCGCATCAACCGCCGCTAGCGGTAAGTAGTTTTTTGCCTATGCCGAGCAGCCTTGTCCGCTCAACACCACTGGCGCCACTCCCTTCTCAGGATGGCGCCAGTTTGTTTTATCGCTGTCTAAACTCTCCGTCGGCTTCTCTCAGTTACGATTCGTTGCAACAAATCAGCGCTGTAAGTGTTTAGAGTGTGTGCTGGTCGAACCTGCCTATCGGCCTGCGAAATCCTGTAGCCTTGCTTAGGGAATCTTTATGGAGAAATACAGGATTTGGTGGATTCCGTAGATCGAGGCGGTTCAAGATGATATGAAGCGCGGGGATCTATTCACGGGAGGCATAAATGCAAGCGGCAAGATAAAAGAATCGCGCGAAGCATTTCCAGCCTTGCGGTTGAACCAGTGAATAATCGGGTAAGTCAAATTTAGTTGAAATATTGTTACGAGGAGAAACCTTGATTAAGCATCGTTCCAAAACCAATTCCAAGTTTGTGCTCATGCTCTTTGGCTTTGCACTTTTGATTACCCTGCCGGGCCTTACACCAGCCCAAAATGCAGATCAACAGGACGCCGATCCTCCCAGTCGCGTCGCGCGACTCAACTTCATACAAGGCTCCGTTTCGTTCCAGCCGGCCGGCACATCAGACTGGGTGGATGCGAACCCGAACCGTCCGCTAACTACCGGCGACCAGCTCTGGGCCGACCAGGACTCTCGTGGCGAACTGCACCTGGGAGGCAGCGTGCTCCGCATCGCAGGGCAGACCGCAGTTTCATTTCTTAACTTGACGGACCAAGCGGTTCAGATTCAGGTTGCGCAAGGTTCCGCCGATCTTCGTGTGCTGCATCTCGAAGACAATGAGAGCTACGAGATTGATACTCCGAATTTGGCATTTTCGATTTTGCGTCCCGGCGAATATCGGGTGGATGTAAGCGCTGATGGAACCTCAAGCATTGTCAGCGTAGACAATGGCGACGGCGAAGTAACCGCCGGCGGCCAGGCCTACAACGTCGCTCGCGGGCAGCAATACACTTTCTCCGGAACAGACCAAGTTAGCTATGACGCAGAGGCCCTTCCAGGGCCAGATGATTTTCAGCATTGGAATATCGAGCGCAATCAGCGCGAAGACCATTTTGCGTCAGCGCAGTATGTCTCGCGTGACGTTATTGGCTATGAAGACTTGGACGACCACGGTTCGTGGCGCGACGATTCAACATATGGTCACGTCTGGTTTCCGAATGGCGTGGCGGTAGGCTGGGCGCCATATCATGACGGGCATTGGGCATTCGTAGCTCCGTGGGGGTGGACTTGGGTCGAAGACGAACCTTGGGGCTTCGCTCCGTTCCATTACGGACGTTGGGCTATGGTAGGCGACGCGTGGGGTTGGGTTCCAGGGCCTGTGCCAGTTGCCGGCGCCGTTTATGTCCGCCCGGTTTACGCGCCCGCTCTGGTGGCCTTCGTTGGAGGAGGCGGATTTGCTGCTTCTATCGAAATCGGCGGCGCGGCCGGAGTCGGAGTTGCTTGGTTTCCGTTGGGGCCGCGCGATGTTTGGGTCCCCTCGTATCACGTCAGCGAAGCCTATATGACAAGGGTCAACGTTACAAACACGCGAATTGTCAACAGGACGGAAATAGTAAACGTTTACAACACCACGGTCATTAACAGAAACACCAACGTGGCTGTAAACAGAACTTACCAGTATCAAGGCGCTCCCGGCGCGGTCACCGCCGTTTCAAAGACTGCCTTCCAAAATGGCGAGCCCGTTGCCAAAGCCGCGGTACGAGTTAATTCTCAAGAAATTCAACATGCTAAAGTTGTGCAAACCGCCGCAATCGCCCCGACCCCGAAGGCCGTTGCGGGACCAAGCGCTCCGGCAAAACCATCGTCGCGGCCTCCTGCTACGCTAGCCAGCAGGCCTGTGGTGACGAAAATGGCTCCGTCGGCTCGCGCAATTCCAGTGGGCCAAACCAAGCCGGCGCCTCGTACAGCGTATCGCTCCATGGCGAATGCCAAACCAGCCACTTCGCAGCCACCGTCCAAGACAGGAGCACAACCAGCCAATCGACCTAACGAACCGTCAGCTAATCGACCTCCCGCTGGACAGCCGAATGCGCCCTCCAATCGTGCAGAGGCGCCAGCACGGACGAATGAACCACCGGCTCGGGCGAATCAGCCTCCGGCTCGGGCCACTGAGCCCCCTGCTCGCACGAACGAGGCGGCGCCGGCCAATCGAGCTGAGCCACCAGCGCGGGGAAATCAACCTCCCGCTCGGACAAACGAAGCGCAGCCCAACCGAACAACACCTCCGCCGAACCGCACTCAGCCGCCGACACGCGAGAATCAGCCGCCCGCTCGGACAAACGAACCTCCCGCCCGAGAAAATCAACCGGCGCCGCACCCAAATGAACCTCCTGCGCGTACGAATCAGCCGCCTGCTCGGGTAAACGAACCCCCCGCCCGAGAAAATCAACCGGCGCCGCGCCCAAATGAACCCCCCGCGCGTACAAATCAGCCGCCTGCTCGGGTAAACGAACCCCCCGCCCGAGAAAATCAACCGGCGCCACGGCCAAATGAACCTCCTGCGCGCACAAATCAGCCGCCTGCTCGGACAAACGAAGCGCAGCCCAACCGAACAACACCTCCGCCGAATCGCACCCAGCCGCCGACACGCGAGAATCAGCCGCCCGCTCGGACCAATCAGGCACCAGCGGAAAAGCCAGCGCCCAACAGAACGCCGCCGCCCGCGCGCGAAAGTGCCCCAAAACAAACGCCGCCTGCGGAGGCTAAACCCGCTCCTCGTCAACCTGCGCCAGAGGCAAAGAAGCCTAGCCCGCCGCCGAAGGAGTCAAAACCGTCTAAGGACCAGAAGGAAAAGGACAAAGAACCAAAACATTAGATCCATTATGTTTTACAGCTACCGGAGGACACGGCTTCGAGAAATCGAGGCCGTGTTTTTTTTGACCGCAATAATGGGGCAGGGTTCGAAAATTAACCGACGGCGGTGTCCAGATTAATTGAGATGCGCTCGCTGAAAGGCCGCTGGCATGACATTTCTGACGAGATTTGCGGGTGCGGGGTCGGGACCTAATTTCCGCACAATCAGGCTCGCAGGACTTGCCACCCGAGGCCTAATATCTCCCTGGTGTCTAACGTCTCGTTAGCGGCCTGGGCCATATGCGCGGACATCAGTTCTGAAAACATAGCAGGCTTGTGAGCAAACAAGCGAAGCACCTTCCTTCGTACCCACATGCTCTGGTCCATAAGAAGAAGTAGCCGTGTCATTCGCCACGGAGCCCTCGAGAGTTTTCGGTGCGCCAGATCGTAGTAGTTTAAATCTTCGCGCGCAAAGGCTTCCGCCAGCAGAATCGCCTGCTGAAACGCTAGACTCAATCCGAGCCCGGCAATTCCATCCACGGTAAACGACGCATCGCCCACGAGCGCCACGTTGCCGCGGACCACCCCACGAGCACGTCCGAGTGCCGTCACGCTTCCCAACTCCGCTGCCCGCGGCCGTGAGCTATTCAAATGTTTAGCTACTTCTGGGAAATGAATCAAAGCGCGGTCGATTCGCAACCGCGGATCGTGCGATAGAAGCGCGACGCAAACCTCGTCACCGGCCGTTGGCGTGACGAACATCTGGCAGCCCGGGCCCCAATGAAGCTCAACTAAGTCAGTCCACGGACGTACGCCGTAGTGGCGCGAGAATCCGAAACGGGAGAGCCGCGGGCGTTTGGAACTTAGATTAGCCCATTTTCTCACGCTCGAATTTTGTCCGTCGGCTCCGACGAGCCATTTGCATGGCAAGTACGCGCCATCTACAAACGCGCCGCCCGCGTCAAAGCCTGTTACGCGAGCGCCCCAATAAAATGACACGCCGCGTTCGCTCGCTCGTTCTACCAGCAACGAATGGAGCACATCGCGCCGAACACCGTATCCGATCCCGTGTGAAATTCTGGCGCTAGCAGAAAATTCTTGGTCTGAAAAAGAAATGCCGCGGAACGGAAATCCGTGGCGGGGATCCAATCGAATCCCAAAACCGCCTAAATTTGCAACGGCACCGGGGAGCAATCCTTCCCCGCAGGCTTTTTCGATAGGAGGTTTTCTGCAGTCGAGAACTGTTACGCAGAGTCCCTTGAGGGTTGCTGCAATCGCGGTCGCGATTCCAGCAGGTCCCGCCCCAAGAACCAGGACATCTGCATGCTTGGCCAGATCAGGCCGCCTTTCACCATCTAAGGAGTACCAGCTCGGAGCAGAATCCCGGCCCCATCGCTGCAAGAATGCTCAGTGACCCAGGCTCCGGTCGGCGATTCATGTAAACATCTTCGAGCACCAGGAGCACGGAGGTAGAAGAGATGTTTCCAACCTTGCGCAAACATTCCCACGAAGCGGCCAGGTCTTTTTCTTGCAAGCCGAGTGCCGTTGCCGTCGCCTCAAGCACCTTCGGCCCGCCGGTGTGCATTACCCAGGTCTTGATGTCGCTCCGTTTGTGACCCTGTTCCGCCAAAAACGCGTCCACGTCCTTGCCGAGGTGCTTAACAACTGTGTCCGGCACCTCAGGAGATAGTACGATGCGAAAGCCTTTTTCCGAGATGTCCCAGCCCATCACTCTTTCCGTATGCGGATAGAAAATCGACTTGGTGGCAAGTATTTCCGGTCCGTCGGACTTTCTCTTGGAGCCAACGACAATCGTCGCCGCCGCGCCATCGCCGAAAAGGAGCGCCGAGATCAAGTGCGCCATGGAAAGATCATCGCGCTGGAGGGTGAGCGAGCACAACTCGATAGAGAGCAATGCTGCCGCTTGATCCGGGTAGCCATGAACGTAATCCGCAGCGCGCGCAATGCCCGCGGCGCCGGCCACGCAACCTAGTCCAAATATAGGAACCCGCTTGATGTTGGTGGAAAGACCCATTCGATTCACCAGGCGGGCGTCGATGGAGGGAGCGGCAATTCCGGTCACCGATGTAACGTAAATGGCGCTCAGATCCTTTGGTTTCATACCAGCGGCATGAAGCGCCTTGCACAAAGCCTCTTCACCCAACTCGAGCGCGTGTTCGATCCATGCGTTATTGGCTTGTCCCCAGGTGGTTAGGTTCTCGTAGAAATCGAGCGTGTGGACAAGGTAGCGCCCCTCTACTTTCATGCTCTCATCGAGGCGATCGAGAATATCGGGATTGGCTAATCGGTGCCGCCAATCATTTTTCAAAGCGTCAGTCAAAACTTGCTGGTCGTAATAATTTTCAGGAAAAGCACTCGCAACGCTGGCAATCCTCATCTAGTCTCCCCTCGGTTGTTGTCGTGACTGCGCATAATACCCCGACTCAGGACCATCTCCCATGTCGATTTGAACTTTTTGGCGCTTCTTATAAAGACTACGAACACATGCCGGGCCGGTTTGTTTCATCTGCACCCAGAAAAAGACCGGCTATTAGTAGGCTTGATTCAGGCTCCGATAGATGAATGCGGCGCAAGAAATAGAGAATACTATGAACAGAGACCCCTGCCAAAATTCCAATATACAAAATTTCCCCACGCCGAAAAGTGCGGCATAAACCATGGCACAACCAGTAACCCAGTCTATCAGATTCCGGCCCAAGTCTTTAGTGGGCGATTCATCTTTTACCAGTGCCCTCACCGGCTTCCATCCCAATACGTCCGGCCTGACTCGGCGGTAAAACTTGATGAGAGTATCATCGGGTTCGGCGGGCGTGAGAAGAGTTACCAGCATCCACACCGTCGTGGTTATCAGAGTGGTTGCCAGAGCCTGTTTGGCAAAAACGGAGGGCTCCGAGCCGCGGAATGGAGCAACGACGCGAAACGTCACCGACACAATCAGTGCAGTCGTCATCGCGGCAATCTCGCTCCACGCGTTAATCCGCCACCAATACCAACGCAATAGGTAGACGCTGCCGGTTCCCGCTCCCACTTCCAGCAAAATTTGCCAGCCTGCCCGGATCGAAGCCAGCTCCCACGAAACGCATGCGCCTGCGATCACTAGCAGGGCGGTGGTCCAGCGCGAAACAGAAACGTAATGGCTTTCGGAAGCGGCACGCTTTATAAACCGCCGGTAAAAATCCGAAACAAGATACGAACTGCCCCAATTCAGGTGCGTCGCGATTGTGGACATAAATGCCGCCAGAAACCCTGCGACGAGCAGGCCGCGGGCTGCGCGCGGAAGATGGTCAACCGCTAACAAAATGTATCCGGATTCAGGCCGGGCGAGTTGCGGATAAAGGACAACAACGGCGAGCGCTCCTATCACCCAGGGCCATGACCTCAAGGCATAATTCGCAAAGTTAAACCATAAAACCGACAGGAGTCCTTCGCGTTCGTTGCGCGCGCTCAGAATTCGTTGTGCGATATAGCCTCCTCCTCCCGGTTCCGCGCCTGGATACCAAAAGGCCCACCATTGCACACCTAGATATACGCAGAAAGTGATCACCGGGATTGTCCATAATGCCTCGCTCGCGAAACCTCGCGAAAAGTCAGGGAAGAAGGCGGTGATGTTCGCCGCTTCAGGGCCAACCGACTTTTGCATCGCGCTGAGTCTAGCGAGCAGCTCGCTCATCCCACCGACGGCACGCACTCCATACCAGGCTACGGCGATCACAACACCCATCTTCAGAACAAATTGGAATAAATCTGTCCACAGCACGCCCCAAAGGCCACCCAGCGAAACGTACAGGCCAGTAAACGGAATTAAAAAGAATACGCACAGAGCGAGCGACCTGCGATCATCCAATCCCATTACGACGCTTACAATCGTGGTCATGGCTTTGGTGACCCAGCCAAGAATTACGCAATTGATCAGCAGGCCGAGGTACAACGCGCGAAATCCGCGGAGAAAAGCAGCAGGCTTCCCCGCGTAACGTAGTTCCGCAAATTCGACGTCGGTCAGTAGGCCCGCGCGAACCCATAGCCGCGCAAAAAGAAAAACAGTCATCATGCCGGCCGGAAGCATGCTCCACCAAATCCAATTTCCGGCGATTCCAAATCTGTAAACCAGTCCGGTAACCACGAGAGGCGTGTCAGCAGCAAAGGTCGTCGCCACCATCGAGGTGCCGATCAGCCACCACGCCGCGCGGCGGCCAGAAACAAAATAATCAGCCGTACTGCCGCTTGAGCGTTTACGAAAATACAATCCTTGCAGGAGTGTAAATAAAAGGTAGGCCGCGACTACGGCCCAATCGGCGAGAGTTAGTCTCATGTAAGATGGAAGCCGGCCTAGTCTTATCGAGGATGAGTCGGAGAGTCAAAGAAAATTCTCAATGCGATGTACCTCGCGGCAATTCGTTTAGTTCGGAGCGATTCGGGCGAGTCGCAGTTAGGCGGTAAAAGAGAACCCCAGGCCTGGGGGTACAGGCCTGGGGCGGGGGGTTGAGGAGGGGCCGGGGGAAGCTAGTTGAGCAACCGTGGGCTTAGTAATTCCAGCGCCGCAAAACTAACGTTGCTCGGAAAATCATCTGAACTGCGACTACCAAGATCGTGTCGCGCAGGGTCTGCAACCGGGCGCGCATATTCGTTTCCTCCCAGGAACCGGAGAGCGCCATAACCGTGTCGGTTTCAGGCGCCAAACCATTGTTTGCCAGTGCACTCACGCTTCCCCCTCAATTAACGACGTAAACCGGATTGTCGTGCTCCACCGCTACGACCATTGATTTGAAAATGTCGACGTCCCAGCTATCTGCAATTCGCAATCTCACAATCTCGTTTGTTTCAGACATCAATCTGCCGCGGAGCGGTACTCGCAGGTTTCCTGCTACAACTCGAAGTACCACCGGCTGGCCCATCCAGGCTGCGTATCCACCTTCCATGAAGTCCCCCTCCCGGTGCGTGCCTCGTATGACTTCATCTTCGTACAGGGGACGGGAGTGGCCAATGGTACAGGGGGCTATAGATGATAGGAGAACAGTACTAGCTCATCGCGGCTCACGCCCGCGAGCTTTAATGTTACTGTGTTTATGGGACTTGCAGCTGCTGTAGCTGCAAGAGGTCCCGAGAAAGAAGCTAAATGATCGAGTTCCTAAAGCAAATTCTAGCGCGTCTTTACGACATTCGCGGCCTGCTCGATTGGGGCGGAACTTTGATGGTTTGTATCATCGTCTTTGTCGAAACCGGAATGTTCGTCGGCTTTTTCCTGCCGGGTGATTCCCTGCTAGTCACTGCGGGCGTATTTGCTGGCGCTGGGAGGCTGCATTTAGCGTGGCTGCTTTCGTTGGTTACCTTGTGCGCCATCGCGGGCGATCAATTGGGCTACTTCATCGGACGGAAAGCGGGTCCGAGCTTATTCCGCCGGGAGGATTCCAGATTCTTCAAAAAGCGCCATCTCACGCGGGCGCACGAATTCTACGAGCGGTACGGCGGTAAGACGATTATCCTAGCGCGATTCGTACCTATCATTCGGACTTTTTGTCCGCCGGTGGCTGGCGCCGCAGGGATGAAGTATTCACGCTATCTCGTTTACGACATCATTGGAGGGATTTGCTGGGTCTGGGGGATGATTCTTCTCGGGTTCACGATTGGTAAGGAAGATCCGCACATCGATCAGCACATCCACTATGTAATTGCCGCGGTCATCGTCGTTTCCCTTCTTCCGGCTGCCTATCAGGCGTGGAAGTCGAGGAAGCACAAAGATGCAGACCAAGGGAGCTTGGCTGAGTAGAAGCTACTTGAGGAAAAGGCCTTCGCGCACCTGATCGCGTCCCACAAAGGTCTTCGACGAGCGGAACTTCCCGAAAATATCCAGGATTTCGCGGTTTTGAAAAACGCGCGCGTGAACTGACAATGTGGATGCGGGTAAAAGCTCAATCGTCTGCGGATCGGCTATGCGATAGCGACAGAATCGTTCAGGTGTCCGGCTGTGAAAGAGCGAGAGGACAGCGCCGCCAGGCCGCAACATTGTGTACAGCCTGTCCATCACCTTAGGCAAAAGCTGGGCATCGAGGTAATCGAAAATATCCCAAGCCAGCACGCCGTGAAAGTGCTCCGCGGGATACTGCAAATCTGATTCCAGAAACTTATCCGCAAACATTGTGGGCGAGACATTTTCAAGGTGATTCCCTACCGGAGCCTTCCGGAAATTTTCCTCTTCCGCGACCAGGAATTCCTTCCACGCACGCAACAAATCTTCAGTTGAAACACGGAATCCCTTCTCGATAAAGAAGGTCAGAGTGGCCTGCGATACTTGGCCGAGATCCAGAATTCGTCCTTGTTGCGAATCACTAAGCAGCCACAGAAATTCTTTAAGCCCGTTTGAAACCCGGGCGTGCGCGGAAGAAACCGTCACAGCTGCAGGTCCGGGTTTGACGCGCGAGTCAGACACCGGCGCCGAGATAAGACGAGGTTTGGCTTGCCAACTCATTGTGTATTAATCGTCCGTGCCACTGGCGGACATCACCTTCGCTTTACTTCCATCAACAGTCGTCTCAGCGCTTGAAGCGGATTGCGAACCGCTAATGCGCACCATCTCGACTTTGCCTCGCAGCCGCGCCCCGTCTTCGATCGCAAACCGGGGGGTCAGAATGCTACCTTGCACTCGGCTTGAGTCTCCGAGGCGCAAGCGCTCGCCGGCTTTGAGGTTCCCTTGCACCGTGCCCTCGATAACAATTTCGCGCGCTTCGATATCAGCATGCACCCGTCCATTTGGGCCGACAGTCACACACGCACTGGGTAGCCGAATCTTCCCATGCGTTTCGCCATCGATATACAAGTTCGAGGTCCCCGAGATTTCGCCGCTAATTTTCAATCCTGCCGAAATCGTGGTCGTGCCGTTGGGAGCAGAAGCCGTTACTGAATTCACGTTGACGGGAGCCTGCGGCGTCGGCGGAGTTGCAGGCGTATTAACCGGCTGCGGTTGCTGGGCATTTACGGATGGTGCTGGTATGACTGGAACCGAAGTGTCGGCCGCCTGCGAAGAAGGCTTGGCCTCGGCGGATTTATTCCACATTAAATTCTCCCCCAGAATGCTTAGGTTTTTACGCCGGGCGGCCAGGGTCCCAAGCGATGTCAAGACTATAGTACAGCAGGGCTCTAGAGTAAATCACGGTGTCACAACAAGTGACGATTTGGTATGGGCTTGGCGGGGATTGTGTCGGGAAGCCGTGTATCGAGGCCTTCAGCCGGCTGGTCACTAGGGCCCATTAGGAGGTGTGCACCTCGCTGTGACGCAATTCCCATAAACAAACGATGTATCCTGCAGTTTCGTACAAAAATCTTTTCAGTCCAGTGCGATGTTCCCACCAACTGTCCGGATCGTATTCAGAGTCGGGCGCGGAAACCACTCGAAGCTCCGTACCTTTGGGCAATGTGCGTGCAAAGATATAATCCGCCCGGCGAGTGTGGTAGTTCGAAGTTACCAGTAAAACTTTCTTCCAACCGTGTGACGCGATTTCCTGGGCATCGGCAACCGCTTCTTCGCGCGTGTTCGTCCCACGATGCGCCAAGGGCACAATCGCGTTTGCCGGCACTCCCTGAACCTTCAAATCGTGCTCCATTAGCTCGGCGATACCGGCATAGGGGCGGAGCAATCGTCCACTGGCCAAAATGCGTGGCGCCATACCGGATTTAAAAAGTTGCGCTGCGCGAGTGGCCCGCGACGCCTCGTAATTATCGTCGCTCAAAATGACGATAACGTCTGAAACCTGCGGCCTTTCGTCCATCACCCAGAAATCTCCTGCAAAACGCAAAATCGGGTAACGGGCCAGGTACATGATGGACACAAACACAATCAGGAAAATCAGAAATAGAAGTTTTGAGAAAATGCCTCCGCGCTGGCTATCTCTGCTTCTCAAAACATTCGCTCCGAGTTTATTATTTGACTGGATCGATCTTGCGCAGGCTCTCTGCCGCGTCTTCCGGCAGCGTCCCATTAAAATATATTTCCTTAATGCTATAGGACTTGCTTCTTTGCTGGACAATGGGAAGAATCTCAATATGCCAGTGGTAGTCACCTGCGATCGTGCGCCAATACTCGCTCAGTTCTCCCTTAGTCTGAAGTGTGTTGGGCGCGGTGTGCAGCACCATGTGATAACTTTCTGACAATTTCAGCAGCCTTCGAAGCGTCCTTCCCAAAAGGTTGGCCAGGTTGCGGCGGTTTTCGCCCGGCTGAGCAGATTCGAACTGGTGATTGTGCATTTGAGGCATCAGCCACATTTCATACGGAACGCGCGACGCGTAAGGGCAAAAGGCGTAATAGTCGCCCGCGTTGTCCACCACGCGCTTGGCCTGCCGAATTTCCTGGCGCAAAATGTCGCAAAAAACGCAACGCTCGCGGTCGCGATACCATTCGCGCGCGGCCCTCAGTTCGTACAGAATCCGTCGCGGCACAAACGTCGTGGCTGTGATTTGTGAATGAGCGTGCGGCCACTCTTCCCCGGCCTGGGCGCCTTGATTCTTGAACACGGTGACGTACTTGAATCTCGCGTCCCGCTTTAAATCCGCGATGCGCAGCGCGTAAGCTTCCAGCACGCGTTCAATTTCTTCGTCGCTCATTTGCGCCAATTGTCGCGTATGCTCCGGAGTCTCTACAATAATTTCATGAGCGCCCGTGGCAGCCATGCGGTCGTAGATACCTTCGGCCTCGCGCCCCGGCTCGCCTTCAATTCGATAGAGCGGACGAAAATGCGGATACACGCGCACTTGCCACCGCCCGTGCGCGGGCAAATCCAGAATCGTCCGCGTCTGCTCGCGGTTCGTTGGACATAGGGGACACGGATCGGGGCGAACCTTCTCACGCTCCGGATGCCCCGCCACAACCCAGCTTCGAGTGATGGGATCTTTACGTAATTCCATTTTTCAGGCTGACGGCTTAAAAAATTCAACGCGCCATCTTATTACAATGTTGATCGATGGCGCGCAAAACAAACATCGTTGTGGCCCACTTGTAAATCCATCTGTGCGAGTTTGCACGACATCAACACCTGCTCGGAACGCAATATCATTCTCTGTGGAACCCGATCATTGCTGAGAAAAGAATGACAGGCAGGAACTACTCTTTGGAAAGCTTCTCGATTTTCTTGTGAACCTTGGCGGCGTCTGGGGCGTCCGGAAAAACTTGGAGATATTCCTTGTAGTAATGCAGCGCCTCCGATTTGTCGCCTTTTTTCTCGTAGATCTCGGCGATTAGAAGCCGGGGCTTCGCAAAATTCGGCCGCAAACGAATGGCGTCTTGAAATCGCCCGATCGCTGCATCCAGGTCGCCTTTGTGCATATAAAAAGTGCCCACATCAATGTCCTGCGCTGCGTGGAAGGGGTCCCATGCTGGATTATCCTCTGGTGGCAGTACACCGGGTTTGGCAGCTTTCGAGGGCGCCGGCTTCACAGTGGAGGTGGGATTCGTTGCTGGCTTTTCAGAGTGCGGCTCTGGCGGCGACGCACTAGGGTCGCCAGTCTGCTCTGGCTTCGCTGAAGAGGATTCACCCGGGCCCACCGGCGGCGCTTGCGGGGGATTCGACCGATCAGCCTGCGGCTGGGGTTTTTGTGGCTGCCGATCCTGCCCCTGCTGAACAGACCACGCCGGAAATCCGCACAGAGCTACCAGCAGCACCGGTTTTAGCATCCAATCAAGCATCGGCCTGTTTGAATTTGTTGCGTTTGATATCATAAACGTTGTACCGGGGCCAGGGGCTCAAATCCGCTGGTCGCTCATATTCCCATAATATTGTAACGCATCGATGGAACTCCGCGAAAAAGTTGCCAATTTGCCCATGCAGCCCGGCGTGTACCTTTTTAAGGATGCGTCCGAGAAAGTGCTCTATGTAGGAAAAGCTCAGTCTCTGCGCAATCGCGTGCGCTCTTACTTTCTGGACCAGAGCATACAAGATGCCAAGACCGGCTCTCTGATGCGTGAGGTTGTTGACGTCGATTACATCGTGGTCGACAACGTAAAAGAAGCGCTGGCCCTGGAAAACAATCTGATTAAGCAGCACCAGCCTAAGTTCAATATCCTTCTTCGCGACGACAAAACGTATCCTTACATTCAGTACACCGCCTTCGAAACATATCCGCGCGTGTATGTCACCCGCCGCTTGAAAAAAGACGGCTCGATTTATTTCGGACCCTACTTCCCTGCTGGCCTGGCTTACCGGCTGGTCCACTTGATTCATAAACATTTCCTGGTTCCTTCCTGCACCGTGGACCTCGCCCGGAATCATCCGCGCCCTTGTTTGCAGTATTACATTCATCGTTGCCTGGGTCCTTGCGTGAAGGAACTAGTCACCGATGAACGATACGCCGAGGCCGCGCGCGACGTTCGATTGTTTCTGGAAGGGCGGCGCAGCGATCTAGCCGGCAGCGTCGAACGACGGATGCAGCTCGCGTCGGAAGAAGAGCGCTTCGAAGAAGCCGCCGGCTATCGCGACCTTCTACGTACCCTCACTGAAATGGAGGAGCGCCAAAAAATTGCTGCGGCTTCGGGAGACGACACGGACGTTTTGGCTTGGTACGCTGAGCCTCCGCAAATTGCCGTAAATCTTTTTCACTTGCGAGGCGGACGTGTTGTGGACCGTCGCGATTTCTACTGGGAAGATTTGGAGGAGTTTGATCCGGCGGAATTTCTGCCGTCCCTACTGAAACAACTTTACTTGGACGCAGCCTATTTACCGCGTTATATCAACACTCCCATGGCCTTCGAAGATTGCAGGTTGCTCGAGGAAGTTCTCACCGAGCGCGCTGGCCATCGCGTAGAAATTATTGTTCCCCAGCGAGGTGCCAAACACGCTTTTCTTGAGCTGGTAGAGAGAAACGCCACACAATCCTTCATCCAACGTTTCCGGGTCTTAAAGCCCAGCTCCAAAGCGATCGTTGAGGCTGTACAGTCCGCGCTCAATCTCCCCACCGCGCCGCAACGAATTGAGTGTTTCGACATCTCGCACATTCAAGGTTCTGATACCGTGGGGTCCATGGTCGTTTGGGAATCTGGCCGGATGAAAAAGTCCGATTACAGGAAGTTTATTATTCGCGGCGAAACCATGCAGGACTGCGAGGAAAAATCGGAAGGTCTACTTCGCGACGATTTCGCCAGCATGCAGGAAGCTGTCGAGCGACGCTACCACCGTTTGCAAAATGAAGGAAAGCCGCTGCCGAGTCTTATCTTGGTTGACGGTGGAATCGGCCAACTTCACGCCGCGGCTAAAGCGCTGGAAAAACTTGCCATCATCAATCAGCCCCTTGCCAGTATAGCGAAAAAAGAAGAGATTCTTTATGTTTTGGGCCGAGAGGATGAGCCGATTATTCTGGAACGCCACTCCCCGGTTCTGCACTTCATTCAGCAAATCCGCGACGAAACGCATCGTTTCGCCGTCACGTTTCACCGGCAACGCCGTTCCAGCCGACGGCTGCGCACGTCGCTCACCGAAATTCCCGGCGTGGGTGAAAAGACGGCGCGAAAGCTTCTTCGCCGATTTGGAAGCGTCGCCCGGCTCAAACAGCTTACCGTAGGGGAACTCGCGTCGGAGCTACCACGTTCGCGCGCCGAGCATATTTACGCTGCACTCCGCGGAACTAATTCCTCAGTGCCGGACCAGTCCGCTCCGAAAGCTTAATTTCGCAAGCAGCCGCGCAGCTGTTGGCTTCCGTCTCTACTGGAACGTTCGCTAATCGCGATGCAGTTTGCTGACGAACTATTTTAGAGCAATCTTCGCGATCAGCGGCAAGTCCTGAGATGCGAGACTACAAGCATTTTCCCGCGCTTCTACTCGTTTCACGCCATTGCTTGTACCCGGGAGGCTATGCTAAGGTCGAATTTGGCGACTTTAACTTCGGAGGTGCTCTGTGAGTGACAACAATGCCGGCTCGAAAGTCAGCTATTTCCTGGCAGGTCTGGGAATCGGCGCGCTGGTAGGGATTCTTTTCGCGCCTAAATCGGGCGAAGAAACGAGAGAATATCTCACATCAAAGGCTGACGAAGGCCGTGATTATGCGCAGCGCAAGGCACGGGAACTTCGGGAACGCGCGGAAGACTTGATCGAGCGCAGCAAAGAGATTATGGATCGGCAGAAGGAAGGCGTTGCGGCGGCGGTGGAAGCGGGCAAAGACGCTTATCGCCGCGAAGCGAAGGCCTAGCAAGCAGCTACGAGGAATTTCATGAACGTCTGGATCGAAGCGTTTATTGTGATCGCGGCAGTCGCCATCGTGGTTCAAATGGCGATTCTTTTAGGTATGTATCTCCAGATGAAGACCGCGATCGAGAAGTTCACGGCTATCACCTCCGACGTCAAAACCCGAGTTGACCCCATTCTGCTTCGCATCGATCGCATCCTGGAAGATTCAGAGGACAAGATCGCCAGCATAACCAGCGATACCGCCGAGATCACTCGTCTGGCGCGAGGTCAGGCGCAGAGAATTGATCGCGTTTTCACCGACAGCTTAGAGCGTTTGCGCGTTCAAGTAATTCGAGCCGATCAAATTCTTACCGGCGCGCTAGAAGTAATTGAGGACACCGGAGCAAGAGTGCGCAAGACTTTGTGGGCTCCGGTCCATCAGGTATCTGCTGTATTAAGGGGTGTAAAGGTTGGAATCGACGTGCTACGCGGCGCGCAAGGCCGTCGAGGCGAATCTGATGGCGCTCCTCAAGATGAAGAACTCTTTATCTGATCCGGTATAGTCTTAGCGAATCCATCCGCCACCTAGCACATGTTCGCCTGAGTAAAACACGGCGGCTTGGCCGGGTGTGACGGCCCTCTGCGGCTGCTCAAAAACAATTCGCGCTTCGGTCAACCCAACTGGAGTTATTTCCGCTTCTGCAGGTTCGTGGCGGTTGCGAATACGGACTTTCGCGCGAACCATTCCGGCGGGAACCTCATACGGAATCCAGTTCACATTTCGTACTTCGCAGATCGTGTTCCGAAGTTCTCGATCATCACCCACGATCAGTCGATTCTTTGCGCGATCCAGCGCAACCACGTACATCGGGCGCCCTTCTGAAATCCCCAATCCCTTTCGCTGGCCCACGGTGTAGCGATGCAGCCCATTATGTTGGCCGAGAACCTCGCCGGCCGTTGTGACAATGTTGCCCGCCTTTTCCGGCAGTGTTTGTCCCTGTTCCTGTAGATATCCTTCGATGAAGCGCACATAATTTCCCGTGGGCACGAAACAAATTTCCTGGCTCTCAGGCTTTTCCGCTACCGGCACTTGCAGACAACGCGCCATTTCGCGAACTTCGTTTTTCGAGAGGTCTCCGAGCGGAAAATCAGTGCGCGCAAGCTGCTCCTGGGTCAAGCCAAAAAGGAAATAGCTCTGGTCCTTCGATTCATCCACAGCGCGCAAAAGTTCGTATCGACTGGATTCGGGATTGTGGCGAACCCGCGCGTAGTGCCCCGTGGCGATGCGCTCTGCGCCGATTTGTCGCGCGGTTAGCAGTAGCTGATCGAACTTCACATGATTGTTGCAAAGTGTGCATGGGATCGGAGTGCGGCCTTCCAGGTAATCATCCACAAAGGGACGGATAACGCTTTTCTCGAATTCTCGTTCGAAGTTGACAACGTAAAACGGGATGCGCAAATGTTCAGCGACCCGACGCGCATCATATACATCGTCAATTGAACAACACCGATGTTGCGCGGGCTCGGCGGTCTGAAGCTGTGGCAAGCGCCGCTGATTCCACAGCTGCATCGTCAATCCAATGATTGGTTGCCCGTTGGCGCTCATCATCGCCGCGACCGTAGAACTGTCAACTCCGCCACTCATGGCCACGGCAACCGGCCGGGCGCTGCCGGCCTGGTAGGCCGCCAGTTCAGCAGTGGTGGGACCTTCCGCCACCAATGACTGCGTCGAGCCGCCTGTGCCGGTATTCTTCCCGTTCGAACGGAGAGCGGTATCCGCAGGTTCGCAAAAAGCTTCGAGTTGGACCAGTGGATTTGGCATCGAAATTTACCGGGCGTGCACCGCACTCACTGCGCGTGGCGACAATGCCCGCAATCGTTCCACCGTCGGCGGAATGATCGCAATGGCGCGATCAATCTCTTGGGGAGTGGTCGTTCGACCCAGGCTGAAGCGCAAACTCGATCGCGCTTCATCGGGCGACAGGCCAATTGCGAGCAGTACGTGTGATGGCTCGACGGCTCCCGAAGAACACGCCGCACCCGTTGAGCATGAAATACCTTGGAGGTCGAGCGCGATGACCAGCGCTTCCCCGCCCGCTCCTGCAAAAGCCAGGTTCGTTGTGTTCGCCACACGCCGCGAACGGTCTCCATTCACACGCACCGACGGCAGTGATCTCGTCAACGTTTCTTCCAGACGGTCGCGAAGAATTTCAATACCTAGCGCATCCCCCTGGCGATGCAGTCTCGCCAGTTCGGCTGCTTTGCCAAAGCCAACGATCCCCGAAACATTTTCGGTGCCAGGGCGGCGGTCGCGCTCGTGATGTCCGCCATGAAATTGAGGCTCAAGCGAAGTTCCTGCGCGAAGATACAACGCGCCAACTCCCTTCGGTCCATACATCTTGTGCGCCGAGATGGAAAGGAAATTCACACCGAGACGTTTGACGTCGAGCGGCAACTTTCCGGCCGATTGTACTGCGTCGCAGTGGAAGTAAACGTCAGCCTCCGCCGCGATTCGGCCAATTTCCTCAATCGGCTGGATCGTGCCGAGCTCGTTGTTCGCATGCATTACGCTTATCAAGAGTGTTTCAGGCCTGAGCGCCCGTCGAACGTCCTGGGGATCTACGACACCGTCGGAACCCACCGAAACGTAGGTGACTCCGATTCCCTGCTTTTCAATCGCTTGAGCGGCGTTCAAGACAGCGTGGTGCTCGATCGCCGTCGTAATAATATGCTTGCGAGATTGATTCGAGGCCGCCACCGAGCCAAAGAGCGCGAGATTGTCGGCTTCCGTGCCTCCGCTCGTAAATACGATCTCCGCCGGCTTCGCGCCGATCATTGCCGCAACCGAATCGCGAGCTGCGTCCACCGCAGAGCGCCCTCGCTGTCCACAGGAATGAATGGAGCTCGCATTTCCAAAATTCTCGGTAAAATACGGCAGCATGGCTTCAAGGACCTCGCGGTCCACGGGCGTCGTCGCGTTGTAATCAAGATAGAGATGCATGGCAGTACCGCGAAGCATTCAGAATAGCGGCTGTGCGTCTCGGTAGCAAGTGAGTCCTGGTCGGTGAAGAGCGGAAATACGCGGGTGTGCCGTTAAAACGAAATACGCTTTATTGGCTTACCGGAGTTTCATCCACAATCTTGTATCCCGATGGCACCTGGAACATTGCCTGGTCGGGCTCGCGACGAATGACGTGCGTGACGGTAACCGTTTGCTCGCCGGTACGTGGGTCGTTGTGTTTGACCAGCATGTTCAAATGAAGATCTTCGGAATACCAGTATTCGTCGGTCACCAGGATCGCTTGCCCAGTTCCGCTAAATTGTGCCGGAATTGTTTTGCTTTTCCGAGTACCGTGGACTTCGACATTCTCCATCATGTCACTTCCCAGGTCGTCCCCTGGAGCCGAAGAGTTCCCGAGCTGATTTGAGGGATCCACTTCGGGCTTGGGAAGAACGCTTTGCCGTGCGATGTGGGTGAGAGGATCCATGAACGTGTTCAGCCGATTTTGTGGATCGTATAAGTGCATCGAAATGATGCGCGGAGTTCCCTTGAACGACGATGGCATCATAGTGCGTCGCTCATTGTAAATACGGCCGGCGGAGTCACGCGCAATATTGTTAAACGTCCTTTTCTGCTCCGTAGATCCGTCCGGCAGCAGTTGAGAGCTCTCCACTTCAGCGGTTCCCCAGAATGGAACATTCGCCACCGGAGTGACAAAAACTCCAGCAATATGCTGCTCCACTCCGCGGTAGGGAGGCGGGCTTGACGCCGGTTCTTGGCAAAACGCTGCCGGCGACGAAAGAAGCGCGAAGGCCAGCACGGCGGAAAACCTCCTGTCGCAAGTCCCGAGCATGGCTAGCTCCACAGGGTCAATGTTAACTCAATCCTAAAGAAAGCTGAAGGCATTCCCGCCCCGGAGGGCCACGTGGGCGGTGACCGCGAGTGGAACAGTTCCAAAACGCACGGTTGCGACTTAGAACAGAAATACAGCGTCTACCCGATGCGTGGCAGGGCTTCGGGAGAATAACCTTCAACTTAGCAGTGTCCGGTGTTGGGGCGATTCCGAGAAAAAGCCAAAGATGCCCATCTGAATTTTGGATGACCACGAGGTAGCCCGCGCATCATTGAAGTTGATGATCTCAGCCGACGCGATTGGGAGTTGGTTGCGCAAGCCGCGGACGGCGCTGAAGCGGGTTGAAAAGGCCAAAGCGGAATGCCCCAATGTGGCAGTGCTGGACGTGCAGATTCCGGAATTGGATGTCCTCCAAGCCGCACAGCAGATCTTGGCCGTTTGCCCCCGCACAGCTGTTTTAGCCATCAGTCTCCACGAACCTCAGTCCATTGCTTGAAAAACTAAAACAGATGGGCGTGCGGGGCTTCGCTCCCAAGCGGCGAATTGGCAGCAAACTTGTTCCTGCGATTAAAACCATACTCAAAGGCGGCCGGTGGGTTTAAGGCTACTCCGGAAAAAAGTGAGCTACAGCGTGGAGCAACTCAGGGCTAAGCTCAACTTCTAAGGCGTCCCGCAATAAATCCTCCTCAACACAAACTCCACAGCAACTCAGCTGCCTTATACTTTAGTGATGAGGGAGTTGAGCCTAAAAGGAACGGCGCTGCTCGCACTTGGCGCCGTGGCGTCCGCCGGCGGTTTTGTGTCAGCACGCAGGAGTCCTACTTCCGGTCGCGTGATCAACCGGGCCGTGGAAACCCAAGAAAAAACTGAGTTGGGCGAATTTTACGTAGTTCGGCAGGCTGTTTCCAATAATGGCCCTGGGTGGTCCGACACCATTCTGGACGTTCGCGACGAAGTGGGCGGTGTTCGCGTACGCGAAATTCGAATTGCGCCATTGAATCGAAATTGCGCGCACCTCGTCACAGTCAAGGCGGTGGAAACTGTGCTGCCAAACACGACTGCGGCGAAAGTAGCGGGGAAATTCAAGCTCTGTTCTTACCCTGAAGATGATTTCGCTGGTGTGATTCAAGTGGCCAAGCGGGGTGACCTCGAACCGGACAGCCTCGAGGCGACCGCGAACCAAACAATCGTTGCAAAATGTGGCACCAAGGAAACCTTGTACGAGCTCCCCGATCAGGATTTGTTGAAGTTCGAAGCCTTAAGAAGAGCTGATGCGAGAATTGCCGCGCTATGGGACTTGAAAGACGACGTTGAGGACCGCGCATTTGGTAAGGGTTTTGCGTTTGCCAAAGCCACGGCCGAGCAGAACAAAGAGCGGCAAGAGATGGGTGCGAAATTTGTACCTGAAATTCTAGCCGGCAAGTTCGACTCGGGATTTTCAGACCGCGCTTGCGCCTTCGCAGAATGCCGTGACCACAACGCGAAGTCCGCGCTGCAGGGTTACCGAGGGCCCCTCGACGATAAAGATCCGGTGTTCGTAGAACTGCTAAATGCCTCCTCGCTCCATCTGGCGAAATTCGATCTCCCTTCGTATCCGCGGGAGGCGCAACGCGCACTGGTGCAAGGCGAAGTGCGTCTAAGAATATTCTTCGACCCATCTACCGGGCTGGTCACCAACGTAGAACCTTTGTCAGGCGACGACAAATTGCAAGATGCGTCCGTGAAAGCAGCAATAACTTGGCAATTCGAAACGGAAGTTGCTCTGAAGTCGCCTAAGGAAGCGACACTACGATTTGGATTTCACTGTCCGGCGAAGTAAAAAATGCCGCGCTATTAAGAAGTGTGTGCGGACGCGGATAAGCTTGAGCGAATTAACGACTCCACCTGATTCCACACCTGGGGATCGCATTCAATCTCGGTGTGTGCCTTGGTTAAATAGCGGTCCCACCACGGATAATCGCCGTAGCAGTCCACCGGCTTGGTTTTATAATCGAATCGATAGTTCCCAATAATGCGTGTACGCAACGGATCCGCAGCGCGAATTTCGGCGCGGCCGTGCAAACGTCCGTACGGCTGATAGAAATTGGCGGCCGCTTCCACGTTGGATGGAATGACGGAGTCATCCTCGTGGAACTTAGCAACGCTGTCGATTTGCACGGTGAGTAGCACGGAAATACCGGCCGCGCCAAGTTGGCGAGCGAGTTTGATAGTTGCCGAACCTCCCCAGCTATGACCATAGAGAATGATTCGAGCATTCTTCTTTTCATCGTCCGTGAGCTTTCCGGTATGGCTCGTATCCAGAAGTTCTGCAATTTTCTTGTACGCTTCACCTATATGACGATTGTCGAACACCTGTACATATACCCCTGAAGCATACGCATGGCGCAGTCGGGTGGCCAGCTCGACTTCGCTATGTACAGGATCGCTAGGGCTCACAAATCCGCCAACAAATCCGATCACCATGGCTGGGGCCGATGCTGAATCGGAACCCGCACGGGCAGGCCGCGCCCCCATAGAAAAGATGACCAGCGGCAGGAGTAACAAAACTTGAAATAATCTGTGGATTCGCAGCATTTTCCTGGGTTCAATGATAGCAAACTGGCTCGGTGACGCGAACTCCACAAAAGAAAATCGCGACAGACTGGTCGGGATCTGGCGAAACAGCTATTCTGATTTGGTCGGAATTTCGGGCCAAACAGTAGTCAACGCCAACGCCACCGCAATGCCTAATGAAACTTCGATAAAGCGATGCAAGGAAATCGTCCAAGCTGGCTTGGGGTGCACGATCAGCATGGTGATCGCGAGTGTAATCCCCGCAAAACGATAAGCGGCCCTGTCAAGATTCAAAGCCGAACAGAGAATTCCGAGGGCAAATATACCCACGGCGAAAACGAAGATGTTCTCCCCAAAGTAGGTAGCCAACATTGCTCCCGCAGCAGCCCCGAGCGCGGTACCCACAAAGCGCTGCCACGAAACCTTTAAAGCGGCTCCGAGTGTGGATTGTGTCACCACTAACGCACTGATGGCGGCCCAGTATGATTCGGGCAGCTTGAACAATTGCGCGATCAATAGGGAGGCCAGTGCGCCAACCGTGATGCGCATTACGTGGATCACACCCCGTTTGTCGAGTTTCAGGACCTCTGAGCTATCCTGGGCTGGCATACTGCCTCCTCGAAAGCGCATTAATTATCAGGGGGCCCGACCGGCCAGAAGAGCTCCCAGCCTCTTGTTGGACGCTCAGGAGCTCGTGGGGGCTCACCCAATATCGCTTTTGAAACATTTGTCGCGCCTAGGCGTAATAATGTGCAAGAGAGGTGCACCATGGACCACAGCGAAAGACCCCGGCACTTAGGCTCCATCACAGGTGCGCTATTCCTGATCGGCCTCGGAGTTTTCTTTCTTTTAATCAACTTGATGCCGAATTTCGATCCGTGGTCCGCGCTCTTTCGATATTGGCCGGTTGTACTGATATTGCTTGGCCTGGGAAAAATGTGGGACGCTTACCGCGTCCGGCAGAATCCGGATTCGCGGGACCCAGGGTCATCGGGAACGGTAGTCGCGCTGCTGGTTTTCCTGGCCATCATCGGGTTTGCGGTGCTCGTTGGAAAAGGCGGATCTGCAGCCACCGTTCACGATACCCAAGCGATCGAGTTGCAGGGCGCCAAATCCGTGAATGTCGATATTGAGATGCCCGCCGGGAAACTCTTGTTAGCCGGAGGGTCCAGCCGTCTGCTCGATGCCGATTTCAATTATCGAACTGCGGAGGGAAAACCTCGCGCTGCATATACGGTGAGTGGTGACAAGGGCCAGCTGGCGGTAACGCAAGAAGAAAAACACATTCATTTCGGCGGCAGGCGCAACGATTGGACGCTTCGTTTCGGCAACGCAATTCCTCTCGATCTCAAGCTTGAGTTGGGAGCGGGCCAGAGCGATCTGAATCTGAACGGGATGGATGTCACACGCCTTGAAATCAATATCGGCGTTGGTCAAATGAATCTGGATCTCACGGGCGACCGAAAACAAGATTTGCGAGTGGACGTTCAGGGCGGAGTCGGTTCCGCACGAATCAAACTTCCGAAAAATGTAGGCGTCCACGTGGACGCTTCCGGCGGCATCGGCAGCGTGAACGCCCACGGAATGCGGCGGGAAGGCGACGCTTACGTGAACGAGGCTTACGGAAAGACTCATGCAACCGTTCAGGTGAACGTTCAAGGCGGGGTCGGCGAAATCAGTTTGGTGGAAGAGTAAAGTAGACGCAGCCGACTTTTTCTGGGGCCTGTTTAGCCCGGAAATGAAGAAGCCTATATCATTGAGGTAAAGACTTCTCCATAAAACGTACCTGATCGCTTTTCATTTTCCTCAAACCTTCCACGGGCAAATAGATCATATGTCCGGCTTCGTATGTAGCGTACGAAATGTTGTTGCGGTATTTCTGGGGCAAATCGAGGTGATCGATCGTGTAATTCGCTGCAAAATACGGAGTAGCCAAATCGTAGTAGCCCTCCATCACCAAAACTTTCAGATATGGATTCTTCACGATCGCTTCGCGCAGCGCCGAAGCAGTATCCGGGAAACCTCGAATTGCCGATCCCCAATCCCATTTGTCGAACCCCGCATTCGCAGCAAAGATGTAGTAGGGCATATCGGTCTTATAACCTAACTCCGTACGCAGGTAGCTATTAAAGACCGAAGTGAACGGCGGCTCGGTAGCCGAACCAGTTGGATCGTAAAATTGCGTGTCGAGCAACCCGTTAGGATCCGGGCCGGTGAAACGCCCGTCCAAACGCCCCACGCGCAGCTTCTGATCGATAAGCAGAAAATGCGTAAATTTGGCAACGTCGATGCGCAGATTCGCTTCGTCGATTATTTCCTTGTTGATTCCGGTGAAGCGTGACAGCTGATCGATCACTTTTTGCCGTTCTTCGGCCGTCAGTGCATCACCCTTTGCAAGCGCCGGAGCGTATCCTTGGTAAGACCAGGTTTCGGATTCCGCTCGCGCTTTGGCCATGTCCTGAGCGAGATCGGGTGCGAGCTTGTGGTGATATCCGGCGATCATGGTGAAAGATGGCAGCAGGAAGATGAAAGGCTCGTCATTGGTTTTGTTGTCTTCCAGGGTTTCGAAGTTCAGAACCATCGAGAGCAGGGTAATCCCGTTAAAAGAAATTCCTCGACTCGCCAGGTAGCCGGCAACTCCCGCCGACCGCGTGGTTCCGTAGCTTTCACCCAGCAAAAACAGCGGCGAACTCCAACGCTCATTGCGGGTGATGTATAAGCGAATGAATTCGCTGAAAGACTCGATGTCCCCTTTCACTCCCCAAAATTTCTTGAATGTTTCAGAGTCAGCGGTGCGGCTGAATCCTGTGCCGATTGCATCAATCAGCACCAGGTCGGTTTTGTCTAGCAACGTGTACGGATTGTCTTCCATGCGGTAGGGCGCGGGAGGCAGAAAACCTTCGGGCTGTAGCACCACTTTTCGTGGACCCAGCGCTCCCATGTGCAACCAAATAGAAGCCGAGCCTGGACCACCATTGAACGCAAAGGTCAACGGGCGCTTGGCGGCATCCTGTCCGTCCAGCGTGTAAGCGACAAAAAACATTTCCGCTTCGATTTTGCCGTCCGCACGTTTGATCGGAAGCCGTCCCGCAGCTGCTGTGTATTTAAGCAGCTTGCCGTCAACGGAGATTTGATGGTGCGTCATCACCGGCGAGACTTCGGCCATGTCGAAGTGTTCTTCGCTGTCTTTGTCTTTATCGCCGCCTTCTCTGGGCGGTTTCTGCTCAGGTGCCGCGGCCGCCTCGGGATTCTTCGTAGCGCTTTCCGGAGGCTTGTTCTCAGGAGTCTTAGCGGCCGCCTGCTGCTCCGATTTTTTGCCGGCGGGAGCCTGATGTTGAGTCGGGTTCGATTGCGCCGATACGGCACTTGCAAATAGGAATGAAAATAAGATGGTCATGAAAGAACGCACTGCAGCCTCCGCTCAGGAATTCTTTTTGTAGCTGGAAAACGCGGACAGTCTAACTCAGTTTTTCTTGGTGGCCAAAGTATTGGTCGGCCGGGTACCTGAGGTACGTGATGCGTGCACGTTACTGAATGGCGCACGCTGTCTTGACACCGCCGCCAGCGGGCGTTAGCGTCGAGAAGAAGGCGCATGCAGCAGCCACAGCGCAGAAATCACGGGAGCAAATTTTGGCGCGGCCCATCATCACGTTAACTACAGACTACGGTACCAGCGATCATTTAGTCGGAGTGCTCAAAGGCGTCATTCTTAATATCAATCCCGAAGTGAACATCGTTGACATCACGCACAGCGTTCTGGCGCATGACGTCCTCGAT
Organism: uncultured Acidobacteriota bacterium; assembly: GCA_963818085.1. Taxonomy (GTDB): domain Bacteria; phylum Acidobacteriota; class Terriglobia; order Acidiferrales; family UBA7541; genus Palsa-295. The sequence continues at coordinate 1,807,060 of CAWFQV010000001.1, forward strand.
GGCGCGCTAACCATCAGCCAGGCCTACAAGTATTTTCCAGCGAAGACGATTCACTTAGTGGTGGTGGACCCTGGAGTTGGCACCGCTCGGCGGCCCATCCTGGTCTCCGGCGACACGCATTACTTTGTGGCTCCCGACAATGGAGTGCTCTCCGCAATTTACGATAAATCGGAATCGCTCTATGTGTGGAACATTACATCAGAACATTATTTCAGACAGCCAGTAAGCAATACATTCCATGGCCGCGATATTTTCGCGCCCGTGGCCGCCTGGCTTTCGAAATCATGGCAGACAGCGAGCTTCGGCGAGGAGGTTAGCGACTTTGTTCGTTTTGCCATTCCCAAACCGAAGACGGCCGGGAATACGGTAAAAGGAATCGTCCTGCGGACGGATAATTTTGGCAACCTGATCACAAATTTGACCGCAGAAGACGTGCCCGCATTGGTCGCACCGGATGCAACATTTACAGTTCGCGTCGGAAACTCCGCGGTGACCAAGCTGCTCCCGACGTTCGCGCAAGGTACGGGGGCCGAGCCCTTCGCCATCATCGGGTCAAGTGGATACCTAGAGATTTGCGTAAATAAAGGCAATGCTGCCAGGACCATCGGCGCAGGCCGCGGAGCCGAAGTCACGGTCGAACTTGGCTGAATCGGTAAGGCGTAAAACGTCGTATGCCAGACCTTCAGCGGGCCAGAGTGGTAACGACCAGATACGCCCGCATGCGCGGATCCATCCAGTCTCGAAGCGCGTCGCCTAGAAGGTTGAATGCCAGAACGGCTGTCATCACCGCCAATGCCGGAAAAATCACCAGATGCGGCGCGTCAAACAAGTGACCGCGCGCGTCGTTCAGCATAGCACCCCAGCTTGGCATCGGCGCTAATACTCCCACGCCCAGAAAACTCAACGTAGATTCGGCAAGAATCGCTCCCGCCATGGCGATGGTTGCTTGCACCAGTATGGGCTGCAAAATATTCGGCAGTAAATGACGCACCAGAATTCGAGCGTCGGATGCACCCACCGATCGCGCCGCCAGAACATACTCCATTTCCTTCGCTTGTAGAACTTGCGCGCGAGCCAGACGTGCATAGCCAGCCCAGCCCGTGATTACCAGCGCCAGTATCACTTTGCCCAGGCCCGGCCCCAAAAATGCAGCGAAAGCGATCGCTAATAAAATGCCAGGGAACGAAAGAAATGCGTTGATTAAAACGATGTTTACGAAACGGTCGAACCAGCCGCCAAAATACCCTGCCAGCGCGCCGATCGCGAGTCCCACAATGCCCGCGCCAAGCACGACGCTCACGCTCACGATCATAGAAACCCGCGCGCCGTAAATAATACGCGAGAGAATGTCGCGGCCAAGTTCGTCTGTCCCCATCCCATGCGCCGCACTCGGTGCGGCCAGGCGAGCCGGAAGATTTTGCGCAGTCGGATCTGCAGGCGCGATCCATGGCGCACCAAGCGCAATGATAACGAGCAATAAAGTGAGCGCGAGTCCCACTCTTCCAGGGCCGCTTCGACGAAGGAACTCGCGCAAGCCGTTCATTCGAAACGCACCCGCGGATCCACGAAGGCATAGACCAAATCGGTCAGAAGGTTCACAAAAACGTAAGACACCGCAATCATCAATATGCAGCCCTGCAACAATGGATAATCGCGCGCGCTGATCGCCTGGACGGCGACACGCCCGATTCCAGGCCACGAAAAAATTGATTCAGTGACAATGGTGCCTGCAAGCAGAGTGCCGAATTGCAATCCGAGAATCGTAATAATTGGAATCAGCGCGTTACGAAAAGCGTGGCGAAACAGAACGGCAGTTTCGGAAAGTCCTTTTGCTCGCGCTGTTCGCACGTAATCGCTGGAAAGTTCTTCAATCACCGAAGCGCGCACCATGCGTGTGAGGATGGCCGCAAGCGCCGCGCCCAGCGTCACCGCTGGCAGAATCAAGTGTGCAGGTCCGCCCCGTCCCGAAACCGGAAGCCAACCGAGAATTACAGAGAAAATAAGAATCAACACGGGACCCAGCGCGAAATTCGGCACCGAGAGACCAAGTAAAGTGAAAACGCCGATGGCGTGATCCGTCGACGTCCCGCGACGCTGCGCAGCCACTAGACCCGCCGGTATTCCAATGCCGGCGCAAACCAAAAGTGCGACAAATGCCAATTCGAGCGTAGCAGGATAATGCGAAATCACAACTTGTAGAACAGGTTGCTGAAAACGAAATGATTCCCCCAGGTTACCGTGAGCGACGCCCGCCAGATACCGTCCGTATTGCACCGGAAGCGGTAGGTCCAACCCCAGCGTGTGGCGAAGCTGCTCTAAATCGTCCGCGCGCGCTCCTTCACCCAACATTTGCGCCACAGGATCGCCGGGCACCAGGTGTGCCAGCATAAAAACCATTGTCACGATGAGCCACAGTGCGGGTAGAGCGAGCAAAAGCCGGAAGGAAATATAACGAATCATTTTGCGCGCCGCGCTTTTGTGGTGAATTTCTTTTGGGCGGCGGGATGCGAATCTGCTTTCGCAGGGGTGGCAAACATATTTCTCTGCTCCGCCGTTTGCGGCAAGGGTGTCGCAGGTTCCGGCGCGCTTGTATTCGCAGTCGACGCACTAGCATTCAGAGCACGGAGTGGTTTGATTTTCACGCGCGAGACGCGGCGGTGTTCCATTTCCATCACGGTGAACCGGAATCCATCCGCTTCGAAACTTTCGCCTCCACGAGGAATGAATCCCAGCCGATTCAGTACGAATCCCCCAATCGTCTCGTACGAGGGATCCTCCGGCAGAACGATGTTGTACTGCGTCTCCAGTTCGCGCACGTTGATTCCGGCGTCGAAAATCATTCCGCCGTCAGGCAAAACTAATGGGTGTTCAACCACATCAAATTCGTCGTGAATCTCACCGACCATTTGCTCGAGGATGTCTTCGAGCGTCGCAAGCCCAAGAATACTTCCGAATTCGTCGACCACCATCGCCAGACCGGTGCGCCGCGATCGAAACTCTACCAACAGTTCACTCACGGGTTTTGTTTCTGGAACGATTAAAACGTCGCGCAGCATGTTTCTAAGCTGAAATTCGGGTAGAGACAGATGCTCTTCGGCGCGGCGCGTCCGATCCAGCAGCACCCAAATCATATCTTTGATATGCACAAACCCGAGAAGGTGGTCAAGCGAGCCTTCATACACCGGAATCCGCGACCGTTGCGTGGTAGCAAACATCTTCATCACATCTTCCAGACTGGCTTCAGCCGGAACAGCGTGCACGTCGGGGCGCGGTACCATCACCTCGCGAACTTGTATCTGATGCAGCTCCATCGCTGCTTGAATGAATTTCACTTCCGGAGCTGGCAACAAGCCCCTATCCTGGGCCTGCTGAATCATTACCTGCAGTTCCTCAGTCGACCGCACCAGCGTGTGGCTGTGGGGCGACACGATTCCCAGAGCGCCGACAATTTTCTCCGCGAAGCCGTCGAGCAAATCGATGGCCCAGCGAAATGTGTTTAAGAACCAGTGAAAGGGGCGCGCGATAATCAGCGCAACACGCTCAGCCCGCGCGAGGCTAAGGCTCTTCGGCACCAGCTCGCCCAAAACTACTTGCAGCACAGTCAGCAATGCGAATGCGATCGCTAACGCTACTCCGTGTGCGATCACCGCAGCCCATGGTCGCGGGATCGCCTGCACCAGCGGACTCAAAATTCCCGCGAGCGTAATCTCGCCAAGATATCCGAGCGAAAGGCTGGCCAGCGTGATGCCGACTTGCACGCCGGAAACCACCCGGCTTAAATCGCTCAGTAGCGATTCCACCACTCTCGCGCGGGCATCTCCCTTTTCCACCAGTTGCCGAACACGTGAAAGGCGTACGGCAACCAGAGAAAACTCCGCCGCAGCGAAAAATGCGTTCACCGCAACGAGAGCGAGTACCGCGAATAGGTGCAGCGCTACCATGCGCGAGCATCCTCACTTAAGCGCGGAACCGGAGCCTGATCCCTGCAGAACGCGATACTCGGGACGACACAACATAATGGAGGAACGGAGGGTGTAGCCATCCCCGGAATTTTACCAAGACCAGCGTATGAGTGGGAGAATTCCAAGTTCCGATGCGCTACCCTGACAATCCAGAATGTCCCCTGGAAAGGAGTCCCCGATTGGACTTTCACTTTTTCGCCGCCAAATGGCGTTGTGCACTTCTCGCTCGCTAAGCTAAACTCCGCCACCAGCTTGTGGCAGGCCCATCAAAAAAAGATGAAATGACACGCGTCTATCGCATTTTACGCAGCGTCGTGGCGGGACTCTTCTTGCTCGCCGGAATCGCGCTGATGGTCGGTTGGTGGATTATGCACCGCTCTCTTCCTATCCTAGATGGAAGCGTTGACGTTTCCGGCTTGAAAGACGCCGTCATCATCGACCGCGACCACTGGGGGCGGCCGTGGATCCGAGCGAAATCGCTGGATGATTTGGTCACTGCGCAAGGCTACGCCATGGCGCAAGATCGTCTGTGGCAGATGGACTTGCTCCGTCGAGCGGCGGCCGGTGATTTGGGTGAAATTTTCGGCGAGGTTGCGCTCGGTTTTGACCAAGAAAACCGCACGCTCGGTATGCGCCAAGCCGCCGAGCGCGCCGCTGCAAATTCTTCTGCCGAGATTCGCGAGCTACTAGATTCCTACGCGCGAGGCGTGAATCAGTACATCAACCAACATCGTTCTCGTCTGCCAATGGAATTCACCGTGCTGCGGTATCAACCGCGTCCCTGGACGCCGACGGACACCTACCTCATCAGTCTCTATATGTACAAGACGCTCACGTCTAGGTGGAAGGAAAAGCTGAATCGTCAGTGGGTGGTTCAAAAGGTTGGGCCGGAACGCGCGCGCCAAATGTTTTCGAGCTTTTCCCCGCTGGATCATTTCATAGTCGGTGCCCCCGCGAAGAGCCTTGCAGAGCCGCTCGCGGAATCAACTCATCTTGCGCCGCCCGATTTCTTCCATCTCACTGGCGACGAGATAGGCGTATCACCTGGCCGCGAGCCTACCGAGGTCCCACCGTTCATCGCGCAAGAATGGGGTTTCGCTCGCACAGTCCTTGCACAGTTCGAAGAGCAATCCTCGCAAATCGTCGGCAGCAACAATTTCGTGGTCAGTGGCGCGCACACAGCCTCTGGCAAACCGCTTCTGGCAAACGATACCCATCTCCAACTAAGCGTGCCGGCACTCTGGTACATCACTCACCTAACCGCGCCGGGATGGAATGTCGCAGGTTTTGCCTTGCCCGGCGCTCCGCTTGTCATCATCGGACATAACGATCGCATCGCCTGGGGCTTCACCAACAGCAATGCAGAGGTGCAGGATCTCTACGTCGAAAGATTCGACCCCTCAAACTCTTCGCAGTACCGCGCCAATGGAAAGTGGCTCACCGCCACCGCTCGCACGGAGATCCTTCACGTGCGGGGCAAGAACGATGTGGCGATTGAGGTGCTCTCCACCCGCCACGGTCCGATTGTGTATCGAGACTCGAACTCTCCCTCCGCCGTAGGTTATGCCCTGCGCTGGACCGCGCTCGAACCAGGCGGTTTGGATTTCGGTTTTCCACTTCTTGGCCAAGCGAAAAACTGGGATGAATTTATAGCCGCCACGCAGCGCATTGCCGGTCCGGGGCAAAATACGATTTACGCGGACGTTGAAGGCAACATCGGTTTCACCATTCCCGCACATATCCCCATTCGAGCAAATGGCGACGGCGCATTGCCCGTTCCTGGCGATTCCGACCAATACGAATGGACCGGCTACATACCGTTCGTCGAATTGCCACGCGCCTTGAATCCCCCCGACGGAATAATCGCCACCGCAAACGCGCAGACTGTTGGCACCGGCTACAAATATATTTTGACTGATCGCCAAGCCGGTCCTTACCGCACCGAGCGAATCTATCAATTGCTCGCAGGACGGACCGGTTTGCTTCCGGCGGATTGCAACGCCATACAGAACGACATTCTCAGCCTTCCGAATAAATTCCTCGCCAGCCAGCTAATCACAGCGGCGAGCAAGGCCCACCCCAAAGATCCACGCGCCCAACAACTCATTGCAGCGTTGAACAATTGGGGCGCACGCGCGACGCCCGACTCGGTTGAAACTTCGCTGGTCGAATACACACGGCACGCGCTGTTCCATAATCTTCTAGCTCCCTATCTCGACAATGACATCTCAAGGAAGTACGAGCTATGGGAACCAGTAAGTGTTTACAACGACGTTTGGTGGCGCGACAAAGTTTTTCTGGAAAACATTTTGCGCGAACGCCCGGCTAGTTGGCTCCCGGGCGGATTCAGCAGTTACGATGAGTTGCTCTTAGTCAGTGCCGACCAAGCCGTCGCGGATCTCGAAAAACACACCGGAAGAAGCGATCCGGCTACTTGGAATTGGGGCCGTCTGCATCCTCTCGATATGGCGCACCCGCTCGGACGCTCCGGCGCGCTCCATTGGCTTTTGAGCATCGGCCCGTATGAGCAAAGCGGGACGCTCGATAGCGTCCGGGCAATGGGAGTAGGACACGGCCCTGCTATGCGATTCGTTGCTGACCTTTCCAATTTCGACAGTTCGCTCATGGAAATTCCCACCGGTGAAAGCGCCCAGTATTCCAGCCCCTACTATCGCGACCAATTCCCCCAATGGTTTGCGGGCCAGGCTATCTCTGCCCCCTTCAGCGAACGTGCCGAGGAAGTCACGCGCGTGCATCGACTGCTCCTGCTGCCTGCCGCCCGCAACGCGCAGAATCGCTGACTGCAATTTCACGAAGACTTGTTGGCGTTCTCTGACGTGCGCTAGAATGCTGCCTGGCGAAATCTAAAACGCGCTCTTGCCCAGCGCGACGAGGACGAAGAATCCCGTGTCTAACAAACCAGTACCTGTAGAGCCGCTGCGCAAAGGCGATTTCGAAAAATCGCTCAAGCGCCTTGAAGAAGTTGTGAAGCGCATGGAAGTTCCCGATCTCTCTCTCGACGAGGCCATGAAACTCTTTGAGGAAGGCGTGACCCTCTCGCGCGAGTGTCAGAAGCAATTGGAAGAGGCTGAAGGCCGCGTTGAAATTCTACTGAAGAAAGCTGATGGCAAAATTGTGGCCGAGCCCTTCAACCCGGACAATGGCCCATCCCATAAGGCGTAACTTGCCTCCCTTTTTCAGTCTGCCTTTCAGCATCGCCGCGGGGATCGCGTGAGCACTCCGAATTTTTTCCAACAGGACCATACTGCAATTGAATCTGCGCTCGAAAAACTTTTGCCGGCTGAGTCCACGCCTCCCGTTTCCATTCATCGCGCCATGCGCTACAGCGTTTTCGCCGGCGGCAAACGCATTCGCCCCATCCTTTGTTACGAGTCCGCAAACCTTTTCACTTCGGACCTCGCCACTGCAATTTCAGTTGGCTGCGCTCTGGAATTCATTCACACGTATTCTTTGATCCATGATGATTTGCCTGCGCTCGACAACGACGACCTCCGCCGCGGAAAAGCCACAAATCACAAAGTGTTCGGGGAAGCCATCGCCATACTCGCCGGTGACGCATTGCTCACGCTCGCGTTTCAGACACTTGCGAATTCCGCAATTGAACCCGCCCGCCGAGTTCGCGTTATCTCCGAGATCACTGCTGCTGCGGGCACTGTCAACGGAATGGTCGGCGGACAAGTGGCGGACATCGAAGCGGAAAAAAAGCCTGCCGACGCTGCCACCCTGGAATACATTCATCGTTCCAAAACGGCAGCTTTGATTTGCGGCTCAATCGTGGCCGGCGCAATTGCCGGAGGCGCAAGCGATGAAGACATCGAACGATTGCGGCGCTTCGGTGAACAAATCGGCTGGGCATTCCAGGTGGTTGACGACATTCTGGATGTTTCCGAATCCTCTGCATCGCTGGGAAAGACCGCAGGCAAAGATCAAGCGCAGCAGAAAGCCACGTACCCCGCTCTATACGGCCTGGAAAAATCGCGCGCGATTGCCAACGACCTGGAAACCAAAGCCCTGCGTGAACTTGATGGCTATGGTCAACGTGCAACACGACTCCGCCAACTCGCGCAATTCCTGGTCGCGCGTCGCAATTAAGATTCGCCACAAAATCCTGCCATGAAATCGAATCCGCCTCGCTATGATGCGACCAATAAAACTCCGCCAAAGAAATCCCGGCCTGGAAAATCCCGTCTCGATGTGCTGATTGTAGAACGTGGTTTAGCGCCTTCGCGCGAGCGAGCCCAGGCCATGCTGTTGGCCGGAAACATCCTCGTCAACGGTCAAAAAATCGAAAAACCGGGCACACAAATCGCAACGGACGCTCCTATTGAAATCATCGGCGAGACTTTGCGCTATGTTAGCCGCGGCGGCTTAAAGCTCGAAGGCGCATTGAAGGATTTTGGCGTGTCTCCGCAAGGTAAAATCTGCCTGGACATAGGAAGTTCCACCGGAGGGTTCACGGATTGCTTATTGCAACAAGGCGCGTCGCGCGTTTACGCCGTGGACGTTTCCGTAGACCAACTTGACTGGAAACTGCGCAAAGATCCCCGAGTAATCACCATAGAGCGCAATGCCCGGCATCTACGACCCGAAGATATTCCTGAGCGGGCCGTGCTTATCACTATGGACGTGTCCTTCATCTCCGCCACAAAAGTCTTGCCGTCGATTGTTCCCGTGGCCTGCGCCAGTACAGATTTCCTAATTCTCATAAAACCGCAATTTGAACTGGAAAAGCGCGAGGTGGGCAAAGGCGGCATCGTCCGCGACGTTTTGTTGCATCAGAAAGCAATCGAGCGCGTGAGCGCGGGAGCCGTTGAGCTAGCTCTGGAACTCCGAGGCGTGCGCCCGAGCCACTTGACCGGAGCCCAGGGTAATCAGGAGTTTTTTCTCCACGCCCGCACGCGGGGGTAGAGTAGAATTCCCCTCCAAACGATGATTCGCGCCGCAGGCATCATCTGCAAGCCAGTCAAAGAAATGGTCACGTCCGTTGTTCCGCCACTCGCGGAATGGCTGCGCGCCCGGCACATCGACGTGTTTGTGGACCTGGAAACCGAAGCATGCATCCACACCAATTTCCCAGCCCTTGCGCGCGAAGAGCTAGGCCAAAAAGTTGATCTCATCATCGTTCTCGGCGGCGACGGCACACTACTTTCCGCTGCACGCGCGCTTCATGGACAGAACGTTCCTATTCTGGCGGTGAATCTCGGCGGCCTCGGATTCCTTACCAGCGTTACTCTCGACGAGCTTTATCCTCTTCTCGAGCAAGTTCTCAAGGACGAACATCGCCTCGGCGAGCGCATGATACTCGAAGCGGAAATTTTGCGCAGCGGAAAAGCTGCCGAGCGGGAGCGCGCGTTGAACGAAGCAGTGGCCAATAAAGCGGCCCTCGCGCGCATGCTGGATTTCGATGTGTTTGTGGATTCACGTCACGTCGGACGCTACCGCGCGGACGGAATTATCGTCGCTACACCAACTGGTTCGACCGCCTACTCGCTCGCCGCAGGCGGCCCGATTATTCAGCCGGACCTCGATGCATTTGTAATTACGCCGATTTGTCCGCACATGCTGACCAATCGGCCGCTCGTAATTCCTGATACCTCGAGAGTGGAGCTGGATTTTACTGCAGCGCACGAGCCCGTGTACCTAACGCTAGACGGTCAAACTGGATTTCAGCTGGAACCGCAGGACCACGTAGTCATCACGAAATCCTCGTCCAAGGTTAAGTTTGTGCGCCCGCCACGGAAAACGTACTACGAGGTGTTACGTAACAAACTCCGCTGGGGAGAAAGGTAAACGTGTTGGGAGGCTACGAAAGAGAGATTCCCCTGCCATCCTGGAACAAGGGGTTGCACAGGCTTTCACCGCTTTCGAGCCAATCCGGGCGCGTTGCGCCGCTCGGGATGACCATCCTCGTCGGATAGTCACTTTACTTTCAGCACCACAAGCGTGCGATCGTCGAACGCATGCCGCCCGTCCGAAAAAGTATCGACCGCTTCCAAGATGCGATCTGCGATAGCGCCTGCCGCCAGCGTATGATTTTCGGAAATGAGAATTCCCAACCGATCATGTCCGTAAAATTCCATGGTCGCAGGGTTCTGCGTATCGCCGATGCCGTCAGAGTAGAACACCAGGATGTCGCCGGAGGTCAGAATGTAGCTTTTCTGATCATACATAGCATCTTCAAACATCCCCAGAGGGAAACCTTCCAGCGGAATTCTTTCGCAGCGCCCACCGTGATAAAGAAAGGGCTGTTCCTGTCCCGCATTCGCAATACGCAATTTATGGCGCCCTCGGTGCCAAGTCGCGAAACAGAGCGTCATAAAGCGACCTTCGATTCGTCGTTCGCCTAAGAATCCATTGATCGCTCGAAGCATGTCAGCAGGAGCGTGTTTCTGCGGGCCCAGACTGCGTAGCGTGCCGATCGCGACAGCGCCATAGAGAGCCGCCGCGCTTCCTTTTCCGCTGACGTCTCCCATCGCAATCGCCAGTTCCTGGGGGCCGTAGCGCAGAAAATCGTAGAGGTCGCCACTCAGTTCACGCGATGAAACCACGCGAGCCGCAATGTCGAGTCCGTATTCAGGCCCTGGCAACCGAGGCAGCAACGCGCCCTGAATACGCCTCGCGGCGCTCAGATCTCGCTCCATCCGCGCTTCATCGCGCGCCACCTGTTCGTAGAGTCGCGCGTTTTCGATTGAGACAGCCAGATGCGCGGCCAATATCGAAAGCGCCTGAACGTGATCGGGAGTGAAATAATTAAGCTGCGGACTCTCAAGGTCCATGACACCAATCACGCGGTCTTTATAAAGCATTGGCACAGCCAGTTCCGACCGCGTTTCCGGATTGACCATCAAATAGCGTGGATCCGCTTTCACGTCCGGAACAACGACTGGACGCCGTGCAGCCGCAGCCGCGCCCACAATGCCCTCGTGTCCGGGCACCGCATATTTCTCTTGAGTACGCTGCCCAAATTTCACCGTGACGCGATGACGAAACACTTTGTCGTTCTCGTCGTATAGCAAAATGGAAAAAATCTGGTAATCGATGAGCCGCTTGGTGAGCTCGGCTGCCCTGCGCAGAACTTCCTCCACCGAAAGAGAAGAATTGGCTTCGCGCGCCACCTCGTTCAGCAACAATAACGTTTCAGCCTGATTTTTTTCGTGTTCGAACAGTCTCGCATTCTCAATGGCGCCAGCAATACGACTGGCCACCAACGTCAAAATGTTCTGCTGATCGGGCGTGAAATAGTCAGGCTGGCTACTCTCGATATCCAGGACACCAATCACACGGCCGCGCACAATCAGCGGCACAGCCAATTCCGATTGCACCGCGTCCAGCGCATTCAAATAACGCGGGTCTTTGCGAACATCGCCCACGCGTATCGGCTGTCCTGTGGCTGCAGCCGAACCAATGATTCCCTCCGCCACTGGGATGCGCCAGTGTTTCACCACTTCTGGCCGGTGCCCAATGGCAAATCGAAAATACATCTGGTCGGTGCCTTCTTCGGGCAAAACGACCGCAAAAATTTCATAATCGATCAGTCGTTTGATTTGTGCCGCGGCGCTGGCGAGGACTTCGTCTAGATCGAGCGAAGCGTTAATTTCCTCGCTGATGTCCGCGAGGATAGCAAGGGTTTCGGCCGGAATTTCCACTTTCGAATTGAGTCCGAGCGAATCCATGTTTAGTAAATCAACGCCTCGGCCAGGCCCGAGGTGGCTTTTGCCTCGCGCGGAACGAAATGCACATCTGCCGCGCCAATTTTCGGCTAATTATAACAGGCGCATGATAAAGGCTGCGGGAGAAATCCAAGAAGATTCAGCGAACCTAATATTTGCCGCTCGCGCCAGCCGGAGTCTCGGGAGGCGCGCCGCGAAACTCTTTCACAATCTTCACGCCTGAGCTCGACCCAACGCGCGTAGCGCCGGCCTCCACCATTTTTTGCAGGTCACTCAGTGTTCGCACGCCTCCGGCCGCCTTGATCCCGGTACCGCTTCCGACCGTCTCGCGAATCAAACGCACATCTTCCACGGTAGCTCCGCCCGGACCAAATCCCGTGGAAGTCTTCACAAAATCGGCGCCAGCTTTTTTGGCCAAAAGCGAGCCTCGCACTTTTTCTTCCTTGGTCAGCAGCGCAGTCTCCAGAATCACTTTGCACAATGCGCCCGCGCGATGACTTTCTTCCACAACTCCTCGAATATCAGCTTCCGCCAGAGCTTCCTGTCCGGATTTCAGCGCGCCAATATTTATCACCATGTCGATCTCTTGCGCGCCCGCCTTGATCGCTTCGCTGGCTTCCAGAACTTTCACAATCGGCAGCGTAGCCCCAAGCGGAAACCCCACCACGGCGCACAAGCGCACCTCGCTGTCGCGAAGCAATTCCGCAGCCTGCGAAACATTCCACGGATTCACGCACACCGATGCGAACCCGTAATCAAGGGCTTCTTCACAAAGCTTTTGAATATCGTCGCGCGAAGCTTCTGGCTTCAGAAGCGTATGATCGATCAACCGCGCGATTTGTGATTCGGTAAATGGCATGCTCATTCCCCTGCAAGACTCAGGATGTAAACGTCTTTCAAGTTGCGATAACGCTCCGCATAGTCCAAGCCGTAGCCCACTACAAACTCGTCGGGAATCGTAAAGCCGATATAATCTCCCTTGACGTCTTTGATCCGCCGCGAAGGTTTATCAAGCAGCGCGGCCACGCGCAGGGTCTTCGGTTTCCTTTGCTGCAGAACGCGCAATAGGTAGCTCAACGTCAGTCCGGTATCCAGTATATCTTCGACCACCACAACGTTGAGCCCCTGAATGCTGCTATCGAGATCCTTTAGCACACGCACTTGCCCTGAAGATTGTTTACCTTTGCCGTAACTCGACACGGCAATGAAATCGATCGACGTCTCCAGGCTAATCTCGCGCACAAGGTCAGAAAGAAAAATGCACGCCCCCTTCAAAACCCCCACGAGATGTACGCGTTCTCCTTTAAAATCTTTAGTAATTTGATGCGCCACTTCGCGAACGCGCCTTTGAATCGCGGCCCGGCGTATCAATACTTTTAGTTTTTCATTTTTCACCGCGACTGGCATTCTGGTGTCGCCCCGCTGGAAAGGCGGCTACTCTATCGCACAGAGCTGCGTATGACAAGGCAGCTTTCGGCCGATTAATCGCGAGGCATTGCATAGATATTCAGTCGACGAGCCTCGCAGGAGGGTTACTTCATGGAGCCGAATCAATCGCTAGAGCCTTGGCTACGCGGTACGCTCACTGACGTCCCCGCGGTCTCACGAGCCATATTGCACGCGCTCGAACTCGCAAAAGAAGACCTGCATCGCTGGTGCGGCGCTCTAAGCGATGCGGAACTAAATGTGCGTCCCGCAGGGCTTGCTCCGATGGCGTTCCACATACGGCACATCGCGCGCAGTCTCGACCGTTTGCTGACGTATGCAGAAGGAAATCAACTCAGCGCGAACCAAATTGCGATGATGAAAATCGAATTCGGTACGTCGGCAAAGCGTGAAGACTTATTTGCAGAATTGGACGCCGCCTTGGGAAAGAGCGTCGAGCGGATTGGCGCTTTCGACCTAGCTCGCCTGAACGAGCCGCGCGAAGTGGGCCAAGAGAAATTGCCAACAACTTTGGGTGGGTTACTGGTGCACCTGGCCGATCACACTCAACGCCACGTCGGTCAAGCCATCACTACATCGAAGATCGTGCTAGCACAACGAAGTTAATCTGCCGCCGCAGCCGAGGTTGCCGCGACCCGCAACGTTGGCTTCCCATCCGCGAATTGCGCCGACTCGGTAGATCCTTCGAGTGCGGTAGTTGAAGAGGTACCGCTGGTGATGACCTGCTGTACCGCGTCGAAGTAGCCCGTTCCCACGAAGCGCTGATGTTTTACTGCCTCGTAGTCGTGCGCCCGTTCGGATTCGAATTCTTTCTCCTGCAGCGCGCAATAAGCGGTCATCCCACTCTGCTTGTACGTGCGCGCCAGATCGAACATGGTCAAATTGAGCGCATGGAATCCGGCCAGTGTGATGAACTGGAATTTGTAGCCCATCCCGGCCAGCTCATCCTGAAAACGCGCGATCGTATCGTCGTCCAGATTCTTCTTCCAGTTGAACGACGGCGAGCAATTGTACGCCAGCATCTTCCCCGGATGCTTCGCGTGTATGCCTTCGGCGAATTCCCGGGCTTCCGCCAGATCGGGCTTCGAAGTTTCGCACCAAATCAAATCCACATAAGGAGCGTAAGCAAGTCCGCGCGCAATTGCCGATTTAATACCGCCGCGAATGCGGAAGAATCCTTCGGCCGTGCGTTCGCCTGTGATGAACTCCCGATCTCTGGGATCGATATCGCTGGTCAGAAGCGTGGCACTATCCGCATCCGTGCGAGCCATGATCAGAGTCGGCACGCCCATCACGTCCGCCGCCAGCCGCGCTGCCACCAGCTTGTGGATCGCTTCAACCGTTGGCACTAGAACTTTTCCGGCCAGGTGTCCGCACTTCTTGGCCGATGATAATTGGTCTTCGAAGTGAACGCAGGCCGCCCCGGCCTCAATCATCGCCTTCATCAATTCGAACGCGTTGAGGTTGCCACCGAACCCCGCTTCGGCATCCGCAACCATTGGAGCAAACCAGTAGGTGTCGTCTTTCGCTTCGGCATGATGGACTTGATCGGCCCGCATCAGCGCTTGATTGATGCGCCGCACCAGATTCGGAACGCTATCTGCGGGATAGAGGCTTTGGTCCGGATACATTTGCCCGGCATTGTTGGCATCCGCGGCAACTTGCCACCCACTCACATAAATTGCTTTTAGTCCCGCTTTCACTTGTTGCACCGCTTGATTGCCGGTCGTGGCACCGAGAGCGCGAACGAACTCTTCTTCATGCAGCAACTTCCACAGGCGCTCAGCCCCCAGTTTTGCCAGGGTGTGCTCGATAGGCACCGAGCCACGCAGTTTTTCGACATCAGCCGGAGAATAGGGACGCGTCACTGTCTTCCAGCGAGGATTTGTTTCCCAATCATTCTGTTGGTGCGAGGAATTACCGTTCGAGGGGTTACCGTTCCTGGCCATCGTGTCGCCTCTTTGAGTCGAATTTGCGCTTGCGTCGTTCGCTGAAGCAGAGTCTGGTATTGCGCGGGCCAGAAACGGCCGGAACGTCGCTGCTAGATACTGGGCGGCAACGTTGGACGATTGTGCGCCGTTCAAGCTAATCAGTCAAACTGATTGTCCTTATCATCTTGATAGAATTAAATTATCGGTTCCAGTACAATGGTTCTACTATAAAAACTGTAGCCGGAAGGTGCTGCATGGAAATCGACCAAGTCGAGACTTTCTTAGCCGTAGCTACCTATGGTGGATTTCACCGCGCGGCAGGAGCGTTGCGTGTCAGCCAACCGGCCATCAGCGCACGCATCCGCGCCTTGGAGGAATCCCTGGGCGTAAAACTATTTACCCGCGTGCACTCAAACGTAACGCTGTCCGCTGCAGGCAAGGCGCTTCGGCCCGTCGCCGAGCAATTGCTGCGCACCGTCGCGCTCGCCCGCCAGGCAGTGCACGTTCCCCAGCCCGCAGCAGGCGGTGTCCTTAACATTGCCGCGGCTCTCTCGATCTGCACTTATTTTCTGCCCGACGTGATGAAGGAGTACCAATCCAAAAATCCGAAAGTACTGGTTAACCTTCGCTCTGGCACTTCCTTGCAAGTCTTGAAAATGGTTCTGGACGGTGAGGCGGACATAGGCGTGGCGCGTTCCTTGCATCACCCGGGGGTTGAAACCACCACGCTGCGCGACGATCCGCTAATTCTGGTGGGCCACCCCGCGCATGCGGCCGCCCAACAGAGGCAAGTCCGTTTGGAGGAAACCGAGTCCTGGCCGCTCATATTCTTCGATCGCGGCTCCAGCGATTGGACCTTGAGTCAAGGTCTGTTCCGCCGCGCCGGCTTGCTTCCCAACGTCGTCCTCGAAGTGGAAACAATCGAAGCGGCAAAGAGAATGGTCGAACGTAAACTGGGCCTCAGCTTCCTTCCTCAAATTGCCGTCACTACCGAATTGCGCAGAGGAAAACTTGTCGCCATCGAGATAATTAACGCGGAACCCCTACGGCGAAATCTCGATGTAATCCATCCGCGCCACCGCGCCCTTTCGCCCGATGCTCAAGCCCTTCTTCTCCTATTGCAAAACGCGGCTGCTACGCCTGTCCCTCTTATGCGGAAGCCAGCGAAGCGCCGACACGCTCGAAAAAAGCACTCGTGAGTTTTCGCCAGTCAGCGGCGGGGTTGAGCTAAATCCCAGTTCTCTTCAGATACCAAGGCAAATTGGCGATTACAACGTTGTCATTTCCGCGCAGCAGCATCAGCCCCTTCAAAAGCTCCGCGCGATTGCTTTGCAGAAAGTAATGATACCAATGTTGCTCAATTAACTCCGGAACCACCAGGATAATCTGGCAGGACGGATGCTCCGCCTGAATCTTCAGCACGTAATCTACAATCGGCATAATCACAAGTCGAAACGGCGATTCCAACTCCACATATTTCGGCACAGGGAACCCGGCTCGCAGAGCCGGCTCTTCCACGAGTGTCTTCCATTCTTCCTTTAGCTGCTCCTTCTGTTCTTCTCTAGACACGTGCACAGCGTGAATGTCGCCCGAGATCGTCAGAGCAAATTGCAAGGCTCTTTGAGATAGCTTACCCCAGGTCTGAACGGGCAAAACTACGAGAGGAGGTTTGCATTTCGTGATGTCCAGCGGCTCCTTGCTGAAAAGCTCCGCTTCGACACGCACAAAATACCGCTTCACTCTCATCATAAGAAACAGAAGCGCGGGAATCAGCAGCGCCGTTACCCAAGCTCCTTCTACAAACTTCGCCACCAATACGACAATCACCGTCACGCCCGTCGCAAAAGCGCCCAAGCCGTTGATGAACATACTTCGTTCCCACCCGGGGCCTTTATTTTTCTTCCAATGCGCAACCATCCCGGCTTGCGAAAGAGTGAAAGCGAGAAACGCTCCGACGGCATAAAGCGGAATCAATCGATCTGTGACTCCGCGGAAAAGAATCAAGAGCGAGCCGGCCAAGATGGCGAGTACGTAAATGCCTCGCGAGTACACCAGCCTGCGTCCGCGAAGGCTGAAAGAATCCGGAAGATAACCATTCAGCGCAATCGCGCGGCACAAGCGCGGAAAGTCGGCGAACGCTGTATTCGCAGACAGGGCTAGGACCAGCAGCACAGCAGCAATCGTGACGTAGTAAAAAGCTCCGCGTCCCGCCACCGCGGCAACGATCATCGAAAGAGCGCTCTGGTATCCTGGCTTCCCTGGATCGGTAGCAACGATGTTGTAAGCGCGCACCAGATAAGCAATCCCCGCGAGCATTACCATCAAGAGCCCAATGATGATCGTTAGAACGCGGCGTGCCGTGTCCACCACTGGCTCGCGAAACGCGCGAACTCCATTGCTGACCGCTTCCACTCCGGTCATCGCCGTACAACCACTGGAGAAGGATTTCATCAACAGCCAAACGCTCACCGCTGCAATCGTCGGAGCAGGGGGCGGCGGCGCTACGACCGGAACTGGATGTCCGCCGGCCATAATTGATTTAAAAACTCCAAAGGCGAGCGCCGTCAGCAGGCTTCCGATAAATAGATAGGTCGGAAACATGAAAATAATCCCGGCCTGCCGCATTCCGCGAAGATTGATGAATGTGATGAGAACCAGAATGATCAAACACAGGAGCAGAGTGTGCGGCAGAAATTTCGGCACGGCGGAAACAAGCGCGCCAACCCCGGCGGAGATTCCCACAGCTGCCGTAAGAATGTAGTCAATCATCAGCGCGGATGCCGCTAACAATCCGGCAAAGGTGCCGAGATTTTCTGACGCAACAGTGTAGGAACCTCCGCCTCCCGGATACGCCGCGATCGTTTGCCGGTACGAAAAATAGACGATCGCCAGCAGCACGATGATGCTCGAGCTGATCGGAATAATGTAGGCAACGCCCGCCGCGCCTAGAGGAATCAAAATCGTGAGCGCCGCTTCCGGACCGTACGCCGCGGAGCTCAGCGCGTCCAATCCGAATATTGGAATCCCGGCTGCGATCCCCAACTGCTGCGCTCTTTCGTCTGAAGCCGCAAGGGGTTTTCCGAATAACACATCTAAGATTTTCATCGGCCTCAGTTTGTGACCACTCCAACGGACGAATCCACAACAGCGGCGCACCTTGGTATCCCCAACGTGCTCCGTTTTTTTTGCTTTCTATGCCAGCGAGTCTGAGTGAAAATCTCATTCTGAACCGAGGCCCCTGGAACCTTCAGACACAGCTGAATCGCGTTTGGGGAGGCTCTGTGCCGAGCTACAATCTCGGTTCCCTCCAATCGCCGATCGATCCAACCTTGCTGTGCTTGGATTTACTTTCTTAACTGAGACCATGTCATATCGTCAGCACTAGCATAAACTTGCATGTAACCAAATGGCGGTTTAAATCGTCGGAAAGTAATGCGCTGCATTGCTCGCAGTTGTGTGTACAGGGAAAGGTTCGCGGGCGACCCCAACGATTGCTGGGTATGAAGACAAAATAGTACAAAAACCCAGGCTCTGTTTACTAGCAGGCAACCACCATAGCGGAAGAGTCACAGAACCTCAGTAACAGGGGCCCGAACGGTTCAAGATCCTATTCTAAAAGAGGAATCACAAATTGGCTGATAATCCCCCGAACACGCCGAACTCGCCTAAGGCACCCGGTCCTGACAGCAACCCCAACGCTCCCGGCACTCCCCGTGCCCCAGCCAACCCCAATGCGCCTGTCACACTTAGCACCAAGGATTCTCCCAGCACTACCGCAACCAGCCCCCCGGCCCCGGCGCCTCCTCCTCCAAAACCGCCCAAACAACGGGACGCGCGTCCCCGCAAGAGCCATCGATGGGTCTGGATCGCAGTAATAATCGTGTTGATCCTGGGCATTTTGTACTTTTACCGGCAGCACGAGAAGGCCGCGCAAGCTGCGCAGGCCAAACAGCCCCGCCCCAGCGCTCCAATTACCACCACCGTCGCGCGCAAGGGCGACATCGGCGTTTACATTAACGCACTCGGAACCGTTACACCGGTTTACACCGCGACGATTACCAGCCGCGTGGATGGCCAGATTATGAATATCGCCTATCGCGAAGGCCAGATGGTGAAAAAGGGAGATCTGCTGATTGAGGTTGACCCGCGCCCCTATCAAGCTGCGCTTACGCAGGCCCAGGGTACGCTGGCAAAAGACACGGCTGTTTTGAGCGAGGCTAGAATTGATTTAGCGCGCTATGAGCAAGCGTATGAGCGGAATGCTATTGCTAAGCAACAGCTTGACGATCAGGCCCAAGTAGTTCATCAGGATGAAGGCACGGTCAAACAAGACGAAGGCACAGTTGCAAGCGCCACCACAAATGTTGATTACACGCGCATCACTGCGCCCCATTAGCGGCCGCGTAGGCCTTCGCTTGGTCGATCCCGGCAACATCGTCACCTCGGGCAGCACCACTGCCCTGGTGGTAATTACCCAGCTCCAGCCCATCACCGTGATTTTCAGCGTCGCGGAAGATTATCTGCCGCAGATTCAGAAACAATTGCGCAACGGCCAGAAATTACCGGTGGACGCGTTCGCGCGCGATCAAACTACAAAACTCAGCTCGGGCTCCTTACTGACTCTCGACAATGCAGATCGACCAGACCACCGGCACGGTGAAGCTTAAAGGCAATTTTTCAAAACAAGGATTTCGAGCTGTTCCCCAATGCAGTTTGTGAACGCCAGATTGCTGGTGGACACGCAGCATGCAGTCACCTTACTTCCCACCGCGGCAATTCAGCGGAACGCACAGGGTGCCTTCGTTTACGTCATTACTTCAGACAATACAGCCTCCATGCGCGCCGTTACTGTAGGCACCACCGATGGAAATATGGCGGCCGTGCAAGGCGTGAATCCCGGCGAAGTAGTTGCTGGTAGCGGCTTCGATAAACTCCAGAACGGCGGGAAAGTTACCATCGTGAACACGAACAGTGCCGGTGGAAACGGCGGAGCCAACGGAGGGAACAGCATCAATCCGCAATAATAACAGGGGCAATACGCCAAATCAGAATCGTCAAGGGCCCGCAAGCTCGAACACAAGCGGCAATAGCAGCAATCCGGGCGGAGGAACTCATCCGTGAGTCCGTCTCGTCCATTTATTCTTCGGCCCGTTGCTACCTCCCTGTTGATGGCTGCCATTCTGCTCGCCGGGATTGTGTCGCTTCATGCAGCTGCCGGTTTCCGCTCTTCCCGGAAGTTGACTATCCGATTATCCAGGTGGTCACGTTTTATCCCGGAGCCAGCCCCGACGTGATGGCCTCCGCTGTTACCGCGCCACTGGAGCGCCAGTTTGGCGAGGTGCCCGGCCTGAACCAGATGACTTCCACGAGCTCTGACGGAAGCTCGGTCATCGTTCTGCAATTCTCCCTCGACCTGAATATCGACGTCGCAGAGCAAGAAGTGCAAGCCTCCATCAACGCGGCCCAAAGCTATTTGCCAGCCGATCTTCCCACTCCTCCCGTTTACAGCAAAACCAATCCCGCCGACGCGCCGATTCTCACGCTGGCCTTGACCTCTTCCACCATCCCTCTCTCGCAAGTGGAAGATCTGGCTGACACGCGCCTCGCGGAAAAAATCGCACAAGTGACGGGCGTCGGTCTGGTGAGCATCAGCGGAGGGCAGAAACCCGCGGTGCGAATCCAAGTAAATCCGACGGCACTGTCCTCCTACGGAATCAATCTCGAAGATGTCAGGACCGCCGTTCAGAACACCAGCCTCGATCTAGCCAAGGGCAACTTTGACGGCCCGCATCAGGATTATCAGATCGACGCCAACGACCAGCTCCTCACCAGCAAGGATTTCCAAAATATAGTCGTCGCCTATCACAACAAAAGCCCGGTTTTTCTGTCCGACGTGGCGCGCGTCGTCGACGACGTCGAGAATACAAAGCAAGCCGCCTGGATGAACACCACGCCCGCCGTGATCATGAACATTCAGCGTCAGCCTGGCGCCAACATCATTCAAGTCGTGGACCGAGTAAAAAAGCTCCTACCCCTGTTGCAAAGTAATCTGCCCGCGTCGGTAAACGTAATCGTTCTCACGGACCGCACAACCACCATCCGCGCTTCGGTGAAGGACGTCGAATTCGAATTGATGCTGACCGTCGGCCTGGTGGTAATGGTGATCTTCCTTTTTCTGCGCAATCTTTCCGCCACAATCATTCCCAGCGTGGCCGTGCCTCTCTCGCTCATCGGCACGTTCGGGGTCATGTATTTGGCCGGCTATAGCTTGAACAATTTAACTTTGATGGCTTTGACAATTTCCACCGGGTTCGTGGTGGACGACGCCATCGTCATGATCGAGAACATCGTTCGCTTTATCGAAGAGGGCGATCCGCCACTGCAGGCCGCCTTGAAAGGGTCGGAGCAAATCGGATTCACCATCGTTTCGCTGACGATTTCCTTGATCGCTGTCCTCATCCCTCTGCTGTTCATGGGTGACATCGTCGGACGGCTTTTTCGTGAGTTCGCCGTCACACTCAGCGTAACTATTCTCGTCTCCGCGGTCGTTTCATTGACACTCACGCCCATGATGTGCGCCAAGCTTGCTCAAGCATCAGCCGGAATCGCAACGCGGGCGTTTCTACCAGGTGTCGGAGCACGCCTTTGAGAGCATCATCGCCTTTTACGGACGAACGCTTAAATGGGTGTTGAAGCATCAGACCGCTACGCTTTTTGTCGCACTAGCTACGCTGGTCCTCACCGTTATCTTGTACATTATCGTGCCCAAAGGATTTTTCCCCGTGCAGGATACCGGCATCATTCAGGGCATTTCGGAGGCCTCGCAGTCGATTTCGTTTCCAGCCATGGCGCAGAAACAGCAACAACTCACTGAAGTAATTTTGAAGGATCCTGCGGTCGAGAGTCTTTCCTCATTCATCGGAATCGACGGCACCAACCAAACGCTCAACAGCGGCCGCATACTGATCAATCTGAAGCCGCTGACCGAACGCAAGATGAACGCCTCCGACGTAATTCGCCGTTTGCAGCCCAATTTGGAAAAGATCGAAGGAATCACGCTCTACATGCAGCCGGTCCAGGACATCACGGTGGACGATCGCGTAAGCCGCACCCAATATCAATACACTCTGGAAGATCCGGACACCAATGAACTGAATCTGTGGACCGCAAAGCTGGTGGACAAATTAAAGCAAATTCCCGAACTGGACGCGATGTTGCTACCGATCAGCAGACGCAAGGATTGGCGGCCTCCCTGGTAATCGATCGAGTGACGGCTTCGCGCATGGGAATCACGCCGAACATGATCGACCAGACCCTATATGATGGGTTCGGGCAACGGCAAGTGGACACGCTGTACACGCAACTGAACCAGTACCACGTCATGATCGAAACCATGCCGGAGTTTCAGAAAAATCCCGACAAGCTGCAGGATATTTATGTTCGGTCGGCCATTGCTCCGTCAGCAACGACAACGGGCTCGTCCAGTCCGAGCTCCATTCTAACGGCGTCGTTACCGCCACGTCCGCATACCGGAGGATCCGCTAACTCGGCTCCACAGTCCGTCTGCTTCTTCTTCGTCATTGCCGAGTTCGGGCTCGGCCAATCCATCGGCAGTGGCCAGTCCGAATGGAGCTGCCGTTCCACTCAGCGCGTTCACCCACTTTGAATCCAAGACCGCGCCGCTGTCGGTAAACCATCAAGGCCAATTCCCTGTCGTTACGCTGTCATTTAATTTGGCGCCCAATGCTTCGTTGGGCGAAGCGACCAAGGCCATCGAAAAAGCGCAGAAGGAAATTGGAATGCCGCTCAGCATTCAGGCCGCGTTTCAAGGCAGCGCAGCATCGTTCCAGGCATCGCTGAGCAACGAGCCAATATTGATTCTGGCCGCGCTCGTAACCGTTTATATCGTGCTGGGTATTCTTTACGAGAGCTATATCCATCCGCTCACGATTCTTTCCACTCTGCCTTCCGCAGGTGTTGGCGCGATTCTCGCCCTCTTGATTTGCGGATCCGAACTCAGCGTCGTCGCACTGATAGGCATCATCCTGCTCATTGGCATCGTGAAAAAGAACGGCATTATGATGATCGACTTCGCGCTTGGAAGCGGAGCGCAAGGAAGGCAAGAGCTCAGAAGAAGCGATCTACGAAGCTTGCTTGCTGCGTTTTCGTCCCATCATGATGACCACCATGGCCGCTCTGCTGGGAGGTCTCCCGCTCGCGCTCGGCACAGGAATTGGATCCGAGCTGCGCCGCCCTCTCGGCATTTCGATGGTAGGAGGCCTGCTGCTCAGTCAAGTCCTCACGCTTTACACCACGCCCGTTATTTACATTTACTTCGACCGCCTGGCAAAGAAAGCTGCTGATTGGCGAGTGCGGACGCTCTGGTCAGGGCGCTGCGGAGTCTGTCCCGGCGGATTAGCTATGAGCCTATCTTCTCCATTCATTCGACGGCCTGTAGCCACCACCCTTCTTACCGTCGCCCTGGCGCTTGCTGGTGCCGTAGCTTTCAAAGCAATTGCCGGTCTCTGCGCTTCCTCAGGTTGACTTCCCTACTATCTCCGTCGGCGCCGGATTGCCGGGAGCGAGCCCTGAAATCATGGCTTCCTCCGTTGCTACTCCACTCGAACGCCAGTTTGGCCGCATTGCCGGCGTCACCGAAATGACCTCTTCCAGTAGCATCGGCACTACCAGTATTACCCTTCAATTCGATTTAAACCGCGATATCAATGGCGCTGCTCAGCGACGTTCAGGCCGCCATCAATGCCGCGCGCAGCTATCTGCCCGCTAATTTGCCTGGCAATCCGACCTACAGGAAAGTAAATCCCGCGGACGCTCCCGATCATGATCCTCGCGTTGACTTCCGATGTTTATGATCGCGGCGCCATGTACGACGCAGCCTCCACCATCATTGCGCAGCGTCTTTCCCAGATCCAAGGTGTCGGACAGGTTAGCGTCGGCGGCAGTTCTTTGCCTGCGCGTCCGCGTGGAAATTAATCCCACTCAGTTAAATAGTTACGGCCTGGGGCTTCAAGACGTCGCCTCCATGTTGAGCTCGCAGAATGCGAATTGGCCCAAAGGCCAATTATCGGACGATCGAGGAACCTCCGACATAACCACCAACGATCAACTTCTCAAGGCCGATAATTACAAGGCTCTCGTCGTCGGCTATCACAACGGTGCTGCTGTAAAACTCTCCGATTTCGCCGACATCCAGGACTCCGTTGAAAATATTCGCGCCGCAGGATACGTGAACGGGAAACCGGGCGTGCTGTTGATTATTTCTCGCCAACCCGGCGCAAACATCATCGACACCGTCGATCGCATCCGCGCCTCAATTCCCTCTTTGAAGGCCTCTATTCCTGCGGCTATGGATTTCACCATCATGCTCGACCGCACCGCCACGATTCGTGCATCGGTGAGTGATGTGGAACGCACTCTCGCCATATCGATTGGCCTTGTGATTCTGGTGGTCTTTCTTTTCCTGCGTAACGTGCGCGCCACTCTCATCCCCAGCGTGGCCGTTCCCGTCTCTTTAATCGCTACATTCGCAATCATGTACTTGTGCGGTTACAGCGTCGACAACCTTTCTATGATGGCGCTCACCATAGCCACCGGATTCGTTGTGGATGACGCCATTGTTGTCATTGAAAACATCTCGCGTTATCTGGAACAGGGTTATTCTCCGATGGACGCGGCTGTAAAGGGAGCTAGCGAAATTGGCTTCACTGTGCTTTCCATTAGTATTTCCCTCGTCGCCGTATTTATTCCCATTCTGATGATGAGCGGCATCGTAGGCCGTTTATTCCGCGAGTTTGCTGTCACTCTGTCTGTCGCGATCATGGTTTCACTGGTAATTTCTTTAACTACTACGCCCATGATGTGCTCCAGGCTTCTGAAACAACAGGCCGAAATGGCCCACAACAAGATTTACCAGGCCAGTGAGCGGGCATTTAATCGGGTACTCGCAGTTTACGAGCGCAGTTTATCCTGGGTGCTCAATCATTCTAGGCTCACGCTAACCGTTCTGCTTCTTACCATCGCACTAAACGGCTACCTCTTTTACGTCGTGCCTAAAGGATTTTTCCCGCAGCAGGACAATGGCACGGTTTTCGGCGGCATTCAGGGTGAGCAGGACATTTCGTTTCAAGCCATGCAGAAGATTACTCAGCGCTTTGTCGAAATCATCAAGTCCGACCCTGCCGCTCAAAATGTGATGGGCTTCACGGGCGGCGCCGGCGCCGTGAATGGCGGTTTTATTTACATGGCGCTGAAGCCGCTAGCGGAACGCAAGGTTTCTGCCACTGACGTTGTTAATCGCTTGCGGCCAAAACTTTCATCCGTTCCAGGGGCTACCGCTTTTCTCCAGGCTGGTCAGGATTTGCGCATCGGTGGGCGCCAGAGCAGCGCACAGTATCAGTACACTATCCAGAGTGACAATCTGGACGATCTGGTAAAGTGGGGGCCCACTCTTCTCACCGAAATGCGGAAACAGCGCATGCTCACCGATGTCAACACTGATCAGCAGAACAGCGGCCTGCAAGCTTGGCTAGTGTACGATCGCCAAACTGCATCCCGGCTCGGCATCACCCCGAAACAGATTGACACCACGCTGTATGAGGCTTTCGGCCAGTCGCAGGTCTCTACCATGTACACCTCTCTGAACCAGTATCATGTGGTTATGGAGGTCGCGCCGCCGTTTTGGCAAAGTCCCGATGAGCTAAAGAATGTATACGTGGAGGCGTCCGGCGGAAAAGAAATCCCGCTGAACGCGATCTCGCACTTTGAGATCAAGACCGCCGCTCTCTCTGTGAATCACCAGGGTCAGTTCCCTTCCGTAACTGTGTCATTCAATCTCGCGCCCGGCGTGTCCCTCAGCGATGCCGCCCAAGCCATCATCGGCATGGAACAGAAAATCGGAATGCCTGCCACCATCCACGGAATGTTTTCGGGGACCTTGCAGGCGTTTCAGGCATCTCTTTCCACTCAACCGCTTCTCATCATCACCGCGCTAATGGCCGTTTACATCGTGCTTGGAATTCTTTACGAGAGTTATATTCACCCCGTCACCATCCTTTCCACCCTTCCTTCTGCGGGCGTCGGAGCGGTGCTGGCGCTCTTTCTCTTTCACATGGATTTAAGCGTGATCGCCATGATCGGAGTGGTCTTGCTCATTGGCATCGTGAAGAAGAACGGCATATTAATGATCGATTTTGCTCTCGCCGCCGAGCGCATCGAAAAAAAGTCTCCGGAAGACGCTATATTTCAAGCCTGCTTGCTGCGCTTCCGTCCCATTTTAATGACCACCATGGCCGCGATATTTGGCGCGCTGCCGCTGGCACTCGGTACTGGCACAGGTTCCGAACTGCGTCGGCCTCTGGGAATCACAATCATCGGCGGCCTGATCGTGAGCCAGATGTTGACGCTATACACCACCCCGGTTGTCTATCTCTTCATGGACCGTTTGAGGATTCGTTGGGCGCGCAAACATGGCCAGGCCCCCGGCCAACTTCCAGACGAGCAGCTCGGTAATTATGCGGATTAATTCACAGGATGGAGTTGACGTCGTGAAACAAGCTATAGGCACAGAATCTATTCGCGGTGCCAGGCAAATTTTAGCGGCTGTTCTTGTCGTGGCTATGGTCCTTTCCGGTTGCACGGTGGGTCCGCACTATCACCGGCCAGATGCAACCGTTCCCGAAGCTTACAAAGAGCTCACTCCCGCCGAGTATCAAAATACCGATGGCTGGAAAGTGGCGCAGCCGAAAGATGCAGCCTTAAAAGGCAAGTGGTGGGAAATATTTAACGATCCCGAGCTCAACGCTCTGGAAGAGCAAGTAAATGTTTCGAACCAGACTATCGCCTCAGCAGCTGCGGCGTTCTTGGTCGCGCGCTCCATGGTGAAAGAAGCGCGCGCGCAATATTTTCCAACTGTCACTGTCGGTCCCTCGATCACGACCAGTATGCAGTCGGGGACGCTCACCAGTGGTTTCACAACAGGTTCCACCGGCGTAACCGTCTCGCCGCAAGTGATTACCAACTATTCCCTGCCGTTCGACGCCACCTGGACGCCCGATCTGTTTGGCCGCGTTCGAAATAATGTGCGAGCGAATGCAAACGCAGCGCAAGCTAGTGCGGCCGACTTGGAAAACACGCGGCTGATGATCCAGGCTGAAGTCGCCGTGGATTACTTCGACGTGCGCGGACAAGACGCGCTCAAACAATTGTTGGACGATACCGTAGTCGCCTTCCAGGAATCTTTGCGTCTTACTCAAGCGCTTTATGAAACAGGCATCGATTCTGACGAGGCTGTGGCGCAAGCCGAAACTCAGCTCGAGTCTGCTCAGGCTCAGGCCAGCAACATCGGAATTCTCCGCGGTCAGTTCGAGCATGCTATCGCAACTCTAGTCGGCCAGCCTGCCTCCGCCTTCTCCGTTCGAACGCAGCCTCTCCAGACAAGCCCACCGGCCATTCCCTACGGGCTTCCGTCGCAACTGCTCGAACGCCGCCCCGATATCGCAGCGTCGGAAAGACGCATGGCTCAAGCCAACGCGCAAATCGGCGTGGCCATCGCCGCATATTATCCAACGGTGACACTGAGTGCTTCCGCAGGACTCACGAGCAGTTCAATTTCGAAGTGGTTCACTTGGCCAAGCCGTTTCTTCTCCCTAGGCCCGAGCGTTTCGGAAACGCTTTTCGACGGCGGCTTGCGCCACGCCACGGTTCAACAGTTCAGAGCAAATTACCTGGAGACCATAGCCAACTACCGCCAGTCTGTTTTGGCGGCCTTTCAGCAAGTCGAAGATAACTTGTCCTCGATTAGAATTTTATCCATCGAAATTAAGCAGCAGGATACCGCCGTGGGCTCCGCACAAAGAAACCTCAAAATTGCAACTGATCGCTACAGGCTCGGCATCGATCCCTATCTAAACGTCATCACGGCGCAAACCACCTTGTTCAGCAATCAGCAGACGGACGTCAATCTGCGCATCCAACAAATCACCGCAAGCGTGCAGCTAGTGGAAGCAATTGGGGGCGGTTGGGACCCGTCGCAGCTCCCCTCCGTGCCCGGCCTGGTCAGCGGCCCGCTCATGATTCCCAGCCCAGCGCCACCACCGCCTCTCTTGGTCGAGTAGCGTGCTCCCCTGGGACCAGAGACTGACTTCAGCGACAATTTTACTCGTAACTGCTTGCGGGTGCGCCTGCGTCTAACGAATGACGGAAAAACAACTGAGTTTTTAAGCGGTGGGGTTTGTAACGAAGCATCCAAGCAGCTGCTTCTAGAATTTTCGCAGCGATGTTGAGGAACTTTTATGCGCGCGACTATGAATGAAGCTTTGGCATCCATAATGTTGGCCTTACTAATTCTCTCAGTGGGCACCGTCGCTTTCCCGGCCTTCGCCGCGCAGCCTCCCCAGGCCAATCAGGCCGATCAGCAAAACGCAATCCAAAAGCAAGTTGGCGCCATTAAATCACTCGTCGGAAACACCGTCACAATTACTAGCGACGCTGGAGCCACTGCCATCGTAAACGTTCAGCCCACCACAAAAATTGTCCGCGTCGAACCTGGCCAAACGGATCTAAAGAACGCCGTCCCACTGGAACTGAAAGACCTGCAAATCGGCGACCGCGTCTTCGTCCGCTGGAAAGCTTCCGACACCGCACAGCCCGTCAACGCCATAGGAATCATCGTAATGAAACGCGCCGACGTGGATGCCAAACAGCAACAGCAGCGCGAAGATTGGCAGAAGCGCAGCATAGGCGGCCTGGTGACCGCTGTTGACCCCGCAAGCAAATCTGTCTCCATCTCAGTTACCGCCACCGGCGGAAAAAAGTCCGTCGCGATTAACACCACGCCCAAAACAATTTTTCGCCGCTACGTCCCAGATTCGGTGAAATTCGACGAGGCCAAAGTAAGCTCTCTCGACCAAATCAAGCCCGGAGACCAGCTCCGCGCCCTCGGCGCGCGCAACGCCGATGGAACCGCGGTCGATGCAGAAGCAGTCGTCAGCGGCTCGTTCCGCAATATCGCCGGAACCGTCAACTCGGTCGATCCTGCCGCAAATTCGATCACGGTAATGGACTTGATAACCAAAAAGCCGGTTATCGTAAAAGTTTCAGACCAAACGCAACTCCGTAAACTGCCGCCCGAGGTCGCGCAAAGAATCGCATTTCGCTTGAAAGCGGCAGCCGGAGGAGATTCGCAAGCCGGAGACGCTTCGGCTGCGCCCAGTGTCGGAACGGCAAACGGAAATCGATCTGGAGCAGGCGGCGCATCAGGATCTGCTTCACCGGGCCAAGACGCGGACCAAGGTGGATCTCAACATGGAACAGGAAACGGTGCGCCAGGCGCGGGTCCTGGTGCCAACGGACGCCCAGGCAGCGGACAAGCCGACCTTCAGCAAATTTTGAGCCGTATGCCTGCTGCATCGCTGGACGATTTTCACAAAGGCGACGCCGTCATGGTTGTTTCCACGGAAGGAACGAATTCCGGCGGCGTTACCGCGATCACATTGCTCGGTGGCGTGGACCCCATTTTGGAGGCTGCCGCCAGCGGCAGTCAGATAATGACGCTTTCTCCATGGAGCCTTGGCTCCTCTGCTATGGACGCTGCAGGCGCAAATCCATAAAAAGATTTAGACACGGTAATTGGTTTCAGGGGACAGAATGAACTTGCAGCGCTTCAAAACCTGGGTACGAATTTCTGTAATCGTTCTGTTCAGCTGTAGGACCATGCCCGCCTTCGCCCAGACGGCCCCGACCGGCTCCCTGCACGGCCAGGTGCTGGATCCTTCCAATGCAGCCATCACCGGCGCCACCGTCCTACTCACCGACGCCGCCGCTCACTCCACAGGCGCTACCACAGATCAACAGGGCGTCTTCGATCTGAAAGATTTAGCTCCTGGCAAATACACACTGGAAGTTGTCGCCAAGGGTTTTGCACTTTACAAAAACGAAGACGTCGAGATCATCCCCAATCAAACTAAGAACCTCAATATTTCTCTCACCATCGAAGAACAAGAGCAGCAAGTGACCGTGACGGACCAACCTGCCATGGTGGACGTAAGCCCGCAGAACAATGCCGGCGCGATTATTATTTCAGGAGCGGCTCTGGACGCGCTCCCGGATGAT
Source organism: uncultured Acidobacteriota bacterium (assembly GCA_963818085.1). GTDB lineage: Bacteria > Acidobacteriota > Terriglobia > Acidiferrales > UBA7541 > Palsa-295. Next base: position 1,837,219 of record CAWFQV010000001.1, read on the forward strand.
CCGGATGAATTGCAGACGGACCTCGAAGCCTTGGCGGGGCCGTCGGCAGGGCCGAATGGCGGCCAGTTCTACATCGATGGATTCACTGCGGGTCAGCTTCCTCCTAAATCCGCCATCCGTGAAATTCGCATCAACCAAAATCCGTTTTCCGCGCAATATGACAAGGTCGGATACGGACGCATCGAAATTTTCACCAAGCCCGGCACAGATAAATGGCACGGAGGTTTTTCAGTTAACGCAAACGACTCTGCGTTCAACTCCAAAAATCCTTTCTTCAACTCTCACGATGCCGCCGGCACTGCCTATCCCAGCTACTACTCCGTCCAATACAGCGGAAACATTGGCGGACCGCTCAGCAAGAAAGCCTCGTTCTTCTTCACCACGGACATCCGGGACATCAACGATCTTGGAATTGTGAACGCCCAGATCCTGGTTCCCACCACATCAACCTCGGCTTCCTGCACCCAGGCCGTCGAGAGCCCCACTTCGACGCCGCTCCAGCTCGTTCCTTGCAGTGCAGCCATCGCCAATCCGCGCAAACGCTATAACATCGGGCCGCGTCTTGATTATGCCGTCTCAAAAAACAACACCCTCACTGTGCGTTATCAATATTTCCGCAACGACGAAAACAACGACGGAATCAGCGGCTTCACCTTGCCTTCCCAAGGCTACAACTCGCTCAGCACAGAACAAACATTGCAGATTGGCGATACGCAAGTTTACGGAACGAAAATTGTCAACGAAACGCGCTTCCAGTACTTACACGAATCCAGCAATCAGAACCCGTTGAGCACGTTGCCGTCCATAAGCGTACCGTTGTCATTCAACGGCGGCGGGTACGCTGGTGGAACCACGAGCGACCACGCCAACCATTACGAGCTTCAGAATTACACCTCCGTACAGTTCGCTAAACATTTCCTCAAATTCGGTGTGCGCCTGCGAGGCGTGACCGACAACAATTTTTCGACGGCAGGCTTTAACAGCGCCTATTTTTTCCCTTCAGTTTCAGCTTTTCAACAGACCCTGATGAATCCAGCTATGGCGGCAGCCAGCCAATATACGATTACAAGTTCGCCTACGTTCGGCGGAGTTCCCAACCCGTTTGCCAATGCATCTCAAGTGGACGCTGGCCTCTATGTTGAAGATGATTGGCGCGTCCGTCAGAACATTACCCTGAGCTACGGGCTGCGCTTCGAATCGCAGAACAACATTAGCAATCACGCGGACTGGGCGCCGCGGCTTGGGTTTGCTTGGGGCATCGGTGGAGGAAAATCAGGACCTAAAACCGTTCTGCGTGCGGGATACGGCATCTTCTACGATCGCTTCGATGTCTCCGAAGTTCTCGACACGGACCGCCTCAATCTCATAAATGAGGCCCAATTCACCGTCGCTAATCCGGCGTTCTACTCCAGTACGACGCCCCTGCAGGTCAAGACCAGCCCTACCACATTCCTGACCCAGTATCAGACCGCTCCAAATCTTCGCGCGCCGTACGTGATGCAAACCGCCGTCAGCCTGGAACGGCAGCTCACTAAAGTGGCCAACCTTTCGGTCTCCTACCTGAATTCGCGGGGATGGGATCAGCTGTTTACGAACAACATCAATACGCCTCCGACCAACACAATTACGTACCCTTATTATCTGAATCCTACAAACCCCGGCCTCCGTCCGAGGACGCACAATATCTATGAATACCAGTCGGAAGGAATTTACCGGCAGAATCAATTGTTCGTTCAGAGCCGTGTCACGGCAGGGTCGAAGGTAACTTTGTTCGCCTACTACGTGTTGAATTACGCGCGGGCCGACAGTTTCGGCGCCAAGAGCTTCCCGTCGAATCCATTCAATATTTTGCAGGACTATGGCCGCGCCGGTTATGACATCCGAAACCGCTTTTTCTTGGGAGGGTCGATAGGACTGCCGTGGGGCTTGCGTCTCAGTCCATTTATGCTCGCAACCTCGGGATCGCCATATAACATCACGTTGAGCCAGGACTTGATCGGCAGTGCCCAATTCAATCAACGGCCGTCATTTGCTACCGCTTCCAGTACCTGTCCTGCAGCTTTCCCGCAATGTATCGTGACCGTGCCAGGGTTCGCCGCTTTCGACACCGTTCCCCAACCCGGCGCCAAGGTTGTACCCATCAATTCTCTTACCGGGCCCAATCGCTTCACTCTCAATCTCCGTTTGGCCAAGACGTTTGGTTTCGGGCCGGAAAGTAAACGGGGAAACGCAGACACGGGTGGCCCGGGCGGGCCAGGAGGCGGTGGGCGCGGCGGTGGCGGAGGCGGTGCCCGAGGAGGTATGAACCCGTTTGGTGGTGGTGGAGCGGGCGGCGGTGGAGGCGCGGGGACAACGAAGCGCTACAGCATTACCATGAGCGTCAACGCGCGCAATGTGTTCAACGATGTGAATCTGGCCACTCCCAGCGCCGTGCTTAGTCCGCCGACGCCGGAATCCCCACAGGCCTCCTTCTCAAGATTCTTTGGCGTCTCCAACGCACTGGCCGGCGGCCCCTTTTCGTCCAACGCAGCCAATCGCCAAATCTATCTCCAAGCTTCCTTCAACTTCTAATTTCCAGGCTCACGTTAAGGGGTTCCGGGCCTAAGTCTAGGTCTTACGCCTTCAGTGGTCATCCCGAACCCGCGCTTTTTGCGGACGCAACCGGGGCAGCCCATCTCGACGGTTAGTCGAGCCTGGAAAGAGCCGCGAAGCGGGGAGAAATATCGGATCTGCTTCTTCTCTACTCTCAGCAAGCTAAGATTGTTCTCCTGCAAACAGCATACGACTCCTTGCAATCCGCCCATAAAACTGCAAGAAAATTCTTCCACCATAAACGAGCCCACTAATGATTGAGATTCTGGAAGCCGAGTCACTCTTCGCGAGCGCTTTCTGCACTTTCTAACCGAAACTAGAATCGCATGGTCGGCGGACCGCCAATTTCCAAAAATCGCGGATTCAAACGCGAGTCTTCTAGTAATATGCTCTGCGTTGTACCCCGCCCAAAACGCTGCGCAATGCTGGCGCGCGAGCTGCGGTCAGCGGCCCCTTTGATGCCGCCAAACACTGAGGAGAATGCAATGCCGCAAAAATTCCTACGCTTCACATTGGTTTTAACAATACTCATTGCTCTGGCCGCTGCGGCCCTCCGGGCTCAATCAAGCCAAACGATATCGCTCACCGTGGACGCCACCCAAGCCCCCATAAAACTCGTCCGCTCCCACATGGTCATGCCCGTGAAATCCGGCCCGCTGACTCTCTACTATCCAAAATGGATTCCCGGCGAGCATGGCCCGGATGGCCCCATCGCGAATCTCACCGGCTTAAAATTCTCGGCGAACGGGAAAGCGATTGCATGGCAGCGCGATCTGCTCGACGTCTTCACTTTCCATGTGGACATGCCTGAAGGTGCCGATCATCTCGACATTTCGTTTGACTATATCGAGCCCACCGCTTCCGGCGCTTTCACCGCCGGCGCATCAGCCACAGCCAAACTCGACGTCATCAGCTGGAACCAAAATGTCCTTTACCCTGCCGGAACTCCCTCCGATCAACTCACCTACGAGGCAAGACTGATCCTGCCCGAAGGATGGAAATTCGGCACCGCGCTGGCGATAGCCAATCAATCCCGGAATGAAGCTACTTTCAAACCGGTTTCTCTCGAACGCCTCGTCGATTCCCCGGTCATCGCCGGCGAATATTATCGCGCAATAGACATCACTCCTCCTGGCGAGCCCATTCATCACGAAATCGACATGGCCGCCGACAGCGAAGCCGCGCTCAATATGAGCCCTGAAGTTAAGGCTGGCTTGATCAATTTGGTCGCCGAATCGAGCAAGCTTTTCGGTGCACGACATTACCGCGACTATCATTTCCTGCTCACGCTCAGCGATCACGTCGCGCATTTCGGCCTCGAACATCACGAATCAAACGACAGCCGCTTGCCCGAGCGCGTTTTGCTCGAACCTACCGGCGCCTTTTCCGTGGGAGGCTTGCTCGCTCACGAATTCGTGCACTCCTGGAACGGAAAATTTCGGCGCCCTGCTGACTTGACCACTCCGGATTACGAAGTGCCGATGAAAACCGATTTGCTCTGGGTTTACGAAGGCCTCACCGATTACTTCGGCCCCATGCTCGCAGCCCGCAGCGGTCTGTGGACTCCCGAGCAATACCACGATGTTCTTGCCTCCATCTCTGCAGCGCTCGGTGCTGGCCGCCCAGGCCGGACGTGGCGTCCGCTCCTCGATACCGCCATCGGAGAGCCCGGCCTCAAATTCGCGCGAGGCTGGTTGAACTGGCGCCGTGGAACCGACTACTACGACGAAGGCGATTTAATCTGGCTCGAAGTCGCCACCATAATTCACCGCGAGAGCCACGGACAAAAAACGATCGACGATTTCGCTCATCTGTTTCACGGCGGCCCAAACAACGGCCCGGAAATAAAAACATATACTTTCGAAGATGTCGTCTCCGCGCTAAACAGCATCGCGCCATACGACTGGGGCAGTTTTTTCCACGAGAAACTCACCGCAACTTCCCCCCAAGCTCCCGCCGGAGGAATCGAAAATGGCGGATGGAAAGTTGTTTACACCGAGCAACCCTCCAAGGTTCCGGGACGCCGCGGCGGCGCCGGAGATGCATATAACATCGGCCTTCAAGTTGGCGAGGATGGTGCAGTCACCGACTCCATCGTCGGCGAGCCTGCCTTCAAAGCCGGTATTACCTCAGGAATGAAAGTAGTCGCAGTAAACGGCCGCGTCTACACTCATGATCTTCTCGAGGACGCAATCAAAGCCAGCAAAGACTCCGCGAATCCAATCGTCCTGCTCGTAATCGTCGACGACTACTACAAGACCTGCACCATCGACTATCACGGCGGTCAGCGCTTTCCTCATCTGACCCGCGACGACAGCAAACCCGATTATCTGGACGACTTGATACACCCTCATGCATCTAAATAGTTGTACTAATATTGGTTAGGATCTTTCATGAAAATTGAAATTACCGGAGCTTTTAGTACCTACGGAAAAGCCCAGGAAGCCGTGCGCACCCTGGAATTCGCCGGAATCACCGGCGAGGAAGTCGAAGTCAGGCGCCATGGCCGTTACATTCGTGCATCGCTATTTTGACCAGCACGTAGGTTTTGAATTTTGGCACAACGGTAAAGGAGGATTTATGGCGACTTGCACTCATCTGGATCAGATTCGGTCCGTAACACCGCGCACTCCCAATGGCTGCGAAGAGTGCTTGAAAATTGGCGACACATGGGTTCACTTGCGTCTTTGTTTGGAGTGCGGACATGTGGGCTGCTGCGACTCGTCGAAAAATAAACATGCGACGAAACATTTCCATCACACCAAGCATCCAATCGTGAAGTCCTTCGAGCCCGGAGAGACTTGGGGCTGGTGCTATATCGATCAAGTGGAACTCGATTTCTCTGGGCTTCCCTTGGCTGCCCTTAGCCATAGCGCATAAGCTGCGCCAACCCGAGAGACCCGTGTAGAGCCGGGGCGTGAATTGCGCCCGCACTTTGGGGCAATGTCTCCGGAATTACGATGAACCGTGCACAAATTTTTACAACCTGGAGCTTGACGTGTTTGCAAAGCATTCGTTATAGTGAGGTGTTCGACTGCGCGAGTGCGCCGGTCGAAAGGAAAATTGGAACGCGCGATGCGATCGTTTTATTACTGTTTCGCCTTTAGGTACCGCTTCTCCTTTACGGGAAGCGGGCTGGCGAGACGCGCGCGGATGAACTGAGAAAATAGCAGCGAAAACCCGCAAGAAGTCTTGAGACGCCGGCCGCGACCCTCCTAAGAGGACGCGGCCTTTTTTGTTTTGCGCAAGACTTGCGGTGGACGAAAAGATTGTTGGCTTTGCTGTTAGCACGATGGAGGAGGCGGGATGCGAGGACTGAAGATTGGAGAGTGGCGAACGAAGATTGATGCGATCGACACGACGCTGCTGCACCTCCTGAATGTGCGCGCGGCGTTTGCACTGGAGGTTGGAAAGCTGAAGGGTGAGGCTGGGATTCTGCTGCGCGTTCCGGCACGCGAGCACGAGATTCTTTCGCGCATGAAGAAACTGAATCCAGGGCCTTTGGACAGCGAAGCAGTGGAAAAAATCTACCAATTAATCCTGGATGAATCGATTCGGATTCAAGAAGGTCACGGTTACGGAGCGGAAGCAAAATCGAAAAGCATTCCAGAGAATCCGCGGGAAAGACGGCCGAAAGCGGTGGAGCTGCGGGAAAAACGGCGGACTCCGAGCGTTGTATGAAGATTGCGAGCGATATGCGCGTGGCGTTTCAGGGGGAGCGCGGTGCGTTCAGCGAAGAGGCGGCGGTGAAGCTGCTTAGTAGCGAGGTCTCTCTTGTGCCGCTTCCAACCTTCGAAGCTGCTTTCGGCGCGATTGTACAGGGCAAGGCGGACTACGTTCTGGCGCCTATCGAAAACAGTTTGGCGGGGCCGGTTCAAAGAACCTTGGATTTGCTGGTGGAAAGCGCACTGACGATCGTGGGCGAGGTAATTATTCGCGTGGAGCACAACTTGATCGGGCCGCCGGGATCGACGTTTGAAGGAGTGAAGGTTGTGGAATCGCATCCGGTAGCTTTAGCGCAGTGCGAGGGATATTTCAGCTCGCGGCCGGCCCTGAAAAGAATTGCTACAGACGACACGGCGGGAAGCGTTCGGGAGATCGTGCAAGCGGGAGATCACAAACGAGCTGCTGTCGGCAGTAAACGCGCGGCGCAAATCTATGGCGGGCAAATTCTTTGCGAGCATTTGGAAGACGATCCTGAAAATTATACGCGATTTGTTCTGCTGGCGCCGGCCACGCAATCGTCGGCTGAGAAAGCAGACAAAATTTCTCTGGTGTTCAGGCTAGCGCACGTTCCCGGCGCGCTTTTTTATGCGCTGGAACCTTTCGCGCGTCGAAAAATTAATTTGATGAAAGTTGAAAGCCGGCCGGTTCGCGGGCTTCCGTGGCAATACCGGTTTTATCTGGACCTGCAAGCATCCACGAGCGATGTGGAGGTCAAGGCAGCGCTTGGGGAGCTGGAAAAACTCGCGGTCGATGTGCGGATTCTGGGTTCTTACATTTCAGCGAAGAATGAAAACAGCAACGCATCGTAACTTGGGAGAGCAATCATGATCGTCAACATGGCGCAGGGCGCAACAGAAGAACAAATTAACCACGTGGTGGAACGGATCAAAGAGTGTGGCTGCCAGGCGCATATGAGCCGTGGCGAGGAAAGAACCGTGATCGGGGTGGTGGGAAGGAGCGAGCAGCATCAGGCCGAACTCGAAGCTTTGGTGGCCGCGCCCGGTGTGGAGGAAATTATACGGATCAGTCATCCGTTCAAGCTGGCATCGCGGAATTTTCGGCCGGACGGCTCGATTATTGAATTGGGCAAAGGCGTGTTGATTGGCGGAGCGGAAGTGATCGTAGCGGGCGGTCCATGCGCGGTGGAATCGGAGGAACAAATCAATGAAATCGCCGCGAGCGTCGCGCGCGCTGGCGGGAAATTACTGCGCGGAGGCGCGTTCAAGCCGAGAAGCTCACCATATTCTTTTCAAGGCTTGGGCGAGAAAGGGTTGAAGCTGTTGCGCGAGGCCGCCGACACACACGCCTTGCTGGTAGTGAGCGAGGTGATGGACCCTTCGCAAATTGAATTGATGCTTCCCTATGTGGATGTACTGCAAGTGGGCGCGCGCAACATGCAAAATTACTATCTGCTTCGCGCCTTGGGAGAGATCAGCAAGCCTGTGCTGCTGAAGCGCGGAATGTCGGCGACGATTGAAGAACTGCTGCTGAGCGCAGAGTACATCATGTCCGGCGGCAACTACGACGTGATTTTATGCGAACGCGGCATCCGCACGTTTGACACCTACATGCGCAACACCATGGATATCGCGGCGATTCCAGTCATCAAACACCTCTCGCACTTGCCGGTTGTCGCGGACCCGTCACACGGGACGGGACGCCGCGACAAGGTGCCACCGATGGCTCGAGCGGCGGTCGCGGCGGGCGCTGACGGCTTGCTGATTGAAGTTCATCAGGACCCTGAACGCGCTTTGTCAGACGGAGCTCAGTCAATTTATCCAGAACAGTTTGCGCGGCTCATGGACGAAGTGCGAATGATCGCTCCGGCGGTGGGACGGCGAATCGCAAGCGCTGATAATTCGGTGACGCGCTCTGCTTAGAGACGCTTTTTGCGCGTTCCAACGTATCCCTTGACCTAGCTTGATGCGGTTGTGGTCGACCGTATATCTCTTCGGAGCTTGTTGTCGGGAACTTCCAACTTCACGGTTGAAAACTTCTCCTTCTTCTGCGCCGAGATGAACTCGTTAATTCCAATCCACTGTAGGTTTTGACCAATGGAACATGCTCGAGCATTTGCTGCCGCAGAGATTATTTTGCGATGGAAAAACCTTCGGATGCGACTCCAGAGCATGAGCCAGCGACAAGAGAGCGCCTTTCGTCTTATTCATAATTCTGCAAATGCCCTAGTTTGATTTATTCTCTGCAGCGGCGCGTTCTTTCGCGTGGGTCACAAGTGCCGCAAACCGTGTGTCGCCACGCAGCGATTTGAGATCTGCATCTTTTTCGAGGCCTAGAGCAGTTGCTGGCGCCAGGCCGTGGTTCAAGGAATCCTCCAGGAGAGGGAGCGCCTTTTCTCGTTGATTTCTGCGCGCTGCGATGCGACCCAGGTTGTAAATGGAAGCGGCCGTATCTGGATTATCCAGCCCGAGTACGCGGCGTTGAACCTCGAGCGTTTCGAGCTGCAGTTTCTCCGCTTCATCACCGCGGCCTTCCGCGGACAGGATGTGAGCCAGGTTGCTCGTAGATCGCAGGGTGTCTGGCCGCTCCGGCCCGAGGACGCGGCGCTCGATTTCCAGGGCCTCGCGCTGCAGCTTCTCCGCTTCGGTGAAGTGGCCTTCATCTTCCAGAGTCGAAGCCAGCTGGCCCATCGACCACAGCGTCCCGGGGTCCTCCGCTTGGCTCCGCCGCTCAATGGCGAGCGTTTCACGCTGCATTTTTTCCGCTTCCGCAAAGCGCCCTTCATCGTGAAGACTCGAGGCTACGTTAGCCGCGGTCGTCAGCGTATCCGGATGCTCCGGCCCCAAGATCCGGCGCCGAATTTCCAGCGTTTGCCGATATAGCTTGGTGGCCTCCTCATAGCGGCCCTCCCCAGACAACATGCCAGCCAGAGCGTTCATCGAAACCAGCGTATCCGGATGCTCCGGCCCTAACACGCGGCGCTCAATGTCGAGCGTCTCCCGCTGAATCTTCTCGGCGCTAGTGTAGTGGCCTTCATTTTCCAGAGTCGAAGCCAGCCGGCCCATGGACCACAGCGTATTCGGATGATCCACTCCTAAGATCCGCCGCTGGATTTCGAGCACCTCGCGCTCCATTTTTTCCGCTTCCGCAAACCGTCCTTGGTCTTCCAAAATCAGCGCCAGATTGCCCATCGTCACTGTGTCCGGATGATCCGGCCCTAGCACTCGGCGACTAATCTCGAGTGTCTCTCGATACAGCTTTTCCGCCTCTGCGTAGCGGTCCTGCTCGTAGAGCATTGCGGCGAGATTATTCATGGAAACCAGCGTCTGCGGGTTTTCTGGCCCCAGGACACGGCGCCTATTCTCATACACTTCCCGCTCCATGCGTTCCGCCTCGTTGTAGCGGCCTTGGTCCTTCAGATCCCAAGCCAGATTGTCCATCGAAATTAGCGTGTCGGGATTTCCCGTCCCCAGGACGCGGCGCTGAATCTCCACCGCCTGCTCCAGCAGCGGCTGTGCCTGCGGAGATAGTCCAAGATTTTCGTATACGTTTCCCATGACATTCATCATGCTGGCTTGAAGCTCTGGGTCCTTAGTCAGCGCCGTCTCGACGTTCTTGGAGGCCTTATCGAGGATTTCGCGTGCGGTGATGGCGTTGCCGCGTGCTTCGCTCGGATCAGATACCTTGAACATGCTGGTCATGAAATCCGCTTCGCGTTTCGCGACCTCTGCTTGGTGGTTCGCACGGTCGCGCTCTTTGGCGATCCGCCGCGCCTGCACTACCATCGCCGCCGCAAATCCAATCAGCAGCACCACCGCAGAGGCCGCTGCCGCCACTCCAAAGCGGTGCCTTCTCACGAATTTACTTGCGCGATACCCTGTGCTCGGCGCGCCAGCGATGACCGGTTCGTCGCGCAGATGGCGCTCGATATCCGCGCCGAGTTCCGCAGGCGATCCGTAGCGCCGGGTACGGTCCTTCTCCAGCGCCTTCATCGTGATCCAATCCAGCTCCCCCCGCAGGTGCCGCGCGAACGACCGCGGCTCCTCCCCGCGATTCTCCGCCGATAGATTCGAGGCCTCTCCCATCGCGCGAATCTTTGTGCTGGGTTTAGGAGCTTCCTGCTCTCGAATTACGCGCAGAATCGCCTCCAGGCCCGCCGCGCGCAAAGCTTTCACCTCAAACGGAAGCACTCCCACTAGCAATTGATACAAAATCACGCCCAGCGAATAAACATCTGTTCTCGTGTCGATGTTCTGCTCGCGCTGGTCCGCTTGCTCCGGGCTCATGTATTCCGGCGTCCCCATCATCACGCCCAGCTCGGTGAACATCGTTTTATCGGTCAACCGTTGCGCCGTCGCTTTTGCCAATCCAAAATCGATAATCTTGGGCACCGCCTTGTTGTCCTGTTCTATTACCAGCACGTTCGACGGCTTTAAATCGCGGTGAATGATCGCTTTCTGATGCGCGTGCTGTACGCCGTCGCACACTTGCAGGAACAATTCCAGCCGCCTTTTCACAGTGAGCCGATGCTTGTCGCAATATTCCGTGATGGGCAGCCCCGGGACATATTCCATCACGAAATACGGGCGTCCCTCAGGGGTGGAACCGGCGTCGAACACTCGTGCAATGTTCGGATGATCCATCAGCGCCAGCGCCTGGCGTTCGGACTCGAACCTTGCCACCACCGCTTTGGTGTCCATGCCGGCCTTGATGAGCTTCAGCGCGACCGTGCGATGGATGGGCGTCTTCTGCTCCGCCAGCCACACTTCGCCCATGCCGCCTTCGCCGAGCAATTGGAGCGTGCGGTATGGCCCGATCTGCCCGGCTCCCGCGCCGCCGGGATCCGCGCCGACCGTCAGCGTGCGGTCGGAAGTATCTGGATCGGAAGTGTGGTGCGGATCGTTGGGCGAGCCGTTTGTTCCCATTTAGCCGTTACTCCGAATTAAAATATCTTGCGTGGGCAACCAGAGGGCAGAGTGCTCAGAGTACGCGAATTAGGACGCTGTTTATATCAAAGTTACTATGGACTTGCCTGAAGATGTAATGGATACGGAATGTTGCAAGGCAGGGGAGTCGACGCGCCGGCAGTCCCGCGATGAATTTAATAACGGCCTAACTGAAATTCGGTGGTTATTTTTGTGCCGGGAAATCCTCGGAGGCGGCTTGCGCGGTGGGAAAGACTTGGATTACGCGGTTGACTTGAGTCATGTTCAGGACGCCTTCGACCATGCCTCTGACGGCGGCGAGCCGCAGGGTGCCTCCGGATTTTGAAAGGCGCGTGAACGATTTCACGATTTGGCCGACAAACGCGCTGTCGATGTGATCGACATCATACATGTCAAAAATGATGCGCGTTTCTTTCTTCTCAATGTGGCTGTCCACTTCCTGGTCAACACGTTTGCAATCGGCGCCCATCTGGACCCGGCCGCTCATTTCGAACACCCAAATTCCCGGCTTGATTTCCTTCTTTCTCAGCATCACGGAATTTAGTACCTCGCTTGCGAAATAGTTTTGTGAGCCTTGAGAAGGACTACTGATAGGTTGGGTAAGCCGATGCTGCAGCCGCCCTCCCTACCCTTCACTTGGCGGAGTGAGTATACGTAAAAATCGCTGGCGAGGAAATGAGGGTCCACCGGGGAATCCGACGTCGTTCGACAGCGTTATTGACAGGAGACAGAGAGGCGCCGCAGCAACCCGCCCTTCCACCCATCGCTCGGCAGATAGGTGAAGTACACGTAGAAACTATTGCCCAGGATATGAGGGTCATCGCCGACTCCCACGGCAGTGGGATAGGCCGCGATGGGGCCAAAGCTTTCAAGCAATGTGGGCAAAGTCCAATGCAGGGCGTCGATGGATTCGGAGTAACCAAACGCCGTGTCGTTGGAAATGATCATCACGTAACGCTGAATCGCCCTGTTGAAGTGGATATCGAGGTAACCCTGATAGGCGGAGTTCGGGTTGAGCTCCGTGGAGGCTCCGCCGATTGCGGGTTGCAGGTGCCAACTGTCTTTATAAAACTTTTCGAAGGGCACAGCATGCGGACGCGAGGATCCAAATGCGGCGTCGAGCACAGAAGAAACCAGCGCTCGCGCGACTGACACGTTGGTAGTAGTCGAGACGTTATTAATGGTGGTGTGTAGCGTACCGTTGGCAATCCAATCTGGAAAATATAGATAGAAATATTTGCCGTCGGGCGAAAGCACGAGCGGTCCATCGCCGATTTCAAAGCCGTCGAGCCCGACCGCGTAGGCTTGGTTCAGGCGAATGATTTCTCCCAAGTCAGTCCAGTGCAGCCCGTTATCCGAAGAGGTGGCTAATCCGAGAGCGGCGTAGAGCGCGTCGTTTGGGAGTTCGGCGTGATAAGTGACCAGCAGATTGCCGGCGCCGGTCATGCCTGCAGGGACTTGATACACCGGACCGCCGCCCATGTAGCCATAGCTTGCATAGTTCGAGTTGACAGCGGGATCGGGATTGGGCGAGATGCTGACGTCTTGAGGATCGCCCGAGCCGAGAGGATCGCCGAGCGTGCCAAAAGTAGTGACCACCGACCCGGACTTGTTGTTGCCAACATATTCTCCTCGCCACAACTGACGAGAGTGTGAGCCGCCGTCACTGGCGAAAAATTCGTATCCCGTTGCGGTCTTTAGTACACCCATCGGAGTGTCGGGCCATGCGAAACCGTTATAGGTGTCTGTAATCGGGGGCTGCGCTCGTTGGCCAGCGTCGTACCGCTGTTTTGGAGATGCGACTATAACGTTCGCAGTGACCTTGGGCGTGCAAACCTGCGTGGGAGTCGGTGGGTCTTGAGCGGCAGCCAACTGCGGCCAGAGCGCTAACACATTGGAGAAAACAAGAATCCGGAAAGCGAAGTCGAGCTTTGGCGACATATGATTACCTCACGAGCGGTAGGAACACGGCACGAGTGCGAAAGTTCCTAGAGTCCCAGATCTTCATCGTGGCGTAACGAATTGCCTTTGATGCGGGAGCGCAAGTTTAGCGCGCTATCGCCATATGGGAATGTGGGCCGCCGCTCAGTTCTACCATTTCGAGAACTAACCTTCGAGCGGAAATTGGCGGATCAATCGCATGCAGTCCGCCAAGGCTTTCAGGGTTGAATCTCCCCAGCCGGACGGGACGAAGGGTGCGGTCTTTTGATTTACGGGCTTGTCCGCTTCGGCGAAGAAGCGTAAATGCTGCCCCTTGGGCGATACTGCAAACTCTTTGACCGTGATGTTGAATCGAATATCGCGGCCGTCTTCATGCTTGATCATCGTGAAGTGGTGCAACTGCGCTAACTCCTCTGCGGGGCTAGCCTGTGCGTATTGCCAATCCTCCACGAGTGCCTCCTAGGCGACTACGTAACGCGCGTCCCGATAAAAGAGCATATAGAGAGACCGAATAGTAGGACGCGCACCTTGTTAAGTCAATCCGGGTTAAACACCGGTCGTTGGTCAGTCTGAAATTCATTCTGGCAATCTGCACAGGTGCTATCGGGATACTGCGGGTTTGGATTTGATGAGCTACTGCACTCCGTCTACGACGAGCGACATATTGCCATCGGCGATTGAAAACTCATTTTGCCAAGGCAACGCGCTGCGAAATATTTCGTCATTTCTCGCTCCTTTAAAATCGAACCGAATTTTATGATGGGCGGTTAGAAGGGACCGATTATCAACGGGGAATTCGCGGTTGCTTACCAACGCGCTTATCCTAAATATTGCATTTCGTCAAAGTGGCTGCCATAGGCTAAAGCCTTGTAGAAATTCTGTAGATGGCCTTAGCCCTCCAAATCTTTCCTAGTTAATGCGACGGATTGATTTATAATCCGCCCAGTGACGGCCCCCGTACAGAGACCTTAACTATCCGAAGGAGATAACACCCATGAATCGTAATCGAAGGGATTTCATGAAAGGTACTGGTGCGGTGTGCGCTCTGGCAGCCGCGGGCGGATTGTCGACGCGGCTTACAGAACCGCGACCTGCGCCGCCAGAATCGCGCGGCCTGGCCCACGGACTCACCGTACTGAATATTCGGATCGGCACGGAATACCATTTAGGTGTGAAGAGCGAAACAGGGATACTCGACGTGGTCGAAGCCTCAAAGATTCTGCACATGCATGCCCCGGCCACCATTGATGATTTGCTTCAGAATCAGGATGGCCCAAGCCTGAATGCCCTCGTGGATGCGGCGGCCAAGTCAAAGCCTGCGCAGAAAGCATTCCTCAAGGAAGACTCCATCAAATACGGACCCATCGTGACGCACCCGGAAAAAATTGTTTGCGTAGGGCTGAACTATCGGCAGCATGCCATCGAGATTGGCGCGCCGATTCCGAAGCAACCGGTGCTTTTCAACAAGTTCAACACCACGCTCAACCATCACAACGGCACGATAAAACTCCCCGTGGATTATCGCGACCAAATTCGACTACGAAGTCGAGATGGTCATGGCCGATCGGACGCGAAGCCAAAATGGTGACCGAAGCGGACGCGCTCTCCTACATAGCGGGCTACGCGACTGGCAACGACTTCACTGCGCGCGACCTACAGCTTGAAACCGGCGGGCAGTGGATGGTGGGCAAGACGCCGGACCAGTTCGCGCCCATCGGCCCGTACTTGGTCACCGCCGACCAGATCGATCCCGACAACCTCAAGCTCGAATGCCGCGTGAACGGCGAAACGCGCCAGTCCTCCAACACAAGTGACTTCATTTTCAACACGCGAAAAATGATCTCCTACATTTCCCGCGTCATTACGCTGAAGCCCGGCGACATTATTTTTACGGGCACTCCGCAAGGCGTCATCCAGGGCAAGCCCAAGGACCAGCAAGTGTGGCTTAAGCCGGGCGACAAGATGGCGTGCAGCCTGGAGAAACTTGGCGAATTGAAATTCGAACTCGTATAAGAGTAAACAAATCTACTCGATCCACATTGCAGCCTTGCTCCACGAGCGCGGAGTCAGCCATGTCAAACTTCATGACGATCGGTGATCCGCTCTCATCATTTACGGTTATATCAATCGTTTGAGCGCGAAGGAATTTCTTCAACGCATCTTTCGGGATGGATATAGAAGTCTTGTCGCTTCCTGGTGCCCATTGTTCTTTTTCATCTTTACCATCGTTGCGGCGATATTGAACGAACACTTTGGGGTAATAAGACGTTCCATGGATTTCTTCCGGCTCGACGTAATGGATCTTTAGGGAAGTGCCGACCAAAAGACTCATGCCCTCGAATTTTCCCTTGCCGTTGCGGGATTCCTTGGGCGGGTTGCAGTCGACCACGAAAGCGGGACGATTGGAAAAATCGCCACGCTGTGGCGCTTTCAGGAATTTGCCCGTTAACGTGAATTGATCGTAGGCCGTCCCCCGGGCGGCGTCTGTCTTTATAGATTGCCGCCACACATGGGCTGGCGGGGCTTGTTGCGGCGCCGTTGTTGAGAATCCGAACGATGCCAAGGCAAGCGGCAAGAGTAGAAATAGTAGAGCTGGTTTCATCGTTTTTATCTCCTTATGATCATTCCGCCTAGGCCTGCGCAGAATTAGCAGCCTGCTCCGAGCGAAATATCGCCAATATAAATGCATCGGTCACAAACTTTCATCTAAAATAGTAGCCAAATCCAATGGCGCCGGCAACTCGACTAAAACGGCGTCTCGAGAATAGTCGCTGTGGCAGTGAATTCCAGCTTCGGCACAGGAGACAAAGGATGCGGAATTGGATTCTGTATGCATGTATCGCACTCGCGCTGCCCCGCGTCGCATTTGCACAACAACCTGCGGTATCCGACAAGCCCCCCGCTAGCGCAACGTCAAAGAGCGCGGCTGCTCAGTCCAAGCTGGCGGAAGTGCTCGAAGGGAAAGTGAGGGCAGCTTGGACAACTTTCAAGAAGAAAGACAAAGCTGGCTACGCCGCCTTTTTGACCGACGATTTCCAAGCCGTGGAATCCGATGGAGACGGCGAACGCACCAAGCTTCAGACACTCCGCGAAGTAGAACATAGCAACTACAACGATTACCTGCTCCAGCTTTTTCAGGTGCAGCCACTCGGGCCACACTACGCTTTTGTCACCTACGAGAGCACCATGCAATTTCCGAAAAGCTCGGCACTGCGTTTCAAAAGAGTTTTCATCGGCGAGCTTTGGACCAACCGCGATGGCGAATGGAAGATGATGCGCTATCAGGAAACGCAAGTCCGTTAGTTTGCCACCTCAAAAAAAGAGGAGCCCAAATTCGAATCTATGAATTCGGACTCCCCTGGGTTGTCCCTTACTCCGATGCGTATACCCCCACGCAACCATCGGCATTTGCCGATTGACAATTGGCAGCGCTACCAGAGGGCAGCGGCACGTAGATGTGATTGTTAATCGGATCGGCCGCGACGCTGTGGGCGTTGCCGTTGGTGGGCACGTTTTGCAGCCACAGTCTGCTCTTGGCATCGATGACTCCAAGGACCGGGCCAGTGGGCATGTCTCTCGCCGCCAGGTAGTATTTGTTGTCGCCGGGATTGAACCAAGTCTGGTCCACGGCCCCCACGAAGTTAATGGTCGTAAGGATTTGGCCCGTCGCACCGTTGATGATGACGGTGGACGGAGAAAACGCGCGGCCATCGTGATCGGCGCAACCCACCAGGACGTCCCCGTTCGGCCCAAGACTCAAACCGGTGGGCATGCACATCAAAATCGGGAAACTATTTACAACCGCCGGTACAAATGAAGTGACATCGCCGACCGTGACCGGATGAAGAGGATCGATTACATCGACGCTGCCGACTGTGATGTCAGCGGTTGAGTTTCCAACCGTCGCAAGAAACATGTTGGTCGGAGGGTAATAAAGGAGCCCACCCAATCCGGCCGGCGCAATCGCCCCCTGGCAAACGAGTGGTGTTAGGGTCGGATCACAAGTTGGGTCGTATACCCCTGTGTGGATGTCCAGGATGGGTCCGTGATGGCAAGCAACATCCGGGTTGAACCCAGCCGCATGGCCGGAGGCGCCGGACGGGACAGCCGGGCCGGGATTGCCGGCAGTGCCCGCGAATTGTAATGAAGGATCGGGGCAGACAAACCCATTCGCGGCGTTCTTGTCTATGTCGTCTATCACGGTATTCATATTGTTATTTTGGGGCGCACCGTCATAGTAAATCTGGCCGAGGATGCACGAGGCGTAATTCGCCTCAAACGGTGACATCGGGCCGCCGGGACTAAAGGGGTTCTGGGCCGCAGGGTTCGCGACTTGGGAATAAGCCAGACAATGTTGCTGTGCATCAGTTCCAGTTTTTGTGACGATTCCAGTGACGTCAATGATGCTGATAAAAGGGAATCCTGGGTCTCCATTGATGATCGCGACGAGAAAACGGCTGGAGCCGTCTTGCGGAAAAGATCACCACGGCACCTGTCGTAGCGAGTTCGTCCCCGCGCAAGTCGCCGCAGCTCGGGTCGCCGAAGGCTCTTCCATTTGCGAGCGCCTCGCAATTGGTGATCGAGTCGGGAATACCGTCGTAGTCCGGTGACGTACCCGTCGGTATCACGGCGGTCAATAAGGGAGCAGTTGTAAAACCACTAGTGAGCATTGGGCTCAGGTCGAATACCACCATGGACGAGCTGCCATTTCCGACAAACATGAAGTTTCCATCCGCGGAGACTTCAAGGCCATTCGGACCTGTCAGCGGATTCAGATTATTGGCGCGGGATGCGCAGCACTGTCCGCCCGGGAAGCCGCCAAAGTTGCCGTTAGGACCAAAGCCGCCGGGGAGGCGAAAGCCATCCGTCTTGCATCCCATGCGCGTGTAATTTCCCTGCGCGGTCGTAATGGGAGGAATTGTCGCCAAGGCATTCAGAGGATCCACCCAGCATAGGCTGCTATTATTTCCCGCCTCGGCTACCGAGTTCTGCCCGCCGATGGCCCACAACGCCGTGTTGGTGGTAGTGCTGAAGACCGCAACGTCGATGCCGATGCGGTCCGTTACGGAGTAGAGCCGATTCGTGGGGTCCACCCAGCCAATATCGAAGATGTTGAACGGCCCGCCGGGCTCGCCGTTGGGGTTGTGCTCCGGCACCACCATGACGTCAATCAGCCCAACCGTCCCATGTTTATCCGTCCCGCAGACCGGACAATTAGCTTGGCCGCTCCCGCAACTGTTCGAGATGAGGATTGCGCCGAACAGCGCGACAAGGGGTAGCAGAGAAAACATTTTCGCTTTCATCGAATCTCCTCCAACGATATTTGCCGGGGGCCGAACGACCGTTTCACGAAAGAATGCTCTCTGCCTCTGCAGCGCGCTCGAGTTCGTTCATGCCGGCCCCCTGATATTCAGCCGTTAACTCACCCAAGGCGCTCGAATCCTTGATCAAAACCGGAACTGAATACCTTCAATGGCTACAAAGTAAGTGCGCGGCAGGATTCCCTGCACGCTTGGATCATGGAGTTGGTTGATGTTGAAGTCCGACTTGACCAGTACCCAATAATTGAGATACCAGTTGAACCCCACTGTCCATTGCGTCGTATGGTCGCTAAATGTCGGCACGATTTCAGGCGTAATCGGACAGGCTGGGATTGTGGTGGCATCGCAAGTCGCTCCGCGAGCTCTCCCTTGCAGCCAAGAGTAGCGGGCCTTCAGCGCCCACGCGCCCCAACCCGGGCCACCTGTTTCACCAGGAGAATTGGGACCAATCACTGGGTGCTTTACACGCGGAATTGCGTTTTCCGGCTCGCGTTCGCCGGTCACCAAATATATTGCCGATATGTATGTGCCCTTACCCACGATGCCGGGGAGGGTGTTGAATCCAATGCCGCCGCTGGCAAACGAGCCGATGTTGCTTCGTTTCTCCAGCAGCTGAGTGTACTCGCCGCGAATGCCCAATGGGCCATGCAAGAGCCCAAAGAACGCGTTATATCGCTCGACTGCTCCATTGATCCGAAACTGCGGAAAGAAAGTGTATGTGCCGTCGGTCAAGAGGCCGCTAAAGCTGACTTCGTTTGCAAGGCCCTTGGATCGGCTATGCTCGGCGGAACCGCCAAAGAAAAACTCTTTCAACCAGGGATTGTCGGATTTCTTCCAGGGCGCGAACCGAACCCTGCCGGTAACTTCCACTTCGTTTGTCGTGGAAGCCGTCAAGAGTCCCTGGCCGTTGAAAATGCCAACCCAGTACTGCGCGCGACCGCCGGCCAAGTCACCATGGATATCAATGCCGGGAGCTCGGAAAGCTCCTCCTGCATCGGGGTACAACACAGAGTTAATGGAACGCTCACCGAACTCAACGTTTGTATCACCGGTTCCCACTTCCATCGAGAAGGGCACCTTGTACTGACCGCCCATGATCTTGAGCCAATCCCATGGCTTAAAGTCTATGTAGGCGTCCCGAATGGTGAGGGAGGAAGCTGTCTCGAACAGGAATGCATAATCAAGTTGCTTCCCGTAATTGCCTTGCACGCCAAAGCGGGCGCGCCTGATTGCAAATGTGTCGGACGGTGCGCCGTCACCCTTGTAAAAAGCGTACTGCGCATTCAAATAGCCGATCGGCATGATCTGGAACTGGCCATCCGGGCTTTTCAGGAAGAAATGCTCTCCGTTCCATCCGGCCGTTGGCGCCGGCGCGTCCCCAGCCTTCTTTTGTAGGACGTCGATCTCTTTTTGGAGAGCGTCGATGTCCGCCGGAGTAGCCGCGGGCGACGAGGCGTTGGCATCGGAGCTAGCGTCGGTATTTGTCGCTGGGGCGGCGGTTGAGGCATTAGCGTCCGTGCCAGCAATAGCGGTAGCCTCGACCAGGTGTGCGCCTCCGCTCGGCGCTGGCGCGCTAGCCGCGACCAGCCTTTGAATCTGCGCCTTCAGTTCCGCAACCTCACGGCGCAATTGTTGCACCTCGTCCTCGGTTGCGGCCTGGGGTGCTGCTTTCGGAGTCGAGACGTCAGATGGCTTCGCGCTCTGGGCAAGGGCCACCGGACCAGTTGCGGTAAAAAACAAGGTCACAAGCAAAAACCACCACTTAGGCGAGCGCATAATTATCCTCTCCGCGGAGATTTTTCAAAGCAGACAGCAAGTTGGCGATGGCCACGATGGGGAACGATTTCAGCAGTTAATCGAATGCCAAGATTGGGAACATGCGAAGGGTCAATAACAGAAGCAGGAGATGCATCCATCGGCATACCTCCGTAATCGCGCACTAAACACAAGCGCCCATTACAAGACCCACTTTTCCCCGCAGGATCGTCCCCGCTTACCTGCGTCGCCTAATGAAATTGTCTTGGTTCGTATCGGACTTGGTCTACTGGTCCGCTAATCGAACCAGTGTTTCATAAAAAGCAGGCAGGTCTTAGCATAGCGCCTGAAACGTGTCAAGCGTATTGTGAGATTTATGTCTTCAGCGCAGGTTTGTTATCACGCAGGACCACAGGGAGTGCCGCTTTTATCAAATTGAGAAAGCATTTTTGCCGGCGACGTTGTTGTTGCTTTCGCGGAGCGGTGCAATAATGCGCGCCGCCCAGGTTACTTGAAACTTTCAGAGGAACACGAGGTCGTTATGGCCATGCGGGATGCTTGGATCGAAAAACGTGCAGCAGCAATGAATGGCGGCGGAAGGAATTTTTCGCAGATGCATTTTGCGCGCCAAGGTGTCGTGACCGAGCTCGTGCGCAGCGAAATCGCACGTGGCCGCGGCATCATCCATCACCGATAGGCTAAATCTTGCGGCATTCTGACAAGATTGGAAGACGACAATCGATAGGCTACTCGAGCCCCCAAACCACGTTTCGCAGCTATTTCTAATCGAATTTAAGTGAGGCGCAGGGTCAGGGGCGGCAACGCGAGTCCTTCGACCTCGGCGGTCCAGAGATCGCCGCCGACGGCCGGATGGCCGGCGGTTAGGGTGCCGGAGCTGACGATTTCTCCTGCAGTCAAGGGATTGGACGGAAAGCGGCGGGCGATTGCGGTGGCGAGTTCGGCCAAGCATAGTGCGGGACTCTTCAAACAGTTTTTGCCGGAACCTTCTTCTACGAATTCAGCACCCCTCACGGAACGTTTACCTGAGCCTGGTCCTGCGAGATCTCCACGTTCGATTGCTTCGCCACCCTTTGAGATGCGCAACTTAAAGGCGCTAAGTTGGTCCAGTAAGTTGACCAAAATATGCGGGCGAACCGGTATCTTTTCGCCGACTACGAGGGCCGCGTGAAGTCCGAAGGAGGCCACAAAGTCACTGGGTTGAAATTTCCATTCTGGAAATGGACAATCGATTATTTCGAATCCCAAGGCCAGCCAATCGGCGGATGCAAGCGCAGAGGTGGCGTCAGACGCAGCTCCGGTTATCGGTTGTTTCAAACCGAAGACAATCTCGGGTTCGATCTTTAGCGAACGGGGATGCGCGACAGCCAGCGTGGCGGAGTTGCGATCAGCGTAATGCACGGTGTCGTCATACATATGGGCCCAAACCAGGGTTTCGAGTTTCAGCACGCGCCACACGGCCTTGTTCGCGTAGCCAACTTTGCGACCGACGGCTCTATGTCCTTCGACTTCGCGGAACTGCTTGAGTTTTTTTTCTACCTCATAAGCGGTGTTGAGGTCGAAACCGGGACGCGCGGACGGAGGGACGGCGACCATTCCACACGTCTGGTAAGCGAATAGCAGTTCTCGCGCTAAAGTTTCGATTTCGTTGTGCGACATGGGATCTGATGACGATGACATCGTTGGTTCGGCTTTCGCTACTCCCTCCGTGGAACCTGAGCAGAAGTTTATCGTGCGGCGCGCAGGTGTCTAGAGTCAACGGCGAAAAGAAGATGCTGGGCGGTCGTGTAAAGTGACACGCAACCGGCCAATTGAACTGGGCCGTGGAAGTCTGCCGCGCTGAAGGTCCGCCGGCAGTGAGGCAGGGTGCTGACTGCCTGCCGCCAGAGGCGCTGCAGCGCAACCGTGAGATGCGCGTTTGAATCTTGATCTCGTCGAGAACTGGTTTGGCGGAGGAGGTTTATCGTCTGACAACAGCACTATTCCCTCGACAATCTGAGCCCATAAACGATGGTAAGTTACGGTGTCAGCTGTCCGGGGGGACCCTGGTGGACAAGAGCATGGGTTCGTTGGAGACGCTCGGCTACGATCAGGAGGAGCACGATGCGAATGCCTGTGACAGTTATGGCCTGGAGCGTTGCGCAGCGGCTTTACAGCCGCCGTTCACTTTCGACTGTTGGGGTCTTCTTTATTCTCGCTCTCGCGCCATATAACCCTTCGGCCCAGGCGCAGAACGCGATTGTGTTGGTAGGTTCGGGCTCGACTGTACCGGCCCCGCTTTACAATCGGTGGAGCCAAGAGTATGGCAAGCGCAGCTCCAACATTCAAATGCGATACGTACCGATCGGCACCAGCGAGGGAATTAAGAAAATTTCCAATGGTGCAATTGATTTTGGCGCCGGCGAAGCGCAGCTTTCAGACAAGGACCGAAAAGAAGGCAGCTTGATCGAACTGCCGGTCGCCCTCATCGGGATCGTTCCCATCTACAATCTTTCCGGTGTCCACCAAGAGCTTCGACTTTCAGGTGAAGTGCTGGCCGCCATCTATCTCGGTGAAATAAGGACCTGGAATGCGCCACAGATCGCGAAGCTGAATCCGGAAATTGCTTTGCCGAATCTTCCGATCCAGGTGATCAACCGCACCGTAGGAAAGGGCTCCAACTACGTCTTCACAGAATTCCTGTCAAAGGTGAGTTCCAAATTTCGAACCGAAGTAGGAGTTACTCCTTCACCGAAGTGGCCAATTGGAGAATCCGCCGAACGAAGTTCCGATATGGCGGACAAGGTGAAAAATAACCCCGGTTCGATCGGCTACGTGGAGTATCACCATGCGGTGAAGGCCGGTGTTTCTCAAGCAGCGGTGTTGAATCCGGCGGGAAAGTTTGTGAAGGCCTCCAAGGAGAGTATTTCTGCCGCGTGCAGGGCGGCAGAAGAACCGGGGTGGAGTAATTTCGCCGCATCACTCACCAACACACCGGGAGCCGACTCCTTTCCAATTAGCAGTTTTACTTGGATTTATCTGCGCACTCCATTGTCCGATTCGGCGCGGGCGGCCGCATTGGGTGATCTTCTGGACTGGATATATACGGATGGCCAGCAATCTGCTGTCGAGGAGGGTTACGCCGAATTGCCCCCACTGTTGCTCGCCGCCGTCGGAAAGAAAGCCAAGACCGTGCGATAGTCGTTCTTTCGCGTACGCTGCTAGGCGGTATCTCGCTGCAGGACGTTTTCATAATTGTTAGCAGCGCCGTAATGAATCCGTCATCTGATATTTCATGACATTTCAGATCGGCCATGCCATCTTCCTGTTTTTGGCCGCGGGAATTGCAGGAATTCTGAACGCGTTAGCGGGCGGCGGCAGTTTTATCTCTTTTCCGGCACTGTTGTTCACGGGTGTTTCACCGGTGCAGGCCAATGCAACCAACACGGTCGCGCTCTGGCCTGGGTTAGCGGCTAGCACGGTCGCTTACTTAAAACGGTTGAACATACCAAAGCGTCTGTTGATCCCGCTACTGATGACCAGCGTTGTGGGAGGTTGGGTCGGGGCGCTGCTGCTGCTGAAGACTCCGCAACGTACTTTTCTGCACTTTGTCCCGTGGCTGTTGCTCAGTGGTACGTTGCTTTTCGTTTTCGGCAATAAAATCCGGGCAGTCGCCAGCAAGAGCGCTGTGAGTGATGATCTTCAGAAGGCGTCATGGCGAGCGATTACCGTGTGTTCCTTCATTGAGTTGCTTTTGGCAGTCTATGGTGGATATTTTGGCGCCGGGATCGGATTTGTTATGTTAGGAATGTTCGCAGCTTTGGGAATGCGCGATATTCATGCCATGGGCGCGATCAGGACGCTGCTTGCGGCCGCGATCAACGCCGCGGCAGTGGTGACTTTCATCGTGGCCGGGGCTGTTTTGTGGGCGCAGTTTGCAGTGATGGTCGCTGGTGCGCTAGCAGGCGGGTGGTTCGGCGCACACTATGCGCAGAAAGCCGATCCCCGGAAGGTGCGGGCTTTGGTCATCGGAGTTGGCCTGGCAATGAGCGCTTACTTTTTTGTCACAACGCGCTAAGTGTGCCGGATCTGGAGAGTCCATTCGTGACTGCTGGGAATGATTCCGAGATCATCGCGTTTCCATCAGCGAAAGAGTGGAAACGATGGCTTGCCAAGAATCACGAAAATCAACGAGGGCTCTGGCTGCGGTTTTTCAAAAAGAGATCGAAGGTTGCGTCTGTGACCCACGCGGAAGCTTTGGTTGCTGCGCTTTGTTACGGCTGGATTGACGGCCCGATCAAAAAGCACGACAAGGACTCGTGGCTTCATAAATTTGTGCCGCGGCGCCCAAAGAGCCTGTGGTCCAAGCGCAATCGAGAACTTGCGGAGCGACTCGCGGAGACCGGCAAAATGAGGGCGCCGGGACGGAAAGAAGTAGAAGAGGCAAAAGCGGACGGTCGATGGGATAGAGCCTACGATTCGCCGAGCAGAATGACACTGCCCGAGGACTTCTTAAAAAAGCTTTCCAAAAACAAAAAAGCACAGATGTTCTTCGGAACCTTAAACAAAGCGAACACGTATGCGATCGCGTGGCGCCTACAAACCGCCAAGAAGCCTGAGACCCGGGAAAAGCGCATGAAGGTAATCCTTGAAATGCTGGCGGAGGGAAGACGATTCCACGACTCAAAGAGCAAGAAAAAGACTCGATGAGACTTGCAGGAGTGACCGTGTACTAGGTCTTTGGTGCCAGGCACGCTGGGCGTTTAGGTACCTTTAGGTGTTTGACTCCGCATAGAGGCCCTGCCATGATGTCGCCAACCCGGGTTGATAACTTTAGGTCGCCGGGCATTGGCATTCTTAACGCCACCGTGCAATCCATGAATTACGCGCCAACCGATTTGAACCCAGAGAAGGACCTTCCCAAGGGTTTCTTTGATTTTTTGTTGCCGCTGCACAAGCAATTCACTCGCTGGCAACGAGAGCTAGCGGCCAAACGCGCGGAAGTGTTGCAGTTGTCGCATGAAGGGAAAGCGCCGGATTATTTGCCGGCGTCGAATGCAACGACTACCGACTGGCGAATCGAACTTCCTGAGTGGTGCGCGGACCAGCGGAACCAGATGACTGGTCCGGCTGACGACGCGGAATTGACGGTAAAGCTGCTGAACTCAGGATCTCCCGCGGTAATGATCGACCTGGAAGATTCCACCGCCAACCAATGGGAAAACATACTGTTGGCGGTGAGAAATACAATTGCCGCTTACAAGTATGAACTGGGCTATGACGACAAGAAGCGCGGGAAGAGGGTCACCGTGCAGCGGTCGAAAACCGTGACGTGGGTGCGCCCGCGCGGGCTGCACCTAAGCCAGGGCGGGGTTATTAAGGACGAGCTACTGTCCGCTTCCCTTTTCGATCTGGCGCTGATTTGGTACCAAATCAATCCGGCTTGGTTGCCGCACAATTTCTCGGTGTATATCCCCAAGAGCGAATCGGCTGAAGAAGCTTTCTGGTGGCGCGACCTTTTCCAGACTCTCGCCAAATCCAAGGGTCTGCCCAAGGATTACATCAAGTGCATGGCGCTGGTGGAGGCACACCCGCTGGCGTATCAGATGGAGGAGTTCCTCTTCAATCTGCGCGAGCATTGCCTGGGATTGAACCTGGGCCGCTGGGATTACATGGCGTCCCTAATCGATTTCATGATGGAAGATCCCGACTGGATTTTGCCGGATCGCAACACCATCCCGCACGACGTGGCGTTTTTTCAGAACTTCCGGACGTTGATGCCGGAAATCTGCCACAAGCACGGAGCACACGCCATCGGCGGAATGACCGCGCTTTTTCCCAGCCGCACAGACGCGGAATTAAACGAGCGCGCTATGAAGGTGCTGAAACAAGACAAGCAGAACGAAGCCAACTGTCTGATGGATGGGGCGTGGACAGGCCACCCGGATCAGAACGAGATCGCGGTCGGACAGTTTCCTTTCCCGAATCAGATTTCAAAACGGCCAAAGCTGGCCAGTTCTCGTCCTGAGCTGCGCCCAATTCCGAAGGGCGTTGGCAAAATAACCTTGGACGGAACGCGCGCGGCGGTGCGCACGGTGATCCGTTATCGCAATGGAGTGCTCAACGGAAAAGGCGCCAGCCTGCTGGATGGCTATATGGAAGATTTGGCTACCGACCGCATCTACCGGCTCATGATCGCACAGCGCGTGCGGCACAAAGTGAAAGTGCCCAGCGAGGGTGGCGAAACAGTGGAACACACACGCGCTTTGGTGACGCGCGTGTTTGACGAGGAACTGGAGAAAATTCAACGCGATTTGCCGAGCGAGATCGATCGCAAAGCAGCGGCGACACTGCCAGAAGCTCGCCGCATGGCGGAGGAACTGATTGTGCAGGGTCGCCACTCACCGATTTAGTCTGGATATCCTGGTGACCAATTCAAAAAACTAATTACGGAGATAAAGCGAATTTGTTTGACAGCGCTAGGGACCTAGGCGCTCAGTGTGAAATTGAGGCGTGTCGTGCGAAGCCGGAGCGTGCGCACAATTTCGAGGGACGAGGCAGAGGCGAGAAAGAATGAAACTAAGGTCGGCTGACACGCTTCTTGACGTCTTGCATTTTGCGGACAGTCACACAGCTGTTGTGGTTCCCGAGCTTGGAATCCGAGTAACCTACGATTCGCTCCGCGAGCAGGTGTTGGCGATGGCGAATGCCTTGGCATCGGTGGGCATACGCCGCGGCGATAGTGTAGCGATCGCGCTGCCGAATGGATTGCCGGCGATTGTGAGTTTTCTGGCCGCGTCCATCGCTGGAACGGCGGCGCCTTTGAACCTGGCTTACCCGTATGAAGAGTTTCTTTTTTTCCTGGGTGACACAAACGCGAAGATTTTGCTTTGCCCACCAGTAGGCGCGGAATTCGCGCGTAGCGCAGCCGCGGACAAGAAGATACGCGTGTTGTCGGTGAAAATGAGCGACGACGGCAACGTTCAGCTAATGGGTGCCGGCAACGGTGTTTCCGTAACCGAGCCTATGGCGGACGACATTGCGTTGGTGCTGCACACCAGCGGAAGTACGGGGCGTCCCAAACGTGTTCCGTTGCGGCATTTCAACCTGGCGGTATCGTCGGCGAATATTGCGAACACCTACGCGCTTTCGCCGGACGATGTCGCGCTGTGCATCATGCCGCTGTTCCATGTTCATGGACTGATTGGATCACTCATGGCAACTCTGCTTTCCGGGGGAACGGTAGTGGTTCCCACAAAATTCAACGCGCTTTCTTTCTGGCGGACGATACGTGAACATCGGGTGACCTGGTATTCGGGAGTACCTACGATGCATCAGGTGCTTTTGGCGCGCGCGCATCATAAACCGCCGGAAGCTGAGACGCTGCGATTCATACGGTCGTGCAGCGCGCCGTTGTCCGAAGCGCTGATTCACAAGATCGAGGGATTGTTTGGGGTGCCGTTTGTGGAAGCTTACGGAATGACGGAAGCGGCGCACCAGATGACTTCGAATCCTCTGCCGCCGCGACATCGGAAGGCCGGATCTGTCGGCGTGGGCATCGGGCTGCGAATCAGCATTATGGACAAGGAAGGCAATCACCTGGGCACCAATCAACGCGGCGAAGTGGCGATACAGGGAGCGAATGTGTTTCGCGGATATGAAAATAACCCGGAAGCGAACACTCGCGCGTTTTCGAATGGATGGTTTCGTACGGGCGACGAAGGAATGCTGGACAAGGACTGTTATTTGCATCTGACCGGCAGGATCAAAGACATCATCATCCGAGGAGGCGAGAACATTGCGCCGCACGAAGTGGATGAAATTCTGCTGCGGCATCCTGCGGTTTCGGCGGCGGTTACCTTCGGCTGCGTGCATCCGACGCTGGGTGAAGAAGTAGCTGCGGCCGTGGTTTTGAACGAAGGGCAAGAAGCTACCGAATTGGCGCTTATCAACTACAGCCGGGAATTTCTGGCTGAGTACAAATGTCCTAAGAAAATTTATATCGTGAAAAGTATTCCAACCACCGCGACTGGAAAAATTCGGCGACGCGCAGTCGCCGCCAAGCTCGCGGAAGAACAAGTATGAAATTTCTGATCGCGGGGGCGGGCGCTATCGGCGCTTACATCGGCGCACGCATGTCGCACGCGGGATTCGATGTAACGCTCTTCGCACGCGGACCGCATCTAGGCGCCATGCAAGAGCACGGCGTACAGGTGAAAAGCAGTGAGGGAGATTTTGTGGCGCGGCCGGCGATCGCTGGTTCGCTAGAAGAAGTGGGGCCGGTGAACGTTGTTTTTCTTGGAGTGAAGGCGCACAGCCTGTCGCAGCTTGCGCCGCAGTTGAAGTCGGTGCTGGGGCCGGACACCACCGTTGTCAGCACGCAAAATGGAATTCCCTGGTGGTACTTTCAGGGATTTGGCGGAGAGTTGGAAGGATTGCGGCTGGAACGCGTGGATCCTGGCGGGGTGATTTCTTCGGCGATTGAGGCGCGTTCGGTGGTGGGGTCTATCGTTTATTTTTCGACCGAGATTTCTTCGCCTGGAGTAATTCGACACATCGAGGGCAACCGCATTACGCTTGGTGAGCCGGACGGGTCGCGCTCCGATCGCTGCCGGCGAATTGCAGAGGCGCTGGTCGCTTCGGGTTTGCGCTGCCCGGTTACGGCGCGCATACGGCACGAGATTTGGGTGAAGGTTTTGGGGAATGCTTCCGTCAATCCCGTCAGCGCGTTGACACGCGCTACGGTGGTTCAGATTATGCGCGATCCGGGAGTTTCTCCGGTGATTCGAAATATCATGCAGGAAGTGGAAACTGTTTCCAATAAGATGGGGATGGAATTGCCTGTTTCCATCGAACAGCGAATGGCCGGCGCGGAAAAAGTTGGGGAGCATAAGACTTCCATGCTGCAGGATCTGGAGGCGGGGCGGCCGATGGAGCTGGAAGCGCTGGTGGGGTCAGTCATTGAGTTGGGCGAGCGCGTTGGAGTGAACATGCCTTACACGCGAGCGGTGTATAGTCTTACAAAGCGGTTGGCGCAGAGTGCGAGCCGGCAGTCGTAAAATGAGCCGCCCGAAGCGTCCATAATTTTCTGCTATCCTCACAATAAAAATAATTGCTAGGGGGTTGACAGCGGGGTTATACTCCGGTTGTCAGCTGGTCTGCTTATCAGACCACTTGCCCATGGCCATACCCGCCAAATCGGACTTCGAAGTTATACGCAAGAACAAGGTTTACGAAGAAGTCGCCAAGCAGATCGAACGTCTCATCATAAAAAAACTGAAGCCGGGTGACAAGCTGCCGTCGGAACGCGAGCTGGCGGAGATGCTGCAAGTTAGCCGCAGTTCGATTCGAGACGCGATTCGAAGCCTGGAACTGATGGGCTTGGTGGAACCGCGTCAAGGGGCTGGGACGATCGTTCGCGAGCTATCAGCGGGGGCGAAAATCAGTCCTTTTGCCAACACACTCGAGCGCAAGCGTGAACAGGTCGCCGAGCTGCTGGATTTCCGCAAGATGCTCGAACCGCCGCTGGCCGCGCGCGCCGCTACTCACGTTTCCGCGGAAGAAATTACCGAGATGGAAGAAATTTTGAAGCGGCAAGAAGAAAAGCAAGCACAGGGCAGCGCTGCGATCGCCGAAGACGCGGAATTCCATTACAGCATTGCTCTGGCTTCCGGCAACTCTGTGGTGCTGAAGGTGATCGACACTGTGATGGACCTGTTGCGCGATACGCGAGAACGGTCTTTGCAGGTGGAAGGGCGCGCGCAAAAATCGCTCGCGGGCCACCGGCGGATACTAGCCGCTATCAAGCGCCACGATGCAGAGGCGGCCAAGGCTGCGATGCGGCGGCACATTGAAGACGTCGAAGAGATCGTACTAAACAACGATTTTAGCAAGTGAGAGGTTTCACGTGGGCAGGATCGTCGCGACTAAAATAATCGATCTAGGAATTTTTCTAGCGGTGATTTTCGACGGATTCGATCACCAGGCTCGGAAGAGATTGCGCATCGGGCCATGACGGAAATTTCCAAATCGTCTTCGGTAGCAACGCTGACACTGCGCGTGGCAGAGGCACGGGTGGAAGATATCGGCCACGCAATTGCGCGATTGGCGCCTGCCGACTTGCAGCGCATGGGCGCACGAGTAGGAGACGTGCTGAAGGTTGCCGGCGGTACCGTCGCTGTCGGACGCGCAGAGCTTTCCGATCCAGGCTTTGATGGCATGATTCAGATCGACGGCACTTGCCGCAGCAATTGCAGCGCAGGATTGCAAGAGCAAGTGACCGTAACGCCCGTCGAGCACGAGCAAGCAGTGGCTGTTCGCTTGTCTCCTTTGTGGGTAGGGGCTGCACCGGCAACGATTGCACCCGACCGGATGCTGGAAGATTTGGTGGGCGTTCCGGTAATGGCGGGCGGCGTGGTACGTGTACCGACGTTTGCCAAGGCCGTGAACTTCCAGGTCGTGCGCACAATTCCTTCCGGACCTGTAGTGATCGGAAAGCGTACGGACCTTCGCGTGGTGGAAGGCGAGAAAACGGCGGCTCGCGCGCCGGCGGTTTCCTACGAAGATATTGGTGGACTCGAGCGCGAAGTAGAGCGCGTCCGTGAGATCGTCGAGCTACCGCTGAAGTACCCGCGCATCTTCGAGCGATTGGGAATTCTGGCGCCGAAAGGCGTGCTGCTATATGGTCCCCCGGGAACGGGAAAGACTTTGCTTGCCCGCGCCGTAGCGGCTGAAAGCCGCGTTCACTTTATTCACCTTAACGGTCCGGAAATCATGCGCAAGTTTTACGGCGAGAGCGAAGCGAAGCTCCGCGAAGTTTTCGAGGAAGCGGCGCGCCATTCACCGTCGATCCTCTTCATCGACGAGATTGACGCTGTGGCTCCCAAACGCGCCGAGGTTTCCGGCGAGGTTGAAAAGCGTGTCGTGGCGCAGCTTCTCAGCTTGATGGATGGTTTTGTTGCTCGCGGCCAAGTGATCGTGATCGGTGCCACCAACATCCCCGAGGTTCTTGATCCGGCGCTGCGGCGTCCGGGCCGCTTCGACCGCGAAATCGAAATCGGCGTTCCGAATACGCAAGCACGGCTGCAAATCCTAAAGATCCACACGCGCGCGATGCCGCTAGCACATGACGTAAACCTGAAGGAGATCGCCGAGCATTCTCACGGGTTCGTGGGCGCCGACCTGGAAGCCTTGGGACAGGAAGTGGGCATGATCGCTTTGCGCGGCTTCCTCTCGTCCTTTCCATTCGAGACCGACGGCGCGGTTTCTACTGAACTGGACGAGCTGCAGGTTACACGCGAAGATTTTCTGGCCGGCTTGAAAGAAGTGGAACCCAGCGCGACGCGCGAATTCTATATTGAGAAAAGCACGACGAACTTTGCGTCGCTGGGAGGTTTGGACGAGGTAAAGCGCTTGCTCGATGCAGTGATCGAGCATTCGCACATGCACGACGAGATTTATGAGCAGGTTGGATTGGCGCCGCCGCGAGGGATTCTGCTGGCCGGACCGTCGGGGACTGGAAAAACGGCGATGGCGCGAGCGTTGTCGGGTGAAAAACAAATCCCGCTCATTGCGATTGATGGTCCGCAACTGTACTCGAAGTGGTTGGGTGAATCCGAGAGAGCGTTGCGCGAAGTTTTCAAGAAGGCCAGACGAGCAGCGCCCTGCATTTTGTTTTTCGACACGATGGACGCGCTGGCCCCAAAGTTCGGCGCCGATCAGTTCGGCACCGACGTTTTTCAAAGAATCCTCAGCCAGCTTCTGCGCGAGATTGACAACTTGCGCGATGTGAAAGGCGTGATCCTGCTGGCCGCCACCAATCGCCCGGAGCGGATCGAGCCAGCGCTCTTGCGAAGTGGTCGCTTCGACTATAAAATCCCGTTCGCAAAACCGGATGCTGCTGACCGCGCGGCGATCCTGCGGCTTTGTTGCCAGCGAGTGCCTCTAGCCCCGGATATCGATTTCGAGGAATTCGCCGGAAGGACGGAAGGACTAACCAGCGCCGATATTGAGAGTCTCTGCAAGAAAGCGACACTGCTAGCAATTGCAGAATTTCAGGACGGCACGCGCGTTGTGCCGTTCGTTGTATTGCGAAACGATTTCCTGAAGGTTCTGGAAACCGATGGCGGCGGTCTCAAGCAACTGAATACAGAAAAGCCCTCAGGCAACAACGTATACAACAGCGCCGGGGGTTCCTGCCCTGACGCATCCACTCGAGCGCGAGGCTAATTATGGCTTATACGGAACTTACAGTTTGGACGCGCGGCATCATTATGGACAAAGAGGGACGCGACATCGTCAATTCCATCTCCGCCTCCGCGCGACTGGAAGGCAAGTACGCGCAGGCAATGGAAAACTATGTGGACAATCCCGATCGTACGAACGCCCCGACGCGCAAGTATTGCCGCGTGAGCGATGACGTGCTCGAGAACGAACTCACCTACGAAAACGAGCAGCCCAATATCGTCGTACTGGTCGAAGGAACGATGGTGAAGGGCTGGGATTATATGCGCGGGATGCCTCCGGGTGGAACGCTGGTGATCAACACGCACTACACACCGGAGTACATGATTCGTTTCGTGCCTGGCCCCGAGCGGCTGGCCCAACTTGTTTGCGTGGATGCCGCGAAGATAGCGGACCACAAATGGTTGTACTACCGACTGGGCGAACTCGGCCTCGATCGCCTTTCGACCGAGGGCGCCGCGGAGCGCAACAAATCGATTGCGCCAGATATCGCCGCTCCACTGATTGCAGCCGTGATCAAGACTACAGGCATCGTTAAAATGGCAACGATTCAACCAATGATCGCGAACCAGCACGCATTCAAATTGGCACTCGAAGAATTGCACATCATGCCGCTAAATCCAGTAGCGGCCTAGGGAAGGAATATATGTCGACCAAAGGCACAAAAATACCGGAACGCCTGATGATTCCATTTGCCGGGATCACACCTGCTCCAACACAGGAAAAAGGACAGGATTTATTTCCGACCGGCAACTGGCGTTCGATCAGGCCGGTATACCGAGACAAGTTGCCGCCTTGCAACAACGCTTGCGGCACCAACGAAAAGATCCAGGGCTATCTCGACCTGGTGAAGCGCGGAAAGTATCTGGATGCCTACGCGCTCATAAAGGAAGACATGCCCTTCCCATCGGTCACCGGCCGCGTGTGCTACCACCCATGCGAGCAAGCGTGCAACCGTGGAAAATACGACGAGGCCATTTCGATTCGCGCGGTCGAGCGGTTTCTTGGAGACCTCGGACAGGCACTGGCGAAAGATGTGGTGAAGCCCGGGCCCTCCAACGGCAAGAAGGTCGCGGTCGTGGGGTCAGGTCCCGCAGGCCACAGCGCAGCGTATCAGCTAGCGCGCCTCGGCTATAAAGTGACTATCTTTGAGAAATCGCCGAAAGCGGGCGGACTCAATCGGGGCGGGATTCCGGATTGGGTTCTGCCGCAGGACGTGCTGGACCGTGAGATCGAGCGCCTGGTCGAGCTCGGTATCACGATCAAGACGAACGTGGAAGTCGGTAAGGACGTCACTTGGGATCAGTTGAAGAAGGACTACGACGCTTGCGTGCTAGCCGTGGGGTTGATCGACCCCAACAGCGTGCGAGCCGAGGGTGAAAATAAAGAGGGTGTGCACTATGGGCTTCCCTTCCTTCGCGACATCGGAATGGGAACATCTAAGGTGAAGCTGGGTGCTCGCGTGGCCGTCATCGGCGGAGGAAATACCGCCATCGACTGCGCGCGCGAAGCGTTGCGGCAAGGCGCCGTGGAAGTGACCATGATCACGGTGGAAGCCAACCCGCAAGAGATGCCTGCCGTGCCGGAAGATCTGCACGACATGCTGGAAGAGGGCGTCGAACTGATGCACGGGCGGGCAGTAACAGCCGTGCTCGGCAATGGTAGGATCGAGGCTTTGCAATTACATCCGGCGCGTTTTTCCGGCGCGATCAATGCATCGCCAATTACCGTCGATAAAGAATCCAAGCCAGACCGATTCGCGGTGGACAACGTGATCATCGCCGTGGGGCAGCGGGCTTCGCTGAAATGGTTGCCCGATGAGTTTAAGACGGAGCGGGGCACGATCAAGATCGATCGCTTCGGACGCCTGGGCGATACGAACTTTTTTGCAGCAGGCGACGTGGTGCAACTGGGTTCGGGTCAGCCGCTAATGGTGGTGAATGCGGTTGGCGACGGGAAGCGAGTCGCGTTCAATCTGGACAAGGTTTTGCGCGGGGAGAAATTGGAGCCTCGAACGATTCCGGTCGATGTGATATTCGATTTAAATCGCATGAACATGACCTACTTCCCGCATTTCCCGCGCGTGATGCAGCAACTTCTGCCTCCGACCAGCCGGCGCAAGACGCAAGAAGAAGTGATTCAGGCATACACGGAAGAACAGGCGGTCGAAGAAGCCAGCCGGTGCTTCAGCTGCGGCACTTGCAACGCTTGCGACAACTGTTATCTGGTCTGCCCGGAGCCGTGCATCGTGCGGGATGTGCGTTCGAACGGCCTCTACAAAATACTGGTGGACTACTGCAAAGGCTGCCGCGTGTGCATCGAGGAATGTCCGACGGGCTGCCTTGAAGGCGTGCCGGAACTCGACTTTGAGACCGGCGTAGTGCGAATGGATACCGCGTTCGCCATTTCGCCGGGGCTACACGGAAGGCAGGCGCAGGAGCTAAAGAACCTGGGCGATCGAGCGGCGAAAAGCATTTAGGGACATTTTTTTTAATGTCGGAGCGAACTATGGCAACGGCAACGGAAGTGAAAAAGAGAATGGTGCGGATCAACGGCTGCGTGGCGGCGGCGCAGGCCGCTAAGTATGCGGATGTGGACGTGATCGCGGCCTATCCGATCCGGCCTTACACCGCCACGATGATGGCTCTGGCACAGATGGTGGCCAACGGAGAACTCGACGCCGAGTATATCGTGGCCGATAGCGAGCACTCGCAATTGAGCATCTCGCACGGCGCGTCATCGAGCGGCGCTCGCGTCTTTACCGGAAGCTCCGGCGTGGGCGTACAGTTTGCCTACGAGCTTTATTCGCCGATTTCCGGAAGCCGCATGCCGGTGCAGATGATGATTGCCGACCGCACGCTGGATCCTCCGGGCGATTTCGGATCCGAGCACACCGACGCTCTCTCGACGCGCGATATGGGCTGGCTGATGGGCTGGTCGTGCGACGCGCAGGAGGCATTCGACAATCACCTGATAGCCTATCGCATCGGTGAAGACCCCCGCGTTCTGTTGCCTCAGATGGTCTGTCAGGATGGATTCTTCGTATCTCACATCACGGGCGACGTTGAATTGCCCGACACAGGCCAGGTGAAGGAATTCCTGCCGCCTTACAAGCATCCCTATCCGCTCGATCCGCGGCATCCCGTATCGCACGGGCCGCAGATCATGCCCGAGCAGGGTCCGCCGCTTCAGTTGGAGCGCGCACGCGCGATGGAAGAGTCGATGCCGGTCATTGAGCAAGTCCACGATGAATTCGCGAAAATATTCGGGCGACGGTACGATCCATGGGTCGAAGAGTACATGACCGATGGGGCGGACGTGGTGTTCTTCTTACAGGGCGCGCATGCGGTGACGGCGCGCTTCGCGATTCAGCATATGCGCGACCGGGGCATGAAAGTCGGTATGGTACGGCTGCGAACGATCAGGCCCTATCCGACCGAACGCGTTAGGGAGGCTCTGAGTAAGTTCAAAGTAATTGGAGTGATCGAGACCAACATGGGCCTGGGCAGCGTGAGCAGCGGCGGCGTGCTGTACGCCGAGGTTTGCGCCGCGCTATACGAAAGCGAGAAACGACCGCTGGTGTTTTCGTTCATGGCTGGAATGGGCGGCGAGGCTATCGTGCTGAAAGAATTCTACTGGATGACTGAGAAAATGATGGAAGCGCAGAAACGCGGCAAAATTGAGAAGCGCACGCATTGGGTTGGATTCGAAGAGTAGGCCGTAGTTTTCACCGGTACCAAGAGGCCACACAACGACACGGGAGGAAATGAAATGCCAACCATCGAAGTTCAGCGTCAGCTACTGCCGATTCTCTCCAGCCCAAATCAAGGGGCGCGATTCTTCAATCCTGAATTGCCCTCGTCCGAGCCCTTCGTACCGGGCCACCGGACCTGTGCGGGTTGCGGGCCTTCCATACAGTACCGCATGACGAGCAAAGCGGCGGGTGACAATACGATTCTTGTTGGGCCGACGGGCTGCATGTACGTGGCAAACAGCTCGTATCTGTGCACGCCCTACAATGTGCCTTGGGCGCACACGCAGATTGGTAGCGCAGGCAGCTTCACGGCGGGTGTGGCCGCCGCGTATGAAGCCATGATTCGAAAAGGCAAGTGGAAGGGCACATTCCCGAACATTATTTGCGAGGCGGGCGACGGCAGCGCGTCGGACATTGGCTTGGCCTCGATTTCAGGGGCGCTCTATCGCAATCACGACTGCTTGATTATTTGCTACGACAATGAACAGTACGCGAACACCGGTATTCAAGCCTCGTCACGCACCCCGTATGGCGGCATGACGACTTTCTCGCCTCCAGGGCCGGTGGTTCCCGAGGGGAAGACGTTATTTCCGAAGGACCTCGCGCGCATGATGGCCGCTGGGCATCCGCACTGCTATGTGGCGACTGCAAGCGTGGGCTATCCCATCGACTTGATGAACAAAGTGCGCAAAGGACTGAACAACAAGGGCGCCTCATATCTGATGGTCTACACGCCGTGTCAGAAGGGCTTTGTTTACGAGACGCCGCGGTCGATCGATCTTGGGCGGCTGGTCGTGGAATGCGGGCTCTATCCGATGTGGGAATGGAACCCTGAGAAGCGCGCTTATGATTACAGCTTCCGCCCGCAAACGATGCGGCCGGTGTCGGAATACTTGAAATTGCAAGGACGCTTCGGCCACCTTCACGCGGAACACATCGCGAAGCTGCAGAAGTTTGCCAATGAGCAGTGGCGCATGATGGGTGTCGAGCTGCCTGAGGCTTTGATTCAGGCCGCGGATGCGAAAAACCTGGTAAATATGTCGGCTGCAGCAGAGGCCGAGACGGTGGCGCAAACTATATGAACACCAAAGCAACCGTTCCACCTGCCGCTCCTGAGGCGCAGGAAAGCTATATTGTCAGTGAAGGAAAAAAGCGCGGATCGACGCGCGACGTGCGGCCGGAAGCGGCGTTCGACCGCTACTACACTGTGCTGCGTGTACACGCTGGCGACGCGATCCTCACGGACAACTGGCACACGAATGAAGTACTGGATCACGCGCGCAACAACTTTGAGGGAGTCACCTTCGCGATGCGCACGCTAGAAGCGTGGGGCGCGATGGTGGAGAACGACCACCGGGCCTATTACACGGCGGGCGGGCGCATTTGGGTGATGGATCTGGAGCCCTCCGCAGGCAAGAAGAAGCGGCTGCCTGGCTACCCCATCAAGAAGTAGTTTACGCTTGCGCCGCATCCTGCTCATCGACGACACGCCGGAGATTGCCGAGTTACTGACGTTCGCGCTGCGTGATCATGGTTACGAAGTTTTCGCGGCGGGATATACTGTCACCGTGAACGAACTGATCACCGAGCAACGAGCCGATGCGCTCGTGCTGGATTGTTCCTCTTTCGATATGAGCGAAGCGCTCTTCGATGCTGTGCGTCAAAATACGGAACACGGCGAGACTCCTATCGTAATCATCAGCGACACTCCCGAAGCGGCTGACGCGAGCCTGCGTTCGCGCAAAGCGCAAAAGACATTGCTGGTGCCAAAACCGTTTACCGGGTCGCAAGTGGCAAAGGCGCTCGACCAACTGCTGGGATAAATATGCCACTGTGGAGCATGGATGAATGGCAATACCTCGAACGCGAGGTCGTTCGGGACCCGAAAGGCGTGCAGTGGAAGGTGGCACTGATGGACGTGTTGGGCCAGGAAGGTGATCCCGACATACCGAACAAATTGCTCGAACTTCAGTACGCCTCGGGGCGTTATTTCACGCTTATCTACTCGGAGAGTGGAGCGCTACAGCGAGAACGTGGCTACGCCTCATTGGAAGAGGCGCGGAACGCTTTCGGAAACCTGCTTGTGGCGGTCATCGATGGCAGCGTGAATCCATCGCAACCGATGTTTCGGCAAGATTTGGAAGATTAGACTCTTCGATTAGCCTCGCTCAAAATAAATAACGAATGTCGCGACTGCGGGATTAGTGCGTCGATCGGGCGCCGATACAGCTGACCTTTCTAACTGCTTATTCTTAGTATGGCTTCCGGCTGCGTATCTACCGGCCGGGATCTAAGTCTCGCATGATGACATGAAGTACCTGTCCGGTCTGTCGCGCCTCGCGCTCGGAGATCGGTACACTCACGTTGCGGTCGGCGTCCGCATGGTCTCGATACTTCCGCGCGACTGCGGGCAGGCGGGCGCAGCCGCCGCGAATGAGGCCGATCTTTTCTGCAAGGGCGAGTCGCGTCTCGAATGGCCAATCACCAATCTTTCCTGTGGGCGTGCCGGCTGCGGCCAGCGCGTCCGGGCCTTTGAATTCCAACCCGTCGGTGACAATGGCCTCGAGGATTCCGCAAGAAGTGCGCAGCGCCGTGTCGTAGTCTTTTTGTTCGAGCGCTCGGCGGCTATCGGCATAGGCTTGCTCAAGAACAGGACGGAGATCGGAGTTGTGAACGAACTCGAACCGGCGAGGAGCTGGGGTATTCGGTGATGCAGATGCAGGCAAGTATTCAGAAAAGCCCGGACCATTTTCCATTCTAGAGAGCGTAGCGATGGCTTGCTCGAGAACCTCGATCAATCGCTTGACGATATCACTAGGGGGCACCCCTGCGACGGCACGTCCATCCGCTGAGCGCATCAGGAATGCGCCACTAAACGAGCGCGCCAGCCAATGCGACTTACTGCCTCCAGATAATTGATTGATGGTGACGCCACAATCTTCCTGCCAGGCCCGCGTTGCCGCCATTGCCGCTGGATTGAAGGGATCAATCACCAACGTCTCGCAGACTTGGCGCCCGCGGTGGATTAAACCATTGAGATGGGAAACGTAAGTTTCGATCTGTGTTCGCAGACTTTCGTCGATCGGCATCGTTGATGACTCAACGCTTTCCAGCGTCAGGTGGAGCTGCGGGTATAACGAGCTCGCAGCCCAGCGGCCTCGCAAGCCTCTTGACAGCCAGAGGCGAGCCTGCTAGATTCCCGACCGCAATGGTTCGATTAGCGGACCAGTATATCAAATTACGCTATGAACCAAGACTTTTCGAGTTAAGGCGGCACGGGTGAGCTGTCACAATTCTGCGGAAAAAGTCGATCTGGCAATGCGTCGTTAACGTTTAGCGCCATCACAGAGGCATGCCTATGGCTGCGTCTATAAGTTCTCCATCTTTTCTCATTCATACCCGGCATATTTCAAATCGATCAATCCATTTGAATAGCTTCTACTTCTGGTATGGAGTGAAATTCCGGTAAGGAGATGCACCCATGACCGAAATCCCGTCCGAGCACAACTCAGGGTTCCGAGTTTTCGCCGATAACCGTTGGACCATTCTCTTCTTCAGCGTCCTGAGCATGGTGGCGGTAGCGAATCTCCAGTACGGTTGGACATTGTTTGTTGGCCCGCTGCAGAAACACTTGGGAGTGGAACAGGCGCTCATCCAGGTCACTTTCACGATTTTCGTCCTTCTTGAAACGTGGCTCGTCCCCTTCGAAGGATGGCTTGTCGACAAATTCGGACCGAGACTTCTGGTCATGCTTGGAGGAGTGCTCGCAGCAATTGGCTGGTATGGAAGTGGAAAGGCCGAAACCCTGACTGCACTTTACCTCTCCTACGCGATCGCA
Source organism: uncultured Acidobacteriota bacterium (assembly GCA_963818085.1). Classification (GTDB taxonomy): domain Bacteria; phylum Acidobacteriota; class Terriglobia; order Acidiferrales; family UBA7541; genus Palsa-295. Next base: position 1,877,290 of record CAWFQV010000001.1, read on the forward strand.
GGACTCGGTGCCGGCATTGTGTATGGCACTGCCATCGGTAGCGCACTGAAGTGGTTCCCCGACCATCGAGGACTCGCAGCAGGTCTTACCGCCGCGGGATTCGGGGCCGGATCAGCGTTCACTGTGGCGCCGATTGCAAATATGATCGCTTCCCAGGGATATCAAGCAGCCTTCATCAAATGGGGGATCATCCAGGGAGCAGTCGTGGTAATCGCAGCAATGTTTCTGAAGGCTCCGCCAGCTGGGTGGTTGCCGAAAACATGGAGACTCAAGGGTAGCGAAGAAGTGAAAACCCGCCAGAGCCAAGTAGACTTCAAGCCGGGCGAAATGGCCGCTACACCACACTTCTGGCTGATGTACGGGATGATGGCGATGGTCGCAACCGGCGGCTTGATGGCTACCGCTCAATTGGCCCCGATGGCCAAGGATTTTAACGTGGACAAGGTCCCCGTCCAGCTCCTTGGTCTCAGCATGGCTGCACTAACATTTGCGCTTTCTGCAGACCGCCTGGTTAACGGGCTATGTCGCCCATTCTGGGGCTGGGTCTCCGACCACATCGGACGCGAGAAGACGATGACCTTGGCATTTGGCCTAGAGGCAATTGCCATCTTCGCGCTCATCAAGTTTGCCCACAATCCGAAGTTGTTCGTAATTTTCAGCGCCTTCACCTTCTTTGGATGGGGCGAGATCTACTCACTATTCCCGGCGCTCTGCGGAGACTTCTTCGGCCGCAAACGTGCCACAACGAACTACGGCTTCCTGTACACAGCTAAGGGGACGGCTTCCATGTTTGTCCCCATCGGATCTGCGCTCGCGGCGGGCAAGGCTTTTGATTTCCGAGCCGACACGCTGCTGCTGCTCGGCGGCGTGCTGGTGCTATTTTCGGTGTTCCTTGCTCCGACGGTGATGCACGTCCAGCTCAGTCGCGTAGCCAAGAACGCGCTGCTCATAGTGGCTGGGTTGATTATCGCGTACGGCATTGTTCTGACCGTGCAACCGACGCTGTGGACCCCGTTCGCGGCTAAGTATACTCTGCCGAAGATTGGCTGGGCTGGCGTGTTTAAGGTCGCCATCGTTTTCGACGCCATCGCGGCCGTGCTAGCCTTCTTTGTCCTCCGCCGGATGAAAGCACCAGAACTTCGCGAGGTGCCTGTCATATTGCCGGAACCGCGGACTTCGACGGTGCGTGCCTAACGAGCGTCCCTTTTGGGGAGCTCCGGATGTGAGAGGTCCATCAACTTCGCCAGGGCCGTGAGCTCAAGCGGTTTCTGTATTATCGCGAGCTATACGCTGGACCAACTGCCGAAGCTTTTGGCCTAGGCACGACGAGCACATTCCGGCAAGCTCGACCATCGGTTGGTATTTGGACATCTCTGAATTCGCCATGAGCTTCCGCAAGCCGTTCTTACCAGATCCGGCGACCGAGTTTTCCGGAGTTACCGAGGGTTCGCTACAGTCTTTGTTGGCCGCGTCGTAAACGGTATACGAGTTTCCGTTGTGGGCCGCTGCCATACCTTCGCTACCGACTTGTATTCCGCGAGCAGCTCGTTCGCAGCTTGGATTTCCCCTCTGACAAATCGTTCGTGATTCTCTTCGAGTTCGTCAGGCAGATATCGATAATGGACGGTTACACCGAAGGAAGCTGGCAAGCCGTATGGCCGCAGGTTTCCAAAAGTGTTGATTCTCTCTAGGCGTGTGCCGTTTGAAAGGTGAAATGTAGCAACAGGATCATAGAGCTTGCCGTTCCGACGCGCCTGGGTCAGATAAGCAAGAGGATTGCAAGAGCACACCAAAGACCATACTTTAAGGATGTTACAAAAATGTTTAGAAATTTGCGATTTAAGAGGTAGGTGTGATGCCACGCGTAATATACGGACTGAGCTGGCAGGATCTTGCCACGCGTTATAGTCGTTCGAGAATCCATCGCTTCATCACTTTTAGAATTTCTACAGGAGTCTTCACGTCAAGGTTAAGCGCTCCTGAAAAATGGCGCTCAAACTTGCTAGAGCTTGCACCGGAATTTGGTTTCCTCTTGGCGAGGCGAGAGTGTGTCGCTGGACCTTTGCCGCCACGAATGTGGTAGACTCCGCCGCCAGTTGGCCTGGATCGAAATTTCTTAACAGCTCCGGCTGAAGGGAGAATAGACCATGGGAACGTCTGGTCATACGCCGGCTTCCTCGGCGTCCTCCTATGCAGTGCGTCCTTCAAACAAGAAGCCTTTCTATCGCAGTTTGTGGGGCCAAGTTTTGGTGGCCATCGCCATAGCGATCGTGCTCGGCTATGTGAGGCCGCACGCCGCAGTGGCCTTGAAACCGCTAGGCGACGCTTTCATCCGCCTGATCAGCATGATTATAACGCTGGTGATTTTTTGCACGGTGGTTACGGGCATAGCCAGCATGCAGGATATGAAGAAAGTGGGCCGAGTCGGCGGTAAAGCGCTCTTGTATTTCGAAATCGTGTCGACGCTGGCCTTGCTGGTCGGTATGGTGGTTGGCAATGTGGTGCATACCGGCGCAGCTTTCAACGTGAATCCTGCGACGCTCGATACCAAAGCTGTGGCCAACTACGCCGGCGCGGCCAAAGCGCAAAGCGTGACCGACTTCATCATGCACATCATACCCACCACGGTCGTGGACGCATTCGCCAAGGGAGATATTTTACAGGTGGTACTGGTGTCGATTCTGTTCGGTTTCGCTTTGTCCGTCATGGGGAGCCGTGGCAAGCCGATGCTCGAATTCCTGGAATCCCTCACGCGAGCAGTGTTTGGCGTGATCAATATCGTTATGAAGTTTGCTCCGATTGGCGCCTTCGGTGCGATGGCTTTCACAATCGGAGCCTATGGAATTTCCTCGCTCGGCCCGTTGCTCAAGTTGGTTGTCACATTTTGGATCACGTGCATCCTTTTCGTGCTGATCGTCATGGGAAGTATCGCCTGGTTGGCGGGGTTCAGCATCTTCAAGTATCTCCGCTATATTAAGGAAGAAATCATCCTCACGCTGGCCACCAGCTCTTCGGAGCCGGCGATGCCGACGTTGATGGAAAAGATGGAACAACTGGGATGTTCCAAGGCATTGGTGGGATTGGTGGTGCCGACCGGCTATACCTTTAATACTGATGGCAGCAGTCTTTACATGACGCTGGCGGCGCTATTCGTGGCCGAAGCCACGGGCGTTCATTTGACCTTGGGGCAGCAACTAACTCTTTTTGCAGTGGCCGTGCTGACGTCGAAAGGCGCGTCCGGAGTGCAGGGTGCGGCATTCATCGCGCTGGTAGGCACGTTGATGGTGATCCCAACAATACCAGTAGCCGGAATGGCTTTGATACTGGGAATTGATCGCTTCATGAGCATGTTCCGCGCGACAGTGAATATGCTGGGCAACGGGGTGGCCACGCTGGTGGTGGCGCGCTGGGAACACGAGCTCGATTCGGAGCGGTTGCGCCGTAACCTGTCATCGCCCGACGCGTGGCGGCAGCAGCCAGCCATCGCTGCCGAGGTTCCAGGGGCTCCGCGGTAGAAAGCAACCGAACGCCATAGCAGGACAGACGAAGAAAAGGTTGGTAGCGCGGTGGGGATTGAACACGACATTCACGTACTACCATCCGGGTCTAAGAACGATGGGAGCGCGTAACGCACTCACTGGAATTGGAAAGTGGTCGACGCGACAAAATGGCCTCGCTTCCAATTTTGTTTTTGGCTGACGCGACTTTTGTGTTCTGCAAATTTGCAATCCGCTCAGGTCTATTAGCTTCGGAGCGCTTGTGCGTGAACAAGGTGCCAATGACCGGCGTGCAGAACGTAATTCTTACTTTCTTCACTTGGGCGCTCGTTTTTCTTCTCGTGGGACAGTGAAATGTTCCGGATCACCACGTGTTATTTCGTGAAAGTGTCTCTCGATTGCTTCAGGCCGAACCGGGATTCGAGGTGGTCGCGGATTGCAGTTCCGTTACCGGAGCACTGACAATCATAAAGTCACGAGAAATCGACGTCGTCCTGCTGGATCTTGATCTCGGTCCGGAGAGAGGAACAGATTTCCTCGAAAGTCTCCACGCCGAGCGCTTCAAAGGGAAAGGCCTTCTTGTCACCGCGGGCGTGAACGAGAGTGAAGTCCCGAACCTGATCCGAAAAGGTATCTCCGGAGTGTTTAGGAAGCACGGTTCTCCGGCTTCCTTGATTCAGGGAATCCGTGAAGCGATGGAGGTGCCCACCGAAAACTGACGCACGAACCGGACCATCGCCCGAATCTGCCCCTTTTTGCCCTCGCGCGCTTTTGGTAAGTGCCTACCAATCAGAAGGATGGTTGGTAGGGGCGGTGGGGATCGAACTAAAAGCGGTTCCGTGGCGACACCCTTGAGCTGCTGGATGCGATCAAGCTGGATCTTGGACCCAACCGTGTCGCCTATGATCCCCGGGCCAAAGTTCTGTACGTGGGATATGGCGGCAAAGATGCCGTAAGGACTACGGCGAGGTCGGGATCATCGACGTAGAGACGGACAAGCATCTTGACGACGTCAAAGTGGAGGGGCATCCTGCGGAGTTACTGCTCGACGAGCCCGGGAAGACGCTGTTCGTATTCATTCCAGGTGCGAGCAAAGTCCAGGTTGTCGACACAGCGAAGCGCGAGGTTGTGTCCACATGGGTGGTCAGCAGTCATCCACCCTATTTCGTCTAGACGGTTTAAACCAGACGCTTACCTTTACAGCACGCACCAAGTTAGTAGAAGTGCTGATGTTCGTGTCCCGGAGTTATAGCGGATTAAGGTCGGAAGCATTGGTGTAAGTTACTGATCCTGCGGCCGGTCAGAGTTCTGGCGAGGGATAGGGGACAAAGAGAGCTTGCTCCGCCACAACACCCGTTTTTTCTCCCGCAACGCTACTAGGTCATTCGCCACAAGTTCTTCTTTATTTTTTCAAAGAGCTGGTCGTCAAAAACTGCACTGTAACCCTAAGACCTATTGGCAATGATCGAGTGTTGTCTTCTAAGCCGATCACGGCCTCCAGGATATCGCGGTCGCTTTTGTCAGATGGATCGCCCGTGGAGATGCTTTTCCTACCCATCATCGCAGATATTCTCACGACCGACCCGTTAAGCTTCTTTCCGTCAAGAGCATCCGCCTGGATAATTACCTTCTGTCCGATCGACACTCTATCTACATCTCTTTCGTCTATCTCAGCCTTTATACGCCGAGAAGAGGCATCCGCGAGACTGAACAAAGGGCGGGGAGTGACTGTGCTAAAAGACTCGCCGCATCTGGCATAGACTCTCAAAACGGTTCCGTCGATCGGCGCGAGTATTGAGCACTTCCCGATACGTTCTTGGACCGTTCGGACCCGGCTCTCCGCCGCGAGCACCTCTGCATCGGCTCGCGCCTTTTCTTCCTGCAATGGAGGTGCGGCAAGTAACTCCTCAGTTCGAACAGCGGCTTGGAGGTTTGCATCTGCGATCCCGAGATCGCGCACAGCTTGCTCATACGAGGCCCGGGAAATCTCCGCGCTTTGAAAGAGCGCGCGCTGCCTCTCCAGTCGCGACTTGGCCTCTTCAAATGTCGCGCGGGCCGCTGCCGTCTTTTCAATCGCTATTTTCTTCTCCTCATCACGTGCCCCCCGCAGAATCCGGATTCTTGTCTGGCGTGCGCCATCGGCTTCAGCCATCGCAGTTTGTACACTCGCTTGCAAATCATCGCATCCAATTTCGCCAAGTAAGGTGCCTCTTTTTACTAACTGACCCTCTTTCACGTAGACGGCCTTAAGGATGCCATCCGCAGCAGCCCCTACTTGCGTGGTTTCCGAAGCTCCCTCGACCCTCCCGGGAGAGGCGAATGCTACAGTCGCAATGGCGCCATCGGAGGGTATACCACGAGCTTGCACCGAATTCCTGTTCCGGGTAGTCCCCAAGAACGCGACAGCCACGATGACCAAGACAATGGCGGAACCACCAATACTCCATCTGCTGCGGGCCGTCATAGGTCTTTCTCCTCTTGCTCAACTTGGCCATCGCAGAGAGTGATTGTGCGATCGGCGAATTCTCGCCATCGCGCATCGTGGGTTACGACCACAACCGTTCTCCCATCGTCATCAACTTGACTTCGCAGAATTTGACAGATGATCCTTCCGGCCTGGGCATCCAGAGAGGCAGTCGGCTCATCCGCTAGAAGAATGGGAGGATTTCCGGCCAAGGCCCGCGCAATTGCAACTCGCTGCTTTTCCCCGGGACTGAATTCGTTGGGCTCTTGATTGAGCTTGTCTCCCAAACCGAATCGAACGAGTAGATCTCTTGCCATTTCCATTCGGCCAGGCAGGGCTGCGTCACGAAGTTCAAAGCCAAGTGCAACATTGTCAATCGCGGAAAGGGAGTGAAAGAGGCGAAAAGCTTGGAAAACAAAACTGATTTTCTTTTGACGAACTACTGTCCTCTCTGCTTCACTCAGTCCGTTTACCGCGACACCCTCTACGAAGACTGTCCCTTCATCGGGCGACAACAAACACCCAAGAAGAGACAATAAAGTGGTTTTTCCGCTGCCAGAGGGCCCCATAACCAGCGAAAGCGTGCCACGCTCGAAGAATTGTGAAACGCCCCGCAGTGCACGGACTTGAGCCTCCCGCTTGCCGAATGAGACACTCGCACCTTCCAGGCCCAGGTAGCGATCAGGCACGGAATACTCTCCCCGGCTCAACAGTGAGGGCGCTTCGAACTGAAGCAATAGACGCCAATGAGCACATGATCAAACTTGGCACGACCATGACCAGCAGCAACCACCAAGGAGTGTAGATCCAAGGAATCAGAGATTTTGCGTAACCAATGGTTGGAACAACCGCCAACAGCCCCAGAATGCTGCCGACTGCCCCGCAAATCAGGGCCTGCGCAAGCACAATGCGCGCCACGAAAGCTTGGGATGCTCCCAGAGCTTTCAACGTGGCGTACTCCTCGATGTTTTCCATCGTATTCGCGTAAATGGTTTGGGATACGACCACCAGCCCTATCAGAAATCCCAAAACCGCCGCGGTCAGAATCGCGCCGCCTGCCCCAGTTTTTACGTCCAGTACATGCGGGACTTGTGCGCAAACTCGTCCGCGAGTGAGTACGTCGACTTCTGGGAGGCGTTGCCTAAGGCCTTGCCGAACATCCGAAATTGAAGGTGTCCCTCGTCAACTCGCACCAGGATGTACATGGCTTCTTCAGGGCCGAAACCCAATATATCGGGCAGCATTCCGATAAGAAGTAAACAGAAAAGGGACGCCAAGAAATGCCCCGTAACCATCGATTTGCTGCTCGATAACTGGCGCGGTGCCGGTTTACTTCGACTTCTGCCGGCATTGCACGGTCACTCGAATCAGGTCCCGGTCGCTTACATCGTAGAGGACCGCATCAGGCGATACCGTTCGGGCTGAATCCAGGCATATCGGGAACCGGGAAACGCTTCCCTACATTGGGGTCCGCACCAACTAGAGCTACAACCTGTTGCTTTCCGTTCGGTGTACGATAAACAGCAAAAGCCATGCACACGCGGCTCGTTTCCAGCACACCTGGTACGCCAGCCGCCATCTCCCTCACCCGGCTTTCGAAAGGCGTTCCAAACTCAAAGGCTTGCACTCCTCTTGCGGTAATCCAGATGTCGGAGTCGCTGGCATCTATAAGCCTGGATGCTGCGCGCAAAAAGCCGCCAAGAGACTGCCTTGAAAGACCATCAGGAATACCGCAAAAGACACGCCCAGCACCGTTACCGAGAAGCGGGCTCGATCGTGAATGATGTTCTGCCAAGCGAGTTTCATAAGAGATGAGCTATCGATAAATTTCGAGAGCGGAGAGTACGTTATGCAATTCAGCGGTCACGGCTTTTGCGCTGCGGCCGAGCGCTGCTCTCCATTCATGTACTTCGCGGATTGGCATCTGTTGAGCTACTTGGTTTGCTCGCACTCTTGCCACGTCAGGTCTCCTGCCAATAATGCCGCCGTCCCCTCGGCGGACAGCGGTCTGGAAAAGTAAAATCCCTGGCCATACTTGCATTGCAGTTTTTTCAGCATGGCAACCTGTTGAACCGTCTCCACCCCCTCGGCAACTACATCCAACCGGAGATTATTGGCCATGGGCAAAATGGTCCGCGCAATCTCCATACCTTCTCCATCGTCCCCCATGCCACTGATGAAGGAACGGTCAATCTTCAATGTATCGAGAGGAAAACGGTGTAGGTAACTTAAGGAAGAATAGCCCGTACCGAAATCATCGATAGCCAGACGGATACCCAAGGATTTGATTTGCTGCAACATCTCCACCGCTGCCTAGAGGGTCTGCCATCACCGTGCTTTCCGTGATCTCCAGCTTCAAAGCTTCCGGAGGAAGGGCGAGTTCACACAGCAGCTTTCTAATGTCTTCGACTAGGTTCGGTTGTAGAAACTGCTTGGCGGACAGGTTGACACTAATAGTTAGATGATTATGGGCGATTGCACCTGCTCTCCATTCACTGATTTGCTGGCAGGCCTTCCGCAAATTCCACCAGCCCAGCTCACGTATGAGTCCGGTCTCTTCAGCAACTGGGATAAATTCATTTGGTCCGAGCAGGCCGCGAGTTGGATGCTGCCATCGTAATAGAGCCTCAAAGCCGGCAATTTCTCCGGAAACCAGAGCAACTATCGGTTGATAGAAATTGCGAAATTCTCCTCGTTCGAGCGCGCGACGCAAATCAGTCTCCAGCTGCAATCGAGCCATCACGCTGGCTCGCATGTCTGCGTCGAACACCTCGTAACGGGCCTTGCCTAGAGACTTGGCCCGATACATGGCCGTGTCGGCATCTCGCAGCATCTCTTCTGGTTGCTCGTAGGCTGAGTTGCTTAAAGCAATTCCGATGCTCACGGAGGTGAACACCTCTTTCCCACCCAAAATGAATGGCGGCGTCAGAGCTTTCATCATGCGGTCCGCGGCGCGCTTGGCATCGCTCGGATCTTTAATGTCGTCGAGCAGGACTGTAAATTCGTCTCCCCCTAGGCGGGCGACCGTGAAGGTTTCCCCTAGACGAGCGACCGTATCCGTTGACCGCAAACACTTCTCCAATCGACTGGCTACTCCGACCAGGAGTTGATCCCCAATCAGGTGGCCCATGCTGTCGTTGATCATCTTGAACCCATCAAGGTCCAGGAATAGAACCGCAAACAATTGGTCTTTGCGGCGCTTCGTATGTTTGATCAGTCGACCTACCCGGTCAATGAACAGCAGCCGATTGGGTAAGCCCGTCAGTGGGTCGGAGACCTTTCCTTCGGTGATGTCGGTCTGCGATCCGGCCATGCGCAAAGCATTTCCGGAAGCGTCATGAACGGCGACCCCTCGGCTAAGCATCCAACGAAAGCTTCCATCTTTATGCAGCACGCGGTGCTCACTCTCAAAATGAGGAGTCAATCCTTTTTGATGGCCGGCAATCTCCTCTTTGACTCGTTCTCGATCCGCGTCATGGATCCGGTCAAACCATTCTTCAGGTCTGTCCCCGATTTCGCTCTTCCTGATAGCCCAACATGGCTTTCCAGCGAGGGGAGAAATGAACAGCGTTGGCGGACAGATTCCAGTCCCAAAGGCCATCATTGGAGCCGCGAGCGGCTAGGGCATAGCGCTCTTCACTTTCCTTCAACGCCTCCTGCGCTCGTTTGTGTGATAACTGAGTACCGATGCGCGCCACCGCGACGGGAAAGTCGATCGGCTTCGTCAGATAATCGTTTGCTCCCAGATCAAGCGCTCGGACAATATCGTCGCTTTGGTTCTTTGCGGTCACCATGATTACCGGCAGTTCGATCGCCGAGTAGTTCTCACGCAGCGTTTTCAGCGCGTCAAGGCCACTGATTTCTGGCATTTCGATGTCTAATAGCACCAGATCGGTTCCGTCGTGTTTGACGCGCTGCAGCAATCCGTACGCGCTTTCTGCCACCTGCGATCTCGTAGCCTTTGCGTGCTAGTCGGCGGGCAAGCATGTCCCCGTTCCATCTCATTGTCATCTACGATGAGCAACCGGTTCGGTCGCGTGTTCACGATAGCTTTCTTCTCAAGAAGCAGATTTTCGATCTTTTCACTCAGCCGTCCAAAATCGACCGGCTTGGTATCGTAGTCATCGCAACCTGCATCATTGGCCTTCTCCCGGTCACTGACCATGGCGTGCGCGGTCAGCGCGATGATTGGGATATGCGAAGTAGGCTGATTTGCCTTCAGGACACGCGTGACTTCCCAGCCGTCCATCGACGGAAGACTTATGTCCATCAGAATGAGATCGGGTGCTTCCGAACACGCCAGCAAAAGCCCCTTCTCCCCATCCTCCGCGGTGACGACACGATAGCCTCTGCGCTGCAGCCGTCTGGATAGCATGTCCCTATTCATTTCGTTGTCTTCGACTAGCAGGATTTTCTGCATTTCTAACTTCTCCTAGTCTTGGAAACTCTAGTTCCGGCGGTCTTCCCGCCTGTTTGGCCGTCTGCTACATAAGAATAAGGGTCGGGATCGGCGTCCGTGATAGATGTAGAGAAAGATCGAGCAACCCGATGCTTTTCTATAAGATCGGCGAGACGGTCCCGGTTGACCGGTTTGATGAGATAATTGGACGCGCCCAAGTCCAAGCCCTTGGCCTCGTTGTCCACAATCGTGACCATGATCACCGGAATCTTCGCCAATTCAGAATCACTCTTGAGCTTGTTCAGAACGGTCCAGCCATCGCAGTCAGGCATGACCACATCGAGCGTAATAAGTAGCGGGTGAACTTGCTTGGCAAGGCGAAAGCCTTCTTCTCCATTCGCAGCGGCAACCACATGGAATTCCAGTTTGGTTAGGAAGCGCGACATCAGATCGCGAACGGACGGATCGTCATCTATCACCAGAATCGTATCTTGGTCGGTTTTGGTTTTTGAGGGTGCCGCCGAAGCATCGCCGGTCTCGATCTGACAGCCCGGATTCAGTTGTCTCGACAACAACTTGAGCCGGCAGCTGCACCGTAAAGATGGATCCCTGCCCAGGCTCGCTCTCGACACTAATTCGCCCTTTCATCAACTGAACAAACCGGTGAGTAATGGCAAGTCCCAGGCCGGTCCCACCATACTTGCGTGCAATCGAGGCATCCGCCTGGGCAAACTCCTGAAACAGATTCTTCTTTTTGCTTGGCGGAGATTCCAATCCCGGTGTCGCTCACCCGGAATTGAATCCAATCTCGCTGGTCTACCTTGATTTGATCCACGTCCACAGAGATGGTGCCGTGATCCGTAAATTTGCAGGCGTTGCTTAGCAGGTTGAACAGGATCTGCCGGACCTTGGTGACATCAGCCCGCATCGTGTTGACGTTCTCCGCCAGATGAACGTGAATTGAGTTGGCGTTCTTTGCCGCGGCAGGCTGAAGGGTCGTGACCATCTCCTCGATCACCAGTGGTACGTCGAAAGTCTCCAAGTGAAGCCCCATCTTCCCGGCTTCGATCTTCGAAAGGTCAAGCACGTCATTGATCAACGACAACAAGTGTTTTCCCGCCGATCTGGATTTTTCGGAGGTCCTGGACGTTCTCGATCTTGCTTGTGTCCCGGGCTTCCTCCTCCAGCATTTCGCTATACCCGATGATGGCGTTCAGCGGCGTGCGCAATTCGTGGCTCATATTCGCAAGAAAAGTGCTCTTGGCACGGTTGGCTTCCTCGGCCGCGTGCTTTGCCTTGAGCAGCTCTTCCTGCGCCTGTTTGCGTTGAAAGACTTCTTCCTCCAACTCCTGGGTCCTGGTCTTCAACTCGCCATTGGTGCTCTGCAGCGCGGTATCCCGCTGCTGGATTTCGGACAGCATGGTGTTGAATCCATCGATCAGTCTTCCGATTTCGTCGCCATACGATTTGACCGCTCGAACTCCGTAGTTCTTGTTTGCGGAAACCATTTTCATGGTGTCTTCCAGGTGCAGAATGGGCCTGGAAATCAATCCTTGAAGCTTCGAAGACGACAAAAAATGCAAACAAGCCGGAAACCAGCACGAAAATAGACGAGAATATTGGCGTATCGTTTGGCCCTCGCGCTCCACTGGCGCATGTCCGACTGCAAGAACAGCGTTCCGAGGCGCTCCCCATTCAGGGTGACGTCGTGGAAGACCTCCAGGTATCCTCCTTCGAAACGGTAGCCTTTCTCTTCCAAATGGGAAGGAAGGAAACGTTGGGAGGGTCTTATTGCCGCGAAAATAGTGGGCAAACATCTTTCCGTCGGGCTATACAAGACGGCAGAGACAATGTCTTCTTTCGCTGTGAGCGCGGACAACGTTGCGGTTGCAGCGGGCTCGTCTTTAAACTCCATGGCGCCCGCGCTGTTGTATCCAATAATCTCAGCTTGGGTCATCAGATCTTGTGTGAGCAGATGCCGAAAGGAGACGAGATCGTAAATAAGAAAGCTGGCGGAGGAAAGGATCAGAGCGATGCTGCTCGTTAGCATCGTTATCAGCGTGAGTTTCCGCTTGATGGATAGATTCTGGAGGATCATCCTGGCTTCCTCACCTCTACGCCAGGCTGTTGGATGATTCTCGCCAGAGTAAGCAACCTGGAACTGATGGTCAGATCTGCTTGGTGCGCCGCCTCCACATTGACTTCAAATCGAACTCTGTTATCTTCCACGGACAAATCGTATGATGCCGCCACGCTCGGCAAAGCCAGGTGTTTCGCCGACTGTAAGAATTGGCAGGCCTTTCACAATTTGCACCACTTCATCCATGTGCGCTTTTTCTGACGCGCTTACAAACAGGATCTTGCATTCCTTGAGTTCCTTGACGTCGGCTGCCCCATTTCAGCCGTTTGACGACAAATCCCCGCGCCCCGATTTTCTTATCTTGGACGATTTGATCGATAATTGTTCCGAAGGGATCCGTTCCCAAAATGCCTATCACAATTGGAGAATCTGGCTGGGCAAAAGCGGTCGTCGGCCATTCCACAAATTTCGCAAAATTGAAAATGAAGCCAGCCTTGATCAGATATTCCGAGGAATCGGAGGAATCCCGAGCTTTGCGCCATGGCCTGGAACGCCAGACTGAGCGACACACTCATCGCCACGATCATGAGTCGCAGTCGTCTTCATTATCACTCTCACGCTGCGGCAGCTGGTGTTCCTGCGAAAGCCACCTGACAAGCGACTTAGAACTGTAAGTCAATACTTCCGCTAAATGGTGCGCTTGACCTCGGTCGGGCAAGGTGTTGACGAAATCCGGCATAAATTCCAAGTGCTGGTGATTCAGCAAGTTTTGGCCGCCAATAGAAAGCTCCAGATTCTTGACCGGCCTCCAGCCGAAGTGCGCGTATCCAAGGAGTAGTAACTCGGTATATTGAGGCTGGGAAGTCTACCCACATATCGAAGAACGTGAATCATGCTCAAAATGCTTCGGCAGGTCGAGCGAGGATCTCAAGTAGAATTGGTGACGAGGGCTCTGCCCCGTCCGGATTGTCGGGCGTCGGATCCAAACTGTCTTTGTTTTTTCGTATGTCCATTTGCAGATAGCTGTAAGAACCGAGCAGCCTCCATTTAGGAATGACTTTCCAATCTGCGTACAGTTCGAGCGCCGTACGTTCCGCCGCTCATTTTGTTGCTGGCAACGAACGGAAGAACGATGTAAGTGGGGATCGGGCTTCCCTCTACAAAAGGCGCGCCTGGCTCTGCCGTGCGAAGATTTGTGTAATTGTTATAAAAGGTCGGCAATATCAGCTGAAATGTTGCTGGTCACCTGAACGCGATAACCAACTTCATAAGCGAGCAAGATCTTCTGATTGGAACTGATGGCTGCCGAAAACCGCTACTACAGCCGGCAACGGGGCTATTGGGGTTGGCAGGAGCACCCGGCAGGTATGACTGCTTCGAATTTAGCTGCAGACCCTCTCTCGGTCAGCGCAGGGGTCCTGACGGCGCGGGAGACTGCAGTCCACACTGATTGGTTCTTGCCGATAAGGTTCCACAAGCAATCTTGCGTTCGGCTCAACTTCAAACCCAGTAAAATCGTTGTGCTCGAATTTGGAGCCGAGCGTTATGCGCAGGCGATTGTCAAGCAGACTGATTTCATCCTGCGCGAATGCGCTAAATTGGTTCAGGCTGGCTATGATTCGGCTGCAAGGCAACTGTAAAGCTGGAGTCGTTATTGATCCCGAATCGAGCGATAACCAAGTCCCCACACGACTTCTTGTGACTCTCCGACGTGTAAACTCGTGCTGGAAGTCGATGTCGAAGATGTTTTGATGATCCGTAAAAAGCGAATTATCGGAAACGTTCGTGGTGTTGTCGTAGTACAACTGCAGGAGGTCGAGGAGGACTTCGGAAGTCGTGATTCCAGCGGCCCAGGAGGTTTCCTCCGCTGTAAGCTGCTCGTTATTGGGAAACGTGCTTGAATAGGGAGCGGCTAAGGAGGGGACCGTCAGAGTTTCGCCGTAGTTGCTGCGGTAAATATCTCCCTGTAGCGTTATCGAATCGGCTCCCGCGGCTGTCCAATCCGCTCGAAACCCGCCGCGCAGTTGCATGCCAGCCGTCATTCTGCAGTTGCGCCTGATTGAAGCGATGGACGGCCCCCAATCGAAATACTTTCCCATAGATTCGATAGTAGTTGTTATCGTCCAATCTTGCCGCCATAGCGACACGCTCAGCGGAACCTCGCTCTTCCGTTCCGCCTCCGCCGTAACGATGCCAGCCTGCGTGGACTTTGGCCGGTTTGGTAATGATATTGATGACGCCATCGACCGCATTGGCTCCCCACAATGTCGCTCCCGGACCGCGGATCACTTCAATCCGGTCGACATCCTCCAGCATCACATCCTGGATATTCCAGTACACGCCGGAGAACAAAGGCGTGTAGACACTTCGGCCATCGATGAGAACCAACAGCTTGTTGTCGAAGCGACCGTTGAATCCTCGCGAGCCGATGGCCCACTTGTTCTCATCAATGCGAGCCACCTCGAGGCCAGGAACCAGCCGCAAAGCTTCGGGAATGCTGGTGGCGCCCGAGCGCCGGATGTCCTCTTGCGTGATCACGAAAATGGCTGCCGCGGCATCCGCCAATTTTTGCGTTCTGCTTGGAGACAGAGGTGACCTGCATGTTCATCAAGTCTTCGACGCTCATTGTCGTAACGTCGGGAACCTTCTGCGCATCTTGGGCCTACCGTTGACCGCGAGGAAGACCGTCAGAAAACCGAGTAAGACGATCCGCTTCGCGGAAGTCACAAAGCCGGGCCGCGCTTGTTTGTGAATCGAAGACATATTTGAGCTTCCCTTCTAGAAGCTGGTCAGCAAAGTTGGCGAGGGATATCCGACCTGGGACATTACCGTGCAGCACTGACCCCGCCTCCTTCTTGCTGCAGCCGATGTGGTTCTTTCCTGCACTTCATATACAGCCCCCCTGCGAGCTAAACCGGCATTCCGATTCCGGCTGCTAGCCCTTTCCTGAAAGTGGCCCCGTGCGATCCCACACGTGTTGCGTCAGCGCTCCTCTTTAATCCCTCGGAAGTGGGCGAGGCAGCTGCTGCAGAAATCTGCTTGTCCGTAAATAACGAATTTGCTCCTCTGATCCGCACATGTCCGTGGCCCTATTAAGAAGACGGAGCTCATAAAGGCTTCTCTCCGGTTACGGTGAAAACGGTGGAATATGTAAGCGTGTCGGATCGGCTGAGGTATTCAAGAAACGCTCGTATTTGTTTTTTGGCTGCGGTTTCGCCGCCGAGTACCCGTGTCAGTTGAGGTCTGGCAATCTCTAGCTTCAATTCCCATTGCTTCAGAATCTGCGGGTCAATCTCTCCTGCGATTAGGTGATAGCACTCCACCTGAACATCGAGGTGTGTCAGACCTGCTTTCTGCGCTAACCAGAAAAGCTTTCTCCCGACGAAAGGATCAAAACCGGTAGCCGCTAGCGCAGTCACGACTATCTCGGCTGTGCGCTGAACCTCGAGCGTCTTCCGGGTAGTGCCACAGAAGTTGACCGTCCAAGTCTTGCAGCAGAACTGTGCCCCCCGGCTTGCAAACTCTCTTCATTTCAGCAACGGCCTGCTCTTTTTCCTTCAGGTATTGGAGCAACATGCGGCAGTAAACAAGGTCGAAAGCTATTCGACTGGAACTCCATCGCGTGCGCGTCCCCACAAACAAATTTCACACGCGGATTCCCGCGATTTCTCTGCGCCGCTTGCTGCACACGTTCTGCGCTGATGTCTATTCCGGTCGCCCTGATGGAAGAATCCGTTGCAGTCACGGCACGCCAGAATGACTCCGGGACCGCATCCAACCGAAAGGACTTCTGCGCCCGGGCGGACACGATGCGCCAGATACTTTTGGGCCCAAGCGTCGGAATCGACCTTCAGCTCGAGGCGCAGTGCCTCGCGGGGGTCCTCCATGATGTACTTTGCCGTTGCAGTGCTTTGCTCATCAGCCGTTCCTGGCGATAAGGCTTGGCTGCATGGCATGCTTCTCAACCCGAGCCAGTAATCTTGAATAGAAGGCATCCACATGCCGGTAAAAGCGGAGCTGTCCTTCCTGCAGCCACGTTCCCTGGCAGTAATGGCGGAGGAACTCTGCCCCCAGCTGCAATAGGGCCGGCGCGGCAGAGTTCCTCGGCGATCACCGGAATCGCGTCAAGTTCAAAGTCCTCATAAGCGGAAGTAGCATGCTCTGAGGAGTGAAGCCACGACGTCCAAAGCGTCAGACTCAGGAAGCGTGGGGTGAAGCAGCAAGTCGCAGCGATTTTCGATATAACTGAAATTCAGGCCCAAAGGACCTCGATAGGCGATAGCCGCTCCGACGGGTTCATCCTTGTACTCCCGGAAGGCCAGCCACACTTGGCGAGTCCGCTTGAGCCCTACCTCGCGGTACAACTGGTCCACCTCGGTCAGTTCTGGATCAGTTGCGAGTTGCTCCGCGGCCACGTAAATACTGCCGCGCGCGACGGAAGCGATGAGGCAAAGGGCCTCTTCATAAGAGGGATCATAGGGGACGATCCGAACTCTCCCCCCGAAGGAAGCGACGAACTCCGCGGCAGCGCGAAATACATGTGCCGCTGAACAGATAGAGAGAGACTGGCCGATCGTCTGAACCATGGATCCGAATACCCTTGAGGGAAAGCGGTTCTCTGGCCGAAACCAATTTTGATGCGATTCGTCAGCGCCCCTCAAAATACTGGCGGCCGTTCCTGCCAGCATTACCGCGCGCGACGCGACCGGGTTATTCTCGGAAACCAGGTGTTGAGAGGTCCAGCCATAATGCGTCGTCCGCCAAACGGCAATCGAGGCTCTGCCTCGTTTTTCTGTCACCGGCAGTCAGAACATAGAGAAGGGAGTCGCCCCCACTCAACATTCGACGCCAGTTCTCTCTGACTTGTCCGAGGTGTGGAAGGAGGCGGGCAGCTTTCTCGGGATAGAGAAAGCCAGTGCGCTCGTACAGCGCAAAGATCTCGTTCACGGACAAGGCATTGACTTCGACGCCGTACGCGTCATAGACCTCTGAGAGCCGCGGTAAGCTGCTCAGCGTTTTCTGATCTAACTCATCTAAGGACATGTCGTCTCCGCGTCGCTCATCGCAAGTCCGACCTAAATAAGCACTGCTCAGCTCGCTATTGCAGGACCGCGTGCATAGTTTTCCAAGGTCCCCTGGTTTGCAAAATCCAAGGCCGTTCCGAATTGGTTCCGGTACTATTGGTACTTATATGGATTCAGGACGTGTACCCAAATGGGCCATTGGTACTTTTTCGAACGGACTTTCCGACAGATTATTGGCTACTTGGATACAATTCGAGGCCGCGCCATCGTTGTTCTCATTCAGAATGATGGGTGATATCTAGAAAGCGAAAGTTCGCCGCAATGGTGGATTTCAACCCCCGCCAGCCATGAGACAGGGTTTGCTCTTGACCTGACCTAAATAGGGGCCTTTTTTTTGTGTTTTGCCGCCGTGTCGAAGTGACACCCTCAATGTGCCGAAAGGCAGCCCTCTGCTAAGTCAGGCAGTTGTAGTCCGAAAAGTCGCGTGCCGTCACATTTGTAAGTCGCCTCGTGGCAACAGATGTTCTAGGCTAGACGAGCTCGGAGAATGAGGCAGACTACCAGCACTCCGAAGGAGTATCAGGGTCCGTGCCTGCTTCCCTGACGTCGGATTCCCACAGAGATTTGCACACCTTTTTCTAACACGAGATCTTTTGCTGCGTTTCGTGGATTCGAGTTTGTCCGCTGCCGTCCAGGTGATTTGGTCGTTGAACCATTCGAATAAGTTCATCGATGATTCGATCCCACTGTGTTTCAAGTTCATACCCCGGGGCGTCAGCCACCCATAGTGAGAGCCAGTTACCTCTTTCGGCGATCCAGACCACAAACGTCTGGATGTGCCGCGCTGCGGTTCTATATACTGGATTCATACGAATTATGACGTTCACGGACTGGAGAGACACCATGGCTGAAGGTCCTTATCCGGTAAGGCGCGCCAATCCGCGGTTCTCGTTTTTCGCAGATGCCGAAGTCACCGGTCGCGACGGAACCTGGATTCTCGCACAGCTTACCGAATTGAGCTCGCGTGGTTGCTATGTCGATACGCTCGAACCTATTCCGATTCGTACAAAATTACGTCTCCGCATCTGCGACGGCATGAGCACATGCGAATTACACGGCAAAGTGATTTACACGCATTCTGGCGGCGGCTTTGGAATTTTCGGCATGGGCGTGCTGTTTGAAGATATGGATGCCGATCAACACTCCGCAATCGAGGCGTTGCTGCGCGGCCTCGCCGGGCGCCCTGGGAAAGTTCTGGGAAAGAACTCCTACTCTCAAATCAGAGGCTAGATCGCACAGAATCAACGGGTCGTGTTGTAATCAGGCTCATAAAACGAAGATGGTGGCTTCTATCGCTGCCGTCCGCGGTTGCGGAAGATTTTTCATCCAGCGATCGTGGGGCTCGGAAATGCGCGCAAGTGCATAGAAACCTCGGCAAGGGTTTCGAACGAGCCTAACAGAACCTACGAAACTGGCCTGAGTTGGATAACGATCTCAGCTAACCAGGCTTCTAGTATTGACCGCTGATCAGGTGTCATCTCTGTAAAGGCAAGCCCCATCCCGAACCTCGAGTCGCAGTAGACTACTTTGGCCTTGGTCTCGAAGATCCCCTGATCCCTGAGAATCCGCAAATCGACCAGCGTCCCTTCGGGGAACGAATTTAGCGCGTCGACATAGCAGCCCCCAAGCGCCAGTTCCGAGATACGGGCTGCGAGGAGCGCCCCAGAACCCAGTTCGGTCACCTCCGCAGAAGCGACGAGCGGACAGCGTCGAACGGAGCGCCTACTAGCTGGTTCCAAGTGCTTGTTTTTTTGGATCAACGAACACCACCCACGCACCGCAATCTTGCAGCAGAAAGCTTGTTTAAATCAGATAGTTAGAATCGACTATAGGTCCGCTGTCTTCAATAGTACCTCAGGACATGGGCGCTTAATGAGGCACTCCAGACGCCAGATTGAAACGCTGCGAGGAAGTTTGAGCGAAGACGAGTTCGATGAGCACGGAAATTATCGCCAACGCGGCTGAGACTGCTCACAAGCTGCGTTGTGGTCGAGAGAGCGCTTATGCTCGCCTACGAGCATTCTCCCCTCGCAACAAGATCGGCGCTCTGCCCAAAGAGATGTCACGCGACCAAGTTGTGATTAACATGCTGGTCCGAATGCCAACAACTGGTTGGAGATGGCTTCGACAGCTGGGATAGGGTGGTCGCCAACGCGAAAGAGCTATGCGAAGGCCATATTTGCGAGCGTGCCGGTTATGTTCACCCGTCAAGTGGCAATATATCTAGTCAAACAGCTCACTTCAGCATCTCTTTCCAAGATCGGCCGAGAGTCCGGTGGCAAACATCACACCACGGTTTTGAGCGCGATCAAAAGGATCGAAGCCCGACGCCGCACCGACATAGATTTGAATCGAACAATCGGCAAGCTGGCCGATTCGTTACGGTAGCAGATCTTTCCGCGAAGTATTGTCCTTCAGTTCAGAACTGCTCGCCAAGCAGGCAGCATTGAATCACCAACCCATATTTTTAGGCGATCTCAAGAGATGCCAAGGTACCGATTTGATCTCAATCGAGTCGCAGGCGCGCAGCCCAACAGATGGGCTGCGCCGCAACTTGGTGCCGTAGTCTATTGCTTCGAGGCTTGTGCCTGAGCCTGGCTCGTTGCGCTTAGGACCATTTGTGTGCCGCTATCCAGGTGCACGTTCTGGCTCGTTGAGGTGATCAACGATCCTTGCGCGCCGCCCGCCGCGACTGAAGCGAGATTCAGTCCGTTTAGGCCAAAGACGCCCTGGCTGTTGGAAGTCAATTGTCCCGCGGCATTCAAGCCTCCCATTGTTCCTCGTGCCGCACCGGCCAGGTTCGCCGTCGAGCTAGCCGTTCCGCTACCCGCGCTTGTCGTCGAGCCGACCGCGCCATTTGCCGCGCTGCCTACGTTCGCTGCAGGGCTTGCGACTGACCCGACCGCACCGCCAGCCGTCGAACTAACGCCGCCGAGCGCGCTTGCACCGCTCGATCTGCGGCCGGATGCCATGCTTCCCCCAGCCGCTCCACCGCTGAGTCCCAGATCATCCGCTCCAGCCGAACTCGACGCCATCGTCGAGGCCGTCGCCAGAGCCTGAATCGTCACGTTCAACGGCACCTGTTGTCCGTTTTTCAGAATCGCCTTGTCGAACACGATGCCCAGGGCAGACTCCGATTGACTCTTCGACCGCGCTTGCGCCTGGCTCACATGCCCTACTAACTGCGTCCCTTTCGGAATCACCACTTGTCCGTCCGATTGTGTTGCCTGCGTCGTGCGCGCCATCACCGGGTCTCCCGGCTTATTCTTCTTCGCATCCACGGGGCGCGACAGCGCGGCGTTCATGGTCGTGCCGCTTGCAAGGCTTGCGGAATTGTTGCCGGCTTGTGCCGCCGTCGAACCCGAGGAGTTGTGTGTCGCCTGTACACCCGTAGATCCAGCCTGTGCCGACGTGCTGCTGCTTGCCGAGGCGCCCGGCTGCGCGCTGGGTTGCGCCCCGGACCCGGACTGTGCGGCTGCGTTCCACGCCAACAAACTCCCTGCAATTAACACCAGTGTGAGTCTTCTCATCTTGCGTCTCCTTCATCTGAGAGGTGCTAAACCGGCTGGGCAAATGCTTGTCTATTATTTTCGTTCCAGCGCGCCTCTGCAAATACAGCATTCACCTTAGTTAGGCAGGGAAATCGCATCTGCCCCTTCCCGTCTGTTCGATTAAGGTTCGCTCAGTGTAAAAAAATATTGGGCGAAATCGAACCGGCACAAAGACCGCAGTAATTACACGTCCCAGCCAATGGACTACCGTCAACAGTGGCCATTACAGGGTCTCTCAAACTTTTCGCTTGACATTCCTTAAACTATCGACAACACTGTTGTTGATGGCTACCTTTTCTACCCGTGACGCCGCCAAGCAACTGGGTCTAGACGTATCCACGCTCAGTCGCTACATCACAGCAAAGAAAGTACCAGTGCCTAAGACGCTCACGACGGGCGGCATTACAGTTCATATCTGGACCCAACGCGACATCGAGCAGGTTCGGAAGCTGTTGCCAAAGATCAAGAACGGCAGGAAGCTCCGGTACAAAAGGATCAAGGCGAAGAGGTAGAGCATCAGAAGCGGGACGCGTCAGTGCTCTAACACCGACGCGGCCCTAACCAAAGTCGCTCATAGGAGGAGCAACAATGGCTGACAAAGAAGGTATCCGGTCCTCTCTTTCGGCGCAACTCATCCCGCGTTCCCCGAAGTTACGTATTTACGAGTATTTGTTTCTGCTTAATCAAAAACTCCAAGAGGCTGTGCAGATTCTTAAACAACTAGAGAAATGCTCCTGGCTGCGCCGTGATTTCTTGCAGTCGTTTCAGATTGAAGTGGAAGACCTGCGTGCCCAAACGAACTTTGAAGTGCTCGAGCACATGAGCGACCGCGAACAGCACGATTGGGCGCACTTCGGCAAGCTTCGTCGCGACTGGGACCGGCAGTTCGAAGATCCTGATGACGTTTATCTCAAGGCCGAACAAAGAGAAGAAGAGCGCCGGAAGCAGGGATTGCCACCTCGGCTCGGCATCATCCCGCATGAAGCGATCGCTGCCGAAGAGACTCGTTTGGAAGCAAGGCAAGGGCGCAAGAAAAAACGCGGCAGGAAGTCGGGTAGGTAGGTACCCAATGAAAGAGTCGAATACACCCATTGATCTTGGCATCCCTCAAGGTTTGCGTCCTGGAAGACAGCCACTGCATCTCGATCGATTTGAATCGGCGTCCGCCGCAACCACCGGTCCACTTCAGGCCTTTGAACCGCTTCTCGATGTGACGTGGATTCCTATACCATCGCGAAGGGAAGTCAACGCAGAGAGCGTTAAAGCTAAAACGGCTAGATTGCTTCCAGCGTCTCCCGGCAATGCCGTAAGAGTTTTCGATAGTTAATTCGTTCCTCTTTCGCCCGTTTCGAGTACATCCCGCGCTTCGTTACGGCTCGCCGGATGCGCTCGATACCTTCCAGAGTGTTTGCGCCCGTGCTGAATCCGCCGTGAAGTCTGCAGCGTCCATTTCGCATCGCTGGACACTGGCAAGGCGTACCACGTCGCGTCTTTGCTCCGCAGCGCCTAACGTTTGAGAGGTCGCCCGGCGGGTTGCCATTCTCAAGCCATCTGTGTCGCGGTTCGTGGGGTGTTCCCTAATTTCTTCAACCCTCCCCCTATCCTGGGCCATAGGCCCCTCCACCTTCCTCGTGGATCGTGAGGCTATCTCTCGGGCTGTCCGATTGATCGGAATCGATCAGGAGTATTAACCTTAATCTCAAGTCCGTTTCCATCCACGGGCTCGTCGCAGTTTCTCTAACTGGATAACGTTGGAACCCAGCGCCGAGTTGCGCTTGCGGTCGATAGCCACCCCGGCCGCGATTGCTTGCTCTGCCGTAAGACCTGCGCGTTCTAGCTCTAACAGACTATAGCTCGCGACATAGGGGACTTCGCGTCCGAGGGTAGCCTGCGGCGCGAGCGTGACCTGGGTGCGAGCGAACCAGCGATCAAGCCATTTCTTCAAGCGGAGAGCTCCATAAGGGCGGTGCGAACGAGTTTCTTAACGAGTCCCAGTTTGTATTCATTGTGCTTCAGCGGATTGGCGCTGGCGATGGCCGCGCGCGCGGCGCTCTCGATATTAATTGTGACCAGCGGTTTGCCTTCGATCTCCTGCTCGGCGGTGAAGCTGCGCCACGGTGTGGGCGCAATGCCGCCAAGCACGATGCGGCAATCCCGGCATCGGCCGGCTTCCGCCCTGAAGACTATAGCTACGCTGGCCAGTGCAAAATCCCACGATTGACGCATCGCATACTTGATGAACGTGGAGCGCTGGTTCGCGGGCCGCGGGATGGTAACACCTAATAGTATTTTGCCCGGCTTCAGCCGGTGCATAGCGAAGATATTCTCGTCCGGACCGACGAAAAGTTCGGCGAGTGGCAGTTGGTTGCGATCGCCGGCCACCTCGGCGACGGCGTCGAGGGCGACCAGAATCGGAGCCAGGTCAGAGGGTGAAACGGTGTAGCAGCGGTCGGCCCCGAAGATCGCATGTTCGGCGTTGATGCCGTGGTGCGCGTCGCAGGTGATGCCGCCCGCGCGGTAACAGTACCAGGGCCCTCGATAGTAGCTGCAGCGGGAATCCTGAAGCAAGTTGCCACCCAACGTGCCGAGATTGCGAATCTGGGGAGTGGCAACGCGGCTCGCGGCTTTCACCAGACCAGGCATGAGCTGAGCCAGTTCGCGATTGCGTTCAATCTCTCCAAGAGTGATCAGGGCGCCCAAATCTATGTTCTCTTTGGTAATGCTTGCATGTCTGAGTTCGGCAATGGCTTTCAGATTGATGACATAGTGCGGCGTCATCGTCTGGTGCTTAAGGTGATCGAGCAGATCGCAGCCGCCTGCAAGAAACGCCCCGTCGCTGCCGTGACGCGCACCCAGTTCGAGCGCCTCGCCGATCGAACGCGGCTGCAGCAACTCAAAGGGCTTTGGTTCATCTACCGAGATTTGCCACAAACTCATATCGGCTAGGCCAATTTTCCGACATGCTTCAACTCGTCATAGACACGGCGCCAGGTGAACGGGATTTCGCGCATTCGTACGCCGGTAGCGTTGAAAATTGCGTTCGCAATCGGCGCCGCTGCATTGAACATCGGGTTTTCACCTAAGCCCTTTGCGCCGAACGGACCAGCTTCCACTGCTGCTTCCACGAGGATCGGCTCGAGCGGCGGAATGTCGAGCATAGAAGGCGGTCGGTACTCATAGAGCGACTGGTTCATCGGAATGCCGTTGTGCGGATCGATTAAGAGTTCTTCAGTCATGGCGTAGCCGAAACCCATGATGCTGCCGCCGTACACCTGCGCTTCAGCGCCAGGACGGTGAATCACCTTCCCGCAGTCGTGCGCCGCAACCAGCTTGAGTACGGTGACTTGTCCGGTCTCCATGTCCACTTCCACTTCCGCGAAACTCGCGCCCCATGCTTCGACTGCTGGATTCCACACGTAGAAGCCCAAGCCGACGGTGCCGCCATCAGCAACGATTTTGCGTGCCAGAGCCTCAGTGCCAGCACTGAGCCTCGGGTTGGGATTAGGAATGATTCGTCCCGTGGTCTCATCAACGTATGGATTGATGTCCGTCTTTGGGTAGAAGTAAGGTGTGAAATCGGTACGGGGAGCAGTGTTGCCCCGTTTTCGGGCGTCGAGCTGACGTCGCAGGTCAATCGCGGCGTTGTACATGGCTTTTCCGTGACAGTGGATAGCTCGGCTTGCGTCACTGACAAAGTCCCAGGCACAAGTTTCGGTATCACCCCAGTAAACGTCGAGCTGCTCCACCGGCACGCCCAGCACGTTGGAAACGATCACAGCGATGCCGGTATGCGAATTCGTGCCGAGGTTACCCGACCCGATGGGGACATGCAGTTTGCCATCACGGTCCATCCAGACGAGTCCGTTGCTGGCATTGCGGCCGCTGTGCTCCTGGCTGAAGCGCATGCCCAAGCCGCTACGGATGCGGCCCGACTTCCTGGTGTGCGGTTCCCAGCGGCTCCAGTCGATCGCGTCAGCGCCCGCCTTGAGACATTGTTCCGCGGCAACCTTCATCAGCCGCACATCGGGCTTAACATTTGTTTCGATAATGTCGCCGGTGTGCAGGCTGTTCCGGCGCCGGAACTCCACTGGATCCATGCCGAGTGCGGCCGCGATTTCGTCCATATGCACTTCGCGAGCAAATACGGCCTGGGGATGGCCGAAGCCGCGGAACTCGCCGCCCACTGGCGAACTGGTATACACCGAGTAGCCGTGATACCAGTAATTCGGCAGGCGATAGGTGATGATGATTCCTTCTCCGGCCACCGCGACCACCGCTGGTCCGCTCGATGCGTAACCTCCCGTGCGCTGGATCGCCTTGCACTCCAGCGCTGTGATGGAGCCGTCGCGCTTGACGCCAGTTTTGATGTAGAACACGAATGGATTGCGCGTGTCCTCGGCGAACATCAATTCTTTCAACGTGTATTCCAGTCGGACGGGACGCCCGGTTTTTCGGGACAGCATGGCCGCGATCGCCTGGTAGCAGGTTTTGCCCAGCGTATCGGTACACTTGCCGCCGAAGCCGCCACCCACGTAGCGCGAGATCACGCGTACGTTCTCACGAGGGATACCCAACGCGGTCGCGAGTACGTCCTGTGCGGCGAACACGCTTTGTTGTGAATCCCAGAAAGTGACGTGATCGCCCTCCACCTGCGCCACCACAGCGTGCGGTTCAATCGGCACGTGACACTGAATGGGAGTCTCGTAACGTCCTTCGATGATCAGGTCAGCTTGCTTGAAACCCAAGTTGATGTCGCCGCGCTTATACTCGATCGTGGGCTTATCGGCGGGCTGCGGACCTCCGAAGCCTGCGACACTGCCCGGGTGGATTGCGCGGATGTCGTGCGCTAGGTTGAACTCGGCGCTCGGGAAGGCGTGTTGCGGGCGTAAATCCACGCGCACACGCTGCACCGCCTCCAGCGCGGTATCAAGATCGTCAGCAGCGATAGCGGCGATAGCGTCTCCTACGTATCGCGCCACGCTGTTCAGGAAGAGGCGATCGCGCTTTGCCGGAGAGCGTTCGGTGGGCTTGATAACCTCCGCCTGGAATTGAGGGATGTCACGGAATGTCACCATGCCACGATAGCCAGGCAGTCTACGCGCTTCACTATCATCGATGTCGCCGATAGTCGCCAATGCATACGGCGAGCGGATCACCTTGGCAATAAGAGGCCGCTGCACGGGATCGTCCGTGTGCCAGCCTATATCGCCGGTGTAGCGGGCCGCGCCGGTGGCCTTCTCGCGGGCATCGAGCACAGGGATGTTTGAAGGAGTGGGCAGTGCCCCGCTGGAGCTGTCCGGGAAAATATCGACGGCCGTCATCAGCGGCGGCCGATCAAATTCCGCATGCACCTTCGCCCGGACGGACGGTTGGAGTACGCCAGCCGCATCCAGAACGGCATTCACCTCATTCGGATAATTCCCGCAGCGGCACAAATTACCGGAGAGCGCCATGCGCACGTCGTCCGCGCCAGGCTCTGAATTCTGGCGCAGCAGGCCGACCGCGGACATGATCATGCCCGGCGTGCAATGTCCACACTGGCTCCCCATGTGTTTGACGAATGCCTGCTGTACGGGGTGGAGGGCGGCGCCGCTACCGAGACCTTCAATGGTCTCGATCTTTTTTCCGATTCCGTCCGCCGCCAGGACAAAGCATGAATATACCGAGAGGCCGTCCATCAGCACCGTGCACGCGCCGCACTGGCCGAGGTTGCACGACTTTTTTGTGCCGGTCAGCCCGAGATCCTCGCGCAGAACGGTGAGGAGCGAACGATGGTGCGTCACTTTCAACTGGTGACTGATTCCGTTGATGTTCAGCGTGATTTCAGCGTAGTGAGGTTCGTAAGCGCCCTGCGCCGTCTTGCGCGGCCAAATGGAAAGCTGCGGATCCGACAGCTGGGATGCTTCATACCCGACAGCGGAGAGTGCTGCAACGCCGAGCGTCGCGCCGGTGGCGCCCCGCAGAAACGATCGGCGCGTGAGGTCAGCCGTATCGGGGTCCTGCGGTGTGTTCCTGCCTTGACTATCAAGTTGGTCTTTCTCATCCAAGACGAATACCTTTTCCTATTTTTGTCGCTGAGCCGGTTCCTGGCGAGGCTGCCAGCGAGAAGTGTCGTGGTAACGATTGAACGCCGTGGTGCTCAGTCTGCCCGTGATCATCGCCAGTAGTTGCGGCCAGTTCACACGAATGATGCCGAAGTAGATATGTCCGACGATGATTGCGAGGAACGAGAACGCTCCGATGTCGTGCAACAGGCGCATACTCCGCATCCAAGTGTGGCTGAAGGTTGCCCAAACCTGCACACTCAACACCAGGAAGACGCCGCTGAAGATCACTGCTGCGCAAAGCAGCGTCAGGAGCGCATGGAAGATTTTCTGCCAGGGATCGTACTTGCCAAATGAAGGATAGTCACGCGTGCGGCCGAGAAAGTTGGCGGCGGTTCGTTTCAGATCGTCCCAATCGCGACCCTCGAACCACATCGTTCGTTCTTCACCGCGAAGCGGAGCAACCACAACGTGAAGCAGCAAGGCTGCGATGAAACCAGCAGCAAAGAGTTCATGTATCAAGAGCCAGGGAGCCCGACCCAGGATGGCAGGTTCAAACAGTGCAACTCCGCTAGCTGCCAGCCCAGCGACAAGCAGCAGGTTGGCCCAATGGAAAAGTCGAGCGCCGATTTCGTACTTGCGAATTCGAACCTCAGGTGCGAGCTTCGGTACGGCATCCCTACTCAACGGATATCCTGACGCTCTCCGCAAAAGATGCAGCGCAGCAAAACAGAGAACCAGGGCGATGGCCAGCACTGCCGCGTTTCCCAGCAACTGTTGCGAGTCCAACGAGCCGTAATAATCGAAAGCGTATCGGAACAGTTGCATGGCCTTGTACACGCCTTCAGCACGCGGGATGGCACATAGAATAGTTGTGTCTACCTGAATCGCCCTACCACCCCGTTGTTGAATGTCGAGGTAGTGTATCGCAGGTTGAAATCCGCGATTTTGATTATTTTACAGGCCGGGACCAGTCACGGAAGGCGTGGGTGTTGACCGTAAGCGTGAAACTGAGTATTGATCCTTTCCAGCTCTTCTCTTTCACGGAAAAAAACTCTTTTGAGAGTGACGGGAGAAGCGTGCCCCAAAAAGTGTTTGACAGAGCCGACATTGTTAGAGATGTCCGATTACGCGACCAACAGCCCAGAGCTTAGAGGAGTTGCTCACGCACTCTTAGGCGATGCAGAATGCAATAAGATGTGCGACGATTCCCCGCTTTTGAGTCACCCGATCGCGTGAGCACACGAAGCAGGACCAGGCGCGTCACTGCGTAATTTTAAGATTGCGAAGTAGCCTTCCGTGCCGAGCCCTACAAACAGGGCCGCCGCGCCTCCGAATCGCCAAACTTTATATCGTTGACTGCCCCGTGGACGAACAGCCGCGCCTTTGTCCCGTCAACCACGATCCGGTACTTGGTCCATACCCCCGTTCCAGGTCCAAGAAATCGAATTCCGGGGTAGTACAGTCAGAGGATCAATTTAGCCGAAGCCCTGAATAAATGCGTTCAGGATTGCCAGGGGTTAACTACGGCCACACCCGTGGGCTGAAAGTGATCCACATTTCGGGTCACAACCGTCATGCCGTGAACAAGGGCAGTGGCCGCGATGAGAGCGTCACGATCGGAGCGAGGACTGGGCACGTGGAGCGCGGCGCACCGCTGGGCAACAGCAGTATCAATCGCAAGGATGCGACCGTCGAACGCGGGCAAAACATGGCCATCCATCCAGGCTCGAAGAACCGCGCCCTGTTTCCGGTCACGCCGTTCGATAAGGAGGATTCCTATCTCCAGTTCCAATATTGAGATCGCACATAGATAAAGGCTCGCAGCGGGAAGCCCCTGGGCCCACATTCTGACGCCGCGATCCGCCTTCTTAGCTTTTCTTAACTCAGAAACTACATTGGTATCGAGGAGATACATCAGGACAAATCTGCCGGCTGGTGGAGATCGTCTTTCATGCGAGGCGGCTCAAATTCAACTTCAGCGGCCTGTGGCATTCCCAGCAGGTCCACAATGCTCTTCTGCCCCTCGGTAAGCTTCTGGTATTCCTCAACAGTAAGTAGCACGTGAGACGGACGTCCTCGGTCAGTGATGAAGACAGGACCGCGTTTGGCCGCTCTCTTCGCCCTGCTTGTGTCCTGATTAAACTCCCGGCTGGATAGTTTGGTAGTGGCCATGAAAGCCGTCCTTAATGTAGGAACGTACCTACATTGTAGCCAAGACTTAAGCGGAACGCAATATGGACTATGGCCAGGCTTGTCGCCAAACTTTCATTTATCGGATTACGGCGCGAAGCTGACGAAAACCCTTGTTGCAGAACTAGCTCACCGTTTCTTCGTGAGGGGAACGATTCATCGTTTAGACTTCGGTGCTGCACCGGTTGTCGTCTTCAACGAACATCAGACAACAACTATCAAGCCAGTACCTTGGTTTGAACCCGATGTCAGATTATTCGAGAAGACACTCGAAGTCGGCTTCTTTCACTATGGTCCCCGATTGTGGATGGTTGGGGAGGTGGAGCCGCTGGCACGAACAGCAAACCCAAAAGTGTGCCTTGACATCGATCGGCCTTCTCATAGAAGGAGTTAGCCGACGCTGCGAGGGATGATTGCTGGACAGCCTGAATTTTTACGATTCCGGAGAGTTCTCTGTAGAGCCTTTTCCCGAATACTCCGACAACAATCCGCCGTGAGCGTCATCAGACTTGAAAACGACTTTGTTCCCCGATCTCTGGTCTAGCACGACATACTCGCCGGGTGACTTCAGAGCAAACTCTTTAATACGCGTCTTAGCGACTTCGAGAGTCGGTGCTGCTTCGAGCCAGCGCACACCCGCTGCTTCCAACTGGAAGATATCTATTGGATGCGTCATGACTTTCCCCTTCGTCGATTGCCTTCGGCGGTCAGAGCGCGCTTTGGCGGTGTTTTCTTCTTTGCGCCTCGACCGGACTCAATCGCAGTTTCCGGCTCGATTGGCTTTTCAATTATCTCTTTGATGGTCGCTAACGGAACTTGATCGAAATGTGTCCTCGGTTTGAGCATTGAAACTCCTTGAACCCAAACGGTAACAGGCAAGGAGTCGTACGGGTCAGATCTTTAAAGAAAGCGACTGCGGCCTTAGTTGCTCTCTTAGCGGAGGGCCCCTGGTTGGTCTCGTGGCGAACCGGGCTCGACTCTAAACTGCATGCATAAAATATTTTACTTGCACGCCTCGCTACGTTGTGATACGTTAAGGTTAGCTTAATTTAACGGTAGCATTTTTTCTAGCGGAGGCTATATGGCGCGCGCTGAAAGCATGACAACTCCGGCACACTTCAAGACCATGGTGCAGTCGGATGTGCCGCAAGGGCGAAATGGGAAACATAAGATGATTGTGACCACGATCCTCAAGGACCTTGATAGTCTAAAAGATGGTGCCGCCATCAAGGTCCCGTTAACTGAGTTGGCGGAGTCGAAAGAAAAAGTACGTTCTGCTCTGAATCGCGCCACTCGGAAAGCCGGCCGGAAAGTCGCTACCGCCAGCGACGCGACGTTTCTGTATGTGTGGAATGTAAGCAGCTAACAACTACTACGGTCTGGGTTTATACCAGGAGAAGTGATCTGACGTGGTTCATTAATTCTGCCGCATTGGATTTAGACACAATGCGGTCAATGTGTAGCAGGTCACGCGGCAAACTGTCTGAATGTTGAGTAAATAGAATTATTGGAACGTCAGGCATCAATTTCTTCAATTCTCTGGCCGCATCCATCCCGTTCATCACCGGCATCGAGAAATCGAGAATGATGAGCTCAGGGCGGCATTTCAAAGCCAAATCAATAGCCTCCTGTCCGTTCTTGGCTTCCGCGCAGAGTTCGTAGTTTTCTTCAGTCTGGAAAATCCGACAGAGCATCTTGCGAATCAGGGGGCTGTCGTCAGCTATAAGAACGGTCCGAGCCATGGTCACAGTTGGGCGGGGGCAAAGTGACCTAGGCCTAAAACGAATTTCTAACACGAAGGTCGGTGGGGTCTATCGGGTCTTTCCTGTAAGGCACGAACAACTGCAATTGTACTGTGGCGAACCGTCAAATACCGCACACCACATTTGATGTTCAATTTAGGACACCTGGCAATCCAGATTTAGATCCGTTGACTTACTAACACTAGGCGCATAGCGTGAGTGTTAACGATGGGCTTCAGAAACAAGTCTCGGGCATCGAAGAACGAGTATGAAAGATTCCCCCTCCTGGAGGGAACCTTACCTAGCAGCACTGCAAGAATCGGATAAAGAAAAACTGACTGAACTGGTGCAGGCAACAGAGGCAGCGATGTTCCTCCGTTTTCAGCAAATTGAAACAGACCCTTCGAACCACAACGAGGAACGTGGCGAAATGACAGCGGCTTGCGCAGATTTGCTGTCCATCCAAATTAACAAACTCGGCTGGCCCTCTAGCCTGCCCGGGATGCCATCTCCGTAGCGACGGACCGTAGAGCTGGAGCAAGGTCGGTGACCGTTGGGGTTACGTACGCCCTTGGTCCTGATTAACGCGCAATCAAGTGGAGTACTAGCCTTGCTGACTTGTCAAGAGTTGGCCAGTCGGTTCCTTGGACGTTCCCCGCCGCTCCCCAAGCCGTTAAACCCCTGAAAACAGTTCCACTCGAAGCTGTTGGAGGTACCGCTTACAAAGTTTCTTCACGGTTTGCAATTGAAGTGGATTGCAGCTTCGTAATTTTTCAATCAGGCTTTTGCTCAATTCTCCAAGTTTTCTCCCTTCCTTTCGGTCCCTAGCTTTTTTTCTGATTCAAGACGCATCTGTTCCCGTAACGCACGGACGCTTTCCGACGAAGGATGATCCATCCCGATCTCGCTCACGTTAGCGGCATTGGTCATCGCTTCGACAGCTTGGGTGACCGCATCCTCTCGCTCTTCCCAGCAGTCTTTGCCGTAAACATTCTGGGTCACGTCGATATTTGCGTGACCCAGAATTCCCGTACATCATCCGCCCTTGCGCCTTCGCGCGGCGTATGCCTGGAATAGACGGCGCGGAAGCTCCGAAAATGCCCGTTAACGCTGGAATCGGCCGGGTCCGAATCTCTGCAAAGAGTGGTTGCAAGCATTCGCGGACAAAACGGAATGCGGGTGTGTACGTGCGAAATCTGCCATCGAGGCGCCCTCCATGCGTCCCTTTTCGGGTGTCAAAAGATAGGCGTGAATGTCGCCCGTATGGGGCCCGCTTAGCACCGTTCCCATGCCCGAGATTTGTCCGCTATCATTGATATTGCTAGCCGAGATTATGAAGAGGTTGGAATCCGCGGAAATCAGCGTGTTAAGGTCGGTCATCACACCATCCTGCCAGATGAAGCCGTGGGACCAGTTGAAACTGGAGTCAAAGTTGTTTCCCACCACTTGGCCCCGGTCGTTGATGCCGGTGGCAAAGGCGGCAAAATCTCCCGGCAGAACGCCAAGGCTTGTGACTGCGCCGTCGGCGCCGTTCTGCCAAGCCGCGGCATAGAAAGTTGTGCCGTCAGCAGTGCCGATTTGCCCGGCGATTTGGCCGCGGTTGTTAATGGCGTAGCCGAAATTGGAGCCTGTACCTCCGAGATCCTGAAGCACGAAGGCAGTCTTGTCTTTCCACATTACGGCGTGAATCGCTGCGGTGCAGCTTCCCGAGTAGCCTACGGCTTGGCCTCGATCGTTAATCCCGAATGCGACACCGTCTGGATCGTTACCCACCAGAGGAAGAGCTTCGGCGCTCCCTCTTTCCCACAACGCCGGCAACGTTATCCGATTGTTGGTTGTGCCAGCTGGGCATGTGGAGTCCACGGGACCGTTTTCGGCATATCCGACGACTTCTCCGCGGTTATTGATGGCGCTGGCCTGCCCATTATTTCCGCCGAGCGTCGGAAGAGCGCTCATGTGGCCGTATCGCCAAAGAAACGGAACGCAAATAAGGTGTGTGCCGAAGCCGCAAATGTCTTCGCCGTTCGGATCTGGTTCAGCTGTTTCGGACTGACCAACGGCTTCCCCGCGGTCATTGATCCCGCCCCAGTTGATCCAACTGTTGCCGTCGGGTTTTCCAAGCGTGCCCAGGTCGATGTTGAATCCGTAGATGCTTATCACCGCGCGGCCCCTTGCAACTGTCGTAAACAGACTAGTCTCTGGAGGGTTCACGGTCCCATCCATGTTCTCCGTCCAGCCCTGATTATTGAGGCCCATGGCCATGCTGAAGTTGTCTTTGCTGTTGTTAATGCCCAAATCGGTAATTTTGTAGCTCTGTTGAGCGAACGCATTGCTGAAGCTACCCAGAACAATCGTCGCAACTCCCGGTATCCAGAAATTCCGCAACCGTCTTAGTGTGCTCATATCTTCTCCTTTTGGTCCGAGTAAAGTTTCCGTACCAGTGTGCAATTGAGAGCAGAATTGGCCCACAGCTTCACAAACCTGCTGAGTGAGAACTGAGGGAGCAGGTGGTGTTCCACGTTCACAACGATTACGTGACACAACAGGCCCAACATCTCAGAGTTCGAAAACGAGTGGCGGACTAACAAAATTCTGGGACGATGCCAAAACGGCTGGAGCGATTGTTTCTCCAACTTTTCACACACACTATGGTTAGAGGTTACGAAATTCGATAGCACCGACAGCCAGGAGTCAGGTAGATCTGATTCGATTGACTTTCCAATGGTTCAACATACATACTTGTCGGTATATTAGATGGGGCGCGAGAGGAGGCGAAGGTGAGGAAGCGAAGGCTCCGTGATCCGGACGGTACACGGGAACGCTTGCTGCAAGCGGCTTTCCGGGAGGTCCGCCGATCAGGCTTCCAGAGTGCCGGCATCAATACAATTCTCGCCGCCACCAACGTCACCAAGGGAGCCCTCTATCACCACTTCGACAGCAAGGAAGCTTTGGGATATGCCATCGTCGACGAGGTCATCGCTAAACTTGTCCGCGACAGGTGGTTGCTCCCTCTGCTTAGCGACGGGCAACCCATCGACATTTTGATCGGCATTGTCCGGCGGTTACCAACTCGACCCGCAGACGTTCGAGAAAGTTGTCCGCTGCTCAATTTGGCACAGGAGATGTCTCCGCTGAACGAACAATTCCGCAAGCGGCTGGAGAGGCTATTTCTTGCCTGGCAGGAAGGAATTGCTACGCTTTTGCGGAAAGGGCAGTCCCAGGGAACAGTTCGCCGCGACCTGAATCCAGACGAGACTGCCAGCTTTCTTGTCGCGATGGTCGAGGGCCACGCCTCGTTAGCAAAGAATGCTCAAAATGCCAAGGTTTGGGAAGTCGGAACCAGAAACATAGTGGGGTGGTTGAAGTCTCTCCGGGCGCCACGTCAATCTCGGAGAGGCGGACGGCGGATGTTAAAGAAGCATGTTCTCAGGCAACGGCAGGGGATTCTGACTCAGGGGCAAAACAATGAACCGAAGAACATTGGCAAAGGTAGCTTCTCTAAGTTTCGCTCTAATCCTGGGGCTCATTGCAATGAAGCAAGGGCAGGCACAGGACGCTAAGACACCATATTCGAGCATGGCGCCACTCGATCAGTACCTCATGGCAGACCGAAATGCCGAAATAGTCCTGGCGCGGAGCGCGGCCCCGGATGCCATATCGGCCGATGCAAAAATTCTGGTCCTCGGGCGCCATGGCTACGAAACTGCCGTCGAGGGGAAGAACGGCTTTGTGTGTGTTGTGGAGCGGGGGTGGATGTCCCCTTCCAATGCTCCGGAGTTTTGGAACCCCAAGCTTCGAGGCCCAGTCTGTTTCAATCCGCCAGCCGCGCGATCCGTTTTGCCGGCTACTTACAAGAGAACAGAGCTGGCATTAGCAGGGAAAACGAAGGCTGAGATCATCGAGGGCAACAAGGCAGCGTTCGAAAAAGGTGAACTGCCACCGCTCGAACCCGGCTCGATGAGTTACATGATGTCGAAGGAAGCTTATCTCACCGATAGAGGTGATCACAACGTCGCCCACTTGATGTTTTATGCGCCTCCGCTGGACGGCAAGGCTTGGGGTGCCGATCTCACGAATTCACCGGTAATGCTGAATCCCACAATTCAACGGCGTTCAACCGATCGACGTGTTTATCGTTCCCGTGGGCAGGTGGTCAGACGGATCCGCTGCTCCGGTTATGTAGGACCATTTCATTTAGAAGCAGTGCATTCGTCAATCTCGTTTCGGGTAGCAGGAAGTCGAAACGAGAGAGCAAGGGGTTCCATCATGAGTGCCCGCGAAATTCAGGATCAGAAGGCCATTGCACCACAGGCGCCACGAATCGCGTTCAAGGCAAACGGTAGCATCCTACTCTTGGATTTAGCCGACATCTTGGCAGTGCAAGCCGAAGGTAATTACGTTTCGTTGCAACACCGACCCAACCCCTATTTGGTGCACGAGTCTCTCTCGTCCATGCTGGAGAAGCTCAAACCCTACGGTTTTATTCGCATCCACCGCTCGGTCGTCGTGAATATTTCGGCCGTGGAGAAGATCCAACCTTTACCGACGGGGGAGTACAGGCTGCGTGTAAAGGGTGGGAAGGAATACTTGGTAACACGTAAATACAAACACAGCCTCAGAGATCTGGCTCAACTGTGGGTAGGGTCGGAGCGGCTTTGCAGCTAGAATCCCGATTCGGAATACTCGAGGGCTAACCTCCACTTAAATTTATATCGCACCAGAACAGAGGGTGTATCACTTTTCCCCGCCTTGTAACCAAACCCAGGTTTGCGCTGACGGGTTAGGTAGACGGGGCCATTTGAAATGCGGCCCCCTCTTTCGGCCACTTTTATCCCCCGCCCCGATTACCGTGCAGTTTTAGGCCCAGGCCGCCCTACGCAGATCGCGGTTGGCGATGGCAGTTTCGGCGGGATTACAATTAAAATTTCGACGGGATTCTGTGGTGGATTTAAATTGCAGTTTAAACGGGATCAGCGTTCAATTCGGAAAATACCCCGTCTGAGTAGAAGAATCTATCGGGTCGCGTGCGGCAGGCGCACGAGACGCTACCTCGCTACCACGGCAGGCAAATTGCAACCGAAGTGCTCTTTACCGCAAGTGCACAATGCTCGATAGTGAATCGCTTCGACCCTCTCCCCCATTTTGCTCCACCAGTCGCGTGTTTCCAACGAGACCGAAGTGCAGGATCTAAGACAATAAATTTCAAACTTCCTGAGTTCTCGCATGTCTAATTCTCCTTTGTGCTCCCTAAAAACGGAAAGGCCACAAGCGATTAACGCCGTGGCCACAAGATGTGCCCTTTGACAACTAGGGTCTTTGATGGGCAAGTACACCCACAACATAACATTGCACGCCAACACGAATCAAAGACTTTCTAACGGAGCTTGGCTAGTCACGTTTTTAGGTCAGGGAATTCCTCTGCCTCGCGCCGAACAATGTCGTGCCACCATCCCCTTATTTCCATCTTCTGGTCAGTTTTAAGAGGCTGGTACAATTCCGAATCACAGCTTTGGATATGGATGTCATAACCGCTATATGACCCTCCTGCAGATGCATGCCGGAACGCAAAACATGTAAAGATCTCATCTTCAGACCGGAGATGCTCTAACGCCTCGACGTACTCGGCGAGAAAATTCCGGTCAGGGTGAACATCACCGAGTATCGACTTAAGTTGCTCAAAGGTATCTGGCTTCATTTGCGTTTTCATCATAATAAACCTCCACGTTCAAGAAGGTTATCACACCGTATTTTTGATATGTTAAGCTTCGGCCATTCCGTGACCATCCTCCTCAGCATCGTCTCCGGACTGACTGCCCTGATGATTGTGGGACCGCTTTCTAGCTACACGTGGTCAGAAATCCTATTGAAAAAAGCACTTTTAAGCCGCAGTGTGTTGCTCGAATTTTGGAATAAGCAGTTCAAAGACGCGGGTGGAGTGATGGCCTATCTTCTTGCGGAAAATCCGAACTGGACCAAACCCAAATTTGAGTATTGCAGGGCCGTAATCCGGGCGGAATACGAGACCTTTCGTAAATTGCGTCGTCAGGCAGTTATTACTTTTGTTTTGTTTGCGTCACTCTGGTTATGGGTCTCTTCGCATTATTCGTATTGGATTTTGTTTTGGTTCTTGATAGGAGTTCCTGCCAGCGCCGCTGCGGTTCGGGAAAGAGGATATTATGAAGCCCTAACTACCATTTTTCGGTCTACACGATTGTGGATGTGGGCCGATCCAGTGTCACTGCAAGAAAGCACCGCCCTGGTGGGTGGAGTTCCTGATTTGCTTCGCGAAGTGGAGACGACGGAAAACCCGAAGGATTAGTGCCATGTGGCTGCTTCAACAATCGCTTGAAAGATGATAAACCACGAGCTGTATGGCGGGTAACTCAAGGTGGCCTTCGTTTCGTCCAAGTCTTCAGTACGATTTCGTGCGGGGTCGTCAGTTAGTGGGGACGTTCCCGGGTGACAAGCAAACCGGAGTGTGGCCGATCACTGGACATCGTATCAGGTATGGCTGGGGGCAGCCGCCGGAAGAAAGTTGGCCCTATCCCTTGCCCGATGCTGTTTGGCCTTCGATTGAACCCACAGGTATTGACGGTATTGCAAAAGAATATCGCTTCGTTCCGTACAAACGTGTTCGCACTATTGACGACTGCAAACGCATTCTGCTCTCGGGCGAGCCGGGCGTAGGGGTCAGTCTTGACATCAGCGAAAAATGGGCAAATCCGTCCGAGGGCCGAATTCCCGTCCCGTCTTCAACCGATCTAACTTTTTCGACGCATGCCATTCTCCTCATATGCTACGACCGACAGCGAGATGAATTCTCATTTCGCAACTCGTGGGGAAATTGGGGACGCAACGGTTATGGGGACATCGCGGCTGTTTTTTTTTGGAGCGGCAATTCAACGCTCCACAGCGCAGTAGGTAAATGGCAGCGACGCCTCAAAGTATTATTCGACTTGGCCGGCGTCCAGGGCGGGCATGCGCACCGGTTCAGGGATACGTATGCGTTCGACATGACACACAACGGTGAAATGACACTTGAAGAGCTGCGTCAGGCTCTCGGACATAAAAGTACGCGAACGACCGAGAGATATTATTCTCATTGGATTGCAGAACGCCAAAAACGACTGGAGGACAAACAAGATCGGGCATGGGAGAGCCAGCGCGCTATACAGGCGCTATACGGCAATATGGATGGTGGCAACCAGCGGTGCAGCAGTAAGTTAGGATTGGTAGGGGCGGTGGGGATCGAACCCACGACCTTCGGCTTAAAAGAATTAAGATAACAAATTCGCTAACCTGTTGACGGCGAGCACTTTCACAGGTTAAAACCTTCGCTTTTAGCCCGTAAATAGACCGTTTTTCGGACGCTAATCGGACGTCAAGAAACAGTGCGGAAAGTCAGAAGGAAAGTCGTACGTTTTCGACTGAAAAGTCCCCTAAGTCTTGGGAGGAGCGGCCAAAATAAAAATGTTTTCATATTTGATGGGTTTACCGTCGCAAACGTGCACGGGCCGATCCTTGTGACGTTGTTGAGGACATGAATTCCTTACGCAATCCTAAGGTAGCGACAGGGGCTCGCGCCATTCTCGGCGCGGATGATATTTTGGCGAAGCACAGGGCAAACCGTGGCCAGATTGCGAGCGCAGAGCGTCACAAAGAGTGGTTGGCGGCGAAATAGCGCGGCGCTTCAGGCAATCGAAGCAGATATCTGCCGCAATTGCGCGGCGTCTGGCTTTGGAGTTCCGCCCACCTGGCTTGCAACCCACGCACCCATGCGATTCGCCGCGTCGTTCATCGTCGCGAGCGACGCACCCCGGAGATAGTGGTGGACGAGCCCCGCGGTGAACGCATCGCCAGCGCCGACCGTGTCCGCCACTTTCGCGGGATAGCCGGGGTGTGAATCGCTCGCGTCCACAGTAACGAGCACGCTTCCCTCTGCACCGCGCGTGAGGCACACCAACTTGACGCCCTGCGTCTCCCGCAGACGTCGCAGCGAATCCTCTTCTCTCTCGTGAAAAAGCCGAAGCAAACTCATAACGCGCGGCAGCTCGTCATCATTCAGTTTCACAATGTCCGCCAATTTCATAGACTCGGCCAGCAATGCGGCGGAATAGAACGACTGCCGGAGATTTACATCGAAGATTCGCGTTGTGCCCGGCCGCACAGCACGGAGAAATTCGCGAATCGTCCCGCGCGATCGCTCCGACCGTTGCGCGAGCGAGCCGAAGCAAACCGCGTCGGCGTGCGCCGCCACCGTTTTCCACTCGGGACTCCACTCGAGAAAATCCCACGCGACCGATTTCGTGATTTTGAATTTCGGCTGGCCATCACGGTCCACTGAGATCTTCACCGTACCGGTCGGATGTTCCGAATCTGTCTGAAGGTGGCTCGTGACGAGTCCGAGGCGATCGATGCGTTGTGCGGCTTCACGCCCGAGATCGTCGTGGCCAAGACGGCTTGCGACGATACTCGCGTCCCCCAGCAAACTAGACGCGTAGGCAAAATTCGCGGGCGCCCCGCCGAGTTGCTTCCCTCCGGGCAACAAATCCCAAAGTACTTCTCCCAATCCCACAACGGTGTAAGTTTTCGCGGACATAGCTGCCCAGTTCGCGCTGCGATTTCATCAAAGCGCCAATCATTTTTGATGCGAAATTCTACGCGATTCGTGGCATCCACCCAATACAAAATCGCGCCGCGATCGCCGAGGCGTGTTGATGGGAACTGCCTGTGCATTGAGCATCGACGTTGCCGCTCGGATACCGCGTGCCAGCTTTCCCGAGGTCGCTAATCCGGAATTGAGAGTTCATGCAAACACGTCACACACCGCTCTGGGCTGAACCGAATCCATATTACCATTTTAAAATTGGGAGCTTGACGTTCACCGCAGGGGACCAGCAGAACTGCGCAACTTGACCGCGACGCAACGCCCCCTAGACTGCCCAGCAGTCGATGATTTTCGGCTCTTCCTCTCGGCGTGTTCAGGAATCCCCTGGAAAGCGAGCCCGGCTCGCCGTCCTGTCGTTGCCGTCGTTCTTGCGGCCATTCTTTTCGGGAAGGCCGAATGGATACTCGCGACACAAATGTTCGAGTAACTTAGGGTGTACTTTGTAATAAGACAGTGGCGCGGTGTAACGCTGCCTTTATTTCTTCGAGCTGAGTACGTGCTTCATCGAAGTTCCCGGCATCCACGCTCTCTTGCATACCCGGTAGGGCTACAGGATCATAACCATTGTAAGTACCGGGCGCGAACAAGGCGTGCTTATACCACGGCCGGCCCGGCAACCCACCTGCCAACAGAAATGCCTCTTCGGTCTTGACTAAATTCCGATTCACTTCGTACAAATCGTTCGGCTCTGTTCCTTTGCTCGCAGAGGGATCGTATCGAT
Organism: uncultured Acidobacteriota bacterium; assembly: GCA_963818085.1. Classification (GTDB taxonomy): domain Bacteria; phylum Acidobacteriota; class Terriglobia; order Acidiferrales; family UBA7541; genus Palsa-295. The sequence goes on from CAWFQV010000001.1 coordinate 1,917,733, forward strand.
CGACTAGTTGCCAGGCGACCTGGGTCAGCTCTTGAGCAGCATGCTCCGCCGCCCGGAGATCAAGTTCCCCGGCCCGCCCTAGGAGCACCAGCTTGTTATGGATTCCTTCGAGGTTGCATTCGATCTCTTGTCCGTAGGTCGCATAATCAAGCGGCAAGAGATCCGCTTCCGCTAATCGCATGGTCATCAAGCCGAAGAGGCGAGCCGAAGCGACGTGATACAGAAACTCGGGATCTCCGAATTTTTTCATCCAGCGATGATTATCGAAGATCGAGTGGTACTCTCCAGCCAGACCATCGAACTGCATGTCCGTCGAGGGAATTCCCAGATGATCGAAGAACGCGATAAAATCCGTACCACCGCCTAGATCCTTGACTTGAAATTCTTGTTGAGCGATAGGAATAGAAGTTGGCCTCGCGGCGGCGGGATGACCGGGCACCAACTGCTGCCGGAGACGTTCTCGCCATTGCTCGTTTGCCCGCTCCAAAACAGAGCCACCCGCTGGGTCCGGAATGTCCGCAGCCACCTCCAAGATGAACCTCTTGAGGGAGGGCGATGCGGATATCGAAAGACGGTCTCCGGAAACGGCGGTGTCCGTGTTCAGATATGCTACCGCGGCATCATTGAGTTTCTGCGTATATTTCTCTGCCCATGCGACTGAACCGAACTCACCCAACTCTTCACCGTCCCAACTGCAGAGCCAGATTGAACGACGCGGGTGCCAGTCTTCTTTGACTAAGGCACCCAGGCCATGAGCCATTTCCAAAAGCGCGGTCGTACCACTGTTGGGATCTGCACCGCCATAGACCCAAGCGTCACGATGATTCCCAGCTAGCACAATTGCCTCCGGGTCTTGGGTACCGTGAATCTTTGCGATCACATTCCAGATTGGCCTCACGACCTGGTTCATCCGCACCAGCATCCGGACTCTCGCGGGGCCAGGCCCTACGTGGTAAGTGAATGGCAGCCCCCCTTGCCAGTCCCGCGGCGCCGCGATCCCCTGTATATTCTTCAAAATAGGCTCAGCGTCCGCGTAAGAAAGCGGCATGATCGGTAAATGAGGAATGTTTGAACCGTCAGCAGCCACTGTTCCTGGGCGGATGAATTCATAGAGGACCGAGCCGCGTTGTACTCCCGACGCAGGCCGCCATGGGCCCCGAGGATAAGAGTCGCCGACGTGGTAGCCGTCGTTCTGAGGGTCGGAATAAATGATGAGCCCGGCGACCTTGTTCTCCTCTGCGATTCTTGCTTTTACTCCCCGATAGCAAGCTCCGTACCGCACAATCACAATCTTCCCTGCCACCGAAATTCCCTTGGATTGCAGAAACTCATAATCGGCCGGAAGACCGTAGTTCGCATACACGACTTCGGAAGCCACATCACCCGAACCGGAATAAGCGTTAAACCCGACCGAGCTGCGGCGATCTCTTGAGGCTGGATCTTCAGGGACATATTCCGGATGCGGCCCTGAGAATTTCTCCGGAACGAGCAATTGGAACTTGATCTCGCCGGGTTCGGAATCCAGCACGTTGAACTGCTCGATTTGCGCGTCAAGCCCGTAACTTCGGAATTGCTTGAGCATGTACTCTGCGGTGTGGCGATCACCGAGGCTGCCGGCTGGATGTGGCTCGGCGGTCAATATCTTGTGAATGGCTTCTGCCCGCTCCGGATCGGGCACGGCCAGAAACTTCTGCTCCAGAGAACGCTCGCTCTGACTGTGCGCAGGTGCAAAACCGCGCAAGGTCAGCTCATGTCCTCCGTCAGTCGCCTCCCCCGCCAGTGAGAGGATCATGAGGATCAAGAAGAAACGTATTGCGGTTCGCATGCCGGTCCTCTAAAAGCCCGTCGCAACGCTCGAATGCTCAGGATCAGTTCCCGTCAGACAGGCCAGAAATTACTGTTTCCAGAGTATGGCGAAGCGTACGAGCGATGAAATCGATGTGCTGATCCTCAATGATGAAAGGGGGTAGCAGCTCAATATGATCTCCGCCGACACCGTCGATCAATCCAGTCACACCACCGAGAATGAACAAGCCATTTTTCAGCGCGACGCTCTCGATGAGGTGAGTCACGTCCCATTTGGGCGGAAATGGAGCTTTACTTTTCTTGTCAGCGACAATCTCTATTCCCAGAAAAAAGCCCTTGCCGCGGATATCCCCGACACATGATAAATCGTCGAGTGTCGCATGAAGTCTTAGCAGAAGCTTGTCGCCCATCTGGGCGACTCGCGATATAAGGTTATGTTCTTCGATGTACGTCAATACGGCCACGCCCGCCGCGCAGCTTAATGGGTTGCCGCCATAGGTGTAGCTGTGCATTGGCTTTCCTGATCCATCTGCAATTGCTCTCCATACCTTTTCGCAAAGAATCGTCGCCCCGAGCGCCGCGTATCCACCTGCAATTCCCTTCGCGGTGGTAATGATATCCGGTACAACTTGCCAGTGTTCAATTCCCCAGTTCAAACCCGTTCGGCCGATGCCACTCATCACTTCGTCGGCGATGAACAGAACATCGAATTCATCGCAAATTTCCCGGATGAGCCGGTAATATTCAGCCGGAGGAACTACGGCTGAGAGCGAAGTCCCAATCACCGGCTCGGCAATGAAAGCGGCGACATTTTCTGGTCCCTCCTGACAAATGACTCGCCTCAGTTCCCTTGTGCACTCCATTCCGCACTCGGGATAAGACAGTTTCCACGGGCAGCGATAACAATACGGCGGAGGGATGTGAGGAAAACTGAGGAGATAGGGGTCATGCATTCGCCGCCACGATGTTCTGCCGCTCATCGAAAGAGCGCCTACCGTATTGCCGTGGTAACTCTGCCATCGCCCAACAATCTTGCGCTTGCTTCGATTACCTCGCTCCCAGTGATATTGATAAGCGAGCTTAAGTGCGGCTTCGTTTGCTTCAGCTCCGCCAGAACAGAACAAAGTTTTCGTTTCCCGCATTCCGTGCGGTGCCCACGCATTGAGTATCTCTGCCAAATTGTGACGGGGCTTGTTTTCGGAATTGCCAGAGTAGCTGAAGGCTAATCTTCCTGCTTGGTCAGCGATCGCGTCCACGATTTCCGGGATACCGTGACCGACATTGACTACGCCTACGCCCCCAATTGCGTCCAGGTATTGATTCCCCTCAACGTCGTATACGTAGACCCCTTTACCTTTCACTAGAGTCTTCGAACTCTTCGAATAGTCGGCGAAGAGTACATGGCTGCTCACGGGAATCCTCTTGGCCTTCTCGGACTGATCCTGTGTCATTTCACTGACTCCGCGCAGCCGCGCAGGTTTTAAAACATCGCTCAGCCGATCATCGAAGACCGCCCTATGTCTTCACTATTCCCTTTTCCAACCAGGTCCACGAAGAGGGCGGCCGGCTCTGGAGCCTGTGAGTTTCCCGTGTTCGTATTCAAGCTGGCCGTTGACAAACACGTAGTCGACACCTTGCGAGACCTGCGTTGGGTCCGCGTACGTCGCGCGATCGCTGATCGTCGCGGGATCGAAAACAGTGATGTCCGCGTAATAACCAACCTTAATCAGGCCGCGGTCGGTCAGGTGCTCGCGCTGTGCCGGCATCGATGTGATTTTCCGAACAGCCTCCGGTAGGGACATCAGGTGCTCATTGCGGACATACTGCCCGAGAAAACGCGGGAACGCACCGAACGCGCGCGGATGAGTATACGGCTCGAAGAGTGGCCCATCGAGTGAAAATTCGTTGGCATCAAGACAGATCGAGGTCCATGACTGCTTTAGCGCATACGTCAAATCCTTCTCGCTGGCCACGAAAAAGAGCGCTCCGCTTAACGCCTTATCGGCAAGAATTAAGTCAAACAACGCGTCCATCTCCGACTTTCCTTCCATCTTAGCGATCTGTGCAACCGTCTTGCCAGCATATCGCTTCAGCTCCGGATTGAAGGCAGAGGAAATCAGGACGCCTGAGCCACCGCCGCTGTCGTAGTAGAAATTTTCCCAATCTTCGTGATCAACAGCCATGTCGCGGGCGATGCGGGCGCGAACCTTCAGGTCGTGCAATCGCTCGAGGAGCTTGTCCGTCCCGCCATCGGCCACCCATGGAGGAAGCGACGTAGCAAGCGCTGTGGCGCCGGCCAGATAGGGATATTGGTCCGCGCGAATGTCGAGCCCTGCATCGCGCGCCCCCTGAATCTTTTCGACAACCTGTGGCATTGTGCCCCATCGCGACTTTCCGGCTACTTTGAGATGGAAGATTTCCACCGGCAAATCGGCCTCGCGGCCGATGCGGATCGCTTCGTCGAGCGCGCCCATTTCGGTAGCACCTTCGCTGCGCATGTGCGTCCCATAGATTCCGCCATACTTCGCCGCTACCCTGGCAAGTGCAATCAATTCATCCGTGCTAGCGTAGTGTCCTGGCGGATAAATCAGCGCGGTTGAAAGCCCGAGCGCACCACCCTTCATTGCCTCGGCAACGAGCGCCTTCATCTGTTCGAGTTCTTCCGGCGTGGGCGCACGATTGTCGTCACCGATCACCGCTTCGCGCACTTGCGCCGCTCCTACGTAGGTTCCCAAATTGATCGGCGTGCCGTCTTTCTCAAGGCGGCGAAAATAGCCGTCGAGTGTCGTCCAATCGACCATCAAGTGATATTGATCAAGATACGACTTCAGCGCCGCTAGCGTTTTCCCGTTCTGTGGCGCGACCGAGCTGCCTTCACCAGTAATTTCACTCGTTATGCCCTGCGAGAGCTTGCTGAACGAACGGTTGTCGATCAGCAGCGTGAACTCCGACTGCCCCAGCATGTCAATGAAGCCCGGGGACACGATCTTGCCCGTCGCATCGACTAGCGTTCTTGCAGACGCTCCCGCGAGGTTTCCGATAGCCGCGATCCGGTCACCGCGAATGCCGACATCTGCCGCATACCAGGGACCGCCGCTGCCATCGAGAACACGACCGTTCTTGATAATCACGGCGAAGGGAGCGGGCTGATCCGGCGACGTCGAATAGATGGCGGAGGCAATCTGTCCCAGCGCTTCGCCGACTATTTTCGGGGGCAATGTCGGGTCGTCGGTTGAGAACGGGACGTGATTGGCATAGGCTGCGAATGCGAGATGGCGCCCGTCAGCGGTCGTCATATAGCCCGCGAGACCTTTGCCATTGAGCATCGGGCTCTTGTTCAAGGCGTCGTAGGATTCGTACGTGCCGGGTTTGGCGAGAACATGCCCCGCTGCCGGAGAATTTACCTCGATGTCCCAAAGAGTTCCGTCGCGCCCAAGCACTGGAAGGGCGTTCTCAAAGATGGGGAAATCTTTCTGCTTCGACATGAAGGCCAGGTAATGAACCATGAAATCCGGCGTGAAATATGTGGACGGTGCGAGCCCGGCCCCATCCGCCTGCGAGGCGCCCGTCAAATCAAAACCGCCGGTCGCGAGAAAATCGCGCTCCAGATCAAAACCGCTCTGCTCCATGTCGTGCGTCTTGGGTCTGAGGATTGTGCCAAGGATAAAAGGCATCATGGACGCGTGTAAGTTCTGACTAACCTTCAGAGTGATTCGGATCTCTTCGGAGAGCGGAGGGGATATATGTTCTGCGACAACATTGTTTTCCACGTAGAGCGAGGAAAGCATCTTGAAATCTGGCTTATCGCTGGGCGCTGGCAGCTTCGCTTCAATGCCGTTCTTGCGTAGCGCTTCAACGAACGTCACTTGTGCAAAGCGGCTGGGCTGCGGGACGGCATACGTGCGGAGAATCGAAGGCGAATCGAGCGGAAACTTTCCAGATAGCGTAACTGTGTACGAAGCATCCGGATTCATTACATCAGTGGGGGGCTGTACGTCGGGCTTCGATCCAGGCGGCCCCGTCGTTATCTGGTTGACGAGTGTTACGTAGGAGGTTTGTGGCGAAATGGTCAGGGCGACGGGTGCGCCTTCTGAATCACCGCGCGAAACGGTCAGATCAATGAGATTATCGTTCACCGATATCGGCGAGACCACGACGTTCGTACCTGATTCCCGACCGCCCTCGGGAAACAGAGTGGCATCCACGAGCACGCGCCCGTCAATTTGTCGAATGCCGTGAGCTGCTACTTGGGCGGCAAGTTCTCGAATTACAAGCAACGGATCGCCCAGAACGACCTTCGCTTCGGGACTGCTGTCGGAATAGGAGTGGTCCCCGTTCTCGAATACAAGTTTTCCGTCCGGCTGGATCCGGCCGGAAAGGTTTGGATCCCCGCTGGCCACCAAAACGAGATCGCCTTTCAGTGTGCCGCTGGGCTCGATGGAGCCCGTGCGATAGACTCGTGTGTGAAACCGATACTCTGCACCGAGCAGCTCGAGGCCGGTCCCTTCCGTCAGAAGTTTGCTCGTTGAACCCGGAGTAAAAAACTTCTCTCCATTTAACGCATAGACAACCCTGTTTTCATCGAGTGAATAGATCTCCACGCCGAAGTTCGCGTGCTTGTATTCAGGCCGATTCACGATCGCATGAATTTGATCGGCTAGTGCAGTCTCCTGCTGGACAGAAGTCACTTGAGACCGCGCGGGAACGACGCCAAAAACTCCAGCCGCGAATAGGAAAAATAAAATCGAATTATTGCGTTTGATCATTGCCATTGAACGGTGAAGGCTCCGGTCCCTCGTCGGACGATCGAAGAGTTAGGATTTGTCTTCCGACCCTGCGCGTTTTCGCGTGGTCACTCGAGAGAGATCCTCGGATCGAACGCGTCGGATCTTGTGTCGTATCGCAATGGTTGTTTTGGATCAGAAACATGTCATAGCGCGGAAATTCGCGAATTGTGGAATTTGACGGAACCCTCGTTTACGAAGACACCCCAGCGCCCATGTTTCAGGTCGTAGAGCCGGGTATTCAGCGCCACTCGATTGTCGGCATAGATGACGCACACGGTGTCGTCAACGAATACCTTTAGATCAATTGGTTTGTGGGGAAAAAGAGTAATTGGTCTTTCCATGCCGACGTCGAACGGAAGGTCACCGGGCCGCGGCCAAGTATCAAAGACAAGTCGATTCCGCAAGGGCTCCAAACGGATGTAATAGGCGGAGTCGAGATCGTCACCCACTCGAAGCATCAAGCCGCATCCGCGTGTATTCTTTTCGAAGACAACTGTTGTCTCGATTTTGCAACGGAGAGGCATCGCGCCCGAAGGAGAACAGGCGAAACCTCCGGGAGCATCGAGCTGGATTCCGTCCGTCGAAATTTCAACAGGACCCATTCCATTTTGAAATTGAAAGGCAACGTCTTGCGAGAATGCGCGATCTACACTATCAGGCACTTTCACGGAAAGTGTTCCGTCTGTCTCTTGGATGATCTCGTGGACCACAAGATTCCCGCCCCAATCCCATCCCGATGGCCCCAGCTCTATGTTGCTTGGGTAAGGTTTGCAGGGGGAGAAGCCGGAGTCGCGGTTCGAACGGAGATAGTCGATCTTGTCGTAGCGCGAGGGATTCCAGCCGAAGGCGAACCGGCGGTGACCGTCAGACGCAGTCTTCGCCGCATAGTAGGCTCGGCCATCGAATGAATCGTTTTCAGGTGCGAGCCACGGACCCTTCAGCGAACGGCTCATTCGGTAATGTGTCCGATGCTGTTCGCTAAACTCTGAAAATACCAAGTACCACAAATCCCCCATCCGGAACAGATCTGGGCATTCGTGATCGAAATACAAACCTGGAGCCCAGAATGGCTCGCGGACATCCCATTTTTTCAGGTCGCGCGAGGTGCACAGAGCGGTGCACCCTCGTCTTCTCGCAGGTCCCGCTTTAAGGCGAGCCACGACTAGCATCCAATACTCCCTAGCTTCTTCATTCCAGAAAACAAAAGGGTCACGCCAGTCGTTCATGTCATAAATTCCGGGCGCGGCATAGAAGGTATCGTCGGGGATCTTGACCCAATGCAACAGATCATGGCTCGTTGCGTGCATGATTCCGTCTCTAGGCTTTCCTTCCTTGGGGAAGTAACGATTGTTGCCTGCATAATAGATGTGGTAGAGGCCTTCTGCCTCAATCACGCTGCCCGCAAAGCAGCCGAGGTCCTGCTGATTTCTGTTGCCCCGCGGTAATACTTGACCATGCTCCGTAAAATGAACGAAATCTTCCGTACTGATCAGATACCAGGAGCCAGGCCAATACAGTGGCTCTCCTTTGGGGCAATTAGATACGTCACGCCAAGCTGGCGAAAAGAACAACCAGAATTTCCCGTCTTTGTAGAAGGGCTGAACGTCAGCGGTCCAAGCATTCTCAGGACGATAGAAGAAATCTCGAACATTGCTTGCGCCTGCCGTCGAATCACGTCGCACAGGAGACTGCTCTGCAAGGAAATTAACGATGTTGCTGAAAGCTGGTTGCTTCCCCGAATAAAGGACCGATGCTACCGTTACAGACTGAAGGAAGTCGCGACGCCTCATGGTGTTCAAGCATCTCCGGTGCTTCTTGTACTGCCTCAATCAGCGGACCACCAAGCAATCCGACGGAAACCCCTACTAGTGGCAGTGCTACTTGATGCCGCCCTCCGACTAGCTCGTTGAAACGGGCTAAAACGTAAACTTCAACGCAAATTGAATAATCCGCGGGTTCACGCTCGTACCAGAGATCCGTCCAAAAGTTGAGTCCCCAAAATTCGAATCTGGATCCGCGAACTGTGCGTGATTGAAGGCGTTAAAGAACTCCGACCGAAATTCAAAACTGGCATTTTCACGCGGCCAGCGTACCGGAAACTGCTTTAGGACGGACAGGTCCCAATTATTCTGGCCAGGTCCCATGAAAATACCGACACCAGAATTGCCAAACCCCAGTGCATTGGGGTCAGCAGAGCTAAATACCGCGGGTGCCCCAAAACAACTAGTATTGATGTAATCGTTCAGATGGCTGCTAACACCTCCCGAGTGAACGTACTGGCTGGGTGCGCACGCGCCTGTCAGGCTTGCGCGGTCGCTAAAGTTCCCGTAGACGCTATTCCCATTGAAGAACTGAGCCGTCAAGAAGTGTCCATCTTGGATCGTCACTACACCCGAGACTGCCCACCCTCCCAACAGTTCACCCTGCAAGGACGTTTCACCCTTCGGGCCCGGCAGTTCGTAGTAAAAGTTGGCAACGAAGCGGTGAGGGCGGACGTAGAAATCCGGTCCATAGGATTGGCGTAGGTTATTTGAATTTCCTAGTACACTGCCTCCATTAAATCCGATCGACTGTTGGTAGGCATTGGCTAACTCCTTGGAATACGTATACGACAACTGAGCTTGTAGACCGTGACTGAACCGTTTGTTGAAGCTAACGAGTAGCGCGTTGTACCACGATTCTCCAATACTTTGAATTTCCTGCGGACCAGGGAAGAAGCCCTCATACGGGGTGCGCATAGCCAAATTCGCCAACGTATTCGTGGTCTCGCCTCGTACCGGATTAGTTGCCGAAGCTATCTGAGCTTGATTGCTATCGCGGATGAGGATATTGTGCAGGCCACGGGTGCCCGAATAGCCTACCTCCAGAATCGAGCTCGGGGTAATTTGTGCCTGCAGTCCTAGGCTGTACTCCTGTTCCATCGGCGGGCGAAATGCGGGGTCGAAGAAAAACAAGAAGTTCTGCGTGGTTGGGGAGTATGGGATGAAGCTTGGTAATGTTGGGACGTTTAGGTTAAAGGGGACCTGACTTGTAGCCGCAGCATTGCTTGCCCCTACCGAGAGCCGGCCTATAGAAAAGGGAGAATTGCCGAGCAACTGGATGGCCACTTGACCTACGTATCGGCTGTGGTACACCCCGTACCCTCCTCGCAGTACAAATCGATCTGTGCCCGGTACCTGCCAGGCGAAACCGACGCGAGGATTCCAAGTATTCTGGCCATCACCGTTCATCGCACATCCGTTGGGACCTCGTATAACCCCCGGCGGCAACGGCGTCGGTCCGGCATAGTTCGAGGGTACGACTGTTCCGGCGATTGTTCCCCCGGCCGGTGGATTCGGATTTAGCGCTGCAAGATCGATTGTAGAATTGCGGCCGAGCGAATCGGAGATGCAGCCGAGGCGATCGTAACGCAGGCCAAGATTCAATGTCAGTCTCTTCGTCAACTGGACGTCGTCCTGAGCGTAGGCGTTCCCCTCCCAGGCTCGGTATCCTCGGTCAAAGAGGCCGGGGTTGTCGAACGACAAGAAAACGTTGCTGAACGCACTGCCGTTCTGGGCGGCGCTCATTCCCAACAGAAAATCAGCCCAACTCAAGTAAGCCACGTTGGCGATATTCTTATAGCCCACATTGTTATATTGTTCGCGGAGAAGACCCCCTCCAAAGCGAAAACTGTGGCGGCCGCGGATCCAGGACAACGAGTCTTGGATTGTGTACGTGTTTTGCGCGATCGTGACGGCTTGCCCGTTTCCACCCAACTCAAGAGCACTGGGAGAGGGAAAGTCGAAATTGATTTGCGGACGATTGTTGTCATAGTTAGGCACCGTAACGCCGACATCGGAAAACGTAAATGGATAACCTACCGTGCTGTGTTGATTGACGCGATTGAAACCGATCTCTGCCTGATTCACAAGATTCGAACTAAAAACATACGTGTGCGTCAGCGAAAAGCTGCGATAGCCGAAGGGAAAAGTCTGCGGAAATCCCGGAACGGAAGCGCCCGCAGACGAGGTGAACGGCAAGGTATATGAGAATCCGTTATTCGAGAAGAAAAACCGGCCAGAGAGCTTACTCCGCTCGGAAATTTGATAATCTGCGTTCGTCATGAACTGGTCATCTGTGAAGGGGCACGCATCGCTGAATGTCGACGAGCCTTGGCTGTCGAATGGCTGACTCGGGTTTATAGTTTGGGGTGTGGGAATCATATATTGCCCATTCGAAAGCTTTAGCTGCAACAATTGCAGCGCGACGGGGTTAATGTTTGATCCGTCTGAGAGTATAGCTGCACCTCCATTCGCGCCGGTTTGTCCAGCGAACAACGCTCCAAGAGCTGCGGCCGAGCGATCGTTCGTGAGCGGAGCCATGGTAACGGTCTTGGAACACTGCGGATCCAGCCCGTTTCGCTGACGATCCCCCTCATATGACACAAAAAATAACAGCTTGTTCTTCTTGATGGGTCCCCCGAGAGTGAAACCGAATTGGTTCTGATTGAGCACCGGCCGTGGCTGGTTGTTGGCTTTACCGAAATATGTGTTCGCGTTTAGAACGTTATTGCGGAAGAATTCCCAAACACTCCCGTGGAAGTCATTCGTGCCTCCCTTCGTGATGACGTCCACATTGGCGCCCGCATTTCTCCCGTATGACGCATCGTATTGCCCGGTCTGAACCCGGAACTCTTGAATGGTATCCGGGTTAGGAAGAGGGACTCCTCCGCTACCCGTTCCGTTGCTGCCCAAGTCGTTGATCCCTATCCCGTTCATCTGGTAATCGTTGTCATTGAATGTTCCACCGTTTGCAACCATGACAGCGGTCGCGCCGCTAACGCTGCCTCCGTTGCCCAAGGCAGAGGAATTCCATACGTCGCTATTTACGCCCGGATTCAGTGCAATAATTTGGGTGTAGTTTCGAGTTGCTAGAGGAAGATTTCGGACCTGCTCTCCACTGGTCACATTCCCGAGAGCGCTCGATTGGGTTTCGAGTTGCTCCACGGCGCCCTCCACCATGATCTTCTGCGACACCTGCCCGACTTCAAGACGCACGTTAATAGCCGTGTTCTCTGCCACGATCACTCGAACACCGGTCTCGAAGATCGTCTTGAAACCCGACCTGCTAAGCTCAACGTCGTATGTGCCTGGAAGTAGGAGCGCGACGAGGTATTTGCCGTATGAGTCGGAAGAAACCGAACGGATTTCGCCCGTTCCCACATTGGTCACCTTAATTTGGGCACCCTCAACAGACGCGCCACTCGAATCAGTCACGATACCAGAGATCGCGCCCGTGCCGGACGTCTGGGCCATCGTCGCTACCGCCGCGATTCCAATCAGCGACAGTAATACCACAATGCTTAGCGCTGTCCTGCACTTTTGAATCTGCCCGCTCCAGCTGATGCACAACCTTTGGTTATCGTTCCGCATGTCGGTCCTCCACACACTCGGTAATCAACCGACTAAAAAATAGTTCCCGCAGCACATATAGAGAAATGCAACACTTACATCATAAGCTCGCTGATTTGCCACGAAAGTATGCTCGCTTACAGGCCTTGTCAAGAGAAAAGTGTGACCCATCCCTCGTCCGCGTGTCTTGCGAGCGATCAGTTCAGTGCCAGATAATCATCCTAGGATGTCGATTCGTCCAACAAAATATGCTTATTTTTGATCTATCTGCGTGTTCTATTTAGATCTCATGCGGTCGGTTGGCGGATCTGACTGCCACTGGAGGGTTCCCGACTCGGAGTGATTTGTCCTGGAACATGTGTTGCATTATCAATTTCAACGAAGTCGCACGACACTTAAAATCGTGAGTTCTTGGGAGATCAACGAGTTGGTTTACACTGACTCGCACCCAAAGCCGAGGTGCCGGAAACTTCGCATGATTCGCATCGAAGCAGTTGGCGAATTTCTCTAGCCCCGGTCGATTTTATGATTAGAGTCGCGTGAACTTAGGCGGAGTGACTGTCGTTGGCTCGGTACCCAGTTCATTCGGCTTTCGGCCCGCAGAGAAGTGATCCCTACGTATTAAATCCGGCGACAAGACACGCCATGACACGGTAAAACTAAGAAATGGTCCCCGTCTTCACAAATTAATGCGCGGCAGTAGAAATTGCGGCGGCTGACCCCAACCGCTGATCAAAAAAGTCAGCTGCCGCCGAATAAGCGGCTATCCACGTTCGATGCAATAGGAAATTGTGGATTTCATCAGGGAACACGATCTCCTGGAATTCGACGCCTTGTTTTCGTAAAGCGTCGGTTAATTCGACCATTTCGGCGAATGGGACATTCCGGTCGTCGTCGCCCTGGATCAGCAAAACAGGCGAGCGCCACGTCGGGACGGAAGCCACGGGTGAAGATTCCCAAGCCACGCGCGCGGCTTCGGGGTGGGAATCAGGATTGTAACCGGGAATCCAGTAACTCAACTCGACGTTCCAGTCATGTACGCCGTGCATATCCACGCCTGCCGCAAACAAATCAGAGGAGCGTGCAAGACCCATAGCGGTGAGATACCCGCCATAGCTTCCTCCCCAGAGCCCGATTCGTTTGGGATCGACATCAGCGCGGTTCCGCAAGAAAATACCAGCGCCCTCCACATCGTTATACTCGCTTGCGCCCGAGGCGCCATACTTTAGGGCTTCGCGGAAATCGAGTCCGTAGCCAGTGCCACTACGGTAGTTCACCGAGAGGACGACGTATCCGCGACTCGCGAGAAACTGGTTCATGCCGTAGGCGTTACTGTAGTAGTTAATGTCATGCCAACCGAGAAGCATTTGGCGACGCGAGCCCCCGTGAAAAAAGGCGATAGCGGGGTGGCGCGAGCCGTCACTGACATTGGGGGGGAGGAAAAGCTGGCCGTGAATCTGCATTCCATCCGCTGCAGAGAAAATCACTTGCTGAGGTGTGACCAATTGCGCCGCGGGGAAATCTGTCGGAATTGCGCTAGTCGCGAGGTCGCGAATCTCGCTCGGACCAACAACAATCGCGGGCCGCATCGTAATCCGCCCGTCAGAACGGAGCACGGCGACGGTCTGGTTGTCGCTGGCTACAACCGGAGCGGTTTCAATTCCCGAGCCACCTGTCAATGCCCTCGGAATGTTTCGACCCAACGCCACTTTCCAGACATGCCGGCGGTCGATGTCGTCCTGGTTCGAGGAGTAAACGAGGGTCTTACGATCGGGGCTGAGCGAGACGTGCTCGACTTCGAAGGCCCCGGGAGTGAGAAGAGTAGGCGCGCCGCCGTTAACGAGCACAGAATACAGGTGATTCCAGCCATCACTTTCCCACGGGAAGATGATTTGATCGTCGACACCCCAGAAAATCTGATTCTCGGCAGCAATTTCCCAGAAGGCGCTACCACGACCCGTGGAGGATTTCCATATTTCGCGGCCTCTTCCCGTGTCGGCCTGTGCGACAAGAATCGACCAGGGTTCGCCGGTCCGCTTCGCCTCAAACATCTGCGTGTCTTTCGACGAGGGAATCCGGAGAAACGCGATGCTCTGGCTGTCGGGCGACCACGCAGGTCCAGAATCGTAATTCGTGCTTGGCTGCATATAGCTGAGTTTCTTTGACTCCACGGCGTATACGCCGATGAGACTGTGATCGCCGCGCCTACTAACGAACCCGAGGTAGCGGCCGTCCGGAGACCAGCGCAACGAGCTGCTTTCGCCTCTCGAGTGAATCAGTTGTTCCGGCTCTTCGCGACCATCGAGTTTGGCGAGCCAGACCTGGCTCTTGTAGACGTACGCAACCACATCTCCCTTGGGTGAAACGGCCGGCGAATGGCCTTCGCCGATTTTCTTCGGCTCACCGCCCAAGAGCGCGACGATCCAGACGTCCTGTACGACTCCCTGCACGAATCGTGTGGGATTGGGATAGGGCTTGTCGCTGAATTCGAGGTCGCCGCCTCGAACATAGACTAAGGATTTCGCGTCGGGAGTCCAAGCAAGCTCACCGATCGCCTGACCATTGTCGTCGGAATATTGTGTGAGTTGGCGGCTGGCGTAGGCGTTGCCGCCACGTACGGGCTCGGCAATCCAGATATTGCGATTGCCCTCAGCGTCGTAAACCCAGGCAAAACGGTTAGTCGCGGGAGCGGCGACCAAATCTGTCGGGAACGGAGCACTGAGGACTTGCTGGATCGTGAAGGCACCTCCAGCGACACTGCCACTTCGGGCCCCCCTGTCGCCTCCAGCGAAGGCCAGGGTGGGTGATAGGGTCAGAAGTAGTGCCGCGACTCGTTTGATCGTCTGCATTCGAGCGTCCTCCGAAAATGAAATGAAATCGCGATGGGCCGCCGGAATTTAGAGAGAGGCAAGAACTGCAAAGGCGCAGGACGCGCTACTCCTCGTGATGCCAGCGATAGCCGGTGCGTTGCTCCTTATCAAGTTTCCGCAGGAGAACCATGGTTCGCCGGGGTCGGTGGAATGCGATGCCAGAAATGAGGGCATTCAACAGAGACATTGGAGCGGCATAGGATGTCCCAAAGGGGGCATCAGTCGACACCAGAAAATATTCATTCGAATATCGAGCGATGGCTGAGATGGACGTGTCGGTAATCCCTACGCAATAGGCGTTTGCGGCTCGAGCCTTCTGCAAGCCGTCAACGGCTTGTCGTAGTCCTCGACGGAAGCTGATCGCGATCACAAGGTCGCCTTTTCCAATGGAGCGTGCCATATGAATAGTCGTTCCGACGCTGACCACTGCCAGAGCCGGCAGGCCCAGTACGATGAGTTGATACTCGAGGTAACGGACCAATGACTCCGCTGCATCCCCACCATAAATTACAATCCTTTTCGCGGAATAGAATCTGACAGCGAGAGCAGATGCTCGTTTCAGGTCCAGTCCATGAAAAAGAGCCTGGAGGTTCTGCTGGTCTTGGCGGATGGCCTCTCGCACTTGCGCCTCTGCGGTCTTCCTGGTGACCACCGCGTCGCCGGTCAAATCAAGAGAGGTCGCGTGCGCAACGGAGAGTTCATGCAAATACCACTGAAAGTGTCGGTACTCCGAAAAGCCCATGGCTAAGATCGTGCGGAGAAGCGTCGAGGGATCGAGCTTCAACTTCTGCGCGAGGCTCCGTACGCTCAACAGCACGTAGTCGCGAGGATGCTCCAAGACTCGCCTGATCATCTGTTGACGCTTGGGGCTAATTTTGGACAGAATCTCAGCCACGCTGCCCGGTGGTACATCGTGTCGTCGAATACTCGCCTGTGGTTCAGCGCTCATGGCATCCAGACCGCATTTAAAAGTTCTATTGGGGACATCCTAAACCGATGCTTGATCGAAAAGCAATATACTCCCATGAGAACAAAGTGCAATACATGTGCCATGTCGTCAGAAGTTAGTTCTTGCATATTTATTGGTATTGATTTTATGCTAGGGCCGCCTCGCATGACAGTCATATTCTTAACGATCAGTGAGAACGCAATGCTTGACTCAACGTCACAGTCGAGCCTTGAGCGATTGTGAGATGAAGAAAGATTCGGAGCGACGCGAATCAAGACGCTTCACGCTTGGCCTTATGGTTTCCTTCCGGCACGCTTGCATCGGGTGAATCTAGTTTTTGCCTTAGACGGCCGCGAACTTCGGGAGCAGCTCACAGCCATGTCTGTTCACAAATTCAGCGGCGTCGCCTTGAGGGAAGTTGTTTGGGACTGTTCCCGGACCGTTCGAGAGTCGGCGGTACACCAACTAAATTACAGAGAGCGCGAGGTACGCTGAATCGCGCCGAGGCCCGGAAACGAATTGACAATGCTTCGTCCCACGGAAACGCACACACCATCTGTCATTCGTTGTCCAGACGTATTGGACGGTCGCCCCGGCTTCCGTTTGAGAAGCAAATGGGGGCACGTGTCGGTTCTTCAAAACGGCGGTCACATCTGCGAATTGATCTCGAAAAAGCACGAAGGGATCAATCCCATGTGGAAACCTGGTTGGAAGACAATCGATCCTTATAAGTACTCTGCGGCGAGGTATGCATCGATTTACGGGCCACCGCCGGAGGGAAGATTATTGGCAGGCGTCGCGGGCCACAGTGCCAGTTTCGACTATTTTGGTCCACCCTCTCCCGAAGAAACCGCAGCAGGTCACAGCACGCATGGAGAAGCCCCGGTCGTGAAGTGGAGCTTGCAACAGACCTCCAGCACAACCTCCCCGACTTTGGTGTATGGAGCTGAGTTACCGGAAGCACGGATCCATTTCGAGCGGAAGATTTCGCTAGATCGTAGTAACCCAGTTGTCTATTGCGAAGAGAGGGCCCTCAACTTGAGCACGTTCGACCGCCCGATCTCGTGGAACGAACATATTACGTTCGGGCCACCTTTCTTGGAATGTGGCACGACACTTTTCGATATGCCAGCCACCCGCGGAAAGGTCTGTTCTAAAAGCTTCAGCACGCGAATGTTCATTCAACCTGATTCTGAGTTTAACTGGCCCATGGTTCGGAAATCAGACGGCGGGTTCCACAATCTACGTACCACGCCCAACGTGCGTTTTGGTCATTACACCGCACATCTCTTGGATCGAACGCTTGCCATCGCTTTTGTAGCCGTGTGTAACCCGCGTCTCCAACTTCTAGTTTTGTATCTCTTCGCCCGCAAGGACTTTCCGTGGGTTGGAAACTGGGAAGAGCGGCGGAATCGGATTTCAGCTCCTTGGAATGGTCGCGAATTTTGCCGGGGCTTCGAATTCAGCAGCACACCTTTCCCGATACCTCGGCGCGAAACAGTCACGCATGGGAACCTCTTCGGAGAAACTACATACCGGTGGCTCGCGGCGAAAGCTGAAGACCGGGTCCGGTACCTGATCCTTATGCTTGAGGTTCCCGAAGACTTTAAGGGGGTGGCCAGCGCCGTCTGTATCGATGGTTGCGTCCGGGTTCGAGAGAAAAGCACCCGCCGCCAATTGGTGGTACCCGTAAAGAAGTTTATATGAGCGACGCCTCCTATTGCAGGTATTCCAGTCGTCCCGGCAACCGCCCGGGATTTGTCTCGGGCGTCGGATTGTTTGGGGTACGAGAGCCGAGCGCAGTTGAACAAGCGCCTGCCAGGGTGATCGGATGAGTTCCTATAATGGAATCTCTCGATGGTAAATCTGAGTGCAAGAGTCGTCGCTCATCCTTCGGATAAGACTCCAGCTCACCACAGACTTGTGCCGCAAGAGTTCGAGGCATCTTTCATTCTGGTAACGGCGCTGTTCTTTCTCTGGGGTGTACCGGCCAATTTGAACGACATACTCATAAGGCAGTTCATGAAGTCATTCGAGATCACCAGATTTGAAGCCGGCCTGGTTCAATCCGCCTATTATTTGGGGTATTTCCTATTCTCCATGCCGGCCGCGCTAGTGATGGGCAGGTTTGGTTACAAGGTCGGCTTAATTCTCGGCTTGGTGCTGTATGGCACAGGCACATTCTTGTTTTGGCCAGCGGCTATGGTCGCGAAATATGGATTTTTTCTCTTTGCACTTTTTGTCATTGCCAGCGGACTGGCGTTTCTCGAGACAGGCGCAAACCCATTCATCGCGCAGCTTGGAGACCCGGATGGCTCAGAACGGCGATTGAATTTCTCCCAGGCCTTCAATCCTCTTGGGGCAATTTCCGGTGTGTTGGTGGGAACTGCGTTCATCTTTTCGGGCGTCGAACTGAAACCAGCTCAAGTTCAAGCGATGAAGATTACCCATGTGTATAGTTCCTATCTGCGGCACGAGACAATGCGAGTGTTGGTGCCCTACATGGTGCTGGGATGCGTTGTTTTCCTTTGTGCCTTGCTGCTAGCTCGCACCCGATTCCCGGCCAATACCGAACATGCCATTGGAACTCCCGTGACTGGTGGAGGAAGATTTCGGGGCCTGTTCCTGTATCCGCACTTTGTTTGGGCGGTGTTGGCACAATTCTTCTATGTCGGGGCGCAAGTGGGAACTTGGAGCTACTTCATACAGTACGTTCAGGACTACGTGCACGCATCAGAAAAGATGGGTGGATACCTGTTGACGGGTACTTTGGTCGCGTTCGGCATTGGAAGATTCTCGGCGGCCTATCTAATGCGCTTCTTTCCTCCCAATCGTTTGATGGGAATCTACAGCCTCGCCAACATACTTCTGGTTGCGGTTGGAGTTTTATTTCCCGGATGGCTGGGCCTCTGGGCTCTTTTTCTTACGAGTTTCTTCATGTCGGTAATGTTTCCGACCATATTTGCTCTAGGCCTGAAGGATCTTGGCCCGAACACAAAGATGTGTAGCTCCTTCCTGGTGATGGCGATTATCGGCGGAGCCGTGCTTACCCCACTCATAGGCCTGCTCTCTGAAGCGACCAAAAGTATGGCAACGGCCATGCTCATCCCGCTCTGCTGTTATATCTTTGTTGCGTATTTCGCATTCATTGGCTCGAAAAAGCGACGGATGGTTTCAGCGTAGGGCGAGACATGCATGACGAAACGGAGCGCTCTTGCTGGTTTCTGTGCGGGAATATGCGCGGAACGAGTGCCACAGAGAAGAAACGGGACTGACTCAAGTCTGACAGTTGGATGTGACGTGGATCTGGACCGCGACTTGAGCGGCGACATAACTGAAAACAGGATGTCCCGAAACATGACGACACGGCGAGATTGGGGAATGACGGTCATTGGTGGTCAGCTCAAGGGCATTCCTCCCGGGATCGATTCAATTCCTATCGGCCAGATCGCCGAGCAGCGTTGGAATCTGCTAAGCGGCGATTTGCCTTTGCCTGCTGCGGTCATCCGTGAATCGGCTCTTCGACAGAATAGCCGTTGGATGCAGCAGTTTCTTAGATTTTCAGGCGCGTTGCTTTGCCCTCATGGCAAGACCACCATGAGCCCACAGCTCTTCAAGCGCCAGGTCGACGACGGAGCCTGGGGCATCACGATTTCGACGGTGCAACAGCTCTGCGTAACCCGGCGTCATGGTTTCAAGCGAATCCTCATGGCCAATCAGCTCGTCGGAAAGGTCGAGATTCGGTACGTCCTCGATGAACTGGCAAAGGATCCTGAGTTTGATTTTTTTTGCATCGTGGATTCGGCTGATGGCGTAGCTCGGCTTGTCGAAGCTGTCCGCGAACGGTCTCCAGCTCGTCCTCTGCAAGTTTTTGTAGAGGGTGGGTATGGTGGGGGACGAACAGGTTGTCGTACTTTGGAGGAGGCACTTCATGTTGCACGGCAGGTGAAGCACAGCGAACCTTTCCTGGCGCTTCGCGGCGTCGAAGGGTATGAGGGCACTCTCCAGTCGTCAGAGGGCTTAGACACGGTTCAAAGGGTTCGCGCTTTCGTAAGGTTTTTGACTTCCGTCGCCGCGACTTGTGCGAAGGAGAACCTGTATGCGCCGGGCCCCATACTTCTCTCCGCTGGTGGTTCGGCTTTCTACGACCTGGTAGCCGAGACCTTCAACGCGGCCTCGCTTGGCAATCGACAAAAAGTGGTCTTGCGCAGCGGTTGTTATCTTACGCACGATTCCGGGTTGTACCAAAAGCTCGACGAGGCGCTACGTAGCCGTCTGCCAAAGAACGAATATCTTGGCCCCGGCCTTATTCCAGCCCTTGAGATTTGGACATACGTGCAATCCGTGCCTGAGCCCAAACTTGCCATTCTGACAGCTGGGCGTCGCGATTGCAGTCATGATGCCGGCTTGCCGGTGCCACTCAAACGGTTTCGGATCGGCGCGGACCATGCGCCAGTCCGGCTGAATAGTGATTACGAGTTGACGAGTCTCAATGACCAGCACGCCTATTTGCGCATTCCGTCAGCGAACTCTCTGCGTGTAGGTGACATGGTTGCCTTAGGCATTTCGCATCCTTGTTCCACGTTCGATAAGTGGCGAATTCTGTTCCTTGTTGACGACGATTACCAGATCTCGTCCGCCATCGAAACATTCTTCTAGTTTGACCACAGCACTTGTCGAGCTTAAGAACACCGAAAGAGGGAGTCAGTTCACCCAGATTCGAAGGCGTAATTCGCGCATGCTCTTGAGCGGACCTTCTCCGAATACAGTCTTCGGGGGCTTCGCCGGCAGGACATTGGCGGGCACTCAACCTCCGCCACTCGGCGTCTTCCGAAACCGCAGCAAAGCTGAGGTAGTTAGCTGTCGAGCGCAGGCTTCGACAATGTGGCGCAGCGGGACAGCCTTCCAAGAAACGTCTGCCTCTACCGGTCTCGTCGTCGCTACGAGTCTCTGATCGCCTTGGACCAAGCCGGGGGTGCGGACACGCATCAACTACTCGACCTCACTTTCATCGATCAATGCGCGGTATACCTGCCGCGCGTGCTCATATGCTTTTTCTGCTTCAGGGAGATCACGCTTCGAGATCCGAGGCACCTTTTGGCTCCAACACTGATCGACGGCGGTCAAGCACCACTCGGCACTTCGACGAGAGGCGCGGATGGGCTTGTCTCCAACGATTATGAAGATCGGATTCGTATGGGAAGAGGGGACGATACGAAGAGCAAGCCAGCTACTTTGGCGGATAGGAATGCTGAACTTGAGCTTCTGAACAGATCCGTCCGCATCGATTACCTGCCGAGCCACCACCTCGCCATTTAAGATAACTTCCACGGGTACTTTCCTGTTGTCACCAATTCGAGCGCGCTCGGCGTCCCAGTAGGGCTCCCAGTCGAAGCGAGCATCGCGGATTTTCTCATCTGGAATGGGATCGAGATAAGCCGCCGCGTTGACCTCAACCTGCACGTCGCCGGGAGCAGGTAGGCCGACCTCGCTTCGCCGCGTCCCAACGTCGGTGCCATTCGCCGTGAAGTCCATCAAATGGCTTCGGCCATCGGACACATAGCTCTCCCCGTCGCGGATCGCTTCCACCCACTTGGAATAAGACAGGCTGTCGCCGTTCAACTTGGCGTAAGTTCTGGCCATGCCGACTCGAGTGTCATAGATACACGGGAAATCCGTCTCGCCTGCGATGCGAGTCCGGAAGCCGACATTGAGCGTCTGATACCAAATGTTGAGGTCGTACGGAAATGGACCGTCGCCGACATCAATGAAATCGACGATGTTGGGGTAAGTAACGTCCACAACATATTCGTTCGCACCCGGCGCATCAAATGGCGGAATTTCATAGTTTGGCAAGGTATTGCTTCCGAGGGCGAGCCCTCCTCCAGTGTGCGCGAATCCAACTGTCGCGCCTTGGGACTTTGCCCAACGGAAAATAGGTAACTCCCAACTCGGCCAATCTTCGATTTGCTTCGCGCCCGGGTAGTCCTGATCGGCCAGGTTCAACAAGACCGGGTGTCCTGCGTGACTCGATGGAAAGCCAGAGACCTCAAGATCATAATGAAGCAGCGCGTCTGGTCTTGACAGGTCGTTATCCTGCCGGCCGCGGAAAAATTGCCGTTGATAGTAATAGTCGGGTCCCCAGTTAAGAACGCTCGCCACATTGAGATGTTCACCAAGCACCTGCCGGTCCATATCTTCAGGCGATACTCCCAAGGTTGGGTCTGCGTAGTGCGCGCAACCATTCGCGTGGATGTGGCTATCTCCAGAGTACCAGCCGCGGTCTGTCGGGTTGATCCAGCGCTTCAAGTGAAAGGTAAGTTCCTGTGGTCCATTCGCATCGACTACGAATTTCTGCGTTTCCGGGATGTATTCGGGGCCACCCGTGAATGCGGCGGTGAAGGACCCCGGCGGCAGCGAGATGAATTCCCCGTCGGCACGGTAGACTTGGGGCTCAAAGTAAAAGTCAGGCGCCAGGCGTTTTGCGGGATTGGGATAGATGCGGTCAAAGCCATCTCGAAAGATGAAAGATGCCATTGTGGGCCGGCCGTCGTCATCGAGCACATGTAGCTTGATCGTAGGCGATGGTGCGATATTGAAAAGGATACTGGTTTCACCCGTATCCTGCGTGCCCTTGCCTATGTCAAAACTGAGCTTGGCAGAACGCTGACCGGCATCTCGACTGTAGATCAGTAGAATGCGGTATTCGAGACCCGAACCCGAAAGCTGCGGGCGATCTTCGACGCCCAGGTCATCCGGAAGCCGCGGCACTGGTGTCTTCAGGGCGGTCACTTTTTCGTCTATGCGTGTTTGGATATCCAAGTCGTTGGGAAGCAGGGGCGCCAGTAGCCCCTCATGAAGAAGAGAAATCTCCGCCCAGCGGTCACGAATGTCCGCAGCATTCAGGCGGGGCACCGGTGGGCGCGATGCACTCTCGGATATGGACTGGAAAACCGGACCGCTGTTGGGGCTATTGACCTGCAGCGGTGACGTGATTCCTGCTTGGTTCACGATCTTGACGAAAAAGGACCGCGTGCCATTTTGAATCAGGTCCGTGTCTGCCTCACCTCGCGTGACGCCCACGCGGCTCTCCCGATTAATCGTAACCACGACGAGTGCGTGCTTGTCGAGAATCGACTCGATCTGCTCGACGGCCTCATCGGAATCACGATTCGCAATAGCGCGGTTAATGCCTTCCTTTTCAGCTTGTGAAAAAGGCTCGCCAAGAAAATCCATCAAGGATTCGAGTTGCCGGGCTTGGTAAGCGACGGGCTGAAGCGGAATTTTCGACGAGAACTTGTACTCAGTAGGGTGTACCTGGGGGTCGGCCGCACCCCGCCAACCGATGAAGATAAGCATAACACTCAGAAGGAGTGCCTTACCGCTGTTCGCGAGTTTCATGTCGCTCCTCCGGGGCAATCTCATCGAGCGGGGCATCGTATGCGGCCGCGGCAATTTGGCCGAGCGCCTCCGCGAGAGCGTGGGCGGCGGCTTCTGGACTGAGTCGCATGTGAACGTGATTGACATAGGCCGCGAAAGTGAGCCGTTTGCCGTCGGCCCTGATTACATAGCCGGCGAGCCCCTTGCCATTCAGCATCACTATGTCGTTGAGCGTGTCCTCGGAATCAAACGTGCCAGTTTTTGCAAAAACGTGCCCTACGGCTGGCGATGTTCGGTCGATATCTGCAAGCGTCCCATCCCTGCCGAGGATCGGCAACCCCCTCAAGAAAGTAGGGTAATCCGGGCGCGTGGTCCAATAAGCCAGGTAGTGACACATGAAGTCCGGAGTGAATAGGTCCGCCCAGCTGCCGCCTGCGCCGTCGCCCTGCGAGGCACCAGAGAGATCCAGTTTAGCGTCTTCGAGAAATTTCTTTTCGACAGCAAAGCCGGCCTTAAATGGGTCCTTTGCATTCTTCGCCACAAGCGCGCCAAGCAAGTACGGTCCCATGAAAGCGTGGAGATTTTGGCTGACCTTCAGAGTAACCTTGATCTCTTCTGCCAGCGGCAGCGAGATATGCTCGGCAACTTCAGCCCCTGCCGCATAAAAACGCCGATAAGATTGAAAGTCGGGTGCGGGCATAATCGTCGCGACTTTCGCCTTAATGCCGACTTCCTCCAGCGCTTCGCGCAGCACTGTCTCTGTGAATACGGTCGGCGACGGAACAAAAAGCGGTGCGTACGTTCGAGGGGCACCAAGCGGCAAACTGCCAGTCAGGGTGGCGATTACTGTGCCGTCCGCATTCGTCTTGATCTGAGGCGGATCCAGACTAACTGAGGTGTTAGCGCCTGCTGTGGTTAAGTGGTTGATGAATTTGACGTATGAGGTCGCCGGTGAAGAATCAAGGACGACAGGATCACCAATTTTCGCCGCAGGCGTCATCACGAGGTCAATCAGATTGTCATTGACGACGATCGGGGAGATAACGACACCCCCTCCGCCCTCGCCCTCCCATGGCGTTTCTGGGAAAAGGCTCGAATCAACTAGGACCCTGCCTTCGATTTTCCGGATTCCCTTTGCTGCGACGCCCTTCGCAAGCTGGCGGATCACTATGAGTGGGTCTCCTGGAAGAGCGCTCCCGGAGTAAGAATGGTCATTATTTGCAAAAGCCAGCGTCCCATCGGATTGAATGCGGTTCGAGAGATTTGGATCTCCGCTCGCGACGAGCACGAGGTCGCCTTTCAGCCGACCCTTTGAGTCCACCGCTCCTGTCCGGTAAATGCGGGTATAAAATCTGAAGTCTGCCCCAAGGCTTGCTAGCACTGTCCCTTCCGTGAGTAGTTTCGTCGTAGAAGCAGGTACGAACAGTTCTTGATCGTTAAGCGAGAAGACTGCCTTACCGGTATCCGGCGAGTAAAACTCGATGCCGAAATTGGCATGCGCAAATTCAGGTTGATTCATTACCTTCTGGATGCGCTCAGCGACAGACAGAGACGCGCTTGACTGTGCGCTACTTGGCAATGTCATTGCGAGAGCAAGCACCACCAATAAGCAGAACCTGAAGGAAAAAAACAAGGCGACCCCAGCTCTCACGGTAATCCTCCCATCTATCGACTGACACCTGAGATGGAGCTAACCGAGTGCGGACTACTGCTCAGCACAATATATGCACATTCCGCGATCGGACACTACTTCACGTTCGGCGCCTAACAGACGAGGTGTGTGTTCACTCTTCGCTTCGGGCCGGCCATTCCAACCATCCGATCGCGGTGTAACGAGTCGTCCGTGCCGGCTTGGATGCCTGCTTTATAGGAGATGACGGTTGATATGTCAATCACAAAACGCAATATATGTCTCACTGCGTTATTACGACATAACCACAATATTCTAGATAATAAGTTCATCTTTACATGTCGCGAAGCATCCGTGTATAGTGTCGCTGCTTAAAAACGCAATATGTGTATCATCGTTGAAACATCCATTTCCTGTGCCCCTGACAAAGTTAGCGGCTTACATCTGAAGCCAATAGATTTATGAGGTGCCTGTTATGCTAAAGCGTGGTCGGCAGCCGGAGCGCGTGAATGCGATCGCCAACAGTTCGCCGGAACAGCAGCTGAAGGAATCGTTCGAAACATTTGCCGCTCCGCACTTGAGAGCGGTCGTTGATCTCGACGCCCTGCGATACAACTTGAGGCTGATCCGTCAATCGGTTGCCGATCACCAGGAAATTATCGCGTGTGTCAAAGCCAATGCCTATGGACACGGCCTCAGGGCGGTGGCTGAATGCTTACAGGGCGACGGTGTTCGATGGCTTGCCGTAGGTAGTCCTGCGGAGGCCATTGCTCTCCGCCGGTGGGGCATTACCTGCCGGATTCTGCTTTTTCCGACCGTTGGCAACCGAGAAGACAATGTCTTAGCTGCGTCCGGCATAACGATTGGAATCCAGTCGTACGAAGAAGCAGAGGCGGTTGCTCGAGCTGTCAATGGCCCCGTGTCGATTTTTCTGAAGGTTGACACCGGGTTGGGTCGATTTGGCGTCTCGACAGCCGACGCGGCTTCCGTAACAGGTCGAATTGTGTCGAAGCTCCCGTCGGTCAAGCTGGATGGGGTTTTTACACACCTCCCCTTTTCTGGCGTCAACGAACTGCCATGGATCGAAGATCGAATGCGAGAATTTGGTCGGTCTGTGAAGGAAATCCGTAAACACGTCAAATTACCCTTCGTTGTTCAGGCATTTTCCTCTAGTGGCATCGCGTTTGGATTGAAGGCCCCTGAAACAAATGCGGTCTGTCCTGGGCAGCTACTCTTCGGGATTGAGCCAGCGAATGTGAAATACCCCGATCAGACCCGTTCTCTCGGTAGTCGGGCCGTGCTTCAAGAAGTAAGTACCGTCCTTGGGGGATTGCGTCGCATTCCGGTTGGAACCAAATTCGGATTTGGCGGAGCTCTCGTCACCTTAAGAGAGACGCGCTTGGGAGTCTTGCCGGTTGGCTTCTCGAATTCGATTTTGGTATCGAGGGAAGGACAGGTTGCAAATCTATTGGGCCAAATTGCGCCAATTGTGATGGTTGGACTGGAACATGCTGTTGTGGATGTAACCGGAATCCCCGGAGTGCTCGAGGGTTGTTCGGTAACCTTGTTGGCTCGAGATTCTACCTTTGAAGTAACGCTCGATCGTCTGGCACATTTGCAGCAGCGCCCACCAGTGGAGATATTAACTTCCCTGACTGCTAAGGCCGTCTATGAGTATGTCGAGCCAGAGTGTAGCCCTGTTCCGTAAGTGCTACCCTTTCAGAGTCGCATGCGTGCCCGTAGCGGACTTAAACGTGTTCCTGGCGGCGTGTGAGAATTATCGTCAATGCCCAAGTGTGGCGCTGTTCGGCAAAGCGGGGGAAGAAACAGCGTACCGTATTCGCCGGTACACGAGCTAACGGCTACTAACTAATGGCCACCACCCCCACTGCTCCGTCAGACAGCCAAACCCGACTCCTTCGCGAACTTGGATTGCGCGACGCCGTGGCGATCGTCGCGGGAACAGTAATTGGGTCGGGCATATTCCTAGTGCCGAATAGTGTAGCGAGCCGACTGTCTTGTCTTTCCGGAGTTCTGTTTGTGTGGATAACTGGGGGCCTTTTGAGCCTGTTCGGCGCACTCGCCCTCGGCGAACTCGGAGCCGCTTTCCCGGGAGCAGGAGGTCTGTATGTTTATCTCCGACAAGCGTACGGAAAAACTGTCGGCTTTCTTTATGGATGGGGTCTACTGACACTCATCCACTCAGGCAGCATCGCAACTTTGGCTGTTGCGTTCCGAATTTATCTGGCCCAGATCGTGCCGCTCACGATAACCCAGCAAAAGGTCGCCGGCGTCGTTGGTGTGCTCATACTCACCGGGGTGAATTGCGTGGGCATACGGTCTGGAAAGGCTGTGCAAAACGTGTTCGCCCTAGCAAAACTTGGCGGATTGGCGCTTATGGTCGCGCTCTTGTTCTCTCGCGGACGCGCTGATATGTTGGACACCAGCTTTTGGCCAAAAGGGCCTCTCGAATTCCATCCATCACATTTTGGTATTGCGCTGATTGCAGTGCTCTGGGCATACGAAGGTTGGCACGTCGTGTCTTTTACGGCAGGTGAGTTCAAGCATCCGAAAAGAGATCTGCCCCGCGGGCTTCTCTATGGCACGCTCATCGTTGCCACCACCTATTTGCTTGCAAATATTGCGTACTACTGTGTATTAACACCTACACAGATCTTAGAAACAGATCGCGTGGCAGCCACGGCCGTCAGCTCTGTTTTTGGGGGAGCCGCTGCGCTCTTCATTTCTGTGCTGATATTGGTGTCCATGACTGGAGCCGCAAACGGCATGATTTTGACGGGCCCGCGTGTGTACTACGCAATGGCTGCAGAAGGCCTGTTCTTCCGAAAGTTTGGAAGCGTAAGCGTGCGTTTCCGCACCCCGGTATTTGCCATTGTGGTTCAGGGTGTATGGGCTGCGTGTTTGACGTTGCTGGGCACATTTCAGGAACTATTTACGTATGTGATCTTCACAGCGTGGATTTTCTACGGCTTAGCTGTTGCCGGAGTGATCGTTTTGCGAATTCGTCGCCCCGAGATCAACCGGCCCTTCCGCGCGCCTGGTTATCCCTGGCTGCCAGTTCTCTTCACGGTGGCGGCTCTGGGCATTGTGCTGACTGCTGTGTTGTCTTCACCTCTGCATGCAATTATCGGAATTGGCCTAATCCTGAGCGGATGGCCTGTGTTTGCAATCTTTGTCGGGCGAAACAAGATCAAGAGCAAGGCCTCTCCTGCGGGAGTTTCTCCCGAGTGAGAATCATGGATGGTCATTGCAAGACGTTCGCGGTTAAAAGAGAGCTCGAACGCTGAGGTGTTCGATCCACTGCTAAAAGGGTCAAGATTCGAGATCTATATACGGGCAATGATTCGGCCGATAATGTGAACGAGGCTCGAGGAGAAATGAGTGGCGGCAAATACGATAAGAAGGCAACCAATGTTCATCGACGGTGGATTGATTGATGCGACCGGTGGCGGAGAGTTCGAAAAGAAAAATCCGTTCACCGGAGACGTAATTGCGCGCGTGGCCGCGGGTGGACGTCAAGATGCTAAGCGCGCCGTGGAGGCTGCCTCTGCAGCATTCCCAACTTGGAGCGCGGCACCTCCTGGAATGCGCCGCAGTCTATTTCTGAAAGCGGCCGATGTGATCGTCTCGCGACAGCTGGAAATCGCGCGGTTGATCGCGGAGGAAAGCGGCGGCACTTTCGGCTGGGGGATGTTCAATTGCATCCTGAGCGCTGGAATTTTGCGCGAAGCTGCCGCGCAAACGTACGGAGTCATCGGAGAAATCATTCCGTCGGATGTTCCGGACACTGTAGCCATGGCCACGCGGCAGCCTGTTGGCGTGATTGTGGGAATTGCACCCTGGAACGCGCCGCTCATCCTTGGCGTGCGCGCGATCGCTCTCCCACTCGCTTACGGAAACACCGTGGTGCTAAAAGCGTCGGAGGAATCGCCGGGAACGCATCTCGTCATCGCCGAAGTTCTGCAACAGGCCGGATTTCCGAAAGGGGCGATCAACGTAATCACGAATGCACCCGAGGACGCCGCAGACGTGGTGGATGAATTGATAGCACACCCCAAGACGCGCAGGATTAATTTCACGGGTTCGACGAAAATAGGCCGTATCATCGCCGAGAAAGCTGCGAAGCATCTGAAGAGGATAGTGCTGGAGTTGGGAGGCAAAGCCCCGCTGATCGTTCTCGAAGATGCGGATCTTGACGCGGCAGTGGCCTCCGCGAAGTTCGGCGCGTTCATGAACCAAGGGCAAATCTGCATGTCTACTGAGCGAATTGTAGTCGAGCGGCCCATCGCTGAAGAGTTCGCGCGGAGACTCGTTGCCAAGACGGTCACCCTCAAGGTTGGGGATCCGCTTCAACCGGATACACAGATTGGTCCGCTCATAAATAAAGCCGCAATCGAACGCCTGGAAGGTCTCGTTGCGGACGCGACCAGCAAAGGCGCGCGCATGCTCTGCGGCGGAAAAGCATCAGGCCCGTGTTTTGCTCCCACGGTGCTATACGGTGTTGCGCCGAACATGCGCGTCTATGCCGAGGAGTCTTTTGGGCCTCTTGTTTCTATTGTGGTCGCAGAAAATAGCGAAGACGCCGTACAGATCGCAAACGACACGGAATACGGCCTCTCGAGCGCGATCTTCAGCCGTGACGTTAACAAGGCGATGAAAATGGCCGAGCGGCTTGAAACCGGCATGTGCCACATTAATAGTTCGACGGTTCGCGACGAGCCTCAGATGCCGTTCGGTGGAATGAAACACAGCGGCTGGGGACGTTTTGGGGGCACCGCAGCCCTGGAAGAGTTCACTGAATTGCGCTGGATCACCATCACGCGGTCTGCGATCGCATACCCCATCTGATGTTTGCGGAATGTAGAAACACGATACGGTAAACACCTAGCTGACCGGACAAGTTAAGTACTACTTCAAATCGGAAGAAAGCATCCGTCAAGGGGCAGGGCTGTGTACGGTGGGCATAACGCGAAGACCCTAAGCTTTGCTTTGAAAAGTAACTTTCCTATGTGAGCAAGTTAATGTCGAAATTGCAGGAACCCAAGAACACGCCGAAGAGCGCGGCTAAGGTGTTTGCGCTTGAGATCAGGCCTAAAAAGCGCCCGCGAGGAAAGCCCTTCGCCAGGGGCAACAAACATGGGCCACGCTTCCCAAAGGGTGTATCCGGTAATCCAGGAGGCCGTCCTAAATCCGCCACTGCGGCTCAAGCATGCCGTGCGTTCCTAGCAGCTCCAGCAACGAAAGCGCCTTTTGGAAAAAACAAAACCAATGCCGAAGACATCGTAGAAGCATTGGGGAGCAAAGCACTCCTGGGAGATCGGGGCTGCGCAGAAGCAATATTCAACCGAGCGGAAGGCACGCCTCGCCAAACGCTGGATGTCGCAGACAACCGGCCTGATCCGCTGGCTGCACTCATTGCCGGAATGGATAAGCTCAGCGAGCAGATTGGCCCACCCGAGGGTGCGGTAAAGGTGGTGGAGTCAGTCCCCGAAGAGGGCGGTTAAAAATGCTCCTCCTTTTTGTGGCTTCCGTTTCCCCGTTTTTTTTGGGTTCAGCGAGGCAAGAATGACGGTTAAAAATTAGTAGATTTATTACCTAAGGAGGGAATTTACGAAATCCTCAACGACGTCTATAATACATTGGCAATCCAACTGTGGTAATGCCGTATTCGAGCATTGCGAAATCGATATCGCGCACGGCTAAATAGTTCAAGTCTAAAGGCTTCATACAGCGGAGTCACACGCCGTCGGGGGTGAGCACTAGACAACCCGGTTTCTAGTACACCCAGCGTGGGTGGCGCGATATCGGTGTCAGCGTGGGTTGCAGTTGCGTCCGCGCGCGCCATTGCGGTTCGTGATCGCGGCGGGAATTGGACTTCGATGACGATTTAAATTTCGGGCCAGCGTAGGTGGTTGGCTGGCTCTATTGCACTGTGACAATCACGTTGGCCCCTACAGTCGAGATGCCGAATCTTGCCGGGGGGCGACATTGGTCTCTAATTCGAGTTCACCAGTGTTGCTGTTAGATTGACCTCCGATCCGGATACGACTGTTATCTCCCGGGACCAATTCTGGTGATCCTTTAGAAAGACACGAATGTAATGTTTCCCCGGCTTGAGTTTTAAAGTGGCCGGACAATTCCCGACGAAATCATCGTCTGCATACAACTCCGCACCGTCCGGGATTGACTTAGCAACGAGCGTTCCATTCTCGGCAAATGGCCGCTCTGCAGTTTTCTGTGCCGCAGGACCTTCACTAGTCCCTTTGACAACTGTTGCTGTCGTCCCAACTGGAACGAACTGTCGTCGCGCCTTCTCACTAACTGAAACTGGAACCGCAGTGACGCTGAGCAATTCCTTGTGTTCTTCAAGAAACTGCTTCAAGTGTTTCGCTATGGCCTCGGCAGAGGATTGGTACGCGTGTGCATCGTATTTGCGAACGGTATATGCCCAGACACTAGCCCTAGTTCGTGGGTTAAATAGCTGAATGCTTACCGTCTGTTCTCCTTGTATGCCAACGCAGTACAAGAAAAGGCAGCGTGCGACCTTAGAACCCGTGCTTTCCGTCTTGACATCCACAGGCGTGGGTTGAAGGATAAAAGCTGCAGCATCTTCTTCCGAAACTACCACGACAGGAACATTCTTCTTAGTTAACGCTGCTGAGATGTATGTCTCAAATCCATTGTCAGGTTGTATGTAGATTTTCAGTTGCGCAAAACACGGGAGCGCTCCAAACCCCGAAAATACAAGGGCTAACGCAAGACACCTGTAATTGGATAAAGAAGAGGTCATTTTTTCCTGCCCGAGCATACCACAGTATTAGATATGGCAACTTATTTCGCTGGTAAATACGAGCAGCGGAGCGAATGAATTGGGATCGCTATTTAACTTCCTAGGAGGATAGATCCTCAAACCAAGTGTGGATTGCCGCATCGAAACTTATGTTTCACAGCAAACGGTTTTATTAACGAGATTGAATGACATCGGTGACTCTTCATGGGGATTCCGGACGATGTTGATGTTGATCACCGATTCCTTGCGATCGTGATTGCGATTCCGACGTGATCGTGAGGAGACAGATAGCGTGATCGGGAAGTTCTGTGATAGCGAAACCGTGGCATTAGAAAACCCCAATGGTTTCGGGTTCATTTCTTTGCGAAAAGCATTGGAAATCTGGTGTTCTGTAAGTGGGCGGGAAATCTTAGCAATCTGAAGATTTCAAACGCGGCCTACTAGTGAAATCACGCTCATAAGCGGTTTACCGCGCATACGAGATTAAAGTGTCCCAAATCGACCGCCAACGCGAAGGATTGCACGCCTAATCGACTCTTTTTGAGTCCCAGACGCTTATTTTTCATTTGGTCCGTTGTAGTCACAGGCATACCTTCCAGCCGCTGAACTCTCAAACGAGAGACCAGCAAAAGGAGAGAAACGATGAAGGCAGCAATCTACGGGCGGGTGAGCACCACGGCTCAAGATACAAATCTACAAATGCGGGAAGTGCGCCAATTTGTTCAACGGCGTGGATGGCAGATTGCTGAAGAGTATATCGACAAGGGAATTTCAGGCAGCAAAGAGAAACGACCAGCGCTCGACAAATTGATGTCCGACGCCAAACGTCGCCGATTTGACGCCGTTGTGGTCTATCGCTATGACCGATTTGCCCGCAGTCTTCGGCACCTCGTCAATGCCCTTGAAGAGTTCCGCGCACTGGGAATTGAATTCGTCTCGATACATGAGGGCGTCGATACGAGCACTCCGAATGGACGATTGGTCTTCGGCATCTTTGCGAGCATCGCTGAGTTTGAGCGTGAACTAATTCGTGCACGCGTCAGAAGTGGACTCGCGGCTGCTAAAGCGCGAGGCATTCAACTGGGCCGTCCGGCGTTGCGAAAGTTTACTGCGAAAGAGATTAAACAGCTTCGTCGTGACCGAAGAAAGGGCATGCCGTTTCAGAAATTGGCACAACTTCACGGGACTAGTGTGTGGACGGCGTTTCAAATCTGCAAGCGGCGTTTGAAAGGTGTTCTCTGCTAATTTATCGGGGCGAACGCAGTGCTACCTTCCAAAAACGAGATGCAATGAAAAATGAGTAAGTCGCAGTCGAGCAAGGGCTACTAGCCCGGAACTTGATTGCATAACAACGTCGGCTCCTTAGACCCGAGTAAACTGTGGTTGTTGACGACCAAAGGCTCGGGAGAAAGGAGCCGAACATGATCATTATAGGCGTGGATTATCACCCGAGCGATCAGTACATCGCGTTTGTAGACACAGAAACGGGAGAGTATGGCGAACGGCGATTGAACCACAGTGACGAAGAGGCCGAGAAGTTCTATCGGGAACTGGCGGCACGAGGAGTGAGCATTCGTGTGGGGATGGAAGCGACTGGCTACTCCCGCTGGTTCGAGCGGCTGCTGACAGAACTGGGAATCGAGGTATGGATCGGCGATGCGGCGGAGATCAAGACCAAACGCGTCCGCAAACAGAAGACCGACCGTGAGGACGCCCGACTGCTGCTGCGACTGCTGCGGGAAAATAATTTTCCTCGGATCTGGGTACCGAGTCCGGAGAATCGTGATCTACGGCAATTGCTCTGGCATCGACACCGCATGGTGCAGATGCGCACGCGGATCATGAATCAGCTGCAGGCTCTGGCGATGAACGAAGGCCAACGCAGGAAGAAGAAGCTGTGGAGCGCGCAAGGACGAGCCCAGCTGGAAAAGCTTGCGCTTGGTACCTGGGCCTCCCGGCGCCGCAAGGATCTGCTCGAGCTGCTGGACCGCATGAACCCAACGATCGAAGAATTAACCCGAGCCGTCGAACAGGAGGCCCGGAAACGGCCCGAAGTGCAGCGCCTGGTGACCCATCCTGGTGTAGGACCGCTCACCGCACTGGCCTTCGTGTTGATCATCGGAACTCCGAAGCGGTTTCGTCGGGGCAAGCAGATCGGCAGCTATGTGGGGTTGATTCCGGAGGAGGATTCCAGTGCCGGCCATCAACGGCTGGGACACATTACCAAGCAAGGCAGTTCTTTGCTGCGTTTCTTGCTAGTGGAAGCAGCCCAAGCCGCAGCACGTTGTGATGCGGACTGGAGACGACGGTACATGCATCTGGCACTGCGCCGGCAACGGAACATCGCCAAGGTGGGCATGGCCCGGAGACTGGGAGTGCGGTTGTACTGGATGTGGCGAAACGGTTGGGAGTATGCGCAGTGGGTCAAGTTCAGTTCGCACGCGGGACAGCTCGGAATCGGACAGGGCGCGAAGTAGAACGCCGTCCACATGAATGGGCATCCCGCTCCCTCGCGAGAGGGAGTTTGAACGAGTAATCATGGTCTGAAATTGGATCGAAGAGATGTGTGGGTCGGACTGAAACCGACCGAAAGATTACAGGCGAGCCGTGGTCATCGACGCTGGGCCAAAGAAATATGACGAAAGAGAACACTCTTCGGAGTGGAGGCAGAAGTCTGTCCAAAAAAAGACTTGACAGAGCCGACGTTGTTAGAGATGTCCGGTAATCGGGAGTTAGCTGCTTGCCCTATCTTAATCCTTATTGTTCGTTGCAAGAAATTTCTGTCCTTCCAGGAATAGCCCGCACTCCCGTGACGAAGTTAGAACTTGCTATCGACTTGGTCGCAAGACCTCCATGCTTCGGCGTACAGTATTCAAAAGTGCGCGATAATTGCGTTCTAGGGCGTCTGCATGACGCAGAATCATCTTGCCTCCGAGATAAGCAAGGGGTGGCAGATAATGGCGTGGATAACGAGCACAATCGCTCTTTTGGCGTTAGGCGTCGGTACTCTTTTTATAGCGTGGCGGGGCCATACCTCGGGCGAACTCGTTGTGGTGCGTTTCTTTCGAACGTACCGGCCTAACCGAGAAGACAATCCTCTCAGATTCTACTTCCATCTCGGCATACTTATCGCGGCAGGTACGCTCGAGGTTGTCTGGGGAACCCTCATATGCGTGGGTCTGCTGAGACCGCTTCCCTGGCACTGAGGTTACCCAGCTCCGATTCGAAATACCCGCGAAACAAACCACAAGAACTGCTTCAAGATAAAGGCCGGATAAGTCGCGAGAAACGCACAAACCGTACAAGTGGAATCCCGGCCAAAACCACTTCTCCGATTATCCGACGCGATATAAAAGGGCGCCCCTTTTGGAGTAGGGTTTTGAGTGTTCGGCTCGAACCGAACCCACTACAGAAAGGAGCACCCTCTATATGGATAGCGTGAAGTATATCGGGATGGATGTACACAAGGAAGCGATCTGCATCGCGGTTCTAAATTCATCTGGCAAGCTGGTGATGGAATGCGTGATCGAAACCAAAACCATCACCATTCTCGATTTTCTGAAGGGTCTACGCGGAAGTTTGCACGTCACGTTGGAAGAAGGTACCTGGGCGGCCTGGTTGTATGACTTGATCAAGCCGCACGTCACCGAACTGGTGGTGTGCAATCCCCGCCGCAATGCTCTGCTGAAGGAAGGCAGCAAGAGTGACCGCATCGATGCGCGGAAGTTGGCCGAGCTGCTGCGCTCGAACCTGCTTCGTTCGGTGTATCACGGCGAGCAGGGAGTGCGGAAGCTGAAGGAACTGGCGCGCAGTTACCTGGCCATCAGCAAAGATTTCGGACGGGTGATGAGTCGGGTGAAGGCGATCTACCGCAGCTGGGGGATTCCTTGTAGCGGGAAGCAGGTTTATGCGCAGCGCTATCGCTCGGAGTGGCTGGACAAGATCCAAGAAGCCGGTGTGCGGCGCCGAGCGGAGTTCTACTACCAACATTTGGACGCTCTGCGGCCTCTACGCCAACAAGTGCGGCAAGAACTATTGGCGGAGGCTAAGAAACATAGCGCCTGGAAATTGTTACGCGCGATTCCGTTCATCGGACCGATCCGGGCGGCTTTGCTGATAGCTTTGATCCAGACACCCCACCGTTTCCGTACCAAGCGACAGCTCTGGAGCTACAGTGGGTTTGGGATCGAGACGCACAGCAGTGCGGAGCAGCGTTTCATCAACGGAGAGCTGCGACGCGCGAAGAAGCCAGCCTCGATTCGTGGGCTGAATCGCAATCACAATCATGATCTGAAGAATTTGTTCAAGAGTGTGGCCACCGTAGCCGCGGCCAAGGCCGGTCCGTTTCAGGAGTATTACGATGCGCTAGTGGCCAAGGGGATGCGACCGGAGATGGCGCGTCTGACTCTAGCGCGGAAGATCGCCTCCATCACGTTAATTATTTGGAAGAAAGGAGCACGCTTCGAGGCCCAACATCTGAAACCACAAACAGCTTGAGTGTCTCGAGCCAGCTGTCCAAAAATTGGGTCAGGATTCTATGCAAAAGGGCTAGCGCTCGGCTTACCCTGTTTATTCGGCGCTTCAGTATTATTCGGAGGAATCCGTGAAATCCTTGAGCCCAAGCTTACGGAGACCCCGTAAAAGCTGTTCCACAATCGACGTGTCCGCAAACCATTTTTCAGGATCTTCGCAAAGGGTGGAGCGGCTACCTTGCAGGCAAGAACTCGACACAGAGAGGTGACCGATGAAGGCGATTGTGGTGACGGATCAGGCTGCGGGAACGGCCGGGGTAAAGCTGGTGGAGCGGCCCGAGCCGCAGGCGGCGATAAACGACGTCGTTGTTCAGATTCATGCGTCGGGATTCACCGGGGATGAGCTGACGTGGCCCTCGACCTGGACCGATCGTGTCGGCCGTGACCGGACGCCTTCAATCCCCGGACACGAACTGGCCGGAGTGGTCACCGCTCTCGGCTATGGCACGACGGGGCTGTCGATTGGACAGCGGGTGTTCGGCCTCACGGACTGGTATCGCGACGGCACGCTGGCGGAGTATGTGGCCGTCGAGGCACGCAACCTCACACCGCTGCCGGGCGACGTCGACTTCACGGTGGGCGCGGCCCTCGTGATGCCGGGCCTGACCGCGTGGCAGGGGCTGTTCGAGCACGGCCGCCTTCAGGCGGGGAAGAGCGTCCTCGTGCACGGTGCTGCCGGGGTAGTCGGTTCGATGGCGAGCCAGCTCGCACGGGAGGCCGGCGCGTACGTCATCGGCACCGGCCACGCTGGCGGCCGTCAGACGGCTCTCGACTTCGGCGCACAGGAGTTCGTCGACCTTGATAACGAAGCCCTGGAAGACGTTGGCGCAGTCGATCTGGTTTTCGATGTCATCGGCGGCGACATCGGGAAGCGGTCTGCGGGCCTGATTCGCGCCGGAGGAACGCTGGTGACCGTTACCGGCCCGACCGAGGCGCGGCCCTCTGGCGGCCTGACTATCGACTTCGTCGTCGTACCCGATCGCGCCCAATTGAGTGAGGTCGTCCAGCGGGTGCGAGATGGTCGACTGCGGACGAACATCGGCAACGTCTCGACTCTCGACGATGCCGTTGCCGCCTTCAACCCGACCGAGCGACGCAAGGGAAAGACGATCATCCGCGTTCATCCGTGAGGACTCGGGGATTGCCTAACGCCCACGAAGGTGCAATTCACGCGCCGAAAAGGAGACTTTAGATGTCGAACACGATTACGCCGACCGTTTTCTATCGCACGCTTAACATGCAGGGGCTGGAAATCTTCTATCGCGAAGCCGGTCCCGACTGTCGCGAAAACACACATTCTGCTTGTCGAAGACGCCTCTAATGGCCTTGGGCCTCGTAGCTTTCGCGCGAGAAATTGATGCTGCGCGACCGCCACTTGTCCAATTATCCAGGCGGTCTCAATGGGTCGACGCAACACCTGGTCGAAGCCCACGCGCGGGTCTTTAAGCAGTTGAGGATCGTTCACGAGCGCTGATTCAAGCGGAACACCATCCTGGCTAGGGTTTGGTCGAGCACAGCCGGACAGATCGGTTCTCTAGTGGGAAGCATTGTCGAACCAACAGCTTAGGTGGTGTTGCATCGACCGGTTGAGCTGGCACAAACTTATCGGAAGTCAGCGAGCTTTTGCCCCGAAATACGAATGCCCGTAATGGCGCAGATTGCTGACATGAATCTTGTTTTGCGTTACGCTTCCATCGTGCGTTCGGTTGCCTTCGCCGCGGTTCCTGGTTGCTCGGAGCCGCGCCTAGCAATCGGAGGAAAACTATGAAACGAGAAATCATTCGCGTTGAGCCGCTGGCGACCTACCTCGAAAAGACAAGGCACCCGCTTCGATGGTCGCCTATCGGACACTCAAAGGGGTTGCCATGGTGAGCACAACTCTCACAGACGCTTTCTTGGTGGGAAAACCACTTAAACGGCAGTCTGCCGCGGCCAGCCGCTGACGGAATCTCTTTACAACAAGCAGACGGGACTACTCACCGTTGCTGGATTTGCTCCATCCCACGGCAAACATCTCAAGATTCCCGTACTATCGATAAAATAAGCCTCACCGTTCGTTACAGGAGATGCGGAAAAAAGCCAATAACTGCCGCTTGAAATGTAGGTGTAAGTATAGCCACCCATCTGAAATGGAGAGGCTGACGGCGGAATCATCGGAATGAACACCGAAGAATTACATCCTGCATTTGGCACAGCGCAGTAAGTAGCCATCACGTTCGCATTTGCTACCTGCATCACATACTCTTTAGCGCGATTC
Organism: uncultured Acidobacteriota bacterium; assembly: GCA_963818085.1. Taxonomy (GTDB): domain Bacteria; phylum Acidobacteriota; class Terriglobia; order Acidiferrales; family UBA7541; genus Palsa-295. Next base: position 1,956,145 of record CAWFQV010000001.1, read on the forward strand.
TGATTGGAGGCTTGTTTCATCGCGATGGCGCCAGGAATCGCCATGGCAAACAGGGTGCTCATAACGAGGAGCACCATTACCATTTCTAAAATCATGGCGTAGCCCGCTTGTTTGTTTCGCACAAATCTCCTCAAAGAGCGCCGGGGGAAAGGCCGAACCGCATGACTGTTGTATGAGATCGCCCATCCGAGTTTTTCATCTACTTCAACTCGATAATCATACCGACGATTGTCACTGAATCCTATAGTACGAAAGATTCAGTCTACCAGGACGGCCATAGCATTGAGTTAGCACACAAAATATGTAGAGTTAAGGCCGTGAGATAGCTCTAAGATCTCCTTCCATGAGAAGGCCGGTGTGAGTCAAGACAGTTTTGTTTTTACTTATGTGGATTTTTGCCGTCCAGCCGAACCGCCTCTGTCGCCATCCTTCCATCCGCAGTCTTTTATGAGCGATTTTCGCTCGCTGCCAGGTGGGCGTACTCAATTCAGTAGGTGCTGCGACCTGATTATCGACCTCGGCTCCGATCTCTTTGACGGGAGTTCATCATTTTCCGACACCTATTCGGCTGAGCACGAGAAACCCAGCAGAATTCTGGTTTGCGATGGCGATTTATTTCTGCCTCAGAAGATAGAGATCCGCGTGACCGCCGGGACGGGCATACACGATGGTGGAGATGTCCCTGGAAAAATCGTAGAGGTTACCGCCAGAGACGCCATAGGACAGGGGAAAAGCAAAGGGGACCTTCAACGCGACCTGGGGCGCCCCAATGAGCTTTCCGTCCCTCCAGGGCTGACGGTAAATCGTGACTTCACCACGGGAAGCAACGGCATATAAGAACGATTTGCCATCACGAGCAAATACCGTGTACACAGAACTTCACGCTTGTTCTGCTTTTAGTTTTCTCGAAGGCGCATCTTTGCCTGAAGCCGTGGCTTTGAGATTGGATCATCTCCAGCAGCGCGAGGAGCATTGGGCCATTGTCGATCTGGTCGGCAAGGGAGGCCACGTGCGAACGGTTCCAGTTCCCGATTGGGTGCGAACCCAACTGGACGATTGGCTCGCTGCAGCCGCAATTGATCGCGGAAAGTTGTTTCGCCGTGTCAACAAAGTAGGAAGGACATGGGGAGATGGAATGACTGTAAAGGCGGTTTGGCACATCGTGAAGGAATCCGCCAGATGCATCGGAGTGGCGAAGTTGGCACCGCACGATCTGCGACGCACATGTGCTCGGCTCTGCCACGCATCGGGAGGGGAGTTGGAGCAGATCCAATTTCTTTTGGGGCACGTTTCGGTGCAAACGACCGAACGATATCTTGGCTGCAAACAGCGGATTCGATCAGCCGTCAATGATTCCATTGGCATCGAGCCGAATTCCGGAGCAGGGTGTGCGGTTACGGAAGGGTTGCCGACCATTCGTCCAGAATTGATAAAGGGGCTGGGCTGTCAAAACATCTCAGCGTGCAGTGTAGCCGCCATCAACGAACAACACCGTCCCGGTTATGTACGAGGCAGCGTCCGAAGCAAGAAAGACGACAGGTCCCACAACCTCGGAGAGGCGGGCACGACGACCTAGCGGAGTCGAAGCAAAGATCTCTTGCTCTTTGCGGAGGTCAGAATGCTCACGGGCGGCGCCTTCCATTACGTTCTCTAGGTAGCCGGGTGCGATTGCATTTACCCGAATTCGGTGGCTGGCAAGTTCCAATGCCATTACCCGGGTGAGCTGATTTACTCCTGCCTTAGCCGCGCTGTAAGCGGCAAGTTTTTCTATTCCGGCGGTTGATGCGATTGACGACATGTTGATGATTGATCCACCCGTTCCCTGACGGATCATCTGATCGGCCGCTGCCTGGCTGCATTGGAACACTCCTGTGAGGTTGACGTTTAGAATCCTGTTCCAACTCTCCCGCGAAACTTCTTGCACTGGTTCAATCATGTCAATGGCGGCGTTGTTCACCAGGACGTCCACACTGCCAAACTCCTTCACTCCAAATGCAACTGCATCGAGTGCCGCCTGACCGTTAGTTACATCCATTGGGAATGCGTGAGCTTTGCCACCTGCAGCCTGGATATCCTTAGCAACGGCGTTTGCTCCCTCGCCAACAAGGTCACAAACGAGAACCAGAGCTCCCGCTGCCGCAAGGCCGTGGGCCAGACATCTCCCGAGACCGCGCGCACAGCCTGTCACAATTGCGCTGCGTCCGGTGAGCAAAAATCCGGATGGACTCCAATCAGAGCTCATGCGACACATCATATCTTGGAATGCGTGCGAATCGGGAGGCAGCCGCTTCTCCGAAGTCGGAAGTTCCATTGTCCTTGCCATTGATTGTGGGCGGCTGATGGCGACGCTCTCGGAAGCTATTGTGCAAGGGGTGTGCTCGCTGCCCTGAGAAACGGTCCAGAAGTCTTAGTGTTGAATCGGGAGCGCGAGGCGACAAGGGTGCACGGAGCGTGACGTGTTTGCGCGCTTTCGATTCAACGACTTGAAGGAAGCCGCCCGGGTTTGCGGCGGATGCGGGCCGCTATGCAAATTGAATGGAGTAAACGAGTGGCATGAAGGTGTGCTGTGGTGGTGCGGCTGAGCACAACAGCTGACACGATGGGTCGCAAAGTTGGCTCCGACGAGAAAATATTGTGAAGAAAGTGCCTGAAGAAGGCGGAGTAAGAAATTTGTTCAGCGATAAGGCAACAGGTGGCAGACCCTGCCGAAGCACGCAGATGGTTCGCGGTATCGAGAGTTGTTTCATGCGGCAGCCATGACCAGAGGTGGAGAACGAAGTTGCATTTCGGCAGCCGTTAGCCTCTCAACGACCACCATCGGTCCAGCACACTTGGGGCAGAGCCAAAGATCACTCGGTTTGCCGGCGCCCGACCTGTCTTGCTCGGTCGGCGGAGTTGCGGCCGCGCCGAGCAGCTGAAAACAAAGTAGCAAGTTGGTGGCACGTTTGCGATTGGCCATTAACGTGGCTGGCTGACCTCCAGAACCTGGCTGCCAGCTCAACCGGTCGATGCAACACTCTTTAAGCTGTTGATCGGACAACGCTTCCGTGTGGAGAACCGCGATGTCCGGCTGTAATCAATCACACCCAGCCAGGATGGTGTTCCGCTTGAATCAGCGCTCGTGAACGATCGTTAGCTGCTTAAAGCCCTGCGCGTGGGCTTCGAGCTAGTGTTGCGTCGACCCATTGAGACCGCCAGCGATTGAGGACAAGTGAAATGCGTCGCGGAATCGGGCCGGCCACTTCTACGAGTACGCCACTACACAGCCAAGTGACAGGCCGATTCTGAGGTTATGAGTGCAAATGCGATTTATCAACAACTAGGCTCCCAGCCCGAGCCAACCCGCAATTTGTTTCAGATGGTCCTCGATGCGCTTTATGTCAATTGTCCACGGTGGATATACCCCGGATTACACCAAGCCCGCTGAAAAAATGCCGCACGTCCACACATGCCTGTGGTGAGATCAGATGGCTTATCCGCCGAGCACGCAGGTTTTACAAGGTTCTTACACGATCCTGACCTTTCGCAGACAAATTCTCTCATTCGGGGACACGACGGTCAAAGAAATCTCGTTCGTCGAAACTCTGCCCTTCCAGGAGGAGTAGGGTACGGAACTGAGCAATTCCTAACTGAGACCAAGGCTACGGCCATACGTAATTCCGCCTAATGCCGCAGCCTGAGTCGCAGCCTACACCATTTTCTCACGTCTGCGCCCAAATCCTCCGCGAACATTTTTACAAACCTGTTGCATCCCGGTGACATATACCGCCTGTGCATACGGTAACCATAGCTCGGATCGCGGTTAAAGAGGGATTCGAGACATGCATATGAGAAAAGGAGCTCTTCCATGAAATTCATACTGAATTTGCTTGCCGCATCGTTTCTGGCTCTATTCCTAACGGTAAGGCTTCCAGCACAAAATTCCGAGCCCACCATTACTCAACTATTCGGATTTGTCTGCAATTCGAAAACAAACGTGTGCCCGGACGGCAAAGCGCCAAATTCGCTGCTCCAATCTGCGGATGGCAATTTCTATGGCACGACAACCGCGGGCGGAACTGGAAATAACGCCGCTGGCACTGTTTTCAAGATCACTCCGTCCGGTCAATTGAGCCTCCTTCACACCTTTGTCGCCGACGCGAACGGAGATTATCCTAATGGCGGATTTCCCAACAGCCTGGTCGAAGGTAACGACGGATTCCTGTATGGCACAGCCGGAGGCGGCGCGAACAATACGGGACTGGTCTTCAAGCTGAGTAAGACGGGAAAGTTTGAAGTTTTGAACAGTGCCGTGGGCATTCAACCCTTCTCTCTCGTGCTCGGCAGAGATGGCAACCTGTACGGCGCCACGATAAACCTGGGCCTCTCTGTCCCGGGAACTTTGTTCCGTATCACGCCCACTGGTTCTTACACACTCCTGCACACGTTCAATAGTTTGTTCAATGGTCCGTTAGCAGAGGGCCCCAGCGCATTGGGAATAACGTTGGCATCCGATGGGAACTTTTATGGCACCACTGTTGGACGTCAGACCATCATAACCACCTTCTTCCGTCTCACCCCGGCCGGAGTGTTTACCATCTTTTCCACATTTCACTACGCACAATTCCCTGTAAGCGCACCCGTCCAGGACTCGAACGGTAACCTCTACGCTTCTTTGAGTCGATTTGAAGATAAAGCCTTGCCGGGCCTCTTTGAGATCAACCTTTCCGGCAGCAATCCCACGCAGATCGCACTTCCGTTCGCCTTCGTCGACTCTATACAGAATTTGACTCCGACGTCTGATTCCAATCTATGGGGCATTCTCTTCCAGGGCGATCCGAACGCTTCCGTCGTCAGTATTTCGCCAACCGGCGCACTGCTACAGAGCATAGCGCTCGACGGCTCCAATGGTGCAGCACCCGACGCGCCGCTGGTGCAGGCCCCTAACGGCAAGTTTTACGGAGTCACACAGGCTGGCGGTAAGGTTGAGCTGAATGAAGTCGCCAGCGGTGTAGTGTTCACCCTAAATGCTGGTCTGCCTGCGACCAAAGCGGAAATCGTGAACCTAAATCCGTCGCGCGCAACCGTGGGCTCGCCGATCATGATTCAGGGAACTCACTTCGTCGGCACCACTGCCGTCACCTTCAACGGACTGAACGCCGCATTTAAGGTCCTTAACGCTGGCAACATTCTCGCCACCGTACCTCAAGGCGCGTCCACCGGCCCAATCGGTGTAACCAACCCAGGCGGCGCTTCCAACGAGGCCACCTTCACCGTCGAGTAGCGGATCGACTTCTCCTTGGGGTAGGCATAGAGCGCACCCTGTCGGGCCTGACTACGAATCTTACTCGCGGGTAGATAGAGCTTCTTCTTCCCGCGTTTGATTTTGTAGCCAAGAAACTCGAAGCCATCCTGGGCATGAACGATCCGCGTCTTCTGCGGATGTAACTCCACACCCAATTGTTTCAGGATTCGGCCAGCGGCCTCCACTACGGCTCGTGCCTCTGCTGCCGATTTACAGGTGATCACCCAATCATTGGCATACCTCGTGAGCTGATACCCTCTCAGCCGCATCTCCCGATCGAACGGCGTCAGAAGTATGTTACTGAGCGTGGGCGAAACTACCCCACCCTGAGGAGTCCCGCGTTCGGATGGAAAGAGCTGCCCCTTTCCGTAGCTTCCTGCCTTGAGCATCGCCTCGATAAGACGAAGCACTCGGCCATCTGCTACTCGTTGGGCTACCAGCGAGAGAAGTTTCTCGTGATCCACGGACGCGGGCTAAGTCTACGGTTAAGCAGCGGTCGGCAAATTCCTAGCTTCGGTCAGAGGAACAGCTGTTTCGTGGTTACAGAGCTTTGATGTTTTCGGCTTCTTCGGCCCAGCTTCATTGACCAAACGGCAGACAGTTGCTCGGGAGATTCGGTACTTTTTCGCAACCTCGGTCAAACTCATTCCCGAGCGACGGTCCGCAACAACCTGCTGTCTGTCGATCTTCAGAGGTGCACGCCTTGCGCCATAAGCTTTCACATCACCGAATTCCTGTGCTCGTCAGCGAATGCCAATACCGACGCCACAAGAGGCGCCGGATGTCTGGCAGTTCCTCACCGTAGAAAGATCCTCGAACCCATAGACATAAAACGAACCGCTCACGGAGAGAGTGAGATACAGGCGTCCGCGCACGGAATCAACGGCGGCGGCGTTGGCGAAGGCGGCACCGCTCGGTAGCGGGAAGGACGAGGGCATTGGAGGCTTATTAATCGGTTCTCCGGATCCGTCACTTCTCACTTCAATGCTATTCGTCGTGGGGTTGCCGACGTAAAGATGATGCAATGCGTTGTTGTCAACGACGAACGAAGGGTTATACCCCAAGGCGATCGTGTGAAGAATCCCCTCCGAAGATCCATTGATGATCTGCAAGTTGGTTCCCGACACTGCGTAGAGCAGGTTCGATATCGGATTGATTGCACAAACGGTGCCGCCGAAGCTGGTTGGCGTGACGGCGTATGTCTTGGGATTGACCTCTTCGGATGTATAGACGCCCCCCGTTCCCGCAAGCACATAGAGCCGGCCCGTAACAGGGTTGACGGCAATCGTGCTCATAGTACCCCCGGATCCTATGGGCCCCTTAATGATCGCAAATGTGTTTGCATCAACCGCAAACACGGGATCGTTTCCCCCACCACACTGGGCTCCCACCCACATGATTCGCGATTTGCCATTAAATACCACTTCACCAGGACAATATCCTGTGCTCACGGCACCAACCTGCATGTTTGTTGAGCCTGAATATATCAGGACGCTTCCGGGGGTTGCCCCATACCCGGCCCAGTAATTGTCATTCTTCAGGTCCACGCTTGCGCCACTTCCAGTTACATAGGTCACAATTGAGTAGGTGCATGAAGCGTTCGCTGTTATTGGACACGAGCTTCCATCGATCACAGTGAGCGGTTGCGATGCCGAAAGGCTGAAGCCGTCACTCTGATAGATGAGGTTAAGGGCGGGATTCAATGCAAGGGAGTCATGGAACTGAACGGAAACTTGCCCCAAGATTGGCATCGTTTGGGCACATGCACCGGCAACTGAGGCTAGGGAGAAAATCAGAATGCAAATACTTTTCCTCGCCATGTTCATTTTCTTTGATCTTCGAGACTTCACGGATTCCTCCTGAGCTGGCGTGAGTGTTCCCGTGTCTCAGTAAGTAATGGGTCCTCGGAGGCAGAAATTATTGGAAGAAATATAAACTCCTTAGTTCAATCTTGCAAGCGGAAAGGCCCAATGTCGATTTGTCTGTGCGGAGTACTGGTACCGAAAACGGGCGAGTTCGGAGATTGCCGAGACGCACTATTCTCGCCTTGCGCAGTTCCCTCGAATTCCCTACGAAGCGATTAGATTCAACCTATGCAGAGATCACTTCAACTTTAGGTATTCTGTTTTGGCGGCGCGGAGGACGGGGATATCGGGACCGGCGTCTTTCCACAGCGCGAAGAAATCCTGATAAGCTGTGCGAGATTTCGCGGTGTCGCCTCGCATGGCGTAGGCACGCGCAAGGCCGAGATGGGCCAAGGCACCAATGGGCTCGTTCTGCACAATCCCGCGATGGTCAAGGATACTCTGGAATTCGGCCACAGCTTCGCTGCTCCGATGGCTGGCTAAGAATGCTTCTCCGCGCACATACACGGGATAGAGTGCGGGTGTGAAAGCACCGCCGGAGGGTGTCCCTAGCTCATAGCCGGCGGCAGGTTCAAGAACTTGGAGCGCCTGCAGGACATCGCCGCGGCGCAAGGCGAGCTGAGCGCGAACTGCGGGCAGATAGTTTAACTGCACTATTGTATCCTCAGGAAAGCGCTTGGCCAGATCATCCGCCAGTTTCTGGGCTTGGAATTGTTTCCGAACCGCGTCTCCCGCTAAAGCCAACGCCAGTGCTGCTCCGAACTGCACATCCTTGCCGGTCGAAAACCCTAGCGCATCCGCAGCCCGGTGCTGGGCCTCGATCGAATCGCCGAGGAGAGCTTCCCGCAGGGCCGCCTCGGCTTCATAACCAGCTGCTGTTTCTTTAGCCTCCGACTGCTTAGCCGAGGCCACCGCCCGCCGGGAAAAGTCTCGGGCCCTCCGGAGTTGGCCGAAGAAGGCAGCCGTATCGGCTTCGCTTGCCAGCAAAACGTATTCCCATCCGGGCGTGCCTGCTGACCAAGACACCTGCTCCGTCATTGCCGCCACATCATTCTGGAGAAACGCGAGTTGATACAAAATCAGTCGTAGGACAGGAGAATGAGAATCAAGATTCTTGCCCCGCGCCTCTTGTGCCGTGGCCCGCGCCTCCTCAAGCCGACCCAAATAGAGATAAGCAAGAACGATGTTGGCGTAGCTCTCACCGCTTTCTGGATCGGCGCGGAAGGTCTCGCGCAATTCTCCGAGCGCTTTTTCGTATTGACCGAGATTAGTATAGATGGCACCCAAATTGGTTGGCGGCTCGACATCGCGCGGATACGTCCGCTGCCATAATTCATATACCTCGCGCGCCCGTAACAGGTTGCCGGTGACGATGTGATAGTAATGAGACTCAATATAGAACTTCTCGTGCGCACTGACCGGCCCGCGCAGCTCGTAGGCCTTCCGCGCATTCTCGGCTGCCAAGGTGGTCTCGCCGAGATTCCAATAGCTCGACCCGAGCTCGGCATAGGCCATGACGAAATTAGGGTCAAGGATGACGGCCCGTTGGAAGAACGGCAAAGCATCCTTGGGGTTGTAACTCGTCACCATGGTCTTCACTCCTAAACTATAGGCCTGAAGGGCTTCGAGTGAGAACGTTGTAGCCTCAGCGACCGGTGTGTCGAATTCCTTAATGGTGCGAAGCGATTCTCCGAGCTCGTCACGTAGGTTCTTGGCGGCGCGGTCGAGGCCGTCAAGAACTTTTTCCTTACCTGCCGCTTGTACTTGTTCCTGCGCGAGAGAATCTCCAGTCGCACAGTTGATCGCATTCAAGCCGATGACGTACTTGTTCCCCAGATTTGCAATTGAGCCTGCGATGTAAGCTTTGCTCTCTGCCCGTTGGCAGAGGTCGCGGGCGATGTCTGGTGTCAGCTTCGTGTCCGCGGGTTTGGTCATCAACTTCAACGTATCGGCCACCTTCTGGTCGGAGACAATGTTCAAGAAAGGCGACTGGCGCAGGCTAAAAGAGAGCGCTTGCTTGAGCGCGTCGTTAAAGACAGGGTCTCCGGTCGTGTTGGTGAAGTCCGCAAGCACGACAGTGTCAGTGCTGCTTAGGGCATGCGCCCGGCGAACAAAATAGAGCCAGCCGCCTGCCGCTAGACCAATCAAGACAAGCCCGATACCTGCGATTCCGATCCATTTGAGTGGGCGGGCTCGGGGCTCGTGGACTCCGAATGCATCGGTTGTTGTAGCTGACGAAACGGAAGTGGAAGGATCGCTGGCTTGCTTCTCCCCTCGCCCGGACTCCATGTCGCGCTTCAGCCGTTGCAAATCTGTGCGGATCTCAGCAGCAGATTGGTAACGCAGTTTCTTGTCTTTCTCCAGCGCCTTGTTAATGACGTCTTCGAGCTTTGGCGGAATATCGGGATTCAATCGCAAGGGGGCCACAGGCACACGGTGGAGGATAGCGTCGGTGATCAGAGTTGAGTTGTCTCCACGGAATGGCAATGTCCCCGTGGCCATTTCGTACAGAACAACACCAAAAGAAAACAAATCCGTCCGCGGGTCCAACTCTTTAGCACTTAGCTGCTCGGGCGACATGTAGGCAACCGTGCCAACTACCATCCACGGACCGGAGGGATTCCCCTCACTAGTATCGGCTGAAGCGTTTGTTCCGGCTGTTGCAACGTCTGGCGAGGAGTCCTTTTTCGGAATAGCCTTCGCCAAACCGAAGTCGAGGATCTTGGCGTGCCCGCGCTTGGTGACGAAAATGTTCGGTGGCTTGATGTCGCGGTGGATGATGCCTTCCGCGTGGGCGGCATCGAGCGCGTCGGCAATTTCAATCGCTACGCTGAGTAGAGTTTCAATTTCGATAGGTCGGCCAGCAATTCGGTGCTTCAGCGTCATACCATCCAGATACTCCATGACGATGAAGACCGGTCCGTGCTCCCGGTCAATCTCGTGAATGGTGCAAATGTTCGCGTGGTTCAGGGCCGACGCGGCTTTGGCCTCGTGCTGGAAGCGGCTCAGTGACTGAGAATCTCCGGCCACATGATCGGGAAGGAATTTCAATGCGACAAAGCGATTGAGTTTGACGTCTTCAGCCCTGTAGACCACACCCATACCGCCGCCGCCGAGTTTTTCGAGGATGCGGTAGTGCGAAATAGTTTGGCCGATGAGTGATGAAGAATCCACCATCAGGCGCTCATCTTAGGTTGGGGCAGGAGGCAAGTCAACGAAGAGAGGTAGCTTTGTCGCCGCAAAATGAGAATGTCCGAAGAGAGGTAGCTTGCGCGCCAAATCCTGATAGGCGCTCTAAGCGGCGGTAGGCATATTGCTCGCTTCGATCAGAGGAACCGCTGTTTCGTGATTACCGAGCTTCAATGCTCCCAGCTTATTCAGTCCGCCAGCTTCGTTAACCAAACGGCAAACAGTTGCTCGGGAGACACGATATTTCTTCGCAACTTTGGTCAAAGTCATTCCCGAGCGGCGGTCCGCAACAACCTGCTGCCTGTCAATCTTCAGAGGCGCACGTCCGATTCGCCGACCTTCCAATCTTGCTCGACGCATGCCAGCTTTGACTCGTTCCACAATCAAACTTCTTTCCAATTCCGCAATCGCGCCCACAATAATTATCATCGCTCGGCCGAGCGGTCCGGAACTGTCAATATTTTCTCTCAAACTCAAAAATGCAGTTCCTAAGTGATTCAACTCATCCAGGACTTCCAGAAAATGGCGAACGTTCCGGGCGAGTCGGTCGAAAGCAGCGACGATGAGAATATCGAAGTGGTGTCGCCGAGCATCGGCCATCAGCTGGTCGAGTCCCGGTCGTTTCGACTTCGCACCAGAAATTACGTCGGTGTACTCATGTACGACTTCGTATCCGCGCTGCTTCGCCATTTCGCGTAAGTCGAGCAACTGGGTTTCCGGATGCTGGTCGGCGGTTGAAATTCTGCAATACAGAGCTGCTCGCTTTGGTTTAGCTTTTGCGGGGAATCCTTCAGGTGATAGCTTTTCGGTAGCCATGGCTCAAGTCTCCTTTGAGTTGTGGTCAGGGGCGTCGCGGTGCTAGAACACCGGGGCGTCCCGTTTACTTCAATTCTTTCTTTCTCGATAGCAAGTAAGCGTCAATGGCGCGCCGAATCAGTTCGGCAACGGGTGCGCCGGTTTTCTCGGATAGTTTCTGGAGGTTCTCCAGCTGCTGTTCCTTCAGAAATAGTGCCGTCCGTTTCATGAGCATATAGGATAACATATAGGCATACATATGTCCAATGATTGGCAGGCAGGGTGTGTGGATCAGCTGAAAAGCGAATTCCACGACCGATACTAGCAAGCTATCTACAGTCGTGCCTCAAGGAATGGTTATTTCGACGCGTTAATTATCATCGCGATATCGTTGCGAAAGCCTTGACCGATTAGGTGACGACTCTTGCCCGTCTTGATTTTCAACAGGCGTTCCAATCTATCGATAAGCGTACCTGGTTTTTTCAGGATGTGTAATGCCGCCGCCGCTTCCTTTTGGCTGATCTTATGAGGATGCGTCCGTCTTGTGCTCATTATGGTGTTTTCCTCTGCATTCATTCTACGTGCCGATTTGTGGAACCAAGCCAGTATTCAGCCGGGCGCTAGCACCGCTGTGGAACTTAGGTCATCTGCGATGAACCGAGTTGGCTCAACTCGGTATAAGCAGAGTCATATCCATCAGAAACTTTTGGTGCGACCATTGAGCGAGCCGCGTAACATAGTTGGACATTCGTTCCTGGAAAGAGTACCTTCCAATACAGTTCCCCACCATGTGAATGGTTCAATCATTTTTGAGCCACCCCATTCTGAGTAACGACTAGAAACTTTCCCGCACAACGTTGGGATTTTGTGGTTATCCCAAAAGCATTACTTACGGCATGTAAGGAGAATTTCAGTGAGAATTTTAGTAACTATGCTTCTTCTCGCGGGTCTCGGTGCGCTTGCTTCGTGTGGCGGAAGTAGCACAGGCCATAGTTCAGTGATAAATTTGGCAGGCAATTGGCAGTTTACCGCCACCTCTACCCCCTTCGAGTTTACGACTACCGCGACAGGGCAGGTCAATCAGAATGGATCGTCATTGTCGGGCAACTTAGCTCTTTCAGGCACGCCTTGCGCCCAGAATGCAAATTTCACGGGAAGCATTAATGGGACGAATCTTACGGGCGCTCTTGACGAGAACGGACAAAACATAACGATGACGGGTACAGTTACGACGGACGGAAACTCCGGAACGGGCACCTACACAACACCGGCTAATGGGTGTACAAACGGCGACTTCGGCACGATTGTCGCCGCGCGGCTTTCGATGTTGAATGGAACGTTCGCGGGGACATTTGGAGCCTCCAATGCGATCGCAAGCAACTTAGTCGCACAGCTACATGATGATGGTGGTCACGTGGTCGGCTCGGTCGCCACTACAAATTCTCTGTGCTTCCATTCGCTTCAGATAACCGGCACTGTGTCGGGCTACAATGTTTTACTCAACGGCGTTGATGATCAGGACGCCTCGCAAACGATTGCTCTTCGTGGCACCTTCGACCGACGGAAGAAATCACTAGCGCTCACGTATGCCATAGCTGGTGGCAACTGCGCTGATCAGTCGGGTACTGCGCAATTGATTTCTGACAAGTAAGAAAGGCCAGCTTTATTTAGCGCAAGAATCATTCCAGAAACATTTCGCTTGTGACCTGACCTGACATACCTGCCGCGTATAACCGAGTCATTAAGAACAAGGAGGCTCGGGATGGTTTATGCATCAGAGATTCGATTGGCTCCGTCCGTTTCGTCGATGAGCGCGTTCATCGAACCACACCGGCAATGGATCGAGTGTGTTTTGGGCTGTGCTGCATCGGATTCAATCACGTTCGAGTTGGAACTGCCCTTTGGACATTTTGCCGCCGATGAAACGCTGAAAGGCGTGCCTTTGGACCGTCAGTGTCTCTTCGGCGCGGACGAAGTGCGTCCCATGGCCGTCCGCTGGGAAACTCCGCCGGGCATAAGTCCGCGAATCGAATTGATCCATTCGCGCGAAGCAGGCTCGCTGGTTACCGAAAGAAAGCGCGGCTGGGACCCGCACTGGCGTGAAACGCCAATCGCAGTTTGGCTCAAGGGCCTTAACCACGCCTTGGTTGCCGCTACGGTTCCGTACGTATCCTTCTCCGAACGCCGAGCCGACAGATGGCAGGACTTGCTGATGAGTAGGCAGTGTAACTATGGAGAACGGTTCCGGCAAGGTATTGGGCAGCGTCTTCAGCTTGCAGCCCGGGACAGGACCTTTCTATCTTGTTCTGGGGCAGCGAATAGGCTTGGCCAAAGCAGAATCGCAGATTGCGTATTGGAAGTACGTTAGCGTTGTAGACTAGCTCACAGAAAAACGCGCCTTGCCGGACGTCGAAACCGGCAAGGCGCTTACTCCTCAGGTGAACGCTTGCGTTTTTAGTATTCGGACTGCGACACACATTATTTATTCTTTGACGGTTTGCCAAGTAAATTCCAGAACACCTGGCGCTCCTACGTCTTGCAGAGGCTGTTTGAATTTCGCGCAGCAAAGTACTTCCTATTAATTAGAAGTTGACACGTTAGTGTTTGTTAACTAATATCCGCAACCAGTTCCCCTGGGCGACCTGCTTCAAACCAACTGAGGAGAGAAAATATGACATCAGCCGAAGGACCCGCCAGTTCGTACCCCCGTTTTTCGCTCACGCTCCGCGTAACCGTATTTTCGATTTTTTTGCTCGCTGTTTTGATATTTCCGAAGCCATCCAGCGGGCAATTGTCACCAATAGGTGACTCATTTACCAACTCCGCCCAGTCAGGCGCTAATTTCGGCGGCAACGTTAACCTCAAATTAGACGGCTCCGTAACGAAGCGCGTATACATCCAATTCGATCTTTCGGGACTGCCTGCTGGCACGGTGGGTAGCCAAGTTTCAAAAGCCACATTAGTGCTTTTTCCGAATACTGTGAACAGCCCTGGGACGTTCGACCTCTTCCGAATAACGTCGTCTTGGAACGAGGCAACCGTAACATTCAACAACGCACCCACTCTGGCTGGAACTGCAGATTTAGGTGGAGTTTCTGTGGCGAGCGCGAACGCCTTTGTCAACCTTGATGTCACAATGCTCGTCAGAAACTGGGTGGACGGAGTGTTGCCAAACAATGGATTGGCATTACTTCCGAGCGCGGGCAGCGCCATAAACGTTTTCTTTGATAGTAAGGAGGCAACTGCAACAAGTCATCCCGCACATTTGTTAGTCTTCCTGCAGAACCAAGGACCAGTCGGACCGGCAGGGCCGCAAGGACCACAGGGTCTTCAGGGGCCCCAGGGACCAGCGGGCCCCCAAGGACCGCAGGGAAATGCTGGTGCTGTTGGACCCGCAGGCCCCCAAGGAGCGACTGGACCGGCAGGGCCGCAAGGACCACAGGGTCCTCAAGGGCTTCCTTTCAATCCCGCGCAAGTTGCTATCCTCCGCTGGTACGCCGCCAATCAGACGACCAACTTCTCCGCGGGGAACGCCACTGACGGAATGGCATTCGACGGTGCGAGTATGTGGGTCGTCAACAATGGGGACAACACGGTTTCGAAGATGCGCACAAGCGATGGCACCATGTTGGGGACATTTCCAGTGGGATCGAAACCGGCATATGCGGCATTTGATGGTGCCAATATCTGGATTACAAATAGCCAAAGCGCATCTGTAACTAAACTCCGCGCGAGCGATGGCACGGTCTTGGGATCTTTTCCGGTTGGGAACGGGGCCAACGGTGTGGCATTTGACGGAACCAATATTTGGGTGGTTAACGTCAATGACAGTACTGTAACCGAGCTACGCGCGAGCGACGGCACCGTGTTAGGGACTTTTTCTGTGCCAGGAGGTGCGCAGCAAGATGCGTTTGACGGAACGAATATTTGGGTGACAATCGGGAACAATAATGCCGTGGCAAAAATGCGAGCTACTGACGGCGCAGTGCTGGGCACCTTCGGAGTCGGAGGCCAGCCTCGCGGGTTGGCATTTGACGGAGCCAACATGTGGGTGACCAACTACTCGGACAATACGGTAACCAAGTTGCGGGCCAGCGACGGCACGGTGTTAGGGACATTTTCCTCAGGAGGTGTTGGTCCTCAATCAATTGTTTTCGACGGGATTAACATTTGGATCGGGAACTTCAATAGCGGTTCCGTGACTGAACTGCGCGCAAGCGACGAGACGTCACTCGGAACATTCTCTGTGTCAGGAGGTGCTGTAAATTCGTTGGCTTTTGATGGGGCAAATATCTGGGTATCGCACAGCACCTTTCCCGGTACTGTTTCAAAGCTGTAAGGGTTCGCCGCCAGGTCCGCTGAAAAGTTTTACCGTGGGCTCACCGTCGCTAAGCAGGGCGGACGTCTCTGGGGTAGGAAACTTATCATGTCTTTAATGACTTGCGACGTGGGTACGACGGCCTGACGCAGGAAGAAGGCACGATATCTGTCGCGCAAATCGTTCCGGCATTACTGCAAGGTAGGCTTCAGCCGAATCTATGCTCGCATGCCCCAAGTAAGCGGACATCGAGTAAATCACCTGCTGCCTTCCATCCTGATATTTTAAGTATTTTGTAGCCTTGGCTGACGGAGCGACAACTAAGGAAACTGAATATTTTTCTTCATCATTTGCTTTTTGTCCGAAGTCGCTCGATTGAACCAAAGCGGGATTGAACAACAACGACCCCGCTAGAAAAACCGCAACTACACGCATCCGATGCAGCCCTCGCATTTGGTAAAAGCTTATCATCGTACCCAATGTGCACGGTGAGGACGCGAATCCTTAGTTAGCAACAAGTAACCGCGATTCTTGTCAACCCAGCGGGACAAGTCCTGATTAACGCGCTAACCGTCCATGTGGAATTCGGACGATTTGACTTTTCCGGTAATCCGACTATACGTCCAGTGGAATTAATTGACGTGCTACCGAGCGAGAATCGAAACAGATCCTGCTGGTGAGTCACGGCTAAGCGGTGGCAGCCTTCCCGTGATATACCGGCGCAAAAACATACTGGGCAAATTCTTCAAACGAAGTCGGTGTGCTGTTCTGCCGCGAACGCGGCTCCTGCGCAGCGACGACACCTTCGTTGATGGCCTTGAACATCTCGATGTAAATTGCAGCTTTCTTTGGCGAAAAACCCATTTGCGTCAAGCCCTGCTGCATTTGGTCATACGAAAGCTGCACGTAATGCAGATCCGGTTTGCCAATGGCGCGGCCAATCACCGAGGTCACTTCCGTCATCGTCAGGTCGCGCTCGCCGAGGAGTTCGCGCGTTTGTTTGCCGGAAAAACCAAGCTCAAGCAGCCTTTGCCCGGCGTAGGCCCCAGCGTCGCGCGTCGCGATCATCGGCATCTTCAGGTCGGGTAGCAGAGCATGTCCGAACATTCCCATGCCTCGAATCATGTCGATCGCCGCCAGATTGTTCTCCATGAAATACGCGGCGCGGAGGTGCAGAACGTTCAAACCGTTGATCGCGTTCAGTTTTTGCTCCGAAGAGTGTAACCCCGCGATTGGTCCGGTGCCTTCCGGAACATGCGCGCCATAGCTGCTCAAGTTCACCGCATAGCGCAACCCGGATTCCTTCGCCGCTTTCGCGATCGCGTCGCTCTCTCGCTCCTGGTCTTCGCGGGAACTGATCGGCGGCAACATCAAGTATGCCGCGTGCGCCCCACAGAACGCTTTCGTGAGCGCAGCTGCGTCGCTCAAGTCAGCCGGGAAAGCTTCCGCGCCTTTGCTCACGAAAGGCTGCAGTCGTCCAGCGTCCCGTCCTATTACCCGCACATTCCTGCCATTCAATAGCAGCGAATTCGCGATGATTGATCCCGTGTTTCCGCTCGCTCCCAAAATTACATACGTGGCATCCGTTGAGCCCGCGACCTTGTCTTTAAGGCTGCTCACATTCGTTTCTCCTTTTTTGGAAGTTCACCGATCCGCTCCGTTTGCGGGTGCCTGTGCGGTTAAATATGATTGTAATAAGCGAGGACTATGGAAGTACAGAGCGGCCTCCCAGTTATCGGCCCAAGTCCGCGGTGGTCTCAATAGGTCGATGCAACACTCAAGTCGAAGGCGACTTGCATTGAAAACAAAGGCTAAATCGCTTGTTAGTTAGGGTTAGATCAGCCGGAACACTACCCTGGCTAGGTTTTGACCGAGTACAGCCAAACGGATCGCTTCTCCCGGGGAAGCATTGTCGAATCAATGTATTGGATGGTGTTGCGTCGACCGGTTGAGCCGGCAGCACTTACCGGAGAAGTTGGTACCGGGACCAAGATGTCCGGTAATCCGACGCGATATAAAAGGGCGCCCCTTTTGGAGTAGGGTTTTGAGTGTTCGGCTCGAACCGAACCCACTACAGAAAGGAGCACCCTCTATATGGATAGCGTGAAGTATATCGGGATGGATGTACACAAGGAAGCGATCTGCATCGCGGTTCTAAATTCATCTGGCAAGCTGGTGATGGAATGCGTGATCGAAACCAAAACCATCACCATTCTCGATTTTCTGAAGGGTCTACGCGGAAGTTTGCACGTCACGTTGGAAGAAGGTACCTGGGCGGCCTGGTTGTATGACTTGATCAAGCCGCACGTCACCGAACTGGTGGTGTGCAATCCCCGCCGCAATGCTCTGCTGAAGGAAGGCAGCAAGAGTGACCGCATCGATGCGCGGAAGTTGGCCGAGCTGCTGCGCTCGAACCTGCTTCGTTCGGTGTATCACGGCGAGCAGGGAGTGCGGAAGCTGAAGGAACTGGCGCGCAGTTACCTGGCCATCAGCAAAGATCTCGGACGGGTGATGAGTCGGGTGAAGGCGATCTACCGCAGCTGGGGGATTCCTTGTAGCGGGAAGCAGGTTTATGCGCAGCGCTATCGCTCGGAGTGGCTGGACAAGATCCAAGAAGCCGGTGTGCGGCGCCGAGCGGAGTTCTACTACCAACATTTGGACGCTCTGCGGCCTCTACGCCAACAAGTGCGGCAAGAACTATTGGCGGAGGCTAAGAAACATAGCGCCTGGAAATTGTTACGCGCGATTCCGCTCATCGGACCGATCCGGGCGGCTTTGCTGATAGCTTTGATCCAGACACCCCACCGTTTCCGTACCAAGCGACAGCTCTGGAGCTACAGTGGGTTTGGGATCGAGACGCACAGCAGTGCGGAGCAGCGTTTCATCAACGGAGAGCTGCGACGCGCGAAGAAGCCAGCCTCGATTCGTGGGCTGAATCGCAATCACAATCATGATCTGAAGAATTTGTTCAAGAGTGTGGCCACCGTAGCCGCGGCCAAGGCCGGTCCGTTTCAGGAGTATTACGATGCGCTAGTGGCCAAGGGGATGCGACCGGAGATGGCGCGTCTGACTCTAGCGCGGAAGATCGCCTCCATCACGTTAATTATTTGGAAGAAAGGAGCACGCTTCGAGGCCCAACATCTGAAACCACAAACAGCTTGAGTGTCTCGAGCCATCCGTTCCATCCCTGGGATTCTTCCAGAGCGGTGGCCAGAGTTCTTGAGACACTCGGGTTCGAGGGCGAGTCTCAGCTGATTAGTTAGGCTGTGCCTGCCTCGGGCAGCTCAGTCTCCTATCCGACCCTAGTCCCCCTCGGACAACCCGAAAAAGCTATGGACCACGAGTCCCCAATGGAACCATGGTTGGCACCTAACAACCTTGCTGCTTGTTGGTCTCAGAACAGACTGGCTTCGTCGCAAAGATGCGATGAAAACCCCTGGTAGAAAAACCAAAGCTACGCATGTTGTAGCGTCCCGAGCTCACGGAACGGAAGGCCAGAACAATCCTGCTCCATGGGGCGGGCTGGACGGCAAGAAAAACTCCGGCCACAGGAAAAGTGTTTTTCCCTTGACTTCCTTTATGGAACTAATCAGGACCTTCAGGCATCTGGCGTCCGGAAATAGAAGAACGCTCGGACGGCGATGATGATTCCAAGACCGATCAGCGCGCCGCCTAATACGAAATCGTGAGCGAAGGGCTATTCATATCTCAACGCGACAATGGGGTCGACGCGCATTGCCCGCCGCGCGGGAATATAGCAAGCAAGTAGAGAGACACCCATGAGAAGAATGGTGACGCCCGCGAATGTCAGAGGATCTGTGGGCCTCACGCCGTAAAGTAAGCCTGCAATCAACTGCGACACGATCAGCGCACCAAGGAGCCCAACCGCTGCACCAGCAATGGCAAGCCCCAATCCTTGACGTAGAACCATGCGCAGGATGTTCCGGCTTTGCGCCCCAAGTGCGAGGCGAATCCCGATCTCGTGAGTGCGCTCGCTTACGATGTAAGAAATCACTCCGTAAATTCCAATCCCCGCGAGAAGCAACGCAGTCATAGCGAACAGACCAACCATTTCCATAGAGAATCGCCTCTCGGAGAGTGACGCGGAAAGAGCGTCATTGAGTGTCTGCGCCCCGAAAACCGGGAGTTCCGGGTTGACGGCCTGCACCTGCTCGCGCAGCTCGACTGGAGTCGCTGCGGGGTCCAGTCGTCCACGCAAAAATATCGCCAGCTCTTTAGATGCCCCTGCAGACAGCGCCTGATACAAGCTCAAATAGATTTGCGGAACGCTCGATTCCACCAGCGATTCAGTCCGAGCATCCGCTATCACGCCGACCACCGTAGTCCAGGAAGAGTCCTCTGGAGACAGCTTGAGGCGCTCACCAAGGGGATCGCTGCTTGGCCAGTACGTCCGCGCGAACGCCTCGTTGATCATCGCGACAGCAGGCGCGGTTTCGTTGTCCATCTCGCCGAATAAACGGCCACGCTGCAATGTCACCCCCATCAAGTGAAAATAGTCTGGCGTCACGCTCGACGTTTCGACCAATGGAGGCTGCTTGCTCTGGATCTCGCGACCTTCGAGAACCAACGGGGATTGGGTTTGTTCATGATTCAATGGAATGGATGCCCTATTTCCGAGGGCTATCTCTTCGACTCCGGGCAACGTCCTGCCACGGCGAAGTAATTCCCGTAGGAATGGCGCCTCTTGGGCAGGGGTTCCGTAGATGTCGGTCTTCGGGTCATTTGGCTCAGGCAGCCACGTCCGAACCGCCATTACATTCTGTGGATTGAAGCCCAGCCGCACATTTAACAACTCCCAGAAACTGTGAAGCAGAAGGCTCGCAGCAATCATCAGCACCAACGATAGAGCAAATTCTGTTACTACCAGCAGGCGGCGCGTTCGCGCCTGTTCCCCGGAGCTTGTCGAGCCGCGCCCTTCCTGTTTGAGCACGTGAGTCAAATCCACCCGACCGGCATGCAATGCCGGAGCCAAGCCGAAGATCACGCCCGCGGCAAGAGAAGCCACGAGAGCGAAAAGCAAAACGGCCCAGTTAATCGATATGTCATTGATCCGCGGCAGGCTGTCCGGCACGAGTCGAACCAGAAATCCTTTAGTGCAGAAAAGAATCGCTAAACCGGCTATCCCACCAAGCAGGGAAAGAAACAAACTCTCGGTGAGCAACTGCCACACCAACCGCATCCGCGCGGCTCCGAGCGCCTGGCGAATGGCCATTTCGCGTCCCCTCGCGCTGGCGCGTGCGAGCAGGAGATTCGCCACGTTCACGCAGCCGATCAGCAGGACCAATCCCACAGCGCCAAGCAGCAGAATCAACGACTGGCGAGCATCGCCGACCACTGACTCCTTAAGCGGCACTAAGCGCACTGTCCATGCGCTCTGCAGCGGATAATCTTCAGGGAATTGTTTCTGCAAAGATGCGACCAGCGCGTCTAACTGGCTCTGCGCTCCGGCAATCGTCAGTCCAGGTTTGATTCGCGCGATTGCTGCTGCTCCCGTCCGCCGCTGTTGCGCAGCGGGGGAGCGCGGCCCGGGACCGCAAAACCCACCGCGGCCCAAACTTCGCCATTCCTTTGCTCGGTTGTTCGCCGTGGATCATGAAAACCGGCTGGCATGACGCCAATCACGGTATACAAGTCATTGTCAAGCCGTAAAGTTTTGCCCAGAATCCCCGGATCGGTCGCGAAAGCCCTCTTCCATAGTCCGTCACTGATGACAACTTCAAGGTTAAATCCGGGCGTCTGATCCTCGGGATCAAACGTGCGGCCCAACTGTGGTTTGACGCCCAGCAGCGCAAAATAATTCGGCGCGACACCAGAGTAGCGGGCTCGCGTAGGCTGAGAGGAGCCCGTAAGATTCACGGGCCCATACACTTCTAGCGAAACATATTCGAAAATGCCGGAACGCTGAAGATCGTGCCACTCCGGCACCGACATTCCTACGTCCTGCGCGCCTACGCCGGGAAGATCATCCACAATCCGCACGAGTTGCTCCGGTTGTGGGTACGGCAAAGGGTGCAACAGCGTGGCATCTACGATGCTGAAAATCGCCGTCGTGGCTCCGATGCCCAGGGCAATCGTCAAGACAGCGATGGCCGTGAAGCCCGGAGACTTGCGCAGCATGCGGGCGGCGTAGCGCACGTCTTGAAGGAATGAATTCATGCGTCCTCACTTCACCGCCTGGCGCAATCCAGGCGGGGCTACCAAAGGCATGTGTGAAGAGAGCAAGTCCACTTCCGAGCTGCGTGCCAATTAACAGATTAATTTTTAAGGGCTTACGGTGAGATAACGGGGGCACCCCGAACAAGAATGTCCGATGGTGGGACGAGGGCGTCCTCGATTAGGACATAAGAAAGGTGCCTGAGGGACCTGGAAGGCGTGGATTAATATGAAGAGTTTACTAGAAGCGGTCTCATAAATGTTTCGCGAGGATGACCAAGCAGGCGAGTTGGAGCATGCCGAGGAAGTTGGCTTGCTGACGTTCCCAACGGCTGACCAGTTGGCGGAAGTTGTGAAGCGCAAGCTCTCGGCGCGGGTCGGCCAGAGGGAGCGCGGTCCCCATGAATCTTTTTCGTTGGTCTCCCCGTATAGCTCAGTATCCAAGCCTCGGGGAGATTCCCCTCTCATAATGGGAAAAGGAATCCCAGTACCTGGGCGCGGCAGAACCCGACCATGCGTATGCAGATGCGCCGGTTTACGAGGCCGACCAACGCTTTTCCAAGAAGGTCGAAAACCTGTGCGCGGCTGTCTCACTGCACTTCGCGCACTACAATTTCGTGCGCCAGCACAAGAGCCTCCGCATCACTCCCGCGATGGGCGGCGGGCGTGTCTGATAGCCTGTGGACGCTTGAGGAATTGGTGGAGCAACGTCGCGGTAGTGGCAGACGGGGAGGCGAAGCAATGAGCATCAACGATTTACCGGCGATTATGGGAACAGTTCTGATTGTTGCCGGCCTCGCCCTAGTGGGCGTTTCCACATGGTCCCGTGCCGAGGGGCGTGGAAAGACCACTGAGGCCGGGGCGCTCATCATTGTGGTCGGCGCATTCCTCTTGGGGCTGTCGATATTCGTGTCGCATGGAAAATAGGACTCAGGTCCGCGCGCCATTCAAATGAGGACACTACCGGCCTTTCTGGTCGGATGATCGGCAATCCGGAGGTTTATGGCAAGGTCCTGGTAAACGCGCTTACCGTCCATGTGGAATTCGGACGATTTGACTTTTCCGGTTATCCGACGCCCTCGGTCCCGCGATACTCTTTGTGGTTCAGCGAATAGGGCAAGAAGAATCAAGCTGATCCGAGGGTTCGACGATGAGTGTGATCTTAAGTTCGCAGCGTTTTCCATCATGGCATTCGAGTGCTGATGGTTGTTTAAATCCCCGGTGGGGCGACGCCAATAGCCGGTAATTTCCAGGCATAACGATTCCCAGATCAAAGCGACCGTCACCATCAGTCGAAATTACCTTCACGCTAACCTGCTTGCGCTGCGAAATGTATTTTCGCAATTCCATCCGCGAATTTTGCAGAGGAGCGCTCGTTTGGTCCTTAACAGTTCCGACGATGTGAACTTCTTCCCGCAGCACCAGGTTAGGCCGGATCGTCTCGATTTTGTAGCAATAATCCGGATCATTTGGACCAATTTGAACCACCTGTGCGAAGGCGGGACATACGAGCAGTGCAATTAGGAGAACGGGAATCCTCATACAAGGAATGATATAACACATCAAAAGATTAGGATGGACCGCCCGCGGACCTGCGCCGGAACAGGCTCGATGCCACGAATAGTAGCAGAGCGAGGTCAATCGTAAGAACGGCAGTAACCACTAATTTGTGTGTTAATTCTGAGCGGTCGCGCTCGTCACGACTGACGATAAGAGCGTTTCTGGTCTGTTCGTCTGGTGCTCTGCTGATTATGGCGTCCGTGATTCGATAGATTTGGTGGATGGACTTCAGATCTGCATACAGGAGAACTGCAAAAGGAAGGAGTAACAGAACGGTAGCAACCTTGATGGGCTGACGCGTCATTGCATTCTCCTGATGGTACGACAGTTCGAAACATCAGGATTATTTGTAACGCGAGTAAGCCGGGCTCGCGCATCGCTAGAAAGTATACATCAAATCCGACCCAACTGATTAACGCGCTCACCGAGTTATCGGGACTTAGGCGAGAAACCTATAGATACTTGCCTATAAGCGGGGGAAAGTAACCGAAATTATCTACGAGGAGCGGGACGGTTCTGCTGTCATGCGTCAGAGACTCAGAGGAGCCAACTTCCCGCCGCCTATCGAACGTAATTCGAACGCACAACTTTCAGGTCCTTTTTGCTGATTTCCACCTCGTATCCTGGATATTTTCCCGCGCTCCCCCTCGCCCCTTCAACGGTATCGGCTGATGTCAGGGATACCGTTACAGAATCGTTTTGTTCCACGACTGAGACCATGTATCTGTCCAAGTCCAACTGTTTTCGTTGAAACTCGGGTTCCGCAGCATGTATCCACTTCAGAGAAGTACCCGCGAATTCTGCGATCACCCGTGGATGATTCGATTGAGCCATCGGTGCACTCCATCCTAGAACTGAGATCATTACCGTGGTAGCCAACACGAATCTATTCATTGCAGTGCTCCTTCCTGTCCAGTTGAGAGATTGTCGATCAATAACGTATGGGGCCGTGAACGAGAAGAGCGTAGATTCCTTGCGTGAATGTCGTCATTCGTTACAGTTCAAAGTAGATGTCTTCTCGAAACGCGCTTACCGAAATTGTCCGGTTAGCGCGGAATAAAACCGCTGAGAGAATCGGGCAGCGCGGCTAGCCACGTCACAAACATTGTCTCGTATTCCACCTTTTTCCCGCCGCAGATGTGTACCGCCGACCGAGTGTGCCGTTCTATATCCAGCATTTCCTTTACGAGACCTTCCGGGGCGCCAAACAACAACGTAGCCTCCTTTACAGTTCCGTCTGCGCGGACTACCTTGTACAGGCCAAAATACGGAATGAATAAGGTACCCCTTCTCTGATCCACACGAACGCCGGGAACATACGGACGGTTGGATGTCGGCATTTCCCGCCGTGATGTGACAACAGACAGTGAATGGAGGTATGCGGCCTGTCGAAAGCACGCCCAATCCTATCAACGACTCTCCCGCTTTCCAGCGGCGCCACACCTCAGTCCGCTGCGCCACAGAAAGTTCCACGTATTTCCCTTGAGCCATACACACCACCTTTGAACAGAAGTTCTATATTAGATGGTGTTGCGTGACCCATTGAGATCACCCGGATTACCGGACATATTACGGGCTGGTACCCAACTTGTCTGGTAAGCGCGTTAATCAGGTAGTGTCAGGAATTTGTGAGGGATATAATGGGTTTGTTCTGCAAGATTTTGGCTTGAATCCGTTCTAAATATGGCTATCTCCGTGAAACTCTGGCTCATCCCAGCATTGCTTGTCTTGGCGGCCCCACAAACCACTCAACCGGACGCAATGCTTGACCGCCTTTCCAAAGTTGAGCGATTTGCTTTTGGTCCGACTGGCTACGCCGGGGTAACCTCGGCCGGAGAAAAACATTTCAGGATTGTACTAGGTCGCAGTTCGGCTGTGACAGATTTCGAGAAGTTGTTCGCCGAAGGAAATGTACAAGCGAAGTCCTACGCTCTAGTTGGAATCCACAAACTCAACCCAACGCGCTTTAAGGAATTGGCGCGTCCTTTGCGCGATTCAAAAGAGAGTGTGACCACTATGAAAGGCTGCATCATCTCGCACGAGCCTTTTGCCGACATCCTCAAACAAATCGAATCTGGGGAATACCGCTGAATTTCATTAAGTCCTGATAAGTCGGGTGATCTCAATGGGTCGATGCAACACCTGAGAGTTGCTGTCCTTGCCCAACAACAGCTCCTCGGGCGACTTCAACGGTTCTCCTGAGGGCTTCGTTTTGGCCAGGGGAGGAAGCTAACTCCCGATTAGCGACTAATCAGGAGTTGGCCGAGCTAACATGCACCGAAATTCGCGCGGCGATGGCGCGCCCTGTTGAGAAAGTCGCAAAACTCTGCCAAAAATGTTTATGATCGACCTAGCTCTCAGTGGCACGCACTCAAGGGTATTGATCTCCTAGTCTTTCTGGAGAGAGATGAGTAAGGTGCAGATTAGGGGCGTCTTGGTTTTCGCCATGCACCAGCTTATCGGCACGTGGGGAGTTGCGATGGCAGCTGCGTGTCTGGTTTTTGCCTCTTTTGAAATCCTAAGGCCGCTGAATTCCAACCTGTTCGTTTCGCATAACGCGAGCATTTTATTGACAGAGCTGCATTACTTTCCCATGCAGATAATTTTGGCACTCTGGACCGGGTGGTCCTTTGGCCGACGATTTCAGCACCGAGCTATGCTGTGGGTCTGGATTCTTCCTCTCCTGTTCTTGTGTTATGCCGTGGCGGCGATTCCAACTCTTACGCCCAATATGGGATTCACATCGGTAATCATGCAGGGTACTGGAAATCAGTCTTCCATATCTCATTATTTCGGTTCGGGCTGTGACGTCGAAAATCTCTGTCTCGATCAGCTCATAATCACGATGCCTTTTTATGTCTCGGTTTCTTATTCTCTCGGGGCTTTGTTTGGGCGGATGTATCCGCGAACGAGCAATGTATCCGGCGCGCGAAAATAAGGCGGGCTAACTCCTGATTAACGCACAAACCGTCCATGTGGAATTCGGACGATTTGACTTTTCCGGTTATCCGACAAAAACTCGTAATCGCTGAACGACATGACGAGAACACGCGATGAAATTCTGGAAAGCCGTCGCCGCCTCAGAGCAGAATACGGAAAACTGTTCGATTCCATAGCGGCAATCCTCTATCGGCACGACCCGATTGGAATAACTTTTGAAAACCCCAACACTGACGAATATGAGCCCGAAGCGGAAACCATCTTACCAAGATTGCGAAGTTGTCACTCTACGGACGATGTGCTCCAAGCCGTACACGCAGAATTTGTTCGCTGGTTCGGCTCGGCCACCGCTGGTCCGCCAGAGCATTACAAGAAAATAGCCTCAGAAGTTTGGCAAATTTGGCAGGGACACCTCGCTGAGTCTGATTAACGCACTTACCTTCCATGTGGAATTCGGACGACTTGACTTCTCTTATAGAACTTACCAGGCACCAGAATGGTGACTCACGACCTGATGGGTACAAAACCGCGATGTGGCACTCGCGAAAGTGTCACACGATGTTCGTTGGTTGATGAATGAGGGCGTTAGGATTTCGCGGAGGTCATGACAATGGCTAACTCACCGCGAAAAAGCGCATTTGTCTCATGGCTCGTGGCCGTGGCCGGACCGCTTGTCTGGATTCCCCTGCTTGCAATCACCCCTCAACCCTCCCCAAGGGGGTCTGTGCGATCGGAACTGATTCGATTGCAGGATGAGAAAGGGTTAACGCTGGCTTGGGTTGATAACAACAGTTTGGGCAGAGCTTACCTGACGCATTCAGCGGTTGACATCGTGCAGGCCATCTTGTTTAGGCGGCGGATCGTGGTGCAAATAAAAGATTCCATCCAGGCTTTCCGACCAGATGGATTTAACTCCGAAGAAGGTCCAGGGCATTGGGGAATCCGCGGTTGTTGGTCTCACGATCAAAAGAAACTAGCAACGTCAGTGGCCGATCACTCGACCGCCGCTGGCGTTACGCTAGAAATTCTCGATGTTAGTTCACAAAAGGTCCACGCAATTGCAATCAACGGTAATCAAAGAAGGCGCGTCATGTCTCAGTGCTGGTCGCGAGATGATCAGAAACTTGTCTACGAGACCGATGCAGATGTCATGGTATTCAACGTTGAGGAAGACCGATCAGACGTCGTCGCCAAAGGAACTGACCCTACGTGGTCGCCAGACGGGAAGTGGATTGCATTTCGAGATCGGGACACCTACTACGCGATACACCCAGACGGCAGCGGCAGAAAGAAGTTGTTCCACAATTATTGGGGAGGTGCAGTGTCAGCCTTGTATTGGTCTCCGGACTCGCGAATTGTTGCGTATGTCCGTGAACTTGGTTTTCTCCAAGGGGGCGCTCTGGACGCTGAGGTCAACCAGCTCCGAGTCAGGCGTTTGGAGGATGGTTCAGACGATTGGTTGTGCCGCGAAAGCGTGGACTTGGAAGGTTACCGCTGGATCACGAACCGCAAGGTAGTGAAGCCTAAGTCTGATTACTATTACCATCCCATGAAACCGATCGCCGCGGAACCTCGGCCAGAGGAATCGGTTCGGGCCGAGCTAGTTCGACTCCAACAACAGACGGGGTTGAGTTTGGCTTCGTTCGGATGGGGGTTCGAGGTTGTCTTGTTTGACAAACGCACGCTGCTTCAGATTCCCATACCAGCCGGGTTAGCGTTTGTGCGAGGAACTATCTCTCGCGACGGCACCGAGATCATAGTCAGCCCTTTCAGCCCATTTTCATCAGATTCTCTTGAACTTCTTAGGACGGATGGGAGCGATCTGCGGGAATTACCATTCACGCACACAGGCGATGTGCCGAGCCACTTTGAGTCGCTTTGTTGGTCCTATGACAAATCCAGATTAGCCGTGGGTGTCCACCGAGGTTTCCCGGAATTGAAATTAGAAATCTTGAATTTGGGTTCGGGCGTTGACCAGACAGTGGCTCCAAGTGTGAAAGAGCTGACATCGCAATGCTGGTCGCCCGACGATAAAAATATTGTCTACGAAACGGGCGATGGCGTGCGGATCTATGAGGTTGGAAACGACAAGTCCTCAACCCTCCTTGCCCCTGGGGGAAAGGAGCCAACGTGGTCGCCTGACGGAAACTGGATCGCGTTCCGTGACGGTAATACGTTCTACGAAATTCGTCCCGACGGCCGAGACAAGAGGAAACTGTTCCATCGCAGAGACGTGTACACCCCTCTTTGGTGGTCGCCGGATTCACGTTTCGTAGCCTACGTAGCTTTGGTTCCCTTCGCAATCGACGACGTCTACCAGCTCCGTGTCAGGAGACTGGTTGACGAGTCTGAAGTCCGGATAGCTGAGGGCCAAATCGCCGGTGACTACCAGTGGCTAATCAGTCCGCAGTTAGTGCGGCAAGCCGGTTCCCAGACGAAACTTGATTAGGCAAGGCTGCTTATTCGTTGAGCGTTGCTTTCAGTCAAATAGTTCAGGCCTAAGTCCTGATTAACGCAAACCGGACATCAAGTTAAGTGCTACTCCAAATCTGGAAGCGGCGTTAGTAGTGTCTCAGTTTCGATTTCCGTACAAGTAGAAAGCGATTAAGGAGAGGCCGATGAAGAAGAGGCCCATGATAAGAAATGAGACAACATTCCGCAAAAAACGTTTCGGCTCCTCGTCGCGGGACACAAGACCGTAGAAGCGTTGCACGGTTTTCCCCGTGGCCATGGAGACCGCCGCAATAAGCAAGCACCCGAGCCCAATGAACATGTAGGCGTACCGACGGCTCGGAAGCAATAAGAACCAGTGGCCCATTGTGCTCCATGTTCTCAGGGAACCGCGTATTTGAAAACTGTAGGTTGCTAATGGAATAAATTGACCTTCGGAAGCCAGTGTTTTCCGTGGATATTGCATCTCGAATTTGTGAGGGTTTTCTAATGCTCGGAATTCGATACGCTATCGAGCAATCGTTCCGCCCGCTTCCACTGTTTTTCTAGCTCCGGTATCTGCGCATGGGCTGCGAGCTACCGGGCGCCAATTCGAACCAATAACGTTACCTAACGTA
This sequence comes from uncultured Acidobacteriota bacterium, assembly GCA_963818085.1. Lineage (GTDB taxonomy): Bacteria > Acidobacteriota > Terriglobia > Acidiferrales > UBA7541 > Palsa-295. The sequence continues at coordinate 1,985,338 of CAWFQV010000001.1, forward strand.
ACGCTGGGCTATAGAACCAGTGAGCAGTTGCAGGCCTTCGCCGACAAATTTTTGTAAAAACGTTTTTGAACGCCTTCGCTGCACATACAAGGGTACATAAAACAATTCGTAATTTCATTTATCGAGTCGAGGAGTCCCATATAAACATAGGGGGACCAACTTGTGCTTACGCCCGTTGAATATGCCTTCCATGAGGGTCAGCTTATAGAGCGGACATCTGAGTGTCAACGATGGGCCGTTGACGACGTGCTAACTTTTGCTCAGGATTTGCAAGTGGGAGTGAGAGCGCGGCGGATACCTTGTGACAAGGTACCGTGGCGGTCACTTCCATCCCTTTTAATGTTGCATCAAGGTGCATACTCTCTAATATTAAGCTCAGCGGCTGACAAATGGGTAGTACCCAGAAACCCCAAGACTCAGTTGGTGTGCTCACAATGTTCGGAACACTCGCAGACTGGGAAGGCCACTTCGCGGCGAAGATCCAGGGCCGTGAGCGCTCGAAGGGCGCTTCACATGCACCCCTGCTTCCGGTCGTTCCTGATCGCATCATATGGGATGCATTTCTGGTATCCGTGTGCGGCGAGTGGAGGACTTGGAAAAGCCAGCTGTCCGACCACCCCTCGTGCCTGCTGATGCTGTACTGCGGGTTGGCATTCTACGAATACGACGAGAACAGGTTCTGGCCACAATTTGCAAAGGTTGTTGGCTCCGAGGAACTGCCAGCCAATCAACAATCCGAGATCAATACGGTATTCGCGACTGCAGCCCGTCAGTTTGGACTGGAACTGAAGCTCCGCGATAAGGGCACTGATTTCGTCGGCTCCGCAGTGAATCTCATTGGCATACCGCTTTCACTTTGGGACGGATTTCTCGAAGTCTGCGATTGGGCTCTTTGGCATAAAGACTGGCGATCGTTGTCGGATGAGGAATGGGAAGACGTTGTCGAAAGGAGATCCGGCAGCCGCACACGACTAAGGCGGTTTCTGACGGAGAATCGAGAGTCTGCCAGCGGATTCATCCAAGATGTGCTCGACGTGCGCGAAATCCTTTCAGGCGACCCCCAATTAACAATTGGGGACATCGCGCGCGCGAGTATCCTCCGCCAGGAATATTTTGACGATGTACCGGAGACCGCAGATTTCTTGCGTCCGCAAGATCCGGACTCGCTTTTCCGATTCCGCGTCAGGCTCATTTGGGATGAGCAACGGCAGAATATCTCGCTGCTCTTGCCTGCGATGAGCCGCGATAAGCTCCCCGCTTCATGGTGCGTGGGTTCGCGCCAGCAAGAAGCGGCCCCCTCCCCCGACGATCTGGTTCTCAACTCTGACTCATTTGCGGGCATGCTTGCCGTCACTCTTCAGTTGGGGGATGAACGGGAAACACAGTACGTGCGCGGCATCAACAATTGGGCACTCTTCGACCTGGAGAATGGAGGGCGCTTAGTAAATGTCAGTCGGGATCAGCTGCCCTTGAGAAGCTATGCCCTGATTTCGCAGTGCGAAATCGAGCTGGTGTCTCGCGACGGTTTCGATGACAGCGAGAATCAGGCGAACGAGCGGTTCGAGTTGAAAGACGGCACTGTCTGTTTTCTGACGCGTCTGTGGCCGACCGGAAAACATGCGGAACTTTGCCTGAAAATCAACGGTCGTGACTCGCGAACGATCCGCTTTAAGACGCGGGCAAGGATTGAGGCGCGATTTATTACTGGTTGGGGATCTAAGACTGCGCATTTTAATCGAACCCCGGACGGCAAGATTAAGATCGATCATCTGCCCATTCCGTGCGTTGCAATTCCGAGTGGCTATTTCAAAGACGACTCGGCGGCGCTCGCCAGCGAGTTCAAGGTCTTTATCGATGGCAAAGCAGCCTCGGGCCGGTGGGAACATGTGGACGTTCGCGATTCGCCAGACAGGAACTGCTACCGTTGGAAATGGAACAAAATGATCTGGCTTGAACATCGACCGGGCGTAACTACGCTCAGGAGCCTCAGCCAATTGGACGACGCATTCAAATCTCCTGACCTGCGCGGAGACCGCCGTATCTCTATCGAGGCCAAGCCCCACATCAGCGAGGACATGGAAGTGCGGATGGTGGCTCGTGAAGGCGAGGCAATCAATCGATGCTGGGACAATCTCCCTGGAGCCTTCGTTCCGATGTTTCTTCTCTGTCAATCGACTGAAGGCATGAAATGGGAGGATCTGGTGCTCGCTAAGGACGTGATCGCGCCTTCCTCGCGCTTCTCGCCCTACATTTTGCGTAAGTACGAACGCCTGGGCGTGGCAGTGCAACGCGGGCGGCGATGGATGATTCGTGAAAGCCGCGCCGAGTCGATACCTTTGCCCGGAGCGTCATTTCAATTGAACTATTGCGGCGATCCATCCATCTTGTGGGGACTGTACCGTCGGATGATCTGCGACATTCCGGGCGAGCGCTTGCCGATCATCGAAGTGATCGACAAACGAGGAGAGGCTGCGTATCTGAAGATGACTTGGCCGGCACAATCGCGCGAGACAATCGAGCAGTATCTCCACAGAAACGGTGTTGCGGTCGGCGGATCACTATGGATTCACTAACCGCTCGTTTCCACAAAGAGGTGTTTTTGCCATATGTGGACCTGATGAAAGCGAAGTATCGCTTCCACCGGGCATTCGGGCACGCCAAGACAGTTTGGGAGGAGCGGTTAACCGCGAAGGAGCTGGTCAATGGCCCCTACCTGGAAAAGTCGCAGGTGTACAAGGAAGGGGCAGCGCTGGATCAGCTCTCCTTGCATGAGAAAACAAAAGCGACAATCCGGAAACGGCTGGGGGATCGCGCGTTATGGAAACATCAAACGGACGCACTCCAGCTTGTTCTTGATGGTAGGAACGCTGTCATCGCGACAGGAACAAGCAGCGGTAAGACCCTCTGTTTCCAGATTCCCATTCTGGACGATCTGCTCCGAAACCCCAGTCCCGGCCTTCGCGCTGTAATTATTTATCCGCTAAATGCTCTGGTTAACGATCAGCTGACGGAATGGGAATCGATGTTGGCCGCTCATCCGCAAATAACCTTTGCGCGATTTACCGGGCAAACGCCTGACTCACAAGAAAAATATGTCCGCACGCTCCGCGATACATTCCGCGAGGAGCTGGCTGACGCAGGTCTTACGCAACACGAACTCCAGAAAAAGGTGGACCAGCGAGTCACTGAGCGACTGAAAGCTGACATTCCGAATCTGCTCAATCACCGCGAGCAGATTCGATCCAACCCGCCACAGGTTCTCATCACCAATTTTTCCATGCTGGAGTATCTGCTTGAGCGGCCGGTCGATGCGCCCATTTTTGAGAATGCGCGGCTAAAGTTCCTTGTGCTCGACGAAGCGCACGCCTATCGCGGCATACAGGCGACGGAAATCGCATTCCTGGTGCGACGGCTGAAGGATCGTCTTGGAATTGAGAACCTGACTTGCATCGCGACCTCCGCGACTCTAGGAAAGCAGGGGGATGCCGAGAGTGAGAACAAGGTTCGCAAGTTTGCATCGGATTTGTTTGGCGAAAGCTTCGCAGAACCCAACCCGATCTATGGAACGCCTACCGCCCCGGTGCTTCAACAACCGGCGTTTTCTCCGACGCCGGCTCAGTACATCAAGGCCGCCGAAGCGATACGACTCGACCGCACTGCCGATGTAAGGCAGCAGCTTGGCGTCTCGGATCTGCAGGGGGAGCTGAGCATTGTTCTCGCCCGTGACGAGAATCTGTTTCGTCTCCGCAAGGATATTTTATCTACGAAGCCCACTTTGCTTAGCGATGCGGCTAAATTGCTATGGCCGGAACAGCCGCAGGCGGTGGAAGGGATAGAGGGCCTCTTAGAAATCGCAGCTGTCGCCAAGTCCGATCAGTCGCATGAGGACCTGCTGCCGACACGATTGCATTATTTCGTTCGCGCCCAAGATGGTCTTCACATTTGCGTGCATAGGGCATGCCCTGGACGACACGACGGGTAAGCCCGCATTCTTCGTCTCTCGAAAAACGAATCCGAGCGTTCCCGAGGGAGAATGCCCGGATTGTTATGACGCCGGGCGCAAATCGCAACTGATTGAGGTGGTTAGCTGTCGCAAGTGCGGCTATCTTTTCGGTGCCCTTCAGGACCTGGGGCCGCGCCGCGCCCAGACTCCAGACGGCGATGGGGCGGTGAAACCGTATTTCGATTCGTTTAGCACTGAACTCGGATGGATGAGCGATTCATTTTGGTCCTATATCAGCATCGACGGCGACCTCCCCTACCCCACTCCCCAGGAGTCAGATGACGAGGCAGAAACGGGCGATTTGTTCGCGCATCCCGCCGAACTCCAGTGGTGTGTGGCCTGCGGAAAGAAGAAGGAAGAAGGCGCGGGTGACAATTGCACCTGTGGCGATCCCCAGCTTCGCACTATTAAGATTTTTCATCGGCAGTGCGCGCATCAAGGCCGGGCCCAGGATCACCAGAACCTCTATCGGCAGGAGAAATCGCTCCTCTCAGCCTGTCCGAACTGCGGTTCTCGAAATGGATCGGGGATCGAGCCTGTGCAACGTTTCCAGGAGTCGGATGACGAGATGGGGCTTGCGATGGCCGTCCCGCTCGCTCATTTTTCCGTCACGCCAGGGAATGCCACGGTAGTTAAAACACGAAAGCTCCTGTGTTTCACCGATCACCGCCAACGCGCTGCTGCATTTCCCTCTCTCCTGGAGGAAGAAACCTTTCTGCACGATATGGGGCGCAGGATTTTGCAGGTTCTCCACAGAGAACAACGCAAACTTGATTTTGTTGGCCTTGGCGAGCTTCTGGCGGATGAGGAAGCAAGTGACCCACAGTTTTTCCTTCCCGTTTCGCGCTTTCCGGACGAGGAGTTGGATGCCAAAGGCAAAAAAGATTTGTGGATCGCTGAAACGTTCGGCTATTTCGGAATTCCGGACTCTGCCCGTGAATCCGCAGAAGATTTCGGATTGGTCTCGGTGGAGTATTCGCTCGGAGACGCCGACAAAGCGGATTTTCGGAAGCTTCTCGGTGACTCTGAATTAAGTGCAATCGAGGCCGATAGCCTGTTGCAGGTTTTGCTCTCGTTTATGCGCCAGCGCAAGGCGTTCACACTCCCCAAGGGGCGGGTGCAAGCGGACGCGCCAGCGTTCGGGCGAGTGACGGCCGATATTGCTTATGTGCTAAGACGCCACGGAATCCGAAATACCAACGGCTGGCTGCCACAAGCCAATTCCAGCAAAGACAACGTCTTTACCGACTACCTGCGCCGCGCTTTGCGACATTCCTAGGGACCAGGTGCTGATTCTCGCCGAAAGGATCTGGGATTTTCTTGTCCAGCGGGCACTTCTGATCGAGAGCAAGGGCACCTGGAAGTTAGATCACGAAAGACTCTGTGTCGTTCCGGTGCAGCCTGAATCGCGGCATGTGTGCAACCGCTGTGGAATTGTTTCCGCCTATTCCGTCCGAAATTGCTGTCCGCGCAAGGAATGTGACGGGCTCTTGGAACAGCAGGCCTTTGATGCGGGAGTCCCAAATATCATCGCCCGTTGGGTGGCTGGTCAGGGGCAGCCGCAGTTTTCCACTTTGAAATCCGAGGAACACACGGCCCAGATTGAGAAAAATCTGGCCAAGCAAATCGAAGACAAGTTTCGCGATGAGGGCGTCAATCTTCTGAGCAGCACGACCACCTTTGAAATGGGCATTAACATCGGCGACCTTCAAAAGGTTCTTTTGCGGAATGCGCCGCCGTCAAGCGCTAACTATGTGCAGCGCGTGGGCCGGGCAGGACGAGGGAAAGAGAAGAATTCCGTCTGCGTCACTCTTTGCCGTCGCACGAAATACGATGCGGATGCCTGGAATAACCCACCACGGCTCATGTCCGGCGCGGTACGCCCGCCCACGGTCTTTATCCAAAACAGGGTCATAGCCCAGCGCCACTTCAACGCGCTGGTATTTTCCAGATTTCTGCGGATCAGGATTGCTGACGAGAATGTTTTGGGACGGCCTGGGCAACAAATAAGGTTGGAAGCATTTTTGCCGCCCGATTCCCGGCAAGGCATACCTGAGACGTGGTTTCGTGTTCGCCCGGTGAGTGTGTTTCTGGATTTTCTCAGCTGGCTAACTCAACAGACTGAAACAAACATTGTCTCCACAGAAGCGGGCCAGACGCTGGTTGCCGCCGTTTCTGGATTTGGAAGCGGCGTCGCGGAAGCAGCGGCCAAATATGGGGAAACACTCAAGAACATCGCGAATGAACTGTCTGCTCTCATGGCGGAACGCAAGAAGCTGTTTGAGCAGGGCACACACACAAGTGACATCGAGCAGGCGATTAAGAATCTGCTGGGCAGCGACGTTATCGCCTTATTGGCCAAACGTGGTTTTCTCCCGCGATATGCTTTCCCGTTGGATGTTGTACCCCTGGAAACAGGCACGACCAGATGGTCTCGCGATCTTGAGGTTGAACTCAGTCGCGACCGTGGCATCGCGATAGCCGAATTTGCTCCCGGAGCGCAGGTTATCGCCCACAAGAAAGTGTTCACGAGCAACGGCCTCTACGTGGTGAGCAAGATGGATAAGCCAACGCGGCAGTGGTATTCCGAATGCCCGGACTGCAAGCAGATTCGCACTGGCCAGACCCAGGATGAATTATGCAAACCATGTGCGGTATGTCAGCGATCAATTACTGCTCAGTTCGTTAGGCCCTTTGTCGAGCCCGCAGCCTTCAGTGTGCGCGTCGATGAGAAGGATGGCGCGGCGCGCTACCGGCAGGAGCACACTCGTCAGGCAGCGCCAAACGGTCACGCATTTTATCGACCACGTCGAAGAATCGAGCCTGCAAGATCACGGTCTTTTCCAACTGGCACTGAAGGAAACTGGAACACTCTTTCGTTACAACTTAGGCCCAGAAAACAAAGGGTTCATGCTCTGCCAAGACTGTGGATGCAGTGAGCCTCTGCGTGGCTATAAGGCGGGGAAAAAGCATCAACGCCTGCGCGCGCTGAGCGGCGAAAGAATGTGCAACAACGAACAACCCTGGACGAAAATATTAGCTTACGGACATAGATTTCAGAGCTGTTGCCTGATCGCTCGGCCGGTGTCGATGCCTGTTTCCGTTGAGTCTTTAGCCTACGCCCTGCAACGGGCCCTCTGCACCACCTTGGACATCGATGCTTTCGACATCGGCGTGTCCTGGCGTTGGCTGGCTGGAAAAAACAAATTACCCGCGTGTGAAATTATTCTGTTCGACCACACGCCTGGTGGAGCTGGGTTTGTCAGGGATGGGTTCGACAGCTGGGACAAGGTAGTCGCGAAAGCGAAAGAGCTATGCGAAGGCCATATTTGTGAGCGAGCCTGTTACGACTGTCTGAAAAGCTATAGCAACCAGACCCACCATGAAAAACTCGACAAGGCTACGGTCGTTGACTTCCTAGACTAAATAGGCGAACGCCTCCCCCTCTGCGCTCCCGCAACTTCTCGTCTCGGCGCGATTCTGACGCCGCGGCATCGATTTTTATCGTCCTACCCCTGCTCAGCCGAGAAGTCCGGATTTGGGGAAAGAGCTGATCGCCATGCTTGGATGAGAAGCCAAATTTCCAACCCCACAACCTAACTCACAATTTCAAGCCGTCTTGAACGACTTACGCGTGCTTTGACAGTCCGTTTAAACCGTGCCTACGAAAAGTATGGGCAGCACTTCGGTCCGCAATCGATTTTTTCGTTTACCCGAGCCATCGGTGCCACCCAAACCTGCTCTGACTCTCTCACCAATCAGTGACCTCTCTAACTCCGCAGGGGCACCGAGAACTGCAAAGACCATTTTCCCAGCCGGGTGGATGGTCAAGGTCTATTCGGGGATTTCGGCTAGGGATGCACAGGGCCTTTATTACCGCTGTCCGCTGCGGTTTTGCGCGTTTTAGTTACGCTGCCGCGAAACCGGCGGTTTGCCTGCAGTTCAACAGCAAGCCGATTTCGCGAGATCCATTTAGCAGTTATGTTGCGCTGGACTGGCTTTCGGACGCCGTTGATGTTCATTGTCTTGCGCTCGCCGTTGACCTGCTCGGCGACCCAGAATGAACGATTGGGGTGCTTGGCTTTAGTCCATTTCGGCCACCACTTCGCGGCCGATTTCAACAGCGCCGCATGTTCGGCCTTTGTCATCGCTGCAGTATATAGTTTCGCGCTGACAATATTTCCGCACCGCTGCGAGCAATAGACCTTCGTAGCTCTTTTTTTGATGTAGTACCTCCCACAGCGCGGGCATGGGCCGCGCAGCTTCTCGTGTAGTGGGTTGTGAACCAGCAGCGCGAACCAACGTCGTGCCGCTTCTTCTGGCGTTTTCGGAAACCTCTCCGGGAAGTTGGTGGTCCAGATTGCGCCTTTATCTTTGGGAGTGAATCGCGGATTCAAGGCGTGTTGGAGATCGAAGCATAATCCTGGGTCCATCTGCAGCATCTTCCCTAGACTCTCGATTCGCAGCCAACGGCGCACTAATTCGCGAAACGCGTGCTTCACGTGCGACTGTGCATCATTGTTAAGCACATTGCACAACTGCCGAAGCTGTACTTCCGGTCTAAGGAAATCTCCGGCAATGCGCTCTTCCTTACCTATATTTTCCATTGTTCCTAATTTGTCATTTAACGACACTTAATATTATAGACAGGGATTGTCATCTCGGCGTAAGAATAAAAACGCTTTCAAGGATGTTCCCAATGAACACATCAAATATCAGCACGCATAAAAACCAAATTAGCGGGAGCCGACTGCAAAGGTTCCGCGAACTATTTGTCTCAAGGCAAGATGCTTATGCGGTCTGGAAAGGTAACCAGCCTGTCGCGGTACGCGAACCGCTCAGCGATAAGGTGTTGGCCGCGCATTTGGCCGGTGAGTGCCGTGCCGGAACCTATCTAATCAGATTGGATGGTAAGACTCCCTCCTTGGTCTTCGATGTCGATGTCCAGAAGAAAAAGCTGGTAAGAAGAATTCTTAAGCGGCTCCGCAAACGAAAGGCTAAGGCCTACGTTGAACGATCTAAATCCAAGGGATTCCACATCTGGATTTCTTCGGACGACCGCTGCGGGCAATTAGAGCGCGACAGTTTGCCAAACTTCTCTTGCGCGGACTGGATGCTTCGAAAATCGAGGTCTTTCCAAAACAGGACGAAGTAAGGGAAGGCGGACTCGGAAATTGCATTTGGCTTCCTTATCTGGACGAGACGTATCCGAGGACCGCACCGTATTTCTGGACAGGCATTTCAGCCCGCTCGAAAACCAATGGACCTTTCTACCAATCGATCCGTCGCACACCGAGAGAACTGATCATCGAGGCATGTCGGCAAACCGAGCCTGAAGCGAAGGAGTCTCGCAAGCCTTCGAATCTGGCGGGTGCCGGATCACAGAGGGCGAGCGCAATACAACGCTCACCAGACTGGCGGGTGCGATGCGCCACCAGGGGGCTAGCACAGAAGCGATACTGGCAGCACTGTTGAAACAGAACCGGGAGTGCTGCCGACCACCCCTAGCTGACAAAGAGGTTGGAAAGCATTGCAGCGAGATGTCCAGCAAGTACCCGCCTGCCGAACAGCGCAAACATGGCAAACGATCGATCGCATGGTCCGCGAACTGTTGGGTGAGGGAGTGACTCTGTTTCACACGCCCGATAAGGAACCGTACGTCCAAATTAAGCACGATGACCATAGCGAAGTGTGGCGGGTACATAACAAAACCTTCAAGCGGTACATGTCCGCACGGTTTTACAAAGAGTTCGGAACGATGCCCCGTTCCCAGGACTTAAATGACATCCTTGCAACTTTGGACGGCATTGCCCTATTTGACGGCTCTGAGCAGGAGGTTTTCACGCGCGTTGCGGAGCATGCAGGGCGAATCTATTTGGATTTGTGCAATCCAGACTGGGAAGTAGTTGAAATTACCGAGCACGGATGGCGAATTCTGTCCGAGTCGCCGGTAAGGTTTCGGCGCGCTCCAGGAATGAAAGCCTTGCCGGTGCCGAAACGAGGGGCGTCTATTGCTGAGTTGCGGCCCTTCTTAAATCTTGAGGCCGATGAGGATTTTGTAATCGTAACTAGCTGGCTCGTCGCCGCATTGCGGCCTAAAGGACCTTACCCCGTGTTGGTTTTGCAAGGTGAGGCAGGGAGCGCCAAAAGCACGGCCGTCAAAGTGTTGCGAGAGCTAATCGACCCAAATACAGCGCCACTAAGATCCGAACCGAGTGAGACGCGGGACTTAATGATTGCCGCGCGAAATGCGTGGTGCATAGCGTTCGACAACGTCTCGCACCTTTCCTGGCGACTTTCGGATGACCTATGCCGTCTCGCTACTGGTGGCGGCTTTTCGACTCGACAGCTTTACACCGATACAGACGAAACGTTATTCGACGCCACTCGCCCGTTGATACTCAACGGGATAGATGCAGTTGTGTGGCGCGGCGATCTGCTTGACCGTTCATTGATCACGTACCTGCCAGTAATTCCGGACCATTGGCGAAAGCCCGAAAAGAAATTCTGGCGACACTTCAAGAAGGCGCGACCTAAGCTGCTAGGTGCTCTTCTGGATGCCGTGTCGTGCGCATTACGCCGCTTAGAATCCGTGAAATTATCCGTTCTTCCACGAATGGCGGACTTTGCACAGTGGATGATTGCGGCCGAAGAGGCTTTCGGTTGGGCCGAAGGTACATTCTTGCGCGCATACGATTCAAACCGAGGCACTGCCAATGCTTTAAGTCTTGAGGCATCGCCGATAGTGATGCCGCTAAAGCGCTTCCTCGCTTTTCGCTCGTCTGGCGCGGGAACGGCCGCCAAGCTTCTCCAGAAACTGGCGAAGTACGCGGAGGATGAAACTTCGCAGCAACGCAACTGGCCTAAAAACCCACAGCTCTTATCCATTCAACTGCGCCGGATCGCACCAAACCTTCGAGCATCGGGCTTTGATGTCCAGTTTGGGGAAAAGACATCCGGAATTAGATCGAAGCGGATCATTACGATCAAACGGATTGTGCCAGAGCAAGAAGCAGCAAGGCTTGCGAAGTATGACCAGCGCACTAAGGAGCCAGCTAGAATCCGGCGCTTTCCCCGTCCGTTCAGGTTTCCGAGGTTATAGTCCGACGCGTTCGACGCGTTCGACGCGGCTACATCTGAATAACGGCTAGAAAAATAAGCGTCGCGGGCGTCGCACGCGCCGCATTTTATCGCAATTTGAAAGTTTATTGACGGAGTGGGAAATGTCGTCAGGTTTCGCCAAATCGGAGACGTTTGACGGTTTGCTGACCCGTTCCCAGAATACTGTCCCGGGCATGTCCGACCTTAGGTCTGTAATTAGTGGAAATACTCCTAGCGTCAGAGACAAAGATCCAAGTACCTTACCCGCGCTCGCCGTCGATGGGACAAGGAGAGATAAATTGTCCCGACGAAGGCATCAGGATGGAATGTTGCTAGAACTAGAAAACGGATGGTCTGTACGCTATTACGAACATGGCGAGGGCCGGCGTCATCGCGTGCAAGTGTGGCTCGGTGATAAAGCTCTTACAAAGCCACAAGCAAAGAAGGCGATGCGGGACCTACTCGCTGTGGTAAACGAACAAAACGTCATAGCTCATCCGAAAACATCAACCACAACCTTCCGTACGTTCGCTGAAAAATGGTTAGCCGATTGCGAAACGCGGAAGCGTAAACCCATTAAAGCCAGCGTGCTCTCAAACTGGCGGCTAATACTAGACAACCACCTACTCCCGCTGATCGGAACAGTTCCTCTGGCGAACGTGGGAAACAAGACAATGAAACGTCTAGTCGAACGCTTGGCCAAGAAGGGGCTAGCACCTGCAACGATTAGAAATATTTGTTTGGTCGTTAAGCTCGTCGTAGCTTCGGTGACCGATGAAGATGGAAATCGAATATACGTACGGGAGTGGAATTGCAAATTCATTGATGCGCCGGAGGTGGAAAATCAACGCACACCTTCGTTCATCGGTGAACAAGTCACACGCATTGTGGCGGCAGCAACGGGCAGATTGCAGATGGTTTGTATCCTGCTAGCGGCTAGCGGACTACGGATCGGTGAATTAAATGGGCTGGAGTGCAAACACTTCGATGGTGAATCTGTAAAAGTCGAGCAAGCGATCTGGGCGGGTAACGGCGCGGTGGGCAGTCCGAAAACGAAATACAGCTATCGGACTGTTGATTTGCACCCGGACGTTGCTGCTTTACTTAAACAGTTCATCGGCAACCGCAAGACTGGTTTTATTTTCCAGACCAGCAGCGGCAGGCCGTTGGGCCAGTCGAACATCTTGCGGCGGGAATTTCATCCACTGCTAGAGAGCTCGGACATTGAACCCTGTGGGTTTCACGCGTTCCGGCGATTTAGGAACACGCACTTGGACAACTCGCTCTGTCCGAATGGCCTTATTAAGTTCTGGATGGGGCATTCGCCCAAAGACATGACTGACCACTAGACAAAGTAGCTCGTGACTTGCAGTTCCGAAGAGATGTAGCACGAAGCATGGGCGTTGGATTTGATGTTCCGAAAACACTCACGGCGAAACGTCCCCACGAGGAAAAAATCTCTATTTCGGACGTTAACGGACGTTTTGCGGAAACGGTTGAAGCATGCTAAGTAGCTTTAGAATGTTGGTAGGGGCGGTGGGGATCGAACCCACGACCTTCGGCTTAAAAGGCCGCTGCTCTACCACTGAGCTACGCCCCTAAAGTGGTTACTGCACAACAACTTGTGAGGTGGTCGCCTCGGGACCGTTTTCGCTGGTGGCACTTGTGGTGGCACTTGCTCCAAGCAGTGACACCACCGCATGCAGCTTGTTCGGACCGAGATGCGCGTACCGTCTTGTCATCGTCAAACTTTTGTGCCCCAACAGATCGGCAATATCTTCGAGCGGAGCGCCCTTCATTCGCAAGCGACTCGCAAACGTATGTCGCAAATCGTGCCAGCGAAAATTCTTAATCCCCGCTTCAATCACCGCATCGTCGAACCAATGGCGTCCGTTTTCGAGGGGTTCGCCGGTCTTAGCTGACTGAAACACACGTCCTTTGCGACCACCCCGCCCGTGCACAAGTTTTAGAGCGGCTATCGCAACATCATTTAACGGGACGTGTATGGGCTCTTCGTTTTTCGTCCGCGGGATGTTCAACATCCGACCTTTGAAGTCTACCATGTCCCACGTGAGGCCGTATTGGCTGCCCTTCCGAATGCCGGTGTTGATCGCCAGATCGAGTTCCGGCACATGTGAAACCCACTTGGCCTCAATCGCCTTTCGGAGCTTCTTTTCCTCCTCGACGGTCAGGAACCGCACGCGATTATTATCCTCGCGACGATGCGTTACCGAACGGGCAGGATTTGAAGTCACTTTCCGATTCTGAATCCCCAGGCGATAGCTCAAGGACATCAGCGAACGATAGTGATTGAAGGTAGAGGCCGCCCACTTTTCCTTTTCTGCCGCCCGTGCGAGAGTCTTTTCAATCTCTTGGGGCGTCAGTTCTTCTGCAGGATAGGAACCGAACCACTCCTTTAGGCTGGCAAAACGCGGCACGTCCGTCCTGTAGGACCGCTTATTTCTCTTGGAGTAGGCCAGCGCGTCGTCAACGAGTTGGCGAAAATTAACGGATGGCTTGCGAAAACTCTCCGGGAGTTTCTTGCCCTCAAGCACATGCTGCTTCCGCTTCCTGTAAAGCTTGATGGCAACGCTCTTGGTGCCGGCCTTTTCCCGGTGCCTCTTCCCGAACCAATCAAAGTAGCAGATCCACCAAACGCCCGAACCCGGATCTCTCTCGTAGATTCCGCGCTGTTTCATTGGTCCTCCCTTTTGTGCTTCGGAGGCCGTCCCGCTCCCGACTCTTTCGCCCACTTCCGCAACGTCTTCGTGTCGTATTTTTTTGCGCGAGCCTTTCCGCCTTTGCTTCCGATCTTGCGAAGGAAGTCGCGTACTTCGTCCCCCGGCGTGTCTTTGCTAGGCACACCCTGACTATATAATTTAGCAGCTAGATTATCAAGCGGCTTTTGTCGAGTGATCGCCTCGCAAAAGGTTTTGCAGACAGTTTCGCGGAATCAAAACTCGCCGACCGAGACGGCGAACCGGTAGATGCTTCAAGGCGATCAGGCGGTCAACCGTCCTTACGCTGACGCCTAGCATTCGAGCCGCCTCCAACTTGCTCATCGCCAGCGCCTCCGGTGTTCTTTCCACTCCTGGGGTTTCCGTTCCCATCGTGATTCTCCTTGCAGCCTCCCGGTACATTCCCGCTGTCCGGGACAGGCACTGTCTTATCCGGGCAGAAAATCATCCTGAACCTAGCTACCTTCCATCTCTTCGTCCAATACCTTTCGATCCGTCCCCATATCCAACTGGCATGCCAGACCGAATTTCAGAACGGTCTCCACTAGCGCCGAGTCTCGCCACTGGCACCCCGAAGTGGCAAGTCTCGCGCCATCCGTTCCGACCGCCTACTTAAGAAACCACACGTCCTCCGGTGAATGCGTTGCGCTTGCGTCCCCTGTCCTGTGTGAAGGGACGCAATCCCAACTCACCGAAAGGACAAAAAAATGAAAGTAGATGAAGTAAAACAAATCACAAACAAGGCGCTCGAAGAGCTTGTTTCTGCGCTTGAAAGCGGCCACAGCGAAGCGCTTACCGCCTATCTCAAAACCATGTCGCTGTTCTCGAAGTACTCCCTGAACAATCTGTTTTTGATTGCGAGGCAACGGCCTGATGCTCGCCGCGTTGCAGGATTTCACACTTGGCGGAAACTGGGACGCTATGTCCGCAAGGGCGAAAAAGGAATCGCGATTATTGCCCCGTTAGTTCGCCGTAAGTCAGACGAGCAATCGAGCAACCGACCGAAAAGTCGCGTTATCGCCGGGTTCAAAGTGGCGCACATCTTCTCCGAAGAACAAACCGACGGCAATCCGTTGCCCGAACTCGGAACCGTGACCGGGGAATCCCTCCGCTTACTTTGACCGCCTCATGAAATATGTTGCCGAGCAGGGCTTCAAGCTCTGGAATATTCTGAGGAAATCGCGCCAGCGAAGGGCATGGCCACGCGAGGCAAAATCACACTTCTGCCGGGACAAGCACCCGCCGAACTTCTGGCTACGCTGGCGCACGAAACAGCGCACGCCCTCATGCATTTTTCAGAGCGCCGGGCCGAAACGTCGAAACGAATTCGCGAAACGGAAGCCGAGGCCGTGGCGTTTGTCGTTTGCAACGCGATTGGTTTGGAGACGGGAACGTGCGAGCGCCGACTATATCGGCTTGTACGCTGGAGACGCGAAACTTCTAACGGAGAGCCTCGAATACGTACAGCAGACCGCCAACCGCATCCTCACTGCCATCGCGCCAGAAAATTCGGCGACTCCCGCTTAGCGGGAGTCTCCTCGATGTCACAAAATAGACGAGATCGGTTGCTTTCGACGCTTCCACCCGTTTGGCGTGAGAAAAAGGGGAAAACCTACCTCTATAAAGTGTAAGCAAGAATCTCGCGTGAAAAGCGGTAGGCGATGAAAAACCAGAACAAGCAGCAAAAGGCGATCTCGGAGAAAGAGCTTGTGGGAATCGGCCGGAAGCATTTTGCGTGGGACTTTCCGAGTCCGGAGCGGCTGGGCTGCCCTCCCGAGAATGAATTGAAACTTCTCGGGGAAAAACCTCTAAAAGCGAAGGAGTCCGTACTCAACCACATCTCATTTTGTTCGCCTTGTTACCGGGCATTTAGCCGGTTTCTCCGGGAGCAAAGAGCCAAGCCGAAGCAACGCTACCATTTTGGGGACCGGAACAGCTAACGCCGACAAACACCGGTTTGTACGTTGGAGTCTCGAATATGTCCAGAAAACGGCGAATCGAGTCCTGGTTGCTATCGTTGCACTGCAACGAATCAGATCACAGTAAGAGTTCACGAAGCCGCAAGAGAGACACGTTGATGACCTGTCACTTTTTACATAGTATGAGCTTACGGGTCGCTTAGAAGAGTCCTACTACACTGGCGAATTCGCGCTTGGCGCACACCTGATGTCAGTGGCGCATTGGGCAGAGCCACAAAGAGGGACGATGCTAAATCGAGGATCAGAGTGGCGGCGTTGGGAGCCTCACATCCATGCGCCCGGAACTGTTCTCAACAACCAATTCGGAGGCAGCAACCCTTGGGCGAACTATCTCACCGCGTTGGAAACTGCCACGCCCAAGATTGAGGCCATTGCCGTTACCGACTATTACGTTACCGACGTGTATGAAGAGGTGGTTCAGCAACATATTGCCGGACGCCTTCCGGACGTCAAACTCATCTTCCCGAATATCGAGATGAGACTCGATGTAGCAGCGAGATCGGGCTTCGTGAACCTCCATCTCTTGGTTAGCCCCGAGGATCCAGACCACCTCGCAGAAGTCCGGCGGATTCTTACCCGTCTTCAATTTATAGCGCACGGCGATACCTTTAACTGCACGCGCGAGGACTTAATTCGACTCGGTAGGCGCTCCAACTCCTCATTGACAGAAGATCGGGCGGCGCTCGCCCATGGCGCGACTCAATTCAAGGTTAATTTCAAGCAACTGCGGGATGTCTTCTATGAGAGCGATTGGGCGAAAAAGAACATCTTGATCGCTGTAGCCGGTGGTGAGGGTGACGGTACTTCCGGTGTCCGTCAGGCTGCCGACGCTACCGTGCGACAGGAAATCGAAAAATTCTCGCACATCATTTTCTCGAGCAATCCAGTACAACGGGCATTCTGGGTTGGCCAGGGCGCTCTCACAGTTGATGATCTCCGGGGGCGCTATAACGGTTGCAAGCCCTGCCTCCACGGCAGCGACGCTCACGAGCTCTCAACGACAGGTCAACCGGCTAATGACCGCTTCGCCTGGATAAAGGGTGCGCTCACTTTCGACGCACTCCGTCAAGCTTGCATCGATCCCGCAGGCCGTGCGTATGTAGGGGCAGAACCGCCACGGCAAGCTATGCCGTCACAAGTCATATCGCAGGTAGACATAGCGCAAGCCCCCTGGGCACTTACCCCGAACATACCTCTCAACCCCGGATTGGTTGCGATCGTCGGCGCACGCGGATCGGGAAAGACTGCCTTGACGGACGTGATCGCTGCTGGCTGCGACGCGATTTCTCCGTCGACCTGGGATGGAGAGGACAATATCGGCCCCTCGTTCTTAGCGCGGGCGGCTAATCTGATCGGCAACGCCAATGTGACACTGACATGGGGTGGAGGTAATACGATCAAACGCGCGTTGGACGGCCACGACGCAAATTCAGAGTTCGCGTATCCCCGTGCCCAGTATCTATCGCAGCAGTTCGTTGAGGAGTTGTGTTCGTCGAAGGGTGCGTCCGAAGGCTTAATTCAAGAAATCGAGCGCGTTATTTTCGAAGCGCAACCAGAAGATCAGCTGGAGGGTGCCACGAACTTCGCTGAGCTCCTTGAGTCGCAGACCTCGCGCTTCCAGCAATCACGCCAGCGCGAGGCCGAGGCAATCTCGTCTATTTCCGAGCGGGTTGCAGAAGAATTGGAAAAAGAAGGTCTTGTGGAAGCGCTGACCGGCCAGGTAGGGCAAAAGCAAACCGTGATCGCCGGTTACACGGCGGATCTGGCGAAGCTGGTCGTCAAAGGCACTGAAGCGCAAGCCAAGCGTCACGCACAACTCGGCGAAGCCGCACAAACGCTCAACACACAAATACAGAACTATGCCAAACAGCGTCGGACGTTTATCGCCATGCAGGACGAAGTGAAGAGCATGCGCGCAACGACTGCACCGGAGATGCTTCGTCAAGTACAGGCAAGACATTCGGGCAGCGGACTCGATGCTAAGCAGTGGAATGATTTTTTGCTGATCTACAAAGGCGATGTGGAAAAAGCGCTGGCAGGATACGTCGTTTGGGCTGACAAACAGATTGCAGATATCACTGGAATATCTCCGCCGCCCGGAGACCCAAGTGCCGCTCTGATCGGCGATGCCGAAGACCTGTCTACTGCTAAACTCGCCGTGATCAAGGCTGAGATGCTACGGCTCGAACAGTTCATCAGCGCAGATACGGTTGTTCAAAAGCAATATGCTGCTCTCGCGACGCGTATTTCTCAGGAGAATAAGGCGCTCACAACCCTTCAAATGCGTTTAACGGATGCTAAAGGTGCGGCTGCACGTCGAAAAGATCTGCAAACTGAACGCGAGGCTGCTTACGGTCGAGTATTCGACGCAATTATTAGCGAGCAGAGCGCATTGATGGTTCTATATGCACCGTTGGTGTCGCGACTTGCCAGTTCGTCTGACACTTTGCGCAAGCTTAGCTTTTCTGTCTCCCGCGTTGTCGATGCGAAAGCTTGGGCAGAATTCGCAGAAAGCCAACTCATAGATTGTCGTAAGAAGGGGCCTTTTTACGGCCTTGGTGCGTTGACCGAGCTCGCGAACTCAGAACTGAAGCCGGCTTGGGAGACCGGCAGCGCGGTTGAGATTCAGGCAGCAATGACTGATTTCATTGCGAAGTATTCGAAGAACCTATTCATGCACGCACCATATGTCCCCACGCAGAAACAAGAATTCCGCGCTTGGTTAAAACAGTTTGCACAGTGGTTGTTCAGCACCGATCACATCACCGTTCGATATGAGATGACCTACGACGGGGTTGATATTCGCAAGTTGTCGCCCGGTACACGGGGCATCGTGTTGCTCTTACTGTACCTCGCGCTAGATAGTGCTGACGATCGCCCATTGATAATCGATCAGCCAGAAGAGAATCTTGATCCCAAATCGGTGTTCGATGAACTCGTTTCGTTGTTCATTGCAGCCAAGTCGAAACGCCAGGTAATAATGGTCACTCACAACGCCAATCTGGTGATCAATACAGACGCAGATCAGATCATCATTGCCAGCGCAGGATCGCATCCATCCGGAGGCCTACCTCCAATTACCTATGTCGCCGGTGGCCTTGAAGACTCAGATATTCGCAAATCGGTGTGCGACATCCTAGAGGGTGGTGAGGAAGCATTCCGCGAACGGGCCCGGCGTCTTCGGGTGCGGCTCGAGCGATAGCAGTCGGAGAGGCACGCGCACACCCGGGAGTCGCTGTTCCTGCATTAAAGTTCAGACAATTTTTAACGTCCAGTATCGTTCTTTCTTATCTTCTTCACGGCGTGATCGAAGAAAGCCACCGTGTTGTAGAACTTTCTTTCGGTTCCCCAGGGAACCTGGTGCTGGGCGAGAAATTCGAATAACTTTTCTCGCGGATCGGTATCACTCCCGCACGGCGAAATGCTGTCTACAAAGAAAACCTTGGGCCAGTTGACTACCTTCGTCCGGACAACAGCGCCTCCTTTGAGAGGCACATCATAGTCCAGCATCACATGCGCTTTGGTCTTGGCGTTATGCTCAAGCCAGCGTTGTATGACTATCCGATTCGGCGACTCCCTCACAACGGAGGTCGCTCTTCACCCCAGCGATTCCCCGAAGATCAAGGCTGGTATTGCTCGAAAATCTCTCGGTCCGTCACGATCATGTGACCTTCCCCTGGAGTCTTAAGTCCCACCATAGGGACGTGAATTTTTCGATCTCCAATCTTCTTCATTTCGTAGCGCTCTACCATCTCGCGCTCCGTAGCCTTATGAATAGTTCGTTTCAAAAGTTCTTCGAGCTCCTCGGTGGTGGGGTACCTCCCTTTGATGTAGCGCTTCCCCGGTGCCGTGCCCAATCTTCCAGAACCTGTTCCAACTACGGCACCCTGGGCGCCAGAAAGAACAAATCGGAGGTATGGTACATCGACCACGGGGTATCCACCGAAGCGTCGCTCCGTAAACTGTCGCGAATTTGTCACAATGAAGGGCACAACTCGATTCTCTCGATTTCCTTTTATTCCGAGCTGTTCAAACAACCCGTCTCTAATAATGTCCAAATGTTCCAGACATTTGTCCAACTGGGTTGCGGCTCGGATCAACTTCTCTTCGGCTTTCCAACTGTCGTACAGGCTGTCTGGCTCAATGACAATTTTAGCTTGGCCCAGAAAAAGCGTTCCGTCCTTGAACGCGGCAAGATCTAGGTCAGTGACCTCTTGCTGATTTACGCGCACAGTGAAATCGGTCACGGCACGGAAGCCAGCTTGAACAAACTTTGTACGCAAGTTCCGTACCGGAATATGCCCCTTTTTCTTCTGGTCCAGATCGGACTCTGTCGCAATCAGCATGAAGACGTTTCGATCAAAACGGCTGCTCCGTATGTAGGCCGTGGGGAACAGGACCGAATCAGAGATTGGCACGAGTGGCTTATAGAATAGGTCCGTTCTTCCGACCGCAACTTCGGACGAAAATTGCCTGATCAAGGCACGTGCCTGTTGAAGTGAAACGCTGCCTTCTCTCGCCAAGAACCTAGCAACCCAGTTTCGCTGGAGTTCGGGCGTCGGAACGTCCACGAGCAGGTCTCTTCGATCAACAGCTTGTTTCTTCACAACAGCCAAGCGCTCACCCCATCGTTGGCCCAACATCGCCACAGTGCTGATGAAAGCCCAGGCCACAATCAACTCTTTTACAGTGAACGCACCGGAGTTAGTCTTGACGATGCTCAACAGGTCAAAAAAGCCAGCCAATTCGTACTCCAAATCAGCCTTAGAGGCGTGAAAATAAACGCGTGCTTCATCTTGAGCGGCTTGATCGAGCTTTGTGAGAAAATCGAAGAACGTCACCGAAGAGTCCACCGGTACTCTGAGGCATTCGCGCTGAACTTTAACTTCCCTCATGTTGAGAAGAGAGAATCTCGTTTGGTCGAAGTCAGAAGTCCGTTCTGCCCCCACAGCTGCGGCGAGCTCTGCTTCGCGACTGGTTTTTTTGAGGATGAGCGACCTGCGGTTTAGGCGGCAGGTTGCATCTTGGTACGTATAGATATCGAAGACCTGACGGACTTCGTCGTACTGGTAGGCGAGTTCAAACAGTTTGCTAATTTCCGCGTCGCTAATTCTGAAGTTTTGTTCATGGCCTGCCCTCGCAACCTTGGAACATAAGATCGCGTTCCCAGCGTCGAGAAGATCGCGAAAGCGCCTTGCACTTTGTGAGATTTCAAGCGATGTAGCCCCGCCTTCTGAGACGATGCTCGACGTCATGTTCCTGTGAAATCCATAGTTGCTGATTTCCAGCACTCTAACGATGGTCCTAACAAAAATCTCCGGATGAGCCACGCGGCAGGAAAGACCGGCAGTCTCAGTATCGATGTAGTCGTACAGATCCTGAAAAAACGAACATACATCGAGGTGATGAGCAAGGGCTTCAGCCTCATTCTTCGGAAGTGGAGCTTTCGTCCCTTCTGGGCGAAACAGCAGATTCCGAATCGTTTCGATCTGTGCTTTGCTCCGAAACTGCCCGATTAGCTTCTGGACTTTCAACTCAGCAAACCAGCGCGGAAAGTCATCTAACAACAACGGACGTAAGCGCTCAACGAATGCTTCCGCATTTCCGCTGGAAGCCAGTTGTCGGAGCAGATCGATGTGTGTTGCGATTTTGGGCCTGGGCATATCGACAAGACAAGTTTAAGCGCAGTTTCTAATCGACTCCAGCTTGCGCACCATACGGGTAAAGTCACACAATGAACCGCGTACGCCGCCATGACGGAGCCATTCGAGACCACCTATATCCTCTTTGCAGACATGCTGGGCTTTGCCTCTCTCGTCGAAAGCGAAGGCGATGAACTCAACAAGCTCAGCCCGGTCTTTACAGGCGTGGAACTCTATCCATCGCCAGCCGAGAGTCTACTAGGATACCGGTTTATTAATTTTCATCGTTGCTTGAACGAGGCGCGCGCACGTCTTCAGAAACTCGGGACGGGTACCGCGATCGTGTTTTCTGACTCGGCGTTTCTGCGAATCGATAAGCTGGAGCAGGCGATTGACATCGCACGGTCCCTCATGTTCGATCTTGTGAGTAATGAGGTGCCTGTCCGGATGGGGATCGCGCGAGGCTCGTACCGCATGTTGCGATTTCTCACGGACTCCTCAGCGCAAGCTTCCTTTCACGTGTCCCAGTTTCTGGGAACGGGCGTCGTTCGCGCCTACAGAACAGAGCGCTGCGGCATCCCCGGCTTGCGGATCCTGCTACATCCGGATCTCGAGCCCTTGTTGGACCCGCCCGCGATGCGCATTATACCCGCGAAACCAAGCGAGAAAATGCGGCTAAACGTGCGCTCAGAAGTCAACTATTTGGATGCGAAAACAGACACTCATTCGGGTCCAGACTATGACGATTGCCTGCAGTTCGACGCTCTGCGATGGATGGTCAACGTCGCGGATGAAGCGTTCCACTATCACTATATTGAGACATTCCATGCGTGGAACACCATGCGTGCACAGCTCGGGCGTGCTCCATATCCGTGGGAAAAATTTTTAGACCGTGATGAATACGACTACACACACGGCATTCGTACAAGGCCGGATACGAAGGAATCGTAGCTCACAAGCGAAACGTTACTCCCGCTCGTTTGTGTCTTCTTTCTCTCGTTCGTGGTCTTCCCAAACCCGTCGCCCAACTTCGTCCTTGAGCAGATCTGTTACCATCGCGATCGAGAGAATATCGAGGCCGAGGAATTTCTTCGCAACGGCGTCGAGGGACTGGTAAAACGTGAAGCTATCGCCCAGCACATTCAGATCAACATAATCGACAAGTTGCTTCTTATCCTTTCGGTCTGCGGGAATTCGGACGACTTCCAAGAACATTTCACGGAACCCATCTTGTGCAACATTGACCGCCGCGAGATCTGGTCGTAAGTCCGCGCCGAACTTTGCTCTAAGTTCATCCAGAATCGAGACTCTCGGCGACTCGGCGCTCAAAGTAAAACGGTGCGAACGAGCTTCCTCCATCAATGCTCGTATAGCTTCCTGAGGTTCGATTTCGAAAAACTCTCTCCTCGGATTGAGGCGTGACGCCTTGAACCGTTCGTGGAGCTCTTCTTCTACCTTATCGGAGTCATGCACCAGTTCCTGCCAAAGCACGACAAATTCCTTCGGTACGCCGGTCGAATATAGTTGCCGGGCTCGGGCTTTGGTTTGGTCTCGTGTCCGCCCAATCTTGACTATGCCCGGCATCGCGGGGTTGAGCATGATGTATACGTGTCCAACCTTCCGATCTCGATAGCTCAATTGTCCTCCGTGCAAAGTCTCTCGCGCTCGCCGGCCTCGCGATAGAATGGGAACTGTGAGCAAACAATCTGGCGCGCCCGGATCACTACTGTCCTCTCGCCTGGAGGACATTGACAAGCAGTTTGTCGAACATGCGACGCCCGTCAGGCTGCGACCACTGGAGGCGTTTAAGTTGCTTCATGGCTCGGTGCCAGACGGAGAACTTCGCAACTCATTATTTGCTCCAATCGTCGCTTGGTTCATCCAACGGTACGGTAAGCGCGCAGAGTGGGACGGCGTCGTCGCCCGCATTCCGATGCTACTCCGAGGGAACCTATACCTGCTCGCCATTCCAGTCATAACTTCCGAAACTGTGGTTCGGCTCACTGACTACATTGAGGGCCTCCCACAGCAAGTCCCGGAGACCATGACGAAGGAGGAATTTAGTGTTTGGAGTGAGAAGGCGATGCTTGCAGCGTCCAGCGTATACAAAATCTATAACCTGAGCGTTGACGACTTGCATTTTTCGACTCCGGAACGAGAACTGCTGAGACGAGCCCTATTCGATCTCGAAAATGCTTCGACTTCCTTGAAGATGAATGAAGATACGCAAGGAGCGATTTTCAACGCCCATGCGGCCGCTGAGAAATTCCTAAAAATTGGTCTTTGGCGGGAGGGTATCACGGCCAAAAGGCGCTCCCACAAGCTGGACGACGAGATTTTCAAAGAACTTGTAGGGCTACGACCAGCCTACGCTTGGCTCAAACCCTCTATCGACGCCCTTTCAGCTCTCGCTCCGAATATGGACATTCGGTATCAGGCGGTCCCGCGTACTACTGAAGACGCGCTCTCCGCAATCTATATTTCGCTAAACATCTGCAGCATGTTGGCCCAAACATGGTTGTTCGACTTCGAGAGAGGCACCGAGAAGAGTCAGTTCTCGCCTGGGCGCTTCTACCTCGACGGGCGACGAGCCACGTTCTATTGCGACCGCGTTTGCACCACTACAACAGGGAAACCTGCCGCTGTCCTCATGGCGTTCGCCGATACTTCGCTAATGGGGTCTCTTATTGCAGAGTTGGTCATCGAGCAGGAGCACAGTTCGCTGTATCTAGAAGTAACCGACTCTCGTGAGGCCGACAGACTAAAGAGCCAATTCGAAACGCTGCGTCAGAGATGTCAGAACCCTGTCGATCCGAAGGTCATAGGAATTGGTATTCACTCCGGCCCTGAAGGTAGCTACGCCGGTGGAGTAATTCATATTCGGCGTGAAGAGTCCTGAAGACTTCCTTCGAATTCACGCCCCGCGACGCTCAGGAAACTGTCTCCAATAGTTTTCCCGGCTTCACTTTCAGCGCGTGCGCCAGCGCCACGATATTGATAATCGCGATGTTTCGTTCGCCCCGCTCGACGCCTCCTACGTAGTTCCGATGAAGATTCGCTAGTTCCGCCAGCTTCTCTTGCGAGAGGCCGCGCTCCAGGCGCAACTTGCGCACTTGTTTTCCGAGAGTAGCTCTGGGGTCGCCGCTTGGCACGCGGCCATCATTCGATTGATGACCACGATGAGTCTACACACTATGAGTGTTATCCTCTGCCGCTTCTTTGCGCGGGCAAACTGCCCGCACGAGACTCGCAGTCAAAAGAGGCTCATCTGCCGCCCTCGGCGTTCGACCGCATCGGACTCGGGCGACAAAGGCTGGAACGTCTCAATTAGGAATTTTCGCAAGGATTTCAAGATCGGAGAACCGTCGTCGCGCAGGTAAGCGAGTCCCACCTCCGCAGTCAAAAACTCGTCCACTAGCCTACGAAACACAAGTCCTTCCCGTGCGGGCTGCTGCGCCCAAGGCAGGGTCAACCCGACCAGGGACCCGCTTTCCAGAACCAATTCGAGCAGTTCCGCTTGTGTCGTTGCTTGTTGGGCGATGCGCGGCCGCACGCGCGCCACGGCAAACATCCGATTCAGGTCTTCGCCGAACCGCGGTTCGATGTCTCCGCGAATGGTCGCGAGCGGCATGTCGTCGAGGTCCGTGATCTGGACTGTATCTTTGCTCGCCAGCGGATGTCCCGTTGGCAAGGCTAGTATCAGCGCCTCCCGGTATAGTCCCTCGGTGGTCACCGCCTCCTCACCAATGGGCAGGATCACAAGTCCCGCGTGCAGCGTGCCGCGCACGAGGCCGTCTGCTTGTTCTGAGGTATGTGCGCTGACGAGCCGCACGTCTGTTGCCGGATAAGTGGCCACCAAATGGTGGCGCACTTTGGACAAAATGCGCAAGTCGATCAGCGGAGAATAGCCGATGCTCCAAGGCCCACGGTACAGGCCTTTCGCCGCCTTCGCTCCCTGGACAGCACGGTCGGCGTGGAACAGAGTCAGCCGAGCCTCCGCCGTGAATGCTTCTCCGGCCGGGGTCAATCTCACTTCTCGTTTGGTTCGCTCGAAAAGTTTAGTTCCTAGATATTCTTCCAGTTGCCGGATTTGTCTGCTGAGAGCAGGTTGCGCAACATGCAATCGCGCCGCTGCACGCGTAAAATTGAGGACCTCCGCCAGGACCGTGACGTAGCGATAGAGCCGAAGTTCGACACCGGGATACATGAGACCCTGAGTATGTTCGCCGACCGGTTTAGTGACAGTACTATGCCGCGCCTACACACATAGATTCCTTCCGATCTGACATTTGTTCTCAAACTCAGGTGTCAATGCATTCAAAGTATTACTCAGGCGGGCACGTACTCACCGAACAAAGCCCCCCGGGGCGAATCGTGGCGGGCAGTGTGCTACTCTACGCGGATCGTCCCAACGCGCATGCCAAGACGTATTTCTCGAAACCCCTAATTTGTATCAAGTCTTTGAACAATAATTTAACCCGTGCGCTATTGTTTAGCGGTTGAGCCGCTAGGTCAGAACTACAATCTTTCCGCCTGCTTTGTTTTCTTCCATGCAGCGATGCGCCTCGACGATTTCGTCGAGGTGGAACGTTTTTCCAACTTGGACGCGCAGTGTGCCCGCCGCAATCTGCTCAACCAGATCCTCAAGAGGCGTCCGCATGAAATCTTCCGATTCGCCGGCATAGGTGGTCAGGCTTACCGCAGTGGGGATCGCTTCCATTGGAGCGAAATTGTCGAAGGACCATTTGTTGCCGACAATACCAGTCATGCAAACGATGCCGCGTTGTTTGGCGCACCGCAGCGAGTCTCTCAGTGTGGTCGTGCCCACCAATTCGAGCACTTTGTCGACCCCGTTCGGACAGACTTCCTTGACCTGTTCGGCGATCGAACCGGTATCGATAAACACCTGATCCACACCGCTGGCACGCAGCAGTTTTTCGCGGTCCGGGTTGCGAGTGGTCGCCGCGACGAAGGCGCCCTGGTTTTTGGCGATCGACGCGGCCGCCAGCCCAACCGATGTCGTCCCGCCGCGCACTAGCAGACGCTCGCTTTTTTCTAGTCGGAGCGACTTGAATAACGAGCCCCAAGCCGTCTGGAGCATCTCCGGTATGGCTCCGAGTGTTTCCCAAGGAAGTTCGGTCTTGATGACCTGCACCTGTTTCCCGGGCACGCAGGTATATTCAGCGTAGCCGCCATCAAATTGCCGCCCCAGGCCGCCCATCGCCGTCGCGACGATGTCGCCCTTGCTAAACGTCGTCCCCGGCGCTGACTCGACAACACCTACTGCCTCAATGCCCAGAACTCGTGGGAACTTCACGCTGGGGGAATGGCCCTGGCGCGTAAACAGCTCGGAGCGGTTTAGCCCGAACGCCTTGACGCGAATCAAAACTTCGCCGCTCTTGGGTGTGGGAATCGGAAGGCTTTCAATTTTGAGGACCTCCGGCCCACCGGCTTCGTGAATCACTGCGGCTTTCATCGTTGTCATCATTCACCCTTTTTCTACTCCTTAGTGTGGTGGGTTTGTCGTCGAGAAACAGTACCGCGCGATCTTCCAGTCTCCTCCGATTTTTTGGAACAGGAAGAGTTCCTGATTGGCTTCCGGGCCGCCCCCGCCCGTCGCATGAACCTTTACCGTCCCGGCCGAATTGGTGCGCGCGAACACCCAATTCGGCGAGATCTCCACAACCTCAGCTACGTTGAACTTGACGGTCAGCTTGATGGTTTCGAACACCGCATCATAGGCCCTGCGAACCTCCTCCGCACCGACACTGGAAGGACTGTTCTGTGGCATAAACACCCCGTCGGATGCATAGAGTTTCATCACTGTATCGGCATCGGACTGATTTAATGCGTCTTGATACTTGGCAAGTACTGCGGCAACGGCCTTCTCGTTTGCATTCATGGTTCCCGTCCTTTGCATTTGATGACACATTCAACCGCAATATAGTCGGGTCAAGTCGCTGCGACTAGCCGGGGAAACAGCAAATGTATTTCCCGAATTTGGGATAGTCTTAGGAACCGCATATCCGAGTGGTCGCACTATGCGGTGAAATCTGCAGCGAAGTTAGCGTTAAGTGCCTATCGGAGGTGGGCCATCGCGTAAGCGATATGCTGGCGAGTTAGGTCGCCTCCGCGTCGGGTCGAATGACCACAACTGGGAGCATCGCAACGTCACATGAGACGTGCCCTCCCTAATCGGCTATCTGGCGGAACGGGAGGATAGTGATGACCGACCTGAATTCCCTCATGATTTTCGCCAAAGTAGTTGAAGCGAAAAGCTTTTCGGAAGCGGCGCGCCTCTTGAAAATGCCGACCTCAACCGTCAGCCGTCGCGTTGCCGACCTTGAGAAGCAGCTCGGCGTGCGCTTGCTCGAGCGTTCGACGCGCAGCCTGCGTCTGACGGATGTTGGGTCCGAAGTTCTCGAACACGCTCGCCACACCCTCGAACTCAACGAAGCGGTCGACAACATCGCTTCCAATCACCTCTCGAACGTGTCGGGCGAACTGCGGCTTTCCGCGCCACCCAGCATCTCCGACTCGTTGCTTGCGCCGCTG
This sequence comes from uncultured Acidobacteriota bacterium, assembly GCA_963818085.1. Taxonomy (GTDB): domain Bacteria; phylum Acidobacteriota; class Terriglobia; order Acidiferrales; family UBA7541; genus Palsa-295. The sequence goes on from CAWFQV010000001.1 coordinate 2,013,356, forward strand.
ATCGGCGCATTCCAGGCATCCTATCCGAAGGTCCGGGTACAGGTCTTCATCACCGACCGGATTGTCGATCAAATCGCCGAGGGCGTCGACTTGGTGTTCAAGGTCGGAGAACAACTTAAAGATTCGTCGCTCGTCGCGCGCAGAATCCTGACCTACCGTCACCAGCTCGTAGCGAGCCCGAGCTATCTGTCAAAATCCACGCCGCCTCAAAAACCTCAAGACCTGCTCGAACATCGGCTACTGGCTTTCTCGTTTTGGACGCCGACAAAGACATGGAACTTCGTTCACCCCCACGGGAAGAAAAAGGAAACGCTGACGTTCCAGCCTTTCCTTGCGATGAACGACTACGCGGGCCTGGCGACGGCGCTGCTCGCGGGCACTGGCATTGGCGACCTTCCGCCGCTGGTGCAGCCTGAGTTGTTGCGCGACGGGCGGCTCGTTGAGGTCATGCCGAAGTGGCACTTCACTGTGTTTAATCTCTGGGTGGTCCACTTGGGGAATCGTTACATCACACGGCCTGTGCGGGTCTTCAAGGAGTTCGTGGCGCAAATGGCACCGACGCTCTTCCCTTCACTTCCCACTTGAGAACCGATATAGAGCTTTCAATGGATTCGAGCACAAAGCGAATCAATGCAGGCGTGATTCCCAGTCCGGTGGAACTTTTCCCGCAGGACCTGGAGCCGGCGGAGCCGCTGGATGCGAATGGAGTGGCAGCAATTCCGCGCCGTTGATCATCCGCTGCTTTTCGTAGTCAGAGAACCAGTCCTCACCCGGTTCGTAGTTAGAGACCACGGGATGTTCCGTTGCTGCGAAATGCTTTGAGGCACGCTGGCTAGGAGAACTGTCGCAGCATCCGATGCGTCCACATTGCGCGCATCGGTGGAGGTGCAGCCACCAGCCCCCCCTGCCAAACATTCCACGCACCCATCTCCGCTTGGCTTTGAAGCAGTGTTGATTCCCAATCTGGGTTTCTTCATTGCTGCATTCTCCTAACGATGGCGTCTAAGCGGATAGTTCGCGTCTTCGTGATCCTCCGGCCCTATTCTTTATCGTCCCATCGCACATAAATCAAAGCAGTGCGGACATGACTTTCAAGCCAAACATCCACACCGGCCAGGCGATTGATCCAGCGAGGCTCAAGTTCAGCAACGGAATCTCGCGTCACCTTATCCAGGAATGCCTTGAATATTAAGAACTCATTGTCGGGACCGATCGTCTTGCGATCTCAGCATCGACGGCCCTTTCATCCATGCCATTGTGAATTCGCTTGACGGTCTGATACACGTCGTTCGTATATTCCTTGGTGATCTCGACATCTTTCCGAGTTCCCGTATCGGTGAGATGGCCGCCTATGGAGTTGTCGAATTTGTAGGCGAGATTCGTCGAACATCTTCAGATATTCGTGGAAGTTGGTCGACAGATCGAAGTGCTGAAACGGTACGTATCCGGAGGTGACCGAGTCTACAGCCATCAAGAACTTCGCCTCAGGAACGTAGATCAACAGATCTCCCTCATTCGAGTGATAAGCATGCGCGTGAGTTCCACCGTCTTGCCGCCAAGTTTGATCGTCTTCGCGGAATTGAACGTAACTGTTGGGGTCCGCCATTCGAATCGTTCATTTCCTTGAGGAAGTCGCTAACGGTATCGAGGGCTATAATCTGCAAGTCCGGGATATTCTTAAACGCTGCGGAGCCTCCAATGTGATCTTTGTGCAGGTGGGAATAGACCAACATCTTGATCGGCTTGTTCGTCACTTTCGCTACTGCTTCGGGAATGTGTGTGCCATAACTCGCCGGCACATCGAAAACGATGACGCCCGCGTCGGTAACCAGGAACGCGGATTGCCAACCGTTATCAGAAAGTGCGTAAACACCGTTTCCGAAATCCTTCATCCCGTATCCGACTGCAGGATCGAATTCCAGTATTTCGCCTTCACAGCAGGTAAAACCGAAACGTGTTCGCGCAACGCCTCAGGCGAATCGGTTCCAGTCAATGCTGAAGGCTGTTTCGGGGCAGGCTGCGATTCTTGTGCGAATAGATTTGAACGCCAGCATGGCAGCGAGCATGAATAGAAATATCGACTTTTTCATTTCGGGTTCTCCTTGTGACTGAAATTGATTAAATAAATTGCGGGCAG
>CAWFQV010000002.1:0-1129398 GCA_963818085.1 uncultured Acidobacteriota bacterium
GCACCAGTGATAGCGAGTCGCGAATGATATCTTCTTCTCTTTCAGACGGCAGCTCGAGCTGATGGAGATACTTGTACCAGTTGAGCTGAGAAAGAATTCACTCGAGTTGTACATCACTTGGACACCTCCGGTTCCACTGAGCGCCCGGATGCAATTCTGCGATTGGCATGTCCGGAGGCCTCTGGGTAGCGGCCTCACTCAAAAAAAATGCATGTGTGCAATTTGTAACAGACTTCTTCCCGGCGGGCGTGCATAAGAAATGCCGAGACTATGACCACTACAAACGTCTTGCAGGGTAATTGTGTGCAGAACAATCAGCCCGGCAAGAATCGATTGAACTGGGCGATCGTGCCGGTCCTGACGATATTTCATGTTGGCGCAGTGGCGGCACTCTTCTTCTTCAGTTGGAATGCGCTGTTCGTTGCGATCTTTTTATACTGGATGACCGGGGGCCTTGGGCTGGGCATATGTTATCACCGGCTGCTCACCCATCGCTCCTACGCGACACCCAAGTGGTTTGAGTACTTTCTTACGATTTGCGGCGTGACGGCCATGGAAGGGGGCCCTCTCCTCTGGGTGGCCACGCATCGTAAGCATCACCAATTCGCGGACAGGGAAGGTGATCCGCACTCTCCGCGCGATGGCAAGTGGTGGGCGCACGCGGGTTGGGTCTTAGTTGGGAACGCGTTGCGCCAAGACGTTGCAACACTAAAACGCTACGTCCCTGATCTGGCAGAGGACAACTTTCACGTCTGGCTCACAAAGTACCATCTTGCGCCAACGGTTATCCTCGGAGTTGCGTTGTTCGCGATCGGTGGGTTTCGCTTGGTGCTGTGGGGCATTTTTTTTCGCACCGTCGTGGGACTTCATGCGACGTGGATCGTCAACTCGGCCTCGCATATTTGGGGGTCGCGCCGTTTCGAGACCCGAGATACCTCAACCAACAATTGGTGGGTGGCACTGGTGAGTTTCGGAGACGGGTGGCATAACAACCATCACGCCTACCCCGTCTCGGCCCGACACGGGCTGAAGTGGTATGAGATCGACCTCAACTGGTACACCATTTGGATGTTCAAGCAGCTCAGACTTGCTTCCCGTATCCATGACGGCCGGCCACAAGCTCGTACATACCCCAACCCAAGCTAATCCGACTTGCCGAAGACCAACACTCTCAGCATCACTGTGCTGGAGGGTACTCGTCCGGCTTTCGTGCAGCGCGATAGAAAGTACCACGAGGAGACATAGATGTGCATTTCGCGATTGTTTTCGAGAACAGACGCTACGCTGCACCCTAAGTCGTCCAAGGCACCACAGAGGAGCCAGGAAGTTCGCAAGCGTTTCGCCCTTTTTTCGCTATGGTGAGAATTCAGGGGACTAACTCCATGCATGCGAAGCTACATTGGGCCACATCGTGCCAAGAGATAGTACGCCTGCAAAGAGATTCAGTTTTATCTGATCGAGAAACGCGAGCCTAACCCTTGGGGCTACGCCCAATATCACTGCAGTAGGGCATCGAATATCTACTCACACGTTCACTGGTCATTCTTCAAAGCCCCGGCTTAATTTCAGAGATCTAAGGTGACCGCCAAACGGCCTCTCTAAATTCTTTAATACCCAGAAACACAAATAAGTAATAACGATGGCGAGTGGAATCTACAGTGTCAGTATCGGTGGCGAAGATTTTCAGTTCATACGTCCATGTCGCACCTTAATGCTACATCTGGCCAAAAGCATCGGGCCGTTGCGACTGCAACCGGACTCCAGCGGCATTCAGGTCGCAGCACGTACTGAATTGAGTACGCCCACTTGGCAGCGAGCGAAAATCGCTCATAAAAGACTGCGGATGGAAGGCTGGCGACAGAGGCGGCTCGGCTGGACGGGCAAAAATCCACATAAGTAAAAACAAAACTGTCTTGACTCACACCGGCCTTCTCATGGAAGGACTTAGCGCTCGAAACTTTCGACATTCTTTTGAAATAACTGATATAACGTTGTTTATCGGTAGGGTACGCAACCAGATTGAATCTCAGTCTTGTTCTGCTATCACCCGCTGATAACTGGTTCGATTCCAGACTGTGAAAAGGTCACCGCATAACTGCTAGGTGGGGCCGGCCTTCGGGCAAATCGGGTTTTAGCTCTGTGGGTTTAGCCCCCCGCCGAACCTCGATGGTCCCACCGAAGCAGGTTTGGAGGCTATCAATCAATGGTCGAATTGCTCTGGGTTGTGGTGCTGGTGGCCGTGCTTCTGTTGGTAGCCGTCAAGGTTGTCCCCGTTAAGCGCGTGATTGTATATGAGTACCAGAAAGGCTTGAAGTATACCAGGGGTCGTTACGCTGCTACATTGAACGCGGGGCAATATTGGATTCTCTCAACCTTTTCTTCTGTAGTTCCTGTCGATATTCGTCCGCAGTTTGTAACTATTCAGGGACAGGATGTTCTCAGCGCTGACGGCGTAACCTTGAAAGTTAGTCTTGCAGCCGAATTTCAGGTTGCTGACCCAAACGTTGCCGTCAACAAGAATGCTAATTTTCAGAATAGCTTATACCTGACTCTTCAAATGGCCGTTAGGGAGATCGTGGGAAAAGAGAAGATTGACACTCTCATTGAGAATCGCGCCGGATTTAGCTCCAAACTGACTGAGCTGACATCAGGAAAGGCAACAGAATTTGGGCTGAAGCTCATTTCAGCGGAGATCAAAGACATCATGTTTCCCGGTGAGATGAAGAAAGCCTTCGCGCAAGTTGTGAAGGCTCAAAAGGATGGACAAGCAGCACTGGAAAAAGCTCGTGGAGAGACGGCGGCGCTTCGCAGTCTGGCTAACGCTGCCAGAATGATGGATGACAATCCCAACCTGCTCCAGCTTCGGGCTTTGCAAGCTTTCGCGGATTCTGGCGGGAACACACTCGTTCTGGGATTGCCGAACGGTTCTATTCCATTGGTTAACCGAGGTGAAAAGGCCTCCGTTCCTCCGCGCAAGGAACCTAAAGCCGAGGACTAAGTTTTCGGTTCTCTTGCCGTCCAATTTCAACATGCAGGACAGCATCCAACTCACGGATTACCGGACATCTTCCGTATCATTACTGTTTTGATTAGAAGCATGATGGACCCAGAAGTTCGGAATCCTTCCCAGAGTACCGAGAGGAGCTAGCGTGTGGGCTGTCAGCTTCGCTTGTAAGATACCTCGCTATTTGGTCACAGCCTTCTTTGCTTCCGCTTTGATCTTTGCCCAGCGCTTCTTGGCAGCTTTTGAAATCTTAGCCCTCCCTGCGGCTGACAGCACCCGCTTCTTAGTACGAATGACGTCCCGTCTCGCCGACTTACCAAGAGCCTTCGCTGCCGATCGCAAGCCACCCAAATCATGCTGTAACTTAGCCATCTGTTTTTCTACCTTTTTCTCTTCACGTCTAATTGCTGCCAAGATGCTCATGAAACCTCCCAAGACAATCTACCCGATAGATCCAATTCCGCCAATCCTGTACCTTTTCGATGTCTTATCCAATTTGCTAGCAGAAGATCCATCGAACATTTGAAAACCACTTGTTCGTTAATCAGTAACTAGCCCAGTTGGAATCCAAGAGGAGGGAGGATGTCCGAGTTTTAGTTGATTGCAGCGACTCTCGATGTTCGGCACTGTAAGACCACCTGCAACCAAGTTCAAGCGACTTCTACTGTGCGGACCTCCTTCTGCTGAATGCGCGACGGATTCAAACGTTCCTTCAGCAACAGGATTTCTTGATAGCCTTTAATGCGTCGGAACTTCTTCTCTGCTTCCAAGAGTCCTGTGGCGGTCCAGCGCAGCGGTTGATCTCCTTCGCGCCAACGCTTTACGTTTCGCGCCACCCGCTGCACCGTGGACAAGCACGATTCGATCGGGTTGGTAGTGGCCAGTTTCCGCCGCAACACTGCTCCCACACCCAAGCGATGCACCGTCAGCGTTTCTTCCAGTCCTTCCTCCAGGCTCCGGGCCGCGCTCGGATTGATCCGTTCCAGTTGCCGGAAGATTTTCTGCAACGCCTCTTTGGCCTCCGCGTAGTGGTTCATCGCGTACGCATTGCGCATCCGCCGATCGTAGTCTTTCTGGCAATTCTCGGGCAGATACTCCCGTACATTCCGCCGCTTGTGTATCTGGCAACGTTGCACTTCCGCTTGTTCCCCGAATACACGTTCCACACCGGCGCGCAACGCTTTCGATCCGTCCAGCACCACCAGATACCGCCGCTTCAGATCCAGTCCTCGGTCTACCAGATCTTCCAACAGTCCTTTGACCACTGTGGTGTTCTCCGTGGCTCCCTGCCACACTCCCAAAACGTGCTTTTCCCCGCTTTCTGCGATCCCCAAAGCCACCACCAACACCTGGCCACCAAAGTGAATGCCATCGATCATCAGCACCACCAGATTCAGATCTTCCAGGCGCCGTTCGCACAGCACCCGCAACTGATTGCTACTGGCCGCCACGAACTGCCGGCTCACGCTGCTCTTCTCGATCCCGTATCCTTCCAGAACACTGCCCACCGCTCGCCGGTAGTTCCGCGTGGACAGTCCGGCCACCATGCGTTCCCGCACTGCTCGTTGCAGTTTTCCATCCTGCTGCAACTGACCGTAGCTCTGCAGTTCCACTTCCTGGCCCTCGCGAGTTCGCACCCGCGGTCGTTCCAAGGGGATCTTCTGTCCAGCAAAAACCACATAACCCGGCTGTTTTCCCCACCGCACACAGCCGGCAGTGGCATTGGGCCGATGCGGAGGTCCCACCCGGTGAGTGACTTCGTTTTCCAGGATGGCGCGCAGAATCTGCAGCCCGGCTTGCCCGGTCAGCTCTTCTACCTGCGCTTGCATCTCGGCCCACACCTCGGCTATCGGCAACGGCACCCGCACCATCAACTCTTGCCCTTGGACGACCTCGAACTTGTGATTGGACTTGCGCTCTTTCCTCTGGTATTTCTTTCTCACGGCGGCTCTCTCCTTTAAAAAGGGATTCTCAACCCGAACTCTATCCGAGTTCGGGCGAGAGCCGCTGCTTCTTGTTCTCAAGTTTCAACTAAACGTGGGGCATCCTCAAGAGAGGCGGCTATTCTCCCTAGTAGCAGGCCAAGTCCCGAGAATCAGCACCATCTCTAACACCGCAACGAAGAGAAAAGTGAACACCACCGTCAAGGTCTTCCAAACTTCTGTGGTGTTGCTTGTACGAGAACGCTTCGGCACTTTTCGAGTCAACATGCGCCAATGGGAATAGGCGGCGGCTATATAGAACAGCACAGTAATGGCATTTTGGTCGAAACACGGATGTACTCCACCGCAGCCCCATCCAAAATAGTGTTTGAATCTAGATTCACCTCCTTCAGTTCCGTCCTATTTTCGCTAACTTTTTTCGGTAGCAATCGTCAAAATAAAATGAAACACCATCCTGTGATTCTAGTCGCCATTGCGCTAGCCCTGATATGCGCGGATGCACGGGCCCAAGCGAAAGCAGTGAGTTTGGCCTATCAAGTGACCCATGCGGATCAAGCCTCTCCCTCCGTCTCTCCCGATGGTAACAAGATCGTCTACGCCGTCGCAATTGCGGGTAAGGAACAACTCTTCACTATGAAGCTCGACGGTTCGGAGTCCGTCCAAATCACCCATGATCCCAGCAACCACGATAATCCTGCGTGGTCTCCAGATGGTCGCAAAATCGTTTATGCTTCGGACAAGAACGGCGGCGAGGCGATTTACATCATGGACGCAAGTGGCGGCAGCGAGGTGCGGCTCACAGACGAGCAACATCAGTACATCCACCCGAACTGGTCTTCGGACGGCACACAGCTCATCTATTGCTCGACCGATGACCTGCACCCACCCCAGAAAAATCCATCGGAGATCTATAGCATCAACCTCAAGACTCGCGAGGTTCGAACGCTCATCACCGGTGGCATCAACACCTATCCTTCCTGGTCGCCAGACGGGAAGAAGATTGTGTTTCGCAAAATGATCGGCGATTTGAATTCAGAAGTGTTTGTGGCCAACAGCGACGGGACGGATCAGCGGAATTTGAGCAACAATCCTGCCTTCGATGGCTGGCCAGCATGGTCCCCGGATGGCACTCAGATCGCATTTGCCTCGAATCGGGATAGCAATTACAAGATTTTCTTAATGAATGCGGACGGGAGTAACGTGCGTGTGTTGGCAGAGACTGAAGGGCGCGCTACCGAACCTCGCTGGTCACCTGATGGAAAGACGGTTTATTTCACAAACTGCTACAGCGTGGCCTGGGGAACAGATTGTGAAGTCTTCGCCGCTGGCGCCAATACCTCCCAGCCCTGATAGAAGGCTAGGATGAGCTTCGGAAGCGACTCAGCCGAAGAACGGATAGCGCGAGGTCTTCGTATCGGGTTGGCATCCCGACATCGAACGGTTCGTGGATGAGACGTGTGCCGGGCCTGGCGTACTTATAAGAAGAGTCACCAAGTTAGGTACACGTCGATGCTGCCAGCCAGTCGGAATGGAGGAGAATCAAAACTTCACTGCTCTCTGTCGCTGGTATGCTCGGTTTGTTTCCTCTTGGCTCATCCTTCCGGCTGTCGCCCAGACAGCCTTCGACCGTATAACCATCGAATAACTCGCAGATTAGTGGATCAAGCCCTAGGTTGCATCGGGAGATTTCAGCGGAGTCGTGTTGATTGCCCGGGGCGATAAGATGCTGGTCGTACGGAATTTTCGCTAAGAACTTTGCGTATTCAAATCCCAGGGCCGGAAGGAACTACGTCGTCTGAGATCGATCGCTCTCACGGAAGGCGTTCTGGAACCTTTCATCCACGCCGGACATGTATCAAGGCAAACAAGTGTAAAGGCTTAGAAGGTTGAAGGTACAAATCCTGGAGAAACACATGTCGGAGAAGGTAAGACGCGCCACATGGCTAGCAGCTCTTGCTGCACTTCTCGGAATGGTGGTTTTCTATTTCGTCGACGACCCTTTCACGCTTGCGTTCAGGGCAAGCGTAATCCTGGCCGTGGGAGGGACCGCACTATCGATGGTACTGCTGGGCTACGTTTTGACCCAGTCCATGGATACGGCGAAACGAATCTCGGGATTCACTCTCATTGCAATACCGCTATTAGTGGGCGGAGCGGCCTTGTTTGGTTTCATCCACTTCAGAAGCTATTTCCACCACACTGTCTCGAAAGAGGAGTGGAAGGACGATCTGCGGTTTTTGGCCGCGTCAGTCGCTAGGACCGATCCAAGTTCTCTCGCCAGGACAAGTTTTCAACGAAAGGTAGAGAAACTCGTCGATCAACTTCCCGGACTTAACGACGAGCAAATTACAGTCAACCTTGTGGAGCTGATGGCTTCTCTGCACGATGGACATTCGAACATCCTTCCAGTACAGCCGGCTACCGGCTTTCGAATGTTTCCGCTCCAGCTATATATCTTCAGTGACGGAACCTATGTTACGGCTGCCGCTCCCGAGTACCGCAGCGTTGTTGGTTTACGCCTCACTAAAATTGATAACACCGCCATCGAAGATGTTTACGAAATTACAAAAACGCTTGTCGGTGCAGACAACGAATGGACCATCAAAGACCGTATTTCCATTTTTCTCCTCTGTCCGGAGGTTCTGCATTCCAAAGGCATAATTAGTGGGGAAGAAGAGGCGACGTTTTCGTTTGCTGACGAACGCGGCACGACAGTGACGGCAGCTCTCAGGCCAGTCTCGATCTACGCGGACCTCTACTGGTACTTTAAACCTTTACAACGGTGGAAATACCAAAGTCGGCTGTCGCCTTCCGCAGCGCTATATTTGCGCGAGCCGTGGAACAACTACTGGTTTACCTATGATTCGAACGCCCGGATTCTGATCTTCGAGTTCCGGCAGGTTAACGACCAAGGTGACGAGGGTCTTGTGCAATTTGGCAAACGCTTACTGGCGTTTGCCAACTCCCATCCGGTTGATCGTTTCATCATCGACCTCCGCCAGAAGGGTGGCGGCGACAATACGTTAGTCAGGCAATTCGTGGAAGATCTGAGTCAGAATACGACCCTGAACCGAAGAGGCACGTTATTTGCCTTGATCGGGAGGCACACTTTTTCGGCAGCGGTTAACTTCGCGACTCTGCTGGAGAACAGGACGGAAACCATCTTCTTGGGAGAGCCCACGGGTGCCGGCCCTAACCATTACGGTGATCCCAAGAGAATCGTACTGCCTCATTCCAAAGCCCTCGTAATGGTCTCCTCCGTCCGGCATGAATTTGGCGACCCCAATGACTCTCGCTCCTTCCTGGCCCCTGACATTCCGATAGCGCTGTCGCATGGAGACTACTTCTCCCGCCGCGACCCCCTGTTGGAGGCCGCTTTGAACTATCGTGCTCCTCCCCTCGCAGTGACGCCGCTGAGTTCCAGCCTGACTGAACGTTATGCTGGCCGCTACCTTTATGATTTCGATCGCGTGCTGCAGATCTCGAACATGCAAGGCGGGCTCAAGTTTGACATCGCGCATTTCGTAACCGCCGATCTTTATCCGGTTTCCGACGCCAGGTTTCAGACGGCGCGAGGCGTTTTCGAACTCGAATTCGAATTAAATAAGGATCCACGCCTTGACAAGATTCTATGGTCCATAGAGGGTGCATCAAGGCTGCTCCAACGTTTGCCGTCAGACTTCAAAACCCCGCAGGAATTACTCGAAGAAGGAAAGCTGTCCGAGTGCGCGGCGGCTTACCGCAAACACAGGCAGGAGAACCCCCTCGATTCCTCCCTTTCCGAGAAGACCTTGAACAACCGTGGCTATGAATTTCTCAAAGCGAGAGAGTATCAGCAGGCGATTCTTCTCTTCAAACTCAACGTTGAGTTTTATCCTTCCTCTTCGAATGTCTACGATAGCCTTGGGAAGCTTACATGTTGTCCGGGAACACTGTGGACGCCATCGAGAATTATCAAAAGTCTCTTAAGCTCGATCCAACAAATGTGAATGCGCAACAGATGCTCAGGAAGTTGGGCGCCTGATCGCTGCAATTCGCTTCACCGGCGGAAGAGTGGTATCGACCAGACTCGCGAGCCTCACTTGCATCTTATGATCGCGGATTTCGAGGACCGGAGAGTCGAACTCAGCCATATTGGCAAAGCAGGAGATTCCTACATCAAGAAAGTGCGCCAGCGCAGGACGTCAGCGCCGAAGGTGCGGGCACTGCACTCCCAATCTGCCTAACCCAGCGCGTCTTACAGGGGCCGGAAGGTGTAGCCCTCAAGCTCCCCGGCTGAGAACAAACACGTTTTCCTACTGCTGCCAACCTCCACCGAGGGCTCGGTAGAGCTGCACGAGACTCTGATACTCATTGCCGCGCGCCTGGGACAGAGTAAGTTCTGCACTGTAGAGTGAACGCTGGCCGTCTAATACCTCCAGATAGGTGGTCGTACCTCCTCGATAGCGCATCACCGAAAGCCTGACCGACTCTGCCAGATCCGCCACCAGTTGCTGCTGTTGCACCCGCACTTCATGGAGCTTCTGGTATCCGATCAATGCATCAGAGACATCTCCGAACGCATGCTGAATGGCCTGCTTGTAGGCGAGCAAGGCCTGTTCGTGTTGCGATTCGGCGAGATGAAGATTGCCGCGAAGAGCACCACCGGTGAAAATCGGCTGAGTTACACTTGCTCCGTAGGACCAGATTGCACTCTGCGAGCCGATCAGACTCGTGAAAGCGCTACTGCGGCCAAATGCGCCGCCTCCCGAACCGGTAAGTGAAATTTGCGGGAAGAACGCTGCCTTGGCGACGCCAATTTCTGCGTTCGCAGCGATAAGATTTTGCTCCGCCTGGCGAATATCGGGCCGCCGATTCAGCAGCGAGGACGGCAGACCTGACGGCACCTCCGGTGGAATAAATTGTTCCGGCAATTTGAGCCCGCGTGTAACCGGACCCGGGTAATTTCCCAGCAGAATGTTGATCGCATCTTCCTCTTGGCCGATCTGTCTTTCAAGATCGGGAATCTGCGCGTTGGCAGTATCGAGCACCTGCTGCGCCTGAAGTACGTCGAGTTTCGTAGCTACACCATGGTCCAGTCGCAGCGAGGTCAGCTTAACCGAGCCTTCCTGCGTTTCCACTGTGTCTTTCGTGATTTGGAGTTCGAGATCGAGTTGAAGAAGTGTGAAGTAGTCGCTCGCCACGTCGCTGACCAGCGTCAGTGTGACGGTGCGTTGCCCTTCCTCTGTTGCGAGCAGTCGGGCACGATCTGCTTCGGTGGCGCGCCTAAGTTGACCGAAAAAATCGAGCTGGAACGAAACGTCCGCCGCCAGCTCTAGGATATTTGCTTTGAACGGAAAAAACTGTTGTTTGCCACCCACAAAATTGCCAGCGCCTTGTACTTGCGGGAAAAGTTTCGAGCGCGTTATCTCCAGTTGGGCACGCGCGGCATTGATGCGCTCTGTCGCGATCTGCAAGTCGTAATTTTGCTTCAGCGCTATACGGATCAACTCTTGGAGTTGCGGATCCTCGAAGACTTGCCACCAGGGCAGATCTGCGAAGGAGCTTGCTTGAGACTGAACCTCTCGGTTGTCGTTCGTGTCGCGATAAGTGCTGGGAATCTGCACTGCAGGCTTATGGTAGTTGGGACCGACCGCACATCCGCTGACCAGGCCCGAAACCAGAACTGAAGCCAAGCACAGGGAAATCAATGGCCCCCGTCTCCTCAAGATCCGCTCCGCCGCGCCCTTCGTGCGATTCCATCGGTAGCCCATGTCAGTCTCCCTCCGCCGGCGCCGGCGTGGTCTGAACTCCGCCAGGGGCCGGCTCCTTACCGGCGCCTGACCATTTCTCGACCAGATAGAAAATCGCCGGAACCAGAAATATGGCCATGGCGCTGGCCGCTAACATCCCTCCAATTACCGTTGTTCCGATGATCTGGCGCGCCACGGACCCGGCCCCTGTGGCCACCCACAGAGGCACGCTCCCGAGGATAAACGCGAACGACGTCATCAAGATGGGTCGAAGCCGGATCCGCGCACCTGCCAACGCAGCGTCCACCAGCGGTCTGCCTTGCTCGTATTCGTCCTTCGCGAACTCCACGATTAGGATCGCGTTTTTCGCTGCCAGCCCAATCAGCATTACCAGCCCGATCTGTGAGTACACATCGCTTTCGATTTGCACCATGTAGGGCGGATAAAACCACCCGGCGATCGTGCGCCTTAACCATAGCGTCGCGAACGCGCCGAACACCGCCACCGGCGTGCTCAGCAGCACGCTGAATGGCAGCGACCAACTTTCGTAGAGCGCCGCCAGAATCAGAAACACGAACAACAGGGAAAACGCGAAAACAACAGTGGGGGAGACTCCTTGCTGAGCCAGTTTTTCCTGAAACGACATGTCCTTGTAGTCGTAGCCCATTTCCCGCGGCATCGATTGCGCGAACACATCTTCGAGCGCTTTCATCGCCTGTGCGGAACTGTAGCCCGGCGCCGCGCTCCCGACGATCTGTGCACTGCGATATTCGTTGAACCGCATGGTGAATTCTGGTCCGCTCCGCGGCTCGAATTTCGTCAGCGCGGAAAGTGGCACATCGTCTCCCTTATTGTTTCGGACGTAAAACTGCCCCACGTTTTCCGCCCTCGTCCGGTATTCGCCTTCCGCCTCGATGTACACCTGCCATTGTCGGCCGAACCGGTTGAAATAATTGATGAAAAATCCACCCATGAACGCCTGAAGGGTCTTGTAGACGTCGCTAATGTTCACTCCCTGCTTGATCACCTTGTCTCGATCTACCGTCACGAACTGCTGCGGCACGCTGGGGAGATAGGTCGTGGCCAGAAAACCGATCTCGGGACGTTTACGCACCGCCGCCATGAACGTGCTCAAATTCTGCGTAAGAAACTCCACGTCCTTCCCAGCCCGGTCCTCGAGAACAAATGTAAATCCTCCGGAAGTACCCACTCCCGGAATCGCCGGTGGTGAAAAGTCAAACGCGATTGCTTGGGGCATCTGGCTCAATCGCTGGTTCAGCCGCGTTTTGATCTCCTGGAACTGCTCCGCCCTCGACTTCCTTGCATCCCAGTCATCCAGCGTAACGAAAAAAAATGCGTTGTAGCTGGTTCGCACAAAGCTCAGCAGGCTAAAGCCAATTACGCTGGACGTGTACTTCACTCCGGGAGTTTCGGCCAGAATTCTCTCGATCTGTCGCGCAGCTTCGTCCGTCCGTTGCAGCGACGCCGCGTCGGGAAGTTGGAGGTTGATGAAAAGATAGCCTTGATCCTCATCCGGCAGGAAGCTTGACGGCACCTGTGCGCCGAAAAATGCCGCCGCTCCCGCGAACACCACCAGTAACACGAGCGCAATTGCGCTCTTGCGAATCAGCGCGCCGGACACGCGTACATAGGCGTTTGTCCCGCTCTCGAAGGCCCGGTTGAACCATGCAAAAAACCTCCCCAGAACTCCCTTGCTCTCTTGTCTCGGTCGGAGCAAAAGAGCCGCCAGGGCCGGACTCAGAGTGAGGGCGTTGAAAGCGGAAAGAATGACGGAAATGGCGATTGTAACCGCAAATTGCTGATAGAGACGCCCGGTGATTCCCGGAATAAATGCCGTCGGAACGAATACGGCGGAGAGCACTAACGCGATTCCGACTACTGGTCCGGTCAACTCTTCCATCGCCTTGTTGGCCGCTTCTTTGGGGGAAAGCCCTTCCTCGATATGCCGCCCGACGCCCTCCACTACCACGATCGCGTCGTCCACCACCAATCCAATGGCGAGCACCAACCCCAACAGAGAAAGCGTGTTGATCGAAAAACCGAACAGTGGGAAAAAGATAAATGTTCCGATCAACGCCACCGGCACTGCCAACATGGGAATTAGTGTCGCGCGCCAGCTTTGCAGGAAGATGTATACAACGAGGATCACCAGTACAATCGCGATTAGCAACGTCTGGACAATCTCCTTGATACCGGACGTCACCGCCTTTGTAGTATCCAACGAAATCACATAATCCATGTCCTGCGGGAACGTCTGCTTCATTCCAGCGATCAGTTTCTTCACGCCGTTTGCCGCGTCTACGGCGTTCGAGCCGGGCAACTGATAAATCGCGATGATCGCCCCCGGCTTACCGTTCAGTCGACCCACCACCGTGTAGTCCTGCGAGCCGAGTTCTACCCGCGCCACATCCTTCACTCGGACTACCCCGCCATCCGGCGTCTCCCGAACCACGATCTGTCCGAAATCATCCGCGGAAACCAATCGCCCTTGTGCCCGAACCGAGTAGGTGTACTCCTGCCCCTTGGGTACCGGCTCGCCCCCTACTTGTCCCGCGGGGTTCACAGTATTCTGCGCTTGGATTGCATTGATGATGTCGGTAACGGTGATGCCCAGCTTGCCCAATTGATCGGGCTTCACCCACAATCTCATCGCATATTGCCCGGCGCCGAAGATCTGCACGTTCCCTATTCCTGCGGAGCGCGTCAACGGATCGTGAATATTGATATACGCGTAGTTGGCGAGGAACGACGCATCGTAGGTTCCCTTCGGCGAGTACAAAGTAATCAGCATTAGGGGTGATGTCACGGACTTCTGGACCGTGATTCCGTAGTTCGTAACATCCGCTGGAAGTTGCGAAGCTGCTTGCGTCTCCCTCATCTGGGCTAGAATTTGGTCAGTGTTCGGATCCGTCTTCACGTCGAAATCCACGATCATGGTCATCCCGCCATTGGCCGTGGCGTTCAACGAATACATGTAGTTCATGTGATCCACGCCGCTCATTTGTTGTTCGATCGGGGTAGCGACGGATTGCTCGAGCGTCTGCGCATCCGCCCCGACGTAGGTTGCTTGAATTTGAATCTCCGGCGGGGCGATATCCGGGAACTGGGCGACCGGCAAGCTGATGATCGAGATCGTGCCGAGAATTACCGTCACGATCGAAATCACGATTGCGACGATTGGGCGGTTGATGAAGAATTTCGACATGACCTTACCTTGCCTGCGCCGTGGCGCTATCCGGTACGTACGGCTTCGGGTTTACTTGCACACCGGGACGCACCTTCTGCACTCCCTCAGCCACCACGCGATCTCCCGGCTTCAGTCCGTCCGCAATAATCCATTGGGTGCCGACGCGGTCGCCGACCTTGACCGTCCGTATGCTGACCTTGTTCTCCCCATCCACAACGGCCACTTGATAGCCGCCTTGCAGCTCAGACACGGCACGCTGCGGCACGAGGAGCGCGTCTTTCTGGACTCGGACGGCCGTCCGAACTCTGCCGTAGCCGCCGGGGCGCAAAATATTTCCGGGATTAGGAAATAGCCCGGCGATTCGAATTGTCCCGGTGCCCACATTCACTTGGCGATCTGCAAAATAAAATGTGCCCTCGTGCGAGTAGGTTGAACCGTCGGCCAAAATCAGTTGGAGGCGCAGACCCCTATCAGCCTCTTCCCGGGTAGTCTCTGTAGGGAATCGTTTGTTCCAATCGAGATACTCGCTCTCGCTGACGGTGAAATACACCTTGATGGGGTCGACCGTGGAAACGGACGTCACGGGGCCACTGCTCGGATTGACCAGGGCACCGACCTGAAGCTGGGCCTGCCCAGCGATGCCGTCGATAGGCGCAATGAGGCGGGTGAAATCGAGGTTGATCTTTGCCGTTTCGGTGGCTGCTTCGTCGGTTTTGATTTGTGCCTCAGCTGTCGCCACTGTGGCCTTGGCGGCCAAGTTATTCTGAACGGCATTGTCGAGATCCTGCTGGCTCGCTGCCTGCTCTTTGGCCAGCGGGGTGTAACGTTCCACGTCAAGCTGAGTTCTGCCTTGCACTGCTTTGGCATTGGCCAGATTGGCCCTGGCTTGGGCCAACTGCCCTTCCGCTTGATCCAGCGCTGCCTGAAAGGGCCGCGGGTCAATCTCGAAAAGTAAGTCGCCCATCCGGACAAATGCGCCTTCCTGGTAGCCCTGCCGCAGTAGGTAGCCCGTGACCTGTGCCCTCACGTCCGCGTTTACGAATCCGTCGAGCGTGCCGATCCACTCGCCATAAATTGGGACATCTTTCTGCTCCACTTGCACGACCTCAACTGTAGGGGTCCCTCCCGGTGGACCTCCCGCGCGATGTCTTGAGCGCATCGCCACAACTGTGACCGCCACAGCAATTACAAGCACCACTGCTGCAATAACGATCTTGCGTCTCCTATTCATACGTGTCTCCGATCGCGCGGCCTTTTGAACTTTGGTTGTTTTTATCGAATAACCCAATTGATTCTGTCGGCTCAATCAGGAAAAGAAAAACGATGCGCCGTGAGCAACGACCCAGTTCGCTCCACGATAGCTCGTCGCGAATTCTGCTATCACCTGAACCTCAAGCAGAGAATTTTAGGGAGGCTGGAGCATACCACCAGGCTGGAGCCGAATCTATATTCCTCTAAATCTCAGGATGTTAGGGAGCTGGACAAGTGGAATCCATTCAACATGCGTTATGCCACTAGCATCGTTTCGTGAGTTCGGGAACCATGCTTGTCCAAATAGCTCGCTGGTAACCCAACCGTTTCAAGATATTCGCCTGTTTTCTCGAATAGTTTGCCGCAGTCCAGCTAGGAATGGCCTCACTTGGCTTCACTCAAATCTGCAGAAGATAGACCGATCGAACCGAACGTATTTTCATCCCCTCTCTGCCGTTCTCCAAAATATAAACGGGAATTGTCCGCTTCGGCCCTGGGAACGTCAGGTGACGCGATTCGAGTCGGGAAGAACCAATACGTCAATTTGCCAAACTGTTGTCGGAAAATCTCCAGAATTGCGCCTCGATCTTACTCGCTTGCTTCCACCCAAAGAAGGACGGCTCCTGCTGCCACACATATAAAACGTAGGTAGCTTGGACTTATAGGCCTTGGAAATTCGGAAACTCATGCAGCGTTGGAAGGAAGCTAGTTATTTGACGCGGAAGGCGGATCGCTAGGCCCCAAGAGTGCCTCAATCATTCCGACCATCGGAAACGTATCGGTCTTTGATACCACCGAGCGAATGCCGACATCCTGCGCAAGTTGCTCGAGCTCAGGGCTCGCGTGCTGGGTAAACATTACGATCGGTATTGCCAGCGCAATTTCCAAGATGCGGCGCTCGGTTTCGATGCCATTCATTCCTGGCATTTGAAAATCCAGGATCACCAAGTTGGGGTGAGAAGTTTTGAAAATTTCGACAGCTTCTTGCCCATTCGATGCTTCCCCGGATATTTCCCACTCCCGGTTTACTTGTAAGACGGTGCAGAGGCTCTGCCGCACAAGCTCGCTGTCGTCAACGATTAGAAAACGAGTGCGCATCTAGATAATCCTTCGAGGTTTCACAACATTTCAACCGGTTGCGAGTTCAGATGGGCAGGATGGAATGCGAACTAACACCCACTATGATACGCTCATGGTCGCTGCAGTTGTCTCGGGAATCACAGCAGTAACAACGGTGCCGTCACCATTCGACTGAATATCCAGCGTGCCTCCGAGCTCTCTTACACGCTCGCGCATACCGCTGAGTCCCACTCCGTTATTTGTTCCCAGGGACATGGAAATTCGACGTTCTAATCCCATTCCTTTTCCTTGATCGCACACTTGAAGAGTAAGCATTTTTTCGTCGGACGGCCATATTTTTATAGAAGCTGTTTTACTGCCTGAATGGCGATAGACATTTGTTAGGCATTCCTGCACGATTCGAAAGATTGAAATTTCCACCTTGGGTGCAAGCCGTCCAAGCTCGGGCGAAAGTTCCACGGCGACTTGTATACCGCTGCGCTCGGCAAAACCGTCAGCAAATAGCTTGATCGCGGGCAATAGACCAATCTCGTCGAGAAGAGGTGGGTGAAGCAAATGCGAAATAGTGCGTATTTCTTTTGAAAGCTGCTTTACCAGCTCGGTGTTCTGACGTAGCGCTTCGGCAGCTGGGGGACTAAGCTTTTCGGCCTGCATCAGAGCCAGTCCATTATTCATCGACAGCGTAGCGACCAATTGGCCAACACTATCGTGCAAGTCCCGAGCGATGCGCCGGCGTTCTTCGTCCTGCATGGCGATGAGGCGAGCCGAAAGACTGCGCAACTCGCGATTTAGCATCTCCATCTGCCGCGTCTTACGGTGCAGATCCGCGAACACACTGACCTTAGCGCGCAACAATTCCGGAACGATGGGAACGGAAATATAATCCACCGCGCCGCGTTGATATGCTTTGAGCTGGTCGAGGTCGGTGAGATGCACTGCTGAGATGAAGATGATGGCAGTCTTCTGAAATCGTGGATGCTGGCGGATCATCTCGGCAAGTTCGAAACCGTCGAGCTCCGGCATACTGACGTCCATAAGCACTACTGCTATTTCATTTTTGAGCAGTTGGTCTAAGGCTTCCCTACCGGAATGAGCCTTGATCAGATTCTCGTTGAGCTCTTTAAGTATCACTTCGTAACTCAGAAGCTTGGCAGGCTGATCGTCCACCATCAGAATGTTTACTTTTTGTAGCTCGTTCATCTTTCTTTAGTCACCCTGGTTGTAAGTTTCTACCGTGCGACGATGATCGCATCGCGCGCCGCCCCAACGATATTTTACCGGTGAAACCACATACGGAGCGCAGAAAGCAACTGTTCGGTATTCACTGGCTTTGCCAAGTATTCAGACGCTCCGGCTTCCATGCATTTCTCGCGATCTCCCTTCATGGCTTTCGCGGTGAGAGCCACAATGGGCAATCGGCGGAACGAAGGATTTTGCCGAATTACTTGCATCGTTTCGTATCCATCCATCTCCGGCATCATGATGTCCATCAACACAATCGCAACGTCTGGAGTCGACTCCAACGTCTCGATCGCTTCACGGCCCGTCCCTGCAGTCAGGACAAACATTCCGCGGCGTTCCAGCACACTACTAAGAGCAAAGATATTGCGTACGTCGTCGTCCACTACCAGTACCTTCTTGCCTACAAGTGCTTCATCTGAATGATGCAAGCGCTCGAGCATTTTTTGCTTTGCCAGCGGAAGATCGGTGACCACGCGATGCAGGAAAAGAGCCGTTTCATCAAGCAGTCGCTCGGGCGACTCGACTCCTTTGACCACTACGCTGCGTGCGAGCATATGTAACCGAGCATCTTCTTCCGGAGATAAGTCTTTGCCCGTAAAGACTACGACCGGCAAATTGCTAAGCGACGGAATTTCACGGAAGCGCTCTAAAATATCGAATCCCGACATGTCCGGCAGGCGCAAATCGAGCACCACACAGTCGAAAGATTCTTGGGTAACAGCGTCCAGCGCTTCTTCGCCCGTAGAGGCGATTTGAACATCAATGTCGTCATATCCGAGCAATTCCTGGATGCTGAGCTGCTCGCGAGGATCGTCTTCTACAACCAGGAGCCGTTTACGACGCGGGGCTGTATATTCTTTAATGCGCGCGAATGCAGTTTCCAACTCGTCCGGCGTCGTTGGTTTGTTTACATAGGCGAATGCACCGCTGGCCAACCCATGTTGCCGGTCTTCATCCATTGTCAACATCTGCACCGGAATATGACGCATCGCTGGGTCTTGCTTGAAATGATTTAGAACGGTCCATCCGAGCATGTCCGGCAAGAAAACGTCGAGCGATACAGCAGTTGGATGGAACTCGCGAGCGAGTTCCAAGGCTTCCGTGCCTCGTGAGGCGACCAAAACCTTGAACCCTTTATCGCGAGATAGATCGCGCAACAATCTGGCGTAGTGTGGATCGTCCTCCACTATCAGAAGGATCGCATCATCTTCCTTTAGATTTTCTCGGTCGTCCGGAATCTGCTCGTTCGAATGTTCGGATGACACTACTACGGACGGGCGTCGCCCGGTCGAAGCTGCAGATGTCCTCGCGTCGGCTGCAGCAATGCCTGTGGATGGTCCAACGTATGTTTGGGGCAAGTAAAGCGTGAACGTACTTCCCTTCTCCGGCATGCTCCGCAGCTGAATTTCTCCGCCGAGTAACCCGGCTAGTTCACGGCTAATTGCGAGTCCCAAGCCAGTGCCGCCGTATTTGCGGCTGGTACCGGCGTCTGCTTGCTGAAACGCCTCAAATATAAGCCTCTGTTTTTCGGTGGGAATTCCAATGCCTGTATCGGTAACTTCGAAAGCAACCACCGAGGCCAATTTCCCGAGCACCGGATGATCTTCGCTCCAGCCTGTCTCTGCTGCAAACAGACTCAGACGTACGCTACCGTGCTCGGTGAATTTAAATGCGTTCGAGAGAAGATTTTTGAGCACTTGTTGCAATCGCTTCGAGTCGGTGACCATGCTGCGTGTGAGATTGGGATCGGTCTGTACTTCGAAATTGAGACGGCGACTTTCAGCCTCATGACGGAACGGCCGGGCGATCATATCCAACAGGCTGGCGAAGAAGACTTCTTCTGCCTGCACCGAAACCGTTCCAGATTCGATTTTCGAGAGGTCCAAAATGTCGGTAATCAAATTCAGCAAGTCCGTGCCCGCTCCGTGAATGGTGCGAGCGAATTCAACCTGTTTGGAAGTCAAATTACCGTCAGGGTTGTCAGTAAGCTGCTGGCCAAGAACAAGAATGCTATTGAGAGGCGTGCGCAACTCATGGGACATGTTGGCCAAGAACTCCGACTTATACTTAGAAGTGAGGGCCAACTCTTTGGCCTTTTCTTCCACTGCTCTGCGGGCCTGTTCAATTTCCTGGTTTTTCCGTTCCACTTCAACGTTTTGTTCGGCCAGTTGCTGAGCTTTTTGCGCAAGCTGTTCGTTGGTTTGCTGCAATTCGGTCTGCTGCGTCTGGAGTTCAGCGGCCAACTGCTGAGACTGCTTTAACAACCCTTCCGTTTGCATGGTGGCTTCAATGCTATTGAGCACGATTCCGATACTAGAAGTCAGTTGTTCGAGGAACGCAAGATGCGAGGCGGTAAAAGCGCTCAAAGAAGCTAGTTCAATCACGGCTTTAACACGATCTTCGAAAAGAACGGGCAAAACGATTATGTTTCGGGGAACCGCCTGGAACAAACCCGAACGAATGGGAATAGCATGGGAGGGAACATCCGTAATCAACATACGGCGCTTTTCGGCGGCACACTGGCCTACCAGCCCATGGCCCACATGCAGGTGGTCAAGATGTCCTTCCTCTGCGCTGTCAGCGAAAGCCGATAGCAAGGCCATGTTCCCGGCCTCTTCTCCCTCCATCTGGTAGATCACGCCTTGCTGTGCGTTGACGAGCGGAGCCAACTCGGACAATAGCATCTGACCGACAGTGGCGAGATCGCGCTGTCCTTGTAACATGCCGGTGAAGCGAGCGAGGTTTGTTTTCAGCCAGTCCTGCTCGTTGTTGCGATCCGTAGTGAGCCGGAGGTTATCGATCATCGTATTGATGTAATCTTTCAACTCAGCTACCTCGCCGCTAGCTTCCACTTGAATCGAACGAGTCAGATCGCCCTTCGTAACGGCGGTGGCTACTTCCGCAATGGCACGAACTTGGTTAGTGAGGTTGTCCGCGAGGAGGTTCACGTTGCCGGTAAGGTCCTTCCAAGTGCCGGCCGCACCGGGCACGTTGGCCTGTCCGCCGAGGCGACCTTCCACACCCACTTCTCTTGCCACGGTGGTCACCTGATCAGCGAAGGTGGCCAGAGTATCGGTCATGTTATTGATGGTGTCGGCAAGGGCAGCGACTTCACCTTTCGCTTGCACCGTGAGCTTTTTCGTTAGCTCACCGTTGGCGACCGCGGTGACTACCTTCACAATTCCGCGGACCTGTTCGGTAAGGTTTGCCGCCATCACGTTTACGTTGTCGGTAAGGTCTTTCCAGGTGCCGGCAACGCCCGGCACCTGTGCTTGACCACCGAGTTTGCCGTCGGTGCCGACTTCGCGGGCGACGCGGGTCACTTCGGCGGCGAATGCGTTGAGTTGGTCCACCATGGTATTAATGGTGTTTTTCAATTCCAAAATTTCGCCTTTGACGTCCACCGTGATTTTGCGCGACAAGTCGCCGCGGGCTACGGCGGTGGTTACCTCGGCGATATTGCGCACTTGAGCCGTAAGGTTGCCGGCCATTGCATTCACGGAATCGGTAAGGTCTTTCCATGTTCCGGCGACGCCGGTCACGTTGGCTTGGCCGCCAAGACGTCCCTCGCTGCCAACCTCGCGCGCCACGCGAGTTACTTCGGCAGCGAATGAACGCAACTGCTCGACCATGGTGTTAAGAGTCTCTTTCAGTTGCAGGATTTCTCCACGGACGTCTACCGTGATCTTGCGCGAGAGGTCGCCGCTGGCGATGGCCGTGGCAACTTCCGAGATGTTGCGCACCTGGCCAGTCAAGTTGCTGGCCATGAAATTCACGTTGTCCGTCAAGTCCTTCCACGTCCCGCCCACGCCGGGCACCTGTGCCTGGCCGCCCAACTTTCCTTCGGTACCTACTTCGCGCGCCACGCGAGTGACTTCTCCCGCGAACGCGTTCAGCTGGTCCACCATCGTGTTAATGGTATTTTTCAATTCCAGAATTTCGCCTTTCACGTCCACCGTGATTTTGCGCGACAAGTCACCCCGTGCCACCG
Organism: uncultured Acidobacteriota bacterium; assembly: GCA_963818085.1. GTDB lineage: Bacteria > Acidobacteriota > Terriglobia > Acidiferrales > UBA7541 > Palsa-295. The sequence continues at coordinate 21,452 of CAWFQV010000002.1, forward strand.
CCGTGGTTACCTCGGCAATGTTGCGGACCTGGTCGGTCAGGTTTCCGGCCATGGAGTTGACCGAGTCCGTCAAGTCTTTCCACGTTCCTGCGACTCCGGGCACTTTAGCTTGGCCGCCGAGACGTCCTTCGCTGCCGACTTCGCGCGCCACGCGGGTTACTTCGCCGGCAAACGCGTTGAGCTGGTCCACCATGGTGTTAATGGTGTCTTTCAGCAGCAAAATTTCACCGCTCACGTTTACCGTGATTTTCTTTGAAAGGTCGCCGCTCGCGATGGCCGTAGCAACTTCAGCGATGTTACGAACCTGCCCGGTCAAGTTGCTCGCCATCGAGTTCACGGAGTCAGTAAGGTCTTTCCACGTACCTGCTACGCCAGGCACCTGCGCTTGGCCGCCGAGCTTGCCGTCGGTCCCGACCTCGCGCGCCACGCGGGTCACTTCAGATGCGAATGCTCGCAACTGATCCACCATGGTGTTCAGAGTGTCTTTCAGTTCGAGAATTTCGCCTTTCACGTCCACCGTGATTTTGCGCGACAAGTCGCCTCTTGCTACGGCAGTGGCTACTTCGGCAATGTTGCGCACCTGGCCAGTCAGGTTGCTGGCCATGAAGTTCACGTTGTCAGTGAGGTCTTTCCACGTACCTGCGCCCGGCACTTGTGCCTGACCGCCGAGCTTTCCTTCAGTGCCGACCTCGCGCGCCACGCGCGTGACTTCGCCGGCGAACGCGTTGAGCTGGTCCACCATGGTGTTGATGGTGTTTTTCAATTCCAGAATTTCACCTTTCACGTCCACTGTGATCTTGCGTGACAAGTCGCCCAACGCCACGGCTGTAGTTACTTCTGCAATGTTACGCACTTGTGCTGTTAGATTTCCGGCCATGGAGTTGACCGAGTCCGTCAAGTCCTTCCAAGTTCCAGCGACTCCTGGCACATTTGCCTGACCGCCGAGACGTCCTTCGCTTCCTACCTCGCGCGCCACGCGGGTAACTTCACCAGCGAAGCGGTTGAGCTGATCCACCATGGTGTTGAGCGTTTCTTTCAGCTGCAGGATTTCTCCGCGGACGTCCACGGTAATCTTGCGTGAGAGGTCGCCTTTCGCGATAGCCGTTGCCACTTCGGCGATGTTGCGGACCTGGCCAGTCAAGTTGCTGGCCATAAAGTTGACGTTATCCGTAAGGTCTTTCCACGTGCCACCGACGCCTGGCACTTGCGCTTGGCCGCCCAACTTTCCTTCCGTTCCAACTTCGCGCGCCACGCGCGTGACTTCGCCCGCGAACGCGTTGAGTTGGTCCACCATCGTGTTGATGGTGTCTTTCAATTCCAGAATTTCGCCTTTCACATCCACCGTGATCTTGCGCGACAAGTCACCGCGGGCCACAGCCGTGGTTACTTCAGCGATGTTGCGAACCTGAGCAGTGAGGTTGCCTGCCATCGCGTTCACGGAGTCCGTAAGGTCCTTCCAAGTTCCTGCCACACCCGGCACCACCGCTTGTCCGCCGAGTTTGCCGTCAGTACCCACTTCGCGCGCCACGCGCGTAACCTCGGAAGCGAAGGACCGCAATTGGTCCACCATTGTGTTGATTGCTTCTTTGAGCTGCAGAATTTCACCGCGCACGTCCACGGTAATTTTTCGCGATAGGTCGCCGCTAGCGACGGCGGTGGCTACTTCGGCGATGTTCCGTACCTGGCCAGTTAGGTTGCTGGCCATGGAGTTCACCGAGTCCGTAAGGTCTTTCCATGTGCCGGCGACTCCGGGAACCTGCGCTTGTCCTCCTAACTTTCCATCCGTACCGACTTCGCGCGCCACGCGCGTAACTTCTGAGGTGAACACACCAAGCTGCTGGATCATGGTGTTTACGATCGTGGCGGACCGGAGGAACTCGCCTTCCAAGGGCCGGCCATCCACGTCCAGCTGCACGGTTTGAGTTAGGTTGCCTTTCGCGACCGCGGCAATCGCGCGCGTGACTTCAGTCGTGGGACGTAGAAGGTCGTCGACTAGCGTATTGACCGATACTTCCATTTCTCCCCAGGCAGCTTTCGGCAAGTCGAAACGCATGCGCTCGCGAGTTCTTCCTTCTTTACCGACCACTTGTCCGACGCGTCTCAGCTCTTTGGCCATTTGCTGGTTGGCCGTGACAATTTCGTTAAATGTGTCGGCAATTTTTCCCGCTAGTCCAGTCCAATTGCCAGGGAGGCGCACGGAGAAGTCGCCGTCGCGCATAGTCTGGAGACTCGACAGAATTACACTAAGATCGGCGTGCGAAACGTCCACGCGAACATTGTTTTGACCATTGCTCTTCGCGTTTGACTTGCCGTCCGTTTCCGCATTCGCCGTGGTGATAGGTTGTTCGGATCGCTTCATACTTCGTCTCCCACCCGCAGTTTCAGGCAACCGCTAACCTTTTTCGTGCGCCAAGCACACTCGTACTGATTCGTTAAAAAAGGCACACCTGGCGTGACGTTCCGGCCACAAATTCCAATTTCAACGATTCAATGGCAACCGTATCTGAAATAAATCTAATACCACAAAGCGGTTGCCAGCCATCTACAGAGTTTACTGTATATCTGCAAGGTGTTGGCGTTTTGTACATGCCAGGGAACGGGAGTTTCGCCTGGGCTCCTCGCGCGGCATGTTAGATTGATGAGTTGCCGATGACGTCTCGGTACAGCTATAGTCCTAAGTAAGTGATAATAGGTACCTTAAAAAATACTTGGGAGTGTCCAAATCCGGGGTTAAAGCAATCTCGCCAGCCGTGAGCAAAGTAGATTTTGCCCTCTCACCGGCCGGCCGCTTTCCGAACTTTTTTGCGACGGCGAGATTTGTTTTTGATTTCAGATTCTGCCGAGGCTCGAGCGCCATTTTGGAATCTATCAAGAGCGTCAAGAATTTTGTGACCGTACATCTCGGATTTCCGCTCACCGAATCCGGAAACGTCGAGAAGTTGGTTTACCGAACGAGGACGTTTTCGGCATAGCTCGTCGAGTGATGTGTCATGCATCACGACATACGCGGGAACGCCCTGCGCGTTCGCAGTGGCGCGCCGCCACTGGCGAAGATATTCGCGAAGTTCCGGATTAACATCGGAAAGTGCGGGCTTGGCAAAAGACTCGGAGTGCTCAAACGAGGCGGTGGGAATGTGTGGTACCGGCTGTTTCGCCACAATCGTGTCTGCCAACCAATCGAGCGCGAAGCCGCAGACATCGCACGCATCGCATTTTTCAAATTTTGGATTTTCGCCAAAATGAGAACATATCTGGCGATGGCGGCATAGCTTCGATTCCACAAAATCTCGGATTATATGGTAGCGCTTCCAAGCCCGCTCTTTTTCTGCTGGATCGGCTAACTGCTCGACGAAATAAGTGAGCAGTCCCACATCGCGTTTCTGCCACAGCACTACACAGTCTGCCGGCAGCCCATCGCGACCTGCGCGACCGGCTTCCTGATAGAACTGCTCGATCGATTTCGGAAGTGACAGATGGATTACGGCGCGCACAGCAGCTTTATTGATGCCTAGTCCGAATGCTACCGTTCCTACCAAGACGCGCACTTCGTCGCACATCCAGCGTTCCTGATTTTCTCTCCTCGTCTCGCTATTCATTTTTCCATGATAGGCAATGGCTGAAATTCCATGCTCCTCGAGAAAATCAACTGTTTCTTCCACCTTGTTGATAGTCGGCGCATAGACAATCAAATTTTGTTCCGCGTATGCACGGAGCGCCTTCAGCAAAAGACTCGGTTGTTCACGTCCAGTGCACTCTTTAATGATGTAACGGAGGTTCGGGCGGTGAAAACTCGCAATGTATTTGTGAGGATCGCGCAACTGAAGCTGGTCGATGATGTCGTGGCGGACTCTTTGAGTGGCACTGGCAGTAAAAGCCGCAATTGGCCGCTCCGGAAAATTGGCGCGCAAAGAGTTCAGCTGACGGTATTCTGGGCGGAATTCGTGACCCCACTCCGAAATACAGTGCGCCTCATCAATCACAAAAAATGAGACAGGCACTTTGTGAAGCCACTCGACTGTGTCAGCGCGTGCGAGACGTTCGGGCGAAAGATACAACAGCCGGTATTGGCCGTTTTTGGCTTCCCGCATGATGTTGCCCTGCCGTTCTCCGGTCACCGAGCTGTTAAGCAACGCAGCTGGAATTCCCATCTGTGTGAGTTGCGCCACCTGGTCCTGCATCAGCGCAATCAAAGGCGACACAACGATCACGGTCCGGTCGGAAAGTAATGCAGCCGGGAGTTGGTAGCACAAGGACTTGCCGCCGCCTGTCGGAATCACCACGCAGGTATCGTGCTTTTGCATTAAACTTCGAACGATTCTTTCTTGCAGCGGGCGAAAGGAGTCGTAACCCCAGTACCGACGCAGCGCGGGCAAGAGATCCAAGCCAACATTCACGCAAACAGTATAGTCCATTCACTTTTCTGTCGAAGGCCGCTGACGGGTTTATAATATCTTACTCGACTTAACCGGTATCCTTTCGCTTTTCGAAGGAGGTCTCATGGACGCCAAAAATTCGATGGTTCTGACCGATACCACGCGCCAATTCCTCCGGCACACGCTCGCTACGATTGCGTACCGCGGCGGCAAAGCGTTGCGCGGAGCGCCCGAGACCTTCGCAGAATTTCACGCCTCCGAATCCTGTCGAACACCGGGCCAAATCTTGGCGCATGTCGGCGATTTGTTTGATTGGGCGCTTTCGCAAGCGAAGGGTCAGGAGAGATGGAGCGGTTCGAAGCCTCTGGCCTGGGACGATGAAGTGAAGCGTTTCTTCAATACACTACAAGCCCTGGATAATTACCTCGCTTCGGATTCAGCTCTCGGTTCTACACCTGAAAAGCTTTTCCAAGCAGCGATCGCCGACTCGCTAACTCACATCGGCCAAATCTCAATGCTTCGGCGGCTCGCGGGTTCTCCGGTACGCGCTGAAAACTATTCTCGCGCCGAAATTGTCGCGGGGCGGGTAGGCGCCGAACAAGCTTCGCCGTCCAGGGAATTCGATTGAACGCACCTTCAGCGAGACATTATTGAGTAGTCTTTGGGCTGGCCGTGACCGCGCTTCGCTGTAAGCCTGTTTCGCCAAGGAACTGCATTACGCGTTTGCCGAACGCGCCAGTTGTGCCCTTCGGAGTTTGTATCGGGGTTCTGTTCAAGCCGAGCAGTTCGCAACACTGAAATCTACTTGCCGAAGGGTTTGTTTCCGCGTCCCGTGCACCAAATACGATTCATCACCGAGTTTGATGACGGGTAGTTCTTCCACAAGCGTCTGCTGCCATACTGCTAGCAGCCCTGATCGATTTTAGAGTCCACGGAAGGTTCAGACAAAAACGCCATTGTGGGAAGGAATTTACGCTCTAAACTCGTGGCCGCTTAGCTGCAACATTGCAATTAACGGACGCAGAAAAATAGCCGGGGGCTTAGGCTGAGGGACCCTAGCCACCCGGCTCTTCTCACCCATCTCCGCAGGGTCTGGGTAAGAAACTCGTTAAGCGGCGGATTCGCCGTTGCGCATGAACTCGTAGCGCTCAATCGCTGCTGCTACTCCCACTTCGCCTGCATTTTCGGGACTAGACCGGAGAACGCGTCCGAGACATCGGACCCGAACCGGGCCTGCTTGGGTAAGCTCGTGTGGAAGGGTCATTACGATCTCGACCGGCGAGCCGCTGCGTAATCCTTTGGGCAAGTGAAAATAGAGGCCACGTGAGCTAACCTCTCGCGATTCCGTTGCAGCCTCGCCAACCACGCTTTCATCCGTCCAACGGACGGTGAGCGGTAAGCGCATTAAAAATCTTCGTGTTGCACGTCGCTCTTTTAGAGCCACAGGAAACTACCTCCCTGACTACGCGACCATCTTGCTGCTTAAGATCCTTTGAACCAATAGAGCGAAAGCCTCAATTCTTCAGGGTCCTTGGGTACCGAAGTACTAGGAATGAGGGGACAAACTACAACAAATGCTCCATTTTTGTTCGATTGCAAAACAGGTCTAGCCTACCGGTATCTTCCTGAATGCCTTCAAAATATCGTCTAAGGTGACCACACCCTCGAGCTTGCTAAGGTCCGCGCGGCTCAGCACCGGCAGCGCTGGCCAATCCCCCGCCCAATGAAGAGCCTCTTCTAAGGACATGTCGCGGAAAACAAACGGCAAAGGACCTTTGGACTTGGCCTCAGCGAGGGTATGAGTCTGCGAGGCGTCCGCGACAAGCCTTTGAAGTTCGCTGCGTTCGATGAGATTCCATTCGCCCGGTCGCACTCGTAAAAAGCACAGTAAATCTTCCCTTCCTTCCAAGCGCTTTATCACTTCAGTTATCTTATCGCCGGGTTCCAAGACCAGAGCGGCATCGACGCGCATGGCATCTTCCACGGTGAGGATCAGTTGCTCTCGACGCTCTTCCACGGACGGGAGCACCAGGCCATCCTGGCGCGCGAGCAAATCAAACAGGGGAACCTTGATATACGAGCGCGAAATTCCGTAGGCGATCAGACTGGAGATCATTACAGGCAGAATAGCTGTGTAGTTACCGGAAACTTCAATCACCATAAAAACAGATGTGATAGGCACCCGCAGAAAACCCGCGAAGAATGTGCTCATTCCAACCAACGCAAATGTGCCGACGTTTCCCGGTAGCGCGGGGAAAAAATGCTGTTCGATGGCACCGACGGCGCCACCTAGCATAGCGCCAATAAAAAGGCTCGGCGCGAACATGCCCCCTGGAGTGCCGCTTAGAAATGAAAAACCCGTAGCCAGAATCTTCAGACCCGCTAAAATCAGCAGTAACTTCCAGGTGAATTGGCCATGCATCGCCTGATCGATAATGGGATAGCCGGCTCCCATCACTTGCGGCAAGCGGATCCCGATTATGCCGATCAGCAAACCTGCGACGGCCGGCTGAAAATGTTGCGTCCATCGAGGGAGAGATAGTATGCGCGGACGCGCATATGCCAGCCATTTCAAGAATACCAAAGAAGCTAATCCGCCGACGATTCCCAGCGCGACGTACGCTAACAAATCCGCGGGCTTCGCCACACGAAAAGGCGGAACGCGAAACATCGACTCGGGTCCCAGAAATGCACGCATCGTCACCACGCTCGATATCGCGGCTAGGACGATCGCCCCGAGTACGCCAGCGCTCCACGTTCCAATCACTTCTTCCAGAACAAAGAGAACGGCGGAAATGGGCGCGTTGAACGCTGCTGCTAACCCCGCTGCGGCCCCTACCGGGGCGATCAAGCGGACTTTTTCTTGCGACAGGCGCAACCGGCGTCCCAGGAGCGAAGCGATCCCGGCTCCCATCTGTAGTGAGGGATCTTCGGGTCCCAGCGAATGTCCACTACCAATTGCCAAAGCGCAGGTGATAAATTTCCCCACCACGGTATCGAACGGAATGTAGCCGTTGGAAACGTACACCGCGGACTTCGTTTGATTCACTCCGCTACCGCGGGCTCGAGGAAAGACGTAAATAACCAACAGCGCGACGGCCAGCCCGCCAAGTGTGGGCGCCAAAATCACGCGTGGAATCGGAGGATAGAGTGATGACCCGAGCAATTCAATCTGCGTCCACTCAATTGCGATGCGAAAGCAAACCACGGCGAGACCGGAAAAAACTCCAATGAGCACCGCCAGAAATAGAAAGAACCGGTCTTCCCGCATGGTAAAGACACGGTTGGTCCAACCCTCCCACACTGCGCGAAAACCAGGCCTGGAGTTTGAAACCGAGACTGCGGTTAGGGGAGAAGCAGCCGTATTCGGCCGAACGAGCGGGTTCAGCTCGGTCACTGTGCTGGAACTCCACGACTGTGCCCTAAGAGCCAAAGCGCCCGATCCGCACCTTTAGGTTCGCCACAAGCCGTAGCCGCAGCATTTTCCATTTCGAAGGCGTGGCCCATAACTTCGTCCATCGTTTCAGGATGCTTTGCGATGTTCTGCCAACTCCACTCGGTGCTTATCTGTTTGCTGTTGGCCAAGGCTTCTTGAAGTGGTGCTTGTGGCGCCGTACTAAGCGATTGCCCTTCTTGGCCAGCGCATTCGCGAAGACGAGCGGTGGCAAGAGATAAAGCGTTCGCCGCCTTACGTGCTTTAGCTTCACGCGAAAGTCCGCCAACAAACGGATTCATATCTTTAACCTGCTGCGCCGTACGGTGCATCTCGGCAATTTCGGGCGAGGAGCGATCTTTCTGGGGTAATTGGTCGAAATAATCCAGCGCGAGATTATACTGGCCAAGATTGAAAGCAGATATCCCGGCCCCGAACAGCGCGTCCTCGTCGCTGTTATTTGCAGATAACACCGCCCGGAAAACGTCCAGTGCTCGGTTCCATAGCTTGGCCCTAAGGAATAGATTCCCCACAACCCTGAGCCGTTCTGTATCGTTCGGTGGGGTACTGTCGGCCAGGGCTATAATTCCAGGGACGGCCTGCTGCTGTAGACCACGATCAAGCAAATATTCGGCGAGCTCGCGCCGCACCTGCCAGCGCATACCAATCGGATCGCTTTCCCACTCACCGTATATCGCACCGTGATAGTAGCGAAGAGCCTCTGGGATTAAACCCTTGCGGGTCGCAATTCGCGCTAAGGCCAGATTCACCTCTCCGTCGCCCGGAGATTCCGACAAAAGACTGAGTAAATACGAGCGGGCCTCCTCTCCACGACCCGCAGCTGCTAGCGCTTGCGCCAAATGAAACTGAAATTTCGTGTTGTCGGGAGAATAGACCAGGGCGTTGCCGTAGTCCGTCCAAGCAGATTTGATATCGCCAGCCCGGAAGCTCGCTTCGCCTTGATCAAACCAACCGTCGGCTAAAACATGGATTTTCTTGTGGAACATGCGCGAAATAGTTGCGCTGAACAGCACAAACAAAACCAGAAGAGCGATGCAACCGAATAGGACAACCTCTCGTGAATAAATCCGCGGACTTTTTTTTCCCACCGCGATCGTATTTGCCGAGGAACTCATACGAGGCCCAATAGAAAAGAATACCTTATCTTGAGGCTCCGTCGCAGATGACGTTAAAAAATGGGAGATAAACGAAAAAAATCAAGCCTGGTCAATCAACCGGTGGTGAATAGCGTAGAGTGCAAGTTCAAGGCGATCGGAAACGCCGAGCTTGTCGAAAATGTTATGCAAGTGGTTCTTTACGGTCTGTTCGCTGATGAAGAGCTTTTCGCCGATTTCTCGGTTGCGAAATCCTTGAGCGACAAGCTGAACGATTTCTTTTTCACGATCGCTGAGCAACGGCTTCTCGCGACGCTGGCCGGATTCTGCGGATTTCTTGAAGGCATCGATCACTTCGGCGGTCATACGGTTGTCGAGCCAGATTTCTCCATCGAAAACTTTGCGAATGCTTTTCACTAGTAAATCGCTGGCGGACTGCTTTAACACCACTCCGCGAGCGCCAAGGCGCATTGCGCGGACAACATCCCGGTCATCTTCAGCAGCCGTCAACACGATCACGCGGGTCGGCAGAGTCTCGAAATTCACTTCCTCCAGCACGCCGAGGCCATCTTTCTCAGGCATGCGCAAATCCAGCAAAAGAATATCGGGCTTGAGTTTCGCCAGCATCTTGACGCACTCATTCCCATTGGAAGCTTCGCCGACAATTTGAATTTCGTCGGCCGCTTCAAGCAGCTTGCGGAGGCCATCGCGAAAGATAGCGTGGTCGTCCGCGACCAGGATCCGAATCACCTGTTTCGCTTTCGTCATTTTCAATTCAGTGGGATTTCTACCGTAAGACGCGCCCCGTGCCCGGGATTCGACTCCACCGTTAGCGTCCCCCCTACGCTTCGTGTTCGCTCTTTAATCGAAATTGGCCCGAGACGCAACCGGTCCAGCTCTTCGCTTTTAAATCGCCCCGAGAAGCTGAAACCCCGGCCGTTATCGTCTACAACGAGAAAGACTTTCGCCTCGTCGTGTTCTAGTTTTACCACGACGTGGCTGGCCGACGCATGCTTTTTTACGTTGTTAAGTGCTTCCCTGTAAATCTGGAACATTTCACGGCAGATGCGGTCGGGCAGACGCAAACTGCGGTCCTCTATAAAGAGATCGACTGCCAGGCCGGATTCGTTGCGATAACGTTCCGCAAAGCCGAACATTAACTCCCGCATATCAGCGCTCTCCACTCGTACTGGCCGCAGATCGGTAACCATTCTCCGGAGTTCTTCGCTTTCTTGTTTTATGGTGGTCTGCAGCATTTCCAGTTCCTTGCCCGCCTGTTCTGGAGCCCAGGGGAACTTGCGCTGCAGAACGTCGAGTTGGATATTCAAACTGAGCATCGTTTGAAGGATACCGTCATGTAAATCGCGCGAAATACGACTCCGTTCAGACTCTACCGCCCGGGCTCGCAGATGCCTCAGCCGGAAGACATTTTCCATGGGCAAGGCGATATGACGAACAATTTGTTCCAGCCAGTGCAGATCGGCTGGCTTGAATCGCTTTTCCGGATTGAACAGCAGAACCCTACCCGCCGGATGGCCACTGGCATCGATGGTGACTGCGAGCAACGAGCGAGTGCCAAATTCCTCGCGCGTGGAGTTCGGCGGCGAGAGTAATGTGCGAACCCGATGGCCTGTCCGTCGGTCCCATCCGAACCCGGTATTTCTTCCGTCTTTGTACTCCCAGCACATGGATACCTCGAATGAATCGGTGAGAAAAGTATCGGACCGCGACGGTGATAAGGTTTCTGGCCCAGATGGTTGTGTTTCCGCAGCGCGAACTTTCCACACGAAAATACGTTCGAGTTCGTCATCACGAATCGCCAGGCAGGCTTGTTCGCAACGAAACTCCAGCAGCAGCTCGCCCAAGGTCTGGCGAATCGACTCGCTCAGGCCACGGTCGAATTGCAATAGCTGCGTTATTTTTTCCAGGAATTGTCGGCGTTCGAGATGACTTCTTTCTCGTGCGCCCAGAAATCCAATTCCCAAGCCAGAAATTAAAGTACCCACTCCAATCGACAACCAATGCCAGAGTCCCCGCCAACTAAACGTCTCCGTGGCAGCTACGCGCAGCACAACGCCAGCGGCGGCCGCGCTGACCAAGCCGAGCATCGCGCGCGTGTTTCCACGGGTGGCCAGCGCGAAGACTACAAACAAGAAAAGGAACCATGATACGGAGGCAGGTGGGTTGAGGACTAGAAAAAGAGCGAGCGCCGCAACGTCCGCGGCCAACGGAATCTGAAAATGTGCTTCGCTTACAACACGCTGATACAGGACAACGGCCAGGGCTACAACCAAATAAACACCCAGAAACAGGGCGGAGGAACGCCGTTGCGCACCCCCGGGCATTTCCAACAGAGCCACCAGCGCGAGAGCTACAAGGACGACTCGGGCCAGGGTGACCTGACGTTCCAGATATAATCGTTCGGCGCTTTCAAGAGCCATCGTGGCGGGCGATTCGACCAAGTCTAACAAGCGGCGGGTACGAGCGAGCTAGAGCCCATAGTCGTGTGTATGCTTTTAGTAATCGCCGGATTGGCGACCTAGTCTGCGTGAATAAAGCAATATCCACACGAAACTCGTCCACATACAATTTGACAATGGGTGCATAATCATTCGCAGAAAGTGTTCCGCACGTGGGGGCCGGGCGCTTGACGAATCGCTACACCCGTACAGAAGCCGGGCGGATCTTGGGACTTGAGACAAACCGTCTGCGCTATTGGGAGCAGCTGCGTCTCGTTCGGCCGCAGGCACGATGGGGTGAGCATTTTTACAGTTTTGGCGACTTAGTCGCCTTGCGCTCTATCCAGAGGATTACACAGAATCGCGTTCCTGCGAGAAGGTTGCGGCGAGCCGTTGCGTTAATAGAAAAACAGTTCGGTGGTTCTTCGCTCCCACTGCAGGAACTGCAGCTGGTAGAACTTGGGCGCGATATTCTGGTCATCCCTCCCGGCGCGGAAAGGCCATTTAATCCAATTCAAGGGCAATGGGCGTTTCCTTTCGATATCCCAACGCGGCCGGCGAAATTGCACTCAATGGCTGGCCCCACACCGGAACAATTCTTCGAGACAGCTCTCCGTTGCGAGACCAGGCAGGAAATGCTCCCCCAAGCAGTTGAGAACTACCAGCGTGTGGTGGAACTTGCCCCGGATTGGATCGAGGCGCACATCAACCTTGGCGTGGCGTATTACCAGATGGGCCAACTTTGCGACGCGCGCGATGCTTTTGTTGCCGCCGTCGCGCTCGACCCATTGAATGGCATCTCGTGCTATAACCTGGGCTGCACGCTCGAGGAGCTCGGCGAATACGATCAGGCCATCGACCATTTGCGCCGCGCTGCTCGCGCGATGCCCGACCACGCGGACGTCCATTTCAATCTTGCCCTAGCATATGAAAAAAGGGGTGAACGCCGCGCGGCACGCGACCATTGGACACTCTATCTTCGTTACGCGCCAAACGGCGCTTGGGCAGAACAAGCTCGCGCACGGTTGAGGCAATCCTCAACGCGACGAAAAAATGCTACGCCGATTCCCTTCCGCCGTCCCAGCTAGTCGCATGCTGCTGTTCCATTTGAAAGGAATGTCTATGATTCGCGTGATGGTTTTGTCAGTTTGCGCTACTCTGTGGCTGGGCTTTTCTGCGATGTCCGCACATCCGCAAGAAACACTTTCGTCAGCAAAACCACCCCAAGCTCTGGCCGCTCAGAAATTTGCGGAGCTGAGCGATCGATTCATGAAGGATTCCCTGGCGCTTTCTCCAAGCAGTGCTTCACAGGCTGGCTACCACAAGCATATCGACCCCAAAACGGGCAAGACAATCGAACTCGATGCGCTGCTCGACGATATGAGTTTGGAATCCATAGCGGCACAGCGCACATTTTACGCACAATGGCGCGAGCGATTCCGTAACGAGACACCAGTTTCGGCATTGGGCGCTCAGGATGCGGCAGATTGGCAACTCATTGATGATCAAGTCGGCTTGAACCTGCTCGAATTCGACAAAATTCAGAACTATCGCCGCAACCCAACGGTTCCCATCGAGCTAATTGGCAATGCGCTTTTTTTGCCGCTCACTCAAGACTATGCGCCACACGACGTTCGCGTCGGCCACGTGCTATCCAGAGTCAGCGCGGTGCCGCTTCTTTTGAGTCAAGTGAGACAATATCTCAACGATGCTGATCCGATTTTCATTTCAACAGCAGTCCAGGAAAATGACGGCAACATCGACCTGATCGAAAATACCATCGCTGTGGAAATTCCGGCCGGATCGCCACTGAAAGCGGAATACGACAGGGTTGCCCCTCCAGCTATCTCCGCCCTAAAGGATTTCTCTCAATGGTTGCAAAACGATTTGGCCAAGCGGCCCTCGCAGGCGACTTGGCGCCTGGGCAAGGAAGTCTACGATCAGAAATTCAAGCTAGTTATGGAAACAGATGTCACGCCTGCACAAGTACTCGCGGACGCGCAAGAAGGACTGCGGTCGGTACGCGCCGAAATGCTGGACCTTGCGCTACCGATGCACAAGCAGATATATGCGGACCACAGCGACCACTCCGACCTCAACGTTCACGACCGCCAGAACCTTATTATTACCGAGGTGCTGCGCAAGATTTCCGACGAGCATCCGCGTCGGGAAGATTTGCAGAAGACCATAGAGGCCGATCTCGAAAGCATCAAGCAATTTATACGTGAGAAAAGAATTGTTTCGTTAGGCACGCGCGAAAACTTGAAAGTGATTCCAACGCCGATGTTCGAGCGCGGAATTTACTCCGTGGCCGGATTTCACAGCGCGCCGCCTCTGGAGCCTCAAGCGGAAGCCGAATACTGGGTAACTCCCATCGATCCCAGGATGCCGGCAGACAGGGTGGAATCCAAGCTGCGCGAATACAACAATTACACCTTGGAATGGTTGAGCATTCACGAAGCCCTTCCAGGTCACTACGTTCAATTCGAGCATTTGAATAATATTCAACCGGAGCGCCGCAGGCTACTGCGGTCACTCTTCGCCAACGGTGCGTACGTTGAAGGTTGGGCCGAATATATCGCGCAGGTAATGATGGACGAAGGTTTTCTAAACCACGATCTGCGTTTCAGGCTAGTGATGCGAAAAATACGCCTGCGATTGCTAGCCAACGCGATTCTAGACGTTAAGATGCAGACCATGGGCATGACCGACGAGCAAGCCTTGGATCTAATGACCAAGGATGCCTTTCAGACCCAGGCCGAAGCTGAAGGAAAACTCCTGCGCGCGAAGCTCAGCTCCACGCAGTTGCCAACGTATTTTGTGGGACTTCGCGAGTGGCTTGCGCTTCGAAAAAAATATCAGGCCGCAGCAGGAAAAAATTTTGACATGCTAAAGTTTCACGACTTAGTGTTAGATCAGGGTCCACTGCCTGTCCCCGTGGTTGAGAATCTCGTGATGCCGACGGCGCGCCCATAGATTTTAGTAGATCGGACTTTCCCATAACCTAGGCTGCTTTGAGCAACTAAAGGAAAGCGTCGATCTATACGACAGAGCATGCAGACAAGCTGCGTAATTTCGCCACGCTCCGAAGAAGGAGATCAAGTTGCCACCACGATGATGCTCTTTTCGCCCGCCGGGTCATTGCCAACTACAATAAGGTCGTACTCTGCTCGGGTCACTTCGAGAGTCTCCTGGGCACGGATTGACTGCCTTTTCTTTGGCTGTCACGTCCCATTTGATCCACTTCAGGTCCCAGACAAATCGAGTAAAACAACGGAAAAAAGAGGGACGTTTGTTCAAGGATGGCAGCCGAATCAAAGATTGCAGTGCTAAATGTCGCGGAAGGATTGCAAAACCGCGCTGGGCGGCTGTATAAAAAATCTCCGATTATTGGGCGCTGTCATCGCCAATCTGCCGTTAATTGCAAACATGCAAACGACAGCGGCATAAAGAAAATAGTGATAAACTGTTTACAATCTTACGGTGGTGAGCGTAGCTCAGCTGGTAGAGCATCGGTCTGTGGCACCGAGGGTCGCGGGTTCAAACCCCGTCGCTCACCCCATCATTTTCAATGATTTAATTAGGTTTTAGGCCTTCAGTTATTGCACGCTCTTTGCACAGTGTTTCCAGTCGTTTCATAGCCTGAATCGTGCTTTCCGGTACGTCCTTAATATAGTGCCGCTCTGTGGTGCTGACGCTCGAATGGCGCAGTAGGCCCTTTGCCGCGAGAGAGTCAGTCGATAACGCTGTGACCGCAGTTGCCACGCCACGCCGAAGCGCATACCAGCCGTGCCAAGCGATGCCAGCCGCCCTCAGGACGGGAATCACGACGCGATTGCCGAGATTGTGAAGGTCTAGTGGTTTGCCCGACGGACCGCGGAGAATCGGCCCCGAGGACGGATTTTCGTCCGCCGCTCGGAGCTCAGCGAGAATACCGGTCAGCGGCTCGATGATGGGCACCGGTTTTGCGGACCCTCCGGTCTTGGGCGAAGTCGTGTAGGTATGCCAAACGGATTGCCGGACAGTCAGCTTCTTGCCGCCGTAGTCTTCCCACCAAGCGCCGCGTGCCTCGCCGGGGCGCAGACCTGCAAAGAACATTAGCGCAACAGCCGCACGAGCCTTCCTCTCGTTGGCCTTCTCTAGCGCATCCATGGCTGCGAGCACCTCATCAGGTGTTGCGGCGGGTGTCTCTTCGGGGGCGTTTGCTTTCTTCGGAATCATTGCGTCCCGAATTGGGTGTACGCCGTCGAGCACGCCCTGATTTTTGGCGCAGGTGAATACTCCGCACAGAAATGATTTGACGTGCTTGAGCGTTGTACGGCCCACACTGTGTGCCCTGTGAACCTCCGCCAGCAGCACAGCGGCATCCACCGTGCGAAAGTCCCGCAGCGCGATTCCCGTTAGCCGGGGCGCAAGGTACATCGCCCACAGGCTCTTGTAGCCTGCACAAGTGGATGGCTTGAAGTTTTCTACGACGTAGGGCAGATAGTGCAGCTCAACAAATTGCGCGACGGGCAGCGTGCTTTCTGGCCGAGTCCTGCCCTCATTTATCGGGCGCAGCTTCTCCGCCAGCAATGGACGAACATCGGCCTTCGTGCGGAATCGCTCGCACACATCGGCGAGCTTGGCCGAGCACTGCTTGCGAACGACTCGACTCTCTTCGATTACGTTGTCACGCCACCTTCCGTACCACGAACCTCCTGCCTTCCAGATGTAGCTGATTTGTTGGCGGCTCAATTTGCCCTCCTTTGACGACGGTCTGTGCAAAGCGCGTGCAAATCGCGTAGAAACAGCAAGCGAGTCAGTCACTTGCGCAAGACCTTCGGTCACCGCAACCGTGACTCGACCACAACGGTCAGTTGGCGTCAGCGAAGGCCTGCGGCTTCACACACCAAGGCTGCTGCCGCCTCGCGCGCGAATCCGAATAGTGGTTTGGAATTGGGCTTAGGGCCTAGATGGGACCTGTTGGCAACGTGATTGGGTCCCCCGGGTGGGGATTAGAATTTTGAAATTTTTGGGTATGTCGTTCAGAAATAAGGGCGACCGGAGTTTAGCCGACTCTATGACGCTAGCTTGACTCTCCGAATGCAGACGCGTCGATTTGCGCGGTTGACCAATGCATTCTCCAAGAAATTAGAAAATCTCCGAGCAGCACTATTTTTGTATTTTGCATGGTACAACTTTTGTCGTGTTCACCAATCATTACGGGTTACTCCCGCGATGGCTGCGAGCATTGAAAACCGTGTCTGGGATGTTAAAGAACTGGTTGCGTAGGAGAGAACAGAAATGTTGATTCAATCTCACTGTTTCGCATGTGAAAAGACCGTACATCCGGTTAATTTAAGCGAAGATGCTTTTTGGTCAGCGATTGATGATGATGGAGACGTTGAGGTTATGCATGTGTCTGAAAACGGTGACCACCGCTGGCGACTTAATAGGCATGAAAAAGAAAATTTACGCAATGCCAGGGCCAAAGGACTGATTTAATTCTACGGAGTCTCGGCAAATGACACCACTACCCTTTTGTTCGGGGAAAATAGATAGGTGAGTCACTCGCCTACCAGTTGTCCTACGACGCAGGCCGTGTCGGCAGATATTGCGTCACACCGGCGTCAATCCTGAATGACGAAATCACTTCAACTTTGCGTACTCAGCTTTCGCAGCGATGAGGATTGGGATGTCAGAGTCGGCGTCTTTCCATAGCGTGAAGAAATCCTGATACGCGGCCCGGGCTTTGGCGGTGTCGCCCTGCATGGCATAGGCTCTGCCGAGCTGGAGATGCGCGAGTGCTCCGATGGGGCAATTTAGAGTGATGCCGCTATGACCGAGAATCTTTTGGTACTCTGTCACGGCCTGCGAACCTTGATGCAGCAACAAGTACGCTTCGCCGCGTACGTAGGCGGGATACAGAGTCCCAAATTGAAAGGGTTCTGAATAGCCCAGCTCGTAGGGCCCCGCAGGCTGCAGAAGCTCGATAGCCTTCGCCGGGTTCTTGTGGCTCAGTTCGACGGCGGCGCGAATGGTTGGCAGCCAGTAATATTTCAGGAGAGTATTCGCCGGATTACTTTTCGCCAATTCCTCCACGGTCGCGTCTGCATGTGCCACGTCACCGATTCGAGCAAGGGCCAACGCGGCTAGTTTTTGTACGTTCTTGCCTGTACTCATCTTGAGAACGGTCGCGGTCCCCTGGCGAGCCTGTACCCAATTACCTATGTCTGCGTCCCGCAGCGCCGCACCCACCTGCCAGGTGGCTGCCGTTTCTTTGGCACCAGCACGTAGCGCTGACTCCACCGCCCGCCGGGAGAAATCTCGAGCGTTCCTGATATGTCCGTAGTAAGCCTCGGTATCGGACTGTGCAGAGAGTAATCCGTCTTCGCTTCCCGGCCTGCCGGCGCCCCACTCCACCTGCCGTTTCATATCCGCTGCATCACTCCGGAAGAAGGCAAGGTAATACACCATCAGGTGCAACTCCCAGCCATCCAATTTGCGGTCTAGCGCCTGCTGTAAGGTGGCCTTAGCTTCATCCAAGCGGTTCAGGGCAAGATAGATTTGTCCGAGATTACTGTAGGCGACAACGTCGTTTTGCTGTAGACGAAGAGACTCCTGAGTTTCTGACAACGCTCGCTCCCACTGTCCTAACAACATGTATTCGGCTCCTAATTGAAGTGGGGCCAGGTCATCTCGAGGGTAGCTTTGGGCCCAGACCTCGTAGGTCTGAATCCCCTTCTCCTCATCTCCTGTGGCAATTGAGTAGTGGTCGCCCATGATGCGGTACCTTTCCAGCTCGCTCACGCGGTCTCGCAACTCATATGCTTTGTTTATGTTCTCCTCGGCCAAGCTGTTTTCCGCAAGATTGAAGTAGTTGGTTCCCAGGGCGAGATACGCCAAGGCAAAGTTGGGGTCAAGTTCGATGGCACGTTTGAAGAGCGGGATGGCTTCGGAGTCCCCTTTCCCCTCCCAAGTCTTCATGCCCAGGCTGTAGGACCTCAAAGCCTCCAGGGAGGGCGTAGTGGCCTGCTCCAGAGGAGTATCGAACTTCTGCACAGTGCTCAGCGACTCGCCCAATTTGCCTCGAATTTCCGAAGCTGTCTTTCCCAGAGCATCGAGCACGTGGTTCTTGTCGCTAGCCCGTGCTTCCGTGCTCGCCAGAGATTCGCCGCTTGCACAGTTAACCGCCTTGACAGTCAGAAGGTAATCCGTGCCAATCTGCGCTATCGAACCATCGAGGACGGCGGCGCTACTCGTTCGCTGGCAGAGTTCCCGCGCAATCTGTGGCGTGAGCTTGGCATCGGACTTTTGCCCCATCATCTGCAAGGTCTGCTGGATTTGCTGGTCAGGGATGATGCTCAGGAACGGTGATTGTTCCAGTTGTACGGAAAGCCCCTGGCGCAGCGTCCCGTCAAACACCGTGTCGCCCGTCGTGTTCGTGAAATCAGCGAGGACGATGGTGTCTTTGTCCGTCAGCGCGTGGGCCTTGCGAGAGAAAAACAACCAGCCGCCCACAGCGAGCCCCGCGAGTACGACTATTGCGGCAGCGGCTGCCGCCAATCGAATGGGTTTGCGAACGGGCTTTGACTCGGCTGCCTGGCCCACTGCGACGGCAGACCGTCCCGAGTCTGTGTCGCGCTTCAGCCGCTGCAAATCCGTGCGAATGTCAGCGGCGCTCTGGTAGCGCAGCTTCCGGTCTTTCTCCAGCGCCTTGTTGATGGTCTCTTCGAGCTTTGTGGGAAGGTCGGGATTCAGTCGCACTGGCGGAACGGGCGTGCGATTCAGAATGGCTTCGGCGATTACGCCGGAGGCTTCGCCACGGAAAGGCGCAATCCCAGTCACCATCTCGTAGAGTAACGCACCAAACGAAAATAAGTCGGTGCGCGCATCCAGCTCTTCTCCCCGCACTTGTTCCGGCGACATGTATGTAAGCGTGCCCATCGCTGCGCCGAGCCGTGTGAGTTGCTCTAGCTCGCTGGCCGTGGGCATCGCCGAAACATTCGCGGCACCGCGCGAGGGTGACAGCTTGGCCAGACCAAAATCCAGAATCTTGGCATGGCCTCGCTCCGTGACGAAGATGTTGGTGGGCTTGATGTCGCGGTGGACGATTCCTTTGGCGTGCGCTGCGTCCAAGGCATCCGCGATCTCTGTCCCCAGGTCCAGCACTTGCTCAAGCGGAAGCGGCTTGCCGGAAATTCGTTCCTTCAGGGTCTGCCCGTCAAGACACTCCATCGCAATGAAGGGCTGGCCGTTCTGCTCACTGATTTCGTAGATGGTGCAAATGTTGGGATGGTTCAGCGCGGACGCAGCCTGTGCCTCACGGTTGAAGCGGCTTAAAGCTTGCGAGTCTGGCGCGAACCCGTCGGGAAGGAACTTCAGCGCAACAAACCTGTGGAGCTTGGTGTCCTCAGCCTTGTAGACAACGCCCATTCCGCCGCCACCGAGCTTTTCGACGATGCGGTAATGCGAGATGGTTTGGCCAATCATGGGCAAGTAGTGACGCAATCTTAGGTTCCACCGTCAACCAAGTCAACGTGAGGGGGGAGCTGATGGGCTCAGGCGCAGCAACAACTCACATCTGCGAGCTTTGCTTGCAGAGGAAGTTCTCACAGGAAAGGATTAACCTCTCTTTCGATGGCGGCGGGAGATTTCAACGGAGACGGAAAAATTGACCTTGCGGTGACCAACGAATGCGGTGACAGCAACTGCGACGGCAGTGTAACCATTTTGCTCGGAAATGGCGACGGAACATTCCAGACGGCACAGACTTACATCCTAGGTGGAACGGATCTCAGTGTTGTGACAGTGGGAGATTTCAACGGCGACGGCAAAGTTGATCTAGCGGTAGCAAATCACCTTATGAACGTAACGAAGAAGCTTTCTCCTGGAAACACTCTGCATGTCGTAATGCCTTGGATGCTTTCGCAAAAACGACCGGAAGGTCTTTAACTTGCTCCTATAGGAAAGTTCTTTTCAACCTGAATTCCGAAATTGAATAGCACTGTTTTGCCCAACTCGGTTAAGTTTCAGTTGGATGAAAGAAACGCCGAGGAGGACAAAACAGTGCACTGGAAAATTACCGCTCTTTGGGGTGGAAAAAAAGTGGAATTGCGCGAGACCCAGCGAGCGGTCACCCCGTTCGGGGGGCTGGTCGTGTTCTTGGAGTTTTTGCGACAGGTCGGCTATCGCGAAGCGGTGAGCAAGTATCTGCCGTTTCGTCTTACTTCCCCCACGCCATCGATCCGGCGGAGACCTTCACGGCCTTCTTACTCTCGGTGGTGGCCGGAGCACGGCGTTTTGCGCACACCAGTTTGCTGCGTGCCGACGTGGCCTTGCACTCGTTGCTAGGGATCACGCGTTTTCCCGTCGATGACACCATTCGCAATCTGTTCAAACGCTTCGGGCAGGGACAATGCCAGCGTTTTTTCTCGGGCTTGTGGAGTTGGCAGCTGGAGCGGCTTCCGGGATGCTCGGCGGGATATAGTCTGGATTTGGATTCGACGGTGTTCGAGCGCTACGGGCAGCAGCAGGGTGCGCTGCGCGGACCGAATCCACGCAAGCATGGACGGCCCTCGCATCATCCGCTGGTGGCGGTGCTGGCCGAAGCGCATTTTCTGCTGCACGGCTGGTTGCGCAGCGGGAATTGCGGCACGGCCCGTGGCGTCGTGGAATTTCTTAAGGAAGCCCTGGCGCTGTTGCCGGAAAAACATGCCCTTGGCGTAGTGCGGGCCGACGCGGGCTTTTTTGACCAGCAATTATTGGGCTTTTTGGAGCAGCGCGGGTTGTCTTACATCGTGGTGGCGCGGCTGACGCGCTGGCTGAAGCGGGAGGCCGCGCGCGTCAGCCAGTGGCGCGCCTTAGATGAGCATTACGCCGTGGGGGAGTTTTTTCTGCAACTCTTGGGCTGGGATCGCCCGCGCCGCTTCGTGGTAATCCGCGAGCAACTGCGCGCCGAGCGCCCCTCGCGGGGAAGAAAACTGCTCGATGTTCCCGGCTACACCTTTCGTGTCTTCGTCACCAACCGGGCGCTACCGCCGGAAGAGATCTGGCGAGACTACAACCGCAGGGCGGACATGGAAAATCGCATTGCCGAACTAAAACACGATTTGGCCGCCGATGATTTTTGCAGGCAGGAGTTTTTCGCTACCGAAGCAGCCTTCCGCAGCATCCTGCTGTTGTTCAATCTGCTCGGAGAATTCCAACGCGCCAGTGGCTTCACCACCTATCGCCAACCGGCCACGCTGCGCGCTCAGGTTTTCCTGTGCGGTGCTTTGCTCGGCCGCGCCGGCCATCGCTTGGTTCTGCATCTGTCCGCTTCCTGGGGTGGGCTGCAGCGACGCATCCCCCTGCTGGAAAACGTCTTAGCCTATGATTTATCAACTTCGCCGAAGTTGAATCCTGAAGCCGCAACCTGAACCAAAATCGATCAATGAATCCCTATGAAACCGCCTTCAACTTCGGAATTCAGGTTCAAAACAAAGTTTTGAGGTTTTTGAGTTATGCCCAATGTGTTACAGCCGCCTCTCGACTGATGCTTCTTCCGATTTGAAGGAGTACTTAATGCGTTAATCAGGACTTAGCCATAAGCGTGGCCGCTTTCAGGGCAATAAGTGTATAACCGCGGTCAGTGGCGTCTTTCTTTAGGGCGGCGAGATCCGCACGGCCAGAGTCGATCTCAGCGGCTTTCATTTTTATTTCGCCAAGGGCTAGTCGAGATTCAAGCTCGTAAAAGATCATTCCGGCGTTGCTTGCTTGCGAGCGCACCGAATTTAACGTTGCTTCTGCCTGGGAGCGATGACCGCTTTGCGCGCGAATCCTGCTGGCGGCGATGTCATACTGCAAACGGACGCCTGCATTCTGAGTCTTGGCCGCAAGCTCGGCAATAGCACTAATCTCTTTGCCAGCCTCTTCGAGTTTTCCTGCAGCGAGCAATGAACGCGTCAGAACAGTGTGGCCGAGGATAATGTCTTTGGCAGCCTTCTCGGCATCAAACTCCTCCAGGGCTTGGCTGGCGAACGTTTGCGCTTCAGCGATGTATCCTTGGTTCAAGAATAGGTCTGCTAAGGCTAAGCGGCTTTCCGCAGATGACAACTTTACACCAAGCTTATCCCAAAGAGCGATTGCGTCCAAAATCTGTTTTCGTGCGGCGTCGAGGTCACCCTGCTGGGCCGCAATTGCTGCAAGCCCGTCGAGCGCATGGGCGCTAATGTTCTGGTCGCTGGTTTCCCCGGAAATCGTTTGAGCTTCCGTGTAGCTTTTTTGCCCTCCGCCAGATCGCCGCGAGCATCAAGTATGTTTCCTCTGTTGATAAGCGCATAGGCCACTCCGTCTTTGTCATCCACTTGGCGGAAAATGGTTAGGGCTTCGCCGTCGGCCTTGTCCGCACTCATTAAGTTTCCCTGCTCCAGCAACACAGCGGAGAGATTGTTCAAAGCATATGCTTCGGAATCTTGATTCCGCACTTCGTGAAAGGCATCGCGTGATCGTGAGAACGATTGAGCGGCCTCGGCCAAATCTCCCCGGATAACCATCACAGTGCCGATGTCATTCTGCGCATAGCCCATTCCTTCAACATTTCCTTTTTCACGTTCGAGCCGGTAATACTGCTCATAAGTCTGCAGGGCCCCTTCGAGCTCCCCCTTTGCAGTAAGAAGAGTTCCAATCAGAGTCAGATTTTTCGAACCTGCGGCGGGATCGCCGATTGCAGCGTAAAGATCTCTGGATTGCTCGGCTGCCTCCATAGCTTTTTTGGTATTACCGAGTTCCGACCAAGCCCATCCTTCGGTGTAGAGTGCGTCGGCGGTCAGGAGCCGCGCTCCCAGCTTTTTTGCCTTTTCTACTGCGATTGCGGCGGCCGTTTGCTCGCGCTTGAAATCCCCCAAAGATCCTGCTGCAAAAGCTTCTCTCATGTCGATCAGCGGATTTTGATTTTCAGGCGGCGGGAGCTTGCGCATCGCTTGTATGACCGCTAAGGAATCGTTCGCCTTTCCTTCATTAGTGAGCTCAGATGCAAGTTGAAGGCCATACGCGACATTGTCCGGATACAAATTCCAGAGCGACCGGTAGGTTTCGGCTGCTTTGTCGTATTGTCTGTCAGTTCCATAGAAGCGGGCTTGGATGGCCATACGGTCTTCGAGCGAAAGATTTGCCGAAAGAGCAAGGGCTTTCTGTGCCTCTTCTTTAGCTTTTACCATATAGCCCTGCCCGTCGAATACACTCGCGAGCGCCGAATGGGCGTTAGCAAAATTTGGATCCGCAGCGATGGCTTTTTCCAGAAGATCGCGCCCTCCGAGATTGTCAAATTTGCGAAGCCTCGCAAGGCCCTCAGCATAGAATCGAGCGGCTTCAGGATTTGAAGGTCGCGAAGCCTTTAATTGTGAGGCTTCCGTCGGTGTCACCTCGCCCGCGCCGAGTTCCACACGAAGTTTCGCGCCCGCTTGCGAGACAAGATCATCTAGCTGGGACTCGTTTCCGCGGTTCGAGACCGAGCCGAGTAGTTCGCCCGTGTTTGCGTTCTCAAGACGCAAATCAAGGCGTACTTTGCCGTTTCCTAAGGCCAGGTAAGAGCCCATGACCACATAATCGCTGCCAATATTTCTGCGGATTTGTTGTAGCGTTTCGTGGCCGTAGCTGTCGGCATCCGGCAGCGCAAGATCTGTCTTCATCTTCGCGACGTTCTCGCCGGGAATCGCCCGCAGTTTCTCGCCAGCACTGACTTCGGTTGTCAACATCTCGGAGAGAGCGGTCGAGAGCCATGCTTCGTCCGCGCGTCCGGAGAGATTTTTAAATCCCAGTATGGCGACTGTTGGCCGTAGTTTGATCAACGCCGAACCAGACTCGCCCCCACTTGTTGCCCTTGTCGTGTGGAACAGACGCGCACGGACTCCGCCGAGGTTGAGGCCAATGGCCGTGCCCGCGCCAATGACGATTAATACAGAGGTGCCCAGTAGCCACCCTAATCCTTTGCGGGTTTTGGCAGTGCCAATCAGAGTCGAAGAAGTAAGCCCCGTGGCCAATCCTTCCAGAGCCACCTGAAGTTCCCGCGCAGTTTGGTAGCGCCGCGACGGATCCTTTTCGAGAGCTTTGGAGATTACCGCTGCAACGCCGGGCGACAGACTCGGGTTGACTGAGGATGGCGGCGGCGGCTGATCTCGGAGAATCGCGGAAATTAGAGAGAATGCCTGTTGTTGAACAAAAGGCCGCTGCCCGGTGGCCATCTCGTACAAAACCGTTCCAGCGGAATAAACGTCACTTCTTGCATCTGAGGGTTGACCGCTCAATTGCTCGGGCGCCATATAGGGTAGCGTTCCCGAACCAGTTTCTGCTTCTGAGGTGTTAGTTTGTGTTAGATCCATATTAAGCTTTGGATCCACCAACTTCGCCAATCCGAAATCGAGAATTTTCAGGCGTCCATTCGGAGTGATGAAGAGGTTTGCCGGTTTGAGGTCACGGTGAACGACTCCTTGCTCATGCGCTGCGGCAAGGCCTTCGGCGAGCTGTATTCCTAAATGAATCACCTCTTTCTCTGCAAGCGGGCCATCACGCAATTTTAGGCTCACCGAGACACCCGGAATGAGCTCCATCGCGAGGAAATCGATGCCGTTCTGAGTGGAGAATTCGAAGATGATCTCTATGTTAGGGTGGTTCAACTTTGCGAGGGCGAGCGCTTCGGAGCGGAACTGTTTTCGGGCGAGCTCATCAGTCAAAGTGCCGGTATGGAGGACCTTTAACGCCACGTCGCGGTCGAGCTGCGTGTCATGCGCCCGGTAGACGGTTCCCATACCGCCCGCGCCGACCATTTCGATGAGGCGGTAGTGGCCAAGTATTTCGCCAATCATAGATCGGTGAGTCCGGCGCGAATGTTAGGCCGTGCGTTCCGGTAAGTCAATGCGATGAAGGGATTGGAGATAGGAGAGGGCGAAACTGCCCTTTTTGCACAATCTTGGTGCAATGGCTATTCCCCAGTGAGCGCGCGACCACAAGACGAGAAGTTTTCTCCGGGAATTAAATGAAATTAGATTAGAACCCGACGAAATTATTCCACCGCGAGCGATCTTAATTTAACAAGAATATCAATGGGGCTTGAATGGAGGCGATCCTATCTCTAATTCTTACAGTGGTATGCATTGCGGCGAGCCAGCGCCGCATCGGCGCTGCTGCCGTCCTTGACTGGACATTTGATTTTTGGCGCGGTCACGGCTCTCGAGCCGTTGAGGTAGAAGGCCAGAAGTTGGTGCGAAGTGCCAAGCCCACGAGCTAGCGCCCGCAGCGGTCGCCGCGAAGATTCAGGAGTCTGCTTCCATTCGATTAGTTTCCGACGGAACTCTATTGCGCGAGATTCCTGTCTGGGTTTGCGGCCTCTCATGGCAAAATTCTCAGGTCCCTTGTGATCAATCAATCAGTTCGTCCATTGCAAAGTTGCGGTTGATCTCGCGGTGCGTTACGCAGCCTGGTGGGCTCCGGAGTTTTGGTATCATTTTGGTATCAAGACGCGCGTAAAATGGCTTGGTTTGGGATCGAGCGACCGGGTAAGCGCAACAGTTTCACTGGCGGTTAGGATTTGTCCTTCGTTTTCAAACCCCGTCGCTCACCCCAATCTTTTCAATTAATTACGACTATTAAGCCAGGAAGGATTTGCACAGTCGCTGCACATCAATCATTCTCCCAAATGTAGCGTAGGCCGGAGATTTTTCGCTCCGTCAAGAGCAGGTGGCTTTTGTTTTCGCATTTACACTCGGCAGGTCGCCGATTCGCGACCACTCCTCGAACGGATCTGAGGACGGCCACAGTCGTCCGGGATTCATATTGTTGCCTGGGTCGAGGCCCTGCTTGATCGCCCCGACGGCCCTCACCCCCAGCGGCGAGATGTCTGCGGTCAGCCAAGGCAAGTGTTCCGTGCCAACTGCATGATGGTGCGAGAGAGTGGCGCCGTGATCGATAAACGACTGCTGGGCTGCACGCTTGACCTTCAGATATTGTTCCATTTCGTGCCCCAACTCCTGTATGAAACCAAATGTGAAATAGAGACTAGCGCCGCAGCGATAGGTGTGACTTATGTGGCAGCCGGCCCAGGGTGGGACACCGCTCTCCAAAATCCCGGTCCGTATAGCGCTGATCGCCGCGTGATAGAGAGGAAGGATGTTGCTCCACACCGTCGAGGTCTCGCTCACATCAGTGGTAACGGCGCGCTCCAGCAGGTAATCACGGATGTGGGGGAAATCGTATTTCGTGGACTCGAAAGATTTGCCCGCGCTCGGCCCCAGACTGATTCCGCCAAATCGACGGTAAATGGCGTCGACCTCACGCGATCCGCGTGCGACATCAGCGTCGCGGCCCTCGAAGGCCGCTAGCATCAGACACGATCGCCGCAGGTCAAATCCCTTTGCTCGCAGATAGCCCTTGAAGATTCTGTTCACCGCTTGCGAGATCTGCGATGATGGCGGTTTAAACGCGAGTGACAGCGCGGTCTTGTCGGGATCGTTGAGCCGCACCATCGATGGCATGCATTCCCTGCGCACGCATTCACGCATTGCCTGGAGGCCACTCTCAAAGTCACGAAACAGGTACCCTGGAACAAGCCGCGACTCCGGCCGCGGATGAACTCGCATCGTCGCTTCGGTAATTACGCCGAGCGTTCCCTCGCTGCCGATGCAAAGATGGTTCACGTCAATCCCATTAGAGGACTTAGGGACGTTCCGTGTGGTCAGCACGCCTTCGGGTGTCACCAAGCGCAGAGAGACGACCATGTCCTCGATCTTGCCGTACTTGTCGCTTTGCATTCCGGCAGATCGTGTGGCGATCCAACCTCCGAGAGTGGAGTGCAGAAATGAATCTGGGAAATGGCCAAGGGTCATGCCGAGCGCGTTCAATTGCTCTTCCAGATCGGGACCAAAAACCCCGGCCTCGACGCGCGCCGTAAACGACTCCGAATCGACGGCCAGCACTCGTCGCATGCGCCGCATATCCAACGAAACTGCCATGCGATCGGTTTCCATCCGCTCCAGGCAGCCGGCGATATTCGATCCGCCGCCGAACGGGATAACCACCACGTTGTGGCCTGCGGCCGCTCGCAGCGCCGCCAATACATCGTTCTCGTTTTGGGGATAGACCACCAGGTCAGGAGCACCTTCGGCTGATCCGCGGCGCAGGCGAAACAGGTCCCGGAAGCCCTTGCCGTATGCGTGAACCACGCGCTCGTAACGGCTGTCGCAGATCTGGTGGCCATGCATGGTTGAGCGTAGTTCGTCCAAGAAACGATGGTTGATAGTGGGCTCTGGCAGGTGGACAGAGTCGAACGGCACAGGCGGCATGGGAGGAGCTTCTCGTTCGATACCAAGTTGCGACTTGGCATAGGGCCAGAAGCTAGGATGGGCATCAGAACTAAAAGTCGCGTCGACATTGCCCCAGCCCCACCACTTCATATGGCTGGGGCTGTAAACCATAGCCGCTCCCCCTCACACGCTCGCGAACTCACACATCGGATTCCGTGCGTGATTCAACAGGAAATTCCAATTCCGACCTTGGCTCGAACATCGTATGCTTCTCCTGCCTTCGACACAACGAATTTGCCGAATTTGCCGCCAAAGCAAGCCGCGCTAAGGACTCAACGCCTGCTTACCAGACATGTTGGGTACTAGAACGGGACTAATCAGGCATCTCTAACAACGCCAACTCTAACAACGCCAGCCCTGTCAAGTCTTTTTTAGAAAACACTTCTCCATCCGCTCCGAGGAGCGTTTGATTTCGTCAATTTCTTTGGCCCAGTGTCGAAAACCACGGCTCGCCTGTAATCTTTCGGTCGGTTTCAGTCCCCCACACATCTCTTCGATCCAATTTCAGACCATGATTACTCGTTCAAACTCCCTCTCGCGAGGGAGCGGGATGCCCATTCAAGTGGACGGCGTTCTACTTCGCGCCCTGCCTGATTCCGAGCTGTCCCGCGTGCGAACTGAACTTGACCCACTGTACATATTCCCAACCGTTTCGCCACATCCAGTACAGCCGAACCGAGAGTCTCCGGGCCATGGCCACCTTGGCGATGTTCCTCTGTCGACGCACCGCCAGGCGCACATACCGTCGTCTCCAGTCCGCATCACAACGTGCTGCGGCTTGGGCTGCTTCCACCAGCAAGAAACGCAACAAAGAACTGCCTTGCTTGGTGATGTGTCCCAGCCGTTGATGGCCGGCACTGGAATCCTCCTCAGGAATCAGTCCCACATAGCTGCCGATCTGCTTGCCCCGACGAAACCGCTTCGGAGTTCCGATGATCAACACGAAGGCTAGTGCCGTCAGTGGTCCTACACCCGGATGCGTCATCAGCCGCAGCACCTCGGGCCACTTCCTGGCTTCCCGCTCGACCGCTGCCGTTAATTCCTCGATCGTTGGGTTCATCCGGTCCAGCAGCTCGAGCTGATCCTTGCGACGCCGGGAGGCCCAGGTGCCGAGCGCAAGCTTTTCCAGCTGGGCTCGTCCTTGCGCGCTCCACAGCTTTTTCTTCCGTCGCTGGCCTTCGTTCATCGCCAGGGCCTGCAGCTGATTCATGATCCGCGTGCGCATCTGCACCAGCCGATGCCGGTGCCACAGCAGTTGTCGCAGGTCCCGATTCTCCGGACTCGGTATCCAGATCCGAGGAAAATTATTTTCCCGCAGCAGTCGCAGCAGCAGTCGGGCATCCTCTCGGTCCGTCTTCTGTTTGCGGACGCGTTTGCTCTTAATCTCGGCCGCATCGCCGAGCCACAGCTCCATACCGAGTTCTGCCAGCAACCGCTCGAACCAGCGGGAGTAGCCCGTGGCCTCCATCCCCACTCGTACGCTCGCTCCTCGCGTCGCCAGTTCTCGATAAAACTTCTCGGCCTCTCCTGCACTGTGGTTCAATTGCCGTTCCTCATACTCTCCTGTTTCTGTGTCCACCAACGCGATGTACTGATCGCTCGGGTGATAATCCACGCCTATAATGATCATGTCGGCTCCTTTCTCCCGAGCCAATGGTCTTCGACAAACCACAGTGTACTCGGGTCTAAGGAGCCGGCGTTGTTATGCAATCAAGTTAAATCTGCTGGAGACAATTACCGAAACACGCCTCCGCTCGATCATCAGTCACTAGCTCAGCGGGACCGCGGCGCATCGTTTGAACCTTAAGGGGCGCTGTGGCCGACGCACTGAAGTACCCCAAGATATTGGCTCCATGTACCTACGGCCTCCCGTCGCCCTGGCAGGCCCTGTCTGAACAACCGGCCTTGAAGCCGTACTGGGGAAAACCCCGCCGTACGGAATTTTAGGGACGGCAATGGAAACGTCGGCATCATTCGAAGCCCGGTATCAGTGGTTCACCTGTCGCGATCGCAGCAGGCCGTCTGGTCGTGCGGGGGTCCGGAGACTTGGCATCAGCCAACACGTGGCTTCAAAAGCTGGTTCGGGAATTCAAGGCAGATGTTATCTTGTTCTGAAATAAGGGCGAGCGGAGTGTAGCCAGGCGCGATGAGCTAGCTGCTTGACTCGATGAGAAGAGATATAATGCAACCAATCTAGTCAGAACGCGTCGCCAGATGAAGCGTTGAAATGGGCGCGGAGGATGCAGCTATGGGCCTCCAACTCGCTGTCCGTCATGCCGCCGATATTGCCATCATTGACCTGCAGGGAAAAGCAACGATTGGCCGGGCAAGCGATATTTTGAACAACCAATTGCGGCAGCTGATTGACGACGGAACCAACAAGATATTGGTCAATCTCACCGATGTAACCCAGCTGGATTCTTCGAGCATCAGTACCATCGTGCGCGCGTTTGTATCCCTCAAGAAACGAGGTGCGAGCCTGAAATTGCTACGACCGCGTGGAAATGTGAAGTTGGTTCTGGAGACATTGCGCTTGCTGGACGCAATCCCTAGCGCGGAAGACGAGGCCCTAGCGATTGCCAGTTTCTGCTGAACTGGGGGGGGCAACTGGATGATGTGCGACGAATATGAAGGAAGGAGGTACCACCGTGACAAACGTCAACAAAAAAGTACCAACTGAACAAGAGATAGCAGCGCGAGCGTACGAACTCTATTTGAAACGAGGCGGCGAGAACGGCAGCGCGCTTGATGACTGGCTCGCTGCTGAGGAAGAATTAACCGAATCTATTCAGACGGCCTCGCACGAGCCCGACCACAGCAACATGGCGCCTTCGCGGAAGCGTGCAGCCGCTTCCTAAGCTAAGCAGGCCACAGGTCACGGCTAGTATTTCGGTGTTGTCTTAACTTAAAGGATGACCAAATTTTGGAATCGTTGAATTGTTCAGCGATTCGGTCGTTCCAAGTGCGACTGAGTGTCCATAAAACTGGGTGTTATTGTTGTATGGTCTGAGCCCAATCAGCTTGGTAAAAAAAACCGGTCCGATCAGTGAGAGTAAACTCTCTCACTCGCCCTGGTACGAAAACTCGATCAGGTCAACGGACGGACGCGCAGAAACGATTTCGTGAGGTCGAGTGCTAGGTATTGCGAATTCGTCGCGATAGATTGACATCCATTCTTCTCTGTATCACGCGGCTTTCCCGACCCACCCTGATCTCTCTAACGTTAAAGAGGTGTCCTACATTGAACACCGTATTCCCCGCAAACATTAGTATGGCCTACGCTATCACTCGGTTAGTCCACTAGCTTCAGCCCAAGCCCGATGGAAAAATTGCGCGTTCTGATTGCGGACGACTTCGAGACTGTAAGAAAAGGCGTTTGCGCAATTTTGACGTCACGGGGAGATATC
The DNA here is from genome assembly GCA_963818085.1 of uncultured Acidobacteriota bacterium. Classification (GTDB taxonomy): domain Bacteria; phylum Acidobacteriota; class Terriglobia; order Acidiferrales; family UBA7541; genus Palsa-295. The sequence goes on from CAWFQV010000002.1 coordinate 52,558, forward strand.
GAGATTTGCGCTGAGGCCTCTAATGGCATGGACGCCGTTCGGATGGCGAAGGAGCTCAAACCTGATATTGTCTTTATGGATTTGACAATGCCTGAAATGGATGGTCTGGAAGCCTCGAAGCAAATTCTCCAATTGTTCCCCGAAATGCCAATCATAATGTTCTCCATGCACAAATCGAAAACCTTAGCCGACGCGGCCAAACAGGTTGGCCTCCGAGGGTTCATCACAAAGGAGGGGCCAGCGAGTAACTTGCTGGAAGCGGTAGACAAGGTAGTCCGTAAGGAGGCTTTCTTTATTTTCACTTAAGTATGCTTCCCTCGTGAATTTTCGGCGGGTAGATTGACGATAATTCTAATTGGGCAAGCCCGCTTGACGAACAAGCGTTGCGTTTTCTATCTGGAGAGCGGTTACGTTCCTGCCCCTTATTCCAGGCGATTCACAAACTGCCTCCGGCGCACTGGCTATTGCCGAATGAATCGGGCCTGCAAGTGAAGCGCTACTGGCCTATTGCCAAATTCCAGACTTTGCCGATGCCGATGATGTTTATGGCCGCACCAAATACTTAGGCGAGGTCACAACAAGTAGAACCATAACTCTTCGCACATCCATTATTGGTCGGGAGCTGCTCCACCAAGAGTCTCTACTAGAGTGGTTTCTTAGGCAAAACCATAAACGTATCTCGGGTTATACTCGTGCGATGTACTCCGGAGTTACTACAAATTATATGACACGGGTCGTACAAAACCTGATTGAAGAACATCCAGATCTGTCCGGCCTCTACCAGGTCACCGGTCAGACGATCTCGAAGTACGACCTTCTCGTCTTATTGCGGCAAGCTTACCAACTCGAAGTGGAAATTACTCCGGATCCTAATTTCTTTTGCGATCGAAGCATGAAAGGAGACAAGTTCTCTCAGGCTACGGGATACGTCTGTCCTCCGTGGCCCGAGCTAGTAGCCGGACTTGCAAATGATGACACCCGATACCAGAGGTGGGAATAATTCGCTGATACCGTCCTTCGCAGGAAAGAGAATTTTGGTTACGGGAGGGGCCGGTTCACTCGGAAAAGCCCTGGTACGGCGATTTCTGGACGGCAGCGCGGACAGTCCCGCAAAAATCATCATCCTTTCGCGCGATGAAGCAAAGCAACACCTGATGCGAATGGAGTATCAACATAAACTTGCCGCCACCGATGAAATCATTTACCGTAACTTTCAACAGAAGTTGGAGTTTCGAATCGGTGATGTACGGGATGTACATTCCGTCACGCAAGCTCTGCGCGACGTGGATTTAGTGTTTAACACTGCCGCGCTCAAAGAGGTGCCTACCTGCGAGTATTTCCCGTATGAAGCTGTGCGCACAAATATCGAAGGACCTGAAAATATTGTCCGAGCGATTCAAGAACATGCGTTGCCGATCGAGACAGTGGTTGGGTTATCCACCGATAAGGCATGTAAGCCAGTCAACGTAATGGGTATGACCAAAGCCATCCAGGAGAGGCTGTTTATCCAAGCGAACATACGCTGCCCGGGCACTCGTTTCGTTTGCGTGCGAAACGGTAATGTCTTGGCCTCCAGGGGCTCTGTTATCCCCCTCTTTCACCACCAAATCCGCAACGGCGGCCCTGTGACGATTACCACTCCGGAGATGACGCGATTTTTGCTGAGCTTAAATGATGCAGTGGACGCGATTTTTGCGGCTGTACGATCCGGGTCGGCCGGCGAAACATATATCCCTCGTGTTCCATCCGCTCAAGTGACACACATCGCCAAAGTTTTGATCGGTGACCGTCCAATCGAAACAAAAATTGTGGGGATCCGGCCGGGCGAGAAAGTTCACGAAATTTTGGTCAGTGACGAGGAAGCACATCGCACGGTCGAGCGCGGCGCCTATTACGTGATTCGACCGATGTTGCCGGAGTTACTCGATATAAAAAACGATCGTCCTTGCCTCACGAAGGAATACAGTTCTGGCGATAATGTCATGAGCTTGGAAGAAACCAGCCGGCTCCTTAGGAGCCGGGGGTTGATGCCGGAAGATATATCTGACGAAATGGTTGAGGTGCTCCGTTGAAAATCATGACGATTCTCGGAACCAGAGCCGAGATCATTCGCCTCAACCTAGTCATTAAACTCCTCGATAAGCATGCCGGGCATGTCCTCGTGGATCAGGCGTAGCGCAGCACGTTCCGTTGCAAAGCACGCAAATTAGAAAGCGCGGCTGCGATAGTTTCCCGCTCCCGATTCGAATCGGGATCTTCGGAAAGGGTTTGGATTCTCGAGAAGATCGCAGTTTCCGCTTCGTGAATCAGCGTGCGAAGTTTTGTCGGGTTGAGTTCGAGAAGAGCGGCGCTATAAACGCTATACCATTCGTCTTGGTTCATATAGCACCTCTACTGATAGGCTTAAAAATTTACTAAACTTAGTTCTTGTTTGTCTGTTCGCTAGCGCACCAAGCTTTTATTTTTCCGCTTCGTTACGCCAAACCTGCGACTGACGCACGATCGTTGCGTAACACTCGCAAGCTGCGCTTTCTAGCTCCTGCCTGTTCTCTATGTTTACTTCTCCGCGTGTGTACTTGATCAACCCGGCCTTTTGCAGCATGCCGGCGGCTACAGTCACACTCGCTCGTCGGGTGCCCAGCATGTGCGCCAAAAACTCCTGCGTCAGTGGGACTTTATTTCCCTCCAAACGGTCCTGGCTCATTAGCAGCCATCGCGCCAGCCTTTCATCCACTTCGTGAAGCCTGTTACAGGCGGCCACCTGAGCGGCTTGCACCGACATTTCCTGCGACAATCGGAATAACGATCTTTCCAGTTGCGGACAGTCGGGCAATAAAGCCGCAAAATCCTTAGCACGAATCTTGAATGCACTGCCCTCAATCTGCATCACCACGCGGCTCGGGCTAGTTCTGAATCCGACGAGAAGCGGCATTCCCGCAAAACCTTCTTTGCCCATCAATCCTACTTCCACGCTTTTGCCGTCTTCCATTATGTTCAGCACCGAGGCCAAGCCGCTGTTCACAAAATAGGCGAAATCGATCGGCTCGGATGTCTCATTCAAAATAGTTCTAGTCGGCAGTTCCACAAACTCCAAGGCCGCGAAAACGGCTCGGGACTCTTTTGCAGGGAGACCACGCAGAATCTTGTTCTGCGTGTTGCGTTCGTTTCCGTCGCTCGGAGGGGGCTTCGGAAGATTCTTGGGAATCGATTGCGTAGAACCGTTGGACATAAGTCGGCCTCGAATGATTTGGAAAAAGCCTGATTCGTAGGGGACCGGTGCTGATAGGTCGATCGTACCAATGAGGCTTCCTTCACCATACTCGTTCATAACTCTAGTTACTAGTCGCAAATGTTAGAACAGCGGAGGAGCTGCTGCGCCTTGCGCTTTGTACGATGGGAGCAGTATCGTTAGTAAGAGAAAAGCTTGGAGAAAACGTCTTTTAAATCGCGAGTTGTCGCTACGCCGAAGTGGGCTAAAGCTATTCTAGAGTTGCGTCGCAATTTGCATCTTGATCAAGCGGCTCTGGGGAAAAGACTTGATTGCTCGGCCATGACCATTTCCCGCTGGGAGCGTGGTGCCCAGGAACCCCCGTCCCATGCCTATATCGAGCTCGGCAATCTGGCCGGCGACCCGGACTGCTGGTTCTTCTGGGGTCGAGCAGGTCTTCGCAACGAAGACTTGATGCGCGTGGTTCCCGGACTGCGCCGGCGGTTACTGAAGACGGCCACACCTGATTTCGAGATCGTAACCGCAGGCAGTGGTGGCAAAAAGCTTTCGCGAGGTAGGCTTCAACTCGTTGCCATTCCGTTGCTCAAAGTTGTGGCCGCATCGCACGGCGAGAAGGGTGACGACACTTCCGTGCTCCACGGTGCCCCCCTCGAAAGCATGATCGCAGCTCCTAAGGACTGGTGTCCGAATCCTGCCGCCACCAGCTGTCTGCGCGTAAAGGGCAATTCCATGATGCCTTTAATCCAAGATGGTTACATTGTCGCCGTGGATTCTTCGCAGAGTGAACGCAATGAACTCAATGGCAAAATTGTGATTGCTTGGCACAGAGATATGGGATTGACTGTTTCCCGCTTAGAGCGCTATGGACATACGGATACCCTGCAGCCCGAAAATCGCGAATACGAATCGATCACTCTCGATGGCAAGCATAAATGGAAAATATTGGCGAAGGTTCTCTGGTGGATTGGAAGAGCTCCCTAGAAAAACTTCGGAACGAAGTTCTCAAGCATAAACGAGACGTGGTGAACTCCTCCCAAAACCCTTGTGCCCGACCGGCGGCGGCGTAAACGTTCAATCCAATCCTTGGAGGATTCCGGTTATGGGACGAGAATAAGGCGCGTATTTTTCCCAATCTTTTCAAGCGGCGCCATCTTGCACAGGGGAATACTGTCAAACTAGACATTTTTTTCTTGGAGCAAACCTCCGCGCTCGATTCCACGCTTCACTCCATGTAGGATATCGACGATGACTTCGCGTGCATTTCTGAGAATACTTCTAATTTTATTCTTCTGGCCCTCTGTAGTATCAGCGTGCACGTGTTCGAAAGCGCCTCCGGGGGCTTGCCCCGGACTGCAGTCCGATGACGTTGTGTTCGCTGGAACTGTGATGGCCGTTGAAAATGTTTCGCCCCCAACGGCACGTGATAGCAACGCCGCAGATTCGGGTTCCGCATCGTCCGAAGTTCCGGCCGTCGACGCCACACCGATAACCCGCTATCATTTCAAAATTGATGAGAAGTTTGCCGGACCGGATGCCGCGGAGATCGACGTTTTTTCAGGCGGCGATGACGGAGATTGTGGCTACCACTTTCACAAGGGCGACCAGTACATCGTCTTCACGCAGCAGGAAACCGAGGGCCGCCTTTTCGCCACGATTTGCAGTGGCACACGTCTGGTGGCAGACGGCCGTGCTTTGATCCCGCAATTGCGCGCCATGCGCAACCATCAGCAAATTGCTTCGGTCTTCGGAGTTCTGCGTCGTTCCGATCCGCCTCTTCTTGCTCCCCCAGACGATCCCGATGATCCTCTGCCGCACATCAAGCTCAAACTCCGCTCAAAGTACGATCGTTTCTCCACCAGCACCGGACCGGATGGCGTCTATTCCTTTTACGACGTCCATTCCGGCGAATATCATTTTTCCGCAAGCCTGCCGTCTCGTATGGAATTATCCGAGAGAACTCTGCCTGGCGCTCTGCCACCGTTCAAAATTCCGAATGGTGCTTGCTATGAATACAACGTGGACGCGCTGCCTCTAGGGAAAATTCGTGGTGCCATTTTAAGCCCTGATGGCAAGCCTCTAAAGGTCGCTTCCGTGGAGCTTTATCGCGCCGAAAAGTATAAGGACACCGAGCCAGGCCTTTGGGGATTCCAGGGCTCCAAAGGCGAGTTTGAGTTCGATCACATCGGCCCGGGTGATTACATTTTGGTTTTCAATCGTCTTAATCGTCAAGATCCCAATTCGCCATACCCGCGCGCATTTTATCCCGGTGTCCCGAATCAAAGTGAAACCACCGTGATCACGTTAAAGGACGGCGAACAACTGTTGAAAGCAAATATCCAGGTTGGCGATGGATATCCAACTCGCAAGATTCGCGTGCAGTTGAAATGGAAGGACGGGCGACCTCCCGGCAAAATCACCATCATGGCTAAAGCTGATCAAGGCGAAAATCCCGCGGCGCAAAGAATCGGCGAGAGCCTGTACGAATTCACGCTACTGCAATCCGCGCATTACACAATTTCTGCTTGGGAAGATTTGGACCCGCAGCATCTAAGCCAGCGCCGCGGCAAAGAGAATTGCACAATTCCGGCGCGCATTGATTCAGAACCCGCCACTTTCGAAGGTGCCGATGCCGAAACAAGCGACATCACGCTAACATTCCCTACGACCGCCTGCGATCAGCAATAACTGATTCTCTCCCTCGCTCATTAGATCAAGATCCGAGGCAGGAGCAGCTACGAAAAACCGGTCCCCGAACATTTTCCGTAAGGTCTGGAACTGATTTAATTTTTTAGAACATATAACGCAAGCCCAACTGCAAAATCCGGGGGCCGTTCACGGTAGACGTGATCGTCCCGAAGGTAGCTGGGTTGATGAGCGATGCATTGTTACTGGTCGGATTGCTAAAGTTAGGATGATTGAAGACGTTGATTGCGTCTGTGCGGAACTGCAGCTTGTGGCTCTCCGACCACGGCATCCTAAAATCCTTTAGTAATGCAAGGTCCACATCCCAGAAGTTGGGGCCGGTCACGACATTTCTATTGCCAGGACCACCAGCAATCGGAGCTGTAAACGCTCCCTGTGCGTTCGTAACATTTGAGAAGAACTGGACCACGTTCGGTGCGCCACCTCCCTGGACTACTTGGTGAACTCCACCCTTAATATCTGATTTCGTGCCGATAAAGACGCCGGGTTGAGTCTGGGTAAAGTCAATAGTGAACGCGCCCGAGTCAATCTTGAACGGACTGCCGGTATAAGCTTTCGCGATGCCGGATATGTGCCATCCGCCGATGACTTCGTTGAGGAGGTTCGATGCATGGTGGCCTATCCACTTACCCTGACCGAACGGGAGCCCGTATTCAAAGTTTGAAACCAGAATATGGCGGTGGTCAAAATCGGAGCTGCCACGGCAAGCGCGAAGGTTGCGGAGGTCGCAGATTTCCGCTGTAGAGAAATCGATCAAGTTATTTTGCACACCCGAATCATTGTCGATGGAATGGGAATAAGTGTAATTCAACTCCATAGTCAGATCGTGTGTAACCCGGTGGTTTACGCGTATGATCAAAGCGTGGTAGTTTGACGAACTGTAGTTGCCGATGAATCCGGCAGCTCCATTCTGAGCGAGCAGCCCTACGTTGGGGAGCAAAAGCCCCTGACCGACCACGCCACTCAAACCGTTGAAATCCGCCAATGTTTGAATCTCTGAAGACGTATCGCCGTCGGAGAAGAAAAATCCTCCGCCAAATGCGGCAGCTAGCTGCGTGCAGGACGTCGGAGCTCCCAAAAGAGCGGCGGTCGCCGTACCGCAAGTGAATCCATATTGAGCTAAAGCTGCCCCCATTTGATTTTCAAACCAAGGCTGATTCGTGATCGGTGCGTTAGTTTGGACCTCTTTCTGAACCGCTCCGAATGCGTTGTAGAGAAATTGACCAGAGGCGGCATCCTTGAAGTTCAAGGTTTGCGCGGGATCGCCGAGCGCAGGTAGTCTGCGACCAAGCTTTCCAACATAATCGGCTTCCACCAACCAATTTCCTGGCAGCTGTCTTTGAACGCCTAAAGAAAAATGCATCTCGTAGGGAGTTTTATAGTTCGGATCAAAGTTGAAAAAGGGCCCTTGTCCAAACCCGGCATTAAAAAAACCGATGGGATTACCGTTGGCATCCAAGTTAGGTGTAAATGTGGGACGCGGTGTGGTTCCACCTGGAGGCGCCGGAGGCAAGTTGGCGGAGAGATTTGTTCCGCTGCAAGGCGCCGGACAGGTGAACCGTGGGTCGGTCTTGAGGTCCCCGAAATTGACCGGGATCGTGTTGCTAAACAGGAAGCTAGTCTCATCCAGTTCGAAACCTTGTCCTACCAGGTTGTTGTCGAAGTCGAGCCCAAATCCTGCGCGAATACTGGTTTCACGGTTACCCAATAGACGTCCTAACCATCCCTCAGTGGCAGCCGGTGAATAGGAAATGCCAATCCTAGGCCCAAAATTGTTATAGGACGGCTTGTAGTAACCAGGAGCGTTGTTCGCGCTTCCACCTAGCCGATAGGTGATTAGCGGAGCGGCGTCGAAACCCGAGACGCCATCAAAAGCGTTCTTGAGGCGAACAGAGAAGATGCTCTGAGGAGTCTGATTCTGAATAGCTTCGAAACCGTTCACCTCGGTCAACGGCTTGTGGAACTGCCAACGGAGACCGTACGTCACAGTCAAATCGGAACGGACAGACCAGGAATCTTGAGCAAAAAGTTCATACTGAGTCGAATGGTAGTCACGAATCGGAATGCCGCCTTGAGGTAAGGCGTTTCCGGTCTTATCGTAGTTAAAACCGGCCTGAATGTTTGAGTATCGCCCGAGAGCTAACGCGAATAGACGGTCCCATTCACTCGGGTCGCCGCCAAAATCATTAGGACGTTGGGCGGATGTAAGGCCCGAGACGTTGCCTCCGATACCGACGCCGAAGAGGCTCGTGTCCGTCAGGTTTCCTGACTTAAATATCACCGGTGAAATCACGCCTCCGAATTGCATCACATGCTTCCCGCGTACCCAAGTGAACGTATCACGGCCTTGATAAACCGGAACAACAGGAAACTGTTCGTTCAGTCCAAGGAATGGACTCGAAATAACGTCTTGCCCAAAGAACGCGTCGAAAAAGCTCAAGCTATTGGGGAAGGTTGGCTTGTTATTAATCGCGAAAGCGTTTACCTGATTGGTTTCGCCGAAGGATGCTTGATTCGTCATAGTAGGTGAAATTGTCCAAGTCTCGCCGACAACCCATGAGCGCGAGTGATCTATGAACGCAGAAGATGGGTTCGGATCCGCGGGAAAAACCTGAACCGGGACACCGCCGAAGCCACCGTCCAAAGTTCTATCCCAGGTTCCGCGAACGAAAAGACGATGATTAGCGCTGATTTGGTAATCAATTTTGCCGATGTAGGTGTTCTCATTCCTCCGAACCGGGGAAACGAAGAAAAAACCGGAGGTATTGAGACCGTCGCCTGCTCCGTTGTTGTTGGGTGCCGGAATGCCTGCGCTTCCGGCGTAGCCTCGGGCATTCAAGAAAGCCAGTAGTTGCGAGTCCGCACCAATGTGCTGCGGGTCCAAAGCCGCAAGCGAGTTCATGCCAGTTGTGGGTGTGAGCACCGTATTGCCGCTAGTGTTCACGTACGCCAATTGGCCGTTGAGGAAGGACGGTACTGGAACGGTTAGCAAGTTCTGTTCGGGTTGCACGGCACGCAGACCGTTGTAGGAGAAAAAGAAAAAGAGTTTTTTCTTGATGATCGGGCCACCAAGATCGCCTCCGAACTGATTCCGAATCAACTGCGGATTGGGGATTCCCTGCAAATTGTTGAAGTAATCGTTGGCGGTGTAAGCTGTAACGCGATTGTATTCGAACGCTTGACCATGGAACGAGTTCGTTCCGCTTTTGGTGACCAACTCCAACTGTCCGCCTGCACTGTGGCCGTAGGTAGCGTCGTCACCGGTAGACGTGACTTTTAACTCCTGAATGGAGTCGAGGGGTGTATTTACCGTGGTGGTAAAGGCAAACCCCCCGCGTTGATCGTTCACATCTAAACCGTCAAGAGTAATATTGGTCTGGTCGGAACGCGAGCCCGTTACCGCCCCGCCCGGCGTCACACCGGGCGCCAAGGCAAGGTAGTTCGCGGCATTATTCACCAAGACGTTGGGGAGGTCCTGGATACGGTCTCCGTCTATGTTCGAACCGATGGTGGCATCAGAAGTGTTCAGACTCTCAGTCGGAGTGGCAGTAACCTCGATAGTGGTCTTGGCTGCGCCGATATGCAGCTGGGCATCGCGGGTCTCTTTATTGCCGACGTTTAGTATGATCTTGTCGAGAATTAGGCTGGAAAAGCCGCTTTTTGAAAACACAAGCGAATAGTCGCTGGCTGGCGGAACGTTCGAGAACTCGTACACGCCAATTTCGTTCGTCGTCTTCGTTAACGAAAAACCGATCGGGGAATTCGACAGAGTCACGCTGACCTCTGGCATCGCGGCTCCGGACGGGTCGGTTACGACCCCTGTCACACTCGAATTGTCCTGCGCCTGCACACAACTGGCACCCAGCGAGAGAAAAATCGAAACGAACGCAACAAAGGGAAAACAGGAAAAACTATGGTGACGCGCTTGAAATTTCATATCCCCCCCCCCGAGTTGGCTGAATCTAGTGCGAGAACCGCCGAGACATCACTGGTCTTTTCAGTATGCAGCTTCATAGCCAGGATCTAAAATGCTATTGTAAAATCTTGCGCTTATGTTCCTATTGTCAAGTTATTCATAATCTATAAGTTAGACACGTGCTCATAGAGATTAAACCGCTGAAAATGCCACAGAAAGGCACCTTCGTATAGGGCGTCTATGAAATTTGGAAGGCTTAAGTTTGTCTCGATTTTGATCTGCGGATTTTGCTGGCGGAGGGCTCGCCGGCCCCTCACCTTTCACGTAGTGGCCATACCAATCGAGGTATCTGTGGTAACGATCTTCGATAAATGATGGTCGCGAAAATTCATGGTATTCGCCTGGATAAACTACCAGCAGAGTCGGGACGCCCAGCCGTTTCAAGCTCTGATACATTTGCTCGCCATTTATAATTGGGACATTCCAGTCAATCTCGCCACCCATTATCAGCGTCGGCGTTTTAATTTTCGTCACGCGATTGAACGGCGAGAGCCTCTCCCAGATCTCGCGATTTTCCCACGGCAGCCCCAGCTCAATCTCCCAGTCGCGCGAATATAAATCGTGCCCCCAATTTGTAATGTAGAGGAAATTTCCGGCTCCCGAGATCGCCGCCTTGAATCTTGTAGTCTGCGTAATAATAAAATTAGTGGAAATGCCGCCGTAAGACCATCCACCCACGCCGAGCTTGTCCGGATCCGCAATTCCCTGCGCCACGGCGTAATCGACCATGGCCATATCGTCTTCATAATCCCGGTGCCCCCAGTCGGCCCATATTGCTTTGCAGAAATCCTGCCCGTAGCCAGACGATCCTCGCGGATTCGGAGTCAGCACCACATAGCCATTCGCCGCATACAGCTGCGGATCGAAGTTAAATTCAGCGTAATAGGCCCACACTGGCCCGCCATGTGGTTTCAGAATCGTGGGATAACGCGTTCCCGGTTGGTAATCCGGCGGCTCGTACAGATATCCCCACACCGTTGTGCCATCTTTGCTTTTGAAATGGACGTACTCCACATGGGGCAGCCGAATTTGCGCCATTAAAGCATCGTTGGTCGTCGTCAAACGGCGTAAATCCCCACCATCCGCAGGAAGAAAATAAATTTCAGCCGGGTGCGTCAACTCGCCGATCACCGCAACCGCAGCTCCGTCCTTCCCGAGCGCGTAGGATTCCACCATCCTTCGCCCGCTAATCGGACGCGTGATTTCCCCTCCCTGGGCTGGAACGCGCATCAAATTCTGCGTGCCATCATCATCTGCGATGAAGTAAATCCATTTCCCGTCGGGTGAATAACGCGGTTCGCTCGCGTTGCGGTCGAGCTTGAGTGTCAATACTTTCATTTCGCCGCCCGCCGCCGGCGCAATACCGATATGAAACGTCGCGTATTGATAGAATCTTGCCTCCAGTTGAGTGGTGAACGTGATCCACTTGCCGTCCGGCGACCAAGCCGGCGCTCCTTCCGCGCCCGGATTCGTCGTCACATGTGTCGGTGACTTACCTTGATCCGTGTTGTCTGCCGCCACCGTCCAAATGTCCGTGTTGTAGTTGCGGTCCGGATCTTCGGAAGCCGATCGATTGCTGACGAACGCGATCGAACGCCCGTCCGGCGACCAGGCCGGCGCGCTGTCGTCATAGTCTCCGGAAGTAATCTGGGCCATTTTGTGGCTGGCGAGCTCGTAAACGAAAAGGTGCTTGCGGCGCCGGTCCAAATATCCAATCGCATCCTCTTTGAAATGTAGCCGATCGATTACCCACGGATGCGCTTTCGGCTTCGCGTCGGCTTTGTCTTTGTCCTTGGCAGCCTCGATTTCACTGATGGATGGGTCTTGCAACTCCAAAACAATCCGGTCGCCCGTTGGCGACCACGCATACGCGTCAACATCCTGAATCGTCTCCGTTACCTTCTGCGCTTCTCCGCCTTCGCGATTCAGTATCCATATCTCTTTCTTCTTGTCTTCATCTCCCTTCTCGCTCTTGCCCCCGCTTCGGCCTGATAGAAATGCCAAATATTTTCCGTCCGGACTCCAGCGCGCATGCTCGGAAGAAACGTCTTCCGCCGTCAGCGGAACCGGCGCGCCGCCCGATGTCGAGATCATCCAGATACGCGTTTTATTTTTGTCATCTTTCAAATCACGAGTGGTCACTGTGTAACAGACCCACTTTCCCTCCGGGCTGATGTGCGCGTCATCGACCTCCAAAATTCTGAAATAATCTTCTACCGTCAAATTTCTTTGCCCCGTCTTATCAGCGGCACCGGAACTTCCTTGCGCGGCAGCGGAAGGATCCTGCGCTGCAGCCGGCCTCTGGATCCAAGCCGGAAAGACAACCAAAACGAGCACAAACGACAATGCAAGTCTCAGCTTCATAGGGCGTCCTGCCTTCAAAGGAATTTGCTCCGCATTCGACGCGTAGTATACAGAACCCGCCGCGCAATGCTTTCAGAAAACGGAAGACCATTGGCTCGGGTGTGATTAGCTCAGAATCCTGCGGACGTTGCCGTTCAGGCTACAAAGTCCTCGAGTTGCGCCGCGCGATTCGATTGACACGCTAGCACATCGCAAATTACGCTCGGGTTCCATGCCCCCCGCGCCCGTTCGTTCACTGCAGTTCTCGCTTCGCCCGCAACCACACCTTTACGAAATAAACGCCTGGGCTTGGCTCGAACAGCTTTCCGACCGGCTTGGCCGCAATATCAATCTTTCCGATGTGCCTGACTCCGAATGGGACGCCCTGGCTCAACTCGGATTCGACGCCGTCTGGCTCATGGGAGTTTGGCAGCGAAGCCCAATCTCCCGAAGCATCACCCTCGAAGATCCCGCAAATTTCCCCACTTTCGGGCGCGCTCTCCCCGGCTGGACGCCAGCAGACGTAGTCGGTTCTCCGTATTCCATCGTGCAATATATTCCAGACCCTCGCATCGGAACTTGGGATTCGCTCGACCGCATCCACGAAAGACTGCATTCGCGGAAAATGGCCCTCTTCCTGGATTTTGTCGGAAATCATACCGCTCGCGATAATCCCTGGGTCCATGACCATCCAGAATTTTTTGTGCAAGGTTCGCTACAGGATTTCAAGGACAACCCCTCGCTCTTTTTTCAAGCCAACACGGCGCAAGGCCTGCGTTACATCGCACTAGCCAAAGATCCTTACTTCCCTCCATGGACGGACGTCGCGCAGCTAAATCATTTCCAGCCCGATATGCGCGCCGCGCATCTAGCTCAATTGCGCGTCATCGCGCAACATTGCGACGGAGTCCGCTGCGACATGGCCATGCTGCAACTGACTGATATCTTCGAAAGTAACTGGGGCCATCTTTTGGGAAACACTCTACCGCCGTCAAGGGAATTTTGGACGGAAGTGCGTGACGTAGTTCCTAACTTAATTCTGCTCGCAGAAGCCTACTGGGGGACCGAGCCTCGCCTCATCGATCTCGGTTTTTCGTTCGCTTACGATAAAACTCTTTACGACGCTGTTCGCAACGCAGACGTGGGCGCCATCCGTACGCGTTTATCCGGTAATCAGCAGGAACAAAATCATTACGCGCGCTTCCTCGAAAATCACGACGAATCTCGCCGCGCCGAAGCGTTCCTCAACGACCGCCTGCCTGCAGTCGGAACCCTAATGGGAACGCTGCCGGGAATGCGCTTCTATCAACAAGGTGAGATCGAAGGCAGCAGAATCCGATTGCCGATCACGTTGCGCGTGCCCGCGGACGAACCGATTGATCTTTACAGCAGCGCCTTCTTCCAGAAAATTCTCGCCCTCACGCGTGAAAATGTTTTTCACGACGGAAAATGGAATATGCTGGACGTCACCGCGGAAGGCTACTCCTCACCGGCTGGACTTCTCGTTTACGAATGGCATTCGGAGGAAGCGTGGAAAATAATCGCCGTGAATCTAGTGGCAGGCGCTTCGCAAGGCCGCGTGCCATTAGCCGGCCGTGTTTCAGCCACCCAGCAGTTCATCTTCGACGATCAGCTTAACGAAGTCCGCTACGATCGCAGCGGAGAAGAACTGCATGACCTCGGGCTGTTCATACGCCTGGAAGGTTTTCAGGCGCACATATTTGACGTCACACCCGCCTGAGTCTTCGCAACCAATAAAGCAGTTCGTCCGGCTATGGCTTGACCACCAGCGTCAGATTAACGCTGGAAGTCGCCCCATTCGGAGCCGTGGCAGTCACGACTAGTGGGTACGATCCGGGAGGCGTTGCTGTGCCGCTCGGCGACTTTGCCAGGTTGCTGCACGCCGACATTCCCACCGCGAAGATTATCAGCAATCCAAATGAGAGCGCCCAACGCGGTTGTTTCTTGTATGTCCAAACTGCACCGCACAGTGCCAACGTCGCCAGCAAAATCCCTAACCCGTTTCCAAACCCTCCAGGCACCTCAAAGTTCGGCACCGAACCTTTGCAGAACGTTTCCACCACGATCGCCACATTGATTGCTTTCCCCGTCAAGGTCACCGAACTCGGCACTATATTGCAGGTGATGCTCGTAATAGGACTCGAGCACGTTAGCTGCACCGTACCAGTCGTGCCCGGTAAGGCAGTGAGCACCAACCCAAACACCGCGTTGCTTCCAGGGGTTGTAGTCACAGTCGAAGAGCTGCCCTGTCCTATTGCAATGGTGATAGGACTATTCCCGCTGTTGAACGTGGCCGTCACCGCTGTCGCTGCTGTCACCGTAACTACGCAGGTTCCAGTTCCGGTGCAACCGCCTCCGCTCCACCCTGTGAACGTCGAGCCCTCCGCAGCGGACGCCGTCAGTGTCACCTGCGTCCCGCTTGCAAAGTTCGCCGAGCACGTCGTCGGGCAATTAATCCCCGCCGGATTGCTCGTTACCGCGCCAGTTCCGGTTCCCGCCTCGGCCACCGTTAGCGCAAAATTATTCGAAGTTGTATTGAACGTGGCCGTCACAGTGGTCGCCGCAGTTAAGGTAACCACGCACGTCCCTGTCCCTGTGCAACCGCCTCCGCTCCATCCTGCAAACGTCGAGCCCTCCGCCGCCGACGCCGTCAGGGTCACCTGCGCCCCGCTTGCAAAGTTCGCCGAGCATGTCGTCGGGCAATTAATCCCCGTCGGATTGCTCGTTACCGTGCCCGTCCCGGTTCCCGCCTCAGTCACCGTGAGCGCGAAGCCGGTCCCCGTGCCCGTGCCAGTTAAGGAGGCAGTCTGCGTCTGGGGCGTGTCGCTGCTGGGAGTTGTGTAAGTCACCGTAAGGCTACCTGTCAGGCTACCGCTTGTGCCCGGTGCGAAAGATACGTTGGCCGTGCAGCTCGAGCCGCTCGTTCCAACCGCGCTGAGAGTGGCCGGACAATTATTAGTCTGTGTGAAATTCGTGCTCGCAATAATGCTGCTGATGGTTACGGTTTGCGAGCCGACATTTGTCACCATAATCGCTTGCGACGCGCTGGTCGTTCCCACCTGCTGGTTTCCAAACCCCAGCGTGCCCGGCGTTAGCGTCAAGGTAGAGCTGGTCAAACTGCCGGCCTGGACAAAAACGTTCGAGTCGAGAGCGAAATCGTTTGCATCAGCGATGGCAAGTTTTATGTGGTACGCATTGTTCGGGACCACTTGAGCCTGCGCCGTGAATACCACCGTCAAGCCGTCCATTTCAGTATCGACGGGTGCCGCCGTCGGGAATTGGAAGTCGTTGTTGATGTAGAACTGAGGATTCACAGGATTCGTTCCAAGCGGATTACCATCATTCACATTGTTGATGGATACCGGCAGGTTAGTGCCGGGAATCAAAGCGATGTTGGTTTTCGCGCCTGTGCTCTTGTCTGTTAGAAAGAAACCGAAAACATCGTTAAATTGGAATACGAACTCGTTGTATTCATCCGAGGCAAATACATATTGGAAACTTATCACCGAGCTTGTAGGAATAAAATCAAACTCCAGCACAGCGGCGTCGTTCGTGGTATTGCCCGTCCCCACGATCGTATTCAGGTCCGCATCGCCTGGCTCCCCATTGTCCACCGATATGCCGGTACTGCAATTCGGACCAACCACATTTCGGACCGATCCAGTGCTCAACACAATTCCCTGCGAAAAGCCTATGATGTTGGAGCTGCTAGTGAAATTCCCTGCCGCGCGTAGCGCTCCCGTGTACGTCACATTGCTAATTTGCACGCCCGGGCCGACCAGACTCTGCGCCAGTGCCTGCGCTGTCAAGTTGGAATTGGTGAGATCGCTAACTTGCAGACCGGTGTCCGCACCAAAGCCGTCTATTGCGATGTTGATAGCACCCTCCGGAGCGTCATCAGCTACCGTAATAGTGCCAGGCACTGCTTGGCACGAGGTCGTCGCTGTAAAACTGGCAAAGACGTGGCACGACTGTCCGGGCGTCAGGGTCGTGCAATCGGTCGTTGCTGTATAACCCGCGCTAGGTGTCACACCGCTGAAATTCACCGTTCGAGTCGTAGAAATATTCGTCAACAGGATTTGCAACGGCGGGCTCGCACCATCAATTCGTTGCTTATCGTTGTCCCCTTCCCCGTTCACATCGAAATTCGCCACAATCGTGGGTGCTGCGAATGTGGCAATGACCGATTGATTCTGATTCATCGTCACCACACAATTCCCGGTTCCGGTGCACGCTCCGCTCCATCCAATGAAAGTAGCGCCCTGACTCGTCGCCGTTGCGCTCAGCGTCTCCACCGTTCCACTTGGGAAGCTCTCTGAACACGCTCCTGTAGCCGTTGTATTCGAAACCTGGCAATTAACGACACCTGTACTATCAGAAACCAATCCGGTCCCCGTCGAGCCATTCCCGGCTGTGACCGTCAGAGTGAAGTTTCCTGTGGCGGCGTTCACCGTCAAGATTGGGCTGTTGGAGCTGTTGATTCCGCTGAGAGACGCCGAGATTGAGGTCGAGCCCGCCATCAGTCCGGCTGTTGTTGCCAGTCCCTGGGTCGTGGTGCTCATCGTCGCCACGCTAGTGTTCGAAGACGACCAAGCTGCCGCGGTCGTTATGTCCTGAATCGTTCCATCGCTGAAAAAGCCTTGCGCATCGAACTGTTGCGTCTGGCCCACGGTGATTGTCGCGCTCGCTGGCGTAATCGAAATCGACTGTAGTGTCGCTCCTGGTGTGGTCAAGATCGAAAACACCACTACGTCGTCCAACGGTGGATTGCCGCCGCAACTCGTGCACGTCGTCTGAAATCCATTGACGATCGTAGGGGTAGTCAGATTGCTGAAAAAGTCCGCTGAAATCGTGCGACCGGTCGCGTAGATGGTGTGATTCGTATCCACGGCCACACCCGTGACGCGCTCGCTCTCACCCGAGCTCTGAACGCCCCCGCCGACATAGCTGGAAAAGTAAAGGCTGGCAGTGAAGGTCTGGGTTGGGAGCGGCACTTTCAACGACGATACAAACCCGTCTTGAACACCCTGAAAAGCCTGAAGCGCATTCTGTGTAGGAAAATCCGTTCCCGACCTCGTTTGGCCCCCGAGAATGATGCGGAAGGCCGTTGGGTCCCCTGCGTCATAAGTTACCGCGTGAACTTCGTCGCTCCCGCTACTTCCTCCGAAGTAGGTCGAACAAAGCAGGCTCGCCGCGCCAGTCTGCTGCGTATTGACGACCACAAGAAAACCCGTTTCGCCGCCGCTGGCTGCGGCCAGGTTTGCGCTTTGAAATGCGTTTTGCAGCGGAATATTGGGCGCGTTCGTACCGCCGTTCGAAGTCGTGTAACCGCCGATAGCTACCACTCCATTCCCCAGATCGAGCGCTCCACTCGTCGCGTTCGTTACGCCGCCACCGCCGTAATATGAGGCATAAAGCAGCTCCGCGGTTCCGCTTTGGGTCGGGTCCAACCTCATCCCAAACGTGTCTTGCGTGCCCTGAAATGTTGTCTGAAAACCGTTCGCCAAATTCGCTCCGCCCGCTCCCACATGGAAAGCCGTCGCCGAAACGGTATTTCCTCCCGCGTCAAGCTTGCCCGTACTGTCCTCAATCGCTCCACAGCCCACTTGGCTCCCGGTGGTGCTTCCCCCTCCCGTATTCAGGTACGTTAGATACGAGGGAGGGGTCAATCCTGACCGCGGAAGTTTCGCCACAAAGCAATCATAGGTGCCTGCGCCGCCGTTATTGAACGTCGTCAAGTAAGCACCCGTTGTTGTAGGCAAGTCTGTAGTGCTTGTGGCACCTGAAATCAAGACATTGCCTGAGCTATCCACAGAAGAGAACGCCCCGTTGGTCGTTCCGTTTCCGCCCAGCACAACTGAAGCATCGATCGCTGTGCCGCTTACGGTCAGCCGCGTCGCGACACTCGCAAAGCCGCCCGTAATCGGCTGAATTTGAGTTCCGGGGTAATTGCTGCAATTGGTGAGGCCGGAGACTACGGGCTGAATGCTTGAGGGTCCTTGGCTCGTGTCGAGTGAGATTTTTGCAAATGCCGATTGGCATGAGTTGCCCGAAAAGGGCGTGCCGCCGCCGACAAACGTCAAGTAATCGAGTGACGCTGCGCCCCCAGGGTCATTGGTTATCGTTGGATCGATCTTTGCAACAAAACCGTAGACCTTGCCGCCAGAGTTGCCGACGAGTGGGTTACTTGCCTCCGGAAAAGTAGTGATGTTACTCGTAAACCCTGTGACATACAGCTTCGGTGCAGCAGCATTTGAAGGGTCCACAGCAAGATCAAAAGGTTGGTCGTCGCCGCTTCCACCGAGGAATGTCGAATATCCGATCGCCGGATCTATCACCAATGTCTGGTTGCGATCGTACGCTCCGAGCCGGAATACGACTTCGTGTTTCCCCTTCCTCACGAAGCCTCCTTCGATGAGTCGTCGCTCAGACCCTGCCGCCTGATAAATGACAGGCTTGTGCATTCGGAAGGCGGAATCAGCCGTGTGCAGGATCAGGTCTCCCTGCCGATCAAGCTCAATCCGTGTAGCGCCTCGAACGCGAAAAGCGATTCTTGACGGATCCGCTCCGGGCGAAACAACAAAATCGTATTCAAGCTGCTTCTGGTCGCCATGAAACAGCAGATTTATTCCCGGATAAACCTGCTCGGCCCGCACCTGGGAATAAAGCGAAACTCCCGTGTGCCAACTCCTAGCATCATTGCCGATCAGGTAGTTGACCTTGCCGGGAAGCTCGCCGAGGCCAGCGACCTCTGGCGCGCGATTGGCGCCCACAAGTTCCATGTGAATCACCGCTGCCGTTGAAGCCTTGCGGTTTATCGCTGATGCCAGATTGTCAATTCCCTTCTCACGAACTTGAGCCTTGCTCTCAGCAAGCACGGTTTCCGTCGACGTCAAGAACATCGTGTAGTCGCTGCTGTGCGTAAGAAATTTCACGCGCTGATCAGTCTGACCTTCGTTGGCTTCAAAAAACAGTGGCACGTTCACACTTGTCGCGGCGATTTTCTGGTGATCGCGCGACGCGGTCGGGGTGCCGGGTTCTTGCACCGGCCGGGTCTGCGCGCAGAGTTCTTGCAGCGGAAGCATGCTCGAAAGGTGCAAAAAGAGGCTAAGGACGAGCAGAGCCGGTGTTCGCGCCAGGATGCGTTCAACCCACATAATTTCCTCCTGCTTGAAGAAGCAGCGATGAAAGGGAAAAAGTTTGGCCAATTCTAGAATCGATATGCCACACCCAGGATCGTCGCCAGCCCGCTCTAGCGAGCTATCGTGCTACCCCGAAACCACTTAAGCGCTTAACCCTATACAAGCGGTATCGCCCAATATCTTCAAAGGTGCAACTGCTAAACCAAATACTCTGCCCGCCCCCAGTCGAAATTTTTCGCCACCTCGTCTCAGGTCTTCTCGAAAATATCGGCGTGGCCCCAAATTCGGAGAGGCATCCGAAAACCCCAAATCTGAAAACGGCTGCGATAGCGGGGAAACTAGCGCGGATTCTCCAACCCAGCGCCCTTTCTCGTCAAGCAATAGTTTTAAATCTCATTGAAAACCCGCGCTCGCTCCCATATCATGCCGCTCCCAACCATAGGCGATGCAGAAATCCTCAACCGAAGTACAAAGTCCGATTCCTCCCCAGGACTCGCAACTCCGCCAGATTGGCTTCCTCCCGCTGCTGGCACTTTTTTATGGCTACACGGCTGGCGGTCCTTTCGGTTACGAAGGGATTTTCCACGACTCCGGCCCAGGCATGGCCATTTTGTTTCTCGCCTTTGTTCCCTTCTTCTGGAGTATCCCGATTTCTCTCGCGTCTGCTGAACTCAACAGCATTCTTCCTGTTCAAGGCGGATTTTATCGTTGGAGTCGCGCGGCGTTCGGCGATTTCTGGGGCTTTCAATGCGGCTGGTGGAATTGGACTGGCACATTCCTGCTCAACAGTCTTTATGGCGTTTTAGTAATGGACTATCTCAGCGAATACCTGCCGTGGATCACCGGAAACATAAAATGGGCGGGAGCTTGCCTGGTTCTTTGCCTTCTCGCATATATGAACGCGCGGGGCATTCAAATCGCCGGCTGGTTTTCCGTGGCTTTACTAGTCGCAGTATTTATTCCCGTCGCGTGGCTCTGCGCCGTGTCGTTATTCCATTTGCATTACAACCCGATGCTCCCCATCGTCCCGCCGGACCAACCTTTCGGCGCCGCATTCGGCAGAGGCCTCGCGCTAGCCATGTGGAATTACGCCGGCTACGAGCAGCTCTCCAGCATGACGGGCGAGATGAAAAACCCCCAGAAAACTTTCGTGCGCATCCTCGCCTGGAACACGCCGATGAATATCCTCACCTACATTTTGCCCACCACGCTGGCGCTCGCGGTCCTCGGCAACTGGCAGGAATGGAAGACCGACTACATCGTCACCGCCTCGCGCCTGATCGGCGGCCCCGCACTCGGCGCCGCCATGCTAATCGCCGCCATGATCGGCACGCTCTCGCTGTCCAACAGCACGATCCTTTACACCACGCGCATCCCCGCCACCATGGCGCAGGACGGCTACCTGCCGTCCTGGCTCGGCAAAATCCATTTGCGTTACGGCACGCCCGCGCGCGCGATTGGTGTCTCGACGTTGGTTTATTGCATTCTGGCGAAGTACCCGGTGGAAGATCTGGTGAACATCTACATCTGGACGCGCATCGCAACCACGCTGCTCACCTTGTTGGCTGCGTGGCGCATGCGCCAAAAATTACCCGATGCGTCGCGCAGTTTTTTGATTCCCGGCGGCGCCGCGGGCATAGTCTATATCTTAATTTTTCCGGCGATTTTGTGCGCTGTAAAAGTTTACTACAGCGAGCCGCTGGTCCTGCACTGGGCTCCCCTGCTGCTCGCGTCCGGCCCCATCGCCTATGCCATCTTGCGCTGGGGCTTCCACAAGAAGCCGATTCCCGCTCGCTCTCGGTAATTTAGAGAAGGAACTCCTCCGCCCTGTGGTAGTTTCCGATGCCGGGCACATCGTAGGTGTGCCAACCTTATTCAAATTTTTTCTTTTTCGCTACCAATACCGTCTCAGGATCGTGAACGGTCATTACTCTCGACGCATCGGCTTCTGTAAAGATGATTCGAACCGACGGAACTCCTGCAGGATAAAACGCATGATCACCGAGGTGGACTAGTGGACGCCCCATCATGCCCTTACGCGTCCATGTTAAAGGGCTATACATGGATATTAATCCTTGACGCTCTTCAGCCGTGACTTCGATTCGTTGGCTCTCGCCATAGCCAAACACGTAGGTTCCCGCCAACATGGTGACCTCGCTGTCGCTGAGTAGAAATGGTGGATCCGCGTCAGCATCTCCGAGCGACTGCAGAAACGCGAACACCGAAAGCGCCAGGCCGCCGCCAGCCTTTGCGTGTGCCAGCAAAGTAATTCCATGCGGCCCTCGAATACGCTGTGCGCCGGAATTCGCGGCGATCATGGCTTTCACCACTTCAACCTGCCCGAGCATCGCCGCAGAAAAAAGCGAAGGACGAGCGCCCCGCGAGATTAGGTACTCGGCAATTGCTCTGTTGCCCATGTGAGAAGCAGCACCCAGCGCCGATTCCCAATCCCCGAAACCCCAGTCCCACGAGGCCCGCGCAAGAGATGGGCGCGGCTCGACTAGTTCCTTCACGCGCTTCAAATCGAAGTGCGAAACGATGACCATTTCTCGCACCAGTTCCGGCGGTTGGGTCGGAAATGCATCAGATACTAGTTCAGAGCTTGGCGATGCGGTCTTGTCATCCCCGCTTGTTGGGGCCGGCTGTGGCTTGAACCCAATCCGCCCGAAAGGAACCGCGATCGCAGCCAGCTTTAGCAAGTTTCGTCGCGACCATACGTTTAACATGCAATTCTCCTGTTGAAATTCTGGCGCGAGAATGTGCTGCTTTCCGTTGCGAGACAAGCTAGATCCCGGTTTTTTCAGCTAGGAAAATGTCAGGCGCTAAGTTCTAGAAGATCAGTGGCTTGGGGCTTTAGGTAAGGAACTACCGCTTGAATCTTTCACAATGCGTTCGGAAAATTCTGCCCCGACTTTCTGAGCGGCTTCGGATTCGATTTGCAAGGAATCGGAATCCGCAATCGGCCGGTCCAGGCGAGCGACCCAAAGGTGCGTCTGATCCGGGAAGCGAATCAGGTGGACGAGGATGCGCCTCTGCGCTCCATTGTTTTGTACCTGCCCGAGAACTACATACGACGCGTGAAGCGATGACGCAACCGCGGTCAGATCCCGTTGATCGCGCGGCAGCCTCAAAATGCGGGCGTTGCCTATTACGTCGTATTTCCCGAGACTTAACGCGGTCAAACGCTCAACAACAGTGTCCGTGAGGCCGTCGCTGAATTGCGTCATTCCCACGTCGCTTGTTTCGTTGTCGAATCTGAGCACCGCCACGATCGGTTGCCGATGCGAGCTTTGCCACGACCGGAGCATGTAGCCTGCACTTGCCGCCAGCGCCATCAAAGCTATGGCTGCGCAAACCACCGCTGCCGCCGCAAATCGAATTCTCTTTCTGCTGGCGGTCGCTCTAACTTCACCTTTGTTGGCAATCGTTTCGATCGGCGCGGCAATTTCAGCAGCAACTTCGTCCACGCATTCCACCGGCGCGATGAATTGATATCCGCGCCTGGGAAGCGTTCGGATATATCGCGGTGCGACGGAATCGTCATGGAGCGCGGAGCGAATCTGGCCGATGCAGAAATTGAGTCCGCGGTCGAAATCGACGAAGGTCTCGCCCCAAACCACTCTGATTAGTTGCTCGCGAGTGACCGCTTGGCCGGCGTGCTCGACGAGGTAAGCGAGTACTTGGGCGGGTTGTGATTGCAAGCGAAGTAGAACGCCCTCGCGCCGGAGTTCGCGCGTTTCGAGGTCGAACTCGAACAAGCCGAATCGAAGGCGTCCTGAACTCATGTGTTGTTTGTAATCGCCGGAACTAAGACGCAAGCCATGTTATTTCGTGGCTCCGACTTTCTCCGAGACCGTTTTCGCCTGCAAAAACAGGAGCAAATAATCCTGGCCGCCGGATTTTGAGTCGGTCCCGGACATGTTGAAGCCGCCGAAGGGGTGAGCGCCTACCAAGGCGCCGGTGCATTTGCGATTCATGTACAAATTGCCGACGTGGAATTCGTCCTCGGCACGTTCGATTTTCTTTGGGTTCTGCGAATAGACCGCGCCGGTCAGGCCGAATTCGCTGTCGTTGGCCATGGAGAGCGCTTCATCAAAATCTTTTGCTTTGGTTACCGCAAGCACGGGGCCGAAGATTTCTTCCTGGAATATTCGCGCTTTGCGGTCCACGTCTGCGATTACCGTCGGCTCCAGAAAATATCCGTCGCCGGCAGCCTGCTTTCCGCCGGTCATCAAGCGGCCTTCTTTCTGCCCTTGGTGGATGTAACCCAAGATGGACGTCATCGCCGCTTTGTTGATCACCGGACCCATATAGTTGCTGGGATCTTCCGCCGGACCCACTTTGATTTTCTTCACGCGCTCGACCAGCTTTTGCAGAAACTCGTCGTAAATTTTTGCTGCCACAATCGCCCGCGAACACGCCGAGCACTTCTGGCCCTGGAATCCAAACGCGGAGAGCGCCACGCCCTCAACTGCCGCATCCACGTCCGCTTCTTCGTCCACCACAATCGCGTCTTTGCCGCCCATTTCCAGCACGGTGCGCTTGATCCATTTCTGGCCCAGCTGGGTCTTGGAAGCTTGCTCGCTGATGCGCAGTCCGGCTTCTTTCGATCCAGTGAAGGCGATGAACCGCGTCTTCGGGTGGTTTACCAGCGCTTCGCCTGCCGTTCCGCCTGGGCCAGTGAAGAAGCTGACCACTTCGCGCGGCACTCCTGCTTCAAACAAAATGTCGATGAAGAGCGCAGCAACCGTCGGCGAATCGCTTGAGGGCTTCACGATGGCTGTGTTTCCTGCGACGATCGCCGCAACTGTCATGCCGCCCATGATTGCAGCCGCAAAATTCCAGGGCGGAATGATTACGCCCACGCCGAGCGGAATGTACTTCATATAATTGTTTTCGCCGCGCATCGGCGTCAATTTTTGCGGCGTGCCAAGGCGCATCATCTCGCGTCCATAGTATTCGCAGAAATCGATTAGCTCCGCCGTATCAGCATCCGCTTCGGGCCAGGTCTTCCCTACTTCATAAACCAGCCAGGCATCGAGCTCGTATCGGCGCTTCCGCAAAATATCCGCGGCGCGATACAAACATGCCACGCGCTCGTCGACCGGCACTTTCCGCCATTTTTCGAAGGCGTGGTCGGCCGCCTCTACGGCCTGCTTGGCCATGTCCACGCTGGCCTTCTGAAAAATCCCAATTATTTCTTCCGGATGCGAAGGATTGATCGACTTAATTTTGTCTGTGGTGGTGATTTTCTTTCCGTCGATCACCAGAGGGTATTCGCGGCCAAACATCGCTTTCACTTGCCGCAGCGCGTCTTCCATGGATTTGCGGTTCTCGGGTTTGCTGAAATCGATGAATGCCTCATTTTGAAACTCGCCGCGTTCTCGTGTTGTTTGCGGGGTCGCCGTGGATGTCATAGCGCACTCCTCCCAGGAGATAATCTAGCCATCGTTTGACCGTCTATTGTATCGCGCCGCCGACACACCCACAACACGCCGCAGCAACTTGGAGCAACTTGGCGGCGGTGCGAAACATGCAATTCTGGTTCCCGGCTAGACGGAGTTTAATCGTTTGTTTTCTATGACTATGCCGTTCTTTGCTGATCACGCGGAACGGTAGCATGCAGATTTACGAAATTCAGGGAATCGTGTGTGTGGAAGGGCTAGTACTCGGAAGCAGCGATGTCCATTTTGGGAATGAACTAAACGCGATGTTTCTATTGTAGTAGCTATCTGGCATCGAAACGAGTACCGTCGAAGAGTCTCACTAGCATCCTGTCGTAAGCATACCCTCTACCTACGGCCCCCTGCGAAATCAGACAGTACTCGTTCTTGGGCAAAACAGCTTACGGCAATGCTAAGAGTATCTCATTGTGTCAAAAGGATTTAGCCGAGGTGTTAGATGAGCCAGGCGGAATGGTACAGGATGTATACAGCTGCTCTTCGCGAATGCGATTCCACAAAACTCCCCGCGCGAATTCGCGAGGCGGAAACCGCTATCTTCGTCCGAATCCGGGCCCTTGCCGAAAACTCCGATTCTTGTCACGAGCGAGAGTTGATCTCAGATGCCCTGTTCGGTTTGCGCACTTTGCAAAGGCCTTTGCTACGTAACTCCGGAGCCCGACCATATCGCTCAAATCATTTTTGTTCGATTTCGAGAACACCCAACACTTAACCGAGCCGAGGAAATGAAAATGGCAGAGACAATCAAAACTGGAACCGTCTTGATTAAGGATGGAACGATTCTGCCGGAGTGCTTGCAAGTGGAAAGTGAGCCTTGTGCGCTTGGATGGAGATTAATCAAAAACCTCGATGGGAGTGGTTTGGGCCAAAAAATCCACGAAGCTGGATGGAACTTTTTCTGCCTGGCAGGTGAGATCGAGAAAACCGTATTCGGTTTTGGCGGAAAAGATCAGGTGCGCAGAACGGTGAAGCGAATACTGACGAATTTAAAGTTAGACCAGCCCAACAGCTTGGAAATTATGCTTGTGGAGAAGAAACGATTTTGGGGATTTCCTTATGCGACGGTCTGCGCCCATTCTCGGCATATCCAAAAAGACGCCTTCCTTTTAAGGGCCAAGGAATATCACGATTGAGGCCGATTAGATGGCGGCCTGTTTGAACCGAGTCAGAAGGTAGCAAGCAAGAGGACCACATCGATTTCAAAACGGAGGCTAAAGGCAATGACAGTAGATGTGACTGACCCACGCGTCCCCATTGTGGTGGAGCGGTCGGCAGAGAAAGAAGCCGTGAAAAACGGCATCATCATGATGCCTCACACTGCCGACGAAAAACTGGAAGAAAATGATGCGCTCGACATAGCTGACCTGCTGGTAGCATCGGAGCAGCGGACTCCGCTCGATACAAAAGTGAGCGACCGGATTTTGTCAGGCATACAGATCGACACTGAAGGGCATTTGATTATCCGCGAGGAGGAACACCTCGCAACGCTCAGCGGGACCGCCAGCGTGGCATCCGGCAACAAGCCCGTACTCCAGTCTGAAGATTTTCTAGCAGATCGTCGAGAAGGTGTATTTCACTGGCAAGACAAATTGTAACTTTTGAGAACTCAAATCAGCGATTTCGCTCGCGTCAAGATCTTGGTAGACGCAGTGAAAACACGGGCCCGGGCGTCACCCGCGGCGAAACAAAATTGAACGGACAGGATCGAGGAGCTCACAAGGCATGGCTGATAGTCGCTGGCGAACTTTGTACCATGCTGCTGTTTTTGAGGTCGATCCCGAGAAAGTCGAGGGTCGTGCTAAAGCAGCCGAACTCGCAATCAATGCGCATGTCTTTTCCGATTACCAACATATCTCGCGGAACGAGCGGGCGGATATGACACGCGCGCTATCGGCCTTGGAGGTTTTGAAACTGGAGGGGGGAAGAGCGCAGTCTGCGAACTCAACCGTGACGAGAAAATCTAGCGACTAAGCGAAACCTCAGAGCCCCTGCCCTTCGCGGGCTCTCTGCGAAAATGGATCGTTCTACCTATTTCCTGAGTCAGCTAATCAAGTTCATCGGGAACCTTCGCCAATCGAGCGGCAGACCGAACCTGAACTTCTCGGAGACCGAAGGTTGATAGACTTGGAGTGAGTCCCCAGCACATGATAGGCAGTATGGAATTCGTTTTAGGAGAAACAAAATGGACGACAAAATGGAACGATCGTGCCCTAAGTGTGGAAGCGAGTCCGTATGTAGGTCGCGTCGGCACGGAATCATTGAACGGTTGTTAAAGACTCTGACGGTAGTTCCCTTTCGCTGTGAGGATTGCAGCGTGCGATTCTTTCGATGGGCGTAACACGAAATCAACTTTACTGCTTGGAACTTGTTTCAATGAGACTTACGATAAGCTGCTCGTAACCGGAGGAGCAAATGTCGAGTGAAACCAAAGCCGCAGCGCCGAAGAATGGTGAGCGTGTGGGAAGTTCCCGGCAGGAAGGCGTTTTTGAAGTTGTTTTTGTCAACGCACTCATGCAGACGACAACATTAGATTGGTACATGGAACCGCGCATGTTGTGCCAAATGTGCCGAGGACTGCCTTAAGAGTTGTGGACAAGAAGTAAACCCTTGCTGGTCAACCGTTAAGCCAGCCGCGCAACAGTACAGCGGTGCAACACCGTTTTGGGATTGTAGGAATTAGCGATTTTTAAAATCAAAAGAGGAAAACTGGCCATGGAACACAGTAACCGCGACAAAATAGAGCGCAAATCCGGGCGGGCCGGATTTGTCGATGCTCGACTCGAAGAGCTTCGGCGCCGGTGGGAAGCTGCCACAGACGACCGAGAGAAGACTGAGATTTCCGAACAGATTCGCGAGTGGCAATCATTCAGGCCAGAACGATCCGCACCGTCCCGCGGCGGACGTTGAAATAAGTAAAATGGCCTCGCTAGAATCATTATGGTTTCCCTGACCAAAATCGTAGACGGCGGGCCAGCCATAAACGGTACGCTTCTGGGCCAGGAAGTTGTGCGCTGTCCCCGATGCGACCAGACCTACCGCTTGAGCTATTCCAAAGACGAATGGTACAAGGTGAGCGCCTGGCTTCGAAAAGCAGAGGTGGCGCTGCGAGAAAGTCACGAAATTGACCAACACGAGCAGGACACAGTTCAACTGATTTGGCGTACGGGAATCAATCGCAGTGACCCGCTTAGGCGTTGAACTCTACGACATTTCAGCATTTATGTTCTGCGTGTCGCTCGGTAAGAATTGATAGTGAAGGCTTTATCTAGTCCCCCTCGGTCTTGAATTGCGTCCCCGTTTGCGGAACGGAAGGCCAGAATACTCCTGCTCAATGGGGGGCCGGACCTCAAGAAGCCGGACTCCGGACTAATTTCTCATCCTGTGCAATTTAGAACAGATTTTCCTTCGCCTATGCATATATTTTATTCGGCATCTACAAAGGAATGCCGTTCCTATGAACGACTGGGCGAAAGTCCTGCAACACACGAAACGCCGTGTCAATCCGTACAACTTCGCAACATGGTTCCGCCCAACCCGGCTAAAAAGAACTGAAAATAGCCGTTTATTGGTACGGGTTCCCACGCACCTATTCAAGAAGAAACTCACGGAAACCTACGGCGAATTGCTGCAAGCGGTGCTGCAAGAAGTTGGAATGCCAGACGTTCAGTTGGAGTATCTCTGTCCAGAGCCAGAGCTTCCTGCAGCGCCCTGCACCCTCAATCTCGCGGACGCACACCAAGAGTTGAAGCACATCACCCAACAGCAAAAGAAGTGCGGGACGATTGAGACAATCCAGAAACGGGTGGGGGAGCACTTCGGCGTTTTCCCTCCCGATATGAAGCTCAGGGGCGGCTCCAAGGCCATGGTGTTGTCCCGCCAAGTGGCAATGTATCTGGTAAAACAGCTCACTTCAGCATCTCTATCCAAGATCGGCCGAGAGTTCGGCGGCAAACACCACACCACGGTTTTGACAGCGATCAAGAAGATCGAAGCTCGCCGCTGCACCGACGTCGATCTGAACCGAACAATCAGCAAGCTGGCCGATTCGTTGCGGTAGCAGATTTTTCCGCGAAACATCAGCCTCCCGCCGCAAATAATTCTGGCTCCAAATGACGTGGCTTCAGCTTAATCGTCGGGATTAGCCCGCGGACGCGCTCCCAGTCTGAGCACGGCGACCGATGCGCCCGCCGGGATGCGGCCTGCATCAAACCTGATGTGACAACGCCGGCGAAGCGGGAGTTTGTGCCTGGGAGCGGCGCTGAACAACCGCGAGCGGCAGAAATCCTAAGGAGGAATTGCCATGGCTCAAAACGTGGCGGACTTACTGTGGGACATGTTGGTGCAGGCCGGGGTGAAACGCTGCTATGGAATGTAGGTGACGCGCTGAATCCGGTGATCGACGGGAATGACCGGGCTTCTCGGCTACGGCGGCGCCTACAAAGCCATGCACGATGCCGACCTTTTGCTGTTGCTGGGGACAGATTTTCCCTTCTCGGAATTTTTGCCGGGGGATGTCGTAAAGAAAATGCAGATTGATCGGAACCCGAAGCACATCGGCCGGCGCACTGCGGTGGATCTGGCACTGGTGGGCGACGTGAAGGCGACGCTGAAGTACGTGCTGCCGAAGTTGAACGACAGAAGCGATACGCGTTTCCTCGACAAGCACCTTGCTGAGACGCGCGAATTCAACGAACTGCTGAATCATAATGTTGAGAAGGGGCCGGGCATCAAGCCGATCCGGCCGGAATTCCTGACGGCCACGCTTGACGAACTGGCGTCAGACGATGCTATGTTCTTCGCCGATAGGGGGCACGGCGTGCATCTGGGTATCGCGACACATCCAGGGCGGAATGAAACGCAGGATCTTCGGGTCGTTTTCAGGGGCATCCATGGCTAACGCAGCCCGAACGCATTCGGCGCGCAATTGGCGTACCCGGGGCGACAGACAATCGCGCTCTGCGGGGACGGCGGATTCACAATGCTCTGTCTGGGCGACCTGCTGACGCAGGTGGAACGCAAAGCGCCCGTGATGCACGTGGTGCTGAATAACGAATCGCTGGATTTCGTTAACATCGAACGGCAGGAGGCGGGTTTCGTGCGTTTGGCGTCGATTTCAAGAATCCCAATTTTGCTAAAGTGGCCGAGGCCATGGGAGCGAAAGGCATCCGGATCGAGGAGCCGGGAAATGTGAGGGACGGCCTGGCTGAGGCGTTGGCGCACAAGAGCGGGCCGGTGGTGGTAGATGCAGTTGTCGATATACCCCCGGTTTGGTTGGCGCATTCAGCACGGCGGGAGTATGATGCCAGAAAGATTTCGGCAGGGCTGCCCCCGTACCTCGTCTCCCGGAGGCCAACATGAGAGCTAAGAAACCTCTCGTTATTGCCGGAGCAATTGTCGCGTTCCTCCTGCTCCTGGTTTTGTGCTTGCCCCTTTTCATCAATGCGAACCAATTCAAGCCGACGCTTGAGACCAAACTTACTGCGGCACTAGGACGTAAGGTCACAATTGGTGATATCAAGCTGGCGATTTTCTCGGGCGGTGTGACGGTTTCCGACGTTTCCATCGCCGACGATGCCCACTTCAGCAAGTCGCCCTTTCTTACGGCTAAAACTCTGAGCGTGGGAGTCGAATTGATGCCGTTGATCTTCTCCAAACAAATCAACGTGCGCTCGATCAAAATCGAGGGCCCGGAGGTAAATCTGATCCACGGCGCGGGCGGAAAATGGAATTATTCCAGTTTGGCGGCAAGCGTCAATCGAACGGCGGTAGCTGGCGCCGGTGCGTTAAATGTCCAGAAGCTCGAAATCAAGAATGGGAAAATCATCGTTAGCACCGCCGGGTCAAGTCTAAAACCGAGTATTTATCAAGACGTGGATGTGGAGGCTTCCGATCTTTCCTACACCTCACAATTTCCGTTCAAGGTTTCCGCGAAAGGTTCGGGCGATGCGGACCTGAAAGTCGAAGGCAAAGCCGGCCCAATCAATCCGAGCGACTCTTCACTGACTCCCTTTGAGAGCGACGATTGATGTGCGGCACCTTGATCTTGCAACCACCGGCTTCATCGATCCTTCGTCCGGCATCGCAGGCGTTGATGGATTTCAAAGGCGATCTGAATTCCGACGGCAAGCAGATGAGTTCCAAAGGAAGCATCAAAGCAACCAAGCTGAAAGCATCGGCGGCTGGTAGCGCTTCAACGGTCCCGGTGGACATTGAGTACTCCACGGTGTACACGCTGGAAACGCAGGCCGGTGTGCTGAGTCAAGCCGAGGTGAAAATCGGCAAGGCGGTTCAACATTTGACGGGGAGTTACAACGCCGCCACTACGCCGGCGAAAATCAACATGAAGGTAAATGCACCGGAGATGCCCCTCGACGACTTGGAAGGATTTTTACCTGCAGTCGGCGTGGTGCTTCCTTCCGGTTCGAAATTGTCAGGGAGGAACGCTGAGCGCCAATCTCACCATCATTGGTCCCACGGACAAACCAACGCTTACCGGGCCTGTCAACATCTCGAACACGAAACTGGCTGGGTTTAGTTTGAAATCAAAGCTCGGGGCGCTCGGCTCGTTTGCCGGCTTAGGCGGCGGAGGGGGAAACGATACGGAAATTCAGACGCTGAGCGCCACGGTGCGCAATGACCCGTCCGGAACAAAGATTGATTCTCTAAATCTGGTACTTCCCTCAATCGGCGGTGTTACCGGGAACGGAACTGTGAGCGCGGCAGGCCAACTGGATTTCAAGATGGTTGCGAAACTTGCAGGTGGCGTTGGCCAAGCGGTAGGAGATGTTGCAACTGTGGCCGGAGGAGCAGCGGGAGCTCTGGGAGCTCTGGGAGGAGGCGGTCGTGCCGGAGGCAATTCATCGGGCGGCATCCCTTTTACAATTCGCGGGACTACCTCGAATCCTCAGGTACTGCCCGACGTGGGCGGAGCGATAGGAAACGTCGCTAAAGCCGCAATTCCGGGAAATCCGGCGGCAGCGGCGACCAAAACTTTCAGCGGATTGTTAGGAAAGAAAAAGCCGTAGCGCAATTTCTTGACCCGCTTTTTGAATGCGGGTGACGCCACTTAAGCCGTAGTAAGATGGGCCGCACAAAAAATCTTACCGTAGGGGGATTATCAATGCGCGGTTGTCACCAAGGAAAACACGGATTGAAGCTCGCTTTGTGGGGAGGCCTCGCTCTGATTTTATGTGTGGCAGGATGCGCAGAGCAGAAGCCGGCAGACACGCGCGCTGCGGATGAAAAGACGATTCGAGATTTGGACGCGCGATGGTCCAAGGTAGCTGCGGCGAGAGACGTGGATGCTACAGTTTCGTATTACAGCGATGATGCGTCTTTGCTGGCGCCCAACGCACCGATCGCGGGCGACAAACAATCGATTCGCGCCGCATGGGCTTCGCTCCTGACTCCTGACACTTCCCTGTCGTGGCAGGCAAACAAAGTGGAGGTCGCGCGTTCCGGTGATCTGGCGTATGTAGTGGGCACGTATCAGTTGACTACGAAAGATGCCCAAGGCAAACCAATGACAGATCATGGCAAGTTTGTGGAGGTTTGGAAAAAACAGGCGGACAGCAAGTGGAAAGTGGTAGCCGATATCTTTAACTCCGACGTGCCGGTGTTGGTACAAACGCGTCCTGTAGCGAAAAAGACGGTCGCTCATCGTCAGACGAGAAAAAGGAAACGACGAAGTTCGCGATCTAGCGAAAATTGACAAACACTTTAGAACGCTTCGGCAGAACCTGCGCCATTCAGAACACCAAGCTGCAGCATCTTGAAAAGCGAAGTGGTACGAGAGAAATCCAGGGAGGTTCGGTCGCTACTATCCAACCATACGCAGAAGCCTTAGAGCTATTTGCGTTGTACTTCTGGAATCGCTTGTACTCGCCCGCCGCGCTTGCATCAAACCGACTACCAGAGTTGGTCTAGACGGCGCCTGGCTTGGAGCCACGCACGAGATTCCTATTTTTACTTTAGCGTCGATCCCGGCGAACATCACCTCGGTGCTAGTTGGCGAACAGCGATCGTCTTGGGCGCAGGACATCCCACGGCGGCGGCTCATTTAACAGCAGAAGCGGGCGGCGTGTATTTTTTTCGAGTTAAAAACAAATGGGAACGTGACTTCGGATTCAAAGCAATAAGTTTGCATCCGCTGGATCACGACGGAGGCCAACTGTTGGCCAGTAAATTTGCGTACAGTACATTTCGTCTGAAAAACTGATCTAGACAAATATAGATCACAGATCACTGGCTTAGCCGCCGGAAAAGGCTTACTTGCGGATATGTTTTAAGATTTCGCGAGCGGCGTTGTGGCCGGAGGCGCCGGTGACGCCGTTTCCGGGATGTGTGCCATTGCCGCAGAGGAAAAGGCCGGCAACAGGCGACGCGTAACGCGCCCAGCCGAGTAGCGGACGCATGGTGAAGATTTGATCGAGCGCTAGTTCGCCGTGGAACGGATGGCCGCCTGTTAGTCCGTAGATGGACTCTAGATCTTTCGGCGTGACGGTTTGCACCGCCAGAATTTTTTGCGGGAGATCCGGAGCGTAGGCCGAAAGAGTTTTTAATACGGTGTCGCGCAACGCGTCTCGCTGCTGCGTCCAATCGCCCTGCTTTAATTTATATGGCGCGAATTGCATGTAGATGGACATCACGTGCTTTCCTGCGGGCGCGAGCGACAAATCCAGGATCGACGGGATAGAAATGTCGAGATATGGCGCGCGTGAAAATTCGCCGTACTTCGAAGCGTCGAAGGCGCGCTCTAGATAATCGATGCCGGGACCGATATGAATTCGTCCGGCTAAAGCGGAATTTCCCTCTGAAGTACTCTTAAGTGCAGCAAAGGTGGGCAGCGCATCGAGCGCCACATTTATTTTCGCGGCGGTCCCGTTGCAACGGTAATTCTGCATCTTGACCACAAAACTTGGCGGCAAATGCACGGGATCGAGCAGGCCAAGGAATGTGCGCCGCGGATCGGCCCCGGATACTACCGTCTTCGCGGCGATTTCCTCGCCGCTTGCGAGCGCAACGCCAGTTACACGGCCGTTCTTCACCAGAATCTGTTTCACTTCCGCGCCCGTGCGAATTGCGGCGCCCGCATCCTTCGCGGCTGCAGCCAAAGCGGCCGTCAGCGCGCCCATTCCTCCATGCGGCACAGCGGAGTTGCCAACCGGATACGGGTCGGCACCCGCGCGCAAGAGCAAGAGCGCTGTAGAGCCGGCGGACCACGGACCCATCGCAGCGCCAAAAATTCCTCGCGCCGCAATCGCCGCGCGCAGCAAATCCGTCTCAAAAAATTCAGCGACGAAATCCGCGGCGGCCATGGGGCCCCAACGAATCAGCCTCATCATTTCTTTTTTTCCCAGGCCGCGGACTCTGTGTCCAACTTTTAGGAGCTTCCAAATATCTTCTTTCGAGGGCTTTTCGATTACCGGCGGCGTCAGCAATAGAAGCTGCGCGATAATTTCTCCGGCGCGTGCGAGACCAGCCGCAAAGTCGGAATAGCTGGCGGCATCTTTGGCGGAAAATTTCTGAATTTCGGAGACAGAGCGCTGGGTGTCGGTATACAGCGTGAGAGAGCGGCCATCCAAGTTAGGAGCGAAAATGCGCACCGGGGATTCGAGTTTCTTGAGGCCGTGGCGCGCGAGCTGCATGTCTTTGAGAATTGCGGCAAGGGGCGGCCCTCCTGTATGGGCTACCGTGGAACAGCGAAATCCGGGATGAAATTCTTCCGTGACCGCAGCGCCGCCAACCACGTCGCGACGTTCCAGCACGAGCGGCTTCAAGCCTTTTTTCGCGAGGTAAAATGCGGCCACCAGCGCGTTGTGCCCGCCGCCAAGAATCACGATTTCAGGTTGCGCTGCCACGTCAGTTCTTACCCTTCCCGGTATCCTTCAGGATTTCCAGCGCCGCGAGGCGTCCGGGAGCGCCCATGATTCCGCCACCCGGATGAGTGGCCGAGCCGCACATGTACAATTTCTTAATGGGCGTGCGATATCGCGCCCAGCCCGCCGCCGGACGCAGAAAGAAAAGTTGTTCCAGCGAAAGCTCACCCTGGAAAATATTCCCCTCGGTCAGGCCCGTCTGCCGCTCGATGTCCAGCGGCGTGATGAACTGTTTGCCGATAATGATGTTTTTTATATTCGGCGCGTATTCCGCGATGGTGTCGATTACCGTATCGCCAAACGCCTCGCGTTGGTCGTCCCAGTTTCCGCTACTCAATTTGTAGGGCGCGTATTGCACGAAGCAGGAAAGAATGTGTTTGCCTGGAGGCGCGACGGAAGGGTCGGTGAGCGTGGGGATTACCATGTCGATGTAGGGACGCCGCGAAAATTCGCCGTACTTGGCCTGGTCGTAGGCGCGCTCCATGTATTCCATCGAAGGCGAAATCGACATCGCGCCGCGCAGGTGATGTCCGGGTCCGGGCAGGCAGGTGAAATCCGGCAGCGCGTCGAGCGCGAGGTTTACTTTTCCGGAGGAGCCGCGATATTTGTAACGCCGCACTTCTTCGAGAAAATCTCCCGGTAATTCGCGCTCTTCGATAAATTTCAGGAACGTGAGATTAGGGTCCACACTGGACGAAATCAAATCCGCATATATTTCTTCGCCGCCCTCCAGCACCACACCGTGCGCCACGCCGTTCTTGATCAGAATGCGATTCACCGCCACTTCTGTGCGAATTTCTACGCCGGCTTCTTTCGCGGCGCTGCCGATCGCGTTGGAAATCGCGCCAGTGCCGCCACGGCTGAAGCCCCAGGAACGAAACGCGCCGTCGATTTCTCCCATGTAGTGATGCAGCAAAACGTAGGCGGTACCCGGCGAACGAATTCCGAGAAAAGTCCCGATGATTCCCGACGCGGACATCGTCGCCTTCAAAACGTCGGTCTCGAACCATTGATCGAGAAAATCCGCAGCGCTCATGGTCATAAGCTGGACGAGATTGTATTTGTCTTCCGCCGCGAGCGACTGGAAGCGCTTGCCCAGGAAAGCGAGCTTTTTCAAATCTCGAGGATCGAGAGACGTGGGGTCCGGCGGAATCATGCCGAGAATAGGTTTTACGAAACGGCACATAGCGACCATGGACTTGCCGAACTCTTCGTAGGCCTCGGCGTCCAATTTTGAGTGGCGTTCCAGCTCGCGGCGCGTCCTGCCATGGTCATTTTCACGCCAGAGATAATCGCCGTTCTGCATCGGCGTGATGGTTCCATCCAGCGGCAAAATTTCCAGGCCGTGACGCGGCAACTCCAGATCGCGAATAATTTCGGGGCGCAGTAGCGAGACAACGTAAGAGAAAACGGAAAATTTAAATCCGGGAATAATTTCTTCGGTAACGGCAGCGCCACCCAGAACGTATCTGCGCTCGAGCACCAGTACTTTTTTGCCGGCTTTCGCGAGGTACGCCGCATTTACCAAGCCATTGTGGCCGCCGCCGATTACGATGACATCGTAACGTTTTGCCATGAATTTACGTGATGAATCTTGCGGAATATTCCGTGCCGCAGAAGTCGAAGCATTCTACAAGCGACCGCACAGACTCACAACAAGGAAGAGAGTCTCCGTGACTGCAAGTCAAGCAAATCGCAATCAGTATGTCAGAAAAAAACGCACGGATACGCAACAAGCCGTCACTTGTTAGACGCCACCCTTGCTCGTGAATATTCTCGGCAAGTGCACCGCTTGGACTTCCTATTTTCCGCTTCCTGAGACGAACGACTGTTGAGGTAAAATGCCGCCGTCTTCCGGATCGCCCATTGGGTATAGTTCGGCACCTGCATAACGAAGGAGGAGAGAGAACATGGCTGCGTTTTTTCTGTTTTTTATCGCCATTATTGTTCTGCTCGCTTTGAGCATCGTGCTCGGTTCGTTCTTCACCGTTGAGACGGCGCAGGTAGCCATCGTCCAGCGGCTCGGAAAATTTGCGCGCGTCGCCGGTCCCGGCTTGAATTGGAAGACGCCGTATCTGGAAACTGTCGTTCGCCGCCTAAGCATGAAGGTGCAGCAGTTCGATGTGCAGGTGGAGACGAAAACCCAGGACAACGTCTTCGTTCAGATACCGGTCTCCATCCAGTACAAGGTGATACCCGAGGGCGTCGAGGCAGCCTTTTACAAACTGTCCGACCCGGTGAAGCAGATCGAGTCCATGGTGTACAACGTGGTTCTCGGCCACGTTCCGAAAATGAAGCTGGACGATACGTTTTTGAACCAAGCTGATATTGCGAGCGATTTGAGAGACAACTTGGACGCTTCGATGAAGGAGTATGGATACTCCATCGTCAAAGTTCTGATCTCCGACATCGTTCCCGACCAGAAGGTGAAGGCTGCGATGAATGACATCAACGCCGCGCAGCGCGAACGCGAAGCTACCGTCTCCCGCGCGGAAACAAACAAAATGCTTCTCGTAAAGCAGGCGGAAGCAGAGGCCGAATCGAAACGCCTGCAAGGAGAAGGTATCGCGAATCAGAGGAAGGCTATTATCACGGGGTTGAAAGATTCAGTCGAGGACTTCGCCAAAACGGTTCCGGGCTCCACTCCGCAGGACGTGATGCAACTTGTCCTGATGACCCAATACTTCGATACACTGAAGGAAATTGCGGCAAACGATCACAGCAATACGATTCTGATCCCGCACACGCCCAACACGCTTACGGATATATACAGTCAGATTCGGAATGCCATCATCGCGGGGAACGAGCTCTCCACTCATCCCTCAATCTCGCCCATCACGTCGCCGCCGCAAAAATGAAGGTCCCCCTACGAATGCGAGGCTGAGTTCGCCTTGCGATAGCGCGTGCGGGCGAACTATAATCGCGCGCCGAGTTTATGCGGCGTTTTGCAGGCGATTTGCCGGCCATCTTTAGGGACGCTGCTTATTTACTCCAGGAGCGATTGTGCCGATTGGAACAGCGGTTCACGACAGAACTTCAAAACTTTGCGAGAGCATGAATTATCGCGAATGGTCGGGCTATTACGCGGTCAGCGTTTACGAAATGCACCACGACCACGAGTACAACGCGATTCGCAATGCTAGCGCAATGATCGACGTCTCTCCCCTATACAAATATTTTTTGACCGGCCAGGACGCGACCAAACTCGTGAACCGCGTGATCACTCGCGACATTAATAAGGTCGCGGTGGGACAGGTGATTTACTGCTGCTGGTGCGATGAAGAAGGCAAAGTAATCGACGACGGCACCATCTCGCGTCTAGCGGAAAATACATATCGTTGGACTGCGGCCGACCCCAGCATGCGTTGGTTCCATCAAAACGCGCTGGGACTCGACGTGAATATCGAAGACATTTCCAACAAAATTGCAGCTCTCGCTGTGCAGGGGCCCACATCGGGACGCTTGCTGATGAAAACTGCGCAAGCCGACATTGCGAATTTGAAATATTTTCGCTTCACGCACGGAGAAATCGCCGGCGTGGAAGTGGACATATCGCGCACCGGATATACCGGGGATCTGGGCTACGAAATCTGGATGCCCTGGAGCGATGCGCCAAGAGTGTGGGACGCGCTGATGGAAAATGGCCGGCCGTTCGACCTGCATCCAGCCGGAATGCTGGCCCTGGACGTGGCGCGAATTGAAGCGGGACTCATATTGATCGAAGTGGACTATTTCAGCAGCAAGCGTGCGCTGATCGAAGCGCAGAAATATTCGCCATACGAAATTGGCCTCGCACGCATGGTGGATTTGAAGAAGGAACATTTCATCGGCCGCGAAGCTCTGGCAGAAGAAAATCAGCGCGGAGCCAAACGGCTCTTAATGGGACTGGACATCAACTGGGAAGACGTTGAGCGTCTTTACGATGCGGTGGGATTGGGGCCGCAGGTGCAAAGCACGGCGTCGCGCACTCCAGTTCCGGTATATCGCGGAGGATTGCAGGTCGGCAAAGCGACTTCGACAACCTGGTCGCCGACGCTAAAAAAAATGATCGCGCTCGCTAGCCTGAACCGGGAACATGCCGCGCCAGGACTTCAACTGCAAATGGAACTCACCGTAGAGGCGGTACGTCACAAGGTAAGAGCCACGATTAGGGAGCTGCCGTTCTTCAATCCGCCGCGAAAGATGGCCACACCGATCACTTGAAATTCGTGAAGGGAGCAAGAGTTGAACACAAGTTCCGCGGAAGAACCTTCGATGGAATTACCATCACGTTTTCAGCGTCCTGTATTCCTTCTAACAGGCCAGCGCTGGCTTCGGCCAAGACTATTTTTATCGATGGTGATGGCAATTGCCGCGGTCAGCGCTGCGCCAGTCACGGCTCGAGGGGATGAAATGAAGTGCCCGCCGCCAACGCGTGTGGACCACGTAAAAGAAACCATTCATGGCATGGTGCTAAGCGATCCGTATCGATGGCTCGAAGATCAAAACAATCCTGAAACACGAGCCTGGATCGATGCACAAAACGCCTGCACGCAAAATATACTAAAGACGCTGCCCGGAAGAGCAGCGATCTCGAAGCGACTTGGAGAATTGATCAAAGTAGATACGATTCGCCTTCCCGTGTTGCGAGGAGGCCGCTATTTTTATTCCAGACGCACCGCGGGCCAGGATTTGTTTGTGCTCTACATGAGGCGCGGAGCGGCCGGAACCGAGACCGTGCTGGTTGATCCCGCGTCGCTGAGCGCGGACCACACCACGAGCGTGAATTTTGAAGGCTATTCCGAAGATGGAAAGCTGGTGGCCTATGGAATGCGCGAAGGTGGCGAGGACGAAGTATCGATCCACCTGATCAATACCGATACTCGAAAAGAAATTCCAGATTCCCTTCCGCGCGCACGTTACCTTTCGGGAGTTGCCTTCAAAACGGATAAGAGCGGATTTTATTATTCGAAACTGACGGACGCAGGCCCGCGCGCGTACTACCATGCAATGGGAACCAGCGCAGAACAAGACAAAGAGATTTTTGGCGACGGCTTTGGACCCGACAAAATTCTATCCGTGGATGTTTCGGAAAATGGGCGCTACCTGTTGTTAATGGTCTTCTATGGCTCGGCGTGCGAAAAGTCTGAAGTTTATTTTCAAGACTTGGTGTATGGCGGCCCTATCACAGCAGTAGTCAAAACGATTGATTCCTGCTTTCAAGGCGAAATTGCAGGTGACACGCTGGTTCTGGAAACAAACTGGAAGGCTCCGAACTGGCGCTTGCTGGCCGTGCCGTTGAGCAATCCCACGCAAGAAAACTGGAAGGAAGTGATCCCGGAGAGTGAGTCGCGCCTGGAAGATTTTCGATTAGCCGGCGGAAAAATCATCGCGCAGTATTCCCACAATGCAGCTTCCGAACTAAAAGTTTTTGAAGCCGATGGCAACTCCGCAGGAGGGATCACGCTGCCGTCTTTGGGCGCGGTGAGCGGAATCACAGGCAGGTGGCGGAATTCCGAAGCATTTCTCTCTTTTCAATCTTTCGCAATTCCTGCGACCATTTATCGCTTCGACCTTCCGCAGCACACACTCGCCGTGTGGGCCAAGCCCGCTGTTCCGGTAGATGCCAATGAGTTCGAAGTAAAACAAGTTTGGTACGAATCAAAGGATAAGACCCGCGTACCAATGTTCCTTTTCTATAAGAAGGGATTGAAGCTCGACGGTTCCAACCCCACCTTGATGACCGCCTATGGCGGTTTTGATTCCAGCGAAACACCCGCGTTTCGCGACGATGCGGTGGTGTGGGCGGAACACGGCGGCGTGTTCGCGATGCCCAATCTTCGCGGTGGAGGAGAGTTTGGCGAGGCGTGGCACCACGCCGGCATGCTCGAGAAAAAGCAAAATGTATTCGACGATTTTTTCGCAGCCGCGGAATGGCTGGTCGCGAATCATTACACCCGTCCCCAGCGCCTAGCTATCACCGGACGCAGCAATGGCGGCTTGCTGATGGGCGCGGCCATGACGCAACGTCCGGATCTGTTTGGCGCCATCGTGTGTGGATACCCGCTGCTCGATATGGTGCGTTACCAGAAATTTCTAGTGGCGCGATTTTGGGTGCCAGAATACGGATCGTCCGATGATCCGAAGCAGTTTCCTTTTCTCTACGCCTACTCGCCCTACCATCATGTAGTAAAGGGCACGAAATATCCGGCCGTGCTTTTTCTCACAGGTGACAGCGATACGCGAGTGGCCCCGTTGCACGCGCGCAAGATGACCGCGGAAATGCAAGCGGCGCAGGGCGTCGACAAACCGATTCTGCTGATGTACGACACGAAGCTGGGCCACAGCGAAGGCCGGCCGGTGAGCAAGATCATCGAAGAAGACACCAACGTGCTGCAATTTTTGTTCACGCAAGTAGGAATTACCAATTTCTGAATGAATCAACGCCTATCGTCTGATGCTCTAAATCGTAAGCACATCCAATTCGTCTAATACGATACCAAGAAGAATGGGGGAATTATGCGCAAAATGATTTCGATAACAGGTCTTGTGCTGGTAGTGGGAATCTTTTTGACTAGCCCGAGTGCACAAGCACAAACCAAAGCCGGCCCAATTCGCTTAGTGGTTGATGCTACGCAAGCGCCGCAGAAAATTCTGCACGCGCATATGGTGATTCCAGT
Source organism: uncultured Acidobacteriota bacterium (assembly GCA_963818085.1). Classification (GTDB taxonomy): domain Bacteria; phylum Acidobacteriota; class Terriglobia; order Acidiferrales; family UBA7541; genus Palsa-295. The sequence goes on from CAWFQV010000002.1 coordinate 93,971, forward strand.
AACCCCTGGCCCTCTGACACTTTATTATCCCGAATGGATTCCCGGCGAGCATATGCCGGACGGCCCGATCATCGAGGTGGCCGGAATGAAATTCAGCAGTGCAGGCAAAACAATCTCATGGCGTCGCGATCTGGTGGAAATGTTTTCAATCCATTTGGACATTCCGGCGGGAGTGACCACATTAACCGCGGATTTTGATTTTCTCCTTGCGGCGCCGGCGGGGGGATTCTCGGCGGGCGCCTCGGCAACAAATTCGTTGGACGTGCTGAGCTGGAATCAAGTCTTGCTATACCCGAAAGGTTACGACATACGCGACATTACGTTCGTGCCGAGTTTGAAGCTTCCCGCCGGATGGAAATACGGCACTGCCCTTCCCGGTGCTAGACAGAACGGCGACATGATTGATTTCTCGCCGGTCACGCTGAACACGCTGGTAGATTCTCCAGTTCTGGCCGGAAAATATTTTCGCGAAATTCAACTCACCCCCGGACAAGATCCTCCACATTTCATGGACATCGCCGCAGATAGCGAAGCAGCGCTGGTGATGTCTCCAGAAACGCAGGCGCATTTTCGCCAGCTCGTAGCCGAAGCGGGCGCACTTTTCGGTCCGCGCCACTATCGCGACTATCATTTCTTGCTCACGCTCAGTGACGATGTTGCCCACTTCGGCTTGGAGCATCACGAATCGAGCGACGATCGAACAGCGGAGCGCAGCTTGATCGATGATTCTGAGCTGATCGCGTTCGCTGGTCTTCTGCCGCACGAATTCGTCCATTCCTGGAATGGAAAATACCGCCGCCCGGAAGGGTTGGCCACCGCGGATTATCAGCAGCCCATGAAGGATGATCTGCTTTGGGTTTACGAAGGCTTGACGGAATATCTCGGCAGCTTCGTTCTCACCGCGCGCAGTGGACTGCTTACGCAGCAACAGTCGATGGATGATCTGGCCGAACTGGTGGCCGCGTACGAACATCATCCCGGACGCGAGTGGCGCTCGTTGCAGGATGCGGCCGATGCTGCTCCGTTCCTTTACAACTCCACCGAGGACTGGTCGAATTGGCGCCGCGGAACGGATTTTTACGAAGAAGGCCAGTTACTTTGGCTCGATATCGACGGCACTTTGCGCCGACTTACCAAAGACAAAAAATCGATGAACGATTTCTGCCAAATTTTCTATGCCGGCTCCCCGAACGTCCCCGCGCTGAAAACTTATAAATTTGAAGACGTGGTGGCCGTCTTGAATAGTCTGGCGCCTTATGACTGGACTGCCTTCCTTCGCGCGCATCTGGATGGAGTCTCAACAAGAACTCCGATCGAAGCCGTCGAAAACAATGGCTGGAAGTTGATATACAGCGAAGAACCGAATGAAATAGAAGCGACCGAAAGTGCGCTCGCCAGGCGAATGAACTTAACTTTCACCATCGGCATGATTGTCCAGGATGACGGAATCGTAGGCGATGTGACGCACGGCGGTCTCGCTTACGACGCCGGAATCGGCCCCGGAATGAAAATCATTGCGGTCAACGGAAAGCAGTATTCTCCGGATGAAATGAAACAGGCCATCGCAGGCTCGAAATTATCTACCGCGCCGATTCAGATGATCGTAGCCAACGGCGCGCAACTTCAAACGCGTTCGATCGACTATCATGGCGGCTCCCGCTGGCCACACCTGGTACGCGATAGCAGCCGTCCGGATTATTTGGGCGAAATTCTGAAACCAATGCTCCCCGCCATCGGGACGGCGCAAGCTACGCCGACGGATTAAGCAACCGTAGCTAGGAGAATATTGCGATGAAGATTCACCCGTACGTGGTGATGGGAGCGCTATTCATCGCGCTAGGTATCGCGGCGTTGATTCATCCCAACGTAAGTATGCCGTCCAAGAAAAGCGAAATCGAGATTGGCGGCACCAAAACGATCATCGAAACTACACGCATAATACAAATTCCGAAAGTTTTTGGCATACTTTTGCTGGTAGCCGGCGGCTCATTCATTTTTCTAAGCACGAGAAAAGTGTAGTGAGAAATTGGGTCAGAGAGGAGAAATGAACGTTACTCCGCACTGGATCAGCAGGACCATGGCCGCATACCTCGTCTTCATGGCCTTTGCCGCAGCGCCGGTTTCTCTGAACGCCCAGACACCCAAGAGGCGCGCCATCACCTTCCAGGATTTAATTTCGATGCACCGCCTGAGCGAGCCGCAGATTTCTCCCGACGGCAAATGGATTGCCTACACGGTTGCCACACCGAACCTGGATGCGAATCACACTTCACGCGACATATGGATCGTGAGCGTAGCCGGCGGCGAGCCACGTCAATTGACGCACGGCGGTAGCGATACGCGGCCCCGGTGGTCGCCCGACGGTCAACAGCTGGCGTTTATCTCCGGCCGCATTGAAGGCAATCCACAAATTTTTTCGATGGATATCAAAAGCGGCGCAGTGAACCGAATTACTTTTCTTTCCACTGGAGCGGACAACCAAATCTGGTCGCCCGACGGAAAGACCATCGCATTCGTTTCCAGCGTATATCCCGATTGCACGGACGAAGCGTGCAACGCGCGCCGCGATGCTGAAAAAGCAAAAAGTAAAGTAAAGGCGCACATTTACGACAAGCTGCTCTACCGCCATTGGAACGCCTGGTGGGACGGCAAGCGCAGCCATCTGTTTGTTGTTCCTGCCAAAGGTGGAACGCCGCGCGATCTAACGCCGGCCGCGGACTATGATGTGCCGCCGTTCACCTTGGGCGGCCCAGAGGCCATTGCCTTTTCACCCGACAGCCGGGAAATTTGCTTCACTGCTAACACCGATAAAGACGAAGCGCTCAGCACAAACGGCGATCTTTTTACTGTGCCTGCCTCAGGCACCAGCGCGCCCACGCGTATTACGTTGAATCCCGCCGACGACTGGGGACCCGTGTATTCGCGCGACGGAATGTGGATCGCCTATCGCTCGCAATTGCAACCGGGTTACGAAGCCGATCGCTGGCGTTTAATGCTCTATTCCCGCAAAAACAGAAAAGAAACCAATTTGACTGAAGATTTCGACCGCAGCGTGGAATCCTATGCCTTCGCGCCGGACAGCAAGACGATTTACTTTACCGCCGAAGACCAAGGCGAAATGCCCATCTATTCCATCGCGTCCACGCCGGGCAATTCACCGAAAGTAGTAGTGAATGGAAATTTTAACGACGAATTCGATGTGAGCGGCGACGGTCGCACGCTTGCGTTCGCGCGTACGAGCTTGACCATGCCCGCGGAAATTTTTGCGGCGAATTCGGACGGCCGCGATGTTCGCCAGGTTACGCACCAAAATGCGGCGCTGCTCTCACAGCTCGATCTCGCCAAGCCAGAAGCTTTCTGGTTCGAAGGCGCAGAGAAAACGCAGGTGGAAGGCTTGATGGTCCGGCCGCCGAATTTCGATGTGTCGAAAAAGTATCCCGCTTTGCTGCTGGTTCATGGTGGCCCGCAGAACGCTTGGACCGATGCCTGGGGCTATCGTTGGAACCAGCAGGTGATGGCCGCGCCCGGATACGTTGTGCTGGCGATCAACCCGCGTGGCTCAAGTGGATACGGCCAGAAATTTACGGCCGAGGTTAGCCGCGACTGGGGCGGAAAAGCCAACGAAGATCTGATGGACGGCTTGGAAGCGGCCATTGCGAAATATCCCTTCATCGACGGCTCGCGCGTGGCAGCGGCGGGCGGTTCTTTTGGCGGATACATGGTCGATTGGATCGCGACGCATACGGGACGTTTCAAATGTTTGATCAGCCACGCGGGGACTTACGACTCCGTCAGCATGAATGCAACCGAGGAACTGTGGTTTCAAGAATGGGAATTTGGCGGCGCGCCGTGGGTAAATTCCGATTATTACAAGAAGTGGTCACCTAGCGAATTTGCCGCTGCGCTCGGAAAATATAAGACGCCCACGCTCGTAGTAGGCGGCGAGCTGGATTTTCGGGTTCCGTACACGCAAGACCTGGAATTCTTCACCGCCCTGCAGCGCCAAGGCGTGCCGTCGAAACTTCTCATCTTCCCAGACGAAGGACACTGGGTCTTGAAGCCTCAAAACAGCGAGCTGTGGTACAAGACGTTTCTCAACTGGCTCGCCGAATACTTGAAATAGCCAGCGCTGACCCTACCTGCCATCTGGGTCCAACTGGCGGAAATTTATATCGATGGACAATTTTCAGGCAACGCTCCCTCAACAATTTCGCTGGTAAGTGGAACACATCAGATAACGATCAAGGCCGCCGGTAAGAAAAACTAGGCACGTGAAATCGAAGTGATGATAGGCAGCCAGGTCAACCCTGCGCGCAGTTTTCGATCAGTGGCCTTGAGCCGCGGAAGCTTCTTGAGGATCCGAACTACTCTGACAAGCCGGTATAGGCCCAGGCCTTACGCAAATAGTGATCCAGTTCCGGCACACGAAGAATTTTTAGCAAAATCATAAGCAAGAGTATTCCTGCACTGGTAACGATCACCAGCAGGGCGAGCGCACCCCAAATCCTTTGCCACGGTAAATGGTTCTCGAGCAAAAGCGCGAGCCGGTAACAAACGACGCCGGCTACCATCGAAGCAGCCGTCATTTTCAAGAAGAAAACCACTAGGCTTCCTTCTTCCGGATTTTTCGTGCGCCGGTTCAGCAAAATAAAAAGAACCGCCGTGTAAGCGATGATGCCGACGGAGCTCGCCAGCGCCAAGCCGAGATACTGCATGTGATGCGCCAGCCACCAATAAACCGGAATGTTTAGGGCGGTCATCACTGTGCCAACCACGGCAGGCGTGATAGTGTCGCGCGTCGCATAAAAGCCGCGCGCGAGAATGTATTGCGCGCCCCAGGCGAACATTCCAATCGAAAAATATGCGAGAGTCTGGCCTGTGGCGTAAAGATCGTAGCCATGCATGCGCGTATGGGAAAAAACAAGATTCACGATGGGAACACTCTGCGCGATGGTCAAAGCGGAAATCGGAAGCAGCAGAAATATCAGTCCTTTGAAGGTGGTATTCAGAACGCGATTTAATTCCTCAACTTTCTTTTCCGAATATAGCTGGGCAAGAAACGGAAACGACGCTACGCCGACACCTTGGCCTACCAGCCCGAGGGGCACGCGCATCAAATTTTTCCCATAGGTCAGCCAGGTGATCGAAGCAGCCTGAAGATACGATCCGAAATATCGAATGATCCAATCGTCGGCGAAAGATACTGAAACGGCCAGCATGATAGGCACCGAAAGCTTCAGAAAAAGCCAGAAACCCGAATGCTTCACATTGAAACTCGGCGAAAAGATCGCGCCAGCCCGGTACGCACCATATATTTGAAGCAGAAAATTCCCCGCGATGGCGCCTCCGAGCACGCCAACAGCGAAACCGGTGATCCCAATTCGTGGAGCCAGCAAAATCCCGCCGAGGATGATTCCAATGTTGTAAATCAACGGCGCCAGAGAAGGTATAACAAATTGCCCTTTGGCGTACTGCACTGCGCTTAAAATGCTCCCCTCATAGAAACAAATTTGCGCCGGCAACATCAAGCGTGTGAGGAACACAACGCGGGCGCGTTCGCCGAGGCTGAAGCCGGGAGCGATCCAATTCACAATGTGCGGCGCAAATAGTTCTCCCAGCAGTACGAGGCCGACCAGGACGAAGCCCATCACTGTGATGACGGTGGAAAAAACACGCCAGCCTTCTTCTTCGCGTTTCTCCGCTGCATATTTTGCAAAAACCGGAATGAAGGTGACGCTCAGCGACCCGCCCGCAATCAAATAATTCAAAAAGTCAGGCAGCGTGAAGGCTGCGTTATACGCGTCCGTAATCGCATTCGAGCCCATCTGATGCGCCAGAGTCCAATCGCGAAAAAACCCGAGCACACGGCTCAGCAGCACGCTGGTCATTACGATGCCGGTAGCCGCTGCGATGCGGCGATGCATGGTTCCGCTCTCTGAAGCAGTCGTCACGAACGCAATGGTAGATGTTTTGGCGCGTTTGAACTAGGGCGTTAACGCGAGGTGTTTCCGATGCGAAATGATTCGCAGGTCGCGCCCGAGGAATTCTTCAGTCAGGATTATTCCGAGGATCTGAAAGAACTTATTCCAGATTCGCGTCGTGCTCAGCTAACGCGTCCATACCTTCTGGCACACGAATGGGCTCGCGTGGCGGCGTACCGTCCGGCGCAGCCCTCAAATATTGCACTGGCCAGGGGATTGGAAAGCCGAGCTCGCGCGCGACTTGAAGCGGCCAATACGGTTGACGCAGAAATTCGCGAGCCATGATTACAATGTCCGCGCTTTCTTCACGCAAAATCAAGTCCGCTTGGCTTGCGGATGTGATCAAACCGACGGCACCTGTCATTACGTTAGTTTCCTTGCGAATTTCTCGCGCGAACGACACCTGGTACCCAGCCCGTATAGGAATTTTTGCCCCGGGCGCAATGCCGCCCGAGGAACAATCAATCAAGTCCACGCCAAGAGGCGCAATTTTTTCCACCAGGTGGATGGACTGATCCAGATCCCAGCCTCCTTCAATCCAATCCGTTGCAGAAATTCGGACGAAGAGCGGGTAGGCTGCCGGCCACACTTTGCGAACTGCCGCGACGACTTCGCACAAAAGCCGGCAACGATTCTCCAGCGAGCCACCATACGAATCAGTGCGCTTATTAGAAATGGGCGAGAGAAATTCGTGAAGCAGATAGCCATGCGCTGAGTGAATTTCGATAACTTGAAATCCCGCTTGCAGCGCGCGCCCGGCGGCATCGGCGAAAGATTTCACCACGCGCTGAATTCCCTTCTCGTCCAGCGCAACAGGCATGGCGTACGCCTCGGAAAATGGAATAACGCTGGGCGCTACGGGCTTCCAGCCGCCTTTCGATTCGGGCACCGCTGCATTGCCTTCCCATGGACGAAGCGTGCTGCCTTTGCGTCCGGCATGCGCTAATTGAATTCCCGGGATGGTGCCCTGATCACGAAGGAAACTGGTGATGCGCGCGAGCTGCTCGATGTGCTCTTCTTCATAGATTCCCAAATCTTGCGGACTGATGCGCCCCTCAGCAGATACTGCTGCCGCTTCGGTAAAAATTAGTGAAGCTCCCCCGACAGCCCGGCTCCCTAAATGCACAAGATGCCAATCGCTGGCAAAGCCATCGGTGCTCGAATACTGGCACATGGGAGACACTACGATACGATTGTGCAGAGTCAGTTCGCGAATGGTGAGTTCGTCAAATAGCATGAATCTCCCCTTGCAATCTTTACGGAGGATTTGACCGGACTACAGAAAACAAGCAATCAATCGTCGCGGTGATGAGTTCTCATATGTTTGTGGTCCGCCACCGGATTGAGCAAGCGGAAAACGTGCACGCCCTGCTCTGGCTCGAATCGATACGCGATGGTCGCATCCGCCGCTTCCGGTTCGCGCGCCAATTCGAGTTCCGGGTTATCGATGATGATGTCGCCCTTGTTGTTAACTCGCAGCTCGCTTCCTACTTGCAGAACGATCTTCGTCTCAATTCCCTTGGATTTCATCTCAGTCTCCTGCGGACGACAAACACTCGTGCGTCCAGCGTTGCAGGGTACGGCTCACAAGGTTGGATGAGGAAGCACAGCGAAAGGTGCCAGAAATTACTTCGAGCCCGCTCCGGCAGTCTTTTCGTTTTTCTTATCTGTCTTTTTCGGCGGATCCAGCGCTGGCGGATCGCTGGCGGGAAAAGATTCGAGCGAAGCTTCGTCCACGGGATCCACAACCGGCGGGTCAGGCGGTTTAGAAGCCGGTGCCTTTTTGTCGTCCGTGTGCGAGCTTAGCCCTGCAGCAGAATGCATCACAGTAACCTCGGTTCCACTCGGCGCGGCTTCTGCGCCGCACCTAAAACTTAATTACAAACCCCAGCGTAACCTTCGGACTGTATTGGTAAGTGTTGAAGTAATGCGTCCCGACCATATCGGCTTCAATGCGATAGGCGAAACGCGAGCGAAATCTGATGTCCACTCCTCCGCCAGCCTCATAGGCCGCTGCGTGCTCGGTGCCAAATGCCGTTTGTGGAGTGAAGTGCGAATACCCGCCCAACACATGGGCCCAAAGTTCCAAGCCGCGAGGAGCCGACCACCTGAACCGAGGGCCTCCCATTCCGAGCAACAGCCATCCGCCGGTATTGAACTCGTTTAAGTGGGTGGCGTCAAGTTCGCCGTCCAAACCGACCCAGTCCTTAAGGTAATAGACCATGCTATAGGTGAAGCCATTCGTATTTAGAGTGATTGCGGGCACCTGGTAAAAGCGCAGATATTCATAACCTATATAGGCCTGCCAGCGATAAGTTTCGTAAACGCTCTGGACTTGCTGCGGCGGCTCAGCAATCAGACCGGTAGCGGCCGCCGCTGTGATCCCCGGCGACGCAGATGGAAGAGCGCCGAAGCCAAACGAGTTCTCGGAAGGCGCGAGCAGAGCGACCTGCGGAAATGCGTCAGATGCCGGCGGATTCACGACGTTTATTTGCGCCTTAACATTTATTGCGAAAAAAAGAATAGCCCCGAATAAGAAAGAAGTGTATCGCATCGCCTATAACCCCCCTCAGCTTGCTAAGACCCCAAGCCCTGCACCCATAATTTGACCGAGAATGGGTAGCCGTGTCTAGCCTAAATTCACCTGACTTGCTGTACCAGGCGTAACGGGTTACGACAACTGGACCGCGAAACCTTCCCAGTGCTCCTGGATTTATAGGGGGATCTGGAGGCTTCCAAAGGACCCGGTCACCATTGGAGAGCAATATGCTCGGCATCGATGATAGGGTAGGTACGCAAAATGAAAGGCAGGGACAGCGATGGCAGGGGTGTACGGGGAGATCAACTCAAAAATCGACTACCGGCGCGTTCTTCGCGAAGCCACAGAGGTCGCAACTCGGACCCTCGCGCGCACCCCGAACAACGCCATTATGCAGGGAATTAACAAGCAACTAGCGGCGATGAAGCGCTGGACCGATAGCGGCCGCAAACCGACCGAGATCGAACGTCGCAACATTGACGTCGGCCTGATCGCCGCGCGCGAACTCTCCGACGAAACCGGCGAAGTCGGCGATCTCGCTAAGAAGCTTTTCGCTTTGAACAATTATTTCGAGGACTGGCCGACGGACGCTGAAGCCGCCAGCGCCACTGACGAGGATTTTTTCGACGAAGACGAGTGATTTCCTCCGCCTCGATCCACAATTCCGATGCGTTCCCGAAGCCTCCGCCTCCAAACAAAACTTTTTCGGCGTAATCCAACGCACGTGTCATCAATGATAGTGTAGCTGTGCAAAATGAAAGTGGGACTGCTCGGCCATACAGCGGGCTGCAAAACGGAGACAAAAGCTGAATACGAAGACCCTCTTTTTCATTGGATTAATCTTATGCGCGACCGGGGTAATTTCCCCTCCGCTGGCTCTCGCGCTCGGCTTGCTCTACGGATTATCCTTCGTCCATCCTTTCGAGGCTGATAGCCGTAATCTCTCGAAATTTCTCCTGCAAGCGTCCGTTGTGGGCCTGGGTTTTGGAATGAATTTGCACGAAGTGCTGAGGGCCGGTCGCAGTGGCTTCCTATACACCGCCGCGACTATTTCCTTTGCGCTGATTTTAGGGCTTCTCGCGGGAAGACTTCTGCGCGTGAATCACACCGCTTCAATACTGATCTCAGTCGGCACCGCCATCTGCGGCGGCAGCGCGATTGCCGCCGTCGCGCCAATCATCGAGGCTAGCGATGAAGAAATTGCAATCTCGCTCGGCACGGTTTTCATTTTGAATTCAGTAGCCCTCTTTGTTTTCCCGCCGCTCGGCTGGGCACTGCACTTGACGCAGCAGCAATTTGGCCTGTGGGCCGCGCTGGCGATCCATGATACGAGCTCGGTCGTCGGAGCCACGGCGCGTTACGGTCCGGTCGCGCTGGTTGTTGGCACCACGGTAAAGCTCACGCGCGCTCTGTGGATCGTGCCGGTTGCCATTGGCGCAGCCATCCTGAAGCGCTCCAAGACTCGAATCCAGTGGCCCTGGTTCATTTTGCTTTTTTGTCTCGCCGCCGTGGCCAACACATACCTGCCCGCACTCTCAAACTTTTGGCACATGTTAAGCAATTTAGGAAAGCTGGGGCTCACCGCAACTCTTTACCTGATAGGAACCGGAATCTCGCGTGCCACTTTGCGCCAAGTCGGCTGGCCTCCACTGCTGCAAGGCATAATTTTATGGATTCTGGTGGGCGTCACATCCCTGTGCCTAATTTTCGCGGGCTGGATTTCCCTCTGACCGTAGACACCGGCATCCTGCCTGCTCGTTTTCTGTACAAACCAACACCTTGAAGAGCTTGCCAATCTGCGAATCTTGACTAGCTCTTTTTTTCCTTCTGCTCTTTTAAGAAAATGGCAGACTGTTGATGAGCTTCCTGCGTGAACTCCCAGGCCTTCCTGGCGTGTTCCATGGCCCGTTTGGACTGTTCGTGACCGGTAAAGTGGTCGCCTTTGCCGTGACCCGCCGCTGCGGCCCGATGCGCATGCGCCGCCTGCTCATGAAATTCAGCCGCCCGCTGGTGTGAATCGTTCGCCATATTTGTTCTCCTCAGATTGCGTCTTCAACGTTAGCGCGTACAAATCGCGATGTCCACCTAAGTCAACGGCCTACGCTATCTTGAACGATCGCATTCACCGACGGCTCCGGCAAAATCCCCAAATGGACGTAGATTGGCCGAATTAATTGCCGTATCGATTTCAGCCGCGATGCAAACCAAATCGCGCCCGCCATGCAGCAAGCCCCGCTCACCATCACCGTACGCGGAGCTCCCATCGCATGCGCCATGGCCCCCGCAAGCAAACTCCCAAAGGGCGCCATGCCAACAAACGCCACCGTATAAAAGCTCATCACGCGCCCTCGTTTGTCCTCATCAACAATCGTCTGGATGATGGTATTGCTCGCCGCCATCTGCTGCATCATCCCGAATCCGCAAAAAAGCATGCATACGAGCGAGAGCCAGAAATTTCTCGACATTCCAAAGAAAATCAGAGCCACTCCAAAGATCGCTGTAGAAATGTAAATCATGCGCCCCAGCCCCAAAACGCTCTTGCGTATCGCAAGCGATAACGCTGAAACCAGCGCGCCAACGCCAACGCCTCCCATCAAAAATCCCAACGTGTGCGGACCACCATTCAAAATCTTCGTAGCAAAAATTGGCATCAGCACCGTAAACGGCCAACCCATCAAGCTCACCAAAGCGAACAAAGTAAGAATCGTCCGAATCGGCGCAAACCCCGCAACATAGTCCCAGCCTTCCCGTAGTTGCACCAACATGGGCGCCGTTGCGCGCGTAATCGCGCTAGGCTTCAGCCGCATCGCAAACAACGACGCTACCACTGCCAGATAGCTAATCCCATCGATCAAGAAACAGGTGCCCTCTCCGGAAATTGCAATCACCATTCCAGCAAGAGACGGCCCCAGCAGCCGCGCCATGTTCACCATCGACGAGTTCAACGCAATCGCGTTCCCCAAATCCTGTTTGTCTTCCACCATTTCCACCAGGAACGCCTGCCGCCCCGGCATATCGAACGCGTTAATCATTCCCTGAAAAACGCTCAACAAAATAATTTCGTGGATGGTGATATGTTTCGTCAATGTAAGAACGGCCAACGCGAACGATTGCAGCATCGCCAAAATCTGCGTTGCGATCAAAACGTTCCGCCGGTTCAGCCGGTCCACCCAAACTCCGGCAAATGGCGCGAGCAGAAACGTCGGTATCTGCCCCGCAAATCCTACGATGCCCAGCAAGAACGCCGAACCCGTCAGCCGGTAAACCAACCAACTGGTCGCCAGCCGCGTCATCCAAGTCCCAATCAGCGAAATACTTTGCCCCCCGAAGAACAACCGAAAATTTCGGTGTCGCAGCGCTCGCCACGCGCGCGAGATCCCAACGTCAGTCTCTGCCGCAGCAATAGTTGAATTGGATTCCGCGCTCATCAGTGTCGAACTTCTCACATTCTACGATTCTTTCACCCGCTCAGTTGGCACATCGGGAAAAAATTCAGTACTTCTCGCCCGGCGCCAGGTCAGCTCGAGCCAGACTACTGGTATCGTCTCTTCTCATGGAAATCTACAATTGTGTCGAGTAAATGAATCGCAGCCCGATCGGTTTGACGCGACGCGCAAGCATCAATAAACTGCTCCGATGTCTCGCCCTCCACACCCCGGCGTAGAAGTGCCAATCCTCGAAACCGAGCGCCTAAAACTCCGCGGCCATCGCCTGGAAGATTTCCTACATTGCGCCGCGATGTGGGCCGATCCCGAAGTCACGCGTTACATCGGAGGCAAACCCCACACAGAGGAGGAATCTTGGACGAGATTACTGCGCTACACAGGACACTGGTCCATGCTAGGTTTCGGTTATTGGGTCGTTGAAGAAAACTCAACTGGCAGTTTCATCGGAGAAGTCGGCTTCGCAGACTACAAGCGCGGTCTCCCAGCGCTCAGCGGCATTCCGGAAATAGGATGGGCGTTCGTCACGAAAGCACGCGGCAAAGGTTACGCCACCGAAGCCGTCCGCGCCGCCGTCACCTGGGGCGACGCGCACTTCCCGTCGCCGCGCACCGCCTGCATCGTCCACCCTGAAAATCTCGCGTCCATCCGCGTCGCGGAAAAATGCGGCTATCGCGAATTCCAGCGCACCACGTACAAATCACACCCCACAATCATGTTCGTCCGCGACTCAAGCGCGCCTCTATGACCAGTGCCTAGCGCTCAACTCGCTGATGCATGCGACGTATCTTCCACCGGCGTCACTTCACTCGGCACCACGACGTTATTCGGACGCCGCATCAGCCGGCTAAGCTCGAAAATCGCGCTGGATCCGGCATGCCTCACGGCCAAAGAGCTTTCAATCCCGCACGTACACCCCGGACACTCCCGCCGTATCATCGCCACCGACTGCCGCGCGTAAGCCTCCGAAGCCAGAATATTCCCCAAGCTATCCCGCAAAATATTTCCAACTGGTTTCAGCGGGTAACACCCCGTCTGCACGTCGCCATTCGACATCACGAACACCTGCAAGTAACCCAGAACGCACGGCGGTTCATCCAGCGGCTCATGATTATAATATTTTGTTACGTACTCCACTTCGTATGCCGGACGCTTCAGCTTGTCCCGCAAAAACTTCTCTATTCTTTCCACGTCGTTTCGCTGTGGCCACATCGAATCCAGATCAGCATCCTTCAGGAACGAAAGACTCTTGCTCAAAATGTTGATCTCCACCTCAGCTCCCGCCGCATGAGCCACATCTGCCAGCTCTTCAAGCTCCTCGGCGGAAATTCGATTCAGCGTCACGGAGATAACAACCTGCTTGTCTCGCAGTAATTTAATTCCCTGTATGCCTAAATCAAAATAGCCTTGAATCCCGCGTATATGATCGTTCGTTCCCTTCAGGCCGTCGATGGAAACCGCCACTTTCGTAATCGGCGACGCGTTAATTTCCTTGTGCAGCTTCTTGATCAGCAGCCCATTTGTCTGGACGATAATCTGCCTGAACCGTGAAGTATCCGCCTTCTGCAAAACTTGAAAAAAATCCCGCCTCAGCAGCGGCTCGCCCCCGGTAAAACGCAGCGACCTAATCCCCAGCGCGCCGATCTCGTTGATCAGCTCCACCGCGCGCTCCGTGTTGATGTGGTCTTCCCATCGCGACTTCCAGTAATCGCAGCTGATGCATTTCGCCTGACAATTTTCCGTCAGCTTCACGTGCGCGGCTATGGGCTTCGCCGTCGACGGCAAAAATCTCGTCGATACCTTGCTCCCCAGCCATACCCGCGGCAGATACAAGCTAGCAAACGCCATCCCGTAGCTCCTCAACAAACGCTGAGCAGCGCCAGCTTAGGACGCTTTTAGCCCTCAGTGTGTCTACCATTTTCTCACGTCTGCGTCCCAGCGGTCCGCCCAAAATTAAAAAATCATCCAGGAACACCTTCTGGCCAACGTGCCCGAAGGGGCGGCCGTCGCAGGCCCGCCTGGCGTAGTTCACTTGACCCATCCCCGCCTCGAACCAAACAACAGAGACATCCTGAGTCGGACAGGAGTCTTCCGTCATGGCGCCTGGCCAGGCTTCCGCGAGGCAAATCCTCTCACAAACATTTCCGGGCGATGCTCGCAGGTGGTTCCGTATCCGCTTATGAGGGGAGTCCAAAAACTTGCTCCAGGCTCGGCATCTCGCTTGAACCAGCTGAAAACAGGCCAATGTGGATTCGGGGCTGTGATTTTCACACCCGGCTATGTTGCCGCGATGGTCCAGATCACCGGAGAGTTGGTCCGTTAGTTCGTTCCCCAAAATGGGATTTCTGCTTCCGAGTACTAGCCCGTTCTCACACAGAGGTCCTTGAATTTCCAGAAACAGCGTGCTAGGTTTCCCCGTGATCATTACTAAAAAGGTTGAAAGAGAGCATTCAGAGCGAAAGCTTGACGCGGCTATATTGGCGGCGACCACAACACGGATGGGCAGCGTTAACTTTGCTCTCTCGCTCCGAATGGGTTCCATTCTTCGCCATCCACACCCCAGCCCAATTTCTAATCGCGAACTGACGATGCGACGAGCACTGGCATCCCGAGCGAGCAGCGCAACGCGAGGGATCTGTTTTGCGCTTTCTTATGGCGAACTCGATTTATTGGAACGGAATGTAGATCGATGCAAACAAACGAAACCGACTCGTTGTAATCGCAAACTTTCGATCTGTAATCCATCAATTCCCGGCAAAAAAACGCTGCAAAATTCCAAAAATCTGGCGAATATTTACATGTGGTCGAGACCACTTCTAACCGCTTCTGACCCACAAACAGAAATCGCCGTCACTCCCAGAAAACAATCACTGGAAAAAATTCTAACCGGGGCTAGAATTGCATTTAGCCACCCAACCGCTCCGCCCTTAAAATCCACCCAAAAGAGGACGAATGCCCCAACAGAGAATAAATTCTGAAACGACAGAAAGCCTGTCCGCACGACAAGCCGAAAGCACCGGCTTCGTTTACATTGCCGCCGCCATCGCTGCTCTGGGCGGCCTGCTCTTCGGTTACGACACGGGCGTAATTTCCGGGGCCCTGATTTTCATCCAAAAAAGTTTCGCGCTCTCAACGTTCCACCAGGAATTGGTAGTGAGCGTAGTTCTAGTGGGCGCCGCCGTCGGCTCGCTTGGCGGCGGCAATTTGGCCGACCACATTGGCCGCAAAACAAATCTTCTGATCACCTCTGTAATTTTTATCCTCGGCGCGATTATCTGTGCCGCCGCCGGATCCGAAATCACTCTGATTGTGGGACGGACCATCGTCGGCCTGGGCATCGGCTTGGCCAGCTCCACGGTGCCACTTTATATTTCAGAAGTATCGCCCGCCAAAGCGCGCGGCTGGCAAGTTTCCCTTTTCCAACTGGCCATCACGATCGGCATCCTGGCCGCCTACCTGGTGGATTATGCCTTTGCTCAGTCCGAGCAATGGCGCTGGATGCTGGGGCTCGCTGTGGTTCCCGGCGCAATCCTCGGACTGGGAATGTTGTACATGCCCGAAACGCCGCGCTGGCTGGTGAAAAATGGCCAAGCTGATAAAGCGCTCGCCGTGTTGAAAAAAATTCGCGGCACCCCAAATATTGAAGCGGAATTCCAAGAAATTCAAGGCACCTTGTCGCAGACGGACGAACGCGGCCAATGGTCAGACCTGCTCAAAGCCTCCATCCGTCCCGCGCTGATTGTTGGAATCGGGCTCGCCATCTTTCAGCAAGTTACCGGAATAAACACGGTGATTTACTACGCGCCTCAGATCATTCGGTCCGCGGGCATCTCCTCGGCATCGGGCGCGATTCTCGCCACAGCCGGAATAGGCTTGGTAAACGTCATCATGACGCTTGTTTCGATGTGGCTGATCGACCGCGCCGGAAGACGTCCACTGTTGCTGACTGGAATCGCCGGCATGATAATTTCACTCGGCGTACTTGGTTTTATCTTCCGCGCTTCAGCCACCGCGCACGACGCTGCCTTCGGCCAGCTCGCTGTAATAACGCTAATGGCGTACGTTGCTTGCTTCGCGATAAGCCTCGGCCCAATTTTCTGGCTGATCATCGCCGAAATTTATCCGCTGAAGGTGAGAGGCTTGGCCGAAGGTACCGCGGCTTCCTCAAACTGGGCCGCAAACTTCGTGGTCTCTCTGACGTTCCTGACTCTTCTGGACAAATTCGGCCCGACACCGACATTCTGGTTATACGCGATACTTGCAGTCGCCGCATGGATCTTCTCCTACTACCTCGTCCCGGAAACCAAAGGCCGCACCCTGGAAGAAATCGAAGCGTTCTGGCGCCGCCGCCAAATGCAATCGAAATAGCGTTGAGCGCAAGGAGGGCTCATGAAAAATAAAACAATTTCCGCCTGGAGCGCGGCCATTCTTGGGACCGCCTTGTTCAGTTTGTTTGCCGCGCGCCCAGCTCACACGCAATCCGCCGTCAGTGAACTGAATGTGACGATTCGTGAGTGGGACGTGCCGACTCCCAATGCGCGCCCCCATGATCCCGCCCTGGCGCCCGACGGCGCGCTGTGGTTCACCGAGCAGGGGGCTAACAAATTGGGCCGGCTGGATCCAGCCACCGGCAAAATAACCGAATTCCCGCTGAAGACATCACACTCGGGCCCGCACGGCCTCGTCGCCGACCGCGAAGGAGATATTTGGTACACCGGAAATTATGCAGCGCTGATCGGGAAACTCGATCCGCGTGCGGGAAAGGTTAGCGAATATCCCATGCCTGATCCTGCGGCGCACGACCCGCATACGCCCGTCTTTGATGCGCAAGGTATTCTTTGGTTCACCGTGCAGCAAGGAAACATGGTTGGCAGGCTTGATTCGGCAACTGGAAAAATAGAATTGCGCATGGTGCCCACGCCCAACGCCGTTCCGTACGGGATGGCGGTCAACAGCAAAGGCGTTCCGGTGTTTTGCGAATTCGGAACCAACAAGCTGGGCCAGATCAATCCTAAAACGATGGAGATCACCGAATTTATTTTGCCCGAAGGCGCACGTCCAAGGCGTTTGGCCATCGCAGCCGATGACCGAGTTTATTATTCGGATTTCGAGCGCGGGTACTTGGGTCTGTTCGATCCCGCAACGCGCCGGGTGAAGGAATGGCCATCGCCGGGCGGCCCTAACTCGGAACCTTACGGCATTGCCATCACTCGCGACGGAATGGTTTGGTACAGCGAAGCAGGCGTAAAACCGAACACGATTGTGCGCTTTGATCCAAACACCCAGAGGTTTGCAGGTGCACCCATTCCATCGGGAGGCGGCGTAGTCAGAAATATGGTTGCAACGCCTGACGGAAGGCTTTATATCGCGTGCAGCGGAGTGAATAAGATCGGCATTGTGCAACCGCGCTGAGAATGGTTTTATATTTTCGCGCGAAGTTATAGCAACGACTTTATGGCGACTTTAGGGATGAGGGACTTGACGTCGCGGAGTAAGATTCGTCCTTCGAACTCGGCTAGACAGTTGGCCGCGCCACAAGCGGTAGCGAACCTGAGAGCCTCTTCGCCGCTAAGCCCTTGTAGTGCGGCGTATGCGAAACCAGCCAGCGTCGTGTCGCCGCATCCCACGGTTGAAATCGCTTTCAGCCGCGGAGGTTGCGCAAACCACGCCGGGCCATCTTTGCTTGCGAGCCAGACCAGGCCCTCCGCGCCCAGCGTGATCGCCGCACTTTCAGCGCCTAGCGAAATTAGCTCCAGAGCAGCAGCGACGACCGCTTGCAAATCGGGCAAGCTTTCCCCGAGCAGAACTTCCACTTCTTTGCGATTCGGTTTTACAAAATTTGGTTTCGCGGCTATAGCTGCCTTCAGCGCGTCCCCGTTAGTGTCCAAAAAAACTCCGGAGCCGGCCTTTCGGGCAATGTCGATCAGCGCCGCGTAAAAATCCGCCGACAGGTCCGGAGGCAAACTCCCCGAGAGGACAACCAGCGCGCCTTTCCAATCACCACCTAAGTTTTGCGTGAAAAGCCGAAGCAATTCGGCCTCCTCATCGCGAGCAATTGGTCCACCAGGTTCCAACACTTCCGTGATTCTTCCAGAACTTTCGATCACTTCGAGGTTCACGCGGGTCGCCGCGGCTGTGCGAGTTGGGTTCACCTCGATGGCAAGTTTGCGCAATTCCGCTTCGACTTGCTCGCCAATTGCCCCGCCGAGAAAGCCGATCCAGTTCGTATCCAGACCTAAGGACCGCGCCGCCATGGCTACATGCGCTGCTTTCCCGCCGGGCATGGCAAGCGCACACCGGGCCCGGTTTACTTCGCCCGGAATAAGTGCATCGACGTACACTCGGCGATCCACAGCCGGGTTGGCGCTGACGCATACGATCTTCGAAGAAACCATAAGCTCTTGTTCCGCCACGCTATTTGTGTCAAGCTACTATAGCTAAAAATAATAACTAAAAGAAATGAATCGAAACCCCGGCTAAAAAGGGGTAAATCCCAGCGTGTTGAGCGAAGAACGCCGACGAAAAATCTCCGAGCTGGTCCAGCGCGACGGCCGCGTCGTAGTCACCGACCTGGCCCGCCGCTTCTCCACATCCCTGATTACCATACGCAAAGACCTGGAACATTTGCACGAGCAGGGCCGGTTGCAGCGCGCTCACGGAGGCGCGCTCCCCGTTGATAACGCGGCGTTGCGCGATCCGTCTCTGCACGAGAAGGAGCGGCTGCACCGCGGGGAAAAACTGCGCATCGCCGAAGCGGCCGCTCGGCTGGTAAAGCCCGGACAGGTGATCATCTTTGACTCTGGAACTACCAGCACCGCGGTGGCTCGGGCTACAAAACATATCCGAGATTTAACCGTGGTGACGAACGCGGTGAATATAGCAGCAGAACTGGCTGGAACCGATATCGAAGTGATTTTGACCGGCGGCGTGCTGCGAAAAAACTCATTTTCGCTGGTGGGTCCGCTTGCAGAGGATTCGCTGCACCATATCACCGCTGACCTTCTTTTTCTGGCAGTGGACGGCTTCGACGTTGGCTACGGCCTGACTACGCCTAATATTTTAGAAGCCAGAGTAAACCGCGCGATGATGGAAAGCGCCAAAGTAACTGTAGTGGTATGCGATTCGAGCAAATTTGGGCGGCGAAGTCTTTCCCTCATCGCTTCCACGTCGGCCGTGCATCACACGATTACGGACAAGAAAATTTCTTCAAAGCATTTGCGCGGGCTTCGCGAAGCTGGGATTAAGACTATTGTCGTTTAAATATAATTCTGGAGGTTCGTTTGACCTTCTCTAGTTCATCAGAGGGTGTGCATACGATTGCTGAAATCCTGTCGGAGCCACAGACCTGGCTGCAATGCCTGTCTGAACTTCTGGACAGCGGCCAACTTCTTACGCTGAAAGAGAAACTGACTAAGAATGTTGAATGGGTTTTTGTCGGGTGCGGGTCCAGTTTTTATCTTGCTCAGATTGCTGCCTCGAGCTGGTCCATAGTGACCGGAAATCCGGCGCGCGCCATTCCGGCATCAGAAATCCTGCTTTTCCCGAAACTATTCCCAATTCCCTGCCAACCTGTATTTATTTCGCGCTCGGGGCGCACGTCGGAAGTTGTGGAAGCGGCGCGGTGCGCGGAAAACAAACTCGGAATTCAGAGTTTGGCTGTTACTTGCGGAATCGGAACTCCCCTTGAAGAAATTTGCTCGAATGTGATTCGTCTTTCTCCGGCGGACGAAAAAAGCACGGTGATGACGCGGTCTTTTACCTCGATGCTTCTAGCTTTGCAGGCGCTGGCGGCGGAACGCGCGGACAACAAAGATTTTCTCGCAAGCCTGCACGCGCTCTCTGAGCAAGTTGCGCCACGACTGAAGGACATCCAAGCCGCTGTTCGTTCCCTGGTGGATAAGCGGACGTATGCCGATTATGTGTTCCTGGGACAAGGGCCGTTCTTCGGCGTGGCGCAAGAATCCATGTTGAAAGTGAAAGAAATGTCGTGCTCCTACGCTCAGGCGTTTCATACTCTGGAATTTCGGCACGGCCCCAAGGCAATTGTAAGTCCGGAAACTCTGATCACCTTTTTCCTAAGTGAAAGCGGTTTCGGCAAGGAGGTCTCCGTTCTGCAGGAAATGAAAGCACTGGGCGGAACAACGTTCGCAATTTCGAACTCGAGCAACTCTGCCAGCCGCGGTTCGGCGGATTATTCGATTGAATTGTCGTTGGACGTTCCGGAAGTGGCGCGGGCTGCGGCCGCAGTGATCGCGGGTCAATTGCTCGGTTTTTACACTGGGATGCGCAAGGGCTTTAATCCGGACCGGCCGCGCAACTTATCTAGAGTGGTGATGCTCGACGGCAGGGATGGAGGTTCCCATCGTGCCACGACCTGATGTTTGTGTGGTGGGCGAGATTAACCCGGATTTAATCCTCTACGGTCTTCCGAAAGAAATAAAACCCGAGCAGGAGACTCTAGTCGAAGGATTTCGACTTACGTTAGGGAGTTCCTCGGCAATTTTTGCGCATAACCTTGCTGTCCTTGGTACTCAGGTGGGAATCGTCGCCAGGATTGGCGACGATCCATTTGGAAAAATGGCTGTAGGATGGTTGGAAGCGGGCGGCGTGGACGTAACACATGTGTCCGTGGCGAAAACTACGGGGACAGGCCTTTCCGTGATTCTCGCTCACCCCGGCGAGCGCTTCATTCTTACGTACCCCGGCACAATCTTCGAACTCAGCTATGCGGATCTCAATTTTGATTACATTCTTTCCGCGCGCCACTTGCATCTCTCTTCATTTTTCCTGCATCGAGCGCTTCGGCCGCAAATTCCGGAATTGTTTCGGCGCGCGAAAGAGAAAGGTCTTACGACTTCTCTGGACACGAATGACGATCCCGAAGACAGCTGGGGCGACGATCTGCAGCCAGTTCTGAAATTCGTGGATATATTTTTCCCGAACGAACGCGAAGCAAAGAAAATTGCGCGAACGGAAGATTTGGTGCAAGCCATTGCAAAACTCTCGGAGACTGTTCGGCTTGTGGTTGTGAAGCTAGGTTCTCAAGGGGCTTTGGCGCGTGAGGGGGCCAAGGAATGGCGGGCGCCACAGTTGCGCGTGAATGTGATCGATGTGGTCGGCGCGGGCGACAGTTTCGATGCTGGGTTTATTCACCGCTTCATCGAGGGAGCGAGCGTTCCGGAATGTTTGAACTTCGCGAATGTGGCGGGGGCTTTTTCCACGATGCGCGAAGGAGGCACCGAAGCTTTCCACAATCGCGATGAAGTGATGCGTTTTTTCCGCGAACAATCTGAGCGTACGTAACATTCTACCAGCCACTTCAATAGCTATTGTTTGGTCGCTTCGAGAAGCAAGTTATCTGTGAAGTCAACTTTGAGACGAGCCTCAGGCGCAGTAACGATTCCATAGTCCTTGTTATTTACATAATCGACCACGTGATATTTCCCCGGCTCGAGACCTCGTAGTTCCACTTCACCTGACCAATTCTGAGAGGCATCCTTTTTGGAGTCGTAAGATGGTGAAAAAAATGCGTAGTACATCGCGCCATCTTTCTCGATGGCATAAGCTTCCGGCACATCGTAACCATACACGTATAGATTTTTGAAGGTGCCACGTGAAAGCATTTCCTTGTTGTAGAGCCCGATCCACTTCTTCCAGTGCTCTTCTTTTTCGGGAGTCAGATACACGTCACTGAGCTTTGGCCCGTAATCCGGCCACGCAAATTTCGTGCCCAGGACGCCCCCAGTACCGAGCGTGGAAGCGAAGTCGGAGCCCAGGTCGCGCTCGTTGCGATCGGGATTTTGAATCCGGGTGAGTTCCACGTGGTCGCCGTATACGGCGGCGCGGGGCCCGAGCAAGGCCTTATACATTTTGACTCTCTGGCGAACCTGCACGGAGCCGACTGGGTCGGCGGTGACGGCCTGGTCGATGTAACGCAGCCACGCGATGCTGGGAGGCGTGCCACAAGGACAACTTTGCGTTACGCTTTCCGATTTCAGCGCGCGCGTGGTTTCAAAAATTGTTTTATAAATTTCACCCATGGCATAAACGGAATCAAGCGGAGACTTGTGATGATGCTTGGGGTTATAGCAGGCCGGCACGCTATAAATATTGTCGAGTTTGTGGCCGTCGAAATCCCAGTCGTGAATGAAACGCTGGGTTAATTGCTTGTAGTATTCCTGGACTTCCGGCACGGCGGGGCAAAGGGTGGCGAGGTTGCGCGTCATTTTTGCGGGCTTGCCGTTCTTATCGAGCACGAGCCAGTCGGGATGATCTTTGACCACCTGCGATATACCGTACTTGTGCGATTCGTACCCCGGTCCGCCATCCTCCACAGCGAGAGGCAGCCACCAAAGTTGAACCTTGATTCCTTGCGCATGAAACTGCCGGACCATTTTTTGAATCTCGCCGTCGGGAAATGTGTCGGCGCGCGGCTGCCAGTCGCCATAATTGTTGAACCAGCGATCGTCGAGCGTGGCCCAATGGATGCCTAACTCCTTCAGCTTCGGTACGGTGCCGAGCATTTGCTTAGGCGTGACGTCGGCCAGGTAGCCCCAGCCGCACCAGCTCACTGCATAATCCTCGTTTGTGGTCGTGGATTTGGCGAGGCCTTCACGATCGATTACGTCGGAATACATTCGCAGGGGCTCGTAATAATCGCCGGCGTAAATGGCCATAAAACTTCGCGGCGTCGCGTACGTGTCGCCTGGCTTGAGCACCCGGTTGGGGAGCATGCGAACGGAGGCATCCACGCGACCGTCACTTTCCGTTTTCACCGGAATCGATAGCACGAGCGGAAGGGTTTCCACGTGACCGATTGCTTCGCCAACCGATCGGGTCCAGAAGGCAACCACTGGAATACCGCCTCCCACGCGGCCCAAGTCACCTTTTACTTCAACCATCGAGCCCATTTGGTTCTGCTGCTGAAATTTTTTCGGTATTTCGAATACGTTGTCTTTGCCCCATTGAATGCTGGCGCCGTGGAAAGACCACATCCGGTTAGGAGCAGACTTCGCGTCAACGAGCCCGGCATTCAATCGATGACGATCGATATCCACTTGATCCAGCGCGATGTCGCGTGATCCGTTATTGCGAATGCTGCTGGAAACGAAAGCCACGTTGGGGAAATCGTCGTGCACTTCGACGGCGAGAGTGGCTTCTAAACCGGTGCTCGGACTTTTTCCTTGCACTTCGACGCGCTGGCCGCGTCGGCCAAGTTTTCCTTCCGGCACCGAAGTCTTTGCATTTGCCAGGTCGAACGCGAAATCCTTCACTTCTTTGCCGCCTATAACTACCGTGGACCCGGAATCATTGGCCGGATCGTCAAGCGAGAGCTTCTGCTGGTTACTTAGAAGTTTGGCGGCGACGTAGCCAGCCGGGGCGATGGTGAATTCGGCCGTCGGCGTTTGGATTGAAATTGAATCCCCGCCGGATGAGACGCGTATCGATGACGGAGGAGGAGCAGCAGGCGCCGGGGCAGACTCTGCAACTGGTTTCTTGGAGCAGCCGCCGCTCCATCCAAGCGCCAAACCGAGCAACACGATCGCAGCAAATAATAAAGACGCAATGGGAAAGCGCCTATTCCTGTTCACTCGAGCTGGATATATCTTCATGACTCTTCCTCATCTTTGGCTACGCGTTGATCCTGGCAACACTCGCCCGGCAACTCTATGATAGACCTCTTCGAGGACTGGACTTGCACGCCACTGTACCTTGGAGCAAAACGCAAGCTTACCGAGGCTCGCTCATTAAAACTGTCCCTTGTTTTCTTCTTGACACAAAAACAAATCGAAAGTAAAAGTAGCAAATCGAAACACCCATGGCAAGCGACTTCGGGCGGTACGTTTTCCGCGAAAAACCGCACGCGTCCTGGCCTGCCGACCCTGAACCATCAGTAGTCGGAAGGAGCGACGTTTGATGAACCGACTGCGCAGCCTGCTGCGATTCACCCTGATTCTTCCCCTTGTTTTTCTGTGCATCACGCGAGTTTGCGCGCAAAAAGATGCCGGCGCGATCGCTGGCATTGTCAAGGACACGTCAGGCGGCGTGGTAGTAGGCGCCCGAGTTAGGGTAACCGACGTTGACCGCGGAACAGAAATCGATACGGTGACGAATGAAGTAGGCGAATACACGGTGAGTCCGCTTAAAGTCGGCCGCTACAAGGTCGCCGTAGAGAAGGCCGGGTTCAAGACAGCTCTCGCAGGACCATTAGTCGTGGAAGTTCAGGAACATCCTTCGGTGAACGTCGTGCTTCAAGTGGGCCACGCTGACGAAACTGTAACGGTGACTACCCAGAGTCCTTTGCTCGAAACGGAAACTTCGGATCTCGGACAAGTAATAAGCGGCGATAGAGCCGTGACACTTCCACTCAACGGCCGTAACTACGCTCAGCTTGCATTGCTAGGAGCCGGCGTGGTTCCCAGTGAACCTGGTTCTCGCGTGGAGACAAGCTATGGTTTCAGTTCGAATGGCGCGCGGGCGCTTCAGAATAATTACTTATTGGATGGCGTGGACAACAACTCCAATCTCGGAGACGTTCTTACCGGTCAAGCCTATGTTATTCAGCCTTCCGTGGACGCGATTGAGGAATTCAAGGTTCAGACCAATGCATACAGCGCGGAATTTGGCCGCGGCAATGGCGCCATTTTGAATGCGATCATTAAGTCGGGAACGAATGGTTACCACGGAGATGTTTACGAGTTCTTCCGAAATGACGCGCTCGACGCAAGGAATGCGTTCGATACCAGCAGGCAGCCATATCACCAAAACCAGTTTGGAGCTACTTTCGGCGGCCCGATAATTAAAGATCGCACGTTTTTCTTCGTGGATTATGAGGGTTTTCGAGTCATCCAAGCCCTGCCACAACTCTCATTGGTGCCCACCCCGGCGGAGATTGGCGGAGACTTTTCCGGTTTTCTGACTAACATGCCGGCCTTCCAAGTGGATATGAATGGCAATCTGACAAATATTCCCGCGCTGGATTGCAGCGGTCATCCCACATTTGTCGGAGAAATCTTCAACTCGCGTTTAACGCAGGTGTCCGGTCTAAATCTGGCCGGCTTTTGCGGCGTACCGATCGGTGTTGACGGAGCTGGGAATCCTACAAACAAGTTTCCAACGGGGTCAATCGATCCGCTCGCTGCAAGGCTTTCTGCGCTATTCCCAATGCCCAACACAAACACAAACGGCTCTAATTTCATTTCCGACCCCAAGCGCACGTACAGCCGTAATAACTTCGATATCCGTATCGATCACAAATTTTCGGACAAGGACAGTATATTTGGAAGGTTTAGCTATGAACATCAACCGAGTTTCACACCGTCCCCATTTCAGAACGAATTAGACGGCGGTGCTTTTTCCGATGGCTCGGAAGACGATTCATTCCGCAGCGTAGCGATCAGCGAGACGCACGTTTTTTCCTCGAATTTGATTAACGAATTTCGATTGGGGTACAATCGGATCAATTCACACCGGTTTCAGCTCAACGCCAATACGAATGTTTCACAGCAACTGAATTTCCCCGGAGTTCCATTTGGTCCCGATCTGGGAGGCCTGCCGCAAATCAGTATCAACGACGGCACCGCCACCATCGGCAGCGCGGGATTTCTTCCCGCTGTTGAAAAACAAGATAGTTACGTATTCACGGACAATTTGACATGGATTCATGGCCGGCACTCGGCAAAGTTCGGAACTGAAATTCGAAACGAGCAGTTCACACTCTTTGAACCCTCCGCCCCTCGCGGCACGATGAATTTTGCCAGCGACTTCACCGACAATCCCGCCTCCCCCAATAGTGGCGGCGAAGCCTTCGCGACGTTCCTGCTGGGTATTCCCGATGGAGGGACGATCACAAATACACATAACGTTGATTATCACAGGCAAATATATTCGGTGTACGCACAAGACGATTTTCGCATGACCCAACGCCTGACATTTAATCTCGGTTTGCGATATGAGCTTTTCACCACCATTAAGGCGGCCGGGAATGAGCAGGCTACGTTTGATTTTGCAAATGATTCGCTGGTTGTGCCAAAGGGACAGAATGCGCAACTAACTCCGTTTTTGGCGGCCAACATTCCTATCTTGAGAAATGGCAGCCACGGACTGATCAATCCAGACCTAAATAACTTCGCACCCCGCCTCGGTTTGGCGTATCAGATCACCAATAAACTGGTATTGCGCACCGGTTACGGGATTTTCTACGGGGGTCAGGAAAATGGGCCGTACTCCAATCCGAGCCCTGGTTTCAACCCACCGTTTTTCGTAACTGAATCTTTTAGCCAGCCGTGTTTCCTGCCATCTGCAAACCCAAATCCCGGCCAAACAGATTGCTCGATCAGCGGGCCATTACCTCTCAATGTACTGTCCCAAGGTTTTCCAGCAGCTTCTTTGACCGATCCCAACACGCCGATTTTATTTTCGGTCACTCCCAAGATACGCACACCCTACACACAACAGTGGCACCTAGGATTTCAGTATCAGTTGCCAAGCCAAACGGTGCTCGAAATCTCTTACGCCGGATCTCACGGCTCTGATTTATACAATTTTTACAACGGGAACCAGGCGGTGCCGGATGCCACGTTCTGCACTACTGCTCCAAACACTCCGGGAAACTGCCCGACCGCTCCTCGACGGCCGGCGCAAATGTGTGACAATTCAGTATTCCCGCCGAATTGCAACGGTGTGTTTGACACTGCAATTGACGAACTCCGCTCCGACGGTTTCTCAAATTACAATTCATTGCAAGTTCGTTTGGAGAAAAGCTTTTCGCACGGATTGCAGTTTCAAGCCTCGTATACCTATGCCCATGCGATGGATGACGCATCTAGTGCTGCTTTAGGGTCCCTCAACAACGGCGATTTCCGCGATCAGCGCTTTCCATTTCGGGAATACGGGAATTCCGATTTCGACGTGCGGCATCGGTTTGTCGTTAGTTATATCTACCAACTTCCGTTTGGGAGCGGAAAGAAGTTTGCAGGCGATGCAACGGGACTCAAGGATCAGATCATCGGAAATTGGCAAGTGGCGGGCATCACCACGGCCTCCACTGGAAACTGGTTCACAATCACCGATGCCACACCCGGTGGCAATGTGTCCTCAAGCGACAGCGGAGGCGGCGTGGGCTTCTTCGGAACTCGTCCTAATGTCGAAGGAAATCCGAATGGCAAACCTTGCATGACGGGTACCGCCTTCAATACATGCGCATTCCTAACCAACACGATTCCGTTCACTTTTGGAAACTCCGGCCGAAACAATGTCCGCGGTCCCGGTTTTCAGAACTGGGATCTTTCTATTTTTAAGATGTTTCCGGTCAGCGAACATAAGCGATTTGAGTTCCGCGCTGAGTTCTTTAACATATGGAATCATGTGAATCCTCTCTTCGAGCCTAGCGGCCTAGTGAGCGAAGAACCTCAGCCGCTTGAGCTTGGAACACCGCAATTTGGACAATTCCAAGGCGCTCGAGATCCGCGATTTATTCAATTCGCTCTGAAATTTTATTTCTAATTTTTTGCTGTCGTCGGCGGAAATCAGCCACTCGTCGATCCGGGATCACAACGCTGGATAACGATTCGCTGCGAGGGCGAAATGATCAATGCTTCAGGGTTTCGACGCTCGGTGGATGGGAAGATTCGGCGTCAGTTTCGGGATGACAAATTCCTGGATGATGTTGGAGGCTGCGGCTTCGCCAATTCCGATTATCTCGTTTTCAAATACTAATCCGGCTCCGCGATCTTTCGGTGGATAGTAGGCATTCGAGATGCCGCCCGCGGCTAAGCCTCCGATGATGCCGGAGTAATACACCTGCCAGTGTCCGTTATCGCCCTTGCAGATCACTGACATGGCAATTGCGTACAGAATCCTGGATCGTATCGT
Organism: uncultured Acidobacteriota bacterium; assembly: GCA_963818085.1. Taxonomy (GTDB): domain Bacteria; phylum Acidobacteriota; class Terriglobia; order Acidiferrales; family UBA7541; genus Palsa-295. Next base: position 121,807 of record CAWFQV010000002.1, read on the forward strand.
CCCCGTTCCCTTGTAGAAATAACGCGGATCTTGTTTGAACAGCGAGGGCAACAAGGCGTCACCGAGAAAAGTGCTGGTAACCACATCGGCGTAGTTGGCTCCATAGCGCTTTCCATAGCCCTGCGCGCCTTGTCCGTATTCACTGAAGTTATTTTGCGCTTGCTGAAGTCCGGCGGTCGCCCCCACGACCACGAAGGTGACTGGATCGACGGTGGTCTTCCACGCTAGCTCGAATTTTTGCTTCGGCGTGAGCGGAACTGCATCCGGAACATAACTAACATAGAAATTTGGGATGATGCCCAGTATGCGTTGTTTCTCTTGTTGTTTGATTTGCTCCTCGGCTAATTCGGTGGGTGGCAAACCGACACGCACTTCAGTGATCTCGGTTGCAACAGACAATGCGATCGGTGGAACGATGTAAACGCCTCCTGGCGGCAAAGTTCCCGAAACTTTTTGTGAAGCGAAGCCCGCCAAACTGACGGTGAGTTGAAAGGTGCCCGGAGTTACGCTGGCAAACGAGAATTGGCCGTCGTTGTCGGACAGAACTTCGCGACTGGGAGATTGGTCATCCACGCTGAGGGTCACGCGGGCGCCGACAACGACGGCTCCTGTTTGGTCCAGAACTGTTCCGGTAACGTCCCCTGGCAAATGTTGACTGCTTTGCTGTTCAACGGCCGCTGCCTCCGTTTCCGATGTGTTCGGTTGAGCGCTTTCCGTATCCGGAGCTGTCGTCGGATGTTGAGACTGCCCCAAAGCGGAACAAGCGCACAGAAGGACCGTTAGCATCATCCAGAGTAATCTGGCGTGCTGAGGATGCCGGTTCCGGCCGCTTCTGCCAGACAAATCCTTGGTCAAATCTTTATTCGTAGAATTCACGTTAATGAGTCTATACCTTTCCCTATCTCTTAGAACGCTGGCAGGCGTCGAAATTTCGAGAAATAAAACGGTTATCCCCATAGTTCGATGGAATTCCTACGCTCCAAATTGCGCGCTTCCGGTTACTTGGATTGCAGGTCATCTGCTAGGGATACTTCGAGCGGACCTATATCTGTCATGGACCTGCCAACACGGGTTGCCAGCGATAGTTGCCCAAACTTCCAGCAACCTCGCGCGATTGCCCAAGTCCTCTTGGGTGGAATGACCTATACCAGCGGGATGGGCCGACCTTTTAATAGGATTATTAAACGATCTGTCTTTAGGCAGCGGATTTTGAGGGGTCACGTCGTGCGCGTGTGCGCAGACGACCTAGTAGGCAGGGAGCTTTGCTGTCGTACCGTACTCGCGAAGTAGCGCGCGATGTAAAGGCCGGCGGAGGTCTGAATCTCCGCCGGCCGCTGTGCTGCCGTGACTCCCAAGTTCTGTTTTAGTCGCCGGCAACCACATTCAGCTTGGTACCTCGCGCGAGTTCTTGCCGTTCTGTTTTTGGATAAACGAATTCATGCCCCTCCGTGCGGTTCGGGTAGAACCAAGCAACGATTGCCTGCGCCTTCCCATCACCCGGTTTCGCGAACACGAATGCGCCGGGCCCAGTCGGGTCTTGTCTCTCGCGTGAAATTGTGAGAAGCGTCGCGATGAGCTCGTGCTGTTCACTAAAGATCTGCACCACGTCAGGGGCACCGGTTCGAGCCAGTTGAATCCAGTAGGTCCCCGTCGGCAGAATCTTCCCGGGAATTTGCACTGGTTGGCTAAAGTTTACTTTGATAGCCTGATTTGCTTCGTCTGCGCGCAGCACGGGCAACACGATTGCGATTGCAAGAGCTAAGACAACAATTGAAAGCATCTTTCGAAGATACATTTGGTATTTCCTCCTCGCACAGAAGACCGCCACTCGTGAATTTTTATTCCATCGAAAGTTTACTTTCTAAATTTATTGTTTTGCGGTAATGCTGAAGTCTTGCGCACCTGCAGGCTTGTTTATTTCTGCTTTGAATACCAAGAGTTGCCTCTCGCATTGGTTCCACCAGGCATTTGTCTGTTACGTTTCTCCGAAACGAGAGAAGGATGACGCTGCTGTTGTGACCGGCGGAGCTGCGGCCCATGCCGGGAACGGGCCGCAGTTCTACGCGGACACTAAAACGTCAGGGATGTTTTCAACTGAATAATCCGGACTGAAGCATCTCCGCCCAGTCCCGAACCGAGAATGCTGGTCGGTTCACTGACTGCTGAGGAGATTGATCCGAGCGCGCCTGTCAGATTGTTATTCGGAAGACTGAAGTTCGGGTGGTTGAACAGGTTGAAGAATTGGAAGGCCACTCCGAATTCAGCCTTTTCCCAGCGAGGAATTTTCGTCTGCTTTTGGGCCGTAAAGTCGGTATTCCAGTAGTTGGGCCCCCGGAAAATATTGCGCAGTCCACCGATAAAGTTCTTCTCCGACGTCGACGGAACGAATTGGGCGACGGTGAGGCAGGGAGTCACACCTCTTGCTGCGCCCTCTCCGCAATTGGAGGTCGGCCCGCCGAGGAACTGCGGGAGAACAACACCCCCAAAACCCTGCGCTGACAGTAGACCATCAAGGCCCCCATCCAGCACCGAGTAAGGAAGACCGCTGCGGGCAAAAATTGTACCGGACACCTGCCAGCCGTCTACAAGAGGCGCCCAGCCATGGCCCAGCAAGGCGCGACGAAGAGGCAATTCCCAAACGTAGCTCGCGTTGAAGTAATGCCGGACGTCGTAATCTGACGGTCCATAGTTGTCGTGGATGTTGAACGGGTCTATAGCGGACGTAACAGAGGTCCCGGAGAAGAAGACGTTCGGGTTTCCGCCGTTGGATACGTCATCAAAGGCGTGGCTATAAGTGTAGTTTGCCTGCAGGACGCCTTTCCCTAAGCCGCCATTAATATTGTGTTTAAAGGAGAAAGTCACCCCCTCATAGTTCGATATGCCGTTGGTATCAAGAAGGCTCACGGTGCCGAACCGAGGATCGAACGGAGCGCCCGGAAGGCCGACGAACGCCGGAACGGTGGCGCATGCTCCGACACCTGGCGTGCAAAATGCGTTCACGCCATTGCGATCCACCAAGTCGTGAATGCTGTGATTCCCATTGTAGGCGACATCGAAGGAGCTGTTCTTGCCAACAGCCTGCTGGATTTCCAAGCTCCATTTCTGAAACTGGGCAATCTTAGTCTGTTTGTTAGCGCTGAATAGACTAGGCGGCGCGAAGTTTGGAACATTCGCGTGGATTTGAGCCAATGTCTCGTTGTTCTTGAAACCGTTGATCAACCCGACATTGCTCGCGGCCGCCTGGGCGAACAAGTTGCCGCCGTTGAGGGTTTCTCCTGGAGCGATGTTGCTTCCAGCGACTACGAAGGTGTTGACTCCGGGCGCGTTGGAAGCAAAGTTGTCGGTGAACACAGCGGGGAAGGCATCGTTGAAAAGTCCGATTCCTCCGCGGATCACTGTGCTGCGCGAGCCGCGGGGCGACCACGCGAAACCAAACCGAGGCTGCCAGAGAATCGAGCTCAGACCTTGCAATTCCTGGTGCAAACCCTGTAAAACATCGGTGCTGTACGGGCTGTTGACGTTGTTGTCGGCCAACAGGAATGGAGCATTTAGGCGGTTAAAACAATTGGTCTGGCAGACTGGGTTGGATTCGTGCTCGACTCGAAGAGCGAAGGTGAGTGTGAGGTTTGACTTTATTTTCCAATCGTCTTCCCCATAGAAAGCCAGTGTATAGAGAGCGATGGGCTGTGACAAAGCGGTGGGAAAGCTCTGTTGCAGAACCGAACTCGTGTTAGTTGCCGGGTCCACACCACCATTGAAGAACGCTGCAACCGAATTAGGTGTTAGGAAGCCGCTCGTGAATACCCCGAAGTCTTTGTCACTCACATCGTAGCGGAGAAATTTGGCGCCGACTTTGAGAGTGTGATTGCCCAGCGTCTTCGAGACGTCATCGCCAACCTGGTACTGCGTGACGTTTCGTCCCTGTGGAAAGAACGCATCCCCCGCACCGCCAGCGGCGGCTCCACCGATATTGAACCACGGAATGTTGGCATTGCCGAAAGCTATGGTGGTGGGAAACGCGGCAAGTGTGGCCGCGCGGTTTGAGTTGTCGAAGACCGAGCTGTACCACTGTCCGGACAGAATAAACTGGTTGACCATGGTTGCGCCGAATGTGTGTGTTTCATTCAACTGGCCCTGCCATTGCGGCTGGGTGCTGGTGATGTTGAATAGGGGACTGATCGGATCCGTGTCGGAGGCCTGCACGCCCTTATCGTAAAGAATGCGCAGGAACAGCCGATCGTTGGTTGTAGCGTTGTAATCGACGCGACCTGCAAATTGCTGTTCATGCGTAAGATTGTTGTCGGCTGCTTGAAAGAAAGACGAGCAGGCGACGCCGGGTCCCAGGCCAGTGAAACCGTTGCATCCTAGGGGGTCAGTAGACAAGGGTCCGGCCCCTGGGACGGCATGGGCAGCCCCCTTGGCGTTATTGTAGAGACTGAACAGATTCTGGTAGAACTTCACGGTTGTTGAATTAGCGGAGAATCCATCTTTGTTCTCTAAATTAGCAATGGTTGCGGTCTGAAACGCCTGGCTTGGAAACGCAACTGCGGTGCTTACCGGAACCACGACCCGCAGACCCTCGGTGTTAAAGAAGAAGAACGCCTTGTCCTTCTTGATGGGACCGCCGAAAGAACCGGCCCACTGGTTGGCGTTGCTGAAGTTCTTCGGAACGCCCGCATGATTCAGGAACCAATCGTTTGCGTTGAAGGCGCTGCCATTCCAGTAATAGATCGCATTGCCGTGGAAATCATTACTACCTGACTTTGTGACGTAGTTGACATTGGCGCCTGCCAGACTTCCGTATTCGGCCGAGTACCCGGTACTTACAATGGTGCTTTCTTGTATCTCGTTCGCGCCAAGTAGTAAGTTCGTGGCGCCGGAGTTATTTAAATTGAGGAAAGGATCGTTGTCATCCATTCCGTTAAGAGTAAATAAGTTCGACGCAGCGCCGACTCCGTGGTCAGAGAAGTTGCCCAATCCACCTGCTGTATTCATCACTACACCCGGAGCTGACTGAACAAACGCAGTAAGATCATTCCCAGGATTCGGCACTTCAGAGAGCTGCTGCTGGTTAAAGGTGGTCGCGACATTTCCGTTTTCTGTTTGAATCAACGGCTCAGACTCCCCGGCGACTGTTACCGTCTGTGAGGCAGACCCAATCGTAAGCTGGAAATCCGCGCTGGTCGCCTGTCCAAGGGCTACCTCCACCACCGTTCCAGCTTCCTGGAAACCGGAGGAAGTCACAATGATCGTATAGTTGCTTGGGTTCAAGAGTTGAAAGTGGTACACGCCTTCTTTGTTGGTCTCGGCGCTCTGGGTGGATCCTTTTGAATTGTCCTTAAGCATGACCTTCGCTTTTGCTACGACTGCGCCTGAGGGATCGGTAACAACGCCTGTAATTTCACCGGTGGTCTGTGTTTGCGCGGGAAGTCGCAGCGCGGAAAACGCGACCGCAAACAGTAGCAGCACGCTCCGTAAGAACCATCTCTTGGGATTCATTGGTTTTTTAGTCTCCACGTAGATTTTTGTTTCTTCCGAGATACTCCCCTTACCAGACAAGGTCCCGCGCGAATCGCAATTGTGTGGACGACTTCGATTCGAGTGCTTAAGAGATGAACCGCAAGCCCGTCGTCTTCGCCTGCTCTCTCTCATTACTCTTGCTAGTGTCCAGACCGGGGGATTGACGAAAAAATTCCCAGACTACACAAGATTCTCGTGGAATCTTTGCCTGCTTGGCCTGGAAAGCTGTGTGTGTCTGATGCGTATAGCCGATAGAAACCATCCCTTTGCTCGGAAACTCCTTGCGTCAACTCGGCCGGCGGCGCTTGAATCTCACCGCCGACGAGCTGATGCTTTCTAGACAGATGCGAGGTTAGTCTCCGGCCACAACGGTGAATTGTTTGTCCTTCGCAAGCTCATTCGACACTTGCTTCGGGTATAGGAATTCATGTCCCGTCGTTCTACCCGGGTAGAACCAAGTCACGATTGCCTGAAGCTGTGCGGACCCGCGTTCCGCGAAAGTGAGGGTGGTATTGCCAGTTGGCCGCGGACGCTCGGCGTCAATTGTGAGGAGAGTCGCATAGAGCATTGTTCGATCAGAGTTGAAGATTTGGACCTGACAATGTTCGTTAACGTTCTGGGCCAGAACGAACCAGTAGGTTCCCGCAGGCAGAACGCGTCCGGGAATCTGAACCGGCTGTTTAAAGGTGAGTTTGGTGGCCTGATTCGACTCATCTGCTCGTGCGGCAGGCAGGACGATCAAGAATGCAAGTAAAAACGCGATGGTGAAAAAATTCCTCAGGACAGCTACTTCCTTCATAACAGCTCCTTTTTGTTGCTTTGCGGCCGGGTGCTGCACTGATTTCTGTCTTACTGCTTCTCTTTGTGCTTCTACTTGGGCGTCACTTATAAGACGATTGAACGCGGCGGGAGAATGTAAACGGTTTGTCAAACGCTTGTCAGAGAATGCCAACAATACGCGGCTTGTTCGCCCTCCTGATCGAAAGCATCTCTGATAAGAAGTGCCGTCTACTTTCTGTCGAAAGCTCCGCCCCAAACTTGGGAGGGATTTAGAGAACACTGCAACCGCGAGCAATTTGTGAAAAGTGTTCTTCAGAGAAGCGTGCTGTAGAGCAACCTCGCAAACAGCACAGCTGGGGGGGGCGTGCTTTCGGTAAAGACTTTGAGCAAAATAAGTTGCTGAAAAACGCAACGTCATTTTTCTATAAGCTGTGCGAACTGCTGAAGCTCGTTGGTACTTAGATCAGAAACAGCGCACAGATACATGCCGCCGCGCTCCCAGAAGACCATGTTGTAACCCTGGCTAGATTCCGACTGAAGATTATTGTCGGCCTGCTTGTCCGCCGGCCATATGAAGACATTAATAAGATGTTGGCGCCGCTCGTACACCAACGCTGCAACCGCTCGATGGTCAATGTAATCAAGGCGGCCGCCTATTAGAGGGAATCCTTCTTCCGTCAGGTCGCGAACGGGCGGCGAGAAATCGAGTTTGCCATTGAACCACGGTTTCACAGTATGCTGATCGGTAGATTGTACGTCGAATAAATGGCCGGGCTGAAGCGAACGAATGTGGCTGGCGACGAGCTCCTGAGCCAGCAAGTCAGAATTGCCGCGTCCTTGGACTCCTGGAAGTGCCCGCCAGGTCCACAGTGCTGCAAGCAGGATCGCTGCCGCAACAGCCAGCCAATTCCATACCTTGCGCCGAGGCCTCAACATGGAAATGGGTTTTGGTTGCAAGGCTGCTCCAGCCTCTCGCGCAAGCTCTTGCGATATGGATGCGCGGATCCGCACGGCCACGCCACTCGGAGCGCGTTCGTACAAATTTGAAGAGCGAAATGCCTTGCGGAGCGTCTGCTGGCTCCAGAGCTGCTGCGCGCAATCGGGGCAAGTCTTCAGGTGTTCTTCGATCTCAAGATTTCGGACCAGATCGAGCTCTCCATCGAAATAGCCGTGGAGCAAACGGGAATTGTCGTCACAGACCACGCGCGCCCTCCTTCGCCCGTGCGCGAAGCAGAGATTCGCGCAGACGGTCGCGGCCCCTAGCCAAACTCGACATCACGGTGCCTATTGGAACGCCAATCATCTCGGCAATCTCCTTGTATGAAAGCCCTTCGAGTTCGCGCAGCACCAGTACTTCGCGAAAATTCACTGGCAGTTCTTCGAGCGATTCGCGCAGCATCCGGCTTTCGACATCTCGAACCATCATCGTCTCGGCATCGAAAGTGGGAACGTCTCGGACATGAACCTGTTCGTCAAATTCCTCGGCCAAAGCCACCGGACGGTTTTTCTCGAGAAAAGAGTAACTTGTATTACGCACAATTTTTAGCAGCCACGCGCGCGCATCACCGCCCTGAAAGCCGCCGAAGAACCTGAAAGCGCGCAGGCACGCCTCCTGCACGATGTCTTCCGCATCCTGTGTGTTGCGGACGAGCCAGCGCGCCAGATTGTAGGCCGCATCAAGATGCGGCAGCACAATCTCCTCAAAGCGACCGGCGTTCCCAACTGCTTGCATAGCGTTCGGCATGCGCCGTTTTACACTCTCTACCGTACAGACTGGAAGTCGACCCCTTTTATTCCCGCAAACTTCTCTGCGATTCAGGAGCATGCGATATTGGGCCACCAAAAGCTCGTTCCGCTGAGAAGGGAACCGGGGCAGGCTGGCTAGAGCTGGGGTGTCGCTCTGCCCGGTTTCTGCGGGGATGCAGGAAGAACAATGCTAAGGGCCTACGTCGGCGTTACCGTACTCATCATCTGCCTCGGTTTTCTGCGACTGCTCGGCTCGGTTAAGTTACTGTTGATCTTGGCTCCGCATGGCGCTTGAAGAGCACAAACTCCTCCGAAGGGAATGATAAAACCCTTAAGGATTCTCTTAAGTCCGTTACTGAACGACGACTTTCGCGGTCATCTTCGGATGAATTGAACAGAAATACTCGTAGGTTCCGGGCTTATCGAACTTAAACGAGAATTTATCGTCGGTGTCGAGCGCCTTCGATTTGAACAGGTCAGTCGTGCTCACGATCGTATGCGGGATATCGTCATTGTTTACCCATATTACTGTCGTTCCCGTGGCGACCGTGATGTCATGCGGCATGAAGCTGAAGTTATCGATCTTGACCACGACTTCCTGAGATTTCGCCGGTCCCTGCGCACTGGCCGCGCTTGCAACAAAACGCACGTTGCGTGCATTTGTCGAACCGAGCGCTCCCAACACTGCTGTCGCCACAATTAGTTTCAATATCTTTCTTTTCATGTCCTCTCTCCAAAGTTAGACTGGTCGAGCCGGTTATCCCTGGAGCGTGGAATCCACGACGGCCAGAGTTTGATTGCCGCGAACGAAATTGACGTTGGTAAGTCCAAGCAGTCCGCGAAGCTTGTCGGCGGGAACCTTCATCGGGCCGGGTGATGGCGCCGTACCAGGTTGCGGCTGCGGGAAAGCTGTGGACATCGCCGTGTGGAACGTGACGTTGCCTTCGACCTTCTGCATCACCTGATGGATGTGGCCGTTCAGCACGCTGACCGTACCGAAGCGCTTCAGGTATGAGAGCGCCTGCGTGCTATCGTCAGTTCCCCACCCCCAGTCGGGATACACCGACCAAAGCGGAATGTGCGCGAAGACCACGACCGGTGTGCTCGATTTTAGGTTCTTCACATCGTCCTCGAGCCATTCGAGTTGTTCTTTCCCTAGACTGCCGAGGCCGCCTGCTTTGAGATTCATCACATTGACCAGCCCGATGAAATGCACGCCCTTTTGGTCAAAACTGTACCAGCCGTCGCCGAGCGTGCCTTTGCCGTAGCGTTCACGATACTGTTCTCCGTTGTCATTCAGCACGTCGTGCTCGCCGGGGACATAGAAAATCTTTTCGGTACGAATGCTCTTGAGTGTCTGATCGAGAGTGTCGAACTCCGATGCCTTCGAGAGGTGGCTCAGATCGCCGGTGTGAAGCACAAACGCGGGCGTTTCGTTGAGTGCGTTAATCTTCGCGATAGCTTCTCGCAGCGTGGCAGTGACATCTGGGTTGGCCGCTTTGTCAAAGCCGATATGGCTGTCGCTAATCTGGACGAAGCTCAAGTCGCCCTGCATTCTTGATTGGTCCATGTTCGCCACTTCGCTGAGTGCGAACGATTTCAGTACGCCGCCCTGAACAAGGCAAAGCGTGCCGGTTCCGGCCCAAGCCATGCACTTCAGGAAACCACGTCGGTCGACGCCGTCGTCATCGAGATTCTCTGTAATGATCTTTCCCATCAGATGCCTCCTTTTTTGCCAATACGAGGATTCTGGCTCCTCTGTCAGCAGTCATCTATCTAGACACACCAAGAGGTGGAAATATTCCCGTATAAATCCTACTGATCCACAACCAGCTGACCTTTCATGCCTCGATGCCCAAGTCCACAGACGTGGCAGCACTTGAATGAATATGCGCCGGGAGTTTGTGCCAGAAATTCAATCGTCGTTGCTTCGCCCTTCTTGAGTTGCCAACACTCCTGTGGCGAAGTGAATACCAACCCCGCGGGACCATTCGAATGGGCGCCTTCCGGGACCAGAAAAATCGAGAAACCGTGGTCATGGTCGATCGCGGTGATCTTGAGCTCAATTTTCGCTCCCCGTTTGACACGAATAGGCGCGGGTGAATACGCATACTTCTTGGCTGTCACCTGTATGACCTGAGCGCTGTCGTCTCCGGCAAGCGCTGGCGCCGGAGACAAAAGAAATGCGGTCGGCCATAACCCGACCGCGGCCAAGACGAGCAACAAGGCACGCGACACCAGCTTTTTCATCGAGCTTCCTGATTGCGCTACAATATTTGGCGCCACTTGGGCACCGGTGTGGAGTTGTGGTTGGAAATCCACGGAACTAGTCTCCGGTCACAAGTGTCGTGCGAGTGGAATGAGCAAGTTCCTGCTTTTCTTGCTTTGGGTACAAGAACTCGTGGCCTTCTGCTGCACCGATAAAGAACCAAGCCACGACCGCCTCGGGACGTGTCCCTCCACGATTCGCGAGAGTAATCGCACCTTCGGTGCCATGCCCATCACGCACTCGAGGAATAGAACGGAGCACCGCTATTAGGGTTCGATCTTCGCGGAAGATCTGAACAAGGTGACGATTGTCGGTGTTCGCTAGCTGAAACCAATAGGTCCCCGCTGGTAAGACTTGCCCTGGAATCTGGACAGGCTGACTGAACGTGAGCCGGGTTGTCTGATTCCAGTCGTCTGCAGGTGCTACCGGAACCATGATGGTGACCGCAAGCAATAAGCCAAGGACGGAAAGCGCCTTTCGAACATTCATCTGTGGTCTCCTCAAGGTGTAGACAACGACTCGTTTCGTTTTATTCCCGATAATCCATTCTTGTTTTTTTCTCCAGCGACCGAGGTGTGAAGCAAACGACCTGGGCTTAGGACTGCGAAACGCAAATGGGGGCCAAGAAGATGCGGCAAGATCCGTTCAAGGCGTTTCAAGGCGTTAGCGGACCTTGCCTGCAAATCTCGGTTCGGAGACACTTATAATTTCACCGTGAAAGATCTTTAGCCGTTCAATCAGTCTGGGCATTTCTGCGCCCAGCAATTCCGCCAGGCGGATGTGGAAGCAAAAGGAGTCGCGGAATCTGTATTCGAGAACGATGCCTGCGCCGCTTGCGTTTGTCATTTTGCGCCCGCCTCAGCGAATGCTGCATCGGATTCAGCGAGATGCTCACGTACGGCCTCCACGGTTAAACGCGAAACCCGAATCCCCAGGGTTGTTCTTGTCCGCGGAGAATTGAACAAGACGACCGATTCCATTTTGTTCGGGATCTCTTTCAAGACACCCACGTATTTCCCGCCTCCGGCCGCGACAATCGACGAGAATTCCGTTTGGCCCAAATCGAGAGCTCGAGCGGTATCAATGCCCTGGTCCGACCGCTGTTTGAAAGCCTTCATACTCTTCGAAACCGTGTCGCGCTCGTATTTATTCCACAGACTTGCTTTGGTTGATTCCGAAAAGAGGAAATGCCATGCGATACGTTTTCGCGGTCTTGCTTTCTTGTCAGCTGTTTAAGGTCGTCGCAGCAGAGCCGATTCCTCTGAAATTGGCACTGATTGGGAACCGATATATTCAGTGCGATCGCGGCGCCGCGTACCAGGTGTAATAGGTTCCGATCCCTGAGAGCAAGACCACCCACCAGAGGGCCAGCTCGATGCGCATCCATAGCTTCCAGCGCTGAAACCGCCAAGAATGGGGAAGAATGTTGGTGCCAGCAACTAGAAGAATGTAGAGCCCGAGAACTTCGGCCAGAGCCCCGAGAACACCGTGAGCCATGGCCATGGCGTAGTATGGTTTCCCGAAATGCCTGGAGAGTCGGGCAACACTCGCAATGAAAGACGGCCACATCACGAGAGCAATCATGGGAAGTTTAGGATCAGCACTACCGCTTGGCAAGCGCCATGCGCAGCGTACCGTTTCGCCCGTGCCAAGAAGGCACCAGCGAGCAGCGCGATGCCCATCGAGATTTGGACGAGGAGGTTCAGGTCTGCACTGAAACTGGCCCAGGTGCCGAGGAATCCTTTCACGGGAGCCCTTCCATTTGCGCGTCGTGAGTCGCGCACACGTTAAAATCCAAAAATCGAAAAGGCCTCGGCTTCAATCGATGAGGCCGAGACCCTGGTGATAACATACGATGTGAGACTACCCTCCGTAGTAATCAGGGGTAGCATCGGCATCGGCCTTTTGTTTTGTCTTCACAATCCACAAACCATCGCCATTAGTGACGTAGATAAGACCATGTGCCTTGTCCTTCATGAAAGCTGTCACACCGGTAAGGTTGCGGATTTCCTTAGGGCTGGACGGTGCAGTTGTTTCTGTGTCCGATCTTCCGAAGAGAGTAAGAGTGTCGGCAACGAGTTTCACTTCGGTGGCCGGCGATTGAGCGGGTGCAGTAGCGTCGATGGCGCGCGGCTTGCCTGGCTCGCTGACGTCCAGGATGGCAACACGTTCGGAGGAGTCGAGCCCGAGCAAGAGATATTCTTTACCGCTCTTCTGAACCAACAACATTCGAGTTACGGGACCGCCTGCAAGCTCAACATGGGCAACAACGTTGGTGAGATTTCCTTCTCTCGATTTTGATTTTGGTTTGGCATGAATCACTGGGGCGGCAGCGATTCCAATTGCAACCACCGCAATTGCCGTCCGACAAAGACCTTTAAAAATGTTCTTATTTCGACTTTGGTTCATTTTATTTTTCTCCTTTAAACCGCACCCGATTTTCGAGTGACCCGCTCTTTGCTTGCGGCTCGATTTCAGGTTGGCTCTGTTTGTTCTTGATTACTGACAGTTTGCTAAATCGTTGGAGGCATCTTCCGAGGAACATCCACGGGCTGCCAAAGACATGGCTTGCTCCGGCTGATGGTTCAAGATCCATAGTCCGTCGCTGTTCGTGATGTAAACCAAGTTGTGTGCGTCATCCGCCAGAGTGCTCGTTACTCCAGAAAAAGTTAAGATTGTTCGCGGATTTGCCGGATTACTCAGATCGAGCACCTTAAGAGTTTCGGTGCGAGAAACAGGTTCCGTCGTCGCGGTCTCAGGCGCTTCGGCTAAAGCCAGCCGACCCGCGACCATTTGCAACTTCCCGGTGGATGCTTTATTCGGCCAGGCCTCACTCCTGATGACATCTGGTTGGGCCGGCTTTGTGACATCCACGATCTCGAAACCCTTCTTGGAGACCTCCCCCACGTACAAGTACTGTTTGCTGCCGTATTGCTGCAGGACCAATTGACTCACCGAGACCCCCGGCAGCGGCAAATGCGCTATCACAGACGCCGGTTCCGGGGCGGGCTTGACGGCTCGGTGTTTCGCACTAGCGCCGGGCGATATTGCCGCCAAGACTGCGAGAAGTGCGGCCACAGCCGTGGCGTGATTTTTTACGATTGATTTCGTAATGACTTTCATTTTTCTCTCCTTCCACCCTCAATTGCATTCATCTTTCAAGACCACCGGCTTCCTTAGATTATTCCCGCCATTGAACACGCCTGGCTCTCGGCCGAAGATTTCCTAGATAAGTCCTTGAGGATGTCGCGTTCGAGGCCCTATCGGTGGCATCTACGACGGCCGCAACATCTATCAGCAGGTCTTGAAGGGTTAACTCAGACCACGACGCAAATATTTCCTCATCAATTTTCATCTCGTCTCCGATCCATCGAGGAAATTTTCATGAATTGTTTGCAATCAATCGAGTGCAGAGAAGTTTGTTCGCAGGCCGTAGGTTGAACACCGAACGCAGAAACTTATTCGTATCCGTAGAATTCCTCAGCCCGGATATCTTCCTCAACGATCCCTGAGCTCATGAGCATCTGACGTACACCATCAACCATATTGGGAGGACCAGCAATGTAATAGATTGGAACGCTCAGATCGGGAATCCATTTGCGTAGCATCTCAATCGATATTCGGCCGGTTTCTCCTTGCCAAGGAATTTTCGCTTTTTCGGGTTGTGTAACAGTGCAGATAAGTTTGTAGCGGGTGTTGTATTGCTCCATTTCCCGCAATTCTTCCAGGAAGGCTGCTTCTGCAGGGACTCGAACGGAATAGAACAGCAGAATTGTGCGAGCGGACAGTAATTCCGCCTCGCTCCAAACGAAGCTGCGAAAAGGCGTGATGCCAATCCCGCCGGCCAGTAGCACTGCGGGCCGCGTGGTGTTACGCGGGAGAGTCATCCCACCGTAGGGGCCCTGGAGAAGAAGCTCACTGTCGAGCGGCAACGAATTGAGAGTTCGCTTGAACGCGGTCGTGCGCAGGCGTGTGGCCACCATCAGATTCCGTTCATGCGGCGCGCTGGCGATGGAGAGGGCGCGAGTGTCGCCGTCCAGATCCGTGCCGTGCGGTTTTAGAAGAGTAAAATTGAAGAACTGTCCCGGCTGAAATTTCAACTCCTCGGGTTTCTCGAAATAGAAAGCAGTCGTATCAGTACACAGAGTCTTTTGAGCCTTCAACTTTGCTTTGTAGGGCGGCATGGGTTCTATCTCCTCTCGTTCAGTCTGCCTACAAGGTCCAATCGGCTCACAATCGGCTGGTCGAGGACATTAGAGACTTCTAGTATTGAACGACCCGACCGGAAGGGCTTTTATTCCCGGGGCAATCGCTAGTTTTCTCCGCAAAGGAGCAGCTTTTCTGACGCTTAACTGAGAAACTTCGTCATGAGCACGGATGCATGAGCGTGGCGAAGTAACCCGCGACCCGCTCGGCTCGAATTGATTTTGAAAAGGGAAGCCTTTCAGTATTCAACAAGATATCGAAGAGGATAGCTCTGGCGGTTTTCTCAATGCCGGACCTTTTGCCGCCGGTCCGATAGCCCAAGATTTGCTCATACTTGCGTTTGTTGTACTAGCGACGAACTTCAGGAAAAACTCGGGCCTGGAGCGGCGTTTTGTGAATTTTGACAACGGGTTCAACCAGCAACCACCTTCACGTTTTTCGCTCCGGCTTCTGGCCACCTCGCCGCAAAAATCTTGGACAGGGTTGCTAGGTGAGCGCCGGGGCTCGAGATTCCAAGCCGTTTGCCTTCGGGCAACCCTGTCCATTCCACTTATTTGGCACGAATCGCGTATCGCAGTTACGCTCGTGCCGAGCCTATATCTGAGTCGTCGAACTACAACTGCCGCCTCGCTTGATCCGCTTCATTAGCCAGATCGAACAGCATGTCGAAGAATTGTTTCTTTTGCCCGATGAAAAGCCCGTCATCCACGAAGCTCTGAACCGAGGCAACGGCGCCGCCGTTTTTCGTGGAGGTTGGACGAATGATTGCGACCGGTCCGAGCTTTTCGTCAAGGAAATGGGTTGGCTCGGGCATGATGAGGTTGGCCTGCAAGGTATCGCCATTGAGCGACTCAGGATTCGTCTCGCCCTGGGCTTGAGACAAGGTAGTAAACGTCACGCTGGCCCCCGTTCCGCCCGGTCCGTTGTCCACGTCGGTCAAGGGAAGCGCATTGCCGGCCTTGTCCTGCCAGGTCTGGAAATGCATGGTTTCGCTCGGCCCGATGCTCAACAAGATGCGCAGGACTTCAAGATTTGTCACCTTCTGAGCCAAGGTGGGGTAAAGACTGCTGCCACCTTGCTCGATGAACGCAAAGTGAAATCCTGCGGTGAAGGCAATCGCTTGCAGGTGAGGGGTGATGCTCTGGGGATTATTGTTAGAGATGGTGCTACCCTTGGTGTCGGCATTGGACCTAGGTATTGCCGTATGCTGGTTCACATTCAAGCTCGGGACTGCTTGAGCGAATGGCGAGTTGGGATCGAAATCGGGATTGGTGATGCTGCGGTAGCGTGACCAGAAACTGGTGTCAACGGTGAGCTGCGTCAGGTTTGTGAGCCGACCGATTTGCCGGGCTCCGTCTGCCTTGCTGCTCGGCAATGTGGCGAATTGGCCGCGCAGATCGACCTTCGGCTGGCCCTTTGAAACTAAGAAGTTGTTCAGGAAGCGGTGGTGGCTGATCTCGTCGTCGGTATTGTCGTGGATATACTGGGCCATATCGCCATCCAGGATCTGGAGGGCCGCCGTATACAACGAATTACCACCGTGGACGCCCGAGACTTCGTTGTCCTGGGTGCCTCCGAGTTCGGAGTATTGGATCCACAGATCTTCTTCGATCTGTTCGAGGGCGCTGAGGAACCGGAGAATCGCTATATCGCCCTTTGTGATGGGCGCACCGTCATCGTTCTCGCGGTCCTGGCCAAAGGCCGATAGCCCGCCTGCCAACACGCCCGCGCCCATAGTTGCTGCGCCTGCTGCAAGCATTCCATTCTGCAGAAACTTACGTCGATTTGATCCAACCTTAATGACAGCTTTCGATTCTTCCATGTACCTTTCTCCTTGTTTTGAAATCGATTCTGATCGCGTTCAGGCGCTTTGGCCTGATCCGAACCCGAAGCGATAGTGACTATGCCAGCCCTGCCTGTTGTCACAGCGTCGTCAAATTGGTGTCTAGTTTGCAGACTCGATTATTTACAATCTGAGCAAGCTTAGATTTAAAGAGCCCGCATACACGCGCTTTATACCGTCAACTATAGGGACTGCACGCCCATTGCTTTTATTCCCAAAAATTTCTCCGTCCAGAAACAAACCAACGCGTCCGATTCATCGATGCTGAGAACCACGACAAAATGCTCTTCGCTGGATATTTCATTACACTTGAGCAGCATTCTCAGCCTCCCACTCGGAATAACCGTGCCACATTCGACCCACACACTCATGCGTCGTAGACTGCTGTTTGCATTGAACTCGACATTGGATCTCCGCTCATAAGACCTGTCAGAGCGTGACGAAGCCGGCCCCGAGCACGCGACAAGCTCGACATCACGGTGCCCGCAGGCATACCGGTGATATTTGCGATCTCCTTGTAGGACATTCCCTCGATTTCGCGCAGAATGAGAACTTCACGAAAACTCCTGGGAAGATTCTCGAGCGCCTTGCGCACCGAAGTGTCACTATCGTTCTGGATCACAACCTCTTCGGGATTGGAAACGTCATAATCAGGAGCGAAAACGGTCTCGTTAAATTCCGTCGCATCTTGCATCGGCCGGTTTGCACGCAAGCAGGTATAGCAAGTGTTACGGACAATTTTGAGGAGCCATGCACGCGCATCGCCGCCGCGGAAGCCGGGAAAGAATCGCAAAGCGCGTAAGTATGCCTCCTGCACGGCGTCCTGGGCATCCTGCTCATTTCGCATGAGCCATCTCGCGAGGTTGTAGGCAGCGTCAAGATGCGGTAAGACGGCCTGCTCAAACTTCTGAATACCATTCTGCTCAAGCATTGAAGCCTCCTGCGAGCGCTAAGGCGTCGCTTGAGGCCTCACTATGGTGCGCGTTTGTAACGGATACAATGGATGGGGGGTTCTTTCCCGCTGGAATACACCTCCCCTGGTAAGGCTCACTCAATAGAGGTCTTACAAGAAACTGTCCCCTGCCTGAGTTCCAGGAGCCTAGTGCAGGGTGATAAACTCCCTTCACCAACGCTCACCTCGCCATGCGAGAAAACCAACAAGCTACCGGCCGGCTCCGCTTTGGAGTTTTCGAACTCGATCTTCGCACTGCCGAATTGCGCAAGCATGGCCTATTAGTTCGGCTTCAGGAACAGCCCTTCCAGGTCCTGACGATGCTGCTTGATCACGCTGGTGAGGTCGTAACTCGCGAAGAACTTCAGAAGAAACTCTGGTCCGCAAACACTTTCGTGGATTTCGACCACGGGCTCAATAAAGCGATCAACAAAATACGTGACGCTCTCGGCGATTCCGCCGAAAGTCCTCGCTTTGTGGAGACCGTTGCTCGGCGCGGCTACCGCTTTCTCGCCGAAGTCAAAGCGGCCGATGCAGCCCCTATGCGCAGCCCGGAACTCGTACCTCCTCCTCAACCCACCGCAGAAATCCAGAACCCGCCGGGTCTCGCTGTGAAACCAGCAACGCACAAAGATCACGTGCCAGCCCTTGCGTGGAAAGTATTCCTACTCGTGTTGTTCATTCTGATGGCCTCCTTCGCTACGTGGAAGTTTTATTCTAGGAATCGCCGGTCACCTAATATTCGGTCATTGGCCGTGCTCCCCTTGGAAAGCCTCTCAGCGGATGCGTCGCAGGATTACTTCGCAGATGGTATGACCGACGAGTTAATTGCCGATCTGGGACAGATCAGCGCATTGCGCGTGATTTCTCGTACTTCGGTGATGCCGTACAAACGCGCGCGCAAGTCCCTGCCCCAAATCGCGCGGGAGCTGAACGTTGACGCGGTGGTGGAAGGCACCGTCCTGCGTTCCGGCGACCGAGTTCGGATTACGGCGCAGTTGATCCAGGCCACGGCCGACAAGCACCTATGGGCTGGCAGTTATGAAGGTGATTTGCGCGATACCTTGGCGCTGCAGAACACGGTGGCCCGCTCCATTGCAGAGCAGATTCGGATCAGCTTGAGCCCACAGGAACAGGCCGTGCTCAAAAGCGCGAAGGTGGTGAACCCAGAAGCCTATGAGGCCTACCTCAAGGGACGGTACTTTTGGAATAAGCGAACCGGAGATAGCTTGAAGACGGCCGTCGATTATTTCAACCAGGCCATTGCGAAAGATCCGAACTACGCCCAAGCCTACACAGGGTTAGCCGACGCATATGCGTTGTTGGGAGATTGGCAGTATGCGGTCTTGACGCCCAAGGAGGCATTCCCAAAGGCGAAGGCCGCGGCGATCAAAGCTTTAGAACTGGACAGCACGCTGAGCGAAGCCCACAACTCGCTTGCATTCTGCTTCGATGCTTTCGACTGGGACTTTGAATCCGCTGGAAAGGAATTCCTGAGAGCAATTGAGCTGAATCCCGGCTATGCAACCGCTCATCATTGGTATGCCTGGCATTTGAGTCTAATGGGTCGGTATGATGAAGCTATCGCGGAAATGAGAAAAGCGAAAAACCTGGATCCCTTATCTCTCATTATTAACTCCGATTTGGCGGAGCTTCTCGTCATTGCGCATTTCTATGAGGAATCGATCAGTCAGAGCCGCAAGACGATCGAAATGGATCCTAATTTTGCTCTCGCGCATAATCAACTCGCTCAGGCGTACCTCCAAAAACATATGTATGATGAAGCGGTCGCGGAACTGCAAAAAGCGGTCGAGCTTTCTAGAGGTAGCCCGACATGCATAGCTAATTTAGCCCGCGCCTATGCGGCATCCGGCAAGACGAGCGAAGCTGCGAAGCTGCTGAGCGATCTGAAAAAGACCTCAAGTCGTAGTTATTCGGCTGCTTCGGAGATTGCGGTCATTTATGCGGCTCTCGGAGATAAGGATGAAGCAATGAATTGGCTGGAAAAAGGATTCCAGCAGAGGTTTAATCCGGGTGTCTTGTCGCGCCCGGGCTTCGATCCTCTCCGTTCGGATCCGCGCTTCCAAGACCTCCTGAGCCGCATCGGCCTCCCCCATTAAACAATTCCATCCTGCGGATACGAAAATGGAAAGAATGCGAGAGAATGACACGCGCGCAGATTGCAATTGTCATTTCGAATCTGTTTCGGTGAAGGCCGCATTGGATTCGGCCAGTTGCTCGCGTACGGCTTCCACAGTCAATCGCGAAATCGGAATGCCCAATGTTGATTTTGTTTGTGGCGAAATGAACAGGACGATTGATTCCATTGTTTCGGGAATTTCCTTCAAAACACCAACATATCTCCCGCCTCCAGCCTCAACGATGGAGGACACTTCGGTTTCGTTCAAATTCATGCACATTGTATTTCCACCTCTTTTCCTGTTGCGTAACCCGTGATGAACTATCCCGCCCAGCTTTGCAACGCGGAGCGGGATAGTTTCGATAGAGAATCTGGTTTTCGTTAGTTCACCTTAAGAGTGATCGTCGTCGACTGCGAAAGTGTTCCTGAGGTTCCCGTGACTGTCACCGTGCTTGTCCCCGCTGGAGTCCCGGCCGCGCTGGAGTTCCCGCTGCCACAACCGGTCGCCGCGAACAGTAACAGCAAGACCACAGCGAGGCTGCCTGCACGCAGGACAGTTGAGAAGCCAAGGCGCGACTCGAATTTTTCGCGATACAGACAGACCAGAAGAAGTCCCGCGAACCCGAGTGCCAAGAATATCCGCAACTGAGACGTAAGCCCGGAGCTCGAAGCCGGTCCAGATACAGGTACCAATGCTTTCATTCCGTTGCGTGGGGTCGTTGTGATGGTGAGCATTGGTGAGGTGGTGCCGCCCGGAGTATAGCTTTGAGTGGAGAAAGAGCACTTCGCGCCCGTTGGCAATCCTGAACACGAAAAGGTCAGAGCAGAATTGAAGCCGTTCGTCGGCGTAACGTTAATTGTGAAATTGGAGGAATTTCCAGCATTTACAGTCGCGCTGCTGGGCGAAGCACTTACGGAGAAATTAGGAGTGTTCCCACCACTGGCCTGCGTGGGGACCAGGGATGCGAATATACCGTGCGCCTCGTTCATACCACCCGCGGTCAAATACAGGGTATTCGGATCACCTGCCGCACCACCGCCGCCGAAAACAAGATCCCAAAGCGAGAGATTGGTGATTACGTTACCGCCTGAATCTCTCACGCTGTCCATAAATATTCCGACAGGACTATAGACGTTCAGCACGCCGTCGCCGAAATTACCGATCAGGAAGTCACCTCCGAATGCGCCAAATCCGGCGGGAGGTACAACTACTCCCCAGGGGGCATTCGTGTGCATATCTCCGTTAGAGATGAATCGTTGCACGAAATTGCCATTGTTATCGAAGATATCGACAATACCATCCCCCGCCGCGTGCACGGGATCGTGTTTCGCGGGATCTTGAACAGCATAGGTCACGTAGATCTTGTTGTTACCGAGATTGTGGATCCCGAAGGGGGCATATCCTGCGGGAAGGTTCGGGTCTGTAAACGTTCCAGAAAGATGCGCCGTCTGGAAGTTGGAATCATAAATCTCGACATTTCCACTCCGGAAATTGGTAGCTAGAAGGAAATTTGCGCCGTTGTTCGTGATCATTGTCAGACCTTTGTACACGGCACCAGTGCCGCCCATCGAATTATCCACGGCCAGGACTACGTTTGTCCCACCGTTCCAGCCGGAGATCGTTCCATCCTCGGTGTCGAAAATGAATAGGCTGGGCTGACCTCCTACAATGAAGCCAGCCTGGGACAGGTTGGCCACGATTCCGGTCGGAGTAGCTACTGCCGTACTGCCAGTTGGCGGAGGGATCGTGAAGGTTCCCCGAAGCACTCCGTTTTGGTCATAGAGGGTTGAGAATCCACTGTTGTTGTCCGAAATCCAAAATGGACCGCCCGGGAAAAACGCGATTCCCCACGGGTTTATCAAATTTGCGTCCACGTGAACCGGAGCGGGTGTAACGGTTGCGGTGTCCGCCACCAGGTTAGTTTGCTTGTAGTTATTTGTAGAAACTTGAGCATTCGCAGTCCCCCCAATGGTGAACAATCCTAGGATGACAGCGGCGACCATTGAAAACAGCTTACAAAATCTCTTTGATTTCACTTCATTCTCCTTTTCAAAAGCGTAGGGTGTGTGGGTCTCGATCATTCGATATCGAGCGCAACGAACGTTTCGGTGCCGTCGCTTCAACGTGCACCATCACAAATAAGACGATTAAGTGCGGCTGGAGAATGTAAACTTCTCGTCTAATGGCCGTCACCGGATTGTCACCACAAATTACGAAAGCACGTATGCGTTGGCTAACCAGATTCGCCACGATAGATTTACATCGCAGGGTTCAATCAGCTGATTCGGCGGATACTCTCTGCGGCCAGCCGAATAGGTACGTAATTCGCAGGGGCAATAATTCTCCGGCCTGTTCCCCAAGCTCCCATCCGTATTCGCTGGTCGCAAGTCCCTTCGTCATCTCCTGAAGTTCTCCGAGCGAGTACGCTCGCAAACAGGAGATCAAGCCGTCGAAGAAAAGAACGAAAGGAATCACCGGAATCAAATACGTCCACAGGAGCCGCGACCAGCGGAAGGGACGCCGGAAGGGGACAAACAGCCATGCAGCGATGGGAATGAACAATAGCGACAGCAAAGTTAGAGTTCGCCGGGCAGGCGCCTCAAAGATACCAATAGCTTGCCGCTTGTTAACGCTATCTTGCAGAAGGAGTCGCGCCTCCTCAGGGTTCAAATGATGGAATGAGGAAAAGAGCGTTCTGAATCCGTCGAGGTATCCCGGTATCTGAGTTGCATCGACCGAATCGTGAAGGAAATGAATGCGATCCGCCGTGGAAGAGTCCAATTCATGTAGTTTTGTCGTGCTCGGATATTTGTCAGTCAAGAAAATTTCGGGTGACCTCGCGCCGTGCATTTGGAAATAGCGCACGAGCGAGGGCCAGGGTCCGCCAGCCCCCGAGCACAAATCTAGCACGCGTTCAGAACCACACTCTTCCAGCCGTTTTCTCAGCAGTTGTGCGATCGGCTGATAGGTATTCGTGACCTCGAGGATCATCTGCAATCCGTCGACGAATTGATCTCGAAGGAATTGCGGAAACCATGGCTGTTCGTGAATCTCAAAGAGTCGTAATCGCACAGTTACCTTTTCGCCGGATTTGTATAAACGCAGTCCAAGCCTGCAAATTGCTACGGCTGGGTATCATCGCGGCAAATGCAAGTCACTTCATTCAACTGACAGTTTTTCGGCACACTTTATTCCGCCTTTAATCCCGGGGGAATAGAGCCATCGGTCGGATTCACCGAGCACGGCCAGCTCATGCGTTAGCATATTCGGAGATATATTTCAGCCGGTTCAACACGCGGGAGCGCTTTGTTGACGTATGGCGACAATGCATGCTGCGCCCAATTGCGTTCTGCAACAGCTCACGTAGGCGCATCCGGGCTTTGTGCACTTGCGATTTTGAATTACCCACCGAGCATCCGAACATCTCGGCAATTTCATCGTGGTTGTATCCTTGGATGTCGTGGAGAATAAACATTGCTTGGTATCCGGGCGGCAACTCGTTGATGGCCGCTTGAAGAGTGACGCGGTCAATGACGCCATTTAGCCGCAGGTCGGGCTGGCCAAATTCCTTGGGCGGCGCGCCGAACTCTTCCTCAGGGTTCGTGATGGTATCCAGAGAGATTTGCGCAATCGGCTTCTTGCGAAAACGCATCAGCACGATATTGACGGACATCCGGTGCAGCCAGGTGGAAAAAGCCGATTCGCCGCGAAAGGTGTCGATCTTTCGTAACAACTGCAGAAATACGTCCTGCGTCAAATCTTCAGCTTCCGTTCGGTCCCCTGTCATACGCAGGCATAGGTTGTAAACCTTTCGGTTGTGAGACCGATAGATTCGTTCAAACGCAACAGCATCGCCGTGTTGAGCCAGTCGAACCACGTCTGCGTCAGTCAACTCTGGCAACTCGGATTGTCTCTGTGCCCTCATCGCATCGTCCCTTGACTCTTGCCTCTTTGGCCCGGATCCCGATGTCGGCGGGAAACACCGGATACAAACCGCACCGATGTTCCGAACCCGCTTGCGCCAACTCTCGGCGGAACTCAAATTCACTGTGGATTAGTCGATTCCTTATCCGAACTCGGCGTCAATCTGCGGCATCGATGGTTACTTTCTTATTCTTCGCCAGTTCTTTCCAAGTCTTGGCGGGGTATAGAAATTCATGCCCGATCGTGCTCCCGGGATAGAACCAATACACGATTGCCTCAGGCTGTCCGGGTTCACGAACTGCAAAGGTGATCGCAGTCTTATCGGTTGGCTGCAGACGCTCGGCGCCAATCGTGAGAACAGTCGCATAAAAAACTGTTCGATCAGAGTTATAAATACGTACTTGGTAATGCTGTGTATTGTCGTTAGGCAGGACGAACCAGTAAGTTCCCGCAGGCAGGATCCGTCCGGGAATCTGAACCGGTTGGTTGAACGTAACCTGGGTGGCTTCATTCGATTCATCTGCTCGTGCAACCGGCAACGTGATTACTTGTGCGACGACAAACGCCAGAATGGCAACAGCCTCTTGAATATTCATCCGTTTCTCCTCGCTATGATTGACTGTCCTTTCGCTCGTTTTATTCCAGTCGTTCAGCGAATCGCCTAGGCGCAGGTCTGCGACGCCCTGCGCGGCAACCTGCAAGGCGCCCGGGAGATCGCCGATCGTACGGAAGGCCGAGCGCGACAAGTCATAGAATTTGAAGATACGACGCTTGCCAAAGCAGTCGAACGGATGACGACCGAGAAATCGGAGGCTTATGCGCTACGGACAGAAAACGCAAAGACTGGCATGTATGCGGCTCGACCCATGCACGCATCCTGCCGATTTCTTCCCGGCTCGGCAGAATCGCGTGCCGCAGCCACGGCTTAGCTGCCGCGTCAACCGATTTTTATTGTGGACTTCGGCACACTGCCAATTTCCTTGCCGAGCTACGAGAAGATTTTGCGTGACTGGAAAGAGGAGGGTGACCGTTACACCACGTGCAGATGAGAGACAACACACTTTTCAGGTGCGCGGTCCTGAAAGATTTGGATGGTTTCGGTCGCATAAAGGCGAGTGCAATAACTGAAGCCTACAAACGTGAAAACAGGCGAGAACCTTGGAATGGTCGGATTCCAAGCGAACTGCATGGATAGGCATGATTCCGAACTGTCGGAACGTCCAGTGTTCAGATGGACTCGAAGAGCATCGCGCCTTGGCCACCGTGATTAGCCTCGTACCTTAGTTTGTCCGCGCGTTCCAGCATCGGTTCCAGTGAGTTGACAGACAGGTTTGACGGGCCTCAACATCTCTGTAAAAGACATGCTGGGGAGGCTTCGATGTTGAACCGACGCCAGTTTCTTTCAGCCGTGGCCCTCTGCTGAGACGACAGCTCAATCGATTTTTCTCTCAAACCAAACCGTGGCTGGGAACTCTTCCTTAAGTCGGTCTTTCACGAAGTGCAACAAGGTCGCTAGCTACCGGCACGCCACGCTCAATCTTGACATGAAGGACCGCCTCAAACGGTTTCGGTTCCCCTGTCGGTGCCAAAGCGAGGCGTAGCAGCACATCCGCGACGGCTTTTTGGCGGCACACAAACTCAACAGCTCCCTGCGTGCCAAAAGTCGTGGTACCGGCAAGAATCAAGACTGAACGCGCGGGATTCAATCCGCGCATCAGAACAACCACTGCGTAGTCGTCACTCAAAGGTTGCTTCGAGGGCGTTGCAAGAAAAACTTTCTGCTCGTCCGGCTGAGGATGGACGTTAACTATCGACAAGTCACCTCTGCGCGGGCCGGAAGCGACCCGCTGGAAGACAAACTCCTCCGCACCCGGAATTTCCAGCAGCGTGAGATTCTCGGAAGGTGAACCAACGAAAATCAGGTCATTGTTTTTGGCGTCGTCGAGTGAAAACAGGCTCCCGCGCTTCACGCGGATCTGTCGGTGGAGCAGCGCGAACACCTGATCGAGATCGTGGACCGCCAAAACTTCTCCGACACCTGTGTAGTGATCAAAGATAGCAGCCCTCGAATCTCTTGCAGGATCGAGATAACGCAAACCTGTCTCAGGCCGCCCGGTGAACGCCGCATTGCTGAAAATCACCCAAGGGTCCCCCGCATTGGCGACAAATGGTTTCCAGAAAACTTGAAACGCCGCCGGGGCCGGTGCGATGTCGCTCGCATGCGTTGTTTCGAGGGGTTTCCGGTTAGCCATCATGGCGGCAATCACAAAGAGAGAAGCAATCAACAACACGGCCATTGCGATGATCGCAACTAGACGGTTTCGCGCTGTTCGGCGCAAATCTGAATCGTCGTAATCCGCGTGCTGGCCGCTCGCCACAGGACCTTTCAGGCCAGAAGCCGTGCGATGGTGAAAGGCGAGGAGGTAGGACCCTTTTGGAAGTTCTACGACGGTCGCATCCTCGCTACCTGCTGACCCGTAATATTCGCTTAGTTTCGTGCGGAGGCGTCCGGCCTGAACTCGGATCGTGGAATCAACCTGGGGATCGAAATCTGCTGGCCGGCCGAAGACTTCCGTGGCGATCTGGTATTCCTTGAGAGGTGTTCCTGGATAATCCTGTGTGTGCTTGGCCAGATAACGCAAGAGTCTGCAGAGAGATTCCGATCCGTGGAGGGCCTGGCTGGCAGCAAGCTTATCAATCTGCCGGAAATTCCGTTCACGTTCTGTCATTTAGCGACATGTTACACCATTGTGACACGAAGTAACAACTTCCCGATGTGCTTGCCGCAGAAGGACTTTCTCGTGTAACCGTATCACACGGATTGAAACTTTCTATCGAAGCGATAAAAGTTCCAAAATGAGCCTATCTTCGGGGTGTATCGGTTCTAACTGATTCACAGCAGCCTCAACCTGCGGACGGGGGTAGTGGTCCATCGCAACTCTCTTGCTTATCGCCCTCGGCTGTGGTTCCCGAGCCCTTTGCTCCTGAGCCATTTTGCTTGGATTTAAGTAGTCAACCTGCATGGAAACGGGATGGGCGAGTGGGGTTCATCTTGTCGAGGCTTCGAGAATCACTAACTAAGTGAGGGATAACTGATGACGAGAAAGCTCTATCAACTCTTTGTTGTAGGGTTCGCAGTCGTCGTAGCGAACGTCTGTTTCGCGCAGACCGACACTGCGCGCCTGCAAGGTACGGTCACCGACCCGAACGGTGCCATAGTAGCAAAGGCGACAGTAACCGTCACGAACAAGGGGACCGAGCGGGTTTCCACTGCCGAAACAAACGATCAGGGGTACTATGTCGTCCCAGCTTTGCCCGCCGGTCAATACCACGTGGAAGTTGCGCAGCAAGGCTTCGAGAAGAGCTCGCGCGATTTCGAGTTGCAAGTTTCGCAGGTGGCAGTGGTCGATTTTCAACTCGTGATTGGATCAGTAAGTCAAACGGTAGAGGTTTCAACCGAGTCGCCCGTGGTCGATGCGGCGGACTCATCGATAGGTAACGTAATTGAAGGGCGCCAAATAGCAGAACTTCCGCTGAATGGCCGCAACTTCACGCAGCTCGCATTGCTCTTTCCTGGAGTAACGCGCGGCGTTCCTACGGGTTCCGCCACCGGCGCAAGTAACAACGCAGAAACGTTCCGCTTCGGCCAGGCAGGAGGCGCATCTCTTGCTGTAAACGGAATGAGGCCCCAGGATAATAATTATATTCTTGACGGTATCGACAACAATGAGTCGCTCGTAAATACCATCGTATTTTTTCCGCCAGCGGAGGCCATTGAGGAATTTCGCGTCGTGACGAGCGTCGCCCCTGCCGAATTTGGACGTGCCGGAGGAGCGCTGGTCATCACAACGATAAAACCTGGTACCAACAGCTGGCATGGGAGTGCATTCTGGTTTAACCGCAATACATCACTGAACGCGAGAGACTTTTTTCAACCCCCCCCGACTCCAAAATTCAATCGTAACCAGTTTGGCGGCACGCTTGGCGGCCCGGTTATCAAAGATAAACTATTTATCTTCGGCGACTATGAAGGTCTCCGCCTTAGAGAGCCCGGTGGAAACGATGTTGCAACGGTTCCTACCGATCTTATGCGCACGGGAGATTTTTCTGAACTATTGAACGCCAATTGCGCCTCGGGGTTGGTTCCCAGCGGAACCTGCAAGATGAATCCGAATGCGACCATCTCTATTCCCATCCTGGATCCTACGACCGGTTTGCAATTTATGGGAACTGGAGCCCAGCCGAACGTAATTCCAACAATTCGAATCAATACTGTAGGCCAAGCATATCTCAATCTTTTCCCGCAACCGAATTGCAACCCTACGATCGATGCCCGTTGTCATACGATTCTGCAGAATTATCGCAACACCCGGAACATCATCGAAAATTGGAATGACTTCGATGTGCGGGGAGATTTCATACTCAACTCGACCAACGCGTTTTTTGTCCGGTATAGCCGCGGTCGCGCCAACCAGACAGACACCACACGATTGACCACCCTACCTTCCGGTTTCGGTTCAGGCACAAACTTTAATCATCCTGATGGCATGTCAATTGGATGGACCGACAACATTAGTCCAATGATCGTCAACGAGGCTCGTGTTGGATTTGTCCGTACAGTGTACGGATATATGCCGCCATTCAGTAATGTGAACTTGTGCACTCAGATCGGAATTCCCAATTGCAATGCGCCCAACCTAGGTGGCATCGCCCTGATCGGAGGCTATAACAATCAAATTGAATACACCGGTGATTACGGCTCCTATCTCGTGCCACAGACAGGACTGAATTTCAACGACTCACTTACATGGACGAAAGGACGTAACACTTTCAAATTTGGAGGGAATATTCTACGGCGGCAACTGAACCTGTTCCGGCCTCTCGCGGGCAAGGGCTACTTCGCCATCGCCGGAAATGGTAATGGCGGCTGTTGTGGAGTCGCCGGCGGCTCAGGACACACTAGTACTGGCTACGAAGTTTCGGATTTGCTAGCTGGTTTCGTGGACGGCTATGGGCATGGCACCCCTTTCGGAACGGTGGGCACGAGAAGTTGGGAGAATGGATTCTTCGCGCAAGATGATTTCCGCGTGAGTTCACGATTGATTTTAAATCTCGGTCTGCGTTATGACGTTCTCACCTGGCCGGTGGAAGTAGAGGATCGGCAGGCAAACTTTGATCTCACGACGGGTGCGCTCATCGTTGCAGGCAGCAATGGCGCTCCGCGCTCGCTCATTCCGAACGATTATCATGATTTCGCACCGCGTCTCGGTTTTGCGTACCAGCTCACCGGTGACGGCAAGACCGTCTTGCGTGGCGGTTATGGATTGTTTTACTTCCTGGACCGGGGTGGGATTAGCAATCAACTGGCCCAAAACCCGCCGTTTGGCGGCACCAATAGCGCTACTTATGCCCAAGGATTCCGAATCACCCTTTCGGGCATGCTGCCCTGTTCGCCTAATTGCACCCAGGCGGAACTGGATGCTACACAAGCCACTGCTCCGCCGCCTAGCGGGAGCTTTACGAATCTTGATCTTGCGAACCCAACCGGCGTAAGCGTAATAGCTTTGCTGCCCAAGAACCTTACGCCAATGGTTTCTGAATGGAATCTACAAGTTCAGCGCGAAATCGGCCCGAATCAATCCATCAGTTTGGCTTACGTGGGAACCCACGGCGCGCATCTCACCCGTAATTACAATGCTAATCAACAGCTCTTTGGGATAGCTCCCACCGCGGCAAATCTTCGCTTTCCAAACCTTGGTAGCGTTCAGGTTCAGGACAACAGTGGGAAATCCGATTACAACTCGTTACAAGCACAGTACGAGCGGCGATTCACGCGGGGTTTTCAGTTTCTCGGGGCTTTCACATGGTCGAAGACGATCGACGATTCGTGCGGTGATCTGGATGCATGCGCTCCGCAACTTTACACAAACTACAAGATCGAGCGAGGTCTTTCAAATCAGGACCAGGATTACCGTCTCGTCCTCAGTTCCCTCTATGAGCTGCCCTTCGGACGCGGCAAGCGATGGGGTAGCGACTGGTCCCGACCGATGGACTTGGCACTTGGCGGCTGGCAACTCAACGGAATTTACACTCTGGCCGGAGGCTTACCGTTCAGCGTGACGGTTGACGGCAATCCGAGTTCGACTCGCGCAGATCTCGTCGGAAAGCCGCACATCCATCCGGGAAGCCTGAAGGACTATGTTGATGCCGCGGCATTCGCCATACCGGCATCGACGACTTACGGGCCCCAACAAGCCACGTTTAACGCCCCAGGTACCTCTGGACGGAATATCCTGCGTGGACCCGGTCTTTCCAACATTGACCTCTCGCTCTTTAAGAATTTCGCGGTCACCGAGAGATTTACGGCGCAATTCCGGGTGCAGGCCTATAACTTCACAAATACGCCACACTTCGGAAATCCAAATAGCGACTTGTCGCAGGGAACCTTCGGCACGATTACCACCACCATCCCGTTTACGTATCGTCAGGTCGAGCTTGGTCTGCGCGTTTTGTTCTAAAATCACACCGCCGAGAGGAGCGAGCTCATACTCGCTCCTCTTTTTAATCCTACTCATCCCAGGATTTAAAGTGCGCAATCCTCGAACAGCATCTTCACGTTTGCTTCTGAGAAGCTTCGTATTATTTTCTGCGATTGCAATTGCACTGAGCTCGCGTTCTGGCACTCGCTGGGACTCTTTCATCTCTGCCGCGTTATCTGTATCGGCGGACCATGCTGCACCCTCGATTACAAAAATGGAACCGCCCAATTGGTGGGTGGGCCTCAAGTCAGACGTCATGATTCTTGCGACCGGGGAGAACCTTGAGGGTGCCTCTGTGAAATGCGACAGCGACAGTGTGAGCCTATCGCGTTCCAGGGTTACTGCCAGCGGGAAGTATTTATTTTTATGGCTTGCGATTGCTCCGGGTGCTAAGCCCGCGAATGTGCCGATCCAGATCGAAACGCCGGCGGGGAAGACTTCCATTATTTTCCCGCTTCTGGCGCGTGAGCCGGCGCGAGGGAAGTTTCAAGGGTTTTCACCGGATGACGCGATCTATCTGATAATGCCCGATCGTTTCGCGGATGCCGATGCCAGCAACAACCAACCGCCCGCTTCTCGAGGAACCTACGACCGTTCCAATCCGCGAGCCTATCACGGCGGAGATTTCCGCGGCATTCTCGAGCATCTGGACTATCTGCGTGATCTGGGTGTGACCGCAATATGGCTCACGCCGATTATTGATAACGATCATTCGTCTCCGCAGGATTACCACGGCTACGGTGCGGTGGACGAATATGCTGTGGAAGAACACTTTGGTACTCGAAAGGATTTGCAGGAACTTGTGACAGCCGCACACGCGAAGGAACTCAAAATCATTTTGGATTTTGTTCCGAATCATGTGGGGCCGAAGCATCCGTGGGTTGAATCTCCCCCGGAACCCGATTGGTTTCACGGTAGCAAGGAACATCACTCTGACTCTTCGGGAGATTTCAAAAATCTTGCGGACCCTCACGCGCCGGAAAAGTATCGGCGCAATGTACTGGATGGCTGGTTTGCCAACGTGTTGCCGGACTTGAACCAGGAAAACACGGACGTTGCGGAATACTTCATTGAAAATGCGCTATGGTGGGCGGAAGAAACTGGAATTGACGGCTACCGCCTCGACACCTTCCCCTACGTACCGCGCCAGTTTTGGTCGCAATGGCACCAAGCGCTGAAGCAAGCTTATCCACACATGACCACAGTCGGCGAAGTGATGAATGGCGATCCCGCAATTACCTCTTTTTTCGCCGGTGGGCGTCGACAGAACGATGGAATTGATTCAGGGGTGACTACGATTTTCGATTATCCCCTGTACTTTGCGTTAAGAGAAGGTCTGCTTGAGGACGGTTCGTCGAGGCGAATTGTGGAGGTGCTTGCTCGGGACCATCTGTATCCTCACCCGGAACTGCTGGTTACTTTTGCCGGCAATCACGACGTTGCCAGGCTAGCCAACGCAAAAGGCGTTTCGCTTCAAAAAATCAAACTCGCGTTTTCGGTCGTTCTGACGGTCCGCGGCACACCAGAACTTTACTACGGTGACGAGATCGGGCTGAACGGAGGCGATGATCCAGACAATCGGCGCGATTTCCCCGGAGGTTTTCCCGGCGATAAGCAGAATGCGTTCGCGCAAGCCGGCCGGACTGAGGAACAACAGGAAATTTTCTCGCACGTGCAAAAGCTTCTGCGCTTGCGCGCGGAACATCCGGCCTTGCGACACGGCCAGCTTTGGGACATCTCTGGGGACCCATCGTCTTACGCTTACGCGAGGACTTCCAACGAGGAGCGCATATTAGTCGTTTTCAACAGTGGGACCGGAGCGAAATCGTTGCATATTTCTCTTGCGGAAACACCTCTGCAATCGGCGCGAAAACTCGTGCTCCTTTTCGGCGATCACGGTGCGGAAGCCCGCGGTGATAGCTTCGATCTAAAGCTTGCGCCGAATGAACTGGAGATTTTTTCCGTCCAATAATCCGGCGGTTGACTCAACTTTTTAGCACGCGTGTTTGAAAGGTGTGAAATGGATCAAAAGAGATTCTGGCCGCTAGCTATGATTGTTTTTCTTTTATCCTCGGTCGTTCCCACGGCAGCGCAAGAGGGATCCCCCCCGGCGCGCCGGGAACAATTCCCACCTGGACGCCGGGAAGCAAGGACGCGGTGGGCACAGCCACGTCGACCGACTCGCATGTCTGGTTCACGCTCCAGGGCGGAATTTTGAGCGAGGTGTATTACCCGCGGCTCGATATGGCTGATGTTCGCAGTTTGGAGTTTGCAGTAAGCGACGGCAAAACCGTGTGGCTCGAATCCGAAAACATGCAGCATTCGATTGAAAGGACTGACGACGGCGCTCTGGTGTACCGACAGACCAGCCGCGACGCTGGCGGCCGTTTCGAAATTTCCAAAACATACGCAACCGATCCCGCAGGCGAGACCCTGTTGATCGACGTCACATTCACCGGATCGCCGACATTTGCACTGTACGTTCTCTATGATCCTGCGCTGAAGAATTCCGGAGTGGGTGACACCGGCTACACCCGCAATGGCGCACTGGTGACAGAGAAACCAGGAATGGCGTCAGCGCTTTTGTGTAACAGTGGGTTTCAGCAAACGACAAGCGGATTCGCAGGCACCAGCGATGGTTACACCGATCTCTTGCTACATCGCAGACTGGATTGGTCGTATGTCCGGGCTGAAAACGGAAACGTAATCCAATCGGCAAAGGTGTCAGGCCCACATTTCACGCTGGCGCTCGGATTCGGTGCAACCCCACCGGCTGCGATCGAAAGCGCGAAGGCCAGTCTGCAGCGCGGTTTTCCGTCGGTTAGCGCGCAGTACGCGGCAGGCTGGAACGAGTACGTGCAAACATTGCGGCACGTGCACGAGCCATATGCGCGCGAGTTTCGCCTGGCAGCGATGGTACTCAAGGCGCACGAGGATAAAACCTTCCGGGGCGCGATGATCGCCTCAATGAGTATACCGTGGGGTTTCGCGGTAAAGGCCGATGTTGCAACTGTCGGTGGCTATCATCTTGTTTGGGCGCGCGACCTCTATGAAATCGCTACTGGCTTGCTTGCTGCTGGTGATCGCGCCGCTGCCGAGCGCGCGCTGAACTACCTGCTAAACGTGCAGCAAAAACCTGATGGCAGCTTCCCTCAAAATAGCTGGCTGGACGGTAAACCATACTGGCCCGCGCTTCAGATGGACGAAGTCTCCTACCCGATGATATTGGCGTGGCAACTAGGCAGAACCGATGCCAACACTTGGCGGAACCATATACGCCCGGAAGCCGAATTCGTGGTCGGCCACGGACCAATAACGCAGCAGGAGCGCTGGGAGGAAATTCCGGGATATTCCCCCTCTACGATCGCGGCGGAAATTGGAGGCCTAATTTGCGCCGCTGATATCGCTCGGATGAACGGCGCAAACGATGACGCAGTGCGCTACACAAAAACCGCGGACGGTTGGGCCGCAAACATCGAAAAAATCCTCGTAACGACGACAGGCCATCTTGGCGGACCCTTTGCGTCGCAAGGCTATTACATCCGAATGGATAACGATACAGATCCGAATGATGGCTACCGACTTGATGTTAGAAACGGGGGCGGTACTTGGGACGAACGCGACATTGTCGACGCCGGATTCCTTGAATTTGTGCGACTCGGAATTCGCCGGGCGAATGACCCAGCGATCACGCGCTCGGTTCAAATTATTGACTCGACGATTCGCGTCGAAACACCGAGCGGCCCCAGCTTTCGCCGCTACAATCACGATGGCTACGGCGAAACGTTTTTTGGCGGACCATGGTCCGGCGAAGGAATAGGACGTCTCTGGCCAATTTTCACCGGCGAGAGAGGAGAATACGAGATCGCTCTAGGACACGACGCCTCAACGTATCTTGATGCGATGTTGCGATTTGCCAATGCAGGAGGAATGATCCCCGAACAGGTCTGGGATCGGTCTGAACCTACAACTTCGCATTTCTCTTTTGGCCAAGGCACGGGCAGTGCCACCCCCCTTGCTTGGAGCATGGCGCAATTCATCAGGCTGGTTGTCTGTTCCGAAGAAAAACGAATCGTTGAACAGCCTGAAGTTGTGGCCAAGCATTTCCTTCAGGAACCGCATTGAGACATGACAGTAGCATCCAGCGCAGATCTGCCGACGCTCAGCGCGTTGCTCGGCCACACGAGCGTTCACACGACCTTGCGGTACGTCCATCCCGCTGCGGAACAGAAACGCATGGCGATTGAGAGTTGAAAAAAATTAGATTAATTTCAGCAGGTCTTTGCTGGCCAGCTGTGGGCCTCGAAGAGGTTCACGACGATATCTGGCTGGTTCGCTTTATGGTTTATGATTTGGGATGCTCCGATCTGGATACGCGCGTGTTGGAACCGCGTGAAAATCTGTTCGGCCCAAAGTTGTTACCCATGTAGCGGGTACCTTCCCACGCGATCGAGTCGGCCTACGGTTTTTTCCAGAAACGGATTGGCGACCTCGAGGATCTCCCGCAACGCCACAATAATCCCAGCGATTTAATCGACGACGCGATGTCGGGCGTGGTATCGCGGGAACGCAAGGCATCGTCCCCGTGCCCACCATCCCGTCGCGACGAAAATGACGACTTCATTGATAGACTCCAGCAATCGCGCGAACGAAGTTGGCCACCTGCGCTGTGCGATTCTCAGACAGAATGCCCAACAGCCAACTATCGATTGACATCCCACCACTTCCCTTAACGATGATTATTAACAGAAGCGACAGAAGCAATACGTGATACTCAATCCCTTCTCCATTTTTTGTTCCAAACCAATTCATTGACCACCCATCAGGTAAGTGAACTATGAGCGCCCCTGTAAAGATTATGAAGAGTCCCCCAGCCGCGATTCTCCCTAAAAAACCGAAGATTAGCGCAATACTTCCAAGAGACTGCCCGATGATAATCAGCCATGCAATAAACTTGGGAATTTTCCTGACCGTCATTTGCTCAAGTGTTCCTTCGATTCCCACACCGTCAAACCAGCCGAGCAGTTTTTGCATTCCATACGGAAAAATAATTATTCCAGCGACAAATCTGAGGAAAGTACAGACGTAATCTGTATCTGTTTGAAGAAGTTTTTCAATCATATTAACTCAGACGAGGTCCTCGAGTCCGCGATGAAGACCACACGCAGGGTCAGCTGTGCTTCTGGAGCGCGGGGCATGATTGTCGCGATTATAACCCCCAGAAGTGGCTCTCAATGTCGCATTGTCATGTCCACTATCGTTCGCCGCTTGAATGAATAGGCTTCGGTAAATGGTCTCGTGGGACCCGAGCATGCTCTCGTCATCGGGAGACTGGATCGTCAGCCATCCGGGCGATGGCAGCTAGCGTTGCATTCGCGACCCTGAGATAGTCCACAGGTGCAAGGAGAATCTGCAATCCCCGCATCCCCGCAGAGATTGAAATCAAATCGAATCGTTCGATACGGTTGTCGGCATAGACCGGATATACCTTCTTGGCCGCTAGCGCGGTTACTCCCCCGCGGATATACCCGGTGAGCTTCTGCAACTCTCTTACGGCAACGAGGTGAATTTTGCGATCACCGGAGGCGGCAGCAAGCGCGTTAAGGTCCAATTCCGTGTCACCAGGAATGACGGCCATGCAGATGCCGTGCCGGTCGCCCTGGGCGACTAATGTTTTGAAGAGTTGTCCAGGTGGCAGGCCAATCTTGGCGGCAACCGCCTCGGCGGCAAGATCCTCAGGGTCCACCTTGTATTCGCGCAGTTCGTAGTGGATTCCCATTTGATCCAAGAGGCGAGCCGCGTTGGTCTTCAGTGTCACTGTCCCGTGAAAGTAGCTGATCGAGGTCCCAGTGGACATGACCTTGGACTGGGTCTAGTTTGATTGTTTTGACGAAGAATCATGACAATACCAACGACAACGAGCACGCTTCCCGGAATGGCGGTGGGGACGGAACCTTCTCGCTGAGTATCACATACGTAAACGCACCCGCGAACAACGGAATGAGAAGTGAAATTGTCGCTGTCACTACCGGTGGCAACCGCTTTGACGCGAAGGCGAACGCGAAACTCGGAATTGCCGTACACAGGACGGCGAGGCCAACAGTGCCTTGGTCAATCGGTTCTGACGAGTGAGGTTCGCGGCAACGGTACAGATCGGGCGATGAACCAAACTTAAGGTCTTTAAATTGGGATGGCATAAAACGGACTCAATTCCAAGCGCTCAACCAGTGTCCAAATGGCTCTCGCCGAATGGTCTTCGCTGACGAGTCTCTCTAGGTCCACAGCTCGCCAACTCATCTGCTGTCGGTCCACGCAGCGGATCAGGTTATGCGCTTTCGCCCTTGCACGAAGACGTTGAGGCTGGGCTCATACGTTGTGGGATAGCAAGGACTCGGTACAGTTCGGCGGTACAGGGTGAGGTCTAGTATCGCGGTTGTATGGGCTCCTGCGT
Source organism: uncultured Acidobacteriota bacterium (assembly GCA_963818085.1). Classification (GTDB taxonomy): domain Bacteria; phylum Acidobacteriota; class Terriglobia; order Acidiferrales; family UBA7541; genus Palsa-295. The sequence goes on from CAWFQV010000002.1 coordinate 158,178, forward strand.
TCAGAGTGTGGGCGGCAATCTTGCGCCGCGGTTCTTGCCTCAATTCAGCTACGCATGGAGACTGCTCTTTGTTTGTTATCTTTTGATTTCCCGCGTGTACCACGAAGCGCTCCTTTGTGGATGAAGAATAGTGCTCGATCGTGAATAGATCTGCACGAAATCGTAGGCAGCGACAGGAACAGGCAATGAATCGGAAGGATCGGGATACCGGTTTCACGACGCTCGATCTTAGACTGGGGATGAGAGAAAACTCCGAAGGAGAACCAATGCAGAAACGCAAACTTGGAAAATCTACTGTGCGACCAAACCCGAATTCCTTCATCTTATGAGCTTGCTTAAGTGGCTCAGAAGTCTAGAATTACCTCCTGTACCAAAACTGGACCGATCATGGCGAAACCAATTTTGCTGAGTGTGGATGACGACTCCGATGTTCTGCGGGCGATCGAGCGCGACTTGCGGTCAAAGTACGGCGCTGAATACCGCGTGATCGGAAGCGATTCTCCCGAGGGAGCGCTCACCCTTTTGAAGCAGTTGAAGGTGCGCAACGACAGCGTGGCTCTGCTTCTTGCCGACCAGCGCATGCCTCACATGGATGGCGTCGCATTTCTGCAGGAAGGAATGCGGATCTTCCCCGAGGCGAAGCGGGCATTACTTACCGCCTACGCCGACACGAACGCCGCGATCAGCGCCATCAATCAAGCCAACATCAACTACTTTTTCCTGAAGCCGTGGGATCCTCCCACCGAGCACCTATACCCGCAATTGGATGATTTGCTCGATGATTGGCGAGCTTCCTACCGGCCAACATTCGAGGGAATCCGGGTATTGGGGACACGCTGGTCGCCCCGGTCGTACGAGTTGCGAGACTTCCTGGCGCGCAACCGCGTTCCCTATCAGTGGATTGACGTCGAGCTTTCCGCCAACGACCCGGAAACCAAGCGCCTTCTGGAAGCTCTGGGGCCGGAGGCCTCCAGCCTTCCGGTCGTGCTGTTCCCGGACGGCACGAAACTTCTTGAGAGCGTACCGGCGGAAGTCGCTCAAAGGGTTGGTTTGCGGACTCGCGCGCAAACCAGCTTTTATGACTTGGCGATCGTGGGTGGAGGGCCGGCTGGCCTGGCTGCTGCTGTCTATGGCGCGTCGGAAGGCCTGCACACGGTGATGATCGAGCGGGAAGCCCCGGGTGGGCAGGCGGGAATGAGTTCGCGCATCGAGAACTATCTTGGATTTCCGATGGGGCTCAGTGGTGGCGATCTGGCCCGGCGCGCGGTGGTGCAGGCGCAGCGTTTTGGAGTGGAAATCCTGTCGCCGCAGGAAGCTGTCGGCGTCCGAACCGAAGGGTCTTACCGGATCATCAAGTTGGCGGACGGCAACGAGATCTCCTGCCACGCATTGATGATCGCGACAGGAGTACAGTGGCGGCGACTCGAAGCCCCGGGAATCGATCGGTTGCAAGGGGCGGGTGTCTACTACGGCGGCGGCGCCACAGAAGCTCTGTCTTGCAAGGGCGAAATCGTTTACGTGGTGGGCGGTGCGAATTCGGCGGGCCAAGCAGCAATGAACTTCGCGAAGTACGCAGACCGCGTGGTCATCGTCGTGCGAGGAAGCTCTCTATCGAGCACCATGTCGCAGTATCTGATCGACCAAATCAAGGAGACGCCCAACATTCAGGTTTGGCCGCAACGCCAGCGTGTCCGAGGCGCACGGCGAAACGCATCTGGAAGAGATTTCGTTCCTTTGTTCGGATACCAACAAGATAGAGCGCGTGCCGGCGAGTGCGATGTTCATCTTTATTGGAGCGCTGCCGCGAACCGACTGGCTGGCCGATGTCGTCGAGCGCGACGAACGCGGGTTCATCCTGACTGGTCCCGACCTGATACGAGACGGGCAGCGCCCCAAGGGATGGGCGCTCGACAGGGATCCTTTCCTGCTCGAGACCAATGTTCCCGGTCTTTTTGCGGTAGGCGACGTGCGGCATGGTTCGGTGAAACGAGTCGCTTCCGGAGTCGGTGAAGGATCGGTTGCCGTGCAGTTCATCCATCAATATTTGAGCAAGGTATAAATGGTCGAAAAATCGGAACTGCTTCGCGTCCCGGTATTCGCCGATCTGCCCGACGATCAGATCGCCTGGTTTATCGGCCAGGCAGAAGAGCTGCGTCTCAAGGCGGGTGATACATACTTTCGCCAGGGCGATCCGGCCGACGCGATGTTTGTCGTCCTGGAGGGACAACTCCAGGCGCGCGGCGAAATCGGTGGCGAAACAGTCGTGATTTCGATGAAGCCGGGCGACGTGACCGGAGTGTTGCCCTTTTCGAGAATGAAGCAGTTTACCGTGGGCGCGCGCGCAGTGACGGACGCCCGCGTCCTGCGTTTTCCTTCTTCGCTATTTCCCGATCTTGTGCAGAAGATGCCGGAGCTGACCCAGCGTCTGGTCGGCCTGATGTCCGACAGAATTCGCGAAACCACGCGGATGGAGCAACAGCGCGACCGCTTGGCTTCCTTGGGAAAGCTTTCGGCAGGACTCGCGCATGAACTCAATAATCCAGCTTCCGCCGCCAAGCGCGCCACAAGCCAGCTGCGCGACGTCCTAAAGAAAATCCGGGACGCAAGCCACGAATTGGGAAGGCGCGACCTCACCCCAGCCCAGAAATCAGAAATCGAGAAGCTGGAAGCTTCGTTCGTCCAAAGCGACGAAGTTCCGCCCGATCCGCTGACCATCAGCGACCTGGAAGACCAGATTGATTCCTTGCTGCGCAGCCACGGGCAGAACGACTTGTGGCAAATGGCGGCGGATCTGGCGCGGAAGAACGTCAAGCCGGAGGCGCTCGAATCGTTGTTCGCGATCCTCGATGCGGACACCGCCCGAGCCGCCCTGGTGAGGATCGCTGCTTCGGTCGAGGTCGCAACCCTGCTGAACGAAATCGAGAGCGGCACATCGCGAATCTCCGATCTGGTCCGTGCCATCAAGGAATACACCTACATGGACCAGACGCCCGTGCAAAACGTCGACATCGTGAAAAGCCTGGAAACCACGCTTACCATCCTGAACCACAAGCTCAAACGCGGAGTCGTCGTGCAGCGCGACTACCAGCGCGTTCCTCTTCTTGTGAATTCATTCGGGAGCGAGCTGAATCAGGTTTGGACCAACATCATCGACAATGCCATCGACGCGATGGGTGGCAAAGGCGAGCTTCGAGTTCGAACCTATCGCGAGGACAATTGCGTTGTGGTTGAGATCGCCGATAACGGTCCGGGGATTTCGCCCGACGATACAGTCGCACATCTTCGAGCCCTTCTTCACCACCAAGGGGGTCGGGGAAGGAACAGGGCTCGGCCTCGACACGGTTCAGCGAATTGTGAAGAAGCACAGGGGCAATATTCAAGTCAGCTCGAAACCCGGCGACACACGTTTCCAAGTGTGGCTCCCGTTGGCGGACGGCCTGACTTAGGATTGTTCCGCCGACACCTCCAGCCATTTCTTTCAACGCCAAGATCCACCCTCTGCGCTTCTCAATAGTGCCCCTGGTCACGAGGCAGGCGCTCCCATCATGCTGCAGAAGCTCAATAGCCCCCACCTCTCCAGAAATTCCAAAAAATGCTGCTGCTCTTCTAGCTCGCGAGATGTTCCGAGGCCGCTCGGGATTATTGCGCCACAGAATGAGGTATCGAAGCAAGGTTACAGCTCTTGATTGGTATAGTTCCAGCTATGGTGGAGAGCAAAAACTCGTCTCCCGTACCGTCGAGCCCATGGCGACCCCTTCGGATCCCATTATTCCGAGACCTCCTAATTGCTGATTTCGTCTCCGACGTCGGGGCCTTTATGCAGAGTGTGGGCGCGGCCTGGTTGATGACTTCGCTTAGCAGCAGTCCCCTGCAGATCGCACTCATCCAGACAGCTTCCGCACTTCCTTTCTTCATTCTCGCGCTTCCTGCTGGGTCCATCGGAGACATTGTCGATCGCCGCAAGTTAATTCTGGGAACAGAGTTTTGGATGTTGGCAATGGCTGGCATCCTCGTAGTCGCCACGTTCACTCACCTCGTCAGCCCTTGGCTCTTACTCCTGCTGACTTTTGCGCTGTCCATCGGCGACGCTCTGGAGTCACCGGCTTGGAGGGCTATCTTTCCGGAATTGGTACCCAAAGAGGATCTATCGCCGGCATTGGCTCTGAACGGAATTGAGTTCAACCTCGCTCGTGCGGTCGGTCCCGCACTGGGCGGCATGATCATCGCTGTTGCCGGAGTCACCGCGGCGTTCCTGTTGAACTTCGCCTCTTTCCTCGGTGTCATCATTGTGATCGCACGATGGAAGCGTCCTGTCCCGAAAAGCAAGTTGCCTGTGGAAACTTTCACAGGAGCGACTTCGGCTGCCATTCGATATGTCCGATACTCTCCCGGCATCCGTAGGCTGCTGCTCAGGTCCGCCTGCGTCATTTTCTTTTCCAGCGCTTTCTGGGCTTTGCTGCCGGCTGTCGCCAAAAATGTCAGCCACAGCTCACTCGGATATGGCTTGTTGTTAGGCTTTTTTGGTACAGGCGCAGTGCTCGGAGCCGTTGTCCTTCAACGCCTGAGAAAGATATACTCTGTTGAAGACGTAGTCGCGGTTGCAACCGCGGTGTTCGCCTGCGTCCTCGCTGCGACTGCGCTCGTGCCTCAGCTCTGGATCCTCTGCTTCTTTTCTTTTTTCGGCGGGGCAGCGTGGACCATCTTCATGTCTGTCTTTAACACGCTGATTCAAGGCCTCGCTCCCGATTGGGTCCGTGCTCGTGTCCTCGCCGTCTACCTGTTCGTTTTTCAGGGAAGCATGACGGTTGGCAGCGTTCTTTGGGGCGCTTCGGCAGAGCATACCAGCTTGGAAAAGGCTCTTCTCGCTTCTGGATTTGGAATTGCCGCCTGCTTGCTCTTGCGGTTGCCGTTTCCGCTGCCTGAGCCAAGTGCTGCGCTCGACGTCTGGAATCATTGGCCCAAACCCATGATGTTTGCGGAGCCGGAGCCCGACGAGGGTCCGGTGCTTGTTACCATCGAATACAAGGTGGACCCGGACAAAGCCAAGGAATTTCTCGAAGCGATTCACAAGTATCAGAGAATTCGCCGCCGAGACGGCGCGACGCGCTGGGGTGTATATTATGACGCCGAATTTCCAGGCCAGTATCTTGAGACTTTTCTCGTCGATTCTTGGGCTGAACACCAGCGACAGCATGATCGTTTTACACTCGCTGATCGAACGATTGAAAATCAAGTTTTGAATTACACTCTCGACCCTATCCGAATTCGTCATTTTATCTATGCGAGAAAACCACCACACGGCTAGAGCCCAGCAGCTCACAAGTCAGCTGCCTTCTGACGAAATACGCAGAGCATCGCCGTGGGCTTTCGAACCACCTGTTCCATTGCCAAAATTCCATCCGCACCGAGAATGGCGCGATTCTCATTGGCAACAGCGCGAAAACCCTGAACTCGACCAAGAATTGTTTTCGGGTGCGCGGAGATTCTCTTGGCGTGGGAAACTGTCCGTGCGCACGTATGGCGCCTATCTATAAGGATGAGTGAAAAAGCGAGTCTGGATCAGGCAGCTCAGTCATACGATGGTGCAGCCCGCCGAGACGCTCGCGAGAAAAGATGCAACCCGAAGCTACGGAACGACTCCTGCCGTCAGGTGTTCCCTTCCCGAGTCCGAGATGCGTGCGGCCGGCATGATACTAGCCGACATAATCGGCGAGCAGCTGTTTCAGATGATGTTCAGCTTTCCCTATACATCGGCCACTTTCAGGATGAGCTTTCCCGTGTTTGCGCCAGTAAAAAGTCTCAGCAGGGTTTCGGGAAAAGTCTCAAAACCTTCGACTATGTCCTCGCGTGTCTTTAATTTTCCGCCTGCGATCCAATCCGCCAGTTCACGCGCAGCTTCGGGATAGCGGGCGACGTAGTCGAATACCACCATGCCTTTCATGCTGGCGCGATTCACGAGCAACGACAAATAGTTGGAAGGGCCTTTGATCGGCGTGGTGTTGTTGTACTGCGAGATAGCGCCGCAGATAACGATGCGAGCGCCGCGGGCCAGTTGTGTGAGCACCGTATTGAGAATGTCGCCGCCAACGTTGTCAAAATATACGTCAACACCATTTGGGCAGTGCGTTTGCAGAGCTCTCCGCAGATCTTCCGATTTGTAATCAATGGCAGCATCGAAGCCGAGTTCGTCCACAATGAACCGGCCCTTTTCGGCGCCGCCGGCGATCCCCACTGTGCGGCAACCCTTTATTTTGGCGATCTGTCCCACGACTGTACCTACCGCGCCTGCGGCGCCGGAAACTACCACAGTCTCGCCCGCCTTTGGTTGTCCGATATCCAGCAGGCCAAAATAGGCAGTCATCCCGGGCATGCCGAGCGTTCCGAGATAAGTCGGCAGAGGCGAACCGTTTGGGTCAACTTTCGAAAGACCATTCCCGTCAGAGATCGCAAGCGTTTGCACGCCGAGCCGGCCGTACACGCAGTCGCCCACCGCAAACTCAGGATTTTTCGATGAAAGGACCCGGCCCAGTGCGAGGGCGCGCATCACTTCACCGATTGGCACCGGCGGAACATACGATTTTCCTTCGTTCATCCAGCCCCGCATGGCCGGGTCGAGAGAAATATAGAGAATCTTTACAAGCAGCTCGCCTTTGTTCGGTTCGCGAGCGGGCTCTTCCTTATAGTTCCAATCGCTGCGCTTCGGCATGCCTAGAGGCCGCACAGCAAGCTCGAACTTACGATTTATTCCGGTCATCACTTAGTCCTCCGCCTGCACGCGTATGGGATTGCTTCCGGAGGCACCGAACTGACTCTTATCGTGACAGTTGCTAACACATGACAGCTACTAACGCGGAGAGTATTGTATATAATCGCCGTCACCATGACAAACCAAGAGACGCTCTATCAAGTGACGCAGCATGTGGCGACCATTACTCTGAATCGCCCCGACAAACTAAATGCCTGGACCGCCATCATGGAACGCGAAGTACGCGACGCTATGGAAGATGCCGAACGCGATGAAAACGTTCGAGCGATCGTGCTGACGGGGGCTGGGCGCGGCTTCTGTGCCGGCGCGGACATGTCGCTTCTAAGCAATGTAGCCGAGCACGGATTGGACGAGAGAGGCCGCCAGCAAGCGCTGCGCAATTGCGCGAGCGGTGAGCGGTCCGGAATACGCGCTGATTTTCAAAAAAAGTACTCTTACTATCCCGCCATAGCAAAGCCTGTAATCGCTGCCATCAATGGTCCCGTCGTAGGCCTTGGGCTTGTGATTACGTTGTATTGCGATCTGCGTTTTGCCTCGGATGCCGCACGCTTCAGTACATCTTTCGCGCGTCGCGGCTTGATCGCCGAGTACGGATTGGCCTGGATGCTGCCGCGCCTCGTCGGTACGGCAAATGCTCTCGATTTGCTATTCTCCGCGCGAATGGTAGAAGCAGACGAAGCGCTGCGCATGGGCTTGGTAAACCAAGTTTTTCCTCAGGATGTTTTTCTTGATAATGTACAGAAATATGCGCGCGATCTGGCGTCCAGCGTCAGCCCGCGTTCTCTCCGAGTGATCAAGCGCCAAGTGTACGATGCCATGTTCCAGACGCTGGAAGCGGCATTTGAATTGTCCGAACGCGAGATGCTCGAAAGTTTGCAGTCCGAAGATTTTAAGGAAGGTGTGGCGCATTTTCTGCAGAAGCGTGCGCCCGCTTTCACCGGGAAATAAACGGAGCCGATGAACTTCGAATTCAATGAGAAAACGAAGGATCTACAGAGGCGGCTGCAGGTTTTCATGGACGAGCACGTTTATCCCAACGAGCGCCGCATCCAGGACGAGATCGAACGCGACCGCCGGGCGCCTTCGAACACGATCGAATCGCTGAAGCCGAAAGCGCGCGCCGCGGGACTCTGGAACTTGTTCCTGCCGCGCAACGAGCACGGCGTCGGACTGACGAACCTCGAATATGCGCCGCTGTGCGAAATGATGGGACGAAGCGCAATCGCGCCCGAGGTGTTCAATTGTTCCGCGCCCGACACCGGAAACATGGAAGTGATCGCGCGATATGGCACGCCGGAACAGAAGGAAAAATGGCTGAAACCGTTGCTGGCAGGAGAAATCCGATCGTGCTTCGCGATGACCGAGCCCGCCGTGGCATCGTCGGATGCGACGAATATCGAGGCCAGCGTGGTGCGCGAAGGCAACGAGTATGTGCTCAATGGGAGGAAGTGGTGGACTTCCGGCGCCGGCGACCCGCGCTGCGTGGTCATCATTTTCATGGGCAAGACCGATGCGTCCGCCGCGCCACACAAGCAGCAGTCGATGTTATTGGTGCCGATGGAGACGCCCGGAGTGAAGGTGGTACGATTGCTTTCGGTGTACGGATACGACCATGCGCCCCACGGGCACGGCGACCTCGTATTCGAGAATGTTCGCGTGCCAATCTCAAATATTTTGCTGGGCGAGGGGCGCGGATTTGAAATCGCGCAAGGGCGGCTGGGGCCCGGACGAATCCATCATTGCATGCGTTGCATCGGCCTGGCCGAGCGGGCGCTGGAAACGATGTGCAAACGCGTGCAATCACGCGTCGCGTTCGGCAAGCCGCTCGCGGAACAGGGAACCATTCGCGCCGACATCGCAGGGTCTCGCATGGAGATCGAACAGGCGCGCTTACTAACTCTGAAGGCCGCGCATATGATGGATACGGTGGGAAATAAGGCAGCGCGTGCGGAGATCGCCATGATCAAGGTGGTTGCGCCGAACATGGCGTTGCGCGTTCTCGATCGCGCCATTCAAGCGCATGGCGGTGCCGGCGTATCGCAGGACACGTTTCTGGCGGCTGCCTGGGCAGGTGTTCGCACACTACGCTTGGCCGACGGTCCGGATGAAGTGCATATCGAATCGATCGCAAAACTTGAGCTTGGAAAGTGGGGAAAGCACGCTGAGTGATCCTCATGTTGTTTCTTATTTCGATTGGGCTCGACTTAGAATCAAGGCATAGATCAAGACCAATACCAACCCTTTGCTGATTGCAACGCGAGATTTCCATGCCGCCACTCAAGATTGAATCTTTGCGATCTCTAAAGGTTTTGGTGGGACATGAAGTTGGACTCTCGGATTGGTTCACCATCACGCAAAATCGGATCCGTCAATTTGCCGAGGCCACCGAAGACCGCCAGTGGATTCATCTAGATCGGGAACGCGCTCACAGCGAGTCTCCCTACCGCACGACCATCGCTCATGGATTCCTGACGCTTTCTCTCATCAGCGTTTTTATTAAGCAAGCGATTCAAATTCAAAGCGGCGTTCGGATGGCCGTCAATTACGGGTTGAATCGCGTGCGCTTTCCCGCACCCGTGCGAGTGGATTCGAGAATTCGTGGCCGCTTCACGCTGCAATCGGCCAAAGATTTGCCGGATGCGGTAGAAGCTATCTTTTCCATCTCCGTTGAGTGCGAAGGTTCCGACAAGCCGTGCTGCGTCGCGGAATGGATCGTCCAGTACTATCATTAATTCCCGCGGAAATTTCAGATCACCCCGGTTTCAGCACCGCGCAGCGACGCACGCAGCAGAATGGCGATGAGTCCCGGCATCGAAGCAAACCGTTCATCCTTAGTCAGGCCCTGATGATAGCGATAGTAAATCTGCTGCACGATCACGGCGATCTTGAACCGCGCGAAGGCCAGATAAAACGCAATGTCGGAGACATCACGGCCCGTTTTGTGCGCGTAGCGTTCGACGATCTCAGCGCGTGTGAGGCTTCCGGGATATGTCGTTGGTCCCCAGCCAATGCTCTGTAGCTCTTCACTATCAGACGCGTCGATCCAGTAAGCTAATGCAGTTCCAAGATCAGTCAGGGGGTCACCGATGGTAGACATCTCCCAGTCTAGAACTCCTGCGATCTTCGCCACGTCGTTGGGATCCAGCACCACATTGTCATATTTATAGTCGTTGTGAATCAGCGTCGCATCGCGGGTGGATGGCATGTGACTGTTCATCCATTCCGTAATTCGCTCCGTTTCGGGATATTCTTGTGTCTGCGAGCCGGCGTAACGCTCTGTCCATCCGCGAATTTGCCGTGCCAGATAACCATCCGGCTTGCCGAGATCCGCAAGGCCGACTGCGGCATAATCCAGGCTATGCAGTCCCACCAGATTATCCACAAATGATTCGCTCAGACGCCTTGCCTTATCCGCGGAAAATTGCAATCCTAGCGGAACACTTCGACGGAGAATGATTCCGCGTATCGGCTCCATCAAGTAGAAAGGCACGCCCAGAACAGAGATGTCGTCGCAATAGACGAGTACTTTCGGCGCCGGCGGATAAACGGCGTGGAGTTTCGAAAGCACACAAAATTCGCGGCCCATATCATGGGCGGATTTTACCTTGCTGCCGAACGGTGGACGCCGCAGTACGAGCTGCGTTTCACCCAGATGGATCGAATAGGTCAAGTTCGAATGGCCGCTGCGATATTGCTCAATGCGAATCGGGCCAGTCGCTTGCGGGAAATGTTCGCGCAGAAAGGCGGCGAGCTTTTCCGATTCGATTTCTTCGCCGGAACGAACTGTCGTTGGACGGTCTTGAAAGTCGTTCATCGCGTTCTTCACCGATAGCTCTGCAATGATTGTTGGTCGAGATGGGGAAACGAATTAAACGTACTCAGCGTGAAGCGATCGCGCGAGCAGAGGAATTCGCTGAACGAGGAGTTCTGCGCCATCCAAGAAACGCGGAGTGTGCTCTGTGGTGAAAGATCCAGAGCCCGCTGAACCGCCAAGCCGATGGGGCCGCCCGAACTGAAAATCACGGCGCGCTCGCCTCCTCCGCCGCCGTTCAAGTATGTTGTCAAACCGCGGTTCACGCGAGCGCGAAAATCATGCCAAGGCTCTACATCTTGCAACAGAATCTCGCCGTCCACCCACCTACAGACAATGAGTTCGAAAAGCTTCTGAAAAGTCTTCCGCTGCGTCTGATCATCGTGGGATTGCTGGAAAGTCTCGTACAACTCTCGGACTATTCTGTCGGTCTTAAGAAGTTGAGGGAGACTCTGCTTGAGCACGGCCTCACCCTGGTATTCATCGAATTCAGGCATCTCCATCAGACTGGGGAAATTGAGTTTCGTTTTTTTGTAAGCCTCGCTCACGAATCTCGCCGTTTCTTTCTGGCGAACGCAGGGACCGGTACAGCCGCGATCGAATGTCACTCCGTGGCCGGCCCAATATTCACCCAGCAATCGCGCCTGGGTTTCACCCAGAGGAGATAATTTGTCGTAGTTCGGTTCCAGAAACGAGGCCTGCGCGTGACGCACAATAAAGAGGCGGCTCATATGGTACCTATTGATCGGAGTTGCGAAACCGAAGCATATAGCAACGAGGAATGAACACCGAATTGTGTTTTGGGCCGCCAAATTCGCTACGCGGCTGCTCCCCGCTGCGCGCTGAACTCCGCGAACGTCTTGCCCTGTTCGGCCAACTGTTTCAGCAGAGGTGCGGGCTCCCACAACTCGCCATGTTGCATTTGAAATTCGCAAACGCGATCGTAAACTTTCTTCAGTCCGACCGTGTCGGCGTACCACTGCGGCCCGCCGCGATAGGCCGGGAATCCGTATCCGTTCAGGTAGATGACGTCGATATCGACGGCGCGCAGAGCGTAGCCTTCTTCGAGAATGCGCGCGCCTTCATTGACGAGCGCATAGACGCAACGATCGACGATTTCGTCCGCGGCGATCTGGCGCTGCCGGATACCAGCCTCGCCCGCCCACTGGCGCACGAGCGAAGCCACTTCGGGATCTGGAATCGCGCGGCGGTTCTCGTCGTACTTGTACCAACCGGCGTTCGTTTTCTGGCCGTAGCGCCCGAGTTCGCAAAGGCGGTCGCCCGCAAACGCCTGACGGATGCCGGGCTTTTCAAGATGACGATATTCCTTGCGAATGCGCCAGCCGACGTCGAGGCCGGCGAGATCCCCAACGGCAAGCGGACCCATGGCCATCCCGAAATCGTAGAGAGCGGAGTCCACGGCCTCGACGCTCGCGCCTTCTTCCACCAGAAATATGGACTCGCGGACGTAGGGATGGAACATGCGATTGCCGACAAAGCCACGGCAATTTCCTACGAGCACGCCGATCTTGCCGAGCTTCTTCGAAAGCTGCATGCAGGTGGCAATCACTTCCTTGCTGGTTGCCTTCCCGCGGACGATTTCGAGCAGTCTCATCACATTGGCTGGGCTGAAAAAATGTGTTCCGATTACGAATTGTGGCCTGGTCGTGGTGGCCGCGATTTCGTCGATGCTCAGTGTGGAAGTATTGCTCGCTAGAATCGCGCCGGGCTTGCAGACGCGGTCGAGTTCGCCGAAGACTTGCTTCTTGAGGGCCATGCCTTCGAAGACGGCTTCCACCACCACATCCACTCCGAAGAACTCTTCGTAATTGAGCGTGGGCTGAATGAGCTTCAGCCGCTCATCCACGAATTGCTGCGTGAAACGGCCACGTTTTACGGAACTCGCATAATTCTTTTGAATGTTAGCGAGACCGCGATCGAGCGCCGCTTGATCGGCCTCTTTCAGGAGCACCGGAATGCCCGCGTTTGCAAACACCATCGCGATGCCTCCTCCCATCGTGCCGGCGCCTACCACCGCGACGCGGTTCACCGGGAGGATCGGCGTCTCTTTCGGGACGTCCGGGATTTTGGCGACTTCGCGCTCGCCGAAGAAGACGTGAATGAGCGATTTCGATTGGCTTGAGAAAAGACAATCCATGAAGAGCTTGCGTTCGAATTGGCATCCTTGGTCGAAGGGAAGTTTGATTGATGCTTCGATGGCGGCGATAGCGGCGAGCGGCGCCGTCATGTTGCGTTGCTTCTTGCGTGCCGTCTCGCGCGCGGCGGTGAAGATGGGGGCGTTTTGCTCCGGCGTTCCAAGTTTTTCGTTGCGTTCTCGAGTCTTCGGAGCGGGCTTCGCAGCGATTTCGCGCGCGAACGCCACCGCGCCGGCAAGCAAGTCGCCTTCGATCATCCGGTCAACGATGCCGGACTTCAATGCGTCGTCCGCCTTGAGCGGATTCCCTTCCGCACACATCTCAACGGCTTTGGCGACGCCTGCGAGTCGCGGAAGGCGCTGCGTGCCGGCAGCACCGGGAATGATTCCGAGTTTCACTTCAGGCTGGCCGACCTGCGCGCCGGGCGCGATTACGCGGTAGTGTCCGGCCATCGCAAGCTCCAGGCCTCCACCAAAAGCGGTTCCGTGAATGGCGACCACAACCGGCTTGCGGCAATCCTCGATCCGCAACAGCGAGCGCGGCAATTCCATAGCGCCGCCCCTCTTGCCGGACGTTATTTTTCCGAATTCCTTGATGTCGGCGCCGGCGACGAACGTGCTGCCGCCGCCGATCAGCACAGCCGCCTGGATGGCAGCATCGCTGTCGATCTGGTCGATCGCTTCGGAAATACCCTCCGGCACGCCGGGGCTTAGGGCGTTGACCGGCGGATTATTGATCGTGATTACGGCGATGCCGTTATCTTTTGTGAGTTGAATCAAGTCGCTCATTTTGAAGGGCTCTCTTGTTTAGAATGTCAGGCGCTCTTGGCCAAGTTCGCGGTGGAATCAATCACCAGCTGCGCGATGCGTTCGCGATGAAAGGATGCGTCGCCGAACATCGTTTCCGACGATTTGGCACGTCGGTAGTATAGATGGAGATCGTTCTCCCATATGAAACCCATGCCGCCGTGAACCTGAATTCCGCGATTGCCCACGGTGCGGCAGGCATCGCTTGCATACATTTTGGCGATCGAAACGGCAGCGGAGGCGTCAGGAGCATTCTGTTCGAGCGCCCAAGCGGCGTAGTACGCCGCCGAGCGCGAGCTTTCGGTTTCGAGATACATGTCCGCACACTGGTGCTGGACGGCCTGGAACATTCCGATCGGCTTGCCAAACTGTTTTCGCATCTTGGCGTATTCGACCGTGATTTCAAGCGAGCGCTGCATGCCTCCCACCATCTCGGCCACCAACGCTGCGGTGGCAACATCGAATGCGCGGGACAATGCAGCTGTGTCGCCCAACTTTTCGGCAGGCGTATTGTTGAATTGTATCGTGTATAGCTTGCGGCCCAAGTCCATGCCTTCCATCGGCGTGAATCCGCATTCCGCTCGCTTTCGCATCTACGACGAACACACCATCTCTTGCCGCGACCATGATGAAATCGGCTACAGCGGCATCCGAGACGAAGAGCTTCTCGCCCGTGAGTGTTCCGCTTGACGCCGGCGATTTGGATTGCGGCAGGATCCCAGCTCGCGCTGGCTTCGAGCACGGCGACAGTTGAGCGCGCTTCGCCGCTGCAAATCGGCGCGAGAAATTTCTTCTTTTCTTCGGGGCTCGCTACCGCGTCAATCACGGCACCTGCCAATGCTACTGTGGAGAAAAAGGGGCCGGGCAGAAGAGCGCGTCCTGCTTCTTCCATCAGTAGAATCAGCTCGACTTTGCCAAGACCAACCCCACCATATTCTTCAGAGAAAATGATTCCTGTATAGCCTTGCTCGACGAGCTTCCACCAAAGTGCCGCGTCGTATGCCGCGGGCGTATCCATCAAGCGGCGAACTTCTGCAACCGGGCACTCGCCCGTGAAAAATTTCCGGGCACCGTCCTTCAGAAACTGCTGGCTCTCGCTCAATCCGAATTGCATGGCGTGACCTCTTAATAGCTTCTAGGCAGTCCGAGCACGAAATGCCCGATGATGTTGCGCTGCACTTCCGACGTGCCGGCTTCGATGGTGTTACCCCGCGTGCGCAGGTAGCCATAGGACCAGATACCCTTGTCGATCGCGTGGCTATCGCCGGCAAGCAGCTGGCCGTATGGGCCCATCAATTCTTGCGCAACCTGCTGCACGCGTTGGTTGAGCTCACTCCAGAAGATTTTCTGGATCGAGCCTTCGGGGCCGGGAACGCCAGTTGACGTCATCCGGCTGAAAGCGCGCATCTGATTCAGCCGCATGATTTCAATTTCGGCAAAGCACTGCGCGAGTTTCTGGCGGATCAAAGGATCTTGCGCGGCAGGATGCCCGTTTCTCCGAAACGTGCGCGAAAGCTCGATGAGCCGGCTGATGTTCCGCTTGAAAATCAGATGAAGCCGTGCGCCGTAGGACCCGCGCTCATACATCAGCGTGCTGACGGCCACATTCCAGCCATCATTCACTTTGCCCAGAACATTTTCCTCCGGGACGCGCACGTCACGGAGAAATAGTTCGTTGAATTCACTTTCCCCGGTCATTTGGCGCAGCGGGCGCACCTCCACACCCGGCGATTTCATATCAATCAACAGGACGGAAAGGCCCTTGTGCTTGGCAACCGTGGGGTCCGTGCGAACAACCAATTCGCACCAGTTCCCTACCCAACCATAGCTCGTCCACACCTTCTGTCCGTTGACGAGGTAGTGGTCGCCCACCAAACGCGCTTCCGTTTGCAGGCTCGCCAGGTCGGAGCCCGCGTTCGGTTCCGAAAAACCCTGGCACCAAATTTCCTCGGCGTTGAGAATTTTGGGGATGTACCGCTTCTTCTGCGCTTCCGTTCCGTACGAAATAATTGTCGGCCCGATCAGCCCAAGACCAAGAGAGTTCGCCATCGGCGGCGCTTCCACACGGGCCATCTCTTCCCAGAAAATGGATTGCTCCATCAGGCTTGCGCCGCGTCCTCCGTACTCTCGCGGCCAGGACACGGCAGCCCACCCGCCATCGTGGAGTTTTCTTTGCCATGCTCTCAAATAGGGAAAGATTCTTCGATCGGCTTTTCGCGCCATTCATTCCAATCTTTCGGGACGTTAGCAGCGAGCCATGCGCGTAGTTCGTCGCGAAACGTGATTTCTTCAGCAGTGAGATTCAGATCCATTTAGGCCGCTCCTTCTTTATCTGCATGACGCAAGCGACGGAATGGGCGCAGGTCGCGCCAACGTGGTTCTCGCCGTCATACCTGAAGAATGTCTTCACGTCTTTAACCCGAATTCCGGGCGAATCGTCTCCTGGCCTTGCCAGTACTTCTTGCGCAGATCTTTTTTCAGGATTTTCCCCGTAGCAGTTTTCGGCAAGCCATCCACAAATTCAACCGCTCGCGGACATTTGTAATGTGCGATCCGCGACCGGCAAAAATCAATTAACTCGGTCTTGGTGGCATGGGCATTTGGCTTCAATACAACCAGAGCCAGTGGAACCTCGCCCCACTTTTCGTCCGGCACCGGAATCACTCCCGCTTCAAGTACGGCCGGATGCGCGAGAATGGCTTTCTCTACTTCGAGCGAAGAAATGTTTTCGCCGCCGCTGACGATGATGTCTTTCTTGCGATCGACGATAAGGAGATATCCATCTTCATTCCATGTAGCCATATCTCCGGTATGGAACCATCCTCCGCGCAGCGCTTCGTCCGAAGCGGCCGGCTGGCGCCAGTAGCCTTCCATTACGCCGTCGCTACGCGCGACGATTTCGCCGATGGCCTGCCCATTGCGCGGCACGTCGTTATCGTTCGCATCCACCACTCGTAGCTCCGCGCCAGGAAATGCATACCCAGTCATTGCTTGGCCTAGATGGCGCTGCTCGCCTTCCCAGCCCAGACCTAACTTCATGGGGGAAATCGAAAGCGAAGGGGAGGTTTCCGTAAGGCCGTAGCCCGAAAAGCACTCGCAGCCGAGTTCTTTTTCGACCTCTCGAATGAGAGTTGGCGAGGCCGCGGCGCCGCCGATGACGATCCGGCGCAGGGTACTCAAATTGTAATTGTGGCGCTCTGGGCAGTTCACCAGAGCCGTGGCCATGATGGGAACCAGGCTGCAGGAGTGGACGCTTTCCGTTTCAATGAGCCGGAATACTTCCTTGGTTTCGAAGCGTTGGATCATGACGTGCTTTCCGCCGAGCAGAGTCAGAAAATGTGCGACACCCCAGCCATTCGCGTGGAAAAGAGGAATGGTGTGCAGTTCGACGGCTCCGTTTTCGATCTGGAATCCCAAGCAAACGTTTAGAGCATGGAGGTAGATATTTCGGTGCGTAAGCATTACGCCTTTAGGATCTGCGCTTGTGCCGCTCGTATAGAAAAGCTCGGCCAGCGAGTTTTCGTAAACGGAGGCGATGTTGCTGCGATGAGGTGTGGCCGCGCAGAGCAGGGCTTCGTAGTTTTGCGGACGCAGCCATGACGTTTCTGGAACACCTTCCAGCTGGATGAATAGCTTTACCGAGGAAAGATGCTTGCGAAAGGATTCGACCAAGCCGAGAAATTGCTTCTCCACGAAGAGGATTGTCGCCCCGGAATCGTTCAGAATATAAGCGAGTTCTTCGGGGACGAGTCGGATGTTCAGCGGGAGCAGAACCGCCCCCGCTTCTAGAACGCCGTAGTAGGCTTCCAGCAAGCGGTGACAATTGGCACTGAGGAAAGCGACGCGATCGCCGGGCTGAACTCCAATGTGGAGAAGGGCACCCGCCAGACGGCCGACCCGCTCGGCAAATTGTGCATAGGTAAAGCGGTCCCGGTTGCAGACTACCGCGGTCCTGCCCGGATATTGCTGCTCCGCATAGCGAAGGAAACGCAGTGGTGTAAGCGGAATATTCATGGCGCTCGGCGCCTGAATCAGGCGGATTGCCCTCCATCGACCACTAGGATGTGTCCCGTCACAAAATCCGACGCCCCAGAGGCAAGAAAAACAGCGGCGCCCTTTAGATCGTGCGGCCCGCCGAAGCGGCCCAAAGGTATAGTTGCCAATAGCGCTTCCTTATTTCGTTCGATAACTTTTTCCGACATATCGGTCGGGAACCAGCCAGGCGCAATCGCATTCACCTGAATATTGTGGATGGCCCACTTGCAGGCCAGGTCTTTGGTGAAAGTGATCACGCCGCCCTTACTGGCGCTATAGCCGATGGCGGAGAATTTTGGAGACGAACCACGCAGCCCGGCAACTGAGGCGATGTTTATGATTTTTCCACCGCGTTGGGGAATCATGATCTTGCCCACCGCTTGCGAAAACAGAAAGGTTCCCGTGAGGTTGGTCTCGATGACTTTATTCCACTGCTCGAGCGTCATCGTTTCAACAGGTGCGCCCCAGGAAGTGCCCGCGCTGTTGATCAATATGTCGATCCTCCCGAATTCGTTGACCGCTGCGTCAACAACCGCCTGAACGCTGCCTGGATCCTTCACGTCGCAACTGAGCGCCAATGTTTTGACGCCGAGCTTTTGCAATTCTGTCGCAGCTTGCTCGCAACGTTCTTTCTTGCGAGCACAAAGGACCAGGTTCGCGCCCAGTTCTGCAAGACCTTCCGCCATTTGACGGCCAAGTCCAGCAGAGCCGCCGGTGACAATAGCGATACGCCCAGTTAGATCAAAAAGCTTTTGGACCTTCATTTCGAAATCCTGGGCGCGGCCCCGCGCTCGCGAGGAGCCTCACTTGCGCATTTGAGGCCGTCGTTGTGGCTCAAGTTCGAATTAAAAACTAAACCGCACGCCGAGCTGGAACTGGCGCTTCGGAAAGGCTGAAGTGAAGGCCAGCGGCGTACTGGGCGTGGCAACGCTACCATCGGGAAGAACTGTTCCGGAACGAATGCCGTGCACGTTAAACGAGGTATTGCCGGTGCTGCACCGCCCTGAAATGGGGCATAGAGTCGGTGTCGTCTGGATGCCAAACAAAGGATTCACCTCATTGTTCACGCTGGCAAAATTCGTTTTGTTCGCGAGATTGAATCCTTCCGCCGTGAGCGTCATTGTGACCTTCTCGCCAAACTTGTGCCGCCAGCTCAAGCGCATGTCGAAGTCAACGAAATTGGGCCCGAGGCCCGTGTCGCGCGGCGCGCCGATGGGACGCTCGATTGGTAATGTGATTGTCACCGTTGACTTCACCTCCTGCCAGCAGATTGAACGGCAGTCCGCTGTGGTAGGTAAAAATGGGAGAGAGCTGGAAGCCCGATAGAATCGATTGCTTCCACGGGCTGTCGAAAACTCCGGCAATCACCACCTTGTGCCGCTCATCAAATTCCGACAGGCCTCGATCAAGGGCGAGGTTCGTGGGGTCCTGCGGCCCGTAGTCCGTGTTGAAGTCGGTGGAAGTGTCAAAGCCTTTGCTGAAGGTGTAGTTCCCGAACAAGGTGAAGTGATCGCTGAAGCGCTTCTTCATCTCAATAATCAAGCCTTCGTACAGGGCGGACGCCGCGGAAGTGTATTGGTTGTTCTGAGTGATCAGCGGATTCACAAAGCAGGCGAAGGGATTCGCCGCGCAAGGCAGAGACGGCGTTTCGGGGGCGAGCAGCCCACCGAGCAGCGGGTCGCTTCCTGCAAATAGATTCCAGTTCTTATAGGCCAGCGATTTCCCGCTGGCCAGCGTTACCGTGCTCGTCGGGGTTGTTGGCAATAGATTCGTGTCAATTGCGACCGGGAGATACAAAGTGTGCGAGTAAATCCCGCTAACGCCGATGGAGAAGCCGGGCGTGATCTCACGTTCAATTCCCAATGAAGCTTGTTGCGATTGGGGCGGCCGGTAGTTGGGAGGATTGCTGAAGAGCACGGTCAGCGGAAAAAGAGGGCCACTACTGGCGCCACTATTGGGAGCAATAATGCCAAACCCAGCCACATCCGCCGGTGTGATGCATGCATTGTTGCCGGGCGTCGGAGTCCTGCACTGAATCAAGCCCTCGGCAAAGAGTGTTTGGAAAACCACCGCGGAGTTTTGCAAACCTGGGATACCTGGCGGGGGAAGCGCAAGGGGATCCACATAGATGGAAATGAACCGAGTGCACGGACTACTTCCCGTGCCGGTAACGACACCGGCGATTCCGCAGGTGGCCACCGCGTTGTTGACCTGATCCGGAACCTGCGCGGTGTTGTGATTGTTTTCCACCGTGCTGCGATTCTTGTTCAGGACTCCAAGGCTCAAATCGACCTGTGCAATCTGCGCGTCGATGGGTCCGTAGAATATCCCGTAACCACCGCGGATCACTGTCTTGTGATCCTTGAATGGGTCCCACGCGAAAGACACACGGGGGGCGAAGTCCTTATAGTAAGTATTCAGCGGGAGATATTGCGAGTCTATGTCATACCGGAGGCCATAGTTCAGAGTGAAACTGGACGTAATCTTCCACGAGTCCTGCACGTAAAGGCCTGTCAGCGGCCGAGTGTATGCAGGGTAGTCCGCATTGCCAAAGCCCTGCTGATAGACCTGCGGCAGTCCGAACGAGGCAGTCTCCAGAGGAGACAGGCTGGGAAGCTGCGGAGACAGCAGGGTTCCAAAATCCGGAAGACTACTGAAGACGAAGCGTCCCGGAAGAAATGTGTGGGATTCGGAGTGATTGCCGCGCAGCAACTCGTCCACGCCGAACTGGATCGTGTGATGGCCGCGGATCAAGGTGAAGTTATCGGCAAACTCGTAGCGGCGCAGAATCGTGAGATTGGGCAGGAAGATGTTGGTCCCTAAATTGTTTATGAAACCAGGAATTTGGAGTCCCACCTGCCCGGCTTCGTTCGGAATCACATTGAAGCTGTTGTAATCCCACTGCACCCGCAGCTCGTTCAGAGTGGTCGGGCTGAACTGGTGATACCAGGCGCCCTGCAGGTTGTTGTCATATACGTGGATCGAACTGCCCGCTGAGAAGGCTGTAAGAGATTCCACGTCCGGGTTTTGTTCGAGGTCATGTGCGAAGCGATAGCTGACGGAGACGCTGGTTGTTCGCGTCGATGTGGTGATCGAGGCGCACGGAAGCCAGGTAATCGCGGGAGTTGTAGTCGAAGAGTCCGCCTTGCGTTTCGAACTGCTTGACGAGGAAGGCACCTATGGGAGTAGCGGCGGGGTTGACGTTGTTTACGGTCAATGCATTAGTAAGGGCGGCCGCACAGACGGGCCCCGGGAGCGTCGTCATTCCGGTGAACGGTGGCGGCAGTTGGCTGGCGACAGCGGTGCCGACGGGGCCGCTCAAACAAGGCACCGGTCCTGGGTTCGCTGCCAGCGCGCCGAAAATCTGCTGCTGATCGAAAGTAGGGCGAAGAACGCGCGTACCCGTCAGCAGCGGCACCGCATTCTGCGCGTCCTGCCGCAGGCCTTCGAAAGCGGCGAAGAAAAAGGTTTTGTCCTTTTCGAATGGGTGCACCGACGGAGCCGCCGAATTGATAGCGCTGCAACGTATTCTTGACCGGCGTGCCCACTGAGTCGGGTTGGGTTGGATCGAACACCTGTCCGGGCTGAAGCGCTGGGCTGAAGGCGAACGGATCGCGAGCATCCATCGCATCGTTGCGGAAATAGCCGAATAGGCTGCCGTGGATATCATTCGAACCTGATTTCGAGACGATGTTGATCGACGCGCCGTTCGCACCGCCCAGTTCCGCTGCGTAGTTGCTGCGGTTCACCTGGAACTCTTGGACAGCGTCTTGGCTGATTGTCGGGCGGACTCCACCGGCGTCGTCCTGAGTCTCACCGCCGTCAACTGTGATGCTGTTGCCGCGGCCATTGCTGCCGTAGAAGGAAAGCCCGCTTTGCGGTGTTTGCTTTACGCGAAAGTCCTGGTCATCCATCAGCCGCGTGGAGTCTGAAACACCCGGAAGAAGTAAAGTAAAGCTGAGGTAATCGCGGCGATCAATCGGCAAATCCTCGATGTACTGCTGGGTGACCGTATCTGCCTGGCCGCCCCTTTCTGTTTCCACCACCGGAGGAATTGCGCTGACCTCAACGGTTTGCGCCGTCGTTGCGACTGCCAGGCGGAAATCGAGAACGACCATTTCTCCGACGTTGACGACGACGTCCTTTTGAATCTGCGTCTGGAAACTCGAGAGCGAAGCCGCTACGTTGTAGGTGGAGGGGGCCAAGCCAATCAGTTCATACTGGCCATCCAATCCGCTTAAACTTGTGTATTGAAGTCCCTTCAGCGTGTCCGTCGCAACAATCGAGGCCTTTGCGATGACGCCGCCCGTAGGATCAGTCACCGTCCCCCGAATGGAGGCGGACGCGC
The DNA here is from genome assembly GCA_963818085.1 of uncultured Acidobacteriota bacterium. Taxonomy (GTDB): domain Bacteria; phylum Acidobacteriota; class Terriglobia; order Acidiferrales; family UBA7541; genus Palsa-295. The sequence goes on from CAWFQV010000002.1 coordinate 180,100, forward strand.
CCACACCCTGCGCGCGCGCCGGAGGATTCGTCATCACCAAGAACATAATTGAACCAACGATGCCTGCCAACAAAGTTGATTTCATATATCCTCCGCGTCACCTGCGTACCTCTCAGGTTCGGTGATAGGTCCCCAGCCGGTTGGTATCTGATAAACACTTCCCGCCGTTTCCGTTCATCTGATTCTGATTACCCGCCAACACCAGGCCGAGAAACATTGAAAACGTTTCCGGAAATCCTTTAACACGCCCCCACCCATCTGAAATTCTGATAGTTGCTATCACGATTCCAAGATGGACGTCAAGATGAAATCGACCTTCTTTTTGGGAGACTTCCTTTGGGGGGGGATATCAAAGAATCAAGCTGAGTCTATCGACCTGCCTCAGCCTGGATAATGCTGCTTCCACGGCGACCGCTCAGCTCGGGATAAGGACCACTCGGCCGGCGACTCGACCCTTTTGCAACTGGTCCAGAACCTCGTTCACCTTCGCAAGTGGACGCGCGGCAACTTGGCACCGGACCTTACCTTCCGCAGCCATCGAAAGGACTTCCCGCAAGTCTTTTCGCGTGCCAACCGCCGACGCTTGAATCCTAAATTCTCCGGACGCCATCATAATCGGCGGGAAACAAATAGAGTCGGCGGGCAGCCCAACAACCAAAAGGATTCCAGTGGGACGGAGACTCTTGAACGCCACGTCATAAGCCGCCTTTGCCGCAGACGTAACCAGCGCTGCGTGAACGCCTCCCTTGCGGCGAAGCTCTTTCGCCACGTCCACTGAAGCGGCATTCAGTGTGTTTGCCGCACCCAGCGATTTAGCGTAAGCCAACTTTTCGTCAGAGATATCGATCGCCGTCACTTCTGCTCTCAGTCCGGACGCGACCTGAACGGCAAGGTGTCCCAGACCACCCACACCAAAAACGGCCACGCGCTGATTCGCGATAATCTGAGCTTTCCGCAGAGCGCGATATACCGTCACGCCCGCGCAGAAGAGTGGCGCCGCTTCCATCGAGGTGAGAGGGTTCGGAATCTTCACCGTGTGACTTGCCGGCGCCTTGACGAACTCCGCAAAACCGCCGTCGACCGTTACACCCGTGATTTTCTGCTTCGGGCACAAATTCTCATCGCCCTCGCGGCACAATTCACATTCGCCGCAGCTCCAGTGAATCCAGGGAAGCCCGACATGATCTCCTAGCTGCAGATCTCGTACCGAGGAACCCCTCTCGACGACGAGCCCGGCTATCTCATGTCCTAAAATAAGTGGCTTTTTGACAATGTTCGCGAACTGAGGCCAGTCGCCATGTGCTACGTGCAAATCGGAATGGCATACACCGCAGGCGCTTACTTCGATGAGGACTTCGTCGTGTTCCGGGCTTGGCCGCGCAACCTCTTCAATGGCGAGCGGATTTCTGAATTCGTGCAGCACTGCGGCTTTCATTCATTTTGCTCCGGCCCTGATGTTACATTTTGTTGAGAAATGACGGCGGAGGATTGCCGCGCTGAAGCTAAAGCGGCGCGACTAGGGTTTGGCGCCCCGCAGGAAAAACTCGACTGCGCTACCAGCCCGGTCAGCCAGTTTGTGGGCCCCGTGCAGATCTACAGCCCATTGCCGTACCACAGTGTTGAAAAGCCCTTCCATGAACTCCGCCAGATAAACCACGGGGAAATCGCGTGTGATGTCACCACCAGCTTGCCCTCGCGCAAGAATCTCACACAGCAGTCCAAATGCCGTTCCCTCGGATTTCCGCAGTTCCGGAGAACGGACCGGATCCATCGCGCCTGCGAGTATCACCGCTTGCCACAGCGGCCGCCCATCCTCGGTGACTTTCGCCAGAGTCTCATAGAAGCGGCGAAGCCGTTCGCCCGTGGTCGCTTGACTCGAAAGTTCGGATTTAAGACTTTCAGCCTGTCGGGCGAACGCACGCCGCCCGATCTCGCGAAGAACAGCATCCTTGCTCGGGAAATATCGGAAGAATGTTGGCTGGCTGACCTCCAGAACCTGAACGATGTCATCTATCCGCGTGTTTTCGTAACCTCTTTGGCGGAATAATTTCAACGCGGTTTCAACGATCTGCTGGCGCAGGTGCGCCTTTTTTCGCTCGCGAAGGCCAAGCGCTTCCCAGCGCACGGGTTTCTCAGGTCCATCTTCGCTTTCCTTCGAAACTCGGCGATTTTGCTCGCGCGGACTTGGTGCGACAGTTAGTCGTCGTTGGGTTGTTTTGCCGCGAGCCACGATTCGAATTTCACCTCGGTACACGACGATGCGGCCAAGCCGAACGCACAATGAAAACTGCGACAGTCACTCTAACATTTTAGTCGCCCACGTCAAGTTGCAGGGACGAGGGGATCGGAACCGGGCATTTTGCTTGCTAAATGGAGAGGTAGCACGAAGCTTCCCCGCAAGTCTCCCGCCAAACCATCAGAACGATGGTGAGTTTTCTGCGGCCTAGTGGCGAGCCATGGTGCAAGATGCGCCGACGATCATGGCTGATTACGAAAAAACCATAGAGCACGCCGTACGTGATGGTTGGGACCGTGAAGATACCCATCGCGGCAATGGCTCCGCTCTCTTGCACGTCGAATGCTTCGAAACCCAAGAAGGCAATCTGGTGCTCAGTCGCAATACTGATTGCCCTCATGTGGCACAAGCTTAAAAATTATCCGCGCAGATGGTCCCTACATCCTACAGCAGGGCTAGATTTATTTGTTCACCCTGGACTAGCCATTCGCATCGACTGGTTTTGTGCCGAAGGTTCGGACGAGAACAGCGCGCCAATCCCTTCCGCGAGCGTCGGGTGAGTCAGGACGGCATCGCGCAGCGCCGTATAGGGCAGCCCGGCAATGATCGCAACCTGAACTGAGGACATTGTCTCGCCTCCCTCGACAGCGAAGGCCGTGAAGCCCAGGATGCGATCGCTATCCGTCGCCACTAGCGCCTTTAGAAACCCTCGCGTTTCAGAGAGCGTACGGGCGCGGAGCACGCTTTCCATTGGGATTTTAAACAAGCGGTAGGCAATACCTCGCGCTTTGGCTTCCTTCTCGCTTAGCCCGACGCGCGCGAATTCCGGATCGGTGAACAGGCAGAAAGGAACTTGCCGGCCTGTCGTCACACGCTTACCGCCGTTCAGGTTATCGTGGACCACGCGAAAATCGTCAATGCTGATGTGCGTAAACTGCGGGCTGCCCGCTACCTCGCCGATGGCCCACACACCGGGCGCCGTGGTTTGGAGCCGCTCATTGACCTTCACGTGTCCCCGATTTGTCAGTTCGACGCCCGCCAGCTCCAACCCCAGCCCCTCCGTGTTCGGAGTGCGGCCCGCCGCGACCAGCACGTGGCTGCCTTCGATCGTTTTCTCCACTCCGTTTTGCTCCACAACAAGTTTTACCGACTCGCCCGATTTACCCGATACCCGCTTGCTCTGTGCATTCAGAAGAATGTCGATGCCCTCGTCCCGGAATAGTTCGCGAAGCGCTTCCGTCACATCTTCGTCTTCTCGATATACCAACTGTCCGTTGCGCTCGATCACCGTGACATTGCTGCCAAATCGGCGCATGGCCTGGGATAGTTCGATACCAACATAGCCTCCCCCGATCACTAGCAGATGTTTGGGGACTTCATCCAGTTCGAGTGCTTCCACATGCGTGAGTGGCTGCGCCTCAGCAAGGCCAGAAATTGGATCGAGCGCCGCGCGCGTGCCCGTGCTGATGATCACGTTGGTTCCGCGGAGCTGGCGCCTTGTTCCATCAGGCAGCGTGGCCTCCACAGTCCGAGCGCTGATGAACTGTCCGGTGCCGAGAATGAATTCGGCTCCCGTCTTTTTATAATTGTCGAGATACAGATCGTTTAAAGTGGACACCATCCTGCGTTTCCGGCCCCGCACTTCAGTCATATCCACCGTGAAATCTTTCCTGGGGATGCCGAACTCTTCGCTTCTGCGAACGTACGATGCGACCCTGGCGCTGTGAATGATGTTCTTGCTGGGCAAGCAGGCAATGTTCGGGCACGATCCGCCGATATATTTGCGGTCTATCAACACCACACGCTTTCCCTCGCTGGCAAACGTCCATGCAGCAATTGTCGATCCCGTGCCGCCGCCCAGGATCACAAGATCAAATTCCTCCGGGTCCGTCTTCTTAAGTAACTGAGCCGAAGCAACGCTTTCCAGGGTGCTCATGTGATTTCCCCTTTCTCAGGAGTGTAAGGTGACATGCCGGATCAAGAAGTGTGGCGATACCCCCGCTGGTTCAATGCTCGGCGCGCATTGATTTGACGAGGTCTGCTGCAGCCGCGCCTTCAAGCGAGAGACCGTAGCCAACTTCCCACACCACACGCTCCTTCAACGGTTGAATGAAGTGAACACGAGTGCCGGGGCGCGACTTCCGGAGGCTTCAGGTAGAGCGAGGCCAGTTCACGCCCCCGAGCGAGCGCCTGTCCATTAGGCACAAGCTCGCAACCACTCCCCATTCGTGCGCTGCGCGCGCGGTCAATGCCTGCCGGTTCAGTAGAAACGCCTCGGCCCTGCCAGCTCACCCCGCTCTCGATGGACCGCGACAATCAGCACCGACGATTACATTGTGAGGACGGCGCGGAACCGGGCCTTGCCCTCCACCACTCGCTGATATGCCTTCGCAGCCTCGGCCAATGGATACGTCTCGACTATCGTTTTAACTTTCCCTTGCGCTACGAAATCAAGCGCTTCGTAGAGATATTCGGGGCCGTTTTGTTGGCTGCCAATTACGCGAATGCGCTTCGAGATAAGGTCCATCAGAGAAATCGTGAGCGGCTCTGGGTCTACGCCCATGGTGACAAGTCGGCCGTCCGGCCGCAGTCCCTGAATGCTGTCCACCATTGCCTTGGTCGAATTGGAAGTGCTGAGGATCACATCCGCGCCCCCCGCTGCAGCGAGGCTCTTTCCGTCGCGGACAATTTCGTCCGCGCCGAGATCGCGGATCATTTTGTCTTTATCGGGGGAGTGCGAAACCGCGATGGTCTCGAAGCCTGCAGCTTTCGCGTATTGCACTGCCAGATGCCCAAGTCCACCGATCCCGAGCACGGCCACGCGCTCATGCGGCTGGGGATCGGCCCAGCGGAGCCCGCTATAAACTGTGTAACCGGCGCAGAAGATCGGAGCTGCTTGCTCATAGGACACCTTGTCGGGAATCAGATAGGTGGCGTCGGCATTCATTAGCATGTACTCGGCGTGGCCTCCTTGTGCATCGATCCCCGTACCCTTCAGATAGGGACAGAACATCCGGCGGCCGCGCTGGCACCATTCGCAGCGTCCGCAGGTGGATTGAATCCATGCGGTGCCGACGCGGTCGCCTACCTTGCGCGTGGTGACGTCGGGCGCCACAGCCACAATCTCGCCGACCGGCTCGTGGCCGAGGATTCGGGGAAATGGTCCTGGAATGTGTCCGAGTGTTTCGTGCACGTCGGTATAGCAGATGCCGCTTGCGCGCATCTTCACCAGCACTTGAACGGGTCCGGGTTGAGGCTGAGGAACATCTTTGATCTGCCACGAACTGCTCATGGCCGGTACGACTGCAGCTTTCATAGGCCTTCCTCCTGGCGCGATTTAATACCAGCGCCTTTATGCTGAGATGCATGATTTTACACCCACCGCCGAACGCACGCACAAGTTGAGGTTGACCGTCAGTTAGCGAATTGTCGGCAAGAACGAAGCCGCTTGTGCGGCAGACGCTGCGCGTGAGGTAGTGGAGCGGTGGTTGCCTGGCTGTTGAGATAAATTGTCGGGTCATAAGGAGGCCGTCCTCATGACCCGACTTCGCAAAATGATGCTGGAAGAACTCCAGCGTCGTAACTTTTCTGAAGATACCATACGCCGTTACATCCACACAGTCGAAGATTTTGCTCGACACTTCAACCGTCCACCGGATCGCCTAGGCCTGCGGCACATTCGCGAATACCAAGCCCACTTGTTCCAGAAGCGGAAGTTATCGTCGGGTTCCGTTACGAACCACCTGGCGGCTCTGCGCTTTTTCTACATCCAGACGCTCAAGAAAGCCTGGAGCGTGGCCGAGACCCCCTACCCGAAAAAGAATCATCACCTTCCAGCGATCCTCAGCCAGGAAGAGGTCGCAGGACTCATCGATGCCGCTGGCACTCCCTTCCATCGCACTCTGCTCATGACGCTCTACGCTACCGGTCTGCGGCGTGCTGAGGTAACTCACTTGAAGGTCAGCGATATCGACAGCAAGCGCATGGTGATTCATGTCCGCGGAGGAAAGGGCCGCAAAGACCGCGATGTCCTGCTCAGCCCCAAGCTGCTCGAAGAACTGCGCAAGCACTGGCATCGGTGATGTTCTTCAGATAAGCGAAACGCTCGCCCCTGACGGTTCCCCACTCACCGATGGCTGCGATCTGCGCCGGCGTGACCTTATCGTTGACCGGAGCGTCGCGGTTCTCAGTGCGTGAGAGATAGCGCTTCAGGATCGGTGTTACGCAGTGTGCTCCCCGAGTCACACTATAGCCTCTGCTTGGGAGGCAGGTGCGTTTCTCGCCGTTTCGGCAAGCGATTGAAGACATCCGCTAAGCGACGACTATGAGAGCAACAAGAGCGCGAAACATTAATAGCAAAAAAAAGGACTTGTCACCAGAACATCGTGAAGAACTACTCAGAGCATTGAAAACCCGTTTTGAGAAAAACATGAACCGCCATAAAGGTCTTGAATGGGCTAAAGTACAAGCAAAGCTGGAACTTAATGCTCAAAAACTGTGGTCACTCAATGAAATGGAAAGAACTGGCGGTGAACCGGACGTTGTTGGTCATGATAAAAAGACGGGCGAATACATTTTTCATGATTGTTCAGCGGAAAGTCCTAAGGACCGCAGAAGTGTTTGCTACGACCGTGAAGCCCTGGAGTCAAGGAAAGAACATAAACCGGAAGATAACGCTGTGGATATAGCAGCTGCCATGGGCATTGAGCTTTTAACGGAAGAACAATATCGAGAGTTGCAGAAACTTGGAAATTTCGATACGAAAACGTCGAGCTGGGTGAAAACACCTTCTGATATCAGAAAACTCGGCGGCGCCCTCTTTTGTGATCGCCGCTACGACACTGTTTTCGTGTATCACAACGGCGCGGAATCTTACTATGCCGCTAGGGCGTTCCGTGGCTCGCTAAGAGTCTAAATTTGATCGGCGTTGCGGGAATGGTAGCCACTGGCCGACTTATGGGTAGTAATCGTCTGCGTCCGCAGTTTTAAATTGGAGCAATTCAGTCGGCTGCCGGGCCAGCAAAGAGGATGAGATTCTCATCTGGATCCGAGACGATAAAGGTTCTGGCACCCCAGGGCTCCTTCTTAAGTGCCTGATGGAAAGAGACTCCTGCAGCCTGATAACACAGAAATAGTTGTTTGATTTCGTTCGCGGTGGCAACCGTGATGGAAGCGGAGAGCAGATGTTCGCGCTCGCGAACATCGCCAGCGAACACAGGTTCGCAGACCAACCTCAAGTTGAGTCGTGCATTGTCGCGGAAGACCTGCCCGTAGTATGGCGGATCGCCATAGATGAGTTCGACCGCGAAGCCGAGCTTGTTTGTATAGAAATCGCAGGAACTCTTGATGTTCGCAACGAAGAGTTGCGCCTCAATTGACTTGAGAATGGGACGTGGCGTCGCCTGCCTAGGTTCATCGGTCATGGCATGTGCTCCTGATTTGAGCGCCTGCCACCCGTCGAATCCCATTTGCCGCGCGACAAGCTCTTGCGCGTCCGCGAGCTTGAAGCTTGACTCCAGTATCTGCACATCCCCAATGTCGCGAAATCGGGGTAACGCGGCTCTGATTTGGGCCGCGACGGGATAGTACCTTTCACGATGCCAGCGCAGATACTGCTTGGCTTGCTTTTTGAGGTTTTCAATATTCGGCATAGGCGCAGTGGTATTTACTCATCGTAGGTGGGCGTTGCCCTTTCGATCTGCACCGATGCGCCTACGCAGCACCTGAAGGTTGCCTCGAACAGCGCGGGATTGTCAATAGTCGAGCCTAATGAACCTAATGAACCGCAACCGGAGTTGTGGCGCAGAGGAACAGCAGAGCTTAGGTCGGATTAGCAGTTCGCAATAGAGACGCTGACGCTCTTCCTAGAAGGAACTCGTAGCCCGATCCAGGGTACGCCTCGTCTCACGTAAGATCTATTTCCTCGGTCGGCCGAAGAAAAGGACATGGCCGTCTGGATCGGTTATCTCAAAGCCGCGCAGTCCATCGTGCGTATCCTTGAGCGGTTCGCTAAAAGCCGTGCCGCGGCTGGAGAACTCGTCGGCAAGTGCATCGGGATCCGGTACATTGAGATACGCGTCCCACCTGGCCCAGGAATAGCGCTTCGCATTGGGAAGAGGATCGCCACTTCCCTTTAGGAATATCATCCCACCGTCCCGGCAGACGATTGCAAAGAAAGGGTCATGATCCGGCGCCGGAGGCTCTTGAAACATCACCTCGAATCCAAGTTTGTCTCGATAGAAGGAGATAGACCGATGCACGCGATTAACGATAAAGAACGGTGAGATTGAGTCTATCGCCGGTCGTATCATGGGCGCGGTCTACCTTCAAACAGCCTTGCGAGGCTGAGTCAGTCTACTACTGCGGCGGGCGGCATCTCTACCGTGACAGCCCCCCGTACCGACAGCAAAGTATTCACGAGAGCATTAGTCCTGAGAAAACGCCCATCTCGTCAGTGCTTAATTTCGTGATGAGACGCCGACTTAAGGTTACTGACCTCCATAGCCGAATATCCCTCCTCAGGGTAAGCTGGGTCGCGGGTTGAACTGGGAACAGAGCGCGAAAGTCTTCTCCAAGTGCCCGATAAAAATGTGAACTTTGGTGGACAGGCGATATCGGCTGCCAGCCAGCGATGCTCCAAACGAATGATGAGAAGTCCTTGTCCGGTTTTCTGGAACTCGAGGTAAATGCGTGCGTCCTTGATAGTCGCGTCGATCTTGGCACCCCCCTTCGCGTATGCGAGCCTTGTCTCCTTCGCTATTTACTTTTTCCCGCGCCCGTAGACGCCTGGCTAAGTGCAGTCATCGCCGTCAGTGAGTCCATGTAGTCCCGCCAATGTACGATCTTACGGTCTTCGATAGTAACCACAGAGATAAACCGGTTGTCGTAGGGCGCGCCCGTCGCGAGTATCTTGCCGTGTACCTCGTATTCGATGATCACAACACGCGGGTCTTGCGATCGGTGAATGAAGAGCGCGTCCGCGCCATGCAGGACGATGTTCTTGCCGTAGCCTGCGTAAAGCGCTATGAGCGCCTCGCGACCGTTCACTGTTTGGGGCCAGCCTGGAAAAATATATCGAAACTCGAATACCGCATCGTCGGCGATGGTATCAAAATAGTGTTCGCCGTCGACGAGACCGGCCAAACCCTGCTGTGATATTTCGAAGAATGGGTCGAGCGCTGTGAAGGCCGCGTACTTAGGATCGGTCACAAATTGACTCCTGTTGTCGTGGGAGAAGTTCGTTGATTGTTTCGTTAAAGATTAGCTCACCCGGGCGCACACGACGATCTCTGTTATCGTGCGCGTCATGTTCTGCCTGAAACTTTTGTCCCAAACCAGCAGGCCATCCCACACACCGCCGTAAGAATTCGGAAACCGTTAGCGCTTGCCATACTTCGGATCCCCAAATCCTTGTGCAGCGTACCTATGAAGACTGACTTGATTCCTGAGGTCATCAAGGACGTGCGTGAACTCGTCCACACGTAACGCAGGTCCGTAGCTTTCTTTCCCGAATTGTAGAACAGGCAACCACCAGGAACCCATTTCGACGCGGAGAGAGGAGTATAAGCTAACGCCGGAACCTGACAACAAGCCGACCAGTTTCTGTATGGTTTCACTTGGGATTGCCCGCATGCTCAAAACAATCTCGAATTGCCACCGGTCCAGTAGATCTCTCGCCGCCTCTAAGGATCCCGCAAAGTGGCATTCGCAACCGCTCCGTTCGAAGAATTGCCGGGAGAGCAAAAATGATTGAGGGCTGTCGCCTACTAGAAGAACTCTCAGCCTGAATTCCGAAATTGAATAGCACTGTTTTGCCCTAACTCGGTTAAGTTTCAGTTGGATGAAAGAAACGCCGAGGAGGACAAAACAGTGCACTGGAAAATTACCGCTCTTTGGGGTGGAAAAAAAGTGGAATTGCGCGAGACCCAGCGAGCGGTCACCCCGTTCGGGGGGCTGGTCGTGTTCTTGGAGTTTTTGCGACAGGTCGGCTATCGCGAAGCGGTGAGCAAGTATCTGCCGTTTCGTCTTACTTCCCCCAACGCCATCGATCCGGCGGAGACCTTCACGGCCTTCTTACTCTCGGTGGCGGCCGGAGCACGGCGCTTCGCGCACACCAGTTTGCTGCGTGCCGACGTGGCCTTGCACTCGTTGCTAGGGATCAGGCGTTTTCCCGTCGATGACACCATTCGCAATCTGTTCAAACGCTTCGGGCAGGGACAATGCCAGCGTTTTTTCTCGGGCTTGTGGAGTTGGCAGCTGGAGCGGCTTCCGGGATGCTCGGCGGGATATAGTCTGGATTTGGATTCGACGGTGTTCGAGCGCTACGGGCAGCAGCAGGGTGCGCTGCGCGGACCGAATCCACGCAAGCATGGACGGCCCTCGCATCATCCGCGGGTGGCGGTGCTGGCCGAAGCGCATTTTCTGCTGCACGGCTGGTTGCGCAGCGGGAATTGCGGCACGGCCCGTGGCGTCGTGGAATTTCTTCACGTCCTATAATTCGCATCTCGGCCTCCTTCGGTCCGAGCACTGTAGGGGTGAATACCGGACAGTTTACTCGGCCGTCGCGAGGCCGGCGTCGTTATGACATCAATCGGGCATGTGGATTCCACTTGGCTCGTGGTAGCCGTTTCGCAAGCGGCTTCCTGCGAGTTGCGTTCGTGTCGTTCGTTGACTTGCCTTCTGGGTCAACCTAAGATGAGCGCCAAATGCCGGACTCGTCGTCTCTAATCAGCCGGACAATCTCGCACTATCGCATCACGGGGAAACTCGGCGGCGGAGGCATGGGCGTCGTCTATCGGGCCGAGGATACCAAACTCCATCGCTTCGTTGCCTTGAAGTTCCTTCCTGACGGATTCGCGGCAGATTCGCAAGCGCTGAAGCGCTTCCACCGCGAGGCACAGGCCGCCTCTGCCCTGAACCATCCGAATATTTGCACCATCCACGAAATCGGCGAATACAACGGTCAGCCATTTATTGCGATGGAGTGTCTCGACGGGGAGACGCTGAAGGAACGCATTTCCGGCAAGCCGCTTCCGCTTGAGCAAGTGCTGGAGTTGGGAATTGAGATTACCGACGCACTGGATGCGGCGCACGCCAAAGGAATCGTCCATCGCGATATTAAGCCTGCCAACATTTTCGTCACCGAGCGCGGTCACGCCAAGATTCTGGATTTTGGCCTTGCGAAGCTGACACCCACAGGCGTCTCGGCGATGGCCACAGCGAGCGAACTGGAACAACTCACTCGATTGGGGGCGGCGATGGGCACGCTCACATACATGTCACCCGAACAAGTTCGGGGCGAAGAGCTGGACGCGCGCACGGATCTGTTTTCGTTTGGTGCGGTCCTCTACGAGATGGTGACCGGTGTTTCGCCCTTTCGAGGCGAAACCTCCGGCGTGATCTCGGAAGCGATTTTGAATCGCGCGCCAGTTGCGCCGGTGCGTCTCAATCCCGGCGTTTTTCCAAAGTTGGAAGAAGTGATCAATAAGGCGCTCGAGAAAGACCGGAAGATGCGCTACCAGAATGCCACTGACATTCGAGCAGATCTGCAGCGGCTGAAACGGGATACCGATTCCAGCGAGACCTCCGCCACTGCAACCGAAATCTCGGTCAGGCCCGCCACGAAGTCCACTGCACTTCGATTGGGAGTGGTCACTGTCGCAGCGATAGTGGTTGTCGGATTGGCCGTAGGCGGTTGGTTATTTTTCACGCGCCAGGCGCACGCGCTGACGGACAAGGACACGATTGTTCTCGCCGATTTCACGAACTCGACCGGTGACACGGTTTTCGACGGCACACTACGGCAGGGACTTTCCGTACAACTCGAACAATCACCCTTCCTGAACATTATCTCTGACCAGCAAATCCAACAGACCTTGCAGATGATGGGCCAGAAGCCGGATACGAAGCTCACGCCGCAAATAGCGCGGGAACTCTGCCAACGGACCTCGAGCGCTGCCGTCCTCGACGGCTCGATCGCGCAAATTGGCACGCAGTACCTTCTCACCATCAAGGCGTTCAACTGCGCAACCGACGCATCGCTGGCCAGCACGCAAGGTCAAGCCAGCGACAAGAACCATGTCCTCGAAGTTCTGGGAAAAACAGCCTCGGAAATTCGCAAAAAACTCGGTGAGTCGCTGATCACCGTTCGGAAGTTTGATGCTCCTCTGGAACAGGCCACGACGCCCTCACTGGAGGCACTGCAGGCGTACACCTTGGGGCGGAAAACCAGGGAACAAAAAGGCAACCCTGGCGCTGCCGTGCCTTTACTCCAGCGAGCTATTGGCCTCGATCCGAATTTTGCAATGGCCTTTGCTGAGCTCGGGAGGAGCTACATAAATCTGGACCAGGGCCAATTGGGGGCGGAGAACACTACTAAGGCGTATGAGCTGCGTGACCGCGTGAGCGAGCGAGAAAGATTCTTTATCGAATCTGCCTACTACGACTCTGTTACCGGCGATTTGGATAAGGCGCGTCAAACCTATGAACTTTGGGCGCAGACGTACCCGCGAGATGACTCACCCCCCAGGAATCTTGCTGTTATCTACGGAATCTTCGGCTGGTATGAAAAGTCCCTTGCGGAAACGCGTGAATCCATCCGTCTTGACCCGGGAAGCAGTCTGAATCTTTCAAACCTCGCAAGCGTCCTTATCACCCTGGATCGTGTGGAAGAAGCCCGATCAGTTGCCGATGAGGCCCTTGCGAAAAACCTCGATTCATATTTCGTGCGACTCTATCTCTACCAAATTTCCTTTCTGCAGAACGATCCTGCGGGGATGGCAAAACAGGTAGCATGGAGCGCTGGGAAGCCTGGGGTGGAAGAAATCTTCCTGGACCAAGAGTCTGATACGACCGCATTTTACGGACAGCTTGAGAAGTCGCGGGGACTTTCACGGCAAGCAGTCGTTTCGGCCACCAGGGACCGCGAGAAGGAGGGGGCGGCGAGTTATGAAGCACGTGCTGCGCTGAAGGAAGCCTTATTCGGCGAGAGAGCCGCGGCCCGGCAGCGAGCCACCGCGGCGTTCGCGCTCGTGTCCCATCAGGATGGAGCGTATGAAGCGGCGCTTGGGCTAACAATCGTCGGGGATACTGCCTGGCTGCGAAAATTAGCGCAAGACTTGGCCAAGGCATCGCCCAAGGACACCATGAGGCAGTTCGTGGATCTGCCCGTTCTTCGTGCTCAATTGGCTCTCAGCAAGAACGAGGGACAAAAGGCCGTCGAATTCCTACAGGTCGCTCTGCCCTATGAGGCGGGACAATCGGCCGGGCTTTATCCCGCCTACGTTCGTGGACAGGCTTATTTGGCGACGCATCAAGGCAGCGAAGCCGCCTCCGAGTTCCAAAAGATTCTCGACCATCGCGGGATTGTGCTCAATGAACCCATCGGAGCGCTCGCGCGTCTCGGCCTCGCTCGCGCTTATGTGTTGCAAGCCGACGCCGCAAAAGCGCGAACTGCATATCAAGATTTCCTCACGCTCTGGAAACACGCCGACCCCGGCATTCCCATCCTGCAGCAAGCCAACGCCGAATACGCAAAGCTTCAATAGTCTGTCATCCTCGGGGACGCTCTTTGGTGAGATTGGCGTAGGGAATGGGCTCGGGATAATCCAAGACACAATTACAGTGAACGGCAAACCGCTACCGGCGTGACAGTCGATGAAAAAAATACTAGTACGGTTAAGACTCAGGCAGTTACCCAACTAAAACGAATGCAATAACATTCAGTGTCCCGGGCGCCAGCAAGTATTCAGCAACCGCTACAAGGACTTTGACGAACGTGGGAACAAACGGAAAGGTTAATTCGAGTTATACGCTTAGTACTTCGCAACCAGTCGTCGGCGTTGTTCCGTAGTTATCGAAAATGGGCGGAACGCGTTCTTTGAACGCCCGCCCCCGAGGAGGACCAAGATGACGAGGTTAACTGGCTTGGCCTGTGCGATTGCATTCTTGCTTCTTCCTGTGAATTCCCAAAACGAACGGTTTTCGAAGTAAAAGCGGGTCGAGGCTTACGAAGTCCGCCCGGGAATTCTGATGATGCCGAGATATGCGGCCGACGGTCAGGTTTGCAAGGTCGCTATCGAGAAGGACCACTACTTTAACGGAATGATTCAGTATGATTCAACACTGCCGCGTGGGGTAGTTATTCAAATCTTCGATGAGTTGGCACCGCCCGCCGAAAGAGGGCCGCTGACAATCAACGACGAACTGGCGCGTCTATCCCTATACGCGGGTAATAGCGTGACGTCGTTCCTCGATTATAAGATCGTTTCACTCGATGTCTCACGTCCCACTTCGTCTCCAGATGATATTGTCGCCGTGATTCAGCGGAAGGATCATTCATGCCAATAGACGCAAAATCAACTTTCCGAGGCCGATGTATCAAAGATAATTAAACAGACACAGAGCAGCCCTTCTGACCCGATAACCTCTACCATCAATACATTCAATGGCCTTAGCCTTGCACATCACTCTGGGTCGTTGTGACGGACGACGCTGTTTGGGTCCGATTGGTGTGGTGGTGTCGCGAAGATTTCTCAATGTGGCTATTTTGTGGCGCAAGTGGAAGCTCATTGGGAAAGCATCGCCGTCTCCAAAAGTTTGTACCTGAGAGGAAAACGTAATGAAATTACACAAACCCCTGTGCGTCTTTGGATTGATTGGTGCGTCGCTTCTTTTCCTAACTGTAAAAGTGCGGGCACGTAACGGGAAGGTTAGCGCTCAACAGAGTGTGTCCGACAAACGAGATGGGCAACACGATTTTGACTTTCTCGTTGGCACTTGGAAATTCCACTTGAAACGACTGTCAAGGCGGTTAGTGAGTTCGAACGAATGGGTGGAATTCGATGGAACTACGGTCTGTCGAAAGGTTTTGGACGGTCGTGCGGAAGTAGAGGAAATGAATGTCGATAGCGTCGAGAAGCACACACATATCGAGGGTTTGGCGCTGCGCCTTTACAATCCGGAGTCCCATCAGTGGAGCATTTACTGGGTGAACGCCGCCGATGGAGTCCTCGAACCGAATCCCATGGTTGGACAGTTTAGCAACGGGCGAGGGGAATTCTATAACCAACAAGTCTACGAGGGTCGAGCAGTCTATGCCCGATTCGTTTGGTCAGGCGTCACAACGAATTCGCCGCACTTCGAGCAGTCGTTTTCTGCCGATGGCGGGAAAACGTGGGAAACGAACTGGATCACCGACCAAACTAAAGAAAAGCCATAGACCCTTAACGCAGGGACTGCGAACGCCGATGCCACTTTGCCTGCTTAGTCGGAGTGACAGACATTTGAAGTCAGCGCCACTGCAGCGCGGATGGAATCCCTCAAGACCGCCTCATCGACGTTGTCGCTGTATACCAAAAACCGCGGCTTGCAGAAGCTTTCAATTCGCTCTCATTTCCGTTGAAGTCAATCATTCGCTTATTTCCAGAGTTTGTTCAAACAATAGAAAATTCCAAGGGCCAAAGGTCAATCGCATTTCACGATTCGACTCAACATTCGCAGGCACCTGGCTGCCTTTGCCAGCCCAGCGTTCGTCGGCAGAATCCAACTGCTTTTGCCAAGGCCCGGGTGGAATTGGTAGCGTGACTTGCCTCGACTCTTCGCTGAAGTGAAATGCAGCCATGACACGACTCGAACTATCCCATCTTTTGATCATGAGGATTTTCTCGTCGCGGAAGGATGTTATCTCCGTGGTGTTTTTGTCCAGCCGCGCCAAAGCCGGTATATCGCGTCGTAAACGAAGCAATTCCTGGTAGAAAAGCCAGAGGATGCGATGCTGCCCTTCTGTTCGCAATTCCCAGTTCAGCTTGGAACAAAGGAAAGTATCTTCCGACTGAGGGTCAGCGATGTCTTGCGTCCAGGAGAATTGCGCAAACTCCTCCCTACGCCCGCGACGCACGGCTTCAATCAGCGCAGAATCTCCATGGCTGACAAAATAGAGAAAGGGGGAGCTTTCAGCATACTCTTCGCCCATGAACATCAAGGGAATATAGGGTGAAAGTTGGACCACCCCCGTCGCAAGCTTCAATTGCTCGAAAGTCGCAGTTTTTGACAACCGGTCGCCCATATTCCGATTGCCCACCTGGTCGTGGTTCTGGGCAAAAACTACAAAGCGCTTGGCTGGGATTTGTTTGGATGAATTTCCGTGATGTCTCTGCCGGTACTTGGAATATTGCCCCGAGTACAAAAAACCTTCTCGGTAACACACCGCAAGATCTTCAATCCCGCCAAAGTCCACGTAGTAGCCCGATTGCTCTCGGGTCAATAAGACATGCAATGAATGATGAAAATCATCATTCCACACTGCGTCGTATCCGATGCCGCCCAGCTCAGGAAGGCTAACGAGGCGAGCGTCATTCCGATTGCTCTCGGGAATCAGGTACACGCTACGGTCCAGATTCCTTCCTGCTTCATGGACCTTTTCCGCAAGTTCTCCCAGGAATGTCCGTGCGGAGGGATCCACAATCGCGTGTACAGCGTCGAGGCGAAGAGCATCAATATGAAAGTCCGACACCCATTGCAATGCATTTTCGATGAAGTAGCGGCGAACCTGGTCGCTCGCCGCGCCGTCGAAATTGATAGCCTGACCCCACGGCGTCTTGTAGCGGTCCGTAAAGTAGGGACCGAAATCCGCTAGATAATTTCCCTCCGGACCCAAATGGTTGTACACCACATCGAGAACCATTGCGAGCCCATGCTCGTGGCACGCATTAACCAGTTTTTTGAGAGCAACCGGTCCTCCATAAGAAGCTTGCACGGCATAAGGATAGACCCCGTCGTAACCCCAATTGCGATTCCCTGGAAATTGAGCAACGGGCATGAGTTCGAGCGCCGTTACGCCGAGGTGCTTCAATAACGGAATGCGAGGGATAATTGCATCTAGGGTGCCCTGCGGAGTAAAAGTCCCGACGTGCAGTTCGTAAAGAACGTACTTCTCGAGAGGAAGACCTCGCCAAATTGTATCGTTCCATTCAAACCGATTGGTCACAACTTGAGAAGGTCCATGAACACCCTGCGGTTGATGTCGCGAGGCTGGATCGGGCCGTACTTTGTCGTCATCCAGGCGGTATCGGTAGAGCGTCCCTGGTGAAATACCCTCAACGACTTCGTGGAAATATCCGCATGGTTTGGCGTACATGAAGATCCTGCGTTCCGGGTGCTCTGAGAGGCAGATTTCGACTTGCTTTGCGTGAGGAGCCCAAACCAAAAAACTCGTTGTATTCCCGTCAAGCATTGTGGCGCCGAGCGGCTCCTTGCGTTCAGAGATCACAGTGTTGCACGCTCCTTTTGTGCTCAATAGGACGAGTATAGACATAGAACCGCTCTAGCTGAGAGATATTCGGATTCACAAGCTTTATCTCATTTGGAAGATTCTAAATCTCCGTCGCCAGCATCCTCGAATCTTCCGCGAAGGGAAGCTTCTCCACTTAAACGCCAGCGGCAAGCGTGAGGCGAATGTTATTTCCTATGCGCTCCGCAGGGGCAATTCTTGGATGGTAACAGTTGCGCCGAGATGGCTGGCCCGAGCTAAAGCACCATTCAATTCAATCCGCCTGCGGGAATTTTGGCTGGGTTCTCACCTCATCCTCTCGAGGAACGCTCCAGAGTCGTGGCTGAATAGCCTGACGGGCGAGACGCTTAAAACAAGTTTCCCGCGTGAAGGAGCACTTCTACATTTGGCGGACGTCTTTCGGAATTTTCCTGTTGCCGTTTTCCAGAGCCAAACTTGAATCAAGGAATCCGGGTATTGAATCTGCAAGGGCCAACGATAGAATAGATGTTTCCGGCCTGCCTGGGGGTTCTCTCGCCCGGCCCTTAGCAATTCATTTTGACTCTGGCGTTGCGTCAAAAATTGCGAATCGCTGTATGGCCCGTGGCCGGGAAAGAAAGGGGGTAGGGCAAATGCTGGGACGGTCCGTGGACGGTCGATGCCGGGTCGTAATTGAGCGGGTTTCGCCGGAGATTGACTGCGGCCGATTCCCCGTTAAGCGTGTTGTTGGGGAGAAAGTGATCGTCGAAGCGGATGTTTTCGCGGACGGTCATGACCGAGTCGCGTGCCAGATTCTCTACTGGCAAGGCAACGAGGGAGTCCAACCCTCGCCCATGGAACCCCTCGGAAACGACCGATGGCGTGGTGAATTTGTAGTCAACACGATAGGAAAATATCAGTACACCGTGGAGGGTTGGATCGATTGTTTCCAGTCATGGCGGGACGCTTTCGAAAAGAAAATCGCCGCTGGGCAGGATGTCCATTTGGATTTGGTCGTTGCGGTCAAGCTAGTTGAAGGTGCGGCCATGCGAGCGACGAGCGACGACGCCGCACTTCTTCGGCAGTGGGCACAACGACTTCAGCAGAACAAAACTGAGGCATCCGGGGGCTTAATTGCACTACACAAAGAGTTGCTCAACTTGATGCGACGCTATCCTGATCGCGACCTCGCCACCCGATACGAGAAACAATTAGGCGTCACCGTTGACCGCGAGAAGGCCCGGTTTTCCACGTGGTACGAAATCTTTCCCCGATCCTGTTCGCCCGAGAGCGGACGCCACGGGACCTTTCAGGACTGCGAGAAATGGCTCCCGTATATTGCCTCGATGGGTTTCGATGTCGTCTACCTTCCCCCGATTCATCTGATCGGACAATCTTTTCGAAGAGGCAAGAACAACTCCGCTGACGTCCAACCGGATGATGTGGGTAGTCCCTGGGCGGTTGGATCCAAAGAGGGGGGACATAAAACCGTTCACCCGAAACTCGGCACACTCGAGGATTTCAAGCGGTTCCTTTCAAGGGCGGGAGAGCGTGGGATTGAAGTCGCACTGGACATCGCATTTCAGTGCTCGCCGGACCATCCCTATGTGAGCGAGCATCCGGAATGGTTCCATACCCGCCCCGACGGCACGATTCAGTATGCCGAGAACCCTCCGAAGAAATATCAGGACATTTACCCACTGGATTTCGAGACGGAAGAGTGGCAGGCACTGTGGGAAGAATTGAAGAGCGTTTTCCAGTTCTGGATCAACCAAGGAGTACGCATCTTCCGTGTGGACAATCCGCATACGAAGCCTTTTTCCTTTTGGGAATTTGTCATCGGCGAAATTAAGGAGAAGCATCCCGACGTTCTCTTCCTTTCGGAGGCGTTTACAAGGCCCCACGTGATGTTTCGCCTTGCGAAGGCAGGCTTTTCTCAGTCCTACACGTATTTTGCGTGGCGAAACACGAAACAAGAAATCACGGGCTACTTCACGGAACTCAACCAAACCGAACTGCGAGAATACTTGAGGCCGAACCTTTGGCCGAACACGCCCGACATCCTTCCAGAGTTCCTTCAAGTCGGTGGGAAAGCGGCGTTCATGGTCCGGTTGATTTTGGCGGCAACCCTCGGAGCCAGCTATGGGATCTATGGACCTGCGTTTGAGCTCTGCGAACATGCTCCGCTTCGGCCAGGCAGTGAAGAATACCTGAATTCCGAGAAGTATGAGCTGAAGCACCGCGACCTGAACGCGGCCGGAAGCCTTAAGGAACTCATCTCCAGGGTCAACCGGATTCGAAAAGAAAATCCCGCACTGCAAAGCAATCATAACTTGCGCTTTCACGAAACAGATAATCCATCGTTGATCTGTTACAGCAAAGCATCGGACGATTTCTCGAACGTGATATTCGTGGTTGTTAATCTCGACTGTTTTCACGCTCAAGCCGGCTGGGTTCGTCTTGAACTTGCGTCCCTAGGACTGGATGCCACTCAAGCGTTTCAGGTTCATGACTTGCTCGGTGACGGAAAGTATCTGTGGCAGGGTTTACAGAACTACGTGGAGCTCGTGCCGGAGAGCCTCCCGGCCCATATTTTGCGTGTGCGTCGACGGGTTCGCACGGAACGGGATTTCGACTATTACTTGTAGGTTGGTCCCTGAAAGAGTGCGGTTGAACCAGCGGCGCGCAGAATGGGGGAAACGTCGTGCGAACTATGGAACCAACGTTGAGCGAATTTGACCTCTATTTGTTTGCGGAAGGCACTCACCACCGTGCCTACGAAAAGCTCGGGGCTCATCCTTCGCAAAGGGACGGCCGGAACGGCGTGCATTTCGCCGTGTGGGCTCCGAATGCAAAACTCGTTTCAGTTATTGGAGACTTTAACCGCTGGAATCCTGTGGCAAATGTAATGCGCCGAAGCCCGGCCGGGATTTGGGAGGGTTTCATTCCCGACATTGGCCAAGGGGCGGTGTACAAATATCACGTGGAATCCCAGTATGGAGATTACCAGGTCGACAAGGCCGATCCATACGGATTCGCCGTCGAAATTCGCCCTCATACAGCATCGCGCGTGTGGGATCTCGAAAGTTATTCCTGGAACGATCATTCGTGGATGGCCGGCCGCTCCAAGAACAATTCTTTGAATTCCCCGATATCCATTTACGAAGTGCACCTCGGTTCTTGGAAACGTGTGCCCGAAGAAGGGAACCGATGGCTGACCTACCGCGAGCTTGCAGAACAATTGGCCGAATATGTCCTGGACGCTGGATTTACACACGTCGAACTTCTTCCAATTACGGAACACCCTTTCGATGGATCGTGGGGATATCAGACGACCGGCTATTTCGCTCCCACGAGCCGTTTTGGCACGCCCGCGGACTTTATGCATTTCATGGACTATCTTCATCAACGCGGAATTGGCGTAATCCTGGATTGGGTGCCGGCCCATTTTCCAAAAGATGTGGCCGGGCTCGGCTATTTCGATGGAACACACCTCTATGAGCACGCCGATCCCAAACAGGGAGAGCAGCCGGACTGGAACACCTTCATTTTCAATTATGGCCGCAACGAGGTCGAAAACTTTTTAATCAGCAACGCCCTGTTCTGGCTGGACAAATATCACGTGGACGGCCTTCGCGTCGACGCGGTGGCCTCCATGTTGTATCTCGATTATGGCCGACGCGAGGGCCAGTGGATTCCGAACCGTTATGGCGGGAAGGAAAATATCGATGCTATACATTTCTTGAGAGCTCTAAATGAACGAGTCTATGCGGAATTCCCGGATGCGATGACGATCGCGGAGGAATCCACCTCATGGCCGCAGGTGTCCAGGCCCATCTACGTCGGGGGGCTTGGCTTCGGTCTGAAATGGAATATGGGCTGGATGCATGACATCCTGGAATACATGTCGCAGGATCCGATCTTTCGAAGCTATCACCACAACCAGCTCACCTTTAGCCTTCTCTACGCCTTCAGCGAGAATTTCGTTCTGCCCTTCTCACACGATGAGGTGGTCTACGGCAAGGGTTCCATGCTCCACAAGATGCCTGGCGAAGAATGGCAGAAGTTCGCGAATTTGCGTCTTCTTTACGGCTTCATGTTTGGGCATCCCGGGAAGAAACTTCTCTTCATGGGCGATGAATTCGGCCAATGGTCCGAGTGGAACCACGACGCGAGTCTCGATTGGCACCTGCTTCAAAATCCTTTCCATGCGGGGCTGATGCGCTGGGTACGAGATCTCAATACTCTCTACCGCGGCACTCCCGCCCTGTATGAATTCGACTTCGATACAGCGGGATTCGAGTGGGTGGATTGCAAGGATTTTCAGCGGAGCGTGATTTGTTTCCTCCGCCGCGGTCGAAATCGGGAGGATCAGCTCCTCTTCGTTTGTAATTTCACGCCCGTCGTTCGCTACAACTATCGAGTCGGTGTTCCCGTGGAAGGAATCTGGAAGGAAACCTTAAATAGCGATGCACCTATTTACGGGGGCGGTGGCCAGGGTAATTTTGGCGGATCGTCGACGGTGCCCCTTCCAATGCACGGGCGACCTTCCTCGCTGAACTTGACGCTTCCACCGTTCGGCATCGTTGTATTCCGGCCTGAGTCCCGCACGGAAGGATGAGGCGCAAGGAATAGGAATATGCCAAAACGGCCTGGCAGCGCAGAGGATCCACTTTGGTACAAAGACGCAATTATTTATGAGCTGCACGTTCGGGCATTTAAGGACAGCAACGCAGACGGAGTTGGCGACTTCCCAGGCCTGATTCAGAAACTGGATTATCTTCGGGATCTCGGTGTCACTTGTATTTGGCTATTGCCTTTCTTTCCGTCGCCGCTCAAGGATGACGGCTATGACATCTCCGATTACCTGGGCGTTCATCCGATGTACGGCACCGTCGAAGATTTTCGCAACTTTCTCGCCGCCGCACACGACCGCGATATGCAAGTCATGATCGAAATGGTTGTGAATCACACTTCGGATCAACATCCCTGGTTTCAGGCGGCCCGCCAATCGCCGCGAGGTTCGGTTGAGCGTGATTTTTATGTTTGGAGCGATACAGAACAGAACTACAAAGACGCGCGCATCATTTTCTCTGACACCGAACGTTCCAACTGGACCTGGGATCCGGTCGCCGAGCAATATTACTGGCACCGCTTTTTCTCGCACCAGCCCGATCTCAACTATGACAATCCGAAAGTTGTCGAGGAAATAATCAAAATCATGAGTCATTGGCTGGACATGGGCGTGGATGCCCTTCGAGTGGACGCAATCCCTTACTTGGTCGAGCGCGACGGAACCAGTTGCGAAAATCTTCCTGAAACCCACGCCGTTATCAAAAACTGGCGGCGAGAGATTGACACGGGCTATGCGGGACGGATGCTCCTGGCCGAGGCCAACCAGTGGCCCACGGACGTGCGTCCTTACTTTGGTGATGGCGACGAGTGCCACATGGCATTTCACTTTCCACTGATGCCGCGCATTTATATGGCCCTGCGCCAGGAAGACCGCCTGCCTATAACTGACATTATTTCTCAAACCCCGGAGATCCCGGAATCGTGCCAGTGGGGACTATTCCTGCGAAATCACGATGAACTAACCCTTGAAATGGTGACGAACGACGAGCGCGACTACATGTACCTTGCTTACAGCGCGGACCCGCGAATGCGTCTCAATCTTGGCATTCGCCGCCGCCTGGCCCCGCTGGTTGACAACAATCGCCGACGAGTCGAGCTTCTCAATAGCCTGCTGCTTTCCTTTCCCGGTACGCCCATCATCTACTATGGGGATGAGATCGGAATGGGAGATAACATCTATCTTGGAGACCGCAACGGCGTCCGCACGCCGATGCAATGGAATGGAGATCGGAACGCGGGATTTTCAACCGCCACGCCCGCCCGGCTGTACAGCCCCGTCGTCATGGATCCAGTCTGGGGGTACGAAGCGATCAACGTGGAAGCCCAGCAGGACGATCCTTCTTCGCTCCTGAATTGGATGCGCAACATGATCGCCCTGCGAAAACTTTTTGCCGTGTTCGGGCGCGGCAGGATCGAATTTCTCGATCCGCCAAATCGCAAAATTCTGGCCTATCTTAGGCAATATCAAGATGAGCAGGTTTTGTGCGTTGCCAATCTTTCTCGTTTTGCACAGCCAGTTGATTTGGATTTGTCAAAATTGGAGGGATTGACGCCCGTCGAGATGCTCGGCTATGTGGATTTCCCGGTCATTGGGCAGCAGCCATACCGCTTCACGATGGCTCCATACAGTTTTCTCTGGCTCGAACTGCAGCGCCGGGAGGACGCCGCGGAAGTGAGTTCAGTCGTCACGGAACAGGCGCCGCTGAACGCAACCAATGGCTGGGGAGATATTTTCGAAGGGGCGGGTGCCCAGCGGCTGGAGACCGTGAACCTTCCTGAGTTTTTTCCAAAGCAACGGTGGTTTGCGGGGAAGTCCCGTCAGATCAAAGCGACAAACATTGTCGACTGGGCTCCGGTAATTACGTCCCGGTCGGCCTTGGCGATGGTCGAAGTGCGGTTTGAAAGCGGGACACCGGACATTTATCTTACAACTCTGGCGATGACATTCGGGGATGCCGCGGAAGAAATACAACGAACCGCGCCCAACGCCATCATCACCCCGATTGTGTCAGGTAGGGAGCCGGGCCTGCTACACGAGGGAGTTTTCGATGACGAGACATGCGCGGCCTTATTCTCGTTGATTGCGAACGGGCAGGAATTAAATGCACGGCACACGCGAATCTCCGGCGTGCGCGGCAAGGTCTTCCCAGAAGTTCAAGGATCAGCAGAGACTCCCTTATCGGTCCGGCGAGGCTCAGCCGAGCAAAGCAACACCTCGATTCTGTATGGCGACCGTTTCATTCTCAAGCTGTTTCGTCGCCTGGAGCGGGGTTCGAATCCCGATGCCGAGATTGGACGATACCTCACGGAGAATACAAGTTTCCGTCAGATTCCTCCCTTTGCCGGGTCGATTGAATGTACGGCTGCGGATGCTGGCCCCTCTACCCTGGGCATGCTGCAAGGACTCGTGGCCAACGAAGGTGACGGTTGGAAGTGGACTCTCGAGGAGCTGAACCGTTACTTCGAGACGTGCGCTCCCATTGCCTTTCCAGAAAGAATGAATTCCGAGCCGAAGGATCCCGTGGAGCTCTCCGAAGCCCCGACATCCCGGCTCGCCCGGGACCATATAGGCATTTATCTTGACTCTGCCACGACGCTCGGGCGCCGAACTGCAGAGATGCATCTGGCATTGGCCTCACCGACGAACGATCCAGCCTTTGCTCCAGAACCGATGGCGGCACAGGATCTTGAGACCTTGCTTGTGGACCTTCGGCAACACGCTACAAAGGTTTTTGACCTCTTGAAGGAACATGTGTCATTTCTGCCGGACGAAGTGGTCGAGGATGCAGCCGAGGTTCTCAGCAAGCGTCGGCGCATTTTGGATCAGTTTAACGGCCTCCGATTGGACAAACTTCGAACGCTGCGGACTCGAATTCACGGAGATTACCACCTTGGGCAGGTTCTCAAAGTGAAGACCGATTTCGTCATCCTAGACTTTGAAGGAGAACCTGCGCGGCCTTTGTCCTATCGGCGAGCCAAGCAATGTCCACTGAAGGATGTGGCGGGGATGCTGCGGTCCTTCAGCTACGCCGTTCACGTCAGTCTGCTCAATTACACAGCCCGGCACAACGAGGATGTCACTCGTCTCGAACCTTGGGCGCTGCTCTGGGAGCGTTCCGTAGCTACGGAGTTCTTGCGGGCCTATCGCGACAGCGCTCAAGACGCCGAGTTTTTGCCTATAAATGGCGCCGATTTTCGAAAGCTGCTCGATATCTTTTTACTGGATAAGGCCCTTTACGAAGTTCTCTACGAGATGAATAGCCGTCCGGCATGGCTGCGTATCCCCTTGATGGGAATTCTCTCCCTTCAAGTATGATTCCTAGATCTTTGGAGTTGGGCAGAGACCGACCTCAGAAGGAGATTCCGAGTGGCAGTTGATTCCATCCCGCAGCAAGCGCAAGAAGAAATCGAACACATAGAAAGCGCCGATCTGGTCGTCGGTATTCTCGCAGACCTCGATTCAAAGGGCATCGCGACCCTCTGTGAAGACCTTCAAACGCTGGCCGGATCTCCTCGACTCGCCGTTTTGCAAAACGATAAGGGAGGCAACGCGACCCCCGCCGATTCGGAACCCGCCGAAAAGCGCGCATTTCCGTTCTTGGTTTCCTGGCCGCTCTTGCAACCGGATCCTGCCGGCGCACCAATCTTGAACATGTTCTCGGCATTTCAAGGTGTGTATGCAGCCAGCGATAAGCTGGGGGCCCGCGCCTGTTGCATTGTGGCTTCTAAACTTGAGAACGCATCGCCACGATGGGTTTGCGAGCTTGCAAAGCCCCTGCTCGAGCGAAACATTGATCTCGTCCTGCCGCGTTACGCACGCCACAAACTCGAAGGATTGATGAATTGCAGCATCATCTCTCCTTTTATGCGGTCACTTTATGGGAAGCGAATCCACAATCCGATGGGACCGGATGTCGGGGTTTCGCAACGTCTCTTTCGGAAGATGCTAGGGGCTCAACGGTACCCTAGGACCAACGGCATGCATCCGTTGGCTTCTCTTGTGCCAGCGGCCGTCAGCGAAAATCTGCAGGTCTGTGAAGTGCACGTCGGCGCCCGCATTTACCCGCCGACGGATTGGACGGATATCAGTTCGCAAATCGCTCAGGTTCTGGGACCCGTATTTCTGGACATTGAGCGAAATGCCGTCTTTTGGCAAAGAATGCGCGCTTCTGCCCCGGTTCCTTCGATCGGCGAGCCACTGTCCGTATCTCAAGACACGGGGACCTTAGAAATCAGCCGCATGATTGAATCGTTCCAGCTGGGTGATCGAGACCTTCAGGAGGTCTGGGGCTTGGTGCTGCCGCCCAGGACGTTGATCGAGCTTCGGAAGCTATCACGCCTACCCGCAGAGCAATTTCATATGCCCGAAGATTTGTGGGCGCGCATAGTCTATGATTTTGCGCTGGCACATCGCCTGCGCACGATCAGCCGCGATCACCTGCTCAAGTCCATGACGCCGCTTTACTTAGCGTGGATCGCCTCGTATGCCCAGGAAGTAATAAAAGCCGGAGACCTTGCAGTGGAAAAAACGCTCGAACGTCTATCGGTCGCCTACGAATCCTCCAAATCATATTTTGTGTCGCGATGGCGATGGCCGGATCGTTTCAATCCGTAGCTCCCCGCGAGCTGCGCCGGAGGTGTCTATGTGGGAACAAGTCAGACAAGCCCTGATCCAGTCAACCTTACGGTTTCTGACCAGATTTGCAAGCATGTTGCCCGGTCTTGTGGCTCTAATATTGGCTGTACTCGTTTCCATCCTATTAGCTTCCATCCTTGCGTTCGTCGTGCAGCAGCTGCTGATCCGATTGCGGTTTGGCGAGCGGCTCGGCCAGTGGGGATTCTCCTATCCCGCGGAATCTTCGACAATGCGCCCCGCTTTGATCGTTTCACGAGCAGTCGCTGGTTTTGTCATCCTTGTCGGATTTTTGATCGGCATCACAGCTTTCGACGCCGAGTGGACGTCTCATCTTGCCCAGAGCGCCCTCGACTATATTCCCAACATTGTTGGAGCCCTGCTTGTCTTCTTGGCCGGCAGTATCATCGCCCGGTATCTCGCACGAAGTGTGCTCATCGGGGCGGTGAATATGAATCTCCAATACGCGCGGCTGCTTAGCGTGGGCGTAAAATGGCTCGTAATTGTGCTCGCATTGGCGATGGCTCTCGAACACCTGAGAATTGCCCCGCGTGTTGTTGAGCTGGCTTTCGGTATTCTTTTTGGCGGAATCGTATTCGCGCTGGCACTTGCGGTAGGATTGGGATCGAAAGATCTCGTCACAAAATCACTCTCAGGCAATGCAAAAAAAACAACCGACGAAGTGATCGAAGACCCGCTTCGCCATCTGTAGTCTTTGATGATCTCGCAAAGTATCTGGGAGATATCGCCTGGCGAGCGCCAGGGTTCCAGTTCGCCATTCGCCTTGAGCTGAAGCGGAACAAAGAAGAGTTTGTATCGCCGGCGAACAATTGCGCCGGCGCTTGTCGAGCCTTTGGGTAATGCTGAGAATGAGCGACTGATCCATCGGGGTGACCGACTATGCGAGTCGCCATGTTCACAAGAGAGTTTCCTCCCGAAGTGTATGGAGGCGCAGGGGTCCATGTTGATTACCTGAGCCGCGAATTGGCCAAACAAATCGAAGTGGTGGTGCACTGCTGGGGTCGACAAAATTTTGATGATGGCAAACTACATGTTCGCGGCGCGAAGCCGTGGGAAGAGATTACAAACGGCACCGAAGGAAAATTTAAGAGCGCGCTTGAGGCCTTGAGCCTCAATTTAACACAGGTGAAAGTCCTGGCTGCCGTAGATATCGTCCACACTCATACTTGGTATGTTTCCATGGCAGGCTTTATCGCAAAGAAGCTGTATCACGTCCCGTTTGTTCTTACCACGCATTCGCTCGAACCGCTTCGCGCGTGGAAGGCTGATCAACTTGGCAGTGGGTATGCAATGAGTTCTTGGATGGAGCGTACAGCCATTCTCGATGCCGACGCCATCATTGCAGTTTCGAAAAGCACCCGGGAGGATATCCTTCGGGCCTACCCGGACGTGAAGCCCGATCGCATTCATGTCATATATAACGGCATCGATCTTGCCGAATATCAGAAAACCTCGGAGACCACGGCTCTAAACGACTATGGGATCGATCCGGCCAAACCCTATGTTTTGTTCCTAGGCCGGATCACTCGACAGAAAGGCGTGACTTATCTCGTTGAGGCCATTCGCTACTTGCCGCGGGACACGCAAGTCGTGCTTTGCGCGGGAGCGCCGGATACTCCCGAGATTGCCACAGAAATGCGGCAAAAGGTCGAGGATGCGCGCCGCCACCATCCGCATATTGTTTGGATCGAAAAGATGATCGCGAAGCGGGAAGCAATTGAGCTCTACAGTAATGCACGCGTATTCTGTTGCTCGTCGATCTATGAGCCCTTCGGCATCATCAATCTAGAGGCGATGGCCTGCCGTGCCCCCGTGGTAGCAAGCGCCACAGGAGGAATCAAAGAGGTCGTTGTTGACGGAGAAACAGGCTACTTGATTCCCTTCGATCAGGATCTCGTCACAAGTTTTCCCGTTGAGGCTGAAAAGTTCTCGCGGGACCTTGCCGCTGGGATAAATCGACTGCTCGAGGATCCGGAGAGATGCAAGCGCTTCGGAGATGCAGGACGGCTGCGCGTGGAAGAAACCTTCAGCTGGGACACAATCGCCCGACAGACCATTCGCCTCTATAAACAGTTGATCCAGCAACGCTCTCACGCTTCTCGAAGCTCTTGACGCCAATATTCAGCCTCCTTGCTGTGTTTGCCTGTGATGCTCGATACCTTCGTGCAGCCCTTGATCGTTTTCGCGACCTAATGCTGGCAATCCGCATTGATGGCGCGCAGGCTCGGAGCGAGCATAAAAATAAGTAGGCCGGCTAGCGTAGGTACCGCGACAAGAATCACCCTGCGCGGTTGCTGAGACCTTTCAGTCTTTGTTGAGCCGCTCCAAAGCTCTGCCCACATATCTGCCTTTGATCTGCATCGTTACTTGTCAGCGAGTCTACGGGCAGCCTGGTGGGTGACACTTCCTCCCGTAATAGGGAGGGAGAGATGCCTTGGAAGGAGTGTTCGGTCATGGACGAAAGAATGCAGTTTGTGGCTCGCCGGCTATGATCTGGGGTACTTCGATCTGGAGACGCGAGTGCTCGAGCCGCTCGAAAATGCCTTCGGCCCAAAAGTGTTACCTATGTCTTAGGTACGTTGTGTAACCCATGTCTCCGGGCCGGACCCTGAGAAAAGTGGCGCGCCCGGAGGGATTCGAACCCCCGACCCTCTGCTTAGAAGGCAGACGCTCTTTCCAACTGAGCTACGGGCGCATCTTTATTGGATTGTAGCACTTAAAGCAAATTGTTATTGCAACTCTCCCGTCGCGGTGGGCATGTAGCGCCCAAGAATCTCTCGCCAGGACTCAGAGATGCTGAAGCAAATCTAACCTGTCCGATTACCCAAAGTTTTTGGTCGAGCGATAGCGCAAGAACGACCTTGGTATACTTCTGCTATGAGAGTTCACCTGTTGCGTTGTTTCGCAGTTTGCGGCTCAATGTACCTCTTTCTGGCGCACACAGCGCGAGCGCAGAATCCAGCGCCGCAATCAACGCCTGCACCAGCGAGCGCGTCAGCGAACGGTTACGACGATGCAGCGTATCGGAAGCTGGACGAGACGATCACCTTCTTTCGGGGACGCAGCGCTAAGGAATATGCGATTGATACGGCGAAGGGCATCGACGAGGCAAGCTACGTCTCCATCGGTGGCATCGAGCAGTGGGTAACGATACGCGGTGAAGACCGGAATAACCCGGTCCTCTTGTTTCTGCATGGAGGGCCAGGAGAAGCCACCAATCTCTGGGCGATGCCTTACTTTTTCCCGTGGGAACAGCGCTTCACCGTAGTGCAATGGGATCAGCGCGGTGCAGGGAGAACATTCGGTAAATCAGGTCCATCCGTTGAACCTACGCTGACGCTGGAGCGCATGACGCAGGACGGGATCGAACTAACGGAATACCTATGTAAGCATCTTGGGAAGCGCAAAATAATTTTGGTGGCTCATTCGTTTGGCACCCTCCTTGGTCTCCGAATGGTTCAACAAAGGCCTGACCTCTTCCTCGCCTATGTCGGCACCGGAGAGGTCGCTGATGAAACTCAGAATTACGTCGTCGCCTACAAAGCCTTGTTGACGAAGGCCCAGGCAACCGGCAACGACCAGGCCCTCAGCGAGCTCAAGAGCGTTGGCCCGCCACCCTACGATTCCTTTAAGGGCTACTCAGTGCAACGCCGCTGGTCCAATCGTTTTGAAGGTGCGAATAAGTTCCTTCCTGGGACCATCGGACTTGCTTTGCAAGCTCCCGGTTATTCTGTGGGAGATCTGGATGATCTTCTTGCTGGCGAACTTTTCAGTGGAAATATTCTATTTCCCAAAACGCGATCCATGACGATGAAGGATCTCGGACTCAAATTCGCGGTTCCGATCTTTTTCTTTGAGGGCACGGAAGATTTCACTACACCGACGGACCTCGCCCGACAATATCTTCAAGCGATCCAGGCCCCACAAAAGGAGTTCGTACCGATTCCTGGCGGCCACTTTGCGGTGTTTATGAACTCCGACGAGTTTCTTAAACAACTCGTCGCACACATCGCCCCGCTTGTCGGCGGGCGAGAACGATACTTTAGACCCGCTTGGCATAAGAATGATCGAACACCGGGTGGCATTGGGCGTGCACCTACAATCGGTTCGTCAACTGTTGCTTCACGCCTCTTTACGACAAATCGGGAAGGCCCAACATCTCGCGCGCCTGTAGAGGTGTGGCCACCTCCCGATTTAATTCGTGAATGAGCCGGACCGCGCGTTCTACGAGCTGCGCATTGCTTCTGGCTTTCTCAGCCCGACGGTAATATACGTTATCTTCGAGGCCCACTCGAACGTGGCCACCTAACAGCATCGACAAAGTGGTCATTGGCAACTGCGCCGAGCCGATGCCGGAGCACAGCCAAAGTGTGTCGTTCGGAAAATCGCGAAGCAGTTGCAAAAGATTGTCGGGCGTTGGCCAACTGGAAGTTTGATATCCCATGACAGTTTGAATCCAGTACGGAGCATCAACCAGCTTCTCCTCGATTAGGTAGTCGACGACCCACGCACAGCCTGAATGGTAATATTCCAGTTCGGGTTTGATGCCCCGCTTCTTCATCTCCTCTGCGTACCAGTGAATTTGTTTGTAACTGAACGGAACACAATCGTCGTAATCAAAAGCATCGTGGGGATTTGGAAGGGGTGCGCGACGTGGCTTGAAGCGGAAGCGGCTCATATCGGGACACAAATTCAGAGAGGCGATCTCCGGGCCAGCGTCCAGGCATGCCAGTCGCTCTTCCATGCTGGTGTCAATTCCGCCGCCAGTCGTCGCATTCACAATGATATCGGGTGACCGAGAGCGAATCTTGTGAATCACCTCAGCCCACACCTCGGTCGTCTTCGCCGCCGACGGCAAGTGTTTCGGGTCGCGAGCATGAACATGTACCATTGAAGCGCCCGCGTCATAAGCGCCATGGACCGACTCTGCGATCTCACTGGCTGTTTCTGGTAGGTTGTCGTTGTACTCCTTGCCTTGGATCCCTCCGTTACACGCACAACAGATGATTACAGGCGGCATTCCTTCGCGTGTTTTGTTGAGGAATGATCTTCCGTCTTCGTACCGCCAGATGTAGCTGCGCTGGTTCATTTAAACCCTAAGCCCCTCACAAAGCCACCCGCTTTGAGACCTCTTGATGCAACATCTGAACGTATTGGCGCATCAGGGGATCTGTGTTTCGGTCCGAACGTTCTGCTTCCACGTAATTCTCGATCGACGCTGAAAAAACATGAAGACAGGGATACCGGTGAGAATGAGACCAATACCCACGAGAGATCTGCTCGGTGCGCCAGCAACGGTTGAGACAACGATGGCGGCCGTGGTTCCGCAAAAGAGCAGAGGGACCCAGGGAAATCCAGGCACACGATATGGACGGTGTAGGTCTGGTTTTGCCTTTCGCAAAACAATGACGCCGGCCACAGCAAGGCCGTAGAAAATCCACGCCGCAAAGATTACGCTCGTAAACAACTGCTGGTAAGAACCCAAACAGCTAAGCGACGCTGCCCAGAGTCCCTGTGCACAGAGCGAGAACGTCGGGACGTTATGCCTCGCGCTTGTCCGAGCGAAGGATGGAAAAAACACACGATCTTTTGCCATTGCATAGTAGACGCGAGGTCCAGTCAGCACCATACCATTCATTGCGCCGACCACAGAAACCAGGATTAACAGCGAGATGAACAGGCTCGCGCTTGGCCCAAAGGATTTGCCCATTGCTACTGCTGCCACAGCAGGGTTCGAGCGAATCTCTTCCGGTGTCAAGACGGAATAATAGGAAGCATTAGCTAATAGGTATACGACCACGACAATCGTAGTCCCGATCGCCAAACTGCTCGGAAGATCTGTCTTCGGGCGCCTCATCTCGCCCGCCGCAAACGATACGACGTGCCATCCCTCATATGCCCATAGCACAGCAACTAACGCCGCTCCGACGGCCATTACAGTCAGGTTGGAATCGGGCGCATGGAAACTCGCACGAAATAATCCCAATTTCGCTCCATGCGCGAAAAGCATCAGCACCATCACCACAATTCCGCACAGCTTGACAACGCAAAAGACATTCTGAACAACCTTGCTCAAACGAACTCCAAGGCAGTTAACGACGGTAAGAAGCGCAATGCAAGTAACCGCGGCTGCCTTCTCTGCGACCACTCCCAACACAAATAGGTGTGCAAAATATACGCCGAACCCGACAGCAAGTGCCGCGATGCTCGCAGAGTGAATCACCGTAAGCAACCCCCAGCCATAGAGGAACGCTGGTAATGCGCCGTACGCCTCGCGCAGGTAAACGTACAGACCGCCAGCGCCTGGGTACATCGATCCCAACTCCGCGAGCGAAAGTGCGCCAAATAAGGTTAAGACTCCGCCGGTCACCCAAATCAGAAAAACTGTGATTGGCGATCCAGTTTCGGATGCTATGGTAGCGGGAATTAAGAAGATCGCGGACCCAAGCACCGTACCAACAACGATGGACGTCGCGTCAAATGCGGTTAACTCTTTTCGAAGGGTCGTGTCTTGATTGAGCGAGGCCATTCTGTCTTCGAGTTTTGAAACGATTGCAAATCATCATTCGGCGGGTGCATAGAACGCCTCGCGAGTGCGACGTTACCAAGAACTCCCTGGTGTTCGGGGCATCGTCGTTTCTGAAAAACCCCAAACCGACACCCGCGGTCACAGAAAGCACTTTCCGGAGCCAGCGTAGCGAACAATGGGCATGATGTCTTGCGCCTCCAAAGCTAATTTGAACGGCCCTATCGCGGGGCCTTCAAGCCGACATAGCTATGTATAGCTCTCGGCTCGACTATCGGAGGGGTTACGAGGGGGCGTGTCCCCTCATTGATCGAGCTTTCAAGGTCATACGTAACTCACTAGGTTTTATACCGATGATTCGCTTAAAGGTTCGTGAAAAGTGGGCCTGATCACAAAACCCATTGGCCAATGCTATCTCCACAAGAGACAAGTTCGTCGTTATCAGATCGCGGTATGCGCATTCCACGCGAAGCTTTCTTATGTAACCCCCAATGGAATAGCCATAACATTTCCGAAATGCTCGGGCCAGATGCACGGGGTGTGAATTCACTTCGGAGGCAATTTCAGATAGAGAAAGATTCTCGGTAAAACGCGCATGAACCAGCTCCATCGCTTGCCGCACGCGTGCTGAAGGTGGTCTCGCTTGGACGATCGACAAACGCCGATGAGCTTCAGCGAGAAGTTCCAGAACGAGTCCCTCGATTGAGAGCGGTGACACGGTGTCCATCGTCCTGAACTCTTCGTGTAAACTGAGCATGAACCTTGGCAGCAAGCCGCCTTGGAACTCGGCCGAATGCCGCAAGATACCAAGGTTCTGTATAGCATCCATGAAAAATTGCCGTTTCATCTCGACGGTCACACAGCGGCCACCGCCCCTGCCGGATCGGTTCGCGTGAGACTCCTCGCTTAGTCGGTAAAGCAAAGTGAGTGGTCTACAATCCAGACTCCTGTTGCGGTGAATTTCGGTCAGCGAACCTTCCAAGACGAAGCCAAACCAGGACAAGTCGTGCTTGTGGACGGGAACGCTATATCCTGGCGGATACGCGGTTTCGGTAAGTATCAATTGCGGGAGTTCGCGGCGTCGCGTAACCTCCCCATAGAAGGTTCCGAAGTAAGGAGCTGACAAATGATCAACCGTCAAGGCTTTGAACTCTCGACAAATCGACCGAAGTATACGACCTTTGTATCCGCTATTCCTAATCTAAAGGACTTATAGTGTCAATCAAATCTTTGCCGCACAAACGCTTCTGTAGGCCTGCCACAAACTGACATTCCTGAACGTAAGCTACCTCGCTCCCCTTCGCCCAGCGGCAGATTCAACGCGCCGTAAGCTGCCTCTCAGCTTTGCGACGAATTCCACCTCCGCAGCTTGATATCGGAACGCGTTCAGTTCTCACCAGTAGTGGCTAATGATCTTGTCCGTCGCCTTCAGGCAAGAGCCCGTGACTACAACTACAACGCTTTCCTCATTCTTCACGATGCGATCCTGTCGCAATTTCCTGAGGCCAGCGAGGGCGGCGGAGGAGGTTGGTTCCGCGTAAACTCCATGCCTGGCAAGGGCCGACAGTGAATCCCAAATTGCGCCGTCTGTTACCGCACAGGCAACCCCATTGGAACCACGAATAGCTTCCAATGCGCCTCGCGCGCGCACGGGGTTGGAAATCGCAATGCCTTCCGCTGCTGTTTCCTGCGCCCCGTTAGAAAGTGTGGGCTCCACGTTCGACGACCAGGCATGAAAGATAGGCGCAAAATGAATCGACTGCACCGCAACCATTCGGGGTAACGTTCCGATAATTCTGTGCTCCAGAAGGTCGCGAAATCCCAGATACAAGCCGTGTAGCAAGCTTCCTCCTCCTACCGGCATAACAATCCAATCAGGAGCTTTCCAGAGGAGTTGCTCGGCGATCTCATATGCTGTGGTCTTCATACCAGCCAGAAAATATGGACTCCAACTGTGGCTACAATAAAAGGTGTGTTTTGATGCTTCCAGGGCGCTCTTAGCGCAATCCTCGCGTGTGCCAGCAACACGGATCAGATTGGCGCCGTACATACGGATTTGAGCCTCCTTGGCCTTCGAAGTATTAGCCGGGATCAGAATATTTGCGACAATCCCACATGCAGAAGCGTAAGCAGCTACTGAGGCACCGCCGTTCCCCGACGAATCGGCAATAATCTCAGAGATACCCCACTCTTTGAGCTTGCTGACCATAACAGTGGTTCCGCGATCCTTAAACGACCCGGTCGGACACAAATAATCCATCTTGAGGGTCACTGGCAAACCATCGAAGCTTATGTCCACGAGTGGGGTCCACCCCTCCCCCAGCGAAACGGTGTTTGCCTTCATCACATCCAGCGCTTCCCGGTATCGCCATACGCTTCTGGGCTCTTGCCCTAGAGAGTTGAGCGAAAGAAATCGTGTCCCTCTCAATTCCAGGTAGCCACCGCAAACGCACCTCCATATTGGCTCACTCGTCGCTGAAGAGGTTCCGCAAACGGAACAGCGGAGACAAATCACGCTCTCCCCCGAACCACATAAAAGCGCCGCATGGAGATTGTTTTCGACGGTAATTTCAGGGTCACCACAAACTCCCGTAGGAGATGGTTTGCAGGATTCGGCATTCTTCAGTCTGTTTCTTGCTCCATAGAGACTACGGACGGTGGATCGAGCAAGTAACTTGTGAAAGTGCCGGTTCGTTCGACTCCGGTCAAGCGATACAATCCTGAAACTCCTTTCCTTCGAGCCTACGCTCTGCTTTCGGACCATTTCCATCGTATTTCATCGCCAGCCGCTCATGGCAACCTTGCGTACGTCAATCGCGAGTCGTCGGTTCGATTCCTTCAAGGATGGTGCCAACCATTTCGTTAAAGCAATCGCGAATCGGCTTGCCAAATGCGCCAAGATCGTCTGTGTTGAATTGCATCGCGACGCCCAAGTGATGTTTGGGGAAGTATTCCATGTCCGACGCGAAGCCCGGAAACTCTCCGACGTGGCCATAACTGACACCATAGGGAGTATCGCGGACATCAACGCCAAGGCCATACTTGAGTCCCTTAGTACGGGGATTGTCCACCGTCGTAAGTAGTTCTTCTCGGGACGCTGCGGTCAAAACGTTCCCTGCGTAAAGATCCACGGACCAACGT
Source organism: uncultured Acidobacteriota bacterium (assembly GCA_963818085.1). Lineage (GTDB taxonomy): Bacteria > Acidobacteriota > Terriglobia > Acidiferrales > UBA7541 > Palsa-295. Next base: position 216,539 of record CAWFQV010000002.1, read on the forward strand.
GCAAGGTCAAGTGCGGTCGAGACCAAACCTCCGCCCGTCCACTCCACCTGAGGATTGAGCGAATCCCTTCCGTCCACGGACACTTTTTTCGAAAAGCCGAAGGGATTGCCAGGATTTGTGTAACCGCTCACGACACTGGGGATGACGCGCTTATCCGAAGGAAATGTGTTCGTCAAGTGCAGTGGTTTTAGGAAACGGGTCTCCACCTCATCGTAATAAGAGGTATGCGTGATTCTTTCGATTATCATACCCACCAGAATGTAATTTGTGTCCGCATAGGCATAGCGAGTCCCCGCGGGGAATAATGGCGGCTCACCGAGGATAAACCCCACAAGCTCCTCGGGTGTTCTTGGCCTATCCGGATCAAGATGGATGGCCGCAATGAAATCCTTGTTGCTGACATGATTGGGAATGCCGCTGGTGTGGTTCAACAACATGCGCAAAGTAATGCCTGGTCCGTTGGGCAAACGGGGGAACCAAGGTTCTTTTCCGAACCAGTCGTCGATCCGCTCGTCTAGTCTCGCCTTCCCTTCCTGGATCAATTGAAGCATCACGGCCGAAACGTATGTCTTGCCAATACTTCCGGAAAGCATCCGATCACTCGGCCGCATCGGAATGTTTCGCTCGACGTCCGCTAATCCCGTTGCCAGTGAATACGAGTGACCATCAGGCAAGACAACGCCCAGTGTGGCGCCAGGAAAATGTGCTTCCTTTTGCAAATCGTTCAGCTTCGCTTGGACTCGGGCGCGTGATCCGGTTGGACCGGCTGCCGCGCCGCGCGGACTAGCGTGTGCAAAAACTCCGCACAAGAAAGGAATGACTAACAGCCCACCACCAATTAGCCATAACAGTCGCGCAATTTTCGCATTGCTCCGCGACGATACCGACCCGCGCACCAATATGGTTTCATCCACAGCGCTTCCTGCCTATGCTTTGGCTATCTAGGGCCATCACGAATCTGATTCTCCGTCCGCGTCTCAGCGCCCTGACTACTTAGCCTGCATGTAAATCCCTCGTTTGAGAGTACTGGCCTTGGATTGGTCTTCTTCATCATCGCGGCCGGCGAAAACGAGATTTTGGAATCGAGTGGGAAGACCGTCGCTACCAAACAGTTCCGGCCCCGACTGGAGTTGGTAATGCAGGTGCGGATGTCCCGGCGCGCCCGAGCAGCCAACCAGTGAGATAACTTGCCCCTGCTTGACGTTATCCCCCTTCTTCACGCGCACAGATCCATATTGGCTGTGCGCAAAAAGACTGACCTCTCCGTCGCCATGATCAATCAAAATAATATTCCCACCGATCGCCCACTGCGAATCCGGTAGTTTTAAGAACTCTTTAGGGGGCGCCATGTTTGGCACGTCGTTGCGCGCGTACACGACAATACCGTCTGCGGGAGCAATGACCTCCCTGCCCCATGTGTAATAGTCTTCGGGCCTTCTTCCGTCACTTTTGAATATTTCGAGATTAGGCCCCAGACCGACGATGTCGAATGCGAAATGCTGACTCCACTCGTACGTGTGCCCGAGCTCGTAGAACTCATGACCGGTTGTGACAATGAAATTACCTTTGATCGGGAAAATGTATTGCTTCTTCAATTGATAGTTGCTGACGGGAATAACCAGCGATTGCTGTAGTCGCTTGCCCGACGGAGTCGCGAGGTCCATCGTATACACGACCCGGTCGATTCCCAGGGCGATCGGCTCTGAGAACTGGTGCCGAATATCGAAGATTTCAGGCTGCGGCGCGTATCTTGTCACCGGGAACTTCTTCATAGTGCGGAGTGTGTCCTGCGAAAGCTCTAGCGTCTGTCTTTTAGTCGGTCCCGAGAAATACTCTATTTTTGCCGAGATAGGTTCGAGCTGCCGGCCGTATTTTTCGTTAACAACGATATTGAAGAGCCAACTCTCCGTTGGGCCGTAAGGGATAGCCCAAAACCGTTGCCACCCTTGATCTCGCAGCCCGTCGTTTTCCTTGTACACGTGTTTCGGAATCGTGGTGAGTGTAACCTGGTAGGGGTCATGAGCGTGCTCTGCCATCGGATTCTGAAACTGTTTGTCGTCAACGGGCACGTTCAATTGATATTTGTCAACTTGAATCGATAGGGGCTGATCAGGCATTTGTTCGCCTATGGAAAATGGGAGACGAATGTCTTCCACCTCGCGGTAGTCGCCATAGGTGATCGTTATGGGCACCGCGCCTTCTTCGTAAGGTTCCGAGCGAACCTCCTTGATTGGCAAGAAACTAGTTGTATCAAAATAGAAGCGGTCCAGCGGTGTTCCGCTCGGCGCGAATTCGACGACATAGACCTCTCCACCGTCGATTTTCTCTTTGCCTCTCAAACTCATCGATACGTGTGCATCCGCATAGGTTAACAACGGATTGAAAAGAGCGCTTTGTTTGATCCGTGCGAGATCTGGCCCCACAACCTCCCGGACACTTGCCAATTTCTCCCAGCCATTCACCCCGTCAAAGCCACGCTCCTGCTGAATGACCGTGATATCCCACTTCGTTCTGAGCTTGTCTGGTGTCTTGGCGGAACTTCGATAAGAGCCGACGAATCCCCCGAGTACCTCGACTTTCCCGACCGCCACGCGTGTTTCGATTTTCCGAAGATTCTCCTTACCGCCCTGAGCGAGAAGCGATCTTTCGACCACCTCTTGGGCAGTGATATCGAACGATTGGCCCGACGAAGTGGACAGCGCGAATAGAAGCAGGGCGGCGACACACCGAAATACGATGTGGAGCGCCCGCCCTCTGCCGCACTTGTTTGGCGGTAGTGTGCGGGCACGCAGCCGACGCGCTTCTCCACAAGCCCGCCGGGAAATTCTCACTTTTGTGCGGATCGGAGACATGGAATCCCTTCCAGAACAGAATGGAATGCCTGAACGGCCAAATCGATTTCTGTCTCCCCCATCGGAGTGGAAATAGCCCATTCACCGCGATTAGCGGTAAAGACGCCCCGAGTCAAGAGCGCCAAGTGAACCAGTGGAGGCATCCACTTGATAAATCCCTGGGCGCTCCGGTAGTCCTTAACAACTCCAGAAGTAAAATGAATTTGTGAGAGGGAACCGATCCCGTTCACTTCCCCTCCCGTACCTGTGTTCTTTAGCACCCTACGCAGACCTGTACGCAAACGTTCTCCGAGCTGATTGATGCGCGCAATCTCCTCAGGGGTGAGGAGCTCAAGGGAGACCAAACCCGCCGTCATGGTGACGGCATTCCCATTAAATGTACCGGACTGGGAGAGTTGCGGGTGCCGCGGATCAAACAGGGCCATAATGTCGGCGCGGCCACCGAAACCTCCGACGGGGAAACCACCGCCAATGATTTTTCCTAGGGCGATTAAGTCCGGTCTTACGCCGTAGATCTCCTGCGCGCCACCGTAAGCGAGACGGAAGGTGACCACCTCGTCAAAAATCAACAGCGCGCCGCAAGATCGAGTGGCCTCACGCAGTAATTCCAAATATGCAAGCTCCGCCGGGATGACACCCTGTGAACCCATAACGGGCTCCACGATGACGGCTGCCAACTCGTTGCGATAACGATCGATGATCCGCGACGTTGCTTCGACATTATTGAACGGAGCCACTACAACGTCCGCGACGATACCTTGAAAAAGACCTGCGCTAGGTACCGAGTATGGCGCCTCTGGCGGACCAGCTCGATCGAGCGGGGGCGCCACGCTGACTTCAGCAGCGTCATGACTGCCATGGTATCCGCCCTCCATCTTTATGATCTTGCTCCGACCAGTAAAGGCCTTGGCAGCGCGAATAGCACTCATCGTCGCTTCCGTACCGGAGTTGCAAAAACGCACCTGCTCTAGCGAAGGAACTCTCTCACAGAGAAGCTGTGCAAGTTGAATCTGAAGCTCGATAGGACTACCGTAAGCAGTCCCCTTCACGATCTGCCGCGACACCGCTTCAGTGATCCGTGGGTGGGCGTGCCCATGAATTAGAGACGTGTAGTTATTAAGAAAATCTAAATATTCATTTCCGTCGACATCGGTCACACGGCAGCCTTCACCACGCCCCAAGAACAAAGGATACGGAGCGAAGTAAGTCGCGCTCCTCGTATCGCCTCCGGGCAAGAACCTTTGCGCGGCGTGGTGGAGTGCAGCCGAATTCGGCGTTCGGCTTCGATACTGCCCTTCGATAGCAGTCAAGACCGCCGACTGGGTGTCCGAGGCACCCTCGATTTTACCCTGCGCGCCTTCCGTACCCAGTCGCTCCATCATACTCTCGGCTCCAATGCGCACCCCTGTCGTCACGGTCATCCTTACAGTCACTGCCATTAGTATGCTGCCGGAAAAGCCGACACAGGAATGCGTTTCTTTAGATTGAAGTAGGTTGCGCGAAATGACATTTGTGACCTATCGTCGTTTGGTTGTCGGATTCACTGCGAAGCTTGCCGCCGCTCCGCCGAGGCAGTTTCATAGTCATGCGAATGGCAGAGCTCTAAAAATTCAGCTTCAGCGCAAACTGAATTACGCGCGGGTTCGTGGACAGAGCTTGTACTTGTCCGAAGGTTGCGCTTGATACATTCGTGTCCGGATTTGCAAACTGCGGCAAATTAAAGAAGTTGAAGAACTCAGATCGAAACTCCAGGTTCGTAACTTCGTTGGGCCATGGCAGTGGCGTTCGCTTAATAAGCGCGACGTCGAAGTTATTCTGATCCGGTCCTCGAACGATGCCAATTCCACTGTTGCCGAATGCGGTTGCTTGTCCGTCACTGCCAATGATCGGCCAGTTAACGCTCGCTCCGACACACGCAGTGTTGAAGTAGTGGTTGAGCTTGCTAGTCACCGAGCCAGGCGTTTCCACTTGCGCGTTCGAGCACCCCGCAGCCAATTCCGCCCGATCATCCGTTATCCCAAAGGCGTTGTTCGAATTAGTGCCTGTGAGAGTAAGTGGCTGGCCCGTTTGAATCGTCGTTACCCCAGCAATCTGCCACCCACCAAGTATCCTCCCAGCCAAGGAATCGCCCTTGGCGGGACCTGGGAATGAGTAAATGTAACTGACGACGAGGCGCTGCTTGTGATCAAAGTTGCTGAGACCATAACGCGCCGCGGGAACATCCTGATTGCCGAAAGCGGAGACTGAGCCGGTCGCAACGCTGTTCGCGTTAGTTCCGTCAACGGCCAGATTCTTCGAGAACGTATAGGACACCAGGAATTGCAGTCCCCTGCTGATTCGCTTGTTCAGGCTGACCTCCAAACCGTTGTACCAGGATGCCCCGGAGGTCTCAATCAGGCGGAAATTATTAGGGGAAAAGCCCTCGATAGGCACTCGCAGCGGGATATTCGCCACCGTGTTCGTCGTTTCACCGCGAATCGGGTTGGCGGTACTGGCCAGCAAGGCTTGATTAGCCCCGATAGTGGTAACTAGGTGTGTCCCTCGTGTTCCCACATACCCAACCTCCAACACAAAATCGTGCGCAAGCTGCACCTGGGTATTCAAACTGTACTGTTGCACCATACTGGGTTGGTACGTCTGAGCTTGTTCAAACGGAGACAAGGAGGTCGTGGGTGAATACGGTGTAAACATGGGAAACGCAGATAACGGTACAGGTGCTGGAAAGGGATTGGCAAACGTGGGACTTGAGGCGCCTTGTACGATCTGGGCTAGGCCGAATGGCGGTGCGCTGAGGCCCTGTATGGAGATGTTCGCAGGCAAGCGAGAATAAAAGATCCCATATCCCCCGCGAAGAACAAAGCGCTCGGAGTGGGGGATCTGCCAGGCGAATCCCACCCGTGGTCCCCAGGTATTCTGGCGTTTGCCGAGAATTCCAAATTCGTTATTCGTCTTGACCACTCCATCCGGTATAGTTCCTGAAAAATTGGATGGCAGTGTAAATCCCGCTAAGGTGCCTCCGGCTGGCGGGTTAGGATTGGCAAGTGCAAAGTCAAATCCAGAGTTGCGGCCGAGAGCGTCGGCGATGGCCCCAAGTCTTTCATAGCGAAAGCCAAAGTTCAGAGTTAGCCGCGAAGTGACCTTAAAGTCGTCCTGGATGTAGCTGTCACCATTCCAACTGCGATACTCGCGGGCGAACAAGCCTGACAGGACGGCACCAATGAAAACGTTGCTCACACCGGTGCCGTTTGTCACACCGTCTGTTCCCAGAAGAAAGTCGTTAAAGCTAAGAAAGAACAAGATGCCCGAGCTAAGGTGTAATGGAATGTTCTGTTGGACCCGCGTTACACCCCCTCCGAAGCGAAGCGTGTGTCGCCCGTGAACGTAGGAAAGAGAGTCCTGCGCGGTAAAGTGATTCTGGGCAAAGTCCTGCGACTGCCCATTGCCACCCATCGTAAAAGCACCCAAGATTGCAATATTCGGGACATTGCTAAATACGTCGTTGGTGACGCCGATATCAGAAAACAAGAAGGGAGAATGCTGAACGGTGTCAGCGACCGTGCGATGAAATCCGAACTCCGCTTCGTTAACCAGATTCGACGTAAGAATATAAGTGTGCGACACGGTGACATCCCTGAACTGATCTGTCGCCACGAGCGGGAAGCCTGCTGACACTTGCCCGGTAACGTTGCTCTGGGGAAAAGTAGCCGTTTCATTGCTATTCGCGAAGAAGTAACGAACTGAGAGTTTGCTCTTGTTGGACTGCAGATAGTCGCCGTTGATCATGAACTGGTTTTCGCTGAACGAGCACGGGCTGCTAAAGGCGGAAAACCCTTGGACGGGAAATGGCTTCGATGCATCCACGGTCTGTGGCGTGGGGATAACGTAGCTGCCGTCAGGTAATTTGCGCTTGAGAATGTCGAGTGCCTGAGGACTGATGTTTGATCCATCAGCGGCGACTGCCTCGCCACCGAAGGCGCCCGTCTGTCCTGCGAAGAGGGCACCAAGCGCTGCGGCGGAGCGATCGTTCGTCAGTGGAGGTTCTGAAAAATTGCTTGAGCACGCGAACAGGCCGCTGCCCAGCCCATTGGTCTGGCGCGTACCCTGATAGGAAGAAAAGAACGTTAGCTTGTCCTTCAGGATCGGCCCTCCGAGCGTGTAGCCAAACTGGTTTTCGCGCAAGATCGGCCTTGGCTTGTCAGCAAGGTTGCGGAAAAAAGTGTTGGCATTCAGATCTTCGTTTCGGAAGAACTCGAAGGCCGTTCCATGAAATTGATTACCGCCGCCTTTGGTCACAATATTGACGTTGGCACCGGCATTCCTCCCGAACGATGCATCGTACTGGCCGGTTTGCACCTTGAATTCTTGAATCGTGTCCGGGTTGGGTATCGATACACCGCCCGTATTGGCGGAAGCAAGGAAGTCGTTCACCTCGACACCATTCATCTGGAAATTGTTATCGTAGTTGGCCGCTCCGTGAACCTCCATTCCTTCGTCGCTTATACCGCCCTCAATGCCGCCGTTCCCGCGTCCCAGAGCTCCTGCATCATTCAACTGCGCAGAGACTCCCGGCGACAGAGTGATAATTTGAGTGTAGTTTCGTACGACAAGGGGTAAATCGGAAACCTCGTCTCCGGCAATAACATGCCCGAGTGCCGGGGAGGCGGTTTCCAATTGCTGAGTTTGCGCGTTAACCGTCACCGCCTGCGCGATTTGGCCAACTTCGAGCTGGATGTCTAATCGGGCTGTTTCGGTTACGTTGACAATCACATTGGGGAATTGGGTAGTCTTGAAGCCGCTTTTGGAAGCCTCTATGCTGTAGCGACCCGGGGGTAGCAGGGCTACCGTGTAGTTGCCGTTGGGTTGTGACATTATCGTGCGAACTTCGCCCGTACTGATTCTCGTAACAATGACCTTTGCCTCAGCCACAACGCCGCCGGTCGCATCAGTCACTGTACCAGCGAGCGCCCCAGTGGCAGCCGACTGCGCATGTGTTGGGCTCAATGGCGCACAAACCGACCAAACGCAAAAAAGAAAAACTCCCAACACCAACCCCTTAGTCATGGTGGCCTCCAAGTGGCCCGCATCAGTAGCTCCCTTTTTCACCCGTGTCTTGAACGCAGAGCACTCATTTGGACGTAAAAGCACTGCAAGCAAAAACTGTTGGTCAGCAGAACAGGACGGCAGACGCGATACCCGGCTGATCGACCGGAGGGGAAGGTCCCATCTACTACAGCGTTCCCGGGGGGCTAGCCGCCGTAAGAAGTCGGAATATGCAGCCAATCAAATACGGGGTGGGCACCTGCGAACACTTCGGTAACGATCAGCGGAACGATCGAAAGGCCCCGGCCGCTATTCGTCAGGATTATCAAGGCTTCATCGTCTTCGATTGAACCAATCATGAAACTCTGGAACCGCCCTCGGTTGTCCCCCCAGTGCCAGAACCGCTGCCGACCGCCAACTGTCTCCAAACCAATGCCCAACCCCCAGGCAATCTCCGGCGAGAGCTTAACTGGAGCGTGCTCCAGGCATTGGAAGCAGTTCTCGTCGACGTGCACCTGCGGTGACATCATCTGGTTGAAACTTTCTCTTGAAAGGCCCGTGCCTCGAAGTAGGGCCACGAGAAACCTGGCATAGTCCAAAGATGTGGTCTCCAGGGTGCTGTATCCGCGGACAAATGGGAACTGAAAGGGATGCGACTCGAACTCTCCGGCGGAGGAGGCGCCGCAAGCTTTTTGCGAGCTGTACGACGACCGCCATGCGTAGGTGCTTTGAGACATTCCCAGCGGCTCAAGTACCGTCTTTTGGATAAACTCTTCGAATTCCATACCGGTAATGCGCTCGACCACATGTTGCAGATACAGGAACCCCTCTCCGGAATAGCTAAACCTCGAACCAGGATCAAAATAAAGCTTCAAAGTATCCGGAGGCCAGACCTCATTGGCGAGACCTGTGGTGTGCGTGAGAACCATGCGCGCGGTAATCCGATTAGATCGACCATCCCCGGTCACATACGTCCCGGGCAGGTACGTGACTAGAGGCTTATCGAGGTCAATCTTATGTTGGTCAACGAGTTTCAGGACGGCGAAGGTAAACACTGGTTTGCTCAAAGACGCCGCTTCAAACACAGTGTCTTCGTCCATCCGCTCTTGCGGATTCTTATGACCGTAAGCACGGTTCCAAACTATCCTTCCATGCTCGATCAGTGCGACAGACACTCCAGGGACACGTTCTCGGTCCATTACACGTGGAATCAGTGTCTCCAAACGTGCGGTAACGGCTTCCCGCAAAAGCGCCTGCTTATGCGAGTCTTGTCCCCCCCAAGGCAGCGCGTTCGGCAACAGTGCTACCGGTAATCCCAACATCATGACTATCGCTCCGGGCAGTAAGAACAATGCCATCCGACCTACGCTAGCGCGACTGAATCCTCTCCGCTTCATATGCCCCCCGTCTGATGCGTCCCCTCAGTCACGTTCATCTGATCTAAGGACCCTTTATGACCTGACCGCCTTTCATAACGAACTGTACGTGCTCTAAGACGGTCACATCTTGGAGCGGATCTCCATCCACAGCGATCAAGTCCGCAAATTTACCTGGCTCGAGCGTGCCAATGCGGTCCGACCATCCCAGTAGATCAGCATCGTTCACAGTCGCAGCTTGAATGGCCTGAAGCGGTGTCAGACCGAGCCGCACCATCACGGGGAACTCGTGAGCATTCATCCCGTGCGGAAATTCGGCAGCATCGGTCCCAAAAGCCACCCTGACTCTCTCCCTGAACGCGCGGCTCAAGTTTTGCTGGGCCATTGCAATTATCGCTCTCGGGCGTGCTACCGTTTCGTCGGTCCATCCGAACTCACGATAATGTTCCAGGAACCATTCTCCGAGGAAAACCGTCGGAACCAGATAAGTGCCATGCTGCCTCATCAGCACAATCGCTTCTTCATCGATATAGCTTCCGTGCTCGATGGAGTCCACGCCTGCCCTTACCGCGTCTTTAATGCCCTGCACTCCTTGAGCATGCGCGGCAACTTTTCGACCCAGCCGGTGAGCCTCAGCCACGATGGCATTCATTTCCTCGGCGCTGAATTCTTCGGCCTGCGGATTTGCGTCCGGGGACAACACTGCACCAGTGGCCATAAACTTGATAACGTCCGCGCCATACTTGACGTTCTCGCGAACTCTGGCCAACACGGCGGGGACACCATTGGCCACGCCTTCGCTGAAGTAGTTAAACTGCGGGGCCAGCGTGGTTTCGTCATCGTGCCCGCCGGTGATGGTTATTGCCGGGCCCGACGCAAGAATACGCGGACCCTCAGTTTCCCCGGCGTTGATTGAATCGCGTAGCGCGATATCTGAGTAGCCATAGGCAGCGACGTTCCGCACGGTCGTGAACCCGGCATCGAGCGTCAGGCGCGCGTTGTGTGCCCCCATCAAAGCTTGGCGAGGAAATGATAAGTGCAGCGGAGGGTGGCCCCGCACTTCGGCGGATAGCGTCAAGTGCGTGTGCGCGTCGATCAGCCCAGGCAATACCGTCCTGCCGCTAAAGTCAATTATGCTCGTGCCGGCAGGTAGCAGTTTTTGTATCTCTGCGGCTCCGCCTATTGCCTTGATGCGTTCGCCTTCGATCCAGATAATTTGCTCCTCGACATATTTGCCGGTTCGAACATCCAAAATTCGACCAGCCCGAACCGCAACATCTATCGGTTTTGCCGTCGGCGCCTGGCCCGCGCTTGTTAGACCTGCTGCGAATAGCAGAACACACCAGCAGAAGCTGTACCGATTCATCCGGGCATCTACCTCCGACTTGCCTTGCATTGGCCCCCGCGTAAGCGTCAATTACATCGGTCTCCTATTGTTTTTGGTTGTAGTTGGGGAATGCTGGAGGTTGCGGTCTGAGGTCCGTCGGTGGATTGCTTTTTAATTCCTCCATTAAGACTTTGACCGCTTTCTGCAATTGCACATCTTGGCCTTGACGCCATGCGTGAGGATCTAATTCGGTCGCATAATCTGGCGGCACTCCGACATTTTCGACATCCCACTTCAGATCTGGCGTCATAAATCGGTAGCGCGGCGTAGTAACCTGCCCACCATCAATCAGAATAGGATAGGAGCCGCCCACTCCCACCAACCCTCCCCAAGTTCTCTCTCCCACCAACGAGCCGAGTTTTTCGTGGCGGAAATACCAGGCCAATGCATCGCCACCAGAAGCGCAAAATTGGTTAATCATCAATACTTTAGGGCCGAAAATTGCCGGCGTGGGCGTAATCAATGGAAACCCGTCTCTTGTCACGTGATAGCTCCAGACATGAAGTTGGAGGTTCTGGATGATGGTGTCGGGAATTTGGCCTCCGCCATTAAACCTTTCATCAATCACTGCGCCTTGCTTGCCGAGCTGCGAAAAGTAAAATCGGTTGAACAGGTCGTATCCCGCCTCATTTGTGTCTGGCAAATATACGTAGGCGAGCCGGCCCCCGCTTAGCCTGTCTACTTCGTGCATGTTATCAACCATCCAGGCACTGACGCGCAACCGTCCCTCGTCTGCGATAGGCGTCACAGAGACTTCACGGTTGTTTTGATCATCAGGCGTTGACCCAAGCTTTAGTCTCACAGGCTTATCGGCGGTTTCCACAAAGAATTTGTAGACGTCATCGGATGCAGTCACTTCACGACCGTTTACCGCCAGCAGGTAATCACCGGCACGGACGTCGATACCTGGCTCAGCCAAAGGCGCATGAAGCTCAGGGCTCCATTTGTCGCCGTTGTATATGCGAGCGAAGCGATAGCGTCCGTTCGCAACTGTGAAATCTGCCCCAAGCAAGCCCACTTCGAGAGACTTGCCGCGCGGAATGTCCCCACCGCCTACAATCAGATGGCTTACTGTAAGGGCACCGAACATCTCATTAAATAAGTAGTTCAGATCGGCCCGGCTCGCCAAACTATCAAGGTAGACTTTGTACTTCTTCTCCGCTGTCCTCCAGTCAAGGCCGTGTAGATGCGAATCGTAGAAAAAATCTCGTTCGATCCGCCAAGCGTCTTCATACATCTGTTTCCATTCTGCACGGGGATCCACCCAGACTTGCATCGATCCCGTATTAAGTAGCCCTTGACCCGGTCTGGCAGGTTGAGCCGTTGGGGTAATGGCCCAATGTTGCTCCTGGCGGTATAAACATTTCTCCCCATCGTCCGACAAGTGAAAATCTTGGACACCCTCCGCGAGCACTTCGTCTTTCCCCGTTGTCACGTCAAATTTGTGTACCGTCCGTACACTGGGGGGCCTGGCTGCACCCGGAGTAATGCCCGCCTCCAATAGAAACAGCTGCCCGGTCTTGCCCGCAAAGAGTCCCGTATAATTCCGAGCCGCGATAGGAAGTGGTACTATTCTCCTAGAGATATCCTCAAAATCGATTCGTAGCGGAGTCTGCTGCGCTCTCGGGGAGGGAGTCGCAGCGTCCGCGGCATCACCGTTCCGTGGTTTCTCGTCACTCATATCCGGTGCCAACGGCGACGGGTATTCCTTCCGCAGCAGTACCAGATACACGCTGCGCGTGGGGAACCGTCTGAAAGTAGACAATTCCCAAGAACCCATCAGGGGACCGATGTCCGTACTGGCGGTAAAATACAAATATTTGCCATTCTTATCGAAAACTGCGGATTTCGCATCGGCGCTTCCGTCAGTAATCGAAGTGCTCTTTCCCGTATCGAGTGAATAGACAACAACCGCTCGCAGCAAGTTCGAGAGTAATTTATTGTAGACAATCCATCGGCTGTCCGGCGACCACGAGGGACTCATCTGGCGCACATTTTCGGCAAACAGATATGCGTCCTGATCAATACGTACCGGTATTCCGTTGTCTATGTCGACGTACCACAGGTTGAGGTGGTTATCGACGTACGCAATCTTCTTGCTGTCAGGCGACCACTGTGGCGAGTAGAAGAAGGCAACAGTTCCCATGGTGATCTTCTTCACTGGTCCTCGCCCACTTTGATCTCTCACCTGCAGTGCATATTCGCCCGATTCGTCGGAGAAATAAGCGATGGATCGTCCATCGGGCGACCATGCTGGATCGCGTTCTGCTGTACCGGGAGATTCAGTCAGGTTTCGAACGTCGCCGTTAGCAGCCGGGACCGTCAAGATCTCACCACGGGCCTCAAAGACCCCGCGCACTCCCGTGGGGGATATTCCGGCATGTATGATTTCGGCTGACACATCCTTGAACTGCGGCCTGACCTGCGGAAGGTCGGCGTTCACGTGGATTGGCACTGTGCGCTCGTGCCCGGTTTCGGGATCGAAAAGGTGCAACGACCCAAACTGTTCGTACGCGATAACTCCCGGCCCAGCCGAAGCAGAGTCGAGATCGAGCCCGCGATTGGCAATCACTTCGACCACTTTCTTGCTTGCGGTATCGTAAGTGAACAAGGTCACTGGGCCGTTGCGGTCGGACAGGAAATAAATCTTGTCACCAACCCACATCGGGTTGAAATCTGTGGAGTTTTCGTGGGGGATTTCTATTACCCTGGAATCCGACAGGTCGGCGATCCAAATCGGAGATGCGAGTCCACCGCCATAGCGCTTCCACGGCAAATAGGCATTTGCAAGCCGATTCCAGTAGGGTACATATGCCAGGTGCGACCCATCGGACGAGTAGGAGCCTTCCTCAGCCATGGGGAGCGGCAATGGAGACACAGGGCCGCCGTCAGCAGGTACGCTGAACAAACGATCAAATCGCTCAGAACTGCTGCTTCGCTGCGATCTGAACAGTACGCTCTTGCCGTCTGGAGTCCAGCCGACGACCATCTCGGTAGCTGGGTAGTAGGTGAGTCGATGCGGTTGGCCGCCGCTAGAAGGAACTACAAAAACGTTGAAGTTACCGTCGTATTGACCGCTAAACGCAACCAGCTCGCCATCCGGCGAAAACTTCGGATCAGTCTTCACTCCGGAATCGCTGGTCAAACGAACTGCGTCACCGCCATCTCGACCCACAATCCACAGTTCATCACCGTAGGCGAAAACTATCCGCGTACGGCTAACCGTCGGCTTCTGCAACAGAAGAGGTTTCTCTTGCTGTCCATCACAGGCGCAAGCCAAGCCGACTACGAGCGCCAAGCTCACAATAAGTTTCAATATGCAATCCTCACCAGGGATTCTTCTCGCCATGTTGTATGGTTCGGATACGAGCGACTAGACGAGAAAGTTCCCCGCAACGCGCAAAAAAGATTCGGGTTTGCTATCCCTAATTGAAATCGCATGGCGTTTAGCTCCCGAGCGATGTTTTCCAGCCACACCCAGCCACAAGATAGGTGGTTTTACACGGCCAGGATGTACCTGTCGATCCCGCATCGTCTTGGACAGATGGACCTGTTTTGAACGAGACTTCCAGTCATCGAATTGCTTAGGTCTTTCGCCGTTTCTTTCTTGCCTTACGGTGTGCGCTGTTTTATTAAGGATGCTTAGGGCGACACACACTTGCTCACTGTCAGAAAATATGCCGTCATGGTTGGGACGAAGTGACAGAACGATTCTCTCATCTGGAAAGGGCGTGTTTAGCAGAGCAGGTGTCTGCCAGCCGCATTGTGAGGCGGTCCGCTTGCGTGCGTGCGCGCGTGCCAAGAAGTCGAAGTCTTTCTGGCAAGCGCGTCCTGCATTTTGCCTTCATCTTTCTTTCGATCGGCGTTGCGAAGGCTCAGACAACGATCGGGCCTCGTGAGGGCTACCAGCGAGTTGCCGTTGAGCTGGAGACATTTATCGAACACGAACTCGCCGACAAGCAAATACCCGCGATATCCATTGCCTTGGTCGACGATCGACAGGTCTTGTGGGCAGAGGGCTTTGGGTTGGCTGATCCGGCCAACCAGATCCCGGCAGGCGTGGAGACGAAGTACCGAGTCGGGCCGCTCTCCGCTCTTTTCACAGGCATTTCAATTATGCAACTGGTTGAAAAAGGAGAACTAGATCTCGACGCGCCAATTACGGACTATGTGCCCGCATTCCAAACCAGGAATCCATCTGGTCGCAAGGCAATCACGCTACGGGAGCTGATGTCTCATCGCGCCGGGCTAGTTCGAGAACCCCCGGTTGGCAATTACTTCGATTCGACCGGGCCGGGTCTACCGGAAACGATCAACAGTTTGGCGAGAACTGCTCTCGTCTACGCGCCTGGGGAGAGAGTGAAGTATTCCAATGCGGGGATTGCCTTGGCCGGATACGTCGTGGGGCAACGCACTGGGCGTTCCTTCGCCGAGGTAGTTCGCGATTCCGTGCTCGAACCTATGGGAATGAATTCGAGCGGATTTGAGCTCTCCGCCGAAGTCCAGAGCCATCTCGCGAAGTCGACCATGTGGAGCTATGACGGTTGGGCCGTCGATGCACCAACCTTCCAACTTGGCGAAGCTCCCGCCGCGGGAATGTACTCTACCGTTCTCGATCTAGGACGGTTCGTCTCGATGCTGTTAGCTCATGGACGGGCAGGAGACATACAAATAATAAAGCCCGCTTCCTTACGAGAAATGTGGGCACCGCAATTCGTCAAACGTGGAGATCGCTCGAACTACGGCCTCGGGTTCCGGCTATCATCGATGGACGGCCACCGACTGGTCGGACAAAGTGGACAAATCTACGGATTCTCCGCGGATTTAGAGGCAATCCCGGACTCGGATTTGGGAGTGGTCACGATAACTACGATGGACGGTGCTTCTGCTGTCGTCAACCATATTTCCCTGAACGCTCTTCGCTTGGCGCTGGCTGCTCGTTCTCATCGGCCTAAGACCATTTCGATTTCCGAACCACTTAAGCCTCAGGAAAGCCGTTCGCTTGCAGGCCGTTATGTGTCGAAAGCGGGCGCGGTCGACCTGATCGAACGCGAAGGTGAATTGTTTGTTCTAGATGTGCGCGGCGGGCCCCTGGTGCGTCTTCGTAAGTTTGGGGATGAACTTATCGTTGACGACAAGCTGAAGTATGGCCCCTTGATTCAATTGCGTCAGAACGCGATTGAATTGGGCGATGGTCAGCCAATGAGGCGAGTCAACTCGCCGCAGGCTACTCCAATCAAGCCTGAATGGACTGGCCTGATTGGGGAATATGGCTGGGACTATAATGTCGTTTATATTCTCGAGAAGAACGAACAGCTTACATCTCTTGTTGAATGGCACGAATACGAACCGCTCGAGCAACTCTCGAGGGATCGATATCGATATTCTCACCGCGGGCCGTACGATCACGAAGATGTAACTTTTAAATGTGATCGCAATGGTTTTGCGACCCAAGTAAAGGTGGGGGGAGTCGTCCTTCCGCGGCGCGCGGTTGGACCGATGGAGGGTGAATTCTTTCGGATCAAGCCTTTGAGACCGGTCGAGGAGCTACGCACAGAGGCCCTGAAACAAGAACCTCCGCAAGAGAAAGGGCAGTTCAAAGAATCCGACTTAGTCGATTTAACAGCTCTTGATTCAACGATTAAGCTCGATATCCGTTACGCGACAAACAACGACTTTCTCAGCACCCCGGTCTATGAAGAGGCAAAAGCATTCATGCAACGCCCTGCTGCAGAGGCGCTCGTGCGAGTCCAGCACAGCTTACAAGCGCTTGGTTATGGAATCTTGATATACGATGCGTACCGCCCTTGGTATGTTACGAAGATATTTTGGGAAGCAACGCCCGACGACAAAAAGATCTTTGTGGCCAACCCGGCGCGCGGTTCACTTCACAATCGCGGTTGCGCTGTTGACTTGACACTATATGATATCAAGAGCGGCAAACCCATAAACATGGGCGGCTCTTATGACGAAATGTCGGAGCGTTCATTTGCCTTCTATCCGGGAGGTACTTCCTCGCAACATGAGCATCGAGACGTACTGCGGAACGCTTTGGAACGTGAGGGATTTCGTGTCAACCCCAAAGAGTGGTGGCACTTCGACTACAAAAATGCGGCCCTCTACCCTATCGGTAACGAGACATTCGAACAGATCACCCTTCGCAATTCTTCGCCCAAGCGTTAGACCCCACGATGGCCTTGATCAGCGGGCGAGGTGTAAAATGCTGTCCTGCACCACCTTTCACGTCAGCCGCGTTTTTCTCTAACAAGCCCTCGTAAGCGTCGTCCTTTACATCTACGTCCAGACTCATCCACTGCTCTTTGCCGATGAGGTCCGATCAGTAATCCTGTAGACTGCCTTTCTGATAAGGGCGATAGCCTTAAGCCTTAGTGTGCCCAATAGGCCCAGCCTCCATATTTAAATGCGCAAGCGCCCATGCGACATAGTTGACGAACACAGGTGTACCGGCCCGGTTTTTCTGTGCGAGTTCACTGGAAGATACGCCGAATTGACTCTTCAATCGCCGCGCGCAAGCGCGTGCGCACACAGCAAGAAATACAGGCAGCAGTAAAAGGCTTCTCCGATAAAGAAAAGTCCGCGAGCGCATAGCCGAAATTTCTAAGAATCAATTACTCGTATCGCAACGCAACGAGCGGGTCCACTCGCGTCGCGCGATGCGCTGGCAGATAACAAGCCATCACCGCCACGGCCATGAGTAGCAGCGACGCGGCTCCGTAAGCCAGCGGATCGAGCGCGCCGGTATCGACCAGCAGGCTTTCGAGGACTCGCGCGAGGCCTGCTGATACCGCGATCCCAAGAACCAGTCCGCCTAGAACAAGTTTGATTCCCTGCAGAATAACCAGGTGCAGGATATCTTGCTGCTGCGCGCCCAGCGCCATGCGAATTCCGATTTCATGTGTTCGCTGATTAACGCCATAAGACACCACGCCGTATACGCCGCTGAGGGCCAGCAAAAGGCCAAGCCCACCGAGTATTCCCGCGAAAACGGCGGCTAGGCGGAAGAAAAACAATCCATTTCCGCCATGCAGCGCTGTCTCCATGGACATGACGTCGAAAACGGGAAGATTCGGCTCCACTGAGTGGATCTGATCTTCGATCGATCGCGTCAAGACCTCCGGCGGCACGGAAGCGCGCACCTGCAAGGCGCGCACTGCGCTGTAGTCCTGCGTAAGCGGAATATAAAAATAGGAGCGCTGATCCTCGGCGATCCACACGTACTTGCCGTCTTTCGCTACGCCGACTACCTCGACCGGCTCCGCCTGCGGCGTTCCATAATGAAAGTGATGACCGATCGGATCTTCTCCGGGCCAAAGTCTGCGCGCCAGAATTTCGTTCACGACAGCAACGCGCGGTGACGTGCGCTGATCCTGTTCGCCGATGGCGCGGCCGCGAACGATTTCGATTCCCATAGTGGGGAAGTAATCGTTGTCGATTTTGTTGTGAGGCAGCCGCGGCACTTGGCTTTCCGGCAGTCCTTCCTGGCCTTCTTTCCAAACATTGTCCCATGCGCTGAAATACCCGAACGGCACGGAGTAAGCGAAGCTCGCGGATTCTACGCCCGGTAGAGCGCGAATGCGCTCACCCACCTGGCGATAGAAATTCGCGCCGCGATTCTGGTCGTAACCGAGTTGGTTCACATCCATAGTCAGATTTAGAACGTGGTCGGGGTTAAACCCGAGAGCCGCCTTCTCGGCGTGTTGCAGGCTGCGGAGAAAGAGCCCGGCCATGATGAGTACGACGAGTGAGCCTGCCGCCTGGGCCGCGACCAGAAAATTGCGAATCCGGTTGTGTCCCGCACCGGCCGTGAGGCTTCGGCCGCTTTCGCGCAGAGATTCATTCAGGCTCATGCGCGACGCGCGCCATGCCGGCACAAGTCCGGCGAGAAGCCCGCAAGCGAGCGCCACAGAAGCGACAAAGAGAAAGACGCGCCAGTCGAACGGGATATCCGTGCGCATGGGGAAATCTCCCGGCAGGCGGATCGTCTCGATCAATTTCATTAGCCACAAGCCCAGCGCCGCTCCGGCGATGCCGCCGAGTCCGGAAAGGAGAACGCTTTCCGCCAGCACTTGCCGAAATAGGCGTCCGCGGCCCGCTCCGAGGGCCGCTCGAATCGCAATTTCTTTTGAACGCACCGAGGCGCGCGCCAGCAGCAAGTTCGTAACGTTCACACAAGTAACCAGAAGAACCATTCCGACCAATCCCAGGAACACCGAGGCGATGAGCGGCCACATGCTGGCCGATGCGGCTTCCGGCCGCGCCAGAGTTTCGGGAATTACCGCCATTCTCAAGTCCTTGTTAGTGTCGGGATATTCCTTGTTGAGGCGGTCCGCGACTACTTGAAGAGAGACGCGTGCCTTTTCCATGGTGATGCCCGGCTTCAGGTGCGACAGAACGCGAAGCTGGCGTTCACCGCGATTGTTGAGGATCTTCGTGGAATCGGGATCGTTCCCCAGCATTCCGAGAGGGACGTAAACATTCGACTCCACGATGAAAAATGTCCCGAAGAATCCTTTTGGCGCAACGCCGACCACCGTTACAGGCTGCCCGTTCAGATTCACACTCTTGCCGACGATCGAAGGATCTCCGTTGAATCGCTGAATCCAGTAGGAGTAACCCAGGACGATGATGGGATCGCGACCGTGTGTTTCACCTTCGCTCGGCAGAAATAGACGCCCTAGCGCGGGCTGGAGATCGAGGGCGGTGAAATAATTTCCTTTCACGTATGTGGCGAGAACGCGCTCGCTTCGGTTATCCGCGGTCAGCCCCGCAAAATGGATGAAGTAGGCGGTCATGTCGGAGAATGCGTCGCTCTGTGCTTGAAAATCCTTGAAGTCGGGATTGGAAACCTCGTGCGGGGCTTCGTAGTCATGAGTGCCATTGGCGACAACAACCAGGCGGCCCGAGTCTTTGACGGGAAGCGGACGGAACAGGAATGAATTCACAACGCTGAATACCGCAGCGTTCGCTCCGATACCTACGGCAAGCGTCAGGATCGCAATCGCTGTGAACGCCGGGCTTTTCCCCAGCATTCGCATTCCGTACCGAACGTCGTTCCAGAAGTTATTCATGAGCACACCCTCTCGTGTTACCCAGGGATACGCAGCGGTACAGGTAAAGGTTCCGTTGAGCCCAATGCGGGGATGATGATTAGCCGGAGAAGAAATTGCGGGCGAGGAAGAGCTGCGCTTCGATCAAGTTCACGAACGAAAGCATGACTGGGTCCTTTTGTGGCACTACGATGATTGGCTTGAAGAGCCGACGTCCATCTTG
The DNA here is from genome assembly GCA_963818085.1 of uncultured Acidobacteriota bacterium. GTDB lineage: Bacteria > Acidobacteriota > Terriglobia > Acidiferrales > UBA7541 > Palsa-295. Next base: position 236,485 of record CAWFQV010000002.1, read on the forward strand.
CACTGGGTAATAATGCCCAACGGTCCAGGAACGAAGGGTAGCCACGGGTATAAGCAAGTAGTGCGCCGCCTCCGATATCGTGTAGGTGGCGATTTCCCTGGCAACTTCGGACTTGTGAGCCTTCCGTTTCCCCGTCATCGGTTCCTCTTTGCTGACGGTCGATGGAAGCCTATCACCGTTCTGGATGCTTTTCACGGTAGCTTCGAACCATGTTCCGGCAACTCGCAGGCGAAATGCTAGAACGATTGTGGGATCCTTCATTTCTCGACTGTTCGTGAATTGGCCAACTGTGGGCGGCTTTATGTGAGGTCTGCACGAATCGGACATTTATCAGCTTTTGGAATACAGTGCGATTGCGGTTCCTTAATCCTCAACTTCTACTGTCACGCCTACCTGCTGCAAACGGTCTAACAACTGCGGCAAGGTCCACCCGACCCATCTTGTAGGCTCAGCCATCGCGGCCCGCAACTGAGCGAGCGTGCTACGGGCAAAAAGATATGAATCCGTCACTATGGAACAGGAATCAATCGCAACCGGTGGAGGCTTCAGATTCCACTTGAGCAAGTGGACGCGTGCTGGCATTTGGGGAACTTTGTCCCAATCCCTCAACCACTTGGCCACTTCACCGCGGCGAGAGCGTAGAAAAGTGATGTGCTGATCCAACTGCTCGCGTTGCGCTGCGTCGTGATAGCAAATACGCACTTTATCGCCGTCTAGCCGAACTGCGACACCAGGTAGTTCTCCGTGTAAGTTATTGATTCAACGTGCGATAAGACTTAGAAGGCAGACGCTCTTTCCAACTGAGCTACGGGCGCTTGATTGATTCTAAAAGATTTCACGCCTTTGCGACCATCCATTTGTTACCTTTCGTATCACATGGAGTGAACCCCTAAACTGAGACATTTTCGCTTGCTACACTTCGTGGAGTTTGAGGTCGTTTTTGGGGACAAAACAGTTGCTGGTTCAGCCAAAGTGCTTAAGATTGGTCGGTGGCTTGGACAACAGAGAATTGTTCGGATTTCCAACCTGGAACGGACTCCCGGGTGCAATCAAAAGCTGCCTCTTCATTGTTAGTTTGCCTTTTTGTTGAGATCTGTGCCGGACAGAGATTGGAAAAAACCATCAGGCGAACGATTTCTGGCTTGCCCTAAAACCCCACATTTCCAAAGAAAACATCTGTCCCAATTGATGTCTACCTGTGAAATCCAACTGCCCACGACCGACTCATGAAATTGCCCAAGTACAAACTGTTTATGAGCATCTTAAACCGTGAAGTTCTGGGGACTGATCTGCCAAGGTCGAACAAAAATAATGACCAACCACGATCTGATGTCGCAGTGTCCGTTGAAGATGTTCTCGCGTTTTGGAATCAGTGGCCCTGTTGATAGCAGCCTACTTCCGCGTTCAAGCGGTCCAGCCGCGCTCCCAGAACTTCCCGCGCTCGCGCGAGCTGCGCATCGTCCTGCTTCACTTCCTGTAGTCGCTTTTTGCTGAAGTAGATCGCTGTTGCGTCATAGCTCAGGTCAATCGTCATGCTAGCAATGTCCCACGTATCGCCGATTAGCGAAGCGTGTGAAAGTAGTTTAATCGCCGGCTTGTAGTGCACGCCAAACTTCATAACCTGTTTCAGTAGGTCGAGGCGTGCGTTGAGGTCTCCCTGTTTGAACTTCGTGATTCCGCTGTTCTTCAACAGATCCTCACAATTGATCTTGCCATCGTTCGCGAACTTACAAGGCAGCATCTCGGTATCGGTCAGCCAAAGGTAGAAGTCTCGTCCGGTCTGAAATTTTTCGGACCAGGATTTCACCGTTTCGACAGCGGCGAGCGCATCGCCAAGAATTGCGTTATTCTCCAACTGGATCTGCGCGCGAGAAAGAAAGTCAGTTTTCTTTGATTCCCACAAAGCTTTCTCCGCGGGATTACTTGAAACGGCCTTATATTCCGCGCGCAGTTGTTTCGATTCTGTCATGCTGGCTTCGAGTCCTCCGCGAAGAGATCCCCTGTACATCTCAAGGGAAGTCTTTGTGACGCCGAGCAGTCCGTCCAGGAGCGTGTCGCTGCCGTTGTTGAAGATGTCGGTGTTCGCGTCGCTCACCACTTTTGTCCAGTCTTCTTTCAAAACATTCGCATTTTCCTGTGACTTGGCGATCTGTTCCATCGCCTTCATCGCGGACTTCAAATTTTTCTGCAACTCCTCCAACGTCGGAACAGCGCCACTTGGTGAGTAGCTTGCGACGCATTCATTCACACTCATCAAGTATGGCTTGCCTCCAGGCGGCGGTGTGGCAAGAATCACCGTCTTAGCCGATGGATTCAGATTCATGACCGCCGGGGAATTTGAAACTGGAGCGGCGGTTCCTTTCGCGCCGGTCATAGTTGGCGCAGCAGAATAAGGGGTCACCTTCTGCGGAGCCGAAGCGTTCACAGGAGGCGGCGCGAGCACAGCCAGCGAATCCGAGGCTCGTTCCCGCACGATCGAAAGATGCACATCCGTCTGCTCGAATATCTGACGCGCAGTTACAGCCGCCCCTTCATCCGAACTCGCCGCGGCCTGCATCTGTTGAAACGCCTGCTTTTGAGCGTCGGTGGCTTTCGGTGACTGCGCAAGTTGCCCCGCGTACGTGATGGCCGCGGTGGCTCCTTGAACACGCCCCTCAGCCTCTCGAACTTTCTGCAAGGCTTCCTGCTGTTGCTTCATCGCCGCATCGTAGCTTTCAGATTCTTTCTGGAAATTCGTGACGAATGGGTCCTCGCTCGGAGTTGTCAGCTCCGGATTTTTCTGTGCCGCCTTCAACGCGACGTCTTCAACTACGCTCCGATCCTGCCCGGTCAGCGTCGTCGCTTGGTCTGCCAGCTGTGCGGCGCGCGCGGGCGCGACGTCATTCAAGTTTATTCCGGGCAACCCCGGTATTCCCATTGGACGGACGCCCGGCGCGTCATCGGAACCTGCGACGTTCAGCGCAGTAGTGGGCGCATTTGGGACAGTGCCCACCGCGACCGCATCCGCCGGACTAGGCACTCGAGCTTCAAGTACAACGGCTTGTTGTCCCGGCGTTCCGCTTGCAACGGGACTCACCCATCCTGCGACGTACCGGGATGCATTCGCACTCCCGCCGGCGGGCGCATCAGCAACCGTCGCCGTTTCCGGCCGTGTAAACACAGCCGCCATTGAAGAACTGCCGCGCGGATCAACCACCGATGGGTCGTTCGGAAATAACGGTGCGTTGTTGCCAGTTGGCATGACAAGCGATACGCCACCTTCCGCCATCTTAATAATTTTGCTTTCATGGCGTAAATTCACGGTGAGGTAGATGTAAACGAGCCCATTCACCTTATCTGGACCTGTCCACGAAGCGCGGCCTTCTATCGGCAACCGTGTCGCGGCATCATGTTTCTGCATCCACGCCGCGACGGCGGAAAGCTTGGCCGCCTCGCGAAGTTCGTGCAACTCGGGGAACTGCAATTCAAACTGATCATAAAGCCCGGTGAGCACATCTTCATATCCGCCGCGCGGCTGATTGGGCAAGTCGTTTTTCACATTATCCGTCTCGCTGATGTTAAATCGCATCCGGACGTCGCGCAGCGCGAGCACTTTTCCGTCTGTCGATTGCGGTGCGTTGATGCTTGCCAGGGAAATCCAAAGCCGGTACGCGGAATTGCTCTTATGATTCGCGTCAGGATGATTGATTTGGTATTCCACTTGAGTCTGATAGCCGGGAATTGTGCGCTTCAAATCTTGTCGGTTTGATAGCTGCTTGCCGAGATAATCGCTCGCCAGCATCAGACGCGCTAATTGTGAATCCGCAGGCACGCCAAGATACTTCGGCGTCATCTCCGGGCGGATGTGGTATTCGTCTTCGACGATCTCCGGTGGAATTTGGAAACCGACTCCGGGCCTGAAAATCAGACGGTCAATTAACTCTCCAATTTTGGGTTTCAATTGCTGGTCGAAGTCATTCATCACCTGGCCTGCGGCGCTCCCCGGATCATGTGAGCGCTGCACAGCGGACTTGAAATCGTTTTCCAAAGGACTTCCGCTGAAATGAAAGATGGAATCCAATTGCATGCTCAACTTAAGGCCGTAGTTGTAAGCATCAGCGTACGGAGCTGCTGTATTCCCCGCGACGATCTTCAGATGCTCGAATTCCGCGGTCATTCCCATCGCGCGCATGAGTTCGGTCATCGCTTCCAGTCCCGCCGTTTGTATCTTCTCGGCGCTCGCGGAGTTCATTACTCCCATTGCTTCGATAACGTCCGCGGGCGCCGGATCGCCCGCTCCGCGATACATCATCCCAATCAGGTCGTATCGATTAATTCCGCGCCACGGGTCCGCGTTGCCTGCGGCGTCAAGAATCGCTTTTGTTGTAAATATTTCGCCTTGCCGTTGATAGGTCACTTCAATTTCCGCGCCTGCGCCCAACGATCGAACTTGTCGTTCAAACTCCGACGCAAAATACACCGGACGGTGATCCTTCCGCACCGAGACGATAAAATCGATCGGCTTTAATCCGGCTTTTTCGGCGGCGGAGCCCGGCTTGATCTTCATTACGACAACTCGTCCGCCATTGATGGACTGCACTTCGATACCAAGATCGCCCGGCGCTCGATTGTCATTCACCGGATAGATTCCCAGCGCGGGCAGCATTTGCGATCCAGTGCGGGTAATCAAGCCGGAACTATCCACCATTGCACCCAACCGTGCGCCTTGTTCGTCACTTTCCCTTTGGGTCAGCTCGCGCGCCAACAATGAATCGACTCGCCGGCTCGAATCCGGTGTCCATTCCAGAGAGAACTCCGGCTTGGGACTCTCCAACAACGTCGCCAAATCCTGCAGATAAGGAGTGTTTTCGCCTTTGAACCGCTCATCATGATGGCCAATCAGCGCGAGTTCTCCGGTTGCGGGGTCGAAATAAACATTGTCGAGCACGTTGAAATTTATTTTTGATTCAACGTTGTAGAGGCCTGCGCGTAGTGCGGTCTTTTTAGATCCTTTCGAGGAAGAAACATTCGTGACGTCTGTGTGAGATGTGCTGGAAGAAGATGGTTGTTCCGACGCCGATTGAACTCCCGTCGACGTATGCGGCGAATTCCCGTACGAAGCCACCAACTGCGAGCCTTTCAGGTTCTGGGCAAACTCGCCAAAGGCCGCTTCTCTCGCTTCTGTGAAGTGCTCAATCGACGCGGGGTATCCGACTTTGGACTTTCCATTACCATTGATCGTTTCTTTCCGTCCTTCCCCAGTCGCGGATAACACGCCCTGAATTTCCACGAGATTTTCCGCGAAGGAGTGTTTGCCGATGGTCACCTTAATATCGATAGTCAATATATAGTCGACTTGGGTCTGGCTCTCGGGGGCATTCCAGTAGACATATTCGATGCTGCGAAACATGGGACCGAGCACCTTGTTCATGTCTTCTTTGAAGTGCCGCGGATCAACCTGATCTACCATGGAGCCGGGATTCAGCCATTTCGCCATTTTATTGCTCCAGTCCGCCAACTCCTTCATTGAGCCGCCGCTACTTCCCGCCAGCACGACCCTTAACGATGGGCCCGCAGTAGCGCTGCCCGTCGTTAACTGGGAAGATTTTTCGACGGAGGGATCAAACGGATCGTGGCGTTTTGAATTGTCCGCCGCTTTTTGCGGAAAACTCATTAATAACAATGTTAGGCAGGCAATCTTTTTGAACATGGCAAAGCCCCATTTCTTGAACCATCGTCCAATACATGCGTTTTTTCGCCGATCGCACTGAGAGCATTCGGAAATAAATCTTTGTTCGAGCGGTGGTTAAGAGCATATACCTCGACATTCGCGGCGCTCTGAGTTCGGGTAGCATTGTTTCCTGCGCCGCACTGGGTCTTCGCGAGAGCATAAGAGACCGTAGGAGTTGTCCGAGACTACATGGAAACCGGCGCAGAAGTGATTCATAATGGGTTATGAAGTTTCATCGCATAAAAAAGGAGTTCGTCGACCTGATTCCTTCAGGCCTCGACATCTGTTTGCTGGGCCTACAAGGGAGCCGGACCAAACGTGAAAATGATGGCTCAATAAAAAGAATGGCGCTTCAACGAAGGGGAGTTGAAAACGCTTTTTGGAATCGATGCCAGAGACTGATAAGAAATAGCTAGGTAACAATCGCGGCGAAATCCGATTCGCTGCCTGTAATGCGAGGCATAAAGGGAGCCCAGGAACTGTCCAGAAATGCCCCCCGGCGGCGGAAGAGGAATGAAGTTCAGGAAGCCGTTCAGCCCCATAACGAGAAAGATCACGCCCGCGAAATATCGGGCGATTACGGAAGCGGTCCTCATAACCGGGTTCTCCTTTTCGATCGGCGCCATTACATGGTGTCAATCATATTGATGTCAATATAATTCAAGGGACGGACCACGTCTGGCTAGTAATGATGAAGGCGATGCGCGCCCTGACAAAGTACGCAGCCGCTGGTATTGAAGAGACCGGACTCGGCCTCTCGGATTTCGGCGTGCTGGAAGTCCTGCTGCACAAAGGGCCTTTGCCCGTCAATACGATAGGCCCAATCGTCGATCTGACTCCAGGCTCGATCAGTATCGCTGTCGATCGCCTCGTTGCGAAGGGCCTCGTCAGCCGAGTCGAGAGCGCCGAAGACCGACGCGTTCGGATCGTTTCCCTCACCCCACGCGGCGAGGATCTCATTGTTTCCGTCTTTCGAAAGCATTCCGGGCAGATGAAGAGAGTACTCTCCGAACTAAGCCCGGAGGAGCTTCGTGGCCTTGAAGTGAAGCTCAAGAAAGTCGGCAAGCGCGCTGCCGCGCTGATGGATGAGAGTTGAACGGCTCCATGCCAGTCCGTAATCCGGGACCTACATGAAACGCGAAGCAGGCGGACTGCCTGTGCCAGGATGCGATGTTTTTCGACTGATTGGGGTTAGCGTCGAGCGAAGAGCACATTCCCCAAATTAATGACAACACAGAGAAAGCAAAGTGACTGTTGGTCGCGTTGGAGTCGGCGGTCACGCGCGCAAGGGAGGCGCGCTGCCAGGCAGCGCTACGGAATTCAAAAAGGGAGCCTTGCGTAGTGAGCACGGGCTCTGCCCACGTCCGTTGGTTCAAATCAAGGCGCCGCAACCAAAGTTTCTTTCCTTCAATCCCTGGAAGTTGGAACTACGCGGCGATATTCCAGCGAGTCACATGGCAACGCGGTCCACAACTCCCTTGCTGCGTAATCCGACGGATGTGCGCCATTGCTCACAGCACGCGGGAGCGAATGTCGATTTCGGAGACCAGGGTGCGGTGGACTGGGCATTTCTCGGCAATCTCAAGCAGCTTCGAGCGTTGCTCTTCGGTTAGCCGCCCCGTGAATTCGAGGTCGCTCTCGATGTGGTCAAGCATTCCTTCTTTGGTTTCGGAATCGGCGCAGTCGGTTGCGTGAATCTTACTGTGGCGCAGCCTAACGGTGACTGTTTCGAGCGGCCAGCTCTTGCGTCGCGCATACAGCGCAACCGTCATCGAAGTTCAAGCGCCCAAGGCAGCAAGTAGTAAGTCGTAGGGAGTTGGGCCCGTGTCGGCTCCGCCGGCAGCCACGGGCTCGTCTGCCGTCCAAGAATGTCGGCTCGCGAGAATATCCTGCGCAAATCCTGCCGCGCTCCCGCGGACAACCACTTCATTTATGTCAGCCATCGTAAGCACTCCTTTGGGAAAAAGGATCTTTACCAATGATTCTTTACTACGGATGAGAATGTACCTCTAGCGGTCCGTACTCGGCTCCCCTCATTTCTGGCAGACCGACAAAGCGCCGCGGTTCTTAAAACCACGCCTTTTGGATTGGTCCACCATCCACCAGCGAAAAATTGGCGTGTCGTGGGGGTTGACAACACAGGCGCATCGGGTTTATACTGTAAGTTAGTTAAATAACTAACTCCTCCGAGTCGGAGAATATGCGAACGGCACAACCGGACAAGCGAACGCGGCTGATTGAGACTGCGACGAAGCTGGCGTATGGACGCGGTTTCCGAGAGACGAGTCTGGCGGACATCGCCGAGGCGGCTCGCGTGCCGGTAGGCAACGTCTACTACTACTTCAAAACCAAGGAAGAACTCGCCGGAGCCGTGGTGGAGCGGCGCCTGGAGGAGTTTCGCGCAGCCCGGGCGGAGTGGGACCGCTTGAGTTCTCCGAAGGAGCGGCTGTTAGCTTTCGTGGGTAGCGTCCACGCGAACCGGGAGCAACTTGCGCGTGGAGGATGTCCAGTTGGCGGCCTGTGCTCCGAGTTGCACAAGGAGGGCGGTGCTCTGGCGAAGAAGTCCGCGACGCTCTTCACTGAGCCCATCGGCTGGCTTGAGAAGCAGTTCCGAGCCGCCGGCCACGACAAGGACTCACGTGAACTTGCAATGCATCTCTTCTCCGCCTTTCAGGGGATGGCTGCCGTGGCGCATGGCGCCAACGACCCCGAGGTGGTGGTGATGGAAGTACGGCGCCTTAAGAATTGGATCAACACGTTGTGAGACGGAAAAGATGGAGCAACAGGTCGCGCAGCAGTTGACGAGTTTAAGTGGACAAAAGGGGAGGAAACATGAAGGCGTTGTTTGATAAACAGCGGTTCGGGCCGTGGGCGCTCGTAACGGGTGCCTCCTCCGGGATAGGCACCGAATTCGCACGACAAATCGCGGCGGCCGGGATCAATCTCGTGCTGGTGGCCAGGAGAGAGGCGTTGCTTAATGAGGTCGGACGCCATATCACAAGGGACTTTGGTGTTCAGTTCCGCGCCCTCACGATGGACCTCTCGCAAGAGGGCTTCATCCCGAAGCTCGCCGAGCATACGAAGGATCTGGATATCGGCCTTGTCGTCTCGAATGCTGGCACGGCCAACCCGGGCGAGTTCCTGAAGCTCGATCGACAGCTGCTCGCGGAGACCCTGCGACTCAACACCATGTCGCATTTAGACATCGCACATTACTTCGGCCGGAAGCTCGCTGAGCGGAGGCGGGGCGGCTTGATCCTTGTGGGGGCAATGGGCGCGGAAAACGGCATTCCGTGTATAGCGAATGATGGAGGCGCGAAGGCGTATGTACACAGTCTTGGCGAAGCGCTTCACTACGAGTTCAAACCTCTAGGTGTCTATGTCACTGTACTGGCAGCCGGGTTTACAAACACACCGGTACTCGAAAAGTTTGGCTTCGATCCGAAGACCATGCTGATGAAACCGATGAGCGTCGAGCAGTGCGTATCTGAGGGCCTCAACGGTCTGCTCGAAAATCGCTCCAGAATCGTTCCAGGTCGGCTGAACCGCATCATGAACGCCCTCGTGCCCGCTTCTCTTGCGCGAAAGATGGAGGCGGACATGCTTGGTACAGCGCTTGCCGGCAAGTCCGCTGTTGCAAGTGCTCGCGGCGAGGCCTAGCAGGGGAAAGCGATCTCCTCAAGCCGCTCGAACCATGCAAGAGCCAATCAGTCTTCTTAGGAGATGAGAGCAATGGTCTGACGGACAGCGCTGTGTGGTTAGGTAGAAAGAGCCGACTGGCGTCTGAATAAGCCCGGATCAGAAGTCTTGATGGTATGCGTGATGCAATCCTGCGATCCTTGACGCGCCGCCGCAACGGCGCCTTGCGACGCAATGTTCACACCTCAGCCGAGCTATAGTCGAGGGGCTAGCTTGGCTTCTGCGCATTGGGAGGGCAACCTACCGCAGTTTCGCGTACGCTGCTCCCGCAGCGTTTAGGATGGGAATGTCGCGTCGGCATCTTTCCAGAGCGTGAGGAAATCCTGATAAGACGCCTGCGCTTTCGCGGTGTTGCCTTGCATGGCGTAGACTCGCCGTTGCACCAGGGCAGCGAAGCCGCCGCCGAATTCCAGAAAATCCGCGACCTTCGCGGAGTTGTATCCAACGAACCCATCGGAGCACTCGCACATCTTCAGCTATCGTCAATGCGGTGACCGTAGTGCGCTAGACTCGGAGTCTCAGGGATGACCACCGCCGACAACATGAGGATCAAAAGGTGAACCGTTAACCGTGATCGTGTATTTATACAAAGTGAGATCGGTCGGATAGGCCGCTGTCATGACAACCTTCCCAGTGGGATGGGCGTCAGTAATGTCCGGACAAGGATTAAACGGACAGGAGCCCGGAAAATGAACTTTGAAGGTCACACCCGGCTTTGCGTCCCACTTCACGGTATCACCAGCGCAGATGTAAACCGCCTGGTGGTGCGTAGACACGCCATTGGTTGGGTCCACGGTTATGTTTGTGATGCAATCTATCGTGATCGTTGTTCTGTTGAGCGATTTCTCAGAACAACCACCGATTCCCAGCATAACTAGCAAAAGCAGGGCGGCCAAAACGGGACCGACCAGCACAACTCGAGAGCAGTACATTAGGTACCTCCCTCATTTTTATTTACCTCTGCGAATAAGACTTAGAAAGCGTGGATCGTGACTTAGAGCATCAAAGTTTGGTGTGTCGCGAAGCATTTCGGGAGAGACACCTAAAGAGACTGCCCGTTCGAGGGCATTCAAGGCGCGATTGGTGTCGCCAAGCTGTTGGTAAACAACTCCTGCATTTAAGATCAGATCTGGGCTATTGGGCTGAAGGCGTAGCGATGCGTCAAGATTGTCCAGAGCTGGCTTTCGTTCTCCTCGCATAGCGTGGTATGCGGCGAGGTAGCCTAGCAGTTGTGCATCGCGCGGATTAAGTCGCAGATCCTCTTCTCCCAGCGCGATTGCGTTCCCGTAGGCGGTCGCGGCTTCGGAGCGCCTCCCCGGAGCCCAATAGTACGCGTCGCCGAGATTACCCCAGAAGACGTAATTCCTCTGGTCGATCTTCACTGCTTCTTCAAAGTTGGCTGCGGATTCTGCGTACCGCCGCATTTGAAAATGAGCCGTGCCCAGATTTGAAAGGCCATCTGCCGTCGGCCGAATGCTTAACGACTGCTCAAGAAGCGGAATGGCCTCTTCATATTTGCCTTCTAGAATCCGAACTGCCCCGAGATTGTAGTAACCGGTGAAGCTATCCGGAGCCAATGAAACCACATGGGAGAACGCCGACGCGGCTTCTTCGTAGCGTGCATGTGCCATGTAGAAAAGTCCGAGCCAATTGTAGGTGGCCCAATAGCCCGGACGCGCGGAGATGGCCTGCTTGTACAATTGTTCAGCCTCTCCGAGACGACCAAGCTGTTCGTACGCGGCAGCCAGTCCGCCGTAGGCATCGTCGCTGCCGGGCTCGATTTCGAGTGCGCGACGATACTGCCCTGCAGCCTCATCGTAGTGACCTGTGGCGCTGAACACCTTTCCGAGACAAGAATGAGGTGAGGCGAGATTCGCGCCAAGTTCGGCTGCTTTTTGACAATTCACGATTGCTTCAGCTGCCCACTTGCTTTCGTGCGTTAATTGGTATTTCCTCCAATATGCTTCGCCAAGTCCGGCAGTTGCAGCGGCATAAGCCGGATCTTTCTCGAGTGCGCGGCCAAAAAGAGTGATGGCATTCTCTACTTTCTCTGGGACCACGTAGTCCTGGAGGTAGCCTCTGCCCTGAATGTAAAACTCGTAGGCCGCCGGTTCGGCGGTGCCGTGAGAGATGAGAGATTGCTTTTCCTGCGGCGCGAGCTGAAGTTCCATGGCAGCAGCAACACTTTCAAACACACGATCCTGCAAAGCAAATGGGTCGTCAGCAGCCGCAGTAATCGTGCCGCTTCGCACCTGCTGGTGGGATCGGGCGTCCACAAGAGCGTAGTTCACTCTGACATTACCTGCGGCTCGCTGAACGTTTAAAACGAGGACGAGGCTGACACCAAATTGCTGACGAGCGTCATCGATGGTGGTGACGCGCCTTTCGAGGGTCAAGTTCATGGGAATGACCGCGAGCGGGTGGCGAGCGGTGAGCTCACCGAGACGCGAGTTCAGAGTATCTGCAAGTCCACTATCAAACGCGGACTGCGAGGCGTCGCCGCTGCTAACCGGAGGGAGCACACCGAGCAGAACCTGAGAGGGCACGGGGTCCGACGCGTGGAGTTTCCAAAACCTGTGCCCATGAATAGTGAGTGCACTGGCGGTCGCCAGTACCGCTAGCGTCAGGACGACAACAATTGCGCGTAGTCCGCGCGACGGCGCTCGGCGAGGCAGTGAAACACCTTTCTCCGTTGAAGGAGTCAAGGCTTCCAGGGCAGCGCGGGCTTCTCCGGCTCGATGGTAGCGGCGCTCTGGTTCCTTCTCAAGGCACCGGGAAATGATTGTTGTGAGGCCGGGAAGAATCTGCGACGGGACAGGGCGCGGCGGCTCGCGCAGAATCGAATTGCAGAGTAGGTAGAGACTCTCCCCTTGGAATGGCCGCCCAGCGGCGGCCATCTCGTACAGCACCACACCAAAGGACCAAATATCGGTCGGTGCCGATGCATCGCTTCCCTCGATCTGCTCCGGCGCCATGTACGGAAAGGTACCTCCGACTGCCACGCCCATCTCGGCAGACAGTGTTTCCAGCGTCTGCCTGTCGAATTCCGCCGGATCATTCCGCCGCGCCAAACCGAAATCCAGAATTTTGGCTTCCCCGAGAGGCGTCACGATAATATTGAGAGGTTTTAGATCGCCATGTATCACTCCTCTTTCATGCGCGTGGGCCAGTGCTGACGTGATTTGGCTTCCGTAACGGAGTACCGTTTCTATCGGTATCGGTCCTTGTCGGATCAACTCCGCCAACGTCCGGCCCTCGACGTACTCCATGGCAATGAACATTTCGCCTGCATCTTCCCCAACTTCGTAAATAGTGCAGATGTTCGGATGATTCAGCGCTGAAGCAGTCCGCGCCTCGTGCCGCAAACGTTCGTTAACTCTCGGACTGTGCGGGGCCTGTTCAGACAGGAACTTCAGTGCTACAGTGCGGTGCAATGTGGTGTCCTCCGCCTTGTAAACCACACCCATCCCGCCGCCACCAAGTTTCCCGACGATGCGGTAGTGCGAGATGGTTTGGCCAATCATTGGCACGCAGTGGCGCAATGTTAGGTTGGGCCGTCCAGCAAGTCAACGTGAGGGAAGCTGTGAGGGAAGCTGTGATGGGCTCAGGCGAATAAAGCTCCGCTTAATTCAGCGTTGATTGCGCGTAAACGGCGCGAATAAGACGGACGTGTCTTATTGGATTGGTGAGGACTCGATTCCCAAACTCCAGCCGCAGGCCTAGCGCAGCAATAATATCATGCTTGATGGCGATGCCGCCCCGGGTGCGACCGTTAATGGCCATTCTCTGAGGTGCTATGCATTGGAGATCGAACCACCCGCCGGAGACGCGATACACACCCTCATCCAGCAGCCAAATTTTGTAAAGGGAGTTTCTCGTTGTTATGAGCAGGTCGCCAGGACGGAGATCCTTCTTTAGTACCTCATCAAGCGATCGTGCTTGCTTGACCCTCGTCGCAATCGTTTGCGCGATGGCAGTCAATTCGGTTCCTTAGAGACACGTTGCGCTGTACCCATCGGCACGTCAACTCGCGGGTGCGGCGCCGGGCACTGGGGAGAAACCGTATGGCTGTACCCAATTTTGTGCTATCCAACATCGAAATCACATCCCTACGGCATCTTCGTAGGGTGACCGTGGCCGACAAAGTATCCCCACCAAGTCAATCGCAACAATTGTTCGATACCGAATTTTTAACCGTTGGTAGTTTGCTGGGACTGCACTAGGCTAGAGTTTTTCCATAGTGGGCCATCTTGCGCGCGAGATTGGCTTCGTATCAAGCCGCTTAGAGACGTTCCAATGGCTAGGCTTGAACCGCGTCCTTCACTGCTTGTTTCACCACCTTCTTAACCACCTTCTTCACTGTTTCTCTTATTTCCCCGTCTTGAAGAATCTCTTCGCCCGTTTCGATCACAACTTTTTCCACTGCCTTTTTCACCGTTGTCGCGATTGGATGCAGCTCCTTCGCGAGAACTTCCATTGCTTTCTCGGTGTCCATTTTCGACGGCTCCGCATCTTTCGGAGGGCTCGCTTGCACCTTCGCCTTCTGGGTCACGCCGGATTTCCAGTCAGATTCGAATGTCGCAATCAGTTTGTGGATGATTTTGGCCTCATGAACGATCAGACCAACCTCGCGCCGGGCGTCCAGTTCATTCCCTCGCAAGCTCTGGCTGCCGATGAACGCTTGTGCTCCGTCTCGAATGATTGTCCGCGTGTGCAATCGCATATTGGACAGTCTCCTGACAGACAGGCTCGCCTTAGTTTGACCGATGACGCGGATTTCAACGCCGGCTTTTTCCCGCTCTTTGAGAATGCGAAGCATTTCTCGGTCCGAAATTTTTGGATCGTAAATCAGCAGTTGCTTCCGCGCCTTCTTCAGGAAATTGCCCAACAACTTTCGGGCATTAGCCGGGCTCACCACGAAGGTGTCGCTTTCGCATTTGTAAGACGTCCGCTTGCAGTCCGCGTCCAGAAGCTTGCTTGCTTCCCCCACCCACTTCTTGTTTTTCGTTATGATTCCAAATCCTCGGCTGCGGTCTATATCCAAGTGGGTAAAGTTAAAAGAAAGAACTCCCAAGATCCGCGAATCGATAACCATGACCTTATCGTGGTAGCGGATTAAATCGTTGGACGTGCGCGCCACGGTCAAACCCGCTTCCAAAAAACGCAACTCAAGTTTGCGAAGGCTTTTTTCGCCGCCGCGATTGGAATAAGCGATCAGAGAATTGACCTTCACGCCCTTGTCGACCGCCGACTTCAGCGCTTTCTCCAGGTCGCTTCGATCGAAGCGAAAAACTGTCAGATTCACGCGTTTCTTGGCTCCCTTGATCAGGGAGAGGAGAGGTTCGATGCCGTCGTCGGGCTGGATGATTAGTTTCATCTTGGGGAACTCCGGCAGCTACTAAATCGTGATACTCAAAGAGCGGTCAACTCAGCGATCCTTTGCTGGACTACTTTCGTATAGCCATCAATTTTCTCTTGAGAATAGCCCGCCGCCCGGAAACAATCTTGGATTTGGCTTTCTGAAAGCTGCGCGAGCCGCTGTCCCAACAATTTCGCGTCGGCTCGCGGGATGTGTTTGCCCACTTCTTCCATACGGCTGCGATGGCGATAGTTGGAAACGTTCACGGCCGCCAGGATTAATGGCTTGCTGTGCATCACGAAATCCACATAGTCCGCGTTCGTTTTCTCGATGAATTTTGATTTGGCGTAATCGTCCAGTTTGCTCTTCGAACGTGAAACTGAGTTCCCAGTACTGCCGAAGCTGGCACCTACGTCGCTCACCAGATAACGCCGCTCACCATCCGCTTCGTAAATGGCATTGTTGTCCGCGGCCAAGTCCCAATTGTTCACCAGGCACATCATCACGCGCAGGCCATTCAGTTCTTTTGTCCCTACAAACGGATTCTCAAACCAACTCCAGTCGCCAAGTTTTTTCATGTCTTTAGATTTACGTTTCAAGCGCGCGCCATGCACCGTTCCGTCCGCCGACACGAATTCCCGCCCGCGATGGAGTTTTGGCAGATTCTGCACTTTAAACTCGGCCAGATAATAATCTTCGTCCACAAAATATCCCGCAGCCCACAACAAGCGCGTAGCGGCGGTTTCCGCCTGCGGCTCTGCTCCTAACTTCACTCTCCAGCGCTCACCCTGTGCATCCACAACGTCGAATTTGGGCGAAGTCTGTTTCAGGTCTTCTTCCACAAACGTGTAGGTTCCGTTAGGATCCGGCGCGTGTTCTTTTCCGCCCGCGCCATAATAGAGATCAAGCGTTGGCGGATCGCCAGGGTCACGCGTGATTAGCGCCGGAAGGCTGGCAGCTGCTTCGGCGCGCTCAAGTCTCTTGGAGCTTTCAAGCGCTGCATTCTTTGATTTTTGTTTTCCTGACTCTTGCGTTCGCGCGGGAACGGAGAAAGCTAGCGTCGCCAAGATTGCAGCACTTGCTTGCCACGGCCTCTTAGGAATCATGCGGATACCCTCGTTCTGTCTGAATGCGTCGGGTTTTGGCTTGCGAATTCCGCGACGCTCTCAGCTTCCGTGCGATACATCTTGGAATAAGCTCCGCCGGCAGCCAGTAGCTGCTCATGTGTGCCGCGCTCGCAGATTTCCGCCCCCTCGATAACGAAAATAGTGTCCGCCTGGCAAATCGTGTTTAGATGATGTGCAATTACGACGCAGGTTCTTCCTTTTATAAGCCGCTTCAAAGCTTCCATCACCGTTTGCTCGGACTCAGGGTCCAAGCCCGAGGTAGGTTCGTCGAGAATCAGAATTGGCGTATTTCGGATGATCGCGCGCGCAATAGCGATGCGCTGCCGCTGCCCGCCAGAGAGCGACGCGCCCCGCTCGCCCAACATCGTGGCATAGCCATCCGGCAACCTCTCGATGAATTCGTCGGCATTGGCAAGCCGCGCTGCTTTAACAACTTCTTTCGGATGAGCGTCCGGCTTCCCGTAGGCAATGTTGTCCCAAACACTGGCTCGGAACAGTAGGGTTTCTTGCAGAACGCAGCTCGTCTGTTCGCGGAGTGACCGCAGTTTGAAATTGCGAATATCCTGCCCGTCTATCTTCACGACGCCGGACACCGGGTCGTAGAAGCGCGGAATCAAACTGATGATGGTTGTCTTTCCCGTCCCCGAAGGTCCCACCAGCGCCGCCACTTGTCCGGGCTCGATCCGCAGATCGATATTTTTCAGCACCGGCTCGCCGCCGTTGTAGCCGAATTGAACTTTCTCGAAGTCGATTGCTCCCTTTAAGGCAGGAGCCCGCCGCGCGCGTGGCAGGTCCCGAACGCGGCTTTCTATTTCTAAAACTTCCTGAATGCGCTCGTACCCCACCATGGCCTTGGAGACCGTGTCGGTTTCCTTGGAAATGTCGCGCATAGGTTTGTACATTTTGCCCAGATACAACAAAAAGACAATCAGGACGCCGGCGCTGATCTGACCCGCCAGCGCCAGCCGAGCGCCATACCCGAGAACCAGGCAAGTGCCTACCGCTATGATGACTCCAACACTCGGCGTCAATTTGGCTTTGAGGCTTCGTGCGCGCAGCGCCGTCTCCACATTCTCCAAGCTCTCCGCTTCAAATCTTTTCACCTCATAGTCTTCTCTGGCGAATGCCTTCACCACGCGCACAGATGTAAGACCCTCTTCCACAATTGAAGTAAGCTCGCTTTCTTTTTTTCGGACGGCCCGAGAGGCCTGCTTGATCCGGCGAGTCAGGTAATACACCACCGCGAATAATACCGGCACCACCGAAAGCGCAATCAGTGTGAATCGCCAGTTCACGTAGAGCATGACTCCGATCATGCCCAGCAGAGTCAAGGCATCTACGAGTATCCCCAGCAGAGAACTGTTGAAGAAGTTTTGCACTGCTTCAATATCGTCTGTTACGCGGGAAATCAGGTCCCCAGTGCGCGTCTCGTCGCGTTCCGCAAGGGAGAGCTGTTGAATGTGGTTGTAGAGTAGGCGCCGAAGATCGTGTGCCACCCATTGGCTCACGCTGGTGGTCACATATTTTTCGACGTAAGAGCTGATCGCACCCAATATCGCTATAGCCGCTACAGCAGCCACCGCAAAATTCAAAATTGCGAGTTTGTTTGTCCCGAAAAGATGCGTGATCGGTCCGCCAAGCCAAGCAGGCAGATGTTTCGACTGCAAAATGTTGTCGACCACAACCTTGATCGGCCACGGTTCCAGAACGTCTGCAATCGTTTCGCCCAGAACCGCGATGAATGCCACGACCAGAGATTTCCAGTGGGAGCGAATCAGTCGTGCAATCTTTATTTTCGCGGAAAACTGAGGCCTCTGCGGGTTGTCTTTCATAGTGGCTTTGGCGACCTGCTCCCGTGGATCCCCGGACAGAACTCCGCATTAAACCCCGAAAGCACTTTATTTTGGCATCGGGTCATTACCTGAGAAATGTCGAACCGAAACACTATCCAAAAAATGACACTTTATGCCTTCTCGAAGGCATGTATATACGTACTAGAACATATGGGCTCGCCGCGGTTCCTTCCTTCAACTTTTGCAAGTCTGTCGATGGGCCCGACGAATTCTTGCATGGAAAGCATGATGATGCATCTATCGCACGTCATTACAAACTTCACCACCCGTTCCGCGCTGTTGTGCGGTTTTTTTCATTGCGTCACTTCTTCCGCTCTATGCGCAACTATCTGCCGAGCAGTCGAATGATTCGAGGGCGGCAGGCTGTAATGTGTTTGCGGAATTCTGGGCCGACAATCGCAATGTTCTCTATCTCCACTCGTCCCCACGACGGGTTAAAGGCCGCGAAACCAAACAAAAGAAGCCACAAATCGCACGCACATTTTTAAGCATCTTTTTGCCCCGTCACTGCGTCGAACCTACAGTAGGGCCCCCAGCCCAGAAGGTTTCCACCCAGCCCTAAACCTATTATTTGAGGAGGGTTACAAATGAACCGATTTGCCTCTCGTAAGTCTTTAGGGTTCTGGGCCTTAGCGGTTGTTCTGTGCTTAGGAGCGCCTGCTGCCGAGTCTCAGACGGCTCAAAATCCGGAAGGCGTTGCGAATTTCTCCCGGGTAACCGACATGCTTTATCGTGGTGCGCAACCATCGTCCGCTGGATTCCAAGCTCTACAGCACATGGGTGTCGGAATGGTCGTAAACTTCCGAAATGAGGCTAAAGAAACTTCGACCGAGAAACGCGAAGTCGAATCGCTGGGAATGAACTACGTTGGGATTCCATGGAGCGGCAGAGACAATCCCTCCGACGCTCAGATTGTGCAATTCCTCGATTTAGTTCGGGCCAATCCGCAGACCAAGATTTTCGTTCACTGCCAACGCGGCGCGGACCGCACCGGAACGATGGTCGCGGCCTACCGTATTGCCGTCCAACATCAATCGGTGAAGGATGCTGTTTCGGAAATGTACAGTTTTCACTATGACCACTTTTTTCTCCCACAACTCGAACGTTATGTGGTCTCGCTTCCGCGCTTGCTCCACGACGACGCGCTGTTTGGCGCATACATAACGGCTCCCAACCTTTTGGCTGGTACAGCCAAGGCCGCTGCCGCAACCGCCACGGCGACCGTAACATCCTCACCGCGGAATTGAATTTCGTCCACGGAATCGGGATCATCGAAATTCGCTGACAGCGCTTGGTTCCTCACTGACTTATGGGAAATACTGCATACGTCCTTCGCAACAGATGATTGGTTTGTCCACATCTACTATGAAATTCAGGTCATTGCTTGCATACTAAGGCAGCCGTCTGCGAGCATTTTTAATCCCCGGAGAGTATATGCGGGCATCCAAGAATATCTATCTCTCGATACTTTTGTTTTCCGTTCTAGCCGTCGCGACTTCAGCGCAGACCCCCCAAACACCCAGTCAGACGCCGCCGCAAGCAGGAGTTTCGGACACGGCCGTCAAGACCGTTGATCAAGCCATTGATCGCATCATCGCGCGCGAGCACGAGGAAGTAGTCACCATAGAGCGCTTTCGGCCACTCGTGGAAACCTATATCCAGGATATGAAGCCTGACCCCAACATGGGGAATATTCCTGCCGGCGATCATTATTTGCTCGGACAGGCGGATCTCTCGAACGGTGTAGTAGACCACTCCTTGCTAGCCTCCAAAAAGGGAGCGCTCGATTCACTGAATCCGATTGCACACTTAAGCAGTTTTTTCGCTTCGTCTTACTCGCCTGAGGTTTTCCTGCGCATGATCTTCATCGACACCAAGGGATTCGATCGCCAGACCTATCAGTTCGAATATGTTCGACGCGAATTCGTGGGCGAGGTCCGTTGCGTTGTCTTCGACGTCACTCCGCTGCCGGGAACGGGCAAGGGGCGCTTCACCGGACGCATTTGGGCAGAAGATCAGAACCTTGCCATCGTCCGTTTCAACGGCATGGATACGCCCATTGCCGAAAAAAACGGCTTCAATCTTCACTTCGATAGCTGGCGTTTGAACGTTCAGCCTAATCTCTGGGTGCCTGCCTATGTCTTCAGTCAAGAGTCAGGGCACGAGCGCACTCCGGGCGGCGTGATCCGGTTCAAAGCCCAGACGCGTTTATGGGGTTACCATCTGAAAAATTCCGGAGGCCGCGAAGAATTCACGGCGGTCGCGGTCACGCCCGCGCCCCATTCATCCGCTGCGCTCTTGGATTCGGAATCACAGGCGAAACAAGGTTCTCCAATTGATGCGGAGCGCGAATGGCAGCGACAGGCGGAAAACAACGTGCTGAACAGCCTGGAGCGGGCCGGCTTGCTCGCTCCGCGTGGCTCCGCCGATAAAACACTCGAAACGGTCGTCAACAACCTAGAAGTAACAAATAACCTCGACATTCAGCCAGACGTTCAGTGCCGCGTGCTACTCACCGGCACCCTGGAAATGTTTTCCATCGGCCACACGATTGTCGTAAGCCGCGCTTTGATCGACGTGCTGCCTGACGAAGCCAGCTTGGCTGCCATGTTGGCGCAAGAACTAGCCAACATTATTGTCGCCAAACCTTCCACTGATCATTGGGGCTTCAATGACACAACCAAAATCGACGCGGTCGATGTTTTGTCCCGCTTCACATTTAGGGATAGTCCGGCCCAAACTCAGCAGGCCAATCACAAAGCGCTGGAGCTGCTGAGGAACTCGCCGTACAAGGATAAGCTCGCGAGCGCGGGGCTCTTCCTGAAGCAATTGAACGCGGATTCGAACTCCCTCCCCGCATTGATTAATCCCCATCTCGGCAACAGCATTTTTCTGGCAACTCAGTTGATGAGCTTGGCACCCAATTTGGATCCCACGAAACTCGAACAGATTTCAGCCCTGCCCATCGGCGCGCGCGTCAAGGTTGACCCCTGGACCGATCAAGTTGAACTGATCAATGCCAAACCTGTCCACCTTCTGGCAGCGCGCGAAAAGCTGCCGTTCGAAATTACGCCGTTCGCGCCTTACTTAACCCGGTTTAGCAGTACTAGAACGGGCCCACCGCAAAAGTAGACGAAAATAAGGCGACACGCTGAATCATCGGCAGCGAGAACCATGATATCTACTATTGACGGACAGCCCTAAGCGACCCTAAGCTTTTACCCACCCTGACAGCCTGATGTCGGTCGTCATTGCCTGCGAGGCTTGCCCGAAAGCGCAAATTTCGTACCCGCCACAAGGAGAAGTTATGATTCGAAGATTCGGCCCATCTCTGCTAACAAATTTCGCGCTTGTGTTGCTCGTAAACATTGTTTGCCAAGCGCAAGCGGTGACGCCGATGACTCGTCATGTGCGTGAAGCGGTTCGCAATGGCCAGGCGCGCTCCGTCGGACATCTTCCTTCCATGCAAACCATGCGCCTTGTACTTGTTCTCCCGCTTCGCAACGAAGCCGAGCTCGATAATTTCTTACAGGAAATCTACGATCCTTCCAGCTCGTCTTACCGCCAATTCCTCACCGTGGAAGAATTCACTACGAGGTTTGGTCCCACCCAGGAAGATTATGACGCCGTGATTCATTTCGCCGAAGCGAACGGCCTTTCGGTCGTTGGCACCTCACGCAATCGTTTGAACCTGGATGTCACCGGCTCGGTAGAAAACATTGAGCGAGCCTTGCACGTCACCATGGGCGTTTATCAACATCCCACCGAAAATCGCACATTCTACGCGCCTGATCGCGAACCTACGCCCTACCTGTCGGTTCAGCTCTGGCACATCTCCGGCCTGGACAATTATTCGATCCCACACCCCAACTTCGTGCATAAAGCGTCTAGCAACCTGAGCATGAAGCCCAACGCCAGTACCGGCTCCGGCCCTTCAGCTTCCTTTTTAGGAAGCGACATGCGGGCGGCATATTATGGCGGGACAGCCCTTACCGGCAGTGGCCAGTCGTTAGGCTTGCTCGAGTATTACGGCGCCGATTTGGCCGACCTGACCAAGTATTTTCAGAACGTTCATCAAACGAACAATGTCCCCATCACTCGACTCTCTACCGACGGCACCAGCATAGACTGCGTCGCGTCAAAAGGTTGTGATGACACCGAACAAACCCTGGACATGACCCAGGCGCTTGGCATGGCCCCCGGATTATCCAGACTGGTTATGTACGTGGGATCTTCCGATCAATCCATTTTCAACGCGATGGCTACAGCCAGCCCGCTCAACGCTCAGTTAAGCTCTTCCTGGACCTGGTACCCGCCCGATCCCAGTACGGACAATCCGTATTTTAAAGAGTTCGCGATGCAGGGTCAGAATCTGTTTCAAGCCACCGGTGACTCGGCTGCCTGGGTCACCTCGTCCCAGATTTATCCTGCGGATGATATATACGTTACCGGTGTTGGAGGAACCGCCTTGGAAACGAGCAGCGCGGCCGGTTCCTGGAGTTCGGAATCTGCCTGGGTCGGTGGGGGCGGCGGCATATCGCCGGATCAATTTTTGATCCCTTCCTGGCAAACGACTACTGCTAACGGCTGCCCGACATGTTCCAAATCCTATCGCAATGGCCCGGACGTTTCGGCAAACGCGGACTTTAGTTTCTACGTTTGTGCCAATCAGACCACTTGTACTGCGAACCTGTATGGCGGAACAAGTTTTGCGGCGCCCATGTGGGCGGGCTACTTGGCACTCGTCAATCAACAGGCGGTCGCGAACGGCAACAATGTCGTCGGGTTTATCAATCCAACTCTGTACACGATCGGTTTAAGCTCGAGTTATGACACAGATTTCCACGACATCACTAGTGGCAACAACGGCTATTCGGCATCGACTGGTTACGACTTGGCAACCGGTTGGGGCAGCCCGAAGGGGATAGCCTTAATAACCGCTCTTGCTGGGAGCTCGTCCGCTCCTGGCTTCAGCCTTTCAGCCTTGACCACTTCAGTGTCGGTCGCAAAGGGAAACTCGGGAACCTCCACTATCACCAGCACGGTGACGAACGGCTTCAATTCGGCGATTTCCTTGTCTGCAACCGGGCAGCCCACAGACGTGACGGTAGGGTTCAACCCAACCTCGATCAGCGGTGCTGGAACTTCCGTCATGACGATTACAGTGGCCTCCTCCACAGCCAGCGGAACCTATCGCATTACGGTGACCGGAACGTCCGGCGGCATCATAGAGACCGCTACGGTCTCGCTGACGGTGACGGGCACGTCGTCTGGTAACTTCACCATTAGCGCATCGCCCACAACGATTAATGTTTCTAGAAGTAGCTCGGGCACCGCGGTAATCACTACCGCCATTTCTGGTGGTTTCAATTCGGCGATCCACTTGACCGCCATAGGACAGGGAAGCGCGCAAACCGTAACTTTCAGTCCGAACCCTATCTCCGCACCGGGCTCAGGTACTTCGACCATGACCGTCAAAGTCGGTAAAAACGCTATATTGGGAAACCACACGATCACTATACGAGGCACGGGCGGAAGCTTGGTGCACACGACTACCGTTGTGCTTAATGTCGTGAACTAACATAGTGAATGGTTTCGGGGCTGGCTTCCGCGGCGTTAGGCGCGTGCTTTACGGGTTCTTCCAGGCAACTTTCGCGGCGCCCAGCAGCGGGCAATCTTCGTTCAGGATCACATGGATCGGAATCTGCGCCAGGAAATCCCTTAACTTTTCTTTGTGCCTTACCGCCGCCACAAAGCTGCCATTCTTCAGCTTGGGCAGAACTTTGACCGCGATCCCTCCAGCGATGTAAATCCCTCCACGCGCCACATTACGCAACGCTAAATTCCCAGCTTCCGAACCGTAAATCTCAACCCACAGATCCAATGTTGCGACGCATACGGGGCACTCCCCCGAAAGCCCTCGCCGCGTAATTTCGGGCGCAGGATCCGCCGACTTGCCGTCAAACGAAGCATGGCGCACCGACGGATCTAAAAACTCATGCACCCGCAAGAATCCGCTGCCCGCCAAAATACTTTCAGCGCTTACGAACTCTTCACTCCGCTTAATAAACTTCCAAAGATCGGCCTGCAGCTCGGTATTCGGAGCGTAGTCCGCATGCCCGGATTCAGTCGCCATAGGCAGATGCCTTTTGCCATCCCAAAACAACACGCCTTCGCCCAAACCCGTTCCTGCCGCGATGACCACCTGATTGGCTTGCGGCGAAGGCACTCCAGTGTAAATAGTCTCGATGTCCTTCGGCTCCAGCACCTCAATACCATGGGCCGTCGCCTCCAGATCATTCAGCAAACGAACAAAACCTAGCCCCAGGTGTTTCGCCAGCGACGCGCCATCGACAATCCAGGGCAAGTTCGTAGCCCGCACGCGATTGTTAACCACGGGCCCTGCAATACCGAACGCGGACTGCGTAACCTTTGCCTGCGTTTCCTTCAGAAAATCCGTGAGAATTTCTTCCAGGCCGGAGTGTCCCTGGCTGGCGTACCGTTTCTGGGCTACGCGAACAAGCTTCTCGCCCTGGATTTCGAATAGCCCGAGATTGGACTTGGTTCCTCCCAAATCGCCCGCCAAAATCATCCAACCCTCCGCATGTTCGGTAAAAGAAAATCTGTTTACAACGGGCGCCAGTGACGTCCTTCGGATCCCGTCAAATCATCTGCAGCACGCGGACCTTCACTACCCGCCGGATAATTTGGAAATGGCGGCGGAGAGGCGTTCTCCCAGGCTTGCAAAATTGGATCCACCAAGGCCCACGCTGCCTCCACGCTATCGGCGCGGTCAAAAAGCGTAGCGTCGCCGCGTATGCAATCATTAATCAGCGTCGAATAAGCATCGCGCGTTTCGCCGCCAAACGTGGATTTGTATTGAAAGTCCATGGTCACTGGACTTATATGCATCTGCCCGCCCGGCGCTTTCGCTCCAAAGGAAAGCGAAATTCCTTCGTCCGGCTGAATGTTCAGAATGAGGGAATTCATCTCTGAATTTTCACCGCGAAAAACTCTGTGCGGCGCCGCTTTGAATTGAATCACTACTTCTGTGACCGCTCTCTTTAAACGCTTTCCCGTGCGCAAATAAAATGGCACGCCGCTCCAGCGCCAGTTATCCACGAACAACTTCATCGCCACATAAGTTTCCGCTGCGGAATCCGGCTTCACTCCGGGTTCTTGGCGGTAACCGGGCACCGGCTTCGCATTCACCTGCCCTGGCCCGTATTGTCCGCGCACGACATTTTTCCAAATGCTCTCCCCAGCGAATGGCCGGATCGATTGCAGCACCTTGATTTTTTCGTTACGCACGGACGTCGCGTCAAAATTCGCCGGCGCTTCCATAGCTACCAGCGACGTCAGCTGCAGCACGTGGCTCTGTATCATGTCGCGCAGCGCACCGGTAGTTTCGTAAAAAGCCGCGCGCTGTTCCACCCCCAACGATTCCGCAGCCGTAATTTGTACGTGATCGACGTAGTTGCGGTTCCACAGCGGCTCGAAAATTCCATTTCCAAATCGGAAGACCAATAAATTCTGAACCGTCTCTTTGCCCAGATAATGATCGATCCTGTAAACCTGCGATTCGTCGAATACGCTGAGAACTTTTTCATTCAATGCGCGCGCTGAAGCTTGATCCCGTCCAAACGGTTTCTCGATAATAACCCGCGTCCAGGATTTATCGGACTTCGGGCGATTCAGGCCGACTTTTCCCAATTGCTCGATAATCTCCAAATAAATTTCCGGAGGCGTAGCCAGGTAAAAAAGCCGATTACCGCCCAGTTGCCCTTCGGCGTCCAACTCGTCCAAACGTTTGGCCAGTCCGCGGAACGCGTCCGGATCGTTGTAATTCCCGGCAAAGTAATGGAGATGTTCTAGAAAATCAGTCCGCCTTTTGTCCCCAGCCCCGGGCGCTTTCACTTTGGATAAGGCTTCATCCGTCTTGCGCCGGAATTCCTCATCGGTCATTTTTGTGCGCGCGAATCCCACCAGCCGGAATCGCGGTGCCAGACAAGCGTGAAACGCAAGGTCCCACAGCGCAGGCAAGAGTTTTCGCTGCGCCAGATCGCCCGAAGCGCCAAATAACACAATCGCGCATGGCTGGGACGGAACCTCGCAGTAATACGCGTCGGTCTGCGGCTTTTCGACGGTTTCGGATGCTTGGGCGCTCATGAGAGGATCTCCCGGAATTTTTACACTCGCAGCCGGGCGCGAGCCCTTCCCTTATCGAACCAAAAACTTTCGCACAGAGCCTATCATAATTATTGATGTGCGCCGCTTCCATCTAGCCGCTAGGGCCAGGTGAACCTGCCGCGCTAACTGGAATTTCTCGCCCGGTTGAAGTATCTTCAATATTCAGACATACACGCGGAGGACTTCATGGCAGACGAGAAGCGTTCAGACAGCACCGGAGCAGCCGCCCAGCCCGCCACGCAGGGCGTGCACATGGTCAAGTGCGTTAAATTCGGCCGCGAAATGCCCGGCCTCGATCGCATTCCGTGGAAAGGCGAGCTCGGACAGCGCGTCTACGACAACGTTTCAAAAGAAGCGTGGAAGTTGTGGGTCGAGCATTCGAAAATGCTCATGAATGAATTCCGCCTAAATCCGCTCGATCCCAACTCTCAGAAGGTGATGGGCGAACAAATGGAAATGTTCTTCTTCGGCGAAGGAGCGAAGCTCCCCGAAAGTTACGTTCCTCCCAAACATTAGATCCAGTATCCTTTCCGGTAGTAGGATAGCCGAGTAGGGAGTGTCGGTAATCGGAGAGATTGTCCTCTGTTTCATTTGTAGTAGCGTCCATTCATTTCCTCGCCCAGCACCGCAAAATCCCCGCGATGTTTCAAGCGCATCCGATTCCCAAGAAAACCAATCGAAAGCACCTCCACCTTGGCCTGCAATTGGGCAAGACGCTCGCGTTCCCGTAAATCGAAATTACTTCGCCGCATCATCGAAGATGACAAGTTCTCCGGTCGATTTCCAAACCATCCTGAACGTCATCCGCGCAGGAGTAGCTACGGAATTCAGCGCCGGCCCACTGAGGCTGATCGACCACCGCTACATCCTTCATCACCAGCGTGATCGTGTTCCCATCGGCACTCACATTCAGTCCTCCCGCGGGCACCGGCACAACCCAGTAAAATCGGGAGGACGAAATGGGAAGATGAAAGTCGTGAATGTGGTTCGCGGAAACCGCCGGTTCCCGGAATGACGTCAGTTCTATATGAGTAAAGACCCTTGTTGCACCGCTCGCGCCGCCCAGTATTCTCCCTGCATGAGGCCGTAATCCGTCGTCGGACTGCCAAACGCGATCCTATTGCCTTGATTGTCAGTTCCCATTCCCGTAAATGTACTGCGCCACGCCACCCGCCCCTTGAAATGGTAAATATGCGACGGCTCCAGGTTCGGCCCTGCAGGCTGATCGTGGCTGCCATTCTTATCCAGCCACGGAATCGGATAGGGATCCCTCCCGCCGTTTGCTGTCATTTGCTCTTCGCGAACTCGCAACGCCGAAATCCGCGAGCCCATCGTCAGCGCAGTCGCTGCAACAGCACCTCACAGGCTTTTGAATCGCACTTAACGTTCCACGTACGTTTTCAACCTCGCCAGCGCCTGATCCCATTGTCCAGACACGACTCCGAGATATTTCTTAATTCCTTCAACCGGCTCCGGATCGAATTCAAATAGGCTCTCCCGGCCTCTGCGCACGCTACGCACGATCCGCGCTCTCTCCAATACTCGAAGATGTTTCGTGATCGCCTGCCGCGTAAGCCGGGAGCCTTCCGTCAGCTGTGAGATTGAACGCGCCTGCCCTCTTAAAAGCTTCGCAATGAGCGCCAGCCGCGTTTCGTCGCCCAAGGCCGCAAAAACTGGTGCATGAGCCCTTTGCTTTGCGCCCAAGCCGCTACGCCTTCTGCGCGACATAGCTCTCGATATTCTTCATTTGCTCTGCCCAACCGCCGTCATTCATGCGGAATGCTTCCAGCCGGCGCCCGCTGGGAATTTTGTCGAAGCCCGATTCAGTCACCACCAGCAACGTGCCGCTCGCGATCTTCTCCAGCCTGAATTCGACGAGCGTTGGCACCTCCTTCGAATAATCCATTTCGGGATCGACAGCGTAGGGATGCCAGGTGAACGAAAACAGCCGCTCGGGGTCCATCTTTTGCACCACCACTTCCCATTTCAAATGCTCGTAGCCAGGATAGGTAATGTGTCCGCGCGAAACCTTACCCGGGGCAAACGGTCCATCCAGTTTCACGCGAAACCATTCGCCAAACTCCCGGTAATTCGTCAATGCACGCCATACTCGCAAAACAGGCGCAGCGAGTTCAATCCGTTTCTCAACTCGATCGTTCATTTGTAAGCAACCTCCAGGTTGCATATTAAGATGCCCGTCGGTAAAGTGCAACTGTTTAGTTGCTCTTGTTAGACTCACACCCGTGGAGCAGATTTAGTCTATGAAAGGTTTACATGTTCTGTGCCTCTGAGTTTGCGCCGTACCCGGACGTCGGATTAATCTAAACGAATTTACAGGACTTGAAACTTAGAGAGCGGAGATTTCCATACTCGTAGCAATTGAATTGTTGAAAACAACGCAAAGCGCGCGCAGATTGGAGAAACAAAATGGCAACCCGTAGGGACGTTCGTTTCGTCGTTCAAGATGCCGGCGAGGTTTCAGCGATCCTGTTGCGTCCTGCAGACGCAGAATCCCTTTTGGTCCTTGCGCACGGCGCGGGCGCCGGAATGACCCATCCATTCCTCGAATCCTTAGCGACCGAACTCGCAGCTGTCCGAGTTGCTACATTCCGATTCCAATTCCCCTACATGGAAGACAAGCGAAAGATTCCCGATCGCCCTCCCGTGCTCACCGCTACGATTCTCGCAGCCGTGCAAACTGCTGCGAAAGTCGCCCCCGACTTGCCACTAGTTGCCGGAGGCAAATCCCTCGGCGGACGAATGACTTCGCTCGCTTCGTCGCAACAAGAATTGGGTGACGTTCGAGGATTGATATTCTTGGGCTTTCCCCTGCATCCTCCAAAGCAGCCAGGAACCAAGCGTGCCGAACACTTGCGTGAGGTTAAACTACCAATGCTTTTCTTCCAGGGAACGCGCGATGCGTTCGCCGATCTCAAACTCCTGCGCCCCATCTGCGCAGATCTTGGAACGCGCGCGACATTGCATGTAATCGAGTCGGCCGATCACTCATTCCACGTCCTGAAAAGTTCAGGCAAAAAAACACATGCCCACGTCCTGCAGGAATTAGCTCAAATCACAAGCGCATGGACGCAAAAGCTATCGCGAAACTAGTTCAACGATGCGCGCCGCCGTTCGCAGTCATTGGACAAACGGATAGATCTCGTCGGCGATCCAATAATTCGTAAACAAAATTGCTAGCAGCATTCCTGTCAACCAGAGAATCCAGCGTCGGCGGTTCCAAACCGCGCTAAGAGCTAAGTGCTGCGCTGGGATATCCACCAGGTAGGCGGCGCAGTAGCAAACGTTGGCCAGTAACGCAAGGACGGCCATGATTCGGAGGGAAGCCAGCGTAAGTGCCGGGCGAAAATGCGGCCAGGTCGCCACAATCCAGGCAACGCAGACTGCAACGAGCGCGAAGTTGTAAACCACCCGGCGCGGCTCCCAATATCGGATCGCATCCCCAAAGCTTCCTGCAAGCCAACCGTTCGGTGATTTGCCAACATCTTCTGATTGAGTTGAATTTGTCGTTTCCATATATAAGTTCCTCCTTACCGCGCAGTTGCAATGCTCCAAGTTAAACCATTCCCCCTATTGTTCAAAGTACTTTGTACTAAAGAGTAGCTTCTCGCCGCTGGCGCGAATCGCGAGGAGGATCTCCCGGTCACCCGAACTTGAAACCCGGGTTCGCAGTCCTTCGTGTTTGCGCAACTCGATCTTAATGGCCATCGCTTCCTACCCCTTGATTCCCCAGCATAATGTGCTAGTGTCAAATTGGGGATTTTTTAAGGCCCGGTGAGGAAGCGACATGGAGAGCAGCGCGGTTTGCAGGCGATTAGATCAGAACCCAAATCTCGCCTCTCCGCAAAGTTTAAAGGCCGAGCACCCGCTAAAATTGGTCCGCCTCCCCACGACGATTCCACCCGGTACAGGGCTACCAGTACAGATCGCTGTAACTCAATCAAAACAATCATCGGTGGCCCAGTCAAACCGGGTCAGAACCGTGCATTCCGACCGACGACATTTGAAAAAACTAAATGCATCACATCCGTTTCTAATCGCGAACTCCTTTCAGCCGTCGCAAAACACGATTCGCATCGCTCTATACCCGAAATCATAAAAACAGGAGAATTCCTCCGCGGATGACTCGCACATCGAAAAATTCGTTTTCAACACGCGGACCGTTGCGCGCTGCCGACGAGTCCTTTGAAATTTATCGCTTGAACGTGCTCGAGCGTGCCGGCACGGGAGATGTTGCGCGCCTCCCCTTCTCACTGAAAGTCTTGCTGGAAAATTTGCTGCGCCACGAGGACGAGCGCTTCGTTTTCGCTGAAGATATTCGCGCCCTCGCCGGCTGGGACCCCTCCGCCGCCGAAGGCGCCACAGAAAGAGAAATTTCGTTCATGCCCGCTCGCGTGCTTCTCCAGGATTTCACCGGTGTCCCCGCCGTAGTCGATCTTGCGGCCATGCGCGAAGCCATGCGCGCGCTCGGCGGCGACCCAAAGAGAATTAATCCCCTGCTTCCGGCCGAGTTGGTCATCGACCACTCGGTGCAAGTGGATAAATTCGGCGCCGCAGGAGCTTTCGCTTTCAACGCCGACCTCGAAATGCAGCGCAACATCGAGCGCTATGCATTTTTGCGCTGGGGTCAGAAAGGTTTTCAGAATTTCAAGGTCGTCCCGCCCGACACAGGCATCTGCCATCAGGTAAATCTGGAATACCTCGCGCGCGTCGTGTTCCGCGAAAAACAAAATGGTAGCTGGACCGCCTTCCCCGACACGCTGGTCGGCACCGACTCGCACACCACCATGGTCAACGGTCTGGGAGTCTTCGGCTGGGGCGTTGGCGGCATCGAAGCAGAAGCCGCCATGCTAGGCCAGCCGCTTTCGATGCTTATCCCGGCAGTTGTCGGCTTCAAACTGCACGGGCGATTGCCCGAAGGCGCCACTGCCACCGATCTGGTCCTCACCGTTACCCAGATGCTGCGAAAAAAAGGCGTCGTTGGAAAATTTGTGGAATTCTACGGCACAGGACTGTCCAGCCTCACGCTTCCCGACCGCGCCACCATCGCTAACATGGCCCCCGAATATGGCGCAACTATGGGTTTCTTCCCGGTCGACTCGGAAACGCTCGCTTACTTGCGATTCACCGCGCGAAGGGAAGATCAGGTCGAACTCGTCGAAGCCTACACCAAAGAACAAGGGCTTTTCCGTACAGACGCTACTCCTGATCCAATTTTTTCGGATCGCCTCGAACTCGATCTCGCGACCGTCGTCCCCACCATGGCTGGTCCGAAACGTCCGCAAGACAGTGTTCGCCTCACCGACGCGAAAACCTCCTTTGAGAAATCTCTCGGAGCCGCGCCAAGATCCGTAAGCGTGCAAAACAACGGCGACCGTTTCGAACTGAGCGACGGTTCCGTGGTGATCGCCGCGATCACCAGCTGCACCAACACTTCCAATCCGTCGCTCATGCTCGGCGCCGGCCTGCTCGCGAAAAAAGCGGTCGAGCGTGGACTAACCTCCAAACCTTGGGTGAAAACCAGTTTCGCGCCAGGCTCGAAAGTCGTGACTGACTACATCGAAAAAGCCGGCTTGTGGCCTTACCTGAATTCGTTGCATTTCAATCTCGTGGGCTACGGTTGCACCACTTGCATCGGGAACAGCGGCCCGCTTTCCGAGCCAATCAGCCAGGCGATCAAGGGCAATAATCTTCTCGCCGTTTCTGTACTGAGCGGCAATCGCAATTTCGAAGGCCGCATCAATCCACTTTGCCGCGCGAATTATTTGGCTTCGCCTCCGCTCGTTGTCGCCTACGCGCTGGCGGGACGCATGGACTTCGACATCGTGAATGAGCCTCTCGGCAACGACCAGGCCGGCAAACCCGTTTATCTGCGCGACATTTGGCCCACACCTGCTGAAGTGGAATCCGCCATTCGCTCGTCAGTTTCCAGCGACATGTTTAGAAAAGAATATGCCGACGTGTACACCGGTGACGCACGCTGGAAAGCGCTGCCGATCCCGGAAGGCGATCTCTATGCCTGGGATCCGAAGTCCACTTACATCCAGGATCCGCCGTTTTTCCACTCCATGCCGCGGACTCCCGGCGCGCTGAAGGATTTGACCGGTCTGCGCGCGCTCGCTGTTTTGGGTGACAGCGTCACCACCGACCATATTTCTCCCGCCGGCTCGATTCCTCCCGACACCCCAGCCGGAAAATATTTGATTTCGTGCGGCGTGCAGCCGAAAGATTTCAATTCATACGGCGCGCGCCGCGGTAACCACGAAGTGATGATGCGGGGCACCTTCGTAAACATCCGCCTGCGCAATGCCCTCGCTCCCGGCACCGAAGGCGGCTGGACCATTTATCAGCCCAGCGGCGAGAAAATGTCCATCTACGACGCGGCCATGAAATATCGCGATGAACGTGTCCCACTCATCGTCATCGCCGGCAAGGAATATGGTTCAGGTTCGTCGCGCGACTGGGCCGCAAAAGGAACATTGTTACTAGGCGTTCGCGCCGTGTTAGCAGAAAGTTTTGAACGCATCCACCGCAGCAACCTGGTCGGCATGGGCGTTCTTCCACTCGAATTTCTGCCGGATGAAAATCTAAACACGCTCGGGCTCACCGGCCTGGAAGTGTTTGACATCAATGGCCTCGCGCAAAATTTCGCGCCGCGCAAGAAAATGAAAATCCGCACCCGCGCTGCGAACGGCGCCGAAAAAACATTTACAGCGATCACCCGCGTGGACACGCCTTTCGAGCTCGCCTATTACCAACACGGCGGAATCTTACAGTATGTCCTGCGCCAAATGTTATAGTCCCGCCATCGCGGTCGAAAATCGCGGCGGCAACTCCACGGTGACCGGAAGGGTAGTTGACTCCATGGAGTGCTCGCGGATTAAAAAATAGAAGAGGCCTTGTCTGCGGAAAAAATTGTATTTGCATCAGAGGTCGTCATCACGTAAGTGGAAGTGGGCGGCACTAATACTGCTCGCAGTTCTCGCTATCGGCTACGGCGTGCTTAGCCATTTCATAGGTGGCCCGCGCGACGTGTACGGCTTCCTGCGTTACGCGCTGCCGCAGTGGCATCGCGGCGATCTTCACGTCGGGGATCGTGCTCCTGATGTCCCACTCATGAGCCTCGACGGACAGACAAAGTTTCATCTAAGCGATCGCATCGGCCAGCGCCCGCTTGTCCTTGTTTTTGGCAGCTATACCTGACCGCCGTTCCGCCGCGAGGTAGGCTACCTCGTGAATCTCTACAGCGATTACAAAAACCAGGCGAACTTTCTGACTATTTATATTCGGGAAGCGCATCCCCAGGACGAATGGCAGATGAAAAGTAATGTGGACGAAAGCATTTGCTATCCGCAGCCGCAGACGCTCTCGCAGCGCGTCGCTATTGCCAACGATTTCATACAGCGCTTCCACTTCCCTTTACCCATAAGCGTGGACGACATGCAGGAGACCGCTGACCTCGCCTACGGAGGCTGGCCCGAGCGTATTTACATCATTGATGAGTCGGGGAAAATCGCTTACCGCGGAGGAATGGGACCGTTTAATTACCATCCGGAAGAAGCGCGCGCCTGGCTCGAAAAAAGATTCGCATCCCCACGCGGCGAGGTCAGCAACTCAGTTGCGAAGAATTCAGTTAAGCGTAACAGGACGGGAGCAATTGAATCGAAAGAGCTTGCGCACGCGCGCACCGCGCGAAGATAGCGTTAGGCCTGCACCCCAATACATGCTATGCTTGGGCTGCGTTTGTTGCTCTTGTAACACCTTTAGATTCGATTGAAGGGGCTGCAAGTTCACACTTGCGGCCTCTTTTGCTTTACGGCTGGAGGCGGTCGAGAACTACAAATAGCTCAAAAAGAAGGAAGTACATCAGTGAGAGAACAAGGAACAGTAAAGTGGTTCAATGCCAGCAAGGGTTTTGGATTCATCCAGCGCCAGTCCGGCGAGGACGTTTTCGTCCACTTTTCCGCGATTCAGGCGGAAGGGTATAAGTCGCTGAACGAAGGCCAAGCGGTTGAGTTCGAAGTTACCCGTGGCCCCAAGGGCCTGCAGGCTGCGAACGTCACCAGCCTCTAGTCGAGAAGGGCGGACCGGCAAAAACCGGTTCGCCCTTTTTTTTCGCATACGCAGTTTCGGTATCAGGAGCCCCGTTGAAAGCACTCCCCGAAGGACAGTACATCAAGCACTTTCAGTATGGTTTGGGCGTGATTACGGAGTCCGATCACGACCGCACTTCGATCGATTTTGACCTTCATGGCATGAAGAAATTTGTCACCAGCATTATGGTGGTGGAAATTGCCGAAGGCACACCTCCCAAGCGCAAACGTGCAAGGCGCGCGAAGAAGACTGTAGCGGCAATGGTGGCTGCGGTGGCGTTGCCTGGAGCGAAATGACGGCGCAGATCATCGTCCAGTTCGTCGGTTTCCAATCCAAGCCGTCAGGGCGCGAATATACTTTTACCGTTCGAGAGCCGCAGACGGAGCCGCGCGAATTCACTCTGTCGATTCCCAACGAAGCTTTCAACAAGCGCCGCGTGCGTTATCAGGATGCGCCGGATATTTGTTCACACCGGCTTCATCGTGAACTGGCTGCCGCCGAAAATCATCCCCCGGATACTCATTTTGACCTTACGGATGCCGAGCTAGATGAATATCGCACCACGCACATGCACAAGCCGCCAAAATATCCTTACGCTCCCAAGCCCGATCCGGACGCTTAACGCGCGTGCTTCCAGCTCGCAACTCTCTGTAGAACAAACCGAACCATCCTGTTCTGCTTTAGCACCTTCAGCGCTTTTCGTGCGCCGGAATTACTTCAAAATTCTTGCGATATCCGCGCTTGTGCTGGTTCCTTGCTTCTGGCACAGACGCATTGCTGCAGGTGACCTGGCCAGCCACATGTACAATGCCTGGCTTGCCCAGCTGATCGAGCGCGGCCAAGTGACTGGCTTGTGGCTCGATTCGCGATGGAACAACGTTCTCTTCGATCTGCTGGCGAGCGGCTTAGGAAAGTTTTTCAGCTTGCAAGTGACTGAGAAGATCGCAGCATCTTTGTGCGTGCTGATTTTCTTTTGGGGCATGTTTGCCCTGGTTGCGACCGCCAGCGAGAGAGCTCCGTGGTTTTTGGTTCCATTGTTTGCAATGATCGCTTACGGCTACACGTTTCACATGGGGTTCTTCAATTATTACCTCTCGCTGGGCTTGTCGTTTTTCGGAATCGCAATATTCTGGCGAGCTAAAAAGTGGGAGCGGCTGATACCGCTAGCGCTCGCGCCGTTGATTCTGCTGGCCCACCCTCTCGGACTCGCCTGGATGGCAGGCGCTATCGCTTACATCGCGATCGCTCAAGCGATACAGGCGCGGCATCAGCCTTGGT
This sequence comes from uncultured Acidobacteriota bacterium, assembly GCA_963818085.1. Lineage (GTDB taxonomy): Bacteria > Acidobacteriota > Terriglobia > Acidiferrales > UBA7541 > Palsa-295. Next base: position 271,813 of record CAWFQV010000002.1, read on the forward strand.
TGCTGCTCGCGGCAGGAATGACGCTCGTGCTGATTCATTTCGATTTCTGGCGGCACTACGAGATCATGGCCCAGTCCAAAGGGTTTTATTTTTTCAATGGCGCTGATCAATTGCTTCTTTTCGGGCCGCGCTACGATATCCCGCGCATCGCGCTAATCTGCTTTCCACTTGTCGCCCTCGGAGTGGATATTTACGGCAGAATCCACGAGGGGGACGACTGGAGAAAATACTTCATCCCAGCACAGCTTTATGTAGTTCTACTGCTGGCAGCGTGGCTACTGCCCGACGCCATCCGATTTCGTCCTGGTAATTCTGCGCTGATAGCGTTATTGACCGAGCGGTTGACCTCGGTTTCCGCAGTCGTATTTTGTTGCGTGCTTGGCGTGATGCGTCCCCGCTGGTGGCACCTCCTTGGATTCACCGCCATCGCCGGCGTATTCTTCGCGTTGGTTTATCAGGACACCAAAATCGTGAACAACATGGAACAACAAGCCGAGCGGCTCGAAAGGACTTTGCCGCGCAATTCGCGGGTGCTGGCGACCATCCAGCCGTTGGCTGGCTCGCGCATTTTGGTCCAGCACATCGCCGACCGCGCGTGCATCGGCTATTGCTTTAGCTACGGCAATTACGAGCCTAGCTCTGAATTTCGCGTACGCGCGGTGCCCGGCAATCCTTACGTGATGTCCGATTACGATCTGGTGGTGGACATGGAAGACGGAACGTATGAAGTGCAGTCGGAGGATTTGCCCGCGTACCAACTATACGAATGTAGTTCCGACGGAACAGAATTGTGCATACGGCCGCTCGAAGCCGGAGAAGAAAATGATCGCCTGGGCATTCACAGAGACGATTAGCTGGCGGCTGCATTGCGTGGCTTCTCGCCATTCTGTATCATTCTCATCCCGGTGCCGAGACTGGGAAATTTGACGGAGGCACCATGAAGAGCGGGAATCGGAATTTACGCACGTTTCTTTTGGGGGTTGCGACCCTACTGATGAGCGCATCGCTATTTGCGGCGGGAAGTATTTACGATTTCACGTTGAACTCGATCGACGGGAGACCGATGCCGCTCGCAAATTTCAAAGGCAAAGTGATTCTAGTGGTAAACGTGGCCAGCCGCTGCGGTTTTACGCCGCAGTACAGCGCGCTGGAATCCATTTACGAAAAGTATAAAGATCAGGGCTTCGTGATCCTGGGCTTCCCGGCGAACAATTTCGGCGGCCAGGAACCCGGCACCAATGCCGAGATCAAGAAATTCTGCTCGGCGAAATACAACGTCACTTTTCCGATGTACGCCAAGATTTCAGTGAAGGGCCAAGATCAAACTCCGCTTTACAAATATCTGACCGAAAGCGCCAACCCCGCGTATGCCGGCAAGATTAAATGGAACTTTACGAAATTCCTGATCGATCGCGACGGCCGCGTAGTCCAGCGCTTCGAACCGGACACCACGCCGGACTCGCCGCCGGTGACCTTGGCAATCGAACAAACTTTGAAACAATAATTTTCTATTGCAGTGAACCGAACACGACCACGCCCGTGGGCGTGCCGACGTAGACTTTTCCGTTGGCGATCATCGGCGTGATGAATTTGTTGTCGCTGAAACTATCCCGGCCGTTTGCGGCTTGAGTACTTTTGTACACCTCGTTTGCAAGATTTGTCGCATCGTAAGCGTGAAGAATGCCGTTTCCATTTTGATTTTCCACCGCCCATACAATCCCATTTGAAGTTCCGTTCGCGGAGACACTCGGCGTAGTCCCGGGATAACCAAAATGGGCCGAGCTCTGTGATGCGGGTGGCGTCACGAGTTTGGCATTGGAGATTGTAAATGCTTTCAAGGAATCCCCGACCGCGCCGTAGTAAACAGTATTGTTAAAATACGCCGGAGTTGCAAAAGAGCCGCCGGATATCCCGTTGGAAGAAATTTCCTGATAGATGGCGCTGTCGTTGCTCGTATTGAATTTCCCCATTAAATCGCGATTTACCACGTAAATATGCGAGTCTTTGCCAGCTCCGACTGCTAGGTGCCATGTATTGTTGGCCGCGTCTTTCAAATCCGGCAAGAGGATTTCTCCCCCGGAACCTAAATCCTGGTCCGCATTCGATTCGGAGGTCGTGTTGTGCATGGTGAAATAATCCGCTACGGCTAAAGTATTGCTCGCGGTCGAAATCTTGATGAATGCATTACCATAATCCGAGTTGACCGGAAATCCGTTGGCATCGAGCGTGTTGTCAAACGTCCCGTTGGCGTCCAGAAAATAAAAGTTTCCAGAGGAATCCGCAGCTGGGCCGTCTCCTGCCATCCAGATTGCACCTTCGCTGCCGTTGGGAATTACGTTTAGTACCGAGGATTGCTGCAACGTCGTTTCGTTGGAGCCCATGATCCAGCCGGTATAGGGACCATCATCACAATGCGAAGCCCAGGTAGTGTAAATCACTCCATTGAGCAAAAGCAGCGCTGCGCGTTCCTTATATTGTTTGGGATCAAATGTGGTGTGGCCGCTTTGATTCGGATAAGTCGCTTGGATGGTAGTTGGGCTGCCGGAAATTTCCGCCCCGGTGGTAAGGTCCAGAGCGTGAAGCCTCTGAAAATAATCGCCGTTGCCATCTTTCGACATGGCCACCAGAAATATAACGCCATGCATGCCAGCATGAGTATCGATTACCGGAGTGGAAGTGATGCCGATCTCAGGTGACACTTGACCGCAACCTCGATCGTCGCTTGTACTTTCATTCGCCCCAAGCACAGAAACTTTCCACAGCTCAGCGAACGTGTCGGCATCGAAAGCGTAAGCTGAGTCATGCTCCGTTACTACGAACACGATGTTGCGCAGCACGCCGGACACCGTCAAACTCGAGACGTACAACGGCTCGGCGTCCACCAGACCATCCGTTTGCAGAAATCCGACCTTGCCGAAATTCGAAGAGTTCAGGCTGGCTGGAGTCAAAATTATTTCATTCAGATTTTGCCCCGTGCGGGCCACGTCATTGTGAAAGGTAAGCACATTTGCAGTGCTTGGTTGGATAGAATTGACGGTTAGCATCACCGTGCTGCTGCTGACCATCCCCGCTGTGTTGCTGACGGTGACGAAAATCTGTGCTCCATTGTCCGAAACCGAGGTCTGCATGATCGTAAACGTATTTGAGTTCGTTCCTGCGGCCATTGAATTCATGAACCACTGATAAGTGAGAGGCGCTGTGCCACTCGCGCCCACCGTGAATGTTGCAGTCTGGCCTGTGGTGACCGTCAGCGCGCTAGGCTGAGACGTGATCGCGGGCGCAACGGGATTGGTCATTCCGCCGCTAGAACCGGACCCGCATGCTGCCAGGCACACCGCCATGGCGGCAAACATTACGGATGGAAGGAATTTTGTTTGAGATCCCAGATTCAAACTCCTCAAGACTTGATGATTCATCAATGGGCCGAGTGATTGTCACACAATCTAACCCTGAATTAATTTCAGCAAGGTCCAATTCCATTTTAGCTATTGAAGAAACAACTTGCTACCTGTTCGTCTGAACAGCTTTAGGCCAGCTTCGCAGTTGTTGACGAAAACTGTCACTTGAAAGCCCGTCGAGCTATTCCGCGTTTTCTCAATGACTTCAACAGCGGCTGCAACCTTCCAATCGCGTGTGGGTTTCATTCGCCAAGCGACCTACCTAGAAGCAAGGGTCGAAAAAGAGAGGACAGCCATAATGAATACCAAGAGGCTTTTGTTCACCGCCGCGGCTTGGTTGATTGTTTCAACGCCGTCGGCTTTCGCGCAATCGCAGCCTGCGGCATCTTCTACCGCGCCGGCGCCCGGAACCGCGGCAGAACGTAAAGAAAATCAGCAGGATCGAATCGCCAACGGAATTCAAAGCGGCCGGCTTACCGCAGGCGAAATGAAAAATCTGGAAACCAAGGAAGCCGGGCTAAACAAGGAAGAACGCCGCACGATGCGCTCGGAGGATGACGGCCATCTTACGGCTGCGGATCGCCAGAAGCGCACTACGGCCACAATGAAGTGGGCCAACGCCGAAAAAACCAGCAGGATCGTATTGCGCAGGGCGTTAAGAGCGGACAGCTGACTGCCGGCGAAACGGCGAAGCTTGAAAACCAACAACAGGGCATCAATCGCGAAGACGCTTTGGAATGCGTCAGGCGAATGGTGGCAGGTTGACAGGTGCGGACAAGAAGGCACTCAACCAGCAGCAGAATCAAGCGTCCAAGAATATTTACGACAAGAAACACAACGCACGGAAACAGTAATTACACCCCACACCTGCCAAGACTGAAAAAGAAGCCTCGGCATTTTTGCGGGGCTTCTTTCTTGAGTCCGGGTCTAGTGACGGGTCTTAGATGTGTTGCTGCACAGTTTCAGCTGTCACCGGCTCTTTATGAGCAGCAGCAATTGTTGACGATCCCTGACGCTTATTGTAAAGCCAATTCCCCAGACGCCAGGCCAACAGTATCAGTACGATGAACCCATACATCAGCGGCTTGCGCTCGTCCGATTTCACCAGCCAATAATAATGAATCACGCCCGCAATCGCGCTCACGTAAATAAGGCGGTGAAGAGACTGCCAGCGCTTTCCGCCCAGCCGGCGAATCCATCCTGCGGTGGACGTAATCGCCAGCGGAATCATCAACGCGAATCCCGCAAAGCCTACGGTAATGAATCTGCGCTTCTGCACGTCTTTCCACATGTCCGCCCAATCGAAGAATTTATCCAGCCCAATCCAGGTGGAGAAATGCAGACAAGCGTAAAAAAAAGCAAAAAGCCCGAACATCCGGCGAAATCGGATGAGCTGCGGCACACGCAATATTTTTCGTAGCGGAGTTACAGCCAGTGTGACGATCAGAAAACGCAGCGTCCAATCCCCGGTGGTGTGCGTGATGAATTCGATTGGATTTGCGGTTAGGTCGCCGTGCAATGCCCGCCAGCCCAACAATGCCAACGGACCCAGGCAAAGCGCAAACGCGAAAGCTTTGGTCCATTTGCTGGTTAAAAAGGAATTCACGCTAACGCTCGCAGGCTAGTAATACTTGCGCAGGTCCATTCCGGCGTACATGCTCGCCACTTGGTCTCCATATCCATTGAACATCAGCGTCGGCCTGCGCAAAAATTCGCCCAGCCTTCGCTCTTTTGCTTGGCTCCAACGCGGATGATCTACCGAAGGATTGACGTTGGAATAAAATCCGTATTCATGCGAATTCGCAATGTTCCACGTGGTGGGTGGCTGGTCCTTGACGAATCGTATTTTTACGATGGCTTTGATGCTCTTGAAACCGTACTTCCACGGGATCACCATGCGCACCGGCGCGCCATCCTGATTTGGCAGCGTCTCGCCGTACATTCCCACCGTCAGCAGCGTCAGCGGATTCATTGCTTCGTCCAGTCGCAAACCTTCCACATAAGGGAGCTCGATGCCCGCGTACGGCCCTTCCGTCATCTGCTTCACGTCGTAGTAACTGTGAAAAGCAACGAACTTCGCAGAGGACTTGGGCTGCACGATATCCGCCAGCACTTTGAAAGAATAACCGATCCACGGCACTACAATGGACCAAGCTTCGACGCAACGATGACGGTAAATGCGCTCCTCCAGCGGAGCAAGCTTCATGATTTCGTCCATGCTGAACTTGCGCGGATTGTTTACCTCGCCTTCCACTGAAACGCTCCATGGCGAGGTCTGAAAATTTTGCGCGTTCTTCGCGGGATCCCCCTTGCCCGTGCCAAACTCGTAGAAATTGTTGTAATGGGTCACGTCGTTCAACGAGGTTTGCTTCTCATCCGTGCTGTACGGGCCTTTTATAAGGCCGTTTAGTTTCACGGGCGTAGAACCTGTGCCCGGCGCAGCGAACAGACGCGGAATATTCTTGTAACTCCATACTGCGCCTCCCGTCGCAGCCAGACCGAACAGAAAATTTCGTCGCCCCATGTAAAGGCGTTTCGGCGTGACGTCTGCGTAGGTGAGTTCTGGCGCTTTCTTAATCAGCATTCGCGGCTCCGCGCAGGGGCATTAGTCTCTCTATATATATGATACGCGAACCAACACTGATTGGATGCCGAAACCGCCAAATGGAAACGGCTTGATTATCTTTGGGCGAATGCAACGCTCGGCACTATGTGGACTAACCTTGGGGACGCCGTTGCCGCCAGTTCCACGCGGACTCCACGATCGTGCGCAGATCGGACACCGCCGGCTTCCATCCGAGAACGCTTTCGATTCTGGAAGAGTCGGCAACCAGCCTAGCAGGGTCACCCGGGCGGGGCGCCTCTATACGAGTGCGTATTTCACGCTTGGTCACCTGGCGCGCGCACTCGATCACTTCCAGCACGGAATAGCCATGGCCAGTCCCGACATTGAGAGATTCCGACTTCCCTTGGCTGCGAAGATAGCCGAGCGCGAGGATATGAGCATCCGCAAGATCCGAAACGTGAATATAGTCGCGAATGGGGGTACCGTCCGGCGTTGGATAGTTATTCCCAAACACAGAAAGCTCCGGCTTTTCACCCGCCGCAGCAGCAAGAACATTTGGAATCAAGTGGCTCTCGGGGTCGTGATCCTCACCACGCTTTTCGGTTGCCCCGGCTGCATTGAAGTAGCGCAGCGACATGAATTTAAGGCCGTACGCGAGATCGTAGCTTTCTAGAAGCCGTTCCATGCAGAACTTGGACCAGCCGTACGGATTTTTCGGCCATTGGGGAGATCTTTCCGAAATGGGCATTTCTTTGGGTTCTCCGTATGTGGCGCAGGTTGAAGAGAACACGACGATGCGAACTCCCGCGCGGATCAGGAATCCCATCAGCGCGATTCCTTGTTCAACATTATTTTCAAAATATTTCGCGGGTTTGGCTACGGACTCGCCCACCGACGCCAGCGCCGCGAAATGAACGCAAGAGTCAAGTTTGTGCTCTGCCGCGATACGCGATAGAAGTGCGACATCGCCCACTTTTCCCTGGTAAAAATGGACATTTGCATCAATCGCGTCCCGGTGGCCGTAAACCAGATCGTCGAGTACCACCACTTCTTCCTGGTTCGCGCGCAACCGCTCCACCGTCACGCTGCCGATGTATCCCGCCCCACCCGTAACAAGTATCGCCATTGCAACCTTTTGAAAACTTACGTTCGATCGCGACACACAGCGCGACCGAAACAGAATACAACAGGCGGCCGCGCGTGCGACAGAATCAGGCTGCGATGCGGAGATAGAATAAACCTCGCAAACTTACGAAACGTTGTCGCGCATGAGTGATAAGATTCACGTTCGAGAATGAAATCACCTGCAGAACGCCAAGACTCTCGCCTAATGCGCGAGATGTTTCACACCATCGCGCCGCGTTATGATTTTATCAGCCGCGTTCTTTCCTTCGGGATGGACCGCCGCTGGAAGCGCCTTGGCGTTGCAAGAGCTTCACTGCCGGAAAATGCGGTGGTACTGGATCTGGCGTGCGGTACTGGAGATTTCTCGAAGCTTCTGCTCGAGCGCCTGCCGCACGCAGTCCCGATTGCTGCGGATATCACTGAAAGAATGCTTCAGCTCGCACGCGCGGCCGGATTGAGGGACGCGGTCTGTAGCGACGCTGCGACTTTGCCTTTCGCCGCCAATTCGTTCGATTGTGTTTTTATAGGCTATGGCCTACGAAATTTCCGCGACTTAAGAGCAGCCATTTGCGAAATCCAACGCGTAACGAAACAGGGAGGCTCGATGGTGAGCATTGATTTCTTTTTGCCTTCCAATTCGATTCTGCGCCGCATTTATCTTGGATATTTGTTCGCGCAAGGAGCCATTTGGGGGCTGATGCTTCATGGACGCGCGCGCGTGTATACCTATCTTCCCGATTCGCTGCGGAGTTTTCTCTCCATGAAGCAATTCACGGCTTTGCTGAGCGAAACCGGATATTCACAGGTGACCGCGCGTTCTTATATTTTTGGTGGAATTGGCCTCTATTGGGCCACGAAGAAAATAGACTGAGAATAGATTCCGATCGATCAGGGAATTTGGCAGACCATCACCGCGGTGTTCTCATACGGACATGGAAGTCCTGCTGCGCCGCCATTTCTGACGATTACCCAGGTCACGCCATATTTCTTCTTAAGTGATTCGAAATCTGCCAACCTAAAGCGCTGCCAATTTTTGCGGTCGCTGCCTTCCAGCTTCCATTGCCAGGCAAGCTCCGGAAAGAGCGCCACCACTGAAGCGTCTTTGTCGCCGTCAGCGAGCATGCTGCGTTCGGAATACGCGCGAAATCCGAAATAATCCTCTCCGGGCTGGCTGGCGTAATCAGGGTCAAGCGCAAAAAGTGCATTTTGTGGAGTGTTATGGAGCACCCAATCGAACGCCTTCACCCATTGATTACGTGGAGCCCTGCCGGGCCACTCAACGTGATAGCTCGACGGAAATTCCTGACGCTGGGCATAAAACATTATGGAAGCGAGCGGGACGAATAGAGCGAGCCATCGCAGCGGCTGCTCGCGCAGCACATATTTTCCCAGCAGCGCGCCTGAAAACAGAATGAACACAACGTAAGCGAAATGGAGAATACGCATGGGTTCCAGCCGCGCCCAAGTCTGCGTCTGCGTTTGCAAGAATTGGCAAACCACAACGGCGATCAAGATTCCCGATACGGTCGAAATTACCAGTCGTCGGCACACATGTTCCAAGCTAGGCATATTGCCGCGGCGCGCGACCCGCGCAAAGTATTCCAGCAGCGCAATGGGTGCGAGGGCACCTAGCCATTCATACCACGCCCAGGAAAATGGATAGTGGAAGCCGCGGCCAGTCATTACCTCGCGCCAGATCGGGTTTGGAGGAGCTCCGAATGGGATCGCGCTATAAGTAAGCATCGGTTGCGGCGAGGTTTTTCTGGGCAGCGCGAGAATGAATAAGTGAAACGTCCCATATACGGCCATCGTCGGATGGAAAAGCGCGGTCAAAAAAATCCAAAGCAAAGCCATGGGCCTTTTCTCAAGCACAGCCACCGCGGCAAATAGTAGAAAGGCAGTGGCAAAGGTGCGCGGGTGCAAATGCTGGTCCACTAGGAAAAGTTCCGTGCCCGCTACCGGCATGGTCAGAAAGGTGGCAACCAGCGCAACGCCGCTCCACAGCGCGTACGTTTCCGAAAAACATTTTCGGGCAAGTTGGAGACACCCCAGGAGCACCAGAAAGATGCTTAGGATGTGCGAATAAAAAAGAAATGCCTCCAAAGAAATATGCGAAAGGCCTACTGCCTCGGCGACAACTCGATGAAATAAGGTCCAGCGAGTGAATAGCAGGAAGAAATTCGCATCGTAAGGATACAGAGCGGGGTTGATTATTTTTTTGATCGCGGGCAGGTAAATTCCCATGTCCTCGATGCCATAGTGATACCCGTTCACGAGGATTGCGGCGCAGGTGAGAGCCGAGAGAAACAGAAAATCGCGAATCTTTTGGACTTTGGAAGTGGAGGAGGTCTTCACTGGTGGCGAAAGATATCTAATTGCAAAATGATCTCCGATTTGAATTAATTTTTCAGGCCGAAAACGACTACGCCGTAATTTTTCGGAAATTGAGTTGGCCGGGCTCCGCAATATCGCTTGAGTTCTTCTTGATCTCCGGCGTTCGCCACGAAGACCTTTCCGTTCGCCACCGTCGGCGGGACAAAACGCGCAAGCAATCCATAGCTATTGGAAGTATCCGATTCGGCATCCGCTCCCTGGCTGCGCCATAACTCCTGCGAGACGTCTTCAGCATTCAGCGCCAGCAGCATCCCTTTCACCCCGCGAAATGTATTGGAATCCCCATTCGCGGGAACCAAGGCCCATACAATACCAGTGCCTGCTCGGTTGGCGTCACTCGAAAGCGCCAGAATTCCACCAGGCATCCAGTTGCGGGCAGGCCGGTGACAGATCGCAGACGCTTGGCGCGGTGGCTTCCACGCACTCATTTTTACGTCCGCCACGCCGGTCTTTAATCTCCCGTCAACAAAAGGAAAAGCAGTCAGATTTTGTGCTTCGGCCATCACATACACCCATCGCTTGCCGTCGGGTCCGTTCCAGTAGATCGGCGAGCCGTGAATATGTCCTCGATTCAGAGACACAGTTTGCAGAACGTATTGCGAATCGGCGCATTCCTGTTTGTGCCATCCGCCCGCAAGGTATCCCGCCAGATGATCGCGATCCATCAGGTACAGGTTTCCGAATTTTCCTCCGCTCAAAAGCGAATTGCCTGGCAGCAGAAGAGGCGCGGCTGAACCCATGTCCAAATCCTGATGGTTCAAATACGACTGATTGCAGGGCGTGAAGGCGTCCACCACATCCAACTTGTCTTGGTTTAACTTTAGTTTCACCAGGCTGTTGCCATATTGATTCTTCTTCGGATCGTAATCTCCATTTGCCGTTTGCAGAAAAATATTTCCTGCCTCGTCTGCAAGCGGCCCGGTGCCGGACATCCAGATTCCGCCGCTTTTTCCACCGGGCTCCGGGGTCCAAACCGTGCGACACTGCAAGGTCGCGGCATCGTAAACAAAAAGCCAGCCACTGATGCCACCCGCATTATCTCCGCCGAAAGCGACATAAAGCGAGCCACGGTCAAGCAACAGGCTCGCGCGCTGCTTGCGAAGCTGTTTCCACTTTTTGTCGTGCTCAGTAAACGAGCTTTCCCCTACCGAGCCTTCAATCACAACAGGCCCCTTCACTGCTTCGCCAGTGTGCAGGTCCAAAGCATAGATGCGATACATCTGATCGCTGTTCCATGCGACCATGTAAATAAGGTTGTTTGCCAGATCGATCGCTGGCGTGCTCAAAATTCCCCACGACGGATCATCGAGAGCATCTTCGTCAATATCATGCGCGCCCGCGCGAGGAGGTCCAAGAGACCTGGACCAGATCAACGTGTCATTCGACGTCGCAGGTTTCTGGTCTGCAATATACGCGTACACTGTGTCATTCATCGAGGCGAATAGTACTGTGTTGCAGCCCTGCGGACATTTATGGCTCGCGAGATGTGACACATATAACGGCTGGACCATTATTTTGGCGTCGGAATTAAGAGTCCAAAGTTTTCCAAACTGACTTTTCACATTCGATTGGTTGAGTTCCGTCTCGGCCAAATTTACTCCGCTGCGCTGATTATCAACGCGCTGCGTGTAAACATTAAGCGAATCCTTCATACCGACGAGGCGTGACAGAAACAAAAGCGGTAGCAGCCCAAGAATCACCGTATTTTTTTTACACCACACCCACATAACCAGTCCCACCTCAGAAAATCTTATGTCTCGGCTCACAATTCTATTCTCGCTGAGGATTGATAACAACCCAGCCCACTCCACGATTGTCGTGAAACTTGGTTCGACGAATCGGAACGCGCCCTTATGGATGCGATTTTGGTCGGATCATTGTCTGGACCGTTTCGGTTGAAGCAAAATGCTTCTGTTGCGACAATAGATTCTGGCGCATGCGATTATGCGTAGCCCCAATTTATACACAGGCGTTTTATGCATCATTTTGGCAATGAGGATTTTGATTTTGCCATTGCCAAGGAGCGACACTGCTTATAGCCATTCACCATCTCAACTCCCGACTATGACCGAGACCGCGCATCCCCTGGAACAAATTAGAAAATATATTGTATCGAGCTGGGAATATTTGACCCGCTCCTTGGCCATTTGCAAGACCTTCGAGGACATAAAGACGGGAGGCGAGCCTTACCTTTACCTCCCGTTCGGTTTTCCGGAGCCTGACGATATTGTCGAACTTCAGAAATACTGCGCCATCCGCGTAGCGCGCTTGCCGAAAAAAATCACTATGGCCGGTGATATTGATCTTAGCGAGATTCCCAACGAAGGCGTTCTCTTTCTCCCGCATCCCTATGTGGTTCCTGGCGGACAGTTCAATGAAATGTACGGCTGGGACAGCTATTTCATAATCCTCGGTTTGCTTCAGGACCATCGCGAACCAATCGCCAAGGGTATGGTTGAAAACTTTTTCTTCGAGATCGAACACTACGGCGCGATTTTGAATGCCAATCGAACTTACTATCTCACGCGCTCTCAGCCTCCCTTCCTGACCTCCATGATTCTTGCAGTTCACAACGCGAAAAAAAATGTGGGACAAACGGATTCAGTTTGGCTCGAAACAGCCTACAAATTTGCCCTAACGGACTATGAAGAGTGGATACGTCCGCCCCATCTCGCTGGTGATACCGGACTTTCTCGTTACTTCGATCACGGCGAAGGTCCCGTCCCCGAAATTCTGGGCAATCCGAAAGACTACTATCGCGGGGTCGCCCGATATATGCTGACCCACCACGAAGGCGACGAAGCTTCCTACGTTGTTCATCTAGGAAAGAATCCAGACGCGGCGCGCGCGGGACCCGTATTTGAATTTGAATGCGGTCCTCCATCAAAGCAAACTCCCGCCGTGAATTGCGAGACAGATCGCGTTGCGCTTACCGCAAATTATTACGCAGGCGACCGCACCATGCGAGAATCGGGGTTCGATGTCTCATTTCGCTTTGGGCCCTTCGGCGCTGACACGCAACACTACGCCCCCGTATGCCTCAACAGCCTTCTCTATAAAGAGGAAATAGATCTTCAGGAGATGGCCACCATTCTGGGCCGCCACGAAGAGGCCGAAAAATGGCGACGCAACGCGGCCGAGCGACGCGAGCGCATTAATAAATATTTGTGGGACGAAAGCCGCGGTCTTTACTTTGACTATGACGTTGCCACTAACAAGCGCTCCACCTACGAATATGCAACCACGTTTTATCCGCTGTGGGTCGGCGCCGCTAGCAAAGCGCAAGCAGAAGCCGTCATGCACAACCTTCCCTTATTTGAACACCCTGGCGGTGTTGCTATGAGCCGGCACGAGACCGGAGCGCAGTGGGATTTTCCATATGGCTGGGCGCCCATACATCTGATCGCTATCGAGGGAATGAAACGCTACGGATACGATGCCGATGCGGACCGCATTTCGTTTCACTTTCTGCATATGGTGCTGGAAGATTTCGAACGCACCAAGACGATGTTTGAAAAATACGATGTGGTGTCGCGAGCTTCAAAAACGCGCATTCGAGTGGGTTACAAGGAGAATGTAATCGGCTTCGGCTGGACCAATGGTGTTTTTCTGGAATTGTTGCATCAGTTGCCGGCAAACCTGACCGAAAAGCTTGAAAAGCAGAAGGTCTCCAAGCACTAACTGCGCAGGGTTCTCTTTGGTCCTGATCTACAGGTTACGCCCCCTCGGCATACAGTATTCTCCTGATTGATGAATTTTAGGTCGTTTGCGAATATGCCTGCAGAGAGAAGAGGAACAGAGGGAATCCTTAATAAAATAAGGGCTGGGCCCGCATGCTCTTCTTCTCTCAGCCAAATTTCCCCTGGAGCGTTCTCCCCTCCACGTCTTGATCGCTTATCGTTGTTTCATCCCCTGACCGCAGCGCGAATTTTCGGCGTACCCACTACTCCAGCCTTCAGCTCGGCATCGCCGTTAATAGCTTCAAGAAGTTTCCGTGTAATGTCGTCGTCTACTTCCGGCGCTTTGCGGATTTCCACCGGGTAGCGGACTGTGAGTTCCAGTCCCGCCTCGGAAAAGTGCAGTTTCGCTTCCGCGGCTGGCGCGCGTAAATCAATTTCCACACGGCGCTCGATATCGCCATACTGCTTTTCGATTCCCGCGCGGTATTGTGCGTACACGGAATTCACAACCTCCGTGAGTTTGTCCTGGACCGCCTTATAGTTCGCGCCAGGTGACAGCGAGACCGCCACTTCGTGCCAGGCATACGATGTCCCGGGAATTTGTTTGTACAGCGGCGTGGCCGCCTGGAATAGCACCGAGTTGGCGAAAACGACGATGCGCCCCGTGGGATAGAGTTCGATCCCGGTTCCAGCAAGCTCCACCAGATACATGCGCACCAGTCCAATATCGATTACGTCGCCCGTTACGCCCGCAATGCTGACGCGATCTCCTACGCTGATGCCGTAGCGTCCTACCACGAAAAAATACGCGGCCACGGATAAAAGAACAGCCTGCAGGCCCACCGCGATTCCCGCCGTAACGAAACCGGCGAACGTGGCCAGCGAGCTGAACTCGCTGATGAATCCCAACAGGAGAACGATGCTGATCAGAAATCCCACCACGAAGCGCCTGAGAATCAGGAACTGCCGCCGCCTGCGCATATCGCGGATGTACCGAAACGTTAATCTGCGCCAGACCTCGGAAAGCGTGAATACAAATGCGAGCGCCAAAGCCAGCGCAAGAACCCGCATTAGCAGGGAGCGGATGGAGTGGCCGGACTCGCGTACGAGAGCTCTGCGCCATTCGAGAAAGTTTGCGCGGCTTTCATCCAACAGTACAATTTCCTGATTGAGCGGGATCAACGCGCTCGACAGATGTTTGAATTGATTCGTCAGCGTCTGAAAATCCTTGGGCGACGCGGGCGTCGGTTGCGCCCCCGGAGTCGCGGACAAATTAGACATCTCGCGTCCGCGCTGCACTGTTGCCGACAAGTTCGCACGCAGCGGCTTTTGAATATTGGTAGCGATATCGCGCAAGCCCGCCGTTTCATTAATTAATTGATCGATTTGATGAATGCTGCGCATTTCGTCATACACAGCCTTGGTATCGCCGGCCAATCCTGCCGCACTCGGGCTCAATGTTTGAGCGTTGGCCACGGCCTTGGAAGCGGCGGTCTGCGCCGACGCGGTGCCCAGCACTTCGGGAATCGAACGAGCTAGATCGTTAATGCTTCCCTGCAAACCCTTCGTGGAAGTTTCGCTGTTATTCTCGAGGAAGGTGATCATTCGCTGGACCGCATCTTGCATCGCCTTATTCAACTCCAAGTCACCCTGCACCTTTTCGCGCTGATCAATCAGATTTTGTTTTTTGCTTCCGGAAGCCGAGGCGATCTGTTTTTCTAGTGCGTCTAATTGCACCTGGTCCTGCTCGATTTTTGCTTTCACTTGCGCGGCAAACTTCGCCAATTTTTCTTCCTGCGTGGGCGTTTGCGCAGTTTGATTCGCATCATCGCCGCTTGAGGCGCTGTTGCCGGCAGTGATCAGTGTCGCCTCTGCCCTGGCGGACTCGAAAGCCAGCCGCACCACTTGAGCGGCGAGATTTTGAGCATTGTCCTGATAAAGCATATCGCTCGGTAGTCCGACCGTCTGCACCTTGCTCGTCGCATTTCGATACCAATTGATAGCCGCATTCAGATGGCCCAAAACGGCGTCGCGATCCAATGGCTGTGTGCCTTGTGCCAGAAGGAAAAAACTAAGCGAAAAAAAAGCGACCAACCAAATAAGGAAAAAGCGCCTTCGCCTATGGGCGGTTGAGACCTGCCAACTCTTGAACAGTTTCATATCCTCTTCTTCCGGTTGCGCCGGGCGCAAAACTTGATGATTCTTTCTTGAACGCAAATTTCGCAGGGCTGGGAGCGGATGGAGAAGAGCGTCGATCTCAAAAAAGCGTCGACTCTCTTAACAAAAGTGGCGCGCCCGGAGGGGTTCGAACCCCCGACCTTGTGCTCCGGAGGCACACGCTCTATCCATCTGAGCTACGGGCGCATTCCGAATCGACTGGAGTTCAGCTATTGTATTATCTTTTCTTCTAGCCCGCTACGTGACTCGCGGAGCATGACCGCACATCCGAACCGCCGGGCATTCCTCAGCCTCCGCGCGCGAGGTTCTTCACCTGCTTTGCAAGTTTTTCGATTTGCTCCGCTTTTTGAATCATCGGAAGCGACAATGTATTCGTCGCATCCGTTTTTTCCACTTCCTCTTTCAACTCGCAAGCCAGCTTGTAAAGTTTCTCCACATCGTCATGGATTTGCTGCTGGTTCTGCTTCAAAATATCTTTGGGATTCGACCTGGGCTGCGTGTCCGGTTCTGGCATAGCCGGGTGCGGAGGAATTGACCCTTGTTGCGCCGCACTTGGTGGCGTCGGTTTCTGCGCGCTCGCAAAACGAGCCACAGAAAGTAATGCTAATGGCATGCCGATGCCCACCGGTATCATCGCCGTCAAAAAATTGCGTTTGTTCGCATCCATTTTGTTCCACTCCTTCCGCTACAATAAGGATGTAACCTCGTACCACCCGCAGCACACGTCGTTCCGGCACCGAAGCTGCGCTGCGTCATGGCGGGAGGGTGTATAATCCCGCTCCCTTTATTTTATGACTGATTCGTTCAGAACGTGGCTGGAAATTGCCGGAATACGGGTCCTGCGCATCCTCGTAATCGTTTTCATCGCTTTTGTGGTTGCACGCCTCTTGAAATCTTTCACCAGCCGCCTCGTTCAATCGGCAAAGTCGCCCGCTCGCGTGGCTCAAATGCGCGAACAGCAAACGCGCACCGTGGCTGCTTTGCTTTACAGCGTGGGAGTAGGCCTGATCGTAGCTATCGCTTTCCTGACAGCTTTGCCGGAACTCGGATTCAACGTGAGCCCGGTGGAAGCGGCGGCGGCAGTCGCCAGCCTCGCTCTTGGGTTCGGCGCACAGAATTTGGTGAAGGATCTGATTAATGGCTTCTTCATCGTGTTTGAAGATCAGTTCGTCATTGGCGACCTGATCCAAACCAGTGGCGAAACGGGGCGCGTGGAGCACCTTACTTTGCGACGGACTGTGATTCGAAATCTCGCTGGCGCAATGGTGACCATCCCCAACGGACTGCTCGGCCAAGTCGCTAATCTGAGCCGGGATTGGTCGCAGGCATTCATCGACGTCGTCGTATCTTCCGACGAGATGGTGGGACGCGCTCTTGCCACACTGGAAAAAATTGCGGCTGATTTCCGCAACGATGCGGATTGGTCGCCGGCCTTGGTGGACGGACCTCGCGTGCTCGGCGTTGAATCTCTCGCGCTGGACGGCACCACCATCCGTCTTCAAGTACGCACCGCGCTGAACCGCAAAGATGATGTAGCGCGAGAGCTCCGTCGCCGAATCAAACTTGGCTTCGAGCAAGCGCGGATCCCGCTCAGTCATATGCACAATGTTTCCGTGCGCGAAGTCGCAGCTGCGCCGGGTTCTTAATTTTCATTTCCATCAGGAGGAATACCATGGGAGACGTTTCACACGAGCAGGTAAATCTAATGTTGCGGCTCTACGACATACGCCGCGAGCCTCGTTTGCGTGAGGCGCGCGAATGGTTCATGAATAATTTCCGTCCTGCTTCGCCGGAAGACGTGATGCGGCAGTATCCTCCCGCAAGCCAGGAAAATGCCTATTTCCGTATGGTAATGAGTTACTGGGACATGGTGGCCGGGATCGTCAACCGCGGCCTGGTGGACGAAGAAATGTTCTTTGAGAATTCCGGCGAGCAGTGGATTGTTTGGGAACGCTTGAAACCTGTGGTTCCTTCATGGCGTGGACTTTTCAAAAACCCGCAAGTGCTTTCGAACCTGGAAGAACATTGCAAACGATTCGAAGCCTGGCGGGAAAAATGCGCTCCTGGATCAAATCAGGCCATACGCGACATGTTCGCGCAAATGGAAAAGGCGTCGGCAGCAGCCAAAAAGTAGCACCCGTTCGCTCGAGAAAGTCTGCGCAGCTCTTTCCGGTCGCGGGTGCTGCCGTCCAGATTTCACCAATTTCGCTAGGTTTTTCCGGCAAAATTGTGATAGTTTTTTGCAGACCCCGCGAACGGATTTTTCCGGATCTCGAAGAAATCCGGAAGCTTTGGCTTAGTTCGCAGCCCTGCCATGGGCGTCCGGTGAGGAATATCTAAATGAATTTTCGCTATCCGATCGTTCTTATTCTCGTAATCTTAATCTGCTTCGCGCTGGTCGTTCCTCCGGATGTCGCCGCGCAAGCCGCACAAAGCGCGGGTAAAATTACCGCCTTGGTGCCCATCGTGAACATAATCCGGGGTCCGCAGCAAGTTCCGGCGTCCACATCTCTGCAAGTATTCTGGAGTGACGTAATTAATACCGGCCATCTCGCGCGTGCGCGCATCGTTCTGAATGACGGCTCGATCCTCAGCGTTGGCTCCGATTCCAATTTAGCCATCACGAAACACGACGCCTCGCAGCAGCAAACCGATCTGGACTTGAATTATGGCCGCGTCCGCGCCAAGGCCGCCAAACTCGTGAAGCCGGATGCCCACTTCCAGATCCGCACTTCTGTAGGGGTTGCCGGCGTGGTCGGCACCGAGATGATCGTCATGTTCGACGCGAACGGAATGATGCAGGTGATTTGCATCGAGGGTGCCTGCAAAGTCTGCGACTTGGCCGGACACTGCGTCCTGATGAAGCAAGGTGAGCAGTCCAACGTTCACAGCAACACACAGCCGTCTCAGCCTACGCCGACGACGCCAATGAACGTCACGGAAGCAATTAACACCACCGCTACGTCCGGCGCAGGCGCCGCGGGCGGTGGAATCGGCGTAGCCGGCGGAGTGGCCGTCGGCGTTGGCGCAGCAGTCGCAGCCACAGTCGCCGTCGTAGTTGCTCGCATCGTTACCAAGACTCAATCTTGCGGCACGCCTCCACCCACAGGCGGAGCTGTTCACGCCAATTGCACGAAGATCACTACAGGCGCTGGAAAACTCAACGGGCAGCGCCTGCCATAGATAAATCCGGGCATCAAGACCGAGGCCCCGTAGAATTCGAAAGCTCATTGCTACTTCAACTTCTTCTTCGCTTTTCTATCGGCGGTATCGTCGTGTGCGCCTTTGCGGCCATCGGCGACGTCCTGAACCCCAAGAGCTTCGCAGGTCTTTTTGGCGCAGCGCCCTCGGTCGCTTTGGCCACCTTATACTTGACGATTTCTTCCCAAGGGAAAATTTACGACCGCCACTGAAACCCGCTCGATGATTGTCGGCGCAGTTGCTTTTTTTATTTACGCCACTTGTGCGAGCTGGCTGCTGATGAAGCGCAACGCCTCGAGCTTGCTGGTAACCGTTGGTTTGATGCCGGTATGGTTGCTGTCTCGTTTGGCCTTTGGTTGTTGCTGCCGAGGTGATCGCGAATTGAACATTAGCGTGAATTTTTCGGCGCTGCGCGAAGCAAAATGGTATCAGTTCGCGCTCCGCTTTTTGTTCGGCGGGGCGATTTGTGTTGTTGCCGGACTGATGGCGGAAAAATTTGGCCCGGGAGTTGGCGGACTCTTCCTGGCCTTCCCCGCTATTTTCCCAGCCGGCGCGACCTTGCTGGAAAGCGAGCAGAAAGCAAAGAAAGAACGAGTCGGACTGCACGGTGCGATGCGCGGCAGAAAAGTGGCGGGTGTTAGCGCGGTAGGGTCTGCCATGGGAACCATAGGAATGATGGGCTTCGCTTTGATCGTGTGGCAATTCCTCCCTGCACGCTCGACGGTTCTGGTTTTGCCGGGCTCTACTGTGATTTGGTTCGCCGTGTCCGTGACGATATGGCGACTGCGCAGCCTGATAGTGCACCGGCGCAGGCGTAAGGGGTGGTGGCAACACGGAATGGCAGGCGTTAGGTCCGGCGAATTTCAGTTTGGCCGCAGACACCGTGGGCGCGGGTCGCGGTAACCTGCGTCAATCAGCCGCCCCGAGGTATGCGCGGCGAACGTGGTCGGTCTCACGCAGAGTTTCACTGGGCCCCTCCAGCAGGAGCCGCCCCCATTCCATCACATACGTGTGATTGGAAATCTGAAGCGCATAACTGGCATTTTGCGCTGCAAGCAGAATCGTCACGCCCTCCCCGGCGATTCTGGAAATCAACTCGAAGACTTGGTCCACCATGATTGGCGCGAGCCCCAGCGAGGGTTCGTCCAGCATCAACAGCATCGGCTCCGCCATCAGACCGCGGCCGATCGCGCACATCTGCTGCTCGCCCCCGGACAACGTCCCGCACAATTGTTTGTGTCGCTCCTTTAGCCGTGGAAATAAACCGTAAATTCGTTCGAGATTCCGAGGAGCCCTGGGTCGCACGTTGCGGGAAAACGCACCCATCAGCAGGTTCTCTTCCACTGTCATCCGCGGCCAAAGCAGGCGTCCCTCCGGGACCAAGCTCAGATGACGCCGCACCCGCCGGTGCGGGGGATCAGAACTAAGTTCGTGACCAGCGAAGTTGATTTTGCCCTTACGCGTCGGGAGAATTCCCGCCAGCGCCCTTAGTGTTGTGGTCTTGCCAGCGCCGTTTGGCCCGATCAGGCTCACCACTTCTCCGCGACACACGCTGAGCGTGACGTCCCACACCACCTGGATGGGCCCGTAAGCCACGTCAAGGTTTTCGACCTCGAGCAACCGATCCGGGTTACGGACGTTGGCCATCTAGATCATCGCCTCTTCCCAATATAAGCCTCGATCACCGACGGATCATTCTGCACGGCGGCCGGCGTCCCTTCGGCTAGCTTTTGTCCGTAATTCATCACGATCACCGGGTCGCATACAGACATGATCGCGCGAAGATTGTGCTCGACGTAAAGGATGGTAGTTCCCGTGCGCCGGATATCGCAAAGCAGGCGCAGGATCAGTCCAGATTCGGTCTCCGTGAGCCCGCTGCAAATTTCGTCGCAAAGCAGAAGGGTTGGACGCGCGGCCAGGGCGCGCGCCAATTCAAGCCGTTTCAAATCACCGACGGAGAGCAAGAATGCCGGCCGCCGCGCAAGAGGCGCGATTCCCACCATGTCCAGGAATTCCTCTGCTTTCTTTATGGGACTCGCCGCTTCCACCTGTCGCCCGAATCGCAGCCCCACTTCCACATTCTCGTGAACAGTCATAGTCCGGAACGGTTTCGGAATCTGGTGCGTTCGCGCGATGCCAGCCCGCACAGCCTGGAAAGATTTCGCACCCGCGAGATTGCGCCCCTCGAATTCGATCTTCCCAGAGGTGGGCCTCAGCGAGCCAGCGATCAGGCTCAGAAGTGTGGTCTTGCCTGCGCCGTTCGGCCCAATCAGTCCGGCCAATGCACCCGGGTCGATTTCGAAACTTACGTCTTTGACCGCGGCGAGTCCTGCAAAATATCGCGTCAGCTTCTCCAGTCTAAGAATGGGGGCCAACGGAACTCCCTGCGCGAAAGAAGCGGAGTGATTTTTGAAGCAGGCCCATCACCCCTCCCGGTTCGAACAAAATAATCAAGATTAACAGTGACCCAAAGATGAGCAGGTGGGCCTGCGGAAAATTGGCCACCACTTCCTCGTGAACCAAGCCGTACACAAACGCGCCGATCACCGGTCCCCAGATGGTGCCGATGCCGCCGATGATCGGCATCAAGAGTATCGCAATGCCGTTGCGAAATGCGAACACGCCGTCGGGATCGATGAACAAGGCATATCGCGCGTAAACGCCCCCTGCCGCCCCTGCCAGCGCGGCGGCAAGCGCATGGACGAACAGTTTCGCGGCAAACGGGTTCACACCCAAGTCCGAAGCGGCATCTTGATCCTCCCGAATCGCGATCAGCGCCAGTCCAAGCTTCGATCGCCTCACCAGAATCGAGACTCCCACAGCCAGAACCGCAAGGGCCAGTGCCGTGTAATAGTGGTGCGATTGAAAAAAGCGGCCCTTCTCGATGATGCGGTAGCCGCTGGCTCCTCCCGTCCATGGGACGTTCATCATGACAACCCGAACCGCCTCGCTCACTCCGATCGTGGCAATTGCGAAGTATGGACCCTTCAGGCGAAACGTCGGAGCAACCAGGAGCGACGCCAGCGCAGCCACAGCCGCAGCCAGTAGGAAGGCGAGGGCAGGAGGGATTCCACCGTTGATTGAGAGCGCCGCCGTGTAAGCTCCCACCCCGTAGAACACGGCGAAGCCGAATGAAATCTGACCTGCAAACCCGCCGAGCAGGTTCCATCCCACACTAGCTGTCACTAAAGTGAGAGTCACGAATAGCAGGCGGATGGTGTTCGGGCCGGGAGCAACCAGTGGAAGAGCGGCGAGGCTCGCCAGCACCAGCAGCGGCGCCACCGCGGAAACAAATCGAGACACGACAGACCTGCCGGTGTCCGCGCCCTCTTTCACGCCCACCGGCGCTTCTTGTTCCACCATCCGGCGACTCCTTCCGGAAGCACGATTAAAGCGACGACCAGAAGTGAAAACGCAATGGCCGGCTGATAACTTGCTGGGAGTACCAGAATGATGAAGGTCTCCGCGAGCGCCAGGATCAACGCACCGACGGCCACTCCGCCGAACGACTCGAGCCCACCCAGCACCACGATTACAAAGGCGCGCAATTGAAACGTCGCGCCAAAATTCGGGTTGAAGGAGTAGAGCATGGCCAAAAGTCCCCCCGCTGCTCCGGCAAACGCAATCCCCAAGCCGAATGCTATTTGAGCTGTTCTCTGTACATTTACTCCCACAATTTGTCCCGCTTCTTTGTTTTGCATCAAAGCGCGCACGGATCGCCCGAACCAAGTCTTGTGTAATACGAATTCCAGCCCCACAAGCGATGCAACCGCCGCAGCAAAAACTGTCAGCCGAACCGCAGGAAAGCTTATTGGTCCAATCTCGAGTGAGGAAAGCGTTCGGGGCGTGAGGATGGCCCGATCAGAGTTTCCCCAAATTAAGTAGCCGAGGTTTTGCAGCACGAGCCAAACCCCGAATAGGAGAAGTAACGAGGCCAGTGTGGGCTGATCGGACGTGGCGATCCGCCGGACCAGGAGCCAGTGCACGCCCATCCCAAGAAGGAAAAACACCGGAAATGCCAGGAACACGCCGAGAAGGGGATCGACTTTGAACCGCTCGTAAGCCTCATATACGAAATAAGCTCCAAGCATAAGAAATCCGGCGTGGGCCAGATTCACAATCTTCATTACGCCGTAAATGATCGTCATACCCACGGACATCACCGCATACACTCCGGCCAGCAGAACCGCAGCGATGAACAGATTCAGCAGATCGGCGGCGCTCATTTCGGGCGCGCTCAGTGAGCCTTGGGCTTGGGTGCAATCGTCTCCCCCGTAGCGGCATCGAGCGGGAAGACGATGTCCACTTTGTCATCAGGCTTATTCTGAACGATCACGAAGCTTCCCTGGATCTGGCCGTTCTTTCCGAAGCGCACCACCTGTCCGGGCAGAATTGAATCCTTCAGTTCCGTCTTCCGCAATTGATCGCGGATGGCCGTCTTGTCTAGGCTGCCTGCGTGCTCGATGGCGGCTGCCAGTACGCGCATGGCGTCATACGCTGTTGCGGGATACCAGGAATCCGGCGGATGGCCGGCGAATGCCTGAAACTCCTCGTTGAACTTCTTCACTTGCGGATAGGCAAGCCTCGACGACCACCAGATCCCGGCAAAAATGTAGTCGGTCGCAGCTCCCAGCGCCTTGCGTGCGTCCGCCTCTGGCCCCCGCGCACCGTAGCTGATCATCTGGTGATACATCCCGCTTTGGACGTACTGTCGGTGCATCGTGATGTAATCCTGGAGGTGCGCATCTGACAGAAAAATATCCGCGTGGGCATTCTTCACTTTTTGGAGAAGTCCTGAAAAGTCGGTCGAACCAAGCTCGAATTTCTCGCTGAAAACGACGGTGAAATATCCCGGGTGCTCATGATTCCAATTTTCGATGCCCTTGTCGTAATCAATGCCATGATCCGTATTCTCCAGCGCCATCGCAATCTTTAGGCCCTTGCTGAGTTTCCCCTTGTCCACGAGATTTCCGAGATACTGCGCAGTCGTGTAACCCAGAAGATCGATTGGACTGAGGGTCCCGAAAACGTACTCATAGCCGCGACTGAAAATGGTTGTAGCGCCCGCACCCGGCGTAATCCAGGGCGTTTGATAGCGGTCCGGCATCACAGATTCCGCCTCGCCTAGCGCCGTCGAATATCCCCCTATCACGGCCACCACGCCGTCGGAACTCATCGCCCGTTCGACCATTCCCGCGGACCTCGACTGGTCCGAGCCGTCGTCGTAAAAGATTTCCTTGATGGGCAGCTTCTTCCCGCGCGTCTTCACGAAGATGCCGCCTCCGTCATTCATCTGCTTGATGGCGAATTCAATCCCCTCCCGCTGATACTGCCCGGGCTTCGCTTCCCGACCGGTGATCGGCATTACCACGCCGATTCGAATCTCGTCGCCGCCTTGTCCCCGCGCCGGTGAGAGCAGAACCAGCACGGTGACGGCGATTGCTACAACTCGCAGCAGGCCCGCAGACCGTTGCAGCAGACGATGAACGCAGGAGTTTGTCACAACCTTTCACCTCCAAGAAGATTCGCGTCGAAACCTGTTTCGAGAGGACAACCCCGTCAGATTGCTCGCTGGTCGGGAATCCTCTAGCAATCGCACCAAACTGTCAACAGGTTCTTCCGTTGTGAACCTGTTTTCCGTGACAAGCTGCAGGTCAGACCAAGCTGGAGTGCAGCTGCGCCCTCCTCGTCTTCGGAACCTGGGTTGGAGGCAGTTCGTCCTGAATCTGTTTCAGAAAACTCTCCACTCTGCTTTCTTCGATGGTTTCAAACGTGACTCCATCAATCCCAGGTGCGCCGTTGTTGCTCTTGGCCATCAGGTAGGCTTCCTGGAGGTCTCCATCTTGCAGACGTGGACGTAGAGTCCGCAAAAGCGCCAAGTTGGTTCTGCCTTCGCCTGGATGTATAGCCTCCTCCTCAGGTCTTGCAAACGAATCGGTGTTTTTATCATTCAGCGTGCCTTCCTTCTTTGGAGTTCTTGAACAACAGCAGGGCCTCTTCGCTCTCCACGGGCATTACGCCGCTTCACTGCTACTGCTGGCCCCTCCGTCCACCCTCTCGCCGTCCACCAATTTCCCGGTGTCGCCGGTTGTCGTTTACAATCCAAGGACTGCCACCGCAAGTTCTTTCCTACTTTTCTCCGCATAAACCCATCATTAGTAACAGTCGAAAGCGCCAGGCGCAGCCGCGAAGAGCAGTTCGGCCCAGGCACAAGGAGTAGCGATGATTTCTCCCTTCGCCAGGTTGGTGGATTACACCGTTGGATTTCACTTCAGCACAGATTCCAAGGGGCGAGTGGTGTTTCTTCCCCTCATTTCCAAGGGCCAAGGCTATTTCGCTGACTCGAAGACTGACGAAGAAAAACTCCGCGCTCTTGTCGGGATGTACCGTGGAGCGAACTTAATTCTTACCGTGCTGTGCTACTTCGCCATGATGGCTCCCCACCTCGATCGGTTATAACTTGTATGCTGGCGCGATTCCCCTGCGCACCAAAGTGATGACCGCCGTGGGAACCGGTTTGTTTTGGATGCTATGCTTCGGCGCCTCAGCGTGGATGCTATGGGGCCTCTACAAGAGAGCGGTTGCGAAATTCGCGTACGCGATGAAAGAGGTCAGCCCTGGCGATGTAGCTCAACTCAGCAAACCCCCCGGGGCGCCCGCCGCGCAGCTCTGGTGTTCCTTCTCGCCGGTTCTCTTGTTGCTGGTGTCGCCCTGCTCATTGCTGTCCAACATACTCACCGCTAGGAAAGTCGCTGGTATAAAGACTTCGACCCGGATACCCTCTTCAAACTCCCTTGGCAGGGAGCGGGATGCCCCATCAAGTCCACGGTGTTCTACTTTCACACCATGTCCGGTACCGAGCTGTCCCGCGTACGAACCGAATTCGCACTCCGTCCTCCCGAGCCTATCAACCAAAGCCTATTCGAGTCGCGGGGCCGGCATCGTTATGCAATCAACCGAACCAAGGGATTTCGCTTCTCGTTTAGTACATACGCGCCCTAGAGGCACTTACCGGCCCGATTTGACCATTCGAGCTGTACCGCATAATTACCCAGCTTCTTCGTTTGCCACGCACAGATATCGCCGATCTCTCCGTTGGCGTCGTCGTACCAGCCCTGTCCCGGGATAGGATCCGTGATGGCCTCACAGAGTTCGTGGGAGGTCGTTGAGGTGAGAGCGTCGAAAACGGCAAGCCCCCCGGTGCAACCGGAGCATGCGGGATAGGGCATAACAGCGTAGAAAATGTCGCTGTTGACGGCGTCATGATAGCCGCAGAATGCCTGGCAGGAGGCGCTGCCTCCCTGGATCACCTGCACGCCTGGAGCAAGCATAACGAAATAAAGAGTGTTCGGGGTTGGAGCGGGGATATTAGTGCTAGCAGCGATTTCCTGTTGGAGCATTTTTTGGATAGCGCTGTCCTGCACCGAGTTACCAGGATCGGGTGTGGTGAGAGTGGTGGTTCCAATCCGCATGCCGTGGCCGATCTGGTTTCCAGGAACGCTATATTCTGCTAGCTGGTCGAGGAGCGCACTGGTGAGAATGAAATCGAAGAACTGATTGACGCGCTGCACGAAATCGCTTTGCGGCGGCTGTTGCCAGGTCGAGCCCCAGAAAATCGTGAAGACTTGAGCGGCGGCGAGCAAGGGACCGTTACGGTAAGTAAGCTGAGGAGCAGCCTGTGCCACGGCCGGTGCGACTTCAGGGCGATGCAGGGGGACGATGCGAATGGGATGACCGAAAGCGATTTGCGATTTTTTCTGACGAGGCTTAGTGGCCACGTTTGCTCCTTAGGACGCACATAGATTTTTGGTCAAGTCTGTTTGAAATGAGCAGCGACAAAAACGTTAACGAAGAGAACTGGAAAAGTAAATGGTCCGTTGACCTACGGCTTCAAACGCGTCATCCGCCCCACCAACGTTTGCGTTCACACAGGCGGTTGCGGGCCCGCCCTGAATGCACTTAAATAGTCACACGTAATAGCGGTTCGAGGTGTGCCGATGGAAAAAAAAGCGGCTGGCGCGGGCCTGGAGGCACTTGTGTCAGGGTGCGGTTTGTAACGATGATTGCGAACCGTACAATTCGGTTGCCGCGGACATGCAAGCCCCAATTTGTGATCTGCAAAGCGATTCGAGTAGTATATTGAAACTGCAAGGAGGTTCGGCATCTTGACAGCGTCTTCTCGCAAGTGGCTTGTGATTGCTCTTGGGATTATCGCGGTTCCTTGTGGGGTTTACGTCTTTTTGTACAAGAACAATCGCGACGAGCGATCCGGGCCTTCTCTGAAGCTGAGCAGCGCCTCCTTCCAGGCCGACGGCGATGTCCCGGCAAAATTTAGCTGCGATGCACAAAACGTCTCTCCCGCGCTCGCTTGGGGCGCCCCTCCTGCGGAGACTCGCAGCTTCGCGCTGATCGCGGACGATCCCGATGCGCCAACGAAAACTGTCGTTCACTGGGTGCTATACAACCTCCCCGCCGGAGCGCGGTCGCTTCCAGAAGCTATCGCGACGGATGCTACGCTTCCCGATGGATCGCGCCAAGGTCGAAACGACCACGGAACAATGGGTTACAGTGGACCTTGCCCGCCCCATGGATTGACACATCACTATTTTTTCAAGCTTTACGCTTTGGATTCGATGATCGACTTGAAGCCGGATGCCGGCGAAGAGGATCTCGAACGCGCAATGGAAGGGCACATCCTCGCGCAGTCCCAACTGATCGGTCGCTTCGCGCACTGATACGATAGCTGGTCCCGCCCGGCGTAACCTCCAGAGCGCCTTCGTTTAAGACACTTTCAATCAGGGCATGATCCAGGTCAAAGAACGTCGAGCGCGACTGTTCCAGTACGCCCTGTACGCGATCGTGTGCCAGTTGCTCTGCGCCTCGGCGCGTAGTCTCAAATTTGTTCTCAACTATTGACTTGACTTCGGATGATTCCTGCTTATATTCGCGTTCAGACTTGCTGCAGACCTTGACGTTTCTCTCCTGGAAGACTGGGGCAGCAGACGTTCCCATTCGGTTATTTCGTAAGCCAAATTCCGGAGGAGACTATGCGACGCAGCACTTCACGCGCGTTTCACTATCTTGGGCTCTTGGGACTCGTTCTTAACCTAACTTTTATAACGCTCGGAAAAGACGGACAGAAGATTGCCGGATCCACCGGTCAGAGTTCGTCGCGTTCCCATCTCGTACGCTTGGAAAGCCTGCCGAGTTCCGCACAGCCTGGCATTTCATCGGCGCTCGGGCGCGACATCGCTAGTTACCACGCAAGATATGCGGCAGATGGCTTCGATGCCTATAACTCGCATGAAGAATTAGCCACTCATTTTTCTTCGGACGGCGTGGAAGCCTTCAGTGGAAATTCGCGCTGGAAGTTGTCATTCGTCGGCTACGGTTATGGGGATGCACTCAGGGTAGCGAATAAGGTCGCTCCGCAGGCTACGGCGAACCGTGTTGAGTACCGCCGAGGTTCTTTAACGGAGTGGTACGTAAATGGACCGGTGGGCCTGGAACAGGGATTTACTATCAGCCAGCCACCAGGCAAACGCGGCGGTCAGCCATTAACGGTGGCGCTGTCGCTGTCCGGAAATTTGACCGGCGCGGTGGGCGAAGATCGCAAGGCCTTGAGCCTTACCGCCGCTGACGGCAAGCAGGAACTGCGTTACGCCCAGCTAACCGCGCGTGACGCCGCAGCCAACGAGCTCTCCGTCTGGCTTGAGCTGCGGGGAGACCGATTGCAATTGAGAGTAGCCGACGCTGGCGCACGCTACCCGATCGTAATCGACCCATGGATACAACATGCCGAGTTGACCGCCTCGGATGGCCAAGCGGGCGATCTCTTTGGGGGTTCTACGTTCATCGCCGGTAACACTGTGGTCGTGGGTGCGCCTAACGCAACAATCGGCTCCAACGCTGGTCAAGGCGCAGCGTACATTTTTGTCAAGCCTACGGCTGGCTGGGCATCAACTTCAGCTTTTACTGCGAAGCTGACCGCATCGGACGGTCTGCCCGGAGACAATTTCGGTAGTGCTGTATCCATCGCCTCAACCACTGTCGTAATTGGTGCGTGTTCTGAGGGAGGCGCATGCAGCAACGGCCCTGGCAAGGCGTACGTTTACCTGAAGCCTTCGGCTGGCTGGGCCACGACCTCGAAGTTCGCTGCCGAACTGACCGCTTCCGACGGTTTGGCGGGCGACTCTTTTGGAAACTCGGTGACGATTGCCGGGACGACCGTCATGGTTGGTGCACCGAACGCTACGGTTGAGGGACACGCCAATCAAGGCGCGGTGTATGTGTTCGTGAAGCCATCAACACACGCATGGAAGAACATGACTGAAACCGCGAAGCTCACCGCATCGGATGGATTAGCCGGTGACACTCTCGGTTTTGTTTCTCTGAGCAGCAACGCTTCTTTCGCGTTGCTTGGAGCCAGTAGCGCTACGGTGGGCGGCAACGCCAACCAGGGTGCGGCCTATGTGTTCATCAAACCAACCACCGGTTGGGCTACAACTTCTGCATTCGCTGCCAAGCTAACCGCGTCAGACGGGATGGCAGGCGATTTCTTTGGATTCTGCAACTTCGGTGGCGGATGCGTCAGCTCTACCGGCAAGACAATCATAGTCGCGGCACCTCAAGGAGGTTCCTCTTCGGCCACCGGCCCCGGAAAGGCTTACATCTTTCTCGAGCCGACCGCCGGTTGGGCAACGACTTCGGCCTTCACTGCCGAATTGACCGCTGCGGGCGGGCTCACGGGTGACAATTTTGGATTTTCGGCGGCCATTAGTGGTGCAGGTACCATTGCTGTGGTTGGGGCGGAATTCGCGAATACCCGACAAGGCGCTGCATACGTTTTTATTAAGCCTGGTAAGGGCTGGGCCACCACTTCGACTTTTAACGCTAAGCTGACTGCCTCCGACGGAAAGCCGTTCAGTTTCTTTAGCTTCGGTGGCGCGGCGATCAGCGGCTTAACTATCGCTGTAGGGGCAGCCGGCACAAAGATAGGCAGCAACAGCGACCAGGGTGCTGCATATATATTCGGAGATCCCGTCGCAGCGGACTCGGCGGATGAAGGTGAAACAGAAGAGGATCCGCAGAAGTGAACCCAGAAATTATCAATCGCAAGCCACAAGCGACAGTTGTTACGTCGGCCAGTGCCTGCGAACTCGCCGGAGTTAGCGGTAAAAATACCTCGCATGGATATACTTGGCGACCGGGAACGTGAATCGCGTGCCTAGACAGTGAGCCACGATCGCGTCATGGCCCAACTGCGTCAACAGCCGGCTTACCCAGGGCGAATGTCTCCCGGTTTCCAGTGCGATTCGACAGCGCGAGATTTTGCTAAAGACTTGCTGGATTCCCTTCAGCGTGGTCGGTATATGCTGCTCTAGAATCACGTTGCCTGTGGCTCCCCAGAGGCTGCCTCAGAATGTCGGGCCTGTCGTCTTTAGGGCTGTTGGGCAAGCTCGAGCGCCCTCTTCAAGACAACGTCGCGCCCCGAGCGAAGGTCGTCGGGCGCGATGTCTACCGGGACATCAGGAGCGACGCCGACGCCTTCAAATTGTGAGCCGTCAGGAAAGGTGTGATGGATGGCGGCGATATTGAGAATCATCCCGTTTTCGAAAGGGATGTAGCGGGTGAAGGAAAATGTGCCGGCGGTGGTTTCACCGACCAGTGTGGCGCGCTTGGAATACTTGAAGGGCATGACGAAATCTTCACAGGCGCAGGAACAGATGCGATCGGTGAGGAGGATCAGGCGGCCGGTGTAGGCAGTATCGAACGGGTGGACGACGGCGTCGCTGGTGGTGATCGTCGAGTGCTCCGGGTAGGCGGAATCGTAGCTGCGCAGGAGCGGGCCGCCGTGCAGAGAGCTGGAATCCGTCCAGGATTGATAAGGCTTGCCCATCAGTGCCGATTGCAAGGCGATGGGCTCGCCCATACCAGGGTTGCCACGGACGTCGAGGATGACGGTTTTTGCATCGTGGAATTCCTTGAGGTAAGCGAGGGCCTGGGCCTGTGTCTCTATGCCGTGAAAACTCGGGACTTTTATATAGGCGACGGATTTCTCGACAAGCCAGCGCCCTGCGGTCTTGAGTGGCGGCTCTGCATTCTTCTTGTCGTTCCTGCGGTCGATCGGAATCCTGCGGCCATCGGCGAGGGTGAGTGTGAATTTTTCTGGGAAGATTACGGGCGTGTCGAAGAAGCTGACGCCCGCATCGCGATCGCTTGAGGCGGAGACATATTTTCGGTTGCGCGCGAAGAAAACTTCGATTGAGTTAGCGTCGATGGCTGTGATTACATCACCGACCCTCACGAATTTGAGATTGCTGCGAACGACGGTCCACTTCCCTGCCAACGGATAAGCGATGAACCCGATGGGTTGTGCGGTGGTCTGGTCGAGCCAGTTGTCGTAGAACCAGGAGTGGCCGTCGTGGAGGCGGGCGACGAATTCCATAGAAGCGAGATCGAAGTCGCGCCGGTCGTCCGAGTGGAGGATGGTGCGGAGGTATTCGGCGTAGTCCGCGTCGAACTTTTCCTGGGACAGGCCGGGGAAAAAAGTACTGATGGTATGGTAGATCTGCGTGGCCATCCGTGCGCGGTCTTCGAGGGAAATGGTTTCTGCAGGAGATTGCGCGTGGGCGAGTGGGCCGGTAAACAAGGCGGCTGACAGTAAGAGAATGGCGTGCGCAAAGCGTTTTATGGACATAACTCGTCTTTCTCCTTTAAGACTCTTTGAGGGAAAAGCTTAACGAGTATCGTTGTTTGACGGAGGACAGGGAAACCAGTGAGCAGGCGTGAAGTGTTAGCGAACTCCCAGGCCTCCTCAAAACACGTAAGTTATTTATTCAACGTTTCGTTGAATCCTACAAAACCTACACAAACGCCGAACTAAGGTACACGGCGGATACACGGCCCTGGGCGTGGGAGTGTGCCTAATGGGATCGCCGATCACGCTCGCGGGATTTCCCGAGCAATACCGTCTTCGCGTAAAGCGCGACGATTGCGGTGAACCAATCATAAATGGCAAGTTCGGTCATCTCTACGAACACGCCGCTGGACTTCTCGGGCTCGTCCTTGAGGAGCCTCGAATTGGCAAGTGTAAGGGCCGTTCTCTGCTCATTCGCGGGCGCATGGCGTTCACAGGTGGCTTTCGGCTGCATCAGGCCGGAGATGTTGAGGCTATCTTTCTGTTCGATCTAGGCAACCCGCTACAGGAAAAGTTAGCGATCGGATTAGCGGGAGTGAAACGCCGAAGAGTTCCTTCCCCGGCGCAACTGGAAACTCTCAGGCGAGCGCGACAAGCCCTTAAATTCTACAAAACCTCTGCGCAGAGGCATCTCCAGGGACCGAGAACGGACGGAATCGGCGGGGCAGGTGTGGAGGTGCACGGGTGAGTCGGCGGTGAATCCGGAATCGAAACGATTTTTGTTCGCGGTCGGATCTGGCAAGACTACGAATCAGCGAGGGTTTCATGCTGCGCGCTGAAGGGCCTAGAACTCCAATATTGGAGTTCGCTCCTTATCCTAAGGGCATTCGTCGGCCAAAAGCGACAAAAGCCGAAGCGGAGGTTTTGGATAACGAAGTGGTTCGCGTTGTCGGGGAGATCAGATCGAACTGGTTGCTTCTTGGTCGTCTAGTTGAAAGAGTCAGGCAGACTCGAGCTTTCGAGGCGCTCGGATTTCCGAACTTCCACGCATGGATGACCGCGAGACTAGTTGAAAGCCTTTCCAGTGCCTACTCCGCTGTCCGGAGCGTCCGTGCTCTGGAAGGAGTACCAGAAGAAAAGCTGAAACGTATTGGCGAGCGCAACGCGCACATGTTGACCCGACTCCCACAGCAGGAGCGCAAAAGCGAGGACTGGCTCGAGAAGGCTGCCACGCTTCCGACAAAGCAGTTCAAACAGGAAGTTCAGATTGCAATCGAACAGAAGACGGGCCTGAGGAAGGAAAGATTCAAGACGTTTTCAATCGCCTTGCCGGAGGCGGTCTACGAAAGCATGTGCGAGGCAGAGAAAAAGCTGCCTTGGACCCTTGGGATCGACATCGAAACAACGCCTGGGAATCGAATCCAGGTTTGGGAAGCTTTTAGTCAATGGATTCTGCAGACCGATGAGCACACGATCAGAGTGCAGACCGATGGAATGTGACAGTGATTCCAGTCCCCAGCGGCTTCAGAAATCAGATGATCAAGAGAACAAGTTGCGATCGGCAACTGCCAGTCAGCCGCGGCCGCCATGAGAAGTTCTGCTCGATCTGCAAGCATGCTCAGTGCGAAGAAATTGAACGCGAATTCATCAACTGGCGTAGCCCCACGGAGATTGCAAAAAAGTATCGACTTTCAGACCGCGGAACGATCTACCGTCACACACACGCATTTGGTCTCTTTCCGAAGAGACGCCGAAACGTGCGAGCGGCCCTGGAGCACATTATCGAACGAGCAACAGAAGTGGAATTGAACGCCTCGTCGGTCGTTGCCGCAGTCCAAGCGTATTCTAAGATTAATGCGCAGGGGCAATGGGTTGATCGCAGCGAGACCGTAAATTTGCACGAACTTTTCGAGCGAATGAGCCAAGAAGAACTGGAATCCTACGCGCGAGAGGGAAAACTGCCCGGTTGGTTCTCACAGAGCGTAGGTGCAACAGACGAAGACAGTCAGGAGTCTCTAAGTGATTGAGAAATCTAAACGGCGAGAACTTCAGGCCACAACAGATTCGGCGCTCCGACCTGGTGATTTTACTCTTGGTTCGCGGAAATCGCATGCCGCAAGCCAGGGCTCTCCTCGAGCAACGCAAGAGACCCAAACATCCGCCGGGCGTAACACTTGATCTCAGTTCTGAAAGTTTCGAACGTTGCCAAGAGATCTATTCCAGGCTTGCGCGTCGCCGATACTCCATCGAGATGGTGGGCCATACATCCAGATCCGTTTCCCAGATGGTTTCACTCCGACTGACACAGAGAACACCGACCGATCGGAAACAAAACCGACCTGAAGAAAGGAGCTTCTAAGTGACCAATGATCCTTCATCGAAGTCCCGTTCCCGTGATTTGAGCGCTCGTGTTAAACCCGGGGGACTTCCCGCTTGGTTCAGCGAAGTCACGTGCTGCGGCGCGAGCATTAATCCTGGAGAGATACCGACCAATCCCTCCTCCGTGGGGAACATTGCACCTCAGCTTCTTGACCGTTGAATCGGCCCGAGAGCTCTATGCGAAGATCAGTGCTCTTCCCGGCGGGCACATGATAGGCACCCCATAGTTTCCAATTCGCTGCCCTGACGGGTTCAAGCCGGCTGATCAGCCAACAGTTTGGAAGCTGGCTTCTTGTCTTAACCGCCATTTCGTGCCTAGAATGACGCTCATTCCGATCCGCAACACCGTTTGCTTTTGAAAAGCAACTGAGGCCGCCAATATGGTACGCGCCCAATGGTCGTCGAAAGCCAACTTCATGGCTGCTATCGACCTTCTGTTATTGCTGACAGCAGTTCCGCTTTTTTGGGTAGTGTCAGACGCAGAGCAAGGACCAGCGAGTCTTTCTACCCATAACAATTCAACGGAAAGCCGGGGCGGTGCATCCCAAGCCCAGTGTATAGAGCCGCGAGGATTCGCTTGTGCATGCCCAGGAGACAAACAAAAGGCAATTCAATTTGAGGATTGGCGCCACTCACACCTTCTGGGAAGTTTGCAAGCAGACAACCCGCAAGACCGCAAAGCGATCGCAGCGGAAAACGCGTATCACAACTGCCGCGAGAACGCGATCGCTCAAAACTGCCCTGATGCGCTCGAAGCGTGTAGCCCAGGGGGTCCTGAAAAGTGCGGCGCATGTACGTGGTGTTCTAGTCTTGACGAACCCGAAGTCCTGGCACATCTCACGAAAGAGCCAGGCGTCTCTTGCGAACCTCCACGTCCAAACCGGGAGCGCCAACCGGGCGCTGGGGAACACCCAACTCCCCAAAGCCAGAGTCCAGATGTCACCCGAGCCGAGGCCAAAGAACACTTAAAGCGCGGCGTTGCTCAGGCTGGGAAAGGCGATGCGGAAGGAGCAATCAAGGAGTTTCAGCTGGCTATCCGTCTCAACCCTAACGATGCGGAAGCGCATTTGAAACTCGCCGAGGCGCTCGGCGACGGACTCGATTTCGATGGAGCGATTGCGGAGCTTCGCGCGTCGATCCGTATCAATCCAAACGACGCAGCGGCGCACACCGATCTAGGTGTTATGCTCTTGACTAAGTTCGATCAAAACGGGGCGATTGCGGAATACCGCACCGCTATTCGTCTCGACCCGAATGACGAGTTGGCGCACAGCAATCTGGGCGCCGCGCTCGCTGACAGAGGCGACATGGACGGCGCGATTGCGGAGTTTCGTACGGCTGTGCGTATCAACCCGAACGATGCGAGGTGGCACATGAACCTCGGCGCCGCCCTATTGAAAAAGGGCGACGAACGCGGGGCGCGCGAGCAGGTCGGCATCGCCTGTTCCCTCGAACCCAAGAATTCTGAATATTGCAAAGTAACCATCCGCTAGGGCTATTTCGGACGCTATCTCCGCTGTCACCGAGCGGATGCAATGTTAGATAGTGACCCAAAGAAATAACATCTGCATGCCGGCCCGACGACAGTCGCAATTCGCGACTGACCTCGGCCCCCCATTACGAAAGCTTTCTATGCCAAACCTGAGGGCATTTCCATGCTCTGACCAGCGTTGGGGAAATAATCAATCCCGACACACAAAATTATTGAAACGCGTCCCGAACTGCAGAGGCGAATTAAAAAAACGAAATAGTGAGTTGCCGGAAGACACACCGCGGCCCGAGGATTTTCCTCTCGGGTCTGCTGAGTCGCGTGTAGTTGCCCGTACGTTGGCCGAATGCCAACCGAACGAAGGAATACGAGTGCGAATAATTCATCTGGAAGACACTGACAGGGTCGGCCTGCCTCCGTCCAAACGCTTACTGTGGGATGGGGGCGTCACGGAGATTATCCACGTTTGCGGGAGATGGGCTACGAAGCAGTGACGCGTGTGTGGGTCGCCAACCCTGGGAACTCCTCTCCAGACAATCATTTTCAGCAGCTTATCTTCGAGCAACGTGAAAAACGCGGCCTTATTAACGCCGTGTCCGACAACTACTTCTCCGTTCTGGGGGTTCAACCGTTCATCGGGCGCTGGTTTGCCGCTGGCGACGATGACAAAAGTGACGACGTCCGCCGTGCTGAGTTACGGCTACTGGCAATGGCTCGGGGCCGATCCGAATATCATTGGCAAAACTCTCACGATGAATAGCGTTCCGTTTACTATCGTCGGAGTAGCGCCGCGGCGTTTTGTGGTAACTATCCTGAGCGATGTTCCCGACCCTTGGCATCCGCTTTCCGCAGTGGCCGCTATCTCTCACCAGACTTATGACTGGCTCGCAGATCGCACCAATCATTCGTTTGAATGAGGCCGGTTCACGCAAACCGGCCTCTCTTTAACAGACCCACTAGTGGGCGACCGCCGCCGCTTTCGCCGCGGACTGAGTGAGCCAGGTTTCGAATCGCGTTTCGCCAAGTCGGGCGTCTTTGCCGGGGACAAGCGTTCGCTCGCCGACCTCCGCGCCGGAGTATCGCGCGCGTGGGTCGGCGATGACTTCGCGGGGATCTTTGAGGGTGGCCAACCGCCGCCGGACTAGTTCATCCACGCGAAACTGTTCCGGCCCCCCTATTTCGACAATGCCATTTACCGGCGGGCCGACAGCGATCCTGCCTACCCCACTCGCGACATCGTCGGCAGCCATCGGCTGGAAAAGCACAGGTGGCAAATGCACCTTGTCGCCGTCGAGGGAAATGTCGGCAAGCCCCTTGAGAAACTCGAAGAACTGCGTCGCGCGAACAATTGAATAGGGGATGGAGGAACCCTTGATTAAATTCTCCTGAACGATTTTTGCACGGAAGTAGCCGCTTTCGAGCAGACGCTCAGATCCTACGACAGACAGCGCAACGTGATGTCCCAAGCCCGCGGCCGCTTCACAGGCGAGGAGGTTACGGGTTGATGTCTCGAAGAACTTCATCACAGCCGAGTCTTCCCACGAGGGAGAGTTCGATACGTCAACGACCACCGACGCACCCTTCAGCGCTTCGGCCAGCCCCTCGCCCGTGAGTGTGTTGACGCCGGAATTGGGAGATGCGGCAACTGCCTCGTGCCCGTGCTCGCGTAACTTGGTAACGAGCTTTGACCCGATCAGTCCACTGCCGCCGATCACTACGATTTTCATGATTGCCACCTCCATTTTCCGCGTACCTCCATGTGTGTCTTCTGTCAAGCAGAAGAATACGGTTCCTTAAGTCTCGGGACCAATCGAAAAACTTCGCGCGCGCGCACGCGAGGCCTGTGGAGATCCGCAAGAATCCTCTGGACTTTCTGCCAAGATGGGCACATAAAGACTGCACAGCCCTGCACAGCCATATCCCACCAAGGAGGCTAGATCATGCGATTAAAGACGTTGGCTGCTTTCACAATGACACTGCTGCTCGTGGCACTCGCTTTGAACGTGCCCGTCGCGGCAGCCGACCAGCAGTCTGGGACTTGGAAGATGGACGCTGCCAAGTCAACGTATAGCCCTGGGCCAGCAGCGAAGAGTATCACCTTAAAGATTGAGTCTGACGGGGACAACATCAAGTACAGTTCAGACGGAATCGACGCCGCTGGAAATCCGACTCACGTCGAGTACACCGCAAAATATGACGGCAAGGACTATCCCGTTACCGGTGCGCCCAACTCTGATACGGTAGCGTTGGAACGGATCGATTCCAACACCATCCAGTCTACTATGAAGAAAGACGGCCAAGTTGTGATGACCGTAACATCGGTGGTCTCTAAAGACGGAAAAACGCGGACCTCGACATTCAAAGGCAAGAACGCGAAGGGGCAGGACGTAAATAACATCGTCGTGTACAACAAGCAGTAAAGCGATTTCTTCAACTATTGATGATGTGAGCGTGTGGCGTCTCGCGGGATCGGTGGCGAGCCTGTCTCGATCTTTGCCTCACAGCGCAGCGCGAAAAATTACCTGAAAGCTCGTCCCACTCGTTGCGGAACTTCAGGGAATTTCTCCATCGGGGGAAATGCATCTAAATTATAGATTTTTCGCCACCTAAACAAAGGGCTTCGCTGCTTCACTTGTTTAGATTTTCCTATTTTTTAACCAGCATTTGCGTGCTCACGGGTGCGCCGTAGGGGCCGGCTCTGGAGCCGACGCAGATTTCTGTTTCGGCGCCGCCTCGCACACGTATCTTTTGATTGTTATCTGCGCAATCAAAAAGATAGGTTTTTGATGTCGCTTTTCTGGGTTGTCTTTGATGTATTGGAGAACCAAGTCAAGCGTAGTTCTGATTGTTGCACTCTCGGGAACACAAATGCGCTGACCGGTGTCGGACCAATTGAGCGCGAGCGTGCCGGCCACGCCAGCAACATAGGCTAGGCAAACGTCAGGCGGACGATTGTTATCGTATTGGCAAGCTGCCAGAAAGTCGTCGCCGCTGTTTAATACGTCCGAAGTTTTCTGGGCCTTCGCTGCGTTTGAGATCGTCAAAGCCAAAACTGCGAGGATTAGAATTTTTATGTATCGAACGTTCATACGGGTGTCTCCGAAAATATATGGACCGGCGCGATTGGCGCGTTGAAAAATCAAACGCCGAGCCCGGTACCTTGCTGCGCTCGGGGAGGAGTCTTCGTCTGGAAGGAGTTTGGGGCACACTTCCGCGGGGCTCAATGGAACGGAAGTACTAGCTTGATCCACGGACTGATTTCGTTGGTTCTGCACGGAGCATAGCCGCCATCCATTCGTATACTGATAAGACAAGCACACCACGACCGTGAGCATTGTGTGCCCGGAGGGAGCGTATCTTCCAAGAATGGAGCACGTATCGACGGACGCTCCGGCGCTCAACCTCTACGCCTGGATCGTCTTCTTACAACAAAATTTTCCGCGTGTTCGTTCTGAACGGGCCCGGCACAGAGAGATCGGCTTTGGGATGGGTTTTCCATCTCGCGGCCAGAGAGCAGAAGTGTCCCTTTGAAAGATTCGAATAACCGGTGGTGATCCGGAGCCG
The DNA here is from genome assembly GCA_963818085.1 of uncultured Acidobacteriota bacterium. GTDB lineage: Bacteria > Acidobacteriota > Terriglobia > Acidiferrales > UBA7541 > Palsa-295. The sequence continues at coordinate 310,427 of CAWFQV010000002.1, forward strand.
CGAAGGTCGCTTCCACAGATGGAAGAGCAGAGAGGCAAGTATGAGCACGGATACTAAGACGGGGCAGTGGGCACCAGGTGCGGTTCTATTCCTTCTTATCATTTCCAGCGCGGGCGCGGCTGTAGCCCAATGCGAGTACGTGCCCATCACAGTGGAAGATGGGGGGACAATCACCGGGACCGTGAAATGGACGGGACAAATTCCGAAAATTCCAAAGTTGCCGATTACGAAAAACGCGGACGTATGCGATCCGGATTCACACAAGATTCGTGACCTCGAGCGATCGCTGATCGATTCGGATGGAGGCGTTGCGAATACGGTGGTGTATTTGAAGGAAATCAGTAAGGGCAAAGCGAATGGATCTTCCCGAATCACGTCAACACATGGACCAAAAGAGCTGCCGATACATCCCGCACATTATGCTGGTGCCACAAGGCGGCGATCTGCAAATCAAGAGCAATGATCCGATTCTGCACACGGTTCACATGTTCGGGGCAGCAGACAATAACATTCCGTTTCCGTTTCAAGGGCAGTATATCCCGGCGAAAATGCGCCGGACCGGCGTGGTGAATTTGAAATGCAACGCGGGGCACGTGTGGATGAACGCCGAGGTCCTGGTGGTGAAGCATCCATACTATGCAGTGACCGACGAGCACGGCTTCTTTAAACTGACCGGTATTCCGCCTGGGGATTACGAGCTTGAGGCCTGGCATGAAGGCTGGAGAATCCTATCGGAAGAAAAAGTTCTGGATGTCGCCTCGCAGGTGGAAGTGAGCCGCCCCATCTACAGCCAGCCGGTGACCTGGGCCAAGAAAGTAAGCGTGAAGCCCGAGCAAACTGCCTCAGTGGATTTTTCGATTTCAGAGAGATAGCGAAAGCGCGTTCGGATGCTTGGACAGGAGAATAGCTCAGGTGCAACCCGAACATCCCCGCGCACCCCGCTTGCCCTTCGTCGCACCCATCGAGCTGATCGATGTGTCCTCGGAGACTCAGCGATTCCTCCGACTCGTTCCAAAACACACTTCCACGACACAACAGTAGACCATGGGGCCAAAGAGCGGACTGTTCCATTTCGGACAGTCTTGTCCTTTGCCGTACACTCACTGGCCACAGCTGCAACCCAACCACGGCTTTGTAGTCGATATCTAAACCGAATCTGGGATTTCAACCCCGAAGGGAGATTTACATCACACATGGGTAAGGTTCGCTCGCGCAAGTAACCGGTAGTGCGTTGTGTGCCAAAGGAGACAGTTTTGAATAGGGGAGCGTTCTAGCGTTGAGGAGTGACACTGAAGCGATTGAAAAACTGAGCCCATGCAACAGTCTTCAGACAGAAGAATCCGCCCTGCAATTGGCAAAATTCGCTTGAAGATGCGATCAGGACTCTTAAACTTGGGTTTCGGTCTTCTCGTGCTCGGGATGCTGTCTTCGCAACCACCAGCTTTTTCTCAGAAGGCTGGCAAGCAAGTAGTGACCCGAAGGATTAAAGTAAGAGTTGAACCGAGCTACCCCGAACGAGCGCGGCAGTTCAAGCTGACGGGAAAAGTGAGAATCGAAGTGATTGTTTCGCCGGACGGCAGCATCAAGAACACCCGTGTAGTCGGTGGCAGTCCGTTGCTTGTCGATGCCGCTCTTGAGGCGATCAAACAGTGGAAATATGAGCCTGGGCCAAAAGAGACCGTTGAAGAGATTGAACTCTTGTTTCAATTGAGATGACTCGCTCCTTTTCTTGAAGCCCGTGAAGGCAAGGTTAACTGAGGAACATGAATCAATCTGTGGAACACCTCAAGATCCTAGTCGCGGATGATTCGCCCGTGTACCGCAAGCTTGTCGAGCAAACGCTCCCGCCAGACCAATACTCAATCCTGTTCGCCAAGACAGGGCAGAGCGCCATCGAGCTGTTTAGGCAACACTGCCCAGCCTTGGTAATAACGGACTGGGTTATGCCCGACCTTACGGGGATCGAAGTGTGTCGGGAAATCCGCGCAAGCGCCAAGGACTCGTATACGTACATCATCATTGTTACGAGCGCGTCGGAAAAAGAGAACGTGGTCGAAGGACTCGAAGCTGGCGCCGACGATTATCTAACAAAGCCTTTTCATCCTAAGGAATTGTTAGCGCGAGTGGGGGTTGGCAGGAGGCTTGTTGACCTGCACCAGCAAATTGAGTCCCAAAACCGACTCTTGAAAGAGCTGGCACTTACAGATGCACTGACGGGCTTACCAAATCGTCGTGCGGTGGAGGATTGGGCAAAAGGCCAGTTGAGTGCTGCGGTCCGGCACGGCTTTTCATTCTGGGTGGTAATCGCTGATCTGGATAACTTCAAAGTCGTAAATGATACCTACGGTCACGACGCGGGAGATACCGTTCTCAAGGAGTTTGCGGGAATCCTAAAAAAACGTGTAAGGAATTCGGACATCTGCGGCCGGACAGGCGGTGAGGAATTCATCATGATTTTTACTCATGCTGACGAATGCAACGTTGGAATCGCCGTGGCGCGTATTCTGCGGCAGCTTCGCGAACATGACTTTTCGTTTGGCTCGAAACCCGTTCAAGTGACCGCGAGTTTCGGCATTGCAGGGTTCCAGGGAAAGGGTGTGCCAGATTTCGCGAAGCTAGTAAATCAGGCCGACGCGGCGCTGTACGCGGCGAAGCGCGGGGGACGTAACCGAATCGAAGTCACTCCAACTGTTCAAGCCTGATTGCCAACGGTTCCAGTCATAGCATATGCGCGGTACGTCGGATAAAGAATGTGCAGGTCGAGCATACCGTTACGAATCGGGGGAGTTTACGAAGTGGCTTGAGCGAAGAGGTGGGACTCCAGCTGAGATAACTCGAAAAAGAAAAGTACGTGAGATCCTGGGCATGATCCGGTCTCCGTTATGGAGACGAAGGGTACACCAGAGGTGCACGGAAAAAACGAGAGGATTAACTAATGGACTTTCATCACGATAGAGTGGAGGCGCGAGTGGGAATCGAACCCCAAATACCGACGTTTGTACAGGCTTTACAGGAGTTAGCATTCGATGAAACGGCTTGAATTCGACCAATTTGCCAGTTTCCGTACAATTCCTCGTACAATTTTTCAGTGTGTCGCCCCGGAAATCGCGCACGTACGTGTAGACGCCTGCAACTCACCTGCCCCAAGGACCAAAGCTACGTTTCACACCGGACACTTCAGACGCCAAAGATTCATGGCGACCCGATGGAATCCATTCAACGTGAAATAAGCAATGTAACTATACGTTCTCGGCAGGCCGCCGAAACTTTCTAGGGCTTCAAAGTCAAGCAATGCGATGCAAGGGAAGACGGCTCTAATCGCGGCCGCAAACTTGGACATTCCTACTATGTGGACGTTTACGAGAAGATCGCACCCCGTTGAAACCTCCGAGAAATGATTTTATAATCCGGCATCGACATATTGTGTCGATAAGGAGGTGATCCCTGAGGTACACTAAAATTTGATTCATCATCAGGGAGGCGTGTGTGATTCCACCATGCGCCTCTCTCTTTTTTGGACTGTGCCCTCCCAGATGTCAAAATTGGGCCGAAGTAAGCTATTTCATCATTGCCTCAATTTTTCTCTAGGTCCGCAATCTCTACATCACGCTCGGCGATCATTTTAAGAATCTTCTCGTGCGGTCCAATGACGAAATCTTTGTTCCCTAAACTCCTACCAAAGCTTCCAATGACATTTAGATGATGCTATTCGCTCTTCACCTGGAGTGGGGGCGCTGTCATTAAGCCTTTATTCTTCGGCTTGCCGAGCTTCGCGATCCAGATTCCGGTATTTACGTCGTTGTAAAAGATCAGCCCGTTGGCTGGCTGCGCTCCCCATGAAAAAGGCAGATTCGGACGATAGCCCCCAGAATCTCCGGTCCAGATACGAGCGATTTCACGGCCCTGCTGATAAAGATTGCCCCGAAGCTCGCCAGAAATATCGACCACCCGGCCGCCGCCCGCATAATCGCCAACAAAGAGCATATCATTCTCCGCCCACACGTTGTGGATGCCACCCTCCGGAACTTCATACGTTGCTACCTGGCGCGGATGCTCGGTATCGCTGATTTCCATCACGTGGAGAATGCCGCGCACCGGGATGCGGTCCTTGCTGTCAATCTCGAATATCGCGGGGAAAACTTCGTCTCCTACGAAGACATAATTCTTGTATCGGAAAGTTGTGTGCGTTCCCGCAAGCCAGCCATTTCCGTACAACTCGTAGTGATTGTATTTGTATTGCGAGACGAGTTGCGGATGCTCCGGACTTCCTGCCTTGATTCCGTTCCCTACGTCGAGAACGATGAGGCCGTCGCGCCAGTATGCTAGATAGGCCAGCCCATCTTTCACATAAAGATCATGCAAATAGCGGCCGGATGACATCGGCCCTTGCTCACCTGCAATGATGGAGGCAGTGGCGTTTTCGGTTTGCCATCGCGCGATTTCTTTCGGATGCTTGGGATCCTGAAGCTCGATCACGCGCAAGGAGCCAGTCGCGTCGTCGGTAATGTATGCATAATGCGTGTTGATGAATGCGCTGTGAACGCCGCCGGTTACCGTCTCGGTATACTCGGAAATAACTTTCATGTGTTCTGGATCCGACGGATCAAACAGTACGATGCCGTTCTTTCGACTCGACGCGCCTTCGCGGGTGAACACACCCACCTTCTCATCGGGCGTCGTACTGATGTCGTTGATAAGGCGTGCATCCGCCTTCATGGAATCGAGCAACCTTGGCTTCGCCGGATCGCTGATGTCGTAGGAAAAAATTCTGTCGGAGATTGTTGAAACGTAAAGATGACTTCCGATAACCCATTCCTCGGAGGTCTGCACGGGCGTGCCGTCCGGCCCCTTCGTAGGAATATGCGCCACTACATCCAACTCACGCTCCGCATTTCTCGATGTAACAGTAATCGAAGCATTTGCACTGTGTCGGCCAATTGACGCGGTCACCTCATATTTGCCCGGAAGCTCGGCGACAAACGCACCGTCAGTATAAATCGTAGCGCCCGAGCCGCTCACGCTCCACCTTGTCAGTACGTCCTTGGCAGCCGAGTTTTTCGCGCCTACCGCCTTCAAGTTGAAATGCACCACGTCTCCTGTCTTTGCCGTCGTCATGGCAGGATCAATGTCAATCCCTTGGAGCGTGTCCGCAACCACTCGAACTCTTACTTCGCCACTCGCAGGGACAGAAGCCGCCACAATCGTGGCGCTGCCTGGAGCGATACCTTTGACCATTCCAGAATCGTCCACTTTCGCAATCTCCGGCGATTTCGACGTCCAATGGACATCAACATCGTTACGAGGATCTCCGTTCGCCAGACGCGGCGTAGCGGAAAGCATTGTAGTCCCCCCGACCGAAAGCGCTTGTGTCAGCGGTGTGACCTCTACTTTCGTCACCAAAGGTGCTCCTACGGTCACCTTCGCAAATCCGGTTTTCCCCCCCACGACGGCGCCAACCGTCACTTCGCCCGGTTGATGGAAAACGACCATGCCTTCCTGGTCAGCGCCAGCCAGGTCAAAGGGGGCGGCAAACCAGACAGTGGGCTTAAGAGCAATCGCGTTGCCGGACGCATCTTTGGCAATCGCGGCAAATTTGATCTTGTCCCCCACCTTCGCCTGAATATTCTTCGGGCTGATCTCCACAGTCTCAGCCTTCAGAGGTGGCGCAGTCACACCAGTTTCCTGCGCGCCTAGCGTCGGTGCAAAGCCTCCAGCTATGACAACTGCAAAACATACTGCACATTTCCAAGCCACGCACATGAGACCCCCTTCTCAGGAATTACCGGCCTCAGATCGTACCGATAGCTCCGCTCCTCCGATGTCGAAAAAACGCACTGGCATTCACCGGGCCTTAAGGAATAAATCTGATTCTCTCGTTTGAGTCCGCCACGTCTAAACTTGTAAGAAAAATCAAACGAATAATCTTCTCCATCTTGGGGTAATCGATCCGATCCCATGTATCATTTTCTGTGTGATAGTCCGCTTGCTCTCCGGTGTTGAATAGCACCATAGGTATCGATTTCGTTGCGAATGGGAAGTGATCGCTACGAGCGAACCAATTTTCCCGATCATCCGTATCAGTCTTATAGTCTAATCTGAGGCCGAGGTTCTTATTCTCAGCTTCAATAATCTTTCGAAGTTCAGGATCGTAAAGGGTGCCGACGATATTGAGTCCGTTCTTACTTTGATCAGGGGTTATGTTCCATGTAGGCGACTCTTCATCGCGACCGATCATGTCCATGTTGAGGTTTGCAACCGTCTGATCGAGTGGCATGACGGGATGATCGATATAATAGAAAGAGCCAAGCAACCCACGCTCTTCGGCATCGAAAACTATGAATAAGAGGCTACGCTTGGGTTTTATATCTGCGCGTACATAGGCGCCAGCGATTTCCAAGACCCCGATTGTGCCTGACGCATTATCGTCGGCGCCTGGGTAGATCCTATCGCCGATTATCCCACCATGATCATAATGAGCGGACACAACCACGATTTCGCGTTTCAATTTTGGATCAGAACCGTCTAGAAGCCCGACGACATTTCGGGTGTGAAGAATTTCACGCTTCGTGTACGCCTTGTTCATCGTGACCGTCACACCGGTGATTTCGAACGAATTTGGACGATAATTTTGATCGATCAAATGCTGCAACTCATCAACGGTCTTTCCTAACGATCTCAGGATCTCGTTTCCGACCTGAGCTTTGATCGAAAAAAAAGGAGCGTCCCAGAGCCCAGTTGTTAGGCTTTGTGAATAGCGAGGAGTACCAGACTGGAGATAATCTGGCGGAGCGCTGGCGACGCGCGGCGGACGCCGAGCCTCACTGGGTGAGACCATTAGGATGCCCAGTGCTCCCGCTTTTCGCAGCTCTTCAGCCTTGAACCAGGGGTAAGAGTAAAGCGTGTCCCATTTACCCTTGAACTTGGAATTTGCGTCCGACGCTTGTGGTTCCCGCGAGAGAATCAGAGCGATCTTGCCATGCAGGTCGACACCTGCAAGATCATTGTACCCATACTCGGGAGCGTTGATCCCGTAACCGACGAAAACGACGGGGGCGGTTATCGTTATAGGCGTGTTGGTTTGCGGCGCCCACGCCATATCGAAATCAACACCATAAAGGAGGGTTTTTTCACCGCTGCCGGTCTTTAACTTGAGCATTGTGTTGGTCTCGTCGATCCAAGCACGGACAGTCTCAAAACTCTGGAAATAAGTATTATTGTCACCAACGGGTTTCAGTCCGAACCGCATAAACTCAGACGCAATGTAGTTAGCGGCAATGCGGCCCTCACGGCTTCCCGCGTTTCGACCTTGCAAGTCATCGCTTGCGAGAAACTGCATACGGGCCTTCAAATTCTCCGCCTGGATTAGATTGGCTGCGTCACGGGAATTGCCAGCGAAAGTAGCTAACAACAAGAAGGCCAGAACAAGCTTGATGGGCGTCATTCTTTAGTCTCCGCTTTCCGTTTCTTGCGTCAATTACTCGGTAGTTCGGCCACTGCAAAGTGTCGTGTGTACCAATCAGCACTGCGATCAATAAAATCGACAACGTGCTTGGTTTCGTGAACGCCGTGGCCTTCACGCGGGTAGCGAATAAAGACAGTTTCGACACCGACATCCTTCAACGCAATATAGTATTGCTCGGCTTCTGCAATGGGAACGTCGTTGTCATTTTCCCCGTGCACAAGCATCGTCGGTGTCTTCACATTAACTACGTGCTTAAGTGCAGACCTTTCCCAGAGAAAATTCATGAGATCATCCTCGTGGGGATATTCACCGAACTCTGTTGCCAAGTAGTCGTGGTAGTAGGCCATATAATTAAAGCTAATGAGATTAGAGATCCCTGCTGTGGCAATTGCGGCCTTGAATTCCGGTGTCTGGGTGATGATCCAATCTGTCAACTGACCCCCATAGCTGACCCCTTCGACGCCGAGGCGGTCCGGGTCAATCCATTCGTTACTAGCCAGCGCGGCCTGCACTCCGGACATGACATCTCTTGCTTCCCCACCGTCCTGGTCGTGAAAGATGGCGTCAGCAAACTTTTGACCGTAGCCTGTCGAGCCTCGATAATTGACCATTAGGGACGACCAACCTTTTGCAGCATAGATTTGTGTTTGGAGATCAAATTCAGGTCCCTGTTGACCGTGTGGCCCACCATGAATTGTAACGATCAGGGGGTGCGTTTTGATGCCTGCAGTGTCCGGCGGTTTCGTCAGGAACGATTCGATCTCGGTTCCATCAAAGCTGCGGAATGTAAAGGATTCGACAGGAGAAATTGACTTGTTCTTGAGTACTTCCGTGTTGAGTGTTGTCAACTGCCGAAAAATTCCCGGCGTCTTGATGAAGAGCTCCCCGAGATCTCCTGGCGAATGGAGGCTGTACACGATCGATCCATCCGAGCCGATTGACCAGCCGAGTATGATGCCGCGTTCATGGACCGCAGGCTCCGGCTTCCCGCCACCCAGAGGAAAACGATACAGTACGACGTTTCCACGTACCTCCACACAAGCCCACAAAGCATTGCCTTCCGATCCCCACTTGGGTGGTCCCTGTCGATCATCCAAGTCCTTACCAATTTCTTGCCGTTGGCTCCCGTCTGCACTCATTACCCAGACATGCGTATCTTCCATTGTAGTTTCCGACGAAGTTAGTTTGCGGTTTGTACCCTGAAAGGCGATCCTCTTGCCGTCCGGCGACCACCGGGGTGAGTACTCGACCGCTTCCGTCTGGGTTAATTGCTTTATTCTCGCGTCGTCGGCGTTCACCTCGAAAATGTCGTAGTTGAAGATCCGGTCGGGGTCGGATCCATGATTTGACACGAATAAAATTTCATTCGAAACAGGACACCAATCGATAGAATGCTCGTAATAGGAGCCGCGCGTGAGTTGGCGTACTCGTTTTGATGCGAGATCGACGACGAAAACGTGAAGGCGACGGTTATCGTTGAATCGCGTGGATCCCTCTAGCCAATTGGGTTTGTAGAGGTAGCGTCGGATCACGATTGGATCGCCGGTCGCCTCGACAGTCTCAGGGCCAGGAGTAGCTGAGACAAAGGCGATTCGTTTGCTGTCTGGTGACCACGATATTCTTTCTCCGGGGGAAGGAACGGGCCCATTCGTATCTTCGACCGGTGCGAGGGTAGTGGGCTGACTACCGTCCGGTCGAACTATCACAAGGGCATCTCTGCCCTTTGAGTGCCCGAAGAAAGCAATCCATTGCCCGTCTGGGGACCACCTTGGATACGAGCTTGAATCCATTTCGCCGTCGATTCGAGTGACCTTGCCTGTCCTGATCTCCATAGCCCAGGTTTGGAACGACGGGCGGCCAGGTGGATTAAACGTCTCGACGGTGTACGCGATCTTGGAGTTGTCAGGTGCGATTTCTACTTCGTTCACGGAACGAAATCGATAAAGATCCTCACTCCGTAAATGATTTTCGGGTGAGGCTGCAAGTCCGCCTTCGACGGTAGCCGCAAAGACCGCCAAGGAAACCATAATGCGACGAATCCAATAAAGACTAGGCAATTGACTCCTTCCGCGAGCGCTATTCGGCGGACTTATTTCGCACTCCCAATGAGCTTCTCAACTTCGGTCATTTCTTTCGGGACCCCAGAAGAGAGGTTTTCGGGAGCGCCGTCGGTAATTAGGATCGTATCCTCGACTCGATAGTGTTCATGCTTGTCTGGAAATTCTACGATAGGCTCGACCGTGACAACTTGCCCGGCGCGCACCGGCCCCGAGGGCCGCTCAACATCATGCGTTGCGAGACCCACAAAGTGGCCGGGCCAGCCATACCATTGAGCCCCAATGCCGGCTTTTTCGAAAACCGCCTTGCCTGCCGCCTCTGCTTCTTCGTAGGTGTGGCCGGGTTTAAGCAATGCGATCACGGCTTTCTGACATTCGAGATCCACGGTGTACCATTTGGCCTGATCGCTAGTGAATCTTCCGCTGACATTGAATGTGCGTGTGATGTCCATGGTTTCGTGATCGAGCGAGCCGGCGAAATCGAAAACCACGAGTTCGTTCGTCTCAATTTTCTTGCGATTTGAAAAATAATGCCATGTGTTGATCTCATTACCAGAACCCACGATGGCGGGATAGGACATGCCTTGCGCGCCGTGGTCGTAATAGTAAAAATACGCGCGGGCTTCGATCTGATATTGGTACATTCCCGCGTGCGCGTGAGCCATGGCGTCGCGATTGCCCTCGGCGCTGATCTTTCCGATGCGACGCAGAACTTCGATTTCCTGCAGGGTCTTAATGTTACGCAGGGCGTCTATCGCGGGAGTGAGATCGCGCAGGCGCGCCATCGGATAGCGCTCCGCCAACAATTTCGCCGGGGCGAGGTCGCTTGGCAATGGCTCATGATATGGGTGCGCGAATTTCCAGGCGTGGTCGCGTCCGACTTCAGGCCGCGCTCCGTCGGCTTTGTCTGGGAAGCCGAACCGAAGCCACAGGTCGCAACCCGAACGCGCCTGCAGCGCGAACGAGAGATCGGTATCGAGATCGGAAACGGGACGCACGAGATTGTAGCCGAGATCCTCGCGATCGGCCGGCGACAGCGAGAGTAGATTCGGCCCATAGACCTGTGCGGTGCGGCCTGCCTGCTGCGGCTCAAAGATCACAGTGGTTCCCTTTTCCACATCCATCAAAAGTACCGCGCCCGGATCTTGCAGGCCGGTGAAATAAAAGAAATCGTTGTCCTCGCGGTAGTGCGTGGCTTCCGGGATTTCGTTCCGCGCAAAAAGAATCGCATAGCCAGTCTTTAATTCTTTTGCAAGTTCCGCACGTCGGGCAGCAAATGCCTGTGGCCCGCCGAGATCGTCAATCGCCTGGCGGTCAGTGTATTGGCCAAATACAGCAGAACAAACGACCAGTAGAAGAACGGAAGTGCGCAGCAAAGGTGAGAGAAAATGCGAACAAAGAAATCGAACTGCCTTAAGCTTCTCTTTCATCGCATTCTCTCCTCATTGAATCTGCGATCTCGGTCAAAATTGATACTACGTACACCGCCGCAAATGCGACTTCTGCATCCAAATCCGCTAGATAAGAGCAAACCGACACGGGGTTTTTTACTTCTCTCCGGCCATTCGGTTGAAGATCACTCGAGCTTTCGAGTAGACCTCTTTCACTTCCTGCTTTTCTTGGTCACTATCAAAGTCCTTGCGTTCGTCGATGAGTTGCAAAATGCGGTCCATCCACTTGACAAAATAACGTGCATCTTCAGGAGATTGCGGCACAGCATGGCCTGTCTTTAGGTAAATCGGACTCGTGTGAGCATAAACAAAACTGTCCAAGAGGAGATGTTGATTCTCCGGCCCGGAAACTCGCGCTGCCAGCCAGCCGCTGCGTTCGACGGGAATATCTGCGGAAATCTTTGCATGCCACGGATCCACTGCCGGAATGGACGCAACCACTTTTCCGTCCTGTACGAGATCGAGTGTTTCGATGGGAATAACGGAGACGGCTTCGGCTTCCACATGAACCTTGGCGGGGCTTCCTTCCGCCAGTCTTACTTCGCTGCCGGGCTCTTTGCCATCGACCGAGATTCTGAGCAGTGGCCCATTTGTGACGAACGTGCGGCCCGCCTTCAATCCATCAATCCAGCTCTGATAACTGAGGGGATTAAAAATGTGAACGTACACTCGAACGGAGCCGATCGTAGGAGCTCGCCAGTAATTCGTCATCGCATCCGAGCCAGCGGCAGCGGGAATTCGGTAGCCGAGGTTCAGCAATCGGTACCAGACGTCCGCAGCTACATATTCATCGGTCCAAATGCACATCAAATCGTAGTAATCCACCTTCCCTAGAGCGACGTCCGCCGGAAACTCGCGCGCACCGAAGTAGTCCTGAATAGCCGGATCCTGTCCCTTCGAAGTGAAATAAGGATGAACGTATCCTCCCACCCCACCCTGTGCATGTACTTCATCAAGAATCTTCGCGTTGCTCGGGTAATCGGCGGCATACGGCGTTCCGGGATAGCCGTTATAAACGGGGAAAACAAATTGCTTCAGATTCAGAAGGCCCAAGTGACCGCCAAAATTCGGCCGGTACTCTTCGTTAAAATACAGGACACGATCAGAACGAGAGTGCAGGTCAACTTGGCCAGTGAAATAATTCAAGTCGAGTAGGCGGTTGTCGAAATTCGTTGGAAAGTCATTGACGACGTTGAGATCCTCCGACGCGGCCTCAAGGAGAAGGGAATCGGGCGTGGCTTCGAGAATGCCGCCATAATTCATGTGAAGATGGGTGTCACCGGAAAACCAACCTTGTGCGGAAAGATCTTGAAGACGCGTCAGATTCAACGTAACCTCCGCCGTCTGGCCTGCGGTAATTGAGACTTGTTCTTTCTTGGGAAAATACTCAAAGCCTTTCATCGCTTCGATAGTTGCTTGTCCCACGGGTAAATCCAATAAGAAGTTCCCATCGGTCGCGAAATAATGATCATTCGTGATGCTGGAGACTCGTGCAAAGCTCCCTATAGGAGTGTGAGATTTGCCATCGGTCGCTGTGAGGTAGACGCGTGCTGGAGTGGAGTTTCCGTGTTCATCTTTGATGGTTACACGAAGGCGTCCGGTCTGTTCACGATATTTCCGACTCAGAATTTTTACTTCCGTCGGATTACCGCCTACCGACGGCATCGTCCAAAGACTGAACGTGGATCGGGCACTTGAAACGTAGGCTATCCTCTTGCCATTCGGCGACCATACCGGACAGAAGGGTTCCGCTTCCAGGTAGGTAAGCTGCGCCGGAACTCCCGTTGCTGCATTCATCACCCAAATTTGGTTGCGACCAGTTCGTATGGACACATAGGCAATCTTGTGACCATCGGGCGACCATCGAGGCCGAGTGTGATAGAGAGTCTCCTCTTCCAGAAGATTGTTCTGCTGTTTACTTGTTAAATCGAAAGTCCAGATCGCCCCCGAACCATATGAAATGCGGCCTGTCCAAAAGGAGCCAGGACTTTCAAAACCCCGGCGATTGCTTAGAAATACAATTTTCTTTCCATCTGAAGACGGACTTGCTTCCAAGTTTTGATAATCGTCCAGAATGACCGTCCGAGGCTCATGATCTGCTTTCGAAACGCGCCAGATACTCAACGCGTTTGCATCAACATTAGAGGTATAAACAATGCTGCCGTCGGGGAGCCATGCGGGGTCCACGCTGATTCCCTTGCCATGCGTGATTTGACGCGGCTCGCTGCCGTCCGCTCGAATAACCCAGATTTCAATCGTGCGCCCTGTGTCCCTAGTAAATGCTAATTCACTTCCATCGGCCGACCAGCTCGGCTCGCAGTCATAATTGGGCCCGCTCGTTATTTGAACCGCATCCCCACCTTCCGGACGAACTGTCCAAATAGATCCATCCATGCAGAATGCAATTTCTTTTCCGTTAGGGGACCACGCAGGCGACCAAGGCCCGCTTGTAACCGGTGGAAGGTACATACTTTCCATATACATTTGGGCCCCAGGGGAAGATTTCGTAGCGAGGGGATATGCTGTCTGGATTTGGGCTAGGACCGTACTTGCGGTCATTAACGTTACAGCCCCAAAGGTAATCGCAATCCGCATAAATCCGGCGCCCGGAAATTTGGTGGCTCTATGCATTGGGCTCTTGACGCTCCTGCCACAAAGAGGGTAAGCGCACTTGGCGAAGTCCTCTTCTCACGAGGCACGCGCACAGAAGTGGCGGGCGAGTGAGCTCGTTCTATTAAATGTTAAAAGCTTAACTTTAATGCGAACTGAATTAGACGCGGCGCGACTATAGTGTTACTAATCTGACCAAAATTTCCGAATGGTAAGAACAGTCCAGGATCTCCGAATTGAGGCGTGTTAAATACGTTGAAGAATTCGGCACGAAACTGCAGGTTAGCCGTTTCTCTGAATCGGAGCGCGGTATCTTTTGTGATTGCGATGTCAAAGTTACGTTGGTCCGGGCCGCGCACAAGCCCGCGGCCTGCGTTTCCGAAATCGGTACCATCCGAAATCGCCGGTGGGGCACAAAAAGCGTTTGGGTTAAAATAGTCGTTGAGGCGACTATTGACGGAACCGCTCGTTGCCACCTGACTGGCTGTGATGCCAGGACAAAGCTGACCTCTTGTTTGCCACAGGAAGAAAGATGCCCCGTAAATCGTACCTGCGCGCGCATCCAAAACCGTTAGCGAACGGCCAGACTGGAAAGTCGTGACGCCCGAAACCGCCCAACCTGAAAGGGCTTTTCCTGCAAAACCTTCCCCTCCACCATATCGCGGTAAATTCCAGAGGTAACTTATCACAAGACGGTGGGGCCGGTTGAACTCCGCTGGCCCCCACGCCTGGCGATTGTCATAGACGTTATTGCTGAAGAATCCGCCCCAGACCGTATTCTGTCCCGTACTGGCTGGTACGTCGTCAAGCGTCTTACTAAAAGTGTACGCAACCTCAAATTGGAGCCCTTTAGAGAAGCGCTTCGTGACGCTAGTTTGAAGTGCATTGTACCAAGAGGAGCCCGCTGTTTCGAGTTGCAGCAAGCCGTTCGGCGGCATACCTAGAACGGGAACCCGCTGATTGACGTTCTCGATAGTATTGTCTGTAACGCCGTTAATCGGATCGGCCAGACTTGCCAACTGGGCCTGATTGGCCTCGCGGAACCGTAACAGGTGTGTACCCCTCGATCCAACATATCCAATCTGAAAGAGATAGTTGCGGGCAAACTCCTCCTCTAAATTCAGGCTAAACTGCTGAATCGTCGGCGACTTAAAATTCCGTTCGAGGTTCTCCACAGTCAATTGAGTTGTGGCCGTTCGAGGCAGCCATACTGGATAAGCAGCTGGCGGAGGTGGGGCCGGGTTGAAGGGCATCTGGAAAGTGGCCAGGCTGTTATTAATCGCATCGTTTCGGAAGTTGATAATAAAAGGAGGTTGAAGGTTCAGTTGGAGAACATCATTACCCGAGGTGCGTGTGTAGTAGATTCCGTACCCAGCTCGAATCACCAACCGATCATTGTTCTTAAGTGGCCTCCATGCCAACCCGATTCGCGGGCCTAGATCAGCCAACGGTGTTCCGTTCTGGCTGAATGAATTATTTCCAGTCCGCACTACACCGGCCGGAAGCGTACCCGGGAAATTGTCGGCGGCGACGAAGCCAGCCAATGTCCCCCCGGGCGGGAAGGTGTTTTGAGCTAGATCTGGCCAGAAGTTAACGATTCGTCCGCGGGCCTCCGTCACGCTTCCAAAGATATCCCAACGCAGGCCCATATTCAGCGTTAATCGCGGGCTAACCTTGTAATCATCCTGGGCGAAGAGCGCAGAATTCTTAACCCTAAATTGTTTGTCTGAGAACCCCCCCATTCCAGATGAGTCGAAAATATTACTGTAGGGTGTACCGTTCTGCGCCCCGCTTAACCCGAGCAAAAAGTCTGGGAAGCTAAGAAATTCCAGGCTACCCCGCTTCGGCCCTTTTAGATCGAAATTGTCCCAAATATGTTCGAATTCACCACCGAACCGGAAACTGTGCTTACCCTTTATCAATGAGAGCTGGTCACCGATGACGAATGAGTAGACGTCGGTTTTGAAGTCATCGTTCCAAGTACCCCCTAGAGTAAACGATCCGTCGACAGTGATGATCGGCATGACCGTATAGTCTGATGCCGGGGTAATTCCAAGTGTGCTGTCCTGAAGCGGAGTTAGCGTGTGCAGGTTACCTTTGTTCTGGAGAACCGAAATCCTCGCTTCGTTCACCAGCGAGTTGCCAAGAACCGCCGTATCGGAAAGAGTCAAAAGTTGATTGTTAAACGATGATTGAGCCCCGCTGCCTGGCACATTCGACCCCGTGAAACTGGCAGCTTGGGGATCGCGCGAATAGAAATACCTTGCATGTATGGTGTTATTTGTAGAGATCACAAAGTCCGAATTAAAAAGCGCCTGGTCCTCGGTCCACCTTGACGGAACACTAAAAACCGAGAACCCTTGGCCACTCGCTTGAATTACCTGTGGGGTGGGAATGTAGTAACCCCCGCTCGGAAGTTTGAACTGAAGAAGGTTGAGCGCGACCGAATTAATGTTAGAGCCATCACAGGCGACAGACGTGCCTCCCTTTGCACCCGACTGTCCACAAAATTCGGCGCCAAGTGTGGCTGCTGAACGATCATTAGTAAGGGGAGGCAAGAAAACACTAGCTAAGGAGCTCGAACCCTCACCGTTTATTTGCCGTGTGCCCTGATAAGAGCCAAAGAAGAACCATTTATCTTTTAGAATTGGTCCACCAATAACTGCGCCAAATTGATTTTGATTTAGTTTTGGTCTCGGCTGTCCATTTTTCTTTAAGAAGAAATCGTTTGCATTTAACACCGTGTTTCGGAAAAACTCAAATGCGCTTCCATGGAACTGATTCGATCCGGATTTCGTTACGACATTGACGTTCGCACCCGCTCCCCTGCCATACGCCGCGTCATACAGCCCCGTCTGAATCTTGAATTCCTGAATCGCGTCCGGATTTGGAATTGGGATGCCCGTGTAGCCCAGCCAATCCCCGGCTCGACCTGAGCCGAAGTTATTTACGGGAGCCCCATCCATTTGAAAACTGTTGTCCGTTGCGCGGGCACCGTTCACGAACACGTCTGGAGTGTTGCGCCCTAATTGTCCGGCGTCCGTCAAATCGCTAGCGACGCCGGGTGACAATGCAAGGATTTGGGTGTAGTTGCGGTTCGTGAGAGGCAAGTTCTTAACTGCCGCCTCGTCGACCACGCGTCCCAGCGTCGTCGTTTCGGTTTGGATCAATTCTGCTCCCTCACTCACTTCCACAGTTTGCTGTGCCGCATTGACCTGAAGAGTTGTGTTAAGAGTTTCGGTTTCCGTGACGTCTATCGTGACATTTTCGTGCGTAAGCTTTGCAAAGCCCTTGAATTCGAATGTGACGGTGTATGAACCCGGAGGCAGGAGTGTGAGGCGATATACTCCATCGGAATCAGTAGTGGTAGTTCGGTCAAATCCAGTTGCGGGGTTCGAAATACGTACGGTCGCGTTGGGTATCGACGCTCCTGATCGATCGGTGATGGTTCCCGTCAACGCGCCGGTGCCACCAGACTGAGCCCAAGTTGCGCGACAACAAAGGAAAACCAAACAAAGGAAAGTAACTGCGAAGCGACCGTATTTCATTTATCCACCCCCGAAAAGCTAAATTACTTGCATTTTGCATTGAGCGGGGTATATGACAATCGCAGCCATGGAGTATTTTTTTGTTATTTTCTACGTAGATGCATTTACGTATGTTCCTTTACCTGGGAGGGTTTATGACTCGCACCACGGCACCCCAAATGACGGGGCGCACAGCGCGGATACGCAGACATTCCTCCGTCTCAAAACCCTCATTTGAAAGCTCTTTCGTCTCGACTCCATGTGCTAGACACCCCGACTCTGTGGCCGAGCTGTTTGAATCAGTCTCGAATGAAAAAGACATCGCTCGTTTGTTCGAAAGAGTGACGCTTTGCGTGACTCGCACAATTTCTTGCGAAACGTGTGCAATATTTGAGCTCCGAGAGGACGAACGAACCCCCGTGCTAAGGGCCGTCTCGGGCAAGCGAGGGAACCATGTTGGCAAGCTGGTCTGCGAAGCTTGGCGGGACCTTAACACTGCGTCTACGTCTTACGCAGATGGCGCACGACGTTTGAATGCTGTTCCCATCGAGAATTCTTTCACGCCCCTGGCGCGGCCTAGGGACGCTGAGGTGCATCGTGGCGCTCTCTTCCAGATTTCGAGTTCCGGTCGGCTCGCTGGGTTTCTCGAGGTCTATTCGTCTTTGTGGCCGCGATACTCGCGCAAAGACACTGTATTTCTAGGATGCCTAGCAGATCTACTCGGCGTGCTAATCGAGAAGAATCGCATGAAGGAAACACTTCGGCGAAACGAAGACCGCTATCGTCTGATGACCGAAGGAAGCGAGAAAGTATTCTTTTACGAACATGATTTAGGGCGCATCTTGACTTATGTTTCACCGTCCGTAACTGAGATCCTTGGCTACACTCCCGGGGAATTAATTGGTCATCAGTGTGACGAGTTTTTAGCCGGGGATGCCACGGATGAGCTTGCTATCGAATACACGAATGGAGCTTTGCAGGACGGGATACGTCGTCCACCGTACCTTAGCGTCCTTCGACATAAAGCAGGGCGCAAAGTCATTGTGGAAGCAGTCGAGGCGCCGTTCGCATCCGCCGGGCAAATCGTCGGGATGCAGGGCTTTGCGCGAGATGTAACCGAGAGAAGAATTGCCGAAAAAAACCTCCAGCATCGGACCGCATATTTGAATGCGCTAATCGTTCACAATCCACTAGGCATCGTCGTCCTTGACACGGAGAACCGCGTTGAGATGTGTAACCCAGCTTTCGAAAAGATATTTCAATATAAACAAGCCGACATGATTGGATCAGATCTCGACGGTCTAATCGGTTCAACTGAATCAAGAGCTGAGCTCGTGGGCCTAACACGACGCACCCAGTGCGGTGAAGCCGTACATTCTGAGTGTATTCGGTATCGCAAAGATGGAACTAGCGTGGATGTCGAACTGCATGGCTTGCCTTTGATCGTGCACGAAGAAAGGGTAGGGTCTTTCGCGATATACCAGGATACAACCGAGAGAAACAGAGCTGAAAAATTTCTCAGGAAGATGTCCGGTCGTTTGCTTCATGTACAAGATAGAGAGAGGCGGAAGATCGCCCGAGAACTTCACGACACCACAGTTCAAGACCTAGTCGCATTGTCGATGAAGCTCGGAGCGATAAGTGACTCGTGCTCCTCGGTCCTTAGTGTTGCCGACCGCGCTGCCTTGGAGCACAGCGTTTCGCTGGCCGAGAAATGCGCGCGAGAACTCCGAACGCTCTCTTATCTTCTTCACCCTCCCCTGTTAGATGAAGCTGGCATCGGTTCCGCTGCTATATGGTACGCGGAAGGATTCTCCAAGCGAAGTGGCATCCGGGTAAAGGTCGAAATTCCTAGGCGCATAAAGCGATTGCCCCGGGAAATGGAACTAACGCTGTTCCGGATTATCCAGGAAAGTCTAGCTAACATCCACAAACACTCGGGGGGCGATGAGGCGAGAATTCGGCTTTTCAAGAAGGCTAACCGAGTTCATCTCGAAGTTGCCGACAACGGACACGGTATTCCCCCCAAGGCACTAAAATCTCTATCAATCGATGGGAGTTTGATTGGAGTTGGAATCGCTGGGATGCGAGAAAGGGTGAAACAATTTGGCGGTCGACTTGATATCAGCTCGGATATTGGGACCTGCGTAAAGGTTGGAATCCCAATTACAAAACAATGAATCGAGTGCGAATTTTCATTGCGGATGATCACGATTTGATCCGAGAAGGGCTCCGAGCCCTTCTCGAGCGACATCCGAGTTTGCAGATCGTAGGCGAAGCATCTTCAGGGCGAGAGGCCGTCAGAGAAGTAAAGAAGTTGCGGCCGGACATCGTCATTATGGATATTGGATTGCCCGAACTGAATGGTCTGGATGCGACGCGCCAGCTTTTACGAGCATTACCGCACTTGGAGGTCTTAATCGTAACGATGCACGAGTCCGAGGAGACTGTTCACAAGGTGCTTCAAGCGGGAGCGCGCGGGTACCTTGTCAAAACCAATGCCACGCGACATTTGGTCACCGCTGTCGAATCACTAAGTCGGCATGTTCCTTTTTTGGGATCACCAGTTACCCAAGTTTTGTTGGATGGTTATTTGAATTCGAATCTAAGGATTGAGTTACAAAATAATGCCGTGACGCGGTTTACCGAGAGGGAGCGAGAGATCATTCAACTGTTTTCCGAGGGTAAGCGAACAAAGGACGTAGCGGCTGTTCTAGGGATTAGTGTCAGGACAACGGAGACTCACAGAAATAATATCTTGCGGAAGTTAAATCTTCACTCAACTGTAGATCTGGTTCGTTACGCAATCAGAAATCAAATTGTGCAGCCTTAGATTTAAAGTGAATCTGCCAGATCCTGGGTAACAACTAGATGATGTTTTGATGGAGGCGCGGGTGGGAATCGAACCCACGGATAAAGGTTTTGCAGACCTCTCCCTTACCACTTGGGTACCGCGCCCCGGAATGACAGTATAGCGAAACGTCGGGTGCGGTTTCAGCCCGGAAAGCAATGGTCGCAGCGAATCGATGAGCCGCCAATCGACCTCGGCGCGCGATTAAGTTGGCGCACGGAGCTGTCCATTGTTATTTGATGTGGAGCTCGTAGGGCAGACGGGCCTGCACCGGCTCCATCACTCCCGAATGTGCCTCAGCGTAGCTTCGAGGGATTCCGACTCGGCGCATCTGTTCTTTTTCGCGCTCGAGATAGTTGCTCGAAAAGGTTTTTCTCTTCGGGAACCGAACGATGCGGACCGGTACTGCTTGCGGGAATGTGCGCGAGTTCCTTCGCCACTTCAATGGCGCGGTCAATGCCGCCTAGTTCGTCCACCAAGCCCAATTTTTGCCTGAGCGCCGGTCCACACGCGGCCCTTGCCGATTTTGTCCACGGCCTCGACAGACATTCCGCGGCCTGCCGCGACGCCTTTTGTAAATTGCGTCGTAAGTGTCGTGGAGCGACTTTTCGATGTAGGCTTCCTGCTCCGGCGTAAAGTTCTGCTGGTCGGAAAACATAGTGGCGTTGTCGCTGGTGGCCACATAATCGGTGCTGACGCCTAGCAAATTATATAGCCCCGAAAGATTCATCTTGCCGGTCAGCACGCCAATCGACCCGGTGATCGTATTGGGGTCGGCGACAATTTTGTCCGCGGGCGCCGCAATCCAATAGCCGCCCGACGCGGCCACATCCGACATGGAAACCACTACCGGCTTCTACCTCGTGCGCGAGTTCTACCTCTCGGCGTATCACTTCGCTCGCTACCACTGAGCCTCCGCCCGAATCGACGCGTAGGACGATGGCTTTGATGCTGGAGTCGTGACGCGCTTTGCGAAGATCAGCGGCCACCGAATCGCCGCCCATGATGAACCCTCCGGCCGCGGTCGTTCCCGAATCTGCCCGAAACAATGAGGCCTGTGGCATGGACGATGGCAATTTTCTCCCCGGCGAAATTCGGAGGCAATGGCCTAGAGCGATAGCGATTCAGCGAAATCGGATTCCAGCCGCCGGAGCGACTCTTGAAGAAATCCTGCACTTGGTCCCAGTAGGCCAGCCGGTCGACAATTTTGTCTTGCACAGCGTCGCTGTTTAAAGCAGGGGCCGCGATTGAGAACGGATTCAAATGCATCGCGCGTCATCCACGCGCCCTTTGGAAGCATCGCCAAGATATTGTTCGTAAATACTGCGCAGGAGCGATTCCACTTCTTCTTTGTGCGCGGGGCGTGAATTTCTTTTCGGTGAATGTATTCGTGGCCGTCTTGTATTCGGCGATATGGTAAAACTCAGGAACGATCTTCAGCTTGTCCAGCGTACCGCGAAGAAAAAGCAGCCTCCGCCATCATTCCGCTAATACTCACGGCGTTGGTGGGGACCAGCCAGATTTCGCTTGCAAGCGCTAGCGAGATAATATTCCGGGATTCTGATGCCGTCATAACCCAAGTAGCAGATGCTCGGCTTGCCGCTGCTCGAAATGTCCAGCAAGTGCGCGCGAATTTCCTCGAGTTTGCCCCAGCCGGTTTCAAGCGGCGCGATCCGCACGACAAGGCCGGTGATGCGCGGGTCGGTGCGCGCTTGGTCCATCGCGTCCAGGTAATCGTGGAGTACGGGAACGGTGCCACTGAGGGCCCTGAAGAAATCAGGGGCACGCTGCTCTTCGATTTGGCCGCTCGCGTCCATCACCAGGACAGAGTTGGAGGGTACACGCAAGCCCGGCTTCGAAGCAGACCAGAACATCAGGACGACTAGGAAAAAAAGTACGAGGATGATTACGATTGCTCGACGCTTGCCCCAAGTCATGGCCATTCACCTCTTCCCCACGCCTGTGCGGCCTTGGCGGATATCGCAGGCTGTTGGTGCTGAACCCACGGTAGCACCCGGCAGCACAAAACTCCAATTGCCGCAGGGGCTGTGTGTTTGGCGGCAAAACTGCAGGCGGCACCCTCGCAATGGGTTCGCATCTGAATTACACGCAGGCCAAAGGCTCTACTAAGCGTTGCGAGCTCAAGTAGGCATTAACATCGTAGGTGGAAATCTGCACGGCAATAACGGTATTTTGGACGGGAACCTTTCCCTTCAAAACACCGGAGTGTTGCATCCGGGAGATGGCAATAAGGCGATCGGTGATCTAACAATTCTAAGGACCCTTTCTTTATCATGGTAAACCTGAGCTTGAAAAGCAGGTCCCTCGCTACATCCGCGAACACGCGGATGGGATTCGGGATGACAACGAGACGAAGAGCTGAAACCCGTTTTATGAAGCGTAGGAGGGGTGGCACGCTGGGGCGCGGCGGCGGAGCTCGCGGGATACTTTGGTGAGCCAGCGCAACTCTGTACGGAATTGGGCGATCGTCAGTTCAATCATCCACACGGCTTCGTGGTAGGGGTGGCCGACTTCGCGGCGCACGGCGCGAAGGGTCAATTGCTCTTTGGCGAGCTGCGCTTGCAGGAATTCTTTCCTTCGCGCTAGCTGCCGAGCGAAGACTCCAGGACGGGCTTGCCAGGAAAGCGCGAGCCAGGTGAGAAAGGCTGGGCGGTCGCGTTGGACGGTCCAATCTTCGCGTTCGAGCGCGGACGCGAGAGCAGCGCAGCCTTTGGTGGTGGTGGCGAATACACGGCGGTCGGGGCCTCCCGACGGTTCATCGGTGTGTGCGGCTGCAATCATTCCGGTGCGCGCGAGTTTTTCCATGGAGTAATAAAGCTGGGGGCGAGAAATGTCCACCCAATCGCGCCACTCGCGCCGCTCGAGCTCGGCGTTAGCCTGATAGCCATGCATGGGGCGTTCGGCGAGGAGGCTCAAGAGGACAAGATCGGGAGTAGTAAGACTGTTGGGCTTATTTCTTGGCAAGGTTTTCCTTCCGGCGGCGGCTCCAATACCACCACTGACACTTTTCCGCGGGCAGCAGCGGGTTGCGAGCCTGGGCTACTGCGGCTTGAAAAGTATCGAGACAGCAGACGTCGATGCGCTGGCCCGTTATGCGGCAAAGTTTTTCGTACATTTTACGGGGATCCCGGCGCGCGAGCTGGCTGATGGAGCGGACTCTCAACAATTGGAAATCGCGAAGCATGGCGGGCCCAACAGAAATCAAATCCTGCAAACGGCGGCGTGGGGCGTGATGCATAAAAACCTCCTTGACAAGGACATTCTATTTTTATATCCTTAACTAGTCTAAATAATACTAGTCGAAAAGACAAGGAGAAAATTCGAGATGCGCGCACATATTTCAATTCTGCCGATGGCGGGACTCTTGCTGTTCGCGGGTACCGTTTTGGCACAAGGAGAGAAGACAGTGAAGAGGATCGAGGTCAAGAAATTGACGGCCGTACTGTTGGTGGAAGAAATCGAGCCCTGCCTGAATTTTTGGGTGGACCGGTTGGGATTCACGAAGACGACGGAAGTTCCGGATGGCAACAAACTGGCCTTTGTGATTCTGCAAAAAGGCGCGACGGAAGTGATGTATCAAACTTTCGCGAGTGTGGAGAAGGACAATGCGCAAATGGCCAAGGACATGCCCAAAGGGCCGACGTTTCTTTATGTGGAGGTTGATGACTTGGACGCGCTGATTGCGGCGTTGAAGGGCGTGCCGGTGGTGATGCCGGTGCGAACTACGTTTTACGGCGCAAAGGAAATTGGAGTGAAAGAGCCGGCGGGGCACTTCGTTACCTTTGCACAGTTGGGAGTGGCGCCGCAGCCCTAAGGCAAGCGGCTATACCGATGTGGTTTTTCGCAATGGTCGCAACGGCGGCGCCAAATCCGTCATCGACCTACATGCCGGGATATTTTCCGAGGAAGATGAGCATGAAGTCGATGGTGTCGCCGATTCCGTGGGCGATGATGGGGACCGATAGGTTGCGTCCGGTGCGGAGGTAGATCAGTCCGAGCAAAAGCCCGGACAACCCTTCGTCTATTATGCCGGTGATTCCCTGGTAGGCGTGGGCTACGCCGAATCCAAGGTGCACTACAATCAGGCTGACCACCCACGCCGTCCGCGTGCGATTTAGCAAGTCGGCTACGCGATTCATCAGGTAGCCACGATAAACCATTTCTTCACCGAAGGCAGCGAGAGTCCACGCTAATACGACGAAGAGCAGAGTCATTTTCAAATTTCCATTGAGATCGCGAAAGACTTCCAGGTCTGGTTGCTTGTGAAGATATTTCACGAGGAGTGGCTGGCTGACGAACAGTTCGAAACTTTCCAGCAGGAGTCCGGCTGCAATGCCTAGCGGGATGGTGGTCTTCCAATTGCGAAAACGCTTCAATCCAACGTCACGCCAGCGCAATTTCCGCGCCCGAAGCGAGAGCCATCCGAACAGCAGAAGATACGGAGTTTTGCTGAAGATGATGTGATGTTTGAAATCGGCGAAAAAAATTAGCGCGACGACGATCAGTTCTGCTACAGCGAGCCATTTGCTCTGACGCCAGTCCGGCGCAGGATTTTCCGGGGCTGGGTTGGGGGCATCCGGAAGCGTATCGCCCTTGTCATCGTTATTCTGCAAGTCACTCATGTGCTGCTCCTATTTGCGGCGGCCTTGGCCGGCGGCGCGCTGAGATCAGGTTCGAGGCAGGGCGCGAGACCGGCGATATTGGCGGGCACACCAAAGCGCAAAGCGTGTGGTCAGGGTGACCAGGGCGCAACCCGCCAGAAGGCCTAGCGGCACGATCCACCAACCGAGTAAGTCTCTGCTGCCAGGCGGCGAGCTGCCGAATCCCATGCGAAAGGAAAACTCGGGGTCGCCAGTGCTGTCATGCAAAAGCCATAATCCGGCAGTCTGCGGATGGAACAGCTTTAATACAGCGACTAGGATGAAAACCATTCCGAGGAAATAACCCATCACGGAGCCGACCAGCACAAAAAAGCCAGCGACGCTTAAGCTCGCCCAGCGGAACAAGCCATCGAGCAGAGGTAGGAGGGAGCGGCTAACTTCAGCGCGGGCCAGCAGGTTGTCGGTGATGTATTGGCTGGCCAATTCTTCCGGGCTGCCGAGAGCGGCGAGAGCGGCGTCAACTTGGGCTGCGGTGACGGCATCACCAGGGATGGCGAGCTTGTCCATAATGTGGCTGCGAAGCTCGGCGACGATTTCGGCGACTTGTTGATTGTCGAAACCGCGCAGCTGTGCGCGCAATTTGGCGAGGTAGGCTTCGCTCTTTTGTTTTGCGTCGTCTGGAATATTCATCTACTTTCCCCTGACTAGCGGAGCAAGCAATTTAGCCATGCTGGAAGAGAAACGCGCCCACATGCCGGCCATTTCGCAGCCACGCTGTTTTCCGGCGGGAGTGAGCGCGTAATACTTTCGCGGATGGCCGGCGTCGGACTCTACCCATTCGCTGCCGATGAGGCCGAGCGACTTCAGGCGGCTGAGCAGCGGATACACCGTGCCCTCAGAGACAATTAGGTCCGAGTCGCTTTCCAGCCGCCGCAAAATTTCTAGGCCATAACGCTTCCCTTCCCACAACGTCGCCAGGATGGCGAGTTCTAGGCAGCCTTTACGGAGTTGGACTTCCCACTTGTCGGCGGTTTCTTGGTCGGCGAGATGACGCGATTTCATTGCGACACATACCTTGTACTACAAGGTATGATGCTGTCAAGATTAAAACGCGACGCAAAGGCAGGATGCCGGCGAGGCACGCCGCTACAAAGGCAAAGGCGAACAGAACAGCAGGTCCCTCAAAGCGTCCGCGAAAGACACGCGATTCGGGATGACAAAATAAAAATGAAAAGCAAAGGCAGAAGATCAGTGCGGGTGGGACTGGGCGGCTCTTTGTTGCGCGAGGGCTGCGGCTGCGGCGGCCCTGGCTTGCGCGCGGACCTGGGCGTCATATGCACTTTGAGGAACACCGCCCGGACGCTGGGCAGGATTGGGGTAGCCCGCCGGGGGATGTTGCCCTGAGTTGAGCATTTGCTGGATCGCCTGGTTCATTTGGACTTGCTGTACGGGGGCGCCGTTTTCTGCTGCGAGCAACTTTTGTTGGTCACCTACCAGCTCGGCGTTGCCGGGATAATAAATCAGCAGCACGTTCACCAAGTGCAGCGCGGCAGGATAATCTTGTTGCTGGAAGAGCTGGTTGACCTGCGTGCGGAAAAGGTTGCCGAGTTGCTGCTCCATCGTTTTGCCGGCGGGGCTGCCTGCTCTTCCCGCGAGGATGGCCCAATGAAGGGCGGAATCGTTGGCGGGCTCGAAGTAATGTCCCTGCGCGTAGGCGGCGTTTGCTTTTACGAGCATGGGTTGCGCGGGGTCGGCTTGCTGCACGACGGCGGCCGGAGGCGGGGCCGGAGCCGGTGCGGCCGGACGGCTAACATGCGTGGGTTCTGCGGGCGCGGTGGGCGCGGGTTCGGTGCTGGCGTCGACAACGTCCATGATTCCGACGCCGCCGGGCTTGGCCTGCCAAGTCATGTCGAAGACGGCGCCTTCGCGGACGTCGATATCACCGCCGCCGCTGGCTTTGCTGGGATGACGGCCGGGGCAAGAAACGAGTCCGTCAATCGTGTAGTGCTGCACGCCCAAAGGGACACCGCTCACGGCGTAAGGATTCGTGGCGAGGTGGTAGGGCTTGCCAGCGAGCGTCATGTTCAAGTCGGGAGTGCACATGTGGCGGTCGACGTTGTATCTCAACATGACGGTGGCGGTAGCTGGAGCGACGACGGCGGGAAGAACTTTTGGCTTCGGTTTCAAGAAATGCCAGGCGGCGAAAACTGCCATGAGAATCGCGACGCCTGCGGCGATTGGGATCAGAGGCAGCTGGCCGCCCGCGGCACTGGAAGTGGATGTAGCAGCGACAACTTGCGCGTCGCGCGTGGCGGCGAGATCGGTGCGCCGCGGCGGCACAACCATTGTTCCAGAGTTCGTGGACACCGCAGCGACTCCGGGAGCCGCAATTACTCCCGATTGATGTGAAACGGCGGAGGCCGCGATCGCTTCAGTTTGAGGCGAGGCCGCTGGAGCTGCGGCACCTCCGTGGGGATGAATGCCTTTTGCGTGCAGACCGGCGACGAGCGCTGGGATAATACCGGGAATTTCATTGGCGCGAAGGCGTGTGGCGTTGGCGGCGGCCATTGCTTGTTTCCAGCCGGGCCTGCGGTGCGCGTACTCATCGTGAGTTAGATCGAGGAGCAGAGGAAGCGTGGCTTTGTTGGCTTCGACGGCGCGCACGATTTCGCGAGTAATTTGATCGGAGGGCAGAGAGCGCGGTGAGATGATGATGGCCATGGCTTCGCAGTCGGAAATGGCTTTGAACGTTTCTTCGAAGTAGTCAGCGCCGGCAGGACAATCGCGTTCGTAATACCAACTGCTGTAACCGTGGGCTTCGAGGTGCTTGGCGATTTCGTGGGCTACGTCTCCGTCTTCTTCCACGTAACTGACGAAAACCTTTTTCGCGCTGGGGTCCATTACCTACTCCAAGGGCCGAACTGCTGCAGGACTAGATGCTAAAACATTGTCTAATAGCCGTCGAGTCATTTGCAAACGCAAATCGAGTAACGGTACTGGCGCTGTTGCGTGGAGTTGCAGAGGGGTGTTGGGGTGGTTTTGGAGTTCTGGTATAGTGGCCGCGCTCCCGCACTTTGACCGGAGGGCACGGTGTGCGAGCGCGATGACGGCTCGATTTCCGTGGACATGGCAACTGCATGACAGAAGAACCCTACGTCCCCCATCCGATAGATACTTCCCACATCAAACTGGATGAGCTGCGGCCTTTGCTGGAAAAACTTGCGCGCAATGCGCATGAGGTGTGGGCGCAGAAACGAATCGAGGATGGCTGGACGCTGGGGCCGCGGCGCGACGATGCGAAACGGAAGCATCCCTGCCTGATTCCCTACGATGAGCTGCCGGATTCCGAGAAGGAGTATGACCGCGCGCTGGTAAATCAAACGCTAAAGACGACTCTGGCGTTGAAATATCGCATCGTAAAGCTGGAAACACGTCCAGCGCAGAAACTACCAAGAGATGATTCACCGCACGACGACATGGATGATTCTGCTGATATTTCGAAATATAGCAAAGAAGTTGAAGCCGGCCACCAGCAGTTTCTACCACTTTTAAAGGCATTGCTGCTGTGCCGGGAGTTAATTTTCCCCGAGTTTCAGACAGCTGACCAACAGGCGAAAAACTACCGGAAGGAGTATCAAGGTACTTCGCAGGCGGCGGTCTGGTTCGGCGTGATCGCAATATTCCTGGGCCTCTACGAGACCGTATTTCCAAACTGGTCGCCGGTTTGGGTTGAATACCTGGAATTCAGTTTTGCGCTACTGTGTATGGCTTCTATTTTGGTAGGAGTGCTGCGTAAACCGAAAGAGCACTGGTTACTGGCGCGGTATCGAGCGGAAAATCTGCGGCTATTGAAATTTAAGACGCTGATGGACACGCGCGTGTGGTGCGATGATTCCGGAGAAACCGATCGTTCGGGCGAAGTGCCATCAGATCATGTGCGCGAGCAGGTGGTCGCGAAAATCCTCACACTTCGAGCCATGGTTTATGAAGACGTGGAGGAACGGACCGTAGACGGCGTGGTGCCGGATGTTTCAGACATACAATGTTCGGAGACGAGCCCTAAATCACTGCAGGAAATCATTAAATATTACTGTGACAAACGCATTAGGGCGCAAATGTACTATCTCGCTGAAGCAGGAAAGAACGACGGTGCGGGGCCGCATCTCGTGATGAGCATCATTTTTTTCCTCAGTTTCGGATGTATTTTGCTTCATTCTGGTCTGGATTTACTTGCGTATTCCGGCATCGAAGTCTTGATTACGGCTGCCGTATTAGGGCCGGCGGTGGTCGCGGGAATCAAGACTTATCTGGCTTCTCGGGAATTCGCGAGGAATGCTCTGCGGCATCGGGCGACGCTTCATTCGCTGCAAGCGTTAAATGAGGACATGGTCAAAGCTGCGAGTCTTTCCGAGAAGTTTCGGATTGCCCGCTCCTGCGAGCTGATTTTGGAGTTTGATTCCAGCGAATTCATGCGCTTGTTGCGTGAGGTGGAGTGGTACGGTTGAAACGGGGCTATGGTAAGCTCCACACCAGGCGGTTTCTAGAATTATTCCTCGCAACAAAAGACAAGTTACCGGGTTTGCTGGATGTCTGGCATCCAGCGTACCGCAGTGAACATTGGAGCCTAAGCCGACCGACACAAAAGTCCGAACAGTGAAGCGCGAAGAAATCAATACCGTGGTCCCCATGAGAATTTACAGGATTTCCGGCATGGTTCGAGTTATAACAAGGGGGTAAAGTTGCACCGCGCCCGTCTCGGGAGGCGCCCCGGCGGGACTTGGGATGGAGCATATTTAATGTCGATTGATAAAGCGCATGTATGTCCTCACTGCGGAAGCGATATCGTCAGGCGATCGCACAGGCGTGGTATCGTTGACCGAATTCTGCAGATGGTTAAATTCAGGCCGTATCGTTGTCAGGAATGCAACAATCGTTTTTTCAAACTTGCCGCGTAGAGGTCAGCGGCGCCGTATTTCCAGCCAAAAATCTGCAGATGAGCCTTCCCGTTAGCGGTCTTGGCTTTAGAGACCCCCTAGGATTAGTCCAGAAGTCAGTTTACCGGGCGCTTGCGCCGGATGAAGTGCGTGACAATGAGAGCAAGGACGAGGATGGGCAATATATGGATCAGGCCGAGCGTCACATGAAAAGCAATGAAGCCGAGAATCCAGAGAATTAATATCGCGAAACCGATATTAAGTAGCATCAGAACCTCCTCACGCACAGAGTGCAGCATTCGTGGTGCTACTAGAGGTGTGGCAGCAAAAGGAAAACGGGGAAGGCCGAGACCCTCCCCCTTTTTGAAGGTTACTCCGAAGCGCGGGCAGCGCGACGGTTGAGATCACGATCAGTAATGTCGCGATCGGATTTCACGTCAGAAGAAGACTCGCCGGTGGAGGAAATGTCCTCGGCTCCGGTGTTCTTCATTATTTCCTTAGCGCGTTTTATCTGGTCGGAAGTGTCGCAATGGACGGACAGCAGGATACCGCCCTTCTTAATGCGTCCTTCGTAGCGCTTCGCTTCGTACTCGGGAATGCCCATGCCGATAAGCGCGCCAGCAAAACCGCCGACCGCGCCACCGACTCCCATGCCAGCCAAAGCGGCCATGATGGGGCCGGCGGCGATAAAAGGCCCCAGGCCGGGAATGGCGAGAGCGCCGATTCCAGCCAGAAGACCCAGCGTACCGCCCACCACAGCGCCAGCGCCGCCGCCTGCGGTTGCGCCTTCCGGTGCCTTGGTGTCTTTGTGAGTCGCGATTGGCTTGCCGCCCAGATTCTCCGGCAAAAGAACAGAGATATCCGAGGTGGTAAAGCCACTCTTCAAGAAGGTATCAACAACGCGCTCGACTGACTCACGCGTGTTGTAAATCCCGAACACTGACGTTTTCTTATTATTCGACATTTTTTGTTTCTCCTTTTTTTAATCTCAACCGATGGTGCTGGAAATCATTATTGCTTAGGAGCCACTTCTAATTGGTTTGTGACGTTGCCTGCGCCCGCCACCGCAACTGCCTTGGCTTCGATGTTTGCTTTATCATCTTCAGAACGGACAGGTCCCTTTAAAGTGACCTTGCCATCCTGCGTGATGATCTTGATGTTGTGTCCGTAAGTGGATAGCGATTTATCCTGCATGATCGATTTGCGGATTTGCTTGGTGGTGTTGCGATCGGCAGGATTCATCTTTTGCTGATCGGCTGTGGTGGCGTCTCGGCTGGCATCACCTTGGTTGTTCTTGGTGTTGTCTGGAGCTGGTTGTTGATTTTGTGGAACGCTTGCGAGAAGCGATGCGCTCAAAAACAGCGTCGTTCCCAATGCTGATAAGTACTTTCCGACTTTCACTTTTTATCTCCTTTCGATCGTCACCTTGGAAATACAGATTAGTGCTTGTCGCGTTGTTTATCTTTTTGGCCCTGGCTGCTCTGTTGTTGACCACCTTGCTGCCCGCTCTTCTGACCATCACGATGGCCTTACTGACCGCTCTACTGGCTCATGTCCGCCTTGCTGGCCTGGATTTACTTGCAGCAACGCGTGGTACCGCTAAATCAATATTTACTCGCTAATCCTACATTCGCATCAAAGACGCCGCCATACAGCGAACGACGTAAATTCGCAGTGACATGCGCGGTATTCCCTTAGAAAATAAAGGGTTGCACGCGGATAACACCTGAAGTCGGGCCTCATGAATACGGTACGTCGGTTGGTTCGTGGTAGACTTCACTTGCTGTTTCATGGGTACAGTGCCAATCGGCAATTTCGACGGGCGCAATACATGGTTAATACTCCCGCTCCCTCACCTCAGCGTAAACCTGTGAAATTGGAAGATGTCCTGATTACGGGGCAGCTCTATTCGCGCCCGCAAAAAGGTCGCGACCCCAGAGAAGAGGCGGAATCGCTGCAGAGACTCGCGCGCGTGATGGCGAGAAAACCGAATAAACTTGTAGAGACACTGCTAGAAATAGCTCTTCACCTCTGCCGCGCGGGCACCGCGGGCATTAGTCTGCTGGAGGAGCGGCCGGACGCAGAACCGGTTTTTCGATGGACGCATTTAGCAGGAGCCTTGGAAGGATACGTCGGCAAAATAAAGCCGAAGGATTTCAGTCCCAGCGCTGTTTGCCTGAACCTGGGTTCTCCACAGTTATTTTCCTATCCGGCAAGATACTTCGAATACTTTCGGGACGTTAATCCAGCTATCGTGGAGACCTTGATTTTTCCGCTTACCATCGGGGATGAAATTCAGGGGACGCTGTGGATCGTTTCGCACAATGAAAATGTGCAATTCGATTCCGAAGATGTGCGATTGATGACCGCGCTCGCTGAATTCACTTCCTGCGGTCTTCACCTGCTGGAATCGATTGAAGCAGAGCGCGCGGCCCGAAAGCAACGCGAAGATGAAATCGAATCTCGCAAGCGCACCGAACTGTTGCTGCGGCAAACACAATCGGAGATGGAAGCGATCATTGACGACCGCACCGAGCAGTTACGGCATCTTTCCGCGAGAGTGATCAGTTTGCAAGACGAAGAGCGAAGACGGATCGCTCGCGAACTGCACGACAGCGCCGGGCAATATCTGGCGGCCATCGAGATGAATCTGAGCGGACTGAGTCAAAACCGGGATCTGGACGAATCCGTGTCACGTCAGATTTCAGACTCGCTGGACATGGCCAATCGTTGCACGTCAGAAGTCAGAACGATTTCTTATTTGCTGCACCCACCATTGCTGGACGAAATGGGCCTGGTCTCCGCGTTGGCTTGGTACGTGGAAGGGTTTGCGGAGCGAAGCGGAATTAAAGTGCAGTTGGAGGCTCCGAGAGACCTGGGAAGATTGCCGCGGGAGACCGAGACGGTGCTGTTTCGCGTGGTGCAGCAAAGCCTGGCGAACATTCATCGCCACTCGGGCAGCCATGTTGCGAAAATTCGCATGGAGGCGGATGCCGAAAGCGTTCGCGTGGAAATTTGTGACGAAGGCCGAGGCATTGAACCCGATGTCCTGAAAGGGTTCGAGGCGGGCAGAAAGCTGATTGGTGTAGGGATTGCCGGCATGCGTGAAAGAGTGAGAGTGATGGGCGGAAAATTCTTGATAAGGTCAGGCCGCGAGGGCACCACGATAGACGTTTCGCTGCCGCTGGCGGAGTAAGTTCTGTTTTCTTCAGAATCTGGCATCCGGTGACACCGGTTCCGGAATTGATGTAGGGACTAAAGCAGGTCATTCCTGCAGTGCTGCTTTAGACAAAATCTCAGCATATGCTCTAATCAAATCAAGCAGTTACAAGTCTGTGCCTTAGTACTACCGGGCCATTTCCGCGCGCGATGGCGAGTGTTACTTTGTGTTTGCGGGGAAAACTGCCAATGCGACTGCAAGAAATCTCGAAGTGTCTTGACTTGATCCGACCGGCACGCGGAACTTCGATCGTTTTGGGCTTGAGGACTAAATTCCTTTTGTCCATCGTCCTAATTATCGCGGGGCTTACGTTTGCGACACTGCTGATCGTGGGGCACACGGCAGAGGGGCAAGTTCAGAGAGAAATAGATAAGGACACTCGCAACTCCATTCTGACGTTTGAGAATTTACGAGCGGAGAGACAGCTCGAAGAGAATCGCCAAGCCGAATTGTTGGCCACGCTTCCCAGCGTGAAATCATTGCTTTCAGAAGACGATAACTCGCCAGACGTACAGGATGCCGCAGAAGATTTGTGGCTTTCGGGCGGCTACGAACTTGCGGCGCTTGCCAACGTGCAAGGAAAAATAGTTGCGTTGCATACCTCCATTCCTGGATTTTCACCAGAAGTGGCAGAAGCGATGTTGACTCGTTCGCGGGGAATGAACGAAACGGGCGGATGGTGGTACGGCAACGGGCACCTGTATCAAGTGGCCTCACGACCGGTTCAGCTTGGCACAGACTCGGGAAACAAGCGTCTGGGGACCGTGGTCGTTGGACGCGAAGTGGATTCGAGTGTAGCAAGCGATGTGGGGCGAATCGCGTTTTGCCAGGTTGCGTTCCGCTATGGCGGCGATTTGGTGGTGAGTTCGCTTCAAGCAATGGATGAACGCGCGTTGGCAACCGAGCTTCAGAATTCCCCAAACTCCACTAATATTCAGATTGGGAAAGAACATTATCGCGCCAGCACAGTGGATTTGACGCCGGGTTGGTTTCCGCCGGTCACGCTCACGGTGTTGAAGTCTTACGATGATGCGGCGGCATTCATCGCGCGACTGAATCAAACTCTAATCGGGCTAGGATTATTTGCAGTATTCGCCGGGGCCGGGCTGGTATTTCTAATTTCGGATACGTTTACCAGACCGCTGGCGACGCTGGTGCATGGAGTCCGCGCCCTCGAAGAGGGCGACTTCAACTACCCAGTAGATAAGGGGAGCGGAGATGAGGTAGCGGAAGTTACCGCGGCGTTCGACCGCATGCGAAGCACTCTGAAACGGAATGAGGAGCAAAGTAAACGGCTGGGAGATCAGCTTCGCCAGGCGCAAAAAATGGAAGCGGTGGGAAGACTGGCCGGCGGCGTGGCACACGACTTTAACAATCTTCTGACGGTGATCAAAGGGCACAGCGATTTGCTGGAAGAAAAACTGCCGGCGTCGACTCCGCTCTATCATAGCGTTACGCAAGTAAGAAAAGCGGCGGATCGCGCCACATCGCTCACCCGGCAACTGTTGGCTTTCAGCCGCATGCAAGTGTTGCAGCCGAAGGTTCTGGATCTGAATTTGCTGATTGCTGACGCCAGCAAGATGCTTCCGATGCTGATCGGCGAAGATATTGAATTCAAGTTCGATCCTGAACAATCGCTGGGACTGGTGAAAGCCGATCCGACCCAGATCGAACAAGTGTTGATGAATTTGGCGGTGAATGCGCGCGACGCAATGGAAGGTAGAGGGGGGAAGTTGATCGTTCGCACGCGGAATATCGTGCACGATGCGGAGTACGCCAAGGTTCATCCACCAACGTTGCCGGGAGAATACGTGATGCTGGAAGTGGAAGACAACGGGCAAGGGATGGACGCGCAGACCAAGGCGCGAATTTTCGAGCCGTTCTTCACCACTAAAGAATTGGGGAAAGGCACGGGACTGGGGCTTTCGACCGTTTATGGCGTGGTGAAACAGAGCGGCGGATATATCTGGGTAGATAGCGAGGTGGGGAAAGGCACAAAGTTTCGGATTTTCTTGCCGCAAAACCGGGAGACCCTGCAAACAGCCCGGCCGGAAAAAGCTGGGATCTCCATGCGCGGCTGCGGCACGGTGCTTCTAGCGGAAGATGAAGATGCCGTGAGAGATCTGGCGTCGGAATTTTTGACGGCCAGCGGATACACCGTGCTCATTGCGAAGGATGGATTGGATGCGCTGGAGATAGCGGAGCAGCACAGAGGGTCGATACACGTGCTGATCACCGATGTGGTGATGCCGCGGATGCGCGGCACGGAATTGGCGCGCAAATTGAAACGATGCCATCCGGAACTGAAGATTGTTTATATGTCGGGATATCTGGAGCACAACAGCCAGCCGGATGGCTACGAGCCGGAGTCCACATTTCTGCAGAAGCCATTTACGCGAGAAAGTCTGCTGATGAAAATTGGAGAAGTGATTGGCAGCAAGACGGAATCGTTGCAAGCCGATGGTGCTCGCTAAACAACTGCGAGGATTCGCTAGCGAAAAATTAATTCCTGTGAGCTCCTTCGCCTATTGCTTCGATTCGCGCAGAAAACGCGCGGCTTCTTCGGGCGGAGTGGGATTGATGTAAAAGCCAGTTCCCCATTCAAATCCCGCCACCTTGGTGAGTTTGGGCATCATTTCGATGTGCCAATGATAATGGTCGTTGATTTCCTCGCCGATGGGCGAAGTGTGGATTACGTAGTTGTAAGAAGGGAACGACAGGACGGAATCGAGGCGCGCGAGGAAATCGCGCAAAATTCTTGCGAGACTTCCGTAGTAGGGCGCGGGCATGTTTTCGAAAGCGGAACTGTGCTGGCGCGGAAGAATCCAGGTCTCGAATGGAAAGCGCGGGGCGTAGGGAGCCAGCGCAATGAAGTAATCGTTTTCTAGGATCATGCGCGTGCCGGTTTCGATCTCCTGGCGAATCATGTCGCAAAAGATGCAGCGCTCTTTTTCGTCGTAATAGTGCTTGGAATTGTCCACTTCTTCGCGAACGCGCTTGGGCACGATGGGCAGCGCGATGAGTTGCGAATGAGTGTGCTCAAGCGTGGCACCGGCGGGTTCGCCGTGATTCTTAAACAACAGGATATAGCGAAAGCGGCGGTCGTTCTTTAAATCCAGCATGCGATCGCGATAGGCCCAGAAAACTTCCTCGACGGATTTGTCCGGCATGGTGGCCAGTGTGAGCTTGTGATCGGGCGTTTCGACGATTACTTCGTGCGCGCCGACGCCGTTCATGCGGTCGAAGAGGCCTTCGCCTTCGCGATCGAGGCCGCCTTCGATGCCCAGCGCGGGAAACTTATTGGGCACCACGCGCAGCGACCAGCCGGGCGTGTCTTTTCCGCTGCCATTGCGGCCGTAAGCGAGAATTTCGGGCGGCGTTTTGCCTTCGTTGCCGGGGCAGAAGGGACAATTCGCGTTGCCCTTGATCTGAACGCTCTCGCGAATGAAATCCATCGGGCGATTGGCCCGGTCGGTGGAGATAATCACCCAACGGCCCGTGATTGGATCTTTGCGAAGCTCCGGCAAACTTCCCCCGGTCGCGCGGACCCTGACGACCTACTTCACAGAGCACAGCTAGGCATCGTTCGATGAGCATAACTCGCTTCGCCGAACGGGGCGCCCGGTGCGGGTTTCGATGGCGAGAATGTCAAAGCTAGGCGTATCTCCTAGTGGCGATGCGCGAAGAAATTGCCGAGCCATGCGGGCCAGATTGCGGCGTTTCCATTGACGGCGGCTTCGGGCAGTACTGGGAAGGGCAGCCGCGCGTGTTTTGACTTCGATGAACGCGAGGACTGGGCCGTCGTAGCCGACCATGTCGATTTCACCTTCATTCCGGGCCGCGTGAATTCCGGCGATCAGGACGTAGCCATGGCGCGGAGATACCAGTAGGCGTAGGTTTCGCCGCGAACGCCGGTGTTCGCGCGCTGCTTCGCGGACGCCTATCTAAGTGCGCCGCGGCCGACTTCGGCGGCGAAATTCAGACGGAACCATGGTCGGAATCGCGAAGACGAGTCCGGCCGTTTATCAAAGACGCATCGCTTCTGGAATGCGTTATAACGTTCGCTCGACTTCGCTGATGATGCCGTCGAGGGTACGCACGGCAAAATCGGCTTGTTCTTCTTCGATCATGAGCGGCGGGCAAAGGCGCAGAGTGGTGTCGCCCGAACCAAGAACGAGAAGGCCTTTGTGGAACGCCATCTGGACGATCCGGTTGCGCAGGTCGGGCGCTTTCTCTTTAGTTTTTTGATCGCGCACAAACTCAATGCCGATCATCAAACCTCGGCCGCGAACTTCGCCGACCATTTTGTGCCGCTCGGGCCAGTTTGCGGTTTGCCGCTTGATGAATTCCCCCATGCGAGCGGCATTGGCCATATAACTCCGCTCGATTAAGCCGAGCGTGGCGAGCGAAGCCGCAATGCACACGGGATTGCCGCCGAAAGTGGAAGCGTGCGCGCCGGGCTTCCAGTCCATCACGGAAGCCTTCGTGATAATGGCGCTGAGCGGCATGCCCGAGGCAATTCCTTTCGCCGTGCAGATGATATCCGGCTCGACGCCGGCGTAATCCACCGCCCACCACTTGCCGGTGCGGCCCATGCCCGATTGCACTTCATCGGCGACAAGCATGATTCCGTATTTGCGGCAGATTTTTTCCAGACCTTGCAGGAACTCCGCGGGCGCGGGCAAGTAACCGCCTTCGCCTTGAATCGGCTCGATGAAAATTCCGGCTACTTCGTCGGGATCCACGCGGCGGCGGAAGAGTTCATTTTCGAGATAGGAGAGGCAATCGGCGGACGCGTTCTCCGGACGGATTCCGTAGGTGCCGCGATAAGTGTCCGGATACGGCATGTGAAATACGCCGGCAAGGAGCGTGCCAAATCCTTTGCGCTGAACCGCCTTGCTGGCCGTTAGCGACAGCGAGCCCATGGTGCGTCCATGGAATGCGCCATGAAACGCAACGAGCTTGTCGCGCTTGGTATGATAGTTTGCGAGCTTGATTGCGGCTTCGACTGCTTCCGTGCCCGAATTGCCGAAATAAACACGCTTGGGTTCCTTGCCTGGCGCGATGGAGGCAAGCTTCTCGGCAAGCTCCACCATATTCGGATAATAGAAATCGGTGCCGGACATGTGAATCAATTCGGCGGCCTGCTTTTGAATTGCGGCGACGACTTCAGGATGACAATGCCCGGTTGATACCACGGCAATGCCGGCGGCAAAATCAAGAAACGTGTTGCCGTCCACATCTTCGATCACCGCGCCGCGGCCTGTTTTTGCTACCAGCGGATAATCGCGCGTATAGGACGGCGAAACAACTTCGCTGATCGCGCTCAACGATCTGCTTGGCCTTGGGCCCGGGCAAGCGGTAATCAGGTGCGGAAGCTTCATTTCGGCGGTGTTTGCGCCTTTCGTCTCGATCGTTTGCATGTCTTCCTCCGGGAAGTGAATTTGTGAAGGTTTAGCGAACGTGCAGCGGATTTCTAGCGAACGCACGGGAACGATTCAAATGGAGGAAGAAGGGCTTAATCGACGCCGAAGAGATTTGGGCGCTCGTGGGAGGGCTGGCTATGCAGCGACAGGTCGTATTTCGTGGAAATTTTCATTTCATTTGTATTTCCAGCGGACACTGCCGTCTTTCGTATCTTCCACTATGATACCAGAATCTGCGAGTTGTTGGCGAATTTCATCGCTGCGTTTGAAATCCCGACGCTGTTTGGCTGCATTGCGCTCTTCGACTAGCGCTTCGATTTGTTCGGCGGGAATTCGCGGCTGCGCCGGACCAAAACCGAGTTTGCGAAGCTTTTCATCGTCATCATCGGCAAGGACTGCCAGGACGGCATCTAATTTCTCCATGGTGGCGACGATGCGCGGCGCATCCTGCTGCAGAAATTCGCCTCGGTCCATGGCGGTATTCATGTCGCGCACCAGATCGAAAACCGCGGCGAGGGCTATGGCGGTGTTTATGTCGTCGGCCAAGTCCAGCGTCGAAATCTGCTTCGGCTTTCTCAGCGCGCTTACGAATTTCAGTGCTCGAGCCGGCAGGAAATTGCTCGGACTTTAGCCGCGAGACGAAATTTCGCAGACGAGCGACGGAGCTTTCAGCTTGCTTCAGACTGTCCGCGGTGAAATTAAGCTGGCGGCGATACGGAACGGAAAGTAGTAGAAAGCGGATGGTGGAAGGCTTGTGGTTTTTGGCGAAAAGATCGCGCAGCGTGTAGAAATTGCCGTGCGACTTGGACATTTTCTCGCCGTCAATGATCAGGTGCTCGGCGTGCAGCCAGATTCGGACGAATGGATGGCCGGTGGCCGCTTCGCTCTGCGCGATTTCGTTTTCATGGTGCGGGAAGGTCAAGGTCCACGCCGCCGGTGTGGATGTCAAGGGTATCGCCGAGATACTTCATGGCCATGGCGGAGCATTCAATGTGCCAGCCGGGACGGCCAGGGCCGATGCGCGTTTCCCAGAAATGTTCGCCGGGTTTTGGTGCTTTCCATAAGGCGAAATCGCGCGCATTTTCCTTTTCGTACTGATCCACGTCCACGCGCACGCCGGTCTTCATTCCCGCCAGATCGATTTGCGAAAGTTTTCCGTAGTTCGGAAATTTTGCGATGTTGAAATAGATGGAGCCCTCACTGTTGTAGGTCAGGCCTTTCTTTTGAAGACGTTCAATCAGCGCGACCATGTCTTCGATGTGATCGGTGGCGCGCACCATGCTCTTCGGGTGCTTCCAGGTGCAGGGCCTCCATATCTTCGAGAAAGGCCTGAACATATTTTTCGGTATATTCGCGAATGCTGACGCCGGCGGCCGCAGCTTTCTGGATGATGCGGTCGTCCACGTCGGTCAAGTTCATCACCTGCAGGACGCGATATTCGCGCGATTGCAGGAAACGCCGCAGGATGTCCTGAAACACGAAGGTGCGAAAATTTCCGATGTGCGCGAAGTCATAGACGGTTGGCCCGCACGTGTATATGCGAACTTCACCTTTGTGAACCGGCTCGAGAGGTTCGAGACGGTTCGTCAGCGTGTTGTGCAGGTGCACAGCCTTCATTTTCGCGGACATCGGAAAAGTGTAATTCTATCTGAGGCCTTCGTTTGCAGCAAAGGTCGAGAGAAGCGAGGTTTCTCGGCGATGACCCTGTGATTGTAGGTGAGGTTGCTTCGGCGTGTCCTGCAGGTAGATGGTCGGACGTTAATGTGAAATGACCATCTTCAGTTTTACAGGGTTTTTCAACCCTAGGAGACAAAATGGGGCTTCTGTATGAGAGTTGATAATATTATCAGGCTGGTACTTTCGTACTATTTTTTATAGGACTGTGTCTGCCGTAAAATAGCATCAGATACTGGCACCTCGCGCTCAGACATTTGGGGCGAAAGCGACAAACGATGAAAAAGCTAATCCTACTGGCAAGCTTGGCGTTAGCGGCAGCCAGCGTGGCGAATGCGCAGTGTCCGTATGCCAGAGCGGCTGCGGCGGCAAGTTCGAGTTCACGCGCCTCTACGAGTGCTTCGGGCGGGCCTGGTTTCGTACCCTCCACATTCGTAAGCTACTCGGACGCGCTAACCACAGGCCAGGAACAGCTGAAGACCAAGGATGGAGTGGCTGATGCGGCGCGTTCGGTTCAGGCCGCGAAGAATTCTGGCGTGGAGAAGCCTGCACTCGTCGCGCAACAGGACGACGCTGGAAATATGGTGATTTCCAGGCCGCACAAAACCGTTCCGAACCCATCGGCCAAGCCCAGCAGGCAAGCAGCTCTCACTGCCGTCAACCGGCAGGCACAGGTTATTTCGGAAATAAACACCTCCTCGAGTGGCCGACCGTAGAGTCGATTCAACCTTAATTCCCCGATAGCCCATCTTTGTTTGAAACTGATTGAACTTTCTCACGGCGGTCACGCCCGCCGGAAACTAGAAATTGGTTGGATATTCTCAGTCTCATGCCGGACTCACCGGTGTTCCATTCAAAAAACCTAGCCGAAACGGATCTACCGCTCCGCAATTGAGCAAGCGTCTGGGGGCCCGTTAGTACTTCCCCACAGCGGCGATCGTAACTGCTTCCCTAAATCCCAAGAAAATTGATGGTCCAAGGCGGAAAGTGGCTGGGTAGTTTTGGACGCCGACCGAGTTCCGATAGTACCTATGGGACTTTCGGACCATTTTTTGAAAAATGTGCTGAGTTAGTATAGAGGTAGAATTTCGGCTCAAACTGAGGGCTGTCGCGAGCTAAAGAGAAAATGATGAAAAAATTAATTTTTCTAGCAGGTCTTCTTACCCTAGCCGGCACAGCACAGGCGCAGAGGGCGGGGGCAGTTCCTAGCACCCTAAATTCAGGGGGCGGCGGCGCAGGCGGTGGCGGCGGATTCAGCTCTGGCGGCCAAGGTACCCTTGGCCACACGGTTCCGGGCCCCTATTCGTTGCCACGCGCTAATGCGAGCGGGACAAACACGGGGGAATTCGTGCCGACAATGTTTGAAAATTATGAGGAAGCGGTAAGCTCGGGACAAAGAGAGTTGGACGCAAGGCATCCGCAGGTGGCCCAAGCGGCGCGCACGGCGCAGGCCATGAAGAAAGCCGGAACCCAAAAGCCGGCGCTAGTCGCTGTACAGGATAACGTCGGAAATATGGTAATTTCCGGCGCAGCCCATGGCGAGCGGAAAAACTAAACTAACTCCGATGATCGAGGGCGGTCCAGCGATCAAGGGTTGAGCCGAACCCGGCGGCTGATCATAGTGACGTCTCCTTCGCCGGAAGGTGTCGCTGTAAATTGCCGTGATTTCACGAGAAACATCCCTTCGAGCGGCAGGCCGTAGGTTCGGTCAAGCGCGTACACTTCCACGGGTTTCCCCACAGGCAATTCAAAACTTATCTCTACGCCTTTGACAGGCATGGTCGCGCAGTCGTAAACCTCCCATCCGTTCAAGTACCGGCGGACGCGCGGGGATTCAGGCTGCATAGGCTGGCCTTGTACGCGAACGCCGGCGAGTCCTGAATCCGGCGGAAAGAAAACCATGGCGTCCGGTGCGCCGCGTTCAGAGCGCAACAAAACGCGATACTGGTGTTTTCCATTGAGCGCCGAGGATTCCAGAATCGTGAGGGTGGGTGGCGCCATAGCAAGATGAGGGGAGTCGGCAACGAACGCGGTTCCCGTATCCCAGGGAAAGATTCCGCGATCGTCGCGATGAAAACTGGTGGCCACGCGAATTGATTCGGGAAGCCGGCCGGAATCCGGATAAACGACCCACTGCGATTTTCCGGAATCGCCGTCTTCCCGGTACTGCAGGTTCACACGCTCGGGCGATTTTGCGGAATACGCCGGTGCGACGACGGCGGCAAAAATCGCGAGAACTGCGATAGCGATGGTAGCGCCTGGAAAAGCGAATCGCGCCAAGCCTCTCGACCCACGCAAACTTCCTAACAATGGAGAAGCGGGAGTGAACAGTATCGCAACCACAAGTGCGGTGCCGGCAAGCAAGCGAACGCCCAGAGCATCGTAAAGAAAAAACAGCGAAGTAAATCCGATGATGCCGGCTGCGAATAACGGCAGCGCCGCGACGAGCCACAAGCCCCGCAGGGACCGGCTTGCGCGCAACGTGAAGAAGAGTCCCACGACGACAGCTACGCACGAGGGAACCAGCAAGATAAAGCTAATGCCATGTGTGAGCCAGGCAACGATGACGGATAGAAGCGTCCACCAAATCCATCCGCCGGCCCACAAACCCCAGAAACCGCCGCGCGCCGCGAAAGCGAGAGACAATACAATCACAACAGATATCGCCAGCGACCAGAACGCCGTCTGCAGCGGGAGAGCGTGGGCCGGCCAGTTCGCCGGAGTAACTCCTATCGTGCGCAAAACTAGGTAAAGAATTAAGGCCAGGACGCCGGTGGTGACCAGGATTGCCAGCCAGTTCACAGCTCCCCAAAGAAGTGCAGCAGGAAGAAGGCGCCCTTTCACCATCAGCCATCCAATTTGAAAATAGAGTAGCACTAACGCGAAGATGGCTATGGGCAAAGTCCATTTTGCCGGCCACAAGATGACGCGACGTTCGAAGACGTCGAAGAAAACTCCGTCGCTGTGGGGCGGATTCGCGATGTCTCCATTCGCCAGAGCCAACACCATGGGCAACGCGTTTTCCCCATGATGCTGCAAACTGCGGGGGTTGGAATTTGCGAAATTATCGAGCGGCGTGTGGTACTGATTTACGCCGCCGATGAAGGCGAAATTTAGACCTTGATAACCGGCAGCCTTGAACACCGTAAAATCCGTGTCGTTCGAAAGTTGCTTATAGGCCTCGTAGAAAATTGAATTGGTGGCAGGGCGTTTCGCGAACTTTGAATAAAGTTGCAGCGCCCAGTAATTTGCGCTGCCGGTTTCAAACATCAAGCTCGGCCCGGAAGTGCCGCGAGCTTCCAGGTTCACGGCTGCGCGAATGTCCTTTGCCCACGGACTTTGCTCCACGAAAACGCGCGCTCCGATCATCCCGGCCTCTTCGGCATCATCAATTAAAAAAACAATCGAGTGGCGCGGCGCGGCCGCGGATTTCAGAGCGCGCGCAATTTCAAGGACGGCCGCGACTCCCGCGCCATCGTCGGATGCTCCCGGCCCAGCCGGAACCGAATCGTAATGAGCGGTGAGGAGTACCGCAGAGCCGGGCTCGGTTCCATCCAGATGCGCCAAAATATTTTTTGCGGAGGCGCAGGTTCCGTACTCGTCGCATGCGAAACCAGTTTGCACCTGGGACTGGTAGCCGAGCGTGGAAAACTCCGCGAGGATGTGATCCCGAACGACATCGTTTGCAGCGCTTCCCGCAGGATGCGGAACGCCATCGCCGACCAAACGGCGAAGCACGGCGCGCGCTCGACCCGCTGAAAACTCGGAGGCAGGAGCATTCGCGGGCTTGGGCACCGGAGGACGACGGCTCGCCGCCACTAGAAAAAAAATTGCAATCACGATTCCTGCGGTAGGCAGTAGGCCCCGCGGACCAGGCGAAACTTCCAGTTCCAAAATTGGCCCCCTGTGCGCGCCATCCTAGGCTGCGCCATGATTCAAGTCAATGTACAATAAATCGAGTAGGGCGTTGGGCTTAGCGGGACGTCAAGGCATTGTATTGAGCAGGCGTCAGGGGCACCACAGAGAGCCTTCCCTGGCGCACCAAGGGCGAACTGGCGAATAACGGGTTGGTTTTAATTTCTGCTAGCGAAACCGGCTTCGGGAGCGGTTTACCGGCTTGGATCTCCACTTTGGGGTTCTTGGGATTCGACGTATCCACTGAATTCACTGTGGCCGTTCCGACCGCGCTTTTTCGGTCACCGGTTTCGTAGATGATGAGCTGCACGCCCGGCTTCATTTCCCGCATGTTTCGCAGAGCTACGGGGTTCGACACGCCGTCCCAGACGGTCTTTTTGTCCTTTTGGAGGTCGGCGAACGAATATTCCGATGGCTCGGTTTTCAGCAGGTATTGGTCGGCCATAGCGCTCTTACTCTAAACTAAAGCTGGCAGGAAGGAAATGAGGCATCCCGACAAAGCTAGGTGGATGTTGGAACAAATCGGAAAAGCGCTCTTTACACTGCCTGTTCCCCATGCTAATTTCTCTTCCCGTACCGCCGATCCGATAGCGCCAGGCGGCAGGGCCATTGATCCGTCGACCCTCCTGCATTTTTTGTCTCGGAAGACCTCCAAAGAAATTTAAATCAAATCCGCTTCTGCCGACAGGCTTAGGAAGCGAACCGTGCGAGGAAACTGGTGCTAAAGCTGCGTAAAGTGGAGTTGTTGGGGTTCAAATCGTTCGTCGAGAAGACGCCGATCACCTTCAGCGGCAGCGGAATCACATGCATCGTCGGGCCGAATGGCTGCGGCAAGTCGAATGTG
Source organism: uncultured Acidobacteriota bacterium (assembly GCA_963818085.1). Classification (GTDB taxonomy): domain Bacteria; phylum Acidobacteriota; class Terriglobia; order Acidiferrales; family UBA7541; genus Palsa-295. The sequence goes on from CAWFQV010000002.1 coordinate 355,020, forward strand.
GTGGACGCGATCTCCTGGGTGCTTGGAGAACAGAGTCATAAGCAGTTGCGCGCCGAGCGCATGTCCGATTGCATTTTCAACGGCACCACCAAGCGGCCTCCCCTGGGACTGGCCGAAGTGACGCTGACGCTGGTGGACCCGGAATTGTCCGAAGCCGTCGCCAAAGTTCTCGACGCCCCGGAAGAAACATCTGCCGATAGCGGAATCGCGCTTGTTGAGGCTCCCGTCTCGGTAACAAACGAAGATGGATTTGTGGAAATTGTGGGCAAGCACACCGAAAACCTTGCGGATGGTAAAGCGGATCCAGGAGCAGCGGTGGAAGCGGACGCATCGGCGCAGAAGGACAAAGGCAAACCGTGGAAGAAGCGCACGGCCGAAAAGCCTGCAATCGCTCTAAAGCCCGGCGAAGTTGTGGTTGGACGCCGGCTCTATCGTTCCGGCCAGAGTGAATATTTAATCAATGGGCGCGTGGCGCGTTTGCGCGACGTGCAAGAACTTTTCATGAGCATGGGACTAGGCCCCGATAGCTACGCAATTATCGAACAGGGCCGCATCGGGCAAATCCTCAATTCAAAGCCCATGGACCGCCGCGCAATCATCGAAGAAGCTGCCGGCGTCACCATGTACAAGACCAAGCGGCGTTTAGCGGAAGCCAAACTGGAGGCGTCGAAAATCAATCTATCTCGCGTGAACGACATTTTCGTCGAAGTGGAAAAGCAGCTTGCTTCGCTGAAACGCCAAGCATCCAAAGCTCGACGTTACGCCGAGCTGCGCGAACAAATGCGCGGACTGTTGCGGAGCGTTCTGGCAAGTAAAGCCGAGCATCTCGATATCGAAGCCGCGCGGTTGGAAAATTTGTTGCGCGAAATGGAATCAGCTGAAGAGCGCGACGCGCGCACGGTGCACGAGCTTGAAGCCGAGCAAGAACGCTTGAGTGCACGAAGCTACGAACTCGACGGCGAGATGCGGCAAATTCACAACCAGCTCGGCCAAACGGCGCTCGATCTGGATCGCGCCGAAAACCGAATCACCTTCAATCGAGAGCAAGTCGCGCAAATCGATACACGCGCCACGCGCCTGGTGGTTGAGTTGGAACAGGCTGAACGCCAGGCAACGGAGCTAGGCGCGCGTATGCTGGCGCAACGCGAAGCGGCAAGTTCCCTGCGCGAGCAAACTGCATTCTTGAAGCGGCATCGCGTCAGACCACGGAACAAGCTGCTTCAAGCGCCGGCGAGCAAGAGCGGCTGGAAGTTCGTATCGCAGAGCTGCATCAGCTCGCTAGCGCGCATGGTGGAAGAATCCGCGCGCGAACAGGCGGAATCGCTGCAGGCGGAGGAAACAGCTGCTCGACACACGGCGGCTGAGGAACAGCGTGGCATCGCGTTGCAAGCGATCGAGACCGAATATGCGGTTCTACGGAAAGAGTGGCGACCGCGGAAACAAAATTTCAGCAGGCGAGAAGCGCGGGCTCATGAATCTGGGCAAATCGGTTCACGATTCGCAATCGCGGCTTAGCAGATTTCCGCAACAACCAGAACGAAGCCGGTCAACGGCTGGAAATAATTCGTGAAAGCCTTTCGGCAGAGCGGGCCCGCCGCGCATCAATCGAACAAATCCTAACCGACCGAGCCTATACCGCCGATGCGGTACAAAAATTATTCAGTAAATCTCAGTGAATAGGCGGATTCTACTGGCAACGGTTTCCGAGCGGCCGGATTGTTGGCCGATTACGCCGAAGTGCAAGAAAAATACGAAGGCGCTATCGAGCAGTTCCTGCGAGAGGAATTGGAATACATCGTGGTCGAGTCCTTCGATCACGCGCGCGCAGGCATCGCGCTGTTGCGAAATGAAATGGGCGGCCGCGCCACTTTCTTCGTGGACTCGCTGCACAATGTGGATACTCCTATGTTCGAAGCCGACGGTTCCCTTCCCCTGCCGGCCAGGCGTGGTAGCCAGGCTTGACCGGCTGGTCGATTTCCGCGCGCCCATCGGGTCTGCCGCGAAGAATTTTCTCACCAAGCTTCGCACGGCATATTTGGTGGAAACTTCAGCGGTAGCCGAGCAGACTCGCGAATGAAAATCCGCACAGTTATTATTTGACGCTGGACGGAAGCTGTTACCACGGGCGCATCGTATCGGGTGGACGCGCCGGCGAAGCAGGACCGCTCGCGCTAAAGCGAGAACTTCGCCAGCATGAGACGGAGGCTGCGCGCCTGGAAAGGATTTCGCAGGAACAGCAAGAAAGCTCACTCGACTCGCCGATGAAATTCGCGACGGTGAATCGGCCCTGGCTCTGGCGATTTCGCAGCACGTGGAGGCGGAAAAGTCGCTCGTCGGCGCGACTCATCTTCTGGACCAGGCGCGCTCGGAGCTGCAGAGAATCGAGCTGCAACTTGGAACCGAGCGCGAAGAAATCAGCCGGCTGAAATCGGAAGCGGAATCGGCGCGCTCGCGCGCCGAGCAGTCTCGTCGGCAACACACGGAAGCTGCGCGATCCAGGGCCGAAACGGAAACGGAGAGTGTCGAATCTGCCGAGAAACTTCTGCGCATGCGCCAAGACTTTCAAGCTTTGCAGGAGAGGCTGGGCGCAAACCGCGAAGAGCTGGCAACCATGACCGAACGGTTAACGAGCGCGGAAGCTGCTGGACAAAAAGTTACGGAAGAAATCGGCCATCGCCGATGAGCGTTTGCTGTCGCTGCGCCAGCAGCAGAAAGCGATGTACCAGGAAAAATCTGAGTTGGAATCTTCCTGCGGCCAACTTTCCATTCAGGCTGACGATCTGCGCAAGGAGAAAACGCGGCTGGAAGAACAGAAGGATGCGCTGGAAAAGGAATGGGAAGCGAGCCGTCGCACACGTGCGGCTCAGCTCGAAGAATCTGTGCGAAGCAAGCGCCAATCTTTGGACGAACTTCGCGCCGAACGGAGCCAGCGGCAAATCGAAAAGGCCCGCAATGATGCGGACCGAGACTATCTGCGCCAGACTTGCGTTGCCGAACTTAACGCGCAACCTGAAGACTTAATGGCGCAGGAAGCGCAGTTGCTGATCGGCGAAGATTTGGTGAGCGCTGAGACAAATTACAACGAGATGAAAGCGCGCGTGGAAGCCATGGGACCCGTGAACATGATGGCGCTCGAAGAATTTCAGGAATGCGAGCAGCGCGAAGGCTTCCTCCGCCGTGAGCGCGATGACCTAGTGGCCGCCATCGAGAACACGCGGCTCACGATTACGGAGCTTGATCAAGTCTCTAAGCAAAAATTCGAAGAGGCATTCAACTTTATCAACGCGCACTTCGCTATTGCGTTCCAATCTTTATTTGGTGGCGGGCATGGTGAGATGCGGCTCAGCGAGCCGGACAGTTCGGGTGAGGCAGGAATCGACATCGCTGCCCAACCGCCCGGAAAACGGCTGCAGAATATTCTCTTGCTCTCCGGCGGCGAAAAAGCGCTCACTGCGCTGGCATTGCTGATCGCCGTGTTCCGTTACCAGCCTAGCCCATTCTGCATCCTTGACGAAGTGGACGCGCCTCTCGACGAAGCGAACGTTGGGCGCTTCAACAAAATGCTCGCAGAGATGTGCGCGCAGACCCAATTCATCGTGGTCACGCACAATCGCAAGACCATGGAGATGGGTTCCGTGCTGTATGGCGTAACCATGCAGGAGCCGGGCGTCTCGAAAATGGTCTCCGTCAAATGGGAAGAACAGGCCGCCGCAGCCGCGCCGAAAGCCGCCAGCAACGCTGCTTAATGTCCTGCAGCCCCGCTCGCCGGAACGCACTGGTCGCGCGCTTTCTTCAGATGTCTCCGGTGACACGTTTCGTCGAACCTTCACGCTAAGTAGTTTCCGCAAAAAAATTCTTTGGCGTTGACTTCCGTACTTGCTGCGCTAGAATACCCGCCTCCAGTGAGGAAAAACATTCCGTGTCTTCGCCACAAATGAGCGCCATCATTTCACAAACAGATTTCCCAGGACTTAAACTTCGCGGCCGCGGCAAGGTTCGCGACATCTACGACCTCGACGATCGCCTGCTGATCATCGCCACCGATCGGCTTTCCGCATTTGACGTCGTACTGCCGACGCCGATTCCGGACAAGGGGCGCGTCCTAACGCAGCTCTCGCTCTTCTGGTTTGACAGGCTCGCCAAGGTAGTCCCGAACCACGTGATCACGGCCGAGAATTTTGACGGCGAATTGGCGCCATATAAGAGCTCCCTGGCTGGCCGGGCTATGCTCGTTAAGAAAACGGAACCGATTCCGATTGAATGCGTCGTTCGCGGATATATTTCCGGTTCAGGCTGGAAGAACTACCAAAAGACTGGCACCATCTGCGGGATTTCCCTGCCCTCCGGGCTGCGCGAATCGGGCAAATTGCCTGAAGCAATTTTTACGCCTTCGACCAAAGCTACCAGCGGGCACGACGAGAATATTTCGTTCGACGAAACCGTCTCGCGCATCGGCCGACCGTTGGCGGAACGTCTGCGCGAAACCAGCTTGAAGATTTATCGTCTCGCGTCCGAATACGCCGCAGAGCGCGGGATCATCATAGCAGATACCAAATTTGAGTTCGGTGTGATCGACAGCGAGATAATTTGGATCGACGAGGCGCTTACGCCTGATTCTTCGCGGTTCTGGCCCGCTGACGAATACTCTCCTGGAAAAGCACAACCGTCCTTTGACAAGCAATACGTTCGCGACTACCTGGAAAAAATGGGCTGGGACAAGCGCCCTCCGGCGCCGGCTTTGCCGCCAGAAGTGGTCGCTGGAACGACGCAGAAATATCGAGATGCATATCAACGCATTACCGGCCATCCATTAAGCTGACAAGTACGAGAAACAGCTATTCAAGTTCGGAGCCGGCATCGTGAAAGATCAATTGGAATCGCTGGTAGGAATGATGGTCGAGCGCGGAATTTTGCTCGAAGAAGCGGTTACGGAATTCGAGAAGAAATTCATCAAGCGCGTGCTGGAACGTTTGAACGGAAACCAATCGCGCGCCGCCAAAGCGTTGGGAATCCACCGCAACACCCTTAGCCGCAAAGTGGACCAATACAAGCTGGACCACAGCAGACGCCACCGCACCTGAGGGGTCTCTCTTCGTAACATAAGCTCCGCAAAACAAAAAGGCCGGCTCCGTTACGAACCAGCCTTTTCTAATTTGAACCGCCAGATTTACTTTCCGGGCTTGGGAGCCACTTTGTGCGGCGCGTGCTTACCCTTTTCGGCTGGGATGTCTTCCGGGTTCACTTTGGCTTTATCCCAGTGCAGCATGAAAGCTGGTGGCGGATCGTAACTGACGAGCGTGCCGCTGAACCGCACGCCGTCGTTTTTTTCCAAGCGGGCCGCGTCGGGCTGGCCAATGACTTTTACGTCAAGGTTAGGCTCGGTGGCCTTTTCGATTTCCTCCGGAGTAGCTCCGGTAGCCAATTTCAGCTCCACAAAATCGGTTCCAGGAATGACGTCGATAAGTTTGCCGACGACTTCTGGAAATTCAGCGCCGCAGATCGCCAGCCAGGTCATTTTGGCTTTTTCTGCGCCGGATTTCAGGTCCGACAGCACGGTAAGAATGTTGCTGGAGGTCTGGATCTTTTTCAGATCATCAGCATTCGGGATGGTGTAAGTTGCCGGCCGCTCGGGAGAATTAGCTGCCAACTGAAGCAGCTCGTCCAACTGAGCGTCTACCAGCGAATCGCATCCCGGCTGCTCGTAAGCAAGAATCTGCTTGCGCAAATAGTCCTTAACTTTCGCGTCATCCGGAATTTTCTGGTCGATGGCGCGCGCCAAATACCAGAACCCATCGAGCGGCTGCGGAGGAGTTGATTGCAGGTAAGCAAGTCCGAGACGATAGTTTGTTATCGCGTCGTTCGGATTGACCGCAAGAGCTGCTTTGAAATATTTGATCGCATTCGGGAAGTCCTTCAACATGAAGGACGCAGAGCCAGCCGTGTAATTGAACAGAACTGTCGGCCCTTTTTTCTGCTCGGCGAACTGTTCGTCCGTCAGGTTCGCTGGCTTCGGAATGCTGCTTAGAATTTTCAGTCCTTCCAGCGCTGCTGCGCGAGCTTTATTGAGTTGATCCGCGTCAGGAGCCTTGTCGCTAAAAGCGTAGTTGAACGCGAGCGAACGCGTATAAAGCGCCTGCAACTTCGTGCCGGCGTCTGCTTTATCGCCCAGAGCAACCAACTTGTCAGCGTACTCGATCGTCTTCGGATAATTTTTCAACTCGTTATAACTTTGCACGTAGAGCTGGAGGACGTACGGCATCAAGGTGGAGTTCGGAAATTTTGCAACAAAATCGTCAAGGCACTTGACCCGCATTTGCGCATTGGTTTCCGCGTGGCAGGCCTGAAAGCCGTTATATTCCGGCATGGTGTAAGCCGGAGCTTTATTTTGATCCGCTTGGTCCTGGGCAGCGGCCGGCTGCGCAGATAGACAAAGCGCTATGAGGATGCCGAGCACTCCTATGATGCCGAGAAACTTTCGCATAATATCAACTGCCTCCTGAACCAGATTCACTCGGAAAGAATCGAACTAGGCCTGCGACCCGCGTAGAGAAGCGGGGAAACGAATCCACGGGATTATAGGGAAAGCTATTCACACGTGCAAGGTGAATCCCACTTCTGTTCTCGATTTCCTGGCTCCCTGAACGACACCGCCCCAATGTTATGATGTTAAATCTAGGTAAATAGTCGCCTCGGCGGAGTTCACTCATGGCCAAAGAAAAAACGCTGGAAGGCAAAGTTGCTGTTGTTACAGGCGCTAGCCGGGGAATCGGGTTGGCTATCGCTCGCAAGCTGGGAAGCTTGGGAGCGAAGCTTAGTTTGTGCGCGCGAAGGGCTGACAAACTCGAAAACGTGGCCTCTGAGTTGAAAAGCGCGGGCGCTGAGGTGGTTGTCGTGGTGGCGGACGTTACAAGTCCGGACCACATTCGGTCGCTCGTGGAGGAGACCAAACAGGCATTCGATTCGATCGATATTTTGGTGAACAATGCGGGCATTGGATATTTTGGGCCCTTCTACGAGGCAAGCGAGTCGAATTGGGATTCAGTATTAGACACCAATTTGAAATCTGTGTTCCTGTTGAGCAAAGCAGTGGCAACGGGCATGATCGAGCGGCGCACCGGGCATATCATCAACATCGCGTCGCTGGCTGGTAAAAACGCTTTTGCGGGCGGAGCCGTATACTGCGCGTCGAAATGGGGACTTTTGGGGATGACGGAATGCATGGCGGAAGACCTGCGAGCCTACGGCATCCGAGTGAGCGCGATTTGTCCCGGCACGGTGGCCACGGACTTCTCACCGCACGCAGGAAAGGATCCCCGCAAGATGCTGCAACCTGAGGACATAGCCCACGTGGTGGAGGGCATCGTGACGCAAGCGCCACAGAGCTTCATTAGCGAAGTTCTACTTCGTCCTACACAAAAGCCGTAGACGATTTTGCTTCGCTGATACGCCAGCCAGCCAGTGAAAATAGGAGGCGATTTTCGATTGTTAATTTGCGGTTCCCAGCCTCAGTTAGACAATTTTCTCGATATCTGAATGTCGCGACAATCGCCCTTCCGCGAGCACACCGGACACTTACACGTCATTAAGAACATTCGGCTTGCCATTTAAAGGCGAGCGAGGACATAATCCGCCACCGCTGAGGCGAACACCGCGCCGAGGCTGAATCAAGGAGAACACACATGAAGCGTATTCTGTTGCTGTTTACCGCCCTTGCACTCTCCGCTGTCGTCTCCGGCCCGCTGATGGCTCAGGGAAATCCTTTTGTTGGAACATGGAAACTGAACCCTGAAAAATCGAAATACACTGGCATACCCATGCAAAAAAGCCTCACCCGTGAAGTTGAAGCGGAAGGTAAGGGCTTGAAGTATAGCTACAAGGGAACCAACGGCGAAGGAAAACCCATCGATTACAGCTTCTCCACGAAATTCGACGGCAAGGCTTCCCCCATCACCGGCACGGGAGCGCCCGCTGGCGCCGACAGCATCACCATCAAGCGAGTCAACGCCAGCAAGACTACCGCCGTATTGTCAAAGGGCGGGAAGGAAGTCGGGAAGTCCACGGCAGAGGTATCAAAGGACGGAAAAGTTACCACCATCACAGGAACGGGCACGACGGCAGACGGCAAGGATTACAGCACCACCAGCGTGTTCGACAAGCAGTAACAAGCGCGTCGGGGGCGGTAATTCGCGCGGTTCAGATTTTTTCAAGACACAGCTAAGCGCAGCCGCCCTCTGACCCGCTTTTATCCCCGCACACTTGAGCTGACCAACCAGCCGGATATTCTCTAAAGTGTCCGCGAGACTGTGCCTGGCTCGCCACAAATTCGTAAACGATTTGCCTCGGCCACCCGCCGGAATGGAAGAAAATAGGTAGCTAAGATGGTCCATCCGTACGCGGTCTTTTGGATTTAACAGAACTTGCGCGCAAATTTGCAGGCCTTGCTGCGAGCCGGTGGTGACGAGGATTTGTGAAGGCTCGCAACGCACGGCGCGGACGGCGCCCAAATATTCCGCAATGGCTTCACGGAATGGGGCGTAGCCCACGGAGTCACCGTAGGCCAGTGAGTCGATAGGCGAGTTGGGCGAATGCCGCGCGACCAGTTTTGACCACAGGCCAATCGGGAAGCGGTCGAGCGCTCGAAGCTCGAGCGGAACGCCCGCGAGAACGCAGCCAGGATTGCGGTGGGACGCGCAGCATGGCTGCGGTGCGTTTTGAAACTCTACATGGGCTGGTGGACTCAGTCGCCATGAGCGAGGACGCGCGATTGGCGACGGGTTGCGAACCAGGGCGCACTTTCCCGCTTGGTACCCTGAATGTTTCCTCCGGGATCATGGCCAGGTTTCTAGTGGAGGCACGAGCTGTCCGGGGCGCAGTTGGTTGTGTCGGAAACAGTCGTAGAGCTGGCGCTACATCGAGGTCTTCGTTTTGTAATCCAGGGCGAACGGTGGGAGGAAGCTGGCGGGGACGCGTTTCGTTGCGTGCCGTAGAGTGGCTATATCGTAACACACGAAAGTGGATATTGTTGGCGACTACTATACAAGTTAGCTTCTCGGGGTGTGATGGCGTTGCGAAGGCGGACAAAGCAAACAGCAGGTCCCACCAGACATATTCCCTCCACTTCGTGCCCTCTTCCCCAGGCTCGACTAACAGTCGAGCTGGGCGGTCTCGGCGGCCGACGCGGTTCGGGGATGACCGGGTGCAGAACCAAAATGCGGATTGGACAATAAAAGAGAGGAATCAATGAATGCACTCAAGAAGATTTTGATTGGCTCCGCGGTTTGCGCAGCGGGAGTTCTAGTTCCGCTTAGCTGCATTTTCGCACAACAGGGGAATGCCACGGCGGAACAGAATGCCTCGAAGTATCACGATGGGCAGCATGATTTCGACTTCGAGCTGGGAAGCTGGAAAATCCATCTGAAGAAGCTGGAGCATCCTTTGACGGGGTCCAACAAATGGATCGAGTTTGACGGAACTTCGGTAACGCGGAAGGTGTGGGATGGGCGCTCTCACATCGAGGAATTCGAAACCGATGGCCCGGCGGGGCACATCGAGGGGCTGACGCTGCGTTTGTACAATCCGCAATCGCATCAGTGGTCGCTGTATTGGGCCACTAGTAAGAGCGGAACTATCGGCCTGCCAACGGTCGGCGAGTTCAAAGATGGCGTGGGTGAGTTTTACGACCATGAGGAAATTAATGGGCGCATGACTTTGGTTCGATTTTTGTGGACGAAGACAAATTCGGATTCGCCTCATTTTGAACAGTCGTTTTCCGAAGATGGCGGGAAGACTTGGGAAGTGAATTGGATTACGGATCAGACGCGAGTGAGCGATGCACCGGACAAAAGACGGTGAAGATTTCACTTACAAATGAAACATAGGGGTTGGATTTAGGTCTAGACGTGACGGCTTACAGTCGCGGCGAAAACCGAGAGCACTGCAGAAGCCACTCCGGCCACTTCATGCTTCCCTAGGCTCGGCTAACCGGATTCTGCAGCCCCTGGGTCATACGAGCGCCCAGCAACCTGCTACGGCACGCGATGGCTTGCACGATTTTGATTTTGAGATTGGTGCTTGGAAGCCGCATCTGTCGCGGCTAGAGCATGGACCGCCTCGCACACCTGGATTGAGTACGAGGGAATTTTTGTGGTGCGCAAGATTTCGGCCGGGCGCGCGAATTTGGTGGAGTTTGAGGTGGATGGGCCGGGGCATGCTCAGGGTACCGACGACCGGCGAATTCAAAAATGGGTGAGGCGAGTTTTATCATCAGGAAGAATCTCTAACGACAAGATGATTCTGGTGCGAAATGTGTGGACGGACATCACCGCAAATTCGTGCCGGTTCGAGCAGGCTTGTTCAGATGATGGCGGCAAAACCAGGGAGACGAATTGGATTGCGCTGGATACGCGCGTTGAAAAGTAAATATTAATCGCCTTAGGCGAAATTTCACCGCAGAAATCGGACGGCATGAACGGCGCGCGAAGCAGTAACACTGTGCCGAGAAGAGGGTGCACAGATGAAGTTGTGGGGAACGATTCAGGGAATATTGGCTCTACTTACATTGGCCGCCGGGATTTCCTTGGCACAAGAAGCTGCGCCAAAATCCTCTGTTGAGCGCGCGTCGGACCACGCACCGACGGCTGGCGTCAACCGGCAAGCGCTGGACGATGCCTGGTGGACGGGGCCGCTGCTAGCGCCTAACGCTTCTACTTTGCCTCGCGGACATTTTCTGATTGAGCCCTATCTTTACGACGTGATTGGCGCGCACTCCAATGGATTCGGTTCGCTTACCTACATTAACTACGGGCTTGCAAACAGATTCACCGTGGGAGTGATCCCGACATTTGGCTACAACAAGTTGAGCAACGAGCTTAGCAGCGCGGGAATTCGGCTGGGCGATGTCACGGTACAGGGACAATTCAGGCTTCGACAATTTCACCAAGGGAGTTGGCTTCCCACGATTTCCGCGACGGTGCAAGAAACCTTTCCATCAGGAAAGTACGATCGGTTGGGCGACCGTCCGAGCGACGGGTTGGGCGGCGGTGCTTACACCACGACGATCGCGCTTTACACCCAGACGTATTTCTGGATGGCGAATCGGCGGATTTTGCGCGTGCGTTTCAATGTATCGCAATCGTTTTCGAGGGACGTGAATGTGCAGGGCGTGAGCGTGTACGACACCGGAGCAGATTTTCGCGGGCGCGCCGAGCCTGGGCGGTCGTCCTTTGTGGATGCGTCCTGGGAATACAGCTTGACGCGCCGGTGGGTGCTGGCATTGGACGCAACGTATCGTTACACCAGCAACACGCGCGTAATTGGAAATAACGTTCCAGGTCCCAGCAGCGCGCAGAATCCAAACAGCGTTTTGGTGAACCTCGGATCAGCGGAGACGTCTGGGTTTGCTCCGGCGGTTGAGTACAGCTGGAATTCCACGATTGGGGTGATCGTCGGCACGCGCGTGATTCCGGGCGGGCACAATGCTGCAATGACAGTCACTCCCGCAGTAGCAATTAACTTCGTCCACTGATTCCTTTAAGTAGAGACTGATCGATGGTCCACGATAAAGTGAGAAACCTTTTTGCGCCAACCTGTAAGGGAAGCGCGCTTGTGGCTACCGAACTATCAACGTTTGTTGATCGGCCAGAAACGGGCTTGTGGGAGGTGCCGTATGAGCGTTCGGAGGATCTCCAAAAGCCGAGTATTCAAATCCTCCCCTGTCTGAACGCCTAAGCGCAAGCAATCCCGCAAACCAAGCGAGACGCGCAGAGCCGAGTTGTGAGCTTGTTGCTCGACAAAAGTGAAGAAAAACCAAGCAGCGAGGCTTATCGGACCGTAACGGACCTACAAAATTCTAGAGGGGATCTGCAAGTGGTTGGCGTCCCCGACGGGATTTGAACCCGTGTCACCGCCGTGAAACGGCGATAGCCCAGATCTAGCTTATTTTAGCCATAGCCTCAACAGGCCGGAACTGTTTCGCCAAGCGATGCCGGGCACTCGCTGGGGTTTATAAACGACCGATGTTCCCGCAGTTCGGGAACGATGGTTAATAGGAACCTCGGTAACCGGTACACCTGCACGGCTGGCTTTGGCAGTGACCTCCAGCCAAAAACCTTCGGGAAGCAGACCGAGACCAGGCAGCAACTTAGCGATGGCTTTTCTTTGCATAAGTACAAAGCCACAGCTCGCGTCGTGAAGCTTCATTCTGAAAAGCGCGCGATGAAGCAGCTTGAACGAGCCCGACATGATCTTGCGGGAGAGAATGTCGGCTCGCGTCTGCCGCCATCCGATCAGAAAGGGACATTCTTCGCGCTGCTGCCAAAAACTGCAAAAATCTTTGGGATCGAATTGCCCATCCGCATCAACGGCGAGCACATAAGGAGCAACGCTCTGCTGTATGCCTGCAATCATGGCTCCCGCGTAACCGCGGCGCTTATCGCTACAATTTAGGATTATGGGAAAGCGTGCAGTCAGGCGGTGCAATATTTCCCGGGTATTGTCCTTACTACCGTCTTCCGCAAGGATAAATCGGAGATTTACCAGGGGAGACAACTCGGCGTGCCATTCTTCGAGCGTGGACTCGATAGAAGCGGCTTCATTATGCACGGGCATGACGACATCAACGTCAGGTGTCATAACCTGGCTACTCACGAGTGATACTAAGCGTAACAATGGTACCGATCGAGCAAATTCGTCACTGGCCACATGAGCGCCCCTTCTCCGTGGTCCAGTTGAAAGGTGAAGTTCACTTTGCTCCAACCGTAACGGTCGCTGTACCGCTGGCGGCCAAAACGAGCACAACGTAAGCCCAGCTGATGAGGTGGAGAAGCCCGCGCCCTTTTGCGGAACACGCGGGTAGAGTCTATCTCAATAGGAGGGCCCTTAGACTGAGGCGGTAGCGAGGCACGCACCCAAGAAGCGGTCCCCCGACTCTCTTGAATCCAATCTAAGGCTGGGGCATCTTATAGATGGTTTGATGTTAAACGGTTTATAGTTAAACTATAGTGCCGACACATTTTAAAGGCGATAGCGGGACGACCAGGGCGCTGAACGCGTTCATTAATCTGGCGCGGGCTTCGAACGCGATGGCGATGCGACTGAGTGCGGACTTGGAGCGGCACGACATAACGACGAGCCAGTTCGGAGTACTGGAGGCGCTGTTTCATCTGGGGCCTATGTGTCAGCGAGCACTGGGTGACAAGCTTTTGCGCAGCGGCGGGAATGTAACGATGGTGGTCGACAATCTGGAAAAACACGGCTTGGTGCGGCGGGAGCGGCAAAGCCAGGACCGGCGCATGATCATGATCCATTTAACTCTCAAAGGACGCAAGCTGATCGCACGTGTTTTTCCACAGCATGCGAAAGAGATCGTGAAAGAAATGAGTCACTTAAATCCGAATGAACAGGAAGAGTTACGCCGCCTGTGCCGCAAGCTGGGGCGCGGCGAGGACCTCAGTTCGGAATGCAATAAAAACAATTCAGAGAGAGTGACAGGAGAAAGAACATGATACAAGTTCGACCGAGTGAAGAGCGAGGGCGCAATAAGCTCTCTTGGCTGGACACGCGCTTCACATTTTCGTTCGACCAGTATTACGACCCAGAACATATCCAATTCCGTTCCTTGCGCGTGCTGAATGAAGATATCGTAGCGCCGGGAAAAGGCTTCGGAATGCATCCACATCGCGATATGGAAATTCTGACGTGGATACTGGATGGAGCGCTGGAGCACCGCGACAGCATGGGCACCGGCGCAGTGCTCCGACCCGGCGAGTTGCAGCACATGACGGCGGGATCGGGAATCATGCACAGTGAATTTAATCCATCGCCGAACGATCCCACGCATCTATTGCAAATATGGATCGTGCCGGATCACAAAAATCTGAAACCGGAGTACGAGCAACTGACGTTTCCGGATGAGGACTTGCGGGGACAGTTCCATCTGGTGGCGGGCCCTCAGGCGCCCGTGCATATTCATCAGGATGCGAATCTTTACATCGCGCGGTTGAACGAAGGCGAGCAGACCAAGCATTCGTTGAAGGCGGGGCGTCACGCGTGGGTGCAAGTTTCACGCGGGACCGTGGATGTGAATGGAGTGGAATTGAAGGCTGGAGATGGCGCGGCTGTTTCCGAAGAAGCTGAAGTGCGTGTGAATGCGACAAAACCCTCGGAAGTTTTGCTTTTCGACCTGGCGTAAATCAATCTGAAAAGGAGCGACACGATGAGTGATTCCTCGAGCAGTTTTACACCGTTGGCGGGCCGAATCCTGATCAGCGTCTTGTTTTTGATCAGCGGATTTTTCAAGATAGGCGGTTATACGCAGATGGTGGGATATGCGACGGCTAAGGGCTTGCCGATGGCGGGTGTAGCTGTGGCTTGCGCAGCGGTATTGGAACTGGCCGGAGGACTCGCCATACTGGCCGGATTCCAAACAAAAATCGCCGCGTGGCTTCTGTTTCTTTACCTCATACCAACAACATTCTTTTTCCATAACTTCTGGGCCATGCAAGGCATGGAACAGCAGGACAACATGATTCACCTGCTGAAGAATGTGGCGATCATGGGCGGGTTGGTGATTCTTGCTGCGAACGGAGCGGGACCTTACTCGGTGGATTACTCACGCGCGAGAGCTTGATATAAAGGAAACGAAATAGAAACGACGCCTATCACGCTTATTAACAAGTCTGAAAACAAGAATTGTCAGGAGGAATTATGAGCACGCTAAAAAGGCCAGCGGAAACCCGCACGCCCATTCATGACTTGATTGCGCACCGCTGGAGTCCCAGAGCGTTCGACAGCAGGCCGGTGGAACCAGAAAAACTTCGGAGTTTGTTCGAAGCCGCGCGATGGGCGGCATCTTCTTACAACGCGCAGCCTTGGTATTTTATTGTGGGAACAAAGGATGATCCAGAAACCTACAACCGCGTGCTTCAGTCTTTTGTTGAATTCAACCAAGGTTGGGCCAAGCAAGCGCCGGTTCTGGCTCTTAGCGTGGCAAGGACGAAATTTGACGACGGCAGGCCCAATCGACACGCTTTCCATGACGTGGGCCAAGCGGCCGCGAATTTAAGCCTACAAGCGGAAGCGCTGGGTCTTTCCGTTCATCAAATGGCGGGAATCGATCCGGAAAAAGCGCGAAAGCTTTTCAATATTCCCGCGGACTATGAACCGGTGGCGGGATTTGCGATCGGCTATGCGGGGGATCCGCAGTCTCTGCCGGATGAACTGCGCCAGCGCGAACTAGCTCCGCGCCAGCGCAAGCCGC
This sequence comes from uncultured Acidobacteriota bacterium, assembly GCA_963818085.1. Taxonomy (GTDB): domain Bacteria; phylum Acidobacteriota; class Terriglobia; order Acidiferrales; family UBA7541; genus Palsa-295. The sequence goes on from CAWFQV010000002.1 coordinate 370,276, forward strand.
TGGACTCGTTCGTATTCAGCGGACAGTGGGGCAAAAGCTTGCCACTTCTAAAGTCCTAGAATTGCCTGGCGATGGTTCCGATCAACATGTGATTTGAATCCAAATCGAAGAGAAGCGCAGTGTTCGCATCGATCAGGTAGTAGGCCAGGCTGTAACTGGAATTCGGGTTCGTAGCGACAAGGGTTGCTGTGCCACGCCCGTTCGAGTCGGGCGCCGTAATCGGGCTGTTTGCACTCCTGATCGGGTCGCTCTGGAAGGCGGCGTTGAAGTCATTGATGTCGAGATTACCGTTGGACACTGCCAAGGCACTGAGAGTGATCTGCCCTTCCACATCTTGTTGAGTGGCAGCAGTGTTGTTATGCCATACTCCCTGACCGCCGAGGGCCAGTGCGAAGCTGCCAGCGGTAAATTGCGTAACGGTCTTCTGCGAATACGCTGAACCAGTGGATACTGCGGTGGGATCCAGTTCGAGCATCACCGCTGCGGGCTCCACGGTCGTGGAACTTGCTTGCGCCGTTTGATACGTGGCGAATTGAACGGTGCTGGAACTTGCTCCGGTAGGACATGCTGCGCTCGCAAGATTCAATCCAAGCGAGATGCGGCCCGTGGACGGATCGACGGTGTAAGTACAGGTCCCCAGAGCCATTGCCGAAGTGACCGTGCCTGCGTTGTTGCTGTCGAAGACGCCTCCGGTTATGTCGCCAATACCTCCCGAAGCAAAGACTCCGCCCAAAGCGTACGCTCCCGTCGGTGAATTCCCACCAGCGGTATAAGCATAATTCCCCGCGGTAAGACTAGATGCGGAGAAAGAGCTTCCTGAAGCGCCGCTGTACATATCGCCGTGCAGGTAGGCGTTGGCATCGATCTCGACGAAATACAGATGTGTGGCATCCACAATGTAGAATGCCAATTGACGCTGGCCAGTCGCAGTGCTGTTGATGGTCATTTTGCCGCGGCCAGTGTTCGGCGCGGTGCTATCCAGAGAGTAAGAAACGCTGAACGAGGTATCGGCCTGCTTCACAACGCCATGATCGTTGAGGTCCACTACGCCGGTGCCGCTCTGGAGACTGCTATTTCCGCTGGCGGTGAATTTACCGGCAATTCCCAACGGCAAAAATGTGGGATCCGCGCCTAAACCGGAAAACACGTAGGGACCAGTGATGGCAGAAAGGTCAGAGATCGCGTTTAGGCTTTGTTGGTCTATAGTGCCGCTGCCGGTGAAGCTGCGGTCGAAGCGGATTACCACCGCATGCTGGTTCGAAGTAAGCGCAAACTGCAGAGTACTGGCACCAAGGATTCCTGAATTCACCAAAATTGTCCCGCGGCCATCCGGGCCTACTTTGTAGGTGCCGGCAATCTGATACTGGACCGCCCCCCCGGAGGTGAAGCTGTCCACGTCCTCAATTCCGCTCTCAATGTGTCCGTTTCCGTCGGCGAAGAAACTGCCCGCCGCAGAAAGAAAACCAGACTGATCATTTCCTGAGTATGAGAAGGCAAACTGTCCGTTCAGAGATTCATCTGAATAGATGATCGTGGCAGTGGCCGTGGCGGTAACCGCGGGGTGAAGCGTTGAGTCCGTGGCGGTGACGGTGAAAGTAGCGCCGGGCGGCGGAGAGGGAGGCGCGCTGTAAAGCCCGGTAACCTGATTGATGCTGCCAATATTTCCGCCATTCGTCGAGGATACTGACCAAGTAGCATTCGAGTCAGCCACGCTGTTTAGAAGAGCGGAAAATTGAACCGTGCCGCCGGCCGGAACGGTGGCCGTCGTGGGCGTAATTGCAAGTCCTTGCCCGATGCCGACGGTGATAATTGCAGTGTTTGACGTCACAATATTAGTATTAGTCGTGCTGGAGGGCATCTGCGGCGCGGTCGCCGTAATCATCACCTGCCCGTTGTTGGCGCTGGGTGTAACGCTGGGAGCGGTATATACGCCAACTTGATCGTCATTGGGGTCTGACACGATAGTTCCAAACGAGGAGTTACCGCCTCCGACTCCATTGACCTGCCAGGTCACGGCGGTGTCTGTTGTGCTGCTCGTGTTCGAGAGCTTGACCGTCGCAGTGATGTCAATCGATGTATTGATTTGAACGTTGGCCGAGGTAGGCGAGATCGTTACCGAAGTCACCGTGGCTATGCTGCTGCCGCTTCCCCCCACACGCCGACAGCACTAGAATCATTGCCAAGGCAAGAAATGACGCAGCTAGACCCGAAATTTTTGCTGTGCTGTTTTCGCGTGGCATGCTCACCTTTGTGATCTCAATTTTAAGCGCGCTTTGAGCATATGGTTATTCCTGCCCGCGGCGAAAAAGTTCCTGTTTATTTTTGCCACTAGGATGCAGAGGTCGACTGGACGGTTGCGCGCCTTATAGCTCGCGAAGCGCCAAGGCTACTGGACGGCGCGCAGCACGGATGGCGGGAGGGACGCCACCAATCAAGCCCATGAACAGGGCGAAGACAATGCCCACAACGAGGAGTATGGGTGTGATACGAAAAGCGAAGGCGACGGACGAAAAAGTTTGCATGTTCAGCGTACTTGTCGTGAGGCCATTCAGCGGAAGCACGGCGGCCGAACCTAGCAGGCCCCCGATGAACGCAATGAGCAATGCCTCAAAGAGAAATGACATCACGATGCTGAAGGCGCCGAAGCCGATAGCGCGCATGGTGGCGATTTCTCGCGAACGTTCGGACACCGCAGAGTACATCGTATTGAGCGCACCGAAGACTGCGCCGACGCCCATGATCGCAGCCACCAACGTGCCAAGAACCGTGATTAAGGTCGTAAGGCCCCGAGATTGTTTTTCGTAATACTCGATCTCGCGGGTGACTTGAACGGTTAAACGCGGATCGGAGATGAGCGAATCTTTGAAAGCGTCGAACCCCGATGCGGAGGTCAAATGCACGGTGACCGACTGGAAAATGTTCTCCGGGCGCTTGTAAACCTGAGCGAGTACACGAGAGTCACACCAGATTTCGGAATCGAAAGCGCTACCGCCGGCGTCGAAAATACCAACTACCTTCCAAGTGCCGCTGCCGAAGCTGACCGTATCACCAAGATTCAAGCCGGAGTAGGTGCTCGCGACGTTCCTGCCGACGATCAACTCCGAAAGACCTGGCTCAAAAAACCGTCCCTGCGAAATATGCACATTCCTGCGCACTTTTAAGGCGTCAGCGGAAACGCCGCGTACCTGGACGTTAGCGTCGGTACCGGTAGCCTTCAGTGGGAAATTGGCGATGACCACAACCTCAGGGCTAACCAAGGGCGCGCCATTATCGCGGGCAATACCGGGGGCATCCTGGATGACTTTCACCTGGTCCAGCCCAACGGCGCCGTCTAATTCCGCGCTTGAACCGGCGCGCATTATTAGTGCGTTGTCGGCGGATCCGGAAGAGACCAACGTGGCGTGAAAGCCGCGCGCGAGGGAAAGCATGGCGATGAACACACCGACCGTGCCGGCGATCCCGAGAACGGCCACAATCGCAGAAACCCAACGAGCGCGAACACTACGCAAGTTGTAAACAATGGGTATGGCCACGGCTCAAACCCTCCTCAGTGCGTCAACCACGCGCAACCGCATTGCCGTTGTGGCAGGAAGTATCCCAGCGAGAATCCCCACGGCCAACGAAATGGCAACTCCCATAATCATGGCCGGACCTGGGAGGCGAAAGTAAGGCAGGAAACCGTGAGTGGGATCACCACCCATGGTGAAGAGTTTGGACAAGCCGATGCCGATGCCGCCGCCGACGGCAGCAATCAGAAGGGATTCGCCCAGAACGAAGAACAAAACGAAGCGGTCGGTATAGCCAACGGCCTTGAGGACCGCGAGCTCGCCGATACGCTCGCGCACCGCGATGGCCATCGTATTGCCGGTCACCAGAAGCAAAGTGAAGAACACCACTCCGCCGATGCTGAGGATCAGAAAGGAAATGTTTCCGAATTGTTTTGCAAAGCCGGTGGCCAGGGCTTTCTCCGTTTCCGTCTTAGTTTCATAAGGAGAGTTCGCGAAAGTATCATCGATAGCCTTCACAACACTTCCAGCGTGATCCGGATCATCCAGTTTCACGATATACCAGCCAATTAAGCCTTTCTCGATCTGGCGGCGCTCGTCGAAATAGTCGTAGTGAAACCAAAATTGCGTGAGGTCGTCTTGATCGCGCGAACCGGTGTAGATACCTCGGATATTGAATTCCCAAGTGCCAGTGAAAATCGTGCCTTTAATAGGAACGCGGTCGCCGACCTTCCAGCCGAAGCGCTTGGCGGTCGTTGCGCCGACAATAGCGCCTTCGCGATCGGCCACGAAAGCTTTCCATTGATCGTCGGGAATCACGAATTCAGGGAAGACCTGGCGCTGGTTTTCAACATCAATGGCGAATTGCGGAAAAAAGTTTCGTTCATCTTGGTAAATGCCGCCGAACCAATTGTCGTGGGTGATGGCTTTCACGCTGGGAATGCGAAGGATCTGATCGCGATAGGACATGGGAAGGGGCTGGATAATAGCAACCTTGTTGATCACGTCCAGGCGGTCTACACCGGCCAGATCCACACCTTGGTTGAACGCGCCGTGGACAACTACGAGAAGTCCAAATAGGAACAGCGCAACGGCGAAAGAGCCGATTGTCAAAGTGGTACGCAGCTTTTTGCGAAATAGGTTTGCGAGGATAAGTGGCATGAATTTCATCGCGAACTCCCTGCTGCGGCTAGAAGCCCTTCAACCAGGACGCCCTTATTTAAGTGCAATGTGGCTTGCGCGCGCTCGGCCGCGGCCGGGTCATGCGTCACCATTAAGATAGTTTTGCTGTATTCCTTGGACAGGCGAGTGAGGAGATCGAGAATCTCGTCAGCACTCTTGCGATCGAGGTCGCCGGTCGGCTCGTCGCATAGCAGGAAAGTGGGATCAGCGATGATGGCGCGGGCGATAGCGACACGCTGTTCTTGTCCCCCGGAAAGCTGGCGAGGGTAGTGATTCATTCGGTCAGCGAGACCCACGATTCCCAGAGCAGCTTCCACGTGTTGACGCCGCTCGGACTTCGAGAGCTTGGTGAGCAGCAACGGCAGCTCGACGTTTTGAAATGCCGTGAGCACGGGGATCAAGTTGTACATCTGGAAAATGAATCCAACGTGGCGCGCGCGCCAGTCGGTGAGTTTGCTGCCGGACATGTGCGTGATCTCGTCGCCGGCGACGGTGATGCTGCCGCGGGAAGGAACGTCTAGGCCGCCTAGCAGATTCAGCAGCGTGGTCTTGCCGGAGCCGCTGGGACCCATGAAGGCGACGAACTCGCCTTTGTCCACGTCAAGATTCAGGCCTTGCAGGACGTGGATTACTTCGCCGCCGCGGCTGTAGGTCTTGTCGAGCCCGCGGATCTGAATCAAGCTGCCTGCGCTTCCTCTGCCGTCCACTCGAACCATCTGGGGGTCTCCTATTTCTTATTTCTTGATATCGACTGCCTGGCCGTCGCGAAGAGTTGCTGGACTCTTGACTACAACCGTGTCACCCGCATCAATACCGGCGAGAACCTCCGCTTCGGTTCCGCGAGTCCCGCCTAGCGTTACAGCGCGGCGCTCGAGACGATCCTCTTTCACCAGAAAGACAATTTTCTTGCCCTGGTCGTCGCGTACGGCCTCTTGCGGAATCAGAGTCGCCGGCTCGGCAGCACCGCTTTTTTGTTCCGGTTCAGCGCCGAAGAAGGTCACTTTGATACCCATGTCAGGGAGAATGCGCGAGTCCAGTTTTAGAAAGGAAATGCGCACTTTCACCGTGGCTTTCTGGCGGTCGGCAGTGGGTATCACGGTGCGAACGCGCGACGGGATTTGCCAGTCGGGATAAGCGTCGAGGACGGCTGTGACATTTTGACCCGGTACCACGCGGGCGATGTAGGCTTCGTTCACGTCCACTTCGATTTCGTTGGAGTTCATGTCCACGATGGTGGCTATACCGGTTCGCGTGAAGCCGCCGCCGGCTGAAATAGGCGAGACCATTTCGCCAACCTGCGCATCTTTCGAGACGACAATTCCATCGAAGGGCGCGCGGATTACCGTGTTATCCACATTCTGCTGCGCTTCACCGACGCGCGCTTGCGACCCAGCTACTTGCTGCTTGGCGAGGGCAATTTTTGCGCGGAGGCTATCGGCAGCCATCGTGGCGTTGTCTAGAGTCTGCTGGCTCTGAACTCCAGCGGCCAGAAGCTGCTTCGCGCGTTGCAATTCGATTTCGGCGTTCTTAAGCTGCACTTGAAAATCGGCTATCGCGGCTTGGGCTGAATCGCGATCGGCTTTGGCGGAGTCCAGCGCACGGCGTGCGTCAGAATCGTCAAGTGTGGCGAGCACGAACCCTTCGTGAACGTGCATGCCTTCATCAAAGTTGACACTGGTGACGCGCCCCGTGATCTTCGCTGCAATCGTGGCGCGACGCCGCGGCGTCACATAGCCGCTGGCGTTCAACAGGGCTGGGCGTCCAGGGCCAGCTTTGTGCGCGACAACCACTTCTACTACCGGTTTTCGGCCGTGAAAAGCAAATACGGCCCCGGTGACCAACACAGCCACGCCTAAGAGCGCGGCGACGATACCGAGCACTCTGCCGGCCTTTCCGCCCTTGCGCTGACCTTCCTGGATGCGCAACGAACCCAGATCGTGTTTTGGCGGACTAACCGACGATGCCATTAAGTTCAAATCTCCTTACGCTCGGGAACCCTACTATGTACTACGCCCCTGGGCGGGAAATATTACCGAGGCCTCGGGACCTAAGACCGACATAAAGCGCGTTAAATGTATTGTAACTTGCCAGCCAGGTTTCGGTTACGCAAACAAAAGCAGAAAAGCCCTGGAGTCACGTGTCGGCTGAGTCCCCGGCGAAATGCTAGATTTTTGGAAGCACAATTCCCTGCTGTGCCTGATATTTCCCCTTTTTGTCTTTGTATGAGACTTCGCATTGCTCGTCGGATTCGAAGAAAATGACCTGGCAGAGTCCTTCATTGCCGTAGATGCGCGCGGGAAGCGGCGTGGTATTGCTGATTTCCAGCGTGACAAAACCTTCCCATTCAGGCTCGAACGGCGTGACGTTCACAATAATTCCGCAGCGTGCATAGGTGGATTTGCCCACGCAAAGAGTAAGCACGTTGCGCGGAATGCGGAAATATTCCACGGAGCGCCCGAGGGCAAAAGAATTCGGCGGCACGATGCAAACGTCCCCTTTGAATTCGACGAATGATTTCGAATCGAAATGCTTCGGATCGACGATCGAGGAATTCACGTTGGTGAAAATGCGGAACTCATCCGCCACGCGCATATCGTAGCCATACGACGAGACGCCGTAGCTGATCACTCCGTCGCGCACCTGGCGATCTTCGTAAGGCTCGATCATTTTATGCTCGCGAGCCATCTTGCGTATCCATTTGTCAGACTTCACCGACATCGAACCCTCCCAAATCAACAGAAATAACGCAGATAAGCCTTAACAGCGATGCCGGAATACTTCGGCTGAAATACGCACTGCTCAGGTTAAAAGCGAGTTGCGCATATTATTACACGCCACGGCGCTTGACAACCTGCAAACCACTGTCTAGCATAGGTTTCCGCTAAGGCTGGAGGAACGCGTGATCAAGCTCGACATCGTGAACGCCATCGTTCAGAAAACTAACGTCACCCGGACAAAAGCTGAGCAAGCGGTGGAAACCGTATTCGAGGCTATGAAGAATGCGTTGGGCCGGGGAGAACGCATCGAGCTTCGGCGCTTCGGCGTGTTCAACGTAAAACCGCGGAAGACCGGGATTGGCCGCAATCCACGCACTGGGCAACAAGTCAGCATCCCTCCGGGCAAAGCCGTGCGTTTCAAGCCTGGCAAGGAACTTCAGACACTGCCAGCTCCCTCCTCCACATCTGCTCCCAAGTCGTGAACTGAGCGGACGCCATTGTTGGGGCCATTCCGGAGAAAGGCAACTGGCCGCTTTTCAGTGATAAACTTGTCGTCTGCATGGATCACATTCCCGGCAACGGACATACGCGTACCCCTGTCGAAGTTCTCGATCTAGGTTATCCCCAAGTGATCGAACTTCCCCCGCCTCATACTGTGCGGCGCCGAAAGGCTCGGTGGCCGGCACTAGTTCTTTTCTTGGTTACGCTTATTACGACTTTGGCAGTTGGGTCGGAATTTGCACTGTCTTATTCACGCAAAGTTGCACCGTTTTCTGGAGACGAAAATCCCTTCGCGGCGATTTTAGCGCCGCTCGCACATCCTCACTTGCTTGTGCTGGGCATTCCGTTTTCGTTTGCGCTGTTGGGATTTCTGATGGCGCATGAGATGGGCCACTACCTGGCCTGCCAGATTTACGGCATTGAGGTGAGCTATCCCTACTTTATTCCCTCGCCATTTCTGTTTGGTACATTTGGCGCGTTTCTCCGGATAAGGTCGCCGATTGCGACTCGCCGCGCGCTTTTTGACGTTGGCATCGCTGGGCCCATTGCTGGATTTGTTGTAGCAGTGCCCTTGATGGCGTATGCGATATCGATATCGAAGATCGTGCCGGGAGTGCAGCAGAATGCCGACATTATTTTTGGCAATCCGCTGCTGATGCAAATTTTTATGGGAATGTTTCATCCTGGGGCGGACCCTACATCACTTTTGCTTCATCCGATCGGACAGGCGGCGTGGGTCGGATTGTTTGCTACCGCGCTGAATCTGTTGCCGTGCTGGCAACTCGATGGCGGACACATTCTCTACACTCTCGCGAGCAAAAAGCATAAAGAAATTTCACTGATCGTGTCGCTGGGACTAATCGCGATGGGAATCCGTTGGTGGCACGGGTGGGGACTGTGGGGAATCGTTTTGCTAGTCCTCTCGCTGCGATTTCGGCACCCTCCAGTATATGACCGTTGGGAGCCGCTCGATGCAGGCCGGAAATTATTGGCCATCCTCGCGGCGGTAATATTCGTATTGTGCTTCACACCCTGGCCAACGAACAATCCTTGAATTCGTCCGCGGAATTTTCCGCTAACTTGACGGTCACTACTGGGAAGATATGATGGCGAATCGTAATGGATCATCCTCCGACTGCTCCGCAAAACGTCACCGACACTCATTCGCACTCTTGGGTTGCGCGATCTAACGATGTTGGTCATCGGCGGCGTGATCGGCTCGGGAATATTTTTGGTGCCCGGCGCGATTCAACGCCAGGTGGGAGATTCGGTTGGATTAGCAATGTTGGTTTGGGTCGCTGGCGGACTGCTGTCGCTGGTGGGCGCTCTTACCTATGGCGAACTAGCTGCGATGAAGCCGAAGGCGGGTGGGCTGTACGTCTATATACGAGATTGTTTTGGCAGGCCGCCTGCGTTTCTCTATGGGTGGACTCTGTTTCTGGTGACTGCGACCGGAGGTATAGCCGCGCTCGCTGTGGCTTTCAGCGTTTATCTTGGCCAGATCGTCCCGCTCACACCTGTCACGGCAAAGATCACGTCGGTAGCCATAATCGCGGTGATAACAATCGTCAACATCTACGGCACGCGCGAAAGCTCCGACCTGCAGAATTGGACTACCTACATCAAAATCGTGGGGATTTTGGCCATGAGCGCCGTACTGCTCGGGCTAGGGCGAGGTTTTCATGGTTCTCAAGGACTTCTATGGCCGGCGCGAGCGAAAGCTCGCTAGTTTCAAACTTTGGCTTGGCAATGATCGCGGCACTATGGTCCTACGAGGGCTGGCAATTCGCTTCCTTTAGCGCGGGTGAGGCGGCCCATCCTCAGCGCGATTTTCCGCGGGCCTTTTTTTACGGCACATTATCGCTAACGTGCGATTTACGTCCTCGCTACACTTTCCTACGTGGCAGCGTTGGGGCCGGAAGCTGCGGGCCGCTCCGACACAATTGCCGCGACCGCGATGGCCGTAATTCTCGGGCCCACGGCGGCGAAGTTCGTCGCATTCATGATCATGATTTCCACGTTCAGCTCGGCAAACAGTATTCAGCTGACGAGTCCCCGCGTTTATTACGCCCTGGCAAGCGATGGCTTATTTTTCCGCAGAATGGCGGAAGTGCATCCGCGTTTTCGTACACCGGCTTTTGCAATTATCACTTCCGGAGTTTGGGCGGCGATCCTGGCGTGCTTAGGAAACTTTGAGCAACTGTTCACATATGTGATCTTCACCGGTTGGATTTTCTACGGGCTTGCAGGAGCGAGTATTTTCGTCTATCGAAGGAGAATGCCCGACGCTGAGCTTCCGTATCGCGTGCCGGGATATCCGTGGACTCCCAGCATTTTTGTACTGGCTAGCGCAGCTTTGGTGGCGAACGCTATTTTTTCGGGTCCCGCAGGGGCGTTTCAAGGGCTTGGAGTCGTGTTGGCCGGATTGCCCGCTTATTTTGTATGGCGAACGAAGCGGCTAAAAGCTACTTCCTAGAAAAGGCTGGTGGGATCTACGTCGACAATCACGGCTGTATCCGGAATTTTCTTTGAAGCGCAGAAATCCAGGGCGCCGCTAAGTGCCTGCGCCAGCGCCGAACGTCGCGGCGACTTCAGCACAAACTGAAAGCGATACTCTTTTCGCAGACGCGCTAGCGGAGCCGCGGCCGGGCCCAGAATTTTCACGCCGCGATTTTCGAAGGGAGCGAAATAACTTGCCAGCGCCCTGGACCATCGGATCGCGTTTTCGATCTTGCGATCACGCACCAGCACACTGGCCAGAGCCGTGAACGGCGGATAGTGAAGCATGCGGCGGAAGTGCGCTTCCTTTTCATAAAAGGAAACATAATCCTGCTGCACGGCGTATTGGATTGCGTAATGCTCCGGGTAGTACGTTTCCACCAGGACTTCGCCCGCAAGTTCGCCGCGGCCCGCGCGTCCAGCTACCTGCGTAAGCAGTTGGAAAGTCTTTTCGGCTGCGCGAAAATCCGGGCGTCCCAGCGCGAGATCCGCTGCGACCACACCGACCAGAGTGACGCGCTGAAAATCGTGGCCCTTTGCAACCATTTGCGTTCCCACGAGGACATCGAGTTCGCCGTTCGGCGAAAGCGCCGAGCACTTGCTGGTACTCGCGCTTGGTGCGAACCGTGTCGCGATCGAGCCTCGCGATTCGCGCGGCAGGAAATTTCTCTCGCAGATATTCTTCCACGCGCTCCGCTCCATCGCCGACGAAATACATGATATTCGCCATTGCATTTCGGGCATTTTTTCGGCGGACGAATCGAATAGCCGCAATAGTGGCATTCCAGGCGCTGGCGGCTTTTGTGATAGGTCAGCGCGATGCTGCAATTCTCGCATTGCACGAACGCGCCGCAACTTCTGCACAGAAGCGACCAGGAATAGCCGCGGCGGTTGATCAGCACCATTGCTTGCGTTTTTTCTTCCAGCCGCAACGCGATCGCCGCGCGCAAGGCTTCAGAAACCGGCGCGGCTTTATGCTGCTGGCGGAATTCTTCGCGCAAGTCCACAACGCGAACGTCGGCGAGCGGCCGGTTCTCGACGCGCGAGGTCAACTCGAGCAGACGATATTTCCCCGCGCGCGCGTTGTGGTAGGTTTCGAGCGAAGGAGTGGCCGAACCGAGTAGCGCTACCGCGCCTTCCAGGCGGGCGCGATACACGGCGACGTCGCGGCCGTTGTAACGCGGAGTTTCTTCCTGCTTGTAGCTGGTCTCCTGCTCTTCGTCCACGATGATCAGGCCGAGATTTTCGAGCGGCGCAAAAACGGCGGAGCGCGTTCCGACCACGATGCTGGCTTGCCCGTGCCGCACGCGCCACCATTCGCGCGCGCGCTCCACATCCGGCAAGCCGCTATGCAGGACGGCGACCGTTTCGCCGAAGCGCGCGCGCACCAAACGGCCGACCCACAAAGTGAGCGCAATTTCCGGAACCAGCACGATAGCGGTCTTCCCGCGAGAGATCGCCGCTTCGATCGCGCCAAGATAAACTTCGGTTTTGCCGCTGCCGGTGACGCCGTGAAGCAAGCCTGCCGTAAATTTTCCGGCGACCAGCCAGCGCCAGATTTCGGCTAGAGCCTGCTTTTGCTCCGCATTCAAGTACATTCGTGGGCGGAGTGAAATCCGTGTCCCAGGGATCTTCGTCGGCCGTGAGCGGCTCTTCCCAAGTGAGCAGCCGGCCTTGTTTTTCCAGGCGATGGATGACGGCGCGCGATACTTGCGCCTTTCTTCATCAAGAGTCGCTAACGGCAGCGGGCCGCGCGTCGCCGTCAGAACTTCGCGAATTTTTTCCTCGGCGGCATTTGCAGGCGGGTTCATCTTTTGCGGGATTCCAGGCGACAATTTTTTGCATGCGCGTTTTGCGGCGGTGCACCATTTCCCGCGCAGCCAGGTAGCCGCGGCGCACGAATCTTTCCGCGGCGGCATTCGCCGCCGGGCAAGCGTCGGACGGCAGCGGAATGGACCGTGCCGGCTTTTTCATAGGTGGCCATCGAATCTGGCGCAGGAAATCGAGTTCAGCTGCTTTCGACGTCCGTGTTGTCTGCGCTGGCGGCGAGCTCTTGCAAATAGGCGCGGCCTGCATCCGTGAGCCAATATTCGCGGTCATGGCGCAGCTCGATTTCCGGAGGGAGCATCGCGCGAAATGTTTCGCCGATGGGCGCGAGGTAGTAGCGGCTGATCCAGTGGCCTAACTCGATAAGCTTGGGCGGGAGCGCCGGGACCGGGATCGAGCAATCCGGAGATTTGCTTGATCTGCGCAATAGTCGGAGCGTGATCGGAGACGGAAAGTGCGACTCCTACCATCGCGCGATTGCGAAACGGCACCAACACGCGCCGCCCGATGAGATCTTCATCGTGGAAAGGATCGGGAACGGCGTAGGTGAACGTCGAGCGCAGCGGAACGGGAAGCGCGACTTCGCAATAGCGAGGAGTCATGGGGCGGATTAGTGTAGCAGTCCGCGCGAGGACTGCTCAATAGCCGATTGAGAGCCTTTCCTTATTTCCAAGTTAGGCTGAGATTTCATTGGGTTCAGATACTGACGCAGACGATGCCGACGAAAATGAGGACGATCCCCAGCCACTGGCAGCGCTCGAGACGCTCGCATAGAAAGATCCACGAAAGCAGGACTGTGACGGCGCCATACAGAGATGCGAGAACGCTGACTACGGAGACCGGTCCGATATGCAAGCCAGCATTATTGGCTACGAATGCCGCAGTATCCATCACGCCTACTGCTGCGAGCATCCACCAAACCCCCCGTGGGAATCGGATGCTTTGGCGCGCGGGTAGCGCGAATACGGCGAGCGATACGAGAGCGGTAAGTCGCATCACCCAAACTGAAACGGCGTCGCCCACGAGCGGGACGACATGGAATCCGAGAAACCAAAACATCACGCCAAAGCCTAATGCAGCTAAAATCGCCCAACCCACCCCACGCGACAAATGCGAGCCAGAGGACGCGGCGTCTAGCCGAAGGATCGCTGAGCTGTGGGCGCAAAAGATATCGCAGCCAGGATCACACCCGCCAGCGTGATCGCGATTCCAATTCCGCGGAGCGCATTAATCCGCTCGCCGCTCGCGAGCGAGAGCGCCACTGTAAGCGCCGGATAGCTGGACGAAACTGGCCCGACGATACTCATCACTCCAATCTCGAACGAATGATAAAGCGAGAGTGAAGCCGTTACGTTCAACAATCCTGCGGCAACCGTGAAGTGCCCAGGGCTGCCAGCCCGGCGGCAACGTGCAAAAAACCGCCTCAAACCGCAGGTATACGCTCAAAACCACAAAGCCGAAAAACTGCATGAAGAACAGCGTGCGATAAGCGCCGACTCGGCGAGACGCGAACCGCGCCGCAAAATCCGCAATGCCCCAGCACACGGCTCCGGTTAGTCCGAGAATGAGGCCCAAAGAATTCTCCACTATTCTCCACTAGGGCAGGCTATTTACGTTTTTGCTGCAGACCGAGGACAGTCATTACTTTTTGCAAATCTTTCCAGACTTCACCTTTAGCGTTTGGATTGCGCAAAAGATAAGCGGGGTGATACGTGGCAATTAGTTTCGAGCCGTGAAAATCAAACCACTCGCCGCGAAAACGGGAGATGCCCTGCGTGGTTTGCAAAAGCGTTTGAGACGCGCAGCTTCCGAGGCAGCAAATAACTTTGGGCCTGATCACGTCAATTTGTCGGAAAAGAAAAGGAGAACAGGTGGTGATTTCATCTTTTTCCGGCAGACGATTTTCGGGCGGGCGGCATTTCACCACGTTGCAGATGTAAACATCTTCGCGTCGCAGACCCATGGCTTCGATCATTTGGGTCAGCAATTTTCCTGCGCGGCCGACGAAAGGCTCACCTTTGATATCTTCGTCGTGGCCAGGGCCCTCGCCGACGAAAACCAACTCCGCTTTCATGCTGCCAACACCAAAAACAATGTTGGTGCGGGCTTTGTGCAGTTTGCAACGTGTGCAATCGCCGATGGTCTCTTGTATGAGCTGAAACGTGTCGCCTACGATGCGGTCGCTCGCTTCGAACAGAGATGGCGCTTGCGCGAACGGGACGGCGGCAGAAGAACGGGCGGACGCCGCTTCCGCCGACGTGGTTGGCCAAAGAACGAAGGAAGAGCTTGCACTGGGTGTTCGGGCGGCTGCGATCATTGGAGACTGCGCCGGCTCAGTCGATGGGCCCCCGACGACCTGACCTTCCTGCACAGCAGCGATAGTCGCACCGCGATCACGATAGTAAGGGCCTAGCTCTAAATCAGCTCCGTAACGAAGCCAGGCTTCCACACGAGCACGCTTGTCAGATTCCAACGAGGGCCTCCCCATTTTGAATTGAACGGGAGGACTTTATCACAGCGAACGCCGTTGCGCAGCGCGGAGACAGAAGTTTTATTACGAGATGCGAGAGCAAAATGAAAGCGTTACTTCGAATGCTTTTGAATTTCGAGGACTCGATCGAGGATTTGATTCGCCACTTCAAGCTTGGTCATCTTAGGTAGCGGAATTTCGCGGCCATCGCGCGAATAGATCGTTACGATGTTCGTATCAGTATCGAATCCCGCGCCTTCCCGGGTCACATCGTTAGCCACGATCATATCCGCGCCCTTGCGCGCCAATTTTCCGCGTGCATTGTCAGCCACGGCATTCGTTTCCGCAGCGAATCCCACCAAAATTCGGCCATGCTGCTTCTCGCGCCCAAGCTCCGCAAGAATATCCGGTGTGGACTCTAGGTCGAGCGTAATCCGGCCTTCGCTGCGCTTTAGTTTCTGATCGTGCTGCGTGGCAGGACGATAATCCGAGATGGCTGCAGCCATCATCACGACATTCGCGTTTGCGGCGCGTTCGCGAACGGACTGATGCATTTCCTCGGTGGCGCGGACTGGGACCCAATCCACCCCATCGGGAATATTTAAATCGGTTGGTCCGCTCACCAGCACGACGTGGGCACCTCGGCGGTTCGCGGCCTCCGCCAGAGCGTAGCCCATTTTTCCGGATGAGCGATTGGTGAGAAAACGAACAGGATCGATGTCCTCGCACGTAGGGCCGGCGGTTACAAGAATCGTTTGTCCGGCAAGGTCGTGGCGCAGGCCGAGCACGTCGCAAACTTTCTTTGCGATCGATTCGGTGGCAGCAAGGCGTCCTGAACCTACCATTCCGCAGGCCAGATAGCCTTCATCAGGTTCGACTACGTGAACGCCGCGCTCGCGCAGAATCGCGAGGTTGCGTTGGGTCGCGGCGTGCTCCCACATATGGACGTTCATGGCAGGCGCGACGACAACCGGAGCCTTGGTGGCGAGATAAAGAGTGGAGAGGAAATCTTCGGCAATGCCATTTGCGAATTTGCCGAGAATGTCTGCGGTGGATGGCGCAACCAGCAGCAAATCAATTCGCTGCGCTACGGCGATATGTTCGATAGCGCTTTCAACATTCGCCGGAGCCGCAGTACCGCCGGCGCTGAACATATCGGTGATTACTTTCTGGCCGGTAAGCGCGGCGAAGGTGAGAGGGGTGATGAACTCCTGAGCCGCACGGGTCATCACCACTTGCACGTCTAATTTTTCCTGCTGCAAGCGGCGAACCAGTTCCGCAGCTTTGTAAGCCGCTACGCCTCCCGTGACGCCGAGTGCGATTTTCATCTGGTGCGCGGCGGATGCTACTTCTTCCGCTTGCCGTCCTTATCCTCAGGCTCTCCGCTCAATTCCTTGGCTTCGTATTCGAGCAGACCTTTAAGCAATTCTTCTTCGGCGATGCGAGTTGTCTTGCGCGATCGCGGGTTATCGACCATGGGCCGTCCGCCGATCATTAGTTGACGTGCGCGGCGCGCGACCACTACTACATAAGCAAACTGGCTTTCCGGTGGATCTCTTAACACGGCCATATTCAGATCAGCCTCCAAAGGACTTCAGAATTTCGCGAATTTGCTCTTCATTACGCGGCACCCGGCATCGCGAGCCGAGAGCAATCGCCTGCACTTCCTTGGCTGCACGCTGGATATCGTCGTTGATGATGACGTAATCGTAGCTACTATAGTTCAACATTTCCTGCCGTGCACGCTCGAGCCGCCGACGAATTTCGTCTTCCGAATCCTGGCCACGCTGCCGGATACGATGTTCGAGCTCAGTGCGAGAAGGCGGCAGGACGAAGACTGCTACAGCTCCAGGCAGCTTTTGTTTTACCTGCAAAGCTCCCTGTACGTCAATTTCGAGAACCAGATCTTTTTTTTGCTTCTGCGCTTCGGCCACAGATTTGCGCGGAGTGCCGTACCAGTTCTTTCCGAACACCTGCGCGTACTCCAGGAAATCACCTCGTTCCACCATTTCCTGAAATTGAGACTCCGAGATAAAATTGTACCATTTGCCCTCGCTCTCCGTCTTGCGCGGCATGCGCGTGGTGCACGAAACAGATAGCATGATGCCAGGCAGCTGCAAAAGTCTCTCCACCAGAGTGGATTTCCCCGAACCTGAAGGCCCGGAGACGATGAGCACCAACGGCTCCGTTTTGCTCATTCTATGTTTTGCACCTGTTCGCGCAATTTCTCGATTTCAGATTTGATCTCCAGTGCGAGACGCGTGATTTCGAGTCCTTCGTCGTCGTTACCAGGAGTCTTCGAGAGTAGAGTGTTGGCTTCGCGCTGCATTTCCTGCAGCAGAAAATCGAGTTTCTTCCCGGCTTCGGAGGCGCTCAGCAACAGGCCTTCGAATTGCTGCACGTGGCTGCGCAGACGCACCAATTCTTCGGAAACGTCGCTACGCTCGGCAGCCAGCGCGGCTTCCTGCGCCAAACGGCCGGGATCAATTTGTGTTTCGCCTAGAAGCTCTTTCAGGCGTGATTCAAGCCGTTTTGCGAATGTGGGTCGCGCGCGTTCGGCCAGTGCTGTTACGTTCGAGGCCAAGGCCGCGATGTTTCGGAGCCTCGCAGACATTTCCTGACACAGGAGATCCGCTTCTTCCTCGCGCATGCGGTCGAGCTTGTTGAGCGACTCAACCATGCAGCGGGAGACTACTACTTCGAGGCGCTCTAGTTCGCTTTCGGGCGATGCGGCGGGCGCACCTATCACGCCAGGCAAGCGCATGATGGACTCCACGTCTGGGTCGGACTGTATGTTGAATTCTTTTCGCAGCGAGGTAGCAGCTTTCAGATAGGCCGCAGCCACTTCGTGATTCACGCCAATCGCGGCAGGCCCCGCCAGTTCGTAATGCACCGTGACGTCCAGATGACCGCGCCGCACGCGCTCGCGAATAATCTGACGAATGCGCGGTTCGAGCGGTTCGAAGCCTTCGGGCATGCGCAAATGCAGATCGAGGAAGCGGTGATTGACGCTACGAATCGTTACGCGCAAACTCCAGCCGTTTTCCGCGGCTCGGCACTGAGCGTAGCCGGTCATGGATTTCAGGCCAACAGGCGCGGATGGCACAAAAGTAGCGGGAATAGCTTTTGAACTTGAGCCGGACATTTTTATACGGGACCCGCTGCTCGCGTCACAATGTCAACATCGCGGAACTGCATTTCATAAAGGCGCGCATAGACACCTCCGCGCGCGAGAAGTTCTTCATGCGTTCCGCGCTCACGGATTGTGCCGCCTTCCAGCACGGCAATCAAGTCCGCGCGGCGAATAGTGGAAAGACGGTGGGCAATCACGAAGACGGTGCGGCCGGTCATTAAATTGTTCAAGGCGTCCTGAACGAGCATTTCCGACTCAGAATCGAGCTCGGAGGTCGCTTCGTCCAGAATTAAGATGGGCGCGTCTTTCAGTAATGCGCGCGCAATCGCAAGCCGCTGGCGCTGGCCACCGGAGAGCCTTTGGCCGCGGTCCCCGATGAGCGTTTGATATGCGTCCGGCATCTGCATGATGAAATCGTGTGCAAGGGCTGTCTTGGCCGCAGCAATTACTTTTTCTTCCGGCATGTTAGGCCGGCCATAGCACAAATTGTTCCAGATGGTGTCGTTGAAAAGGATGGTCTCCTGGGTCACGATGGCCATTTGTTCACGCAGCGAGCGCAAGGTGACCTCGCGAACATCCCGGCCGTCAATCAGCAAAGAACCTGAAGTCGCGGTGTAAAAACGCGGCAGAAGATTAACCAGCGTGGTCTTGCCGGCACCGCTTGACCCCACGATGGCGACGACCGCGCCTGCGGGGACTTTCAGTTTGAGATTTCGAAGCGTAGGCGAATCGCTATCGTCGTAAGTAAAACTGGCGTCGGCAAATTCGACGGACTCCGAGAGCCGCGGCAATAATTTGGCATCAGGCATATCCAACTTTTCTTCCGGCAAATCCAGAAGCCTGAATACCTGCGCAGACGTTCCCAGAGCCTGCACAAAAAGCTGATAAATGCCGCCAATTCGCTTGATCGGTTCGTAGGCTTTGAAAAGGGCAAACGTAAACGCACCGAACGAACCAACCGACATACGGCTTGCTTTAATTTCGCCGCGCGCAAAGAAAAGGATCATAGCCACTACAACCGCACCGAGCACGTCCATGATCGGTCCGGTGGCGGCCATGGCGCGAACCCAGCGCATATTTTCCCGCAGCAAGCTTCGAGCAGCGTCTCGGAATTTCCGGATTTCAAATCCCTCCATCCCAAAGGCTTTTACCACGCGGTTTCCGCTGATTGTTTCCTGAAGTATCTGGCTTAGATCAGCCAAGCGCGACCGGCTTCTTTCCGTGGAACGGCGAATTTTGCGCGTTAATTTTGCGACCGGCCAAACTACCAGCGGGACGAGAACAGCGGAGCCGACAGCCATTCGCCAATCGATGAGCAAGAGCACACTTACGAATGCGATCAAGTTGAAAATCTGTCGAAAAAAATCCGCCATGTAGTCCGAGAATGCGCTGCGCAGTTGTTCTACGTCGCTGACCACCGCAGACATTACACGGCCAACTGGATTGTGATGGAAAAAACCGACGGGCTGCTGCACAACCTTGCGGTACACGCTGTTACGCAGATCAGTAACGGCGGAAAGCCCGACATATTGAATCAACGTGCTGCCAAAATATTCAGCAATGGCCTTGAATAAAAAGATGAAAAGCAGAGCAAGCGCGAAAACGGACCACACGTGATGCACGCGCGATGGAACGAAGTCATTCATGTACACGACACGATTTGTCCCAGGAATCGTAAAGAGGACCAATTTCTGGAGACCCGATCCGGGGTTTAACACTACGTCGATGGCAGGCTTGATGGCCAACGGCACCAGCCCTTCTGCGACTCCCATGGCCGCCATCAGCAAAACACCTAGCGCGAGAATCCCGGTGTAAGGGGATAGATAGCGAAGTAATCGGCGAAATTCCTCACCCTGGGTCATGGTGTTAACGCCGTGTTTTATTTCAGAGGCCAAATTGGCAATCCTCAGCAGCTCGAGTGAATCTGGTCGATTTCAAGACGCCGTCTTTTCAAGGTCGCGATGCACAACTTTTGCTGAATATCCTTTTTTCCTAATCGCCCGCCTGATCACTTCCGCCAGCGCTACCGAACGATGACGCCCCCCCGTGCATCCTAGCGCAACTGTAAGATAGCTCTTCCCTTCCTGAATGTAGTGCGGAATCAAATAAAGCAGCAAGCTTTCCACACGCCGCAAAAATTCTCCGGTCTGCGGAAACGAACGAATGTAACGCGTCACACGCGGATCTTTCCCGCTGAACGGCCGCAAGCGCGGCACGAAAAACGGGTTGGGAAGAAATCGTACGTCGAACACTAAGTCCGCATCCGCGGGAATACCGTAGCGGTATCCGAAACTCACAAGCGATACCAAAAGCGGACGCCTTCCCGGTTTTTGAAAACGGTCGATAATAGACTGACGCAGCTCATGCACGTTGAATTTCGTCGTGTCGATCACCACATCCGCCAACCGGCGAATCGGGGCCATGCGCCGGCGCTCTTCGCGTATCCCATCGGCGACCGATGCGCTACGCCCCAGTGGATGCGGCCGCCGCGTCTCGCTAAAACGCCGCATCAGCGCTTCGTCGCTGGCCTCGATGAACACTAACGTGGCCGGATGCTCGCTGATTAATTGGCGATAGATCCCTGGGAGTTTTTCAATCTGCTCACCTTCACGCGCATCGACCAATAGCGCGGCGCGCTCGATCTCTATTCCTTCGGCGTAGAGCTCGCCAAATTTTGGGATCAGCGCGACAGGCAGGTTATCGACGCAATAAAAACCAAGATCCTCGAACGTATTGAGGACAGAGCCTTTTCCAGAACCGGAAAGGCCGGTAAGAAGAACTAGCTGGTGCGCATCGCGGTTTCGATTTCTCGGCGTGCGCTTCACGGCAGCGGCGCTAGGCCTTTACACGCCGGCGATGCGTGCTGGGAATGCGAAGGTCTTCGCGATATTTCGCGACTGTTCGGCGGGTAACGTGGATGCCTTCGTCGCTGAGCTTTTTAGTGATTTGTTCGTCCGTGAGCGGGTGCGAAGTATCTTCGTCTTCGATCATTTTCTTAACGCGCCGCTTGAGAGACAGCAGCGACATTTCGCTGCCTTGCGGGCCATTCACTGACTCGCTGAAGAAGTAACGAAGCTCCAGCACCCCTTGCGGAGTGTGCACGTATTTATTCGCCACCGCGCGGCTGACGGTGGAGGGATGGACACCCACTTCTTCGGCAACTTCCTTGATCATCATGGGCTTCAATTGATCCGCGCCGTAATCAAGAAAATCACCTTGCCGCCGGAGAATCGACTGGCAAACGCGCTGAATCGTATGCTTACGCTGTTCGATATTTTTCATCAACTGGATTGCGGCGGTGAAGCGTTCCTTCACGTAGTTGCGCACGTCGCGGTCAGCAGCATCACGAGCCAATAAACGCCGGTAGGTAGGATTCAAGCGAAGCTGCGGCAAGTCATCGTCGTTCATAAATGCCTGCCACTCGCCATCCACTTTGCGGAATTGGACGTCCGGCTCAACCAGCCTCGGCTCGGTGCGGTTATATCTCAAGCCAGGGCGCGGATCGAGCCGCTTAATTACGTCCACAGCCCGCTTCACCAGCTCGACTGGCCGGTTCAGCGCGCGCGCTACTTCTTTAAGTTGATTATTCTGGAGAAGTTTCAAGTGATCGGCGATGATCTGCTGTGCCAACGTGTTTTGTGGATCGATCAGCTTGAGCTGAATGAGCAGGCATTCCTGTAAATCGCGTGCGGCGATCCCAGGCGGATCGAATTCCTGCACCATGGCCAGCGCTTCTTCCACATCTTCCATCGAATAATTTGCCGCTTGGGCGATTTCATCGAGCGACGCGGTGAGATATCCGTTCTCGTCCAGGTTGCCAACAATGGATTCGGCAATTTTGCGCACTGTTTCCGTGCAGATGCTAACACTGAGCTGCCAATTAAGATGGTCGGCGAGACTCTGCGGCGAGGAGAGAAATTTGTCAAACGATGGTTTCTCGATTTCCTCGCGTTCGCTGTTGGAAATTCTCTCAGCGCCCGAATCGAGGTACTGCGTAAAAAAGGATCCAAAATCAAATTCGTCGAATGGATTCGCTGGAGCTACTTCTGGAACTTTTTCGGTTTCCTTCTTGAGGAACGCTTCGTCGGTGTAGCTTTCAGCGGTGACTCCATCATCTTCCGTCGCTTCGTCGAGCACGGGGTTCGCCATGATCTCCTGATTGATCATTTCCCGCAGCTCCAGGCGGTTCAGCGCCAGCACGCTGACCATCTGCACCAAGCCTGGTGTCAGGATCTGTTTTTGGGCGACGCGTAAATTGAGTTTGGGCTGGAGCCAATTCATAAGGTCGATTCAGTTTAGCCGGAAACCTTCGCCCAGATATATCCTTCTTACTTCAGTATTCTCGGAAAGGTCTCTTGGAGTTCCGGCAAATAATATTCTTCCATCGCTGATGATATACGCGCGATTCGTTACCGCGAGCGTTTCGCGCACGTTGTGGTCGGTCACAAGAACCCCAATCCCCGCTGCGCTCAAGTCCGCGATAATTTTCTGGATGTCCACAACCGTCAGCGGGTCGATTCCCGAAAATGGCTCGTCCAATAATACAAATGAGGGCGACAATACCAGCGAGCGCGCGATTTCCAGCCGGCGTCGCTCGCCGCCCGACAGCACATACGCCTGGCTGTATCGCACTCCCTCGAGCCCCATTTGCGCCAGCAACTCCTCTACCCGATCGCGCCGCTGCTCTGGAGTTATCGGCAGAGTCTCCAGCACGGCAAGCAAATTCTCTTCTACCGTTAATTTCCGAAAAACCGAAGGCTCTTGAGGTAGGTAGCTGATGCCGCTGCGGGCCCGGAGGTACATCGGGAGGTCGGTAATATCCTCGCCGTCCAGTAAAACACGCCCATAGTCCGGACGCGCTAGACCGACCAGGATGTAAAACGTCGTGGTCTTTCCGGCGCCGTTCGGCCCGAGCAACCCAACCACTTCGCCTTGTTGAATCTCCAAGCTGACATCGTTAACAACTTTTCGCCCTCTGTACGCCTTGCTCAGAGCGGCCGCCTGGAGTTTCAACATGCCGGTTCATTACTCAACTCGGTGCCTGGTTAACGTGCGCGAACCTTCTTGCGAATCTATTAAAATCGTATCATTCGCAACAAAGAAGGTCAACGAATGGCCCGTAGTTGTGTCGCTAGAAGCATCGGTAATTGTTGGTTTTCCGCCGGAAAGGACGAATTTTCCGTCACTTGCAGTGTATTCGGCTTGTTCTGCGGTTCCGCGGCGCTCGCCTTGCCGCACTAGGACGCCTCCCGCGGCCAGTGCGCGGTGGAGCTGGCGGGCTCCTGCAGCGCCTGCTGGAGGCTTGCCAGATCCTCCGGATCGGGCTTCGGCGCTTTGCGGGGGTGTTAGGAAAACATCAAGAGTCGGCGATTGCAGCGACCCCTGCTGAGAGCTGGCCAGGACGCCGCCTTCCAAGTGGGCTTTTCCGGTGTCGCTCCAGTAGGTCAGCACGGGAGCCCGGATCTGCCAGAGAGGAGGACCCGAGGCTGCGCCGGGAGAACCCCCGGCGGCCTTAGCAGCTTGTGCGCCCGAAGATTTAAGCGGCAACTTGCGCTCGTTTGCCGGAATTTTTGGAAATTGTCCGGAGGCCTGCGGAAAAATCGCTACCACGCCACCGGAAGCCACCAGCTTCTTTTGATCCCGCCAAACTTCGATCTGATTTGCATCCAGCACAGATTCGCCCTGCCACATTCGGGCGTGTCCGGTGTACAGCGCGCGGCCGGATGTGTTCGAAGCCGTGAGCGTTGCGGCAGAAATATGCGCGGGGCCTGAACCTAAATTGACGCTGGCATTTTGTTCTGAGGCTAAGTATGTAGATGCCACTCCACCCGTAGCTTGAATTTCCCCCGACTTTTGATTGATCGATACGCTGTGCGCAGTGGTGCGGCTCGTCGAGTCAAAAAGCACGGGCGATCCATCCAAAGAAAGGTTGTCGGTCTTGCTTACCATCCGGGCACGATCGGCAGTAGCTTGGTGGTCGGCCTGCTGGAAATGCACATTCCCGCTCTCATCTAGCGTTTCCCAATCGCCGCTTGAACCGAACGTCGCAACGAGTTCGTTGGCAGTGCTCACTTGCGGCGCGCCGGAGGAAATCGTTCGCTTTAGCTCTGTGCCGGAATGCCCCAATAATTTCGATAGCCGGCCGTTTGCATCGAATGCCGTAACGAATTTCTTGGCATGCAGCGCGGTTAGTTCATTTCCGTTTCTCATTTCAATGGTGGCAGGTGCCAGGGTCTCCAAGCTTTCTGCGCGCGGCTGACCGGCTTGCTTTCCAGCGCCGAACAACACGCGCAAAGACGCCGTCTTCAGGCTGCGCGATTGACCATCTTGCAGTGAATCGAGAACCGTACCGCCGCTGGTGGTCATCGCTTGAATAACATTCTGCGGTGCCATCGCGATTTCAACGCGACCGCTCGAAAAACGGTCGGTCCCCTCAGCCGCCTCGCGTGAACCTTGAACGTTTCCATCGGCGACCATGCTCTCCATCCACCCTTGCGGATTGAGAAAAGCTTCAAACTGGTTCGCCGCGATCGCTACCTCGCCTCCCGCTTCTGTTGAATGAATGGCAGTATTTCCTTCGGCGGTCACGTGCTGCGCTCGAAAATCGGAATCGAGATCAATCGTAATTTTGTTGGCGGTAAGTTCGCGGCTGCCTTGGTGCACATCCGCAGGTGCGCACAGCACAACTCTGCGCTCATCGCGGCGCACTTCCAAACTGCCGCCTGTTACCTGAACCGGCAAACCATTCGTGCGTTCCGATGGGGCAAGATCCATGTGCACCTCGCGCTGAAGCACGATGAGAGATTTTTGAGTGCTGTAAGTGACGCCTACAGCATGCCCTTGGCCTTGCGGGAAGAGAAACGCTACCGGTTCCGGCGTCGAAGCGTCGCCAGTCTCACGATTAAACGTGAGATCACGCGTGGTCACCTGGATCGTTTTGCCCGCGGCACCTGCCGGTGGATTCGCGCTGGAAACGTCGATTTGCACATCTCCCTGGCAACGGACGGCGCCGGTCTTGGGCTGATAGCTACACTCGCGCGTATGGATGTTGTCATTGCGATTTCCATCGCGGCCATAAATCGTGACCCACACATCCTCCAACAAGTAGCTGTTCTGATCCTTATATTCGGTGGCGTGGGACGCGCGCACGGTGAATATGGTGCGGTCGCCTTCGACTTTCGAGAAGGTCATCTGGTCGGACTGCTGCTGCACGGTTGACGGAACAGATTGAGGACCCGATCCACGAACTCTGGACTCGAGTATGGCGCGTCGAATGTACATACCGACAACCATCAGCGCAATCATGCCGGCGGCGATTGCGGCCCAACGTGCGTAGCTTGCTGCTTCCTTATTTTGCAACCAATCCCCCGCGCTTTTGCAGTCGAAACTACAAATGAATAGGCCAGAGCGTCGCGGTTATGGCCGAAGCGCGCTCTTACTTGTTAGAAGCTGAGTATAGGTGAGAGGTTTCCAGCGGACAACAGTGTCAACGGTTTAACGCGGGCGAGTGGTGAACGCGAAGCCGCGCGCTATTCGCCGCCTTGAGTGAGCACGCCAAGTCCGCAAGCGGCAACGCTATCGCGGGTGGTATTTTTTACTAGGTACATGGCCTCGTCGGCGAGATGCAACAGTTCGGCCTTGGTTCGGGAATCCGTGGGATATGACGCTACGCCGACGCTCGCTGTGATGTGCGCATTTATACCCGCATCTTTCAGCCAGACAGCTTCGCGAATTAGTTTGTGTAAGCGCCTTGCCACGCCATATGCATTTTCTTTCGATGTCTGCGGCAACAGCACGACAAATTCATCTCCACCGTACCGGAACGCAAGATCAATCAGCCTGCATTTATCTTTCACGGCCTGCCCGATTTCGGCGAGCAGTTTGGAGCCTGCCAAGTGGCCGTAAGTATCATTAATGTTCTTGAAATGATCGAGATCGATAAAGATCAGCGAAAACTCAAACGCGTACCGGTGTGAACGGTATATTTCTGTATCCAACATGAAATTCAAATGCCGGGCATTGTAGAGGGTGGTGCAGTCGTCGGTGATGGTGAGTTCGTGGATTCTTTGAACGTGCCGCGCATTTTCGATAGCGATCGCAGCATAATCCGCCAGCGCTTCCAGCAGCGCCAGGTCTCGCTTGCTGAATCCTTCCGGGCCAACGCAATTAATCAGCTCGATCACTCCCAGGCACTGTTCGCGGAACCGTACCGGCACAGCCACGATCGAGCGTGTCTCCATCTTCGTCTTCGAGTCCACCTGTTTGAAGAACCGCGAATCGGTGCTGGTATCGGGCACCACGACGACTTCGCCAGTCTGCGCCACCCAACCCGCCAAGCCTTGACCTACCTTGATGCGAACATCTTTCAAGGCTTCAGCGCCTTTGCCCGTGGCGATTTGGAAGAAAAGCTCGCCCTTTTCCAAATCCATAAGGAGCAACGACCAGGTATCCGGCCGCAAC
The DNA here is from genome assembly GCA_963818085.1 of uncultured Acidobacteriota bacterium. GTDB lineage: Bacteria > Acidobacteriota > Terriglobia > Acidiferrales > UBA7541 > Palsa-295. The sequence continues at coordinate 396,571 of CAWFQV010000002.1, forward strand.
ACCTCGTTAATTTTTTCCATGATGGTGCGGAGCACTTGGTCGAGCTGCAGCGAAGAAGTCAGCGCCTTGCCAAGCTCGTGAAATACGGTTACTTCGTTGGTGTTTTCTGGGAGGTCCAGACCAATACCTGGGCTTCGACGTCTTTCTACGCCGGTGAACGGTTTCCCGTCCGTGTCTCGCCGGATGGCCTCACCGGGGACACGTTTCTTCGGGTCTGGAGATTCTGGGGGCAACCTATTCATTATAGAGAACGCTTTCCAGTATCCGCAACGGCCTTGACGACCCTGATTTACAATTGGCCAACAGCCAAATAAGCTGGCCCCTTCCGCGCACATTGACACACTCTCGACCCACGCCTATATTTTGTGTGGAAACCGGTCTCGGTCGGATGTCTTCTACGCCCTTCGGCGAACACTTAAAACGCGAGCGGGAAATGCGCGGCGTCACCCTGGAAGAGATTTCCACCGCTACACGCATTGCTCCGCGTTTTCTTGTCGCATTGGAGAACGAACACTGGGACGAGCTGCCCGGAGGCGTTTTCAATCGCGGATTTATACGCGCGGTTGCGCGCTTTCTCGGCCTCGACGAAGATACACTCGTATCTGAGTATGCACTGCAGACCAAAGGACGTTCGGAACCAGGCGTGGTGGCCGATTCTCCGCTGGAATCCAATCGGCGTTGGCCGGCAATCGCCCTGCTAATTTTTGTGGCCGTTTTGCTTATCGTAGCTGCAGTTGTCGCCGTAGTGCATTTCGCGCCGCAGATTTCTGCGCGCCTGCATAAGCACTCAGCACAGTCGGCTACAGTGCCGCAGCCGGCGTCTGGAGAATCCCATTAGCGCCGAACTCCGCGAGAGCATCCGCACCGGAAAAGCAAGACCGGAACAGAAGACTGCGGTTTTTTCGGGAGGCGCTTCGCTGACTCCCGAGGATCGTGCGGAGTTACTCACTATTCTTACCGCTGATTCCGATTCAGCGATCTCTGAACGCGCGCAGAGCGTTATTTTGACGCAACCGATTGAACCTTTCGTGTTAGCTCTTGCGCGTCCCGATACCGATCCGCGCATGTTCGCCTATTGTGCCGATAATCTTTCTCAAAAGCCTGGGGTTGCCGATGCGCTCGCCAAAAATCCGGCATGTCCCTCGGGCGTGATCGCGCACGTTGCTTCACGATTGACGGCGGCTGGAGTGCAAGCGCTTCTGGACAACTTGGACAGGCTTAGTTCCGAGTCGCAGTTGGTTGTCGCGCTCACCCATTGCAAAGCTGCGACATCCGAACAGCAGGAACTTTTGGCCGAATTACAGAAGACTGAGGGACTAGCTCTGGAGCAAATGGAGGAAGCGGCGGCAGAGATCGAGCCGGACAAGAAAAAGCGAGTGACCTTGCTTCAGCGGCTCACCCAGATGAATGTAGTGGAACGCATTCAACTCGCGCTAAAAGGCGGCCGCGAAGAACGCATGCTTCTAATTCGCGACCCAAACAAGATCGTACAGCGAGGTGTGCTGCAATCGCCGCGTCTGACCGAACTGGAAGTGGAAAATTTCGCTGCGATGGCTAACGTTTCCGGGGAGGTTCTGCGCATTATCGCAGCGAGTCGCGTGTTCATGAAGGCTTATACTGTAGCGAGAAACTTGGTGAAAAATCCCAAAACACCGTTAGACGTATCGCTCCACCTCCTGCCCAGAATGAACGCTACTGACCTGAAACTTCTCACCACCAACAAGAATATTCCCGACACGCTTCGCTCTACGGCTATGAAACTCCATCGCCAGCGCTACGCACCTCGTCCTCAGGAATAATTTGAAGCGGGGTTCAAGCTGGGATATTTGTGGGTGTTCAGAGAAAACACATTCACCGGCAATAGCTACGCGGCGACGCTGGGCGATGTATGGATAGGATTGATTGTCCGCATAATCGGGCTCATTCCCTGGCCAAAATCCAGCAGATCACGGAGAAACCGATGAGAGAGTTGCGAAGTACTCGCTACTTTTGGCAATTTGTCGAAGTTCTAAGTTAGCAAGTCCCTCGACAGTTCAACTGTTGATGCGGTTGAGCCGGGTAAGTCGTTACTTCATGGCAGGCGCCGCTATGGAAGCGGCGATTTTGGCCTTGTACTCTTGAGCCTTTGCGAGTATTTCCTCCTCGTTCAGCGTGAGCATCTGGCGTTCTTTCATCACGATTTTTCCCGCAATCACTACCGTGCGCACGTCTGAGGCCTTCAGGGCATAAACAATTTCCGAGTAAACGTCATACATCGGCGTGGCGTGCGCCGGTCCGATGTCGACCAAGATGAGGTCTGCTTTTTTGCCCGGTTCCAGCGAGCCAATCACATTTTCAAGGTGTAACGCACGCGCTCCATTGATTGTGGCCATCTCGACCACTTGTTTTGCCGGCAACACGCGCGGATCCATGCGCGACACTTTCTGCAGTTTTGCCGCGAGATCCATTTCTTCGAACAGGTCTTGGTTGTTGTTGCTCGCGGCGCCATCGGTGGCCACGCCTACAGGTTCACCTGCTGCAATCATTTCGGGTAAAGGCATCACTCCCGCCGCCGTTTTCATATTGCTCGAGGGATTGTTCGTGCAGCCCACATTGAAATGTGCGAGCGTCGCGATGTCCGCCTGATCTACCCAAACGCAGTGCGCTCCAATCACATCAGGGCCCAGAAGACCTATGCGTTCCATATAAGCGACCGGCGTGGCACCATGTTTCGCGCGGCTTTGCTCCAGCTCAAAACGCGCTTCGGCGATGTGAATCAAAATGGGGGAACGATTGCGGCGCGCCAGGGCCGCCGCACCCTGCAAAGTTTTTTCCGAACAGGTATAAATTGAATGCGGCGCGACCGCTGCAACAATTAGAGGATCGCCTTTCCAGTGATCCAGATACCGCTGGGTGTAGGCAAAAGCTTGCTCCAAGTTTTTATTATCGGGCGCGGGAAAATCGATCACGGTCTCACCTAACACACCGCGCATGCCCGCCTCTTTCGTTACGCGCGCAACGACATCCTCGAAATAGTACATATCCGCATAAATGGTGATGCCGCCGCGCAACATCTCTAGCACGCCGAGCTTGGTTCCCCACTCCACAAATTCCGGCGTAACGTTGTGCGCCTCCGCCGGAAAAATATATTTTTGCAGCCACTCATCGAGCGACAGGTCGTCGGCTAATCCACGAAACAGGCTCATCGCGGCGTGAGCATGCCCATTAATTAGGCCCGGCAGCACCAGCGCCCCATGCGCATCGATGATCTGTGTGCTTGCAAACCTGCTTTCGATTTCCGCACGCGGCCCAACAGCAACGATCGAGTCGCCGCGAATTGCGACTGCACCGTCCTGAATCACCCGCCGTTGCCCGTCCATGGTGACAACAGTCCCGCCGGTAACGACCGCATCCACCTTATCTTGGGCGGATACCGTTGGTGGGAGCAAGAAGGTTATGCAACAACAGATGAACGAATACATCCGAAACGGAATCGTCTTCTTCTTATGCATTGTTCCTCTGAAATAATTTTGGGCCATCCAAGAGGTTTCCCTGAGTGACGGCTAACTTTGTTCGCGCCATTCGACGCACGTTCTCTACAGAAATGACGAGTCAAAGGGTCGTGGCAACAGTTTCGCGGAACTCTCGCGCTCAACTTTTCCTTTCAAGTTCGCAAGAATCACCGGGACTTCGCCGCAAAACTCCCAAATAATCTGACGGCACGCCCCGCAAGGCGGCGTCAGAGTATCTGTCTCCGTCACCACTGCAATGGCCTCAAATCCGCGCTCACCTTCTGAAACAGCCTTAAAAATCGCCACGCGTTCCGCGCAACATGTAAGGCCATAGCTCGCGTTTTCGATATTGCAGCCGGTGTAAGTGCGTCCTGAGTTTGCACGCACCGCCGCTCCCACGCGAAAATCCGAAAATGGAGCGTGCGCGTTTTCTCGAGCTTGTTTTGCCGCCAAAATCAAAGCGTCGTATTCGCCCATGCCTAACCTTTCGCGCGCCGACTGACATACAGCGCCAACTTAATTTTCCTGCGCGGCAATTTCCGGCAAAACCGCTCGCAGAAGCGCGATAAATTGACTTCTTACCCGTTCACCCGTGGCCAGGACTTCGGAATGATCGAGCGGACGGTCCAGAATCCCCGAAGCCATGTTCGTCACGCAGGAAATCCCAAGCGCGCGAATTCCCATGTGCCGCGCCACAATCACTTCCGGCACGGTGGACATGCCGACTAGATCGGCGCCAATAGTTCTCAAATAGCGAATCTCCGCCGGCGTTTCATAACTTGGCCCCAAAAGCGCGGCGTACACGCCTTCGTGGCCAACAATGCCAAGCCTTTTTGCCGCTGCGAGAGCAATTTCGCGATACGAATTCCAGTACGCCTGCGTCATATCTGGAAAGCGTGGGCCGAAACGCTCGTCATTCGGCCCCACGAGCGGGTTTGCACCCTGCAAATTAATATGATCTCGAATCACCACCAGCGCGCCCTGCGTGAACTCCAGATTAATCCCTCCCGCTGCGTTTGTCAGGATGGCGGAACGAATCCCGAGCCGCCCGAATACCCGCATCGCAAACGCTACTTCGCTTGCCGAATATCCTTCATAGAGGTGGACACGCCCCTGCATCGCCGCAACCGCGATGCCTTCTACTTTCCCAATTACCAAACGTCCAGCATGGCCCACCGCCGTCGAGCGCGGAAAATTTGGAATTTTCTCATACGGAATCCGCACCGCCTCCGTCAGTTCGTCGGCGAAAGAGCCGAGTCCTGAGCCCAACACGAGCGCAATCTCCGGACGCAGCTTCGTCTTGGCTAAAATGAATTTCGCTGCGCGCTCAGCTCGCGCATATTCCGTGTCATGCGCGCCGGCTGCCTTCCGAACGGACGGACTCATCGCAGCATGACTCCCACGATGGATGCGGACATCAGATTCGCCATTGTTCCGGCCAACATGGCCCGAATTCCAAGCCGGGCAAGCTCCGCTCTTTTGTTTGGAGCAAGTGCTCCGATGCCACCTATTTGTATCCCAATCGAACTGAAGTTAGCAAAACCGCACAGCGCAAAAGTAGCGATGGTAAAAGAGCGTGGGTCCAACGAGTCTTTCAGGGGTCCAAGCCGCTGAAATGCGACCAGCTCATTCGTCACCATTCGCAATCCCAACAAATTGCCGATGGTGTGACAATCCCGCCAGGGAATTCCAATCAGCCAGGCGATGGGCGAAAAAAGCCAACCAAAAATCTGTTCCACGCTGGATGGAAACCAAGAAATTCCAATATGCAGAAGCCCATTGTGAACCACGCCAAAAATTCCATCCACCAGATAAATCAGCGCGATAAAAGTAATCAACATCGCTCCCACGTTTACAGCGAGATTCAAACCGTCAATCGTCCCGCGAGAAATTGCCCCCAACGCATTCGTATCGCGTTCCAACGGAGCCATTTCCACGCGCCCGGAAGTGACCGGAGTTTGCGTCTCTGGCACCAACATCTTCGAAAGCAAAATAGTTCCCGGAGCGGTCATGATCACAGCAGCAAGCAAATGTTTCGCTTCGATCCCGTAGGCGATGTAGGCAGCCATAATTCCGCCGGATACGTGCGCCATGCCGCTGGTCATCACCGTCATCAACTCTGAATGTGTGAGCTCGGGAAGAAATGGCCGGATCGTCAGCGGAGCTTCCGTTTGCCCCATGAAAATGCTGGCAGCGACGTTGAGCGACTCTGCGCCGCTGGCCGCCATCAATCGCGTCATCACTCGCGCCGCTTGCTTAATGATGAATTGCATGACGCCATAGTAATAAAGCAGCGCAAAAACCGCGGCGATAAAGATAATAGTGGGAAGCACCTGAAACGCGAAGAAAAATCCCATTGGCGAGCCCTTCTTGCCGAGATCGCCGAAAACAAATTGCGAACCAAAAAACGCATAGTCCAGTACCCAATTCACCGCCGCGCCCGCTTTCTGAAATAATAAGCGCCCGTATTGCCAGCGCATCACCAAAAACGCGAACACGATCTGCAGTCCCAGGCCCCACGCTACAGTTTTGTAGCGTATAGCCCGGCGATTCGTCGAAAACAAGAACGCCAGGGTCATCATGGTAATCATTCCCAAAATGCCTAGCAGGCGGTGCATTCCACGCACGCTCCTTTTTTTTGGTTGCGCCAGCTTACTTTGTTTCTCTCGCACCAATAATTTTCAGTACCAGCGGCGCGGCCGACGTCGGCTTCTCGCCGATTTCAAAGCTTCGTGTCAGCAGTCCCACAACGTGCGGAAGTCGCGCATCCAGGTTGTAATACACGGTACACAGATTCTCGCCAGCCTCCACGTCGTCGCCGATCTTCTTTTCGAGCGTTAATCCGACGCCCGGATCCACGGAATCTTCCTTTTTCTCGCGGCCGCCCCCGAGCATCATGCTGGCGACTCCAACATCTTCAGCACGAATCGCTGTCACATAACCTGTTCGAGGCGCCTTGATTCGCGCAACATATTTCGCGCGTGGCAGCCGGGATGGGTCGTCCACCACGCCCGCATCCCCTGCCTGCAATCGTATGATCTCGCGGAATGTATCACGCGCACGCCCCGACGTAATCATTTCCGCGGCAAGTTCGCGTCCTTCGTCCACCGTTTTCGTTCGCCTGCCGAGAAAAAACATCCAAGCCGAAAGTTCGTCACAAAGTTCGCGCAGGTCTGCGGGTCCTTTTCCATGCAGAATCTCGATGCATTCCTCCACTTCCAAGGCATTACCCACTTTGCGCCCAAGTGGCTGGTCCATATCTGTGATCAGCGCGACCACTTTTTTCCCCGTGCGCGTTCCAGTCTCCACCATTAATTCCGCCAGATATTCGGCGTCCGATTGCTTTTTCATGAACGCGCCATGGCCGGTCTTCACGTCGAGAACCAGCGCATCTATCCCCTCCGCCATTTTTTTGCTCATAATCGACGCGCAAATTAAATAAGGACTTTCCACCGTAGCGGTGACATCGCGCAGCGCGTAAAGTTTTTTATCCGCAGGCGCGATTTCCGGCGTTTGACCAATCAAACTGCAGCGTGTCGACTCCAGCACTCGGCGAAATTCCGGGAGTGTTAAATTCACGCGGAAACCCGGGATCGATTCCAGTTTGTCTAGCGTCCCACCGGTGTGCCCCAATCCGCGTCCGCTAATCATGGGCACGTAGAGTCCACCAGCCGCCACCACGGGAGCAATTACCAACGATGTCTTGTCGCCCACTCCTCCTGTGGAATGTTTGTCCACTTTGGGCGCCGGCAAGTCCGGCCAATCGAGCACGAGGCCGGAATGCAGCATAGCCTCCGTCAACGAGGCAAGCTCCGCGACTGTCATCCCGCGCCAAACCACTGCCATTAGCCACGCCGCAATTTGATAATCAGGAATTCGGTCGTGAGTAACGCCATCAATGAGAAACTGAATCTCTTCGCGGGAAAGTTCCGCGGCGTCTCGCTTTTTGCGGATAAGATCAACAGCTCGCATGAAGAAGGATAGGCGGCCAAACTAGCATTGAGTGCAAGGCACGTCAATGAGTGTAACCGCCCATTCGATCGGGCGGTCTAGGCCGCGCATCATTGCGAGCCCATCCTGCAAAATCAACGTCCCGTACCCTCGCGATTGACAAAAGGCGCTCAACGGAGCGTGATAGACTGGCTCTCCTAAAGAGAGCTACAAATTGCGCGTTCCTGCGCCATCGAAAATGAAACATTCCCATCGACTCCAGGTAACCCCCAGTGACGTCCGAAACCGAATTCTGTCGCAGTTCAGCGCAGTGGTTTTGCTTTTCACTTTCGTGATCTTCGTGGCTCTCTCGACTGCGAATAACGCGCCCGCTAAATCACCTCCAGAAAAACAAAAGAAGAAGCTGGCGTTGCGCTGGGATCCGCCGCAGGTGGACGCCCCCGTTCCATCACTCTCTGCCACGCCGCAGTGCTCGCTTGACGCTGTGGTGAAACAGGCTGCCGAGCGCACCGAGGAATTGATTTCTCATCTCAAGGATTTTGATGCGCAAGAGCAGCTTCGCTATGAACAAACTGACGAGCTGGGCATGCCCGAAGTATCCTTTTCCGCCAGGTTCGATTATCTAGTTGATTTTGACCATACCTCCGGCGTGCCGATGGCAAAAGAAATTCGCAAGCTTCTCGCCGGGGCCGAGGGTATCGATGTTAACTCGATCCTGGATAGAGGCCTGTCGACCTTCGCGCTTATCTTTAATCCCGCTCTTCAAAGCGACTATGACATGCGTTGCGAAGGCTTTGCTCCATGGAACAATCAGCCCGCCTGGGTTATTTATTTTCACCAGAACAAAGCGAAACGACCCCGCACGTTATCCATCCGAACGACCATGCAGACTTTTCCGCTTAGTCTCAAGGGACGCGCTTGGATCGCAGCTGACTCCGGTCAAGTGATGCACCTTGAAACGAATCTCGTCGATGGGGTGCCGGCGATCGGATTGCAAGGCAATGCCGTTTCAGTCGACTATGCTCCGGTAAGATTCCATTCACAAGACGTCGAAATGTGGTTGCCTCAATCCGCAACCGCATATCTCGATTATGGGAAGCGCCGCTCGATCATTTGGCATCGCTTGTCCGACTTCCAGCTATTTTCTGTACAAACGCAACAAGTCATTGAAAAACCCAAGAATCCTTAGTTAATTTATGACCTTGGATCGCGTATTCGCCGCAAGATCAGAATTTGGCGGGGCGAGCTGCGATCTCCGCGGCAACTCGCTGCACTTCGTCGTGGACCAGGCCGTTGGTCACTAGAACCGAGGGTCCCCCGGGTTGATACGGCGCGCCGGAAATATCGCTAACTTTCCCCCCCGCTTCCGTCACGATCAGCATCCCGGCCGCGGTATCCCACGATTTCAAGCCAAATTCCCAAAAAGCTTCAAATCGGCCGCAGGCTACCGAACAAAGATCGAGCGAAGCGGCGCCATCGCGCCGCACTCCATGCGAACGCAGCGTGAATTCCCAATAATAATAAATGTTCAAATTGTCGCCACGCTTGTGAACCGGAAAACCGGTGGATACCAAACTCGCTCCTAAAGTGTTTACCGAAGACACCTGAATTGGCTTTTGATTTAGGTACGCGCCTCCGCCCTGCGAGGCATAAAACAACTCATTGGTAACCGGATTGAACACCACACCCACCATTGGCTTGCCATCTTTCAACAAACCGATCGAAGCCGCGAAGCACGGATAACCGTGCGCGAAATTCGTGGTGCCATCGAGCGGATCTACATGCCAAACAAAGGGCGACGTCGAGCCATCCTTGCCCGAGCCTTCTTCCGCCACGATCATATGTTGCGGAAAATCGCGCCGCAGACGCGCCACGATCGACTCTTCCGACTTGCGATCGGTTTCGGTCACCAAATCCACATCACCCTTGTACATGATTTGTTTTGGCCGGGCATGTCCGGCAAGGATGATCGCGCCCGCTTCGCGCGCGGCTTCGATAGCGGTGTTAAGAAATTGATTCATGATTTTCAGCGGCCGTCGTTCGGCGTGTAACAACCCTATCGCTGCGCGTATGCAGTGAAATACTCTTTGCGGTGACGCACGGTGTCGCCTGTCGTCACTTTTACCGTCACGTGGCGTCGGCTTCCCGGCGGCGGCACCGGAGTAGGATAGTATCCCAACAAGTATTGCGTGCGTAGCTCGCGGTCGATGCGGTCGAACATGGCGTCAAGCGGGTGGGTTTCATCCACCATGAACATCGCCCCGCCCGTGCTATCGGTAATCGTAATTAGCGCATGCTCGCCCGCCGTGTTTCGCCCGCTTTCATTCGCGGCGCGAATCACAATGGAATAAAGGAGCGCCTCGGACGCAATCGCAGCGCGGCGGGCATCCTCAAACTTTGACAGGCTGGTTGTTTCGCCTCCATCCGTCACCAAAACGATCGCTCGACGTCGGTCCGGTGGGCGCCGTCGTAGCGTGTTCGAACCGAGTACAATCGCATCATATATGGATGTTCCAGCGCCTGGGGTGATTCGGCGCGCCGCCGACTGCAGCTTCGGCACGTCCGCTGAAAAATCAGAAAGCTGCGTAACTTTTTCGTCGAATTCAAAAACACTCAAAGTGTCGCCAGGCCGCACCACTTGCCGTATGAAGTGTGCGGCAGATTCGGTTTCAAACTTCATGTCCTTAAACGTGCTCATACTGGAATCAACCATCAGAGCAAGATCAAGTGGACGGTTGGTCTCGGCTTCGAATCGCTCGATTTTTTGTGCCACGCCCTCTTCGGAAATCTGGAACACGTCTTGCTTGAGATCGGGGATTGGCTGTCCGTTGGCATCCATTACGCTGGCAAGAATATTCACCAGGTTCGTCTGCACCCGGATCACACCGGATTGCTTCGACTGTTGCGCCCGCAGATTGAGTGCCACGCCGAGGCATATTAGAAGTTCAATAATCGTGCAGAGAAGGCTGAATCCTGCCCGCGGGGATCGCTTCATTTGTTTGTAGGAAACTTAGATTCGTCCGACCGGGAAATGGCTTCCTGCGAAGGCGTTTCACCTTCCGCCCAAATTGCGCCGCCCGCAAAAAACTCCTTTTTCCAGATCGGCACGGCGCGCTTCAAGGTGTCGATAGCGTAACGACACGCTTCAAAAGCCGCGTTTCGATGTGCCGAGCTTACGGCGATCCATACGCTTGTCTGACCAATCTCGAGCCGTCCCAAACGGTGAATGATAGCCAGGCGATGAATCGGAAATTCCTCGCGGATTTGCGCCCCGATCTCGCGCATTTTGGCCAAAGCCATCGCTTCGTAGGCTTCATACTCCAGGTAAAGCGTACGCTTGCCTTTAAAATTGTTGCGCACGAAGCCGTCGAAGACCACCATCGCGCCGTCTTCCGGAGCTTTCAATTTTTCCAGCAGCACGCGCGGCTGAATCGGCTCCCGCACAAGCTGAAAAATATCATCATTGTTGGCGCTTCCCTGCCCGCCGCTCACCGGCGGCAGAAAAGCCACTTCATCTCCGTCCGCTACGGGAGTTCGCCATTCGGAATATTCTTGATTCACGGAAGGGGCGATCGAACTTCTAAATTTGGCAAGTTTCGGAAACCGCCGCGCGTATCGCGCGAATAGGTCTTCCACACGCGCGCCTTCCGAAAGCCCGGCATCTTCTGCCGCCACGCCAACAATCTCTTTCAGTTGTCCGAAAAATAGTACGCGAACGCGCATCTTGATGATTCTATCGCGCCATACCCTTCAAAGCGATTCAAGAGTCCACGATTGAGGACGACGAATCAAGTGCGCACGAGAGAGCTTCTTTCGTCAACCTTTGTGCGCAAATTGCGGTAATATTTACATCAACGAAGCTAGCGCGGCGCGCTCTCCCTGGCGTCATACCGCCCAACTTCTTCAATAAAAATAAATGAATGGCATCCAAAGGATAACAGGACGACGAGTACCGAGTCCCCCGTCTTATCCTTTTTCTTTCACGCACACCTCATGATCGACGCGGAGGCAGCTTCATGAAAGTTCTGGTTTCGGGTGGCTCAGGTCTGGTCGGAACCGCGCTAACTGAATCTTTGCGAAGCCAGGCTCACACAGTGGCTCATCTAGTTCGTCCCGGGGGCGAAGCTTCGCCAGGTGACATTCGATGGGACCCGGCCAGCGGATTTATCAACACGCATGCCATGGAAGCCGCCGACGCGGTTGTGAACCTCAATGGCGCAAGCATTGGCGGTGGTCGCTGGACGCCAGCACGGAAAAAAGTTCTACGCTCTAGTCGAGTGGATGCCACCCGAGTCCTTGTCGACGCCTTTACGCGCCTGAAACAAAAGCCCCGAGCATTTATTTCTGCCTCGGCGGTCGGATATTACGGCAATCGCGGCGACGAAATTCTTACTGAATCGAGTCTCGCAGGCAATGATTTCCTCGCGGAACTCTGTCGCGACTGGGAAGCTGAAGCGCTACGTGCACAATCCAGCGGCATTCGCACCGTACTCACTCGCTTCGGGATCATTCTTTCTGCGAAAGGGGGCGCTCTGAAGCAGATTGTCCCTCCATTCAAACTGGGCTTGGGCGGACGCCTGGGAAGCGGTCGGCAGTGGATGTCGTGGGTCGCGCTCGATGATGTAGTCGGCGTACTGTGCGCTGCGATTTCTGACGAGAAATCGAGCGGTCCGGTGAATGTGGTAGCGCCAAACCCGGTGCGAAATTCGGAGTTTACGCAGGTCCTTGCTAGCGTTCTCCATCGTCCGGCAATTTTTCCTGCTCCTGCATTCGCATTGCACTTGCTCCTTGGCGAAATAGCAGATGCGCTTTTGCTTTCCAGCCAGAAAATTCGCTCTGAGCGTTTGCCCGCCGCAACCTTCCCTTTTCAATACGAGAATCTCGAGCCCGTGCTTCACGCCATTCTCGCGAAGCAGTAAGTCCCATCGTCGAGTTCAGCCTGATTGTTGCCGTATCGAGAAAATTGAAAATAGTAGCAGGATGGATTACAGGTCGAGACGTTCAAGCAGCGCCCCCAGGTTCGATTCATCCACCACGAGATCCGAACGCTTGGTAGCAAAATCCTCTACCTCATCGAGCGCCTGAAATAGCCGCATTTTCGCCACCGCATACTCCTCGGTCCCGGTCAATACGAGGCCCGTTTTCTTCGTCCAGTTATCCAGCGCTTCTCGCCGGACAAAAATGCGTACCGGAAACATGGTCTTGCGATCCGCGGACACGTAATAGATATATTCATTTCCAGGCGCTGCCGCCCGTTCCGAGGGGTGCACCTCCTGAAATTGATACTGGTAAACATATCCGGTCTCGGCCGAATACGCCTTGATGCGCCTCACCGTTTCCGGCTTCGTCATGGCGGCATTATTCGGCTGCAATCACAAAGTGTCAATCTTCGCCGTGCCGCCTAACGGCTCCCAAAATGGAATCTCATGCCGTCGTTCCGGGAAAGAAAAATTTAAGGATGTTGAGCTCGCCGCGCGAGTGTAATTACAAGGCTCAGCAGCTGGATCGGTCAACGCTTGCCTGTCGGTCGCAATTACAATTTGTGCGCAGAGCCGCTGGTGGGTATCGCTCTTCCATCAGATTTCGACACATTGACGAATCTGTAGTCGCAAGACGTGACGCCGTCGTGCACTGCGCCCGCCGCAAACACAACTTCAACGCGCGCGCTCGCCGGGCATCTCCGTAGCCACAACCGCCCCCCCCCCCCCAAAAAAAAATAAAAGCGGCTCCCATTTTCTGAGAGCCGCTTCGCTTTCGCAGATGCGAATTGCTTCTACTGGGTCGGCAGAAGTTCCTGCGAGAAACCGATCGTATTAACCGATCGCAATGACGGAGTTCGCGGAGGCAGCCATTGCGGCCCGAGTGTAAAGTTGTTATCGAAGGTGTACTTACGCGTGGGCGGACCATAGACTGTGTTGCAGCACTTATAGAGCCCGATCCCCTGCCGGTTGTAGTAGAAGCTAACCAGAGATCCTTCGTAATACAGGTTCGCGCCCCAGCCTTCCAGATAGCGCAGGAAATTGTGTACACCGCCATCGGTGCCATAGTCCGCCGCGCTACCTGCAGTTTGCGGGAATGGAATGCCCTTTCCTGCAATGATTGCCGCTCGATAGGCCGTCTGCGTTCCCGGACGGCTTCCTGGGTTATAAGGAGAAATGAACGAATTGACGTCGTTCCAGTTATTCGAAAGTAGAGTGACCGAGTCGGCGGCCACCGACGAGGCCAAGCTGAACCCGCCCCAGGTTCCATCGTTAACCGGGGCGTTGTAATCGCCCTGAATGTAAACGGGATTCTCGGCTGTAATGGTTAGGCCGCATGGAGGATTCGGCGGAGCCCCGTAGCACGCCGTGCCGAGATTGAACGTATTACCGTTCACCAACTTCAGCGCGCGGCGGAAGAAAACTGGTGGATTTTGTCGCGCTTCCTGCTTGTGAAAGTAAGTGTAGTTCGGCGACGGAGGATTAGCGACCGCGCCGCAATTCGGATTCTGTTTCAAAACCAGAGGGAAAACACCGGGCAACGCATTCTGAACTGCCTGGTTGACCGTCACCGGTGCCACGAGTGGAGTGACTAGAGGAGTTCCGCCATAGGTTCTGGGCGTTGCCGGAAGGTCTCCCTCTAAATCCTCCCCTTGGTCCAACGTGCCATCCGGGCAGCCGTTAGCAGGATCGCCGAGGTTGACAATGTCATTGAATCCGAAGGACCCCATTTTGGCGCCGGTTACGGGATCGGCCAGATTGCCGCGGCGGTCAGAGAAATAGACAGCATATCCCCCAGCGTTGTTTGCGTTGCCCCCGCTCGCACCGATGGCTCCCGTAAACCACTTCGCCACATTCTTCACGTCCAGCTCGATATAATTTACTACGCCCTGCGCCGTAATCTCGGGATCGATTCCCGGATCGTTGGGGCTATTCGGCAAGGGGTTATCGCGAGAAATGGACTCGCGAGTGTCATAGAGCACCAACGGCCAATAGTCGTATCCAGTAAACGACGGGGTACACGCATTCTTCGTCGGAGCGTAAGCTGTCGAGGGATTATCCCGAAGTCTAGCAATTCGGATAACCGCATTGGGGCTCGGGTCCCCACCACACGTGGCCGCCCACGAAGGCGCGACGGTTCCGGTCGACGGCAGGAAGAGCAAGGTATTCTGCGTGCCAACCATAGTTTGTGGGTAGATGTTCCGACCGGTCAATCCCAGGTTCAGAATTTCGTTGGTTACGTCGACCCATGCGCCTCCCGCGGCCTGATACTCAATCTTTATGCAACCGGTGATAATGGCCTTGTTAGGAGCTATCCAGTAACCGTCTTTGGCAGCCGCCGAAGTATATTGCGTGTAAGCACCTGCTGAAACGGCTTGCGAAAGAGGTAGCGGGTAGGTTACGCCCGCATACCCCGCCGGTGGAGCGCCATTGAATGCCAGGATCGATAGGTCCACGGGAGGAGTGGGGGTGACGGTGTCAAGACCTATCATGTCCGAGGCGTTACAGGCTCCCGCCTGGCCAGCTACCTTGCCCGGGCCATAATCATCCAGTAAAATTCGCAAACTTGCTTCCGAGAAATACTGCTGGTTGAACTCCGCCGGATTAGTACCGAGCTCGCCGGGAGTCGGCCTCCGGATCAACGAAATGGGAGCACCGATCCCGCTCAGTGCCGTTGAAGTAAGACTCAACTTTGGAACGAGGTTCTGTAATTGGCCGTTGTAGCGCGGCCAGACGGCGGCCCACGCTCCATTCGCCGTTGTATTCACCGCGCCGAAACTATTGGGAGCGGCTACGCTTCCTTCCCCTAGGCCCAAAGGCCACCACTGGGCATTCTGGTAGGTTGGACCCGGCGGCCGCGGAGGGTTCGGTGTAACAGCAATCGTTACCGTTCCGCCGTATCCTCCAGCGGGGATGGCTAGCCCATTCTCGAGATTGGTGCGGATCACTTGGCCAACCACAGTTACCTTGTCCGCCAAATAAAGCGGGCCGGCATTAGCGGCAAGCCAGAGATTTCCGTTGGTGTGAACGCGGCCTCCAAAATCAAACGGAGGGCCGTTGAAGAAACTCAGGTCAGATTCCGAATAGATGCCAAACTGAAAAACCGGGATTGCTACCACCTGTACCTGTCGTTGCAGCTTCACTTCCGCTCCCGTCACCGTTCCCCGCGCAATAACTTGAAGTGTAAATGGCGTGATCAGTCCTTGCATGCCCGCGTAGGGGCTCGGCGGAAGCATAGTGGCATTCTGCGAAACCGGAACGCACGGACTGACAAGTGGCGATCCGCAAAGAATCTGATATGTCGAACTGCCCGAAGCATCCTGAAATTGTATCCCCGTAATGGGAGGTTGCTTCGCAACCGAAGTTACCGCCAGCATATCCGCAGGAGAAAGCGCCCCTTTTGTGGCAAAGGTCTGTCCCACATCTGCGGTCAGCTTCTCCATACCCGCTTCCGCCCCATAGAACGCCGACTCGCGGAACCGGTTATTTCCACCCAATCGCTGATCGGTCATCACCATCCAGCACATTCCCACCGCTAGTGCGGTCACCAGGATCAGGACAAAGAGGGCGGTTATTAGTGCAACTCCATTTTCGCGTTGAGTTCTCACTGCAGATCTCCTTTAAAAAACCGATAGGGACATTTCTCTCTCGTCTTATGGAGCTGTCGATGATGCACTCGTCGTAAAGCCGTTTGTAAACGAGAGGCTGCGAACGCTCACCTGCGTAGTTAAATTGTTTCGTAGATATTGCGGATAGGATGACGCCCGATAGGGCAGTTCCGATCGTCCGGCCAGGAACACATTCACCGCACGTATCTGGTTGGAAGTATCCGGCAGCGTCGGTGTTTGGGCGTTTCCAGGCCCCAGCGGATAGGTTCCGACCCCGGGAAAATTCGAACCGGTAATGGCATAGCTGAATGACAGATTTTCCACATTATCCGCGATGGCCTGCGGCGGATTCACCGCGCCAGCGCCTGCGGGAAAATTCGGATAATTCACCTGCCGTATCAATTGAGGGGCGGCCGGGTTCGTGGTCGAATCGATGTAATAGGTGACCATCCACACCCGCGCAATTGCCGTCGGAGGAAAACCGCCACCAGGATTCTGCAAATTTGCGACCGTGCCGTTCGGCTTTCCGCTTTGGTTCAACCCCGCAGGATCACCGGCGGCGAAGGTTATAACTTGTCCAGCGACGCCTGTTACATATTCCAGAGCCGTCCCATTTGAGTTGTGGAACATGATCAGGTTGCCGACTGTTATCGGCTTGGTCAGACCCGGCATGGTGAAACAGCCCACCGCCAGCGTCACGGTAAGGCCGGTGGGATCGATTGCTCCGTTACAAATGGGAGGACCAACCGGTTGTACCACCGGAAAACTGTAAAGATAGCGGCCGGCCGCGTCTTGAAGGCTGTTATCCGCGTACAGTATGTTGATGATATCGGTCTTCAGAAAACCGTCGAGAATTACGCCCGTCCTCGGGTCTACTGTCTTTGCATCCTGCCCAACGGTCCAGCCCGGTGCAATCGCGGGAAGCGCAATGAACCCGTTCGGAGCCGGCGGATTCGGGAACGTAGGCGGGTTCGGCGCGAACGCGCCTGGTCGATTAATAGCAGATACACCCGCCGCGTTATAAGGGACACTGATCCCGCCCTGGGGAATTCCCTCGCCGGACTGCATCAGATCTTCGACAACGAAATGCATTCCTGCGCGAAGATTTTGCTGTGTGTTGGCTTCGTACGCTATTCCTTGTGCAGCGCGCTGCGCTTGCAGAAGCGCGCCCACTACCACTCCCACGGTGGCCACAAGTATGGCCATGGAGACCATTAGCTCGATTAACGAGAATCCTTTTTGCCGCTTCATTCCGTTGCTCCTCGGAAGGCTAGTATGCTGAAACGTAGGTCTCCAGCTGGTATTGGCGCGTGAACTTTCCGGTCGTGTAGTTGATTGTGATCACCACATCGCGAACAGTTCCGTTCGGTTCGCTTGCAAGATTGGTAATCGTGATCGTGCGAGTGAAATTTGAAAGCGGCGCTACGATGTCGTCCGGCGTCCCAAGCTTTCCATCAGGTCCGGGATAAACGATGGAAGCGGGTGGCGCTCCCGCGTCGTTGATGGAGCCGACAAGTCCATCGGGTCCGGGCTGCGTTAGCGCTATCGGGCCCGTCACAAATAGCCCGCCAGGATTCCCGGCGCTGTTATTTGAAATTTGCGCAAACGTGGCATTGTTGCTGTATTTTGCAGTGAAGATTGCTTCTGCTGCTTCTTCTGCCTTCTGCTGTGCGATGAAGTCGTCCTGCGAGCCCTGCATGTAAGCCAACGAATCGTAAAGCAACGCCGCCAGGCCCAGAATTCCCACCGCCAGCACGATCAGAGCGACCATTGTCTCCAAAAGACTGAAGCCCGCCGCCGAACGCCGTCTTTTCTTTTCCCGCATTTTCGAAATCTCCTTCAAAATTGAAACCATGCTGCCCCCGTGTATTTCCAGCCGCGGATTCGGCCCGTTGCGCCCAACACCGTCACGGCCCTCGTCGCCGTCGGTTGGTTAGGAAAGCCCATGAAAACTGTTCCGTTAATTGGTTGGAAGGTCCCGCCATCCACCAGCTCACCGTCGCTCTGGAACATCATTCCCAGGATCGGTCCACCAGCCAGCCCTTCGAACTCGATCGCACCGGCGTTTCCGAAAGCGTCCGGAGTATCCGGAGCGCCGGGAAACAGAAAATACTGCGCTGGCACTTGGATAGGCACCGTGCTAAGCACAGCGTCGGCGCCCGCACCTACAGGTCCGTATGGCAAAACGTTTTTCTGCGTGAGCACTACCTGATACTGAGTAGGCTGTCCGCCAATCACTACAACCGGAAATGTGACTTGTACGTAGCGGCGATTCGCAATCGCGTATTCGCGTCCTTGCCGCAGTTGGTCGATCACTTCGCGCATGGCGTTGTCGTACTTCGCATCCAGCATGGAAGGTTGCAGAGCGAAAATGGCCATCGCCAAAATGGTCAGGATTATTATGATCACCACGCCGAGCTCGATCATGGTGAAGCCGCGCTCTCGGTTCACGGAACGCTGAGTGTTTTCCGAATTCGGTTGCCGAAGTTTCACGTTTACGACCTCGAGTCGCCCTGAAATGGCGGAGCTAAGCTTAGAATCTGCTATCGGAAGTGCACTTGGCAGGCCATGCGAAGAACGCGGCAAAGCTAGCGTTTTCTGTTACTTGAGGCGACGTCAAAAGCAAGCTGAGGCGAGTGTCGAATTTTTCAGGGTGGAAATGTTACCGTTGCGGAGGCCCGTTACCGGACGAATTTTGTCTCCCAAGGCCACTTACTGTCGAGAGATTTTCGATGGTCCCAGAGAAAATCCTAGTTGCGGCTCCGCAATTTTGAGAGCAAGCGAAGAATTTCGAAATAGAGCCAGATCAGCGTAAGCATCAAGCCGAACGCGGCGTACCACTCCATATATTTCGGCGCGCCTGCACGCACGGCGTTCTCAATGAAATCAAAATCGAGCACCAGGTTCAACGCCGCGACGATCACCACAAAAACGCTGAAGCCAATTCCGATCGGTCCCGAACCGTTGATCGTGATGAAGTGCACGCCGAAAAAGCCGAGAACGATGGTCATCAGATAGAACAGCGCTATCCCGCCGGTCGCAGCTACAACTCCCATCTTGAATTTCTCGGTGACCGGAATCACGCCCGAACGGTACGCGAGCAGCAGCACTACCAGCGTCCCAAACGTCAAACTAACGGCTTGAATCGCAATGCCCGGAAAGCGCAGCTCGAACATGGCGGAAATTCCGCCGAGCACCAGGCCTTCCAGGAGCGCATAGACCGGAGCTGTCACTGGCGCCCAGGTTTTCTTGAAAATTGTGACCAGCGCAACTATAAATCCGCCAATGCCGCCGACTATGGCCAGGTTCATCGCGGATTCCTGCGAATGAGAATGCATGAAAATATTCCAGGTCCACGCTGCGGTAGCAATCACGCAGAGCAGCAGCACACCGGTCTTGTTGACGGTGCCCTGTAACGTCATCGGTTCGCCGATGGCGACGCCCGCGCCTCGAAATGCCTGATCGTTCAGCGCTGGATTAGAAGTCCTCATCAATTGCGGCAAATTCAATTCTCCTTTACCCGCTCGCAGCACAAATTCTCGCAGCAAAATCTAGCAGCGCACAGTAACGCCGCGCCTTCAGAGTGCTCTTGCAGAGTTAGGCTACAACGGTTGCCAGCGCTTTGCAATTCGACTCGCGCCAACTCGCCGTGGCGCGCCCTCCGGCCTTGGAAGGCTGGCTGATTCTGCGCTATTCTTCTGCCCGGCACTTCGCTGAGACCTTGGGGCTGAGTCTCGCCTTGCCAGGAGGTCACATGAAATTCCTTGGCGTAGTTGCACTCATGATTCTCGCCACGTTTTCGTTTTCGCTTTTGGCTGCCGGCGCGGAGGGCACCTCGCCAACGTCCGCGCCCGAGTACTCCCAACATTTTTCCGCGTTGGGCAAATTGTCCGTAGCCGTGGCCCAAACCATGCCCGTAGACGAGTACGCCTTTCGCCCCGACCCGCCCTCCATGACTTTCGGGGAACTGATGTCGCACATCGCCCAAACCAACTATGCGTTCTGTTATGGGCTGAAAGATTCTGAACCTCCTGCGAGGCCTGTTCCCACCGACAAGAATTCTATTGTTAAGGATTTGTCTGATTCCTTCAGTTATTGTTCCGACGTCATCGCCAATCTCACCGACGAGCAGCTGAACACTCCGCATCCTTCTCCCGATGGACGCCTCCCCGGCCGCGAAGTCCTGCTCGCCCTCTACATTCACGTCGCTCACCATCGTGGCCAAGCAGAAATCTATCTTCGCGACAAAGGCATTGCGCCCCCACCCTATAGGATCTGAGACACGTCGACAGCCCACGGCCGGCCGCCACCTTCACTGCATTTCTAACCGAAACTCGAATCGCATGCTGGCGGGGACGAGCGCCCCCCTTCGAAAGGCGCCTGGAGGTGAGAGTTAGAAAATCCGACCAGCAAAAACACTGGCGTCATGGACCCTAGTGGCAGGCTATGTTGTCGCTAAAGGTGCCGCTTACTATCATTGAATTCAGGAACTGGCCACAGGCGCGGATTTTTGCCAGCATGGGATCGTTCTTCAGAGCATCCGGGTCGACGGTGGCTTCGCCGTTGAGTGCCTGGCGCTGGGAGAGGACAGTGTTCCACCAACTCTCCAGATTTTGCTCTTCATTGCGGAGGAGTTGGAGAGCGTTGCGGTCGTCGTCGGCGGTGGCGGCCACTTCTGCCTCGGCGAGATCGGCCTGGGCCTGATCGCGATAGCCTGCAGCCCATGCGTCACTGACCGCCAATCCATGCCGGATCATGGCGGCGATTGCGCCGCGCCACTCGCGCATATCGGCCAACGCGGCGATGGCGACGCTGGCGAACTGGCGAGAAATTCCTTTTGGAGGAGGGGCGGGAGCGGCTGCTTCCGATGCGGCTTCATTCGCTGCCGCAGCGGCACTGGCGGAAGCAGGAGCCGCGCCGTTGGGGGCTGCGACCTCAGCGGTAGCTGGATCGGCGGCGGTTTTGACTGCGGGCGCGGCAGTGGCTGGAATGGCGGTGTCAGCAACGGCAGCCCCCGGAGCGCTCGATACAGGAATGTTGAGCACGACACGATGAGGATCGACGACGAAAGTGCCGTTGGTGAGTTGAGCGAGAGTTTCAACGTCAACGCAAGAGTGGCCGTCAACCAGGCGGAGGCCGGAATCGACGGTCTTGCCGTTGATGACCAACACTCTATCGGTCGTGCTTTGCGCGAAGAGGGTTCCCGCGAGCGCAACAATAAATCCGAGCCAGATGAAGAATCGTAAATTGCGAAGGCTTTTCATGATGATCCACCTAAGAACTCACCCGTCAAATTCGGAACCAACTTGGATTGTACACCGATGAGGTTCTCCTGGAGCAGCCCCGGCCGTCGCGTCCCACGTGATAGATGAGCGAGGCAGGGCCAACGACGCAGTACATTATTCAAAGCGATGAACCGAGCAGCTCCGGCTTATTCGTGGCGGAGGGCGATCATGGGGTCAACTTGCATGGCGCGGCGGGCGGGGACGAATCCAGCCAGAGTGGCGACGGCGGCGAGCGTGAATGCGACGGCAGCGAGCGTGATGGGATCGTTCGCGGAGACGCCAAAAAGCAGATGGCCGATCAGGTGAGAAGCGGCGAGGGCGCAGGGAATACCGATGAGCAGCCCAGCGACTGTGAGGAGCAGAGTTTCACGCAAGATCATGCGAAGAATTGTGGCGCGCGAAGCACCGAGGGCGACGCGGATGCCGATTTCGTTCGTCCGGCAGGAGACCGAATAGGAGATCACGCCGAAAATTCCTGTGGCGGCGAGAATCAAGGCCATGGCGGCGAAGAGGCCGAGCAAAAAAGTGCGGAAGCGCTGCTGCGAGACAGACGCGTCGAGGAGGTCGGGCAACTTCGCAACGTCGGTGACCGGCAGGTCTTTATCAATTTTTTCCACTTCCTGGCGGATTGCGGCGGACACGGCGGCTGTGCTCTGCGCGCTTTTCACCACTAAATTTGCGCCCCAGAAAGGAGCTTGCGCGTAAGGCACGTACATCATCGGGCCGGGAGCGTCGCCTAACGAAACGTCGCGCACGTCACCGACGATTCCGACGATTTCGTGAGGGATTCCGGGGTTGGGAGGAAAACCAAAGTTGAGGCGCTTGCCGATCGGATCTTGATTTGGAAAATAACGCTGCGCAAGCGTTTTGCTGATCAGCGTGACGGGCGGCGCAGTCGGGTTATCTTGCTGGTTGAAAAGGCGGCCGGACAAGAGCGGAATTGCCATCACACGAAAATAATCGGGACTGACGGAAGCGTAGTTCGCAAGGCGGGAGTCGGCTTCGGACGTTAGAGGAGTTCCGACAATGTCGAAGCCGAGGTTGATGTAGCCGTCGGTGATCGGCACGGGGATAGCGACGGCGGAATCTTTCAGTCCAGGCTGCGCTTGGATGCGCGCGAGCAATTCGTCGGAGAAGGCGGTCCACTGCTGTGGCTTGGAGTATTGGAATTGAGGCAGCGATATGTCGGCTTTCACGATGTGTTGAGGATCGAAGCCGGGGCTGACCGTCGTGAGTTTCGAAAAGCTTCGCAGGAGCAAACCGGCGGCCACCAGCAAGACCATGGCGAGCGCAATTTCCGCGGCGGCGAGGACACTGCGCGCGCGTCGGCGATTGCCGCTTTCGCCGGAACGGCCGCTGCCTTCGCGAAGGCTCGCTTGTATATTTGATTTGGATGCGAAAAGGGCGGGAACCAAACCGAAGGCGACGCTCGCGATGGCGGATAGGACAAGCGCGAAAGCCAGGACGAAATTGTCTACGCGGATTGCATTCACTTGCGGCAGACTCTCCGGCAGAAGCGAGCTGAGTGCTCGAACGCCCCAGTAAGCGAGAGCGATTCCAACTACTCCGCCGAGCAGGCCGAGCAGGGCGGTTTCGCTGAGCAATTGCCGAATAATTCGACTACGGCCGGCACCCAGCGCGGTGCGAACCGCAATTTCTTTCGCGCGAGACGTGGCGCGCGTGAGAAGCAAGTTGGCGATATTGGCGCACGCGATTAACAGAACGAGACCGACGGCAGCGAGCAGCACGAGAAGCGCGGACCTAATGTTGTAAACGAAGCTGTCCTGAAGCGGAATCATTCGAATCTGCCAGCCGGTGTTCTCCGCGGGAAAATCCTTGGCGAGTGCTGCGCTGATTGCGTCCAATTCGGCTTGCGCTTGCGTGAGCGAAACGCCGGGCTTTAAACGTCCGGCGACTTTAAGCCAATGGCCGCCTCTACGCTTCATCCAACTGCCAAAGAGCGGGTCCTGAACGAGGGGGATCCAGAGTTGCTCGCTTTCAGTGAGCTCCGGGAAACGAAACTTCGAAGGCATGATTCCGACCACGGTGAAAGAGCGTTGGTCGAGATTGATGGAGCTGCCGATTATTTTTGGATCAGCGCCGAAAGTGCTGCGCCAGAGATTCTCGCTGAGAATTACGACGGGCGACGCGCCGCGTTTGCCGTCTTCGGAAAAAAATATGCGACCCGCCAGTGGCTTTTCTTCGAACATAGAGAAAAGCTCAGGCGTAACGACCGAAGTGTTCACTACGGAGGGCTCGCCGCGGCCGGTAAGCGTGAGCTGGTGGTGCTGGTTTCCCGCCATCTCGGCAAAAACATGATTCTGTTCGCGCAACTCGGCAAAGTTGAGGTACGACAAACCTGTCCCTGAGTTTGGGTCTTGCGGTTGCACCTGCATTACGAAGAAGAGCTGGCCTGCGTTTGCGTAGGGCAATGGCTTTAGGAGCACGGCATAAACCACGCTGAAGATGGCGGTGTCGGCGCCGATTCCGAGAGCAAGCGTGAGTACGGCAACGGCGGTGAAGCCGGGATTCCGGCGCAGCATGCGGAATGCATAGCGCGCGTCCTGGAGAAAAGTTTCGATAAAGGGCAAGCCGTGGAGTTCGCGGTTGGTTTCTTTGAGTTGCGTGAGGCCACCGAGCTTGATGCGAGCAGAGCGCCGTGCTTGTTCCGGCGGCATGCCTCGACGGATATTTTCGTCGGTGAGCATATCGAGATGAGCATCGAGTTCGTTGGCAAATTCTTGATCGAACCCGCGCGGTGAAAACCATGTGCGAGTTCTGGAAAACGCCGCTCGAATCCAGGTAAACATTGGGCTATCCGCGTTCCGCGAGGTTCAAGACGCGACCAATTACGGCGGAAATCCGCTCCCAATTCTCGGCTTCGGCATTGAGCTGCCTACGCCCAGCTTTGGTGATGGAATAAAATTTAGCTTTTCTGTTGTTTTCCGAGGTGCCCCAGGCGCCAGAGATCCAACGCTTCTGCATCAAGCGCACGAGAGAGGCGTAAATCGTGCCCTGATTGATCTGCAAAGCTTCTTCGCTGATTTGTTCGATGCGGCGGGCGATGCCATAGCCATGCAAGCGGCCCATAGCTTCGAGAGTTTTCAGGACCATCAAGTCCAGGGTGCCCTGGAGAATTTCCGATTTGTCAGCGCACATCTGGCCTCCTGTGGTGTGCACACAGGAGTATCCCAAAAAGACATGTGGGGTGTCAACAGGAGACACGAGCGTTCGGCTGGAGGTTCGCACGAAAAAAGGGCGGTCCCGAAGGGCCGCCCGCTTATGAATGGAATGAATCGCGATGAGGGGAAGTTAATTATCTGGACTTTCCCTGGCAAGTTCTCTCGTGCTCTCTCATTTCATTTGACGAACCGAAACTTCGTCCGCACTTGCTACATGTATTTTGATCTGTCATTAAGTTGCTCCTTTTTATGGGGAAGCCCGGTGTGGCGGCGTCCTCCAACTCTTGGCTGAGCAATGAAACCTTACGCGTCCGCTGGCGTCCGACGGGAGCCGCCGGGGCGATCGAATTCTGCATGGGGAGTGGCACTGCGGCTATACGGAGAATGCCTTAAAGATCTCAGGGAAGAATTTGTACTATATTGACCTACTACAAATGTCTGACCCTAGGTGCCTGCAATTGTTCCGTCCGATCGATTGTCGATAT
The DNA here is from genome assembly GCA_963818085.1 of uncultured Acidobacteriota bacterium. Lineage (GTDB taxonomy): Bacteria > Acidobacteriota > Terriglobia > Acidiferrales > UBA7541 > Palsa-295. The sequence goes on from CAWFQV010000002.1 coordinate 421,552, forward strand.
GTCTCAATCAAAGGTGAAACCGCAAGGCTCCGGGCATTTATTTCGCGCCTATCCGAAATATTCCACACCGCGAAGAAGTTCCGCGAAGCGTTGGTAAAAGAGGACGAGTACGTTAAACTCGCAAGAGTGAAATATCCTCGGCGCTATGGTGCAACGGTTAGCACGCGGCCCTTTCAAGGCTGAAATACGGGTTCGATTCCCGTTAGCGCTACCAAAGCTTGTCTATTGACTTCAACGCTCTGGCAAAATATCGTACGAAAAAAATTAGGTCCAGGCGTTGCGTTCGCGCAGGGCGGTGACGTGCGCTACGTGATGTTTTCCATGCCAGGCGTAGAGGGCGAGCGAATCGTCGATGGACATGGGCCTTTCCCAGTCGGGATGGCGAAATTTTCGGGACCAGTCGGCGGGAGTGAGAGATTTCAGCATGAGCACCCAGCGCTTGTGCAAATTTTCGAGGATCGCCAGGGATGGCTCGATGGGGGACGATTTGGCGTCGGATAGCTCGGCCCAGCGCGCTTCGTCGTAGGGCTTAATGGTGGGTAGGTCTTCGGTGAGCGCGAGTTTCATGCGCACGTATGCGTTCATATGGCTGTCCGGGACGTGATGCACGAGCTGGCGCACGGTCCATCCGCCTGGACGATAGGGAGTATCGAGCTGCTCGGGCTTGAGATTTTTTACGGCGGAGGCCAGCCGCGCGGGCGCTCGTTCGATGTCATTGATGGCCTCGCGGCGCTGGTCTTCGGTCAACGCCGATCCGGGACGCTGAAATTTTCCTAGAGGATAACGCAGGTCGGCTTCCATTCGAGTTCCTTCCTATATCGAAAATGGATTCTTGCCCCGTTCTCTACAACTTCATGAGTATCCGATGAGGGAGGAGAAAACAAGATTCGAGAAAATTGAAAATAGCACCAAAGAGTATCCACCAGCGGGCCGTGCATTGCGTCTACGGCTTACTATCCTGATATTCCTCGTGCCAGGCCATTTGGATGGCTTCGAGTTTGCCTTCGTTAGAGAGCTTGGGATCGCCGGAAAAACCTGGAAGCTCGGTGATCCATTTATGCAGATCGGTGAAGCGGACGGTGAGAGGATCGACGCCTGGATGTTTTTCGGCGAGCTGGATGCCGATTTCTTCCGGATTGTCCCAATCGAATGTTTGCGGCACGGTTTCTCCTGAGAATTAGAACGCCGATCTGACGCCCGCATTACAACACAGTTCGCCGACCTGAAGGTCGCCGCCAAAAGGCAACATCAGTGTTCGGCTTCTTTCGCGTAATTTTTGTTCCACTCGGGGATTTCGACCACGACATCTTTTGTGCCGTCGGGAACACACTGACAGCCAAGGCGCGACTTCGGTGTGACGCCCGGGGCCTCGTCGAGCTGATCGAGCTCGGCGTCGGTGGCTTCGTTACAGGTCTCCAGACCTTCGTGAACGATCACGTGGCACGTGGAGCAGGCACAGACGCCGCCGCAGGCGTGGTCCAGACCTTTGTGGTAGCCCTGCGAAATATCGAGGATGCTGCCGGGCAGGCCGTCGTGCCCGTAGGGAATTTTTTCGGGATCGACGTCGACTGGCTGGCCATCCTTGACGAAGGTGATTTTATATTTCTTCGTCGCGGGCGTGAATTTAGTTTCTTCGATGTAGGGATTCTTGCCGCCCATTCTTAAACGCTCCTTGCGCTACAACCTAAACATCTTCGAGGCGCTTACCTTCCAGCGCAGTCTGCAGCGCGCCGTTCATCAGAATTTCTGCTAGATGCATGGTGGCTTGGTTCAGAGCATCGATACGTTCACGCATCAATTTGTAATCCGAACCGGCCATTGCTGCGCGCAATTGTGCTGCGGAATCATCGATCGCGCGACGCTCACCAGGCGCAAGCTCGCTGGCGCGAGGATGGGCCAGGGTCTTTTCCGTGGCCGCGAGGATTGTCTCCGCTTCGGTGCGTGCTTCAATGACCTGACGCTCGGAGAAATCCTGCTCGGCAAACTCGATGGATTCTTCGAGCATGCGCTCGACTTCCGCGTCGGACAAGCCATAACTGGGTTGGACTTCAATGGTGTGCTCGGCGTTCGTGCGCAAATCGCGTGCGGAGACCTGGAGAATTCCATTAGCGTCGATCAGGAATTTTACTTCGATGCGCGCCAGACCAGCGGGACCCGGGGGGACTTTCAGTTGGAATTTTGCTAGCGAGCGGCAATCTTTAGCAAGTTCGCGTTCGCCCTGGAGCACGTGCACGTCAATGCCGGTTTGATTTTCTACGCCGGTGGTGAAAAGTTCCTGCGCGCTGGCGGGAATCGTCGAGTTGCGCGGAATAATTTTTGCGACTACTCCTCCCATGGTTTCTATGCCGAGCGAGAGCGGGGTCACGTCCAGAAGCAGCATGGTTTTCACGCCGGACTCGAGGATGTCGGCCTGCACCGCGGCGCCAAGCGCGACGACTTCATCAGGATTTAACTCGCAATGAGGAGCGCGGCCGAAATAATCGCCGACAGTTTTGCGAACGAGAGGAATACGAGTGGAACCGCCGACCAAAACAACTTCTTCAATTTGGTTCGGCGTTAGTTTTGCGTCAGCCAAGGCCATTTTCGCCGGAGTCATGGTGCGAGCGACGATGGGTTCAATCCATTTCTCGAATTCAGTGCGTGTGAGCAACTCTTCGAACATCTTACCGCCTGCAGGATTGAAACGGAGCAGCACGCTGTCTTCCGCGGAGAGAGCGTGTTTCGCCGCGATTAGAATTTGGCGGAGCTCCTGGATGTCTTCCTGGCGATTTGCGAGATCGGTTTGGAATAGCTGGAGGATTCTTTGCCGCGTTCGGCGCTGCATCTCGTTGTCGATGTCGTCGCCGCCGAGGTGCGTGTCACCGTTGGTGGAAAGGACCTGGTAGATGTCGCCTTCGGTGGTGGAAACGAGCTTCAGGATCGAGATGTCGAACGTTCCGCCGCCAAAATCGTAAACGGCAACGTAGCCGCGTTTTTGTTTATGCAATCCATAAGCGAGCGCCGCGGCGGTGGGCTCGTTTACCAGACGCAAAACTTCCAGGCCTGCGATGCGGCCGGCGTCTTTGGTGGCCTGCCGCTGAGCGTCGTTGAAATAAGCCGGGACGGTGATGACCGCGCGATCGACAGGCTCGTTAAAATAATTCTCGGCCCAGGATTTCAACTCGCGCAGGATGAACGCGGAAATTTCGGGAGGCGTGAACCATTTATCGCCCAGGCCGACTCGGATTACATTGCGACCGGCGGGATCGATGCGAAAAGGGAAAATTTTCAGTTCTTCTTGAACGTCAGCGACCCCGCGACCCATCAGACGTTTTACGGAATAAATCGTGCGTTCGGGTTTGGTGAGCAGCAGCGCGCGGGCGGGCTCGCCGACGATTACTTTGCCGTCTTCGTCGACACTGACTACAGATGGACACAGCGTGGAACCGTAAGGCCCTGGGATACATTTCGGCACACCTGTTTGGGGCTCGAAGTATGCAATCAGGCTGAAAGTTGTGCCGAGATCAATGCCGGCTACGCGTCCCATTTTTGCCTCTGAAATAAAACAAAAGTGCTAGACAAGTCTCGTTTAAGCTTCGGCCAGTTCTTTTTGCACGCTGGCGACCAAGTTGCGGATGTAGCTTCGGCGATTGAGCGCTAGATTCATGCGCGCCAGCATCGCTTGCTGCTTGGCCTCATCCGCGCCTGCTTCTAGAGCGACATCCCATTCCTGACCGATTTGCGCAAGCTCGGCGTCCAGTTCTTCCAGCTTTTCCTGAAAATTGCTCTGGGCGGCGTCGAGTGGCTCGCGTAACGTGGCTAGGTCGCCGCCTTCGGCGCGGGCTTCGCGCAACCGGTCGAGCGATTCGTTCAACTCAAAAACTTCCTCGAGCAGTTCAGGCGGCGCCTGCTGCTTCGTGGTACCTTCTTTTCGGAGTCCGCGGCGCAGAAGCAAATATTCCACTCGCGAAATCGGCTCGCGCAAGGTGCGATAGGCGTCGTTTAATTCCGACGAGCGATTGAGCGAAAGATCGCGTTCAAATTCGCTGGCGCGCACGAAATTATCCGGATGGAGCTTCCAGCTCAACTTGTGAAACTCGGATTCGAGTTGCGTGGAATCGAGTGACAACTTTTCCAACAAGCCGAAGAATGCAAAATAATCCGTGCCAGCGGGCAGCGGCTGAATCTTGCCGCAGGCGACGCAGAAATGTGCGCCGGTGCTAGCAGCTTGGCAATTCCAACAGTTCGTGCCGGCGGCCTGGCCAGTTTCGTCGCGTTGTGTTTGCGTGATACTCATATCGTTTTTTAGATTTTGGATTCGGCTGGGCCCAAAGGCGTCGCGAACAGTAGGGCTGAGCGGATACCACTCATCACCATCTCAAGCGGTGAACGAGCTACCGCAACCGCAACTGCGCGTGGCTTGCGGATTTTGAAATACGAAGCCCTGCTTCATGAGGTCTTCGAGGTAATCCAGCGTGGTGTTGTGAAGGTAGAGATAGCTTTTCGGGTCCACAAAAATACGAGCGCCATTTTCTTCGAAGACCTTGTCGCGATTGCGCGCTTCGGTGTCGAGGCGCATCGCGTAGGTTAATCCGGAGCAGCCGCCTCCTTGCACACCCACACGCAACCCACCGGAGTCAGTAGGCACTCCTTCTTTTGTTAACAATTCGCGGATTTTCGCCGCTGCTTTTTCGCTTACGTGAATCATAATCTCCCGAATCCCTGCACTATTAAATTGCCGTTCGACGGAACTTCCGAAAGCACGACCGACAAAGATTTCGAATTGCCAAGCGCGCCCAGGCTGCGCTTCCGAGGAACTTAGTGGCTCGCTGCCGTGGCCGGTTCGGCCGATTTTGCCTCCGCGTCGCCCTGCTTCTTCTTCCAGTCGGAGAGCGCGGCCTTGATGGCGTCCTCGGCGAGGACTGAACAATGAATTTTCACCGGGGGAAGCGATAGCTCGCGCACGATGTCCGTGTTCTTGATCGCGAGAGCTTCTTCCACGGTCTTGCCTTTCACCCATTCCGTAGCAAGCGAGGAGCTCGCGATGGCCGAGCCACATCCGAAGGTCTTGAACTTGGCTTCTTCGATGATGCGGGTATCCGGGTTCACTTTCATTTGCAGCTTCATGACGTCGCCGCATTCCGGAGCGCCGACCAAACCGGTGCCGACGTTAGGATCTTTCTTGTCGAGCGAGCCAACGTTGCGCGGATTGTTGTAATGCTCGATTACTTTATCGCTGTAAGCCATTAGTTGATTCTCCTGTTCAAAGTAATAGTGCTGTCTAATCCTTCGTCAAAGATCACTTCATCTGAAAGAACAATATTTTCGATCGATGCTGAATGCCCTTTGCGAACTTCATCGAGAGTACGCGTGACAACTTCATGTTTCACTTCAAGAGATTCAAGGAACTCGCCCAGCTCTTGCAGCTCGCGAAACCGCCGCGAGTTGCAGGCGCTCTTGTTCATGTTCGGAGCGAAGAAAACGTCAAACACTGGCGTATCTTCACTCACCGTGGCATGCACTCCGATTGTTCCTTGATATTTCATTTTAGTGTTCTGCGCTTACCTGCCAGGTCATTTTGCTGACATCCACACCCTCTTTCGCCATTTCATATAGAGGAGAAAGTTCGCGCAAGCGTTGCACGGTTTCCACCACGCGATCGGCGACATAGTCAACTTCTTCGGCTGTGTTAAATCGGCCGATGCCGAAGCGGATGGACGTATGCGCCAAATCTTCACCCACGCCGAGCGCCTTCAGCACGTAACTTGGTTCGAGAGTGGCGGAAGTGCAGGCTGAGCCGCTGGAAACCGCAATGTCGTTGATGCCCATCAAAAGCGATTCGCCTTCGACAAACGCAAAACTGATGTTGATGTTGTGGGGCAAGCGGTGCTCCATCGAGCCGTTGATAAATGTTTCGTCGAGGCGCGACATGATGCTTTCGGTGAGACGGTCTCGCAGCTTGCGGAGCTTTTCACTTTCGGCGGCCATTTCGTTCTGGCAAATTTCACAGGCCTTGCCGAGTCCGACGATGCCAGTGACGTTTAGCGTCCCGGAACGCATGCCACGCTCGTGGCCACCACCGTCAATGATGGCCGCCAGCTGCACGCGAGGATTTTTTCTGCGCACGTAGAGAGCGCCAACGCCCTTCGGTCCATAAATCTTGTGGCCGGAAATCGACATCAGGTCGATGCCGTCTTTTTGGACGTCCACAGGAATTTTCCCTACGGCCTGCACGCCGTCCACATGGAAGAAGACGCCTTTTTCTTTTGCGATCTTGCCAATCTCCGCGATGGGCTGTACCACGCCGATTTCGTTATTTGCATACATGATCGAGATCAGGATGGTCTTGGGCGTGATGGCTTTGCGCAGTTCGTCCACATTAATGCGGCCGTCTTTCTGCACCGAAAGATAGGTGACCTCATAGCCGTACTTTTCCAGGCGTTTACAGGTGTCGAGGGTGGCCTTGTGCTCGGTGACCTGCGTAATAATATGATTGCCCTTCTCGCGATACATTTCCGCAGCGCCCTTAATTGCTAGATTGGTGGATTCCGTGGCGCCGCTGGTGAAAATAATTTCCTTCGGCGTTGCGTTGATCAACTTGGCGATCTGGCCGCGGGCGTTTTCAACGGCTTCTTCCGCTACCCAACCGAATTCATGGTTGCGGCTGGCAGCGTTGCCGAACTTTTCAGTGAAATAGGGCTGCATTGCGTCGACAACGCGCGGATCCACCGGGGTGGTCGCATGATTGTCCATATAAATCGGAAGCTTGATTGCCATTCTATTCTCCTAAACTCTCAACTCGACGACTTCGGACATGGGAGCTTCGTCGGTCATCTGTGAAATTGTTACCTTCCCAAGAACTTCCAGAATACTGTCGTTCACTCGTCGCAGTGGTTCTCGAATCGAGCACCTGGTGGTGACGCCGCACGCGCCGCGCGATGTGATGCAGGACGTGATGAACAAAGGACCGTCGATCGCGCGAATTACGTCGAGCGCTGAGATTTGAGAAGCGTCACGCGCCAGCGTATAGCCCCCGCTTGCGCCATGTCGCGCATCGACTAGGCCAGCCTTGGCCAATTTTTGCAGCACCTTCGCCATCAGCGGCGTGGACATCTTATAAACTTCTGCGATATCGGATGCGCTGCAAGACCCATGGCCTGTGTGAATCGCCAAATGCTTCAGCGCAATCAGACCGTAGTCCGCCTTTTTTGAGAGCTTCATCATTTAGAGTCAAATACGACTAAATAAGTCGCACTTGAATTGTAAGGCCGCCTGTAGGGGTTGTCAAGGATATCGGCGACCGCAAGCCCTGATTACACAATGGCTTAATACACGACCATTCTAGTCGTGTTGGTCAAACTTCATTCAGGGAATGGATGGGAATTGCACCTGAATGGTGGAAATCGATCTGGGAATGGTTTTTGAGCGACGGCCGAGACGAGGCCGAGCCGGATATGCTGGACGCCAATTACAGCCTATAATTTTCGAATACAATGCTTTAGAATTACGCGCCAAATGGCTTCTGAAAGCAATAAACCGGTGATTGCGATCTATCCGGGGTCGTTCGACCCGGTAACCAACGGGCACTTGGACCTGATTGCCCGCGGAGCAATGATCTTCGACAAGCTGATCGTAGCGGTGGCGCACAATCTGGAAAAGGATCCGCTTTTCGCGGTTAAAGAACGTGTCGATTTGCTAGAGACGGTCACCTTCGACTGGAAAAATGTTGAGGTGGACGTGTTCGACGGATTGCTGATGGACTACGCCCGTTCGAAGAATGCGCGTGTGGTGGTTCGCGGCATTCGCGCGGTTTCGGATTACGAATATGAATTGCAGATGGCGATGATGAATCGGCACATCGAACCGCTGATTGAAACTGTATTTATGTTACCGGCGCAACAGTACAGCTACCTGAGCTCGCGTTTGGTGAAAGAACTGGCACGACTCGGCGGGACTATCAAGGACCTGGTGCCGCCGATTGTGGAAGAACGGCTGCGCGCGAAAGTCAGCTAAAGGAGGGAAAATGGAACTCGCCACGGGGAGAAAAATGGAAGAGGCCTTCCAACTTGCAGATCGCGTGAATCGAATCAGCGTCTCGCAAACGATGGTGGTGCTGCAGGAGGCGGAACGGCTGAAGGCGCAGGGAGTGGATGTAGCGGACTTCGGTCCTGGAGAGCCGGATTTCCCCACGCCGGACCACATCAAGCGCGCCGCGATCAAGGCTCTGGATGACAATCGCACCAAATATACTCCGGTGGCGGGTATTGCGCCGTTAAAACAGGCAATTTGCGACTGGCATGGCGCGCAATTGGGCTCCTCCTATCAGGCCGCTGAGTGCGTGGTGAATTCCGGCGGCAAGCACGCAATTTTCAATGCGGTGTGCTCGTTGATTAATTCGGGAGATGAAGTAATCATCGGCGCGCCTTACTGGGTTAGCTATCCCGACATCATTAAATATGCAGGCGGGAAACCAGTGGTGGTTTCAACGCGCGCTGAAGATGAATTCGTTTTGCGCGCTGCCGAAGTGGAAAAGGCGATTACTCCGCGAACACGCATGCTGATCGTGAATTCTCCGAGCAATCCTACGGGCGCGGTGATTCCGCCGGAAGAATTCGCCAAGATTCTGGATGTTTGCAAACGGCGGCAGGTTTGGCTGCTGTCTGATGAGTGCTATTCGCATTTCACGTATGGCGAAGCGAAACCGTTTTCGATCGCGAGCCTAGCGGGCGCGAAAGAACACACGATCATCGCGGGATCATTTTCGAAAACTTTTGCAATGACGGGCTGGCGCATGGGATACGTGCTTGCGCCGAAGCCACTGGTGGATGCTGTGGCGAAATTGCAGAGCCAGTCCACATCGAACCCCAATTCGATCGCGCAATATGCTGCATTGGAAGCGATGCGCGGAAGTATGGACACGGTTGTAACTATGCTGGCGGAATATGTCCGGCGCCGGGAAAGTATTCTGGCGGGATTGCGCGCTATCCCGGGGATTACTTGCGCCACACCGCACGGGGCGTTCTACGCGTTTCCTAACGTGAGCGCGCACTTCAACAAGCAAATACCGGACGACATGGCCGTCGCCAAGGAGCTTCTGCAACGGGAGCATGTTGCTGTTGTTCCGGGCGAGCCGTTTGGAGCGCCGGGACACATTCGCATTTCGTATGCGACGTCTATGGAGCGAATCCAAGAAGGCCTGCGGCGGCTCGGGCGCTTCTTCGGCCGTGCGGCGTGAAACTTTGTCCGGCGCGACTGGAGCCGATTTTCAGCCCGCGTCCCTGGGGCGCGCCGTCCCTCGCGCCATTTTTCCCTGAAAAATCAAATTTAACAGAGCCACTGGGCGAGGCTTGGCTGACCGGCAACGACTGTGTGTTCGCCGGCGGACCGTACGCGGGCAAAAAGCTTGGGGACGCATGGCGGGAAATGCCGGTCGAATGGACTGGGACTTCGTCCGTACGCGGGGCTGCTTTCCCTCTTCTCGTAAAATTTCTTTTTGTGGAAGATAAGCTGTCAATACAGGTGCATCCGGATGACGATTATGCCGCGCGGCATGAACCAGCCGCCGGCGGTCGTGGCAAAACGGAAATGTGGTATGCCATGCGGGTGCGCGAGGGTTCCGAAGTGATGGTCGGGCTAAAGCCGGGCGTGGATCACGAGAAATTCCGGCGCGCGATTCAGGACGGAACTGCGGAGGGGTGCCTTCACCATATTCAACTAAAAGCGGGAGATGCGATTTTTGTTCCGGCCGGCACAGCGCATACGATTGGACCGGGATTCGTCCTTTGCGAGATTCAGGAGCATTCCGACCTGACCTATCGCGTGTACGATTACAACCGGCGCGATGCCAAGGGGCAGGCGCGCGCTTTACATATCGAGAAAGCGCTGGAGACAATTCGGTTCGGCGAACAAAAGGGCGGAAGGATTGAGCCGATTCGTATCGAGCGTGATTCGGTGAGCACAACTTATTTTGCCGCGTGCCAATATTTCTTCACCGAGAAATGGGAATTTAATAAAAGCGTTCGTCGGGATGTGTTGCCTGAGCGGTTCGAGCTACTGATTTTTCTGGAAGGCGCTGGCGAAATTCACTGGGCCGGAGGAGAAGCGCGGTTTGAGCCTGCGCAAGTCTGGCTACTTCCGGCCACGCTGGGAAAATATGAATTGACGGCGGGTTCGCGTTCGGAGGTATTACGCACGTACGTGCCGGTGGATGTCAATGAATTTGGGCGGGATATGGAGAGTCGCGGCGTCAGCAAGAAGGAATGGTTGCGGTTGGTGCATCTGTGAGTGGCGCTAAGAAAAGCCCCGCAGCGAAGGCAACGATCGCCACATGTGCGGTGCTGCTTGCTGGAGGACGCGGCACGCGTTTTTGGCCTCGCAGCCGTCTGCGCACGCCAAAACAACTGCTAAACATTGTCGGCAATAAGACAATGTTGCGCGAAACCGTTGCGCGACTGGAACCCATCGTTCCGTTGAAGAATTTTTGGGTGGTAACGAACACGGAACAATCGGCCGGAGTGCGGCGCGAACTTCGCGGCGTTCCATCAAACCAAATCTTGGGGGAACCCACAGGGCGCAACACAGCGGCGGCGATCGGCCTGGCGGCGATTCATCTGGAGCGCAAGTACCGCGACGCACTGATGGCTGTACTTCCCGCGGACAGCCATATTGCAGACGCGGCGCGGTATCGAAGTCTGGTGCGTGCGGCGCTGGAGCTGGCACGAACTCCAGGGAATATGGTGGTGCTTGGCCTGCAGCCCACCCGTCCTGAAACCGGCTACGGGTATATTGAGCAAAGCGGCGTTTTTGCGCGATCACGCGGGGTGACTGCTTACGAAGTCCGGCGATTCACGGAGAAGCCATCGCTGCCTCTGGCGCGGAAGTACGTGGCGTCAGGAAAACATCTTTGGAATGCGGGGATGTTTGTCTGGCGCGCATCAACTTTTCTGGGAGCCTTGGAGCGTTTTCTTCCGGCGACGCGTGAGGCTTTGAGGGAACTGGCGAAAACCATTGATACGAGAAGATATACTACCGCGCTACGAAAAATTTACCCGCGTCTTCAAAATATCTCTGTGGATTATGCGGTAATGGAGCCGGCGACGCAGCTGGGATTCCGTCCAGCTCGCGAGCGGAGGTATGCATCTCGGCCTCCTTATCACGTTTCTGTGATCCCCGCTAAGGTGGGCTGGAGCGATATCGGATCATGGGCAGCCGTACACGAACTGCGGGCGTTGAAACCTGACGCAAACGTTTCGGCTGGGCCTATGCTCGCGGCAGATGCGAGCGGAAATTATTTCTGGAGTCCGAAGAAATTTGTGGCTGCGATCGGTGTGCATAATCTGGTGATGGTTGAGACCGATGATGCAATTCTTCTTTGCCCGCGCGACAGATCGCAAGATGTGGGCAAAATCGTGAAATGGCTGGAGCAGCAAAAGCACAAGCATTTACTGTAGAGCTGCACGTCGAGCGGCTCTCCCATTTTGGCCGGTAGTTTCGGGCTTGTCCCATTAACAGTTCCTTCCCCGTGGAAAATGCATCGCTTATACTCTGAGCCGTGACACAGATTAAATTTGGCACCGACGGCTGGCGCGGCGTTATGGCCGACGACTTCACTTACGAAAACGTTCGTACCGTGACGCACGCTATTGCGCGCTATGTGGTTCGCGCGGAAAAACCAGGAGCAGAACTATTGGTGGGATTCGATACGCGATTCGGGTCAGAACAATTCGCAGCAGTTGCGGCGGATACTCTCTCGGCTGCCGGCATTCCCGTAGCGCTGGCCTCCCACGCTTGCCCAACGCCGGCGCTTTCACTGCTGGTACGCATGCGCGGGGCCGCCGGTGGAATCCAAATTACGGCGAGTCACAATCCGTTTCGCTGGAATGGGATGAAATTTAAAGCGAGCTACGGCAGTTCCGCTTCTCCGGCGATTGTTGCGCAGATTGAAGCGGAGCTCGCGAAGGTCATACTCGACGGCGTGCCCGCGCTTCCTCCGCGAAACGATTTGATCGGATCGCTCGATGTGCGCACGCCTTATTTGGAAAGGCTCGCGGGGCTTGTAGACTGGGAGCGTTTGCGCGCAGCGAAGTTTCGCTTTCTGATTGACCCTATGCACGGGGCCGGACGCGGACTTTTACGTGATCTTTTTCGCCGCCAAGGAATTGAATGCGAGGAAATTCGCGGTACGCGCGATCCTCTTTTTGGGGGCGTGAATCCCGAACCTATCGAACCACACGTGGAAGCGCTACGGCAGGCTTTGCGTGGCAGTAAATACGACGCGGGATTCGCATTTGACGGCGACGCCGATCGTATCGGTGCCATGGATAGCGACGGCACATTCATTACGCCGCACCAAATATTTTCTATTTTGCTTTGGCACTTAGCGGGGACACGTAAGGTGACCGGGGATGTGGCGAAAACATTTTCCACCACAAAAATGATCGACAAGATTGCTGGACGGTTCGGCCGCAAAGTTTGGGAAACGCCCATTGGGTTCAAGTACATTTGCGATCGTATGCTCGAAAGCGACATTCTTCTCGGCGGCGAGGAGAGTGGCGGAATCGGGACGAAGTTGTATCTCCCCGAGCGCGATGCGACGGTAAATGCGCTGTTGCTAGCTGAAGTGATGGCGTGGCACGGCAAACGGCTTGGCGAGCTAGTGGCCATGCTTCATCGTGAATTTGGCGAGCATCATTACGGGCGGGTGGATCTTGAGGTTACCGAAGGACAGAAGCGAAAAGCGCTAGGTTACTTCGGGAATGGAAAATTGGCGAAGATTCTCGATTGGCCAGTTACTGGGCGCGAAAATCTCGATGGTTTGAAAATGTACCTTGGGGATATTGGCTGGGTCATGTTGCGGGCTTCCGGAACTGAAAATATGCTGCGGATTTATTCGGAGACGACGCGGTCGGAAACGACCCGACGCGTTCTCGACCGGGTCGTGGCCTTAGTTAGAGATCCTGATTGATATGCCTGAAGATGCAATCTTTAGAAAGGAGAGAGCGCATGGAGGTTGTGAACCTAAACAATAAGTTGTCGAAAGTGAAAGAATATTGGAGTCCAAAAATTGTCGGCGAGTTGAATGATACCTACGTGAAGATCGTAAAGTTCACGGGCGAGTTTGTCTGGCACCATCATGAGAATGAGGATGAGCTGTTCCTGGTGGTGAAAGGGCGGCTGCGCATGAGATTTCGCGATCGAGAAGTAACTGTAAAACCCGGCGAGTTCATCATCGTGCCGAAGGGCGTCGAGCATATGCCGGTGGCGGACCAGGAAGTCGAAGTTGTCCTGATCGAACCCAAGACGACGCTGAACACGGGGAATGTGCGAAACGAGCGCACGCTCGTTGAGCTGGAGCGCTTTTAAATTGTAATTGCAATGTGTCCCACGTGGGACGCAAGGGTGAACAATGAAGCGGCGACTTTATACGGTTGATGTGTTTACGACCAAGCGGTTTGCCGGGAATCCGCTGGCGGTGGTTACCGACGGTGACGGGCTTTCCACCGCCAAGATGCAGGCCATCGCGCGCGAGATGAATTTGTCCGAAACGGTGTTCATACAGAAGCCCACGAACAACCGAGCGCTCGCGCGCCTGAGAATTTTTACAACCACCAAAGAGCTGCCCTTAGCAGGGCATCCCGTGATCGGGACCTGGTTTCTGCTCGCAGAGCTAGGTGTGGTGCCGGCATCGGAAGGAAGCGTTCACATATTGCAACAGACGGGCGCGGGCATTCTGCCCGTTGAATTCACCTTTCACAACGGGCGGCCGGTGCTGGTAACGATGACACAGAAACCGGCAAGTTTTAAGCGTGCTGCTTTCACGCGCGCAGCACTGGCGGCAACTCTGGGATTGAAGCCGAGCGATCTGGCAGCTTCGCTTCCGATCGAGTTTGGGTCCACTGGAATCTCAAACCTGATGGTGCCGGTTAGCCGACGGAGCGTGTTGCCTCGGATTCATATGAATATGCGCGCGCTTGCTCAACTGATATCGCCGAGCGGCACGATGGCCTATTGTTTCGCTTTGGGCGGACGTGGGAAAGCGTTCGCCCGGGGCATGCTTCCCTGGGGAATGATGGAGGATCCAGCTACGGGCTCGGCTGGTGGATCGCTCGGGGCTTACTTGGTGCAACACGGGCAACTGCGCGCCTCGGAAGAGCTCACCATTGTGCAGGGAGTTGAAATGGGAAGGCCGAGCGAGATTCGCGTGCAGGTAATGTCCGAACGCGGGCGGCTAACTCCCAAGGTGAGCGGTTCGGCGGTTCGTGTTTTCGAAGGTGAGATCGAAGCTTGATAAGTTCTTGTTGATGTCGCGGGCGAGTTTCAGCAAGTTTTTTTCTTAGGCTTCCAGAGATTTGTAGGCCGCGTCCAAAACACCATTCAGAAATGAAGCGGAGTCAGCCGAGGAAAATTTCTTGGCGAGCTCCAGGGCTTCGTCGATCACAACTTTGGGTGGCGCGGTGCCGAAACGCAGCTCGTAAATCGCCAAACGCAAGATACTGCGGTCCACCGCAGCCAAACGCTCGAGCTTCCAGTTTTCCGAAAGTCTTTGAGTGAGCTTGTCACTGCGTTCAGCTTCTGCGATGGCGCCTTCGAAAAGCTGGTTTGCAAATTTTCTGGTGGACTCGGCAGCACGCGCCGACCTCCAGAAGAGTTGTTCCACGCGTGAGGCCTTTTGACGTGTCACGTCCCACTCAAACAACATCTGAAGCGCGAATTCACGGGATTTGCGGCGAAGCGTCATTTATGGGGGGGCCCAGGGGGGCGAGTTGAACCGCGCACGGAATTTTTTGAAAGCTTGCGCGATAAGTGAGCCATCTCGATCGCAGCCAGCCCCGATTCGTAGCCTTTATTTCCACTCTTCAGGCCAGCGCGATTGATAGCTTGCTCAAGAGTGTCGCAGGTAAGCACGCAGAGAATCATGGGCACGCCGGAATCGAGTTGCGCGAGCTGAATGCCGCGAGCTGTCTCGGACACTACGACGTCATAATGCGAAGTCTCGCCGCGCAGAATACATCCTACGCAGACGATCGAATCGAAGCGGCGTGACGCGGCCAGCTTCTTTGCCGCTATGGGAATTTCGAAAGCGCCTGGAACGCGTATAATCTCGATCTGTTTTTCAGAGGTAGCGGTGCTTTGCAGTGCGTCCAACACGCCGGCTAGCAACCGATCGGTAATGAAGCTGTTGAACTGACTGACGACGATTCCAAAGTGAAGCCCTGCGGAATTTAGCTCGCCGCGCATGGTCGAGGGCTTGAATTGTCCGGCCATCCCTAGCGCCCCTGAAATTTCGCCGGCCGTTTTTCGATAAATGCGCGGGTGCCTTCGCGCATGTCTTCGGTGGCGCAACAAAGGCCAAAAAGAGTCGCTTCCAGAAATAGGCCTTCGTCCTGCGATATTTCCATGCCGTGTTCGACTGCTTCCATCGCATATTTCACGGCGAGCGGCGCGTTAGCGATAATTTTCTTCGCGATAGATTCCACCGTAGAAAGCAGTTCGGCTGATTCAACGACGCGATTTACGAGGCCGATGCGCAAAGCTTCGTCGGCGGTGATCATTTCACCGGTGAGAATCAATTCATGCGCCGCACCTTTTCCGCAAAGACGCGGCAGCCGTTGTGAACCTCCGTAACCGGGCAAGATTCCCAGCTTGACCTCAGGTTGTCCGAGCTTGGCGTTGCGGCTGGCGATACGCATGGTGCAGGCGAGCGCGAGTTCGCATCCGCCGCCAAGGGCAAATCCGTTGATCGCGGCGATCGAAGGCTTGCCCATTGTTTCCAGGCGGTGAATAACTTCCTGGCCGAACAGTGCGAACTCTTTTCCGTCTATGGGCGTGCGCTGCGCGAGCTCGTTGATGTCAGCCCCCGCGACGAAGGCCTTTTCGCCAGAGCCTGTGAGAATCACCACTCGCACGGCGTCGTCATAGCGTGCCGCATTCAAGCAGTGGCCCAACTCTTCGATGGTTTTGCGATTCAGCGCATTCAACACATTCGGTCGATGGAAGGTGATTCGTGCGATTTGATCCTTCACTTCATACAGCAGATTTTCGTAAGCCATCGTTTCCCCGGAAAAATCATGAATTGCGGCCCCGCCATAGTAACCGAATTGGTGCGGATTGTGCAGGGACGGCGGTTTCGTTCTAGGAGAGGGATTCGACAATGACGGCAATTCCCTGACCTCCACCGATGCAGGCGCTTGCGACGCCATAACGCGCCCCACGTCGGCGCAGCTCGAGAAGCAGAGTCAACACCAGCCGTGTTCCACTAGCGGCTAATGGATGGCCGAGCGCTATCGCGCCTCCGTTGACATTCGTTTTATCGCGCGAAAGGCCCAGAGCTTTTTCCACCGCGAGATATTGCGCGGCAAAGGCCTCATTCACTTCGATTAAATCCATTTGGTCGAGCTTAAGTCCGGCGAGCGCCAGGGCTTTTTGCACGGCGGGAATCGGACCGATGCCCATAATTTGCGGCGGGACTCCGGCCGTTGCCCAGCCGACGATACGTCCCAGCGGCTTCCAGCCGCGCTCTTTCGCAATTTTTGAATGGGTGACTACCACAGCCGCGGCGCCATCAACGATGCCGCTGGCGTTTCCCGCGGTAACCATGCCTTGTTTGCGAAAGGCGGGCGGAAGCGCTTGCAGAATTTCCATGGTCGTCTCAGGGCGCCGGTGGTCATCTTCTGAAACTACTACCGTTTTGTTACCCTTCTTCACTTCTACCGGAACGATTTCGTCTCTCATACGGCCGTCACGCACCGCTGCTTCAGCAGCTTGCTGGCTGCGCCAGGCGTATTCATCGCAGGCGACGCGCGTTATGGCATATTCGGCGGCAAGATTTTCTGCTGTTTCGGACATGCTGAAGCCGCAATAGGTATCGTACAAACCGGACATCAGCGAATCTTCAAGCTTGCCTTCGCCCAAACGGAACCCTGCGCGTGCGCCCCGAATCACATGCGGGCATTGCGACATATTTTCCATGCCGCCAGCCAAGATTAGCTTTGCTTCCCCCAGTAAAATCCTCTGGGCGGCTTGCGTGATGGACTCCATGCCCGAACCACACAATCGATTTACAGTAACGGCAGGCGTCTCGATGGGCATCCCGGCTTTCAATCCCACGTGTCGTGCGCCATAAAGAGCGTCCGCACTGGTCTGCATCACGTTGCCGAATATGACGTGATCAAATTCGGAGGGATCGGTGCCTGCCCGTCGGACAGCTTCTCGCCCAGCCGCCGCGCCTAGCTCAATCGCGCTGGTGGTATCGAACGAGCCCATATAGCGCGCCATCGGCGTGCGCGCTCCTTGCAGAATTACCGCGTCGGTTATGAACATGTCACCCCAATTTTATGGTCTAAGAATTTTATCACGCAACAATTTCATGGTGTGGCGAGGGATACAAGCGTATTGCCGCCGAGTTGTCGCGCTTCATCCAAACCGGCTTCGGCGCGATTGATCCATTCCGTGACGCGATCTTCGGATTGGTCTCCGGGACGTGATGATGATTCGGCGACGATAGCGCTGACAGTCAGATCCGCAGCGTCCCAAGATGGCCGCGCCGCGGAAGCGACTTGACGGAGCTTTTCAGCGAGGGTCTGCGCGCTTGCAAGGGAAGTATCCGGCAAAATAAATACAAGCGACCACGCGGAATATTTTACCGCGATATCCGTCTGGCGCACGGCAGAAGACAGAGTTCGCGCCAACTGCTCGATGTAATGTTCGACAGCAGCGTCACCGTGCTGGCGCACCAATTCACCACCTCTGTCTATATGGATGATTAGCAACGAAAGCGGACTTTTTTGCGCGCGAGAGCGGTTCGATTCGGCCAGTAAGCAATCGATGTAGGCTCCCCGGTTCAGCAATCCAGTTTTTTCGTCAGCGACGGCCAGTGAGCGCACCAGAGACCTTAGCCGCGTATGGTTCACGGACAGGACCAGTTGATCGCCCACCGCTTGTAGGAAGAAACTTTCGTTTGGTTTCCATTTTCTCGCAAATGTCTCGCCTACCAATAAGGCTCCAGAGGGCTCCTGCGTCTCTTTATCCGTGAGCAACACACCGAGCGCTGACTCCAATCCTAACTGGCGCAACGCGGGAGTACTGGACGCTTGCAGTTCGACTCCACCCAGGGAATCTGGCGATACTCGTGACAATAATCCGACAATGGTCGAAATACCCGGAGCACCGAGCTGCGGCAATCCTGGCGGGAAATATTCCGCGGTAGTTTGCCGTCCTTCCCCCGGGGTACCTACAGCCACAAGACAACGCGAGACGCGCAGATGTTTCCCGATTTCCGCAGAGGTTGTCGACAAAACTTCCTGCGGCGTGGGTTGGCGATACATCAGGCGATTGATTTCCGCGATGGCGGCAAGATCGCGATGGGTTTCTGCGGCCGTCGGCGCTGCTACCGGAGGAGCACCCAACAATTCTGCCCCCAGAGCCGCAGCCGGCGTGGATTTCGCAGCAGCCTTCACCGGCGCCCCTTTGGGCCACCAATTGGCGCGCTCGTATAGGGTGCGCAAGCGTTCGTTTTTTTCTTCTTCTCCCGGGAAAAGCTCGGCGATGCGCTCCAAGCGCTCGACCGCTTTCATTTGCAGGGAGTATTGCAGGAAGATTTCCACTTGCACTACCAGATCTTCGAGTGCTTGTTGAGCACGCACTTCCTCAGGTACGGGCCCCACACCTTCCGAAGGGTCTCTTCCCGCGCCGGTGAACCCATCTGTACGAGTGGAAACCGTGGCGGCCTTAGCCGCCCGTGCAAGAATATTTTGCAAGAAACCCGGATCGACCTTGCCTTCGAGTTTCGCGATGCGTTCCTGGTTGCGGTAATCGTAGGGATCGATATCCACCAAACGGTCGAGCGCTTCACACGCTTCTTTCATCTGGCCGGCTGCCAGATACAGATCGAACAGACGCATAAGCGCGTCAAAATATTTAGCCTCACGATTCAGTTCCTCATAGAGCCGCGCAACAACTTCGGCCAGGGCAATGGAAGCGGGATGGAGCCTCGCAAGCTGATCCATTTGTTCGGCAAGATCGACTTCCTTGCGGCTGCTGCGCATCCATTCCTTGGTCTGCATCAGAAGGACGGCCGCCTTCGCATCTTGACCTACGCCGATATAGGCTCCGGCAAGTTCAAAAAGTTTTCCGAAACTATCGGGCTTCTGTTTGTAGTAAGACTCCAAGGTGTCTTTAGCACGATCCAGTTTTCCAGCGCGCAAAAGCGCTTCACCGTAAAGCGACAGGAAAGTCGTATCGTCAGTAGTGCTGGCGAGCAGATCTAGAAGCTGCACAGCACCTTCCGCGTCTCCTTTGCGCAGCTTGGCTTCGGCAAAAAGTAACGCGGCGGTTCTGTCTTCCGGTGATAGCTGGTGGGCGCGGCCAAAATATTCAAGAGCTGCATCCAATGCACCGGCTGCTTGTATGAGTTGGCCTGCCCGCAGATAACTTCGCGAGGCCATATCGGAATGCCTCAAACGCTCGGCTTGCTCGCCCAAGACGGCATGGCGCGCCGGATTTTCCGGATCGAGCATGGTCATACTTTCGTAGCAAGCCAGTGCTTCGATGCCTTGCCCTTGCTGTTGAAAAAGCTCGGCGGCGATTCCAAACTGTTCAATCGCTTCGGAGGGACGGTTCTGCTTTTGAAGCAGAGTGCCATAGCGCATCAAGCGATCAGGGGGCTGAGGGTGCGAGCGAAGGAAACGTACAAAGACGGCGGAAGCTTTGGCGCCATCGCCAGCTTCGATTAGCCTGTCAAACTGAATGCCGTAATATTGCGCGGCGACGGATGGCTCGTTCAGCCTGGTATAAATGTCGGCGAGAGCTTGCAACGATTCCTGGTGTGCCGGAGCCTCTTCGAGAACTGCTTGATACTCCGCAACGGCTTCGCGGAGCTTATTCTTTTCGAGGTTGCGTCGAGCGCGATCGAGATGTTTGTTTAGATCCTGGGCCATGGGAAGTGGCGCAAGCTTGAAGATTCACGGGCTTGCTGGGAAAGTCCGTTTGCCGCGAAATTGCGGCGCATGAAACCTGCGCGAACTTAAAGTACAACTATATAACGGACAGATATCCTGTCCAAAAATCAATCCGAACAAGTTGCGAAGAATAACCAATAAATGCCGGTTTTATTCGAAAGACAAACCGCTTCTAGGTAGAACAGGGAGCGGATCCGCGCGTTTGACTGGGCAAATGAGTAACAGTTTCTCGCATGGATTTGAGAGACAGTCCGCTACTCAGAAGTGCGGCAAACCCCAGGAACACAAAAGGAATCGTCAGCGCCAAGAATGCGAAGAAGGAAAAGCCGGTGGCCGTTGTTTTGTCCACCTGAAAAACACTCAGGCCTAGTACGCAAAAGAACTGGTAGGAACCCACGTTCGCCGGGGCGTTCGGGAGCGAAACTCCTAAATTGATGATCAGCAAAACGACAATCGCGGCTAGAAACGGCAGAGTCAGGTGATACGATTTCATCATGGCCCACAATCCCATTACCTGGCAGAAGGGCATGAAGAGAGAGGCCAGCACGGCAAGGTAAAAACTGGGCGCCGTTCCCATGGCGTGCAGACCGAGAAGGGCCCGCATCATTTTCCCAGGCAACCTGTGTGGACGCGACCCGAGCGAAGGGTCCTTGCCCAGCTTTATCTCAAGATAAAAGATCATCACCACGATAATGGCAAGCAAGGCCAGTGTTACGACGCCGAGCGTATCGGCCACGCGCTGAAACTTCCTTGGCAAATCCACCATCAGAGAAACCACGGCCAATGAGGCCGTGGCGATCACCAGGTCGACCAGGCGCTCAACTCCCACTGACCCAAGCACGCGACCGATAGTGATACCCTCGGAATCGGAGATGAGATAACAGCGAAGGAGTTCGCCGGGCCGCAATGGGAAAACCAAATTGGCGAAGAGCCCGGCATAGACGGCGCGAATAGCGTGCGTTAGGGGCACTTTTTTGAACGGAGTGAGCAAGAACTTCCAGCGGAGTGCTTGAACACAGTAGCTGATTACATCGAAAGTCATACCAATCAGTACCCACTTCCAGCTAACGTTCGAAAAGTCCTTCATGGCCTGGACGATGTGGAAGTCGTGCAATACCCATATGAGGCATCCAATCGAGAGGGTATACCCGAGGATGAGGGGGATTTTGGACCTCTCGGGCTCGGCGGTCTGGAACAGGGTGATCAATTCGAAGGGCCCGATAACGTTGGCGCGATTTTCTCAATCATCTTGCTAGGTCGTAGAATCGGCCTCGGTGAGTTCATGGATGATCTTTTGGGGCCCCAGACCGGCGAAGGGAACCCGAAACCCGGTACAGCCTACGACAACAGTGTCTGCGAGGCAATCCGTGAGTTATATCTATTTGCCAAGACTGGCCTGGGCTGAGAACTGTCTTAATTTCAACAAGTAGAGATCGTCTCCGCCGGTGCTCAGTTGCGCAAGATCGGCTGCCCATACATCGTTCACTGTATTGGCTCTCCTCTAAATTATTGGCACGATTGAGGATTAAATCACCTGGAGCGTCGCATGAGTACTTTCAAAGTACCGGTTATGGACACGTCGCTAGCACCTGTCGCGCCCTGGGCTCAACACGACCACAATTTACACGGTCACGTGGTCCAATTTTATTCAGAAAATAGGTCGCTGATCGAGACGTTAGGCAACTATATTGGTACGGCGCTGGAGTCTGGTGACGCAGCTATCATTATCGCAACAAGGTCACACCGGGAAGAGCTAGCAGAGGAATTGAAGGCGCGAGGTTTGAACGTTGCCGGTGCGGTTGAAGAAGGTCGTTATGTACCTTTGGACGCGGCTGAGACCATGTCGGAGATCATGCTGAACGGATGGCCGGATGAAACAAGATTCGTTGATCATATCGGCGGAGTCATCTCGAAGGCGCGGCGCGCGGCAGAGAGTGCGAGAAAGACCGGCGGATCGCTGATCATCGAGCCACGTGTTGCGGCCTTCGGAGAAATGGTCGCGCTGCTTTGGGCCGACGGAAAGCACCCGTCTGCTATCCGTTTGGAGCAACTCTGGAACGATCTGGCGAAGACACATTCTTTTTCGCTTCGCTGTGCATATCCGATGGGTGGGTTTAACCTGCAAGAACACAGCGAGCCATTTGTCAAGATTTGCAGCGAACATTCCGCAGTAATTCCCGGTGAAAGCTATACGTCTCTGAAAAGCGAGGCCGACCGGCTGCGCAACATTAGCCAACTTCAGCAGAAGGCTCAAGCGTTGGAAGCTGAAATCGCTCAAAGGAAGAAAGCCCAAGAATCGCTTCGCCAGAGAGAGATCGCCCTTCGAGATGCGGAGCAGAATGCTGCCCTGGGAAAACTGGCCGCGATTATCGCCCACGAAATCAATAATCCGTTGGAAGTGATAGCAAACGTGTTCTTCCTTCTTCGGGATCATCCGTCTCTGGATGAACATGCGCGAGGCTTGGCGCGGATTGCCGAAGAAGAAATTTCGCGAGTACGCCATATTTCAAATCAAACCCTGGCGTTCTATCGTGAATCTGAGAAGCCAATTTCCATTTGTCTAAACAGCGTTCTAGACGGCGTGCTGGAAATATATGCGCGTTCGCTGAAATCGCACGGAATCTCAGTTGAGAAACGATATAACGGAAACCGTGAGATCCTCGCTTACCCGGTGGAAATACGGCAAGTTTTTGTGAATCTGATTGGAAACGCGCTGCAAGCCATGCCGGAGGGCGGTCTGTTGCGAGTTGGAATTCATGATTCTTCTGAATTAATTCAGAAACTACGGCGGAGTGGAGTTCGTGTAAACATTTCAGACACAGGTGCTGGCGTTCCGGCGAAATATCGCGATAAACTCTTTGAACCTTTTGTTACTACCAAAGCTGAGAAGGGGACAGGGTTGGGGTTATGGGTCAGCCGCGGAATCGTGCAGAAGCTGGGCGGCTCAATTCGATTTCGCAGCGAGAAGATTCGCGGTCAGATGAGAACCTCCTTCTCGGTCTTTTTCCCGACGCACCAAAAAGCGTCTGAAACTGTTTCCTAAATTAACTGGTGAAGCTTTCTTAAAGGCACCGTGCCTGCTACCAAAACCGTCACTATATTGTGTATCGATGACGAGCCGACAGCGCTCAGCGTTCGGCGAATGCTGCTGGAATCAGCGGGCTATCAAGTGACGACTGCGCATTCCGGAGAAGAAGGCATCCGCGTTTTCAAGTCTCAGCGGATCGATGCAGTGATCATGGATTATTGGCTATCGGGCATGGACGGCATTGAGGCTGCCCGTGAATTAAAACGCATCAATCCCGCAATACCAATCGTGGTTCTTTCGGCGCTTACGGAATTGCCAGGTGAAAGCATAGGAGCTGCGGACCGCTGGTTTCTGAAGGGCGAAGATCCTGCCTACTTATTGAACGCGATTAGCACCCTGCTTGAGTCTCGAGCTTAGGGGTCTGATCCCTCACTGGCGCGCATGTCCTTGCAGGTAAGCATCTACGGCCGTTTCCCATTCTTGGCCCATATTCCGATCATGGCTTCCCAATTTTGTGACCTGCGCGTTAAAACTGGGATCTAATGCTGTGCGCTGGTAAATAACCTTCACACCCGTGGTTGATGAATCTTTCTCCTTGAGCTGAATGTCGATCAGAACAGCTTGTGCGTCCGGGAGGACGTACACATATTGGACGTGACCCGTCTCCAAGTCGAACGCGCTGTTTACCCAGACACTTCGCAGATGGCCATGTGCCACGGTAAAGACTTCTCCAAAAGTATCGTGCTCGGGCGAAGGATACAAAAACTTTGGATTCCATTGGCCTTCTCCCCAGGCGCGCTCGGCAGATGCCCCGAAAAGCGGAGCGACAGTCTTGAACGGCCCCTGGGCAGTGAACTCAAAACTATTTTCGACGTGCACGACCGGGCCCACAGCTTCTCGCCGCGAATGCAAATGTAAAAAAACAAAGATCGCGATTGCCATCAGCAAAAGAACAGAAATTCCAATCCAGGTACCTCTCACTTGCGTCGCTCCTTTAATTGATGGCTGTCGGATGCCTTGAGTGTCAACCCATAGATTTTCTTGCATTGCTCAATCTCTTTCAGCGTTTGTGGCGAAAAAGGGGCTAAACCCTCAAAAGCATGAAGCACGACTCCTTCCAGCAAGTCACCTAAGGACATATCTTTCAATTCCGCTACGGCTTTTAGAACCTTCAACAGGCGCTTTTCCAGCCGCACTCCCGTTTGCACTCGCTCGACTTCAACGGAAACGCGCTGGTTCCGCTTGTTCATGGTACATATGTACCACGGTACGAACGATCGTACAAGATTGGTTTTTCGCGGAAAACTCCGAAGGCTCGTAGAGCCTGGCACAGCGAATAGATATCTGATTTCCTCCATGCGATTGCGATTAATGACCGGAGGCGCACTTCTCTTTCGGGTCTTCGCGGTGGCTGGACTTGTGAATCTGTGGCACACTCAATAGTTTGAGGAGCGCGATGGACGGCTCCTGATGGTCTCGCTTTAGCGGTTACACGCAGCGCAAAAAAGAACATGGATCCTCA
Source organism: uncultured Acidobacteriota bacterium (assembly GCA_963818085.1). Lineage (GTDB taxonomy): Bacteria > Acidobacteriota > Terriglobia > Acidiferrales > UBA7541 > Palsa-295. The sequence goes on from CAWFQV010000002.1 coordinate 446,036, forward strand.
GTTCATCCGGAATTTCTGCATCATTGCACACATCGACCACGGTAAATCCACGCTGGCCGATCGTTTGCTCGAGCTTACCGGCGCGCTTACTCAGCGCGAAATGACGGCGCAGGTGCTCGACTCCATGGACCTCGAACGTGAACGAGGAATTACCATCAAGGCGAAAAGCATCCGGCTGCATTACAAAGCGCGGGATGGCCACGAATACCGGCTGAATCTGATCGACACACCGGGGCACGTGGATTTCTCCTACGAAGTTTCCCGCGCCCTGTCTGCCTGCGAAGGAGCCTTATTAGTGGTGGATGCGAGCCAAGGTGTGGAAGCGCAGACGGTGGCCAACGCGTTTCTGGCTTCGCGCCACAATCTCACCATCATTCCGGTAATCAACAAGATCGATTTGCCCGCCGCACGGCCAGACCACGTGAAAGAGCAAATTGAGAATGTTCTCGCGATTCCTGCAGATGATGCGCTGGCTATCAGCGCGAAAAGCGGGATCGGTGTGGATGACGTTCTGGAGGCAATCGTCCGACTGGTACCTGCCCCAAAAGGCTCGGCAGATGCCCCATTGCGGGCTCTTATTTTCGATTCTTGGTTTGATTCCTATCGCGGGGCCGTTGTTTTGGTCCGCGTAATGGAAGGCCGTCTCACACGCCATATGAAAATTCGACTGGCTGCAAGTGATGACGTTTACGAGGTAGAAGATCTGGGCGTGCTCACTCCGAAACCCATCGTGCTGGAGGAGCTTTCCGCCGGCGATGTGGGATTTATCATCGCGAACGTCAAGCGCGTGGCCGACGCGCGGGTAGGCGATACGGTAACCGAAGCAAATCGGCCCGCGCCGCCTCTTCCTGGATTTGAAGCGATCAAGCCGATGGTATTTGCCGGGCTATTTCCGGTGAATGCCAGTGATTACGAAATGCTGCGCGACGCGTTGGGAAAATTACAGCTTAACGACGCCGCATTTTTTTACGAGCCGGAAAACTCCGTTGCGCTTGGTTTCGGATTTCGCTGCGGCTTCCTAGGCCTGCTGCACATGGAAATCGTACAGGAGCGTCTTGAACGCGAATTCGGCATCGACCTGATTACTACAGCCCCCAGCGTGCAATACCGCATCACCACCACAGCCAACGAAACGATGGAAGTGGATAATCCCACGAAATTCCCGCCGCCGGCTTCCATCCAGAAAATTGAAGAGCCCATTTTGACCGCCATGATCATTACGTCGGAAGAATCGGTGGGTGGGGTCCTTTCCCTGTGCGAAGAAAAGCGCGGCGTGCAGAAAAAATTTGAATATCTTTCGCCGACGCGAATCATGTTGACCTACGAGATGCCGCTGAATGAAATCGTGCTGGATTTTTACGACCGGCTCAAGAGCATCTCGCGCGGTTACGCATCGCTGGACTATCACTTGTCCGGATATCGTGAGTCTGACCTGGTAAAGCTGGACGTGCTTGTCGGCGGCGAGCCGGTGGATGCGCTGACGATTATTTGCCATCGCGATCAGTCATACGAACGCGGCCGCGAACTGGTCACGCGTCTACGCAAATTAATTCCACGTCAAATGTTTGAGATTGCGGTGCAAGCCGCCATCGGCAGTCGCGTGATCGCGCGAGAAACTATCAGCGCGATTCGTAAGAACGTGATTGCCAAGTGCTACGGTGGAGATATCTCGCGCAAACGAAAACTGCTTGAGAAACAGAAAGAAGGCAAGAAGCGCATGAAGCGGGTAGGGCGTGTCGACATCCCCCAGGAAGCTTTCCTCGCCGTGTTGAAAGTCACCAGCTCTTCGTCCGACGACGAGTAGCATTCTATGTCGGCGAGAAAACGAATATTCACGGAGACGTCGCCGAGCTAGCGCTCCGTTACTTTCTTGCTGCGAACGATGGCTCCCAGTTCGCCGCGCGCCAAGCGCACTGAAATATCGTCTCCCAGCGCAACCTGGTCAGGCGAGCGCAACACGTTCCCGGTGCCATCGTAGGCAATAGCGTAGCCGCGTTCGAGGAGCTGAAAAGGACTGCGCTCTTCAAACTGCAGCGCTGCGGCTTCCAGGCGGCGCCGCTTTGCCACCAACGTGCGAGCCGCACGTTTTTGCAATTCTGCAAAACGCTGATCGAGCGCGCGGCGCAAGCGTCCAACGCGAGCGCTTAAATCCAAGGCGGCAAATTGCAAACGTGCGGCCGTAAACTGGCGGCGCTTACGCGTGAGGACGTGAGTAAGCGCGGCTTGCAATGCATTTCGGTCTCTTTCGATCAGGCGGCGAAGGACGTGTCCGCGGCTTCGCAGATCGAATGAAGCGACACGCGTGCTAGCTTGCACCACTCGCTGCCTCGATTTTAGGAACTTCCCCTGCAGACCGATCGCGAGTAGAGATGAGAATTCATCGACCTGTTGACGACGGCGGCGTAGCAGGAGTTCGAGTTGCCGGAAGGCGCGGTGTGTCTGCAAATCGCGCGAGCGATGGCGCAATTCCGAAAGGAGATATCGCATTTGATGGACCAGGCGGCGGGAACGCTCGGAGAGATGATTTTCGAACTCCTGGCGCGAGCGCACCACAATTTCCGCGGCAGCAGAGGGCGTAGGGGCGCGAAGATCCGCGACAAAATCCGCAATGGTGAAATCGCTCTCGTGACCAATGCCGGTGATTACTGCGATTTCTGATGCAACAATCGCGCGTACAAGTATTTCTTCGTTAAACGCCCACAAATCTTCGAGCGATCCACCGCCGCGCGCAATAATAATCACTTCCACGGAATTCACTCGATTGAAATATTTAAGCGCGGCGGCGACTTCGCGCGCCGCGAAGTCACCCTGCACTTGCACGGGGTACAACATCACATGAGCGTTCGAAAATCGCCGCTTCAGAATGCGCAGAATGTCGAGAATTGCAGCGCCGGTGGGAGAGGTCACCACTCCAATACAGCGCGGCAGGACGGGCAGAGGCTTTTTTCGATCTTCGCCAAAGAGGCCCTCGTCGGCGAGGCGCTTTTTCAATTGTTCGAAGGCGACTTGCAGAGCGCCGGCACCCACCGGCTCGATGTAGCTGACGTAAATTTGGTACTCACCGCGCGGCTCATAGACACTGAGAGCACCTCGCACGGTGACGCTAAGCCCATCTTGCGGGCGAAATTTCAGCCCGCGCGCTTGATCGCGAAAACATACGCAGCGAATTTGGGATTGAGCGTCCTTCAGCGTGAAATACAAATGCCCCGATTGCGCCGGACGGTAGTTGGACACTTCACCTTCTAGCCAAAGATCGGGCAGCGTTCCTTCCAGCAACTCGCATATCCGCGCGTTGAGCTCGCTGACTTTCCACACGCGCCGCTCGGGCATCAAGTTGAATAGATTTGCTTGGCTCATGGAATTAGCGCCGGAATAAATTAACAATCCACATCAATAGAGTAAGCGCCAAGCTCACAATAATGCAGGTGACTACGGGAAAATAAAAGACGCCGTTGCGGCCTTGTACGACGATGTCACCGGGGAGACGTCCTAAGCGAAATGGAAGTCTGGCTCCGAACAACAGCAAAGTACCAGCACCCGCGAGAACAATCCCTGTGATGAGCAGGACCTTTCCGATTTCGCGAAGAGGTTCCATCAAAGCCTATTCTACCCCACCGTCTACCTGGATGGTCTGCAGAGGGCAAGCGACGCATTCTTTGTATCGCTAATTGCTGATTCTCGTAGACGTGTTGACCTAATTCATTCTCTAGGCTGGGCGCCTATTTCCCCATCTGAAGGAAAACGAAATTCGCGCAGGCGTCTGGCGGTTACACGAAGTATTCCGAGGGGTCTTAGACCAACTCTGAGCCCGAGAAGAAATAACGGATTTCAAAAGCGGCTGTTTCCGTTGCATCAGAACCATGTGTGCAATTGTACTGAATGCTTTCGCCTAGCTCCTTTCGAATGGTGCCGGGCGCCGCTTTCGCTGGATCCGTGGCGCCCATGGCATCGCGCCATTTGGCGATCGCATTGTCCGCCTCCAGGACCATGACCACAACTTTGCTCGTGCTCATGAACGTTGTGAGTTCTTCGAAAAACGGGCGCCCGCGGTGGACGGCGTAAAACCCTTCGGCTTCCTTTCTGGTCAGCCGCCTTGTTTTGATAGCGATAATCTGAAATTCGGCGGCGTGGATACGGCTTAGTATTTCGCCAATGAGACCCCTACCAACTGCGTCGGGCTTAATAATTGCGAGTGTTCGCTCTAGGGCCATGCCGAGTCTCCATCAACGACGAATTTGTTTCAAGGTTTGCTACTTTTTCCTTTTGTGTTTCTTCGGCTTGGTCGCTGATTTCTTGTTTGTTGCCGCCTTCGATTTCGAACTTTTGTTTTGCTGGTCCAACCTAGCGGCGAGCGTGTGACCGATTTCAGCGGGACTCCGCACCGTGTGAATTCCTGCGGCACGCATCGCCATATACTTCGCCGCGGCAGTTCCCTCTCCTGCGCTGATAATTGCGCCAGCGTGGCCCATGCGACGCCCTGGGGGGGCGGTTTGGCCAGCGATAAATCCGACGACAGGCTTTCGCACGTACTTCTTTATGTATTCCGCGGCAACTTCTTCGGCGTTTCCTCCGATTTCGCCGATCAGAACGATGGCATGCGTATCCGGATCTTCGCTGAACATGCGCACAGCATCGAGAAAGCTGGTACCGATTATGGGATCTCCGCCGATTCCGATGCAGGTTGATTGCCCGATGCCGAGGCGCGTGAGCTGATCAACGGCTTCGTAAGTAAGCGTGCCGCTGCGGCTGACCAGTCCGACGTGCCCCTGTTTGTGAATCGATGCCGGCATGATTCCGATTTTGCACTTTCCGGGAGAAATAATACCGGGACAGTTCGGACCGATCAGGCGCGTTTTTGAATTCTTCAATGCGGCTGTGACGCGGATCATATCGAGGGTTGGAATTCCTTCCGTGATGCAGATGACGAGGGGCAGCCCCGCGTCAGCAGCCTCGAGAATCGCGTCTGCGGCAAATGGAGGCGGTACGAAGATCACAGTAGCATTTGCGCCAGTCGCGTTCACGGCTTCGGAGACAGTGTTAAAAACCGGAACACCAAGATGCGCGGTGCCGCCTTTGCCGGGCGTGACGCCGCCCACAACTTTCGTTCCGTAATCGAGCATCTGCTGCGCATGAAAACTCCCCTCCCGACCGGTGAGCCCTTGGACCAACACGCGCGTATTCCTGCCGACCAGTACGCTCATCGCGCACCTCCGGCAAGCTTTACAACTTTCTCGGCGCCATCTTTCATTCCGTTTGCGATGGTGAAATTCAGGCCGGATTTGCGCAGGATTTCCTGACCTTGCTTAACGTTGGTGCCTTCCATTCGTACGACTACGGGAATCTTGAACCGCAACTCTTGCGCCGCATTCACGACGCCGCTTGCGAGAACGTCGCAGCGAAGAATGCCTCCAAAGATATTCACGAAGACCGCCTTGACGTTTGGATCGCTCAACAAAATGCGGAAAGCGTTCTTTACCTGGTCTTCCGAAGCGCCGCCCCCGACATCCAGAAAATTCGCAGGACTGCCACCGCTGAGTTTGATGATGTCCATGGTGGCCATGGCCAAGCCGGCACCGTTCACCATGCAGCCCACGGTGCCATCGAGCTTGATGTAGTTGAGCTTGAACTTCGAGGCTTCCACTTCCAGTGGCGTTTCTTCCTCGAGGTCCCGCAAATCCTTATACTCAGGATGGCGGTACAGCGCGTTGTCGTCAAAAATTACTTTTGCGTCGAGAGCAATCAGACGGCCGTCGCCGGTAACTACACAGGGGTTAATTTCGATCATGGACGCGTCTGTTTCGATAAACGCTTGATATAACGACTGAAAAAATGGGACAGCGGCATGCACAACTTCAGGTGCGAGGCCCAACCCGAATGCAATCTTGCGCGCCTGGAACGACTGGAAACCGTTTGCGGGATCTATGGTTTCGCGCAGAATGGCTTTGGGACTTTCCTTGGCGACGTCCTCAATCTCCATTCCGCCTGCGGCGCTCGCCATGAAAATTGGCGCGCCTACGACGCGATCCACCAGAACGCTAACGTAAAGTTCACGTTTAATGTCGAGTCCTTCTTCGATCAAAAGGCGGTGAACGATGCGTCCTTCTTGGCCGGTCTGTGGCGTCACCAGTTTCATGCCCAGTATGTGCTCCGCGTGGGAGGCAACGTCGTCCGCGGACTTTGCCAGCTTGACCCCACCAGCTTTTCCACGACCGCCGGCGTGAATCTGAGCTTTGACTACCACTACTGGCGCGCCGAGCCGTTGCGCAGCCGCTCGGGCTTCGTCTTTTTTGGAAACCATTTCGCCGCGCGGGATAGGAACGCCAAATTTCGCGAGGATTGCTTTGGCCTGGTACTCGTGGATTTTCATTTAGGTTAGATCGGCTCCCCACGGTCGCGTTGAATAGCGCGGATGTTTGAGTACAATGAATCAGAGAGTTTACCCGTAACCGCAGAGGCGAGCAAGTGAAGTGGCGCTGCTCACTCCGGCGCCGTTGCCGGCTGCCATATCAGTTGATCGCCATCTTGCCAACCAATTGTTCCTTTCATCTTCGGCGGTACTCGTAATGATTGACGAAACCATCGAGAAGATTGAGGTCGGGGCAGACCTGACGCGGGCGGAAGCCGATGGCGTGATGGAACAAATTTTGTCTGGTGGCGCAACGGACGCGCAGATTATGCAGTTGCTGGCTGCGCTGCAAATGAAAGGTGAAACGGTAGAGGAGCTAGTTGGTTTCGCCACGGCCATGCGGCGTCACGCAACGAAAATTTTCCCAAGGGATTATGCGCGCCACGGTGAACCGCTGGTCGACACCTGCGGTACCGGCGGAGACGCTAAGGGCACGTTCAACGTTTCGACGGCAGCTGCCTTTGTGGTGGCGGGCGCGGGCGTACGTGTAGCGAAGCATGGGAACCGCTCGATCAGTTCGAAATGCGGGTCAGCCGATGTGCTCGAAGAGCTTGGCGTGCGCATCGATTTGGAGCCTGGACAGGTGGCACGATGTATCGATGAAATTGGAATCGGATTTCTATTTGCACCTGCGATGCATGCGGCGACCCGTCACGCCATGCGAGCACGGCGTGAAATGCGCGGGCGCACCGTTTTCAATCTACTGGGGCCGCTGACGAATCCGGCGGGAGCCTCGGCGCAGGTGGCTGGCGTGTATGCGGCGAGTTTCACGGAATTGATGGCGCGTGCGCTAGGTGAACTCGGGGTGAAACGCGCGTTTGTGGTACATGGCGCAGACGGTTTGGATGAAATTTCAATTGGCGGCGAAACCTGTGTCGCCGAACTACGAAATGGCGCGGTGAGGAGTTACACCGTCATACCTGAAGATTTCGGACTGCCGCGCGCTCCGTTGGAAAATATTCTGGGTGGCGACGCTAAGCACAACGCGCAAATTATTCATAAGGTGTTGGGGCGCGCGTCACTTCAGCACGAGCACGGGCCTCGGCGCGACATCGTTTGTGCAAACGCGGCGGCTGCCCTGGTGGCATCGGGCCGAGCTTCGGATTGGCTTGACGGCTTGCGAATCTCAACAGAGTCGATTGATTCTGGCGCGGCAGCAGAGCGGCTCGAGGCCCTGGTTGCGTTTACGCAGGATGGGCGTAATGCACACGGCGCGAGGGGAGAAATTTACTGACACCCTGAATGCTATCGACGTCCGGCCGAAGGGTCGGCGGACGTTGCGGAATCGAGATCGACGTAAATTTTATCTGCACTGTTGCCTGCCGCCGGGTAACAATTGCCATCACCATTGTGATTAGCCGGACACGCTCGCGCGAAGCCTTTTCTCTGAGGTGACTGCGCGAACTGCCAAACATCGGCGTACGGAATGCCGCTCGTGGAAGGCAACGGAGGATTTCTGGAATACGCGCACCCGGGAGACGGCGGACACACGTCGTTGTAAACGAAAAAAGATATTCTTCGACTACCCTCATGATCGTGGATGTCTTCTGCAGTCGTAATAGATTGGTTGCGTTCTTCTGTCACCGGAATTCCTGAACAATAGACGCCCGCGCCAAAGCCTGCGGAAGCTACTCCGTCAGCCCAGTCGAGCAAGTACTTTCGCTGAGCGGGCAGCAACCTGCCTCCCTCTTCTTGATCGAGAAAAATTATCGTGCCTTCAGAGAATCCTTCGCGTTGAGCATTTTGGGCTGCGTCGTGGGCGTCCGCTGCCGCTAATGCCCCTGCATCTGCAGGAAACTTCAGTTGCCGGGCTGAGCGTCCATTGAACAAAACGAGAAAGCCAAAACCGGCTTGGCGAAGAATTGTGCGCTTCTTTTCCCAGTTATTTGACCTTGCGCCAGGCGGAGCATTCAACCAAAAACCTGCGAATGCGAAAGATTGTTTGAGCGCCGGCAGATAAGCATCTCCTGGATATTCGTTGCGATCGAATCCGAGATATGCGGGCGGTGAATTCTGCCACGGTTGCTCAGCGGAGGAATGTGGTCGTGCTACGAGATAAATCGCGCCCAGGGCAGAACTGTATAAGATGGTAGTAAAGAAAAACGCCAGGCGTTTTTGCGCGAGTTTCATTTCATTTGCTCGGTTCAGATGTCCAGAAAGTTCTCAAGGAGTCGAAAACCGGTCGTAGTCAGTATGGATTCTGGATGGAATTGCACCCCTTCGACGTGCAGTTTGCGGTGGCGTAAGCCCATGACCGTGCCATCTTCGGTTTCCGCTGAAATTTCGAGCGCTCGCGGCAGCGAGTTGCGTTCCACGACGAGGGAATGATAACGCGTAGCAACGAATCGCTGGGGCAGGCCGTGAAATATTGTTTTTCCGTCGTGCTGAATTTCGCTGATCTTGCCGTGCATTACCTTTGGCGCGCGAATCACCCGCCCGCCAAACGCAGCGCCGATGGCTTGATGGCCGAGGCAAACACCTAGAATGGGAATTTTTCCTGCGAAACGTTGGATTACCGGCACGCTGACGCCGGCTTCTTTAGGTGTGCAGGGGCCTGGCGAAATGATGATGCGCTGGGGATTGAGCCCTGCAATTTCGTCGAGACTTATTTGGTCGTTTCGACGTATTTCCACCTCCTGACGCATCTGGCCGAGATATTGGGCCAGATTAAATGTAAAGGAATCGTAATTGTCGATGAGCAGAATCATCTTTAATTCACGATGGCTTACTTACGATTTATAACCTTCGATTCCCCCGACCTCGGTTGTGCGCAATTTCAAGGGCAGCCTTCACTGCGCGCGCTTTATTAATGGTTTCCTGATACTCGCGCTCCGGAACTGAATCCGCTACAACGCCTCCGCCAGCTTGAATGTAGGCCCGGCCATCTTTCGCAACGAGCGTGCGAAGGGCAATGCACGAATCCAGATTGCCTGCAAAGTCGACGTAAAGTATCGCGCCACCATAAAGTCCGCGCCGCGTAGGCTCGAGCTCGTCAATGATTTGCATTGCACGTATTTTGGGAGCTCCGGAAACTGTTCCGGCAGGGAAGCACGCCATCAGTGCTTCAAAACAGTCTACATCGTCGCGAAGGCGGCCTCGCAAGCTCGACACCAAATGCATCACGTGCGAATAGCGTTCCACGAACATGAGGCGCTCAACATCCACCGAGCCATATTCGCACACTCGGCCTAAATCATTGCGGCCGAGGTCCACGAGCATAACGTGTTCCGCACGCTCTTTCGGATCCGCAAGGAGTTTCGATTCCTGTTCGCGATCTTTGGCCTCGCTGCTCCCACGCGGAAGCGTGCCGGCGATAGGCCGATAATAGGCGTCGCGACCTTGCACCTTTACGAGCATCTCCGGCGAGCTCCCGACCACGGAAACATTGTTGAGATGTAGAAAATAAAGATAAGGGGACGGATTCACAACCCGCAACGCACGGTAGATCTCGAAAGGGTCGGCGTCTGTGCGCGCGGAAAATCGTTGACTGGGAACTACCTGGAAAATATCTCCCGCGCGAATATAGTTTTTTGCTGTTCGCACAGCGGCCAAGATACTTGCTTTTGGTGAAATTGGACTTGAAGCGTAGCGAGCTGCGTTTACGCTCGTGGGGCTGACGTTGCGCTGTGTTTGCTAACATCCGGTGAGTCTTTCGAATTTCGCGCAGCGCCGCGTCATACTTCTCGCGCAGAGTCCCTGGGCCTTCGGTAAAGACGTTCTGTACGATCCACAAACGATGCTGCACGTGATCGAAGGCTACGAGTCCCAGATAAAACATCATTACGCAATCGTCCAAGCCCAAGTCATCGTGTCCGGTGGCGGGAATGCGCTCGATTAAGCGCACCATATCGTAGGCAAAATAGCCGATGGCCCCCCCGATGAGCGGGGGTAGGCCTGCAATGCGAACCGGCTTATACCGCGCGGTTAGCCATCGCAAATTCGCGATGGGATCCCTTCGAGATCCTTACTGCCACGACCGGTCTCGATCGAACAATTGCGACCGCGCGCACGAAACACCTCTGCGGGGTTCGCTCCGGCAAATGTGTAACGCGCTAAGTTCTCTCCCCCTTCAACACTCTCCAGTAAAAAGGAATATTTTGATTTGTGCCCAAGCCGCAGATGGGCGGCCACGGGAGTAAGTAGGTCGGCGGTGAAGGTCTCGTAAACTGGCACGAGATTGCCCTGTTCGCCAGTTTACAGAACGTCTTGAAGCTAGGTTGAATCACGGCTTGGCTCGTGAGTTTTTTTGCTTTCAGTTTGAAGAGCATCGAGAACAGCCGGCGCATCGCCGTATCGCGGTGCGCGCTGGCCGGTCCATATCTCCCACTGCGCCATGCCCTGCGCCAGGAACATCTCGAGACCCAATACGGTTTCGATGCCACGACGCGAGGCAAGTTGCAAGAGCCTGGTTGTAACGGGACGATAAATTAAGTCAAAGACCAGCCGGCAATTCAACTCGCGCTAGTCAAAGGCGAATGTCCGATTGCTGGATACATCCCAACGGGCGTTGCGTTGATGATTGCATCGAAAAATTCGTTTCTCAACCCGAAATGTGCTAATTCTTCTCCCCCGACTGCTTTCGCTAGCATTTTCGCTTCCGTCCGCCGGCGCGCGGAAATACAGACCGAGGCGCCAGAGTGTGCTAGTGCAAATGCGACAGCTCGCGCCGCGCCTCCGGCTCCCACAATCAACACGCGACTTTCAGAAAGAGCTACACGCTCTTGCAGGGCACGAAGCACGCCAACGTAATCGGTATTGTACCCGTGGAGTTTTCCAGCACCGCGGACGACAACTGTGTTTACCGCGCCGATAGCCGCAGCCAGGGGATCGCAATTATCCAGATAACGCAGGATTTTCTGCTTATATGGCAGGGTAACACTAAATCCGCGAATGCCGAGCGGTTCAACCGCGGAAAGAAAATCGCTCAGATCGTGGACTAAGAAAGGAAAATAAACCGAATCCATTTTTCGGGCTTGGAAACCTGCGTTTTGCAATTGCGGTGAAAGTGAATGAGAGATCGGGTCGCCGATTACACCGTACACAGAAGTTTTACGGGTGATTCGATCTACCCGGAGGAGATTCCTGAGAGCATTGAGCGACACTTGGCCGGGCGCAGTTGCGTGCTGCACCGGGGCGTAGGTGAGTGCGCTACCTTCACGTAGTGCGAGGCCTCGCAAGGGCTGCACAACGTCGCCCATTGGGACTATGATGCTATTCCGTTTGCCGCGCGAGCGCGCAGCAAGTCAATACCGCTGGCCAGCGAATCGCAGTTCGCGGCGATTTTAATCGCGTCTGGGCGGTTCCGCCAAAGAGAGGCCACTACACCTGGCCAGATTTTCGGACTTGCGCCGAAATAATGTGCCGACGCAAGCCGGCGCCCACCGCCTAGAAGAACATCGAGCAATTCCTGCGGAGATTTGGAGCTACTCTCGATCTCGAGGTCATACCATTGGCATCCAGCCCGAATTGCTTCGGCGAGAACCAGCAGTTGCCTCGAGATGGATCCCCGAAACCAACCCCCAGCCTCGCGACGCCGGCAAGTGGCGATCAATACCGCGTCTGGTACGTTTCCGTGCGAGTCGCCGGAGGAAAGCGTGAATTTCGTCCTCGCTCTGAAGCCAATCGAGGCGCAATTCTACCGTTCGGGTCTGCCGCAATGCCCGCTCGAACTGGTTCCACATGGAACGCGAATCTTCCGTGGCCACTACTGCGCAAATTTTATCTCTGCCAATCGTTACCATGACGTCCGATGAGCTGTGAGGGCATAAGTTATTGCCTCTGCTCTAGTAATGCCTTTTCGTCGTTTCGGACACGGGCAAGCCCAGTTTGGTGACCCAGTGATAGGAAACCTGCCCCTAAGTACAGGTGAGTTCAGGCTTCTACCACGTGGTACACAATGTGTAAAGCGCAGGCGACCAATGTATTGACGGGGCCTAGTACGTCTATTACAGTCGGTTCATCGGCTTACTACAAGTCACCTGCTGCTAGGGTCTGTTGTTTTAAAGGAGCAAGCATTATGCGTGGGAAAATTGTCCTTGCGGGTTTGGTACTCGGCCTATCTGGCATCGTAACCTTGGCGCAAGATCAGACCGCGGTGCCCATTCGGAACGATCTATATTGCTCGGGCATCGTCTCAAGCGAGGCTGTCCCGCGCGATACCTATGTAATCACCGGCGAAGGTTCAAACTACAAGGTGACGTTCCAAGAGGGCGACTATGTTTATGTCAATAAAGGGGCTAACCAAGGCGTAAAGGTCGGAGACGAGTTTTCAGCAATACGACGCACAGAAGACGCGATTAAGACCGAATGGACCAAGTGGCAATTCTTGATTCTTCGCAAAATGGGGACAATGTGGGAAGACGAAGGACGCGTCAGAGTCATCCTAGTCCACCCCGATACGTCGATAGGGCAAGTGGAAAAGTCCTGCCAGTTCCTCCAGCGCGGCGACATTCTTTTGCCTTTCGCCGAACGGCCCGCGCCGCCGCTCAAATCTGAAAATAATTTCGACCGATTCGCTCCCCCTTCAGGCAAAGTGGCGGCCATGATCATCACGGGCAAAGGATACTTGTCGGAACTTGGCTCAAACGATATTTTTTATGTGAATCTGGGCAGCGCGCAGGGTGTGAAAGTCGGGGATTATTTCAGAATCTTCCGTTATACGGGCACGCAGCATGAATACGCTTTTCAAACCGACCGGTTTGCATTTAACGTGGATTCCTGGGCCGGAGTGTACGGTTTCGGAAGCGCGCCGGAAAAATATAAGTGGGATAACACGCCGCGCGAAGTCATCGGAGAAGGAATCGTTGTGCGCACCGCGCCGAATTCTTCCTCCGTTCTTTTGACATTCTGCTTGCGTGAGGCCTATGCGGGCGATTATGTCGAGATTGAGTAGCTAGCTCTACCTCCCATGGCCTGTTAAGCAGGCGGGAAGTCGGCTTCACTGAAGATTTCAGCCGTAAACGTTTGAATTCGGGTATCTGCGTCTTTCCACGCGTCCGGATCAAGACCCGCCTTAACGCAGGTTTCTTCCAGAAATCGCTGGGCATTCCAACGAAACTGCTCGGCAACCTGCGGTAAAAGGAACCCCCGCTTCCATCCGCAACTCACAATGAGCCCATGCTTTCCGGGCTCGATTTCATGATGGCTGGCGTCGGTCGGCTGCGAAAGTACAGAAAGCTCAATTTCGATTCCTGGCAGCTCTTCGATACGCACAGCTTCAAAGCGGGGATCTTCAAGTGCAGCTGATTTCGCGCAATGCACCACCACTGCAGCAAGCGGATCCTTCGAGGGAAGTTGGCCCACACAGCCGCGCAGTCGCCCTCGATAGTGCAAGGTAACAAATGCTCCGCCCGGCCGCTGCAATACCCCATGAATAGGAAAATCGTCGAGAGATTCATTGCCCTTAACAGCTTTTATGAGAGCTTGGCGTGCGAGAGCCAGAAGCAGCCGCTTTTCCGTACTACCGAGTGAGAACATCCTGAGGCTTTTCTTGCGGTTCAACTATTACTACGCCTCGGCGCCGCTGCTGAACCCGGAAATTAATTTGGCTCCAAAACATCTGGAAATAATGCACAGCGGAGAGTATCGCGCTAGCGACTACCAACCAGAGCAGCGTGGTGCCCAGAGGCTTAAGAGCCGGATGCTTTGCCGTCAAGATCACAGCGCAACCTGCGAGTACTTGCAGAATCATTTTCGTTTTGCCCAAGGCTGAAGCGGGAATGATTAATCCTTCCGCAGAAGCAATATCACGCAAGCCCATCACAACAAACTCGCGGCCGATGATAATTACCACCATCCACGCGGGCACCAGCCCCATCTCTACAAGGGAGATGAAAGCTGCGGAAATCAAAAGTTTGTCGGCGATGGGATCCAGCAAGATTCCGAGGGTGGTAACTTCGCGCCGTTTTCGCGCGATATAGCCATCCATCACGTCGGTAGCGGCGGCCACCAGTAGAATCAGCACGCCCCAGACTTCAAAGTGGATGGGCAGACCTTCGATGTCCCAATTGGGCTGGCGGGTTAACAGAACCACCACCAATAGCGGCACAAAAAAGATGCGGAGGGTCGTGAGGCTATTTGGCAGGTTCATAGGTATGTCTGAAACAGCATCGGTCGGGTTTCGCACACCCACCGTTTGCTCACCTCACTATAGTCTTGCAAAAGTGGCGAGTCAACGCCCCGGCTTTAGGAAAAGGCTCGGCATGGCTCGCGTCCGCATCCCATCATTCCAGCTGATTCTGTGGAAATCCTTGTGGAAAAGACAGGGGTTAGAAGCGCCGAAAATGGGGTTGAACTACAATCGGTCAGTCTTTCAGAACCCTCTCAGAAGACCGTAATTAGCTTATAATAAAGGCCTTATTGGAGCTAGAGAGGTTGGGCAAACGCGGTCGTGGAGCGAATCCTGCCCTATTAACCGCCCGTAGAATTTGCACAGGTTCGTGGCAATTTGTGCGCTAAGCGCCACTAAGAATTGGGTTTGGCAGCGCAGTTCATCTACTATTCGTTTTCTATATCACATTTGTTTATGCGACAAAATGTCGGAAACATCACGATTCTCGGCTTAAAAATCGTTCGAACGGTGGCTTCGAATACCTGCGTCGAATACTTTGTGAAAAATCAGGCTTTCCTAGAGGGGGAAACAAAATCTTCCAGACGGCGAGCGAGTGATTCCGGGAGTTCGGCTTCAATATCCATATGTCCGTCCAAGACCCGAGACTGGAGCACGCGTCCGCACGCGTGCACGAGCGAAAGATGGCGACCGTCTGCAATAGGAATTCGCAAGCGCAGATGAATCAGCGGGTCGACCGGCATCATCGCGTCTATTCTAACGAGAAGTTCGTCCAGCCCCGCGCCTGTCAGCGCGGAAGTAAACATGGCGTTCTCGCGCCTCTGGTTTGATTTCTTCAGCACGGCGAGGCCATCTTCGGTAAGCTGGTCAGTTTTATTGAAGACATTCAGCCGCAAGCGATCTCGCACGCCGAGATCGTCGAGAACTTTCAAAACATCGGCGTCGTGCTCGGCGTGATGCGGATTAGAAATATCGGATACATGAATGATCAGCGCGGCTTCTTGAACTTCCTCAAGCGTGGCTCGAAAAGCCGCAATCAGGTCCGGCGGCAGATCTCGGAGAAAACCCACAGTGTCCGATAGCAAAACCTTACGACGTGACGGCAAGCCGAAGAGCGCGTACCGTGGGGTCCAGGGTCGCGAACATCTGCGGAGACGTCAGCACGTCGGCGTGAGTGAGCGCATTGAAGAGCGTGGATTTTCCGGCGTTTGTGTATCCCAAAAGCGCGATTATTCCGAGCGGTTGTGCATGGCGAGCTTGCCGGCGCGTGGCACGCTGGCGGCGGACCGTTTCGATGGATTCCTGAATTTTGCGCACGCGATCGCGAATGCGGCGTCGGTCAGTTTCAAGTTTTTGTTCGCCAGGCCCGCGCGTTCCGATTCCTCCACCAAGTCTGGAGAGTTCTTCACCGCGCCCGGTAAGCCGTGGAAGCAAATAATTCAGTTGCGCCAATTCCACTTGTAACTGGCCTTCACGTGTACGCGCATGTGTGGCGAAAATGTCCAAAATTAACTGCGTACGATCGATCACCCGACGACCGACGCCCTTTTCAAAGTTACGAAGCTGCCCCGGAGTTAGATCGTGGTCCACGATCACGAGTGGGACATGGCGCATTTCCGCCTCGATGCGAATTTCTTCCAGCTTGCCGCGGCCCACTAGAGTTGCCGGGTCCAGCGCATCGCGCACTTGCAACAGAGAGCCTTCAATTTTGGCGCCCGCGCTCTCGGCCAATTCCTGGAGTTCCTCAAGCGAATCCCGCCCGGCTGCGCTCGTATCGCCCGCACGTCCGCGCGGTGCTTTCTTCAGGCCCACACCGACTAGCAAGACACGTTCGCGGTTATCAATCAGCTGTGCGGTTTTCATTCGATTTTACGATGTTGATGCTCGCAGGAATCCTGGAGGGTTCATTCTCATCGGAGGTTCATTATACGCCGCATGAGTTATTTTGCGTGAAATCAGCAAAAGAGCTATTACCGATGCACGGGAGCCGAAGCGGCGAGAATCAGATCGGAGAGAAATTCACCGAGCTCACGACCGTCGGACTGAAATTCAAGATCGCGCGTGTTCCTGTCCATCCACCCGAGGCAGACAAGCCATGCTACCTCGGACCATTTTTCGGCGGCTGGCGGAGTAAACCCCACATGGCGAAGAACGCTCACGATGTGCGCACGCCGTTTCGTTTCGATCGCCGCAACACGGCCAGCAACCCGTTCATCCTGGCGTGACCAAGCGTAGAGTGCAGCTTCCAAGCGTGCGCGTTCCGGGTCCGCGCAACGAGCAATGAAACGAGCCCATCGCGCGGCCGCTGCAGAATGAAGTCCCGCTCCCTCTTCCAACCATCGGATTTCTTCTTCTTCCCAACGGAAGAGCATGCGCGCGAGAAGTTCCTCGCGGTCTTTGAAATGCCAATAAAAGCTCCCTTTCGTAGCGCCAAGATTACGAGCCAGGGTTTCCACCCGAATGCTTTCAACGCCCTGCGACGAGAGCTGAGAAAAGGCTGCCTGAATCCAATCCTCAGGATGAAGGGGTGAAGCTCGCAGCGTGGATACCGTGGCCATATTTTTCGTGTCCTTCTTAGAAGATACCTGAAGCGGTTCCGAGGTCAAGCCTTTATGCGCGAGTCCTTGACACTAGGATTCTTCAGGCGATTCCAACGCGCATGTGTTTCGTATAGAATTGTTCGATTGCGCGACAGCGAAATAGGCCGCCGTAACCCGCGCCATGACACTTAAACCTGAGGAAACGATGATCCTCGATATCAACGGGATCCAGAAGATTCTCCCGCATCGCTATCCATTCTTATTGGTGGATGCCATCGAAGAAATGGAACGATGGAAGCGAATTGTTGGAATAAAGAACGTTAGCATTAATGAGCACTTCTTTCAGGGCCATTTCCCAGGCAAACCGATCATGCCCGGAGTCCTGATTATCGAGTCCATGGCACAAACCGGTGGTCTATTGTTGCTTCAGGAAGTGAAAGATCGTGAGAAGAAGCTGCTCTATTTTGTGGCCATTGATGACGCCCGTTTTCGACGGCCGGTTATTCCCGGAGACCAACTGCGTGTGGAAGTGAATGTACTCGCCTGGCGCGGAACATTCTGCAAGCTGGAGGGAAAAGCCTCGGTAAATGGGGAGCTTGCGGCTGAGGCCACGCTTATGTGCAAAATGGTTGATCTGGAAACCGATGTGAATCTTGCAACGGATTCTGGTGACAAGCCGCAATGAGCGAGATTGATGGGCGCGCAGAGGTCTCCTCCTCCGCACGAATTGGACGTAACGTTAAAATTGGCCCATTCGCGGTGGTGGCCGGAGAAGTCGAACTAGGCGAAAACTGTATCGTTGACCATCACGCCGTCGTACAAGGTCCCGCACGGCTTGGCCAGAGCAATCATATTTTCTCATTTTCCGTGGTTGGCGGCGATCCGCAGGATCTAACGTACAAGGGCGAGCGCGTATCCCTGGAGGTGGGAGATGCCAACGAGTTTCGCGAATTCTCCACGGTAAACAGGGGAACCGTGAAAGGCGGAGGCGTCACGCGAGTCGGTAGCCACAACCTCATCATGTCTTACGCGCACATCGGTCACGATTGCTTGATTGGCGATCACACCATATTTGTAAATGGAGGGACGCTGGCGGGTCATGTCACGGTTGAGGATTACGCTACGATCGGCGCGTTTTGCCCCGTGCAGCAATATTGTCGCGTCGGAAAATACGCTTACATCGGCGCGCATACGGTGATTACGCAAGATGTTCCGCCATTCTCAAAAGTTGTGTCACCGCGAGATTCTCGATGTTACGGCGTGAATACGATTGGACTTGAGCGCCAGGGGTTTTCTACTGAGCGCATCGAATGTATCGAAAAGGCTTATCGTTTGCTGCTACGGTCAAAGCTGAATACTTCGCAGGCGCTTGAGAAAATGCGTGAAACCCTTGCTCGTTCCGAAGACGTCTTATCCTTAATTCGATTCATCGAATCAGCCGAGAACGGGCTGATCAAATAGGAAGCTGTGGCCGCTCTTCTAGGAAATAACACATCCGCTTGGGGCCTGATTGCCGGTAACGGAAATTTCCCTTTCTTGGTTCTCGAAGGCGCCCGGAGCCGCGGTATTGAAATGGCGGTGATCGCGATTCGCGAAGAAGCTTCGCCGGAACTAGAACGGGTCGCTAAACGGTTGCACTGGGTAAGTCTCGGCGAACTCAGCCGTACGATTGAATTGCTGCATCAGGAGGGTGTGAAGCATGCGGTGATGGCAGGGCAAGTGAAGCACAACAAAATTTTCAGCGCTATCCGGCCCGACTGGCGTCTCGCGAAATTGCTCTTTTCCTTACCGGCGAAGAATACAGACTCATTGATCGGCGCTATCGCGCGTGTGCTAGGAGAAGAAGACATCGAGCTTGTGGATTCAACAAAATTTCTCGGGACACTTTTGCCGGCGCCAGGAGTTTTGACCCGGCGTGCACCCAATAAGTCAGAGGCTGCCGACATCGCTTATGGCCACCAAGTGGCCCGCCAAATTGCCGGACTCGACCTCGGGCAAATGGTTGTGGTGCGCGATCGTGCGTGCGTAGCGATTGAAGCTATGGAGGGCACGGACGAAACGATCGAACGCGCGGCCCGCGTTGCAGGCGGGCAAAAACTCGTGGTCGTGAAAGTGAGCAAGCCAGTACAGGATATGCGATTCGACGTTCCCGTGATTGGCCTCAAAACGATTGAAGTAATGCGGCGCTCGAATGCTACCGCTCTGGCGATCGATGCGGGACGCACTCTATTATTTGATCGCGATGAACTTATTCAAGCTGCAGACGATGCAGACATCGCGATACAGGCATTCGCGCCAGAACAAAATCCACAGCAGGTGTCGACGCAGAAGCAGTCGCCGAAAAGGAAATAGTGAGCGATAAGCCCATTCGTGTTGCCGTTGTCGGGGTCGGGGAGTTCGGTCGGAATCACGTCCGCGTATGGCGTGAAATCCAAGGCGCGGAGCTTGTGGGCATTGTGGATGCAAATGCTGAACGCGCCAGAACGGTCGCCGCTGAATTCGTCACGCGCGTGATTCAGGACATTCCATCGCTTGCAGGCGAAGGTGTGCAGGCTGTCAGCCTGGCGGTGCCGACGAAAGAGCACGCCCGCATCGGTTGCCAGCTGTTGGATGCCGGTCTCGATCTATTAGTTGAGAAACCTATCGCGGCATCGCTGAGAGAAGCGGACGACCTGGTATCTGCTGCCTCGCAAAACCATCGCATTCTGCAAATTGGTCACGTAGAACGCTTCAACCCAGCCGTCACCGCTGTGCAGAGAATTGTTTCACGGCCTATGTTCTTCGAGGTGCACCGGCTGGGTATTTTTACGCCGCGAAGCCTTGATATCGATGTTGTTTACGATGTAATGATCCACGATCTCGACATAGTTCTCTCGCTGGTGAACTCACCGGTCATTGATTTAAAGGCGGTCGGAATACCCGTGATGACCGACAAAGTAGATATCGCCCAGGCCCGCATTGAATTCGAAAATGGCACGGTCGCCAATTTCACCGCCAGCCGGGTTTCCACCGAGCGCGTCCGCAAGATGAGATTTTTTCAGGAGCACGAGTACGTTTCACTCGATTTCGCGCGGCAGGATGTGCTGCGCATGCGCGTTGAATCGAGCAGTTCGCAACCTGAAATCAAATTCGAAAAAGTCCCCACCACGCCCGAAGAGCCTTTGCATGCGGAGCTATGCGGGTTTCTCGAATCTGTTCGCAGCCGCAGTACTCCGCTGGTCGACGGTCCCGCGGGCCGCCGCGCTCTGGAACTCGCAAATCGAGTGATGGCAGCAACCCTGGAGCACGCGCAACGCGTCCAACTCGGCACATTCGCTCCACAGGATGCTCGATGATGCGGCGGACGCTGGTGCCCACGGATGTGCACCCTATTACCGACGAGGGAAACAAGAAACCACCGCGCCGGCTGTCAACTTACATGGACGATCGTACCGTGGTGCCTTCTGAGTTGTCCGATAGCGCTGCTCCGCTCGATGGAAAGACGACGATCCCTGCGCATCTTCCGCTCGGCGTTCTCGTTGAACGCACGCTGGTTTCCCGCTCGATGCCGGCCAAGGCGTTCGAAAGTTTCGGTCCCATCACGGAATACCCTTCGCTCGACATTCTGGATTCGCGCGTGGTGGTGCCTGCCTATGTAGAACCACCAGAACAGCGCGAAATAGACAGATTCGACAAGCCGCCCCAGATGACAGCGGAGCTGCGCGAACTCGTCGAGCCCGACATTTTCAACACTGGTGAAGCAAATCTGCTTGTCGAGGCGGAAGAAAAGCGCGACGCCAAGGAAGATCTACTTACCAGAGCCCTTTCTATCGTGTTTCACATCGGCTTCATCATCTTCTTGATTTTCTTGCCTAAGATTTTCCCGCCTCACGTTCCAACGCGGGACGAAATCGAGCTGGCCAGCAAGGAACTCGGGGTCGTGTACCTTCCGTCTGATGTACCGTCATTGTCCAAAGCCCCAGCCTCCGAGCCAGGACCAAAGGTTCGCATTAGTCCTAAGACGCTCAATCGTGCCGCCCCTCCCCGGCCGGAGTCGCACGCGATCGAAGCGCCTCCCGCGTCCAGTCCCCAGAAAACGCCAACTGATTTGCCTTCTGCTCCGGTTCCACGGACTTCGACAAATCCAGCCTCGAGCCAACCACCTCCTGAAGCGCCCGCGCCATCGCGCTTGCTGTTGCCGACCGAACCTACCGCGCACCCTAAACCGGGACTGAATCTTAATTTGCCTAGCTCTTCGCCTGGCAAACAGATGCAGGATCAGATTCAGGACGCCATTAGACGACCCGGCGGTGTGACTTATGGTGACGGAGGTTCCGGGATTTCAGGCGGCACTGGCCGAGGAGGAGGTGGCCACGGGCCCGGTGCCGGGTCGGGGATGACCATCCTTACGGATACCGAAGGCGTCGACTTCAACAGTTACATGAGACGCCTGCACGACATCGTGATGAAGAATTGGAGCGCCGTCCTCCCTGAATCTTTTTACATGGGGGACAAAGGAGTCGTGGTAATCACATTTCACATCGATCGCGACGGAAGCATTCACGTAACCGAACCGCTTTTAGAGCGCACTTCCGGAAAAGAAGCACTCGACCGCGCGGTAATGGCTGCCATTCATTCCTCCGTTCCTTTCGAGCCGTTGCCGACCGAGTTCAAAGGCCCATTCATCGAATTACGCGCTGCTTTTTACTACAATCTCCAGCCTGGCTCTGGGCAGTAAGACCGCGGTGAAACTCAATCGCACGCAAATTACTGGAACGCTTCTTTTGGCCGCGCTCGTCTGGCGCTTTTGGAATTTCTCCAGATGAGCGCGCCCGCCTCTCTTGTTGTTATCCTCGGACCAACCGCTTCGGGAAAATCGTCTCTCGCAATTTGGCTCGCCGAGCAGCTAAACGGCGAAGTGCTTGTCTGCGATTCTACGCAGGTTTACAAGCACTTCGACATCGGCACAGCAAAAGTTCCTTTGGCCGAACAACGCGGCGTTCCACATCATCTAGTTGATCTTCTCGAACCCGAGCAAATTTTTACCGCTGGCGAATATCGCCGCCAAGCCCTGCAGGTTCTCGCCGAAGTGAATCAACGTGACAGGTTGCCTATCGTAACGGCTGGCACAGGGTTGTATCTCCGCGCATTGCTCGAGGGTTTGTCGGATGCGCCGGAGCGATCTGAGGAATTGCGCACGCGCTTGCGTGAAAAAGCAAAGCTTCGCGGGCCGGGCCACCTTCATCGCATCCTCGCACGCTTGGATCTCGCAAGTGCTTCGCGAATTGCCCCCCGCGACACCCAAAAAGTAATTCGCGCCATCGAAATGCGGATCCTCGCTAAGAAGCCGGTGGACGAAATTCATGGCGAAGGACGCAAGAGCCTCGAAGGATACGCCGTACAAAAGATCGGATTGTCGGCTCCGCGCGATGCGCTCTACGCAAGAATTGAAGCACGCACCGAATTAATGATTCGGGACGGCTGGCTTGATGAAGTGAGTCGGCTGATATCTAAAGGCATCCCGCCGGATGCAAAACCCTTTCAATTTATTGGTTATTCCGAACTGCGTTCTCATCTGAACGGGCAATTGACGATGGAATCTGCGGTGCAAAAAATTCAGCAGGCCACCCGGCAATTCGCCAAGCGCCAGCTCACTTGGTTTCGAAAGGAGCAGGGAGTGCACTGGCTCCCAGGATTTGGCGACGAGCCGAAGATTGCGCAAGCCTCCCTGGAATTTCTTCGGAATTCTCATTCCTAAGGACTCGGGAAACGACGTTGCCGGCTCCGAATGCGGCTGTTAGCATACGCGGGTCATGAATGAACCAAGAACTCGTCTGCCCAAAGGCGCGATGAAAAAGATTTTGCGTGCATTGAAAAGCCGAGAGGCAGACATGCTGCAGATGCTGGGAGCTTTCGTACGATGCGAGTCTCCGAGCCACGTAAAGAGCGCGGTCGATCGTTTCGGTGAGATCGTCGCGGACGAATGGCGCAAACGCGGCGCCAGGGTTCGCGTTCTCCCCGCCGCCAAGAGCGGCAACCACGTACGAGCGGAACTCAACCTTGGCCGCGGACATGTGGACAAGCGACAGATCATGATCCTAGGACATTTAGATACTGTCTATCCGCTCGGCACCTTTGCGAAAATGCCGTTCCGAGTCTCCGGTGGACGCGCCTGGGGCCCGGGGACCTTCGATATGAAAGGTGGACTGGTGTTGGCTCTCTTTGCTGTGGATGCATTGGAAGCTGCCGGGATCACTCCCGCCAAGAAGCTAGTGTTTTTGTGGACCTCAGACGAAGAAATTGGCAGCCAGAGTTCGCGCCGAGCAATTGAGACTGAAGCGCTCAGAAGCGGTGCCGTGCTTGTTTTGGAACCATCGTTCGGTCGCGAAGGCCGTTTAAAGACCGCGCGTAAAGGCGTGGGGACCGCCGAAATAGCTGTCATCGGACGATCCGCCCACGCGGGCGTGGACCCTGAGAAGGGTGTGAACGCGGTGCATGAGCTCGCTTTGCAAATCAAGCGACTGATGAAGCTCAGTAGTCGGCGTCGGGGAATTACGTTGCAAACAACCGTGGTGTCAGGTGGCACCGTTTCCAATGTGATTCCTGATCATGCGCGCGCGGAAGTGGACATCCGATTTTCACGGGCTGCCGATGCACCCGCGCTCGACCGGAAACTGCGCAGTTTGCGCTCAATTTCAAAAGGCGCGCGCGTGGAAATCCGCGGGGGTACGAATCGTCCGCCGCTCGAACGAACTGCGGCAGTCCGAGCGCTATTTCACCACGCGCAGTCATTAATGCGCGACATGGGATTGCCGCTCGGTGAGGCTGCTACTGGCGGAGGCTCGGACGGAAACCTTACCGCGGCGCTCGGCGTGCCGACACTCGATGGGCTAGGGGCGGTCGGCGACTTCCCACATAGCCCACGCGAGCACATCATAATCCGCGCTCTTCCCGAACGCGCAGCCTTGCTCGCCGGATTGTTAGCCACACTATAGTCTAGGAAATTTTAAGTTGCCGGTGTAAGAATCGATCCGGGTTTAGCGCACGTCTTCGCGGCGCAAATAGACAATCGTCTGCTGCTGAAGATCGGAATAGTCGAAATGTAACGTATCGCGCAGAGCTTCCTCGATGGAAGGCGCGGAACCGATGCGATCGAGTAATCGACTGATGTCGCTCATTCCTCCCGACTGGACGATGGACTCAACTACTGCAAGCGACCAGGCATACGCCATCGCCGCTGAGCTGCCGGACAGCCCCATCCAGGACCCTTCCAGCGTTCCAAAAGTTGGCACCAGTCCCTGGTTCGCTTCGTCCAGCAACGCTCCGGCGCCAGCGCTTCGCCGCCCCTCCATATATTGTGCCACCCCTTCCTGAAGCCACGTCGGCGCGCGGCCGTGCGACTTCTGGCCAACAAAGCTGTGGGTGAGCTCGTGCTTTAGCACGCGGCCAAGTTCCGGAGTAACGCTGGTCAATCCTTGGACGGGAACACGTATGCGGCCATCGTTAATGGCTCCCGCCCAACTGGGTGCCCGTGTGATGTCGGCGAAGGACTGTTCGGTGTAAAGGATGACGCCAATCTGCTCGGGCGGAGTGAAATCAAGTTGGGACTCCAGTTCGCGAAAATTATCTTCCAAAGTATGCAAGATTCCGCGCGCCAGGTCAGGAGTCGCGTTGCCGTTGTATTTGAGCGCGAAATGGACCGTTTCTCCCTCACGATAGCTTTCCTCTTCGGCCTTGTCACGCTCTGCTTTTTCAAGAGCGCTTTCGACTTCCGGGTCAGGTCGCAAACGTTCTGCGAGTTTCCATTCTTCGACTGCCCGGTCCATCTTGTTCGCTCCGTAATAGGCCCATCCCATTAATTTTGCGATATCCGCAGCAGCAGGGTTCGAATCGGACTTGACGCGTCGCGCGTGTTCTAGTGAGTCTAAAGCAGTTGTGAATTGATTTTCTCGTAGATAGAGAACGGCCAAGTTGAGCAGCAGTCCCAGATTGTCGGGAGCGAAAGAAAGAGCCTGACGATAGTGATCGATTGCAGCGTTCGTGTCACCCTTGCTTACTAGAAATTGAGCGGCCGCGTAATGAGTAGCCGCTACCTTTTCCACTGCGGCGGCGCCTCCAGATCGCGCGTTGTTTTCAAGCTCGGCAATGTAGGCAAAATCGATCGAATTGTCATGCACGGTGAGGCGAGCAACGTCGTCGTATCCTCGGACGGGATCGATGGGGGGGGCCGAAACCGGTGGCGCAGAAGACTTAGCCTCCGCCGAAGAGTAAGAAAAATTGTCATGATCGATTCGGGCTACGATGGACTTGGGGATGGACATTTGGCCAGCCGCCGTCTCATACGTGATCCGATCACCAGCTTCGATGACATTGGAAGCCACAATCCTGCGGCCATTTTTCAAGACAATCGTATCTGCACTTACGGAGGAAACCGCGAGCATGAAAAGAGATGCGATGAGTGGCGTCTGACGCACATCATCATTTTAGCAAGGCCTTCCGTTTAGACGCGCCTTCGCTTGCCGCTCCGATGCTCTAAGTTGTACAGTCGATCCAGTGCGACACAACACACCAGTTTCGCCATGGTTTCTCCTGTCGGCTGCCACGATCGCCATACTGATTTTTCCATCATTTTGGTCAGCGCAACAGTCTCCGAGTCCTGCAGATGCCGACAACACGCAAAACTCTGCGATAGCAGAGCCGCGGGCGCTTTATCACAATCTCAACGAGTTGCGTCCCGACGCGGCGCATGTGTACACCGTTCACGATTTGCATGTGAGGCGCGATGTAATCAATTTTACCTTCACCGAAGGCAAACTTGCATTCCTGCCACCCATCAGAGGCCACCTCACTGGAGCCGTATATACTGGCCGCGGGCACGTATTGGCCACCCCTCGAGACCCGGGCGAGCGTCGCACTCTGGCGCAATTTGTCGGCGTCCCCATTCTCGACCAGACTTTCTCGCGCGCATATCTTCGCTTTACCGACGAAACTGCCACCGAAATACAGGAGCAATTGAACTCTGCCGGAAGCGAAGACACCGTGGATTCGCACTTTGCGGAAAGCTGGAGCTCTGCTGTTGCCATCTTCGCGCCCTCGCAATCCCTGCGAATCATGCTCGATCTGCTCTCCACTGACCCATCGCCCTTCTTCTATGCGATGTTGGTAGGGGATTCGGTAGGAGCCTTTGACGTTATGGTGGATACCCGGCGCGACGAAGAAGTGTCGATGGGTCAGCCACAAATCAGTAATGGCGTGCCGTTTTACGATGTTTGGGCATCTTTTCGATCAGAGAATGCTTCGCCGGCGCCAGTGGAATCGTTTGCGCCTATCGACTATCGAATCGATTCAACGATCGCTACCGATCTTTCACTCGAAGGCAAAACCCTAGTTCACTTTAGAACGGTACGGCCCGGAGAACGATTGGTCCCACTAGAACTTTCTCGCAAATTGGCCGTAGAAAAGATTCAGTCTGTAGATGGACAGCCGCTGGTTTTTTTTCAGAATGAAGATCTAGGGCGACGGGATGTTCTGCGGCGGGGAAATGATGTGATTTTCGTCGTTCTAGCTGCCCCTTCTCGGGCTGGGCAGACTTTTCGTTTGGAAATTTCCTATCACGGCAACGTAATTAGCGATGCGGGAAATGGGGTGGAATACGTCGGAGAACGCGAAACTTGGTATCCCCACCTAACCGGCGGCGACCCTTTCGTACCTTTCGATCTAACGTTTCATTGGCCACGACGCTTTACTCTGGTTGCAACCGGGGACCGAGTTGAATCGCGCGAAGAAGGAGATTCCAGAACAGGACACTGGCGATCTGGTGTTCCCTTCTGCGTGGCAGGATTCAACATGGGTGAGTACAAAACGGAGATTGCGACCGAACAACCGAAAATTCAGTTGTATGCGAACAAGCAGCTCGAAGACGCAATCGCTCTGCGATTAAGCGCAAATAGACCGCCCCGGGGACTTCCTTCTATGGACCGCTCACCGTATGATCTTGCGCCCGAAATCGCAATGGAACCTCCGTTACCAAGTCCTGCGGCAGCGCTGAAGCAGCTGGGAAGGAAGGTTTTCGATTCCATACGTTTTTACGAAAAGCTGAATGGCCCATTTCCTTTCGAACATCTCGATGTTGCGCAGATTCCTGGGTCGTTCGGCCAAGGCTGGCCTGGACTGGTATATCTTTCCACACTCGCATTTCTACCCGCCGAAGAACAAGAGCGCGTCGGATTGCCAGAATGGGAACAAAGCGAGGCTCGGGACTTGATGCCCTTTCATGAAGTCGCACACCAGTGGTGGGGAAATGTGGTAAGTCCCGCAAGCTATCGCGATACCTGGATCGAAGAAGGCATGTCCAATTATCTCGCGCTGCTCTACTCCGAGAGTCAAAAATCCACGAGCGATTATTTAACGCAGTGGCTGGAACACTACCGCACCATTCTACTTACGAAAGTTCCCGGTTCAGCTGAAATCACGAATGATGCCGGAGCACTGAGCTTGGGACTTCGCTTGAGATCGACGAAAATCCCGGAAGCCTACCGGGCAATAGTTTACGGAAAGGGAACCTGGGTGATCCATATGCTTCACCAGATGCTGCACGACCCGGCGGCTAAAGATGGTGATGCACGGTTCCGTGAGCTTCTTCACTCCATTCTTACTAAATATAAATATCGAGCGTTTACAACTCAAGATTTCCAACGCGAGGTGGAGCGGCAAATGACACCGGATATGGATTTAGAAGGCACTCGGCGCATGGATTGGTACTTCGACGAATGGGTTAAGGAAACCGCAATTCCCCGCTATTCCGTGAAATTCGAAGTGAAGCCGCATGGAAATGAGTTTGTAGTTACGGGCCGGCTTAATCAAAGCCATGTTGATGACTTGTTTACGGCTCCGGTACCGATCTATGCGACCCGACCGGGACCAGGCTCTAAACCGGTGCGTCTCGGCGTGGTGATAACCAGAGGAGCGGAAACCCGTTTCCGATTCACTTCGCGAATCCGGCCGAGCCATCTCGTAATCGATCCGCATCTGACCATTCTTTGTCAAACGAACTAAGCTTTCCTTTTTCCAAGAACGAACAACCCACCTCCCCGTTCTGATTAATTCTTCGGGTTTGACTTGCGCCGGAAGTTTTCCGGTCATATGCTATGCAGTCCAAAGAAACAGGATGTTGCGCAAGGTCAAGCGTACTTGAACTAGCAAAATCATCAATCGGCGTTTTTTCTTCGTGAAACGTAACTCAAACCAATCCCGCTGCGTTCGGCGGCCATCAGCGCGATGTCTTCAGATTCTTTGAAGCGTCTTCAAGCGGTTTACGGACATCGGTTATTAATGTTCCTGAGGCTTCTTCGTGGATCCTGAGAGTTCTCAGAATATAAGCGATGCGCGCCAGGCTCCTGTTCTCGAGCCCGGCCATACGCTAGCCACCGTCACCGATAAGATCAGCTCTATCGTCCTGGGCCGCGGGACGAGCAAGGGCTGGATGATTGGTTTTGGAATCTCCTTTGCCCTCTTGATGTTGTTTAACGTTGCGGTGACGTATTTGCTAGTGAAGGGCGTGGGCATTTGGGGCATTCGAATTCCCATTGCTTGGGGTTTCGCAATCGTAAACTTCGTCTGGTGGATCGGTATCGGCCACGCTGGCACGCTGATCTCCGCAATTCTTCTTCTGCTACACCAGAAGTGGCGAACGTCTATCAACCGCTTCGCCGAAGCGATGACGATTTTCGCGGTGGCCTGCGCCGGAACGTTTCCGCTGCTACATATGGGCCGCCCATGGATGTTTTACTACCTTGTTCCCTATCCGAACGCCATGTGGATGTGGCCGCAGTTTCGCAGCCCGCTTGTGTGGGACGTCTTTGCAGTGTCCACGTACGCCACCGTCTCGCTGCTTTTTTGGTTCGTCGGAATGATTCCAGACTTGGCCACCCTCCGCGATCGGGCAAAAAATCGCCCAGCACAAGTGATCTATGGCTTCCTGGCTATGGGCTGGCGCGGATCTGCGGTGCACTGGTCGCGATATGAAACGGCTTCGTTGCTTTTGGCCGGTTTGGCCACCCCGCTGGTCGTTTCAGTACATACGGTCGTGAGTTTCGATTTTTCGGTTGCTATCGTTCCGGGATGGCACAGCACGATCTTTCCGCCATATTTTGTGGCCGGTGCCATTTATTCCGGTTTTGCGATGGTAATTACTCTCGCGATTCCAATTCGAAAGTTTTACCACCTCGAGGATCTTGTCACCATGCGGCATCTCGACAACATGGCCAAGGTGATGCTCGCTACCGGCGTCATCGTGGCCTACGGCTACATGATGGAGACGTTTATAGCCTTTTACAGTGGAAACCAATTTGATCGCTACATGATCATGAACCGCATGACCGGTCCCTACGCTTGGGTTTACTGGCTTCTGATCACTTGCAACATTGTGATTCCGCAAGTGCTTTGGTCGCGCAAAATACGCAACAATGTTCCTGCGTTATTTGTCGTTGCGCTCGTTGTGAACGTGGGAATGTGGCTGGAACGTTTCGTCATTGTCGTGCTCAGCTTACATCGCGATTACATTCCTTCGGCCTGGGGCACGTACATACCTACGCGCTGGGATTGGGCGACCTATGTCGGAACGATCGGGCTTTTCTTGACGCTGTTTTATCTTTTCATCCGATTCTTGCCGATGATTTCCATCGTCGAGATGCGCTCATTGGTCGAAGAAACAAACGAAGAAACCCGGAACAAGTAGGAAGTTGAAGGTTAGATGTCGCAAATATTTCATCACAGCACGAACGTTCTTTCGCGCCTGAGCATTTATGGTGGGGTGTTCATTATTGCGCTGCTTGGCGCGGCTCTCTATGGGATCGAACTGTCGCCTTGGTACACAGACGTAAACATCTCGCGCGAACAGCCTGTCCCGTTCAGCCACAAACATCATGCCGGCGAACTTGGAATCGATTGCCGCTACTGCCATACGTCGGTGGAGAAGTCGTCATTCGCCGGAGTTCCACCGACACAAACTTGCATGACCTGCCATTCGCAGATCTGGACTAATTCCTCAATGCTAGAGCCCGTGCGCGCCAGCTATCGAGATGACAAATCAATTGCTTGGACTCGCGTAAACGCGCTTCCTGACTTCGTTTATTTCGATCACAGCATTCACGTGAGCAAGGGAATCGGTTGCACCACCTGCCACGGTCAAATTGCCGAGATGCCTCTTACTTACCGCGCGGGCACGTTGTACATGTCCTGGTGCCTCGATTGCCATAGGCAGCCGGAAAAGTATGTGCGTCCTAAATCCCAAGTGTTCAATCCGAATTACAAAGTGCCGGCGAATCAAGAGCAGCTGGGGCGAGAACTCGTGAAAGAATACAAAATTCAAAGTTTGCAGAATTGTTCCGTGTGTCACCGATGACGGCTGGAAAAAGAACGCTATGAGCTCGAACCCAAATGCACCAGATCGTAAATCGATCGATCTCCCTGCCGCGAGTGCGAACCTCGCGCAGGGCGGCGCAAAGCGCTTTTGGCAGAGCCTTGAGGAATTGTCGGGAACTAAGGAATATCGGGAGTTCCTCGAGCACGAGTTTCCAAACGACACGGCGAAAAATCCGGAAGGAATCGACCGGCGGGACGTTCTAAAGCTTGCGGCCGCTTCCGCTGCGCTGGCTGGCCTGAGCGCTTGTACGAAGCTGCCCACAGAAAAGATTGTTCCGTACGTGAAACCACCCGAAGAAATTATTCCGGGAAAACCTCTCTTCTACGCGACCTCGATGCCGCTTGCGGGCGTGGCGACAGGCTTGTTGGTCGAGAGCAATATGGGACGCCCGACGAAAATCGAAGGCAATCCCGAGCATCCCGGCAGCTTGGGTGGCACGGACGTCTTCACGCAAGCATCGGTTTTGACTCTTTACGATCCGGACCGCTCGCAAACGGTGATTCACGAAGGTCGCATCAGCGATTGGGATGCCTTCGCGGTGGCGATGAGTAATATGCGCGGCCAGCAGTCTCCCAAGGGCAGGGGCCTGCGTATTCTTACTGACACCGTCACCTCGCCTTCGCTCGCTGCGCAGATCAACGCCATGCTCAAGCAATTCCCAGAAGCGAAATGGCATCAATACGAACAGTGCGGTCGCGACAATGTGCGGGAGGGAACGAAACTCGCATTTGGCAAACCTGTCAATCCGGTTTACAAATTCGATAAAGCAGACGTGATCGTCTCCCTGGAAGCAGATTTTCTGACCTGTGGCGCGGGACACGTGCGATACACGCGTGATTTTTCTTCACGGCGCGCTCTGGACCCGGCTTCGGCAAATCCGAATCGGCTCTATGTCATCGAATCCATGCCCACCAGCACCGGGGCCGTGGCTGATCATCGCAAGCCCGTTCGCGCTAGCGAAATTGGCGGATTTGCTCAGCATCTTGCGGCGGAGGTCGGAGTCGCATCGGCAAATGGCGGTGGGCCGGATTCACAAACAATCTCAGCTGACTGGAGGCGTGCAGTCGCAAAAGATTTGCAGCAACATCGTGGATCTTCCTTGGTGATTGCTGGTGAACAGCAGCTACCTTACGTCCACGCGTTCGTGCATGCCATGAACGCTGCGTTAGGCAATATCGGCAAGACCGTGTACTACACCGATCCTCTCGAGGCGAATCCGGCCGACGGAATGGAATCGCTGCGCGATCTTGTAAGCGATATGAAAGCGGGAAAAGTTGACGTTCTACTGATTCTCGGCGGGAATCCCGTATATGACGCCCCTGTCGATTTCGACTTCGGTCCCACTCTGTTGAACGTGAAGTTGCGCATACATTCCGGGCTGTACTACGACGAAACCGGTGAGCTTTGCCACTGGCACGTTCCCGCCCCGCACTACCTGGAATCCTGGGGCGATGCCCGCGCCTATGATGGAACCGTCGGAATCATTCAACCGCTGATCGCGCCGCTTTACCAGGGCTGTCACTCACCGTATGAGATTCTTGGACTGCTGGGGAACGATCCGGGCAAATCAAATCACGATGCGGTCCGCGATTACTGGGCCGGCCAGCGTGCAGAAAAAGATAAAGCCTTCGAGGATTTCTGGGAGCGTTCGCTGCATGACGGATTCATAGCCGGCACGGCGCTATCGGCGATCAACGTTGCAGCGCGGAACGATTTTGCAAGGTCTGCGAGCACGCAGACTTCTACTTCGAATACAGGCGCAACTTCTCCAGATATCGAAATTTCATTTCGCCCGGACCCCTCGATCTTCGACGGGCGTTTCGCCAACAATGGGTGGCTGCAGGAAACTCCTAAGCCAAACACACGATTAACCTGGGACAATGCAGCGATGGTCAGCCCGGCAACCGCACAACGCCTGAACATCACGACAGGCGACTACGTAAAGCTAGAGCTAAACCGTCACGAGACCAAAGCCGGAATCATGATTGTGCCCGGCCACGCTGACAACTCCGTCACGCTGCATCTCGGGTACGGAAGACGCAGAGCGGGGAAGGTCGGTACGGGTCCAGGTTTCAATGCGAATTTCATTCGCACGTCCACAGCACCGTGGGATGCCATCGGATTGCGTATCGAAAAGACGGGCCAGGAATACTATTTTGCCGTCACCCAGCATCAATACATCATCGATCGCCAGGGTCACACTTCCGAAGAAGAGAGCACCGCGGCATTTCATCGCGACCTGATCCAAGTGGCAACGCTCGAGGAATTTCGCGCGAATCCACGCTTTGCCCAAGATCCGAAAGAGGAACCGACTCCCGGCCTTTCGCTGTATCCGGGCTTCAAATACGAAGGCTATTCCTGGGGCATGTCCATTGACCTGAATAAATGCGTTGGGTGCAACGCCTGCGTGGTTGCTTGTCAATCCGAAAATAATATTGCCGTGGTTGGCAAGGATCAGGTCATGCGCGGTCGAGCCATGCATTGGATCCGCGTCGACACTTATTTCCGCGGAGGCCTCGAAAATCCGGAAATGTATTACGAGCCCATGCCCTGCATGCAATGTGAAAACGCTCCCTGCGAAGTCGTATGTCCAGTGGGAGCCACGACGCACAGTCCGGAAGGGCTGAACGAGATGACCTACAACCGTTGCGTGGGGACTCGTTATTGCTCAAACAATTGCCCGTACAAAGTGCGCAGATTTAATTTCTTCCTGTTTTCCGACTGGCAGACGCCCAGTCTTTACGGCGTGCGCAATCCGAATGTTACGGTGCGCAGCCGCGGCGTAATGGAAAAATGCACCTACTGCGTGCAGCGAATCAATGCGGCGAAAATTCGTTCCGAAGAAGCAAACCAGACCATACAGGACGGAGAGATCGTCACTGCATGCCAGGGAGCGTGTCCGGCTGACGCGATCGTTTTCGGCAATATTAACGATCCCAACAGCCGCGTTTCCAAACTCAAAGCGCAATCGCGGAATTACACCTTGCTGGCGGAGCTGAACACCAGGCCGCGCACATCCTATTTGGCCCGCGTGCGCAATCCCAACCCGGAGATTCACAAGTAAGCATATGAAGCGCAAGGCTATCTACGGACTGCTCGCCGAATTCGAGACGCCCGAACAGCTTCTCGCTGCGGCGCGTCGCACCCACGATGCCGGCTACAAGAGCATGGACGCCTTTACTCCTATGCCCATCGAGGGCATGGCCGAAGCGGTTGGTTTTGGACCCACCAAACTGCCCGCGGTGGTCTTCACCGGCGGACTTTTGGGCGGGCTGTTCGGTTTCGCTATGTGCTATTACGCTAACGTAATCAGTTTTCCGCTAAATATTGGCGGCAAGCCATATAACAGCTGGCCTGCCTTTATACCCATTACGTTCGAGTTGACCATTCTGGGAGCTGCGCTTTGCGCAGTTTTTGGCATGCTGGCCATGAATGGGCTGCCTACACCGTACCATCCCGTTTTCAACGTGGCGAGATTCGCGCTTGCGTCTAAAGACCGTTTTTTCCTTGTGGTGAAAGCCCGAGATAAGAAATTCGATCTGCTTAAAACAGCGGAGTTTTTGAAGACTTTACAGCCACATGGGGTGTTTGAGATTGAAATTTAATCTACATCGCGGCGGCGCGCTCGGCAATGCGGATAGCAGTCCTGTGTCGGCCTGCTTGCGAAGGCTCGCTTGCGTTGCCGCCCTGGCGATGCTGTTGGGCGGGTGCCGCCTCGACATGCACATGCAACCGAAATATCTTCCCTATGAGCCCAGCAATTTCTTCGATGATGGGCGTTCCGAGCGGCCTGTGGTTCCCGGTACGGTTGCGCGGGGACAGCTTCATACCGATGAACTGCTTTACACAGGCAGAGAGAATGGCGTAGTGGCGGATAAATTTCCATTTCCCATGACCCGCGCGGATTTAGAGCGGGGACGAGAGCGCTACAATATTTACTGTACTCCTTGCCACGACTACTTGGGCAGCGGCCAAGGCATGATTGTGCAGCGCGGATTTCCTCCGCCACCGTCCTTTCATCTCGACAATTTGCGGCAGGCGCCAGCGGGACATTTTTTTGAAGTCATGACCAACGGTTTCGGCTCCATGTACAGCTATGCCGCTCGGGTCGAACCTCAGGACCGATGGCGGATAGCGGCGTATATTCGCGCGCTTCAATTGAGCCAGCACGCCACCATGCAGGACCTGCCGGAAGGCGATCGGGCGAAATTGACTGAGAATCAGTCGAACACGCCAGGACAACCATAATGAACGGGCTGGAGAAATTCGAACCAACGCTCGACCGCATGCAAAGAGGCGTGATCCTCACGGGAGCGGTCGCACTCTTGCTGTGCGCGCTTTTTGGGCTGCGGGGTCCGGACGCTGCCCAGCGAACGTTTCAATCCTATTTGTTCTCTTACATCTTCTGGATTTCCATCCCTCTCGGGTGCATGGCAATTTTGATGATGCATCATCTGACCGGGGGCTGGTGGGGCTATCCGATCAGGCGTCTCCTGGAAGCCGGAACGAGAACGTTTTTGGTGATGACGGTACTGTTCATCCCGAATTTGTTGGGAATAAAAAAACTATATATCTGGGCGCAATGGGTGATCCATGAGCCCACTGATCCGGCTCTTCATTTCAAAGCAATATATCTCACGCCGAATTTTTTCATCGTGCGAACTGTAATCTATTTTGCGATTTGGCTTACGCTCGCGTATTTCCTGAACAAATGGTCCTACGAGCAGGACCGTACCGGCAACCCCCGGTTGGCCTCTGTTCTAGAAGCATTTAGCGGACCCGGATTGATCCTTTGGGGGATGGCGGTCACCTATTCCGCAATCGATTGGGTGATGTCCGTTGAACCGCTGTGGTTTTCGACAATTTTCGGAATGCTTTTCATGGTGGTGGAAGCTTTGGCGGCGATGGCTTTTGTGATTTTCGTCCTCCGCCTGTTCTCGAATAGCGACGACATCAAAAAAATTGTCACAGCATCGCAATTCAATGATCTTGGAAATCTGATGCTGGCCTTTGTGATGCTCTGGGCTTATCTGTCGTTTTCGCAATTTTTGATTATTTGGGCCGGTAACCTGAAAGACGAGATCCCGTGGTACATCACGCGCGCCTTCGGCGGATGGGGAGCTCTGGCTGTTTTCCTGATGACTATGCACTTCGCTGTGCCATTTCTGCTGCTGCTGCAGCGCGGAGTAAAACGGCGTCTGCACGTACTTTCGGTTTTGACCGGGATGATGGTTGTCCTCACACTCGTAGACGTCTATTGGCTGGTCGTTCCAGGTTTTCTAAGCGAACGAAGTGGCCCGCACTTGCATCCATCCGACTTGCTTGCTGTAGTCGGAATTGGTGGTATCTGGGTCGGCACCTACATCTGGCAGCTGAAGAAAATGCCGCTTTTGCCGTTACACGACCCGAGGTTTGAAGGAGCGCTCCAGCATGAGCATGGAGACTAAGCATCCGGGGCAGGTTCCACCGGGTGGTACAACCGATCCCTCTGAGGGATACGAGCACAGGGATGCCAACACTGGAAGTCTGATGATGTATGGGCTCGGGTTAGTGATTGTTCTGGCCCTCGTGTTGTTGTCGATGAAATGGATGTTTTCCTACTTCGCTAAATCGCAGCCACTCGGACCTCCGGCTTCACCGTTCGAGAACGCCAGGGTTTTGCCGCCGGAACCACGATTGCAGACGAAACCCCGAGCGGATTTGCGAGATTATTGTCGCGAGCAAATGCAAAAACTTGACACTTACGGGTGGATCGACCCAAACAATGGAGTAGTTCGCATTCCGATCGATCGCGCAATCGACGTGACGGTTCAGCGGAGTTTGCCTTCACGCCCTGCGAGCAGCGCACAGTCAAACCAAGCTTCTAATAAAGAAATCGTAAGAACGCAATCATCGCCGAACGGTCCATGCGCCTATTGGATATCGGAAGATGAAAATGCGAAATCGCAAGATGCACAGAAGTAGACTGAGATTCTCAGAAGTGGGTGAGGCGGGTAAAGTAGTGAAGAGACATACTAATATTTCGGCGCGACGAAGAGCAGTCTCGTTGCAAATTTGGATGATCGCAACAACGATCGTATTTGCCTTCTTTCCTCCTTCCGCCAGCGCACAGCTTCAGGGGCCCGTGCAGGACATTGGCGTACGCCCTGATCTGTTAAAAGATGTCGGCATGGAGCAGAGGTTAAACGATTCGATTCCACTGAATCTCGCATTTCGCGATGAGCACGGTAAGCCAGTTCAACTCAGCGAATATTTCGGTTATAAACCGGTAATCCTGTCGCTCGTCTATTACAACTGTCCGATGCTCTGCACCCAGGTCCTTAACGGCCTCGAATCGAGCATGAAGCTAATCCCCATGGACGTCGGAAAACAATTCAACGTTATAACAGTCAGCATCGATCCAACCGAGAGACCGGTTCTCGCCGAAGCGAAACAAGCGCTCTACACCGGCCTTTACGGCCGTCCTGGAGCCGCCCAAGGTTGGCACTTCCTCACCGGCGATGAACAACAAATCCGCCAGCTCGCGAATTCCGTTGGCTTTCGTTACGCAGACGATCCCGACTCAAAACAGTTCGCCCATGCCAGCGCCATCATCGTCCTTACGCCCGAGGGGAAAATTTCGCGCTACTTTTACGGCATTCAGTTCCCGTCCCGCGATCTTCGCCTCGCCTTGGTAGAAGCTTCCGAGGGAAAAATTGGCACGCCAGTCGATCAGGTGCTGCTCCTCTGCTATCACTACGACCCCTCCACCGGAAAGTACGGATTGTTGATATCGCGTCTGATTCAAGCCGCAGGAGCTGTGACCGTGTTGGCAATCGCAGGCCTTATTTTAGTGCTGTACAGGAAAGAACATTACGCGTTGCCGGAACGCAGAACGTGAGAACTTGTCTCTACGGCGCCGCATCTGGAAATTAGGTATTCAAAAGGAACTTTCAAGTAGAACATGATCGGCGTTCTCCAATCGGGCTCGGTTTTTCTCTCCCTAGCGATCCAAGCGCCGCAACTCCGCCCTGAGGCGGCTTCCTCCATAGCGGAAGGAGTGGATCACCTTTATTTCGCTCTAACTTTCATCACTCTGTTTTTTACCATAGCCATATTTTCAACAATCTTCGTCTTCATGGTGAAATATCGCAGGCGAGCCGACGACGAAGTGCCACCGGAGATTGAACAGAACCTTCCGCTCGAGTTGGCTTGGACCATCATTCCCGCCCTAATTTGCGCGGGTCTGTTTCTCTGGGCCTCCAGCTTGTATTTTGAGAATTCTCGCCCTCCCTCAGCCTCCACAGAAATTTTCGTAATCGGCAAGCAGTGGATGTGGCACATCCAGCATCCTGAGGGTGTGCGCGAAATCAATGAGCTGCACGTTCCCGTGGGAGTGCCGGTAGAATTGACGATGACTTCCGAAGACGTCATCCACGATTTTTACATCCCGGCGTTTCGCGTAAAAAAGGATGTCCTTCCAGGCCGCTATACTTCGCTCTGGTTTCAAGCCACAAAAGTCGGCACCTATCATCTATTCTGTGCGCAATATTGCGGCGCCGACCACGCGGAGATGCTCGGATGGGTCTATGTCATGTCGCCGGCAGATTATGAAACATGGCTCTCAAGCGGCACGCCCAGCCCATCGATGGCGCAAACCGGCGAGCAAACATTTAACAAACTCGGATGCGCATCTTGCCACCTTCCGGACGGCACGGGCCGCGGTCCATCGCTCGTAGGATTCTATGGCAGGGAAGAGGAACTGAAGACTGGCGAAAAGCGCCTTGTGGACGAAGCCTTCATTCGACAAGCGGTCATGAATCCGAATTCCGTAGTTTTACGAAATTATCCGGCGATCATGCCCACCTTCCGGGGACAGGTCAACGAAGAGCAAGTACTGCAGCTTATCGCGTACGTGAAATCGCTCGCTTCGGAAGAAAGGAATGCGAACGGCAAATGAGTACGGCCACTTTAGACGTTCACGAAGTCCCGACCGGATCACGCGTTAATTATTTGAACGCCCAATATGGCGTGAAATCCTGGCTATTAACCACCGACCACAAGCGCATCGCGCTTCTCTATCTCGCTTCCATCACTCTGATGTTCTTCGTCGGCGGCTTTTTTGCCGTCCTAATGCGTCTGCATTTGATCGAGCCGCAAGGCGCGCTGGTCCAGCCTGAAACGTACAACAAGTTGTTCACCATGCACGGCGTGATCATGGTTTTCTTTTTCTTGGTTCCCTCTATCCCAGCAACCCTCGGCAATTTTCTGGTGCCTATGATGATCGGCGCCCGCGATTTAGCTTTTCCCAAGCTCAATCTTCTTAGCTGGTACATCTACATCATTGGCGCCATCTTCACTCTCTACGCCGTGATCTCCGGCGGCGTGGACACCGGCTGGACGTTCTACACCCCCTACAGCAGCACCTTCTCCCACACTTCCGTAGTGCCTACAGCGCTGGGGGTTTTCATTACCGGATTCTCTTCGATCCTCACCGGACTCAATTTTGTTGTGACGATTCACAAAATGCGCGCGCCGGGCCTTACCTGGTTTCGCCTACCGCTTTTCATTTGGGCTATCTACGCCACCAGCATTATTTTCATTCTCGGCACGCCGGTGATCGCCATCACTCTTTTCTTGCTGTTTCTTGAAAGGGTTCTCCACATCGGCATTTTCGATCCCGCGATCGGTGGCGACCCCATCCTGTTCCAACATCTCTTTTGGTTTTATTCTCACCCCGCGGTTTACATCATGATTTTGCCGGGAATGGGAGTGATGAGCGAACTTATCACCTGCTTCTCGCGTAAGCGAATATTTGGGTACAGTTTCGTAGCTTTTTCAAGCCTCGCAATCGCCATCATCAGCTTCCTGGTCTGGGGACACCACATGTTCGTCACCGGTCAATCGATTTACGCCGGCCTGATTTTCTCCGTGCTTAGCTTCATGGTAGCCATCCCTTCCGCAGTAAAAGTTTTTAACTGGACCGCGACGCTTTATAAAGGCTCGATTTCCTACGATGCTCCCATGCTGTATGCCCTGGGTTTTATCGGTCTCTTTACCATGGGCGGCCTCACAGGGTTGTTTCTTGCCTCCCTTGCCACTGACGTTCATTTGAATGGCACTTACTTCATCGTGGCGCATTTCCATTACATTATGGTCGGCGGCGCTGTAATGGCTTACCTGGGAGGAATCCATTTTTGGTGGCCGAAAATTACGGGTCGTCTTTACCCCGACGGCTGGGCGCGTTTTGCTGCGCTGGTAATTTTTGTGGGCTTCAACCTAACTTTCTTCCCGCAATTCATGCTTGGATATCTGGGCATGCCACGGCGGTACGCCGTGTACCCCGGGGAGTTTCAGGTACTCAACGTGATGTCCTCCGCCGGCGCCTCCATCTTGGGTATCGGCTATCTAATCCCACTCATCTACCTGACTTGGTCCATGCGCTATGGCCCCACGGCGGGCCCGAATCCCTGGCAAGCCAAAGGGCTGGAATGGACAACGCCTTCACCGCCGCCTACTGAAAATTTCGAGGAGATTCCGGTGGTGACCGAAGAAGCTTATGACTACGCACATAGCAGGGTGACCCGTGGCTGACATGGCGGTCCACAACGCGCATCCACCCGGATTTGCGCATCAGTTCGAAGACATGGAGCAACAGCGTGAGGCTGGAAGCCTGGGCATGTGGGTATTTCTGCTCACCGAGATGATGTTTTTCGGCGGCCTGTTCGCTACCTACATTGTTTACCGCGCTCTTTACCTCCCCTCCTTCGAAATTGGAAGCCATTTGCTCGAAGTGAAATTCGGCGCATTGAACACCGCCGTTCTAATCGGAAGCAGCTTAACCATGGCGTTGGCCATACATTCCGCGCAAATTGGCAAGCGCGGCGCACCGATCGGATTCCTGATCGCCACCATGATTTTGGGCGCGACGTTTTTGTTTATCAAGTTTACGTTTGAATGGCGCCACGATTACATTGAACATCTGGTGCCCGGCTTCGGCTTCGTGATTCGTCCGGAATGGGGCGCGCCCGGTGCGCATGTGCCCATGTTCTTCTGCTTTTATTTCTTTATGACCGGATTGCATGCGTTGCACATGATTATAGGGATCGGCATCCTAGCTGTGCTTACGGTCATGGCGCACCGCCGCCGTTTTACTCCGGACTATTACAGCCCATTGGAAGTGAGCGGCCTTTACTGGCACTTCGTGGACATCATATGGATATTTCTCTTCCCGCTGCTCTATCTCATCGGAGGACGTTACCCCGGGGGTGGGCACTAATGTCCGAGCACATTGTCCCAGTGAAAACGTACATCGGAATCTTTGTCGCACTACTCTGTTTTACGGCGCTCACCACCGGTATCGCCTACGTTGACCTCGGCGCATTTAACACGGTTGCAGCCCTGGCCATTGCAGTCGTCAAGATGCTCCTGGTAGTTCTCTTTTTTATGCACGTGAAGTACAGCGGCGGCCTTACGAAGGTTTTCATTTTCGCGGGAGTTTTGTTCTTCGCTATTCTCGTGACGCTAACGCTCGCTGACGAATTGACGCGCAACTGGTCCCCTACGCCTACTGGCTGGGGAACTCTCGTCCTCCTCGCACGCTTTTTTTAGCAACTCGTCAAAATCCTGCTGTTACAAATAGAAAGCTCTGTTCTTTTGGCATGCGAGGTCGGAATGCGCAGCAAGAAGGTTAGTGCGGAACGGCGCGGAAGGCGATGACCGCGTTCAAACCTCCGAACGCAAAGGAATTTGACAGGGCCGCCCCCGCTTGTTGTTTGCGAGCTTGGTTCGGAATGTAGTCAAGATCACACTCCGGATCGCGTTCGTTGTAATTCGCGGTAGGCGGCAGAATTCCGTGATGCAATGCGAGCACTGTGGCGATTGCTTCGAGCGCGCCCGCGGCGCCGAGCGCATGGCCGTGCATGGACTTCGTCGAGCTAACCGCAAGCTTGTCCGCATGTGCGCCGAAAACTTCCCGAATGGCGCGGCTCTCGACGGGATCGTTTCCCGGCGTCCCAGTACCGTGCGCATTGATGTAGCCAACCTCTTCAGGCGCCATGTTGGCAAGGCGCAGCGCGTCTCTCATTGCTCGTGAAGGACCCTCGACGGTCGGCTGCGTCAAGTGGTGTGCGTCTGAGGACATGCCGAAACCACAGATTTCCGCGTAGATTCTTGCACCGCGCGCTTGGGCCGATTCCCATGGCTCAAGTATCATCATCGCGCCGCCCTCTCCGAGTATCATTCCTCGCCGGTCCTTGCTGAATGGCCGGCAGGTATCCGGGGCAATCACTCGCATTGCTTCCCAAGCTTTTAGATGTCCGATCGCGAAGGGCGCCTCGCTGCCGCCGGTCACCGCTAGATCGACTTCGCCATCGCGCACCAGACGGAACGCCTGACCAATCGCATGATTCGCAGAGGAACAGGCGGTCGAAACCGTATACGTGGGTCCTGTGATGCCCAACTCCATAGAGATATGGCTCGCGCCGGCATTGGCCATCGTTTTGGGAATCGTCAGTGGGTGAACACGGCCGCGGTCGGAAACGTAAAGATCCTCAAAACCGGTTTCAATAGCGGATTGTCCGCCCACAGCGGAGCCGCAGACAATCGCGGCGTTATGGCGAAGAGCCGGCGTTAGATGAAGACCAGAATCACGGATGGCCTCCCGCGCCGAAACCACCGAGAATTGCGCAAAGCGGTCGAGGTAAGCTTCTTTACCGCCTTCGAAGTGCTGCGTGGGATCGAAGCCGCGCACTTCGGCTCCATTCTCCATCTTCAGGGCCACGCGAGAGCGATCGATACCCTTCAAGGATTGTATGGCGCATCGGCCGTGGCTTAGAGAATCCCAGGACTCGGTGAGATTCAGTCCCAGGGGAGAAATAATCCCTAGACCTGTTATGGCAACTCGGCGGGCCGCCATTCTTAGTCCGCCGGCGTGGGCGAACCCACAGTCGAGTCAGGCGGCGCGGCAGCGATAATCTTCTTAATGCCCGTCACAACATCGTTGACAGTGCGTATGGATCGGACATCGTCATCGGGAATGGAAATCTTAAAGGCGTTCTCGAGCTCAAAGAGCAAGGTGAAAACATCCAGCGAATCAATGCCCAGGTCCTGCAAATTCGTTTCCAGTGCAATCTTGTCGGCTGGAATCCGCTTCACAGATGCA
The DNA here is from genome assembly GCA_963818085.1 of uncultured Acidobacteriota bacterium. GTDB lineage: Bacteria > Acidobacteriota > Terriglobia > Acidiferrales > UBA7541 > Palsa-295. The sequence goes on from CAWFQV010000002.1 coordinate 488,594, forward strand.
AGAGTTGTGATTACTTTCTCTGCGACTGCATCAGACGTCAAATTCTCCCCCAAGGTGCCGACGGACTTTAGGCCTTGGCTCTGAAATCGCCACGCCACCAGCACTGAGAATCACTACCTCTAAGAAGGCCACTAAACAGCCAAATTTTAGCAGGACTGCGTGTCCCTCGCTCGGAGTATTTCTTGCAAGCTCGCAAATCCCGGGACGGCCTACTTATTCATCGGCATAGCCGCGCCTGGCGCCGGCGCTGTAGCCGGGGTGGTTACACCTGGTTGATCGAACTCCTTCTTCGCCGCCGGCGGAAGTTTCTCGATGTTGCTCAAAAACGTCACTACTTGCCAGATTTGCGCGTCGTTAAGCGCCTTGTCCCAGGCCGGCATGCCGCTCCAGCGAATACCGTGCTGGATGATATAGAAATTGTGATTCTCAGGCATGTCCGGAGCATTCGTGAAGAACGTGGGTACTGGAGGATAGAACGACCGCGCGAATTGGCTGTTGGGATTCGAAGGAACGCCGTGGCAGCCCGCACAGTGGTTAATGTATAGCTTGGTGCCGGCCACCAAATTCTCCTCATTGGCCGTCATCGGATTTTTCAGATCCGGAGCATGACGCTCCGTTGAAGCGTCCACCGCTTGCATCGCAAATTTCTTCTCCAGCAAGGACGGTTCCTGGTCCGCCTTGAAATCCAGGTAACCTTCTTTAATAGCTAAAAAAATAGCGATACCAATTATTAGTAATGTGAGGAAAACTCCGGTGAAGAAATTCCTCATTGAATTCCGCCTCCTTTAGAGAGTGAATGCCCCACCTATTTTACGTCGGCCAGCCGGTTATATTTCCTCAGAACTTCGCGAAGCCTGTCGTGCGGCAGGGCTTCCACGGTGTGGCCCTGGGGACCTGTCATAGTTTTTGCTGACACCAGTACATTTATCACGGCTTCTTCAGTAGCTTGCACCGTGGCTTCGAAAAGCGCCTCCATTTGATCGTTGGGAATCATTCGAACATCCACCGGTATCTTTTGCTTCAACCCCGCCCCGGGGTTCGCCGTAGAGAACGCCATGAAAATGTCGCCCGATCCGTTTCCCGAAATGCTGCCCAACCTTCCAAGACCAAGAGTAACGCGCTTCGCGATTCGTTTCATCTGTGTTGGCAATAACGGAGCGTCCGTGGCGACCACAACAATAATTGAGCCGGTATCATTATCCCAGATCGGCTTTCCCGGAATCTCGGACCCTACCGGGGTCCCGGCAATTCGCAACGGATGCCTTGTTCCGAAATTGCATTGAACCAGTACGCCGACGGTGTAGCCCCCGAGTCTCTCGGGAAGTTGGCGCGACGCGGTCCCAGTGCCGCCTTTGAATTCGAAACAAATCATCCCAGTCCCGCCGCCAACATTTCCTTCGGCAATCGGGCCCGCGTGTGCGTCATCCATCGCGGCGAATGCATCTCCGGGCTTCACGTGAAACCCGTTAATATCGTTCAAATATCCGTCCCACGTCTCGGCCACCACCGGAAGCGACCACCAATCATCCTCGGCGGCTGGCATGCCGTGTTTCAATTGCCACGCGATGACGGCATCGCGCACGACCCCAACGCTATGGGTGTTCGTAATCATGACCGGCCCATATAGAAATCCAGATTCCTCCACCCAAGTGGTTCCAGTCATTTCGCCATTACCATTTTCCGTAAACCATCCCGCAAATACAGGGTCCACGGCATTTTTCCCACGAGGGAAAATAGCAGTGACGCCAGTCCGGACCGGCCCGACGCCCACCTGCAATTTGCCTTCGCCCGAAATGAGCGTGCGATAGCCAACTTCCACGCCCTTCACATCAGTAATCGCGTCGAGCGGACCGGGAGTACCTTCGAATGGGACGCCAAGATTGCGCGCACGAAGTTCCGTATGCGCGTTGGAGGGCTGCTGCGCTCTGACCGGCGCGCCGACGGCGAAAAGGACAGCGAGAGAAATAGCCGCTATTTTCATGGAGTTTCAGCGCCTGCGAAAGAGTCCAATTCCTGTCTGACGTGCCGCAGCAGCATGGTATTTTTCACAAGTTCGTCTTCAAGGATTTTTGCTTGCTCCTGCACGCGCTTCCAATCGGCGGCTTCCGCGGCTTCCGTAAGCCCAGGTAATTCGAGATGAGCGTAGGTAAAGCGGGCCGCATAAAGCGTGTGCTTAAACCACGGCCTGCCAGGAATGCCATCGGGGTTGCACCAATTGTGTTCCACTCGCATTAATTCTTGATTTATGTAAGTCTCATTGGCGCTATTCAAACGGCCGCTGGTAACTGCGCGGCTCGCACTCTGCTTCAGTTCCTGTCCGGCCTGCTGGAATCCGAGAGCATATCTTTGCAAAGAATCAAAATCGATATGTGAAGCGACCTGGCTCGCCTCGTCAAGCTCCGTTAGAAATTGTCGGATGTGTTGGCCATAGGACTCGAAATCAAACGGAAGAGTCTCAGCGTTTGCCAGCCGAAGCGCAACGGTACCCCAAAGTTGCGTTATCAACGAATGGTAACGGTATCCTGGATCGCCAAAATGATTCATCCAGAAAAAATCATCATATAAAGAATGGTAGACGCCATAAGGCCCTACGAAAGTAAGCCCGACTGTGGGAATCCCGAGGAAATTTAGAAACACCGTGTGATCTGAGCCGCTTCCAATTCGAGTATTCGCCAGCTCAAAGTCCGGCACCGATTGCTTTTCCTTCAGCTCCTCCTGCCGCGAGACTTTCCATTCATCGTAAAGCGACTTGCCGGAAGGCGTCGTCAGAGCCCGGCTTACGTCAACAAGCAGCGGCGCAAGCGAAGCCACCGCATCACCTTGAAAGTTGGATCCCGAAGTCGCCTCATCCACATTCAAGTACGCCACCGTTTTCTGCCGCAGTTCATCCGCAAATTCTTCGCCCCATTCCGTGGAGCCAGTCAGCGCGTATTCCTCGCCATCCCAACTGCAAATCACCAGCGTGCGTTTCGGCCTAATTCCCTGCCGCAACATTTCGCCGAGATTCCGCGTAAGCTCCAGCATGGAAGCTGTTCCACTCGACGGATCCACCGCCCCATACACCCACGCGTCGCGGTGATTGCCCAGAATCACCCACTGATCGGGAGCTTCACTTCCGCGAATGCGCGCTTCCGTCACGTAGTACGGTTGCACGCGCGTATCCATGTCAACCTTCAGATGAACTTGCACCCGTTTCCCGCCGAGCCGATATCTTAGCGGCAACCCGCCCTGCCAGGAATCCGGCGCCACCGGCCCATCCATCTTTTCCAGTAGCGGTTTCGCGTCGTGCCACGAAAGCGGTACGCCCATAATCTTTGGCAGCGATATCGCTTGTTCCGGAGCTATCCGTTTCGCACCAGGAACGGACGCCCACCCAGGTGTCAACGGATCGCCCGGCTCCAGAAAGTCATACGTAATTGCGCCGCGCTGGATGTGGCCGTCCGGTCCCCACGGTCCATCCGGGAAAACTTTCCCGCGCGTGTACCCATCTTCCTGCGGATCGGAATAAATCAGGATTGCTGCAGCTCCCAGCCGTTCCGCTGTCAGCGCCTTGAATCCCCGATAGCTGTAAGGATTCGAATAGCGCACCAAAACAATTTTCCCTCGAACGTCAATTCCGTGCGCGCGAAGGTACTCATAATCTTCAGGATTTCCGCTGTGCGCGTAAACCACCGGCGCCGTTGCTTCACCAGAAGCGGAATATCCCAGATAGGCGCCATCAGCCTTTGGATTCTTGGTGTCCGGGTCCGCATCGTACGGATCTTCGCGCAAGCTCGCGCGAAAATGTCTGGGATGCACCATCTCCAGCGAAATTTCGCGCGGACGAGAATTCAGCACATCGTATCGATGCACGGTGACGTCTTCCAAACCCTGCCGGCGCCATTGCTCGGCCACCCATTGCGCCAGTTCATTGTTGCGAACCGAGCCCGCCGGGTGCGGCTCAGAAGTAAGATAGCGATGAAATTTCGAAATTTGTTCCGTGGAAGCCATCGAACGGAATCTTTGCTCGATCGACACTTCCTCCGCGGCACCACGCGCCGAGAATCCCACCATCATTGAATTCGTATCGCTGGAGCCGGCAAACACCGCAAATCCCAAGGACATAGCCAATACGAACGGTGCAATCACCCGACGATAGCCTGTGCCTTCAACCGCGCGCAGATGACCCTCCGATTCCCGCAAGGTGTGACTTCTCCAGCGCTGAAATTGCCGTTTCAAGCCCCGCGGCCAGCATTTGTATTATGGAAGATGTGATCGTAAATGACGGCGCCAACAGAATGTGGTCGCCGTGTAGGCCATCCAGGCATCCTTGAATCGGATAGGTCATGATTCCTTCCTCCAGCGCATCCCCTTGAATTCGCGACGCGATTCGGGCATCAGGCGGAAAAGGTTCCCGTGTTTTTGCGTCCTGCACGAACTCTATGGCCCATAGCAGTCCCATGCCTCGCACATCGCCGATGACTGAGAACTTTCTGAGCGGCTCAAGTGCTGCGCGCATCTCGTTTCCCGCAACGTCCACTCGCGCAAATAAGTTTTCGCGCTCGATGTAATCCAGCACTGCATTCCCCGCCGCCGTTGCCACAGGATGCGCGTTATACGTATATCCGTGCAGAAACGCTCCCGATCCCCTGGAAATTGTTTCCGCAACGTGCCCGGCGACAATCACCGCTCCCAGCGGAGCGTAACCGCTCGCAATTCCTTTCCCCACCAGAATCATATCCGGCGTCGCGCCCCAATGTTCCACCGCAAACGGTTTTCCCGTCCGCCCCATGCCCGTCATCACTTCGTCAGCAATCAAAAGGATTCCGTGTTGCCGGCAGATTTCTGCAATTCTTTGTACGTATCCGTCAGGAGGCGGAACCGCTCCCAGCGTGGCTCCCACGACAGGCTCAAAAATAAACGCAGCTACATCCTCAGAACCGTCGCGTTCGAGCAGACCGTTAAGCTCGTCCGCACACTGCACATTGCATTCGGGATAGCGAAGTCCATACGGGCAGCGGTAGCAATAGCAAGGCGGAATATGTCCCCACTCCGGAAGCATGGGAGCAAATGGCTCGCGCCGTCGAACATTTCCGGAGACTGACAGGGCTCCGAGTGTGCTGCCGTGATAGCTCTGCAAGCGCGAAAGCACGCGAAAACGTTTCCCCTCGCCGCGCTCAAGCCAATATTGGCGCGCCAACTTCAGCGCTGTCTCGGTGGCCTCGGATCCGCCGGACGTAAAAAAAACACGTCCTTGCAGACGCATTCCCTCAGGCGCGAGCAAGAGAATTCGCCGCGCGAGTTTCTCGGCCACTTCAGTGTGGAATTGCGAGGAGTGAACGTAGGCTAGCCGTGACGCCTGATCGGCCATTGCACGGGCGACCTCTTCTACGCCGTGGCCGATGGTGACCACAGCAGCGCCGCCCGATGCATCCAGGTATCGCTTGCCCTCGTCCGTATAGACAAAGCATCCCTCTCCGCGCGTGGCGTGCGGATATCGTTTCAGAAAATTCCGCGGAAAGATGGCTTCGTCCATCGTGATCGCTCAGAGTCGAGCGATTCTAGCAGGAAACCTTCTGGACACCATCACTCGCTCACTTCCATTTCAACTTTTTCAGATTAATCGTAGGCGGCGGAAACTTGATGTCCATTTCTTGGAACGTTTCATCAATAATGTGCGATACCGCCAGATTGCGGAACCACTTCTTGTTGGCGGGAATGATGAACCAGGGCGCCTCCTTCGTGCTGCAGCGTTCCAGCGCATCCTTGTAGGCGGCCATATAATCATCCCAATATTTTCGCTCTTTGAAATCGTCTTCAGATATTTTCCAGCGCTTGTCCGGATCTTTAATCCGTTCCAGGAAGCGTTCTTTCTGCTCGTCTTTGCTGATGTGTAAGAAAAACTTCAAAATCCTTACTCTGTTTTCTTTTAACATGTCTTCGAATTTGTTGATTTGATCGTATCGGCGTGACCAAACTTTTTTCGGCACAAGCTCGTGCACTCGCACGATTAATACATCCTCGTAGTGCGATCGATTGAAGACTCCAATTTCGCCGTAGCCTGGAACCGCTTTATGGATCCGCCAGAGGAAATCGTGAGCGGCTTCTTCCGCCGAGGGCACCTTGAATGATTTAACCACGCATCCCTGGGGATCTACTCCCGACATCACGTGCCGTATGGTTCCGTCCTTGCCTGACGCGTCGAGTCCCTGAAAAATGAGCAATAGTGCGCGCTTTTTCTCCGCATATAGCCGGTACTCAAAACCAACTAGCCTCCCTATAGCCTTCTCTAGGTTCTCCTTCGTTTTGTGATCTTTTTCGAATCCGAGCGTGTCGTCAGGGTCCCACTCGGACAGCTTCACCTTGTCCCCAGGTTTCACGGCCAGCTCTTTAGTAAATTTCATGCCATCCCCTCGAACGCTCCGCTAAGGTCGCAATACCGGTGGCCTACCGATTGTGTTTTTCACGAGTCATCATTTTGTTACTTCCCGTTCATCGATCCGAGATATCATATGCGATTCTCCTGTAAATTATTCATATGGCCACCACCACTCCGGACATTGCGACCGTCGCCGACCCCGCTCCAGCTAAGCAGCCTACTACCAAACGCGCTTATCCTGGCGCCCTGGTGGTGGTTGAAGGCATTGACGGCTCTGGGAAAAGCACCCAACTGTACCTGTTGAAACGATGGCTTGAAATTGGCGGCTACCGCATCCATTTCACTGAATGGAATTCTTCGCCCCTGGTGAAATCCGCAACCCGCCGGGGCAAACAGCGCCGCCTGCTGACGCCCACCACGTTCTCTCTTCTGCATGCGGCAGATTTTGCCGACCGTTGCGAGCGTCAAATCATGCCATTGCTGCATGGCGGCTATCTGGTTCTCGCCGATCGCTATATCTACACCGCGTTCGCGCGGGATAGCGCTCGCGGATGTTCTCCGCACTGGCTGCGCAATCTCTACAGCTTCGCGCCGACTCCCGACATTACATTTTATTTCCGTGCTCCACTGGATGTTGCGGTAAACCGCATCGTTGCCGGGCGCCCTAAGCTGAAATACTATGAAGCCGGAATGGATCTCGGAATCTCCCTGGACCGCTCGGAAAGTTTCCGTATTTTTCAGGAGCGCATCCTGAATAACTACGATCAGATGGTGGAGACCGACCATTTCGTCCTCATGGACGGCACCGCGCGTGTAAACAAACTACAAAAATTAATGCGGCAAATTGTCGGCGAGAAGATTGCGCTGCAACAGTTTGCTCCAAAGAAAAAATGATGCGCTCTCGGAAGAAAACTCTTGTTCGCGTCCCAGCGAATGGCCGCCCGCCGAAGCAAAAACGTTCCCACGATGCTGTAGAGGCTCCTTCACGCTTCTACGGAACCCCGCTGCCGAGCGTCAGACCTGAAGAACTCAGCGGAACGCTCATTGTTATCGAAGGCACCGATGGCTCCGGCCGTTCCACGCAAATCTATCTCCTCACCGAGTGGCTCGAATCTCAGGGGTTCGCGGTGCAAACCATGGGTCTGCGCAGATCCTATCTCGTGGGCGAAGATATTGACGCGCTCCTCGCAGAAAATGCAGTAACTCGTATGACCCTGGCACTGATGTACAGCACTGATTTTTTCGATCAGCTTGAGCGCCGCATTCTTCCCGCCCTGCGCTCGGGACTGATCGTGCTGGCCGACCGCTACATCTTCACTTTAATTGCGCGCGCGGCTGTCCGCGGGATCGGTCGCGATTATCTGCACGGAATTTATGAAACTGCGCTGAGGCCCGATCTTACTTTTTGGCTGAATGTGCGCCCCGAAATTGCTTTCGACCGCGAGTTCAAGAAATCGCAGACCATCAGCTATTGGGAATCCGGACGCGACATGTCGCTCTCCAATGACTTATTCCAATCTTTCATCCGATACCAATCGATGATCAAGCGTGAGTTCGAGTATCTTTCGAAGCGGCACGGTTTTCTTGAATTAGACGGCGAAAGCAGCGTCTCTGCGGTGAACCGGGTATTACGCAAGCGAATCGCTTCGCACCTGGGCATTCGCAGTACGCAATACAAGCCTTCGCACGCGCTGTCGCATCTTTGGCGCTAAAGAGTGGCTGCCCCTGTCCAACTAGCCGCGATTGATGCGGGCTCGAATGCCATTCGGCTCGTAATCGCTCGCGCCACGTCCCCCCAGCATATCCAATTCCTGGACAGTGAGCGTGCCGCGGTTCGCCTGGGACATAACGCTTTTACTCGCCGCCTGCTCGACGACGACACGATTGCAAAAGCAGCGCGCACCTTTAAACAGTTCCGCGACCGAATGGATCGTTATCAGGTCAGCGCCTATCGAGCCGTGGCAACAGCGGCCGCTCGTGAATCCCGCAACCATCGCAAATTGATGGACCGCATCCGCCGGAAATCCGGTCTTGAACTGGAAGTGATCGGCAACGAAGAAGAGGCCCGCCTGGTTTGCTCCGCGGTGAAATGGGCGCTCAGCGACCGGCTGCAACCGCGGTTGATTTTCGATCTAGGCGGCGGCAGCTTGGAACTAAATTTTTTTCAGCGCGGCGTGCTCGAGCATCGTATGGGCCTGCCGCTCGGCACCATACGCCTCATGGAAACATATTCTATCCACGGCGCGATTGACGAAGACGATGCCAACCGTCTTCGCCACCACGTTCTCTCTATCCTGCGAAGCGCGCTTCCTTCGCCCCCGAAACTTAGCCGCGCAATTGCTGTTGCCTGTGGAGGAAACGCCGAAGCTCTAGTTCGAATCGCTTCGGGACCAATGATCGAACGTATTCCCTCGATCAATGTGCGCTTGCTGAAGGATCAGACTTGGCGCATGTCGGCGCTCGATATACCCGGCCGTATGCGAGCTTTCCGCGTACGTGAAGACCGTGCCGAAGTCATTGGAATTGCTGCCATCATCATCACTACGCTCGCGAAATGGCTGGATCTGCGCACCATGTTGGTTCCCGGAGTCGGCGTTCGCGAGGGGATTCTTCTTGATCTAGTCGCGCAGCAATACTCCGGCGGAATCGTTTCCGACGAAGAAAAAGGCCGTGCCGCCGAAATGCGACAGGGCGCGCTATGGTTCGCAAGTCGGCTCAATTACAATCAACATCATGCTGAGCAAGTGGCTCGGCTGGCGCTTTCGCTGTTCGATCAGCTTCGCCCCATTCACGAAATGGGACCGGATCTTCGGCTCCTTCTCGAAGTGGCAGCTCTGTTACACGACATTGGGCATTTCGTAAACCGCAAGAATCATAACCGGCACGGCGAATATTTGATTCGGAACGGAGAAGTACCTGGTTTACGTGGCTGGCGATGTGAAATGGTAGCGGCGCTGGTGCGCTACCACAATTCGAAGTCGGAACCTGAGCTTGAGCACTCGTCTTATGCCGCCCTTGACGGGCAAAGGCGTCGGCAGTGCCGCCTGCTCACCTCTCTTCTGCGTATTGCCGAGAAGCTCGAGTCCGAGCATGAGCAGCGAGTCTCGGGCGTAGATGTACAGATCGAAGGCCACAACGCCATCTTCATGATTCGCGCGGCCGATCGCACGCGGTTGGATCTCGCGGGACTTCGACGGAAAGCGGAATTATTCGAAAGAGAATTTCATTTGAAAACGGAATTTCGTCGCGTGCAAAAAAAAGAAAAAGAGGTAGCCTAACTTATGATTCTTTATCTCGTGCGCCATGGTATCGCCGTGAATCCCAACGATCCTAAATCACCCGCCGAGCCGGAACGGCCACTGACAGCAAAAGGCGTGCAGAAGACGCGCGCCGCTGCGCTTGGTCTCAACGTCTTGGGCATCCAACCGGACGTGATGATCACAAGCCCCTATGTCCGCGCAGCGCAAACGGCGGAAATATTTGCAGAAACTCTTGGATTCGCTCCAGCGAAGATTCGCGTGCACGACGCGCTGAAGCCGGCCGGGAATCCCGCTGAAATCGTGAAGGAAATCGTCAGCCTTCGCGCCAAAGAGGTTATGTGCTTCGGCCACGCACCGCAGCTAGACTTGACCATCTCGCACCTGCTGGGCGCGCGCGGCGCCGTCACCGAGTTGAAAAAAGCCGGAGTCGCTTGCTTCGAGCACACCGCAACTCGCGGAAAATGGAATCTTCGCTGGCTTGTAACGCCTAAAATGTTGCGTCAGCTTGCGGAGTAAACGCGTTGCAATTCCGGCGGCGAAACAGTCTTCAGATTGTGGCCCCACTCCAAACCCTTGTGCCAGAAGATCCAGTAGGATTCTTTGTCGGAAGTTTTCGTACGAAATTCATCGAGCCGGTTCTTACGCTCCGTCTCGATTTTTGCGATCCAGTCCCCCACGATTTTGGAATCCAGTCCGGAAGCTTGTTTTCTGACCAAAGGCCGCAGCACATCCAGATCGTGGACTTCGCCCAGGAGATCCTGCATACGCTTCAGTTCGTTGCTGCTGTGCTCATATCTCTCGGGAAGAAAATTCTCCAGGATGTAACGAAACGCTTTCAACCCGATTCGAAGACGATGCCAGGCCGCTCCGCTTCGGACCCTTCGAGCTCGCTGGTAGAGTTCCACTGCCTCATTTAATTTCGCAAGCGCCAGGCGCTGGAAAACGACGCTCTCGACCGGAAAGAACTCGGCCTTGGGCGGAAATTTTCGCGACCATTTTTTCCAATCTTTGCGGTCAAACTGCTCAAGAGCCTTCTCTGCGTGTTTTTGCTGTTGTCTCTCTGTCTCGTCCAGCACTTTCAGCAGACCCTTGCGCATCGGGTCTTTAGACGGACCCAATCTCTTCACCCACTTCTTCGCAACTTGCGTATCTCTGAGCTCGCCTAGGGCCTGGAACAAGTCGCGCGTGGACTTCTTCAGTTTTTTCCAACTCGGCGAAGGATTCACCTCGCTCAAGGCATCCGCCATAGTCCGGCAGCGCCGGAGCGCAACGCGCAGGTCGTGCACGCTGTCGGAGTCCCACTTATCCCCTACCTTATCCGCCATCTCCGAGACGCGGTTCATCCAAACTTCCAGGCCGCTTCGCTTGACAGGAATGGTGGGAGGTAGAGTAATCGTAACTGTCACAGGATATTCAACATTCCGAAGGGGAGCTTTAGGCGCCCATCCTACACCGGCCAACCGACTTTTTCCAGGACATCAGGTTTTTACATGCCCTTCATTTGGCCGTAACAACTATGGTACAAAATCCCGCTCGCCACTGCGAGGAAGGCGGCACAACGAATTTTCCCGCAGTCCTTCACTACCATAACCCCCTGGCTCGAGCCGCTCCCCGTCGGTTCGAGCCAGTTCCTTTTTTGCCCGTCTGGCGTTCGGCGGCTGCGATTTATCCCCTTCTTTTTGGCCTTCTTTTATTTAACGCGATTTTTTGGTTGGGCGATTCGTTCTTCGCCCGAGTAAATGACAAATCGCCGTGCGCGTAAGAATCCGATCAGCGTGAGACGTAGCTCGCGTGCGAGCTGCACTGCTAGTCCGGATGGCGCAGACACCGACGCGACAACCGGCAAACCACCCACGATGGCCTTTTGCACTATCTCGAAACCGCCTCGGCCACTCACCAGTAGGACGGAATTCGCCAGTGGAAGCTGGCCGCCCAGCAGTGCCCAGCCAATCACTTTGTCTACGGCATTATGCCGGCCGATGTCTTCGCGCAGGACTTGCAATGCACCCGTCGAGTCGAAAAGGGCGGCGGCATGCAATCCGCCGGTCCGCTGGAAAACGTCTTGCGAGGAACGCAGCACGTCCGGAAGTTTTATAAGAAGTTCCGGCGTGCACCTAAAATCAGGGTTCGGCGCTTTGAGCAGACGCGAGCGAACGGAGTCGATCGAGGCTTTGCCGCAAATACCGCAACTCGAAGCCGCGAAAAAGTGCCGCTGCATGTTCGCGAAATCCGGAACAACTTCGGGAACAAGTTCTGCTTGGACTGAATTACCAGCATTGGGATGGTGATGACCTGACACGCCGGGTTGGAGTGAAATGATTTGGTCGCCTGAGCGTACGATCCCTTCTGTAAAGAGAAAACCAGCAGCGAGCTCCAGGTCGTGGCCCGGAGTTCGCATCGTTACGCTGAGAGGTTCCATGCCGACGCGAATTTCCAGTGGTTCTTCGGCGGCCAGGTAATCATCTTTGCGCTGAAAATGGCCGTTGTCCCATTCGGAAACCTTGGTGAGATTGAGCATATGCGGTTTTCGCGTCACAGCAAGTTCTCCAGGAACGCTGGTGCGCTCCTGAACAGGATTTCAGATGCGTGCATTTGCGCTCATTCCCTTCGGAGCGTAGCTTCAATCAGGCCGTACGGCTCGTCCGTTGGAAGAAAAACTTCGCCGGGGTTGTCCATTCCGAACGGAGCCAGGTCTACAAGGTTGAAATGTTTGTTTGGCAGCGAGAGACGGATTTCGCGTATGCGGTCAAAAGTGGCAAGCACTGCCTCTCCCATGGCGTACAGCGTGTGCTGAAGTGACTTGCTGTCGTGCTCGGCAAAGGTTTCAAGCAGCGTTTGGCGCACGCCATGCCAAACGGGGCTGAATTCTACTTCGTCTCCCTCGTAGAGCCAATCGGCTTGGATAGTAGTGGAAAGGATTCCGTCGCGATCCTCTTTCAATGTGGTGTAAGGATCGCGGAGAAAACCGTCGAATGCTGATTTTGCCGTCTTCAGCACGTCGAGGCCTTGGATGCCGGCGCGAATTGTGGTCCCTTCGCGAGTTCCGAGCAGAGTTGCCGTACGCTTTTCCTCTCCATGGGCCCGAGTGAAGGCAAAGGCGTGCGGCTTGGTGCCGTGAGGGATACGCGACCACGGATCTTCTGTCATTTTAATGCGCACGCGCGAGACTTGTTCGTTGTAAGTGAGAAAGTGCTCGATCAAGTGAAGCGCAAAATCTTCTATTGCTTCGACGGGATATTGGCGCGCGATTGCATACACGGAATTCTTTACTGTGTCAGCGGGCAGGATTTTCTTGTTGTCGCCTTTTGTGTGCGCCACCTCGAAATCGCCTTCCAATTGAATCCCGGCGGTAAGCTCTTTGATGTCGTGGCGGCCCTCCTGCCGTACCACTCGCATCAAGCGAATGCGCGATTCGCCGTAATTGTTTTCAGCGAGTTTTACGACCACGTTTCGGCTCCGGGGCGCGTGCACAAAATCATCCAATAACGAGCGATTCCAGTTTCGGTTAGAAACGGCTCAATCCTTTGTTTTGAATGAGTTACAGCGATTGCTGTTTGTGGGGTAGTTGCGGTCGGAAATGCATTTGGGAAGGTCGAAAAGGTAGGCGTACTGGTGGTTGGAACAGTTGAGAATAGACGCCCGGAGATTTTTGGCGTTGAGTTTTGATTAAGGGCCCGAAGCTGTTCAATTTTAATCACGGGAAACGCTAGCATGCGATTCGATGAATTTCAAGGAGTCGTGTTTTGTGAAGGGTTCAGTGCCTCGGCAAGTTAACGGGCCTCAGCACTCTAAACCAATCACGTGACGCGGGAAAAGCCGCGCAAAGGTAGGCGCTACGTGCAGGTCTTTAGGCCGGGAGAGCGCCGGATCGATTGTTGCGGTGCATTTAGCCCGAGAAGCCAATTTTTTTTAGGAGTTGCTGAAAGCGCAGATTATCGTGAAGGGGAATGAAGCTTTGATCCACGCGCAGAAACATTAGCTCGAATGCATGTTCACTAGCAGCGCGTTCCAGCATACCGAGAGCAGCGCGATTATTTCCTAAATCCGCATACACTTGCGCCAAACCATAGGGCGAGACATATGCGTGCTTGCCGCGTTCTTGAAGTGCATGAAGCTCATGCAGGGCCTGCGCTCGATGGCCCGATTTCGCGTAGGCGCCAGCTAAGCCGCTGGTGATCAGGCTCGCTCCATTTGTCAAATCCTTTGCAGTTTGCAAATGCGAAATTGCCTCATCATATCGCCTCGCCCGCATTAACGCGCCGCTGATAAAGTAGTGTCCTGGCGCAAATTGCGGATCAAGCTGAATTACTTTCTCACCTTCCCGAATCGCGCGTTCATTCTGACCTGCGTTCATGTAGACGAAGCCGAGAAGAGAATCGTCTATCAGCGAGAGCGGGTCCAGATCCCTCGCGCGCTCCATTTCAGCGATAGCTTCAACACTCCTGCCGCCATGCATCAAAAATTCTGCGTAGCTCTTGTGCGCGATAGCGGAATTTGGATTTAACTCTATGCCACGCCGAAATTCTCGCTCCGCGTCCGCCCATAGCCATTCGTATTCATGCCGGACCTCAGCAAGTGTCGTGTGCGCTTCCGCCAGGTTTTCGTCCAACTGAACCGCGCGCAACGCTGCGTCCCGCGCCTTCGGATAAGCTTCTGCCGGGCTCATAAACAACCAGCCTGCAGAAAGCAGGTACGAATTGGCTAGGCCCGCGTACGCCGGGGCATAGGAAGGATCATCCTGAATCGCTTTCTCGAAGAAGCGAATGCTCTTCTTGATGCCATCTTCAGAGCGCTTGTTCGCTTCGAACAGGCCCATCAAGTAGGCGTCATAAACTTCGGGATCGAGCAGCGCAGCAGGAGTCGCGTGCCGGGCCGGCGCTAGCCTCAGTACGAGCGAATGCGCGATTTGGCCTGCAACTTCATGTTGGATCGCGAGCACGTCGCTCACGTCCTTTTCATACGATTCCGCCCACAGGCTGGCTTGATCATGGACGCGAAATAATTGCGCATTGATGGCAACGCGCGTGCCAGACCGCCGGACGCTTCCTTCCAGGACGTAGTCTACGCCGCCAACTTCACGCGATACTTGGACGAATGATTTATGCGCAGCCTTGTATCGCATGGCAGAGGTGCGCGCAATCACCGCGAGGCTGTGCGGATACTGGCGGCCGAGCAGCGTAATCATTTCGTCGGTCAACCCATCGCTGAAATATTCCTGCGAGGGATCGCCGCTCAGGTTGTCGAATGGCAGCACGATCAGCACGGCGCGCCGAACGACGGGCGAGCCCGCGGCCGCGTGCGGAGGCTTTGGACGCGTAAAATAGATGGCAATCGTAACCAGGCACGCAAATAACAGCCCTGCAGCCGCAAGACGCCGCGAAGTCCATACATTCTCCCCGCCCGCGCACGAGGGTACCGGTAAACTCTGCGAGCCAGCGACCGCAGGAACTTGCTCCGGAGCGGAGATGCCGCGGCCTTCTTCAATAACAGAAACCGGTGCGAGAAAGCGGTAGCCGCGGCGCGGAACCGTCTCGATGAAGACTGGATTTTCGGCTGAGTCGCCTAAAGCTTGCCGCAGTTTGTTTACAGTAGTCTTCAGGTTGGCATCGAAATCCACGAACGTGTCAGCGGGCCAAAGTCCGCAGCGCAGTTCCTCTCTGGTGGCAATGCTGCCGGTCCTCTCCAGGAGCAGAACGAGAAGCTGAAAGGGCTTCTCCTGCAATTTGATCTTGGCGCCTTGCTTCCGAATTTCCGTGCTGCGCACGTTCACCTCAAAGACGCCGAATTGAAAGCGGCGCGCGGCTTGCGAGCGATTCTTCGCAGGCTCTAAAGTTGGCGTCTGGCTTGCAATTTCGTTTCGAGGCATGGGGCGTAGCAGGTCAGATGGTACCAGATTGCTCTGGGTGGCCTGTAATCCTGTATGTGATAGGCCATAGAGGTATAAAAAACCATACAAGCGCGTCTATATGGTGACATGAGAAATCCATTTTATGGCCTGTATATTTGACCATTAGCCGCAAGTGATTGTGAGATAAGCTCGCCTCGTTTTACCTTCATTTTACCAACGATTTTCTCTCCGGAAGCGAGTGTGCCATTCGGCGTGCTGAACCGGGCGTACGTCCCTTTTTGTGGCGAATGTGTCGGAGTCGTTCTGTTGCCTACGACGCGATCGCGTGCCCGGAGCGGTGCTCGCCGAATAGGGTGTGCCCCACCTGACGGATTCGGTTACCAACTCCTGCCGCGAATAATTCGATTTCGTCACGTACCGAAAAAGCTTTTAGAAACTTTCACGGAGGCTTTTATGAACAATTCAGCTAGGAAATCGGGAATGCGCTTGTTGATGCCTGGACTTTTGCAAGGAATGCTTATCCTCGCATTCGCCGGCATGGCTTCGGCGCAGAACTACGTGGTTAAAAATCTCACAGCCGATGTCACTGGAGTTGCGGCAAATACAGACTCGAACTTGATCAACCCAATCGGCCTCACCCGCGGCATCCTGGGCCCCTGGTGGGTAGCGAACAACGGCTCAGCAACGTCGTCACTCATCAACGGCGTGGGCGTTCCCGCAGGGCTCCTCGTGAATATCCCGACCGCGCCCGGAGTTTCGACTCCTGTGCAGGTGACCGGAACGACCTTCAGTGGCGATTCCGGCGTGAACACAAGCCCGGGAAATCCGGCGTTCTTCATGTTCGTAACGCAGCAGGGCACCATTCTCGGATGGCCCGGAGCAGGCGGTGACTTCCTGAATGCCAGCATCCTCGTGAATCGAAATGGCCAGGCATCGTACACGGCAATGACCATCGCCGAAATCGGCGGCGCATACTTCGTTTATGCGGTGAACGCGCTGAACGGTCAAATTGAAGCGTTCAACAACAGCATGGTGCAGGTACCACTTGGACCTCACGCGTTTATCGATCCCGAGCTACCGGCCTCTTTGGCTCCGTTCAACATCCAGGAGATTGGACAGGATGTATTCATCACCTATCAATCCACGCAGCCGGGCGGAGATGGCCCGCAAGGTTGGGTCGCTGTATTTAGCTCAACCGGCCAATTTCTGGCGCGACTGCAGAGCGGGCCTTGGCTGGATGCTCCCTACGGAATCGCTCTAGCTCCGCAGGATTTCGGCCAGTTCGCCCATGCGATGCTGGTAGCCAATCACGGAACAGGGAATATTGCAGCGTTCGATCTATTCAACCACAAATTTATCGAGGTACTGCTCGATCCTTCCGGCAACGCAATCAGTGTCGATGGATTGTGGGCGATCGGCTTTGCAGACGGTGGAATCGCAGGCTTCCAGAGCGGGCCAAACACTGGCGGCCACGGAGCCGCGACCGGACCGTTCAATGTCTGCTATTTTACGGCCGGCCCCAGCATGGGACAGCACGGACTTGTGGGGCAGCTGACTCCGGTAAAGTCCGAACAAAATAACCTCCACCAATAGACAATCTAGAATCGGCAGCTATCTCGCGGCGTTCACATCTCTCGGACGAGAGATGTCCTCTCGCTCCGTCAGTGTGAGTGCCGGAGCGAGCGGCGACGAACTGCCGGAACAATCCCACCATGATGCGACAACAGAAAGTGAATGGATGAATGACCCTGGCCGAATGCGCGCCCGCCCCATACGTCGGTCCTCTGCGCCGCAGAAAGCTCCGTTTGTTTCCTTTGGGTCATAGACCAATTCCCGATAAAAACGCGGTAACCGGAAACCGACCTACTTCCCCAACAAAGCCCCCTCTTCGGCAAAAAGCGCCTGGGATGCCAGCTAAACGTAAGTATTCGGTCGTGATAGAGTGTGGTGCGAAAACTCAGTGGAGAAATGGAAGGACGTGTGGTGCATTTTGAAATCGGGAGGCAGAGACAGCGAGAAGTCGCAGCAAATTCTTGCAAGATATTTGATTGGAAGAAGGGGGACAAAATGAAGCGCAATTCTCCAGTGTTTGGTTTGTTTGCGATAGTTGTTTTCTTGCTTTGGCCCTTGGGTAAACTTTCAATCACCGGAAATGCACACGCGCAGGAGAGCACACGTCCTGTGCTTCCCACGCCGGAGATGCATCGCCTTGCAGAGTTTTACGTGGGCACTTGGGACTATACCGAATCGTATCCGAAGTCCGCGTCCAATTCCGAAGGCGAGAAAAATACGGGTGTGTACACGAGCGAGCTTGGGCCCGGGGGAAATTCGCTGGTCAATCGGTTTCATTCGCGCGGTCCGGCGGGCGATTTTGAGGAAATGTTGGTGATGACGTGGGACCCAAACGAGAAGGCGTACAAGGAATACGTTTTTGGAAATGAATTTACCGGAGCGATCATTGAAACCGGCCAGTGGGAAGGGGACATGCTGGTGTATCGCGGCGAATTATCCGCCAGAAGGATGAAACTGGCACTGCGCAATGCAACCAAACTCACCGCACCTGGAAAAATCGTGAGCGAACAATTTTCCGGTGCGAACGGCTCTCCGAAAGCCCTGCTGGTGCGGGTAGAAGCCATCAAGCGGCCCTAGGGAAGTCCGCTGTATCAACGCGCACAACCTTTCAAAAATGCTGGCGGTGACAGGCGGTAGAGGCGTGCTTGCGTTGCTTTTCGCGAACAATCGAGGCGGCGAATTTCGCGCGGCACGGTCGAGTGGGTATGCAAGAGTCATAGCAGATATGAAGATTAAGGTGTTGGCAGTTTTATTCTTCGTTATGACATGCCACACGAGTGCGGGAATGCAGAGCCTGACCGGCACGGTTGTGGTTATCGGATGGTCGCGCACAAAAATCGTCATAGCGGTTGACAGTCGAGGATTCAACGACAATGAGAAGTATCGCGATGACATTTGCAAGATCGTGAGACTCGACGACCACTCAGTGTTCACCGCTGCCGGAAATATCGTTCATGCCCGCAATGGCCGAGCACTCTGGGACGCGCAGAAGGTGGCTTTGTACGCCTTCAAGGAAGCGCAGAAGACACATGGTCCGCGGCTTTTGAAAACCGCAGCGAAAAGCTGGGGAGATTATATCGTTGTTGACATCAATCAGGCCCTCGAGGAGGATCCTGCAGGTTCCAAGCACATGCTGGATAAAAACATTTTTCTTACCGGCGTGTTTCTCGGATTCGAAAACGACTCTACGGCGATGTACCAGATGGAAATCGTTTTCGATCCTAAGACTGAACGAGCCAAGGAGAATTTTTATACCGAGCACTCCACCACTGCGGTTCAATTTGGCGCACTGGGAAGAAACGAAATCGTCAACGAAGTGGTGGCGGGCAAGACTCATTTCGCGAAGACCGAACAGAGGAAATGGGCCGCGGCTGAAAGAAATATTCCGCTGAGAGACAGGGACCTTCGCTGGGCAATTCGCTTGGTGCGACTCACCATGCAGTATCACCCGCAGCGGGCTGATGTGGGAGGCCCGATCGACGCGCTGGAAATTACGCGCCGAGGAATTCGCTGGGTTGAACGCAAAGCAGGTTGCAATCCTTAGCTACAGCACTGGCAAAATTGGTTGGTGGCTGTCCGTTCTGAGGCTCCACCCAAAAGTGAACTCTGCGTGAGTGAGAAGTTCGGCCACCGGCCAGCAATCACTGTTTCAACACATTGTGTTTGCGGAGTATTACCTTCAATTGATCTTGAGGTAGCGCTGGCACGACCCAATAATTTGCTCCGGTCATCGACTTTGCAGCAACCAGCACATTGTCCACAGCTTCTTCCGTCGCCTGGGTCACAGCCGCAAAGATTGAATCCAGATACCAACTAGCCAATCGCTGTACACTCGCAGTCTTGAGCGGGTAGTAGTTATGCGAACTGTTTCCCTCATCCGCACCGGGGTTCGCGGTCGAGAACGCCAGGAAGAGATCACCCGACTCATCCCCCTCGATTGACCCTGCTCTCCCCAGCCCCAAGGAAACCCTTCTGGCCAAACGCTTTAGTTGATCGGGCATCAGCGGCGCATCGGTGGCGACAATTACAATGATCGATCCTTCCTCCGGCGTCCTCATGCCATCGGCAGTGCTGACGGTCTTCGGATCGCATACCGAGGCGGGCTTTCCGTCCCACTCGAGGGTTGGCGGATCTACTTGTTTCTCGACACACGGTCTTTGAAGCGTCATCTCACGAGCCACAGGTATGCCCGCAATTCTTAGTTGCTGTGAGCCGCCGTAGTTGCATTGCACCAACACGCCAACGGTAAAGCCGCCATCCTCCGCCGTTAATTTGCGCGACGCTGTCCCCGTGCCTCCCTTAAAACCGTTACAAATCATGCCCGTACCGCCGCCCACGTTTCCCTCCAAGATCGAACCGCCCATGGCTGAGTTCAGCGCGTCCCAGGCGTCCTGCGCCGACACATGCTGTCCTTTGATATCGTTCAGCGGTACGTCCGCCGTCTCAGCACTGATCGGGTACCAGAAATCGCCTGGCCGGTTCTGCTGCACCATCCAAGCGATCGCCGCATCGCGCACGACCCCTACACTATTCGTGTTTGTGATCAAGATCGGAGTTTCGAGCACGCCGCTTTCGTCAATCCAGTGGGTTCCGGTCATGTCACCATTGCCGTTCCCCGCGAAGAATCCTGCAAAGACGCTTTGCGTGCCTTTCTTGCCGCGCGGCAGGATCGCCGTTATCCCGGTCCGTACCGGCCCTTTCCCGATAACAAGTTTGCCTTCGCCGGAGATCAGTGTCTTGTATCCGACCTCCACTCCTTTCACATCGGTGATTGCATTAAACGGCCCAGGCGTTCCGTCGAAGGGAATTCCTAAATCGCGCGCGCGGGGTTGGGGACTTGAGCTACCGGCTTCACTCTGTGCCTGCAGATTCGTTCTGCATACCAACAACATGAGCACAACAGCACAATATCCTCGAAGCAGTTGCATTGCTCTTGCTCCTGTGCGTAGCTTTAGTAACTGATTTTGTCCGGCTTTTGTTCCCAGGCGCGAAACGGCTCGAGCGATTCTTCGCGCATCAACTGAGTCATCAGGATTTTCCTCCGCGCACGGGACTTCGCAATTTCCTGGTAGACGAATGAATCGTCGAAACCGACTTTTGCGGCATCGTTTCCGGTGCCGGCGAAATAAATACGCTCGAGGCGCGCCCAGTAAATCGCTGCGAGACACATGGGGCACGGTTCGCAGCTCGCGTAAATTTCACAACCTGTGAGCTGAAAGGCTCCGAGTTTTTTGCAGGCTTCTCGAATGGCGACAATTTCGGCGTGGGCGGTGGGGTCGGTCGTCGACGTTACGGTGTTTGTGCCTTCGGCAATCATTTTCCCGTTTTTTACGACGAGCGCGCCGAAGGGACCGCCGCGGCCCGATTTTACATTGTCCAGTGCGAGCGCGATGGCACGTTGCATGAATTCTTTATCGGGCATTTTCTCGAATAAGTATGCAGCCTAGACAATCGATAGCCAAGCGAAATGCCGCCGGCCGCTACAAAACCTGGCGGACGGGCCTCCAAAAAAAGGCTAGGTTGTGGCGGCTAAGGGAATTTTTTGTGTGGCGAAGTTGCGTTCTTTGTGGCGCCAGAAATACAACAACGCGCAGCCGATGAGAATCAGCGCGACGGACAAACCTATCCACAGGCCGGGCGCACCCCAGCCCAGGCGGAAGCAGAGATAGGCACCGAGCGGGAGGCCAAGCAGCCAATAGAAAAGTAAATGGCACATCATAGGGGTGCGCGTGTCGCCTGCGCCGCGCAAGGCACCGGTCGCTACCGTCTGCATTCCGTCAAAGAGCTGGAAAAAACCGCCGACGAAAAGCAAAGTGCTCGCGGCGCGAACTACGGCAGGCTCGGGCGTATAAATCCGGGTGATGTATTGCGGCGCCGTAAGAAAAAGTATGGTCATTATTCCCATGAAGCCGGTGGCGAGAAGCAGGGCGGTCCACCCGGCCCGGCTAGCGCCATACGGATCGCCCCGCCCGAGCGCTTGTCCTACGCGAACTGCGGCAGCCGCGCTGAGTCCCAGGGGAACCATGTACGTAAGGCTCACAGTGTTGAGCGCGATCTGATGGCTGGCCAGCGCGATTGCGCCCAGCTTGGCGATCATGGATGTGGCTACCGCGAACACTCCCACTTCCATGCCGAATTGCGTGGCGGCCGGAAGACCTAACTGCACCAACCTCCAGATACGAAAAAAATCGGGAAGGCGCCGAGTTTCGCGCAATCCGGTTTCGTATCGATGATCGTAATAAACGCAGTAGGCAAGCAAGACGCTGGCCATGTAAATACGCGCGATGCATGTGGACCATCCGGAGCCGACGGTTCCCATCGCGCGGAATCCGAGATGGCCGTAGATCAGGGCCCAATTCCCCACCAAATTGACTAAGTTCGCGGATACCAGCGCGAACATCACGGGCTTGGCCTGCTCCATTCCCTGCAAGTAACGCCGAAAAACGAAATAGAGCAGTAACGGGAGCGTGGACCAATTTAGCGCGTGCACATACGGAACCGCTTGCTCCAGAATAGCGTTTTGAACGCCGAGCGAACGAATGAGCGGTCCGAAAGTCCAAACGATGCCCATCAGTACGGGAGAGATGGCCAAGCTCAGATAGATACCGTTGACAAGAACGCGATGGCATTCTTCCAAATCGCCGGCGCCGTACGCGTGCGATACGAGGGTATCGAGACCGAGCATCAAGCCGGTACCGAAGATTGCCACGGCAATGTAGAGAATGCCTCCAAGACTGACGGCCCCTATAGCTACGGCGCTGTTTGCTTGGCGACCAACCATCATGGTATCCACGATACCCATGGTCATCCAGCCCAGTTCGGCGCACACCAGGGGCATCGCCAAGCGCAGCATGGGCTTGGCTTCTTCCGCGATGTAGTGGACAAATAAGCGCTTGAACATAAATTGCTTCTGGCGAAGATCCCCCGCAGCTATTTGGAAAACTGCGCGATGAATAACATTTAAGTTTATCGGGATTGTTAGGGCGAACAAACTGCAAAATGACGGAGCGCCTGCGGTTACCTCTTACTACAATGGAATTTAAAAACTCCGCTAATGCTACATAGCGGAGTTCCATGGGCGCAATCAATCGCTAGGGAGAAGTGTTGGGTACGTAAATCCGCTGCTGTATTCGAGCAAGAGCGAGGCTGGTTTTCACGATATTACCAGCGGGACGGAGGGAGATTACTCGGCTGCGCTCGGGCGAGATGCTTGTGCTGGGCTTAGGAAGTCCTGACGGGGCGGCGTCGCTCGCATCGCTTGGCGGTAAGGCAAGCAGCAGACTGCGTAATCCGTCGCGCTAGACGATTCTTATCCCGGAACAATTACCTCGAGACGCCGCTACGCCTTCGCGAGCAACTGGATGAATTTATCGGGGTTGGCGTCGAAGGCCTCTTTGTGATCCTTCATGCAAAAGTAATAGGTTTGGCCTTTGTAGACTTCTGAGGGAGCCGAAGCGCGGCTGACTTGCATCCAGCAGACTGCGCAAATATCGCCAGGTGGTTTCACGGCGAATTCGGAGTTTGAACCAGCGTCCATCCAGCCCTTTCCCTGATATTCGAGCTGGAAAGCAGTACGCTGGATGGCTTCCGGGCCGAAGTAGCGTCCCACAGTGCGCAGCGCGAGATCCATCCCGGAAGTGAGGCCGCCGGCTGTTGCGATGTTGCCTTCTTCGACGAAGCGCGCACCGCGGACTACCGTGACGTCAGGAAACTGCATCGCGAGATCGGTATAAGCTGTGTGATGAGTCGTGACGGATTTTCCATTGAGAAGTCCCGTGGCGGCTAGCACAAATGCGCCGGTGCAAACCGACATGGTGACGTCGGTGGTTTTCGATGCTTTGCGAATCCAGTCAAGCATGGCATCGGTAACACCGTTTTGCGCAGGAATGACAATGATTTTGGGAGGCGGTGCGTTTTGAAAAGTGTAATTAGGCACGATCTTCATCCCGCCACTTACCGTCACGGGGTTTAGTGTCTCCGCAACAGTGTAAGTTTCGAACGCGCTATCCATTATGTCGCGGCCAGGAACAGTGGCATCCTGAAAAACCTCCCAAGGGCCGGCGAAATCGATCACGACGGCTCCTTTCGAGATTACGAAGGCGACATTTATTGGGCCGCTCGCAGGTGGTTTGAATGGTTTCGGAGCACCTAACTCTGACGACTTTTGACCATCCGAGGCTTGTTGGCGTGAGGCTGCGGACCACGCAGCGGAAAGCGAGACCGGAATGGCCGCTGCCAATCCTATCGCGCCAGATGCTTGTAACAATTGCCTGCGACTAAGATTACTTGGTTTCATATTCTTCCTTTCTTCCTTTCGTCAGATGGTGTTGGACTGCATCGAAAGCTCATTCCATTCTCAAAGCGACTATCGGGTCGACAGCCGCGGCGCGGCGAGCGGGCAGGTAGGTTGCGATCGTTGCGGACGCGACTAGAACGAACGCTACACCGGCAAATGTGGCGGGGTCAGTGGCCGTCACTCCAAAGAGAAGCGATTTCATAAGGGTTCTAAGCCCGATCGCCCCTAAGATTCCAATCCCTACACCTAGGGACGCAAGGAGAAGGCCCTGGCTGAGGACCATCCACAGAATGCTGGAAGGCCGAGCGCCCAGCGCGAGCCGGATTCCAATCTCGCGAACACGCTGGCTCACGGTGAGCGCCATAATTCCACCGATACCGGCCGCTGCGATCAACAGTGCAAGGGCGGCAAAAATTGCGAGCAGGCTGGCAGTGACTCGAGACGAGGTAACGGATTCGCTTCGGGCTTGTTCCAGAGTCAAAACGTGCGTCACGGCAGTCTGTGAGTCAACATCGTGGACCGCACGCGTAACCGCGACGGCCATAGCCTGCGGGTCGGCGATGGTGCGCACAATCAAGGTGGAAGGATTAGGGCCTTGCGAATGAGGAGTGTAGAACTCCGGCGCGACCGGATGGTCGAGGCCGAATTCCCTTACGTCTCCGACGACGCCCACAATGGTGACCCAAGTATCGCCGTTGTCCCCTGACACGCGTTTCCCGATAGCATCTTCGCTTGGCCAGAACTGGCGCTTCATTGCTTCATTGATAATCACCACTTGGCGTTCTTTGCCCCCGTCGTCGGTATCGGCAAATTCTCGTCCTTTGATTAGCGGGATACCCAAAGTCC
The DNA here is from genome assembly GCA_963818085.1 of uncultured Acidobacteriota bacterium. Taxonomy (GTDB): domain Bacteria; phylum Acidobacteriota; class Terriglobia; order Acidiferrales; family UBA7541; genus Palsa-295. The sequence goes on from CAWFQV010000002.1 coordinate 513,274, forward strand.
GAAAATAATCGTTGGAAATTACGACTTGATTGCCGACTGGAGGAGCTTCCGCTGGACCTATCTGGCGCCCTTCGATCATGAACGGTCCCGAAAACGCGTTGGCTCCGGCCGAGATGGCCTCAGGCTCCAGCGGGTAGATCCCGGAAATGGCGGCAGAGACTACTCCGGGTTCAGATTGCACTCGTCTGAGAACCTTATTGACGATATCGACGATCTGCTCTTGTTTGGCATACTTGTTGAAGCTAAACGTTGTGCGCATGGCCAGGACGTGTTCTGGAACGAAACCCGGGCTTACTTGCTGGATTTTGATCAGACTGCGCAGCATCAGTCCCGCGCCAATGAGCAAAATAAAGGAAAAGGCAATTTGCGAAATGATCAGCGCGCTACGGACACGATTCTTGTAGCGGCCGGCACCGGTGCCCGAACTACCCTCGGTTAATCCCGAGGACAAATTCGCGCGCGTCAGAACCGCGGACAGCGTACCGAACAATATGCTGGTGCCGAGTGCGGCCAAAAGAGTGAATGCCAAAACATGTCCGTCAATTCGAATTTCATGCGCGCGGGGAGTAAGGCGCGCGGCAAAGTCCGTCAACAGGCGCAGGCTGCTGTAGGCAAAGGTCAACCCTAAGAGTCCTCCTACCAGCGCAATCAGGAAACTCTCGGTGAAAAGCTGGCGCAGAAGGCGGCTACGACCGGCTCCCAACGCGGTGCGGACAGCGAGCTCGCGTTCCCTGCGCGACATGCGCGCAAGCATTAAGTTCGCCACGTTGGCGCAGGCAATCAGCAGGACGAATGCCGCGGCGGCCAGAAGCATCAACAAAGTAGGCCTGGCTTCATGGATCAATTCCTCTTGAAGAGGCGTAGTTTTAATCGCATATCCCAGATTGTCCGTATATGACTTCGGATACTCCGATTTCAGACGGCCAGCGATCGTAGAGAAATCTGCATTTGCTTGAGCGACAGAAACCCCCGGCTTCAGCCTTCCCAAGGCTTCCACCATTCGCGCGTCCCGGTTATCGATCACTTTTTGGGAGGAGCGGAAAGGACAGGCGGACGTGGGCATGTAGACGTCGGTCTCCGCGGGATACTGCGGCAGCGGCGGAAGCACTCCGACGACGGTGTGAACTTTGTCGTTCATCTCGAATGTTTTACCGACGATCGCCGGATCGCTGCCAAACTTGTTTTTCCAGTATTCGTAGCTGAGCAACAACACGGGAGGTGCGCCGAGCTTGTCGTCATCGGGGACAAAGGTCCGGCCGAGAAGCGGCCTTACTTGAAACAAGTCAAAATAATTAGCGGAGACGACTGCGGAACGAACGCGGTCGGGATCACCGTGTCCGAACAAGATGAAAGACATGGCATGGTATTCCACTAAGCCGGAGAGCGTTCGATTTTGCTCTCGATAATCCTGTATTTCATGAACAGAGAAACTAATGTCTTCGAGTCCCTGCTTTTGCGCCTGTTGCCGGATGAAAACGAGTTGCTGGCCATTTGGATATGGCAAGGGACGAAGCAGAACGGCGTGAACCACGCTGAAGATCGCGGTGTTTGCTCCGATTCCCAGCGCCAGAATTACAGTCGCCATCACAGTGAAACCCGGGTTTTTGCGCATCATGCGTCCGGCGTAGGTCAAATCCTGTTTCAGGATTTCCCAGTGCTCACGGGGCGCGGTCTGGAAAATGCCCTGAATCGTTTCCCACCAGAGCCGGACGACCCCGGCTAGACCGCCGCGTTCGCGTGCGTCACGCGATTGGTCCTCGAAGGTATGCTCCATTTCGCGGCCATAGTCAGACTGGAAATCCGCGGGCAGAACACGAAGCAAGGAGCGGAAAATCCGTTTGGACACTGGAGCAGGCGACGAATCCATGGCACCTCCTTAGCTAGGCTGGTTCGGGTTTCCGAAAAAGTTTCTTGTTGCGAGCCATGGCCAACAACTCTTCCATGCGGCGGGCTTCCGCCACAGCGACGCGCCGTCCCAATTCGGTAAGGCGGTAATAGCGGCGCCGTTCGTCATCGAGGCCCGCCGCCGGGCGGTCGTTCGATTCCACAATCCAATCTTCGCCGTTCAGGCGCTTTATGATCCCGTACAGCGTCCCTGCGCTGAGTTGGACCTTTCCGCCGGTCCTTCGCTTCACTTCTTTTAAGATTGCGTAGCCGTGCTTCTCACCGTCTGCCAGGGCCAGCAGAACATGAAACATCGCGGCGCTTAAGACGGGTTGCTGTTCTGCTGCATTATCTAGCTGCGAAGACGCCATCCAGTTTCTCCTTGTGGCACAGACACTTTTGCCGAAACACCTCTACTATATCGGAGTGCTGCATACTATACCGTGTGACGATATAGTATCAAGATCTTCGACGCTGGGCGCGCAGAAAGGTAAGCAGGATATGTACGAGCAGAACGGACCAGATTAGGTCAAACCGGGGAAGCGGTGAGCAAACTTGCGGTTGCGAATCGGTGTGGCGATAAAAATGCTACTTCGATGGGCTCTCGGCCAGCTCACTCCAGATGCCGTAGGATGCCAAAGCCCCAAGTCCTCCGAAGAGCAGGATGAAGGCCAATTTTCGGCGCCGGCGTTTTGCCGGAGTGTTGTCTGCCTTGTCGCGAGATGCGGTCATGGCTGGTGCTGGCTCCGCGGCGGCGGACTCCAAGTCCATGGTTACCCGATAGGATTTTCCTTCTGGAATGGTGTGAAGCTCTCCATCATTATCAAGGACCAACGAACCGTGGAAGGCAGAGACTATAATTTCTTGTGGTCCAACTATCGTCACTTGCCCGAAGGCAGGCTGGCCGTTTGCCGCTCGAATGACACCTTGAGGCACTTCGAGTTCGAGTTGATCGGCGCCATTTGACGAAAAACCTACGGTGCCGCGCGATACCTCGGCGAAAAACGCATCAGAGCGCTGCCCAAGCGTGGCTGAACTGGATGCAAGAAGATAGAGTTGCGAGGTTCCCATTCTAAGGCGTAATGCGCCACCTGCCTCGGTCTCGACCTGGTCGCCCGGATAAACCGTAGTGCCAATGGCCACCTTGGCATTGGAAATCTGCGCACTTTGGGCCTGGACCACCAAGCCAAGCGGCTTTTCGTTCGCGGCGAATCCGGGACAGGCTAACAGGCCCGCAAGCACCGCCGCAATGCAGGACCGAGCAACAGAACGCATAACTCCTCCGAGTAGTACTTACACAACGTAGGGGCTGTACCACTGGGGGTCAATCGACAAGCAGCAGTTGGTAGTGTAAGAGGCAATAGAGGATTGGCTACGCGAGCTTATGTGGCTCCACAGCCTAGGGTTATGAAGCGGGTAGAGGTCTTGGTCGCGCGATGATCAGTGCAAGCGATCGATTTTGGCGGCGAGGATGAAATCACTTTCAGTGAGTCCATTAATCTTGTGCGTCCAAGTTTTCACTTCCGCTTTGCCCCAGGTCAAAAATATATCGGGATGATGACCCTGTTCTTCGGCAATGGCTCCCACTTTATTCACAAAGACAAGAGCCTGGGCGAAATCGGGGAATTTGAATTCGCGCACGATGTGATGACCTTCCACGACCTTCCATTGCGGTGTTTGTTTGGCCAAGTCCTCGAGTTCTTTTCCGGCGAGCGGAGGAACACCTCCGCGGCAAGGCACGCACGTTTTGTTCGCTAGTTCGCTCATCAGAATCTCCCCACGTTCGATTTTTGAAACTCCTGGATGCCGGACTGCAATTCTACAGGAACCAAGTGCTCGCGGCTGGCTCATCGCGAGCCAGTTCTGTTATCCTCTGCCGCACAGAACCGCCCAGCGGTCCACCGGAGGAATTATGGCCGATGAAGTGCAAGAGCTTCAAGAAAACGCTGAACACGGCGCGCACGAACCCACTCTAGCTCCCGTTACGGTCACCATGGCGGTGTTAGCTGTGCTGGTGGCTTCTGTTTCGCTATTGGGCCACCGCGCGCATACCGAGGAGATTCTGCACCAAACGAAAGCCACCGATCAATGGGCGTATTATCAAGCGAAAGATATTCGGCGCAGAAATTACGAGCTGTTCCTGGACGAACTTTCCGTTTTCACGTTACAAAATGCCGAGCAGGTGGCCAAGATCAAGGAAAAGTACGTCAAGGATGTGGAGCGTTATAAGGATGAACAGAAAGACATTCAGGCGGAGGCGAAGAATGCCGAGAAGGAAGTCCTGAGGGAACAGCACCGCGCCGATCGTTTTGATTTGGGCGAAGTGATGCTCGAAGCAGCCTTGGTTATTTGTTCCATTACGCTGCTCACTCGTAAGAAAATATTCTGGGGAATCGGAATGGTACTGGGTTTGGCGGGAGTAGTTACAGCTTGTCTAGGTCTTATGATTCACTAGTAAGTCATTCGACATGGCGGCTAGCTCAGCGGTGCCCTGAGGCTGCTGACTTCGATTCGATATAGGCGCGCACATAATCCGCGAAAGCTTTTTCCAGTCTTAAAGTAACTGGGCCGGGAGCGTTGGCGATTCGACGGCCATCGATTTCGCCAACTCCCAGCATACTTCGATTGGTGGAGGAAATAAAAACTTCGTCGGAGCTATAGAGATCTTCCGGAAGCAGGGTGCGTTCGGCAACGGGAGTGCCGACAGCTGCACCGATTTCAAGCAGCACACTGCGTGTGATGCCCGGGAGGCAACCTGAATCCAGTGGCGGAGTGTAGACACGTTCGCCGCGCACACAGAAAATGTTTGCTGCGGTGCATTCGGCTACTTCACCGCGCTCGTTGAGCATCACTACCTCGTCGAATCCCGCTTGATGCGCTTGGTGAAGATTCCACACATTGTTAAGCCATGAAGTTACTTTGACACCGGCGAGCGGCGAGGCAGCATGGCGTCCGTTTTCTCGCAGGCCGAGCCTTACAGGCTCACGGTAGGAGGGCAGATCCGAGGAATACAGGATCAAATCCGCGGGCGGGAAGTGTTCACTGCTACTCCAAAATCCCTGGTTGTAAATAGCGTAAATCCGCGCGCAGCCTTCCCGAACTTGATTGGCACGCAAAAGCTGATCGAGTTTGTTGTGTACTTCTTCAGGGGCGAACGGGAAAGGACAGTGCGTTCGCTCCGCATCGCGCTTCAGGCGCTTCCAATGGCGTTCGAATGCAAACGGAACTCCGCTGACGATGCGTGTGGTTGTGAACAGGCCCCAACCGTTCAACAAACCCGCCTGTCCGGGCGAAAGGCGTACATCTTCGACGGGCAAGAGCCGGTCATTATGGAAAACGAAACGGTGGATCAACGCGTTCCTCCCGAGGAACCAGGCCATTCTATCGCACAATGGCTTTGTCGTTATCGATTCGCCATTCGGTGGTGACGGCAAGACCGCATCGAAATTTGACCAGCCGTTTTTTCCCTTCTACGGTATTGACACTAACGGTGTCTAGGGCCTAAATTGAAGTTGTCGAATCGGAGGGACTTATGCGCGCACTCTCCCGCTGTGCTCTTATAGCCGTCTTAATCGTTGGGCTGCTGAATATTCCCGCATATGGCGCGGACGAAAAGCCATTGGGCCTGGTAATGCAGGCTGAAAACGCTCATATCGGCAATGCGAATGTCGCGATCGGAACGACCATTTTCCCGGGCGACACTTTGGCTACCGAAGCGGGCGGCACATTGCGACTGAACTTTGGAGCTAGCCAGATGTATTTGCTTTCGGCGAGTTCGGCCACTCTGGGTCCCAATGCCAGTTCGAACGCGGTACATGCCGTGGTGGGCCACGGGACGGTTGGTTTTTCTTCGAATGGCAGCGATCACATCGAGCTGGAAATTCCGGAAGGCATTTTACGCGCGGCGAACAGCGAACCGGCATATGGTCAGGTGACGATCGTTGGGCCGCAGGAAGTCATCATCTCGGCCTATCGCGGGACCTTAGCGCTGGACCACGACGGAGAAGTACGTGACATCCCGGCGGGCAAGTCGTACCGCGTAACGATGGATCTGGAACCGGCGGCGGCGTCACAACCACAAGCGCCAGCCGGAGTGGGGGGTTCTGGACCCAAGCGCGCAGTGAACACCGCTACTCTTGCTTGGGCAATCGTGGCTGTTGCGGCAGCGGGCGGAACGGCCTACGCCATTTGGGATGTGCTGTCGGAAAGTGCGTCCGCACCAAAATAAAACTGGCAACGGTCCATACTTTGGCCTAACTCTTCTAATCTATTGCTTCTCTTCCGTTCGCTCCTTGTTCCCTCCAATAAAAGCGTTTCCAATCCATTCGAAACAGAGCACAGCCGGGCATCCTAATACGATCGCATGCGTCAAACGGTTGTATGCTAGGTTGCATCTCAGAGAGTGTTAAGTAAAAAATGAACAGGCCAATTACACGAATCGTATTTTGTTTTTTACTGTCCTTTTGCGTTATTCCGAGTTTCTCTTCCGGCTCCTCTCCTGATTCGTTGCTGCAAACGATGCAGCAAGAGTTGCAGCGCGCCAGCGCGTCACTGGCGAAGTCGGAGCCTGCACCGTATTACTTGAGTTACGCGGTTTCGGACATCAAAAGCTCCGTGATCATAGGCACCAATGGCAGCTTGGTGCTTTCGACCAGCGTTCACCGGCGGCAAGCGGACGTGATGATGCGCGTGGGTTCGCCTGCGTTGGACAACACACATAACAACAAGAACCGCCCGTCCGGTATTACGTCAGGATCGTTGCCGCTAAATGATGACTCGGACGCGATTGCGCGCGTGCTTTGGCAACTCACTAATCGCGGATACGATCAAGCCTCTTCCGCGTTTTTGACGGTGAAAACGAACACCGCCGTGCAATCGGAGGAAGAAGATAAGTCGCCGGATTTTTCAAAGGAATCTCCACAGGCGCATGTGGGCGAGGCGCTGGCGGTTGCTCCATTGAACCAAAAACAGTGGGAAGACCGCGCGCGGATGATTTCAGCGGGATTTTTAAAATATCCTGAAGTCTATAATTCGACGGTATATCTTCAGGTCGGCGATGACCGTTCGTATCTAGCGACGAGCGAAGGCACGGCGGTGGTGCGTCCGGGAGCCGTCAGCAGGCTGGTTATCCAAGGCGAGACGCGCGCGGACGATGGTATGGAATTGATGCGCGTGGAATCTTTTCAAGCGCCTTCTCCCGATCAACTTCCGGCGGATGCTGAGTTGAGTGTCAAGGTGGACGAAATTTCTGAAGACTTGAAGGCTTTGCGCGCTGCCCCAACGGCTGAGCCATATGCGGGACCGGCTCTGCTGTCAGGCCGAGCCGCCGCAGTTTTCTTCCACGAAGTGTTGGGACACCGGCTCGAAGGGCATCGGCAGCGCGATGAGACGGAAGGGCAGACCTTCACAAAGAAAATAAATCAGCTGGTACTTCCTTCATTTTTGAGCGTGGTCGATGATCCCACGCTGAAGGATCTGAACGGCGTGAAGCTGGCGGGATCCTACGACTTCGACGACGAAGGCGTACCGGCGGTGCGCGTGGAGGCAGTGGAAAACGGTGTTCTGAAAAATTTTCTGATGTCGCGCATGCCGGTCAAGAATTTCGACCATTCGAACGGGCACGGCCGCAGGCAACCCGGCTTGATGCCGACCGGCCGCCAGGGGAATTTGATCGTAACTTCGACGAATACTGTGCCGAACGCGGAGCTTCACAAGAAATTTATCGAAGAAATCAAAAAGCAGGGGAAACCGTACGGTCTTTATTTCGACGATATCCAGGGTGGCTTCACGCTCACTGGGCGCTCTATGCCGCAAGCATTCCAGGTGTTGCCGGTGATGGTGTATCGCGTTTACGCCGACGGGCGGCCGGACGAACTTGTGCGCGGAGTGGATATCGTGGGCACGCCGCTTCTGTCTCTGAACAACATTATGGTGACGGGAGACACCATGCAGGTGTTCAACGGAATTTGCGGCGCTGAATCGGGCCAGATTCCGGTGGCGGCGGCGGCGCCGGCCATGCTGTTTTCGGAAATTGAGGTTCAGAAACGACGCCGCGGGACAGAGCGACCTCCCATTTTACCAGCGCCCGAGCCCAGCGGCGCCGCTGCTTCAAATTCTCAATCGAGCGCGGCGCGGGAGCGCTTGCGATGAATCTGACGAGAAAATACCCCAAGCTTCGCTTCAACTTTTTCATGGCAGTGGCTGCGCTTGTGTTTCTGTCGTGCGCCCATCCGGACGCCGCGCAGCAGAAGAAAACGAAAGGTGATATTTCCTCGGCGGTTTCTGCGTGCAATGCTGTCTCGGATACGGGCACAGCTTCGTCCGATCCAGTGATTCAAGCCATGCGCGAAGAGCTCGGGCGCTCGAAATCCCAAGTGAAGATGGAAAACGTTTCAGCACCCTACTACATCGAGTACCGGCTCTCTGATGTAACGGAATACAACGCCGAAGCGGCCTTCGGCGCGCTGCGCCAGAATCAGCGTTCGCATGCACGCGGTGTACGCGTGGTGGTGCGCGTTGGCAATTATAAGCAGGACAGCTACTACGGGCCCGGTATTGGTGTGGTAGATCTGGGGCCGTTGGACAATGACGCTACCGCGCTGCGTCGCCAATTGTGGATGGCAACCGATCGCGCTTACAAAATGGCTAGCGAAGCCCTTGCGAATAAAAAGGCGCTGCTGAGCCATTACAGTGCGGCGCAGCCCTTTGACGATTTTGCGAAAGCTCCGCCTTTGCAGTCTATCGAGCCCCTGGCGAAGCTCGAATTTTCTCCCGAGGTATGGGAGAAGGCGCTGGTGAAATCCACGGATCTTTTTCGCTCGGATCCAAAAATTCAGTCGCTCTCGGCCTATGCCAGCTTTCGCTCAGTGAACGAATATTTCGTAAATACAGAAGGAACGATTACGCGCCGAGGCTACACCTGGTATTTGGTTCAGCTTTCTGGTGAAACGCAAGCCGAAGACGGGATGCAACTGGGGCGGTCGCCTTTTTACATGACGGCGAAAGCCTCGGAATTGCCTGACTCGGCAACATTAGCGTCCGATACCGCCAAAATGCTTGAAACACTGAAAAAGCTCCGTGAAGCACCGCTGGTGGAAGAAGATTATCGCGGCCCGGTGCTTTTTTCTAATGACGCTGCGAGCGATGTTTTCTACGGCCTGATTGGAAACAACGTCTTGGGGATTCGACCCAAGCCCGGCGAGTCTGCTCGCACCACAGGAGAATTCTCTTCGAATTATAAAGGCCGCGTGCTCCCGACATTTCTATCTGTCGTAGACGATCCTGGGATGAAATCGTTTCATGGGCACAGCCTGATCGGAAGCTATGAGGTCGATGAGGAAGGGGTTCGCGCGGAAGCTGTGCCGGTAATCAGGGACGGCATGCTTGTGGATTACCTGCTCGGCAGAATGCCGATCCGCGATTTCCCTGATTCCAACGGCCACGGGCGTGCAGCGCCGGGACAGGCTCCCGGTCCCAGCATCGGTAATCTGATGGTGCAGCCGAAGGATCCTCTTTCGACAGAGGACATTAAGAAAAAATTGATTAAACTGTGCAAGGAGGAAAACAAAGAGTACGGATATTACGTCGAAACGCTATCCGGGTACGATCCGCGGCTACTCTATCGCGTATACGTGAATGACGGGCACGCAGAGCTCGTGCGCGGCGCTGTTTTCAACGAGCTAGATACGCGTACGCTGCGCAACGATTTGGTTGCTGCTGGGGATGATGCCGCTGGTGAGCAATCGCGAAGGCCAGGTTCCCAGCACGGTGATCGCTCCGTCAATCTTGTTTGATGAACTGGAAGTGAAGCGCACGGAAAAGAAGAACGCCAAGCTACCGGAGTACCCGCCGCCCGAGCTTTCCCCTGGACATTGATTTTCGCAGGGTGGCGGCAGCCGCATTCAAGCGGGATTGGTACGGTAGAGCCAGTCGGGTTTCGCCGCGGCTGACGATGGCGGTTCCGCGTTCGCGACAGCAATTATTTCCTCCACGATCATCCGCTGAGGCGTTAGCGTGCAGACAGGATCGGTGGCAGCGGCATCACCGGCGAGAAGAAATGCCTGGCAACGGCAGCCACCAAAATCCTGTGCACGGCGATCGCAGTTGCGGCAAGGCTCCTGCATCCACTCCTGGCCTCGGAATTTTTGAAAAGCCTCGGAGGAGTCCCAAATCTCGCGTAACGGCTGGTTCTTTACGTTTGCAAAGCGCATCCCTGGAATAATCTGCGCAGCGTGACACGGGAGCACGTCGCCCCCTGGCGTGATCAGCATCAGCTTGCGCCCCCAGCCGCCCATGCAAGCTTTCGGATACTTCGCATAATAATCCGGGGTTACATATTCCACACGAACCTTCCCGCGCAGCCGAGCTTCGGTTTGCTGCAGCAGCCGGATGGAACGGTCCACCTGATCGCGCGTGGGCAGGAGCAGCTTGCGATTCGCGAAGGCCCAGCCGTAATACTGCACGTGCGCGAATTCCAGGCGGCCGGCACCGGATTCTTCTCCGAGCGTGATCATTTCTTCCAATCGATCGAGGTTCTGCCGATGAATTACAAAATTCAGCGTCAAAGCAATGCGGTGTGTTTGCACCCATTTAACAACTTGGAGCTTTTGCTCGAGCGCTCGCGTACCCGCAATTTCGCTAGCAGCGTTCTCCTGCGCGCCCTGAAAGCTCAATTGCAAGTGATCGAGTCCGGCCTTCACAAGCTCTGCGAGTCGTCGTTCATCAAGAGGCAGTCCCGATGTGATCAAATTTACATAAAGTCCGGCGGCACGCGCGGCCCGCACAAGTTCGACGAGATCGGGGCGCGCGAGCGGCTCGCCACCGGTGAAGTCAACTTGAAGTACGCCTGCTTCGGCAGCCTCTCGCAGAACTCGAGACCAATCTTCTGTGGAAAGCTCGAGTCTGCGAGCCTGCAGCTCCATAGGGTTCGAGCAATAGACGCAGTGCAGAGGGCAGCGGTGCGTAAGCTCAGCGATGAGAGCGAGAGGCGTTGCAATCGTGTTTATCATTTCTACGCGGTGGGGTCTTCCACCGTAAAGTCCAGGGCGCGCTGCTCGTACAGCAGCACCAGATACCCGAGAATGTCCTTCTCCACACGCTCGGGTTCGGCTTTCGAATAAATCTTCTGCAGCTCGGAGATGATCTGCTGGACCGTGTGTCTGCCGTCGCAACGCTCTACGATTTCAAGGCTGGGCCCGTTCAGACGGAGCGCGCGCTCTGGCATCTGCAGCATGCGTTGCGCGCGATTGGGTTCGCTCAACCGGCATCCGGCCGCGAGCTTGGGCCGCGCGTGCATTTCAGGATTCATACCTTAGTCCGCTTGAGGCTGGAAAGCGCCCGGCGGCGGCCACCCTGGGGATACGTAAGCAAAATACACGGCATCGAGCTGGGCCCAAAGAATATTGCATTTCGCGCGCAACGCGTTCAGCGCCTGATCCTGCTCCACGCGCGTCCGAGCATGCTTTACCACCCAGGCTAAAGCAAAGTCCGCATCTTCGGGCGCCTGCCTGAGGCGCCCCTGAAAATAGTCGAGGCCGCCGGAAAGCCAGGGATAATATCGCCTGAGTGCATCCAAGCGAAGCGCGATAAGCTTGCGGGAGAAAAGTTCCGTCAAAGAAGAAGCTACAGCTTCGAGAAATGTGCCCGACCGGACCAGATCGAGATAAGCGTCGACTGCATAGCGGACCGAAGGCAGAATCGCGTCGTTCCGCACTGCCTGCTCGCGTGTAAGCCCCGTCGCCTCCACCAGCCGCAGCCACTTCTCCAGGCCGCCGGGATGCGTGGCGTCTCCATCGTGATCGAAGATGCGCTTCCGCCATGCACGGCGGAATTCAGCGTCTTCACTGCGCGCGAGAATGGTGGCATCTTTCATTGGGATACGGCTCTGGTAGTAGTAGCGGTTGAGCGCCCAGGCTTGCAGTTGGCCGCGCGTAAGTTTTCCGTCGTGCATCAACAAGTGGAAGGGATGCTTATGATGATAACGCTCCTCTCCGACGGCGTGAAAGCGCGCCACAAATTGGGGTGCCGGGAGAAGCACTTCTGAGAGCGATACATTCACAGGACAAACTCCATACCGTCACGCGCGATTTCCCAGCCCATTTCACGTACTAGGCGATACTCAACGCTCTCTTCATCCAGGATCGGGTTTGTGTTGTTGATGTGAATGAGGACGCGGCGGCCGCGACCGCATCCGGAAAATTGCTGGAGGAGGCCGTTTTCACCCGATAACGGGAGATGACCTATCGCGCGCGCGCTCTTGCCGGATCCGGTTGCGCGGATGAGTTCGTCATCGTTCCAGAATGTGCCATCCAAAAACAGCAGGTCGCTGGACTCGGCTACCTTTTTCCATACCTGATTTTGGCCCGAGAGAGAAGGCGCGAAGAACAATCGTTTCTCATCATGTTCGATAAGTAATCCGACGACGGCTTCCTTCGCCGATAGCTGGCCACGCAGGGTATCGTTCACATAATCCGGATAAGTTTCCCCCAGCGGAACCGCTGAGTAACGGAAAGACGAATCCCCTGTGGAATCACCGACCAATTGCGGCTGCATGGACATGCCCAGCCACTGTACGGGAGGCCTCGAGCGGTTGAGGACCCGAAATATGGTGTTTTCTTCGTTGAGTACTCTCTGCACCGCGGGAGTCGCATAAATACAAAAGGGCGTGAATTCGCGCAGGTGAAGCAGACCCATAACGGAATCGACGTCAGCGCTGGGGAGGAACACGCCGGCTATCGGTGAACGACGCGATCCCTTCAAAGGAGCCAGCTCGGTCGTCGCAAGGATCTGCGTGCGCAGATCGGGCGAAGCGTTCAGGAGAAACCACGCGTTAGTGTTTACCGAGAAGCCGATCTGCGTTTGCGTGCGCGAACTTCCGAGCAACTTGCCTGTGCGCAAGCGAATGCAATTGGAACATCCGCAATTCCACTGGGGAAAGCCGCCCCCGGCTGCCGAGCCGAGGACTTTGACGCGCATTCGCGGTTAAAGCTCGGCGTTAGCGTAGGAGCTGATTTCGCAACTCAGGTTGACTTCTTCGTGTTGAGGGGTAACCCATTCCATGGTCCGAACTCCGTTTGGCAAGACTAAAACTCTAGCCAACGTAAGCGTAGCATGAGCGAATGACTAGGTCAATGGAGTATCGACAGCACATTCAGGGAATAACCCGTTTATTACCATCACAAACAGCCTGTCAGTTAGGGATTGAGGAATCTGTAGCCTTCAGAGAGACTAGCAGCGGGCGGCGGTATGCTATCTTGACCATTGGGCATTCGTTCCGCTAGGAGGATTTGATGGCAACGCCGTCGATGCGACGCACCGATCGTGTCTCGTTGACCGTGCTGCTGGAAGCTTCCGGCATCGACAGCAACGGTCAGGAGTTTAAGGACCCGACTCGCACGCTACTGATCAATCGCGGTGGCGCGGTGATTATCCTGGAACGTGACTTGAAGCCTGAGCAACAGATTCAAATTAGGCGTCAGGCAGGAGCCGATTCTCACAAGACTGTTGCGGCCCGGATCGTAGGAGAATTTGGCCGTCAAAAGGACGGCCATCTCTATGGAATCGAGATACTAGACCATGAGAATGATTTCTGGAAAATCGAATTCCCGCCGATTGCAGAATCCACAGAAGCCGTGGCGCGCATGCTGTTGCATTGCGGCTATTGCAAGAACCGTGAAGTAGCTTATCTGAATGAACTGGAGCTGCGCGGCTTCGAAACGAATCGCGGCATTGCCCGCCATTGCAAGACCTGTGGTGTTCCGAGCATCTGGACGCAAGCTCCTCACGAAGACGAAAAGCAGCGGTCATTGCGAGCCGCTCGTGGAAAGGGCACACGTGAAACAGATCAGATTCCAGGTGGTGAAGAACAGCGAGCGCGGCAACGCATGCGCATAAAGACGCGGTTAACAGCCTGCATCCGGCAGCCAGACAGCGATGACGAGCTAGCCGTTTGCGAAGACATATCGCCGATTGGAATGTGCTTTCGGAGCAAACGCCGCTACGACACAAAGGCGACGATCCAGGTAGCTGTTCCCTACTCTCCGGATGCCGCGAACATTTTCCTTCCGGCCAACGTGGTCTATTCGGAAGAAATTCCCAGGGCGGGGTTATTCAGACATGGCGTGGAATACCGCAGAGTGGGTCCTCGGGCGCGCTAGATCCGTAATCTAGCGCGAACTTTTTATTTAACGCTTAGGCGACCGGTACGGCGGAGCGTTCGCGGCTGCGGCGCTGTAGATATTTCATCACGATGTTGAGATATACGTTTCCGCTCGGAGTTTCAAAACAAAGGATGGTCGCCTCGGAGTCTTTTCCCGCTTGCGCGCACTGCTCTTGAGCCACTACTTCCGGCGGAAAAACCTTGAACTGAAATCCGCCGTCATTGAGCTGCGTTACCGCGTTGCCTATAACCATGTTGGCCAGCTCGCACACGGTTTCCCTGACAATCGCTTCATCCGGAGCAACGTCAGGGCCGAAAAGGAGGCTGGCAACCTGTGCTGCGGCACCAGGATCCATGTCCAGGATTACGCGGCCTTCCACCTGTCCGCGGAAAGTCACGACCGCTGCCGCGCCTTTACGGCGATATCCTTCCACTTCCATGGTAAGGTCCACGATTTTTGCAGGCGCCTTCATCATCTCGGCGAGCACAGCGTCCAGCGAACCGATAAATGGTTGGATCAGATCCATCCTCATCGAGATTTCTCCTCGCCGGCGCCGACTGTGGCTGTCACGCCGTCGTCATTGAGAACGTAACGGATAATTTCGTAGAGCGCGTCCGGCTTTACTGGTTTTTGGACGAAGTGGCGCGCGCCCTTTTGCAGAGCGGCGAGAATATTGTCCTGATAGCCGACGGAAGAAACCATGACAATGCGCGCGTCGGGATGTTCCTGGACGATACGTTCGACGGCTTCAATGCCTTCCATCTGCGGCATGGTGATATCCATCAGAACGATGTCAGGCTTCGTGCGAGCATATTCGGTGATGGCAGTGCAGCCATCACCCGCCTCGCCGATTACCTGTCCGCCAAAGGATTCGATCATCTTCGCAAGGCTTTTTCGCGCGAAGACGGAATCATCAACGACCAAGTAACGGACTGGCTCGCTATCTCTTTTCCTGGTCAAAGCTTCAAACTGTTTCATAACCATCTCCTTCGGAAATCTTCCCGTCAATCACTGCCGCCAATAATTTTTGTGCCCACCGGTTCGGCCGGGGGGTGTTCCACGGCACATTTGGATTGCAACACACCCGAAAGATTAGAGAGTGACACTACACGCGAAGCGAAACCCCGCTCGATCGCGGAACGCGGCATGCTGTCTACCACGCAAGAATCGGGGCTTTGGACGATCGTGAGACCGCCTGCAGCGCGAACTGCGCCCATGCCTGTAGCCCCATCGTCGCCCATGCCGGTCATTAGTACCGCGATAGAGTTGCTGCCGAATTCTTGCGCAACCGATTGGAAAAGGACATCCGCCGACGGGCGGTGTCCATTAACCCTTGGCTGATCGACGAGGATGGCGATGTTACCGTGCTCCATTCGCCGAACTTTCATGTGGCGATTGCCGGGACAGATCAGTACACGGCCAGCGAGCAATAAATCGCCGGATTGCGCCTCTTTCACTTCTATCGCGGAACATTCATGCAGGCGGCGCGCAAACATGTCCGTGAAATCCCTCGGGCATATGCTGCACGACCAAGAGGCATCCGGGAAAATCTTCCGGAAGCTGCGAAAAAAGATACTGCAAGGCGTTGGGGCCGCCGGTGGAGATGCCCATCGCGACGACTCGCGAAGGCCACTTAGGCAGGGAGGACGGCTTGCGCTCTTTGCGCTTGATGGAAGGCACCGTGATAATCATTTTCGGAGCGCCCGAAGCGGCGGCGACTTTTATTTTCAATGCAAATTCGGCAGCAATTTGTTCGATGCGGCCCGAAGCGGCGTCTTGTGGTTTGGTAACAAAATCGAAAGCGCCAAGAGCGAGAGCCTTCAGAGTGATCGAGGCACTGCGATCAGTCTGCGCGCTGAAAACAATAACCGGAACGTGATGCTTGCGAGTGATCTGGCGAAGCATCTCGATTCCGTCCATGCGGGGCATGTCCAGGTCAAGCGTCACAACATGCGGATGCAGCTCAGCTATTTTTTTCAGGCCCATCTCTCCATCCATCGCCGTGCCTACAACCTCAATGTTGGGATCGCGATGCAGCACTTGCGGAATGAGCTTCCGCATCAGCGCTGAGTCATCGACCACCAGAACACGAATTTTCCCCATCACACTCACGCGATGGCTCCTACGGGCTGAATTCTGGACAAATGAGAGATTACGGCCGGTACGTTCAAGATGAGCACGACGGTTCCATCACCGAGTATCGAAGCGCCACTAACCAGTGGTGACGTCACCAAGCGATCTTCCAGCGCCTTGATCACCAGCTCTTCTTCACCCATCAAACTGTCCACGGCGAGCCCGAATTTCCGGCTTCCCGAGCCCATCACGATTACAAACACTCGTTTCTCGCGCGCGCGATTGGCCTGCGATTCAAGGCGCTCAAGGCGCACTAGCGTTAAAACTTGATCGCGCAGCTGAAACACCTCGTGATTGTCCACGCGGTGAATTTCGTTTTCTGATATACGCGTAATTTCCACAACCATAGCCAAAGGCACGGCGTACAGCTTTCCCGAAACGCGAAAAAGAAGCGACTGAATGCTCGCCAAGGTAAGTGGAACCATCAGCCGGAAAGTTGTGCCTTGTCCTAGCTCACTTTCGAGTTCTATGGAGCCTTTGAGAGTATCGACTGCCGCTTTAACGACATCCAAGCCGACGCCACGACCGGAAATTTCTGTTATTTCGTCTGCGGTGCTGAGACCGGGCGCGAAAATAAGATGCATGATGTCGGAGTCGTTCAGTCGAGCGGTGTCGTTTGCTGTGACAATGCCGCGTTCGATGGCACGACGTAGAATTTTGTCGCGGTCGAGTCCGCGCCCATCGTCGGAAATCTCGATTACGACCTGATCGCCCTCGTGATAGGCATCCAAACGAACAGTTCCGCGGACGGGCTTGCCCGCGGCCGCGCGCTCGGCGGCGGTTTCGATGCCATGATCTGCTGCGTTTCGAACCAAGTGCGCGAGCGGTTCGGCAAGAGCGTCGAGAATACTTTTGTCCAAGTCGGTATTTTGGCCAGCGACTTCAAGATTGATGTCTTTGTTGCGTGACTTAGATACATCGCGCACGACGCGAGGGAAGCGGCGGAAGAGCTGCTCCACGGGCACCATGCGGATTTTCATCACGGACTTTTGAAGTTCACCAAGAACACGAGATTGAAATGCCAGGGAGTCAGCGAATTTGCCTCGTAAGGGATCTTTCGGGTGCACGCGCTCGAACTCGTTGATCGTCCGCTGCAGCATGGACTTTCCGATGATCAGCTCGCCAACTAAATTCATCACGACGTCGATGCGGCTGGTGTCCACACGCAAGGTATTTTCGGCCGCGGCGTGTGCTAAACCTGAAGACGTGCCGCCCTCGCGCGATTCTTCTTGATGATCAAGAGCGCTGTCCGGTCTGCCGGCGTCAGGCTTGGCAGACCTAGCAGCCGCTTCGGCTTCTACCAGAATCTCCAGGAGATCGCGCGGAGGGGCTTCCGCCACCGAGCTTTTCACAACAGAAATACGGGACACCACAGATGGCACCTGGCAATGCTTCCGAATCCAGTCGATTGACTTTTCGCTCGAAATTGCCGCTTCTATCAAATTTGTACTGGCCGCCTGAGCGGCGCTCTCCGGATGAAGAAACATGATTTTTCCAGTACCCTCGAGCGCTTTGCGCACAAGCTCAAAAGCCGCGGCTGGCAGCAGCGATTCCGAATCCAGATAGAGCGCGATGTTGTAGACCGATTCGCCGCGCCGGAACGCTTCGGCGATTATTAACCGCTCATACTCGTTCCAGTCAAATTTCGCTTCGTTTGAAGACGCTTCAGGAGGCGGGGTGCTTTTGTGCAGTAGTCGATTGATGTGATCCCGCAGAGCGCCACCATCGGGCGGTTGAAGATGGTCGCGATAGGCGGCGAGCATTTCGTGGAAGGTGTCAGCGGCGGTAAGTACGACCTCGGGAATTAGCGCCGCGTTTTCCTTAGCCAGTTCCGGTGTGAGGACGTCTTCGAGTTCGTGCGCGAGCTCGCTGAGTTCACGAAAGCCACAAGCCGCCGAGTCGCCTTTTAAGGTGTGCACCGCGCGCCGAACGCTGCGAAGATTTTCCTTGTCGGCCGGGCGTTCTTCGAGCGCAAGGCCAGCTTCGTTCATATTCTGGAGAATCTCCGCGGCGCTCTCGAAGAAAAGCTCGCGAAGTTCGGACGCGCGATCGTCGGGCAGAAAGCTCACGGTTTTCCCTCAATTTTCTGATACACAGTCGCGCTGTTCTGATGAATCATGTGAAATTTCGTGGTTAGGCCGAAAAGACTTTCGGCGTGTCCGACGAAAAGATACCCCTCCGGATTCAAGCAACGATGGAATTTGTCGATGAGGCGCTTTTGTTCGGGCTCGTCGAAATAAATCATCACATTGCGGCAGAAAATTACATCGTTGCGCAAAGGCAAATATTCCGTTTTAAGATTGTGGAAGTCGAACTGCACCAGGTTCTTCAGCGCAGGCTTGACGGAGTATTTGTCGCCGATTTTATCGAAGTACCGCAGCCGGCAGGTGTAATCCACCGTTTCCATTTGCGTCTCGGTGTAAATTCCCTGCTGGGCTGTGAGCAATGCCGAATAATTGATATCGGAGGCAAGGATTTCAACTTTCCACGGCGGAGGAATCAACGGCTTGGGCGAGGGCATCTCAAAGGGAAGCGGATTCCTCAAGTAGTAGTAGGCCAGTGCGTCGCAGACTAAAAGTGCCAGGGTATAGGGCTCCTGGCCTGTTGAGCAGCCCGCGCTCCAGATCTTTACGGACCAATCGCGGCGTTCCTGTTTTCGTTTCAGGATTTCTTCGAGAGTCACTTTTTGGAAGAGATCGAGTTGGGGACGAATGCGGAAGAAGCTTGTCTCGTTTACGGTCAGATTTTCCAGAAGGGACACGAGTTCTTGTTTCCCCTCGCGGCTGGTGAGTAAACGGTAGTACGTGTAAAACGAATCCATCTGGCAAGCTTTAAGGCGACGTTGCAAACGATCCTTCAGGAAATGCGTGCGGCGTTCGTCAAAATACATGCCGCATTCCTGGTAAACCAGCGTTTGCAAGAGCTTCAATTCGGCTTCTGTGAGCGGCACCTGCGTCGCGAGAGTAGTAGTGGACATTCGTTCCTCAGTATTGCTGCCAAATCTATATTTATCTTTCCAGACCGCCGGCGGGAACCGCGTCAACGGAATCGGCCACGTCGTCCAAACGGCGAAGTTCGCCTCTTTGCAGAATCTTGTTAAGGTCCAGCAGAATGATCAGACGCCCGCGCAGTTTTCCAACTCCGGTTATGTAGTTCAGCTCACCTTCCTGGAAAACATCCTGTGGGGCTTCGATCTCCGAGGGTGGTATACGCAGTACCTCGGATGCAGAATTCACCATCAATCCGATCAAGCGATTTTCCAGCTCGACAACCACGATGCGGTTTTTCTTGTTAGGTTCGCCCACTATTTCGTGGAATCGTTTACGCAAATCGACGACCGGAATGATTCGGCCGCGAAGATTAATGACCCCTTCTATATAGTCCGGCGCGTTGGGTACGGACGTAATAGCCGGGACGCGCACGATCTCGCGTACCATTGAGATTGGCACGGCAAAAGTTTCCCGGCCGATGCGGAACCCTACAAGCTGGAGTTCTTTGTCCATGTCTGGATGTAAGCGCCTCTACGAGTGTGCCAATTCCGCATACTCTTCCCGAGTCTGCCGCTGTGGCCCGGCAGCCGTACGGCGGGAAGGATTGCGGCGGCTCTCGGCGAATCCTTCATCGAGAACGAAGCGGTCCATTGATTCCAGGAGCGCTCGGGAAAGTTTTGACATTTGTTCCGCTGCTGCCGCCAATTCGGATGAACTCGAACTCGATTGCTGCACAAGTTCACGCATTTTTTCCATGGCTCGGACCACGCCTTGCGCTCCGGAGGCCTGCTCTTCCACCGACGAATTGATTTCCTGCGTGATTTCAGTCAACCGGTTGGTGGCTTTGGCAATTTGCGTAGAGCCGCTGGACTGCTCCATGGTAGCTGCACCAATTTCCTGGGAGAATTTGTAAACCTCGGAAACAACGTCGGAGATTTTTTCGAGCGCGAAACTAAGGTCCTTGTTCAACAACAATCCTTCCTGGACCATGCTGGTGCTCTTCTCCATGTTGTCCACAGCTTCGCGTGCTTCCTTCTGTATGCCCTGAATCAGCTCGGAAATTTCCTTGGTAGACTGCGTGGATTTCTCCGCCAACTTGCGTACTTCCTCGGCGACCACGGCAAAACCCAATCCGTGTTCTCCTGCGCGCGCCGCCTCAATAGCTGCGTTCAAAGCCAAAAGGTTCGTTTGTTCAGCGAGATCGTCGATGACTTCGATAATTTTCCCGATGTCATCAGCGCGGCGCCCAAGAACGTCGATAATTTCAGCCGAAGACTGAATCGCATGGCTGGTACGGTTCAATCCCTCGGTAGCCTTATCCATGGTCACCATACCGGTTTGAACTTCTTCGCGCGAACGGTGCGATATATCTACCAGGAGCTTCGCCGTGTCGGCAACGCGCTGAATCGAAGTGACCATTTGATCGATCGAGGCAGACGTTTCGGCCACGCTAGAGGCTTGCACCTGTGTGTTCTTGACTACGTTTTGCACGTTAATACTCATTTCGTGCATAGTGCTGGTAACTTCATCAATTGCAGATGCCGCTTGCACGCTAACTTTCGCGGACTCATCGGAGGCGCTGGCCATCTGCCCGGAACCGCTGGCTACTTGCGAGGCGCTATCGCGCACTTGACGGACGAGGTCGCGCAGACCTTGTGTCATTCGCGTGAAGGCTACAGCCATAGTGTCTTGAGCGGAACGCGGTTTAACGGAAACCGACAATTGACCCTCTGCGATTGCCGCGGAGACGGCCGCCATTTCCTTCAAGTGCACGATCATTTTGTTAAAATTGGACGCGAGTATCCCAACTTCGTCATCCCGATGGATATCGATGGATTGATCCAAGTCGCCGGATTCACCGATGCTACGGGCTACTTCAATCAGGTGATACAACGGCTCTTTAATGGACTTTGCAGTCGCGAAAGCGACGAATCCTCCAATCAGAATCGCAAGCAACGTGCCGACTGTGGTAATAACGGTGCTCAATGCAGTCGCCGACGCCGCGGACGTGTTTGAGTCGTCCAGCGATTTACGAACAGCCTGGCTTGCCTCGTCCAGAACGGCGGAAGATTTGTTGAACCAGGAATTGGGATCATGCTGAAGATAAAAAATCTGCAAATCGGACACCGTCGCGTCGCCCGCATCCACTTGATGACGCTTCCCAATCATGGGCTTAGCGAAATCCTCGGCCCAACTGTGTTCGCCAGTTTCGACCTGGACGAAAGCGGTCCGTAGGCCAGCGTCATTTGCTTTCGTCTCGACGTCCTTTAGAAGCGCGGAGAGATCGTTGACGCCCTTGTTCGCTTTGTCCTCATCGCGGAGGTCACCGCTCAACAGGTAATTTCCTAGATACAACCGATTCTCCATCATCTGGAAGCGGACGCTTTCGATGGCCTTCACATCCGACAGTGTGGACGCGACTGTTGCCCGCGCACTATACTCGCGCCGCACCGTAAAAATGTTGATGATAAACAGCATCAACATGATGGCGAGTACGGCGCCAAACCCCAGGTAAAGCTTCTTCCCAATTGTCATATCGTGACGCCTCCACTTCCCGCCCATTCAAAACTTCCGCTCGCAAGGAGCGGTGCTGGCTCTAGTTGCTCTGCCCGTTAAACTCAAATTCAACTGTTTCCGTGGTGTCTTTAGGAGCTGGCTCAAAGCGCCATTTCTTCAGTGCTTCAAGCGCAGAAGTTACAAGCAAGGGGCTTCCGCCAATTACTTTTGTAGTCAGCACACGCCCATCGGCCGCCACGGTGACGCCAATCTTTACTTTTCCTGAAACGTTCATGTGCCTGGCCAGCAAAGGATAATCCGGTACCACACGCGTACGAACTTTCCGCTTCACAACTTCTACCGAGTTCTCCTGACCATATGCTTTGAGAGTGACTGCAAATGCTCCAGTAAGAAGAACCGCAAGTCCCAAAATAGCGACGTTCGGTCGCGATCTCATCACTACGCCCTCCCTGAGGGGATAACTCCGACTTCGGAAATTGCACGAAGGCTGCCATGCGCAAGCGGATATTTTCGCGTCGCATTATTCCGCCAAGGACTCCGTTAGATAATTGATTTAAAAAGCTTTGTGGGAAAAAATGAGATTAGAACGACAAAGCCGCCTTGGACGAAACTGTCTCAGTTGAATGACCTTGACGCGCTTAGCGTCTCAGCCTGCGACAAGCGGCGATTGCCGCTTACGTAACATTGTGGGCCAGCTCTGCTTGACTCAAAATGAGATAGGGCCGTAACGTCTTTTACGTAAGCTGGGATCGCGCGCAAGCCCCCAATCCTCCATGCGTGCATTGAAACGAAGCGGAGATGTCTCAACTCGACTCGATGGCTCCTCTGAGAGCCTGCTGGCCCAGTTCTCCGCCACCACCCTGGAACTCAACCCATCGCTAGGAACCAAAGAGTTTGCCCGCCGTCTGACCGCCCGTGCGGCGGAAATGTTAGGAGCGCGATCGGCCGTTCTGGTTTTAGCCCGCGAATCCGACTGGGAGATTGCTGCGCTCACTGGGCCTGCACACCGCTGGGACGACATGACTCAGCATCGCCTGGCGGGGACGCTGGCCGAACAGGCCAGGTCGCTTGGCTCTGACTTGCGCAAAGGACTTGCTACACGCCTGCTGGGACCGGGTTTGGCCGAATCGCTCGCATGGAAAGAACTGGTACTCGCGCCACTTTTCGGCAGAGAGGCGGAACTTCTGGGCGTCCTGTGCCTTGTGGATGTAACCCGCGAACTTTATCCAGCAGAGCGTCAATTACTTGAAGCTCTCGCCAGCCATGCAGCGGTAGCGTTGGAGAATGTGCGACTGTTTTCGCGCATAGAACAATCGCGCAAGCAGTGGGTGCAGGATTTTGACGCCATCTCGGATTTCATTATCGTGCACGATATAAGCAATCGCGTGTTGCGTCTCAATCGCGCACTGGCAGACCTGCTAGAAGTACCGCCAACGGGAGCGATTGGCCGCGACATAGGCACCCTGGAACTGCTTTCCTCCCCAGCGCAGCCCGGATTTTGTCCATTCTGCAGGAATCCGCAATCGGCGCATGAGGAATTCATTCATGAGGCCGCCGACAGAACTTTTCTGGTTTCGGCTTCGCGTATTCACGGCGGACCCAAAGACGAACTTCGCACGATTCACGTTCTAAAAGACATAACCGACCGTCGCACCGCTGAACGCCGCTATCGGCGCGAACGAGACTTCAACAAAAATATTCTGAACAACACGCAGAGCATGATCCTGGTGCTGGACACTGCCGGGCTCGTGAGTTATGCCAATCGCCGGTGCTTTGAATCTGGCTACAAAGAACAGGATTTGTTGGGGCATGCGCTCGTCCAGTTGGTGCCGCCGGCTCGGCGAGGGCTGCTTGCGGAAGCTCAAGAGCGCGTGCTGCAAGGATCCGCACTCGATAATCTGGATATCCCGCTCTTTCGTGGAAACGGCACCACCGGACAGTTTTCGGTGAGCTTGAGTCCGATGCGCGATGAACAAGGGAACATCAACAGCATTGTGGTTGTAATGACTGACATTACAGACGCTGCAGATCTTCAAGCAAAATTGATGCACACGGAAAAAATGGCTGCGCTGGGCCAACTGGTTTCAGGCGTGGCTCACGAAGTGAACAATCCGCTCGCTGCAATTGTCGGGTTTACAGATCTTCTTCTGGAGAATCCGGAAGTTCCCAAGAATGCCAAGGAAGAGTTGCAGGTTATTTTGCAGGAAGCGCAGCGAACGCGGGTGATCGTCCAGAATTTGCTCAGCTTCGCGCGACAAATGCCGGCCCAGCGAGAGCCGGTGCAGGTTAATTCCGTGTTGCAGCAGACCGTAAAGCTTCGCGCGTATGATCTTTCAAATCATGGGGTGGACCTGATCGAAAACTACAGCGAAGAGTTGCCCGTAATTGTGGGTGACCCGCACCAGTTGCAGCAGGCCTTTCTGAATATATTGAACAACGCTTACGACGCAGTTCACGAGACGCGGCGTAAGGGGAAAATCGAAATTAAAACTTCGCATCGCGATGGCCGCCTGGAAATAGTGTTTCGCGATAACGGGCTGGGCATCTCGCATCCCGACCGCATCTTCGATCCCTTTTTCACCACAAAAGAAGTGGGTAAAGGCACCGGGCTCGGCCTAAGTATTTGCTATGGCATCGTGCGAGCGCATTCCGGAGAAATTTCGGCGCGGAACAATCCCGATGGCATCGGGTCCACTTTTATTGTGCGCCTTCCGCTGCTCGCAAAAACTGCGGAACCGTGTGAAAAGCGGGACGCGCAATGATGGGCGCGAACATGACTCCCGCAGTCGCGCCAGGCCGCATTTTGTTGATCGAGGACGAGCCGTCCGTTTCTGCATTCCTGCGCGCTGCGCTCGAACGACGCGGATACGAAATTGAATGTTCCGCATCAGCCACCGACGGATTGCAGTTACTCGCAACAGGAGACTTTCGCGGCGTGATCTCGGATTTTCGCACGCCCGGCGGAATAACCGGCGCCGATGTTCACGACTGGCTCACGCGCCACCGGCCGGAACTGGCCTCGCGAATTATTTTTATAACCGGTGACACGGCTAGCGCCGACACGATTGCCTTACTCGCGAGAAATGGCACGCCTTGCGTTGAAAAACCATTCCGCATTCATCAACTAATTGCGGCGGTAGAGAAAACGATCGGAAAACCATGAAAGAAGAATCAAAACTTCGCTTTTTGATTGTGGACGACGAACAAAGTATCCGGCGGCTCTGCATGACCGTAGGACAAGGCCTCGGTTTCACGTGTGCGGAGGCCGAAACGGCTGAGTCGGCTCTTGAACTAGTAGAGACCAGCCCGCCTGACATTGTAGTTACCGATTTGAAGCTGCCCAGCCTCTCTGGTGCGGATCTGCTCAGGAAAATACGCGAACAATTACCACGCGCTGAAACTGCGATTATGACTGGGCATGGCTCGATTGAGTCCGCCGTGGACGCCATGCGGCAGGGTGCGTACGACTACATCGAAAAACCTTTTCGCGTCGAGCGACTAAGGCAGCTTTTGCAAAGGATGGCGGAGAAAGTTCGCTTGGTGGCTGAAAATCAATTTTTACGCGAACGTGTGAGCACTGAGACGCAGCTCGACGGAATCGTAGGAACGTCATCGAAGATCGAAGATGTTCTTCGAATGATTTCCAGGCTGAAAGAAACGCGCACACCCGTCCTGATCACTGGTGAGAGTGGCACGGGCAAAGAACTTGTGGCGCGCGCGATCCATTTCAGGGGACCGCTGGCACAAATGCCGTTTGTCGCAGTAGATTGCGGAGCGCTAGTCCCAACGCTGATGGAAAGCGAGTTATTTGGGCACGAAAAAGGCTCCTTTACCGGCGCGCTCAAAACCAAAGCCGGACTTTTTCAGGCCGCGAATGGCGGAACAATTTTCCTGGACGAGATCGGCGAACTGCCGTTGGAACTGCAGGCCAAGCTCTTACGTGTGCTGCAAGAGAAGGAAGTGCGGCCTGTGGGTAGCAACGTGAAAGTGCCTGTGGATGTGCGCGTGATCGCGGCAACCAATCGTGATTTGGAAGCCGCGTATAGAGGAGGCACGTTTCGCAAGGACCTCTATTTCCGTTTGAACGTGGTGACTGTGCATTTGCCGAGCTTGCGTGAACGGCGATCTGACATACCGCAGCTCGTTCATTGCTTTCTGGACCGCTACGCTCCAGGTGAAAATATTCAAGTCACGCCGAACGCTATGAAGAATTTTCTGCAATACGACTGGCCAGGCAATGTGCGGGAGCTGGAGAATTGCATCGCGCGCGCGGTTGCGCTAGGAGACCATCACAACATTGATGCAAGTGATCTCCCGCCGGCTATATCCATGGTGCAGGAGACCGGGAGCTCTGAAGCTGCCGATTCTGCGCTTTCCACTACGGCCTTAGCCGACCTTGAACGAATAACAATCTTGCGCGTTTTCGAACAAGCAGGCGGTGATAAAGCCCTCGCAGGTAGAATGTTAGGCATTAGCCGCGCCACCCTCTATCGTAAACTGAAGCTTTACAATATTCCGCTGCGACCAGCGCATAAAGACCATGTTCGCATGGCCTCCTGACGCCGTTCAGTGCGTCTCATGGGAACGTCTCAAACACCTTCTGATGCGATTGCTGCGGGCAGGTGAGACGCCCCGTCGCACAGTGAGACAGTGCGAGACAGAAGCTTTGCACTTCATCATGCAATAACCTGAAATAAAACCACTTAATATTCTGCTCGCTCGCCGATCTTTGGCTGTTCGTGTGCATTCCTATCGCGGGGAGTTTTCCGCTCTTCTTTGTACCGTATCGCTCTGCTCGCACGAACTTCCCAGAGCATTGAAGTTGTTGACGAGACAATGAGTCCGCAAGGATCGGGGGACGCGTGTTGAGTGAAGCGGAACTAGAGGGCGTTTCTGAAGAACCGACGTGCGCTGAGAAATTAGCTCAACTTTTTCCCGGAGCTTCGCCCATGCGTATACCGGTGCGAGTGCTCACTCTGGGTTCAGGCCGGCGGCGATTGCAGGAAAGAACGGTGATTGAATTCGGCACAGCGCATGAGGTTCTGTTCTCCTCAAAGCTGCCTTTGGAATTCGAAGATCGGGTGCAGCTGCTGAATTCGGATGGATCGCTAGACGCGTGCGCGACGATAGTCGCGGTGAGATATCACAACGGTCGTAAAGCTGTGGCAGCTCGATTCGTCGGAAACATCGACAATTGGATCATCAAACCATGACAACAAATACGAATGTTTCAAACACAAAGAAGGCCCCAACTCAATCCGATTTCGCATCGCAATGGAGTGAAGCGCGGCTGGCTTACCCGCTTTACGCTGCTCTTGCGACGCAATTCAATTTCGCGCCGCCTCCGCATCTGACGGGAGAATTGCCGCCCTCGCGGCCTACGCGCGATGTGTTTGACGCGGACTTGAAGTGGTTCGACACCATTGACGAGAGCTTGCAGGCCTTCCAAATTCGCCAGCTCCCACCGGAAGTCTTAAACGCCAGTGAAGAGGGATTGCGTGCGTTTTTGCAACGACAGTTGAAAAAACAGGATAAGACCGCCGCCGACCGCGACAAGATCGATTTGCTCCTGGTGCAGTACTTTGCGTTATGTGCACCCGAAGACCTTTATCGCAAGGAAATCGGCCTCGGCGACGCCGCGCAGGTCCTGCAGCCGGTGCTGGGCGACGTGGATCTTGCGCCGCTAGAATGGTGCGCGCCCCTGGATCAGATCCTGGAAAAAATCGCACTGTGCCAAAGCTTACGGGACATGATGGAACATGGCCTGTTGGAACAGGGCCGGTTGGTAAAAGAATCTGCAGGCCCTCTCTTTTACGATCCGGCAGCGTTGATCGCTTTCTGTCGCTTCAACTTCATGCTTCGCCGGGCTTTCATTCGTCTGTTGCATGCCGACTTGAACGCTGTGCACCATGCCATAGAAGCGCTCGATTCCATAGGCGTGCAAACTGTAGATTGCCGGCGCGCGGGTCTCTCAGCAGCCGAGCCCACGATTCAACTGCGTTACTACTGCGAAAACTGGCGTCAGCCTTTTCATAAGGACTACACGGCTAATTCCGTAAGGCGGGCGTTCGAGCAATTGCTTGCGCTGCGCGCTGATTTGGAAGAGGCCCTTGGAACCGCGCAGGGCGGTCCGACTTGCGTACACCTTTCTGACGATATCGCTCGTTTCGCCGCGACGCCGCTTGTCCACGACAAAGAAGAAGAGCCGGCGATTTCGAGTACGCCTGCTCCGGCGGCTGTCCAAGTTTCACCGCCTAACTCTCCGAGCCCTAAAAATACGGACGCTAACGGCGTTGCCAGCCAGCCGGCGAAGACACCTCCCAGCATTCCACCGGCGGCGGTTCAGCCTGCCCACGCGGCCAACGATGGCCCTGCTGCGCCCACGAGCACGGCAGAAATGGAAAAATGCCTCGAGGGAATTTGGGAGCAATTGATTGCCGCTCCGCCTTCGCGTGGCCGCTCGATGTCCACAGTCGTTCTGCAAGATACCAAGGTCTTGCTCTCGTCGTGGGAAGTCGGCGCTTTCCTAGCGGATGGCGGACAGGAAGCGGAAGACCTGCGACGCGCCGTCGTGGCGCGCGCTTTGCTCGGCTTGGCAATCGATCAGCGAAAACGTTCCGGCGATCTGAAGGCGCTTGCTTCCGCGCTGGTGCTGGCGCGAGCGGAAGTTTCCTATTTCCAGGGACGCGTGGAACAGGCCAAGCGCGCGAAAAATACTGAGGCGGCGGTGAATCTCGGTATCAGCACGAAACGGCTTCTTTCGTTTATCGAGGAAGCAGAAAAGCTTCAGCCCTAAAGATCAAGGCTTATGGGGGACCTCTTGAATCACGCCAGCGTCCTGATTGTTTCGGACGATACCGAATTTGCTCGGTCGGTAGCGGCACGTTGGCAGGCTGAGCGTTATGTTCCGGAAGTTACGCTGGTCACCAGCAACGTTTGGCCGGGTTCGCCCGCGACCGGATATGACCTGGTGATTGTGGGACCCGTTCGCGACCGAAAAGCCTCCGAAATCCTGGCTGCTTTGCACACACTGCCTAACGCCACATGTGTTTGCGTTTGCGACGACGAAAAAGATATTCCGTCTCTACAATCCGATTACCCGCATTTGCAAATTATTCCGCGGCAGGACGGCTGGATCTCTACCTTAATTCTCGTCGCTTCTGAAAGTTTACGTCGAGTGCAAGCGGTGGCCCGCGCACAACGCGCGGAACGTCTCGCGATTGAAAGCCAAGCCCAAGCGACGTTAGGCCGCTACATGCTCGAAATGCGGCCGAGCTTAAACAATGCGTTGACCTCCATCTTGGGAAACGCGGACTTGTTGCTGCTAGAACCTGAGCAAGTAACCGGCGAATGTCGCAACCAAATTCGCACGGTCCACACCATGGCCTTGCGGTTACACGAAATCATGCAGCGATTCTCATCGCTCGCCACTGAAATGCGGGCCGGTGAGAAAGAGTCTCAAAATGAAACGGAATCACTTTCCCGTCGCTTGGTAACTGGCTCATGAGAGATCAGGTCATCGGATGCAAGAGCCAGCAACGAAAGGCTTTGGGCGACAGGC
The DNA here is from genome assembly GCA_963818085.1 of uncultured Acidobacteriota bacterium. Lineage (GTDB taxonomy): Bacteria > Acidobacteriota > Terriglobia > Acidiferrales > UBA7541 > Palsa-295. The sequence goes on from CAWFQV010000002.1 coordinate 542,517, forward strand.
TCGCATTGCGAGAATTTCCGGTCAGAGGTGGCTGTTTAGTTGCAATTCCTTCTCGGGGCCCGATCGTGGAGCCGGAGGCAAGTTGAAGAAAATCCTGGTTGTAGACGACTCGCAGGCCGAGATTCGGCTCATGCAAGACATGCTGCAGCAAGGCGGCTTTTACTCCGTTGGCATTTCCGATCCCACTAAGATCGAAGAAGCGATTGATGAAGAACGCCCTAACGTAATTTTGCTGGACGTGGTGATGCCAAAACGCAATGGTTTCCAGGCTTGTCGCGATTTGAAGAGCCATGAATCGTATTCGCAGATCCCGATAATTCTGGTGACTTCGAAGACTGCGCCGAGTGATCGCTACTGGGGAGAGCAGCAAGGCGCCAACGGCTACGTGGCCAAGCCTTTCACTCCGGATGAACTGCTAAATGAAATTAAGAGGTTGGCTTGATGTCGAGGGAACATGACAACACGGCGCTGCTGCATGCCGAATTCGGCAATGGTGAGTTCTTAGAGAACGACTCGTTCTCTGAAGAACGCTTGCCGGAACGGCAATACTGCGTTTTTCGCGCCGGCCGCGAACGTTTTTGTTTTTCTGTGCTCGAGGTAGAGGAAGTAGTGGATTGGCCGATTGTCACGCGCGTGCCTCTCGCGCCTGCATTTCTGATGGGTGTCTTCAACCTGCGCGGAACAATCGTTCCGCTGGTGGATATTGCGTTTACGGAAGGCCGACGGCCCGGAATGCTTCCGAAACATGTGGTTGTGGCCGCCTTGAAAGGCGAGATGCAAAGCGGCGACTTGCGGCTCGGAATTGCCGCCGATGAAGTGATCGGCACCTATTCAGCGACGGAAGAATCGTTACTTGACCAAGCGCCGGCCGAAGTCCCGCATTGCCGCGGAATGTTGCGGCACGACGACCGACTCGCGCTGGTGGTGGATTTACGGCGCCTGACCGACGTCTTTCCAGTGCCGGTGATTTGATGAACGCATTGATGATGTTCTTACGATATGGGAATGGGCTCATTTTGTGGGCCGACCACTGTTTGCGGTCCGCTCTACGGATCGCGCGCTAAACAAGCTCTTGGGAGGAAGTCATGAAAGCTCGTTTGAGTTCCACAATTTGGTTGTTGGTCTTCTGGATCGGCGCCGCATTCTTTGGCGTGCTGGGGATGGCGTATTACGCCGGCTCGCACGCGGGGGCGGGAGCTGATACCACGTCGTTCCCCGGCGGCAGCAACGGTGCGCTGGTGGGCGCGGCTGTACTTGCGCTCCTAGCAGCGGTCTCGCTTGTCTATGTGCTGAGCAAACGTGTGCTCACGCCAGTCGCGGAGATCGCCACGTTCTCTGAACGACTGGTAGCTGGCGACGTTCGCGCGCGCGTGGAGATCGGCTCGGGCGATGAGTTCGGCTTTATTGCGGAGAATTTCAACCGCAGCGCTGCCAAGGTCGCTCATGCCGTGACCAACCAGCAAGCGCAAGATTCGCTTCAGCGCAGCATCACTGATTTGCTCAACACTATCAGCCAAGTGGCGCGAGGCGATCTTAACATCCGCGGCAAGGTAAGCAACGACGCTCTCGGAAATGTGGTGGACTCTGTGAACTTCATGCTCGACAACTTCACCAAGGTTCTCGAGCGCGTGCGCAAAGCCGCCGTTGACGTCAGCACCAGTGCGAACCAAATTCTCGAAGCGGCCGATGATATGACTGCCGGCGCCACGCAACAGGATCAGGAAATCACGAATACTTCATCGGCCGTCGAAGAACTGACGGTTTCGATGAAGCAAGTGTCGAACAATGCGGAAGCCAGCGCCGAAGCCGCGCGCCGCGCTCTCGATGCCGCAGAACAAGGCAATCGCGCGGTTCGTGACACGCTGGAAGGTATGCAGCGGATTCGTGCCTCCGTGCAAGCTACGGCAAAGAAGATTAAGTCGCTCGGCGATCGTTCGCTGGAAATTTCAGAAATCATTAACGTGATTAACGACATCACGGAGCAAACGAACTTACTCGCTCTTAACGCAGCCATCGAAGCCGCCCGCGCCGGAGAAGCGGGTCGAGGTTTCGCCGTCGTTGCTGACGAAGTTCGTAAATTGGCCGAGCACTCGCGCAGCGCTACGAAAGATATTGCTGCGCTGATCAAAGCCATTCAAGCGGAAACCAACGAAGCGGTCGTGGTGATGGAAGAAGGCACGCGCGAAGTGGAAGTGGGAGCGGGTCTGGCGGATCAGGCCGGAAAAGCGTTGGAGGCTATTTCGAGTGTGGTACGCCAATCAGCCGAGCTGGTACAGGAAATCTCGCTCGCGTCGAAACAGCAGGTGCGCGGAACGGAAGGCGTGGCAAATGCCATGCAGATCATCTCCGGAATTACGCGGCAGACTACGCAGGGTGCGCGACAGACCGCTTCTACTGTAGGCAACATGGTGAAGCTCTCCGAACAGCTCAATGAAGCTCTCGCGCAATTCCGCTCACAATCGGGGCGGCCTTCGGAAGCTTCCGCAGCCGAGGAATCGCGGCCCACAGCACCGGTGGGAGCGCACCGTTAGTGGTGCCCTGGAGGGATGAAACGAACCGGGCCTAATGAGCGTGCCGAAAATGAGCCACCATTTCAGCGCCGCACCGCTCACGGAGACCGAGCTCGGCGAAATGCGCGCGTTGATCGAGCAGCGCTCCGCGATCTTGCTGGATTCGTCACGCGAACGCTTTTTTTCGACTCGCATCCGAGAATATCTGGATGCGAAACGTATCGCCAGCGGGACCGAGTTATTACGCGTCGTGCGCGCTTCTGGCAGCGAATACGAGGCTCTGCTGGAACAGTTGCTTACGCAGGAGACTTCTTTCTTCCGTTATCCTGCGGTGTATGAAGCGCTGAAGAAACGGATTCTCCCGGAAATTCAGGAGAGAAAGTTTTGGCGGAATCCTCGGACGTTGCGAATCTGGAGCGCCGGGTGCTCAACGGGTGAGGAACCTTATTCAATCGCGATCACGGTATCCGATACATTGAAATTTGCGGAAGCCTGGGAGATCGAAATTCTGGCCACGGACATCAGCAGCCGTGCATTGAACCAGGCCGAACGCGGCGTGTACGCCAAGCGCAGCTTGCAGAATGTCTCGCTGGGCCAAGTGGATACGCATTTTTCCGAGACGAAACATGGATATCACGTGAGGCCGCGCATCCGAAAAATAATTTCATTCGTGCAAATGAATCTTGTTGAGCCGGTGTACTTCGGCAAGTTCGACTGTATTTCTTGTATGAACGTGCTGATGTATTTTTCGGCACAAAGGCGGCTGGCGATCTTGCGGCGATTCTACGACGCTCTGGAGCCGGGCGGATATTTTCTCTTGGGACACTCGGAGACGCTTTCGAACGTCGACATGAACTTTGAATCCATCGTTGCCGGCGATTGCCTGATCTACCGCAAGCCCGTTTCCGTTGAGGCATCACGAACGCTGGCGGTCGTGGAGGAACGTCCGTGACTTCGTTCAACCATGAATCGGTGGAGCTCTTCCTTCAGGAAGCTTCCGAGCATCTTCAATACTTACGCGAGTATTCCGGGATGTTGCAAGAACCTCAAACCAAGCCTGAAGACCTGGAGAAACTTTACATCGCAGCTCACACGCTCGCGGGGACTTCAGCCAGCTATGGATTTCCGCAATTTTCGGAAGTCGCAGCAAAAATGGCGCACATTTTTCATTACGCCATGAATGCGACCTTGACTGCAGACATGCACGGGCCGCTCACTGAGTTCATTTCCGATGCGATCTCCGTACTCGAATTCGACTTACTGCAAATTAGCTCGAACGGCGCCGAAACAGCTGAGGACATTGCCGCATTCAAGCAGCGATATTCATTCGCATTTCCTCCGGCTCCTTCCGATACGACAGCGGGTTCGGACAGCGAATATGGTTCAGGCGCAGACGGCTCTCCCCCCAAAGGGGACTATGCTTTACCGGAAGCTGCGCCGCCAATCTCCTATACCGACAAATTGCCGAAAGACGGTGAGGTTCCTGATGAAGTGCTCGAATTTTTCATTCCTGAGGCCGAAGAGCATCTGCAGGTAGTGACCGAGTGCCTCCTTATGCTGGAGGCAAATCCAAAGTCGGAAGATATTAACCGCCTGTTTCGCGCCATGCACACGGTGAAAGGCTCGGCGGCCCAGGTCGGGCTTCATCGTCTCTCCGCGGTCGCTCATCGTGTGGAAAATCTCATCGGAGAATTGCGTGACGGCCATTTGCACCCGAACGCAGACATCATCGATATTTGTCTCCAATCCGTTGACGTGCTGAAGAAATTGCTGCACCGGCAATGGGAGAGTGACGCGGAAATGCGAGGTACGATCGATCCTCTGTTAGGGCGAATCGAAGAATTGGCGCCTGAAGAAGGAGCTCAGGAGGCAGCAGAACCGAGTCATGCTGCTGCAACTTCTGAAGAATCGCGAAAAAAATCAATCTCCGAGCCCGCGACCACCGCAGCACCATCCGCCACGCAACCCGTCTTGCCGCAAGCGAAATCGGTGCGTATCTCACTCGCGCGCCTAGATCGCATGATGAACGCGGTCGGAGAGCTCGTCATAAATCGAACGCGCATGCTCGGCCGTTTGTCAGAACTCGGAAAGCTCGTCGAAATATTGAATTTTTCAAAGAGCCGGCTCTCGGGAAAGGTTGGAGATTTTCAGGAAAAACACGAATTCAATCGCATCCGTACGACGCTGATGCCGGGCAGCCAGCCGCCGCAAAAAGATACTTTTCGCGGCCCTTTTTCAAATATGCCGGCGCTCGTGGCTGGAAATTGGACGGAGTTCAGCGATCTTGAAATGGATCGCTATGACGACTTCAATATTTTGTCCCGCTCGCTGACCGAAATATCTGCCGACATCACCGAAGTGCTCGCACAGCTGGACGGGTTCATGGGGCGCGTTGATTCAGACATTGATGAGTTCACAAAATTAGCTCACCACCTGCAAGACGAAATCACGGCGGCGCGCATGGTCCCGATCGGCAACTTGTACACGCGCATTTCGCGCACCGTGAGAGACGCTTCTAAAGCAGCGGGCAAACCAGTGGAACTTCTGCTCGAGGGCGCGGAGACCGAGCTGGACAACAATATCATCCAGCACATTTCCGATCCGCTGATTCACCTCGTGCGCAACGCTGTCGCACACGGGTTAGAAAGCCCCACAGCGCGCCAACAGGCCGGAAAATCCCAAAAGGGGCGCGTGGACGTGCGCGCCTACCATCGCGGCAATCATATTTTCATCGAAGTGGAAGACGACGGCCGAGGAATCGATTACGAAAATGTTCGCCGCCACGTGATGGAGTCCGGCACCCTTTCGCCACTGGCTGCCGCGGAACTTAGCGAACGAGAGTTGCGCGAATTCCTCTTTCGCCCGGGATTTACGACAGCTTCTTCCATGACGCGAACTCGCCGGCCGCGGCGTCGGTCTGGATGTGGTGCGCGCAAACGTGCATGCGCTGAACGGTGAAATCGAAGTGCGCTCCGAGCTGGGTCGCGGAGCCTGTTTTACCGTCAAGGTACCGCTGACATTAATCATCTCGCAGGCCTTGTTCGTGCGTTGCGGCTCCGCCGTCTTTGCGCTGCCACTTGCGGTCGTGGAAGAAATCCGCCGACTAAAGCCAGGCGAAATAGAGGACGTAGGCGGAAAACTTCTCACCCGCGTGCGCGACGTCGTAACGGAAGTCGTCCGGCTCGATCTGCAGCTTGCTCTCCCGCCGCTCGAACCGATCAACGGCTATTTCCATATGGTAATTGTGAAAGTGGCTGGAAAGCAGGTTGGCGTGGTCGTCGAAGAAGTTCTGGGTAAAGACGAAATCGTTATCAAGAATCTGGGCAATTATTTGCGGCGCGTCAAGCTCTTCCCTGGTACAACGATTGCGCCGGATGGAAGCTTGATACTGCTCATCGATTTGAACAGGCTTGTTTCCAACGATACTGCGGAGCGCCACGCATTACCTTCCTCTTCGCCTGCCGCGCGAGTATTCGCACCCGGCGCGGAAGCGGTAGCCGCTGGAAACATACCGGCTGAAGCAGTCGACCCGTAGAAAATGATCGCGTTGTGGTAGTCGCGGACGATTCCATCAGCGTCAGAAAATTTGTCGGACGCATGCTCGAAAAAGCCGGTTATCGCGTGAAGCTCGCTTCCGATGGCCTCGAAGCGTCCGAAATTATTGCGGAAGTGGGATGCCATTTGGTGATTACCGACCTCGAAATGCCGCGGATGAACGGCTACGAACTGCTGGCGCATCTCCGGCAAGATCCGATGACCTCGGCGGATTCCGGTTCTTGTGGTTACGTCCCGCGCCGGGGCGAAGCATCGAGATCGCGCCATGAAAGAAGGCGCTTCTGGCTTCCTGACCAAGCCGGTGCAGGAAGATCAGCTGATTTCAACCGTCCAGAGTCTGATTGACCCGGTGACGCCGAAGAGCCGATCAGCGATTGCGGGTGCCGGTGCAGCAGGATTGAAATGATGAGCCGACCGAAAAGAAAATTCGAGTACTCGTCGTGGATGACTCCGCGTTTATGTGCAAAGTGCTTCAGGAGATCATCAACTCTGATCCTCAGCTCGAGGTCGCGGGCCAGGCGCGCGATGGCCGCGACGCAGTGGCGCTCGCGGAATCCTTGCGGCCGGACGTAATCACCATGGACATCAACATGCCGCATGTGGATGGCTTGCAAGCCACTGAAATGATCATGTCGCAACATCCCCGGCCTATCGTGATTGTGAGCTCTGAATCGCGCGAAGGCGCTTCGGGCACTTTACGTGCGCTCGAGCTGGGCGCCATTGATTTCGTACCGAAGCCTTCCAGCGGCATCGATTTGGATCATGCGCAGTGTTCGCGACGAACTGACTCGCAAATTAAAAATGGCTGCAAAGGTTCGCGTTGTGCGCACAGCCACGCGCGGGAAAGCTTCGCTTGCCTCAGCGCCAGTTCCGGCGAACGGGAAATCCCGCACCAATGTGCCTGCGCCACAAAACGGCGCGAAAATTCCCGATCGTTGTTATCGCCGCGTCTACCGGCGGGCCCGCCGCAGTGATGCGCGTTGTAGCCGGTCTGCCGAAGGATTTTCCGGCAGCAGTGCTTCTGGTGCTGCATATGCCCGCAGCGTTTACAAAGCAATTCACCGTGCAACTCGCCGAGATTTCGCAAATTGCCGGTGAAAGAAGCGGAAGCGAACGAGCCCGTGCGGCCCGGCACTGATTTATTTGTGTCCGGGTTCACATCACCTGCGCGTATCTCCTACCGGCAAAATTCTGCTCGACCCGCGGACTCAGAATCGAAGGCTATCTCCCATGCGCGAACGCTGCGCTTGAAACCGTGGCCTCCTATTCGCGGCTGTTGGCCATCGCCGTCGTGCTTACGGGCATGGGTAACGATGCGGCAAAGGGGGTCAAGTCCATCAAGGCGAACGGCGGCTACGTGATCGCACAGGATGAAGCATCTTCGGTGATTTTCGGCATGCCTGCGGAGGCCATCAAAACGGGCGCCGTGGACGAAGTGGTGGACCTTAACGAAATCAGCGCAGCCATCGAAAGGCGCGTCGTGAAATTCGCCAAACTTGTTCCGGTGGGAGCGTTATGAGGATTGCCGCTCAGGATACGGTCAAAGTCGCGAAGAGCTCGACGGCCCGAAGCGGTGATTCTATTCACAGTGGCGAATCAACTTTTTGCTATTGCCGCCGACTCGGTCCAGGAAATCCGCAGCACGGACAGTTTGGGCGCGGCCCTGGAGATCGAACAGCAGGAAATTCCGAAAGTGCGCCACACCATCGAACGCGGACACCGTACATACTATGTGGTCAACGCCTGCGCGCATTTCGGCTTGCGAATAGTACGCCCCACATTGGTATTAATGCTGCGGCAAATTCGTGTTGCCGTGCTGGTGGATAAGATCGAACGCATGGCGGAAATTTCGGGCCTGGTGCGCGTTGCCGCGGGCCTTCATCGGCACAGAGCGGCAATGGTATCGGGGTCTCGCTTATCTGGAAGACCAGGTGATTCCCGTAGTTAACCCACTCGGTTTTTTGACTTCGCAAGAATTTATACGGCTCGACGGCGCCACGGCAGAAGCTTCACGCCGCGAACTGGAACGGGCGGCGGTGCCGTTATGAGCGCACTGAGCATTGCAAACGCCAAATCGTACGTGCTAGTCCAAATCGGGGATCGCCGTTTTGCCTTACCGGCAGCTGAAGTTTCGGAATTGGCGCCGCCGGTGCGATTACATCAATTTCCACACAACTCGCCGTTGGTATCGGGAATCATCGTCAGGCGCGGCCGCCTTGTTCCAGTCTATGACGTTTGTCCTTTGTTGACCGGCAAGGATTCTCCGTCGCATCAATTCTATCTGGTGGCACGGCGACATTTCGGATCCGCCAGCGAGCCTGCGGCTATCCCAGTAAACGGCGAATCCGAACTCGTGACAGCCGATATCGTAGAAGTGACCAGTCCAAAATATGTTTCAGGCATATTGATGCACGGCAACGAAAGTATTGAAGTATTGGACCTGGATACACTCGTGACTGCTGGATCCCAGGAACAAAACCAACTCGCTAACCGGGGACTCGACGCATGAATGCCCTTGCGAATCTCCCGAGAATTCTGCTAATCGATAGCAACGTGTATTTTTCGAAGCGTCTCACAGACGCTTTGCAGCAGCAGGGCTTCCAAGTAGTTCTGAGCACCCAGGCTGCTTATGCGCTCACCATGCTCGAATGGAATGCTCCTACAGCAATTTTGTGTGCCACCAATTTGCGTGAAATGGGCGCGCTCGAAATGGCGCCGATTCTTCGCGCGGACGCCAAGACCGCCAATATCCCGCTCGTCGCCATAGGCGGCGGAGGAGATCAGGCGCTGCTAGAAGCTTTCCGCGCAGGCTGCGACGATTTTGTCGATCGCCGCCAGTCGCCTTCGGACATTGCCGCACATGTGCGAAGTTTTCTTTTGAGTCGGCAGGAAGGTTTTCAGCCCACCCAAATGCTTACCACTGCCGACACCGACTTGAGTGGCAGCCTTTCGCATCTTGATCTTCCAGGAGTGATCCAGATGCTCGGCCAAGCGCGTCAAACTGGTGCGTTGCACATCAATGCGTGCGAAACCGACGGGATCATTTTTTTTGAAGCCGGAGACATTCATCACGCCGAGTGCGGCGCACTTTTTGGCGACGAAGCCGTAACGGAAATCGTCAAGACTTGCCAGAACGCTACGAAAGGCGTCTACAAATTTGTGTACGGAGCGGCCGTTACGCAACGAACGGTTCTTCGTTCGGCGACCGATTTGTTACTTGACGCCATGCGAGAATTCGACGAGGCCGAACATAACGAAGTGGAGAACAAACTCCCATGAGCGAAACACACAATCCCACAGCAGCACGGGTTCCCACGGTGTATTTCATCGACGACAGCGCGACCATGCGCGAGGTGATCAAGATCGCGTTTCGTAAAGAAAATATTCAGGTCATCACTTGTGCGGATGCCGCCTCGGCACTGGAACAGTTCAACAAAGTTCCGCCGGATGCGGTTATCACCGACGTGATCATGCCGGAGAAGGATGGCTATGAAGTTTGCGACTACATCAAGAAACATTATCGGTTCGCCAAAACGCCTGTCATTTTAATGTCCGGAGTTGTGAACCAGTCTGTGGCGGAGCGCGCAACAGCTGTGAAAGCCGACGAATTGATGCGCAAACCATTTCAGCCGCAAGATTTGATCGTTCGGGTTAAGAGCTTGTTGAATCCCAGCGTCTCTGGCGCCGCACGCGGCGCAGAAGGAGCTGATAATGGAAATGAAACTTCAACGCGAATGGCATCGAATGCGTTGAATGATCTATTCCATCCGGAGACCCCTCGACCAGCCAGCCTGACTCGACCGCTAGTTTCAGGAACGGTAGCGCAGCCACGTGCAACTCAGACTCTAATAACTGCTCCTGTCGCTCCGTCGTTGGCGCCCTCAACTTCTGTATTCGCTTCCTCAGGAAGGATACAGCCTGCTACGGAAACGGCCGCGACGCGGCCTGCTGCGCAATCTTCTTGGGAAATTCAGAAATTGCGCAATGAGATTCGCCGCCTTGAGCTTTTCGTTAGAAAACTGCAAGCGGAACTCGAGGCTGAACATCAGTATTGCGCCGCGCTTGAGGCCCACTTTAGGGCCCTGCAAGAATCCGAAGAGTCCCGCTAATTTGTTCGTTTAATCGAGCCTTTCGGATTGCAGAAATTCTTGCGCCACTTCAGCAATATCGCGATGTTCCCCATCCACCGCGTAATTCATCCTCCGCATTTCCGAATCGGAAATTTTTCCGGCCAATTCTTCGATGGCAGCGTTCATACCAGGAAAACGATTCAGTGCATCCGGTCTGACAATCGGTACTGCGTCGTAGGGCGGAAAATAATGTTTGTCATCTTCCAGAATGACTAAATCGCGAGCGGCGATTAAGCCATCGGTTGAATTCCCTGCAACAAGGTCCACTTGTTCGCTTAGCAATGCCCGGTAGAGCAGCCCCAAGTCAAGAATTCGCGGCGCCGAATTGAATCTAAGCCCGTAAGCTTTTGCCAGCCCCTCGTAGCCGTCCGGCCGTTCCATGAATTCGTATCCAAACCCAGCGCGCCATTGCGGCGCATAGCGGGAGGCGTCGTCAATGGTCTTCAAATTCAGTCGGCGCGCATCTTCTCCACGCACCACAATTGCAAACGTATTGTTAAAACCGAGCGAGGGCAACACCTCCATCCGGAACCGTTGTTGATATTCGCTTTTCACCCGCTCGAAGACAGCCGAAGGATCGCTTTGAACCGGATCATGCAGAATCGCGGTTAAAGCAGTTCCGGTGTACTCCACATACGCGTCAATCCGTCCCGCGAGCAATGCCTGTTGGCAAATGTAAGAGCCCGCCAGATAGAAGCGTCTGGTAACTGGCCGATGCAGTTTGTTCTCGAGATGCTGCGCAAGAATTTCCGCGAGCAGCGCTTGTTCGGAAAAGTTCTTTGACCCAATAACGATTTCGCGCCGCTCATTACCGCACGACGCCAGTAGCATCGTCAGGCAGAGTACGCACCTACCGCCCCACTTGATCATTGTCGCGCAAGCCGCAGACGTTGCTCCAGCATACCCAATATGAAATCGGCCAGTAACGCGAGCGCCGCAGCCGGTATCGCGCCTGCCAGAATCAACTGGTTGTTGACCATTGCCAAGCCGCGGAAAATAAATTCGCCCAAGCCGCCTGCGCCGACTGCAGCCGCAATGGTTGCGATCCCGATAGTCAACACGGTAGCGATGCGCACACCCGCAAGAATTGTCGGAACCGAGAGTGGCAGCTCCACCTGCCAGAGGATCTGATTCTCCGTCATGCCCATTCCCCGCGCGGCTTGTCGCACCGCCGCGTCAATACTCTCGATGCCCGTAGATGTATTTCGAATGATCGGAAGCAAGGCGTACAGCGTCAGTGCGACAATAACGAGCCGATCGGAGCGCTCTCCTAACCATGGCACCGGCAAAAGAAACCCAAAGAGCGCCAAGCTTGGAATCGTTTCGGCAACGTTGGCCCCGCCGAGAATCGGCTTTGAAAGCCAGGGCTGGCGCGTCACGATGATTCCCAGCGGAATGCCGATAGCCACGGCCAACAACATCGCTAGGCCCACCAACCGAATATGCTCAAGCGTGGCCTGCAGAATTTCGCGCTGGTGGCGAACAAAGAAATCAATAATGTTCATTCGCCCTCTCGGCTCCTTCATACATCCTGAAATTTGCCACGTAGGCCGCCGCCATCGGCTCCTTCGCGGTTAAAAATTCTGGAGGTGAATAAATCCCCGTGAGTTTGCCTCGCTCAAGCAAGGCTACGCGCGACGCCAGCAAGAGAGATTCGCCAACGTCGTGAGTCACCATCACGACTGTTTTTGCAAGCCGGCGCTGTAATTTCTGAAATTCCTTTTGCAGTTCGCCGCGAGTAAGCGGATCGAGCGCGCCGAATGGCTCGTCCATTAGTAAAATTGGGGGGTCCGCCGCCAACGCCCTGGCAATACCAACACGCTGCCGCTGTCCTCCTGAGAGCTCGTGCGGACGTCGTTTCGCAAATTTACCGTAATCCAAATCGACAAGATCGAGCAGCTCCTTCACGCGCGCCTGTGTCCGCTCTGCGGGCCATTGTTCCAGCCGCGGCACCAGCGAAATATTTTGCTCAATCGTGAAATGTGGAAATAGTCCGACATCTTGTATCACATAACCGATCTGCCGGCGCAGCGCGATCGCATTCCAACCTGCAGTTGCTTTGCCGTCGACCAGAACCTGGCCGTCGCTAGGATCGAGCATGCGATTGATCATCTTCAGCGCTGTGGTCTTTCCAGCGCCGCTGCGCCCGAGCAAGGCGAGTGTTTCGCCGCGCCCAACGGTGAACGTGAGATCGTGCAAGAGCGCTTGTCCATTTGGCAAACGGTAGCCCACCTGTCGGAATTCTATGATGGGCTCGCACCTGACGTCTCGGTCGGTTTCAGCTTTCATGAGGTGGCATGGAGCACGGTGCTGTCGCGAGGCTAACAAGCTCTGTAGCGCACTGTCAACGACGCGCCTTTTGGCCCGTTGAAGCCGCTCACTTGCTCCTAAGAAACTCCCGGATGGCAAGCAGTACCTCGACCATCATCGACTCCGTAAGTTTACCAGTGAACGTATTTTGTTGGCTCGGATGAAACGAGACAAAGAGGCGCGGTAGTGCGGCGGCCAGCTCATAACTTGCACCGTGACGAAACGGATATTTCGAAAATCCTTTGATCTGCCCTCTGGCCTTGAGTACTCCGAGATAAGTTCGCATCGCAATACTGCCTAACGTAAGGATGACGCGAGGACCTACCAGTTCCAATTCACGTTCGAAGTACGGCAAGCAATTCGCCAGTTCTGATGGCAGCGGCTTGTTCTCAGGAGGGGCACATCGAACTGCCGCGGCAATATACGCATTCTTCAACTTCAACCTGTCGCCTCGATGTGTAGAAGTTGGCTGATTGGCAAAACCAGCTTCATAAAGCGCTTGGTAGAGGAAATCACCGGATCGGTCGCCCGTAAAAACCCGTCCGGTTCTATTGCCCCCGTGAGCCGCTGGCGCCAGACCCAAAATCAGCAACTTTGCGTGCGGGTCGCCAAAACCCGGGACTGGTTTGCCCCAGTACTCCCAGCCGAGGAATGCCCGCCGTTTCTCGCATGCAACCTTTTCGCGATAGCACACAAGTCGCGGACACTTGCGACAGCGAACGATCCTTTGGTTTAATCTGTCCAGTGCTTCCAAATCTTCTCCGTCGAAAATTTGTTTGAACCCTTCAAACTGTTAGAAGCGTCTATTGTAATTGAGGGAACGCGTTCGCAAACTCCTATGCTTTCCTAATTTTCTTCCACAACGATAGGATTGTGCAAAGGGCCCTGAACCCGCTCATGGATACCACGCGCGAGAGAGTTGTCATCGTCGAAGAAGATGCCGCCGAACGCGAGAACTTGCGGACGATGTTGGCCACGTCCGGCTATGACGTCGCGGCATTCAGCACTGCCACCGAGGCGCTCGAGGCAATCCACAGCGGTGAAGTAACTCTCCTTTTGATCGGCTCAGATGCTTGGGAGGCGCCCGATCTGAGCGGTTCGAGGGCGGGCGACATCATCGTCACAATCCGCGGCTCAGCAGCCACGCAAATGATTCGCGTAATTCTGTTGGTGGGTTCTGCGGCTGAGCAGCGTATCGAGGCGTTACATCTCGGCGCCGACGACGCAATTTCACAACCGTACGACTCAGGCGAGTTGCTAGCTCGTGTCCGCACGCAATTGCGCGTGTTTCGCGAGCAGAAGGAATTGCGTGACGCAGCGCACATCGCCATCGAGGGCCAGCAGATTGCCCACACCGCCTTTGAGGCCATCGCCGTCACCGAAAAAATGACGAACGACGCGGTCACCCTAGACCGCAGCCTCAAGTTTGGATTCGTGGCAATTCTGGCTACCGCAGTGGTGATGGCGGGAATTTATTTCCTCTTTGTCCGCACCGCGCAGAAAGAAACGAAGCAAGGAAACGCTATCATTGCTCGAATCGAAGGCGGTCTCCTTCGCCAGCAAAGTTTGGTCGCCGAAGCGCGCAAACTCCGGACTCAACAGAGTAGTGCAGCCGTTTCTGCACCTTCGAAAGACGAGCTTAAGAAACAGGCTGCCGATTTGAAGTCGAAAATGGCGAGTGCCGGCTCAGATGACGTCACAACTCTACAAAAACAGCTCGAGGAGACCAACGCTCGTCTGGCACGAATCGAAAAAGAGGGACAAGGCGCGCAAACTCTGATTCCTGCCGACGTGCAGAGCGTTTGCTTGCTGCATGTTTCGGTCGCGTTTCGCGACAAAAATAACGGTCAGCGCCTGCGCTACGCGGGACTCAATCAACAAGGCGAGCCGCTACAGGATAGCGACAACAATCCCATCCTCACATTAGAAGGGCACGGACCCGAAGTTAAACTCGATGTCTTCGGTACCGGGTTCGTCGCTGGTCCCCACGGGCGCCTCGTCACCAATCGCCATGTGGCTGAGCCTTGGTGGAAAGATGACGAACTGAAAGCTCTGACAGACCAGGGCTTCCAACCGGAAATTTCAGCGATTCGTGTCTATTTCCCCGGAGATCCGCGCGCGTTTCACGCCGAAATTCAGCAAATTTCCCAGGAAACCGACCTCGCCACAATACGAGTGGATATGCAGGATCTAAAGCGATCTATTCTTGTGGTTGACTGGGGCCAGGGTGCCGCGGTCACCGGCCAACCGGTGATCTTGATGGGTTACGCTACGGGGCTCGCTGCAATTCTGGCGCGCACCGATGAAGATACTGCGCAGCAAATTCTCGCTCACAGCGGTACGGATGTTTCGCAAGTTCTTCAGGAACTCGCCCGGCGCAACTTGATTCGTCCTCTAATTACACAAGGGCACATTGGCGACATTCTGCCCGACAAAATTGTTTTCGACGCACAGACCACTTCCGGCGGCTCCGGCGGCCCTCTTTTTAATCGGCAGGGGAAAGTAATTGGTGTCACCTACGCCGTGCTAAAAGGTTTTGGCGGTTCGAATTTTGGAATCCCCATAAAGTTCTCCAAGCCTTTGCTCGAAGGTCAGGCCTCAGCGCCCTGACCTCACGGATTCTCGAGCGCGCGAATGGCTATAAATTGACATCTGTATGCCGCACATCTAGCATATTCACAGTGATTCTCCCTTCGGGGGTCAGCTGAAGCCGTATTCAGCCTCGTCGCAGTTGGCGTCAATTCGCTCATGGAAATTAGCGCTCGCCCTAAAAACATTTTGGACCGCATTGTCGAAGCGCGCCGCGAGTCGGTGGCTGACCGCAAACGTGTGCTTCCCGAAGTCGCGCTAAGGATTGCGGTAGATAAAAAAGTCGCGCCTCCGCGTGATTTTGTGTCCGCGCTTGCCGGTCCCGGCGTCCGCATCATTGCTGAGTTGAAGAAAGCCTCTCCTTCCCGCGGCTTGATTCGTACCAAGTTCGCTCCCGCATCGCTTGCTGCAAATCTCGAACAAGCAGGTGCAGCGGCTCTTTCGGTGCTCACCGAAGAAGATTTCTTTTCTGGTTCCTTGGCGGATTTAAAGGAAGCCAGCCGTGTAACTAAGATTCCAATCTTGCGCAAAGATTTCATCATAGATCCATGGCAAGTGTGGGAAGCGCGCGCAGCAGGCGCCGACTCTTTTCTTCTCATCGCCGCCGTATTAGAGGATGGAATCTTTCGCGAACTGCTAACCCTTGGACGTTCGCTAAAGATGGAGCCTTTAGTCGAAGTACATTCGCGCGAAGAACTGGACCGGGTCCTAATCGCCGGGGCCCAAATCATCGGAGTCAACAATCGCGACCTCCAAAATTTCGTCGTGCAGTTGAATACGTCGCTGGATCTGATCCACGCAATCCCGGATGAGTGTATGGCCGTCAGCGAATCCGGCTTGAGTACACCGGAAAATATCGCTCGGCTGCGTGACGCCGGATTTGACGCTTTCCTGATTGGCGAGCATCTGATGCAACAGGACGATCCCGCGCAAACTTTGATCGATTTGCTCGGATCAGCTGACGCGGATAATTTGGCTAGATAGGCCGGATCCCATGGTGAAGGTTAAAATATGCGGCATCACAAATCTCAAGGATGCGCGGCAAGCACTGGAATCCGGAGCGACCTTCATTGGATTTAACTTTTACAAGCGCAGCCCGCGCTACGTAACTCCGAGCGCAGCCCGCCGTATCCTGCAGCGCTTGCCCAAGAAAATTAAAGCGGTGGGGGTTTTTGTGAACGAATCGGAAGACAAAATGTTAACCATCGCCCGCCAAACCGGCCTTCACTACCTCCAATTACACGGTGAAGAATCTCCGCAAACTGTCACGCGTCTCAAGCGAACATTGCCCGTGATCAAAGCTGTTCGCGTGGGAAAGTCATTTTCCACGGCTGAACTGACTCGCTATAAGAAGGCCACCGCTTTTTTGCTGGATGGCTTCGATCCGAGCCGGCGAGGTGGAAGTGGCAAGTCCTTTCGCTGGGACATCGCGCGTCAGGCCAAACGCGCCGGCCGCATTTTTTTAGCCGGAGGTTTGACACCGGAAAATATCGACGATGCCATCCGTTCCGCTAGACCATACGCCGTCGATGTTTGCAGTGGCGTGGAAGCAAAGCCAGGCAAGAAAGATCCCGGGCTCGTGAAAGATTTCATGCAAGCTGTGCGGAACGCAATATGACCAGCGCGGCCCCGCAAGCGACGCCTGATTCGCGCGGACGTTACGGCCCTTACGGCGGACGCTACGTTCCCGAAACCCTTGTCGCCCCCCTTGAAGAACTCGAGCGAGCATATTCCGAAGCGCGCGCCGACTCGAATTTCCAAAAGGAACTGGACGATCTCCTCCATAATTTTGCGGGCAGACCCACTCCTCTTCAATTCGCCCCGCGGCTGACTGAACGACTCGGTGGTCCTCGCATCTATCTCAAACGCGAAGATCTACTCCACACCGGTGCGCACAAAATAAACAACGCTCTCGGCCAAGGCCTTCTGGCCGTGCGCATGGGAAAAAAGCGCATCATTGCGGAAACTGGCGCTGGCCAACATGGCGTGGCGGCAGCCACGGTTGCCGCTCGGCTCGGCCTCACTTGCACAATTTATATGGGCACCGAGGACATGGAGCGTCAGCGCCTGAATGTTTTTCGCATGCGATTGCTCGGAGCGGAAGTGACCGGCGTCGATTCCGGTAGCCGCACGCTGAAGGATGCTATCAACGAGGCCATGCGAGATTGGGTGACCAACCTCCGCACTTCGCACTATCTGCTCGGCTCCGTGCTTGGCGCGCATCCCTATCCGCAAATCGTCCGCGATTTTCAGAAAATTATCGGAGAAGAAGCTCGCGAACAAATACTCCGCGCGGAAGGCCGCCTCCCCGATCACCTGATTGCTTGCGTCGGCGGGGGTTCTAACGCGATTGGCCTTTTCTACGCATTTCTCAGCGACTCCGGCGTAAAAATGGTCGGCGTTGAAGCTGGCGGACGCGGTAAATCTCTCAGCGAGCATGCCGCGCGTCTCGCCGCAGTCGAAGGATTTGTCGGCGCACGCCCCGGCGTTTTGCAAGGCACCTACACGTATTTGTTGCAGAACGCCGACGGCCAAGTCGCAACAACGCATTCGGTGTCCGCCGGCCTCGATTATCCCGCTGTCGGTCCCGAGCATGCATGGCTCGCTGAACAACAGCGCGCCGAATACACAGCGGCCAGCGATGAAGATGCAGTTGCGGCTGTCCGTGTACTGGCGCGCATCGAAGGTATTATTCCGGCGCTTGAATCCGCGCACGCCTTGGCGGAGCTCATTCGTCGCGCCCCTAAAATGAAAAAAGATGAAATAGTAATCCTCAACCTTTCCGGTCGCGGCGATAAAGACATGGAAATCCTGTCTCGCTATGTCTAAGCCTTCGGCATCAAAACTCTCGAGTCCCCGCAAAAGGATCGAGGGGACCTCTTCGCCCGAAAGACGCATGGGTAGGATTCAACGAACATTCCGCATTCTCGCAGCTTCCGGCGAACTCGGCCTCGTCGCTTACATCACCGCCGGAGATCCTTCACTCGAAGCCACCGCTCAAATCGTCCTGGCTGCTGCTGAAGCTGGTGCGGACGTTATCGAACTCGGTGTTCCATTCAGCGATCCGGTCGCGGACGGCCCGGTTATTCAACGCGCCAGCGAACGCGCCTTGAGCGCTGGAACAACTCTCGCCGGCGTGCTCGAGCTCGTCCACAACCTGCGCGCCCAGACCGACGTCCCGCTCGTCCTATTCAGCTATTTCAATCCCATCCTGCAAATGGGCCTGCACAGATTTGCGGAATCCGCAGCCTCTGCTGGAGCGGACGGCGTTTTGGCCACCGATCTTACGCCCGAGGAAGCGGATGAATATCGCGCCTCTATGCAAACCCAGGCCCTCGACACAATATTTCTCGCTGCTCCCACTTCCACCGACCAGCGTCTCGAGCGAATCGCAAACGCTTCCACTGGGTTCTTGTACCTTGTTTCGCGCACAGGCGTAACCGGCGTGCGTGAAGCTCTGCCCGAAGGCTTGCCTCAGCTCGTGCGGCGCATTCGAAATTTCACTAGTTTGCCGATTGCCGTGGGCTTCGGCATTTCTCTGCCCAGCCACGTAAGCGTGCTCGGCGGCATCGCTGACGCAGCTGTGGTCGGCTCTGCGCTTATGGCTGAAGTGGAAGGTTCTGCTTCTGTTGACGCGGCAGTCGCAGCCGTAGCCGCGCGCGTTCGTGCTTTGAAACACGCTGCCCGTGCGGGTCTCAGTCAGCGATCCAACAAACTCGACATTCCCACAGTCGAATGACTTTCGGGAATTCCCTCCTGTTTTGCAGTAAACTTCCCTCCCGATGATCCCGTGGCCTTGCGTTTAAGGAGACAGCATGGATAAGCGTGTTGCCGATGCTGACGCCGCTATCGCCAATATTCAAGACGGAGCTACCATTCTTCTCGGCGGCTTTGGCCTTTGCGGCATTCCCGAAAATCTGATTACCGCGCTACAAAAAAAAGGCACAAAAGATCTCATCCTGGTGTCCAACAACGCGGGAATTGACGATTTCGGTATCGGTCTCTTACTTCAGAGCAAGCAAGTAAAAAAGATGATCGCCAGTTACGTTGGCGAAAATAAAATCTTCGAACAACTGGCCATGAAAAAGGAAATTGAAGTGGAATTGAATCCTCAGGGCACGCTGGCCGAGCGCATTCGTTGCGGCGGGGCAGGCATTCCCGCGTTTTTCACGCCCACCGGTTACGGCACGCTGGCCGCAGAAGGGAAAGAGCTGCGAGATTTCAACGGACGTCCCCACGTTCTGGTGCCGTCACTTCGCGGCGATCTTGCTTTCATTAAAGCCTACAAAGGGGATCGCTGGGGAAATCTTGTATTCCGCAAAACCGCCAGAAATTACAACGCCATAATGGCCACCGCCGCAAATTACACCATCGCGGAAGTGGAAGAACTCGTCGATCTAGGTAAATTGAATCCGGATTGCATTCACACGCCTGGGATTTTTGTTGATGCGATCTTTCAGGGTTCCAATTACGAAAAGCGCATCGAGCGCCGTACCGTCCGCAAACGCTAGGAGGCAACATGCCACCCGAAATTGACAAGCGTGAAATCATCGCTCGCCGCGTTGCCCGCGAGCTTCACGACGGTTATTACGTGAATCTCGGCATTGGCTTGCCCACGCTAATTCCGAGTTTTCTGCCGCCCGGTGTGGAAGTTATTCTGCAATCGGAAAATGGAATGCTTGGCATCGGCCCTTATCCTTACGAAGGACAGGAAGATCCCGACTTGATCAACGCTGGCAAAGAAACCATCAGTGAAATTCCAGGTTGCTGTTATTTCTCCAGCGCGGAATCTTTCGGCATGATTCGCGGAGGGCGAATCAACGTAACCGTTTTGGGCGCGTTGCAAGTGGATCAAAAAGGTAACCTCGCCAATTGGGCAATTCCGGGAAAAATGCTGAAAGGCATGGGCGGCGCCATGGATCTCGTCGCTGGCGCCAAGCGCGTGATCATTGCCATGGAGCACACCACCAAGGACGGCGAGGCCAAAATTGTAAAAGAATGTACGCTCCCTCTCACAGGAGTGGGCGTCGTGAACCTGATCGTTACGGAGCTCGCTGTCATCGAAATCACCCCGCAAGGTCTCGTTTTGCGCGAGGTTGCTCCCGGAGTTTCGCCAGAAGCCGTGCAAAAAGTTACCGAGCCGTCCCTGCGGCCAGCATCCGACATGAAAGTAATGGCGAGTTAGGCGCCAAGCGGCAAAGATAACTCTTGCGCGTCGTTCGCAAGCCGCCTGCGCCGCAGGTTGGGATAACATAGCGGTACCCGACATCCTAGGAGAAGCAAATGGAGCCGCATTCGATCGTCGTTATCAGTCTGCAAAATCCCAAGGAGAAGGTATGGGGTGAGCTCGTAGACCTTACGAATGCGGGTACTACTGTTCGAGGGATCGATCTCAGTTCGTTTGACGATTTTGTGAGCCAGGTTCTGCATCCCGATGGCGACCGCATGGGTTTGCCTACTTTATTTTTCCCCATGCTCCGCATCGAGCGCATCGCGCTTGATGAACCTCGTGGTTCCATCCCTTCACTCGCAGAGGTGTTCGAGAAAAAGACAGGCCGCTCTTTGGCAAACTATTTGGAGCAATTCGCCTGAACAAAAGTGCCATTTCTTCTTAGCTGGATAACTTCATGAACAGCCGGATCCTCACCGTCCCCAATCAGATCACGTTTCTGCGCCTGGCATTCCTCCCAGTCTTCATCATCACGATTCACTACGAAAGATATGGTTGGGCCATGGCAATTTTAATAGTTGCCGGTCTCACGGATGCATTGGATGGTTTTCTCGCACGCGGATTGAATCAAAAAACTCCGCTAGGCGCGTATCTTGATCCCATTGCGGACAAGCTCTTGGTTTCCTCATCTTACGTGGTCTTGGCTTTCCATCAGAAAGTCGCCTGGTGGCTGGCAATTCTTGTTATAGGAAGGGACGTATCTCTTCTTGTCGCAAGCGCCGTAGTTCTAGTAACCGTCGGCTACATTTCGCTGCCGCCCAGCATTTATGGCAAAGCCACCACATTTTTTGAGCTTCTGCTTATATTTTTGGTTCTGCTGTTGGCCATTTGGAATAACCACGCGCTCGAGATTGTGCGCGAACTTTGCGGATATTGCGTGGCAGTTTTCGTCTGCATTTCAGGACTGCATTACAGCATCGTGGTGTCGCGCCGTCTCCACGCTGGAAGCTGAAGATCGCTTCGCAAGGTATTCCACATTCCCTTTAGCGGAACAATTGCAAGGTTACAGCTCCCAAACTCGCCGCAACGACGATCGCTGTCGTCCATCCCAGAAGATCTGCGCGCGTGCGCTCCTGCTGCGATATAGGAGGGTGGTCATCCATAATCTTCCCCAATGCAAATCCGGTAATGAATCCTCCAAGATGCGCAAAATTGTCGATGCCGGAAAACAAGAACCCCATAATGGCAATATAGATCAACCATTTGATCAGCTGGCTTCGTAACATTTGCATGGCGGCACTCCGCCGGTTAAATGTGAGCGCAAGGAGCAGCCCTATTAATCCAAGCAAGGCTGCAGACCCGCCCATGCTGAAGTGCCCAACAAGACTGCTCAGGACGTAACCCCCTATACTTGAAACAACGTAGATAAAGAAAAATCGCGCCGATCCATAAAGCTCTTCGATTTGCGGCCCAATATCCATCAGCACCCACATATTGAAGGCGATGTGCATCAGGCTACCGTGAAGAAAAGTCGCCATTATGAATCGCCAAGGTTGCAACAAATCAATTGGCCAAGGAAGCGATGCGCCGAACTTTTGCAGCACGCCGCCATTGATGGCTCCAAAATTGAAGATGCCTGACAATCCACCACCGGGCGCTTGAAACCCGCTTCCCCGGATCGTCGCCACCAAGCTCGCGGCATAAAGCAGGCAGCTCAAGCTTAGAATCCCGTAGGTAACTGGCGAAGTCGTAGGAAATAGCCGGCTCAGCGAGCGGCTCGCAGCAGCCATGCCGAAATTCATGCTCGCGCCGCATTGGTGGCATTTTGTTGCGCTCGCTCCTACGAGCGTGCCGCACGACGGACATAGCTTCGGACGCGGAGCTTCCCGCTCGCCGCCAAAAAGGCCGCTCAATTGTTCGCGGATTCGATCGAATTTGTAACGCAGTCGTGGAGAAAGAGCCAATAGCCATCCTTGCGAGAATGTGATTGCATTCCTATAATACCTAAGATGCGTCCAAACCAGTGAACCAGGAAACTGCGTGAGGGCCACCGTTCTTTTTACAGAGTTCCGCGCACAATCAAATAACGGATTTTGCTCCCAGTCCAGGCGCTACCGATTCGCGCCGGCAATCCTGGTTCTCATGCTGGTAGCGGTCACTTTGGGAGGTTGCGCTCATCGCAAAGTTGCTAGTCAGCGGCCAGCACAGACTCCCTCTTCAGCGTCCCAGCCGCGGGTTGCGCCAGGCACATCCAGGGCGTCGGGCGCGCCTCCTGCAATCGAACGACAACCCGCCGTGCCCGGAGAATACGTCGAGGAAGGCGTTGCTTCTTGGTATGGCGTTCCCTTCAACGGTCGTCGCACTTCCAATGGTGAGGTTTACGACATGCGCGAATTCACCGCCGCGCATCGCACCTTGCCATTCGGCGCCGTAGTGCGCGTCACAAACCTGCGCAACGGCAAACAAACTCAGGTTCGCATTAACGATCGAGGACCATTCGTCTCCGATCGCATAATCGACCTTTCCCTTTCTGCCGCGCAGGCAATCGAGATGATTGGCCCCGGCACAGCACAGGTTCGCCTGGAAATAATCGCGGGTCCAAATCCCACCGCTGGCGTTTTCGCCGTACAAATAGGGGCGTTCGTGAAACAGGAAAATGCGCAGCGGCTGAAGGCCGAGATGGAGGCTCGCACCCTCCCTGTCACCATCATCGCTTTCGACTCGGCCAACGGCCTTCTGTACCGCGTGCGCGTCGGCCGTTTAGCCACTGAGGAAGCTGCGACTCAACTCGCTGCGCAGTTGCATTCCACCGATCAGTTCACCACTTTCGTCGTGCGACTCGACGAATAATTCTCCGCTCTCACTTATGCCTCATCTCGTGAACGCCGTCCCAATCCGCTCCGGGGCCCTCTGCAAGATACTCATCGCACCGGTCTAGAAAAATGCGCGCCGGTCCATCGCCTGGCCAGCGTTGCAAAACTTCTTCAAACGTAGCTTTTGCCGCGCGCCAATCGCGCGCCTTATAGGCTTGGCGGCCTCGGCCGAATAGTTCAACCAAACTCTTGCCATCGTTGCTCGCAACCTGCTCGCTTAGAATTTCGTAAATTGTAACCGGCTGATTTTTCCCCTTTACCCGAATGAAATCGATCTCGCGGATAATCATCCGCTGGTCTGTAATGTCCTCTCTCGTAGATTCAGTGATCAAGATAGTCGTTCCATATTCCCTGTTTAATCCCTCCAGGCGAGACGCCAAGTTCACGCTGTCACCCATGGCCGTATATCCATAGCGCAACGCTGAACCCATGTTCCCCACCGAGGCGATACCTGTATTAATTCCGATTCCAATTTCCATTGCGGGTAAACCTTCCGCCACCCATTTCTTTTGTAACTCCGAAAGCCGCGCAACCATACTCAGCGCGGCTCTGCAGCAGCGTTCGCCGTGTTTTGGCTCGGTGAATGGTGCGCCCCAGATCGCCATCACCGCGTCGCCGATATACTTATCAAGCGTCCCTTGATGTCTGAAAATAATGCGCGTCATCTCCGTAAGGTAGCCGTTCAGCAATCGCGCCAGGTCTTGCGCGTCGAGCGATTCTGAAATCGTGGTAAACCCGCGCACGTCGCTGAAAAGTACGGTAATTTCCGTTTTGCGCGGCGTCACCAATCCCGGATCGCTTAACACGCGGCGTATCACTTCGGGGCTCACATACTGCTGGAATGCGCCGCGCACCTTTCGCTTTTCCTGCTCCTCTATCAAAAGCCGATAAAGCGCTACCAGGCTCACATTGGGAACTAACGTAAATAGTGACGGCATGATGAAGTTCAGCCACCAGCCTTGTAGAAACGCCCAGTAAACAATCGCTGCGAAGGGAATCACGAGCGCCAGTCCAAATGCCATCCAACGCGGTTGAACGATTGCCAGCCACAATCCCAGCGGAATTCCAAATAGGAAGATGAATCCTAAGTCGGTGAGCACTTGCGGTGCGCCGCGCCTCAGGAATTTCTGGTTCAATATACTGTCGATCAAGTTCGCATGAATCTCCACGCCCGGAAAATCGAGGGCGCCAAATGGAGTCGCTCGCAGATCGGCAATTCCAGTTGCCGAGGCCCCCACCAGAACGATCTTGTCCTGGAAAGTTCCCGGCGCGAATTTCTTCTCCGCCGCGTCGGCAAATGAAACATACGGATAGGTCCGCGCCGGCCCGTGATAATTCACCAACATCCGGCTAAGGTCGTCGGGATGAACGGTCAGATGGGGGCCGAATTCGACGCTTGCGACCCCCGCGCCGCCGTAGTTCAGTACCGTCTGATCAGTTGTAAGACCCCAATAAAGCCGCAGAGTCTGTACATCGATCGAAGGATACATGTCCCAATTGGCGCGGTCCGCATCACGACCATAAGGAATTGCCAGCGGAACTTGGCGCACTACTGTATCCGCATCCACAAAGACGTTGAAAAAACCGCAGCCGCCTTTTTCCGATGCGACCGCACCCGTCAAAAGCTCAGTGTTCGCCTCAGCCCCCCGTGGCAGGAGATATTGCGCCTCATATTTATCAATCAGGCGAATGTAGCCAGGCGGCCCGCCTGCCGACGGCAAAGCCGAGACTCGCGGAAACGGGAAAAATGCAATCAGGTTTGCATAGCGGTCCAGCGCTTGGTTGGAAACTCCTTGCAGATCAGTTTTTGTGTACAGAAAATAATTTCCCAGCACCACGCTCCCAAATCGATGTATCGAATCGGCAAATTGCTGATCGTAATTGTATTGTTGTTCTTTACGTTCGATTTCCGATTGCACTGCCGCATTTGCCGCTAAACCTTTCCTTTTCTGCTCCGCGAGACTCGCGGAAAGGTCCCGCAATGGAAGCGCCGTCTCATCCGGCTGGCTGAACGTAATATCGAACGCCACCACGCGAGCGCCATCCTCGCGCAACGCATCCACCAAATGCGCGAAATAAATTCGCGGGAAAGGCCAATGCCCCAGCGCCTCCTGCGAATGTTGGTCGATGTCTACAATAACGATCCGCGGGTCCGGCTGCATGCGCCCACGCCATTGAAAGCGGAAATCCAAACTGCTCAATTCGAGCCGCGTTACAAAATCGAACAGCGGCATCGGCCGCTCGCCCAAGAACGTCACATAATAAATAGCCAGCCCCGCTATAGTGACAATGGTGCTGATGATGAGCGAGCCTTTGTGCAGCCACCATTGCTGCAGAAGCCCGGGGCCCTGAAGTGCTGTATCCTTGCTCGTTTTAACCATGAAGGCCGCGGCGTCGCAAAAAGTCGGAAAGCAGAAGTCGCGCAAGACTAGCAAACGACCGCATCCGATTCAACGTTGGAACACCCCGCATTTCCATGCCGCACCCCCGCCTCCCCACGAAATCCCCAATCGCTTCGCCGCCCGACTGTGCTCCACTCCCCGCTTCCGTTATACTGTGGCACGCCCTCTGAATACGGGTCTTCCATGTCGGGGAAAAAGCAAATTTGGTACATCGAAGGTTCGGCCGCCGCTGCGTTGGCAACGCCTTTGCGCGCGCAGTACGATCTGCATCCCATCCCTCAAAATAAGCGATCCGATTCGACGCGCCATCCTCACTCGTCGGAGCCTGCTGGAATCCCGGCAGTTTGGCTCGCCGACATGAAACCCTCCGGAGAAATCCTTCATCCTAAATCCTTGGAAAGCGCAAATAACTGTCGAGTGATCGGAGTCTTTTCTGCTGAGGGCAGCCCTAGCACCAAAGCGCCGCATACTCGAAATCCTCACGACGATCACGTAATTTTCGCCTTCCTTCCCTCCTTCGCGCCTCCCAATGTCGTGCAACGAACGCTGGAAGCCGCCTTCGAAAATATCGAGCTCGTCGAACGCGACCGCGCCAGCAGTCATGCTCTAAAAACCTGGGAACGGGAACGCGAAGAGCTCAACGAGATCGGCGTCGCCCTCTCTTCACAACGCGACATCGGCACTCTTCTCACTCTCATCCTCTCGAAGACACGCGAAATTACCGCCGCCGATGCCGGCTCGCTCTATCTCGTCGAAGAAGATAGCCAAGGCCGCCACCTCCGCTTCATGCTCACGCAAAACGACAGCCTTGAATTTCCTTATCAGGAGTTTATTCTCCCGCTCGCCGAAAATTCCATGGCCGGCTACACCGCGCTACGCGGTGAGGTTCTGAATTTCGCCAACGCCTATGAAATTCCTAACGACCGCCCCTATCACTTCAATAAAAGTTATGACCGCGACTCCGGATATCGCACGCGCTCGCTCCTCACTCTTCCTATGCGCAACGCGAAGGGCGAAGTTCTCGGGGTACTTCAGCTCATTAATTGCAGACGGACCCCTGGTGCGCGGTTGGACCTCGACAAAGATATCGCCCAGCAGGTTCAGCCATTCCGCGAACGTTCCGTGCGCCTAGGTTTGTCGCTCGCGTCACAGGCGGCCGTCGCTTACGAAAATCGCATGTTGTACAACGAAATCGAAACTCTCTTCGAAGGTTTCGTCAGCGCCGCCGTAACCGCGATTGAGCAACGCGACCCCACTACCTCCGGCCATTCTCTGCGCGTAGCCGCTTACACCCAGCGCTTGGCCGAAGCAGTCAACGCCGCATCCGCAGGTCCCTATGCGAAAACTTTTTTCGATGCCGCGCAGTTGAAGGAAATCCGCTACGCCGCTCTGCTCCACGATTTCGGAAAAGTTGGAGTGCGCGAGGAAGTCCTGGTCAAAGCGAAAAAATTGTATCCTTTACAACTTGAGCTCCTTCGCCAGCGCTTTGACTATATCCGCAAAGAAGCGGAAGCCAGCACTGTGCGCCGAAAGCTTCAGGCCTTCCTGGAACAAGATCGTGGCGACGCTCTCTCCGAAGTCGCGCGATTGACGGAAGATTTCGACCAGCGCCTCAGACGCATTGAAGAATTCCTCCAGCTCATCATCGATGCCAACGAGCCCACGCTGCTCGAGGAAAACAAATCCCGCAAGTTGCGCGAAATTGCACAGCAATTCTTTATCGATCCTCGCGGCATGGAGCGCCCCTATTTAGACCCGGATGAAATTCGTTTGCTCTCTATTCCCAAAGGCAGTCTCGACGCCTCCGAGCGCTTGCAAATCGAATCCCACGTCATTCACACATTTAACTTCCTAGCTCAAATTCCTTGGACCAAGGAGTTGAAAAAGGTTCCAGAAATTGCGCGGGCCCATCATGAAAAACTCAACGGCAGCGGTTATCCTTATAAACTTCACGGCGACCAAATCCCTTTGCCCACAAAAATCATGACCATCTGCGATATCTTCGACGCCCTCACCGCCTCCGACCGCCCTTACAAACGCGCCGTCCCCACTGATCGCGCTCTCTCAATCCTCGTAGACTGCGTTCACGCCGGAGAACTCGACCCCGATCTATTCCAATTGTTTCGCCAAGAAAAAGTTTACGAGCGGGCCATGCAGGCCGCCGCCGAATGATGGACCAAACACGGATGCCCTTTCTTTTCCACCCCGCTCGTTCCATTCCGCGTCTCCCGTCACTACTCGCTTATATGATGTCTGTTGCCTTGCTACTCGGAGCAGCTGCCAGCATTTATCCGCAAGACGCTGTGTCCACAAATTGGGCCGTCACGATTGTGCTACCTCCGAAACTCATCGCGGGCCGCCCAGCCACGCTCGCAGTTCTCGGCGTTGACGGCCGTCTTGCCGAAAGCATCGTCGTCGATCTGGGTTATCATTCTGGCGTCAGCGTGCACGTGAAGACTGACAAGACGGGACGCGCTGTTTTCCTGGCGCCCACCGATGCGAGCGTCTTGATTGCAAAGGCTTCCGGCGCTGCTGCAGCCGCCCTGATCGACCCACCTCCTGCGGCTAATTCCGCGCAAAATGCAATTTCTCTCGCTGCGGTAGTATCTCGCATCGATGCATTCCCAATGTGCGGCGGCGCATTCCACGGAGAAGCTGACGCCGATCACGTAAAGTTGAACGATGATCCCGCGCTCGTATTGGCCGCGTCTCCCGAATGTCTGGTAATTCTCGCTGGTCCACGCGCAGCGCCCGGTCCCGCCAATATTTCCATTGAGACAGGAGGCGACATGCCGTCGTACTCGGCAACCACCGCGCTCGTTGCGCTGCATTTTGATCCGCCCATACCCCCGCTCGTACCCGAAAAAAAAAGCAGTCTTGTCCTGCATGTGCAGGGCACTGACAAGCCCCTTCGCATTCTCGTTGAAAACAAAACTCCTGGCGTTATTCGCTTCATCCACGGTGACACGCAGCAAGCGCTCACCTCCGGCGGCGCGCAAAACATGGCGACAATAGAAATTCAAACCCTAAGCACCGGAGATTTTTCTTTCCACGCGCGCATTTTGCAAAACCCGGATCCGCAGACTGCCCTTCGCTACCTGGAAGCAGCTCGGCCCCTTGCTGCCAAGGAACTTCAAGATGAAATTCGCAGTCTCGCGAAGCGCCTGGCCCACAATCCACGCGACACGCGGAAAGTTTCTGCGGAGTTACAGAAGATTCTTTCTTACACGATGGCGGGCAACTTTCGCACTTTGCTCGAATCAGCACACGCAGCTCTGGAATAAACAAACGCTCGGATGGTCGTAATGCGGAACGCCGACAATATAGGTGTGGGCTTTCTTAGAGGATAAAACGAGCCTGCTCGCTCTCGGCAGCCTGCAGTGTGTTTTCTTCGGTACTGGTAAGTGTCTTTTGTTCAGTCTCGGAAAACACGCCTTGGTCCAACTGTTCCAGCGAATT
This sequence comes from uncultured Acidobacteriota bacterium, assembly GCA_963818085.1. Taxonomy (GTDB): domain Bacteria; phylum Acidobacteriota; class Terriglobia; order Acidiferrales; family UBA7541; genus Palsa-295. Next base: position 571,515 of record CAWFQV010000002.1, read on the forward strand.
GCGCGCGCGGGTGAGCTTGCTGTCCGCCTCTTCATAACTCTGTTGTGCGTGGCGAAGATGATTGCCAAGTTTCTCGTACACATCCGTAAAGCCCTCGAACTGTTTCTTCAGTCCCGCCATACCCGCAAGAATGTGCCGCGTGCTCTCTTCGATTTTCTGCCCTTGCAGGCTTATGGCAAACGCGCTCAGGCAAGCATAAAAAGTATTTGGCGATACAGGGAAAACTCGCTTGCTGCGGCAGTATTCATCCAGCATGCCGTATTTCGAATCCTCCGTTAGCAAAAGCTCGTAATAAACTCCTTCTGACGGCACAAACATCAGCGCGTAATCAAACGTATGTTCGTCCGGCAGAATATATTTCTCCGCAATGCAATCGGCGTGTTTCCGAACCGCCACACAGAAATCCCGCCTCGCTTCGTCCCCCGTTTCCACCAACCGGCGATAAGCCTCCAGCGGGAATTTTGAGTCCACGGAAAGCAACCGCTCGCCGCTCCGCACGATAGCGTCCACGATCGCGCCGGTGGAAGCGAATCGATGTTGCGTACTGTACGCGCTGTGCGGCAATGCATCTTCCAGCAATCGCTCCAGAGCCACCTCGCCTAGCGTTCCGCGCGTCTTCGCTCCACCTAGAATTGACTGCAGTGTCTGGGTCGCCTGCGACATGTCGCGTCCCGCTTGCTGTACCTCGCCAAGCTGCACACTCATTTTCCTTATCGTCTCGCTCGATGCCTGTAGCTGCTGCGTCATGGCGATTTGCGCGTCGCTCGCAAGCTTGCCCGAAGAGGACACGCCCGTTTGCAGTTCCTGCCGGACCTGTCCGAGCTGCGTCGTCATCGCCTGCATTAAATGATTGATTTGGGCAGCCGTGGACTGCCCCTGCTGCGCCAGCGAGTTTTGCATTTCCAGCCGTACCGCCGAGAGCTCTTCATTCGATCGCCGGCCCACCATCCACACCACGACTGCAATGGCTGCAATTACCAAAATCGCCGCCGCGACAAACGCAAACCATACGACCGCGCTCATGGATGAGTTCCTCTCCTCCGTATGCAGTTCGCGACGAAGCAAAAGCTCTTCTACACACTTTAGCGCGAACGGCCCAGGCGTAAAAGCCGTTTCATCCAACCCAAAGTGTGTCCAGAAGTTTTTGCTGGGAGCTACGCCGTAATTCGTCGAACCGTTTCGTTAGAGGGTTAGCGCATCCGGTTAGAAATTCACCTTCAGCGCAAACTGGAAGGTCCGCGGATCGTAGGCCGCTGTCGGCTGCCCGCCCGCGCAAGTTGCCACCCCCGTGCTCGGGAATGACGCCGTCGGGTCGCATACTGGATTCACATCGCTCACATTAAACCGGTTCAGCATGTTGAATCCGTCCGCAATCACCTGAAGATTTACCCGCTCTGTGATGGGGATCGCTCTTGCGATTCGAAGATCGATCTGGAAAAAGCCCGGTCGCGTAAAAGCGTTTCGGCCCAGATTTCCGACACAGCCCTCAAACGGAATAGTATCGGGAAACGAAAAAGTCTGCCCCTTGCTGTCAATGCAAACGTTAGGCGGAACGAACGCGAATCCCGCAATAAATGGGGACGTGGTAGATCCTGCAGGCGGCGTGGAAGTCTTGACGAACGATGGACGCCCGGTGGAAGAGCCAAAATCAAGGTTGGTGTCCTCGCCAAGCAGCAGATTGTAAGGACGCCCGGAAGATACTTCGATAATCGGCGCGACCGTAAATCCCGCCAGGACCTTTTTCCAGAAACCCGAATCATTATTGTGGTAGGGGCTCTGGAACACTGCGCTGGTAATCCAGCGATGCCGCTGATCGAAATCCGAATTGCCACGGTCAAGTCGTGGAAAGCTGTTGTCCTGGGGGGCGATCAGCGTGGAAAGATCCGTGGAGTCGTCGATCGCATGTGAGTAAGTCCAACTCGATAGTAGCTCGAAGCTACGCGAGAACCGTTTCGTCACCGTCAGGGTAAATGCATTGTAAAGCGAGTTCCCGTTTGAAGACTGCGGATCGACATCGCTCCAAGGCACTATTACTCCTGGAAAACCGGTCGGCAAGCCTAGAGTTCCCGCAAGTCCGGCCAGTTGAGCGTAACCCCCGGGGAAAAGGCCGGAAAACGAAGGATTAGGGCCAGACGGCCGGAAGAAATTAAATAGCGCGGGCGTGACGATAGTGCCCGCGGGAAGGAAGGTCGCGCTCCCATTGCTCACCGGCGCTCCTGAGCAATTGTTGCTGGCAAATCCGGTGCCGAATGTTCCCGGAACTGTAACGAAAATGCTCCCGCCTGCGGGCGTCGCTTGGCATCCCGCTGTTCCAGGCACCGAGATTCCCAGCGGACTCGATCCGATGGAAACCAACCCCGCCTGAACAGCATTGCTGTCGTTGGCCATGAGCAGTTCCGGTCTGGTAGTGTTGATGTTGACCGTGTGGTCCAGATGCGTGCCGTGCGTGTAGTTGTAGCTCGCACTTATTTTCCAGTCCTTGGTAATCTCTCGTTCGATGGTCAGGTTGGCCTGCTGCGCCAGCGCGTACTGGAAGTCTTTCCGCACAGGGATCGTGAAGGGCAAGAGCGGCAGCGGATACCCTCCGCCTGGCGTGTATCCCTGAACAGTCAAGAAACGCTGTTGGTTGAAGAGAGAATTCGAGAACGTCGCATTAAAGATTTGCGGATTCTCGCCGGCCCCATAGCACATGGTAGGCGACATTGTGGAGCAGCTCGTGATCGCCGGAGCAAGGAGGGTGGTCGGGTTGCTCGATAGAATCCCCTGAAAAATCGAGGAGGCGTTCAGAGCGCTGATGTTCGCGGGGTTGCTGATATCGGCATTCGACGGACTGCCGCCAGCCGATTCCAAAAGGGTTGAGAGTGATCCGTCTTCCGCCGTTGAAAGGAACGCCAGCGCCAGCGCCGGGTGATCGTAGAAGAAACCATATCCGGCGCGAATCACCGTCTTGCCATTACCCCACGGATCCCATGCAATTCCGATGCGCGGAGCAATATTATTTGAATCGGTGGGGATGCCTTGCACCACACCGAAAGCCTTTTCCGATACGGCGTTGATGGTCGTAGCAAATGGGAACGTTGGCAGAAACTCAATGTCATACCGTACGCCATAGTTCACGGTAAGTTTGCGATTCACCTTCCAACTGTCCTGCGCGAAGAGCCCCAGCGTCTTGTTGTTGAAGGGCCTGTTCGATTGGCCGACACCCTGAAAGAAAATGGTCGGGATTCCTAAGCCATATGCCTGTACGGCACTGAAACCGGGAAGACTCGAGAATGCCGGAGACAACGAACCTGCGGATAGAGATCCGAAGACGAATACGCCGCCATAATTCAAAGTAAGAATCTGTGATTTGGCCGAACGCAGCTGAATTAAGTTCGTATCGGCGCCAAACTTGAATGTGTGGTTTCCCTTCGTCCACGTAAGATTGTCCGTGAACTGAAAGCGCCGCTCAATCCGGTCCTCGGTGGAAAACGGCTCGCGCCCTAGGAACGCCGCGCCGGCGATATTGTCGGCCGGAAAATTGCCTCCGAACAAATCGGAAAATCCGTAATGCAGTCCGCGCCGCGCAGCTTGAAAGCGGAATTCATTGAATAGCGTATTGGAGATAGCCGTCGTGTGCTGGCCGATGATGGCCCAGTCGCGGGTTTGTTGCGTGGAAGTTCGATTGCCCGCGTTCTGCCCGAAGGTTTGGTTCTGCGCGTTCACCTGAATGCCGGTATTCGTGTCAGGCGAAACCATCCCGCGCAGCATCGTGGTGTTCTTCGCATTCCAGATGTGATCCAACCTAAGAGAGTAAATGCTCCCTTTATCGGATGTCGGGTAGTTCCCGATTACCGAAGCCAATCCTTGAAACGTCGAAGGAAGTGGCACACTATCTTCGGGGAAAGCATTCAGAGGTGGCGGCAAAACGCCGGTGTTGCCAAAAAGGGCCACAGCCGAGGCTCCTCCGCTCAAAGCCGCTGCCTGGATCAGTGGAGCGGCAAACGGACTTGCGCACCCTCCGGCACTCGCAATCGCTGCCGGGTAAAATGTTGCTTGGCCGTTTGCTCCGCCGGTCAGAAGAAGAGGAGTTGCCGAGCACACGCTGGCTCCGGGAACCGCGACTAATCCGAAATTGTCCGCGCCGATATTCGTAAATCCAGTCTCCTGCCGACGCGTGATTTCGTAGCTGAAGAAATAAAATGTCTTGTCCTTTTGAATGGGCCCGCCGATCGTGGCGCCGCCTTGCACGCGCGTGTAAGACTGTTTCACGGGTTTCGTCCCGCATGTGAGGGTGGCAGGATCACAATTCGCCGTCACTGAAAACGGATTGCGCGCCTGAATGGCGCTATCGCGCAAGTAGCCGAATAGATCTCCGTGAGTTTGGTTTGATCCTGATTTCGTTACGATGTTCACCACGCCGCCCATCGCCCGCCCGTATTCCGGCATGTAATTGCTCGTGATCACCTGGAATTCCTGCACCGCTTCCTGCGAAATTGTCGCGCGCACGCCGTTCACTGAATTGTCCACCGCATCCGCGCCATCCACGGACACTTCATTCGAACGCCCGCGCTGTCCGCCGATATTCAAACCGCTCGTCGGAGCAGCTCCAATCGATGGCGTGTCGTCTCGGGCCACCTGCGAATCCAGCAGCGAAAAGTTAATGTAGTTGCGTCCGTTAATTGGCAAGTTATCGATTTGATTTTGATTGATCGTGGTGGAAACGTCAGTCTTCGTCGTATCCACCAACTCCGGCTCCGCCGTCACGCTCACGGTTGCGCCCTGGCTTTGCAGTTGCAATTGAGGGTTATATTCCGGCGTGGTTCCCAGGGTCAGCTTGAAGGAGGTGTTCGTCAGAACGGCGAAGCCCGGCGCTTCCACCGTCAAAGTGTAATTATCCGGCGGCAAGCCGACGATCTCGTAGTGCCCGTTGGCATCGCTCATCACCGTGCGTTCGAACCCGGTGCCAGGATTGACGACGGTGATCTTAGCGCCCTTCACGGCGAGGCCCTGCGGGTCCACTACCGTCCCAGAGAGGTTTACGGTGTTCACCTGTGCCCTGCTGCCGCCGGGCGCAACAAGGACCAGCACCACCAGCAGCAAGGTAAACCGCACAAAGGTACGCCGTGGCATCGCAAAATCTCCTAGATTTCCCCTGTTGCAGGGTTCGATAGCGGCTCGATACTTATGAACTGAAATTGCTCTGAACCCCGCAGAGCAATCGGATGTAATGAGCGACTTCTACTCCCGCGTCTAACTCTTTGCAATAGATATTTTTAATGGTTGACAGCAAAGTTGTTAATGGCGTCAACGACGGTGAAAAAATTCTGCAAAAACGCGAGGAAATTGAGCGGTGGAATTGAAGATGTTTGCTGGGACGCGCTTCCGAGACTTATTCCCGGGGGAAGAAGTCGTGAGCTGGACTAGGGATTCCGGAGCCGCATTCGCGGAAGAGCCCGAGTCGAAGGTTTGGGGGGAGCGCCAGGCATCGATGGCCGCTACCTGGTGTACGCAAGACACCGTGCAGCGCGGGGCGCAGCCTTTTTTTGTAAAGAATTCGCGGTGGCGCTGCTCGTCGGTATATTGCATCAGAGGGATGCCGGGGTATCCGCGCTGTTGCGAACAATAGTGGACCAAACCATCTTCGCAGATGTAGAGATAGCGCGAGCCCGCGCGGCAGCGCCAGTCGTTTTCTTTTCCGCGCGCGATATTGTGCTGGAACTTATTGATGCGCGTGAAGGACTGTTTTTCCAGCGAAATAATTTCCTCGAAAATCTCCTGTTCGCGGGTGCCCAGGGGCTCGAGCTGGCCGTTGTGATCGTGCAAAATTCCCACCGTCGAGGTGAACCCCAACGCGATGGCGCGATACGCGACGGCCAGCGCGTCTTCTGGATTACGCACCCCGCTGCCCAACACTGAATTGATGTTCACGTGAAAGTCGGCGTGCTCCGCGAGGAGTACGAGTTTCTGGTCCAAAACTTTTAAGCTTTTTTTCGACACGTCGTCCGGCATCACGTTATCGATGCTGATTTGCAAATATTCCAACCCGGCGCGATTCAGCCGCTGGATGCGGTCGGCTACAAGCAAGTAACCGTTTGTAATTAATCCAGCCATCATTCCGTTTTTGCGGATACGCGCAATGATCGCGTCAAGATCGGGATGCAGCAGAGGCTCGCCGCCGCTGATGGTGACGATGGCGGTTCCCATGGCGCCCAGCCGATCGATGCGCTGGAACATTTCTTCGGTCGGGACCGAGTTCGAAACGTCGTCGAATTCGTTGCAGTAGGTGCAGGCCAGATTGCAGCGGCGCGTGGGGATGATGTGCGCGAGCAAAGGATGGCGCTTCGACGCCAGGCCTTTGACAATCATGCGGATTTCGCGGACCTTGCGATGCGCGGCGAGAAGTTTTCGTCGAATTGTTTTACGTGCCGTCACTGTTTTTCAACCGCTAAAAGCGGTTGCGCCATGTTGTTGCCGCCAAAACTCCTTCTATGATTATGCCATACCGAACCGCGCATTCCCCTTGTTGCAGAGCACGTCGTACCGAATCCCACACTCTTGGGATGCCGATAAAATTTCTTGGTTGATCATTTTTAGTCGGCCCAGGGTTGCCAGACGCGATCCCAGCGATGGGCCTTTAATTCTTTGAGGAGCGCGGGATCCAGGGGGCCGGCGTCGCTCAGCGCGATATTTTGTTTCACGTGCTCGGGCTTGCGCATGCCGACAATCGTGGTGCTAACCGTCGGATTCGACAGGATGAATCGCAGCGCCATCCCCGGCAGAGTCATGCTCGGAGGCACGATTTTTTTCAGTTCGTCCACGCGATCGATGGTCTCCGGCAGGTTTTCAGGGCCAAAGTATCGCGCACGCCAGTCCTTCTTTGGAAATGTTGTTTCCCGCGTCATTTTTCCGCCCAGGCTGCCTTCATCGAGCGGGACGCGGGCGATGACGCCGACATTCAATTCGTGGCATACCGGAAATAATTTGTCTTCCGGCGCTTGATCGAAAATGTTGTAGATCACTTGCACGGCGTCCACCAACCCGGTGCGCAGGGCGTTGATGCCGTTTTCGGGTTGCCAGCGGTTGAGGCTTAGACCAAATGAGCGAATCAATCCGTCGCTCTTCAGCTGCTCGACGGTCTCTCGAAATTCCGGCTCGCTCGCCCAGCTATCGTCCCAAACGTGGAACTGAAGCAGGTCGATGGAAGGGGCGCGCAGCTTTTCGCGAATTTTTTTGGCGTATTTGAAAACGTGCTTGGCCGGAAAAACGTCGCGATATTTGTACTCCGGGGTGGCGGGCCAGGTGTCGTTCAGGGGAGGAATTTTGGAGGCAGCGTAGAGCGGCATATTTTTTGCGTTACGAAATTTATTGCGCGTTAGGATTTCGCCGAGCAGACCGTCGCTTTTCCCATTGCCGTAAGCCCAGGCTGTATCGAAGAAATTGCAGCCCAAGTCTACAGTCAGTTGTAATGACGCCAGGGATTCCCGATCGTCCGAACCGGTCCAACCGCCCATGCCCCAGAGGCCGATTGCCATATCGCTGACTTGAAAACCCGTTCGTCCCAGCGCCCGATATTTCACAAGTCACTCATTTCGCAACATGCGATTCTGGTTTCAGGTAGACAGAGCGTAATCCGTTGTTATCTATAACTTATGGATTCCGACGAGTTTCCGTTAGAAATAGTACAACCACTTTGGGAAAACGATTCATTTTCCAGCGTCGGGTGCCCGGTATCTTGAGAGTCAAAGCCGGCGAAATCAAGACGCGACAGGAGCTCTGGAATTTGCTGATTTGCTTTTGAGATTTTGCGTTCAGTAGAAGACCGATCGGGGAGAAGGATTTCAGGAGATACAGCCTGGCTGCGTTTTGTGGAAGGGCCCGATGCTGTTCTATTTGAATCACGCGGAACGGTAGCATGTTGATTTATGAATTTCAAGGAGTCGTGCGTGGGTGGGTTCGCACCGCATGACGTGGGATACAGTTTGGGAATTGGGAGTGCGGAGCGGGAAACGTTGCCGCAGTCGAAGGCGTTAAGAACCTAATTGAGCTTTGCGGATTCGGACTTAGCGGCGATGAGGGTGGGGATGTCGGGGTCGGCATCTTTCCATAAAGTTAAGAATTCCTGATAAGTCTTGCGCGCCGCGGGGGTGTCGCCTTGAACAGCATGAGCACGTCCCAGCCATAGACGCGCGAGGGCTCCGAAGGGACAATTCACGACCACGGCGCGTTGATCAATGAGTTTCTGGAATTCTCCGGAAGCTTCGCTTCCCTGGTGCAAAAGCAGGTAAGCTTGCCCCCGCAAATACGCGGGGTACATGAGAGAGCCGCCTTCTAGTTGAGGGCGCGGATAAGCTAGTTCATATGGCGCTGTGGGGTCGAGAGTTTTGATGGCTTCGGCAGGTTTGCCTCGATCCAGTAGGATGGCAGCATGCACGGATGGCAGCCAGTAGCTGTTAAGCTCTGTGTTCTGCGGGAAACTTTTTTCGAGATTTTCGACGAGGGCTTGCGCCCGCGCAATATCTCCAGCGCGCGCCAGAACCAACGCTGCGAGCACTTGCGTGTCCCGCGTGTTGGCCAGCCGGAGGCCTTCTTTGACCGCTTCCTTGGCTTGACTGGCATTTCCAAATTCCACTTCTCGAACGGCTGCGTTCATCCGCCAAATTGCCGCGACCTCTTGTAGCTCGTTTGTCCGGGCCGATTCCACCGCCCGCCGGGAAAAATCCCGCGCCTTCGTAAGCTGCCCGGAATAGGCCCATGTATCGGACTGCTGGCTGAGCAGCCAGTCCTCGCCTCCGGGCACTCTTGTGGCAAGGTCAACCTGGCGCTGCATTTCTGCCGGATCGTTTTCAAGAAAGGCAACCGCGTACAAATCGGTGTGTAGGAACGCGCTATCGAGGCGCCGTTCGAGCGCTTTACGGTACGTCGCCTTGGCTTCCTCCAGGCGATTAAGCGGAGTGTAAACTTCCATGAGATTTGAGTAGAGCACTGCGACATCCGGATTCATGCGAATGGCACCGAGGTCTTCTGAAATCGCTTTTTCATAGCGACCCAGATATTCGTTGTTCAAGCCCATGAGTTGGTGAGGCATTTCGTCTCGGGGATAGGCGTGCGCCCAGAGTTCACAAGTCTGGTTGGACCTTTCCAGTTCACCGGTGAGACCGGTATAGAACAGCGCGGTAATGTAGAATCTTTCGCGATTACTGACGTGTTCCCGGACTTCGTATGCCTTCTGAATGTTTTCGGCAGCCTGACTAGGCTCTCCGAGAGCTAGATACGTACCGCCGAGCCCGGCGTAAGCCAGAGCGAAATTTGGGTCGAGTTCAATGGCTCGCTTGAAGAATGGGATGGCTTCGACCTCGTTGGTCTCGTGCGAAGTTTTGACCGCTAAGCTTAGTGCTTTCAAGGCTTCAAGAGAAGGCGTGGTGGCCTGCTCGATTGGTGTGTCGTACTTCTGAATCGAGGTTAACGATTCGCCCAGCTTCCCGCGCAATTCCCGCGCGGCCTTGCCGAGTGCGGACAGAACATGCTTTTTGTCTTCAGAAGTGATCTGTTCCCGCGTCAAGTTTTCGCCCGTGCGGCAATCCACGGCATTCAAACCGACGACGTATGCGTCCTCGAGTTTCGCAATCGAGCCGTCGATCAGGGCGGCGCTTCCCACGCGCTGGCAGAGGTCGCGCGCGATATCCGGCGTGAGCCGCACGTCCGAGGCGCGACCCATCAACTTCAAAGTGTCGTGCACTTTTTCGTCCGAGAGGATTGCGAGAAACGGCGACTGCGACAGTTGCACCGCCAGACCTTGCTTCAAGGCGTCATCAAATACGGGATCGCCGGTGGAATTCGAAAAGTCGGAGATGACGATGGTGTCTTTTTCCGTGAGGGCGGGAGTTCTGCGAGAGAAGAAGTATGCTCCAGCCGCGATTGCAACAACGAGAACCGCTATTGCCGCCGCGATTTTCCATCGAGCGCCAGCCAGGGGCGCGACTCCTGAAGTCCTAATGGCTGTGGCTGTGGCTGTGGCTGCGGATTCGGCTGCGTCTTCATGCACAAGTGAGCCAATTTCCTTGCCGGAGGGCGATTCTGGGACTCTCATCGCTTCCACCGCGGGACCAACGAAGCGATAGCCGCGTTTTGGAAGCGTTTCGATGAAGCGCGGCTTGTCCGCCTCGTCGTTCAAGGCTAGGCGCAGCTTCTTGACGGCTGTGTTGAGGCTGTGGTCGAAGTCCACGAAGGTGTCCTCGGGCCAAAGCCTTTCGCGAAGCTGTTCCCGGGTGACCACCTGGCCGGGTTGCACCAACAACATAGCAAGTATGCGAAAGGGCTGCTCCTGAAGTTTGATCCGGTGGCCACTCCGGTAAAGCTCGCCGGCACGAAGATCTAGCGTAAAGACATCAAAACGCAAAGTTGAGAGGTCCTCAGGGGGCAGTGGCATATGATTCTCTCGGGTGCTGGGAATATACCACCAACGGTTTCCAGCGAGCTAAACCCTTTCGCCTCCGCGGATTGTTGGTTCATTCGGAGTTCACCTACAGTTCATTTCCAGTGCATTGAAAATTTTCACGCAAAGCAGGAAATTTGGCGCAGTTCATGACACCCGGTTAAGGCCGGGCAGCCAGGAACCAAGAAAGAAATGAACCGGGAGGATCCCATGAAAATGAGAATTCTGGCAGCGGCAAGCGCGGTATTGTTCTCAATTACCGGAGCGGGTGTGTGCCGAGCGCAGTCGAGAACACTGGAAGCAGACGTCCCGTTCGCATTCGAGGTTGGAAACAAGACAATTGCAGCAGGGAGCTACCGAGTTGAGACCCTTCTAACAGGGAATGGATCTCTTCAGGTACTCCGCAGCAACAGCGGTCAAGTGCGGCTGACGATTTCAACGATGGCTATCGCGACGAACAGCAGAACGTCAGCTCCCTCATTGATCTTCCACCGATACGGAAATCGCTACTTCCTCGCTCAGATCCGGACCGGTGGCGGACACGTGCGTGTGCTATACCCGTCGATGCAGGAAAAGGAAGTCGCGCGCTCGGAGCCAAGCGTCGAGGTTGCACTGCTGGTTCAGAGTCCGGGTGCGAAGCCGTGAACTGCGCATGTTAGGAATGTAGCCAGCCCCGACGGTTCGGCGAAAACTCCGCCAAATGGAGAGTGCGTCCCTTGGGGATTCCTAGTTCCCAGCGATAGGCGGGTGCGAGGTTTTCAGAAATTTTGCATCATCGACATGTTGCCGCTGAGTCTCCACTCGTAAATGGCCGCGTGACGGCCGTCGGGTGGACCTAAAATCCAGGCGCTGTTAAGTTCACGGGTTCACTCTCTGTTCCCGACACTACTACTCAGAGTCCGCAGGGCATGTCATTTACAGGCACGGCAGACGGAGTACCGTAGAAACATGACGCGGAGATTTACCAAAATCACCGCCGCAGGTCGGATCTGACGGCTTAGGGTTTGTCCGACTTGCCCGACGAGTTCTGCGCTTCCGTGTCGGACTTTGTAGGTTTCATGGAGACCACATGATAGGTTTCCATTTTGTTGTCACCGTCAACCACTGAGCGTGACACGGCAACTTTCTGCCAGCCAGAATCTAGGTTCAAAACGACTGAACAAAACGGGCAGCGCATCCGTATAAGAGGAGGAGCGGAGCACGCTTCATGAAAGACATTCGTTACTCCCTACGGCAATTCATTAACGCCCCAGTATTTACTGCGACGGCCGTTTTAACTTTGGCTCTTGGAATTGGCGCGACCACGGCTATTTTTACGCTCGTGCATGCTGTGCTGTTGAATTCGCTGCCGGTGGCTAAACCGAGCGAGCTGTTTCGGGTGGGCGACGTGGAAAATTGCTGTGTCAATGGGGGGTTGCAGGACAATTGGGCGCTGTTCTCGTACGACAAATACAAAACTTTTCGCGATAACACGCCGGGGTTCCTGGAGATGGCCGCGTTTCAGGCGGGACACGATCTCGTCGGAGTGCGGCGTGGCGGCCGCAGCCAACCTGCACAATCCATGAGAAGCGAGTTTGTCTCTGGAAATTACTTTGCGATGTTTGGTATTGGCCCGTACGCGGGACGCGTCTTGATGCCGGACGATGATCGCAAAGGAGCGTCCCCGGCCGCCGTGATCAGCTATCGCGCGTGGCAGCAAAAATTCGCCGGCGATCCGGCGGTGGCGGGAGGGGCCTTTACATTCAACGGGCAGCCGTTCACGGTAGTGGGAATCGCGCCGCCTGCGTTCTTTGGCGATCGACTCTCGGATCCGGCCGAGTTTTGGATTCCGATAGCAGACGAGCCGCTCGTCGACGGCTCCGCGGCGCTTATCGATTTCCCTCAGCAAGATTGGCTGGACATCATTGGTCGCATTTCGCCCGGCGCCAACCCAAGACAGATCGGGGCGCACATGCAAGTTGAGCTGCAGCAGTGGCTCCTAAGTCCTATTGCACAACTTCAGCCGGGAGAGCGCGACGCAGTAGCCAAGCAGACACTTCGACTTTCGCCCGGTGGCGCCGGCGTTCAACAGTTGCGCGATGAATACCAATCGAGCTTGCACTTACTGATGTGGATTTCCGCGCTGGTGCTGGCCATCGCTTGCGCGAATGTGGCAAACCTGATGCTGGTGCGCGCCACTACGCGCAAACTTCAAACTTCGATACGGGCCGCGCTCGGCGCTTCTGTGTGGATGCAGATTCGGCAAGTGCTTACCGAGAGTGTCGTGTTGGCGCTGCTGAGCGGGATAGTGGGTGTGGCTATCGCGTTCGGCGGGACGCGTTTAATTTTGCACCTCGCGTTTCAAAATACTTACGTCGCGATACACGCTTCGCCTTCGTTGCCCGTTCTCGCTTTCACATTTGCGATAGCCGTTCTTACGGGAATTCTTTTCGGCGTGGCTCCCGCATGGATCACAGCCAATGCGGCACCTGCGGACGCGCTGCGCGGCGCAGGGCGTTCTACTGGGCGTAGCAGCGCTTGGACGCAAAAATCGCTGGTCATCGCGCAGGCTGCACTTTCGCTGGTGCTGCTCTCCGCGGCAGGATTGTTGACGCAGAGCCTTTACAACATGCAGCGGCAAAATTTCGGATTCGAGACACCCAACCGGTACATCCTGCATATCGATCCGGTAATGGCGGGATACAAACCCGAGCAGATGCAGACCCTCTTTCGCCAGCTGCACGATTCGCTCGCAGCGATTTCGGGCGTCGGCCAGGTGAGTTTTTCGCTCTACACTCCGATGGAGGGCGACAACTGGGGCGAGACTGTTTTCATTGAGGGTCAGAAACCGCCTCCTCCGGATTCCGATCAGAACAACGCTTCGTGGTTACGCGTGAGTGCTGGTTACTTCGAAACGCTCGGGACGAAAATCGTGCAAGGGCGGTCCATTGCCGAGCAAGATTCGCCCACATCGCAGCGCATCGCTGTGGTAAACCAGACATTCGCTAAGAAATTTTTCAAGGAGCAGAACCCGTTGGGACAGCATTTCGGCTACATCGACCAGAAGAATGCGGGATTCTTTGAAATCGTTGGCGTCACCGAAGACACTCAATATCGCGATGCTACGCACAAAATCCCGCCGATGTTCTTTTTGCCATCCACGCAGAGCGTCACGTTTGATAATCCGCGATTCAAGGCCTTCGAAGATCGTTCGCATGACCTGAACGCGGTGGAGCTGAGAACGCTGGGCAAAGTGCCGGGGCTGGAAGCGCAGGTTCGCCACGCGCTCGCCGAGGTGAATCCGGATCTTGCGGTGATCGACTTTACGAGCTTCGCAGACCAGGTGGACGAGAATTTTTCCCAGCAGAAGATGATTGCAAAGCTAACTTCCTTATTCGGGTTGCTTGCCCTGGTTCTCGCATCGGTAGGTCTATACGGCGTTACCGCATATTCCGTGGAGCGGCGCACGAACGAAATTGGAGTTCGCATGGCGCTGGGCGCGGGCCGGTTGAACATTTTGAAGCTCGTGCTACGCGGAGCGCTGGTGCAGATGGGAATTGCACTGGCAATCGGCATTCCAGTGACCATTGCCGCGGGCCGCGCGATGGCTACACAACTCTTTGGGATAAAACCGTACGACCCGCACATCCTGCTGATGACGAGCGCGGCACTAGCTTTTGCCGCGTTCCTGGCGGCAGTGGTTCCGGCTCGCCGCGCAGCGACGCTGGATCCGATTCGCGCCTTGCGCTCTGAATAAATCGTAGGTTTCAATTCGGCGGCTTTTCGTAGAAAAGCATTTTTGCATCAGGCCGACGATTTTGCATTCACTCTCCAAGCTGGGTGCAGGAGCTGTGTGGCAATCTTGGATTTGGGCTCGCAAGGCTAATCCGGGTTAGAATCTTTGCAATGGTCACGGGGCTGTAGCTCAGATGGATAGAGCAGCAGTTTCCTAAACTGCGTGTCGGGAGTTCGACTCTCCCCAGCCCCACCATTTCTCCGAAAAGAAAAACGCGGTTTGTACCTAGCGTCTACGTACGGCAGGTAAGCAGCAGGTGACCCCGGCGAAGGGTATTCTTCTACTGGAGGTGCAATACGTGGCATCACGCCCTCCATTGTGTAGCGCACGAATTGCTTACCCAGTTCGGTCAGTTCGTTCTCCTCATCATCAAGTACGCGAGAAGATTCAATTGCGGCAGCGTTTTGGAGCGGCGGCCGCCGCGATTTGCCCGCATCAATCTGCGTCGTTTCTTGCACGTATTCTGAGGAAGGATCGTCCCTCGTTCGTACGAAGAGCTATTCATACCTCAAGGCGACCATTGGGTCCACGCGCATGGCGCGGCGCGCAGGAATGCAGCAGGCGGCTCCCGCCACACAAACAAGAATCGCAGCCACGGCCAAAAATGTGAGCGGGTCGTGCACGCTGATTCCAAATAGCAAGCTGGCCATAAACTTTGTAAGTGCAGCTGCCGCAGCGAGTCCGAGAATTGCGCCGAGAACCGCGAGTCTAGATCCTTCGCCGAGAACCAACCGCACGATGTCGTGTTGCTGCGCGCCTAGAGCTACGCGGACACCGATTTCGTGAGTGCGCTGCGTGACGGAATACGCCACTACGCCGTAGATGCCGATGACCGCAAGGGCCAGAGCCACTCCAGCAAAAATCATCATTAACATTAAATTGAATTTCCGCGGGGTCACGGATGCGTCCATGACGTCTTTCATGGTGAGCACGGCGGTTGGCGGTATGCCACGGTCGAGAGCCCAGATTTGAGCTTCCACTTGTCGCGTGAGTTTGCCGGGATCGCGCGGGCTGCGCACGACGAGAGACATCCAGCGTTTCCAGGGTTCGTCCGTTTGCGAGTAGAGATCATAAACGGCCGGCTCCTCTGGCTGGTCCAACCCGAAATGTTTCACGTCGCCAACCACTCCGATAATCGTTTTCCAACCTCCGGGCTTGTCGCGCGACCATGCGATGCGTGCGCCGAGGGGATCGTGATTGGGGAAAAAGCTTCGGACGAACATTTCGTTCACAACCACGACGACCGGAGTGTCTTCGCGGTCCTGTCCGGAGAATTCACGTCCGCGGAGCAGTGGGATGCCCATGATCGGAAAATAATCGCCGAGGATCGTACGCGTCTGGACTTCGGGTTCTTCTCCGAGCTTTACCGGCCGGCCTTCGATGGAAAGATTGTGGGTGAGGTAATCGCCGCTCATGGGCAGTTCGCTTATCATGGCGGCTTGGACGCCGGGAAGCGAGTTCAGGGAGTCCAGCAGGCGGGAGCGGAACGGTCTTTGTTTAGCGGCTTCTTCGTATCGCGCCGCGGGAAGCTCAAGGCGCATGGTGAGAATGTTATCAGACCGGAAGCCAGGCGAAACGGACTGCATGCGCTCGAAGCTGCGAACCAGCAGGCCGGCACCGACGAGCAACAGCATTGCCAAGACGGTTTCTGAAACAACGAGAAGCCGGCGCAGACGAAGCGTAGTCCGACTTCCTGCTACTGTGCGGCCCGACTCTCTCAACCCCTCACCCAGGTTGAGCCGCGCCGCGCTCCATCCGGGAAGCAGTCCAAACACAATGCCTGTCAGAATAGAAATGCCCAGCGTGAATGCCAGAACGCGGGAATCGATTCCGATCGCATTGAGGCGCGGCAAGTTTTCAGGGGCAAGCGCGCGAAGTGTTTTTATACCTACTTGTGCAAGCAAAATTCCGGCCGCTCCACCTGCCAAGGAGAGCATCGTACTTTCCACCAACATCTGAGAGATCAACCGCCGGGAGCCTGCGCCGAGTGCAGCGCGAATTACGATTTCCCGTTGACGAGCTACTCCTCGCGCCAAGAGCAGATTCGCAAAATTCACGCAGGCAATCATCAGCACCAGGCCAACTGCGGCGAACAAAATAAGCAATGCGGCGCGCGAGTCTCCAACCACCTTTTCGAGCAGCGGCATCAACCGGCGACGGCGGTTTTGGTTGAAATCCGGATAGGCGCGTGCGAGCGACTCATCGATGCGATCCATTTCCAACTGTGCTTGCGCCAGCGTTACACCCGGTTTGAGACGAAGGTACGTACTGAGGAAGTGCACGCCGCGCGCTTGCGCTGCTGCGGGATAAACTACGCGCAGGGAGGCGTAAACGTCGCCCACCGGACCGGATATCCAGAAATTTGAAGGCAGCACTCCCACGACCGTGTACGGATTCCCGCTCAGCGGGATGGATTTGCCGATGACGTTGGCATCTGCGCCGAACTGGCGCGTCCAAAATCCGTGGCTTAGAACTACCGTTCCTGGCGCTCCATAGCGATCGTCGTTCGCGGTGAGCAGGCGGCCCAAAGCTGGTTGCGTGTGTAGCGCGCGGAAGAGGTCGGCATTGCAGTTGATGGAGAACACCTGTATGGGCTCGGCGCCGCCAGTGTAGTCGAGCCGCTGCATGGTGGTGGCGCCCAGCGCTTCGAACGACTGGCTTTGCTTGTGAATGTCGTCCAGATCGGGGAGCGATTGGTTAGATTCAATGGTTATCAAACGCTCGGGTTCTGGGTAGGGAAGAGGACGAAGAAGCACGCCGTTGACGACACTAAAAATTGCGGTGTTTGCGGCGATGCCGAGGGCAAGCGTGAGCACGGCGACGGAAGTGAAACCAGGATTCTTGCGAAGCATGCGTAGGCCGAAGCGGATGTCCTCCAGCAGATGCTCAACCCAAACGAAACTCCACACCTCCCGCGTATCTTCCCTGACCAGCGTTACGTTGCCGAACTTGCGCAGTGCAGCATTACGCGCTTCCTTCGGCGACAGGCCGCGCTCGACGTTGTCCTGCGTCTCGATCTCGATGTGCTCGCGAATGGCTTGGTCGAGATCCTCCAACATGCGTCCGCGACGTTTCATGGTTTGCTCGCCTGCTCTGCTGGCCGGAGAATCCGCGCGATCGCTCCCGCCAGTTTGTCCCATTTGCCGGTCTCAATCTCTAATTGCCGCCGGCCCTTGGGCGTCAGCCGGTAAAACTTGGCCCGACGATTGTTCTCCGAGGTGCCTTCTTCGGCCAAAATCCATTTCCGCTTGATGAGTCGGTGCAGCGCCGGGTACAGCGATCCCTGTTCGACCTGCAACACGTCGTCGGAGTTGAATTCGATTGCTTTGGCAATAGCGTGCCCGTGCACTGGACCTCGCAACAGGGTGCGTAGAATCAGCAGGTCCAGAGTCCCCTGCAGCAGTTCGATGCGCTCTCGTTGCTCTTTAGTAGACATCCTAGGTGACGATATAGTGCTTCCAGTAGAATGTCAACGCGAGAAACCTCCATAGGCCGTTCGCTAACTCAGTCGGATTGCCGGACATGTCCGTTTCCACGTTGATTCAAGCGGGGGCTAGCCCTCATTGGGCTCGGAAAATAGAGCCTTCATGTAGCGTTCGTGCGATGCAACAAATCGGCTCATCAGTTGGAATGACGGGCTTTCACGATAACTGATTTGATGGACTTCTCTCCCGTCAAAGGAAAAAATTTGGGCTCCTGGATACGCCAGCAAAATGGGGGAATGAGTTGCGATGAGGAGCTGGATATTGTCGTTGTGGGCTTCCAAATCATGGAGTAAAACGAGAAAGCTAAGCTGACGCTGGGGAGACAACGCTGCTTCCGGTTCATCGATGATGTAGAAGCCCGAACGATTGAATCGATTTTGCACTAGAGAGAGAAAGGATTCGCCGTGAGACTGGTCGTGGAGGCTCCTGCCACCGTAGCTTTGCGATGCGCCGAGACCATCGACGTGACTCGCAACATTGAAGAAACTCTCCGCTCTCAGGTAAAAACCATTTCCAGTTTTCTTTGTAAAAGACAACCTTAGAGCCCGAACTAAAGGTTCGATGGAAGTTACGCTCGCGGTTGTGCTGCGGCGAGAAATTTCGGTTGCCGCCTTCAAGGCCCGAATCCATAGTGGGAAGCGATCGCTTCCAATAGCGTGGATTTTCCGGTTCCGTTTTCGCCCACGAAGAAACACGACTCGGCTATTGATCTCAAGAGAGTGTAGTGATGCAATCGCGGGAATGTTGAAATGGGTATTCATTCCACTCGAGTGACACGCTGACGAAGCAATGAGATTTTTTTGAGCCGCATCATGCCTGTAGGTTCCGATGGATTATCGCATCTGAAACGGTGAAGCGACCACCTAAGTCTGCCCGCGATTCAAATGCAATTTAATCTACAGACAAAATATCTTCAGTTCACTGTAGTAAATTCGTAGTAGTTATCGGGTCATGACGGTGCAAATCGGGGACGAACGGGTCAAATCGTAATCCTTGGAACGTGTTGACAAATATAGTAGAGTCCAAAATTTTCAGAATGCGTCAGAATAGTCCCCTGTTTTCCTAAACTGCGTGTCGGGAGTTCGACTCTCCCCAGCCCCACCATCTCTCCGTCTGTGCCGCCTGGAAGATCAGGTCGAAGGGCTTTCTGTAAGTAGGATAGACGTTTGTAGCGTTGATCGTGCAGTTCGAAAGGACAATTCTTAGCAATTTGGCTTTTTCCGCTGAACTCTGCCTAAGATATAGAAAATGTGCCTTATTCGCGAGTTCTAGAATCCTGACAACATCCAGCAATCGCTCCGGCTTCGCCTCGTTCAGTTCCCCGATAGACGCTAATAGGCACTGTTCCTCCTCGCGCCACTCGGTCGTTTTGCCCTTCCAGAAATCCTCTGTGATCCGGCCGTCCAGCTTGTCCAGGTAGACTTGGTCCAGATGTCGCCGGACAGTCGTCAATCTCTGCTCCAGCCGGTCAATCTTCTGGCGGCGAATGACCTGTTCGCGACCTGTATCGGACAGCAGGGAGGTTTCCAACTGCCAGAGAATATCATCGGGGATCCGAATATCCTGTAGGATTCCTCCCAAACGATTTCCGATTTCTTCTTCTCGGAAATAAGGAAGCTCGCATTTCCCGCGATAGCCGGTACAGTGGTAATAGATGTATTTGTTTTCTTGATCTCAGCAGTCACCGCGCAATTGTCATACGCGCATTGCAAGAGCCCGGCGAAAGCAAATTCATGTTTCCCCAATTTCGGGCGATTGCGGCCTTGCAAGATTTCCTGGACACTACCAAAAATCGTGCGGTTGACCAAGGGCGGGTGAGTTCCTGGATAAGTCTTGCCCTCCCAGACAAAGGACCCGATGTAAAACGGATTCTTCAGAAGCCGTTGGAGGTATCCATTCGGGTAGGTAGGGCCAAATTCCGCCCGGATTTTGTTCCGCAAGGTCGAAAGGGAATATTTTCCGGTGGCGTAGAGATCGAATAAGCGCTGTGCAATTAATGCCTTATCTGGATCGACCTCGATCGTGCGTTCGACCTTGTTATTGCGATACCCGAGCGGGGGGCGGCTCGGGTAGATTCCCTGTTCGGCTTTTTCCCGCATTCCCTTGCGGACTTCTTCTTTCAAGTTTTCCAGATAGTTCTTGGCAATGACCAGTTGGATTCCATGAAGGAGCTTGTCCTGGGATCGGGCAGCCTTGCTGATGATCTGCCCTTCCTTTGGGAGATGGATTTCGACCTCCATATTCTCTAGCGTGACGTAATCACCAAAGTTTCTGTAAAGCCGGTCAGTTTTTTCCACAATTATCGTGCGGCAATGCACGTTTTGGCGTAGGAACTGCACCATTTCACTGAATTGCTTTCTCCCGGTCTTCTTTGCCGTTTCTACATCCACAAATTCGCGCACAACCTGAAAACCGTTTTTCTGCGCGTATTCCCGCAAAAGCTTCTGCTGCGCGGGAATAGAATACCCTTCCTGATCCTGGTCTTTGCTGGAAACGCGGGCATATAAAACGGCAGGTATCATCTGTTGATCACTCTCCCGGCAAGTTTTGCGCCCTAGTTTGGCTAGCTCACCTTGCACATGTTTTATTTCATTGTCAACGGCGCGAATTGCGTTTTTTAGATCGGGATCGAGAATTATAAGTCTTTGTTTTCCTTCAAGTTCTGGTTTTTTCTGAGCACGGAGTTGTTGAATTCGATTGAACAGAATTACAGCCAATTCCGTTCTGGATCCCTTTCGCGCGATAAGCATTCCGGAATTTACAATCTCTGTTAAGGACGCGAAATCGCTACTTGCCCGCGAAAAAACGTCTGAATTCCGCAAGCAAGGCAGGTCGTGTACGGTTTGGGAATATTCTTAATGTGTAAAACGAATTTCCAAGGCCCATCCCACACACACAACATGGAAATCGGTCCGCGCAATGTTACGTGTACGTTATATCTGGGTCGGGCGGGTGGAGGGTTCTACTCATGTTCGATTTCTCCTTTCAGCGCTTGGTCCCAACTGCAAGCAGCCCGAAGAATTGGCGGAGTATTGGCAGCTCGTCCGGATCTGAGAGGCCTGCCGATTGGGTCCCATCAAGAAGAGAGTCCGTCGTGGTGGACGCAGCCATAAAGGCGCGTTCAGGAGTGCGCCTCGCCTTTTTTCGGGGGAACGCACGGAGCGATCACACTGCGGCTCCGTGAAAAGAAGCACAGATCGCGAATTCGAGTTTTCTGCGGGAATTCGTTACGCTCGGCGTGCCATTACCACACGCATAGCCGACCAGAAGGTCGGTTATCCATGAGAAGTGCCTTTCCAGGCGGTCATAGTTGCGATTGCGCCACATCCGGTAGGCCACTTCTGTGTACTCAGGGGAATTGACGACTGCGGCAATTAGGCCCGATACGCATCTGTCGTGTGGTCTTCCCGTCGTCCGCTCGACGTAATTGGACAAGATGAACTTAGAAACCTCGTCAAGCGAATGCGACTCCGTGTCTACGGTAAGCGATTTGGCCATGTTTATGAACCTGCCATACAGCTGTAGCTCGGAGACCATACGCGAGAGGAGGAATGCGTCCGATTTTGGCGAATTTCCTCTCTGTCCATTTCATCCTCGACAGCTATGAAGGCTCCAAAAATCTCTTGGAGCGTCGCCGCCACTTCTCCAAGGTCTGTATCGTTTTTGCGGTTTTCGATTGGACCGACCATTATTGCCCAGATGGCTTTGAGGCGAGGTGAATTTCGAAGACCCGCGACAATTGCAGCGAGCACTTGCGGGTTACAGCCGTGCACGCAAAGTTCATCGAATCTTGCCGTGCGCCGGGTGACGGAAGCTCTTGCGCTTGCTTAGCGGCCCATTCTGCAAAAACCTGGTCAATATTGATTCCTCTAGCTTTACGAATTCCCCGGTATGCATCCCACAAAGCCTGTTCTTCTTTGTACGGTTCTGCTCGGATTTATCGTTTTCATCCATCTCGCATGAGCCAGGATTTCATTATGACTTCCTTGAAGGCATTTGAATTACAGGTCACGCAGTTCGTTTCCGAAGGGATATAGGGTGAAGCGCTTTTGCAATAAGCCGTGAGAGGCTCGAAAGGGCTCCAGGATGGTTTTGAAACGGTTCTTATACTAGCAGGTCATTCGCTTACGAGTGGAACGAACTGGAGGTTCCGAAGGGAACCATTCGACGCGGACTTCATGCCTGATCCGCGCGTTGACTTGTCTGACAGCTCAACCTAAGATGGCCGACCAAGGATGTCTGCCTCCTCATGATCGGCCAGACAATCTCTCACTATCGCATCCTTGAGAAGCTTGGTGGCGGAGGCATGGGGGTAGTGTACAGGGCGGAAGACCTGAGTCTGGGCCGCCACGTCGCTCTCAAATTCCTTCCTGATCAGCTCGCCAGCGATCCCCAGGCGTTAGAGCGCCTTCAGCGGGAAGCTCGCGCTGCCTCGGCGTTGAACCATCCCAACATCTGCACCATCTACGAGGTCGGCCAGCAGAACGGCCATCATTTCATTGCCATGGATCTTTTGATGGCCAAACGCTGAAGCATCGGATCGCGGGCAAGCCCATGAGCTTGGAGCAGTTGATTGATTTGGGGATTCAGGTTGCCGATGCCTTGGATGCGGCCCACTCGCAGGGAATCATTCACCGCGATATTAAGCCGGCGAACATTTTTGTCACTAAGCGAGGGCAGGCGAAGGTACTCGATTTTGGTCTGGCGAAGCTCGTCCCGGAGCGGCACCGCGTCGCCGAAACTGTCGGTGGTGTCGCAGCGCTTGCGGCCACTGCGGAGAATTGCTGACAAGTCCCGGCTCGACTGTAGGCACCGTCGCCTATATGTCGCCCGAGCAGGTGCGCGCCGAAGAACTCGACACGCGCACCGACCTGTTTTCCCTCGGCGTGGTGCTCTACGAAATGGCTACCGGCCAGCAGCCATTCTTGGGAAACACCGCAGGGGTGATTTTCCACGCCATATTGGGACGCACTCCGACCTCTCCACGGAGCTTGAACCCTGGTCTCCCTGCCAAACTGGAAGAAATCATCAACACGGCCCTTGAAAAGGACCGCGAACTGCGCTGCCAGACAGCCGCCGAGCTCCGCGCTGATTTGAAGCGGCTCACGAGGGATATGGATTCGGCGCGAGCCACGGCGAGTGTCGCGGCGCCTTCCCAGTTGGCTGAGGCCGGTGAATTGCGCTGGATCGCCGAATCGTCGCAATCGGACATAGCGGCTCCGCCCGCAATTTCGGTCAAAACAAAACTCCGCGAGCGGGCCGTTTGGCTCATCGCGGTTGTCGGCCTCAGCGTCATCACGATTTTGCTCGGCTATCTTCACTGGCGCGACCTCAAATCCGCATCACAAACGCAGGTCGTGCGCGCATTTATCAACCCGACGGACAAGGCGCGGTTAACCTCGCTGGCGACTTTTCCGGGCCCGTGGCGGTTTCCCCCGACGGAACGAAGCTTGTCTTTTCCGCCAGCGGCTTTCTCTGGGTGTGCTCCCTGAAATGAGATAGCGCCACGACGCCTTGAGGGTACGCAAGATGCGATGTTTCCTTTCTGGTCGCCAGATAGCCGCTTTATCGGGTTCTCCGCCGACGGCAAATTAAAGACCATGGATATCTCCGGTTCTCCCCCCATCGAGCTCTGCGACGCCGCCGGTCTGCGCGGAGCGAGTTGGGGCACGAATGGCACTATCCTTTTTGCGCCAGCGCCACGCGCGGGAATCTCTCGAATCGCGGCTACGGGGGGAACCCCCGTGCCCGTTACGAAGGTCGACCCTGCGCAGTACACTACACACCGCTGGCCATATTTTTTGCCCGATGGCAAACATTTTCTATACCTCGCCTCCAATCACGCCGATCCGCGCGCAGCAACCACCGAGATCTATATCGCTTCGGTCGATGGCAAGTTGAATCGCCCGCTCGTGCATTCCTTTGCGAGGGTGGAGTACGCTTCCGGCTACTTGCTTTATCTTCGTGACACCACGCTCATCGCGCAGCCGTTCGATCCGGATAAGCTAGAATTCACCGGCGATGCGACCGCTATCGCGGAGAATGTTATCGAGAGCATCAGCACCTGGGGAGCGGTCTTCAGTTCCTCACAAAACGGCGTCCTCGCTTATCAGGCTGGAGGCCAACAGACCCAGCAAAGCGAACTTCGCTGGTACGACCGGGAAGGCAAAAAGCTCGGCGCGCTCGGGAGCGGCACCTATTATGGGCCGCGGTTCTCTCCTGACGGCACGCGGCTGGCCGTCGATTTCGGCGATCCCAATCGGAATGTTTGGATCTTCGACCTTCGCCGGGCCGTGAAGACCCGGCTCACCTTTGGCGCGACTGAAGGTGCGCCCGTGTGGTCGCCGGAGGGGACTCGGATCGCGTTCTCGACGTTGTATGGTGGTATCGGATCATCGGAGATTCTTGACTAAGAAAACGAACGGGGAAGGCCAGAACGAACCTCTCTATGCCCCTCAGGGCATGGAGATTCCCACTGACTGGTCCCCCGATGGTCGATTCATTCTCCTGGACAACAACTATTCGATACTGAGCGAGGTTGACGTTCTGCCGCTCGCGGGTGACCGCAAGTCTTATCCATTTGCCAAATCGCAATTTCCGGAGCGCTCTGGCCACTTTTCACCGGATGGCCGCTGGGTGGCCTATACCTCGCGCGAGCCAGGCCGAGAGGAAGTGTATGTAGCGCCGTTTCCAGGCCCGGGCGGGAAATGGCAGATTTCCAGTTCTGGAGGAAGAATGCCGCGCTGGCGCAGAGACGGGCGCGAACTCTATTTCGTTGCCGAAGACTACACGCTCATGGCCGCTGAAGTCGAAGTCGGTCAGAATAGATTCGAAGTGAAAAACGTGCGCCCCCTTTTTCGTGTCAATCTCGCTCCTGAAGCATTAGAGAGAAGTGGCTCCTACGATGTCACCCCCGACGGCGCACGTTTCGTTATCAACGCAAGCAGCGACGAAGCCCAGCCGCCCATCACCATTGTCCTGAACTGGAATGCCGCCCTAAAGAAGTAACAGACGCGCGCGCCTGGTATTTTCCTGTCGGTGCGAGCAAACTTGCCCGGAATTGGAAAATAAGGATCGGCTGTCGTTTCGCCGAAACGATGTCCTTCTCGCACATTCGGAAGCGTGGAAAGTTCTGGGAAAGATCAATAACTTGGGAATTTTCTCGCGGCGAGCCCTTTAGCACAGGCGATTGCGGTGAAGCTCACACTTGTCCTGATGACGCGTGACCTAATTCGTGTATCTTCTCTAGATCGCAACCGTTGAGTCACCGACGTTTAGACCTCCTTTTCAAGACACTCGCGAGCGCAACGCTTTCGGCCATTCCAGGAAAGTAATCCTGCAAGACCGCCTCGGCCTTCACTGCGATAGCGATGACGACGAGCGCAAGATGCGAGACTGCTTCCGGTTTTTTCAGCTCCGCCGCCGCAAACCGTGCTAGTGCGCGACGATAGAGATTCGTCCTGAGAAACCTCCTGAACGACCTAGGGGTACCCAAGCGACAGTGTTTGAGCGCGGCCACGCAGGTTGTTTCCATACCCGGAGGAAACGGTTCTTTTTCATTTAGCGCTTGGCGCCAACTTAGGTTTTTGGGGTATTCAGCTTCCAAAAACCCTAGGAGCCGGACCGAATCAAAAGCTCGACGGGGATCGAGGCCACTGGAGTATCTCCGACGAAAGAATTCAATTCGATTTCCCCGAGTCCTCTTTTAGCGATAGGAATTCGCGAGCCAGCACTTCAAGCGTTCCGGCGATAGCGGCGAATCTCCGAGTTACCGAGTCAGGGTGATTTATGCCTGACTTGAACACGATTTCGTGTTCGGCTTCGATAATATTGTATAAGAAGTAATTAACTTGATTTCATTAAGGGGCAATGCTAAGGCGGCGAACCATGAGCACAAATGTGCGGGCGATGTTCAAGATCGGATTTCTCGGAATCATTTTGGCGGCAGCTTTCTACTACCTGCTTCTACCCAAGTTTCCTGTTACAGCTTTCACAAGCGCGCCGCAACCGCTTTGGGAAATTGATCTAACAAAATATGGTTATCAGGGCAGGCCGCCAATTCATCTCGGAAACGAGAACGCTGGTTCCATGTCTTCGGACCTATAAGCAGGGAGTGTTTTTCACCGAACCGAGTGTGCTCGTCGCATTTTTTGTTGTGCATGATGAGCCATCTAGCACCACAGCCGAACCCCACAAAGCTTCGCCATCGGATTCTTTTCGACTGGAGGTAATTTTCTTTAATTCCAATAAGGGAGAATTTCTCAAGACACTCGACTTACCGTTGCCGAGCATTACGCAACATTTTCTTGTCTTTCCTGCCACGAATGGGCGATTCATTATCGGGATCGGAAATGCGCTGACGTTGTACTCGCCTGATTTCAAGGTCATCGCTCAACACACCGTGCAAGGGGAGATCGCAGGAATCGCAAGTCCATCTGGTGAAACAGTGTTGCTCGGGGACACACAAAAGGTGGACGGCCAGTGGATTGAACAATTCGAGCTGCTCGAAACCGAGGGGTTGACCGTGCTCAGGTCCTGGAAATCTGCTCCGCAAATGAACGAAATTCTTTGGGGTGATGAAATTGCTTCTATGATGCCCCAATCGATTTCTATAAGGACACCGGACACCGCGGCTAGGCCTTTGGTTTCGGGTAGAGAATGGTTTTGCAGTGACTGGAGTTTCATCAACAAAGAAACGATTGCGATGTGTCAGCAAGGACCTGGGGCAAAACTCTCCGTGGTTTCGACAGATGGAAAGATCCTGCACCAATTCGATCTCGGACTAGAACAAATGGATGGCCCTGCGGTTGCGTCGCGAAATGGCAAGAGGTTCGCAGTGGCCACTATGCGCTGGGGCTGGGGCGGGAATAAAGATCCCGAGAAACTAATCGCGCGCGTGTTTGGCTTGGATGCTGACAAACCAATCCTGACGCTCCGCGTTACGCCTCACTACAGTTCTAGCCCAAACTTCCAGACGCCGGAAGGAGACACACGTTTTGGTTGGGGAGGATTGGCGCTCTCTCCCGAGGCGGAATTGTTGGCGGTCAAGTCCGGCCCCATCGTCCAGTTATATCAACTGCCAGAAGTCGGTAGTTCGACAAAGTGCATCGGAGATTGCTCTAGTGACAATGATGCTGCCAATTCGCGACCTGCTTTAGCCCACCGACAACCCGACTCGCCGATCAAGATGGTGGCGCCCTCGCAACTTGTGGAGCAGGCGCTGTCCTGGCTTCCCGCTGACACGGAGACAGCGATGGCAGCGAATGGCCCGTTTTCTCTGCCCGATTTGAATCCGGAAGAAAACAATTCCCCGGGCCACAAAGATTCTGACGAGGTAGGAGAAATATTTAAGAGCTTTCCTGTCGGACTTTTCGGTTTCAAGAAGGGACTCATGGGCAAGTACTTTAAAAACAAAAAAGTGCTTTTAGCTCTTGAGGGCTCGCGAAATTTCCGCACTCCGGCCGGACTTGGCGAAGGACCGTATCAAGGATGTGACATCGCTGTTTTCGCTTCAGATATCGCTGTGAGCGTAGATGCATTTCTGAAGAATTCCTCAGATGCTGTTCTGAGGACGGAACGAATTGAGGGGCAACAAGTGATCGTGTTTCAGGAAAAACTAGAAGAAGATATCTGGACGACATTCGTGGCGTTTCCCAAGCCGAACATAGCCGTGGCAGCGACGAATGAAGAATATCTTCGGGAAGTCCTGTCGAGAATAAATGGTAAAGGCGGCGAAAGAGCTTTACCAGAGAGTCTTCCGGAATGGAAATGCGTAAATACTCACGCCGAATTTTGGGCCGTGCGGCACTACGCCAAGAAGGGAGCGTCATCAGACCCGAGCTCCCCTTTGGCAGGCCAAAACTCTTCGGTCATAGCCGATGACCACGCAATCGGCCTGACGTTTTATTTTGATCCTGACAAGTCGCAGACAGCGACGGTCACGTATCTTTCAGGCGATAAGAACATCCTCCCGAATGTTCAGAAGCATCTTTTCCCAATCATGTCCGAACCCGGCGCACGGGAGATGCACATTCGATATCGTGAAATAGCGCCGGGGGTTGTGGAAGGCTCTTACGACCTTGACCACATAGAATCCGCCGAGGTTTTTACTTTCGTTCTGGGGGCGCTCCTCGGTCACGTAGTTGCCCTTTAAACGAGAAAAGTTGTCTTTTCGGTCAGCTCCAGACAAATACGCTGCCTTCGGTCAATTGTTGGAAGCCTGATGTCAATCTTGTTAGCACAGGGATCATAGCGAAGAGAAAGGCTTCCGTTTCGAGATCGCTGATTTAGCCACTGTGGACAAGGTGGATCCCAACCCGGCCACGAGCCAAGTCGCACCCTAGTATCATTTTCGACAGTAGTGCTCCCCACTCGTTTACTTCTCTGAGCGGAGCTTGGCTACGATGAATGCACAAGCGTGGCGGCCTTGACCTAAGGGCTGACGCCCTGCGGTTGATGCCTGAACAGTTCTGTTCCGGAGGCAACCCAATGAAACAACAGTTTACGGCGGCGCGGGCCGAAAACCGTGTCGACATGAAGGTGACGGCTATGCTCATTGGTAGACACGGCAAATTGGGAGTGGAAAAAGCAATCACGGAAAACGTCAGTTCCCGAGGCGTCCGCGTCATCTCGACAAGTGAATGGTTTGTTGACGACACCATTCTGGTTGCCTTACCCACCGGTCACTTTACGTCCGCGGCCCGCGTCGCCTATTGTGACGCCTTAGGTCAGGGGCGATTTGGGACGGGCTTGGAATTCGTTGGATCGAGCGAGCAGTTGGAGATGAGCGTACTAAGTACGGCGCCAAAATCTCAACAGGCATAACGGCAACGTGTGCTGGACTAAAAGATTTCCCTTCGGGCATGCGCGCCGCATGTGACCGGCGGCGAGTAGGGTCTTTCCGAAAGGTTGATCAGCTCTCCTGATTATCGGAATCTGGGACAAAATCGTTCCCTTTCGATAGTGGTAGCCACGTCACCATTGTGACCAACTCACGAGAGTGACAACCCACGTACCGGTCTGCTTCCGCAGTATCCACAGATGGCTTCCGAGGGATTGCCGGGGGGTGGAATCTTCCCTTAAGGAAAAAGTGGTTTTGTAGCTCGCAGTCAAGTAAGCAATCTCGGTCGAACCTTGAATACGACGTTCGGTAATCTCAATGCTGTGAATTCTCGTCGCCCCGCGCACGATCCATGCTGAAACCGCTGCGCGTCCAAGCACAGGCTGCGCGTCCGGCGGCCTCAACTCGATGTCATCAGCGCACAAGGCCATCAAGCTGTCATCCTCTCCAGCGACTTCGAAGCCGATCCACCTTGAATGGATCTGTTCAATCTCTCGGACGGCATCTTCAGGGAGTCCATTCATATTGGCTATCGTTAGCAGATGTGCCCCTCGTCTTGCAAGACCACACGCGCACTGCTGATAAACCGCTGACCCGAACAGAGCCAGACTCGAATGGGACAAAACGATTTCCTTTTGATCCTTCCCCGGATTGTGACGGGAACGTTCTCGCGGTCCGGCGGTTAGCGTTGCCAAAACGCCTGCGTTAGCCATTTCGGACCTGGTGGCGGACAAGGGACAGGCCCTGAAAATTAAATCAAGACAAACTCGCTGAAATGTGGAATCCGAGCCACAGTCTGACTTATCGAAAGAGTTCTAAACTCATCCCCTAAGGCCCACCATCTGTCTGTTCGTGCCGCGTGGAAGATCAGGTCAAAAGGCTTTCTGAAAGATGGGATAGACATTTGCGGCATCGATCTGCAGTTCGGAAGGACCATTTTCAGCAATTTGGCTTTTTCCGGTGAATTTTGCCTAAGGTATAGAAAATGAGCCTTATTCGCGAGTTCGTAATATGTCGCGCTCGGATCTATCGTTATCGCCCATAGCGTGGCCTCTCCCAGGGAGAGACAGTCCTTGTTCTTGGGAGGCATTCGCTTAGGGTTGGAAGGATCGCCT
Organism: uncultured Acidobacteriota bacterium; assembly: GCA_963818085.1. Taxonomy (GTDB): domain Bacteria; phylum Acidobacteriota; class Terriglobia; order Acidiferrales; family UBA7541; genus Palsa-295. Next base: position 601,144 of record CAWFQV010000002.1, read on the forward strand.
GTGCCCCAAGGAAATCCTTTTGGCTCGAAAACGATACTCGGCGAAGATACTCGGGCATACTCGGGCGAAGATTGACATGCTCCCAGGTCGACCCTAAGATCCTCAGTCATGCCTCAGGCTTTTAAATTGCAGTCGCTTGACACTCGCTCACCCGGTGCAATGTTGTGGACCGTTGTCCATGCCTGAAGAAATCCAGTCGTCAAAGGTTGCGGCCCCTGCTGTAGATTCCGGGCTGACCAAGAGCCTTGGCCTGCTCGACGCAAGCATGATTGTCGCGGGCTCGATGATTGGCTCAGGAATCTTCATCGTTTCCGCCGGGATTGCTCGGCAAGTCGGCAGCCCTGGCTTGCTGCTCGTTGTCTGGTTGGCAACCGGATTGATGACCACCATGGCGGCCCTTTGCTACGGAGAGCTTGCCGCGGCGATGCCTTTAGCTGGTGGCGAGTACATTTTCTTGCGCGAATCTCTTGGCCGGTTGTGGGGCTTTTTGTACGGTTGGGCCACGCTGCTGGTTATCCAGACTGCCACAATCGCTGCGGTGGCCATCGCCTTCTCGAACTTCACCGGCGTGCTGTTCCCCTGGTTCTCATCGTCCGCGTGGGTCTGGAAGCTGGGGACATTTGGCCCCCATAAAATGTGGTTCGGTGCGTTGGGCCCCTACAATGTGGGGTTGAACACCCAAAACCTCCTGGCCATCTCCTCGATAGTTTTTCTTACCTGGATTAACACGCGCGGGCTGCGCATAGGGGCCAGGGTGCAGAATATTTTCACGATAGCAAAAATCGCCACGCTGTGTGGATTGACGCTACTGGGTTTCGTATTCGCCACGCAGGCAGCACGGCAATCCAACTTCGGCGATTTTTGGCGGAAGGCGAGCCTCTCCGGACGGCACATCTATCAGGTCGGCCAAAATACCGTGTGGATCGATACTCTGACATTAATTGGCCTGGCCATGGTGGGTGCTCTGTTTTCGTCAAGCGCCTGGACCAATGTCACCTACATCGCATCCGAAGTGAGAAACCCAAGGCGTAACCTGCCTCTCGCCTTGGCCTTAGGTACCGGAGTTGTGACCGTACTCTACATTTCGGCCAACCTTGCTTATTTGAATGTACTGCCTCTAGCTGGAACCGTTCGCGGAGGATCAGTCCTTGAACGAGGACTCCAATTCGCCTCCGGAGATCGCGTGGGAACAGCCGTCGCCGAGGTGATTGTTGGCTCGAGCGGCGCGGTCCTTGTGGCTATTGCTGTAATGATCTCGACGTTTGGCTGCAACAATGGACTTATCCTGGCTGGGGCGCGCGTTTACTACGCGATGGCCAAGGACGGTCTGTTCTTTAGAACTGTCGGCACCGTGAACCAGCACAACACTCCTTGCGCTGCCCTATGGGTTCAATGCATTTGGGCCACCGTTTTGTGCCTCTCCGGTACCTACGTGCAATTGCTTGACTTTCTGGTTTTCGCTGTCGTGATGTTTTACATCCTCACGATCCTGGGTCTTTTTGTATTGCGCTTCCAGCGGCCAGATATGGAACGACCGTATCGAGTCTTTGGCTACCCGCTACTTCCGGGATTATATCTTTTGCTCGCCTTGTTCCTCGAATTGCAATTGTTGCGCTACAAGCCGCAATACACTTGGCCAGGATTGCTGATCATTTTATCGGGTGTGCCGGTCTACTGGCTCTGGCAAAAGTCGCAAGACGTGAGATTGCGAAGGAATCCCGAAAGGCAGAGCTAGCCGTAGGAATCCTCGTCCGATCACCGCAAGAGCGCGCTGAGTTCGACGCCAGCCCGCCGTAGGGTTTGCGCTACCACTGCGACAATTTTCGGTGCGCCCGGAGTGTCGCCATGGATGCAGATGGTCTGCGCGTTCGCAACGATTTCGGTCCCGCCGCAGGCAACCACCGTCCCTCGTTCCGCGATATGCAATGCTTGTTGCCCGGCTTCCTCGGGATCGCGTATCAGCGCGTCCTCAAATCTGCGTGAGCGCAAAGTTCCATCGGCCTCGTACCGCCGGTCTGCAAATGCTTCGGCGGCGACTCGGAAACCAGCTTCTCGAAAGACATCCAGCATCAGCGATCCAGCTAGGCCTACGAGTGCGACGTCCCGGCTCCAGCGAGCGACCCCATCGGCAATCGCTTGGGCCAGCGCACAATTCGCCACAGCCTGATTGTAAAGTGCGCCATGCGGCTTGACGTGCACCACGCAGGCGCCGCAACCGGCGGCCACTTTGGCGAGTGCCCGCACTTGCTCGAATACGGAATCGGCGATTATTTCCGGCGGCAGTTTCAATTCCAAGCGGCCAAAATTCACGCGATCTGGATATCCGGGATGCGCGCCCAACGCCAGCCTCCAGCGAAGTGCCTGCTCAATCGTTGCCTTCATGGTTCGTGAATCGCCGGCATGTCCCCCGCAGGCGACGTTGACCGATGTCAGGGAGAGCATCAGCGATTCCTGAGTGCCGTCGGTAATGGCCTCCGGAACTTCGCCCATGTCGCAATTCAGATCCACGCGCTTCATTCCAAAATCAACTCCCCGGATGCTAGCAGTCTCTCCTGTTCGATTAGCAGGAGTCGCGCAGTTTCCAACGTAACCTGTTCAAATCGAATCTCATCGCGGGGGCGAAGCTGCCCTACGCGGTGGAGATCTACAGATATCACGTTCGCGATCTTCGGATAACCGCCCGTGGTCTGTTGCTCCACGAAAACGATGATGGGCGAGCCTCCGGGCGGCACCTGAACGGCGCCGAGCGAAACGCCTTCAGTAATCATCTGCTTCCCGGAACGCTGTGACACCGGGGCGCCTTCCAGCCGAAGACCCATGCGATTGGATTGCTCGCCAACGCGATAGGTGCCCTCACAGAGCGAGCGCAGCGATGACTCGGAAAACCAATCAATCTGTGGGCCGGGAGTGACGCGCAAGACCTTGCGAAGCGACAAATGCTCCGATGCTTGCGGAGCGATGGTTCTCTTGCGGAAAGACCTGGTCGCGGACCCGATGTGCAGCACGTCTCCGGTCCGCAACGACCTACCCTCGAAACCGCCGAGTCCGCTTAAGATATGCGTCGACGCGCTACCTAGAAAAGGCGTCACGATGAATCCGCCCTGAACGCACATATAACAGCGCGCTCCCGAGCGCGTGGGACCCAGGCGAAGCGTTTGGCCCGGCCGAACCTCAACCGACGTCGACAGATCGACGGTGACATCATCGAGAGTCGCGCCGAAATCGGAGCCCGTCAGTGCCAGGATGGCCCCTTCCGGAAAAAGAAATGTTCCACCGAGCAGCGTCATCTCGAGTCCAGCCGCGCTTTCAGCATTAGCAACCAGGTGGTTTCCGAGTCGCAGTGAAATCGGATCGGCGGCCCCGGACGGTGAAACGCCTATGGGACCGAAGCCTTCTCGTCCCAGATCCTGCACCGTGGTGAGCAGGCCCGGCGTTTGGACCTGAATGACGCTCATGCATTCTCCAGCGCCGTGAATCGCTCGATGGAAATCGGCATAAAGCGCACGCGATCTCCGATGGACAGGAAACTCATGTTGTTTCGGTCCGGGCGGAACATCGCGATGGGAGTGCGCCCGATCAATCGCCAGCCGCCCGGGGTGGCAAACGGGTACACGCCGGTCTGGTTACCGGCGATCCCGACGCTGCCAGGCGGCACGCTCCGGCGCGGGGTGGCCAGACGCGGCGTCGCAAGCGCTTCAGACAATTGACCGAGATAAGCGAAGCCGGGAACGAACCCGAAAAAGTAAACGACATAGGTAACCGAAGCATGCAATTCAATTGCCTCAGCGGGCGTCATTCCGTGCAGGGCAGCTACCTCGTGTAAGTCTGGACCAAACTCCCCGCCGTAGCACATCGGGATTTCCAGCTGTCGCCGATCTGGGAGACGCACGGACTCAAGCCGGTCGAGGTAACCCCGCAGAATTGTTTCCAGTTCGCCGTGGCTCAACTTCAGCACATCGAAGTTGACAAGAAGCGAGCAATACGCGGGGTGAAGATTTCGTATGCCCGCGACCGGCTCCAACTCCAGCAAGCAGAGCAGTCTCCTGACACGCTGATGAGCATCGAGTGTGATCTGTTGGCCGAAGTAAACCAAGAGCGATTGATCGCTCGCGGGTTGGAATCGCGCGCCCTCGGTCATGGGTGGAGGCATTCGGGGGAAAGTATATAGCAGGTGGGATTTTATACGGAGAGTGCGGCACCCGCTTCAGCAGCGCGCACAGAGGTCAGCAAGTCGCCCATCGCGGAGAAGAATAGGATGGCGGCCGTCAGCAGACCCGCCTCACCCTTGCCGATAAGCCGCAGCGATCAGGCGGAGATCGCAAAACTGTAAGCTAGGACGTTCATGCCCGCCGGTGCCCAGCCCCCGAAGACAGCGAGCGGAGTAAACCCGCTCCTGCGGGCGGCCTATCGTTTCATCCCAACTGACACATAGTGAGCCGAAGCACCATTCACTTCTTCAATCCCTTCGGTGTGGGCCAACAGCTCCAACAGGCCGCTTCGTTTCCGGGCGTCATTCCAGAGGGAATCAAAGTCTCGCGCCAGAATCGCGAGGCCTTCAATTGGCAATTGGGCCACGACCTCGAAGCCCGCGTTTTCCATTTCGTTTCGAATCTCGGCCCGTCGGTGGAAGAAAGCGTCAGTAAAGTACAAGATTTCGCTGGTTGGGTTTCTGTGCTGTCCCGTCCCAATATCCGCTTCCACTATCGAAAGGAAAGCAGGGTCGCCTAGCAGGCCGTGACATAAAGCATCGATGAACGATGCAACTCGCGTGATGGTTGCTGCGAAAACATAGCCGCCGGACTTCAGAACCCGGCGCGATTCCCGAAGGGCAGCAATTCGGTCATCTCGCTCTGTCAAGTGGTAGAGAGGCCCGAACATGAACACTGCATCACAAGAAGCATCGCCAAGCCACAGCGAGCGAGCATCGCCTATCTCCACCGTTCGTGGCCTTGCTTGGGAGGGATTGGTTTGCATTTGGTTTCTACAGACTTGTACGAGCCGAATCGAGGGTTCAATCAGGTGAATTTCGTAGCCGAGGGAGGCGAGCCAGAAAGAATATGGGCCGGTACCGCCTCCAACATCGGCAACGACTGCAGGTGGACTTGGCAGGAATCGCTGCACAATTCTCTTCGTTCGCTCGAACTCAAGTTGGCCTCTGGCAGAAGTCAACCGTTCGTGTTCGGGGTATTCAGAGTAATACTGCTCGATGGAACGTTTCGAATGTTCGGGCATTGCGGGGCTACCCAAGCCTTTGGCGATTGTAGCGGAAAGCCTGGATACAAACGGCAGTCTCGACGAACTCTTGGGTGCCACGGCGGCCAGTCCCCCAGTTTAGCCGGGATAACTGAACATGTGTGGAGTCGAGGTGTGACGCGGTGGTGTAGGTGCAGCCTATCCGTTGCCAACCCTGACCCGCGTCTTCGTTTCATTTACCGTCAGCTTCAGCTTCGTTTTCGGGGTCTCGGTGGTTAGGGTTGCCAAAACGGCTACGAGGGGGCATTTCGGACTCGATGGCGGAAAAGGGACTCGCACTGAGATTTAAATCAAGGCGGACTCCCTAAAGTGTGGAATACCTGCCGCAATTGACTGATCGGAAGAGTTCTAAATCGTCCCCTAGGGTCCACCATCCATCCCATTACTGTATGCAAAATTAGTGCAAGAAAAACAAAGGACCGAACAAATTTGCCGAGGAATCGCGTAAAATAAGGTTGGGGGAGTTTTCTGCAGAATCTTGAGATGAAATATCCGGCCAGTTCCTTCCTACAGACCACCACGCTACGGTACCGCCAGATCTGTGCGCGCCGTTTCGCATGAAGTCAGCTCCCAACCTGCACGCCAAGACAGCCCTGCTGATCCTAATGATGGTGACTTTCGGACCGCTCGGTAACACCTTTCTCAGCAAAGGCATGAAGAGCATTGGTCCGCTCACGATTAGAGCGGTCCCGGATCTTCCTCACATCCTCTATCAGATTTTCTCATCTGGTGCGATCTGGCTCGGTATGGGATGTCTTCTGTTGTTTTTGGTGTCCTATATGCTGGTATTGTCCTGGGCGGACTACAGCTACGTGCAGCCAGCCTCTTCTTTTGCTTACGGCGTTATTGCCTTGTGGGGGCATTTTCTGTTGCATGAAACCGTCACACCGATTCGATGGCTTGGGGTGTTGACCATCTGCGCAGGCGTTTTTGTCGTTGGCTACACACACCCTCGCACAACCGAGCACCACTAATGTTTTGGGAAATCGTACTCTTACTCTTGATTGTGATTGCCGGAACATCCGGAGAATTGTGCATTTCGCGCGCAATGAAAACAATCGGTGAAGTAAGAGATTTCCGGCCGGCTGCAGTGTTTCGCGTTATCGTCCGCGCGATGCATGTTGGATGGATGTGGATCGGTCTACTACTGTCGATTGTTGCTTTTCTCTCTCTGCTTGGTGCGCTTTCAATAGCAAATGTAAGCTTCGTCGTGCCGGTGACCGCGATCAGCTATGCTGCAGGCACTCTGGGTGGAAAAATCTTTCTCAAAGAGCGCGTCTCAATGCAGCGGTGGGTCGGTGTGGCGCTCGTTTGCATCGGCGTTACCCTGGTGTTCCTCGGGCGAAAGTAAAAGAACTCCTTCTCGGATAATCTTGACGGCAGAAGTTGGCGAAGTTCTCATAGCCTCGACATCGCGGGCGAGACTTCGACTCTTCGAGTCCCAGCGCCGCGATGCTCTGCGCTACGGCGGTACGGAACCTACCAGTGGATGATTCGTGAAGAGATATTTGCCGCCGCTTTCAGCGACTACGGCAAGTTGTGAGCGATCCACTAAATCTTGCATTTGCCCCAGCGCTGACCCTGCTGCCAGGAGATAGTAACGTTCGGGCTTGTTCCACAAATTCCTGAAATCCGAGTCCTGAATAAATACATCCGGTACTCCCGGGGCATACGCTCCATACTCAAGATTGTGGAATCGGCCATTCAGTAAAAGGGCACTTCTGTTTGTGTAGAAAAAGACGGAAGAAAATGTGAAGTAGTGATGATTCACTATCAGCACACCGTCGGGAGATTTCAGGAGCGCATTTGCCAGGGGCCGCGAAGAAAAATAGGGATCAAAAGCTACAAGCGCCAAGCGAGCGGCGTGAAAGAAGATGACCATCATAAGGGCCGAAGCAAGGAATGCGCGCTGCCCGGTGGACCGCAGTGTCGCCAGAGAACCGGCCAAGAACGCAATTCCCGCAAGCAACAATGGAGTCCGAAGATACGCAAATGAATAGAAAGTGAGATCTTCAATATGACCAAGTGAAAATGAATAAACCCTCGGATGGGAAGTGAGAGCCTTTGAGATATCGCCAGTCACGGAAACGTTGCGAGAATAGAAAAGAATACAAATACCCGCTAAAGCTGCCAATCCGCTGATGACGGAAAGGGCCCGCGTTCCACGCCGGATCCAGGGACCATCGGTCGCCATGGCGGAACCTAATAGTAGTGCAAGCGCTGGGTAGCACGGCATCGAATAATATTCTTGCGTGGTGGAGAATGTTAAAAAGGCAAGAATGAACCCCACGCAGCACAGCGCCAGCAATCTGGTTCGCCCTGCACGATCGAGGGGCTTGAATGAAAGCTTTGCGATCGCTGGGAAGTAAACGCTCCACGGAAACAGCCAAACAAAGTGCAACAACCAAAAGTAAAGACGCGGGACGGTGTTGTAATCTCGCGGATAACGCAAATTTAGAAAACGGAGAAGCTGTTCGTTGACGAAGAAGAACCAGAGAAAACCGTGGTACTGGCCCGGTCCACCATGCAACGTAAATGCGAAGTAGGGAGGGTTCCGTAAAGTAGCTAGAACGTACCACGGAGCAGCAATCAAAATAACGGTCAGCGTTCCGCTGATCACATGCAGGCGTTTCCAGATCTCAAGGGAAAACAGTTGATGCGTAAGGAAAAGATAAATGAGCGCGGCAGCGACCGGGTAAATAATGGCGATCAAGCTCTTAAATAACAGGCCCGTTCCAAGGCTACTGGCCAGGAGAAAAGCCCACTTGCGCGGATGAGGTTCCTGGTCATCGATGGCGCGCAAAAATGCCCACATTGCCAAAGCCGTAGTGAACGTCAGCATCACATCTGAAATCAGGATTCGTGTGAACAGAAAGAGTCCCACACATGTGGCCATGCATAAGCCGGCATAAAAACCTGCTTTCTTCCCGAAGGCCCAAGTGCCGAAAGCGGACGTCAACAAGGCCAGACCAATGGCAAAAACTGCGACGGGGATCCGTGCAGACCAGTCATGCACGCCGAAGATTTTATAGGAGCCAGCAATCAACCAATAAATGAGAGGCGGTTTCTCGAGATCAACAACGCCATCGATACGTGCCGTTACCCAATCGCCGGAAGTGAGCATATTTCGGGCTATTTGAGCGTTCACCGCATCCACGTCATCCATTAGTGACGGCGGCGAAATGAGGCAACCCAAATAAATCGCTCCGGCAAAGAGCAGAACGGCTAAGTAAACGTACCTGTTCTTTTCCGCATACAATGACCCATCGACAGTGGTGATGTTGTCTAAACGCTCCATTTTATTTCACATAACAGCGACTGTCCGGGAGCATTCAATGGCACGCTGTGCGTACAACGAAGTTGGTTGGTTGGTTGTGAGCGTAGCGCCAGTTTACGCGCGGTTGAATGAGAGATGTATCGAGCAACGCACCCTCTCTTTAGGATGGAAATATCGTCCCAGTGAATCTAACCATTACTTTTCCGTCGGACTGGAAGCCACCGGGAGGAGCATACCGTCGCGAATGTAATATTCACCGTCCCGCCAGCGAACGCTCTTGCGAAGAAAGCTGGCCACCCAAATAAAGAACGCGAGTGCATCCCATATCGGAATCAACGGGATGACTTTCCACAAGCCCGGCTGCTTAAGCCCGCGTACGCCGATGGTCCAAGTTATAGCTAATCGAAGCGCAAGATAAGCACTGACAAAGGCTACGGCGACTCCCCCCGAAGGACTGATCGCAATCGCCGCAAGAGACCAGGGCAGTCCTTGCGTGAATAGCAGTCCTAGATGTCCCCAACGACGCATATGGCGCATCACGATCATCCAGCGTATTCGTTTGGCCAGGAGCTCTTTTAGCGACCGATAGCCGGCAAGTTTCGTAACCGTATAAGAAAGAAGTTCAACTTCGTGCCCGTGCTCGACAATTAGCCGACCCACCAAAAGGTCGTCCCCAGGTTGGTTTTCGATCGCCTGAAGGCCGCCGAATTCAGCCAGTCGCGAACGCGACGTCGCGATCGTTGGGCCGAGAGCGAATGTGATACCTTCCAACTGCCAACCGACCAGCAGTCCGGCATAAAAATCCGAAACCATCCCGATGGTTTGAAGATTTCCAGCTAATGATTGCTCGCGAGCCGGCATATAAAAGCATGTAACCGCTCCTACTTTAGGGTCAGCGAGAGGAGCGACTACAGTTCGCAAATAATCAGGGCGAACTCGCACATCACTGTCACCCATGACCAGTATTTCGTATTGGGCCTCTCTGACGAGGCGTGCCAATTTTGCGACTTTGTCGTTCGGGGCCAGGCTGCCAGAACCGAACAGAATTCGTATGCGACACTCAGGAAAATCGCGCTTGAGTTTTTCAAGGGTTGGAATCACAGGATCATCGGATTGGCCCACGCAGAAAAGGAGTTCATACTCCGGATAATCTTGACGGCAAAAGCTGGCGAAGTTCTCGTAAGCCTCGGGATCAAGCCCGCGGATCGGCTTCAGAATACTCAACGGCGGTGTAAACGCGTTCTGCGTTAGCGCGCGGGGAAAGAACCGCCAGGAGCTGTATAGAACCAGCAGGTAGTAGATGAAAGGGATGGCTGCTACCGCGAGGAAAACATAGGTCGATAAATTTGAAATCATCGATCCTCGGTCGTCTTAACGATGGAAAACCCTAGGCCTCGCAAATAGAAAATCAATCCCAGGATGCCGACAATTGCGGACCAGATTCGCCAGCAGAGTAGCGCTTCTGCTCCTCCATGCAAACCGGTGATGACGAACAGAGCATTGAAAGCCGTCTCGCCAACCCCCAACCCCCCTGGAGTCAAAGGTAAACTGTTCGCGATGTAACCCATGGGGATCACCAGACACATTTTCATTTCCAGAGCCGAAGGACTCACGACCAGTACTCCAAGCGCCGTGACTCCAATGAGAGACATATTGGCCAGCATCGAAACTCCGAGGGCCGATCCCAACATTTTCGGGCTATGGCGATACGACCGGATCGTTTCCAGTCCTCGGATCGCCAGACTTCTCCACTTTGGGAATCCGAATGACTTTCGGCCAAGCAGGTCGAGGATCGACTGATTCCACAGACATACGAGAAAACCCGCCAGCATGCATGCTGCAATAAGCGCCATCGTGATCAGCAGATAACGCAACGCGGGCGCGCCTTGAATTAATTTGGGAAACAGGGGAGCGAAAAGCAGAGGCAAGAGAAGCATGGAGAAAAGGCCTAGCAGACGGTCGAAAATCACAACCGCTACGATTTCCGTTTTTCGGCCACCATTTTCTTTTGTCGCATAGAAAAGTCTGGCGATATCCCCGCCTGCTGAGCCCGGTGCAAAGGTGGCAAAGAAGAAACCAACGAGCGTCAGTTGTAAAGACATTCGCAACGGCAGATGCAGGCCTTGCGGCCGAAAAAGCCAGGAAAGCCGCAACGACATCAGGAAAACGTCAAAGATTAGAAGCGCGATAGCGGTGACACTTATGCCCCATTCAGTGGCAAGCTTCGACAACGTATGCAGATCGATAATTCCAGATTTCGCCAGATAGACGAGCAGCCCTATACCAATCCCGAGGCGAACAAGTGTAAGCAGAACTTTAAAACCAGGGCTCCTGGCTGTCATAACTTCCGGCTGGAGTATCGATGTATTAGTTGGCGGCATAATTCGTAGGCCTCAGAAATTCAGCTCGGTTACCGAGAAATGTACACGGCGAGCCACTTCGCGTAAACCACGGCGTGCTATGGTCGTGCGGAGCTCGCCAATGGGTGATTTGTAAAAAGAAATTTGCCGCCGCTTTCGGCGACTAACGCAAGTTGTGAGGGACCGACTAAATCCTCCAGTCGTCCCACCTCGGAATCGGTTGCCAAGAGATAGTAACGTTTTTGCTCGGGCCACAAATTCTTGAAATCTGAATCCTGAATAAATACGTCCGCCGCTGCGGGAGCGTAGGCGCCATATTCCAGATTTTGGAAGCGGCCGTTCAGAAGCAAGGCGCTTCTGTTCGTGTAGAAAAAGATAGAAGAAAACGTGTAATAGTGATGGTTCACTATCAGCGTACCATCGGGTGACTTCAGGATTGCCTCCGCCAACGGCCGGGAGGAAAAGTAGGGATCAAAAACTACTAGCGCCAAGCGAGCGGCGTGAAAAAAAAGCACCATCATCAAAGCGGAAGCCAGGAAGGCGCGCTCCCCGGTCGCTCGAAGCGTCCCAATCGCGCCGACAAAGAAAGCAATCCCCGCGACGAGTAGTGGCACCCGAAGATACGCAAACGAATAGAGCGTGAGGTCCTCGATATGGCCAAGAGCGAGTGAATAAACCGCTGGATGCGAAGTAAGCGCCTTTGAAATATCCCCGGACACGGAAATGTTGCGCACGTAAAAGAGAATACCGATTATTACTAACGTCGCCAATCCACTAATCACGGAAATGGCTCGCGTACCACGCCGCACCCAAGGCCCATTCATCGCCATCGCGGAACCCAATAGCAGAGCGAGCGCGGGGTAACAGGGCATCGAATAATATTCTTGCGTCGTGGAAAACGTGAAGAAGACGAGCACGAATCCGGCCCAGCACAATGCGAGCAATCGAGTTCGCCCCGCACGATCGACCGGCTTGAATGAGAGCTTGGCGACGGCCGGAAAGTAAACACTCCAAGGAAACAACCAGACAAAGTGCAGCAACCAAAAATATAGGCGCGGGACGGTATTGTAATCTCGCGGATATCGCAAATTCAGGAAGCGAAGAAGTTGTTCGTTGATGAAGAAAAACCAGAGGAATCCGTGGTACTGGCCGGGACCGCTGTGTAACGTAAATGCGAAGTAGGGAGGGTTTCGCAAGGTGGCCAGAACGTGCCATGGAACAGCGATCAACAGCACGATCAATGTTCCGCTAAAAACGTGAAGGCGCTGCCAGGTTTTAACGGAAAACAGCTGATGAGTGAGCAAAAGATAAATAATCGCCGCGGCGACCGGGAAAACCACGGCGATCAAACTTTTCAATAAGAGTCCCGTTCCGAGGCTAGCAGCCAAGACGAAGGCCCAAATTCGCGGATGAGGTTCGTCCTGGTCAAGGGCGCGCAAAAAAGCCCACATGGCCAATGTTGTTGTTAAGGTCAGCATGACGTCGGGAATCAGAATTCGTGTGAACAGGAAGAGTCCGATACATGTCGCCGTGCATAGACCCGCGTAGAAGCCAGCCCGCTTCCCGAATGCCCAGCTGCCGAACGCCGCGGTCAACCAAGCTAGACCTACGGCGGAAAGTGCAATAGGAATTCGCGCTGCCCAGTCATGTACACCCAAGATTTTATAAGAACCGGCAATAAGCCAATAAACAAGAGGCGCTTTCTCGAGGTAAGCGACGCCATCCAGACGTGCGGTCACCCAATCACCGGAAGTGAGCATATTCCGGCTAATCTGAGCTTGTACCGCATCCACATCGTCCATCAAGGACGGCGGAGAAATGATGCAGCCCAGGTAGATTGCCCCTGCAAAAAGCAGAACAGCTAAATAAAGGTAACTGCTCTTTCCGGGATGGGGGAATTGTTTGATAGACAAGCTGTTGTCTGAACTCTCCATTTTTTCATCCAAAGAAACAGAACTAACAAGCCCCAGAGGTGATATCCGAAATTCGCGCGTCTTTTAAGATGGGAGCTCAGATAAAAATCAATAACCCTATGCCGGAAAAGCTCGGGATACGCGGAGACGCCTGCAAGTAGAGTATCAATCAACAACGAACGAAGCGGTCCTCGAAGCCAATCATGAACCGGGATATCGAATCCGATCTTCCTCCGGCCGAGGATTGCCGGCGGCAACTTGCCTCTCATGAGTTCCTTAAGAATCAATTTCTGACACGATCCGCGAATCTTGAACGACTCAGGGAGAGAGGCGGCGAATTCCACAATTCGGTGGTCCAGAAATGGCGGGCGTACTTCGACCGAATGAGCCATACTCATGCGGTCCACCTTTGCCAGGATATCGTCTGGAAGATAATATTTCTGATCGAACCAGAGATAGGGTTCTAGTTTATCTTCACACGGGAGTTTTTCGCGAAGGTCTCCAAGAATTTGGTTGAGTGAACCCCCAAGTGAGTTTTGACAGAGCGATTGTTTCTCCTCGTCGGAAAAGGTACCGTTCCAATGGACGTGAGCGCGCCAAGGTGCCAACAGTCCACCCTGCAGGAAGCGTTTGAGTTTGTATTCGAAGCTAATTTTATCGTCCGACACGGGCCAACGATGAACTACATCCAGCGCGAAACGCACAGCCGAGGATGGCAATCGTCGCATGTGAGAGGCAAGTTGGTTTGCCCGGTAGGTCAAATACCCGCCGAACAATTCGTCCGCGCCTTCTCCACTAAGAGCGACTGTTGTTGTCCTCTTGCACATTCTCGAAAGGAACCAAACAGGCAGGGCTCCCGCATCTGCATTTGGCTCGTCGGAGTAATAGCCAAATTCCTCAATGGCGCCTTGCAGATCCGCATTCGGATTGAGATCCAGTTCCTCATGCTCGGTTCCGTAGGTGTTCACGACTTGCCGGATGTATGAAGATTCGTCGAAACTGCGGCCATGAAAGGAAATCGAAAAGGTCTTAAGGCGCGAGCTGGATTTGCTCGCTGCGTAATGCAGAATCGTCGATGAATCGATGCCCCCGCTGAGCCATATACCCAACGGGACGTCCGAAATAAGATGCTCGCACGTCGATTGTTGGAGAAGAAAATCGAGTTCTTGTTGAGCGGAATCCAAAGTCCATTGCCGGGACCCGCCGAAGGGCAACCGCCAATATGAATCGGAGTAGATTTTGCCATCTCGCCACTCGAGCCAGCGTCCCGGCGGAAGCTTCTCGATTCCATCCACCAGCGTCCACGGGCACGGCACGTAATTCAGAGACAGATAACAGTCAAGACCAGCCAAACTGAGCCTTCGTTCGACCTCCGGGTGAACGAAAATAGCCTTGAGCTCCGAGCCGAAGAGGAGATCTTCACCGAGACGTGCGATGTAAAGAGGCTTAATGCCCATCCGATCACGTGCCAAGACCATTCGTCTGGTTGATTCGGTCCAGAGCACAATCGCGAACATTCCTCTCAGCCGAGAAAAACAACTTGTGTCCCATTCGAGGAACGCGCGAAGCACGGTTTCCGAGTCGCAGTTGGAGCGAAATCGGTGGCCTAAGCTTTCCAGTTCGCTGCGCAGTTCTTGATGATTGTAAATTTCGCCGTTGAATACGATGGTGGTATCTTCGGCGAAGATGGGTTGGTCACCTGAATCGAGGTCGATGATTTTCAGGCGGGTTGCACCCAGCGAGCATAATTTCGATCGGAACACACCCTGTTGGTCCGGCCCGCGGTGAATTAGGGTTGCGGTGGCCTCTCGAATGCGATCGGGATCAGGAGCCCAAGTTTTACTAGTAAATCCGGTGATTCCACACAAATTTTCACACCCCTCAGCGGAGAATGTCAGAGTACTGCGTGGCGCGCTCTTGGCTGCGGAGTTGATTGCGGGTACGCCGCCAGTTCACCCGCGGCTGAATGAGGGAAGTATCGATCCGATCCCTATATTTCAGAGCAATATTCAAGAGCGAGTCAAACAGCGAATGCGAAAGAAAATGGGGCTCCAAACCGAGATCGAGAAGCTTGGAATGCTTCGCATTGTAGTAATGTTCCTCCGCCTCCACCCGCGGATCCGGCAAATGATTGATCTCGACCGCTACGCCCAGTTTTTTCCCCGCCGTTTTCACCATTTGAGCAATTTCCAACACTGAAAATTGCTCGGTAAACTGATTGAATACGCGGCATTCACCACGGGCGGGCGGGTTCAGGCATGCAATCTCAATACAACGCACCGTATCTCGAATGTCCAGAAAACCGCGGGTTTGGCCGCCTTTGCCATAGACGGTAAGCGGGTGTCCGATCGCTGCTTGCACGCAGAAGCGGTTCAGCACCGTGCCAAATATTTCATCGTAATCAAAACGGTTAACGAACGTATCGTCCAAGGTCACTTCATCGGTCACCGTTCCGTAGACAATTCCCTGATTTAAATCGGTGGCCCGCAATCCCCAGACTTTGCAAGTGAACATGATGTTGTGGCTGTCATGCACTTTGGAAAGGTGATAAAAAGAGCCCGGTTGCTTCGGATATGGGACCACGTCCGAACGGCCGTTGTGTTCAATCTTGATGTAACCTTCTTCGATATCGATATTGGGCGTGCCGTATTCGCCCATCGTTCCAAGCTTCACCAGGTGACAATCGGGAGCGAATTCGCGAATGGCGAAAAGCAGATTCAAGGTTCCGACAACATTGTTCACCTGAGTGAAAACGGCGTGGTTGCGGTCGATCATTGAGTACGGTGCGGACCGTTGCTCCGCAAAATGGACTACAGCTTCCGGCTCAAGTTCCCTGATCGTTGAAGCCAGAAAATCGTAGTCCGTCACGTCGCCAACAAAAAGCTCGATGGTATTGCCCGTGACGGCCTGCCAAACCCTTAGTCTTTCAGCGAGCGGACAGATCGGAGTCAACGTTTGCGCTCCGAGTTCATGGTCCCACTGGCGACGCGCGAAATTATCGACGATGGCAACAGAATGTCCTGCAGCCGATAGGTGCAACGCCGTAGCCCAACCGCAATAACCGTCCCCACCAAGTACCGCAATTCTCATGTCGCCTCCGCGATCTTTACTTCACCAACGGCTCCTAATAGTGCTCTCCTAGCCGTGTCATCGATGAATGTTTCCGCTATCGGCGACGACGGGACATTCGCTATGAGTTTTCTTAAAAGACCTCGTCGCATTATTTCCTCTTTTAAACATAACAGATTTCGTCGTGCAAAATACAGGATCAGCGACCACGCTTGCGGAAATCGCTATTCCAGAACGCCGAAACGCAAAGAAAGGCCAGGAGCACGAACAACCCTATCAATAGCCGCTCGATCATCTGTATTCTCCCGGCGAGGTGAGACTACTATTTCCGAAATTCCAATCATCGCCGCGTATCACAACGTGCTCGCAAGATTTTGTGCCAATTTCGTTTTGGTATGAATAACTTCTCGACTGCAAATCCCCACGCTTCGCGTTTGCCGAACACCCGCCGATTCGTTCATCCTAATTCTCGAGGTTGACATGAGCGCCCTTCGAGGAGCTTGCAGAAGGAGATGCACGCATCCCTATGCCAATCTCCATAGCCGTATTTCTTGGGAATACCAGGTCGTGACCGCGCGCGATAAAATGTGAATAGACGGACATGCTTGCGCCATATGCGCCCATAGCCATGCCGAGCGGCTGCGAGTGCACGAAGGCACCTATCAAAATGCCCACAAGTTTGAATCCACCAACGCCGCCTGCTACTCGACTGCCCGTGTTCCCACCTGCGTTGCCAGCGCCTCCATCACTATCGGTATGAGAAGACGCGAAGGCCAACGCAACCGCAATTCCCGTTGCCAAATATCGTGTCTTCGGGGTGTTCGCTTCCGCGCCGCCTTCTGAATCCAGCTTCACGTCCTCTCCCTTGCCGGACTGAACACCCTCCAAGCTCGCCTGCACTTTTTGCTCAATGCCGTCCGGCAGCACAAGTTCGTGGAACGCCATTCGGAGCTGCCCGTTACGGCTAAAGCGACGCGCCGGCCGAACCTGAAGCACAGAGCCTTTTAAACGGCTTCCTTCAGGAAGGACAAGGCGTGTTCCGTCAAACAATGGTTGCGAAAGGACCGCCTCGACCTCCTCGCCGTTCTGAGCCGTAGCTGAGCTCAGGCCGGTCATGAGCCGTACGTGTACAGAACTGCCGGATGCTGGCGGCATATTGATTGAAGCCGCAATTTCCGGAGTTAAAGGTTCGACTCCAAAGTCGAGAGGCTCCTCAAGCTCGGCGAAATAGACGGTTCCAGCGTCGATGTATTGCGGGTGCACAGGGAGTTGGGCGACTGCATATTTTTCAATCTTGCGGATCTTGCCGGGCTCATGCACCTGCTTCATTGCATTGTCCCACTGACGCTTGGCTTCCTGTTTTGCCTGGTCAGCCTTCTCCGAGGCTGTGTCTTTTATACCTTGTTTTTTCGCGTCATCGGCGGAGGTAATGAACTGGATCACTTGACCGGAGCCAAGTGTGACGGTTGTGTGGATCGGAATATGCTGGCCACTGGTCAGTTCGAGATCGTCAAATTCGACCCGCACTTGGCGAGGAGGAGTGAATTCGGCATTTAAAACATCCAGAGTGCGTTTTCTAGCAGAAACACCTTCGAGCTGGGTGATCTGCCCGGTAACTTGGGCGCCCACCGGCACCACAAGTTTGTCAAACGCGTACACTGGCTCAGCGACCAGACCGTGAATCGGCTGCCCAACTTTCTGAATTCTCACTTCCTTATCCAGAACAACCTGCACCGCGGTGCCTTTCGGTACTCTGAGAGGGATTGTTTCGTTGGGCGAAGAGCTAACGGAGGCAACCCGTCCGCGTGTTAACCTCGAGTCGGACGCGGAAGGAGAGGTCGAGACAGTATTCTGTGCCTGCACAGAGGTCGCACAGACGCACGTCAAGAAAAAGGCAGCGATCACGATTCCTGTCGTCATCTTATCCTTCCTCTCGCCAACCGCATCTAAGCTAGACCGCTTGGCAACATCGTCGGCATGCGCTCTTGTTGAGAGAGCCTCTAGGGTTGCGGCGAGCTGCGCAGATTTCCTGTCATCTCCAGATCTATTTGCACCGTTCCATCGACTCTGAGCAGAAAATTGCTTGGATTCTTTAATCCCCACTGGATGTACGGGACAGCGAATTTTGCCGTTCCGTTCCAGTGGTCGTTCGTCATTTCTACTTGTACCGGCACAGTTAGCTCGTGTTCAGAACCATGCAACATGATTTCGCCACGAATCTTTACAGAACTCGGACCCCTCGGTAAGAGATTTCCCATCACTTCTTCCGGGCGAAAGATCACTTCTGTATAGCGTTGGCTTTCCAAGATCTCGTTGTGCATTCTTTTATCACGTGAACCATTTCCGCTCTCGCCACTCGTCGCGTCGGCGACGATCTCGCCTTTCACGTAATTCGTGTCCGGACCGAATCGCACGGTTCCTCGTTTCAATGTGAATGTTCCGTGGACCGTATGCAATGTGGTTCCCAGCGTCCAGTGCAACATGCTCCGTCCGGGATCGAGCGTTAAAACGATCTCTTTCGCGGATGACGGTACCGCGTGCTGAGCAGTCTGCGCGGAGCTCGCGCACAGTGGTATCACAAGAGCAAGCAGCATCAGACCAAACGAAACCTTCCGGCGAACTGTGACCTGGCACACTCGTATTTTCACTGACCTCGATAGCCAGTCCCCGTGATGATTTGTCTGTCGAATTAGCGCGCCTAAGGCCCAGGCGTCCCTGGGTCCAACTAAGGTCATCAGATGTTGACCGCTCTCTTTGCCAGCCCTATCGCTTCGGTCCAGAAACTCGCGGACGTATGCATCAATTCCACAACGTCGTATACGGCCGCAACGAACTCATTTAATTCCGCTCTGGATACAACCAGTGGCGGAGCCACCTTCAGCACCATGAAATTGTTGCCACAAATCTGCGTCAGAATCCCTTTGTCATGAAACATTCGCATGACCAGTACCTGCCCGAACATTGCCGGATGAATCTTCGCAAACACTTCGAAAGGAATTTTCAGGGTTAGTTTTGTTGGAGGTGCAAATTCGATTCCCGACAACATACCTAATCCACGGACTTGCTTCACCATTTCGAACGGAGCTAGTTCTTCTTGCAATCGATGCCTCAGCTCGCTACCCAACTCAGTGGCGCGTTGCCCGAGGGACTTCATTTCTAAGACGTCCAGCGTCGCGAGCCCCGCACGCATCGACAGACTGTTCTCACTAAAGGTGGAGGTATGCACGATCGCGCGTCGCATTGAGGAGTAAACGCCTTCGTAGACCGCGTCCGTCACAAGCGTCGCGCCGACGGGCACCAATCCACCGCTCAATGCTTTCGCCAGCACCACAATATCTGGCTTCACCCCGTAGTGATGGGCCGCGAGAAACGGTCCGGTGCGAAACATTCCCGTCTGAACCTCGTCTAGAACGAAGAGTGTTCCGGTGCGGCGGCATAGCAACTCAGCAGCCTGAAGGTACCCGGTTGGCGGAATCTTAATTCCGGCTTCTGCTTGAACTGGTTCCACGATGAAAGCCGCAAAGCGCTTTGAGCTAAGTTGCTTTTCGAGCGCTTCCAGGTCACCAAACGGCACCGCAACAGAGTCTGGCAGCAAAGGCCCAAACCCTTCCCGCCAGAAGGGATCGCTCATTAATGACAGGGCGCCGGCCGTCAGTCCATGGAAACCGTTATTGACGCATAGCAAACCAGCGCGGCCCGTCCTCATCCGTGCAAATTTTATTGCGGCCTCGACGCCCTCACTTCCACTGCTACAGAAAAAAGCTTTCTTCAGGCCGCCTCCAGCAAGATCACAAAGTCTCTTGCCAAGGTGGCCGGCCAGATCAGAAATATGACTCTGCAACATGACGGGTCCAAGCTGATCTAGCTCGCTCTTCAATGCCTCAATAATGTACGGATGGTTGTGCCCCGCGTTGTGGACACAGTACCCGGAGAGGAAGTCCAATATACGCCTGCCATCTGCGGTGAAAAGTTCGGTGCCCAAACACCGCTCATACCGTACGTTCATGTCGAGCAGATTAAGCAGCGCGACCCACTGCAGGTTTACGTAATCGGAATATAAGGACTGGGAAACAGCCGTGGAAGAAATTGTCGGCATATTAATGTGAAGATGCTGGGATTCTTGACATGGATGTATAAATCGCTGTAATTGTTTCTTGGGATGCTCTTATTTTCGTGTGATAGACCGGTTCGAATTCTTCCATGAATAAAATAGTAGCAGTCAAGAATGAATTCAACCTGTCTCCTAGATTACAAATTTGTCATGTTTCTGGAGAATGGCACTCGACAATCACGCGATTCAAGTGCGCAACGAAGCTCGGGACGTTAGAAATGGCCTCAAGCTGTCATACAGATGACGAACCTGTCATTTTCCTTAGAGATCGTAATAGGGAAACAAGAATCAAATCGCGGTCAACTTGAGCGATAGATCGCGTTTTATTCTTCGACAATAAGTTTGCCAGTCATGTGACCCAAACCGCACTGGAGAGAACACCTGAAATCATCAGTACCTGCCCGAACCGCAAAACTCAGTGACGCTTTCCTGGCCTTTTTTCCCTTTCGCTTTGCCCTGTGGGTGCTCGAAAAGCAATCCTGGACCTCCATCTTCGCGAACTCCTTCGGCGTACACTTCGAGTTCCAGGCCGTGTGCAATGTCGTCGGTTCGGAGCTTTAACTGAACGTATGTGCCCTTCTTCACGTGGGTTTCCTTGGGTAAGAATTCGTATTTTTTGATGACGCTTCGATGACTTGCGGAGATTCGGCGCTACCCAGGTTAGACGTTTGCTCTTGGCTGAGGATTGTCGATGATTTCTAACTCCCTCTTCTCTTTATCTGGAGATCGTAGATTGTTCGTTTTCATCACATTTGCGGTGAGAAAGATTGTCTTCTCTCTGATTTGTTAAACAGGATGGAGCGCGCTGGAGGGCAGCGACACAGTTATTACAGCGCCTCCGGTCGGGCGATCGGAGATATTGACAACACCGCCGTGTGCCTGCACGACCGCACTGACGAAGGCAAGTCCCAGCCCGTGCCCTGGTGATTGTTTCCCCTTTACAAAACGCTCAAACGCTCGGCTACTTACGTCAGAAGGAAATCCCGGACCGTTATCTTCGATTACCAGCTGCGCCAATCCGTTATGTGAACGCAGTCGAATCGTTATCCTTTGCCCTGCTGGCAAGTGAGTTAGTTCATTTTCAAAAAGATTGCTAACTACACGATTCAGCAAACGGACGTCAGCATCCACAATCGCGTTGCTTTCCAAGTCAACCAACACTTCATGATGCCGTTCAGCCATGGCGGGTTGATAGAGATCCACCAGGCGTCTCACCACATGGGAGAAGTCCACCGCGCCGCGATCCATACGAAGCGCTCCCGCTTGTGCTTCGGCAACATCCAAAGTTGTATTCAGCACCTGCAAGAGCCTGTCGAGGCCCTCTATCGCTTCCCCGATGGCGTCACGCCACTTTTCCGTCGGTTCATTACAGAGGGCAGATTCGAGGGTGCCGCGAATCGAGGTGACCGGGCTTTTCAGATCGTGAGCAACTGCATCGGTCACGGAGCGAAGCTGGTTGACCGATGACTGAATTCGTTCCAGCATGTGATTGAATGTCTCACTCAATCGCGAGATCTCATCCGATTTAGCTTGTGCAGGCAATCTCTCGCCTAGGTCTTCAGTTCCGAATCGCGCTACGCTTTCCGTAATACGTTCCACGCGGAGCAATGTGCGGCGCGCGCTAAGGTATGAGATCAAGAAACCCATGAGGACCGTGCCTCCCCATACCATAAGAAAACGTTGAGTCAGGCGACCCAGTAAATGCTTAGCGCCGTGATTGGAAAGTCCCAGGTAAATAGTTCTCCCATTTTCATGCAGGGCAACTACCCGAAATGTTGTGGACCACCCATCAACCTTTATAGACTGCGGAGCGCCCGCAACGGGCTTGGCGCGCTGAAGCGCGCGCAGGAAGGCATCTTCTGTGCTCGGTCCGACCCACAACGGACTCTCGCCATTATGGGGATCCACCTCCAGGAAAAATACGGCATTCAGGCTTTGCCCTCGTGAATTTCGTTCATCCGGTAACTCCCGGCTTGCCAGTTCAGCTACTTCTCCAATGATGCGGTGATACAGGTGATCCCTGGGCGTATCCATTGAAACTTGCGCGAGAACTTCAGCTTCACCGCGAAGCCATGCGTCGCTTCTATCTTGAATGATCTTGGCGACGAGGAGGTAAACAATTGAAAATGCCAGTCCGGTTCCAACTGCGAATGCCAGAGTCGTCCAAATCGAAAGGCGCCAGGCTGCGGTTGTACGTAAAACCTTAGACATGTTTGAGCACGTACCCTACGCCGCGGATCGTATGGATGAGTGGCTGGGATGCGTTCTGGTCAACTTTATTGCGCAGCCGATAGATGTGAACGTCAACCACATTGGTAGCAGGATCGATTCGCATACGCCAGACGTGATCGAGGATCATGGTACGAGTAACCACGCGTCCGGCATTCCGGCAAAGATATTCCAGGAGTGAAAACTCCTGGGCCGTCAATCGGAGCAGCTGATCGCCGCGGCGCGCCTCATGGCGCACAAGGTCAAGCTGCAAATCCGCGGCCTGCAGCCGTACCGGGTCATTCTGCGGCACAGAATATCTACGCAGGAGATTCCTCAGCCTTGCCAGCAGTTCCGCAACGGCGAATGGCTTCGTGAGGTAGTCATCTCCGCCACGTTCCAACCCCTTCACTCGATCATCGACGGAGCGGCGAGCGGACAGGATCAATACGGGAGCGAAACTACCTTGGGCGCGACAACGCGCAATCAAATCCAGTCCATCCATGTCGGGAAGACCGAGATCAATGATAAAGGCATCGTGGCTGCCCTCCAATGCCTTGAGTTCTCCCGTCTTAGCGTCGCTGGCAGTGTCGACCTGATACCCAGCCTCACCGAGTGCCCTTTTAAGGAATCCTTGAATAGCCACATCATCTTCTACCAGGAGCAATCGCATAGAAGTATCTCCACCTTTCTCAAAACTCTACACCCGAATGCAGCATGCGGAAAAGCTCTCTAATGTTCCTATTCATAGTGCAGCGCCTCAGTAGGATGCAGTCTTGCCGCGCGATTCGCAGGGAGATCCAACAACAATCCCGTCGAGCAGGACACTATGAAAGCCCGCACTACCCAGTTCCAGGACACACCGAAATGGTTACTCCGCCCACCTCTGGGAAAAACGGATAATGAATTGATGGTCGTTCCTCGTAGACCTTGCATATTGACCTTTAAATCGGACCCGGCTCGACCCATTTGGGTTTCCTGTCCCGGCAAAGTAATACACGCATTTCCCTCTCAGTATATCCAGCCGCGACTTGGCTACCTTGCGTTCTAGGCTCGATAATAAGGGAATCACCTCAACCCAAAACTTTTGTTTGATCGTTGCTCGATGCTGTTGCAAATTACGATGCAAATATGGCATAGACCGAGCCCGAATTACCCCAATTGCACGGATTGAGAGTGAATGAGGATAAAGGGTCGGAGAGATCGCCCGATTCCTAAACTGCGTCTCGGGAGTTCGGCTTTCCCCGACCTTCACTTTGAAATCCCGCGTCAATCTACGATTTAGTACGGAATTGTGTTCGGTAATGACGGTGGGTAAGTGAACTAGCGTTGGATGGTTAATTTTGTCGGGTCCAAGTCGTAGCCTTCGTCCTGCACGGTCTTCTGAGCGGCGGCGCGCAGGGACTGCTCGTCAGCATTCCTGGGCAAGTCGCAATGACGGCGGATCACTTCTTCACCTTTGGTAATGCGAATGAGCCATTTTGATTTTGCATTGTCCCAGGAAACTTCCACACGATCGGCGGCCAGAGCCATGGCGTCCTCCGCGAGATAATTTCAGCCACATTGTACGCCTGACCATGCTGTACGATGCACTATTTTGTGACCGTGACGGCGGATTTTTGCGAGCGATCCTGACGTTCGATTCGAAACGTGTAGCATCCTGCCGTGGTGCTTCGCACATGGATGTATTCCACGTCCGAGCGTCTGAAAAGCTTCTCGATGGCCGAATCTACCGTGCCGTTTTCCACATATTCTTGCGCTAGAAGCCGACGGCCGCGGGCATATGCATTGAGTGTTCGCGGACTATTTTTCAGGTCCGCGGGAAAACCTCCGTTTTCAGGATAACGCTCGCAGGACTCCGCATGTATGTAAATTGGTCCGGGAAGAGGCAGCTTTTCGACGCCTTCGAACGCGTCGTAGGTAAAGAGTGTGGCCTGCTCGCCGGCCGAAATTATCTTTAAACAGTGGCGGCAGGGCGCGTTTCCTTTGGCAATATCGGTGTAAGCGGGGAAATTGTAATGCGGATCTTTTTGGGTCTCTCGAACGGACTCGACAACCTCGGTTGAAATAGCCATCACGCGCGTGCGAACCATTTTCTTCTCCTTTACAAAGAAATCTTTTTCAAGTAGCACGCTCAGTTTCTGAGATTCCGCAAAATGAAACTATCCACTTCTCGCGCTCAAACTTTTCCCGAACAGGCCGATTCTTTTGAAAGGCGAAGAAGACTTGAGTACTGGCGACGTTGAGCCAAATTGGTGTTAGAATCCGCCAACCATGGAGCGCGCGGGGAAATTCCTAGGGCATACGCTACGGCGGCTGGACCAGCCCGAGGCCGCTCTGGCCTGGCTGGCGAGCGCATGGCCGCGCGTAGTGGGGAAAATTCTCGCGGCTCATACCAAGCCGGTTCGCTGCCAGGCGGGACGTCTGGAAATCGTTGCGGACGGGAAAGCCTGGCAGAAGCAGCTGGAATCGATGAAAAAAGAGTTCTGCGAGCGCGTGAATCAAGCCTGGGGCGGAAATCTCGTGCGCGACGTGAAGTTTATTTCCAAGCCGGGCCCAAAGCGCGCGCGCGAATTGGACAACGAGCACACTCCGTTCATACGCAGCCGAAAAGGTAGATAGCTTCACGTCGGTGAATTCGCCCTCAAAAAGTCCACGCCGTGCGTGCTTGCGTTTGCGCACTTCTCTCCCCTAAGATTAGTTGATCGCACTCAAGTGGGGAGTTTGAAAGACCGATGACGATAAGTCGCCAAGACGTTTTGCGTGTGGCCGAGCTCGCTTACCTGGAGCTGACGCCCGAAGAGGCGGAGCTTTACCGTGCCCAGCTTGACGAAATCCTGAACTACATCGGCAAACTCCAGCAACTGGATGTGACGAACGTCCAGCCTATGACCCAGATGGCGTTCGCGAGCGTCGAACCGAAGACTTCTCCCGATGTATCCCCAGGCGAAACTGAGCCAGACCTGCGAGAGGATACCCTGCAGCCATGTCACATCGCTGATGCGGTGCTGAAGCAGGCGCCCGACGCGGCCAAGCCTTTCTTCCGCGTTCCCAAGGTGATTGAACGATGAGTGCCGCAACGCCGTGGACCGTGGCCGGCATACAGACAGCTCTGCGCGCGAAGAAAATTTCCGCCCGCGAAATTGCCACCGAATTTTACGCTGATATCGACCGGCGAAATCCTGCGCTCAACGCATACCTCGCGCTTTCGCGGGAGCGCGCTTTCGCACAGGCCGATAGGGTGGACGTCGCCACAGCCTGCGGCGAGAAATTGGGACCGCTCGCAGGTGTGCCTATCGCGGTGAAGGACGTAATCAGTACCGCTGGCGTTCGAACCACCTGCGGATCGAAGATTCTTGAGACTTACATCCCTCCTTATGATGCGACCGCGGTGGCGCGGCTGGAGAAGGCTGGGGCCGTAGTCCTGGGCAAGACCAATTGCGACGAGTTCGCTATGGGAAGCTCGAATGAGAACTCAGCATACGGACCCGTACGGAACCCTGCTGCGTTGGACAGGGTGCCGGGGGGCTCCAGTGGCGGTTCGGCGGCTGCCGTGGCGGCAGAATTGGCGGTGGCGGCGCTCGGTACCGATACAGGGGGCTCAATTCGGCAGCCGGGAGCCTGCTGCGGCGTTCCGGCTATGATGCCAACATACGGTCGCGTATCGCGTTACGGGTTGATCGCCTTTGCCTCCTCACTGGACCGAATTGGGCCTTTCGCCGGGAATGTGGCTGATATCGCTGCCATTATGTCCGTGATTGCCGGGCATGACGAAAATGACGCTACGTCGGCCGCGGTTTCTGTACCCGATTACGTCGCGGCTATTGAGCAGCCGGTGCAGGGTCTGCGAATCGGCGTCCCGGAAGAGTATTTTGCCGAGGGGATCGATAGCGAAGTGAAAGAAAAAGTGCTGGCCGGCATCACTCTGTTCGAAAGGCTCGGGTGTAGGCGCGTCTCGCTGAAGATGCCGCATACGGAATATGCCATCGCGACCTATTACATCCTTGCGACGGCCGAAGCCAGCTCGAACCTGGCGCGATACGACGGGGTGCGCTACGGATTGCGGGTTCCGGGGGCTACGCTGATCGAAATGTATCGGAAAACGCGCGCACGGGGATTCGGTGCGGAGGTGAAGCGACGGTTGATGCTGGGTACTTATGCTCTGTCGTCGGGCTATTACGACGCTTACTACCTGCGGGCGCAGAAGGTGCGGGCGTTGATCGCGCGCGACTTCTTCGAGGCGTTTCAGAAGGTGGATGCAATCGTGGCGCCGACTACGCCTACGCCGGCGTTCAAGCTGGGCGAAAAGACAGCCGATCCACTCCAGATGTATCTAGCTGATATATATACAGTTACGGGATCGCTGGCGGGCATTCCGGGCATCTCTGTCCCCTGCGGGACGACAAAAGAAAAGCTGCCCATTGGCGTGCAGATTCTGGCTTCGCATTTTAATGAAGCTCGCATACTGCAGCTGGCCCGCGCGTTTGAAAAGGCCGGTGGCTTCACGATTTAAGTCGTAAAACTCTGTGAAAAACCTGGAGCCTATTCTCGACCTGCTGAAAACATCGCGGCATAGATTTGTCGCAACCGCTA
The DNA here is from genome assembly GCA_963818085.1 of uncultured Acidobacteriota bacterium. Classification (GTDB taxonomy): domain Bacteria; phylum Acidobacteriota; class Terriglobia; order Acidiferrales; family UBA7541; genus Palsa-295. The sequence continues at coordinate 627,928 of CAWFQV010000002.1, forward strand.
ACGAAGTTCCAGCAGAAGTCTGGCGCGAGTCACCCGGTGCGGAACGGTGGTCGGCCGCCGAGGTAACCGCACACGTGGTCATGGTGGAACAAGCGATTATTGACGGCGCGAGGAAAGTACTGCAGGCGGCCCCCAAGTCTGTGCCATTGCTGAAGCGATTGCATGCACCTGTGGCTCTGGCGGCCTGGCGGGGCGCAAAGCGAAAATCGCCTCTTCCGTTGGATCCCTCGCTCGTGACCAACAGGGTGGAAGCGCTGAGCCGCCTCGATACAGTGCGGGAAGGTACCCTGCGGTTTATCGAATCTACGCGCGGTCAAGATTTGAGAGCTTACCGGTTCCCGCATCCATTTATGGGCAGCTTGAATATCTACGATTGGTTCCGCCTCATCGCTTACCACGATTTACGCCACGCTCAACAAATCCGTGACGTTGCAGAAACATTTCATCGTTAGAGTTTAATTTCCGTTTTAGGACAAGAAAATGCATTTTGCTGCTTCACCCGGTTTTGCGCGAATGTCGCAAATCATAGTCTTTATAAGGGCTTCTTTAGTTTTCGCTGGCCGGTAGGTCCATCGGACTAGAACGGAGGGACTATTGCAGGGGGAATTGGTTACCGTTTACCCTTGCTTTCAGCATCAAAGATTCGGAGGTCGAGCATGATGCGAATCAAATCCAGCCAAAAGATTTTTACCGAAGACGAAGTGTCCACGCTGACGGGCATTTGCTTGGACCATCTTCGCGGCCTCGCGCGAAATAAGCATTTGGGAACCATGGCCCGTGCGGCCGAAGCGGCGGGCGCTGAGGCCGAAAAATGGCTGTTTACAAACTCGGATCTGATGATCCTGACGGTTCTGCAGCCGCGTTGCGAACACTAAGCTCGCTTTCTTCTATCCGCACCTTCTCGCGGTCCGCAAACAACCAGCTTGAGCTAGACCCTTTCTGAAAGCCCGTTTCGCCGAGAGACCCTCTTGACCGCAGTGTTCGGCCAACTTACCCTTCGATTCTCTTTCGCTTTTTCGAATCATGGATGCAGACTGTGGCGGGCCGGGTTATTCTGGGCGGCACCCAACTGCAAAGATGCCGGAGGCATCGTAATAATAAGGGAAGGACGGTATAGCGGGTCCCGCGAGAACAATGTCGAATCAATTGCCAAAGGCAAACGACCGAGGACGGTTGCGGCTAGTGATTGTGGCTGCAACCGTGGCTATAGCTGCGATCACTCTAACTAGCTCCGCTTCGCGATCTTCCTCTACGCAATCGTCTTCTTCTCCGCAGTCAAATCAGTCTTCGGCTGCCTCCGGCCCCACCTCCGCGGCACCATTGCCGCGCGGGAAGAAGCTCATGTTGAAAGACGGCAGCTTCCAACTGGTTCGTGAATATCGCGTGGAAGGCGACCGGGTCCGTTACTACAGCATTGAACAAGCGCAGTGGGACGAGATGCCGGAATCTTTAGTGGACTGGGATGCCACGCACAAAATTGAAGGCGCGGAAGCGAAGCGCGACGCCGAGCTAGTGGCCAAAATACATGCGCGGGAAGCAGGACGAACGGCCCAGGCCCTGGATATTGACGCCAGCCTGGAAGTTGCGCCCGGGGTTTTTCTGCCTCCCGGCGAGGGGCTTTTTGCGTTCGACGGAAAGAGTATTGCCAAGATTCCGCAAGCTCCTGCGAATATCAAATTCAGCAAAACACAAATGCTGAAGCAGGTGTTAATTCCGGTCCCCATCATTCCGACGCGACATACGGTGTCGCTGATCGGAGCACGAGCCAAGCTTCGCATCAAATCCGGAACAGCGGAATTTTATATGCGCACTGCGGACGGGCGCCAACCGGAACTCGAGCTGTTGCGAGCAAAAATCAAAGGGGACGACCGATATCTTGAAAATCTCGATCAACTTTTCAAAGAGCAAGGAACCACGGGACAAACCACCGTGCTGATGCAGCGTTGGCTTATTGCTCCAGGCGTTTACAGATTTACTTTGGAGCAGCACATGGAACCGGGAGAATATGCTCTTGCGGAAATAGTGCAAGGCGGCGGCACAAATCTTTACTTTTGGGATTTCGGACTAGACGCAGTGCCTGCCACGGCCAGCAAATAGCTTAGCGTGCTTTATTTCGTGGCGGCAGGTTGTCCCTGTAATAGTTGAGTCAACAAGGTTGCCAGCGCGGCGACATGGAATGGCTTCTGCAGCACGGACGCGCCTTTTTTCTCAAACTTGGCCACTTGCGCAGGATCAAGCAATGCTCCCGTCATGAACACGAATCGCGGGCCTGCTCCTTGCGAGCGCACGCGATCGAAAAGCTCTTCCCCGTTCAATCCCGGCAAATTAAAATCGCAAAGAACGAACTCGTAATCCTGCGCGGTTAGATGAGCTAGAGCTTCTTCAGAACTGGCGGCTCCTTCTACAATCATCCCGCGTGCCGCAAGGCCTTCCTGCACAATCTCACGGATGCTCTCTTCGTCGTCCACAACAAAAACGGAGTGGCCCTGCAATTCGGCTGCGCGCGAAAGGGGAGGCGCAGCGGCCCGGCGAGAGGCCACATCAGGCGAGGCTTCTTCGCTTACGGTGGGAAGCAGAACGCGAAACGTCGCGCCCGCACCCGGAGTTGATTCCACTTCGATCTTTCCCCCATGTTCTTTAACAATCGCCTGGGAAATGGTCAGACCCAGTCCCGTTCCCCCAGAGGGACGCCGGGTCGTAAAGAAAGGGTCAAATACCTTCCCGATATTTTCCGGCGCGATGCCGGGACCATTATCGGAAAAATCGAGAGCGATCTTGCCTTCTTTTAACGACGCCGAAATTCGAATGGAGCCGCTTTCTCGCACGGCGCCGATGGCCTGTTCCGCATTTGCAATCAGGTTTGAAAATCCCTGCACCAGAAGTTTTGGATCGCCTTCAATTGACGGGAGGCCGGGCGCTGGCTTAAATTCCACGGTGATTTTCTTCTGCTGCAAGGAAGCGCGCTGAGCATCGAGGGCCTGTTTGACGATCTGATCGATCTGGACTTTTGTTTGCCGAAGAATAGAAGGCCGCGAGAAGACTAGAAGATTTTGGACGATGGTTGCAGCGCGCCGCGCTTGTTTCAAGACGGTATCAACCTGATGGCGCATGGGATCGTCCACGGCGCGTTCACGAATCAGGTCGCTAATGCCCAGGATCGCTGTGAGCGGATTATTCAACTCATGGGCGACACCTGCCATCATCTCGCCCATGGCCGCAAGTTTTTCCTTTTGCGCGGTCTGCTGCTCGGTTCGCTTGGATTCGGTGACATCGCGCGCCGAGGCTACCACGCCGCTGATTTTTCCGTTGGCATCGTACAGCGGGCTTGCGCTGGCGCGCAGCACGCGCCAAGTTCCATTGGCATGCATGGCGCGGTATTCGAACTGGCTATCGGTTCCGTTACCCATCGCCACTTTTTGAAATGTGGACCGGAGTTTTGCCGCGTCATCCTGATGCACGATTTCGCCAAGCGCTTTTCCGATGAATGCACCCGCAGGCCGTCCGAGCACATCCTGCACGAGCGGACTGATAAATGTGTAAATCCCCTGAAGATCGAGCACGGCAATCACATCGGGAAAACTGGCCACCAAGCTGCGGACGAATTCCTGCTCTTTATGGAGATGTTTTTCCATCTGCCGGCGCTCGCTGACGTCAACGATGGTCCCCTGAATACGCAGAACATGTCCGGCGGCGTCTCGCGTGACCGCGGAAGAAATCAGGCAGTGGATGGCCTTTCCGTCCTTGCGGCGAAGGATTATCTCGCGGTCTTCTATGGCGCCTTTCTCCAGAACTTCGCGCACCAGTGAATCACGTTGTGCAGGATCAAGATAAACATCTCGAAGATTCATCGATTGCAGGTCCTGTTTAGATTCGTAACCCAGCATGCGAACGAGCGCGGGGTTTACGTCGAGAAGTTTTCCGTCTGGCGTGCTCAAAAAGATTCCCTCGCGGAGAGCGGCGAAAAGTTCAGTGAAGCGAATCTCTGATTGGCGCTCAGAGGTAATGTCGCGCGCCCACCCAATTATCGAGCTGAAGCCGGCCTCCTCGCTAACCGCTTGTACCCAGCACTGAAAATGCCGGCATTCCCGCTCCTTTTTCAGTTTGACGAGAATGATTCCAGTCCAAGATCCACGCTTGAGAAGAAGAGGGAGCCATTGTTGAAATTGGGCGCGTGTGGGCGTCTCTATAAAATCCGTCAGGTGGCAGCCGATCAGATGCTGAAAGGAAACCTCCAGCAGCTCGGAGAGACGGCGGTTGGCGACGCGTATTTCTCCGTCGAGAGACAGCGTGAAGACGGCATGATCGAGGTTATCGATGAGATCGCGATAATTGTGCTGCGAACGCGAAATCAATTCGACGAGCTTGTTGTGTTGGGCTTCGCCAGCGGACCCGAAGGCCAATTGCTCGGATTGATTGTCGGCCGACTGTGAAGGCATATATATTTCTTGCCGCGTTAACCGGCGGCGACCGAACGTGCTGGGCGTCTCTTAAGTTTAACGGCGGGATACGTTGCGCAGGTGAAAGAAAACTCACACTTATGCTAAGTGCTCAACAGGCTAAGCGCTTGAACGAAACACATGCTCCGGGCAAAAAAGGCGCCGCGACTTTAAATCGTGGCGCCCTGAATGAAACAGAGTTGACTAGCTTTCGGCGACAGCGTCGGTATCCTTGCGCAGGAAATCGAGCGCCGCGGCTTCTTCCGGCGTAAGCTCCGGCTCCATCTGTTCAATCTCTTCCTTCGGAATTTCCGTCAGCAGCTGGATATTCCGGTAGCGGTCGAGACCGGTGCCAGCCGGAATCAGTCGGCCCATGATCACGTTTTCCTTCAAGCCGCGCAGATAATCGACCTTTCCGGAGATAGCCGCTTCGGTAAGGACGCGGGTGGTCTCCTGGAAGCTCGCCGCGGAAATAAAGGAATCGGTGGAGAGCGACGCTTTCGTGATTCCCAGTAGCAACGGACGGCCGGTTGCCGGACGCCCGCCATCGTGAATGATGCGATCGTTCTCCTCGCGGAAGCGGAACTTGTCCACCTGCTCTTCCAGAAGGAAGCTCGTGTCGCCCACGTCCTCGACTTTCACCCAGCGCATCATTTGACGAACGATGGTCTCGATGTGCTTGTCGTTAATGTTGACGCCCTGCAGACGGTACACTTCCTGGATCGAGTTCACCAGATACGCCTGCGTGTACTTTTCTCCGAGGACGGCGAGAATATCGTGCGGGTTCAGCGGCCCGTCAATCAACGGTTCGCCGGCCCGGACGTGTTCGCCTTCCTGCACGTTGATGTGAACGCCGCGCGAGACGGAATATTCTTTCACCGTTCGTCCGTCTTCGCTTTCGACGAAGATCTTGCGCTGACCCTTAACGATGTCGCCGTACTTCACGATACCGTCGATTTCGCTAATGACCGCGGGATCTTTGGGCTTGCGCGTTTCGAAAAGTTCCACAACGCGCGGGAGACCACCGGTAATGTCTTTGGTCTTGGTGGTTTCGCGCGGGATCTTCGCCAGCACGTCGCCCGGTTGCACCTCGTCGCCATCAGCGACCATCAAGTGAGCGCGAGAAGGCATGAGGTACTTTTTGCGGACGCGTCCCTGCGGATCGCGAACGAGAATGGTGGGCTGGTGCTTCTCGTCACCCGGAGGAAGCGTGACGACAAGCTGCGACAGTCCGGTGACTTCGTCCACTTGCTCTTCGATCGTGATACCAGGCTGCAAATCCTTGAATTGGATGGTGCCGCCCGTTTCCGTAAGGATCGAGAAAGTGTACGGATCCCACTCAACCATGGTTTGGCCAAGCGTGACGGGCTGGCCGTCCTCGACCTTGAAGCGCGCGCCATATACAACGTGGTGGCGTTCCTTTTCGCGGCCCTTTTCATCAACCACGGCGATTAAGCCGGAGCGATTCATGGCCACGATGGTCTTGTTGCGGCCCTCGACCACGTTCAAGTCGATGAACTTCACGAAGCCGTTGTTGCGCGCTTCGACCTTCGACTGTTCGGTGACGCGAGTAGCCGTGCCGCCGATGTGGAACGTGCGCATGGTCAACTGCGTGCCAGGCTCACCGATAGACTGCGCCGCAATCACGCCGACCGCTTCCCCCATCTCGACGAAACGCCCGGTGGCTAAGTTTCTGCCGTAGCAACGGCCGCAAACGCCGCGCCGAGACTCGCACGTGAGCACGGAGCGAATGTTGACTCGCTCGATGCCGGCGGCCTGGATCGCGTTGGCCAGCTCTTCGGTAATTTCCTGGTTGATCTCGACGATGACGTTGCCTTCGTAATCTTTAATTTTCTCGAGCGAAACGCGGCCAACAACGCGGTCGCGCAACGGCTCGACTTCGACTCCGGCTTCCAAAATCGGCTCGACGTAAATTCCGTCGGCCGTGCCGCAATCGAACTCGTTAATGATTACGTCCTGCGCCACGTCAACGAGACGCCGCGTGAGGTAGCCGGAATCAGCGGTCTTGAGCGCCGTATCCGCCAAACCTTTACGAGCGCCGTGCGTGGAAATGAAGTACTGCAGCACGGTGAGGCCTTCGCGGAAGTTCGAAGTGATGGGAGTCTCGATGACTTCACCCGAGGGCTTGGCCATCAAGCCGCGCATTCCGGAGAGCTGGCGGATCTGCTGTTTCGAACCGCGAGCGCCGGAATCGGCCATGACGTATACCGGATTGATCACGCCCTGCTTGTCCTGCTCTTCGAGGGCTTTGAACATTTCGTCCGCCACTTTTTCCGTGACGTCCGACCAGATGGCGATCACCTTGTTGTAGCGTTCGCCGTTGGTGATGGCGCCATCCAGATATTGCTGCTGAACTTTCACGACTTCATGTTCGGCCGTGTCCACCAGCTTGAATTTCACGCTAGGGATGACCATGTCGCTGATGCCGATGGAGACACCGGACTTCGTTGCATATAGGAAGCCAAGCTCCTTCAGCTTGTCGAGCGCAATCACGGTTTTTTCCAGGCCGAAGCGCAGGTAGCAATACTGCACCAGAGCCTGCACGCCCTTCTTCTTCAACAAGCCATTGATGAAAGGCATATCGTGCGGCAAGTGATCGTTGAAGATCACGCGGCCTACGGTGGTATTCAGGAATTGGCGAACTAGATTTACTGGCTCAGTGTGCGATACGTCCTGATCATCGTAAGCATTGGTCAAGTCGATCACTTCACCGGTGTAGCGCAGGCGAATCGGAGTGAGCAATTCCACTTCGTTCGCTTCAAGCGCCATTACAACTTCTTCCGGTGAACCGAAAGCGCGGCCTTCGCCCTTAGCCTTGGGCTTGTGCTTGGTCATGTAATAAATGCCCAAGACCATGTCTTGCGTTGGGACGGCAAGAGGATAGCCGTTGGCCGGCGACAGAATGTTGTGCGAGCTCAGCATCAAAACGGAGGCTTCCACTTGCGCTTCCGGTGACAGCGGAATGTGTACTGCCATCTGGTCGCCGTCGAAGTCGGCGTTGAACGCCGTGCAAACCAGCGGATGGATGCGGATAGCTTTTCCTTCCACCAACACGGGTTCGAAAGCCTGAATGCCCAGCCGGTGAAGGGTGGGAGCGCGGTTCAACATTACGGGATGTTCGCGGATCACATCTTCGAGAATGTCCCAAACGATCGCTTCCTGCGCCTCCACCAATTCCTTAGCTTGCTTGATGGTGGTGCAATGTCCGGCGGCCTCGAGCTTGTGATAGATGAACGGCTTGAAAAGCTCGAGCGCCATCTTCTTCGGCAAACCGCACTGATGCAGCTTCAGCTCCGGGCCGACTACGATGACGGAACGGCCGGAATAGTCCACGCGCTTGCCCAGTAAGTTCTGGCGGAAGCGGCCCTGTTTGCCTTTTAGCGTGTCGGAGAGCGACTTGAGCGGGCGATTATTCGTGCCACGCAAGACGCGGCCGCGACGGCCGTTGTCGAACAACGCGTCCACTGCTTCCTGCAACATGCGCTTCTCGTTGCGAACGATCACGTCCGGCGCGTGCAATTCCATCAGCTTTTTCAACCGGTTGTTGCGGTTGATCACGCGGCGGTACAAATCGTTCAGGTCGGATGTAGCGAAACGCCCGCCATCGAGGGGCACCAGCGGGCGCAGCTCCGGCGGGAGTACAGGAATCACGTCCAGGATCATCCACTCCGGTTTGTTGCCGCTCTTGCGGAAAGCTTCCAGGACCTTGAGCCGCTTGGCGAATTTAATTCGCTTTTGCAAACTCGGATCCATCTTCATCTTCTCGCGAAGCTCTTCGGACAACTTATCCACTTCCACAGCGCGCAAAAGCTCCTTGATGGCTTCGGCGCCCATGCCCGCGCGGAATTTTCCGGGATTTTCCTTTTGAAGCTCGCGGAGCTTTTCCTCCGGCAAAATATCTTTCTGCTTCAGTGAAGGCACTTCGCCCGGATCGATGCAGACAAAGGTTTCGAAGTAAAGAATATGCTCGAGATCGCGCATGGTGATGTCGAGCAAATACCCAATGCGGCTCGGCAGTCCCTTAAAGAACCACACGTGCGAGCATGGCGAAGCCAGCTCGATGTGGCCCAAGCGTTCGCGGCGAACTTTGCTGAGCGTGACTTCCACTCCGCATTTATCGCAGATCACTCCGCGGTGCTTCATGCGCTTATACTTACCGCAGAGACACTCCCAGTCGGTGACGGGGCCGAAAATCTTGGCGCAGAACAGGCCATCGCGCTCCGGCTTGAAAGTTCTGTAGTTGATGGTTTCCGGCTTGGTTACTTCGCCGTGAGACCACGAACGTATTTTTTCCGGACTCGCCAAGCTGATGCGAATAGAATCAAAATCAGCAATCTGGCTGGCACGGTCGTACGGGCTAGAACGATACAAGGGCAGATCCTCCTCTCCGGAAAACCGGAGCAAAAAACAATTAGGAATCTGTGAAGCGCCGCCCCGATCGATTGAGGCGGCGCGCTAATTAATCGGCCGCTTCGGCTTTTTCCAACTGCGGCTTCTGGCGCTTCATCAATTCAACGTCCAGGCAGAGCGACTGCAATTCGCGCACGAGTACGTTGAACGATTCAGGCACGCCCGGCTCAATCCCGGGTTCGCCCTTCACGATCGCCTCGTAAATCTTAGCGCGGCCATAGACGTCGTCAGACTTCGCGGTGAGCAGCTCCTGAAGAATGTGCGCCGCGCCGTAAGCTTCCAGCGCCCACACCTCCATTTCTCCAAATCGCTGTCCTCCGAACTGCGCCTTACCACCGAGCGGCTGTTGCGTGATCAGTGAGTATGGTCCAATGGAGCGAGCGTGAATCTTGTCGTCCACCAAGTGTGAGAGCTTGAGCATGTAAATGTAACCAACGGTAACTTCCTGCGCGAAAATGTCGCCGGTCATTCCGTCGTACAGGGTGATTTTTCCGGTCTGCGGCAACTCGGTAAATTCCAGCAAATGGCGTATGTCGTTTTCGCGAGCGCCGTCAAATACTGGCGTCGCGAACGGTACGCCTTCGCGGAAGCTGTAGGCCAAGTCCAGGATGGCATCGTCATCCAATTCGGCGATCGTCTTCCACACCGAGGTGGGGCCGAATGCATCCTTGAACCATTTGCGCACGCCTTCGGCGCGCGTTTCCTTGTCGAGCAATTTCGCCACTTGCGCGCCAAGCTCCTTCGAAGCCCAGCCGAGATGCGTTTCCAGAATTTGTCCCACGTTCATGCGCGAAGGAACGCCCAGAGGATTCAGAACGATTTCCACCGGCGTGCCGTCCGGCATGTAGGGCATGTCTTCCTTTGGAACGATGCGTGCGATGACGCCCTTATTTCCGTGGCGTCCTGCCATCTTGTCGCCGACGGAAAGCTTGCGTTTCATCGCGATGTACGTTTTCACCAGCTTGATCACGCCTGGCGGTAGTTCGTCGCCCTTCTTGAGCTTGCCAATGCGCTCGTCGGTAATTTTCCGCAACACATCGATCTGGCGCGAGGTCATTTCCTCGATCTCATCAATTTTCTCGATTAGCAGCGGGTCTTTATCGTTCAGGCGCAGACGCTTCAAGTTGCGCGTGGTGATCTTTTCCAAAATGTCTCGCGTCAACTCGGTACCCTTGGTCAGCAAACGTTTGTTGGTGCGCTCATCGTGTAGGTCGGCAGTCAACTTCTGTCCGCCAAGCAAGTCGTTCAAGCGCTTCAAACGCTCGTCGGTGAGAATGCGGATCTCGTCGGCGAGGTTCTTTTCCAGCTTTGCGATTTGCGTGCCTTCGATGGCCTTGTGGCGTTCATCCTTCTCCGCACCTTTTCGGCAGAAAATCTTCACGTCCACAATCGTGCCTTCGATTCCCGGCGGACAGTACAGCGAAGCATCGCGAACGTCGCCCGCCTTCTCACCGAAAATGGCGCGCAGGAGTTTCTCTTCCGGAGTCAGCGTGGTCTCGCCCTTCGGAGTTACCTTGCCGACAAGAATGTCGCCAGGCTTCACCGTTGCACCGATCCGAATCACGCCGCTTTCATCAAGATTGCGAAGGAAGCTCTCATTGATGTTGGGGATATCGCGCGTAATTTCCTCGGGACCCAGTTTGGTATCCCGCGCTTCGATTTCATACTCCTCGATGTGAATCGAAGTGTAGTAGTCCTCTTCCACCAGCTTTTCGCTAACCAGGATGGCGTCCTCGAAGTTGTATCCACGCCACGGGAGGAAGGCCACCAGAACGTTGCGTCCCAGCGCGAGTTCGCCGCGGTCGGTGCAAGGACCGTCAGCTAGCACTTGACCCTGCTTCACGCGGTCGCCTGCACGAACCATTGGCTTCTGGCTAATGCAAGTGTTCTGGTTCGAGCGCTTGAACTTCGTGAGCAAGTAAATGTCGGAACCAACTTCGCGGCTCAGCACGCCGGACTGGTCCGACTCCACGCGCACGATTACGCGCTCAGAGTCCACCTGGTCCACAATGCCGTCACGACGGCAAACGATAACGGCGCCTGAATCGCGCGCTGTAACGCGCTCCATGCCGGTGCCGACCAGCGGCGCATCGCCGCGAATCAGCGGTACGGCCTGGCGTTGCATGTTTGAACCCATCAAAGCGCGGTTCGCGTCGTCGTTTTCGAGAAATGGAATCAAGCTAGCGGCCACTGACACAAGCTGCTTCGGTGAGACGTCGATGTAATCCACCTCATCGCGGCTCTTCAAAACGAAGTTGCCAGCTTGCCGGCAGTTGACCAGCTCGGTCGTGATTTTTCCCTTGTCGTCGAGCGCAGCGTTGGCCTGTGCGACGACATAGCGGTCTTCTTCCCAAGCCGAAAGGTAGAAACAGTGCGGTTCTACAACCACGCGCCGCCGCTTCAACTCTTCGTTCAGGTCTTCTACTTTTTCACGTTCCACCACTTCGCCGGCTTTGAATTCACTGTCGCCGGAATTGATGATTTGAACGAAATCGATCACGCGCCCGCTGCGAACTTTGCGGTAGGGCGATTCGATGAAGCCGAACTCGTTGATCCGCGCATAGCACGAAAGCGAGCTAATCAGACCGATGTTGGGGCCTTCCGGCGTTTCAATCGGACAAATACGTCCGTAGTGCGTGGGGTGAACGTCGCGGACTTCGAATCCCGCGCGTTCTCGAGACAAACCGCCCGGCCCAAGAGCCGAAAGGCGGCGCTTGTGCGTAATTTCGCTGAGCGGGTTGGTCTGATCCATGAACTGCGAAAGCTGCGAACTGCCGAAAAATTCGCGTATCGCGGCCATCACAGGCTTGGCGTTTACGAGGTCGTGAGGCATGGCCGTGGACATTTCCTGATACACAGACATCTTTTCCTTGATCGCGCGTTCCATGCGGACCAAGCCGATGCGGAACTGGTTTTCGAGCAGCTCGCCAACCGCGCGAACGCGGCGATTGCCGAGATGGTCGATGTCGTCCACCGCACCGATATTCTTGCGCAGCTTGAGCAGGTACTTGATGGCAGCCACAAAGTCCGACGGATCGAGCGTGCGCTTGTCGAGCGGAGTTTCCAGGCCCAGCTTGATGTTGAACTTCAAGCGACCCACTTTGCTGAAATCGTACTTACGCGCGTCGAAGAACATTCCGTTGAAAAGCGCGGTTGCGGTTTCCAGAGTCGGAGGATCGCCCGGGCGCAGCTTGCGATAAATCTCAATCAGCGCTTCCTTCGAAGTGCGAATGGTGTCCTTCTCGAGCGTTCGGCTTATCACGATGCCTACGTCGTCGCGGTCGGGGAACGCAATATCCACTTCCGTGATTCCAGCTTCAGCAATCCCAGCGAACATCTCCGGGGTGAGCGGTTTGTTGGCTTCGAGTAGAACTTCACCCGTTTGGCGGTTCACCAACTCGCTGACGGTGATGGCGCCTTCCAAATCGGCTGGAGTAATTTCCACCTGCGTTACGCGCGCCTTGCCCAGTTCCTTGAAAAGTGCTTCGGTAATGCGCTTGTGCGCGCCCACCAGAGTTTCCCCGGACTTGGGATGCTTGATTTCTTTCGACAGCTTACGGTCGATCAAGCCTTCGGAAAGATTCCAGAAAAGTACGCCGTCGCGCAGCGAAATGCGCTCCACTTGATAAAACGTGCGCAGAATGTCTTCATTCGATTTCATCCCCAACGCGCGAAGGAAGATCGAGCCCAGGAATTTGCGCTTGCGGTCGATGCGCACGTACAGAATGTTTTTCGTGTCGTACTCGAATTCAACCCACGATCCGCGGTAAGGAATAATTTTCCCTAGGAAATAGCTGCGGTTGTTGGCTGTCTCGAAGAACACTCCGGGCGAGCGGTGCAGCTGGCTGACGATCACGCGCTCTGTTCCATTGATGATGAACGTGCCGTTCTCGGTCATCAGCGGAATGTCGCCGAAAAAAACTTCCTGCTCTTTAATATCGCGAATGGACTTCGCGCCGGTGTCGGGATCTTTGTCGTAAATGGTCAAACGAATGGTGACCTTCAGCGGCGCGGAATAAGTCATCCCGCGCTCCTGGCATTCGTTCACGTCATACTTGAGCTGCAGCGTGACCGGGTCGCCACACTTGTTGCAAAAAGTCGGCGTGTTTTTATTGAACGTGCCGCACTTGGTGCAAAGGACGTCCCCAGTCTTGTATGGATTGGTGACCACCGACGCGCCGCAATTCCGGCAGGTGGCGCGCAAGTGATGGAGACCGCGCAGGTGTCCGCATTTGCACTCCCAGTTGCCAATCGCGTAGTCCACGAAATCCAACTGCGACAGCCCGCGAAAATCCTGTATCGGAAACACGGAGGTAAACACCGACTGCAAACCGGTGTCTTCGCGTTCGCTGGGCAGCAAATCCATTTGCAGGAAGCGCTGATATGACTTCTTTTGCACATCGATCAGGTTGGGGATCTGGACGGTAGTCTTGATTTTCGCGAAGTCCAGACGTTCCCGTTCCCGAGTGGCGCGATTGCCGTTACGATTGCTCATGGGTGAGTATCCTCTTCAGACTAAGCCGGATACGACGACGCGGATAGACACCCGCCCCGTCGGTCCGGGAAGGACGATTTTTGAAGTTCCAGTGCCAAGGAGCGCGCGTGTAGCGGATTCCTTCGCAGCCGATCGTGCGGGCCGCAGCCGGGCGGCACTACTTAACGTCGACCTTCGCCCCGGCGTCTTCGAACTTTTTCTTGATGGTGGCAGCTTCTTCTTTGTTGACGCCCTCTTTCACAGTCTTGGGAGCGCCGTCAACCAAGTCCTTGGCTTCTTTCAAGCCCAGGCTGGTGACTTCACGAACCGCCTTAATCACATTGATCTTGTTTGCACCCACTTCAGTGAGAACGACGGTGAACTCCGTCTTCTCCTCAGGTGCGCCCGCTGCTCCCGCGCCCGCTCCGCCGCCCGCTGCCATCGCGGGCGCCGCCGCTGCCGCTGAAACGCCGAAAGCTTCTTCCATCTTCTTGACGAGATCGGAAGCTTCGAGCAGCGTCAAACCTTTGATTTCTTCTAGAATTGACTCCACTTTGCTGGCCATTCTGTTCCATCCTCCCCTGCGAGATGAAAACTCTTTTTTGTTTGTACTAGTTTAGATGCTGATTAAGCTGTTTCCGCTGCTGGAGCTGCACCGCCGGCGCCCCCGAATTTGTTTGCCTTCGCTGCTTCGCTGGTGACCACCGCCAAACCGCGCGGAACTGCGGCCAGCGCGGTTGCGATGCGCTGCGCTGGAGCATTCAACAGGAACATGACTTTCCCGATGAGCTCTTCCTTGCTCGGAAGCGAGGCAAGCTGGTTGATCTCTTGAATCGAAATTACGCGGCCTTCTACCCATCCGGCGCGAAACTGAAACGCCGGCACGTCTTTTGCTACCTTGGTTAGAATTCTTGCCAGCGCCACCGGATCCGTCTTGGTGTACGCGATCGAATTGGTGCCCTTCAAATTTTTCAGCAAACCTTCCGCCGGAGTTCCGGCCGCGGCGCGCTCGGCAACAGTGTTCTTCACCACCTCGTAATGCCCACCCGCTGCTTCCACCGAACGGCGAAGCTTGGTGTCCTGCTCGACCGTGATTCCCTGGAACGTCGAGAGAATGACGGTGGATACGGTAGTGAGCTGAATCTTCAGCTCTTCCGACTTCTTTACTTTTTCGGCCTTCTTCTTCATGCCGAACTCCTTAAAAGGTTATGTATTAAGCTGCCACGGCGACGGCTACTGCCGCTTCTGCTTCCACGTGGTCTATGGGAACGCCCGGGCCCATGGTCGAAGTGAGCGTGATTTTCTTGATGTACTTGCCCTTGGCCGTCGCAGGTTTTGCTTTCAGAACCGCGGCCAACAGAGCGTGTGCGTTGCCCGCCAGATTTGCCGCCGAAAAACTGATCTTGCCCACTGGTGAATGGATGATGCCGGTCTTGTCTAACCGGAATTCCACTTTGCCCGCCTTGATTTCCTTTACCGCGCGCGCAACTTCAAAAGTAACAGTTCCGGTCTTCGGGTTAGGCATCAACCCGCGTGGGCCCAATACTTTTCCCAAACGCCCGGCAGACTTCATCATGTCCGGCGTCGCGATCACCGCTTCGTAATCTGTCCAGCCTTCCTGAATCTTCTGGACCATGTCTTCGCCGCCCACGAAATCGGCGCCAGCCTCTTCTGCTTCGCGAACTTTATCGCCGCCAGCGATCACCACCACCCGCTTCGATTTCCCCAGCCCGTGTGGCAGCACCACCGTTCCGCGTACCATCTGGTCGGACTGCTTGGGATCCACGCCCAGATTCAGCACCAGCTCTACCGTTTCGTCAAACTTCACGAAGTGCGCCTTGCGCAGCAATTCCGCGGCTTCTTCGAGTTTGTAAGGACGCGGTTCCACCAATTTTCTGGCGCGATCGATATTCTTTCCACCAATCTTTGCGCTACGGCCCATCGTGTTCTCTCCCGCCTCGAATTACTCGCTGACTTCGATCCCCATGTTGCGCGCCGTGCCCATAATCGAGCGGACGGCGGATTCCAGTTTCATCGTATTCAAGTCCGGCATTTTCACTTTGGCAATTTCTTCCACTTGCTTCTTCGTAAGCTTTCCCACTTTATTGCGATTCGGCTCTGGGGAACCCTTTACGATCCCTGCTGCACGCTTCAGAAGCTCGGAAGCAGGAGGCGTCTTCAAAATAAACGTAAACGTGCGGTCGCTGTAAATCGTGACCAACACCGGAATGATCATGCCGTCCGGCTCTTTCGACGTCTTGGCGTTGAACTGCTTGCAAAAATCCATGATGTTCACGCCATGCGGGCCAAGTGCCGTGCCCACAGGAGGCGCGGGCGTAGCCTTCATGGCCGGCAATTGCAATTTCACGGTAGACTGAATTTTCTTCGCCATCTATTTTGTCCCTTGCGCTCCGCTTTCTACACTAACGTCCGCGCGCTCGGTAATGAGCAGCGCCACACATTGCAAAATATCTACGCGACTTTTTCTACTTGTGCAAAATCAAGCTCCACCGGAGTGGAGCGTCCAAAAATTGTCACCGAAACCTTCAGCGTGCTGCGGTCCGAGTTCACTTCTTCCACCACGCCGGTAAAATTTGCGAAAGGCCCTTCTCCGATGCGCACCTTTTCTCCGCGGTCAAACGAAAGCTTGGGCTTCGGCTTGTCCGCCGTGGTAGTCGCCCGATTCAGAATGTTTTGAACTTCTTCTTCCGTCAGCGGCGAAGGAGTCTGGCCCGAGCCCACGAATCCGGTGACTCGCGGAGTGGAGCGCACAACGTGCCAGGTGTAATCGTCCATATCCATTTCAACGAGGACGTAACCCGGATAGCACATTCGCGGCGAAATCACCTTTTTGCCGCCGCGTACTTCGACCACAGACTCGGTTGGGATAATGATCTGTCCGATTTTGTCCGTCAGACCGAACGCAGCGACGCGGCCTTCCAGGCTTTCCTTCACCTTTTTCTCAAACCCCGAGTAGGTGTGAACGATGTACCACTGCTTCGCCATTATCGATCCTATTGCTGAAAGTATTTTAGCACCCGCTGAATCATTTCGCCGATGCCGCTATCCACGACGAAGAAAAATAGTCCAAAGAACGCCACGGTCACGGTGACCACCACGGTCGTGGACACCACTTCCGGGCCTGATGGCCAGTTCACATGGCGCATTTCGACGCGCACGTCGTGAAGGAACGAACGCAGCCGCCGCGGATATTCCGCTAGTTTCCCGACAGGCTCGAGGAGCGAAAATCCGCTAACGCGATGTTCCGCTTCGTCCCGATTTGTTTTTGCTGCTTGCGCCATTTCGCCGACCGCCTTAAGCCCCTAGAGCTGCTCTTACTTGCTGCCCCACCATCGAAACTGGCAGGGGAGGAGGGATTCGAACCCCCACTCTCGGTTTTGGAGACCGATGGTCTACCGTTGAACCTACTCCCCTAAAACCCGATTTTGGGCGAAGGGTGAATTTCCACTTGCCTCGCCAAATTCAGTGCAAGAGCGCTGACTACTTAACTTCTTTATGATCGGTATGTTTCCGGCAAGTATTGCAAAACTTCGACGTCTCCAGCCGGTCCTGGTGCTTCTTCCGGTTTTTAGTCGTCGTATAGTTCCGGTTCTTGCAGTCGTTGCACTGTAATGTGATTATTTCTCTCATAGTCGTTTACTCGATGATCTCGGCAACCGCGCCGGCTCCCACCGTGTGGCCGCCTTCGCGAATCGCGAAGCGCAAGCCTTTCTCCAGCGCTACCGGCGTGATCAGCGTGATCTCTGCCGACACGTTGTCGCCCGGCATCACCATCTCCACACCCTGCGGCAGCTTCACGTCTCCCGTCACGTCCGTGGTGCGAAAATAAAATTGCGGCCGGTATCCGGTGAAAAACGGCGTGTGCCGCCCGCCTTCTTCCTTCGTCAACACGTACGCTTCAGCCTTGAACTTCGTGTGCGGCGTGATCGAGCCCGGCTTGGCCAACACTTGCCCGCGCTCCACTTCATCTTTTTCCGTGCCGCGCAGCAGCAACCCCACGTTGTCTCCCGCAATCCCTTCATCCAGCAGCTTGCGGAACATTTCCACGCCCGTCACCGTCTTCTTCATCGTCGGACGGAAGCCTACAATTTCCACTTCTTCGCCCACTTTTACTTTGCCGCGCTCGATTCGTCCCGTCACCACCGTGCCGCGGCCCGAGATCGAGAAAATATCTTCAATCGGCATGGCAAACGGCTTGTCGATGTCGCGCACCGGCATCGGTATGCTCTTGTCCACCGCTTCCATCAGCTCGAGGATCGACTTCTCGTATTTCGCGTCGCCTTCCAGAGCTTTCAGCGCCGATCCGCGCACCACCGGAATCGTGTCGCCAGGAAATTGATAGGTCTTCAGCAAGTCGCGCACTTCCAGCTCCACCAGTTCCAGCAACTCCGGATCGTCCACCATGTCGCACTTGTTCAGAAACACCACAATCGCCGGCACACCAACTTGACGCGCGAGCAGAATGTGTTCGCGCGTTTGCGGCATCGGACCATCCGTCGCAGCCACCACCAGAATTCCGCCGTCCATCTGCGCCGCGCCGGTGATCATGTTCTTCACATAATCGGCGTGGCCCGGGCAATCGATGTGCGCGTAGTGGCGATTCGCCGTCTCATACTCCACGTGCGAAACCGCAATGGTGATGCCGCGCTCGCGCTCTTCCGGCGCGTTATCGATCGAATCGAAGGCGCGAAACGAGACCTTCGGATTGTTCTTCGACAACACTTTCGTAATCGCAGCCGTCAGCGTGGTCTTGCCATGATCGATGTGTCCGATCGTCCCAATATTCACGTGCGGCTTATTTCGTTCGAATTTCTCCTTCGCCATCGTGCCTCGCTCTTTATAAGGACTTCGCGATCTTTCTCTTATCCAGAGACGCCGCGCTTAAACCATTTCATTCGGTTATGCCCGACTTATGATTTCCATTCTCTGCTACAAAATGGAGCGGGGGACGGGACTTGAACCCGCGACCATCTGCTTGGAAGGCAGAGACTCTACCACTGAGTTACCCCCGCTCATTCACAGCAACCAGCGCCGAACAAACGGCACTGGATTTCTGGAGCCTGGGACCGGGATTGAACCGGTGACCTCGTCCTTACCAAGGACGCGCTCTACCAGCTGAGCTACCCAGGCACTTTCCGGTTTCCCGCGAACTACATTTACCGCTGCTTCAGTTCTGGAAATCTTTTTATTGCCGCGCCAGCTACAAAAAACTGGTGGACGGGGGAGGATTCGAACCTCCGTAGCCCGCAAGGAGCGGCAGATTTACAGTCTGCTGGTTTTAGCCACTCACCCACCCGTCCCGCAGAACCATTCGGGACGCTGGCTCGTTCGTCCCGCAAAACATCTAAGCCGCCCACAGCGCGTCCCGTAAAATGCTCGGGACACAACTTTTTTCTCCCGCGCTTCTTCAGATAGAACTTTACCGGACAACTGTACGGGGCACTCCGCAAATGCAGAAAAGGCTCGTGTCCGAAGACACCAGCCCTAGCGCTTATGTCGCGAGGAATTCCGTCCGCAACCTTGCAAAAAATTTCGCCGTGCCGTCAAAGTCAGCTGGCGGAGGGAGTTGAACCCCCGACCCTCTGATTACAAATCAGATGCTCTACCAACTGAGCTACGCCAGCATCGCTCAAACCGAACAAAAATATCATACAGGCAATCGGATTGCAAGCAAGTTTCTAGTCGCCGGCAAATCCATTGCCATTGCAGCAGTTACAGTACGCCTCAAAACCCACCGGTTGCCCTATTGAGTAGGAGGCTTTGCCGCGGGCGCAGCTGCCGGTTCAGCCGCGGGCTTTGCAAATTGGCTATCCGCCAATTGCACGTTGTGCTGAACCTCAGTAAATTTAATGCGTGTAATCCGACTGTGCGCTGCTCTGATGCACCGTAAAAGGCAGCTTGATTCCATCCGTGTCCCGATAATCGGACAGGTCGCTCTGGATAACCGCCGCTCCTTGCGGAGTATGCACCGTCGTAATCGCTCTCACCAGCAAGCCAGTCTGCGTGTCGAAATACAACTTATCCACATCGCCTGACGTGGACGTGGCTTCCACCGCATAAGCATCATGATCGCCGATTTTTTCCGTGCCGGTGACATTCCATTTCGAATAGTACTTCCGCATATTCACTTGATGATAAAAATCCGCTTGCCGCTAGCGAATCCTCCGCCTCTGCGCCGGTCTCCGTTCGCAGTCCGTTCTGTGGATCATCCGCCCATGCAGTGGTTCCGTCGCACCCCCGCTCAAAAGTTGCGCCGGCAAGATTCACGACCACCAACATGGAACCGGGAGCCTTTTCGTGAGATTCCACCGTGCCGGATAAGACTCATCGCCGGGATCTCGATCGTGCCTTTCGCAATGCGCGAGTTCAATTTGTGCCACGCAGCTTCGCCGCCGATTGCTTTCACGTAATGATCCAGAATCTGGTCGGCGCTTGGAGTCGCCGCGGAAGCCGATGCCGCCGGCTTTTGATCTGCGTTGGCGGGAGCTTGGGCGAACGCAGCGAAACTAAGCGCCGATGCTCGCAACCGTAACCGCAAAAATCTTCATCCAGTTTGTTTTCATTTTAAAAGCCTTCCTTCGAGAGAAACGATTCGCGTAGCCACCCGGGAATCAAAGGCACTGAATTGCGCGCATCCCAGAGGGCGCACAATACATCTCCTAATTGTATTACGTTGGAAGGGAACAAACATTACACTAAATCCACCGAAACGGACATAATTTTAACGTGCCAACATCTTCCGCAAAACGCGCCTGGGTCGTCGTCGCAATATTATTTCTGGTAATCGTGTGCGTACTCAGCGTCCTTTATTACCGCCCGCGTGGTCCGCTTCCAGCCCTGCCAGGCGTGACAAACAATCCTGGCCCACCGCCGGATATACTCACGCAGCTTCCTCTCGATGCACCAGTGGTCGGCTATGTGGACGCATCCGCACTCCGCAGGTTACAGAATTCTCCGCTCGCAGCAGTTTTGGGCCTCACTTCGCCCGGGCCCGAGGCAGATCGCGAATATCAGCAATTCGTCACCGATACAGGCTTTGATTACACCCGCGATTTGGACCATGCCGCGATGGCCTTCTGGCCGGCCAGCCTTGGTAATCCGGACGAGGCCCTCGGAGACGACCGCGCCGTGGCTATTGCCGAAGGCCGTTTCGATGAACAAAAAATCAAGGGCTACGTGCTACGCACGGGAAAAATCACCACCCGCGGAACTCAATCGATCTATGAAATTCCCGGCAATCCACCCATTTCCTTGGAGTTTTTGTCTTCCACGCGCATCGCACTCGCCGCTGGGAAAAATGCCACAGATCTGATCAACACCATAACGTCCAGCGGAGTTCCTGCGCGAGATCCTGCCATGCAAGCCCGCATCAAGCGCGTTGCTGGCGCAACGATTTTCGCCGTGGCACGTACAGATCGTCTGCCGGCGAGTTTCTACGCGAGTTTCAAAAACTCCCCACAGCTAGAGCAGTTGGCGCGAAGTATCCGCGGGATAACCCTCGCCGCGCAGCCCTCTGGCAATGACGTGAATGTGGCTCTGGATGCAGAGTGCGATTCGATGCCAAATGCCATTAAAATTTCAACCCTGCTCGATACCTTCCGGATGGTCGGGTCCATGGCACTACACGATCCCAAGATGCGCGGTCAGATGACTCGCCAGCAAGCCACCTTCCTTGCCGCTGTCCTCAGCCAAATCAAAGTCACGCACCAGGACAAATGGGTGCGCCTGTCGCTGCGGATCACTCCTGAAATGCTTGGCGCCCCCGGCCGGCTCGCACAGCTGTCGCTGTTCCGCCGAATCGATGAATCCGGGAACTAGAGCGAACACTGCATCCAAGATAAGAGTCAGCTGCTACCGATCGGAGATGCACAGGTTAAGGAAAAAGGCCAGACCCTAATCGCCGGTTGCGACGGTAGAAGCGGTGCTGAGGTAGCGCCAGGGATTTACTGGCGTATTGTAGATCCGAACTTCGTAATGAAGGTGCGGGCCGGTCGAACGCCCGCTCGCGCCTTCGTATCCAATCACATCTCCACGCTTCACATGCGTTCCTGTCTGCGTGTTAAACGCGGACAAGTGCCCGTACCACGTGGAGACGCCAAAGCCATGATCGATCACCACCAGCTTGCCATAACCCGCCCGCCGGTCCACTACGCTGATGATTCCATCAGCCGTAGCGCGAATGTCATCGCCATAGTGCGAAGCAATGTCCATGCCCGCATGGAACGCGCCTTCACCACTGAACGGGTCGAGCCGCTCGCCGAAGTGCCCGGTAATCTCACCCTTCACCGGCCAAAGCGTGGGGATTACCCCCAAGCTGCTCAATTGTGCTGCCGGCAATAAGCGCAAGCCATTGCCCGACATGGCTACAGCCGTTGCGTTCTTCTGCAGATAGCTAAATTCGTCCACCGATTGCTCGAATTGTTCCTCAGATTCCTGCGGGCCTTCGGCGAAACCAAAAGGCGTCTGCCGGAAGCGCGTGATTCCGTACGCCATGGCCACTTCGCTGGCCAGAGATTGCAAGGAGTCCAGCCGCTGATTCGTATCCTTCACCTGGGTTTGCAGCTGCAGGTATTGTTGCTTCAAGGCATCCTGGTTGCGGCGCAGCGCATTGTAATTCGTCGCCTTCCACAGCATACGGGAGTAGGAACTCATCCCCGCGATCACGGTAATACCGCCCACTGCTGCTAAAATGGTCAAAAAATGGAGGATGTAAAAGGGCACGCGCACCCGGCGCATGCCGCCGGAAGCGCTGGAAGCAATAAAGAACGTGTAGTACTTGCCTTTCACTTTTGAATTTTCCTGTTAGTTTGTGTTTGCTGGATTCAGATCCCGAGTCCCCGTTCGAGGTCCGCCAGCGCTGTTATCGAATTGGACACATAGGTTCGAAGGCGCGTGCATTGTAGTGACCTGTCTTGACAACGTCAACCCCAATCTTCCATTTTGCATAGGAGCTCCGGGATGCAGCGGGTCAGCCCGTCTTTCCCCTAACGCTTTTAATTTTGCTTTCACCTCAGAACACCTTACCTTATTAAGCAGACCGCCAAACAACTGTACGAAAGATCAGGATGGACAGGGAAAGTAAACTGGTCGAACGGATTACGCGAAAGTTTCGCTCGGGTGCCAACGCGAAGCCTGCCAAGCATGACGCCGCGCTACGCTTGGGGATCGGCGACGACGCCGCAATCATATCGTCCAGTCGGTAAAAACGACTGGGTGCTTAGCTGCGACGCTTTCCTGGAAGGCGTACACTTCCTTGCCAAAACTCACCCACCCGATTCCGTGGGCTACAAATCGCTAGTACGCGCCACAAGCGACCTTGCAGCCATGGGCGCCATCCCGAAATACTTTCTTCTAACACTCGCCATCCCGGCAAGCCGCACCGGAGCCTGGCTCGATCAATTCCTAGATGGGATGGCACGGGCCGCCCGCTCGATGAAGATAGTTCTTGCTGGCGGCGACACCACCAAGACTGATCTCGTCTCCATTAATATTACTGTGGTAGGGGAAATTGCCCGGGGAGAAGCAATACCTCGATCGAACGCGAGTCCCGGGGACATTATATATGTCAGTGGACGTCTCGGCCGCGCCCAACTCGGCCTGGAACTCCTGCTACACGGGAATATCAAAGCGAAGGCCTTCCCGGGAAGAGGTACTGGGCACGCAGGTCGAGCGCCGCGAGGCGTACTGAAGCCTCATCTTTACCCGGAAATCCAGCTCGCTCTCGGAACCTGGCTGGCGAAACGTGGCCTGGCCTCCGCCATGATCGATCTCTCAGACGGTTTTTCCACCGATCTCGCCCGCCTTTGCTCTGCCAGCAAAGTGGGGGCACAAATCCAGTCGGGGGCAATTCCGCTTGTGGCTCTTCCCGCAGCTTGGTCCAAACACAGAGGAAGGCCGAAGTTTGACCCGTTGCAGATGGCCCTGCACGGAGGGGAAGACTACGAACTCCTCTTCACAGTCTCGCCACGAAACGTAAAGAATCTGCGAGCCGCTCCCGGATTCCGACAGCTAATGCCGATCGGCGAAGTAACGCGCGGCAAAAGCATCGTGCTCATCGGTCCCCAGGGCACCAAGAAGCCTTTAAATCCTCAAGGCTGGGACCCCTTTCGGTCTTAGCGCGATGGGATCGTCGAGCCTCCGGCACCCATAGAACCGCTCGAGAGCGATCATTTTTGCGGTTCTAGGTCTTTGAAATCATTGCGGACTTCTTCAATATAGGCGCAGTACTCGCGCGCTTCACCCTAGGGCAGAAAATGTGAGTATCGGGAATGGTGCGAGCGAATGCGACGCGCGTGTTTGATGGGACGCCAGCGCTGCTCGGTGCGTCCGGCATTTCGACAACGTAAGCAAGCAATCCATTAGCGTATGGACTGTACGAATCGCTGGGAGAGACTCGCGCGCGAGGTTGGTCTTTCGAACTGCGTTCCATTGCACACCTCGCAAATTGCGCAAGGAAGCCTTTCGCAAGGTTCGATGCAACCGGTGCTGAAAAGGACGCGGCGAGTGTCCCTCGAGTGGTAGTCCGGACAAGCTTAACGCTTCTGTCCAACCAGCCCTGCAATCGTATCCATCAGGTCAAATTTGGTCAGCACTTCCAGCTTCTTGTCCGGCATTTCCACAAAAACGGCCGGGCTATCGTGGCTCAGAATGTGCGTCACGCGCTCGACAGGAGAGTTTGACGGAACTTGCGGCAGCGGATTCGTCATCACTTCTCGAATCACGAGCTTACGCAGATCCTTGCCCTGCAACGCGAGATTCAGAATTTGGTCTTCAAAGACCGTTCCAATGGAATGCTCTTCTTCGAAAACTGGAAGCTGCGAGATGTCCTGTTTCTGCATGGTGTGAAGCGCGTGGAAAACAGTCTGGTCCGGACGGGCCACGATCAAATCGCGCGTTTTGCCGTTCTGCCGCTTCCCGCGAATCACATCCGCAGCTGTCAATGTCACCTCGGCCTCCACGTAACCGTGCTCCCGCATCCAACCATCGTTGTAAACCTTGCTCAAATAGCGCGACCCCGAATCGGGCAAGAACGCCACCAGCAGGTCGCCCTTCTTTAAATCTTTGGCCACGCGCAGCGCTCCCGCGATGCATCCCCCGCCTGAGCCGCCGGTAAAAATGCCTTCTTGTTTCGCCAGCCGGCGCGCCCAAACGAAACATTCTTCGTCGTTCACCTGAACCACATCGTCCACAATTTTCAGGTTCATCGTGCCGGGGAAAAAATCTTCGCCGATTCCTTCCACCACGTAGGTTTTGGCTTTGCCCACGTTGCCGGTCTTCACAAATTCGTAATAGAGCGACCCGATGGGATCCACACCGATAATTTTGACGTTCGGGTTTTTCTCTTTAAGATACTTGCCCACCCCGCTGATTGTGCCGCCCGTTCCCATCCCGCAAACGAAGTGGGTGATCTTCCCTTCCGTGTCGTTCCAGATTTCCGGGCCGGTAGTCTTGTAGTGCGCTTCCGGGTTCATCGGATTTTCATACTGGTTCGGGTAATAAGAATTGGGAATCTCACGCGCCAGTTTTTGCGCCACTGAATAATAGCTACGCGGATCCTCCGGTTCTACGGCCGTGGGGCAAACAATCACTTCCGCGCCAAACGCTTTCAGTAAATCGATTTTTTCGCGCGATTGCTTATCATTAATAGTGAACACCACTTTGTACCCGCGCACGCAGGCCACCAGCGCGAGCCCCATGCCCGTATTTCCGGACGTGCCCTCGATGATCGTGCCGCCCGGCTTAAGTTTTCCAGTGCGCTCCGCCTGATCGATCATCGCAAGCCCAATGCGGTCTTTTACTGACCCGCCCGGATTCATGTAATCCGCTTTAACGTACATTTCGGCGGGAAAGTCTTTCCCGATCCGGTTCAAACGGACCAGCGGCGTATTGCACATCGCCTCTAAAATATTGTTGCACTTCATTTGCGAGCTTTCTCCTAGTACAAACGCATCCTGCGGAAGGAATCTCAAGCTTAGTGACTTCTGTAAATCCTGTCCAGCGGCATCGCGGCTTAGGTAATAGTCCGATGAATGCGTTTTTTGTCGGGCTGGTGGATTGCTTACTCGTACGATGTCACCTGTGCAGACCGCAATGGCAGTTTCTTGTCCTGCCTCCTAAATAAGACCGAATCAATACCGTATCTAGTACGCATAGGCCTTGAGGAACACGAAAACCACCACGCCGGTGATCGAAACGTAGAGCCAAATGGGGAACGTTAGGCGCGCGATTCGGCGGTGCATCGCGAACCGGCCCGTCAGCGAGAAAAAAAACGTCGTGAGCACCATTGGCAATGCGACCATGGAAAGGATTACGTGGCTGGCTAAAATAGAAAGGTACAGCGTGCGCACCGGGCCGTGACCGGGAAAAATCGTGTCGCCGTGCACTGCGTGATTCACGATGTAGCTGATGAGGAAAGCGGAAGAGAAGGCAAAGGCCAGCAGCATGCTCGTGCGATGCGCTTCCCTGTCGTGATGTTTGATGAAATACAATCCCACGCAGAGCGCAATTGCGCACAATCCGTTCAGCAGCGCGTTGAGGGCCGGCAAAAACATCCAGCGCCCTGCAAAATCAGAGGAAGCATGATGCACGTATAGCAGCCACAGTAGGAACGATATGGCCAGGCCGCTCACCACCACGATCGCTCCAACCACCGGGCGCGGACTAATTCCAGCCTGTTCCATGCCGACAATTAAACCACAAAACCCATCCGCGGTTCATAGAGAGCCCGCCGCATGAACGCCCTAATTCGGAGTGCATCTGATACGTTTTACTAGGCATTCTTCGGTTTGTCGGCGATAACAGAAATGTCGTCTCTCGTATAGAAAGGAAAGTCGCACAGTTTAATCGCAGTATCGCGAAAAGAAGCGTTCGGAAAAATTCATGTTTGACAATGAATCAAAATGTCCAGTCAGCGGCAAGCGCATGTACGCTACCGAAGGCGAAGCTTTGGCTACAGCCGCACACCAGATCGCGTCCGACAACGCACCAAAAGACCTTCGTGCCTATCTATGCTCCTGGTGTGACGCGTGGCATCTCACGAAAAATACAGGAAAAACCAAAAAAGATCGCAGATAACCGCTAGTCGGTGGTGAAATAAAAACTGGACTCAGTTAACCCTCGGGTTGCCCGTCTTGTCGCTTCGTGACTCTTAAGCTCGCGCCCACAAAGGCTTCGCGTAAAGCAGCGGACGCAGTTTGCTGCTTCTCCAGAAGTAGGCCAAGATGATCACGCTTGCAATAGCCGCGTACGCGCACCACAGCGAGGTAAATGCGTACCGCTTAAACGCCATCACCGACAGCAGGATGGCAAGGTTTGCCACGCCAAATAGCACCATGGGCCTGACCTTCGAGAAGAAGAGCGAGCCGCAAGTTGCAACTATGTACAGCACCGCAACCGTCGTATTATTCGTCGCTTGATTGATATACACGATGCTGTTCTCCTTCACATATACCTGCGTCGGATAGGCCGTCAACGCCCACAATATATAAAGCGTCGTTGCCGTGCCGATCACCAGGAACGGCAGCATCCGCCTCCGGCCCGCGCCGTCCGGCTCGAACAGCATCACGCTTAGCGGCAGCAGAAACGGCAGCAGCCCCTGCGCATACAGCATGAACGCCGCGGCCATGTCGTGCGTAACCGTAGGGGAAAGCATCCCGTCCAATCCCAACCAAACAAATCCCTCGATGAATTGATGAATGGCGAATAGTGTCGGCAGCGACGCAAATAGCAATTCGCGCCTGTGCTTCACCTTCGTCAACGTGATGACGCCGATAGTCCCCAAAATCCCGCTGCCCACAAAATTCGCCACCGCCGAAAAGCACATGGCTGTTCTTCCCCCGCGCGACAATGACACCCATCCTCGCGCAACGCAAAATTATTTCTTCTATTTATCGATACGGTCACCCAAGAAGGTACGCAGTACCCCCAGGACGCTTTATCTAAAGTTTAATCGAAATGAATATAACTAGCATATTTAGGAGTCCGCAAATCGACCATCTAGATGGGTCCTAAGTGTCGATAGAACCTGTCTTGGTGTGCGCGTTCCCAGGACACGGACATGGCACCGTGCTATTCTTTTCTGTGCCTCCCGTGGCGCCAGAATCCGAATATATTTTCTACGACGGTCATTGCGGCCTGTGTCACCGCGCTGTAAAATTCGTTCTGAAACATGACCGTTCAGGAAGCGCCTTCAGGTTCGCACCTCTGCAAGGCGAAACTATAAAGTCCCTCCTAACGCCAGACCAGCGCGCCAGCCTGCCAGACTCCTTCGTTGTCCTTACTCGAGAAGGCACGCTCCTGATACGCTCGGAGGCCTCCCTCCACGTTATGCGCCGTTTGGGCGGCGGTTGGCAATTGGCTAATATTTTAGCTCTAATCCCTCGCGCTTTTCGCGACCTTGTGTATGATTTCGTCGCGCGCGTCCGCTACCGCGTGTTCGGCCGACAAGTTGATCTGTGTCCAATGGTTCCGTCAAATCTGCGCACGCGTTTTGATCCGTAAAGCTTATGTTGATAGGCGCCTAATCCCGGGCGAAGCAAATTGAAGCCGACTCTTTTGCGGGGTAAAATTCCACCGGATTTCTGGCTGTTCAAAGCGTTTTGTAACACAACGTTAACAATCTCCGGCGAGTGTTTCGCTAAGATGACACGTCATGCCAATTGAAAATCTGCAAATCGTAGTATCGCCGGGAAACCGCGAAGGCCAGAAAATTGTGCGCCTAAAGGGCTCCCTAAACATTCAAACCATTTTTGGATTTCAATCCGCCGTGCGCGCGGAGAATTCTCCTATGGTTATCCTCGATTTTAGCGGCGTCCCCTTTATCGATTCGGCTGGATTAGGAGCTTTGGTCGGCGCCTACGTAGCCGCGCAAAAAAAATCTCAAAGAATGGCCGTCGTGGGAATGAACACGCAGGTAAAGGCCCTGGTCGAAATGACCAAAGTTTCGCAGCTAATCAAAGCATTCGACACAGTAGGAGAAGCAGAAGAACAGCTTTAGCGGCGGCCAGGGAATCGCACCGCGGTTTCACTGCAACCACCGAAGAATTACGCAGCGGCAAGCTTTTCTGCCGACAGCTTCGGGTCCACCCATTTCATAACGCCGCACAATAAATACGATCAGGAATATAAAGAGCAACGATCCGTTCTCTGTCTGCCGCTTACTTAGCCCTACATCATCAAACATTGGAAACATCGCACGAAGGTCATGTCCGGCGAACCCTCCAGGGATGCGTTAGAATGGAGAAACATGGAAAGGTTCTATCGCGCAACCATGCGGATTACCGGCGGCACGCTCTTCGGCCGTCTCGCATTCACATTTCTCTTGTTGTGCTCCATTGCTCTGGGCGCTGCGACGGGATTGCTTTTTGTTTACACCAGCGATCTTCCCGAAATTCATGCGCTGGAAGATTACCGTCCCAATGTCGTCACCGAACTTTACGCCGACGACGGCCAATCCATCGGCACTTTCGCCTTGCAGCGCCGCATCCTGCTCACCTACTCGCAAATTCCAAAACTTCTGAAAGACGCCATCCTCACGACCGAAGACCAGCACTTCGACGAGCACTGGGGCGTAGACATTCCGCGCGTTCTCGAAGCCGCTTATCGTGACGTTTCCAGCCGCCGCATGGCCGAAGGTGCCAGCACCCTCACTATGCAACTGGGTGGCGGCCTTTTCCTCAATCGCTCCGATCGCAGCGTGCGCCGAAAAATTCAAGAAACCATCCTGGCCATCCAGATCGAGCGCCACTACACCAAAGATCAAATCTTTACGATGTACTGCAATCAGATTTATCTCGGCGCGGGAAATTACGGCGTCGAAGCCGCCTCCGAATATTATTTCAACCGTCCAGTCGGGCAACTATCGCTCCCGGAAGCCGCCACTCTGGCAGCCATAATCCGCGGCCCGATCTATTCTCCGGTGACCCATCCTGAGCGCGCCCTCGCGCGCCGCAATCTTGTTCTTTCCCTCATGGCTCGTGATCACAAAATCACCGCCGCGCAAGCCGCCGCCGCCACCAAAGAGCCGCTGGGTCTGCACATCTTCACCGGCCGCAACGACCTCGCTCCTTACTTCGTCGAAGACGTTCGCGAATATCTCGAGCACACCTACGGCACCGTCGCCGTTCATGAACAAGGCTTGCGCGTTTACACTTCGCTAAACGCCGCCATGCAGAAAGCCGCCGATCAAGCCGTTCGTGACGGGCTGCATTCTTATGATCGCCGCCACGGCTGGCGCGGCAACCCGCCAAACATTCTGCAAAATAAACTTGGCTCGCTCGACAAATATCAAAATGAAGACTGGCGCGGCTCGTTCCAAAAAGGCGATTACGTTACCGGCTTGGTCACCAACGTTCAGCCTACCTTCGCCTCCATTAAGCTCGGCCAATATCACGCTATGCTCACGCCCGCCGATTTTTCCTGGACTGGCCGCAAAATCCCTGCGCAACTCCTGAAGCCGGGTGATCTCGTCTGCGTCTTCATCAAAGAGGTTTCTGGCAATACCGCGCGCGTTCAACTCGAACAGCAACCCGCAGTTCAGGGCGCCTTGCTGGCCATTGACAATCCCACCGGCGAAATCAAAGCCATGGTTGGCGGTTACAGTTTCGACGAATCAAAATTCAATCGCGCCACGCAAGCCCTGCGCCAAACTGGCAGCTCTTTCAAAGTTTACGTGTACGCCGACGCGCTCGAGCAAGGCATCTCCCCCTTCGACACGATTGTCGACGAGCCCGTTACCTTCCGCTCCGGCGGCCAAAATTATTCTCCGCACAATTACGACAACAAATTCGAAGGCCGCATTACCTATCGCCGCGCGCTCGCCGATTCGCGCAATGTCCCCGCGGTGCGCCTGCTCGACCACATCGGTATCCAAAACGTAATCGAGCTCGCGCGCAAATTCGGAATCACCAGCCCGTTGCCACCCTACCTTCCTCTCGCGCTCGGCGCTTCCGATCTTACGCTGATGGAACACACCTCTGCCTTCACCGTTTTTCCTGACGACGGCATCCATATCGAGCCGCATTACATTCGCCGCGTCACTTCTTACGATGGCGCCGTCCTCGAAGAGCCGCGCCCCAAAATTACCGACGTGGTTCCACCCGAAGTCGCCCGCACCATGGTCGCCATGCTCGAAGAAGTCGTGCAGTTCGGCACGGGCGTGCGTGCCAAAGAATTGGGCCGCCCCTCCGCCGGAAAAACTGGCACCACAAATGACTTCACCGATGCCTGGTACATCGGCTTCACTCCTCAACTCACCGCCGGTGTCTGGGTCGGCAACGACGACAAGCGTATCTCGCTTGGCAAAAAAGAAACCGGCGCGCGCGCCGCGCTCCCCATCTGGCTCGAGTTCATGCAGCAAGCCGTGCAAGGAACGCCCGTAGAAGAATTTCCAAATGTTGTGCCGCTGGAAAAAGTTGCAGTAGGAAAACAAATTCAAGTCGACGTCGCCGACACCGCCCCGCCCGCAGACGCCGCCGAGCAAGGCCTAACCGAAACCCGCGCCGCCGCTCCGCCTCCCAAGCCGCAAAAACCTACGTCGCCCATCACCTCGACTTCGCCGACGCTAGCTCCACCATCCGCATCCGCGTCGCCAAAATCTTCGCCAGGGACGCCCAAATCTTCCGCATCATCTTTGAAACTCGCCGCACCGTTGTCGCAGTCGCAGCCGTCCCCGCAACCCACCCAGGCCAGCGCCTCAGCATCACCGCACTAAAAGATTGCCGCGCTTCAACGCGAGCGCCACGCTTCAGCAACAAGTTAGCTAGCTCGATAGGAACAAAGAAGGCCGTGGGGGTCCGCGTCCACCGACAGCGGTAGCTGCTTTCGGCGCAACCACAAAAGCATTCGCAGGGAGAGACAAAGCCCCCTCCTAGATAAACAGATTTCCGAATCTCGCCGCCGGCGTGGACCCCGGAGCGCGGGGCGACCCCAGAAGGACTGCATGACACTACTGAAAACATGCCGGTCTTTTCGCGGCTGGGTCGATACTTTCAGGTCGCGCTTCATGTGGCAGTCCGGGAATCCACGTCGCGGACTTTTATTTCTTCCTGGGAACAGAAGTAATAAATAAGTCGCGACTCGACGGAAGGCTTTTAGAAATCTGCCAAACTTTTCTTTCACACCATGTTGAGAGGCCCAGGAAAAGTGGAAGTGCGTTGACAGCTTTCTAAGAAGCGGGACTAGCTTCTAGCGACTATCTGCGTCCTTTTGCGGCGGCCCGATAGGGGCCACGTTCGCTTGCGATTCCTTCCTTGTACACCGCAACGATATTGCGTGTGGCCAGGATATCCTCGTCGGGATTGCCATTCACCAGCACTAGATCTGCACGCAATCCGGGTGCGATTCGTCCACGGTCCTGCACATGAAACGCCTGGGCGGGAGCGGAGGTGGCCGCGACAAGCGCTTCGGTGGGCGTGAATCCAGCCGCGACCAAAAGCAGGAGCTCTTCATGCAGGCTTGCGCCATACGTGGTGCCTGGGTTCGGAGCGTCGGTGCCGGCCAGTATGGGAACTCCCGCGGCCTTCAACTCCTTGATCGCTTTAGAAGCGCCTGCGCAGGAAAGGCCAGCGCCGCTCGACGGGAAAGTTTCGCGTAATCTTGCGATATTGCTGGGCGTCAAAAAAGGCTCGAGATTGGGATCCGAGATCAGCTGGCGCCGGGAAGCCGTGGGACCGCACATGCTGTGCAAGACGGTCAACGTCGGTACCACAAAAGCGTGATGCGCGGCCACAAGCGCGCCGAAATTGCGATCGCACGTTGACCCAACAAAAAGATGCGCCAGCCCATCGGCGCCCGCATGGATTGCGTCTTGGGCCTGCCATTCGCTGCCGATGTGCACCACCGCTAGCTTGCCGCGCTGGTGCGCCGCGTCGATTATCGCTTTCATTAATTGCTTGCTAACAGTGGGGCGCGACCGCCTGCCTCCGTACTCGGTAGCATCGTCGTACACGACTTTGATGTAATCCGATCCTTCCGCGATACGGGCATCGACCCAGGCTTGCGCTTTTTTGGTATCGGTGATCGTCGGAATTTGCAGACCGTATTCGGTGCCGTGTCCCCCCGGCGCCGTGGCTAGCCATCCGGCTGACCAGAAATCGGCCATGTCGCTTTTTTCAGAATTTTTGAGGGTAACCATCAGGCGCGGCGGCATCATCATGTCAAACTCACTGGTGACGCCAAAAATCATCGACTGTTCTAGCGCTTCTGCGCTGTGAACGTGCACGTGGGAATCGATGAGTCCGGGCAAGAGCGTCATCCCGGTTCCGTCAACGATCAGCGCCGAGGACGTGATTACCTCCGGGCCTAATTCTCGAATGCGTCCGTCCTGGATCAGCACGTTGGTGCTGGGAATCGTTTTCACGCCGTCAAATACGCGGACATGTTGAAATAAGATGGGGGTTTTTTGGCAGTTTGCGGGACGAGCACAGGCCAGGAGCGCAAGAGATAGCAACAGTGCCTTCATATCGTTCTCCGTGGACGTTAGATAATGCGAACTGGAGGCCGCAGTCAAATATTTCATCACGCTGGAAAACTGTATTTGAGAAGGTAATCTAGCGGGCACATGTTTGGCGGGTGGCTGCGAACCTCTGGGACCGCACTCATACGCGGGACAGCTGGAATGTTTTCTGGCGGCATTTAGGGATCGACGACCAGAATTCAAGCAGGGTCATTTGCAAAGGGTCAGCGTCACTCGGGTTCTTCGAGCATCGACTCGGGGCGGACGACCACTACAATTCCGTTTTCGGTGACGGAGTAACGGGCGCGATCGGCTTCGAGATCGTAGCCGATGACTGTACCCTCCGGAAGGTTCACGTGGCGGTCGATGATCGCGCGGCGAATACGAGAATGCCGGCCGATGATCACGTGATTGAAAATAATGGAGTCGTCCACCTCGCTGTAACTATTCACGCGCACATCCAAACCAAGCACGGATTTTTCAACGCGTCCACCGGAGACGATGGAGCCACCGCCGACTATGGAGTCGAGCGCGACGCCTTTGCGTTCAGGATCAGCGAAAACGAATTTCGCCGGAGGGTATTGCTGTTGCCAAGTGTGCAGGGGCCAGGTTTTATCGTACAAGTTGAAGATTGGCGAGACGGAAACGAGATCCATGTTCGCTTCGTGATAGGCCGCGATGGTGCCGACGTCGCGCCAGTAGGACATGTCCTTTTTATTTTCATCGAGGAAGTTGTAAGCAAAGACGCGATATTTTTCGATGATGCGCGGAATGATGTCCTTGCCAAAATCGTGCGAGGAATTCGGATTCTCGGCGTCCGCAATCAGCATAGGCAAGAGGAGCTGCGTGTTGAAAAGATAGACGCCCATCGAAGCGTTTACTTTCCCGGGATTAACGCGGGATTCCTTGGGATGTTCGGGTTTTTCCTCGAATCCGACGATGCGCCAGTTGTTGTCCGTTTCCAGAACTCCGAAGCGTTTACAGGCCTCTGCGGGAGTGACTTCGAGAGTTGCTACGGTGACGTCGGCGCTCGCCTCGACGTGCTGCTCAAGCATCT
This sequence comes from uncultured Acidobacteriota bacterium, assembly GCA_963818085.1. GTDB lineage: Bacteria > Acidobacteriota > Terriglobia > Acidiferrales > UBA7541 > Palsa-295. The sequence continues at coordinate 661,800 of CAWFQV010000002.1, forward strand.
TCTGATAATTCATTTTGTAAATATGGTCGCCGGAGAGAACGAAGACGTAACTCGATTGCTCGCTGCCGATGGAATAAATATTTTGGTAAACGGCGTCCGCGGTACCTTGATACCAATGCTGCGAAACACGCATCTGCGGCGGAAGAACTTCGATGAAGTCGCCCAGGCCCATCAGCACCGACCAGCCACGCCGAACATGGCGATTCAAGCTGAGCGCTTTGTATTGCGTGAGAACGAAGACGCGGCGCAAGTCGCTGTTCAGGCAATTGGAGAGCGTGACGTCAATGATGCGGTACACGCCGCCGAAGGGCACGGCGGGTTTCGCGCGGTCACGCGTCAAGGGCCACAGACGTTCACCCTGGCCGCCTGCCAGGAGCACGCCGAGTGCGTCGCGCATCAAAGGAGCCATCGAAAGTATCTCCCAGAATGTTCGGACCGGAGAAAGCATTCTAGCAGCACAAAAGGAAGCAAGCATATGCTTGGGATTTTTTCGACGGCAGTATCCGCGAGCGTACGGGGGGACCGAAGAAGCAGACGTGGTAACCAGAAAGGTATCACCGCGGGAATTAAGGCCTTTAAACAATATATGTCTTGACTTCGGTGATAGCCTCCGTTAGAAGAACTTCACAATTGCCGGTTAGGGTCTGAACCGGTAAACTGGTTTGATTCCATCAGACTAACTTAACAGCCTATAGGGAATGGGGGTGAATACGCGTGGCAGAAGTCGTAATTCAAGAGGGAGAATCTTTGGAAAATGCTCTCCGGCGCTTCAAGAGAAAAGTGCAGTCGGAAGACATCATTAAAGAGATAAAAAAGCACAGCTACTACATGAAGCCCGGTGAAAAGCGTCGCGCAAAGGAAGCCCTCTCGCGTAAACGTCTCCGGAAGAAGCAACGGCGTGAGCAGGATTAGGCCAATTTATCAGGGTCCATCCCGGCAGTTTCGTGCCAGCCAGCAGTCGGGAGCTGCACTTGTCCCGAGTGAATCCCAACGATCCTCTGACACGAACTGCCCCGCTGCCTCTCCGTCCCAGCCTGGAGTGGCATATGGAATACAGCGACAAGATATTGAAGTGTGCAGATTGTTCGGCGGAATTCGTATTCACGGCCGGCGAACAGATGTTTTTTGCGGACAAGGGTTTTAAGAATGAACCTAAGCGGTGCAAGGCGTGTAAAGGGAACCGCGGACAGAGCATGAGTGCAAGCTCCGGCTCGGGAAATATGCAACGGGTCGAGACCAAAACTGTTTGCTCGCAATGCGGTAAGGAAACCACAGTTCCTTTCAAACCCACGCAGGGACGCCCGGTGTTTTGCCGCGAATGTTTTCAACAGCGGCGGACTGCCGGGCCTCCTAGTATGACGGCGAATTAAGACGCGCGGTCAATAAACGCGCGACGGAAACTGCGCGGTGGGACTCTCGGTCTCGTATGCACCCGGTATTACGGGTAGGCCCGAAGTTCTTCTAACCAAGCGGCATTCCTATGGTTATGGGCTTTTCAGGCGCAACGTCTGGCGCGCCAGAAAGGCCCATTTTTTTGGTACCAGAGCTGCCGTCAGGCGGCTTTCGAGGCACGCGCCGGAGCGATCTCGCGCAACGCAGCCACGAAGGTTTCCGTTTCTTGTTGCGTGCCGATGGTGATGCGAAGGAAGTTGCTCATCGATGGGAAGCGGCGGCCGACCAGTATCTTGCGAGCCGCGAACTGATCAATGATGGGACGAACGTCGGTGTGCATGTCTATCATTACGAAATTTGCTTGCGAAGGGATGTACGATCGGCCGTCCTTGGCAAGCTCGTCGCAGAGCCAAGTGCGCGTGCCGTTAATCTTTTCGCGGCAAGAGTTGACGTTAGCGGTATCGCTGAGGCTTGCTAAACCTGCCGTGAGGACAGCGGCGTTGGTGTTGTTCTGCAAAGACTGCTCGCGGATCCGCGCGATCGTTTCCTTGGCGCCTACCGCATAGCCCAGACGCAGCCCGGCCATTCCGTGAATTTTCGAGAAGGTGCGTGCAACTATAAGATTGGGATGTTGCAGCGTCCATTCGGCGGCGCTGCCGTAGCGCGGGTCGTCAGCGAAATCAAAGTAAGCTTCGTCGACCAGGATCAACGTCGAAGGCGGAACGGCATGAATGAAAGCTTCCAATTCGTCACGCCCGACGATCGTGCCGGTAGGATTATTTGGATTGCAAACGTAGGTGACGCCAGTCTTCGAAGTGCACGCAGCAGCCATCTTCGGAAGGTCATGGCGGTGGTCCGCGGTTAGGGGAATCGTCACAGGCTCTGCGCGGGTGATTTTGGCGTATTCCAGAACGGCTTCGAAGGTAGGCTGCGCAGCAACAATGTTTTCGCCAGGCGCGAGAAAAGCCATATCCACGCAACGAAGTATTTCAGTGGAGCCGCAGCCTAAGGCGATATTTTCGCGAGACACGTTATACTTTTTTGCGAGCGCATCAGCCAGCTCTATTTCGAAGGAATCAGGATAGCGCGAAGCCACGTGACCGCACGAATCGAGTGCCGCCAGCGCCTTAGGCGACGGTCCGTAGGGATTTTCGTTGAAGTTGAGGTGAATAGCATTCGGCGGAGCCGGTTTAGCGTGCCGATCATCCAATCCAAGTGGAAGTTTGGGAGCAGTGAAAGCAACCGCCAGTGAGCCTAGAGCACGGGAAAAATCACGACGGGAAAAGACAGAATCAGCCATCTCACGCTCCTGAGGATTCGACCGGATGATACGCCCCGTTAGCCTGGCGAGACAAGGGAACGCTTCATTTTCCTTGTTGCGCCCGCACAGACCGGCGATAGGTTATCGTTTTTAGCGCGCGCGATCGATACTCGGAAAGGAGAATTTTATGGATAAGGCGTTGCGGGAAAATTTGCGGAAAGTCGTGAGTTGGGGAGAAGCCCACACGGATTGGAAAAAAGCCATCGATGGAGTCTCCCAATCAAAGCGTGGCGTCAGGCCTCCCGGTTCACCTCACTCGGCATGGGAGCTTTTGGAACATATGCGAATCGCACAAGGGGACATCCTCGATTTCTGCCGCAATCCAAAACATACTTCGCCTAAATGGCCAGAGGGATACTGGCCGAAGACGCCCGCGCCGCCCAGCGACGAAGCGTGGGGTAAGACGGTCGAGCAATTCCAACAGGACAATCAGGCGTTGGCTGATTTGGTGATGGATCCGAAGCAGGATCTCTTTGCGCCTATTGCTCACGGATCTGGACAAACAATTTTGCGTGAAGTGCTACTGCTCGTCGATCACAATTCGTATCATCTAGGACAATTTGTGTTGGTGCGCCGGCTTTTGGGAGATTGGCCGAAGGAATAAGGATCGGGTTTTTCCGGGTTCGCCGAGCATCCGATATAGCGAGTAGCCGTTATAATATAAGGACGATTTGCGAGGAGATTCATGAACCGGCAACAGGCGGTGGTGGAAACCGCAGCATCGCGGGAAAACCAAGAGCGCGTGTGGGACGCCTTTCGCCGATGGGGTTATTTGCAAGCGGATTTGGATCCACTCGGCGATCTGCAATCTGTCGCGATACCCGAACTCGATCTTAGCGGGCCGGAAGCGGAGGCTGCGCGACGATTTTATTGCGGAACGATTGGCGTGGAATTCATGCACATCGGCGATCGAGAGAAGAGGCAATGGATTCAGGAGCGCATGGAGCAGCAAGCGCCGGAGGTCGATCGCGCACGAATCTTGGAATGGCTGGTGCGTGCGGAAATTTTTGAGCAAGTCTTGCAAACACGCTATCTGGGAACGAAGCGTTATTCGCTGGAAGGCGAAGCGGCTTTGTTGCCATTGCTGGATGCCATCTTAAGCGCGGCAGCGGGACAGGGCGCGCACCAAGCGGTTCTGGCCATGAGTCACCGCGGGCGCTTGAACGTGATGGTCCATATTGTCGGCCGCGGCGCTGCGGAAGTCTTTGCGCGATTTGAAGACGTCGACCCGCGCAGCGTGCTGGGCGGCGGCGACGTGAAGTACCATATGGGCGCGACCGGCGATTTTCCCACAGCGGATGACCGAAAAGTGGGAATCCACTTGGTCTCCAATCCAAGCCATCTGGAGGCCGTGAACCCGGTAGCCATGGGACGCACCCGCGCCAAGCAAACGCGGGCTGGAGAATCCGGCCGAAAAGAAATTGTTTCTGTGACTGTGCACGGCGACGCCGCATTTGCCGGACAAGGCATTACCGCCGAGACACTGAATATGGCGGGGGTGGAAGGATTCACGGTGGGCGGCTCCGTGAATATTATCGTGAACAACCTGATCGGCTTCACTACGATCCCGCGCGATTTGCATTCTTCGCCATTTTCTTCCGACCTGGCGAAGCGCTTGCCAGTGCCCATTTTTCATGTGAACGCCGAAGACCCGGAAGCAGTCGCGCGTGTGGGACGTATGGCGCTGGAGTATCGCTACGCTTTCAATTCTCCCGTGGTCGTGGATTTAATCGGCTTTAGGCGGCACGGCCATAGCGAAGTGGATGATCCCACGATCACACAGCCTTTGCGCTACCGAAAGATTCAGGCACACGCGCAACTCTGGCAAATTTATTCGAAAAAAATCGGTGTGAATGCTGCGCCGATAGTCGAACGTGTACGGCAAGAATTGGATGCCGCACAAAAACACGCGTTAGAGCTTGAAAAAAATCCGCCCATGCGCAAGCTCCCGGAGTACTGGAGCGCTTATCGCGGGGGCCGCTATAACTCGGCAATGGAAGTTGACACCGGCGTTCCAGAAGGTGAACTGACGGCCATTGGCCAAGCGGTAACAACTTATCCGAAAGGATTTCACATCCATCCAAAAGTGAAAAAGCTTTTGGAGCAACGGCTGGAGATGGCGCGGGGCGAACGCGCAATCGATTACGGAATGGCTGAAGCGTTGGCGTTTGGTTCTCTGGTGAAGCAAGGAACGCCCGTGCGGCTGACGGGACAGGACACGCGACGTGGAACGTTCAATCAACGTCATGCGGCGCTGATCGATATTGAAACAGAAAAGGAATACTTGCCCCTCGAACATGTTTCGCCAAGCCAAGCTTGGTTCGAGACCTACAATTCGCCACTTTCCGAAGCTTCCGTTCTCGGATTCGAATATGGGTTCAGCCGCGATTTTCCCGAAGCGCTGGTGTTGTGGGAAGCGCAGTTCGGCGATTTTGCCAATGGCGCTCAGATCATCATCGATCAATTCGTAGCGGCGGGCGAAGACAAATGGAATTTGCTGTCGGGAGTTGTGCTGCTGCTGCCACACGGTTACGAAGGGCAAGGACCGGAGCATTCCAGCGCGCGCATGGAGCGTTTCTTGCAGCTTGCGGCGCGCGACAACATCCAGATTTGCCAGCCGTCCACGGCCGCGCAATATTTTCATTTGCTGCGGCGGCAGGCGCTGCGAGCTTGGCGGAAACCGCTAGTGGTGTTTACACCGAAGAGCATGCTGCGCAATCCGGCAGCATGTTCTTCGCTGGCGGAACTGTCAGCGGCTCGATTTCAGCGCGTCATTCCAGACCCAGGCGACGCTTCTGCTACGCGCGTTCTGCTTTGTAGCGGCAAGATTAGACATGAGCTCATGACGGAACAAGAGAAGCGCAAAGATACGTCGACTGCAATTGTAATTCTTGAACAGCTCTATCCGTTCCCGGATACGGACCTCGCTGCGGAGATGGACCGCCACGCGCGTGCACGGGAATTCGTGTGGGTGCAAGAAGAGCCGGCTAACATGGGCGCGCTGGCATTTTTGATGCCGCGATTAGAACGATTGGCGCGCGGCCGATCGGTGTTGTCGGTAAAACGTTCGGCCAGCGCCAGCCCGGCCACAGGTTCGCACAAGGCGCATGAGATGGAACAGCACACACTTCTTTCCCTGGCATTCGGCGTGCCCACCGCAAAATAATTCTCCGGCCCTATTTTCTGGAAATGATCACGCTTTGCGGACCGGGCGCGCGGCGAAGTTCGTTTTTGGAGAATCCTGCCGCACGGAACATTCGTTCGTATTCAGAAAATGGGTAGGCGTCGCCTGCTCGTGTGGAACCAAGCATCACCATGCTGAAGGCGGCTTGCGTCGGCGGTGAGACGCGATCTTCATTGGGCACGAATTCTACGGTAGCGACCGCACCGGAAGGCTTCAGGGCGGGATGAATTTTGCGCAACAAATTCTCGATTGCAGCAGGATCAAAGTGGTGCAAAAAACCCGTCAGCAGCGCCCAGTCGTAGTCCTTGCCGAAGGCCACTTCGAAAGCATTGCCCGGCAAAGTGTGGTAGCGCGAGGCGACTCCAGCTGCCTGGGCGTTTTCATTCGCGACATCCAGGACACGAGGCCAATCAACGGCATAAATTTCAGCATTGGGATTATGTTTTGCAATGGTGACACCGTACATTCCGTGTCCTGCAGCGATGTCGAGAACTTTCCATTTCGCGCCCGCGCTAGCGTCCAGAACTTCCGCGAGGCCTTCGGCTGCGAGCCTCTGCAGAGACGCCATCGAACGAGCAAACTCCACCCATTTCGGACTATCCGGCTCTGTGGTGGTGGCATCGCCTTGCAGCGATCCGCCATTGCGCACGATCGCCGTTAAGTCCTTGAAAGCATCCATCAATTCCGGAAGCGTAAGAAAATTAACGGCTGAACCGAGATAGGCAGGCGACTTTTTGTTTAGAAAAATTGCCGAATCGGGTGTGAGTTCGTAGCGCTGATCGTTCTTGGTTAAGAATCCGTTGACCACCAGATAGTCGCATAGGGTGCGAATCCCTCGCTCAGAAGCCTGGCATTTTATTGCCAGCGCCGCCGTGCCATCGATTCCCTCACCGATCGCGGTGAAAACGTCAAGTTCGATAGCGGTCTTTAGGGCGGCGGTTTGCTGATAAGCATTCAGTGTTCCAAAAATGTGTTCCGGACTTGGTAAGGAATGATCGGTGGCTGAAGCCATTCGTTTTTTTTCCCCTCCCTAAATGCGAATTACAACATTAGTGAGCAAAAGAATTTTCAGCGAAACACCAGTGAACGAATTCGGGCTTATAACGGCCTACCACGGCAGCCGGCACATCCGATTCTCTCAGGGTTCTAAATGTAAATTGAATTTCGCCCGAACCCTGCACTTGGCCTAGCAGGAATCCGTAGACGTTTGTCTCTGCAGCGCGAGCCTGCGTGGATTCGGCGGGCAAAGCGTAACGCACGGCTCCGGCTGTTCCAATAATCCAGCCGGGTAATACGCCGCCGTTAGCGCGCCAGTACGCCGTGTTGAAGATTCCGTCCATAAAATAATGGGAGTGACTGGACAAGACATAGACGTGTTTGCGTGCGTCATTTTGTGCCCTCAGCAGATCAATGTACACACGTCGCCCGCTTTCGGTTCCGGTGGCGGACTGATTCATGCTGTGACCTGACGAAATGCTTTCAGGAAGGGCCTCATGCATCCCGACTACGACTGTATGGATTTCAGAATTTGATTCGGCGGCGTTCAGAGTTTTTTCAAACCATGTCATCTGGGCCGTATCGAACTGGTCTGTCGTGGAGTTGTCGAGAGATATGAAATCTACTCCGTTTTGTATCCAATGATAATAAGTGGTGAGTTTGTGAGCGAGCGGATCGTCACGCAGACGCTGCTCGCGAAGCTTCGGCATGTCCAGCCAATCGGCGAACTGAATGATGTATTGTTCGCGGGTTTTCGGGGGCGTGGTTTCGTGGTTGCCGATACCCAAGAAAACTGGAAGACCGCCGAAAGGAGCGACCTGGCTGCGGATAAAGTCGTCCCAAGCGGTTTGTTCATAATCATAAATGCTAAGCGGATTGGCAAGGTATTCGGGGCGGTGCTGCATGTCTTCATCGAAATTATAGATCGCACGGTAATCGCCCAAGTGCCAGTAAAAGCCTGCCCCTGACTTGATCACGCCAGCCGCTATTGCCGGCATCACCACATCTCCGCAATTGCGCGAATCACCGGAGACCGCGAAGGACCAGGTTCCACCCGTCGACTCCTGTGGCGCCCGCGCGGATTTCTGCGTCGGACTCTGCGGTCCTGTTCCCGAACCTATCGCGACAAGCAATGCCAGGGCCAACGAAACGACAGAAGGGAATCTCACCTGGCTCATCCAATCTCCCGGGCAACTTTTCTCATCGCGCAAACGATAGAACGTGCGATGAAGGACGGGCCACATTGTCTCCCGATGGCGTGCGAGAGGCAATCTTAGAAATACGGATTTCGTTTGGAAGAATGGGGCTGTGTCGCTTACATTTCTTTCGCACATGGTCTTGGAACCGGGAACGTCGGTACCGCGCAAGCGAATGCGCGAAAGGCAAGCGTCATGCAAATACCACCCTTTGAACTGGAGCGCTGGCAGTCCGTCTGGGAAAACAAGGTTGAGCTGAATATTTCCGAGAGCGGAGTGCACCCGCTTACGGCTTCCGAGCTTGTCCCGGACGCCGCGACCCTGCAGAAAATTCTCGATGTGCCGCAGTATTACCCACAAACAAACGGCAGTGAAGAATTGCGCTCGCGCATTGCGGAACTATATCAGGGCGCCAAGGCCGAAAATGTCCTGGTGACCTGCGGCGGCTCCGAAGCAAATTTTATCGCCACCTGGGCGCTGCTGGAACCCGCGGACGAAATCGTTTTCATGATGCCCAATTACATGCAGATTGCGGGGCTGGCTCGCGCGTTTGGCGCGACCGTAAAACCCTTGTGGCTGCGCGAAGAGCTTCAATGGGGAATCGATCTAGACGAGTTGCCTCGCCTGATCGGCCCGAAGACGCGTCTGGTTGCCATCTGCAATCCCAATAATCCGACGGGCTCCGTCCTGAAGAAAGGGGAACGCGCAGCAATCGTTGCCGCGGCCGAGAAAGTAGGCGCTTGGATCCTTGCCGACGAAGTGTATCGCGGCGCGGAATTCGACGGCGCTATGACCACAAGTTTCTGGGGCGGCTACGACCGCATCGTATGCACCGCGGGACTTTCAAAGGCTTTTAGCTTGCCGGGATTGCGCACGGGATGGGTTGTCGGAGCACCAAAGATGGTGGAGCGCCTGTGGGGCTATCACGATTACACTAGCATCGGCCCCAGCATGCTGACCGATCGGTTAGCATCCGTGGCACTGGAACCGAAGCGCCGCGCATGGATTCTGAATCGAACGCGGGAAACCTTGTTGCGCAACTATCCCCCTTTGCAGACCTGGCTGGAAAGCCACACGAATTGGTTTTCGCACGTACCGCCCAAGGCCGGCGCGATTGCGTGGGCGGGACTGCGGCGCGGCCAGAACTCCGCGCAAATGGCTGAACAGCTGCGCGAAAAGAAAAGCGTCCTTCTGGTACCCGGCGAACAGCTCGGTATGGAATCTTTCGTGCGATTCGGATTTGGCGGCGACCCCGATCATTTGCAAAAAGCGCTAGCGCGCATTGATGAGTGGCTGCAGGAAAGTCTCGTTCGCTCGCACGCCCGGTAGCCACGCAGTGATTGCCAGAGAAATTGCGGATGGGCTAGATCGCGGGTAACGAATCGCGTTAAAACATCTTTTGTGAATGTCCTCCGCTGAACCCAGCCGTTGAGGATTGACTCCCATGGCCGCGAGGTATTCGTCCGGACTTAAGAGCCAGTAATCAGCAATGGCCTGAAGAGCGAAAGACGTTACGTCTCTTAGACCTGCACGCCCGCTCGCGGAGTTCACAGAAGCGAAATTTGAAACTTCTATTTCTCCACCACGTCCACCACATCGCTCGACGCGAGGTGATTCTGGCCCCACGATGGTGCGGCCACTTTGGCGTTCAACAGATTTGCGCGCGATAAATTGTAAACTGATTAACGATGACCTCCGCGCGCATTGACTTGCCCTTGCTCGCCACAATAAGATGAAATGTAGCGTCATCCTGATCGACCTTGCCCTCGATGAAAGCGCCTTTACCCGAGAACGAAGTTGCCCGTCTGGAAGCCCTTCAGCGGTACGCTATTTTGGACACCTTTCCGGAGCAGGAATTCGACGATCTTTCCCGCCTTGCGGCGCTTATTTGCGGTACCCCGATTGCCCTGGTGAGTCTGGTGGATGCGGACCGGCAGTGGTTCAAAGCGAAGGTTGGAATTGATGATGCAGAAACGCCTCGTGATATCGCGTTTTGCGGTCATGCGATTCTGCAAAAAGATGTGATGGTCGTCCCGGACGCTCTGGCGGACGCGCGATTCCGTGGGAACCCTCTGGTTACGGATCGGCCCAAGGTTCGCTTTTATGCCGGCGCGCCCCTGATTACGCAGGATGGCCATGCGTTGGGAACTTTATGTGTGCTCGACCATGTTCCGCGGGATTTGACACCGGAACAAAAACAGGCGCTGAAGGCGCTGAGCCGATTGGTAGTGGCGCAGATCGAACTGCGTCGAAGTGTGTCCGATCAGTCGCTGGCTATTCGGGAGCGCCGCCGCGCCGAAGAGGAACTCGATCAACTTTTTACACTCTCACTCGACATGCTTTGCATCGCGGGTTTCGACGGATATTTCAAACGAATTAATCCGGCCTGGGAGGGGACTCTCGGTATTCCAAAGGAAGAATTGCTATCGCGGCCCTACATCGATTTCGTTCATCCGGATGACCGCGAAGCCACCATCTACGAAGCCAGGAAAATGGATCAAGGTGAGTTAACGATTTCATTCGAGAATCGGTATCGTTCAGCTGATGGAACCTATCTTTGGTTGCTGTGGAATGCGACTCCCAACAAAAGTTCCAAACTGATTTTCGCCGTGGCGCGCGACATCACGCAGCGCAAGCAAACCGAGCGCAGGTTGGCCACCGGTTATGCAGTGACAAAGCTTCTGGCCGATGCCGAGTCTCTGGAACTGGTGGCGCCGGAAATTCTGAAAGCGATTTGTGAGGGACTGGGATGGGAGTTGGGCGCCGTTTGGGGGGTAGAGGACGGCGACGAGCTGATTCAGTGTCTGGATGTATGGCATTTGCCGCAACTTGAGTTTCCCGGGTTTATAAGGGCCACGCGCCAAATCAAGTTCAAGAAAGGCGTGGGTTTGCCTGGAAGAGTTTGGGCGTCAGGACAATCAGCTTGGATTCCGGACGTGCCGAACGACGCAAATTTTCCGCGTGCGCCGTTGGCAGGGGCTGAAGGTCTGCACGCCGCGTTCTGTTTTCCGATTCGCACCGGGGAGCGCGTGCTGGGTGCTGTGGAATTCTTCAGCCGCGAAATACGCAAGCTGGAAGGCGAATTGGTGGAGATGTTTGATTCGATCGGCAGCCAGATCGGACAGTTCATCGAGCGCCGCCGCGCTGAAATGGATTTAAAACTTTACGCCGATTATTTGGAAGCCGCCAGACACGTCCAGGAAAAGGATGCGAAACGGCTTGCCGCCTTGGTGAAGGAACTCGAAATCGCCAAGAAGAAAGCCGAGGAGGCCACGCGCGCAAAGAGCGAGTTTCTTGCGAACATGAGCCACGAAATTCGCACGCCGATGAACGCTATCGTGGGTATGACGGAACTTGCCCTGGAAACGAAATTAACTGCGGAGCAACGCGAGTATCTGGCCACGGTGAAAACCTCCGCCGGGTCTTTGCTGGACTTGATCAACGATATTTTGGATTTCTCGAAGGTAGAGGCGCGCAAAGAAGAACTGGATCACGCTGAATTCAAATTGCGCGATACGCTCGCGGACACCATGAAAGTGTTGGCCCTTCGTGCGCAGGAAAAAGGTCTCGAATTAGCCTCTCATTTTCCGGCGGACGTTCCCGACGATCTAGTGGGCGATCCCAGCCGGCTGGGTCGCATCGTTGTAAATCTAGTAGGAAACGCAATTAAGTTCACCGAACATGGCGAAGTCGTTTTGCGCGCCAAAGTAGAAAAGCTAGAAGGGAATAGCTTGCTGTTGCACTTTTTCGTTACCGATACTGGTATCGGCATTCCGGCCGGCAAGCAAAAAAAAATCTTCGAGGCTTTTGCTCAGGCGGATACTTCCACCACACGAAAATACGGAGGCACCGGTCTGGGCCTTGCGATCTGCGCGCAATTGGCAGAGCTGATGGGCGGGCGCGTGTGGGTGGAAAGCGAGGTGGGACGAGGAAGCACCTTTCACTTTACCGTGCAGTTTAAATTGCAGGATGCCTCAGCGCAAAAGCTGGCGCCGATTTCGCCCCTAAAACTGCAAGACCTCCCAGTTCTCGTCGTGGACGACAATGCAACGAACCGTCGCATACTTGAGGAGATGATTTCGAATTGGCGCATGAAGCCGGTGGCAGCCCCGAACGGCGCGGCCGCACTGAAAGCGATGAAGCGCGCGCGAGCGGAAGGCAATCCTTTTCAAGTAGTTCTGTTGGACGGACACATGCCGGAAATGGATGGATTTGAGGTGGCCGCCAAAGTCAAAAAGGATCTTCATCTCAGGGACGCAACCGTGATCCTGCTCACTTCGGCAGGCCGTCGCGAGGATCTCACCCGGGCGAAAGCACTGGGAGCTGCGGCCGCTCTCACGAAGCCGGTGAAACAGTCTGAGCTGTGGGATGCAATCGTTACCGCTTTACACCTACCCGCGACTGCAAAGGGGAAAATGACGGTTGCGCACGAAGGTTCGCGTAATGCGCAGCGCCCGCTGCAGATTCTCGTTGCGGAAGATAACCCAGTGAACCAGCAACTCGCGCTGCACCTCCTTGAACGGCGAGGACATTCAACAATCGTGGCGGAAAATGGCCGGGAAGCACTTACCGCCATGACGAATCACAAATTCGATCTGGTGCTTATGGACGTGCAAATGCCTGAGATGGGCGGCCTGGAGGCCGCCCGCGTAATTCGAGAAAACGAGAAAGGGACAGGCCAGCACGTACCGATTATTGCCATGACGGCACACGCCATGCAGGGAGATCGTGAACGCTGTCTTGAGGCGGGCATGGATGGGTATCTCTCCAAGCCGCTCGATCCTAAAATTTTCGAGCAAACGGTTGAAGGCATGGCTTCACCGCAAGCCGCCACGGAGCCAAGTCCCCCCGTTCCAAAAAACAAAAATGCTGTGGATGAAGTCGCGCTTTTGACGCGATTCAATGGTGATCGGAAACTCCTGCGAACATTGGTGAGTGCATTTCGCTCCGATTGTTCCCGTATGATCTCGCGAATAAGAAACGCATCGACGGTTCGAAATAACGTTGCTCTGGCAGAGGCGGCCCACGCGTTTAAGGGCGCCGTAGGCAATTTTGGCGTTTCTGCCGCTTTTGAAACGGCGCGGGAGATTGAAAAACAGGCTCGTCAAGGTAAACTCGACGGCACGCGAGAACTATGCCAGGGCCTGGAAGAGCAGATGGCCGTGTTTCTCCCGGCACTCGTTGCCGCGGCGCAAGAGAAAGCAAAAATAAAAAGGAAACGCCGCTCCCGGCCTTCCCTGCGGAGGAAAAAATGACGCGCATTCTGGTTGCAGACGACGACCGAACTACGCGCTTGTTGCTTTCCGAGACACTTCGCGCACAAAAATTCTCGACCGTTTGCGTGGCGGACGGCGCCGCGGCGCTCAAAAAAATGAAGGATGGCAAGTTCGACTTGGTGTTGCTGGACATATGGATGCCGAAGATGAACGGATTGGAAGTGCTGAAAAAACTTCGAAATACGAAAAATCGTCCGAAAGTGATTGTAATGACTTCAGATGACGCGCCCGAGACGCTGCTGAGTGCAATTCGTGAAGAAGCTTATCAATATGTTTCGAAACCCGTTGAACCAAGAGCCCTTATTTCGTTGGTGCGGGAGACCTTGGAAAAGAAAATCGACGTCGCGCCGATCGAAGTTGTTTCGGCAACGCCTACATGGGTAGAATTACTGGTCTCTTGTTCGCTGGCCGAAGCCGAGCGCATCGAGAATTTCATGGCCCATCTTAAAACCGGATTATCCGAAGACGTGCAACGAGCGGTAGGACAAGCTTTTCACGAGTTGCTGCTCAACGCCGTTGAATGGGGCGGCAAACTCGATGCCAGCCGCAAAGTCCGGATTTCCTATCTTCGCGCGAAACGCATGCTGATGTATCGCATCGCGGATCCCGGCCCTGGGTTCAAGTTCACGGAACTGGAGCATGCCGCCATTTCGCATGCTCCCGATAGTCCGACCATGCACGATGAGTTTCGCCAGAAAAAAGGGCTGCGGCCCGGCGGTTTTGGCCTTCTGATGACCAAGGCGAGTGTGGACGAACTGCTTTATAACGAAGCGCAAAACGAAGTCGTCTTTGTGAAGTATCTCGACGAATGATTTTCAGCCCTCTTTTGCGTAGATTGCCGCCTGTGAGCTCTCGCGCCTGTGGTAAATTCATTTTGTAATCATTCATGAAATATCTCTTGCTCACTTTTGCATTCTTAGCGGCAGCCGCGGGCGTGGTGTTTTCAGTTCTCAGCAAACCGGCCAAGCAAGTGACGGTGCAGAAGCAACCGAAAGAGTGGAACTCAAGCGCCATCCGAAGCAGCTTTTCGGGAGTGCAAGTAAGGGAAATCGACCCGACCCATGCGGAACTGATCTTTTCCTACGATCTTGAGAACACGACAGGTTCTGACTACCGTCTTGCTAGCAGTGCAAACGTGGTACTGGTGGCCAAGTTGAAGTCGGACGGAAGCTTGCGAGCGCCGGATGCGGTTCGGATCGATGATTCAGTTTCGCTTCCGGCGAGAAGCCACGCGAACGTCGCTCTAAGAGCCGGCCGTTCCTTTAACTGGCCGTCGCAGATGGTGCTGGGGCAACTTGGGCCCATCACGCAGGAAAAATTCAGATCGCTGGTCAACAATGAAGTGTCGAACGTACAGGAATTCATTTTGTTCGATGAAGCCGCGCGTTACAAGATCGAATTTCCAGGCGATTGGCAGGTGTCCACTGCAGCTCCGTCGCCGGCTGTACTTAACTAAGAACGGGGTATAATCGCCCCCAAGCGAGGTTTGCTGCGAACCCCTCCCCGCAGCAAAATTCAACTGAATGGCAGAATCGTCTGAACGTATCCGGAACCTTTCAAGCGACGCGAACCGGCGTATTCACGCGCGCCATCGAATCAGATCGCTTGCGTATGTGGAGCTGGGGGAAAACAACGGCGGCATCGTTCTAAATATAGGAGAAGGTGGGTTTGCGGTTCGAGCAGCCGAAGCCATTACTGAAGATTCTCTCCCGCGTGTTCGATTCCAAACGCACAGCTCCGCAAGACAGCTGGTCGCAAGCGGCGAAATTGTTTGGACAAGTAGCTCCCGAAAAGAAGCAGGCGTCCGGTTTGTAGATTTGCCGGCCGACGCGCTCGGCGAGATCAAGACCTGGATTTCGGAGGAGGAGGCGCCTGTAAATTTCAAAAGAGCAAGCATGTCGGTTGCCCGTCAATCCATTCCGAATACGGCCACATTAGACGACGGGGCTATTCAGAATGATGCGCCAAGTGTAGCTGAAAACTATCTCTCTAAGTCTTCTATATTTCGACAATCAAATAAAGAATCCCCGATCGCCCCGCGCTCGGCTGTGTCTGAAAAACCGTTGGTCAATTGGATGGACTTTCGAATCCAAATCGGCGCGGGCTGGGTACTAGCTGCGTTCGTTATATTTTTGGTTGCTATGTCGTTCGCTGCAGGGATGGCCATAAGAAGGGGCGACCTGGTGGGAATCTCGGGTGGCCCGCAGGATCAAGCGCGCGAGCACAGCGCCGATACGCAGAGCGCGGTCCCAACTACTCCACCGTCCAACATCGCCAAACCTTGGAATATTGAGATCATTGATTCGGCTAATCGACGATGGTCAATCCCTGCAAAGTCTCCGGTAGTTCACGTCAGCCAAGACGCCGAAGGATCGCCTGCGCCCAATCTTGGAGCAGGCTCCTCTAGTGCTTTACACTCGCCTCAGGCAGATGCGCCAAGCAGTGCGCCGCCGGGCCAGAAAAAATCTCCAGTCCTGTTAAGCTTCCCGGAGACTTCTCTGGGCGCCTCGGATACCGTGGCGATAAGTTCCCAGCGTTCCCTTAACGTGCCGCCGGACTCATCATCGGGAGCTTCGCAACCGGGGAAAAATCTTCAAGTCGGGCAGTTGGTCAATCTCGTCGAACCCGTATACCCGCCCGACGCGCAGAAAAATCACATCGAGGGTACCGTAAAACTGCACGCAACAATTGGAACCGACGGAGCAATTAAAGACCTTCACACGCTAAGCGGGCCGCCTTCGCTATTTCCGGCGGCGCTCACCGCGGTGCGAGAGTGGCGTTACCATCCCACGTTGTTAAACGGACAACCCATCGAGACGCAGGAAGATATCAGCCTGGTTTTCCGTCTTCCAAAGTAAATACGTCGAGAAGCCAGAGCTCGTTCTGTCTCCACGATTACAATGAAGACTAATCCAAAGCGTAGTTGTAGTGACTGCCACTCGGAGTCAGAGTAGTGCACACCCTCATTGACGATCTGCATGTGTCACGTATACGATGGCATCGGTTCTTCAGGAGGCAATAATGGCAAAAAATCAGCTTAAGCAGGCCGCGAAGAGGATCGGCGCTGCGATGGGCAAAGCGGACCGCACAGCACACAAAGTTGCTAAAGCGGGACTGGTGGCACGAGAAGAACTCGTGCAGTTGTCAAAGCAAGTGGAATCGCTCAAGCGCCAAATACAGAAGACTACCAAACGCTTGAAGCACGCCCTGAGCTAGTTTCGGCTTTTACTAAATTTGGGTTGGCGCGGACCGAATCGCCTTTTCCCCCTAAGATTCGTTTCTCGCAGTGCGCGACGCGAACCATCACGCGAACTCCTGTTACGAACTCTAACCTCCGATTTGCGAAGGATCAGGTGCAACCCGGGTGTGCTCCAGATAGCTAAATGAAGTGTCTCCCATTTCTGTTTTTTATTGGCAATAGGCGCTTCCGGAATCGCGGAAGGTTTTCCCGGCCTCGGGAATGAATTCCCAGTCGTACCCTTTTGGATGCAAGGTGAGTTTCAAGACTCCGAAAGTATCGGCATTGCGCAATTCGCTTGTAGCTAGCGGCGTGGCAAACGGACGATGACTCTTGCCGCCTGTGCCCACGACGAATTCACGAATGCCATGGGCCGTGTCAGCCCTACCGTCCGGATCTTGCGGCGCGAACCGTTCATAATCATGATCGTGGCCGTTAAGAATCAGCGTGGTGTGAGCGGCGTAGAGGTCCTGCCAGAAGGGCTTAATCTCAGGATCATTTCCATGTTTTGCGCCGGAACTGAAAAGGGGCTTATGCCAGTATGCGAGACTACAGGTGGCAGGATGTGCTTGCAGATCTGCGCGCAGCCAGTTCTCTTCCGCAGAACCGGTTTGGCAGCCACCGACTTCTGCGCACTCACTGTTCAGCACGATGATGTGCCACGCGCCGATCTCGTAGCTGTAATAGCCCCGGCTCGGGTCGCCGGCACTTGCGCCGAAATAATCAAAATATGGTGTGGCGCCGCCGGAATGGAATTCGTGGTTTCCGACGGAAGGCCGCGTGCGCGCCCTCTGGCGTCCCCATGTTGGGTCGTAGCATTTTGCAAACTGCTCGGCGGTCCCGCCCTCGTAGGCATTGTCACCTGCGGTGAAAACCGTGCCGGGAATCTCATCGAGTAGATTAGCGGTCGCTTCGGCGCCGGAAAGGTCCGCGCAATCGGCAATATCCCCCGCGCCAACTAATATAGGTTCGCCTCCTCCCGGTGCAGTTGTCTGCCCCGGTTTCGCACGCGATCGGCTCGGGCCATGATCGCTGCGACAAGATGCCGTCAGGACGCATGCCATCACCGCCATGAATAGAATTGACCTCACCCACACCCCTGTTGTGAACGCGAGCCAGGTAGATCTTGGCGCCGTTATCTGAAATTTGTATGAAGGTAACAAACAATCTGCATTCAGGCTCTCGACGCGATTAGAACTTCAAACGCAGCATAAACTGCAGCTGCCGCGGCAGGCCAGTCCCGGTGTTTGGTGACGCAGCATTGTCATTATTATTGTTAAAGTTCACGGTGTTATTGATAACACCGAAGTCCAGTCCAGGCTGCAACACGAATGGGCCATTCGGTGTGTTTTGCCCGTAGCCAAGCGTCAGGTTGGAACTGTTGGGGTCTCCGAGCTGGGCGCGATTGAAAATGTTAAATGCCTGAAATCCAAACTCGAGGGCGAAACGTTCTGTCAGTTTGGTTTCCTTCATCAGGGCTAAGTCGATTTGCCAGTAATTCAGCGCGCGGATGATGCCATTTCCCTCGTTTCCGAACCGAGCTATGGAGCCGGGGAAAACGTTCGCGTTGGTATTCGGCGGAGGAGCTTGAAAGGCTGCGGGGTTGATCCATGGCTGTCCGTTTTTGCCGTTGGAGAGATACAGCGGGACTCCGGGAACGAGATCAGGCCGATCGGCGGTCTGCTGATCGTTGCCGTCGGGCACCTGGTTTGGCAGAACACCGAATAAAACTGTCAAAGGATGACCAGTATGCCATAGACCAATGCCGCTTACACTCCAGCCTCCAAGAATCTTTCCTACAACTCCAGCTTCTTGCAGGTACGCCTTTCCGGGACCGATGGGTAATTCGTAAACCCCGTTCGCGGTAAAGTTGTGGCGAATATCAAATATGCTTGGCCCTTTCTCGCACGGGAGGCAATTCACATTTTGAGGGCCATTCGACTCACCGCCGCCAATAGAACCATCATTAATGGAATGCGAGAAGGTGTACCTCGTTTGGAATGAAAGACCATTCGTAAACCGCCGCTCGAGTGAAAGCCCCAAAGCGTTGTAGCTGCTTGATCCGACATCACTCTTAATATCAACTGAAGTAAATGGGTCCAATGTTTGGCCTGGATTATTCGGATCAGGATAAAACTGGTCAAGCGGCCGCGTGCAGTTGCCGTTCACATCCGGCGTGGTTATGCACAAATTGACGGCCCCTCGCGTGAACAGCCTTACGCCATGAGAACCAAGATAAGACGCAGTGAAAAGGAATTTTGCCGGGAACTCATGATCAATAGTGAGTCCCCATTCCACAGCGTAAAGATCGCGCCGCCCCTGACGCTGCAGCGCGCGAGGGGCGTTTGCCGCGTTTGCGAAGCCCGTCAGGTCCGGCACCGTCTGCTCAAAGGCCGGCACAAGAGGTACAGGCCCCTGTAAATTGCCAGTAAAGGTATCGCTTTCAAGGCCCGCATTCAGATCATCGTTCTGAGCTGCACCGTGGTAAATGCCGAATCCCGCCCGCAAGACAGTTTTCCCGTTGAGTGCGGCGGGAGCCCAAGCCAAACTCATGCGCGGATCAAAATTCAGGTAGTCCGGGTTATACAATGACGGATTGCGTGGACACGCGGGAGTATCTATCGGAGTCACCGGCAGCGGCACGTTTCTTGAATGGGATCCGAGGCACACCCCGTGGAACTGATTCAAATCAAAAACTGTCGTCGCGTTATCCGCTTCGTTTGCAACACCGTAGTACTCCCAGCGAATGCCTAGGTTTGCTGTGAGAGTCGGTGTGACTTTCCACTCATCCTGAAAGTACGGCATGAAGAAAGTGCGGCGCAGCTTGTGGCAGCACCAGGGAGCAGTGAAATTAACTTGATCGACGTGGCCATTAAGCAAATCCTGAACATTACCAAAACTGAGTGTGTTGCTTGCTGTTTTACCTTGGTTGAGCCGTATCCGGCGGATTTCCATCCCCATCTTGTAAGTCTGGCGGCCATGGGTGTACGTCACATTGTCGATGAAACCGAATGTGGTTCCCACTTCGATATCGGCCTGATTGTTGTTGAGAGGTTCAAAATCCAACATGCTCACGGAATAGGGCAGAACGCTGGCCTGAGGATTCAAGAAAGGTGCGCGATTGACATAAACCTTCCCTTCATTAATTAAGGTAGGACTAAACGCATGTTGCAGGGCGATAAAATAATTGGCCGGATGATTGATGGTCCGTAACTTATCAAATAGATTACCTGCTGGCCCGTCAACAAGACTAATATCCCGTTGGGCGCGGCCGTAAAGAGTCGTCTTATCGCTCAGCTTATGGTCGATGCGCACCAGCCATGTATCTTCGTGAACTGTTGCCGGCGATATGTGCGTGAAGTTTTGTGCATCGCCTGATGGCGTATCGAAGAAGCTGTCCGGGAAAACAAACCGGGGTGCACACGTTCCAAGGGTCCCTGTTGATTGCCGCCATGGGAAAGACTGAAGGATTGGGCACAATTGAGGCGCCGGACCCGCCCCGCCGCTTCCGGTGACCAGCACTTGGTCCAAAAACGTATCATTCGGCACTGCTGCTACTACCGTTTGACCCTGATATTGGCGCAGGCCTTCGTAGTTGATAAAAAAGAAAGTCTTGTCCCTGATGATCGGTCCGCCGAAAGTCATGCCGTATTGGCCCATCCGGAAAGGAGCGACCTGCGGCCCGTCGTTGAAGTTGCGCGCATCGAATGCAGAATTCCGCAGGTAACCAAAGGCCGTACCGTGAAATTCGTTGGAGCCTGACTTGGTAACCACATCAATCTGTCCGCCTGCCTGTGTCCCGTATTCGGCATCGTAGAGCGCGCTGTTAACACGATACTCAGCGATGGCATCTTCGGAAATCTGCAATCTTGTTTGCGATTTCTGCGCTTGTTCTTGAATGCCGCCGGCGTCCACCCCGTCAAAAGAGAAGTTGTTGTCGTCGCGTGCGCGGCCGGCAAAACGAATCGTACGCTGGTCGCCGCCGCCATCATCCTGCGCGAAAGGCGCCAGTAATGTAAGACTGGCCCAATCCCGGCCGTTAACCGGCAGATTGTCGATCTGATTTTTCCCGATAACAATCGAGGCTTCCGCGCTGCTGCGTTCGTACGGCTCTGCCGTGGCTTGCACCACCACTTTCTCTTCCCGCTTGCCGACCTCCAATCGAATGTCCAGGGTTCGCGTTTCACCCACGCGAACTTCCACCGCATCAATCTGTTTAGTAGTGAATCCGCCACGTTCCACCACTACTTGATACACGCCGATCGCAATTCCGGGGAATCGATACTCACCGTGCTGATTGGTCATCCGTTCATCGGTGAGCCCCGTGGCCACCGCGGTGACATCAATTTTCGCGCTGGACACACCTCCGCCGCTCGCGTCCGTCACTGTGCCTTCAATAGTAGCTCGATCCGTTTGCGCCCAGGCTGTGCAAGAAATTAATGCGAAAGCAAAAAAGGCAAGAAGCGCGGGTGCGGACATCCTCTTGGAAAACATCACACCTCCTCGAGCGCGGGTCGGCAATTTCACTCGATTATTTCTAGCTGCTCATGTTTCAGGCATGCTCAGAAATACCGCACTAATTTTGCTGGCTGATTTGAACGCGAAATGAATAACATCAGATGAACGGAGGTTTAATCGCTTGTGAAGGAACGTAATAACTGCGAGCGTACCCGCACGGGGTCGTGCCACTTGTTGCTTCTTGTTTTGCCGCGTTGAACGTTAGTTGTGAATACCAGTGGCAGGAAGCGCAGCTGGAACGCCGGCTTTGTAACGCGTTCGAAGGTGGGCTCGAACTCGCGAAGCTGAGAGAAAGTTAGCCGAGGCAAGAAGCCCGCGAAGGCCCGATAACGCAACATCCGATTCGTAATCAGTCCCAATTTTGCTTAGGGATTTGGGCGCCAAATGCCCACCGCAGCTGAGGAATCGCTTGGGAGAATCGCTTCAAATGCTACAGTGCAAGCGATAAAGATGCGCCTGTAGCTCAACTGATGGAGCATCTGCCTTCGAGTTCTTCACGCACGAAGAATCAGTAACTTACATGGAGTACTACGGATCGTGACCAATTGCTTCAAAGTGTCACGTTTATGTGGACTTACATTGCGACGTTGACAGCAGGTAACATTTAGTAAGGTTTGGTGGTGGGCACAAAATTGGGCACAGCTCTTTGGGGTGAACCCCTCTGTTGAGACAGTTTGGAATTGGCACACTTGCCGTTTAATGTTTGAGGTGCTCCCCATCCTTCGGGCCAAAGAAAAGTAAATCCTATGATGGAGCCGCCGTCGGGCCTTGTGGGAACTGTGGAAAGCGTTTTGTGCTTTCCAAGCCGCTGAGGGAATCCGCGTTGTGAGCGGATTTCCATCAGCGGCGTCAGTTTCCACAAGGCCTCCATTTCTTTCTTTTTTGCTCCTTTTTTCTTTCTTTCTGCCTATCCCCAGTTTTCCACAGAAAAATTTCGCGCCAGGAGCGCCTGAGAGCGACGATTCCCAACCCGCTCGACCTACAGCATCCCCCTATTTGCTCCCTCCTCATGCCTGAAAAAACTCATGGTTGCTCCAGCAGAATTCACTGCTGTATTCGCCTCTCGCTCGAACTCTTCCGGCGGCCGATAGCCCAGCGCCGAATGTAAACGGCACCGATTGTAGTACTGTTCGATGAAGGCCTCGATGTTACCCTGCAAGTGGTCTAAGTCGCGGTAGTCGTTCGCATAAATCTCCTCCCGTTTGAGCGTCTTCATAAAACTTTCGCAACTGGCGTTGTCATAGGGGTTCGCCGGCCGACTCATGCTCGGGATCATCTGGTGCTTTCGCAAGATCTGCACGTACTCTCCGGAAGCGTACTGCACGCCACGGTCGGAATGATGCACCAAACCTGGTGGTGGCTGTCGTTGGGCAATGGCCTGTTCCAGCGCCGCAATCGGCAACCGGCTCGCGAGTGTTCGGTCCAAAGCCCATCCCACTACTTTCCGCGAAAACGCGTCGAGAATGACCGCCAGGTAGACAAACTCCTTCTTCAAACGGATATAGGTGATGTCCGCTACCCACAGCTGATTCATCCCCGTCAGTTTCATACGACTGGCGAGGTTCAGATAGACCTCGAACTCATGATCGGAATCCGTCGTCACCACGAACGCCCGCGGCTGCACGGCCAGCAGGTTGTCTTCGCGTATGATCCGCAACACACGCTTGTGATTGACCAGCATCCCGCGCCGCCGCAACTCGGCACTGATCCGCCGATACCCGTAGCGGCGTCGATGCTCGACAGCGATCTGCTGAATCACGCTCCGCACCTCCATGTCTTCCTCGACTGGTGCTCGCTCCTGCAGAGAACGATAAAAACCAGCACGGCTGACCCCGGCCAGCTGACACATTCGCTCGATGCTTAAGCTGCCTTGCAAAGGCATCACTTCTTGGATTTCGTCGTAGATGCCCTCTCGCCACTGATACCGCTCTTCTGGCGTCGGGCCTCTACTTTTTGCAAGGCACCTTTGAAAAAATCCAGCTCCAGCGTCTTGTCTACCAGCACGCGCTTCAGCTGGTTGATTTCCTTGCGAAGCGCGGACTCACGAGAGTTTCCGGGTGGCGACTCCTCACTGGAGTAGAAGGGATCAAATTGATCTCGCCACTTGTAGAGAAGCCGTCGATGCACACCAAGTTCCTGTGACAATTCCACGATGTTGTCGCAGGTCTTCAATCGCTCGACAGCCATCCGCCGGAATTCTTTCGAGTATCTTCCCACTCGTCTTTTTGCCACTTGCAGTCCCTTTCCCTGCAAGTGTGCCTTATCCGAGTGTCTCAAGTTAAGGGTTCAGTCCAGAGGAAATAGTCATTTCGGAGAATCGGACCGCTAGGCAGTTAACACAATGATAAGATTACAGAACCACCCGGCGCGCCCGTAGCTCAACTGGATAGAGCATCTGCCTTCGAAGCAGAGGGTTGGGGGTTCGAGCCCCTCCGGGCGCGCCACTCTTTTCAATAACTTACAGATCGTCCGCATTAGTTGACTCGCTCCACGGTAGTGACTTCTGTAGTGACTCCGTGACTTTTATTGGCAGCGACAATGATTGGCCCGTCGGACTGTAAAACTCCTTAAGCTGTTTCCGCACAAAGCTGAAATCAATGTGGCGATCCATGAGACGCAACAGGTGATCTTCGGGAATCTGGTCTTCTAAGCGGAAGTAGTAGAACAACGACTCGGTATGCGTTTTCTGACCCATCATCGGCGACTTCCTCCTTGCCGTGCTCAGTAGCACAACAGCGGCTAGCCACCGCAAATAAAATCGGAGCGGACTTTTTCAACAGTCTCATGTGGTTTTGGCACTCCGATTATCCGACTAATCGTCCAGGTTAAATTTGTTGGGAAAAATGCAAAATGCGCCACGGGGAAAGTGTGGGGCTGCGGGCAGAAACGAGAACGGCGAGCCAGTTGCCTCATTCCTGCAAATCTCGCTATGTGAAGTCTCGAACTATCTCTCGAACGGCTTTCGCCGGAAGGGTGCCAAGCCAAGAAGCCCCGTGCCGAGGAGCAAGAGCAATGACGGCTCCGGGGTTGCGACGACTGCGCCTTCCAATTGCCTAATCGGCCGCAACACTGCTTCCCTAAATCCATCTTGCAACGTCTGACTTAAATAGGGCTTCCATCTCAAACGTTGCGGGCTTCGGCTAGGAACAAAAGCTGTCATTTAATCGTATCTAGTGCGGAGGATTCATGAGTTCAGGATCAAGTGTTCCGGACCCAGTACTGCCCACCCTCCATCCTGCTCTGCCTCGGCCCCATGCTTGGCGGAAAATTTTCATAGGCCCGAACGGTGTTCGCGCGGGCTGGCGATTTATAATGTACGTCTTGCTCTTCGCGGGACTTGTATATCTCTTCCAGAGGATCCTAAAGTTCATTCCTTCGTTTGTGGAAATCGTGCGCACAGGCCAGAGAGAAGGAATCCTTACGCCGCAGTTTGAATTCATTTTTGAAAGCACGATTATCGCAGCAGCGTTAGTGGCAGCCGGCATCATGGCACGATTCGAAAAGAGGCCCTTCGGAGTTTATGGCATTCCTTTTGAAAAAGCGTTCGGAAGGCTCTTTTGGCAAGGCGTTCTCTGGGGACTCATATTTGAAACGGCAGGAATGTTGATAATTTCCGCGCTCGGCGGTTTCTCATTTGGGAATCTCGTGCTTTCAGGCGGCGCGCTCGTGAAGTACGCAATTTTGTGGGCTATAGGTTTCGTTATGGTGGGAATCGCGGAAGAATTCACCTTTCGAGGTTACACCCAATTTACGCTTGCGACTGGAATCGGCTTCTGGCCTTCAGCAGTTTTGCTATCTGCGGCGTTCGGCGCGATTCATCTTGGCAATGCCGGGGAAGGATGGGTTGGGGCGCTTTCTGTTGCTCTATTTGGCCTTTTTGCCTGCTTCACTCTAGAACGCACGGGAAATCTCTGGTTTGCAATCGGCTTTCATGCCGCGACTGATTATGCCGAAACCTTCATCTTTTCCACGCCAGATAGCGGACTACTGGCTCAAGGGCACCTTCTGAATTCCAGTTTTCACGGCCCGCGCTGGCTCACTGGTGGGACTATCGGACCGGAAGGCAGCGTAATAGATTTTGTGGTGTTCGCTTTGGCATTTATAGCGTTCGCCAAGCTTTATCCTTCGACGCTGGCGCGGTCGAGGGGCTAGAGCAAATCGTTGGCGATTCAATTCGTTTGATTTTCGGGATAGCGGGAATGATACTTTTTGGCAACGGAACCTAGGAAGCCGGGTCATGCGACAACTTCTAATTACGATGTTAACGGCGATTCTTTCCCTCTCGGCACCCTCGCATTTCCCGAAAATAGATGCGCATGACGAATCTTTATCATTCTCATCACTCTCGCTGAAACTCTCTGGACCTAACTTAGTTCAGAAAGGGGAAACACTGTATTTTCGAGCGTTCTTAATTAATGAATCCAATCAGAATGTTGAAGTGCCTTCTCCAGAATCACTTCGCAACATTATTTATCTGGAGTGGCGAGTGGTTGACCTCTCAAACTATGCAGTACGAACACGCTGGGCTGGATTCACTCTTTGCACCTCTGGAAAGAAATTTGCCGAGCAGGACTTTCTCGTCTTGAAACCGGGACAGCGCCTTGAGCTGCTGGACGTTCAAATCCCCGACCAATTGGTCAGTTCCGGGGAAACCGCTGGCTACAGAATTTCAGTTCGCTATGCGTTTCCGCCTCCGGACGCAGTGCTCTTGCCCGATGACATTCTTCAAAAGAAGCAACATTTCGATATAACTTCAGCGAGTTGACGGTTCTCTTCGAAGAAAAGTGATGAAGTGATTCCGAGGCCGGTCTCAACTCCTTCCATGAGAGCGCCGGTGTGAGTCAAGACAGTTTTGTTTTTACTTATGCGAATTTTTGCTGTCCAGCCGAGCCGCCTCTGTCGCCATCCTTCCATCCGCAGTCTTTTATGAGCGATTCTCGCTCGCTGCCAGGTGGGCGTACTCAATGCAGTAGATGCTGCGACCTGATTATCGCCCTCGGCTCCGATCTCTTCGACGGGAGTTGGGCCAGGATATGGTACTGCGGCCACCAACTTTCGGTTGTTCCTCAGTGGTTCATAGACTTCTCCGCTGACCCACAGCTTGTAAAGCAGTACGGCCAGCTTCCGCGCGACCCGAGTCTCAGTAACGGAAGGTAAAATGAAACTCACTCCGGTTTTTTTCACGCTCGCACTTCTCGCACTGTTCTCAATACCAACCTACGCTGACAGCGGCTCGGCCGTGTGGGACGTTACGGCGTCCAGTAGTCCCTGCGTTATTGCGCCCGACAGCTGCGGTCCTGTGCCGGTCACTATCGATGCGCAGTTTAAAACGATCCTCGAAACCGGCGAATTCTACAGTCCTTCGCTCGATCATTTGATCAACGGAACTGAACCGGTAGTCGTCGGTATTACTGGGTTGCTCAACGGAACGTTCCCGATGTCTTTTGTCACGCCGCCTTATACTATCGACGGCGGCCGGCTTGGATGGCTGCTCTATGGGCTGCCGCAAGATGTGTGGTTTTCGGCCGACGGCACTGAGTGGGAAATTAGTAATGACGGGGCCTTTACCACGATTAGCAATGTTGGCAATGGTCGTCAGACACTCAGTGTTACGTTTGTAACATGGTCCGCTGTCCAAGTCCCTGAGCCTGCTTCGTTCGTGCTCCTAACGGCCGGTCTGCTCGGTCTCGCTTTTCTAAAGGTAAGATAGGCCTAGTCAGCGAGACAGGGGCAGGGACTTGCCTTACTCCTTCGTCTTCAATTTCAACCGGTGTTTCCGCTACCGTCCATACGTCTCCCTTGGCGCGTCGCCTTGAATGGTCGTTCGTCGCGGATTTGCGAGTTCTTCTACCAAGCGCGCGATGCGGCTTCTTCGATCAGAGCTGCCACCTCCTTTGGCCTGGATACGTAGACCGCGTGACTGACGCCGGAGACTTCGACCTTACGGTTGTTGGCTCGTGTGGCATACCACCGTTCGAGGTCGAGGTTGATGGTTCTGTCTTTTGCGGCTACCAACATCCAGCTTGGTTTGCTTTTCCAGGCAGGCGCTTGAGCGAGTCGAAGACAAAGCTGCGATTGTGCGAGCCGCCTTGCGCGACGCTGGCGAGGTCATCGAGCGCGTCGTAGGTATAAACGGTGTGGTAATTTAGGACAGTGGGGTCCTCCCAAACATCTGTACGCCTGCCAAGACCGTCGATTTGGCTTTCGCGCGACTTGCCCTGCTGGTCAGTGACGGTCGTGGTGTTGGTGAATACGTCGTTGGAGGGCTGAGTAGTTGGACATTTGTAGTTTGGCACGGCGGTGCCGTCCGGTGGAACCACCGCGCACGTCCGACCGATTCCATCGTATTCTGTTTCGTTGCATGGCCGATTCAAAGAACAATAGTTCAGAGTAGTCCCTCCGAGCCGCATGGCATTGAGCCGAAACTCATTGCCTCCAAATCGAGCGTGCGTGTTGACGAAGAGCCGATTGTTCTCAAGGTCGAGCTTTGGAATCACGAACAAAAAAGAAAATGTTACGGCTAACGCGCGTTTCTCTGTTTTTCACGGACTGCCGCAGCCTCATTGCCTGCGCTAGTGTGTTGACGTAACATGCACCGCTAATGTCTGACTTCCCCCCTAGATCGAGCCGCACGCCTGACTCCGGATCAAGCCGGACTCTTGAAATAGCACATGTTCTTTTCACCGATATCGTCGGCTACTCGAAATTGCCGATGGATGAGCAGGAACGGTTATTGATGCGGTTACAAGAGGCCGTGCGCCAGACGTCAGAATTCGCCCGAGCCGAGGCCGTCGACGAACTCATCCGCCTTCCGACCGGTGACGGCATGGCCCTTGTTTTCTTTGGTGACGCGGAAGCTCCTGTGCGGTGCGCGGTCGAACTTGGACGATCACTTCGCAAGCAGTCCGCTCTACAACTTCGCATGGGAATTCATACCGGTCCGGTCTACCGCGTTGCAGACATCAACGCGAACCGCAATGTAGCCGGGGGCGGCATAAATATCGCGCAGCGGGTAATGGATTGCGGAGATGCCGGCCACATCCTCGTTTCAAGCGCGGAGGCGGAAGTCCTCGGCCAGCTCAGCGGCTGGCGTCCAATGTTGCATTATCTTGGAGAGGTCGAGGTAAAGCACGGAGTACGCCTTCATCTCTACAACTTGTATAGCAACGAAGCCGGTAACGCTGCACTGCCGAAGAAGGTCGCGGCGTCGAAATCAGTAGCAGCCGAGCCCGGGTTGAAGCCCGCGCAAAAATCCGGTCGGCTTCGATGGATAGCGGCCACTGGCGCAACAATTGTGGTTGTCGCACTGGCTGTGGGCGGCTGGCTGTTCTACTCCCGCAAAACGCACGCGCTGAGCGAAAAAGACACTATCGTGCTCGCCGACTTCGCTAATTCGACTGGTGATCCGGTCTTCGAGGGCACGCTTCGCCAGGGCCTCGCGGTGCAACTTGGTCAATCGCCTTTCCTCAACATCGTATCGGACGAGCAGATTGCGCTGACGCTCCGGTACATGGGCCACCTGCCCGATGCCCATCTAACAAGAGACCTCGCGCGCGAGGTCTGCCAGCGGATGGGAAGCGCGGCCATGATTGAAGGCTCGATTGCGAATATTGACCGGGAATACGTTGTCGGACTCAACGCCATGAATTGCCACACAGGCGAGAATCTGGCACGAGGCCAGACGACATCTCAGGACAAGGGGCATGTCCTCGCCGCACTCGGAGAGGCCGCAAAAGACATACGTGGCAAGCTCGGCGAATCGCACTCTTCACTGAAGAAATTCGATGCGCCGATCGAACAGGCCACGACCCCATCGCTAGAAGCGCTGCAAGCCTACAACCTCGGCCTGCAAGCGCAGTTGTTCAAGGGCGAAGTCGCAACGGCTGTTCCCTTCTTCCAGCGTGCCGTGAGCTTGGACCCCAACTTTGCCATGGCGTATGCCATCTTAGGAAACATCTACTACAATCTGCGCGAACCCAATCTTGCAGCAGAGAATTTAGAGAAGGCCTTTGATCTCCGCGACCGGGTGAGCGAGCGGGAGAAGTTCTACATTTCATCCCACTATTATGACCTCGTGTCAGGGGATCTGATCAAAGCTTCGCAAGCGTACGCGCTATGGGCTCAAACGTACCCGCGAGAGTTGGCACCCCTTGCCAACCTGGGCGCGATCTCTGGAGAACTCGGGGAGTACGACAATGCCCTTGCGAGCTTCCGCGAGGCGATCCAGAACCATCCGGAAAGTGGTCTGCTTTATGGCAACCTGGTCGCCGTTTATGTCAACTTGAATCGCTCAGATGAAGCCAGATCCACTATTGAACAAGCGCGAGGGCGCAAGATCGACAATCCCTACTTTCACACCTTCCTGTATGAGATCGCTTTCTTGCAAGACCAGGTCGCTGAGATGGAACGAGAATCGGCTTGGGCCATGGGCAAACCGGGGGTAGAAGACGTTCTTCTTTTTCTCGAATCCTATACAGCCGCCTACGGCGGAGAGCTTGGAAAAGCCCGCGACCTGATTCGGAGGGCAATGGATTCCGCCCTAAGGGCAGAGGAGAAGGAAACAGCGGCTCGTTATGACGCCAGCAGCGCCTTGTGTAACTCGCTTTTCAGTATGCCGGTGGATGCGGAGCGAACTGCAATGTCCGCGTTGAAGATTTCTACAGGGAGGGATGTGGAGGCTGCTGCGGCTTTGGCCTTGGGGCTGACCGGCAGCTCAGCTGAGGCATCGAAGCTCGCCGATAGCTTAAGTCAACGTTTTCCCCAGGACACAATCGTGCAGTTCAATTATCTGCCGACGATTCGAGCAGCCCTGGCAGTCAGTCGCGGCGACGCTTCTGGGGCGATCGAGAATCTTCGGGCTGTTTCACCCTACGAACTCGGGAACCCCTCTGGCACACCTGCACTGATGCCAGTTTACGTCCGAGGTCAGGCCTATTTGGCTGCGCATCAGGGAAGCGCCGCCGGCGCCGAATTTCAGAAAATTTTGGACCACCGCGGCGTTGTCGGAAACGCTCCGATCGGAGCGCTGGCGCATCTCGGCCTTGCCCGCGCCAATGTTTTGCAAGGCGACTCCGCCAAGGCCAAGGCAGCGTATCAGCATTTCCTCGCCCTTTGGAAAGACGCCGACCCCAACATTCCCATTCTCATCGCTGCAAAGTCTGAATACGCAATGCTGAAATAACTACACGGATCTTAGCTCTGCATTTGATTGACGTGGATTTGTCCCGACTAATCCAGCCTAGTGCCCGGGAACCAAGCGAGGTCAACGACCTGAACAATCAGAGGTGGGGGTTGAGCAGGCGCGGACGACACCTGGCCGGGAATTGGATTTGCGGCCATGAAAGCAATAAATAAGAAAAGCCACATTGGAGGCCTCGCTTCAAAGAGGGCGAAACATTCACGTCCGTCGCCTTTATGGTGAGTGTGAAGAGCCGGACGCAGAACTCCGCTCAGGGTCACCCGGCGCGGCAAAGCGATCGCAGACGTCGTTCCCACGTCTTCGGAAGCCGAGGAACGAAGCTGGATAGGATCGATGTCGGACAGTATCAAAATCGTTGGCGATATCGTCTCGCCGGTAGTCGATATAGGGGCGATTGAGGCGCTTGAGAATTGAAATTCCTCCTAGACACCCACATTTGGCTTTGGAGCTTGGCGGATCCGCAACAACTCTCTCGGCGCGTGCGGCAGGAATTGAAAGACCAGAGCAACGAACTATGGCTGCCTCCTGTGAGCACCTGGGAAGCGCTCTTGCTCCACTCCAAGGGTCGAATACTTACTCGGAGCGAAGAGCCTGCATGATGTCGACATGCGCAGCGCGTGCCGCGGGCAGCATTGATGCGACGACCGCGACTGCCACCAGCACCAGTGCGGAGGCCGCCACTGGCAAGGGGCCCGGCATCTTCACGTCGAGAAAATATCTGGCCGCCAGACGCGCCACTAGGAAGCCGAATGCCGCGCCAGCGAGGACGCCCGCCACAGCCATCACGGCGCCTTCGGTGACCACACTTCTGAGCAGCTGTTCCGGCTGCGATCCGAGCGCCAGGCGGATGCCGAATTCCCGCGTCCGCGCGTTGACTGAAAACGCCAGCACGCCTGCGACGCCCACCACCGCAATTGCCAGCGCGACAGCGGCGAACACTCCGAATACCAGCGAAGTCAGGCGATCCGGGGCGAGCGCTTCGGCGCGCACATCTTCGAGAGTGGCCGCGCGCTCGATGGGCTGATCGGCGGACATCTCGCGAATTGCGCGCGTGATCGGCGTAACGAGCGAATACGGATTTACATCGGTGTGGATGAAAAGGCGGCCTCCAAAGAGCGGCCCTTCTTCCATCGGATTGTAGATCGTGAGGCTCGGTTCAGGAACGACGTGCACGTCGTCGATATCGGCGGTGACGCCAACGATGCGGTGCGGCGCGGCACTCAGTCCGGGAGCGAATTGCAGCACCGGATCCGTCCAATACACGTGGCGATTTAGGGCGTCCTGACCGGGAAACATGCGCCGTGCAAGAGACTCACTGACGATCACAACGGGCTCTTTGCCTTCTTGGCCGTCGAGCTCGTTGAAATCGCGGCCGGCGAGGATCGGAACGCCGAGCGCGGCAAAGAATCCCGGAGAGACGACGCGCAATTGCGCGCGAGGATCCTCTTTGCCCTGCTCGTGAACGTGACCATCGGCGGAGAATTGAAGGCCGGGACCGAATCCACCATCGCGCCAGGGAACGACGATGCCGAAAGCGGTCTTGGTCACGCCCGGTAAGGCATCGATACGGCGTATCGATTCCTTGTAGAAATCAACGATCTGTTGAGGCGTTTTTCCGTTGGACATCGCGGGAACGTTAATGGCGAGGACATGGCGGGTGTCGAGACCCGTGCGCGCCGTTTGCAGCGCGATCAGCGTGGTGATCAGCGTGGTTGCTCCGGCCAGCAGCACGAACGACGCGGCGATTTGCGTCACCGCGAAGATTCGCTGGCGGCGGCTGGTGCTGCCTGTAATCCGGACGCTGCCGCTGGATATGTTCAGCCCGTTGGCCGCATCGGCCGACGGCAGCCGCGGGACGAGCGCCAAAATCACGGCGGCGACGATGGCCAGCGCGGCTCCCACCCAGAGCAGGCTGGAATCGACGGTCAAATCGAGGGCGCGAACCGAAAAGCGCGAGGCGTAACGGGCCAGAATCGCAACCAACGGCTGCGCACTCAACACGCCGAGCGCGGCGCCCGCTCCGCAGAGCAGAAGACTTTCGGCCAGGAGCATGCGCCGCAATGCACCCGTGCCTGCGCCGAGCGCTGCACGGATCGCCAGTTCGCCTTCCCGGCGAACCGTCCGCGCGAGAATCAGATTCGCGACGTTGGAGCACGCGATGATGAAAACGAGCGCGGAGGCGGCGAGAAGGACGAGAAGAATCGTGCGAGCGCCGGAGGTAATCTGCTCGTGGAAAAGCTTCGCATCAATGTGGAAGTTGGCTTCGGCCGAATAGGCTTCGGGATGGTCTTTCTTGATCGTCGAGTAGACAGAGCGCAACTCGGTGCGGGCATCGTCGAGAGTGGCGCCAGGGGCGAGGCGGCCGAAGAGTTCGGTCATGCGATGGACGCGGCCGGTGACCATGGTGGCAGAAAGATGATGAGGGCTCGTCACCACGTTGGCGATGATCTCCGTATCCTCGGGATAAGGGACGGAGGGTTCGAGCACGCCGATGATGGTGGCAGAGCGTTCGCCAAAACTGCCAAGACGAAGGGTTTTTCCGATAACCGAAGGATCCTTCTTAAGTGTGGTCGACCAGAAACGGTACGTGAGAACCACGACGCCGGCAGCTTTGGGACCGTCGTCTTCAGGCTCAATGAGGCGGCCGAGGACGGGATGAAGGCCCATCACGTCGAAATAGGAGCCGTCGACTACACCGGCCTGAACTTCACGAGGCTCGCCGAGGCCGATCATGGTGAAACCGGTGGTGGAGAACTCACCGAACGAACTCAAGGTCTTGACGCTGGCGCGCAAATCGTGGATCTCTGGCACGGAGAACGTGGTGTTTTCGTCGCCGATGCCGGGCGCGCTTTGCCGGATATAGACCAAGCGGTCTTCGTCACGGTTGACGAGAGGCTTGAGGAGGACGCCGCGCACCAGTGTGAAAATGGCAGCGTTAGCGCCTATGCCGAGTGCCAGGGTGAGGATCACAGTGATCGCAAACCCCGGAGTACGCAAGAGCGAGTGAAGTGCAACTCTCAGATCGCGAAAAAATGGCATATATTTGTGCCCATCCTTGCAGGGATGCCAGCATCACACGTGCCAATAGTAACCACCACATTGTAAATGACTTATTATGTGACGCGTTCACCGTGAATGCTCATTTTCAGAATGCCCTTCGCAAATTCGGACACCGACGATCGCCGAGTGGAAGGAGACCGCTTCTGTGGAGGCGGGACAGGCGCAGGACCCACAGGAGAGTCAGCGCGACGCTGCAATAACCAATAACAATTCAAAGGACGTCTGGCTTCGAAGCAGAGTTTTGGGGGTTCGAGCCGGGCGCGCCACAAACCAAGTTAGTAAAATGAAGCAGAATCGCGGTCGCCGCGAGTTTCCCACCTCAGGGTTACACATTCTCCATTATCAGTACCACGCGGAATTCTGCTTTTCCGCTGGCCATGCGCGCGTACGCTTCACCCGCCTTAGCTAGCGGATACTTTTCTATCATCGGCCGCACGCCGGTGAGCTCGGCGAAACGCAGCGTGTCTTCGGAGTCTGTCGGAATTCCCGAAGCCCAACCTTGAATACTTTTATTTCCAAAGATCAATTGACCAGGCGTTACTTCAATCGCGTCCGGGCCCGCTCCCACCACCACCAACCTTCCGTTCGCGCCGAGCCCATTCACCAAAGACGACATGGCAGCACCGTTCGGCACAGTTGTGAGGATCACCTGTGCGCCGCCCAACTTTTGCAACTCCTTCGCGGCATCTCCGGCCTTGCTGTCAATGTAGACGCTTGCGCCCAACTTTTTCGCAAGCCCACGGTTCTCCGGGCCGCGGCCGATGGCAGCTACTTTGTAACCGAATTTGCTCCCGAACTGGATCGCCAAGTGTCCCAGCCCGCCGATACCGTGCACACCGACCAGATCGCCCGGCAGTGCTCCAGCCTGGCGCAACGCGTTAAAAGTAGTAATCCCCGCGCACATCAACGGTCCCGCTTCCGCCGCATTCAGACTTTCAGGCATAGAGGCAAGCGCTTCGATCGGAGCGACCATATATTCCGCATAGCCGCCGTCGTAACTGATGCCGGGAACTTTCAATGTGGAACAATTTATGAAATCGCCGCGGCGGCAAGCGTTGCAAGTGCCATCGTTCCCGCCAAACCATCCCACGCCAACTCGTTGGCCTTTCTTCCATGTGGTCACTCCCGAACCGATTTCATCAATGACGCCAGCCACCTCGTGACCTGGCGCGCGCGGATACTGAATTCCGCCGGGCCACAAATTGTCTTTTGTTATGTGGTCGCTAAAACAGATTCCGCAAGCTTGCACGCGAATTC
This sequence comes from uncultured Acidobacteriota bacterium, assembly GCA_963818085.1. Taxonomy (GTDB): domain Bacteria; phylum Acidobacteriota; class Terriglobia; order Acidiferrales; family UBA7541; genus Palsa-295. The sequence continues at coordinate 696,437 of CAWFQV010000002.1, forward strand.
GCACTTGTCCCCCGGCGGGTTGTGGAATATCCCGCTCCACAATCTCAAAATCGCCGCCAGCCTTCGGCACTTGCGCAACTTTCATCTTAGCCATGGATTCTCCTAGCCTCGCAGACGTACATTTTGGCGTCGCTGGTTGGATGAACCGGAGCGTTTGGTGGATTCATTCCGCTAGAGATACCGTGCGGGTTCCAAGTGGTGAAATTGATGCGATGCGGGTGCTGCTGAGACGTAATTCTGGTACGGTTAGAAAATGTTCCGTCGTTTGTTTTGTGTGAGTTACAGAAAATTCTGTTGTTGGTGGGTGCCGGTTAGAAATGCTTGAATACGTGTAACGAGCTGTAGGAAGGTTGGCGGCCATTCCAGCACGATATATCCCGACGGCTGAAGCGAAGTTCGGACGTGCAAAGCGGAAAACTAAATGGTGCAAACTGGGTAGAGGGAACCTTGCCGCTGGCCTTGCGGTGCTTACCGAACCGAATTTTTCGGTGCTCACATAGCTCCAATTCCACACTATCACACGATGCAAATCCTAATTTGTGTGGACACTCTGCAACTCTTTTCGGGTGTGATGGTTAGACCAAAATGGGAAACTGCGATTTTTTGCGCTCTTTTAATTATTGCCAATTACATCGATGCGATGTATTCGCTTTAAGCGCGTTGACCTAACAAAGCTATAACTTCTTACCAATCCGGGCGATCTTTGTGAAAGCGCATGCGAATCGGACGTAACTCTTCTGGCTGCCAGCCGTGTTCCGGACAGAGGATGTCCGAGTTTTAGTTGATTGCAGCGACTCTCGATGTTCGGCACTGTAAGACCACCTGCAACCAAGTTCAAGCGACTTCTACTGTGCGGACCTCCTTCTGCTGAATGCGCGACGGATTCAAACGTTCCTTCAGCAACAGGATTTCTTGATAGCCTTTAATGCGTCGGAACTTCTTCTCTGCTTCCAAGAGTCCTGTGGCGGTCCAGCGCAGCGGTTGATCTCCTTCGCGCCAACGCTTTACGTTTCGCGCCACCCGCTGCACCGTGGACAAGCACGATTCGATCGGGTTGGTAGTGGCCAGTTTCCGCCGCAACACTGCTCCCACACCCAAGCGATGCACCGTCAGCGTTTCTTCCAGTCCTTCCTCCAGGCTCCGGGCCGCGCTCGGATTGATCCGTTCCAGTTGCCGGAAGATTTTCTGCAACGCCTCTTTGGCCTCCGCGTAGTGGTTCATCGCGTACGCATTGCGCATCCGCCGATCGTAGTCTTTCTGGCAATTCTCGGGCAGATACTCCCGTACATTCCGCCGCTTGTGTATCTGGCAACGTTGCACTTCCGCTTGTTCCCCGAATACACGTTCCACACCGGCGCGCAACGCTTTCGATCCGTCCAGCACCACCAGATACCGCCGCTTCAGATCCAGTCCTCGGTCTACCAGATCTTCCAACAGTCCTTTGACCACTGTGGTGTTCTCCGTGGCTCCCTGCCACACTCCCAAAACGTGCTTTTCCCCGCTTTCTGCGATCCCCAAAGCCACCACCAACACCTGGCCACCAAAGTGAATGCCATCGATCATCAGCACCACCAGATTCAGATCTTCCAGGCGCCGTTCGCACAGCACCCGCAACTGATTGCTACTGGCCGCCACGAACTGCCGGCTCACGCTGCTCTTCTCGATCCCGTATCCTTCCAGAACACTGCCCACCGCTCGCCGGTAGTTCCGCGTGGACAGTCCGGCCACCATGCGTTCCCGCACTGCTCGTTGCAGTTTTCCATCCTGCTGCAACTGACCGTAGCTCTGCAGTTCCACTTCCTGGCCCTCGCGAGTTCGCACCCGCGGTCGTTCCAAGGGGATCTTCTGTCCAGCAAAAACCACATAACCCGGCTGTTTTCCCCACCGCACACAGCCGGCAGTGGCATTGGGCCGATGCGGAGGTCCCACCCGGTGAGTGACTTCGTTTTCCAGGATGGCGCGCAGAATCTGCAGCCCGGCTTGCCCGGTCAGCTCTTCTACCTGCGCTTGCATCTCGGCCCACACCTCGGCTATCGGCAACGGCACCCGCACCATCAACTCTTGCCCTTGGACGACCTCGAACTTGTGATTGGACTTGCGCTCTTTCCTCTGGTATTTCTTTCTCACGGCGGCTCTCTCCTTTAAAAAGGGATTCTCAACCCGAACTCTATCCGAGTTCGGGCGAGAGCCGCTGCTTCTTGTTCTCAAGTTTCAACTAAACGTGGGGCATCCTCTCCGGACATTCCAATCTCAGCGGAAATTGCTTAGCGCCCGGCACGGGCTTTAGCACGAGCGTAGCGCCACACTTCGTGCAGGTAGGTAAGCTGTTCACCTTTTCTGACAACTCTCTCACCCATAATACGGCATACGATTCAGAATTTTTCGATCAGCGATACGCCCCCCCCCAAAACAGCAAGCCTCATGGCAGCTCTGCAGGTTTGCAGAGCGCCACCTAAAATAATAAACGGTTGATCCATGAGGCCTTCATGTGCTTCTCCTTGCTTTTAATAGTGGTTGGACCCTGTTGACGCCCCCGATTCAATACTCCCCTGCCTAAACGGGCGCGCCGCAACAAGGAGGACAAACATCACTCGCGTTCGAGCGTTTGTTGTGACTTTCTCCCAATACCTCATAGCGGCCCTCATTGTTCACATCGACGCCAAAAACATTCGTGCGGATTCGCTTTGGTCGAGCTGCTTATCGTTCGAGCCGGGCCGCCTCAGTCGCCATCCTTCCATCCGCACTTAGTTGAGCGGTTTTCGCTCGGTGTATGGTGGGCATTCCCAATTCAGTAAGTGCTGCTACCTGATTATCGACCTTGGCTCCCGTCTTTCGACGGCCATGAGTTAGGCGCAGTCACCTGATCTCTGCGGTTGAGCTCGGTTGTTGGAGGAATCCAACTCTACGCCACTGCGCTCACCACTGTACAACCATTACACTCCGCTACAGTAAGGTACAGAAAAATAAGCCACGATGCACATGCAGAACTGGTGTGTTCTGGACTGGTTGTCTGTGAGTACCCGCACAAATTACGCACAGTAGGCCGCAAGAATCCACTTGCACGAGAAGATAGATGAGAGGAAGAAAACCCAAGCAGGAATCCCGCTCGGCAGAGCTCCGTCAGAAACTCATCGAATGGAAGCAGACTCCTGAATCGTCTCGGCCATCGCTGCGGGCACTGGCTCGCGAGCTTGGAACTTCGCACCAACTTCTGACGGTGTCGATTGCGACCTCGCTGACCAGCCAGGGATACCTCACTATGTTTGGGACCACGCTGAGCGCCACCTCAGTCGATATGCAATCGGGGACTTTGGTAGGAGGCGGAACCATCGAGGGTTCGCTCACGAACAATGGCTACCTTTTGCCGACCAATGGGGAGACCCTAGCGGTGACGGGCGACTACACCCAGACGGCTGGCGGTGAGCTGAGCGTTAATTTTGCTACGACGTATCCCCCGGCGCTCGTCGTCAAATCGAACGCCACACTGTCAGGCACCCTGAGCGTGGGCGTCAACCTCAAGAGACCCCCGGCGAAGGGCGCGGCCTACACCGCCATGACGTTCGGCTCGCTCAACGGAGAGTTTACGAGCTTCACGGTCGAGGGGGGAGGCACGGTGAAATACACCAATGACAGCGTCGTTGTGACATTTCAATAAGCTCTGCGGGCCGGAACAGACTTCTGCTACGAAACATCGAGCTGACGATGTACTCCGGCCCTCAATGCATGTGGACATCTCTGGGTTGGTTGGGGTTGGCAGCTCGAGCGATTTGAAAAAAGAGTTTTTGCCTCATAGCGTTAATCGCGTCGCTTCTTGGTTGGATTTGGATGCGATTCCTGACTGCTACGCCAGGGCTGGGGCACCGCCGCTCTGAAACAGCGGAGTCAGGTCCGCGTCAGTCGTCGGGACGACCACGAGGATTGGCCGCGGCATGGTGTCCCCTTGACGTGCCAAACAGTTCGCTGCGGAACGGAATGCTCAGAAATTGTCTATTCGGTACGTATCGGGCCTCCGCAACCATCCGAATTTGTGATTTTCATTGCTATAAGGATATCGAGAATTCTCAAACATCCACACAAATGGCATAGACGCTAAACCGCGTCCCCCCTTATTGCACGCGCATCTCGTCGCCGCCTTTTACAGTTTTCCAGGTAGCTCCATCGTCGAGCGCTGAAACTCAAATTGGATTTTGTCCGTGCCGGAAAACTGGTTGACGTTGCCCAAGATACTTTTTTCCCGCTGTCCGTGTCTTCCCAGGAATAAACCCAGCGATCGCCCTCAATAGTCAGCTTGTTCCAGCCGCCTGCGGGACTTGCGTCCGCAGAAAGCCCGTTGACCCTATGCTCCTCGCCTCCGCTAACCATTTTCGCAACTGGCAGGAAAACAGTCAGCGCCTCCGTTTTTCCATTCACCGCTTGCTCGCACACAAAAAAAGAGCCCAGTCCTGGCGCAATGGTTCTCATTGCGGATGACCGCTTTGGGCCGATTGTGGTCGTGGAATCCCATTTACCGTCATAAACCTTCAAAGGCGCATACGGGTCATCCGCGACTGGCGTAATCCGCTGAATCGCCGCCAAAACTGGCAATGCCGCCACAAAAATTAGGAGCATCGTTGCTTTTCTGACTACTTTCAATTGCCGTCTCCTTAGGGCCTCAAGTTCCATCCGTCAAAAATGCCTGAGATTCTCATTCCATAATCAATACATAGTCACATCATCAATCGCAGCAAACGAATCGAATGGGCTCCCAAGTGTCGGAACGATCCGTTCGGAGCCGTCGGGTAGTTCCTGTGACGCCCTATTTGTGAACTTCCTGAAGTCCTAGTTCTTTCGTAAGCCATTCACGACGGTCGTGACATGACTGAGCATCGTTGAACTCGTGGCTGGTGAAGTACGAGTGTTGCTCCTTTAGGCCGCCGACCGCATTGTAGTATTCGTCCGCGGAATGCTTGCTGATGTACATGTCGTGTGTCGCCCACTGGAAATAGATCTTAGCGGGCCCAGTGTTCGCGACGAAGTGCTCTGGATTATACGGCTCGATCACGGCTGCGTATTTCTGGAACTCATTTCTTGGCGTCGAAGCGCGCTGCACTTCGGCGTAAAAACTGTCATCGTCGTAATTCGTCAGCGATGGCAAACCACCCATCAGCACGAACATCTTGATCCGCTTCTCTACCGCTGCTAGCGGCCCTCCCCAGGTGGCGCCCAGTGAGTGGCCGACGTATCCAATGCGCTTGGAATCTATATCCTTGCGCGCCACCAGAACATCCACGGCGCGGCGCAGATCCACAACCATTTGAATGTAGTAATCCCGTTCAATTTCCGCCTTGTTGTTTGGACCGGGCGGTGGCACCTCCGGCCGCCAGTACGGTGCGTCGATCATCAAACAGACTGCGCCGCGCTTGGCCATTTCGATCCCTTCTGCCAGCCACTCGGTCTTGTTTGCCTGTCCCCAATGCATGTACAAGATCCCGCCGAACGGTCCCTTGCCCGGCGGGACGACGAGATAAGCCGGAACGCGCCCGATCTTCGGTGAGTCATACGAGATCTCGATGACCTGCATCATCTCGACCTCTTCCGTCTTGCCCGTCTTCACATTGAGGGGCTTCCTCGCGTCGTAGTCGAAGACCTTAGCAGGATCGAGCGCAGGCGGATTCTGCGCAGCAACGGATACCGCGAGAAGGACGGAGGAGAGTAGTACTCGCATGGCTGATCTCCGAACAGTTCAGGCAATAGGCTAAGACACTGAGCAATTGGGTTGAATCGCGAGCACCGGTGTTTCCTATCTGGACTCGAACACGGCAAGCATTGTACGCCCAAATCGTCCCGGGGATAGGAGTTACCGAGGGTTTGCAACATCCAGGCGCGGACCTCGGATCACACTACCGTCGGAATTATGGATTGTCATCTCCGCGACCTTACCGTCCGAGTCCCTTTGAAATTCGATTTCCGTTTCCTCCGTACGCAAGAAGAACTTTGTTTCTGAGGCAGCGAAGAGCCAATAGCAAGGGGTCACCGGGAAATTCCAGAACCAGGTGGCCTTCCCTAAGGGTCACAGTTGCGGAGCGGTTAAAGATCTTGTAGTGGCCGACATAGGTCCGCAAGCTTGCTCTCGGTCAAGTTGGCTTCTTTGCGACTTGCTAATGCGACAAAGCGGTTGAAACGGGAGACCAGCTCCGCGGGGCGCTGGATCTGGATCAGGTGACCCGTATCTTTCCAGATTTCAAATGACGCCAAGGGCAGGCCAGCTTCAATCGCGCCAGAATAGGCAAACACGTCGCCGATATCAGCCTCGCCGACCAAGATCAGCGTAGACACCTTGATCTGGGAGAGGCGCAGTACGGCAGGTGGTGAAGGACGGATCTCTAGTTCTCCCGCGACCCTCAGGTTCTGCGGAGTTTCTGCTAAGACGTCATAAACTTTCTTTCGTGCCCGCCGGTCGTCGCCCGCGATCAGGAAGCGGTCCCTCGACCAGTTCTCGGCAGTGGCTTTTACATCGCCATGAGCCAAGGGTGCGTTGTTCTGATTACCGCGCTCATTGAAATAGTCCGAACTCGGCATGCCGTGGACGACCGGCCCGATCAAAAACAGAGCCTCGACCATTTCCGGATGCGCCAGAGCAAAATCCAGTGCCAGACCTCCTCCAGAAGAGTTTCCAACGATCACGACGCGGTCCATATGCACCCGATGCATGTTCGTGGAGAGATCCTCCTCCGGGACAAACGGAGTCTTCGCTGGCTCTGACCGGCCATATCCCCTGCGGTCATACCGCAGCACGTGATATTTAGAACATAGCGGCGCCCAGACATCGTTCCAGGTGACAGAGTGCACCAAGCCGTCATGGAGGAGAACGACTGCAGGCCCGGGTGCGCTTGATACACACTCCTCGTACCAGATCTTCGAGCCACCCACGTCAACGTACTCGTCACCAATCGCGGTGGAAGTAGAAGTTTGAGCTTAGGCAACGTACAGACGAAAAGCAGCGCAAGGCCGAAAACCATTTTTCGGATCATGCATAGGTTCTCCTGGTACGGAAACCGATCACGGCGCTCCGGATGAAAATCATTTTAGCAACGTTGCGAACAGGCGAGATGGGCATACAATAAAATCCGTTTTTGAAGTCAAAAAAGAGATCCCGGCTAACGCACTGTTCTCGGGGGAGGATCTCATGAGGATCAAGCTTGTTGCCGCCGCTGGGAGCAGTGCTGCTTTACGTCGGGAATCCATGAACTGGCGCCGCCGTCTTGGCCTCTGGATTAGCTCCTGCCTGCTGATTCTCGTGCTTTGCTGTGGAGTTGTCATTCTTCTGTTCTTTCATCGTTTCTATCCGAGCGTACCGCCGCCGAATTTCCCGCCCGCGCATGATCTGGCGACGGCTCAATGGCAAGATTTCGAGTACTTCCGGCGCTATCTCAAGCTGGACCAAGCCTATTCGCTTGAAGCCCGCTCTCAAGCAACGCAACTACTTACCGAATACCAAACAAAGGCGGGATTTCTCACGCCCGCACAATTCGATCTTGCGGTTTCGCGCATGGTGGCACTTGCCGACAACGGACATTCGGCAGTTTACAAAGGGTCGCTCTCGCGTCGGAATAACCGCCTGCCCTGCCGTCTGTATCACTTTTCGGATGGATACTATGTTATTCGCGCCCGGCCAGCCTGTCGTCAGATCTTGGGCGCAAAGGTCATCGCAGTGGATGGCGTGCCCATTGACGCGATAGTTGATCGCATGTTCGAATACTCAGGCGGTCCGCGGAATCATTACGACCAGTTTATTTCCGTGTTTTTTCTGGAATCGCCCGAACTGCTTCACGCTGCCGGACTCGCATCCTTGACCGATCGTCTGACCCTCCACGTCATGTTGCCGGATGGCTCAAGGCAAGACGAAACCATTATCGCCGATCCGCCCGACTCGAGCGCGCCGCGCGTTTATTCAGATTCTTATCTCTCGCCGCAAAGGATTGACGGAGAAGGAAAGGATTGGAGCACGTTACTCAGACCCGACGCGAAACTACCTGTATTTCTCTTGGATTATGCAAACCCGTTTCAATCCCTTTACTGGGCGGACAAAGAAGTGTACTACCTAGAATTCAAGAGCAACGAAGGCGAATCCGGTCATAGCATTGGCAAATTCGTCGCTCGCGTAAAACACGAAATCGTAGCGGACCGGCCTCGCGACGTCATGATTGACCTCCGCCTTGATCAAGGCGGGGACTTCGTCACTACTGCAGGCCTAATGACGAATCTCGCTAATCTGACGGATTCCATCGAGCACGTTTATGTTTTGACCAGCGCGTGGACGTTTTCGGCCGGCAACGTAAGCTTGGGGCTCTTGAAACAGCATGGTGGGAGGAAGGTCTCTGTCATTGGAGAAACAGTGGGTGATCGTATTCGCATCTGGGCTGAAGGCGGGGACATGACGCTGCCCAACTCCAAATTAGACATTGGATTCGCGACAGGACTGCACGATTACACGCATCCATGCTGGCGCGAACGCGGCTGCTTTTGGACAATGTTTTTCTTCCCGATGCACCTGGCGACATTGGACCCAGACATCCGTTTGCCCTATACCTTCGACGATTATGTGGCACTGCGAGATCCCATGCTGGACCGCGCGCTGACGCTCGCGACGCAACACCCGTAAGAATCATACTGCGTAAGCCTTTGGAAATGAGCCATCGGTTGTGTGAATTCCTCCCCGCCAGAAAGAACTGTTTTCGGTGGATCCGATGGCAAAAATTGCTAATGACAAACTCTCACCGAATCTCTGAGTCATCCACGAATGCATGGAAGGAAAACCAAGCGTCTCGACAGCTCGGGTCTTGATCATCTTGTCGATCAGGATCCCCAGGCGCAACCAGCCAGATTTCACCTCCGCGATGATGCGAACTGCCTCCTGGTCCATCGCTTTAGCTTCGGCCAAGGTCGCTTTCAGCCGGCGTACGGGTTTGGGGAACTTGGCCAACTCCAATATTGGAGTTCTATCTGCCGGATTCTTCATTGACGCAGCCCGCTCGCGGGTCGAGAGTTTTTGTTTACATTTAGCTTCGGCTTGTTATCCCCATCGCAAAACCCCGAGATCGCGATTGCGGGCGATTTGAGACGCACGTTCCTCATGTTAGTAGAGTGAGCTAGGGAGCCAGTTTTGTCCCGTTTAGATCCGCATAAACATTGGCGATTTAAAGCCTCATTTTCATGTCTTAGACTTCTTTGACCAGGTTTCTTACAGGTATCGTCACAATATCGAGCATCTGCTCTAAGATGAGCCAGCGAGCCAGGTCCGTCGTCATCGCCTCGGGCACATCGCGGATTCCGGCAGAGCCGTTCGGTCCCTAACACGGCTTCTCGCCCAAATTGCTCGAATAGAAGGGTTCGGATTGTCAAATCGCTGTAGCCAAAGAACTCGCCGGCCGCCCTATGCTCAGCCGTCTGACCCTCGGCTTTGTTGTCGAGTTCGGTGACGGTCGGATCTTCCTCTCCCCACCGAACGACGTGGTGGCTGCCTAGTTGTCGAGAACGCTCGATTCTGACGTTTGGAAACCCGGCTGTGCCTCTTAACCTTTCGGCCGCTTGTTCTGCTTTTTTCGGAGAGTCGAACGGAACAAGCCCACCCTGGCGCCGCCCGCCGACTGGAACGGCCAGAACAAAGCGGCGGGCTCTGGTGCGCAGCGGAATCGAAAAATCCAGTAGCCACGGATCATCCAATCGAGACGCGTACCACGCCCTGTCGATGGCAAAGAGCGAAGCCTTCCTGCGCCGTTGCATTCGCCGTATCGCCTCCGGACGCGGTACCAATTCGGCCTGCTCAATTGTGGAGATGATCAGTTCTTCTTCGGTTGACCAGTTGACATTGGAGTCCCGACAAAATTCCCGACAATGATGAAATCTTCGGAGAGGTGAGAAGGCGGCTAAATGTTTTAAATTGTTGGTGGGCCCGCCAGGATTCGAACCTGGGACCGACGGATTATGAGTCCGCTGCTCTAACCAGCTGAGCTACAGGCCCAACCTGTAAGTGCAAGTGAAGCTGGCGTTTATTGTATCACTTGCAATTCGGGTTTTTCCTTCTCAACCTCTGGTGTCACTATGGTATCGGTTGTTGACGCCGAAAATGCAATCGCCATGCGCTCGATGGCCGCGAGTTTGTGGTCTGGCGCGAGGTGCGCATAGACCATTACCATGGCGAGAGTTTTATCACGCAACAGCTCGGCTACAGTTCGCAAATCGGCTCCGCTCATCACAAGTCGGCTTGCAAAAGTATGCCTCAAACAGTGCCATGTGAATTTCTCTATCTTGGCTTCTTCCACTGCTGCTTCAAACCAATGCCGCGGACTTTGTGCCCCACCGCATGCAAACTCCGTGCTTCCATGCTGCCGACGCAGATCAAGAAGTGCCCGTATCGCGATCGCACTCAGCGGGGCGTGGCTTGTCTTGCCACCTTTATCGAGCGGTTATGGTCAGAACGCTCCGCTCAAAGTCCACGTCCTTCCACCTAGCGCGTATTGTTCGCCGCTCCGCAAGCCTGCGTGCAGTCCGAGATCGAGTTCGCATTCATGCTGTGAAAATTTTTCTCTAATCACCTTCCGAAGCTTCTTCTTCTTCGCGCGAGAGAAATCGAATACACCCGTTGTTCTCTGTCTTGTGCTGAATGAGCCGAGCAGGATTCTCCTTCACTTTTCCGGCTCGAATTGCTAGGCGATATGTGAGCGAGAGCAACGCGCGATATCGATTCCAAGTCGCAGGCACCCATTTCTCGCTCTGAAAACAAGCTTCGACTTCGCGCGGTGTTATCGAATCAGCTGCTCTATCGCCAAACCATTCAAGTAGCTTCTTCATGCGAATGTGGTCGTCGCCAGAACTCCGCTTGTGCAAATCGGAATAAGTCAAAGCGTCCTCGGCGATTTTGCGAAACAGTGAAGGCCTGCGTCTCCAGGCTAAGCGAGGCAAAGCACCAAGTTTTGCTTCTTCTTTGCGAACCTTCAGCCTTGCCTCCGCCTCATCGAATTTACGAACTTTCTCCCGTCGGATACGACCCGTGGCGTCTGCATAGCGAATCCAAAACACGCTCGTGCCTGGCAGTTTCTCAAAGATTCCGCGTTGATTCCATGGTTTTAACTCCTTCTTATAGAAGTCCTTCAGTCTGTCGTAAACTCTATTCGAACGTTCCAGCTCACAACGCCAGCAACCCCAAAGCTTGGCCTTTTCTTTCCAGAGTGGGCCGCCTATCGTGTGTTTCATGTTGCGGAGTCGTTCAATCGCAGTCATTGGGCTTACGCCGGCCATTACGCTAGCCATTCCGCGCGCTTGGTATTCCAGACGGGAATCATCGGCAGAACCAGAACGAGGAAATCGGCTGTTGTTCTTCATAGAGAGAAATTGTTTGGAGCTCGCTAGGATATGGGCATCCGCGGGAAAGTAGGCGAAGCGACCCGGCTTGAGAGCGCGCATCCGACCCCAATTGTCAGCAACTTCCCGCAATGCAGCGAGCGTGCGAGCTGAAATAAGATCATTCCAAATCTCGCGGCCCTTGGCAGTCTTCTCTATTTGTTTTGGTTGCAAGTTGTATTTCAACCAGGCGATCTCTCTTGCCCTTTCCTTCTCAGCCCGTTCCAGATTCTTGGGATTCGCGGAGAACTCGTATGCCTCCTTCGGGCCGGATCGTTTTCAACCTCACGGACGCAGGACGCGCCCGGCTAGAATGGCTTCGTGGTCGTGCTGATCGGGGTTAGAAGCTTGACTAGGCGAAAATCTAAAGCGAACTGTCGTTAGCACAATTACCGGAGATCGCGGCACTACAGCGATAACCACGAAGGAAAAAGTACGCGTTGAGATACCGTTAATCAGGCACTAGCTAGGGGACGAGAATGCGGTCTCAGCGAATTCCCAAAAAGCCCTATCGATGTAGGATCAAAGGAATGGAGTCTGTCATTACTTCGAATTTACAATGAATTCGTGACCGCCTTTGCAATCCGGGAAATTCGGGGATATGTCGACCGTTACCGAATCCGTTGCCGTGTCAGGCTTGCAATCTCGATATCAAACCAATCGGAACTGCCCCAACGCAGGTCGTCAACAATCAGAGTGTAATGCCCTTGGTTCAAAAGACCGAAATCAAAGTTGCCCTTCGCGTCGGTTACTGATTTTTTCACCAAGGGCATATCACTTCGAGCCTTGATTGGCGCCCGGTACGTATAAAGTGTCAATTCCACGTGCTCTCTGACGCGTGATTGTCTAAGCCAACCTGCATACTGTAACGGCCCCAGCTTCGCACCAACGACTCTACCGCGAAGTTGGGTAACCTGATAAAAGTAGCCTCTCGCCCACTCGCACGAATTTGCTGGTTTCGCCGTTAGTAAGATTGCTACCGCAATAGCAAGCACGCTCACGTATCGCAAGCTATCCTCAGCAAACCGCATACCTAGAGAAATATCATAGCGATAGTCCATATGCCCATCTAACTGATTATGCTGCAAACCGCAAAAAGCGGTGTCGTTAGCGAATTCTGGCGCCTCGAGATTATGTGTCCATCCGTTCGACCCATTGAGCGCGCCATGCGGGAGCCACGAATGGATCCGCAAAGTACTGTGTTTCCCGCGCAACTTTGTCGTCCCTGAACTCCATGATGCTCACGGTGTAGGACGGCTTGCCGTCATATGTCAGGATGAATTCGGTGATCCAAAGATCACCGCCGCCAATGATTCGTCGGACAGCAAACCGCTTTTTGTTCGGCTGACTAGCGCGCTGGTTCTGTATGTTGCGTCGACCGCGGGTTCGCTCGCCTGACTGCGGGTATTCCAGCACCGCGTCCTCGTGATAGATGCGGTGCTCCGTTTTAAAATCGTTGGCATCGGACGCCGCCCAATGCTGATCCAGTGCCGCACGGATCTCTTGATCTCGCACTCCAGAATACTGCTCCTTCTTTTGTTGATCGTTCATCTTGAGCCTTCAATTTGACAAGAAGCTACGCGCATGACGCGGACTTTAGCTTCTTGATCTTATGAACGCCGATTCTGGGGTGAACGTGGTGCGACAATTCTTGGTGCTAGTTTGGTGTCAGTTTTGGTGCAATCTGGTGCAGCGGCACACAGTCTTCGACGCGTCATCCATCCTCTTAGTTTTCGGTCGGTTGCATTTTCGTGCAATGCAGTGCAATCTCGGTCAATAGGATTATGAGTCGCTGCTCTAACCAGCTGAGCTACAGGCCCGCCGACAGTAACCGGACGATTTTATATGGGTTTGGCGAACTGTGTCGAGAATTCGGACTATGGCTCCGTAGCCCGTTCCCGAGAGCGCGAACACAGTGACGTGGACGTGATGGTTGTCGGCAACGTGGATTTCGGCGTGATCGTAGAAAAGCTCCGCGATGCGGAGAAAACCTTGAACCGGGAAATCAATCCAACCGTATATTCCATTCGGGTGTCTACACAGCGTTCACTTTCCGGATAATGGGGCGACAAGCTGATACTCCTGTTACCAACAGTTATCCGGTAATTCATTCACAGACATAAGGTACGATTTTGTATAAGGGGCCACTGTGCCATCAACACCTGCATTGGAATCGAGCTCGCAGAATGGAGCGAGCACTGTGAGCAAATCTTATCTCGTTCGCTCATTCATCCTCGGCGCTTTATTGGTTTTTCTGCTCACCTATGGAGGCCGTATCGCACTCCTTCTTTTCACTCGATGGGCAGTTCGCGACAGTCCTCAAGTGTGGCTCGTGCCAACTCCGCTCGCAGTCGTGCCTCCCGATCGCCCCGCCGGAAGGAAATTCGCATATTTCGGATATGACTTCGAAACCCCTTGGATCGAGTTGACCTCGGAAAGAAGGATTGACGCGAACGACAAAAGCATTTCCGCGGTCAATCTTACGTTTTCAACCGGAAATGTCGTGGTGATCTTTGATCCTGCAGAACAGAATTCCCTACAAATATTGAAGCAGGAAGCTTCAAAAAGCGGCGAACAGCTCAGTAGATATTTTGATGACCAGGTCTTGCGGACAAACTATTCGAAGCGTGCCAAGGAATTCTATCTTACACCACATGATATGAGCCTGTTTTCGCCGCGACTGGAAGAAGCGGGCAACTATGCTCTTATAATCATGAAGTCCGCTGAATTGCAGCGGGTCAAAGGCGGCTTGCATTCTTTTCGGACCGAGGGGCTTCGCGGTTTCCAGCTGGGAAATCCAGTTCAGGACGAAGTCGTTATCGTGGAAGCGTACGATTCCCAAGATCACGTGATCAAATTGTTCATTGCTTCAGATCGCGCCGGCCAGCACAAAGTTTCGCAGGCCGACATCAATCAAATTGTCTGCTCCCTGCGCCTTACCATTCCCTCAACTCTTCCATGATGGTTGGAAGTTTGTATTGGTTCGTTTCGCTTCCCTAGCTAGAGCTACGTTAGGAAACGCGGCTGGCTCCTGCTTGTTCTCCCGGAAGAGCGTCGAGGTCTTGCTTCCGAAGGTGGAGAGCATCGGCGTGGATGAATCTTTCGTGGGCCGGATACTCGGGTACGGCGGTGTGATCGTTCGGGGGACCGGGGGTACGTTTGAAACCTTCGATAAGATCGCGCGCCCGAACGAATTGCGGCTGCAAGTGCAGCAACAAACAGGCAACGCAGTTTCGGCGTGATCTTCCTCGGTAGCGGAAAGTTCATTACTTCGGAACGAGAATAGAATCACGCGGTAGCGACAACGCGAAGGTGTCCCTGGCGGCGGGAGCGAGGCGTGGGCTTAACCGCGATCTCGACATCTCGTCCAAGTAGGGTCAGAAAGTGCATGAGCCGTTCGGCGGAGAAGCCGGAAAGCTGACCCCGCAAGAGGCGCGAAATCTTGGGTTGATCGATTTTCAGAATGTGGGCGGCGCGAGTTTGCGTGAGTCGCCACACACGAATAGTCTCAGCTACCCACTTTACCGGGAAGCGCGTCAATCAGCACTTTGGATTATTTCTCACGATACACTCCGAGCAATCGCGCGAAAACGTAGCACAGCAAAACCAAGTTGAAAGTGTCCATAATGATTAGTTCCATTGGGTTAAGCCTCTAAGTGTCCCGCCTCGTCCAGTTCCCGTGAACGCATCCAATTATGTGACGCTCCTGTGCCCGGAACGGATTCAATTGTCGTTCCACAAATCGTCGAATTCTCGAAGAGCGTGACGCTTGATATTGCGAGGTCGGTACTCCATCAAGACCGCTCTCTGCGCGTTAATCAATAGCCAAACATCGGTTTCAATGGAGTTGGGGGCAACTTCGAAAGAAATGTTCAACGTTTGCGTGCTAATTTAGCGCATGTACCTGGCAGGTTCACGAATGGCTTCCGCTAAGTCGCCCAAAAATTGCGCGGCGCGGGCGCCGTCGATAACGCGGTGATCGCAAGAGAGCGTTAAGGTGATGATCGGACGAACCGCTGGTTGGCCGGCGGCGGGCACCACTCGATCGGAGATACTTCCAACGGCAAGGATCGCGGCTTGTGGCGGAACGATGATCGCGCTGAAAGCGTCCACTTGATACATTCCGAGATTGCTGATGGTGAAGGTAGCGCCCGCGATGTCTGCCGGCCGCAACTGGCCAGCCCTGGCGCGCTCGGCAAGTCCCTGGCGCTGAACGGCAATTTGGCTGAGCTCGAGCCGGTCGGCATTCTGTATGACGCCTGTAACGACGCCGTCATTGACCGCCATTGCGAGCGCGATGTTGACATTCTTATTCGGACGGATTCCCTCGCCGGCCCAACTGGAATTTATTCGCGGATGCCGTAGAAGTACTCGCGCGATAAGCGCAACAAGGAAGTCGGTGTGCGTAACACGAACGCCGGCGGTTTTGTCCGCTGACGATCTGACTTTTTCGAGGACTTGGACAAGTGCACCGGCGTCGATTTTGCGGACGACGAAAAAATGCGGGATGTTAGTCCAACTTTGTGTGGTTCGCTCGGCCATCAAGCGCGCGACCGAACTTAGAGTCTTAGGCTCAACCGACGAAGGCTCTTTTTTCGAAGCGGATTCCGCCAAAGCAAGAATATCTGAAGCGAGGATCTCGCCGTCGGGACCTGTTCCGTGCACACGCGCGATATCAATATTGTGTTCGCGGGCGAGACGTCGCGCCTTGGGCGAGATTCTTGCGCCTCGAGACGAGGATTCGGCAGCGTCGAGAGCAGAATGAGCGGGCTGCATCCGCGCTGCTACAGAAGATTTGACCGAATCTCGCGGAGCATCTTCTGAGGGAGGAGTTTCACCGGGAGAAATAATCCAGGCAATTGTTTTTCCTACCGGGACGATGTCACCTGCGACAGCCTTTACTCCTGCGAGGATGCCGTCGGCCGCGGCCTCAATTTCGACCACCGCTTTGTCTGTTTCTACCTCCAGCAGAACCTCGCCCTTGGCGACTGGTTCGCCTTCGCTCTTTCGCCAAGCGACAAGTTTGCCGGTGTCTTGAGTCAATTCCAGGGCAGGCATTACTACGCTGATAGCCATTGTGGGGAGTGAGGCGGAGAAACCTCAGTCGGCGACTCCCACGCGTTCCGTCTTCGCGCTAGCTTCAACCATTTCCACTACGCGTTTGCTGGGGGCGGCTTCCGCTTCGCGCGCAGTCGCCAGAGGTCCATTCACTGTGAAGTAATGCGCGCCCGCTACGAGCAATTCTTCCGCCGGGAATCGTGTGATGACTTCATGGCCCGTTTCAGTGACGACGATTTCTTCTTCGATGCGCGCAGCGCTCCAACCGTCAGTAGAGGGCCAGAATGTTTCAAGCGCAAAAACCATGCCGGGCTTGATCTCGTACGGGTGATCCAGTGAGACGAGCCGACTAATGACCGGCTTTTCCCAGATGGCCAAGCCAATGCCGTGGCCATACTGCAAGGCGAAAGCCGCCTCTTCGTTGGGAAAGCCAAATTCTTGCGCCTTCGGCCATAACGCGGCAATTTCTCCGGTGGTACGGCCCGGGCGCACGAGGGAAATTGCAGCGTCCAGATATTCGCGGCAGCGCTTGTAAGCATCGATCATCGCGTGCGATGCGTAACCGATGGTGAAGCACCGGTAGTAACAGGTGCGGTAGCCCATATAGGAATGCAAAATATCGTAGTAAACCGGATCGCCGGGGCGCAGAACGCGGTCGGAAAAAACGTGCGGATGGGGATTGCAGCGTTCGCCGGAAATCGCATTCACCGCTTCAACGTACTCTGAGCCCAGATCGTAAAGCACCTTGCTGACGAGGCCGACTGCCTGGTTTTCGCTCATTCCCGGCTTCATGGCTCGATACAGTTCGTCGTAAGCGGCATCCACCATCATCGCCGAGGTATTCAGGAGCGAGATTTCATCTTTCGTTTTGATCACACGGGCATCGGACATGAGTTGCTGTCCATCGACGACGGTGATGCCTTCTCGCTGCAATGCAAAAAGAACGGGTGGCTCAACGATATCAATTCCGAGAGGCTCTTTATGCAGACCGCGCTTTTCGAGTTCGATTCGGATTTTTTTTGCGACGTCCTCCGCGCGACCCATCTCGGGCGACATCGCGCCCCGCAGCAGAGAAATACCAGGCCGTGAACGTTCGCCCAACCACGGGCAGTGAAGTTGATGGTGGCGCGCGGCAGAGCCGAAATCCCAAAGAATCGGTTCGTCATTCTGCGGCAGCAGCGTAAAACGGCTGATCTTGTCTTGCGCCCAGCTGCCGATGTGCGTGGACGTGAGATAGCGCACATTATTCATGTCAAAGCAGAGAAGGGCGCCCAGCTCAGACTTCGCAAGTAGCGCGCGCGCGCGTTCTAGACGTTCACGACGCAGCCTGTCGAAATCGATCCGCTGCTCCCAATCAACCGCCATCGTTCCGTAAGTTGGCAGTGCCACAGCAGGCCTCCTATTCAGTTCTTATAACTCTAATTCGTAGTTCTTAGGATCGGTTGCACAAAGCCCGGGCCACGTCGAATACCGAACGCTCCGTGGGCACGGTCACGTCTTCCAAGGGTGGAGAAAACGGTATCGGAACGTGCATGGCTCCCATCCGCTTTACCGGCGCATCCAAGTAATGAAAAGCGCCTTCCGCGATGACGGCCGCAATTTCCGCACTAACGCCATAGCGCCCATAGCCCTCGTCGATAACGATCGCACGCGACGTTTTCTTGGCCGACTCGACGATAGCCGTTTCATCTAGCGGCCAGGTCGTTCGTGGGTCAATCACTTCCGCGCTGAGTCCACTCTCTTCCAGTAGGCTAGCCGCGCCGAGCGCGACTTGAACCATGCTGCTGGTGGCAACCAGAGTGATGTCGTGTCCTGCGCGTTTTACATCGGCAACGCCCAGCGGAATCGTGTATTCCTCTGCTGGCACCGGACCCTTCATCTTGAACATCATCTTGTCTTCGAAGAAGACGACCGGGTTCTCGTCGCGAATCGCAGTCTTCAGCAAGCCCTTCGCGTCGTATGGTGTCGACGGCAGAACTACTTTTAGTCCCGGCACGTGGCTGAACCACGCGTGCAAGGATTGCGAATGTTGCGCAGCGGACCTACGCGCCGCCCCCAACGTCGTGCGCATCACCATCGGCACACGCCACTTGCCGCCGGACATATAGTGAACTTTCGCCGCCTGGTTTGCCATCTGATCCATGGTGAGCGTGATGAAATCGCCGAACATAATATCGACCACGGGACGCAGGCCCGTCATCGCAGCGCCGACCGCCAGGCCCGTGAAACCCGCCTCAGAAATTGGCGTGTCTACGACTCGCTTCGTTCCGAATTCTTCGACTAATCCGGAGAGAACTTTGAAGGGCGTACCGGCCTCGGCCACGTCTTCGCCGAGAATGAAGACACGCGAATCGCGGCGCATCTCTTCGGCCAGCGCTTCCCGGACGGCTTCGGCGAACGTAATTTCGCGGGTGTTAGGGTCAGGCATAAACGTCTTGGCTTGCTTCATCGATGTTTGGATACGACGCTGCAATTGCAAACTCTACCGCTTTTTGCATTTCAGACTTTATCTCTAATTGAATTCGGTCGAGCTGCGCTGAATCGGCGTGTTTATTTGCAACCAGCCAC
This sequence comes from uncultured Acidobacteriota bacterium, assembly GCA_963818085.1. Classification (GTDB taxonomy): domain Bacteria; phylum Acidobacteriota; class Terriglobia; order Acidiferrales; family UBA7541; genus Palsa-295. Next base: position 715,442 of record CAWFQV010000002.1, read on the forward strand.
GCGGAGAGAAGTTTAATTGGGTCGCGTTCGGTCGCCCACAAGCGCTCTTCTTGTTTGGATCGGTAATATTCGCGATTGATGTCGCCCACGTGATGTCCATGGTGTCGGTATGTGTTACATAAAAGAAATGCCGGCCCGTCACCACGGCGCGCTCGCTCCACTAATTCTGCGGTCACTTCATATATCGCGCGCACGTCCTGACCATCGACAGTCTCAGCATGCACTCCGAACGCCGTGGCTCGAGCGGCCATCTCACCGGCCGTGGTCTCCAAACAGTGCGTGTACTCCGTGTACGAATTGTTCTCGCAAACGTAAATCACCGGGAGCTTCCACAGCTGCGCCATATTCAACTCCTCGTATAGAACTCCTTGCCCCAGAGCTCCTTCCCCAAAAAAGCACACCGCGACTTGAGATGTGCCGAAGATATTTAGCGGAAAAGGCCGCGCCCGTTGCGATTCCAACACTTCCAGCCACAATGGCATTCGCGCCGAGGTTGCCGGTGGCCGGATCGGCAATGTGCATCGACCCGCCTTTCCCTTTGCAGTAACCCGCCTCTTTACCCAGGAGCTCCGCGAACATGCGGTCGGGCGATGCACCTTTCGCCAGGCAGTGTCCATGGCCGCGATGCGTGCTCGTAATGTAATCATCATTTCGAAGGGCTTCGCAAACTCCGACCGCCACAGCCTCTTCACCAACATATAAATGCGCGAGACCAGGCATCAATGCTCGCGTGTAAAGTTCATTTACTTGCTCTTCAAACAAACGGATGGCCTGCATCTGCCGGTACATGCGAACCCATTTCTCCGACTCGGCATTTTGCTTGGTCTTAGTTTTCGGAGTTGGTTGGCCGGTGGCAGTGCTCATTTCGCGACTCCGGACATGCGCGCCAGCACGTCGAACACAACTGCAAAATCCTTTTTTTCCCAACCCATGCCGCGAGCTGCCGTCAAGAATTCGTTGCTCACAGCCGTGGTGGGCAGCGGCACGTTGAGCTGACGACCCAACTCCATCGCCAGCAACATGTCCTTCTGCATCAGATTTACTTCGAACCAAGCTTCCTCCGGCATACGCAAAACGAAAGGCCCGCGGTATTGAATCATGGGGGAAGCGACTGCGCTGTGCGTCAAAACATCGACGGCAGTTTCGCGCGCAATACCGCTCTTTTCCGCCAGCAGGACGCCTTCACAAAAAGCCAGCATCTGAACCGCGAGGCTTAAATTTGTCGCAATCTTCATGGAGAGCGCCAAGCCGTTGTCGCCCACATGGGTGACCTTGGGCCCGATATCCAACAGAATCGGTTTTACGCGCTCGAATGTTTCGCGGCGTCCTCCCACCATCACCGAAAGCTTGCCTTCTTGAAGAGTAATCACGCTTCCGGACACGGGCGAATCAACCATGTCAGCACCCTTCTCGCGAACCTTAGCTGCGAGTACGCGGCTGACAGCAGGACCAATCGTGCTCATGTCCACCAGGACTTTGCCCGCGCTAAGTCCGGCCAGAAGACCATCGGGACCTTCCGTGATTGCGGTCAGCGCCATCGCATTCGACACCATCGTGAATACAACGTCAGCAGCCTGCGCGACCGCACGGGGCGAATCGGCCCAGCGCATTCCGCGCTTGATGAGCCATTCTGCCTTCGAGCGCGTGCGGTTATAGCCGGTTACTACGTGGCCCTTGTCGAGTAGGCGATTGACCATCTGGCTGCCCATTACGCCAAGGCCCACAAATCCGAGATTTGCCATCTCTCAAAGCCTCCAAACTACTTAGCGCTCTTGGAACGCGCCGTTGAATCCTCGCGAACTTGCTTGAGATGCGCGCGCATAGCCGCGCGTGCGCGCTCCGCATCACGGTGTTCTACGGCATCCAAAATTCTGTGGTGATGGTGCTGGCCCCGCTCAGGTCCGCCCTCCACGTAGAAGATCTTCAAACGCTGTTCCCGGAGCAGCCCGACGATTGAATCGAGCAGAGAAAGAATCAGGGGGTTGGCGGCAGCCTCTGCCAAAGCAAGATGAAAATCGAGGTCGCCTTCAATAAACGCTTCCGGATCGTCCTTGCGCGTGTTGTCCATTACCACGATGGCTTCTCGCATCATTGCAAGATGTTGCTCTTCAATGCGCGTTGCAGCTAATGCCGCGATTTCGGGTTCAAGAATCTCTCGTACTTCGGCAAGATGAGTTGATCCGTCCGGCTGCCCTATTTTGATCATCAGGTCGAGCGATTGCCGAACAGCCTGCGACGTTCCGTCCTTAATGAACGTCCCGCGGCCGTGATGGGCTTCCACCAGCCCTTTTTCGCGCAACGCTTTCACCGCTTCGCGGACGGCTGTGCGGCTAACGCCGAATTGCTGCGCCAGGTCGCGTTCCGCTGGCAATTGATCGCCCGGTTTTAACGCCCCTTTTAAAATCGATGCCTCAATCTGTTGCACGATTTGTTCGTAGAGGCGCGACGTTTGAATAACTTTGTACAAGGAAATCTCCAACTTGGGATCTACAAAACAACTTGCGCTTTGTACCCGCCTCCGAAGCTAACGCCGGAAGTCAGATATGCGGCGAACCCAGCTTAGAAGGGCAACCACAGTTCAAAAGGTTCTGTGGTAGGACCAACATACCACGACACCGCTCTGCGATGTCAAGCTTCACTTTAGCCGTAAGCCGATGATAAGTCATAGCGATCATCATATCGGAAATTCCCTTGACATGCTCCAACCATCCAGTGGTAGAGTCGCCGTACCATAAGAATTACTTACCCAAGTGTCGATCTTGAGGAGGTTTCGAATGCGTTCTTTTGCGGCTAAGGCGAATGTGGGATCGCGTCTGAAATTTTCGACAGGGATTCGGAGTTTCCTTGCCGCTCTCGCAGTACTTGTTCTGTCCGTCCCACTATTTTCGCAGAGCTACACCAGCCGGATTCTCGGCAGCGTGCATGACAAAAGTGACGCCGTGATGGTCGGCGTCTCTGTCGTCATCACCGACGTCCAACGAGATTTGTCACGAACAGTCGTCACGGACGACGCGGGAGAATTCGTTGCTCCCAACCTGCTGCCTGGTATTTACAAGATTACTGCACAGGCCAAGGGATTCAAGTCGTACGAGCGTACCAGCGTGCGATTGGAAGTGGCCACTGACCTTCGCATTGACATTTTGCTGGAGCCAGGCGAAGCAACTGAGACAGTCACTGTTACCGAACAGGTTCCTCTGATCAATCTGACCAACGCCACTCTAGGTGGAACACTCAGCAACGAAGAAATCAACGACCTGCCGCTCAATGGACGCAATTATGAAAACCTGCTTCAACTTCGTCCCGGCGTAGTGCGTTATCCGGGCGGCGGCTTTTCTACTACCAGCACGAATGGGTTACGCGCGGAAGACAACGCTTATTTAATAGATGGCTATTACAATAGCGAACCTTTTTCCGGCCAGAGCATTATCAACGGAGCCGGAATCGCAGGCGATTCCGCTACGATCCTGCCGATCGACGCCATTCAGGAATTCAACGTCATCGAAAACCCGCCCGCTGAATATGGTTGGAAGCCGGGCGCGATCGTGAACCTCGCCATTAAGTCCGGCACGAACGAACTCCATGGTGATGCTTATGCATTCGGCCGTGAAACTGCATTTGATGCGCGGAATTTTTTCAATGACGTGGGCACGCCGAAGACCCCGACGCAGTTAGAACAGTTCGGAACCACAGTCGGCGGTCCAATCATAAAGGACAAACTCTTCTTCTTCGGCGGCTACGAAGGCCAGCGTTACACCGTGGGGAACTCGTTCTCGATTAATACTCCATCAATGGTGTCGTTGCCGAACGCGGGGAACTGCACCTTCATCGCTTCAGGCGATTGCGCCAATAGCATCCCCGACGTTATCGCCGACCTTCAAGCTGGAGGTGTGACGCCCAGCGCGGTCAGTCTAAAGGTCGCGGGCTGTACGCTGGGCCCTCCGGTTATGTGCAACGGCACCGGTTTTCCCCTTAACAATGCGGCGACTACGAGCTTTATCACCGGATTCCCGAACGTCGTTAGCGCGGACAATGCAATTGGAAAGGTTGACTACCGCATGAACGATCGCAACAATTTAAGCGGCACTTATTTTCTCGGAAATAATAATGGGACCGTTGACGATGCTCTCCAACTCCAATCGCGCTGGCTCACTCAGATTCACACGCGTGCACAAGTTTTCGGCACGAGTTGGACCTGGATCCCCAGTTCTCGTTGGGCCAACGAGCTGAGATTTGGCTACAACCGGCTTTATCAGCCTACTTTTTCGGCTGACCATGGCCAGTCTGCCACCAGCTTGGGTATCGACGACGGTGTAACCAATCCGCTCTACGGCGGTTTGCCGCGAATTAAAATTCGCCCCTTCGGCGGGCTGTTTGAAACACTGGGTGGATTTAAATGGCCCAAGATTCAGGGTCCTGACCAGAGATATCAAGTGATTGACCATATTTCGTATACCGTAGGAAAACACGCCATCAAATTTGGAGGTGAGCTCCACCGCGACAGCTTCAGCGGCGGCGCGTTCGGTGACGGCAAAGGGTACATTCTCTTCTCTGGCGTCGGCGGAGCGGCGTTTGCGGGTAGCACCACCCTGGAAGACTTCTTTGCCGGTGATCCCAGCGGAGGAGTTCCCTTCCCCACGCACGCGCTTGTGGGAGCTACTCCTGTTCGGCATATTCACAATTTCTCGGAAGCTGCGTTCATTCAAGATGATTGGCGCATCAAGAAAAATCTCACGCTGAATCTTGGCTTGCGTTACGACTACAACGGAGTTATTCATGAAGACAACAATCTTCTCGGCAATTTCAGTCCTACTCAAGGACTACTCCAGGTCGGCCAGCAGATAGGTGCGCCGTACCACGGCGACCATTCCAACGTTGCGCCGCGCGTCGGCTTGGCATGGGATCCGTTTGGCACAGGTAGAACGGTGGTTCGCGCAGGTGCCGGCATAGTCTACGAAACGGTGAACTGGGAATCGTTCCTGGCTTTCAACAATGTCTTCGGTCTCGGCACCATTCCGACGGGTGGCCTTCTCAGCGGAGCGCAAGGGACCGGAAAAATCACGTCCGGTGTTCAGAATGTCCTCACCCCCCCGACTCCCTGGGATACCTGGGGCGTTAGCGCGACACCACCGTTCGCAATTCCTGAGATAAATTGCTCTAACGCACAGCCGTGTTCTATCTTCGGCGTGAATCGCAACATTACAACTCCCTACGTAACAACTTGGACCCTCAACGTTCAGCACGCCATTACAAATACTCTCTCCGCGGAAGTTGCTTATGTTGGGGACCATGGCTCAAATCTGGTGGGGATCCGCGATATCAACCAGCCAGCTGTGGGTTCGAATGCTGACGAGCAAGCAGGCCGGCCGTTCAACACCTTGTTTCCATATCTCAGTAACATCTATCAAATGTCGAACATCTACAGATCGAACTATAACGGCTTGCAAATGACGTTGACTGCAAGGAATTTTCATGGACTTACCGCGACTGCAGGTTACACGTATGCGCACGCACTTGACGATGTGGGTGCCAATTGGGATTTCGGCGCCGGGTTAGGCCTCCCGCAGGACTCCACGCATCCCGGCCGTGAATACGCCAGCAGTGACTACGACATCCGCCATCGCTTCACGCTTTCGTTCACCTACAATATCCCGGGAAGAGAATTCCCCGGACAACTCTTGAAAGGATGGCAGCTCATTTCAATCGTGAGCCTTTACAGCGCGCAACCATGGGGACCGATGGACACTGGAGACGATATCAGCGGTACGGGCGAAGGGGTGGATCGTTGGGATTTCGTTGGCAACCCGAGCGATTTCAAGTCGGGGCCGCCAAATGCACTTGGCGTAACGATACCGTATTTTGCGCCAGGAAGCACTCCGGCTGTGTGTAACAACGCTGCCAATACTATGGCACTTCTCACCTCGCTGAATACGTTTGGGTGCTACGCCAAAGGCAACTCTGCGATGATTCCTCCTGCTCTCGGAACCTTCGGCACAATGGGTCGCAATACCTTCCGGGATTCGGGCTTTCGCAATTGGGACTTCTCCGTAGCCAAGAATTGGAAGTTCGGCGAACGATTTGGCGCCCAGTTCCGCGCCGAATTTTTTAACGTTCTGAACCACCCCAACTTTGCGAACCCTTTTGGCGGCCAGAACGGCTTCGGAATGAACGATCCTTCCGTCCTCGGCCCGGGATTCGGCTGCGGATGCGCTACGCCCGACGCTGCAGCTTCCAACCCGGTGCTGGGCTCGGGAGGAGCGCGCGCGATTCAATTAGGGTTGAAGCTTCTGTTCTAGTCTGTCTTGTAATTTGAAAATCGAAGGCCGGATCCAATTTCGGCCCTCTTTCCTGCTGTGACCTTAGGATCGAAATTCGCGAAGCGAAGACTTGGTAAACCTAAACCTCGTGCTCTCACGCAACAAACCGCGAATCCCGTCACAAGTAAGGATTGATATCACTAGGTCGGAAATACAAGGTCGAAAGGAACTGTCATGATTGATCCCACGCTTCTCCATTTCCGTTTCTGTTTACTTGTGCTAGCAATTATGGCCTTTGCGTTCGCCTCAAACGGTGTTTCTGCTCAGGAGCGCCGGGAAAGAACGCTCGACGAAATAAAAGCCGAAGCGCTGACTCGCGCAGAAAATGGAATGTACCCGGTCATCGGGCAAGACCCCGCCGACCTTCGTGAAGCATTTGCTTCGATCAAGACCCGCGATAAAGACGAGTGGGCGACAGCATTCATCGCCGTGGGCGATCGCTACATGGCCGAAGGGAAATCGCTCGAGTCGTCAGATCCCGCGAAGGCGAACGCCGACTTCATCAGGGCCTGGCGAGTTTATTCCTTTGGACGCTGGCCCGTCCCCTCCTCTCCCGGGAAGCAGCGCGCCTATGCCAAAGCACTCGAAGCATTTCGCGCCCACGCTAAATTCTGGGACCCACCCATGGAAATCGTTCGCATCCCTTTTGAAGGCTCTGGAATTGTCGGTTACATGCGCTTGCCAAAGAATGCCAACGGTCCAGTGCCTCTGGTACTCGCAGTCAACGGTTTGGATAGCCGCAAAGAAGACTTGTCCGAGAGTTTCTCCGCGATACTTCCCCGCGGCATCGGCTTCTTCGCTGTTGACGGCCCGGGTACCGGCGAAGCACCTATCAAAGCAAGCCCTACTGCCGAGCGCATGCTATCGCGCGTACTCGACTATCTGCAAACACGCCCAGAGGTAGATAAAACGCGCATTGCAATGCACGGCGTGAGCTGGGGCGCATATTGGGGCACGAAGATGTCCATCGTTGAGCGCGCACGTCTGAAGGCGGTCAGCGTTCAATCGCCTCCGGTTGACCGCTTCTTTCAAGTGGACTTTCTGACGAACTCGCTTTTGGGAAACAAGGAATATTTGTTTGATCAAGTGCCGGCGTTGATGTCCATTTTTGAGGGCGTCAGCACTCTGGACGACTTGAAAGCAATCTTCCCCAAAATGTCTCTAGTAGCCCAAGGTCTCTTAGGGCAACCCACCGCTCCAATGCTCATCATCGGCGGGGTTCTCGATACGCAGGTCCCCATCTCTGATCTCTATCTGTTACTCGACAAGGGCGACGTGCCAAAATACGCTTGGATTAATCCGCACGGCGGGCACCTTGGTCGACAGGTGAAGGTGTGGCCCGACCCCGTTATTTTCAGGGAAGTTATAGTTCCTTATTTAGTTCGTGCATTGGGGCCATCCAGTTAGTTTCCCGGCACACGGCTGCTCAAGGCATCACCGCGCTACACCCCGGATAATTTCCAGGGTTCAACCCCGTCTGCTTAATTGATATAACTCACTTGTGTATCATAATCTGCGCTAGTCGGAATTCCAGTTTTTAGCGGCAAAAAGGAGCTTCATGGCAGCGAGCGAGAATATTGGCATTTTAACCGGGGGCGGTGACGTACCGGGTCTGAATTCGGTGATCAAATCCGTGGTATACGGCGCAAGCGAAATAGGGCGAGACGTGATCGGTATTCGTAAAGGATGGCAAGGCCTTACGCACATGAACCCGGCTGAAAAAGCCGATGCCGACACCGTGCACCACCGTCACTTGACGCGTGAAAACACTCGAACAATCGACCGCACCGGCGGCACGATCCTCCATACTTCTCGCACCAATCCGAGCCGCGTTTCGAGTTCCAAAATTCCGCAGCATGTTTCCAGCGAGCAACTGAAAAAGCTCCCTTTTGACGGTAAGAACTATAATTTCACCTCAATCGTCGTCGAGAATTTGGAGCGGCTGGGGATAGGCTGTTTGATCGTCATAGGCGGCGACGATACGCTCGGCTTCGCGACCGCCCTTTCAGCCACAGGATTTCCGGTGATTGGCGTGCCGAAAACGATGGATAACGACGTCCACGGCACCGAATATTGCATCGGATTTTCCACTGCGATTACCCGCGCCAAAGAAGCCATCACAAGACAACGCACGACCCTCGGTTCTCACGAGCGCATCGGGATTTTCCGGATCTTTGGACGCGACGCAGGCTTTACGGCTCTCTACACCGCGTACGTAACAGCAGCGCGCTGTCTGATCCCCGAATACCCATTCGATCTTGGACGCCTCACCGATCTATTGATGGAAGATAAGAGAAACAATCCCAGCAACTACTCGCTGGTTGTAGTGTCGGAAGGTGCCGTGTGGATGGAGGGCAAGATTGGCGAAGTGGGTGATGCTGATGCTTACGGCCATCGCAAAAAGGCCGATATTGGCCACGCACTGGCCGAAGAATTACAGCGGCGAACGGGTGAGGAAACCATGGCCAGCGACTTAACTTATGATTTGCGGAGCGGAGAACCTGACGCCATCGACAAGATCGTAGCAATCACATTTGCAAATATTGCTTTGGATTTGATTCGCGACGGCGTGACCGGACGAATGGTCGGAATCCAAAACGGGTGTTATGCAGCCACATCGCTACCGGACTCTGCGTCGGGTTCGCGCAAGGTCGATGTGGCTGCGCTCTATAACACCGATCGGTATAGACCTAAGTACACCCACAAGCTTGGTGCACCCCTGCTATTTAGCCATATCTGAAGCCCACGATCTGTCGCGCGCGCGCATTTGCAGAAAAACTCCTGCAATTTCCGACCATGCTAGTGTCCGATGGCAAAAAGAATCGCGTCGTTGATCGCGTACCCAGTGCCGTCCGCTCCGATAATTGTGGGCGTGTAGGCCTCGCCAATTCCGCTGGTGAGCGGAATCCTTTGCGAGAACTTATTGCCGACCAGGTCCCATCTGTACAGCGTGCCATCCTCGCTATTTGCCAATATTGATTTGCTAGTTGGATCAACAGCAGCTGTGTTGATGCACCACTCGCGCACGGCATGAGGAAAGGTCGGAAACCTAGGATCGGCCGTCACACCCTTAATGGTCAGCACATCCTTCATGACACTTACATTCTTAAACACCAGATCGTCCATTGGAGCGTTAGGATCCAATACCGCTAGCTTGTTCACACCATCGCCGGTGCCAATGCCGGCGTAATTGTTGTACTTGGTCATAAGCAAATAGGACGATGAGCCGTGATAGGAAGGCACCAGTGAAGCATCTACGACCGAAGCTGTGTCGTCCCATCCGAAACTGCCCGGAATTTTCGCCTGCGTCAAATCGCTGTTGAAGTGCAAAAGCCAGCCACGATCGTTGTGGGATGGGAAGGGATTTTCTAATACGCCAAAGTAGACATCACCATCAGGACCCACGGTGGGAGTTGCGCTGCTTTCGTCTGTGATGGTGGAATCCAATCCAGACCATGGGTCAATCAGGCGCACAACGTTGATCGGTTGAAGCGTAACGCTATTCAGCGCGAGCAAGTAGCCGTATCCAAAATCAAGAGTGTCCATGCCGACATACACAGTGCGTCCGTCTTGAGAGAGAGCTGGAGCACAGTTCATATTTACTTTCTGAACATTGAAATCTCCAGTCGCAAAGGCCGCCGCAATCCACGAGCCGCTCCCTGTGGGAGTTATCTTCGCGAGTCCGCTCTGCAACTCGATAGGAGTCGGTCCGATTACGAGAAAACCGAAATAAATATTTCCGCTAGCATCGGCCGTGATGGGTGTATTGATTTGGACACTTGCATTGTATGCGCGAGGATCTTCATTGAAGTTCTGCGCTCCATAAAATACCAAGCGGGTGACCTTCCCGTCCGTTTGATCTGGATTTTCTCTTACCATGACGGTGCCGCCAGCGGCCGGTATGAACAATTTGTTGCCGTGGAGAACAGGGCTAAAGCTTGGCTTGAATGTCGCGAAAGGCGCCTGATAGCTGGTACCTAGAGCCCAAATTAATGAACCATTCGAGCCGTTATGCGCTTCTACACGAAAGCTATTTTGGCCCGTCTTGACTGGAACAATGACCGTGTTTGCAGGCGTGACTAACGGTGAACCATAGTGAATCAGGATCTCACCGGAACTTTTTTCGGGATGTAAATCTACGGGCGTACTCCAGTGAGTATTGCTTAGCGGTTGTGACGCGACAGAATACACCGCGGTGTGCTGGGCGTCGTGGGCATGCGAGGGCCAGCCTTTTATCTGCGCCGAGCTCGATTCGGTATCACTGCCAGTTTCCTGGGCAAAGGTGGCAGGCGCAAGCACTGCAACACCTCCGATTAGCGCGAGAAAAATCGCTTGGCATAAAGTTGATTTGGCGACCAAAGGCATACGTCCTCCTCAATCTATCGAACAATTGATCGAAGCGAACCACAGCAACAGAGGGTTCACTGTCGAGTGCAGAGAATAAGCAAGCGAGCAGGGGCAAATTGTCAGGCTTGTGTCACCGATATGTAAAATTCTTGTCAAGGTCAACTCTGGGATTTGCGGAACCGGCAGAAACAACCAGCCGCGATTCGATCAGCCTATTGGTGAGGTGATGCACAAAAAGACAGAGTCTGTTATTTTGGAGCATCATCCTCGCATTGGAGACTCAATCCTGTGCTCGCGTGCAAGTCTGTGATCCGAGCAAGATAGTAGATAAGAATGCCAATACAACGAAAAGCGCGACACCATAACGGCTACACAGCTCATCCTAGGTGATGATGAAGCAGCGCGGAAGGTAATGGCTTTTTGCTTGAAGAAATTCTTATAAGACCATCGACAACGGCTCGCCGGAACAGGCACGGCCCCTGGCTCCCACAACACAAGCTTTGAATTGGTAGAAAAGTCTATCGATTGGATTTTGGGATAGACAGGAGCAGACATCTCTCAGCTCGAACCTACCGAAACATTAGCGGCTTACAGTTTTTTCAAAATCTGCGTCGCGGCCTTCAGCGATTGCCGATTCTTGAAAAAAGTCTTTCCAGGGATCAGCACGTTTCAATCGTTCCCGGTAATTGCCAAGATTGAAATCCGCGGGATCGAGCGAAGGTGTTAGCTCGGACCAATCCAGCGGCGCCGAAAATGGCGCCTTCGCCCGCCGTCGAACGGAATACGGCGCGACAACCGTTTGACCGAAACCGTTTCGAAATGGGTCAAGATAAACGCGCTGGCCGCGGGCAGCGATCGAATGTTCCACTGTTAGATCTTTTGGATGCGCAGCCGCGACTCTAGCCACAACAGATTGTGCGAATAACAATACCTCGTCCGCATCCGGCCCCAAACGGATTGGAATAAACAAGTGTACGCCGCGGCTGCCAGAAGTCTTAGCATAAGAAGTCAGTTTTAGGGTATGGAGGGCTTCTTTCATAACGATCGCCGCGTCAGCGGAGTCAGAGAACTTTCCAGACTGCGGATCGAGATCGAAGCAAACCCAATCCGGCTTGCGTCGGGAGCTCGCGCGCGTTCCCGCCATGTGCACGGCGATGCAACCGAGATTAACAAGGGCGAGCTGCGTAACAAGCGAGCCACCGACCACATAGTTCGTATATTCAGCGGAACGCCCGGCGTGCTTGATGCGTTTTGATGGCGTACCGGGAGGCATCCCTTTCGGCATTTCCTTTTGGTAAAAACACGAACCAAGCATTCCGTCCGGGCAGCGTTCCATCGACAGGATGCGATCGTCTACGTAAGGCTTGAGCTTGGGGAAAACCTCCCGGTAATACCTCGCGAGATCGCCTTTCGTATACCCTTCGTCCGGCCAGAAAACTTTATCCAAATGTGAAATATTCACCGGAAATTCTGTAGCGGCTGGTTTCTCGGACCTTGCGCGTTTCATTGAGATTTCCCCGGCAGAGTAACTTCCCGCGGACTTTTATCATCACGAACTCCAAGAAAAACAGGTTGGCGCAGTTTGTTGTCCTCCGTCAGTTCCTGATACGCAATTTGGGCCACAAGTTTGGGCGCCAGAAAGGTGACGTCCTTAGCCCGCGGCGGATCAACCAATTCCGGTTGTCTGCGAATGAGTGGACGAAACTTTCGATAAAGTGAACGCAGAGTTTCTTGGCTAAATCCAGTGCCCACTTTCCCGACGTAGTGAAGCTTTCCTTGGTCGTAGGCGCCTAGCAGGAGCGCTCCGAAATGCTCCCTGGAACCCGCAGGTCGTGTAAATCCCACGATTACAAACTCATCTTCCTGGTGCACCTTAACCTTCAGCCATTGGTTGGAACGCCCTTCTACATAGGGCGAGGTCAAATCTTTCGCCACCAAGCCTTCAAATCCTTTTCGTTGAGCGATGCGATAGGCTTGAAAACCATTGGCCGCTAGGACGCGGGATGGCATTAGAACACCGGTTGAATCGGACGCGATCGAGGCTTCCATTGCCGGACGTCGCGTTCGAAGAGGCTCGCGCATTAATGACTTTCCGTCTTTATAGACACAATCGAACACCGCATAAACGAATTGTGATTTTCCTTGTTGCAATAGTTGAAACCGCGAAACGCCCTTGCGATCGAATACCACCACTTCGCCATCCAGCAATAGAGTGCGGGACGAGAGTTTTCGCATTGCCGCCGCAACGGGCGGAAACCTCTCAGTTCGATCTATCGAGTTTCTAGAAAGGAGTTGCACTCTATCTCCTTTTTTATAAGCCACGATACGGTAGCCGTCATATTTCTCTTCATACATCCAGCCTTCTCGATTGAATGGCTCGCGGACCAACCTAGCTAGCATTGGCCGGATTCGAAATGGAATCGTATCTTTCAACGCGAATCTCTGATAACACGGCGACTTTTAAGTCGCGCGCTTCCGGCGTTTCGGGCTTGCCACGGCGCGTTTTGGTCTAGAGGCTCGCTTCAGTGCTGTGCTTTTGCCTGGAGGATCACCGGTGGCGGCTTTTGCGGGATCTCCGCCGCCATCGCGAGCGATGTCCGCCAACAGGCGGTTGCTGATCACCGAACGCGCCTGTTCGATGATATCTCGCGTAGAAGCGAATTGATCGCGATGTTTGATAAGTAGCCAGGATTTAACTGAGCTTCGTCCGTAGCCGCGGGTCCGCACCAGCACCCACGAACCTTTCAATTTTCCCCCGTGCAACCTGAACTTCAGTTCCCCCTTTTGCAACGCAGCGTCCACGTCTTCCACCTCCGGCTCCCAGGTTCCCTTGTCCCATACCATGACGGTACCGCCGCCATACTCGCCCTCGGGTATCACGCCCTCAAAGCCGGCGTAGTCGATCGGATGATCTTCCACCTGCATGGCCAGACGCTTCACGGACGGGTTCGGCGAAGGACCCTTAGGGATGGCCCACGAAAGAAGTGTTCCGTGCCATTCAAGACGAAAATCATAGTGGAGGTTTGTCGCGCGATGTTTTTGAACTACGTAGATAAGATCGGAGTCTTTGTCTTTGCGGCTGGAAGCTTTCCCTGATGGTTCGGGAGTTACTGCAAAGCGACGCTTCTTCTGGTATTCGTTCAGTGTCATCGTAGTCCTTCCGAAAAAAATGACTAAGGCTCTCAGAGTATAAAACCTGCGGTGGTCCCGACAACTCACCACTGCGATATATTTGATGTATCAAAGCAGATACCCAGCACATTCAGCATCGTAGTTGCAAGGTTCATCGCTCTAGGGTTCATCCAAACGTTGCTTTACTAGATTCAGGGTTCCGGGGATACCGTCTGCCCAACCTATTTATGAACATGGGCTTTCCTGCGAACGCAGAGGTATTCAAAGAATATTTTAAGGAGGGCATCTTAGGGAGCATATATTCCCCAGGGTTGACCGACGCAATCACAACAGCAATCAAGATTAATCTATGGTCTGGCAGGCAGCGCCTTACTGGCGATACATGGTTGCGCTGCTGAAGGAAATTGAGTCTTAGCGATGCTCCGCAGGTATACCAGGCTTTTTCAAACAAAGAAGACCGCTGCATCAAGGTTGCGATGAGACCGTAATTCACGACGAAATGATCTCATACGTTGGGTTGCTCAGGCGCATGGTCATATCCAGATTGCAATTCCTTTCATTTGAAACTTTGCGGCGGTCTCAAGCCCTACAATTAAGCGGGAAGCTTTTGAGAGTTTGGGTAGTGATGTTGCTGGCGGCCCACTTCTCCATCATATTTCTTCGTAGTTTTGAAAAGTTCATAACGCCCGTCAGCGGCGAAAACTCTCACGCGCTCGCGGAGCGCCTGCATTTCTTCAGGCTTCATCGGCTGAAAACCCTTTGCAATGGCCAGATTCTGTTCCAACACGCCCAGCGAATCCATGCCGCTGATGGTAGTTGCGACAGGAAGGCTCATGGCATAACGAAGCGCATCCGACGGCGTCGCTGCGCCGTGCGAAACAATCTCCCCAGTGCCGCCCATGCTCTTCATACCGAGCACCGCAATACCACGACGATTCGCTTCAGGCATCACCTGTGTTTCAAAGCTTCGGAATGTTGCATCCAAACAATTCAACGGTATTTGAACGGTATCGAACGGGAAATCTTGCGTGAGCATTCTTAGATGAATCGCAGGATCTTTGTGACCGGTAAATCCAACAAAGCGAACTTTCCCTTGTTGTTTCGCGGCTAACAGAGCTTCCGCCGCGCCGCCGGACGCAAAAATTAAATCAGGATCGTTGTAATAGATCACTTCATGAATCTGCCACAAATCCAAATGATCGGTCTGAAGCCGCCGCAAAGATTCTTCGAGTTGCTGCATGGCCACGTCTTTGCCGCGTCCATGCGTGCAAACTTTAGTCATCACGAAGGCCTGATCGCGCTTGCCTTTCAGCGCAACGCCGAGTCGCTCCTCGCTAAGCCCGTCATGATAGTCCCAACAATTATCGAAGAAATTGATCCCGGCATCGAGCGAACGCGCGACAAGCTCAGTCGCTTCTTGTTGATCCTTCGTCGAACCCAAATGGTAACCGCCCACTCCAAGCGCGGACACTTGTACGCCGGTCTTGCCAAGCTGCCGCTGAGGAACCTGATCGGACGCGCCCATCTGCGGTGATTTTTCTGCCAGTCCCAAACTGGGGTTTACTAGGGAGGAAGCTGTCAACACGGCTGCCCCCTTTACAAAGGTTCGACGACTGACGCCTTTCTCATTGGACACGCAAAACCTCCAATTTCATCCTACTTCGGAATTACCGGGAACGGATGTCCCGTGTTCGCCGTCGCCTGCATCATTTCCTTTACTTCTTCTGACTGCATATCCAGAGGGTAGTCGTGTGCGAGACGCGCCTCGGGATTGTCGAATTTGAGGGATACTTTATACAACTCGAAACGTCCATCGCCAGAGACCGTGCGGGTGCGGTCGCGAAGCTCTTGCATTTCCTCGGGCGTCATAGGCTGGAAACCCTGCGCAACTCTTAAGTTTTGGTGAAGTACATCCAATTTTTCCATTCCAGTAATCGTGGTAGTCACAGGTAGGCTCATTGCATAGCGCAACGCTTCTTCAGCGCTGATGATTCCTTGTTGGATCGCTTCTCCGTGCCCGTTTAAAGGTTTCATTCCGAGTGGCGCGATCCCTCGGCGAATCAGCTCCGGCAAAACTTGAATTTCGAAACTGTGAAAATTCGCGTCGAAAGAATTCAAAGGCATTTGTACTGCGTCGAAAGGAAAATCGGTTTGAAGCATTTTCAAATGAATCGTAGGGTCCTTATGGCCGGTAAATCCAACGAATCGAACTTTGCCTTGTTGTTTGGCCTTCTGTAACGCTTCAGCAGCGCCTCCCGGGCGCGTAAAAAGCTCTGGATCATTGTCAAACGTTACGCCGTGAACCTGCCAAAGGTCCAGGTGGTCGGTCTGCAATCTGTTCAGAGATTGCTCGAGCATTTGCACGGCCAACGAAGCGTCCCGGCCATGCGTGCAGACTTTCGTCATCAAAAAGATTTTGTCACGTCGGCCTTTCAGAGCCTTGCCCATCCAATCTTCACTTTTTCCGCGGTGGTATTCCCAACAGTTGTCGAAAAATGTGATCCCGTTGTCGACTGCTTCGTGAACGATCTTGATAGCAGTCTGCTCGTCCTGTGCGTCTCCAAGATGGTGTCCGCCGAGCCCCAGCGCGGAAACCTGCACATCGTGCTTGCCGAATTTCCGTAGCGGGACAGACCCGCTGGTAGCAGCTGGGGCCGAGGCCTCCTGAGCTTGCCGGCGTATTGTTTCTGGTTGCATGGTCACCATCTCATTGTTAACTTTGGAAATGTCACTCTTTCTAATCTGTTAACCTGCCTTATCCATTGCGTGTTGAGCCATACAGGAACTACCGGACTTTCAGGCACGCCTCACAGTAGCCGTCCTTAAAACTGATGACGCGTCCCTCCGGCAGGACGCAACAAACTTATCTCAGACGCGCCTTCATCGCAGAAACTTGTCCAAATTATTATGTAAGGACAACCCGTCTACGACATAAAATCTAGAAATGGCGCGAGGTTGGGAAAGCAAGGCCGTAGAGAGTCAGGTTCAAGAATTTGAATCCAAAGAAAGCCGCACGCAGAAACTTCAACTAAGCCGCGACCAACTGGAGATACGACGCAAGATAGAGATACTCCTTCTTTCCCGTGCGCGTGTCGAGAAGGAATTGCAATCCGCTGAAAACCCGCGTTATCGCGAACAACTCACCCGCGCACTGACAGACCTCGACGCACACCTCTCCAAACTGAAGAGTAGTGAATAACTTCGCCACTCTTAATCTTCAATATCCTTCCGTTTTTTAATTTGGTGAATGCAGGCGTGATGTTAGCTGGGAGCGGGGATGTCCACTCGAGCATTGCAACGCAAGTTGCCTGACCCGTTGCAGCTGAGGGTTATTGTGCCGGCACCCGTCGCTCTGCCAGTCTCTCCTTTTTTCAAAGTCCCGTTGAATCCGGGAGCAGCGATGCGGCAGGACGGCTCAGGCCGCGCATTCGGTGTCTCAGAAAATGCAGCCAGGCAGGTGAATGTTACGGGCCCGGTTATATCAAATGTGTCCGGATGTGTGCCCGACGCGTCGCTGGTTGCCTGGAGCGAGTGAACTTTCGCTCGATTTCTTGGTCGTTGCGCCTTTACGGGATACGTTAACGCGAAGACAGCGACAGCCAGCACAGCAAATAACGAAATGCGATACCGCGTCTTCATCGCACGCCTCCAATTAGGTCGTGAAATGTACACCCATCAATGACGCATGGCAATAATTTAGGGCGCTGAATCGCGCGGGAATCGAGAATCGCCGCCTTCTTGGTTGGCTAGGATTAGTCGTGCGGGCGAGCGGGATCAGAATCATCGATAAACACGACTCCCACACCGTTCTGGGTTTTTTCCCGGCCCGCATCGAAATGAACTACAGTGCCACGCAACGAAAGAACACTGGAAGCGGCGGGATCTCCCGCCGCTTCTATCACCACGCGCACTTCTGACTGCAATTTTGGCCGGTTATTCAAGCACAGATAAGCTCCTTGCAGGCTTATATCCCGTACAGTGGCTTTCTCCTCGAACGGTTTGCCGTCTTCCGATTGACCGCTCACGATTGCGCTGAAGCGCAACCGGCGCCGCTGTCCCATGCGAGTCTCACGCATCTCTACGTTTACGCCCCGCTCGCTCATCGTAATCGACATACCTTCGGTAGCCGCCCAAGTAGCGGGAAATTCCTGCCGCGCGGCAGAGAGGAAACCGTCCACGACTTTGTCAACAGAGTCCGGATCGTGGTGGAACAGAACCAAGTTTCTCACCTTTGCGTCACGCGCAATTTTTACTCCTTCCAGCCAACTCGAATGGCCCCAGCCTTTGCGCTCCGATGCGAGCTGCTCGGGAGAATATTGCGAGTCATATATCAAAACATCCGCTCCCTGCGCGAGTTTCCGCAGATTCTGGTCGTTTTGAGGAACGCCAGGTTCATTGTCTGTAGCATAAACTATCGACCCGCCCGCAGTTTCAATGCGATATCCCAGGCATCCCTGCGGGTGGTTCAGCCAGGCGCAACTGATTTGCGTGCCGTTAACTACCCACGTCTGGCCGCCATCAACTTCGTGAAATTCGCGGCCGGCCGTCATCATGTTCACGTCGACCGGAAAGTACGGGCTAGCCAGCTGCGCTTCGAGCACTTGACGGAGGCTGTCCGGACCGAGATATTTCGATTGGAAACTGTAAAAATGAAACCGGTTCTGGATTTGGAAAAACGGATTAAAAAAAGGGATGCCTTGTATGTGGTCCCAGTGGTAATGCGTGACTAGAATGTGTGCTTCCATGCCGTTACCGCCATGCGCGCGCGCCCAACGATTGCCCAGCATGCGCATACCGGTGCCGCAATCCAGAATAAAATGCGTGCCATCCGGTGCGGTTAATTCCAGGCAGGGCGTGTTACCGCCGTAGCGCCAAGTATCGCGCTCTAGCGTCGGCGTTGAGCCGCGCACTCCCCAGAAGACCAGCTTGGCAACGTGGTGGGTCATCGCCGGCGCAAATTTGCAGCGTCCCGCATCCGCTACATTACGATTTCGTAAGCTTCGAAACTGTTGCCATGGTAGGCGGTGGCGGCGAATGAAGTCAATGCAGTTTCAGCGCAGGCGTTCATTCCCTGAGAGTCTGCCGCCAATCGGTGCGATGGAGTCACAAAAGCAACTCCGGGGCTGTCCGCAAAGAGGACTAGCTAGTAGAATTCAGGCGTGCACGTCCATTCACATAGTCACGATCACACTACCCACGAACATGGCCACAATCACGCCCTGGGCGGCCATTCCCATGTTCATCTGCCGCTGGAGGGCATGACGGGCATTTTAGGGGCCGCCGTTGTTGCAACGTTCGTACTTGTCGCAGTTGAGCTGATCGCCGGGTATGCAGGCCATTCAATCGCGCTCATGAGCGATGCCGTTCATAACCTCACTGACGTTCCGACGCTCGTCATTTCCTGGCTGGCCATGCGCTGGGCCAAACGTCCTCCCACCGCAGAAAAGACCTACGGCTATCACCGGGGTGGCATTTTGGCTGCGTTCGTGAACGCCATGCTGCTCGCAATCCTCTCACTATTTTTGATTTACGAGTCTATTGCCAGACTTCGGCATCCCGTCGAAGTTCAAACCGGCATCATGCTGTGGGTTTCGTTATTTGCGATGTTGATAAACGGTGGCATCACCCTCGCGGTCCACAGTGGCCGGGGGGATCTCAACATTCGCGGCGTTTGGATCCATAACCTCGGCGACGCTCTTTCAAACCTCGCCATCGTCGTCGGCGCCCTTTGCATTCGCTGGACCGGCGCGGTTTGGATCGACCCCGTAATCGGCATAGGCATCGGCGCGATGGTTCTTTGGTCCGGCATGGGCATCCTCCGCGAAAGCAGCCATATTCTCTTGGAAGGATTGCCCCGAGAAATGCGCCTGGACGCTGTCGCCACCGCCGTGCTGCGCGTCGAAGGTGTGCAAGAAATCCACGACATCCACATATGGACCCTGGGCACGGGTTTGACCGCGCTTTCGTGTCACGTTCGCATACCCGACATGCACATGGAAGATAGCGAAAAAATTCTAGATGCAGTGCGCGAGGTCCTGGCGCACGACTTCAGAATCACGCACACCACTATCCAGTTTGAACGCGCTGGCCTGCCCGCCGAAGCAGGACCTTACATGCCTGCGCCTGTGAATCGTTCTCAAACGTAAAGTCAATTTGCTTTATTATAAAAAGGGGATGCGGTTAAAGAGGCGATTGTAGAGGCGTGCCGCGTTCTTGATTGACCCGCAATGTGGAATCCGAATCGAGTTCGTTTGCGGCGATGGTGTAACGGCTACCTGCTGTGGTGATATAAACAATCGTATTGTTCGAGTGCGTAAAGGCTACCGCTTCGATCGACCTTCCATCACTTAAGACCAGAGTGAACTGCCCTTCGTCGGGGAGAGAAGTCGATGCTTCCTCAGGCGTCTCGGACTGCGACGCAGCAGAATCATTTCTGGCAGCTTGTGTCACGTCCGCAGAACCTTGTTGCATCGACGCGTCAGCGTACTCCGGTCCACTCTGGGCGGAATCGACGGATTGGCCACCGCTAATCTGATTCACGTTGGCTTGATCGATCGCCGACTGATCAACATCCGGTTCGCCCTCCGCGGGTATCCAGTACGCACCTCCGTCAAAAATCCAATAAAATCCCAGGGTCCGGACCGGCTTTCTAGGTCGGCGAGGATTGGTGCGCAAGAATCGGGAACCGCTTATCAGAACTGGAGAACTGTGGCTGGTGGAGGGCCGGAACGATTCTCGACCCCTGGTTGATAGACTACTTCCGGCGTGTGAACCGCTCGCAAGAGAGGAGGTCGGGCGAGCCTGTTGTGCGGAAGAGATACTGAAGGAGCGCGCGCCGCGCTGAGCTCGCACGGGACTGGCAAAACCCAAGGCCATCGCGAGAATGGTGATAACAGGCGAGAATTGAAGGCTACGTTGCATTCGCTTCGCTCGCTGTACATAAGACGCGCTGACCCGATGCGCGGTTGCAATTAGATTCTTCACCTAGCGCGCCCTTCCAGTCTCAAGGCTGAAGAAGGTATGTTGTATCAGAAATAAGGGAACAAAGCGGCTTCTTTTGGTGTCCAAACTGGTGTTCGCCCGGTTGGGCCTAGTACGCGGACCGTGGCTTAGGTTTCCTTTTCCCTTTTCGCCGGATGTGCTATAAACATTCGTCCAAAGGACACCCGGAGTATGGCACAGCCGACTGCGGTTAATTTGCAAACAAAGCAAGCTGAATCGCAGACTAACGTCAGCCGGTCAAGAGAACAGCCGGAAATTGCGTCCGCATTCTGTCCAAGCTGTTCGGTCCGGCTGGCACAGCGAAGTTGCAAGCTGATTTGCCCTGCTTGCGGTTATTATATGTCTTGTTCGGATTTTTACTAAAAGCGGCTTTGTTGCTCTAAAAGGATTTAAGACTTCCAGGAGGCGCGAACGTGGCATTGAGGATGACGGATCAAGAAGTGAACGGAGTTACCGTACTGGAGATTGAAGGACGCATTGTGTTGGGCGAAGAAAGCAACGCATTTCGCGAGAAGGTGAAGAGCCTTCTGGCTGCCGGCAAGAAAAAAATCGTGCTGAATCTAGCGAATGTCGGATACATCGACAGCGCCGGCCTCGGCACTCTCGTGGCGACGTTTCACAGTGCCCGCTCGCAAGGCGCCACCCTAAAACTGGCGAACCTCGGCTCGAAGTTCAAGGAAGTGCTGCAGGTCACTAAGCTTATGACCGTATTCGACACCTACGATAGTGAGGCTCTCGCGGTTCAAAGCTTTGGCAAGTAATTGGCGCCGAAATTTTCAGACCGCGGCTCAGCCTAGATGGCGGGGCCGCGATTCCATTTAGATTTCCTCTCTGACTCGGCTGCAAATCTGTTTATTGTTGGATCTCGCCTTCGACTTTATAGATTGCTAGGCCGCTCAGAAGCTTGGGGTAAAAGTCTGTAGATTTTTGGGGTAGAACATCGCCGCCCAATGCCATTTCCACAACCTGCTGCACTCGCACTGGATTCAATAGACATGCTAACTGCGCTTCGCCTCGGTCCACCGCGGCAATTGCACTATCTATGTCACGCTCGTACCCGACATTCTTCTCCGCGGTAACTGCTTCAGCCGTAATGCCCAAGCCTTTTTCTAGAATCAATCGATGTAGCAGTACTACATCCAGCCCACGCTGACCTTCCGTTAGATCTGGCAATAGCATCTCCAGATTTGCGTCGCGCCGGAGCAAGAACAAGTAGAAGGCGCCGGCCTGTCCTTCTATCGCCCCAGGGTAAATCCCGATCGCTCTGCGGCCGTGATTTTGGCGGCCCAAGTCCTTGCGAAAATCGGCGTAGCTTATCTCGCGCTCCTCTGGATTCAAGAACGGATAAGAATACCAATCAAAAAAAGGCGCCAGTGCCTTGCGGAATCGCTCGAAATCGAAATTAGCCACATTGCGAATCAAGCGGTGAGTGGGAAGAATGGTCAATCCCCGGGAGTGCGAATTTATAAACGTCATCATGGCGAATTCATAAGCAGCCAGCGGATCCGTTTTCCCCATCTTTGCACGGCATTCATTGCGAAAATTCAGTGCTGTTTCATAGCGGTGGTGGCCATCTGCGATGATAATTTTCTTATCCGCCATCGCCCCCTGGACCCGGCGAATGAAAACAGCATCATCAACCGGCCACAAGCGGTGCGTCACGCCGAATTCATCGTGTAATTCAAGCTGTGTCGGTGTCCGCGCAATTTCCTCCAGGTACGCATCCACTGTTCTCGCGCGATCGTCGTAAAGCATAAAGAGCTGGCCCGTTTGGATGTGTGTATGCCGCAGCAATTCCATGCGGTCGGCTTTGGGAGCGGTCAGCGTGCGCTCGTGCGGGAAAACAATCTGTGCGCTGTAGTCTTCCAGGCGGCCGACAGCTATGCAGCCGATTCGCACTTTACGCGTGCTCATGCCCGGGACCATATACTCCTGCGAGTACACATAAATGGAGGGATTCTTGTCCTGTATCAGAATCTTTTGCGCTATCCATTCATTCACTTTCCTTTCGGCACGCGTGTAAACATTGTTTTCCGCCGAATCGTCAGGGAAGGGTTTGCCTTTTTCGATTGCAATCAGGTTGTAGGGGCTCGCAGTGTAATAGCGATCCTGCATCGCCGGAGTGATTTTGTCGTAAGGCTGAGTAAGCACCTCATCCAACTTGACCTTGTTTGTTTCGTAGCGTACTGCGCGAAAGGGATGGATTTCGGCCATGTGTGCTCTCGTAGCGGAACGAGCCCCGCAGAAACGAACCATTGTAGCAGCCACCGCCGTCGAGTTGTAGCCTCCGTCGGAGCTCGATTAGATACAGAGCGGCTACAAAGTGACAATTCTCTTAACACCACATAAAATCTGAGGCTTCTCGTAGAACTTTCAATGGAGGGAACTGAATGCCGCTCGGGGACAACCGGTTTTCCGGTGTGCGCGCCCTGATCTTTGATCTCGACGGCACTTTGATCGATTCGAAACTTGACTTGGCTCTCTCGATCAACGCGACGCTCGAGAATATGGGGCGCGAGCCCCTGCCACACGAAAAGATTTTCGGGATGGTCGGAAGTGGCGCGTCCGTCCTGGTCCAGCGCGCATTGGGGTTGAAAGACGTTACGGACGCAGAAGTCGATACGGGCCTAGCTTATTTTCTGAGCCATTACCGCAGCCATATGCTGGACAACACTGTCGCCTACCCAGGAGTTCGCGAATGTTTGGCGCTTCTGAAGAATTATCCCATGGCGGTTTTGACCAACAAGCCTGTCAACTTCAGCCGCGCAATCCTCGATGGCTTGGGCCTTGCACAGTATTTCCGTTTTGTTTACGGAGGAAACAGCTTTGAAAAAAAGAAACCACATCCCATGGGCGTGGTGACTTTATTGCGTGAACTGGCCTCTCAGCCGAAGGAAACCATGATTATCGGGGATTCCGCGATCGACATTCAAACCGCGCGGAACTCAGGCGTCTGGGCTTGCGGAGTTACGTATGGTCTCGGAATGGAGAGCCTTCGCGCCTTTCCGCCAGATTTAATGCTCGACAGCCTTACCGAACTTCCCGTGTACCTCGATGGCCACGCTACTTGAATAAAGTCTGGTTGCAACCACCCTATTTTTTCCCGTAGGCGCCCTTGTACCACTCCCAGGTGCGCTGCAAGCCTTCTTCGAAGTGGACCAGCGGTTTGTAGCCCAATACCTTCTGCGCGAGAGAGATATCTGCTTGGGAATCGCGGATGTCCCCCGTCCGCGGCGGATCATATTGCGCCTGAATTTTCTTCCCGGTGATCTTCTCAAGCAATTTTAGAACTTGATTCAGAGTGATACGCGCTCCTGTGCCACCGTTGAAAACCATTCCAGACGCGCTGTCGGCTTCAGACGCGCGCAGCGTTTCATCCACGATATTTTCAATGAAAGTGAAATCACGCGACTGCTCTCCGTCTCCGTACACTACCGGCCGCTGCCCCTCGAGCACTGCCAGCATAAAGCGCGAGAGCACACCGGAGTATTGCGAGCTGGGATCTTGCCGCGGCCCGAACACATTAAAATAACGGATGCACGCATTCTCGAGCCCATAGACTCGGCCGAACACCTTTGCGTAAAGCTCGCCCACATATTTCGTAATGCCATAAGGAGAAATAGGATCAGCCGGCATCGATTCAATCTTCGGAAGCGTGGGCGTCTCTCCATAGGCGGATGAAGACGCAGCGAAGACAACCCGGCGCACCTTGGCATCTCGAGCCGCTACCAGGACGTTCAGTGTTCCATCGATATTTACGAAATTCGATTCAATAGGATTCTGCACCGAGCGCGGGACGGAGGTTCGCGCAGCCAAATGAATCACATAGTCAACGCCGTTACAGGCCGACTGCACCGCCGCTAAGTCCGTGATGCTGCCAATACGAAAATCGATCTTGCCCCGAACATCCGCCAGATTCGCTTCTTTCCCCGCGGAAAGATCGTCCAGGACCACCACTTGGTGGCCGCGGCGGACAAGCTCGTCCACCAGGTTGGAACCGATAAAGCCCGCGCCACCAGTAACCAGATAACGCATTCAGGAAATCTCCTTAGGTGATCACAAACAGCTATGAAATGATGTTTACGCTAAGCTTTACTATAGCCCGGCACCTAGCCGCGGGCATAATTATTCGTCTTATTTTTGCTATTCGGCAACTTCCCAACTGGGTACGTGGGTCTCAAGTTTATGCAGACGATGCGCAAACAATTCGCGCGGGATTTGTTTCTGGTAGCCATCACGGCGGCCCTGGCGGCGGCTGCCCTATCGCCGGTAATCTACGCCCTTGCTTTCCAGCCTCCTCGCCCGGTATTGGCCGTCAGTAAAATTGCACTCGACGAGCCCGCCGAGACGCCCATGCCCTTCCGCATCGGCGAAACGCTGAATTATGATGTCGCTTGGTCCGCTTTCTCAAGCGCCGCAACCATACAATTGTGCGTCCCAGAACACCGCCAAATTCTCGGCTCCAGGACTTGGCACTTCCGTGCATCCGCTCATACCTTGAGCCCGCTCAGGTCTTTCCTCACCGTCGATGATCAACTCGACTCCTACACCGATGCCGCCACGTTCGAGAGTCGCCAGTATGAAATGTATGTTCACGAAATGGGGAAGAAAGACGACCAGATATTGCATTTTTCCATAGCAGGCCAAGTGCAAATAAACGGTGCTCCCACCGTCGTGGTATCCCCGGGAACCTTAGATCCTCTCGGAGCCTTATATCGGCTGCGTCAAGTGAATTGGCAGCGCACGTCCGAATTTCGCGCGCCGGTGTTTGACGGAGATGACCTCGTCGAAATGCGTGCCCACCGGGAAGTTGCCAACGAAATCGTGGCGGTGAATGCCGGAAACTTTTCGGCCACGCGAATTGCCATCCACGGCTATCAAAAAGGGGAAGAGATAAAACAGGAAAGCCTTTCGATATATTTCGCCAACGACGCAGCTCGCACGCCGATATTGCTGGAGGCTGAGATTCCCCTGGGTAGCGTGCGCATCGAGCTAAGTTCCGCATCACACTAGAGGAGAATCTCGAGGCGCTGCGAACGATCAGTTTTCCGGGACAATCCAGTCTTCCGGAGGGAAATCAATCTGCCAAAACGCAGGCGAGGGATTCAGGAACTCAACGCCCATTTGCGCTTTCCCGGCCTGCATGTTGCCAAAATACACCACCCGGCATTCCTGCGTTTGATGCGTCGCGTTATTAGAAACAAACACTTTCTGATTCACTACCACCTGCGCTGACAGCGAAATCAACGCGCCGTGCGCGTTCACCACTAGCGTCCGAGTCTCTTCGCTGAACTCCCGATCCCCAGCGTCCTTTCCTCGCACAAGGATCGGGACGCTCAATAGCACGCGCATACTGCGGCGACGGCCAGGGTCCGTGGCCCAATTTTGGCGCTCTTTCTGAGAAGTCTGCGTAGAACCCATAGTGATCACCATAGCCTGCTCAAGCCCTCTGAGCAATGGGACTAAGGGACAGGTGCGTTATTCAGTTAACAGGTGGGCAGTGGCGAAGAGATTCGAGGAAACCGAATTCTTGCTTAGTTAAACGTCGGCAAATACAGCAGTTGCGCTCAGCAGTTGACGATTTTCTCCCGATGCTGCTTGACGTGCCTGGTAGCATTCCGCGTATCAACTACCAGCTTCGCGTTTTTCACGATTTCGTCAACCTTATAACTCGAGTGGTCCGTTGCAATCAGCACGCAATCATACTTCGCGACCTGCTCCGGCGTTAACTCCACAGACCGCATGTGCGAGAAATCGTAATGGCGCATCTTATGCAGCGCCGGGAAATAAGGGTCGTTGTAATCCAGTTTCGCCCCGCTAGCAGTCAGCAATTCGAGCAGCTTTAGCGAAGGAGATTCGCGCAAGTCGTCCACATCCTTCTTATAAGCCACGCCAAGAAGCAAAACTTTCGAGCCTTTCAAGCTCTTTTCCCGCTCATTGAGCGCTCTCACCAGCGCGTCCACCACGTGATATGGCATGGCCGTATTGATTTCGCCCGCCAGTTCGATAAACCGCGTCGCGAAATCGTATTCTCGCGCTTTCCATGACAAATAGTAAGGGTCAACCGGGATGCAATGGCCTCCCAGCCCGGGGCCGGGATAAAACGGCATAAAACCAAATGGCTTCGTCGCCGCGCTGTCGATCACTTCCCATATATCCAGATCCATGCGCAAAGAAAGCTGTTTCAGTTCGTTCACCAGCGCGATATTCACGCACCGGAATATATTTTCCAGCAGCTTCACCATTTCAGCTGCGCGCGTAGAACTTACCGGAACTACTCGCGAAACAATTTGCGCGTAAAGCCCTGCCGCTGCTCTTCCGCTGGGAGGGTTAATACCGCCCACGATCTTGGGGATTTGCGCCAGTCCATACTGCTTATTTCCAGGATCCTCGCGCTCTGGCGAAAACGCCAAATAAAAATCTGTCGTAACGTTCTCCGGGCCTTCCGCCCTCGCAATAGGACAATGAAGGCCGCCCTTTTCGAGAATCGGCAGCACGAGCTCTTCGGTGGTTCCAGGGTACGTGGTGCTTTCTAGCACGATAAGCTGGTTGCGCTGCAAATTCGGCGCAATCGACTGCGCTGTTTTCTCCACGTAACTCAGATCCGGCTCGCGGCGCTCATCCAGCGGCGTGGGAACGCAAATCAGCACCGCATCCATTTCGCGCAGGCGCGTGAAATCCGTGGTTGCATCAAAACGCTTGCCTTGCACGTGATGGTTGATCTTGTCCGCTGGTATGTGCTGGATATAAGACTGCCCGGCATTAAGCTTCTTTATTTTTTCCTGGTCGGTATCGAATCCCGTTACTTTATGCCCCACGTCTGCGAACCGTAGCGCCAACGGAAGGCCTACATAGCCGCACCCGATGATCCCAATTTTCAAGTCCTTCCCCGCAAAAAAATCTGGTTTACGCTCTACGACCATTCTGTTTCCTCTCTTGGGAAGCGATTACGACGCGGTTTCAGCGTCAAAGAACCGCAATTTGGGCGCAAAACACTATAGCAAGAATCTGAATGAGCACAAACATTGCAGGCGCCGGCGCGTTCAAGGTCTGCAACTGGCCCGAATCTAGTCGGCTTGAAGCCACCCAGCCCTGCAACAGACCGCACATTCGCATCAAACTTCGCTTTTCAAGGATGGACGATGAGGTCCTCGGGCTAATACACGTTGCGGCCAACCATTGCGGAAAGAATCGTTAGCACGACGATGCGAAATTCGGAAACAAGCTCCAATTTTTGCAAGTAGTTTCGTCTGTTTCGTGCGTTCTAGGCGTCTGATTGCAAGCGCTGGGCCAATGTCGCTTTCCGTCGTTAAGTTATTCGCAGCGTTTCCGTTCTACTTCGTTGTTATCCTTTCCCGCCTGCGTTACTCTCGTTTTCAATGGTTGACATTCATACCCACCTACTTTTCGGCCTGGACGACGGTGCCGAATCACTCGATATGTCCATCGCCATGGCTGAAATGGCAATCGAAGACGGGATTACGCACATTATCGGCACACCTCACGCGCATCCGAACCATGACTTCATTCCCGAATTGGTAAAAAAACGCCGCGATGAAATTCAGGCGCGCTTCGAAGACCGCCTCACCATCGCCACGGGGTGCGACTTCCATTTGAGCTTTGAAAATCTGCAGGATATACGGCTCTACCCGGAGCGTTACACCCTCAACCAGAAGAATTACCTGCTCGTGGAATTCGCGGACTTCTCCATTCCTCCTTCCATGGACCAGGCGCTGCACGATTTGCAGCTAGCGGGGTTGCAGCCGATCGTTACCCATCCCGAACGAAATCCTCTGATTCGGGTGAAGGCCGATCGGTTGTTCCGGTGGATACGCCAAGGGTGTTACGTGCAGGTGACGGCGCAGTCGTTGAGAGGGAAATTCGGTAGAGCGGCGAAGGAATCGGCAGAAGAGTGGCTCGATGCGGGTGCGGTGCACTTTTTGGCGAGTGACGCGCACAACGTTACGTCACGCCCGCCGATTTTGAGCGAGGCTTTCGCGTATTTGAAGAAGACGCACGGCGAACAAGTGGCGCGGGCACTGCTGGTGGATAATCCGTTGGCGGCGTTCGAGGGGCGTCCGCTGCCGTTTGTGCCTGAGCTTGCGGAAGACGCGGGGCTCAGTCCTGGCGCGACTCCTGTTCGCAAGAAAAAACGCTTCTGGATATTCTGACCCGGTTAGCAGCGTGTTTGTGCGTCCGGACGCCAGGCACAATCGTGAAAAGCCGGAGCTCTGCGTCGCGCGTCTTAGTGGGAAAGCCTTGCCGCGATATCGGTTTTCGTGTGGAAGGGTGAGATTTAGTTATTACGCTAAGCGGACTGCCGCGCTAAAGACCGCGGCGCTACATTCAAATCTTGATCCCTCCCCGCGAGCCTTACATTAGTGGGCATCAGAAGATTTCCAGGATCTCTTCGTAGCGCTTGAATGGGGGGATGAGGTACGCGCCGGTGATGCCTTCACTTTTTGCGGTGCGGGCCCAATCGAGCATTCTGCGGGCTAGGACGAAGCCGCGCTCACGGGCGGCGTCCCCGGCCTTCTCCATTTCGCGCAGCGTTGGCTCGGGGATTACGATTCCGGGGACTTCGTTGTTCAGGCGTAGGGCTTGTTTGTAGCTAGTGAGGGGCCACAATCCCACAATTACCGGCACGGGGGATTTTCCCCCGAGGCGTTTTAGAAAAGTGTTCCAGTGCTCGGGATCGAAGATTGGCTGAGTCATGGCGAAGTGAGCGCCTGCTTCGATTTTTTCCTGGAAGCGCCGTAACTCTTCGTCGATGTCTTCGGCCACAGGATTCACCGCGACGCCGATGGTGTAATTTGTGGCGCCGCCCAAACTTTTTCCGGCCCAGTCTGTTCCTTGATTTAATCTCGCGAGAACTTTTACCAAGCCGATGGAGTCCACTTCATATACGCCGCTGGTTTCCGGATGATCGCCGAGCGACGGCGGATCGCCGGTGATGACGAGGACGTTGCGCACGCCGCCCACGGCCCAGGCACCCAGCAGCATAGCTTGCAAGCCAATGATGTTCGAGTCGCGCGTGGTGAGATGCGGGATGGTTTCAAAGCCGTGTGCTTCGAGCGCACCAGCGAGGATCATGGCGTCCATGCCGACACGAGCGAGCGTTCCGCTGTTGATGTCGATGGAATCCACCTGGCCGGAAGCCATTACGCGGCCCGTCTGTTCCAAGATACGCGCAACGGTGACGCCCTTGGGCGGGTCAATTTCCACCGAGACGACGAATTTTTCGGCTTGGATTTTGTTCCAGAGCTTGCTATCGGGCTCGCGCGTTGCGACGCGGCGAAATCTTTCGGCGGGCTCTAATACCTCGATCGAACGGGCCTTGGCTGGTTTTGTTCCGCTGGCTTTATCGAGGTGAATTTTTGTCACCGCTTGGGCGATGGCTTGGATGTGCTCTGGAGTAGTTCCACAACAGCCACCAATCAGGCGCGCGCCCAGTTCTGCGGCTTCTTGAGCGAAGAGCGCGAAATATTCCGGAGAAGAGCGCGGATAGACGATGCGATCTCCGACACGCTTGGGAAAACCAGCGTTGGGCATCACGCACAGTGGCAACCCAGCGCAGGAGGCGAGTTCGCGCAGAACGGGAAGCAAAAGCTGCGGGCCGATGGTGCAGTTTGCGCCGATGGATTGAATATTTTTTTCTTTCAGTCTTTCCCAGGAGTCTTGCGGGCGAGTGCCGCCAAAGGTGGTCCCTTCGTCGGAGTAAGTCATCTGCGCGACGATGGGTAAACGCGAGAAAGAACGAATCGCGTCGATGGCGGCGAGCAATTCTTCCACGTCGCTGAAAGTTTCCAGCATGAAGAGATCCACGCCGCGCTCTTCGAGGGCGCCAGCCTGCTCTTGGAAGATAGCGAAGATCTCTTCGACGGGAAGTTCGCGAACGTGCTGGACGATTCCGAGCGGGCCAATGGAGCCGGCAATCAAAACTTCGTGCTTGGCGGCTTCGCGCGCTTCGCGAGCGATTTTTACTCCGCGATGATTTAGCTCCGCCACGCGCTCGCCCATGCCAAAGAGTCCGAGCTTGTGGCGGTTGGCGCCAAAAGTATTTGTCTCGATAATTTGGGCGCCGGCGTCGAGGTAGCGCTGGTGAACGTTGAAGACTGCGTCGGGCGCGAGCGAGTTGAGCTCGTCCACGCAGCGCTGCGGGCCGATGGATTCGTAAAGCAGGGAGCCCATGGCGCCGTCAACGACCAGGATGGAGTCGCCAAGGCGTTCGTTGAAATCCTCAATCTTCATTGGGCACAAGCTGCCTTGTATTGTGCATGGTTGTAAACCGCCGAGTATATCATCGAGAGCCAAATGAGCTGTTCTTCAGCCCCCCAGGGCCCCCAGGGCGGCGAGTATTGGTACCGGCTAGTTTCATCCGCGGTCAAATTTGTGTGAGTAGGCATGGTTGGAGAAACAGAGATGAACGTTGGAAATTTTCAGAGCGACATTCGCCCGACGGAAGACGGCCGCTACAAAGTTCGCAGATGTGACAACTGAGCAAAAGTCGCAACTTGCCGGGCGTCGCGGTGTTATAACCGGGACAGACCCAACCGAGTGAACCAGACGGAGATTGTCTAATGCCCCGACGACGCCTAGGGACCTTCACATCGCCTTTGATTGCAGGTTTAGCAGCTCTAATGACTGGTCTTTTCGCGTGTGGCGGTGGAGGTGGGGGCGGCTCCAGGCCTCCTCCCACGTACTCGCAGAGGTTCAAACATGTGGTCGTGATTTTCCAGGAGAATCGCACGCCGGATAATCTGTTCCACGGTTTTCCGAACGCGGACATCGCCGACAGCGGTTTGAATTCCGCGGGCCAGACCATTCCACTTACGCCGATCACGCTAGCTAATGACTACGACCTGAGCCACGCGCACCCAGCTTTCGTTGATATGTATGATGGCGGGAAAATGGACGGAGCCGACAAAATTCAGGTCAGCTGCCGGGCCGGCGCCGTTAATTGTCCGCCGCCGAATCCGCAGTTTATGTATGTGGATCCGTCGGATGTGCAGCCGTATTTTCAGCTGGGCGAGCAGTACGCTTTCGGGGACCGCATGTTCCAGACGAATCAAGGACCCAGTTTCCCGGCGCACCAGTTCATCATTTCAGGAACCTCCGCGCCTACAGCCACGAGCGACTTGTTCGCCGCGGAAAATCCGGATGGGGGAGCGGGGTGCGTTGCGGCGGCGGGTTCCCTGGTGACTTTGATCGATCGTTTCGGAGATGAGAATCAGCAGATTTATCCGTGCTTCGAACATCCCACACTGATGGATTCGCTGGACGCCCAGATACTCACTTGGCGTTATTATTCTCCGTCGGCCGGCTCGATCTGGACCGGACCCAACGCTATCGAGCACATTCGCTCCGGCGCGGACTGGGCCAACGTCATCATCCCGCAGACGCAAGTGCTGACGGACATCGCCAACCGGCAGTTGGCGCAAGTAACCTGGGTGATACCGGACGGGGCGGATTCGGACCACGCGGCGAGCAACAAAGGCACGGGCCCCTCTTGGGTGGCATCGATCGTCAACGCCATCGGCAGCAGCCCCTATTGGGCGAATACTGCCATCATCATCACATGGGACGACTGGGGCGGTTGGTACGACCATGTCGCGCCATCGATCTTTGATTCCTACGAATACGGTTTTCGCGTTCCGCTCATCATCGTGTCGCCGTACACCAAACAGGGATACGTATCTCATGTGACGCATGACTTCGGCAGCATCTTGAAATTTATTGAGGAAGTTTTCAAGTTGCCCTCGCTGGGGTATGCGGATGCGCGCGCTGACGATTTCTCTGATTGTTTCGACCTGACTCAGACTCCCATAACTTTTCAGGCAGTCCCCGCGAAGGTAGATCGGAATTTTTTCTTGAGCGTGAAGAGGCCCGTCACACCTCCCGATGACGATTAGTTGAAGTTGTTCGCTGGAATGGGCCCGCTGATAAGGCAAAAATCGTTCCGGGCGCGAAGATCATCGTGGTCAAACGGAGAGGCTTACTCAGGCGATCTCCTTCGGCGTGCCGTTCAAAATCACCACACCTCCGCTCTGCGACTCTCCAAACCCGGAACCAAAAATAGTTACTTGGCTGCCTATCGATCCCGTGGTCGCGGACAGCCTTGTAATTACTGGTGGGCGGGTTCAAAACTTTCTGCAGCAGCGGGCCAAGTTCGATGACTTCATCGAGGTCTTCAACAACGAACGCCCACACGAAGCGCTGGACATGAAGTGTCCCGCGGAGGTCTACCAGCCTTCCCCACGCCCCTACACCGGATTGCCAGACACGGACTATCCCCTCCACGACAAAACCATCGTGGTCACCCGTTGGGGCCGCATCTGCCTGGGGCGCAAGAAAATTACCCTAAACCTGTAACTAGAGCTAGAGTCTGAGGCGAACCCCCAAAGGTGGCACAAATTATTTGGGCACAGCCTCGTTCCGTAAGAGAATCGATCAACGCGGTGCGGAGCAAGTTGCTCTTCTTATGGAGTTCAGCGGTTTGCTAGCGTGGCAATCTTTCCTAGGCCTACGAGCCGTCGATCCGCAGTCACAAGAGTTAGTCCAAGCACCTCCGCAGTA
The DNA here is from genome assembly GCA_963818085.1 of uncultured Acidobacteriota bacterium. Lineage (GTDB taxonomy): Bacteria > Acidobacteriota > Terriglobia > Acidiferrales > UBA7541 > Palsa-295. Next base: position 748,813 of record CAWFQV010000002.1, read on the forward strand.
GCAGCCAAAAAGCGATCTGCAGGATTTTGATGCTGAAGCGGCAGTTCGTGTGCTACCGCAACAATCTCATGTGTCAAAGGAGCTTCACGCATATGCTTGGTCGCTATTGCCACCCAATCTCCAACGCTGCCGTGCAGCCGTATTCGACCCTTGGCATGCAACAGGAGCACTTCCCACGTGCTGACTGGCGACAACCACAGCTCGTTGTTCCGATCTCTCAATTCATGTTGTACGCGTTGCGAAAGTCGCTTGGGCTCTGCCAAGCTCCAAAGCCAAATATGAGTATCAAGTAACAATCTCAATTCGATATCGAAACATGCTGTGCCCGATCCGCGCCAGAATCCACGTATCCGTGCGGGGTGCAACCAATGTTCATAATATGGCATTCTTTGTACATAGATGCTATATTGGAGTGGGAGGGCTCTATGGCCACTGCCAGAATTAGATCACACAAACATTTCCAATTGGATGCAGCTAAACTCCGACGTGCGCAGAGGATGCTGCGCGCCGACACGGAAACAGAGGCAATCGAGCGGGCTCTCGACATCGTTATCGCTGAGCATGAGAGAAACCGACTGACGGTCGAAGCCAACGATCGCTTCATCAGAAGTGGCATTGATATCAAGGATGCCTATGGAACTTTGGAGGAGTAGATGCAGCCAGTTCTCTTTGACTCTTCGATCTACATTACGGCTCTTCGAACCGGAGACGAAGCGGCCCTGACCCTGAAACGGTTGGCTGCCAACTCTCCGGTCTGGCTGAGCTCCGTTGTGCTCGAAGAATTGTATGCCGGGGTCGCCCGCCGGAGTCGGCATGTCCTGGAGCGATTGGAACACGATTTCGAGAGAGCGAAGCGGATTCTAGTGCCGAATCTTAATGACTGGACCCAGACCGGCAAAGTGCTGGCCCAATTGGCGGCCAGGTATGATTACGAGCAAATTGGACAAGGCCGGTTGACCAATGATGCGCTGATTGCGATGAGCGCCGGCCGCTCAGGAATCACGGTGATAACCGCGAATGCGCGCGATTTCATGCGTCTTGCCGAATTTCGACCCTTTCGCTGGCAAGTCCAAGCTCTTCCTAGCAATTAGTCTCACTGCCGCCGGGAATAATCTGCGCCGCCGACGCCAGGCTCATGGCAAGAGACATAAGGCTCCGCCCTAGAGCACAAATATGCATGAGAAATCATTTGACCGACGATTGGCCGATTTCTGCTTCGGACGTATCCTTGACGATACGAGAGAGAAATTAGACAAGGCCACCAGACTTGTCTTCCTCCATGGTCTGCAACCCGCGAAGCGCACCTGACATTTAACTTATCAGCGCGCGGATTTTGGCCCGTACTTCCGCCAGCTCAGCCGGCGATATTATCCCTTTGCGCTTGGCCCGTCTCTTCCGCCAATCGCAACCACCTCGAACGGATAGTTCTTGATCTGTGTCGTCATCGCGCAGCAGACCATCAGACTCGTCTTCGCGTTGTAGGCGGCCGAGCTCAGCACAACCGCTGGCCGGTGTCCTGCTTGCTTGGCAGGACGCAGAATTTGGAGCTCACTCTTGGTTTTTTCTTCCCAAAAAGATTGTTCTTGTACCTAGTTTTCCCGAGAATCGAACTCCCAGTAGAGGGTGTATGGAAGAGGTAGTCCGTGTATTCAAGTCACATCACATCGATGTGGAAGTTCATGATGAACGAACCGAAGGACGGCAAATTGATGTTTCTTTCCACGGCGAATTGCGGCCTGAACAACGAGACGCCACCGAGCGAGTGCTTGCTTATGACCAAGGCATACTCTGTGCACCAACGGCGTTCGGAAAAACAGTGGTGGGGGCTTGCCTCATCGCCAAACGATCGGTTAACGCCCTGATCCTCGTGCATCGGCGTCAATTGATGGACCAATGGCGCGAGCGATTAGCTGCGTTTCTAGCTTTGCCGATTGGGCACATCGGACAGTACGGGGGAGGGAAAGCTAAGAGAACCGGTTTGATTGATGTTGCTGTAATTCAGAGCTTGCAGCGTAAAGGGACAGTCGAAGATTTCGTCGCGGACTACGGACACGTGATTGTGGATGAATGTCATCATGTGTCTGCAGTGACGTTTGAACGAATCCTCCGTAAAGTTCTGGGATTGACGGCAACACCGACTCGAAAAGATGGGCATCAACCCATTATCTACATGCAATGCGGCCCGATTCGTTTTCATCTAGCGCGAAGAAGGCTGCCGAGTCTTCACCACTTCAACATAAGGTTTTCCCAAGGATTACTGATTTCGGTTGGACTCGGTCTGAAAGTGAGACGGCCATTCAAGATATTTATGCTGCTCTCATCGTTAGCCAAGAGACCTGATAGTCCGAGACCTTCAGCAGGCTTTGTCCAGCGGGCGCTCACCACTTGTTCTCACAAGTCGGACGGGACATCTCGATTATTTGGCTGGGCGCTTGGTGGAATTTGTCCGCACATTTTCATTTTGAAGGGTGGGATGAGCACGAAGCAAAGGAAGAGACTGGCTGAATCTCTGGCAGCCGCTCCTTGCGAAGAACCGCGCGTGATCCTAGCGACCGGAAGTTACCTCGGCGAGGGATTTGACGACCCCCGTCTTGATACGCTTCTTCTTGCAATGCCGATTTCGTGGAAAGGTACTTTGCAACAGTACGTGGGCCGCCTGCATCGTCTCCACGACAACAAGAGTGAGGTCCACGTCTACGACTATGCGGATGTGATGGTGCCTATGCTGGCTCGCATGTACAAGAAGCGGCTTGCAGGGTACTCCGCACTCGGCGATACGGTTGCCGAGACTGTGCGGACCTGATGCCTTGCCAGAAGAGTTCAGACCCGCGACATCCTGTTTAGCAAGGTGTGACAGAGTATTCCGCCATTGTGTTTTTTCTCGCCGCACTGGATTCGCAGCAATGTGACCCAAGTGTGTAGCTTGCCCAGACCGGGTTTGACCTTCTCTAGCTAACGAAAGGAAAAGGCTATATACTTTTGTTATAAAATTTCTAACGAAACTATGGTTTTGTGATGGCGACACCAACCAAACCGAACAACCGGCTCGGGACTTATGTCGTCAAGGCCTTCAAGGATGAGTCCTTCCGGGCCTACGTGCCCCCGCCATTGCCGCCAGACCCGCCGCTGGCCCTCCAGCCGCTCTTGCCGTTGCTTGAACAGGCAAACCAAGCACTCGGACGCCTGGACGGACTTGCGTCCATCCTGCCCGACCCTTCGCTCTTCATTTACCTCTACGTTCGGAAGGAAGCGGTGCTCTCTTCGCAGATCGAGGGCACACAGTCCTCGTTTTCTGACCTGATGCTATTCGAAAGCGCCGAAGCCCCCAGTGTCCCGTTGGAAGACGTTCAGGAAGTTTCAAATTATGTGGCCGCGATGAATCACGGACTTCGCCGGCTCCGGGGGGATTTTCCGCTCTCTCTGAGGTTGATACGAGAAATTCACAAGATTCTCTTGTCCAAGGGACGAGGAAGTCAGAAGCGTCCAGGTGAATTCCGTGAAAGCCAAAACTGGATCGGAGGCACACGGCCCGGGAACGCAGCATTTGTTCCGCCGCCACCTGAGAAGATGACGGAATGCTTGGATGCCCTCGAAAAGTTTCTGCATCGCGAGAAGGAAGACTTGCCCATATTGGTGAAGGCAGCGCTCGTGCATGTGCAATTCGAAACCATCCATCCGTTTCTAGACGGAAATGGGAGATTGGGCCGATTGCTGATTACATTCTTGCTATGCATCGCTGGCGCGATCCGTGAGCCCATTCTCTACCTCAGCCTCTATTTCAAGACGAATAGGCAGAAATACTATGAACTGCTTGACCGTGTCCGCAGCCACGGAGATTGGGAGACTTGGCTCGAATTTTTTCTAACAGGTGTGAAAGAAACCGCTCAGCAGGCAGCTGATACATCGAAGGAGATACTCACACTCATCGAAGAAGACCGCAGAAAGATCGAGGAGCTTGGCCGCCCCGCTGCATCCGTTTTGCGCGTTCACCAGCACCTTCAGCGCAAACCGATCATCACGATCCCGGCGACAGCTGAGCAACTCTCCCTCTCTGCGCCCACTGTGGCAAAGGCTTTGCAGCACATGGTGAAGCTCGGCATAGTTCGTGAGACGACCGGCAAACAGCGCCATCGCCTCTTCACGTATCATCGCTACTTGGAGATACTCAACCGGGGCACGGAACTGCCAAGGGCGAATTCAGGAGGAACGCCTTGAAAGGACGATTGAGGGTTGTGGTCAGCCTTGTTGCCGTAGTTGCCTTTGCGTCAGCGCTTCAGGGAGGCGGAACAGACCCGCTGTCCAGCATTCCAGCTGAACAACGGGAAGCCCTCAATAAACGGTTGGGCGCATACGTAGAGGCATATCGGGGAATGAAATGGGATAAGATCTACGATCTAGTTTCGGACACGGGGCGGTATGGTGCAAACCGGAAGACGTTCATTGCCGCAATGAAATCTGAACACGGGACAGATTTTGCGCAGATGCCCGACTTGTTGGAATTCAAGCTTGATCGAGCTGAGAAAAATGGTGACGGCCACGACATCTATGGATGTGGGAAGGCCCAGCGTGAGGGAATGAAGTTCAACGGGATCGTTGTGCTGCACACCGTATTCGAACACAACAATTGGTCTTTCACCGGATGGCGGTTCACAGAGTTTCCAAATGAGCCATGCGAGGCACTACCCGACCCGAAATGGCAACCGGCCAATCGCGGGGCTTGGCACAGTCCTATGGAGGAAATCGTTCATTTCAAATCACAAGGGGTACCGTTTCACCAAGATCCTCCACACTGAGCAAGCAAATTGGATTTGCGATGTTGTGCGGTACTCTTGGCCCGCGTCGAGACTCTACGAAATCCAAGTTCCGGCGCGGCCAACAATGTGCCACGCCCCCGTTTCCTTTGAGAGATACAGGTAGGTTCCTTCCCCACAGAGGCCGCAGTAGATTAGCTGCGCGTAAACAACCGCATGCCGTCCGCCAAGATCAAACCCGACGCGTGAGAGGGTAATGACACCCCAACTCTTCCGCAGAAGCCCTCTGAGTTCAACGGCGCTGGGAGAATCGATTTGGCCGGGACGATAAACCTTGTCCAGTTCTTTCTGGCTGACCATTGTGAACGGGTGGGGAAGGCGAAGCCTTGGCGGGACGTGAAACCGAAACAAATTTTTTGTCGTGTAGCTACCTCTCGCGGTGAGCGGAAGACCCAATCTCTCGGAATGGAAGTTGGAAATACCGAAACGCCCCACAGGCTGTGTAGTGTCCAGAATCACGTAGTACGAGACATCTTCGCCGCTAAAGGCCTCGCGAATCGCGGCCTCATAGACCGCATATTCCTCAGAATTCCACTGCACATCCCAAATGGCCAAGCAAGCGGCCACTAGGAGCAAGCCTAGAACCAGGGCCCAACGAATTGGCCGTTGGCGGATCATCCTTTCAATGTGACACCACGGTCCGCCAAACAGTTCCCCAAGCGTGTGCTCCTCTTTGTCTTGGAGACCCTCTCGCGCCGTTGATTGGCGCAAAATATCCACGCTGCATCAATGGAGCCCCCCACGAAGTGAATCAGGGTGCGACGCTTGGACTCTCGCGAGAATTGCTGGGCACAGTTCAGTGAGCATGTCTACGCGGTACGTCCATCCGTCCGAGGACGCAGTCTTGGCCGCCGTCGAAAGATTAGGTAGGCACAATATTGGGCACAGCGAAGTGGGGTGAACCCCTCTGTTGAGACAGTTTGGAATTGGCACACTTGCCGTTTAATGTTTGAGGTGCTCCCCATCCTTCGGGCCAAAGAAAAGTAAATCCTATGATGGAGCCGCCGTCGGGCCTTGTGGGAACTGTGGAAAGCGTTTTGTGCTTTCCAAGCCGCTGAGGGAATCCGCGTTGTGAGCGGATTTCCATCAGCGGCGTCAGTTTCCACAAGGCCTCCATTTCTTTCTTTTTTGCTCCTTTTTTCTTTCTGCCTATCCCCAGTTTTCCACAGAAAAATTTCGCGCCAGGAGCGCCTGAGAGCGACGATTCCCAACCCGCTCGACCTACAGCATCCCCCTATTTGCTCCCTCCTCATGCCTGAAAAAACTCATGGTTGCTCCAGCAGAATTCACTGCTGTATTCGCCTCTCGCTCGAACTCTTCCGGCGGCCGATAGCCCAGCGCCGAATGTAAACGGCACCGATTGTAGTACTGTTCGATGAAGGCCTCGATGTTACCCTGCAAGTGGTCTAAGTCGCGGTAGTCGTTCGCATAAATCTCCTCCCGTTTGAGCGTCTTCATAAAACTTTCGCAACTGGCGTTGTCATAGGGGTTCGCCGGCCGACTCATGCTCGGGATCATCTGGTGCTTTCGCAAGATCTGCACGTACTCTCCGGAAGCGTACTGCACGCCACGGTCGGAATGATGCACCAAACCTGGTGGTGGCTGTCGTTGGGCAATGGCCTGTTCCAGCGCCGCAATCGGCAACCGGCTCGCGAGTGTTCGGTCCAAAGCCCATCCCACTACTTTCCGCGAAAACGCGTCGAGAATGACCGCCAGGTAGACAAACTCCTTCTTCAAACGGATATAGGTGATGTCCGCTACCCACAGCTGATTCATCCCCGTCAGTTTCATACGACTGGCGAGGTTCAGATAGACCTCGAACTCATGATCGGAATCCGTCGTCACCACGAACGCCCGCGGCTGCACGGCCAGCAGGTTGTCTTCGCGTATGATCCGCAACACACGCTTGTGATTGACCAGCATCCCGCGCCGCCGCAACTCGGCACTGATCCGCCGATACCCGTAGCGGCGTCGATGCTCGGCAGCGATCTGCTGAATCACGCTCCGCACCTCCATGTCTTCCTCGACTGGTGCTCGCTCCTGCAGAGAACGATAAAAACCAGCACGGCTGACCCCGGCCAGCTGACACATTCGCTCGATGCTTAAGCTGCCTTGCAAAGGCATCACTTCTTGGATTTCGTCGTAGATGCCCTCTCGCCACTGATACCGCTCTTCTGGCGTCGGGCCTCTACTTTTTGCAAGGCACCTTTGAAAAAATCCAGCTCCAGCGTCTTGTCTACCAGCACGCGCTTCAGCTGGTTGATTTCCTTGCGAAGCGCGGACTCACGAGAGTTTCCGGGTGGCGACTCCTCACTGGAGTAGAAGGGATCCAAATTGATCTCGCCACTTGTAGAGAAGCCGTCGATGCACACCAAGTTCCTGTGACAATTCCACGATGTTGTCACAGGTCTTCAATCGCTCGACAGCCATCCGCCGGAATTCTTTCGAGTATCTTCCCACTCGTCTTTTTGCCACTTGCAGTCCCTTTCCCTGCAAGTGTGCCTTATCCGAGTGTCTCAAGTTAAGGGTTCAGTCCAGAAGAAACTCCAATGACGGAGGAAGTGCAACCGAGACTCCTACCCTCATGATTCTGCGGTGAAAAGTGGTCGGGGCGAGTGGATTTGAACCACCGACCTCCTGGTCCCGAACCAGGCGCGCTAGCCAGGCTGCGCTACGCCCCGAAATTTTGACGACGACCGCGAACAGTTTATCGCGCATCACCACCGACCGCAACCAATCGTATCGCACAGCGCTCCATCGCAAGGAACACCTCGCTCGATGATTTCGTCCCTCGCATTTAGATAGCGTTGGAAAAACGGCGCCAACTCATTTAAGCTCCTGCGCGTGGCTTGGGGCGAACGTACAGAGGTGGTGAGCCACCGGAGGATTTCATGTCGGTTTCGAAGATAGCCGCGGTTCTCATTTTCTCTCTCTGCCTCGCGACCGCTTCTGCCAGCACACAAAAACAAACGGAATCAAAAGCGCAGCCGCAAACCCAATCGCAAACGTCTCAGTCCCAAGCTTCCGCAACTCCGTCCCCTGCGAAGCCGGCAGATGTCTCGTCACCAGACGCAATTCTAGCGGCCACCTACGACGTGATTTCCGGCCCCGCTGGACAAAAGCGCGATTGGGACCGTTTTCGCTCGCTGTTTCTCCCCGGCGCGCGTATGGCCGCGGTTATGCCCGGGAAGGACGGCAACGGACTCTCCGCGCGTTCCTTCACGCCGGAAGAATACATCGCGTTCGGCGATCCCTACTTCGAAAAGAATGCTTTCTACGAAAGAGAAGCCGCGCGCCACGCCGACCGCTATAGCAACATCATGCAAATCTTCAGCACCTACGAATCGCGTCACGACGCAAAAGATCCTAAGCCTTTTGCGCGGGGTATTAATAGCTTTCAGCTTTTCTTCGACGGAAAGCGCTGGTGGGTCGTCAGCATCTTTTGGCAAGAAGAATCTCCAGACGCGCCCTTGCCCGAAGAATTCTTGCCCAAGGCACACTAAAATTTTCTACGGTCGTGCGGGATGCAAATACCGAGCGCGTTCCTGCTCGCGCGTTTGTGCGGTATTGTGAACGTTCCCTCGATTGTTGTGTGAAAAATTATTGCGTGAGGATTGGCAGCGGAGGCACTGCAGGCGGCAAAGCCGGCGCAGCTCCAGGTTTCAGAGCTTCTTGCACTTCTGGTGGCAGTTTGTCAGCTCGGGCCATTAATGCGCTCACCTGCCACATTTGCTGATCCGTCAGCGAGGCGCTGAATCCCGGCATTCCGGTCAGCCGTATACCGTTTTTTACCTTCCAATACGTTTCTCCCGCCGGGTCGTCCCTCACAGCTTCTTTCACCGTCAGAAGTTGCGGCGGCTTGGGAAACATCCCGATCGCTGCGCTGCTCGCAGGTTGCTGCAACAAACCATGGCAGAAGGCGCAATTCTTCTGATACACGTCGGCGCCACTCAATAAGTCTGCGGTGGTTAACTCTGAAACGTCGCGCTGAGGCATCTCTTTGTCCATTCGAGCGTGCAATCCCATTTTTGCCAAAGTTTTTTCAAACGGCATCTGCGGATCGGCCGTAGCTACCGGCGCCAGCCCAGTCTTGAAGTAAAAGATTGCGCCCAGCACGATAACGAGTAGCGTGACTATTACTCCGGCGAAAAAACCTCGCATCAGGATTCCTCTCCTTTAGCCGCAAACGGCGCCATCAAAAGTAAAAATTTGCAGATCCGCATACATCGATGTGGACAGTATAGAGCAAAGCGTGTTTTCGGAACCGATGCGATCGCAGTTATTGATTCGACAGGGACCCAGCCGGCTTTGTTTGATGCTCTTGGCGAACGCCCATACCGATTTGCATTGCCGTATTCTTCGGGAAGACGACGTCGCGCCCTCGCGCTATAAAATTTGTATAGACTGAACGCGCGGCCCCCAGGGCTCCCATGGCCATTCCCAAAGCCGTGGAATGTACGCTGAGCCCAATGGCGATCCCGACCAATTTAAATCCTGTAGCGCCGCCCGCGGCGCGAGGCCCCGTGTCTCCGAACGTATCGCCTAAGAATGACGCCGCGCCGAGTCCCACTGAAATAGTCGTGGTTAAAAACCTGGTTTTTGGAGGATTTGCATGCGCCCCGCCTTCCGCGTCGAGGACCACATTCTGCGCGCTCCCACTTTGCACGCCTTCCAAGCTCGCCTGAATCTTACTCGCCACGCCATCCTGCAGAACTACGTCGTGAAAGACGATTCGCAACTGCCCGCTGCGGCTCATATAGCCGGCGCGTCGCGCTTGAAGCACGGTGCCTTTCAAAAGTGTGCCTTGCGGATAGATCAGGCGGCCATTGTCGAAGAGTGGCCGGGAAATAACAGCTTCAACCTCATCGCCATTGTGTGAACTTGAGGAGCTGAGTGAAGTCACCAGGCGCGCGTGCACGAAGCTGCCGGGCGGAGGAGCTGAACCAACGGACGCGGCGAGTTCCGGAGTAAGCGGCTCTGATCCAAAATTCAATGGCTCTTGCAGTTCCGCAAAATAAACCGTTCCAGCATCGACATATTGCGGACGCACCGGAAGTTGCGCGATCGCATAACGTTCGATTTTGTGAATTTTCCCAGGCTGTTTTACTTGCTTCATCGCAGTCTTCCATTCTTGCTTAGCCTGTTCCTTCGCCTCGCGAGCTTTTTGCGATGTAGCGTCTTTCACACCCTTGGGGTTTTCGTCAGCGGCCGTTACAAATCGAATGGGTTCTCCCGACCCGGGTGTTACGACTGTGTTGACCGGAATGTGCTCGTCATTCGATAGAACTAGTTCGGTAAATTTCACGCTGATCTTACGAGCAGGCGTGAAATCTGCATCCAACGCGTCGAGGGTTCGTTTTCCCGCCGAAACAGGCTCAATTTCCGTGATCTCTCCTTCTACTTTGGATCCAACCGGAATAACCAGGCGGTCAAACGCATACAGCGGTTCCACGATGTGCCCGTGAATCCGTTGGCCAACTCGCTGGACCCGCACCTCTTTGTCGAGCGCAACTTGCAAGGCTGTACCTTTGGGCACAGTCAGCGGGATCGTCTCGGCCTTCGGAGTTATCGATGTGGGTTCAGCGTGTGCCCGGCGCGTTAGCACAGCGTCAGAATCAGAATTCGAAGTGGTAGGCGCGGGCGCATCTTGTGCCGCAGCAGCCACGCCGGTGAAAGCGAGCAAAATCGCAAGGAGGAACCGCCCCATCGCCATCTCGCCCTTCCATTCGTAACCCAAGATCACATCCTCAGCGACGACGCTACATAATGATGTCCCTATTCTAATCCGATTTGCCCAAGAGACATTTGCTTGATACCGCCAGCAATCGGAGTTCGTGCGGAAACAAATGCACACAAGAACTAAATGAGCTTGCGATGCGCGCGATGATGCGTCCAGAATACGCAGCGTTTCGGAGGGATGCCATGTTTCAAAAAGACCTGCTAAAAGGCCGTACAATCCTGATTACCGGAGGCGGGACAGGGCTCGGCCGCTCGATGGCCCTGCGGTTTGCGGAGCTGGGCGCAACTCTATTTCTCGTCGCTCGCCGCGAGGAACCGCTGAAAAGGACCGCCGACGAAATTCAAACGGCGGGAGGACGCGCCGCGTATGTCCAAGCTGACATTCGCAACTATGAAGCAGTCGAGAAGACTATCGACGCGGCAGAGAAGGAATTTGGCAGCGTGGACACGCTGGTCAACAACGCCGCCGGTAATTTCATCGCGCGTACCGAAAAACTCTCACCCAATGCCTTCAATGCTGTCGTGGGCATCGTTCTTCAAGGAACATTTTTCTGCACGCTCGCGCTGGGAAAGAAATGGATCGCGCGCAAGCAGCCCGGAACCATTCTGAATATCGTGGCAACTTATGCTTCCGCAAACTCAGGTTCTGGTTTTGTCGTGCCCTCGGCCTGCGCCAAAGCGGGAGTCCTGGCCCTAACGCGTTCGCTCGCGGTGGAATGGGCCCGCCATCATATTCGCCTGAATGCGATCGCGCCCGGACCATTTCCCACGGAAGGCGCTTGGTCCCGTCTACTGCCCTCGAAAGATCTCGAAGAGCGCGCAAGAAATTATCATCCGATGAAACGCTTCGGCCGTCATGAGGAACTCGCTAATCTCGCGGCCTACCTATTGAGCGAACAGGCCGCCTACGTAAATGGCGAATGCGTCGTGATCGACGGCGGCTTGTGGCTGCGCGGTGCCGGTGAATTTAACGACTTCGTCGACCTGCCCGATTCTGCGTGGGACTTGCTCGAAAGCGCGAAAAAATCTAAAAGCTGAATTTGTGCTAATGATGGTTCGGCATTTGTTTGCTTTGTACGTTTTGGCTTCTCTCGTTGAGGAGATGGAATCAAGGTTGCCCGCGGATCTTCCGAATAGCGCCCCAATTCCAATCTTAATACTGCCTCTTGACCCGCCACTCCTACCGTAAATGGGCTCAAAGATTGGTACTTTTGGGCTATTGCCCCTGGCGCATTGGAAAGCTACTTTGTAGCATGTAAGGAAATAAAAGGCTCTGGCTTTGCTAGGGAGGTAGGGGTGTGTACTGTTTGGACACACGCCCAAAGAAAACTCCCTTGACGGCATAACACCACCTATAGACTCGCCGCGGTAACTTTCCCTCGGAGGGTCTATGAATAGGTGGTTAATGGTTGTTGTATTGGTATTGCTGGTCTTGACCAGTGCAGTGGGTCTAAGCGCTTTAACGACCCAGATTTCGCTGGCTAACACCGGCAGTCCAATGCCGCCAACACCTTGGCTGGCAGCAAATACGGGAAGTCCGATGCCGCCCACACCGTGGACGAACACCGGCAGCCCGATGCCGCCGACGCCCTGGTCAGCAAATACGGGAAGTCCGATGCCGCCCACACCGTGGACGAACACCGGTAGCCCGATGCCACCGACACCTTGGCTGGCAGCAAATACGGGGAGTCCGATGCCGCCCACACCGTGGACGAACACCGGCAGCCCGATGCCGCCGACGCCCTGGAAGTAGTCAGGGTAGGTTCCGCGCAAGCGGAGTAAGGGTTCAGGTCAGGGCCGGTCTTTGGTTGAGGACCATATGCAGCTTGGCCCGGCTGATTACTTAATTTGGATCGTAAGCTTCACGCTGGAAGTTTACGTAGTTGTGTGTTTGGCGCTCCATAAAGATACCTTCCGCTATTTCTCCTTAAATCTCTATATGTTAGCGGCTGCTTTGGTCACTTTGGGCCATTACGTCACGTTTCATACTTATGGCTATTCTTCCCTGCAGTATCGCTACTTTTACTACTATTCCGAGAGCCTGCTGATCGTCCTCATTTATTTCACGGTGATGGAGCTCTACCAACACGTCTTCCGCGAGATGAATGTAAGTAAATACATCCGTGGTGCTGCAGCCCTCCTGTTGATTGCCACAGCTTTCTTTTCCTACGCGGTTGTGCGCCAGAACAAAGACCACTTAACAAGTCACTTCGTCGTCGAGTTGGGACAGAACCTGTACTTCGTTGGCGTGGTGCTTACCTACCTTCTCTGGGGAGCGATCTTGAAGCTCAGGGAAACGCGAACTCGCCTAATTCAATTAGTGCTGGCACTGGGCGTTTACTTCAGCGCCACAGCCGGAACTTACGCTCTCCGAAACCTTTTTCCTGGTTTGCAGGAATCCTTCCTGCGTTGGGTGCCGCCGCTAATAGGCACGTGGTTGCCGTTGGCTTGGGCTTACACATTTTCGAGGATTCCGGAAGAGGCCCGCCTGGCCACCGCCCGCTTAATGGTGAGAGCCCGATGATCGTGGCTGCCATCATATGCGTTTTCTCGATTGCGGCTTTCCTGCAATTCTTTGTCTGGCACTGCCGTTCGATTCTCGCATCCAGCCGCAGAGTCGAACTCTCCGAGCGCGTGCGTGAAGTTGCCGGCGTCGACAGTAGAAATTTCAACGCGGAAGATTTTCATCGCCTCCTTCAATTAGTGCGCCTCTGTCCGGAACGTGGTGACGACCGTGGTGAAATTCGCGCCGTCGGCACTTATTATGGCTTGCTGAACATTCTGGGCCGATTAGCGCGGCCAACCGCACCCCCGATTGCGGCATGGGCGGAGCAAGAGCGCGAGAGTTGTTCGTACTTTGCGGCTGTGGCCCTCGACCGGCGAATTTCCTACAGCCGTGATCTCTTCACTCAACAAATCGCCGATCGTCTGTAAGTTCTTTCTATCCCGCCAAAATTGTTCTTGATCTTCGCTGCTCACTCTCGACCCGGCAAGGGTTCGACTGCTACCATGTTGATTACCGCAGCGATTGGCCAATTTTGATGGCGCTTTCGCCATCACGGTAGTCTATGAGAATAGCCCTCGAACAATCGGTCCTTCACCACATTCGCGCCGTGCGAATGATTGCGCCCGGCGATCGTATCGGTGTGGCTGTTTCGGGCGGCGCAGATTCAGTAGCTTTGCTGCGTATCTTGCAGAATCTGCGTGATGAACTTGGCATCAACCTGCTAGTTGTCCACTTTGACCACATGCTGCGCGGCGAAGACTCCAAAGCCGACGCGCAGTTCGTCAGAGATCTAGCTCACGCACTTAACCTGGAAATTACAGCTACAAGCGAAGACGTCTCGGCTGTAGCCGCGCTCCAAGGCTGGAATCTCGAAGACGTAGCGCGGCGCCTTCGCTACGCCTTCTTTGAAAACGTTTGCGCCAGTGGACAAGCAACCCGCATCGCCATCGCTCACACCGCGCAAGATCAAGCCGAAACCGTTCTCGCACATTTGGTTCGCGGAACAGGTCCAACCGGCTTGGCAGGCATTTATCCGAGGGTAGGCTCTGTGATTCGGCCGCTGCTTGGAATCCAGCGCCAAGATTTGCGCGACTATTTAAACGCTCTTCATCAGCCTTGGCGTGAAGACGCCACGAACCTCGATACGAAACGCCTGCGCGCTCGCATCCGCGAGCAACTTATTCCCTTCCTCGAACGTGATTTCGCGCCAACAATCGTTTCTCATTTGTGTGAACTCGCGCGCCTCTCGCGAGAGGAAGAGTTGTTCTGGTCCACGATCGTGGAAGATCGCTTTCGTGTGCACGCTCATCGCAGCAGCGAGTCAATTGCGATCCGCGTTCACGATTTGCTCGCGCCGCTAGAACTAAATTCCGGCCGAAGCCTTTCTTCGACCGAAGATAACACCAGCAATACCACATCGTTACGCGCGCTCACCGAACGCCTATCCCGTCGTCTTTATGAGAGTATCCGTGGGGATCGCAAGGACCTCACCGCCGAGCATGTCGAACAAATCATCCGACTAGCTAGCGGGCAAACCAGCGGCCGCCGTCTAGAGCTGCCGGCCGGCGTCATGGTCGAGCGAAGTTTCGACAATTTGATCTTTTCGCGTGCTCGGCAAACGAGACAGCGCGGCTCCGAGGAAATTCTCTCCCCTCCGCATGCCTATCAATATGTAGTAAACGTTCCAGACCGCGGAGCGGCCGTTGTTTCTGTCCCGGAACTTGGAAGTTGCTTCCGTTTGAAAGTGATTGACTGGATTTTGCAGCCGAGCGACACTAAAACTGCTGGCCAGGCTCTCGATGCTGATCTCCTCCGCGGTCGTTTAATCTTGCGGAACTGGCGGCCCGGCGACGCATACAGACCGCGCGGTCGCCGGCACATTCAGAAGTTGAAGCAAATGTTCCTGCAAAACCGTATTCCCGGCCCTGAGCGGGGACTCTGGCCCGTGCTGGAATGCGAGGGGCGTGTGATTTGGACTCGCGGCATGCCGCCTGCGGGTGACTTTTGCGCCCGGGAACACACGCTGGTAGGGGTCTCTATTGAGGAGCATCCGCTTGAATAGCATGTTCATTCTTTGCGTGCATACACCTGCCTTCCTATCGCATCTAAACAAGAGTGGGTTAGAATTAGAGCAAGTATTGAGGCCTGCGTTTCCAGTAAGCCAGAAGGCGAGGTAAGACAGTGAACTCAACAGTGCGAACAATTCTCTTTTGGCTTCTTATGATATTGCTGGCGGTCGTCTTGTGGAAAATGGCTTCCACCGGAGGGCAGACCGCGCGCGAGGATGAGCCGAGCTACACGAATTTTCTCGCCAAGGTACAAGCCGGGAATGTTAAAGACGTCACAATTTATCTAGCACCAAATAGCGCCGAGATTCAGGGCGAATATCGCGAACCAGCCGGAAAATTCAAGGGCGTAACGATTGCCAATACCGCCATACCGGACATAACCAAAGCTCTCCAGGATCACAACGTCCTCTACAACTACAAGGAAGTGAAGAACGCCGATTGGATGACCTTCCTCGTCAATTTTGCTCCGTTGATTCTCCTGGTCCTCTTCTGGGTCTTCATGATGAAGCAAATGCAGGCGGGCGGGAACAAAGCGCTGAGCTTTGGAAAATCTCGCGCGCGTTTGCTCACGGCACAACAGAAAAAGGCGACCTTCAAAGATGTTGCGGGAATTGATGAGCCCAAGGAAGAGCTTTACGAAATCATCGATTTCTTGAAAGATCCGCAAAAATTCCAGAAACTTGGCGGACGCATTCCGAAGGGCGTGCTACTGGTCGGGCCTCCAGGGACGGGAAAGACTTTGCTCGCTCGTGCCATAGCGGGCGAAGCGAACGTTCCATTCTTCTCCATTTCCGGCTCCGACTTCGTGGAAATGTTTGTCGGCGTCGGCGCCAGCCGCGTGCGCGATCTCTTCGAGCAAGGCAAGAAGAACGCGCCGTGCATCATCTTCATTGATGAAATCGACGCCGTCGGCCGGCATCGCGGCGCGGGCCTGGGCGGCGGTCACGACGAACGCGAACAAACCCTCAACGCCTTGCTCGTCGAAATGGACGGCTTCGAATCAAACGAAGGCGTCATCCTGATCGCAGCAACGAACCGTCCCGACGTGCTCGATCCAGCCTTGTTACGTCCTGGTCGGTTCGACCGGCGCGTCGTAGTTCCGCGTCCTGACGTAAAAGGCCGCGAAGAGATTCTTCGCGTGCACACGCGCAAGGTGCCCCTGTCGGAAGACGTGGAGCTTTCCGTCATCGCCCGCGGCACCCCAGGATTTTCGGGCGCCGATCTCGCGAACCTGGTGAACGAATCCGCTCTGTGGGCCGCCCGCCAGAATCGTAAATTCGTAGCCATGTCTGACTTCGAAATGTCGAAAGACAAAGTCTTGATGGGGGTCGAGCGCAAGTCCATGATTTTGTCGGATGAAGAAAAGCGCAACACCGCCTACCATGAGGCAGGCCACGCACTCGTCGCTGCATTGACTCCGGGAGCCGATCCGCTTCACAAAGTTACAATCATTCCTCGCGGAATGGCTTTGGGCGTCACCATGCAGTTGCCCATCGACGACAAGCACACCTACACTAAGGAATTCCTCGAGTCGCAACTGAGCGTACTCATGGGTGGACGCGCCGCCGAGGAAATTTTCCTGCATCACATCACTACCGGCGCCGGAAACGACATCGAACGCGCCTCTGAAATTGCGCGTCAGATGGTTTGCGAATGGGGCATGAGCCCGCTCGGTCCGTTAACCTTTGGCAAGAAGGAAGAAGCCATCTTCCTCGGCCGCGAAATCACGCAGCATCGCGACTACTCCGAAGACACTGCCATCAAAATTGACGCGGAAGTTCGCAGCATCGTCACCAACGGATACAGCCGCGCTCGCAATATTCTCGAGACGCAGCGCGACACTCTCGAACGCATAGCGCAAGCCTTGCTAGAACGTGAGGTCCTCGACGCAACCGAACTCAAGCTTTTGCTCGAAGGCAAGCCGCTGCCGGACAAAGTTCCGCCACCGCCTCCGGCCGCTCCGCCGTTGCCGACGAAAGAGCCGCAGCTCTCGCTACGTCCTGAGCCGCGTCCCATCCCGGGAATGGCCAAGGGCGAAAAACCAGCCCCGGCTTAATCCAGCCTTATCCTTAAAATTTGCAACGGCGTACCATGAATCTGGGGCGCCGTTTTTTGGGGGAGGAGTTCCCTCCCGTACTCACTTCGTCCTAATCTCTAAGCGTCCGTCTTCATGGACTTGCCTTCCCGCGCAACCTCAGTTGCGCGCATCCTCAGAAATGAGCGTAAAATACGGGCATGGCGAAAAATTCCGCAGACACCTTCGAAGTAGAGTGCCCGTGCTGCCGGGCTAAGCTTAACGTTGACCGCGAACTTGGCGCGGTGCTTTCCCACGTTCCGCCGCCAAGACCGCCATCGTCTGTCGATCTGGACGACACCGCGCGCCTTTTGCGCGCGCAGACCGAAGCCGTCGAAGCAAAGTTCCGCGCGTCGGTGGAAGCTGAGAAGTCAAAAGAGGACGTGCTCGCTCGCAAGTTCGCCGAAGGATTGAAGAAAGCTAAAGACGGTCCCATCGAAAAGCCGCTGCGCGATTTCGATCTCGATTGAGTTCAAGCGGCGATGAACTTCAGGTCCGCCCCGAAGAAAATTAACGTGGTTCGCCGTCTTTCTTCCACCTATTTCGTTTTTCCGCTTGGAATGCTCCTGTTGTTTCTGGCTCCAGCGAATGTGCAATCGCAGACGTCGCAAAAGGCAAGAGTCCCACGCCCACGCATCCTTGACTCCGGAGTTTCTCTGCAACGCGATCCAACCACCGGCGAGTTGCGTACCATCCTGTCAAGGAGTGCCGGGAATACTCCCGAAACAAAAAGTGAATCGTCAGTGAATGCCATTCGCGTTGAAACGCCACTTGTCCCCGTCACCGTCAGCGTAACCGATGCAGGGGGGGCCGCTCTCGCTGGCATGTCACGAGAGAACTTTCGCGTATTCGATGACGGGGTCGAGCAGCCCATCACTTATTTCGACGCGTCCACGCAGCCCGCCGCCATCGCTCTGGTCATCGACGCCAGCCCCAGCGTCCTGCCTCAAAGTGACGAAATGAAAGCCGCGGCCCGCGCGCTCGTGGACGGCCTCACGCCCACCGATCAAGTCGCCGTCGTCGATTTTTCCGCGCACACCTATCTCTTGCTCCCGTTTTCGAATGATTGGGGCTTGATCCGCCAGGCCATCTCGCGCATCAACGTCCGCGAACTTTTTGGCGATACCGGCGGCTCCAATATCTATCAATCCGTGTTCCTTGCCGCGCATGAGCTTTTCGCCGGAGGCACCGGCCGAAAAGCCATCGTACTTCTCACCGATGGTCAGGACAGCGGCCTCGGCATCACTTTGGATCCGGTCACCGCATCTCCGCGGCCGGGCTTCCCAAGCAATCGCCTAACTTTTGACGACGTCGCCCGCTCGCTCGCCGCAGCAGACATTCAGGTCTTTGCCGTCTCCACCCAAAGCCGTCCCAAGATAATGACGCCAGCCTGGCTCGCATCGCACTCCGCATCTGCATTACTCACACCCGACGCGCACGATTTGAAGATTCCCGCCTATACCCTGTACCTCGCCGAACTCGTACGCCGCGTAGGAGGCCAGCTTTACTTCCTGCGCGAAGCAGAATCGCTGACCAACACCTTCCGCGAGATCGCCCGCAGAGTTCGCGCCGAATACACACTCGGCTTCGCGCCTCCGCAGACTGAAGATGCGGTTAAACGCGCAACATGGCATTCCTTGCGCGTCGAAATGGTGGGGCACGCCGGCGTCAACGTCTCAAGCCGTCCCGGCTATTATGCGTCCGCAAAATAAATCGGCGAGAGCGCCCCAGCAATTTGAAATGGCTTGCCCGGGGCACCCAAGATGACCCACTTTTGCTGAGCCGCACCGATTGCTTTAATTGCCCCGCCCGCTTATTCTCCGCCACCTCGATTCGCCCAGTCTTATGATTTAATCCATAGCCATGTTCCGTCGCCCAAAATTCAAGTTGCGCTTGCCCTCCAGAACGCTATCCATGGGCGAACGCACACTGGTCATGGGCGTCCTCAACGTGACCCCAGACAGTTTTTCCGACGGCGGTCTTTTTCTCGACACCGACGCAGCCGTCGCCCAAGCGTTAGAAATAGAATGCGCTGGCGCCGACATCCTCGATATCGGAGGCGAATCCACCCGTCCCGCTTCCGCAGGCGTTTCCGCCGAAGAAGAGTTGCGCCGAATCCTCCCCGTGCTACAAAAACTTCAAGGGAAAATAACAATCCCCATTTCGATCGACACCAGCAAGTCTGAAGTCGCCGAGGCCACCGCAGCCGCCGGCGCCGAAATTCTCAACGACGTCACCGCCTTGCGCAACGATCCCCGCATCGCTGAAGTAGCCCGCCGCCGCAAGCTTCCGTTAATCCTGATGCACATGCGTGGAGAACCGCGCACCATGCAGAAAGGCCCATTTGCGAAAGACGTAATCCGCGATGTCCTCACAGGTCTGCGCCGCTCAATCGTGCTCGCTCGACGCGCCGGTGTCGCAAAATCTCAAATCATCATCGACCCCGGCATCGGCTTCGGCAAAACGTATGACCAAAATCTCGAATTGCTCCGCCGCTTGCCCGAACTCGCCAAGCTCGGCCACCCGCTCTTAATCGGCACATCCAGAAAAAGTTTCATCGCTCACATACTGCGCACGCAATCTCACCAGAATCCGCCTAACGAAGACCGCCTCTGGGGCACCGCCGCAACCGTCGGCGCCAGCATTTTCCGTGGCGCCCACATTGTCCGCGTGCATGACGTAGCCGAAATGGTTCAAGTAGCGCGCGTCACCGACGCCATCCTCTCGCCCAGTTCCGTCACACAAAAAGGAATTTCGCCGCGATGACTTCCGACTCGACTACTTGCGAACAACGCGCCAACGCTCGTAACGCCCTCCTCGCCGGCTTCCTCGGATGGACCCTGGACGCCTTCGACTATTTCATCCTGGTTTTTGTCCTCCTCCCGGTCGCGCGCGAATTTCACAAAACGGTCCCGGAGATCGCCCTCACTCTCACCGCCAGCCTCGCCATGCGCCCGGTTGGCGCTCTGATTTTCGGATTGATGGCCGACCGTTACGGCCGCCGCCTCCCGCTCATGCTCGACGTTATTTTTTATTCCGTCGTAGAAGTTTTCTCCGGACTGGCGCCAAATTACAGAACGTTCCTGATTCTCCGCCTCCTTTATGGAATCGGCATGGGCGGCGAATGGGGCGTAGGCGCCTCGCTCGCCATGGAATCTGCGCCCTCCAAATGGCGCGGCATTCTTTCCGGAATTTTGCAGGAAGGCTACGCCCTCGGATATCTCCTCGCCGCCCTCGCTTACTGGCAAGTTTTCCCGCGTTGGGGCTGGCGCCCCATGTTTTTTCTGGGAGGTCTGCCTGCGCTTCTCTCGCTTTTTATCCGCGCAAAAGTGAAGGAAAGCGAAGCGTGGAAGTCCGTCGCTGCAAAAACGCACGAATGGAAATCTTATTTTCGCGAAGTCGCCGCAAACTGGAAACAGTTCGCGTATCTCGTCCTGTTAATGGCCATGATGATTTTCATTTCTCACGGCACGCAGGATCTTTACCCAACGTTCCTGCAACAACAGCGCGGCTTCAGCCCGCGGCTCACGTCGATCATCACAGTACTCTCCATGCTTGGCGCCATCGCTGGCGGAATTATCGTCGGCCTTTACTCCGACCATCGCGGCCGCCGCCGCGCCATGATCACATCCGTCCTGGCCGCAGTCGTGCTAGTCCCGCTCTGGATTTTTGCGCCCAGCGCAGCCTGGATCGCCCTCGGCGCATTTCTATTGCAGTTCATGGTGCAGGGCGCCTGGGGCGTAATCCCCGCGCATCTCAACGAGCTTTCACCCGATCGCCTGCGCGGATTTTTTCCTGGCTTCGCGTATCAACTCGGCGTGCTGATCGGCTCCACGGCGCCTTACATTGAATCGCTCTGGAGCCATCGATTTTCGTATTCACAAGCCCTGGCAATGTTTGCCGCCACCGCTCTGTTGCTCGGCGCGATGGTCATTGCCGCGGGCCCGGAAGCGCATCGCGTAACCTTCGGCTGCCAACAATAATCCGTTCCGCCTAGGTCTGCTTTCGCGCTGCCTTCACGACGGTTTACCCTGACGTAGGAAGGGCGTGCACTGAAGTAACGCACTCTTAAGCTTGCGTCAGTTCTGAAGTTTGAAATGGCAATCGCCGCAATCTTTTCCCTGTCGCAGCGAAAATCGCATTGGCCACCGCAGGCGCAGCACACGGAACTCCCGGCTCACCAATCCCGCCCGGCGTTTCATGACTCGGCACAATGTGCACTTCCACCTTCGGCATGTCCGGAATCCGCAGCATCGGATAACTGTCGAAATTGCTTTGCTGCACCTGCCCGTTCTCAATCGTAATTTCGTCGTACAGCGCCGACGTCAGCCCAAACGCAACTCCGCCTTCCATCTGCGCCGCAACCATGTCGGGATTAATCACCTGCCCGCAATCGATTGCCACCACAACGCGATCCACTCGCAGCGTTCCGTCCTGGGCCACCGTAACTTCCGCGACATTTGCTACATAACTCCCCCAGGAGTAAAGCGCCGCTATACCACGCCCGCGCCTGACCGGACGAGAACCACTTGCCGCCAGCGGTTTTCCCCATCCAGATTTTTCCGCCGCCAGATCGATCACGCGATGCAACCTCTCAATGTTCACCGGTTTCTCATCGCTGTCAGCCGCAGCCGGTGCTGGAGTCCCCGCAATTAACTGCCGCCGCAGCTCCACCGGATCTTTTCCCGACGACGCCGCAATCTCATCAATAAAACTCTCCACCGCAAAATGATTCCAGTTCGCATCCACCGCGCGCCAGTACCCGCGCGGAACCGCCGTGTGAAGAAAACTCTGCTCCAGAAAATAATTCGCCACCGACCCGCCCGGCAGCCCCACTCCCGCGATTTCAGTCCCGCCGATATCGGGAATATCGCCGCCAAGATAGGTCCCGTCCGTCGAAGGGGCTGCAATGTGGTGCAACCAAGCCACCGGCTGGTTCTGCGCATCCAGTCCGGCTCGCATCCGGTGCCGCGTTATCGGCCGGTAAAAATCATGGGCGATATCGTCCTCACGCGTCCAAGTCACCTTCACCGGAGCGCTCACCGCTCGCGATATCAACGCCGCTTCCACTCCATATTCGATATTCAGCCGCCTCCCGAATCCTCCACCCAGCAGCGTGATATGAATCGTAATCGCCGACGCCGGCAATCCCAGCGCGCTCTGCAGCGCTGTCGCCATCCCGCCCGCATTTTGCGTGGGAGCCCAAATTTCACATTTGCCGTCGCGCACCAAGGCGGTGCAGTTCTGCGGCTCCATCGCCATATGCGCCAGAAAAGGCGTCTCGTATTCCGCTTCGACTTTTTTCGAAGCCTTTGCGAACGCCACCTCCGGCTCTCCAATTTTTCGAAGTTCCTTCCCCGGACTTTTCAAAAGTTCCGCCAGCTCCGCGCGATGTTTCTCCGTCGATTCCGCCGCGCCCGCCCCGTCGTCCCATTCCACCGTTAGCGCGCGTCTCGCAGCGACGGCTCGCCACGTCGAATCCGCTACCACCGCCACTCCGCCCCACAAATAATGTTGGTGCCCCGAATTCGGCGCGCGCTCTTCTCCGAATAGCGGAGGCAATTCCACGCGCGGCACTTCCACCACCTTGCGCACACCCGGCGCAGCTTGCGCCTTGCTCGCATCAAACGTCTTCACACGCCCGCCAAATACCGCCGGCCGCGTCACCGACGCATAGAGCATTCCCGGAACTTTCGTGTCGATCCCGTAATGCGCTTCGCCGATCACAATATGCTTGTCATCCACACGATTTCTTTTCGTGCCAACAATCCTGTAATCCTTCGGATCCTTGAGCGGCACATCCTTAGGCACCGGGAAACCGGAAGCTTTCTCCACCAGCAATCCGTATTCAATTTTCCGCCCGGTCTTTGTGTGCTCGATTATGCCGCCGCCAATCGTCCTGCACTCCTCCTTGGGAACGCTCATCATTTGCGCCGCGGCACTCAGCAACATGTCCCGCGCCGTCGCTCCCGCTTTGCGCAATGGGTCCCACGAACTTCGCACGCTAGCGCTGCCTCCCGTGGTCATGTCCCCATATTTCGTGTCAAAGTCCGCCTGTCTCACTGTCACGCGCGCCCAATCTGCGTCTAGCTCCTCAGCCAAAATCATCGCCATCGATGTTCGCACGCCCTGCCCCATTTCCGACCGCGCCACCGTCAAAAAAACTTCGCCCCTAGGCTTGATCTCAATGAACGCATTCGGCGCGAAATCCCCCGCAGCAACATCTTTGCTCGCAGAAGCCGCCTCCTTCTGCTCAATCCCCCCAGGCAAGTGAAATCCAATAACAAGACCCGCCCCAGCAACAACCCCCGTCTTCAAAAAATCCCGCCGCGTACTTTCCGCAGAAACCCGTGTCGGCGCTCTCATCCAGTCCTCCCAACGATAGCGATAGCTCTCACACGAATCGCACAAGTATCCATAGCGTTCGTCCCCTGGTTATCCGCCAACTCTCGCGTGAACTCTACGTTTAGATTGAGCAAATTGCAATTCGTCTTTGTGCTTCGCGCACCGTCAGCAAGCTTCAGGACGCGTTTGCCTTGTGCCGCACAACTTAAGCTCTATCCACACGTGTATTCATCACCGAGGTTGACAGGCAGGTCGTTTGCTCTAGAATCGCTCAAAGCAATCGGCAATTCATGGTGAAACAGAAAATTCGGCGCACTAAGCGGTGAAACATGAGCGGACGGTTTGCTCTGCTCATAATCGATCAGCTAATCCTGAGTGGGCTTGCCGAGTTGTTTCCCCGACTTCTACCGAAACTACCTCACATTCAGAAATCCACATAACTCCCTCAAAACGAACCACGGGGAAATTTCTAACCGAAACTAGAATCGCACTGTATCTGCCTTACCCAGAGCGATTTTTTGCGAAGTATTTGATTCGCAGAATCGCATTTCTACCCGGGGCCAGAAGCGCGCATAGCGTCGCGCAATTCCCACCGAATTTCGCACAGCGGCAGGCGCTCAGCGCAAAAAAGAATGCCCCTCGCGGGACGCCTCCGAACAAGGTAAAATCCGGCTGAACGCACAAAGGAAAAGGAGCCAAAATGAGCGCCACTCCCACCGCTGGGCCGTCCGCCGCTTCTATCGCCAACATAAAAGAAAAAGCGCGCCTGCTCAGTATCTATTCGATGATGTCCACCACTGCCGCCGGCTCGGGCCATCCAACTTCCTGCATGTCAGCCGCTGAACTGGCGGCCGGAGTTTTTTTCTACGCCATGAAGTTCGATCCCAAGAACGCCAACTCCAACGACGGCGACCGTTTCGTGCTCTCCAAAGGTCACGCTGCTCCGCTTCTCTATTCCGCGCTAGCCGAAGCAGGAGTTTTTCCCGTGTCGCGCGTGATGACGCTGCGCCAGTTCTCCAGCGAACTCGAAGGCCACCCCACTCCGCGCATCCACGGCGTTGATGCTGCGACCGGATCACTCGGCCAGGGTCTCTCGGTAGGAGCGGGCCTCGCCATCGGCGCGCGAATGGACAAGAGTCCCACGCGCGTGTACGTCCTCACTGGTGACGGCGAGCTCGCCGAAGGACAAATTTGGGAGGCGGCCGCTTTTTCCGCGCATTGCAAGCTCGATAATCTCACCGTCATCTGCGACATCAATGCGCTGGGCCAGAGCGAGCCCACCATGTATCAGCACGACATGGAAGTTTACCGGCGGAAATTCGAGTCGGAAGGTTTTGCGACAGAAGTAATCGACGGCCACGACGTTGCCGCCGTCCTCGCCGCTCTCGATCGCGCGAAAGCCACCAAGGGCCGTCCGCAGGCCATCATCGCCAGGACCATCAAGGGCCACGGCTTCAGCGAAGTTGCGGGGAAAATGGGCTGGCACGGCAAGCCGCTTTCGAAAGAGCAACTCGCTGCGGCGATTAAGGAACTGGGAGGAACGCCGCCTCAAGTTCCACCCGACCCGGGAAAATCCTACGAGCGCACTAATTTGCCTAAACCGCCCGATTTTCCGGAGCCCCCCGCTCCCGAATACGCTCAGGACAAACCGGTCGCCACCCGCGAAGCTTACGGCTTCGCGCTGAAGCGCCTGGGAAAAGTGAACCCACAAATTGTGGCCATCTCCGGCGACGTGAAAAATTCTACCTTCTCCGAAATTTTCGGCGACGCCTTTCCCGATCATTTCGTACAGGGCTACATCGCGGAGCAAAACCTGGTCAGCGCTGCGGTGGGACTCGCCGCCCGAGGCAAAGTCCCCTTTGCCGACACCTTCGCGTGCTTCCTCTCCCGCGCCTACGACAACGTGCGCATGGCCGCCATCAGCCGCGCAAATATTAATCTGTGCGGCTCGCATTGCGGCGTTTCCATCGGAGAAGACGGTCCGTCGCAGATGGCCCTCGAAGATATCGCTATGTTCCGCGCCGTACATGGCTCCGAAGTCCTTTATCCCAGCGACGCGATTTCCACCGAGCGCCTTACCGAGCGCATGGCCCGCCGCCCAGGAATAAATTATTTGCGGACTTCGCGCCCCAAGATGCCCATCCTTTATTCCAAGGACGAAAAGTTTCCCGTCCCGGGATTTAAAGTCCTGCGGCAAAGCGCCCAGGACAAAGCCACAGTAATCGGCGCTGGCGTTACACTCCACGAAGCGCTGAAAGCCGCGGACCAATTGAAATCGCAAGGAATTGCGGTCCGCGTGATTGACCTCTATTGCGTCAAGCCACTAGACGGCAAAGCCATTGCCGAGCAGATGAACGCAACCGGCGGCCGCCTGATTACCGCCGAAGATCACTGGCCCGAAGGTGGCCTCGGCGAAGCAGTCCTCACGGCGCTGGCGGAAGTAGGTGCGTCACCAGCAAAATTCAAACGAATCGCGGTGACTCGCATGCCGCATTCAGGAAAGCCCGACGAGCTGATCGAAGCGTTTGGCATTTCTGCCAAGCACATCGTCGCAGCCGTCCGCGCCATCTCATAGCCCAGAACCCCTGGTAGGACGAATCGGCGTGTCGACGATTGGAACGCGATCGTTCGGCGCCAAAATTTCACTAAAAGTTACAGAGGAACGCGTGGCGGAAAAACTAGTGGTGGTAGGAGTGCTTCCCGAAGTAGTGGTGCTCGAACCCGGGGATCAAGTCGAATGGTTCTCTAACGCCGGGAACCTCAAGATCGAGTTCGATCCGCAGCGCTGCCCCTTCTCCTCAAATGTCTTCCAGGCCCCGCCCGGAGTCCGCTTGCAAAGCGGCGCGATCCGCTCCGGACTAAACCCTGGCTCGTACCGCTATAAGCTGTCACTCAACGACGCCGTCGTAGCCAACGGCGAAATCTTCCTCCGAGCAAAATGAGTCTTCAGAATGGATTCACCGACAAAATTTCGAGACTTGTAGCGTTCAGTCGCCGGCGGCAGCGAGCGAGACGCGCTCCTGCGAGACCGAGTCGGCCAATACGCGGCGTATCGGAGCGAGCATGGACGCCGGCACCGGGCGCTCGCGCTGCACGTTGAGTTCGGCAACCTTGCGTGGGTATTCCTTGCGGCGATCCAGCCACAAACCAAATTCCTTTAAAAGATCTCCAGCGACGTTCGGGTCGTCCGAGCGCTCTACACCCCAAAACCGAAGCCGCTCTTCATTCTTCTGCAACAATTGCAGCGCTTCTTCCAGCTTCTTCATGGCGGCATTAAAAGTGGATGCGAGGAAATAGACGGGCAGCGACCATCCGCCGCGCCCGAAATACGCCCGTAGCCGGACGTTGTACTTGCCGTTCTGATTCTTCTCCATCGCGCATAAATATTCGTTTCCAGATGAAGTGCTCTTGGTATGCATCCTGCTCCTCAGTTTTTCCGCCATAGCGCCGAAGTCGAGTGTCTTCGACCCTTGGCGGCGGGTCTTTCCCAATGTGAGTGCTACGGAAAGCCTGTTGGCCCTGGACCGTTTTTCCGGCATCGCAAAGCTCCTTAAGATAGGCTCAGTTGATTCGTGACCCGGCGGAAAATCGGCAAGGTTCTCGCCTTAGGTCAGAACCCCGCTGGCTACGGGGCAGGCTCTGCGGATAGAAGCTATTTTATAGAACCTTCAGGAGGGAGGCAAGGAGCGTCGTGTAAATTGTTAAGTTACCTATTCACAATCACTTACAGATGACTCCGTGGCGCTTTAGGAGCACAGAAACACGGTTAAACTTCGAACGTTGCTAACTGGCAGGGACCGCAATCGAGTTGGTTCAATCCTGTTGCAAGGGAGCTTTCCGGGTCTAGCTGGTGCGCGACAGCCGTTTCAGCGCGTCTGCGTTGATGACCAGCTTGCCTTCTTTTTTCAGCCGGTCTTCCAGAGCGGTGCGAAAAGCGTCGAAGGCGGCGGTCTGTTTCGCTTGCAAAAGCTGCTGCTTTATCTGGTCGGACTGCGTAGCGAGGTCTGCAGGGTTGGCGGGCTGGTGCCCTACGACGCGATAAACCAGCCAATTGCCAGCTACCTGGGTCGGAGCGCTAGCTTGACCCACCGGCATTCCAAAGGAGTCTTGCAGCAGCTTTGCGGAGCCGACATCCGGAACCGAGCCGTTTCGCGCGAAGGCTTCCGGTGCGACCACGGTAAGACCCAAGGCTTTCGCCGCTTGGTCAAAAGACTCGCCAGATTGCACTCGCTTGGCCAGCTCCTGAGCCTTCGTCCGAGCCAGCTCAACGGCTTGTTCCTGTTGGTAATCGGCCAGAACTTTGTCATGAACTTCTGCAAGCGTTCCTTGGTGCGCGGGCTGTACATCTTTCGGCGTCAAAATCACAAAGCCTTGCGGAACCTGAAGCGGCTGGCTCAATTCGCCGGGGCGCAGCTGAAAGAGCACCTGGTGGATTTCAGGAGAATTTCCGAGATCCCCGACCGGATCGGTGACAGAGGCGGGCGGCGTGTCGCCCAGCTTGAGGTTGAATTTTCGAGCAAGGTCGTCCGGAGATTGGCGATTGGACTGGCGGACGGCGCTGGCCATCTGGGTGGAAATAGTGTTGGCCTGTTCGGCGACCTTTTGATCGGTGAGGATGGGCACGATGGTGCTGCGCACTTCTTCAAAGGGCTTGGTGTGAGCGGTTTCGCGGTCCAGCACCTTGATAATGTGGAAGCCGTATTGCGTCTTTACCAGATCAGAAACAGAGCCTTTCGAAACGTTGAAGGCGGCTTGTTCAAATTCGGGGACGGTCTGTTTTTCAACGATCCAGCCGAGATCGCCGCCCTTAGCCTTCGTAGCATCGTCTTCTGAATACTTCTTGGCGAGATCTTCGAAATTCGCTCCGCTTTTGGCTTTCTTCAGGACCTCTTCGGCTTTCTGGCGAATTTCGGTGATTTCGGCATCGGTCTTACCGATGGTTTTGAAGAGTATGTGTTCCACATGAGCGCGGTTTTCGACTTTGTATTGATCCATATGCGCGTTGTAATAGGCGCGCAAGTCGTCATCGCCCACCTTTGTGGTTTCGCGCAACTTCGCCAGGTCCAGTAGGGCGTAGCGCGCGGACCGTTTCTCAGGAACCTGATAGCGACCGGCATTCTTGGCGTAATAAGCGGAAAGTTCCGCGTCGGTGGGATGAATGGAAGAAGCAAGTTCGGCGGGCTTCACTAGTGCGTATTGAATCTGCACTTTTTCATTTCGGCGGCGGAACTCGTTCTCTATCTCGGCGGGGTTGACGCTGATGGAAGAGGTGACCAGCTTCCGGAACTTTTCCATCACCATGTCGTCCCGCAAAAACGATTCAAATTCCGTAACCGACATTCCCGTGCGATTTTGCACTTCTGCGACGTAACGATCCTTGGCCCAGGCTCCGCCTTCCCATGCCGAGGGCAACAATTGCTTGATTCGGTCGGACTCTTCCTGCGAGGTTACACCGATTCCAAGCCTCTGCGCTTCGAGGTCGAGAGCGCGAGAAAAAATAATCTGATCGAGAACTTGTTTGGCGTACAGGCCTTTGAGCATTTCGGGTACGTTCTGTCCATGCAAAACCATATTCAGGTGGCGCTGCACCTCGAGGAGGGAAATGTCCTTGCCCCCAACAGAAGCCACCGTATCGGGACTATTGGTCGTGGACCCGCCGACCAAGCCAGGCACCAAAGTAATTACCATGCTGACGCTGATGAGGACGAGCAAAACAATCATAGTGACCTTGACCCATCGATTGCGGTCAAGATCCCGCTGCTGAATGCTTTTCAACATAAACCTAGCCACTCCTGTAGCAACGCCGAATCTGACAATTATAGTGGAGTTTGCCGCGAAGCCCAAATCTGATTCATGCGGGCGGCTGCACGCGGAGCGGAGATGCTTCGAGGTATATGCTAACCGCCGTATTTCCAGGGCGAATCGCCGACTACGAGAGGATCAACTTCTCCGTGATTACCGGCATCGACAACTTCGAGAATCGCGATAGCGTGGTCGCCGAAGTCTTCGGAAATGTTGACAAGTTTGCATTCCAGGTAGGCCTTTAGATTTTTCAGGACCGGCGCGGAGGTTTTCCCTTGATAAAACGGCTCGCCATTCAGGAAGCCATCAGATTGCTTGGTGGTTGAAAAGAACTTTTGCGCGATTTCTTGCTGCTCGCTTCCCACGATATGCAAAACCGCGATCCCGCTCGCCGCAAGGCAATGGAAGACACTGCCATCTTTTCGCAAGGCGGCCATCAAGAGCGGAGGCTTAAACGAGACTTGGGATACCCAGGTAACGGTGGCCGCTCCATAACGATCCCCATCTCGAGAGGTCAACACATAAATACCGCTCGTGAGTAGACGAAGGTTTTTTTGTTTTGCTTTGGCGTCCATACTCCAAGTTCATCATACTCCCAAGAACAGACTCGGCCTGTGGGCAAAGACCTATGATGCGCTGTACCTCTGCATGATGAACCATTGTCGCAATTCGGCTAACAGGCCTCGTTTGATCTTCAATCGAAATCGCAATAAGCTGCGTCTTCTGGGAATTTCAACTCCCGATGAAATTTGGACCAAACTCCGGAAAGTCCGCACGGCAAAAAAGCTAACACAAGGTGATATAGAAAAACGCACTGGCCTCAAGCGATCTTACACGTCGCGGATCGAAAACGATCTGACCGCTCCGACTCTAGACACCCTCGAAAAATATTTGTCGCGTGCTCGAAATTCCATTGTATCGGCTTTTCTGTGACGGCAAGGGGCCTGCTAGAAATCCGATCATCCCTGTGAAGGCCGCGCCATATTTTGGAACGGCGGAAAAAGAACAGGCTGAAATGAAAGAATTCAGTAGCATTGTCAAAATGAGCGACTTTGACCGCAGCTTGCTGGTTTGGATTGCGCAAAACCTTGAGGGACGTAAAGATTCTCAAAAGAAATAGTAGATCAAGTTCAGTGAATATAAGACTTGCCGCGATCCAATCTGTCTCCTTGCTTCCTTTATCGAAAGAAGAATTCGCGGTCATGCTTTCAAATTCAACTTCGCTCTTGTGATCTACAGTGTTCCTCGTGCGCCCCCAATAAGCGCCGATACATTCTTATACATCCTCCTGGCGGCTGAGTCGTTACGGCATTCGACACAGAACGTATCCTTTCGCCGCAAGTTTGAAAGTTTTCCCGGCTTGGGTACTTACCGTCAGAGCATTACCAGTTGTTATCAGGTCTTAAAGGATGCGACCATGCCGTCGCAATCCTCAGCTATTCTCGAAACAGGGAATGTGAGGTCAGCTCTGAAGGTTGTGCACGCTGAGGGCCGTGGACCGAGAACAACATCTGGAGGGCTGCTACAAGACGTTTGGGCGGAAACTCACCAATGAACAATGTGTCTAAATCAATCCTCAGCATAAACCCGGATCTTGTTAACCTTCAGCCTGATCCAATTCCTGCCGAATGGGTGTTGGAAGGCACGCCTCAAGCTCGGGTCGCTAAGGTAATCACTAGCCGCGATTGGGCCTCTACAGTTGTCGTTTGGGACTGCACGCCAGGATCGTTCAGATGGCATTACACAAAGGACGAGACGGCGTTTTTCCTCGGCGGCCAGGCATTCATGGTGGACGAAGAAAACCAGGAACACCGATTTGGCGCGGGCGATATTGCTTTCATCGCTGCGGGAACGAGTTGTACGTGGCGTGTCACCGAGCAGATTAGAAAGGTCGCTGTCGTCCGAGAGACCATATGGCGTCCGCTTGGATTTGTTCTTAAGGTCTCAAAGAAGCTGCTTCGAGGCGAGCATTCACAACTGACAACGAACGACGGGACCTGCTTCTAGCCGCGCGAATTTCAGGCCATTTGTTCCGATTACCGGGATATTCTCCGGTGGCTTCGGCGAACGGAAATACGAATGGAATTATATGGGCGGTGACGTATCGCAACCCAGGGACCTCGCTGGGTCTGCGGTGCTGTATGCCTACGAAGCGGGATTTCTTACCACGTTGTGGCCAGACCGGGAACGACACGGCCGGGAATGCGGAAAAGTTCGCGGTGCCGACGGTCGCGAACGGGGAAGGGTATATAGGCGCTCAGACCGAGGTGGATGTTTACGGAACGAAGTCTTTAGCGATTAGAGCGACTCAAATACCAATAAAATTCCCGATCCTTCAACACCTAGCAGATAGAAGGAAAACCTTAATGCACTGCGTAAGTTGCTGACGCCATCGGACTGTTCACGTATCCGGTTTCCATTGCGATTGCTTTAACTGTCGCAGAAGCGGGAAGCGTAAATGGTGAGCTATATTGTTTTGTCGTTCCCACCCCTGGCGAAGGCACGCTGCCGTCCGTGGTGTAATAAACTTGAGCTCCGCTGGTAGTGTCGGTGATGCTAATTGTTTGCGTCTTGGAGATTGACCCTCCCGTGGGGCTAAGCGCCGGCTTAACGGCGCGTTGGCAGGTGTAGGAGACGTTCGCCTGCGAGCTGTTTAAATATCCGTTGGCAATCGCGATCGCTTTCACCGTGGACGAAGCGGAAAGCGTAAAGGATGCGTTGTACTGCTTGGTGGTTCCCATGCCCGGTGAAGGCGTGCTGCCATCTGTGGTGTAGTAGATCGTCGCGCCGCCAGTTGTATCTGAAATGGTAATCGGCTGTGTGGTGGCAATGGTGCCTGCTGCGGGGCTATAGGTCGGCGTGGCTACTTTTTGCAACGTATAACTTACTGCCACTATTGGGCTATTCTCATACGCCGCTTCAGTGGCAATTGCCTTTACTATTCCCGAAGCTGTAAGCAGGAAGGGCCCAACATAGTGCGCGGTACTTCCCATGCCTGGTGAAGGAATGGTTCCGTCCGTGGTGTAATAAATTGCCGCGCCACTCGTCGCATCAGAAATGGAGATTGTTTGCGTCGTCGAAATTGCGCCACCCTTGGGACTAAGCACAGGCTGGGCGACGCGCTGCACGGTGTAAGACGCAACGGCCGTCGGACTAGTGGTGTATTGCGTACCGGTTGCAATCGCTTTCACGACTGCCGAGGCTGGTAATGTAAACGGCGCACTATATTGCTGGGTTGTTCCCGTGCCGGGCGAAGGAGTACTGCCATCGGTGGTGAAATAGATTGCAGCCCCGCTACTGGCGTCTGTAATAGTGATGGCTTGTGTGGTCGAAATCTTGCCAGGAGCGGGACTGATCACCGGTTTTATGGCTGGTTGCCCCGTTATTAATCCAAACACATCCACTTCTTTTTGGGCGCCTACGTAAACTTTCCCATTGGTGACAGAGGGCACCACGAATTTCACCGCCGGTCCCAGAGTATCGCGTCCGTTCGTGAGATTGGAACCGTAGAGAAGATTGGAGACATTATTTGCTGAATAAGCCCGCAGAATGGCCGGCCCGCCGGAATTGTAGGCATCTGTTTCCACAGCCCATACGATTCCGTTGTTCGTTCCGTCGGAAGAAACAACGGGAGTGGAGCCCGGAAAGTTGCTGGTTTCGCCTGACGTGGAGGTCGGAGCTTGAGAAACCAGGCCGTTCGTGAGTGAGTAAGCTTCCAAGCGTCCGCCATTCCCCCACACATAAATCTGGTTGTTCCAATATGCCGGCATGCTCCAGAGTCCGGCGCCAAGCGATACGGTCTGGATAATCTCCGGATCGCTTGTGCAGCCATTGCAATAATGGCTGCCGTCGTTAGTCATTTTGTCGCGATTGACGACGTACAGCGATCCTTGCTTTCCGCTCTGCAACAAAATGTGGGGATAGGGGCCCGGTTGGTCCGGCAGAATAAGGACGCCGCCGGATCCTACGTCTGCGTCTCCCGAATCCAAGGACGCTTGGTTATATGGAGTGAAATAATCCGTTGGAACGGGAACTCCGTTAGTCAGGCTCAGTCGCACGAGGCTATCGCCGTAGTCGATTGTTGTGGATGGCGGAGGGGCGGGGATTTCAACCGTGTCATCGCCATTTCCTGTGGCGACGTAAGCGTTTCCCGCAGAATCGGCGGCAAGTCCGGATCCCGCTCCCCATATGCCATTGCCCTTGCCGTTTGGCGAAGTGCACCACGCGCCTGTTTGGGCTAGCGTATTTGCGTTATAGCCGAGAACCCACCCATGCCACGGTCCGTTATCGCCATGGGACGAAAAGCCGATGTAAAGGTAACCATTCAGCAAGAGAAGGCCCGGGCGTTGATTTGCCCACTGCGGATTCAAGGGGACTGTTGAACCATTGCCGTCTGGGGCAGTTCCAGGTACCGAAGCGTTTATCAAAACCGGACCGCCGAACTTCTCCGCACCTGTGGTGAAATCGATAGCGTGTAGCCGGTGAAAAAGAGCGCCGTTTTCCTTTGTTTTAGCTACAACATAGAGAGTATTTGTGCCGAGGTCGATCGTAGGCGTGCCGGTGATTCCTATCTCAGGTGTAATGTCGAAGGTATTGCCGACGTCACCGGGCGAAGCAGTAGTAGCCCCATTAATTAAAAAACTTACCCACCACAATTGCGACCCATTATCCGCGTCAAAAGCATAAAGGCTGTCATGTTCTGTCGCAACGTACAAAACATTGTGGGCTCCATGCCCAGGAATGGCAACGTTTGGGACGTAAAGAGGTTGCGCATAAACGTACCCATCTACGGATATCCCGAATAATTTGCCGAATGATGAGGAGTTGACGTTGGCTGGGGTCAGGATAGTTTCGGCGGTGTTCTGGCCCGTGCGAGACGTATCGTAATGTTGCGTGAGTATGCTGGTTTGGGCAAAAGCACAGTGCGACGTCAGAAGCGCTGCCCACAAAGCCAGCGCAAATTTGCCGCAAATTGCGGAGTTCAAGAGTCTAGGGCAGAATTTAATCACGAGAGTTTGACTCTCGCGTGGTCTTGTAATCCCTGGAGCTAGCTTCGAAAAATATCTGCGCATCTGTCTAAAAGCTCCGAGTTTACTTTATTTGGATGGAACAACGTGGTTCGAAGGTGCATTTGAATGGCCGAATTGGCATGCCAATGCCGTCAACTTGAACCCCAAAACGACCAAGAAGTTGGCTGCGTTAGGTATATAAGGCTTATCGGCAGCGAAAAATCCTTTTCTAGGAATTATTTTGCCAGTTTTGAGAAAAAATCAGCACAATCGCAGGGAATTGCGCCAGTCGATTACAACTGCGAAACTTACGGCGTAACAGTGAGTTTTTGCGATTCTTCGGCGCGCCCTACGGTACTTGCTGTCACCTGAATAGCAAAATCCGCGCTCGGTCTTCTCAACTCCAAATTCGGTATGGTCTCTTGTGTTTCTTGTGGAGAGACTCGAACGTACGGAGGCAGTGAGTTCAGATTGCCCGGCGGCGTCACTTCAAGTCGCACCCACGTGCCTGACAAAGGCGCTGGAGCGCCGAGTGTAATTGTCAGATCGACAACGTCGTGCCCTTTCACGGTGACAATGCTCTTCCCATTTTTAGTGAACTCAACTTGATTTACCGGGATCCTGGGATGCACGGCTACGACATTTCGGTAAATGTACAGCTGGTCTCCTGGAGGATTTCCAATGCAGTGCAATGACAGCTTGGTCGTTACGATTTGCGTGCCCACAGTGGTCGAGACATGTTCGTCGTCCCAAAAAAGATAGGTGCCGCTTTGGACGGCAGGGGTCGTCTGTATCATTTTTGTCTGGACGTTGGTGTCGGGCTTATGTTCGCCGGTACCGTCATTCCAATCGATCGTCTGTGTGAAATGGTCGGCGTAGGAACACGGAATAATCAATTGTCCGATGGGAGCGTGCCACTGTGCCTGGCGGTAAGAAATGCCAACCTCAAAATCGGTGACGGTCAAGAACATATAACGAGGCTCGGCGTCGGCCGTTTTCCTGCGAGGGTCGGCGAGGCCCAGGGCCAATAGCGTCAACAAACCAATACTAATTCCTATGCGATGCAGTCGCATGCACACCCTTTAAAAATACAGTTGGAACGCCAGAAATATAACAAGCCGTACGGTGGGAGTAAACATAGTTTGCTTACTACATAGCCTTAGGTTTTGACGGACCACGGCCGAAAGACCGAATGTGGTGCGTGATGTCAAAAACTTCACTTTCTTAGTCAGAGAGCGCCAAGAGTTTTTTTGATCTCTTCCGCTTGCGCCGGCTTGGGATTGAGTTTCAGCGCATTGGCGAGTTCTTTCTTGGCCAGGGAAAGATTGTTAGATTTCTGGTAGGCCAAGCCGAGGTGATAGTGATATGTGGGATTGCTGGGATTAGCGGTCACGGCTTCCTGCAAAGTCGCTATCGCGGCGTTATAGACGCCTTGCTTGTAATAAGCCCAGCCTAAGGTGTCGGCGGAGAAAGCTTCATTGGGCAAACCTTTCCGCGCTGTCTGCGCGAGCGAAAGAGCTACGTTGACGTTGCCGCCATGTTCCAGCATAACGTACGCGAGATTATTTGCGGCCAGAGGATAATCTGGCTGAATTTCGAGAGCCTTTTTATAAGCGTCCTGAGCCTGCTGCCAATTTTTGTGCGCTTCGTACGCGCCACCTAAGCCGGCGTACAAGCGAGCGTCGCCAGGGTTGTTCTTGATTCCGTTCTGGAAGGTGGAAATGGCCTGGTCCACTGAACCTCGGGCGACTTGGACGCTTCCGAGCAAGAGAACCGGCGGTGCATTCGTCTTATCGAGTTCAACAGATTTCTGGAGCGCAGCTTCCGCCTGCGGCTGATCCTGGCCGCGAACTTCAATTTGACCCAACAGGAAATAAAAGTTACTGGTGTTGGGTGCCAGCAGGATCTGATCTTGCACCAAACGCAGCGCTTTAGCTTGGTCTTTACGTTCAACGGCGATATTCACAAGCCCAGTAAGCGCATCGGACGATGAGGGATCGAGCCTCAGCGCTTGAGAAAAATATTTTTCGGCTTCGTCCAATTTTTTCTGGCCCAAGCGAAGATCACCGATTTGGACGTAGCCGGCCGGATTTTGCGGAGCCACTTCAATGGCCTTCTTCAGATCGGTTTCGGCATCAGCCTGATTCCCCTGCCAGAAAGCGGCTTGCGCTTCATAAATATATCCATCGGCCGCGCCGGGCGCGATGGACTTCAGAGCTGCTCCACTTTCTGCGAGGAGTTGCGCATCGTGCTTCGGTAGTGCCAGGCTAGCGAGAGCGCGATGGGCATCCACCATGGTAGGTTGTAGGCGCACGGTCTCCCGCCATTGGGCTTCGGCTTGTCCGAAGTTCTTGGTACCCGCGTAAGCGAGTCCAAGTTGGAAATGGCCAACGGCATTATCCGGCGCGCTCTTCACAGCTTGCTCTAGGATGTGAACAGCTTCAGCCTGTTTCTGTTGCCGATTAAAAATCGCGCCCTGTAGAATCATGGCGCCCGGATCCGATGGGAAATCTTTCAGAACGGCGTCGTTCACTTTGGCCGCTTCGTCCAAGCGATTCTGCTGGAGCAAAATCTGAACGTAGGTCTCTGCGATTGCCTTATCTTTGGGATGCAGCGAGTGGAGCGTGCTGAACTCAATGGCCGCTTTGTCGAGCTCGCCCTGACTCAAGTAAAAGTCACCGAGCAATCGATAGCCCGCCGCAGTATCTTTCAAAGCGCTCTTCGCTTCCTGCATGGTTTGTTCAGCGGCCGACTTTTTCCCTTGTGTCAGATAAAGATTGGCCAAGGCCACGCGCGAGGACGGATTCTTAGGATCCATGGCAATGGCAGCTTGAAATTCCTTTTCCGCGTCGGCCCAGCGCTTTTGCCGCTGGTAGAAAGTCCCGACGGCAATTACTACCGGCAATGATTTCGGATCCAGTGAGACAGCTTTCAAGAAGTTTTGTTCTGCGGCTTCAAGCTCGTTCGATCTTTCATACATTAAGGCAAGATTCAGATAGGACAGAGAACGGTTTGGATCCATCTGTACGGCTTGCTGGGCCTCGTTTAGCGCTTTCTTAGGATCTCCCAACGCGACGTCCGCGTTAGAAAGAATCACCTGCGCTCGCGCGTTTTTTGGATCGCTTTGCAAGCCCATGGCAGCGTGATCATGGGCTTCTTGAAATTTGCGGCCAGCGAGATACAAATCGGCTAAATCGAGTTGGGCTTGGAAATTCCTGGGATCAAGTTGAACGGTGCGCTGGAGCTCCTGGAAAGCGTGGGTCCAATCTCCCTTTTTTATTAGAGAGCGCGCCATCTCATAATGGGCAGCAGCGAAGTCAGGATCGATCTGGATGGCGTTCTCGTATTCGATAATGGCCGCGTCATACTTGCCGTTTTGGAAATATGAAACACCGTCATCGAAGTATTTCTTTTTGCGTGCTTGCGGATCACGAGTACACCCCGCTAGGAGAGCTAGCGCGATCGCCACGCGCAACAGTACTCCGCCGCATTTCATCTCCACCCATCCCGCAAATGAGTTTTAGTTGGGGTCAGATGTAAACCGCGATTCTATCCTTTGACTCCCAGGCAATCCAGCGAACTCTCGCGTAATGACAACTGCGAGTAAGCATTCTTGTATCCCACAGATACTAAGCGGCTTAGAATCGGCGTAGAATAAAATAGAGAAAAATCATCGACGGATGTAACCTCGCATACATAAATGAAATCTCTTTAGTGGCTACAAAAGAGAAGTGTTTTACCCAAACGTGGAAGTTTGCAAGGATTTCCACGACGGCACGGCTGTTGTTAGACTTATTGTGGAACGCCCCTAAGTATAAGATATAGCAGGTTTTATGTCCGCAAACGAGTCCCGACTAACGTGACTAGGCTTGGCAGCAACCGTGCATTTAAACGCCTACGAACGGTAGTCCTATGTACACGCGCGACACCTGTAACCGAGGATGAGAACAAGCGCTATGGCAGGCCGTGAGATGGAAATCGTGGCGGTGAGAGGCGAAACGGTGTTTGTTGGGGGCATGTCTGCCGCCATGCAAACGCTAGAAAATGTTGTGGCGGAAATCGCGCTGACCAACATTCCGGTTCTGCTCGTTGGAGAGGTCGGGTCGGGCAAGGAAATGTTTGCCCAAAGGATTCACCAACTTTCTGCGAATGGCGATGCGCCGCTTGTGAAAATAGCTTGCGCATCGATGAACCTGGCTAACTTTGCGAGCGAACTTGGGTTAGATCCTAACGGCAATAATTCGAGCCAGAGCTCCGAAGATAGGCCTGGAACTGTGTTCTTCGATGAAATCAGCGAACTTGACCCGAGCTGCCAGCGCAGCCTGCTTTATGCGTTGCCGGATGGTGATGCCAGACCCCGCCGCGGACTGCTGGGAGCGCGGGTTATTTCCACT
Source organism: uncultured Acidobacteriota bacterium (assembly GCA_963818085.1). Taxonomy (GTDB): domain Bacteria; phylum Acidobacteriota; class Terriglobia; order Acidiferrales; family UBA7541; genus Palsa-295. Next base: position 787,562 of record CAWFQV010000002.1, read on the forward strand.
ACCAGCCGGAATCTTGATGAAGAAATGAGGGCAGGTCGATTTCGGAGCGAGCTCTATTACCGCATTTCCGGGGCCTGTTTGCGCCTTCCTCCGCTGCGAGACCGCAAAGAGGACATCCCTCTTCTGGTGGAATCCTTTTTGACTAGATACGCCGCGGAATTCGCTCGGCCGCGTCCTACGTTAAGCGCGCGCACGTTGCGAAAGTTTCTGGATTATTCCTGGCCCGGAAATATACGCCAGTTGGCCAACGTGGTTAAAAAAATAGTCGCGCTAGGAGACGAAAACCTAGCGTTGCCCGAGCCGGCCGCTGTGACAGTGGAGGTGCGGCCCGAGCCGGTGGAAACGCGCAGCTACTCGCTGAAAGCTGCCGCCCGAGCGGCTTCTCGAGAAGCGGAGCGCGGAATGATTCTGGAAGCGCTGGCGCGCACGCGCTGGAACCGCAAGAGGGCCGCGCAAGAACTTCAGATCAGTTATAAATCCTTACTTTATAAATTGAAACAGATTGGGCTGCCGGAGACGCGGACTCAATGATGGAAGCAGGAGAAAAAATGATGAAACGGCTGTATGCATTGGCGATCGTTTCAGTTTTAGCTGCAGTTCCGACCTTGGCTCAGCAGAATGGAGCCTCGCAAACATCACAGCCTGATTCACAATCGGCTTCGCCGGCTGAGCACAGTGCGACATCTGATCCGAACTACGTAATTGGACCGCAGGATGTAATCGACGTGAGTGTTTGGAAAGAGCCCGATATTTCCCGGACGGTTCCGGTGCGTCCGGACGGAAAAATTTCGCTTCCTCTACTGAATGACGTGCAGGCAGCAGGAATGACGCCAGCGCAATTAGGAACGCAAATCACGGCGAGCCTGAAAAAATACGTGACCAATCCGCAAGTCACCATAATTGTCACCGCGATTAACAGCCAGCGGATTTACGTTCTAGGTGAAGTTATCCGGCCCGGCGCTTTTCCGTTGCTACCCGGAACAACGGTCTTGCGAGGTCTTTCGAGCGCGGGGGGGTTTACACAATTCGCGAGGATGAAAGGAATTTACGTGCTCCGACTAGAAAACGGAAAGCAGGTGAAATACCCGTTTAATTACAAGGATGTGGTGGGCGGAAAGCATCCGGAGCAAGACATTTTGTTGAAAGCCGGCGACACGATTGTGGTGCCCTAGGGGGACTGAATGCGTGGGTTGTATCAAATCGCTGCGATAATTTTTGTTGTGGCGATCAGTGTGCCGGTTGCTCAAGCTCAAGAACAGCCGCAAACTCCGCCACCTGACCAGACACAACAGCCCCAGCCACAGGGGCCAGAGCAGCCGATTCCGGCCTACAAGTCTCCGCTAGCTTCGCAAGCGGATAACGGCGATATCATTAACGGGCCCACGGAATTGGGCCCGGATAATCGTCCTCTAACGGGAATTCAAGATTTATCACTTGGTGTGCCACTGGATCGCCACAGTTACTGGCAACCACACGCCGAAGTTGATTTGGTCGGCGATTCTGAGCCGCCCGCGGCAAACTCGGGAGGGTGGACAGCGTGGTCAACGGTGATCGGTGGCGTTGACGTGCACCGATACTCTGGCAATTCACAGCTGACCTTCGACTACCTAGGCGGCGGCGTTTTTGCCATCGGTGGCGGCACGGGCAATGGAATCATCCAAGATGCAAATTTCGAAGCGCAGTTTACTTTCCGCCGCTGGACGCTAACGCTAATCGACGAGCTCCGATATACGCCTGAACTTGCTTTCGGAAACATCGGCTTCGGAGGAATTCCGACGACTATCGGAGTTCCGGTCGGCCTGCCATTCGGTACGAACCAAACAATTCTGAACGCGTTTGGGCAACGGCTGACCAATGCAACTGCTCTACAAGCCGATGTAAGACTTTCCCCGCGATCTTCGCTGACATTTTCAGCGGGATATTCGGAACTGTATTTCTTCGATCAAGATTTGCTAAACAGCACTGCCATTTACGCTCAAGCCGGTTATAACCATCAATTAAACAAGCTCGACACTATCGGTGTTTCCTACGTTTATAATGGATTTCGGTACAGTAATTTTTCCCAGTCGATCGATACCCACAGTGCGTTACTGTCTTACGGGCGGCGGGTAACGGGCCGTCTGGCATTTCAAATCGCCGCCGGACCTGAATACGCCATATTCGCAACGCGACTCTCTTGCGGAGCAACCGGAGTTAACGTCCCGTCCTGCGGCTCTACGAATGAGCTCTTGTGGTCTTTGAACACGACTTTGAGCTACCAGCTTGAGCGAACTAGATTTTTTGCTACCTACTCCCACGGCGTTACAGGCGGATCGGGCGTTCTGGCCGGAGCGATCGGAGACACCGTGCTGGGCACAGTGTCGCGGCAAATATCTAGGACGTTCACTGGAGACATTGAACTCGGGTACGCGAGAAATAGCGGGTTGGCAGTTGCAATTTCCAATTTCCCGATCCTGAACGGAACTTTCGATTACTGGACTGCCGGCGCGCATTTGACTCATCCCATTGGACGAACCCTGCAGCTTATTTTCGCGTATCAATTCCAGTATCAAAACTCGAACGCGACGTTTTGCACGGGCCCTAATTGCGGTGGTTCCTTCGATCGTAATTTGATTAGCGTGGGCCTGGCATGGCGCGGGCGACCTAGAGCGTTTTAAGCGGGGCATTCGCCCGCGAAGAGGGTGGCATGATTCAACGGGAATTAACGTTTGCAGACTACACCGCGATCCTACGGCGGCGATGGCTCTTGATCACCGTGCTGGCCGTAGTGGGAGCGCCTTTGGCCTACGGAGTTTCGCGACTCCTTCCCAATCGCTACACGTCGCAAACGCTCGTGCTTATCGAGCAGCCAACCGTACCGACAGATTTTGTAAAGCCCGTGATTACTACAGAAATCAATGAACGCCTGGCCAGCATGCAGGAAGAGATTTTGAGCAGGACAAGGCTTGAACCTATCATCCATCAGTTTGGATTGTATTCGAGCGACGTAAATCGCGTTCCGGTGGAGGAGTTAGTCGCACGGCTGCAGAAAAGTATCCAAGTAACTCCGGTGCAGCCCATGGCCGAGACTCAATCGCAGGCGCTACCGGGGTTCCACATCATCGTGGCTCTGGACAATCCAAAAACGGCGCAGGAAGTTTGCGCGACCGTAACATCAATGTTCATTGAAGAGAATCTGCGGTTGCGGCAACGGCGATCCGAAGATACTACTCAATTTCTGGCGCAACAGCTTGTGGATGCTAAAGCGAAATTGGATGCGCAGGACGCCAGGCTAGCAGAGTTTAAGAGCCGCTACATCGGCTCGCTTCCGGACCAAGAGCAAGGAAATTTGAACCTCCTGATGGGGCTGACCTCGCAACTTGATGCGGCAACGCAAGCTTTGGCGCGCGCGCAACAAGACAAGAGCTTTGCAGAGTCGATGCTGGCTCAACAGGTTGCTGCTTGGCAAGCAGCGCAGACCGGCTCGAACCCGGAAACGATGGAAGCGCAACTCGCTGCCCTGCAAATGCAGGTCGCGAACTTGCAGGCCCGCTACACCGACGATTATCCGGATGTAGTGAAGACGAAGAACGAAATTGCGGCGCTGCAAAAAAAGATGGCGGACAGCAATAACACTCCTAAAGCCGCTGGCAGCAAATCACCCAGAACGGCTGCCGAGCCAGCGCAAATCGCGCAATTGCGAGCGCAAGTCCACACGACGGAGCAAGTGATTGCCGAAAAGACCAAAGAGCAAGCGAAGATTCAACAGGCCATTAAGGTTTATCAAGACCGAGTGCAATCGAGCCCCGCAGTCGAACAGCAATATAAAGGGCTGACACGCGATTATCAGACCGCTCTCGATTTCTATAACGACCTGCTGAAGAAGCGGGATCAATCGGCGATGGCGGCTGATCTGGAGCGGCACCAGGAGGGCGAAAACTTCTCGATTTTGGATCCCGCAAATCTACCGGATAAGCCGTCGTTTCCAAACCGGCCGATGTTCGCACTTGGAGGTTTAGCCGGAGGTTTGGCCTTAGGTGTTGCTATCGCTTTCTTCCTGGAATCTCGGGACAGTTCATTCAGAACTGAAAGAGATGTTGAGATCGCGCTGCGGCTGCCCGTGTTGGCCATGGTTCCCGCAATTGAACCCTTGATGGCCAAGAAATCAAGGAGCACAACGATTGCAAAATCTGGCGATTCGGTGATCCATGCGAGTGCGGGAGTTTAAGGAAAATGTACCAGAAATTTTTTGGGCTTCGCGAAAGCCCATTCAATGTGAACCCGGACCCGCGCTATCTCTTTCTGACGAAGCAAATTCAGGAAGCGCTAGCCGGCTTAACCTACGGCATTCAAAACCGTAAGGGCTTCATATTGCTAACTGGCGAAGTCGGAACGGGCAAAACGACTCTGCTGAATCGGTTGCTTGATTGGTTGCATGGGCAGCGCGTAGCGACAGCTTTCATTTTCAATTCGCAACTAAACGTGAGCCAGCTTTTTGATTTCATGATGGCTGACTTCGAAATTCCGTGTGAGACGCGTCACAAGAGCCAAGTGCTGCTAAAGCTTAACGCCTGGTTGCTGGAACGATACCGAGCCGGTGAAACAGCCGTTTTGATCGTGGATGAGGCGCAGAATTTGTCGCTGCAGGTGCTTGAAGAGATTCGCTTGCTGACGAATCTGGAAACCTCCACTGAAAAGCTTCTACAGATTGTTCTGACTGGACAGCCAGAGCTGGAAGAAAAACTGAAGTTGCCGCAACTACGTCAGCTTCGCCAGCGCATTACCTTGCGATGCCGGACCGGCGCACTCACGCTGGAGGAAACATTCGGATACATCGCCGAGCGTTTGCGCATCGCCGGGGCCAATGGCGAGCCAATATTTTCGAAGGAAGCTATTCAGACCGTTCACTTATATTCCCGAGGCATTCCTCGCATTGTAAACCTGCTTGGTGAGCACGCCTTGATCAACGCCTATGTAGATCACTTGCGTCCTGTTCCGGCACACTTGGTGGAAGAGGTCGCGCGAGAATTCCAACTTGATGAGATCGAGCCGGTTGTGCCTGCGGGCGTTTCAAATGGAAATAAGCCATCTATAGATGCACAAGTATTGCTCCAGAACTTGGATGAATTGCTCAGCCGCCTACGCGAGGCGAATATCATGCCGGTGACAACGCGCGAGAGGAAACCATGAGTCGTATTCACGAGGCCCTTAAAAAGGCCGAACAAGAACGCGCCATTATTCAATCCGTCGACGGCGCTTCACCAATGCAGAGCACGGCCACGGAAACCGGCGCGCTGCCGACCAATGGCGATTCTGTTCCGGATATTTTCAAGCAGCCTCCGGCCGTTACTACGCAATCGGGCATACTAAGGCGTTTTGAAGATCTGTGCCAGCGCTGCGCTCATCCCCACTGGCACCCGGACCTGAATGTCAATATTTTTCATAATCCCACCCTTAGCGTGCACGCAGCGGAGCAGTTTAGAACTTTGCGATCGCGTCTTTACCAATTACGCGGCAGCCAGCAATTACGGACGCTCTTGATCGCGAGCTCGATGCCGGCAGAAGGAAAAACGTTTGTAACCAACAATCTTGCGCAAGCGATTGTTCGCCAACCGGATCGCCGATGTTTGATTATCGATGCGGACCTGCGATGTTCGCGGCTCCATGTTCCGCTTGGCGCACCACCCTCTCCAGGCTTGACCGATTACTTGTCGGGAGATGCCGACGAGATGGCGGTGATTCAACATGGCGCGGAAGGAAATCTTTGTCTTATTCCAGGCGGGAAAGAGGTTGCCAACCCTAGCGAATTGCTTTTGAACGGGCGTCTCAAAACTTTGTTGGAACGTCTCACGCCGATATTCGACTGGGTCATTCTGGACTCCCCACCTTTGCTCCCCGTGGCGGATGCCAGCTTACTCGCGGATCATGTGGACGGAGTAATTCTGGTTGTTCGTGCGGCTTCCACTCAGACGTCCGCCGCTGAACGAGCGTGTCAAGAGCTGCAGGGCAGGAATCTCGTGGGAGTAGTGCTGAACGCGGTGGAGAAGGCACATGCTTACGGTTCTTATTATTACCATGGCTATGGTGCGGCTTACGGACACGACGACGTTACGCCAGTCCAGGCTTAGGTCCGACTCGGGTTCACAACGTTGCGGTTGAAACGGAAAAACGGGTTTCTTCTGGATACGTGGCTTATGTCCTTTGTTAAGTTTTACTTGCAGTTCGGAAAATTATTGCAACTATTGGATAGCAATGTTCATGAAATCATACGATCGCTGACCTTGTCGGGCTCCTCTAGTGGGCATATGTTATTTAAGGGATTTAGAAACAAAGACTTATGACAGTAAGGACTAGATAGACGGGTGGCAATTGTCGTGCAAACCTAGTTAATCTTTAGGAGAGTCGATTGTGACTCTAAGGGCGGTAGCACAGCTGGGTATTGATTAAAGTGATAAGAAAACCACAGTTCGATGCGGCGATCAAGGACGACGAGCGACCCAGAGTCCTACGAGCAAGTATCCGTGGTTTGCTTTGCAAGTGCGGTCGCGCCACGAATCGTGTGTTGCGGATTATCTGAATGGGCAGGGATACGAATGGTTCTTGCCACTTTATAAGAGCAGGAAGCGCTGGTCTGACCGAATCAAGCAAGTAGAATCTCCGCTCTTTCCGGGCTACCTGTTTTGCCGTTTTAATCAACACGACCGGCTGCCGATCCTGAAAACACCCGGAGTGATTCAAGTCGTTGGATTCAATCGCGTCCCGGCGGTAGTTGACGAGACAGAGATTAGCGCCTTGCAGACCCTGATGGCCGCAGGCGTTCCAAATCATCCGTGCCCGTTTCTGGAAGTTGGCCACAGGGTAAGAATCGAATCGGGCCCATTACGTGATCTCGAAGGGATCTTGATGGACTTCAAGGGCCATCACCGGTTAGTTCTTTCGGTCACGTTGCTGCAGCGTTCAGTGGCGGTAGAAATCGACTCAGCATTGGTAAGTCCGATGCGCGTGCCGGAACAGTCCGCGGAAGATAAGGCGCACGCTCGGCGCCGGGCAGTTCAGCTGGTTATCTAGAACTCGGTCTACTGATTTATGAAAATGAAATCAGAAGAAGAATTCAAAGATCGGAACCCCCTAGGGAGTCATTTTTCTGTAGCTAAGCCCATGCTCCGCGGAAAAGTCGAACGGAAATGGGAACGCTTCGGGAGATTCGGGCAACTTCCTGTCCGAAGAGCACTTCCGCCGGATGCTGGCCCGGGAAAGAAAACGGTCGGAACGATCGCGGAAACATTTGGTCTTGATGTTAATCGACGGCGGCCTAAAGAATGAGAAGACGGACGCCCTTCTCGAGCAGATCGCGGTTGTGCTAGGCGCATCCATCCGCGAAACAGATTTGGCAGGCTGGTTTGAGGCGAACTCCGTATTCGGAGTGATCTTCACCGAGTTTGGCGACAGCGATGTAAGCGCCGCCGTCAAGACAATCGAAGCGAAAGTTACAGCTGGGCTTCAGAAGGCTTTCAAGGCCACCCAGCTAAGCAGCTTTCAAATTTCTTTTTACGCCTTTCCGGATGGCTGGAAAGGCGGCGGGCATCAGCGTCCGGTTGACCCCACGATGTACCCCGATCTTTTCGAAGTTAAAGAAAGAAAAAAGCTATCTTTGTTAACGAAGCGGGTGATGGATACACTCGGCGCGTCGGTAGCCTTGCTGTTTCTGTCGCCGATCTTTCTTGTCCTCGCGATACTGATCAAGCTGACCTCGAAAGGCCCCATATTTTTCCGTCAGGAGCGAGTGGGCCAATTCGGTTCGCGCTTCGTGTTTCTAAAATTTAGATCGATGTATGTCTCCACGGACGCCGCCATCCATAAGGAATACGTCAGAAATTTCATTGCAGGAAAGGCGAACTCCGAAGCTCGAGAAGGAAGCAAGAAAGGCGTTTATAAGATTACAAATGATCCTCGAGTGACCTGGATCGGTAAACTCATGCGGCGCACGAGTCTGGATGAAATTCCACAATTCTGGAACGTGCTGATTGGCGAGATGTCCTTGGTCGGGCCGCGGCCTCCGATCCCTTATGAAATCGAGACCTATGATATTTGGCACCGCCGCCGTTTGCTGGAATCGCGGCCTGGTATCACCGGCCTGTGGCAAGTGCGCGGACGTAGTAGGACTACTTTTGATGAGATGGTGAGATTGGACCTGCAGTATTCCAGAATGTGGTCTCCGATGTTAGACGTGAAGATCTTACTTCAGACTCCCCGCGCGGTGTTCACGGGCGATGGCGCGTATTAATCTCGTGGCGCTCACGGCAAAATCGGTGCGCTGTAGCACTTCATTGAACAACGCATTTCCGATTTAGACCGCTCTTCATCTTCTGCGTATTTTTCCTTTCTGTAGGCGCAACGACTTGGCTCCTTCAGGGTTGAATTCCAAGGTGAAAAAATGGCTACTAGTCTAGATGCTGGCGGGATAAAGGCTGAGAAACAAGGTAAGTCAAGCGACGTGATAAGGATGGGCGTGGTCGGGTACGGATATTGGGGCCCGAATATCGTCAGAAACTTTCACGGGCAAGAGCGTTCGCGCGTGGTGGCTATTTGCGACCAGAGTCCCAAGTCACAAAACCGGGCCCGACAATCCTATCCGGAAATACGCGTAATCGCGGAGTGTAACGATATCCTGACCGCTACGGACATTGATGCAATCGCCATCGTGACCCCGGTGTGGACGCATTATGAGCTCGCCAAGTTGGCGCTCGAGCAAGGCAAGCACGTATTTGTTGAAAAACCATTTACTTGTAGCACGGCACAAGCCGAGGAATTGATCGAGCTAGCCGACCGTAAACACCTAAAAATTATGGTGGACCATACTTTCTTGTTCACCGGGGCGGTCAAGCGCATTAAAGAATTTATCGACAACGGCACGCTGGGAGATCTTTATTACTACGATTCCACGCGCGTAAATCTAGGCCTCTTTCAGCACGATGTGAATGTTCTCTGGGATTTGGCTCCGCATGATCTTTCGATCATGGATTATCTGATCAAGGGCAAGCCCGAAGCCGTGGTGGCCACCGGGGAACGCCATTTAAATGGCGTGGCCGACATTGCGTTTCTCACCCTCTATTATCCCAACAACATGATCGGGCACATCAACGTGAACTGGCTGTCGCCGGTAAAGGTGCGCACTACCTTAATTGGCGGCGAGAAAAAAATGTTGGTCTGGAATGATTTGGAAGCCGATGAAAAGCTGAAGATATATGACAAGGGTGTACAGATGAGCGGCGATGGTGTTTATCAATTGCTCGTCAGCTACCGTTCCGGCGATATGTGGGCCCCCCGCGTGGAACAAGTGGAAGCTCTGAAGCTCGAAGCTGCCTACTTTGTTGATTGCATTTTGAATGACAAGAAACCCTTTAATGATGGAGCTGCGGGACTCCACGTCGTACAAGTACTGGAAGCCGCCGATCAATCTCTGCAACAAAGAGGCAAAGTCATAAAGCTGTAGAAGCAGGATTAAAGCTATATCCGCCCGAGGGAAGACTCATTACCGCAGAGGAACCAACTGAGCTGTTAGGTTGGTTTTGAATCTTAATAAAAGGAAAACTCCAAGTATGGACCAGTACCTGTGTGTGGCGCCGGACGTGAAACTAGGTAAGAACGTAAAATTATCCAAGTTCATCAACCTATACGGATGTGAAATAGGCGACGACACAAAAATTGGCGCTTTCGTGGAAATTCAGAAGAATTCAAAAATCGGAAAGAATTGCAAGGTTTCAAGCCATACGTTCATCTGCGAAGGCGTAACGCTTGAAGATGGCGTGTTTGTTGGTCATGGCGTCGTCTTCATTAACGATTCCTATCCACGGGCGACGACTGAAGAAGGCCAGTTGCAAACCGAGCAGGATTGGAAAGTGGAAAAGACGCTGGTAAAGGCGCGCGCTTCAATTGGTTCAGGCTGCACCATACTTTCGAAGGTTGTGATCGGTGAGAACGCGATCGTCGGCGCGGGAAGCGTGGTGACGAAAGACGTTCCGAAAGACACGATTGTAGCGGGCAACCCAGCAAGAGTGCTGCGCCACATCACACGAGAAAAAACGACTGTATAGCAATCGCGAGAATGTGATGACGGCGAATGCATTCGCTGCGACGAATTTCGTGACACTTCTGAAATAATTTACCAAGGATCGAGGAAACGCTATGTCCCTTACCGAGAAAATCCCCTTTTTGGATCTTGTCACGCCGCACACGGAGCTCGAGCCCGAGCTGACCGCAGTGTTCCACAACGTTTTGAGCACCGCTGGTTTCGTCGGCGGTCCGATGGTCGAGAACTTCGAGAAGGCATTCGCCGCGTTTTGCGACGCGAAGCATTGCGTTGGCGTAGCCAGCGGCACCGATGCGGTTCGATTTGCTTTGACAGCGGCAGGCGTGCAACCGGGCGACATTGTTGTTACCGTTCCGCATACCTTCATTGCTACTACAGAAGCTATCAGCCAAGCAGGCGCGCGGCCCGATTTTGTTGATATCGAAGAGCGCACGTATTCGATGGACGTCGCTAACTTGAGAGAGTACCTCGAACGGGAATGTTACTTGGACCGCGAGACAGGAAAGCCCTACCACAGAAAGTTCCGCGCGCCGGTTACCGCGTTGGTGCCAGTGCACATCTACGGACAATGCGCGGACATGGATCCGATTTTGGAGCTGGCTCGCCGCTACAACCTGATTGTGGTGGAAGACGCCTGCCAAGCCCACGGCGCGGAATATTTTTCGCAAAAAGAAAATCGCTGGAGAAAAGCGGGCTCCATGGGTCACGCTTCGGCATTTAGTTTCTACCCAGGAAAGAATTTAGGCGCTTGCGGAGAAGCCGGCGCGATCACCACCAACAGCGAAGAAATGGCGCGCAAGATGCGTATTTTGCGCGATCACGGCCAGTCTAAAAAGTATTACCATGACATGGAAGGATATAACGGGCGTCTAGACGCGCTGCAAGCAGGTCTGCTCACTGTGAAACTACAGCACTTGGCAGAGTGGAATCGGCAACGTCAGGAAGCGGCAGCTAGGTACAATCAGATGCTGTCATCGGCAGACGGCGTAGTCGCACCTTTCCAGCCCTCATGGTCGCGTCCGATGCATCACCTGTATGTCGTGCGAGTGTCGGATCGCGATGGGTTGCAAAAGCATTTGGCGGAAGCCAAGATCGACACCGGTATTCACTATCCGATCCCTCTACATCTACAAAAGGCGTATGCAACATTCGGTTTCAAAAAAGGTGACTTCCCGGTCACCGAAAAAGTTGCTTCGGAGATCCTCTCTCTTCCCATGTATCCACAGCTTCAGCCCGCAGCGCAGGCGCGCGTCGTTCAAAAAATCCAGGAATTTGCCTCCGTCGGCGTCCTTCGCTAGACATGTTTTTCCAAATATAAATGGCATTGTTCCGGAGCTTCGCAGAGGAGCGAAGTCGGGGCGGGAGCCCACCTGGTACGCGGCAGTACCATTACTAGGGTTGGCTGTTGCAATTGGTAAGCCGGATTCAAAACATGTACTCAGGCTAGTCACAGCGGTAGGTATCTCGGACGCAATTCTACACATCTATCTGGTGTGGGAATCCACCGACAACGAGAGCCAACAATAACGAGTAAATTTTCACCAGGCTGCGGAACGCGACCTTCAAGGAGGTTCAGCGGTGAAGCAAGAAAATAGTGTTGTCGTGGCGGGACTCGGAGAGGTGGGCCGCCCACTGCTCGAACTTCTCGCTAAGCACTACAAGACTATCGGGGTAGATCTCCTGCTGCCTGAACACCCCGTGGGAAAGGTGGAGGTATTGCATGTTTGCTACCCCTTTGAGATTAAAGATTTTGTGGGCGAGACCGCCCGTTACATCGATCTTTTCAAGCCTACCTTGACGGTTATCAACAGTACCGTCGCAATCGGGACCACGCGAGCGGTAGCGGAGCGAACAGGCGCTGCTTTGGCTCACAGTCCCGTCCGAGGAAAGCACGTGCGGATGCTAGAGGAGTTGCAAACCTACACCAAATTCATAGGACCTATCGATGCCGCCAGCGGGAAGCTCGCCGCCCAGCATTTCCAAGGCGCCGGTCTGAAAACAAAGATTTTGGCAGCTCCGGAAGCAACCGAGTTGGCGAAGTTGACCGAGACCACGTACTTCGGCTTGCTGATCGCGTGGGCACAGGAAGTTGAGAGATATTGTGATCAAACGGGCCAGTCATACGACGAAATTTGGAGCATCTACGAGGAAATTGGATTTTTCCCGAAGACGAAATACTTCCCTGGAGTTATCGGGGGCCATTGTGTCATGCCGAACATTGAACTCCTGTTAAAGTTCGATGATTCGTCACTTTTGAGGTCCATCCAGACCTCGAATCATGCGAAAATCAAGCGTGAGTCGCGCAAGAAGTTGAATGATCAGAATATAGAAGCCACGCCTTCTAGAGGTTAAAGCCAGCACCGCGGCCGCGAATTTACCCGTGAACGCAGCTCACGCGGCATGACACACCGATGACAAGTTCTACGATGACGCGAACGACGACTTCCACGTCACTTGACAGCGCGGTCGCCCCGAGCAACAAGCGGCTCACCGGAAAACGCGTGGCGATGGTCACTTTCTCCTCTTACCCATTCGATCCTCGACCGCGACGTTCCATAGATGCCCTGTTAGCAGAAGGCGCTACGATAGACTTAATCTGTCTAGGAACTAAAAGCGACATAGACCTAGCGGGTACAGCGCCAGACGGCATAAAGGTGTTCCGGGTTCCACTGAAACATCCTCGTCGCGGTAAATTCGAATACGCAGTTCGATATGGGGCTTTCATCCTAATCTCATCATTGAGCTTTGCCCTGCGCTCTCTCAGCCGCCGCTATGATTTAGTGTATGTACACAATATGCCCGACATTCTCGTGGCGAGTTCTCTGATACCTAAGATGTTGGGGGCCAAGGTGGTACTGGATCTTCACGATCCGATGCCCGAGCTGATGATGACGATCTTTCGCACGCCGGAAGACAATAGAAGCGTGCGATTGATGAAACGTCTCGAGAAGTGGAGTATCGCGCGGACAGATTTGGCGGTCACAGTAAATGTCGCGTGCAAACGAATCTTTTCCTCCCGCAGTTGTCCGGCGGAAAAGATTGCCGTGGTCATGAACGCCCCGGACGGCCAGATTTTTCCTTTCCGCGAGGCCCGCTTGAGCGTATCGCCAAAACAAGACGGTGATCGGCCCTTCGTGATCATGTACCACGGCTCTATAGTCGAGAGGAATGGATTGGATCTCGCTCTCGATGCTCTCGCGCGAGTACGAGAGACTATACCGGGCGCGGAACTGCGCATTTTTGGTTCACAAACCGCTTTCCTGGATCGTGTGATAGCTCAAGCCCGAAGTATGGGGTTACAGGATAAAATCCACTTTATGGGCCCCAGACACCTCGAAGATCTCGTAACCGAAATCGACAAGTGCGATTTGGGGATTATCCCAAACCAGCGGAATCCGTTTACCGACATCAACACTCCCACGCGCGTTTTCGAGTATCTGGCCATGGGAAAACCGGTGATAGCTCCCTCAACACAGGGCATACTGGATTACTTCGACAAAGATTCCCTTCTATTTTTCGAGCCTGGAAACGCCGCAGCGTTGGCGCGACAGATCGAATATGCTTTCTTCCATCCCCGCGAGGTTTTGGAAATAGTCCGGAAAGGGCAAGAGGTTTTTGTGGAGCATACCTGGGAGCGGGAACGTGAGACGCTGGTCGACCGGGTAAGTGGTCTTTTTAATTAGATATCGAAATATCCTCAAGACCCATTCTTGATGAAGTCTCTACCGGCCGGTAAAAACAATAACACTTTCGCGACGCGACATTGTGCGGACTTGATCTCGTAGACGCACCGCGCAGCTTCGGAAGTCAACAATTCCTTATGACAAAGATCGCACTGGTTACTGGCTCAGAGGGTTTCATTGGGTCTCATATGGTCAGATTCCTGCACTCCAAGGGATGGAAGGTAGTCGGAGCGTATCTTAACCAAGGCTCCGTCGGTTTTTCGAAGTTGCCCAATGTACGTTTTGAGCAGTGCGATCTTCGGAACGCCCGGCGTGTTAAGCGAATCTTGACACAGTATCAGCCAACGCACATATTTCATTTTGGTGCTCAGAGCCTGCCAACGTTGTCATGGTCGAACCCGGTGGAGACATTCGAGTCCAATATAATGGGTTCGCTTCATCTATTCGAAGCTGTGCGTCATTCAAAGCGGCCCTCGGTGATTGTCTCTGCCTGTTCGAGTGCGGAATATGGACATGTTCCGCCAGCTGCTATTCCAGTCACTGAAGAGCAGCCATTTCGACCACTGCATCCGTACGGTATTAGCAAAGTTTGTTTAGACCTCTTGGCGCGCGAATATTTTCTGGATTACAAAATTCACGCAGTCAATTTGCGTCTCTTCAACACGACTGGCCCGGGCAAGACCAGTGATGCTCCTTCGGATTTCGTCCGGCAGTTAGTTCGGATCAAGAAAGGTCTGCAACCGCCAGTGATCGAAGTTGGAAATCTTAAACCGCACCGCGCGTTCATGGATGTGGACGACACAGTGCGCGGATTTTATCTTGCAGCCCTGAAAGGAAGACATGGCGAGGCTTATAACCTATGCGCAACCAAGACGCACGAAATCGGTGAGCTATTGCGCACGGCGATCCGCTTGTCTCGCGTGAAAGCGGAAATACGCCCGGTAGCGCGATTGATGCGCCCTTCTGACGAGAAAATTATTTTTGGCAGCACCCGCAAAATTCGCAGGGATACAGGTTGGAAACCGCATGAAATCGATCGAGCAAACCCTGAAGTCCATGCTGGAATATTGGGACGCAAACATCTAACCATCAAATGCGAAGCGGTTGGTGACCAATCTGAAGTCAAAATCGTGCTCAGTGAACCCTACGAAAGATATTTTCGCAAGATCAGATAGTAATTTTCAAGATACACCGGCTGTGTTGCTTGTCGGCGGAATGGGGACGCGTTTGCGGGCGGTATTGCCATCGACACCCAAACCACTGGCTCGAGTTGGGAAAATGCCTTTCCTACAACTACTGGTTCTGCAGCTTCGCTCACAGGGTATTCGTCGCATCGTCATGTGTACCGGTCACCTCGCCGACCAGATCGAAGAAGAATTTGGCAACGGCCATAAGTGGGACGTTGCGATCAATTATTCAAAGGAATCGCGGCCGCTCGGAACCGGAGGAGCGGTGAAATTGGCTGCACGCCATCTAGACTACGCTTCCGATTTCCTGGTCATGAATGGCGATTCTTTTCTGGAACTCGATTTTCATGAGTTCATCGACTTTCATAGGGACCACGGCGGTTTGATCAGTATGGCGGTCCGCCGAGTTCCCGATGCAACGCGGTACGGAAGCGTTCAACTGGACGTCCATCGTCGAGTTGTTGGCTTCAGTGAGAAGACAAGCGAGCCGCTTCCCGGCATCGTAAATGGCGGCGTTTACGTATTCAATCGCGCCATCATGGAGCAACTTCCTGAGGGACCAGCTAGCCTAGAACGGGATATATTTCCGCAGTCACTTGAACGCGGAGTCTATGCACTCGAGCAACACGGCATGTTCATAGATATTGGGACGCCCGAAGATTATGCGCGAGCACAGGCGCTCGCCGAGAGTCTTTATCAGGCCGCATCCCCGGAATCATAATGGGGCTGAGACACTCGTACTTCCGGGCTCATTTCAAAAATGCAGTAAAGGCGAATGCTCGGTGACGAGAGCAGCTTTTTTGGATCGCGACGGCGTTATCAATCAAAAGCCCCGAGAGGGTGAGTACGTAACTCGCTGGGAGGATTTTCACGTTCTTACAGGAGTAGCAGAAGGAATTGCAATACTAAACCGAGCCGGTTTTTCCGTAATTGTTGTTACCAACCAGCGCTGCATTGCGAAAGGGCTTATTACTGAGGCTGAGTTAGGGAACATGCATCGGAGAATGACCGAACTCCTCGCCAAGGCTGGAGCAATCATTGATGACACTTTTTACTGTCCTCACGAAATAGAGCCTGTCTGCGAGTGTCGTAAACCGGCGCCTGGAATGCTGCTGAACGCAGCGCGCTTGCGCGGCATTGATCTATCAGCGTCATGGATGATTGGCGATTCCGACATCGATATAGAGGCTGGCAAAAATGCGGGATGCAGGACAGTACGGCTAATACTGGATAACGAGGCACTCGACAAAGCAGAGCCCAGTTCTACCACGAGAAGTCACGCGGATATTACTGCGCGATCATTTCTAGAGGCGATTCGACAGATATTTGAACGGGAGGGAGTTGCGATCAACTCGTTTTCCACGACTCCTACAGCGATATAGATTCGATAAACGGCCAATAGGCAACTGATCGCGAAGCAGTTCTCGTCCGAACGGCTTAGATTTCCCGACAAGACATGACAGTCCATATGAACAAAAGGAAACGAACCGAATGATAACAACCCGGACTCCTCTGCGTATCTCTTTCTTCGGTGGCGGCACCGATTATCCCATTTGGTTTCGCGAATTCGGCGGCTCTGTGCTGTCCACCGCCATTGATAAGAGCTGCTACATTACTTGCCGGCGGCTGCCTCCATTTTTCGAATATCACAGCCGCATTTCGTATTCGAGAATTGAAAACGTCAACCAAAATGATGCGATCGAACATCCGTCCGTTCGTGGTTGCTTGAAGTATCTAGGAATCGACGAGGGAGTTGAGATTCACCACGTTGCCGACCTTCCCGCCCGGACAGGCTTGGGTACGAGTTCGGCGTTTACGGTCGGGCTTTTGTTAGGTCTTTATGCGCTCAGAGATCAGATGCGCAACAAGCACGCGCTCGCTTCCGACGCAATCCATGTGGAACAGGAAGTGATTAAAGAGGCGGTTGGCTCACAAGACCAGATTAGCGCCGCCTATGGTGGCTTTAATCGGATCAATTTCAACACCGATGGAAGTTTCGAGGTCAAGCCGATCATAACCTCCCCAGACAGACTGGCTGCACTGCAACAAAACTGTGCGCTGTACTTCACTGGATTTTCCAGGATTGCCGCGGAGATTGCCAAAGAGCAGATCAGACTGACGCCGCAACGAAAGAATGAACTGGAACGGATCCGTCAGATGGTGAATGAAGCCGAAGCCATCGTGACCAATCCGAATCGTTCCATCGATGAATTTGGCCATTTGTTGCATGAATGCTGGCAAGTGAAGAAGACATTGACGCAGAAAATTACGAACACGAATCTGGATGATATTTATGAAGCTGGGCGGAGCGCCGGCGCGCTTGGGGGCAAACTGCTCGGGGCGGGTGGCGGCGGTTTCATGCTGTTCTTCGTACCGCCTGAGCGGCGGGAAGCTTTGCGGATGCGACTTAAAAACCTGCTGTGCGTTCCGATAAAGTTCTCGGATCGAGGCAGCCACGTGGTCGTTTATGAGCCAGAAGAAAAGTACGACCAGTCGCTTACCATTGAGCGGTCTGAAGTGTACGCGCAAAAAACGTCCGCACGACCGTGCGCAACGAAAGTTACTGATAGCAGATCACGTCTCAAGCTAATTGGCCTATGCACAAAAATCCTTTAAATCACCTGCCTTACGTCCTCATTACTCCTGCTCGTAATGAGGAAAAACACATTGAACAAGTCATTCAATCGATGATCGAGCAGACCGCCTTGCCAACCAAGTGGGTTATCGTGAACGACGGTTCGACGGATGCTACGGCGAGCATCGTGGCCATCTACCTAGCGAAATATCCTTGGATCGAATTGGTGAATCTCCCGATACACCGGGATCGAACTTTTGCTGCCAAGGTCCATGCGTTCAACGCCGGTTTTGAGAGAGTGAAGAACCTCGAGTATGAAGTGATCGGCAATTTAGATTCCGACGTCTCATTTGACGCGGAGTACTGTGAATTTCTATTAAACAAGTTCGCAGAAGACCCGCGTCTCGGCGTTGCGGGAACTATTTTCCGGGAAGAAGGCTACAGTTCGGCAACGGACAGCTTTGAAGGGCAGAACCACGTCGCCGGAGGTTGCCAGCTTTTTCGGCGCCAATGCTTCGAGGAAATCGGGGGATATGTTCCGAATAAAGCGGGAGGTATCGACTGGATCGCGGTTACCACCGCTCGAATGAAGGGCTGGACCACTCGATCGTTTCGGGAAAAATCGTTCTTTCATTACCGGAGTTTGGGAACGGCCGAGCGCTCGCTACTTGCTTCCACATTCTCCTATGGAGAGAAGGATTACTATCTTGGCGGACATCCGGTATGGGAATTCTTTCGAGTGGCCTATCGAGCGACTAAAAAGCCGTATGTGGTAGGTGGCATCGCACTGTATTCGGGCTACTTAAGCGCTTTTCTGCGTCAAATGAAAAGACCTAGTCTCCGATGAGCTAATACGTTTTCATCGTAGGGAACAGATGTCAAAATTAAAGGCGATATTTAGGTCCATGTTCAGGTTGAAGCGTATAGACAGCTTCGAAATCAAGCCGAGTTAGATGACTTCGCGTAGCAGAAAAATCCGGAATTATGCCAGAAACTGAACGAGTCGACAAGGTGCAAGCCTCTCTCGTCAAGTTTGTCGGATGGCTTGATCATTTTGGAGAGACTTCCTACGACCATCAGAGTTTCTTCGCGAGCGACCTAGCGCGCGCTGCCAAGGCTTTGTATTACAAGAAGCCGTTGCTGGGGACGCTGGCGGTTTCCCCGATGATCTTTTGCGAGGCGTTTTTGCCTTCGGCCCGTAGATTCTTTTGGAAGCGACAACGATTTCCTATTGCGGACGCTCACTACGCGATGGGTTTTGCTTTCCTTCTCGCGAGCTCTCAGACAAGAACAATACTATGCGCGAGCGGTTCACTTTCTGGAGGTTCTAATAGAAACCAGAGTCTCCCGGCTTTGAACATTACGGTTGGGGATACCCGTTCAACTGGGAAACCAGACGCGGCCCGATGTGGCACGACACTCCACTCATAACCACAGTTCCCTACGTGTACGAGGCTTTTCAAGAGGTTTACCGAATCGATGGGAATCCGAAGTGGCGCGAAGATCATGCACTCGATTGCCGAACATGCCGTGGCAGATTACCGGGAGGTGGAGACTTCTCCGAGACGCTTCTTCCTGTTATTACAAACCGGGAGACGAAGATTCGAGTGGTGTCATAAACGCGAGCGCTTACCGGGCATTTCTTCTAACCTCGGCCTCGATCGAATTCTCGGATGAACGCTACCGAAAAATTGCGGATAGAAATCTGAATTTTGTTTTTCAAGTCTCAAAATCCGGACGGCTCGTGGCCCTATTCCACGGATGAAGTAAGAACGTTCGTGGATCACTTTCATACTTGCTTTGTCCTGAAAGCACTGGCGAAGATCGAGACCCTCACAAAACATCCGGCAGTGCACGAGGGCCATTGAACGCGGAGTTGATTATTACGTTAAAAATCTCTTTGATGAAGAAGGGTTGCCGAAGCCTTTCTCGCGCAAGCCTCGAATGACAGTGTATCGACGCGAACTGTATGATTATGCGGAGTGCATTAATGTGGGGGTCCTTCTCGCAGGGCGATTTCCGGCACTCGACGAGATTTCGTCGCGTGTGATCAATCTGGACGGATGGCAAAAGCCCGACGGCTCATTTCGGAGCCGTCAGCTTCTGCTCGGGTGGGACAATACTCCGATGCATCGCTGGGCTCAGTCGCAATTATTTCGCAGCCTTGGTTTTTTCCTATACCGGAATCGCCAGAACTCCGAAGGTAACTTTTTAGGACAGAGCTAGCCAATTTATGTGTGGGATCTGCGGACAATATAACTTCGGAAGCAAGGCCCCCGTTCTCCGTCAAGACCTAGAACGGATGACCAGAAGCATCATCCATCGAGGGCCGGATGACGAGGGCTATTACATTGCCGGGCCGCTTGGCTTCGGCTTCCGCAGGCTTTCGATCATCGATCTGGCGGGTGGGCATCAGCCCATGTCCGATCGTGAAGAATCCGTTTGGGTAATTTTCAACGGCGAAATTTACAATTTTCCCGAACTGAAGCGCGAGCTGGAAAGCTACGGCCACGTTTTCCGAACGAAGTGTGACACCGAGGTCATTATCCACGGGTACAAGCAGTGGGGTGACGAGGTGCTCAATCACTTGAACGGAATGTTTGGACTAGCGATCTGGGATGCGCGCAAGCAGCGGCTCGTCATCGCTCGAGACCCCTTCGGGATCAAGTTGATCTATTACAAGATTGAGGGAGATCGAGTTTACTTCGGCTCGGAAATCCGCGCTGTCGTTGCGGCAAAGAATGAAAAGGCTGAAGTGGATCCGGCTTCGTTGAATCTCTTTCTTCGATACCGTTACACGCCATCGCCTTACACAATATTCAGTGGTGTTCGAAAACTAGCCGCCGGAACCATGCTCGTTTTCGAAAAGGGAACCTACGCCTTACGGCGTTGGTACAGCTACAAGCCCGCACCGTTTTCACCAACGAAGTCCGCCGGCGAAGCTACCGAAGAGTTGTGCGAACTTTATAAACAATCGGTGAAAAGGCAACTGCTCAGTGATGTGCCCTTGGGACTGCTCCTCAGCGGCGGCGTCGATTCCGGACTGTTGCTTGCTCTGATGAATTTATACGGCAAGTCATGGCGCACCTACACTGTTGGATACGGTTCGAGTTTTGCCGACGACGAACTGACGGATGCGGCAGATACCGCGGCGCGATTTGGTTCTCAGCATGCCCCGATTGTCCTTGATCGGAAAACATTTGAGGAGGCGCTTCCCCATATCGTTGGCTGTTTGGAAGAACCGATCGCGTCATCATCTATCGTCCCGATGTATTTCGTCTGCAGGCGCGCACGAGAAGATGTGAAGGTCGCCCTCGTCGGCCAGGGTCCCGATGAGTTGTTCGGTGGTTATCGCCGACATCTTGGTGTTCGATACGGGGAATACTGGGGGGGCTTGCCGAAGTCGGTGCGCTCGGCTGTAGGTTCGGTGATCAGCGCTCTGCCTCGAAATGAGATGCTTAAGCGAGGTGTCTACTCGCTGGACCTTCCGGACCGGATGAGCAGGTATCAGAACGTGTTATCGCTTCTTCCCGGCAATGAAATCGACGGACTCTTTCAGGACGGAATCCTTCCTGCCGACACTGGAGACAAAATTCTCGAGTCTTGGCAGGATCTGGCACCGTTGATGGGTGGGACCGACGAGCTAGGTGGCTTCAGTTTCCTGGAGCTGCGTTCTACGCTGCCCGATGAGCTTCTGATGTATGCAGATAAGCTTTCCATGGCTCACAGTCTCGAAGTGAGAGTGCCCTTTCTGGACAAAGAAATTGTGGAATATGCCGAAAGGCTGCCGTCGAATTTGAAAGTCCGAAACGGCTCGGGAAAATGGCTGCATCGCCAGGTGTGCCAAGAACTGCTCCCGGCGGCAATACTGAAACGAAAGAAGAGAGGCTTTGGCGTGAATGTTGTTGATGATTGGTTCCGCGGAAGCGCGCGACAGAAAATGGAAGGAATTCTGCTGGATTCCGAAAGTCAGATATACAACTATTTGCGGCCGTCAGCAGTAAAACAAATTTACGAAGAGCATCGCTCTGGCCAAAACGACAACCACAAAATCCTTTTCAGCCTGGTCGTTTTTGAAGAATGGCTTCGTGCGCACGAGGAACCCGTAACGGCGTTGGGCTAGAAGCCTCGCTATGATAGGCGTTATTGCAGATTCCCCGGACCACGCTGTTGTGCGGGAGTTCTTCGAGCTGTTCAAGACTCCGTGGGAGTTTTTTCGCGCGGATCGGAAATATGACGTTTTGCTCTGCGCTGGTGATGCCCGTTTCGATGAAACTGCAACGCTCGTGCTCTTATATAGCGGAAGCAAAATAGCGTTCGACGATCAACAGAAGCTTCAAACGCGCTGCCCTGAAGGAAACCACCACATCCTTTCGCACCAGGGCAATCAAATCCCAATTTATGGCAACTGTCTAACTTTTCCGGCATTTGGGAACGGCATTTTGATAGATGAAGATTCTCGCGAGTGTGCGGCATATCTGGAGGAGTCGGGCGAACGAGTGGTGACGCGGATTGGCTATGACTTGTTTAGCGAGATCCGCACGTTGCTGACGTCAGGTCAACCCGCTGCTAACGCCTTCTTACCGGCTGTGGAGTCGCATATCGCGCTTTTGAGAGATTCGATCACCGGCTGTGGGGTTCCGTTGGTTGAAATTCCGCCAGTTCCGAACGGATATCAATTCACGGCTTGCCTGACACATGACGTTGACCATCCTGCGATACGCCAACACAAATGGGATCACACCATGATCGGTTTTCTGTATCGAGCTACATTTGATTCCTTGCGAAAAGTTATTTGCGGACAAATGTCCATTCAAGATCTGCTTACGAACTGGACGGCGGCTTTAAAGCTACCGTTCGTCCACCTCGGCTTAGCGAAAGACTTCTGGCGAGAATTCGATGATCGTTATCTGGAGTTGGAGAAAGGCCTTCGTTCAACTTTTTTCGTGATCCCTTTCAGGAACTACCCGGGGAGTGACTCTCATGGTCCGGCACCGATGCTTCGTGCAGCTCGCTATGAGGCCAGGGATATCGCAGCCACAATTCTCAAGCTGTCGGAGGCGGGCTGCGAAGTCGGGCTGCACGGGATTGACGCTTGGCTTGGCAGCCCTCAAGGGCGCGAGGAACTGGAAGAGATTCGGCGCCTCACAGGGAACTCCGAAATCGGAGTGCGCATGCACTGGCTCTATTATGACCAGCAATCACCGGTGGCGCTAGAGACAGCTGGAGCGGCCTATGACTCAACGCTCGGCTACAACGAAACGGTCGGATATCGCGCTGGAACGACGCAAGTCTACAAGCCGCTCAACGTGAATCAGCTGCTCGAATTGCCATTGCATGTGATGGACACGGCTCTCTTCTATCCCTCTCATCTCAACCTATCCCCAAAATTGGCGCGGACACTCCTTGGTCGTATGGTGGACAATGCCGTACGGTTCGGAGGGTGTCTCACGATCAACTGGCACGATCGCAGCACCGCCCCAGAGCGTCTGTGGGGCGCATCCTACCGCGGCCTTCTCCAGGACCTGAAGGCTAGAGGCGCGTGGTTTGCAACGGCGCGCGAGGCAGTCTCCTGGTTTGGAAAACGGCGATCGGCTGAGTTCGAACAGGATCCCACATATCCCGGCTCGGTGCGGGCCAAGATTTCAACTAACTATGGTAATGACCTGCCGGGTTTGCGCATGCGAATATACAAGGAGCAGAAGTTAGGCGAGATCGACAGTTGCAGGTCAGAGGACTACGTTGACAGCGTTATTCCTGAGGGCACTGAAAGCCATATTTCCCTCGGTGTCAGAAACTAAGTGTTGTCCGAACCTACTCGGCAAGCCAGAACCACATAAAACGGAGCGGAATCGAGCAGATGACATGGAAGCGTGCGGTTTTGAATGCCTGCAGCAGGTTGACGCTGCATCCCTATCGTCCGCCAGCGGGAGTACTTTTCCCCTATGCTCACATCGTTAGCGACGTCATTCCGCTACATGTGAGGCATCTGTACTCAATACCGAGCATCGCCAAGTTTAAGTCGGATCTTGACTTCCTCTGTCGACACTACCGACCATTGCAGCTGTCTGAGCTGGAACGAATCCGGGGATTCCAAGACAGCGAGGAGTCCGCGCGTTACTTCCTTTTATCGTTCGATGATGGAATGCGAGAGGTATATGACGTAATTGCCCCGGTCCTTCGCAACAAAGGTGTTCCCGCCATCTTTTTTCTGAACAGTGCAACCATTGATAACAGGCAGCTCATGTGGCGACACAAGGTCAGCTTGCTGATTGAGCGATCACAACAAGCGCCCGGTCGTATCCCGCCTCAACTAAACGTTGGTTCCAGTGAAAGATTGACTGCCAAATTGAAAGCCTTGCGATTTGTTGATGAGTGCATTCTCGATGATATCGCGATGTTTTTTGAGCTTGACTTCGATGAGTATTTGCAATGCGCCAGACCCTATCTGACAACTGCCCAAATCTTGGAGCTCGCTTGTGCTGGATTTGAATTTGGATCTCATAGCGAAAGTCACCCATATTTCAATGAAATGACGGTCGAAGATCAAAAGAGGCAAGTTTCTGGAAGTGTACGATCTATTCGAGCACTTGGCGTACCTTGCCGGTACTTTGCTTTTCCGTTTCATGATAATGGAGTTCCGGTTTCCGTCTTCAAGCACATGGCGGACCTGGGTATTCTTCTCTCATTTGGAACGAGTGAAGCACGTTTGGATTCAGTCCCGTTTTCCTTCCAGCGATTTTCACTCGATGGAGACAATGCTGATTCGAGCATTCAAGACCTGCTGAAGCAGCTATCAACAAAATCAACTGTGCGCCATCTATCTAGAACCGATGTTATTCGTAGAAAATAAATAGACTTCAAAGTGTCGATTTCGCCAATGCGATCTATCATTTATAAAGGACTAGTTCAGGCCCATAGAGCGGTACCTAGCGGGGTACGATGCCTCCTTTATTAGCGCTGCTTGTCTGGCTCTTCCTCCTTTTGGGTTTGCTGTGCTTCGATCCGGCAAAGGCGCGGGGGACGTCGCTGGCCCTTTGGGTTCCATTGACTTGGATGTTTTTCGTCGGCTCAAGGCTGCCTTCACAATGGCTCAGCAATCAGGTGGGAACATCAGCTGAGGCTTATCAGGAAGCGAATCCACTGAACCGAAGTGTCTTTCTGATATTGATTGTAGCGGCAATTGGCATCCTGATATCACGGTCTTTCAGATGGGACGATTTTTTCACGCGCAACTTGTGTCTGATGGCATTCCTTTTTTTCGCTCTGGCGAGCATCTTTTGGTCCGATTTTCCTCTCATCACCTTCAAGCGATGGTTCCGTGACCTGGGGACCTACCTGGTGATCCTCGTGGTTCTGTCCGATCCTCATCCGCTGGAGGCTGTCTGTACTGTGCTGCGACGTTTCTGCTATTTGGTGATCCCGCTTTCGATCTTGCTCGTCAAGTATTACCCTGAGATCGGTAGGACTTACGACACGTGGACAGGAGCTCCGATGTTCGTGGGGGCTACGACGAACAAGAACCTGCTTGGTGTCGCATGCCTGGTCGCCGGGATCTTCTTTTTTTGGGACACGGTGATGCGCTGGCCTGATCGTGCGGAACGGCGGACGAGACGGATCATACTTGTAAACGTCGCATTTATCGCCATGACGCTCTGGCTGCTGTACCATGCCGACAGCGCAACCTCACGCGTTTGTCTGGTTATCGGATCCTTGGTGATATTGGCAGTTGCTAGCAAAGCATTCAAGCGTCATCCTGCTTTCTTTAAAGTGCTTATTCCAGCTTCTTTCTGTTTATATGTGATCTTGGCATACTGGTTCAACGCCAACGCGTATCTAGCTCGCGCGGTCGGCCGTGATGCGACCCTCACGGATCGAACTTTTATATGGGAAACTCTCTTGAGCATGAAGACCAACCCGCTGGTTGGCACCGGGTACAGGAGCTTCTGGCTAGGTACTCGGCTCCAAACAGTCTGGCAGACCTCTCGGACAATTAATCAGGCGCACAACGGCTATCTCGACATTTATCTCAATTTGGGGATGATCGGACTCGTGCTCCTCCTTGGATTCCTGATCGCTAGCTACCGGACGATCTGGGATCGGTTTAGATCGTCCCGCCCAGACGCTTCGCTCGGCTTGGCCATCTGGATCATTTTCCTCTTTTATAACGTTACGGAGGCAGCATTCGATAACAGTTTGCTGTGGTTGGTTCTGATGCTGGGAGCGATTGCCATCCAAGAGAGCGCCGCAGATCGCGTGCCCTGTGTCGCCGCAGTCGGAAGAGCGAGTGCGAAAGAACGATTCCTCCGATCTCCATTAGGACCAGTAAGTCGGCGGTGGTAACACTCTGCCCAATCGACCATGCACCGAAATCGGCGGGCGTTGGAACATAACTTCAATTTCCGCCAGGAACCATGCGGAGCACCATCGCAAGACAAGTTAAATAAGAGCTGCCGGCCTGGGCATTTCCGACGGCTGAACACGAATTATCTTTGACAGCGACGAACAGCGACAACCAGAAGGGAGGCAGGTGACCAATGGAAGTTTGCGGCAAGGAAATCCGGATCGATGGAAGGCTGATCCGAATCGGCTTCATTGATGGGGAGGGGTACCAATTTCTCGAGGAGCCGGAGGCAGCGCTGGAATCACTCCGAAATTCCAATGCCGGGATTGATCTTTTCACTTTCATCCAGAAACTTTCTGATACCTCACCGAAGTATACCTATCCGATGGAATGGGACAACTTTGCCGCCCTTCGCGTTTCGACCTATGATGGGTGGATGACGAAGCAGATCGACTTTAAAGTGAGGAATAAGGTTCGAAAAGCCGCGAAAAACGGCGTCGTCGTCCGGGAGGTGCCTTTCGACGATGCTTACGTTCGGGGGATACACGCCATCTACAACGAGTCCCCGACCCGCCAGGGAAAGGCCTTCTGGCACTACGGAAAAGACCTTGAGACAGTGCGCAAAATGAACGCGACTTTCATGGATCGAAGCATCTTCATTGGTGCGTTCTTCGAAGGCGACCTCATTGGCTTTGTCAAACTCGTGTTCGACGAAACTCGAAGTCAGGCGGGCCTGATGCAGATTGTTTCTATGATTCGGCATCGGGACAAGGCCGCGACGAATGCGCTGATCGCCCAGGCCGTTCGGTCCTGCGCCGAGCGAGGGATTCCGTACCTCTGGTACGCGAACATGTCTTACGGAAACAAGCGCGACTATGGAAATGCTGATTTCAAGCGGCACAACGGATTTCAGAAAATTGAGCTGCCTAGGTACTACGTTCCGCTAACATTTGCAGGCCGGATGGCTCTCCGTTTGGGCCTTCATCACAGCATCGCCGATTGGATTCCCGAACCAGTCGCTGCCACATACCGCAGAATCCGTAGACAATGGTATGCAATAAGGTTTCCCGGTCTAAAGACGACTTAGCATAAGGTAATGTCGGGAATCCCGCGAACTTGAGAACCGTTCAAGGGGCGAATACTAACAAAGGACTTATGCCAGGAATTGTGGGTTTCATCAGCCGAATGCCCCACGACCAAGCGGAGCGTCAGCTTCGCCAGATGGTCCAAGTGCTTCATCACGAATCCTTCTATATAACAGGCACTTGGGTGGAGGAGTCGCTCGGGGTGTATGTCGGGTGGATCGCACGGCGAGGCTCTTTCTCCGAACAGATGCCGGTGCGAAACGAACGCGGAGACGTGGTGCTGATTTTTTCCGGCGAGGAGTTTCCGGAACCAGGGACGGCTCAGCGTCTGAAGGAACGAGGGCACGATCTGGAAGCGGTCGGACCTTCCTATCTCGTCCATCTCTACGAAGAACACCGATCCTTTCCGGCCGGACTAAATGGCAGATTCCACGGATTATTGATAGATCGCAACCGCCAAACGGCCCTGCTCTTCAACGACCGGTACGGGATGCACCGGATCTACTACCACGAATCGAAGGACGCTTTCTATTTCGCTGCGGAGGCCAAAGCCATTCTCGCCGTGCGTCCTGAGCTAAGAAGAATGGACCCACGTGGAGTTGGAGAGTTCATCGCCTGTGGCGCGGTCTTGGAGAACAGGACGCTGTTTGAGGGCATCCAGGTTCTGCCTCCAGCTTCGGCTTGGGTCTTTCGGAACAGCTCACTTGAACGCAAGAGCGTCTATTTTGATCCACGAGAATGGGAAGGCCAAGAAATACTCGACTCGGACACCTATTACCGGGAACTCCGGCAGGTATTCGCGCAAAACCTCCCTCGGTATTTCAATGGCCATGAAAGGATCGCTATGTCATTGACGGGTGGATTGGATACCCGAATGATTATGGCCTGGGAGAAGCCCGAACCAGGATCCCTTCCCTGTTATACCTTCGGAGGAATGTTTCGCGATTGTCAGGACGTCAAGTTGAGTCGGCAAGTAGCTAGCATGTGCGGACAGTCCCATCAGGTAATCACCGTGGGCAATGAATTCATCTCCAGATTTCCGCACTACGCTGAGCGTGCGGTGTATCTCGCTGATGGATGCGTCGAGGTGAATCGTGCTCCCGACGTGTTTTTGAACGAAAGAGCGCGCGTGATTGCGCCAGTCAGAATGACAGGAAACTACGGAGGGGAAGTTCTCCGGCGGGTCCGAACGTTTAAGCCAGGAGATCCCCTGCCAGGATTGTTTCAATCTGAGATTCTTACATATATATACCAAGCGAGGGAGACGTTTGCCGAGGCTCTCCAAGGGCACCCAACTTCCTTTGCCGTTTTCAAACAGATTCCCTGGAATCATTACGGCATACTCGCGCTAGAGCAAACTCAACTCTCTCTGCGATCCCCATTCCTTGACAATGACTTGATTCGCACCGTCTTCAGAGCGCCCGAATCTGCCCTTGCCAGCAACGAGGATTCTCTCCGATTGATTGCTGACGGGAAAAAGGAACTCCTGCATATTCCAACCGATCGTGGCTTAGCGGGACGCAGACGCCTTTCCGGTGCGGCCAACCGGGCACTTCTCGAATTCCTTTTTAAATCGGAGTACGCGTATGACATGGGAATGCCCCAAGGACTAGCCCGTATAAACCATACCCTTTCCGCTTTGCACTTGGAACGTCTGTTCCTTGGGAGACACAAGGTATTTCATTTCCGGATCTGGTACCGAGACGGACTCGCTGGATATGTTCGGGAAATGCTGCTCGACCTGCGGAGTCTCAGCAGGCCTTATATCGAACGAAAGCGGCTAGAGGAATTGGTTCGGAGCCACCTCAAGGGCGATCGGAACTACACTAACGAGATCCACAAGGTGCTGACCCTGGAACTCATCAACCGTCTCTTTCTGGACTCAAACTGACATGCATAATACATCAACGCCACAGTCATTTACCGGATGCGCATGGCAGGGAGCTGACGAACGGCCAGTCCGACTCCACTGCAGTGACCTACTGGTGCGACAGTGATGGTGGGGACGGGGACCAATTACGTTAGTCAGTGGCTGTCCCTCATCAGCTGGTAATGGTTAAATGATCCACTGTCAAGTTTTTTGTCAATTGCCGCGCTCGGAACTTGAGGCCACATGCTTCGGAAGGAGCGGATCGCGAACTCAAGGATTAACGACGGCCGACAAGTTCGTCGGAGGGGCAGGGACCGAGCCCGAGCTCTGCGTGAGCGGGTGGGGATAGGTGTAGGGCGTGTAAGAAGCGGGAGTAGATGACGTAGTACTCCATGTGTTTGTCGCGTAGCAAAAATCAAGCTGGTTGTGGTCTGTCTCCCAATAGCCGAATGTCGGGGTGCAGGATGAGGGACGTGCCGAGAGTAATCCTTTAGCGATACCTGCAGACCCGCCAACATCCTGATAGTAATCTTGATTCTCTGTAAAGAGGGTGGGAAAGCCGTTGCTAACAAGGTTGCCGCCACTGTACGTGTTCAGCCAGACGTAGATCGGCGTAAGTTTCTGGTTGGGCCAGTGCTGTGTACCATAAACCGTATCATTTCGAGCTGGAAATCCGTTGCCTCCCAACAAATCACTTTGTCCTCGCCCCGGCTGGTCAAGACAAGCATGTCCGCTGGAGGATGTAGAGCTTTCATCCCAAACAGAACCCGTTCCGTTGAAGCTTGTTCCACAATATCCCCAACCGTTCGGAACTGCTGTTTGAGAATAGCCCAAAGAGGTATCTGAACGGGCTGACTTAAGGTCAACGAGCGAATTATTATAGCCTGTTGGAGCATTGTTGTTCCACATCATTAGCGTACCACTACTCATAAAATGGGCTGTGTTTAGCCCATCGGGGTTGGAGGTATTAAAGAAATTAGAGTAAACTTCCATTGCGTAGCAGCCGCGTTGGGGACCGTTTCCTCCAGTTGGGTGCGTTTGAATCTTAGCGTTGTTCAGAGTGTTGTAGCGCCAAGTGATTTTCCCGCCGTCGAGGCAATCATTTGCCTGAACATAGGCAGAACCCTCCCCACCGGATGCCCCTAGAAAGTTGAACGTGTTGGCTTCTACGAAAAGGAATTGGTTGCTTCCCCACTGCACAGGTTGGGCGAAGAGGCCATCACCCCAATCGCCACCTCCGCAGGTTCTGCCATTCTGAACTGCAATGCTGTTCGCTCTAGCGGGCGTTGGTGATACGTTGTTATCAAACAAATTGTGGTCAATCACCCCAAAGAGACAACCCTCTAGCAGGAGTGGGTTAGCTTGTGGACCCGCGCCTGTATAAGTGTTCATGTTCGAGTGGTTGTGGTCGATGCGAAGTTGCTGTCCACCGCCACCACCATAGAAGGAAAGTTGCGCGTCATTGGTCAGGGTGTTCCGGCCCGCATTTATGGTTATTCCCGTCCAACGCAGAAACCCCGCAGAGTTCAGCGTTATGCCTATCAGGTTAGCGGTATCTGTCGTGTCGTCATCAACGATTATCGTGCCATCTGTGCAGGCCAGATTGTTCAAGCTGGGGTCACCACTCCCAGTGCAGGTGGTTGCGCCCTGAATCGTAAGCGATGTATTGCCAGAGGGCACTGTGAAACCAAGTTTCGTTGTCCAGTGGCACGTTCCGGCAGGAATCGTGACTGTCGTAGTCGAAGCGGTTACTGAGTTCAGTGCGCTCTGGACATCCGCTGAGGAGCAACTGGCAGCATTAATGGTCTGCGCATGCGCCAGCGGACAGAATAGTGCAGTCAACAGAAAGGCGAATAAAGGCAATTTGATCATTCCGGTCATAGGTACCGTTCCTCTCAGGCGAGACGCGTTACGGGCTCTGGTTCATCCCTATAATGCTCAGAAAGAACAAGAGAGTCCACTGTACGGATGGACAGCGTTGGGACAGGTAAGCCCGAGACCTAGAAGTGGCGAGTGCGCCCGGATCCTCGAAAATTACGGGAGCGTCGTGACTTGATGCCATCATGTTATTATCGATAAACATCGCTTTCGACCTCCATCACAGCCGCAATGGCGGTGAGGTGCGGCTTTTTAAGGCGAAGTAAAGGGTGTCAGTTGAAGATGAGTGAACGACCTGCAGTCGTAGTGGCCTTGCTTACTGGCGGTTCCGACCGGCCCTACGTATTCGGCCTGGTAGCGGAACTCATCTCGAAGGGAGTTGTCCTGGACTTGATTGGGAGCGACGAGCTGGATTTTCCCGAATTCCGCAGCGCGTCCGGAGTTAGGTTTATCAACCTGCGAGGCGGTCAACGTCCGAATGACGGTTTCGCCAGGAAGGCGTTTAGGGTTTTCCTGTACTATGTGAGACTGATGCGCTATGCAGCGACGGCCAAGCCAAGAATCTTTCACGTCCTCTGGAACAACAAGTTTGAGCTCTTCGATCGAACAGCGCTGATGCTTTACTATAAGATATTCAATAAGAAAGTTGTCTTAACAGCTCATAACATTAACTTAAGTAAACGCGATTCTAAAGATACACTTCTGAATCGGCTTACGCTGCGAATCCAATATCGACTTGCCGACCGTATTTTTGTCCATACTCAAGAGATGCAGCGTGAACTGACCGAAGAATTCGCTGTGCAAACATCCAAGGTCCGCGTCATCCCGTTCGGCATCAACAACCAAGTTCCGAGCACAAGTCTTTCCCCAAGCCAAGCAAAGGAGCGACTCGGAATCCAAAGGGCGGAAAAGACGATTCTATTTTTCGGGAAAATCAGGCCTTACAAAGGACTCGAATACCTTGTCGCTGCCTTTCTCCAATTGGCGAAAGGGAGCGAAGATTACCGAATGATTATAGCTGGAAAACCCGGGAAAGGTTGCGAGAAATACTGGGACGCAATTGAGAAGCAAGTCTGGGGGTACTTACAGGAGGGGCGAATTCTTCTCAGGGCAAATTTCATCCCAGATGACGAAGTCGAGGTTTATTTCAAGGCTGCAGACGTCCTGGTCTTGCCATACCGGAACATCTACCAAAGCGGTGTTTTATTTTTGGGTTACAATTTTGGCCTACCTGTTCTTGCGGCCAACGTAGGTTC
Organism: uncultured Acidobacteriota bacterium; assembly: GCA_963818085.1. Lineage (GTDB taxonomy): Bacteria > Acidobacteriota > Terriglobia > Acidiferrales > UBA7541 > Palsa-295. Next base: position 819,509 of record CAWFQV010000002.1, read on the forward strand.
ACTGAGACAAGAGATCATCGAGGGCGAGACGGGGTTTGTATTCAAGCCTGAGGATCCGATTGAATTGGCTGAAGTGATTGAACGGTTCTTCACAAGCGATTTGTACAAAGATTTGAGTAGGCGACGCGAGGGAATACGCTCTTTTGCGGCCAATCGGCATTCCTGGGACGTGGTTGGCCAAGCTACGGTAAGCGTATACGCTGACTTGCTTCGAATGCATTGGCGAGAGGATCCGTTGAATCGTGAGCCATCGACCACTTCCTTTGACTGAGATCTCCCGAAGAGAATTGTGGGTACCAATCTTGGCTCTGTAGTTAGTTTCCGCTCGTCACCCCATACAAATCGTGGATCCCGGATCAAAACAGAAGGCAGCGTAAGGAGTCGCATGAACGAGCGCTGCGAATTGGGGGTGCCTACTTTTGGGCTTTGGAACTTATACCGGCTTGCCCCGGCTCTGAGCCCACGAGCATTTGGGCGGGTCGCCATCGCTAGAGTCTATGTCGCTTTCATATGTATTTTGTGAATAAAGGGCTTGGAACGACGGCCAGAAAAGTAATTAAAGCCGCGTTTGGGCCTAGTCCAATGCGTATAGTTCTAAAGTCTTGGCGGATGTGCTTACTGCGCAGAATGGAGTAATGAAGATGTCTGAATCTCTGAGCAACCAGCAGAAACGACTGCCCTTAGCAAATTTAATTATCGCGGGCGTTAATCGGTCAGCTACAACTTCGATTTTTGCCTACTTGTCGGAACATCCACAGATCTGCCCATCAACAATCAAGGAAACGAATTACTTTCTTCCTGTGCTGAAAGGAAGCGCGCTGGAACCAATCGAGACCTATGCTGCGTATTTCAAACGCAGTAAGAACGAGAAGTACCGTATGGAAGCCTCACCGCGGTATATCTTTGGAGGCGCAAGCATAGCTAAGACAATCTATAGATGCCTCGGGCGGATCCCGATCATATTCATATTGCGCGATCCTGTCACCAGGATGGTGTCCTACTTTCAGCAGATGAAGCGCAGCGGAGAGTTGCCAGTCACCATGAGCATTGACGAGTATGCCCAGCGTGCTTTGGAAGAGCTTCCCGCTGTCCTAGCTGCGAACAATGGGAAGCCAGTCGACGTCTATCGCGAGAGTATCTTTACTCGTGGTTTGGCCCAAGGGTTTTATGTGGACTATCTTGAAGGGTGGTATGAGGTATTCCCCGAGACCATCCACGTCAATTTCTTCGAGCATATAAGTCGGAATTCACACGCCGCCGTGGAGGAAGTGTGCAAGTGGCTTGGTTTGGATACGTCGATATATGAGAGCGTTGAGTTCACTCAGGAGAACCGTTCGATCGGACACAAGAACTCCACGCTATTCAAGATCGCCAGCCGTATCAACGACAGATTTGAGCCGTTTTGGAGAAAACACAAGAATGTCAAACGCCGGGTTAGGGATATTTATCTTCGGTTGAATGAAGAACGTTCCGGGGACAGCCCACTGTCACAGGACGTGCGTGCCGAGCTTGAGCGTGCCTATGCGTTTCGCAATCAGAAATTGCGGGCGATACTTTGCCAAAAGGGTTATCTGGACTTCCCAGCTTGGCTTCCTCGATCTCCAGAGGACTAAACTTCGAAATCGACATACCCATTGCTTCCGCTCATCGACGATTTAATTTGGCCTCGGTACATATCTTGCAGAATTGTTGGATTTAGATCTTCGTCCGCATGAGGGATTTTGGGGGATCTTGAGCTCGGATTTCCGGTTCCACGCTCGGTAAAAGGCGAAGGTTCCTTGACACCAACGGGGGGGGTGGAAAGTGGTTTGCAAGGATAATAAGGGCTAATAGAAGTGGCGGTCACCTGTGAATGTGGTAAAGGACTATGTCAGGCCTCGCGCGACGTATGCCTTGCGCCGGGCTATTCGCGAGGTTGGGACGGAAGTGCTGCTATGTTTTCGCCGAAGGTTGGCACTAAGAAAAGCGTCTCGATTCCTGCGAAGCCTACCGCTGAAGCTCAATCTCGGTTGAGGACCGAATAGCAAACCGGGGTGAGTGAATATCGATCTATTTTCTCCAGGCGCCGATCTCCAGCTTGATTTACGCAAACGTTGGCCGTTACCCGATGGTAGCGCGGTTCACATTTGCAGTGAGCACGCTTTCGAGCACTTCGAATTTTCGGAGGAGGTGCCGTATTTCCTATCACAGTCGTTGCGCGTTCTTCAGGACGGAGGAGTGTTTGACGTCGGTGTACCAGACACCGAATGGCCTCTTCGCGGGTACGGCAAGCCGGATCATGAGCACTGCCCTTTTGCGCCAACATGGCATCCTGAGATGTGTGAAACTCAGCTAGACCACATTAACTATCATTTCCGACAGGGTGAGCAGCACAAATATGCTTGGGATGAGGAAAATCTTGACAAGATCGCTACAGCGGTCCGGTTTCGTGTCTATACCCGCCGACCTTTCGATCCCAACCTCGACACCGAGTCTCGGAGAATAGGAACGCTCTACATGAGGGTAATTAAACCAAGCCCTGTCCCATCGTCGAGTTGAGTATCTGCGGTCCGCCAATACATTGCAGCCTTCTAGTGGCCTGTACCAACTGATTGTGTACTGATATGGCGTGATGGGTCGGCATATTTCCACTTCACGGTGCGGGGAGATTTGTTGTACTGACGGATGTATCGCAAGAGTTTTCTCTTTAGATCAGAGACCGAAGTGAATACACCTCGGGCGATGACGTCGCGCTCGATCTTGCCGAACCACAGCTCGACTTGATTCAGCCACGAGGAGTAGGTCGGAGTAAAGTGCAAGTGAACCTTGGGATGCAGCGCCAGGAAATCCGTGACCGGTCGGCTCTTGTGAGCCGAGAGATTGTCAGCGATCACATGGATCTCTTTGCCGCTAGGTTGATCGATCACAATGTCGGTGAGGAACGCGGCGAATTCGGCCGCCGTGTGCCGCGCCGCGGTTTTGCCCAGCACCTCGCCGGTCTTGGTGTTGAAGGCAGCATACAGCGACAAGGTGCCGTGACGAAAATATTCAAAGCCGTGTCGTTCGGCGCGTCCTGGGGACAGCGGCAGAACCGGATCCTTGCGATCCAGGGCCTGGATCGCGGTCTTTTCATCCACGCAGAACACTGCGGCATGCGCCGGCGGGTTCAGATACAGCCCAATAATGTCGGCGGCCTTCTTTTCAAAATCCGGATCGTTCGAGGCCATGTAGCGCTCGATACGATGCGGCTGGAGTCCGTGCTTACGCCACACCCGGGCCACCATCATGTGGCTGACGTCCAGATGCGCCCCGAGTTTGCGCGTGCTCCAGTGGCGTTGCCCCACCGGTCGGCGCACGCCGCGTCGCCTCCAGAATCCGTGCTTCCAGTTCCGGGGTGAGCACGGTGGCGACTTGCCCCAAATGCCGGCTGTAGAGTCCGGCGATGCGCTGTTCGGTAAATCGTTTACTCCAGCTGGCTACAAAGCCCCGGCTGCAGTCGATGCGCTCGGACACTTCATCCCAGGTATGGCCTTCGGCCAACAGCAAGATCAGCCGCGCCCGTCGGGCATCTTCGGCTCGGTCGGTCCGGCTATTGGCTCGCCGCGTCAGTTCCATAAGCTCGGAATTCGTCAACGTGATAGCGTCGCTCATGGACGCAATTATAGTCTAGAAATGGTTGTTACAGTCAACTAGTTCATGACCCATCAGGCACACCACTCCCCCTGAGATGCCACCATGTCAAGGTTAGTGGTACGTTGAAACGATGCAAATGCGCGCTTACGCTCGGGGATAATAGCCAGAGAGTATTCGGAACCCTAGTTTGAAAGCCGCTTTGTAGACCATACGAATTGAACCTATGAGCCTTTTGCCATGAAACCGCTGGTCTCAATTCTGATCCCCGCGTACAACTCCGAGGAGTGGATCGCCCATACGCTCCAATCCGCGATTGCCCAAACCTGGCCGAGGAAAGAAATTATTGTCGTCGACGATGGGTCCACCGATCATACAGCCGAGGTGGCGCGCCGATTTTCTTCGAAAGAAGTCTCGGTAGTCTCCAAAGAAAACGGAGGAGCGGCGGAAGCACGCAACAGCGCCTTGCAACTCAGCCAGGGGGACTACATCCAATGGCTGGATGCGGATGATCTTCTGGCCCCGGACAAGATTGAGAAGCAGCTGATGGCACTGAGAGAAGTCGAAGGCAAGAGGATGCTTCTGTCTTCACCTTGGGCCTATTTCAGCTATCGGACCAATCGCGCCCGCTTCGTTCCAACCTCGCTTTACCAAGACCTTTCCCCTGTCGAGTGGCTGCTAAGGAAAATGAGCGAAAACCTTCATATGCAAACGGCAACTTGGCTGACCAGCCGGGAACTGGCCGAAGCCGCCGGCGCTTGGGATATAAGGCTCATCAGCGACGACGACGGCGAATATTATTGTCGTGTGCTCCTAGCGTCCGAAGGAACTCGTTTCGTTCCGGAGTCGAAAGTATTCTATAGGATTACTTCCTCTAATCGCTGGAGCTACATTGGGACATCGGACAAGAAGAAAGACGCTATGTTTCTCTCGATAAAATTGCATATTCAGTACCTCCGATCGATCGAAGAAAGCCAACGTGTCCGAAAGGCTTGTTTGACCTACATGCAGAATTGGTACCATAATTTCTATCCGGAACGGCCGGATATTATTGCAGAGTTGCAAGATCTGGCCGCCCAACTTCAAGGCCGCCTGGAAGTGCCTCGCTTGCGCTGGAAATACGCCTGGATGAAACCAATCTTTGGGTGGAAAACTGCGAAACAGGGTCAGATGGTGCTTCCACAGCTAAAGGCTTCTTTGTTGAGGTCCTGGGACAAGGCAATGTACAGGTTAGAGACTGGCGAACCAGTCGCTAGCCACGCCACCCACGCTGAGCGCACACCCCGAAAGAGTTTAGTATAGGAGGGCACGATCTTGGCAAGTCCAACCCAACAAATAGATAAGATCAAGGCTATCTGGAACGAGCACCTGGAGGTTGCCAACGCTCTTCCGACGCTGGCCTCAGCCGTATCCAGCGCCGTTGACCTCATGTATTCCTCGCTGGCTGCCGGCGGCCAGCTGCTTATCGCAGGGAACGGGGGATCAGCGGCCGACGCGCAGCACATTGCCGCAGAACTGACCGGCCGCTTCTTAATTGAGAGGCGTCCTTTTCGGGCCCTCGCCTTGCACGCCAATACATCGAGTCTCACCGCGGTAGGCAACGATTATGGATACGAGCAAGTATTTGCTCGCGAACTCACTGCGCATGCCCGGCCGGGCGATATACTGCTCGCGATTTCCACGAGTGGCAACAGCCCGAATATTCTGCGCGCAATCGAGGCGGCTCGCCAGTGCAAAGTCATCGTCATCGGCCTGACCGGTGAAACCGGGGGCCACATGCGAGCTGCGTGCGATCTTTGTTTGTGCGTTCCCTGCAAATCGACGCCGCGGATGCAGGAGATGCACATCACGATCGGCCACACGATCTGCGAGCTCCTAGAAGAAAGGCTGGCGGGGCATGAAACAAAATCTTCAAACTCGTGAAACAACTCTGTCTCCACGTATATTGCTAACAGCGCATTTTGTGGTGCTTCTATGCCAGAGTGCGATTAGATCATGACTGCAAAATTCAGTTCGATAGGACGCAGGCTACTTTCCGGTTCCGTGTTGCAGATCGGGAACCTGATCGCGACAGCCGTCGCCGCTTTCTGCGTGATGCCATTCATCGTACATCACCTCGGAGACCGGGTTTACGGATTTTGGGCCCTCGCAGCCTCTTTCATCGGCTATTACAGCCTGTTGGACTTCGGGCTCTCGAGCGCTGTCTCTCAATATATGTCTATTGCGATCGGGCGCAACGATGACACTGAATGCCGCGGGGTTTTCAACACAGCTTTGCGTATTAACCTTCTACTGGGCGGCATCGCCCTGCTCGTTACCGGAGCAATCGTGGCTGTTACTCCATGGTTTGCTCACAACCCCGCGGACGCCCATCTATTCCGAAGCGTGATAGTCATTCTGGGAGTTAATGCGGCGATTGGACTTCCTATGAGGGTTTACGGGGGTGTCTTATATACGAAATTTCGATTTGATATTCAGTCTTCGCTAACGATACTTGGGTTGATTTTGCGCACAGGACTCATTGTTTGGGTAATTTTACTTGGATATGGACTGTTGGCATTAGCGTGGGTGACCTTGATATCAACTCTACCGGTCAACATCCTACAGATTTGGTTTGCAAGGCGTGAGGCCTCGTGGGCCCGAATTGAAAGTAGGTCCGTAGAGCTAAAAATAGTAAAGAGTCTCTCTTCATATAGTATCTATACTTTTTTGGCATACATTGCCGACACCATACGATTTCAAATCGATCCTCTTGTCATTTCAGGTCTCATCGGATTGGCGATGGTGACACATTACAGAGTCGCTGGCGTGTTCGCGCAATACTATATGCAGATGATAATTTTTTCGGTGGGCATGCTGCAGCCGGTATTTAGCCGGCTCCATGGCGCGGGCGACCGGCCTGCCATTGAGAAGGTTTTCTTTTTCGGCACGAAACTTTCGTCTTGCATTTCCATTTTCATCTGCCTCGCTCTCATTGGGTGGGGAAAGCCATTTATCATTCGTTGGATGGGTCCAGCATATGAAGACGCATACTGGCCTCTGGTTGTGTTGTCGCTTGCCGTTCTACTCGACGTATGCCAGAAACCGTCGATCGATCTGTTATATGCAACATTCAATCATCGTTTTTACACTTATACGAATTGGGCTGAGGGACTTCTAAATCTTGCGTTTAGCCTAGCTCTTGCCCGACCAATGGGAATTCTCGGCGTGGCGATGGGAACATTGATAGGCGCATTTCTTATTCGAATCGTTCTGCAGCCTTGGTGGGTGTGTAGGGTGAACGGAATCCCATACGGTATCTACATGAGATTCATCGGACGAAACTTGTTGTATTGCAGCCTACTGATGTTATCTGCCACGGCAGTTTCGGCGTGGGGTCTTCGACCGAGTTATCCCCTTTTGGTAGCTTCGGCGACTTGCGCAACAGCGATATACGCAATTGGATCATGGCTGGTGGTCTTTAATTCAGTCGAGCGGGGGTATTTCAAGGCGGCCTTGAGAAGAAAGTATGATCAGGAAACTCCTGGCCCAGTAGCTGTGGGTGTGGCAGTTCCGTGAAAAATAATAGAGCCGTAAAAGTTTCTGCCACGCGGCTGCAGGCTTGTAAGAGCTCTCACCATCCGCCTGACTTCGGAACCTGGTACGTTGCCATTCATGGATAATCCGACGCAAATCACGGTCATCTTGTGCACCCATAACCGCGCCCGAAGTCTAGCGGCGGCTCTGGAGAGTGTTGTTGCGCAAACTCTTTCGAAGCTAGTGGGCTGGGAAATATTGGTTGTCGATAACAATTCGAGTGATGAAACGCGTCAGGTGATTGAGGATTTCCAACGTAGGTATCCAGAGCGAATCCGCTACTTATTTGAGCCACAGCAGGGCATATCTCATGCCCGCAATTCAGGCGTTCGTGATGCGCGCGGCGAGATTCTGGCCTTCATTGATGATGACGAAACGGCCGCTCCTGGGTGGCTTCAAAATCTTACGGCGAATCTATATGACTGTGAATGGTCTGGAGCCGGGGGACGCATTCTGCCGTCATGGAATTGCTCTCGTCCGCCGTGGCTTTCGGACCAGAGCCCGTTTACATTGGCCCCTTTGGCGGTGTTCGACGCGGGTACCGCAGCAGGGCAACTAACCAAAACTCCTTTCGGTGCCAATATGGCATTCAGAAAGGAAGTGTTTGACGCGTGCGGCGGGTTTCGGACCGATTTGGGTCGTGTTGGCAAAGGCATGCTCAGCGGAGAGGATACCGAGTTTGGCCGCCGTGTGCTCGATGCTGGGCGGCGGCTGCGTTACGAGCCGTTAGCTTTCACCTATCACCCTGTGGACGAGATTCGCGTGAACCAGAAATATTTCCTGGAATGGTGGTTTAACAAAGGGCGGTCCGACGTTCGGGAATTTAGGAACCAGCCTAAAAACACGCACCTCCTCGGAATCCCAGTCCGATTGTTACGAGGTCTGGTACCGCAAGCAGCGCGATGGATATTTGCCGTCGAGCCATCGCACCGTTTCATTTGCAAGCTCAGAGTCTGGGTTTCTGCAGGGCAAGTTTTTGAGTACTATCATCAATCACTCGACGCGAAGCGAAAGAAAACAGAAAGCAATAGCAACTTTTGGCCGCCGGCGGAGAGTGGCCGGTGACGTCGAGTGTTTTCTTTGACTTTCAGCTTCTCAACCTTCTCCGAGACCATTTTACGGAACAACACACGGAAACTGTCCCGGCTGTCAGCTTGAGTGCCGTAACCGCCGGGCACCGTCGCGATATCTTTAGAGACACCGCTGAGATTCTACAAAACGAAGTGAGGGAAAAACAATGGAGAAAAGCGTACAGACCTACGATAAGTTTCTTGAGGAATACGGCTCGGCGGACGCGGTACGCAAATACACCGCGGGGACAGCAGGCTTCGGGATCAACCACCTGCTGCGCAACGATTATGCCAAGGTATATCTAGGCGCCGTGGATTCCTACTTGCAGACCTCACCGCCGCGCTCTCTGCGCCTGCTAGAATTCGGTTGTGGCGGAGGGATGAACATCATCTGTCTGGTCTCACTTCTGGAGCAGAAGGGAGTTTCGGTGGAATGTGCGTACGGGACAGACTTCTCGCCACGCTTGGTGGAATCCGCGTCGCAGGAGGCCAAAACGTCTTTAGCACCTTCCCTTGCGAAAAAACTGAGCTTCCACGTTGCTCGCAACGAGCGGCTGGCGGAAGACCTGGCCGCGGCGCGCGGCAAGTCACTCGAAGAGCTAGTCGGTTTCTTTGACCTAATCCTGGGAGTGAACACATTTCGGTATTGCCATCGGCTCGGAAAGGAACAGGATTGTGCGGCAGACATCTATCGCTTGTTGCGACCCGGAGGAGTATGCGTAAACATCGACATGAATAATCGGTTTCCCGCGTTTCGAAGCAATTTTAGACGCTCGGTCGAGGATTCCACCGAGTGCTATGTGCCCACTCTTGAGGAATACGCCTCTCCGTTCAAGGCGGCCGGATTCGAGATCACGAGGAAGGAAAACTTCTGCTGGATACCACACTCAGCAGGGCGCGCTCTTACAGTCTCCTGCCGGCTTCTGAGCCCCATGTTCAATCTTGTCGCTCGCAGCCGCGCTATGCGCTCCCTAGTGGTAGCGCGGAAACCCGCTTAGGAGAAGTGCAACCCAAACTTCGATCAAGAGGAATTATTCTTGGCAAGACTTGCAATCATCCTGCATCCAGGCAGCCCCGGATCGAGGGAGCTGCGGCTCGGCCGTATTCTCGATTTTTTCGGAGTGCCTTGGAAGCTGGTTGAAGTCTCTAAGCTAGGGGACTTGGACGGGAGTTGTTCGGACTATGCCATGTTCGGATCGATCCGGGCGGTCGCAGCCTTGCTGAAAGAGTGCCGAGGAGCAAACCGTCCTGGTTTGGGGCCGACCGCTTTCTACGCGTACCTAGACGACGAACGAAGTCTCTGCGTAAGTGCGCTTCAGTCTTTGTTCGGGGATGCAAATTTGTTACTGAAAGAGGCGCCTGAAGGTAATCTCTCACTTAGTGTATCCGACGAGCTGATCGATTTGGTCGGACCAATGGCCGGTCTCACACTCTCATTGCGATTGAGGGCTGAAGATGCCGTTCTGGCTGGCGCCCAGACCGCGGGAGAATCGACATTTGCGACCGTCATCTTGGCCGGAGATGCCCCGGTCTTCCTTCGGTTCCAGCACAAGGACGCTTCCGTTTTCCTCTGCACAAGCTCGCAAATCATTGACATCGACCAATCTATCGGCCAAGGGTTCTATGACGTCAAAGATCATTTCTGCTCCGTTGTTCCCCTCGTTATGTTCATTAGATTCATATTCCATGAAGTTGGCTGGCGACCGCAAGAGCTCGGCGCTTGCGTAATCATTGACGATCCTCTGTTGAAATCCCAGTATGGGTTCTGCAATTTTGCGAACCTGTGCGATCTCATGCGAGGACACGGGTTCACGACAAACATTGCCTTTATCCCGTGGAACTGGCGACGCACGTCTCCTGCTGCCAGCAAGTTCTTCAGGGATCAGTCGGGCCTTTTCTCCGTTTCAATTCATGGCTGTGATCATACCGCAGGCGAGTTTGGAGCGAGATCGCTTGAAGTCTTACATACTAAAGCCCGGTTAGCTCGATCCAGAATGCGAAGTCATGAAGCCCGGACAGGCATAAAACACGATTCCATCATGATCTTCCCGCAGGGGGTTTTCTCCTCCGGGTGTCCCGAAGTTCTCCGGCGCAACGGTTTTCTTGCCGCAGTCAATACCGAGTTAGTCCCCGTCGACTCCCAAAATGCTCGGACGCGAATTAGGGACCTTTGGGACGTCGCCATCATGACCTACGGTGACTTCCCGATTTTCACACGAAGGTACGTTTTCCATGGTTTGGAGAACTTTGCCTTCGACCTTCTCCTAGGGAAACCCTGCTTGATCGTAACCCACCATGACTCCTTCAAGGATGGCGGCGCAGCGCTGATCGAATTGGTTAAGAAACTCGGGTCCCTCAACTGTTGCCTTCGTTGGCGCCCGCTTGGACAGGTAATCCGAATGGCCTGTCGCCGCCGATCCAATGGTGTGGGCGCGGAAGAGGTGGAGATGTACGGAAATGAGCTAATAATCAGCAATCCCTTGGATCAAGCGACCGATGTAACAATACGTAAGAGAAAAAGCCACGATGATCCTGTTTCCGAAATACTGTGCGACGAAAAGTCGATCAAGTGGGCGACTGATATCGAACACGTTATCTTTGGGGAAAAGATCGGGTCCCATAGCGAAAAACGCTTCCGAGTAGTCTATCGAGAGCAGGCCCATACCGAGAAAGTTCGCCGGTCGCTTCGCTTCGAGCTGAGTGTGGCCGTCAGGAGGATCCTTTCCGAACTCAGGGACGACTATCTTTCCAGAGGTCGATTCCCAAGGGGTCCCGCAAATAGGCTGAAAAGCGTGTCCAGAAAGGCCATTTAGGACAATCGGGGATCAGACACTTGGAGTGGTGATCGGAATCTCCAGGAACGGATCTCAGCGTTTACACTTCTGACTTGATGCCAGTATCAATTATCCTACATCCGTTTGATTGGCTCCGGAATTTGATCGCTTGCGGAGGGTTCGTTAGGACTTACTAGCGCTTACAAGCATGAGCAGTCTACTGCCCACAGATACGGTCCAGAGGGTTTCCCGCTTCTGTTGCTATCAAGTTGATCCGACAACTGATGCGCGGTGGGCGGAACTTGTAGCGCGTCACCCCAGTTCTTCCGTGTTTCACACGGTAGGCTGGCTTAAGGCGCTTCAACGCACTTACAGGTATGCGCCGGTAGTGTTCACGACATCGCCGCCGACGAGTGATTTGAAGAATGGGCTTGTATTCTGTCACATTGATAGTTGGCTCACCGGAAATCGTCTTGTATCGCTACCATTTTCAGATCATTGTGAACCGCTTTGCGACTCAGCCGAGGACGTGAACTTCTTGATCGGATACTTGCAATCCGCGTTCGTTCACCAGAAATGGAAATATCTGGAGCTCCGTCCAATTAGCGGGAATTTCGGGAAAGCGGGTGACAACATCGCCTTTCAGCCTACGGCTACGTATTTTTTGCATCGGCTTAGTCTGCGTCCAAATTTAAACAGTCTGTTCCAGAGCCTGGACAAAGATTCTGTACAGCGCCGGATTCAACGCGCTCAAAAGGCCGGTCTAGTTGAGAAATGCGGCAGGTCCGACGAACTTCTGAGGGAATTCTATGCGCTCTTTATAATAACCCGACGCAGGCACCGCTTGCCCCCTATACCATATGCTTGGTTTAAAAACCTAATTCAGTGCCAAGACGAATCGCTAGAGATTCGTCTAGCCTACAAGGATAAAACTCCAATTGCTGCCATTCTCACTTTAAAGTGCAAAGACGTCATCTACTACAAATACGGATGTTCTGATACGCGATTCAATCATTTTGGGGCAACGCCGTGGCTCTTGTGGAGGGCGATCGAATCCGGGAAATCGAACGGAGCAAACGAATTTGACATGGGACGGACGCAGGAGGACAACGTAGGTCTTCTTACGTTCAAGAGTCACTGGGTACCCCGGCCCGAACGACTAGTGTATTGGAAATTTCCTGACTTTTCCGCTGCTGATTCATTCGATCGTTGGAAATTAAACATGGCGAAACGCTTATTTTCCTGCATGCCTGACAGATTACTGACCATTACTGGAAGGCTGATCTATCGCCATATCGGTTAAGAGTGGCGAACGTCGACCGTTCGCAATATTGCAACAAGAAAGAGCTCGAGCAGGGCCGCTAGGCCGATTGTGCGGCCTGCAAATTGAGGAACAAAGCCACTAAGGGACGCTGCAACAGATCGATTTAATTTGTCCCTGGCACGTTTTTCGAAGTGGATCGAAGAGGCTAGACCGAACCGTGATTCGAGCTCTCTTAGACTATTATCGTTTTCCCGCTGACTTGTTCAGCAACATATCTCCAACGATTGATTCCGCCTCCGGAGAAAGCGGCTTCTTTCAATTTGGCGAAAACAATATTTGCTACGGGCGAAATCGATCCGGTGTCTCGGTGGATGTGGCAGGCGCCGGCAAATTCGACGCTTCGAAAGATATTCGCGCCGAAGGCAAAACGATTCGGCTCCCTTTTGACTTTATTGAGGTGATCGAGAATCTTCGACGGGAGCGCTATCGGCGGAATATGATTACGGGAAACAAACCATTTTCCGCGAGTAAACCAGTCCGCGGGCTTTACTACCTCATCCGAGAGTGGTTGCCCGTTTGGCTTCGACGCCAATTACAGAAAATTTACCTCCGTGATTGGAAGGAATTGCCGTTCCCGGCTTGGCCGGTAGATTTCAGCGTGGATAATCTCCATGAGGAGTTCTTGCGGCTGTTCATGGAAACCAGCGGAACAAAAAAAGTTCCCTTCATCTGGTTTTGGCCGGAGGACGCGTCAAGTTGCCTAATCATGACACACGACGTGGAGACTTCCGCGGGCCGCGACTTCACCTCTAAGCTAATAGACCTTGATGCTGCGTATGGAATGAAGGCATCGTACCAGGTCATCCCGGAAGAGCGCTATAAAGTTCCCGATGACTATGTAAAGCAGATTCGGTCCCGCGGTTGTGAACTCAATGTACACGACCTGAGTCATGACGGGCGGTTATATCAAAAGCGAGATATATTCCTTCAGCGAGCCAAAAGAATTAATGAGTACAACAAGAAATTCAACGCGCGCGGTTTTCGTGCGGGGGTTATGTACCGCGATCTCGATTGGTACGAAGCATACGACTTTTCCTACGACATGTCTGTGCCCAACGTTGCCCATCTGGAGCCTCAGCGTGGCGGCTGCTGTACGGTGATGCCGTTTTTTGTCGGTAACATCCTCGAACTGCCTCTTACCACTACCCAAGATTACTCGCTGTTCTATATCTTGAACGACCACTCAATCGATCTGTGGAAGACGCAGTTAGAGCTAATTAGGAAAAGAAATGGCTTGATCAGTTTCATTGCCCATCCGGATTATTTGATCAACAGAAAAAACCGCAACGTATATGAATCATTGCTTAAGTATCTCCGCCAGATGGTTGTCCGCGAAAACATTTGGGCGGCCTTGCCTGGCGACGTGGATCGATGGTGGCGTGCCAGGAACCAGATGAAAGTAGTACCGCGGGAAGGCGGCTGGCAGATAGTAGGCCCCGAAAAAGAGCGGGCACGGCTAGCCTATGCTGTTTTGGATGGCGGCCGCCTAAAGTATGAACTCGCCGAAGTTGCTCAAGAGAACGTGCATAGATAATTTTACATGGCGGGCGGAACTAAAACAAGAATTGCGAAACAATCTCAACGGCAAAAAACTATCGTCCAGCGCATCCTCCTTGTTGCTTCCATTCAAAATAACAGGCTGTCCAGTCTTTCCCCTCCGCGACGACAGCCCCGGCATATCGTTGCTCCAGAACAATGGACGGAATGAAAGACTCGATCCTCCACCGCGATTCGTCGGCACTGGAAAGTTGAGCAGGTTCGTCAGGAGAAAGTGATACGTCAAAGCTGTCGAGCGCGATGTGGAACCCGTCTCCCTTGGCCTTGATGTATGCTTCCTTTCGAGTCCAGCAGAGAAAAAATCCCTCGGTTCGTCGTTCTGCTGGTAGCGCGTTCAACCCATTAATTTCCTTCGGAGAGAAATACCGTTTCGCTATCTCTTCGCTTGCGAAGTCGGGCCGAATTAGCTCGACATCAATTCCGATTTCACGTTTGAGGGTAATACCGATCACCGCGAGACCATGGGCATGCGAGAGATTGAAATAAACGGGTGGTCGCGATACGCCCTCGGCAATTGCCGGCTTGCCGCGCGGGCCGTAAACGAACCCAATGCCTTGCGCAGGACGTTGCAGGTATCGGCCGAGTACACACCGGAGAATTCCACGCGCGGCGATGAAGCGATTTCTATCGCGATCAAAGATAAATCGCTCAGCGCGGATCTTTTCATCGTTCGCGAGCAAACCTTCAAACCGCCGTAGCTCCGCGGAATCTATCTCGAGCGAAGCACGCCAGACGTGGACTTCGTTATCTGGCAATTCAATGCTTTCGACCGGTGATGCCCACTCACCCGACGCGCTCATGCAAGTAGAAGCCAGGCAGCTAAAATCTGAAACTTTTCTGATTCTGTTGGGTTTTTAGACTCGTCTGCCATGAGTCCTAGGCGCGTTGGTACGGCAGTACTCTTGTAAGCGGCTAATCTCGTATGTATCATTGCTTTGCAGGCTAGCAAAGGCGGATTCCGTCTGCTATGTTGCGGACGGGCTTGAACGTCTTTAGCTACATTTGTTCCTATGGTCACAGACGACCCCATCTCGCCCACCCCTCCGCTATTCAGCGTAATTATAGGGGCGTACAACGACTGGACACCACTAGATAACTGTCTTGCCTCACTGGCGCAGCAAACCGGGCCAACCTTCGAAGTCATCGTCGTGGACGACGGCAGCAAGGAAACTGCCCCCGAATTCATTCAACGCTGGGAACGTTCTTACCACCTGACAATCACCAGACAGACTCACTCTGGCGTTGCGGCCGCCAGGAATCGTGGGATCCAGATATCGAAAGGTTCGGTGCTGGTATTCGCGGATGCTGATTGCAGATTCCAAACAAACTGCCTCTTGGCCCTGGCTTCGACTATCGCTGACTCACCAGAGCACAGTTGCTTTCAACTCCGCCTGGTTGGAGATTGCTCCACATTCGTCGGCAAGACAGAGGAGCTACGCCTTACAACGCTCCAAGATCATTTCCGCCAGCCGAACGGTTGCATTCGATATCTAAATACTGCCGGCTTCGCGATTCGGCGAGCAAGAGTGAATGCCGAGGGATTTGCGTTTGAGCCCGCCGCGATTAGAGCCGAAGATACCCTCGTCTTGGCCAACCTTATGCAGGGCGGTGAACTTCCCTATTTCGTTGTTGACTCAGTGATTCAACATGCAACTTCGCTATCGTTAATGGATTACTTCTTCAAGGCTATCTGGTCCGCGTATCAGGAAGGCAGGACCTACGATATTATCGCTTCAATGGGAGTTAGAGTGCGCGCAAACTATCGCGAGCGCTTGAGCATGTTTTCGGCTATGTGGATCACATCCGAACAGAAATCAATCCACAGATCGGCTTGCTTGATGCTCGCGGCCAGGCAGGTGATGCGTCTGATGACATCATTTATCTACCGATTCCTGCACGGAACAGTTCAACTCTCACACCTCGACAATTTATTCCTGGAAGACGCGGCCTCACGCCGGTTGAGCGCGCTAGCTTTACCCAATAGCACGCGCATCCAAATTCCTGACTCTCCGGGTTCTAGATACCAGGCCAAGGCTCGCTAGATTTTCGCGCCAGTCCGAGAGACATGACGGCCTTCTGAGGAATGTTTGATGCTTTTTGGTGCAATGCACCCTGCAGCGGGTACAACCGGGTCCATTTTGTGAAATACGTTTCCATGCAACAGCTCGAAATCGACGGTCCAACAGCTCCAGCCAGCGATAAGACGTTTATTTTCAGGGAATTGTATGTACTCTAAGGTGGCCCAGGAATTGCACAAAATGTTAAAGCATGCGACCTGGGAAGTATTCCGATGCGCGCATAGCAAATCGCGCCGGCATTGAAAACACATGGATTCAGAAGTGACACCCATTTCAAACCTCATGGCGGAGCCTATCGCCGAACTAGCAACCGCCACAATCGACAACGTGGAGAATGACGCCACCAGAAAGCTCTCTCGTATTTGGCAGGCGCTACTCGGCGTTGAGTCCATTGGTATTAATCAGAATTACTTCGATCTGGGTGGAGATTCCGTGCTCGCCGTTCACCTGTTCTCTGAAATTGAAAAGGTATTCAAAGTTAAGCTGCCGCTGGCCACGCTATTTGAGGCTCCCACAATTCGAGAGCTGGCGGGAATTCTTCGCAGCGAAGCTCCATCAAGCGATTGGTCGCCGCTCGTCGCTATTCAACCTTCCGGAACGCGCCCACCTTTTTTCTGCGTCCATGGTGCTGGCGGAAACGTTTTAATTTATCGCGAACTTTCACAAAATCTAGGCTCTGATCAGCCATTCTACGGCTTGCAATCCCAGGGCTTGGACGGTACCTATCCGCCGCTGACAAAAATCGAAGATATGGCAGCTATCTACGTGAAGGCGATCCGACGCCAACAACCGCATGGTCCCTACCTAATCGGCGGCTACTGCGGCGGGGGACTCATCGCATTTGAGATCGCTCAGCAGCTCCGAGCGCAGGACGAGGATATCGCTCTGCTCGCGCTATTAGACACCATGAACTTTTCCAAGATCCAAGCCTTATCGGTTTGGAGTCGCGGCTATTACCTTTTCGAACGCTTGGCATTTCATGCTGCCAACTTCCTCCGCCTAGACTCAGACGGCAAATTCAGCTTCTTTCGGGAAAAGATGCGAGTCCTAAGAAATCGCCTGCCGGTATGGTGGGGAATGTTACTCGGCAAGTTCGAGAAAAATCCTAAGTCCAGAAGCTCAGCATCCCGCGTGCTTGGAAATATCTGGCAAGCAAATGACCTTGCTTGCCAAAAGTACGTTCCGCAGCCCTTTCCCGGTGTTGTCACGGATTTTCGGCCGTTGAAACAGTATCGAGCCTTCGACAAGCCGGATACAAAATGGGGTCGCCTCGCGTTGCAAGGACAAACAGTTGTCGTTCTTCCTGTTTACCCTGCCGGCATGCTGCTCGAACCGTTTGTTAAGCATCTTGCTGTCGCCCTGCGAAAAGCCATCGACTGCGCGACTCACAAATAACAAAGGCTTGTAACCATCTGCAGGTTTGATTCCGACAAACAATTTGCACCACCCAAACAAACTACAACGGGAGTGATATTGTTACCTGAGCACGTTCCAGGATGATTACGCAAATGGGCACCTTGCTCTCGCATCTATACGCTTCTTGTTTGGCCCCAAATCGGTTTGAGAGGACTTGAATGACCGTCGGAAAAAATTGGTCTAAGACCTGGACTTTCTTCGAGGATGCCTGGCATGAGGGCAACGTTCCTATCATGGGTCCGCGCACACACGCCGCTTGGCTCTGCTCCGTGGTGTTCGATGGGGCGCGATATTTTGAGGGAGTCGCGCCCGATCTCGAGTTGCACTGCGCGCGCGTGAATGAGTCCGCTGCGAAACTATTCTTGAAGCCTACAGTTTCGGCGGAAACTTGGGTCAAACTCGCGCGAGAAGGATTCGCTCGCTTCGACAAAGACGCCGCGCTCTATATTCGTCCGATGTATTGGGCGGAAAACGAAGGGCCCTGGGTTCAAGCCCACGATCCGGAATCGACTCGCTGGTGCCTGTCGATTTACGAAGCGCCCATGCGCCCTCCGAAGGGTTTCTCTGTCACACTGTCTCCTTATCGCCGGCCCACAATCGACACCATGCCAGTCGATGCTAAAGCTGGATGCTTATATCCCACGAATGCTCGCGCACTTTTCGACGTGCATGCGCGAGGCTTCGATAATGCCATTGTCTGCGACATACTGGGAAACGTGGCGGAGCTGGCTACGTCTAATATTTTTATGGCCAAGGATGGTGTGGTTTTTACGCCAATTGCAAATGGAACTTTTTTGGCGGGAATCACGCGCCAGCGTGTCATCGGATTATTGCGCGGAGCCGGAATAACCGTGATGGAGAAAACTCTCACTTACAAAGAATTCACGCAAGCTGACGAGATATTCTCTACTGGAAATTATTCTAAAGTTGTCCCTGTGACACGCATCGATGATCGTACACTTCCATTTGGTCCCTTGTATGCCAAAGCACGAGAGCTTTATTGGGCATTCGCGCATTCTTGATCTTGGTTTTGCCGAAAGCCCTAAGATAGTTTATCGATCAGTAATGCGCTGTTCCCGGCCTGAAGCGAAGTTTTTAAAATTCACTCCTTTAGCTTGCATGTGATGCATAAGTCCACCTCAAATCTGGCCGAAGTGCTAACCCCGATTTGGGAGCGTGTGTTGCTACGCCCCGGGATTCGAACCGAAGACAACTTCTTTGATCTCGGCGGCGATTCCTTGCTAGCCGTCCAACTGTTTTCTGAAATCGCGCGGGTGTGTGGCAGAGAATTGGCGCCTGTTACCATTTATTGCGCTCCCACGATCGCTGCACTGGCGGACATCCTCGACCAGCCTTCTGCACCACGTTTTCCGCCGCTTTTGCAATTAAAACAGGGTGTTGGAGCGCCTATTTTTCTCGCGCACGGCCTCGGCGGCACAGCCATGGATTTTTTCCAGCTGGTGAAATATTTGCAAACTCAAAGGCCCATATATGGGATGCAAGCCAAAGGCACGGATGGAGTGGACGAGCCGTTCGACCGCATCGAGGACTTGGCTGGATTCTATCTCGACGCCATTAAGGAACTGCAGCCGCACGGACCGTACTTTCTCGTCGGTTATTCGCTAGGTGGCCTAGTCATGCTGGAAATGGCGCAACGCTTGATGAAGGACGGGGAAACAGTCGGGCTGCTGGCCATGCTGGAAAGTTATCCACACCCGCGGTTTCTTTCACTCAGTCAGCGCGTTCGCCTCGGCACGCGGTTAGCCAATCAACGCGCATCGACCGTCGGGCAGACTGCCAATACGCGATGCGCTTTCCTACATCATCCGTCCATCGGCACGCAGGCTGTATGTTTCGCGAGATAATAATGGAGGCGCGCCCAGCCAAATACCCGCTGGCGCAGCTCATACGCCAACCATGCAGCGCGCGCGTGAACATGCTTATCGGGCCTTGACGCGTTATCGACCTCACTTTTACAACGGCTCAATCAAATTCGTCAGGGCCGAGGTCGTAACCGACTACCCGGATGATCCTGCCGCGGTTTGGTCCAATCTAGCGGCAAAGTTTCACGTTGAGACTGTTCCAGGCGATCATTTGGGAATCCTCGGCACACACTTCGAAAGTCTTGCCTCTGTAGTTTCCCGCTATCTTAATGAAACTTCCTCTTAGTCACAAAACCGGTATGCTGAGCGCATCTGCCAGGAGCACACTCCAATAACATGAACGGCGCAGAAAGCCTGATTCGCACGTTAATCGCTGGAGGAGTGGACACGTGTTTCACGAATCCAGGCACCTCGGAAATGCATATCGTTGCCGCGTTGGATCGCACGACGGCGATGCGTTGCGTGCTCGGTCTTTTCGAAGGCGTCGTCACCGGAGCCGCGGACGGATACGCGCGCATGACGGAAAAACCGGCCTGCACAATTTTGCATCTGGGTCCGGGCTTGGCCAATGGCGTTGCGAATCTGCACAATGCGAGCCGAGCGCAAGTGCCGATCGTCAATATAGTCGGCCAGCACCCTGCATATCATTTGCGCTACGACGCGCCGCTTACTTCCGATATCGAAGCGATTGCCCATCCTTACTCCAAATGGCTGCGAACGTCGTCTGCTTCGTCTGAGATCGGCCGCGACGCCGCCCAAGCAATAACCGCTGCCCGCACGGCTCCTGGACAAATCGCCACGCTGATCGTTCCTGCGGATGTGGCATGGACTGACGGTGGCGCCGTCGCAGAGATTCCTGCTGCTCCGTCTGCCGTTCTGCCTTCTCCTGAATCTGTCAATCACACCGCATCCATGCTCCGGTCCGGATTGCCGGCTGCGTTATTGCTCACCGGAAATGCTCTGTATGGCGAAGGCCTCGACGCGGCCGGGCGCATCGCGGCAGCTACCGGCGCTAAGCTGCTTGCGCCCTATCCCATCGTGCGCGTTCAACGCGGTGTTGGTTTCCCCATGGTGCAACGCATCCCCTATATGCCCGAGCAGGCGGTGGAGTTCCTGAAAGATATTCGCAAGCTTATTCTGGTCGGCGCGACTGCGCCAGTCTCCTACTTTGCCTATCCGGGCAAGAGTAGCGTGCTGACTTCACCGGAATGTGAGATCCATACACTGGCAAGACCCGGGGAAGATTACCTCGGCGCACTTGGGGCGCTGGCGACAGCCTTGTCGCTTCACAACAAAAAAATACTGGTCACCGAGAAGGTCGAGCGGCCACCGCAACCAAGGGGCGAGATCACTTTGCAGGGTCTTGCGGCTGCGGTAGGAGCACTTCTCCCCGAAAATGCAATTGTGGTTGACGAATCCATGACCTCCGGCCGCGGCATGATGGCCGCAACCGTGAGAGCACCATCCCATGATTGGCTCGGGAATACGGGTGGCTCGATAGGTATCGCTTTGCCATTGGCTCTAGGAGCCGCAGTCGCCTGTCCTGATCGGCACATCTTATGCCTGACCGCGGACGGGAGCGCAATGTACACCGTGCAAGGGCTGTGGACCATGGCGCGAGAGGGTCTGCACGTAACCACCGTGGTTTTTGCCAACCGAAGCTACGCTGTGCTCCAGAGAGAATTTTCAGGTCTTGGCGTGGGCGCACCGGGACCACGCGCCGCAGCTTTGTTCGATATCGGCCGCCCCACACTCGACTGGGTTCATCTGGCAAAAGGTATGGGCGTTCCCGCCAGCCGCGTTACCACACTTGAGGCATTCACAAAAGCAATGAAAGAAGGTTTCGAAAGCGGCGGACCCTCGTTGGTCGAAGTTCCCCTGTAGTAATTCTGCCAAAGAAATCAGTATAAATTCCCTCGGGAGAAATATTATCGCGCGCCCGACTCGGGGATCGGCCATCCCGCCATCTTGCTGAGCTCTTCCTTTCGAACTTTCCCGGTTGGGGTCAGAGGCATTTCGCGGATCAGCAAAATTTGCGAAGGCCGTTTATACGGAGCCAGGTTTCTTGCGGCGTGTTCGGCCAACTCGGCAACTGAAACGGACGAACCAGGCGATAATTGCACGAAAGCGATGACCTCCTCGCCTCCTTCTGCTCCCTGAACCGACCGTCCGATCACAGCAGAATTGACCACCGCCGCATGACTATTCAGGACCGCCTCAACTTCCGCCGGATAAACATTCATTCCAAATCGGACAATCAATTCCTTCGTGCGTCCAACGATGAAAAGATGCCCACCTTCCACCCGCGCAAGATCGCGAGTATTGAACCACCCCTCAGGATTGATGGCAGCGGCAGTTTCCTCCGGAGCGCGATAGTAACCCTTCGCGACGTTCGGCCCGCGCGCCCATAATTCGCCCACTTCTCCATGCCCTACGTTCTCTCCATCCGGACCCATTAGCTTGATTTCAACTCCTGGAAGTACGCGGCCTACTGACAGATCGCTGCGAGGCTCATCAACTCTAGCCTGTGCAATGGTGGGCGAACACTCCGTCACCCCATAACCATTATGCAGCGGCATTCCGAACAGGCTCTCGGCCGCTGATTTAACCGCCGATTGTAGCGGTGCGCCGGAAGAAGAGATAATTCGAAGCGCAGGAAATTTCAATGGTCCGGTCAAATTCTTTGCTTTTGCGTAGTCCACAAGTAGCGCAAACATTGCGGGCACGCCCAACACGATGGTGAGCCGGTCTCGTTCCAACGCCGCAAGAGCCGCGACCGGATCGAACCGGGGTGACAAATAAAGTGTAGCCCCGCTCAGCAATGTGCCCAGCAGAACCACCGAAAGTCCTACAGCATGTGACATCGGTAACACACCATAAAGTCGGTCATCTGGAGTGAGCGAGCGAATCTGCGCTGAAACCGCTGCTATGAAGAGTAAATTTCTGTGCGTCAGCACAACGCCCTTGGGAAGCCCGGTAGTGCCGGAAGTGTAGATTAACGCGGCCACGCGATCAGCATGGGTCTCATCGATCGGCTCGGGTTCCACCTTTTCATTCAGATGACCCACACCAATCAAACCTAGCCCAGCTCTTTCTTCAATCACCGCGCCATGTCGCTTCGCGTGCTGCGCAGCATGCGGCGGCACACCGGCCATATAAATCACTCGCCGAGCTCCGCAGTGATCTTGAATATCATCGATCTCGCGAGCCGAGAGCCGCGCGTTGGCGAGCACAGGCCACGCATCCATCCCGGTCAAGGCCAAAAAAATAGCAATGAATGCGCGGCAGTTCTCGCACACCAACAAGACTCGATCGCCAGGCCGTACGCCCAAGTCACGTAGCCAAGCGCGCGTTTCGCTGACGACCGTTTCGAGTTGGCGGTACGTCAACGATCCCGATGTTTCGACCACAGCCAATCGGTCAGGAGAAAGCTCTGCCCATGGCTTAATGACATCGCTGATATTCTCGGGTAAGGATTTCAACAGCTCGGATGCCTGGATATCAGTCATGAGCGCCATATCATACCAGTTGGTCACAAACTGCTGCCGAGCGGGGTGCGGTGTCGGCTGATGTGGTTTGGATGCTGTATTCCGCGAGCGAAGTTACTGAGAATCTGAGCCGGCAACGACGGGACAACGCAGCGAAAGCTATCCGCGCACGGCCGGAGTCATAGACGAAAGCGGCGAAGCCTCGCCTTCCTCGAAACCAAATACTGCAGCCAGTTTCGGTACACGGACGCGGCCGATGCCTGCCAAGTTCCTTGCAGCCCGCCCGCAACGGCAGCCTCGGGAAATTCTGTCAAGAGTTCTTCGCGCGGATTCGCAATGACCTTGTCTCGAAAGTCGGAAAGAAGTTTAGTCGCCGCTGCGTCGAAGTATCCGTGCGGCATGTTGGGATATGTTTCTCTCTCTCCCCTGAGAAATCTCTTTATGTCCCTGCGGTATTCCTTCAACAAAGTCCGCGTCCCGTACTCCGGATGCCCCTGGAAATGCACGAACAAACTGTTTCTTTTTTTCTTCACAAACAAATCGACGCCCGCTTGCGCCGATTGCACAAGGACTTCATATCCGCAGGAATCCAGCGCATCCGCTCGCACTTCGTTCCATCGAGAGTGGGGAATTTGCATCGCGTTCTCGCCGCCGGCCGTCAGCGCGTGGTCCCGCACTTTCTGGTACTCGAACACGCCGAATTGCTTGTCATGAAGCGGGTGTCGCGGAATGCCGTCGCTGTAGAGAACACCAGCGTGAGCCGCTAGACACGAGAAAACCGTGGATGCGGTATTGGTCTCCGCCCAGTCCAGAACCTTGGTCAAAACAGACCAGTAGGGTTCGTCGCGTAAGTTCGGTTGCCGAGGTTCGGTCCCGGTCATGATGACGCCATCAAACCGGCCATTCAAAAGCTCATTGATATCAAAATAGAAATTGTTCAGATGACGCTGTCCCGCATCGCTTCGTGGAAGCTCCGGCAGCGAGAAAAGTTTGAGTGATATCGGAATGTCGCCGGATGCCGCGTCGAGAAGTTCGTAGAATTGAATTTCGGTGTCTTCTAGCGCCGAATCTGGCATGTTGTTAATCAGCGCAATTCGGATGCGTCCGCTCGCGTTTGATTGCTCGGCAGATCGCTCGGAGCGCGAGCGGTCTTTCAGCGACAAAAGTTTTGGAACGCGTCCTCCGTCAATCACGATTGGCATTTTCTACTCCGAGACCGGCAAACAACTCAATTCGTCAGAACTTGCTAAGTAGCTTTCTCCAGCGCTTGCGCCAGGTCCGCAATAATGTCGTCAATGTGCTCGATGCCCACGCTCAGCCGGAGCATTTCTGGCGTCACGCCCGCTTTCAACTGCTCTTCCGGCGTCAATTGGCGATGTGTGGTGGACGCAGGATGACAAGCCAGGGATTTCGCGTCGCCCATATTGACCATGCGCTTGAACAAGCGCAGCGCATCAAAACATTTTACGCCTACCTCGAACCCGCCCTTCACTCCGAAGGTCAGCAGGGAACAGAACTTGCGTGCCGAGATACCTATGCGCCATCGGATATAACGGACTATCCGGGAATCCCGCATAATTCACCCAAGCCACCCGGCTATGATTGCGCAGAAATTCAGCTACCTTGCGGGCGTTCTCCACATGCCGCTCAACGCGCAATGCCATGGTCTCGATCCCTTGCAGCAACAAGAAACCGTTGAACGGTGAAAGTGTCGAGCCAGTGTTGCGCTGCGCAACGGTGCGGCAGCGCGCCACATACGCAGCCGCTCCATAATGTTCGGTGTAAACCACGCCGTGGTACGCAACTTCCGGCACATTCAACATGTAATAGCGTTTCGGATGATCGCGCCACGGAAATTTCCCACTATCGACAATCATCCCGCCTAGCGTTGTGCCGTGGCCTCCCATGAATTTCGTCATGGAGTGCACCACCACGTCCGCGCCATACTCAATCGGCCTCAACAAAATGGGCGTCGCCACCGTGTTGTCAACGATCAACGGCACACCGTGTTTGTGTGCCACCCGCGCCAGTCCCTCAATATCGGCAACATTTCCAGCCGGGTTGCCCACGCTCTCGCAGAAAACCGCTCGCGTATTTTCGTCGATCAGTTTTTCAACGGCGTCCGGATGATCGCTTTCAGCAAACCTTCCCGCGATTCCTTGCTTCGGCAGAATATGTGCAAGCAGCGTGTAAGTCGCTCCATAAAGCTGTGGAAGCGAAACAATGTTGTGCCCCATCTCCGCGATATTGATGAGCGAGTAGTGAATTGCGGCCATTCCTGAGCTAACGCTCAGCGCTTCCACCCCGCCTTCCAGCGCGGCCACTCGTTTTTCCAACACAGTGTTGGTGGGATTGCCGATGCGGGTGTAAATGTTCCCTTGGACTTCTAAGTTGAAGAGCGCTGCGCCATGCGCGGCGTCGTCGAATTCAAACGCGACGGTCTGGTAGATCGGCACAGCCACAGCTTTCGTGGTGGGATCGCCATCGTAGCCTACGTGAAGTGCGATGGTCTCTCGCTTCATGGTTATTCCGTGATGGTCGCAACGTCGGAAGCTGGAACGGACGCTGGATTCCGTGCGAGTGATTTCACGACGGTCTCGGTTAATCGCTTCGCGGCGAAACCGGCACCGAACGCGAAGCGCATCACCGGCCCGAAACTGTTTGCCGCCGCAATTCCGACAAAATAAAGGCCCGGAACTGACGATTCAAAATCGGACGACAATATCGGTGTGTCGTTAACACACTTGAGCTTCGACCGAATGCCTGAATCGAGGAACGCCAGCCGCTCTACATTTACTTGATATCCGGTCGCCGCGATCACATGCTCGGTCAAGATTTCGCGCGTGGTCCCGTCCACCGCGTGCAAATGCAATCGAACCTTATTGTTCTCGACCTCAGCGCGTTTCACTATATGTCCCAGCACTAAGGGCACGCGTCCCACGACTTTGTCCTTCACAAACCATCCTGCGGATGGCCCAAGTGTCTTTCGAACCAAATAGATGCGTGTGCTTTCCGGCAAATAGTGAAACAAGGTCGGTGCATTGGCAAAGAAGCGCGACCGCAGCCCGGGACCGAGCCCCGAATCCGGGTGCCGTATTCGCTGCCACCAGGAACGACGTTTACCTCGCTTCGGCCCGGTGTGAAATCTCAAGGCCGTGGCACGAGCTACGAGCTGTACGTTCGCACCGGCGTCGCGTAACAATCCAGCCAAATCAATGGCCGAAGAGCCAGCGCCTACCACTACCACATTTCGCCCTCTGAATTTTGAAAGATCATGATGCCGGTAGCTGTGCGACAAAAGCTCGGGAGGAAGATGAACCAGGTTCTCAGCTACATATTCAAAATGCGTGATCCCTACCGCAAGCACCACACGCTTGGACTTCATTTCTTCGCCATCGTCCAATCGTAAAAGAAATCCATCAGTTACGAGCTTGATATCGACAACTAACTTATCTTCAAGCTCCGGCACCATGCGATCACGGAAAGCTAGTCCATAATCGCCAAAAGTCTCCAGCCGCACCGGAGTTCCCCTGTCTGCGTACTCGACTCCGCGCTCCGCGCAAAATTGCCTTAGACTAAATTTGGCATCGGGATCGTAGATGTTCGAAGCAAACCCATCTGATTTGAGCATCATGCCTTTCGGCATATGGGCCAGCCAGCTGTCCATCGGACGGCCAAAAATTCGAAAGGGGATGCCACGGCGGCGGAAATGTGCGGCGATGGAAAGTCCGTAAGGACCTGCGCCAATGATTGCCGTTTCTACCATAAGTCTTGGGATTAACCCCTTCCGTTGATTCTGAAACTGGCTTTCGGTTCGCCAAAAGGCCCATCTTCGATACTGGCCTGAAATCCTGTTTATGTCTAGTTACTGTATGCAAACCTGTAGCTTCTGAGGCATGGCCTCTGCGCATTAAAATGCAATCCGGTTGCCCGAACGACGTGACGTAAACGTTTTAAAATTATATACTTGACCGGAATAAAACAGAGACGGAGGGAAATATTTTTCCCTCGACCGATTTCCATGGCCATGACTGCCCGGCGGATGTTTGGCGATAGTGGGTCAGCTAGACTCACGGTGCTCCTCAGTTCATTCTAGGTGCCGGAATATCGCGGCCCCCCTGCTGCAACACCAGCTTCGTCGCGTTTCCCTGCGGCCCCTTGACGAAGTTAATCATTATGTCGAGTCCGTTGACAAAAAACCGGGTTTCCGACTCAGGACGGATTTCAATCTTGGGCTGATCGGAGGCTTGAATCATTAAGACATTTTCGTCCTTGCTTACTACGAGAACTAATTCAGAAGACAGTTGGTATCGCCCAACGTAGGAATTCAGAGTCGTAGGATCCAATTTAATGGCGTGATGCTCAACGGGCAATTCGTAATGCTTTCCGAAGAGGATCGCTGCCAAGTCACGGCTGATTCTTCCCGCATCAGAATTAACTGAGTCGCTGAGCACGATTACGCAGGCGTCGTCAGCCGCGTAGCGCCGGATCGAAGTTCCAAAAAGATAAATGCCGCCGGCTGTGGTATCAAGCGTACGATCAAATTCCTTCAAGACTACCCACGCAAACCCATAGCCATCGATATAAGGCGTAAACATCGCATTCACAGAAGCGTTCGAAAGCAATTCTTCATCGTTCAGCGCGCGATCCCAGCGATAGAGATCGTCGACTGTGGAGTAAATCCCTCCCCAGCTATAAGCGGCAGAGAGGTCAAGGTCGTTCGGCATTATCGAACTGGATCTTCCCAGCTCTACCGGGACTACCTTCTCTGCGTCATCGTAGCCGGTCTCGGCGCATTCCCAAAGGAATGAAAATATGATCCTTCAAATATTGCTTATATGGTTCGCCGCATACTTTTTCAATCACGGCTCCCAAAACTGCATAGCCTGAATTGCCATATCTGAATCCCTCGCCGGGCTTGAACTCCAGCGGTCGGCCCGCGAGATAAGTCAAGAGTCCTGAAGTCGTGTTTGTTGAATTGATCGTCTCTGGGTCACGGGAGGGCTTAACTTCGGAAATTCCGTCCGACTGTACTAGCAAATTGAATATTTTTATTTCCTGCCAACTGTCCGGGCATTTCGATACGTACTTGCAGACGGAATCTTGCAGTTTCAATTTGCCTTTTTCCTGAAGTTGCAAAATTGCCGCAGCAATGAACTGCTTGGCAATAGAGCCAACACGGTATCGGCTGTCAATCGCGATTTGGGCGCTAGGCAAGCCGACCGCCGAACCGTATCGCTGCTTTACCAGGACCTTTCCATGTTGGGCAAGTAGAATCGAACCACTAAAGTGATTCGCTTCGGCTTGGGCATGCATGTAATCAGAAACCTTCGATGTGAACTCCTGATCTTCCGATGCGTGAATAGGTCCGACAACAAATATGCTGATTATCAAAAGGTTTCTAGTTAAGCCGAGTCCAGAATTTAAAAGTAGGGTTATTTTCATGGTTGGGGCAGCACCCATATACAAGCCGGACTCGCGAGGAACACAATCTACTGTGGCACGATCTGAATGCCGTTGATTGGGGCACGAGGGAATCCATCACTGGCCGTGCCGCCCGTGGCCGAAACTGTGAAGCCCATCGCGTTGATGGTGAATACAACATAATTCCCCGCTGAATTGTTCGCCCGTGTGTAGGTCCCGCTGAAGTTTGTGTTCGCCGCGTCCGTCAGATTGATGGTCGTCGTCGTAATTCCCGCGCCACTGATGGTGTAGAAGCCGGTCCGACTAGCACTGCCGTTGTCACCATCCGCATAAACATACACTTGGTAGCCGCCCGCGTGAACAGGTAGCCCGGCTACACTCACCGTCGTCGTGGTGCTGTTTCCAGTATCCAAATAGCCCTTCATCATCCGGGCGTTCCCTGGCTGATCGGTGATCGGCGTCTCCCAAACATTATGCGAGCTCCATGCAACGGTCGCGGTGGTGGCAGCCCCGGTGTCATCGACCAGGACAAGTGGCGAAGAGCTGCTGGCACCACTGGCATTGTTCCAGTTAGGTTCCGCTACCACCCCAGCCACTTCAGTGGAGGACATGGCAATATCTCCACCCACGAAATCGATGCTGATCGCATTGCTCGAACCGCTGGCGGTTGTCACGTTAAGGGTCGCGGTGGTCGTGTTCGTAAGCGAACTACTGGTGCCCTTGATCGTCAAAGTGAAGCTGCCCGTGGGTGTGTTGCTCGCTGTAGTAATTGTCAGCGTCGAACTGTTTCCCACGTTAACCGAAGACGGGTTGAACGTCCCCGTAGCATTGGCGGGCAAACCGCTCACACTCAAACTGATCGAGCCGGTGAAACCGTTGATCGCGCTGCTGTTCACGGAGTAAGAACTATTACCACCCGCATTCACCGTCTGAGAACTCGGCGTAGCCGCCAACGCAAAGTTAGGAGTCGGATTCAAAGGCACGATCTGAATGCCGTTGATTGGGGCACGAAGGACTCCATCACTGCCCGTGCCGCCCGTGGCCGAAACCGTGAAGCCCGTCGCGTTGATGGTGAATACAACATAATTCCCCGCTGAATTGTTCGCCTGTGTGTAGGTCCCGCTGAAGTTTGTGTTCGCCGCGTCCGTCAGATTGATGGTCGTCGTCGTAATCCCCGCGCCACTGATGGTGTAGAAGCCGGTCCGACTAGCACTGCCGTTGTCACCATCTGCATAAACATACACTTGGTAGCCGCCCGAACTGGCTGGCAAACCAGCTACGGTCACTGTCGTGGTCGTATTGCTGCTAGCGTCCAGATAACCCTTCATCATCCGCGCATTACCGGGTTGGTCTGTGATTGGCGTCTCCCAAACGTTATGCGAACTCCATGAAACGGTCGCGGTCGTGGCAGTCCCTGTGTCATCCACTAAAGCAAGCGGCGAAGAACTGCTGACACCACTGGCGTTATTCCAGCTAGGTTCCGCTACGACTCCAGCGACCTCAGCCGGGCCCATGGCAACGTCCCCGCCGACGAAGTCAATGCTGATCGCGTTGCCAGAGCCTCCACTGGCAGGCGTCACGTTAAGGGTCGCGGTGGTCGTGTTTGTGAGCGAATTACTCGTACCCTTGATAGTCAAAGTTGAACTACCCGTAGGCGTGTTGCTCGCAGTTATAATCGTTAGTGTCGAGCTGCTTCCCACGCTGACCGAGCTCGGGTTGAACGTCCCAATGGCGTTAGCGGGCAGGCCGCTCACACTCAAGCTGATCGAGCCGGTGAAGCCGTTGACGGCGCTGGTGCTCACGGAATAGGAAGTGCCGCCGCCAGCATTCACCGCTTGTGAACTGGGCATGGCTGATAGCGCGAACGACGCCGGACCAGTAACATTAAGAGTTACGCTCGTGGTACTCGTGAGCGAGCCACTCGTGCCGATAATGGTCAAAGTGAAGCTGCCCGTGGGCGTGTTGCTCGCCGTAGTAATCGTCAGCGTCGAACTGCTTCCGACGTTAACGGGAGTCGGGCTGAATGTCCCGGTAGCATTGGTGGGCAGGCCGCTCACACTCAAGCTGATCGCACCGGTGAAGCCATGTATGGCGCTGGTGCTCACAGAATACGAGGTGTTGCTGCCAGGACTCACCGTCTGTGAACTGGGCGTAGCCGACAATGCGAATGAGGGTGTCGGTGATAACGGAACGATTTGAATGCCATTAATCGGGGCTCGCGGGAAGCCGTCACTGGCAGTGCCACCCGTAGCCAAAAGAGTGAATCCGGTCGCGTTGATAGTGAACACAATATAATTGCCCGCCGAATTGTTGGCCAGCGTGAACGTCCCGCTGAAATTGGTATTGGCTGGGTCCGTCAAATCGATTGTTGTCGCCGTGATCCCAGCTCCGCTGATCGTGTAAATTCCCGTGCGAGTAGCACCGCCGTTGTCTCCGTCCGCATAAACGTACACTTGGTAGCCGCCCGAACTGGCTGGCAAACCAGCTACCGTCACTGTCGTGGTCGTATTGCTGCCAGTGTCCAGATAACCCTTCATCATCCGCGCATTACCGGGTTGGCCTGTGATTGGCGTCTCCCAAACGTTATGCGAGCTCCATGTTACGGTTGCTGTTGTAGCAGCGCCGGCAGCGTTGACCAGAGCAAGCGGAGAGGTGCTACCGAGACCTCCCGCATCATTCCAATTGGGTTCGGCCACCACCCCAGCAACTTCGGTGGAGGCCATTGCAACATCTTGTCCCAGGAAATCGATACTGATTACATTGCTTGAGCCGCTCGCAGATGCGACGTCCAAGATCGCCGTGGTCGTATTAGTAAGTGAACCGCTGCTGCCGGTAATCGTGAAAGTGAAATTACCCACGGGCGTGTTGCTCGTCGTCGAAATTGTAAGCGTTGAATTGCCTCCCGCGCTCACAGAGGTCGGGTTGAAACTCCCGGTGGCATTGGCTGGCAAGCCGCTCACACTCAGGTTGACTGAGGCTGTGAACCCGCTAACGGCCGTCAGGTTTACAACGTAAGGAGAATTGCCACCGGGACTCACCGTCTGAGAACCAGGTGTGGTTGACAGCGCGAAGGCAGCTCCGCCCGTTACGTTCACGCTCGCAGTAATCAAGTTGGTCAACGAACCACTCGCGCCGATAATGTCAAAGGTGTAATTGCCAGTGAGGGTACCGCTCGTCGTCTTAATCGTGAGTGTCGAAATCGACCCAGCTGCAACCGAGGAGGGACTGAACGACGCACTAACGCCGGCGGGGAGTCCCGTCACACTCAAGCTTATATTTCCACTAAAGCTATTGAACGCCGAAGTAGAAACGGTAAGTGCAGCATTGCTTCCAGCAGTCACGCTCTGGCTTTCTGGCGCCGCAGACAATCCGAAAGATTCCAGTCCATAGACGTTCAGCAAATTAGAGAAGGTCGCCGCATAAACTTTACCGTTCGCAACAGTGGGAGGACTGTACTTCGCCCACAAGCCAGCGTCATCTCTCGCATCATCTATTTGGGAATCCCATAACTCCGTTCCCAGGTTATCGGCATCGAAGGCTCGCAACACACCTGCAACAGTTCCGTGGTCCCCATTAGCAATGCCGGTCGTAGCCCACACAATGCCAGAGCCCACCGTGCTGCCGTTTGCGGACAAGCTCATGGTCGCGTCCGTTTCACCGCCGGAAGTCAGGATCGAGCTGTAGGAGAGTGGAGTTGTGTTAAAGCGAGAATTGGTAAACTGTAAAGCTTGAAGGGCGTTGGAACTGGCAGGCCACACGTAGAGAGTGGGTCCTGCACCTGTTGTTCGATTCCAGAAAATAGGTCCGGCATGAATGTTTCCGCTCAGAGAAAAATCCTGAAGTGCCGTCTTGTTCCCGCTTGTTTCATGTCCCAGGTTTGTACTTTGCAGCAAGAAAAATTCTGACGTTTTTCCGGCTGTAATTAGGAAGGTTGTCCCTGGGATCAGAATCGGGCCGGATGAACCAAGATCTAAATCGTCGGATTGGAGCAGCTGATAATTGTCTGGAGTAAAATAGTCCGTTAGCGACAGAGTTCCAGCTGTAGTGCTTAGCTTGATTATGCTATCGCCAAAACTGGATACGCCGTCCCAGTCGCCATTTCCCGTGGCATAGTAAAGATTCCCACTCGAATCCACAACCGGTCCGCGGCCGGACATCCACATACCGGCGTTCTGTCCATTTGGCGTCGAGCAGAATACGCTGGTCTGCTGGAGGGTTTGGGCGTTGTACGCCATTACCCATCCGTGCCAATTGTATTGGTCCTCGTGGGACGCCCACGAAAAGACGACCAGGCCATTGGCCAGCGCAAGACTCGATCTCTGGTTCTGGAAGAAGGGGCTAAAAGTGAGTGTGCCTCCTGAGCTTCCTTGCCCGGAACCCGGCACGGATGCCTGGATCATGACAGGCCCGTTAAATTTCTCGCTTCCAGTGGTTATATCGAGCGCGTGCAGTCGCGCAACATAGTTCGTTGTCGATCCGGAGACTTCCTTGGTTCTTGCAACCATATAGATTGTGTTAGAAGTCAAATCGATGACCGGGGTGCTTTCGATGCCGACGTTGCCGACGATATTCAGGCTGTTAGAGCCCACAATGTTGGCGATCGGAATCGCAGTTATGCCAGCCGCCGGATTTCGCAAATCCACTTTCCACAGCATGCCGCCGTTGACGGAATTGCTGTCCGCATCGAGTGCGTAGATCACGTCGTTCATCGTCGCGACATACACAACATTGTGGGTTCCCTGGCTCGGTATAACCACATTTGGAACGTACAGGAGCTGAGCGAAGATCGAGCCGTCAATGGTGTAGCTGTAAAGTTTTCCAAACTGGTTCACATTTACGTTCGACGTATTAAGAGCTGTCTCGCTTAGATTTGCACCGGTCCGGGAGGGGTCATTGCGCTCCATCGTAACGCTCACTTGCGCGCATATCGGTACGGGAAAGAAACCGATCAAAAGTAAGGTTGCGGCAATCAGTGCCGAAATGGCATAACGGGACACATTTTGACTATAGGGATAAGGCATCTAGACCATAGCTTTTGGCAATTATCCGGCCATAGTTAGCCGCTGCTAGACCAAAAACCTACCAGCGTCCGTTATGTATTTACAGGACTTACGGGAGATTCTCCAGCCGAATGGGTTCGCTCCGTCATCTAGCACTTGAAATAAGAGAAATTCTTTGCCCGCGAGGTGACAAATGTGTGGATAACAAGCAAACCGGTCAGCTATTTGGCCCGCTTGAGCAGGCAAACACCCGTCCACGGATAGTTCCCGAGAGGCCCTTTCGGTTCTGGTAATAACGAAAGTAACTCCGCCGGCGCTCGACCCAATTGTGCTGCGGTCTTCAAGAATCCCTGGATGTCCATGGCCTTCCACCCGCACGAAACGAAGAAATTCGCGCCTTCCGGCGGTCCGAACTTGAACCCGGCATTCGCTTCGTTGAGTTGTTTCCCCGTTGAGCGCTGCATTAATTTGAGTTGACCCGGCGAAGCAAGATCGATAATCCAGCTTTGAAAGTGGTCTCCTAGCGCAAGATCTCGGGCGAAAGAATGAAACCTCCTCGGCAGAAAAATAAATAAGCAAACCTTCCGTGACAACGGTAATTTTTTTCGCTCGCCGGTCGAGCTCCGCGAATAGCGCGCGTCTTCCCGGCATATCCGATAAATCCAGACGGATGCGCTCGAGTAGACATTTCGACTTCTCGCTGCCAAGAATTTCTTCTTTATAAGAAACGATCTCCGGCAAGTCCACCTCTACCCACTGTAGCGCCGCAGGAAGGTCCATACGGTACGGCCGCGCATCGAGACCTGCTGCGAGGTTCACTACCAGATCCGTCCCTTCTTCGATTTCGCGAGAGATAAACTGGTCAAACAGGTATGTGCGCGCTACCCAGGCCCACTCGTGTTTGTTTCCCTGCGCCAGAGTATTGGCGATTTCAAACCCACGCTCTCCCGCCAGGCGCTCGGCAAACGGGTCGCGGAATAAGGCGTCGGCTCGTTGCGTTTCACGCGCGCGAAAATAAGCAACCCAGCGGGCGGTATCAGAAATATTGCGAACGGAAGAATTCGCCTGATTCATAATCGTAGGCCTCCGCGGATTTGTTTTTAACAACACCCATTTCTAAGTTCGCTTAGCGGGAACCCAGACCGGATAGAATAACTCTCTTAGGGGCCTTATATTGATGTCTTCCACTGCGACGCGTGTGCTTACCGGAAATTCCAGAAGGCGCGCCATATTTGTCGCGTTTATCGTAATTTCCAGCCTGACCTTTTACAAGACACTCCGTGCTTTGATTCAATACTCTCTCGCCACCGATTCCAGTTCGCATATCATCCTCATTCCTTTTATTTCCATTTTCCTGCTCTATGTCGAAAGACAAAAAGTATTTGCGATACCTCGCACGAGTGTCGCTTCCGGAGTCACTCTGGCGCTGACGGGTATAATTCTTTACTGGCTGACTACTCGAAGCGCATTCGCACAAGAGGGAAATTGGCAGCTTTCGATGGAAACCCTGTCGGTGGTGCTGGTGTGGATAGCAGGATTTCTACTCTGTTACGGCTTCGTCGCCTTCCGCGCGGGAGCTTTTCCTCTGCTATTTCTCCTGCTGATGGTTCCACTCCCGGATGTAATTCTAAATCGAGCGATTTATGCTCTGCAGGCGGGCTCCACGGAAATTTCATATCTCATTTTCCGTCTGGTCGGCACTCCCGTCTCTCGCCATGGATTCCTGCTCTCCGTACCCGGTGTCACGATTGAGGTCGCCAAGGAGTGCAGCAGCATTCGTTCCAGCATCGCGCTTTTCATCACCTGTCTTCTCGCGGCTCATTTATACTTTCGCACGGCCTGGAAGAAGGTGGTGTTCGTCGTTTTGAGCCTGCTTCTATCCGTCGTCAAGAATGGTATACGAATCACCACGCTCACCTTGCTGAGCGTCTACGTGGACCCTGGTTTCTTGTCAGGAAGGCTCCACAGACAAGGAGGATTTGTTTTCTTTCTCTTGGCGCTGCTCCTTCTCTTGCCCGTGTTTCTGTGGATGGAAAAGTCGGACAAACCGCGCACACCTGAGGACTCCGCCGCATGAGCAGATAACTGGAACGCTGCCACTTGTCGCGCAAAGCGGATTTCTGGGAATGAATTTGCCACAAAGAGAAAGTTTTTCCGCCTATCTCTCGGTAGTACCCTCCAGATGTACCAAATATCCCTGTAACTAGCCTGTTTTCAGCATGGTGGCATTCGAGGGCCATTACTCCGGGCCCCAACTTTGGTCGGTAGATTGCGTTTTAAAACCGTCGTACCATTTTCGAAAATCGTCGGCCCCTGCAGCATCACCTTAGCTCGATTAGGGTTCTACGGATATTAGGGAGGCTTGGAGCGCGGTGAAACCAATAGTCCTCATTGCCACAGCGACTCGCTGGATTCCGACTGCTCGAATAGCCGTTGCTCTCGCAAATGCCGGCTTCACAGTTGACGCCGTTTGCCCTTCGAATCATCCGATCGCTAGGACCGATGCAATACGCCAAATATACAGTTACCGCGGCCTGGATTCGCTAACTTCTTTCACCGATGCAATCTCGGCCGCAAAGCCAGATCTAATTGTCCCAGGAGACGATCGCGCGACCCAGCATTTGCATCTTCTGTACGATCATGAACGCCGCAAAGACCATGCCGGAAAGGCCATTTGCGCGCTCATCGAGCATTCACTTGGTGCGCCAGAAAGTTTCCCTGTTTTGTACGCCAGAACCAAATTTATGCAACTGGCCCAGGAAGAAGGCGTCCGCGTTCCAAGAACCGAAATAATTCGTGACAATCACGATCTTAAGAAATGGATTGCACACACAGGTCTTCCAATGGTCCTGAAGGCAGACGGTTCTTCAGGCGGCGACGGCGTAAGGGTGGTCCGTACTTTGGAAGGCGCCAAACGCGCGTTGCGGACTTTGCAAGCTCCTCCACTTCTTGCGCGCGCCGCCAAGCGAGCCTTGATCGATCAAGACGCCACGCTGGTCTGGCCCTCGCTACTTCGTCGCCGCTCCATCGTGAACGCGCAAGCATTTATAGCAGGGCGCGAAGCCACGACCTCCATCGCTTGCTGGAAAGGTGAAGTCTTGGCCAGCCTTCATTTTGAAGTGGTGAATAAGACCGTTGCTTCCGGACCCGCCACCGTTCTTCGATTGATTGAAAACGCGGAAATGTCCGCCGCTGCGGAAAAGATGGCGCGCCGCCTGAATCTTTCGGGTTTGCATGGATTTGATTTTATGTTGCAGACACAAAGCGAGAACGCCTACCTCATCGAAATAAATCCGCGATTGACCCAGGTGGCGCATCTGACCCTGGGACTTGGCCGCGATATTCCTGCAGCTCTCTATTCGGCCGTATCTGGGCAGACCATCTCCCCAGCCGCAAAAGTCACCGAGGAAAACACCATCGCGCTCTTCCCGCAGGAATGGATCAGGGATCCAGCAAGCCCATTTTTGCAATCGGCCTATCACGATGTTCCCTGGGATAAACCTGAATTAATTCTCGCCTGCGTTCGCGCCCGCCGGAAGCAGGCAGACTGGTATTCACAACAAAGTCGGGTACAGGCTTTATCGGTGGCGCGCCAGCCTCGCATATGACAAATCCATTAAGAGATCGTGCGGAGCGAGTTAAAGTCACAGTAACGACTTCGGAGCGTCATCCTTCGCTCGTCTTGCAACCCCGTTTGGTCTCCGACCATCCTCGCGATAACGCGAAGAAACCATTGCAGGTCATGAAATTTGGCGGGACTTCAGTCAACGACGCATCCTGTATCGCGAAGGTCGCCAACATCATTAAAACTGCGGCGCTAAACAGTGACGTCGTGGTCGTTGTTTCCGCCATGCGCGGCGTAACAGATCAATTGGTCGAGGCAGCAACCCAATCGGAAGCGGGAAATCAGCATCGGGTCGCCACGATTTTTCAAGAATTGCGCAAACGCCACGAAACGGCCGCAAATGTGTTAATCCACTCGGCCGATAAACAACAACGCATTGCCCGCAAAATCCGACAGCTTGTTCAAAAGGCCAACACCCTCTGCCAGGAGACCCGCCTACGACGTGAACTAACCTTGCGTGCGCTTGATTCGATTTCTGGCTTGGGTGAACGCCTTTCAGCCCCTCTCGTTGCTGCCGCGCTGGAAGAGCGAGGAGTGGCCAGCGAGGCGATCGACGCCACGGAGCTAATCGTCACCGATTCTTGCTACGGGTCAGCTGAGCCCTACATGGATCTCACACGTGACCGCTGCGAAGCCCGTTTACGCCCACTCTTGATGCAGGGAATCATCCCGGTGGTTACTGGCTTCATCGCTGCCACCGCGGACGGTATCCCAACAACCCTTGGCCGCAACAGCTCGGACTACTCCGGCACAATCTTGGGCGCTGCTCTTGATGCGCACGAGGTCACGTTATGGACAGATGTGGATGGCATTCTCACAACCGATCCCCGGCTGGTCCCTTGCGCTTCTTCGATACTCGAAATGTCCTACCGTGAAGCTTCCGATCTTGCAGACTTGGGGGCCAAAGTTCTGCATCCAAAAACCATGCACGCCTTGTTGCAAAGTGGCATTCCTCTTTCAATTCGCAACACATTTGCTCCCGATCGGCCGGGAACCAAAATTACCCCGAAGGGCTCTTTAAACGGCCCGGGGGTAAAAGCGGCGGCTGTCGCGAGCGATGTCGCCTTAATCACTGTCCGTGGCTCCGGTGTTTCGGAAACGCCTGACATTTTGCGCCGAACACTTGCGACAGCGGCGGCCATTCCAGTTCAAGTGCGTTTAGTGCCACAATCGTCTTCTTCGAAAAACGCAGTCTGCATCGTCGTTTCATCAGCATTAGCTGAATCGGCAGTCGAGGCGTTGCGCCACGAATTCGCGCAAGACCTGACGCGTAAAAAAGTAAAACACATCACACTCCATCCATCGGTCGCAATCATAACTTTGGTCGGCCGGAACTTGGGCAATGCAGCTGATATCATCGGCCGTTTGACCGCCGCGCTCAACTGTGACAACGTGAAAGTCTTCGGACTCGCTCAACCATTTTCGGGCTGTAATATCGCCTTAGTAGTGGCGCAGCAAGACATCAAGGAAGCGCTTGTCACCACCCATCGGGAACTTCAACTCGACGATTCAATTCGCTAGCACTGGCCACCAGAATTCCTTGAGCAATGGCATAATCAACCAAACCGTGCGACTCAATAGACCGACACCGCGCGTGGGTTTTATCGGATGGCGAGGCATGGTCGGCAGCGTTCTCATGCAGAGAATGCGCGAGGAAAACGACTTCGCCGGCCTCGAGCCGATTTTTCTTTCCACATCCAACATTGGCGGTGCCGCGCCCAAGGAGTCCGGCGGCAGCGTCCTTAAAGATGCCAAAGATCTCCGCGAGCTTGCCGCCTGCGACGTGCTGGTCAGTTGCCAAGGCGGAGAGTATACCGCCGAATATTATGGTCCCTTGCGCGCGCGCGGTTGGAGGGGCTTTTGGATTGACGCCGCTTCCACCCTGCGCATGAGTGACGAAGCTGTGATCGTTCTCGATCCCGTAAATAGCAACGTAATCCAAAATGGTTTAGCCCACGGCCTCTGCACTTTCGCCGGTGGCAACTGCACCGTCAGTTTAATGTTAATGGCCATCAGCGGACTCTTCAAAGCGCGGCTGGTTGAATGGGTCAGCACAATGACTTATCAAGCAGCTTCTGGCGCTGGCGCCGCTAAAATGTTGGAACTCGTCAAGCAGATGGAGTTCCTCACCGAACCGAATCGCGCCACTCCCTCTGAAAACGCCCTGGAAGTTGATCGCATGATAATTCAAGCGCAGCGCGCATCGGATTTGCCTATGCAAGAGAATGGCGCGCCTCTCGCGGCCAGCTTGATTCCGTGGGTCGATCGCGAAATGCCCGGCGGACAAACCCGCGAAGAGTGGAAGGGTATGGCGGAAACCAACAAGATCCTAGGCTTGGAGCCGCCCGTGCCTGTCGACGGTATTTGTGTGCGCGTCGGAACCATGCGCTGCCACAGCCAAGGACTTTGCATCAAGCTCACCAAGGACGTGCCGCTCCGCGATATTGAACAGATTCTGGTGAACAGTAATCCCTGGGTGCGATTAGTTCCCAACGACAAGGAATCCACCATGCGTTGTCTGACTCCCACAGCAGTTTCCGGTACCATGAATGTGCCTGTGGGCCGCCTTCATAAGTTGAAACTCGGGTCGGAATTTCTGGGGGCTTTTACTGTTGGCGATCAACTGCTGTGGGGCGCTGCCGAGCCGCTTCGGCGGATGTTGAAGACTCTCCGCGAGCTCTGAATTTTCCGGGGGCGCAACAACCAGAGGGTGTTTCTAATCGTTCTGCAATTAGTTGGTTGGGATAGTAACGTTGATCGGGCTAGAGTACCCGCTCTGAAGTCCACTGGAATTAACAGACGTCACCACGTAAACGTATGATTGGCCACCTACCACGCTATTGTCCGTATAACTTGTTGCTGAGTCCGGCAGCGAATTTAACCTCGAATAAGTATGGCTCGATTGCGGGCTTCGATATACGTAATATCCAACAACTTTCGGAGACGTACTTTGATCCCACTTCAACTCTACCGATGGTTGCTGGTTTGAGGTTCCGTCTCCGGCGAGGCTGATTTTCATTTGCGAGTTCGGAGCGTTGCTAAAGATCGTCACCGTTCCCGGTAAACTTCCCGTCGTCTTCGGGTCAAGGCTCACGGTCAGTACCGCGCTCTGCCCAGGATTCAGCACCGTATTAGATGCTAATCCGCTAAATGTATAACCGCTTCCGCTAATAGAAACATTCGAAATGTCCACGCTCGAATTTCCAGTACTCTTCAAGGTCACCGTTTGAGTAACCGTGCTTCCGACCTTCACATTCCCGAACGCAAGGCTCGTCGTACTCGCAGTGAGACCGACGCTGGAAGAAACGCCTACGCCGCTAAGATCGATTGCTTCTGTACCGCCGTTTGCTATTACCGAAATCTTTCCCGTCTCGCTGCCGGCGGTCTTGGGGTTGAACTCCACAGTAAATGTCACAGATTGATTGGGCATGAGCGTTTGTGGCGTACTAAGACCAGACACGCTAAAACCCGTGCCGCTGATGCTCGCCGATATAATCAACACGCTCTCCGTGCCTTGGTCCGTCAACTTCATTGTCTGACTGGCCGGACTACCTACGCTCACATTTCCAAAATTCACTGCCGATGGCGTCATACTTAACCTACTCGTCGCACCTGTACCGGTGAGAGTAGCCATGACTTGCGCCGGTTGTGTAGAGGTCGAAATAGAGATCTTTCCGGTTTGCTTCCCTGTTGACCCTGGCTTGAAGGTGACGGTAAGTTTTATAGTATGACCTGGAGCCAATACTGTTCGGCCAGGAAAACCCGAAATGCTAAATCCTGCACCCGTCGCGGAAATATTTGTTAGCGTCAGATCTTGGGTACCGTGGTTGCTTACAATGTCCGTTTGGCTCGCGCTTGAGCCGACTCCGACACTCCCAAAATCGATAGCGTTAGGTGTAACGACGAGGTTCCCCTTCGTCGCGTTTGGATTTCCTGCGTAACCTATGCAGCCGGAAGTAGCGAACGATCCTAAAAACGCCAGAATCGCGGCCAACAATCTGGTTATACTTGCTGAGCGAGTCGTCATGGCGCGCGAAATTACGGTGGCCGCACCACCCTTTGACGTGAAGACACCATTCATACCAGGGGCATTCTGCGGGAAGGAACTTGCCGGAAACTACTGGTCAGGGGTACACGGGGGAGGACAGGGGGTACTCCTGTCCGCTAAAACATAACTTAGTTCGACCTCAGTGGACTATGGATATTTCTTACACTGCTTTCTACGTTGGCACTTTCTTATCTTTTGCTATCCCCCTACTGGCTTAGCCACAGTCTAAGGAATTGTAGCGACAGCTTGGCCGGAGAAAACGCTTTCTACGTCGCTTGAATCGACCGAGGTGACTACATAGTAGTAAGTTTGCCCGGACTGCACTCCTGTGTCTGTGAATTCTGTGAGTGCTACCGGCGAAGAAGTGAGCTTCGAGGAATAAGGGCCGCCCGTTACCGTACCTCGGTATACATTGTAGCCAATCACTGTTGACGTACTGGCTGTCCATCCCAACGCGACGGTCTGCGTCTGCTGGGTCCCCGTCCCCGATAAATTGATCGAGGTCGGAGAATCTGTGGCATTACTGACAATAGTCAGTTTCCCGCTGACAGCTCCCGCCA
Organism: uncultured Acidobacteriota bacterium; assembly: GCA_963818085.1. Taxonomy (GTDB): domain Bacteria; phylum Acidobacteriota; class Terriglobia; order Acidiferrales; family UBA7541; genus Palsa-295. The sequence continues at coordinate 860,941 of CAWFQV010000002.1, forward strand.
CACTGGGCGCAAACTGAACCGTCACCGGGATCGATTGGTTCGGGCTCAAACTCTCTCCTGAGGACACTCCACTCACCGTGAAGCCCGCGCCCGTAGTATTCGAGGAAGATACTGTCACACTGGAATTGCCCGTGTTTGTCAAAGTCGCCGGCAGACTGCTGTTGCTTCCCACGTTCACATTGCCGAAACTCAGATTCGACACATTAAAGCTCAATAGCTGGGTTCCCGTTACGCCCGTTCCGCTTAACGCGATAGTGTATGGCGAGTTCGGTGCGTCGTTTGTTAATGATATCGACCCCGTAACCTTCCCAGCTCCCGCAGGCGTGAAAACGGCGTTGAACGTGGCATTGGTGCCTGGCGTAATCGTTAGAGGAGTGCTGAGCCCGCTGATCTTGAACCCGTTGCCCGAAACACTGCCTTGCGAAATAACCAGGTTTGCCGTACCACTGTTCGAAAGCGTAATCGTCTGTGAATTAGTGTTTCCCACCGTAACATTCCCAAAAGGTGCGCTGGATGGGATCGCGCCAATTTCAGGTTGGGTTCCCGTTCCAGTTAGAGCAATTGTCAACGGCGAGTTGGGTGAGTTGCTCGCAACTGAGATGCTTCCACTCGCACTTCCCGTCGATCCGGGCAAAAACTGCGCCGAGAAACTCGCACTTTGCCCCGATTGGATAGTCAAGCCCGCCGCCAACCCGCTTATCGTAAAGCCTGTTCCGGTGACGCTCGCTTGTGAAATCGTCACGGCTGCGGATCCCGTATTCGACAGATTTAAAGTAGCCGTCCCGCTGCTGCCGACAACCACTCCTTTGAAGTTTACCGTCGTCGGGGAAACCGCTAACCCAGGCTGCGTTCCGGCTCCCGTTAAGGCGATGGTTAGTGGAGAATTTGGCGCGTTGCTAGCTACCGAAATGCTTCCAGTTGCATTTCCCACGGATTTTGGCGAGAACTTTGCCGTGAAACTGGCGCTTTGTCCCGGCTGAATCGTCTGTCCCGTCGGTGATCCGATGATAGTAAAATCTGTGCCGGTGACGCCCACTTGGCTGATCGTAACGCTCGCTGATCCACTATTAGAGAGATTCACCGATGCAGACCCACTGGCTCCTGTAACCACATTTCCGAAACTTACAGACGTGGGCGTGCTTGCCAAACCCGCTTGCGTTCCCGTGCCAGATAGTGCCACAGAAAACGGCGAATTCGACGCATCACTCGCGATTGTAAAACTGCCGGCTGCACTGCCCGACGCTTGCGGCGCGAAGGCAATCTGAACGGTTACACTCTGTCCCACACCTATCGACCCTGAAGGACTTCCCGAAGCAACCGTATATCCTGAACCTGTGATGGAAGATGAAGACACTTTTACGGCTGCCGTTCCCGTATTTGTCACCGTCAAACTTTGCGTCGCGCTCTTGCCCATTCCAACGTTTCCAAACTCAACTGTTGCAACGCTGCCTGACAACACTCCGGCTTTGCCTGTGCTCGTCTTGGTGCCCGTGTATCCGGCGCAACCCGACAGCCCGCCCATCGCCACGGTAACGGCAAGGAATGTCACCATAGCAAGCGGTCCGCGGCGCATAGCGGCCCGGAACCGAGTTCTTAGTGTTTGAGACTGAATCTGTCTTGTTGAGTATCGCGCGAAGGATGTCATGTCTCGAACAGTGTAAAGACCACCGGCAGAACGGAACTACTGGTCGGAAGAAGCAACGAAGGGCAGGCGAGTCCGCCTGTCCATCAGTACAAACAGACACTGGCCGTCACGAAGGGCAGACGCGCTTACCCTGTTTTGCTCAAGAACTTAGCGGCACAGTTTAAGTTTGGTTCAGTTCCCAATGCGAGGCCGCTGAAAGTTAACAAGGCGGCATTGCGGCAAGCAACCGGCTAGGCTTTGGTCATGCTAGACTTTTGAGTGGTTAGCGAGGTATCCCTTCTGAGCTCAACACCGATTCACACTATCGCCTTTCGTTCACCAGCGCCAAGCAATGGCTGGTCCAACCGCTTTCTGATCGCGGCCCTTACCGGAATCCTTTTTCTGACGCTGTCCCCGTTCCGTTTCGATTTCCATGCAAGGGCCCCGAGCAATACCTCGCCATTTTTACTGGGACCTCCCACAAAACCCAGCGGCCATCTCGATGAGTTCTTGAATGTCTTGCTGTTTGTTCCCTGGGGCTTCGGGCTCGCAGAAAAGTTACGCGAGCGAAAGATGTCCCGGACGACAGCCTTTTGTATAGCTCTAGCTACGGGCGGGGTTCTTTCCTATGCGATTGAAATCGCCCAATTTTATATCCCTATGCGGGATTCGGGCTGGGAAGATGTTTTTACGAACACAACCGGTTCAGTTGTAGGCTTTTTTCTTTTTGAGCTATTGGGCGCGCCAATCATCCGCTTTCTCTCCCAATGTGAAGACGCTCTCCGTTCATGGCTCACGCCTAGGCGCATCGCCGTTCTGCTACCTATCTATTTCCTAGCCTGGTTTACGCTTTCTGCCGCGCTGCAAACGCAGACCCGGCTCAGCAATTGGGGTCCCGGCAGTTTATTGCTGTTGGGCAACGAAGTCACAGGCCAGAGCCCTTGGAAAGGTCAGATCCAGCAACTACAAATTGCAGACCGTGCCATCCCTGAAGCTGCCGCGCTTGACTTGTCATCGGGGCAAACCAGCAGGGAGGTCGCCTGGCGTGCCGAGTACAACTTCAAAGGTGTGCCGCCGTTCAAGGATAGCAAAGGTTTTCTTCCCGCTCTTTCATGGACTCCCTCTGCTCCAATCCCACTCGATTCGAACGTTCTTGCTCTCAGCGGCGAATCCTGGATAATTTCCAATGCGCCCGTGGCAGGTTTGGTTGGCGAGGTTCAGAAATCAAATCAATTCGCCATACACCTGATCTGTAGTGCTACGGAACCCCGCTTTGGAACCGGACATATCATTTCCGTGTCGCGTTCGCCTTCCTTCACGGATCTAACCCTTAAGCAGGAAGAAGCCAACCTCGTTTTCTGGTTTCGCAGCCCGCTTTCCGTCAAACGAGCGACTCTGGCGTGGTACGTTCCGAATGTATTTACTGACACTAAGCCGCGCAACATCGTCTATTCTTATGACGGCGCGAATCTCTCTCTTTACATTGATGGAAAGAAAAGTACGCGCGTATATCACTTGGGGCCGGGCGCGGCCTTGGCACGACTCTTGCGCAGAATCCGTCCCTCGGAATTGGAAGGCTATAGTGACATTTACTCCCTTCTGGTCTTTTTCCCCGCCGGCATAATTCTCGGAATAACGGCCGAAGGTCGAACTCAATCGAGTGCAATCACGGTTTTTTCACTCGCTTTGTATTCGGTCGTGCCCGCGTCTCTTCTGGAGTTCATCTTGACGCGCGTCAGTGGTCGCCCCTTCTCCATTTCAAATTTCTTATTTTCCGTTTTACTGGTCGTTGCTGGATTCTTGTGGATTCGCTCCGACGAAGTATCGCCGGCTTCTAAGCCGGTCCGCCAGGAAGCTTGATGAAACTCTTTGTAACCGGCGGTGCGGGATTCATCGGATCGAATTTTATTCAACTGGCTCTCTCCCTCGACAAGGCCTACACCATCGTCAACTATGACAAACTCACTTACGCCGGAAACCTAGCAAATCTCAACACCGTGGCAAATAATCCCAATCACAAATTTATGAAAGGCGATATTTGTGACGATTCTGCCACCGAATCAGCCATGCTTGGCTGCGACGCTGTGGTCCATTTCGCGGCCGAATCTCACGTCGATCGCAGTATTTCTCAACCGGCGGACGCCGTTCAGACAAACGTCACCGGCACCTTGGTTCTGCTGCAAGCCGCCCGCAATTTAAAAATCCAGCGGTTCGTCCAGATCTCCAGCGACGAAGTGTATGGAGATATTCCACCCGGCGTATTCTCGGATGAAAATTCTCCCATTCTTCCCAGCAGTCCTTATTCCGCCTCGAAAGCCGCTGCCGATCTGTTGGTCCTCGCTTTCTGCCGAACCTACGCTTTTCCCGCGCTGATTACGCGCTGTTCCAACAACTATGGCCCGCATCAATTCGTCGAAAAATTTCTGCCGCTCATGATCGTCCGAGCCTTGGGCGATGAACCTCTCCCGCTATACGGTGACGGGCTGCAGCAACGGAATTGGCTCCATGTCGAAGACCACTGTCACGCAATCCTCGCAGTATTACAACGCGGTCGCTTGGGTCACGTTTATAATATTGGCGGAGCAGATGTGAAAGACAATCTCGGCATGGCCCGCTGCCTTCTTAAAATAATCGGAAAACCGGAAAGCTTGATTTCGCATGTGCCGGATAGGCCGGGCCACGATCGCCGGTACGCATTGAACTCCGGTAAGATCATGAGTGAACTGGGTTGGAAGCCGTTAATTCCGCTCGAGGAAGGGTTGCGGCAAACGGTGGAGTGGTATCGCAAAAATGCCACTGGGCTAGCCTAGAGCGTTCCACTGCCTGTCACGGTATCGTTAAAACAGTGTCGCCCGTAACTCAGCCGAATTGGCGCTGCCATATTCTCGTGACTTTTCATTTCAAGGCTGTTTCACTAGTTTAGATAGGCTGCACGACGGACGCGTCAAAAAACTTGCGCGTATTCAAAAGAAGACTTAATTCAACTAGGAGTTCTGAATCTTGCGAATTTCGGTGATTGGCTGTGGGTATGTTGGACTAGTAACCGGAGCGTGCTTGTCGGAAATCGGGCACCATGTCACCTGCACCGACAATGACGAATCGAAAATCGTCACCCTCCGCGCTGGAAAGCTGCCGATTTACGAGCCCCACTTGGACTCTCTGGTCGAAAAAAACATCCGCGAAGCACGCCTGCATTTCACCGGCAACGCTGGTGAGGCCGTGCGTTCCAGCGACGCCGTGTTCATCTGCGTGGGAACTCCGCCCTTGGATAATGGCGACGCGGATCTAAGCGCCATCGACAACGTCGCCCGCATGATCGCAACCGAAGGCGGCGGCCCTAAGTTAGTGGTGGAAAAAAGTACCGTCCCGGCTCAGACGGGACAGGAATTAAAACGCGCTCTCACTGTGTACAGCCGGAAAACCGGAACTAATTTCACCGTTGCATCGAATCCGGAATTCCTCCGCGAGGGCACCGCGGTGACCGACTTCCTTCACCCGGATCGAATCGTCATTGGCGTGGACGATCAATCCGCCGCGAAAAAACTCCGCGAAATTTACGCGCCCATCTTGGACAAGAAGTTCACTTGTCCTGCGCACAATGGAAAATGTCCTGATTCTCCCGCACCCGCTTTCGTCGTCACTACGGTCAACAGCGCGGAGCTCATCAAGCACGCCTCAAATTCTTTTCTCGCTCTCAAAATCTCGTTTGCAAATTCCTTGGCGGATATGTGCGACCAGCTAGGCGCCGACGTCCAGGAAGTCACCGCCGCGGTAGGAATGGATCCCAGGATCGGACCGCAGTTTCTGCAAGCCGGACTCGGTTTCGGAGGTTTTTGCTTGCCCAAAGACGTTCAAGCCTTCATTCGCCTGGCCGAACGCGTAGGCATCGATTTCACTTTGCTGAAGGCCGCTGAACAAGTGAACAAACAACGCATTGAGCTGCTTCTCGCCAAAGCTCGCAAAGCTCTCTGGGTGCTTAAGGGGAAAAAGATTGCGTTGCTCGGCCTGGCCTTTAAACCCAACACCGATGACATCCGGTTTTCCCCTGCTGTCGACGCCGCCAAGCGTTTGTTGGCCGAAGGCGCCCACCTGCGTGCCTATGACCCTCAGGCCATGGAAAAAACACGCAAGTTGCTCCCCGAAATATCGTTTGCAAAGGATCCCTACGAGCTCCTCAAAGATGCGGACGCTGCAATACTGGCCACGGAATGGGACGAATTCCAGCGTCTCGATTGGAAGCGCGTTCACAACGAGATGGCTCGACCTCTAATTATTGATGCACGAAATTGTCTAAACCCCTCGGAAATGAAGGCTTTGGGCTTCGAATACTATTCGTTCGGCCGTTAGGGATTCGTATCTCTCGAAGGGCTCCTGCTAGGCCATAAGCGCGCGTCCAGGAAACCGGACACTCTGCGGTTTATTCGTCATGGGAATCGGCGCTTTGCGATCAAACGCCACGGGGCCTGGATTTCTTTGCTCCCCTGCCGAATTCTCCTGCGCAGTCTCCGCTTCCAATAACGCAGGGCTTGCGAAGCCTGCTGCTCGGCGCGCCAATTCCGACCGCGTCTCGACCCCGAACTTGCTCAACAATGTCGAGATATGGAATTTCACGGTTCGAACCGTAATATTCAGCTTGGAAGCAATTTCCTTATTCGCTCGATTCGAAAGGACCGAGTGCAGCACTTCCTTTTGCCGTGGGCTTAACGATGCCGGGCAAGCGATCGATCGTCCTTCCTGCAGAAGCTCCTCAGCTCGCGATACTAGGCGCCCCATTAGAACCGTTTCGGCTGGAACCAGCACTTGAAAATCACTCGGATTCTGGCCTCGTACCAAACACTGCATGGCCAGCAATCCCGCCACTCGTTCTACCGTGGACTCGGGGTCCGCAGTCGATTCGGTGCGGAATTGAGCGACTCCTGTGCTTGTTTCACAGAAAACGAAGAAGTTAGGCTTGTTTGATTCCTGCTTCTTTTCTTGCTGCGCCAGTTTTCCAAATACACGTACCTTTTTCACTAGACCTTCCCGTCTGCTCCCCCAGGACTATCCGGCGAAGTCTTTAGATTTTTGTTCCTAATTCTCACGGCATACGGGACTTACGGCAGCTCTCATGACGGTCGCCCTGATCCAATCGCCTTGAGAACTGCTCTACCAAAACTTGGATAGAAGCACGGGCATGGCAGGTGGTGTGCCACTCTGCCCGCCAGTTAAATGACTCAGAATGAGACAGATATTTGACTTCCGAAATCCAGCTAGAGTTTCTTTGTAGGTAGAAACTTCCCGGACGCAGCAAAAAGTTCCGCTATCTTGTTTCAATTGTGTGAAAGCACAGAACAACCCGGGTATGCCGCAGTACTATCCAACTGCTTCCTGGAGTAAACTCCGGATTCAGTTCCTATCTCGAGAGGAATCGATCGTGAAGAGAATCTCGCAAACCACCCTATTCTTGCCGGTCTTGACGTTGTTCCCGTTCGTCACATTCGCCCAGCCACCCCCCGCGAAACCCTCGCCTCTGCAAGTACCCACCGGGACTGGCACCTGCTCGGTCGAAAAATCCTGCGCAGATCTGGTCCCCGCGATGATTCAAAGCGCGCTCGGCCCCTCGCCCCTTGAAGAGAATTTGCGCTATCTTTCCGACTCCATCGGCGGCCGCCCGACCGGTACGGCGGCAGCCGACCGCGCTGCGGGATGGGCGGTAGAAGCTCTGCGCCACGCCGGCGTGGACGAAGTACATACGGAGAAATTCACAATCCCGGGTAGCTGGAGCGAGGCCAGCTCGCGCATCGACATTTTGTCGCCTGAGCCTTTTCCGGTTCGCATGGTATCGATCGGATGGTCGCCAGCCACGCACGAGGGAGGCATTACCGCGGACATTGTCGATGTCGGAAAGGGTAGCGAAAATGGTTTCGCCAAAGCTGGCACGCAAGCAAATGGCGCAATCGTTCTGGTCCATACGAATTTGCTTGTCACCTGGGCGGATCTCATCACGGAATACGATGTGGACCGCGAAATTGTTGACCGCGCTGTGAAAGCTGGGGCAGCCGCAATATTCTGGATGTCCACGCGCCCCAATCTTCTGCTGTATCGGCACAATATCTCTATCAATGGTGAGCTCGAGCAGTTGCCGCAAGCGGTCTTGGCGCGCGAAGACGCCGAACGCATCGCAAGGTTTTTAGCCGCCGGGCAAAAGGTTCGCGCCCGTCTCGATATGCCAAACCACATCGGCGGCCCCCAGGAATCCGAAAACGTAATCGCAGAAATTCGTGGCCGCGAGAAGCCGGAAGAATTCGTCTTGCTCGGCGCGCATCTGGATTCATGGGACTTGGGCACCGGCGCGCTCGATGACGGTTGCAATGTCGCCATGCTAATCGACGCGGCACGCATCATCCACGCCTCCGGCACCATGCCTCGGCGTTCCATTCGTTTCGCCTTCTTCACCGGCGAAGAACAAGGGATGCTCGGTTCTGCGGCTTACGCTCACGCGCATCGCGCTGAACTTGACCGCATGATCGCCGCCGTCATTTTTGATTCGGGTGTGGGACGCATCACTGGCTACTCTCTCGGTGGCCGCAAGGATATCGAACCCGCCGTGCGCGAAGCCTTGGAGCCGCTTCATACCTTTGCTCCCTTGGATTTCACCTTCGATGCTGGCATGGACACCGACAATTTCGATTTTATTCTGGAGGGCGTTCCAACGCTGGAAGCTAACCAAGAGCCCGCCAACTACATGCTGAACTACCACGCCACATCGGATACCTACGACAAAGTTGATTTCAAAGAACTCAAGCGAAGCGTCGCGGTATCCGCGATCACGGCCTTCGCCCTGGCGGACCGCGAAGAGCGCATCGGCCCGCGCCAATCGCGCGCGCAGATCGAACAACTATTCCAACAGACCGGCCTCGATAAGGAATTGAAACAAGCCGGCTTCTGGCCGTTGTGGGAAAAAAGCGAGCGCGGCCGCGAACCTTAGTAGAATTTTATCGCGTTACGCCATTACTCTGAGGAACGCTTCCGCCAAAAACTGCAAAAATCTTGGGGATCGAATTGTCCGTCCGCGTCAACGGCGAGCTATTGTTCGAGTGGGGACTCGATCGAAGCGGCCTCATTGTGCACGGGCATGACGAGATCGACGTCCAGCGTCATAACCCCACTTTCCAAAGAGCATCGTGCGGCCGGAATAGTGACGACTTCAACGTAGAGTTGTGGATGCTTGACGAGGCTTGTAGAGTCGGTATTTGCCGATGACCAAATCCTGCTCATAAGCATCGTCGATCGCGTCCGTTACACCGGGATACCAGAATTGGGTGGAGGTGGTAATGATGAACGGAAATTCGCGCGATTCGATGCGGCGCTCGAAACCGACCGGGCTCCATGTACCTTTCTCCGCCAGGAATTGCATGGTCGCGGGTTCGTAGACGACGTCTTTGCCGGCGAAGATCAGAAGGATCATGTCATCCGACAACACTGGTCCCTGCGCATTCTTGATCAACGGTATCATCCGCTCATAAGCTTCGCGCTCTTGGTCTTTCTCTATTTCAAACTGCGCCGGAGGATGCATCGTCTTTTTTGTTCTGCCCAACATCTGGAATGGGAGAAAGAGCACGAATAGGCTTGCGGTTATTAGTCCTAGCGTGGGACGTGGAACACGCTGCAGTTCCCGAAAAAGAAGTCCGACCGCGAGGCCGGACAAGGCGACTAGCGCGGCAGTCCACTCCAGAAAATAATTCACATTGGACCCATTCTTTCCGTACCCAAATGAAATCACAAATGCAGTCGCAAAGTGAAGGGTTAGGACGGTTAAAGAAAAGAAGAAAGGGTTGTGGCGAAGCCTAGCGACCCACTTCGCACGTCCGAACTTCGCTCGGGCCTCGGAAGCGCGGAGCAGGGTTGTTACGACCAGGGCGCCACATAAAACAAAAAATATCCGGACTTCGACAAGATTCTCCGATATGCCCGCAATTGCTCGATGAAGGCTGAACGCGTGGAGGTTATACGTAATAGTATTAAGAGCAAGGCCTCCCGACGTCCATTTCATCCCAAGCCAGAACACCAGCACTCCGACAACACCATAAATGGCGCAGAGACGCAGGGCGCGGCGGGGCGCCAGAAAAAGCATGACCAGAAGACAAACCAATGGCGCGGACAAAAAATTCTGCTTGGTCCACATGGCCAGAAAAAAACAAAAAAATGCGAGGTACATCTTCCAAGGGGTCGCGCCACGAGACGAAATGAAAAAGAAAAGTCCAAGATATGTTAAGAGAACTCCCAGAACATCGACACGCATGAGCGGTACCCAGTGGAGAACGGGATCGGCACAAAGATAGAGAAGCCCGGTAGCGGCGGCCGCGATGCGCACTGCGTAGCCAAATCGTCTGGGCAAAGAAATATAAATAATTCCGCAGAGCAAGGCAGCGATCCCTAGAGCGCTCAGCCAGGAAAGAAGGCGGCCAGTCCACAAGAGGCTCGGAGACACCAGCGCGAATAACCGCACACAAATCAGATAGACCGGCGGATAGTTCCAGACTATTTCTCGCCCGACTCCTAGCGCGGCGTAGGAACGGTGGCGATCGAACAAATTCATCACCTGCCACATGATCGGGCCTTCTCCGTAGTCCAGTTGAAAGGGAAAGTTCAACCGGCTCCAGCCGTAACTCGCCGCTGTTCCGCTAGAGGTCAGAACCAGCACAACGAAGGGCCAACAGACAAGGTGGAGAAGGGCGCGTCCTTTCGGGGAATACACGGGTAGAGTCTACCCCAACAATGGGGCCGTTAGACTCGAAGCGGTAGCGAGGAGGCAGGTACCCGAAGAAGGAAGCTTTTGCTCACACAATATTCTTAATGATAGGCAACGGTTGAGGGCTAGAAATATGCAGACCTGTGTCAGCGTCCAACTGCCGCGCTTGGGCCATCGTCGCGTATAATAAGACTAATATGACGAACCTGGAACGTGCGCGGAATATCGGTGTGTCCGAACCCTCGATTGCCGAATCGAGCCGCATCCTGGCGGTTGATTACGGCCGAAAGAAAATCGGCCTCGCGCTGTCCGACGAACTCGGAGTCACGGCGCAACCTCTCGTCACGCTTACTCGCACAAATCGCCGCAACGATTTGCGGCGCTTGCATGAAATTTGCAGGAAGCATAGTGTTGCGCGTATCCTCGTGGGCCATCCTTTGCACATGACGGGTGCAGCGAGCCCCATGGCGGATGAAGCGGCGCTCTTCGCCGCTCGATTGCAGAAAGTTCTCGGCATCGAAGTAGAGCTCGTTGACGAGCGGCTGACCACTTGGGAAGCGGCCCAAACCATGGCAGAAGTAAAATCTTCTTCGCGAAGACGAACCTCGCTTGACGATGTCGCTGCTGCCATTCTTTTGCGCGATTACCTCGAACATAAGCTCGAATACAAGAAAATAGCCTCGTCGCCTTCTGTTCCCATCGTGGGGAGACCCTAAAATCTGATGCGCAGACTTGGCCTCATCGCTCTTCTTTTGATCGCTGCCCTCGGAGCCGGCGCTGGCTGGCTGGATTCGCAAATTAGCCGCCCTTATCGCGGCCATCGGCCAGAAAAAGTTTTTGTGGACATTCCGCACGGTACTTCCCGTCTTGGTGTGGCTCACATTCTCAGAAAAAACGACGTAATTCGCAGCGAGCTTGCTTTCGAAATTTTTAGCATGTGGCATTTTCGAAAGCCGCTTCAGGCCGGCGAGTATTACATCGATCGTCCGTTTGATTCGCGTGAACTCTTTTGGCAAATTGCCGGAGGCAAGATCTACATCCGCACCGTAACGATTCCCGAAGGTTGGAACATATTTGAAATGGCCGCGGAACTCGATCGCCAGGGAGTCTGCACCCGCGAAGGTTTTCTTGACGCCGCAAAAAACGCCTCGCTGATTTCCGATCTGGCCCCGGACGCTCGCAGCCTCGAAGGATTTCTTTTCCCCTCTACCTATCAATTCACTCGCCGTACCACCTGCGATTCGATTGCAAAACGCATGGTCCAGAATTTCCGTGCCGAGCTGGAATCGCTGAATCCCTCGGGAGCCACGAATTTTCCCCAAGGCTTGACCCTCTATCAAGTCGTCACACTTGCATCTCTAGTCGAACGCGAAACTCCTAAGCCGGAAGAGCGCCCCATGGTCGCCGGAGTTTTTTATAACCGTCTTAGACAGGGCCTGGCGCTGCAATGTGATCCTACTGTGCAGTACGCATTGGAACTGGAAGGCCACCACACGAAAAACGTGCGTCCCGCCGACCTGCACATGGATTCCTCGTACAACACCTACGAGCATCCTGGCCTGCCTCCCGGCCCCATCGCGAATCCCGGAGAAGCGTCTTTGCGCGCCGCGATGGAACCTGCGCAAACGGAGTATCTATATTTTGTGGCCAACGATCAGGGCGGCCATTTTTTTGCGAAAACTTTGACTGAACATAATCGCAACGTCGCGCGTTACCGTCATTTGCTCGCAGGCGACACCGTGAGCGCCGATCCTTCCAAGCCCAAGCATCGAGGCCCCTCTTGACCGCAGGCAATCCCAGCGCGAGTCACGAGAGCGGCTCTCCCACCAAGAAGAAATTAATTCTGGAAGTGGCGCAGGGTCTCGGAAAACCTCGTTACACCCCCGCTGAAATCGAGCAGATCCGGCGCCAGCTCATCGTGCATCTCGGTGAAAAAGGAAAAACTTCAGCCGATTATATCGTCAGCGTTCTCGAAGAGGCGGGAATGCGAGTCGTGTGGTCCACGCGCTCGGATACCGAAGGCCGTTATGAAGAGGAATTCAGCGATCTCCTCCACTTTTCCACTCTCGACGAAGCGGAGATGTGCCTGGTCCGTCTCGACGAGCTCCTTCGGAAATTCATTCTCGAAGCCGACAGTCAAGCCGCAGAGCGCGTTCGCGAAGTCGCGCGCCTCGGCCGGCGCCGAGCCGAAATGATCTCACGCAACCATAAAGTGGAAGCCAACAAGCGCGCTGAAAAAGAGGAAATTGCGCACTGGTTTGGAATCTGGCTGGAAACTCCCGACGCATTTTTCGACTGGCTGGAAGTCCGCAAACAATCTCCCGACTTTCAAAAGCGATTCCCGCATCCCGCTGACGAGGAAGTTTAGATGTACCTCCTCGATGTCGAGCCGCTCGACCTGGGCTCGGATGTTCGCGCCATTGGCCTGGAACTAACCGAAGCCGATGAAAATCGCGAGCCCGTCCGCGGTCCCGATGCCTCGAAAATTTGGAGCCGCGTCCTACGGGCAACCGCAGTCGACGAAGTCTGGGGCTTGGATTTTTTCAGCCATATCGACCGCGTCCGCGATTACTGCAAGCTCCACCAAATCAAATATCGCGAAGCCAGCAATCGCTCTATGGTAATTCCCGCCCCCGATCTCCCGGCGCTTCAAGCTCTCATCGATCGTTTTCAGAATGAGACTTTCGGCGCTCGCGCCGGAGCGCTTGTGGCCGAGGCTGATCCTGCTCTGGAAGGAGAGCTAGCCGGTCGCGGTGCAGACGCCTACCACACTGCCTTCACCAAGTATTTTTTCTGCGCTATCTGCGCTTTCGAAGACGGCTCCCTGGTTTTCCTCAGTGAAAAGCTTTGGGCCAGCGAAGTCATTCGACGCCTGCGACCCGCCCTCGAAGGCCAGGAAGTCGAAATCCGCCTGCCCTCCTAGATTGTTTTTTCATTCAAAGGATTTCGCCGAGCCGCCGGATGCCTTCCCGAATTTCATTTTCCTTCATACGAGAATATCCAAGCATGAATCCTGTTCGCGGGGGCCGTGTTAAAAAGTATTTGGATATTCCGTAGATTCCGACCCCACGCGATGCCGCGCTCGAGATACCCTCCTCTTCGGAGACGCGTTCCCTGGGCCATAGCACAACATGAGCCCCCGCACCATCGCCCGTCACCTCCACACGATCGCCCAAATATTTCTGAATGGCGTCCAGTAATGCCGCGCGTCGCGCTGCATTTCTGCGGCGAACCCGGCGCAAGTGCCGTTCGTAACCTCCCGTAGTTATGAACTCCGCTAGAGTCTGCTGCTCAAGCGTGGCTGAGTGTTGGTCATTAAGCCACTTAGCCGCGGTGAATGCCGCGGTCAGCGACTTTGGCACGATCAAGTAGCCTACGCGGAGCGCCGGAAACACCGTGCGAGAAAAGGTCCCCACGTAGATAGTTCGGCCTTCTGCGTCCAGTCCTTGCAAAGACTCCAGCGGCTGTCCTTCGTAGCGGAACTCACCATCGTAATCGTCCTCCACTATCACGGCATTTTTGCGTTTGGCCCATTCAAGGAGCGCCAGACGTCTGGGAAGCGGAAGGATCGCACCGGTCGGAAACTGGTGTGATGGTGTCACGAAACACATCCGGGCATCCTCTGGAAGCTTCGCTGGATTCAAGCCATCGCGATCGACTGGAACCGGCAGCAGGCGAGCACCCGCTGCTATAAGAATTTCCCGCGTACCCTGATACGAAGGATTCTCGATGGCCACGCGACCGCCACGTTCCAGCAACACGCGTACGATCAAATCCAGGCCTTGCTGAGAGCCGTTTACGACAATCACGTCCGTGGATTCGCATGCCACCGCGCGTGACCGCCGCAGATGCGAGCAAATGGCCTCGCGCAACGCGAGGCTTCCAGCCGCCGGCCCATAGTCAAGTTCGAAGACGGGGGCCTTCCGCGCGCGACGCGTTAGGATCCGCCGCCATGTTTCGAACGGAAAAGTCTCGATATCGCTTTCGCTCCGCCCACATGCAAAGTCGTAGCGCTGAGAAGGCGATCGCCGGCCCGGAAAATTTAGACTTGATGCCGCGTCCGCCGCTGCGGAACCAAACCTAGATAACTGGAACTTGATCGACTTCTTCGGAGTTACCAACCGGTTGGAAGACAAATCCTTCGCTACATATGTTCCGGAGCCTCCCCGGCCGGTGACAAAACCTTCTGCCAACAACTGATCGTAGGCCATCAATGCAACTGTCCGCGAAATGCCCAATTGGTCGGCCAGATCCCGCGTCGAGGGCAATCGATTGTTGGCGCGAAACGTACCTGACAATATGGCTTTCCGCAGGCCGAAATAAACCTGCCGGAAGAGCGGCCCGCGTCCTTTTGAAAGTGGTATCGCTAATTGCATAAAAAGTGGTTCTTTAAAATTACCACAATCAAGGCAAACTTGAGTGGTGTAAAAGTGCCGTCCAAGGGGCAGGCAACGACATATGCACAGCCAAATGGAGAATACAAAATGAACGCAGTAGGGAGCCTCCGGATTTACTTTTTCTTAAGTTCTTTGATTTTCGGTTTAACTTGCCGCCCAGCCACAGCGCATTTGGCCGCAACAGGAGCGGGCACTTCTGCCGCAATTTCTGCCACCGGTCCTGCTCCGACGACTCAGAGCCCCGCTGGCGGACGCGATGGCCAACACGATTTTGACTTCAACCTTGGTACCTGGGAAACGCACATAAAGCGCCTCATGCATCCGCTGACCGGTTCCTCCACTTGGGTCGAAATGAACGGCACCGTCGTCGTTCGCAAAGTCTGGGATGGCCGCGGCAGTTTGGAAGAGGTTGAGGCCGATGGCCCCGGAGGTCACCATGAGAGTCTGAGCTTGTTTCTATATAATCCCGAATCTCGCCAGTGGAGCGTTACTTTTGGCAGCAGCAAAGACGGCAGTCTTAGCCCGCCAGCGATCGGCGAATTTAAGAATGGACGCGGCGAGTTTTACGATCAGGAACCATTTAACGGAAGAAGCATCCTGGTTCGAATTGTCTGGTCTGACATCACTCCGGATTCGCACCGATTTGAACAATCATTTTCGGATGACGGCGGCAAGACCTGGGAGCCGAACTTTGTGGCGACATTGACAAGGGCGAAGCAATGACCCTTCGGCGCTTGGCGATCTATTTGATGTTGTGCACGCTAGCCTACCTCGCACTGCCTCTTCCGTCACTTGCCCAAGTTTCTGAAAACGCGGCAGCCCGGCAATCCACAGTGCGAGATGGCCAGCACGATTTCGATTGGCAGATTGGAACTTGGAAGGTTCACATGCAGCGCCTCCAACATCCGCTAACAGGCTCAACCAAGTGGACCGAATTAGACGGTACCGTTGTCGTTCGAAAAGTTTGGGACGGACGCGCCAACCTGGCCGAGATCGTCACCGATGGCCCATCCGGCCATCTCGAATTTTTGTCCCTTCGTCTCTACAATCCCCAAGCCCACCAGTGGAGCCTCAATTTTGCTGGCAGCAACAGCGGCACTCTTAGCGTACCGATGATCGGCGAATTCAAGAATAGTCGCGGTGAGTTTTACGATCAGGAATCCTTCAATGGCAAAACTATTTTGGTCCGCTTTGTCTTTTCCGCTGACTCCCCGAATTCCACTCGTGATGAACAAGCCTTCTCAGATGATGGAGGAAAAACTTGGGAAGTGAACTGGATCAACACATCCACTCGAGTGCCAGACGAGTCTGGCAAAACGCACTGAGCTCCGCCGCATTCCTAGCTGAGAATCAGGCGCCTCTTTCCAACGAGTGATTCGCAAAATAAGTCGTCTCTCGCACGCGAC
Source organism: uncultured Acidobacteriota bacterium (assembly GCA_963818085.1). GTDB lineage: Bacteria > Acidobacteriota > Terriglobia > Acidiferrales > UBA7541 > Palsa-295. The sequence continues at coordinate 877,099 of CAWFQV010000002.1, forward strand.
GAGGGCGAAATTCCGTGTCCTATCCTTACGGACAATGTTCCTGCCCTGTACTCCTATAGGCCTTTCGTACCATTTCCCTAGACAATCGTCCTAGTACACTATCTGAAGAACAGCCGATGTCCACGCTCCCGCATATGCCGTTCGTGTCTACTGAACCTCGAATCCCGAACGCGCGAGCCTTCATTCGCAGCCTAAATATTCTGCTTAAGTACGCTCGGCTCTATGGTTTGGAGCACTCTCGCTCCTCCCGGCAGTTCGATTCCGCTTGGGTTGAACTCCAGGACGCGGTGGAAGCGGCGGGACAGGGTGGCCTGCTACTGGGCGCCTCTGGCACTCAGCTTTTGCTCGACGGCGTGCCCTTGGATTCCTCGCCTGCGGAACGAAGCTTTGCCAATTTGCTGACCAGCTCCGGAGTGGCGAGTATCGGTTTTACCTCCAGCGTTACTCAGAACGAATTTTTGAATCTGGTGAGAGCCTTCATGGAAGCCGGACCCAACGCCGGCACCCTCTCCGAGCGCCTCGAGGTACATTTCGGTAAAAAAACTCCCTCGGGAATTCGCGTAAACGAAATCCGTTTCGTCGCCGAAGATGCAGGTTTTTCCGAAGCCCGTGTAGCCGCCACTCTCACCGCGAAAACCCTCGGCGCCGACGCCGACATGATCCAGGAATGGTTCCGCACTCCGGAGAAAATGATTCAGCTGATCGCCGCAGCCGAAGGCGCGCATAGCGGCGGCTCCGGTACTCAGGGAACCGGCGTAACTGGCGGATCCCCTTACCAGAGATCATACGGCTCCGGCGGAAGCAGCGAAGCGCAACTAATCCCCGGTTCCGGCACGGTCGCGGGACTAAACGAAGACATGGTTGCCGCTTCAGCCTTAGCCGACGCCGCTATCATTCCGGGTGCCGCCAGCGCGTTCTCTCGTCTCGAAGAAGCCGAGCTGCAAAGCTTGCTCAAACTCCTCGTCCAATTCGGCGAAGCGCAAAATACAAAAAATCCTCAGCTGGATAAAAATTCCTTGCAACAGAAACTCGCCGGTCTGCCGCAAAACGCGCAAATAACCTTGCGCCAGGCTCTGGCACAAGTTGCCGCGAAATCGCCTTCTGCAAAAGTGGACGAGGCCATGCTGCTTCGTCTGGCCGAAGATTTGGCTATTAAATTCGCACTCGACCGCTATCAGCGTGGCGAAGTCCAAGTCAACGCCGTGCGCCAGATGCTCGAGCGTATGGGCAGCGAGCTCAACACCCTCCGCAAACTTCTGCGTTCGCGCGAAGACAAAATGGCCAGCGCCGGACTCGCCGTCGAATCCCACGCCGATGTTCTCGACCGCCAATTCTGGGCCGCTGTCCCTGAGTCCGGCAAAAAACACGTTCTGATGTCCGCCGAAGCTTGGTGCATTCCGCCGCGCAACGTTCAGCAATATGTGGAAGAACTTCTGGGTCGCGGAGAGGCCAACGCCGCAGGAGACATTCTTCTTCAGTACGCCACTTGCGTGCGGAATAAAGATTCCGAAGCTCGTAAAAAAGCCGCCATTGGACTGGGCCAGCTTGCCGAACTTTTCAGCAAGGCCGCCAGTCAGCGATTGCAGGACGCTCTGGTGCAAATCGGCCAGCAGATGGCCGACGAAAAAGATAGCGAACTTCAAACGCTGTTGAGCGCTGCATTCGTGCGTCTCAGTCAGGAATCTGCCACACGCCGCTACTATCGCGCGATGCAGCAGTCGCTCGATTCTCTCGCCGACCTCGAAGAATCGCGCCCCAGCTGGGTCCAAAGTCTGCGCCCGCGCGTCGGCATCGATAATCGCGTTCCAGAATTCATTGAAGAAGCGCTAGCCGCCGAGCAAATACCAGAAGGCCTCGTCGGAGTCTTGATGAGAGTACCGCAATCTTCTTCCGAGTATCTGGCCGTCCGTCTTGCGCGCTCCGGCCGCCGCACCGAACGCGAAAGCATCGTCGCCCTGGCAAAAGCCGTAGGCTCGCCTTGCGTCCGTCACTTGAAAGAAATCTTGAAGAATGAAGTGCCCGCGAAAGCCGCTTCCGTAGTTGGCCTGTTGGGCCGCATGGATCCGCTGGCTCTTGAAGACATGCTTCCGCCGCGCCTTCGGGAAAATGTTCGCAGCTTTCACGACGCAGTGGTCCGCCAGCTTTCCATCGCCGGAGCGCCCGAGCGCGGCAAACTACTCGCCGAGTCGCTCGAATTGTTCGATCCCATGATCATTCCTCTCGCGCTCGACGAAATCGGAATGTGCGGTGACACCGACACAGCGCCCAAGCTTCTTCGCATTGCCGAAGGTGAACTTCTGGCGCAGGGCTCCGAATATCTGCGCGTGAAAGCCCTTGAAGCGCTGGGCCGCATGCGCGCTCCTGCTGCTGCCGGCCACTTGCGCCGCTTTGTCGAGTCGCGCAAGACTTTCGGCTGGGCTTATCCCGACGAGATTCGCATGGCCGCCGCGCAAGCATTGTTGAAGCTCGATCCGGAATGGATGCAGTCCTTTCTCCCGAATTCGGGCTTGGACACCAAAGTCATTGCTCTCGCTCCGCTCGATCCCATCCCTGAACGAGACTTCGTGCGCCACCGGCGTTATCGCCGAGTGCGCTTCCCGCGTGCAGTCCCTGCCACGATTACGTCCGCGCGCGGAAAATTCACATCCGCGATTAGCGTGCTTAGTCTCGATGGCGGCTTGCTCAGCGGCGACATACAAATTCCAGTCGGCACCGAAGCCACCTTGAAAATTCCCGCCGGCCTTCGCTCCATCAGCATGCAAACTGTCGTGCGCTTCGTCCGCTCCCAACAAGCCGGCTTCGAAATGATGGGTATCAACCTCGAAGACCGCGCAAAACTGCGCCGCCTTCTAATTTCCTTAGGTGGCCCCGAACCCCCCGTCCGCCCCACAATAATCCCCCGAGATTAAGCACGCGTCTGTTTTCATCTCAGCACGTCTAAAACCTTCCTCCTCTTTTCGATCTCAGGGTCTGAATCAGGCACAACGGAAATCGTTGAAGCAAACCGACGTTTTCAGATAACTACTTGTGCACATCAGCTGGAAAGGAGCGAGACCATGCGCACCCTGACGATGTCGTATGCTCAAAGGTAGATGCATCCTCGCAAACTATGAAGTTTTGCGAGTACTCTGATGCCACCATCGTCGGGCGCTGGAACTTTGCTCTCCTTAAGTGTAAATTCCTTTTACTTGCGGCACTGGGCCAAACCCCTCAAGTGGTATAACGACTGGTAACGACGAACATGCAATTCGTAGGCAAGCTAATGGAAGCGGATTTGAACGACGTGCAAAACAGCACTCGCTCAAGGAGGTATTGGCCTGCCCTGAGCCTTGGAGCGCTGCCCGAACTCGTACTTCGCTGCTGGGCAGTACTCATGGCTTTAGCGAGCACGATGGCCGTATCGCTCGTGGCCGTGCTTTCGGTCGGAAGCTATCTCGCCGTCTCGCTTCTCGCAAAGATTCGCCCCTTACGCCACGCGTATCAATTGCTCTCCCGCGCTTACGACCGGTTCCTCGACCGGCTCGGCCACAAAATTCTGCGCGACCCCCGAGACACCCCTGCGTTACGACTCATGGTTTCCCTCACTCTCACCGCCCTGCCAATTTTCATTGTCCAACTCGTCTTAGGGAAACCTCGGCTCCTGCTCCTGCTCGCTTTCTATCTTTCCCTCTACGGTCTCAAGTTCCAACGGTTTGTCAGGATGTTTAGCGCCAAACATTTGGAGGCGCACCGCGCTCAAGGCTACTTCTCGGATAAATACGATAAAGTCTTCGGCCGCTACGTCGAGTTCTTCCTCGGATATTTATACGGGAACGTTCCGGAACTAGATCGCACGGTTCATGTCCGCCTGCACCATAAAGAGAACGGCGGACCCGACGATACTGTTTCATCCAACGGCTACGACCGAACGAATCCGCTGGATTTTCTTTGGTATCTTTCCGACAACATTTGGACCGCCCTGGGGTTCGCCCCGTACGCTTATTTTAAAGAGAAAGGCGATGAAAAAAACCGCAGACGAATTTTGTGGGGAATGGTGCGCTACTACCTATTCTTCGCAGCTATCTTTATTTGCGATTGGAGAATTGGAATCATATACGCCTTGGGTCCTCTTCTCTGCATGAACTTCATCATGGCCATCACCGCATGGGTCCAACACGCCTTCTGTGACCCGGACCATCCCGAGGATTATTTTGCGAACACCGTCACCATCTTTGACGACGTGAATTTCATGAACGAAGGCTATCACCTCTGCCATCACCACCGTTCTGGCCTTCATTGGACCGAAATGCCCGTCCACATGGAGCAGATTCGCGACAAGATGCGAGAGTCGGGCTCCTTGGTCTTCCGCGACTTGGATGTGATGGGCCTTTTCCTCGAGTTGACTGTCCTCCGCAGAATGGATGTACTCGCCGAAAAACTGGTCCCCTGGGAGCCTATGAATCATGAAGAGAGGTTGGCCTTGTTGGCCAAGCGGACCAAGCCTGCCAGACCCATCGCTGCTTGATGCGTTACGCACGAAGGCTTGCGGTAGCACCTTGATGGCTACGTCGCGCCTACCCTTCAACTCCCTGGCGCGGAAACTCTCTCATGTCGCCGGCGCACTAGCTGAGAGGATTCCGAACGGACGCCCAGTGAGTGCCAGAAGTCAGGGCAATTCGGGTCTGGACCAAAGTGAATTTTAGCGGTGGTTCGCGCACCACCCCTGTGGGTGATGTACAAAGGAATTGCGGTCCTCAGTACCCATGTCTCCCGTGATGGAACTCGTTTTCGAGCTGCGACATTTTGGTTTGCTGTTCAGGCGTGAGCGCCTGATAAATCGCAGCTTCGGCCTTGGCACGCGCGAGCGTCTTCTGTGCAATTAAAGTGCTGATTGAATTGGCCGCCTGCTCCATGGCCGCTGTATCATTCGAATGAATCGCATTTTGCAGGTTTGTACGCGCGGTCTTCATGCTAGTAGTTGTCGTCGAGTGATTTGCCACCGCGTTCGTGAGAATGCTTGTCACCTGCGCCTGCTGCGCCGCGGTGAGCGACAATACGGTGGTCAGATAATTAACCCGATGCTGCACCATTTTCGCCGAGCGCGCCGATTCACTTGGTCCCGCGGGCGCCGTGTCTGCTGTCTGTGCGAAAAGTGCTGGCGTCGCAAACACACAAGTTAACACCAGAGCAATGAGTGTCTTTTTCATCTTCGTAACCTCTCTCCGTTATCCGATGTAGGTGTCCTACGTCTTACAAAGATAATTCCGGATAGGGCGCCAAAAAGTTCCCGGAAAATTTCCGGCGTAATTTAGCTAAAAGTTTCTGAAACCTTAGTGGAAGTTTCGCGTCTGATTAGGTGAGTGGCTGCATTCGCACACGATCCGTTGTGCAACGCTCACCCATAGGAAGTCGGCGGGCCCAACCGAGTTTTCCGCGGGAAATTCAGATCTGTCACAGGAGGTAATGTATCGATGCGTTTGAAAACAAGTCAATTAATAGGTGCTCTCACTTTACTTACTTTAGCGCTGCCCGTTTGGGCACGCACACATTCAACCACCGCCTATTCAGATGGGACAACCACCATCGCCGGAACGCAACTGAAAGCTGGCGATTATCAGTTGAAGGTCGAGGGCAATGGAACCGAACTACAGGTACTGCGGGCTGGGAAAGTCGTGGCTCACGTTCCAGTCCAGTGGGTTCAGCTCCCGAATAAATCCAAGACCTCCGAGGTTATGCTCAACAACAATCAAATCGTTGAAGTGCAATTCGGTGGAGAAACGCAGGCCGTTCAGATCCGTTCGAACCAGTAGACCAGAGGGCGGGTTCAATCCCGCCCTTTCGATTTTGTATTTCCTTAAGCGCTGGCAACAGTCACGAAGTGTAATATGAACCCGCCATGGATGATCTGGCGAGCTGAATGATTCGGCTACGTCGTAGCGGATGGCAGGTATCGGCGCCCCCTACACACCAGTTCTTGAATTTCATCCAACTGCGTGCTAGCGTTCCCCGTGGCTCATTTAGAAAAAGCTTGGAAGAGGCACCCAGGGGTAAGTAGACCAAGCAATCAGGCAATAACGTCTCCTTTCGATGGCCGATGGTTTCGCTACCAGGCGCGAAATCGCTGCGCCCTGCCTTCAGTAACCGAGCCGTCCCAAGCTTTCAGTTTGGCTGACTCCTGTGAAGGACCCCGCTAAATTGTCTCTCCAACGTTTGCGAGGGCATGCCAAACTGCGGGTCCATAGCCTGACTCTGAGGATGGCGATCGCGGCGCTTGCCGTTCTAATCTGCGGTTGCGCCGTCAGCCAAACGACAGTCGTCAAGCCAGCCAACGCGCCTGCCAGGATTCTCACTGCGAGCAAAGATGACCTCGTCTGGCGCTATAATCGACAGGCTCAAACCGTCACCTCGCTCAATGCAACAGTCAACATGAAACTGACGGCGGGCTCGGCTTACTCCGGTGTGATTGAGCAATATCACGAGGTAAACGGATTCATCCTGGCTGCCAAGCCCGCGAGCGTACGGGTGATAGGCCAAGCCCCTGTAGTGGCCAAGAATATTTTTGACATGGTCAGCGATGGCGAAAAATTTGATATATACATCCCGTCGAAAAATGAATTTATCGAAGGCCCGGACAATTTGACGCGGCAAGCATCCAAGCCCATCGAGAATCTTCGTCCGCAGCATTTAGTTGACGCCCTGCTTTGGGAACCGATGCCCGCCGGGACGCCCGTTTTGTTCGAGGAAGCCAGCGAAGGCTCCGGTCGCTATTACATCCTGACGGCGATACGCGCTACATCCGACCAAGGCGCAACAAAAGAAAGCGCCGTGGGTTCATCCGATTGGGAAATATCGCGTAAGGTCTGGTTCGATCGCACTGACTTGCAGATAGTGCATGTGGAAAATTTTACCTCCGGCGGAAAAGTGGCTTCTGACGTTCACTACTCGAACTGGCTCGCGGTCTCCCCGACGCCCAACGCGCCACAAGAGCCTTCCTTCGCAACATCCGCGGACTCGGCCATGGCCACCATATCGTACCCGCGCCAAATTGTGATCAGCCGCCCCAGCGATGATTACCAACTCCAGATTGAAATTAAAAAACTCACTGTGAACGAGCCCATTCCCGCCGACCGTTTTGTACTGGCGCAGCCGCCCGGAACTAAATTGATACGTCCGGAGGAAAATACTACAGAGGCGCCCAAGCCATGATCCGCTACATGATCGTGCAAAATGTGCTGCACCGGCCTCTCCGCACTCTGATCACAGCCGTCGCCGTCGCGGTGGAAGTCGCCATGGTCATCATGGTCGTCGGTCTCACTAGCGGATTACTCTTGGAAAATGCCAAGCGCGTGGAGGGTGTGGGCGCGGACATCATGGTCCAGCCGCCCTCCGCTTCGGTCTTTTTGGCCTTCAGCGGCGCGCCCATGCCCATCGCCATAGCCGATAAATTAAAACAACTCGATTATGTGCAGGCCGTAGCTCCCGTATTGGTTCAGTTCAATTCCGTAAACGGGCTCGACGTAGTTTTCGGGATTGATCCACCCAGTTTCGACGCCGTTTCGGCCGGATTCGTCTTCCACACAGGACACGATCTGCAGCAACCGAATGACATTCTCGTGGACGATATTTATGCCAAGGCCAAACACATCAAAGTCGGCCAGACGCTGCACATCCTGGATCACGACTTCCATGTGGCCGGCATCGTGGAACATGGCAAAGGCGCTCGGCTTTTTGTTTTTATCTCGAGTTTGCAGGAAATGGCTGGAGCGCACGATAAAGCTTCTATCTTTTATATTAAGTGCGATCGCAGCGACCACACGCCGGCCGTGATGGATGAAGTGCGTCAGCTTCTGCCTCGTTACGAAGTTCGTCCGCTGAAGGATTTCATTTCGCTCATGACCTCCTCCAACCTGCCGGGCCTCGGAGCATTTATCAGCGTCATGATCGGCATCGCAGTGGTCATCGGCTTTCTTGTCATTTTTCTTTCCATGTACACCACCGTCATCGAACGAACGCGTGAGATTGGCGTGTTGAAATCGCTGGGAGCTTCCAAAGGCTACATCGTTCGAATAATTCTGAGTGAAACCACGTTGCTTTGTTTGGTAGGAGCGGCGGTGGGAATAGGATTGAGTTACTTTCTGAAAACTGTTTTCACCCACGCGTTTCCGGCGTTGAGCATACTGATCACGCCAAATTGGATTTTCCGCGCCTCTGCGATCGCCATCCTCGGTGGACTCCTGGGCGCTTCCTATCCCGCCTGGATCGCCAGTCGCAAAGACCCGGTTGAAGCGCTCGCCTACGAGTAACGCCCGCTCGCAATGACATTTGCCAAATCGACATACTTACTAGGAAGAAATGGCCAACGCGACTAGAATATTTGCGTCCCCAGAAGTGTTGCCACTCGCACGGGAGCGAGCGTTGGAACCGATTCTCAAAACAGAAGATTTGTGGAAGGTTTATCGTTCGGGCAAGCTGGAAGTTCCCGCTCTCCGTGGCGTCAACATGGAAGTCTATCCCGGAGAATTTGTCTCCATCATGGGCCCCTCTGGCTGCGGAAAGTCCACAATGTTGCACGTGATTGGTGGTCTAGCGCAGGCTACGCGCGGCCGAGTTCTTCTGGACGGAAATGACCTGACAACCATGACCGATGCCGCCCGCACCCTTTTGCGGCGCCACAAAGTTGGATTTGTTTTTCAGAGATTTAATCTTCTGCCGACCCTCGATGCGTACCACAATATCGCTCTGGCCCAACACATCCACGGAAACGGATTCGATCCGCACCGCTTTGAAGTCGTAGCTAAACTTCTCGGGCTCAGCGAGCGGCTTACGCACAAGCCCTCTGAACTTTCCGGCGGAGAACAGCAGCGCGTGGCGCTCGCGCGCGCGATTGTCAGCGAACCGAAAATTGTTCTGGCCGATGAACCCACCGGAAATCTCGACACCAAAAGTTCGGAAGCCGTCTTAGGTTTGCTGCGCGAGCTGAACAAGGATCTGGGGCAGACCATCGTGATGATCACTCACAACCCCGATGCCGCCGCCTACGGAAATCGCGTGCTGCACATGCGCGACGGCCAAGTTGTGGACGGCTCCGCAGTTCACTAACATGCGCAGAGTGTGGCGAGGAATCGTCCGGACGATTTTTTGGTCCTTTGAGCGCGGAAGTTGGCCCTACGACTTAATGGTTATCGCGATTGTTATTTTTGTTCTGCTCACACCGCGCAGCCTGTTTCACGACCAGCCGCAAACCACCGCGCAGGCCAGCTCCGACGTCCAGCTTCTCTCCGAAGACAGCGCCACGCAAACGCGCACCTACCGGGTTGATGCCAAAGTACTACAGCCTCAGAAGCGCGCCAAACAGGCTACGCCCGAGCTTGAGCGCGAAACCCACGACATCCTCAGCCGCACCATAGACGATCTTAAGGAACGCACCTTCCAAGTGAAGCGCATCGATCCCGTCCGTGCGAGTGATGGCTCGATCGCCTTTTACGACATTACCGTTCAGCCTGACTTCAGGTAACCAATGCTGTGCGTTATTTTCGAACGCGGGAACCTCTCCAACAGCGGGCGCATCTAAGTCACTGTGTTATCATGACGCGATTTTTTGCGGGGAAACGGGGAGCAGTGGGGGACTTTTGATTGCTAATCGAATCAGGCTTGCTGCGCTCGCTTTGTTTGCCCTGGGCATGGTTTGCGCAGGCGCTTGGGCGCAGGGACGCGGGCCATGGACGCTCGGGTCGGTGTTGCATCAACTCGACATGCAGGCGAAGACGTTCCGCAGCCTCTCGGCGGATGTGGAACGCACGAAGGTTACCGTAGTAGTAAACGACCACTCCACTGAAACCGGAAGCCTGCTTGTACGCGGCGACAAAATGCTGCTGCAAATGAAGGCTCCGGACGCTCGCACGATCCTGCGCACGGGTGACAACCTTTATGTTTATACCCCTGGTTTGAATCGCGTGGAGGAATATAACCTCGGCAAGAACCGCACGATGGTTGATCAATTTCTGCTGCTCGGTTTCGGCACATCCGGAAAAGAGCTTCAGAAGAGCTATCTCATCACCGTGCTGGGCGAGCAAACGTTAGATGACAAGAAAACTGTTGAACTGGAATTAACTCCGAAGTCCAGCGACGTTCGCAATCAAATCTCGAAAATTCAGATCTGGTTCGATGAATCGTCGTGGCTTCCGGTTCAGCAGCAATTCAATGAAACGGGTTCGGGCGACTATTTCACCGTGCGCTATTCAAAGATAGTTCGTAATCCTTCCATAAGCGAATCCGAGTTCAAGCCCCATTGGCCGAAGAACACGGAGAAGTTGCGTCCGCAGGGTTAAACCCCGCAAGAACAGAGAGCCTTACTAGGCACTCAAGCCTTCGCGCTATTGACTCTTTTCGTTCCGGCGCCTGCAGCTTCGTGTTCGAGCAACGTACGCTTGCGATCGAGTCCCCAACGGTATCCCGCGAGGTTTCCGTCTGCGCGCACCACGCGATGGCACGGAACAACGATGGAAACCGGATTGGTAGCGCAAGCGCGTGCGACCGCACGGATTGCGCTTGGATGCCCGATGGCTCGCGCAATTTCGGAATACGTACGAGTCGCGCCGTACGGAATTCTCTTTAGCTCTTCCCAGACATGCCGCCGGAATGCGGTAGCTTGTACGTCGGTGGGCAGATCGAGGTGCGGTTCTTTGCCGCGCAGGTGTGCCAGAATTTTGCTCAACCATCCCGCGAGGTTTTTTGATCCCGCGCTATCGCTGTCAATTTCCGCGCGAGGATATTCCTGGCGCAGCGCGGATTCCAGCGGAGCATCCTTTTCTCCAAGATAAAGCGCGCTGATCCCGCGCTCCGTGGCGGCCACCAGCAAACGGCCCAGCGGTGAAGCGACAATGGCGTAGTGGATCTGCATCCCCGCGCCTCCCTGGCGATAGGTGGCCGGCGTCATGCCGAGTTGCGACGGGGAGCGTTCGTATAGACGGCTGCTGGAGCTATATCCTGCATCATAAAGTGCGGTAGTCACGTCATCTCCTTTTTTCAAACTGGATTTCAAACGGCGCATGCGCTGTGCATCTGCATACTGCCGCGGGGTGATACCCATTACACGCCGGAACGCACGCTCGAGTTGATGCGGACCCATTCCAACGCCCGCGCCAAGTGCGGCAAGAGTCAAACGACTGTTGTCATCGTCGTCAGATTCGGTCCGGATTTGGGAGTCGATCTGACGGCAAATACGCGCTACCGCTTCGGCGCTAGGATCATGCAAACGAGCGGCATGCGGCCGGCAGCGTCGACAAGCTCTAAAGCCTTGTTGTTCCGCGACTTCGGGAAGCGGGAAGAAGACTACTTGCTCGCGTCGAGGCTTGCGAGAGGGGCACGATGGGCGGCAATAAATTCCTGTGGAACGCACGGCGTAAACAAATGCGCCGTCAGCACCCCGGTCGCGCGATTGCACGGCTCGCCAGTAGACTTCGTCTCGAGGGCGTTCGGTATGTCGTTGAATGCGATCCTTCTTCATGTGTAGTAGTGACTACCTGTATTTACCTTTATGAATTCAAAATTATCGAATTCCGTTTTGAATCGCCATCCGTTTCTTGCGCCCAAACTGGAGTGCGCTTTCGCCTGTTTTGTCAAAATACGTTTCGACCGATCCAAGCCTCTTGCCGAGAGTGGGTTACATCATAAGACACTTTCGCCTGTACCCCGGTTGACGTCATAATAGAGGACGCGCATATTCGGAATCCACATGGGGTAGGTTCGGTAACGCCTGGGGGGAGACTGCTATGGGGGCTGCTCCGCAAAGGAACAGACAGCAGTTAGCAGCAACGCCGCTACGCATAGTTGAAGCTCAGCCGTTGACCACGTCGGTTCCCGGATTAAATAAACCCGGGCCACGCCGCTTCGCTCGCATACCAACGCACGCCATCGGCGTGGCAAGTGAACGGCGCCGAGCGCCACGTGCTTCTCTTTCGCTGCCGCTTCGCTTGATTCGGGTTGGAGACGCTGAGGAACCTGTTCCAGTCACGCTTGTCACCAGGAATATCAGCTCCACGGGGATTTATTTTCTGGCTCCGCGCAAATTCGAGCCTGGCACCGCCATTGAGCTGGAAGTCGCCTTGGTCGAACGGCCCCAAGGCCAGGGTAGCGTGCAAATGTGCACAGCGGCCCACATCATCCGCGCAGAAGAAGTGGATGAGCCCGGCTGGCACGGCTACGCCGCGACGTTCGATGATTTTGCGCTTCGCCGTGACGACGTGCTTCCGCCTCGCTACCAAGCCAGTTAGTCTATATTCGTACGCCTCCCGGTGAAGGATTCCGAGTAGGGCTTCCTGATCCGCTGCCATGTGCCCGAATCGCAATTGGCAGCACCTATCGTACCAAGCATGCTATGCAGTTGTTTTAATCCCCCGGATCCTGATCCTGCCATAAAAGTTGACGGTTCCTGCAGATCGACGATCGAGGTTCTTATGATGATCCCCCCCAGGAACGCAGCTCACGGGTTCCTACGACCTACTTGTCGTCACGCTTTCCGTGGTGATCGCGGTGGCGGCTTGCTATGCTGCGCTCGATCTTGCAGGACGCGCCACGACGAGCAAAGGCTGGTCCTTCGTTGTTGCCTGAGTTAGTGAGGATGGCTCAGAAAATTGGCATTAAAACCCCCGAACGGTCCTGAACCTTCACTAAAGTAACGCCGGATTTGAACCGGAATTGCCTTGTTGGATTCAGAACTGGCAGTCAAAAAATAGGCTTTCGGTGTGATTTTTTCGGCGCTGGCACGAATAATAGTGCGAAAGGACAGCGCAGGTTGTGAAGGCCGCAGCAGCGGGAAAAGAGAGCAGATGACGGCCCCAGAACTCCAGGAACGGTTCCAGTCACTGGTGGAGGAACACAAGAAAATCCTCTACAAAATCTGCAACTCATACTGCCGAGAGCGTGACGCTCGTGACGATCTCGCGCAGGAGATCATCATCCAGCTTTGGCGATCGTTCGAAAAATTCGACGAGCGTTGCAAGTTTTCCACCTGGATGTATCGCATCGCCCTCAACGTGGCCATCTCTTTTTATCGGCGCGAGCGCACACGAACACGGTACGTGATTTCCAGCGAGGAGCATCTTCTGGTCGCGATCGATGACACGGCAAATCAGCCGGAAGATATAAGGCTTCTTTACGAATTCATAGAAGCACTTGACCCGCTGAACAAGGCGCTCGTGCTGCTCTACTTGGATGGGAACAACTACCAGGAAACCGCGAGCGTGTTAGGTATCAGTGAAACAAACGTCGCAACGAAAATAAACAGACTGAAAAACAAGATGAAGCTGGAACTCAGCGGAGCTCTGCAGAATTAACCAAGGAGTAAGACATGATCAATTCAGATGCATTTCAACAGAAGTGGGCGGAACAGGATCGAAAGCTGGACGTGAGCATACGTCTGAACCGTCAGATCCTGAGTGCGACAAAAATGAACCGGGCGCGGTCTGCATTGCAGCGGCTGGCTGTCTTCGTGGCTTTGGAATCGGTCATTACCTTTGCACTCATCATCGTACTCGGCTCGTTTGTAGGCGACCACATTGCGATGCCGCGGTTTGTGGTACCTGCCGCTGCGCTAGACTTGTTTGAAATTGCGACATTGATCGTTTTGATTCAGCAGATCAGACTGGCCGTTCACATCGACTATAGCGAGCCGATTGCCGCCATCCAGAAGCAGCTTGAGTCCTTGCGGGTGCTGCGAATCCGATACATTCAGTGGACACTTCTGGCAGCGCCATTGCTGTGGACACCGCTCCTGATCGTGGCGCTCAAGGGATTTTGGGGCGTGGATGCCTATAAAGTTTTGGGGGCCGCTTTTCTATTAGCCAATCTGACTTTTGGACTGGCCATCATTCCGCTGGCCGTCTATGTGTCGAAGAAATTCGGCGACCGCATGGGCCGCTCCCCGATTGTTCAGCGACTTATGCGGGAGCTCGCGGGTTACAACTTGAACGCAGCGACTGGCTTTCTGGCAACGGTTTCCGAATTCGAGGACAAAAAGAGCTGAAGTTGGTTGAGTTTCCCCGTGCTTCGCTTGCCCGTTTTCGGGGCTGCTGCTACACTGTGGCGGCAAGAGCTAGTGCTGCTCCTGCCACACTTCCTTTAAAAGGTTCGTTCATGTCTGGACATTCAAAGTGGGCCACAATCAAACATAAGAAGGCTGCTACGGACGCCCGCCGTGGCAAAGTGTTCACCAAGCTGATCCGCGAGTTGACGATTGCGGCGCGTACCGGCGGAGCCGATCCAGATACCAATCCGCGCCTGCGCACAGCCATTTTGACGGCCAAGGGCGAAAACATGCCCAACGACAATATCGAGCGAGCCATTCAGCGCGGTGCCGGCAATCTGGAAGGTGAGACGCTGGATGAAGTGACGTTCGAAGGCTACGGCCCGGGCGGCGTAGGACTGCTTGTGCAAGTGGTGACCAGCAACCGCAATCGCATCGTTAGCGAAATCCGCCATATGCTTTCAAAAAATGGCGGGAACATGGCGGAAACCGGCGCAGTCGGCTGGATGTTTGAACGTAAGGGCGACATCGTGGTGCCGAAAGAAGCGGCGGACGAAGACAAAATGATGGGTATTGTGCTGGACGCGGGTGCTGAAGACCTGCGCGACGACGGCGCGGCTTGGGAAGTGACTACTCCGCCGGAAGCGATGGAGAAGGTTCGCGAAGCGCTGACTGCCGCCGGAATCAAGCCTTCTTCAGCGGAGGTTGGTTTCATACCGAAAAATTACGTGAAGCTTACCGGCGCGCAGGCTCAGCAGATGGTTCGCATGATGGAAGCGCTGGAAGATCACGACGACGTGCAGCACGTTTACGCCAACTTCGACATCGACGAGAAGGAAATCCAGGCTGCCGTAGCCGGATAGTTCCCTTCGCGTCGCGCATCGCGAAAAAACACTAGCGCTGATTTCAGAGCCGCACGTACACTTGTGCCGGTTATGGTATCGCGTCCCACGGACATAGCGAAGCGAAAAGCGCGGGGATTGCGTGTGCTGGGTGTGGATCCGGGACTGGCCGGCGCAACGGGCTACGGGATTATTGAGTTTTTCGACTCGACACCGCGTCTGGTACGTTTCGGTTCGTTTAAACTTCCTGCACGCGCAACACTTGCCGCGCGCTTGTACGAAATTCACGCACTGATTTCCAAACTGGTTGCCGAATTTACGCCCGACGCCGTGGCTGTAGAATCTGTTTTCACTGCACTGAATATGAAGACGGCGCTAAAACTGGCGGAGGTTCGCGGCGTGGTGCTTCTAGCGGCCGCACAAGCTTGCGTTCCTGCGCACAGTTATTCACCTCGGGAAGTGAAATGCAGCGTGGCAGGCTACGGCGCGGCGTCGAAACAGCAGATGCAACAGATGGTGACTTCCGCGCTGGGGCTGACGGAAATCCCCGAGCCGGCGGACGCCGCCGACGCGCTGGCCGTGGCGCTGTGCCATGCGCATCTTGCCCGAGCACACCAGCGAATGGAAATCGCCTTGGCGGCGAGTGATATGATCGTGTCGGCGAGAAAGATTCGTACCGCACAAATCCGCTCGCGCAACCAGGTCCGCGCCGCCCACGTCTTTCAACCGTGATAGCATCGCTGGCGATGATTCGAGCTTGGGACAATCGCCTTGAAAGGCTGGTGCGCAAGGTTTTCTTCGCGGTTCTCGTTGCTGCAATCGGATTCGCGGTTCCTCTTTTCGCGGGTGATGCGGCAACGAAGAGCACCCCAACAGCGATCCCCGCGCCTTCCGATAATCCTACAATTACTTACCGGAAGATTTTTAAATCCAGTTATCCGGAGTTCGTCGAAATCAAGCTTAACCAGGGCGGGCACGGCACATTCGATATTCGTCAGCTGGACGACGAAGGGAATCCTCAGCCTTTCGAAGTGAACGCTTCGCTTGCCGAAAAAATCTTCGCGCTGGCGGCGAAGTTACATAATTTTCAAAGGGTGGATTTAGACGTTCACCGGCGTATAGCGAACCTGGGCGAAAAAACCCTGCGCTACGACAAAGGCAGCGAGATGCACGAAGTAAAGTTCAACTACACACTGGACGACTCCGCCAGTCAATTAATGGCAATCTTCGAAGGGCTGGCCCGCCAAGCCACGGATCTTTCTGACCTGGAACGCACGATGCGCTATGACCGGCTGGGGGTGAACGACGTTTTGCAGCAAATCGAGCAGGACTACAATAACAAGCTATTTCCGGAGCCGGAGAGGCTGTTGGCCGCGCTCGATCAGGTCGCTGCCGACGATAAATTTATCGATATTGCACGCCAACGCGCCCGAACGCTCGCCAGCAAGATTCGATCCACGCATTAGGACGAACGCCGAATTCTGTTTGCCATCATTTTGATTTTCCCGAATCGAGACAAGTCTTTGATTATGTGCACGCTAAGCCAATGCCTGTTCGGATGAACAGGTTGACACTTTTTATGATTTATCGCTATTCTGAATCGACTTCCTGTTCGCAACGTCCGGCATCCCAAATGGATGTATCTTGCATCTGAGCTAACCGAGCCAATGAGACAAAAAAAACTGTTTGCGATCAAGTGTACTGCGCTCCTTACTCTCCTTTCGATCCCCGCGCTGCAAACCTTTGCGCAAAGCAGCGAAGCGCAACAGCGCATCACGCAAGCCGTGGACGAAAGCAAACTAACTTTGTTGAAGGGCAACACGTATCCGCTTGCCCGTCCTGAGTTCGATCGCGGCCCAGCGCCAGCGAGCCAGATGATGGAAACGATGATGCTCGGGTTGAAGCGTAGCCCGGAGCAGGAAGCCGCGCTCGATCAGTTGATGGCCGAGCAACTGGATCACTCTTCGCCGAATTTCCACAAGTGGCTAACGCCGGTGCAATTCGGCAAACAGTTTGGCCCTTCAGACCAGGACATTCAGATCGTTACGTCGTGGCTCGAATCACACGGGTTTCAGAGTATTGAGGTCTCGAACGGCCGCACTGTGATCGAGTTCACGGGTACCGTAGGCCAGGTGCAAGCGGCCTTTCACACCGTGATCCACAATTATTTTGTGAATGGAAAGGAACACTATGCAAACGCGAGTGATCCTGCCATCCCCGGTGCTTTGACGCCGGTTGTGACTGGTGTGGCATCTTTGCATAACTTCCACAAGAAACCGATGTACGTCAAAGCGCGATCGCGACAATCGGCTAGCTCTTCCGCCGCAGATCCTCTCTACACTTTCGCCGGCGGATGCGACGCAGACAATAACTGCTACGGTCTAGGGCCGACTGATTTTGCGATCATCTATGATATTGTCCCGCTCTGGAATTCGGGTATCGATGGCAGGGGACAAAGTATCGCGGTGGTCGGACAAAGTGACGTTAACATGCAGGACATCAGCGCCTTCCGGAGCACATTTGGTTTACCGGCCAACAACCCACAAGTTATTTTGGCTGGCGCGGATCCAGGTATTCAATTTAATTCTGGAGATGAGACAGAATCCGACCTTGACCTGGAATGGGCTGGAGCAGTGGCAAAAGGCGCGACGATCAAGTTTGTAACTTCTCAATCTGTCGACACGTCAGCTGAGTATGCAGTCCAGCATGACGTAGCCCCTGTCCTAAGCGAGAGCTATGGGCTCTGTGAATTTGAGATTGGTACGACCGAAAACGGCATAATTAATTCGAGGTGGCAACAAGCCGCGACCGAGGGCATCACCGTGGTTGTTGCCACGGGGGATGCAGGTTCCGCCAGTTGTGACGTTACAACCAATGTGACGGGTCCTCAGCCGGCAGTAAATGGCTTACAGGTAAGCGGCCTTGCCTCCACGCCCTACGACGTGGCCATAGGTGGAACCGATTTTGACGATGCTACAAACCCTTTGACCTATTGGAACACGACGAATACGTCGGGTACGCAGGCTTCCGCTAAATCCTATATTCCGGAAACAACCTGGAATAGCAGCTGCACTAACAGCGAGCTCGGTACGGATCTGGAAGCGAACTGTAACTCACCAATGGGGACGTTCGATTTTGCCTTTGAGTGGACGGTTGCAGGGAGCGGTGGTGTGAGCAATTGCACGGTTTCTACAGGCGCAACCGTAGCGAGTTGTTCAGGCGGCTATCCAAAGCCCTCTTGGCAAGTAGCTACCGGAGTCCCGAATGACGGCAAACGCGATATACCCGACGTCTCATTGTTCGCGGGCAACGGGTTCAATGGAAACTTTTTCATGGTGTGCGAAGCAGATCAAACACAGAACCAATTCTGCACCGCGAGTAATTTCAATACTTTCTTCCCGCTCGGCGGCACCTCTGGATCAACACCTGCCTTTGCCGGAATCATGGCCATGGTGAATCAGAAGATCGGGTCCGCTCAGGGTAACGCGAATGCCGTTCTGTATCCGATGGCCGCGTCCCAACCCGGCGCTTTCCACGACGTGACTTCTGGAACCATCGCGGTTCTTTGCGCCTCTGGCTCTCCAAATTGCAACAAAACGAGTTCTTCGGATACTTATGGAATCCTCACTGGTTATAACGCCGGCTCCGGATATGATTTGGCGACGGGCCTGGGATCCGTGGACGCCGCTAATCTTGTGAACAACTGGAATTCAAATTCTACCGGGCCGAACTTCAATCTTGCATTTAGTCCCACGGCGGTCACGATCTCCACTCCGCCACAGACTGGGACCGCGGTGCTCACGGTAACTGCGACGCACGGTTTCACGGGGACTGTTAATTTCTCGTGTCCCAGTCCGACGGCTGCAACGAATTTCATCGGTTGCAGCTTTAGTCCGCCGTCTGTGACTGGAAGCGGCATGACCACGGTCACTATCACAACGGTAGCCGCCGGCGTGCTTGCCCCCATGCGCCGTCCGACCCGCCCCGATGCCGGAATAGAAGCGCTTGAGCTTTCCTTCGTCTCGTTTGGGATCCTGTGGATGGCCATGCAGATGAAACGACGTCGATGGAGCGCAGTCGCCGCTGCGTTTGCGGCATGTTGTCTCCTGGGAGTGGCGGCGTGTGGCGGCGGCAGCAGTGGCAAGACTGGCGGAACCAAGCCGGTAAATAATCAGCCCGTAGTCGTCACCGTTACAGATGGAGCGACCACCCACACCGCTACTGTGAGCGTCACTGTTAATTGAACCGCCCGTTTTGGGGCTGCGGTAGTCCTAGCGGACGATCAGGCCGGCGTAGCCTACAACCGCATCATGGTCGCCCGTGATATCTCCCGAAGTCGCGTAACGAACCAGTTCGGCTTGTGTTGCTCCCAAATCGCGCATGGCGATTAGCATCGATACTGTTGCAGCGTAGCCGCACATCGTAATGCCCTCTGATCTCACCGTATCGAAAAGGGCGCGCGGATCCAGTTCTAAAATCCGCCCGATTGCCTTCTGATCCTTTGCGCGGGTGATCGTGTCGCTTTCGTAGTGATTCATATCTGTGCTGGCGATCAAAAGAACAGCATCTTTTTGTGCCCCTATCCCTTTCGCCACGGCATGTCCTAAAGCTTCCAGTTGCTGATATCGGTTTGTTGCAAGGACCACGGGAACGAATCGTAGGTTTGCGTTGAGCTGCTGAAGGAATGGGATTTGCACTTCGAGCGAATGCTCGCGCTGATGTGCTACGCGGTCTTCGCGCAGAAGCGGGCACGCTTGCTTCAGCTGTGCCGCCAGTTCCGCGTCGATTGGTGCGTCACCGAACGGAGTGTGCCAGCTCCCCTCTGAAATTATCGCCATGGACTCGCCGCCGGGGAAATGGCGCGGGCCCAGCAGCACGCAACGAGCAGGGATTTCAATCGCTCCGTAAACCGCTCCCGCTACATGTCCGGAGTACATGTATCCCGCATGCGGAACCACGCATCCACGGACGACGGATTTTTCATTTTCGCTCGCGGTGTATTGCTGGATTTCAAGAGTGAGTTTTTTCTTATCGGAAGGATAAAAGCGGCCGGAAACTGCAGGGGGACGAATCATGAAGTCAGTCGAAACTGCGAATTACAACGGAGCCAAGCCAAATCAAAGGCAGAACTGCCACAACAAATCAGAAATCAAATGGCCTTCGAAGGTTTGCCCTTGATATCGAGCGCTTCGGAGCCGCCGGCCATCCACAGAACTTTGATGGAATCGCCGGTCTGGTAGCCGCCTTCATCCAGAATCTTGCCCATTTTTTTCTGCGCTTTGTCGGCATACGTAAACGTGTGAACGTTCATCTGGTTCGCTTGCTCGCGCACCATCAGGGTGTGGTTGTCGGCATGGATGAATTGCGCTTTGAGCCACACGGGTTTCTGAGCTCTTTTCTTCACCACGATGGAGGGAGTGCTGCTCATCTGCGCGCGCGCCACGGGAACCGCAGCCGATAAACATCCGGCAACAAGAGCCAGAGCAAGCGCAGCGAAGATCTTAGAGTTCTTCATCGAACGAAATCTTCAAAGATTTCAGGAATTTAATATCTTGTGGAGTGATTTCCACGCGCGGAGCCACGGTTTCTTCTTCCAATGTTTCATCGTCCACGCGAATGTGAAGCGATTCCAGAAAACGGCGGTCGAGCGAAGTCATCTTAGCGTCTTGCTCGGAGCGGCGCGCCAACCCGATAGTGGCGTCCAACTTAAGCACAATATCGAAACCTGCGGAACGCACACTGGAAATAGCTTCAGCGATGCGATCGGAATCGGACACGCTATCATTGATGGCGTGCCCCAGATCACGCAGCAACTGCTTCATGCGGTCGTCGAGTTGCAAGGGCGCCTCCTGTAAAAGGCCCTTCCTACACCAATTCTAGAGCCGCTGCAACCACGAAACAAGACCCAGGTGCGGTGTTGGAATCGCGAATGTTACCTGTACCCCCGGCGCAGGCTCGGCCCTGCGGAAGCCAAACACCTGGCGATCTAGCCAAGCTAGCGCCCGAGGCGCAGCGCGTTGCGGCAATCTGTACTAGAATTGCGTTATGGCATCGGGCCTGTACTCCACGCTGTGGAATTCCTCTAAGGTCACCGGGCGCGTGTGGTGGCGTGCTGCCCGGCAGTTTTTTCATGAAGCTATAGGCGCTCTTTTCGCGACCTTTGCTCTTTACGGCGCAGTAGCTGTCTGGCGGCAGTGGCACACCAAGATAACCGCATGGCTTCTGGGATTCGCCATTGTTTACGCCATCACCATGGCGGTCTTCGCTTTCACGTCCTTCCGCCGAGCGCGGCGAGTTCGTTGAGTTTTCCAATGGCTGAGGACATCAAAAAACGCGTATCCCTGTCGGAACGGAGGCTTGCCTCTCCCTCCGGCCTTCCCATGGAACCTGTGATCACACAAGAGAGTTTGGACGGTTGGGATCCCGAGCGCGATCTGGGTTATCCCGGCGAGTTTCCGTTTACGCGCGGCGTTTATCCCACCATGTATCGCGGCCGTTTGTGGACCACGCGGCAATACGCCGGCTATGGCAGCGCGGTCGAATCGAACCATCGTTATCGCTATTTACTTTCGCAAGGGCAGAACGGCTTGTCCGTCGCGTTTGATCTCCCCACGCAGATTGGAATGGATTCCGACCATCCGCTGGCGCTGGGGGAAGTTGGCAAAGTGGGTGTCGCAATCGATTCGCTCGAGGACATGCAAACGCTCTTCGACGCTATCCCGCTGGAGCGCGTTTCCACTTCCATGACGATTAATTCCACCGCTGCGATTCTGCTCGCACTTTATGTAGCAGTGGCCAAGCAGCAGGGCGCGAATCTGAGGCGTCTGGCCGGCACCGTACAAAACGATATTTTGAAGGAATATATCGCGCGCGGGACCTACATTTATCCGCTGCGTCCGGCCATGCGTATTGTTACGGATATTTTTGCCTGGTGCCGGCGGGAGATCCCGAATTGGAATCCTATTTCGATTTCCGGTTATCATATTCGCGAAGCAGGTTCGACGGACGTGCAAGAAGTTGCGTTCACGCTCGCGAATGGGATTGCATACGTGGTGGCTGCCATGGAAGCAGGTCTTGCGGTGGACCAGTTCGCACCGCAGCTTTCGTTCTTCTTCAATTCCCACAACGAATTCCTGATGCAAATTGCGAAATTTCGCGCAGCGCGGCGTGTATGGGCGCGAACGATGCGCGAGCGATTTGGCGCGCGCGATCCGCGCTCCACCATGCTTCGCTTTCACGCGCAGACTGCCGGATCGTCACTCACAGCGCAGCAGCCGGAAAACAATATCGTGCGCGTCGCACTTCAGAGCCTGGCGGCCGTCTTAGGCGGCTGCCAGTCGCTTCATGCTAACGCTTTGGACGAAGCGCTGGCTCTTCCCACCGAGCAGGCGGCGCTGCTGGCTCTGCGCACGCAACAGATCATTGCCCAAGAATCCGGCGTGGCCAATACGATCGACCCCGTAGCGGGATCCTTCGCAGTTGAGAAGTTAACCACCGAGATCGAAACTGCTGCGCAGGATTACATTTCGAAAATTGACGCAATGGGAGGAATGCTGCGCGCCATTGAAACTGGATATGTCCAGCAAGAGATTCAGAAGTCGGCTTACGAATACCAGCGTGCGGTCGACTCCGGCGAACTGGTAGTCGTCGGCGTAAACCGGTTTCAGGCTGAAGAAGAGCGCCCCATTCCCACTATGCAAATCGATCCGGAAATTGAACGCACGCAGGTTGCGCGGCTCAACAATTTGCGAGCGCGGCGCGACGCGGCAAAAGCCAAGGCGACTCTGGCGGAAGTGGAACGCCGAGCCCGCGGCGCGGAGAATCTGATGCCGGCCATTTTGCTGGCGGTTGAGTCCTATGCGACAGTGGGCGAAATATCCGACGCTCTGCGCCGTGCTTTTGGCGAGTATCGTGAGTCCATTGTAATTTGACGCCGCTCGCGCTTGCGGTGATAGCGAAAGTTCAAAAGTCTTTGAAACTCATTCTTGCATCGGCTTCGCCTCGCCGCGCAGAAATCCTGCGAAACGCCGGAATCCAATTCGAGATTTGCAGCACGAGTGTGGATGAATCGCGCCTGAGTAATGAAACGGCCAGTAACTACGTTCGCAGACTGGCATTGGCTAAGGCCGTTTCAGCCGCGGAAGAAAATCGCAGTCGCGTTGGCAAAGCTCTTGTTCTCGGCGCTGACACCGTCGTCGTTGCGGACGGAGAAATCCTCGGCAAACCTGCTTCGCCAGTTGATGCGCGAGGTATGTTGCGGCACCTCAGCGGTGGCATTCACGACGTCCACACCGGTCTGGCGCTGTTACGAATGTCCGGCCATAAGCGGTCAGTAATCGAAGAGATTACGCGAGTGCACTTTGCGACTCTGACCGACCAGGAGATCGAAGACTATCTGGCAACCGGCGAGCCTTTCGATAAAGCCGGTGCATACGCGATCCAAGGTGTTGGCGGGCGCTATGTAAGGCGCATCGAAGGCTGCTATTTCAACGTAATGGGTTTGCCCCTAGCCCGGCTGCATTTATTGCTGCGCGAGTTCGGATGGGATGATTCGACCGCGTTGCGAGAGGCCTCAAAATAAAAACGGCGGCCCGAAGCCGCCGCCAATTTTTCACAAATCTTGGGCGTGTTACTTTTTATCTTCGCCCAGGGGAGGCGGTGCCGTTGTAACGGTTGGCGGATTCGCCGGTGGAGCGGGCGGCGGCGGCGTCTGCGTATTAGTATGCATGCCTTCTTTAAAGTTGCGGATGCCTTCGCCAAGTCCGCGCATCACTTCAGGAATTTTCTTTCCTCCGAATAGGAGGACGATGATCGCCAGAACGATCAACCAATGAATTGGGCTAAATTCTCCCATGTTTACCTGCCTTCCCGGGGTCGCCAGATTGAGCAGAGGCGCTTTGAGAGCCCGAGTATCAACTTAAAGTATAACACGCTCGTCGCCGACGCGGCGCGTCAAGTGTTCCCGGTCAAGATACTCGAGCAGGGGAATTGCGTACTTCCGCGACACCCCTGTAAGTTCTTTAAATGTCCCGATAGGAAGCCGAGCGCCGCGTTCCTTGCGGTATTTCGCGAGGGTTTCGCGCAGTTTTTTTACGGCCATCTGATGGAAAACCAGATCATCGGCGACCTTTACCAGCACTTTTTCGCGCAGCAGAATCTGCAAAATCTTTTGCGCGCGCCGCGATTCTACCGGCAACTTGGCCAACACGACGGAAAAACTCGGAACGGTAAGCCCGGCAACCGAAAATTCCTGCTCGATCAACTCTTTGGCGCGCGCTTCTTCTGGCGACAATGCAATTTCTCGTCCGGCTCGTTGTACAAGGTCTCCTGAAATAACGATCGCGCTTGATTTTAGTAAATCCTCAAGCGCAGGTTCAAAAACTTCGGCGCGAGGCTTTCCTACGCGGCCGTGCAGTTCTTGCTTCGGGATTCCCGGTAACAGCGGGTTCGCGGCGTGAAAATCGTCGACAGCCTTTCGAATTGCAGCCAGCCATGCTGCGAATGCAGGCGTCGACACTACTGTGAAATCCGGCGAAGTTACATCGCCACAAATTCGCAGGCGGTTCGATTGCGCAAGGCGCTTTGCCGCCGTGTGTATATCGTTCTTTATCCAGCCAGTGCGTGAGACGATTTCAGGAAAAGTGAGTCCTCGAGTCGATCTCTCCGCCTGGGCCAGCAACGTTTCGTCCTTGTTCCCCCCTCCGAGTATTTGAAGAAACGTTTCGACGCCATGGTCATCGCGGCGGTGCTTGGCAGGGCGAGCGTCGAGTACCCGGCCTCCTCCGATGGTTAATAACGGAGAAAGCTGACGCAGGATAAGGCGATCGCCCGGCAGGACTAGAACCCCCTGGTCGAGCTTTAATTGTGCAAATATAGTCTCGCCCGCAGAAAGTTCCGAGCTCCCGTTCAGAAGCGTAATCTCAGCAATCGTTTCGGCCGTGCCTTGATGCAGATGAACGCGCGCACGATTTTTTAACGGCCGCGCAGAAGGCAGCAGAGTTATAGCCGCGTCCAAGCGCGAACTCGGTTCGAAAATTCCCGGTTTTGCGAGGACCATACCTCGTTTTATTTCGCTGCAATCGATACCGGCAAGGTTCGCCGCCGCGCGCTGGCCAGCTACCGCTCGGTCGATTCGTTTTCCTCCCGAATGGAGGCCGCGCACCCGGGCTCGCTTACAGGTGGGATAAAGTTGTACCTCCTCGCCGATATTCAAGGCGCCGGCGACAAGCGTGCCGGTAACCACCGTCCCAAATCCTTTCAACGCGAAAGCGCGATCGATGGGAAGCCGCAAGTGTTGTTTTTGATCTCGGATGGGGACAGCCCGGGCTGTTTGAAGTAACGTCCGTTTCAGCTCTTCGATTCCCGCTCCATCGCGCACACTAACCGGGACCATGGACGCGCTCTCCAGAAAGGAGCCGCGCACAAATTCTTCAATCTCAAGACGCACAGTATCCAGCAGGTCAGAGCTGACTTTGTCAGATTTCGTGATCGCCACGATTCCGCGTGAGATGCCCAGCAACCGACAGATATCAAAATGCTCGCGAGTCTGCGGCTTGATCGATTCATCGGCGGCAATGACGAAGAGGACCAGATCAATTCCACCCACCCCGGCGAGCATGTTGCGAATAAATTTTTCGTGACCAGGAACATCGACAAAACCGAATCTCACGCCTTCGAGATTCAAAAAAGCAAACCCCAGGTCAATAGTGATCCCGCGGCGCTTTTCTTCTTCCAGTCGGTCAGGGTTGGTGCCGGTGAGAGCCTCGACCAGCGCGGACTTGCCATGATCGATGTGTCCTGCAGTACCGACAACTACATGCTTGATGTCTTCCATGAAGGGAATGCAATTTGCACACTCATGCTAGCGAAGGCTGTGCCAAACGGTCAAATGCTGCGGACCAAGTCCGATCGAGTAGCTTATCTCCAATGATACAAGGAACTACTCCGCCTTTTCCTGAAGCGGCGGCGCCGTGGTGGAACCTTTGAACCGCGGCTTGCCCAGTTTTGCGATCCAGATTCCAGTGTTGATGTCGTTGTAGTAGATCAAACCGTTGGCGGGCTGCGCGCCCCACGAAAAGGGCAAATTCGCGCGATAACCTGCTGGATCGCCTGTCCAAATGCGAGCGATCTCGCGCCCTTGTTGGTACAGATTGCCGCGAAGCTCTCCAGAAATATCCAGCACGCGCCCACCTCCAGCATAATCGCCGATGAACAACATGTCATTGTCCGCCCAGAAATTATGAATCCCGCCCTCGGGGACTTCGTAAATTGCAACTTCGCGCGGATGTTCGATGTCGGTGAGGTCTATCACATGGCAAATTCCGCGGACGGGGATGCGTTCTTTGCTATCGATGTCAAACTGCGCTGGAAAAACCTCGTCGCCCACAAAAACATAGTTTTTGTAGCGAAAAGTGGTGTGCGTTCCGGCCAGCCAGCCGTTGCCGTAGAGTTCGTAATGATTGAATTTGTATTGCGACACAAGCTGGGGGTGTTCCGGGCTGCCGCCTTTCATGCCGTTACCAACGTCGAGGATGATCAGGCCGTCACGCCAGTAAGCAAGATATGCGAGGCCGTCCTTCACGGACAAGTCGTGGAGATAGCGCCCGCTAGACATCGGGCCCATGGGACCGGCGATGGTCGCAGCCGTTGCATTCTCCACCTGCCAGCGCGCCACTTCTTTGGGATGTTGCGAATCCTGGAAATCGATCACACGCAACGAACCGGTAGCGTCGTCGGTGATGTACACGTAGTGCGTGTTGATAAAAGCGCTGTGCACACCTCCCGTAACGGTCTCCGTGTATTCCGAAAGAACTTTCAGGTGCGCGGGATCAGAGGGGTCGAAAATCACGATTCCGTTCTTGCGTGTGGAAGCTCCCTCTCGCGTGAAGACTCCCACTTTTTCGTCGGGCGTGGTGCTGATGTCGTTGATCAAACGAGCATCAGCCTTCAAAGAATCGAGCGCCTTCGGTTTCGATGGATCGCTGATGTCGTAATCGTAAATTTTGTCGGCTAGCGTCGAAATATAGAGGTGATTCCCCATAATCCATTCTTCGGTGGTTTGGATCGCGGAGCCGTCAGGGGCCTTTAGCGGAACGTGGGCCACCACGTCGATCTCGCGTTCTGCGTTTCGCGGCGCAACGGTAATTGACGCCACTGCATTATGCGATCCCACCGACGCCATCACTTTGTACGTGCCTGGAAGCATGGCCACGAAAGCGCCGTCGGGATAAATCGTGGCATTGGGGCCGCCGACTGTCCAACTGATGGAAACGTCCTTCACAGGCGCGCCCTTGGCACCCTGCGCGGTAGCGTTAAAATGCACCACGTCGCCTGTTTTTGCGCTAGTGGCTTCAGGTTCCACGGAAATTTTCTGGATCGTATCCCCAAGAACTCGGACCGTTACTTCGCCGCTCGCCGGACCGGCGCTGCCAACTAGGGTTGCGTTACCGGCGGACTTCGCTGTTACCATGCCGGACTCGTTTACCTGCGCCACAGTCGGCGATTTCGAAGTCCAATGAATCGGCGTGTCGGTGCGGGGGTCGCCATTAGAAGAGCGTGCCGTGACTGAGAGCATGGTGGTGCTGCCTGCCACTAGCGCCTGATTTACAGGGGCGATTTCAATCCTCGCAACCGGCGGGGCAACAACGGTTACATGAGCAAATCCAGGCTTTCCAGCCACTACCGCGCCCACCGTTACTTCGCCCGGTTGATGAAATACCACCCCGCCTTCTTTATCGGCTCCGGCCACATCAAAAGGCGCCGCAAACCAAACCATGGGCTTCGCCGTCAGCACGTTTCCCGCGGCATCTTTCGCTACTGCACTGAATTTAACTTTGTCTCCGACATTTGCCTGGATATTTGTAGGCGAGACTTCAACCGTTTGCGCTTTTGGAGCCGTGGGAGGAGCGCCTACCTCTTGCGCCCGAATCGCAGGCGCAAATGCTAGCGCAATGCCTGCCGTCAGCACAGCCAACCTCAACACAATACGCATTTGAAATGCCCCCCCTCGCTTCGTGAATGTCCGGCACAGAAGTTGTACCTAAGCGGGCAATTTGTCAATAGTTAGCGAGGAAAATGAAAAAAAGTTTTACCGAGTTCGACGCGAGGCGGATTTCATCTCGTCCACAATCACCGCAACAGCTGAACGGGGATTCCGAGCGGCAGTGATGGGTCGTCCGACTACCAGATAATCTGCTCCGGCTCGAATCGCTTCCGCCGGAGTGGCTATCCGCGACTGGTCATTCGCAGGGCCGCTGCGCGGCCGCACGCCAGGGATGAGGATTATAAAGTTCGCACCGCAAGCGCGGCGAATCGCGCGAGCTTCGTGTGCCGAACAAACGACCCCGTCCATACCGGCTTTCTTTGCCAAGCGGCCAAGCGTAACCGCGCGCGTTTCAATCGAGCCAGACATCCCAATCTCCCGCAATGTTGCTTCGTCAAAACTCGTCAAGACGGTAACCGCAAGGAGTTTCGGCCCATTCTTTCCACTCCCGGCGGCTTCGCGTGCAGCCTGCATCACGGCCGTGCCGCCCGATGCGTGCAACGTTAGCAGCCCTACATTTGGGAGCTTAGCCGCGACCGAAACGGCCTTACTCACAGTGTTCGGTATGTCGTGGAATTTTAAGTCCAGAAAAACTTGTGCACCCGCGTCCGCAAGCTTCCGAACCGCTCGCGGACCTTCGGCTGTAAACAGTTGGCTGCCGACTTTGAAAAGCCCTGCTGCTCCGCGAAGCTTCCGCGTTAAAGCAATGGCAGCCTGAAGATTGTCTACATCCAGGGCAACGATCAGTCTTCGTGATGGGTCGGTTCCGGGCGTGTAGGCACCTTGAGCAGCTCGAGTCTAACCTTGGCAATGCCGCGCTGGTCAAATCCTAACCTACGAGCTACCTCATAGGAAACGTCCAATTCGCGTCCTTCGACGTATGGCCCGCGATCGTTGATACGGACGATTTGACTACGGTGGTTGCGTGGGTTCACGACTCGCACAATGGAACCTAGGGGGAGGGTGGGATGAGCGGCGGTCTCGCCGTACATGTCATACTTCTCGCCAGTAGCGGTCGGCTGGCCATCAAAATCCTCGCCGTACCAACTCGTTGTACACTCCCACACGGCGAGCGGTTTGGAACTGTTGGATTTTCCGGACGATGCGTTCTTCAAGTAGGGTGACACTTGGGGCGGGTTGCTTGGCCTTCCGGCGGCTGTAGGGTTGACCGACGGCGTAAACGCAAGCAGACCCAATCCTAAGAACACCGACTCGAGCATTACAAAAGTTTTAGCTTTCATGATCTCCTAACCTTAGTGAAATCAATAAATTGTACTATCTAGAGCCTGCTCCAGCAACCTCTATAGAACCTCGTAACTTGCTGATTTCAGGTACTCTATTGTCCTTGCACCACCCTTCCAATCCTTTCACCAGCTTCTCTGTGACCTTAGGATCCACAAAGTGCGCTGTTCCAATCTCCACCGCTGATGCGCCCGCCAGCATATATTCGGCTACATCGGCCGGGCTCTCAATACCGCCAAGCCCTATAATCGGAATCTTAATTACCTTAGCGGCTTCGTGTACCAACCTCATAGTTATAGGTTTTATAGCCGGACCTGACAACCCACCCGTCGTACTACCGAGACGTGACCTCCGGTTGTGTGCGTCTATACACAGTGCTGGGTACGTATTCGCGATCACTACCGCGTCGGCCCCACTGGACTCAGCCGCCCTAGCCGTAAGTCCAATCCTGTTAACATTAGGGGAGAGTTTTACCCATAGCGGCCTTCGGGCCTCTTTCCGCGCGGCCTGAACGACTTCTCCAGTGAGTACTGGATCGACTCCGAACTCGGCGCCGCCAAGCTCCACATTAGGGCAGGAGATGTTTAGCTCATAGGCGGCAACCCCTTCGGCATCCTCAAGGACTCGTATGACCTCCATATAGTCGGCGATCGTGTACCCGAAGACGTTTGCCACCACGGTGGCGTTATGACGTCGCAACTCGGGCAGCTTTTCGGCCGTGAAGGCCCGCACGCCAATATTCTGCAAGCCGATCGCATTTACCATACCGCTCGATGTCTCGCAGATTCGCGGCGCGGGAGCGCCCTCCATAGGCCGGATCGAAAGCCCCTTCACTACCACCGCGCCCAGCCGGCCCAGGTCAACTAGAGACGCAAACTCGACGCCATACCCAAACGTGCCACTAGCAGCAATAATAGGATTTCTTAAAGGGAGGGAACCGATGCTGACTCGGAGGTCAACGTCCGCGGGCCGTTGGGACGTGCGTGCCGGCTGCGGCGCATTCACGACGGTTAGTCTAGCACTTAGGCCACATCTATTCCAGCCAGCGCCAGATTTTGGGCCCAGCGGCTCTATTCCACGGCTCTATTCCACGGCTGCGAACATTTGACGGTCTATGTTACGATGACGTGCCAGAATGCGCGTCGTAGAAAAAAGACAATTGCTTTCTGCGGAAGAAATTAGCCGCACCCTACAGCGTTTGGCCCATGAAATTGTCGAAAAGAGCGGTGGAACGAACGATTTAGCCTTGATCGGCGTGCGCCGCCGCGGTGTTCCGCTCTCCCAGCGCCTGGCTAAAACGATCCAGGATTCCTCGGGAGTCAAAGTCCCAGTCGGCACCCTGGATATAACGCTTTATCGCGACGACCTCTCCACCGTGGGACCTCAGCCGGTCTTCCATTCGAATGAGATTGATTTCCCGGTGGACGACCGCGACCTGGTGCTGGTGGACGATGTGCTCTATACCGGCCGCACGATTCGAGCTGCCATGAACGGTCTCTTCGACCTGGGCCGCCCCAAGCGCATTCGCCTTTGCGTATTGATCGATCGCGGGCATCGCGAGATGCCTATCGAAGCCTCCTTCGTTGGCCGCACCGTGGAAACCAGTGACACTGAAATAGTCGAAGTTCGCTTGAAGGAAATTGATGGCGAGGAGCGCGTCATGCTGGTCGATCGCATTTCCTGAAGAACCCGGCCATTCTGCCGGAGGCCCGGATAAAACGGCATTAAAGGGAAAACGTGCTGCAGCGCCTGCAACACCTGCTCGGAATCGAAGACCTCACCCGCGAGCAAATTTCTTTTATTCTGGATCAAGCAAAGCCCTTTCAGGAATTCCAGCGCCATCCGTTAAAAAAACTGGCCACCTTGCGCGGCAAGACAGTCGCGCTGGCATTCTTCGAAAATTCCACGCGCACGCGCATTAGTTTTGCTACCGCTGCGGCCCGCCTCGGCGCCGACACCATGAATTTGCAGGCCGAATCTTCCAGTTTGAAAAAAGGCGAATCGCTTCTCGACACTGTCTGGACGCTCGAAGCCCTGCGCCCCGACGGTATCGTGATTCGCCACGGCTCCTCAGGCGCGCCGGAATTCATAGCCCAGCGGCTGGGCATTCCGGTTGTGAATGCGGGAGACGGAACGCACGAACATCCTACGCAAGCCTTACTCGATGCACTCACCATTCGCGATCGCAAAAATACGCTGGACGGATTGCACGTCACCATTCTTGGCGATATCCTGCACAGCCGCGTGGCCCGTTCGAATATTCATTTGCTCGGCAAGTTCGGCGCGCACATCACACTATGCGGCCCGGCAATGTGGGTTCCGCGAGAATTGGAATCACTCGCGCCGAACGTTCGCCGCGTATGGCACATTGATGAAGCTCTCGACGGCGCCGAAGTGATCATCGTGCTCCGCGTGCAAACCGAACGCATCCACGAACCTGCACTCGCGCCTGAAGAATATATTTTGCAATTTCAGCTCACTCCCGAGCGCCTGCGACTGGCTGGAAAAGACACACTGGTTTTACATCCCGGCCCCATGATTCGCGGACTGGAAATCGATCCAAGCGTCGCCGATGGGCCGCAGTCTTGCGTGCTCGAGCAAGTGACCAACGGCCTCGCGATTCGCATGGCCCTTCTTTACCACCTGGTGGGCGGCGCGGCGTCGGAACCGGCTAGTGGAACCGGAATGACCGGTAGGGATTCATAATGCTTCTGTTTAAAAATGGCCGTGTTCTGGACCCCTCAAGCAATACCGACGCGACGTTGGATATCCTCGTCGACGGCACTCGAATTTTAAGAGTCGGCCCGGATCTCACAGCTTCCCACGTGGAGATTTTCGATGCCGCCGAAATGATCGTTGCCCCCGGCTTCATCGATTTGCATTGCCACTTGCGCGAACCTGGCCAGGAACTTTCCGAAACAATCGAAACCGGCACGCGCGCCGCTGCTCGCGGAGGCTTTACCGCAGTCTGCACCATGCCGAACACGCAGCCCGTGAACGACAACGCCTCCGTCACGCGCGGAATTGTGGAACGCGCAGCAGCCGTCGGCGCAGTGCGCGTCTGGCCCATCGGTGCCGCTTCGGTGGGCAGCAAAGGCGAAGCTCTGTCCGAAATCGCCTCGATGAAAGAGGCGGGCATCGTCGCCGTCAGCGACGACGGGAAACCGGTGGGGACCGCGCGCCTAATGCGCCAGGTGATGGACTATTGCCGCGCTCTCGATTTACCTGTGATCGATCACTGCGAGGATCCTTCGTTATTCGTTGGAGGCCTAATGCGTGAAGGCCCTCGTTCCATTCGCTTGGGTCTGCAGGGCATCCCCGCGCAATCGGAATCCATTTGCGTGGGCCGTGACGTGGAAGTGGCGATGCTCACGGGCGCGCGCCTTCACATTGCGCATATGTCTGCTCGCGCTTCGCTCGAATATGTCCGCGCGGCAAAACAACAGGGCCTGCCGGTAACCTGCGAAGTCACGCCGCATCATTTCACTCTGATTGATGAAGACGTGCGCTACGATTCGCACTACAAAATGAATCCGCCCCTGGCTTCTCGCGAAGATCGCGCCGCATTGATCGAAGGCTTGGCCGATGGCTCCGTGGACGCCATCGCCACAGACCACGCCCCGCATCACCCTTCCAGCAAGGATGTTGAGTTCGACCGCGCACCTTTCGGAATTATCGGTTTCGAAACCGCTCTCGCTCTCGCACTGAGTGAACTTGTGCACCCCGCAAAAATATCGCTGATGCGCTTGGTTGAACTGTTTACTACAGGCCCAGCGCGTGTGCTCGGCATTGAGCGAAAAATTGCCGCCGACGAGCCTGCCGACTTAACGATTTTCTCGACCGATCGTGTTTGGACGTACCACACATCCGCGTCGCCCAGCCGTTCACGCAACACACCGTTCGATGGCCGTGAATTTCGTGGAGCGCCGATGGCCACAATCGTCGCTGGCAAGATCGTTTACCGCCGCTGAGTTCTACTGAAATCTGGCAAGAAAAGCTTAGCGTAACAAATCACTGTGCAAGCAGACTTTTCCAGCGCTTCCAAGAGTCTTCTCGAGCTTTTTTGTTGGCGTCGCTAGCATCGGGAGCTTCTCCCGCGCGCATAAAGCCATGACCGGCGCCCTCATAGGTCACCGGATCGTACGTTTTTCCCGCAGCTTTCATTGCGGCGATGGTGTCCGGAATTGTGGCGTCGATGCGCACATCGTTACCTGCATAAAATCCGTAAACGGGCGCTTTGATACGCGACACCGCGGCGGCGTCCGGGGGCGGGCCGTAAAAAACGAACGCTGCAGCAATATCCATGCGGTTCGTGGCGAAGCGGAAAGTTTGCCCGCCGCCCCAGCAGAAACCCGCGACATAAACCTTGCCGCTGGAAGCAGGCAGTTTCAAACCGTAGTCCGCGGCAGCGTTCAGGTCGGCAGTTACCTGCTCGGGATTCAACTTGCTGACGGCCTCGGTGATTCCCGTAGGAAAGTCTTTTGTGCGACCACCGTTTGGCGCCATGCCGCTCAGAAGATCCGGCGCTACGGCAATGTAGCCCGCTGCGGCAACTTCGTCTGCGAGTTCTTGCGCCCAGTCGCTCAACCCGAAGATTTCGTGAATCAGGAGCACCACAGGCCGCTTCTCTTTCGTTTCCGGGTACACGATGAGGGTTTCCAGATTTCGCCCGTCATGCTTAACCGTGACCCACTCGCTATGGCGCGGTGATTTTGCGATGCGCTCGCGTGCCCAAGGCTGTGACCATTCCTGCGCAGCAACCGTTTGCGCAGCAAGTAAGAGCCCCATCAGCACGATGATCATTTCCACGCATTTCTTCACGACGCACCTCACGTAAGATTCAGTCGGGATGATAATTGTGCGAGATGTCTTCAGCAAGATTTATTAAGTCTAAAGAGATAGACCGGTACGTAACGATTCTCCACGGCGACGCAAACCTGGGAACTAAGCCGTTTTGAACTTGAAGTCCTAGTGGGCCGTTGGTTCTGCGGCGGGATGCATGCCATGCTGGGGAACTTCGTGGACGCCGCGCAGAGGCTGTTCCTGATGAAACCGAAAAAGCTGATTTAGCGGGCCCGCGCCTTTGCCAATCTGATACGACTTCTCAATCGCTTTGGTAACATAGGCCTTCGCTAGAATCACAGCCTCACGGAGCTGCAGTCCGCTGGCTAATTGCGCCAGGATCGCGGACGAAAAGGTACATCCAGACCCATGCGTGTTCGGGCTTTTCACGTGATCGCCGGCAAAGGTTTCTACTTCCGTTCCCATACAAAACACGTCGATCGGCTTATCCAGATGCCCACCCGTCACAACCACGGCACGCGCGCCCATCTCGATCAACTTCTGGCCGGCCGATTTCATCGCAGCCAGATCTTTCACTTCCATACCGGTAAGGAATTCTGCTTCCGGCAAATTCGGAGTAGTCAGGCTTACGCGCTTCAACAGCTCGTCACGCACAAATTTCAGTCCGGAGGTGTCTAGCAGCTCGGCATTTCCCGCCGTCGGACGGAAAACCGGATCTAGCACGACGTGCTGAAATTTATATTTGTCGAGAAATTCGGTCACCGCCGACGCGTTGCCGCGATTCGTGAGCATGCCGATTTTCACGCCGGCAATCGCTACATCATCCACTAAAGCGTCTAGTTGCGCGCGCAGTGTGGCCGATGGCGTTGGATGCACCGAGATCACCCCTTGCGTAGATTGCACCGTGAGAGCGGTGACAGCGGCTACTCCGTAGCAGTTATGCGCGGCAAAAGTCTTTAGGTCGGCAGCCACGCCCGCGCCGCAAGATGGATCAAATCCGGCAATAGTTAGAAGGATCGGTGGAGTGTGATTCGTGTGGTTGTTCAATTCTTAACTTCCTCGCGCAAGTCACGCAGACAAATATGCCGGCGCTGCCCTTTTTCGCATGAGCGCACCGGCTAAGCAAAAATGTACGCGTGTTCTTACTCGCTGCGCAAGAGGAAATTTTTCCCCAGGTCAAAGTTGATGGCGGATTGGAACAAGCCTCAGCCGGAAAGATTTTTATGGAAAGAGTCCGCGAACGAGTGTCGCGTCCGCCACGCGGCCGACGGCGAGGACATACGCGCCGGTGCGCATGTGCGTGCGATGCTTCCGCGCCGTCTCGTGCACTTCGTGAAACGCGCGCCGCATCACTATCTCGAGCTTGGCGTTCACTTCGCTTTCCGACCAGAAGAAACTCTGCAGGTCCTGTACCCATTCGAAGTAACTCACCGTGACGCCTCCGGCATTCGCCAGAATATCCGGAATCATCATGATGCCCTTGCGCGCCAAAACTTCGTCCGCGTGAGGGGTGGTCGGGCCGTTGGCAGCTTCAGCAACTATTTTTGCCTTGATTTGGTCCGCGTTATTTAGCGTGATCACGTTTTCCAGCGCGGCGGGAATCAAAATATCACATTTCATAGTCAGCAAATCGTCGTTTGAAATGCGCGACGTCCCCGGCATTCCCACGACCGTGCCCGAACGCTCTTTATAACGCGCCGCTTTCAACGGATCGATTCCGCGCGAATTAAAAACGCCACCGCGAGAATCACTGATCGCGATCACTCGGGCTTTCTTTTCCGCGAACAATCGTGCAGCAATCGATCCGGCATTCCCGAACCCCTGGATCGCTACGGTAGCGCCCCGCAAAGACATCTTCTTTACTTTGCAAGCTTCTTCGACTGCAACCAGGCAGCCGCGAGCGGTCGCTTCGTTGCGTCCTTCAGATCCGCCGATCGAAATCGGCTTGCCGGTAACCACTCCCAACGACGTGCGCCCTTTGGTCATGGAGTATGTATCCATGATCCACGCCATGGTTTGGGAATCGGTGTAAACGTCCGGCGCGGGAATATCCTGATCAGGCCCGATGATCGGGAAAATTTCAGACGCGAATCGGCGCGTCATGCGCTCGAGCTCGGACTTGCTCATCCGCTTCGGATCGCAAATCACGCCGCCCTTGCCACCACCGTAAGGAATATTCACGGTGGCCGTCTTCCACGTCATCCACGTAGCAAGCGCCTTCACTTCGTCCAGCGTTACGGCGGGATGGTAACGTATTCCACCCTTAGCCGGACCACGCGCGATATTGTGCTGCACGCGAAATCCGGTAAAAACTTTGATCTGCCCGTTGTCCATCTTGGTGGGCACGGACACTTCGAGCACGCGCTTCGGCGTTCGCAATATTTGGCGCAGGCCTGGGTCGAGTTTTAAATATTCGGCGGCAATATCAAACTGAATTTGCGCGATGCGGTACGGATTTAGATCCTCGCGCGGTGCGATGCGCGGAATCGGCTGCGGTGCGGCTTTGGCGACTGTGGCCATCGAGAATTCCTTCCTGTCGTACTTTCATGGCGCAGCAAATGGCGTTGCATTCGCCGGCCGAGCTTCATCGATCTGTTTGGGTGCCGTAAGTCTTACGCGAGTCGAAGTTTAGCCAAGCCGCCAAGGATGTCAATGGAAACCACTGACGAATTGCGTCCTTAAGGGACTTCCAGTTCAGCGTTGGTCTTGCACATCATCGAAGCTTTTTCTTGTATCTAGCTGAATCTAGTATGTTTAGGTCGCGGAGCGACTGTCGCAAATGGAGGTTGGGCTTACGCACCGGCTCGACAGAAACTTGATTGACGCCCTTACTCGCGCAAGCTACTCTGCGCGCGTCGCTTGGAATGGGAGTTCGGGCACAGGCGTAAAATTCTAAATCAGTTCCAGCTCTTCTAACATCCGGAGAGCCTTTCTCTTGCGTACTTTAGATAATGGAGTCGCCAGAACCTGGTGAGCGGTCAAACGGGAACAGAGTTGAGGGCCACGGACGCGGCGCTCATTCAGAAAATCGTCCAGCGGGACGAGTCGGCGCTTGCCGCGCTGTATGACCGCTATGCCACTCTGCTTTCTTCTCTCCTGAACCGTATTCTCCGCGACACGCAGGCGTCCGAGGAAATTTTGCAGGATGTTTTTTTCCAGCTTTGGCGCAACGCCGCGCAATTTGATCCGGCCCGCGGTTCGTTGCCGGGATGGCTAGCGGTGATCGCGCGCAACCGGGCCATATCGCGGCTCCGGCGACACCATCCGAGCCAAGGCGAAAAGCTTCTCGAGACTACCGTAATCGTGCCGGCAAATTTGGAAAATACGATAGCACAGCAGCAATTGCTGGGACGCGTGAAGGGCGCCTTGGAAAGTCTTTCCACCGAGCAACGCGCCGCGATCGAGTTGGCGTATTTTGAAGGATTGACGCATAGCGAGATCGCGAACAGAACGGGCGATCCGCTCGGCACGGTGAAAACGCGAATTCGCACCGCCGTTGAAAGTTTGAAACGGAATTTATTGTCATGAACGGACATCTAACTCGGCCGGAAGACTTCGATCTTTACGCCCTCGGCGTTCTGGAAGGCGAAGAGAAGGCTGCGATCGAATCGCACGTGCCGACCTGCGCCGAGTGCGCGAAGAAGCTGGCGGAAGCGCGCGGCCGGATCGCTCTGCTTGCTTTCTCGGCGCCTCGCGTGGAACCGTCTCCTGCTGTGCGAGAACGGCTGATGCGACAAGTTCACGCCTCCGCCGAAGACGCCACAGCGCGTACCACGCGCGAACCCGAACGCGCCGCGGGTTCCTTCGGGCATTGGTGGGCTGCGGTGCTTGTTCCAGCGTGCATTTTGCTTCTTTTCGTTGCGGCTCGTCTCCGCACAGAAAACGAGCGGCTCAGCCGTGAGCTGGCCCAGGAGCGCGCCACCTTGCAGCAGCAACAAAGGCAGCTCGAGGAAGCGCGCCACGCTCAAGCTCTTTTGGAATCGAAGGACACCATCTCCGTCGCGCTCGCTTCCCAACCGGGCATGCCCAAGGGCGACATCCGCGTGATGTACAACCCAAAAATGGGCATGGCCATGTGCGACGGGTGGGTGGAACCGGCGCCGCTGGACAAGAGTTATCAGTTGTGGGTCGTCCCCAAGGAGGGCAAGCCTATCAGTGCCGGCGTGATTGATCGCGGCGGTCCGATTAGTCCATGGATGGTAAAACTGCCGCAAGGAATGGCGGCGAAAGCGTTCGCTGTGACGCTCGAGCCCGCCGGCGGCATGCCGCAACCTACCGGGCCGATGGTCCTCGTCGGCCCAGTCACCTAACGACATCATCGATTCCCCGCATCCAGAACTGAAGTGTCGCGGTGATTGCTACAAGAACGAGCAGTACTAGGGAGACCGCGGTGTAGATTCGCGTAGGACTTTCCGGGAAAAGCCTCCCGTGTTCCGCCCAAAACCAGCGCATTCTGGCAGGTAGCGGTTCCCGGAGACTCCATTGCTGCCGTCAATCTTCGGGGGGAGTCTTATTCACTTCCAGAGCAATTTCGCGAAGCCAATACAACCAGGAAAGCCCGCTCAAACAATCCCAGCTGGCGCCAGGAATCCATCCAAACCGTGGGGGGAAGTCATTTTATCGTCTCATCGGCTTCAACCCTACAACGCGGGAATGTGGTCCGCCCCCATGTAGGGGCGCAGAACTTCGGGGATGACGACTGATCCGTCGGCGTGCTGAAAATTTTCGACCACGGCAATCCACGTCCGTCCTACCGCGAGGCCGGAGCCGTTCAAGGTGTGCACGAATTCGCTTTTGCCGGTTTTTCCTTTGAAGCGGATTCCGGAGCGGCGCGCTTGGAATGCTTCCGTGTTGGAGCAGGAGGAAATTTCCATGAATTCACTGGTGGAAGGGAGCCAGACTTCGAGGTCGTAGGTTTTGGCTGCTGCAAATCCCATGTCTGCGGTGCAGAGTTGCATCACGCGATAATGTAAGCCGAGACGTTGCAGGATCGCTTCCGCGTTCTGCACCAGAGATTCAAGTTCATCGTAACTTTGCTCGGGCCGCGTGAATTTGAACATCTCCACCTTTTGAAATTGGTGCTGGCGCTTGAGTCCACGCGTGTCTTTTCCCGCTGCGCCGGCTTCAGAGCGGAAGCAAGCTGTCCAGGCGCAAACTTTGATGGGCAACTTGTCCGCATCGAGCGTTTCGTCGCGGTGTAGGCTGCTAAGTTCCACTTCGGACGTCGGAGTGAGCCACAAATCCGTATTTTCCACGTGAAACATGTCAGCGGCAAATTTCGGCAGTTGGCCTACACCGGTGAGCGAGGCTGTGTTCACCAGGAATGGCGGAAGAATCTCAGTGTAGCCATGTTCGCGGGTGTGCACGTCCAGGAAGAAGTTCGCGAGAGCTCGTTCGAGGCGCGCGCCCAGTCCTTGGTAAACACCGAATCGGGCGCCGGCAATTTTTACAGCAGATTGAAAATCCAGGATCGCGGCGCCCTCGCCAATTTCCCAATGCGGGCGCGGCTTGAAATCGAATTTCGGCGGCGCGCCCCAGCGCCTGACTTCCACATTATCCGCGGGGCTTTTTCCTAGCGGGACGCTTGCGTGCGGAATATTGGGGACGGTTAGAAGAAATTGTTTCAGACGCTCGTCCAGGTCATTGATGCGCTCGTCGTCGCGTTTGAGGCGCTCGGCTACTTCCTTCATCAGCGCCAAAAGCTGTGACGCATCTTCGCCGGCTCGTTTCATCCGCGCGATTTCTTCGCTCGCACGATTGCGTTCGGCCTTTAGACGCTCGGCTGCGGTGATGAGCTGGCGGCGCTCGGTGTCAATCTCGCGAAAGGGCGCGAGGTCCAGCGTAATGCCGCGGTCGCGCGCCATCTTTTCAATCGTGTCGAGGTGCTCCCGCACATATCCCAGATCCAGCATAGGCCCAGCAGAATACAGGAAGGGAGTGGGCGCTGTGAAGCGACGCTTACGGATTCGAGGCCGGCGGCGCGGACCGCAGAAAGCCTCTCGCTTGCTTCAGCGAGAGAAGGTTCCCTGTCATCTGCTGCCAGTTCCGACAGAGGACGCGTCAGACTTTGAAAATCTGGAATCGCCACCGCGGAAACGAACTTTTAAGCTGGTTTCAAAATACGTGAATGGCTCATTCGGACGATGACCTTGAACAGGCAGTTCTCTGATAGTCAGACAAAGGATATCATATGAGTTATCACCTTCTATGGGAAACGCCTGGAAGCCCTGATTGACTATAGTTGCGGCTGCAGAGCGGGCTGTATCGAACCGTCCGCCAAAGCCCTTGAACACCTGTTCTGATGGACAGGTCTTGCCCGATTGAGCGCATGGCGCAGGATGCGCGTGGATGCCAGCGCGAGAAAGGGTTAGGCTCGTAAACGCAGGGTGAATTGGAGCCATAGGCATGCAAATCACTAAGGCGGCGCGCGAATCGGAGATGCTGGGGACGCTGGCGCTGGCTGCGCCGAAGCCAACCGACTTCCAATTCGTGAAATTCCGCATCGAAGGCGAGATCGCGCGGCTTACGCTGGACCGCCCTGAACACAATCTGCTAAACGAGCGGGTGCTGATGGAGCTGGTGGCGGGAATCAACTCGGTGAGCGAGACACACCACGTAAAGCTCATCGTGCTGGATTCGGCGGCTAAGGCTTTCTGCGGCGGCATCGAGCTGGGCGAATATACGGCGCGGCGCGTGTTTCAGCTGCTGGACGCGTTTCACAGCGCGTTTTCCGCGATGGTGGAGACGGCCAAGCCGATTCTGGTGGTGGTCAACGGGCCGGCGTTTGGCGGAGGCGCGGAGCTGGCGGCCTTGGGCGACCTGGTAATTGCGACACCGAACGCGCGTTTCGCGCAACCGGAAATCAAGCTAGGAGCGTTTCCTCCGCTGGCTGCGGCGGTGCTGCCTTATATTTTGGGGCCGAAGATGGCGCTGGAACTGGTGCTGACAGCGGAAACGATGTCGGCCGAGCGGGCGCGGGAGCTTGGGCTAGTGAACTGGCTGGTGCCGGAAAAAGATTTGCAGAAGAAAGTGGAAGAAGTTTGCGCGAAGGTCACGGCGCAGTCTGGGCCAGTGCTGACCATGGCTAAGAAAGCCATTCTGGGCAGTTTGGGTTTGCCGTTGCGCGAAGGCGTGCGCAATTCGATGAAAGTTTTCCTCAATGAACTTGCCGACCTGGAAGATTCGCAGGAAGGTTTACGCGCAACGGTGGAAAAGCGCGCTCCAAAGTGGAAGAACCGCTAGCCGCTGAAATTAATCACGCAAGCTCGCGGCCGATTTCCCAGTGAAGGCCGAAAGGATCAACCACGCGTCCGAGGCGCCAGCCGTGTTCTTCCGCTACCGGGAAAACTTGTGAGGCGCCAGCCTTCAGCGCGCGCGCGAAGACAGCATCGGGATCCGGGACAATCAAAATCAGTCGAACGGTGTCGCCACCGACTGGCTCCGGGGTGGAGTTGACCTCTTCCGGGGATTCGCCACTTACCCAGAACACGGCGCCATTTACTGTGAGTTTTGCTACTACGGCGCCAGTGGGATCTTCCAGGCGATGGCTCTCTACCGCTCCGAATGCTGCTTTGTAAAAATCGACGGCTCGCGCGCCATTTCGAATTGACAGCCACGGCGCGATTGAATATGGGGCTGGGGCCCGCGACGTTGATTGTGAAACAGCAGGGGAATCTGAAGCCATATGTCCTCCTGACGAGAATCTGATTGAGGATACTGCTAAATTTCTCGTTAGCGCGGAATTTGTTCTTTGGAAAATGGACGCCCGGATTTGAGTTGGGACAGAGGATTTCCCAATCGATTGACAGTGAAAGGCGGGGCGCATAAACTCGCCGAAGACAACTTAGCTGGCTCGGGGAACAAGATTTTCGAACGTCCATCGGATGATTCGGAAATGAAGGGGAAGGCCGTGAAAATCGGCCACGGTCCCGCCACTGTAATCGGCTGAAAGATTGCGAAGGCCGAAAGTCAGGAAACCTACCCGAACTGGTGGAAGCTGACACTCTTCGCGAGAGAGGGTGTGGCGAGCCGCCTCGCTCTATTCGCGAGGCTTTTTTGTTGGGAGAAAACCTTACGCGCATTGGGCGACAACTTTTCTGCATGATTTACTTTTTGGCGTGTTGCGGCGCGAGCCAAGGCGCTGCTGCGGCACCGCAACAAGCGCCGGCGTTCAAGCGTGCCATGAAATTTGTGACCGATGAAACGGGGCGGCGCCTGGCGATTCCGTTTTCAGTGCAACACATTGTGACGCTGGCGCCGGATCTGACGGAAACAGTGTACGCGCTGGGGCTGGAAGACAAACTCGCGGCCGATACAACGTTTTGTGACACGCCGCCGGCGGCGAAGCGGAAACCGCATATCGGCTCACCGCAAACGCCGAGCTTGGAAGCAATTGTCGCGATGCATCCGGACGTGGTGCTGGCGACAACTTCGATTAACCGTCCGGAAACCGTGGACGCGCTGCTGCGACTAGGGATTTCTGTTTACACGAGCGATCCGCATACGGTGCGTGGGATGCTTGATTCCATCGAGCGGATAGCGGGTTTAATGGGCGCGAACGAACAGGGCATGGCTTTGGTGGCGCAACTTCAAGCGCGTCTCGATGCAGTGCACGCGCGCATTGCGGAACTGCCGCTCGTCCATGTGCTGTTTGTGGTGTGGGAGGATCCGCTGATTACGATTGGGCAAAATACGTTTATTGCCGACGCACTGCGATGGGTCGGCGCGGAGTCGGTGATTGTGGCGAACCAGAATTGGCCGCAAGTAAGCATGGAAGAAATTGTGCGGCTGCAGCCGGAGTACATTTTGTTCACCACGAATCATTCGGAATCGAATGACGATCATGAACTGAGTCGTCTGCGCACGCGACCGGCGTGGAAAGCGTTGAAGGCGATTCAAATGGGGCACATTATGAAAGTGGATGACGAAATTACGAAGCCGTCGCCGGGATTGGTGGGGGCTATCGAACAAATTGCGCGCGAATTGCATCCGGATGTGTTTTCGTGGAGCGCTCGCGGGGAGAGCTTTGAACGACAAGACGGAGTGATGAGGGAAGTTTTTGCGAATATTCGGTTTGAAATGGAGTGTGATTTTTGCGCCCTTTAACGCCGCAGCGAATTGTGGGGATTTGCGCGGGGCTTTGCGGCGTTTTGTTTGTGGTGTGCGTGGTTTCCTTGCGCATGGGCGCGTACCCGATTTCCGTGCGGGATATCATCAGCACGCTGATTAATGCGGCGGTAGGGCGGCGCGAAGAAATCCCTGTGGAGTTCTGGCAAGTTGTATTTGGGTTGCGGCTGCCGCGAATCGCCTTGGGAATTTTGGTGGGAGCATCGCTTTCGACGGCGGGCGCAGGGTTTCAAGCGCTGTTGCGGAATCCATTGGCCGATCCGTACGTGCTGGGAGTATCCAGCGGGGCGGCATTGGGCGCGATCGTAAGTTTGATCGTCGCGCCACACACCGTTGGCGCGATTCAGATGGCGGCGTTTGTGGGCGCGGCGTCCACCATCGCGGCGGTTTATTTTTTGGGGCGGCGCGGCGGACAGTTGGATAGTCCGACACTTTTGCTCGCGGGGATCGTGGCGGCGTCATTTCTTTCAGCGATCATCATGTTTCTTTTGACCATGGTTACGGGCTCGGAACTACGCAGCATTGCTTTTTGGCTGATGGGCGATCTTACGGCGCCTCCACCGACGACGAATGTTCTGGGATGGCTTGGGTTTCTTTTTTTTGTGTTCATCGTTGCGGCGGGGGCCATGTACACCACTTCGTCCGATCTGAATTTGATTCTAACGGGGGAGCAGGAAGCGAAACATTTGGGCGTAAACGTTAACCGCGTGAAGTTTGTGGTTTACATTGCGGCGTCGGTGCTGACGGGACTGGCGGTTTCGGTGAGCGGGGCGATCGGATATGTGGGGCTGTTGGTGCCGCATGTGATGCGCATGCTCTTTGGTACGGACTATCGAATGCTGATTCCTACGGCGGCGATTGGCGGAGCGATTGCGATTGTGTTGGCGGACACGCTGGCGCGGACGGTGGTGGCCCCCACGGAATTACCGGTGGGTGCGATGACGGCGCTGGCTGGAGCGCCTGTTTTTATTTACCTGATGCGGCGGAGGATGCGATGAGCGCCGGAGAGGGAGCGGTGGCTTTGCCGCAGCCTGTGCGTTCGGACAAGAGCGCCCCGCTACGGCTGAAAGTCGAACAGGCCAGCTACGCGTACGCGGCGACGGACCGTTCGGCGCCGAAATTCACTTTGGGGCCGGCAAGTTTTGAAGTGCAGCAACGCGAGCTGCTGGCCATACTGGGGCCGAACGCGAGCGGAAAATCCACGATGCTTAAGCTTCTCGCGGGATTGTTGAAACCGCTATCGGGCCGAATCGAAGTGGACGGCACGGAAGTGAGCGAGCTTGATCTGAAAGTGAGAGCGCAGAAAATCGCGCTGGTGGCACAAGAGAGCGAACTTTTATTTCCGCTGCGCGTCTGGGAATACGTTTTGCAGGGGCGTTATCCGTACGGGCGAAGGCTGCGCTTCGAGTCGGATGTGGATTGCTTGCTGGCAGGGAATGCGCTGGCACAGGTGGGCGCTGATGCGTTGCGCGATCGATGGATGGACCAGCTCTCCGGTGGAGAGAAGCAACGTGTGATTCTGGCGCGCGCGCTGGCCCAGCAGCCATCGCTTCTTTTGCTCGACGAGCCTACACAACATCTGGACATTGGTGGGAAAGTGGAATTGCTGCGGCGGCTGCGTCGACTAGCGGACGAAAACCGGTACACCGTGATCGTGGTGACGCACGAATTGAATCTTGCCGCGGAATTTTCGGATCGAATCGTGCTGCTGCATAAGGGCAAATGTCCGAGGATT
Source organism: uncultured Acidobacteriota bacterium (assembly GCA_963818085.1). GTDB lineage: Bacteria > Acidobacteriota > Terriglobia > Acidiferrales > UBA7541 > Palsa-295. Next base: position 921,891 of record CAWFQV010000002.1, read on the forward strand.
GGGACGCCGGCGGAAGTTTACGAACGTGAGTTGCTTGAAGAGGTTTTTGAGGCGCCGCTGGAAGTGGAAAGCGGGTATAGCGGGCGTCCGCGCGTCATTTTGAGGGCGACGCGCTAAGAGTTCACAATTTTTTTTACTTATGTCGCTGGGGTAGCAATTTCACCTCCGCAAGCGGCGGGCTGCAGACGATGCGGCGCGCTGTTCACTATGACCCGAGACTCCGCGCACGGGAAGACGGTGAAAAGCCGTCGCCGCCGCGCGACTGTAAGGCGGAAATTCTCGGCGCGCGCCACTGTCGTTGGTCTTGAGTTGCAAGCGATTGCGATTTAAGACCTGCGATGGGAAGGCCGTGCTGATGTTTCGGCGTTACCGAGAAAAATCGGTGCGCTGGACAAGCCGCCAAGCCAGGAAACCGAGCGGAATCTCAATCTTGGTGAATATGCGATGCACTGAGCTTACGAGCCGTTTGATTCGGTGACGGATCGCAGGCAAACAGCGCAAAGCGTAGATGCCAGGACAACCTTCAACTCCCGCGCGAGAGGGAGAGGAGGAAAAATGAGACTGCTCCGCGTCTTGGTTCTTGCTTCCGCAAGTTGCTTTGGAATTTTGTTTTTTCTGCCAAGCGTAACGTCCGCACAACAAACCGCCACAATCATCGGAACCTTAAAAGATCAAACTGAGGCAGCCATCGTAGGAGCTCTGGTGACAGCACAGCGTCTCGGTACAACGGGGGCCAGTGTTCACACGGAGAGTGGGCCAGAGGGCAGGTTTTCGCTGACACTCAATCCTGGACGATACCGTGTGACCGTCAGGCACACCGCGTTCAAGAAGGAAGAGCAGGAATTCACGCTCGCTGCCGGAGAGGCCCGGACATGGGACGTCCGGCTGCAACTTGAGCCCATGTCAGCCGATGTGGTGGTGAGCGCGTCCGCCGAACCGGCGACACTCGAGAATACAGCTGCGCTGGTGAACATCGTGACCCGGGAGGAAATCGATCAGCGCGGAGAGATTTGGCTGCCGCCGCTGACGCAGGGGATAGCGGGTATGAGTTTTTCGCAACTGGGACCCATGGGCGGCTCCACCACGTTTTTCCTGGACGGCGGAAATTCAAATTACACCAAGGTGCTGATCGATGGAGTACCGGTGAATCCGCCAGGCGGGTTGGTGGATTTCTCAAATTTCCCGCTAGACGGAATAGACAAGATTGAAGTGGTGCACGGCGCGACGAGCGTGCTTTATGGATCCGACGCGATGGCGGGCGTGCTGCAAATTTTCACGCACCGCGGCAATACCGGCCAGCCGGTGCTGGAATTGAATGCCGACGGGGGAACGTTTAACACTCAACACACTTCGGGCCAGTTAAGCGCGATGCTGGGGGCTTTCGATTATTCGGCGGGCGCCGCTTATTTCGACAGCGACGGGCAGGGGCCGGATAATTATTTTCGCGACACGACACTGTGGGGAAATTTCGGCTGGAAGTTTTCCGAAACCGATACGCTGCGGCTGACTTTGCGGAATAGTTCGAGCGACGCGGGGCAGCCAGGGCAGACCGCGCTCGGTCAGTTGTTTTTTGTGCCGGGGCAACACACAGGCCTCCACGATTTCGCCTCTGGACTGACCTGGGATTTTAAAACTGGCGACTGGCAGCACCAGATCGTCGGATTCGAATCTCGAGACTATTCGTTGGATGTGGGCCCCTTCGGTTCTTTCCCTGCGGATTTCAATCGCGCGGGGCTGAACGAGCAATCGAGCTATCTTTTTCCTAATGGCGGCGTGTCCGTTGGATATTTCTTTGAAGTTGAAAATGGCGGAGCGACCGCGCGGCACAATCAGGGGGGTTATGTGGAAGCGCACTATCAAGTCGTACGCCGGCTGACGGTGATCGCCGGCGTACGTGTGGATGGCAATGGATTTTATGGCGTGCGCGCAGTGCCGCGAATAGGAGCGGCCTACGCGCTGCGTTACGGTTCTGGTTTCTGGGGCTCGACGCGGTTGCGTGCGTCCTATGGATTGGGAATCAAAGAACCGGAGTTGCTTCCGTCGGCTTGCAGCCCGCAACTTGATCCGGAGCGCAGCCGTACGGTGGATGTGGGATTCGATCAAGTCTTGGCTTCGGATCGGATTCGTTTTTCGGCTACGGCGTTTTTCAACCGGTTTCAGGACATTGTAAGCTTTGCCACGATGAGTGGCGGAAACTGCCCGGTGTTCGAGGGAAGCTTCTTCAACACAGACCTGGCACGGGCGGTCGGCATTAATTCAACAATTGAGGCGAAGCCGCTGCATTGGTTAAACATCGTGGGAAACTACACCTATGACGACTCTAAAGTGCTGAAGACCACTAATGAATTAAACGATCCGGCGCTGGCACAGGGCAATCGACTTTTCAAGCGGCCGCTGCATTCGGCTAGTCTGATCGCCAATGCCCATTTCCATTGGGCCAACATCAACATAGCTGGATACTACGTGGGCCGGCGGGCGGATAGTGACTTCGACAGCGTACATATGGGCGATATGTGCATGGGCCCCTGCATTACCAGCGATCCGAGCTATGTGCGCTGGGACGCAGCGACAACTGTACCAGTGGCTAAAGGCCTGTCGGCAATCGCACAGGTGCAGAACTTGTTCGACCGGAAGTATCAGGATGCGGTGGGATATCCTGCGCTAGGCCGTAGTTACCGCGTGGGAATACATTACGTTTGGGGCCGAGACTAGCGAAAAGACGTGGGGGGTAGCCCGGGTGTTATAATTCTGCGCTACGAATGAGCCGGACAACGGAAGAACGGCCACGTGTCGCGCCGGAGATCAAAGAACGCTACGAAGCGGTGATTGGGCTGGAAGTGCATGCGCAGCTCAAAACGCTGACCAAGGCGTTTTGCGGCTGCTCGGCCCATTTCGGTGACCCTCCGAATTCCAATACCTGTCCGGTGTGCCTTGGTTTGCCCGGCGCGTTGCCGGTGCTGAACCGAAAAGCGCGCGATTTGGCGATTCGAGCGTCGCTTGCGCTACATTGCAACATTCACGAGCGCTCGGTGTTTGCGCGGAAGAATTATTTTTATCCGGATTTGCCGAAGGGCTATCAGATTTCAATGTACGAATTGCCACTGGCCACCAAGGGCTGGCTGGAATTTGAGCTCGATGGCTCGCGGAAGCGGGTCGGAATCACGCGCGTACACCTGGAAGAAGACGCGGCGAAAAATCTGCATGAGGGATTTGTGGATTCCGACCGCTGGAGCTACATCGATTACAACCGGTGCGGAGTGCCGCTGATCGAAATCGTGTCGGAGCCTGATATTCGGACGCCGACCCAAGCGTATTCATATTTGACGACGCTGAAACAGGTGCTGGAATACACGGATGTGAGCGATTGCAACATGGAAGAAGGTTCGCTGCGCTGCGATGCGAACGTGAGCGTCAGGCTGCGCGGCGCGCCGAAATTCGGCACCAAAGTGGAAGCAAAAAACCTGAATTCGTTTCGTTATCTGCAGCACGCTCTGGAATACGAAATTGAGCGGCAAATCGGCGTGCTGGAATCGGGCGGGCAAATCGTGCAAGAGACGCGGCTCTGGAATGTGGCGGCCGGGCGCACGGAACCAATGCGCTCGAAGGAATTCGCGCACGACTATCGCTATTTCCCAGACCCCGACCTGCTGCCTGTTTCCGTGCCGGAAAGACTGGTGGAAGAAGTTCGCGCCGAGATGCCAGAGCTCCCGGACCGAAAGCGCGCGCGCTTTCTGCGCGAGTACGGGGTTACTCCGTACGACGCAGATGTTTTGACAGCGACGCGGGCGCTGGCGGATTATTTCGAGGCCACTGTGCGCGCGGGCGCTCCGGCCAAAGGCGCGGCAAATTGGATTACGACCGAATTACTACGGCGGCTGAATGAAACCGGCAAAGAGATCGAAAATTGTCCTGTGCCACCGGTGGCGCTGGCGGAATTGCTGGCCAAGATCGAAAGCGCTGAAATTACCGCCGCCACCGGAAAGAAAGTCTTTGCAATGATGTTTGATACCGGGAAGCGCGCAGCTGATATCATTTCCGCCGAAGGAATGTCGCAGATCACCGACGCGGGCGCTATCGAGAAGATCGCGCGAGCGGTGGTGGCCAAGAATGCGGAGAACGCGGCGAAGTATCGCGCGGGGAACGAAGGCGTCTTCAAGTTTTTTGTGGGCCAGGTAATGAAAGAAACACGCGGGCAAGCTCATCCGCAAGTGGTGACCGACGTTTTGAAGCGAGTGCTGGCGGAATCGTAGCCCGGGCGAATAAAGGAATCGAACTAACATGCTGAAAGAAGGCGATAAGGCTCCGAATTTTTCGGTGACAGCCGACAATGGCAAGACTGTAGCGCTGGCCGATTTTCGCGGGCGGAACTTGGTTCTCTACTTTTATCCCAAGGCAAATACTCCGGGTTGAATTAACGAAGCGTCCGAGTTTCGTGACGCAATCAAGGAATTTCAAAAGCTCGATACGTCCATCCTGGGTTGCAGTGCGGACGACGTGGAAGCGCAGACGAAATTCAAGGTGAAGCATAAACTGAATTTTCCTTTGCTCGCGGACACCGAATTCGCAGTGATCGAGCCGTACGGGGCGCGGCGGATGAAAAGTTTCCTGGGGAAATCGTTCCTGGGAATCGTGCGCATGACTTTCTGGATCGGGCCGGACGGAAAAATACGGAAAATTTGGGACAAGGTGACGCCCAAAGGCCACGCCGCCGAAGTAATTGCGGCGATCGAGGCGGGCTAAGCAGGAAAGGTCCGGACTACAAAGTCACACGGAATGTTTCATGATCCTGCTCGATGATCGCATTATCGATTAGCCGCGTTTTACCCAACGTTGCGGCGAGTAACATGAGGCAGTCGCCTCGCAGGCTCACCACCGGTTCGAGAGTTTCCGCGTCTACAATTTCCGCATAATCGAGAACGACACCGGGCTCCGCATCAATCACGCGGCGCAAGGCGACCAGCAGGCGCGCCGCATCACGTTCACCTGCGATAATTTCCTGGCGCGTGGCTTCGAGCGAGCGATATAGCGCGACGGCAGCGCGGCGCTCGTTCGCGTCCAAATAAACATTTCGTGACGATAGCGCCAGACCGTCGGGCTCGCGAAGAATTGGGCGCACGACGATCTGCGTTGCGAGATTGAGATCCAAGGCCATTTGGCGAATGATGCGGGCTTGCTGCGCGTCCTTGCGGCCGAAATACGCACGGCTTGGCTGAACGATCTCCAGAAGTTTCAGCACGACAGTTGTGACGCCCTGAAAATGGCCCGGACGCGAGCGGCCTTCGAGTTTTTCGCTCAAGCCTTCCACCGCAACAGCTGTGCGAAAACCGCGGGGATACATTTCCTCGGGCGTCGGCGCGAACAAATAATCCACGCCGAGATTCTCCAGCGCCGCGCGGTCAGCTTCGAAAGCACGCGGATACTTCTGCAAATCCTCCGATGGCCCAAATTGTTTGGGATTGACGAAAATCGAAACAACAACCGGAGAGCATTCGGATTTTGCCGCGCGGATTAGCGAGAAATGGCCTTCGTGCAAGGCGCCCATGGTTGGAACTAGCCCGACGATGCGCTCCTGCGAGTGCACTTCGCGGGCTAGCTTGCTCATCCACGATATGGTGCGAATTATTTCCATGGCATTGGCAGGACGACAAGTTTCTTAGGAAATCGGCATGCGACAAATTTGCGAGCGAGCTTGTTGCGTCATGCCTTGGCCTGCGTGGCGCGCTCACGATAAAAAATGATAAGGTCGGTGCCGATGGGTTTGGCATCGAGCTGGCGCAACATTGTTGCCACTTGGCCGCGATGATAGGTGCCGTGATTTACCAGATGTTGCAACATCTGCCAAAGCGGCGCGGCCTGCGGCACACCTGCGGTTGTTTTGTATTCGATCACGCGATCGACATCTTCAGGCTTCAGCGATGCGACATAGCCGAGAAGATTCCTTTCGACTTCAGACCAGCGTCGGCGCACCGTTTCTAAATTGGGAAAATCGCCGGCCGGGGGATATTTATCCGGGGAACCGCCTAACCACCTTTCTCGCCACAACCATTCGACCAGCAGGATATGGACGAGGGTATCGCGCAGGGAGCGAAAGCTCGATGGCAAGTCCCGCGTGAATTGCTCGTCGCTGAGCCCCGCGCAGGCCTCGAGAGTGCGATGATTGGCCCACGAGTTGTATTCATACAAGCGGTGGAAGTCTTCGAGGTTCATACCGACTCGTCTCCTTCAGAATGTGGAGTCCGCGCTTCGCACGAGCAAAAACATGTCAAGTGCGCTGACGCGCTAGCAGTTGTTCGCGCAACTCGGCCGGCGAATGGAAGGATTCTGCGTCGGATGGAAAACCGCCGGCGCGCACATCGTTGCAATACGCTTCCGCGGCGCGAGAAATTTCGGCGGCGAGATTCGCATATTGCCGCGCGAACTTCGGCTTGTGACCGATGGTGAGCCCCACCAGATCGTGGAACACGAGAACTTGTCCATCGCAATCGGGGCCGGCGCCAATGCCGATGGTGGGAATGCGCAATTTCTCGGTGATCCGGGCGGCAAGTTCACGCGGGACGGATTCCAAGACCACGGAAAACGCGCCTGCGGATTCAACGGCTTGTGCGTCGCGCTCGAGTTGACGCGCAGCATCGGTCGATTTGCCCTGAACGTGGAATCCGCCCAGAGCGTTGATAGATTGGGGCGTGAGGCCGACGTGGCCCATCACAGGAATTTCGGCTTCGACCAAGCGCGTGATCAATTCCAGGCGGCGTTCGCCGCCTTCGACCTTTACTGCCTCGGCTCCGCCTTCTTTCACCAAGCGCATCGCGTTGCGGATCGATTCATCGGTCGAGACGTGAAAGCTGCCGTAGGGCATGTCGGCCACTAGCAATGCTCGCTTCGTTCCGCGACGGACGGCACGCACATGATGCAACATTTCTTCTAGCGTGACTGGCAGCGTGCTGTCGTAGCCAAGCACTACCATGCCGAGGGAGTCCCCTACCAGCAATATCTCGACGCCAGCTTCGTCCAGGAGACGCGCAGTGGGATAGTCGTAAGCCGTTAAACAAGTGATTTTCTTTTTTGTTTCAGGAGAGCCGAACCTGGAATTGAACTTGCGGGATTGAATGTCAGGCACGGTAATTTTACCGTTGCCCGCACGCGGTGCAACACTCATGTTAGCCTCCGGTGCCGCTCCCAGGTTCGGGATGCAGCCCATACGACAATCTTATTCTAGCAAAGGGCGGCTGGTTCGACTAAAGATTACTTCGCTTGTTGCCACGGCGCCGCCAATCGGCGACTTGCTTACCGTTTATTGCGCGTCGGTGACCTTGCCCTTCACGAATGTGACCTTGAGGTCTTTGTATACGTAAATCTGCTTGGCACCCAGGTTGAGAATCTTCTCGGGCTGCCCGAGTATCGCTATGACTTCATCGGTAGTTTGGCCTATCGCAACCGTGGCAGGCGGGGCTGGCGGAGGCGCTTCTGCGGCAGGCTGCTGATTTGCATCGGCTGCGGGCTGCTGATTGGCGTCGGCGCCTTGCTGTTGGTTTCCCTTGTCGTCCGACTTTGCAGAGTCGTCTTGTTGAACTTTGAAGACTTCTGCGACAGTTTTCAATACATCGTCATTTGAAGGGGTGGCGCCTTTGGGGTAAAGGAATTTAAGCGTGCAAACGTAACGAACATCGTCATATGGATCGCTGAACAGCGTGAAAACGACGCCGTCTGACTGTACAGCGATGCCGGTCACCCAGAATTTTTCGCCGGTAACGAAATGCCGCGATTGCGTCTGCGCCTGTTGCGGAGGCGGATGCCCGATGAAGCTGCCAAATTTTTGCACGTTATCATGCACACCGAAGGCACCCTCGGAGAGCTTTCCGGCTTTATAGGTGTTCTGGGGCAATACTTGGTTAGCGGTGCTGTACATTATTATCTTATCTTTCTGCAGTATCAAAACAGCGCCGGCCGTGACGATGTCGCTCTTGTCATCTGTCGGCTTGGTGATCGCGTACGTTGATTCCAACCGCTGTTGTAGTCTTTGGCCTTCACTGCGAGGAGTGATCCCGAAGGATGCAAATGCCAACGCTGCGATAACACTTAATTTGATGATCGGTAGGCGTGAAAACATAGGCTTTCCTCACCGGAGAAGAATTTGTTTCGGGGCGCGGGGGCATCCCAATCCATGCGAAACGCCGTAACTATAGGTAACAGGGCCCATCCTGTCAACTAATCTGCAATTCGGAATTTTGAAAATCACAATTGCTTCGACCCTCCCTGTTCAGACTAAACCGGGAAAGCCAGCTCTCCAGAGCTGACTCTCCCTGTTCGGTGATCACTTCGCACTCGTTAACGGGATGCGCTGTTAATTGCTGATCCCATCGTTTTGGGCTACCTGGACTTCTTTCTCAGCTTGGTCAGCCTCTTGCTCCTGTTTTTGCAAATCGGCCGCGGCGTTAGGATCCGGTTTCGCCTGGCCGTCGGGATTGGGCTTGGAAACTGCCGAACCGGCTGGAGCGGCAGGCATACCCTTCTTACCCTGGTTCTTTGCCAACTCTCCGAGACCGTCATCGATCTGTTCGCGGAAATGATTGTGCATTTCCTGCAGACTGTCGACCGAAACGGCAAGCTGGGCACCCGAGCTGCAGTCGCCCTTTTGGCTGCCGCTAACCAGCACCTTAACGTTTTGATTGGCGTCAGGTGTATCGTCGATGCGGGTTAAGACGTCGCCCTGAGTCAAAGAACACTCGGTGCCGTCTGACAATTGTGGGTTGAGGGTGTCTGCAACGATGAATGTGCGTTCGTTAGGATTCAACGCGTCCGGTAGAACTTCGGCTGGAGTAGCTGAGGCTGACGCGTCTGCTGCCGGGGCCGCTAGTGAAGCACTGGCTCCGCTTGACTGCGCCGCTGCCGCATCTCGCTCCGCCGCGATTTGTGCTTTCACTTCGTCAGCGATGGCCTGCTTCACTTCCGGAGTGAGAACAACGGCGCTCTGACCTCCACCGTCCGCGGGGGCCGCGCCGGCATCCGCTGCAACTGCAGCGTTAGCGTTCGCAACAGCAGCGGCGCTCGCTGCTGCCTGGGCTTCATACGCGGCCTGCAGATTTGCCGCAATCAAGTAGTCGGTGATCCAAAATGCTGGAGCCGCATAAACGGGATAAGGATTGAAATAGTATCCGTAGTATCCATACCAGGGTGCTCCGCCCCAGCCCCAGCCCCAGCCAATCCCTGGGCCCCAGCCACCGTAGGCCCAGCCATAATATCCACCGCCGTAGTAGTAGCCGGGGTAGTAGCTGTTGTAGTAGCCACCGCGGTAGTAGCCTCGGCCGTAAACACGCGCATAGGCGTGACCGCCTCGGTAGTAGGTGCGGCTAGTGTAGCTGCGTCCGCCGCGCGAGAAGTTATGTTCGGTGTATCCCCGGCCTTTTCCAGTGCTCACCACCCGACTTCCATCAGCACGTTTGGATACAACGGTTCGGTTGCCATTGGCCCCATGGTTTATGGTGGTGCCGTTCTTAGTATGAATCGAGCTCACTTTACCGCTGGAACTGAAGCTCGCTTTCGTCCCGCTCTTGGTCGTGACGCTGGTAGTCTTGCCCGCGCCGTTTATCGTTTTCGTGTGTCCATGCGCAGTCGTAACCGTCTTGCTCGGAGCTGCATTCGACTTCGCGCCGGCCGCCGTGGTCGTCTTCGCACCACCGGCTGTGGCTGTCTTCGCGCCACCCGCCGTGGTCGTCTTCGCACCGCCCGCTGTGGTCGTCTTCGCACCACCCGCTGTGGTGGTCTTCGCGCCAGCGGCTGTAGTCGTCTTCGCACCGCCCGCTGTGGTTGTCTTCGCGCCACCGGCTGTAGTCGTCTTGGCACCGCCCGCTGTGGTTGTCTTCGCGCCACCGGCTGTAGTCGTCTTCGCACCGCCCGCTGTGGTGGTATGGCTGGCATTGGCAGTGGTTGTGTGGCCACTATTGGCCGTCGTGGTATGAGAACCACCAGCCGTTGTCGTATGTGAGCCGCCCGCCGTTGTCGTATGTGAGCCGCCCGCCGTCGTCGTATGGGAGCCGCCGCCCGAAGTCGTATGCGACGGGGCCGATGCGTGTGAAGGAGCCGATGCATGCGACGGAGCCGACGCATGCGACCCACCACCACCACCTGAAGAACCGCCACCACCACCCTTATTTTTCTGGCCCCAAGCGATGCTTGGGAGCATAAGTAAAACCAGAAAAACGACCCACTTTGCAGTGACCTTGTAACTTGGCTGGCTCGATATCATAGTTATCTCCTCTTTTCAAAACCTTATTTGCTTCCTCACGCTTCCAAGGACGTTTGATTTTCAAAATTTTTGTACAATTTTAATCATACGAATTGTGAGTTGCCCATTGCAGAGAGCGCCTCCCCGGTTGCTCCACAGGAACGAGTTCGGGCGCGTCGTCCTAGTATGTCAACTGTGAGCGAAAAACCCGTCCAAGCCCCGGAATGGGCTTACTACAGACCTCTGCAAGAGCCAGGTTACAAGGGCAGTAATAAGTGAGGAAACTATAGTCCGAGCTTTGGCGGAGTGTCAATTCCAAATGAAAAGCGCCAGTGCTTTTTGCACTACGCCTAGTTCGGATTGTTTTCATATCCGCTTTTCTAAACCCACCTTGCACAGAAAAGTTGCGGAGTTCAGATTAGTGCTGCTCTGTGTAAGCTCGGACTTGGCCGGCGAGGATAGCCGGGGGTTGATAAGCACTCGGCAACATGCTTGGCAAGTTCCGGACACGCTGGAACCCACCGCAGAGTCCGGAATTCTTCAGGATTGGACGACGGGAGTTGGCATTTGCGGCTCCACCCCACGCCATCCGACCGGGCGTCCCTGGACCGCTTCTTTCAACGCACGGAATAGCACGACGTACATCATTTGACGATAGTAAAAGCGCTGGAGGATTAACGGAGCCAACAGAGTCCAGTCCTCATTTTTCTCCAGTGCAAAGGCGACCACGCAAGTTAGCAGGTCGATCACCATGAAGATGGCAAAGAAGATTAAAGAACGCTCGACGTCTTGAAGTGTCCATAACTGCGGCAAATGAGCGATACGAAGTTGCGCGAGGCCCCATAGGGCGATAGAAAGGATAAACAGAAGATCAATGACCGGTGAAACCAGTGGGAGAATAATCTGAAAGAGGAAAATATTCGGGATCGCGATCCAGCCAAGCGTGCCGTAGCGTGGTTTGCCGAAAGCGTCGCGATGTTTCCACACGGCCTGCAGCGTGCCAAAGGTCCATCGGAATCGCTGGCGAATCAAAGCTTCGACGGTGTCTGGGACTTCGGTGCGCCCGATGGCTTCTTCGTCGTACAGAATCTTCCAGCCGTTACGCCGGATAGTAAGGGTGAGGTCGGTGTCTTCCGCCACCGTGTCGCCTGAGAATCCGCCGTTGGCCCTGAGCAAATCGGTGCGCCATGCTCCCGCGGCACCAGGTACCACAGGAATGCAATTCAACAGATCAAACGCTCGCTTTTCCAGGTTCTGACTGGTGATGTATTCAAGGGCTTGCCAGCGCGTGAGCCACTTGTTCCGATTCATCACTTTTACGTTTCCCGCCACCGCGCCTACTTTCGGATCAGCGAAATGCCGAACCAAGCGCGGAACCGCTTCCGGATCGACAATCGTATCGGCATCGATGGAAACGACAATCTCACCTACTGCTTCGGAAAGCGCGTGGTTGAGCGCCGCAGGCTTTCCACGATTTGGCTGCAGTAGTAATCGCACGCGGGAGTCACGTCCGAAATTGGCGCGCACCAGTTCGGCTGTGCGATCGGCGGAGCCATCGTCGATTACAAGGATCTCAAGTTTCGGATAAACAGAAGCGAGCGCCGAACGCACCGTATCAACGATCACAGTCTCTTCGTTGTAGGCCGGAATCATAATGGAGACTTCCGGTTTGTACTCGGGATGATCCACCGGCGACGGCCTCAGTTTTTCGGCCAGCGCAAGCAATCCAATGATCAGCGCGCGACCACTTACCAGCAAAATTCCCGTCATAAAAATGAAAGCGATGCCAAAGCGGAACCAACGGAAGGCCTCGAAGGCGAACGCGTCTGCGCGCGCCAGTAGCCACTCCTGGTGGCTCAGCGGCGGCATCACTTGCGCTCGGGTCTGGCCCAGCAGACTTCCCACTGAAACGAATTCGTAGCCCTTCGCGCGCAGGCCATCGACAATCTGCGGCAAAGCTGCAATGGTGTGGCTTCGGTCGCCACCGCCATCGTGCATTAAGATAATATTTCCCCGTCCGTTCTGCGCATCGTTCATCACGCGCTGCACAATCGTGTCGACCGGCGGAGGGGCCCCGCCATCTGCTTCCCCCCAGTCGTGCGGGTCGATTTGTGCGCCGACGATGATGTAACCCATCGACTGCGGAACAGGGAGCATGGCAATTTCGCTGGCTGTTTCGGGCTGGTGATCGATGCCGTAGGGCGGCCGAAAAAGGAGCGTCTTCACGCCTAGGTTACTTTCCAAGAGCAGTTCGGTGAGATTCAGCTCGAACTGAAGCTGGGATTTCGAAATGGTCTCAAAATCGGGGTGCGTGAACGTGTGGTTTCCTACTTCATTTCCAAGATCGAACTCGCGCTTCACGACTCCGGGGTACTGATTCGCGGACTCGCCGATAACAAAGAAAGCCGCGGGAACTTGCTTCTGTTGCAGGATGTCGACAATCTTCGATGTCCAATTGGGGTCCGGACCGTCGTCGAACGTGAGAGCTATTTTGTGCGTCGCGTATCCCATCTGGTCGATGCGCCAGGAAAGCGGGTAGGTCTTGAAGGTTTCGTCCGTGAAGAGATCTGTGTCGGAATCGTATTCGAATTCACGCCGGCCGCTCTGTGGGGTGGCGGTAATGCGCCAGATATCGCCCTGACCTTCCAGAATTAAATCGTAGCCCGGCGGAACTTCCTGCACCTTTCTGCGAATCGTATCGTCGGGATGAGTAGCATCCCATATGAACCATATCGACGGATCTTCCATGCCCAAGCGCCACAGCGCTGTGCCGCGCACTCCAGCGCGCTCGGCGGCACGCAGTTCGTTATAGGCAGTAAGTGCGTCCAACATCCAGACCTGGTGCACGTTATTCTTTTCGTCTTCATAGGAGTAATGCGGATTGAGAGAATCGGGGTCGAACTCCACGTCTGTTTCTGATTCCACCGCGGTGACAATGGCCTGCTGGAATGTAATCGGCTGGGCAATGGGACGCGGACTCGCCTTCGATTTTACCTGCCAGTCGTAGCCATAATTCGCAATGCCCATCACGATTTTCTCAGGCGGGACCAGCTTGGTTATGTTTTGTATATTGGTGATGAACCAGTCCTGAGACGCGATGGGACCTGGATCAGACGTGGGGTAGTGCAAATCATAATTCATCAAGATCATCGCATCGGTTTGCGCCGCCAAATACTTGTAGTCGTAACTCCAGTCCGCCGCCGGCAACGCAATCATTAATTTCAGATTCGCGGCGCGCAGCGACGCGCCTAAATCGCGAATGAAACGATTGAAGTCCTCCATGCTGGATTGGGGGACCTGCTCGAAATCAACGACAAGACCGGGCTGGTGCTGCTGCACAACGAAATCGGTGAGCTCTTTCGTTAGGCGCTCCCGCGCTGCAGGATGCGCTAGCATCTCCGCCATCTCTTTTATGGCCCAGTCTTTTCCATTGTAGTTGTTGACCATGGACATGACGGGTAGTTCGAGACCGCTAGGCTGCATGGATTTCATCCACGCATCGAGTTTCGTGTTGCGGTCAATCTCCAGGTGCCCATCGGGCCAAGCGGCGTGAAGCGCGTCAGGAATCAGCAAGTCGATGTCGCGGTAATGCAACTGCAGAGCGGCGAGGCTCGATGCGTCGTCTTCTTCGTAGAAGGCCGCGCGCAGCGGCTCGTAGTTCTGCGGAATTTTGCCCAACGCCGCGATTTTGCGTTTGCGGCCGCGAGTAGGTTTGGGCTTTAGAAGCGGAAGATGCGCGCGTACAGCATGGAGGCCCACATGCGTATCGGCTTGTAGAATGTCGGGAAGTTCAGGATTTCGACCGACATTGATCAGGAAAATTATGAGAACGATGGCGAGAAATCCGCCCGCGATTTCCAGCACGCGGCGAGTCCGGCGCCAGCGGCGACGTTCCTGGTCGTAGAAAATGGGCTTGCGTTCAGGCATCGGGACAATCCAAGCTAGCCGTCCATTGAGATGGTGTCAATTACCCAACACACTAAGATGCGCGTAAATGCTGGCCTCGCTGTATTAGCTGGGTTGGCCCTGCGAGTGTTCTTCGTTCTGAAGTTTCCCGTAAGCGACTCAGGCGATGCTCCATTCTACATTGAGTTGGCCTGGAATTGGTTGAAGAAGGGAGTGTACGGATTTCCCTTGAATGGTCAGCTCACTCCCGTGGACATGCGCGTTCCAGGTTACCCAGCATTCCTTGCCGCGGTGTTTGCCTTCGCCGGGAATTCTCCGCGCACTGTGATGCTTGCGCAGGCGATCCTCGATCTGGCTACTTGCTTCCTGATCGCGCTCATCGCGTCGCGTCTTGCACCTGAAAATTCCCGCCGACGGGTGGCGCTGGCTGGGCTGTGGCTTGCGGCACTTTGTCCGTTCACTGCAAATTATACTGCGGTGGTGCTCACGGAAACATTGACGATATTTCTTACAACGCTGGCCATTCTGATTTTGCTAGAAACGGACCTGGGCAAAAAAATCAGTGGCTTTCAGGACCAGAGTCGTACGAGCGCGCTCTTGAATCCGTGGTTTCTTGCTGGAATTGTCGTTGGATTTGGCACACTCGTGCGCCCGGAAACACCTTTGTTGCTTTTCACTGCCGGTTTGGTGCTGCTGATTAAGTGGTGGCGGCCGGTCGATTGGATGAAACTCTTGCGTGCGGGTGTGCTTCTCGCGGCAGGTACCATGCTTCCGCTTCTGCCCTGGGCCGCGCGCAACTGGCGCACATTGCACGACGTGCAAGTCCTCGCGCCGCGATATAGCGAATTACCCGGTGAATACACGCCGCTCGGATTCAACGCTTGGACAAATACCTGGCTCTGGCATTTTCGCGATGTGTATCTGACGCAATGGAAACTAAATGGGGAAGAAATTTCTGTCGATGACATTCCCGCTTCGGCTTTCGACTCGCCCGCGCAACGCGAACGAGTTTCCGATTTGTTGGACCAATATAACGAAGAGCTGACGGTGGGGCCGCAGCTTGACCAGCAATTTCGCGAAGTTGCGCGCGAGCGAACCTCGCGCCATCCCCTGCGCACTTATCTGAAGATTCCGTTTTTGCGTGCGCTCACTCTGTGGTTCACGCCGCGGATTGAACTGCTGCCTTATTCCGGGCATTTGCGGCCGCTACGCGTGGAATGGGAGGACGATCGCTCTGACTTCCTCGTAACGCTGAGCCTGGTGGTGGTGAGTCTGATTTACTTGGCGATGGCCCTGTCGGGTGCATGGATTGCACGGCGGCAGCCTGGCGTGGCGCTTCTTGTGGCGTACATTTTTATTCGCACGGCATTTTTCACGGTGTTTGTGGAAACGCCGGAGCCGCGCTACGTGCTGGAATGTTTTCCCGCGGTGATTGCGCTGGCGGCGCAGGTTTTTGCTGTGCGGCCGCTGGCGGTTTTGCGCTCGCGTTAGGCATCTTCAACCGGTTCGGGATGAATCGTCAGACGAAAGATCTGCGGGAATCTTTCTTTTACGCGGTCTTCCAACGCTGCGGTAATGTCGTGAACCTCGGTAATGGGGAGGCTTCCGTCCATGGCGCAATGGCAAGAGACCAGGATTTTGTGGTCGGAGCTGCGCACGCGCACGTCATGGCAATCGGTTAATTCGTGATACTCCGATTGAAGCGAGTTCAGGAAGGCCTGAACCGCGCGCGAAAGTTCCTTCATTTCTTCGGCGCCGCCGATTTTCACGCCGAGCGGCTCGATGTGAATGTTTACCCGCGCTCCCGGTTCCGTGGCCTTCAGTATTTCGTTTTCAAGTTCAGTGGCGCGACGATGCGCTTCGCGCAAGCTTGATTCTTCTTCAACTTCCAGATGCAGTTCAATGAAAAGGTGGCCGTCATAATTATTCGCGGAGATCTCGTGGATGGCCCAGCCTCGGCGCTGAGCGATAACGCGGATGGTTTCAAATAAATGTTCATTCTTGCGTGCGCGCGGTTCGACGTGGACCACCACGTCCGCGGGAACAATCTGGCTGATGCGCTTCTCCACCGATTCGCTGGCGGCATGGGCCTGCTCGAGACTCGCCGTGCGCGGCACACTGATCGTCGCGTCCACAAAATAACGCTGGCCTGCCCGGCGGACGCGTACACGTTCGGTGCGCAGCACGCCCTCCGTTTTGTCTAAAGCGGCGGTGATGCGCTCCCGCAGGCCGCTGGGCGCAACGTCGAGTAGCGCGTCGGCCGTGCGTTTGCCCAGGCGCGAACCGATCCAGATGATCACACCGGCGACGCCGAGCGCCGCAACGGCGTCCAGTTTGCCCAGCCACGGAATGCCATACTTCTTTCCGAGCAATGCGCCGGTAATGCCGAGAATGACTACGAACGTGCTCCAAACGTCCGTGGAAAAATGCAGCGCGTCGGCCTCCAGCGCTTCGCTGGGATATTTTTTTGCGACGCGATTCAGCGCGCGCGAACGAACGAAATCTATGCCCATGGCTACCGCGAGGACAAGAATCGCAGTGATGCTTGGGCGCACTTCGACAGAATGAAAGATGAGCCGTTGAATGGCCTCCCATATGATGTAAATTGCGGTGAAAAGCAGGAGCCCAGTTTCTACGAAGGCAGAGAAGCTTTCTACTTTGCCGTGGCCGTAGAGGTGGTCAGAATCCGCGGGCTTGTCCGCCACTCGAACCGAAAGGTAGGTAATCACGGCGGCCACAAAATCGAGAATCGAGTGTAACGCCTCGGATAAAATTCCCAGGCTGCCAGTCAGCGCGGCGAGAAAAACTTTAAGCGTGACAAGCACGACTGCGGATCCAATGGAGGCTAGCGCCGCCAGGCGCTTTTCACGAGAAGCGTGTTCGATCGAAACGGCCGCTAATGGCATCGCCGGATTATACGCTGAGTCGAATCGCGGTTCGAAAGATCAGGCGAACCAGTCCGCCGAATGCCGAAGATGAATTGTTGATGTATGTTAGTACGATGCACGCAGAGGGCCGCATGCGCAGATGCTTGATGGTGGTTGTGAGCCTGGCGTTCCTGTCCAGCATGGCATGCGAGAGCCGATCCAGCCGCGCGCCTGCGAACGATTCGGCGGGGGCGCAAGCTATAGCTCCGTCCGCGGCGCCTCCGGCATCTTCTACCGGCGGGTTCGATGGCGCTAAAGCTTACGAGCACGTGCGCAAATTAGTGGAAATCGGACCGCGCCCGCCGGGATCGGATGGAATTCATCGCGCGCAGGCTTACATCGTGGGGCAGCTCAAGAGCGTTGGCTGCCAGGTGGAGGAGCATGATTTCACCGGTTCCACGCCACTTGGCGATATCGCAATGAAAAACATTATTGCCAGAATTCCCGGAACAGGTCGCGACATCGTTCTCTACGCCACGCATTACGACACTCTGCCCATGGCCAACTCCGTTGGCGCCGACGATGGAGGTTCGGGCACCGGCACGATGCTCGAGTTGGCAAGAGTTTTTTGCTCGCAGCAGACCAAGAACGCTCTAAATGTGTGGATTGTTTTTTTCGATGGGGAAGAGGCGCAGGGCAATTGGACAGACAAGAGCAGCGTGCAGTGGAGGGACACGAATAGCACCTTTGGGAGCCGTGAGATGGCCGCAAGTATGGCGCTTTCCGGGGACCTCAAGCACGTCGATGCGATGATTCTGGCGGACATGATCGGGCCACCCGATCTGAAGATCAAGCGCGACTCGGGTTCGACTCCCTGGCTCGTCGATCTCATCTGGGCAACCGCAAGGCGACTCGGCTATCAAAAGATTTTTATGGATGAAATCTACACCGTGGGAGGAGATGATCATTTCTCATTCATCCGTCGCGGTGTGGCTGGGTGCGACGTCATCGATTTCGATATTGCGACTACTTATTGGCACACGCCGGAAGACACGTTGGACAAGGTTGACCCTCGCAGTCTTGCGTTGGTCGGTCATGTGTTCGTTGAGATATTGCCAACTTTGGAGAAGAGATTTCCCTAAAGGGTGCGATGCGCGTTCAGAATTTAGGAAGGAGATTGTCCATGTGCAGGAATATCAGAACGCTCTTCAATTTTGACCCTCCGGTCACTCCGGAGGAGGTTCGAGCCGCTTCACTGCAATTCGTAAGAAAAATAAGTGGCTTCAACAAACCGTCGAAGGCGAACGAAGCCGCGTTCCTCGGCGCCATTGATGAAATCGCGAAGGCCTCAACTCGTTTGCTGCAGTCGCTTGAAACGAATGCGCAGCCTAAAAACCGCGAAGAAGAAGCTGCCAGAGCGAGAGCCCGCGCAGCCGAAAGATTTGGCGCTCAAGGCTGAACAGGTTAGCCGGCGTGTGCCAAGGGCCCTGCGCGAAACCGGGAAGCGAACGAATGTAAAGCAACAGCGACCCCACGGCCGCTTTCAGGCTCCCCGCGACGTTACTGGTTGGCGCTGTACTATTGCGACTGGTGTTCTCGGAGCGGAAAATAGAGAGCGATAGCTGAGACCAAGCAATAGTTGGGTAGGGTTGGGCAGGGCGGCAAGGCCGCAAACTCCGTCGAGCGTGTGAAAACGAATGGTTGATCCTGTACAAACTGCGCAAGCGACCGCGCTTGAAATCCCGGTTACGGTGCAAGGGTCGAAGACCGTGGAGGGAGCGGAACGACGGGAGCTATTTACCGAAACGACCAAGACGATGCTCGTCTCGGAGAACGGCGCGGTGCTGAAATTGGACGCGACCGTCTTGCCAGGGCAATGCGTCTTTTTGCGCAATGACAAGTCCGGTAGAGAAATTCTCTGCAAGGTGCTGGAGTCGCGCCAAGCCGGCCATATAGGCTTGGAATTCACCGTTTACGATCCGAAATTCTGGGAAGTTCCCGCTGAACAACCTGCGACCAGCGCGCGGAGGCCCGAGCCGGAAAAAGAAGTTGAAGCGGTGATGTCGAATTCGGCCCCGGTACCGACTAGGGAATCTAGCGCCCCAACTAGCGGAGAAGTGTCTGCGGCGAATCCGGAAACTGCTGCCGCGGTTCCCGCCCCTCCTTTCGCTCAAACCACAGAGGCTTCCCCTGAGCCGTCCAATGGCGCGGGCGGGCCTGACACAAAAGACGCGGTACCTGATTGGGATGAGGCCAAGGATGCGCAGCTGGTGGCCTTGTTGGCTTCAATGGATGGTAAGTCAAACGCTCGGCGAGAATCCGCGGCAAAAGAGACAAAAGGCACAGGAGAAACCGGAAGCGCGGGGACAAGCCGGGATGCGCGGAACCAAGGTCAGACAAGCTCGAAGGCCGCTCAAGAAGCATCGGCACTCTCATTGGCGTCGTCGGTACCTCGCCGGATCCGTGAATTTACGGCAAAGGGAAATCCGATTTACCTCGGAATAGTTGCTGCCGTTTTGATAGCAGCGGTACTGGGCGTCGTGTGGCATGCGAAAAGAAGCTCTTCAACACGCATCAGCAACCAACTATCCGCGTTCTCTGCACCATCAGCGCAACGGGCGCCGTCCGTCGCTGGACAGGCACCGCCAACATCGTCTTCGCCGTCCGCTGCAAGTCTTAACAATTCCGCACCGGCGTCTACTCAACCTATGCAGAGCGTTCAGCCTCTGACCGAACCTCAAAAGTCGGGTGTTGCGGTCGGACAAAGGTCAGCTGCAAAAACGACAGATGCTGGAACGGTGCGGTCTGGGAAAGGCATGGAAGATTCCGCAGCAGCATCGGAACCCAGATTTGTTGAGCCTTCGGTCAGTTCCGAAGAAGGCGCACCGGGACGCACTATACGTCGAAACACAGAGGAAACGAAGAACGGGGAAACCATCCCGGCAAAAATCGTGTCGCAAACTCAGCCGGAGATTCCTGGATGGGCAACCGGGCTCGACCTCGACCCGGTCGTGAAACTCGACGCCCTGATCGACGAAAAAGGCAACCTGGTTGAAGCAAAACCAATTTCTGGCCCACGCATGCTGCAGGCTGCCGCGCAAAGAGCAGTGGCTCTGTGGGTATTTGAACCCGGCCTCTCGGATGGAAAACCCGTCGCGACACACATGACGCTCACCGTTGAGTTCCAGAAAGTATCCGACGGAACTAACGGAACGAACTAGCCCCCATCCCTAGAAGATTATTCAAGCCTCCACAAGTAGTGGAATTTCCACAGCGTAATGGCGTAGAAATGGATTGATGTGGGGTAGAAAGTTCAGTCCGGTAGGCCTTTAGTGATTCCCACGCGAATCTTTACAAGCTTTGTAGGCTTATGGTGGTCGCCGCTTCATGCGGTCAGTCTGCTGCTGATTTGCGCGTTCTTGCCATCCGCCGCCGCACAGTCCTGCGGCTCGCAAGGTGTCGCGGCCCAAGTGCTCGGCTCTGGAGGTCCGGAGTTGCAGGACAAGCGCGCTTCGAGCAGCTATCTCGTGTGGGAAGACGGTCACGCCAAAGCGCTCGTTGATGCGGGCGGAGGAAGCGCTCTGCGGTTCGGCGAGAGCGGCGCGCAGATGTCGCAACTCGATGTGATTTTGTTCACCCACTTTCACGTCGATCATAGCGCCGACTTCTCTACGCTGATTTTTTCGTCCTGGTTTGAAGATCGCAGCGCTCCGCTGCCCATCTACGGTCCCCCGGGGAATGATTTCATGCCTTCGACCACTGAGTTTGTGGACGATTTCTTCGGACACAAACGCGGCGTTTATCGCTACCTCAGCGAGCTTTTGGAGCCCGGAGAGCGGGGCAGTTACAGAATGCAGCCTCATGATGTGGAAGCGGGCTCGGCACCACTGGCCGTTTTTCGTAACGGCGACCTTGCAGCGTACGCGGTTCAGGTTATACATGGAGGTGTTCCGGCGCTAGCATGGCGAATTGAAGCGCGCGGGACAGTGATCGTTTTCAGCGGAGATACCAACGGCGAAGGTGAAGGCCTGGTGCGATTGGCGACGAATGCTGATTTATTCATCGCTGACAACGCGGTGCCGGAAGGCGCTAGCGGAGTAGAGCGGCGCCTGCACATGCCTCCTTCCGTGATCGGGCAAATTGCGCAGGATGCTCATGTGAAGAAATTGGTTTTGTCTCACCGCATGCTCCGTACGCTTGGAAAAGAGAGTCAGACCGAATCTGAAATCAGGAAAAGATACCCAGGCCCTCTGCAATTTGCCAACGATCTAGACTGCTTGCCTGTCAGATAACATTAACCGTGTTCTGGAGTTCGGGCTCAAGGGTGAGGCGTGAGGTCAACAGGAGAGAGAAAATGCTGGATGAATCGCAAGAGTCGCGGAGTGAGGCCAGGCAGATTGAGCGACTCCGTGCGAAGAATGGCGCTGTCGGAGCGCTGGCGGTCGGCGCGTTAGCCTTGGGCGCGGTGGCGGTGGGAGCGCTGGCGATTGGACGTCTTGTGGTCGGGATGTTAAGAATCGGCAACGCCCGGATTCGCGGCCTCCAGATTGAAGAGCTGAAGGTCAAGCGGCTGCATGTCGATGAGCTTGTGATTACGGAGACGCTGATCACTCCCGCCGAGAACACTCCCGTCGAGGACAACCGGAGAAGATAAGTTCGTGCGGAGCTTGGACGGAGAGTTCCTGATCAACCGTTTTGCCTATCATCCCATCTCGACCCTCGAGAAAAATAAACAACTCCTCCTTCGCTGGTTTGACGAGGTGTGGAATCAAGGTCGCCAGGAAACCATCTTGGAACTTTTTCCTGATGGAATTCTCCACGACGGCTCCGCGCAATTGTCTGGGCCGGATCAATTTTGCAGTTTTTAGGAGGCGCTCCACGCTCAATTCTCGGACTTCCGGCCCAGCCCGGTCGTTTCGCTGGCCGAAGGTAATCTTGTGTGCCTGCACTGGTCTCGAGCGGTTTCGCCAGACAGCGAGCGGCAAGTCGCTGAAGGTGACCGGGACGACTGTTGTACGTGTGGAAAATGGCGTATTTGCAGAAGCTTGGCAGAATTGGGACGCTGCCAGCCTTGGTGCCCAGCTCAGCGTCGAGGCCCCAGCCCCTTTGGTGATTCCACCTCGCGCGGTATTAGCCGCCAGGCGAACAGCGCACTGATGATAGAGAGCGCTACGCAAACAAGCATCACAAGGCGGAATCCGTACACAAAGGATTGTTCGATAACACTCGTAATCTTAGCCGCCGTAGAAGAATCCAGTCCAGCGGGAACGGTGAGTGCGGCAAGCTTGATTTCATTCGACTGCAATTCGCGGGTTATGTCGGCCGATAAGTGGAGATTCATCAGACTTTGATTTAAATGAGAACTGAACGCGCTGACCATAACGATACCGAGTGTCGCAATCGACAGTAATCCGGCTACTCGTGCAACCGCGTTATTGATGCCTGAGGCAGCGCCGGCGCGATTCTGATCGACCGCGCTCATCACCATGGTGGTCAAGGGAGCCACGCTCACCGCCATTCCCAAACCAAGCACCAAAAACGCGGGGAAAAAGGTGATCCAGTAGCTACCGCCTCTGGACGGAAGTGCGCAGAGAAGGAATCCCGCAGCAGCGATGGTAGGACCAACCATCAGCGGCCGTTTGGGCCCGTAACGAGCGACCAGCCCGCCGGACCAGCGCGAAAGCAAGAACATGAGCAGGATTAACGGAAGCGCTGCAGCACCTGCGGCCGTTGCTGAATAGTGCTGCACCTGAATTAGATTCAGAGGATAGAGAAAGAAAAAGATTCCGAGAGCGGCATAGAGGAAGAGTGTAAATAAGTTCGCGCTGCTGAAATCGCGCGAGCGAAATAGGTTAAGCGGAACGATGGGCGATTCGACGTGAGATTCAAGGTAAAGAAAAGCAATCAAAGACGCGCACCCAATCGCCAAGCTCCCCCAAACCAAAGGGTCGCTCCAACCGAGGCTAGTGGATTCGATGAATCCGTAAGTGAGGCCCGCCAAACCTATCGTTGCGATCAAAGCCCCAGTCCAATCTACGGTGCTCAGCTCCGCGTTCATACTTTCCGGCACGTGCCAAAGTGCAAGCGCAATCACGGCCACGGCGATGGGTAGATTGATGAAAAACACCCAGCGCCAGGAAGCATGCTCAATCAGCCAGCCGCCCAGCAATGGACCGATGGCTGTGGTTATGGCGGTGAAGCCTGACCACGTTCCGATTGCTCGCCCACGCTGTTTCTCGCTGAAAGAGGCGCTGATGATCGACAAACTGCCAGGCACAAGAAACGCAGCACCAACTCCCTGGATTGCTCGCGCAATCACGAGTTGGTGAATGTCGGAGCGAGACCGCATCGCGCAGATGCCAGCGCAAAAACTGCCACGCCGGCGAGAAACATCCGCCTGCGTCCAAACAAATCACCCAGAGAGCCACCCACCAGAATCAGCGCGCTAAGGAATAATCCGTAGCCCTCGACGACCCATTGCATGTCCACGACTGTTCCGCCGAGATTCGCTTGAAGCGCGGGCAGAGCCACATTTACGATCGTGCTATCGATGAAGGCCATGCTGGATCCGAGGATGGCCACAGCCAGGATCCAGGGTTCCGCATTTTTGGGGCATGGAGCTGCGCTGCGCCCTGACCCCATCGCGGCCTCGTCACATGGTGCCTTCATAAAATGGTGTGGCGAAAAAGCGATTCCGCTGCAGTGGGAGTAGAAAGGTTGAAACTGAATCGCTTGAGTCGCGACATGCTCGATGTGGAGAGTCTACTTCGTGATAGCTTGACGCGCCACCTTAGTGGCACCAGGCGTCGAGTTCATCTAGCTGTGTTGGAATGCTAGCGCGATTTCAGGGGCGGGGCCGGGACGATGGGGAGTCGTCGTGGCTCGCCGTGGAATCCGCGGACTTCGATTTCGTCGAACAGAAGCGATGGCGCGGTGACCGTGCTGGGAATGCCGCCCTGGGCCGAGCCGAAAGCCCCGAGCGCAGTACCGGCGAAACCACCGGCGGGATTCTGCATGTAAGTCATCACGGTGCTTTCGCCGCCGACGCCGAGAATATTGCGCATGGAACGAAGAGTTAGCCCTTCGATATGGCCGCCGCGAACCATTTCTTCGTGACCATCCGCAACGTACACGCGGTAGACAGTCAGCGGCATGCGCTCGCCGCTGGAAAGACCGCCGGCGACCGAACCAATGAACTCGTTGAAATCTTCCTGGCGGATGGAAGAGAGTGCCGGATTGTCCATGCGTTTCACTTCCAGGCACCATTCGTGACCGTCGCTGCGGCAAGCGTCGAGAAATTTCTTTTTCAGAGCGGCTGTGTCCAGCGAATCGCCGGCTTGAAGCGAAAGATTGCTGGCCACCGGTATCGTGTCAGAAAGCATGGCCGAGCGTGCGTGGCCATTCGATTTCTGGAAGTCGGGACCGGGACGGCGCGACATCAGCAAATTTCTCAGAACGCCATTGTCAACGACAGTGACGCGTTCGGCTTTGACACCTTCATCGTCCACTGCGTAATTGCCTAGCAGCGCTTGCCCTTGAAATTCTTTCAGAGTGGGATCGTCCACAAGCGTGACATTGCTTGGGAACACTCGCGTGCCCACGCGCCCGGTCCATTCGCTGCGGCCGCCGAAACGCTCCATGATTGCAGCGAAAGAGGAGCCCATGGAAAGCGGTGGCCGCGCTCCGGACAATGACGGCGCAAGAACTTGCGCCAGGACGGAACCAGCCGCCGGCGCATCGAAAAGCACGGGACCCGTATAATCCGGAACCAGCGGGCTTGCGCGCAATTGCATGAGCTCAGTTCCAGTTTGCGCCAGCGATTTGCCCAGGACCTCGGGGTCCGGAAGGTCCGCGGGCCGAGCGAGATACATGGAATAGTAGTTGTGCAACACCATGCCGTCATCGGCCTGTGTATCAAGCGCTGCTTCCACAGCCGCAAGGCTGCGCGACGTGCGCAGTGTGGTGCCTTCGCTGTTCATCAGATAGTAGGTGACGTACACCATGTAATAATTCACGCGCGAACCGTTGAGCTGCGGGAAATCCTTCAGGACTTCAGAAGCCTTGCGTGCTTCGTCTTCCCATTTGCGCGAGGTCCAATCGGGATCCACGCGCGGATCGATCTGTTGAGCAGGCGTGGCCTGCGAAAAATCGTCAATCTCCGGCGGTTTGGTCAAACTGCGCAGAAACGCCTGCTTCAGCGACATTTGCGTGGCGGCCTGTTTGTAAGCTTGGTCGGTAGCGAGCCACAAATCCTGCCGGAGCGAATTGTAGTCGTGATCGATTCCGACCTGGCCGGTGGAACCGAGGAAGCCCTGAAATCCATCCTCGCTGATGAAATTCGAGCTATCGAGGTGATAGTCGCCAACGCGTACTTCCACGCTCATGATGCGGTCGCGCGTGGTGGAAGTATTCACCAGCGAACCGAAAGACGCGGTCACCGTGCGTACGTCGAGATCCATCAAGCGGTATTCGATGTAAAAAGGCTTGCTGACTCCGGGTATCTGCAGTCGTGTTCGCGCCCGCTCCATTTCGTCGTGCATGGCGTGGAGAGTTTGGTCAGTTTCGCTGGGCGGCACCGCTGATTGCCCCGACACTCGAACGTGAGGCGCTGCTGGAAGGTTGTGCGCGGGGGTGCCTGCAGACAAAGGAATCGCAAACGCCGCAATCAAAGCAAACACTGAAAAGTTCTTCAAGGCTATTGTTCCTTTGACTGCGAATTATTTTCCCCGGTTTTCACTGCGCCCGGGTAATGTCCTTGCGGGTCATGTGACGGAGGTGGAAGAATGGGCGGCTTGTCCGTGGACGTTTCTTTTTTCTGCACTTCCATTTCGGAAATCAAAATTGCCGGCGCGACCGCCGAAACCGGAACCGAGCCGGATTCAGCGCCACAATATCCATTGAAAATGTCGGGTGTGTCGCCGGTGGCCACGATTTTTGTCAGCGAAACGAGCGGTGTTCCGACAATATCCACGCCGCGAACCAGTTGATCCGGGCGGCCATCCGGGAAAACTTTGTAAACCACTAGCGGCAGCACTTGAAACGCTTGCGGCTGAGACCGGCCGGTAAATGTAAAGCCGCCGGCGATATCGTCAATCAACAGGCCGAACGGTTTTCCTTGGGCTTTTACCAGCTCGATTAACTTGCTCCGCAGCTGTCCATCCGTCATTGTTTTGGAGCTCGATACGATCAAGTTTCCCTGGCGCGCGACCGGTACGAAACCGAGCTGCCGGCGTCCGTGACCATTCGACTCCGCTATCGTCACTAGCGGCGAGCGCGACATCAGAAAAGTTTTTAAAACCCCGTGATCGACTAGCGAAACCGTTTTACCCGGTACTCCTTCATCGTCAAACGCGTAGTTCCCCAGCAGCATTTGTCCTTGGAAAGAGGCCTCGGTGGGATCGTCCTTGATGGAAATGAAGTTCGGCAAAATCTGTTCGCCGACTTTGCTGGTAAAGGTTTGGCCTTCGTTTATGTCTTTCTGGCGGAATCCTTCGGCGCGATGGCCGAATACTTCGTGGAAGAAAACGGCGGCAGCGCGGCCGGTTAAAAGCGCTGGACCGGCATAAGGCTCGACAAGCGGCGCCTGGTCCAACGCTTCCGTTTCGACGATCATCGTTTGGATGCGGTCGAAAACGATTTTGTCAGTGGGAGCGTCTTTGGTGTCCAGCCAATCAAAATTCGCGTACCGATTGATGTCCATGCCGTCGGGCGCTTTGCTTTGAACGTAAAGCTCGAGCCGGTAATGGACCTGGCCGAACGCGAGTTTGGTTCCTTCCGTGTTCACTTGATATTGATTCATGCCGAGCGCTGTGAATGTGGCGATGGAATTCAGCACGGCGGGCGACTTGCTGAACGCTGCGGTATATTTTCGTACGCGCGCCTCCCAGGGTGTGCGGTCAACTTTGATTTCCACGCGCGGTCCGATGGAGACATGCGCTTTCTCGCGCGAAAAATCCGGCGCGTTTCCTTCCGCTGTTTGTACTTGAACTTGCTGGCTGGTCTCTACCTTAATGAGTGCTTCGGTCGCGGCGCGGTACTGCCGATCAGTTTCGCGCCAGATTTCACGGCGAAGCACATCAATATCGTTATCAAGCGCCATGGTCGTGCCCGGGCTCGTCCAACTCGGCTGGCGGTCTCCTAGCTTGTGAGTGTCGTCCAGTTGATAGGTCCCCACTCGGGTCTGCACTTCGAGCCAGCGCGCGCGATTTTCCGTGCTCGAAAGCAGAGCACCATTCGAGCCGGAAACTTGGCCATATTGCCGATCGGCTACTGTATAGCTGATGAAATAGTCAGGAGGCTCGGACTTGGAAATGCCTGCCATCGAGCGGTCGAGCTCTTGCTGCATGGCGGTCAGCACAGGCGGCGCTGTGGTCGACGCTGGTTTAGCATCACCGGCGATGCAAGACCATGCTGTACCAAGGATTGCTGCGGCCATGAAGATAATTGCAGTCTTAGGTTTAGTTTTCATCGTTGCACAAAGCCTTACAGTTTAAGATAGGATGCCTCGAATCCAAAATGAAAAGCCGCGAGATGGAGAAACCGGCGCGGAAACGACAATAACGGCACAAGGAGACTTAGATGCGCGCCATGGTCGTTAGGAAGTATGGACCACCTGAAGTTTTTGAGGCTCGGGAAGTGCCTGACCCACAACCCAAAGCGGGAGAGGCGCTCGTCCGTGTGAAAGCGATTGGCATAAACTTTGCCGACCTTCTCCAACGCATGGGGATTTATCCCGGAACCCCAAAACCGCCTTTCGTTCCGGGCATGGAGGTCGCCGGTGTGGTTGAGAAAGTTGCGGACGGCACCGGCAAACCGGGCGATGGCGAGCCGCTTAGACCTGGCGAAGCGGTTGCGGCGTTGACAAAATTCAACGCTTACGCGCAATGGGTCGCCGTTCCTGCGCGTCAAGTCTATCGTCTCCCTGCGGGCATGCCGTTTGACGATGCCGCCGCGATCCCGGTGAACTACCTCACCGCATATCATTCGATCTTTGCCATGGGCAATCTGCAGGCGGGAGACAGAATTCTGGTTCACGGCGCGGCTGGCGGCGTGGGAATCGCGGCAGTGCAGCTTGCGCGAGCTCGCGGACTGGTGATTTTCGGCACCGCGGGGCCGACAAAACAGGAGTATCTTCGCAAAATCGGCGTGGACCATGCCATCGATTACCAGAAAAACGATTTCGTCGACGTGGTGCGCAAATTCGCGCCGGATGGAATCGAAATGGTGATGGACCCGATCGGCGGAAAATCCTTTTCGCGGAGTTATAAGTGCTTGGGTCCCACTGGTCGCCTGGTCATCTACGGCCTCTCCGCTGCGGCAGGCTCGGACGGAAAACGAAGCCTGCTCCGCGGACTCACCGCGCTGGCCCAGACTCCCCGATTTCATCCACTGAAACTGATGAGCGCCAATATCTCCGTGATCGGCGTGAGTCTCGGTCACTTGCCGTCGCGCGGCCACTTGTTGCGCGCCGGGCTTGACGAGATTTTTCGCATGTACGCGGCGGGCAAGATCAAGCCTGTAATCGGCAAGTCTTTTCCGCTGACGGAAGCGGCGGCGGCGCACACCTACATTCAGGAACGGAAAAACATCGGCAAGGTCATATTGACCGTGAAATAACCAGAGCATTAATTCTTAACAGCAGGCCCCGGCTTGGCGAACAATGATTCGTCCAACGTAAGATTTAGCTGCACGTTTTGTATCGTCGATTCGAAGAATTTTGCTCCGTCGCGATAGGTTACCGTAGAAAACGCAAACACCCGGCCTTCGACCGTGCGGTAATCGCTCCAGCGCTGCTCGTTGTCTGCAGTCCCTTGCGCTGCGACGGATTGGAACCGCGCCGCGGAAAGTAGGTGCGTTGCGGGATCGAAATAAAGTTTCACGGGACCGAATGCACCGTCAATGGATACGCCAAGTGTTTTCTTTCCGTCGATTTCCGCTTCTCCAATAAATTGCCCGCTTATTTTCCCCGCCAGCACTTGTTCGTAAACTCCCCATCCGCCTCCGAACAGGGAAATTCCGCGCTTGAATTCTGAGATTACCGGTGTGGTATCGCGCGTTCCCTGAGGAAATTGCAGCCACGCAGAAGTTCCGTCGCAGACTTGGACCACTTTTTGCCCGCCGAAATCGACCTCGCCATGCGAACGGTCGGGGTATGAAACCATCCACTTCACAGCCAGCGCTGTATCACCTTGCGGCGTGATGATCTTTCCGCTTTCATCGATTGCGAGTGTTGCTACGGAACTTAGCTTTTCTCCGCCCGCGGCTCTTGCCGCTTCCAGCAGGACTTGGTCCCCTCGCTTTGCAGTATCGCTGGTGTTCGCGGCAGATTGGGCCGGTCGCGTCCGTGCGACTACCGCCGCAGGTATTGTACCGAGACAAAGAATTGCACCGAGTTGAGTCCACTTCGCCATGTTGGGATTGCTCCTGTCGAATATTACTTAGACGTCTTTCACGCCAAAAAGGATTGCGCGCAGCTTGGCATCCTTCTTAAGCCTCTAAGTCGCCTTCGTTGCTCGCATGGAACTCGTAGCCCCGCAAAACATTGAAGACTGCAGGCCTGCCGTAAAATTGAATCACGAGGCACCCATGAAAAGCCTGGTTGGAACTCTGGTGGTATTGGTCATCTCGCTGCTAGTTTACAAATATTATTTCGGGAAAGCGGAGTCCGACGGGACCGGGACGCCCGCGCAAACGATCAACACAGTCGGAGTGAAGAATGACCTTATTGCCATCGCTCAGGCCGAACGCGCTTACCAGGCTGAACACGGCAGCTACGCTTCCATCGACGATCTCACATCCAGTGGCACAGTGACTTTTGAGAAGAGAGGCCGCCAAGGCTACACCTATGAAATTCAAAACTCGGCCGGCGGATTTCGCGTAGTCGCACACTGTCCGTCCGCTACCAATCCAGGCTGTCCTGATTTCTTCATCGATCAGAGCATGGAAGTTCAGACTGCACAGTAATCACCTTCACGGTTTCGAACACTTTCCTATTGCTGCTGCGCGTCTTCCGCAGAAATTGCTCCTCGTTGCAGAAATCAATGGAACATCCCCGGCCCCAGGTACGTACCTATGCGTGAAGTTCAAGAAGCTGGAAAACGGAGGAGGATTTACATGGAACCAATCGGATTTGCCGCAGTTGTTCTTGCGTTTTCAGTGCCGCTGGCTGCCATCTATGCCTGGTATCGCGTGCGGAAGCTCAGGACCGAAGAGCGCCTCGCGGCTATCGCCAAGGGGGTTCAGGTTCCCATCGCGGAAGAATTGCCGCATCACGCACGTTCTCGGCATGCGGCGATTTTGCTGGTCGCCGCCGGAGTTGGCTACACACTGACGTTCGCGTTGCTCGCAAGATTTGACGCAAACGCAATGCAAGCGGCAGTTTTCGGCATCATTCCGATCTCCATCGGAATCGGCTATTTCATTGATGCGGTGCTAATTCGTCGCGAGCTCGGGCCGTCAGCTTGATCACCTTACCAACGCCCGATCGCAAGGAGTTTCACAAGTGGGGGAAATATAATCAGGGCGTACGCTTCTGATCGGCAACGGTTACGCCTGCCTCGGCATAGTCCGTTGCCGGCAGATCGACAAACGTTACCTGAATATTTTCGCGCTTGGCCTTCCCATCTTCGATCAAGACTTGCGTAATGCGCTCGGCCAGCTTACGTTTTTGCTCCGGAGTACGCCCGGCCACCCAGGTTACTTGTACGTATGGCACAAAACCTCCTCCTGTTTCGCGTACATTCTACCGAAGTGTATCAATCCGCCTGCTGTCTGCGCTACGCGATGCGTGCGGCTTGCGCGGGCAGTTTTGTTCCACAGTGAGGGCAGTTCGACCAGCCCCGCTCCACCCCACGCCCGCAATTGGGGCAGGTGGCCTGAAGCGGCGTGCCGCAGTGCGGGCAGAATACAAATCCTGCTGGGACGTCCTGCGCGCAACCTGGGCACGATTTCGGCATCGCACTCCGCAAGATGAAGTACAAAATAATGCCGATGCCGTCGGGGATGAAAATAGCGAGTAGCGTCCACATCACGTAGCGCATGCCGCGACGCCTCGCGTCGCCATACACATAACCCGCAAGCAACACGTACGCGAGCAGGATCAGCGGCATCCCAAATGAAAACAGGAGTTGCAAGCTGGGATCCCACATGCGCATGTGGTTGTCGCTCGGCAATGCAACGGTAAACAACAGCAATCCCATTCCAAAGTAAACGAGCAAAGCAAGAATCCAGGCAATCTTTGGAATTACTCGGAGTTCTTTTTGAAGGCTCATGCCAAGCTCCTCTGGCGCCGCTGCTGAAGTGACAAAAACGCCGCCGCTGCACCACCCGATCCCCAAACAATGGTGGTAAAAATTGCGAATCCTATCCATGCATGGTTCAAGCCCGGATCCAGCATTCCAAGTATTCCGCCGCTAACCAGCCGCACGACGGGCCAGCTAATCAGCGTCATCGCCCAAGCGAACAGAATCACGCCCATCATCACAATGCGGTGCGAGCGATGTTCCGCTTCTTCGGCAAGCCGCATAGCGGCTTGCGCTCGGGCGCGCTCCACAATCACGGGCCTCGGTTGCGGTGTTGGCAGGCGGCGTATTCCGGCTGCCAGGAGACGCCAGCTGTCTATTTCAGCCGAGCAGTCTGTGCAGGTTCGGATGTGGTTCATCACCTGCTCCTGTTCCGCGCGTGTGAGCGCATCGGCCGCCGACAGAGCCAACCGTTCGCGGATTTTCTCGTGATCGCTCATTGCCATACTTCTCCCGGGTAATTTGTTTCCAGCGTATTTCGCAAACGGTCGAGCGCGCGGCGCAATCTGGTTTTTACGGTGGAGAGCGGAATATCAATTACGTCGGCGATCTCTTCGAGCTTCATTTCCTCTTCGAATCGCAGAGTCAAAACTTCGCGCTGCGTTACGGGCAAGAGTTCCAGCGCTTGGGTAAGACGGCCCGTGCGTTCGCGGTCCAGAATTCCGTCGAGAACGGGACGCTCGCCTGACGGCAAACGCGTGGCCGGCGATTCTCCCGGCATTCCCGCGATCGGCTCATCCAAACTTTCCGGCCGTATTCGGCGCAAATGATCAATCGCAATATTTCGCGCCACGGTGAACAGCCAAGCTTCAAAATTGCGCTTCGAATCATAATGCCGGATTTTTTCCGCCACGCGCACCCAGGTTTGCTGAAACAAATCTTCAGCCTCCGCCGGTTCACGCACAAGACGCAGCAAATAGCGGTAGAGGCGATTTTGATAGCGCGCCAGCAGCGCCGAAAGCGCGTCCAGGTCTCCGCGCTGAAGCTGGGCTACTTCGCTTTCGAGCCCCACACGCCCCTCCCACGCAATGGCTGCGCTGGCTATCATATCCATACTACGGACGAGGCCTGGAAAAAGACTCAGCCCCGGTGCCACGAAGCGAGGCCGCAAATGCCTTGCTATCAGCGGGCCTGGCCTGCGGCGTGTGCTAGAATGTTTGGACAGTGCTGAAGATTCTTCAGGATCTGCTCGAATTACAGGCCGTGGACATGCGTCTTCAAGACGTTCACGCGCGGCTGACAGCCTTTCCCAAGAAAATCGCGGATGCCGAAGCGCGTACGGCCGCGGCCAAAGCGGAGCTCGACCGCAGCAAAGCCGCGCAACTCGCCACGGTAAAAGACCGCAAAAAATACGAGCTCGACGTGGAGGGATGGAAAGAGAAAGTCCGCAAGTACAAGGATCAAACCTCCCAGATAAAAACCAACGAGGCGTACAAAGCATTACAGCACGAAGTGCAAATGGCCGAAGAGCAGATCGCCAAGGCCGAAGACCGTTTGCTGGAGCAGATGGTTTCGGGTGAAGAATACGACCGGCGAATCAAAATTTCCGAAAAGGCGCTGAAGGAAGTGGAAGAAATCGTGCGCGGCGAGCGCTCCAAGGTTGAAGCCGAAAAAGCCGAAGATGAAAAGGCTCTCGCAGAATTGAACGCCAAGCGCGCCGCTGTCGTTCCTCGGATTCCTGAAAAAATGCTCGATCATTACGATCGTATCGTGAAAAAACATCATGGCGTTGCGCTGGCGGAAGTCCGCGACGAAAAGTGCACCGCTTGCGGAATGCGCGTACGGCCGCACGTGTTTCAAGAAATGCGCCGCTCTAACAGTGAGGAAATGTTTCACTGCGAGACTTGCACCCGCATTCTTTACTACTACGAACCGGCCTCTTCCGCGGCCACCGCTTCTTCCGCGACTCCTTCGGCTCCTGCCGGCTCTCTTTCCAATGAAACCTAGGTTAGGAAGTTCTTACCCGCCATTCCATCAGGACTGCTGGAAATGAAAGGCCGGCTCAAATCCTCTAAATCCGCCGCCCCAGGAAGCGCGCGCCTTTTCGCAGACGCTCATTCGGCGGCCCCACCTGCTACCGTTCACATCGCTAACATCGACGGCGCGTCACGCGGTAATCCCGGCCCCGCATCGTACGCCGTAGTCTTGCGCGATCCTTCCGGAAAAATCGTTCTTGAACTGGCGAAGAATATCGGCCGCGAAACCAACAACGTCGCCGAATACTACGCCTTACTCGGCGCGCTTGATTACGCCATATCTCACGACATCCATGCGCTGCGCGTTCGCAGCGATTCCGAGCTTTTGGTTCGGCAAATGCAAGGCCGCTATAAAGTGAAAAGTCCGGACCTCAAGCCGCTGCATGAACGCGCCGCTAAGTTAGCTCGACAAATTCCATATTTCGTCATCGAACATGTCCGCCGGGAATTAAATTCAGACGCAGACGCCCTGGCCAATATTGCGCTGGACCAAGCGAGCGAGCGCCGTGCGCCGCAATTGCAACCTTCGCTCACCAAGGAACCTTTCAATCCACAATCTCCCGCGCGGTCAACGCCCGAGTCCGTCCATTCGTACCTAAAGATTCGCGCGCGTTTTCAAAATGGAGTTTTAGTCCCGGTGGACCCACTCGATCTTCCGGAAGGCATCGAAGTCACATTAAATGTCTGCAAGTAACTGAACGATAGCGTCTTATGCAAAGAAATCCCTGTTGCTATTACGCCGAGTTTAGTACCAAGGCTCTATTGTTCCGCCTTCCTTAGGCCTATAACCTCAATCCTGCAAGAATAAGCCTGTGACACCACTGCTTGACAAACTTCCGACGATTCTTGTGCTCGCCGTATTGGTGGGCATCTTTCTTTCGCTGCGCAACCACGCGCCGTCCGCGCGAATCCGGCTCTGGACCTACGCGTGGGCATTAATTTTCCTGCATTTCTTCATTCAAGCATTTGAAACCCACACGGGCACGCTGGAAACGATTATTGAATCCATCGATATCGCCGCGCTCGAACTTTCCGGAGTTGTGTTTGTTACTTCCATGATTCAGGCCGTGGAGATTCGATCGCAGCGTCTCGGCCTTATTGCGTTGCTTGGAATTCCCGTAGCCTTTCACGCATTTGCGGCTAGCTTCAATTGGCAGATCCCCGTGATGATGTCCGCTGCTCTCGCGATTATCTTCTTCGGCGGCGCTACTTTTGCGCTTTTGGCTCGCCCACGGCCGCAAAGATTTAACATCGGCGTTGCGATGGTTTTGATGACCTCAGGCGTTTGGGCGGTTCACAATCAACTGCATGGCAGCGCGGATTTCGCCGTCAATGCCATCCTCACACTTGCGTTTGGATTATGCGGCCTTCTTTTTTGGAAACGCTACCAGCGAACCTCGCCCGGTGTAATTGCAGTATCCGGCGGATTTCTCGCTTGGGGCGCTGTCTTTCCACTGGGCGCAGCCTTTGATTACTTTTGGCCGAAGTTGCAGATGAATCCGGAGATTTGGAACGTCCCGAAATATTTCGTGGCGTTTGGAATGGTTCTGACGCTTCTGGAAGATAAATCGCGCATCATCGAGCAATCCAGCGCCCGCGAACACGCTGAAAATTTGATGCTTCAGCGCCTTTCACACATAACCTCGCGCCTGTTGGCCGGGAAAGATCCTGCTGCGCTCTGCAAAGAAGTCGCCGTTGCAGTCACCGATGCGAGCAGTTTCTCCAAGGCCGCCCTTTTGCTCGCCACCGAAGAACGCTCGTTCCATCTCGCCGGCGCAAACGGCTTTTCGATTGAAGAAACTAATGCGCTCGAAGAGCGTGCGAGATTACTTACCATCGAGCAACTAAAGAAGCTGTGCGATAGCGCTACAAAGTTAGGGTCCAGCTCGTATCGCATGGCCAATCCTGAGAATGAAGTTCTGATCCCGCTTATTTCCTGGCGAGGTTCCTACGTCGGTTGTCTGTTTCTGAGTTGCGAGAATTCCGCAACCTCTCCGGACGTATCCGAAATGGTGAAGCTCGAAGTTCTGGCCTCCGATCTCGCCGTGACAATCGAGAATACGCGGTTGCATCATCAGCTCGTGCGTGCGGAAAAACTGGCGGCGCTGGGACAACTTGTTGCCGGCGTAGCACACGAATTGAACAATCCTCTTACTGGCATCATTGGGTATTCGGAATTGCTGGCGGAAGAAGTGCAGGGCGAAAAGATCGTCAAGCGCCTGCAAAAATTGGGACATGAAGCTCATCGCATGAAGCGCATCGTGGACGGATTGCTGCGCTTTGCGCGCCAAAATAATCCTGCAGCGCGCGCGGCCGATTTGGATGCGGCCCTGCGCGACGTCATCCAACTCCGCGAATACCACTTGCGCAAGCTCGGCATTACCGTGGAATCGCATGTGGACCGGAAGCTGCCGCCCATCGCCATCGGCGAAGACGAATTAAAGCAGGTGCTCCTGAATCTTTTGAACAATTCGATGGACGCAGTAGAAGACAGCGCGCAACGCATCATCCAGATTCGCGCGTCCCGGCAACAAAATACCGTGGTGATTCAGTTCGAGGATTCCGGCCCGGGTTTTGCAGACTTGAACCGCGCGTTCGATCCGTTTTTTACTACCAAGCCGGTCGGCAAAGGCACCGGACTAGGCCTCAGCATTTGTTACGGAATCGCGCAAGAATGCGGCGGGGAAATCGTCCTCTCCAATAAGCAGTTGTATGGCGCCAGCGTGGTGTTGGAACTTCCCGTCTCCATCTCAGCCGCGCAGCCAACCGCCTCTCTCTCAGTCTAGCTACCAAGTCATCGTCGGTTTTCAAAGGCCAAGATAAAGTGCCAGGACTTATGTTTTCTGGCTGGTTGTTAGGAAGGTGTGGCCACCCATGAGGATCTCGCAATGGAAGGCGATGATGGAAGAACTACTCGACGGAGTACAACAAGAGATAATTAGAGATCGGCAAAAGTCTTCTCGAAAAATCTACTCAACGCTATTGGATTTGTTTCAAAACGTAGGAACGATAGAGCGTATCGCGTTGGGCGGGGATATAACCTGCGTCAGAGATAATGCGGCGAAGCTCGGCCTCGTTGGTGCGGTTGCGGACGCCTGCTGCGTAAACAACGTTTTCTTCAATCAATATGCTGCCCACATCATCCGCTCCGAATTGCAAACCAACTTGGCAGATTTTGATTCCTGGCGTGAGCCAGCTTGACTGGATGTGGTCAATGTTGTCGAGATAGAGGCGGCTAATTGCCAGCGTTTTCAGATAATCGAAGGCCGTGGCCTCCGGAATTTTCTTGCCCAACGGAGTATTTTCAGGCGCAAAAATCCAGGGGATGAAGGCGGTGAAGCCGCCCGTATCTTCCTGGATGCGCCGCAATAGCTCCAGATGGTTCACGCGGTGCCGCGCTTCCTCTCCACAACCGAACATCATCGTCGCCGTCGTGCGCATTCCCAGCGAATGCGCCGCGCGGTGTACTTCCACCCATTCTTCAGAGCGGCACTTCAACCGCGATATGCGCGCGCGTATTTCGTCGTCCAGAATTTCCGCGCCGCCGCCCGGGATGGAATCGAGACCCGCGTCGCGCAGTCGTGCGATGGTGTCGCGTAGCGACAACCCAGAGACTTCGGCGATGCAGGTAATCTCTGGAGCTGAAAAACAGTGGAGATGAACCTGCGGAAATCGTTCCTTGATCGATCGCAGCATATTTTCGTAGAACTCAATTCGCAAGTCTGGATGCAGGCCGCCCTGCATCAGGACGCCGGTTCCGCCCAGCTCGAGCATCTCCTGAATTTTTTCGTAAATTGTTTCAAGCGGCAGAATATAGCCGTCTTTGGCACCCAGCGGACGGTAGAAGGCGCAGAACGAACAGTACTCCGTGCAGAAATTCGTGTAGTTAATGTTCCGATCGATCTGATAAGTGGCTACGCGCGCATCCGTCTTTCTTCGACGGATTTCGTTCGCGGCCATTCCGATGCCTATCAAATCGTCGGAATTGAAAAGATTGAGTGCTTCTTGCTGTGAAATACCCATTTCGCTTCGTCCTTACCGGGAATCAGGCCAAATAAACCGGATTGTTAATGCGCACCACGCCTTCGCGCAGTACTGCGCCGTAAACTCCCAAGCACCCTTGGTGACGCAGCGCCACGTGTTGCAAAACAGCCGGCGCAGGCGTGGCAGTCTCCGGATCCAGATCGATCATCACACACCGCTCGTCTTTCTTTACCAGCTGCACCGCAACTTCGTCGCCAATTTGCAGCTCGCTCCCAATCAATTCGTCTTCGTAGTAGGCCTCATCGTTGTCCCAGCGCACATAAAAGTTAGCACGAAATCGTCGGGTGTCGAGGTCCAACCCTACCTCTTTTGAAAGAGCGCTGGCCGTGCTTAAGCCCAGCACGGAAACCGGACGTGCATCCGTTTGGCAACGCTCGGAAAATCGCAAGCGCAGAGACCGGCCGAATCGTTCCTCCAAATACCTGGTGAAGCGCGAATCACCCATGCGAAAAGTTTCCCGTTCTGGCGTAGTCACTTCCACCGCATAACTCGCAGCGTCCGGATTTTCCTCCTCAATCCTTGGCGGCTCAAGAAAACGCGGCCGAAAAAGAACTAGCTCACGGCCCTGGCGCGCTGTCATCCAGGGAAAGCTCGAACGATTCCGGTTGTCGATGAACGCAAAAACACGGTCGCCGATCAGACCGGCAAAACTCACGCGTGCTTCTTCCAGATCTTCGCCGGCCATGCTTTTCACCGGATAGCGGCGCAAAATGCTCAACTGGCCAATGCGCTCCAAACTTCACGCCCCCAATCCCGCCGTCGTCTTCACCGGGGAATGAAAAAAGTCCAGCGGCCTCGCGCGCTGAATTAGTCTGGCATCGGCGGCCTTTTCATAATATAAGCGCAGTCCCGCGAGATACTCTTCTTCCAGTCCGAAATGAATGTTTTCGGATAAGTACCGTTCCAGCGCCCGAACGGGCAAATCGAGTTTCAACGACGCACCTTCGGCGATTTCTCTAATGCGTCCGAGTCCGTAAGCCTTCGAGGCTTCAAAATCGGCGAGAACTTCTGGAGTGACTGCATCTCGCCGCGCGGTCCAAATCGCCAGCACGCACGGTTTCCCGGTCAGCTCCTGCCATTGAAAGGCCACGTCGTACACGAACAAAGTTTCAAATCCCGGCACCGGCATCGCTTCCGGATCGCCTTTGCAGCATTCTTCGCCACTGGGAACTTTTCCTGCCAGCGCTTCCATCTTCAGCGCCATGCGTAGCGCGGGATCGCCAATCACCAGCGCTGCGTCGGCCACCTTCAGCATTTCGGAAGCGTCAGGCGGAGCATCTACAAATTCAGGTTGAATCTTCCAGTGTTCTGCAGCGAGCAAACGTACCAGCGCCGCCGAACTCCGGGAACTGGTATCGAGCGCAATGCGTTTGACCCTTTCAATTGGCCTTTTCGCCACTACCAAAATGCTGCGAACCTCTCCTTTCGCCGCTACGCTCATCCCCGGCAGCACAACCACATTTTCCATGCGTTGATATTCAATCGCCGGGATAATCGCAATGTCGGCATCTCCCCGTCGCAGCGCTTCGGCGCATTGCGAGGGCAGCGTAAACGATAGGTCGTACTTCCCGGCCAACGGTCCATCCGTAAAACCCCACACCAGCGGCGCCGTATTTAGAAATTCAACAATCGAAATTCGCAGTTTTGCCATGTTCAGTTATTTCCCACGCCACGTACCATCGTAGCATATCGATTTGAGCGTGGCAGTTCTGTCGGCTTCACGCACAGACAGTCCAAATTGGGTTAGGGGGCCGGCGAGAATCGGACGACTTCATCCTCCAGCGGAATTTCCATTTCCTTTTTCAGGGCCGCTTCATGTGAATCGGATGGCTTCCACCCTTCTCCTTTTCCCTCCATCTCGAATGAAGCGAAAGCATACGGAACGCCTTCGCAAGCAAGCATCGAACTTGCATTACAGATATCAAAGTGCAAGTGAGGCTCCGACGAATTCCCCGTGTTACCGAGGAGCCCCAGGACTTGCCTCGCCTTCACTTTCTCGCCAACCTTTACGCGCAGCGAGCCTGGCTGCATGTGCGCGTAAAACGCATAAAGTCCATTGCCCATATCTATAATCACATGATTGCCCCCGATCGTTTCGAGCGTAATTGGTATCGCCAGCGATTTCGCCCCAGGCGTATTCTGCGGAAGACCGTCCTTCGTCTCGGTAACCACCCCGTCCGTCACCGCGTGAATTTCGTGCCCGTAGGCTCGGTAATTTTTGTTGTCTGCCGGATCGCCTTGATAGGTCTTGCCGTCGGGATAGAGTTCCACCCAATCAATGGCGTATCGCTGGGAAATATATGCGCGCCCATTGACCGAAATTAGCGCACGCCGGTGTCCGGAAGTATTCCAAGGACCGTTGCCCGCCACCCAATCCTCGCCGGTCAATGGCGCCTCGATCACCGCCACAGGTTTTCGGTCCACTTGCATTGCCGGCATATCAAATGAAAAACCTTCCGGGTAATCGCCAATCTTTATATTCACTCGATGGGTGATCGAAGCTGGCAACGCATTCAGATTGTCGAACGTGGCCCACATGTACACCACGGCGAATTGCATCGCTCCTATTTTTGACTTTTGTGCCGTATCCCCGCCGGGATGAACTACCATTTCATCAAGCTCGCCTCCAAAAAAGCTCGCTAAAGGCTTTTGTCCGCCATTGGCATTCAGCAGCTCCACACGCGTCAGCTCGCAATCCCACTTGCCAAGATTAGAAACGTGCAGTTCGTACACCAGATGCCACTTTCCATCGGCCTTGAACGCAGTAGGCGCGATTGGAATCACAATATCCAAAGGGGCCGTCAGTGGTTTAGGAGTATGTTCCGCAGCCTTGGTCGCTCTATCTTGAGCCGGTCTTGGCGCCGCGCTGCGTTTGAATGAAAGCGGCTGCTCGGGAACTCCAGTTTGCGTCCAGGTTCCTGAAATTTCAGCGCCATCTCCATTCATTGTTCCCTGATACACGCCACCGACTCGACTCACCTCGAACCTGATCTGGTTCCCGTCCTGCGATGCCTTTTCAATCGGCAGCGTGGCATTCTGGTCCACACTATTCAGCTGCCCGGTTAACTCTCCGCCGCTCGTCTTTGAGATCGTAACTACGAGATGAAGGCGGCCGCCCAAAAGTCCGTCCCAGGTTCCTTCTAGGCCAACCGGACGATTAGTTTGCTGTGCCCTAGCGCGGCTCGCTGACAGTCCAGCAATTATCATAGCTGCCGCCAACAGAGTATGAACGCAAGCGGTTCGCCAGCCGCGCGGGAAACCCTCGCGAATTTTTGTTAAACGCACATCCTTCATACCCGCACGCTCATCAAGTTCCTCCGCTTTAGGCGACAGCATTCTACCGCAACCGCAAAACTACGCACGCAGCGAACCGAAGGAGTCGGTATTAACCCGGCTGCACAACAAAGCCTCGCCCCGCATAATCTCAGCCCCGCCCGAAATGCAGTTCGACCAAGGGCTTGACGCTCGGCTCGGTCCCCGCTTGGCCGAGAAGCTATTCCAGGACCTGTGCCGTTCGGATTTTCGACACTTCGCTTAGCACGCTCGAAGCTAAGCGTTTGGCCGCCGCTGTTTCCCGAGCAATGCAGACCCGCCAGTCGCTCAGCGACGCGGCAGAAGAGCTGGCGCAAGTTCAGGCCATCGGCTGTCACCTGTTATCTGGGACGAACCGCACTATCCCCAGCGTCTCGGTGAGAATTATGACCCTCCGCCCTCCTCTATGTCCGCGGAAATATTGAACTTCTAAATCGCCATTCAGTTTCCTTCGTTGTCTCGCGTCGTCTGACCCCTTTCGGGAATCAAATGGTACAGACGGTGGCAAGGGCTTTGGGCCAATGGCGGTCTCGTAATGGCAAGCGACCTGGCGCGCGGCATCGATTCCAGAGCCCACCAGGGCGTGCTCAGTTCTGACACGGGCGCCAGCCACCAGGGCACCGGAAGCCATGCCGTGATGGAACTTGGCCGCGCACTGTGCGGCGACGCCACGCAACCTTCCAGCTTTGGCCCGAATCAGCTCATAAAGCAGGGTGCCAAGCCGGGCCACTTCGTGGGAAGATGTGTTTGAGGAGTTGCCCATACCCTCCGGTCGCAACTTTTGCCCGTCGAGGTGGCGCCTCCGAAGAGCGCGCCAAGCTGGTGCACGAAAGCCTGGCCCCGGCCGAGCGCACGCTCTGCGATCTTCTAACTGAGGACGAATCGCGCCATATTGATGGTGTGGTCGGGCTTTCCGGCTTCACTTCCTCGGAAGTGCTGGCCGCTCTATTTGACCCGGAGCTCAAAGGCGTGGTACGTCAGTTACCTGGTAAGCAATTCCTGAAAGTCCTGTTGTAACCTTCCTGGGGATAGCAGGCTAGGATGGGAGTGCGACAGTGCTTTCGAGCGCTGGCCCGGAAGCTGTTTCACGAGGAACACGACATAAAATGGCACGATCGCTCGTAATCGTTGAATCGCCCGCCAAGGCGAAAACAATTAATAAGTATCTCGGCCGCAACTATACGGTCAAGGCCTCCTACGGCCACGTAATGGACCTGCCTCGCAAGACCATCGGTATCCTTCTGCCCGGCGAAGAAAACGGAAAAGGCAAAAAGAAGAAGCGTAAGACCAAGAAAGCCAAAGGCGGCGCGGCTGGTGCGGAGAAAAAAGCTCCCAAGCCGGTCGCGATTACTTCTACCAACATTTTCGAGCCTACCTATCAAGTCATCCCGGGAAAGATCAAAGTGATCAACGATCTCCGCAAAGCGGCCCGTGGTGCTGAAGCCATCTATCTGGCCGGCGACCCGGATCGAGAAGGCGAAGCTATCTGCGCACACTTGGAAGAAATCTTGAGCAATCCGCGCGAGTATTCGAACCTGAAAGAAGAGGGCGAGGAATCAAAGAACGGCGACGAATCAAAAGAGAGCGCCAAGAAAGAAGCGAAGCTCGCTAAAGGAAAATTGGAAGTTCCCCCAATCTACCGCGTGATGTTCAACGAAATCACGCAGAAAGCTATCAAGGCGGCTTTCGAAACGCCCTCCCGCGTGAATACGAATTTGGTGGACGCGCAACAGGCTCGCCGCGTTCTCGATCGCATCGTTGGTTACAAAGTTTCTCCGCTCTTATGGAACAAAGTGCGCCGAGGACTTTCCGCGGGCCGCGTCCAAACTGTCGCGCTCCGATTGATCGTTGAGCGCGAACAGGAAATTCGTGCGTTCGCTCCCAAAGAATACTGGACCATCCATGCGCTGCTCGGAGCAGACGAACCGCCGTCGTTTGAAGCCAAGCTGATCAAGTACAAAGGCAAAGACATCGAAGTTCCGGACGAGGCGGAAGCACAACGAGTTCTGGCTGCGGTTCAACACGCCATATGGCAAGTCTCTAGCGTCGCGCAAAAAGAAAAGCGCCGTTTTGCGCCGCCGCCTTTCACCACATCCAAGCTGCAGCAAGCCGGCTACAACCGCCTGCGTTTCACCGCTAAGCGCACCATGATGCTGGCCCAAAAGTTGTATGAAGGGGTCGAACTCGGCTCGGAAGGTTCCGTTGCGCTCATCACCTACATGCGCACGGATTCCGTCAAAGTATCGAATGACGCCCTGGCTCAGGTCCGCGAACACATCGGTTCGAGCTATGGTGAGAAATATCTTCCGGAAAAGCCGAATTTCTTCAAATCAAAAAAGGACGCGCAGGAAGCTCACGAAGCGATTCGTCCCACAGATGTCTCCCGTACGCCGGAGAGCGTGAAACCATATCTCGACGAATCCATGTTCAAGCTCTACCAAATGATCTGGCAACGCTTCGTCGCTTCGCAAATGGTCCCGGCCGTGTTCGACCAAA
The DNA here is from genome assembly GCA_963818085.1 of uncultured Acidobacteriota bacterium. GTDB lineage: Bacteria > Acidobacteriota > Terriglobia > Acidiferrales > UBA7541 > Palsa-295. The sequence continues at coordinate 965,014 of CAWFQV010000002.1, forward strand.
CCACCATCGATGTGGACGCCAACGATTACACTTTCCGCGCCACTGGCTCGGTCCAGAAATTCGATGGCTACCTCGCCGCTTACCAGGCCGTGAAGGAAGAAGAAGAAAAAGATGACGAAGGCGACGCAGCGGGCAATCGCTTGCCGCTCGTTCGCGAAGGCGATCAGCTTCGTCTGGAGACCATCCGCCCCGAGCAGCATTTCACCGAGCCTCCGCCGCGCTACACCGAAGCAACGCTGGTAAAAGAGCTCGAAGAAAAAGGCATTGGCCGGCCTTCCACTTACGCCACGATCATCTCTACTATCGTCGAGCGCGAATACGTCACAAAAGATCAGGGCCGTTTCACGCCTACCATGCTGGGTGAACGCGTCAGCGTGCTGTTGGTAAAGAGCTTCGAGGATATTTTCGACGTGGGCTTCACCGCCCGCCTCGAAGAAGAGCTCGATGAGATCGAAGAGGGAAAATTGCCCTGGCGCCAGGCGGTGCAGGAATTCTGGGATCCGTTTCTGCTCGATCTGGATAAAGCCGCGGATGAAATGCTTTCTTACAAAGCGGGCATCCCCACCGGACAGAAATGTGAAAAGTGCGGCCAGGGAGAATTGCTGGAACGCATCAGCCGCCACGGTTTTTTTCTGGGCTGCGACCGTTACCCGGATTGCGATTTTATTAAAGACCTGTCGCCCGAGCTTCCTGCGGACGATGGCGAAGTGAAAATTGAATATTGCGATAACTGCGGCAAGGAAATGGCCATCAAGCGCGGACGTTTCGGTGTGTTCCTCGCTTGTACCGGCTATCCAGACTGTAAAACGACGCGTCGCCTTGTGAGCGGCACGCGTACCGCGCGCCAGCCCGATGTACGTCTCGACGAGAAATGCCCCCTCGACGAAGGCCAACTCCTTCAGCGCCAAGGTCGCTTCGGCGATTTCATCGGTTGCGAAAATTATCCGAAGTGCAAATACACACGACCCATCACGCTTGGCATAAAGTGCCCGAAATGCGGCGAAGGCGAATTCGTTCGCCGTGGCACAGCCAAAGGACGCGGGCGCGGCCGGATTTTTTACGGCTGCAGTCGTTATCCCGATTGCGACTACACTTCACCGCACGAGCCGCTCAACGAGCCCTGCCCGAAGTGCGGCGCGCCGTTCATCGTCGAGAAGCGAACCAAGGCCGGGAATTTCCGCTCCTGCGTGAAAGAGGGATGCGACTGGGAAATCGAAGCTCCTTCCGAATCCTCAGGTCCGCCCGTCGCTACTTCAATTCCCCCGGCTCCTTTCGTGCATCCCCAGGAGCCTCACTCAGAAAATACTTTTGCTCCTGTCAAATCCTAGCGGACTGCAACCACATTGTTGGGGCCCGGATCCCAGGCGCCGCTGTCCTTGTGGTTCACTTATAGTTTCTATTTAAAAAATAAACTTTCGTTAATCCGGCAGTAAGGGTGAAACTGATATACGACGCTCGGACAAACACCTGTACCGCAGTCCCTTGGGTCGTTCTTCGCCGCTGCCGCATCTAATTTGCATAAGAATTCCCAGGCCGCGTATTGCAATCCGAACCGTTTTTAAGGAGTGTTTTTACTCATGAGCGAGAAAACGATGAAGCAGTATTTATTTGTAAGCGATTTTGACCAGACGCTGACGTTCAATGACTCCGGCTACGTCCTGAGCGAGATCGTGGGCATTCCTACCGACGAATTTGAGCGCAAAGCGGCCGGCATGGCCAAGCTGAATCTCGTGCAACAGGGCGCGGAACTCGCATACCTGCTTCTGCACGATCCTGAATTCAAGTCGCGAGTTCGCAAAGAGCATCTATACGAAGTGGGAAAACGCATTCGGCTAAAAGACAACATTGCGCTTTTAGACCAAATTCTCGATCACGGAATCGATGGTTACCATTTTGATTTCTCGATTGTTTCGGCTGCGCCGGTGGAGGTAATTACGTCCGCGCTGGAAGGAATCATTCCCGCGGATCGCATTTACGGAACCGAATTCCAGTACAAATCTTCTGGAGAGATCGATTCGATTTTGCGCGCTCGCGCCGGCTACGGCAAGGTCGCCATACTGGATCAGCTCCAGGCTGATCTGAAGATAGGCCCAGACCATATCATTTACGCCGGGGACGGAAATTCTGATATCCACGTAATGCTACACGTGAATGCGCGAGACGGGTTCACTATCGCCGTGTCGGAAACAAAACATGTAGCACATATCGCCCGGCGAACGGTCCTCGGCAATAATGCGATTGTCGTCCTGGTGCCAATTCTGGAAAAAATTGCCGGCTGGCAGCGCCCTCAAATTCGCATGTTCCTCGAGTCGTACGGGTTTCTGATTCAAGAGTGGGATCGCGTGCGTACTGACTGGCTAACGCTACGGCCTTCTATCCCAGGACCAGCTCAGGTCACCATTGCCTACTAACGCGGCCCGTTGTTCGCAATACGTGATCGTTTGCCACCGATAAGCTCACGCTCGCCGGCCCAGGCCTTAGCGTGGCCATACGAAGTAGCGCGTTTAACCACTTATTTGCCGATAACGCATAAAACCTGAGCGAACAATAAACCGCCACGTTCGTCCGCCAGGCTTATAATCTGGATACTGAACGGCCTCATGAAACAGCACATCGAACATTTCATGAAGTACTTGCTGTACGAGCGAAATGCTTCGCCCGCGACGATCAGAAGTTATCGCAATGATCTTGAACTACTTCGCGAATTCCTCACTCCGCCGGGGGAAGCCACCCTGCCGCTCGCCGAGCTGGATCATCGCATCATCCGCGAATTCGTGAGCTGGCTTTACGACCGCAAGCTGCAGAAAGCTTCTGTGGCCAGGAAGCTCGCCGCACTGCGTACCTTTTTCAAGTTTTGCGTGCGCGAGAAAATTACAAGACAAAATCCCGCTCGCCTGGTCAGCACCCCAAAAATTCCCAAACGCGTGCCGCGCGTTCTGACCGCCGAAGAACTGAACGGTTTTCTCGATGGGTTGCCGGGCGGCTCAGCCGGTAAAAAACAAGTCCGCCGAAAACGTCAAAGGGCTGACGATGCGATTCTGATTCCGTGCCGCGACCGCGCCGTTCTTGAGTTGCTGTATGCCTCAGGCATTCGCGTCAGCGAACTGGTCGGCCTCACCATCGGGAACCTGGACCGCGCGGGACAGATGCTTCGCGTGCTGGGCAAGGGCCGCAAGGAACGTGTGGTGCCCTACGGCGCGAAAGCGCATCAAGCCCTCGAAGCGTATTTGCCGTTGCGCGCCAAGCTCCTCGCACATCCGCGAACTAAGCCTTGCCCCGAGGCTGTGTTCCTGAATCATCGCGGCGGGCGGCTGACGGGTAAATCAATCCGCCAACTTGTGAAGAGTTACGCGCGACTCGCTAACGTGAACTGGAATCTGCATCCGCACTCGTTGCGGCACGCTTTCGCCACCCATCTGCTTGCCGACGGCGCGGACCTGCGTGCCATCCAAGAACTGCTCGGCCACGTTTCTCTTTCTACCACCCAGCGATACACACAGGCGAGCATCGAGCAGCTTATGGCTGTGTACGACAAAGCTCATCCGCACGCGTAATTTCTCAACGTACTTTCCTACACACATATAGATAAATCGGCGCGGCGGCAAGAGCCTGACGCTTTCGCAAATTTCCAAACCATTCCGGTTCGCTCATCGCGAGTGAGGGCCATATGTTTGATGGCGCTGGGTTTTGGTCCGCTAGATATTTAGGGTGAGAGAAGTTTCGGGGATGAATCCGTCGATGCTGTTCGGCGAGGTGCGCACGGGGGACGGAATCGGCATTTTTGCGCGGTCCACGGGATTGTACAAAGTGTCGCGTTCGACAGGCACACAGCCTGCAGCCCGGATCAGGCGCTCGAGCTCGGCGCGAGTCATGTGCTCGGGAGTGGTTGCTCCGGCGTCGTGGTAGATTTTTTCTTCGACCACCGTGCCGTCTAAATCGTTTGCGCCAAAACGCAGGGCGACTTGCGCGATGCGCGGCGTGAGCATGATCCAGTAAGCTTTGATGTGGTCGAAATTATCGAGCAGCAGACGCGAACAGGCGATGGCCTTCAAATCGTCGAAGCCGGTGGGATTCGGGATGTGCGAGAGTCCGGTGTTTGCCGGGTGAAAGGCCAGTGGGATGAACGCGACGAAGCCGTGCGTTTTGTCCTGCGTATCGCGAAGCTGGATCAAGTGGTCCACGCGCTCTTGGTTCGTTTCGATGTGGCCGTAAAGCATGGTGGCATTTGAGCGCAAGCCGATTTCGTGAGCGGTGCGCGCGATTTGCAGCCACATCTGTCCGCTCACTTTGTGGTCGCAGATAATTTTTCGCACGCGCGGATGAAAAATTTCAGCACCGCCGCCGGGCAGCGAATCGACTCCCGCTTCTTTCATGGCGAGCAAGGTGTCACGGATGGATTTTTTCGAGATGCGCGCGTAGTAGCCCACCTCTACCATAGTGAAAGCTTTTAAGTGGACTTGCGGGAAGCGCTGCTTCAAGCCGCGGATTAATTCCAAATAATATTCGAAAGGCAAATCGGGATGCAGACCGCCGACTATGTGGAATTCCGTGGCGCCTTCCGCTACGCCTTGGGCGGCGCGCTGCCATATTTCGTCGAGCGCGAAGGTGTACGCGCCGGCCGCGTCGGGCGAGCGTCCGAAAGCGCAAAGTTTGCAATGCGCCACGCAAACATTGGTGGGGTTGATGTGGCGGTTGACGTTGAAATACGTGACGTTGCCGTGGCGTTTTTCGCGGATGTAATTTGCGAGCCAGCCTATGCCGAGTAAATCGTGCGATTGATATAGCGCGAGACCGTCGTCAGCGGTAAGGCGCTCGCCGATGAGAACTTTTTGCGCGACGGGATCGAGCCGCGCGTCCTGAAACGCGGGGGTCGTTGGGGGGTCGCGTTGTAGTCCTGTCGCCATTGGTTTGCCGGTGGAAGACTCGATCACGGGCGCACCAGCGCGGCGCCCCAGAAGAGCAGGAACAACAAACTAATATAGCCATTCACGGTAAAAAACGCAGCATTCATTTTGCTCAGGTCATTGGGCTTTACCAGAGAATGTTCGTAAGTCAACAATGCCGCTACCACGGCGATTCCGGCCCAGGCGGGCCAGACGAGTTGAAAGCTGAAGGCGAGCCAGGCGAGCAATCCGACCATAACGATATGCATGGCGCGCGCAATCAGGAGCGCTCCCGCGATGCCGAATTTTTGGGGAACGGAGTAGAGGCCGGCAGTCCTGTCGAATTCCACGTCCTGGCAAGCGTAGAGTACGTCGAAGCCAGCGACCCAGAGCGTGACGGCGGCGCACAGGATCAGCATGCGCCAGTCAAGCGAGCCGCGAATCGCTATCCACGCCGCCGCGGGCGAAATACCGAGACAGAAGCCCAGGACGAAGTGCGACCAAGATGTGAAGCGCTTGGTGTACGAGTAGAAAAATAAAATTCCGAGTGCAAGAGGAGAGAGTTTTAGCGCGAGCGGATTTAACTGCCAGGCGGCCATGACCAGAACGGCTGAAGCAATCAAAGTGAAGATCCAAGCGAAGCCCACGGAAAGTTCTCCCTGGGGCAGAGCGCGATGCGCGGTGCGGGGATTGCCGGCGTCGTATTTTAGATCGGCGATGCGATTCATGGTCATGGCGGCGGAACGCGCGCCCACCATGGCGACGATAATCCAGAGGATTTGGCGCCAGGTTGGAAGTTCGCCAGCTGCCCGCGCGGCGAGTAGCGCGCCCACTAGTGCGAAGGGGAGGGCGAAGACGGAGTGCTCGAATTTAATCATCTCGAGAACAGTGCGGACGCGGTTTTTCCTCATGGCGTTTCCTGCCGCTCGGCTAAATCTCTAGATGCGATTCTCGTTTCGGTTGGAAATCTTTCCAGTGGTTGTTGGCAAAAACCGTCCCGGGAATGGTCAGAAATGAGCGGGTAAGAGGACCCCTCCTGCGTCTCTTTCTTGGTCCGCTCCTTCGTCCTTTCCTTCCTCCAGGCAAGCCCGTCGATCCTCTTGTTAAAAAGAGGAGACTCTTCCATCTCCGGGGTAAACAAACTAAGCGGGGCCATGCTCCTGGTCAGATTTTCGCTTTTACGCTCCGGCTGTTTGACGCTAAATTTGTCAAAAATAATCACGATTCACGCTAGCACTTATGGACGTGACAACACAAGCAGCTGAGTCGGTGTAGTACCGGTAACTGCGCGATGTTCCGACGTTAAGAGTGTAGCGCAGCGGTAAAAATCTGCCGAGATATCACAAAAACGGCAATCGTACGGAGGCGTCTAGGGAGGTCTGGGGAAAGTTGGCGCATTCGAACGCATGAGCGATAAAGTGCATCACGCGGAAAAGCTGGAGGGAATGTGGAAGAGCTGTTTGCGAGAATGGAGAAGAACGAGGAAATCGAACGGTTGTTGGCGGATATTAAATGCAAAGAACTCTGAATCCGTGAGCTGCCGCGTCGCGAGAGAAGAGATTGCAAGGGACAGATCTTCGCGTTTCAAAATCCGAATCGCACGGTGCCCATCACTCTGATGGGGACTTGTATAAATCTGAGAGAGGTCTGAAGTGCGCTCCATCCTGGTTGACTAATTGCGCGGCGAGAAAAAAATTTAGACAGGGACGGTAATTCGATCGCGGCCTTGTGTTTTTGAGTCGTAGAGACATTTATCCGCTACGCGGAATAATTCTTCAATAGTGGAACCGTGCTCTGGAAAGGCGGCCAGACCCACTGAAAACGTAATCGGTTCTAGAACCGTGGTTCGGTGGTTTATAGATAGTTTCTTGACTTCAACGCGTAAGTCGTTGGCGCGTCTCTCGGCGTCCTTTAATGAGGAGTCAGGCAATACCAGAGCGAATTCCTCGCCGCCATACCGGCAAATAATGTCGCCTCCACGGAAATGGCTCGTGAGCGCTTTTGCGAAAACTTGCAAGACCAAATCTCCAGCGTCGTGACCGAAGGAATCGTTGAATCGTTTAAAGTGATCGATATCTATAAACATCACGGTAAAGGGCCGATTTGTGCGCCGCGCTCGCAGTAGTTCGCGTTCGAGCGACTCTTGCATGAAACGCCGATTGTAAAGTCCAGTTAAAGGATCTCGAATAGATTGGTCTTTGAGAGCTTCGCGGAGTTTCAAGCTGGCAATAGAGAGAGCGATTTGGCCTGCCGCGGAGCTGGCGATTCGCTGAAGAACTATCTGGATGTTTTCAATTGAAGATTTCGATTCCGGCGTGGCGGGAATTTGCAATTGTAAAACACCGATGGTTTCGCCTTGGGCTACCATGGGAACACACAGGCCATCGTCGGCGCCGAGATAATTCTTTAGGTGACTACATACGAGTTCGGCCGAAGAACCCGAACTCCAATGTGGTTTCCCCCGACGCAGAGCCCAGCAACGATCGGGCGAAAATGGCGCTAAGGGCATGCTGTCGGTCCCCCAGGCACCTGCAGATTCCAGAACGTTGCGCGAAGATTTGAACACCGACAATGACCCGGAACTTTCGGCAGAAAACAATTTCTTGCCGAATTGAGTGACGACGGAGTAGGCCTCTTCGAGACTCGCGCAACATTGGAGCATGTCGCTCAGCTCTATGAGCAGCGTCATTTCGTTGGTGCGCGATTGCAGTTCGGTGAGAGACCGTTTTAGGGTATTCCGTTGTTCCTCTCTTTCCTGTGCTGCTTTGATAACCTCGGATATATCGTTGTAGAGCGCGTAGGCGCCACGCACTTGGCCGTCAATTACGAGAGGAACCGCGTGCACTTCCACGTCCACGAGAGTTCCGTCATTTCGCGCTCGACGAGTACTCCCCCGGACTGATTGCCCCGCGTAAACGCGAGGTGAGAGTTCCAGCAAATCGTCCGGTCGATGACCGGAAATGAGCGAGTCGAGTTTTTTGCCGACTATTTCCATTCGCTCATAACCAAATAGCTGTTCGAAAGCACGGTTGCAAAGGTCGACCCTGCCGGCCTGATTCAACACGACAATTCCGAACGGACTATTTTCGGTTAACGAATTTAGATATACGGTTCTCTGCTGCAGTTCTTTTCCGATATGCTGCCTTTCGCTGACCGCCGAACCAACAATCAACCCGGTGGCAGAAACCACGAGCATCAGCAATCCAACTTTTTCCAATACATTCGGTACGGCCGGATAGAAATGCAATGCTGCTACAATCCCGAAATCCAGCGTCAGGATGGCCACCACAGCACGCGCAATCCCGTTCCGCATGGCAACCCAAATGATTGGCACGAAACACAGATAGAACAATTGAAAAGGCGCGAAAGTCCGACCAAACATGATCCATAGAACGCCCAGTATTCCTGCGGCCTGCGCAAAGCCCTCGGTCAGATGGGACACCCTCACCTGAGTATAGGCGGTTGTCAGGAAGGCAGATTGTGGCGCGAGGTTTTTGCGAACCCACGGAAGCACGTGGATAAGGAGGAAAGGAGCCAAAGCCCACAAAGCGACCATGTCGCCTGTAAACCAACCGAATGCTGCGTCCCTGTAATCGGACCAGGGGATCGTATGATCTAAAATTAGCGCGATAACGCCGCAAACGGTGGATCCAATTGCCGCTAGCAGCACGACAACCGAATAACGGACGACGTCGAGACGGCGACTCAGACCAGGGTTGATTTGCAGGCGTCCCCTTAGAAGGATTGCGGCGAGGGCATAAAATCCGGTCTCACCGATGGGCGCGGCAAGTCCGCCCCATGAAATCAAGGGCTGATGGTAAATTGCCGTGTTTGCCAAAGAATTTGCGAAGCATACCAGGAGTGCGTACCACGGGCTCACTCCGAGCATGAGAGCAAATGCCAGGCCCGTTGCCGGATACCAGATGGTGAAACCTAACTTTGATAAAAGTAGAATTTCAGGACGATTCAAAAGAAGATAAAAAAGCACGAACGATGCGGACAAAACGCTGTGACGAAGCCACGAACCCTTCCTGCCCGACCAAAGCTGCGCCGATTCTCCCGGTAAAGTGGTCGGATCGAGCACCTTAGGATCCATTTAAAAAACTCGACAACGAATTAGAAGCCATAAGCCAGGCGGGAGCCCTCCGATAGACTCTCGCTTACCCTAGTGCCAAAGCTTGAGCTAACACTGTTCAATTGAAGACAGGTTCGACAATCGTGGGTTAGTTAGTGGGCTTAGCTGCGGGAGCGTCAGCGATATTGGTTTCCTGTCGCGGAGTTTCAAACTAACCTTGGCAAGATGCGGATGAATACGTGCTTCAGAATTATCTACGTGAAGGCTGTACGAAATTACGCGGTAAACCTTGCCGGCGATGGGGGTGCCTGAAGAACGAGTTGTAACTGGTGCATTTACTTTAGAATGCAGGGCCGATGAAAACTGAAGCTGGCAATTCAATTGCTGCTTGTGATGAATTGCCGGATAGCCGAGTTCTCTGGAAGGCATGAAAGTAGACATTTTGGGGGGAGAGTCATGAAGGTGACGTACGATATCTTCAGGAGATTTCCTGGTGGACCGATGTGGGTGGAGACGGTGCAAGATCTTGAAGATGCCAAGATGCGACTCGCGAATCTGATCGAAAGCCGCCCGGGTGACTATTTTGTGTTCGATGCGTCTAGCGCAAAGATTGTCTTCGTTGTTGAACCTGCTTAAGTCGAATCCTCAAGCACATTTTTGCGGCGCGGCTTCACGTGAACGGTGTGAATCCGCTCGCTTCCAATCAGCGATCCCGAGGAGCCGGCAGGATGCCAAGCTGAAGCCGGACCGCGAGTCAAATGCCCCAGGTCTGAGGACCTGAGCTGCAGTAAGGCAAAACTGCACGACAGCGGCAGACTACGGTAAGGCAAGACCGCACATTTTGGTAATCGAAGAGTGGGCGTTAAGAACGTTTGCCGCTCCAGCGGTATTGTTTTTCTTGCGGTAGGCTCAGCTGGGCCAGGACGCGGTAGCTGAATTGGGTGACCATGTCGTCGATGGATTTGGGTGCGTAGTAGAAGGCCGGTATGGCGGGCATGATGGTGGCGCCGGCGTCGTGGGCGCGGAGCATGTTTTCGAGGTGAACGCGGTTCAGGGGAGTTTCGCGTAAGCAAAGCACGAGGGGGCGGCGCTCTTTCAAGCAAACGTCGGCGGCGCGAGAAAGCAAGTCGTTCGCCATGCCGGTGGCGATGGAGGCGAGTGCGCCGGCGGAACAGGGGATCACGACCATGCCGTCGACGGGCGCGCTGCCGGAGGCGATGGTGGCGCCGATGTCTTTGTTAGGCAAGTATTCGATTTTTTTTGCGGGCGTACCGGTTAAGAGGGGGACGAGTTCTTTTCCGTCGGCGGCGACCAGGTCGAGCTCGGTGGCGAGGAGGCGGAGCCCGGCGTCGGTGGTGACGAGGAAAACTCGTTCTACGCGGGGATCGGCATCGAGCAAACGCAGAACGGTTTGCGCGTAGATGGCGCCGCTAGCTCCGGTGACGCCGAGTGTGATGTAGCTGCCTCTGGTTTTCGCCATGGTTGAGGCCGAATCATCGAGTCTAGGTGGGCGGTTTCTGCAAAGTCAAGGCGATGGCAACACATTTCTGGGTACTACTTGCTGATCCATGAATGCTGCGCTTCGGTTAGGCACCGCCCGTGGAACATTTTCTCGTTCTACGTATGAGGTTGCTCTCGATTGCTATATTCTCTTTTAAGAATATGCCTTGACACGTATATTCTTATTGGGGCATATTATGGTTAGCCATGATAGAGACGCTGCAAGCGCTGGCGGAGCCTAACCGGTTTCAGATTGTGGAACTTTTGCGCGGGGGGCCGCGGCCGGTGGGTGACATGGTCGAGCAGCTGGGGCTGCGGCAGCCGCAAGTTTCCAAGCATCTGCGCGTTCTGAGCGAGGCGGGACTGGTGCATGTTCGCGTGGATGCGCAACGGCGGATTTATGCGTTGCGGGCGGCGCCGCTTCGCGAACTAGAGCAATGGATTGGGCGGTACCGGCGGATTTGGGAGGCCAACTTCCAGCGGCTGGACGCCGTGCTGGAGGAATTAAAAACCAAGGAGAAAAAACGTGGACGCAAAAAGCGAACCAGCGCCGATTAGGAAAAACAGTGGAACGTTGAAAGTGACTACGCCGTCGGACCGGGAGGTCGCGATGACGCGCGTCTTCGACGCACCGCGAGCGCTCGTGTTCAAAGCCTGGACTACGCCGGAGCTGTTGAAGCGCTGGCTCTATGGGCCGGAGGATTGGAGGCTGGCGGTCTGCGAGTTCGACCCACGGGTGGGGGGTACCGTTCGCTTCGAATGGCGCGACCGCACGGGGAACGGCATGGGGCTGAGTGGAGTCTGTCGCGAGATCGCGGCGCCCGAAAAGCTAGTGTTCACCGAAACTTGGGACGAGGATTGGACCGGCGGCGAGACGCTAGTGACCATGGTGTTCGCCGAGCACGCGGGCAAGACTACGGTTACGCAGACGGTGCTGTACTCTTCTCAGGCGGCTCGCGATGGCGCGCTTAAGACCGATATGGAGCATGGCGCGGCTAGGAGTTACGACAGGCTGGCGGAGCTGTTGCCGTCGATGGCATGACGCGGGGTGTGGAACTTCATTTTTCGCTGCGCGCGACGTGAGAAAAGCACTGGGATAAAATGAAGGGATGCAGAAGAAGATCTTTTGGGCTACGTTCACGGTGTTGGGGATGGTAGCGGACATGGCGCTGCCGTTGTGCTGGGCTCTGGCAGCTACGATTCCGATTGGGGTTGCAAGCTGGTGGTTTGCGTACCGGACGGACTGGTTTGGTTAGTGAACACAAGGGAGAAAATCGGCAACACAGCGGTGCGATCTGTGTTATACTGCGTTTGCGCTTAATACCGCGGTTGTGTTGTGCGGTTCCTCTGGTTGAGTAGTTGATCTGAGAACACCCGCCATCAGTCTTCTCCGTAAGTCTTCAGCGTAATTTAAAACAAAAGAACTGGTACCGAGCTGATCGTCGAGCCCCGCCTAAATGGTGTGTGTGCGCGGCGACGGCCTGCCAGACAAAAAAGGTAAATGATGCAAAGTTCCACAGAAGTGATTTCAGGACTATTTTCAAATATGGCGATTTCCGCTTACATCAAGGAGCGGCTGGCAACGGCCGGGTTTTCGATACCGACTCCGGTGCAGGCAGCGACCATTCCAAAGGCATTAGACGGCAAAGACGTGTTGGCCACCGCGCAAACGGGGACGGGCAAGACTCTTGCATTCCTGATTCCGATGATCGAGCAGCTACTGCAGCAGGTCACGCCGGGGATCGCGGCGCTGGTGCTGGTTCCAACGCGCGAGCTTGCGATGCAGGTGGTAGCGCAGTATGACGCGTTGCGTGGCAAACAGCTTTCACCAGCGGCGCTGGTGGTGGGCGGCTTGTCCGAAGGGACGCAACTGAACGCGCTGCGCAGAGGCGCGCGCGTGGTGGTGGCGACTCCGGGGCGACTCGAGGATTTCCTCGGCCGCAAGCTGGTGAACTTCCGTTCGCTGCGTGTGCTGGTGTTAGACGAAGCTGACCGCATGCTGGACATGGGTTTTCTCCCGGCGATTCGCAGAATTGCCGCGGTGCTGCCGAAAGAGCGACAGACGATGTGTTTTTCTGCAACACTGGAAGCCTCGGTCGCGCATTTGGTTCACGACTACATGCGCAACCCAGTGCGGCTGGCGTTCGGGTCAATATTGAAGCCCTCGGAAAACGTGCAGTTGCAGGCTTTCGAAGTTTCGAGCGATCGGAAATTCGGAGTGCTGCACCGCCTGCTGGCTAAAGAAAAAGGACGATGCCTGGTTTTCGTGCGCACCAAGCACGGGACCGAGCGTTTGACCAAAAGCTTGAACCGAGAAGGAATCGCCGCGGCGATGATTCACGGCGGCCGTTCGCAATCACAGCGCTCAGCGGCCCTGGCTGGATTTCAGCAGGGACGGATTCGTGTGTTGATCGCGACGGATTTGGCTTCTCGGGGCATTCACGTGCAGGACATCGCACACGTGATTAACTACGACCTGCCAGATATCGCGGAGAATTTTATCCATCGCGTCGGCCGTACCGGACGCGCGGGCGAACGCGGGATCGCTTCCACGATTTTCGGGCGCGAACAGCGTTTGGAATTGCAACAGCTCGAGCGCACGCTTGGCATCCGCATCGAGCGGATACAACTGAGCGATGAGCCGGTACCGGCACAACTCAACCGCAAACCAGTCGCGATTGGACGCATGGAAACAGCGATGCGTGCAAGGAGTGGGCATTCAGCACGGATGCCTCGGCTGGCCGGGGAGATTTTGCAAGTTCAGTTGGAAAACTAAGTAACCTCACATTTGAGCGCCGCCGGTTAGCTTCGGCTGACTGGCGGCGCTTTTCTTTCAACAGAAGAAGATTGAGCTTAAAGACCCTTCCGAGCGCACCGCAAGTTTCGGATTCAACTTCGCTGTGTCGCGCGTTCAGACCGTTCTCCCTAAATCCTCGATTTCTGTATGCACTGCGCGTAGCGCTGCCAAGGATTGGTGCCGGCGATAGCATGCCGTGTCCTGCCAAACCACGTGTATGTGGCGCGAGCGCCTCGGGAATCCTTGGCTATCGTCTCCGGTGGAATTGCGTCTAAATGCTTTCGCTATGGGTGTGGTTTGCCAGGGGCAGGGGAAATGTGGACAATGAAACCCCGATATCGGGAGGAGAGAAAATGTTCTTGAAGCGGAGACGGATGGCAACTTTTGTTGCGGGGTTAGGCCTGTGTTTGGGGCTTAGCGCAGCGCTGCATGCCTCGCCGGCGCATAACGATCTGAAAGTACCGAAGCTCGAATTTCGCGATGTGAAGCTGGACAACGGGCTGCGTGTGATTCTGGTGCCGGAACACAGCGCGCCAGTGTATGCCATCGATGTTTGCTACAACGTGGGCAGCCGCAACGAGCGGCCGGGACGCACGGGCTTTGCCCATCTTTTCGAGCACATGATGTTTCAAGGCTCTGAGAATATCGGTAAGGGCGAACATTTCAGCTTGGTGCTGAATAACGGCGGCGGGATGAATGGCACGACGAACGAAGATCGCACGACCTATTTTGAGGAACTGCCGAAAAATCAGCTCGATCTGGGATTGTATCTGGAAGCCGACCGCATGCGGGCGCTGAACATCACGCAAGCGAATCTGGACAACCAGCGCAACGCGGTGCAGGAAGAACGGCGGCAGGGCATCGACAATCAGCCGTACGGGCGCGCGTCGCTGGATCTGGACAATCTTTCTTACGACAATTTCGCCTACAAGCATTCCACCATTGGGTCCATGACGGACCTGAATGCGGCGACGATTCAGGATGTGAAGGATTTTTTTAGAATTTACTACGCGCCGAATAATGCGGTGCTCACGCTGGTGGGGGATTTCAATCCGGACGAGGCGCTCGAGAAGGTTAAGAAATATTTCGGGACGATTCCGTCGCAGCCCGAGCCGCCGAAAGTGCTGCTGGACGAAGAGCCGCATTACGGCGAGCGCCGGGAGACCATTTACGATCCGCTGGCGCGTCTGCCGGAAATAGACATGGCCTATCACATCCCTGCGGGGAACACGCCAGACAACTACGCGGTGCAGCAGCTGGCCATTGTCTTGGGACAAGGGGAGAGTTCGCGGTTTTATCAGCACCTGGTAAAGGAGAAACAACTTGCCTCCGATGTTTCGGTGCAGCCTGACGCGCGCATTGGCGTAAGCCAACTGTATTTTTCTGCAAATCCGCGTCCGGGCGTGAAAGTGGAGAACCTGGAAAAAGGAATGGATGAAGAGATTGCTGCGGCGGTGAAAGATGGCGTAACGCCAGAAGAGCTCGCGAAAGCCAAAACTCAGCTCTTGCGGCAATTTATCGAGCGCAGACGATCTGATCTGTTTACCGCGATTCTGATAGGCAATTACGCCGTTTATTTCAACGACCCCAATCTAATCAATACAGTCCTGAATAAAGAAAATGCGGTGACACTGGAGCAGGTGAATGCTGCGACGAAGAAATTTCTAGAGCGCGATCAGAGGGCCGTGGTGATCACGTTGCCAGCCGCCGAGGATGCGTCTAAGGCGCCAAAGGCGGGACAATGACCGAAGCGAAAGTTTTGTTGGCGAGATTGTTCACCGACGAGATGAGGATGGGAGAAAGCACGATGAGAAAGCAGCTTTGGAAGTCCACGACATCTGCGCTGTTTGCCTTCGCATTGTTTGCGGGTTTGATTTTGATTTCACCGATTGCGCGCGCACAGCAGGGGCAAGACAAATCGGCGCCGTTGAGCCAGGTACAGCGGCTGAATCGCGCACCCGTGAACAAGGAAATATTGCGGGTTCAATTGCCGCGACCGGATGTGCAAACACTTCCGAATGGACTAACCCTTGTACTGCAAGAGGACCATAAGCTGCCAACGATTGCCTTCACTATGTGGATTCGTCCGGGACAGCTTGCAGACCCCGCGGATTTGCCAGGGCTAGCGTCATTCACCGCTGAAATGCTGCGCGAAGGCACAGAACGGCGGACGAGCGCACAGATGGCACAAGAAGTGGACCAGCTGGGCGCGACGTTAGACGCGAGTTCACGATTTGGGGCGAGCTTTACGTCGGTAAACGCGTCGGGCTTGATTAGCAGCACGGCACAAATTCTCGACTTGATGAGCGATGTGGTACTGCATCCGGCGTTTCCTGCCAGCGAACTTGAGAAATATAAGCAGCGCCAAGAAGCGAGTTTGGAAGAACGTCTGGCAAACCCGAACTTTCTTGGGCAACGGGCGTTTCGACGCGTGATTTATGGCGACACGCCGATGGCCATTGCGTCACCAACGAAAGAATCGATCGAGAAATTAAGTGTGGAAGATTTGAAGCGGTTCCACCAGCAGCATTTCATTCCGGGCAACACAATTTTGGGAGTGACTGGCGATTTCAAGAGCGCAGAGATACGCGCACTAGTGGAAAAATATTTTGGCGCGTGGAAAGGCGCGGCAGAAGCGCCGCTTTCTTTCCCAACTTCGATTGATCCGCAACCGACGAAGATCACGCTGGTGGATCGCCCAGGCTCGGTGCAGACATACATCGTGGGAGGCGATCGGGGAGTTCGGCGTGTCGACCCGGATTATTACAAGCTGGTAGTGATGAACCAGGTTTTGGGCGGCGGGCCACAAGCGCGGCTTTTCCTGGACCTGCGCGAAGAGCACAGCCTGACCTATGGTTCCTACAGCCGCTTCAATACCGACATATATCCCGGCGACTGGCAGGCCTTTGCTCCGGTACGAACACCGGTAACGGGTGACGCGATGGAGCGCTTTGTTTACGAATTCAAGCGCATCAATGACGAGCCGGTGCGTCCGAGTGAACTCGACGAGGCACATCGCTCTATTATTGCGGGTTTCGCGCTGTCCCTTGAGCAACCAGTTCAGCTGCTGAGCGACTGGCTCACTGTCCAATATTATGGATTGCCGATGGATTATTGGGACAAATATCCGGATCGCATCTCGGAGATTGATGCGGCGGGGGTTCAGGCGGCGGCTAAGAAATTTGTGGACCTAAACCATATGCAATGGGTGGCGGTGGGCGATCGCAAGCAGATCCAAGACCTGTTGGCAAAATACGGATCGGTTGTCGCGGTCGACGTGACGGGCAAAGCAGAGAACTAACGGCAGCGAAATAATCGCAACTCTACCAGGGCATGCATCCGGAATCGTGCATGCCCTCTTTTTTTGGTTAAGCGCGTTTGATCAAGCGTACCAGCAAGAGCAACACTACCGCACCGACTACTCCCATTACCAATTGACCGATCAATCCGTAAGCGGCGAGGCCTAGCAGGCCGAATATCCAGCCGCCAAGGAGCGAGCCGATAATTCCAACGATCAGGTCAACCAGCACGCCCATGCCGTGGCCTTTTACGATTTGTCCCGCGAGAAAACCGATAATGATACCTATCAAAATTTCCCAAAGCAGCCACATAGTGTGCCTCCAAAATTGAATGGATGGTCTACAAGGCGTCCTCCAATGGTGGGGATGCGGACGCCTGACTGACGCCTGACTGAGCGAAACTTTAGCATAAGTGGGAGCGGGGGTGGAAGAATGCACGCTGGTACAGACGCTACTACGTTCCGAAGCGATTATCGGGGGATGCTAGAATGCGAGGGCTGCGATTTCAAGATTAACAAGCGCAGCCGAGTGGAAACATTCATGGATGAACATGACGTTAGGGAATTTCTGGTTGAGGTTCGCAGCGGTAAGCTAGGTCTGGAAGCGGCTGTGAAGCGGCTGCGCGGGCTACCTTATGAGGACGCGGGATTTGCAAAGATCGATCATCATCGCGCGCTGCGGCAGGGCTATCCGGAAGTAATTTTTGGACGAGGCAAGACCCCCAAACAGGTAACCGAAATTGCGCGGCGAATGTTGCGGGCAAAAGCGTCGCATAATATTTTGATTACACGCGCCGATAAGAAAATCTTTGCAGCTGTGAAGAAGATTGCTCGCGCGGCAGAGTTTCATCCACTGTCCAGCGCCATCGTGATTAAACGCTCGAGTGCGGTCTACGGCAAAGGCATGATTCTAGTGGTGACCGCGGGAACCAGCGACATCCCGGTGGCGGAAGAAGCGCTGGTGACGGCGCGAAACCATGGGAAATCGAGTTGAAGCGGTTTATGACGTGGGCGTCGCCGGGCTGCATCGTTTGTTGGAGCATCGGAAGAAACTTGCGGAAGCGCGCGTGATCGTTTGCGTGGCGGGGATGGAAGGCGCACTGCCTAGCGTGGTGGCGGGACTGGTGGCGAGTGCCGGTCATCGCCGTGCCGACCAGCACGGGATATGGATCTAGCTTTGGAGGGCTGACGGCGCTGCTGGGCATGCTGAATAGCTGCGCTTCCAATGTGAGCGTGGTGAATATCGACAACGGATTCGGCGCCGGTTGCGTGGCTAGCGTGATTAACCGGGCTAAAAATGCGGACTTAGTTGAGCGCGACGGCTTAGGCCAGCGCGGGGCAAGCGCAGCGAGTTCGTTTTCTGCTTCGGGCGAGACGGTGCGCAGATCGAGGATGACTGATCGTCTTCGATGCGCGCGATGACGGGCGGTTGCGTTGGCGGCTTGCGCAGGCATTGTTCCAGTTCTGCAGCGGAATGGCGGGCGCTGGTGACGTGATTAGGACGGTGGGAAGATCTGATCGGGAGTGGAACCTCCGCCGATCACCGAAAATCCTCCTGAAGTATCCGGTAGAGCTATATCGTTCGGAACCGACGGACTGGAATTGTGCGATCAATTTTTGGGCGCGGCTCGCCGATGTTTCGGCTGAGAGAGGCGAATCATGCGAAGCGCGGGAATTTCGTCAACCGCGCCGCGCAGGTAGGCTTGCAAGGTGGTTTCAAGCGCGGCGATGGTGAGCTTATCGACACGCAGCGCGCGAAAGAGTGGATTGCGGCGGATGCGTTCGACGATTTCTTTTTTCCCCGCGATAATTCCAGCTTGCGGGCCTCCCAGCAACTTATCTCCGCTGAAGGAAACGACTGAGGCGCCAGCGTCGCAGCTCGCTCGCGACCACCGGCTCTGAAATGCCGTTCGCTGAAAGATCGGCAGACATCCAGAGCCAAGATCTTCGAACACAGGCAATCTGAGAGCGTTGGCCGAGCGCGACCAGATCTTCGAGCGAAGGACGTTCGGTAAATCCGGTGATGCGGAAATTGGATGGGTGAACGCGCAGCAGCAGGCGAGTGCGTTCGGTGATAGCGCGTTCGTAATCGCGAATGCGCGTGCGATTGGTGGTGCCGACTTCGCGCAGGATTGCGCCGCTTTCGGACATGATGTCCGGGATGCGGAAGCCGTCGCCAATTTCGATGAGTTCGCCGCGCGAGACGATGGTTTCAGCACTTTGCAAAGGGTTTCAGCACCAAAAAAACGGCGGCGGCATTGTTGTTGACGACGATGGCCGATTCCGCGCCGACAAGTCTGCCGAGCAGGCGCGAAGTGTGGACGTCGCGCTGGCCGCGCTCGCCGGTTTCGAGATCATATTCGAGATTCGAGTAGCTGGTGGCGGACCTGCGAGATGCGCGCGGCTGCTTCGGCGGAAAGCGGGGCACGGCCAAGATTGGTGTGCAGGATTACGCCGGTAGCGTTAATCACAGGGCGCAACGAAGGTGCGAGATCAGCTTCCACCTGGACGATTATTTGCGTTTCAAGATTTTCAGGGCCAATTGCGTGTTGGCCTGCGCCGGAGGGTTCGGTTTTCATGCGGGCGCGGAGGTTTGCCAAGACGGAACGCGCTGATTGTGTCACCAGGCTGCGGCCAACCTTTTCGGCAAGGGCGAGCAGGCGCGGATGGCTGAGCAGCTGATCCACGGAAGGAATGTCGCGCATTTTGGACCAGCCGTTTCGCGGTTTCTGCACGGGATGGGCGCGGGAAGTCATCGCTGAGCTATTGGAACATACCGAAAACCGGCTGGCAATTGACGCGCGGGCTAAATGATTTCTCTTGCGACATAGACGCGCACGACTGCATTGACGGGTGCCACGTCAGACCCTAGGCTGGAATTGTCCACAAACAATTATGGCTTCTATAGACGACGAGCTGAACCAGATCGAGCGCGACGTGCGCACGCTGAAGATTGAGTACGAACAATTCTTCGGTGGCGGACGGTCGCGGCCTCCGGCGGATACGCAGTGGCGCGTGGAATCGCTGTTGCGGCGGTATAGCGAACGCACGGCGGAATTAAGCTATGCGCAACGGTTTCGTTACAACGGTCTTGCGCAGAGGTATGCAAAGTACATGGAAATGTGGCGTAAGAAAACCATGCAGAAAGAAAGTGGCACGCAGCAGCGCCATTTTGGAGCGGCGGCTAAAGCGATTGAAGCGGAACGAGCACGCGCAGCGGCTGCGAAACCTCCGAAGAGCGTGCCGGCTGCGTCTTCCACGGAGCAGGCAGGTTCTGTTGCGGTAGCTGAACGGAAAGGAGCAGAGGTGTTTACCGCGTCGTTCTCCGATCCCGAGCGCGAAACCGAAAAGGTGCAGAAGCTTTATCAGAAGCTGATCGAAGCGCGAATGGAGACAGGAGAAAAGGCGGGAGCACCCAACTTGAAGGATTTCGAGCGCTTCGTGCGACAGAAGACCAAAGAGCTGAAGCGCAAAGGGAGTGAGGAAGTTGAGTATACGGTTAGTGTGGAAGGCGGGCGTGTAAAGCTAAAGGCTCGCGTTTCCAAGTAAGATCCTGCCGACAGTCCCCTACATTCAGTCGATATCTTGACCTTCACCTTCATCTGTATCACTGCGAGGTTTGAGATCAATTTCCGGACGATTTGCGCTGTGAAGCTGGCGATTGAGGGCCAACAAGTCTTGAGACTTTAGGTCCTCCCATTGTTTTGTCACGGTGGCGAAATCCTTTTCGATTTTCGATACCGCGTCCGCCTGAGCTGACGTGGGCTTGGCGTCCGCTCGATCTAATTCTGCGTAAAGAGCGGTGGCTGAACCGTTAACGCCGGTGAGGTTTGGTTGTGTGCCGTCATTTTCAGCGGGGCCTTGCAAGACGGCCGAGACCTTTTTATCGACTTCCTTAAAGGATGTGGCCAGCGAGTCATTTGGGTCGGCGGACAATTTTTCGAGTTGTTGGTGAAGCGAGCGCGCTTCCCGGATTGCACGCGTACTGTTCGTCATCAGGGACGCGAGGCGGCTTTGTGTTTGGAATTGTTCTTCCAGGTGCGCAGCAGATATTTTCACGCGCGGATCCATTTTTATGGTGAGAGGCGCGCTGAAGGTATGGCCATCTGCGCTGAGACGGACCATGTATTCACCTGGCACGGCCGGCGGACCTAGCGGCAAACGTGGCGTGTCATGAGGAACAGCTGCGATTGGATACTCGCGGCGCAGAGAATCCGGCGCGGGGTAGCGAAGATCCCAAACCCATCGGTGCATGCCGGCTTCGGTTGAAAGAGCCCTGAATGGTCGAACCCAGTAAAGTGGAATCAGTTGTTTTTCAAGTTGGTCCTGGCTCAGTTCCGGCGTGTCCGTGCTGGCATAGCGGCGGATGACATCCCCACGTGCATCTAGAATCTCCAGAGTTACCGGGTGGTGAGCAGAAGCGGCCAAAAAATAATCCAGTATCGCGCCATCTGGTGGATTTTTACCCGACGGTTCATCGGGCGGAATGGGAGTATCAGCGTTTGTGTCGCGCTTCGCCCGGTAGGCAGGCGCTGGCTTGAAGAGAAATGCGTCGGCGTTCGCCGTTGATTGACCGATTTGGCGTAGCGGGGTGATGTCGTCGAGAATCCAGAAAGAGCGGCCGTGAGTGGCTACGATCAAGTCGTCATCATGAATCCAAAGATCGCGCATGGAAGAATGCGGGAGATTCAGTTGCAGAGACTGCCAGTGGTCGCCGTCGTCGAATGAGACCCACACGCTATTTTCCGTGCCGGCGAAGAGCAGGCCTTTGCGGACAGGATCTTCGCGCACGGTGTCGACCGGTGCGTTATCGGGCGAGGCCGCTGACGATTCGCTGCCAGGTTTTGCCGCCATCATGGGTGCGATAAATGTAAGGACGAAGATCATCGATGCGGAAACGGCTAACGGAAGCGTAGGCGGACTGTTCGTCATAATGAGACGCGCTCATCTGCGTCACTTTGCTCCAGGGAATGATTTCTGGAGGAGTAATATTCGCTCCAGTTTTTTCCGCCGTCGCGAGTAACCCAAAATAAGCCGTCGTCCGTCCCCGCCCAAAGCGTGTTGAGATCTTTGAAAGATGGCGCAAGGGCATAGATCACTCCGCGTATCTTTTCCGCTTTGGTGTCAGCGGCGGCCAGATTGCCCAAGCTTGCGGGGATGCCGGGCTTTTCGCGCGAAAGATCGCGGCTGATCGTCTGCCAGGTTTCGCCACCATCGCTGGTCTTGAATAAAAAATTGGTGGCGTAATACAGGACGTGTGGATCGACTGGCGAAAACATAACTGGTTCTGTGCGATCGGCTGCTGTATTTTGGACCACCGTCGGGGATGGGCGTGATGTTCTTTATTTGCCCGGTGCTCCAGTCGAATCTGGTGACTTCTTTTCTGCCGCCGCCGTAAACAATTTCGGGATTGAGCGGGTCCGGCGCGACGTAGCCGTATTCAATCGTGCCGACAGGATGCCAGTCCCTGAAATTAATTTCGCCATCATTGCCGCGACTGGAAATGCACACCGAGCCGCTTTCCTGCTGGCCGCTGCAAACGCGGTATGGAAAGTCAGTGGTCACGCCGACGTGATAGAGCTGCGCGGTGGGCTGGTTGTACCAGGAACTCCAAGTGTCTCCACCGTTCACGGTGACCAGGGCGCCTTGATCGCTGACCAGCAGGATCGTTTTCGGATCGTTCGGGTTGATCCAGATGTTCTGATAATCATCGCCGCCCGGAGCGCCGCGAAAACTGATCCAGGTTTTTGCACCGTCTGTTGAGCGCATGGTGACGATGCTGGTGCTGTAAACCACGTCAGGATTTTTCGGATCCACTTTCGGGATGGGCAGGTCGCCTCCGCCGATGCGGTAAGCCGGGCGACCGTCGATTGTTGCAATGTGCCAGCTTTCCCCCCGTCGTCGGAACGGTAAAAGCCGAGGCCAGCTCCTGAAGAATAATCACCAGGTTTGGCAGTGCCGATGGTGGCGTATAAGCGGCTGGGCTGGCTTGGCGCGATGGCGACGTAAATTTGCACCAAGTCTTTAGGCAGACCGTTCGTGAGCGGCCGCCAGGTATTTCCGCCGTCGGTGGATTTAAAAAGGCCGCCGCCGATTTTGTTGTATTCGTTGCCGTCTTCCCAGGGGCCTTGGCGGACTTTCCAGAGCGAGGCGTATAGTACG
The DNA here is from genome assembly GCA_963818085.1 of uncultured Acidobacteriota bacterium. Classification (GTDB taxonomy): domain Bacteria; phylum Acidobacteriota; class Terriglobia; order Acidiferrales; family UBA7541; genus Palsa-295. The sequence continues at coordinate 987,729 of CAWFQV010000002.1, forward strand.
TCGGGGTTTGTGGGATCAATCTGAATGTCCGAGCCACCGGTATCTTGATCTTTGTAGAGAGGGGTTTTCCAGGTCTGTCCGCCGTCGGTCGAAACAAAAATTCCGCGTTCGTCGTTTGGCCCGTAGGGATGACCGAGCACAGCGGCGAAAATATGATTTGGGTCGTGGGGGTCGACGGCCAAGGCGGGGATTTGCTGGGCGTCACGCAGGCCGAGATGCGTCCACGTCTTTCCCGCATCGGTGGATTTGTAAATTCCGTCGCCGACGGAAAGGTCCGGACGTTGGAGCCCTTCGCCACTCGCGGCGTAGACGATGTTGGGGTCAGAGGGAGCTATGGCAATTGCTCCGATGGATTGCGAAGGTTGATCTTCAAAGATCGGCGTCCAGGTGCGCCCGTAATCGTCCGATTTCCAAACGCCGCCATCTCCCTGTCCAACGTAAAAAACATTCGGCTGATTCGGAACTCCGGTGAGCGGCGCGCGTTCTTCCGCCGCGAAACGGACCAATCATGCGCCAGCGCATTTCCTGATACGTGCTTGCAGGAATTTGCTGCGCGTCGCTTACACCTGCGCTTAAAGCAACCATTAGCAGCGTAAACAGAGCCAGACCAATCCGCGGAATTCGAGACACCACACACCTCCCGATGAACGGTGCATAGCATACATAAAAACTCGATGGCAGCAGGTTAGAAAGTTAGACGGGCGCCGATTTGCGCGGCGAAGGGGATCCCTACCGTCGTGCCGGGGCCAAAGAAGTCTCCAAGACCGCCGCCGGGCACACGCAATTGATTGAGGCTAGTGATGGGCTTCGTCGTGGTGCAGGCTGGATTGGTACAGATGTCGGTGATGTTTCCAGCGGCCACTTGATTTTGAGGAACGGGCAATGCCGCGACGTTCGTGACGTAATTCGCGCCGGGATTGTTGCGATTGAAAAGATTAAAAAATTCAATGAAGGGAATTAAGGTCCAGCGCTCGCGGAAATTAATCGGGCGGCTCACGCGCAGATCGCATTGGACATAGGGAGTTCCCCTCAATTCATCAAGGCTCGTTTGCTTTCCGTTCACCACCGCACGGTCGTCAACAGGATCACCAAGCCCGTTAACCGGAACAGTCGTAGTCAAGGTGAACGGCCGGGCGCCCTCCGCCTGGGTTAGCGTGGTCAATTCGAAACCGCCGGGAATTTTCAGCGTTCCGGCTAAGACAAAACGCTGCAGAACGTCTTCGCCCGAGGGACCGTAATCTCCTTTGGCAAATGGGTGCAGCGGATCGCACACGCCGTTGACGTAATCAAATAGCTCGCCCAACACGCAGCCCCAAGTATTGGCGCGCGACAAAGTGTAATTCGCAACCAGATTGAACCGTCGCGACACATTTCCCTGCAGATGGATCAGCAACGCGTTATAGCTCGAGCGGTTGTCGGATTTGAAGAGCGCGACGTTTGGAACAATGCCTTGCTGGGGCGACGGTAAAAGGGGCGAGAAAAGCGTAAAACCTGCTTCGTATTGGTAGCGGCGGTAAGAGTGGTTTCCCTCTTCGTGCGTAAAATCCGCACTGAGCATCCATTTCGAATTGAAGACGTGCTCGATGCCCGCTGTAGCGTGCAGAGCGTACGGAGTTTTGTAATGCGGATCGATGATGGCCCCGGAGCTCCCGTGGGACAGACACCCCGGACCGATGAGGGCCCCTCCGGAAAATGTGCAAGGGCCGCCGGCTTCATTGACCGCTTGAAGCGCGGTTACCCAACCGTTCTGGGCCAAATCGCCGTAAAACGTTCCCACCCCCGCGCGAATAACGGTACTTGTGGACTGCCCAGGGGAGTAGGCAATACCGAGACGCGGACCCACTGCCGCGCGGTAATCATGAGGTACTCCGCGCACGAGCGGTATCTGCAACGCGGCCAGAGTGAGCAGCGCGGGATTTTGCGCCTGCGAACGGTCCTCGGAAGTGAACAGTCCGAATGTGGTGTCATAACGCAGACCGTAATTTACGGTCAGATTCGGCCGTACCCGCCAAGAATCCTCGGCAAAAAGACCCAGACGCTGAACGTTCTGAGAAAAGCTGCCGTTGCCTGGCGGAATGACCGTGCAGGAGGTTCCGGGCGTGATGTTCGGTAACGGGTTTTGGGAGCATGCCGTCAGGTCCGTGGTGAACTGACCAGGATTCGCCGCATAATCGGTGGGATTCAGGCCAAGCGTTACGAAATTTTCTGCTGTGCCGGGTAGCGCGCCGCTGAGCACCGGTTCATGAACAAAATCAACGCCGAAGCGCGTAACGTGCCGGCCCGTCGAGTGCGTCACGGTGTACTTGAATTGATATTTTTCTTGGTTCCGCAGGATAGGGAAAGCGGTGATCGGCGTCACGAATTGGTTGTCGCCAAAGGTTTCCAAACCGGAAATGGTGTTGGACGTGGCAGTAAACGGAAAAGCCAGCGCAAATCCCAGATGTGAATTTCGAGCTTCGGTTAGATGCAGAGCGCTGGCTTCGAACACGAATGATCCCAGCCAGGTGGGACTAAACCTGTATTGCTGGCTGAGGACGAGATTCATGTAATTGTTGTGCGATTCCGCGCCCGTCGATGGGAGCGCGCCCTGCTGGACGAAAGCATTTTGGGTGGTGTAATTGTCCACAGCAGCGCGCAGAAACCACTCAGAGTTTGGAGACTGCGACCAATCGAAACGAGTAGTGCCCAGATAGTCGCGAAACGGAACCGGCACGTTGTTGGGCACCGGGATGGAATTCACCTTGGCCCCGTTGACGTGGACTAAACCTTGCGCGGCAAGCTGGGAGAGTGCGTCAAACTGTGTGAGGCTCAACGGACTGTACGCGATGCTGGCGTCCTCGTGGACCGCTTCGAACGACGAGAAAAACCAAAGCTTTCCTTGGAGAATTGGACCGCCGACGGTTCCTACGTAGTTTTGGCGGGAGAAGGGCTGTTTCGGGTTGGGCGGAGGATTATCGATGGGAAAGCGCGCATTCAGCGCGGCGGCGCGCTCGTAGAATGCCAGGTCACCGTGCCAGTCATCGGTGCCATGCTTTGTAGTGATCACCACGGAGCCGGCGGTAGTCCGGCCGGTGTCGGCGTCCATTTGGGCAGTGCGAAAGGCAAACTCTTGTATGGCGTCGGGCGAGAAGTTTTGAAGGAAGCCGCCTATGTAATCGTCGGAATTATCTCCGCCATCGACGGATAATTCGTTGTTCAGTCCCGAGCTTCCTCCTGTTGAAACCGCGGTTATACGCGCCTTGGTCGGATCGGACGGCTCAACCGGCTCGGTGCCGGGAACCAAGTATGCGATATTCGCGAAACTGCGTGCAGCGAGTGGGATCGTTTCCAGGTCCTGCGCCATTACGATGCCCTGATGCGTAGTACTGGTGGAATCGATGGGTGCAGTTGTAATGGAAGCGGCTTGAGCGAGCACGATGACCGATTGTTCTACAGGACCGGGAGTGATCGTAACGCTGACGTCTCGGACGGAACTGACCATGACGGTGACATCGGAGCGCGCTTCCGCAAATCCATTAACATGGACAATTAAGTGATAACCTCCCGGAACTAGATTGTCGAAGCGAAATTCCCCGTGCTCGTCGGTAACTTTATGGACTTCCAGCGAGGATTCGGCGGCACGGAGCACAATGGATGCGGAGGGGATGCGTGCCTGGCTTTCATCCTGCACAAACCCGCGGAGGCTGCCGTGAAATTCTTGTGCACCGGTGAACGGGCAGACCAGGCAAAGTGCTGCAAACGAAATTAAGAATCGCGATAACGTAGAAATTATGGCGCAGCGTCCTATTTTCATCGTTACGGTGGCCCGTGCGCGCGGGAAGTTTATGGCCCGCTGTGGCCGTTCATTACGCCTACACTCGTGGCGTAAACCTTATCCCGCCGGTATCCAATTTTCCAGCCCATTTTCGGCTCACTAAGAACTCTTCGTCGTTATCAAGCTGGCCTTGCAGCGCTTACTGAGGCAAATTGCTTCCTGCCTGGAACAATCTCTGGTAGCATGAAACTTCAAGGAATTTGAAACTTTCCTGTCTGGAGCAATGCACCAATGGCAATGGTATGTGAACTTTGCGGCAAGAAGCCGCGCTTTGGCAATACGATCAGCCACGCTCATAATGTGACGCGGCGCCGCTGGAATCCGAATTTGCGGCGGGTGAGAACGGTGATCAACGGTACCCACAAGCACATTCGCGTCTGCACTTCCTGTATCCGTTCCGGCCGCGTGAAAAAGGCTGCTTGAGGCCTCCTGCGAAGGAGTTCCGTTTGAAGCGAAACATCCTGATAGTTGTGGCGGTGGCGGCGTGCCTTCTTGCCGCCTCCTGCAAGAAAGAAGCTGCGCCTGGACCCGACGTGTGGGCCACGGTGAACAGCAAGGATATCTCGCGCGCCGAGGTGGAAAAATATTTTCGCACTCGCGTGAATGCAGAAGCGCCGGCGCCGTCTCAAGAAGAAGCCCTCTCACTGAAGCTCAGCATCTTGGATGAATTGATCAATAATGAAATTTTGCTGGAACGCGCGAGCAAAATGAATTTGATCGCGACTGACGCCGAAGTGGAAGACAAATTCACGGAATCCAAGAGTCCCTACACAGAGGAAGAGTTTCAGAAGAAGCTGCATGACACCGGACTTACTGTCGATGATCTAAAAAACGATATTCGGCGGCAGCTTTCAGTCCAAAAGCTGCTCAACCGCGAAGTGATAGCCAAAATTTCCATCACAGACCAGGACGTTACGGATTTTTATAACAAGAACCGCGCGCAGTTCAACGTGGCCGAGCCGCAGTATCATATCGCGCAAATCGTGGTTACACCGCATCCGGACCCGTCGGTTCACAATCGCAAAAATGACAAGGCTACCAGCGACGCCGAAGCCAAGCGCAAGGTAGCTTTGCTCGAACAGAGACTCGCAAGCGGTTCCGATTTTGGGCAACTGGCCATGGATTATTCGGAGGATTCTACTGCTACGACCGGAGGCGACTTGGGATTCGTTCCCGAGTCCGCGCTAAATCGTTCCGATCCCGCTCTCAAGATACTCGTTCTGAGTATGAAGGTTGGATCGGTGAGCCAGCCAATCGGCAACCAAGGCGGCTATCGCATATTGAAAATGATTGCTAAGGAAGCGGCCGGGCAACGCGTACTCTCCGATCCCCAAGTGCAGCAATCCATTCGGGACATGATGCGCAACCGCAAAGAGCAACTTCTGCGATCCGCTTACATGATCGAAGCGCGCGATGACTCGCACGTCACCAATTATCTGGCACGGCAAATTTTGGAATCTGCAGGGAAACTCCCCGCTTCAAACTAAGAATTATTTTTCTCCCGTAATGATCTTAAATTGCGGCTGTCGATAGGATTTAATGCGGACGTATAAAGCGGTCTTGATGTTGGCAGTGCTGCGAAATACAGACGGTGAGACGATCAGCCGCGGCTCGCAGTTTCGGCCAAGGACCGGGCTGTTCGAGGCGGTTTGAATGAGAGAACCAGTAATGCTCCTGCAAGCGGACTTAGAAAAAAGGAGAGCGCGAAAGTTTTCCAGAACGCGATGCCTTCTCTTTCGCCCCAGTGGGCGGTTGCTCCGCACACCATAATCCACGCCAGAGCCGCGGTGGCCAGGACCAGCCCGGCAGCCAACCAAATTAAGAAAATATGGAGCATGGTATCTCCGAAATTGAACCAGGCTTCGCGTCCCTGCGTTTGCTACAACGTATCTTGGCAGCGGCTGCGAAGTTTGGGAAGACACTGTGAAGACAAAGCGAACGTAAAGGTAAACCTCCCGTGAGGAGATGTTTCGTCAACTGACGATGGCAACCACTTCGCCGGCATTTACAGTTTGGCCCTGTGCGACTAGCAGACGTTCTACAGTGCCGGATTTGGGCGAACGTATTTCGTTCTGCATTTTCATTGCTTCGATCACTATGATTCCTTGTCCCGCATCTACGGTGTCGCCAGTTTTTACCAGTACGAGCACGATTTTGCCGGACATCGGCGCTTTGAGCTGCTGACTTCCTTCCGCTTGCACACCCAGCCTGCGAATACGCTTCCATTTGCGCGGGTTGCGAATGGTGGCGTTGTATTCGCGGCCTGCAACGGTCACGCGGAGCTGCGAGTCATCTCGGAGAGTTACGCGTGCTTCAAAAGATTGGCCGGCGATCAGTATTGAGTAAATGCCAGGCGACACTTCTACTGCGTCAGCTTCGAGAGCGCGATCATCGATGTTCCATCGGGCTCGTTCGCCGGTGTGGAACATTTCGACGCTGTGTGATTTTCCGTCTAGCTCGATGTTGATTCTCAAGTTGTGAGCTCAGATTGCTATACAAGACGCAGCCTATTTCCGCAGGGATCTATTTACTTATGGTCAGGCTCGCCTCTCAGTTGTTCGCGTCGCGCTTCAAGTTTCCAGCGCGATGCAGCCTGGGCCACGGTTGATTTCTTGTACGCCAAATCCTGGTGATGTGAAATATGCCAGAGCGCAGTGGCAATGGTTGCTGCATCTTGTTCGAGCAATACGCGATCTGTAGCTCGTCCATCCGCGATGGCGGGCTTCTCAGGCTTGGAGAGGAAATCGTCAAGCCAGCGCGTGTATATTTCACCTGCTTGAAAATCTGGCGTCGCCAGAATCCGCTGAAACAGCTCTGCGTTTGTTTTGATTCCGTTGGCGTAAAACTCCGCAAGCGCCCGTTGCAATCGCGCGATTGCTTCTGCGCGGTCTTTGCCGTACGAGATCAACTTTCCTAACATAGGGTCGTACTCGTTTGGCACGGTCCATCCGCTATAGACGCCATCATCGAAGCGTATACCAGGGCCGGCGGGCGCTCGCCAATCCAGGATTCGTCCCGGCGAAGGGAAAAAATTATTGTCCGGGTCCTCGGCGTATATGCGGCATTCCATAGCTTGCCCGCAGAGCGTGACGTCCTCTTGGGTGAACGACAGTAGTTCCCCACAAGCGATCCGAATCTGCAGTTTTACGATGTCCTGCGAAGTAACCAGCTCTGTTACCGGGTGCTCTACCTGAAGGCGCGTATTCATTTCCAGGAAATAAAAGTTGCGATTGGCATCGACCAGAAATTCCACGGTACCGGCATTAGTATAACCGCCAGCTTTTGCGAGTTTGACGGCGGCGTCGCCCATCGCGCGGCGCAGCTCCGGCGTCATGACCGGCGACGGCGCTTCTTCTATTACTTTCTGATAGCGGCGCTGCACGGAACATTCGCGCTCGCCGAGATGCACGATGTGGCCATGGCTATCTGCAAGGATTTGGATTTCAATGTGCCGCGGCTTCAAGAGGTACTTTTCCAGATACAGGCGCCCGTCGCCAAATGCGTTCTGCGCTTCCGAGGAGGCATCGCGCCAACCGGCTGGAAACTCGGCTTCGCGTTCGATCAAACGCATGCCTTTGCCGCCGCCACCGGCAACCGCTTTCAGCACAACGGGGAATTCAATTTCGCGAGCCGCGTCTCGCGCATCTTCCATTTTTTCGATGGGGTCGAGAGTACCGGGAACGGTTGGTACATTTGTTTTACGAGCCAGATGTCGCGCTGCGGTTTTCGAGCCGAGGTTTTCCATAGCCTCAGGCGATGGGCCGATGAACGTGATCTTTGCATCCAAACAGGCGCGAGCGAGAGCGGGATTTTCCGCGAGAAATCCGTAGCCCGGATGAATGGCGTCGCATCCAGCGTAGCGCGCAGCGCCGATAATTTTCTCAACAACGAGGTAGCTTTCCCGCGAAGGAGCGGGGCCGATGGGGTAAGCCTCTTCAGCAAGGCGCACGTGAAGCGAGGCGCGGTCGGCGTCGCTATAGACTGCTACAGGGCGCACGCCAAGTTCTCTGCAGGCGCGCAGAATGCGAACTGCGATTTCGCCTCGATTGGCAATCAGGATTTTCTTGAACATCCCGCCTTCGCAAAAGCAGCCGGGATTCTAACATTTTGGTCCGCAATCGTCTGCGCTTCGCAATTGCCCTGGTCTCACCGGATCTAAAAAGCCTTCTGGCGATTCGTACGGTTGGCAAGGGCCACAGGTACGGCTATCATGTGCGTCGCCGGAGATGCCCAGATACTGAGTTCGCCGATGAATCTATCGCTACAAGATCAATGGAAGAAAGATGCGGCCGAAGCTGCTGCCAAATTAGTTGAAAGCGGTATGGTGGTGGGATTGGGGACGGGCTCGACGGCTGCGTTTCTCGTCAGCGCGCTCGGGCGCCGGGTGGCACTAGAAAATCTGCGCATCGTGGGTATGCCTACTTCAGCGCAAACCGCGAAGCAGGCTCGCGCGCTAAACATTCCGCTCACCACGTTCGCCGAGCACACCGAAATTGATCTTGCGATCGATGGCGCGGACGAAATATTGCCTGGGCCGCTATTCCTAATCAAGGGTCACGGCGGCGCTTTGTTGCGCGAAAAAATCGTGGCTGCCGCAAGTAAGCGCATGGTTGTGGTTGCGGATGAATCCAAAATAGTGGAACGGTTGGGTTCGCTGGTATCTGTTCCGGTGGAAGTTGTTCCCTACGGCTGGCAGGCGACTGAGAAAAAGTTAGCTCGGCTCGATGGCAACCCGGCACTGCGGCTTGGCGCTGACAAGAAACCATTCATCACCGACGGCGGGCATTACATCATCGACTGCGCGTTCGGGGCTATGAACGATCCGAAGGAGATCGCGCATCACCTCGATCATGTGGTGGGCGCGGTTGAACACGGATTGTTTCTGAAATTTGCTTCCGAAGCATTTGTAGGCGGGCGCGATGGTGTAAAAGCGTTAAAACGACAATAACCTTGTAGGGTAGAGCTCGCGGACCCACTGCTGACTTTCCTCGCACACCGCCCACTAAGTCTCAAACACTTTCCGGCCGCGAAAGCGTCTAAACTTAGGAAGGTAAAATGAAAAACTTTCTGGTTGTGACGGCGACTGGGCTATTCGGCGGTGTTTTGGCTCTATTTTCTTGTCCCAAATCGACTTCGCAGACGGGGGCACAAGTATCTGGAAGGCAATCAGAACGCAGACCTGTGATCGTCGAACTATTCACGTCAGAAGGTTGCTCCAGTTGTCCGCCCGCTGATGCGTTGCTGCAAAAACTGCAAGAGGACCAACCGATAAAGGGAATAGAGGTAATCGCGTTGGAGGAGCACGTGGACTACTGGAATCACGACGGTTGGACAGATCCGTTCTCTTCGTCGGAATGGACTAACCGGCAGCTGGATTATGAGACCGCGGTGAAGATTTCTCAGTCGTACACCCCAGAGATGGTGGTCGACGGCCAGGCCGCCTTCGTAGGCAGCTACGAGCGAAAGGCTGAGGATGAAATTGAGAAGGCAGCGCAAGAAGCAAAAGCAGAAGTGACGATTACCCCTGCATCGCCAGATACGAAGGGATCTCTGAACTTTAGCGTTTCGGTGGGAAGCCTAGCCGAAAATGCCACTGGCGACGTCGCAGAGGTTTGGCTGGCTGTGACCGAGGATGGGCTTCAATCGTCAGTGAGCCGAGGAGAGAATGCCGGACATGTATTGCTTCACACGGCGACGCTACGATCTTTACACAAGATCGGGGTCGCAAATTCGAAGCTTATGCCGACCTCCTTCGCCGGCGGCGCCAATGTAAAATTCGAACCGCGCTGGAGCCGCGAAAGGTCGCGCGTGACGGTTTTCGTACAGGAAAAAAAGAGCCGGAAGATTCTCGGTGCGGCGACAATCAGAATCACGCGTTAAGTATGAAAAGATGCCAGCATCTTAATGAAGATGGTCAGCAAAATCCTGCGGGCCTAATTCTGCGAAAAGCTTCCGACTAAACTTCCTAGGAAGGATCCTTAGTTTTTCGAAGCGCAGCCTTGCGGGTATACGGCATCGAGCGCGCCCCAGAGCGCTTTCAAGCTACGCTCGGCCGCACACAATACCGAAACTGTATCCGCATCATTTTGTTTGACAAGCCATTCACGCCAGGCAGCGCGATGGCGAACGTCAGCTTCCTGGTGTACGGCGAAATAGGCCAGGGCCCGCGGTTCGCTGATGTCGTAGAAGCTACGAAGACCGGAAATCTTTTGCGTGGCAATTTCCGGGACCTGGGCTTCGTACGCATAAAACGCGGCTACCGCTTGCGCTTTCGAGCCTTGCGCGGCCACTTCATCGAAAGTGTCGAGCAGCGCGGCGATCCCGGGCAGCGGGCGCGCAGCTTCCATCGAAGCGTCGCTTACACCGAGCGACTGTCCAAAGTGTCTCCAAAGCATGGGGTGTGAGGCTGCCGGATCAAGCTCCTCAGCCAGATTTTCGTTCACTAACGCGCGAAGGTGCGCGTCGCCATTCGTGCGGGCCGCAAGCTGTTTCAGATTCTCCGGAAACGAGCGCACGTGTTGGTAGTACTGTTCCGCGTAGAGCGCCAGCGATTCCTTCGAAAGCTTTCCTGAGGTCCACGCCTGATAGAACGGATGTTTTAGCAGGTGATGTTTTTCAATCAGCGCATCAAGCACTTCGATCAAAGTCTTCGTCTTCGGGGCATTCTTAGGCATAGCATCTCCGATTGCTTAGCGAATAATAGCGGTGAGGCAAAACCACGGCATGCTACCGGAAATCGACGCAAAAAGCCAGGCTTTCGCGCATTAGGTCGCATTAGGTAGTACTTCAATTTCCACTGGTTCGAGCAGTTGTACACAGCTAATTGCACGGTATTTGAGGGATCGCCGTCATCTATCATAGCTGGTAGCCTGGCCGTCGCTCGGCTGCGCGCTTGCGCGAGTAAGGATCACAGCGGGATGTTGCCGTGCTTTTTGCGTGGGTTAGTGTCGCGCTTGTTTGCGAGTGAGCGAAGCGCAGTGATTAGTTTGGCGCGGGTTTGCGCGGGCTCGATGATGGCATCGATGTAGCCACGTTCGGCGGCGACATAGGGGTTTGCGAAACGATCGCGGAAGTCTTCGATTTTTTCGCGGCGTATTTTCTCGCGATCGGCTTCGAGGGCGCGATCGATTTCGCGTTTGTACACGATATTCACTGCGCCTTCTGGTCCCATCACGGCAATTTCGGCCATAGGCCATGCGTAGTTGATATCCGTGCGAATGTGTTTCGAGGCCATCACGCAGTACGCGCCGCCGTAGGCCTTGCGCGTAATGACCGTGATTTTCGGCACGGTGGCTTCGGCGAAGGCGAACAGTAGTTTTGCGCCGTGTTTGATGATTCCGCCGAATTCCTGCTGCGTGCCAGGCAGAAATCCTGGTACGTCTTCAAAAGTAATCAGCGGAATGTTGAACGCGTCGCAGAAGCGAACGAACCGCGCGCCCTTCACCGATGCGCTGATATCGAGAACGCCGGCAAGAAACGCGGGCTGGTTTGCGACAATTCCCACGCTATGGCCATCGAGCCGAGCAAAACCGACGACAATATTTTTGGCGAAGTGTTCATGGACTTCGAAGAATTCAGAATCATCCGCAATGGCGTGAATTACGTCCTTGATGTCGTAGGGCTTCTGCGGATCTTCAGGGACTAGGGCGTTGAGCGCGGGATGAGCGCGGTCCCAAGGGTCGTTCGACGCCAGGCGCGGAGGGTCGTCGAGATTATTTGATGGCAAATAGCCGAAGAGTTCGCGAATCATAGCGAGGCATTCGGCGTCATCGCGGGAAACAAAATGCGCCACGCCGCTTTTCTCGTTGTGAGCCATCGCGCCGCCAAGCTCCTGCTTGGTGACTTCCTCGTGCGTGACGGTCTTGATCACATCGGGGCCAGTGACGAACATGTAAGAAGTGTCGCGGGTCATAAAAATAAAATCGGTTATCGCGGGCGAATAGACCGCACCGCCCGCGCAAGGCCCCATGATTGCGCTGATCTGTGGAATCACACCGCTGGCCAACGTATTGCGAAGAAAAATTTCAGCGTAACCCGCCAGCGACTTCACGCCCTCTTGAATGCGCGCGCCACCGGAATCGTTCAGTCCGATCACGGGTGCGCCAGCGCGCATGGCAAGGTCCATAATTTTCGTGATCTTTGAGGCGTTAGCTTCGGAGAGCGAGCCACCGAAAATCGTAAAGTCTTGCGCGAAGACGTAAACTAAGCGCCCGTCGATGTGACCATAACCGGTGATGAAGCCATCACCCGGCGGGCGCTGGGTTTCCATGCCGAAATCGTGTGATTGGTGGCGAACAAATTTGTCGAGTTCTTCGAAGGAGCCTTGGTCGAGCAGCAAGTCGATGCGCTCCCGCGCGCTTAGCTTGCCTTGCTTGTGCTCGCGTTCGCGACGTTCTGCTCCGCCGCCCGCTTCGGCTTCGGCGTTTAGCTTACGCAGCTGTTCGATACGGTCGCTGCTTTTCGTCATCACATTACCTGCCGAATGAATAAATTGCGAAGCGCAGTTCTGGTTCCGGTTAGAAATGTGGTTGGCAAGCTCGACGCTGGTGCTTTACATCCTGCTGAGACGTCCGAGATTGAGGAATCACCCGGGCTTGGGAAGCAACCGTTAGAACCGAGGAGGCCGGGCTCCGTTGAGCCTCTGCAAAGCGCTCGAAAATATTCTAATTTGATCACGAGCGACGGTAGCACGTGATTTGGGGAAATTCAAGGATCGGTGCGCTTTGGGCGGGCCAGTACCGAAGTGCGACCGCGAGTAAATCGCGCAGCACACCTCGGACGGCGCTACACGGCTGCGGAATCTTCATCCCATCCGAGTGGTATAGCTCGCTTCTTGGGCGTGGTGGTGATCGTGACCACGCTAATCAAAATCAGCAAGGCTCCCAGCAAGGTGCGGGGACCGATCGGTTCCTTGCCGACAAAGTGCCCCACTGCGACTGCAACCACTGGATTGACGTAGGCATAGGTGCCAACTTTTGTGGGGGATTCATAGTGCAGCAGCCAGATGTAGGCGGTAAATCCTACGATGGAGCCGGCGATGATCAGGTAGATTAGCGACCACCACGCGGTACGAGAAACATCTTGTGCGTGGAAGCCCGTGAATTCATGGGTCAGCGCCGCAAGAACAAATAGCTGAAGTCCACCTGAGAACATTTGGGCCGCGGCGCTCATCGGCTTCGAAGCTGGAAGCGGCAGGCGACGCGTGAGAATCGTCGCAATAGACCAAGTGAAAGCAGCGAGCAACAGAGCGAATGCTCCGGCACGATTGATGGGAACTTCTCCGAACGAAAGGGAATGATTCATCAAGACGGCCACGCCACAAAGACCGACCACAAGCGCTAAAGAAAGACGTACGCTGAGCCGTTGTGTGCGCAGAAACATGGTTTCCAGCAGAGTGATGAATACAGGAATGGTCGCTAACACGACGGCCGCGATCCCCGAGGGAATTCGTTGCTCGGCCCAAAATAAGCAGCCGTAATCCAGCAGAAAAATCAATGCTCCGAGAAAAGTGGCCGCTAGCCATTCGCGGCGGCTAGGCGAGGGAGTACCGCTTACCCTCAACCACCCGTACAATAATAATCCCGCTACGGTGAAGCGCATGGCTGCCAGCAGGAATGGTGGAACTTCACCGACACCTACGCGAATGGCTAGAAACGTGGAGCCCCATACGAAATAAATGATGGAGAACGCGAGAAGGATTTTCCAGGAAGCCGGACGAGCCGTTGGCAATTTACTCTCCCGTTCGCAAATTAAAGCGCTAACTGCTTACATTCGGAATTTTCGTCTTCGAATAGGAATGAGACACGTTTAAACGTCAGCTCACAACAGCCAAATTGGATACTTCATACGGCTGTCTGGGGTCGCAGAAAGTACCTCCCGCGGAAGGTGGCCAGTACCAAAGCGACGCGAGAGCAGAAAACAAGCGCCTACTAAAGCCCCGCCTGCGGCGAGACAGGCCAGCGCTACACTGAAAACTTAAAATAAAAGACTATTGTGCACGGCAGGCGTCCTGGGTAGCTGGCACACTCTGCGGAGCCGGCAACGGCGTGAGATTGTACTTAGCCAGGAGCGCGTTTATTGGAGCAAAACCTTGGGCTGACCAATCGCGCCACGCGGCGATATTTTTATTTAAGTTGGCGCACGTTTCGTCCAAGGCTGCTTCAGCGGTTTGCGCTGGAGCCGCGTCACCGCTTTGAATCATAAATGAGATGCGAGCAAGGTCGCGGTGAGCCGGCCCGATACCCGGAGCCGTGAAAGTACCTTCTTGAATTAGAGCAACCTTCTTGTCGAGATCCTTCAGCGCGTCGGCTAGATCCTGTCCTTCCGGAACCTGCGTAGCCTTCGCCGCCGCTTCCGACGCTTCGGCATTCTGCTTTGGCTCGGCCGCTACATCTTTCGCGTGGGGGCTTTGTGCAGCAGCGTCAGAAGGGTTTGGTTGCGATGTAGTTTTTTGCGTTTCGTCGGTAATTCCTTTTCCTGGGGGATTCTGTTTTTTCTCCGAGGCCGGTTGCTGATGCTGCTTCATGAAACCTTCCAAACTTTTCTCACCGGCTGCGATCGCCTCACGTGTCGGTGTGATAGCGAGATAGGCCTGATAACTTGCGGCGAGCCCGGCATTAATCCTGTTCACAGCGTCCAATTGTTTTACGAGATCGGCTTGCGATACATGCACTCGTGGATCGAGAGTGATGGTTAGCGGCTGTTTCATCAGCACTCCGTTGGCGATCAGCACTACCTCGTATTGTCCGGGGACAGCAAGGGGACCCAGGGTTTGCTCTTGCGGCGTGTCTTCGGGAATCGCGTGGTCGGAAAGAGTGTACTCGATGTAATCGAGAATGTTTCCGTAATAACTGAACGGGAGCGTCTTGGGAGAGGCGTAACGCAGATCCCATACGAAGCGATTGTGTCCGACATTTTTTGAAAGCTCGGGCAGGGGACCAAACCAATACTCGGGCACGTTCTTCGGCGTGGTATAGGGCGCGGGAGCAACGCTTGTAAATCTGCGCACGAACTTTCCCTGGGCATCGTGAATTTCCAGGGTGAGAACTCCGCTGGGAGCGGACCTGAGGTAGTAATCGAAAATAGCGCCGTCCGGAGGGTTTTTCCCCGCGGGCGTTTCAGGCGGCAGCGGAGTTTCCTGATCATTATCCCAGCGCACTCGAACCGTGTTAGCTGGCCGCAGCAAAAACGCATTCGCGCTGGCTATTTCGGCGCTAGCCTGGCGCAAGGGCGACAAGTCATCGAGAATCCATATCGCGCGTCCGTAGGTAGCGGCGACGAGGTCGTTGCCATGCACGGCGAGGTCGCGCACGTCGGACGCGGGGAAATTTAGCTGCAACGATTGCCAGTGGTCGCCATCGTCGAAGGAAACGTAGAGAGCGTTTTCGGTTCCCGCGTACAGCAATCCTTTGCGCACCGGATCTTCGCGGACAACTCGAGCAAGCCAGGTATCCGCCAGACCATCAGTAATTTTTTGCCAGGATTTGCCGGCGTCGCGAGTGCGATAAATATAAGGATGTTTATCTTTTGCCGCTTGGATTACGACGTAGGCCGTGACCACGTCGTAATGCGAAGGCTCCATGGCGATGATCGCGCTTCGAGCCGGCAAGCCTGCGGGTGTGACATTTTGCCAAGTGGCGCTGCCGTCCTGCGTGCTTTGAATCAAACCGTTGCTGGTGCCGACCCAGATCACGGTCGCTTGCAAAGGCGAAGGCATCATGGCCATGATCGCGTCACGCCGACCAGGGCGCTGAAGTTCGAATTCTTTTTCGTCCGCATGCGCGCCGTATACGTTCATTTCGTCGGCGTCCCTATCGGCGCTGGGCGAAATATTCTGGTCAGTCCCCGGCGTATGACCGGAGGCTCCGGCCGGTGATTTATCGCCAGTGGGAGAAGCGCCGGGTGCAACGGTGAGGTCCGGACTGATGGTTTGCCAGCTATTGCCTTCGTCCGTGGTTTTCAAAACAAACTGCGTGCCGAGATAAAGCGTTTTAGGATCCTGCGGCGAGAAAACCAGTGGAGGCATCTGTGTAGTGCGCAAATTTCCGGTGCGCACGAAAACGTGAGTGATCTGACCAGTCGTTTTGTCGAAGCGCACGACGCTGCCGAACCATCCGCCTGAATAGATAATGTTGGGATTCGAGGGATCGGGCGCGATATAGCAAAATTCAAATCCGCCGCTTGAAAACCAATCGCGGAAGGTGATCTCACCGTAGTCACTGCGATTTGGCACCACCGCCGTGCCGCTATCCTGCTGCGGAGCGTAAGAATAGTAGGGAAATTGGCTGTCGGTAATTACATGGTAGAACTGCCCAGTAGGCTGGTTGAACCAACTGCTCCAGGTCTTCCCGCCGTCCACGCTGATGGTGGCGCCTTGATCGACACCGAGAATCATGCGTTGTGAATTTGTTGGATCGATCCACAGAACGTGGTAATCATCGCCGCCCGGCGCGCCCTTATAAGCAGTGAAATTCTTCCCGCCGTCGGTCGATCGGTACGTCGTCGTCTGCATCACGTAAACCGTGTCCGCGTTATTGGGATCGACGAACACGCGGCTGAAGTAAAGATTCCCCACCACGCGCGAGTCAGTCGTGATTTTTCGCCAGATCTGCCCACCATCGTCGGAACGGAACAGCCCGGGCTCGGTAATAGCGAACACTCGTTGTCCCTGAGTGCCGGGAGCGACTGCGAGTCCGATGCGGCCTAGCGGTTCATCCGCCGGTAAGCCTGTGGCGGGAAGCTCCTTCCAAGTCGCGCCTTGGTCCACTGATTTATAAATCCACGAATCCGGCTTTCGGACATCGGGAGGGCCGGCGAAGAAATCGAAAGGCTTCCACAGTGCGGTGAACAGTACGCGAGGATTGTTGGGGTCGGCGACGGTATCGGCGGCACCCGCGAAGTCATCTCTATACAGAGTTTTTGTCCAAGTTTTCCCGCCATCCGTTGTTTTGAAAATGCCGCGCCAAGGGCTGGCTGCTGCGACGCCGAGGATCGGATGGCCCAAAGCGCCAACGACCACAACGTTGGGGTCGCGCGGATCAATGATAATTGAATTGATGTAGTGGACGTCGGCCAGCCCAATGCGCGTCCAAGTGGCACCCGCGTCGGTGGATTTGTACATCCCGTTGCCGTCGGTTTGTTCACCCGTTCCGACGTAAACAATATTCGGATCAGACGGGGCGATAGCGACTGCGCCGATCGAAGCGACATGCTGATCGTCGAAAATCGGCTTCCAAACACGGCCTGCGCTGGAAGTTTTCCAAACACCGCCGCCGGGAGTGCCCATGTAATAGACTGCGGGATCTCCCGGAATTCCAGCCACCGCGGAGACGCGGCCCGCACGGTACGGTCCAATCAAACGCCATCGCATGGCGGAGTAGAGGCTTGGATCGACTGGCTGCGGAGTTTGCTGTTGGCCGCGCAGGGGTATAGCTGTTACCGCGAAAATCAGGAACGCGACGGCGAGATAGCGCTGGGAGCTAATCAAGATTCCCTCCAAAAGAACGATGAGTGTACCACCGCTTGCATCTGCAATTAATCGCGCATGATTAGACGCTGGCCACGGTCATTAGAGGTCGGCAAAAATTCAGAAAGACACTTTCTGTGTGAGCCGGTTCTTAGTGTAAACCCGACCAATCTTCAGCTAGGAGGATGGAATTGCTGGGATTGGAAGGGTCGTATTTCACGCTGGCCGTTTGTCCCGCTGCAACGCGGGTCAAGTGCAATCGCTCTTCGAGGCCGGTCACATCCTGTGCGGTTTCGTAAGTGACACCGGAGATTGAGTATGTGTAGTAAAGAAGTTTTTGTGCGCCATTTGCTGCGACACCGGACGACCCGGGTTTGCTTTTGGCGCCCATGCCAGCCGATTTCTCTAGGCGGGAATCGCGGAGGTGGTCGGCGATCTCAAGAATTTGGCCTTCCACGATGCGTCCCACGCGGTTCAGAAACGCACGGCGCTGACGTTCGATTTCGCCCGGGTCTACGGGCTTTCGCCGTAGCCAGAAAATAATTCCTGTGAGCGCCAGCGCGGCGAGAATCGCTAGGGGAAGCCAGTTGTGCCAATCTCTCAGAAGTTCTTTCAAGATTCGCCTTGCGCGCTCTGCAGCGATGAAGCCCGAAGCCGACTCCGCTCAATTCTCCTGGTCTTCATCCGACCCAATAACGAAATTTCGCAGCGTGCCGAGCCCGCTCACACTTATTTCGACGACGTCGCCCACAGCCAGTGTACCCACGCCCGAAGGTGTGCCGGTGGCAATAACGTCCCCGGGTTCGAGCGTCATTACCTGCGCGATGAAGCGAATTATAACATCAAGAGAAAACATCATTTCCGAAGTATGTCCAAACTGTTTCCTGGATCCATTCAGAAAAGTTTCGAGCGTGGCGGCGCCTAAATCGAGTGAGGTTTCGATGACCGGGCCGAGCGGGCAGAAGGTATCGAACCCCTTGCCACGCGTGAACTGACTGTCACGTCTTTGCAGGTCGCGCGCAGTTACATCGTTAAGACAGGTGTATCCAAGAATGTAAGCGGAAATATCTTCGTGTTCCCGCAGGTTGCGAAAACGCCGGCCGATGACCGCAGCGAGTTCGCCTTCGTAATCCACCCGCTCGGAAATCGACGGAAGCACGATGGGCTCATCCGGGCCAATCAGGGATGACGGCGGCTTGAAGAAAATCAGGGGCTCTTTGGGTACATCGTTGCCCAATTCTTTGGTGTGCTCCGGATAATTGCGACCGATGCAAACAATCTTGCTGGGCGTGGTAGGCGGAAGAAGTTTCACGGAATTGAGCGGCCACGATTGGCCAGCTGGTTCGCGGCTACCCCAGAGCTCTCCGCGGGTTTCGCGAACCTCGTTGCCCTCAATGAAGCCATTGCGGACTTCTGGATGAATTTGATGGACTGAGCGATGGACTTCGTTAGCAGAGAAGCTGGACGTTTGAAAGCGGCAGAGTTTCATCGATGATACGGGGCTGGATGGTGTTGGCGGCGTCTCGATTCGATCGTGTGATGCCGGGTGTGCAGCGCCATCGTGACGACCCAGGAACCCACTGCGAAAACGCCGTAGATCACCGTACCTTCGATCAACGCCTGAAACGGCGTGCGCAGGACCTCGAATAGATTGCGGAAAAACATGCCAGCGATGTAGTAAGCCACTACGAACATTCCCCAGGCAATCATGGCGGAAGTGAACATCTGTATCGGGCGCCTGTGGAAGCGCACGATAGGAATCAGCATGAAAATCACAAACAAGCCGCAAAAGGCCGCGTTCCTTTCGAGAGCGCGGTTATCGAGCCAGGCCATTCGATTCGCCGCCACGAGAGCTCCGAGCATCACGATTACGAGCAGCGCGCCAGTGTAGAGTCCGGTTGCTAGAGCGGGGCGAGGCAGCGGTTTGTCGGTCTGGGCGCCGATGATTCGATCGATTGGAGAATTTTCAATCATGGTTTCGTTGGCTGCCCGTCTAGCGGAATGCTGCCAGACGCCGGCGCGCTGGCGGGGCTTTCATTGCCGGCGCGGTCCACTGTGGTTGCAGTATAGACATATTGGCGGCCTGGCAGCGCATTCATATCTCGAAACGCGGGCGTAAGCAACAACTCCGAGTTCGCACGAGCTCCCGAGACGCCGTCCCGCTCACTTCTGTAGACGTTGTAGCCTGCTATATCGGTTTCAGGGCTAATGGCCCAGGAGACGTCGAGGTACGCAGGATGACCGCTCTGGGCCGGCACGGGAACCACCGTGACGTTCAGTGGCGCTGCCGGCGGAAAGATGTCGCGAGGAGTTACCATGGCAAGATTCGAGTCCGCTGATTCCAGGGCGACCTCGGGATATTGCGCAAGGCTGCGCACCGCGTACACGTATGTCTTGGCAAATTCAACCTGCATGTCTTGGAACTTCGGCTCGGGCGATTCACCGATGCGCCCAAGGGCTTTCAATTTGGGAACTCCACCGACAGATTCAGATGCTGTTGGCAGTGTTTCCGGTTGCAATTGCGGAACTGCTTCCGAGCGATAAATGTGGTAGGCCGCAATTGGCGGAGCGGAACCTACAATCGTTTTTTGCGGTGGAGTCCAAGTAAGGATGACGCCGCTGTGCGTGACTTCAGTTTTAAGATCGGCGATAGGGTCAGGCGCAGGATAAACAGGCACGCTGGCGCGGTTTGAGTCCGCCGATTCTTTTTTCGCCGATGCGCGCGTGCGCACTGCATACGACGCACTCCAGCCAATGTGCGGAGCCAGATCATTGGAATCCAGCAAATTGACGACGTGAACCCGGTCTTTCTCAGAAAAATTGGCCACCATCGCCGGGGGAATCGTGAGAATCAAAAATAACGGTTCATGAGCGGCAGAAGTTAGGGTCGCAGGCGGATCGAAACCACGATAAATCTCGATCGCCGAAGTTTTTTTCAGAGGATGATGATCCACGGTGTCTTGGGGCAGGGTGAAGGTGAGGATCACATCATTCCCTTGCTGATGGGCTGCCAAGTCTGTTATCGCCGTGGGAACTTGGGGCTTGCGCTCCATTGGCTCGCCGGGTGCGGCGCAACCGGAGAGCCAACTGTAAGAACCAAAAAGTAAGAATGGAAGTAAGGGAAAAAAGAAAAGGGCGCGCGTTCCGGAGGCGGGACTGGCAACCAGTTCCCCTTTTTCGTGTTCCATTTTTTCTTTTCTAAAGAATGTAGCGGCTTAGGTCCTGATCCTTCACGATATTCGCGAGCTGCTTCTGCACGTAAGCCCCATCTACCTTCACAGTTTTCTTTTTCATCTCGGGAGCTTCGAAAGAGATTTCTTCGAGGACCTTTTCAAGGATTGTGTGCAGCCTGCGCGCGCCGATATTTTCGGTCTGTTCGTTTACCTTGGCCGCGAAACGCGCAATAGTTGCAATCGAATCGTCGGTAAAGGAAAGCTTCAGCCCTTCGGTATCGAGCAGCGCGATGTATTGTTTTATCAGCGCATTCTTGGGCTCGGTAAGAATGCGCACGAAATCACCTTCCGTGAGTGAGCTGAGCTCCACTCGAATCGGAAAGCGACCTTGCAATTCCGGGATCAAATCCGACGGCTTGGTGGTGTGGAATGCACCGGCGGCGATGAAAAGGACGTGGTCCGTGCGAACCATGCCATAGCGCGTGTTTACCGTGGTTCCTTCCACAATGGGCAGAATGTCGCGCTGAACGCCTTCGCGCGAAACATCCGGGCCGTGCCCGGATTCGCGTCCGGCGATTTTATCAATTTCGTCGATGAAGAGAATTCCCATCTGCTCTACGCGATCGACCGCTAGGCGCGTAACCTGATCCATATCGATAAGGCGGTTTTCCTCTTCCTGGATCAAATAATCGAATGCTTCCGACACCGTCATTTTGCGTTTCTTTTTTTGCTGGCCGAAGAAGCCAGAGAGCATGTCCTTGACGTTGATATCCATCTCCTCGACGCCTTGATTGGTGACGATTTCAAAGGCGGGCATGGCACGCTCGCGTACTTCCACCTCCACCATGCGCTGATCGAGCTTTCCTTCGCGAAGCTGGGCGCGGAGTTTGTCGCGAGTGCGCTGCAATTGCTCACGGCGCTGAGCTTCGCCATTCGGATTGGCATCGGCAGCAGGGATCGGCGAAGGCGGCAACAGCAAATCCAGCAAACGCTCTTCCGCGGACTGCTCGGCGCGTTCGGCTACTTCGTCGAGTTTTTCTTCGCGTACCATGTCGATGGCGGTTTCCACCAGGTCGCGGACCATGGATTCCACGTCGCGGCCAACGTATCCCACTTCGGTGTACTTTGAGGCTTCCACTTTCACGAATGGGCAGCCAGCCAAGCGCGCAAGACGCCGCGCGATTTCCGTCTTTCCAACCCCGGTGGGCCCAATCATCAGAATATTTTTCGGAAGAATTTCTTCCGCGAGTTCGGGAGTTAGTTTCTGCCGCCGCACGCGATTGCGCAACGCGATGGCCACGGCTTTTTTGGCAAGATTCTGCCCTACGATGTATTTGTCGAGCTCGAGCACGATTTCTCGAGGCGTCAGCTCGTCAAACGACGGAATCGGTTCGGGCTCGGCTGCCTGCGATTCACCTGCCAAGTAGATCACCATGTCTTTCTCCGACTTTCCGGTCATAGTTCTTCGATGCTGAAATTCGCGTTGGTGAAAATGCAAATTTCGCTGGCGATGCGCATGGCTTCCTGCGAGATGTCTTTCGCTCCGAGCTTGGTGAACTTGGAAAGAGCGCGCGCCGCCGCGAGCGCGTAGGAGCCGCCCGAGCCGATGGCGCAGATTCCGTCGTCCGGCTCGATCACGTCCCCACTACCTGAAAGTAAGAATGTTGATTTTGCGTCCGCAACGATCAAGAGCGCTTCCAGGTGGCGCAGAGAACGGTCCGTACGCCAATCCTTAGACAGCTCGACCGCTGCGCGAGGGAGGTTGCCGTGAAATTCCTGCAGCTTGTTCTCGAAGCGTGAGAAGAGCGACAGGGCATCCGCGGTGCTTCCCGCAAAACCTGCGATGATCTTGTCGTTGTAAAGCCGACGCGTCTTCTTGGCGTTGTGCTTGATCACACCTTCGCCCAGCGTCACTTGGCCATCGGCTGTAAGCACCACTTTATTGTCTTTTCGCACACACAGCACCGTGGTGCCGTGCATCGGTTCACTTTTTCGCTTCACGGGCATCCGATGATTATACATCGCACCGTAGGAAACGCCCACCAAGACGCTTTTTCCGCCCTTGGCGATTTCTCCAGGCAGGACCGAGACCATTGACCAGCCAGCGAGCACGCGTCTATAGTCCTGACGCACGGAGGGTCATTCCATCGAACAGATTTCGCACTATCGCATCCTGGAAAAACTGGGCGGCGGAGGCATGGGCGTGGTGTACAAGGCCGAAGACATCACGTTACGACGCTTCGTAGCGCTGAAATTTCTTCCGCGTGATGTAGCCCGAGATCCGCAGACGCTCGCGCGCTTCCAACGCGAAGCGCAAGCCGCCTCCGCGCTGAATCATCCCAATATTTGCACCGTTTATGAAATTGGCCGTGAAGGTGACGAGCAATTCATCGCGCTGGAATTCCTGGACGGCCACACACTAAAGCATCACATCGAAGGGCAACCTTTGCCGCTGGAAGATTTGTTAGAACTGGCAGTGGAGATCGCGGACGCACTCGACGCGGCTCACTCTGAAGGCATCACGCATCGCGACA
This sequence comes from uncultured Acidobacteriota bacterium, assembly GCA_963818085.1. Classification (GTDB taxonomy): domain Bacteria; phylum Acidobacteriota; class Terriglobia; order Acidiferrales; family UBA7541; genus Palsa-295. The sequence continues at coordinate 1,010,715 of CAWFQV010000002.1, forward strand.
TCAAACCGGCTAATATTTTCGTTACTCGCCGTGGCCATGCCAAGATACTGGATTTCGGTTTGGCAAAACAGACCAGCGCGAATCGCGTGGCCGAAGGCGTGGGCGTCTCGGCGATGGCCACGCAAGCGACAGAAGAGTTCCTGACGAGCCCCGGGACGGCTCTGGGCACCGTGGCCTATATGTCACCCGAGCAAGCTCGAGGAGAAGAACTGGATGCGCGCACGGACCTTTTCAGTTTTGGCGCGGTACTTTACGAGATGGCCGCCGGACGCCAGGCCTTCTCTGGCGCAACCACGGCCGTGATCCACGATGCGATCCTGAATCGCGCAGTCGTTCCACCTTCCAAGCTGAATCCTCAGATTCCGCCAGAACTCGAACGCGTGATCGATAAGGCGCTCGAAAAAGACCGCAAGTTCCGCTATCAAACTGCCTCCGATATGCGCGCTGACTTGAGGAGACTGAAGCGCGACACCGCGTCAGGCGCGATTGCGCTTGCAAGCGGTTCGGTCAGAAGCGTCGCAACACCGAAGAGTCGTAAATCTATCTATGGAATCGTGATCACACTGGGCTTGGTTGTTCTTGCTGCCGGCGCCTATTTCTGGGGCAACCGACCTCGCGGGTTCAATTTACAGAACTTGAAAATCACGCAAGTTACTACCACGGGCAATGCCCGGACGGCGGCCCTATCGCCCGATCGTCGTTATATTGTTTATGTTTTGCGCGATGGTGAACAAGAAAGTTTGTGGGTGCAACAACTGGCTACCGGCAGCCACGTCCAAGTGCTGCCGCCCGATCAGGCCCGTTTCGTCGCCGTCAGTTTTACGCCGGATGGTAATTACATAATGTTCGTGCGTTCGGACAAGTCCACAACGAATTTTCGCTACCTGTATCAAATGCCGGTGCTGGGAGGGGTGCCCAAACAGCTCATTCGCGACGCGGACTCTGCGCCCAGCTTTTCGCCCGATGGCCAGCAGTTCGCCTTTGTTCGCGGCATTCTGAATCCGCCGGGAAACCAGGTTCTGATCGCGAATGCAGACGGCAGCGGCGAGCGTGTACTGGCACAAAGGGACGGATTTTCCCCGGCTCAGATGAACGTGTCGTGGTCCGCGGACGGGAAAAATCTGGCCGTTGTGTCTCCGGAAGTCGTGGGCACTGCAAGCGAATGGATTCTCACAGTCGTTTCACCCAAAACCGGCGAGGTCAAAAAACTGCGTTCCTTTAAAACTCCCGCCCGTGCAGCGGCGTGGCTGCCGGATGGTCGTGGCATCCTGGCGGTTGCCCTGGATGAAAGTGGGCACGGTCAAATCTGGTTGGTGAGTTATCCACAAGGCGAGATTTCGCGCTTTACGAATGACCTTACGAACTACGATACCTGCTGTTTGGACGTGACCCGTGACGGAGATTCACTGGTCACCGTACAAGACACGACTCTCAGCGATGTGTGGGTGGCCAAGGGAGACGGTTCGGACCCAAAACCAATCACGTCCGGCGAAGCCCTGGGGCTCGGGCTAGACTGGGTGGGAAATAGGATTGCCGCCGTCGATCCCCGTTTGCAGTGGATTGCGATAGATGCCGACGGAAGCAACCAGAGCCAGCTCACGAATGACCACGATGTGCATCTGCGATTGTCCGCTTGTCCCGACGGCAAGCATGTGGTTTACACCACGGTTCATGATGGAAAGTCCGATCTTTGGCGCGCCCAAGCCGATGGCTCTAGCCCGGTGAAACTACCCGCCACTGGACTTCTTTTCGGCGCTGCCACCTGTTCGCCCGATTCCCAGTCTGCCATCTATATTGCCGAGAAGGCGATTTGGAGTATTCCCCTGGAAGGAGGAAATCCGAAAAAATTGGATATGCCGCTGGCGTTTTCCGGCTATTCACCTGACGGAAAACTGTTCTTTTACGTCTCGCAGACGCATCAAGACACGCTCCTGGAGTCCAAGTTCGTTGTGGCATCCGCCGCCGGTGGGGCCACCGTCCACAGCCTGGACGTCCCTTACGGCATGCAGTCGCCCAAGTTCACCCCCGATGGCAGAGCCATCGCCTTCCTGCTTACACGCAACCACGCGACGAATATCTGGGAACAAGCGTTGACGGGAGGTGCTCCAACTCAACTCACCAAATTCGCAAGCGGGCAGATGTTCGCTTTCGCCTGGTCCACGGATGGAAAACAACTAGCTTTTTCGCGCGGGCAAAACAAGACCGACGTGGTCATGATGAGCAATTTTCATTAGGTTGCTGGGAACTTCAACCGGTTGGAAGAAATAACGAACGAACTAATTGGCCGCGTCTTTGTCTTTGGATTTAGACTTCTTGTCTTTCGATTTCTTGCCTACTTTGTCCCAGCGCTCGTCGAGAGATTCTTTGGTAAAGAGCGAATCTGGAATGTTGGTGTTGTAATCGCATTTATCGAAAAACACTTGATAGATTTTGATTCCATTGCGCTCACGCGTGATTTGAAACGGAGTTTCGATTCCGGAAAAAGGACGGTAGTTCGAATAGTATTCAATCTCTTCAGCCCTCATGCGCGTATTAGCATCGCGCGTATCCACCACTTTGCGAATCGGCAGATGCGAAGATCTCGAGATAGCGATACGAATCGTGCGGTTCTCGCTATCTACTAACTCCACCCAATCTGCTTCCTTCAGATCCACTACATCCGGCCCGCCGTAGCGAAAGACCATGTCTTTCTCATGGATTCGATGCCGCAGAATGTTGTCGATGTCTTTCTTCATGTCTTCTTGGTAGCGCGCGAGATCGCTGGTGCGCACTTCGGTGACCCCGCCGCGATCGAGGTCCCAGCCCTTATCGCCGTTATAAACTTCGATGATGTTGCGCTTGGGAAGATTTTCCTGACGATCCCTGAATGGAGGAGTGGGAACGGTGTAGTCAACAAAGTGTTCAAAGCCATTCAACTCACCGGAATGTCCGAACTGGCTCAAACGTCCGGTGCAAGTAAGATCGTGAACGTTTAAATACGCAGCGCCGCCCAACGCCTCAATGGCCTGTTGCAAAAGTTCTTTGGCCTTCGCCGCGCTTTGTGCCGGCATCATCACTTCGGATTCTTGCCCGGACAATCCGGGAGCAATGCCAAGCGACGAGATGATCAAGACGACTGCCGCCAGCGTGCGAGCGGTTATCCGCAAAGGACGGAACCTCCATTAACGTTGATTACTTCTCCAGTGATGAAGGTTGCCAGGTCGGATGCGACAAAGAGAATAGGTCCGGCAATTTCTTCCGCGGTCGCCGGACGCTTTAAAGCAATGGGCGCTACCGCACCCTTTATGAGCGCCTTCTTCCGCAGAACAGACGCGGACATATCAGTGTCCACCCAACCCGGCGCGACGCAGTTCACCAGAATGTTGTGACCGGCGAGTTCTGACGCTAGTCCCTTTACAAAACTGATGATGGCTCCCTTGCTCGCCCCGTAATGCGAGTGGAAAGCTTCGCCGCGCTGACCCGCCGTGGAACTGATAGCTACGATGCGGCCGCCTTTCTGCGCGATCATGTGGGGCACGCTGTAATGAATCACGGAGTAAACGCTTTTCAAATTCACGCGGATCATCTCATCCCATTCGCGCTCGGTGAGCTTTTCGATCGGCGTGTCCTGCTCATTCCAGATGCCGGCATTGGCGACAAGGATATCCAAGCGGCCAAGCCTTTCGCGCGCAAAATCTACAAGTTTTTTCGCATCGGCCGTCTTGCCCAAATCAGCCTTGAACGATTCCACACGGGTGCTGTGCTTGCGTGTTTCCTGCTCCACCTGTTCGGCAGCCTCGCGATTGCGATGATAGTTGAAGACGACGTCCGCACCAGCCTGTGCGAAGAGTTTTACAGTTGCGGCCCCAATGCCGCGCGAGCCCCCAGTTATGAGTGCGGCTTTTCCAGCGAGTGAGATCATTCGTCCCCCAGAAGATGGCTAACGCTCAGATATTTCGACGCCGCACAAAAACAAGCTATATTTCCAATCAATAAGCATGGAGTGTCAAGAATCTCTGATGCGTTAGGAATGCACCGGCGCTTTGCGCGCAACTTCCACCAGCTCGCGAAATAGAGCTTGGGCCAGCAAATCGTTCTTGATCATACGCTCGGGATGCCACTGCACGCCCGTCACCCAGTTCGCGTCCCCGGTCCACTCCACAGCCTCAATCACTCCATCGGGTGCCTGCGCGGTGACTCGAAGGTGGCGCCCCGGGTTTAGCACGGACTGGTGGTGCGAGCTGTTCACCCGCGCTTCATTTTTTCCGGCGAGTTGCGCCAGGCGAGATCCCGGCTCAATTCGTATGAGATGAAAAGGCTCAGGCGCACCTTGTTCGCGGTTCCATTTATGTTGGATGTCAGTTCTGACCTCGCTGGGGATGTCTTGAATCAACGAGCCGGAAAGGAAGACGTTCAAACTCTGCACGCCAAAGCAAATCGCCAGGACCGGCTTGCCTTCAACAAACGCATTTTCGAGCAGCGCTGAATCTGTTCTCTCGCGGTCCGGATCGCTTTCAGCGCATTCAGGGCGACGCGCAGCATGATAGTGCCCGGGATCGATATCGGCGGGGCTGCCAGGAAGGACCACAGCATCCAGCGTAACAGCCAGGCCCCCCAAGTCGCCCACCGGCATCTTTAGTGAGATTTCAACCGGCTCACCGCCGGCTAGGCGAACCGCTTCACCGTACCAGTTATATTTGCCACGCTCTCCGCTAAGCTCTTCTTTTCGTGTGCGATACGGGATACCTACGCGCGGTTTTTGGCTGGGTTGGTAGGCCATAGAGAGCCCATCCTACCATTGACGGCGAACGGCGGCAACCGCGAGCGCAGTCGCGTGCGCAGTCGCAATTTAAATGGTCTCAGCTAGCAATTAGAACTGGTGCGAGAGGAACGAAGCTGCCACAGACGTCTGAAGAATTAGTACGTGTTCAGCGTCATTCGCATCATCGGCAGCGAAGATTGCGAACGACGCGACGGCGTGGCGGGCTTCCGAGGCGGATTTGACGCTAGCCACTTCTCGTAATTCTGCTTCATTTGTTCGATGTGATGTGGGACGTGGCGTTCCTGCATTTCGATCCACTGGCTTAGGGTCAGCCGCCCCTGTGTGGGATGCTCCACCGTGTTCTGCCAAACCGGTTCGGGCAGACTCACGAGCAATTGGTAAGTCATCCTGCGCAGACGACGAATAATTTCGAGAGCTTCTCGCGTGCTTTGGTGAAAGTACCCTAAGGTGCCGGCCCAGCGCGCTCCGTCAAATTGCAGCACGGGACTTCCCGGCTCAGCGATGAAACGCCGGCAGCGGACATAGGCGCTGGCTTCGCTGTCCGCAAGGTGCAGAATAATTTCGTGAATGCTCCAGCGATCCGCTGACGGCTTATAGAGCCACATCTTCTTGGGAAACTGTCGCAATGCGACAGACAGCAACGCCGGCGCGCGGCCAAATGATTCCAATTGTTGTCGCCGCATTCCACTGTTCATAGACCCCTCCCGCGTTACCTCCTTAGACGTAATAAGTTGCACTTTCACTGCCACCCACAACTGAATAAACGTAGAAAAGACGTTAATTGTTCCGACGCGAAGCAGATTCTTATGTAACGGCGTTTGTTTAGCGTCCGAGTTGGGGAAAACACTGTGCGGGTATGGGACGAAAGTTCATTGTCGAATTTTCTTGCACGGTAGGACGTTGGGAGGCTATGCAGTTTCGCGTAGGATTCCGCAAATCGGAAGTAACTTATACGAAAAGCGGAAGCGGTTAGAGATCTGGCGAAGACCCAGGAGTCGTTTTCTTTACGCCGCGCGATGGCCAGTATCCTAAAATATCGCCAACTAGATAGAGCGAACCTATAACAAATATTGCATCTGCCGGATCGGCAAGTTCCATAGCGCGCTCAATTGCTTCGGCGGGATCTGGAACGACGAATGATTGCTTCGCAAAATGTCCGGCGATTTCCGAGAGCCACGAGGCAGAAATTGCGCGCGGCTGCCTTGGCGCCGTAAAAATCACAGCTTCAGCTCGTGAGAAAAGCAAGCTGGCAATTTCGTCAACCGCCTTATCTCGCATCGCGCCGTAAACCAAAAATATACGGCGTCCGCTGAAATTTTCTTTCCAAAAGCTTAGAAGCTCTCGGGCGCCCGCGGGGTTGTGTGTGCCATCTAGATATACATCGCGCCGCTCGGAAATTCGCTCCAGACGCCCCGGCCAATGTACCGTGGCGATCCCGCGCGCGATCGCTTCGTCGCTTACTGAGAATCCACGCTCGGCTAGAAGGATGCCTGCGGTAGCGGCTGCCAGCGCGTTTTGAATCTGGAAACGCCCGGGTAATGCAGGTGCGATTGTGATCTGGTTGGATGTTCGCATAAACATAGCTGCTGCGCTGTAGAAACCATTGGACACCTTCAGGTCCTGGACTCGCCAAGTCGAAGATACTTCCACGAGCGGCGCTTTCATTTCGTTGCAGCGTCTGGCGATCACTGCCCGCGCTTCGGGACGTTCCACTGAACTTACCACGCACGCGTCAGCTTTGATGATCCCTGCTTTTTCAACGGCAATTTCTTCAATGGAATGTCCCAGATAATTTTCGTGGTCGAAATCGATCGGCGTGATTATGGCGACTTCTGGCGCGACTATGTTTGTGGCATCAAAGCGCCCGCCCATTCCAGTTTCATAAATCGCAAAATCAATCTTGAGATCCGCAAAAGCAACAAAGCCCATCACCGTAACGCATTCGAAGAAGGTAGGGTGTGCCGCGAGCTTACCGGAAGCCATCAAGGATTCGATCGTGGCGCTCACGCGCGTCCACAGACTGGCGAAAAGTTCGTCGGAGATATTCTCACCATTCATGCGAATGCGTTCGTTGATCAGTTCCAGATGCGGCGAGGTGTAAAGTCCCGTGCGTAGTCCACTCGCGCGAAGAATCGATTCGAGCATCGCCGCTGTGGAACCCTTGCCGTTAGTTCCGGCGATATGCGCGCAAGGCACACGGAGATGAGGAGCGCCCAACGTCGCGGCGAGTATCTTGACGTTATCCAAGCCAAATTTCTGAACCGGTAGCCCCTGAGAAGCTGGCCCGGTTGCAGTGGGCGAGATCCGCGCGGGCTGGCGCGGTGCCGCCAGCTCCCTACCGAGTGAAAAGAGGGCGCGAACAGATTCTTCGTAGTTCATATCTGTTGCTGGACTAGCCGAGGAAAAAATTAAGGGCCTGCGAGATATACGGCTTCAGCTCTTTGCGCGGAACCACAGCATCAAGAAATCCGTGCTCGAGCAAAAATTCAGCGGTTTGAAAACCTTCCGGCAATTTCTGCCGAATGGTCTGCTCGATTACGCGCGGGCCGGCAAACCCGATCAGCGCGCCAGGCTCAGCAATATTCAAATCGCCTAACATGGCATAGCTGGCCGTAACGCCACCAGTCGTGGGGTCGGTAAGAATCGAAATGAACGGAAGGCCTGCCTCGTCAAACCGTGCTAGGCCCGCGGACACCTTCGCTAATTGCATCAAACTAACGACGCCCTCCATCATGCGCGCTCCGCCCGAACAAGAAACAATAATCAGCGGAATTTTTCTTTCCAGCGCTCGCTCGATTGCGCGGGCCACTTTTTCGCCAACGACGGCTCCCATGGAGCCGCCGATGAATCCAAATTCCATCGAGCAGCAGATCACCGGCCGTCCGTTTAAATGGCCCTCGGCGGTAAGGATGGCGTCCTTTATTCCCAGCTTATGCTGCGCGTCTTTTAGGCGCTGGGCATAAGGTTTCGTGTCGGTAAAATGTAAGGGATCGTTCGACGCAAGCTCGGCGTCCCGTTCGGTATAAGCCTCGTCATCGAGAAGAAGTTCCAGCCGTTTGCGCGCGCCCAATCGGAAATGATGTTCGCACTTCGGGCAAACCTGCCAGTTCGCCTCCAGATCCTTCTTCCATATGATGGCGCGGCACGATCCACACTTTGTCCACATGCCTTCGGTGCGCACGCGGCGTTCTTCCACCGGAGTGGGCTTCTCGATTGGCTTTTTCTCCCGTTTGAACCAGGCCATGGCTAATAATCGATTCCCCGCTGCGCCAGGATACCTTTCGCGTAGGGATGCTTTACTTCGCGCATCTCCGTCACCAGGTCGGCAGCTTCCACTAGTTTTGGATGTGCGTTGCGCCCTGTACAGATCACGTGAATCCGTTCCGGACGGGCGATGAGAGATTCTACTACGCGTTCCGGATCGATCATTTTATAACTAATTACGTAATTGATTTCGTCGAGCACTACCAAGTCATACTTCTCGCTGTAAATCTGTTCGCGCCCATATTCCCAGGCCTGCTCGCATAGCCGTACATCTTCTGGATCGGTATCCGCGCCACCCACTTTTACAAAACCGCGGCCCATAGGCCGGATTTCGAATTTATCGTCCCCCAGCATCTTCGCTGCGTCCAATTCGCCGTAATGCCAGGAGCCTTTGATGAACTGTACCATTAGCACACGCATGCCCTGCCCCACCGCCCGAAACGCGGTGCCCAGGGCGCAGGTAGTTTTGCCCTTGCCCGGCCCAGTGTAAACGATCAGTAGTCCTTTGCCTTCCGGCATATGGATCTGCACCTCGCGAAAAACAATTCATAATACTGGCCGCGCCGTGGGGAAACGTCAAGCGGCGGTGCCAGCGCTGCTGCAAGCGCGGGTGCCGCGCGTGGAACCACCGTGGGCGTCTAATGGGATATACTTCCGGCGAACTACTAGTCCCAGTGAACGCGCGTTTGACTAATTTTCTTTAGGAGGACGACATGTCACGGTATGTATTACTCACGGTGATTTTTCTAGGGATCGCTACCCTAGCGATTTCGGGTATGGCGCAGGATCCGGCCCAGCGTCCCAGTCCGTCCGCTAAAGCAAGTTGCAGTTTCTCCGACGGTAAGTCTGCGCGTGTGGACTACTCAAGTCCGCGCGCCAAGGGCCGCAAAATCTATGGCGGTTTGGTTCCTTACGGCCAAGTGTGGCGCGCGGGAGCGAACGAGGCCACCACTTTCGTTACCGACACCGACGTGGTGGTCGGCGGCAAGACTGTTCCCGCCGGCGCTTACACCATCTTCACCATTCCCAATGAAAATAAATGGACGCTCATCATCAGCAAGAAAACGAAAAACGCCAAAGGCGGGCCGGTTTGGGGCGTTCCGTATCCTGGCGAAGCGGACGATTTCGTCCGCGTGGATATGAACGTCTCGAAGCTTCCGTCCAATGTGGAAAATTTCACCATCTCGTTCGATAAGTCCGCTTCCGGATGCACCATGAACTTGGATTGGGAGACGACGCGCGCCTCCATTGAAATCTCAGAGAAAAAGTAATAGCGCTATTGGATCTTCTCGCCGGAGCTCGATCCGCGGATTGGATCACGACGATTGCAAATGTCTGAGAAGCTTCGAGACGATCTCAGAAACACGCGCCCGAGCGGCATCAGACATTGGCGGGAAGGCCTTTGCGGCGCCGCGTTCTAGAAGAACCAGCCAAATACCGGGCCGATGAATATCCTGGTCGTGGCAAATAGCGCCAGTAAGCTGCGCAATTTCTAATTCGCTTCCTGCTAGCGCTGCCTCCAGGAAGGAGCGCGCCTCATCCAGTAAGTCCTTAAATCCTTGTGACGCGAGGATCGGATCTACATCGCGCGGAATCGGCGCCTCCACTTCGAACAAATCATAATCCGGCAACGGTTCCCTGATCATGATCTCCACCGAAGCAGCGGCCGCGCCGGAGTCGTGTGAGATTTTTGCCAGCATTGTCCCGTATTGTTGCAGATGACGCCCTACTTCGGATAGGGGTGGCCGGCAAGGATCGCGAAAGCGCGATAAATTTGTTCCGCCAGGACCACGCGCGCGAATTCGTGCGGCATGGTGAGAGTGGAGAGCGAGATTTTCTGCTTCGCATTTGCGCGCATCTTCAGGGAAGCCTTCCGCGTCCCCGCACAGAAAAATCAGTTCTCGCGCGCCGCGATCGCGCAGATCGCCCAGCCAGCGCGCGAATTGCTGCGACGTGAATTGCTTCCCGCGGCATCCAGCAACACTACGGTCGTGCTCGGATCGATTTTCAGCTTTCGCAGCGTGGCAGGACGTGCCATCGCGTAACTCGATGACCTCTATTTCCGCATAGTGTTTGATGCGGCCAATGTAGTCATCCAGAAGAGCCTGCGTTTCTTCGCGCCGTGTTTTACCAAGCATCACTAAGCGAATTTTCATAATCTGGCCGATTCGGAAGTGCGCGATCTCAGATCAGACCGTATTTCTTGCGTTTTTCGAGAAGAGTTTTGCGGCTGATACCCAGCATGTCGGCGGCTTGTCCAATTTTGTAGTGCGTCGCTTCCAAGGTCAGCTTGATGGCCTCGCGTTCCAGGTCTTCGAGCGAACGCAACATGCCGGTAAGTCCGTGCTCGTTTCCAGCCGCTCGCACAATCTCGGGAAAATCTTTCGCAGACAGGAACGGTTTTTCCCGAACACCAGCGCGTGTTCGACCGTATTTTTCAGTTCGCGCACATTTCCCGGCCACGCATACGCGTGCAACATGGCCAGCGAATCCGGATCGAAGGAGGCTTCCGCTCTGCCGTGCACGGGCGCTAATCGCTCAAGAAAATGCTCGGCGAGCGGAACAATATCGGCTCGGCGTTCGCGCAACGGCGGAACATAAATCGCCAAAACATTCAGCCGGAAGAAAAGATCGTCGCGGAAGCCGCCCGCTTGCCACCGCCTTGGCCATGATCCGTATTTGTCAGCGCCATCAGCCGCGCTTCCATGCGCAGCGTTTCCGTGCCGCCCAGCCGCTCAAAAGTTCGCTCCTCCAGGACGCGCAACAGCTTCGCCTGCATTCCCGGCGCCAGCGCAGCAACTTCGTCGAGGACGATGGTGCCTTCTTGCGCCAATTCGAGTCGTCCCGGCTTTCGCGCGACCGCGCCTGTGAATGCACCGCGCTCATGGCCAAAGAGTTCGGATTCGACCAGCTCAGCAGGCAGGCTAGCGCAGTCAATTTTCAGCAGAGGAGCATCGCGGCGCGGGTCCGCGCTCATGAATCCAACGCGCGAGTTGATCCTTACCCGTGCCGCTTTCGCCAGTGATTAGAAGTGTGGTGGAAGTGTCCGCAAGCTTCTCAGCAATTTCAAGTACGTGCCGCGAAGCGGGATCTTCCGCTACCCACGTGAATATTCGGTGCGGTCATTGCTGCGTTGCATCACCTTCGGCATTGCCTTGCGGAGGGTGGATGCGCATTGGGTGCCGGGAAACTGACGCGCTCGGCAGAGCGCCACAGCCTTTCCAGATCGTAATACTGTCGCGCGCGCTCGCTGAAAATGTGCACGATAAAATCACCGTAGTCGAGCAGCACCCATTCCGCGCTGGATTTTCCTTCGCGGTGCGCGACGCGACGTCCGTGCGCGCTCGAGACTCTCCTCAATGGCCTCGCCAATGGCCTGAATCTGCGGCTGGCTTTGTCCCGAGCAGAGCAAAAAATATTCCGCAAAGGCGCCGGCGCCAGAGAGGTTCAGCACCGTGATGTCCACGGCTTGCTTGTCCTGAGCCGCTTCCACGGCCGCATCGAATTTCGGGGCGAAGGGAGTTGTTTGTCACCGGTACAGGGCCTGTTCCAGAATGTATTCCTCTACGCGCGCGGGCACAAGCCCATGGATCGTTTGCCCCTTTTCAAGCCGATGCGCGAATTTCGGTCGAGGAGATATGGCTCGCCACCGTAGTGAGAAGATGAACCACGGATTTGCGCAGCACGATCTTTTGCGGGTCGTTCGACGCCGTGCGGCCGAGCTTTTCCGGCGGAATCACAAGCCGCAGCGCGTCCAATCGAAAGCCCGGGCGGCTCGCGATGATGAAATCGCAGGCGTCCAGCAGCACCTCGTAATTTTTCCAGGTGGGAATTTCCAGAAATTGATCCGCCCCTAAAATAAAAAATATCTGATCGTCGGGATGCTCGCGATGAAATCGCCGCACAGTATCGATGGTATAGAAACACGTGCGTAGCGGCGCCATCTGGCGGCGCTTCTGCCGTCGAGGATGAAATCCCGCATGATCTGCGCAAGCCAGCGCGACCATCGCATAACGATGCAGAAAGGGCGTCAACGCGCGCTTGGTTTTGTGCGGCGGGCGCGACGATGGAATGAAATAAATAGAGTCCAGATGGAAACGCTTCTGCGCTGCCTGCGCCACGGCAATGTGCCCGGAGTGAATGGGATCGAACGTGCCGCCGAAAAGCGCCACCGAGCGGCGGTGTGGCGTTCCATGTGCCTTGTGCATCGTGTGCGGACTCAAGGCTTCGCTCCGGACGATGAGTCGAATCGTCGTCGTGGACCGCCGCAGCGGCGCGAGCCTCTTCCTCCTCACGTTCGCGAGACGGTGCGATTTGACCTTCGGTTCGACTGGCACGGACGGTTTCGGAATTCGATCCAGCGCATCAGCCATCGCGCGCACAAGCCTCACAATTCCCTCACCGCTCGCGGACGAAACTGCGTGAAACTCGAGCCCGCGCTTTTTCGCGAAGGCGCGCAATTCGTCCAGGTGCTCGCGATTGGTAGTGGCGTCCAGCTTGGTAGCGACCACGATCATCGGTTTGTCCGCCAGCGCAGGGCTAAACGCGGCAAGCTCGTGCTCGATAACTTCAAAATCGCGCACGGGATCCCGGTCGTTTGCGTCGCTCGTATCCACCAGATGCGCGATCAATCGCGTACGCTCGATGTGTTTCAGAAATCGCGTGCCCAGGCCCGCGCCTTCGTGCGCTCCCTCGATCAATCCCGGCACATCCGCCACAACAAACGTGCGCCCTTGCCCCGGCGCGGCATCCGGATCCGCTGAAACAACGCCGAGATGCGGCTCAAGCGTAGTAAACGGATACGCCGCAATTTTCGGACGCGCCGCGGAAATCCGCGAGATCAAAGTGGATTTCCCGGCGTTAGGGAATCCGACGAGTCCCACATCCGCGAGCAATTTCAGTTCGAGTCGCAGATGACGCTCTTCGCCCGCCTGGCCGTCTTCATGTTCTCGCGGCGCCTGATGCCACGGACGCACAAAATGCGGATTGCCGTTTCCGCGGCCGCCGCGCCCGCCTTTCGCTGCGCGAAAACGCTGGCCAGCTTCCGTAAAATCAAAAAGCTGTTCGCCGCTGTCCGCGTCAAAAACCACCGTGCCCACCGGCACTTTCAGCACCATATCTTCGCCCGAAGCGCCGTGGCAATTCGACCCTTCGCCATGCCCTCCGCGCTTGGCTTGAAATTCGCGATTGTAGCGGTAGCGCAGCAGTGTGTTGTCATGCGGATTTGCTTCGATATAAATGTCGCCGCCATGCCCGCCATCGCCGCCGGAAGGTCCGCCGCGCGGGACGTACTTCTCCCTGCGAAACGCGACGCAGCCGTTGCCGCCACCGCCTGCCTTTATCGAAATTTTTGCTTCGTCTGCAAACACGAATCACCTCGCTGCAAGAGATGCTGAGAAAGCATACGCCGATGCTGAGTCCAAAAACAAAAATACGCGTCCCGGTGCACTGGAACGCGTAAGAAGAGTGTAGAGATTAATTGGCTGGCGCCGCAGCGGCTTTCTTCTCGGACTGCCGCGCATCCGCTTCGTCAACCGTGAGAACGCTGATGTAACGCCCGTGTCCGCCCTTATCTTCAAACAGGACGATGCCGTCGATCAGCGCGAACAAGCTGTCATCTTTCGCCAGCCCAACATTCTTTCCTGGTTTATATCGTGTGCCGCGCTGGCGTATCAAAATGCTGCCGCCCGTTACGAGCTGGCCGCCAAACCTCTTAACTCCTAGCCGCTGACCGTGCGAGTCGCGTCCATTAGTGGATGACCCGCCGCCTTTTTTATGTGCCATGAAGTTCCCCTACGGAATTTGGATGTCGCTGACCTGAACGGCAGTGTAGTTTTGCCGGTGGCCGCGCAGGATATTGTATTGCCCGCCCGTCTTATACTTCAGCATTTTCAATTTCGGGCCGCGGCCTTGTTCCACAATTTTGCCCATTACTTTCACCTTCGAAATATCGTCGGCGGAGACAAACTTCTTCTCGCCCGTGTGCACGGACAACACGTCGTCAAACGTAACCTTGCCGCCTAGCTTTCCTTCCAGCGTTTCCACGCGGATGGTCTTGCCCGGTTCGACGCGATACTGCTTTCCCCCACTGCGAATCACGGCGTACATGCTGCCTCCCGAAGCGAGTGACAAACCCCGATTATACGGGCTACCGTGCGCCTCCGTCAACGAGCCAAAATCCCCGGTCGCGGTACAGTTTGGATGTAGGGGGCAGGATAGTGGTGCCCGCTGCCGTGATCTCTGGAGACAGAAATGAAAGCATCTGTATTTTATCGAATCGCTGCTGTTCTTCTGCTGCTATTTGCCGCCGGACATACGTTGGGGTTTCGCCAGAATAATCCGGAATGGGGAGCGGACGCGGTTCTGGGGTTAATGCGCGCCGTCCACTTTGACGCGCAAGGGTTTACCCGGACTTATTGGGACTTCTTCAGCGCGTTCAGGCTTTTTTTCTCCGTGTTTCTTTTGTTTGCGGCGGTATTAGCGCGGCTGCTCTGGTGGACTTCCGGCAGAGACTTTGGCACGCGTGCGAAGCATTGCGTGGGCGCTCGCCATTTGCTTTGTAGCAGTCACCGCTTTGAGCTGGATATACGCCTTCACCACTCCGCTCGTTTTCTCAACCCTGATTACAGTGTGTTTGATTGCGGCCGCGTGGCTCTCGGCCAAGTAGGTTTCCATGCCCCCATTGTGATGGTAAGGAGAGAGGATACAAACTGCACGACTACCAAGTCCCCGGTGAGTGGATCAGTTCCCGATGGTTCTCTGGACCTAACCGCGTCCTGTGTATTTGCACCTCGCGTATAGTGATACTGTCTCTTCCCCGCCACACCGGGTAAGATGGTGCGATGCCAACCAAACCTCCCATTTTTATCTCCGTCACTCCAATGATTCCCACCGGCGGCAGCCTGGCCGACGCGCTAAAGTTCTACAAAGAACAATTGGGATTTTCCGTCACCTGGCAGTCGGACTCGCTGGCAGGAATCAGCCGCGATTCCGTTTCTTTTAACCTGGTCGAGAACAGCAACAAAGATTGGTTAGAAAATTCCAGCTACAGCATCGGCGTTTCCGACCTCGACGCGCTCTACAAGGAGTTCCGCAGTACCACCGCTCGCGTCGGTCCGCTCGAAGTGAAGCCGTGGGGGCGGCGCGAATTCCACATGATCGTTCCATCCGGAGTTTGCCTGCAGTTCTATGCTCGCAGCGGTTAGTGAACCGATCTGTCCGCAGAAAAACCAAGTGACCAAGATTCGGGTCGCGGGTCGTTTTCCAATCCTCGCGGGTCTCGTCACCGAGAGCCCTTTGCCGTTGCTTTTCGTCGCCACGAATCCTCTCCGCTCCATGTTCTGCAAGGTATTTGACGGCTTGCTCTGCCCTCCCGACGCGTCAGAAGGTCGGTAGGCTAGAACGAACCACTTGTCGTCAGACAGCAACTCTGTGGTAGGTTTCCATAGCGCAAACCGAAGCTATTGGAAATACGAGAGGCTGGGATCGATGCGTACGAGACGCTTGCGGCGAGTTCTTCTGGGATTGATCGTTTTATTTCTGGCGGCAGGATCGTTCGAACAACAGACCTCTCATGCGCAAGCTCCAGCGTCCGCTACAGCTCCCAAAAAATATTCGTGGAATCCGGAAGACGTCATATTCCAGGAGTTGGCTTCGGAATTTCTGATTTCGCCCGACAGCAAATGGGTCGTTTGGGTGAAAAGCACTGCGGACAAAGAAAAGGACGAGCGCGTCAGCAACCTGTATCTTTCCAGCCTTACCGAGAAAAAAGAAATCGAGCTAACCCGCGGTGCGAACACGGCTTCTCAGCCTCGTTGGTCACCTTCGGGCAAGACCATCGCGTTTCTAAGCAACCGTCCGCTTCTGAAGCCTAAGCCGGACGTAGCGCCCATGCAGATTTCGCTCCTGAGTGTTTCAGGGGGCGAGCCTTGGCCCGCCACCGATTTTGAACGCCCCGTTCAACACTTCGAGTGGCTCAATGACGACACCCTCCTGTTCAGCGCCGAAGAACAGCCTTCGCTTTTCGAGCGCGAAACCAAAGAGCGCAAAGATGACTCGGACGTGGTGGACGATGCCGCGCACAAAGCGCCCGTGCGCCTGTTCAAACTTTCGGTGAAAGACAAGAAAGTCACTCGCGTTACCGACAACGACGATTGGATTCTGGAGTTTAAGGTTTCGCGCGATAAAACCAAGGCCGTGGCCGTCGCACGCCGTGAATTGAGCTTCGCTTGGGACCAGAAAACTCCTCCTGCCACATACATCGTCGATCTTGCCGGTGGTAAAACGACCCAAATCTTCACCGGGACAAGAATTCAGCCGGACGACTTCGAGTGGAATCTCGACAGCTCCGGTTTTTACGTCGTGGCCCCCTATTCCAGCGACAAACAATTTCTGACTGCTACGGTCAAAAAAGTTTATTTCTACGATCTTGACTCCGCCACAACCACAGAAGTGAACCTAGACTGGGACCGTTCGCTGGACGGCTCGCTTCACGCTACAAAAGACGGCTTTATCGCCCTTCTCGCCGATGGGGTTTACACCAAAGCGGTGCGCTACACGCGCCATGGCACAACCTGGTCCCGCAAATCGATTACGGGCGATACCCCCAGAAATTACTTTGCCTTTGAACTTGGAGACGACGGTCGCACGCTTGTTTACCAGTATTCGACCGCGAGTCTGCCTACGCAGTGGTATCGCGCGCGTCTCGACGGAACCAAGATCTCTGCCCCCGTGCAGTTTACCGACCTGAATCCACAACTCAAAAATAAAACCATCGCTAAAACGGAGATCGTGCATTGGAAAGGCGCAAACGACGACGACGTGGAGGGCATCCTCTACTATCCCGAGGACTATCAGCGCGGACAATCGTATCCGCTGATCGTGGCGACGCATGGCGGACCCAATCTCGCCGACCGAGATAATTGGAGCGAGCGCATCACCTACGCTCCGAATCTGTTCACCGAGCGTGGCGCGTTCGTGTTGAAAACGAATTACCACGGCAGCACGGATTACGGCGTGAAGTGGGGAGAGTCGATTTGCTGCGGAAGATATTACGATCTGGAAATTCCGGATATCGAGCACGGTGTGGACTACTTGATTGGAAGAGGCTTGGTCGATCCGGAAAGGATCGGCGCGGCAGGCTGGTCCAACGGTTCAATTCTTTCCATCCAGCTCACCATCACGAATCCGGATCGTTATAAAGCCGCGGTGGTCGGCGCCGGCGACGTGGAATGGATTAGCGACTGGGCCAACGTCGACTTCGGCGAATCCTTCGACCACTATTATTTCGGCAAGACGCCTCTCGAAGATCCCGAGCTATACATCCAGAAATCTCCGCTCTTCAAAATGGACCGCGTAAAAACTCCCACTCTGATTTTTTTCGGCACCATAGACCGTCAGGTCCCCACCGAACAAGGCTGGTCCCACTACCGCGCGCTCTATTCCATTGGAAAAGCCCCGGTAAAACTTGTGCTCTTTCCAGGTGAGGCGCACAACCCCAGGAAGATCACCCATCAGCTTCGCAAATTGAACGAAGAAACCGCGTGGTTCGACAAATATTTGTTCAAGATTAATCCGTCGGAAAATGAAGCGCTGAAAAAAGGTTCGCCGCTCGAGGTTGCTTTGAAGCGCCGTTCCGTTCAGAAAGTCGGCGCCCTCTATGGGGTAGCCTTCCGTCCGCCTTCGATTCCGGAAAATCCAGCAGCGGATGCGCTGCTTCCCGAAACTGTGAAGCGCGGCAACATCGAGATCGGACGCTTCGAGATCACCCGCGCGCAATTCGCCGCATTTAATAAAGATTATAGATTCGCTCCCGGCACAGAAAATTATCCTGCGAGCGGAATCACGTTCGAACAGGCACAAGCGTATTGCAAATGGCTCAGCCAACTGACTGCGGAAACGTATCGCCTGCCGAATGAAAGTGAAGTGAGCGGCTTGTACAAGGATCATCCGGGTGAAAACACGCTCGACTATTGGGCGGGATATTCGTTGAATCCCGAAGACGCGCAGAAACTGGAAGAAAAAACCAAAGAACTGCACGGAGACGCGCCGCTCCTCCGCGAAGTCGGCAGTTTTTCGCCGGAAGGCGAGCCAGGAGAAGAACCTGTTTTCGACCTGGGCGGCAACGTTGCAGAATGGGCAGTAGCCGCAAACGGTTCAGGAAAAACTGTCGGCAGCAGCGCAGATCGTCCTGTAGATTCAAGAGAGCTTTATCAACCGGCGGATCCGGCCTACACCGGTTTTCGCGTGGTGCACATCCCGCCGGAATCAAATTAACCTCGCTACTCCGCCGGCGTGGCCCTTCTGGGCGGCGGCATCGCAAATCAACTCCCTCACAAATTCAACTGCACGGACTCGCAACATTAGTTGCTAAATGTTTCGTCATTCTGCTGCTCGGGTGCATGCCAGGGCTGGGTGACGGGACCTCGCCCGCTCCATTCTTCGCGCAGACGATCACGCTCGCTTTCCGTCAGATGAAACCAGGACTCGGCCACATCGCGTACGCGCTCCAGCGCGGTCTGAATTTCTATTTGTTTTTGATGGACGGTGTCGCTATCGGCATCTAGAGGCACGCGAATCGGCGGCGCCACAAACATCACCGCGCGCGAGAACGGAAACGGAATCTGAAACAAATCCCACGATTTTTTGAAAGTATGGGCTCTTTGCAACGCCACGTGAAAAACCGAGACGGGACAGCCAGTGCGGCGGGCCAGAATCACAGCTCCGGGCTTGGCAACATAGCGTGGCCCGCGCGGCCCGTCGATCGTCAGCGCTACATGCTTTCCTTCTTCCAGCCGGCTGGCCATGATGGTCAGCCCTTCGATTGCTCCGCGCGACGAGCTCCCTTGTGCGGTGCCAAATCCCAGCCGCTCGATCACGCGCCGCGTCCACTGGCCGTCGAAGTTCACTGTATTCAACACAATGATCCCGCGATTCCGCCAAATCCAAATCGCGGTAAAAATGCAGCGGTGCCAAAACGCGCCGATCGCTACCTCGCCCTGGTCGCGAATCTGCACTGCATTTTGCACGCCGACCATTTCCAGGCGCACCGTCGGCCCAAGCAGGCGCACCACGCCATAAACCAGCCAGGCGATGACCGGAATTTGCATTCGCCGCCAGCGCGACAGCTCCGGCGGACGCGCATCGAATTTCTGATGACTATTTTGATCGATCAGTGGGACGGCCGAGTTCGCATCATTTGCCACTGCGGTATAGTATAGAACTTCAGGCCAATCCCGATGTATTCCCCCACAAAATCCGCGCGCAAGCAAAACGACTTTTCCGGCGGCGCTGGGCCACACAATTTCTGCCGGCGATGTCTTTCTCTGCTCGCACGCGCGCTTTTTGTTTTTACTTTCGCTCCTGCTTTCATTTTTCCCTATGCGCACGCGCTTCGCGCGCAACAAACCGGCGCCGCGATCGGGCGTGTGGATGGCAACGACATATCGGTGGGGGGCGCTGGCGCATCCGGCCCCGGAGTTGGCGGCTTGCCCAACATTGATAACGGAGGCGGGCAGCTCGCCAGCTTTTTGGTTTCGAACGGCAGCGTGGTGACCGTGCACGTGGGGCAGGCGCGCATGACGCTCGCAGCAGGGGGACAAGTCGATATTTGCGGCCCTGCAAAGTTCACCGTGCTCGAGTCCGGCGGCGCGATAACTTTGGCGCTAAATTTTGGGCGCCTGCACGTGCAGATTCCCGCGACGACGTCTCTGCGGATTTACACGCCCACCATCATCGCTGCGCCGCTCGACATCGGCGGCGCGGTTCGCGACATTAGCGTTGGCCTCGATTTGAATGATTCGCTGTGCGTGGTCTCCAGCGGCGGGGCAGTCCGCTTGGAACAGCAGTTCAGCGGAGAAGGCTTGATCGTGCCGCAAGCGGGGGAATTTTTCCTAGAAGGGGGAAACCTCGTCCCGGTTGTAGGCGCACCCGGAAGTTGCGAATGCGTGGCGCAGCTGGCGCGAGCAACTCCGCCGCCTCCGGCATCGGCTCCGGCTCGATTCGAACCTGCGCGCCCCGAGATTGCGCAAAATACCGGCCATTCCGAGCGCTCCTCCCGTAGTGTCACCGGCGCAGCCCCAAGTGGCGCCGATGAATGTTGCGGTGGCGGAACCTGCTGCGCCGAAGTATAGGGTTGAAATCGGCGAACTCGCGCGCGCGAACGAAACGCACCCGCTGGCGTCAGCGTCGAACTTCGCGGCACCCTCCGCTCCTCCGGAGGTGACCGTCCAGTACACCGTAATCGTGCAGCCGTTGATGGTGTCGGTGACGCCGTCTCCGCTGCGGCCCGCTGAGCCCGCCGCGGACACCGCGCTGCTGGTTCGCGTGGCGCGCGTGGAACCGGAATACGAATTTTCGGGCCACGTGGCGTCGCCGGAGTTTGCGGCCGACATGCGACGAGCGCTCGGGCAAACTCCCGTCGTTCCGCAGCCGCAATCGTTGGCCGGAAGCAAGCCCGCGAAAAGGAAGCGCGGGTTTTGGGGCACCTTAAAGAGCATCTTCGTCCCTAGCGACGAAACCCGCCGATAAATCTCGCAGGATAATGGAAGCGAAGTGCGTCCTGGCAAAACGCGTTCGTGAGTGAACCTGCTTGCACTTGAGCGAAAAACTGCTACAGCAGATCCCTCTCTGCGCCTCGCGCCTCTGCTTCGCGCAGGAACAGAAGAGCGCGACGGTCCGTTCGGGATGAAGTGTGTGTTTGTGGCTCCGATTGTCCACTCGCATGAGTAAACCGCTCTAAAACCGCAAAGCTGGTCCCTCGTCGGCCACAAGGCACCCTCGCTGGGGATGCCTGGATCATCACATGCCTTCGTAGTTGGGGCCGCCGCCACCCTCCGGCGGGACCCAATTGATGATTTGGTAGGGGTCGGCGATGTCGCAGGTTTTGCAGTGGACACAATTTGCGGCGCTGATTTTTAATTTGGGCTCGCCTTTGTCCAGCACCATTTCGTAAACGGCGGCAGGACAAAAATATTGGCACGGGTTTCCGTATTCGCGGACGCAGCGGTCGCCGCAAATATTCGGTTCGAGGACGATGAGATGGCAGGGCTGATCTTCTTCGTGGCGCGTTCCGGAATGATAGACGTCGGTAAGGCGATCGAAGGTGAGTTTGCCGTCGCCTTTGAAGCGTGTGGACTGATCGACCAGAGTGCGGTCGCGATTTAGCTTTTCGTATTCCTGGTAGCCCTCTTCCACGCGCATCGGATCGGTGAGGCCGCGGCCGCCGGTGATGAACTGAATTCCCGATTTTGCCAGGCCGGTCCACAGGCCGCCGTGAAACGCCTGGTGGAAATTGCGGACTTCCCACAATTCCTTTTTGATCCAACTATTGTCCAGCTTTGTCTGGTACGCCGATAACGATTCCGCGGAAGTATCGCAGGAGCAGAGCGCGTCGTAAATTGTTTCGGCAGCGAGTATGCCGCTCTTGATGGCGGTGTGAATTCCTTTCAGGCGCTGCGAATTCAGCAGGCTGGCGGAGTCGCCGATGATGAGTCCGCCGTCCATGTAAGGGCGCGGCATGGAATACCAGCCACCGTAGGGGACTGTCTTTGCGCCGTAGCGGACGAGCTTGCCGCCCTCCAGAATTTTCCTTATGTGCGGATGAGTTTTGTATCTTTGGAACGCTTCGTGCGGATCAAACAGCGGGTTGTGATATTCCAGGCCTATGACCATGCCGACCGAGACGCGATTGTCGCGCATGCCATACATCCAGCCGCCGCCGTACAGATCGGAGTGAAGGGGCCAGCCTAGCGTGTGCGCCACGAATCCTGTTTCGATGCGGCCGGGCTGCACATCCCACAATTCTTTTATGCCGATGCCGTAAACCTGCGGGTTCAGGCCATCGAGTTTTAAATTGTTGACGAGTTCCTTGGTGAGCGAACCGCGTGGGCCTTCCGCGAGGACGGTGACTTTCGCGCGCAGTTCGTAGCCAGGCGTGTAGTTGTCTTTGGGCTTACCATTTTTGTCGACGCCCTTGTCCTCCGTCAGGACGCCGGCGATGCCGCTTTTGCCGCCTTCCTTTTCATAGAGAAGATTTTTGCCCGCAAATTGGGTGAAGAGGTTCACGCCTTTTTTTTCGACCAGGCCGCCGAGCCATTTCACAATTTTGTTGACGGATACGACGTAATTGCCGTGATTCTTAAAAGGCGGCGGAGTGATGGGAAGTTTCCAGGAACTTTTTTCTGAGAAGTAGTAAACGGCGTCGCCGGTAACAGGCGTATCGAGCGGCGCAGTTTTTTCGAAGTCGGGGACCAGTTCGCGAATGCCGCGCCCGTCCATGATCGCGCCGGAAAGCTGGTGTGCGCCAACTTCGCGCGCTTTTTCCAGCACGTAAATATTTTCGGCGGAGAGCGCCGGGGATTTGTTGGCCTGCGCGTGTCGCTCGATTAAATTTGCGAGTTGCAGCGCGCAAGCCAGACCGGCCGGGCCCGCGCCGATGATCAGGACGTCCGCTTCGAGTTGTTCGCGCTCAGGGGCCATGGGCGTCAGGTGCTTTCTTGGCGTTTCGCGCCCGAAAATGGTGCTAAAAAGTGCCTGCTATCAGGCCTGAATATTGCAAATTCTCTTGCTTGTATAATCACAGTTCTGGCCTGGGCTAGACAAGGTTTAATACTTTGTTTTCTGTTCCTTCTGTATCTCGGCCAGAACCAGTTAGAGGTACAACACCCAGTTTGGGAAGCCGTCTCGTTTTCCGGTGTGGGTTGGTCTGTGGTTGGAGACTCCGGGCGAGCGAACTCTTCTGCCGCTAGTGGGCCTGGAAGTCGGCGATTTGGAATGGCAAATTTGCTCCCAGGGGAAAGCGCGCTTACGAGGGGAGGCGCGGGAAGGCATAGCTTGGCCGCGTTTTCTTGCAGGGTGCGATGCTGTTCTAATTGAATCACGCGGAACGCTAGCATTTTGTTTTACGAAATTCAAGGAGTCGTGTGGGTGTACTGGTACCTTAAAGCACGTCTCGGTCAGAGTCAGTCGAAACCAGTGAGAAGCTGGTTTTTTATTTTTCTGTGTCGGTGTGCCAGCCGGGATTTGTCCACTTGCCGTTGCGTAGAACAAAAATTTCGGTGACTCGGCCGGAGGTCACTGAGCGTTTGCCGTCGACTTCGGTTTCGTAGAGATACTGGCTGTAGGTGATTGCCACGTCGCCGAAACGCTGAACTTCGGTGCGCGGAAACTCCAGGCGAAGGAGCTTTCCACCTCCTGCATGAAACTTTGCGGCGGATTGAAGTATGTCTGCTTGGTTCTTCCACTTTTCCTCACCGGAGCTGATGACAATCGTGTCGGGCGGGATCAAGGCTTGGAGAGTCTTTGCGTCGTTGGCAAACCAGGAACGCCATATGGATTCGCGCGCTTTGAGGAGCTCCGTTCGGTCGTCCGGACCTGCTGCCAAACCCGACACGAGCAGTATTGCCAGTAGAGCAGCGATTCCTACGCTATTCCTGATTACGCGACGCATATTTCCTCCAAGAATGCCAAAGATAAACTCAATCGAATACAGTACAGGATGCTGCCGAGATCGGGACACGGCCAACCCGTAGGCGCCGTGAAGTGCCGCAAAAGAAAAAGTCCACGGCAGCTTTCATGATTCGCACTTCTGGCCGACGAGAGCCGACGACCGCGAAGATTTGAAATCATGCCAAGGGCTGATTTGTGCGCGGCGCATGAGCCACGCACCAGCCACGCAAACTGCGCTGCCGATGATCGAGAGCATCGCCACATACTCGCTCCGCACCAGGACTCCGAGCAGAAGCGCGACCGGAGGAATCAAGAACGCTGCAGAAGACGCGCGCGCGGCTCCGACTCTGCCGGCGGCGGTCGCCAGCAACACGAATGCGATTCCGGTGCCGAATACTCCTAATATCAACAGCGAAAAGAAGGGTGCCGGTGTCCAACGCGCAGCGAGTAGGTCCGGCACGCCCAGCGGTGCGGTCAATATCACGGCCACAGCCTGCGCTCGGAGGATCACCGGAAGGGCTCCGTACTGCTGCTGCAAGGGACGGGCAAGATTCAGCGCGAATCCGTACGAGACAATAGCGGCAAGGATCAGCCAAACACCGACAACACTGCTGTGACCTTCATGGATCGTCGGCCAGGCCACCAGCCCAGCGCCCGTCAATCCGATGGTCAATCCCACGATGACCCGGCGTTCGGGAACTTGACGGGCGATCAGGGAGGCCACGGTAGCGGCGAAGAGTGGTACTCCGGCGTTCAACATACCGGTTACCGCCGAAGACACTCTCTGCTCCGCGAATGGAAACATGCTGAGAGGGAAGGCAAACCACAAAACACCCAGCAGGGCGATGCTCGGCCATGCAGACCGCTCAACGGGTTTGCGTGCGGCGGGAAACAGCGCCAGAGTGGCGACTCCGACAAACAGACGGATGAAGGTAATGCCGCAAGGACCCATCGCCTTCAATCCTTCCGAGATGAGAAGAAAGGATGCACCCCAGACGACTCCGGGGATGGCGATTAGTAGCCAGTCCGCGGATACGAGCGACCGGGTCCAATTTGATTTGTGTGCTAGCTCGTTCATATGTCCTGCCGCGGCAAGTACCAGTGGAAAGTGTTCACGAATTGACTTCGGGTCTGCGGCTCGCATACAGCGCCAGCAACAAGGCTCCCGCGGACGCGGAAAAGACTGAATAATCCAGCGGAGACTTGAGGCCAAACGAGATGGCCATGGACGTTCCGAACAGAAAAAGCAGCGCCGCGGCGCTGCAGGCCGTCCAACGCGTCCAGAGACCCAGAATCAACAGCATGCCAAGTGACAGTTCGGCAATCGTAGCCGCCCAGGCAAGGAATGGGGCCATGGACGCCGGCAGGAAGGAGTTAACTTCGGCGGTGTACTTCGTGAAGTTGGCAAAATTTCCCCAACCACCGTACTTACCCCACAGGCCGAAGCGGTCGGCAACGGCAGACAAGAACGCGACACCGAGGGCAAGGCGGGCGTACAGAATTGCGAGCCGTTCCAGAGTTACCGTGCGCACCGCTTTCGCAGAATGCCGAGGGCTTGTTTCTGACGTGGTCGCCGTCCCATGGTCCATGATTATTTACTCCCTGCGGGTTTGCTCTCCGGCGCCGCGACTGTGAGCGGCGTATCTCGATCGCAAACGAAATAGGCGAGGAACTTTACCGGAACTTTGTCACTGGCGTTGGCCGAGACCTGATGAACACCGCTGGGAGCTTCGTAGAAACTTTCGCCAGCCTGGTAGATGGCTTCGGCTTGGCCCTTCACCTGCGACCGATA
The DNA here is from genome assembly GCA_963818085.1 of uncultured Acidobacteriota bacterium. Lineage (GTDB taxonomy): Bacteria > Acidobacteriota > Terriglobia > Acidiferrales > UBA7541 > Palsa-295. The sequence goes on from CAWFQV010000002.1 coordinate 1,035,980, forward strand.
CGATCCTGCGATCACGTGCCCAATCACGGCGCAAGGATGACTGTGAGGCGGATCGGACTCGCCCGGCCCGTAAGTGACCTCGACGACAGTGGCTTTGAGGTGATCTCCGTCTAAATGCGGGAGAGCATGGGAAAACGGCGTTCGAGTTTGTTCGGTTGCTACTTGAGAGGCATCCGTGTGTTGCTGAACGATGACCCGCGCGAGGCCAGCCGGACTGCCGCCGATCATTGCAACGCACAAGATTCCCAGAGCAAGTTGGGCGCGTTTGCCAGCGAATGACATTGGTTCCCTCCATCATCTTCAGCGAATGTAGGCCATGAGTGGACCTTTCACAAGGTCCATTTATAGTATTCTTGCTGTACCACTTTCCATGCCCAAAAAAGCGACAACTTTCGAGTTGATGCTTCCGCTGCGAGACTCGAAAACGCCGGCGTACGGTTGGCTGTATGCGGCCGTGCGTGGCGAAATTCTGGAGGGCCGCCTACCTCCAGGGACACGGCTGCCGGCCACACGTGACCTCGCTGAACGATATGGATTATCGAGGGGCACGATTGTGAGCGCCTTCGAGCAGCTAAAGTCCGAGGGCTATGTAGAAGGCAGCGTGGGGTCCGGGACTTATGTGAGCAAAGTTTTGCCTGATGAACTGCTGCAAGTGAAGCGCAAGGCCGGCGCGCAACCAACGCCGCAACGAAAACAGAGAAAGAGGATTTCGGATTGTGGCAAGCGCGTGAAGCTGTTTCCGTCGTTTGCAATGCGACCTAGTCGCGCTTTCCGCGCAAACCTGCCGGCGCTGGAATTGTTTCCAACAAACGTATGGGCGCAGATTACGGCTCGCCGCTTTCGACGCGCTTCAACGCGTTTTCTGTTGGGCTGCGATCCGCTGGGATATGACCCGCTGCGGGAAGTAGTGGCCGATTATCTGCGCACGTCGAGGGGAGCGAACTGCGCCCCCGAGCAGGTGGCCATCGTCTGCGGAGTACAGCAAGCGCTCGATCTAACGGCGCGGTTGTTACTGAACTCCGGAGATCGTGGGTGCATGGAGAACCCGGGATATCCGGGAGCGGCGATGGCGTTCGAGGCTGTGGGAGCGAAGGTTTCTGCTGTGCGCGTGGATGACGAAGGCATGGAGCTACCGGGCGCGGGATCGCAGGGAGCCCGGCTGGTTTACATTACGCCCGGGCATCAGTTTCCGCTGGGACTTACGATGAGCTTGGCGCGGCGCCTGGAACTGCTGAAATGGGCTCGGAATTCCGGCGCGCTGATTTTTGAAGATGACTATGACAGCGAGTTTCGCTATTCGGGGCGTCCCGTTCCGGCATTGCAGGGACTCGATCGCAACGGGCTCGTGCTCTTTGCCGGGAGCTTCAGCAAAGTGCTGTTCCCATCGCTTCGTCTTGGATATTTGGTGATTCCGCCGGACCTGATAAATCTTTTCACTGCGACGATCTCGCTAACAACACGACACGCGCCACTGCTGGAACAAGCAGTGTTGTGTGACTTTATCAGTGAGGGGCATTTCGGCCGCCATTTGCGGCGTATGCGGGAAGTCTACGCGGAGCGATTATCGGTGCTGCTACAAGACGCTGGTGGAAAATTAGGTGGCTTGTTGGAGATTTCCGAAATCGAAGCTGGGCTGCAGACTGTGGGATGGTTGTGCAGAGGGATCGACGGCGAATCGGCTACGAGGGCGGCCGCCGCCCGCGATGTAGAAGTATTTCCGCTAAGCCGATACAGCCGAGGCAGGATTGCGCGAGAGGGATTGCAACTGGGTTTTGCCGCGGTAGGGCCGCATGAAATCCGGCGCGGCGTTCAAGATCTCGCGATTGCGTTAGAGCAAGAGTTAAAACAGGAATCCTGAATATTTCCAAGGGCCCGTCACGCCGACCTTATTGGGAGGAGGAGAACGTGTCGCAAGCCGATAGGCTGCCTGAGTTGAAACCTTGCTTGAACCAGTAGGTGCGCTGGGCTGAAGTGCCGTGGGTGAATTTGTCGGGCATGACCCGGCCGGTTTGCATTTTCTGCAAGTGGTCGTCGCCGACCGCGGCTGCGGCATTTACTGCAGATTCGATGTCGCCCTTTTCCAGAAGATCGCGCTGCTCGGTGGAGTTGGCCCAGACGCCGGCATAGCAATCGGCTTGTAACTCGACGCGGACAGAGATGGCATTGGCCATTTTTGGAGTGCTCTGCACTTCCTGGCGGACTTTCTGCTCGGTGCCAACAATTTTCTGCACGTGATGGCCAATTTCGTGAGCGATTACGTAGGCCTGCGCGAATTCGCCGGAAGCGCCTAACTGATTTTTGAGTTCCTTGAAGAAGCTGAGGTCGAGGTAAACCCTTTCGTCGCCAGGACAATAGAAGGGGCCGGTGGCGGTCTGCGCCAGTCCGCAGGCGGAATCGATGCCGCCGCGATAGAGGACCAATTTCGCGTGACGGTAATTTCGGATGATTTTGGTCCAGGTGTTTTGCACGTCGTCGAGAACGAAAGAGACGAATTGGACTTCGCGCTGTTCGGCGGCACCTTGCTGGGGATGGGCGGGCGCGCTCTGCGTGGAGTGCGTGGTGGAGGAACCGCCCAGGAAAGGCGTGAGGAGGTCGCGTTTGAAAATAAAACTTAGGACCAGGAGAATCAGGATGCCGCCGATGCCGATGTGAATGCCGCCGGGAAATCCTCCGCCGCCGCTGCTGGAGCGGTCGTCTTCTACGTCGTTGCTGACTCCGCCGGGTGTCCAACGCATGATGAGGCTCCTGGTTAACGCTGCTGCCGCGCAAGTAAAGAGCGGATAACTAGTATAAGAGAAGCGGAATCGGAGCAACCCTATTTTGAGAGGTATTCCACCGTATCACCATCGAACCTCCGCTGGGTGCGAACCAAGGTTTTTGAGGCCGTTTGGTCAAAGGAGAGCACTTCCGTTCCAAAATAAGGGTTAAACCCGATGGACTCAGAGTGCTCTGTTCCATACTGTTTAGAGTGGAGTTGACGGAACTAGGGAATTTCCGGTCTCGCAAGAAATCTGAAGATTCCTAATTATGCCTGCCAGATCCGAAAGAAAAAGCAACAAGCCAAACGGTTGGCGCCGTTTCCGATGGCTCATATGGGTCGGGGCGGCCGTTGTAGCGATTGGGTGTGCCGTGGCGGTTGTGGTGGCGATGAAGTCTCCGTTTACACAGGGGAAAGTAGCGCAGAGTTTGCAGGACACGGTTCGAGCGAAAGTGACATTCGGGAAGTTTCAGATGGTGTATTTTCCGCATCCGGGGTGCGTGGCCGAAAATGTGACGTTTACGCGCGCGGGCGGTGCGGAAAATACTCCCCCGCTGGTGACCGTTCAGAGGGTCGAGATTGAATCGCACTATGCGGACATGATCGTGAGGCCCGGGTATGTGGCGCTGGTGAAACTGAACGGGCTGCTCGTGCAAGTGCCGCCACCGGGCGCGAACGCGGGACCCTCAACTTCGCCCTCGAGTGAGAGTTCTAATGTGCGCGTGGGCGAAATTGTAGCGGATGGAGCCGTGCTGGAAGTCGCGCGATCCGACGGCAAACCTCCACTCAAGTTTGAAATGCATTCGTTGACCGTCAAGTCTTATGGCCACCAAAGCGAGTGGTCCTATCGTGTTTCCATGAAGAATGCCGAACCGCCTGGCGAAATTATCTCGAAAGGCAAATTCGGGCCTTTAAATTTAGAGGATTTGGGAACGACGCCGCTTTCGGGTGAGTACGAGTTTCAGCACGCCGATCTTAGCGTGTTCAACGGGATCGCCGGGACGCTATCGTCAACGGGCGATTTCGGGGGGAAATTGGGAGAAATCGTCGTACACGGCACAATTGATGTTCCGGGCTTCCAGGTACTGAGGAGCAAACACAAGGTGCCTCTGACCTCGCGGTTTAGGGCAAGCGTAAATGCAAAAAATGGCGATGTTTTCCTGAAGCAAGTTGAAACGTCATTTTTGCAAACCTCGGTGGCGGCTTCCGGCAGCGTGGCGAGTAAACCGGGGGAAAAGGGAAAAACGACTTTGCTCGATGTGGAGGTCAACAACGGGCGGATTCAAGACTTGTTGCTATTATTGGCGTCCACAAAACATGCCTCCATGAACGGCGCCACGAGTTTCAAAGCGCATGTGACGATACTGCCGCTGGGACGTCCCTTCCTGAAAGAGTTGGTGATGCGCGGGGACTTTGGCGTGGCAAACGCGGAATTCAGAAAACCGAGCCGGCAGGCGCAGGTGGTGGATCTCAGCGAGCGAGCGCGTGGCGAGAAAAAAGTTAAAGACAAAGGGAAAGACCAGAAGAAAGCGGAAGCAGACCCTGCTGTGGATGACTCGGGGAATGTGGTAATGGATTTACACGGGCATTTGGAGTTGAGTGACGGAATCGCGAAGTTTTCGGAACTGACGTTTAATGTGCCGGGAGCATCGGCGCTCATGGAGGGAACTTATAACCTGGAGAATGAGCAAATCGATTTCCATGGAACGTTGAAAACAGAAGCAGAACTATCGCAAGACGCCACCGGCATTAAATCGACGCTTCTGAAACCCTTCAATCCCTTGTTTAAGAGAAAGAAGGCGGGAGCGGTGATACCGGTGAAAATGACGGGTAGCTATCACGACCCTCATTTCGGCTTCGACGTGGTGGGCGTATTAAAGGCCCAATAAGGGGCGCCGCAGCCTCTCGAGAGCTCTTTTACACTTAATTTGCACCGATTATAACGGGAGTCTTGTATAGCCTGGGGCGCCGTATACGAGTAGGCTGGCCAAGCTTTCCGTAACCAGGAGGATTTTATGTTGGCCGCAATCGGCGCAGTACTACTCATTCTGTGGCTGTTAGGGTTTCTAGCGTTCCACGTAACGGTGGGGTTTATTCATATACTTTTGGTGATCGGAATCATTATGATCATCATGCATTTCGTTCGGGGCAGCAGCCCAGCTTAAAGGCTGACATTTGCCAGGCTCGCCCGCCCTTGGGACGACCAGGTGTCGGTACGATCCATTGGAAAGCCCGTAGGCGCATGCGCGTCTGGCGGGCTTTCTTTTTTCGGGATCATTCGTAGCGCAGGGCGACCATTGGATCTACGCGCATGGCCCGGCGCGCGGGGATGTAGGAAGCAAAAAAGGCGACCGTTCCCAACACCATGACCACGACGGCAAATGTTAACGGATCAGTCGGCTTCACGCCAAATAGAACGCTGGACATCCAGCGTGTTACCACCAAGGCTCCAGCCACGCCTAGGCACAAACCGAGCAGCACAAGACGCAATCCATAGCCCACGATTACGCGAAGAACATCTGCTTGCTGGGCGCCAAGAGCCACTCGCAGGCCGATTTCCCGCGTACGTTGTGTGACCAGATAAGACAGAACGCCGAAGATTCCTGCGGCCGTAAGCAGTAACGCAATGGCGGCGAATGCGCCGAGCAGGACCGTGTTGAAGCGGTCATTGGCGGCTGAGCTGGATACGATATCCGCCATGGTGCGGAAGGTGGAGGTGGCCTCGTCCGGATCGATCTGGTGGAGGGCTTGGCGCACCGCGGCCGTAAGCGTGGCCGGATCACCCGCGCCGCGCACAACGACACTCATCCTCATGTGGGAACCGGGGATAAACATTTCCGGACGAAGAGATTCCTGCAATGCGAAGTGCTTGTTGCCTCCTACGATCCCTACGATCACGCGTGTGGCGAATTGGGAATTGCCTTCAAATAATTTCACGTGCTTGCCGATGGCGCTTTCGTGGGGAAAAAACTTCTTGGCGAACGACTCGTTGATGACCATAACTTGACGGGCTTCGGATGCATCTGGTCTCTCGAAGCTGCGCCCTGCCAAGAGCGGAATCCGCATGGCTCCAAAATAGTCGCCGGCGACGACGCGGAAATCTGCGTCCTCATTGTCGTTTGGATTTGCCGGAGGGTGCTCGGTGATGGTGAAAAACGTGTCGTTGCCTTCGCCGCTTAGCGGCAACTCCGAGATGAATCCGGCAGTCCTGGCGCCGGGTGCAGCTTGGATACCTTCCTGGAGTTCGTGGAAAAATGATTCGCGGCGTTGCTGGTCGTCATACCTCGGCGAGAGCAGAGACATTTCGGTGGTGAGGACGTTTGCGGGATCAAACCCGAGCGGAGCGCGCATCAAACGCCAGAAACTGTTGAGCAAGAGACCGGCGGCGATCAAAACGACAAGCGAAAGGGCTACTTCCGCGACGACCAGCGTATTGTGCGCGCGATGCTTTGAGCGCGAATCGCCAGAGCTGCCACCGTCTCTCAAACTTTGCGTCAGATCGCGGCGGCTCGCTTTCAGGGCGGGCCCGAGGCCAAACAAGAGCCCGGTGAAGATTGCAATCACGAAGGTGAATGTGAGAACTACGCCGTTCACATTTACTTCGTCGAGGCGCGGGAGACTCTGCGGACCGAGTTGTTTTAAGAGTTCCACGCCTGCCGTGGCCACAAAGATTCCGGCGGCGCCCCCCATCAAGGCGAGCAGCAAACTTTCCGTCAACAATTGGCGGACCAGACGGAATCGTCCGGCGCCCAGTGCGGTGCGGATGGCAATCTCCCGTTGGCGAACGGTGTTGCGCGCTAGAACAAGGCTGGCGATGTTGGCGCAGGCAATCAGGAGAACCAGAGCAACTGCGCCGATCAGCACCAGGAATGCGGGACGAACATTGCCAACGAGAACACTCTGGAGAGGCTCCAGTTTTTGACTCCATCCTCTGTTCGTCTCGGGAAATTGTTTTGCGAGCCGAGCCGCGATGGTGTCCAGCTCGGCTTGCGCTTGGGAGATCGTAACAGCGGGCTTTAGAAGACCGAGGGGCCGGAGAAAATGGGAGCGGCGGGTCTGCATTCCCGGATTTTCGAAGGGCGCTGGAACCCAGAGATCGGCTTGGGTGAGGACGGGCATATCGTTCGCCAGAACCCCGACAACGGTGCGCGTCTTGCCGTCGAGAGCGATCGATTTGCCGATGACATTCCGATCGCTGCCGAAGCGTTCCTGCCACAAATGGTGACTGAGAATTACCACCTCGGGATCAGATGTTTTTTCATCAGCAAGGGTGAACACGCGGCCATAACGGGGTTGAACGCCCAGGGCCTCGAAGAAGCCCGCCGTAATCATGGAGCCGTTGATCTGAATGGGCTTGTCGGTTCCGGTGAGATTGAACAGCGTATCTCCTACTGCCCTGGCGCCATAGTGTTCAAAGGATTGATTCTGCGCGCGATAGTCCACAAAGTCGGACGGCGAAACGGCGCCTTGGTCACAGAGGGGACAATTTCCCCAGGCCCACACGAGTCTGGAGGGATTTTTGAACTGCAAAGGACGAAGGAGCACTGCGTCCACCACGGAGAACAGCGCGGTGTTGGCGCCGATGCCGAGGGCCAGGGTGAGAATGGCAATGGCGGTAAAGCCCGGCGATTTTCTTAGCGCGCGAAAGGCGTAAAGTATGTCTTCGAGCAGCATTGCCATTCGTACCTCCCCTCTCCAAAAATCATCAGGCATTATTCATAGCGAAGCGCGACCATGGGATCCACCCGCATCGCGCGGCGTGCGGGCAGATAGCTTGCCAGTAAGATCGCGGCCCCCAGGATCAGTGCTGCGCCCAAATAGATGCGCGGGTCGGCCACGTTTACGCCCACGAGCATTCCGGCGATCAATTGAGCCAGCGCCAAGGCGCCAGCCAAGCCCAGCAGAATGCCCACGAAAGTGAGACGAACGCTCTGGGCGAGCACCAATTGCATTACGTCACGCGGACTCGCGCCCAGAGCCAAGCGAATGCCCATTTCTTTTGTACGCCCTTCCACGATGAAGGCCATCGTTCCATAAATCCCCATGGCCGCAAGGAATAGCGCAAGAACTCCGAAAAAATTTGTGAACTCGGTGAAAATTCGGAAGGGCGCTTCCTGATCGCTGATTAATTGGCTTAGCGATACAACCTGCGAAATCGGTTGGTTCTGATCCAGAGACGCAACGGCCTGGCGAAGTCCAGCGGCAAGAGCTATCGGATTACCGGAGGTTCTCAGAAGAATTGCCATCGAACGGCTCGGTGACTGTGAAAAGGGGATATAACTTTCGGCCGAAAGCGGGCGATGGAAATCCATATCCAACCGAATATCTTTTACGATGCCGACGACGGTGCGCAGCGCGGTGCTGTCGCGGCCAAGTTGAAGTCTTTGGCCGAGCGGATCCTGATGCGGAAAGAACCGGTCGGCGAGCGTTTGATTAATTACGATGACGAGGGGCATGTCAGGGCCGTCCTGATCGGAAATGAAGCGGCCCCGGATTGTTTGCAGACCGAGTGCAGAAGCGTAGCCGGAGGTTGCCGCCGTGATCGCAGTACCCGGGACATTTCCGGGTTCCGGCGCGGGGCGTCCTTCGAAAAATATTTCGGCGGAATCATATCCATTGCCAAAAGGAATGTATTGGCTTGCGCCAGCGGAAATGACCTGCGGCAAAGCCTGCACGCGATCGAGTAAGCGATTATAAAAACTGGCCACCTGGCGCGGATCGGCATAGGCGGTATCGGGTAGAGTGATTTGCGAAGTGAGCACATGCTCAGGGCGGAACCCTAGATCGACGTTGTTGATGTTTTTCAACCATTCGATCATCAGACCCGCTGGCACCAAGGAAGTCAGAGCGAGAGAGACCTCCCAGACCACCAGAACCTTTCTGATGCGCCCGCCGCGCAAACTGACCGAGGCTGAACTGCCCGCATCTTTCAACATGCCAGTGAGATCTAGTTTTGAGCTGTGCAGCGCCGGCGTTAGTCCGAAAGCCAGAGAACAGAGGAGCGCGATTCCCACAGAGTAGGCCAGAGTGGAGAAATCAACATAGAGGCGGCCATAGTTGGGAAGATAGCCGCGATTTTCGAACGGGATCAGATTGGTGATCCATGCGCCTCCCCACTTCGCGAGCAGGACTCCAAGACCAGCGGCAATGAAGAAGAGCCAGACGTTCTCAGTGAGAAGCTGGCGCACGATGCGGGAACGGTTCGCGCCTAGGGAAATCCTTAGGGCCATTTCCTTCCGACGGGCCAGGGAGCGCGCGAAGAGTATTCCGGCGACGTTGGCGCAAGCAATCAGCAGAATGCAGATGCCGATGCAAAAGCCCATGTAAATACCTTGATCACCCGTGTGTTTTCCGATTTCGTGACGCAGGCTATTCAGGAAAATGCCGCTATTCGTATTGCTGGCGGGATAGAGTCTCTCAAGGCGTTGCGCGATGGGATCCATGGCTTGTTGCGCTTGCGCCAGAGTGACGCCTGGTTTGAGCCGGCCCACTACGTTGAGCCATCCGTTCACGCGGTCGGCTTGCTCCTGGTCGGTGAGCGCGAGCGGTACCCAAATATTGACGCGGCCCATCAGAGTGAAATGAAAATCTTCCGGCATGACGCCGATGACGGTGTAGGAATCGCCGTTCAGAGTGATCGTTTTCCCAAGCTCGTTGGGGTCGGCGTTGAAGCGGTCGTGCCAGAGACCGTGGCTCAAAATGGCCAAGCGGTTGCGGCCAAGCACCTCCTCTTCGTGCCTGAACGCGCGTCCCCTTGCCGGCTGGGCGCCAAGGGCTTGGAAAAAGTCCGCGCTGACGCGAGCGCCCAAAATTCTTTCCGGGCGATCTTTTCCAGTAAGGTTGAAATTTGAGGTGGTCCAGGCGGACAGATTTTCGAAGACGGAGTTCTGGTCGCGCCAGTCAGTGAAGTCTGAGGCCGAAGCCTGGCCCATCCAGCCCTTCTTCGTGTCGCGTTCCCAGATGACCGTGAGCTGATCTGCTTGCGGGAAGGAAACCGGATGCAATACCCACTGGCGCACCATGTTGAACAGCAGCGTGCTGCCGCCGATACCGAGCGACAAAGTGAGAATTATGAGCATTACGACGCCAGGCGTTTTGACCAGCATGCGGATTCCGTAGCGCAGGTCTTGCAGCAGCGTTCCCATGCGAGCCTCCACTTTTTTGATGCGTAGTTCGCCAAACCGTTCTTGAACGGTCGTTACGTGTTATTCGTAGCGCAGCGCGACCATGGGATCCACGCGCATCGCGCGGCGCGCGGGAATGTAGCACGCGAGGATTGCGATGCCTGCAAGCACGACAGCCGCGGTCGCAAACGTAACCGGATCGGTTGAGCTGACGCCGTAGAGCAGGCTGCCAAGCACACGCGTGAGCGCCAGCGCTCCCGCCAGACCTAGCGCGACGCCCGAGAGCGTCAATCCGACTCCCTGCCCGACGACCATCCGGAACACGTCCTGCTGCTGGGCTCCCAGAGCGATGCGCACGCCGATTTCATGCGTTCGCTGGGTGACCAGATATGACATCACTCCGTACAATCCCACCGCCGCCAGCAGCAACGCCATGGCGGCAAATATGCCGAGCAGAAATGCTTGCACCGTGGTGTCCTGCATAGCGTCCGCGATGACTTCTTCCATAGTGCGTACGCGATACAATGCCAGCGTGCTGTCCAGCCGATGGACGTCCCCGCGAATTAGGCCCAGAAGGCCGCGGGGAAGAGCCGCTGTCTTCACCACCAGGGATCCCCGGAAGTCCCGATCGGCCAATTCTGTAGTTAGCGGGAAATAGCGTTCCGGCACCACTGCTCCTCGAAGGCCATCTTCTTTTACATCGGCAACCACGCCGATCACCTTTGCCAACCCGCCGTAAGCGTCGGTGAATTCCTTTCCCAGGGGATCCTGGTTCGGCCAGAAAGTTCTTGCCATCGTTTGGTTGATGATCGCGACGAAAACAAAATCCGACGAAGACTTCGAATCGTCTCCTTTCTTTGCCTTATAAAAAGCATCCATTCTTGCCGTGTTATCGCCCGCCTGTTGCGCATCCTCCTCGCTAAAGTTCCTTCCTTCCATGAGCGGGATGCCGAATACCTGGAAGTATCCCGGCGTAATGGCATGCACTTCCACAAGCTGATTCTCGAGCGCCGGATTCGTATTTCCGGGCACTTTGACGAAACCGCTCGAACCGCCTTCAAGTGGAAGCGCCGTCGTCGCCGCCGTGGAGATTACTCCGGGAATGTGTTGTGCCCTCACGAGTAGCTGGTCGATAAATCGCCGTTGTGCCGCCGGCGTCTGGTACTTTGTCAGCGGCAAATCGATGCTCATGGTCAGCACATTCTTTGGCTGCACGCCGATATTCGCGTTGCGCAATCGAGCGAAGCTGCGCAGCAGCAAGCCCGCACCGACGAGCAACGCAAGCGATATCGCAATTTCGCCGACAACCAGCAAGTCGCGCAGCAACTTGCGCCCCGCCGTAGGGCTGACTACCGCGTTCGCGCTCGACTTCAGCTCCTCGCTCAAATTCAATCGACCTGCCTGCACCGCTGGCGCGAGGCCGAAGAGAATCCCGACCAGAACGCTCAAACCAATCGCAAACAGCAACACGGTCATGTTCAGCTGAATCGGATTTGCGCGCGGAATCGGCAACGTTTTCACCACCAGCCCCGCGACCGCCCACCAGGCGCCGATGATCCCCAGGGAAGCTCCAACGAGCGACAGCAAAAGGGTTTCCGTCAGCAATTGGCGCGTTAAACGCCAGGGTCCCGCGCCCAACGCTGCACGAACTGCAATTTCGCGCTGTCTGCCAATCGCGCGAACGAGCAGCAAATTCGCAATGTTCGCGCACGCCACAAGCAGGACCAGCGCGACGGCGCCGAACAAGATCAGAAGTTGCGGCCGCGAATCTCCGGTGAGTCTTTCTTTCAGGGGAAATACGAGTGAATGAATAGAGTGGTCCGTGCCGCGATACTGCGCATTGATGCGCTCCGAAACGCTCATCAGATCGGCGCGCGCCTGCTCAATCGTGACGCCCTTTTTCACCCGCCCAATAGCATTGGCAAAATGGGTTCCCCGGTTGTGCATCACCGCCATCGTCATATCGAATGGAATCCACACGTCCGTCGCGGCAGGGAAATTAAACCACCTCGGCATCACGCCAATTACGGTGTACGGCTCATCGTTCAATTCCACATCCTTGCCGAGCGCATTTGCCTGCCCCCCAAAGTGCCGCAGCCAGAAGCCGTGGCTGAGAATCACCAGGCGATTTTTACCGGCGTCCTCGCCCTTCACAAACGTGCGGCCAGCCAACGGCTGCACGCCCAACGTCTTGAAGAAATTCGCCTCTGTAGCCACAATGGCCACGGATTCCGGGTCACCAGCTCCGCTCGCGTTAAGACCGAAAGGCTGCGAATAAAAGCTCATCAACTCGAACGTGTGATTCTGCTCGCGCCAGTCCAGATAGTCCGCGCCATCTAATGGAAAATTTCCCGGCGCGCTCTCGGTTTGACGCAAATCGACTAACTGTCCGGGATCTTTGAATGGCAGCGGCTCGAGCAGCACCGAGTTGATCACCGAGAAGATGGCCGTGTTTGCGCCGATGCCGAGGGCGAGCGTGAGGACGGCCACAGCAGCGAAGCCGGGATTTCTCGCCAGCATCCTGATGGCGTAGCGCAGGTCTTGTAGCAGGGTCTGCATGGTCGCCCCTTTTGCGCCTATCGCCTGTCCGCGAAGCGCACAACTCGATCTAAGGCGATTAGCAAGTGACATACCACGGGAGATGCAAGGCAAATGGCATGTTTTCAGCGGGGTAGAAGCTGGCCTTGAAATTTGGATTCGGAGGAATGACCGCTAACGCGAGGGCACGTCTCGAAACCGGACAGCGGACATCGGCGTCAAGCACCGCCGAACGGAAGTCCCGGTGCGGGCGGCCCTCCTCGGGGTCACCATCCTCGTCGGGCGGTCAGTGAGCTTTTTCTAATTCCTCGATTAATGCCGGAACAACCTCAAAGAGATCACCCACAATGCCATAGTCGGCTACTTCGAAGATGGGAGCATTTTGATCTTTGTTGATGGCGGCCACGGTGCGCGAGCCTTTCATTCCGACGACGTGCTGGATCGCCCCGCTGATGCCGAGTGCAAGATAAAGTTTGGGCGCGACCGTCTGTCCCGAGCTGCCGATCTGGCGATCCATGGGGAGCCAGCCTTCGTCACAAATAGGGCGCGAGGCGCAAATTTCTCCGCCAAGAAGTTTCGCCAGTTTTTCAACCATGGGGATATTTTCTGGAGCCTTAATGCCGCGGCCGATGGAAATCAGAATGGGCGCTTGCGTTAGATCGACGGCTTGCTTGGCTTCACGGAAAAGCTCGAGCGGCTTGGTACGGATTTGCTCGGGCTTCAAATCGACCGAGACGGATTTAAGGGCGGCGTTGCCGCTGGCGTGCTTGGTAGCCAGGTCCGCGCGGAATGCGCTGGCTTGAAAAGTGGCGATCCAGGGAGCGTCTCCGGCAAATACGACGTCCGCGTTCGTGCGGCCTTGAAACATCTGGCGGACGAAAATTAATTTGTTGTTTTCGTAACGATAGTGGATGCAGTCGCCAATCATTCCTTTTCCCAGCGAAGCAGCGAGCTTGGGAGCGAAATCGCGGATCTGATAGGTGTGGGGAAGCAGGACTAGGTCTGGCTTCGCAGATTCGATTACTTGCCGCAGGGCGAGCGAGAACCCGTCGGGAGTGTATTTTTCCAGGAGGCCGTGCTCGACGAGGAGCACTTCGTTGAGTTGGAACGCGGCGATTTCGTCAGCGAGAGGCGCAACGTCTTTGCCGATTACTACAGCCGTGAGCGAGCCTTTGGTCTGCTGCACGATTTGCTGCGCGGCGGCTAAAGTTTCAAAGCTGACTTTGTTCCACTTGCCTTCGCGCTGCTCGGTGATCAGGAGAATCTTCATGGCTAGAGCACCCGCGCTTCATGCTTTAGCTTTTCGATCAGCTTGGCAGCAACTTCTTTTGGCTGGCCGGTGATGAATTCGGTCTTTTTGGTTTTTTGCGGGATGTAGATGCGCTCGATGCACTGCGTGGGCGCGTCGACGATGCCGAGCGATGAGCGATTCACGGTGGCGATTTCTTTTTTCTTGGCGGCCATGATGCCTTTCAGCGTGGCGTAACGCGGCTTGTTGATGCCGGATTGAATCGAGAGCACCGCGGGCAGCGGTAACTCCACCCATTGGAACCAGCCGGCTTCCAGTTCGCGCTTTAGTTTCAGGTGCCCTTCAACAATGTCGATGTGCATGATGATTGTGGCGTGAGGAAGGCCCAGCAATTCAGCGAGCAACACACCGGTCTGGCCGAAGCCTTGGTCGTCGCTTTGCAAGCCGGTCAACAACAAGTCGAATTTCTCGTCTTTGATCGCAAAGGCGATGGAGCGCGCGGAAGACAGTGGATCGAGCTTGAAGAATTGATCGTCGGCGATGTGGATTCCGCGGTCGGCGCCTTTCGCCAGAGCTTCTTTGATGGTTTGCTTCGCGCGCTCCGGGCCCATGGAAATGGCCACAACTTCGCCGCCGTGTTTTTCTTTCAGGCGCAGCGATTCTTCGAGCGCGAAACTGTCGGGCTCGTTGGTTTCAAAGCCGATGTCGGATTCGCGGATCCATGCGCCGCCTTCGACGATAGCAAGCGGCGCATCCTTGGCGGGAACTTGTTTGACACAGACTCCGATCTTCAAAAGGCCTCCTGCGAAAACCGCCATAAAGAGATGGCTACGTTACTGCGGATACTTGCGGCTACTTCCCATCCCAGAGTTTGAAGATCAGGGATGCGTTTGTACCGCCGAATCCGAAGGAATTTGAGAGCGCGTAATGAACTTGGGCTTTGCGCGAATGATTTGGGATGTAATCGAGATCGCACGCGGGATCGGGAATTTCGTAGTTCGCGGTGGGCGGAAGTATCTGGTCGCGCAACGCGAGAACGCTGATGCCCGCTTCCAAACCGCCCGCGCCGCCCAACAAATGCCCGGTCATGGATTTCGTGGAGCTGATGGGAATCTTTTTTGCGCGCTCGCCAAAAACTCGCTTGAGCGCAGCGGTTTCGATGGCATCACCAATGGGGGTGGAGGTGCCGTGCGCGTTGACGTAACTCACATCGCCAGGCGTGATTTTTGCGTCCTTGATCGCCGCCATAGCCACGCGGTATCCGCCGTCGCCACCTTCAGCCGGCTGCGTGATATGGTACGCGTCGCCGGACATGCCGTAGCCGACAATTTCTGCGATGATTTTCGCGCTGCGGCGCTGCGCGAAGTCGAGCGATTCGAGGATTAAAACGCCGGCGCCTTCGCCCACCACGAAACCATCGCGCTGCGCGTCAAAGGGGCGGCTGGCGCGTTGCGGCTCATCGTTATGCGTGGAAAGGGCGCGCATCGCAGCGAATCCGCCGACGCCCATCGGCGTGATTGCAGCCTCGGTGCCACCCGCAATCATCACCTCCGCATCAGAACGCTGGATGATTTTGAAAGCGTCGCCGATGGCGTGGGCGGAGGCCGAGCAGGCAGTCGCGGTAGCGGAGTTTGGTCCCTTCGCCCCATAACGGATCGAGACATGGCCCGAAGCGAGATTCACGATCGATGCGGGAATAAAGAAAGGAGAAATCTTGCCCGGGCCGCCGGCCAGGTATTTCGAGTGTTCGCGCTCGATGACGTCGAACCCGCCGATGCCGGAGCCAATGTAAACACCGGTGGAGTCTGCGATATCCGGGGTAACCTCGAGCGCAGCCATCTTTACGGCGAAATCAGAAGCAGCCATGGCCAGTTGAATGAACCGCCCTGTTTTCTTCAGCTCTTTTTTTTCAATCCAATTTAGCGGATCGAAATTGCGAACTTCTCCGGCGATGCGGCAATCGAACCCGGCGGGATCAAAATGAGTGATAGGGCCAATGCCGCTCTTTCCAGCCAGCAGATTGCGCCAGACCTCTTCGGTCCCAATGCCACAACCGCAGATCAGCCCAATGCCTGTAACGACAACTCGGCGGTTCAAAAGGAACTTCTCCTATACTAAATGGGGACGGCCAGCGGACTATTTGCTTCCTTTGGAGTGCTTCTCGATGTAATCGACAGCATCTTTGACCGTGGCAATTTTCTCGGCATCTTCGTCCGGAATTTCGATGCCGAAATTTTCCTCGAAGGCCATGACCAGCTCGACAGTGTCGAGCGAGTCGGCGCCCAGGTCGTCTACAAAGGAAGCGGTCGGAGTGACTTCGCCTTCATCCACACCGAGCTGCTCGACAATAATCTGCTTCACGCGTTCTTCGACGCTGGCCATTCTAATTTATCCTCCGGTATCGGCGATCTCGCGCTCCAGGCGTACAGCGATAGGGGAGCGCCCCAAGACAGCCTGCCCATTCTATGCAAGGCAGAATGCAGGGTCAACCTTTGCCAAATCTAACCTTGTTCGAAACAAACCTACATCCGAGTCATTCTTCCCGCTCGGGAGGACGCGTGCGAGCGAAAATCTAGCCCATGTGCAGGCCGCCGTTGACGTCGAGCACCTGGCCGGTGAGGTAGCCGGCTTCGTCACTGGCGAGGAAAACGATGGCGGTGGCGACGTCGCGGTCGCTGCCGAAGCGGCCGAGCGGGATCATCGACTTCATTTTGTCTTTTAGCTCTGCTGAAAGCGGATCGGTCATGGGCGTGGCGATGAAGCCGGGCGCGATCGCATTCACTGTGATATTGCGGGAGGCAACTTCGATGGCGATGGCGCGCGTGAGGCCGATCAGGCCGGCCTTCGATGCCACGTAATTTGCTTGGCCTGCGTTGCCTGTTTCCGCGACCACCGATGAGATGTTGATGATGCGGCCTGCGCGTTGCTTCAGCATGGCGCCCAGCGCTTGCTGAATACACAGATACGCACCGGTTAGATTGGTGCGCAGCACTGCGTCCCAATCTTCGAGTTTCATGCGCAGAGCGAGAGTGTCGCGCGTGATGGCGGCGTTGTTCACCAGGATGTCGAGCTTGCCGAATTTCGTTAGTGATTGCTGGAAGCCGGTTTTTACTTGCACAGCATCCGCCACATCCATCGGAACCGCGAGGGCTTCGCCGCCTGCGGCTGAAATTTCTGCCGCTAGCGACGCGAGTTTTTCAGTGTTGCGCGCGGCGATGGCTACTTTTGCGCCGGCTTCGGCCAGTGCCAATGCCGTGGCGCGGCCAATGCCCTGAGACGCGCCGGTCACCAGAGCAACTTTGTCTTTAAGAGAGAACATAGGATGTGAAGCTATCGCATATCAAACGTGCTGCGCAACAGCTCGTTCGTGTGACAATGATGAGTAACCCTTTAAGAGCTTTGCAATTCAGAGTCGCGTAAGGGTGATCCTGGAATGGATATGTGGGAAGGCGGTTTGCTTTTGCCGGAAGTCAGATGCGCCCCAAGCCAGCGGATGGCGCGCCCTGGCTCGTAACTCTTGGACGCTTTCTCGTCGGCACAGCCGCATTATTTTTCGGCCTGGAGCATTTTCTGCATCCCACCTCCGTGCCCGGAGTTCCTCTGAAAAGAATTACGCCAACGTGGATTCCCGGACACTTGTTCTGGGCCTCTCTAGCGGGCGCGGTTCTTATCGCTTGCGGAGCATGCATTCTGGTAAATGTGAAAGCACGCCTGGCCGCCACTTACTTAGGGATCATGATTCTGCTCCTAGTGCTGTTCATTTATCTGCCCATCTTATTTTCCCGCCCGTCCGACATCGGCAACGGGTTCGACTACGTTGTCGATACCTTAGCTTTCAGCGGAGCTGCTCTGGTTCTCACGCATGCCATCAGCGAACGAACCCGGCCCGTGCCCAACTAGAATGCGACCTGATCTTTGGGCGACGGAAGCGCCTGCAGGCTAGTGGCGCTCCTGCGTTCGCATCGTATTCGCTGAATTCTAGGCTTCCGGTGTTTCGGCGCGCAATTGTGCGATTTTGTCGATGGCGGCTTGGAGGCTGGGAGCGTCTTCTACGTTTACGCAGCGGACGGAGCGGTCGATTTGACGCAGCAGGCCGCAGAGGACTTTTCCGGGTCCCACTTCGACGAAAATTGTTACGCCGCTTTCGATCATTTCGTGAACCGAGTCCAGCCAGCGCACTGGAGCGGTAACTTGGCGGATCAGGGCTTCGCGGGCTTCGTCGCCGGTGGTAACAGCTTCCGCGTCCACATTGGTGATCAAAGGAATTTTCAGCGGGCCGAAACGTGCGGCACGGAGATCAGGTTCCAGGCGCTTTTGCGCCGGAGCCATCAGCGCGCAATGGAAGGGTGCGGAGACGGGAAGGATTACGGCGCGCTTGGCGCCGTTTTGCGAAGCGATTTCAACCGCCCGCTTTACTGCGGTAGCGTTTCCCGAAATTACGGTTTGTTCCGGAGAGTTTAAATTCGCCGGAGAGACCACTTCGTGATCCGCGGCTTTCTTGCAGATTTCCAGAACTTCCGAGGGCGCCAGGCCCAGAATCGCGGCCATGGCGCCTTCACCTAACGGAACGGCCTCCTGCATGTAGCGGCCGCGAGCGCGGACTAATTTCACCGCCGATGAAAAATCCAAGCCGCCGGCGGCAACCAGCGCCGAATATTCTCCCAGGCTGTGGCCAGCGACAAAATCGGGGGCCATGCCTCGCTTTTCAAGCGCGCGATAAGCTGCGACGGAGGCCGTAAGCATGGCAGGCTGGGTATTTTCAGTTTGCTTGAGCTCTTCGAGCGAGGCGGTGTAACACATATCAGACATGGAGAATCCGAGCGCGGCATTCGCTTGGTCAAAAACCTGGCGCGATTCGGCGAAGTTTTCCGCGAGATCGCGGCCCATGCCGCAATATTGCGAACCCTGACCCGGAAATAGAAATGCGAGTTTGCCCATATGCAGTTGAAATTCCGCTGAGGTCAGCCGCGAGCAGCGACGGCGGCAGCGGAAAGCTCCTGATCGATCTTTTCGTTGATGCGCGCGCGATAAAGTTCGCTGGCCACGCGTATGGCATTCTTGATGGCGTTCGGATTCGAGCGGCCGTGGGCGATGATGGTGATTCCGCGGATGCCCAAAAGCGGAGCGCCGCCGGTTTCCGAAGAGTCCGTGCGCTTGCGGAAATCGTCGAAGGCTTGCTTGGATAGAGCGTAACCGATCTGCGACTTAAGCGAGCTTTTGATGGCTTTCTTCAGCATGCCCTGAACGTGCTCGACAAGTCCTTCACTGATTTTCAACGCTACGTTGCCGATGAAACCGTCGCAAACGATCACGTCCACATTTCCGCGAAACACGTCGCGGCCTTCCACGTTGCCGACAAAATTTAGCGACGATTGCTTCAGCAGGTTGGACGCTTCGCGAGTCAACTCGTTACCTTTCATTTCTTCTTCGCCGATCGACAGCAGGGCCACGCGCGGACGTTTCACGCCCCAAATCGCGCGGTAATAAATCTCGCCCATCACAGCAAATTGGCGAATCTGCTCGGGCTTTGAATCCACATTCGCGCCCACGTCCAGAATCACCGAAATCTTGTCCTTCATGTTGGGAAAGGCGGCGGCGAGCGCGGGGCGGTCCACAGAAGGAAGCGTGCCGAGAATGAA
Source organism: uncultured Acidobacteriota bacterium (assembly GCA_963818085.1). GTDB lineage: Bacteria > Acidobacteriota > Terriglobia > Acidiferrales > UBA7541 > Palsa-295. The sequence goes on from CAWFQV010000002.1 coordinate 1,055,288, forward strand.
ACGGGCGACGGTCATTGCTGCGCCGGTGTTCCCAGCGCTTACCATGGCTTCCGCTTTGCCGTCACGGACCAAGCGCGCGGCCACGTGCATGGAGCTCTCCTTCTTGCGGCGGAAAGCCTGCGAAGGGGAGTCGCTCATGGTGATCACGTCGGTGGCACCCACGATTTCGATGGGGAGGTTTCGCGAGCGGTGCCGGCTCAATTCCTGTTTGAGCGCGGCCTCCATGCCCACCAGGGCGATATGGATACTAAACTCGCGCGCGGCCAGGATCGCGCCCTCCACTTCTGCACGAGGCGCATGGTCGCCTCCCATGGCATCTATTGCAATGGTGGTCATCTGCGCACCAACGGGCTCCAATCGCGCGAAATCGGAAAGGCAATCGAAGGAAAACTTAGGCTGTCTTGACCGAAGTGTCAATCACTTCACGGCCTTTGTATTGCCCGCAATGGGGACATGCCTGATGCGGCAGTTTCTTCTCGTGGCAATTCGGACACTCGGAAAGCGAGAGCGTTTGGAGATGGTCATGGGCACGCCGCTTGTTCTTGCGCGCATGGGAGTGACGTCGTTTTGGATTAGGCATTCCTGCTCCTCTAAATTAGCCGTGTGCAGCTTGGTATGGCTGAAATGGAAAGGGATAGTGTAGCGTTTTATTGCTTTTTGAACCAGTCCTGCTTCAAACGGGCAAGCGGAGCTAGGCGCGGGTCGGCAGAGTTCTTTTCGCAGCGGCACTCTTCGTTATTCAGATTCGCGCCGCAATGCGAGCACAAGCCCCGGCAGTCGCTGCGGCATATTACCTTCATGGGTAGGGCCAGATTTACCTGCTCGGCCAGAACGTCGGCGAGGAACAGGCCGTCACCTTCGAAGAAGGCGATTTCGGTATCGTCCAGGTTGAGGTGAAACTCGTCATTATGGGCGATGGAGGTCATCGGGCGGTAAAACAAGTCAAAGTCGCGGCTGATTTCTTCTACTACGGTATCCAGGCAGCGCGCGCAAACCATTTCAACGCGCGTGTGCAGGTTGCCGTAGACACGGATTTGGCCTTCCGTGAGCTCGGCCGTCGCGCGCACTTCGAGCGGTTCCACTTGGCGAAACTCGCCGGAATGGAAGTCGAGCGTCCCGGGGATATAGCTCTTCCGTATGCGGATTTTTCGGACGGCAAGTTCTTTTACGTCCAGAAACATTGGGTTCTCCGCGTTAGTAAAGCTAATTATATGACCAGTGCCGGCGATGTCAAGGAAGCCACTTTGAGAACAATACCGACTGACACCAAATGGACAATGACTTTCTTAGACTGGTTTAGATGCGCAATTGCCCGGGACAGCTGCTAGCCCGAATGGGACGCTGGGAGGCCCAGTCGCTCGTTACACTGGCGCAGCAGAAAATGGTCGGTCATTCCGGCGATGTAGTCGCAAATCACACGATGGCGTGGCTCGTTTTCGGCCAATTCCGCGTATTGCTTGGGCAGACGCTGCGGTTGGTCGAGGAAGAACAGGAAAAGGGCGTCTAGCGAAGCAACGGAGCGGTCCCGGTCGAAAGCAATGGCCGGATGGGAGTACAGATGGGCGTACAAGAAGCGCTTTAATGCGGCATTTCGCTCAGCAATTTCGGACGAAAAGGCGGCCACGCGCTTTGGCAGGTGGCGAACGTCTTGGGAATTTTTGGCACCGCTTTCCTGAACTTTGGTTACCGTGTTGTCGATCAAGTCGGTCACCAGGCGATTAAGGAGCTGCTTTAGCGCCTCATTGAATTTCAGCTTGCGGCGGCCTTGTGGGTAGCGGCGATCAATCTCGGCGTAAGCTTCGTCGAAGATGGAAACTTCCGCGCGCAACAGATCGAAATCAAAAAGCCGAGACTCGAAGCCGTCGTCCAGATCAGCCGTGTTGTAAGCAATTTCGTCGACTAGATCGATGAGCTGAGCTTCCAGAGTTGGGCGCTCGTACAAGCGGTATTCAGCCAGTGACGGAAATCCACCTTCAGAATAGCTCCGCGAATGTTTCACGATGCCTTCGCGGACCTCGAAGGTGAGATTCAGGCCGGGAAAATCCAGATAGCGCTGCTCGAACTGTTCGACGATGCGAAGCGCATGGAGATTGTGGTCAAAGTGCTCGCCGTGTTCGCGCATACGCAGGTCCAGTTGTTTTTCACCTGCGTGTCCAAAAGGCGGGTGCCCGATGTCGTGAACCAAGGCAAGCGCTTCGGTGAGGTCCGTGTTCAGGCCGAGCGCGTCGGAAACGGTGCGCGCAATCTGCGCGACTTCTATTGTGTGAGTCAGGCGATTGCGAAAATGGTCGGAATAGCGCGTGGTGAAAACTTGTGTCTTGGCTTCCAGCCGGCGAAAGGCGCGGGAGTGGATTACGCGATCGCGGTCGCGCGCATAGTCGCCGCGGTAGGGATGCTGTGCCTCGGAATAGCGACGGCCGCGAGAACGCCGCACCTCCATCGCGTAAGCTGCCAGCGGCGCCGGCGTCATACGGGATCCTTAGATTTTGCCGGGCAGGAGGGAAAGTTCCTGGTCTGCTTGCTCGGCGATGGGCGTGTCGGGATAGTCAGATTTAATTTGCGCGTACAACTTGGACGCTTCCGCCGGGTTGCTTGCGCTATAGTGCTGAGCCAGCGCCATCATCACAACCGGTTTCGGCACCAGAACGGTAGGCTTGGCGATTAACTTCTTGTAAAGATTCACGGCTTCGTCGCCTTGGCCAAGCCGGTCCTCCAATTGAGCCAGCTCGAAACGCGCCATGGCGGCAAAATCTTCGTCGCCCGAATCGGCGAGGCTCTGTAACAATTTTTTGGCCGCGTCATTGTTGCCCAGGCGTTCCTGGCTGATCGCCTCATAATAGCTGGCCAGCTGGCCGGGACGAGTGCGCGGATATTTCTTCGCTACCTCCTCAAACTTCCGAAGCGCCTCTGAATATTTGTTCTTCTCGTCCGTGTAGGTGAGTTCGCCTGGTTGCTGGGGCTCGAGTGGCGAACGGATGCGCGCATCGAATACTTTGTTGGCGTCATCAAAGGCGGCTGCGGCCTTCACGGTTTGGCGCTCGGCGTAGCTCTTCCAGCCAAAAACGCCCAAGGCGACGATGACAGCGATGATAACGATATAAGACGTGAGCGCCTGATGCCCGAAAACCAGATCTGCGCCGTGCACCAGGGTATTGCGCACTTCGTCCGTTTTCAGTTCTTTACGGGAAATACGTTGCGCCAATTGCTTCTCCTGAAGGGGGTTAAAGAATGATGGTATCACAGGGTGCCGGGGGAACTAAAATGCCGGACGGTGCGTCCCCAGGGCTCTCTTGTTAATCTTAATTGCGTGGCAAGGTTTCTCTGTAGAGACTAAAATCGGCGGGGTTCGCCGTCCGGTGCGAACCCAGGAGAAAAAACTTATGAAAGACGGCGAAAAGTGCGCACATCCTGTTTGTACTTGCACGGTAACAAAAGGAAAGTACTGCAGCACTGAATGTGAGGCCATGGAAGATACTCCGGACCTTGAATGCCTGTGCAATCATCCTAGTTGCAAAGGCAAAACGATCTAGAGTTCTGTTGGCATAGAAAACGAAATAATCCGCCGGAAGAAGGGAGACACTCGATGTCGTTCGGACTTTACGCCGCGGGTTTTGCAATCGTAATTGTCGGCCTGATCTATGCCGCCTACTTGATGCACGTCCCGGCGCACTGGATCGCGGTAGGTGCGATTATTCTGATAGGACTGGGAATTGTGACAGGCGTCAAGAACACGCGCCAAAAAGATCCTCCGAGCTAGAACGGCTTCTAACCAATGGGAAAGCGATCGATCTGTGTGGGGCTTGCGCGATTCGTGTAGCGCGAAGCGGAATGCTCTAGCGGAAAGCGCGGATCGCGACTTCTTCGTCAGACTGTACGTCGAATACGGTAAAAAGCCGTGTGATTTGCAAAATGTCGTGCACACGCTTGGTGAGATGAAGCAGCTTCAGCTCGCCTTTTGCGTTTCGTACCGTGGTGAAAGCGCTCACCAGCTCGCCGATACCGGAGCTGTCGATATAGTCCACATCGTAGAGGCTAATGATGATTTTTTTCTGGCCGTTCTCGACAAGCTCGCGGATGGTTTTCCGCAATAGAGCACTGCCGTCGCCCAACGTAATCTTGCCGCTGAAATCCACGATTGATACGTCGCCTATTTGTCTGCAGGTCGCCTGAATAGCCACGGAATAGCCTCTGGCTAATTCTACTCCGGTTGGTGGGTGCCGTTGTTGGAAACTTTATGCGGAAGCTTTTTAACCATTACGAGTTCGGCGCCGCCACCGGGTGCGGTGTGCACATCGAACTGATCCATGAAAGCCTTCATCAGGAAAAGCCCCCGACCTGAAGTGCGCAGCAGATTTTCTTCTTCCAGCGGATCGGGTATTTCGTGCAGCTCGAAACCTTTTCCTTGGTCCAAAACGCGCACGGTCATATTTTCGGGGTCGAGCTCGACCGTCATCAGGATTTTCTTGCGGCGATCCTGCTGATTGCCGTAGTTGTAAGCGTTGATGACCCCTTCGCGCACGGCCATGCCGATCTTATGGAGTTCTTCCTCGCTGAAGCCGGAGGCTTCCGCAATGCGCATACAGATACTTTCTGCGAGGTCCACGCTTTCCAGCAGCGTCTCCAGCGTGACCTCGATCCGATGGGTTTGGGCCGCCATTCCTAGAGTCGAGGGAAATCCTTGTTGAAAAGACGGGTGTATGGGTATCACAGCGCCGGAGTACAAGTCAATGCAGTCCCGGTACCGGACCATTCTCTTGCATTTCGGGGGCGGTCAGGCCCCGTAAGTGCGGTCTGGCGTGCGGTACTGCATGGCTTCTCTCAGATGCTTGGGCAGCTCATCGGCTTCCGCGAGGTCGGCATCAATTCCAAACACTGCGGCGCCAAATGTCTGGAAGAGCTTCGAAAGGTCGGGGAGCGGAGAGGGAGTCCCCTTGGCGCTCTGGTAGCGTGACTCAAAAGAGTACGTGACGCTAGCGATACTACGCAGAACCATCTGCCGTCATTTGTGATTGTGCTATTCTCGGTATTGCGAGAGCGACCATGAGCAAATTCCCAAACTGGAACGCCTATTGGCTTCCTCTTATTTCTGTACTTATTTTGACTGTGCTAGCGCAGGCCCAAGCACCGGGAAGCAACTCCGCTCAAGCCGTCTCTCTGAACAATCGCGGCCTTCAGTTGTTTAAACAAGCGAAGATTGACGAAGCCATCGCTCAGTATCGCCAGGCGCTAGTGCTGCGTCCGGATTTTGCGGAGGCACTGAGCAATCTGGGCCTCGCGCTCGATGCCAAGGGCGATGACGTGGAAGCCCTCGCCGACCTCGACAAAGCCCTAGCGCTGAAGCCTAGAGATGCCACCACGGAGAACAACCGCGGTCTTGCGCTTTATCACCAAGGAAAGTACCCGGAATCGATTGCCGCATATCAACTTGCCATTTCGTTTCACGCCAATTTTCCGCAAGCATACAACGGAATGGGTGCGGCGCTCGTGGCCGACGGCAAAACGGAGGAAGCCATCGCCGCTTATCGCACCGCTCTGCGTCTTCAGCCGCGCTACGTGGAGGCCATGAACAATCTGGCAAGCGCGCTTGATGCGGAAAAGAAATACGACGAAGCGATTCAGATTTATGAGCAAGCGCTGAAGATCGAGCCCAAGGCAACCGACATCCGCATGAACTTTGCTACCGCGCTGCAAGGTGCGAGTCGCATGGAAGAAGCCATCGCCGAGTATCGCGAAATCGTGGCGGCTCGTCCTAACGACGCGCACGCCTTCTTTCAACTCGGTCATTTGTTGTACCAGCAAGGCAAACTGCAGCAAGCAATCGCAGCACTGGAAAAGAGTTTTGCATTACAGCCAGATCAGACCGAGACCGCGTTCAATCTTGCGCGCGCCTATCAGGATGCGGGAAATCTTTCGGCCGCTGTCGAAACATATCAGAAAGGCCTCGCGCTTAAGCCGGACGATCTGCACGGCCTATACAATTTGGGCAACACTTATCTAACCTTGAAGGAACCGATTCAAGCAGAGGCGATGTTTCGCAAGGTGCTCGAGCTTCAAGCGGATTTTGCCGTCGCCTTGCAAGGGCTCGGAATCGCCCAGATGCAGGCGGGCGATCTGACCGCTGCCGAAGCGTCTTTCGTAAAGTTGGATGAAATGCAGCCCGACAATGCTGACGCGCGCGTCAACCTCGGGAACGTTTTCTTCCACAAAGGGCAATACGGACCCGCCGTGGACAGCTACCGCGAAGCCATTCGCTTGAACGCAAATCTGGCCCACGCGCATTACAACCTGGGAATGGCGTTGCTGCGTCTTAACGATCAAAAAGCGGCTGACAAAGAATTTCAGGAAGCCAAGCGCATTGACCCTGCGCTCATTCCGCCGAAATAATCTTCCATGCCTGCAGGGCCCGCCGCTTTGTGGCATCGCCCGAAAAAAGAAACCCCCAACGAACCCAGGCATCTAAACCACTATGACGATAAGAAAAGTAAAACTTGGTTCGCAAGGCGCAATCGTATCCCGCATGGGACTCGGCTGTATGGGTATGAGTGAGTTCTACGGCGAGCGAAACGACGCAGAGTCGGCCGCCACTATCTTGCGGGCGTTGGATTTGGGAATTAATTTCCTCGATACGGCGGACACGTACGGAATTGGTGATAACGAAGAGTTAGTTGGGGGAACCATTCGGGGACGCCGGGATGAGGTTTTTCTGGCCACGAAGTTTGCCAACATCCGGTCGAAGACTGATCCGACCTTTTGGCAGATCAGCGGCAAGCCCGAGTATGTCCGCTCGGCATGCGATGCTTCGCTGAAGCGGCTGGGCGTGGATCACATCGACCTATATTACCAACATAGAGTGGACCCGCTGATTCCTATTGAAGAAACAGTGGGCGCGATGGCCGAGCTCGTGAAGGCCGGGAAGGTGAAGTATCTGGGATTGTCGGAAGCCTCGCCCGCTACCATTCGGCGAGCGCATAAGGTCCATGCGATCACCGCGCTTCAAACAGAATATTCGCTTTGGGAACGGCATGCGGAGAAAGAGATTTTTGCAACCGTGCGCGAGTTGGGGATTGGCTTTGTGCCGTACAGCCCGCTCGGCCGTGGCTTCCTTACCGGCACGATCAAAAAGAATACAAATTTGGGCGACAAGGATGCACGCTTTCGACGCTATCCGCGCTTCGCCGGCGAGAATTTTGAGAAGAACGAAGCGTTGGTCGAGCGCGTACGCGCGATTGCCGAACGCAAGGGTGTAACTCCTGCCCAGTTGGCATTGGCATGGGTACTAGCGAAGGGCGAAGATCTCGTGCCAATTCCTGGAACGAAGCGCAGAAAATATCTGGAAGAGAACGCGGCTGCGGCGGACATCAAGTTGACTCCCAGCGAGGTCGCGGAAATTGAGGCCGCCGTTCCGGAGAACCAAGTTGCCGGCGACCGCTACGCCGCTGAAAATATGAAGCACATCGACCGCTGATCCGGGTGACTTAAGAAACTGTGCACGAGTGCCGCACGCGCCGGCAATGTAGCTCACCTCGTGAGAGGGCGGACTGATTTTCCGGCTCTTTACACACGCCGCTGTCCGCCGTATGCTTCCCGCAGTAAAGATTTATGCTAGTTAGTTTTTGGAGGGCACGTGATTTGGATACTTCTGGCGGTTGTTGTCCTGGCCGTGATTTTCGTGATCAGTATGTACAACGGCCTGGTCAGCCTCAAGGTGCAGTGCGACAACGCGTGGTCTGATATCGACGTTCAACTCAAACGCCGCTATGATTTAATTCCTAATTTGGTGGAAACCGTGAAGGGTTACGCGGCGCACGAGCAAGGGACGCTGCAAGGCGTGGTGGAAGCGCGCAATCGCGCCATGAGCACCCAAGGACCTGCGGCAAAGGCCGAAGCTGAAGGCGTGCTCACCTCTGCGTTGCGCCAGGTTTTTGCCCTCGCCGAAGCCTATCCTCAATTGCGCGCCGTGGAATCTTTTACCCAACTTCAAAACACGCTGAACCAGATCGAAGACAGCGTGCAGAATGCGCGGCGGTATTACAACGCTGTGGTGCGTGACTTCAACACGAAGATTGCGCAGTTTCCCTCTAACATCATTGCGGGCATGTTCAATTTCAAGCCGCGCGAGTTTTTCGAGATCAGCGCGCCGGCCGAGCGCGAAGTACCGAAAGTCAGCTTCGGCAGCGCGACCACTTAACGCGGGTCGCAACTCTCGCCAAAATGAAATACGCTCGCAAATCGATCGGACTATCTGCAATTTGCCTGGCAGTATTTCTCAGCGCGCTACCCGTCTTCCCCGCAGCGCGCCAGCTGGTCATTCAGCGTTTCGATGATGAAGTAGTGGTAAGTGAAGACGGAACCATCGACGTCACCGAAGCAATCGAGGCCCGTTTTAACGGACCGAACTGGCACGGGCTGTACCGTTCGATCCCCATCGAGTACACTAATCCGCAAGGCCTGAATTACACTCTCTTGATCGACCACATCACGGTTACCGACAGTACTGGCCAAAGCTTGAAATACGACCAGAGCCGCGAGGGCCGTTACGCGAAATTCAAGATTTATATTCCCAACGCGAGTGACTCAACCCACAGGATAATTTTTCACTATCGGGTTCTGGACGCGATTCGGTTCTTCGAAGATCATGACGAGCTGTACTGGAATGTGACAGGAAACGATTGGGAAGTTCCCATCGAATCCGCGAGCGCGCACATCGCGCTTCCCGCAGGCGTCACTGGTCTTCACGCCATCGCTTACAGCGGTGCTCTGAATTCGCGGGCGCAAGATGCGGTTGTGGAATTCCACGAGAACGTGGTCGATGTTCACACCGCGCGGCCGCTGTCATTTCACGAAGGGCTTACCATCGTTATCGGCTTCGATAAAGGGTTCGTTCATCAGCCAAGCAGCGCTGCAAAATTTATTCAATTTCTTCGTAGCAACACGCCGCTTCTGATTCCGATGGGGGTCTTCTTGCTGATGTTCTGGCTGTGGTCGACGCGCGGACGCGGTCCCGAGCGCCAAGCCATTGCCGTGCAGTATGAGCCGCCCGACAAACTTACGCCGGGCGAGTGCGGCACGCTGGTGGACAACCAAGCAGCCATGCGTGACATTACCGCCACGCTTGTGGATCTAGCGGTGAAAGGTTACCTAACCATCGAGCAGAGAGACGAAAGCCACCTGCTGGGTCTGAGCCATAGTAAGGAATACATTTTTCATCTGAAAAAACCTCTGACGGAATGGGCCAGCGCGCGCCCTCATGAGGCTCAAATGCTCGCCGCGCTGTTCGACAATGGCGCTACCACGGAGGTGAAACTTTCAGACTTGCAGAATCATTTTTATAAGCAGCTACCCGCGATCCGCGACAGCATTTTCGAAGCGCTGATGACCGACAACTATTATTTGCACCGGCCCGACTCGGTTCGCCAGGGATACATCGGCGCAGGACTGACTATCGGGTTTTTGATGGTGGCCGGAAACAGATTCTTAGCCTCGGCCACAGGTATCGCACCCGCTACATGGATCATCGCAGGCATTGCCTCCGGCTTGATCATCTGCGCCTTTGGATATTTTATGTCTGCGCGCACCATCACGGGCCAGCGTGCGCTTGAAAAAGTTCTCGGCTTCGAAGATTTTCTTGGACGCACGCAAAAGGATCAAATCGAGCGATTGCAAACAAACCCCGAGCTTTTCGAGAAATTCTTGCCCTACGCCATGGCGCTGCACGTGGAGAAAAAATGGGTGCAAGCTTTCTCCGGCATCGCCATGCAGCCCCCCGCTTGGTATCAGGGCTCCTACGGTGGCGGCTTCATGCCCTATCTGCTCGTCAACGATTTGAATATGATGTCCACTCAAGCGGGAACTACCATGGCTTCTTCTCCGCGCAGCTCGGGAGGTTCAGGCTTTGCAGGCGGAGGCATGTCCGGCGGTGGATTCGGGGGCGGTGGTGGTGGCGGCTTCTAGAATCGGCCAATCTTCCGGCTCTCCACGGCTTTGATTTTCTTTCTTCTGGCCTGGGCGCATTTTTGGTCCGGCCATCTTCGCAAGCGCCTGTGCATACTTCGCGATGGTCTGCGGCACCGGCTGACTGTGGACGAACTGCCCCTTTTTCCGGCATTCGATCAATCCGGCATCGTGCAGAACTTTTAAATGGTGCGAGACGGTCGCCGGAGTCACGCCGCGCAGAGACACTAGGTCCCCGCAGGTCATCTTCGGACGCCACGATATCGCCTCAAAAATCCGCAGACGTGTTTGGTCCGCCAGTGCTTTCGATATCTTTTGGATTTGTTGCCGGGTCATGAGTTTGCTCCATTCGAGCGAACTTCAATGGCGCCTGCGGGCGATGGCCGCCTGACGAATCATACCAACAATTTCCGCATCCTTGTATTTAGACGGTCATCTAAGTATGGACGTAGCAAAAAGGCCTGCGCCCCAGCGCCTGGCCATGTACCAACCATTCAGAGGAGGAACTCGTGAGTCGTCTTAATGGAAAAGTCGCCGTGGTTACCGGAGGAAACAGTGGGATCGGATTGGCCTCAGCGCAGCGTCTTCAGCAGGAGGGGGCCCGCGTGGCCATCTCCGGGCGCAGCCCAAAAACCCTTGATGAAGCATCGAAAATTCTCGGCAAGGACGCGCTCGTCGTTCAGGCCGACGTCTCCAAGCTTCCCGAAATTGACAAACTCTTTTCCGCAGTCGCCGCGAAATTTGGAAAAATCGACGTTCTCTTCGTCAACGCCGGCGTCGCCACGTTCGCTCCTTTTGCCGGATTCACCGAAGCGGCGTATGACGAACTCTTTGACATCAACACCAAGGGCGCCTTCTTCACCGTGCAAAAAGCGCTTCCGCACTTGAACGATGGCGCGTCGGTCATTCTCAACACCAGCGTCGCCAGCCACATTGGTAACGCGGCGGGCGTCGCTTACGGAGGCACCAAGGCCGCCATGCGCTCGTTTGTTCGTGGCTTAGCTGCGGATCTTGCCGGCCGGAATATTCGCGTAAACGCGGTCGCGCCTGGCCCCATCCAAACGCCCATCTTCGACCGCCTCGGTCTTCCCAAGGAACAAGTGGATCAAGCGCTTCAGGGGTTTATCGCGCAGGCACCTTTGAAGCGAGTCGGTAAACCGGAGGAAGTTGCCGGCGCCGTCGCTTTTCTGGCTTCCGCGGATTCCTCTTTCGTGACGGGTATCGAGCTCAGCGTGGGCGGAGGCATCGGCCAAGTCTAATTTTGTCCGCCAGCATAAACGATCCGGGCGGCCTCTTCCGCCCGGATTTTTTCATCATCGTGTAAGGACGCTCCGGTGAGGCAGGAGCGCGGGGTCTAGAATGTTCGCGGAAAGAAAGTGGGAACGCGCCGCGCATACTCGTCGAACTTTTCGCCAAACGCTTCGCGCAGCAGCTTTTCTTCGCTGCGGATGCGCAGCTCGGTGCCGATGAGGAATAGAACCAGGCCGGCTACCAGCGCCTGCCAGCGGCTTATTGCTAATCCTGTAGCTACCAAGATTCCGAACATCCCCAAATAAATTGGATTGCGCACGATTCCGTACGGCCCACGCATCACCAACTCGTGTCCTTCCATAACGCGCGCCACCAAAGCCCACTGTTTGCCCAGCGCGCGAATGGCCTGCAGGCAAAACCATACGGAGCCGAACGCAATCGCTACCGTGAAAATGGCAAGCGCAATCGCCGCTGCTGCGGGCATCGGAAATATGGGTGAGTAGTATGTACGCGCGAAATTAAACACGAAGAAATATCCGGCCATTTGCAACGCAAGTCCTGCTACCGAGACCGGGTCGCGCGCTCGATTTTTGCCCTTGGAAGGCTGCTTGTAAAAAATGAAAAGTGCCGCGAACGCGACCCAGGCCGCAAGTACCGCAAAAAATACGAAGCGAGCGAGTACTGCCGGATTGTAAGCCATCATTTTCAATTACACGCCGAGATGCGAAAATATAACAAAATGTTTGCGCTGCTGGTTGAATTCTTAATCGTGAGCTAGAGATCTTTGAGGAATGCTTTCTGTGTCTTGATGTGCTTATAGCCGTGACGTTCATAGAACGCGTGCGCGCGATCGCGGATTACGTTCGACCGCAGTCCCATCACGCCGCAGCCTTTGTCGCGAGCCCAGCGCTCAGCGCGTTGAAGCAGATGCCATCCGATTCGTTGCGAACGATACCGTTTATCAACAACGAGTCCGCTGATTTCAGCTCGCGAGTCCATTTCCACCATGCGGCAAACGTAGACTCCCAACCATCCGGCTAGTTCGCCTCCTAGCTGCGCTACAAATACAGCATGATCGTCCGAGTGCCTCAGGCCCTCTAGGCGCGCTGCAACTTCGTCCACTGAAGAAGGATAGCCGAGCTGGCCCGCAAGCTCGGCGATTCCCGCGCAGTCTTGCGGCCGAGCTTCCCGAATTTCGCCAGCGAAGCGCGCAGAAGCATCCCTTGCGATCGATTGTGAAGTCTTGCTCGAGCCTGTCACTTAAGCGCCTTCTTCAAAATGGCAATCTGCCCGGCGTGATAGAGATCATGCTGGATCAAACCATGCAGTAGCACATACCGGGAATAATTTTCGCGCAGAATCGGCCCGTCCAACTGATCGTCGCGCAAAGTCTTCACATAATTTCGCAGACGAGTTCTGCTTTCGGCGAGATTTTCCAGCGCGCGCTTCCAAGCAATTTCGTTCGCTTCCCAGACCGGCGGCCAGTCGATTTCCGTCGTAACTTCGGGAGCGTTCTCCTTTCGACTTTCGCTGCACGATCGAATTCCACGCCGCGAAATGGTTCACAAGCTCCCATATGGAATGCGCGCCGGGAACGGGATGCTTCGAGGCATCTTCGGCGGAGAGGCCCTCCAGCAGTTGCTTCAGATCAGGACCATGCCAGGCCTCGCCAGAATAAGCGCGGTCCATTTGATCCAGAATTCGATTGATCTCACTCATTGACATTGGCTCCGTGCAAAAAGCGTAAGCCACTACACGGCTCGTGCAAGTGGACAGATTCGAAGAATACGATGCAGTTTTGCCGATCAGAAATGTATATTTAGAAAGCTTTGTCGGAATCCAGAAGAATCGTCACGGGACCATCGTTGGCGAGTTCGAGTGACATATGCGCCTGAAACACGCCGGTTTCAACGCGGACACCCAGCGCGCGCAATGCCACAACAAACTCATCGTAAAGTGTCTTGCCCAATTCCGGCGGCGCAGCTTGAATGAAACTCGGTCTGCGTTGTCCGCGAGCATCGCCGTACAGAGTGAACTGCGATACAGCGAAAATCGCGCCTCCGATATCAAGCAGCGAGCCGATTCATCTTTCCTTGTTCGTCGCTGAAGATTCGCAGATTCACGATTTTCTCGGCCATCGACGGCAGCCGTCGGCGCCACATCGTCGCGCCCAACGGCGATCAGCACGACCAGCCCAGGCCCGATCTCGCCGGAAACGTTTCCGTCCACAAGCACGCGGGCGCGGGTCACCCTTTGCAGCACAGCTCGCATAAATTCTCTCTCGCTAGGGCCGGCGAGAATGGAGCTTAATTTCCCGCAGTGGCCGCCGGAAGCAGCCGCAGGCTTTCGCGGCAGAAGATCGGGCAATTGCGCGACATTGTAAGCCCACGCGGCCATCACCTGCGCGCCTTCGACCAGATCCGCTTCATGCGCTTGATCGAAAGTGTCGGCTTGCGAGTGATGCGTCTCGAAATACTGCGCGGGCTCCTGCACACAGAAAAATCCGGGAACGCCCGCTTCTTCAAACGAAGCGTGGTCGCTCCCGGCCATCCATCGTTCGGTCAATTCCAGCAGACCGAGCGAATGCAGCGGAGCCACAACTTTGTCCATCACTTCGCGGTCCTGATAATTCCGCATCAAGCTGATGCTTACCACTCGCCCGGTGCCGGTATCGTGGATCAGCGCTGCGGATATTTTGGGCAATTCGCTTTATGCGCGGGGACATAGGCGCGCGAGCCAACCAAACCTTGCTCTTCGCCGGAAAATAACACGAAGCGGATGGTGCGTTTCGGTTGCAAACCGAGCTTTTGAAGGGCGCGCGCCGCTTCCAGCACTATCATCGAGCCGGTTCCATTGTCCGTGGTGCCTTCGCCTAAGTCCCAGGAATCGAGATGCGCGCCGAGAACCACAATCTCGTCCGGCTTCTCGCTTCCGCGAATTTCTGCAACCGTGTTGTAAACCTCGATGGGTTTGTCTCCAATTGAATTCGTGATATTCACTTCCAGGTCCACAGGTCCGCGTTGCAGCAAGCGCCAAATCATTCCATAGCTCTCCGAGGAAACAAACGCGGCAGGAATCGCGGCGATATCGTAGTTGCGTCCGCCCATGCCCGTCATATTCAGCAGGCCGTCAGGTTTCCCGGAATCCGTAAGCGTCGCCAGCACACCTTCATCCTTGAAGAACGCGGCGCGCGCTTGCAGAAACTTACGGAAATCTGGGCCGAATACGGGACCGGCGGACCTGCACGTCGGGGCGCAACCAGCAAAAACGAATCTCCGTACGGTACTTCCAGCGGATTCGGCGCTGGCTCGTCTGCGGGCAGGAAGCAGAGCCGGCTCCGCGGAAATCACGATCGCATCCTTCAATTTGCCTTTATATTGCGCGAGATCCTCCATAGACCGGGCCTTCACATAAACCACATGGCCGCGCACCGTACCATTTGTGGAAGGCGCCCAGGCGTACGACGCGATGGTTAGCGCATGCACGGACGGGCTGACAATTTGCGCGGTCGCGGTCACCCGCGTCCAGGTATGCGCGACCGTCCACGGCTCCAAGTGCGGATTCGCAGCGCCATAGTCCGCGAATTTCTGGCGCGTCCAGTCATTCGCTTTTTTCAGGTTCTCTGTGCCGGTCAAACGCGCGCCGATCACGTCGGAAAGATATTCGAGGTTGCTCATGATCTCGTTATGGTCATGAATCTCGGTGAGAATTTTCTCGTCGGCTTCGGCCACGGCGTCTTTCGCCGGCGGGCCCTGTTGCCCGCGAACGGCGGTCAGTGTTACCGCCATGCGCAAACACTGCCAGCAAACTAAAAGCAGATACACGCCAAAGCTTCATTTCGATCGCTCCCGACGTGCCGTAAGTTCATTGGAACGGTGATTCTAAGCGCAGAACAGATCGGATACAATCTACCTCGCCCGCAGCGATTCAAGTAGACGCGCCGGCTGCACGGAAGGTTTCGCAAGCGCGGTTTTCATAACTTTGTAAATATGCTAGAACAAATGGCCCGAACGGAGGCCGCGATTTGAAACTTGCACTGATTGGCACACATGGCGTGGGTAAAACAACTCTCGTGTACGAAGTGTGTTCGCTGCTGAAGAAATCGCACCACAACGTTGAGCTCGTCACCGAAGTCGCGCGCCAATCTCCCTTTCCCGTGAATGCGGAGACCACACTGGGGGGCCAGCTTTGGATTCTGCACGCAACAAATCGCTGCGGAGCTGGAAGCGTCACTGCGCGCGCCAATGGCGATTACCGATCGCGCCGTGCTCGACAATTATTGCTACCTGGTCAACAAATTTGGCCGCCAGCCTCAGCTGGAAGCGTGGCTGGCCTGGTGGATGACAAGCTACTCGCTGCTCATCGGCGTTCCCACCGTCGAGGAAGGAATTCCCCGCGATGGCTTCCGTTCCGAAGACCGCGCATTTCAATTGCGCATCCACAATTTACTGATCGAATTGCTGGCCTCCCGCCTTTCAACAACTTGCCTGCGCCGGTGATTTGGCTCGATGCCGGGGACCGCAACAATTGGGCCTATAAAATAGTTAGTGCAGCGATACCTTTGATCGAAAGTTCGACCTCGACACCATTTCGCAACAGAGCTGCCGGTTAATTCCTTCCGAACATGAGCGAACGTTCCAGCGCACGTGTATCGTCCTCTCCAAAACGCTGGCTCACGCGCGGAGTTCTGGGAATCGGCTTGGCCAGCTTGTTCTCTGACTGGGGGCACGAAGCTGCCACTTCGATTCTTCCGGTGTTTCTCGCAAGCCTAGGCGCTCCCGCATTTGCTCTCGGCGTGATTGAAGGCGTCTCGGACGGCCTGTCAAGTTTTGCGAAACTGGCGGGCGGCTGGATCGCCGATCGTCCGAAATGGCGAAAGCCCACCGGCATTGTCGGCTACCTGGCTACCGGCATTTCAACCTTCGCTTACGCTTTCGCGCAATCCTGGCCGGCAATTCTCGGCAGTGCGCGCGCTTGGGTTGGATGGGTCGCGGCAGTCGCGGCCCTTCACGCGACACGCTTCTTGCCGATGCCGTGGCCCCCCAGCAGCAAGGCCGTGCATTCGGGTTCGAGCGCGCCATGGACACATTGGGCGCCGTGCTCGGTCCGCTTTGCGCCGCCGCTCTGATTGGTTTGGTCGGCGCGCGCGGCGTTTTGAAATTGACTGTAATTCCCGGTTTGGCCGCCGCCGTTGCGTTTGCGTTGCTGGTGCCTGCCGCCCAAGGTCCCCCAGGACATCACGCTCCGAGTTTTGCTTCCAGCTTTGGACAAATGCCAAAATCTTACTGGCGTTTTCTCGCCGGAGTGTTTGCGCATGGCATTGGAGATTTCGCGCCCACACTTTTGATTCTGCGCGCCAGCCAGATCCTCGCTCCGCGCTTCGGCACCGGCCGCGCCGCAACCATGGCCGTCGCTCTCTACACTTTCTATAACGTCGTCAACGCGGCTGCGTCCTACCCAGCCGGCGCACTAGGCGATCGCATCGGCAAACGCAATCTGTTGGCGCTCGGGTATCTCACCGGAGCTGCCGCCTATGGCGGTTTTATTTTTGTGCAACCCACCATCCCCGTCCTCATTATTTTGTTTGGACTCGCGGGCATTCATGGCGCGATGCAGGCATCGCTTGAGAAATCGATGGCCGCCGAATTACTCCCGCAAAAAGTACGCGGCTCGGGATTCGGTGTGCTCGCCACCGCGAATGGAATCGGCGATCTGGTGTCGAGCATAGCGGTAGGCGTTCTGTGGTCCAGTGTAAGCCCCAATGCAGGTTTTCTTTATGCCGGGATTTTTACGCTGGCCGGAGCCGCGTTGGTTTATTTCTTTGTGCCACGCGAACGCTGATGACGTTTGCTCGGTGTACGCTTCGCCGATTTTGTTCGAGGCGTGCGTTGGCAAAAGGGGCAAAAATAACTACTGCGGCCAGCGACGATAATTCGCCGAATCGTATTGCGGCAGCGAGAGCACTTTTTCCCTTCGCGCCCGTACGCGCGATGTCGGATCTGAAATTCTCCAGGTTGCCCTTGCGCATCCACGTAATCTGAAATTGACGACCCGCCCATACGAATGGCTTCGTTCAGCACTCGACGCACCACGCCGTAAAGTCTATGCACTTCATCCTCAGTCAAATTTGCGCCGAGCCGCCGCGGATGTATGCGCGCGCGCCACAAGCTCTCGTCCGTATAGATATTGCCCATCCCCCGCAACACACTCTGGTCCAGCAACAAGGCTTTGATGTGCGCGCGCCGCGAACGAATTCTCGTACGAAATCCTTCCTCCGTCGTTTCCAACGGATCGAGTCCGAGCTTGCCCAGGACGCTCTCGTGTGCCGTTGTGGCGAGCATTCCCATGCGCCCAAACCGGCGAATGTCGGTGTAGCGAAGTTCGCGCCCGTCGTCAAGCGCGAGGAATACGTGCGTATGGGGCATCACCGGAACTTCTGGCGGACACGTCACGATCTGCCCGGTCATTCCTAGATGAATTAGTAGAGACGCTTCGTGCTTGCGTCCGTTGGCTGCTTCCAGTTCGACCACGATAAATTTCCCGTGACGCCGCACGGCGACAACTTTGCTCCCGGGCAGCTGTAATTCCAGCGCGGCAGGATCGTCGATGAAATCCGTTTTGCCCAGCCGCACATTCAAGATGCGCTTGCCCGGCAACACCGCTCGCAGACCGCGCACCACCGTCTCGACTTCAGGTAACTCCGGCATCCCGCACCTCACAAGAAAGGTACCACAACAGTCGAACGGCCCATCTCAACGCGCGTCCGTCCGGCGATGCTAGCGCCCTGTGTTAGACTCCTGCCGCTTCCGGAAAGACAGAAAGCGAGGAGAGGAAATGCGTAAATTGCTGTTGACGGTGTGCTTGCTTCTTGCCGTCCCCGCGTGGGCGCAGACGGTCGCAATTCGCGCCGGAAATTTAATCGATTCGGCCACCGGTACGATTGCAAAAAACCAGATCATTCTTGTGAAGGCCAAAAAAATCGTAGAGGTCGGCCCGCATGTGGCAATCCCCAAGGACTGCGAGGTCATCGATCTTTCGAACGAATGGGTGATGCCCGGCATCATGGATGCGCACACGCACGTCACCCAGAGCGTGAAATATTTTCGCGAGCTCGACCACAATTATCTGGTCGAACCCACGGGCATGCGCGCGCTTCGCGGACTCCATACTTCTCAGATGTTGCTAAACGCCGGAATCACCACCGTGCGGGACGTGGGCAACGACGCGAATTTTGCCGCTGTGGATCTGCGCAAGGCGATCGATGCGGGATGGTTTGTTGGCCCCACAGTCCAAACCGCAGGCAAGATCATTGCGCCGTTCGGCGGCCAGAGCAGAGGAATCCCGCCCGAGATCGGACCGTTCTGGCAGTTCGAATATTACGATGCGGACAGTCCAGAAGAGATTCGCAAATACGTTCGCGAGAATATTTTCTATGGTGCCGATCTGATCAAGCTCGTCGCCGATAACAGTGACTACCACTATTCCGTCGAAGAAATCCGCGCAGCCGTCGACGAAGCGCACCACGCCGGCCGCCCTGTCGCCGTGCACGTTTTAGGCGGACAAGCCGCGGACAATGTAATCGCAGGCGGTGTTGATTCCGTCGAACACGGTTTCTTTTTGACCGACGATCAGCTGCGGCGCATGAAGGAAAAAGGAATTTTTCTTTCGGGCACCGATTTCCCCGCAGTTCACTTCGAAGCGGGCGGATTCCCGGACGGAAAAGCACTTGGCGCCACGATTATCGACCGCCTTCGGCGCGCCTACAAGATCGGCGTCAAGATGGCCTTCTCCACGGATATCGTAACGGACTACCAAGATGAAAACCGCGCGGAAATGACCTGGGACTACCTGGCCGTTTGGCGAGCGGCCGGTGTACCGAACACCGAAATACTGAAGTGCATGACGACGAACGATGCCGAGCTGCTTCGGATTCAAAAGGAGCGCGGCGCAATCGCCGCTGGCCTTTTCGCGGATATCATCGCTATGCCCACAAGTCCGCTCGACGACATCGAATCCCTTCGCAAAGTGGACTTCGTGATGAAGAACGGCGCGGTCGTGCGCAAGCCGCGGTAGCTACACGGATGATGCCTTGTCGCAGGATTGTTTGTCAGGGCAAGGGAATGCCGGGCGAGGCGACGATGCCAGCCATGCGCAAAATCTCGGCATATTCTTCGTCGCTGAGCGGACATATGGAGAGCCGCGTATTCTTCAGAAATTTTATTTTGCGCAGTAGTTTATTTTCGCGCAGTTCAGCCAGCGTCACTTGACGAGGCAATCGCTCGATGGCCCGCAAATCCATCACCATTTTCTTCGAGTCGTGATCGTGCGGGTCCGGGTACGGATCGCGGCTCACCTCCGCCAGCGCGTACACGGCATGCTCCGCTTTGCCGTGGTAGCAAAGCGCGCGGTCTCCTCTTTGCACCAGCTTCAATTGCCGTAGCGCGTCGGGACGGTTGCCTGCATGCCGCCACATCTCCTTGCCCTTCACGAAGAGAGTATCCCAGTGATATACGCGAGGGTCCACAGCCAGCAGCCAACGCTTAGGTTTGGAAGGAGGTTGCGTCATCCGTCAAAAAGTGTCGCGCGCACTATACACGGAAAGGTACGCAAAATGACTAACTTTGTTAGCGTAATTTGGCAGAAGAAGGAAAACTGGCAAAAACTCCAGCTCGAGTCGGACCAACACTGGCGGCTAAGTTCAGCCTTAACCTACGTCTACGAAGATGTCATCGCCTCGAATTTCCACCGCATAGGTCTCGCAGCCCACTGCGGAATTCGTCACCAGCTTGCCGGTGGTAACGTCATATTGCCATCCGTGCCAAGGACAAGTGACCACATTCCCCTTCAACTCGCCCTGACCCAAAGGCCCTCCACGATGCAGGCATAAATTATTGATAGCATACAGCTTACCGTCAACATTTGAGACCGCGAAGGTCCTCCCATCGATCTGAAATTCGCGAATCGTCCCGGGCGGAACTTCGTCCTTCTTCGTCACACGGAGGAACGCCATTTATTAGCCTCTGGGTTCTAACGGGGTTGCGGCGACTGCGCTACCATCACGCCGCCCTTGAATTCCTCGACCATCTCAGGCTTCAGCCGCACTTCCGTGGGCCGCTTGGCCAGCGACATCAGATCGATCTTGTCCTGCAGCTTCAACAGGGCATAGAACAGCGCCTCAGGCCGCGGCGGGCACCCGATCACATAGACATCCACCGGAACGATTCGGTCCACCCCTTGCAGCACCGAATATACGTTGAATGGCCCGCCCACGCTCGAACACGCACCCATCGAGATGCACCACTTCGGCTCCGGCATCTGGTCCCAAACGCGCTTCAGCACCGGCGACATTTTCAGCGTCACCGTCCCCGCCACGATCATCAGGTCCGCCTGCCGCGGCGACGGCCGAAAAACCTCCGCCCCGAACCGCGCGATATCGAATCGCGAAGTAGTTGACGCGATCATTTCAATGGCGCAACAAGCCAACCCAAATGTCAGCGGCCATATCGCACTCTTGCGCGCCCAATTGAAAACGTAATCTACCGTGGAAAGGACGTAACTGCGTTCAAACCGGTTATCCAGAACTCCCATGCCGCTATTCTACCTCACAAGGAGCCGCAGTATATCCGCGCTCCTCGGTTCCGTCAAACTCTCACAATGTTAAGC
Organism: uncultured Acidobacteriota bacterium; assembly: GCA_963818085.1. Classification (GTDB taxonomy): domain Bacteria; phylum Acidobacteriota; class Terriglobia; order Acidiferrales; family UBA7541; genus Palsa-295. The sequence continues at coordinate 1,076,153 of CAWFQV010000002.1, forward strand.
TTGTCAAAGCTCGATAGAAATGTCCCCTCTTTTGATTTTCGGTTTTGTTGTTTGTGAAGCGGCCAACTGTTGTAACGCTTAGCGAGCAGTTTCTCTAAGCTGGGTGTCGGCTTCATATCTATCCGACCAAGCTTGACTGTGGACCACGATACGCTTGGCATCGGAGATCCATCGCGCCACCTCGGCGTTTTAAGAGTTTCGGCGGCCTACAGCGTTTATATCTGTGGTTGCATGTTCCTGTTTCTTGCCTAAAAACTAGGTCGCCGGGCTCTCACAAATCCTTAGGGCCTTCGGAAAGCTCTACGTCAGCCTCCGGCTCGCCGAGCAGGCCATTCACGTCCAGGGGATGCGTGTACATCGCCAGTCTCCCGTCAGGCGTTCGAGGCCACAATTCCTTGGGACGGTCACAATAGAGTTCCACTCCATTGTGGTCCGGGTCGCGCAGGTAAATCGACTCGCTCACGCCGTGATCTGCCGCGCCTTCCAGCGGAATGCCCGCAGCCAGCACTCTCCGCAGCGCTTCTGCAAGAGCCGCGCGGCTCGGGTAGACAATAGCAGTATGGTAGAGCCCGGTTGTCCCCGGGCCCGGCGGCGAACCTCCCAAACTTTCCCAGGTGTTCAGAGCGAGGTGATGATGGTAGCCGCCCGCGGAAAGAAAAATCGCGCTATCGCCCAGGCGCTGCATGATCTCCAGGCCAAGCACTTCGTGATAAAACCCCACCGCCCGCGCCAGGTCCGCCACCTTCAGGTGCACGTGCCCAATTCGAACTCGCAGGTCGGCCACATACGTTCCAGCTTTTTTCTTATTGAATTTTGGAGCAGACATCACTAGGCACCATCATCCCCGGCCGCCAGTCTCCGCCGCCAATCGTCGGGCGTCAAGGAAACGCACTGTGCGAATCGGAGCGCCCTGGTTTTTCGTGCCGGCGGCATCCTGCCGGCTCTTCTTTCTCTTTTTTGAAAGATAGGCTCACACGCGCTCAGCGGAGGAGTTGCAGCATTCTCCACCTCGAGGCTAGCCACCGGAACGCATGGCATCACCGCAGTCGATGTGGCTAGCATCGACCACACTGCGAGCAACGTCGCCGGTCCTGTCGTAGAAGGTGACCCCCCCAGAAGTGGAAGGGCTTAGCGACAGGTGTTCTCGACGCACGCTTCGCGTCCTCCGAATCGTGAGTCGAGGCGCGCTACCCGCTATGAGTGCGGGTCTTGCGACTTCGTGCCATAGAGGAGCAGGGCGCCGATAGCGCGGAATGCAGCCAGTTCTTCGGCGTCGCGGAACCAGCGGCCAGTGTAAACCGCCGGTGTGGGCGTGGGATCTGGGAGCAAACGATGGGCGACGTCCGCGAAGCCTGCATCACGAAACATTTTCTTCCATTCTTCCGCTGAAAGCAGATGTGTGGGGACCGCAAGCTTTCGACCCCACTGATGGCAATGCGGATTGTCGCGATAATAATTGATCAAAATCCAGGCCGAGCCGCCTTCCTGCAACACGCGATACGTTTCGCGGATCCCCCTCGCCGGGTCGGGCCAATAGTAGGACGACTCCACTGAAATCGCGCGTGTGAAGAAGTTCGCTTCCCAGGGAATTTCGTTTACTTCGCCCACAACGAATACCAGGTTCGCGTAATCGACGCTGGCGCGTCGCGCCCGATGAATCATCTCGTCGGAAATGTCCATTCCCACCACGCGGCCTTCCGGAACGCGCTTGGCGAGAATGCGCGAAAGCCATCCCGCGCCGCAGCCCACGTCCAGAATATTGCCGGTGGGCTCGATCTGCATCAGCCCGAGCGTGGGCTTGGCCACGGGCCAGTGATCGTGCTCCATCTCCTCGCCCTTGCCCGCGTCCGCCCAGCGATTAAATTCCTCCCGCAGCGTTTCGCCAGCTTCGGGATTGGCCATCAGCACACCCCTGCGCAGTCTCGCATCGCAGGAGCTAAGATAGGTAAGCGGAACTCGGCAAGAAATCTGCGAACGACGCGGCTTACAACGGCCGCGCGCAACTGGCAGTCAAACTTGTAACTTGCGTAAGCTGCAGCCGACAGGCATCGTTTGGGAAGAGATGCGCGAGTGACGGCGGACTGCAGCGTCTCGAACAGAGTTTCGTTGATCGTGCGACTTACAATGGACGGGCGCAGCTTGGACAAAAATGGCTGCCCGCGATCATCGCACCGCACCGGCTGCAATAACGCGCCGGACCAGCTATGGCAAAAACCGGCTGCCGGACGTCGCTCGCGCAAGCCCAAACTAGCGCAACGACCCATCCGATCACCGTCCAGCCAAACAGAAGATTCAGGATGAAAATGCCCGTGAAGTCCCGCTTCCTGTGCCCCACGATCGACGGCAAGAAATACATCGCCATCGCGAACAGAAGAAATGTCATCGCGGCTCTCCTTCCACTTTAAGCTACGCTCCCGTCCTTTAATTTGTTCCATCTCCTCCGCCGCTCCTAACGTCACTGATCTTTTTGTCCCGAGACGAACTCTTAGCCATCCCCCGCTGACCATTCCGCGACTCTTTTCCACTCCGAGGATCGCATCGGTGCTTATTTTCCGGCCCGGCCCTCGCCTTTCGTCCCGACATCCGCGTCCCGTATTCTCTGAGCGTCAACTATTTCGCGAGTTCCGCACATCTCATCCCGGGATTAGACTCTGAGCGTTTTTCTTGCGCAGTTATTTCGCGACCTTTGAGAGAGGTCGCGCGAAGTTCTGCTGTGGTTGGATCTTCTCAAGTAGCTGCGTGAATTTCTGCTCGCGATCTTTTTGGTCCAGCCCTTGATAGATTTCCGCAATCTGCGTTGCATTCATCGAACAGAACTTCGGCCCGCACATCGAACAGAATTTCGCCTCCTTGTAAAAATCGTCCGGCAGTGTTTCATCATGCATGGCGCGGGCGGTTTCCGGATCGAGGGATAGCTCGAATTGTTTGTTCCAGTCGAAAAGAAAACGTGCGTAGCTGAGTGCGTCGTCGCGGTCGCGCGCGCCGGGACGATGACGCGCGACATCCGCCGCGTGTGCTGCGATTTTGTAAGCGATTACACCTTGACGAACGTCGTCGGCATTCGGCAATCCAAGATGCTCTTTCGGTGTGACGTAGCAAAGCATCGAAGCTCCGTGCCATCCGATCATGGCCGCGCCGATCGCGCTGGTGATGTGGTCGTAGCCGGGCGCGATGTCGGTGACCAGCGGGCCAAGAGTGTAGAAGGGGGCTTCGTAGCAAAGCTCATTTTCTTTTTTGACTTGCAGCTCGATTTGATCGAGCGGAATGTGGCCGGGACCTTCGATCATTACTTGCACGTCATATTCCCAGGCTTTTTTCGTGAGCTCGCCCAGAACGCGCAGTTCGGCAAATTGCGCTTCGTCGCTGGCATCGGCTAGGCAACCTGGACGCAGGCCATCGCCAAGTGAAAAACTGACGTCGTGTTTTTGAAAGATTTTGCAGATAGCCTCGAAATTCTCGTAGAGGAAATTCTGCGCTTTGTGGAAGCTCATCCATTGCGCCAGCAGCGCACCGCCGCGGCTGACGATGCCGGTAATGCGATGGCGCACCAGCGGCAAGAATTCCCGCAACACTCCGGCGTGGATGGTCATATAGTCCACGCCTTGCTCGGCTTGCTCTTCGATTACTTCCAGCAGCACCTGCACATTCAAATCTTCCGCGCGGCGAACACGCGACAACGCTTCGTAAATCGGCACGGTGCCGAGGGGGACGGGCGAGCCCTCGATGATCGCTTTGCGAATCATGGGGATGTCCCCGCCGGTAGAGAGATCCATCACGGTGTCGGAACCGTAGTGCACGGCGCGATGCAACTTTTCGAGTTCTTCGCTGACATGCGAGGTGGTGGCCGAATTTCCGATGTTGGCGTTAATTTTGCAGAAAAATGCTACGCCGATGCCCATGGGTTCGAGATTGCGGTGATGGATGTTGGCAGGAATGATGGCGCGGCCGCGTGCGATTTCGCTGCGCACCAGCTCAGGCGTCAGTTTCTCGCGTTTGGCGACGTACTCCATTTCTTCGGTCACGACACCTTGGCGCGCAAAATGCATCTGCGAAAAATTCCTTCCGCCGCCATTCATTGCTGCTGCACGCTTTTCGATCCAAGCATCCCGCATGGCCATGTGAACCTCCGTTTACCTTTTAGAGCGGATTCATAGCTCGCCAGGAAAGATTCATTATGGCACCGGGTCAGGCGCCCAGCAACCTGCCCCGGAGAAGCGACCACCAGGCAACTCGGACGAGGGTTAGACCTGGACACCCGAGTAATGCTAGCCTTCCGGACGGAATTTGGCCCTCGTTAAGGCCTTGGAGGAATGAACATGCGAAAGTGGCAGTTGATTTTTGGTCTAGCTACTCTGACGGGCTTGGGATCTTCTGCAGCCCGCGCACAGACACCGCAGGAAACCAAAGCGCCGAAGCCATCTGAAGGAATTTCGGCGGAGTTTCTGGATCAATGGAACAGAACGGGTCAAAAGCTGGTAGAGATGGCCCAGGATTTTCCAGAGGATAAATTCGATTACAAAGCTACTCCTGCGCAACGCACGTTCGCAGAACAACTATTGCATGTGGCAGGCGCAAATTATTACTTCATTAATGCGGCCGGTGGCGCGAAGCAGCCCGACGATGGTATCGAGAATCCGTCTCGCGCGACTTACAAGACTCGCGCACAAGTGGTCGCGTTTATTCAGAAGTCATACGCAGATGGTGCAGCAGTTATTCAGCAGCAAGGCGATAAAGGAATGCTGGAGGCGGTGAAATCACCATTCGGAAATGAGCTGTACACGCGCGCAGTGATATGGACGTTCGCCATGAATCACGCGAACGAACACTACGGCCAATGCGTGGTGTATTACAGGCTGAATGGTCTGGTCCCACCAGAAACACGAAAACAACGGCAGTAATCAGGTGACTTGCAAAAGACTTCGTGTGGAAGGCGCGCTGATATTACAGCGCGGTTGCCACGCCAGAAACGTCCGGAGCGGTTTCTTTGAGTAGCGAAGCTAGCTCAGCGGCCGTTGTTGCCGGTGGATGGCAACTTGTTTCGATGCAAACCAGGGCCTGAGCTTTCGCAGCGTCAAGGTGAGGCAATGTCTCGCGCAGTGCGGGGGCGAGTGAGGCCGAAGAGAATCGTTCGGGGGTAACGCGCAGTACTGCTTTTCCGAAGCGATAAATTTCGTTGGCTGCGTTTTCTAGGGCTGCTGCTTTTAGATCATTCGCGGAGCCGAGCACGACTACTTGTATTGGGTGGCGCGAATGCAGCAGGGCGGCGAGACCGTAGGTTGCCGCGAACAATCCATACTGCGGGATCAAACCGACAAAGGCTTCCAGAGTTTTTTCCGCCCAATCGCGATAGAGTTTTTCACCGGTGAATGCGTAGAGGCGGTCGAGTACGATGACGCCCACGGAATTTGCCGCCGGCGTTGGTGAATCTTGAATTGGTTTGCGCCGTACTTCGAGGCCGCCCATGGGCGCCGCGTCTTTGGCGCGGTCGAAGAATCCGCGGCCTTCGGGATCACCGAAGCGTTCAACAGCGAGGCGCATGGTGCGTTCGGCCAGATTAAAATATTTCTGGTCCAGAGTGGTTTCATAAGCGTCTAGCAGCGCGGCGGCGGCGAAAATCTGGTCGTCGAGCGAGCCTTCGAGGTGCGGGCCGCCCAGGCGATGGCGGAAGCCTTTGGATTGGTCCCAGGCTTCGGCGATCAGGCGATCCAGAGTTTTTAGCGCGAATCTGCGGCAATCTTCGCGGCCAAGAACGCGAGCAGCTTCGAGGTACGCAGAAACAAACATTGCGTTCCAGGCGACGTAAATTGTGGTGTCTATCGCAGGCGTAGGTTGGCGCTGACGGCGCGCTGCGAGCAGTTTTTCTTTGGCAGAAGCGATCAAAGTTTGGGCTTGCGATTCACTGAGACCGAGCTTTGTTGCAAGATCGTCGATGCTGGAAGCGACCCAAAGGACATTTTTTTCGCGGTTGTGGTGCATTTCGCCGCGTGGATTGACGTCATAATACAATTCCACGGCGCGTGATTCTTCCGGAGAGAGCACTGCGCGGACCTCCGACTGCGTCCAGGTGAAGTAATCGCCGTCGTCATCCAGAGTTTGGTCGGCATCCTGGCTGCCGTAAAATCCGCCTCGGGATTGATCGGATAAGACCTCATTTACCCAGGAAATAATTCCTTCGGCGGTTTCGCGGAAGAGCGGCTTGCGGGTAACTTGATAGCCGTGCAGAAAATTCTTGAGCAACTCGGAATTGTCGTAGGTCATTTTTTCGAAATGCGGGACGCACCACCGTTCGTCCACGGAATAACGGTGAAAGCCGCCGCCGATCTGGTCGTAAACACCGCCCAGGGCCATACCCTCCAGCGTGCGCTCGGCAACGTGCAGGAGGTGCGGGTCGTGTGTGGCCTGGTAACGCTCGAGCAACAGATCGACGGCGCTGGCGTGGGGAAATTTGGGCAACTGTCCGAAACCGCCGTTACCTTCGTCGAAAAGGTGAAGGATCGATTCTAGGACAGCGTCTACAATTCCCGCATCGAAGTCACCACGAGCCGCGCGGAAGATTTCTGATTTTGCGACTGCTTCTTCGAGCGCCACTGCGGATGTGTCCACTTCAGCGCGGCGTGTTTTGAAAGCTTCGGCAATGGAGGCCAGGATGCGTCTGAAACCGGGACGGCCCATGGCGTCTTCAGGCGGGAAATACGTGCCGCCGAAGAACGGCTTGCCATCGGGGGTGAGGAATGCGGTGAGGGGCCAGCCGCCCTGGCCGGAAATTGCGCTGATGGCGGATTGATAGCGCGAATCGACGTCGGGGCGCTCGTCCCGATCCACTTTTACCGGAACGTAAAAGCGATTGATGATGGCCGCGATTTCGGGATTTTCGTAGCTTTCGCGGTCAATCACGTGACACCAGTGACACCAGACCGCGCCGATATCGAGAAGGATCGGTTTATTTTCGGCGCGCGCGCGGGCAAAGGCTTCTTCGCCCCATTCGTGCCAGTCTACGGGTTGGTGCGCCGCGGAGCGGAGATAGGGGCTCGCAGAATTCGTTAAGCGATTTGCAGTGTTCGTCATGATTACTTTTTCACTTCCACCCTATCACAAGCGAGAGACCGGCACACCTTCACCGGGGGGGGGGGCACATGCAAGGACCCATGCATCCTTTTTGTTTTGTTTATCCAGATGATGCCAATACGAACTACCATTCGGAGGCGACCATGGTGCCAGCGCGAGATCAGAGCGTGGCCGCAATCGCAAAGAGACATCGAGGTGAGGCAGCCCCCGCCGGGAAGATGCCGGCTACTGTAGCGGGCTGGTGTAGCCGGCGTCGCGCGGATCGATGGGTTTGCGCGATGAAAAGCCTTCGTCCTGACCGTGATAGAAACGGATACGATCTTCGCCGAGACGCCAGCAGAGATAGACATCCTGATTGTTGATGCGCGCGGGGAAGTCGAGCAAGCCGACCTCGAGATCTTTCACCACGCAGCCGGTGGACTGAATTTGCTCTAGCGCGGAGCGGACGGCTTCCTCCGACCGATTACGTTCCAGACGGGTGCGTGCGGCCCTTTCGTAGGACACCATCAAGCCGCCGGAGCGCTGGATCCGTTCGGCCAGCGCGTTCAGTTCTTCTTCGGCTTCACCCAATTTGCGACGCGACTCCATTGCCTCGATCAGGATCGGCTCGAGCTGGGCGCGCAGACGTTCCGCTTCAGTGACTGAGAAATATTTGGATTCGTCATCCGACATCGAAGCAGGCTCCCGAAATATTTCTTAAGAAAAATTAGTACTTTTTACGTGATGTTACCAGTAGAAGGTGACGGCGCAGCCCGGTCATCTCCAGCAGGACCATCCCAGCTGAACCGCGAGCGAGCTCTAACTGCGTGAGGCTAACCGCCGATAAAAACCATGGTGCGCGAGGGCGGGACGAAATCGGCCTCGTTGATGCGATGTCCTTTCTCTTTCTTATGGACGACGGCGATGATCGCATCGCCGATTTCACGGTCGGTGGCCCCGCCGCGAAGCATAAATTTCAGATCGTGATCTTCCTTGCTGAAAAGGCAGGTGCGAAGTTTGCCGTCGGCAGTGAGGCGGATGCGCGAGCAATGGCCGCAAAAAGGTTGCGACACAGGGGCGATCAGGCCGATTTCTCCTCCACCATCGGCAAATCTGAATTTGCGCGCTGTTTCGCTGCGCTCGTGAATTACCGGTATGAGAGGCCAGCGCGCGGAAATGCGCCGATGGATTTCCGCCGCAGTGACGACCTGGTCGCGGGTCCACGCGCGGTCGGCGTCGAGCGGCATGAATTCGATAAAGCGCATGATGATATCGTGCTCGCGGGCGAATTCCGCGAAGGCTTCCACTTCGCCGTCGTTAATTCCGCGAATGAGGACAGCGTTTACTTTTACCGGACGCAGCGGAGACGCTTGCGCGACCTTAATTCCTTCGAGAACCTGATCGAATGTTTTTGTGCGGGTGATTTGCTCGAATTTGCCGCGGTCGAGAGAATCGAGGCTGATGTTGACGCGGTCCAGACCGGCAGCCACCAATCGATCGCAGCGTTCGGCAAGGAGATGGCCGTTCGTGGTCATTGAAAGATCTTGCACACCGAGAGCTTTCAGTCGCGCAATGAAATCTTCAACACCGGGGCGAACCAAAGGTTCCCCGCCGGTGACGCGTATTTTCCGAATTCCCATGTCGATGAGGATGCGGGCGAGGCGTTCGTACTCGTCCCATTCGAGAAGAGCGTGTTCGGCCACGTGATTTTCGGGATTTGCCGAACGGCAATACACGCAGCGAAAATTGCAGCGGTCGGTGACCGAGATGCGCAGGTCGGTGATCTGGCGTCCGAATTTGTCGAGGAGCGACATCCGTCTGTCTTAGATGATGCTGGACTCCATAGGGTCGCCACAGCGGCCGAGAAAGAGCTTTGGTGAGTATAGCGCCGAGCGCGGGTATCCGCTACGGTTTCAGCGCGCGGGCGCGCGGGCCGCGGTTGAACGGATGGTTGGATGTGGTAGAGTTGCCAGCCGATGCGTATCTTCGTTCTGGGTGTGGGCGGCACCGGCTCTTTGCTGGCCCGACTGCTGGTGCGTCAGGGACATACCGTTTGGTGCGGGGATCGCGACCCGGAACGTGCGAAAAAGTTTCTCGGAAGGAAAAGCGAAATAGAAGTTGTGGAAGCAAATGCGCGGAACTTGTGGTCGATCGTTCGCGCGGCGCGCGGCTGCAATCTGATCATCAACGCCTCTCCTGCGGTGTTCAATGAAATCGTTCTTCGCGCCGCGCTGCGGATGCGCTCTCACTATCTGGACTTGAATAGCCACCTGACGCGCAGCCTTTTCAAGCCGGAGCAATTGCGATTCAACAAACGCTTCGAGGCGAAAAATCGCGTGGCGCTGGTCTGTACCGGGGCGGCTCCGGGATTAACGAATCTTCTGGCCAAGCGCGGCTCGGAGCTGCTGGATTCGGTGGAATCGATTCAGTTGCGCCTGTTCGAGAGCACGGAAAGCAAGGATCCAGTTTCGACCTGGTCGCCGGAAGGCGCGTACGACGAAGCGATTTCCAGGCCCCGGGTCTATCGTAACGGCCGGTTCGTTCTAGCGAAGCGGTTTGCCGAGCGAGAAAAATTTCGTTTCCCGCCACCTATTGGCGAGACGATTGTTTACCTGGCAGCGCAGGATGAAGTGTGCATGGTCCCTTACGTGATCCCGATTCGCGACATGGACGCGAAAATTGGCGGGAACGATTTCGACCGGCTATACCGATGGTTTCGGCAAGGGCGGCTGAACCGTTCACAAGGGATCGTACGCAAAAGATTCCCAAGGACTTTGACGCCGAGAAATGTGGCCGCGCTCATACGGAGAGGCATCCTTTATAATGCACGGTTTGCGGCGGCGGTGTTGTTGCGAGGTCTGAAGGATGAACAGCCGTTGCTCGTTCGCTGGGACGCAAGTTTTCCATCGCTTTTCCAGATTCGCCAGCGCGGGTTGATTTCGACCCCCATTGCATACGCTACCGCGCATGTGGCCGCACTATTCATCAAGCATTTTCCGCGCGACGAAGCTGGTGTGTTGGAACCTGAAACGCTGCCGGCTGAGGTACGCCGCGCAATTCTGGCTGAGGTGCGCTCGCGAGATTTTCGGATCAAGCTAAAGATTACGAAATTGAAAAAAGTCGACGAAGAATTCTGAGCGCTTTTGGCGGCGATCTTAAAATGGCGAAACGAGCGGCTTCAGCAGGCCGAAATCGGTGAGGCCGTTGGCGACGAACTGTACCGCCAGCGCGACTAGAAGCAATCCCATCAGACGCGTCATAATGCGAATTCCAGTGTCGCCGAGGTAGCGACGCACACGGCTCGCTCCCGCCAGAACTAAATAGGAAATAAATGAAGTAAGAAGAATTGTTGCGTAGATTATTGCGTGTTGCCAGACCGCGTGGGACTCGCCGACCAGAACCATTACAGTGGAGATTGCTCCGGGGCCAGCGAGCATCGGCATGCCCAGTGGAATAATGCTGGCGTCGTCTTTGGTGGCGCCTTCTTCTGTTTCCTCCGGGCTGACCTTGGTAGCGGACTGGCGCGCTTGAAGCATGTCCAGGCCGATGCGCAGCAGAATGATGCCGCCGGCAATTTTAAATGCCGGCAGGGTGATGCCGAACATTTTAAAAATTAGGCTGCCGACAAGAGCGAAAGCGCAGAGCACAATCGCGCACGTCCACGCGGCGCGACGCGCCATTTGGCGGCGCTCTGAGACGGCCGAATTTTCGGTAATCGCGAGAAACAAGGGGATGACCGCGAAGGGGTCGACGAGAAAAAATACTGAGGTAACCGCCAACAGCGCGAATTCGAGGACCGGTGTGAAATTCATGGACGTTTAGTGTGTTGCACAATACCGAGCGAAAGAGTGCGACCGCGCCACGTTAGCATTTTTGAGAAGAAGTTTGTAGCGCTGTGGTTGACCCGACTTTCAGCAACTCAATTGGGCGAAGAGGAGTTTGGCTGGGCGGACGTGGAAGAAGATGCGGGAGCAGCGGAGGCTGCGGGAGCGGCGGCCGGCCTGGTAACCGGGCTTGACTCCGCGTTGTGAGGTCTAAATTCCGTGGAACGAATGATTAGGCGCACGGGCACTTCCTGATCGTCTGGACCTTTGATGACATCGTCAGAGCGTGTGTAGGTCGGTAGCCAGTATTTTCCCTGAACATTTTCGCGGTAGGTTTCGAACATGGTGAAAGGCAAAGCGGTTCCGTTGCCGGAAAGTTCGCTCACGAGCTTGCCGTAGGATTTGACGATGGCGAAATCCTGATCGTCCACCCAGATTACGCCTTCGAAGAAACGGCGCTTGCGGCTCAACATTTTCGGCTTGACCTGGAAAATGTAGGTGTTCAGTTGGTCAAGTTTTTCGTGGCCTACATATTTGAAATTGTAATTTGCAATTTCCTGCGAAGTGAGAAGGAACAGCGGCAAGCTTGAAATCGTGCGGACATCTTCGAGCGTGTACTTTTCCACTTTTAGAGTGGCTTCGGGTTGTTTGTCGACGCGCATGTAGCGCTGGCCATCGGGGCGAGTGTAGACCTCGCCGGTCAGGCTGAATTTCCCGCCGGGGTCGGCGAGTTCGTCGATGCGAATGGTTTGGGTGTAGTCGTAGGTATCGAACTGCTGTTTCATGGCGTCTTCGTTAGCCGCAAATTTCTGAATGATTACTTCTTCGGGAACAGGCGGAGGACCCGGATGCGGTTCAGTGGGGATGCGTTTCACTTCGAATTTCGGCGGAGGGGCCATGGGGCCGGTGCTGTCCTGCGCGGCAGCGTTGATCGCAAGCACTAACAGCAGCGTCGGTAGAAGCATGACTGAGAAAAGTGATTTCATTTTGCGTCTTCTGATTCTTAGATGCAGCCCGGGCACTTCAGGTTTGAGCGCGAGTGTAAAAAGGGCACACAATTTTGACCATATCATAATCGTAGCGTGACGCGGCGAACAGTGTGCTAGCCACTGAAACTGCCATCGCAAATTCTTTTCAAGCGGGGCCTAGCTGCGGCTCTGATAGAATCGCTCGCTTGCAAATGTCAGAAAATTCAATTCATGAAGATAAAGAAACGCTTCAGGCTAGACTGTATCGCGTCAGCGGAACGGTACAAGGGGTAGGTTTTCGGTACTTTGCGAGTCGGATAGCCCGGCAATGGGGGATCCATGGCTATGCCAAGAACCTGCGCGATGGACGCGTGGAAGTTTACGCCATTGGCACGCCGGCAATGCTTGCGGCGCTTCGCAAGGAACTCCAACGCGGGCCACGTTCGGCGGTGGTTTCCGACCTGACCGAAGAAGAGACGGCAATTCAATCCCAATTCGAACACGGCTTTTCGATTGAACGCGATTCTCTTGAGGTATGACGGCATTTAAAGGGGAGACGATGGACCAGCTGAAGAAACTGATTCGCGAAATTCCGGATTATCCAAAGCCGGGAATTTTGTTTTATGACATTACCACGCTGCTGAAGGACCCCCGGGGGTTTCATTCCATGGTGGACCAGCTGTGCACGCATTACGACGGGCGAAAAGTGGATGTGGTGGCCGGAATTGAGGCGCGAGGATTTATTTTTGGTCCGGCGCTGGCGTACCGACTTGGCGCGGGATTCGTTCCAATACGGAAGCCGAATAAATTGCCATCAAAGTGCGCGTCGGTGACCTATCAGCTCGAATACGGCACCGATCAGCTCGACATTCACGAGGACGCAGTGAAGCCTGGCCAGCACGTACTCGTTTGCGATGACTTGCTCGCCACCGGCGGCACGGCGGCTGCCGCGGTTAAACTCATAGGACAGCTCGGCGGCGAGGTGGTGGGAGCGGCCTTTGCTGTGGAGCTGAGTTTCCTGAATGGGCGGGCGAAGCTATCGGGGATCGATGTGTTTTCGCTTTTGAAATACGACAAGTAAGTGGGACAGATTCTCGCCTACCGTGCGGAATCGAAGGTGGGCCCTGCTGGAGATATTGCGGAGGGTTTGGCGCGATAGCGCGACAGTATTGCGCGTCGTAGACGCTGCTTTCAAGTCTGGATAAGCACCAGTTGCTCGTTCAAATTTACGAAGTTCTGCCAGATCTAATCAGCGCAGCAATTCATTTTCCTGACAGCCACATCGAGAATTCAGAAAAAGTTCCGATCGCACAAATGACCCACCTAGAGCGGCGCGCTCCATACGATATTTCGACTCAGAAATTAGGGGACCACGATCGGCATTGGAATGTCTTCAATCCTGCAAGTGCTCGTACTTATGGATAGAGCAAAATAATTTGAGATGGCCCTATGGGATTGGCGTGTAAGCTTTACGACTCATTGGGACCACCACGCGATCGAAGCGCTTAAAACAATTCACTGCATACTTCATTATTGAGACGTCGAGACGCTTATCAGCTTTTAGTTTTTTGTTGTTGGCGCTGGCGGGCTACTTCGAACAGGACTACGCCGGCGGCTACGGAAACGTTGAGGGATCGGACGGGGCCGACGGTGGGAATGGAAACCAGGAAATCGCAGCGTTTGCGCGTTAGTTCGTGCAGTCCTCCGCCTTCGCCGCCGAGAACAATTCCGATCTGGCCCGAAAAGTCTGCTTCGGTGTATTTTTTTTCCGCGCGCTCGTCCAATCCAATTAGCCAGTAGCCGGCTTCTTTCATCTCTTCCATCGCGCGAACGAGGTTCTTCACGCGTGCGACCGGCAAATGAGCGAGGGCACCGGCGGAGGCGCGTTCGACCGTATCGGTTAAACCGGTGGCACGCCGCTCGGGGATTACCACGCCATTCGCGCCCGCGGCTAGTGCGGTGCGCACGATCGCGCCAAGATTATGAGGGTCTTCGATCCCATCGAGCAGCACGAGGAGCCCTTGCGGAGTCTTGGCTGTGAGCAAGTCTTCCAGTGCAAGAGCAGGTTTCGCGGCGGCGAGAGCGGCGATGCCTTGATGTTCACGCGTGCCGGTGAGGCGATCGATTTGCAGACGGTCTTCGAATCGTACGGGTACGCTTTTCGAACGCGCGAGTTGGACGACCGTTTCCACGCGCTCGCCGTGGCGGCCGCGGGCTATCACGATGCGATCAAGCGCGCGTCCGGCGGCCAGCGCTTCTTCTACTGCGTGGAATCCCGTGAGCCAGTTCATCATTACTTTGCGTCCGGCAGGCGGAAAAAACATCAGCCGTCTAGGGTGGCGATGGCATGGGCGGCGATGGCTTCGCCACGGCCGATTTCGCCGGTGCCTTCGTTGGTTTTTGCTTTCAGATTGATTTGCTCCGGTGCGATCCCGAGCGACTTCGCCAGCGCTGCGCGCATAGCTGGGAAATGAGGACCTAATTTCGGACGCTCGCAGATTACCACGGCGTCGAGATGGGAGATGCGCAGGCGTTTTTCATCCAGAAGCTTTCTGGTGTGCTCCAGGAACAGCAGGCTGGATGTGCCTTTCCATTTTGGATCCGTGTCAGGGAAATGGATGCCGATGTCGCCGAGCCCGGCGGCCCCGAGCAACGCGTCGCATAGGGCGTGTGCGAGTACGTCGCCATCCGAATGCCCGAGGGAACCTTTATCGAACGGGACTTCGATTCCGCCGATCATTAGCTTGCGGCCTTCGGCCAGGCGATGCAAATCGTAGCCAATTCCGGAACGCGTCATTTGGGGCGGCGCTCCTGTTCCAGGTAGAAACGAGCGAGATCCATGTCCGCGGGGCGGGTAATTTTCAAGTTGCGCTCAGAGCCTAGAACGACGAAGACGTCTTGGCCGAAGCGTTCGACCAGCGAGGCTTCATCCGAGGCGGTAACACCATCCTGCTGCGCCTTGCGAAAGGCGTCGCGCAGAAGGGCGTATGAAAATGCTTGCGGGGTTTGCGCCAACACTATTCTTTCGCGGGGAACCGTGGACGTAATCAACGCGACGTCTTCCGGAAGGCTGGCGCGCTTTACTTCCTTGACCGTATCGATCGCGGGTATGCCGAGGATTGCTGCACCCCGCGCGCGCGCTTCCGTGATCACGCGCTCAATTTGCTCCGGAGTTACGAAGGGGCGCACCGCGTCGTGTACTAAAACAATTTCAGTGGCGGGATCCACCTGCGCTAGCGCATTAGCGACGGACTGCTGACGTGTGTCGCCGCCATGAACCACCCGCGCGGGACGGCCGAGCGCGGCTTTGGCCACTTTGTCCTGCAACGACACCATGTCGTCAGCGCGCGTGGCGATAAAAAAGTCAGTGATCTCCGGACAAGCGGCCAGACGCCTCAAAGCAAAAATGACAAGCGGCATGCCGTCCAGTTCAAGAAACTGTTTTGGCGTTTCGGCGCCCATGCGGGTGCCGAGCCCGGCAGCGGGAATAATGGCAGCAATTCGGCTCATCGAAGGGTCAACAGTCTATCGCAATTGCCTGGGAAGGTGGGGAAAACGGTGGTGGGTCACTTTCGGACTATTCCACGCAATCGGCATAGGGGGAGCGGTCGCCCGCTCTCCCCTGCCACACCACCCGACATGCGGGTCCGCATCGGGCGGTTCAGAGGGTTACGCAAGGCCATCGAACAGCCGAGGGAGACCAAGAGAGTCGAAGTAGGCGAGCGGGAACGCGATGGACAAGGCCGGGCTGTTCGCCACACGCCATGGACCGTGAGGACTACCCGCTGTTTGTGCAGCGAGTGCCGCACCAACCCCGCGTTGACGTAGATTCCCGTACCGCTGCTTCCCGTGTTTCCATTGCTTCCAGATCATGGACCGCAGACGATGGCGTATCCAGCGATCCAGTTGCCGAAGCAGTGAGGGTGTCTGACAGAAGCCGAAGTAGCTCTTCCAGCCCCGTAAGTAGGCCGTCAGTTCTTTCAGCATTTGTTCCAGACTGATTCCTCGTGTCCGTTGTGTCAGCTCCCGAATCTTCTGCTTGCAACGCACTAGAGCCTTCGGCGAAATTCGCCGTTTCGGTTCTTTGTTGTTGCTGAAGCTGAACCCCAAGAACTTCCGTTCCACTGGTCGAGCCACTGCACTCTTGGTCTCGTTCACCTTGAGCTTGAGCCGTCGCGTGAGAAAGCGCGTGACGTTCGTCATCACCCGCTGTCCCGCTCGTTGGCTACGGACGTAAATGTTGCAGTCATCCGCATACCGCACGAAGCGATGCTTGCGCCGTTCCAGTTCCCGGTCGAGTTCGTCGAGTACGATGTTCGATAGTAGTGGAGAAAGCGGTCCACCTTGCGGTGTTCCTTCCTCCGCCGGACTCACCAGCCCATTCTCCATCACTCCCACTTTCAAGAACGCCCCGATTAATCGGAGCACTCTCTTGTCGGTTACCCGTCGAGAGATCGATGCCATCAGTTTGTCGTGATTGACCCGATCAAAGAATTTCTCAAGATCGAGGTCTACCACCCAGCGATGGCCTGCGGAGATGTACTGCTGTGCCTTGGCTATCGCTTGATGCGCCGAGCGTTTCGGCCGGAACCCATGGCTGTGTTCGGAGAAGGTCGGGTCCCATCTGCGTTGCAAAACCTGCATCACCGCCTGCTGGATCAAGCGATCCAGCACCGTCGGGATGCCAAGCTTTCGCACCCCGCCGTCCGGCTTCGGGATTTCCACCCGTCGCACCGGTTGTGGCTTGTAGGTCCCGCTCAACAGTTGTTCCCGTATGGTGGGCCAGTGCTGCTTCAGGTAGCCCGAGAGCTCGCCGACTTTCATGCCGTCGATTCCCGGACTTCCTTTGTTCGCTTTGACTCGCTTGTAAGCTTGCCAGCAGTTTTCCCGCTCGCAGACTTCTTCCATCAACTGCTCGTGACTAGCCGGACGTTCGGTTTCGCATTTCGCCGTGAGCGATTCGGTCCCTTCCTGAGAAGTCTTTGAAGCTTCACTCCTCCCCTCCTCAGTAAAGGCCAGCACTAGCTGGTTCTTCTGCCGCTTGTCGCTCATCGAGTCCTGCGTCCTACTTGCCGCTCCCTGCTGTTTGGGCCTTCATCGCTTGCGCGACTACTGCGCCCGCTGCTGACTTCTGCCGCACGGTCAGAGTGAATCGCTCCACCCTCAGTCACGATTCCGTGACATGCGACAGATCTCCCGAGGTAAGTTCGATCGCCTTCCACGCACAACCGCTGGATTTACCACCAGTGCCTTTGATGGATATGGGCTTCACGATCATATGCTCGCTCGCCCGGCACCGTAGGCCTCAAATCCAGTTCTTGTCCATCGGCTCGCGTGTTTGCTCCACGCTTCTTTCAGACCTCGCCTCGCGACGACGCCCTTGCGCTTCACTAACCCTTCTCTTCCATCAAGATGGGTAGAGGACTTTCACCTCCAAGCTATCGAACATGCTCGGCACACATATAAAAGGGCGCCCCTAAGCATCAGTCGTCTTGGTTTACAAAGTGCTCTCTCGTGCCTTTCGTCGCCGACTGTAACACGCACTCAGCTGGACCAGCGACTACCGCGGAGGTCTTTCCAGGGACCGCCACCCGCATAGCGCTCGGGATATAGGGCCTTCGAACGCGGATCTTCCGCGGTGTCGAGCTGAAGGACCATCCACTTCGGATACGGAACGCCCGGATCCGACGCCGCGTCCAGAAGCCGGACATCTTCGTCCGAGAGCTGAAGGTCTGCGGCGGCGACGTTATCTTCCAGTTGCTCCGCTTTTCGGGCAGCGACGATCACGCAGCTGATCGCCGGCCGTCCCAATACCCACGCGAGCGCCACGCGGGCCGGGCTTGCGTTATGCCGGCTGGCCACTTGCTTCAGAACCTCCACCACGCGGTAGCCCATCTCTTTGTCGAAGGGCACGAACGCACCTGCCTCGGCGAATCGCGTGCCGACGGGAGCAGGGTTGGCGCGGCTATACTTGCCCGAGAGAAAGCCGCCAGCTAGCGGGCTCCAAACCAGGATGCCGATGTTGTAGTATTCGGCGAACGACTGAAATTCATATTCGAGGCCGCGGCCGACGAGACTGTAGTACATCTGTGCTGTCACAAATTTTTCCAGCCCCAGATGCTCCTGCAGCATCACCGCGGTTGCGGCTTGCCACGACATAAAGTTGGAGAGCCCGATATAGCGGACCTTTCCATGTCGCACAAGATCGTCGAGCGTCCGCACCGACTCCTCGAGCGGCGTATTGCTGTCCCATCCATGCACCTGGTAAAGATCGATGTAATCGGTCTGCAGCCGCTGGAGACTGCCCTCCACTTCGCGCATGATGTTCACGCGGGTCGCGCCGCTTCGATTGAGATTTTCGCTCATGGGCAGGCGGACTTTGGTGGCCAGGACGATTTCTTGTCTGACACCTTTCAAAGCATTACCGACCAGAGTCTCGCTCTCTCCCAGGCTGTACACGTCCGCCGTATCGATAAAGTTGATTCCTTTATCCAGCGCTAACTTCACCATTCGCGTGGTGTCCTGTTGACCCAGGTTGCCCATGTTCATCTTGCCGCCGAATTACATGGTGCCAAGCGCCAGTTCGCTAACGAGCAGTCCGGTATTACCCAGTTTTCGGAACTTCATGCCTCGCACTCCTTCCGCTGCACGAAAATTGTGATCGCGTTGACCTGTGCCGGTAGCAACCAGCGACAAGCTAAGACCGGCCAGGCTCGGGATACAGCGGGCGGGGTGGGCGTTCGCCACCGATGCGATCGTCCACCGCCCGGGGACCGGGCTGGGGTTCTGGTTGGGATTGCGACATGGACGAAATCGGCCGCGGCGGGGACTGCTCGCCTCGTTCATCGTAACGGCCGAAGATCATTTTGCCGGCGGTGGTCTGATGTACCGAGGTTACCGTGATATCGATGGTCTTGTTGATCATTTTGCGGGCGCCATCCACGACCACCATGGTGCCATCGTCGAGATAGGCCACGCCCTGATTGTATTCCTTGCCTTCGCGAAGGATGAAGACGCGCATGGTCTCACCCGGCAACACCACAGGCTTAAGGGCGTTGGCAAGCTGATTGACGTTTAGAATCTCGATGCCTTGCAGCGTAGCAACTTTATTCAAGTTGTAATCGTTGGTGACAATTTTTGCGTCGTAGCGCTTGGCGAGTTCGATGAGCTTCAGGTCGACGTCCGGAACTTGCGGGAAATCCTCGTCGACGATCTGAACTTCGAGGTGAGCCATTTTCTGAATGCGTTGCAGCACTTCGAGGCCGCGGCGGCCGCGCTGGCGCTTTAGCGGATCTGCCGAGTCGGCGACAAGCTGCAGTTCGTGCAGGACGAACTGAGGAATGATTACAGTGCCGTCGAGGAACTGAGCGTCGGCGATATCGGCCACGCGGCCGTCAATGATGACGCTGGTATCCAGCACCTTAAACGAATGCTTCAAGCTACGTTCGCTGCCAAAAAGGCCGCCCAGGGCTTGCAGATTCAGCATGTCGCCTTTATTGGCGCCCAGAATCAATCCGGTATATGCCATGACCAGAAATGTTGCCAAGCTGAAAAACGAGCGGGTACTTTCCGGCATGGATGTGTGCGAGAGAACCAAAGTGGTGAAATAGGCGCCCAAAATTCCCAGAATCGAGCCGGTGGCTGCGCCTATCAGGCGACGCAAGCTGGCGCGGCGCAAGCGCACTTCAAAAAAGATGACGGCCACCGCGAACAACAAGCCGGCCGCCGCGCCCGATTCCTTTGAAACGCTGAACGGGCGAAAGTGAAAGCCAGCCGCAACGCAAATCGCGGTGAAGATCATACGAATGCCGAGCATGTCCCAGAAACTGCCCACGCTTTCCTGGGCGGCGCGGGGATGAACGGCTGACTTTGAAACAGGATTCTCCGAAGCGGGTACTGCCGGGGAACGGCTAGGTGCATTAGTAGGCCTCTGCATCGAAACACCTTTATGAAGCTTATGAAAGAGCGGCTAACGCAATCTATTTTGGTTCGTGGCTAACATCCTTTCGCATATTCGGCTTTATGAAACCTCTTACTGCACCGAAATGAAGAGACGGCAAGTATCAATATTATGAGAAACATCATAGCACCGAATTTCGGTATATCCGCAGTGGAAAACCAGAAGCCATATACCAGTCTGATAACGCATGGAAAAAATTATAGAAACAGAGCCGCGTCGAGGGACTAGAGGTAATATTTCGGGACGCGACGGCCAAGAGCGCAAAGCAAATCAGAAGTAACCGTGCCGATTTCGCGGGCGACGTCGGAGACTTCGATCGCAGCCTGGCCATCTTTTCCATAAATTGTGACGACATCGCCGAGCGTTACGCCGGGCACCCCGGTTACATCCAGCATGGTTAAGTCCATGGAGATGGTTCCGACCAGCGGGACGCGAAGGCCGCGCACCAAGGCGCAGCCGCGGTTCGTTCTGGCGCGCACGACTCCGTCGGCATAGCCCGCGTTGATGACAGCAATTTTCGATGGGCGGGTGGTGACGAAACGTGCGGCGTAACCGACCGCCTGTCCGGCGGGGACTTCGCGCAACGAAATGATGCGGGCGCGCAGAGACAGACAGGGAGCGAGCGGCATCGCACCCTTCACTTCTTCTCTTTTCTGAGGTGGATCAAAAGACTGATGGTATCCGTAAAGAATTGCGCCGGGGCGCACCATGTCAACCCAAGTGCTTGGGCGCGCGCAGATGGCGCCACTGTTAGCCATGTGCACGATGCCGGGAGAAATTCCGAGAGCGCGGAGACGAGCGAGACAATCGCGGAAAAGCTGCTCCTGCTGGACGGTTTGTTCGGCGGTGAAATCTTCCGCGGAAGCGAAATGAGTGTAGGTGCCTTCGAGTTGTATGTGCGGGCAATCGGTGAGAGCCGCTGCGAACGCGTCGATCTCGTCCGGAGAGATTCCTAGGCGGTTCATGCCCGTATTTATTTTTAGATGGAAGCGGACGCGTGGGGATTTTGCTGACGATTTACGGCGGAGCGTTTTTGCGGCGCGCTCGAGATAACCCAGGTCATCCACGCGGGTCACCGTGGGCGTAAGCTGATTTTGCATCAGGCGTTTTTCTTCGCCAGGCCAGAAACCGGTGAGAACCAAAATAGGCTTGCGAATTCCAGCTTCGCGCAACTCGATGCCTTCGTTAGCGCAGGTGACGCCGAACCATTCGGTGCCGGCTTTTTGCAGAGCTTTTGAAATCGGCACAGCACCCAGGCCATAGGCGTTGGACTTAACGACAGCGAGAACTTTTCGGTTTGCTCCGACGTGCCGGCGGATCACGCGCAGATTATGGACTATCGCTTTGAGCGAGATCTCCGCCCAAACCGGCCGCCCTTCGATGTGGATGGCTTTCGACATCGCCATTTAGAATGCCAGACTCCTTGTCGGCGGCGCGAACGAATTTCGGTCCAACCGGGCTGAACGCGGCGTTTAGGTAAACAGTCGCACGGCGGGCGGATGCAGTTGGCGGGCCTTTTGAAAGATCAGGGTCAGCAGATCGGCTTCATGCCATTGCGCGGGAAATGCTGAACTTATCGGTGGCGGAATTGCGGAGAAACATCTGGCAAGGGAGCGCGCGCCAAGGGAACCGTCGAAGGGGCGACACGTCCTGTGGGCGGTTGGCTACGCTATTCGTCGCCGACCGTGCCGCTCCAGGCGTCCGGCGCGGCTTCTTCGAACCGCGTATGGCGGGCGAGGAAAACAAAATTCATGGTACCGGTGGGACCGTTGCGCTGTTTGGCGATGATCAACTCGGCTTTGGCGCGATCTTGTTCAGGCATATCCGGTTTGTAAAAATTTGGGCGATTGATGAAGAGGACCACGTCGGCATCCTGTTCAATCGCGCCCGATTCGCGAAGGTCAGATAGCTGCGGCTTGCGCTCGTCGCGTTCGGGTGCGCGGGTAAGCTGGCTGAGCACGAGAACGGGAACTTTTAATTCTTTGGCCAGGCCTTTCAGTCCGCGCGAGATGCTGGAGACTTCTTCCTGTCGATTCGTTCCGCGGCCCGTGTGGGTGGGCACGACCAGCTGAAGGTAATCCACGACCAGGAGCGATAGGCCACGATCGCGTTTCAAACGACGCGCTTTGGCGCCAATTTCCATCACGGTGGAGGACGCGGAATCGTCAATCCATAGCGGCGCTTCGGCCAGGTTCGTTAGCGCACCGGTGATTTTTCCCCAGTCGTCGCGGCCCATATGGCCGGTGCGGAATTTGTGAGCATCGACGCGCGCTTCGGAGGCGAGCAAGCGCAAGAGGAGAGATTCCTTCGACATTTCAAGACTAAACACGGCCACTGGTTCGCGCAGGCGCAGTGCGACATTTTCAGCGATGTTTAGCGCCAGGGCTGTTTTTCCCATGGAAGGGCGGGCCGCGAGAATAATCAATTCGGAAGGCTGCAAGCCGGCGGTCTCATTATCGAGCCCGGGGTAACCGCTGGCGAGGCCGGTGATGCGACGGCCTTCGCTGAAAATCTTTTCGAGGCGTTCGTAATTGTCGCGAACAAGTTCTTTGACGCCGATCAGGCCGGCTTTGACGCGATCTTCTGCGAGCTGAAAAATCACGGATTCGGCGCGGTCGAGAATAACGTCGGCGTCATCGCCGGCAGCGAGCGCTTGCTCCTGAATCGCAGACGCTGAAAAAATGAGGCTGCGCAAGACGGCTTTCTCTTTAACGATGCGCGCGTAATGCTCGACGTTGGTGACGCGCGGCAAGCCGTCGGCCAGCTGCGAGAGATAGGCGACACCGCCGGCCGATTCAAGCTCGCCGCGGCGCGTGAGGTCGTCCATCAATGTGACGACGTCAATGGCTTGCTGTTTTTCTCCGAGCTGGATCATGCGCTCGAAAATCTGACGATGCTGCGACAGGAAAAAATCTTCAGAGCGGATTTTTTCTATAGCGGCATTTAGCGCGTGGTTATCGAGGATGATGGCCCCGAGGATGCTGCGCTCTGCTTCCAGATTGTGGGGCAGGGGACGCTCGAGAGTAGTGTCGTTTGCCATTATTCGCTTTTTATTCGCCTACTATTTTCGCTCAAAGGACTTGCGAGCGCAAGAGGACGGCTAATGCCACGTTCAAATTAGTTCGATTCAGAAATACCTTACGGATGGAGCGCGCACATTGTGGTCAGTTGCGCAGCGGAGGTCAATGAGTACGAGCCTGTGGACGTTTTAGGAAAAGTGGAAAACTGTCAAACCAAAAGAATGGTCGGTTCTTCTCTCGCGGCACCTAGAAGGAAACGGAATCTCTTCCGCTGGGCAGGTTGAAGTTCGCTACACATGCAAACACGGCGGCGCAGTGCGACTGCGTCTTAGGCTTCTTTTGTTACTGAGACTTTTACCTTGGCAACGATGTCGCGGTGCAGCTTGACTGGAATTTCGTATTCACCGACGAGCTTGATGGGGTCGGCTAGCGTGATCTTGCGCTTGTCGATGTGATAGCCCTGGGCTTCGAGCGCTTCGGCGATGTCGGCTGAGGTTACCGAGCCGAAAAGCTG
The DNA here is from genome assembly GCA_963818085.1 of uncultured Acidobacteriota bacterium. Lineage (GTDB taxonomy): Bacteria > Acidobacteriota > Terriglobia > Acidiferrales > UBA7541 > Palsa-295. The sequence goes on from CAWFQV010000002.1 coordinate 1,099,483, forward strand.
CTCGTTATCGCCGGCTTTGCGCGCGAAAGTAAGGGAGACACCCTGCAACGAATCAGCCAGCGTTTGTGCGGCGCCCTTCTCGGTGGCTTCCTTCTTCGCAAAGGTGACGCGCATTCGTTCCAGGCGCTTCATGTTGCCAGGCGTGGCTTCTATGCCGAGCTTGCGCGGCAATAGATAATTGCGAGCGTAACCTGCAGCCACGTCCACCAGCTCGCCGCGATTTCCCAACTTTTCAACGTCTTCCTGCAAGATAATCTGCATCGCGTATCCCTCAAACCATCTAAATTGATTCCGCTTCTTTCAATCCCTTTTTTGACTAGCTGGCGATCCGACTATAGTTCCGCGGCAAACGGCAGCAGGGCAATGTTCTGCGCTCGCTTGATCGCCACGGTCAGCCAGCGCTGGTGACGGGCGCAAGTTCCGGTCATTCGGCGCGGAAGAATTTTTCCCCGCTCCTGGATGAACGGCGCAAGAATCTCGGCCTTCTTGTAATCGATGAAGTCAGCCTTGTCCACGCAGAAGCGGCAAACTTTCTTTTTGCGAACGAAATTGCGCTTGCCGCGCTTTGCCGGACCGCCTGGACGGCCACCGGGACCTCCCCCGGGCCCTGAAGACCTGGGACCGCCTCCCCCTCCGTAAGACTGCTGTGCGTTTTCTTCTGCCATTCGATTTCTCCCTAATCAAACTTCTGAATAAATTAATTCGCTATGCAGTCGGTGCTGCGGCCTGCTCCGCTCCCGCTATGGCCGGAGCTGCAGGAACAGCCTTGCGCGGACGGCGCGCTGCGCGGCGCTCGCGGTGCCGCTTCAGCTTTTCTTGCCGCTTTAATTCTTCGTCGAGTCGCACGGTGAGATATTTCATCACTGGATCGGCGACCTTCAGCCGGCGCTCGAGCTCTTTCACCACCTCGCCATGGCTCGAGCGGATGACCATGTATACGAAATAACCCTCGCGCACCTTCTGCACGCGATAGGCCATGCGTTTGCGGCCCCACTTATTCACTGAGTCGATTTTGCCGCCCTTTTCGGTGGCCGCGTGCTCGAGTGTCGAAATCACTTTGTCGATGTCCGCTTCCGGGGTGTCCGGGCGGCAGATAAAAATCAAATCGTACAGGCGCTCTTCCATAGGTCCTCGATTTTCAAAATCTATTCGTCGATTTCGATGCTTACTGCCAATCGTTACTGAGAATCTTCTTCCATGGAACTTACCCGGCGATTGAACCGGGTCATGGCCTTATCCACGCCTTGGCTCAAAACGCAATCCACAGCTTCGGCGGCATCCGCCATCATTTGTGCGGCAACCTCCCGCTCCAGACGCCGCATGGGACAAAGTACATAGTCGGCGCGGTCGCCCACCGGATAATCCGGCCGGCATCCCATGCGAATACGGACGAACTCATCGGTGCCCAGCGAGCGAACTACCGACTGGAACCCGTTATGCGTGCTTCCTGTACCGCGTTCGCGAATCCTCAGCATGCCCCACGGCAAATCCACTTCGTCGAGCAGAAGAATCAAATCCGCGGGAGTACATTCGTAACGCTCGAGCAATTCCCGTACGGCGACTCCGCTCAAATTCATCATGGTCTGCGGCTTGGCCAGAACAACTTCCTGTCCTGCTACCTTGCCGCGACCCACGTAAGACTTTGATTCGGGCCGTGTGACTCGGATTCCTTCGCGCCCGGCTAAACCATCCACCGCCAGGAAGCCCAAATTGTGCGGCGTCCATTCATATTCCGCACCGGGATTGCCGAGGCCGACGATCAGTTTCATAAATTGGCCCAAGCGTACATCCCGCGCTTCTGATGGAACGTCACAGAGAGGAGACTACTTCTCCTTGCCCTTCTTCTCCGGCTTCTCGGCTTTCGCTGCGGGTTCGGCCCCAGCTTCGGCTTCGCCCTCTTCTTCTTTCTTACCCTTCTTGATAACTTCAGGTTCCGCCGGCGCAGTTTCCGCAGCCACGGCTGCTTCCGGAGCGGGCTCCTCTTCCTTCTTGAGTATGACCACGTGGGCAAGCACACGCGATGGATCGGTCAGCAGCTTTACTTTTTGCCGGTCGAACGGAAGGTCTCCGGCACGAAGCTGTTTGCCGATGAGCATGTCGCTGACATCGACCTTGAATTCCTCAGGAATGTCGGCTGGCAAACACTCGACTTCGACCTCGCGTGTGACCATTTCGAAAATGCCACCCTGCATCTTCACGCCTTGCGGCTCGCCGAATGTGTGCACGGGCACACGGACACGCATGCGTACGTCCATGGCGATTCGAAAGAGGTCCACATGGAGCAGCGATCCGCTTACGGGATCCACTTGCCAATCCTTCACCATGGCTTTTTCCGCGGCTCCGTCGGCAACCTGCACGGTGAAAATCGTATTGTGACCGGTTTCCGAGCGCAGAATGCGCGCGACGTGCTTGGCATTCACCGAAAGAGAGATCGAGTCTTTCTTCCCGCCGTAAAGAATTGCGGGGACCATGCCGGTAAGACGCGTGCGCCGGGCCGGACCTTTTCCGCGACCCTCGCGAATTTTCCCTTCTACAGTAAACGTTTCCATAACGTCCTCTTATGCCGCTGGTTAGTTAAACAACTCGCTGTACTTCGATTAAGCACTTCAATTAAACAGTTCGCTGATCGAAGTTTCTTCGTGAATCGACTGGATGCCGCGAGCCAGCAGCGGCGCCACGCTGAGCACTCTGATCTTCGACACTTTTCGCGCCGCTTCATTCAGCGGCACTGAATCCGCAACTACAACCTCTTCGATCGCGGACTTGGTGATGCGATCGGCAGCCGGCCCCGAAAGAACGGGATGAGTGCAAGCCGCGAAAACTTTTGTCGCGCCATTATCCAGCAGGGCTTCGGCGGTTTTCACCAGCGTTCCGGCGGTGTCGATAATGTCGTCAATGATTAGAGCGGGACGCCCCGAGACGTCTCCAATCAGATTCATTACTTCGCTTACGTTCACATCCACGCGCCGTTTGTCCACGATGGCCAGGGGCGCATCCATTCTCTTCGCAAAGTAGCGCGCGCGCTCGACTCCACCGGCGTCCGGCGAAACAATCGTCATGAGCCCCAAGTTCATCTTCTGAAAATATTCCACCAGCACCGGCGACGCGAACAAGTGATCCACGGGGATATTGAAATATCCCTGAATCTGCGGTGCATGCAGATCGAGCGTTAGCACGCGGCTCGAACCTGCTGTTTCCAATAAATCCGCCACGAGCTTGGCGGAAATGGCGACGCGAGGCCGATCTTTCCGATCCTGGCGCGCGTACGGATAATACGGAATCACCGCCGTAATACGCCAAGCGGAAGCGCGCTTAAACGCATCGATCATCAGCAACAACTGCATCAGGTTGAAATCAACCGGATGGCTGCAAGGCTGCACGACAAAAACATCAGCGCCCCGAACATTCTCCAAAATTTGAAAACGCGTTTCGCCGTCGCTGAACTGACCGTGTTCGGCCTTTCCCAACGGAACGCCTACATACTTACAAATAGCTTTCGCCAACGCAGGATTTGCCGTCCCGCAAAAAATCTTAAATTTGTCGTCAGCCAAATTTTCCCCTCAACCGCCCGCACGCCACCCAAGCGAACGGCTATAGTCTTCCCTGGATAAAGTTTCGACGACGAAAACCGAATCTTCCGGGAATGCACGAGCGGTTCGGCGCGCCTGCGCTGGGTTTCGGAAGACTCCGAACACCGCCGACCCGCTACCCGCCAGCGCGGCATCTGCAGCTCCTCGCTTGAGCAATGCGTCCCGGATTTCTCCGAGTCGCGGATGATGGCGGAAAACCGGCCCCTCGAAATCATTCGAGACGGCCGCTCCCTGCCTGCTCCAGCACAGAGCGCAGAACCCCCAAATTCTAGGGGGTTTTGCAGTCTTTGTCAATTCCGCAGAAATCCATTCGTAAGCGTCCCTCGTGCTCACGCCGATGTCACGCGGCGAAACAACCAAGATGGTTTGCTTCCGAGCATTGGGAAGCGGATAGATTTCGTCGCCGCGATTTACCGCAAGGGCGCGACCTCCGAACAGGAAAAAAGGAACGTCGGCGCCGAGGCCTGCAGCGATTTCCACGAGACGCGGCAGTGCTACCTGCGCCGCGGTAAGTCGCATCATGCCGATCAGCGCCGCGGCAGCGTCGCTCGAGCCCCCACCTAATCCGCGCGCTACCGGGATTCTTTTGTTCAATTGCGCGGAAATGCTTCCGTGAAAACCAAGATCGCGGGCGATGGCTTCGATCGCACGCCACACCAGATTGTCCGGACCGAGCGGCAGGGTCGCATCGTTGCTCGATAAAGAGAACAACCCTGACCCGCCGGGCTCAATGGAAAGCTCCAGCGTATCGTGTAACGAGATTGCTTGAAAAATTGTGCGCAGCTCATGATAGCCGTCCGGCCGCTTTCCCATTACATGCAGGCACAGATTGATTTTTGCAAACGCAGGTAGGCGCACCGATCTTTTGTTGCGTGTCGCGCGAGTCATGCGGGGAGCTTACTGCGGTTTGGCCGTTTCCGGAGTGGATTTCTGCGCGGTATGACGCCGGAGATTCTTAAGCTGGGCGTCCACATCATTTACTTTATCAGCTTCGTAGTCAGCGGGAATAGCTTTCCGCCACTCGACGAGCGCGCGCTCCCAATACGAGGCGGCGCGCTCGGTTTGGCCAAGTTTCATATAGACATCGCCGAGATGGCCGAGAATCGTGGGATCGTGACTTTGGCGTTCGGAAGCCTTGCGAAGATATTCTTCCGCTTCGGCCAGCTTGTTCTGTTTGTAGAAGGCCCAACCGAGACTATCCATATACGCGCCATTATTGGGTTCGAGTTTAACCGCCTTCTGAATCATTTCGGTCGCTTCGCTAAGGCGCACACCGCGATCGGCAAGCATGTACCCGTAATAATTCAGCACAGCGGCGTTGTTCGGATTTACTTCCAGCACCTTGCGGAATTGTTCTTCGGCCTGATCGAATTTTTTCTCGCGCTCGTAAATGGCGCCGAGCATGAACCAAGCGGATTCCTTGTCGCTATTGTCCCGCGCCATTTGCTCAGCTTTTCGCGCCGACTGTTCTGCATCAGAATAATCCCTGCCGCGCTCCTGGACCTGTGCGAGATCTACATAAATTCCTTGGTCGCCATCGTTGTTTTGCAGCAAGCCGGTCAAAAGCTTTGTCGCTGCGTCCGTGTTCGAGTTCTCGCCATACAACATGGCCAGCGTAATGATCAGGCTTTGGTCCTTGGGCGAAACTTGAAGTTCCTTCTTGGTTTCGGCAATCGCGCGGTCAAGATCCCGGTTCTGGCGGTAGGCGTCGATCAGAAGCATTTCCGCACGCTTCTGCGCGTCAGGACCGAGTTTGCCCATTTCTTCAAAGGTGCGGATGGCCGCGGGATAGTTTTCCTGGCCCAAGTACGCATGACCTAGTTGCTCGTAAAGGATGGCCAGTGCGCTGGGGTTGGGCGCTTCGCCTCCAGCGGCAGCTGAGTTACCGGATCCGCCGGCATGGTTCTTCATGCCGTTAATTGAGTCGCTAAGGATCTTTACGGCATCGTCATAGCGACCCTGCTCTTCGTAAAGCAGTGCTTCGTTATAAAGAACTTCGAGATTGTCGGGAGAGAGTTGCTTGGAACGAAGTAGCGCGGATTCTGCGTCGTCAAACTTTCCCATCCTGCGGTAGAGCTCGGACATGCGCAGGAAATTTTCCCAAGTGCTGGGTTCCAATTCAGAGAGACGCTTGTACTGCTCGAGAGCTGCGGCGTATTTGTCCTGCGACATCAGCGCTTGCGCAAGCCCGTGAACGTGCGCCGGATCGTCGGGATCTTCTTCCACCGCCTTGCGGTAGGCATCCTCCGACTTTGCGTATTCTTTCGACTGTGCGTAGGCGTCGCCGAGCAGGTCGTAAATCTCAGGAGAGGCCTGGTCTCCAGCCGCCTGCGTCAGCAGCGTCACCGCTTCCTGCGAACGCCCTTCATCAATTAGCAGCTGGCTCAGCTGTTCGAGCGCAGCGCTGTTGCCGGGATTCAGATTTACCGTGTTGCGCAAAACTTTCTCAGCTTCTTCGTGCTTGTTTTGAAAACGGTAGAGACGCGCGAGCCATAGCGCAGAATAGGTATCGTCCGGATGAACTCTCAAAATGGCCTGAAATTGTTGGACCGCTTTGGCAAGATTTTCTTTCTGTAAGTCGCCGGCGCCCATGTCGCCCAGTGCGTGCACGTAAATTTGTGCCAGCAGGCGGTGCGCATTTACTTCGTCGGGATCAAGCTTCAAAACGTTTTGGGCCTGAACTTCCGCTTCGCGGACGCGTTGCGACTTAGCATAAATTTCCGCCAAGCGCTCCATGATTACGGTGGAACCGGGAGCCAGGTCCAGCGCCTTTTTGTAAGCTTCGATGGACTGCGCGGCCAGTTCAGGACGGCGGGTGGTTTCGTAGCGCTGTTCGTCTAAATGTCCAAGCGCGAAATAGTAGTAAGAGTCTGGGTGCGCAGGAGTGCCTGGTGTGTCAGCTTGCTTGGAGGGCGCTGCAGGTGAAGCAGTCTGCGCCGAAGCGGGAGCGACGGGCTGAGCCGGTGCAGACTCCTGCGCACGCGCGACAGACGCGACTAGAAAAAAGGAGACAATTAGAAAACTTGCAAATGTTTTCATGCGTTGGCCATCAAACTCCATTATCGTATAGCAGCCGGACGCGGTCAAAGCATTCCCCTGACCGGCGTTTCCTGGTCCATTCACTTAGACGTATACGAAGGACGCATGGATGCGGAAGGGCGAAAAATGTCGAACGGGCTCGTTGCTGGCTTCCCAAGACTTCGGCAAAGTGATCGGGAAAACTCATGACTCAAACTAAAAGGCGAATTATTGTGGGACTTTTGTTTGGCGGTCTGTTTGGATTGACGGCCCTTTCTGCTACCGCTCAAGAATATACTGCGACGACCGCAAATGCAGGGCTGCAAGCGACCAGCCCGTCTTTAGCGGATTTTTCCTGGCTGGAAGGGACTTGGCGCGGTGAATGGGGGCCGCGGACGGCAGAACAGGTTTGGCTCGCTCCCAAAGCAGGTGAGGCACTGGGGATTTTCCGACTGGTGGAGAATGACAAGACACTGGTAATCGAACTCTTTACATTAGTAGAAAAGTCCGGCGGTATTGATTTTTATATGAGGCACTTCACGCCGCAACTGGTGCCTTGGGAGAAATCCGAAGCGACGCTGCTTCATCTCGGCAACCACGGCGACACGAAGTTTGAATTTGAGAATCCGGCAAACGGCATGCCCAAACGCATGATTTTGACCCGGCTTGACGCGGACACGTTCGTAGCGCGCTCGGAAATCATCCCCGAAAGCGGCGAAATTCAGGTGGTGGAAATTACCTATCACCGGCAGAAACCGGCGGCGGAACAGCCTAATGCCGGAAGTGCCGCACACCGGAAAAAACCATAGCCATGCCTAGCTTGTTGGCCGCGGCGATCACCTCGGCATCGCGAACTGATCCTCCCGGCTGAATGACGGCGGTGGCTCCCGCTTTCCCCGCTTCTTCCACTCCATCTGGAAAAGGAAAAAAAGCATCGGACGCGACTGCGCTCCCAGAAAGCGAAAGGCCAGCCGTCTCCGCTTTTATCACTGCGATCTTTACGGCGTCCACACGGCTCATTTGGCCGGCGCCGATCCCGACCGTGAATCCGCCGCGCGCGAAGACGATGGCGTTGGATTTCACGTGCTTGCAGACCTTCCAGCCGAAAAGCAGCGCGCGAAGTTCGGCCGGCGCGGGCGGGCGCTGAGTGACAACTTTTAATTCGCTTTCGGATAGTTCGTGGCGATCGGCGTCCTGCACTAGAACACCGCCGGAAATTCGTTTGAGTTCGAGTTCTTCAAGCGCAGTGTCGCGTGGCATTTCGAGGAGCCGTAAATTTTTCTTGGAGGCGAACTTCTGAAGCGCCGGTTCTTCGTAGCTCGGCGCGACTATACATTCGACGAATAATTTTGCTACTTCTTCAGCCGTTGCGGCGTCCAGAGTCCGGTTGAAGGCTAATACGCCCCCGAATGCAGACACTGGATCGCATGCCAGCGCTTTCTGGTAGGCCTCCAGCAAATTTTCCTGTTCAGCCGCGCCACACGGATTGTTGTGTTTTATAATTGCGACGCCGGGACGTTGAAATTCAGTGACGAGATTCCACGCTGCGTCCAGATCCACAAGATTGTTGTAAGAAAGCTCCTTACCTTGCAGTTGCTTCGCGCCGGCTAGTCCCGCCGCTGCACGTCCTGCAGGTACATACAACGCGGCGTGCTGGTGAGGATTTTCGCCATAGCGCATTGTCTCCTTGCGCTCGAGAGATATGTGAATCCTCTCTGCCAATTTTTCCCTGGCTCGAATGGCGACGTCACCGTTTGCCGACAAACGCTCAAGCTCCGTCGAGATTTCGCCATCGTAAAGTGCAGTTCGAGCGTAAGCCTTTCGCGCCAAATTTAACTTGGTGGAAATGCTCAACTCGCCGCTGGCGTGCAATTCCGCGGCAATCGCAGCGTAGTCTTCAGGATCGGTCACAACAGCGACACTTTGAAAGTTTTTGCCCGCTGAGCGCAGCATTGCCGGACCGCCAATATCAATGTTTTCGATCAGCTCGCCGGCGGTGACGCCGGGTTTAGCCGCCGTCGCCGAGAACGGATAGAGATTCACAACGACTAAATCGATGGGGATGATCCCATGGTCTGCAGCTTCTTTACAGTCGCCAGGCTTTGCGCGTTGGAACAAAATACCGCCATGAACTTTGGGATGCAGCGTCTTGACGCGGCCTCCCAGCATTTCGGGCCAGCCGGTTAGTTCGGCGACATCGCGCACGGGGATCGAGGATTCGCGGAGAAGCCGTGCTGTTCCACCGGTAGAAACAATTTCCACTCCAAGCGCTGCCAGCTCGCGCGCAAATCGGACGATTCCAGTTTTATCGTAAACGCTAATTAGCGCCCGCTCAATAGCCACGTCGAATCTCCAAAAACATAAGGGGCTGGCTAGTGTAAGCGTTTTCAGAAAATTTCGGAAGGATGCGATCGACTGTCGAAGGGAACTCTAAAATACGGCGCGTGGAAAACTGCTTAGGTGAACTCGGGGCTATTCTTCCTCACGTCGCCACTTCCCGTCTTCCCTTCACCTTCCTAGCTGCGAATTCCAATGGGAGTTTATCTCCCTCGATAGGAGAATTCCCCTTGCCCATGAATTCACCGGAACCATTTCGTAAGGCGATCCAGCTGGTTCCTGCTCTTCGATCCATGTTTCGATCGCCTGGCGAATCACCTCCGACGCGGACACTTGCTTGCGGGCAATACGGACGATACGCTGTCTAGTTTCCTTGTCCACCCTGAATGTCACTGGAGACGACATAACAATCCTTCGGAGTGTTAGCGTAAATGTATTACGAGATGTAATACAAAGCCTTGTGCGGGAAAAGCAAAACAGCGGCATGCTCACAAGGAGTTGAGGGCGCTTGCTAATCACACGAAGATCGTGTACACTTTCTTCGTATGAAAAACATCACCCTCAGTGCAGATGAGCAACTGATTGAGCAAGCGCGCCTGTTAGCGAAATCGCAGCATAAGACGCTCAATGCTATGTTCCGCGAATGGCTGGAACAATTTACAGCACGAAGCGGCGGCACGCAGGAGTTCGACGCTCTGATGAAGCGACTGAAGCATGTACAGGCGGGGCGGCGCTTTAGTCGGGACGAGATGAATGAACGGTAGGTACTTTCTCGATACAAACATCTTCGTATATTCCTTTGACGCAGGTTCGCCGAAGAAGGCTGCGCAAGCCAGGAAGCTGATCAGAAGTGCAATCGAGACGCGCGGCGGCATTGTCAGCTATCAAGTGCTGCAAGAGTTCTTTAACGTGGCACTGCGCCGTTTCGCAAGGCCCATGAGTGCCGTCGACGCAGAACAATATTTGTCGACCACGTTTCGTCCACTCCTGTCAGTGCACTCTTCGCAAGCTTTGTATGGAGAGGCGCTACGGATTGGAGCCAGGTTCCAGTTGCCTTGGTACGATTCGTTGATCGTCGCTTCTGCAATCGACGGTCAGTGTGGAGTTCTTTACAGTGAAGATTTTCAGGATGGACAGCAGATTGGAAGCGTCACGATCTCCAACCCCTTTGCCTGACAGAAGGACATCCTTGGGAATCTCGAATCGTTGGTGAAGAAAACGACGGCTCAGAGGGAGCATCCTCCAAGCCGTTTCAAGTCATTCAAAATTGGTTGTGGGGCCTGATTTGAACGAACGCCGGTAAAAACTAAGTTGACCATTGTTCTCACTTGTGACTTTCCATTGTTCTTTACCCATGAACGCTTAGCGTCTGGATCGAAATTTAGGAACTCGACCAATTAAACGAAGCTGACGCGTGGTCCACTTCTTTTCTTCATAATTCAGCTTGCCGATATTCAGGCGGATGTCGAACCCTTGGATTTTGTCTATGACAGTAGCCTTGACGCGGCTGGTAGGCAGTAGTCTGCGGCGCATCTGCAGACCGAGCACTCCATGCTTCCCATTTTTACTTCTTGGCGGTTGGCGGCAACACATCGTTCAGGCGCAGATACATTGCGGCTTCGGCGTAGTGGTCGGCCCAAGCACCGGCTAGGATCAGGCTCAACCAGGCGCGTGTAACTTGTTTTCCGCCGAATCCTTCCGTGGTCTCCGCTAGTTTCGAATCGTCCATATTCGCCAGCGCGTCGGAGCAGAAATCGAATGAGGCCTTGAGCGCGGCCACGAGCTTGTCTTTCGAGTCTGTATCCTTGATCTCCTCGACCTTGGGAGCAGGGACGGCGGCCGCCTTGCCGCACAGCAGATTATTCGTTTCGGCCATGTGGACAACGAGACGGCCGAAGGTCATCTGGTCGGCGCTGGGCTTGTAACTGAATTTTTCGGCGGGCATGGCTTCGACGGCTGCGATGGTGTTTTTCTGCCGGCCGGGCAGAATGTCTCTCAGGGCGGTACTTACCGGGTTCTTTGATTGCGCGCACGTTGTTTGTGCAATCGCTGACGCGGCGAGGAACAGCACGGCAGGGATCACGAAAGTTCTCTTCATTTTGTCCTCATTCCAGTTTGGATTTCAGTTTGCATTTTCAAAGAGAATGCTTTGCCATTGTTATGTCAGACTTGGGGTATATAGCCTTGGGCAAGAATCAGATTGCGACTGAGTGCTTCGTCTCGAACCTCGAGGGCCAACGCATACTCGGGAGAGCGATACCACGCTTGCGCCCGCAGCCGCAGTCCGTTCCGCAAATCCTGCAATAACGTGGTCATCGCCCCCCTTGAGTAGCTAATGTTGAATCGCAATATTCAGAGTCCGAAGCATATCTCCTCAACTCTCACGCAGGGCAATCATTGGGTCCACCTTGGTCGCGCGCCGCGCTGGAAGGTAGCTGGCTAGAACGGCAACGGCAAACAAAAGCAGAGGAACGATCACAAACACAACCGGATCATGCGGGCGCACGCCGTAAAGCAAACTGCCCATCAACGACGCAGTGGACGCGGAGACGACTATGCCGGCCACAATTCCGAGGCCCGCCAGCACTATACCCTTTTGCAAGAACAGTTTCAGGACGCCGCCTCGCCCGGCCCCCAAGGCCATGCGAATACCGATCTCGCGCGATCTTTGGCTGACCATGTAGGCCAGCAAGCCATAAATTCCGATGGAGGCCAGCAGCACCGCCAGTCCGGCGAATCCGCCCACCAGGTCGGCAGAAAAACGGCGTGAAGCCAGTGACCGATCAAGGATGTCATTCATTGAGACAACATTGAATACGGGTAAGCCGGGATCCATGCTCTGGATTTCATGCCGAATCTGTGGTTCGAGCAGGGCCGCGGGCAGAGACGTGCGCAACACCACGCTCACTTGTTTGCTGGGGTCTTGATAGGCCGAAACGAAGATGTGGGGAACGCCGTCGATGTCGAGACCGTCACTTTTAATATCCTTAACAATACCCACGATGGTCGTCCACGGCTTGGTAGGGTCTTGTGCGAACCGCACTCGGCGTCCCAGCGGATCGAGGGTTGGCCAATACTTATGAGCGGTGCTTTCATCAATGATGGCCACCAGCGGTTTGCCATCTTCATCGCCCTCGGTGAAGGAGCGACCGCGTAGGAGCGTCGACTGCAACACCTTAAAATAACCGGGGCTTACCCGAATTCTCTCAGCGTGCAGATCCTGCGAGGACTCGACCGGTTTATCTTCAATCGCGAAGCCTTCATTTGCCAAGCCACCGACCGCGTTGGGGTTGGGATTGGTGGTCGGTAGAGCTGAGGTGATTGCGGCGAGTTCCACTCCCGGAATTGCATTCATGCGCCGCAGCAACTCGCGATCAAAAGCGGCCTTACCAGAAATACCGAGATACGGATCCGTCCTCGGATCGTTGGGAACTCCCAGCCAGGTGTTTGCCGTGACAACTTGAGTTGGATTAAAGCCTGGATTTTGCTGCAACAGATCCCGCAGCGTACGGAGCAGCAAGCCGGCTCCGACCATTAGTATGACGGCGAACGCCAGTTCTGAGACGATTAGAACATCTCGCAATCGGCCGGTCTTCGTACTGTAGCCGGACCCTCGACCGCCTTCACGAGTGGCCGAGGAGAGAGCGCCTTTTGCCGAATGAAGCGCTGGAGCAAGTCCAAACACCAAGCCGGTGAGAATGGAAATCAGCAGAGCGAACGCGAGCACCACCCAGTCGATTCGTACTTCGTTGAGCCGGGGAACGTTCGAGGGCATAAAGCGCAGGATGAAACCCAAAGTACCCACTGCGGTTACGATTCCCGCGGCACCACCGATGAGCGAGAGCAGCGCGGACTCGGTCAGCATCTGGCGCACCATGCGGCCGGGACTCGCCCCCAGCGCTAACCGCACCGCCATCTCTTGTTGTCGCCCCGAAGCGCGCGCCAGGAGGAGATTGGCAATGTTCAACGATACGATGAAAACGATCAGGATTACCGCACCCAGTAAAACCAGCAGCATGGGCCGGACATTGCCCACCAAAGTTCCTTGCAAGGGTTGAATCTCAATTGTCCATTGCGCCTGCGGCGGGTAATCGGTGGGAAAGTCGTGGCGTAATTCGGCAGCCATGGCAGTGAGTCGCGCCTGAGCTTGCGCCAGTGTAACGCCAGGCTTGAGTCGCCCGATTCCATGTACTAAAACCCGATTACCACGTATTGGCGGGGGAAAGGGATCTCCGCTGAATCCGCCGGCGCCAAACACTTCCGCTTCGCCGGAAGTCGTCGGTCCAGGATGGCGAAATCCGCGTGGCAGAACGCCAATAATTGTAAGAGGATCACTGTCGATCCGGATGGTACCGCCGAGAACATTCGGATCGGCGCCATAGGCGCGGCGCCACAGGCCATCGCTGATCACGGCCTCTGAAGCGAAACCAGGCACGAAGTCCTGCGGACCATACAAGCGTCCAATTTGCGGGACCACACCCAGCATGGAAAAGTAGCTAAAACTGGTATTGACCCCCTCGACGCGCTCGGGCTGTTTGGTCCCGGTCACATTCTCGCTACCTTCAAAGATCGGGGTGGCATCTTCAAATACACCCGATCGCGTCTGCAGGTCATCCAGTTCGGGTTTGGAAAACCTAACGTCCCGCAATCCTACGCCGGGCTCGTTAAAGCAGATCCGTACCAAACGATCGGGATCGCGGTAAGGCAGAGAACGCAGCAAGACGGCATTCACGATGCTGAAAATGGCGGTGTTGGCTCCCACGCCCAGAGCCAGAGTCAAAATCGCAACCGCGGTGAAACCTGGATTCTTGCGCAACAATCTGAATCCATGACGCAGGTCCGAACCTAGTTCGCCCCACCAGCGCACGCCCACGGATGCCCGCACGGCATCTTTATGAGACTCGATTCCGCCGAACTCAATCCTGGCCTGTCGCATCGCTTCTTGCTGGGAAAGGCCTTTGCGAACCAAGTCCGCTGCGCGGCTCTCAATGTGGAAACGTACTTCCGTTTCCATTTCACTTTCAAGCCGCTGTTCCTTGACCATCCACTTCAACCAGGAGCGGAAGCGAGTGAGATTCATATCTCCTCCGGAGTAGTTCGCAAAATACTCGCGATCAACGACGCCATTCGGTTCCACTTTTCGGTTTCCGAATGGAGTTGGCGCCGCCCGGTTGCGGTCAGGCTATAGAACTTTGCTTTGCGGTTGTTGTCCGATTCCCCCCACTCGCTGGCGATCCAGCCCTGATGTTCCAGACGATAGAGCGCTGGATATAACGAGCCTTGCTGGATCTCCAGTTGCTCGCCAGAGATCTGCTGAATGCGCAGCAAAACCCCGTAGCCGTGCAGCGGGCCAAGCGAGACAGCTTTGAGGATGAGCATGTCCAGTGTGCCTTGCAGCAAATCAATCGCTTTTCCCACGATCTCTCCTTGTGCGTCTAGGAGAGGTTTAACAAAACTCACCTAGATAGTCAAGGAGAGAGTATTTTGGAGGGACAGCTGGCTGCACTGCCTTCTTGGACCGAATGGACCGAGAATCGAAATGGGTGCGGTTGGGGAAATCGTTGTAAGTATTTTGCACGGAGAATGATGCGCGTAACAGGTGGACAAAATCAGTTTGCGAGAGCACCTGCTAACAGGGTAGGCAGTCATTTGTAGCTATTTGCCATAGGGATTTATTAGAATCATAGAGTTACAGTGGGCGTGTAGCTCAGCTGGGAGAGCACCTGCTTTGCAAGCAGGGGGTCGCAGGTTCGAACCCTGTCACGTCCACCATATTTTCAGCAACTTGCGGTTTTGATGCTTCTTTTTGTGACGTGGTTTGTGACGTAACTGCGTCTTTCGTTCCCTTCGAGAGAGCATCCAGTGCTTGACGTTTGGCGTCCAGACGGACGTGCGAGTAGTGAGCGAGCATCTTCGGGGAGACGTGTCCAGCAATCGCCATGATCGTTTGATCGCTGGCGCTTGACTCAGCGAGCTCCGTGATAGCGTGATGGCGCAAGTCATGGAATCGCAATCCGGAAGCCCTGCTTCTTTCGACAGATTTCGCCAAGCTGTGCGCCATGTAGTCATCGGCTTGGTCGGATCGGGTATGACTGATACTGCGGGCCCAGGCCTACTCTTGGGTTGCGCTACAGGTCCTTGTCCCTCGCCTCGCGGAAATAAGTACCAGATAGGAACAGGCTCCGAACCCAACAGCAGCTTACTTCGCTCTCGCAATTCCAGAATTGCTGCGAGCCGAGCAAGTTGCCATTCCGGTCTACTTGCTGCGGCCTTGAGCAATTTCACCTTTTCGCCGTGTTGCAGCGCTTGGCCGACATTGTGCCGTTCGGGCAGTGGCTTAATATCCTCAGCGAGCAGGTGCCAGCGCTTCGCTCGCTTCAAGATACGGCGGAGAATACCGAGCTCCATGTTGAGCGTACGATTCGCGGCGCCTTTCTGCTTGCGATGGGCGATGTAGTTGCGGATGCTATCCGAAGAGATGCGCGTCAGCATTAGAGAGGAGAAAAAGGCGCGCAGAGGCTTTCGCGGGCCTGCGGAATGCAAAAGCGAAAGGTACACGGCTCGGGCGTCCTCGAATCAGTATGGATGTTTCCCGCGTGGCTCGCTTGCGTGCCGAAGGCCGCACTGTCCGAGAGATCGCTGATGCCCTAGGGGTGTCTCGCAGTCTTGTCCATAAAACCCTTGCGAATCGTAGTCCGCTCGACGCTGCAATCAAACCGGGTTAGGCCAGCAGATTTCTTGTCACAAATCAGATGATTTCCGAATCCTGCCCGCGCGTATCTGAACTCGGAAGTTTTCGAGGGCTTAGCTTGGTTTCCGCGCTCCGGCGCCGCACTGGGAGCGCAACTACTGGAGCTTCGCGTACTCCGCTTTTGCAGCGATGAGGATGGGAATGTCCGGGTCGGCGTCTTTCCAGAGCGTGAGGAAATCCTGATACGCCGCCTTTGATTTCCCGTTATCGCCAGCTAGCGCGTACGCACGGCCAAGCCCAAGATGCACCAGCGCGGCGATTGCCTCGTTTCCGGCTACGCCGGAATGGTCGAGAATTTTCTGGAACTCGGCGGCCGCTGCGGCGCCCTGTTTCGTTGCCAGGTACGCTTCGCCGCGCAAGTAAACTGGATAGAGGGCAAAGGTGAAGGCCGTATTCGTTTCTCCTAGTTCATAAGGAACAGACGCGGCCAGCGCGTCAATGGCTCGCTTGCCGTCGCCGCTGTGAAGCGCGATGGCGGCTTGGATCATCGGCACATAATCGAACTTTACGATCGTGTCTTCGCTGAAACGTTTTCCCAGATCAGCGGCTAAACGTTCGGCCTGCGAGGAATCACCCGCCAGTCCTAGTGCAATCGCTGAGAAACCTTGAACATGTCTGCCGGCGGCTTGCGCGATAGCAATTTGGGCATCTTGCTTTGCCGAAGGCATATCGCCAGTTATCGCTTCGCGAACCGCGGAGTGCGACTGATATTCCGCGGCCGCTTCTTTCTGATTGGCGCGTTGCGCGGAATCGGCTGCGCCGCGTGTTAGTTCACGGCTCTTCGCGAATTCGCCGTTATATGCCGCCGTTTCGGATTGCAGAAAAAGGATCTGATCATCGACTCCTGGTTTCCCAGTCGCACTGGGGATCTGCTGTTGCATTCCGGCCGCGTCGTGCTGCAGGAAATTCACTACGTAAAGAACGAGAGGTAGCCAAGGCGAGTCGACACCATGACCGCGCGACTCGCTTGCTGTGGCTTTGGCCTGATCAAGTTGATTGATCCACTGGTAACTGTAAGCCAGATTCACAACGTTGTTACCGCTGCCAGGATTCAGCTTGAGCGCCTGCAGCGCTGCGGCATTCGCTTTCGGGTAGTCTCCCATGGCGGCATAAACGAACCATAAGTAAACCTGTGGTTCCTGATCGCGAGGGTAGGTTTGCGCCCATGCCTGAAAGGAAGTGCGGGCAGCCTCAAGATTTCCGGTGACGACAAGGTCGTAGAATGAGGAAATGGCCAGCTTTTCGCTCTCACTGACGCGTTCGCGCAATGCGTAAGCCTTGCGCGTATTCTCGGCACAGCGGTCGTTTTCACTGAGAGGTTGATAACTCTGGGCCAGGCGCAGATAAGCCATGGCGAAGTTTGGATCCAGTGAAATCGCCCTCTCGAAGAGCGGGATGGCAGCAGCGTAGTCATTTGCCACGTCTTGGGTTTGATTGCCGAGGGTATAGGCCTGCAGGGCTTCGAGCGAAGGCGTGGTGACGTTTTCCGGTTGCGCATTGTACTTCCGCACCGAGGCTAGCGACTCTCCCATTTTTTCGCGCAGCTTGGTCGCCGCGTTTCCGAGAGCGGTCAGAACTTGCTCCTTTCCGTTGGCCGTCACTTGCTCTTGCGCGAGTAGATCGCCGGTGCGGCAATTCGCCGCTTTCAAACCCAAAACATATTGGCTGCCCAAACTCGAAATAGAGCCCTCAATCGTGGCAGCGCTCGCGGTGCGCTGGCACACATCGCGTGCAATGTCTGGAGTAAGCCGCGCGTCTTTTGGCTTGGCCATTAGGGTAAGCGTTCGCGCAATGCGTTCGTCGGAAATAAGGCTCAGGAACGGGGACTGATCCAGTTGCGCTGAAAGTCCCTGGCGCAGCGTGCCGTCGAAGACAGGATCACCGGTGGTGTTCACGAATTCGGCGAGAACGATAGTGTCCTTGTCGGTCAGGGCCTGAGCATGTCGCGTAAAGTATAGCCAGCTAGCCACGCCCGCCACGACTGTAACGAGAACAGCGCTTATAACTACAGGCCACTTCGCACGATGGCTTTTGACCAGCGCGGCTGAAACGGCGGCAGATTTTGATTCAGGCGACGCCGTTGCGGGCAAAAAAGTTTCGTTAGGATTGGCCTGCTCTGCCATTCCACTCGCCACCGCCGAGCGTCCTGATTCCGTGTCGCGCTTCAGTCGCTGCAATTCCGAGCGCATGTCCGATGCATGCTGATAGCGGAGATTCGTGTCCTTTTCGAGGGCGCGGTTGATGATGTCTTCCAGTTTCGGCGGCACGGCGGGATTCAGCCGCACAGGAGCTACCGGCCTGCGATTCAGAATGGCGTCAAAAATTTCGGCTGACGTGTTTCCAGTAAAAGTTTGCTTTCCCGTGGCCATTTCGTAGAGGACCAAACCAAAAGAAAAAATATCCGTGCGCCCATCCAGTTCTTTCCCGCGCGCTTGCTCAGGGGACATATACGCCAGCGTGCCCATGGCCGCGCCGGGCGTGCTTAATTGCATCGCTTCCTGCGGCAGCGTCGCGTCGGCATCCGTTCCGGCCTTTGCTTGCAGCTTGGCCAGGCCGAAATCCAGAACCTTTGCGTGTCCGCGTTTGGTCACAAAGATGTTGGCGGGCTTTATGTCGCGGTGGACGATGCCTTCCGCATGGGCGGCATCAAGCGCGTCCGCAATTTCGATAGCCAGCGATAGAATTGGTTCCGTTTCCATCGGCTGCCCACCGATGCGATGCTTCAGCGTCAGCCCGTCCAGAAATTCCATGGCAATGAACGACTGCTCACCGTGTTTGCCGATTTCGTAGATAGTGCAAATATTGGATTGATTGAGAGCGGATGCGGCGCGTGCCTCCCGGCGAAAGCGTTCCAACGCTTGCGGGTCTCGCGACAGTTCATCGGGCAGGAATTTGAGGGCAACGAAGCGGCCGAGCTCGATGTCCTCAGCCTTGTAGACAACACCCATGCCGCCGCCACCAAGTTTTTCGATGATGCGGTAGTGCGAGATGGTTTGGCCAATCATGCGCAGAGACTGGCGCAATCTTAGGTTCCACAGTCAACCAAGTCAACGTGAGGGGGAAGGTGATACGCTCAGGCGCAGCTAATTCAGCATTGATTGTACGTAAGCGGCGCGAATAAGACGGACGTGTCTTATTGGAGTGGTGAGGACTCGATTCCCAAACTCCAGTCGCAGGCCTAGCGCAGCAATAATATCCTGTTTGATGGCGGTGCCGCCCCAGGTGCAACCGCTAATGCCGATTCTCTGAGGCGCTATGCATTGGAGCTCGAACCACCCGCCAGAGACCCGATACACACCCTCATCCAGCACCCAAATTTTGTAAAGGGAGTTTCTCGTTGTTACGAGCAGACGGTCGCCAGGATGGAGATCCCTTCTTTCGTACCTCATCAAGCGATCGTGCTTGCTTGACCCTGGTCGCAAGCGTTCCGCGATGGCAGTCAATTGGATTCCTGGGAGACATGTTGCGCTGTGCCAATCGGCACGTCAACTCGCGGCTGCGTCGCCGCGGTCCCACAGTTGGCAGGGCGGTTGCTGTGACACAGAAATACGTTGTGGACGTATGTATGCCTGTATGCTGATGAAAAGGACTGCACTATTCCTCAAGGAGCAGCAGCCGGATAAGCTTCAGCACCGAAATTGTCCAATTCGGATTCACCGTCGCGCTCCTTTGACGTGTACCAACTTCATTTTTGATCGCAAGTACTTACAGAATTCATCTGTCAGAGCTCCAGGGCGCACTGAAAACAAGGACCGCTCTTGAAACTAGAATTGTTGGAGATAAACCTCCTTGTAAAAAAGCAGCTGCGCTCTTCCTGATGATGCGTCCCGTAGTGAACGCGACCTCCGCCCGGATCTGCGTCGCTACGATCACTCAGTTCCACTGCAGACCCATCAGGTTTGCCAGCGTTGCCCTTACCCGTCCTCATCCAAGGTCGGAAGACTTAAATCTTCCGCCTTGCGCCGTGGCGGATGTGGAGCACCCACACCACTTTTCGTCGTTCATCAACTTCATAAATGACCCGATAGACATGGGGCTTTTTGCCATAAAGCAGGTGCCGCAGTCGTCGCCTTGCCCTCCGAGCTTCCGGAGCGACCGGGCAGCGAAAAGGATACTCCGCGAGCGCATATATCGCCTCCTCCAACCCGTTGTACCAGCGAGAGGCAGCGTCTGATTCCGCAGCGTTCTTTTCTATATAAAGAATTTCAAGGTCGCGGGACGCACGAGTAGAAAACTCAACGAGGTATGTCATGTTTGCGGCGGATCTCATCAAATACCTCTTTCGCGGGGCGAGTACGTCCGTGGGCCACGTCATCTAGCCCCTGACGGATGCCTTCCTCTGCGTCGACACCGGCCGCAACATCAAGCAAGCGCTGATAGGCTTCGGCATCCTGTACGATAGCCGCAGCCTTCCCCTTCACCGTAAGAACCACGGGGCGCTTACTCTTCTTGAGCTGTTTCATGAAATCGCCAGAACGTCGGCGGAAAGTCGTCAGCGATTGGATGTCCTTGGTGATGTCAAGCATCGGCCTCCTCCTTTTCAAAGCACCTTATTAGGTGCTACCAGGATACTCTTTCCCTGTGACGCGGAAAAGACCTCTTCTGGGTTCAATTGCACGCCCCAGCCTTTGGAAATCACAAGGGGCAACGAAGGTGTGTCAAGACAGGGGTTCGACCGCCGCACTGTGCACGGACTGTGCAAGAATGCAACATTTTGATGTCGTTAGGGATAGCTTCGAGCGAGAAGCAGGTTCCCCGAATTGTTGGGAACGTTAGTAGTTGGCAGTAATGGATGGAGCGGATGGAATCGAGTCCGATGCTTTGCAAGCAGGGGTCGCCGGTTCGATCCCGGTCACGTGCACCAAATTCTTCTCTGATAGCAAAGCGCTTACTAGATTCACCGCTTCTCCAATCTCTCTGTTTTGGCCCCGACTGTGCCAGGCCAATGACGCGTGCCCCAACTCGATTTGCATCTTGATGGGGCATGCGCGCCGCAGACTGGATCGGTAGGGTTAGACTACTTCTACAGTGGCATGATGGCCCGGGGCGGAAGCGATCCTGCGATCGCAGGTTAGGAGCGGAGCATCAAGCAGTTCTGCCAGCGCGACGTAGATGGCGTCGTATGCTGTGAGGGTCGTGCGGAGTTCCCAAACACGCGGAATCAAGAAATCATGAGGATAGCGATTCAGCGGAAGGTCGCCAAGATCCTCCAGGGCCTCTTGCCCGCGTTGAGCGGCAATCGCCTTATCCCGGACATAACGGCGCAGCACCTGGGCCACCTCGACGTCGAGAAGATGTGGCGCGTGGAGCGGCACCTGCGGCGAAAAAATACGTTTATCAATTTTTATTCCGGTTGGAGTTTGAAGAAGCCATTCGATGGCCGCAGACGCGTCCAGGATAATCACCGCGCTTCTCGCTCGCGACGTACCGCATCGGCAGCTGAAACGGGCGCAGTGACTCTAGCCCGGCGGCGCAGGCGTTCGCGCAGTTCACCAATTGTGGGCCGATCGGCAAGGCAGCGAATCTCCGCCAGTAGGTAGTCCGAAAGGGACATACCTGCCGTGGCCGCGTGCGCCTTCAGCGTGCGATGCAAGCTGTCGGGAACATTCCGAAGTTGAATCATTCGTGACATGTGTCAAGCATGAATGCATGTGCAGCACATGTCAAGAAAAAAAGCACTTTGTCACGTGCCCCTGAGAGTTAAGCAGAGAGCCTTCGCTGGCTCCGTTCGCCAGCAAGCGTCGCATTTTCTAGCAGGAGTTCGGTCTCGACCTGTCCTCTCCGGCGAATACTGGGGGGGTTCCGGAGGCAGCCGTCAAGCAGCCGCCCGCCAGGCGAGAAATAAAAGACGCCGGCAAGTGCAGCATCCGTTCACTACCATCGTTCCCGCGTCCCGCATCGTCTGGCAGGTCCTATTTTGGGTGATTGAAATCCAATAGAACCTTGCCACCACGCTCGGAGTGTTCGATTGCTTCTTTGATTTGGGACGGTTTGTATGTTGTGGTGATTGGTAAACTTAATTTGCCAGAAGCGACTACTTTTGTCGCCTCAGTCAGCGCCGCTCGCATTTTGGGGAGATAATCTTCGTAATACATCCAGAAGCCGTGGATGTTCAACCTCTTGCCAATGAGATCGCCTTGCGGCACGTGAATCGGCAAACCACTGAGCCACGCATAGCTAACGAGATGAGCCCCCGGGGAGAGCACCCTTGCCAACGTCGCTGTCGCTGGACCACCTACGGCATCAAGACCCAGGGATATTGCCATTCCGCCGGTTGCAGTCTGAATTTCCTTTGAGAGTTCCGGCGATTCGACGCCAACGAAATCAACATTAAGTTTTTCAATTTCTGGGATAAGTTCGGGCCGTCTCACAATACCTGCAACGTTCAGATCGCGCGATTTTGCAATCGCGATCAGGCATCGCGCAACGTGAGAGTTTGCTGCGTTTAACACAATCCAGTCTTTGGGCTTTAGCTTTACAAATTCGTCTAATAGAAGAACTGCCGTCGTAGGATTGATGTTTAACATCGAGGCTGTCTTGGCATCGACTGAAGGAGGAACAACGAAAAGACCGTCGACCGGAGCAAGGACTTTCTCAGCCCAGGTGAATGTTCGAAATGGGATTGTAACCCGGTCGCCCACCTTGACGCTGGTGACTCCCGGCCCGATTGCGTCGACGATCCCCGCACCTTCACCTCCAATGACAGAAGGCGGCTGCGGTCTTAGAAAGTACACTCCGTTCGCCAAAAGCAGGTCGCTGTAGTCAACAGGCGCATACTCTATGCGCACAAGAGCTTCGCCTGCGGTGGGCGCGTTTGGTTCTGGAACTTCCACCATCCGTAGGTTCTGAGCTGGATTGCCGTAGGCCGTGAGATGAATGGCTTTCATCTATGACGTCCTCCTTTGACCGGACCGAGTTTTTGTACCACGGCGAATGAGAGAGTTTACACCTCAGGCTGTGAAATCGAGTTTGGTGGAAATCGGCATAGGGGGAGTGGTCGCCCACTCTCCCCTGCCACACGACCGGACATGCGGGTCCGCATCCGGCGGTTCGGCGGGTTGAGCTAGCCATGAACAGTGAGCTGGGGAAGCCCGAGCGAAACGAAGTAAGCGTTGGGGAGAGCGAGGTTCAGCGCTTGAGTCTTGGCAAGGTACCACGGTCCATCAGAGCTACCCGCGGTTTTCGCGGCGTCCTGCGCAGCGATGCCGCTTGCGGAGCTCCCGATATCTCGTGGTTCCCCGTTGCCACTGCTTCCAGACCATCGACCGAAGTCGACCTCGAAGCCATTTCTCCAGCTTGGCGAGCACTTCCGGTGTTTCGCATCGCCCGAAGTAACCGATCCATCCGCGGAGATATTCCGCTAAGTCATGGACCATTCGGACGAGGCTTATGCCCCGGGTCCGCCACGTAAGTTCCCGGACTCGCTCCTTGAATCGTGTCACCGCTTTCGGCGCCAAGCGCCTCTTCGGTTGCTTGTGATTCGTGAAGCTGAACCCCAGGAATTTCCGTTCCCATGGTCGTGCCACCGCGCTCTTCTCGCTGTTCACGCGAAGCTTGAGCTTAGCCGTGAGGAGGCGCCGATCCGGGACACCGGAAGAATATCTCAATTCTCGCAGGAATGAGAGCGCCGAACATTCCGACGAAGAGGTCTCTCACCTATTGAAATGTACGGTAAATCACCGTACACTAGTGCTGTGAGGACACGATCGCCCTCGTGCTAAAGACGCAACAAAGACAGTTCAAGAAAATCGAGCGAGTAGAAGCCCGCCTCAATCCAGACCAGAAGCGTCGCATCGAATATGCAGCCAGTCTCAAAGGCACTTCGATCTCTGACTTCATGGTTTCCAGTGCCGACGATGCTGCTGTACGGGCTATCAAGCAGCATGAAGTCTGGACTCTGACAGGCCGGGATCGAGAAGCGTTCGTCAAGGCGCTGCTGCACCCGCCAGCTCCGAGCCGTCGCATGAAGGCAGCCACCCGGCGCTACAGAACCCGAGTGCGTGCTTCGTGAATGGAGAGCAGCACACCGTTCAATATCGAATTGAACCTCTCGGAGACCAGCATAATCGGGCGACTTTTTCGTGTGGAGTAGAAGCGCTAGACCGATACTTGCAAAAACAAGCTGGGCAAGATGCCAGCAAGCATGTTGCGGCAGTCTTTGTCATTACGCCGAACGGAGAGTATATCGCCGGCTTCTATACGCTTTCGGCCCATGTAATAAGCCTTAGCGATCTTCCTGATAACGTTGCGAAGAAGCTCCCTCGCTACCCAAACGTTCCAGCAACTCTGTTGGGGAGACTGGCCGTTAGCCAGGACTTCCGTGGCCGCAACATTGGCGAATTGCTGTTGCTTGATGCATTCAAGCGCGTGCTGGCGAATAGTCGCGAGGTTGCATCGGCGGTCGTAGCCGTCGACGCCAAAGACGAAAGGGCACGCGAATTCTATTTACGGTACGATTTCATCCCTCTTCCCTCACAGCCGAATCGCCTTTTTTACCCCGTCAACACGATCGAGAGATTGTTCGGTACAAAAATGAGATTCCGAAAGCCATTAGCATAGCCCGTATTGAGCCTTTCGGTTGTCACCCCGTGCCGCGTCTTTCGGAGAATAAGCTTGAGTGCAATCTGAAGGCGACGCGGGCCGCCGGTTTGATACAGGAGTCAACTTTTCGGGTCAAGGTCCCAGCGCGAAGCGCTCGCTTCAGGACTAACTTTCCTAAATATGCCTAGGGCGTACCGGCCTTGGGCATAAATCAAAC
This sequence comes from uncultured Acidobacteriota bacterium, assembly GCA_963818085.1. Taxonomy (GTDB): domain Bacteria; phylum Acidobacteriota; class Terriglobia; order Acidiferrales; family UBA7541; genus Palsa-295. Next base: position 1,123,937 of record CAWFQV010000002.1, read on the forward strand.
TCGGTGTGAAGTATGGAGTTCATTCAAGGGGTTCACCCCATGCCCTTGGGACCACTTTTGTGCCTACCCAGGTCGGCTATGAGAACTTCCGAAGCCGAAATGTTAGCCATTAGCAATACACAAGAATATGGTAATCCTTACGTATGAGAGGGCGAAAAGGATGCGCACCAACATCGATATCGATGATCGCTTGATGCGACAGGCAATCAGGAGCAGTCGATCACGGACAAAACGCGCCGCAGTCGAGGAGGGATTGCGTCTGCTCATTCAGACTCGGGCGCAGGTCACCATCCGACGGCTTCGAGGAAAGATCCGTTGGAATGGAGATCTCCACAAGTCTAGTCTCGCGCGACTTGCAGAGTAGAGATCTATGGTCATCGTTGATACCACGGTCTGGATAGACTATCTGCGCGGTCTGCGGAACAAAGAGACTGACTACCTTGATCGCGAGCTCGGTCGGAATCTCCGTCAGCGGGGACAGACCGTCCGCATGACGATCGCCTGTTTGATTGCCACGTTTTGCCTCCGACACGGGCATTCGCTGTTACACCGGAATCGCAACTACGATCATTTCGAAGATTTTCTGGGCCTAGCAGTAATTCACCCTTGAAGATGACCTGGGGCACCGACTCGACCACTTTTCTTCAAAAGCAGCTGCATTTGACCTAATATCAGCCCGCCGATGCGCTTGTGTTTGTCCGGCAGCTTTATAGGCCAGAATCTGCTCTGCGAACGGAAGCATGCAGCGGGAAGTTTTGCCGCTCCCAATCGCGCCTAAGATGGCGATTCCCGTGAATAGGCCGCGTTCGGGAATCGTGAGCCAAAAGGGAACCTCGGCGGGCAAAACCTCCGGAAAGCACTGTTCGTAGCAAGTTAAAAGGTCCGGTTTTTGTAGTAAGTGAGTTGTCCGGTTGACTGTTAATCACCCGCCGCCGTCGAGGCTGTGGGGAAGTGGGAATCCCGCGCATTGGGCGGGATTTCCAAGCGCGGTGGGAAAGTCTGTTTTGCGACTTTTCCACGGCGCGGCTTCTCCACAGCCTTTTGCCGATCGCTACCGATCCAAGGCAGACCCTCGGCGTTGTAGTGCCCCACGCAATGCGGCCCATAGCGGAGGCTCAGCGTTCCATCCAGGTGCTGATGCACGGTCACCGTACAGCCCGCCAGTGTGGCTCGCCAGCGTACCGGCTGGATCTGCAAAGACAGATTTTGAAAGCTCACCGTGTTGTCGCGGTTCACCGTGCGTTCAAACTGCAGCGAAAAGATCCCTTCCAAATCTCGCTGCCGACACACCGTAAAGGCACTGCCCGCCTGCGTCGCCTGCACCCGGAACCGCACGTTGAACGCAGCGATGTACTCTTCCTGCAGAAAAGCGTTGGCCGCCTCCACCGTCGTGATGCCCCGCAAGCGCAACTCTTGCGGCAGCCGTCCCTGCCAAGTCCCGAAATTACGCTCGCTACGTCCCCGTGCCTGGGGTGAGTAGGCCGGAATCATCCGCACTCCCAACTCCCGTAGCGCCCGTCCTACCTGCGTCACACGCGCGTGGTCTACCTTCTGGCCCGCCTTGGGCGTCAGCCAAAAATGGCTGCCCCGGTCGCTATACAAGGCGCAGAACAATCCCTGGCGCTCGATCACCTCTCGCAAAGCGGCCATCACCGTCTGCGTCGATTCCTCCTGCACCAGTTGCGCGTAGTAAATCTCACTGGTGGCATCATCCAGAATCACGATCAAATCGTGCCAGCGCTCGTCTCCCAACCAACGGTGCCGGCTGCCGTCGATGTGCAACAGCATCCCCGGCAAGGGTCGTCGCGGTCGTCGTTTGCGGTGCGTTCCGCGCTGGCGCCCACGGGCCACCATTCCCGCTCCTTGCAGAATCCCTTTCACCCAGCTGTAGCTGAGCCGAATCTGATGCTCGGCCCTCAGCTTCTCGTGAAAGTGCTGCACGTTCAGATCGAAATAGCGCTCGCGGTACAGCTCCAGCACCCGCTCCACGGTCGCTACCGCTACGCGCTTGGGCGAAGGCTTTCCTCGCCTGCGGTCGAACAACCCGCGGAATCCGAACTCCTCGTAACGCTCCCGCCAGCGCCGCATATGCCGGTCGCTGATGCCCAGGATCTCGGCCGCTTGCCACCAGCTGATCTTCTTCGCCATCGCCTGCAACATCACTTCCTGTACTTTCATCGCCCGCTCCATGGCGGCTTGTGTGTAGGAGTTCATGCTTTGCATGGTCTCCTACCACCGCCCGAAAAGCGGACATATCACTTGCTATCTCAACCGGACATATCATGTGCTACTGACAAACCTCCGGAAAGCACTTGACAGCATCACTTATGAAACCTTATAGTTACGCTTTATGCGTCACCGTTCAGTTACATATCCTGCGCAGACTTCCTTCCGCGCCCTTGCCGACCCTACTCGTCGCGCCGTGCTTGATTTGCTGCGGCATGGAGCCCAGCCCGCAGGTCAGATCGCCCGGGCCTTTCCCATCTCACGCCCGGCTATTTCGAAACATCTGCGTCTGTTGCGGCGTGCCCATCTGGTGCAAGAGCGTTGTGAGGGCCGACACCGCTTTTACCAGTTGAATCCTGGTCCGCTAAAAGCCGTCGATTCCTGGCTCAGCCAATATCGTATTTTCTGGCAAATGAGCCTCAGCAGCCTTAAGGCTTTTGTTGAAACTGATCAAGCAAAAGAGAGTTCCACGCCCCAGGCGAAAAGAAGAAATAGATCGGAGGATTCAACGTGGCGACATCAAAAGTGACTCCCAATGCAGATGAGATTGTCAGTGAGATTCATATCGCCGCACAGCCGGAGCGCGTGTTTCAAGCACTTGTCGATCCCCAACAGGTCGTGAAATGGTGGGGACAAGGGGGCATTTATCGCTGCACCCAGTTCGATGCCGACTTGCGTACCGGTGGAAAATGGCGCAGTGCTGGCGTAGGGCCTGATGGCGGCAGGTTCGAAGTGATAGGCGAGTTCTTGGAAGTTGATCCGCCACGCCTGCTGGCGTACACCTGGATCGCAAGCTGGACGGGAGACGTGAAAACTACCGTCCGGTGGGAGTTGGATCCGACAAGTGAAGGTACTCTTGTCAGGATCCGCCACAGCGGTCTCACCGCACATCCCGAAGTGGCCCAGAGTTATAGGGGTTGGCCGAGAATGTTGGGATGGCTGCAGGCCTTTGTGGAGGCGGGTGAAACCGTGGACAACCGTAAGCCGATCTCCCCGGGCTAACGACGCCATGGCGTCTCGGCGTTTGTTTACCGACTCACGTGTTCTACTCACGATGGAGTGAACTCCGGGAGTGAGACAAATTTCATCGTACACTCTTTGAACGTTGACCCGACCGCTCTGCGCTGCTCTCCCGGAATCGCACGCAAGTAAATCTGGCGTGTGACTTCCGGCGACGCTTGTTCTACATGACGAATCTCGCGAACGTTCTCCTTCGTTCTGTTATAACCGTGATCCTTGATGGGCTTCCTGCCAAGAAAAATTAGTGGAATTGGAAGGGGTTTTTATCGGTCTGGACTTGGAACGTCATGATCAAAGTCTCCTAGGAGCTGATTGATTTCTTCTGAAGCCAGTTGGTCTGGCTGAGTTCCCGACGCGAGTTCAACGATCTGCACCCCGAGGATTGAGGAGAGGGCTGTCCCAGCCTCAGCGGTGGCGGCCTTCCCCGCTTCATCGGCGTCAAGCATGAGGATGACTTGATCGAAGTAGGTTCCGATCAGTTCGGCTTGGCGGTCGGACAGCTTCGAGCCCATGAGAGCGGCCACGTTGTGATGCCCGGCCTGATGGATTTTGAAAGTATCGAAGAAGCCTTCCACGAGAATGAGGGTGCGGTTGTCCTTCTGGATGGCTCGATGGAGATTGAACAGCAGGAGAGATTTCCGGAAGCCGGCAGGGAGACGATATTTGGGCTTCGTCTGGCCGATTGCCCGACCCGAGTAGGCGACGAGTCCGCCATGTTCGTTGTGGATTGGAATCACCACCCGTCCGCGAAGGAAACCGTTCCCGTCGTAGTAGCCAACGCCGAAGTGGCGGGCCGTATGCTCACTAAGTCCACGCGATGCAACATAGGGATGTCGGTGGTCGATGTTGTGCAGCGTGAACGATAGAGGCCGATTTTCTGATGCGTAGGAGACCGACTCCTCGTTCCTGGATGTATCGCGAGGAATCTGATTTTCTGCGAGCGAATGCTGCAGGCGCAGAGCAGCGTCCCGGATCGAACAACATTCCATTTCGGCGACGAAGTCGAAGACGTTGCCTCCGACGCGGCCCGAGCGAGCCGCGATGCATGAAGCGGACTGACAGGACCAGGCGTTCCGAGTGAAGCTAACGGAGAAGCTGTCATTGCTGCGTGTGGAGGAGTGTGTAGGAAGGGGGCATTTTCCACGGAACTCATCTGCACGGACTCGCCGAAGACGAACGTCGTAGTGCGAAAGAACGGTCTCCATGGAGACCTTCCCTTTGACGCCTTTAAAGTCGACCCATTCCGCTGGCATCATTTGCTCCCTTCGTTCGTCGGTTTGATCTGAACGAGTCCGCTCTGAAGCTGCCGCGGAGTAGGACCCTCCGGAGTAGGAACGTCCGAAAGTTGTGCGAGGAGCTTCTCGAAAGCACTCACACCATCCACGACAGCGTTTGCTTCCGCTTCGGTTAAGGGGATGTCTTGCTGAAGGCGAAGCAGGTTTTTCTTGCCCTCAAGAAAGTGTGCTGCCGCGCTATTCTTCGGACGGTAGAAGCCACAACGAGCGCAAGCCATGCGGTGTGGGCACTGATCGAAGAAGTCGTACGTGCAATAGCCGTGCCCCAGATCGTAAAAGCGCCACGGCTCGCTATCGGCTGTTCCGCTTCGTGCGACCTCCCGATTGATGAACACTTCGATGGTACGTATGTTTCTCTGGACGTAGACCGCGTCAGTGTAGGAACGCGCGAGTTTCGTAGGATTGATGCGCGCATAGTGTTGAGTGGAAAGCGAGCACATAACCAGCGGGCTTGCGATTGCTTCGGCAGCAAGGATGCGCTGCATGGTCTGCTCGCGAACACGGTTCCGCATAAGAACCGCGACGCAGTCTTCAGGCGGATGGAGCGCCAGGACGTATTGCGAAGCGGAGACCAGTTGTCGAGAGAATCGACTCGGTTCGTTCACGCATGGTCTCGCGGCGCGACATAGATCGCGCCAAAGTCGAACAGATCAACATCGGGATCGTACCTATTGATCTCCAGCACTTCGGAGATGAAACGGCGTCCCGGTCGTCGCTCGATTTGAACGACCACGTTCAATGAGTCTGCGATATTCGTTTTCACGGCGCGGTAGGGCAACTCGATCCCGCTTTGCAGAACACAACTGGTGAAGCGCGCGAGCCCTTGCCTGGCAGAACTGGCGTGGATTGTGGAGAGAGTCCCGGAATGTCCCGTGTTCAAGAGTTGCAGAAGGTCAAACGCTTCGCCGCCCCGGATTTCCC
>CAWFQV010000003.1:0-331394 GCA_963818085.1 uncultured Acidobacteriota bacterium
TATGATTAGGAAAACCAGGGACCCACCGAGGACGGCCCAACGGTGTTTTATAGCCCTGCCGACGAGCTTGTTATAGAAGCCGTAAAACCCTCGACGCCGTCTCTCCTCGATGGTTGGTTCGGGCTTTGCCGGGGCGCGCAGAATGTAGTAACCCAGGAACGGGACAAACGTCATCGCCACAAAAAGTGCGCACAGCAGCGAAGCCGTCATTACGATGGGAAGGCTCTTCAGGAATTCGCCGGTATTGCCGCTCAGCATCAGAAATGGCAGGTAGGCGATGATGTTCGTGATCGTCGCGTAGAAAATCGCGGTGGCAAGCTTTGTAGGTCCGAGCCAGCACGCTGTCGTGCGCGGGAACCCTTCTGCCAAATGACGTTTTATGCCGTCGCCAGCGACTACCGGCACGTCGACGAGAAGGCCAAGTGCGATGATCAGCGATGCGATGGAGACTTGTTGCAGATCAATTCCCAATACATATACGACGCCAAATGTCATCGCCAGCGTGATCGGTATGGCGAGAGCCATAATCAGCGCTAGGCGCCACTCCCAAAATCCGAGCAGCGAAACGATGACCACGAGAATGATGGCTTCGACAAGTGCGCGCATGAACAGATTGATGTTCTCCTTCACTTGGAGCGGTTGATCGGACGTGTGCGCCAAAATCAGGTCGGCGGGAAGAACTTGGCGAAGCTGCTCAATCTTCGAATTCACGGACTGTCCGAAGCGCGCGATTTGCTTCTTATCGCGCATGTAAACTGCCAAGGTGATGGCCCGGCTACGTTGCCAGTGCCCACCGGAGTCTCGCCATGTGTAGTAATTGAGGTATGCTGCAGGAGCTTGGTACCCGCGGCTAATTTGGACGATATCCCGCAAATAGACTGGGGCACCCTGTGACGAGGCGGATACAGCTACATCGCCAATGCTCCTGGCGGTGTCGAATTGACCGGAAGGGATGAGCGTAATCCTGTGTTCCCCCGTTTCCACCGTCCCACCCGGCGCGATGATGTTCCGAGCCGAAATGACTTTGGAGAGATCAGCAGGACGCAATCCGTAGGCAGCCAGGCGGTCCTGCGAATAATCGAGATAGATGGTCTGCGACAAAACACCCCGCCGTTCGACCTTGGAAACTTCGGGAGCTCCCTGGACCGTTCGGGCAATCAAGTCAGAATAATCGTCGAGTTCGGCATAGCTGTACTTGTCGCCGGCGACGCTGGCTAGTTTCGTCCGTGTTTCGCTCGGATCGCGAATGATTGTTGGCTCCCACGCGTCGGGATGTAGCTCGGACCGTTTTAGGCGCTGCGAGATGAACCGTTTGACGAACGCTTCAATGGAGCTGTCATCTGCATCGGAAACACCATCGAGTCCGATGAATCCACTCCCCTGAATGATTTCCGAGTCTCGAATTATTCCAGCGCTCTGCGCTTCCGCTTGAAATAGGTATCCAGTGTCGAGGACTTCCTTCGCGGAGATGGATTGAGGAAAGGAATCTACCACCGTAATGCGCTGTCCCTCTCGATTCTGCTGTTTTGCAACGCGAGCTTTGCGGATCGCGGCCTCAACGGAATTGGCGCGAGCCGCAATTTCAACGTCGTCCGCCTTTGGGCTGGCGACCGTGAGCATGAGAGCAGCGGTATCTCCAAAATCGCTCTGGAAACTGATTGGGCCCGCGCCCTGAGGCAGCTGAGAATTTAGGGCGTCCAGCTTAAGGTTAATATCGCTGAATTGCCGCTTCGTATCGGCGATGCCCTCATCCAGTTGTATGGTCACAAACGAATAGCCCGGAAGGGATATCGACTTAATGCCGTAGTCCGCATCCGTTCCCGGATGAATGGTCTTATTCTCGGCGGCGACATCCTCAATTCGACGCGTAATGAATTGCTCGACCTGTTGCGCCGTCGCTCCGGGCCACGGACAAGCCGCGACTCCGACGCGCACGGGGATTTCCGGGTCTTTTCGTTGCGGCATGGACTTGTAGCCGAACCAACCCCAAATAAGGACTCCGGCCAGAAACATCCAGGAGATGTGCGGATGCTCGACGAAGAATCTTGGAACATTCCGGCGATTAGTGATGTCTTGCTCGTTTTCGTGTGTCATTTTTTTTCCTATGCCTCTATGGAAGAACCTGTACCGAATCGCCGTCCTTCAAACCGGCGGCTCCAACGACGACGATCTTTTCCCCTGGCTTTACACCGTCGACTGCCACATCGCTCTCGTGCGTTTCGCCCAGCGTGACCTCACGCAGATGCGCCACCCATTTGCGCCCGTTCTTCCCTGGCCACGAAAACCGCGTAGTGTCCAGGTGATGCGGGGTCGGCAACAACGGCGCTTAGCGGGACGGCGGGAACCGGAGCCTTTTGGACTCCAGACACAGTGAGCGAGGCGATCATCCCGGGCTTCAGATAGCTCTTTGGATTAGGTACGGTCACTTCAATAGCGAAGACGCGATTCTTTTCGTCAGCGCTCGCGGCAATACTCGTGACCCGCCCGCTGTATTCTTTCGGATCATCCTGGAGATGAATGCTGAATTGTTGCCCCAAACGTAGATGCCTTACAGCGTACTCGGGGACGCCGAAACCGATTTTGACCGCGCTCGTGTCGGCGATGGTAAAGGTCGTCGACCCTGGTTCTGCCAGGTTCCCCAGTTCAATGTTTCGGGCAAGGATGTATCCCGAGAACGGCGCTGTTAGATCGGCATCGTCAAGTGCCAGCTGGGCTTGGTGCAGACTAGCCTTGGCCTGATCCACACCTGCACGGGTTGAATCGAATCTGGCCTGCGCTTGATCGAAATCGGGTTTGATCAAGCTCTGTGTAGCGTAAAGCGCCTTCGCACGCTCGTAATCCTGCGTTGCTTCCACATGCTGCGCTTGGGCTTGAACGAGCGTTGCCGCAGCTTGGTCAAGCTGATTCTTCAAATCCTGATGCCGAATCTGCGCGAGAACCGAGCCGCGGCTAACATAATCTCCTGGACCTATATCGCGACGCCGTCCATCTGCTCCCACGACCTGCTTGATCTCCGTTACGTAGCCTGCGGATTTGAACGACAAGCTCGCTTGGGCGAATGGCAAGACGGAAGCCGAGTAGCGCAAATCTTGTGAAGACGATTCCAAAGTCACGTCCACTAAATGAACTGGCGTGGGAGACTTGGCTTCGACTTGCGTGGGTTGATGACAGCCATTTATTACTGCCATCAAGGCCAGAAGAACAGCCACTTTTCCTAATCCGAGCCCTATCTTCAATTTGTTGTCCATGATTTTTACTCCGCTCCAATTGCTTTCTCGAACTCCGCTCTGGTTCTCTGAAATTCTGGACGCGCCCGCTGGCACTGCACTTCGGCTTCCTCGGCTGCCGGTTTGGGATGAGGCTGTTCTCATGGCTACTCTTCTCCCATCGACTTGCGCAGCTCAGCGAAGAAGCTCCAATATGAGGAAAGCGCTTCCTGATACTGAGCATTGGTTTCCGAACTCCTGGCCTGGGCTTCGAGGAGATCTTTCAAAAGCGAAGCCTGCTGTTTATATTTGTTGTTAGTCTCACGGAGCTGTTCCACAGCCGCTTCGTGGGCGGTCCGAGAGGCCTTAAGCAGTAAAGAGGCATCCCGCCATTTGCGGTATTTCGCGCCAACTTCGACAGCGATCTGCGATTCTGTCTCTTGAATACCGTTGCGAGCCTGCTCGATAGTCTTGCTTGCCTCGAGAACCTTGTTGTGGCGGCGTCCCCAGTCGAACGGCTCCCAAGTCAAAAGAAAACCGGCCGTGGCAACGTTTTGAGGAAGAACTTGCACGTTACTGATCCCCTGATAGCGCACGGAGAGACTCAGGTCCGGGATGTATTCGGCCTTCGCGAGACGCCGGTCATACTCCGCTTGCTTTTCTTTCAGACGCGCTTGCCGATTTTCCGGGCGGTTTGCCAGAGCCTCCTGGCGGGCTGAATCGAGCGTGAGATCGCTGGCGTCCTGCTCTGGAATGAAGTCAACACGAAAAGGCGTGGCTACATCGCGGCCAAGCAGTTGGTTCAACGCCTCACGTTGTGTTACCAAGCCATCCTCTGAGACGGACAACTGATAGCGCGACTTCTCTAACCGCGCCTCGACATCCAGTACATCGCCCCGCAGCGCTTTCTTTTCAGTCTCGTACTGCGTGGTGACGCGCTCTGCTTCCTCGAGTGTCTTGACCGCTTCCCGCGCCGCATCCACGCCCGCCTGGGTCGCGACAAGATGAAGATATGCGCTTCGGACTTCCGCAGCGATTTTCTGGCGCTCGCCGCGTACATCTTCACGGGCGATGTCGCGTCCCAATTCCGTCGCGTGAATCCCGAGACCGATCTTGTATTGTTGTGTCAACGGTTGATCGATGCTGCCGGTCAGGTAGGTAGTGAACACCGCAGGCGTGTGGATTTTGGCGTTCGTTGACGGGATTGGCCCAGTGCCCGGAAAGGTGCCTAACGAACCTTTCGGGATAGTAAAGTCAAACGGCTGCAAGAGCTCGCCCCCCAGCATGGAAAACTGAAATTGGGGCTTCCGGCGGCTGCGAGCTGTATTCACCTGAAAGTCGTATTTCTGAGCCTCCAGCACCGAGTTCTTTACAAGTCGGTTTTGTTGGAGTGCTAGCGTCACCGCGTCATTGAGCGTGAGAAGCTGAGCATCGACATCGCCCGAGGAGACCTGTTGTTGTTGACCCAATGTCATCTCCGGGAATGCTCCGGCCAAGAATCGCGAAAATCAGCAACAGGCGTTTCCACGCGGTCGTCTTACGAGATCCTCTGGCGCCGAGTGAATGCGGCTGTGTCGACTGGCCTGTCCGCCAGCGCGTCGCTTTGTTTTTCGAAGCAATTAAGTTCATCGTGTTGCTCCCCATTTATGAGCAGTGCATAAGACATGCCAATTCATGTGTCTCGCAAGTAGTTGAATCTACATGGGCAGGAGAGACTCTTGCCGTGCTGCGCTGCCCGTATGCGGGCAATGCCGCTTCTAGGTGCCGCGGGCCCGTGATTACGGCGGGGCTTGATGTCTTGATTCATTTCGGCAGGGCGATCAGACAGGGTCGCAAGGTAGATCTCTCGCTCAAGAAAATGGACGATAGGGATTAAGGATGTACAGAGATACGTCTATACGGAGAACAGCAAGCTCATGGGTGGAATACCGGGAGGGAAATTCAAGTGGAGAGTCACATAGCAAGTCAAGAACGTGAGCGCCCGAGAGTTTTAGACTGCGTTTCGTGGCTGCATTTAGCGGGGCTTGCGTCGGCCAGCGTTTGTGCGGGAAGTGCCTGACGTGTTCCCACCCGATGCCTGACTCGGAGCAAGGCGAAGATGCAGCCGCTCACATGTATCGAGTGTATAAGATGTTGGGGCGACGAATTTCGCCCCGAATCGACCAAAAAACGATAGTACCTCTTCCCCTACCGAGTCGATGAACGTGACTTCCGTAAGGTCGACGACCAGTGTCATTCCGTCATGGCAACGCGCCATGAGCGCACAAGTATTCTGTGCGTCATTACCCGTGAATCGACCTTCGAGCTTGAGGCTCAGGGCGTTCGCGGAATCGCGTATGTCAACGCGCAGCATCTCACCTCCGTGAGAATCTAAGCAGCCATCGGCAGTCGGCTGGAGAGAATCATGTCAAGTTGTTGCAGGTCTTATGCCAGAAATGAGTCTACGTAAGTTGTTGAAAGCACAAGCAACCGTCGAGGTGTGTCTGGGGTCACCTGTGCCCGAGCGACGGGCAGTGCCGTGATGCGGGCACGATTGCCTCTCCCTTGAAAACCCATGGAGCGCCATGGCCGCTTTGAAGATGAGAGGTGAGGTCTGGTTTCCAGCGTGGCCGGATTCTCACTCGGAGTAGTCGGCGCGACTGATATTCAGTTTGTTCATCTTGTTTTGGAGTGTCGTTCGCTTCAGACCAAGGCGCTCTGCTGCCCCGCCCTTGCCCGCTATTCTTCCGGAGGCCGCCATCAAAGCATCGATGATGACCTGCCGCTCGGCCTGCTCGAAATTTGTTGCGGCGGAGGCAACGGGACGGACAGGTGGCTTCTTAAGCTCTGCACTTAGGACATTCAATTCGTCCCCTTGCGTGAAGATCACGCAACGCTCGATGAAGTTTTCCAACTGCCGAATATTGCCCGGCCAATCGGCGTTCACCAGCGCCTCCATTGCCTGCTTCGGAACTGATTTGACGCGCTTTTGCATTTGCCGGGAGTGGCGCAAAACAAAATAGTGCACCAAGAGCGGAATGTCCTCGCGCCTTTGGCGAAGCGGAGGAATCTCAATCGGGCAAACATTCAGTCTGTAAAAAAGGTCTTCGCGAAACTGGTTGTTACGTATCATTGTCTGCAGATCGCGATGGGTTGCGGCAATCAGGCGAACGTTCACGCGAATCGTTCTCATACTCCCCAGTCGCTCAAATTCATGTTCCTGCAGAGCGCGCAACAGCTTTGGCTGCAGATCGAGACTGATATCACCGATTTCATCTAGAAAGAGAGTGCCCTGATCTGCCAGCTCGAACCGGCCCTTCTTTTGCATCAGGGCTCCGGTGAACGCGCCCTTTTCATGACCAAACAGTTCGCTCTCTACCAGCCCGGAGGGTATGGCGGCACAGTTAAGTCGGACGAAAGTGCGCTCGCGACGCGGGCTGATGTTATGGATCGCCCGGGCGAACAGTTCCTTGCCAGTCCCGGTCTCGCCGTGCAGGAGCACTGTCGACCCCGTGGGAGCGACAATCGCAACCTGGTCGAGCACTTTGCGGAGAGCGGCGCTCTTTCCGACGATGTCCTCGAAGTTGTGCTCCGCGCGAATTTCCGATTCAAGGTACAAGCGCTCTTCCTCAAGGCGATCCCTGGCCTCCGTGACGCGTCCATAAGCAATCGCGTTATCAACCGCGAGCGCGATCTGAGTGCTGATTTGCGACAAGAGGTCCAGGTCTTCTTGTCGGAAGTTGTTCGGCTCTCGGCTACCCATCGTTATCACACCCAGAGGGCCGCTTGCGGTTAACATTGGGGCGATCGCCATCGAGCTGATCGACTCAGCTTTGAGCCTCTCAACGATTCCGGCCGGGAGGTTCTTGATCTCTTCGACCGACAGCAGTTCAGGGGTGTGGGCACGCAGCTTTTCGTGATCGGTGTCGCTAAGTTCGGACTTAAGGACAGCGACTAACGAACCTTTGCCGCTGGGAAAATCTAATACGACGCATTGAAGGTGGTTTGATTGTTTATCGATCAACCAAAATCCGGTGAAGTCGTTCCGAAAATACGTCCGGATCGATGCCGACGCCGACCGGAACAATTCGTTAATGTCTAGCTTGGAAACGATGTGATTGTTGATCTCTAGCAACAGCCTGAGCCGATCCCGCTCTTTCACCGCTTGTCGCTGGTACAGCTCTGCGTTGTCCCTCGCCAGCGCGCACTCGAGCGCGACAGCAACGTGTGACGCCAGAGAACGGAGGATCTCCACGTCTTCGGGAGCAAATTCCTCGCCCTGCAACTTTGTCGCGGCGAGAAACCCGTATCGTTTCTGAGCGGCAGAAACTGGAAACAAATACGAAGTTCGTCCGACAACTTCGCCGGCAAACGGAGCCAGCTCAGGATGCTTCATCATTTCCTGTGATGTGTCCGGGATGAAAACTGGTTTCTGTTCCTCAAGCACCTGTGCCGCCGCGCCAATTCGTGACACTTTGGTTCCGATCTTGAACGCAGGTGCGTCGGGGTCTCGATCGAATTCGAGCACGTGCAGACTCTGTTCGTCATCGTCCAGAACGTAGAGTTCGGTTCCGTGCAACCTCGAAGTGCTGGAGAGAACGTCACGCAGGCTGTGCAGAACGGCTTTGACCGTGGGTTGATCGGCCAGGGTGCTGGAGGCATCCAGCAAAGTTCGATATCGAGCTTCGGTGCTCCTCATGTCCTGCGTGCCCTACTGCCTCACCTTTGGAACGTAGGCCGTATCATACGCTCAACCTTGCATGAGACTCATAGCCCTTCTTACTTTTCTAGTCGCACCTGGTGCACCCAAACCGAGGTGCGTCCTCATGCGGCTGCCTTAAAGCTTAGTGCAAACGTTTTTCACCAGCACATGGTAATGAGCACGCTGAAAACATCTGCCGTCCGCTGGTTTTTCGCCACCGGCAGTGAGCGGATTATCTCCAGCGATTTCTCGACTCTGCATATCCGGCAGAAGGTATGGAGGGGACAGATCCAACCATTCCTGAAATCCGGGAATGGCATTCGGGACGTCGATCTGCCAACTTCGATTGCTGCGGTGCTCAAGGAGTTCGTAGGTGACCGGACTTCCGGCTTGCTGTTTTGTTCGAAGAACGGTCTTCCACTATTACAATCGAACCTCTTGAGATTCTCCCTACATCCACTTCTCAAAAAGCTGACCCAACCAAAGATGGGTGCTCACGCCTTTAGACGGTTCCGAACCACATGGCTAAGGAAACAGCATGCGCCAGAAGACTTGCTACGATTCTGGCTCGGCCATGCCAACAAGAGCGTCACAAACGGCTACAGAAAGCTGAAAGAGGACGTTCCATTTCGGAAGAAGGTCGCGGAGCAAGTGGGAATCGGCTTTGAGCTTCCAGCCGACAAACGCGAAGTTGCACCCAATTGCACGCAAAGTGAGTTGTTATCAACCTTCGCGTAAGCGAACTAAAGAGGAAGAATGGCTCCCCGAGTTGTACGATTTGCGAACTCTAAGATTTGAGGTTTCTAGAGTCTCTCGTCAGTGACCCTTTCTCCCCAACGACCCCCGTATTGATCTGGCTTATGTGCCGATACGCTACTGATAGCGCTTCAAACACAATTTGGTAGCTCCCAAAGCGCTGATTTTTAAGAACCTCACGTCAATCGGCGAAAAAATCTCCGGGATGGGTCGAAAAGAAACCCCGATAGGCTGAAAACGACCCGTTCGTGCACAGTCCGGCTTCAACGCAGTCTCAGAGAGTGAACTGCTCGTTGACTTCGCTGGCTTTGCGAACCGAGGGATCGGGAAAGAGCTGCCCCTACTTCCGGGGCAACAGGTCTGCCTTCTGTGGTGCGTATGCTGCGGGACTTGATCGATATTGGCTTTGCCACGGTGGTAGAAACTGTTTGCCGAGCGAGTTTCGATTCCAAAGGTGCGGCGTCTTTTGTCGCAAGTGAAGTCAGGCGGTGGAATAGATCGAATGCGTTAGACGCTGTTTCCTCATTTCCTGCTTGATCATTCGTTACGCGGGCCTGAACTTCTACTTGCACGCCGTTGTATTCGTCAGCCTGAACGTGGCGCCAGATTCGGATCAAAAGTTCACCCGGCTTGGCATTTGTCAACGTATGCTCGCCGCCTTCACTGGGCTGCGGCCGAAAGGCTGGAACATAGCTGCCAGGCCGATAATAGATATGGATCGGGTCGTACTTACCGACGGAATCGTAGTATTCCTTTAATTTGGTACGTAGCCTGCGAGCTTCGCTCCGGACAATCGAATCTTCACTGGGATGATACGAAGAGTTGCGTTCGTATACTTCCGTGCCGATCACGTATTCCTTCAGCGTGTCCGCCTCCCCTGCTAACGTCGTTTCGACCGTGAAGCGGAGAAATCGGCCAAGTCGGTCCGATTGAGCGAACAAGAAACTCTCCAGAATTCGGGAGAGCTGTTCACGAATCGAGTCCTCCGATAGTTGGTCTTCGCCCTTGAGTTTGCTGACAACCAAGTTTTCTTTCATTCCAACTCCATTCGACAGAAGGTGGTGACCACCGATAATCCCTTTGTGGAAGCCGCCATCCCATCCGATAGATTTTCAGTCGCCCAGAAATCCAAAGCCTTTCATCGCGTTCGCTGGCATCTCGTACCACCACTTTTTGCTTGCTCGATCCACTGTCGGATATAGGCAGGACAATTTTCGAGCATGATGCTATCCGCCTCGCAGCGGGCAAGAAATTCAACAGCGTCTTGGTTGACGAGCGTCACGTCCCTCAAATTCAAAACCAACTGTTTTCCAAGTGCCTCCGAGGCAACGAGTTGTTGCAGCTGCTTGATGTCCTCTGCCTCAATTCGTCCACTAAGGGTGAAAACGATTCGACCATTCGCTGATCTGCCAATTTTGAGCATGAAGGCTTCCTACGCTTGACCTTCCAATGCAGAGACACTCCATGGGTTCGAGGGTGCGAGCGGCACCTCTGTAATGGCACGAGTCCATTCTGTGTTTTTAAGAAAGGCCAAGCCCCTGTCGCCAGAATGTCGGTCGATCAAAAGCACATCTCCTATGTTCACTTGATCAGTAGCCAGAAGCCGTGCTAGCGGATACACCACATACCGCTCAATCGCTCGCTTCAGATGACGTGCCCCGTACTTCAAATCCGTCCCTTCGTTGAGCAAAAATTCCCGCGCCGCCGAAGTCAACCGGAACAGAAACCTTCCCTCCAGGGTCTCCAACACCCGCTGCTGCACCATCCCCAGCTCGATCTCTAAAATCTGATCCAACTGCTCACTCCGCAGCGGATGGAACACCACCACCTTGTCGATCCGGTTCATGAACTCCGGCGCGAATTTCCGCTTGGCCGCTTCCGTCGCCGTCCGCCCCACCTTTTCGTCCAGCCGCGGACGCGTGTCCGCCGGCACGTCCGGCGCAAAGCCTATTCCTCCGGTCATCAGCTCGGTGATTTCCCCGCCACCCAAATTCGACGTCATGAAGATCATCGTCTGCGACAGATCCACCCGGCGGTTGTCCCCCAGCGTCAGCGTGGCCTTGTCCAAAATCCCCAGCAGCAACTGCCACAGCGCATCGCTGGCTTTCTCGATCTCGTCGAACAGCAAAAAGCTGATCTTGAGCTTGTCGCTGTGAAACTGCGCTAGCGCCTCCTGCGTGATCAGCGGATGCGTCTCGCGGTGCCCCAAGTATCCGGGAGGTGATCCAATCAGCTTAGCGATCTCGTGTGAGTGCTGGAATTCGGCGCAGTCCACTTTGATGACCGCCCGCGGGTCGCCGAACAACACCTCCGCTGTTGCTTCGACGACGCGCGTCTTCCCCGTGCCCGTCGGGCCCAGGAACAACAGGTTTCCGACTGGCCGACGGGAAGAATTTAAGTGCGCGGAAAAAACTTGGTATAGGTCGACAATCGCTTGCACGGCCTCATCCTGTCCAACAACTTTCCGCTTTAACCGCTCCTCGAAATCGTGCGCCGTGGAATTCCGTTTTTCCGGATCAAGTTCCTTTGTTCGGACCGACGTCGCTGCTGTGACCATGACTTCTCCTTCCCGACGACGGCACCTTTTTTGATTCATTGGACCGCTTAGCCCAACTCTCACCTGGTCTGCGTCGCCGTAGATTGAATCTCATTCGCTTCAGGCCTTGTCGAATGAGCTTCGTGTTGAAGGACAGCAATCTAGAGTCCAACTGTAAGTCGCTGACAGGAAAGGCTTAACTGTGATTTGAAATGGCCGATTTTTCGACAATTGGCGAGTTTTCGAGCGGAACGATTTGTTTACCGCCTGTCTGACGCAGCGAGAGAAAGCGATCTAAACCGGTGAACCGTTGGGCTGACAGGGAAAAGCGTTTTCGTGACGGCTATAGCGGTTTTCCCCGGCTAAGCCCTGAAGCGATTCTTGTTAATCCTGAGTGATCGAATCTTCGATTCCAGCGTGGAACGCGCGATTCCGAGCTTCGCGGCAGCACCCGACGGTCCGAACACCCGTCCTTGGCTTTCTCGCAGAGCCGCTTCGATGATTTCCTTTTCTTGAGCTGCCACCTTCTCGGAGAGATAAAGCTGGCTCTCCGCTTTCCCGTTCGACCGCTGTTGGGACAGCCAGCTTTCATCCACCGAAAAATTCTCGGTTTCGCACACGATGACGGATCGTTCGATGACGTTCTGTAATTCGCGTATGTTTCCGGGCCAAGGGTATGATTCAAGTAATCGGAGCGTCTTCTTGTCGACGGTCGTAATTCTCTTACCGGCTTTCCGCGCGTAGCGATCGATAAAGTATTCGACCAGCAGACGGATGTCCTCTTTTCGTTCTCGAAGGGAAGGAATTTCAATCGGAAACACATGCAAACGGTAAAACAAATCATTACGGAACGACCCAGCGCTGATAGCGGCCTGCAAGTCACGGTTCGTGGCTGCGATCACCCGAACGTCAGCGCGTATCGGGCGTGTCCCGCCGACACGTTCAAACTCATGCTCCTGCAAAACACGCAGGAGGGCAATTTGTGTCTCGGCTGGAAGTTCTCCGACTTCGTCCAGGAAGAGCGTGCCACCATTTGCTAATTCAAACCTCCCCAAGCGCTGCTGAGTCGCGCCCGTGAAGGCACCCTTCTCATGACCGAACAACTCCGAGGCGATCAGGTCGCGTGGTATCGCTGCGCAGTTCACGCTAACGAACGCGCGCGAAGCACGATCTGATCTTCGATGGATGGCGCGTGCAACAAGCTCTTTGCCTGTTCCCGTTTCGCCCGTTATGAGGACCGTAGAATCACTTGGTGCGACTTTGGAGATGCGCGAGAGAACACTTTTCAAAGCGGGAGATGTTCCAACGATCTCTTCAAACATCGAGGCTTTGTCGATTTCTTCACGCAGAGCGACGTTTTCATGCCGAAGCCTGTCTTCAGCCTGCTTGCGATCTTCGATGTCCGTCCCGGTATAATACCAACGTGTAATCCGTCCCTGTTCGTCCCGCAACGGGATAAAACGAGCCAAGAACCAGCGATAACTTCCATCACGTTTGCGAAGTCGCAACTCCAACTCGTAAGCCGCGCCACTTGATAAAGCACGATCCGTATAGGTCTTGAGCCGTTCCGAATCGTCAGGATGGGCAGAAGCCGCAAAGCTCTTCTGTCGCCATTCGTCGAGACTGATGCCGAGGTAATCGAGCGTGGTGCGGTTTGTATAGAGGCGTTCACGGTTAGGCCCGAATACCGCAATGAGTTGAGGCGCCAGGTCCAGCATCAGTCGGAACTCCATTTCACTTCTGCGCCGTTCCTCCTCTGCTTGTTTACGCTCAGTGACGTCGATCACGGTGCCCACGAATTCAACGAGGTCGCCCGACGTGCTCAGAACAGGATGACCTAAGACGTGAATGTCCCTGACGGGGCCATCCGGATGCACGATGCGGTAGTCCGTCTCCCACTCTGCCTTCTCGCGGATAGCCGTCTGGGTTAGCTCCCTAAAACCGGGTTGGTCATCGGGATGAAGCCGCTCAAAGAAGTCTTCGAATCGGGGCCAACCATCTTGTGGATCGAAACCCAGAACACGGGAGCATTCCTCCGACCAGTACCCGATATCCTGGTCTGGACTCCAGGCCCAACTGCCTGTGTGGCTGAGTCTCTGCGCTTCTGCCAGGTACGCTTCACTGGTCCGGAGGGCCTCCTCGGCCTTCTTACGCTCGGTGACGTCGGTCACCGCCCCGACAAACTCGCGATTGCCAGATGCATCCTGTAAAGCGTGAGCTATCGCGTGGACGTGCTTGACTCGCCCGTCAGGCAGCAGCAAACGATAGGTGTGCTCGAAATCTGTCGCCCCCCGAGGGGCACCATTGATGACCTTCTGAATGTCGGCCCGGTCCTGCGGATGGACGCGCTGCATCACTGAATCTATTGTTGGCTTAACCGAGCGTTCGTACTCGAAAATGCGATAGGTTTCGTCTGACCAGACAATCTCGCCTGCGTCAGGTTTCCAGCCGAAGCTGCCCGTGTGACTGAGCCTTTGGGCTTCGGCCAGAAATGCTTCACTGCGGCGTAGTTCTTCCGTTAAGTGCTCTTGCTCAGTGACATCTAGCCCTGTCCCGACGAATCGTTGGGCAGTCCCTGCGGAATTCGTCGGGATTCCTACGCAGCGTACGCGCCGAATCTTTCCGTCAGGCCGGACGATGCGTTTCGTGAATTCGAATGCGCTATTGTTTGCCAACATTTCCTGAATTTCGCGAATGACAAACTCCCGATCCTCTGGGTGTACGAGGTCGAGATATTCCTCTACTGTCGGAGGCTTGCCACTCGGGTTAAGACCATAGACCCGAAACAACTCGGAAGACCAATACTCGAAGCCAGTGGGATTGAATGCCCAGCTACCCATATGGGCAAGCCGCTGTCCCTCTGAAAGGTAGAACTGTGCTTGTTTGAGTTCGTCAATCTCGAGATTCACCCCTATCCAATACAGGAGAGTTCCATCGCTCGCCCGGAGGGGTTCGGCACGGGTGACGAACCAGCGGTACGCTCCTTCGGCTTTACGAACTCTGAAGGTAAATTCACCGGCGCTGCCGGTGCCCACACAGGTTGACCAGACTTTGCGTGACTCTTCGTGGTCGTCCGGATGCAGGAGCGCAATATGCGAATCCCACGCTGCGCCCGTGGCAATGCCGAATCGGAGAGGATGGTCTTTCGGCAGACCGAGATAATCCGCAAGTCGTTTATTTACAAAAGTGAGCGCGCCGGACGGATCAGCGTACCAGGTGTACGCCGGTATTACGTCCAGAGTGGCTCGCAACTCCGCTTCAAGAACTTGTTTCGATTCGGACTCGTGTCCTGGAGAGACCATGGCAGGGATCATACACCCGGAGAATCCGGGTATCTATTCGGCCGCGACGATTGCACCGATACGTTGTGGCGTGCGCGCGCGTTCCGCTCCCGCCGACCAATCACGGTGAGCTAGCTGTTGCTCACATTCCGCACTCCACCGGAAAAACCTAATGTGAGCGGTGAGCGAAAGTCACCAAACGGTTCTCTGTGGGAATGATTTTCGCGGCCAACTGCCGATATCAAGGCACTGAAAAAGGAGAAATCATGCAGAAATTTCAAGCGGAAATCGCTCTGACGGGATTGCGGGAACTTTCAAGACACGAGGCCAAGCGCACCTTTGACTTTGAGACTGCATTCATGTCTGCATTGGCATTCGTCCGCCTTCTTGCGTTCCGCGCAACGTACGGCGTCGTTTTGATGATGTTGATCGTTCTGTTTGGCGCTGTCCTTCCGACCCAAGCACAAGAGTCCACAGAAACAGCCAAGCAAGCACAAAACCCGATTGCAAACCTAATTTCAGTGCCGCTTGAGAATGACTTCAATCCTCAAACTGGGATTCATAAGGATGACAGCTACGTCCTGGAGATGAAGCCTGTCGTCCCCTTCCGCTTGTCGAATGATTGGACTCTAATTACGCGCAGCATCATTCCTGTAATCCAGGTCCCCGACTTAGGCCCAGGCGTGAACGGAACATCTGGGTTAGGGGACGTGCAAGAATCGCTTTTTCTATCGCCGGCAAAGGCCGGTCCGGTTATTTGGGGAGCGGGACCGGCCATTTCGTTCCCTACCGCCACACAATCCGTTCTTGGGACAAAGAAGCTCAGCATTGGG
Organism: uncultured Acidobacteriota bacterium; assembly: GCA_963818085.1. Taxonomy (GTDB): domain Bacteria; phylum Acidobacteriota; class Terriglobia; order Acidiferrales; family UBA7541; genus Palsa-295. The sequence continues at coordinate 15,294 of CAWFQV010000003.1, forward strand.
CCGAATGTAGTGGTACTTAGAAGCCAAGGACACTGGTTATTTGGAACGCTGGCGCAAAATCTGTTCTCTGTCGCGGGACCGTCTTCCCGGCCCGATGTAAACCAGATGCTGCTACAGCCATTCGTCAACTACAACCTGCGTCACGGATGGTATTTAACATCATCGCCCATTATTACCGCGAACTGGGAAGTAAAGCCCGACCAAAGATGGACGGTGCCCGTCGGTGGGGGAGTCGGAAGGATCGTCCATTTCGGAAAGCTACCCGTCAATATCTATACGCAATTTTTTCGAAACGTAGAACGACCCGAGGGAACGACGCACTGGTCTGCAAGGTTCCAGATGCAGTTTCTTTTTCCCAAGAAGAGGTAAAGAAACCGGTTCGACAGGGGAGCTCCTACCGCCAATTGGAGCCTAAGGTCATTTGCGAAGAGGGGTGAAACAATGAGTATCCGAATCCGGTCTGTCGCTACGCTGGTCCTGGTGCTATTGCCCTTATTCGCCGCATGGGCACAAGCAAATGAAGGAACCGTCGAGCAGTTCTTTCGAGAGTACGTAGGTTTGAACAACGATCAAATTGCTGAGATTCGAGCCGGCAAAGCGGTTGCTCGAATTCTGGACTCACGAACTCCTGATGAGGTGTTCGTATTTGGTGCGGTATACGTGCGATCAACTCCCGAGGACTATCTCAGACTAGCATCGGACGTAGATTCATTACGAAAGCTCCCAAACTATCTCGCGATTCACAAGTTCAGCGATCCACCCCGCCTCTCCGACCTCGATGGCCTCACACTGGATCAGGAAGACATTCAGCAGTTGAAAACATGTAAACCAGGCTACTGCGAGGTTCAGTTGCCCAGTGATGCGATGGAGGCGTTCCAGCAATCAGTGGACTGGTCTTCTCCTGACGTCGCAAATCAGGTCAATCCGCTAGCGAAAGAAATGATGTTGGAAGCTCTCTCACGCTACGAGCAAGGAGGTAACGCTGCGCTTGGCACGTACCGAGATAAGAACCACCCTGCAGCCGTAGCGGAGACCTTTCGATCGCTGCTGAGCCGGTCGAAGGCACTTCCCGTTTATCTGCCGGACCTCGAGCGCTACTTACTCGACTATCCGAACGCACAATCCGAAAACATCAAATCGGAATATTATTGGGAGAAAGTGAACTTTGGGCTGAAGCCAACCATCCGAGTAATTCAGGCGATTATTTATCGAGGCGCGAGTGCGACGGATCCTGCATACGCGGTCGCTTTGAAGCAGCTCTACGCGAGCCACTACTTCGAGACCGCTCTGGACATAACTGTTTGCGTCCGCGACGACCAGAATCAGAAACGCCCGGGGATCTATCTGATCACGCTTAAAGGTTCACAGCAAGCGGGCCTGACCGGATTGAAGGGCAGCATAGTGCGGAAAGTTGCCGTCGACAAAACGCGTTCTTCACTGGAAAAAGCTCTTGCAGCAATTAAACAAAAACTAGAAGCGCGCGCGGAGTGACAAGTACCGTGCATGATGAAAGCCGAAGGCTTATGAAGCTGCTGGATCGTCGCACCTTAAGCGTCCTCGTTACGGTCATCGCAGTTGCGATAGTGCTGGCCCTTGTCTATCTCGCGCGGACAGTCATCGTAATTTTCGCCTTCTCGATTCTGTTCGCCTATTTAATCAACCCACATGTCAAATTTCTTCAAAAGCACTCTCTGTTGTTCAAGAGCCTAAAGGGCCCTCACATTTTTCAGGTCTACTTAGTATTCCTTCTTCTATTGGCGGCCGTTTTTCATGCATTTGCCCCCGAATTCCATGGGCGGCCTGGCAGACTGGTGCGAGAACTCCCAGCATTTGCGGACGCCGTGGCCAGCGGAGAAATTGCAGACCGTTTGGGGAGAAACCTCGGATGGACAGACGCTCAAACTTTCAGGTTGAAGGTCTTTCTTAAGGAACATCGCTCGAACATTGAGAGTGCGACACAAGCAGTCGAGCGGTCCGCATTGGACATAGTAGGTGGAGTTCTTGTAATTCCGATACTCGCCATCTTTTTTCTCAGCGATGGCGGGAGTCTTGCTAGTCAGATCATACTTCTTGTATCGCCAGGTGACGCGATTCGCGACGTTCGGTCGGTAGTAGCGGAACTCAACGTCATGCTTCAACGTTATATTCGCGCGAAAGTCACTTTGGGGATGCTATCGTTTGTTTTCTCGTCTCTGGCTATGCTAATCCTGCGTTTTCCGCATCCGCTGGCTCTCGGAGTAATCGCCGGGATTCTGGAATTTATTCCTATCGCCGGATGGATGATGGCAGCAGCAACAATCGTAAGCGCAGGGGCTCTCGCGCACTCTCATTGGATTTGGATGCTCGCCCTGCTTGGCGCATGGCGTGTTTGCATGGACTATGCAATCTCACCGCGAGTAATGGGGCACGAACTGGAGATTCATCCGCTCCTTGCAATATTTGCGGTCATGGCAGGGGGCGCCGTCAGCGGAATCGTGGGAGTCTATCTCTCCATTCCATTGGTTGCGACACTGCGAGTCGTCTGGCGGCGACTTCCCGCTCTAAGGAATGCCGACGTCTCCGGACCCATCTTGTAACTCGCCCCTCTCCATTTAGATAGTAGGCTGAAATTTCTCCGCGGAATGCGTGACCCTGGCCTTTTTGCGGCTCGACTCAGTTTCTCCTCTCCGGGTACCAGACAGCACACCTGATTGGTAATCACTGTGAGCTAACGGTTGCTCACGTTTTCAGGTTTGCCGGAGTTTGCGAATATTTGCTCGTGATTGGGAACGCGTTCCAATCCGGAGCACGAGAAATTACATAAGGAGATTTGGAGATGAGCACCGACAGTCTCGAAATGACAAGGAGTCATCCGATGAGAGCAACGAAAAAGGAAAACGCAGAGCCTTCGCCTGCGAAAGCAACCAGTGTGATTGACTATATCGTCCAGCGACTTGCTGATGAGGGCATCACGGACTGTTTTGGCGTACCGGGAGACTATGCGTTCCCGGTCTGTGACGCAGTCGATCGCAACCCAAACATCAGATGGGTCGGCTGCTCAAATGAATTGAATGCGTCCTACGCTGCCGATGGCTATGCACGCGTTCGGGGCGCCGCAATGCTGTCGACGACCTATGCGGTGGGCGAGTTATCGGCGATCAACGGAGTGATGGGTGCGAAAGCCGAGCGCTCACTTGTCTACCATGTCGTCGGCATGCCGTCCTACCAGAACCAGCGGTTGCACAAGATAATGCATCACACTTTTGGAGACGGGGTTTTTGGGAACTTCGTCAACATTTCCGCTCAAGCCGCCTGTTGCCACGCCGTGATCGACCCTGACAACTGCATGATTGAAATGGAACGGGTGATCGCAGAGGCGCGCCGCAATAATCAACCTGCCTACATCGTCGTTCCAGCGGACTATGCGCGGGCACCGGTCACCCCGACCGAGGTGAGTCCTGTGACGCTCAAGTCGGACGAAGCGTCCCTCAAAAAAGCAGTCGCCGCCATAGCGGAACGGGTAAGAGGCGCAAAATCCATTGTCGCCTTCCCGGCGTTCACGGTGGCGCGTCTGCGCTTACAGAAGGAGGCCAGACAGGCGATCGAGGCGCTGGGCTGCCCGTTTGCTACCACGACGATGGAAAAGTGCATCATCGACGAAAGCCACCCGCAATTTGCCGGGTTGTATGCGGGAGCGCTGTCCGCAGAGAAGACGCGGAAGATTGTCGAGGACGCAGAATTGGTGCTTGATCTCGGCGGGATCAGCCTTAACGACGAAACCACCGCAGGCTTCTCTGGGCGACTTGATCCCGCGCGATTCGTCTCGATCGGGCTGAATGATGTTCGTATCGGAGAACAGGTATTCGGGAATGTTCGACTCCCCGACGTGCTCGCTGCACTCGCAAAACTTAAATCGCTCGCGCCTCCCTACAGAAGAACACCAGAACAAGCTCAACCCGTAAATGGAAAGCCGTCGGACAAGATCACGATGGATCCACTTTATCCTCGCTATGCGGCGTTTATCCGACCGGGCGATACCGTTGTCCTGGAAACCGGCAGTTCCAGCTTAGGACTTCCCCCCCTGACGCTCCCCGATGACGTGCAAGTGCACATACAAATGTTATGGGGATCGATTGGATGGGCCACGGGAGCCGCCTTCGGGACAGCGCTCGCCGATCCCAACCGGAGAACGATCCTCATCACTGGTGAAGGCTCTCACCAATTAACCGCCAACGAGATCGGAAATATTGGCCGCTACGGTGCCAATCCGATCATCCTCGTTCTCAACAACGACGGCTATATGGTGGAGCGGGCGCTGGAACCAAACCCAGATTGGTCCTACAACGATCTGGCAAAGTGGCGCTATGCAGATTTGCCCCGAGCGTTGGGATGCGCTGACTGGGTAACAGCACGTGTCGAGACGCTCGGCGAGCTCGACGCCGCAATGAAAGCGGCCCGCGAAAGTGGATCGGGCGCATACATCGAGGTCATTGGGGGGCGAATGGATATGCCCAAAGCTCTCGCCTTCGCGCATACCCGCATTAAGGAATTGTATGGAGATGCGGCCGTATAACGTAACGAGTCCCTACCGCTGGGCCGCGCAGCATAAGTCTGCTGTCGGCCCGGCGAATTCGAAGAAGGATAGGAAAATGAGAATCGATCAAAGTATTGCTAAGTGTGTTTCATTCATCGCGGTCCTCCTCGCTGCGCTGTTCCTCACACCGCGGGCGAATGCGCAGTCTTTGACTATGGACGGTGAGTCCGGAATCTTTCTTCAACCCACGGCCGAAGTCGTCCCGTCACCTCAAAACAAGTTCGGTGGGCCTACGCTCAGCTTCCACGCCGTGAACGCTGGGCCTGTCGCTGCGGATTACATCAACACGGGAGTGGAAGAGGGATTTGGGAACTGGCTGGAGTTCGGATACACCCGCAATTTTCACACCAATGGCGCAGATCCGACGATCAGTCCACTTTTCAATTTCCGCGGAATGAATATCTTCAACTTCAAAGCAAAGCTCCTGCCATCGAACTACCACGGCCACAAATATCTGCCCACTATTTCCCTGGGTGGAGTGCTCCGCGCCAATGATCCCTTCGTCGTCCAGGCGGTTATGCACAAGAACGCTACCAACGGCGATGTCTATTTGGTGGGGACAAAGCTTTTCACGATCCGGAATAAGTTCGCCTTCGTAGCCAATGCTGGTGTTCGCGGGACCAACGCACAAAAGTACGGCTATGGAGGTAACACGGTAGATTGGGAAGCTCGTGCGTTCGGCGGGGTCGCTTTCCCAATTCCCATCAAGAAGCTTGTGGTTATTACCCCTGCTGTCGAAGTCGACCAAGAGCCTAGAAGAATCAAATATGTCCCTGGCGCATCCTTGCCCACCGACCTTATCTACGCAATAAGGCTTTCTCGTTTGCCCGATTCGAAATGGAGCTTCGACATTGGAACAGGGCATCTCGGTGCAAATATCGCGCCAGGAACCAACATCAAGGCAAACACGGCCGTCGCCCTTGCAGTCAACTACAGATTCGGGAGATCTGAACGCTAGGCTCTGCAGAAAAAGAGGATCTAATACCGGAAATTCGCCCGACTTTCTCTACAATTCGCACGCCGTCATCCTATCCCGCATCGCAAAAACTAGCCTATTTCACAACCCCGCAGATGCTTTTTGGCACACGCACCAATACATTATGGTCGTCAGCGAGGATGAACTTTTCTGGAAGCACGCGTCCCGTAATTATTGAAATCTGTGCCCGTGTAGGGGCCTGAGTAAGAGCGAGTAGGGTGAGTAAGCTAGCTTGTTCGAGGCCGACATGCTCAATTTTCTCCTCACCTTCATAAATGCCGGGTTTGTGAAAGAGAATTTATAACTGCAGAAACTCGCTTGAAAATGAGAAAGGGGGAACGAAATACTGCGGAGATTCACAAGCAGTCGAACGATTTACTGATTCTCCTCCGAACGATGCTGCAGCCACCCAATGATCTGGCCAGCCAGCACGACAATAAGGACAAACAGCAGAATCCAACCCGCAGGCCTGATTTCCCAGCCGATCGCTTCCATTTATTCCTCCTCGCGTATCCCGAGAAGCCGAGCCTGAGTTTCGTTAAACATCAGTTTCAAGCACCGGGAGCAATACACACCCCTGTGTCGAACCGCCAAGAAATAGTCCTTCTCTTTGCGTATTCGCGCCTCTTGCTTTGGCATCTGGTAGCCGCAACTGGGGCAGGTCAGGTAGCCGGTTTTACCCTTGCAGAGCGGGCACGCAATGTCGGGGCACCCCGTGACTTCGAAATATTGAAGGCGAGCCTCGCCCTTCTTCGTAAGCCCATAATTTGCTCCCATCCGTTCCAATAGGCCTTGCCTGCCCAGATGCGATAGATAAGACCGAGCTGTACCGGAAGAATAGCCAAAATGCCTCACGATATCTCGCGAATGGACGCCCTTTTGGCGGTTCACTAACATTAGAGTTTGATGCTTGTTGGTCTTCATTTCTCCACCAAGTCCAGAGGCAAGACCTCGCTTCTTTCGGGATTCCCAAGGTCTCGGTCCGCGTTCTGCTGGATGGCCCGACGTGCACCCCTCAACAGTAGGGTTCGCAGATTCCGGCTGCGTTCAGCGAGTTCGTCGGCGGAGACGGGGAAGAAATGCACTTCAACAGCGAGTTGGTCGGCTTTAGGCATGCGTTGCCAAATAGGCAATGCACAACGCTAACACTCGTATTGCCACGGTGTCAACGATATTGACAGTCGGTCAATGAACGAATAGAGTGGGTGACATGCGAAGGCGAATAAAACATCCGGCTTCCGAGGGCTTCGTCACCATGCTCCGGGAACTGATGGCGAAGCGAAAGATTTCCCTCAATCAATTGGCCGAGCGCGGAGGCATCTCTCCCGCTTTCTTGAGTCGAATTCTGAATCGAGAGCGGAGTCTACCGTCGGACAAGACGATACTGCGATTCGCTAAGATTCTCGATCTCGAACCACCCGAGCGACTTCTGATCGAAGCGGGCCACATTCCCGAGGAATTCAAGCCGACGCTGAGTCGTCCGCAGATGCCTGCCCTGTTGCGAGCCACGGGCGATTTGACAGAGACTGATATGCAGGAAGTGGTAAAAATGGTCGAAACACTTGCCTTCAAGCAGCGCCGTAAGAGGAGGCAAAATGAATCCGGGCGCTGAAATTTCTGCTTTTGACATTTTTGTCGAGAGTTTGGGAGTGATATGGAACCCCGGAGCGGAAGCTCTCAAGCTGCGACAGGATTTCGATATCCAGTCTGTTGACGACATCCCTCTTGCTGCCGAACGAGCAGGTTGTGAAATTTCCTACGTTGACCTTCCCGTAAAGATTAGTGGATTCGCCCAGGTAATCGAAGGGAAGCCATATATCGTGGTCAACCGCGATAAACCGTCAACGCACAAAAAGTTCACGATTGCCCATGAGCTGGGGCACCACGTTCTGCACTGCAACTCCACGCACGGTGCTGATAGCGCTGGCCTGATAATCGATAGCACCGCCGAATTCGAAGCGAATATGTTCGCCTCATCGCTGGCTACAGCGGTGACAAGTGAAGAAGAGCGCGAAGAGATGTTCGTACACAATCCGGAAATGCGTTCCACTCTCGCCATTTCTATATTTGCGTCTTTCTTGGTGATCTTGACGGCGTTTGTTATTTGGCTTTGCTCACACCTGTTTAGCACCCGGAGTTCCGCGATGATAGAGACAGTATGAAGCCGGACGGCACCATCTGCGGACTCTACACCCGCGTTTCCAGCCGAAACCAGGCCGATGCGGATTACAGTTCGCTTGAAACCCAACGGGAACGCCTGGAAGCATATTGCCAGAGTCAGGAGAACTATTCCATTTTTCGGGTCTACGAAGACGGCGGATACTCGGCAGATTCCCTAGACCGCCCGGCGCTCAAGGATATGCTCCGCGACATACGCGAGGGTAGACTGAATTGCGTCCTTACCTACAAGATTGATCGTCTGACCCGTTCCGTTCGAGATTTCCATCACCTCATTGATCTCTTTGATCGATGCGGAGTCAAATTCGTTTCGGTCACGCAAAGCCTGGATACTCAGAATCCCATGGGTCGGCTGTTGCGCAATGTTCTTCTAGACTTTGCACAATTTGAGCGGGAAATGACGGCTGACCGGACGCGCGACAAGATGTTCCAAAGGGCCCAGAAAGGCCTTTGGAACGGCGGAAATATACCCTTCGGATACGCCATCGGAAATAAAAAACTCATCGTTAACAGTAAGGAAGCAGATTACGTTCGATTTATGTTTCACCGTTTCGCAGAGACTCCCTCGCTCTCCAGTTTGCGGGACGAACTACACCGTCGTGCTTGGTATACGCGCTCGGGCAAACCCTGGAGCAAGATGGCACTCGATTATATTTTGCGAAATCCCATTTACTACGGCCTTATACGATTTAACCAGCAGCGCTTTAAGGGTGAACAGGAACCTCTAATAGAGGAAGTTTTGTTTACGAGGGTCCAATCGCTAAGGCGAGATCGCAGCCACAGTTCCACCAAGATGAGTCGAATATTCTTGCTTAAGGGGTTGATGCGGTGCGCCGATTGCGGTTCCTGGATGACGCCGCACTATACGCAGAAAAGACACAAGGATGGATCTGTGTACCGTATCCCGTACTACCGCTGCACAAAGACGATGCACTTTGATAATTCCGTCTGCCGGATCAAACACATAAACGCTGACATCGTCGAGCGTACGGTGGTTCAAGAGCTGTCGAATCTAAGCCATAACGACACTTTCTTAAAGATTTCAGTGGAAGAACTGAACGGAGACCTGAGGCGGAAGACGGAACCCCTTGAAAGGGAAGTCGGCCAAATCGAAAATCGGCTAGAAGAGATCGACGGCGAAATTGGACGCTATGTCAAAGCCTTAGGACAGGGAAAGCTCTCGATCAAACGGTTAGAATGCGAGATTGCCGGACTAGAAACAGACAAACATACGCTGCAGCAACATCTGGATGACCTTCAACGAAAGATAAACGAATCAGCTGCGCGGGATTTCAATGCGGAACTCTTGCAACGTACCCTGCGGGATTTCCGAAGTGCCTTTGCTGCTCTCACCGCTCCGGAGAAATCCGATGCCTTGCAGTGTGTCCTTAAGAGCGTCACCGTGTATCCTCAAAAGCTCGACCTGGAGATATTTGAGCTGCAAGAGTTTTTATCAGGTTCGCAAAATCGTAAGGAATGGCTCCCCGGGGAGGATTCGAACCTCCAACATTTCGGTTAACAGCCGAACAACCAATTTAATCAGAACTTGTCGGAGTTGGTGCTAATCGAAGGAGTTCAGCAAGTTGCGATGAAACGGGACGAATCACTTTCTCCTTCTTTATTCACCTTTCGTTCGTATTTTGCCACCATTCACCGCTATTACTATTGCGATTTTATGACGGCGCGAGAAGCGCGCCTGTCTTGGGCGCGGACCGACCGACTCCAACAGCTCCATTCCCTATTTTGGCTTCTCTGTGTTTTCAGTAATTTGGGGAATCTGCTTTTCGCTCAAAGCTCGGGGGTGAACTTAGTGAGACAGTCGGTGTGAACGCAGAGCGCTGGCATCCCACTCGGTTGCCAAGCGGCTTCTTTTTCCTTTTTTTTTTTCTTCGCAGTTCATCTATGTTTCGGCCGAAATGGATGACACAATGTGACGTCATGAACGCTGGTCGTGATTTTGCCCCTGTTTTGCGATGTAGCCTGGCGCTCGCCATGAGCCGCCTGCCCATTATGTGCCTCTTGAGCGAGGGCACTTTCGGCCGCGACGACGGACGCCGCCAGGTCTCCGACTCCTTTTAGAAATGTCCGGCGATTCACTCCCGCTTATGCGCCGCTCAGTATTCATTCCTAATGTCTCCTGGGTCATGATTTCGCTCCCTTTTTGCGCTCCAGGAGCGGATTGCGGGCCCCGAGGTCCATAGAGTCCGTCTACGACCGTGCGAATGGCGAGGCGCTACGGGCACATCGGACAGTCCGCACAACGACAGGCCGTCAACGCGCTAAACCTGGCAGGAATTCAGGACGATGGGGCACAAAAGTGGGCACATTCCCATGGGGTGAACCCCTCTGTTGAGACAGTTTGGAATTGGCACACTTGCCGTTTAATGTTTGAGGTGCTCCCCATCCTTCGGGCCAAAGAAAAGTAAATCCTATGATGGAGCCGCCGTCGGGCCTTGTGGGAACTGTGGAAAGCGTTTTGTGCTTTCCAAGCCGCTGAGGGAATCCGCGTTGTGAGCGGATTTCCATCAGCGGCGTCAGTTTCCACAAGGCCTCCATTTCTTTCTTTTTTGCTCCTTTTTTCTTTCTTTCTGCCTATCCCCAGTTTTCCATAGAAAAATTTCGCGCCAGGAGCGCCTGAGAGCGACGATTCCCAACCCGCTCGACCTACAGCATCCCCCTATTTGCTCCCTCCTCATGCCTGAAAAAACTCATGGTTGCTCCAGCAGAATTCACTGCTGTATTCGCCTCTCGCTCGAACTCTTCCGGCGGCCGATAGCCCAGCGCCGAATGTAAACGGCACCGATTGTAGTACTGTTCGATGAAGGCCTCGATGTTACCCTGCAAGTGGTCTAAGTCGCGGTAGTCGTTCGCATAAATCTCCTCCCGTTTGAGCGTCTTCATAAAACTTTCGCAACTGGCGTTGTCATAGGGGTTCGCCGGCCGACTCATGCTCGGGATCATCTGGTGCTTTCGCAAGATCTGCACGTACTCTCCGGAAGCGTACTGCACGCCACGGTCGGAATGATGCACCAAACCTGGTGGTGGCTGTCGTTGGGCAATGGCCTGTTCCAGCGCCGCAATCGGCAACCGGCTCGCGAGTGTTCGGTCCAAAGCCCATCCCACTACTTTCCCCGAAAACGCGTCGAGAATGACCGCCAGGTAGACAAACTCCTTCTTCAAACGGATATAGGTGATGTCCGCTACCCACAGCTGATTCATCCCCGTCAGTTTCATACGACTGGCGAGGTTCAGATAGACCTCGAACTCATGATCGGAATCCGTCGTCACCACGAACGCCCGCGGCTGCACGGCCAGCAGGTTGTCTTCGCGTATGATCCGCAACACACGCTTGTGATTGACCAGCATCCCGCGCCGCCGCAACTCGGCACTGATCCGCCGATACCCGTAGCGGCGTCGATGCTCGACAGCGATCTGCTGAATCACGCTCCGCACCTCCATGTCTTCCTCGACTGGTGCTCGCTCCTGCAGAGAACGATAAAAACCAGCACGGCTGACCCCGGCCAGCTGACACATTCGCTCGATGCTTAAGCTGCCTTGCAAAGGCATCACTTCTTGGATTTCGTCGTAGATGCCCTCTCGCCACTGATACCGCTCTTCTGGCGTCGGGCCTCTACTTTTTGCAAGGCACCTTTGAAAAAATCCAGCTCCAGCGTCTTGTCTACCAGCACGCGCTTCAGCTGGTTGATTTCCTTGCGAAGCGCGGACTCACGAGAGTTTCCGGGTGGCGACTCCTCACTGGAGTAGAAGGGATCAAATTGATCTCGCCACTTGTAGAGAAGCCGTCGATGCACACCAAGTTCCTGTGACAATTCCACGATGTTGTCACAGGTCTTCAATCGCTCGACAGCCATCCGCCGGAATTCTTTCGAGTATCTTCCCACTCGTCTTTTTGCCACTTGCAGTCCCTTTCCCTGCAAGTGTGCCTTATCCGAGTGTCTCAAGTTAAGGGTTCAGTCCACCCAAACACGCCCAGCACGGCAGCTCGCTAACTGATTGAGAAGTTTGGCTCCCCGGGCTAGATTCGAACTAGCAACCCTTCGGTTAACAGCCGAGAGGACCAAAAATCTAAGTGCCTTGTCTGGTGTCGCTTGAAAGAAATTGGGAGCCATTTTCCCAGCTTTAGTTGCACCCAATCCCGCACCCCCTCGATAAAGCGTTCTAAAGTAACGGTGACTCCCCGAACGGAACACGCTGGCCTAGGGTTGGACGAAATCGCGTCAGTTCGTTGCGGGCCCGAGTACGAGATCGAGTCCTGCAGCTTCGGCGAACGCCCTAAAGGTCCGGTCCCGCGTGAGAAGAGGAACACCCCCGTCAATGGTGCGTTGCTTAGGCTTCACGATTTGCGAACTTTTGATTTCAGTTTCCGAATCCCCGTCGGAAGAAAAGAGCTTGCCGATCGCTCGCAGTTGTCCCGTGGTGGGACTAGATCTGAGATTCATCTAAGGTCCTGCTCCCGGCCCGTGCAAATCCGCGCTCGGCAGCACTCGAAACGGTTTGTTCTTGCCCCAGCGGTAGATTGCGAAATCCTGATCCAGCGTCAGAATGTCCGCTGTCCCAAACTGGTCCGCCAAACGAATCAGGCAGGCATCCGCAAGATCAATCTTCCGGTCCTTATATTTCCGCAATACTTGCTTGACACCGGCAGTATCTCGAGAAAGCTGAAAAGGAATCTGGAAAATCCCAGCGGCAATGTTCTCGATCACCGCCTCCGGCGCGCCCGACAAGTTCCGCAACAAATAGCAACTCTCTGTAATGACGGCTTCGCAAGTGACAAGCGGCGCCTCCACTTCTCGAACCGTTCGAGCGCAAGTCTTGTGAAAACTCTCGCTGCGGTCCAGCAGCGCAACGATGACACCTGTGTCGAGCAGGACCGGCTTCATCGCCCAAATTTCCGTAGATGCTTCTTGTTCGATCCCAGGTCCCGCACACCAGATTCGAACTTACCCAGGCCGATGACTCCAGCCTTCTTGCGCCTCAAGCAGCTCGCTTCCAGAACACGCAACCCCTCGCGTACAACCCGCGAGGGAGTCCAGCCCAATTCTCGCACCAGAACAGCGAGCCTCTTCCGCGATCGGTCATCCAGCCTAGCTTGAATTGCGAATCGCATGCACCAATTGTATTACAAACGGCTATTTGTATGACATAGAATTCGTAGGTTCGTGCGGTCCCTGGCCCACCACCGCCCCTGACTTCGAACTTAGCGCGAGAAGACCCAGGGAGCCGGGGCGGCAGGAGAACCCCCGCAGATCAACAAACCAGGTTCGACCTGGTGACACAGCGCTGTTGCCACGATTCGTGGAGCGCGCGAAGCCTGTGCAGAGCGTTCGTGCCCCCCACAACGGGTCGTTGAAATACGGAGAAAAATGAAAGAGGAAAACGAATTCCTTACTTTCAAGTCTTTCGCAACGAACGCCCTGGTGTCCGGCAATTTGCACTATGCCGAGAAATAGGAAATTGGCTCACCGGCTAGATTCGAACTAGCAACCCTTCGGTTAACAGCCGAACAACCAATTTAATCAGAACTTGCCGGAGTTGGTGCTAATCGAAGGAATTCAGCAAGCTGCGATGAAACGGGACGAATCACTTTCTCCTTCTTTATTCACCTTTCGTTCGCATTTAGCCACCGTTCACCGCCATTGGTATTACGTTTTCATGACGGAAGACGACGACGGGCGGATATACCAAGAATGGTGAACGGACTGAAAGATCAAGGTATTTTCCTAATTTTCGTCACGTGAATCAATTTGTTCAAGGCCATATTGACGGACTGCTCTCAGGGAAATACTTAGCCACATCCGGGGACGCTGATAGCGCGTGGCGTTCTTGGCGGACGCCGCCCTTCAATTTGGACGGTCGTATTCTCGACGGAGTTCACCAGTTCTTTTCCGTCTCTCAGTTCTCTTCCTCACAATGTTTTCCCTCGCGCAACGTCGTTTCGCTGGCTCCTATTTCCGAAAGAGCCCGGTCAGTCCGTTCACGATCGAAATATGAGATCTAAGCGCGCCGCTTCGGCGAACGCTCGAAAGTCACGGTCGTGCGTAAGAAGAGGAACGCCTCCGTCGATGCAGGTTTGGGCAATCAGCGCATCGCCGAGGCGTGCCTTGCGGCGTTTCGCCAACACCTTCGCCCGCAACTCTCCTGCTCGTCGCCAATAGCCAGATTCCATCTCCATCAAAGGCAGTTCTGAGAGCGTTTGGGCAACGCCTGCAGGGAGCGCGGGGTCGCTTAACAGCTCGGTGAGCACAACGGGAACCATAACCACCTGCCGGTCCTCTAGGGCCTTATCGAGTAGCTGAGCATCCTCGCCTGCGCCGCCTTCCAAGAAAGCAACCCACGTGCTCGTATCAGCCGCGATCATCGGTCGGCTTTCAGTTCTGCTACCGTGCGCGTGAAGCGAACCTTGCCCCGAAGTTGGCGTAAGCGAGCGTAAGTCCTCGATGCCGCAACTAACTGCAGCCCGGTACGGACGGTCTGGGTGATACCGGTACCGCTGGCTCGTCGCGCTTTCTTGAGAAGCTCGAGCGGTACTTCAACAGTGATCTTACGTGCTGTCTCCATAACGCCCTCATCATACCATACCCAAGACCAGCACTGAATATGGTATCTGCTACTCGAGGAACCAACACAAACCTAAACTTGCCAGCACACTGATTTTTCATGATCTCACACCGGGCGGTGAAAAAATCCCGTGGGTGAGTCGAAAGGAAATCCTTTTGGCTCAGTTTCCGCATAGCTGGGGGCCGCAATGCGCCGAGATAGTTTCCGAGTGCGCGACCATCCGGGGAACCAAAAGCTTCGTCGTCTCTAAACCACCCGAACATCTGCACGAACACCCAACACGAAGTTTCGAAGGGGGCGACAGATCAAGTGGTAGGAACGTCTGATTGTTTAGCGAAGTACGAGTCCGATGAAGTTTTTTCGCACCACGAGTCTTTGAGAGGGGCCCCGGTCTCTTGCCCAGCACAACCGTCAGCTATTGCTTCGCCATACGCTTTTTCAGATCGGTGGCCGACAACCATCTACCAGAAACCATGACTCCAATTGGGTTGCGCAGGGTATCCAGGTTCTCGCGCGGATCTTGGCTGACGAGCAGGATATCCGCGCGCTTGCCAACGGAAATGGTTCCTGACTGCGCGGAAGTTCCGAGGAACTCTGCTGGGTTCGTTGTGGCAGTCTGGAGGACCTGAAAGTTGGAAAGACCCGCGCTATGAAGATTCCGCAATTCTTCGTGCAAGGAAAAGCCAGGCACCATGAGCGGATTTGGAGTGTCCGTTCCAGCAAGGAGGTGCGCGCCTTTCTGTTCCAGCAGCTTTACAAGATCAGCTTGCGATTGAAAGATCTGCCGACTGAGCGGCGTGCTGAATTCCGTCTCGGTAGACGAACCTGTCGCATTACCCGATTTCTTGAGCGAACTCCACCAAGCCATCGTATTGGAGTCGACATACTTCATCTCTGTCTTGTCCAGTTGTGACGAGTACCAATTTGTGCCAGAGCGGAACAAGGCTTCCAAAGACGCCAACGTGGGCGTGACCCAGATATTTGCGCGAACAATTGCGCCAGCCGCCGTCTGCGTTTGTTCAGGAGTAATGGGGCTGTGACCCTTGACGACCGCAAACGTAATCTGATTGGCATGCTCGAAATCGATCTGACCACGTTCGATCGCGTGTTCCAAGCTTATGGAAAAGGGGATGTGACCGATCACGGGAATCTTTGCTTCTTTGGCGGTCTTCAGAATCTCGTCGTACACCGCAGGCGACAGCCCGTCATATACCTTGATGTAGTCGTAGCCCTGCGCGACCAGGTCCTTAACAATCTTTGCAGCTTCGTGCGGGTCGGTAATCAGTATATGCCGCCACCTCTGCTTTTCCCCCGCAAGCAATGGGCTTGCAACATAGAGTCTTGGCCCCAGAAGCTCACCTGAAGCAATCTCCCGGCGCCATGTCAGATGGTCCGGGCTGCCGTTCATTTCACGGACGGTGGTTATGCCATTCGCCAAGAACAGCGGGAAATCGGTGTTGTCACAATGAACGTGCATGTCCACCAGGCCGGGCATCAGGTATGCTCCGGTACCATCGATGACCGTAGCCACTGGGGGATCCTCGATACTACTACTCGCTCCCATTTGTGAAATGCTTCCAGCGCGAATTACTACCGCCTGGTCCTGTAGGACTCGATTCGAATCCATCGGAAGCACATTAACGTGACGAAACACGGTGACAGGGGCAATTTCTTCGTTCTTCCTTCGCGATGCATGCAGGCTTCCTAAGACCAGAAAAACAAGTATTGTAATGGCGTAGAGGGCGAGTTTTCGTTTCATCATAACCTATTCTCCGTCTCCGCATACCCTGTTGATAAGCCAGTTGATGGATCTGCCCAAAAAGCGCGCGGATGGGTCAGCGGTCCCAAAGAGGCGACACTCGCGGCGCGCCAAAACCTGGTTCACCCCGCATATGTGAATGACGTTCAATATCGGGAATCGTCTCATTATCGTTGCAACGGGTGACCGGAGGTGTGGTCGACCTTGGCACTTTGGCGATTTTGCCTGGATCACGGCGTACCCGGAAACAATCCACTCGGGCGGACAGCGTTGTCCGGAAACTATGTGGTTTTGGCTCAGCATAACTTCAGGAACTTAACCATCTCCACACCTGAGGTATAGATCCGAGATTTCCGGGCCCTTTTTGACACGGTTCAATTGAAAACAGAAAATGAGGGCAACTCTCGCTGGACTCCTCACCGAAGCAGAGCGAATCCAAACAGCAACAGTTCGCTGCTGGAGGCGGAGGGCCCGGGGGCGCGACGCTTCGAGCGAGCATCATGTAACGCATAACGAGAGTCTCCTGTTGTTGCGAGTTGTGGAGAGCCGCCGTCGCCATGCGCTTGCTGTCGATATCGCTGACCTTCAAGTGAGTTACCTCAGCACGCCGCAGACCGGTAGCGTAGAGCGTCATGAGCAGAGTGCGATGGAAGGGAGTGCCAGCGGCATCGATGAGTCCTGCGACCTCTTCCTGGCTGAGGATCGCTGGAAGGTGATGATTCTTTTTCGGGTAGGGGGTCTCGGCCACGCTCCAGGCTTTCTTCAGCGTCTGGATGTAGAAAAAGCGCAGAGCCGCCAGGTGGTTCGTAACGGAACCCGACGATAACTTCCGCTTCTGGAACAAGTGGGCTTGGTATTTGCGAATGTGCCGCAGGCCTAGGCGATCCGGTGGACGGTTGAAGTGTCGAGCAAAATCTTCGACTGTGTGGATGTAACGGCGTATGGTATCTTCAGAAAAGTTACGACGCTGGAGTTCTTCCAGCATCATTTTGCGAAGTCGGGTCATGGGGACGGCCTCCTTATGACCCGACAATTTATCTCAACAGCCGGGCAACCACCGCTCCACTACCTCACGCGCAGCGTCTGCCGCACAAGCGGCTTCGTTCTAGCCGACAATACAGCCATGTGCCGGCGGCTTCCACGTACATCGAGGTCTTTGTGCCCCCCTCACCTCCGAACCCACGGTCTCGTTACAAAAGGGCTGATAGACTGCTCGAATGGCGTTCTAGTTAGAGGAGGACTAATGGAGACTTCTGCTCCGGCTCAGTCTGCGTCGGGCCGTTATCCCCGAGTCGCTAGCCCAATCCACACGATTTTAGTGCTCGCCGCGATTGGCGGTTGGGCGATCGGTCATAGGATTTTTGCAGATCAATTGAGCGCGACGGCTAATCCGAACCGCGTACGCTTTTATGTAGTCACGGTTCTCTATGAATGGCTCTTGTTCGTTTTGGTAGTGGTGGGCGTGCGGCGTAGTGGCGCGTCTGTCATCACAGTTCTCGGAGAACATTGGAATTCCGTTCGCCAGGTGCTGCGGGATATTGGAATTGCCGCTGGGTTCTGGATTGTCGCGGCGATGCTCCTTTGGATATTTGGCCGGCTCTTGCGCATCGCCGCTCTGGGTCGGAATGTATCCATGCTCCCGCATCGAGGTATCGAGCTGACATTATGGATAGCGCTCTCAGTTACCGCCGGCATTTGCGAGGAAACGATCTTTCGGGGTTATCTACAAGGACAGTTCATGGCTTTGACTAAGAGCGCTCCCGTCGGCATCCTCCTTTCTGCCGCAGCATTCGGCGCGGCTCACGCATACCAGGGCTTCCGGATGGTGATTCTAATCGGCCTATACGGAGCAATGTTCGGGATTCTGGCCCATTGGCGCGGAAGCGTTCGCCCTGGAATGATTGCTCATGCTTGGAACGATTCATTTAACGGAGTGGTTGCCGCCTTAGTCAGGCATTAGGGTGTGTTCGCTGCCGGTAATGTTAAGTCAGTCGACGGGGTCGTAGTAATCGATGTCGGCCGGGGATTGCGCCCGGGTCACGAGCAAACCGCAAGCAATGCCGGGCCTGTTGTGGGAAGTTTGAGATTGGATTCGCGGCGAACAGATTTTCCATAACGTCGCTCCGTTTCCCGTTTTCCAGGAAACTAGATTCTCAGTCGTTCGTTCAGTGGACGAAGGCTGCCAGGCTAGAAATAGTTTGTTGAAACCATTCGGTAGTCTACCGAATGCTCTATCGTTTTCCAACTCATTGAGAAAATTAAGGTTGGCCCTTCGACAGATGCCTGCCCACAGTCTGTAATTTGACTCAGTCAAATGTGGCAAATTCTAAACACACTGTTTCCTGCTGTTTAGGAGAGGATCGAATTTACAATTCTGGCGCCAAGAACAGAAGTTGCACCCGACCTGCACCCAAAGTGATTTGTTATCAGCTTCAGCGTAAGGACCTGAAATCAAAGAGGAAGAATAGCTCCCCGGGCTAGATTCGAACTAGCAACCCTTCGGTTAACAGCCGAATGCTCTACCGTTGAGCTACCGGGGAACGGGCAAGTAGACTTTTAATTTACAACAACTGGCGGCCTCGTGCCAACTTCCCTTTCCTCGAACTTGGGTCCAACTACGGGATTTTCCAGCATATTTGGAGAAAAAATCGTTTGTCCTGACTGATTCTCAAAGACTTAGGCTCTGAGTTTTTCGCTGAATGGCAAAGAGCATTCGGTCCGGAGACCGAATGCTGCTTTTCGATGACAACACGAGTTCCGTAAGCGTCCGATTCTACGGGTTCCGAAAAGCAACTGCCATTTGCTAACGTATATACATTGGTGTATATATATCTAGGAGGCGAATCATGGCCATCGCTCGTGTATTTAAGTCCGGGAACAGCCAAGCTGTGAGGCTACCGAAAAAGTTTCGGGTCAAAAGCACGGAAGTTGAGATTTTCCGGCGTGGCGACGAAATCGTATTACGAGAGAAAGCCGGCGGAATGGTCCGCGTGCTGGATTTGCTGGCCGAGTTGCCGGCGGACATGTTCCCAAAGAAGCGCAAGGATCCGCAGCCACAGCGCCGCAAAGGCCTATGATGAGCGCCCGCTATATGCTCGACACCAATATCTGCATCTATTTGCGACAGAACCGGCCTCCAGAAGTGACTGCACGATTTCGCCAAATGCAGCATGGCGATGCCGTTTTATCGGTGATTACGTATGGCGAGTTGCTTTACGGCGCGGAGCGAAGCCAGCAACGCAACCGCGCGCTGGAATCTCTCGCGCAGCTTGTATCTCTCTTGTCCGTGGTTCCTTTGCCGGAGGACGCGGCGGCAGCCTACGGCGAGATACGCGCGGCGCTCGAGGCCCGCGGTGAGAGGATCGGCGGCAATGATCTTTGGATTGCCGCTCACGCCAAATCCGCCGGGCTCACTCTCGTCACCAACAACGAGCGCGAGTTCAAGCGCGTTCCCGGCCTCAAACTCCAGAACTGGACCAGCCGCCATCCTTGACGTTTCGAGTTGCTAGCTTCGACCTAGCAGAGGCCTCACTTTGCCATTTCGGGCACGTGGTCGTGCTAGCTGTGGGCTCCGCATCCATC
This sequence comes from uncultured Acidobacteriota bacterium, assembly GCA_963818085.1. Taxonomy (GTDB): domain Bacteria; phylum Acidobacteriota; class Terriglobia; order Acidiferrales; family UBA7541; genus Palsa-295. Next base: position 34,941 of record CAWFQV010000003.1, read on the forward strand.
TCGCATTCCATCCGAGGGCGCCGCGGAAATCGAGAGGTGGTTTACATCGATAAATGAGGAGCGCCACCCAAGTTTACGCGCGCAGATTCCAATAGAAAACGATCTCTGGCCCGGTGATCAACACGGTAGCAAGCCAGCCAAGTGAATGCAGAAGTCCCAAAACGCAAAGCCATCGTAAGGCACCCTTACCTCGCGACGATGCGATTCCGAAAAAAATAGTGAATAGAAAATAGAGCACGATATTTATATACCCAGATTCGTACCACGCAATCCTTTCCTCCGTGTCGCCCAAGAACCTAATCCTGCCGCTGTCGTCCTCTTTGAACGAGACCGTTTCGGAGGCATCTTCCTTTTCGAAGTGAAGTGGCCCAGTCCGGATCCAACGAGCGCCTCGGAAGCGCAGCGCTCCATCGGGTTCTGCCGTAACGTGCGTCAAGTCGAGAATGACAAAAGACTTGGAAAGTTCATGATGAGGGTAGCGTACAGTCCGATAAAGGCCCGCGAATCGAATGCAGCGTTCGTAGTCCCCGACCTTCGGTTGGAGCGGTCGATTACTCTGCAAAGTCTGTAATGAGGTTGCTCCGAACTCAGTATCTAGAAAACGGGAGTAGAATCCCCATGCCAATCCGTTACCGCTTCCGCTAACGAGAACCACCAGCCCGATATCGTGATCGGGAATAGTAGCCATGACGGTGTGGAAGCTGCCGGTGTCGCCGCTCGCTCCAATCAGCTGCTGACCGTGGTCTCTGCCAGTCCAGTATCCGAGGCGATGGATGAGCCCCGAGGCCGCATCCTGTGGTGGCGTCATTGCTTGAAAGGACGGTTTGGAAATCACGCCACCGTCCTGTTGTAACGTGGCGATGAGAAATGTAGCCATGTCGGCCGCAGTTGATGCGAGACCTCCCGCAGGCGCCGCACGCTGGTACCACCATTTACCTGGAACTGTGGCGGAGGCCACGTCTCCGGTAAGCGGTTGTACAAATGTGCTTCGATTCATCCGCAACGGTCGAAGAACGTTCGCAGATAAGTAGTCCTCGAAACGCTCTCCAGACACGTCCTCAATCACTGCTCCGATCAAGCCATAGCCATAGTTCGAATAGAATTCGACTTCGTTGGGAGCATAGACGCGCGCAGGCAAGGATCTCTTCATGAGCAACCGCATCGGGGGCTGGTCCCCGTTCGTGAAGCCGTCCCCTACAAAGCGATCGTCAAGGCCTGAGCGATGCTCAAGCAACTGGCGGAGTGTGATCGGCGGTCGGAAGGTCGGCGGAATCTGGAAGGTTTTCAAGTAGCGATTCACGTCCGTATCAAGGTCAAATTTTCTCTGCTCGACGAGACGCATAATCGCAATGGCGGTGAGGGCCTTTGAAACTGACGCTACTCTCCAAATCGATCGATCCAAATCGACTGGACCATAAACCTTTGAGAAGACTGGCCTCTCTTTGTCTGTGACAATGACGGCCGCCGCACTCACTCGTTTGCTGGTGATCAAAGGACCGAAATAATCATCCGCTAGTTTGCTGAGATCAATCGAACGAGTGGGCTTGTCCTGCCCATGTGTCCGACTCTCGCCGACTGCTATCGAGAGCACGACGGCAATGAAGTGAGTGGCAATAGTTCGGACAGTCCTTCGGCACGCCATGTTAGTTTAGACACCTCCGACCCACTGTTGTTCCCGTTTATGTTATCTCCCAAGCTTCCGTTCTGAAGGTCCCGCGGCGCGTTGGGATTCTCGAAGATTCAGAGCGAAATTCGCTACTAGCAATCGCCGCTATCGGATTGGCGTGAGCTTAATAGAGCTACAATTGGGGGCCAAGCCGGGGTCCAACTTGCCCGTTCTTTGGAGGTCAATTTCGGTGTTAAGCGGTGCAGAATAAACGGTTTGGGTGAAGGTTAAATGGACGCCACCCTCGCGTTATCCGCTAAATGGAACGGAGCCCGAGTAAGGCCGTACCGTAAACGCTCGAAAAGTCACGGTGCGACAGCAAGCTATATTTGCGTCATGCCGTCGGCACTGGGTGACCCACCACCCCCGCCTAAATGAGAAGTTTTCTCAGCGGATCCACATAGTGCTCGGCGGCTTACGGGCTGAATTATTTCGGTCTTGATTCCGTTTGTCGAATGGCGGTCTGAGGACACCCAAGCAGGCTTTTAAAGCCAGTAATTTTTAATCCAGAATTAGCCGCCGGCAATCGCCCCGATAATGAAAAATGGTTCTGCGCCCGACACAACCGCATCCGGCAGCGGCGCGTCAGGCGAATCAAACGATAAATCTTCTTCGCAAGCGAAGAATCGTAAGAATGGCCGGCGCTCTAGCGTGACCTGATCGCGGATTGTGCCGCGCAACATCGGATAGCGGGACTCAAGCGCATCGAGAACAGAGCGTTGCGTGGCGCGGCCGGGAACTTCAAGCTGCACATCGCCGCTAACTTGTGCGAGCGTCCGCAAATGTGCCGGCAAAACCACAAGAATCATGGCAATGTTTGAACTTCCACTGAAAGCACAGCCGGAAGATCTCGAACGATGGGCGCCCAATTTTCTCCAGCATCCGGCGATGCGTACACTTGCCCGCCGGTGGTTCCGAAATACACGCCGCACGAATCGAGCGTGTCCACGGCCATCGCGTCGCGCAGCACGTTGACGTAACAATCGTGCTGCGGCAAACCTTTAGTCAGCGCTTCCCATTCGTTCCCGCCCGCGCGGCTGCGATAAACGCGCAATTTTCCATCTGGCGGAAAATGTTCCGAATCGCTCTTGATCGGCACCACGTAAATCGTCTCCGGCTCATGCGCGTGCACGTCGATCGCAAATCCAAAATCGGTCGGCAAGTTCCCGCTCACTTCTTGCCACGAATCACCCGCGTTGTCGCTGCGCATCACGTCCCAATGCTTCTGCATGTACAAAACTTCCGGACGCGACCGGTGCATCGCGATGCGGTGAACGCAGTGGCCCACCTCCGCGTCCGGATCGGGAATATGCTGAGAGTGCAGTCCATAGTTGATCGGCCTCCACGCTTTTCCGCCATCATCGGTGCGAAACGCGCCCGCAGCCGAGATGGCTATGTACATCCGCTCGGGATGGCTGGGATCCAAAACGATCGTATGCAAACACAATCCACCCGCCCCAGGTTGCCATGAAGGCCCCGTGCTATGCTCGCGCAGTCCGGAAAGTTCCTCCCACGTTTGCCCGCCATCGGTTGAGCGAAATAACGCAGCATCTTCCACGCCGGCATAGACCGCGTCCGGATTCGTCAGCGATGGCTCGAGATGCCACACGCGTTTGAACTCCCACGGATGTGGCGTGCCGTCGTACCACTTGTGAGTGCCGGGGATACCGTCGTACGCGAATTTATTTCCGACAGGCTCCCACGACTTGCCGCCGTCATTGGAGCGCTGGATCAGTTGTCCAAACCATCCGCTGGACTGCGAAGCATACAGCCGGTTCGGATCCGCCGGCGATCCTTTCATATGATAAATCTCCCAGCCGGCGAAGTGTGGACCGCTCACCTCCCACCGCTCGCGCTTGCCGTCAGCAGTCAGGACGAACGCGCCTTTGTGCGTGCCCACCAGAACTCGTACGCCGCTCATTTCTGCCTCCGTTTCGAACTTGACAATTTATCTTGCTTAAATGGATTGGAATCGAATTCGATAGCGTTTGATTTTAGACTTTGCAGACTGCGCTGGCTACTGAAGTCTTTGCGTGGCGGCGTCGTGGCAGATTAAATTTTCGAAAATCGCGAGCACATGCTGGCGGTAGCGGACGATTGTTTCAAGTATTGGGCGAAGTTGGGGCTCGCGGACTGTCTCTTTGTCCCATTTCGCGAGCACCGCCGCCGGTACCTGGATGTCCTTGCGCAGCTGGTCGGCGGAATGTCCGCGCAAAAACAGGCCGTAGAAAAATGCGGCCTCGCGCTGTGGGAACTGAAAGTCCTGCAGCCTTTCTTCCAGCGGGTTGGCTAGGGTTGCCATTGTAGAAACCGCAGTTTACAGATTTCCGCGGGCGCGTCAAGAGTACACGGCGCGTAAGAGAAAATAAGTTTTGCGGCAAGGGCTTGGCTGGCGCGGAGTTTGGTAATAAAATCGCTTACAGATATAGCCAGCATAGGACCGTGACTAAGCGGCCTCGCCTAAAACCCCTTTTTCCATACTATTGGGGACCCCTGATACTGCTCTGTGGTTCGTTCGTCCCAGCAAAAAGTTCGATGTCGACTCTCCTCTTTTAGTTTCACCAGAACGTAAAACCACTGCTAAAATCCCGCGTGCCGAACCCTCGACCGTGTAACGCGCGGCGCTAGCGGCAATCCGAGCTAAAAGATGATCACTCTGCTCTCGATTATCGCCCTAGGATTTTTTCTGGGTATGCGTCACGCCACCGATGCGGACCACGTGATCGCCGTCACCACGATTGTGAGCCGGCAGCGCAGCATTCGAAACGCTGCTTTGATCGGCGTATTGTGGGGGCTGGGGCATACCATCACGATTTTTCTGGTGGGCTCCGCGATCATTCTTTTCGGAGTGGTGATACCGCCCAGGCTCGGCCTCACCATGGAGCTGTCGGTGGGACTGATGTTGATCCTGCTGGGAATTTTGAACCTTACGGGATTCATGCGCTGGGTCACAGAGACGTTCACGCCGGCCGCTGATCCCGGGCATCCGCACGCGCATGCGCATCCGCACGTTCATGGCGATTTCATTCACAGCCATTCGCATGGACACGATCCCGAACAACATGGCCACGCGCCCGAGGCCACGCCCGTCGCTTGGATGGACCGCGTCTTCGGCCAGCTCGGTTTGTATCAAGCGATGCGCCCGCTGGCGGTGGGATTGGTTCACGGGCTGGCAGGCTCGGCGGCGGTTGCGCTGCTGGTGCTCACCACCATTCGCGACCCGCGTTGGGCCATCGCCTACCTTCTGGTGTTCGGCGTGGGGACCATCGCGGGCATGATGCTGATCACCGCGGCGATTGCCATGCCGTTCAAATATTCGCAGCAGCGATTCGCGCGCGTGAATCGCGCCCTCGGCGTGGCCTCCGGATTACTCAGCCTGGCCTTCGGCATTTTCATCGTTTACAAAATGGGCTACGTGAACGGAATTTTCACCAGCCATCCCAAATGGACTCCTGAATAAATTGCTTAGCGTTTGGATTCTGCGGAGTGAATTTAACGTAGCTCAGACCTGAGGCCTGTGAACTTTTCTACGTGATTGTAGCGGCCGCCTTCACGCGGGCGTTGTTCGACACCGGTTCTTGTTGCTACCGCTCCTTTCAACCTTTTGCGCTTCACCCGCGCAGTGTAGCCGCGAAGTTTTGACGTTTCGCCCTACCCCGCCCGCTCCACCTGGACAGCCGTCCCGTAAACCAGCACCTCCGTCACGCCCTGCATCAATTCGTTCGAGTCGTATCGCACCCCGATCACCGCATTCGCGCCGCGGGCCACCGCATGTTGCATCATCAACTCCAGCGCTTGCTCTCGCGTCGTCTCGCACATTTCTTCAAACAGCGTAATGTTCCCGCCCACCAGCGTCTCCAGTGACGCGCCAATCGTTCCCAATATGCTCCGCGACCGCACCGTAATTCCCCGCACCAACCCCACTGACCGCGCCACCCGGTATCCCGGAAGCTCAAACGCCGTGGTGATCATGTTCTCATTCACGCGAACGTCCATGGTTCCCCCCTACTCCACGTTTTGTATGCGCGCCCTACGCGCTCGCAGCAGCTTACCCGCCGACCCCTCCCCATCCAACCACTGTTCCTCGACGTCTACCCCTTTCCGTAACCTCCCGCGCCAACCCGTGAACCGGCGGCATCCACCCTCCTTGCCCTGAGGAAGGAAGGCAACGCAATCGCGAAGTTGGTCATCGCCGAACGCGCACAGAAAAATGCCTTTGCCTTTTGCGCAGCCTCACGCGCGCAAGCTTTCATTTTTTGCCCTTTTGCTCCGTCGGGCGAGCGGACCTTGGAACACTCTCTAAGCAAACTCTTAAAACGCGAGCCCAAACTGAACCGGTAGGAGCGCTGAAACGGTCAATTTCTAGAACCAAGAAGGGCTTGTGCAGGCAATGAGCTTAGGCGTATCGTTCATTGAATGTTCCTTCGCAGAATGATTGGGCTGATTCTCGCTGGTGCACTTTTTTGCGCGACCGGCAGCCTTGGCTCGGTTTGCCAGCTGTATTGCAACACCGCCCCCGCGAACCGTTCCCATTCTGACATGTCGGGTCATGGTCACCACACGCCTCAGGATATGGCGAACTGTCGAGATTGCCTGAATCACGGGGTCGGGTTCTCGATGAGTGATTCGAGCTGTCATCATAGGGACCAAGCTCAGGCGCTCGCGAAGTCTGCTTACGGGTTGACTCCTTCGAGCGCGAACTTGCAAGCGGTCGGTCTCTCCGCTCGGAGCGGCGCCCAGTCTCGCGGCCGAGGCCCCGAAGGATTCCGTGAACCGCTTACGCCGCAACAAAGTCGCAGTTCGATGCCGCCGATAGTTTCTCTCCGCATTTAGGACCATCCACATTTCCACCTGTCGTTTTTTGGCCTTGCACCAACGCAAATCGTGCGTTCGTGATGCGGCTGTGCGCATCTCTAACTTCACGATACCTAACAACGGTTTCATTTTTTCGAGATTAGCTTTTTGGTTTGCACGGAGGAAAACATGAGCAGCAGACGCGGATTTTTGCGGAATTTTCTTGCGGGAGCGGGGCTGTTCGCTTCCGCCGAGGTGCTCTCCGCCCAAGAGATGAATATGTCTCAAGGCCTCGGTGAAATACAGCGGAAAAGAGACGGATATAAAGAGACGTCCGGGCACACTCGCGGCATTCCAGTTTCTGTCCAGACACCAGATGCCCCCGACCTTCCATTCCGCATGGATGGAAACGTCAAAGAGTTCCATCTCATCGCCGAGCCGGTGAAACAGGAAATCGTCCCGGGCCGAGTCGTCGATCTTTGGGGTTACAACGGAAGCGCTCCCGGTCCTACGATCCAGATCACCCAGGGTGACCGTGTCCGCGTTATCGTCGACAACCACCTCCCCGAACCAACAGCGATGCACTGGCACGGTTTCGAAGTGCCATACGACATGGACGGTTCGCCGGGAGCAAGCCAAGACCCCATCGCGCCAGGAGGCCGCTTCGTTTACGAGTTCACGCTGAACCAGGAAGGGACCTACTTCTATCACTCGCACATGGCCATGCAGGAAATGATGGGGATGATCGGCGCGTTCATTATGCATCCCAAGGAATCCTACCATCCTCGCGTCGACCAGGATTTTGTCGTCGTCATGCAGGAGTACGCCATTCTCCCCAATATCAACGTTCCGAACTCCATGAATATGGAATTCAATTGGCTCACCTTCAACGGCAAATCCGGCCCCGCCACCACTCCGCTGATTGTGCGGCATGGGGAACGCGTCCGCATCCGCCTTATCAATCTCGGGATGGACCACCATCCAATCCATCTCCACGGTCACCAGTTTGTCGTCACCGGCACGGAAGGCGGCCGCCAGCCCGAATCGACCTGGGGCCCCGGCAATACCGTTCTCGTTGGAGTCGCTCAGTCCCGCGATGTGGAATTCGTCGCCAACAATCCCGGCGACTGGATGCTCCATTGCCATCTCCCTCACCACATGATGAACCAGATGTCGTCCAACGTCGGCCCGATGTCGCGTCGGCCAGGAATGCCAGCGGGCGAGAGCATGGAGCAAGGCGTGGGAATGCCGAGAGGCGGAAGCGCCACGTCGGAACAAAACGGTCCGAGTCTGGGCCGCGGAATGGGCGTTGGTTCCACAGCCGAAAAGCCCACGTCAAATTCTCCGCTCAAAACTGGGAGTCCCCTGCAGCACCAGGAAATGTCGGGGATGCAGATGTCCGCTCCTGACCTAAGCAAGAATGCAAATTCCGTTCCAGGTTTCCCCCAAGACGCCTTCATGGAAGGTCCCATGATGGCCATGGACGAAATGGTCGACAAGCCTGAAAACTACGGCCTCCGCCCCGGCTGGAGCGGTTTTATGGGAGGGATGATGACGTTCGTCCGCGTCCTGCCTCCCGACCAGTACGACCACATCATGGAACTTCGCCAAAAACAAAACGGCGTCAAACCACCTCAGCAGACACCTGCAATGGAGCACAACCATGAATAAGTCAATCACGGCGGTGAAATTCACTCCGGTGAGAAGCGTCGCAATAATTTCAGTTCTTCGTTCCGCGCGCCAATTCTTTCCCGCAGTTTGCAGCTTCCTGCTCTTCGTCAATACGCCGGTCCCAGCCCAAGCGCAAACGCAAGCACAACCGCCAGCGCCAGACCAGAAAACCATCACCCTGGAAGAGCTGCAACAGATGGCCTTGCAGAACAATCCCACGTTCGCGCAAGCAGCTGCCAACATTCGCGCCGCCGAAGGACGCAAGCAACAATCCGGCCTATATCCCAATCCGATAGTTGGATATCAAGGCGAAGAAATCCGCGGAGGTTCCTTCCGTGGAGGCGAGCAAGGCTTCTTCGTGCAGCAAAACATCGTGATGGCTGGAAAACTTGGTCTGAATCGAAATATTTTCGAGCAAGAGAAGAAGCAAGCCGAAACCGAAGCCGATGAGCAAAAGTTGCGCGTCGTCACAAACGTCAAGATGTCCTTTATTCAAGCGCTGGCCGCGCAGCAGACGCTGGAACTCCGGCAAAATTTAAGCAAGTTAGCAGAGGACGCGGTTGAAACCTCCCACCAACTAGCCAACGTCGGTCAGGCGGACGCTCCCGATGTTTTGCAGGCTGAAGTCGAAGCGCAGCAAGCCGACCTTGCCGTCACCATGGCCGAACAGAATCAGCAGCGCGCCTGGAAGGAACTCGCAACCGTTGTCGGCAGCCCCCATCTCCCTCGGATGCGTGTAGAGGGGAACCTCGAAGACACGCCAGCGGTCGATGCCGACGCCCTAGTCGAAAAAATTGTAACCGACAGTTCCGCCGTTAAAATTGCCGAGCTGGGAGTAAAAAAAGCCCAGGCCAATCTCGCGCGGGCGAAGCGCGAAATGATTCCCGACTTGCAATTGCGCGCGGGCCTGCAGCAGAACCGCGAATTGCTGGACACTACCGGCCGCCCCACCGGCCTGCAAGGATTTGCCGATGTCGGAGTGCAGGTTCCCATCTTCAATCGCAACCAGGGCAACATCGTTACTTCGAAGGCAGACTTGGAGCGCGCCCAGCGAGAGGTCGAGCGAGTGAAACTTGCTCTCCGTGAGAGAGCCGCCACCGTAGTCCAGAACTACGCCTATTCACAGGCTGCCTCCGCGCAGTACAAGAATCAAATGATCCCGCGCGCTCAGAAAGCCTATGACATGTACGCGAAGAAATATCGCGAGATGGCCGCTGCTTATCCCCAAGTGCTGATCGCTCAGCGCACCCTGATGCAACTCCAGGTCGCTTATCTGAATTCGCTGGAGAGTTTGGCTACGAATTCATTGGCCCTCCAGTCCCACCTTTTGACCGACGGCCTCGAAGCTCCCTCCCAGCCTGGAGAAATCGACCGCCCCATCCGCGAAATGAACGTCCCATTTCAACAAACTCCAACTTCGAAGGAAAGGTAACGCCATGCAAAAAATGCAAAGCCGTATCACCGCTGTTTTGATCCACTGGAAAAAATTATCTCAGTCTTTACGGCCGGTGAATGCTTTCTGCAGATCGGCCATTTCTCCTTCTTTGTATCGTTGGCGCGGCCAGAAGAAGCCACGCAAGCCGTCGCCTTTCCTTCGTGGAACGATGTGGACGTGGAGATGCGCAACGCTTTGGCTAACGACGTTGTTAATGGCCACGAAGCTGCCTTCCGCCTTCAAAACCTGCTGCACTTTGCGGGTCAGCATTTGCGCATTGGTGAAAAACGGACCAACCAGATCGGCAGGCAGATCCAGCAATGTGTGATAGTGCGCCTTCGGAACCAGCAAGACATGGCCCGGAAAAAGCGGGCCAACGTCGAGAAAAGCCATGGAAATTTCGTCTTCGAAAATAATTTTGGCTTCTAGTTCACGCGACACGATCTTGCAGAAAAGGCAGAATTCTTCTTGGCCTTCGCTTGTTCCTGGCAGTTCGTCAGGGGCGCGCGATTTCTTCATGCGTTTTACCTCATCGCGTGAGCTGGCTCGGGGACCTCGCGTGAGCCAAATTTAGTAACCAACGAAGCGCCGAGCGACACAATCAAACCAACAGCGAAAACAATGAAGCCCAAAAGCGGTATTAGCTCTAGCAAAGACAGCGCCAAAATGCCGCCGAGGCAGGCCCAGATGCCTTTGGTTTGCGGAAATGCGAGAAGCGCGATCCAATCGCCGAGCCCGGTGGCTCCCGTTGCGGCAACCGCTGCCAAAAGAATCAACAAAATGACGTCTGCGAAGATTTGAGCGCGGCCGAGATAACGGGTCAGCCAATCCAAACCATAAAATAGGGGAAGGCAAACGAAGCCAGCAAAAAAGACGGAAGCAGGTTTACGATCGATGGCGAGCGAAACGGTTTCCGCCCGTTTGTCGCGGACAACTAAATAACCCAGGGTCACGAAAAGCACGTTGATTATGGCAAGCGTGATGCTTCCTAAGAGCGTGGGCCGATACTGCCCGGGAATGAGCAAGTAGGGAAGCGATTCCGATTTACCTTCAATTACGGAATCGGGTTGGCGGCTGATATATCCGCCCAGGGCGACGGCTTCGCCAGAAATTCTGCTGTTTGAATTTGCTTCCAGACGGCCGCCGACGGCGATCACGTCGCCATCTACTTGGCCATCGACGAAAATGCCTCCGCCGAGAGTGACGATGTCGCCGGTGACATGACCGTGGACGTGCACGCTGCACATAAAACATTGGACATCAACGGCGGTTTCGCGGCTTTCGATGACGATGTCCCGCAAGATTTTTAAGCGATTCTGGCTGGGATCAGGTTGAGCAACGGCTGTGGCGCTGAACGCTAGGATAAAGAGAAAAAGGGCGAGCGCGCGAGTCATCGCTTGGATTCCCTGGCCCGTTGCTTTCCGCACATCAGATGCGACGTGCCGGTTGGATTAGCGGTTTCCATTTTTGAGTTGCAGATGAAACGGACGAGAAGGTCCCGCGACGCCCGTGCACCTGGCAGCAAGCGTCGCGGAGAACTTAATCTAAGGAACCGGCGGATTGCAACTCTACTTTTTGGCGTGGGCGTAATTTTCTGCAACTTGCGCCCAGTTGATTACATTCCACCAAGCCTCGATATATTCCGGCCGGCGATTTTGATATTTCAGGTAGTAGGCGTGTTCCCAAACATCCAAACCAAAAAAGGCCTTCCCGCCATCCATGATGGGGTTGTCCTGGTTGGCGGTGGACTCCATAGTGATTTTTCCGCCACGGAAGAGAAGCCAAGCCCACCCTGATCCAAATCGCTTGGTGGCTGCGTCGTTGAATTTGGTCTTGAATTCGGCAAAGCTACCGAAATTGGATTTGATCACGTCGGAGATCTCACCGCTGGGCTCGCCTCCGCCGCCCTTCTTCATAATTTTCCAGAACATGGAATGGTTCATGTGGCCGCCGCCATTATTGCGAACAGCGGTGCGAATGTTCTCCGGCACTTTGTTAATCTGTGCCAGCAGTTCTTCAACAGAAAGCTTTTGAAGATCCGCATGTCCTTCAAGAGCTTTGTTAAGGTTGGTGACGTACGCGCCGTGATGCTTGTCATGGTGAATCTCCATGGTTTTCGCATCAATGTAGGGTTCCAGTGCGTCGAATGCGTAAGGCAGTGGTGGCAATGTAAAAGTCATCTGGGGAGCAGCTCCTTGTCCAGTTTGGGTCATTATGTACCTCCCGATTTTCGGTTCCTGCCCCATAATTATACGCGCCTGGGCAGGCAACAGCGGAACAGACTGTCGAAATTTAGATGTTTGGGAGGAGCGGAAGATGCCATCGGTAGAACATGTGGAAAAACACTTCACTGCGACGGCAGCGGTGCGGGACATCGTCATTGGAATGGCGGACGGTCTCACGGTGCCGTTCGCGCTGGCCGCCGGATTGACCGGAGCGATCGCATCCACGGGCATCGTGGTGACAGCTGGATTCGCGGAAATCGCGGCAGGGTCCATCGCCATGGGCCTGGGTGGATATCTCGCCGCGCAAACGGATACGGAACATTATGCGTCTGAGCTCGATCGGGAGTATCGAGAGACTGTGGAGCTACCCGAAATCGAGACAGAAGAAGTAGCCAAGGTATTTCGCGACTACGGATTAACGCAGGAGCAAATGAACCCGATTGTAATGGCCATTACCGCGGACCAAAAGAAATGGGTCGATTTTATGATGCGCTTTGAACTCGGTTTGGAAGCGCCGGATCCTGCGCGCGCGGGCCGCAGCGCCGCGACGATAGCGGTGTCCTATATCGTGGGCGGTCTAGTTCCCCTGGCTCCCTATATATTAATGAAGAATATTTTAGAGGCGCTGTGGGTTTCAGTGGGAGTGACGCTGCTGGCGCTTTTCTTTTTTGGCGCAATCAAAGGGCATTACACCGGGGTAAAGCCCTTGCGCGGCGGCTTTCAGACCGTATTGGTCGGAGGTCTAGCCGCGGCTGCCGCATTCAGCATCGCGCGACTCATCAGCAAATAGTTTGGATACTTTGCGGTACTGACCTGAATCGGCCTCCACATCTACTGCTGCGAACTTCCCAGATTTCCAAACGGCCACAATCCAAAGAGTTTCAAAATTGCATCCTGATGTTTATCTACCAGCATCTGCGCCGTTTTCTCTTGCGGCCAGGGACTCGCCAGGCGATCCCGCCGATCGGCGATCCAAAAAGCAGTTAGCGCCATGACGGTGGCATCGCGATCGAGCACGTCGGCTGGCACTTTGTCGAATGTGTCTACTGCGGAGTGGTGCGTGTACTTATATTCCGGCGAATCCTGGTCGAGATTGATCCCCGGCAATCCGGCGAGGATGAAAGGACCTGTATCGGTGCCGAACTCAACATCGTCATCTACTTTCAGTTTCCCAAAAGCTCCCAGCGCACTGGCGAATTTCTGAACCACAGGAATAAGGTCTGCGCGTCCACCAAGCTGGAAGCCGATGACAGGCCCCTGGCCGTTGTCGAGGATTACAGCCGCGATGTGATTGGGCATTTCACTCTGGTGAGTCTTCACATATGCGATCGAGCCCAGCAAACCTTCTTCCTCCCCGGTAAACAATACGAAGCGAATCGTGCGACGCGGTTTTTGTCCGGATTTGATGATGGCTTCCGCCGCGCCTAAAGTTGCGGTTGCGCCGAAACCGTTGTCGGTCGAGCCGGACGCCAAATCCCAAGAGTCCAGATGGCCTCCGACGACCGTGATTTGCTCGGGGTGTTCCGTACCACGAATATCGCCCACGACATTCGCAGATTCCACGTGTCCATCCGTAACGCGATTTTGCACATCCATCTTTAAACGCACGGTTCTGCCGCGCTCGAGATAGCGCTCAAGCTGTTCTTGATCCTCGGCGGCCATGCTAACCACAGGGATGTCGTAATAGATGTCAAATCCGAGAACGCCGGTATGCGTGAGATGCATGCCTTGGGCGACGCTGCCTCCCTGGCCGCCGATAACCGCGACGGCGCCAGTTTGATGTGCGGCCTTCAAAAAGTTTCCGAACTTCGCAAAACTCGCCATACGGTCTGTTGGCGCTTCGCCTTTATGAATGACGAGAAGAATTTTCCCCTTCCACCGCGAAGGGTCCTTCATCTCTTCGTCGAGCTGATAGGCGTTCACTTCGACAACGTCGGCTTCTGCACCGCCCGCGGGCGTGGACCCTACCCAGCCGAGGGAATCGATCATCAGGCTGCGGTGAATGGGCGCGATGAGTTCGGCGCGAGCGGAAATGCGCGTCCAACCCCGCGAAAGCTGCCACGTTTCGGCATGCGCGTTCTCCAGGCCGACGCTCTTCATTTTTTGAATACCCCAGGCGATCGCCCGGGCGGCTTCGGGCGAGCCGGTAACGCGAGCTCCTATGTCGTCGCTAAGTTCGCGAAGATTCTCGTAGGTGTTCGTTTCCATCATTCCGGCGCCGGCAACCGCGCCAAGGGACGTAAGCGTGGCATCATCGAAAGGGACGGCACCCTCCGTAGCGGACTGGCCAGGCGCGGAAGCCGCAGGCCGCACGATGGCGGTGAGAAAAGCTGCGGCACAAGCGCATAGGAGCATTTTTCGCGTCATTTATATGAAGCCCCTTTCAAAATTAGAGCCGGACCTGTAACCGTGGAGAATATCAAGCGAAACCTGGCTCAATGCAAATTGTTAGACGCCTCACAATTACGTTGGTTACTAGGGGTTCTGGCCACTAAAATGGACTAAAAGTACAGGGAGCATATTGCACAAAATATACGATAGACCCTATAGAATTCTAACGGGTGACCTCAAGTATAATTCTTGCATCTATATAGCTTGGGGTGTGCCGCTGGATTTTCCCCCCGAGCGCGAAAGACCAATATCTGCGAGATACGTCCAATATATAACTCGCGGATCGCGGTTCACGCGCCAGACGAGATAGAAGACACAGGAGAGAGACAGTTATGGAAAGTAGAATATTAAAAATTCGCCGTTGGGCAGCCACTGTTGTGGTGCTCCTGGCGCTTGCCGGAGGCGCGCTCCTCTCGCAAGGTGTTAGAAACTGGACGGACCACACGGTTTTCGGCGCACCGCGGACTCCGATTGCGATCACGCAGAATGCGCTGCCGGTAAGTTTGGGCAATTTCGCAAACGGATTTTCGGCGGTTTTGAAACCGGCGCTTCCGGCGGTGGTCAATATTAGTTCCTCAAAAGTGGTGAAGCCAGGACGCAATCAGATGTCCCCGATGTTTAACGATCCATTTTTCCGGCAATTTTTTGGCGATCAATTCGGACCAGGTCAAGGCCAAGTTCGTCCCCAGCGTGAGCAGAGCTTGGGATCGGGCGTTATCGTCAGTTCCGACGGAACGATTCTGACCAACAATCACGTAATCGATGGGGCCACCGACATCAAGGTGTTCCTTAATGACAAGCGCGAGTTTCAAGCCAAACTAATCGGAACAGATGCGAACACTGATATCGCCGTTTTGAAGATCGAAGCTTCAAACCTGCCGACTCTTCCGCTCGGTGACTCAAATCAGCTGCAGGTTGGAGACCTCATATTCGCGATCGGCGATCCGTTTGGAGTGGGTGAAACGGCGACGATGGGAATCGTGAGTGCCACCGGACGCGGCGGCTTCGGCATCGAACGCTATGAAAACTTTATTCAGACGGACGCAGCCATTAATCCGGGCAACTCCGGCGGGGCCATGATAGACATCCACGGGAACCTGGTAGGCATCAATACCGCTATCCTCTCTCACGGCGGTGGGATGACCGGCGAAGGCGGCAACGAGGGAGTGGGATTCGCAATTCCGGTGAGCATGGCCAAGCCGGTGTTGGATCAGATTCTGGCCCACGGCAAAGTCGTGCGCGGCTATCTCGGCGTGCACATTCAGGATTTGACGCCGGAACTCGCACGAGCCTTCGGCATCAAAGATGGTACGGGCGTGCTGATCGGAGATGTTTCCTCCGATACTCCAGCATCTCGTGCAGGTTTGAAGAAAGGCGACGTTATTCTTAAGGTTAACGGTGAGCCGGTAGGCGCGATGAATCAATTGCATGTTCAAATTGCGCAGTTCGCTCCAGGAACTCAAATTAAGTTACAGATCTGGCGCAACGGCGCGACACAAGATGTTTCCGTGAAGCTCGACGAATTCAAAGATCAAGATGAAAAAGTCTCTTCCGCAGAGACCAGCGGTGCAGCTCTGGAAGGAGTCCAGGTGCAAGACCTGAGCTCCGACATCAGCCAACAGCTCAATTTGCCTCCTGGAACTCACGGTGTAGTGGTGACTTCAGTGGATTCGTCAAGTCCAGCGGCGACTGCGCAGCCACCGCTTAATCGCGGGGACGTTATTCAGGAAATTAATCACAAACCAATCAGCAACACGTCTGATTACCAGAAGGCACTTGCAGGCGCGGACAAGCAGCCGGTTCTGCTGCTTGTAAATCACGGCGGTGTTACAGGTTACGTCGTGGTTGAGCCACGCTAGTGATCGACGAGTGGTAAGGATAGAATAAGTGGTCTAGAAGGCACGCCGGTGCTCGCGCCGGCGTGCCTTCGTTTTCGAAACTGAATTTAAAAAATCTGCAACTAACTCCCCCAGCCGGGTTAGATTAAAATAGGTGGGGCGAACTGTGGGACAGCTGCCAGTAGTTCTGAATCAACCCCCAGCTTACTATGTCGTAAGAGCTACCCCACGGGTTATCGCTTTCAACACGACTGGGGATAGAATAGTACTTCAGTCCTATTCACGACAACCCTCCCGGCCTAGTACTAGTTATAGTCAGCCGCAATTCTGTCTCGACGCATTATAAATTAGTAATAAGGATATTTGGTGAAAGCTATGGCGCGGAATACAAGTCGAGCGGTCTTTAACGGATCGTTGCTCCCCGAGGCTCAGCCTCGCTGGGATTTATTCAGTGCAGGATTCGGACTGCAATGTCTGGCGGTCGCGGCGTTGGTTATCATTCCAATGTTAATGCCGCAAAGAATGGATCTCTTTCATCGCTATTCAGTGATGCCAGTGGAGGCGCCGCCGGTTGTGGCGTGGAAGCCTCAGCCAGTTCAGCCGGTGAAGCCTGTTCCGGTGAAGCATGAGACGGTGAAACCGCCGCCGGAACCTCCGAAGGTGGCGGAAGTGGTGCCGCCCAAGCCAAAAATTTATTCGCCAGTGGCGACGGCACCGGTGGCAAAACCCGCTACCGCGCGCAAGAACACGCCGACGCCGGATGTCCCGGTAGTGGCCAGAGTGTTCCCGGATCAGAACCCTCCTGCCTCCATGGGAAGTTCTGCGATACCGACATTGAGAAAACCGCGAGAGGCGGTTCAAACGGGCGGCTTCGGTGATCCTAACGGCGTGGCCGCGAATGGCAAGACCAATCGTGCGGCAAACATTGCAGTGGCGGGTAGTTTTGACTTGCCTCCGGGCCCGGGCGTAGGCAACGGGACGGGCGGCTCTAAAGGTGCGAAGGGAGTCGTGGCGAGTACAGGATTTGGCAACGGTGTTGCAGTCGGTAGTCCGGGCGGGTCGGGCAGCCACGGAAGCGTGCAGCAGGGCGTATTTGCCGATGAGCACGCGGTGGCCGCGGGACCGAAAGTGAAGCAGACCGCGGTTGCATCGAAGACCACGCCTGTGGAGATTCTTTTCAAACCGAAGCCGGCTTATACCGACGAGGCTCGTGCGAAAAAAATTGAGGGTGAAGTTTCGTTGAAAGTTACGTTCTCGGCTTCAGGGGAAGTGCAAGTTCAGAGCGTGGTCAGGGGATTGGGTTATGGCCTGGATGAATCTGCGCAGGCCGCCGCGCGGCAAATCCGTTTTCGTCCGGCGCAGCAAGAGGGCCAGCCAGTGGATTCAACCGCCATCGTTCACATCGTGTTCGAACTGGCATACTGATAGGGGGAAAGGCAATGAGTACGTTGAAGAATATTTTTCTCACGGCACTGTTGGCCGCAAGCATTGCAAGTGTTGCTTCGGCACAAAGCACGCAGACAGCTGACCAGACGCAGCCGCAGGCCGGTGCCACGGCAGGACCAGTAACCACCGTTGATCAGGCTATCGATCGTGTGATTACCCGCGAACACGAAGAAATAGCTACGATTCGGCGCTTCAACCCAGTTATTGAAACCTACATTCAGGACATGAAGCCCGACAAGGAAATGGGAACCGCTCCTGTGCGCGATCACTATTTCCTGGGACAGGCGGATCTTTCAAAGGGCGTCGTGGACCGCTCGATGCTCAATGGAAAAAAGGGCAAGCTCGAGGCCCTCAATCCAATTGCGCACCTGACCAGCATGTTTAGTTCGTCTTATATTCCCGATGGCTTTTTACAGATGATTTATATCGATACCAACGGATTCGACCGGCAGCACTATCAGTTCGATTACGTTCGCCGCGAGTTTCTGGGCGAGGTTCGCTGCGTGGTGTTTGACATCACACCGCTCCCGAAATCCGGGAAGGGGCGCTTCAAAGGACGCATCTGGGCCGAGGATCAAGCCTATGCCATTGTTCGCTTCAATGGCGTGTACACGCCGGTAGCCGGAATCAACGGATTCAATTTGCACTTTGATAGCTGGCGTTTGAATGTCCAGCCCGGCTTGTGGCTGCCCGCTTATGTTTTCAGCCAGGAATCGGACCTGAAGGATTTTCTGGGCAATCACGTGCGCTTCAAATCGCAAACACGGCTTTGGGGCTACAACTTGAAAAACATCGGCCGTCAGGAAGAATTCAGCGAGCTGACCATTGAGTCTCCCGACGCTATTCAGGACCAAGCCGCGCCGCAGGATCGTTCACCGATCGAAGCTCAGCGGGAATGGCAGCATCAAGCTGAAATCAACGTAGTTGACCGATTGCAACGAACGGGCCTATTAGCTCCTCCGGGAGAAGTGGACAAAGTTTTGGAAACGGTGGTGAACAACCTTGAGGTCGAGGAATAATTTGGACGTCGAGCCGGACGTTCACTGCCGCGTGATGCTGACCGGCACGCTGGAGATGTTCTCCATCGGGCACACGATCGTACTGAGCCGCGGTTTGATAGACGTACTGCCTGATGAATCCAGCCTGGCCACCATGCTGGCGCAGGAATTGGCCGACATCATCCTGACCAAGCCGTCCACCGACCAGTGGGGCTTCAACGACACTACCACCGTCACGGCGACTGAAGCGCTGGGACATTTCAGCTTTAAGGACACGCCTGAGCAGATCCATCAAGACAGCATAAAGGCCGTGGAGCTTTTGAAGAATTCGACTTACAAAGATAAGCTGGGCAGCGCTGGGTTGTTCCTGAAACAGCTCGACGCGGATTCGAAGACCCTTCCAGTTTTGATTAATCCACACTTGGGCAACCGCATCTACCTCGCAGATCAGTTGATCAGTTCTGCGCCGAATCTGCAGCCCGCGAAGCTCGACCAGATTGCGGCTCTCCCCCTCGGTGCGCGCCTGAAGCTAGACCCCTGGAGCGATCACGTTTACTTGCTCAAGGCCAAACCCCTGCCATTGCTTTCAGCGCGCGAAAAAATGCCGTTTGAAATCACGCCATTCATGCCTTACTTAACGCGATATCAAAAGCCGGGCAGCGGCGTATCAGCGATCCGGCGAAGGCCGACTTAGCTAAGAAGGACTTGCAGCAGCAACCGCAACAACAGCAATAGGAAATTATCATGCAACGAAAACCGGAGGCTGGAAATCATGCAGCCTCCGGTTTTTTATGTGTGGGCCTTCCAGACTGCGTGATCTGCAGTGTGATTTTCGAATGAGGCGGCCGCAGGGACCAGCTAATTATTGAGCGGCAAGCGTAGGCGCGCTTCGCAACCGCGCCGCGACTCCCGATTTTCGAGTGTAAGCGACCCGCCGTGAGCTTCCGCAATTTGCCGGCTCAGAACTAAACCGATTCCCGAACCGCCCTGCTTGGTGGTAAAAAACGGCACAAAGAGGTTGGCGGCATTGGGAATGCCGGGGCCTTCGTCTTGAACCCACACGCGCACGGAGCCGTTCTCGCGTTCCCAACCCACATGCACGCCGCCGCCAGTTTCCAAGGCCGCATCCACAGCATTGCGCAAAAGATTGATGAGCAACTGTTCCAGTTGGTCGGGATCCGCCTGGATTTTGGTTTCCGGACCAGCGTCGATCTTCACCTGAAGCCGCGGCTCGAGACCAACCACGCGCCGAATCCAAACGCCTACATCGACGGGTTGAAAAACGGGAGGCGGAAGTTTGGCCAAGCGCGCGTAAGCACTCATGAACCGCGCCAGACCATCGGTACGCGCCGCAATGATGTTCAGACCGCTGCGCATGTCTTCCTGCCAGTCCGGCGCGCGGTCTTTGCGATGAAGCATGCTGCCCAGATTTTCAGCAACCGATTTGATGGGAGCGAGCGAATTATTCAGTTCATGACCGAGCACGCGGATCAATCGTTGCCAAGCTTGACGCTCTTCTTCGCGCAAAGCACGGCTTAAATCTGTGATGACCAGCAATTGATGCGCAAGGCCGGCTTCCCGAAAACTTCCGCGATGAATTTCCCAGCGGCCCGATTTTCCAGGAAAGGTGATCTGCTCTATTTTCGGTGTCTCTCCTTCCAGACATTCCGCCAGACCGAGTTCGTGGGCGGTCAGACCGAGGAGCCGCTCTTCGGCTTGATTCAAGATTCGCTCACCCGCACGGTTGACCAGCCGAAGACGGCCAGCGCCGTCGAAGGCAAAAACCGCGACATCGATTTCTTCCATCACCTTGCGAAGAAGCGCGGTAGCTTCCAGGGCGCCCAGGCGTTGCTGACGTAGCGTTTCACCTAAGGCGTTCACTTCGCGCAGGACCTCGCCCAACGCATCTTCGCGTGTTAGCGCCCCGCGCTCGAATGGAGAAATCACCTTCGCGAAGGGCAGCCAAGAGGTTCGAGAGCGTGCGCAGCGGGAAAACAACACGGCTTTGCGCGGAGAAAGCAAAACTGAGCCAGGCAATCACCAATACAACGGTGAGCGTCCACTGAAGTTTGGAAGAATAGGTTCCGGCCCAAAGCAAAATCAAAGCGACGATCGTGCTGCCCAGCCCTGCAGCCAGAGCTAGAAGCAAAATGCGGCGTTCATACAGGAGGGGTTTCAAAGGCTGTATTTTTGCAACCGCCGGTATAGCGCACTGCGGCTCAGGCCCAGCGCCTTGCTTGCGTGGCTCACGTTGCCGCCGAAGCGCGCGAGAGCTTTCTGGATCAGCACGCGTTCGACGTCTTCTATGCTCATTTCATCCAACCGCAAAGATGCTTCGCGCGCGGGACGAAGCCCCAAGTCTCCCGCCCGCACTTGCGGTCCTTCGGCTAGCAGAACGGCGCGCTCGATGGAATGGTCCAATTCGCGAATATTTCCAGGCCACGGATGGTCCAGAAGAACCTGAAGCGCAACAGGCTCAAATCCCTCCAACTGCTTGCGGTAACGTTGCGCAGACTGCCTCAGAAAATGATGCGCGAGGATTGAAATGTCCTCTTTGCGCTCGTGGAGAGGCGGCAGATGGATTTCAATGGTGTTTAAACGGAAAAGCAAATCTTCGCGGAATCGGCCGGCGGCTACCTCGCTCTGTACCTCGGCATTGGTGGCGGAAATAATCCTCACATCCACACGCCGCGTGGTCGAAGAGCCCACGCGTTCTAGTTCTCCGGTCTCCAGGGCGCGCAAAAGCTTGGCCTGAAGGTTCATGGGCACGTTGGCAATCTCATCGAGGAAAAGTGTGCCGCCATCGGCGAGCTCGAAGCGTCCCACGCGGTCCGATTTCGCGTCGGTAAAAGCGCCCTTCACATGACCGAACAGTTCGCTTTCGAAAACACCTTCCGGTAATCCTCCGGCATTCACGGTGACCAGAGGGCGTCCCGCGCGAGGAGATAGAGCATACAGAGTGCGCGCGACTACTTCCTTGCCGGTACCGTGATCACCGGTGATCAGGACGTTCGCGTCGGAAGGACCGACGCGCGCAATCAGATCCATTACCGGACGCATGGCTGCGGATTCTGCGATCATGACCGGACGTCCGTCGGCACGTAACAGGCGGTTCTCAGCCTCCAACCGCTGGCTCTTGCGCAGAGCCTGCGAAAGCTCTATCTGGGTACGTAGGATGGCCAACAAGCGCGCGTTCTCCCAGGGCTTCTGCATGAAGTCTTTCGCGCCGCGGCGCATGGCTTCCACGGCAAGCTCGAGACTCCCCCACGCGGTCATCACGATGATGGGCAGCGTGCTGTCTTTCGCGCGAATATTCGAGAGCAGGTCAAGTCCTTCGTGGCCTGAAGTGGTGTCGCGTGCGTAATTCAAATCCATCAAGAGCGCGTCGAATTCACGAGCTTCCAGGGCAGCGAGAACTGCCGCGGGCGAAGCGACCGTCTCGGTCTCGAATCCCTCGCCTTTCAACAGGAGGCGCAACGCTTCGCGAATGTCGGGCTGATCGTCCGCGACAAGTATTCGTGTTCGAGCTGTATGTGGTGGCGTCATTTTGCGGAAAACATCTCCCTGATTTTTGCCGCTCTCTTCGCTCTTTCCGGCACTCCACTGAGACTTCACTTTGATTTTTCACTCATAACGCAAAGCCTCTAAGGGGTCCAGCCTGGTTGCGCGGCGGGCCGGAAAATAACAGGCAGATATGGCGACGAGCGCCAGCCCGACAGACACACCCATCAGCGTAATGGGATCCTTAGCTTTTACTCCATAAAGCTGGCTGGCCAAGTAATGCACAGCGGCATACGAAGCGGCTATGCCGATCAGCAGGCCGAGTCCAGCAAGCTTCATCCCGTCGTTGACGACCATGCGCAACACATCCGCGGGTTCCGCGCCCAGTGCCATGCGAATCCCGATCTCATGCGAGCGCTGCGTTACGGCGTACGCCATCACCCCGTAAATGCCGACCGCGGCAAGTAAAGTAGCAACTCCGGCGAAGAGCACCAGCAAAAGCATGCTTAACCGTCGACGTGAAACCGAGGCGGCCAGATATTCATCCATGGAACGCACTTCGGTGACCGGCTGATTTGGATCCACGCTATGCACCACGCTACGCACCGCGGAAGCCAGTTGCGGCGGATCCTCGTCGGAGCGCACCACCAAATGCATGATGCGCGAAGCATTTTGCGTGTAGGGCAAGTAAATCTGGCCAACTTTTTGCTCGCCCCACTCCCAATCGCGAACGTCGCTCACGATTCCAACGATGGTTAGCCAGCCTTCGCGCGGTTGGGGATCCCAGGGCATACGCGTATCAGGAAATTTCAGATGAATTTGCTGGCCGACGGGGTCTTGATTGGACCAGTAACGGCGGGCTAGGGCTTCATTGATCAAAGCGACGCTTTGAGTGTTTGCTCCGTCGGAGGCAACGAGGTCGCGCCCTTCCTTCACATTGATACCCATCGTTTGCAAGTACCGCCAATCGGCCACGCGATACTGACCGGTGAAATGCTCTCCGGAAGGAGGGGTCGGGCGACCGGCGATATCGAAATCGCAAAAACCTCCCCAGCCCGTAAGGGGCAAGAAATTCGCCGCGCTCGCTGACTTCACCCCAGGAAGCGCTCCCACGCCCTCAATTACGCGCTGGTAAAAATTGTTCACCTGCGGCGCTTTCGGATAGTGCGTGTCTGACAAAAAAATCTGCATGGTCAATACTTTGGAGGGATCGAAACCGAGGCTGTCGGACATAATCAGAAAGAAGCTGCGAATCAATACCCCGGCGCCCACGAGCAACATCAATGAAAGTGCAACTTCAGAAACAACCAGTGAAGATTGAATAAAATGACTACGCCGGCCTCCCGTGGATCCGCGGCTTCCTTCCTTCAACGATTCAAATAATTCCGAGCGCGATACCTGAATGGCAGGCGCAAGGCCAAAGATAATTCCGGTTAACAAGGAAACAAACAGGGTAAAGGCTAGTACGGAGCCATTAATACCAATCCATTCCGTGTGAGGAATCTGGCCGCGTCCTCCAGGGGGCGGAAGCGCTCCACGCAGCAGATGAATGCCTGCGTATGCCACGGCGATACCGAGCACGCCGCCAATGACAGCCAGGAGTGCGCTCTCTGTGAGGAGTTGGCGCAGGATACGCTTGCGCCCGGCGCCCAGGGTGGCACGAACCGCGATTTCGCGCTCCCTGGTGGCGGCGCGAGCAAGCATCAAGTTCGCAACATTGGCGCACGCAATGAGCAGCACAAATCCGACCGACACCAGCAAGATGACGATCGAAGGCCGAAGACTCTTGGTTAGCTCATCGTGGAATCCCGCCACGCGCACCCCGTTTTCCTGATCGATACCCGCATATTGCTTTTTCAGCTGGGCCATTATCGTTTCCATCTCGGCTTGCGCTTGAGCCATGGCGATACCGGGACGCAATCGGCCGAATATGACGAGCTCATGATCTTCGCGGTTGAGTTGAGCGCGATTGAAAGCGAACGGAACCCAGATATCAAGCTCGGGAGAAATGCCATACAGCGAAAAAGAGCGCGGAAGAATCCCGATAACTGTGTAAGGTTTTTCGTCCAGCAGAATCGATTGGCCGACAACGCCGGCATCTCCGCCGTAATGCCTTTGCCACAGCGCATAGCTCAGGATGGCCACCTGCTCGTGGCCCTGTTGCTCGTCCTCCTGTGAAAAATCGCGTCCCAGGGCGGGTCCGCTACCCAACATCCTGAAGAAATTGCCTGAGACCTGGGAGCCGTGAACTTGTTCGGCGTCGCCACTCCCCGTGATGGTGAAAAGCAACGAACGCCAGGCAGAAAGTTCGGCAAACGAATGATTCATATCGCGCCAATCCAAAAATTCTGCGGGCGAAGCGGTTCCCCGCACCACGTTACGGTTAGGGTCGGTTTCCCAAATTGTGACGATCCGGCTGGAATCGGGGAACGGTAGCGGGCGCAGCAGGACACCATTCACGATGCTGAAGATTGCAGCGTTCGCGCCGATTCCGATGGCCAGAGTGAGCACGGCAACAGCCGCAAAACCGGGGCTTCGCCGCATCACGCGCCAACCATATCGCAGATCATTCCAAAGCGTTTCCATGGTTTTTTGCTCCCGACAGATGCAGGCTGGACGGTTATTCTACTTTGTATTGACCGCCTGTCTACCTCTGCGGGAGACCGATCGGCCGGCTACGCCGCGCCGGCTTTCTGCCCGTCCACGATCCAGCCGTCGGCCAACTGAATGATGCGGTTTCCGTAGGCGGCCCACGCGTCGTTGTGCGTCACCTGAATAATAGTGGTGCCGTCTTCGTTCAATTTCTTGAGCAAATCCATGATCATTCTTCCCTGGCTTGAATGCAGACTGCCGGTAGGCTCATCCGCCAGAATTAATTTCGGCTTGCCGATCACGGCTCGCGCCACCGCCACGAGCTGTTGTTGACCGCCGGAGAGTTGATTCGGGAAGAGAGATTTCTTGCCCACGATCTGAAAGCGGTCGAGGATGTCCGCAACCATGCCTTCGCGCTCGGTTTTCTTGATATCGCGATAGGAAAGCGGCAGGTCGAGATTTTCGGCAACGGTGAGGTTGTCCAGCAAATGATATTGCTGGAACACGAATCCTATATATTTCTTGTGCAGCTCAACGCGCCGGCGATTGTCCAGTTTATGCACAGCGTTTTCGAGCAGGTGGTATTCGCCCTTCCATGCGCCGTCCAGCATTCCGACGATGCCCATCAAGGTGGACTTTCCTGCGCCGGACGGGCCCATGATGGTGATGAAGTCGCCGTCGGCGATGTCCAGGTTGATCCGACGTAAAACCCAGGTTTTCCCCGCGCCGGATTCGTAAACCTTTTCAACGTCTCTAAGTTTGATCACTATTTCTCACTCCTTGTGAGGCCAGCAAGATCGTAGGCTCTCGATCTGATACGAATTGCTCGTGAAGACTTATTATTCATGGCGTAAAGCCGCAATCGGGTCCACGCGCATCGCCCGTCGCGCGGGAATATAAGCAGCGAATGCTGCGGCCAAAGTCACAACGCACAAAACCACGACAAGCGTCATCGGATCGGTTGCGCTTATTCCAAATAACAGGCTGCTCATCCCGCGCCTTGCCAGTACCGAAATCAGCGCCCCCAAAACCGCGCCGAAAACCGCCAGCCGCAGCCCGTGACCCACCACCAGACGCAAAACATCCTTGGTTTGCGCGCCCAGGGCGATGCGGATTCCAATTTCGCGAAGGCGCTGGTTGACGCTGTAAGACAGCACGCCGTAAATTCCGATGGCCGCGAGCAGCATACCTACCGCTCCGAGCACGCTCGCGAGAGTCGCCGCGATTCGGTTTGCGAAGAGCGAGACACGCAGCAATCCTTCCAGATCGTCCGTTTCGATCGGCTGCACTTTAGTATCCAGCGACTTTGCTGCGGCGCGCACATCTCCGATAACGGCTGCTGTGGGGATTGCGGCGCGCACCAAAATATTCGCGTCTGTTCCGTCCACCTGCAATTGGGGCAGATAGATAAAGGAGCGAGGATCTTCGTTCATGCGGTGATACTTGATATCGTGGGCCACGCCCACCACTGTGCGCCACTCGCCCCAAACGTGAACTTGGTGTCCCAGTGCATTCGCTCCCGGCCAAAACCGATTGGCCATCGTCTGATTCACGATGACCACTTTCGGAGCTGCGCTGCGATCCTGCTTCGCGAAATCCCGGCCATTCATGAGAGGGATTTGCAGGGTCTGGAAATAGTCGGGACCGACCACGTTACAGTCGATACCCATGTCTTCGTTGAGCTCAGGCGTGTGGCCCTGAATCTTCACGCTGGTATAGCTGCGGCCCGTAAACCAGAGTGGGACGTAACGTTCCAGACTCACGGACTGAATTCCTGGGTATGCGCGAATTCGTTCGAGCAGGTGATCGAAATAAGAGGCACCTTGCGGACCCGTGTAATCGGTAGCCCGCAAATCAAACGCGGCAACCGTTACATGATTGGAATTGAATCCCGGACCTTTGCTTTCAGCATTGTGCAAACTTCGCAGCAGAAGACCCGCGCCCATCAGCAAAACTGTGGCGAGCACCATTTCTGAAACGACTAGAAGATCGCGGAGCCGGTGAGTTCCGCTTCCTGCGCCCGAAGCGCGGCTTCCTTCTTTAAGCGACTGATTCAGTTCCGTGCGCGAGCCGCGCCAGGCTGGAGCCAACCCAAAAACGATGCCCGTCCCGAGCGAAAGGATCACCGTGAATGCAAGTACGGCGCGATCGACGCCCAGCGGCAGGCCCACGGGCAAATGCAACGGTGGCAGAAAAAATGTAAGCAGATTCGTTCCCCAGAGAGCAAGGAGGACACCCCCGACGCCGCCTGCTGTTGCGAGCAACAAGCTCTCCATGAGCAACTGGCGCATCAGACGTTTGCGGCTGGCGCCCAGAGCAGCGCGTATGGCAATTTCTCTTTCCCGAGAGGTCGCTCGCGCCAGCAGCAAGTTCGCCACATTTACGCACCCGATTAGGAGCACGAACAAAGCCACCACCATCAGGAATCCCAGCACGCTGCGAAGAAAATCCTGGACGCCGTAGTGCGCGCCCCATACCGGCGTTAGGAAAACTCCCACACCCTTTTCCGCGTCGGGATATTCCTTTTGGAAATCGGCAGCCAGCGTGGACATCTCCGCCTGGGCCTGCGCCATGGTTACGGCGGGTTTTAGCCGGCCCATGATGTGCACAAACGTCGGCCACCGTTCTTCGATGTTCTCGCCTGGCAGCACCTGCGGCTGCATCATCATGGGAACGAAATACTCAGCATGGATCCCCACAATGGTCCCATAGAAATTGTGGGGAGCCACTCCGATAACGGTGAATGGGTGGCCATTGAGATGAACCGTCCGGCCTAACACTTTGGGATCGGAACCGAAACGCCGCGCCCACAATCCATGCCCTAGAACTATATAGGGGTCGGAATTCAAGCCCTGCTTGGGCAGCGCATGAAACGTGCGTCCCAGGGCCGCCTGAACACCGAGAACGTCGAAATAGTTTTCAGTCGCAATGATGCCCCACACGCGCTCTGGCGGGGCGTCATTGCGCAGGCTCATGTCAACGCCTGCCATCTCGAACCCAATTAATTCGGAAAAAACATCATTGCGGTCGCGATAATCTTTGTAATCCGGGTAAGAGCTGGTGTGATATTCGCCGCTGGGCATCACGGTTTCGACTGCAATGTATTGGTCTGCGTGAGCAATCCCCGGCAATGGGTTCAGCAAAACCGTGCGAATCCAACTGAAAACGGTTGCGTTTCCACCAATACCGAGAGCCAACGTGAGCACTGCAACGGCGGTAAATCCCTTTGCCTTCGCCAGCATTCGCAAACCATAGCGCAGGTCTTGAAGCAAAGTGTCCATTCCGGATCTCCGCCCAGATTTAGTTGGCAGCGATTACGATCAGCGTTGCATCGTCATGCCAGTTTCCGCCGCAGAATGTTCCGACCGTGGTCAGGATCGTTTTCTGCAATTCTTCCGCGCTGGCTTCGCAATTTTCCCGGAGCAACTGAATGAGCCGCGCATCTCCAAATTCTTCGCCATCCGGAAGGCTAGCTTCCGCCACGCCGTCGGTGAATAGCAGCACGCGGTCCCCCGCTAGGAGCGTGTAAGTAGCCATTGCAAAACTTTGAGATTGGAAAATTCCCAGCACGCTTCCGCCTTCGCCCAAACGATCATGCGTGCCGTCACGATGCCCCACAATGGGAGCATTGTGTCCAGCATTCGAATAGTGAAGTTGCCGCGACGCTCCGTCCAGATGGGCGTAGAAAAATGTGATAAAGCGGTCGCTTGCGATGTTGCGGTAAATCAGCGCATTCAAGCGCTCGCACAAAATTTCCGGAGACATCGCCGATGAAGCGAGACCGCGTACTGCCGCCTGCAGGTTGGACATCAGCAAGGCCGCAGGCATTCCCTTTCCAGCAACATCTGCAATGCACAGACCCAGTGTGTCTCCTCCGAATGCCAGAACGTCGTAATAATCGCCGCCGACAACGCGTGCCGGCTGCCATGCACCCGCAATTTCATAGCCGGAAATTTGTGGAATTTCCTTAGGCAGAAATCCGAGCTGTATGGCGCGGGCCTCTTCAATTTCGCGCCCCTGACGCTCGAGCCGGGAAGCAATTTCGCTTTGCGAGCGATGATTCTCGATTGCGCTGCGGCGCGCGGTACGGCGGTCGCGGCCAATCTCGATTTGTTTTTGAAGGACTTCCAGAAGCCGTGTGTTGACCCAGGGCTTTTCGACGAAATCACCGACGCCGCGCTGCATGGCCTCCACGGCCAGCCCTACCGTGGCCCAACCAGTCATTACTACAATGGGGGGCGTAGCTTCAGAGGCCTTCAATTCAGTAAGGATGTCTAAGCCTTCTCGGCCCGAAGTAGTATCGCGGGCATAGTTCAAATCCATCAGAATTAGATCAAACTCCGACCGTGCAAGCGCCTCCACCAGGGCTGTCGGCGAGGTCACCGTTTCTGTTATATAGCCATGACCCTTCAGCAGCAGGCGCAAGGCCTCCAAGACGTCTGGCTGGTCGTCGGCGATAATGATGCGTGCCTGAGTCGGCCCTGCTTGATTCATTAGTTCAACCGCCATAGTGTCCATTTTGGTCGGGCTCGTCTGCTGAATGGAGCGGAAACGCCATGGGTAGCCTCCCATATATGGGCAGTTAGGATTCCAGCAAGCCCCGCCTCTAAATACTTTGCCAAGAATACATTGCGGGAACTATGCGGACAACTAGCGGCTAGACATGACCAGTTACGGGAATGTTTGTCGCGATTCCGGACAGTGCCTCTGCCTAACGTTTTACTCGTAGCGCAGCGCAATCATCGGGTCGACGTTCATCGCGCGGCGCGCGGGTAGGTAACAAGCCGCCAGAGCGACA
Source organism: uncultured Acidobacteriota bacterium (assembly GCA_963818085.1). Classification (GTDB taxonomy): domain Bacteria; phylum Acidobacteriota; class Terriglobia; order Acidiferrales; family UBA7541; genus Palsa-295. The sequence goes on from CAWFQV010000003.1 coordinate 64,296, forward strand.
GATGCGAGAATTGCTGAAACCGCAATGTAGGTCAGCGGATCCACAGGACTGACCACGAGAAACTTCCCAAACAAACGCGCCGCTGCTAGTGCCATTGCCACACCTAGGGCTAAACCGATTCCCACGATTAATAATCCCTGGCTGAAGATCATTTTCAGAATGTCCATGGGCTGTGCTCCCAGTGCCATTCGAACCCCGATCTCATGCGTTTTCTGACCGGAGGCATAGGAAATCACTCCGTATACCCCGACCACCGCAAGGACCAATCCCAACATTCCAAGAAGCGCCGCCAAAACTGCGCCGATCTTATAGAACAGCAAACCATTCAGTGTGTTCAGCGCCTGGCTCATGGTGTTCACATCGAATACCGGCAGGTCTGGCGCAAGCGTTCCAATCACGCGCTCAATCTCGGGAGCCATCGCGTCCGGAGCAGCGAATGTGCGCACCTGCAAACTTTCGAGCGAATTCGAAGCATACTGCTGCAAGAACGGAAGAAAGAAATACGAGCGAATCGGTCCGCTGATCCCTTGAAACCGCGCATCTTTGACCACGCCAACCACTTGTATCCAGTGGTTCGGATCAGAGGCGATCTTGAATTGGCGTCCCAGGGGATCCGCATGGGGCCAGAACTGCTTAGCCATGGCTTCGTTCACGATGCCTACATACTGCGTGTTCGCATCGTCGGTGGATTTGAACGTGCGTCCGCGGAGGACTGGAATTTCCATGGTCTCGAAATAATCCTGCGAAATTATATTGTATTGAAGCACCGGGGCGGGCTGGTCGGGCGGCGGTTGATAGCCTTCGATCGTAAGAGTGTCCCTGGAGTTGATATATCCCAACGGCACTGAACTCGCAATGCTTACCGACTGCACGCCAGGAACGGCGCGAACGCGTTCCAGCAGGTTCTTGTAGAATTCACGGTACTGTACGTCGTTGTAGCCAATTTCGTTAGGGTCCATGGTCAAATTCAGAACCTGGTTCGAATTGAATCCCAGATTCGTTTGCTGCGCTTTTCCCAGGCTGCGAGTGAAGAGCCCTGCCATGATCAGCAGGGTCAGAGAGCCTCCCACCTGCGCCACTACCAGTGTGCTGCGAAATAGATTCTTACCGCCCACGACTCCGCGTCCGCCCTTGTGCAGAATCGCGCTCAGGTCTCCGCGCGACGCGCGAATAGCCGGCACGAGTCCCACAACAATCCCGGTGAACAACGCGGCAGAGAAGGCATAAGCAAACACGCGCCAGTCAAAATGAAAATCAAAGCGCACCGGCAAATCCGTTTGCAGATGAATGGAGCTGAGAGCCGAGCTGCCCCATTTGCCCAAAAGAATTCCCGCGACGCCGCCCAGAAGCGCCAGCAGAACGCTTTCCGTCAGTAGCTGCCGGATTAAACGGACGCGCGCGGCACCTAGCGCTGCTCGAATTGCCATTTCACGTTCGCGGATGGTCGCACGCACCAGCAGAATATTGGCGACATTGACGCATGCCAGCAACAACACGAGTGCCGCCAAGCCTAGAAACAAGCTCGAGACAACCAGCACAGTGTTGTTGGGATCAGGATTCGGCCGCGCGCGCAGCTCCGGAAAGGCTTTAACGCTTAAGTCTTTGTCCACGTCGGGATATTGTTGCGAGAGCCGCTGTGCCACAACCGCAAGCGAGGCGTCCGCCTTTTGAAAATCCGTCGCAGGCGCCAGACGCCCGAGCAGGGAAACCAGATGGCTTCCGCGATTTGTCATGAAATCGCTCGGATAGCCACCGATCGGCGCCATGCCAATCGGCATATAACCTTGGACGGCGATCAGGGAATTGGTTCCATAGAAGCCTTCAGGCGCCACTCCAATGATGGTGAGGGGATGGCCGTCGACAGAAACTTTTCTGCCCACAATCGCGGGATCGCCGCCAAAGTGAGTCTGCCAAAACGTGTAGCCGATCACCATGACTGGATCAGCTTCGACCGTATGGCCTTCTGCAGGCAGAATGAATCGGCCTAGGACCGGCTTCAGACCCAACATCGAGAAATAATTTCCTGAGACGTAACAAGTCGCTAGGCGCTCCGGTTTAGTTCCCTGGGAGCTTATGCCGTCCAATCCCAACAGATAAACGGCTAATCCTGAAAATGTCTCGCTCGTTTGGCTTTGAATGTCGCGGTAATCGGCGATGGAGAACGCCGCTTCCAAAAAGCCATTTTTCTGCTGCATGGCAAGAACCGCAATTCGCCCGGGATCCTGCACCGCCAGAGGCCGCAGCATCAAACAATCCACTGCGCTAAAAATGGCTGTGTTGGCGCCGATCCCCAGAGCGAGCGTGATGACGGCGACGATCATGAAGCCGGGATTCTTCAATAGCATGCGCACGCCGTATTTGAGGTCCTGAGAAAATACTCCCATCACTTACCTCTCTACCTGTACTACGTGATTCGGCGCGTATATGTTTCGCTGTTTTGAATTGATTATTCGTATCGCAGGGCGACCATGGGATCCACCGCAGCAGCTCTCCGAGCAGGCCACCAGCCAGCCAGAAATGCAACAGACGAGAGCAACACCGCCGCCATCAAAAACACCAGGGGATTGCTCGCTTTTACTCCAAATAGCTGGGACTCGATTAATTTCCCAAGTCCAAATGCCGCCACAAGTCCGATGCCGAGGCCCGCGGCGGATATGCGAACATTTTCGCGCAACACCAGCCACGCAACGTTCTTTTGCGACGCGCCGAGCGCCATGCGAATTCCGATCTCGCGAGTCCGGCGCGATACCATATAGGCCATTACACCGTAGAGTCCAATCGCGGCGAGCAGCGCAGCGAGCACCCCTAGGCACAGCGAGAAGAACGCCAGCAACCGCTCGGAAAAAGCGATCTCATCCAATTGCTGATCGAGTGTCTTCAGATCGAACACCGGCAGGTTTCGATCCGCGCTCTGCACGGTTTTGCGCAGTGTCGACGCCATTGCTGTAGGTTCAACATGGGTGCGCACATAAAGCGTTGCGTTTCCCTGGCGAGTGTCTTGTGCATACGGAATATACACAAGCGGTCGGATCTCTTGTCGCAAGTCTGTATTTTTGGTGTCTTTCACCAGGCCAACTATTTCGATGTCTGGGTGCACATCATTCCCGGCTCCAAACGCAAAATGGCGGCCGATCGGATTCTGTCCGTGAAAGAACGTTTGTGCCATTTTTTCACTCACGATCGCTATCTTCGGCGTCGTGGAAGTATCGCGATTGTCGAACTCGCGTCCAGCCAGGAGCGGAATTCCCAAAGTCGAGAAGAAATTCGGACCAACCCAATTTTGTTGAACGTCTGTATTGGTGCCCTCCGACATTGGAAATCCTTCCGGAGTAATATTTGCGTAGGAATCATTGTTCGCCAGAAGTGCCATTCCTGAGGCACTCACGGACCAGACACCGGGCAAGGCGGCGATGTTTTCTCGCAGCCGATCGACAAACGCAATCGTCTGCACCGGGGTATAGCGATTCAATTCAGGCGAAACGGAGAATTGGATGACATGGTCCGTGCGTACGCCCAGGTCCTGCCCTTTCAGATTCATCAGGCTGCGCAAGAAGAATCCAGCCGACGACAGCAAAACCACGGTCAAGGCCACCTGCGAAACCAACAACACCTTTCGCAATCGCACGTTTGATTTGCCGCCAAAAACGTTGGCCCCTTGCTCTCTCAGAGTAGTCTGCAGATCCGCGCGCGTTGAACGCAGCGCCGGCAAAAATCCGAACAGAATTCCGGTCAGGACGGAAAGTCCCAGGGCGAAAGCCAGCACACGATAATCGAACTTTCCTTGTAGTCCTGAAGCGCCAATATTTTCAGGCACGGAACTCACCAGCGCGGCGAGTGTCCAGGACCCTACCATTAATCCCGCAGCTCCCCCGGCCAGCGAAATCAGCAAACTTTCCGTCAGAAGCTGCCGAACCAAACGCCAACGGCCAGCACCCATGGCCATCCTCACCGCAATTTCCCGTTGCCTGGCTTCGCCGCGCGCGACCAAAAGACTGGCGAGGTTCGCGCAGGCGATCAGCAGCACTAATCCCACCATGGATAGCAAAATCAGCAGGGGCTGCCCCGCATCGTGCTGAAGGATGGGACGTCCGTGGGATCCCAGATCCAGCAGAACTTTCTTCTCCAAGAACTCCTTTTTTGCTTGCGGCGATGATTTCAGCGCGGAAGATTCAGACTGCAAGATCGAGCTATATTCAGGCTGGAGCCCGGCTTCGGCCTTCGCGCGGCTGATTCCCGGTTTTAATCTCCCCAATATCGCAAGCCAATGATCCCGACGATCAGCCAACCCGTCCCAGTTCGGCGTCATCTGGGCCTTCATCGTAATGGGCACGAAAATGTCGGGCGTCTGTCCCACTTGCACTCCAAAAAATCCGGGACGTACTACTCCCACCACGGTCATGGAAGTTCCATTCACAACCAGCTGCTTGTTCAAAATCCCGGGATCGCGGCCGAAGCGGCGCTGCCAGTATCCATAGCACAGCACTGCCACTGGATTCGCGCCCGGCGCGGTTTCATCTTGCGAACTGAAAACGCGTCCGAGTGCCGGACGCACCCCAAGCACTTCAAAATAATTACCGGTCACAAGTTCCGCATTCGCCAGCTCGGTTTGTCCTTGACCGGAAACACTCGCTTGCGTAGCAAATCTTGCTAGCAAGCCGGAGAAGACCTGGTTGCGGTCGCGCAAATCCTTGTACATCGGGTAGGACCATGCTGCGCCCCTATCGCCATCGCTCCAGTTCCTTCCCGGCTGCGGGCCGGGTGAGTGCAACACGACCAGCTCTTGCGGTTTCTCGACCGGCAGAAGGCGCAGGAGAACCTGATCGGTTACCGAGAATATTGCTGCATTCGCGCCGATGCCCAGCGCCAGAGTTAATATTGCGACCAGCGTGAACCCCGGACTCTTTGCCAACATCCGCGCCGCATAGCGCAAGTCTTGCAGCAAGGCTCCCATCTTTTCTCTCTTCCCTCAGCGCCTCGCAGAAACGGCGAGGCGGTGCGAACACGAACTCGAGCCACAATCCACTTTTCAGACTTCGTTTGCAGATTTACTCGTAACGCAGCGCGATGATCGGGTCCACACGCATAGCTCGCCGCGCTGGAACGTAGCACGCTGCCAGAGCGACACCCGATAGAACGATGGCCAAACCGGTGAAGGTCAGGGGATCGGTTGCGCTAATGCCGAAAAGCATTTTGATCATCAGGTGCGTCAAGCTGAGCGCCGCGCACACACCCATCGCCACTCCGGCCATCGCCATTTTCATTCCTTCGCCTAGCATCAAGCGCAAAACATCCTGGCGTTGTGCGCCCAAGGCCATGCGAATGCCAATTTCGTGCGTGCGCTGGCCTACGACATAGGAAATCACGCCATAAATTCCAATACTAGAGAGCAAAAGAGCGATTCCCGCAAAAACGCTGAGCAGGATCATCGAGAAACGCCGGGCGGCAAGCGATTCCGCTACGATTGCGTCCATCGTTCTTGTCTCAAACATCACATTTTGACTATTCAGTTTCTCAATTCCCTGGCGCACCGCTCCGGCGATGGCCAGAGGTGACCCAGTCGAGCGCGCCACGACCCGCGCCTGCGGCGCCCCGGACCAGAACCGATCCGGAATTTGCATCAGCGGCATGTAAGTCTGCGCTTGGATGGCTTGGCGATCCGCATCGGAATCGAGCCCCCAATGCTTTACGTGCCCTACGACGCCTATGATTTCGGGCTCGATGTTGACAATTCCAATATGAATCCGTTTGCCGATGGGATCTTGGTTTGGAAAATACTTTCGCGCGAAATTTTCATCGATCACGGTGACAGCGGGAGAATGCTCGTCATCGCTCGGCGCAAAAAATCGGCCTTTCTCCAATGGAATCTCCATCACGATTAAATACTGCGGCTCAACGAAGTAAAAGAGAGATTGATTCATCTCGCTAACATTCGCCGGTTTCTGCTGCCCTTCGACCCAAAAGGGGAGCTCGTCATCTCCGGTCATCGGCAGCCCTCCGCCGGTCGGCGCGGCGGCTTTGACACCCGGGATATCGTTCAACGTTTCACCGAGCTCGCGTATCGCTGCGCGACTCGTGGCAGCGTTTGCGCCAAGAGAGGGCGACAGCGATACATCAAAGCACAATACGTTGTGCGGATTAAATCCCGGATTCACGCTCCAGAGCTCGGCCAGGCTGCGAATCATCAGCCCCGCTCCAATCAGCAGCACCAGCGCCATGGCCATCTCGACTACAACAAACACTCCCAGCGCGCGATGTCTCGCCCCGCTTGCGCCACGTCCGCTTTCTTTCAGCGTCTCCTGCAGATTGGGCCGTGAGGTCTTTACTGCCGGCGCCAAACCAAAAACAATACCTGCCAAAACGGAAACGGCCAGCGTGAACATAAGAACGTGCGAGTCGAGCCCAACTTCCTCCGCGCGAGGCAACGTCTTAGGCAGCACTCGGATCGCTGCCTGGGTTCCCCAGGCGGCCAAACAACACCCCATACCGCCGCCCGCTAGCCCCACCAAAATGCTTTCGGTAAGCAACTGCCGAATCACCCGCCCCTGGCTGGCACCCAACGCGGAGCGAATAGCGAATTCGCGCCCCCGCCCTGTCGCGCGCGCAAGCTGAAGGTTCGCGACGTTCACGCACGCAATCAGCAGGACAAATCCAACGGCTCCCAGCAGTACCCAAAGAAAAAGTTGAACGTCGCGGACCATGTCTTGTTTCAGCGGCAACATCGTGACGCCCGCGTTCTTGTCCTCATTGGGATATGTCGCGGCAAGATTTCGCGCGATTTGATCCATGTCCGCGCGCGCCGTCGCCAACGACGCTCCGGGTTTTAATCGCCCGACAGCATCCATACCCTCATGAACGCCCCGGTCGTGAAATAACGGATCGCTAAACTGTCCCAGCGGGATATACAGGTCTTTCGCCGTGTCAAAATTATTCGCCTGAAAATGGAAACTCGCAGCAATCACGCCGATAACCGTGTAGTCATTTCCGTTCATGGTCATGCGCTTGCCAACGATGTCCGGCGCAGAGCCGAACTTGCGCAGCCACAAGCCCGCGCTAATGATGGTAACCGGGGCGGCGCTTCGACGATCGTCGTCGGGACTGAAGAAACGGCCCAGGGCAGGTTTCACGCCCAAAATCGGAAAAAAATCCGCGGAAACCATGCCCACTCGCAAGCGCTCCGGCTCTCCGCTGCCAGTCATACTGAAGTCGTCGCTTCGATACGCCGCTATGGCAGAGAATGTGGAATTGCTTCGCTGCCAATCTTGGAAGTTCGGATAAGAAATTGACGATTTCTCGAAATTCGGCGTGTTCTCGTACAGCATTACGAGCCGCTCGGGTTGCGGATACGGCAGCGGATTTAGAAGCACGCCGTTTACCACCGAAAATAGAGCGGTGTTCGCGCCGATGCCCAGAGCAAGCGTGAGCACGGCAATCAGCGTGTAACCGGGATTCTTCACTAGCATGCGGATACCGTAGCGAATGTCCTGCAGTAGGGTTCCCATGTTCTCCTCTTTTCCTGCTCCCCTTCTGAGATCGTCGACTGCACAATACTTTTGAACCCCCGTGCTAAATCATTCGTAACGCAGCGCCACCATCGGATCCACTCGCATGGCCCTTCGCGCCGGGAGGTAGCAAGCCAGAAACACCACGGCGAAAAGCATAGTTACCACCGAAACGAACGACAGCGGGTCCGTGGAACTCACGCCGAAAAGAAGGCTTGAAAGGAAACGCGTCAGTCCGAGTGCCGCAACCAAACCAAGCCCTACTCCCAATAGCGCGAGCCGCATTCCTTGGCCCACTACCAATCGCAGCATGTCGCCAGGTTGTGCTCCCAGCGCCATTCGTATACCGATCTCATGCGTGCGCTGCGCCACCGTGTAGGAAATCACGCCGTAGAGGCCGACTGCTGTCAGAATCATTGCCAGAGCAGCGAAAATCGCGAGCAGGAAAGTATTGAAGCGCGGCACCGCAATCGTTCCCGCCAAATATTGCTCCACCGTTTTCGGCGCATAGGTCGGCAAATCTTTATCGAGTGACTGCACCACGGACGCAATCGGTTTCGCCAGTCCCTGGGGATCTTTCGACGAGCGCGCCACAAGCGTCATCGAGCCAAATTGCAGCTGTCCGTAGGGAATGTAGGACTCCGGGCTAAACTCCGTGGTCAAATCTTCGAACTTTACGTTCCCCACCACGCCGACAATTTCACGCATAGGAGCCGTGCCAGGTCCCGAATTGGAGATGCCCGCTTGGATGTGCTTGCCGATTGGGTTTTCGCCCGGAAAGAATTGTTGCGCAAAAGCCTGGTTCACAATCAGAACTGGAGTCGTGCTCGCCTCGTCGCGCTCGGTGAAATCTCTTCCTTGCAACAAAGAAATTCGCATCGTGCCGAAATAATTGGGTGTGACGATGCGAACTGACGTATGCGGCTCGTCACTCTTCGCTACCGGCCGCCCTTCAATCTGGAAACTTGTACGAATTTCGTCTCCACTCATGGGCAATGGGAAAACAGCCGCGGCCGACTGCACGCCCGGCAGTGCTTGTAACTGGGGAATCAGCTCGCGGAAAAATTCCGCCTTCTTCGGATCTGAATACTTTGCCTCCGGAAGATCGAGGCTCGCAGTCATTACGTTGTGTGGATCGAAGCCTGGATTCACCTCTTGCAGCTGAATCAGGCTGCGAATCAGCAGTCCCGCGCTGACCAACAAAATCACAGCCAGCGCCATTTCCACAATCACGAGCGAACTGCGCAGCCCATGTCGGCTGCGTCCCGCGGTCGTGCTGAGCGAGCCTTCCTTCAGCGCTTCCACGATGTTCGAGTGCGTTAACTGCAGCGCCGGCGCCAGACCGAATAGAATTCCGGTCAGCAGCGACACTCCCGCCGTGAACGCCAAGGCCCAGCCATCGATGTGAATTTCCCCGACACGTGGAAGATTCTCGGGACTCAAGCGCACCAGAACGTCACTGCCCCAAACCGCCAGCGCTGTTCCCAGCAAGCCTGCAACAATCGCGAGCAACAAGCTTTCTGTCAGAAGCTGTCGCACCACTCGAATCCGTCCCGCCCCCATCGCCGTACGAATGGCAATCTCGCGCCCACGCGTTGTGGCGCGTGCCAGCAAAAGATTCGCTACATTCACACAGGCAATCAGCAATACCAATCCCACTGCGATCATCATCACCAGCAACGCCGGCCGGATCGAACCAGTCAAACGTTCCTGTTCCGAGCTCAGATGCACAGACATGTATTTGTTGGTGTCGGGGTATTGCTTGCTCAGCGAACTCGCAATCACGTCCATGGCCGCTTGCGCTTGCGCCAGTGTCACTCTCGGTCTTAGCCTCGCGATGCAGGTTAGAAAGTGTGCGCCCCGGTGTTGCACCATGGGCGGCGTGTTATCGGAAGTCTCATTTAGCGGGGACAGCGTTGACCAAATTCCTTCCGACTCGCGCTGTAGCGGAAACCGGAAGTTCGGCGGCATCACGCCAACAACCGTGTATCCGCTGTGGTCGAGCGTTATCGTGCGGCCGATAATGCCAGGATCACCTTTGAACTGTTGCTTCCAAAGATGGTCGCTCAGGATGACAACGTGATGGTTCGCTTGGTCCTCCCCGGGCTGAAAAGTCCGTCCCAGCTCGGGCGAGGATCCCAGTAAATCGAAGGTGTCCGCCGAAACGCTGGCGCCTTCCAGATGCGCAGGATTTTCCTGGCCGGTTAGCGTAAAGGTGGCCTCCGTATAAGCGGCCATTTTCTCGAACACCTGATTCTGCGAGCGCCAATCCATGAAGTCTGGATACGATACGGAACCATTCGAGGAGTGCATACGCGAATTGCCGGTCGCCACACTCACGATCCGCCGGGAATCGCGAAATGGGAGAGGCCGAAGCAGTTCGGCGTTCACCACCGAAAAAATGGCAGTGTTTGCGCCAATCCCGAGCGCTAGCGTCAGCACCGCGATGATCGCGAACCCCGGATTCTTCGACAGCATCCGCATTCCGTAGCGCATGTCTTGCAGCAGTGTTCCCATTTTTCTCCTCGTTTACTCGTACCGCAGCGCAATCATGGGATCCACCAGCATGGCCCGCCGCGCCGGCAGGAATCCAGCGAACGCGGCTACCGCAACCAACGCCAGCGTGGACACTACCATCGCCGCCGGATCCACCAGGCCCAAGCCGAACAACATGCTCTTCAGCAAGTGTGTACCTGCGAATGCCACGGGTAATCCCACCGCCACTCCGACCAGAACAAGCAACAACGTCTCGCGCAGGACTAACCGGAGAACTCCGCCGGGCTGCGCGCCCAGCGCCATGCGAATCCCGATGTCCCGAGTACGCCGCGCCACCGTATAAGTCATGATGCCGTAAAGCCCGATACTGGCTAGCAGCAGGGCCAGCAAACCAAACACGGCCGCCAATCGGGCGATGAAACGGTCGGTATCGAGCGAATCGTCCACCAGACCTGGCATTGTTTTTATTTCAATTGGCGGTATCGCGGAGTTCGTCTCCTGCACGATCTTGCGCAACGTAGCGCTCACGCTTGCAGGGTCCGCCTGTGTGCGGATTTCGTATATGGCGTAAGAATGTTCCCACATAGGATGGAAGTACGGCGCGTAAATGCGCGCGGGAGTTTTCTCTCGCAAGCTGTTGTATTTTGCATCCGCGGCGACACCCACAATTTCCATGTCCTGCGGATTTCCCGGATAGACGTCGAGTACCTTCTTGCCGATCGGATTCGTGTTTCCAAAAAAGTGCCGCGCGAACTCCTGATTGATAACCGCTGCTCGAGGGCCATTGCCGCTGTCTTGCGGCCCAATCTCCCGGCCGATCAGAATCGCAATCCCCACGGTAGAGAAGTATCCTGGACCGACATGGTCCATGCGGGAATTCGGACTCTCCCCGGACTTGGCCGTGTATCCCTCTACCCGGATCGGGTCGCCCGACTCCGAATGGCTGAACAGTCCATCGCTGGACAGCGTGGCTGCGAGCACGCCTGGAACATTGGAAAATTTGTCCAGCAATTCCCGCTGAAACCGAAGGTTTGCAGGACCTTTGTAACCGCCCGGAGCGCCGTCTATCTGAAACAAAATCAGGTTTTCGCGCTTGTAACCGAGGTTCACCTCGCTCAACCGTGAAAGGCTGTGAACGAACAATCCGGCGGCCACCAGAAGGATCAGTGAGATCGCCACCTGTGCAATGACCAGCACTTTGCCTGCGGGCAGACGGCGGTTTCCGGCTTCATCGGTCGTACCGCCCGCACTCGATTTCAAAATCGGTGATAGATCGACGCGAGTCACTCGCAGCGCCGGGATCAACCCAAAAAATATTGCGCTCAGAATGGTTACCACCAGGGTGAAAGCTAGTACGCGCGCGTCAGGCCGCAAGTCAATCTGGATCGCCTCATGCCCCACCGACACCCGCGAAACCATCCGCAGCAGCAGCGTGTCGGCCCATTGCGCTAGCAGAATTCCGGCAGCCGCTCCCGCGAACGCCAGTAAAAGACTCTCGGAGAGAAGTTGCCGTATCAAGCGGCGTCGCCCTGCGCCGATTGCCAGACGCACCGCAAATTCCTTCTGCCTGGCCGCTCCCCGTGCAAGCAGCAGGTTGGCAACGTTGGCGCAAGCGATGAGCAGCACGAATCCAACCAAAGCCATCAGCACCTTGAGCGGTTGCCCGTACGCTTCCTGAAGTGTGGAAGAGCCGCGCGCGCCGGCTTGCAGGTTGATACGCTGATCCAAAAATCCTTTGCGCTCTTCGGCACGAACCGTTGAACCAAGGTTGGATTCAATCATGCGCTGGAACGTCACGTTGATCGTGGCCTTGGCTTGCTCTGGCGTAATGTCCGGTTTTAGTCGCGCGATCACCTGCAGCCATATGTGTTTGTTTACCTCACCCTGCGCTGGGCTCAAAAGGTCGCGCCCCGGATAGATGGCCTCTTGCATGGTAATGGGTATCCAAAGGTCCGCAGCTTCTCCGGTGGTCTCGCCAAAGAATCCCGGCGGAGCAACGCCAATAATTTCGAACGACGTCTGGTGAATCTGGAGCGTCTTCCCGATGATCGAAGGATCGAGATTGAAGCGCTGTTTCCAGAATGGGTAGCTCGTCACCGCAAAAGGCGCACCACCGCGCGCTCGATCCATTTCCGGTGTAAACAAGCGCCCGATAGCAGGCTTCACTTCCAGCGTGGAAAAATATTCTCCGCTCGCCAGCCGCACGCGGACGGTTTCTCCCGCGCCTGCTGCGCCGCCGGATGAACGCTCGAACGTTGCGGGCGTCTTCGCGAGCTGGCTGTCGGAAGCAAAAATCGAAGAAAACACTTCATTATGGTCGCGCAGATATTGAAATTCCGAATAGGCCAGCAGCGAGCGGTCTCCTCCTTCACTGCCGAACGATGAGCCATGCGCATCTGGATCGGTGAGCAGCACGAGCTGTTCGGGGTGTGCGACGGGGAGCATCCGCAGCAATACGGAATCAAGTACACTGAATATCGCGGTGTTGGCGCCGATGCCCAGAGCCAGCGTGAGCACCGCAATCGCCGTGAACCCCGGGTTCTTTAGCAGCATGCGGGTGCCGTAGCGAATGTCTTGCAGCAGTGTTTCCATTTTCAACTCCGGAGTCTTCGTTTACTGTAATTCGTGCGCGGCGCTGTTTTCGTTTTTTTTCAAATCGTTACAGACACACCCATACTGCGGCAGCCGAATGCTTTTTTTGCCTGCAGCATTCAAAAAGATTTTCTGTTTTGGGCGAAACCGGTTAAACGGACGCGGTGTGCGTCCCCACAGTTTCCTCGACGATGCGGCCATCGAAAAGATGGATGGTGCGGTCCGCCACGCTGGCGTAGCGCGGGTCGTGCGTAACCATGCAGATGGTCGCGCCCTCGCGGTGCAATTGCCGCAGCAAATCCACTACCGCTTCGCTGTTCTTCGAGTCTAAGTTTCCAGTCGGCTCGTCCGCCAGCAGAATGGAAGGCGAACCGACCAGCGCTCGCGCCACGGCCACGCGCTGCTGTTGGCCGCCGGAAAGCTGGGAAGGATAATGTTTCATGCGATGCGCCATTCCCACGCGCTCGAGAACTTCCTGAACGCGCTTTTTGCGCTCCGCCGAAGCCATGCTGCGATAGGTGAGCGGCAGCTCAACGTTTTCGAAAACGGTGAGGTCGCCGATCAAATTAAACGCCTGGAAGATGAATCCGATTTCGCGATTGCGAATGCGTGTGCGGTCGGAAAGAGAAAGATTCGCCACCGGCTGCGTATTGATCCAGTAATTGCCGTCCGTCGGCGAATCCAGCAAGCCAAGAATGGATAGCAGCGTGGATTTGCCGCATCCCGATGGCCCCGCGATGGAAAGGAATTCGCCGTTCTTGATATCCAGATGCACGCCGCCGAGCGCGTGCGTCTCCACTTCATCCGTGTAAAAAACTTTCGTCACGCCTTCCAGACGAATCATTGATTTCGGCGCTGTATCCATGTTGGCTCCTTGCGTTTTTTGCTAACGAATCTCTTGTTCAAGTGTAGTTACGTTCCCAGGGCCCGGAAATGTTCCGTTCTTTATTTCAACTGCACGCGGTCGTAATTGTCCCAGGCCGACATGTCGGACAAAATCACTTTGTCCCCGATTTGCAGCCCTTTCACGATTTCCACTGTGTTTACCGAGGTGCGGCCCAATTGCACCTGCACGCGAATCGCCGCCCCACCATCATCGACCACTTTGAACAATCCTACCGTGCTGTTCGGTTCGCCATGCACCGGGCGGCCTACGTACAGCACATCCGCCAATCGCTCGAGTTCGATGGTGCCCTCGACGCTCAGGTCCGGTCGCGCGCCTTGCGGCAGCTCGCCATCCAGCGCAACATCCACCGTGACTGTTCCGTTTACTACGGCGGGATCGATGCGCATCACGTGTCCCGCGATGATTCCGTTATGCGTATCCACCGAAGCCTTTTGCCCGATGGTAATGTCTTTCGCCTGGGTCTCGGCGATTTTAAGCTGCGCTTTCAAATGCGTGGGTTGAGCGACTCGCGCGAGCACGGTTCCCTGCAAGACCTTTTGCCCTACTTCCACGTCCAGCTCTTGCAGCACTCCATCAATACCGGGACGGATTTTCAGTTGATCCAGTTGCGATTTTTTCAAATTGTACATCGCGCGCTTTTCATCGACGGTGGCCTGCTGCACGGCGATCTGTGACGCAATCGAGTTCGAGAACGTCTCCACTTCCTTCTGCGCGAGTTCATCCTGCTTGGCAAGTTCATCCGCCACTACTTGCGATTTCTTGTAAATCAAATCGGATACCAGGCCATTGGCGGCGAGCTGCTGGTTTGTGTCCCTATCCAGCAGCGCCGTGTGGTACGCAGAACTGATGGAAGCGGCTTGCGTGCGCTTATCCATCAACTGATTCTGTAGCAGCGCCTTGGTCTGTTCTAGGTTTGCTTCCGCCCCTTTCATCTGATATTGGGCATCGAGCGCAGTTTGCTGCAGTTCAGGATTGTTCATTTCCAGAATGATGGTGTCGGCTTTCAGCGGAGTGCCAGGCAGCAGATTGCGCTGCACCACTTGGCCGTCGGTGGCGGCCGGGATCAGGCGGATTGTTTCAGGGACCAGGGTACCCAGGCCGCGCACTTCGCGCAGCATGGGTCCGCGCTTCACCGTGTCAGTCCAAACCGTGGCGCTGTCCACCGTAGGCGCGGCGGGCTTGAGCTTCGACAGCGCGTAGGTCACCAGCGGAATTAGGACCACGGCCGCGGCGATATAAATCGTCCGGCGTATCTTTTTCTTTCTCTTAACTTCGGGGCGAGCAATGTCCACAGATACCAACCTCGACGATATACATCGCAAATTGAATTCCGGTGTGATGGCATTCGTAAGTGCTGTATAATGTTTTAATTACGGGGATTTTGCAAGTATGAAAGGCGCCATTTTGCCCGCTCATGGGAATCCTCCATCCCGCTAGCGAACACTCGTACAATGCCAAAATCGCCAAAGCCGTCGCTTACCGCCGAGGCCTTCCAAGCGCTCAGGAAGCCGACTCCACGCTGGCGCGGATTTCCTGCCAGCGTTTGGGGCGCTTCTTGGCGTCCAGAACTTTTTTGCGCAGGCGTATGGACTTCGGCGTGACTTCGACAAACTCGTCATCGGAAATAAATTCGATGGCTTTTTCCAGGGTTAACTCGCGCGGCGGAACCAGGCGAATGGCTTCGTCGGCACTGGACGAGCGCATGTTCGTTTGCTTTTTTTCTTTGGTGATGTTGACGTTCATGTCGTCTTCGCGCGAATTTTCGCCGACGATCATTCCTTCATACACTTCCACACCCGGGCCTACAAACATTTCGCCGCGCTCCTGAATGCCCCAAACGGCATAGGCGGTGGAAACGCCCGCGCGATCGCAGACTAAAGCGCCCGTGAGGCGCGAAGCCATGTCTCCGGCGTATTCCGTCCAGCCTTCCAGCATGGAATGAATCAACGAGGTGCCACGGGTATCGGTGAGCAGTTGCCCGCGCAAGCCGATCAGGCCGCGCGAAGGGATGCGAAACTCCATGCGCACGCGGCCGGAATGGTGGTTTACCATTTTCACCATTTCACCGCGGCGGTGGCCTAGGGTTTCCATCACGATGCCGATAAAAGTTTCCGGACAATCCACGATCAGGACTTCCAGAGGTTCGAGGCGCTTGCCATTTTCGGTGCGCACCACGATTTCAGGTTTGCCGACCATTAGCTCGTAACCTTCGCGGCGCATGGTTTCGATCAGAATCGCGAGTTGCAATTCGCCGCGAGCGAGGACGCGGAAAGAATCGGTGGTGCCCATGTCCTCGATGCGAAGGGAAACGTTGGTGAGCAATTCGCGGTCCAGGCGGGCGCGCAGATCGCGCGAGGTGACGTATTGTCCTTCGCGGCCGGCGAACGGCGACGTATTTACGGTAAAGACCATGGTCAGCGTGGGCTCGTCGATTAACAGCGGCTCAAGGGGCGCGGGATTTGCGAGATCGGTGATGCTTTCGCCGATTTGAATTCCTTCGACCCCGGCGATGGCTACGATATCGCCGGCGGAAACTTCTTCTGCTTCGTCACGTTCAAGACCGCGGAAGGTAAACAATTTCGTGATCTTGGTGGCCTGGATGACGCCGGTAAGTTTTGCGATGCCGACTTCGGTGCCACGCTTCAGCGTCCCCTGGAAAACGCGGGCGATCGCGAGGCGCCCGAGATAATCACTGTAATCAAGATTGGTGACTTGAATTTGCAGCACGGCTTCGGAATCTCCCGAAGGCGGCGGGATGGAAGCGACGATGGTTTCAAACAGCGGCTGAAGATTTGTGGATGCGTCACCGATGGCGCGATGCGCCACTCCGGTGCGGGCATTTGTATAGAGCACGGGAAAATCGAGCTGGTCTTCGGTGGCGTCGAGGTCGATGAAGAGATCGTAAATTTCATCGAGGACGGCGGCGGGGCGCGCGTCGGCACGATCAATTTTATTCAGAACGATGATGGGAGGCAGCTTCGCGGCGAGCGCTTTTTGCAAAACGTAGCGCGTTTGCGGGAGCGGGCCTTCGCTGGCGTCCACCAAGAGCAGGACGCCGTCCACCATGCGCAGGGCGCGCTCGACTTCGCCGCCGAAATCGCTGTGGCCGGGCGTGTCAACGATATTAATTTTCGAGTCGTGATAGGTGACCGCGGTATTTTTCGCCAAGATGGTGATACCGCGTTCACGTTCGAGGTCGTTGGAATCCATCACGCGCTCGACCAGATGAGCGTGCTGGCTGAAGATTCCGCTTTGGCGCAGCATGGCGTCGACCAGGGTGGTCTTGCCGTGGTCGACGTGCGCGATAATGGCGATGTTACGAATATTCTTGGTCATTTTTGTGCCGGTACGGTTAGACGGACAGAACGGCAATCGCCATCTTGCAACCCGATAAAATTGCGGGGAGACAGAAGCAACGAATGCACCTTCATTTTAGCACGCAGCGGGGAAATTCGGGCCGGTTTTTCGGCCTCCCTTGAGTTCAACCGACGGGAGAGTCTGGCGGATAGTAGCACACCGATACTTCACTACTCAGTTCTCTCGAGCCGTGCGGGTGCCGGACGTTGCAAGGCGGAAAGGGTTCGCGGTTCTTCGGCGAAAAACTTAAGACGGCAAAGAAAAATCGGCGACGGGCGACCGCAGTTAAGAAGAAGGATTGATGGGTTGGCTACAGGCCGTCGTTTCCGGCAGCCTGCAGCCAACTGTTCTCGCTAACCGAACTTCCACGGGCTTCAGCTCGCGTGCGCTCGCGAAGTCTTATTTACAGACTGGTCCGGCATCTTGCGTGAACGTATCGTTGTTGGAGAACCACCCATGGATTCCAAGGGAAGGCGCGCCGTAGAACCATGAGAAGAACGCCAATTCCTGCATATGGTAGGTGAAGCCATTGGGCATGGCGATGGGAGGAGCAAGTGTGCCACTCAACGGATCACCCACTTCCAGGTTTCCCTGGCAACCGGGTTGTTGTCCAATGTGGCCCCAGGCTGGAACGGCGTTTTGGCCGAACGGGTCATTCATCCATTCACCCACCTCATGCGACATGATGGACACGTCCGGAACCGGGCTCACGAAGATATTACTGGTATCGAAATCAGACGGGGAGTAGGTCTGCAGACCGACCGCACTGTGATATCCCAGAACGCAGCAGGCCGTATTGGGAGCTAACGTCGCGCAACTTGGGCCTTCGCACTCCACGACGTTGTGGAGAGAGAAGATCGGGAAGGTGGACGGGTTTACGCCCTGCGAGGCGAGAGCCGGGAGGGCAGCGGTTAGATCAGAGCGAAGAACGGTGAAGTCGATAATCGCTTCTGTGCCGACTGGGCATCCGCCGAAAGCAGCGCTGGGATAGGCCACGCCA
This sequence comes from uncultured Acidobacteriota bacterium, assembly GCA_963818085.1. Lineage (GTDB taxonomy): Bacteria > Acidobacteriota > Terriglobia > Acidiferrales > UBA7541 > Palsa-295. Next base: position 82,147 of record CAWFQV010000003.1, read on the forward strand.
CTAGCTGCGGGAATGTTGATAACGATGGTTTGGAGAGTACGGACGGGATCGAGAAGGACGTGGTATCTAATGTGGTCGTTGCCATCGCCCTCTCCGTCTCCGTTCTCACCGTGCTTTGCCAACAGCTGGAAAAATTCGGAGCGCTGAAAGGCGTCCACGTACTGCGTGGTGCCAACATCGGTCCCGCCAAAGTTGAAATCAGCAGGCTGAATAATTGGCGACTGTTGAATCAGCGTGAGCGGGACGTTATTGGGAGCAGACAAGCAGGGATCGGCGGCCGTCGGATCGAAATGAGTGACACCGGGCGCAGTAAGGACATTGCCGTTCGAGTCGACGCCGGCGAAAACCGAGTTGGTCACCACTATCACTGGGATAAGTTGGGTGGAGATACTCGTCTGGTCCCTCGGATCGGTGAAAGGACTGGTGCCTACAATCGTTCCGGTGTAACTGTTGCCATCTCTGCTGGAGATGACCGTGTAATTGAAGGTGGCCAGGTTGCCGTTGCCCTTGTTCTTGTCAAGCGCAGCACGAGTGGCCGCGGCGGCATGGGGGTCCGGCGTGGCGGTTAAAAATGGGCTTAGTTTCGGGAGTCTCGCCTGCTGTTGTGCAAACGCAGCGTGCGCCGAGATGAATAGTGCGGCTGCTGCGCACAAAAATACCGTCGTTGCCTTGCGAACCATTGTGTTTCCTCCTTGAATTTCAAGTAGTTCAAGATTGACGAACCACGGCGCATCGGTCGTCACCTCGACAGAGGCCGTGGCGGAATGCTCCCCACGACTAGCTAGCTGACGCAATGCCGCGCGCCTTGCGTTCGCCAGCATAGACGCAGAGAACTACCTGCTTCTCACATCCGATGGACTAGTTTGCCTAGGTGCCTGGAACCAGCTTAGGACGAGGAACTGGGGCACCCCCTGCAATCGCTGACGCGGATTCTGCGCGTCCGTGTTCAAAGGTGTCAACAGAAATCTCCGGATTTAATGTCATAGATTTGTAAATTCTTGCTTCACTCACACACGGGACACTAACTAAATTTCCGAGTTTCAATCCTGCTGGAGTGCCCGGAAAGGGCGGCTGCGCGCCAATCAGCCTCAGTACCCTCAGTACCCTCACAAGCAAAACGTCAACAGCGGTCAGAAGGGATACCGCCGTATAATGTGGGTATGCGGATTCTTATGTTCACGGGCAAGGGGGGCGTGGGGAAAACCAGTTTGGCGGCGGCCACCGGCATGAAGCTAGCTGAGCTTGGACATCGCACTTTGATCATGAGCATTGATCCGGCGCACAGCCTGGCGGATTGCTTCGACCTGGATAATGACCTCTTTCGTGCGCAGACCTCGGACCCGCTGCCGGTGAGCCAGCAGCTTTCGATTTTCGAGCTGAATATTCAGAAAGAGATCAAGCGCCACTGGCAAGAGATCTCCTCCTATGTCAGCGCAGTGTTGCGTACTACCGGAATCAGCGGTGTGGAAGCCGAGGAACTCGCCATTCTTCCGGGCATGGAAGAACTAAGCGCCATGATGTACATCAACCAGTACCGGCGTGAAAACCGCTATGACGTAATCGTGCTGGATGCCGCGCCTACGGCGGAATCGCTCCGGTTCATCAGCATGCCCACGACGCTAGACTGGTATATGAAGCACATCTTTCCGTTTCAGCGCAATTTGCTGAAAGCGGTGCGGCCAATCGCAAACCGCGTGGCGCCCTTCGAACTTCCCACCGACAGCTACTTTGTAAACATCCGCGAGCTATTCGAGAAATTGGACGGCATCGACGAAATCATGGGAGATTCGCAGACCACCAGCGTGCGCCTGGTGACCAACCCGGAGAAGATGGTTCTGCGTGAGACACAGCGCGCATTCGTTTACTTCTCACTTCACGGTCTGACGGTAGACTCTATCATCGTCAATCGTGTGCTGCCCGCGGAGGTGAAGGATGTCTGGTTCAACGACTGGCATATGTCGCAGGAAAACGTCCTGCGTGAAATCGAAGAGTACTTTGCGCCGGTACCGGTCAAGCGGGTTCCCTTGTTTTCACACGAAGTTTTAGGAAAGCAGCGGCTACAGGAACTTGCCGCCTTGCTGTATCCTAGGGGCGAAGACCCGTCGGCGGTGACGCGAACGGAAAAGCCTTATAGTTTTGAGAAGCGGAACGGGACTTATGAAATTCGAGTGCTTCTGCCGTTTGCAACGAAAGGCGAAATCGGCCTATTTAAGAAGGGTGATGAACTGGTAGTGGAGATTGGCACGCTGCGCCGCCACATCGGTCTGCCAAGGTCGATGGCGTCGCTATCGCCGTCACGTGCAAAGCTGGAGAAAGGGCTTCTTACAGTCGAAATGCAGGAGGCACCATGATGGAACCCCAACAGAGCAATCAGCAGCAGGCGAACCAGAGCACCGCGAGCGCTACTCACGAGCGATGCCCTTGCTATGAAGTGATGGACTTCATTAAAACGCGCTTAGGCGTTTCGCCGGCCGTACGTCAACACTTATCGAACTCGCGCGTGGAGTTTCTGAAGGCTATTCGGGAAGTGATCGACGAGCGAATCGATCACCTATCGAAGGCGGGCCAGCAGGGGACGAAGATTCCGGTAGAGTAGGGAATGGATTCATTGCGCGAAGCAGTCTGTGGCGACAAGCGCATGTAGCATGCACGCTCCCATCATTTCGACCTAGACGCGTGCGGATGATTCAAGCGCCTGACCGTTTGCCCCTTGGCGCGCGATGACCAAAAAAGTTTAGGGGAGGTTTTCGAGGGCGGACTTAGCGAGGAGTTGGGCTTTGCGGAGGCGGGCGGCGTCATCTTGTTTTCCGCCGATGCTGATGCGAAGGATAACATCGCCTTTGAGGACGTAGAGGGTTCCAACGAAGCGGCGCACCCAGAAAGCTTCGTCGCCTAAGCCGGAGACGCGGAGAGGAGGAGCGGATTTCTCTTCGGCTTCTTCCTTCGGTTGGGGAGCGTCGATATCGGGATTTGGTTCCCTGCTACCTGACGCCTCCGGGTGGAACCATTTTTTCCACAGATCGCGTGGGCTGGTTTGAGATGAATTGCCCGGAAGAGGAAGATTCACGGTCAGGCTTATGGAATTCGTGAACGTAGACAACGTATAAAAGCACTGAGAAGTGATCATCGAGGAATTTTGCGTCTGACTACCTTTGGCCTGCTTTAACGACTCGCTTTGAACTGATTTGATAACGGAATTTGAAAGTAAGGTGCAGGCGAGGGTTGAATTCTCGGACGAGCTAGCAGCGGGCGGCGCATTCTGCTGCTCTGACGGGGTGAAGATAGAAGAAGGATACTCCACTTGAAATTGCGCCGGCTTGCGAATTTCGTTTGTCTTCGCAGAGGCTGCTAGAAAAGCAAGAATTCCTACTCCCGCCAATAAACGACCGGGCAGTCTTTTCCTTTTTGAAACCCGCACTCAGCACTCCTACTTCATACGGACGATTTAAGTCTAGCCTGAAGACATTCCGGCCCCCCACGGATGAAGTCCGGGGCCGGAATTTTAATCTACGCTAGCTACGGTTTCGGACAAGAATAGCTGACTGTAATGTTGCCGGAAGAGAGCGGGCCGGACTGCGAGCTATTGGCCGCACCAGTCATCTGAATTGCGAAGGTATCGGGCGACGTTCCTCCAGAGCTATTGTTGTCGCAGGCTGTAGCTGTGTAGTTTACCGCGCCTCCGGACGAGAGGTTCGCGGTTCCTCCCAATGTGACGCATCTTCCCGAAAGCGAATCGGAATTGAAGGAAGTGGAAGTGAATTTTATTTTGTTTGTAGTGTCGTTGTAGGCAAACGAGCCGGTCAGGTTTGATTCGACATTCAAGCTGAAGGTGGTGTTCGTCCCGCTAATCTTGCCACTGCCGCCGAGTTTAGTGGGACAGGAGGAAGCGCCAACCTGAACGGCGGCACTTGCCGGATTCGGACTTACAGCGCCGCTAGAGTCGGCGACTGTCAGCGTCGCGGTGTAATTCCCGGGATCGAAATATTGGTGGTGGACGCTGGGCGTGGACTGCGTGACCGAACTTCCATCGCCGAAATTAAAAGTGTAGGAGTTTATGGTTTGTCCGTCCGGGTCGCTGGAATTCGCGCCGGAGAAAGTGACCGTGAGGGGAGCGGGACCCGACGACGGATTCGCAGTGAGGGCGGCCTTCAGCGCGCAGGCTTGGTTGCCGATCAGAATATATCGGCCCGCCGAAGTGCTATCGATGGTTTCGAGCAGGCCGGTACCGGCTGCGCCGACTTCGAGTTGAGTTTCGCCGTAGAGATTCACCAACTGATCGCCGGCATTAGGACTGCTAACCTTGCTGTTGTCGATGACAATTAGAATGGTGCCGCCCGCATTGAATGTGCTGGCAGTGTCGGCGCTACCGTCGGTGACTAACGAGGGATTGCCGGTGGCCAACGTGGTGACGTGGCCATAGGTGAAGGCCGGCGTAGCGGGATTGCTAGTCGTATCCATGGCCACGAAGTGTTCGGTGGTGTCTGCAGTGGTGAAGAAAATTATCCACTGAGCGTTGGGCGGAAGCGGCGAACTCAGATTGGCAACCTGCATGGTGAAATAAAGCTGATTTCCGCTAGCCGAACTATTAAAAGGCTCGGCGACGGATATGGATTGAATGTCGAGCTGGCTATTGGCGGGAGCGCCGATTTGATCTCCGGTGGGGTCGGTGACGATGGTAATGCCCGGCAAGATGCAAGCGCTCTGCAATGGCGGAGCCGGAGTGGTGGCTACTTCACCGCATTCCGATCCGACGCCGTATTTATTTTTTGCTGCCACGCGGTAATAATATTGCGTGGCGGAGTTGGCTTTTTTGTCGAAGTAAACAGACTTCGCCGCGCTGACGGTAGCGAGCAAGGTTTCGCCGCCGCTGGTGGTGCCGCGGAAGATTTCATAGCCAGTGAGCGGAGAACCGCCATTGTCGGGAGCTTGCCAACTGAGAAGGACCCCGGTCTTGCTTTGAAGCGCAGAGCCGAGCAAAGGCGCACCCGGCTTGGCGGGCTCCACAGGATCGAAAGCGGAGAGCAAACGGCGTCCACCGGATTGACGGACGATAGTACCGAGCGCGCTGCGAGAAGCGGATGGGGAAGAAGTAGCATCGCAGCTGCCCACAACGCAACCATCGGCGAAAGCGCCTACGGCCCGGCCTTGCGAGTCGATGGCGAGATCCATGAAGTCGAGCATGTTGCGATCGGCACCGCCCGCGGAATTGCTGGCGCAACCGGTGGTTCCGAGATTGCAGATGGAGCCAACTTGAACGGGATCGGTTGGCGTCGCGTCAACGGTGATGTAGCTGTTGCCGCCATCGAAAGTGGTGGCGATATACAAATGCCAGATGCCCATGAAATTTGTAGGGTCTTCATAATTGCCGCCGGTCGGGGTGCCCAAATACATGAAAGCGGCGCGGTTCGGATCGCCCGCCACAACCTCGGGGAAAGTGGAGTTCTGAATTCCGAATTGTGCGCCCGCGTCGATGGAGGAGGCCCAGGTAGTTCCGCGATCGTGCGAGACTGCGATTTTCGGGTGGCCGCTGCCGTCCTGATAACCGAAATAGACGGTGCCGTCGGAAGCGATGCCCAGAGAAGGATCGGTTAAACCGATTGAGGCCAGGCTGTCGGGAATGGTGCGGACGGCCCAGGTCAAACCGTTATCGGTGGAAACTGCTAGGCCCTGATTTGCGCCGCATTGTTTATTTGGAACATAGACGCTTCCGTCCGGAGCAACTTTGACGTGGCCGTGAATACCGCCGCACTGAGTAAAATTGTAGATGGGAACTCCGGGACCGAAGGTTAGGCCACCATCGTCACTGCGAGAGCAGAAGGCCGTCTCGGAATCCTGCGAACAATAATAAAAGGCGTTGGCGTAAAGCGGGTGCGGAGGCGGTGGCGGAGTGGCGTTTGGATTATAAGGTCCCGCGCCGAGAGTCTGGTGATCAACACCGGCGGGTTGGCCGGAGCCCTGAGATTGAGTCCACGAATTTCCGTCATTATCTGAATAGGCCAGGAGACTGCTGGCGCCGGCAAGTTGCGATTGAAATACCCGGCCAGGAGTTGGGGACGCGCCGAAATGATCGCACAGTCCGATGGGATCAAGGGTATTCACGGTTTCAACCGGGCTGGTTACGGCTTCCCACAAGGTGTTAGCGGGCGAAGAGCAGTCGTCGAAGCTGACGCGGAACTCGGCTAGGTTCGCGGTGAAGAAAGCCACGCCGCCCTGGTTCACCGTGCCATGTTTAAGGGCGGCAAGGTTGGGATTGTAGTCAATTCCGATGGAGGGCTCACCGGAAGAATTGGCTCCGCCCGCGCTCGGTGGCGCGGGATAAGTGCTATATCGCGGAGGAATGCCCGGAGGCGGTGGAGGCGCGGTGGGAATGGTTTGCAGCGCGATAGTACCGGCAAAACTTTGGCCGAGCGGATTCCATGGGTCAACCACGATGCTGTAAGTTCCAGAAACGGCGGGTATGATAACGGCGGAAGGCTCACCTCCGGCTGTGTCACTGGCGATCAAATGATTGTTGGAATCGAAGACGAAGACGTCGAATTCGCCAGCGGAGTTCGCGAAACTGATGGAAATGCTAATCTGTTTGGTGGTGGCATCGCCGGGGGCCACGTTGACCGTTAATGCGAAAGTGTCGCACTGCTCTGCGGGAACAGTGGCGCTGCAGGTGGGCGTCCCAGTCGCGGAGTCGGTCAAATTAGGGACGTCAAAAGGGCCGGCGGTGTAAGTCACCGTGGTCGTGGAGTCTGTAATGGTGCCGCTGGAAGGATTGCCGGCGCGGACTGGAGCGACGGCCAGGAAAACGAGGGAAGCCAGAATGATTTGCCAGATCTTGGAACGTCGCAGGCGCAAGTCCCCTAGGAACGGCCGCATAGCCAGCATTATTTCCTCCTAAAATTTTGGGGCAGTATAGGACTCCAGCTACGCTCCAGGACGGGTAGCGTATCGCGGAGGGATACTTACCAAAGGGGTCGGGTCGTGTCACTCGCTGAAAAACCCTAAAAATAAGAAGGAAAAGACTGTAGACCAATTGGCTTAAGTGGGACGGTCAGGATAAATTGCTGTAGGGAACCGGACATGGATTAGCAAGGCACAAAGAAATAGCACGAGAAGTGCGAATATGCTGCCTTCGGGTCCGGCCGAACCCCCCGTCAACCAATTCGGGCCGTGAGACGAGGTGTTCAGGAACCGGCCCACACCGATTAAACCGCTGTCAGGCGTGCCATAGAAAAAAGTTTCTGCCCAATCCCAAGCTGCGTGGTAACCGAGTGCGAACCAAAGATTGCCGGTACGCCGGATCATCAAGCAGAAAAGCAAACCGGTTACCACGACTTGCAAAATTCCGAGGACGTTTTCTCCCGGATTGCCTAGATGCGCGACGCCGAATATGACGGAAGTAAACAGCGCAGCGGGCCAGAAGCGCATTCGTCTGGAGAAAGTGAATAGCCAGTATCCGCGAAAGGCAAGTTCTTCGCTGATGGATACGGCCAGGAAAACGGCAGCCCACCCCAAAGCGTAGCGCAAAACCGCGCGGCCGGTGAGAGCAACGGAATCAATTTGAAAATGGCCGGAAAGGCGGAGGATTAACAAGATGAGGGAGAGCATGGCGAAGCCCCAGACGCAACCTTCCCATAATCTTTTTCCAAACATTTGAGCCAGAGGAAGGCCATAGTCATCGAGCGGGCGTTTTTCCATGCGCGATACGAGCCAGGTGCCCAGGACGACAAAAAAAGCCATAATCGCTTTCACGGGCAGTTCGCTTTTCACGCTGAAGACTTCGTCATGCGGTTTGAACACCAGGCGGAAGGCGAAGATACATAAGCCGGGGAGAAGGACGCTGATTGCGGCCCAAAGCAGCAGGCGGTTACGCTCGGCGCGTCCCCATGATCGAGGCTGGTCGGAAGGAGCGGGTGTGTGGTCAGCCATAAGCATCGTAGGATACACCGCTTGTCTTGGGTCATCCAATTGTCCGGGAACCCGGCATGGTTGCAGAAGGTTTTCGGGCCTGCCATCATAGCCCTTGCGGTGAGGGACTAGGAAGTGCCGGGGAGTTTGGACCGCATTTTATGAAAGAGATTCGTTATGCGTACTGCGACAGCTTACTGGGAACTATGCTGCTGGCGGCGGACGAACGCGGGTTGCGGTCAATTAATTTTCCCGGGAGCAAGAAGGCTGAGCGTCCACAGCCTGGGTGGCGGGAAGATGGCGCAGGCTTCGCAGAGACGATTCGACAGTTGAGCGCGTACTTCGCAGGGGAGTTGACAGACTTTGATGTGCCGCTGGCGTTGGAGGGAACTGAATTTCAGCTGCGCGTGTGGCAAAGTTTGCTCGGGATTCCTTACGGAGAAACAATTTCGTATGGGCAATTGGCGGCGCGTCTTGGAAATCCGAAGGCGGCGCGCGCGGTGGGTTTAGCGAACGGGTCGAACCCGGTTCCAATTATTATTCCTTGCCATCGGGTGATCGGGAGCAACGGAAGCCTTGTGGGTTACGGAGGCGGACTCGCGAATAAGAAAACCCTGCTTGCTCTTGAAAGTCGACAACGGTCCCTCATCGGCGCCCCCTAGCATACTTGCCACTCTTGCGCTTAACTGTGCGTCTTAGCCAGGCGCTGGCGAAAATATTGCTTCCAGCTTTCGGGCAAGGCTTCGACTCGCAAAGCCTTCTGAAGTAAAGCGACGTCGGCGCTACTGAACCTTTTCGCGATGTACAGGCGCGTGATCTCGGAGACGGGGACGGCGTTTGGGTCGCGAGCGAGGAGCTTCATTTCGTCGCCGGCGCCGACTTCTCCTTCGAGCGTGACGGCGAGGTAGAAACCCGTGCGGGCGCTGGCAAGGAAACGTTTCACCATGTCGTCGGCTTGAAAGCGGATGCCGAGTTTATAGCAAGGGAGGCGAGGCTGGGTGACCACGACTTGCGCGGAGCCGACGAAGAATTGGTCGCCGAGATGAACTGAGTTTTCCAGCAGACCGTCGGTGGTGAAATTTTCTCCGAAGATAGCCAGCGGCAAATCCTTGCCAGGAAGCTGTGCTTTCCAGAAATCGTAATGAACGAGCGGATAGCAGTAAACGGCTTTGAACTCGCCGCCGTGGACGGTGAGGTCGGCTTGACGATCGCCGTCTAAATTCAGTTTGCGCAAGGCGACGCGGCCTTTGACGGGTTCTTTGAAAATTCCCGTGGTAACGTTTATGTTGTGCCAGGCTACCTCGCGAGGGAGTCCAATGTTTACCGAAACCAGCTTCATGGACCTCCTTCGGTTGCCATGCTTCGGAACAGTTCACTATGCGGCCAACTGCGGTGGTTCGTCCAGCACGTCTGGAGGGACCAAGTCAAAGCCATACGGCGAGTTGGATGCCTCTGGGGGAGTGACGGCCGGGGCCCTGCATCGTAGTTTTGGGCATCGTGCTGATTGGGGCCGTAGAGTTGTCAGTTGCGAAGCAGAGGCGAAGGGGGCGCGTTGGAGTGTTGCGGAGGCTGTGCTATAAGTAGCGGGCTGGTAATTCGAGGAAATAGTGCCATTTATCAATTTTCCCGCTAGGGAAATCAATTGCAAACTTGTGTATTACGGTCCCGGCCTGGGCGGGAAGACCGCCAATCTGCAGTGGATATACGACCACACCGGAACGAATCAAAAGGGAAAAATGGTTTCGCTGGCGACTGAAACCGATCGCACGCTTTTCTTCGATTTCCTTCCGCTAGACTTGGGGACAGTACGCGGATTTCGCACGCGCTTTCACCTCTACACCGTACCCGGCCAGGTTTTTTATGAGGCGAGCCGGCGGTTAATTTTGAAAGGCGCGGATGGCGTCGTGTTTGTGGCGGATTCGCAGGAAGAAAGGCTGGACGCGAATCTGGAAACGTTGGATAACCTGCGCGAACATTTGAAAGATCACAACCTGAATTTCGATACGATTCCTTACGTGCTGCAACTCAACAAGCGCGACCTGCCGAATATTTTAGCGGTGGAAGAATTGAAGAAACAGCTGGCGGTGAAAGGCGAGCCGACGCTCGAGGCTGTAGCCGTTACCGGGCAAGGCGTGTTCGATACGCTGAAGGAAGTTGCCAAGCTGGTTCTCGCCGAGTTGAAGAAGAACGCCTGAAAGTATCCGCAGACTGCCATTCTCTCCTGTTCGTAGGCCCGATGAAAGACACTTTGATCGCATTTGAACCGTTGCTCGAGGCGTTAGGCGTGTGCAACGCCGCCACGGAAGGCGGCTACCGCTTTTGCTTCGTCGGTGAAGGCGGGGATGGATTGAATCAGGCGCGTAAGTTCCAGGACCTCTTTTACGTGGCCGGTGGGATTCAGGATTTTCAGACCGCCACCTTGGCGCTCGAGGGTCACGAAGGAACGCACCAGCGTGCTGATGCCGGAGCTGTCCATTTGGGTGACGCCGGATAGATTGACGATCACCTCAGACGGGCCGGCTTCGGCAAGTTTGCGCAACTCAACGCCAAACGCATCGTTGCTGGAGCCGATGGTGATGCGACCCTGTAGGTCGAGGATGGTTACATTACCGGATTTACGCGACGTGATTTGCAGGCCCATGACAGCCTCCTTGCCGCGCGAGAATTGCGCCGCCGCATGCCTGATGCTTGGCGTCAGGATTACCTGAGGCAATAAACTGGCGCATTATAACCCCAGCCTGAGTGCGGGAAGCAAGATTCAAACTCTGAATTATTGGTGCGACAGACTTTTGGAAGGGTTAATGAAGCTTTCGCCTCGTTTGCGGGCGAAGGGCATGCGAAACAGAAGGTGTCGAGAGCCCGGCCTAGTTTTCAGACGGTTGTGCTTTTGGCTGCTGCACCGGATGGCTGGCGAAATACTCGCTGATACCGGCGGTGATTTCCTGCAGTCCGGCGTGAACGTTCTTGTCCATGGCTTCGATGACATCTCTCACAGTTTTGCCCTGGGCCGGTTCGTCATGCTGGTATCGACGGGACCAGACAGTCATGCGCGTATTTGGATCAAACAATTCAACTTCCAAAGAAAAGCGCGCCATCAATTCCGGCTTGTCGACTTCCGAGATGTCCCATAAGTGGCCACGAACGACATAGTCCCCGCGGATGTTGCTGCCCAGTGTAGAAACAGCGCGATATTGGCCGGTGGAACGCAAAGTGGAGACGAGCAAATCCTGGATCATGTCGGCAGGGGGTTCCGCCCAACGGTCGTACGAAAATGTTCCAAGTTGTACGGGGCCGGAGCCGTATACGAGACGATCGTCGCGAAACAGATGCGAGGCGGTGACGCGGCCAACCGAGAGAGTTACCTGGTAGGTGGAAGCTCCCTGCGGCGTCGGGATGGGACCGGGATCGAGAACGTAGTATTTCATAGGACGCGACGCTGCGCACCCCGAGAGGTAGATCAGCGAGAAAATGATTCCAGCGAATTGAGGTCGTAGCCTAAACACTGCGTGCTCCTTTTCGCCTACTTCGGCGGTTCCTGACCCGGCTCGTGACTCTTGGGCTCCGAAGAACGAATCAATAGGTAAGGCCGCTGTCTAATGGTCTCGGTAAAGGCGTTCATGTTTTCAGTGATGCGCCGGAGATTGTCGATAATCTCGTCCAGGTTTTCCGAGTTGTTAGCAACCGTATTATCGAGTTGCGACAAAATCGAATTGGCCTTGGCCAGCGACGCCCGCAAATTCCTGACGGCCGACCGAACATCGGGGCGGTTTTCCTTAATCATAGAATCGATGTGATCCAGAGTTTCGTTCGCTTGCGCAGAGGTTTTCTTGAAGTCATCGATTAGCGGGCCAAGTTTAGCCGAGGCGCTGTTCATGTGGTCCAAGGTGGAATGGACCAGAGGCCGATCTTCCTGGAGCATGCCACGGACATGGGCAAGACTTTCGGCGATGTTCTGACGATTTCTCTCGTTCAGAAGGTCGTTGACGCGATTGATTGTTTCTTTCAATTCGACCACGCGATCATTCAGATTAACGAGAAGTTCGTTGGCGGTGGGAGCCAGGGCGTTGATTTTATCGGCGAGGTCGGCAAAGCTTACATATTCTTTGGATTTGAGGGTGTATCCCGCAGGAGCGCGCGCGGCCGCATTCGTTCCCGGGATGATGCCGAGAAAGTTTTCGCCCAACGGGCTATTGCTGGTAATGACGACAGTGCTGTCTGTTTTTACCGGTAAATTGGGATGAACGGCGAAATCAACTTTCATGCGCGTGGCATCTTGTGAGTCAACCTGGACCTTGGAGACTCGTCCGATCGGCGGGCCGCCGGCATAGCGGACTTCTGAACCAGCCTGGAGACCGCCGGCGTTCTTGAAATAGGTATGGAATGTGGTGTCGCCTGTGGTGAAGGCACCAGCGAGGTAGACAAGAGTGCCAAAAAGCAGACTTCCGGCCACCAAAACAAATAGTCCGACGAGAGCCTGTTCGCGCTTTGCATCCATCTGTTTCCTCGATTGATCCCCGCCTGGCGACCCTCGGCGCTTTCAAGCGCGGGAGTATAACACGGCAGGCGATTTAAACCTTTTTCATTGCCGAATGGGCGGAATATCTCCCGTCAACATTTGCAAATAATCAAACTCTCCGGTTAATTCCGGTTCCGGAACACGGTCAAGAAATTGCCGGACGCGAGGCTGCAAGCTGGCTTGCAATTCTTTCACCGTGCCGTTTGCTACGATAACGCCTTTATCAAGCAGGATCATACGGTCGGCGATCAAGAAGGCGCTGGCCAGTTCGTGCGTGACGACAACAATGGACATGCGGAAGGCTTTTTTCAATTTCAGAATCAGTTCGTCAATTCCAGCGGCGATGATGGGATCCAGGCCGGCGGAAGGCTCGTCAAAAAATAAGATTTCAGGATCCATGGCCAGAGCGCGGGCAATGGCGGCGCGTTTTTTCATTCCGCCGCTCAACTGCGCGGGCATGTAATTCTCGAAACCTGAAAGGCCGACCTGGTCGAGCTTCAGACGAACCATAATCTCGATGGTGGAATCATCAAGCTGGGTATGTTCACGCAGCGGCAGGGAAACATTTTCTCCGACGGTCATGGAGCCGAACAGCGCGCCACCCTGAAAAGACATGCCCATTTTCTTGCGCAGCTCGTCGCGATCTTTTTCAGACATGGCGGCGAAATTCTTTCCACGCATCCAAATTTCGCCCGCGCTGGGCATCTCCAATCCAACGAGCGTGCGCAAGAGAGTACTCTTGCCCGAGCCGGAGCCGCCGAGAATAACCATGGTTTCGCCAGCGGGTACTTCGAAACTGACGCCGTGAAGGATTTCGCGCTCCCCGTACTTCACGCGCAAGTTGCGCACAGAGATGGCGGGGCCGTCGGTGACGCGCGGCTTCTCATCATGCGGATTGATTTTCGTCGCCATCGATTTCCACCGTTACCTACCAGACGCCTGCTCCTAACGAGGCGCGGTTAAATAAAAAATTGCGGTGAATATCAAATCCACGCACACGACCATGAAAATGGACTTAACAACCGCGGAGGTTGTCGAACGCCCAACCTGCTCTGAGCCCAATCCGGTGGCAAAGCCTTCCTGACAGCCAACGGCGGTGATGGTAAGTCCGAACATGGCGGCTTTGATTAAACCGGTGAGGATGTCGCGAGATTGCAAAGCATCGAGAGTGGCGCGAATGTAACTGCCCCAGGTGAAACCGGCCGCGGAGACGCCAAAAAGACCACCTCCCAGCACACCCATAAAATCGGCCCAGGTTGTGAGGCAAGGAACCATGAGCAGCATGGCAAGGAATTTCGGCGCGACCAGGAAATGAACGGGCTCGAGGGCCATCGTTTCCATGGCGTCGATTTCTTCGTTTACCTTCATGGTGCCGATTTCCGCGGCGAACGCCGAACCGGACCGGCCGATTACGACCACGGCGGTCATCAAGGGGCCCAATTCGCGAGTCATGGAAATGGCCACCGCGCTGGCGACTACCTGCAAAGCGCCAAACTTGCGAAGTTCATAGGCCGCGTTCAGGGCCAGGATGGTGCCGACGAAAAAGGAGATTAAGGAGACAACGGGGAGAGCTTCGACGCCAACGGCCATGGCCGAATGAATGGCGCGGCTGATATGAAATTTCTTTCCGTGAAACGGCTCGACGAAAATCGCGCGTAGGGAACCGCCGGCCAAACGCGCCAAGCCGCCTATATAAGCCACTCCGTTGATCGTGGCTGAGCCGATCGTTTCAGTAAGTGACATCGTTGAATCCGGACGGCTAGAATCCCCAGGAAATCGCGCGGCCGGCCCGGAATTTACCTAGCAGGAGCAACGTTGGTATTGGCGCTGCCACCCCGTAAGGCATCCTCTTCATTGTTGTAGATTTCAAAAACTTTCACGAGTCGCGTGAGCTCGAATACCTCCTGGGCTGTCTTGCTGAGGCCATAGAGAGCAAACGTGCTCTTGAGGTCGCGCGAAACCTTCAAGCCTTCCACCAACGAGGCCACACCCGCGCTGTCAATGTATCGCACTTTTTCCATATTCACTATGACGCGGGGAGCCTTTTTTTCTTTCAAAAGGGTTAGCAAGACTTTACGGACATCCGGGGAGTTATAGAGCGTAATGTCGCCGATTACATCAACGATGGTAGCTGTTCCAGATTGGCGGGTTGAGATGTCCATATTTGAGAGTAGCCCCCGGGGGACGTCAGAGTGTTTTGCCAGAGATTGCCTCCAGATGCAATCAATTTCCGCGTACCAGGACGGTGCAGGAGACAGTCAAATGGCGCGAAAAGCGCGGTGGTCGCGAGACCGGAGTTAACCCCGGCGATCCAAAGGCGTATAGCTGCGCAGGGAGTGGCCCAAGTATACCTGGCGAGGTCGGGCAATCTTCTGCTCAGGGTCAAGCAGCATTTCTTCCCATTGAGAGATCCAGCCTGAAGTGCGAGGAATGGCAAAAAGTACGGGGAACATGGTTACCGGGAAACCCATGGATTGGTAGATGAGCCCGGTGTAGAAATCGACATTGGGGTAAAGCTTGCGCGACACGAAATAATCATCTTCCAGCGCGATGCGCTCGCACTCCAGCGCGATTTCAATCAAGGGATTCTTTCCCATCACATCGAAAACTTCGTAGGCAATGTGCTTCACGATACGAGCGCGGGGATCGTAGTTTTTGTAAACGCGGTGGCCAAAACCCATGAGCAACTTCTCGCCTGCTTTGACACGCTTGATGTAGGCCGGGACGTTGTTCACCGAGCCAATTTCGACAAGCATGCGAAGAACGGCTTCGTTAGCACCGCCGTGAAGCGGTCCATAGAGCGCGGCAGTGGCTGCAGCTGTGGCGCAGTAAGGATCTACGTGTGAACTGCCCACGCAACGCATGGCAGTGGAGGAGCAATTCTGCTCGTGATCGGCGTGCAGAATAAAAAGAATGTCGAGCGCGCGTTCCAGCGTGGGGTTTGGGCGATATTTCAATTCGGTGGTGCGAAACAGCATGTTTAAGAAATTTCCGCAGTAGGTCAAATCATTGTCCGGATAAACGAAAGGCATTCCCAGACTGTGGCGGTAGGAAAAAGCTGCAAGCGTAGGCATCTTGCCGATCAAACGATAGGTTTGCTTGCGGCGCGATTCCAGATTGAATATGTCCTTGGCATCCGGATAAAAAGTGGAGAGCGCGGCGACCGTGGAAATCAACATACCCATGGGGTGGGCGTCGTAATGAAAACCGTCGAGAAATTTTTTGATGCTCTCGTGAATGAAGGTGTGATGTGTGATGTTGTAGGACCAGTCCGCTAACTGCGATTTGTCGGGAAGCTCACCGTAAAGGATTAGGTAGGCCGTTTCGATGTAGGTGCTTTTCTCGGCCAGTTCTTCGATGGAATAGCCGCGGTAGCGCAGGATGCCTTTATCGCCATCGATGTAAGTGATCTTGCTCGAACACGAAGCGGTGTTGGTGAACGCCGGGTCGTAACCCATTATCCCGAAGTCTTCGGCGTTTACTTTGATCGGACGAAGATCGAGAGCACGGATGGTCTCATACTTGATGGGGAGTTCGTATTGGCGTCCCGTGCGATTGTCCGTGACGCTTAAAGTGTCCCGCCGCGTTGCCGAAGGAGCTTCCCTGCTGACAACGGAATCGGGCTTGGTCGAACTCATAGCCGGCCCTCTCAAGACGCAGCGTCTGAAATAAATGCTGAATCTCAAGTAACAATGTACACCAAAGGAGGGCGCACGAGAAATTGCTTTCAGCAAGAAAGTAAACACGTCGCAGCAGCGCTCCATACGCTACCGTATGGTTCAAGCGAATGCTATGGCCTAGGACGAGTTACGGGGTTAGGCGCGGTTGTGGGCCGGGATATAGAGCGCATCGCGTCGGCTGTCACGCGATGACGATATTGGAATAGGCGATTGAGCTTGCGTTGAACGAACCAGCCAGCCAGGAACTTTCCCGCCATCCCGAACGGCAACTCATAACAAATGTTGTCAGTAAGGGTGCAAGCGTCGGGACCCTGCGGCTCCATTTTATGTGTGTGCTCCCAGCGGTGGAACGGGCCGGAAAGTTGCACGTCGCAGAACTGCCGTCCTTCGATGTAGCCGCGATGCTCGAAGGACCAGCGGAATTTGAATGGGCCCATGCGAACGCGCAGCATACCGCGATCACCGTCACGGATACCCGGCGCTCTTTGTAGGATTTCGACGGGCTCCCATGGAGGGGAAAGCCGCTCAAGCGCGTCCGGCTGCGCGTGCCATCGAAAAACTTCTTCAGCGGGGGCCTGCATTCGAGATTGCGCGCGGAAATGAAGCTCGCGGGACATAGGTTCAAAAGCAGTCTCTCATGCACACCCTGCTTCGGCACTCCAGAAAAGTTTCCACACCAGACATAGAAAAAGCAGCTACCGTGGGCCGTACTCGGCCGGAACAATTTCAGTGATAGCGTCGAAGGTGCGCGATCGGAGAGGCCATCTCCGAGCGTCCCTTTTTAGCACGATACAGCACTTCGTCGGCAGCGCTGAACCGTGAGGCGAGGAGGAATGAGCTGGCCCGAGATCGTAAGGACAACAGTGAATACGATTCCACAGAAGCACGCTGCGCGAGCGTGGCACCCAGATCTGATTTCAAGCAGATCGATCCGAGCACTTCTCCTTTCTTAACTTAAAACGCACGCTGGCATGATGTGCTTCCGCAGCTTAGGTGAGCCCGAGAGTGTCGCTGGCGGCCCTGACGTCACCGAAAATCAAGGGGGCGGTCTCCGCGGTACGGCGGATGAGAAAGGGAGCAGACGGGAGGCCAAAGTGGTCATCGTAAATATGCAGCAAGGTGCATAGAATCAATTGGCTACGCTGGAGCAGAAGGGGTATGACGCCGAACATGCACCGAAGGAAATGTTTCAGCTGGGACGCATTGAAGCGATGTGACACGATGTTAACACTGTGTTAAAAAAATGGCAGACAATCTGGCGCGACTTGCTTCCGAGGTAGGATTCCCCTATTGTGTGCACATTCCTCGATAAAGAGAGCCGATGAAACGCGTACTGGTGATTGAAGACGACAAGGATATAGTTGAATTAGTTCGTTACAACCTGGAGAAAGACGGCTATCAGGTAACAGCGAGCGCAGACGGCTCGACCGGGCTAGCGCAGATTCGAAAAGCAGCGCCGGATTTGCTGATCTTGGATCTGATGTTGCCGAAACTTTCGGGTCTGGAAATTTGCAAAGAGATTCGCAAAGATGTAAGTCTAAACCGGCTGCCGATTCTGATCCTGACAGCTAAGGGCGAAGAAGCCGATCGCGTAGTGGGGCTCGAACTGGGCGCGGATGACTACGTGACCAAGCCGTTCAGCCCGCGAGAACTTGCTGCGCGCGTGAAGGCGCTCTTGCGGCGCGCTGAGCCCGGCGCACCCTCGGAGAAACCGCTCGAAATTGGTGCATTGAAAATTGATCCGGCGGCGTACCGGGTGACACGCGCGGGAAAACCTGTGCAGATGAGCACGCTTGAGTTCCGGTTGCTGTACTTTTTGGCGGCGCGTCCCAACCGGGTGTTCACGCGCGATCAGTTACTCGACGCGGTTTGGGGAACGGAAAGATTTGTGACTCCGCGCAGCGTGGATGTATACGTGCGGCGGTTACGCGAAAAAATCGAGACGGATCCTCAACATCCCGGGTTTATGAAAACAATTCGTGGAGCAGGTTACCTCTTCGAAACGACCCGTGCGAGCTAAGTTTTTCTGGAGACTGGGACTGGCGTATGTAGTCCTGCTGGCCGGCGTCTTACTTACCGTTGACCTATATTCCGCCCGCGTTATTCGCAGCCACGCCGTTCGATCCGCAAATGACGAGCTTGCTGCACTAATGAATCTGGCCGTGGCGCGCCCGCCGGATGTATCAGCTGAAGCAGAATTGCGAGCCTGGACCGCTTGGATGGCGAAAAGCGGAGCGCGCGTCACGATTCTTGACGGGTCCGGTCGAGTCCTAGCGGACTCTTCAAGCGTCGCCGATGCGACAGCGAATCAT
The DNA here is from genome assembly GCA_963818085.1 of uncultured Acidobacteriota bacterium. Lineage (GTDB taxonomy): Bacteria > Acidobacteriota > Terriglobia > Acidiferrales > UBA7541 > Palsa-295. The sequence goes on from CAWFQV010000003.1 coordinate 100,554, forward strand.
CCGAGCTGGCCGGAAGTGCAATCGGCTTTCGCCCAGGGCGCGGGACACGCCGTTGATCGCGAGCGCGAAGTTGCCAGCCGAACCCAGCGTTTCCAGCCCGATTCCGGATCCTCCATCGTTCTTCGTTTAGAATTACCGCTAACTCAAATTGATTTTTCGCTGAAAGAGCTGCGGGAGCGACTGCTGGTTGCTTCGCTAATCACGTTGCTTGTCGGAATGGCGTTATCGCTGATTTTCGCGAGCTTTTTTAGTAGGCGGGTGGAACGTCTGAAAGATTTCTCTCAACGAATAGCGCGCGGCGATTTCCGCCCTGAGCCTGCCGAGGGACCTCGCGACGAACTTTCCGAACTGGCGGACTCTCTAAATCAAACGGCGGCCCATCTGGAACGCGAGATCCGCTTGTTAAGCGGTGAGCGCAACCGGGCGAGCGCGATCCTTCGAAGTATGGTGGAAGGGGTGGCCGTGGTCGATGCGCAGGAACGTCTGGTGTTCTGCAATCGCGCGTTTTCAGAAATCCTAAACCTGCAATCGCCCACGAGCGAAGGCAGCCCGCTAATTGAGGTGGTGCGAAGCTCGGATTTGCTTGGCCTGATTCGAAGAGCATTGCACGGCGAAGAAGGACTGCAGAGCGATATTGCCATGGGAATCGTGCAGCCTCAAAGTTTTTCGGTCACGGCAGCTCCGGTGAAAGCACTGGAATCGGACCGATCAGGCCCCGCCGACAAGCCTTCCGGAGCGGTGGTCGTTTTACACGAAGTAACGGAGTTGCGGCGGCTTGAACGTGTGCGACAAGACTTCGTTGCAAATGTTTCGCATGAATTTAAGACACCGCTGACAGCCATTCAAGGTTTCGCCGAAACTTTGCTGGCGGGCGCAGTTGACGATCCCAAAAACAACCGACGGTTCTTGGAAATTATTCGCGAGCATGCCGCTCGCTTAGCCCGCGTGACAGATGATTTGTTGAAACTGGCGCGGATCGAGGCGGGGAAACTTGAATTGGAGTTCTTTCCCGTCTCCTTGCAAGAATTGATTGAAAGCTGCACAGAGACCACTTTATTGAAAGCAAACCGTAAGAATATTTCATTCGAAGTGGAAGCTCCTGCGGGACTTCCAACGGTGCGCGGAGACGCCAGTTTGCTGCATGACGTATTGCAAAATTTGCTCGATAACGCGATTCAGTACACGCCTTCCGGGGGCCGCGTAAAAGTGGAAGCATCTGCCGGGACAAACGATGCAATTCTTACGATTGCGGATTCGGGTATCGGAATACCGGTCTCGGATCAAGAGCGGATTTTTGAACGCTTCTATAGGGTGGACGCTGCGCGATCACGGGAAGCGGGAGGCACCGGCCTGGGACTTTCCATCGCCAAACATATCGTGGAAGCGCACGGTGGGCGCCTGTGGGTTGAAAGCGCTGTAGGCCGCGGATCGAAGTTTTCTTTCTCCATTCCGCTGGCCTCCTAAGGCGGCAGTCGTCATATAGCATTCATCTAACATTAATTCTGTTGCAGCTTTTCACTGTCATCCTGTACGCGTAGATATTTAATCAGGCGCTGTCGCTTTAGCCTGGAGGAACGGATGGCGGCTACAAAAACGAGCACGGAGGGAATCTTCCAGAGCGTTTTGGTGAATTACCTGGTATCGCAAGCGCGGACGGTGGAAGCATCGGTGAATCGAGCGCTATGGGCGCTGCTAGAGCGCAACGAGAGGTTGGCAAGCGAAGTATTTCTGAACGAGCCGCGCATCAATGAAATGGAAATTACGATCGACGAACATGCCATTCGCATGCTGCGCCAGGGGAACTTGCTGGACACCGATGTGCGTCTGATTGTCGCGACACTTAAAATTAATAACGATCTGGAGCGCATGGGCGACCTGGCAGTGAATCTGAGCGAACGAGCTATTTCGTTGTCTGCGATGGGCGAAGTGCAGATTCCGACGGAGCTGGAACCCATGGCCACAGCCGTACGCGCGATGACGTCTAAATGTTTGGGAGGCCTGATTTACCAAAACGCGGAGCTGGCCACGCAAGTTTTGGAAAGTGATGACGTAGTGGACCGATACCGCGACCATCTATTTGAATCCCTGCTGGCGGGGATGACTCGGGACCCTTCCCTGGCAGCTCCGAATTTGCATTACGTGCTAGCCTCACGGCATTTGGAACGCATAGCGGACCACGCCACGAATATCGCGGAAGATGTTCTGTTTTGGATTCGAGGGCTGGAAGTGCGCCATGGGCGTGCGAAACAAATCGAGTTGTCGTCGGGACGCGCAACCAACTCAGAAATTTCGTAACTGATTTTTCTGCAGCGGAAAGCTTTCCTTCAGAGCGGCTCGCATTCTAACTTGACCTCGATATATTTGTTCAAGAGCTGATCCGGACAGAGAACTATAAGTTCTTTTGTATCAATGGCGAGCGACCCCCTCCTGGTAAGCAATTTACGCCGCGTTATTGTCGATGTAACACAGTTGTAACAAAGCGAGCCAAGAATACGCAGGAGGTGAACTCAAGACTATGAGAAAGAGCCTGTTAATCGTGTCGCTCGCGCTCGGCTTGGCCGCACTCGCCCTGGCGCAAAGTGGAACCATACTGCTGAATGCTGCGGGGGCTACCTTTCCTTATCCAATTTATTCCAAGTGGTTTGACGTTTATCACAGCGCGCATCCCGACGTCCAGATTAACTACCAATCGATCGGCTCGGGCGGCGGCATACGTCAACTCTTAGCCGGCACCGTCGATTTTGGGGCGTCGGATGGCCCCATGACGGACGAGCAGCTTGCGCAAGCGAAGTTCAAGATCCTGCATTTCCCTACCGTACTCGGAGCAGTGGTGCCCACCTATAATATCGCCGGCATCTCCGGAGAACTGAATTTCACACAAAAGGCCTTAGCGGGAATTTATCTGAAAACGATCACAAAATGGGACGACCCGGAAATTGCCAAAACAAATTCGGGCGTGAAACTTCCTGACGCCGACATCGTTGTGGTGCACCGGTCGGACGGTAGCGGAACCACTTACATCTGGACGGATTTCCTGGCAAAAGTAAGCGAGGAGTGGAAGAAAAAGGTTGGCAACGCCGCCACCTCGGTCAATTGGCCCGCGGGGCTGGGTGGCAAAGGGAATGAGGGCGTGACCGGACTGGTGAAGCAGACTCCGAACGCGATTGGATACATTGAATTGATATACGCCGTGCAGAACAACATCCCTTACGGAAAGGTTCAGAACGCGGCGGGCAACTTTATCAAGGCGGACTTGGCGGGCGTGACCGCCGCAGCAACTGCCTATGCGAACAATATTCCTCCAGACTTCCGCGTTTCGATTACAAATCCTCCGGGACCGAAGGTTTATCCCATTTCAAGTTTCACTTGGCTGCTAATTCCTGCCCAAATTCAGGATGCCGCAAAGCGTGAGGCGATCAAGGACTTTCTGAAATGGATGCTGACGGAGGGTCAAAAATACAATGAGGGTTTGAGTTATGCGCAACTTCCCAAAGAAGTAATCGTGAAGGAGACCCAGGCGATTTCGCTGATTCAGTAAAATGTCCGCTTCGGCCACTACCATCGCGCACGAGGTTCCGCCGCAAGCGGGACCTCGCGCATTTCTTCGTCGACTGCGGGGCGGCGACGAGATCGCGCACCTGACGACCCTAACATTTGCCGCGGGCATACTCCTGCTCACCTCCATGCTGGTGTATGAACTGTGGATGAATTCCCATCTTTCGCGGACGAAATTTGGGTGGGCGTTTTTCCGGACCAGGGTGTGGGATCCGAACTTCGACAATTTCGGTGCCGCGCCGTTTATCTACGGCACGTTGGTTACTTCGGCGGTAGCGCTCTGCCTAGCCGTGCCGCTGGGCTTGGCCAGCGCGATTTTTCTTTCCGAACTCGCGCCTCGAAAAATAAGCGACATAATCTCATTTTTGATCGACCTGCTGGCAGCCGTCCCTAGCGTGATCTATGGCCTGCTCGGAATTTTCATTGTTGTGCCGGTAATGCGCACGACCATTGGTCCGGCGCTGATTCATACAGTGGGTAACGTTCCGTATATCGGGGCGCTGTTTCGTGGGCCAAATTACGGAGTCGGGTTCCTGACCGCGGGAATCGTTCTGGCCATTATGGTCGTGCCGTTCATTATTTCTGTCTCGCGGGAGGTTCTGTTGACGGTGCCGCGCGAGCAGCGCGAAGCGGCGATGGCCTTAGGCGCGACGCGATGGGAGTCCACATGGAAGGTTGTGGTCCCTTGGGCTCGAACCGGCATCATGGGCTCCGTGTTTCTCGCTTTGGCGCGCGCACTGGGCGAGACCATGGCCGTCACCATGGTTATCGGCAATGCACCGACAATCGCCGCTTCGTTGTTATGGCCCGGCGATACCATCGCCTCCACCATAGCGAGCCAATTCACGGAGGCCACCGGAGACCTGTATTTGAGTTCGCTGATCGAGTTAGGGCTGGTACTTTTCTTAATTACCTTTATTCTGAACGGGCTGGCGCGCATTTTAATTGTCGCCACTGATCGCGGAGGGCGCTCGCATGATTGAGCCGCGTGTTATTTGGCGAAAGGCCTTGAATTACGTAATGCTGAGCCTGACGGGAGTCGCTGCGCTAGGCGTGGTTTCGATTTTATTCTTTATTCTTGGGTATTTAATTTGGAATGGTGGCAAATCGTTGAATTGGAATTTTTTTACACAGCTTCCCAAGCCCGTGGGTGAAACAGGCGGCGGAATGGCCAATGCTATTGTGGGCAGCTTGAAGTTGCTGATGTTGGCTGCGCTAATCGGCTTGCCGGTGGGCTTGCTTGCCGGTGTGTATCTCGCGGAATTTGGCGGCAAGACATTTTCGTTTGTCGTTCGGTACACTACAGACTTGCTGAATGGCGTACCGTCCATCGTTATAGGAATTTTCGCCTACTCCTTGGTGGTGTTGCCCGTGAAACACTTTTCCGCGCTTGCCGGCGGTGTGGCATTGGGAATGATGGTCATCCCGGTAACCGTTCGAAGCACGGAAGAGTTTCTCAAAGCGGTCCCTGGGACCCTGCGAGAAGGCGCGATGGCGCTGGGAGCTAGTAAGTGGAAGACCATCGTAACGGTGGTGCTCCCCGCCGCAAAAGCGGGCATATTAACCGGAATGCTGCTCGCTCTCGCGCGCGTCGCGGGCGAAACTGCGCCGCTCCTGTTCACCGCCTTCGGTAATCGGTACTGGAGCCCGGGATTCGAACAGCCCACGGCTTCACTTCCCGTAATGATATATACCTATGCGATTGCGCCGTATGATGATTGGCACCGCCAAGCATGGGCCGCGGGTTTGGTCCTTCTGGGTTTGGTGCTGGTAGCAAATTTGGGTGCGCGTCTTTTGTTGAACCGTGGTGGCGCGGTCAGGAGTGTCTGATATGCCGTCTGTTTCTGAAGGCAGCTATGCCACAGCTGCGAAACTTGCGCCGAAAGTGCCGATACAGGATTCACCCTCGATGGCTTCGGAAAAGGAGACGCCGGTGCGCTTTCAGATCTCCGACCTGAATTTCTTTTACGGCCCCAAACAAGCCATTTTCGGGCTGAACCTGAACATCCCGGTGAACAAGGTAACTGCGCTAATCGGCCCTTCCGGATGCGGAAAATCGACATTTCTACGTACTCTGAATCGTATGAATGAAATCATTCGGAACACGCACGTGGAAGGCAATATATTGCTAGACGGGCAGGATATTCACTCGATGGACGTGGTTAATCTGAGGCGCCGCGTAGGAATGGTATTTCAGCGGCCCAATCCATTTCCGAAATCCATCTATGACAACGTGGCGTATGGGCTTCGCGTCAATGGTTACAAAGGGAGGCTCGACGATCTGGTGGAGAGCAGCCTGCACCGTGCGGCACTGTGGGAAGAGGTTAAGGACTACTTGCATAAGTCGGCTTTCGCGCTTTCCGGAGGGCAGCAGCAGCGGTTGTGCATCGCGCGCGCGCTGGCGGTGAATCCCGAAGTGCTTTTGCTCGACGAGCCATGCTCGGCGCTCGACCCGGTCACTACCGCGAAGATTGAAGAATTGCTGTTCCACCTGAAAGATAGTTGCACGATGGCGATTGTGACTCACAATATGCAGCAAGCGGCCCGCGCCAGCGATTTCACGGCGTTCATGCTCGACGGCAAACTTATCGAACACACTGAAACATCGAAATTATTTACAACGCCGAAGGACCCTCGCACAGAGGCATACATTACCGGCCGTTTTGGATGAGCTGGGTTTTGTTGGAAGATGGACGAAATCTTGTAGGAGTGGGAAGGAACTAAAGGAAATGGAACGACATTTTGAACGGGATCTCGAGGAACTGAAACAGCGGCTGCTGTGGATGGGTAGCCTCGCCGAGCGAGCGGTCCACCAAGCCATCCATGCTGTGCTGGATGCCGAAGAAAATCTCGCCGAAACGGTTCTGACCGAGGAAGACGCTATCAACGAGATTCAGATTGAAATTGATGAGCGCGTGCAGCGGCTGCTGGCTCTGCAACAGCCCATGGCTGCCGACCTTCGATTTTTGCTGGCAGTTTCGCGCATCAACGGGGATCTCGAGCGCATCGGAGATCAGGCCGTGAACATTGCACAATCGGCCATGCGCATCCTGCGTCATCCACAAGTGAAGCCGTACGTGGATTTGCCGCGCATGAGCGAACTAGCCGAAGGGATGGTCCGCGACAGCTTGAACGCGTTGGTGCGCGGAGACATCGAACTGGCGCACAGCGTGCTGCAGCGTGACGATCAGGTGGATCGCTTGCGTGATCAGCTTTTCCGTGAACTGCTCACCTACATGATGGAAAATTCGGCGGTAGTCTTCACCGCATTCGAGCTCGTTCTGGTCGCGAAAAACATCGAACGTATCGGGGATCACGCCACCAACATTGCGGAGGACGTTATTTATTTCGTAGCCGGCCGCGACGTCCGCCATCCCGCGCTGGACCGCCGTTAAGTCTGCATCTCCGGCTATCTAGAATTGGACGCACTGCTTCTCGGAAGAATCGCTTCGGATATTCACGGAAGAACAGGGGACCTATATACGGGTAAGTGCTGTCGCTTCGTCTGCAGCGAGGTCCAGAACGGTATCCAGCCTAACCATTTTTAACAGCATCACCACCCGCTTATTGGGAGCAAAGTATGTGCACTTGCCACCGGCGCGCTTCAGCGTAGTGAACGCGCGCACCAGAGCTCCAATTCCGGAGCTATCGAGTTCTGTAACACCTGCGAGATTTACAGCCACGTGGTTCGAGCCCGCTTCTATAAGCTGCTGAATCTGATTGCGAAAGGATTCTTCGGCTTCGCCGAGTTTTAGCGGGCCGTCTAGATCAAGAATGGTGGCCTGGCCAGCCTTACGGATGCCAATGTTCACATGTGCCTCGCTGCGCTTTGCAAAGCTATCTGAATTATGTCCTGCAATCAAGGGGCTGCAAAGAAGGCCAGGTTCTCAGGATTCCTTCTTGACACTCGGTTTCAACTGAAATACGCTCCCGCCCAGTTGAAAGTAGTTTTCAACTAGAAAATGCGTGTCACTCGTGAAATTTCTGCTTGCCATCCCTTCCTGGCCCGGTGACATTTGCTGGCGAGGATATGGCGCGCGTTTCGTTGTTTGTGTGCTCTTCTATTTCTTTCTGCTGGGTCTCGTGATTCCGCAACGTAGCGGCGCTCAGGAAACTCCTTACTTTGTTACGTACTCTCATCATCTCGAGGAACCCGGGAATCTAGAAATTGAACTCTCGGCGAATTACGCAACGCAAACTGGCGGTAATGATTTCGTGGCGCCCTGGATGGAGTTCGAGTACGGTGTGAAGGCTTGGTGGACCTCAGAGTTCTACCTGGATTCGCAAGGAACGTTCTCCGATAGCGCGCTGTTCACAGGCTTTCGCTGGGAAAACCGCTTCCGCCCGCTGATGCGCGAGCATTGGATTAACCCGCTGCTGTACGTGGAGTTCGAAAACATAAATGGCGCGGATAAAACCATGATTGAGGTGGTTGGCTTTGACCGCCAAGCGGACCACGCCATTCCAAACGCGGAAGCGCGTAGAGACCAGCAGCACGAACTGGAGACCAGATTCATCCTGTCGAGCGACTTTAAGGGATGGAATATTTCCGAAAATTTTATTGGCGAGAAGAACCTAGGCCACCAACCATGGGAGTTTGGCTATGCCGCTGGCGCGAGCCGGCCGCTGCGACTTTCGGCCACTTGGGAGCCTTGTAATTTGTGCCTTGAAAATTTCCTGGCCGGCGTCGAATTTTACGGGGGCTTGGGAACTTCGCGGAACCTCATGACCTCTGGAACGTCGCACTATGCCGCACCAATTGTGGCCTGGCAACTTCCCAATGGCGTCTCGTTCCGCGTCTCACCCGGGTTCGGTTTGAATCGCGACAGCCATAGTTTTCTGCTTCGCTGGGGTGTGTCCTATGAGGTCGACGGCTTCGGCCACAAGGTAAGGAATTGGTTCCGATGATTCGGGAAACCCTTTCCGCGGTGCTGCTTCTTCTTTCGATTGCAGTGGCCCTGGCAGCCTTGGGTTCAGCGACGAGTTCGAATCTGAGTGGGAATCGCGAACGGGACACGGACGATCGCGGAGTGTTGCAGGCCATCGCACAAGCGCCGGTTAAGACGCGCCAACGGCACAACCCATACGAAGATCAGCCTGCCGCGGTCCTCGCCGGAAAAAAACTCTACTTACAGCACTGCGCTGAATGCCATGGTGTGAACGCCCGCGGCATCGGTCGCGCCATGAATCTACATCTGCCTTACGTACAGAGGGCAACACCCGGTGAATTAGAGTGGTTTCTGCGCATCGGAAATCTCCGCGCCGGAATGCCTTCATGGTCGGGATTGCCCGAGCAACGTCGCTGGCAGATCGTCAGCTACCTGAAATCGCTGCACTGAGGATTCCTGATACAATCGTGTTTGGAGTAGGCCTGCGACGCAGGTGTCGCGCGAAAGCCCATTTGAACCAACACTGGATCCCAGGGAGCCCGCGTCGTCCTGCCCTTGTGCCGTTCGTTGGCTTCGGCCAGCTGGATAGCCTGAAAGCAGGCGCAGGGCACCCACCTATTCGTGGGGTTCAGGGCCTAGCTCGCACGGCGGAGTGGACCGCTCCTTCTAATTTCGTTCTCTAAGCGCCAATTTTATTCTTGCGACTCGCACGAAGAATCTGGACGCCTGAGGAACCGCTGGGAAATTGAAAATACTTTTCATCGGCGATATCGTTGGCTCGCCCGGCCGCAAGATCGTTCACGATCGGCTGGCGGACATTCTTGTACAGAGGAAAATCAATCTGTGTATCGCCAACGGGGAAAATTCCGCTTCCGGCTTTGGCATTACGCCGCGCTTGGCCGAAGAATTATTCGCTTCAGGGGTCCAGGTCATTACCGGTGGAAATCATGTGTGGGACCGCAAAGAGATTTTGGATTTTTTTCCGCATGAGCCGCGTCTATTGCGTCCGGCGAATTTTCCCGAAGGCTCGCCTGGAAAGGGAACTTACGTTGGACACGCAAAAGATGGTGTGGGTTACGCGGTGATGAATCTTCAAGGACGCACTTTCATGATTGCGCTGGATGATCCATTTCGCATGGCCGAACGTGAACTGGCGAAACTTCCTTCAGACATTAAAGTGATTATTGTCGACATGCACGCGGAGGCCACTTCAGAAAAACAGGCCATGGGCTGGTTTCTTGCCGGAAAGGTTTCCGCTGTTCTGGGAACCCACACGCACGTTGCTACAGCCGATCAGCGTGTTCTGCCTGGAGGCACCGCGTACATCACCGACGTGGGTATGACCGGCCCTCACGACTCCGTCATCGGGATGGATAAACAAGGCGTCTTGCAGCGTTTTCTGGACCAAATGCCGGCGAAATTCGCCGTTGCTGAAGGCGATATACAGATGAATGCAGTTCAGATCGAAGTGGACGAAGCCACCGGCCGAGCACTTTCCATTGAGCGCGCCGCTTTCCGCATCGATTAACTCAGCGACCGAACAGTCCTCTCCCAAAACACAAATCATACAACCGTGCGGAGGCCCTGCCGAAGCGTTCGCTAGTGACGCTGTCTGCGGACTGCGCAACCGCCATTGGAATCCAGGAAACCTATTCGCGCCACGCGGCGTCTGTTTCACTGCATACTAAATACCAAGGATGTATCAATCTCGCGACGCGTCCAATGTTCTGTGTGTCTCGCCATCCTGGCGGCTATTGCGGCTGGATGGAATTTCCTGCCTTTGTTCGCTGCCATTCGAACTCAGGCTCGGGTGCCCGCTATGGTCGCTCGCGCTCGTCTGTTTCCCGAACTCGGGCCTGGACTGCGCGCTATCAAGCGCGACACGAGCGGCCGGTATTACATCCTCGCTGCGCCGGCCAGCAGCATTTCGGTGTACGGTGCTAACACGAAACGCATCGGCGGGGTTCCTCCTGCAAGTGCCCCTGGCGTTAAGGTCGTTTTCGCTGAAGATATTGACCTCGACGCGAGCGGCCGGCTTTTCGTCGCTGACCGCGGCGCGAACGCAGTGAAAATCTTCCGGGCTGACGGTTCGCTGGATGCAGCTGTCCCGGTCATTGCTCCTACCTCGGTTGCGGCATTGTCGGGCAATGAACTTGCGGTTGCTTCACTTCGCGCAGACCGTCTGGTGACGATTTACAACGAACGAGGAAAAGTGATTCGAAGTTTCGGTGATCCTCATGATGCGCCTTCCGGCACGGACTCGAATCGCTATATGAACCATGGGCGGCTTTCCAGCGATCCTTTGGGTTTTATCTATTTTGCGTTTACCTATCTGCCAAACGCCACGATTCGAAAGTATGACCGCTTCGGTTACTCCGCATATGAGATTTCACTGCCTCATCCAGGCGATGCATCTGTCTCTGCTTCTCAAGCTACGGGTGTCGACATCCTGGCGTTAGCTCGACGCAACCAGTCCACGGCTGCAAAACCGGTAATCAGCGCGTTGGGCGTTGATCCGGCGTCGCAGGAAGTTTGGGTTGCCATCGGAGATGCGTTGTCGCACTTCGACAAGGACGGCGCGCTTGTCGCGACTTATCGCACCGCTACCGCGGATGGCACGCGGCTCGAGCCTAGCGCAATCCTCATTGAGCCCAGCCGCATCATCCTGGCCGTAGATCCACTGGGCGTATATGAATTCGCGCTGCCAGACCAGCAGGCGTCGGGCTCGGTCGCAAAGCACTAATAGAATTCTCGAAACGGTGAATGCTCGGGGAAAAAAAGAAACTGCCCTGAGATTTTTTTGGAATCAACTAAAAAATCGCCTGTGGAAAAGCTGTGAATGATTTGTGAAATTTGTGCAAGCGGTTCGTACAATTTTCTCTTGCTACCTGCGTCGCGATTAGGCAAAATCCCGGCTCGCTTCTCCCGTGCAATTCATACGTGCACTCATGAGATGCCGCGACGCGGGGTGCGTCGCGTGACATCAGACCTAGCCGACATCAGAAAACGTCCCGCCAAGCATCGCGGGAGATTTCCACAACATTTCCACGTCGGTGGAAAATTGTGGCAAAGGGTAAATTTGCTCGATGAACCTCTGGGATAAGATCCTTCTACACTCCGAGCGTCGCGTAAATCCCCATAGCTTCGCTACCTGGTTTCGGCCGACTCGTCTGGAACGAGCGGAAGAAGACCGTTTGGTGATTCGCGTCCCCACGCGCTTGTTTAAGAAGCGGCTTACGGAAACTTATGGCCAGCTTATCCAAGCGGTTCTGACCGAGCTGGGGCGTCCGCAGTTGCAGCTCGAGTATCTTTGCGCGGAATTGCAACCTGTCGCCACGAGCACGGTGTCGCCTCCTCAAGCGAAGCTTGATTTTGATGCCGTGGCTCACCAACTCAATCCGCGCTATACGTTCGAGTCATTTATCGTGGGCGCGTCGAACCAATTCGCCCATGCGGCCGCCATGGCGGTGGCGGATCAGCCTTCAAAATCCTACAATCCGCTGTTTCTGTATGGCGGTGTGGGACTCGGCAAGACTCATTTAATGCAGGCCATTGGGCACACGCTGAAACGGCGTAATCCTTCCCTGCGCCTTACTTACATCAGCGCGGAAAAATTTACGAACGAAGTGATCGCTTCGATCCGGCTCGAGCGCATGGCTGCCTTTCGCGACCGGTTTCGCAATATGGATGTCCTGATGGTTGACGATATTCAGTTCATTGCCACTCGCGAACGCACGCAGGAAGAATTTTTCCACACCTTCAACGCTCTGTATGACCAACAAAAGCAGATCGTCATTTCTTCCGATTGCCCGCCGAAGGAAATTTCCTCCATCGAGGAGCGCTTGCGTTCGCGCTTTGAATGGGGGCTCATCGCAGACATTCAACCACCCGACCTAGAGACCAAAATTGCCATTTTGCAGAAGAAGGCTGAAAGCGAACGCGTGCAAGTCCCAGACGACGTGGCCGAATACATCGCACGCGCGATCAAATCGAATATTCGCGAGTTGGAAGGCGCGCTGATTCGCTTGATGGCTTACGCTTCGCTTACCGGCGCGGTTATCAATTTGCCCACGGCGCAGCAAGTGCTGAAAAATATTATCGAGACACAGGATAAGAAGGTCACCATCGAACAGATTCAGAAGCGTGTAGGCGAGCACTTCGGTCTGCGCGCGCAGGATTTGAAGGTGCGTAGCAACGCAAAGCAAATCGCCTTCCCTCGCCAGGTAGCCATGTTTCTGGTAAAACAGCTCACCTCCGCTTCGCTTCCGGAAATCGGACGGCAATTTGGCGGCAAGCATCACACCACCGTTTTGCACTCGATCAACAAGATTGAGATGCTGCGACAGTCTGACAAGGATTTGAACAAGACGATCAACAGGCTACTCGACGCTTTCGGTTAGAGATAGCGGCGAACCGTAAGGTTCGCGCTGTATCGCGGCCTGTGCACGAGCTGTGGAAATAATCTAACGTATCGATTCAGCGGTCGTTTTCATTGGCACCGCGCGGATTTCCACCGGAAGCTCCGGGGCATAAGTTGCGCGGATGATATGAGTTAAACCGTTTTCCGCAGAATTCACACATGCGGCGACGGCGACGGTTTTCTTATATACTTCAATTTATAAATAAAGGCAGTAGAGTAGTAGCCGCAGCCGTGCAAAAGAACAGCGCACAACACGAGGACCGCCCGAGATGGAATTCAGCGTAAAAAGATCCGACCTGCTCGACGAACTGAACCTCACGCAGGGCGTGGTCGAACGCAAATCGACGATTCCGATTCTGTCGAATCTTCTGGTGGAAGCAAAGGGCAGTCGCCTCACCATCACGGCGACCGACCTGGAACTCAGTATCCGCACGTCCTGCGAAGCTAAGATTAAGAAGGAAGGCGCGGGCACCATCCCGGCGAAAAAACTGTTCGAACTGATGCGCCTGCTACCGGAAGGTGAAATTAAGTTCAAACTTCTTGAAAATCACTGGGTGCAAGTAACTGCCGACAGGAAAAACTACAAACTTGTGGGCATGTCGAAAGACAATTTTCCGGCGCTTCCGGCTTTTCCTCACGCGCTGGTAAAAATTCCGGCTGCGCTGCTCGCCGAAGTCATCGCGAAAACAACGTTTGCAATTTCGCTGGAAGAGTCGCGCTACACGTTGAATGGGGCCTTGCTCGTTTTAAAGCCAAATTCCATTACCATGGTTGCGACCGACGGACATCGGCTCGCCATGGTCGAGAAAGATCACAAATTCGAAGGCTTTTCGACGGAGACACGAGTTCTGGTCCCCAAGAAAGCCATGACCGAGCTGCAACGGCTTGCCGCGGAATCAGGCGAGGAAGCCAGCGTCGAGTTCGCGCAGGACGAAAGCCACCTCTTCTTCCAGTTCGGGGGACGTCTGCTCACCTCGCGCAAGCTAACCGGACAATTCCCAAATTATGAAGCGGTGCTTCCGCGGGATGCGAACAAGATCGTGGCTCTGGACCGTGGCGAATTGCAGGACGCTCTGCGCCGCGTCTCGCAGCTCGCCGACCAGCGTTCCCACGCCGTAAAATTCATGCTCTCGAAAGAAGGCCTGGAGATTTCAGCCTCCAGTCCGGAATACGGCGAGGCCAAGGAAGTAATCGAGAAAGAATTCAAAGGTGACACCATCGCGATCGGTTTTAACGCGCAGTATCTCCTCGATTTCCTAAACGCCGCGGCCGATGGACCCATCAGTTTCGAATTGAAAGATGAACAGTCTGCTGGCCAGTTGCGCCCGCTGGCCGACGAAGCTACCCGTTACCGCTACGTGGTAATGCCCATGCGTATTTGAAGCGCCGCGGATAAATTGGATCGCTTCTGAGTCTCTATCTTCGCGCCCCAAAAGTTAACCAAGGATTGAATATTTGCGCTATTTCTGCGTTTTATTGCCTCACCTTTATAAGGCTCAAGATTGAGCGATAAATTGCGTCATATGTGATTGAATTAGTTGGATTTACTGATTGCTTCCGGGTCACAATCACCTTGTGAAAATCCCACTTTTCCGGTAGAATTTCATTGTTCTGGATTCCTCCTGAACGGCACTGTCTGACCCGAAATGGCTCATGTTTTCTTGCTCGCGCCAGGGCAAGTGGGCCGCTAGGTGTTGGACGAAATAAAACTTCGCCGCGTCTCCCCGAAAAATTTCGGAACGGGACGGGATGAAGTTGCAACCCTTCGAGTCTGGCAAGCGCAAACGCGCCCTGGAAAATATCCAGGCCGGAAATTTTCGGATGCTGAGGCCAATGGGCAAGGCAAGTGTCGAGCCGTACCGCGCGACCGCCTTCCCGTGTATCACCAAGATTATATAACTTTGCATTCATGTGAGCTAACCGTCTGAGGAGACCCACGATCCATGGCTGAAAAAGAAATTTCGGGCGCTAAAGGTCATAAGTACGACGCTACCTCCATCAAAGTGCTGGGCGGCATTGAAGCGGTTCGCAAACGCCCCGCGATGTACATCGGTTCCACGGGCGAACTAGGTTTGCATCACCTTGTCTGGGAGGTGGCGGACAACTCTGTGGACGAAGCCATGGCCGGCTTCTGCGATGAGATTAATGTGTCCGTACACGATGACAATAGCGTAACCGTGGTCGACAACGGCCGCGGCATTCCTGTGGACATGCACGCAACGGAAAAGAAACCGGCTGCGGAAGTTGTTATGACCGTGCTGCACGCCGGCGGCAAATTTGATAGCGACACCTATAAAGTGTCTGGCGGATTGCACGGCGTGGGCGTGTCCGTGGTGAACGCTCTTTCGGACTGGCTCGATCTGGAAATCTGGCGCGAGGGTGAGGTGTGGGAACAGTCCTACGAAAAAGGCGTGCCTACATCCAAGCTCAAAGCATCCGGCAAGACCAAAAAGACCGGCACAAAAATCACGTTTCACGCCGATCCTGAGATTTTCGCTGCAACGGTATACAGCTACGATACGCTGTCTCAGCGCCTTCGCGAACTTGCATTCCTCAACAAGGGCCTCAAAATTACGCTGGAAGATGAGCGCACCAATAAGAAAGCCGAATTCCGATTTACCGGTGGCATCGTTGAATTTGTGAAACACCTAAACCGCGGCAAGCAGACTCTTCACGATTCCCCTATTTACATGGAAGGGAAGCGCGAGCAAGTCGATATCGAGATTGCCCTGCAATACAATGACAGCTACGCGGAAAATATTTTTTCCTTCGCGAACACCATCAACACGGTTGATGGCGGTTCGCATCTTTCAGGCTTTCGCTCCGCATTGACGCGCACGATCAACTACTACGCGAGTTCTGCGGGAATGCTCAAGGAACAGAAAGACGAAGTCTCGATCAATGGAGACGACGTTCGCGAGGGGCTCGTAGCGGTCGTTTCTGTAAAGCTTCCGCAGCCGCAATTCGAAGGGCAGACCAAAGGTAAACTCAATAGCGACATCAAGGGCCTGGTCGAATCGCTCGTCAACGAGCGACTCGGCGAATATTTCGACAAGCACTCCTCCATCGCGCGAAAAATTATTGGCAAGTGTATCGACGCAGCCCGCGCACGCGAAGCCGCGCGCAAAGCCCGCGAACTCACGCGCCGCAAATCGGCGCTCGATTCCAGCGGACTGCCCGGAAAACTTTCTGATTGCCAGGAACGCGACCCTGCGCGCTGCGAACTCTTTTTAGTCGAGGGCGAATCGGCGGGTGGCTCAGCCAAAGGCGGTCGCGATCGCCGTTATCAGGCCATCCTGCCGCTCAAAGGCAAAATTCTCAACGTCGAAAAGGCGCGTTACGACAAAATGCTGGGGCACGAGGAAATTCGCTGCATCATCACGGCGCTGGGCACCGGCATTGGCAAGGACGATTTCGACGCCAACAAATTGCGCTACCACAAAGTAATCCTGATGACTGACGCAGACGTGGACGGCAGCCACATTCGCACGCTGTTGCTCACCTTTTTCTTCCGCCACATGCGTGAGCTCATCGACCGAGGCCATATCTACATTGCACAACCGCCGCTTTATCGCGTGAAGCGCGGCAAGATGGACCGTTACATTCGCGATGAACGCGAATTCGCTCACGAATTGATGAAGCGAGCCACCGAAGAGCACGAAGTGAAATCAAAGGGCGGGAAATCTCTGGAAGGCGGAGACCTCACTCAATTCCTCCTAAATATTCAGGAATACGATCAGGTGGCCGCAAAGCTGGGCCGGCGCTTGCGCGAGCCGAAACTCGTTGAATTGCTTGCCCATAGCGAACTCGAAAAGAAGACTGATTTTGCCGACAAGAAAAAACTTCAGGAACTGGCGAAAGCCATCGAGAAAGCCAAGTTAGATTTGGAAGCGAAGTTTGTTTTCGACGAGGAACACAGCCTGCATGAGTTGGTTCTGAGAAATGGCGGAGAGCGTCGTGTGAATTGGGCTCTGGCGGCCACGCCGGAATACAAACGCATGCGCTCGCTACACCAGCAGATTGCGGTGCACGACCGTCCGCCATTTACCGTGGGCCACAACGGAGACAAAGTCGTCAAAGACGATGCCACCGGCCTGCTGAATTACGTTCTCGAGGACGCCAAGAAACAGTTCACCATCACGCGTTTCAAGGGTCTGGGGGAGATGAATCCCGAACAGCTGTGGGAAACAACCATGAATGCCGAGACGCGGACGCTTTTGAAAGTGCGCCTCGAAGATGCCGTTGCAGCCGAAGACATTTTCTCGACGCTGATGGGCGAAAACGTCGAGCAGCGACGGAAATTCATTGAGGACAACGCTCTCGACGTAGTTAACCTGGATATTTAAGAAGCCGATTTAAGCCGCAATGATGTATCAATTGACATGGAAGATTTTGCCGGGGCTCCGCGGGATGAGCTGCTCGGAATTCAGCGCGACGGCCACAACCTCGCCAAACAACGAGCAAGGCGTGGCATTGGAGTGCTTGAACGAAGCTGAGCGCGACTTGGTTTTGCGCGAGCTGGAAGCACACTTCGCGCCGCAGCGCTTCTCCAACAATGCCTCCGCATTTGAGACAGTCAAGACGTACGTAATCGAACGAGCGGCAAGAAAAACGCAATCTTAACTGAACTTGAACAGATACGGAGAGACAAGTGGCCGACGAAATCAATAAGTCAATTACCACGCCGGTTGATATCGAATCGGAGATGAAGAAGTCGTACCTCGATTACGCCATGAGCGTGATCATCGGACGCGCGCTTCCTGATGTGCGCGATGGACTGAAGCCAGTTCACCGAAGAATTCTGTTCGGCATGTACGAGCTGGGGCTCACGTCCACAAAGGCCTACCGCAAGTGCGCAAAAATCGTCGGCGAAGTGCTGGGCAAGTTCCATCCCCACGGTGACACGCCTGTTTACGATGCGTTAGTGCGGCTGGCGCAGGATTTCAACATGCGCTACCCGCTTGTAGATGGCCAGGGAAACTTCGGCTCCGTTGATGGAGACCCGCCTGCGGCCATGCGTTACACCGAAGCACGCCTTTCGAAAGTCGCGGAAGAAATGCTCGCGGACATCGAAAAGGAAACGGTCGATTTCGTTCCCAACTTCGATGAAAGCGAACATGAGCCAGTCGTGCTTCCCACCAGAATCCCGAACCTACTGGTCAATGGTTCCACCGGTATCGCCGTGGGCATGGCCACGAATATTCCTCCGCACAACCTGAAAGAAACCATCGAAGCGGCCATCCTGTTGATCGAAGAGCCCGAAACAAACCTGAAAAAAGTGATGAAGCTGATCCCGGGTCCCGATTTTCCGACCGGCGGCTACATTTACGGCCGCGAAGGAATCGAGCAAGCTTACAAAACAGGCCGCGGCTCGTTCCAAGTTCGCGCGAAGGTCGCCATCGAGCAACGCGGCAAGGATCGTCAGGACATCGTCATCACCGAGCTTCCTTATCAGGTGAATAAGGCTCGGTTGATCGGACACATTGCCGAGTTGATTCAGAACAAGAAACTGGAAGGCATCGCCGACATTCGCGACGAGAGTGACCGCGACGGCATGCGTATGGTCATCGAGATCAAGCGCGACGAAGAGCCGCAGATTATTCTGGCCCATCTCTTCAAGCAAACCCAGATGCAGGAATCGTTTGGCATGATTCTGCTCGCAATTGTGGGCGGGCAACCGCGCGAACTCGGCTTGGTCGAGCTGCTTCAGCTATTCGTCGCACACCGCGTCGACGTGGTTCGCCGCCGCACGCAATACGAACTACGCAAAGCCGAAGAGCGCGAGCACATTTTACTCGGTTACCAAATCGCGCTGGACTATCTGGACGAAGTGATACGGGTGATTCGCGGTTCTTCCAGCCGCGCGAATGCCCGCGAAAATCTATTTAATTTCTTTGCGAACAAATCCATCTCCATTTCGGAAGGCGGGAAAGCCAAAAGCATTGCCGGCGTTAAGCTCAGCAACAAAAAATATGGCTTGGCCGCCGAAGTTAGCGGCCTTAGCTTCGCGCAGATCGACGCGATCCTCGAATTGCAGTTGCATCGTCTCACGAAACTTTCGATTGACGACATTCTGAACGAGCTGAAACAAATCCGCGAACAAATCGCGGAGTTGCGTGAAATTCTTGCTAATGAGAAGAAACTGAGAGCGGTGATCGTTGCCGAGTTGCGGGAGATCGCGAAATCCTACGGCGACGAGCGTCGTACACAGATCGTTGACCGCGTCGAGGAAATTAAACTCGAAGATCTGATCAAAGACGAAGAGATGGCCATTACTGTAAGCCACGCCGGCTACATTAAACGCACTTCGGTCGATGTGTATCGTCACCAGTCGCGCGGCGGCAAGGGACGCATCGGCGCGAAAACCCGCGAAGACGACTTCGTCGAGCATTTCTTCGTAGCCTCGGCGCACAGTTATATCCTGCTATTCACTTCGAAAGGCCGTATTTACTGGCTGAAGGTTTACGAAATTCCGGAAGCTGCGGCCGCGACACGCGGAAAAGCAATCGGTACTCTCGTACGCTTCCAGGAAAACGAAAAGCTTACGGCTGTGGTTCCCGCGCGAAACCTGGAAGAAGCAGACCGCTACGTTTTCCTGGCAACGCGCAATGGCACAGTGAAGAAAACTGCCATCGCTGAATTTTCGAATCCCCGCCCGTCCGGCATTATTGCCATCAACCTCGACGCCGGTGATGAACTGATCGGCGCGAAACTTACCGACGGCAAGCAGATGATTTTTCTGGCCAGCCACGATGGCCAGGCAATTCTCTTCCGCGAGACCGAGGTACGTTCGATGGGGCGAGCAGCCGGCGGCGTGAACGGCATGGATCTCGCGAAAGGCGATTTCGTGGTCAGCATGGACGCGGCGCAGCCGGACTTCGTCATCATCCAAAAGGAATACAAGAAAGACACGCAGAATCTCGACGAGCTGGAAAGCGACCAGATTCGCGAATCGCTTACCTCGCTGATGCTCACGGTTTCCGAAAAGGGTTACGGCAAGCGCACGCCGCTCGCCGAGTACCGAGTCACATCGCGCGGCGGCAAGGGTGTGATCAACCTAAAATCCACCGACCGGAACGGCCCGGTGGTGGCGGCGTTACAAGTACGCGAAGATTCCGACGTTATGATTATCACCGGACAAGGCAAAGTGATTCGCGTTCACTCCGGTGAGATTCGCGAAGCTGGACGCTCGACTCAGGGCGTGCGCTTGCTGCGCTTGGAAGAAGGTGATCGCATCGCCGCCGCTGCTTCGATTCTGGAAGAGGAAGAAGGCGCCGCCCCCGAACCGGAGAAAAAATAGCGACGCGTGATTCGTTTGGCTACAACGGCGGGGCGATGTAGTAGCCCGGGCGGGTGCGAACGTCGACGCCAGGGCGGTCGACGGTAACTTTAATTTCGTGATAGCCCGTAGGCTCATCGCCTGGCGGACGGTAGCCAAGCGTATATTGCGCGTGAAGCTCGCCGCCAATCGCATCCATCGCCGTTTGAATCGAACGGTCTTTCATCGTATTCACGTGCAAGCCGCCTGTAGCTTTGCTGGCAATCTCTAGCGAGTTCGGGCCGATGGCATTCTTCCCGGTTTTGACCAGCCAGATGGCGAGGGCGAGCAGGTCCACGCTTCCCTGCTCACCGACTCCGTTAATCCCCTGAGCTGCGGCTTCGTTGTCGGGCGTTTGCGGCATACCAGGCGGCACGGGAACAGGAAACGTTCCCGGCGGCCCCATCTGCGGTCCTTGATACGGATTCGGCTTCGCGCGCAAATCAGCCATGGTGGAGCTCAGACCGATCGTGTAAATCGTCACGTTAGCCAGCTGTGCCTTCCGCAAGACTTCGCCAAATTTACTTTCGCTGCCCGAATCTTGCGCTTCAGCAATTACCACCAGAATCCTCCTGCGCACCGCGGGCCGCTGCTCGAGCAGCGAAATGCCCTGCGACATCGCGTCGTAAAGCCGGGATTGATCGACTCCGATACGCAAGTGATTGATCGTATTTTGTACGCCGTCGGTATCGGTTGTGAATTTGTCGAGCAGCTCGATATCGCTGTCGAAGCCGATTACAGCGGCTTCGGCGGTTTGCCCCATGACGGTTTGCGTGAAAATGATTCCTGTCTGGCGGACGGCGGGAAGCAGGGGCTCGATATGTGAGCTGGTTTCAATGGCCAGGACAATGGAGAGCGGATCGCCGCCCAGGTCGAAGTGCTCAATTTCCTGCGCGATGCCGTTGTCGTAGACGTGGAAATTCTCCTTGGAAAGATCGAGCAGCATTTCGCCTGAATGGTTCGTCACCGTAACCGGCGCAACCACTTCGTTTACGCGCACGCGGATCGCGTGCTTCTGCTGCTCCGCAGACGGCATCTTCTCCGGGGTTACTCCGGGTTTCTGCTGTAGCGGACCTGGCGGAGCCTGGCCCCACGCTGAGCTGGATGTCGCCAGCGATAGTAGAGCCAGACAAGTGATCGCCAACCAGAAAAACGCAGGTCCGGTAAACCTATCTGTCGAGCGTTTCATCGATTTCAGTGTATTTGATTCGCGAGACCTGGACGGCGTTGCTTGCGGTGTAATAGCGCTTGCGCACGCTGACTGGCTTTTCGCCGGGGCCTTCTCCTAAAATGAAGTTTCGTCCTTTTATGAGGGAGAAAACATGAGCCGCCGCAGTCCACGGTCCCAGCCGAAGCTAGCTTACAAAGATCCGAAATTCATGGAAAGCTTGGTGGCCCGGCCACTTCGCATACTCGCCGAATACATCGACCCATTGGATCGTCTGCGCCGCGCAAACGTCAACGATACGATTGTGATGTTTGGCTCGGCTCGAATCCAAGCCCGGGATCGCGCTCTGGTGCACCTGAAAGCGGTAAAGCGCAACGCGCGGGGCCGGCATACTCCGGATTGGCGCCAGAAGGTCAGTGCTGCGCGGTCTTTGGTTTCCATGTCGCGGTATTACGAAGAAGCGCGCGAGCTCGCTCGCCGGCTGACCCTGTGGTCGATGACCTTAGGCGATAAGCCGCGACGGTTTGTTGTTTGCTCCGGAGGCGGGCCTGGAATCATGGAAGCGGCCAGTCGCGGTGCATTCGAAGCGGGCGGTCCCTCGATCGGCCTCAGCATCCAGCTTCCGCACGAGCAGGAGTCGAATCGGTATATCACTCCGGAACTGAATTTCCTTTTTCACTATTTTTTTATGCGCAAACTTTGGTTCGCGCAAATGGCCAAGGCGCTGATTATTTTCCCAGGCGGTTTTGGGACCATGGATGAGCTTTGGGAAATGCTCACACTTTTACAAACCAACAAACTTTCTTCGCATCACTTGATTCTGATCTACGGAAGAGAATATTGGGACAAAGTGATTAACTGGCGGCATATGGTTCGCACCGGCACGATTAACGAGCGCGAATTCAAACTGCTTCAATTTGCCGATAACGTGGACGAAGCTTTTGATCACGTCCGCAAGGATTTGGAAGCTCATCATCTCGAGCTGGAATCCGATTCATACACCGAACCCACGCACCGGATGTAGCACTTATTGGCGCTACTTTCGTTATTTCAACGATCTGAACTTCCTCAAAAGAAAAACGGGGAAGAAGCCCCCAGAGACTTCCTCCCCATTTTTTTGCGCATGAGAACTTACCTACTTCAATGAGACGGTTAGTTATTCGAGTACGGTTCGGGCGCGAACACCGCTTGAAAGCGCCGCTTCTCGTCCTGATCGTGGAGCATTACCACCGGCACCACGCGCAAGGAATGCTTGCAGCTTCGGCAAGTCGTAGCTTCTCCTTGTAGATCCTGAACGAATCCGTCGGTGAAATGGTACGCTGCCCGAGGCCGTCTTGCTGCTTTGGTACCCTGCGCGCCGCACTGCGGACAAGTAAACTCCACACGGTCTTCCAGAGGATCGCGGTTCAACGCCGCCCAACCCGTATATCGAACCCCTATGGTTTCTTTCAATTCTTTCTCCATAATGGCCCTCCCAAATATAAATGATTTCGGGATATTAGACGCACGCCGAAACAAACCGATTCATTCCGTACCAATTTTTGTAAGTGACTAAAACTATTGTTTTTAGGGCTGGCGAAAAAGAGGGAGGGCCGCCTTGAAACCAAAGCCCTGTGATGGTGTCTATCTAAGCAAGCCATCGCGCGAATACCTGAAGGGTTTGACTTTACGAACTTTGGGGAGGAGTGTGCCATGAGAGAGCGCGAAGATTTTTCGCAATGCTTGGTGGACGGCGATGAGCAATCGCTTGTCAGAGCGAGACGGATCCGGCGAGAGGCACTGCTGGTCTCGATTATTTTGGAGGCTGTCCTGGTGGCGGCGATGTTCCTGTGGCCTCTGGTTACCCAGGGCCTGCCGCCCCAACCATTCTTGATAACGCCAACACCGCTCTATCATGGCGGTGGCTCAAACCCGGCACCGCACGGAGCAGCCGCCGCCCCGCGTCCCGCGCAGACCAGTCGTTTAAATACAAAGTATTCCGTGGCGGCTCGGCCCGCTGATAATTCAGCCCACGCGCAGACATTTTCTGCCGAGGACGCGCCCGTGATTGGTTCCGGTTTTGGCGCCGGTGCTCCACTGGGTGTTGGCACTGAAGGTGGCGGAGAAACCAATCCTGGCGCAATAGGTGCGCGTCCGATTTCTGAGCCGTCCAAACCCAAGCCCGAACGGCCGCGACGGATGAGCGAAGGCGTTATGGAAGCAGCGCTCCTAAACAAAGTTCAACCGCAATATCCCGCGGCGGCGCAACGGATGCACCTAACAGGTACCGTTCGCCTGCAGGCAATCATTGGAAAGGACGGGCGCGTGCGCGATGTTGAGGTGCTCAGCGGCCACCCGCTTCTGGTGCGGGCGGCTTTGGCTGCCGTACGCGAATGGCGCTATCGGCCCACGGAGCTGAATCACGAAATCGTGGAAGTGCAGATCGAGATCACAATGAATTTCGTTCTGGAATAATGCCACAAGGTTGCAGGGTGTCTCGATTTCTCAAGACGGCCCAAAGACTCAAACGCTCGAGCAGCTAGAACTTGATAACAATGCCGGTCGAGATTCGGGCATTATTTTGACCTGTTCCAAAGACGCTCGAGTGAATCCAATCACCTTGGAAAATGCGCCAGTGGAATGGCCCGATGATTTTGCCGTCGATACCCCCGCCAATAGCAACCGCGAAGGAATCATCGGAGACGGTGGGAAACCCGCTAGCAGAAAGACTAACGTGCGCCCCGCCGACCAAAATATGCCCAAATGGCGAAACGCGCGCCGGCCAAGATACTTGCGGCCCAAATAAGTAGTACGTGGTGTGCGTGTTATTGCCATAGTCACCCGAGAAATCAGCGCGAGCGCCCAGCCAGGGGGCAAACTTATATTCTCCTGAAAGCTCCCAACCGTTCTGATTAAAAGATGGAGAATTATCGAAACGCAAATAAGAATAGCCGCCATACAATTCCACTTTGTCTGAATCTTGAGCCTGGGCAGTGAGCGAAATTAGAAAAACAATCCCGCATAACAATGCAAGCTTACGGAACATAAAAATACCTCCTTAGATTTATTTGAAGTAGGATTTATCGCGGGCGGTACTTTCACCACGATTTCCCCTTTGGCTGTCTCGCGGCGTTCCAGAACCCCTGGGCCGCTCGCGGACTGAAAACCGTAGGATGCACGCTGCCGCTTCAGGGTTACCAATGTTGGCAAAAAAGGGTGTCTGCAGGAGGTGTCAGGTATTTGACACTAAAGCGTTTAGCGAAAGGACGCTTAGAGAAGACGTTCGCCGGAATTTCGTGCGATTAAGCTCCTGGTCTTGTCGCGCAGGCGGACAATTTCCTGCCAATCATTTCCCGCGGCGTGGTTCGGAATCACGAGCGGGCCGAAGGTCAGCGTAATGCGACCAGGCCGTGGCAACTTAGTCTTGTCACGCAGAATTCGCCGTGCGCCTCGCACTGACACAGGACAGATGGGGCGCTGAGTATCGACCGCCGCTTTGAAAGCGCCTAATTGGAACGGACGTATCCCGGTAACCGCTGTGAAGGTCCCCTCAGGATAAATCGCAACGGACTCTCCGCGCTCGAGCGCCGCATTCACTTGCTGCGCTTGGCGGATGCGCGCCTGTGGATCGCTGCGATTAAAAGAAAATTGGCCGCTGCGGAGCGCCATGGTGCTGAAAAACGGCATAGCGCGGATTTCACCCTTGGCAACAAATCGCACGTCCGGCGGAAGAAATGCCAAATTGATCAATATATCGAGATAGCTCGAATGGTTTGGAGCAAAAATCCAAGGGCCGCATGTTTTGCGCTGATTCAGAATTTCCCAGCCTTCCACTTGAACCGGAACGAAGGCCACCGCAAGCATCAGCCGAGTCCCTTTGTGCGTGAGCCAAGCTGCGCGTTTTTGGTCGCGAGTGATCGCGACCACCGCCCACAAAGGAATTAAGAGGACGATAAAAGTCGCCATCGCGTACACACCATAGAGAAATTCATGCGCGGCTCTTGTTGCTTGTTCCATCCATCTCCAGACGCGCGGCCCCAGCCCGCGTGCCGCGAGGCCTGCAATCTGCAGCCAAGTTGGTTGCTCACGCCTGCCAAGCTTGCCTTCAACGAAAAGGCGCCGCGTCTCGCTGCGCCGCAATTTACCGCTCGAAGTTTTCGGGATAGATTGTGGCGGCAGCAGCACGACCAAATCCGGTGGCATCCCGAGAGCATCCGTCACAGCATGCGTAATTTCGTCTTCGATGCGCTTGGCGCCGGCCAGGTCGCGAACTTCCGCTGTTACCACAAGCCTCTCGCTCCCCGTGCGTTCGTCTGGAGCGCCGAACGCGACGACGCAACCTGTTCGCACCCCTTGCACGCGCCCAGCGATTTCCTCCACTTCGTGCGGATACAGATTGCGTCCAGCCTTGATGATGATGTCTTTAGCGCGGCCCGTTATGTAAATTTCGCCGTCCGCGCGGTAAGCCAGATCGCCGGAATCAAGCCAGCCGTCGTCGCGCACCAATTCTTCGGTCGCTGCTGAGTTGTGAAAGTAACCACTGGTCGCCGACTCCCCGCGAAACCAGAGCTGTCCCTCTTTCCGTTCACCAAGATTTTGTCCGTTGGCGTCCACAATACGTACGTGCACGCCGGGCACCGGCTTCCCGGCATTCACAAACTCAAGCGCAGAGATATCATCCATCTTAGCGGGCTGAGCCTGACCGCCGGACTCAAAGGTGGCCCGTTCGATGCGGTCAACCTTGTAACCGGCGCCAAGCTTCGGCACCGAAACGGCAAGAGTCGCTTCCGCAAGCCCATAGACAGGGAGAAGCGCCTCGCGGCGAAAGCCGTAGGGCGCAAAGCGAGTCGCAAATCTTGCCAGCGTCTCGGCACGCACCGGCTCGGCGCCGTTCGTTGCAGCGCGCCAACAACTCAGGTCCAGACCTTGCAAATCCTTATCCGGAATCTTTCGCACGCAAAGCTCGTACGCAAAATTAGGAGCGGGGCTGATCGTGCCGCGATGCTTATGAATAGCCCACAGCCAGCGATCCGGCCGGCTCAAAAAAGCGAGGGGTGACATTACGACGAGTGGAATTCCGGTGAAGATAGGAACGAACCACGCGCCGATCAGTCCCATGTCGTGATAGAGCGGTAGCCAGCTCACCGCCACGTCGTCTGGCCTTATTTCGATGCCGGCGATGATCGATTTAATATTGGCCAGCAGATTGGCATGCGTAAGGACGACACCCTTCGGATCACCGGTCGAGCCAGAAGTGTATTGAAGAAAAGCGATGTCTTCGACGCGTGCATGATGCGTAAGATTCTCGACTGGCCGCCATTGCGCCGGAGAAGAATTCTGTTCCGCGGATGGCTTGGTCGCCGGTTTCGCCAGGTTTTGGGCGTTGAGCACTTCTCGCAGAGTCGGTATTCCCGGCTTGAGCAGCCGGGCTAGTCCCTCGGCTTGCCGCCAGGTAATCAAGAATCGCACCCCTGCGTTGCACAGGATAGCGGATTGCCGCGTGGCATATTCAGCGATGCGGTCGGCGCGGAACGGTGGATAAATTGGCACCGGAATTCCGCCGGCGAGCAGGATGCCCGCAAACGTCCAAAAGAATTCCGCGCAGGTCGGCAGCATAATTGAAACTGTCTGGCCAGGCTCGAGGCCACGGCGTATCAATTCGGCGGCCACTCTTGAAGCGCTTTCGAAAAGCTCGCCGAATGTTATCGTGCGCGGCTGATCATTTTCTTGGTACAGATATATATGCGCCCGCGCCGGTTCACCGCGCCCTCGTAGGCGCAAAATTTCAGTTAAGGTTTCGGCGTTGCGTATTTGCTCTTCGAGATCGGCGCGAATGGCAACCGCACGTAGCGGCGCTGCCACCGCCGCCGTCCCCGCACCGCTCGCTGATATCGAACCGCGCGCGTCGGATTCCGGGAGACCAGCCTCTTCGCGCAGGATCGCTTCAACCAAGTCTTGAACCGTGTCAGCATCCGCAACCACACGATCTGGCAAACGCACGCCGCAAGCGTCGCCCAGCCGCAGCATTAGTTCCACTCGCTCGAGACTTCCAAGACCGAGTTCGCGTTCGAGGTGCGCCGCAGCACCACGCGCCCTCAGCTCTCCCAAACCGCGTTGCCCGCCTAACTCCGCCAGAAGTTGACGCAATACGTACAGGGTCTCGGAGGTAATGGCTGCCGTGCGATCTATTTTTGTGCCAGTAGCACCCATAGGAATGGCTGGCCGCCTCGACGCGCGCAAGATATAATCTGCGCCAGCTCGAATTGTGAGGCCTCAGTCAGCGGCTGTGGCCGAGCGTACCACCGAGCGCAAGGCTGGGGCAATCCCAGCCGCGAAGCGAACAGCACGCGAACCGCTCTTAAAGTACGAAGGTACTGGGACCATTGAACCCTTCGCGCTATCGACGCAGGCGTCCACTACAGTCAGAATTGCTACGAGTTCGAGGCCCCGCATAGGTGCTTCGAATGTCTACACCTCCATCACCCCATGCCCACGAGCGGCCGGCACCCCCACCGGCCGCTCCCC
This sequence comes from uncultured Acidobacteriota bacterium, assembly GCA_963818085.1. Classification (GTDB taxonomy): domain Bacteria; phylum Acidobacteriota; class Terriglobia; order Acidiferrales; family UBA7541; genus Palsa-295. The sequence goes on from CAWFQV010000003.1 coordinate 128,408, forward strand.
TCTTCTGCTGACTTCAAGTCATTCAACTCAACGACTTTGAGAGCCAAATACACGGAATGTTTCTTGACTCCAAACTGCACGCTTCTATAAAGTGCGGGCATCAAGGGGTTGTGTAGGCTAGGGCAAACCAAAGCTGGGACTGAACGGCACAGGTTTCAGCTCTCGGCCTTGTCCTACGACGTGGTGCCAGCCACTCCACGGCCTGCATTTCCTCAGCGCGAGTTCTCACTATTGGGGGGTGGGGTGTGAGATTCCTTCGAGCGATCCTTTTTGCGGCAGTCGCGTTGGCCGGCATTTCGATTCTGACCGGCAGCGTCTGGGCCCAAACGAACGCATCGCTTCGCGGCAGCGTGACCGACCAATCGGGCGGCGTAGTTGTCGGCGCCAAGGTTGTGCTAACGAATACCGGCACCGGAATCGCGCGCACTACCACGACCGGCAACGACGGATCGTATCTGTTTGATCTCGTCCAGGTAGGGAAATACAAACTGGCTGTCGAGAAGGCCGGTTTCGCTGCTTTCGTTCAAGAAGGGATCGTTCTGGAGTTAAACCAGAATGGCCGCGCCGACGTCGCTCTCAAGGTTGGACAAGCAGCCCAGACCGTTGAAGTCACCGCCAACATTGCGCAAGTGGATACCACGAGCGCGGTCCTCGGCAAAGTGGAGAACCAGCGGATGATTGTCGACCTTCCCCTTGTGGACCGTGACACGCTTCAGCTTGGCCTGCTTCAGGCAGGTGTCTTTAATCCGGATCCCGACGACACTTCCGGAAACCCTTTTTCCGTTAGCGGACAGCGTTCGGAGTCCCTTACCTTTTTGTTGGATGGCGGGAACAATACCGATTTCCTGGGCAATAACATTGTTGTGAGTCCGAACCCGGACGCCGTCGAAGAATTCAAAATTCTCACAAACAACTATGATGCGCAATATGGCCGCACATCGGGCGGAATCGTGAATCAGATTACCCGTTCTGGAACCAACAATTTTCATGGCGATGGCTTCGAATTCTTGAGAAACGACGTATTCAATGCGAGAGACTTCTTCTTGCCTCCAAATCTACCTAAACAATCGTTCAAGCGGAATGTTTTCGGAGGCACTCTTGGAGGGCCGATCAGGAAGGACAAGACTTTCTTTTTCCTGGCCTACCAAGGAGCGCGGCGCCGGGAGGGGGATACTTCTCAGCAGCTCACCGTATTGAGTCAACCCGAACGAGGTGGCAACTTTGCTGAGCTCTGCTCCGCTTATGATGGTTCAGGTAATTGCACGTCTGCAGCACTCACCGCAGGTGGAACGCAGCTTGTCAATCCTTTTAACGGGAACAACATTCCGTTCAACAATTTGGCGGCCCCGGGTCTCGGCGGCCCCGGTACAGGTGGGTCTCTTGTAGATCCCGTCATGCAAAATTACATCACGAAATATCTTCCATTGCCGAATCTTCCCAATAACGGCTTTATCGCATCACCTTCCCAAGCGATTGACGAGGACCAGGGCATTCTTCACATTGACCATAACATTGGTACGCACGACACCCTCTCATTTGTGTACCTGATAGATGACGCACGCGAGCTTTTCCCTCTTCCAACGCAGACTTCGTCTCCGCTGGGCGGCGCCAACAGCACGAATTTCCGAGCCCAAATAGGCACACTGACATGGACCCACACATTCTCGCCTTCCAAGATTAATGAGTTCCGATTCGGTGCTAACCGCACTTCTACTCACCAAGCCATACCCGTGGATAAAACATCACCAGCCTCGCTTGGTTTTACCAACTTAAACCCAGACGACCCGGGAGGTACTTCGCCGCCAGTGTTTTTTACTCCGGATTTCAATTTGGGGTCTTCCGTACAAGGACCAACGTTACTAAACGACAATACCTTTCAATGGGCTGACAATTTCACGTGGACCCGCGGGAAACACGAGTTTAAGTTCGGTACTGACCTTACCCGCCTGCAGTTAAACTTTCACTACGACTACTACAACAATGGCGGTTTCGATTTGGGGAGCTATGCGTCATCGTTTACAGGAAGCTTTTTGGCCGACTTCGTTGGCGGGCTTTGGGACAACTACTACCAAAATTCTCAGTCCACCTATGGAATCCGCACCGGCTCGGTCGGTCTGTATGCCCAGGATATCTGGAAAGTTCTTCCGCATCTGACTTTGGATTACGGGCTTCGTTGGGACTACTACGTCCCGCAATACGACATTCACAATGAAATTCTCGGATTCTTCCCCGGCCACCAATCCACCGTGTTCCCCAATGCTCCGGCCGGAATTTTGTATCCGGGTGATCCTGGAACACCGAACCGCGCTTTGGTTTATCCCGACTACAAGAACTTCGCTCCCCGCTTCGGATTCGCGTGGGATATGTTCGCCAACGCTAAACTCGTGATGCGCGGTGGCTTCGGAATTTTTTATGACATTGAAGACGGAGCCCTGAACCTTCAGTTCGGAGGCTTGCCGCCCTATGCGGGCGTATCGAACATTTTCAACACAAACCCAACGTCTTACGCGGGCATTGCTGGTGACCCGGTTGCGGATCCGTTTACACCTTTTGGCGCTGCGAACGTGTTTCCATTCCCGCGTTCAGCCGTCGGAACTTTCGGAGTCCCAGCGATATCTTATGGATATACAACGTACCCACACTTTCGGACGCCATACTCTGAAAACTTCAACTTCGGATTTCAGTGGCAGGCCACTAAGGACACGATGGTCGAAGCGGTTTTCGTCGGGAGCCTTGGCCGCAGGCTTATCTCCACTGCCGAGACAAACTTTCCAGTGCCATCGGTCGAGATGGCGCAACTCGCAAACTTCACATTCGTCAATGAAGACTGCGCCCGCCCGTTAGCAGCATGTGTGGGAGGATCATCACCGACCGATCCCAATGGTTCTCCGACCGGTATAACTCAGATTTACACGAATTTTAGTAACGGTCTATCCGATAGTGATCAACTCCAGGTGACCGTGGATAAACGATTCAGCCAGCATTTTGCCTTACGTGGTGCCTACACACTGGGCAAGACTATTGACCTTACATCAGGCTTCCGCTCCCGCTCGGCCACCTATACCGACCCGCTCGATCCTCGGCTGGACCGCTCTGTCGCTGATTTCGACGTGCATCAGCGATTGGTCATCAGCGGCATTTGGGAACTCCCCCTTGGTCACGCTCAAAACGAATTTCTCAAGAAGGCTACCGAGGGATGGCAATTTAACGGAATCGCTACGTTCCAGGGGGGCCAACCATTCACGCTGTATTCCAGGAATGACTCAAGTCAGCAGGGCAATGGCTTGGACCGCCCGGACCTCATCGGACCCATTCAATATCTGAATCCGCGATCCACGACTACCTCGTTCACTCCGAACACCGCGAGCTGTCTCGGCGCCCCCGCGCAGGGCTTTTTCTGGTTTAACCCCAATTCGTTCAACTGTACTGGGCCATATAACCCGGACGGTTCGCTAAATCCAGCCGGGGTTCCTATCTTCACCTTTGGAACCTTGGGTCGCAACGCACTTCGCGGACCCGGTATTGACAACTTTGACCTGTCGCTTATAAAGAGAACCAAGATAACCGAACGCAATTCGCTTGAGTTCCGCGCCGAGTTCTTCAATACCTTCAATCACGCACAATTCTTGAATCCTGACAATATCGGCGGTAGCTCGACTTTCGGGCAAATCTCGACTGATCGTGCCATGCGAATAATTCAGTTTGGCTTAAAGCTGTATTTCTAAGCGCGAGACTGGATGATCAGGGAGGATGGTTATTGCTCAGAAATAATTTAGCGGCGGCGGCCCATGGGGCGGTAACTCGCGAGCGGACGCGAGCGTGCTCTGAAACGCGTTGCCAGTGGCGGCGAAACTTTATGTACCGGCGCTCCGCAATTGACGCAACAATCTTGCGGCACATCCTCGACGCGGAGCCAGCGTCCCCGCGAGGCACATTCCGGATTCAAGCATTGAACCGTCGAACCTGGAAGTTGCAGCATTCCCCCTCAGCGCGCTAGGTGGTCCAGTCCCCTGGCTCCAGAACTGAACTCTTCCCTGCCTGACAAAAAACAGCGTGTCCGTAAAACTGGCGAGATTGTGCGCCGATGACTCTAGTGTGTCAAGAAAAAATATATGCAATTAGTTGTGCTGGTCTTGCGCTGCAAGAAATAAGAAAATTCTGAAGCCTGCTCACTCGGGCTGACCATGGAAGACGCCGGAAGCTCAGCCTTCCTATATTGCGGCTGAAGCTGCTCGGCGTTAATTGGAATTGGAGGATTGCCTGGAGCCCGAGAGCTTCGCTTGAAGCTGATCCACTTTCTTCTGCGCCTCAACTATTTCCGCCTGCAATGCCGCCATTTGGTTTTGTTCGCCCTTCAGTTGCGCGGCTCCCTCCCTGTCATTTTCGTGTTCCGGCTTGCTCAGATACATCTGTTCGTCGAGGCCATACTTCCGCTGAAGAATGTCTAGATCGGTCTGAAGACTTTTCAAATGTTCTTTCGCCGCCTCCAGGTCGGCAGTAACGGCTGCTAGATTCTCTAGAGCAGAAGCTTGTGCGGCGGAGGGATTTTGCCCGCTCGCTGTGGAATTCGCCGCTGAGTTGGCGGAAGCGCTCGCACTTTCCGACGTGGATATTTGTCCAACTACACTGACCCCGTCGGTCTTTGGGACATTGTCGTCATTCCATACGCGAACTGCTTTCGGCTGATCCTTCTTCTGTTCGCGCGCGCGCCGCGCCGCATCCACCAAGGAGCTGCCGGCCGGCTGCTGCGTGGATTGCTGGTCGCCCTGCTGGGCGGCACGGACTCCGAAAGGCAAAATCAGAAGTAACCCGGCTGTCCATCGCACGATTTTCATCGTCCATCTCCCCTGGGGCAAATTGCCATGAATTCATCCTAGCCGCTCTGCTGGCGTCCCGCCAGTTTGCCTTAGGAGGCGCACCCAAAGAGGCAACCTGTCCTTCCCCGAGAGCCATCTCTTCCAGAACTTCATACCGCGGTTACCGGCAATCTAGCTCAAGTTTGTAATTGGCGTTTGCGTCCAAGAACTGCCAGAGCTGCCAATGCTACAGCCGATGCAAGATAAAAAGCAGGTATGCGCGTTGCCGCCGTCCCGGGCGCGGAACCCATGAAATCGAGTTGCCGAGTCGCATGCAAAGGTCCTACATAGCACAGAAGTGTATAGACTATTTCGAAGAGCTTGCTCGAGCCGCTCCACACTCCCAGAGCCAGCGCCAAGGTCGGAATAAACAGCGCTCCAATCAGCCATGCAAGCAGACCTCGCCCGTCTCCCGCTAAAGCAAGCCGGCTGGCGAATCCGCCGCCGGTGATGAGTGCGAGCGCCACACCCGCGGACCAAACTGCCGGCAGCTGCCGCGCGATAGGATGTGGCGCGGAAAAGATTAGCTGGCTGGTTTCATCGCGAACTTCGCGAACGCCCATCTTGGACCAAATCAAAATTGGCCAGAACCACGCGCAGGCCAACAGTATTCCCCGCGCCGGCGCGGAAGGTACCGCGGCACAAGCCACCATCAAACCTGCCGCCACTGCATACCACCACCATTTTTGTCCTTTCAACATCAGACGCAGTTCTGCCACCAGTATTGCTCCAAATCTGAAGTGACTCTGTCTGTTCGCAAGGGGCGTCAAGGCGGGCGCCTGGACCCCGGTGTGCGCCAGCGGCAAGTTTTCTGCTGCTTCCGCAGGCAGGGCAAGGGTGGCAGCTGCAGGTCGCGAGCGATCTTTCGACGGGTCGAATCGATCAAATAGCAGCGCTGCTAAAAAAGTGAATGCTAAAGCGACGGCTATCCAAGCGAGCCGCGCCAAAACCAGACTGACGGTCCATTGAATTCCATTCCATTGAAATGTGGACCTGACCACCTCCTGGGAGCGCGACCCAAGACTCAAAGAAAAACTGGAATGATCGACCGGCATATTTGCAGCGGAGCGCAGACCACTCCAAATTACTGACAAGCCGGCCCAATCGAAGGAAGAGTTTCTATTCGCTTCCGTTGTTGCGATCGGAATTGCCAGCCCGGCCGACCATACAAAAAAATACAATATGTTTCCGAAACCTCCCCGTAGCAAAGGAATGGTCTCGAACAAGACAGCGATTGCGGCAACCACGGCCAAGGCCGGCAGAGCGATCAACAACATCGGGGCTAACAGCTTCCCAAGCTCCACGTGCGGGACTTCGGCATGCCAGAACTGCATGATAATTCCGGAAATTGCAAGAATTACCACCATGGCCGCCAGGACCACAAAGTTGCTGATCGCTTTGCCCATTACGTAGAGCATTTTCGACATCGGTGTGGACGCCAGAATCTCGCCAACGCGCGTCGATCGATCGCGCTCGATGGTGTTCTTCACCACGTAAAATCCAGCCAGCGATAGAAACGTGCTGCAAACGAGCGCCATCAGCCCGCCAATCCAGGCGGAATTAAAAACGCCCCGCGAATCCCCCACGCGCATTTCCAGCTGTCCCGTGGCTGCTGCATACCCCAGGTAGATGGATATACCTATGGTAAGAATAAAACTGTAGCGCCGAACGCGCTCCAGGAAATCCGCGCGTGCCAGATGATACAAAATTCTCACGCGGCCGTTGGTTTCACTCATGCGGCGGCACTCGTTCGCTGGCTGGAAGTGCAGTGGAGATAAGCGTCCTCGAGCGTGGGGGCCGCCAGCACGGCGCCCGAGCCAGGGCGTTCGGCCGCGACAATTCGAATGTGCACCCCATCGGTCCGCCGCACGCTGGTGGAAATCAGGAATTTTTGTTTCGCCGCAGGTATGTCCGCGCTAGGAATCACCCACTCCCATACTTTACCTTCCACGGCACGTAACAAATCTTCCGGCGCGGCGTGGGCCAGGAGCCTGCCGCCGCCAAGTATGGCAATGTCTGTCGCGATGGCTTCAATGTCTGAAACGATGTGAGTCGAGAAAATCACAATGCGTTCACCCGACAATTCAGACAGCAAATTTCGAAATCGTGCGCGTTCCTCGGGGTCCAGCCCGGCGGTGGGCTCGTCCACGATCAACAATTGCGGATCATTCAAGAGCGCCTGAGCAATCCCCACACGCTGTTTCATTCCACCCGAATACCCGCCTAGCGAACGATCGCGAGCCTCCGCTAGATTCACGACAGCGAGCAGCTCCTCGATGCGCTGTCGCGCCGAATTTGCGTCCAGGCCCTTAACCGCGGCCAGATACTCCAAAAACTCAAGCGCTGTAAGATGCGGATAAACTCCAAAATCCTGGGGCAAGTATCCAAGCACGGCACGCAATGTGTCAGGAGATCGCGCGATGTCGCTGCCGTTCCAGAGTACACGTCCTTCGGTAGCGCGCGTGACGGTGGCAAGGATGCGCATCAGCGTAGATTTCCCTGCTCCGTTAGGCCCCAGTAGTCCCACCACTCCTGGACCTAGCTCGAGTCGCAGATCGCGCAGGCCCCAAAGTTTTCCTGAATATTGCTTGCCGACTCCATCGATTGCGAGCTTCATCAACCGGCGTCTCCTTCGACGTGTACAACCGCATGCGTGTGAGAATCTATCAGGACTAACGTGGTTGGAATGGAAAATGTTTCAATCGCTTGGAACGATCCAAGGCCCGTAATTCTCAGCAGCCGAGTTGAACTTTTCTTCACTCCCAAAATGGGAATAGGACTGCGACGGTACAAAAAGCTCATATACACAGGTCCTTGAATTTTGCCAAACCGCGTGCTACCGTCGCTCGTGATTCAATTCGAATTTTTTCGAGTGTTACAGCGAGGCTCAACGAAGCCTACCCGCCCTGGTTCCGTCTTCTCAAAGCAAGGTCCTCCCGACTCAAAAAGACGAACGTTGTCGGTCCTGCGGCGCCCCAGGGGATCGCAAAATTCAGCATTTCTAGCCGGTTCTAGAATGGCACGTTGGCGATCAGGTGGTCCCGACTTTTTCACTCAGCTTTTACGCGCGGACTTTCTCGTCGCGAGGACGACAACTTGCCGAGCTACAAATTGAAGGCTGGTTTAATTCTTCTCGCAATCCTGGGCGTTTCACTGGCCTTACGCCCAACTCTCGCCGCCCACCATCCCCAGCTGGCTGCGTCCCTTGCGGCGCAAAACCAGGCGCCCACTTCCAGCGCGCCAGCCGCGTCGTCTCCAGCCGCTTCACCGCAGCCAACGGAAAAAAAGGTCACTGGGTACACCCTTCCTCCTGAAACTCATGAGAAGGCTCGCGAGTTAAGCCAAATTCATTTTCGGATGGCCTTGATTGGTTTCGTTTACGGACTTTTCATTTTATGGTTGATCCTAAAACTTAGGCTGGCGTCTAAATATCGCGACTGGGGGGAACGATTCTCATCCAGACCTTTCGTGCGAGGCCTGATATTTACCCCGCTATTTTTTATAACGCTTGGCGTCTTAAGCTTGCCAACTGAAATTTATCAGAATTGGGTCGAGCGGAAATTTGGACTTTCTGTTCAGGGTTGGGGCTCTTGGATTCGGGATTGGACCAAGGGCCAATTCCTTGGAATCATCCTGGGCAGTGTACTCATCACGATTCTGTATGCTGTAATTCGCAACAGTCCGCGCCGCTGGTGGTTCTATTTCTGGCTGGTCTCTCTGCCCATCGTCGTTCTGCTAGTTTTCCTCCAACCTCTCGTAGTGGATCCAATGTTCCACAAATTCGAGCCGCTTGCGCAAAAAGATCCTGCCCTTACGAAGAGCTTGGAGCAAATGGTTGAGCGCGCCGGACAAAAGATTCCGCCGGAGCGGATGTTCTGGATGGGAGCCGGCGAAAAAACGACGGAGCTCAACGCATACGTTACAGGACTTGGCGCTTCCAAACGAATCGTGGTTTGGGATAACACCATCGCCAAGATGACGACGCCGCAAATCGTCTTCGTTGCCGGGCACGAGATGGGTCACTACGTTCTCGAACACATCTGGAAAGGTTTAGCGTTTGCCGCAGGTATACTTTTCATTCTTTTCTATCTGGGTTATCGAACCGTTGGGTGGGTTCTGGCGCGCTGGGGCAGCGGCTGGGGAATTCGCGCCCTAGACGATTGGGCTTCGCTGCCCGTGCTTTTGCTTCTACTATCGATTTTTGCCTTCATCGCCAACCCTATCAATAGCGCGTTCAGCCGTCACATCGAGCATCAAGCGGATCAATACGGCCTGGAAGTTACTCACGGGCTGACGCCGGACTCAGGACAAACCGCAGCGCAATCATTTCAGGTTCTCGGTGAAGTGGACCTTTCCGACTCGGAGCCGAATCCAATCGATGTATTCCTGTTCTACTCTCATCCGACCATTGCCGACCGCATTCACTTCGCGCTTACCTACAGCCCGTGGACCAATGGCGGATCCGGAGAGTTTGTAAAATAACGCAGCATTCATTAAGGCAGCGGCGGCCTGCTACAGCGTTATCGCCGAGCGTCGATTCTCATTGGAATTCCATTCCGCGGTCGAAGCGTGACCAGCGGATCGGGAACAATTCTCTGCGCCGATGCCAGGCGAAATTGAAATCTCTGTGCGATCGTCGCCATCACCAGCACCACTTCCATCAGCGCAAAATTTTGGCCGATGCAGCGTCGCGGCCCATCGCCAAACGGGAAGTACGCTCCAGCAGGCAAACGATCCTCTAGCCCGTCAAGCCAGCGCTCCGGCAGAAAGGCATCGGGATCGCTGAAGAAACGCGCATCGTGATGCGTCACCCATTGTGAAAGAACGATGGTAGATCCAGCTGGGAAATCGTATCCGCCGATGGTGCACGGCGCGATCGAAGTGCGTGCCAGAACGTAGGCAGGCGGATAGAGACGAAGAACCTCGTTCACGACGCCACGCAAGTAGGGCAATCGTCCCAAGTCCGCAATGGTCGGCGGGCGGTCTGCAAGAACTTCCCGAAGTTCTTCGTGCAAGCGCGTTTCGGCGGCCGGATTCTGGCTGAGCAGATACCAAGCCCACGAAAGCGTAAGCGCGGTAGTTTCGTGGCCGGCCATAAATAAGGTCATAATTTCATCGCGAAGTTGCTTCGGCGTCATTTGGCGCCCGTCTTCGTCCATAGCCGCCATCAGCAATGAAAGCAGATCGTTGTGCTCACTCGTATTTCCCAGCTTTTTACGTTCGTCAATAATTCGATATACCAGTGAATCCAGAAATTGAATTTCGCGCTCGGCGCGACGATTGGAGGGAGTGGGCCATTTTTCGGGTACTTTGAAAGGCGAACGCGTTCTGCGCAGCGAATAACGCATCAGGAATTCCAGGGAGCTCCCCACTTGCCTGGCTTCTCCGGGCAGCGTGGTGCCGAATAATGTACGCACGGCAATGTCCAGCGTGAGAGCCATCATTTCTTGGGCTAGGTCACGCTCTTCGCTGTCGGTCCATTTGTGCGTGTGTGCTTCCGCGCTTTCCACCATCGTTGCGGCGTATTCATTGATGCGGTTGCGTTGGAATGCGGGCTGGGCCAGCCTCCGCTGACGCCGCCAGAAATCTCCTTCGCTGATCAACAATCCTTCGCCCAGTAAACGTCCCGTTACATCTTTGGTGAGCTTACTTTTGTGAAATTTGCTTTGTTGAATGACCGTTACTTGTTCGATGTAGTCCGGATGATTCAGGAAGATGCGGGTGTCGGATACGATGGGAATGCTGACAATGTCGCCGTACTCGCGGGCGATACGCTGCAGGGTGCCTAGCGGATCGCGCAGCACCTGCAGAGCCATACCTAGCAGCGGCAATCCGCGCGGGCCTGGTGGTACTCGATTACCGTTAGCTGACATTTTCTCTGGCAGGCCGATCATCTGGGCAGCCCCAAACCCGCCCTCCTGTTGGCGATAAGCATCGCTTTACTTTACTCCATAAATCTTGGAGCGTTGCCGCACCTTCGAGAATCAGATGAAGGCAGCACCACATACGCTGGTTCAATGAAGTGCGCGTTGGTGGTTTTGCCGCGTTTAGGTAACATACCCATGCAAAAGGGGAGTTCCGTGGACATCGAACAGCCGGAATGGCTGGAGCAAATCGAAGGCATTCTTGAGACGCTGAATGAAGGCGTGATCATTGCAGACGATTGCCCCCAAATCATCTTCGTCAACGGCAATTTTGAAGAAATGACGGGCATCCCGCGCTCCGAATTTATCGGGTCAAACTTTGATAGATATTTCACCTTGGACGAGGCCGCAGAGCTTAACGAACATAGAGATAGAGGTTTGCGCGCGGGCCATAACCGGTTCGAATTCGTATTGCCGCGACACGATGGTAGTAGGCTCCCCGTCATTGTTAGCGCGCGATCCATCGAAGATCCCGACGGCCGCCGTTTTGCAATCGTTACATTCACCGACATCTCTGAGCAGAAATTCGCCGAAGGCAAACTTCGCACGGCAAATAAGTTGCTCGAGGAGCGTCAAAAAGAAATCGAAGAAGATTTAACACTGGCGGCGCGCGTGCAACAGAGCCTTGCTCCCAAGTCGATCGTCTGGGGAAATGTGCACGTGGAAACCTATTACCATCCCGTGCGAACCATCGGCGGAGATTTCGGCTTGGTGAATGCGCTCGACAACGATCGCTTGAATTTGCTGGTTTGCGACGTCTCCGGTCACGGCATCGGCTCTGCCCTGGTCGCCAACCGAATCTACGCCGAAACTATGACGCAGCTTCGAAACGGGGCGCCCCTGGCAACCATGCTTCGCCAGCTGAACTATTTCGTGATGCACAACATCGGCAGTTCTGTCTTCTTTTTTACCATCGCTGCTGCTCAATTGGATCGCGGCGGCCGGCGATTACTTTTTGCTGGAGCGGGCCATCCGCCCGGCATGATTGCTCGCGCTGGCGAAGAGCCTCGCTTGCTGGAATCGCGCAGCATGGTCTTGGGTGCGCTGCCCGATGCGGTGGGACCGGAAGCTACGCTGGACGTAGATCTCGAAGTGGGTGATCGCATCGTACTTTACACCGACGGCATCACCGACGTTTTCGATTCGCAGGGTGAAATGCTGGGCGTGGAGGGCGTGCAGAAAATTGTGCGGGAAACCTCGTCGTTCCCGTTCAAGGAAATGAAACGTGGCATTCTCGATCGCGTCTCGGAATGGCGCGACGGGCCGGCCACCGACGACGTTTCGTTAGTCCTTGTTGAAGTCCAATAGACTCTGATTCTGAGATAGTTCGACTTGCTCAATGGCCCATCTTGAGTTCGTGCGCAATTTCGCCGTTCTCCCAAAAGAAATTTTCGTTTTCTTCGTTCCGCAACGCATGCCGCTGTGGTATGGCGCGGAAATGAATAGTTGTTTCGAGGTCCAAGGCGGAGCGCCGGATTTCGCAGTGGGCCAGAAAGTGCGTGTTACCGGCAGACTCGCGGAGCGGGAAGTAACCTTGACCACCGTGATTACGGCTTATCGATGGGAACGCTGTTTCGAGTGGCAGTTCCAGGATTCCTTCGGGGTGCGGGGCCAACAGCACTGGGACCTTCAACCGATGGGCAACGGCACGAGGCTCATCATGCGCGACCGATATGAGATGCCCGGACGCCTGGGCCAAATCATCGATCGAATTTTCACGCGCTACGGAGTTGCAGCTCGCGACCGTTCGTGGCTCGATCGTTTGCAGCGTCTTGCTGAACGACGTTAGCTGGTTCTTTACACTCCGACAACGCGCAGGAATCGCTTCTTGCCTACGCGCAGTGCCAGCAAATCTCCAGGATTCAAGACGATTGTGCGCTTCACATCTTTTTCAATTTCGCCGTTCACCTCCACAGCCCCCTGCTTGATCAGGCGTTCGGCTTCACTCCTGGAGCTTGCCAGTTGCGTTTCCGTTAGAACACCAAAAAGCGGCCGGGTGCCCCATGCCAATTTCATTTCCGGCAAATCTGTAGGCGCTTTTCGATCGCGATAGACTAAGCGAAATTCGTCGGCAGCTTCCTTGGCGGCTTCTTCGCCATGGAAGCCCGCTACGATCGTGTGAGCCAGCTGCATCTTGGCGTCCATGGGATGCAGCACACCCATGTTAACTTCTTCCTGCAGCCGCACGATCACCTGCGGCGCGAAATCGGTCAGCAATTCGTAATAAGACCACATGAGCTTGTCCGAGATGGACATCAGCTTTCCAAACATTTGGTCCGGCGGTACGGTAATTCCGATAGAGTTTCCCAGGCTCTTCGACATCTTGCGCTCGCCATCGAGACCCACCAGGATCGGCATGGTAAGCACGACCTCTCCCGGCAGTCCGTACTCGCGCTGAATGTCCCGGTGCACGAGCAGATTAAATTTCTGCTCGGTGGCGCCAAGTTCTACGTCGGACTCCAGGGCCACGGCATCGTAAGCAGTCAACAGTGGATAGAGCAGCTCGTGGACGGAAATCGGCAGATTTTTATCGAGGCGCGAGCGAAAATCTTCCCTCTCCAGCATGCGAGCGAGGCGGTACTTCCCGCAGAGCTGAACGATCTCGGAACTGGAAAGCTTTCCCAGCCACTCGCTGTTGTAGCGCACCTCCGTCTTCTTCCGGTCCAGGATCTTGAATACCTGTTCAAGATAGGTCTTTGCGTTTGCGTCCACTTGCTCGCGTCCCAGCGGGGGGCGCGTTTCTGATTGGCCCGTGGGGTCGCCGATCATCGCTGAAAAATCGCCGATCAGGAAAACTGCCGTATGGCCCATATCCTGAAATTGTTTGAGTTTGCGGAGCACAACGGTGTGGCCCAGGTGTATGTCCGGGGCCGTTGGGTCCACGCCGAGGTACACGCGTAGCGGCTTCTGGTCTTTCGCGGACTTCTCAAGCTTGGCCTTCAGCTCATCCGCGCGGATGATTTCGGCCGCGCCTTTCTGAAGGTGCGAGAATTGTTCTTGGACGGGCTTGAATTGCGTAGAAGGCACTATTTTTTCTCCGGAGCGCTCTGGGCAGTATGTAGCACGCGGCGGCCCTCGATGCGAAATTTTCCTTCCAGCACGATGCGCACGGCTTCTGCGTAAATACGGTGCTCTTCACGCAAAATCCGCTCAGAGAGTGTTTCCGGCGTGTCGCTGTCTTCGACCGGCACGCAGGCTTGCAGCACGATCGGACCTGCGTCCAGATTTTCATCGACAAAATGCACGGTGCATCCGGAAAATTTAACCCCGTGCTCCAGCGCCTGACGCTGCGCTTCCAGCCCCGGGAACGCGGGCAATAGCGAAGGATGAATGTTGAGAATGCGATTGTGGAAGGCAGCCACGAATTGCGGCGAAAGAAGCCGCATGTAGCCCGCCAGGCATACCAAGTCCACGCGCTGTTCCTGCAATGCCGCAATGACAAGCTTATCGTAAGCTTCGCGCTCTAGCCCCTTCGAAGAAATCACGCGCGCTTCGATTCCCAGCGCACGAGCCTTCTCAATTCCTCGTGCGTCTTCACGATTGCTGACGGCGATGGCGATTTCGGTGTAAGGAATATGGCCGGACGTGACACTCGCCGCCAGCGCTTCGAAATTCGAGCCGCGCCCTGAAAGTAGAACTCCGATGCGTTTTTTCATGCAGGCTGAAATTAGCACAGTTAGACTGGCACACCAAAAGATGAAACCAGTTTGCCGCGCGGGAAATGCGCTGTTTAGCGGCTTATGAAAAGATGCGCGTCCTGGGAGATGAAAAGACTAGCCGCCGCTACAACGCGAGAGTGCCGGTATAGTTCACTTTCGGTTTACTGCGATTCGCGCGTTCGATGCGGCCAATCAAATAGAACTTTTCGCGGCGGCGCCTTAGTTCCGCCTCCACGTGCGAGATGTGCTTCGGCGGCACTACCAGAATCATGCCCAGGCCCAGATTAAAAGTTTGTAAAAGCTCGTCGCGGTCAATTTTTCCCAGGCGCGCGAGGTAGCGAAAGATAGGAAGCACGGGCCATTGATCGAGTTCGACGACCGCCTGAACATTGGCCGGGAGAGCACGTGGCAAATTTCCGGTAATTCCTCCGCCGGTAATATGAGCCATGGACGAAACCCATCCTCGAGCTAGGATGTTTTTCAGAAGCGGCCAGTAGGCTCGATGGGGCTTCAGAAGCTCCGCCCCGATTTTATTACCGACCTCCGCAACGTAGGTGTTGGGGTCCAACTTCGCCGAACCGAACAAAAGCTTGCGCGCCAACGAATACCCATTCGTATGCAGGCCGCTCGAAGGCAGTGCCAGCAGTAGATCGCCGGGCTGCACGCGACGCACGTGCAGTTGCTTTCGACGCTCTACTGCGCCGACTATAAATCCGGCAAGGTCGTACTCGCCGGCGGGATAGAAGCCCGGCATCTCCGCGGTTTCGCCGCCAATCAGGGCACAGCCGGCCTTCCGGGCAGCTCGGCTCATGCCCTCGATCACCTGCTCGACGACGCGCGCGTCCATTTTCCCCAGAGCGAGGTAATCGAGAAAAAATAGCGGTTCAGCGCCTTGCGTCAGAATGTCGTTCACACAATGATTCAGGATGTCAGCGCCTACGGTGGAATGAACTCCGGTCGCAAACGCAATCTTCAGCTTGGTACCAACTCCATCGGCGCTAGCTACCAAAACCGGATCGCGCCACCGCTTGCGGTCAAGCTGAAAGAGCGCGCCGAAACCGCCGACCGGAGCCAGAACTCCACGGCGAAAAGTTTTTCCCGCCATGGCGGCAATGCGACGCTTCACTGCGTCGGCGGCCGAAATGTTCACTCCCGCATCGGAATATCGCATGAAAAAGGTTCGTTTCTTGAGGGCGGCGAAGTCGATCTAGAAAATGTGAAACAGACGTCT
The DNA here is from genome assembly GCA_963818085.1 of uncultured Acidobacteriota bacterium. Lineage (GTDB taxonomy): Bacteria > Acidobacteriota > Terriglobia > Acidiferrales > UBA7541 > Palsa-295. Next base: position 144,078 of record CAWFQV010000003.1, read on the forward strand.
CCAACGCACCTCACCTGGATGGATGATGGCGTTGAGGTAAGTTTCAAAGCGTTCCCCCACATGCCCGGGCTCCCAAACATCTTCGGGCGCGTCGATGGACATGTAAATCATCAGCGGAGTACCGATGATATTTTCGCGTGGAACGAAGCCCCAATAACGGCTGTCGTACGAATTTTCGCGATTGTCGCCCATCATGAAGTAATCGCCGGCAGGAACCTTGTAGGGGCCACGATTCTCCTGTGGATTGGGTGGGTCCGGGCGATACGGCTCAGCTAGCGCGTTCCCGTTGATGTAAACAACGCCCTTCTTAATTTCGATGGTGTCGCCGGGCAAACCGATCGTGCGCTTGATGAAATCCGGGAAACCTTGTTCGGGCAGAGGGGCTCGGAAAACGATAATTTGTTGACGCTTCGGATTACGCCACAACGGAACGTGGAAATTTGTGAAAGGAATTCCAGCGTCGTATCCGATGCGCGAAACGATCAGATGATCTCCAATCAAGACGGTATTTTCCATGGAGCCGCTCGGAATCACGCGCGCTTGCACCAAAGTGCCTTCAATGAAAAGGAAAGCGAGGATCACCCAGAACCACGACATTACTTCGTGCCATATGCGGTCGCCGGTGGTCACCACCCGCTCGATCTTTTCTTGCGGGACTTTCTCCGGGAATACCGCTTCCGTATCTACGTCAGCTTTCACGATGAGCCTCCACTTCGAGTTGCACCAGCTCAGTCGGATAGCTGCCGGTGTAGCACGACGTGCAAAATTTGCCTTCGGTATCCCCCAGGGCCGCGCGCAGAGATTTGAGCGAAAGATAGCCTAGCGAATCCGCGCCAAGAAACTGCCGTATTTCTTCCACAGAATTATTCGCGCCGATGAGTTCTTCGCGACGCGGCGTGTCCACTCCGTAATAACAAGGAGAAATCGTCGGCGGACAGCTGATGCGCACGTGCACCTCAGTGGCTCCAGCTTCGCGCACCAAGCGAACAATTTTCCGGCTGGTCGTGCCGCGCACGATGGAATCATCCACTAAAACCACGCGTTTTCCCTCAAGCATTCGACGGATGGGATTCAGTTTTAGCTTCACCCCGAAATCGCGAATAGCCTGTTGCGGCTCAATGAATGTGCGGCCAATATAGTGATTGCGAATCAGTCCCATGCGAAAGGGAATTCCCGATTCCGCCGCGAAGCCAATCGCAGCCGGCACACCGGAATCCGGGACAGGCGTAACGATGTCGGCCTGCACTGGATGCTCCTGGGCTAAAAGGCGTCCGAGGCGCTCGCGGCTTTCGTTCACCGGGCGGCCAAAAACCACACTGTCCGGCCGGGAAAAATAAACATGCTCGAAAATGCAGTATTGATGTGGTTTCTCGGGAGCGAACCGAATGGATTCAAGACCGCTGCGCGAAATTCGCACCATCTCGCCCGGTTCCACTTCGCGAACGTATTCCGCATCGATCAAATCGAAAGCACAAGTTTCCGACGCCGCCACCCAGGCCCGGTTGAGCCGTCCGAGACAAAGCGGACGAAATCCGCGCGGGTCGCGAATCGCGTAAATTTCGTCGCGCGTCAGCAGCAGCAGCGAATAAGCACCTTCCACTTGATTGAGCGCATCTGCGATCGCACCAGAAAGATTTCGCGCCGAGCTGCGTGCGATCAGGTGAACGATCACCTCGGTGTCGCTTGTGGTCTGAAAGATGGAACCTCGATGCTCCAGCCTGCGTCGGACTTCAAGCGCGTTCGTCAAGTTGCCGTTGTGTCCTAGCGCGAGCTTCCCTTTATTGCAATCGATCACCACCGGCTGCGCGTTCATCAACGAAGTGTCGCCAGCAGTGGAATAGCGGGTATGACCGATGGCTGCCTCGCCTGCAAGCTTGGCAATCACATTCGGCGTGAAAATATCCTGCACGTGGCCAAGACTTTTGTGCACGTGAACTTCCGCGCCGTCGGTGGAAGCAATACCAGCAGACTCCTGGCCGCGATGCTGCAGCGCATACAGTCCCAGGTAGGCCATCTTCGCGGCTTCGGGATGACCAAAAATCCCAAAAACGCCGCAATGATCGTGGAAATGATCGTCGTCGAGTTGTATCAAGCCACTCATGCTAGCGAGCTTCAATTGTCTCAATTCGACTTGCCCAGATTTTTCGGAACGAATCGATATCCCCGTGGATTGCTGGCGTGCCGTTATATTGGATGCGAAATTCACCGTGTGAGACTGTACCGATTGGCTCAGCTTCAACACTATATTGTGCCGCAATCGCACGGACGCTAGCAAGGAAAGCGGGCGCCAGTGATACCAACGCGCGGGCGCCTCGTTCGCCAAAAAGCGCGGATTCGGCAGCCTGGTTCCCGGCTTGGCAAGGAATGCTTACCTCTGCTGATCGCCCGTCACTATTGAAACAGGACTCCGCAAGCGTGACCACCAGGCCACCGTCGCTGACATCGTGGGCGGAGAGAATTACTTTCTCGCTCGCGAGTTTCCCCAGACATTCAATGAGCCGTTTCTCAGCCTGGAGATCTAATGCCGGTGGCGACCCTCCTACCACCCCGTGAATTGTTTTGGCGTATTCGCTGGAGGCAAAATCTAATGCCATCGCAGCCGCGGGCTGAGGACCAGCCTCCCTCCCTCGCCCCTCCAGTAGCAGAATCACGTCGCCCTCGTTATGAAAAGCAGACCCTAGCGCGTATTGGGCATCTTCTAGCAACCCGAGAACGCCCAGCACGGGCGTGGGATAGATCGGCTTGCCCAGCGTTTCGTTGTAGAAGCTTACATTGCCGCCAGTGATGGGAATGTTGAGAGACCGGCACGCTTCGGAAATTCCGTCGATGGTCTCCGAAAATTGCCACATCACTTCCGGCTTCTCGGGATTGCCAAAGTTCAGGCAGTTTGTCGCGGCGATCGGCCGTGCGCCCGCGCAGGCCACGTTGCGCGCCGCCTCTACAACGGCGTGCATGGCACCCCGACGCGGGTCGAGAAAGCACCAGCGGCCGTTGCCGTCAGTGGCCAGCGCAATCGCTCGCTTGGTTTCCTTAAGACGCAAGACTGCAGCGTCACCCGAGCCGGGACCGATCCGCGTGTTCGTGCGCACCATTGAATCGTACTGTTCGGTGATCCAATATTTGGACGCGATCGTCGGTGAAGCCAGCAACTGCTCGAAATTCTCAGTTAGGTCGGTTCCTTCCGGCGCAAATTTTACGACTGGCGCTTGCACCTTCCGGGTAGCCGCGGGCGGTGCCGCAATCGGGCGGTCATAACGCGGTCCTTCGTCCGCGATGGAGTGCGCAGGAATTTCCGCCGCTAAGCGGCCATGATCCAGAATGCGAAGTTTGCCGTCGGCGGTCACTCGGCCGACTTCTATCGCGTCCAGTCCCCATTTGTGAAACACTTCGAAAACTTCGCATTCGCGTCCGCGCTCGGACACTAGCAGCATGCGCTCCTGCGACTCACTCAGCATGATCTCGTACGGAGTCATTCCCGTCTCGCGCTGTGGCACACGCGCAAGGTCAATTTCGATTCCGGTACCGCCGCGCGAAGCCATCTCAGAGCTGGAACTGGTGAGTCCCGCTGCGCCCATATCCTGAATCGCGACCACTGCTCCGGTGCGCATAGCTTCCAAACACGCTTCCAGCAGCAGCTTTTCCAGGAAGGGATCGCCTACTTGCACATTGGGCCGTTTCTGCTGTGATTCCTCGCTGAACTCCGCGGACGCCAACAACGAAGCCCCGTGAATTCCGTCGCGTCCCGTTTTTGCGCCCACGTAAATTACGGGATTTCCTTCGCCGCGAGCCCGCGCGAAGAATAATTCCTCGCGCCGCGCGATGCCGAGCGCCAGCGCATTCACCAAAGGATTGTTGGAGTAGCACGGCTCAAACGCTACTTCGCCGCCGACCGTGGGTACGCCGAAACAATTTCCGTAAAATCCGATGCCGCGAATCACCCCATCCAGGATGCGGCGATTGCGCGCGATTTCTTCGGGACTCGCGTTTCCCGCGCCAGGCCCGGGTGTGATGGGTCCGAAGCGCAATGAATCCAGCACGGCGATCGGCCGCGCGCCCATGGTGAAAATATCGCGCAGGATCCCACCCACGCCCGTAGCGGCGCCCTGAAACGGCTCCACAAAGCTTGGGTGGTTGTGCGATTCGATTTTAAAGACGGCGCAGAGACCGTCGCCGATGTCCACCACTCCAGCGTTTTCTCCCGGCCCCTGCACCACCTGAGGGCCTTGCGTCGGAAGCCGCTGCAGATGCACGCGGCTGGATTTATACGAGCAGTGCTCGCTCCACATCACGCTGAAAATGCCCAGCTCGGTGAAATTCGGGTCGCGGCCCAATATTTTACGGATGCGCGCGTATTCTTCAGGAGTAAGACCGTGCTGGGCGGCGACTTGTGGCGTGACCTTGATTTCGGTGTCGATCATTCTTTATCCGTCGGCCCCATACGACTGCAGAAACGGCTATTTTTGACTAGGAAAGTGTCCCAGTAAATTAAAATTCGAGCAAGAGATTGAAATGGAAGACAGTGGGAGCAGGCGAGCAATTATGCGGGAACCGATTCGCGACGGGTTAGACTCGCCACCATCGAACGGAAAATAACTAGGCCATCTGCGGATCCCAGCGGCGATTCCACGGCGCGTTCAGGATGCGGCATCAGACCGATCACGTTCCGCTCGCGATTGCAGATTCCGGCGATGGCGTGAAGTGAACCGTTTGGATTCGCCATGCGATCCTGGGGAGCCGGAAGATCGCCATGCGGCGTGACGTAGCGAAACACGACTTGATGATTGCTTTCAATCTCGGCGAGCGTTGCGGCATCACAAAAATAATTTCCATCCATGTGGGCGATCGGAATTTCCAGAACTTGGCGCGGCTGCGCGCCGCAAGTAAAAGGCGTGTCCGTGTTTTCCACGCGAATATGGACTTGGCGGCACAAAAAGCGGAGACTTTTGTTGCGCGTCATCGCGCCGGGCAAGAGTCCGGCTTCCAGCAGAATTTGAAAGCCGTTGCAGATTCCGAGCACCAAGCCGCCGGAACGCGCGAACCGATCGACCGCTTTCATTACTGGAGAAAAACGCGCAATCGCTCCTGTTCGGAGATAATCGCCAAAAGCAAATCCACCCGGAAGAATAATGACGTCGAGACCGGAAAGATCTTCGGATTGGTGCCAGACAAATTCAACGGGCTGTTCGATGATCGAGCCGATCGCGTGATAAGCGTCGTCGTCGCAATTCGATCCCGGGAATTGGACCACGCCGACTTTCATACAATAATTTTAGCACATTTAGCATGTGCCGCTTGCTGTGAATGCCGAAAGCACCGAAAGCACCGACGATTGTAAGTAGCAGGCACTCCTTCGTCTGCCCCCTAATTTTTTTCAGGAGCGCAGACCCCACTACCGGTGGGGTTTTGTTTTGGCGCGGGCGCCAGAAGTGCGATGCTTCGAAGATTTGGGTTTTGAAGTGCGAGCTAATTCTTTGCGGCGAGCGGCGGCCCATCCCGGTTTGTTAGCTTGGCGCCCGCGAGCGATGGCCAAGGCGTCCGCCGGAACATTTTCAGTAATGGTGGAACCAGCCGCGACATACGCGCCACGCCCCACACGCAGGGGGGCCACCAGCGCAGTGTCGCTGCCGATGAAAACTCCTTCGCCGATCGTGGTAGGGTACTTTGCGAAGCCATCATAGTTGCAGGTGATGGTGCCCGCTCCAATATTAGAATCGCGGCCGATGGATGCATCACCGATGTAGCTTAGGTGCGGCACCTTGGCGCCTTCATGGACGACCGACTTCTTGATCTCGACGAACCCTCCCACATGCGCGCCTGTGCGAATATCCGAGCCGGGCCGCAAACGAGAAAACGGTCCAATCTTAGCTTCCGGCCACACGCGGCAAGAATCCAGAACAGAGTGGGCAGCGATCACCACATCGTCATCCAGGCGAGAATCGAGCAGAATGCTGCCCGTTTGGATTTTGCAACGGCTGCCGATGCGCGTTTTGCCGAGAAGCTGAACTCCTGGTTCGATGATCGAGTCGGGGCCAGCTGTAACTTCAGGATCGATCACAACAGTTTCCGGCAGATAAATCGTAACTCCGGATTCCATCAACTCCGCGGCTTTACGGGCGCGGAAAATTCGGTCCACATCAGCCAAAGCGGCGCGCGTGTTGCAGCCGAGAATTTCCTGTGAATCGGGCGCAACGTACGCTAGGACCCGTTCATTTTGCTGGCGAAGAAGTCCGATCACGTCCGTGAGATACAGCTCGCGATGGGCATTATCCGGACGTAGAGCGTGCAAGCACGGCCACAACTTTGCGAGCGTAAAGCAATAAATACTGGAATTAACTTCGCGAATAGCCCGCTGTTCCGGTGTGGCGCTTTTTTCTTCGACGATCGCTTGCACGCGGCCTTCTGAATCGCGCAGGACGCGGCCATAATCGGTGGGATCATTAAGTTCGGCGGTAAGAATCGTGGCGGCAGCTTCGCCGCGGCGATGTGTGTCGAGAAGCGCCGCCAGAGTTGCGGGGCGAAGAAGCGGAGCATCGCCCGGAACAACCATTGCAAGTTTCGCACTTTTTCGAAGGGCACGCCGCGCAACTTGTGCGGCATGGCCTGTCCCGCGCTGTGGCTTTTGCAAAACGGTTTGCGCGCCGAGTGGAGTTACGACCGCGCCAACTTCCTCCGCTTGATGTCCCACGACAACCAGTAACTGCGCGGGCTTGAGCGGCTGGCAGGCGCGCACAACGTGCTCAACCAGCGGAAGTCCCCCCGCTCGATGCAACACTTTCGCCAGTTCGGATCGCATGCGCGTTCCTTTGCCAGCGGCCAGTAACACGATCGCAGTATCTTTTGCGTTCATCTCAAGGTGGGGACAGAACTAGCAAAAGCAACAGTTTCAGGTGCAGACACCGACGCGTGACCTTCCCTAGTTTCGGTCCACAAGCTCCGGTCGGCTAGAAGACGGGTGACTAATTGAGTGTGTGATGCGTGGCCGGCTTTATGCGCCACCACGCGCGCTTTCAGCGGACGGCCGACTAAGGCCAAGTCTCCGATAAGGTCCAGCGCTTTATGGCGGCCAAATTCATCCGGAAAACGCAGCGGCCCGTTTAACACCCGGTCGTTGTCCAGAACGATGGCGTTGTCCACCGACCCGCCACGAATCAAACCCATCGCCTGCAAACCCGGGAAGTCCTTCATGAAGCCGAACGTTCGCGCTGGAGCTAGTTCGCGGCTGAAAGATTCGCGATCCACGACCATTTTCACTTCCTGCGGGCCGACTGCGGGATGGTGATAGTCCACAAAGCAATGAACTTGGAATTCCTCAGCAGGGTAAATTCCGATGCGTCGGTCGCCATCGGAAAATTCCAGAGGCTTGCTGACTCGGATGTAGCGTCGCCGTCGGCGAAGGGTACGGGTCCCGGCGCGAGCCAGGAGATCGATGTAAGGCTGTGAGGATCCGTCCAAAATCGGCAACTCCAGTGCGTCGAGTTCTACATACACATTATCAATGCCGCAGGAATACAGAGCTGCCAGCACATGCTCAACGGTGGAAAGGAGCACGCCTTGTTTCATCAAGCTGGTGGCGTAACTCACGCGCGCTACGTTGCGAACGTGAGCTTCGATTTCAAAACCATCGAGGTCTACACGGCGAAATACGATCCCCGTGTCAGCCGGAGCGGGGACTAGTCGAACGTGGCTGCGTACCGCGGTATGAAGACCGAGGCCGTCGATTTCCGCGGGCCGCTGAATCGTAAGTTGAAAAGGCATGCGCTGAGCGCAATTATACTAGCATTTCGGTAACCGCTTGGTGGCGATTTTACGCTTTTGTAATCAGCATGTTACAGGGTTTTCTGACGGAAATTGTTTTCCCGTGTTGTAGATATACAACAAAAAGGCTCAATCGCATGTGCCCTAACGGAACAAGTCGCAGCAATCATTGACCGACCTATTCGTCGTTACCGAACTGAATGTGTGAAGGCTTTGCCGCTACAAAGTTTGGCCGAACAAGTAGCGGTGAGGTTGTGTCACAGGGTGGCCCAGCGTAGAATTGTTTCGAACTCGCGCAAATGGCAACTCCCTTCACCATATTGTCGAACAATCCCACGCCGCTGCCCTCGGCCCATCCGCGGCCGTCCTGGCTGCGGGTGAAGTATTTCGGGGGAACGAATTACCAGGAGCTCAAGCGCATCATGCGCACGCTCGATCTGCACACGGTGTGCGAGAGCGCGCGCTGCCCAAACATGGGTGAATGCTGGGAACATCGCACGGCCACCTTCATGATCCTGGGCAACATCTGTACCCGCGCTTGCGGGTTTTGTGCCGTGCCAAGCGGGAAACCGTTAGGACCTCCTGAAGAAGACGAGCCGGAGCGAGTAGCCGAAGCTGTGGAACAAATGGGTTTAAGGTACGCTGTGGTGACCTCGGTCAACCGCGACGATCAGCCGGACGGCGGAGCAGAAATCTTTGCGCGGACGATCACAAAAATTCGCGAGCGTGTGCCAGGATGCAGGGTGGAAGTGCTGATTCCGGATTTTCGCGGCGATTGGCAAGCCCTGGAAACAGTGTTGGCGGTGCGGCCCGATGTTTTAAACCACAACATGGAGACCGTGCCGCGGCTGTATCGCGCGGTGCGCAAAGGCGCTGTGTACGAAAGATCGCTCGAGTTATTGCGTCGAGCCGGTCAATTCACGGCTGATCCTGTCACGGCTAATCCCGCCGATCAATTTGCGCCCGTCGGTCAGAGTACGCTCGCAGTTACGGGGCAGACTCTCCCTGGAATCGCGACTAAGACCGGGATGATGCTGGGTCTGGGGGAAACTCGCGAGGAAGTGTTGCAGGCGATGGAGGAGATCGCGACGCAGGGAACGCATATCCTCACGCTGGGACAGTATTTGCAGCCGACTCCGCAACATTTGCCCATCGAACGGTACGTGCATCCGGATGAATTTGCTGATTATAAGCGACTCGGCGAGACGATGGGGTTCAAACACGTTGAGGCCGGGCCGCTGGTCCGATCCTCTTATCACGCTTTCGAGCAAGAAGAAGCTGCTCGCGTCTAGCAGGCAAACTTTTACCATCGTCCTTTTACCCGCGTCGATTTTGCACATGTGAAAGCCGAAGCTTCCCGCCAGGCATTAAGAACCAGGTGCATTGCTTCTAATGTGGAGTTGCAAGCAACGAGTTGGCGATATCGCGAGCACGCGCGAAACACGGCGCGCAATTGCCAGCATCAGAGACATCCACCTTGGAAAGGGATTGGCAAGACCTCTGCATGGCCGGCAGGTTTAGTACGGCCTGAAAGTATTCGGCCGCTTTATCGTTACGTGATAATTCTGCGTTGAGATTTCCGAGCAGTAAGAGATACACCGGGTTATCCGGATATTGCGTGACAAGCGGCTCGGCGACAGTGATGGCTTCTTCATACTTCTGGTCGTACTTGCGCAGACTCTTTGCCAGATAGAAACGGGTGTCGACCGACATTAGCACGCCGCGATCTATCCCGATCTGCATTTGGCGGATGCCTTCCTGCTTATTTCCGCCCGGTATACCCATAAAAAAGCCGAGCATCTTTACGATCGACGAAAACGAGTCTACGTAATAGTTGTAAAGTCCGATACCTGCTGTAGCGTCGGCCATATCAGGATCCAGCTGAAGCGCACGAAGGAATTCGGTTCGCGCCGAAACACCCGCGTGAGCCACGGTACGATGCTCGCCGCGCAGTCCGAACAAGCGAGCTTTTAGCGCGTATCCCGTCCCGGCATAAAAATGCATTTCAGCAGTTTCTGAACGGGCGATTTGCGCTTGGGCTAGTTTGATGACTCTGTCGCCTAAAGCGAAGTAAACTTCATCTTGCGGATTCTTGCCGCGCTTCCATGCATCCACCATTCCGTATTTAATTTCTGACGCAGCGCAGTACGTTTTCCACCACTCCGCCTCGGCCTCCAGTACGAACCCTAGCGGATGATCTGGTTGCGATTCCTGGAGTTTTTTCGCGATGACGATGGCAGCATCGGGGTCCCCGTCGTACATGCGGGCTATCGCTTCGGTAGCCTCGGGAGGCAAGGTAAGCCCTCCCGCGCGAAGGGGTAACGCGACCACCAGCGATGCGAACAATAGGATCAGCGGTAATCTGAGCGACAACGCCATGCACGCTTTTTTCAACGTACGCTCTCAGAAATAACCTACATCACGAACGTTGCGGACGCAAATAGCGGAAACTTGCTATGCTTTCCCGTCTTAAAGTGTCTCAGGCGTCATGCCGGTACCGTAAAGCCCATGAATGAGCCGGAAAAACTCGACCGCGGCCTTGGTCTGATCGAAGCCACCGCACTCAACATGACGTTTATGGTGGGGATCGGGCCGTTCATCGTGATCCCATTCATCATTCGCGCGATGGGCGGGCCGCAGTGCATTCTGGCATGGGTCGTGGGTGCCGGGCTCGCTGCAGTCGATGGATGCGTGTGGGCGGAACTGGGTGCCGCGATGCCGCAGGCCGGCGGGAGCTACGTTTTTCTCCGCGAAGCTTATGGCGCGAATAGTTGGGGACGGCTACTGTCATTTCTTTTTATCTGGCAAACGCTTTTTCAGGCGCCCCTTAGCATTTCATCGGGCGCGCTAGGTTTCGCGGACTATTCAAAATACCTGACGGCCAAAGTTCCGATGGTAACGTCATGGCTCAACGCCAATACAGGACGAGCTCGCGAGGCACTGGCAAATTACAACCCGACCGTGGCGTTATTGCTGATTGTGGTCGCGGTCGTGCTGCTTTACCGGCGCATTACGACGATTGGCAAGATCTCGACGATGCTTTGGGTAATCGTCCTGGGCACAATTCTGTGGCTGATTTATGGAGGCGCAACACATTTCAATGCCAGCCGTGTGTTTACGTATCCCGCCGGCGCCTGGAGTTTTTCTTGGATTTTTTTCGCCGGGCTGGGCCATGCGTCCGTGCAAACGGTGTACAGCTACCTCGGTTATTACAACGTCTGCAATCTGGGCGGAGAAATGAAGGATCCCGGGAAAAATATTCCGCGAGCGATATTCATCTCGATTTTCGGTATTGCCATTCTTTATTTTCTGATGCAAACGAGCATTTTGGCCGTAGTTCCGTGGCAAGAGGCGCAGAATTCAGGCTTCGTGGTGAGCTTGTTTGTGGAGCGAACGTTTGGAATGCACTGGGCGACTTTTGCAACTGCGCTGATTCTGATATTGGCTTTCGGCTCGATTTTTTCAGCTATGCTGGGATATTCGCGTGTGCCATACGCGGCGGCGCTGGACGGAAATTTCTTTTCGGTTTTCGCGCGAGTGCACCCTGTGAAACACTTTCCGCACATTTCGTTGCTGGCCTTGGGCGCGGCGTCGATCTTCATCTGCTTGTTTTTCAATCTCTTCTCGGTAATCCGCGCCATCCTGGCGATGCGATGCCTCATCCAATTTGTTGGCCAAGCTGTTGGACTTTTACTGCTTCATCGGCGATGGAAGGCAGAGCGCTGGCCGTTTCGGATGTGGCTTTATCCCCTTCCCGTGATCATCGCGATAGCGGGCTGGATTGCAATTTTCGTTTCGACGGGGCCAACCCCGATGCTCGCCTCGCTGGGGGCCATGTTAGTCGGTATCCTCGTATACCTGGGGCGAGCGCGGCTCTTGCGGCAATGGCCATTTCAGGAGGTCGTTGGATGAAGCGGTGGCGAACAATTTCGCTGGCAATCATCTTGGCGGGACTGCCCGCGCTTTCTGCAGGTCCGCAAGTGCTGGGTCAATCGCTGGCCGACACCCTCGAGGCCATCAATAAGTCGCGAGTCAGCACTCGAATCCTTTTTGTAACTGCACATCCCGATGACGAGTGGTCGAGCTTGTTGACGTACCTTTCGCGCGGACTCCACGCAGACGTTGGACTGCTCACTGTTACGCGCGGCCAGGGCGGACAGAATGCGATTGGTCCGGAGCAAGGCGGCGCGCTGGGAGTTATTCGCACCGAAGAATTGCTCGCGGCCGATGAGCATTATGGAGTGCATCAATTCTTCACGCGCGCGCCAGACTTTGGTTTTTCAAAGAGCGCGGACCAAACGATGAAGATCTGGGACAACATCGCGCTGGAAGATATGGTCCGCGCGATCCGCACGTATCGTCCGCAAGTGGTGATCAATGGCTGGGGAGGCGTGCATTCCGGGCATGGGCAGCATCAAGCGAGCGGCTTGCTGACGCCGCAGGCGGTGACCGCAGCCGCCGATCCAAAAATGTTTCCCGAGCAAGTTTCAGAAGGGCTGGCTCCGTGGAAAGTAACGCTAGAGGTTCGGCTGGCGCGAGAAAAATCACCCGATGCGGTTGAGCTGCCCGTCAACGAAGTTTCGCCGCTTTGGGGCAAAAGCTATACTGAGCTGGGGATGGAAGGACATGCGCTGCATCGGTCTCAGGGAACTCCGGCATTTTTCGGCAACGTATTTTTCCGGCGGCCTATCTATCTGGTTGCAGAAAACGAGAAAGGCACGGCCGGCAAATTCGACGCCAAGCTGTTAGCGCAGCCTCTCACATCACTCAGCGCACGCTTCCCCTCGCTGCAACCATCGATGACCACGCGGCTCGCTGCGGCGGATGCAGACCTGAAAGCAGCCCTTATTGCAGTTCGTTCCACACGAAGAACCGATGCAGCCACTTCGCTGGCAGAGGCCGGGCTGCAAATTGGAGTGTTGAGAAACGAAATTTCAAAAAATGCAATGGCGGATCGAGCTAACAAGGAAACTTCGCCCGCGTTATGGGAGCTGCAACGCGCGAGCGAACGGATCGATCGCGCACTGGCTGAAGATGTGGCAATTTCTCTCGAAGCACAGGCCGACCGCCACGAGCTGGTCGCGGGTGAGGATTTTTCCGTGGAGGTGACCCTAGGAAAGCCAATCGTGCCGGTGAAATGGACGCGGGATGCCAACGACCTCGAAGTTCCCCCGGGTTGGGGCGCGACCAAAGAACCAGCGAAACAGGATAGCGAAAGCGAAAACTTTAAGGTCTCGATTCCAGCGGATGCGAAAGCACCGAGGTCTCCCCAAGATGCAATCCGGCCATTTCCTCCGCCGCTCCTGCGCGTAACTTTGACAGTTGTCTGGAGTTCGTACCGATTTACGATCGAGAAGCCGGTGGAAAGCGTGCAGGCAACAACGACCGGCATTGCGACCTACCCACTCGAACTTGTCCCGGCAGTGACGTTGACGGTTGAACCAGCGGAAGTAATGGTCCCGGTGCAACGAGCTTCAGAGCCGGTAAAACTGCTCGCTCGTGTGCGCTATCACGGAACGAAAACAGCCAAGGTGGAGGTTGGAGTTGATGCGCCGGACGGATGGAAAGCGCAGCCAATTGCGCCACTGGATTTTTCGACCAGCGGCGATCAATTAATCCGTTTCATCGTGGCGCCTCCGGCGCGACGACTCCCCGGCGCCTACGTTCTGCGTCCTTACGCTCGAATTGGAGAACAGACGTTTAGAACTTCGCTTAAGCCCATTCCCACTCTCCCGACTCGCAATTGGAGCGAGCCATCTGATGCGACCGTTCATGTGCTCGATCTGAATGTTCCGACCAAACTGCAAGTAGGCTACATCGCGGCGGAAAATGATCCGCTTCCCGAAATTCTGCGTCAACTGGGTATCCAGGTCGATTTGCTCGACGAAGTAGCGCTGGCTTTCGGCGATTTGAACCAATACGACGCGATCACGGTGGGCATACGCGCCTACGAGCTGCGTCCCGACCTGCTGCGCGCAAATCAGCGGCTCCTTGATTATGTCGATCGTGGTGGCACGCTCTTAGTGCAGTATCAGCGGGATTTCGCGTGGGATAAGGAACTGCCGGCGCCATACCCTGCGAAGATGGGAGACCAGGTCGCGCGGGTGACCGATCCGAATTCTCCAGTACGGTTTCTTGCGCCGGATAGCCCGCTGATGAACACGCCGAACAAGATTACGCTCGCCGATTTTCAGGGATGGGAACAGGAACGCGGCTTATATTTCTGGGGCACCTTCGATCCACGCTATCAAGCGCTATTGGGACTGAAAGACTTTGACGACCCGGAGGTAACCGGAGCGCTGGTGACTGCACAAGTGGGAAAAGGGTTGTACATTTACACGGGCTTGTCGTTCTTCCGCGAGCTTCCAGCAGGAGTGCCGGGAGCCTACCGTCTATTTGTCGATTTGTTGAGCCAGACACCACATGCAACAGCAAAAAACTGAACCACTCCAAACAGGCGGGCGTGACGAAATTACACTTCCGCGCATGATTCAGATTCCCGCAGGCTGGTTTCTGATGGGCAGCGATGCGGGTCAGGATAACGAGCGGCCTGTGCATCGTGTTTGGATAGATATCTTCGAACTGGCTGCCTGCCAGGTGACGAACGCTGAGTACGGGCAATTTCTTTCCGCCACACAGCGTCGCAAGCCTTTGCATTGGGACGATCCAAATTTCTCCGATCCTTTACAACCGGTGGTAGCGCCTTCATGGTTTGATGCCATGGAATGTTGCGAGTGGTTGAGCCGGATGACTCAGCGACATTTTCGTTTACCTAGCGAGGCGGAATGGGAATATGCGGCGCGGGGCGGCCTGGAACAGAAATTATTCCCCTGGGGAGACGAGCCTCCCGAATCTCTCGCAAACTATGCAACCCGCTGGAAGACAGGACCAGAACCAGCGGGACGCGCGGAAACAAACGGTTACGGACTTTGCGACATAGGCGCAAATGTTCACGAATGGTGCGCGGACTGGTTTGACGCTGACTACTATGGCGTATCGCCGGAGCGAAATCCTACCGGTCCATCCGAGTGCGTGCCCAGCGGAGCAAGACTAACGGCGCCTGCTCGACGTTCATCTCGAGGCGGGTCCTGGCGGCATTTCACAAAGGTGTCGCGATGCGCCGCGCGCTCAAGCATTCCTCCTGAATTTCAATACGCAGATTACGGATTTCGTGTTGCCTGCGATATTCGCGGCTAAAGGAAAGAAATTCCCGATCGAGCCGTCCCGTACTGCTAGGAAAATGTCCTAGCAGAGTAAGTCGCCCGTGCGCGCTCCTTCTCATGAACACAGAACGAAAGGTCTGGCCTCCGCATAATTTTTCTTCGTGGTATTCTCCGAAGTCACATCGTGAGATTGAGAGAAACAAAAATTCAATTTTGGGGAATGCGGATGATTCTTCAGTGGAACTCTACATCGCGCGCACGGCAGCTTCTTGCAGGAATTATCGTATTCTTGGTGGCCTCGTCGGCAGCCTGGGGACAGAAAAATAAGAACAAAAAGCCGGACAATTCACCCATGCCAGCGATCCCGCTTCCTGTTTCTGACCAAATCGACCACAACATCGGAGAAATGCTGGGCGCCTTTCAAGTAGGAAACATCGAGGCTATGCATAAATATTATTCCGACAATGCGACGTTCGTAAGCGGTACCTTTGGGCCGCCGATTGTAGGCTGGCTGAACTACGTGGCTGGATACCAGAAGCAACGCGCCTCGTTCCAGGGAAGCCAAGTGGTCCGGCGTAACACTTACATCTTCGTCCATGCGGATGTGGCTTGGGCGTCATATCAATGGGAATTCAGTTCGGTTTTGAACGGGAAGCCCTACGGAATACGTGGCCAAACTACGCTTGTGCTCAATAAAGTGGGAGATAACTGGCTCATCGTCCACAACCACACGTCGCAACTTTGTGAACAACCAGCAGGAGGACAGCCCGCCACACAAACACAGGCGCCGGTAGGTCCCGCCTCTCAACCGCAACCGCCGAACCAGTAAGTTGGCCAAAAGCACGACGAGCATTGGCTCACATCGTCGAGGAAAGTGGCGATACCGGAAACTTCAGAAGTTTTGGTATCCCCGCCAGAGCCATATTCCGGCAATTACCAGGAGCAGCAAAACCGAGACCGTGATTAAAAGGTTGATGGGAGTACTGAGCTTCTCGATGCGAGCGACAAGAAGGCGTTGCTCCTGAGCCATGGAATCTCCCGCCTTATCCAGGAAGATCTGGTCTTCCTCATGGGCTCCCAGCATCGCGCGGTAAATCAGCATACAGATGAGCACGGCGGTGACTACTGCCCAACCGACTAGCAGCGAGAAAAGCGTGGTTCCGAGCTCCTCCATGGTCATCTCCCCGGCCCGCTGAGGTCGACGATACTACAAGAATGAGCCGGCCAAGCGGGCCCATATCTTCCGTGGTATTGGCGGGATTATAGCACCACCCGCCCATGGGAGGGGTCAGGCGAAGGTTTCGTCGGGAAAGTGAACGTGCCAGAAATTCTTCGTGGGATAGAGGATCTCGATGCCCAGTTCGAAATTACCGTCCTCGGCGCCTTGAACGCGGACTACGCGAAACTCTTGCGTTTCTTGGGAAACTCGATTCAGCACTTCGATACGAGATCCCAGAGCAGGCGAAAACGACGCGCGGAGAAGCGCTCCGAAGCGGCTGATGGCGATCGCTTCAGCCGGCGTATCCACTGGCTGCCCAAAACCGCCATCGCTGAAAACCTGTACGGGGATACGGATTAAGATGCGGCTTGAGCGGCGACGCTCAATCATCGCGCGGGCGGATGCCATAATTTGCTCCTGAGTCGCAGGCCGGAGGATTAACTGTAGGCGGACGGCGCGCCAGGGTCAAGGTTGCCCGAACCGCGGTGTGCTTCGTTGACAAACCATAGGCCAAGCGGCAATATGGTTGGGCCTCGTAGTTTTGCCGCAAGAAATGCCCAAGTGGCGGAATTGGCAGACGCGCTAGCTTCAGGAGCTAGTTCCCGCAAGGGAGTGGAGGTTCGAGTCCTCTCTTGGGCACCATACAAATTAAAAGAGTCATGCTGTTGCTTCCTTGAAGACACGATTGGCGCTGGGTCGCTACGGTTATTGCAGTTTTGCGTACTCCGCTTTCGCAGCGATGAGGATGGGAATGTCGGGGTCGGCGTCCTTCCACAGTGCCAAGAAGTCTTGGAAGGTTTTTCCAGCTTTCGCCGTGTCGCCCGCGAGCGCGGAGGCGCGCGCCAGGCCCAGGTAGGAAAGCGAGTAGAACTGTCCCCAATAGGGGTGTTGCCAAGCACTGCCCCAATTGGCGCCCTTGTGGTCCAGGATCTTCTCGAACTCAGCTGCTGCCTCAGCGCCTTCACGCAGACCCAGGTAAGCCAAGCCCCGCAGGTACACCGCCTCGGGGTAAGCACGCTCGTACGGCGAGGCGGATGCCAGCAGTTCCACGGCTTTGGCGGGCTGATCGCGCTTGAGCGCGATCGCGGCGCGAATCGCCGGTAGCTGCACCGCATTCCAGAGGGTTCCGTTTGGAAACAGCTTCGAAGTCTCTCCGGCGAGCTTCTCCGCTTGGGCCGCATCGCCGCACATGGCCAGTGCCAGCGCAGGACGCCCCAGTCGCCGCACGGTCTGGCAATTACCCGACAGCGCGTCGGCACGCGCATCGGCCTCTTCAAATTCGGCGGCGGCGTTCCGGAGCCCATGGCGCAGCGCTGTCTCCGCGGCTCGCTGGTACAGTTTGCTCGACTCGCGACGCTGGCCATAGAGCATTCTGATTGGCCGCCTGCAAGCCAAAGCTGAGGTACTCGACCGGCTTGCCTGCGAACCATTGAATCTCCCGCGCAGCGGCCGCATCATCGCCCTCGACGTAAGCGATTTCGAGGAAGCGCTGGTGGATCCTCGCTCCGCCGAGTCCCTGCGCCCGCAGTTTCTCCGCTAATTGCTTCGCCTCGGCGAGCCGATCCAGGCACATGTAGGCGTCCAGTTGGCGCCGGTACGGAGGTTCAACGTTCGCCTGTAGCCCAGTCGCTTCCTGGCCCTCCTTGAGCCCCTCTTCGAATTGCCCCAGGTCTATGTACTCGACACTCAAGTCGTTATGGAATCCCCAAAAGCGGGGATAGTTCTGGATACCCAACCGATATGCGTCAATCGCTTTGTCAGACTGGCCATCATACGAGTAGTAGCTAGCCGCAATAAGGTCCCGCTCAAACTCGGATACTCGGTCGATCAAACCGAAAGCTTTTTGTGTGTATTCCCGGCTGCGCTCTATGTCCCCGGCATTGTTGAACGCGACGCCGAGCATGAAGTAAGCCATCGCGAAATTTGGATCGAGTGCAATGGCGCGCTCAAACAACGGGACAGCGGCCAGAAATTGGCCCTGGCCCATCTCGGAATAACCCGCGGTGTAGTTCTGGAGAGCTTCCAGCGATGGAGTGGTGGCTTGTTCGAGCGGACGATTCAACTTCTGGATCGAGTTGAGCGACTCTCCCAGCTTGGCCCGCATGGCTGCGGCGGCGGTTCCTAGCGCGTTCAACACGTGCTCTTTGTCGCCCGCTTGAATCTGTTCCCGAGCCAGCGTCGCGCCACCCTGGCACGTGATTGCCTGGAGCGTGATGACGTAGTCCTTACCCAGGCTCTCGATGGAGCCGTCTATCGTAGCCGCAACTCCTTCTCGCACGCAGATGTCATGCGCGATCTGGTTTGTAATGCGTCCCCCGGCAGGCAGGCTCATCAATCGAAGGTCCTGTTGCACCTGCTCGTCGTCCATGATTTTCAGAAACGGCGATTGCTCAAGCTGGATGGCGAGCCCCTGGCGCAGCGTCCCGTCAAACACCGGGTCGCCCGTCGTGTTCGTGAAATCCGCGAGGACGATAGTGTCTTTGTCCGTCAGCGCGTGGGCCTTGCGGGAGAAAAACAACCAACCGCCCACAGCAAGTCCGATGACCAGCACTGTTGCGCCTGTGACCGCCACCCATCGAATGGATTTCCGGATGGGCTTCAACCCGGCCTCACCTGCTGCCAAGGCTGCACGACCCGAATCTGAATCTCGCTTCAGCCGCTGCAAATCCGTGCGAATGTCAGCGGCGTTCTGGTAGCGCAGCTTCCGGTCTTTCTCCAGCGCCTTGTTGATGGTCTCTTCGAGCTTTGTGGGAAGGTCGGGATTCAGTCGCACTGGCGGAACGGGCGTGCGATTCAGAATGGCTTCGGCGATTACGCCGGAGGCTTCGCCACGGAAAGGCGCAATCCCAGTCACCATCTCGTAGAGTAACGCACCAAACGAAAATAAGTCGGTGCGCGCATCCAGCTCTTCTCCCCGCACTTGTTCCGGCGACATGTACGTAAGCGTGCCCATCGCTGCGCCGAGCCGTGTGAGTTGCTCTAGCTCGCTGGCCGTGGGCATCGCCGAAACATTCGCGGCACCGCGCGCGGGTGACAGCTTGGCCAGACCAAAATCCAGAATCTTGGCATGGCCTCGCTCCGTGACAAAGATGTTGGTGGGCTTGATGTCGCGGTGGACGATTCCTTTGGCGTGCGCTGCGTCCAAGGCGTCCGCGATCTCCGTCCCCAGGTCCAGCACTTGCTCAAGCGGAAGCGGCTTGCCGGAAATTCGTTCCTTCAGGGTCTGCCCGTCAAGACACTCCATCGCAATGAAGGGCTGGCCGTTCTGCTCACTGATTTCGTAGATGGTGCAAATGTTGGGATGGTTCAGCGCGGACGCAGCCTGTGCCTCACGGTTGAAGCGGCTTAAAGCTTGCGAGTCTGGCGCGAACCCGTCGGGAAGGAACTTCAGCGCAACAAACCTGTGGAGCTTGGTGTCCTCAGCCTTGTAGACAACGCCCATTCCGCCGCCACCGAGCTTTTCGAGGATGCGGTAATGGGAGACGGTGCGACCGATCAACGGCTGCGAATCGGGCATTTGGCGCTCATCTTAGGTTGTGGCAGAAGGCAAGTCAACGAACAGACACGAACAGAGACGCAGACCGCCGCAATCTGACAGCTCAACTGGTCGATGCAACACCATCTAATCAGTTGATCCGGCAATGCTTCCGCTAGCCCTAGCTAAGCTAGAAACCGATCTGTCGAGTCTGTACTCAATCAGAACTAAACAGGGTAGTTGTTCCGTTTGAATCAACGCTCGCGAATGACTTTTATCGTTGAGACTCCTGCCGATAGACTTCGAGCTAGTGTCGCGTCGATCCATTGAGACCGCCCGACGCCGAAAACAAGAAAGGCTGATAAGCTGCCGGAGGCTACGACGAGGCACTCCAAAATGGCACACCCGCAAACCTGGGATCCTGAACGCTACGCTCGCAACGCCCGCTTCGTCTCCGAACTTGGCGCGCCCGTGGTTGATCTGCTCGCGCCGCGCGCCGGCGAGCGCATCTTGGACCTTGGCTGCGGCGACGGCGTGCTTACCGCGAAGCTCGCCTCGATGGGATGCCATGTCATCGGTGTCGATGCCAGCGCACCGCAAATCGACGCCGCACGAAAACTCGACCTGGACGTCCGTGTGACGAACGGGGAAGCTCTCGATTTCGACAGCGAATTCGACGCCGTGTTCAGCAACGCGGCGCTGCACTGGATGAGCAATCCCGCCAAGGTCATCGCCGGAGTGCGTCGTGCACTCAAGCCGCACGGACGTTTCGTCGCTGAATTCGGCGGCCACGGTTGCGTGGCCAAGATCAGGAGGGCGTTAGTCGAAGCCCTCAATCGCCGCGGCATCAACGGCGAAGCCGCAAGCCCTTGGTATTTCCCCACCGTCGAAGACTATTCACAGCAACTGACGCGCGGCGGATTCGTCGTGAGCTATATCGCCCTGATTCCCCGCCCAACTCCGCTCCCTGGTGATGTCACCGGCTGGCTGGAAACCTTCGCCGAGAGTTTCATTTCAACCTTGCCGCCCGCCGAACGACCCTCCTATATCGCTGAAGTCCGAGAAGCCCTGCGCCCAGAACTCTGCGACGCCGAGGGCAAGTGGACCGCCGACTACGTCCGCCTCCGCTTCAGCGCCAACAAGAGCCTCTAACCGACCAGTGTCGGCATCTTCTTGCTAAGCTGAAAACTTCCTCGATTCCTTTCGTCGTCGTCGGTAGGTTGCTCGCCACAATCACTTCCCCCGCTTCATTCAACACGCAGTAATGGCTGGTGCGATCTCCCAGATCCAAACCAATTGTCTGGGCCATCGGGATCCAAGCAGAAACAGCGCACCAGGAGCCTCTGCCGCGCATATAGTCCGAGGTAGCTCCCGACGGATCGCGATTATGCGGTTTCGACCCGCGAATATCAGAGTGATCAACCGTCGCAAAACTACCTCGGCCACGACTCGCGCTGCCTCCCAGGAGCAAGAAAGAAGAAGAAAACAGTTGCTCGTAGTTGACAGGTCATTCCATATCAGAACTTATCGGGTGTTGTGAGTCGGGAAGGTTTATGGATCATCATCAATGGGCAAGGTTGAGCTTTCGCAACAAGGCGACGTAAATCGCTTCCGGTCGGTCCCGCTGCAGGTGCGTCCCATAGGCGGACAGTTGCGGACGATTCGGCCAAAGCCAGATCTGCTAAGGCGTGTGCCAGCATTCGCTTAAACGGGACCTCGGATGGGCCGGGACATGCTTGAATATGGTAACTCGTCTTTGGAGGTACGCGATGACCTCGTTCTGGCAAGACATACGATACAGCTTGCGAATAATCGCCAAGGCCCCAGGATATGCGGCGATTGCCATCCTGACGCTTGCCCTGGGTATCGGCGCGAACACCACAATTTTCAGTTGGATCAATTCAGCATTGCTGAACCCGGTTCCCGGAATCTCCATTCCGAGTGAGGTCGTGTCGTTGACGTTGGGCAAGCCCGGCCAGCCTTTCGGCTTTACTTATCCTGATCTCGAAGCTGTACGCAACGGGCAGCAAAGTTTTGCCGGCATCGCGGCCTGCTGGTTCGCTCAAATGAGCCTGACGGGCAAAGCTAAACCGGAGCGCATCTGGGGCATGGTAACGTCCGCGAATTATTTCGATGTACTGGGCGTGCGACCAGTTCTTGGACGCGCTTTTCTGCCTTCAGAGGACGAGAAGCCCGGAGGCGCGCCCGTGGCCGTAATCAGCTACCGGCTGTGGCAAACACATTTCGGTGCGAATCCGGATGTACTGGGCCAAAACATCGAAATCAACAAACACCCCTACACCATCGTGGGTGTAACGCCAGCGGTGTTTCAAGGAAGCCAGACTGGTGTGCGCACGGAAATTTGGGTTCCCATCATGATGGAAGCGCAGTTAGACGCAAGGGGCGACCTGATTCACGACCATCACAATTTCTGGTTATTGATATTTGGACGGTTGAAGCCGGGCGTATCGCTGGCCCAAGCGCAGGCGGAAATGACGCTTCGTCTCAAGCCGGAGGCAAAGAATTATCCCGAGGAGCATAAAGGAAAAGACACGGTAATAGCGTACCCGCTCTGGCGTAACCCGTGGGGCTTGAATTCGTTTCTCTCGACGCTGCTTCCGATGCTGATGATTATTGCGGGCTTGGTGCTATTGCTGGCATGCGCGAACGTGGCGAATCTGATGCTGGTGCGCTCGGTAGCACGCCGCCGTGAAATCGCCATTCGAATGTCGCTGGGCGCAAGCCGATGGCGGCTGGTTCGGCAACTGCTGGTAGAAAGTTTAATGCTGGCGCTGGCAGGAGGTGGGGTCGCACTGCTGATCACCTTCTGGACCGCGGGAAGTTTGATGAAATTCATGCCAGATACGGATTACCCATTGTCGCTCACTATCGGGACGGATCGCACGGTTATGTTCGCGACTCTGGCAATTGCGCTGCTTACAGGCATGATCTTCGGAATTCTGCCCGCGCTGCGGTCCTCCGGTGTGGCGCCGATTACGGTGCTGAAAGAGGACAGCAGCAGTGCGTCAGGCACGTTGCGCAAGGCGCGCCTTGCTGGCGGGTTGGTAGTAGCTCAAATTTCGCTGTCGCTGCTGCTGCTGATCTGCGCGGGATTGTTCATTCGCAGTGTCAGGAGCGCGCAGCAAATCTATCCGGGCTTCAACTCACATAACGTGTGGATCGCTTCCTACGATTTGTTTACCGCGGGATATTCGGAAGGAACCGGGGCCCAATTCGATCGCCAACTCGTCGCGAAGCTGGAAGCGCTTCCGGGCGTGCAGTCGGTGTCTTTGTCGGACCGCGTGCCCCTGGGGTTTGGTGGAGGCTCCACCAGTGTGAAGCCTGAAGGGTACGTATCGCAGCCGAATGAAGTGATGGAGACACAGGCTGCCGTCATCACGCCGAATTATTTCAAAACCATGCAGATTCCAATCGTGAAGGGGCGAGACTTCTCGCTGCAGGACACCAAGAGTTCGCAACGCGCCGCGATCGTCAGCGAAGCATTCGCGGAGCGTTACTGGCCGCATCAGGAAGCCCTCGGCAAGCAACTCAACTCCGACTTTACGAACGAATGGTTTACCGTGGTGGGCGTGGCGCGAGACACAAAAGTGAGAGCTCTGAACGAAACGTCAACCCCTTTCGTGTACTTGCCGCTGTACCAGTATTACAAAGCCGACATGATTATCAATGCGCGTGTGGCCGGAGATCCGTTGGCTGTCGGCAAAACCATCCAGAATACCGTCCATGAACTGAATCCCGACCTCGTGATGTACGAGGTGAACACGCTCGAATCGCAGGAGCTGTTTGCCAGCTTCGGCCAGCGCGTTGCTGGAACTTTTGTCGGCGCATTCGGCCTGCTCGCTTTGATACTCGCCGCCGTGGGAATCTACGGAGTCACGGCTTACACCACGCGGCAGCGGACACACGAAATCGGCATCCGCATGGCGCTAGGCGCGAGCAAAGAGGACATTCTCCGGCTTGTACTCGGCCATGGTCTTCGCTTAACGCTTATCGGTGTAGGTTTAGGCCTCGCAGCATCGTTCGCTCTGACGCGCTATCTGAGCGGCCTGCTTCTCGGCGTAACAAGCCACGACGCGTTGACGTTTTCCAGCGTCGCGATCCTGCTCAGCGCTGTGTCCCTCTTCGCCTGCTTCATACCCACACGCCGCGCCATGCGCGTGGACCCCATGGTGGCGCTGCATTACGAATAATCGGCCTGGGGATTCAACTCCGGCGTGTCGATTCGGGAAGCGATGCACGGCGGTGGGTGAATCCAAAACGAAGGTAAGGAACACGAACTTATGCGTTTGTCATTCGCAATCAGTAAACGGTCCTTCTACGCGTTCGTGCTCGTTCTCCTAATGCTGTCGGCGGGATTTGCACGAGAGAGAGGCCCTCGCGTAGAGGTGGTCTGTCCATCGCCGCCGGTCCCGGTCAAACTCGCAGCGAAGCAAGTCTTGGTATACGAGTTACATGTCACCAACTTCGACGCAGTGCCGTTGACGTTGAAGCGCCTGGAAGTTTTCGCGGACACCAACAAGAGCCAGCCGCTGAGCATCATTTCTGGCGACGCGTTGTCTGCAATCATGATGGAGGCGGGGTCAATGCGCGGAACGAAGGACTCCCCTACAATTGGTCCGGCGAAACGCGCCGTCATTCTTATGTGGATCGAAGTGGCGCCGGATAAACAAGCACCGACGGTCTTGCTGCATCGGGTGGTTTTTGCGGCCGGCGAGCCAGCCAGCGCCGCGGCGGAGTCTACCCTCGAAGATTTTCCGGTTGCCGTAAGTCAGGACGCGGTGCCGTTACTGCACCCTCCATTCGATGGCGGCATTTGGCTCGCAGGAAATGGACCTTCTAACGATTCGGATCACCGCGCGAGTATTACCGCGATTGACGGCCATATCAACGCAGCCCAGAGGTTCGCAATCGATTGGGTCAAAGTCGGTCCCAACGGAGACTCTCATGACGGAACTGCTCGCAATGAAAACTGGTGGGGCTACGGCGAGCCCATTCAGGCCGTGGCAGATGGGGAAGTGACACAAGTTGTGAACGGAATTCCTGAAAATGCTCCGCGCGTACTTCCCACGCCGGTCACTTTGGATAACATCGCAGGGAATTACATCATAGTTCGCATCGCGCCGAATCGCTACGCCACCTACGCCCACTTACAAGGCGCAAGCATTACAGTTCGCCTTCACGATCACGTACACCGCGGTGATATCCTGGCTCGCCTCGGCAATAGCGGCAATGCAACTGGCCCGCACCTGCATTTTCAGGTGACCGATGGAAACTCGGTTCTGCAATCAGAAGGAGTTCCTTTTATCTTTGAAAAATTCACATACCTCGGGCCTGGCTCCGAATTCGAGCTTGATAAACATTCCTCCATCCCGCGGGAAAACTCCATTCCTGGAAATAACGACGTGCTCGAATTCACATCGCTGAAAAAACCATGAGGCCGTTGGTCAGATGGGGCAGGGAAGTGTCACAACCTCAGTAAGTCAAGGCCCCCTAACGCGGGAGCATTTTGTCCACGCGCTCGGTCAAACTTTTTGCATCGAAGGGTGCCCGGACTTTCACATCATTATCGAAATAAACGAAGACATCGCGGGCTGGAACCTTCGCACCACAGTTCTTAACTACGCGCTGAGCATCCTCGGGTTCTGAGCCTCCAGCCCAAGCGCACACTCGACCGGTCCATTGATCCAGCGCTTCGGGAGTGTAGCCGCTGGCATAAAGAATTTCAGAGCCGTGCAGACGGCAATACATGAAATCGGAAGTAACATCCATGAGGCTGGGCCATTCCACTGTGTCCGCGCACACGAGCGCCACGTTGTAGGAGCGCAGCATTTCAATAAATCCCGGCGTCGCAAAACTTGTGTGTCGAATCTCAATTGCGTGCCGCAAGGGGCGCTTTGCGTCGGGTTTCATCGCAGCTCGGCCTTTCATCCATTTGTCATGACGACGGGATAGCGCAGCAGCCGATTCGGTATCATGCGGCAAAAGTTTCAGAAATTCATCGAGTCTAGCCGGATCATATTTAAAATTTGGCGGCAACTGCCACAAGATGGGGCCCAGCTTCGGCCCTAGCCGGAAAATACCGGACGCCAGAAAATTTGCCAGCGGTGTTTTAGCATCTCGTAAGCGTTGTATATGAGTTATGAAGCGTGGCGCCTTTACAGAAAAAACGAAATCGTCCGGCGTTTCGTCAGCCCATGCCTGGAAGTAGTCCGGGCGCTGTAATGAATAGAAAGTGCCGTTGATTTCAATCGACCGGAAAATACGGGAGGCGTAAGCGAGTTCCTTTTTCTGCGACAACTTCTCAGGATAGAAAACGCCGCGCCACGGAATGTATCTCCAGCCTGAAATTCCGATACGAACCTTGCCTGCAGCTGGAGCTGCGTCTGATTTCTTATTCATTTGGTCAGGTTTGTGTTGAATGTCGCAAATCCGATCTTATACCGCAATCGAATCTGTAAATCGCGTGGCAGAGTTGTCCGTTTCAAGCGGAATCCCGTCCTGGAGGGTAACAGTTTTTCCGGAAACCGTAGAAACGCGATCGCCGGGCAACAGAATGCCGACAAGATTCAAGGGATCAGCCGCCGAAATTGTGACCTTCTCGCCACTAGGCTCAATCTTGCGCATGGCGCGCAAGGACTCCACAGCCATAGGCAGCGCGAATTGCTCTCCCATAAATCCGCTGACAAACCGCCCTCCGCGCACTTCACCCCGATCTTCGAGACGCCGGAAAGCAAGCAGCAGTTCCCTCCAGCGCGGAACAATCGTTTCGCGCGCGATCACTTCGCGGAAGACGACGCCGTAGCGTTTGAGCAGCATCCGGCATGTGGCATCGGCGATCCCTGCGCGGTCGGGAGTCTCGTTTGCGTAAAGCAGCGACCACCGTCCCACACTGTGGCGCGGACGCGAGTTGTGGCCGCGACCCTGCCCCGAGCGTCGCTTGGGATCGATCAGCGCGCGAATATTATCGAAGCCGTCGGCAGTGATCATTCCGGCGGTGACCAGCTCCCATAGAGCCGTTTCCGTTTCTGATTTCAGCTGCCCCGTGCCGCGCACAAGATCCGCGAAGAAAGAAGCGCCTCGCTGGCGAAGATAGTTCAGCGCATCGCGCGCATTCTGGCTCAGGCCCCGGGGATCCTGCAACGCTCCATCTGAATGCTGCGGAATCATCCAGTCCGAATCTTCACGCACGAAAAACGCGATGGGCGCCACACTGGTGGGAATTACGCGACGCCCAATGCTATTTTGATCTTCGTAAGTTGCCGGATGCGGCGAAAGGCGGCCCCAGCCGACTGCTCCAGTGAGGCAAAGACGATCGAGAGCTTGCGGATCGTAATCCGCAATTCGCCTGCTGAGAATTTGGCGCTCCCATGCATTCGCTGGTGCTTCATAGCCTTGCAACTGTTGCAAGACTTCCAGCGTGCCGCGCTCGCCGAGGACTTGGCTGCTGGGCCCCACGTGCTGCCAGCGCAGTAACCAGCGCATGAATTGAGCTGCGCTAGCAGGCTGGATCTGGCTGCGCAGGGTTCCGAGCGTCTTGCGATGAATGCGCGCAAGCAGGCGGCGTTCGCACCATTCGGTCTCCGCGCTTGCGCCGTCGGTGAAATGTCCGCGCAAGAGGGCGCCGCTCGCTTCCAGACGCAGGAACGTTTTGTCGACGTCGCTGACCGCTAGTCCCAGGAAATCGCTCAAGGCCGCAGCCGAGATTGGCCCAACCTGCGCCATCCATCCTGTGATGGATGCAAACAAGGCATCTTCTCGTGACATAGCAGGAGCTTCGATTTCAGGGAGAGCAGAATCAAAAAGCGCTTCGGGAAACGCCACCGCAAAAGTTGTCGCTTTCTCTGCCGCTACCCAGTAGACCCGATCGCCAACAGACGCCTTCGCAGCGCGGCGAGCTTGGCTTAAAGGCGCGAAATACTCCGTCCATTGCGCCACGGAATCGGCGGCACATCCTTGCAGCAACTTTCCTGGTCCAGGGTTGGTTTCCCACAAATCTGAATTTGAGCTCTGCGGCAGCGGAAATGCGATCAAGGTCTGCAGCACATCATGGAGTTCGTCGGCATCGCGCACATCAGGCCAGGCTTCTTCACGAACCTGCGAAATGGCGGCTGGATCCAGGCGCCCAATTTCGGAAAGTACCGCTTCGGGCAGCATGCGACGCATTTCCACGGCGCGGGCGCGGCGCTCTTCGAGCGGCGCGTCGTCCAGGTAGGCATAAGGATTTGCATTTAGAATTTCGTGCGAAAACTGTGACGGAACCGGCGTCTCAACCGCGACACATCGAATACTTCCCGAAGCGATTCGATCCAAGACATTTTTCAGGCCTTCCATGTCCATAGCTTCCGTCAGCGCATCCTTCATGGTCTCGCGAGCCAACGGATGATCTGGAATCTTAATTTCGCCTTGGATATTTTCCTGGCATGCCAGCGCTTCCGGAAACACCGCCGCCAGCAAATCTTCAGAACGCATGCGCTGAATTTGTGGCGGCACTTTCTTCCCGCCCATAAATCGCAGAAGCGCCAAGGCCCGCCCGGCTACCCAGCGCCAGCGCGTAGTGAAAATAGGCGAGGCCAAAACCGCCTGTTCCAGTAAATGCTGCACGCTAGCGGACTGCAAAAAATGAAACACATCGGCCAGAGGAAAGCTGTGCTGGTCACTGAGAGATATGTTTAAGCCGTTGTCGGTGGCGGCGGCCTGCAGTTCGAAATTGAACGAGCGACAGAATCGTTTTCGTAGCGCCAGCCCCCAAGCTTTATTGATGCGACCGCCGAAAGGCGCGTGAATGACGAGTTGCATCCCGCCACCTTCGTCAAAAAAACGTTCCGCGATTACCGTGTCTTGCGTAGGAACGGCGCGCAACACCGCGCGGCCAGTCACGATATATTCAACAGCTTGTTCGGCGCCGGACCGGTCCAGCCCGCATTCCTGTTTCAGCCAATCCACGGCGGCCGCCGCCTGCGGGAGCGTGCCGCGAACGTAGCCGGGCGAAACGCCTTCGGTGAGCGAGCTAATTTTCTCTCGCACCGAGGCGATCTCTTCGGAGAGTTCCATCGTGCGCGAGGGTGCTTCACCGAGCCAGAAAGGAATGCTGGGAGCCGCACCCTTGGCGTCTTCCACGGAAACGGACCCGGATTGCACGCGACGAATCCGCCACGACGTGTTCCCGAGCAGAATAATATCCCCGCGCAAACTTTCCACCGCGAAGTCTTCATCCACGGTTCCCACCACGATGTGTTCCGGCTCCGCGATCACTGTGTAAAGCGAGGTGTCAGGAATCGCGCCGCCGCTAGTGATGGCCGCGAGCCTGGCGCCACGACGCCCATGCAAGCGATGGTTGACTTGATCGCGATGGAGATATGCGCCGTATCGCCCACGTCGCGCGGCGATACCGTTTGAAAGCATCTCGATAATTTCTTCAAAATCTTCCCGCGCTAGATTGCGATACGGATATGCGCGGCGAACCAGAGCGAATAAATCGTCCTCCTGCCAATCCTCGGCCGCGCACGCCGCCACAATTTGTTGCGCCAGAATGTCGAGCGGACAGTCGGGAATAAGGATGCGATCCAGCTCGAGACGACGGATGGCGCGGACCAGTGCCGCGCATTCGATCAGTTCGTCGCGAGTGGTGACAAACAAGCGGCCTTTGGGCACAGCGGCGCGCCAGTGGCCAGCTCGTCCAATGCGCTGCAACGCAACTGCAATCGAGCGAGGTGAGCCAATCTGGCAGACAAGATCAACCGTTCCGATATCGATGCCCAATTCGAGAGAAGCCGTGGCGACCAGCGCGCGTATTTCCCCGGACTTCAGTTTCCCTTCCACGGAGAGCCGTCGCTGGCGCGAAAGGCTGCCGTGATGTGACGCGACCGCATCCAGGCCCAGAATGGCGGCCAGATGATGGCCGACCCGCTCGGCGAGGCGTCTGGTGTTGACGAAAATCAGCGTGGAGCGGTTTGCCAGCACGAGATCGGAGATGCGCTTGTAAATTTCATCCCACATTTCGTTCGAGGCAACCGGCCCAAGCTCGCTTGCCGGGACTTCCACAGCCAAATCTAAGTGCCGCCGCTGCGAAACCTGAACGATCGCAGGGCTAGTTCGCCCGTTTCCTGCAAGAAAATTTGCAATCAGCTCAATGGGCTTTTGCGTTGCGGACAAACCGATGCGAGTTGAACGCTGTCCGGTCAAGGCGTCCAGGCGTTCGAGCGAAAGCGAAACGTGCGCCCCGCGTTTGTCGTCGGCAATGGCATGAATTTCATCCACAATCACGGTTTTTACGGTGCGAAGAATTTCGCGGCTTTTCGCAGCGGTGAGCAGAATGTAAAGAGACTCGGGGGTGGTGACCAGAATGTGCGGCGGGCGCTTCTGCATGGCGCGGCGTTCGTGCATCAGAGTGTCGCCGGTTCGCACGGCCGTGCGAATTTCCGGCATCAAAAAGCCGCGTTGTTGTGCAAGTTGCAGGATTTCGCCGAGTGGCGTATCCAGATTTTTCTGGATGTCGTTGCCGAGCGCTTTCAGCGGCGAGACGTACAAAACTTCAGTCTTATCTTCTAACTCGCCGGCCAGCGCTTTGCGCACGAGACGGTCAATGCAAGCCAGAAACGCCGCCAGTGTCTTTCCCGAGCCGGTGGGAGCGCAAATGAGCGTGGTTTTATCGCCAAGAATGTGCGGCCAACCCTGTTCCTGCGGTTCAGTAGGAGTGCCAAACTTGTTGACAAACCACTCCTGAACCAATGGGTGCGCCCATGCAAGGCCCGTCGGAGGTGAAACAATACAAGCGGTCTGAGCCACGATATACCTGGGAAAAAAGAAGGTCTTAAAACCGAGTACACATATATTGTGCCCGAAAACCCAACGGTATGCAAAATCGCAAAAAAGAGCTTTCTCGGCTTATGCTCAGGCTAGTGAACCTGCGTTATCTTCTTCAAATCGGCGATGAATTTTTTCATTTCTTCCTCGCGTGTCGCTTCATCGGGCGCGCGCAATATCGAAGAAGGATGCACGGTAGCCATCACGCGCGGAGCAAGAGCGGATTTCACAAACTCGCCGCGATGTTGCGTGACGCGAAAATTGCGGCCCAGCAGCGCCTGCGCCGCAGTGGCTCCCAGACAAACAATTATTTTTGGATGCAGCGCTTCAATTTCAGCATCAAGCCAGGGCCGGCACGCCGCAATTTCCGCCGCATTCGGTTTTTTGTGAATACGCCGCTTCCCGCGCGGCTCCCATTTAAAATGTTTTACCGCGTTCGTCACATAAACTTTCTTTCGGTCGATCCCAGCTTCCAAAAGCGCGGCGTCCAACAATTTTCCCGCCGGCCCGACAAAAGGTTTGCCTTCCAGGTCTTCTTGATTGCCTGGCTGCTCGCCCACCAGCATGATTTTGGCCCTCGGCATCCCTTCGCCAAATACGGTCTGTGTGGCGAGCTTCCACAGATCGCAGGCCTTGCAGGTTTTGGAAGCT
The DNA here is from genome assembly GCA_963818085.1 of uncultured Acidobacteriota bacterium. Classification (GTDB taxonomy): domain Bacteria; phylum Acidobacteriota; class Terriglobia; order Acidiferrales; family UBA7541; genus Palsa-295. The sequence continues at coordinate 175,165 of CAWFQV010000003.1, forward strand.
TCTCGCAATTCATCCAAAGATGCGTGCAATGGAAACAAGATTTTTTCTGAATCACCTGAAATACGTTTTGTCATGTTTCTTAGATGCAAGATGGATTCTGGCCGGCACATCGCGTGAAACTTCGCTGAATGCTAGCCGTTGACAATCGCAAGAAATTCATAGAGAATTTCTAGGCGAAGAAAAAGCGAAGATATTTAACCTTCTCTTTCTCCTCCCCGCGCCCTTATGGCTGTAAATCTCGCTACCTTGCGTTCCAAAGTCGAACTTGCCCTGGCCGGGCGTGTCGCCGCTCCATTTTCGTATCGCGACCGCTCTGTAATTGAAACTGTTTCTACAGGCATTGCGGAAATCGATTCATTGGCCGGAGGTTTGCCGCGTGGAGCGCTGACCGAAATTTTTGGCCCAGCCTGTTCCGGGCGAACAACTTTGTTGCTTTCCGCTTTGGCTGCCAGAACCGCTCGCGCGGAAGCATGCGCGCTGATCGATGGATGCGACGCTTTCGATCCCCATTCCGCGGAAGCCGCCGGCGTGGAACTGAAGCAATTGCTGTGGGTGCGCTGCCGCAACATGGAACAAACTCTGCGCGCTACGGATTTGCTTTTGCAAAGCGGTGGATTTGGTTTTATTGCGCTTGATCTGGGTGATATGCGCGCGGACGTCCTCCGTCACGTTCCGCTGGAATCCTGGTTTCGTTTTCGTCGTGCGGTGGAGGATACGCCCACCATCCTGATGGTTTTGGAGCCGGAGTCCAATGCCAAAACGTGCACTTCGCTGGTCCTGCGCATGGAGGCAGAGCCGACACGATGGTCAACCACGCTGGAAAGTCATGCCTCAGATTTTTTCAGATATCCGCCTTCCTGGTTGTTCGAAGGCCTCGGTATTCGCGCGGAATTGCTTCGTTCTCGTATGCAGTCGAGTGCTCCAAATAATTTTAAAAAGCCTTTCGCTTCGGTAGGCCACTCAGAAGTCTTCAAAACAAACGTCCTGCGAAGCTATCTAAGCATTGCAAAAATTGCACCATTGAAATGAAGGCAAGAATTGCAGGCGGAATTTTGCTGCTGCTGAAAAAGAGTCTCTATGGCATTCGCTTCCATTCACGTCCCCCATTTCATGATGCAAGCCGTGGTTCGCGCGGAACCCCCTCTAGGCAGCCAAGCCGTCGCGCTTGTGGATGGAACTCCTCCCATCTGGAACGTAGTAGCGGCCAACCAAGCAGCATTGCAGGCTGGCATCGAATGGGGCATGGCGAAATCGCAAGCAGCGCAATTTCGCGCCGTGGAAATTCGCAACCGCTCTCGCGTGCAGGAAAAATCAGCTCACGCAGCTTTGCTGGATCTAGGAGCCTCTGTTTCTCCGCACATGGAAGACACCGCGCCGGACGCGATTGTTCTGGATATTTCCGGCCTCACTTCCTTATTTGGAAGCGATGAAAATATCTCCTGGCAATTGATGCAACGTGCAGGCCGCCTGGGTTTGTTCGTACAGGTCGCCGTTTCTTCTAATCTGGAAGTCGCTCTGCACGCCGCGCGCGGATTTTCCGGCATTACTTTGATTCCTCCGGGTGAAGAAGCGAAATGCTTGGGCAAGCTGCCTGTGCGCGCGCTTTTACCCTCCCTGGAAATTCTAGAAACTCTAGAGCGCTGGGGTGTACGCGATTGTGCCGCACTAGCAGCGCTTCCCCTGTTGCAATTGTCGGAACGGCTGGGGCAAGAAGGAGTTCGCCTTCACGAATTGGCGCGCGGCGCGCGGATACGTGCGCTTGTGCTGGCACAGCCTGGCGTTCGCTTCGAAGAAGAAATGGCGCTCGACTTCGCTGTTGCCGAGCTCGAGCCGCTTTCATTCTTGCTGGGCAGGTTACTCGATCAATTGTGCGCGCGGCTGGAAGCGCGTGCGCTGGCAGCCTGTGCGATTCGCACGCGCTTTGATTTAGAGGATTCTTTTGAAAAAAAATTCCGAATTCTTAGTGAGAATTCTCCTCCCCAACTTGCTTCGAAAACTTACGAAAAGGTTCTTGCTTTGCCCATTCCCACACGGAATTCAAAAATGCTTTTGAAACTGCTGCGCTTGCAATTGCAAGCGAACCCTCCCCACGCAGCTATTCTAAAAATTATTCTTTCTGCCGAGCCGGCTAGACCGCGCGCGTCACAAGGGGGACTATTTCTTCCCAGCTGCCCGGATACAGAAAAATTAGAGCTGACCATCGGGCGATTGGCGAATCTGTTGGGCAATACGAACGTGGGCTCGCCCGAATTGATCGACACGCATCGTCCTGGCGATTTTCGAATGGCCCGGTTCGCACCTGTAAGCGACGAATCGAAAATCCCGCAAAAGAATGAAACTGCCGCCGCCCACAGCCCGGGGGGAACGCTCCGAACTGCTTTTCGTGTTTTCAGGCCGGAAATAGAGGCGAAAGTTGAACTGCAACAAAACTATCCAACACGCATTTATTTTCGCGGCATGCGCGGAAATATCGTTGCGGCTTCAGGACCGTGGCGGACTTCCGGAGATTGGTGGCGGGAAGACGCTTGGCAGCAGGATGAATGGGAGGTGGAAATCCGCTTTGATTCCGTGAGCGGGCAGAGCCAAAAAATCTCCAGTCCGCGCATGCAAGACGGGATTTACCGCATCTATTACGACTCGCTTCGCGCTGCCTGGTTCGCGCGCGGCCGCTACGACTGATGTACACAGAACTTCACGCTCGTTCTGCTTTTAGTTTTCTCGAAGGCGCATCTTTGCCTGAAGAATTGGCAGCAGTGTGCGCAGAATATGGAATGAAGTCCATGGCTTTGCTCGATCGAGACGGGGTGTATGGCGCTCCTCGTTTTTATCTTGCCGCGGATAAAAGGCAAATTCGTGCTCACATCGGTGCCGAAGTCACTTCCGCTGCCGGCTGGCGTTACCCCCTGCTCGTGGAATCGCGCGAAGGCTATCAGAATCTTTGTCGGTTGATCACGAAAATGAAATTGCGCGCGCCGAAAGGCAAAGGAGATGTTTCAGGCGCGGAAGTAACCCAATATGCCCGCGGGCTTGTATGCCTTACAGGAGGTGAGGAAGGTCCGTTGGCCCAGGCCTTGGCAAACGGTGGAATCGAAAGCGGAATGGAATGCGTTCAGCAGCTCTGCAGACTATTTGGCAGACAGAATGTGTATGTCGAGCTACAGCGGCATTTTCTGCGCGAAGAAGAAGCAAGAAACCATGCCGCCATCGAGATTGCGGAAAAATTAGGCCTTCCGTTGCTTGCCACCAATGGTGTGCGCCATGCCTTGCCGGAACGGCGTGAAGTGTTGGACGTCTTCACCTGCATTCGGCATCACCGAACGCTGGCTACTGCCGGCCGTCTGCTAGCGCGCAATTCCGAACTGCACATGAAAACGCCTGCGGAAATGGCGCAACTATTTTCAGATCTCCCCGAAGCAATCGCAAATACGGAGGTTCTTTCCTCGCGTCTGCAATTCACTTTGAAAGATCTAGGTTATCGATTTCCGAAATATCCGGTTCCCGATGGCAAACCGGAAATCCACTTTTTGCGGCAACGAGCGCACGAGGGTATGGTCTCGCACTATGGATTGAATAATGAACGTGCGCAAGCGCAAATCGGACGCGAACTTGACCTGATCGAAAAACTGGATCTGGCGGGATACTTCCTGATCGTATGGGACATTGTTCACTTCTGCCGAGAACAAAACATTTTGGTGCAGGGCCGTGGATCTGCGGCAAATAGTGCTGTCTGTTATGCGCTGGGAATCACCGCCGTCGATCCAGTGAGAATGGATCTTCTCTTCGAGCGGTTTCTTTCCGAAGAACGTGGAGAATGGCCGGACATCGATCTCGATCTTCCCAGCGGAGACCAGCGAGAACGAGCGATTCAATATGTATATGAACGCTACGGAAAGTTGGGCGCTGCCATGACCGCCAATGTGATCACCTATCGTGGCCGCTCCGCCGCTCGTGAAATTGGCAAGGCCCTATCTTTTAATCCTGAAACTCTAAGCCGTTTGACCAGCCTGGTAAGCGCGTGGGAATACAAGGATGCCAACGATACTCTTGCGCGCCAATTTCGCGACGCTGGATTCGATATGCAGCATCCGCAAATCCGCAAATTCTTCGAACTTTGCCTTCAATTTCAAGATTTGCCGCGTCATCTGGGTCAGCATTCCGGAGGCTTGGTGGTGTGCCAGGATCAATTGGATTCGATCGTTCCTCTGGAACCAGCCACCATGCCCGGACGCGTGGTCGTGCAGTGGGACAAAGATGATTGTGCCGACATGAAAATTGTGAAAGTGGACCTTCTGGGCCTGGGAATGATGGCCGTCCTGGAAGATTGTCTGCAGATCATCAAAAAGGATTACGGCGAAGAAATAGATTTAGGGAAGTTGCCCGCCAACGATCAGGTAGTCTACGATACGCTGCAAAAAGCGGACACCATTGGGATGTTCCAGGTGGAAAGTCATGCGCAAATGGCTTGTTTGCCTCGCCTGCGGCCCGCATGTTTTTACGACATCGTCGTGCAGGTAGCCATCATTCGGCCCGGACCAATCGTCGGAAAAATGGTCAATCCTTTTTTGAAACGCCGGCAGGGTCGCGAAGCGGTCGATTATCTTCATCCTTCGCTCAAACCGGTTCTCGAACGCACTCTAGGAGTGCCGCTATTTCAAGAACAACTATTGCGCATGGCCATGATCGCCGCCGGATTCAGCGGAGGGGAAGCAGAGGAATTGCGTCGCGCATTCGGTTTTAAACGCTCCGAAAAGCGAATGAAAGAAATCGAGAAAAAACTTCGCTCTGGGATGGATAGAAATGAAATCTCATCCGCGGCCCAAGAAAAGATTATTTTGGCCATCACTTCTTTTGCCCTATATGGATTTCCAGAATCCCACGCCGCGAGTTTTGCGCTGCTCGCCTACGCCAGCGCTTTTTTGAAATGCCGTTACCTGGCTGCTTTCACCGCGGCCATTTTGAATAACCAACCCATGGGGTTTTATCAACCCGACACGCTCGTACGCGACGCGCAGCGCCACGGTCTGAAAGTAAAACCCATCGATGTGACCTGCTCGGACTGGCTCTGCCAACTTGAAAAAAATGGGCAGGCTTTCTGCGTGCGTTTGGGCATGCGTTTTGTTAAAGGCTTGCGAAACGATGTGGCTTTGAAAATTGTAAGTGAGCGCACCATTCGCCCGTTTTCTTCCATTGACGATTTAAAACTTCGCGTGCCCATGATTCAGAAAACAGAACTCGCCACCCTGGCGGAAATTGGCGCCCTGAATTTTATTGGCGGCAAAACCGCAGTCCATCGCCGCGATGCCTTGTGGCAAATTGAACGCGTCTCCAGACGGCCGGGCCCTTTACTGGAAACTGTGGAAGAAAAAGAAGTAGAAATAAAAAACGACGCCGTAGAACTGGAAGCAATTCCGATTTCTTCCGCAATACCGTCTCCTCTGGTGCCCATGACTGGGGAAGAAAGATTAGTTGCAGATTTTCGCGGCACGGGCTTGACCGTAGGTCTTCATCCCATGGGCCACCATCGCGCTGAAATGAAGAAAAGGGGCGTTCGATCAGCTATGGAACTTCCCAATCTCCCGAATGGCATGCACGTCCGCATTGCAGGAGGAGTGATAACACGCCAGCGCCCCGGAACAGCGAAAGGTTTTGTATTTATCAGCTTGGAAGATGAAACAGGAATTTCGAATGCAATCGTCACCCCGCAGTTATTCGAGAGAAATCATGTAGTGATCGTTCACCAACAATTTTTATTGATCGAGGGCCAACTGCAAAACCAGGACGGAGTAATTTCAGTGAAAGCGGAAAGCATTGAACCGCTGCGTATCACTCGAGCCGAAACAACTTCGCACGATTTCCACTAAGCTCGGCGGAAAATCAGAAAAAAGCTAGTTTACACGCGGTTCATCCGTGGCCAGAACCCCTTTGACGGTCCAACCGATGTTTCATCGGCGCCGATTTCACGGCGTGGGCCGGAACCCCGCTACGCGCGACTTCAACCCTTCCGTTGCTGCGATTGATGCAGCACCACGATCATCCGAAGACTTTTAATTAACACAATTTGCGAGAATTTGGAATAATTAGAACGGATTATCGATGCCGTAGGCCCGCCAGACTTTCCTTCAACCGGTGTGTCCGTCCCAAGAACGCAAAACCCCTAAGAACTGCCGGTGCGGGAGTCAGTGGAAGTTCCGCGCTGCTGGAAACGGACTTCAAGAAAGAAAACCGAGCAAAGTTGAACGCTTGATGAAGGCCTTCTGCGATCAGCAGGCAAACCACAACGGCGAATAGAAGGGCGAGATAACCAACAACGAAGATCAGAAAGGCGGCAACCACTTGCAGGGCCGAGTTATACGTCGCCAGAATATTCATTGTGCTCTCCGTTTAGCAAGCGTTGGCTCTTAATCTTGGCCTAACATTTACCCGATTTACGATGGCCTCAAGTTCGCAGTATTTAAGAAATCAGAGATCGGGTCTATCCGGCAAACGCTGTAGTTACAGAAACCAAGCTTCCTAGGGAGAAACCGAAGTTACTGAGAAACTGCCTCGGCCAGGGCAGGCACGTGGCTAATGGCCTCTGAGAGAGTACTGACGATCATGTCCGCCTCCACGATTCCCAAACGGGCTCTCATCCCTTCTAAATTTCCCGCAAATCCCCACAAGCCCACTCCAATCCTCGATTTCGGGAACCGGACGCGGAGTTTCTGATAGAGTCTGCGCGTATTGTAAACGCCGTAAGGAGGCAGAGCTGAAACATAAATCACTTCGCCATGCTGTTCAGAGGCTTCCGCCATCATATCTTCCACCGACGCCGGAACGATCACTTGCGCTTGGTATCCCGCTCGATTAGACAAATGAGCGAGCATCATTCCCAGTATTTCGTCTCCTTCATCGCGAGCTGGTAAACAGGTAATCACGCAACCATTTCCGTTCATCTTCTTTGCAACACCAAAGGCCCGCTTGGAATCCGCCGCGACCGCTTCGTCGACTTCTTGTGATTCCGTGTCAGCGACTGGCCTGAGGGTGAGCTCCTCAATAATTTCCTTCAACGTTTGAAATACGAATTGCTCGCGCGCATCACCCAACCCCACCTCCGCGCGGTCCTTCTCTATAAAGATCAAGACGGGTGTAATAACAGATTCATATAGCTTTTCGATGGACCCTTCTTTAAGAAACTCGTCCACCAGCTGGTGAGCCCCCTCCGCGTCCATTCGTCGCAGCCTTTGATAGAGCTGTACCTCCGTTCCCAGTACGCGCTGATCACCCAAGAGCACGCTAAGAAATTCCCACTGCGGTATGTAACGCCCAATCACCACGATGCACACCGTCAACGGTGTCGAGAGCAACAATCCAACCGGACCCCATAAGGCCGCCCAGAAAATCGCCGCCACCAAAATAGCCAGAGACGAAACGCCCGTCTGCGCTGCATAAAGTAGTGGTTCGATAACATAGGACGTTACTATCTCGATCACCACGAACGAGCCAAATGCCAACAGCGGCTTCAACCATCCGTCAAAAACGGCTAGCGACAGCAGAATCGGCAGCGCCGCGCCCGCCAGCGTTCCCACGTAAGGCACGAATCTAAGAAGTCCTGCAAGTACTCCCCACAGATACGCGTTCGGGACGCCGATAAAAAACAGAGCTATTCCGAAGAGCACGCCATAACCAAAATTCATTAGGAATTGAAAAAATAAATACCGTCCCACGCGCTTGGTCGCCTCGTCAAAAGCCTGTGTGGTGACGTGGAATCTGCTTAACCCGGCCAGCGTGAAGAGCCTATTTCGAAGGTCTTCGGTGCGAAGAAGAATAAACGCGGTAAAAACCATCACAATTCCAAGCGTCGCGAGCGGACCCAGGAATGGCCCCAGCAACGCGCGAACGGAAGCAATCGGACTGTTTTGCTGAACAACTTCCACGGGAACCGGGTGTGCTATGCTGCCGCCTGGCAGTAGCGGATGTTTGCTTCGCTGATTTTGGTCGGCTAGGTCGTCGGGAGACGGCGTTTCAATCGTTGACGACAATTCTTTTCCCAGTTCCTTTACCGTTGCCTCCGCCTTACCGATTCCGTTCTCTCTGACTCCGCGGAAACTCTCAATTTTTCTCGACATGGTACTTCTGTAATTCGGGATTTGAGTGGCCAGATTAATGGCTTGGTTGAACACCAGATACCCTAGGCCTGCCAAAAGTCCGGCGACCAGCAGCACAACCACGAGGACCGGCCCAGTCCTTCCCAGACGTGCTTTTTCTAGAAGGCCGACAAGCGGAGCCAAAAGAAAAGCCAGAAGGACCGCCAGCGCAATGGGAACTAAGACCGACCTGGCAAAATAAAGCGCGGCCACACATATGACCGCTGTCACGAAAGGAGGAAAACTTGCCGGATCTCGGGTTGTTCTGCTCGCCATACAATGAACCGCAAACTCGAAACTAGGTCTTCTCCGCTCTCCATTCCTTCCAATCTTTGGATATAACTCGCGCCATTTCCTTCGCCGCTACTCTCAGCCAATTTCCGCGGCGCTTTCTCAAATCTTTTTGAATGAGCCTCACTGACCGTCTCGACCCCAAATGTATGTTGGCCGCTTCCCAGCCCATTTTATTCAACATATGATCCTCATCCCTTTTCTTCGGCAGGGTTTCAATCTCAACGGGAGAAGAATCTGGCGATAGTCTACTGACGCGCCAGTTGTCCTTCACCCGCACATATGGATCGCGACAGCGAATAGAAATGCCCAATATACGTCCGTAGTAAATGGCGCCCGTATTTTTTCTATTGGCCCACATGCACGCCGAAGGAACCAGGATTTTCGCCTCTAGCGCGATTTTCCCGCCTTGCCAATCGGCGATCGCTACCATGCGCGGATGTCCCAAGCTGCCCGTGCCGGCGGTCCTCTTCAATACGCGATAGGGAAGATGGGAAGCGGGGAACAATTCCTTCCATACTTTCTTGGGTGTCGCGGGCACGGGATGTCGCAGTGCAGGGTTACTCTCTAGCTTCTTCCAAAAGGAGGGCGGATTATCCAATCGGCTTACTGCCACCGGCGCAAACCATGCATTCCGATCTTCCAAAACGATCGGAGTTCCGCCTTCCTGGAGCGAGGCTCGATATCCTTCCAGGATGGCGTCACATGCATTTTTCGTATTGGTTTGAAGATGGCCCAGGGAATAAGCCAGGCGCGCGCTCGTCGCCAGTCGAACCAGATCGTTTGTGTACGGGAGATTGCAAGCTTCGTCGAAATCATCGACTCCCCACACCAGCCGGCCCATTCTGTCTCGCCAGGTTCCAAAACTGTTCACATGCAAGTCGCCCACAGCTAAAACCGACGGTGCGGTAGTTAGCTCCTTGCAGTGTTTTGGCCACAACTGAGCCCAGCGATAAAATGTTCCACGAAAAAATCGAAACTCATCTTCAGCCATGAATTCATGCTTCTCATGCAGGTCTGCTTCGACCATGGAGACTCTGCCTCGAAGCCAGCCTTCGAAGCTCGTGGTAGCTCTGAAAATATCCATCGGAGTGAGGCGTTTCTATCGGCACTCAGAATCCTGACGAGGCCACCCTAGCGGCCGGCGAAAGAAACGCAAGAACTCAGCTAGCTTTGCGCCGCGTTCTCTTTTCCTGCGTCTCCGTTTCCCTCGTTGCGTGCAGGGGCGTTTTCCGGCCTTCCGCGCTCTTTTCCAGACTTTTCTTTAGCGCCGTCATCATGTCGATCACCGGTGCCCGTTCCGGACGCGGAGTAGCCGCCATGTCACGGCCTTTTTGTTTCGCTTCGATCAGAGCGCGCAGCCGCGTTTCAAATTCATCGTGATATTTCTTCAGATTGAAGTGCTCGGATAGATTGTCCACCAGTTGCTCGGCCAGTTTTATTTCGTGCGGTGAAAGTTTCACGCTGTCGATCTTGCCGTATCCCGGTGCTTCCCGGATTTCGTTTGCGAAGTGCATGGTGTGAAGCGCGATGCCGTGGTCGTAGGGGCGCAAGAACACAGTGTATTCGCGCTGATGCATGGTGATCTTGGCAATAGCCACACGATCCTTGTCTTCCATGGTCTTCAAGAGCAACGCGTAGGCTTTCTTGCCTTCGCCTTCGGGCACCACGAAATAAGAGGAATCGAAAAAGAGAGGATCGATCTCGGATTCCTTCACGAACGCGAGAATTTCCATCGAGCGCGCTGATTCCGGAGTGATTTTCTTGATTTCCTCTGGATCGATGAGCGCGTACTTGCCCTCCTCATATTCATAGCCCTTGATTACTTCCGATCGATCTACCATGCGGTTGCATTTCGGGCAAAACAGCGGCTGCCGGAGTCTCGTCTTACAAACTTTGTGCAACTGGTGGAGTCCTATCCGGGAACTCCGCGCCGCCGGATACAGCTTGACCGGGATAGAAATCAATCCGAAGGTAATGAAACCTTTCCAAGCGGACGATGCCATGGGTTTTCGAGACCTCCAGCGCAATTTATCCGTATACAGAAATTACCCGACGAAGGCTATCGGGCGAAGCCTGTAGCCAACAGTAGAATATGTTGTACGCAAGAATTCAAGTTTTTGCTGCTAACTCCCAGCCTATAATCGGGCCGATGTCGCTTAAAGAATACAAACGCAAACGGCGCTTTGATTCCACACCAGAGCCTGTCGGCCGCCGCCCGTCGCATCGCGGATCTCGATTCGTTGTTCAGGAACATCACGCGCGACGCTTGCACTACGATTTCCGTCTGGAAGTGAATGGCGTGATGAAATCCTGGGCCGTGCCTAAGGGTCCATCGATGAATCCGGTAGATAAGCGCCTGGCCATTCAGACCGAAGATCATCCGCTCGAGTACGCAAAGTTTCAGGGCGAAATACCGCAGGGAAATTATGGCGCTGGCGAGGTGATCCTCTGGGACCAGGGCACCTTCGAAGTGGAAGGCAATCTCTCGGCCCCCCAGCAGATCGATCGTGGCGAACTGAAGTTTATTTTGCACGGTAGCAAGCTGACCGGAAGTTTTGTACTGGTCAAAATTCGCAGCCGGGAGCCAGGGAAACAAGAATGGCTGTTGATCAAGCATCGCGATTCATCCGCCAGCGATACTTGGAGTATTGAAGAGCACGCGGGTTCGGTTCTTCCCGAAACGAAAGGCCCGAAGAAGAAATGGATTTCCCATCGTCCGGCAGGCGCTCAGAAAACAAAAGTTGCACGGAAGAAAGCTGATCTGAAGTTTCCGGAGGGCGCCAAGCGCGGCCCGATGCCGGACTGGATACAACCCGCCCTCGCATCCCTAGCCGATCGTCCGTTCTCCGATCCAGCGTGGCTTTTCGAAATTAAATGGGATGGTGCGCGCACTCTCGCTCGCGTCCAAAACGGCAAGCCTCGTTTGTGGTCCCGTTCTCAGCGAGACGTTACGGACGAATATCCTGAAATTTCCTCTGGAGTGTTAAGAACGGTAGGAGGCCATGAGGTTTGGCTGGACGGCGAGATCGTCGCGCTGGACCGCGAAGGTCGAAGCGATTTTCAGACTCTGCAGAAGCGATTTTCCAACATCAAACCGAGCGCTGAACTCATGCGCCAAATCCCGGTCGTCTATTACTGCTTCGACGTCCTTTATTGTGATGGCCATGACCTACGTCGGGTAACACTTCTGGAACGCAAAACATTCCTGCAACAGATTCTTCAACCAGACTCCACCATCCGCTATTCAGACCATGAAATCGAGAAAGGCAAAGAGCTGTACGATTTGGCGCTCGAGAAGCGCCTCGAAGGAATTTTGGGAAAGAGGATCGACAGTGCTTACCCTGAAGGACGCACCACGTCCTGGCTGAAGTTTAAAGTAGTCCCTGAACTCGACGCAGTCGTAGGCGGATGGACGGAACCTCGCGGAAGCCGCGAACATTTCGGCGCACTACTCTTAGGTCTGTATGACGGTAACCAGCTTGAATTCGTTTGCGGCGCCGGAAGCGGATTTTCCGGAGGCTTACAAGAGCGGGTTGCGGCCCGGTTGCAAGCTCTGCAAGTCGAGAAATGCCCGTTCGCAAGCAAGCCGGTTACTCGCGAAAAGGCTCATTGGGTGAAGCCCGAGCTCGTCGCCCGAGTGAAGTATGGCGGATGGACCGAAGGGCGCCACCTGCGCCAACCCACATTCCTCGGATTCCATGAAGACCAGGATCCAAAGGAATGCACTTTTGAGAAGGAAACCAAAGAGCTCAAGGCAAGTCGTGCACAGAAAGAGTCTTCTTCCCATGAGTCTCCAAAAGTCGTGAAGAGGCCCACACCAGAAAACGTATTTTCGGCCGGCTCCCGCGCTGAAGCCGTTACTCTAAAAACAGACAAGCAGCTTGCGGACGAGCTTGCGCATGGTTCGCATGCGGATGTTTCCGTCGAGATTGACGGAGTTTCTCTTCGCCTCACCAACCTCCATAAAGTCTATTTTCCCGGTGCCGGTTACACCAAAAGAAAATTGTTGGCGTATTATTTTTTTATTTCACGCTTTCTTCTGCCTTTTCTAAAAGACAGACCGCTGGTATTACGGCGTTACCCGAACGGAATCGAGGGGTCGGCCTTCTTTCAAAAGGATGCGGGTAAAGACGCGCCGGAGTGGATTAAGACCGTCACCATTCAGTCAGAAAGTAAATCAAAGCCCATTCAATATTTTCTCGCGAATGATCGGGCCAGCCTGCTTTACCTCACAAATCTCGGATGCATCGATCACAACCCGTGGTCCTCCCGCTTCGATGATCCTGGGCACCCCGACTATATATTTTTTGATTTGGATCCCACCGAAGGAACTCAATTCGCCACAGTCGTCAAGCTTGCCAAAATATTGGCCGCAAAATTGGAAGAGATCGGCATGAAAGTTTTCTTGAAGACTTCCGGCGCCACCGGACTTCACATTTTTCTCCCCATTGAACGCCTCTACACGTACGAGCAGGTCCGGCAGTTCGTTTCGACAATCGCTTCGCTGACCAGGCAACAACACCCGGGCATAATTACGTTAGATAGGACGGTCCGTCGCCGCCCCCAAGGCAGCATTTACATCGACGCACATCAGAATTCCGAAGCCCAATCGCTCGCTTCCGTCTATTCCGTCCGTGCTTTTCCCCACGCACCGATCTCAACGCCCATAGAGGCTGCCGAGCTCACCTCGAAGATTCATCCGGAGACATGGAATTTGGCCTCCCTTCGACGGCGCATCGACGAAAAAGGTGATCTTTGGTCCGATTTTTGGAAATCCAGACAAAAACTCGAGCCTGCCGTAAAGCGGCTCGAAAAGAGCCTGCAGTAGACGATAAAGTCTTGGCCGTAACTTGCTCGACACGCTACCGGAACTACCCGACTTTCCTACAGGGTTATCTTGATTGTGGCCTTTCCCCAGGCAGCTTAATCTTCCGAGTCGCTCTCACGTTGCCGGTGGCGAAGTTCGCAACCGGTAGCATGGCAGGACTCCCGCACCGGAAGGGGATACTTCATTGTTGCTACTGATCCTGGTCATCGTGCTCCTGCTCGCTCTTTTCGGCAGTCTGCCCAGTTGGCCGCATAGTAGAAATTGGGGATATTACCCCAGCGGAGGGATAACCCTCATCCTCCTTATTCTTTTAATTCTCTTTCTTATGGGCCGGCTTTGAAGCGCAAGGCTTCTGAATGCCACTTAGGATTTTACTTGTTGATGACGAGAAGATGGTGCGCTCTGCGCTCCAAAGACTCCTTAGCGCCCATTCAGAATGGAAGGTCGTAGGAGAAGCGGCCGATGGCCTGGAAGCCGTGTCAAAGGCCCGCGATCTGAAGCCCGATGTCGTAATTATGGACGTCACCATGCCCGAAATGAATGGCCTGGAAGCCACCCCGGAGATTAAGAAAGTCACTCCATCCACCGAGGTATTGATATTCACGCAGCATGATTCCAATCAGATCGTTCGAGAAGCTCAAAAAGCCGGTGCCAGCGGCTACCTTTTGAAGTCTCAAGCCCATTGGCTCGCGACTGCGGTGGAAGCTATGAGCCGGCATAAGCCCTTCTTTCAGGGCCACAAGCTTTAAGTCTTACAGGTTTCCCGCGAGGATCTTTACCGATCTTACGGCCATCATTGCGGAGGGATATATGAGAAGACGAACGATTTTATGGGCGCCCGTGCCTCTGCTCGCCCTGATTTCCTTGAGTGTTTTAGCGCAGCAACCGAACAACACTCCCATGTCTTTCACCGGCGAAATCATGGACAACGAATGCGCTGCGGCGGGATCTCACGGCGCGATGATGCAGAAGGAAGGATTCAAAACGGCGAAAGATTGCACGCTCGGTTGCGTGAAAGCCGGAGGAAAATTGGTCCTGCATGGTTTAAACAATACGACCTACCAGCTGGACGATCAAGAGAAGCCGGCCGATTATGCAGGTCAGAAAGTGACGATCATCGGCACTTACGACGGCGCGACAAAAACAATTCACGTCCAATCTATACAAGCAGTTCCTTAGCCAGCGATCTTCGAATTTTCCGAACGAATGCATCGTTGTGGGATCCCGAGCCAATGACTCTGCAAACTCCGTTTCTATTTGCAGGCGTCAGCAAATACATAGGGACGTCGATAATTTCGATGGATTGGCAGGATTTGTCCGAGTGCCGAACCGAAGTAAAGTACAGGAACACCCGCTCTGAAGTACAGGATGCCGCCGATAGACCCCCAGCGCGAATTTCATTATTTTGTACGGGCGCCGGGGATATGTCCTTCGGGGTAAGCTTCTTTGACGGATCGAACAAGTTACCTAAATTCAGTCACTTAGACGCAACACTTGAGGTGATTCGTGCACGGCAATCATGAAGGGGTTAGTCAGAGTCAGTTGTCTTCCAGGTTTGACCAGACGAACGCTCTCTATTGGGATGACGAGCTTCAGCTGGTGAAACGCGCGCAGTCGGGTGACAAGAATGCCTTCGCCAGTTTGATCCAGCCTTACATTCGCAAGGCCTACCACGTTGCGTTGAAAATCACGCGCAATCGCGAGGACGCCGAGGACGCCTCCCAACAAAGCCTTCTGAATGCGTATGCCCACATCCATCAATTTCGTGGGCAGTCACGCTTTTCAAGCTGGCTGATGCGGATCGCCATGAATGAAGCGTTGATAAAAGTTCGCAAGCGGCGATCCGAGGATCACTATCTCTCCTATGAGAACAGCAGTGGCGACGAGCCAAGCCCGGTTGAGATGTTGACTGCGGGCGATGCCTATCATCCCGAGAAGCTTTATTCAAAAGCGGAAGATCATCGCGCTCTTCGCGAAGCAATCGATGGACTCGGAAGCGGGTCCCGAGTCGTCGTATGGCTCCTGGGAATGCAGGAGTGGCAAGCAAAAGAGGCCGCCACAATTCTGAAGCTTTCTCAGTCCGCGGTGAAAACCAGGTTCTCCCGCGCTCGCCAGCAATTGCGCGCATGCCTGGCGGAACGGATCTAAGAACAGGAAGAAGAATGCTACATTGGAGGATAAATTTATGTGCACCCACGCGGTCTCCCCTACGTCCAATTCGCGTCGTGGTAATGCGTCGGAATATTCGGTGTTCGCGCGTGCCGGCAGCGAATTTGAATGCCTTCGCGGCTTCCGATCTACCGACACAGTATTCGCCGAGCCCATTCAATCTTTCACTACCCGGCTGATCGCTGACGATTGGTGCTGCGATATCAGAAGGAGCATGGCTGTGCGGTCTTCCCGCCACAATATCTGCGAAGGAGAAGCCCATCCCGCGATTTTCTAATACGCCATGAAGTCCCACTGGCAGGCAACCTTCACGCTTTTTTGCCGGAGTGCGGCCAGCCGCCGCCCCTTTTCTAATTGATTTGCGGCCGGAATGATCCTTTTCAGTGCGCCCTTATCGCTATCATCGGCACTTGACTGTGCGCCGATTACGGAATTAAATGCCAAGTGACGGAGTATGCGAATTAGCAATTTTTTCGTTGCCAGGTCCTTTGATATTTTTCAAATCCAGGATGGTTGGAGACAAACATGAAGACACTTCGTATTTTGATCGCAGATGATCACGATCTGATGCGACGTGGAGTGAAGGCCCTGCTTCAATCCCACGCCGGTTGGGAAATAATCGGCGAAGCGCACACAGGCCGCGAAGCCGTTTCAAAAGCCGAAGAGCTGAAACCTGACGTCGTGATCCTGGATATCAGCATGCCGGATCTGAACGGCGTCGATGCCGCCAAGAGAATCCGAAAAGCTTCCCCGGACACCGAAGTCCTTATTCTTTCCGTACATTATTCAGACCAACTCATTCGGGACATTCTGGAAGCCGGTGTCCGCGGCTATATTGTCAAGTCAGACTCGGATCGCGATCTGGTGATCGCCGTCGAAACCCTGGCGAACCACAAGCCCTTTTTTACGCCGCGCGCCACCGAAGTGATGCTTACGAATTTCAACGAGGGAAAAACGAAAGCCGATCTTCCCGAGACCATGCGCGATCGCCTCACATCTCGTGAGCGGGAAATTGTCCAACTGTTGGCCGAGGGCAAGAGCAGCAAAGAAGTTGCCTCTTCTCTAAACATCAGCGTAAAAACCGCTGAGACTCATCGAGCCAACATCATGCGCAAACTGCAGTTGCATACCGTTAGCGAATTGGTCCGCTACGCAGTGAGAAATCAAATTATCGAGCCGTAGTTTTTCGCATGGTCATCTCCGTCCATGTTTCATTGACAAATTTGTAATATTTCCCGAGGCTCACCCCACGGTTGTGGCCAACCCTCCAGGCGAGCACCGCCCTCTACAGTTTTTTCCCTAGATTCCTAACCAATTGCCTGTATTGATGGAAGTGTGTCTTTGGCCGAGTATCGGACTGCTGATTTCGACGAAATAAATCCTTACGGATGAAAGGGATCGCGACTTATGAGGGTAGCCGCCATTGATGCAACAGAGGCCAAGACCAAGGCCCTAGCCGATCGGGGGGTCCACCACATCCAGGCCACAGTTCTGATTGCTACGAACGACCAGGAACTGCACGGAAATATGTCAGAACTTCTTCAGTCATTTCCGCTAAAGACTGTCTGGGCCAAAGGTTTAGAAGAAGTAAAGTACGCACTCTCCCGGGAAAAGGTAGCAGTTTGCTTGTGCGGTTTCTGGCTGGTGGACGGGACCTACCGCGATGTCGTAAGGTGTTTGCGATTGCAACGCGTGGAGATACCGGCGGTAATCGTTTGCGCTCCTTCCTGCCCGCATGAATATCGAGATTATCTCGCCGCGTTGAATATCAGCGCATTCGATTTTATTAGCCATCCCTACCGAAAGTCGGACATGGAAAGAATCCTGCGCTCCGCTACGGGCGTTCCGTTAGGGCTTCCCTCGCCTGCTCTTGCGGTGGCGGGAGCTGGCGGATTACGAAAAGCTAGTTGATCTGCCTTCGATCGGTGCCGGTGATTACGCTTCGGCCCATTCTGTTCGTCCCGTATTCTCGTTCCCGCGCACATATCTTGCGTTGTATTCTAGTGCATTGACAACGCATCGCTGAGTCGCTCTTTCATCAGCTCTCTAGGGAAATAATGGCCAGTATTTCACAAGCCCAAACCATCGTCGCTGAAGTTAACGAACCGATTCGTGCAGAGCTTTTCAGCATCGAGCGCTTGGAGCAGCACGCGGAAAGCCTGGCAGCCGCTCAAGCGGTCACCACGGATTCCGATAGCGGTCGTCCCCTCATTCCGCGCGTAGCGGAAAACGGCCGTGTGTTGTTGGAATACTACCGCGCTACTGCGAAAGCGGTTCAGCAGGAACTCACCATCACACCGGCTGCGGAATGGCTGGTTGATAACTTTTACATTGTTGAAGAGCAACTTCGCGAAATTCGCGATGACCTCCCCGTCGGCTTCTACAAGAAATTGCCAAAACTGGCCTCCGGACATTTGGAAGGCTATCCGCGTGTGTTCGGTGTGGCCTGGGCCTATGTAGCACATACCGACAGCCGCTTTGATCCGGATGTATTGCGCTCCTTTGTTACCGCCTATCAACGCGTGCAGGCTCTCACGATTGGTGAGCTGTGGGCCGTGGCCATCACCCTCCGCATCGTGCTGGTAGAAAATTTACGCCGGATCGCCGAGCGCCTGGTTTTAAGCCGGCGCGCTCGCGAAGAAGCCGACTTGCTCGCCGACAGCCTGTTGGGAACGGGCGGCCAAGCCACCATCTCTCCTGCCTCTGTTCTGCGGGATTTTGAAAAGAAACCGCTGGAAAGGGCCTTCGCTGTTCAACTCGTTCAGCGATTGCGCGATCTAGATCCGAAAGTGGGTCCCATTCTCGTCTGGCTCGACGAGCGTCTGGCCGCCCAAGGCACCACCGCGGATGAAATTGTCCGAGCAGAGCACCAGCAGCAAGCCGCCATGACTGTTACCGTCCGCAACATCATCACGAGCATGCGGCTGACCTCTGAATTTGATTGGCAGGTTTTTTTCGAAAGCGTCAGCTTGGTGGACCAGGTTTTGCGGGCCGGAAGTAATTTCGCCGAAATGGATTTCACCACCCGCGATTACTACCGCCACGCAATCGAGGACCTCTCGCGTGGATCGAAATACTCCGAAATCGAAGTCGCCGCACGGGCTATTCACCATGCCAAACGGCGCCACGCGGAGAAAATCGGTAGCCAGCCTGCTGACGACGATCGGCACTCCGACCCTGGCTACTATCTAATTTCGCGAGGACGTTGGGAATTTGAACGCGAATTGGAGTTTCACGTTCCCTGGCGGCGCGGGCTTCTGCGCCTTTACGTGCGCGCTGCCGTTCCGGGTTATTTGGGGACCATCGCATTACTGACAGCCGTCATTTTGACTTTTCCGCTCCATCACGCCCACCGTCTTGGGTTGCACACCGGTTATCTCGTGTTGCTGGGATTGCTTGCCTCCATTCCCGCATCGGATTTGGCTATTGCTCTGATTAATCGCACGGTAACGGATTTACTCGGTCCCCGCACTCTGGCGCGTTTGGAATTTAAAGAAGGAGTTCCCACAGAGCTGCGCACCGTTGTGGCGGTTCCCACCCTGCTCACTTCTGAGCAGGGAATCAAAGAGCAAGTCGAGCACCTGGAAGTCCATTACTTGGCAAACCCCGATGGCGACTTGCGTTTCGCGCTGCTTTCCGACTGGGTTGACGCTCCCACAGAAAGTCTCCCTGGTGATGATTTACTTCTGGCTGTAGCGGTCGATGCCATCGCAACCTTAAACGCCAGTCATGGCCCGCCGCCGGGCGGCGGTGATCGTTTCTTCTTGTTCCACCGTAAGCGCGCGTGGAACGAGTGTGAACAAAAATGGATGGGATGGGAACGCAAGCGCGGAAAGCTTCACGAGTTCAATCAGCTCCTTCGCGGGTCATCGAACACTACATTCATACCGGTCGGGGGTCGGCGCCCGGAAACGATTCCCGGGGTGCGATACGTAATCACGCTCGATGCCGATACCCGCTTGCCTCGCGGTACAGCAGCGCGCCTAGTGGGGACCATGGCGCATCCGCTGAATCGGCCGAAATTCGATCCCGAAGTAGGCCGGATTGTGGATGGCTACGGGATCGTGCAACCCAGAATCACTCCGTCGCTGACAACCGATCGCGAAGGCTCGCTATTCCAGAAAATCTTTGCCGGTCCCAGTGGCATTGACCCCTACGCCTCTGCTGTTTCAGACGTGTATCAGGATCTCTTTCGCGAAGGCTCCTACACCGGCAAAGGAATTTACGATCTCGATGCATTCGAGACTGCCTTAGCAGGCAAGGTAAAAGAAAACACTTTGCTTAGCCACGATCTGTTTGAAGGCATCTTCGTTCGTACCGCTCTGGCGACCGACATTGAGCTGTTCGATGAATTCCCTTCGCACTACGAAGCCGCCGCCCTCCGGCAGAGTCGTTGGGCGCGAGGAGACTGGCAGCTTCTTCCGTGGATCTTCGGGCACGACGGTTTATCCAAAGAAGAAAGCAAAAAGGTGAAGATATCGGCGATCAGCCGCTGGAAGATGCTCGACAATCTGCGCCGCACTCTCTCGGCGCCCTGCATGTTCCTCACACTAGTTGTTGGATGGTTCGTGCCCGGAATTTCACCGTGGATGTGGACCAGATTCATCCTGGCAACGCTCGCAATTCCTTCGCTGATCCCTTTTCTGACAGGATTGAGCCCGCGCATAGGCGGAATTTCGAAACGCAGCCACATTCGCGGCGTGCTTTCAGATTTGGCACTGGGCTTGGACCAGATCGCCTTGACAGTCATCTTGCTCGCCTACCAGGCGTGGCTGATGTCCGACGCAATCCTGCGCACGCTAGCCCGTATTTTCGTAACGCGAAAAAATTTACTGCAATGGATTACCGCGGCTCAGGCAAAGTCCGTCGTCGATCTGGATGTTTTTGGCGTTTACAAAAGGATGATCTCGAGTGTGGCCCTGGCCTTGGCGGCTCTGCTGGCTGTTATATTCCTACGGCACACCTCCTTGCCCGTTGCGATTCCGTTTGTCGCTTTGTGGGTTGCCGCGCCCGCGGTTGCTCGCTGGATTAGCCTTCCTCCCACCGTTCCGGAAGTAGAAACGCTTTCTTCCCATGACGCAAAGACGCTTCGATTGACCTCGCGTTCCACCTGGCGATTCTTTGAGGAATTTGTCACCCCCGAGGAAAATTTCCTTCCTCCGGATAATTTCCAGGAAGATCCCAAACCGGTTGTGGCCCACCGGACTTCGCCCACCAACATCGGACTGTATTTACTTACTACTCTCGCCGCTCGAGATTTTGGCTGGATTGGAACGACGGGCGTAATCGAACGGCTCGAAGCCACATTCCGGACCATGAATAAATTGGAGCAGTTTCGCGGTCATTTTTATAATTGGTATGACACGCGAGACCTTCATCCTCTCGACCCCAAATACGTATCCTCGGTTGATAGTGGAAATATTGCCGGTAATCTGTTGGCCTTGGGCAACGGCTGCAGAGAATTGATTCAAAAATCGTCTGTTGAAACATCGCTCTTGGCTGGATTTGAAGATGCACTCTTATTGTTGCGCGAAGCCCTCGCTCGGGTGGCGGATACTCGACGCACCCACACCGTCACCCGGAAGCAACTCGCTAACGCAATAGATGCCGCCGTCATCTTATGCGTGTTGCCCCCCACCGACACTGCGGACTGGGCCGTGCGTTTCGTTGCATTGAAAGACCGCGTTCAAACCATCGCCGACATTGCGCAAACGCTCGATCAAGAGCTTGGAAATGCCCCTAATTCCGAATTGCGGTATTACGCAGAAGCGGCCAGGGCTTGTGTGGAATCGAACCTGCAAGACGCAAGAATCTTAATTCCCTGGCTGCGCCTGGATCCAGACGACATCACCAACATGGCCGAACGTCCTGCGGCGAAAGCTCCCGAATGGGTCGCCATCGAACCTTTCTTCCGCAGCGTTTCCACTTTGTCGGACGCGCCCGAACGATTTGAAGCGGCAATTCGCGAGCTTTCTATTCTGGGTGCAAGTTTAGTGCACGAGCCTCTGGCTAATCGCGATCTGCTTGCGCGGATTGAAGAGCTGATCAAAGCGATGAAGGACTCGATCGCGGAGGCCACTGCGTTAATTCACCGCCTTACTGTCATCGCGCAGTCGGCCGGCAAATTATTCGAAGCCATGGATTTCAGTTTCCTGTTCGATCACTCGCGCAAACTTTTTTCGATCGGATATAGAGGCACGGATGGGAACTTGGATCCGAACTGCTACGACTTGTTGGCTTCCGAAGCGCGGCTCACCAGCTTCATTGCGATTGCCAAAGGGGACGTTCCTTCCTCGCACTGGTTCCGGCTCGGCCGCGCGCTCACGCCCGTGGGCCGCGGCTCTGCATTGATTTCCTGGTCCGGCTCGATGTTTGAGTACCTGATGCCCGGGCTGGTAATGCGGTCCCCGTCCGGCAGCCTGCTGAACCAAACGTACGAACAAGTAGTTGCCAGACAAATCGAATACGGTGAAGAGCGCGGCGTGCCGTGGGGAATCTCCGAGTCTGCTTACAACGCCCGCGATATGGATTTTACCTATCAATATTCCAGCTTTGGCGTTCCGGGCCTGGGCCTAAAACGCGGCCTCAGCGAAGATCTGGTGATTGCGCCTTACGCGACGGCGCTAGCTGCCATGATCGAACCATCTGCCGCGGTTCACAATTTTGAGCGGCTGGCCCAGTCTGGTGCTAGAGGCTTTTACGGTTTCTATGAAGCGCTCGATTACACCGGCTCGCGATTGCCCGAAGGAAAAAATGTTGCGGTAGTGCGCGCTTACATGGCGCACCACCAGGGTATGACATTGTTGTCTGCTGCAAATGTTCTGCATGACGGCGTAATGCAAACGCGTTTTCACGCAGAACCGATTGTGCGAGCTACCGAGTTGCTTTTGCAGGAGCGCACGCCTCGTGACGTTCTGGTTGCACGCCCACGCGCGGAAGAAGTTTCGGCCTCGGCGAAAGTGCGTGAACTCGTTCCGCCGGTGGTGCGGCGCTTCACCACGCCGCACGACGCTACTCCACGTACGCAATTGCTATCGAATGGACGTTACGGCGTCATGCTAACGGCGGCAGGTTCCGGATATAGCCGCTGGCGAGATATCGCTGTCACTCGCTGGCGGGAAGATACCACGCGCGATGGTTGGGGTAGTTTTATTTTTCTGCGCGATGAGCAAACTGGAAATGTGTGGTCCGCGGGCTATCAGCCTACCGGCATCGAGCCCGATTCTTACGAAGCCGTTTTTTATGAAGATCACGCCGAAATTATTCGGCGCGACCGCTCGCTGACCACCACTCTCGAGGTGGTGGTGTCGTCCGAAGATGACGCGGAAGTGCGCCGCGTAACCATCACGAATTTAGGCGTGCGCGCACGAGACGTGCAGGTTACTTCCTACGCAGAAGTGGTGCTTGCCCCGCAAGCATCCGATGTGGCAGCACCCGCTTTTTCCAACCTTTTCGTCGAAACCGAGTTTGTTTCTGACCTGGGCGCCGTCCTCGCCACCCGCCGCAAACGTGCGCCGGAAGAGACTTCCGTTTGGGCCGCGCAGGTTTTGGTTGTGGATGGCACCCCGGTCGGCGATTTGCAGTTTGAGACAGATCGCACAAAATTCGTGGGCCGCGCCCGTAACTTGCGTAATGCGGTTTCGATCCTCGATGGCCGCCCGCTTTCCAATTCAGTTGGCCCTGTGCTTGACCCCATCATGAGCCTGCGTCGTACCGTCCACATTCCGCCAGGCACCACCGCCCATCTCATTTTTTCCACCATCGTCGCGTCCACGCGTGAAGAGCTTCTCGATCTGGCCGATAAATACCGCGATACGCGAACGTTTGAACGCACCCTCACTCTCGCGTGGACCCAGGCGCAGGTGCAGCTCCATCACTTGAGTATTAGCGCCGAAGAGGCTCACCTCTTTCAACGGCTGGCGAACGCAGTCCTTTATTCGGATTCTTCTCTGCGCCCCTCCTCCGACGTTCTAAGCACGACCTCCCTCGATATAGGCACGCTATGGGCCCAGGGAATCTCTGGCGACTTACCGATCGTTTTGGCGCGTATTGATGATGCCGACGACGTGGACATCATCCGGCAACTTTTGCGCGCCCATGAATACTGGCGCATGAAGCAGTTGTCCGCCGATGTCGTGATCATCAATGAGAAGGCGCCTTCCTACGTCCAGGAATTGCACACCTCCTTGGAATCCTTGGTGCGCGGCAGCCAGCTCAGGCTTTCTCCCGACACCAGCGGAGTGAGTGGCAAAATTTTCCTTTTGCGCGGAGACTTGGTATCACAGCAAACGCGCACGCAGCTGCAGATGATCGCAAGGGTCGTTCTTCTTAGCCGGCGCGGCACATTGGCAGAACAAATTACGCGCTCGCAGTATAGAGATCCAATCCTTCCCCCCGCGCCGCGAAACTCGGGCAAGCAAGCGCCAGGACGTGCAATTGCCCCAGCCAGCTCTCCAGTTTTTCAATGGCATCGGCGGCTTCGCCGAGAATGGCCGCGAATACGCAACCGTGTTGAACGAGGGCCTGCGCACGCCAGAGCCGTGGGTCAACGTGATAGCCAACCCATCATTCGGCTTTTTAGTTTCCGAATCAGGCTCAGGTTTTACCTGGTCGATCAACAGCCACGAGAACCAACTCACTCCCTGGTCCAATGACCATGTCTTCGATACACCCGGCGAAGCGATCTATATTCGTGACGAAGCCACCGGCGAAGTCTGGAGCCCCACAGCTTTGCCCATTCGCGATGAAGCTGCCAGCTACTTATGCCGCCACGGTCAGGGGTACACACGCTTTCAACACGGCTCTCATGGCATTCAACTTGACTTGATCCAATTCGTGCCGGTCGAAGATCCCATAAAAATCTCGCGCCTCTCCATTCAGAATGATTCAGGCCGTCTGCGCCGACTCTCCATCACGCGCCTACGCCGAATGGGTCCTGGGAAGTTCACGCGCCTCCGCTGCGCCATACATCATTACTGAAATCGATTCGGCCTCCGGCGCGCTCTTCGCTCGCAGCGCTTGGAACGGAGATTTCGCCGGCCGCATCGCTTTCGCCGATCTGGCCGGTCGGCAATCCTCCTACACCACAGATCGTACGGAATTCCTCGGACGAAACGGAGGGCCCGAACGTCCTGCCGCGTTAGAAACGAGCCGTCCCCTCGGCCGCAAGACAGGCGCCGCTCTGGATCCGTGCGCCGTCCTGCAAACGATCATTGAGTTGCGCCCAGGCGCCCGCGTGGAAATCGTCTTTTTCCTGGGCCAAACGGAATCCAAGGAAAAAGCGCGCGACCTGCTAAATCGTTATCGAGCCGCAGACCTGAACCAAGTTTTTCGCGACGTTCTTCGCCAGTGGGACGACACGCTCGGCACCGTGCAAGTGAACACACCCGATCAAAGCATGGATGTAATTCTGAATCGCTGGCTGCTCTATCAAACTCTCTCCAGCCGCGTGTGGGCCCGCGCAGCCTTCTATCAGCTAAGCGGCGCATATGGTTTCCGCGATCAACTGCAAGACGTGATGGCCCTAACGGTAGCCAAGAGAACGATTACGCGCGAGCAGTTACTGCGCGCCGCCGCTCATCAATTCCCTGAAGGTGACGTTCAACATTGGTGGCATCCGCCTTTCGGACGCGGCATCCGCACACGAATGTCCGACGATCTTCTCTGGTTACCATACGCCGTGGTTCACTTCATTGAAGCCACCGGCGACATGACCGTGCTGGAAGAGCAGGTTCCCTTTGTGGAAGGTGACCTCCTCGCGGAAGGTCAAAACGAATCCTATTTCCTGCCCCGCGTTTCACAAACTCGCGCAACCATCTTCGAACATTGCGCGCGCGCACTAGACCGCAGCTTATCTGTAGGTGCACATGGTCTTCCGCTCATGGGCACCGGCGATTGGAACGATGGCATGAATCGCGTCGGCCATCTCGGCAAGGGGGAAAGCATCTGGCTAGGTTGGTTCTTGCACACCGTTCTTTGGGAGTTCGCCAAAGTGGCGGACGCGCGCGGGGAACGCGAGCGCGCAGAAAAGTGGCGCGTCCATGTAAGTCTGTTGAAAGCGGCGCTCGAACGCGAAGGCTGGGACGGCGAATGGTATCGCCGCGCTTACTTTGACGACGGTACCCCGCTCGGGTCGGCGCAGAACGAAGAATGCCGTATCGACTCCGTCGCTCAATCCTGGGGAATCATCAGCGGGGCTGCAGAACCCGGCCGTGGAGCACGAGCCATGGCTGCCGTCGATCAGCAACTCATTCGCCCCGCGGACGGCCTCATCTTGCTGCTTGCTCCGCCGTTCGATAAGACGCCTCACGATCCTGGCTATATAAAAGGCTATGTCCCGGGCATTCGCGAGAATGGCGGTCAATACACGCACGCTTCCACCTGGACCGCCATCGCTTTCGCCGAACTCGGCAACGGAGACAAGGCCACCGAACTTTTCCGTTTCATGAACCCGATTAGCCGCTCAAGTTCACGCGCCAATGTGCAACGTTACAAAGTAGAACCCTACGCGGTAGCCGGAGACATTTACGCAGAGCCTCCGCACGTCGGTCGCGGCGGTTGGACTTGGTATACCGGTTCGGCGGGATGGCTCTATCGCACAGGCTTGGAGTGGATACTCGGCTTCCGTGTGCGAGGCCTGATACTGAATATCGACCCGTGCATACCTCGCAGTTGGCCGGGCTACTCGATCGATTTCCGTTACCACTCCGCGTTGTATAGAATCAAAGTGGAAAACCCTTCCAATGTGTCACGCGGAGTAGCTCTAACCGAAATGGACGGCAAACTTCTGCCTGGCGCCGCAAGTATTCCTCTTGCCGACGACGGAGCCGTACACACCATCCGTGTTGTGTTGGGTTAACGCAAAAAATCGACCGAGGGTTTGCGCTCAGAGGTCCGCTTGCAGGAGCGCAGATGAAGCTAAGCTTCTTTTCTTCCCGCTACCAGCAGAACGATCCCTCCCACTAGCGCGAGCCCTCCGAGTAAAGGAGGCAACGGAATCGTCTTATGCTCGGTCGTGCTCGCCTGGAGGGGACCAATATCCACGATCTTCTTGTGCGTGGTGTAGGTAATGCCTTGGTATGCAAGGGACACAATTCCAAGGACGATCAAGATAATCCCGATCAACGGCAAAGTTTTCATTTTTATCCTAGCTTGCTCCCGACGTAGGTAGCACCCACCCGTACCGCTACTATACAACCGTAGGATGGCTTAAGCCCGCCGAACTAGTCCGCCGACAAGAGAAACCAGGAACAGCACCAGGAAGATGAAGAACAGAATTTTCGCGATACCTGCCGCAGCGCTTGCAATCCCAAGAAATCCGAATACAGCCGCGATCAGTGCCACGACGAAAAACGCGAGTGCCCAACGCAACATAACGCCTCCTAGATTTCGAAGTAGCGCCTGAAAAGGCCGCTCGACCGTACCCTTGTAGGCGCTAGGGCTGCAAACCACAATACATGTATCAGCGTACTAGTAATCTTCCTTTACTGTAAGCTTTCGCAATTGCAGTGACGTATCTCTTTCAGAATCTTAAACATAGTCGCGTATCGAGAGCTGAGCCACTTGGCGCTCTGCCGCCTTATCGATACCCCATTTCTGCGTCACACACTAAGGGCTATCCCGTATTTCCGTTGAACCGGGTATGTGGTCTTCTGTTCTTGGCGGAAGAACTCTCACAACTGTCTCCATTCCGTCGAGCCTCAAAATATCCTGGGTAAGAGCCCGGAGGTAAGCCATGAACTGGGATCAGCTGGAAGGCAAGTGGAAGCAGGTCAAAGGTCAAGTTAAGGAAAAGTGGGGCAAGTTAACCGATGACGACCTCGATGTCATCGACGGTAGGCGCCAACAGCTCGTCGGAAAACTCCAGGAGCGTTACGGCACCGCAAAAGATGAAGCAGAGCGCCAAGTAGACCAGTTTGTGAAATCCATGACGGCATTGCCGGATGAAACCAAAACAGCATATGAGACGGAAAGAGCCCGGCGTGCCGGACGTGGGTAAATGTGGCGACTTTCCTTTTGAACCGAGGCGGAATGCCCCCACAAAGGGCATTTCGCCTCTTTTTGGGCAAGTCTCACCCGACCGACCTACAGTGACTTCCGCTCTTTAATTACAATTACTAGCTGATAGCAACTCTTCCTGCCCAAAGGTATTTTGGTCGGCAAGTCTCGATGCTTTGTAAGTTCAAACTCGGCAATTCTTCAGATCTCTCCCCTGAAGGGGCCATTCAAAGTCTCCCCCTGATATTGAGAGTGGCCCCTCTCCTCCTTACTTAGCTATACCTGGAAATCCTTATAAGCGCTACAGCGTGTCTGGGATAGAGCGGAGTCGTTCCTTTTGCCATAATTTGGTGGAAGCCCATACGGTAGAGACCGCGCGAGTGGTGCGTACGGAGGAGAGAACAATGTCTATTGAGAAAAGGAACACAGAGCCCCATCCGAACCGCGATCCAATCCGCGAGACGGGCAGAACACCCGGTGAGGGAGTGCCCGAAGTTATTGATCCTCGGGACCCGCGGCGCCACGACCAGCCAGGACCCGATAGCCCGCGTCGGCCGGAAGACGTGCCCACACAAGAAGTTCGTTAACGGCTGCGTTAGCCAGCATCTCGCAATTTGCAAATCATCCCAAGCGCGGGATCGGCAGGCTAGCGTAGCGTCAAGCTGATTATTCTTCTCGCCACAAATACCTAAGGGAGGTCTTTATGTCGGAAAAGAAATTGTCACATATACGAGTTGCCATTCTAGCCAGCGGACGATTTCGAACAAGCTGAATTGGAAAAGCCGCGCACGGCTCTCGAAGAAGCGGGTGCGAAAACGGTCGTGGTTGCCCCGAAATCCGGAAAGATTCAGGGATTCGTGCATGACGAAAAAGGCCACAAAGTTGATGTCGATATGACAATCGACCAGGCCAATCCCGATGATTTCGATGCAGTCCTTCTCCGCCGTAATCTGCCACGCTCCCTGGCTGCTGGTCTCCGCTGGCCTCGTTAAAGGCCGCACAATGACCAGTTACCATACCATGCAGGACGATATTCGCAACGCGGGCGGCAACTGGAAAGATGAAGAAGTAATTCGAGACCGCAACTGGGTCTCCAGTCGGCAGCCCACCGATATCCCGGCCTTCAATCGCGAGATGATTTCTCGGTTTTCCGAAGGCAAAGCCAAGACCGCCCGGGCCTGACCTGATTGGAAACCGGCAGGCGACCTTCCCCCGCCGACTCACCGGATGGAAATAGCTTCGTCGGCCGGGTTTTCTTCAACCTTCACTTTTGTCTAAAATCGAACTGTGGACCCTAAACTTGGCAGCAGGAGGGGCCTTTCGCGTCGTGAGCTACTCCGCCAGCTCATGAGCACGGCGGTTTGCGTCCCTGCCTTGGCAGGAGCTCATGCCCAGACAGCGCAGAAACCCGCCCAAAACCCAGCCCCGGATGCGACCATTCAATTAAGCCCTCTTCCGCCTGCCACCTATCTCTCGCCCGGGGACGACACATTTCTTGAACAACTGGAAAACGCCATCTTTCAATTCTTCTGGGAACAGTGCAATCCCAAGACCGGGATCGTTAAAGACAGATGCAACGTCCGCGGCTCGGATACCAGCGTTCTAGGCAGTATCGCCGCTACCGGCTTTGGACTCACCGCCCTCTGCATCGGCGAAAAGCGTGGATACGTTTCTTATTCGCAGGCCCGCGATCGCGCGCTCACTACTCTGCGTTTCCTGTGGAAAAAAATGCCTCATGAGCGAGGTTTTTATTATCACTGGGCCAACGTCACGACCGGTGAACGATTGTGGCAATCCGAAGTGTCCTCGGTGGACACTTCCATCCTTCTTTGCGGAATTCTTACGTGCCGGCAGTATTTCGAACACTCCGAAATAAGCCAGCTGGCTCACGAAATCTTCAACCGAGTGGATTGGAACTGGCTCTCGGAAGACACCCGCATTCTTCCGCACGGTTGGACCCCCGAAGGCGGATTCCTGCAATTTCGCTGGGATAGCTACAGTGAAATGATGATGATGTACCTGCTGGGCCTGGGCTCCTCTTCTCATGTCCTTGCGCCGCAAGCCTGGGATGCTTGGAAAAGAACCATATTCGAATTCGACGGCATTCGCTACATCGGTTCCTACGCGCCGCTGTTCATCCACCAGTATTCGCAGGCCTGGTTTGATTTCCGCGGCAAGCGCGACAAGTACGTCGATTATTTTCAGAATTCGATTCTTGCCACCGACGTGCACCGACGTTTTTGTTTGAGCCTTTCGAAAAAATTTCCGGATTACGGCGAAAATCTCTGGGGTATCACCGCGTCAGATTCCGAACACGGTTATGAAGTTTGGGGCGGGCCTCCTGCAACAGGCCCCATCGATGGAACGGTGGTGCCCTGCGCGTCGGCGGGCTCGCTTCCGTTCTTGCCCGGACCGGTAATGCGCGTTCTCCGCACCATCCAATATCGCTATGGTGCAGGCACCTGGAGCCGCTACGGCTTCGTGGACGCGTTTAATCCACTGACAAACTGGTACGACAGCGACATTGTGGGAATTGATGCTGGAATCAGCATGGTAATGGCAGAAAACGCGCGCACTGCGTTCGTGTGGGATACCTTTATGAAAAATCCGGAGGCGCAACGAGGTATGGAACGCGCTGGATTTAAACCCTATAAGCCCGCATCGCCTCAGGAGCTAGTGGAGATGCATGGCCATGCTGGGCGCTGATGAGGGCCCCGCCGAACCAGCGTGCTAGCGATAGTTGGCTGCCTGTAGTTCGAACATCTCCGCATACTGGCCGCCGCTCTTCATCAGCTGATCGTGCTTGCCCTCTTCAGCAATTTCGCCGTCGGCTAGTACCAAAACGCGATCCGCCATTCGGACCGTAGAGAATCGGTGGGAAATTAACAGAGACATCTTGCCCTTGGTTAGCTCCGCGAATCGTTGGAACACTTCATGTTCGGAACGCGCATCCAGCGCCGCAGTCGGCTCGTCCAGAATTAAGAGTTGCGCATCGCGCAGATAAGCGCGCGCCAAAGCTATTTTCTGCCACTCGCCTCCCGAAAGATCTACGCCGCCTTCAAACCGGCAGCCTAGCACCTGGTCAAATCCATTCGGCAGTCTGCGAATCGTATGTTCCGCCAAACTCTTATTTGCTGCCGCGCGTATGCGAAACTGATTATCCAAATCTTCGATCCTGCCCACCGCGATATTCTCGGCAGCGGTCATCTCATAACGCATGAAGTCCTGGAATATGACGCCGATTTCCTTCCACAGGCTCTCCAGGTCGTACTCGCGCAGGTCTTTTCCATCCAGCAGAATCTGGCCTTCCGTCGGATCGTACAAACGCGTGAGCAATTTCACCAGCGTGGTCTTGCCCTGCCCGTTCTCTCCCACAATGGCAATCCGTTCCGTCGGCCCGAGTTTAAAGTTAACGTTCTGCAATACCATTCTCGAGCTGCCGGGATATTTGAAAGAAACATTCTTAAACTCAAACCCGGTGCGAATCGGTTTCGGTGCAGGCAGCGCCAAAGCCTTCGAAAGGATCTTCGGTTTTACCGCGAAAAATTCCAGCAGGTCGGTCATAAACAGCGCTTGGTTGGTGATCCCGGAAAAGGAGGTAAAGACCGCTTGGATGTTAGAGCTGGCCCCGGCAATTGCACCCGATAAATAAACCATGATGCCAACGGTCATCAGTCCCGCTACCGCACCGTATATAACGTAGGCATAGCTGCCGTAATATCCCAACAGCCCAAGTAGCGCGAGCAGCGATCCGAAGATCAGACGGCGCTTCGATAAGGCCTTGGTCTGGTGGTAAAGCTGGTCCGCCAACTCTGAATAACGCCCCATGAGAAAGGGAGCCAATCCGAATAGCTTTAATTCCTTGGCGCTCTCCTTCGTTCCCCCAAAACGCGCAAGTAGTCCAATTCACGCCGGGCAGGCGTCTGCCGGAAACTTAGCGCGTAGTTCATAAAACCAAAATGGGTTTCACCTAAGAAGGCCGGAACTACGCAAGCGACCAAGGCCAGCAGTAGCAATTTTGAAAATAGGAAAATAGCCGCCGCAAGGCTCACCGTGGTGACCACTTCTTGAATCAGCCGTCCGGCCACTTGCAGCATTTGAACTCGGTCCACGCCTTGCGCCCGCGCGCGTTCCAGCTTGTCGTAGAAAAGCGGGTCTTCATATGACATTAAATCCAGTTTCGCCGCGTGTTTCATCAATGCCAGACTGATGTGCCGCGTGTATCGATCCGCCAAAGTGGTGTCGCAGAACTCAATGATGCGCGCCATGAACGTCGCCACACCCGCGAGAACAAATTCCAACAAAACCATCCACCAGAATATATGCGGTAGCGGGACTTGCCTCAGCTGGTGGCTGGTAACTGTGTCGATGATGAATCTCGTCACCGCCAAAATCGACAGCGGGACCAAAGCTGCAGCCACACGAAAAGCCAGGTTTGAAACAACTATCCCCGGCGCCGCGTCCCACACAAAACGCAGCACGGGCGGAATATTCCGCAGCGCCTTGATTCGTTGGCTCCAGTCAGGTAGCGGCGCCTGCTTGATTGCCGAGCTTGCTGCGGCCATGCCGGGTCTCTCCTCAGTCAAAAACATCCAGGCCAGTTCGCGCCTGGATGGGTTGAATCTAATTCGTCCTCGCCGTTCCCTACACAATCCCGTCTTCACCCGCGCGAGTTAAGACACTACATGTGCATTTCACTGGCCAAGATATTTCAGGGGTAAGTAATTATATTACAATGACTTACATGCAGTACCTGCGAACGCTACCAGCGATTTTTTTCGTGCTTTCAGAAGCTTCTACTCGACTGCAATGGGATGCTCCTCCACACCACTATCTTTCAAAATGAAAGCTAGATCCTTTCTGGAAGAACTATACGAGAAACACCTGATCCGTCTACGCTCGGTTAGCGCGTATGCTGAGGTGTGCATAGTTCACCCAATGAATTGCGCAACGATTGGCGGATGTTCGTCGATCCCAAGTTAGCCAAAGTTAAACAGTCCGCCCACAAAGCTAAGTTGCAAGTCAGACGTGCGGTGTGGCGTTCCCAGGATGGTTGG
This sequence comes from uncultured Acidobacteriota bacterium, assembly GCA_963818085.1. Lineage (GTDB taxonomy): Bacteria > Acidobacteriota > Terriglobia > Acidiferrales > UBA7541 > Palsa-295. Next base: position 207,633 of record CAWFQV010000003.1, read on the forward strand.
CGCCGCCTGACTGCCGGCATGGAGCTCGACGATCTTTGGAGCCAGTTCAAATCCGAAGCGGAAGCCAGCGCGCGCCCTTTTAAACAGGATGTAGATCGCCAAGCACAGGAACATAAGTCTTGGACACATCCCTTCAAAATAATTGCAGCAATTTCTACCAGCATTTTAAAAAAGTTGTCGCCGCCTCGTCGCATTTTCTTGCTTCTCACTATCATACTTGCGGTTTTTTCGATGGTGGGGCTCGAGTTCCTGTTTTTCACCAGAGAAGTCGAACTCCTCTTGGCCTTTGTAGGTCTGTTGCTTTTATTGGTGATGGTTCTCGGCGATCACATCTCCATGAAGCGCGACATCGAGATCGCCCGCGAAATCCAGCGCTGGCTGGTCCCGCGTGTGCCTCCCGAAGTTGCCGGGGTGGACATGGCCTTCGCCACCCGGCCAGCTAAGATGGTCGCCGGTGATTATTACGACGCCTTTCGCCGAGCCGTCGACGGTCCTTTGCTGATCGCGGTCGCAGACGTGGCTGGCAAGAGCGTGCCCGCCGCTATGCTCATGGCCACGTTCCAGGCCAGTCTTCGCGCGCTAGCTGGCTCGCGCGGCTCGCTTTCCGATCTTGTGGTGGGGTTAAACCGCCAAGCCTGTTCCAATAATATGAATGGCCGCCGCTTCACCACCGCTTTCCTTGCAGAGCTGGATCCCCTCACCGGAACATTGAATTATCTTTGCGCTGGCCACAATCCTCCCATGCTGAAGCACCAGGACGGCACCATTGAGCGCCTGAAGTCCGAAAGTATCCCACTGGGCATCGAGATAAATGAAAGGTATGAAACCGGCCGAACGGTCCTGGAACGCGGTGATGTTCTGATCATCTACACGGACGGCGTAACTGAGGCTCGTGACGAAGACGGAAGGGAATTCGGAGAAGCTCGCTTGCTCGCGTTCGCCGCCCAACCGCTTGACGATCGAGCCGCTATGACGCTTTCCACGATCATGCGAAATCTAGATGAGTTCGTAGGCGGAGCACCGCAGCACGACGACATTACCTGTCTGGTGGTTCGCCGCACCTAACCGGCCGATGTCTATCAACCGGCTACGGCATGTCGAAGGTCAATCTACGTCATTCATTGTATGGTTTCAATCGCGTCCGGCTACTAACCTGTATCATGACATGATCAATGTCGGCGTCTCGGTTCGAACGCATTTGAACTCTATCGTAGTAAAAAATGGAAACCCCCAAATGGAGGCTTTATGAAGAGGATGGGATGGCCGGAAACTATTTCGGCATTTGTGGTCGGTATCGGCGTGGGCGCAGCAATCGGCATTTTGTTCGCACCGCAAGCGGGAGAAGACACGCGTGATTATCTCCTGGAGGCGGCGCAAGACAAGCTCGACGAAGCGGTCAGCACGGGCCAGAAGTGGGCTAACCGCGCAAAAAAGAGCGTGGACAACGCACAAGACTACGTAAAAGACGCAGCCGACGCTGGCCAACGCGCCTATCGCGACGCAGCCAAAAACGCCACCGCATAGATCAGCTATCTTGCTTCGGCGAAAAGGGAGAACGGATGTGAACCGTTCTCCCGCTCCCGTAGCTCGCCTGCCTATAATCCGTTAATCATTGCGCAAACATTTGACGTCCGAGAATTGGGCCAGTAGAGTGTTCCGTGCAACCCAGCCCATTCACTGTGCTGGATTTACTGGCGTCGCACTTCTATCGAAGGAGAGTGACATGAAAGAAGCATCGCAACCCTCCAGCGGGAAGAACTTGACCCGAAAAGAACTCATCGCTGCCTTAAATGAAGATCTAGCCCGGGAGTATCAAGCCATCATTTCTTACCTCATCTATTCCCAAGTTTTGAAAGGTGCCGAATATATGAACATCGCCGGAGAGCTGGAGAAACACGCCGCGGAAGAGCTCAGCCACGCGCTCATCATTTCAAATCAGATTGACTATCTCGGCGGCATGCCCACCGCTCAGCCTAAGCCGGTCCGGACATCGGAAAAAGCTCGGGACATGCTCAAATTTGATCTGGAGAACGAGACCGAAACCATTCGCAATTACCGCGATCGCGTGCGTCAATGCGAAGCCCTTGGTGAATTCTCCATGGCCGAGCACATTCGCGAGATCCTGATGGACGAACAGGATCATCAGATCGCTCTTGCCACGGCCCTGGGTCAGGAAGTTCCGCACAACTCCTGAAACCGCCCGAAAGAAATAAGCCGTCGCGCGAATAGATTTACAGGAGACTCAAATGACCGACGAACCGAAGCCCTCCGGAACCGCAGAGGAATTGCTTACGAACGTTGCCACTACCATAGGTTCCGCTCTGGGGACTGTCGCCGCAAAAGTGAACGCCCTTTCGCAGCCTGCTCGCAAGCCCGCCAAACGTCGCCGCACGCGAGCCAAAGCTGCAAAAAAGCGCCGCTCGGCCAAGCGCTCGAAGCGCACCGCTAAATCCGCGAAGCGCGCTGCCAAATCCGCGAGCCGTAAACGCACCCGCAGGAAAAAATCCAAACGCTAGAATTGCCGGCTCACATATGGCGGGGCAGCTCCCGCTATTGGTTTGCTATTTAATCTGCTGTCTTTGCCCGAATGCGGGCTGCGTATGAAACGCATACCCCAAAACCGGCTCCACTTTAGGGTATGTTCTGGATTGATCCGTCGGCCCATCGAGTCCATTGTACCCGCGCGGAATATTGTTAGCCGGACCGCTAAAACGCGGTTTCCTTTGCGCCCTTAGGAGAAAACATGAAATCAAGTTCGCTCGTACGATTGCTCACCTTCGCCGCCGTCACAACTCTAATGGCATGCTCCAACGGTGCCACGAAATCCCCGGACGTGACGGATAGTGTCCGCCGAGCGCTCGATCAAGCCAATCTCCACGATGTTAAAGTCAGCCAGGATCGCGACAAAGGTGTGGTCACCTTGACCGGTCAGGTAGCCGCTGATAGCGACAAAGCTCAGGCCGAATCCATCACCAAGTCAATCGCCGGCTCTCAAGTTGTGGCAGACGAAATTGCCGTGGTCCCGCCAGGGCCCGGCGCTAGCGATGTGAAGACGGTCCGCTCTGACCTGGACAAAGGCATCGAGAAAAATCTGGACGCTGCGCTGATTCAAAACAGGTTGAACAAAGACGTCAAATATGACGTAAAAAATGGAGTCGTCACGCTCACCGGAGAAGTGAATTCGCAGGCCAAGCGCGCTCTGGTGGAAAAAATAGCCGCCGGCGTCCCCAACGTCCAACAAGTGGTGAACGAACTACAAGTCAAAAATCAAAAGGCCAGCTCGACGCAGTAAAACAGAAGCCGCCTTCAGTATCTTCGCGGCCTACTCTGCCGGCACTGATTGCTGGCCCATGATGTCGGAGGCTTTTTTATTGCAATACCTTCGATAGGGATTTGTAGATCTGCAGGCCGCCGTTGTAGTTGTAATGGATGTATCCCAGTCTTCGGAATTTGTTCATGAAGAAATTCACACGCGGTCGGGTGGTTCCGATCATTTCGGCCAGCGTGTCTTGTGTCACGCGCTGAATGATCGAAGCGTTTTCGTTCCCCTTTTCATAATCGTTCAGCAGCAAAAGCACGCGTGCGAGCCTCTTTTCGCTGGAATTAAATAAGTGGTCAATTAAGTCCTGCTCAATACGATGATTGCGCGATAGCAGATAATTGATGAATTGGGTGCAAACGTTAGGCTCTTTCTCGATTAGATGGATCATCTTCTTTCGCTCGATTACCATGATCGTGCTGGGCACCATCGTGATTGCCGACGTCTGGTAAATGGCATGTCCCCCGATGCAAGCCTCACCGAAGAAATCCCCCCGCCCCAGGAACCCCAAAACGCCGCTTCTGCCGCGATGAGAAACCAGAACTAGCTTGACCACCCCCTGTTGAATGTAGTGCACATCCTTGCACTGCTCTCCTTGAGAAAAAATTGTCTTGCTTGGTAGATATTCCGCAACCTGCCCTGACAATACTTTTGGGAAAATCCTCTTCGCCGATTTGATATGTTGGCCTGAACTCATTTCGTCCCTAACTTCTGCTGCGCTTTGCAAAATCGAATCATGGCTCTATAACCTCCAAATCGATCTTGTATGCTCTGCCAATTTTTGTCTGTCTAACATTGAACAGACGATATCCTTGATCCCCCTATGCTGCGCTTATCCCTTGCGTTCTTTTAGTCCTGGTAGAGCGCCAGAGACTAGGAACTTACATCACCGCGCAATGACGAGTCTAGGGTTCGATATCTTCGGTAAAATGGAGGATGGCCATCGGCTCTGAATCGCTGAGGTCGCCTCTCGCCTCCATTCGCGGTACTTCTGTTCGGCTCGAAGGACGAAGAATTTTCTAAGCAGATTGCTGTAGGGTATTCTCAACTCCCTGATTCTAAAGACTTCTTAACGCCCGGTTCCTGGCAAGTCAGATGCCCTAGTATAGGCTCCAGAGAACGAGAACAGCGTCGGAGGGTTTATGGATACCAATTTCGATATTTTCAAGCGGCTTCGAAACGGCAAACCTCTGTGGATCACTTCAGTGATGGGGATCGAAGAAGCACGCGTGCGCGTCAATCGCCTGGGTGCGGTAGCTCCGGGTGAATATTTAATTTACTCGCAGCGAAAAGGGGTGATTGTTGAATACGTCATCAACTAAATCCAGCTCTCGAAAAAAGTAAGCCTACAAAACCTGTCCGATTTTGAGCCAGCTTCGAATTCCGCCCACCCCTGTGCATGGCGTGTCCATCCCCAATCCGCGGTAAAATCCTCCGGATATCCTGATAACCTATCTCAGGAAGAATATGACGCTCAATAGGCTTGCGAACCCTCATCTGTTTCTAAACCGTCATTTTTCCTGGCTCCAGTTCAACGAGCGCGTCCTGGAAGAAGCGCGCGATCCAAAAAATCCGCTCCTCGAGCGCGTGAAATTCCTGGCCATCACGGCGAGCAATCTCGACGAATTTGTCGAAGTGCGTGTCGCAGGTCTCTTGCAGCAGGTCGAACACGGCATCCAGGATCCCGGCCCCGATGGCCGCAAGCCCCGCGAAGTGCTCACAGAACTCGCTGCTCGAACGCACAAATTTGTAAAAGCTCAGTACGATTGCTGGCGCGAAGATCTCGTTCCTTCTCTCCTCGCCGAGTCGATCCGTATCGTCGCCATGCGTTCTCTTCGTCCGTCCGCCCGCGCCCACATCGAAAACTTTTACTCAAAAACGGCCGAGCCGCTGCTCACACCCGTAACCGTCGATCCCGCTCATCCATTTCCACACGTAATCAATAAAGCGATTTGTCTGGCTTTTCTGCTGCGGCGCAGGAGGCCTAGTTCGCAACCATATCTTGGAGTCGTCACCGTGCCGCGGGCTCTGCCGCGCTTGGTGCAATTGCCCTGGTCCAACGGTTCGGTGGAGTATGTTTTTCTTTCTGACCTAATTCACGCCTTCGCCGAACGTCTCTATCATGGATACGAAGTGCTATCCGCCGCGGCATTTCGAGTGACCCGCAACAGCAATCTTTATCTCGAAGCCGAAGAATCGCGCAGCATCATGGATTCCGTCGATGCGCAGCTTCATCGCCGCAGAAAAGGGGAAGCCGTCCGCCTGGAAATCGAAGCCAGCGCGAATCAGGAAATTATCGACCGCCTGGTTACGAATTTCCGCCTGGCGCCCTGGCAAATTTTCCGCGTGGATGGTCCGCCCAATCTTTCGCGGATTGCATATCTATATGACGCGATTCCTCGGCCCGATTTAAAATTTCGCCCATTCATCCCGCGCGAGCTGGCGCTGAAATCCGAGCCCAGCGCCCTTTTCAACCTGATTCGAAAGCGCGACGTTTTGCTGCACCATCCTTACGACTCCTATTCCGCCGTTGTGCGCTTCATCGAAAGCGCCGCCACCGATCCCGACGTTCTTTCCATCAAGCAAACGCTCTATCGCACCAGCGAAAATTCTCCGATTGTTCGCGCTTTGATCGAAGCCGCCGCCAAAAAAGAAGTCGCTGTTGTCGTGGAGCTAAAAGCTCGCTTTGATGAAGCCTCCAACATCCTTTGGGCGCGGAATCTGCAGGAAGCCGGCGTGCAGGTCTTTCACGGCGTGGTCGGTCTGAAAACCCATTGCAAACTCGCTCTTATCGCGCGCCGCGAGCAAGGCGGAAAGATCCGCCAGTACGCGCATCTCGGCACCGGCAACTACAATCCTTCTACCGCTCGTTACTATACTGACCTCAGCCTACTCACCAGCGACCCCCGCATCACAGCCTCCGTGCAGCACGTTTTTAATTATTTGACGGCCTACTCCGAACGCCCACAATATTTGCCGCTTTTTGTGGCGCCGCTCAATTTGGGAAGAAGCTGCCTGGACTTGATCGACCGCGAAACCGCTCGCGCGCGCGCCGGACGCCCCGCATTCATCCTCGCCAAAGTCAACGCCCTGCTCGACGAAAAAATCATCCAGGCTCTATATCGCGCCTCGCAAGCTGGCGTGCAAATTGAATTAATCGTACGCGGTGCTTGCGCGTTGCGTCCGGGCGTTCGTGGCGTCAGCAGCCGCATTCGAGTCCGCAGTGTTGTCGGACGTTTCCTGGAACACAGCCGCGTTTTTGCTTTTGGAAATGGAGGTAATACTGAAATCTACTTGGGCAGCGCGGATTGGATGCAGCGAAATATTTACGAGCGCGTGGAAGTGATGTTCCGCCTGAAGGACCCCGCTCTTTGCAGCCAGGTTTTCACCCAGGTTATTTCACCGTATCTAGCCGACACGGAAAAAACGCGAGTCTTGCTCCCCAGCGGAGATTACGTTCGTGGACACAAAGCGGGTCAGTTTTCCGCCTCGCGCAATGGATTCCGCTTTAACGCACAGGAGTTTTTGATCGGCTTCACCGAGGCCCGCGAAAACGAACAAGTCTGGCCGCTCTTACCGCGCTACTTCAAACTGCCCACAGTTCCCCAAGGCGCCATAAAAACTCCGCGCGCATCGAAAGGGGTCCTATCGAAATGAATTCCTACCTCGGCCCGTAAACGTCGAGCTCGGTCTGTGAGCCTATATACACTTTCCCGTTCGCGACGGTCGGCACTGCGAACTTCACAGCATCCCCCGCGGTGTCGGTACCCGTTTGGCTGCTATTCCATAACGTGGTAAGCGTCCCCGCTTGGTAGGCATACAGCACCGCCGGACCCAGTGAGGCTCCTGCGTTGCCATATGTAGAGGTGTCCACCGCCCATATAATTCCATTCGTGTTTCCGTTCGCCGAAGCTACCGGAGTACATCCCGGAAACGGGAACAAATGGCCGGAAGTTTCATTGGGTGTAGTTGACAGAAGGCCATTGCTCAACGGAAACCCTTTCATCGTGTCTCCCGCGCCGCAAAAATAAACCGTGTTGTTAAAGAAAGCGGGCGCGCTCCATAACCCGTTAATCTGACTCTGAATCTCCTGCGTAATCTGCGAGTCCCTACCGTTGCACCCGCTCTGGCAGTAGTGCAGATTACCAGCCGTCATCTGGTCCCGGTCGATCAGATAAATCGATCCCGCTTTTCCCGCCTCCACCAGCTCATGCGTCACGCCGCCCGACTGGTCCGGAAGCAACAACACACCGCCGGACCCTACGTCGCTGTCTTCTCCATCCAGCAGGCTCTGATTATAAGGAGTGAAATAATCCAGCACAGACAGCCTCGAAGTGTCCGTATTGAATACCTTCATAATCGTGTCGCCCAATTCTTGTGCCGGCACATGCACGGTATCGAAGTCGCCGTTTCCAGATGCAATGTAAATATTTGCGCTGGAGTCCGCAGCCACCCCGGTGCCAGACATCCAGAATCCGCCTAGACCGCCATTAGGACTGGTTATCAAAAGAGAAGTTTGCGTGAACGTCCCGGCATCGTAAGCGAAAAGCCAACCGTGATAACGCTGGTCGTCGCAATGCGATGCATAACCGATGTAAATTGTCCCATTCAACAAAAGTAAGCCCACACGATTCAGATGATGAAGTCCGTCCAGGCTCACCGTCGTACCACCGTCCCCGTTCCCCGGAACTGTCGCTGTGATGGCCACCGGCCCCGGCGACTTTTCCGCCCCAGTCCTAATGTCGATCGCGTGCAGCCGGTGAATATAATTTCCGTTCTCCTTCGACTTTGCTTCCACATACATCGTCCCGTTACTGGGGTCGATTACCGGTGTGCTCGTAATTCCCACCTGCGGAACTAAGTCGGTACAGCCGGCACTTAGATCGGCTTGAATATTCACCGTGGTTGCGCCCGGGGCCGCTCCGTGAGCCGTGTCGATCATGCTCGCGTGCCACAGCAACCCCGCATTCGTTCCCGTATTGCTGTCCGCATCAAATGCGTAAACGCTGTCGCCTTCCGTGGCCACATAAATCACATTGTGCGGGCCTCCCGCGATCGACACGTTCGGCACGTACAGCGGCTGCGCATAAATGTATCCATCCACCGTTTGCGAAAATAGTTTTCCAAAAGTCGCCGTATTCACATTCGTCGGTGTCAAAACGGTCTCGCTCAAGTTCTGTCCGGTTCGGGCAATGTCATTGTGTTGCGTAAGCACGCCTGCAAACCCGCTGCTGTTGCTCGTGTGATTCGTCACACTCAAAATCGACACGCCTTTCGTCGATCCCACGGCAGCCTGTATCGACGTGAACCCCGCGTTCACTCCGCTTCCCAGCGTTGCGCTGGTTGCCACTCCCCCAGCATTCACCGACGCCACACCCGAATTTGAAGATGTCCATGTTGCGGTAGAGGTAAGATTTTGCGTGCTCCCGTCGCTGTAATGCCCCGTAGCTGTAAACGCCTGCGTCGCGCCGTTATCCGCAATCGAAGGATTTTGCGGACCGACCACAATTACCTGAAGCGAAACCGCGCTCACCGTCAGCAACGTGGAACCCTGCACAGATCCCAGCATCGCTTGAATCGTGGAACTCCCGTTTGCCACTGCGCTAGCCAGCCCATTTATGCCAGCGGTATTGCTGATCGTGGCAACCCCTGTGCTGCTGGAACTCCAGGTGACCGTGGTGGTCAGATTCTGCGTGCTGTTGTCGGTGTACGTGCCGGTAGCCGTGAATTGTTCCGTGCCGGTCGTCCCGATGCTCGGGTTGGCTGGCGTCACCGCAATCGAAACCAGCGTCGCCGCGGTCACCGTTAGAGTTGCCGAGCCACTGACCGCTCCTGAAACCGCTCTAATACTGCTCGTGCCCGTGCCCACTGCGGTAACCATCCCGCCCACAGTAATCGTCGCCACGCCCGTGCTTTGTGAACTCCAGGTCACTGAGCTGGTCAGGTTTTGCGTCGAATGGTCCGAATAAGTTCCGGTGGCGGTGAACTGTTCCGAGGCCCCCTTCGCGATCGAAAGACTCGGCGCCGTCACCGCAATCGAAACCAGCGTCGCCGCCGTCACCGTTAAAGTTGCCGAACCACTGACCGCTCCTGAAACCGCTTTAATGCTGCTCGTCCCGGTGCCCACTGCAGTAACCATTCCGCCCACAGTAATCGTCGCCACGCCCGTGCTCTGTGAGCTCCAAGTAGCTGAACTCGTCAGATTCTGCATAGAACCATCCGAATAAGTTCCAGTCGCTGTGAATTGCTCGGAAGTCCCCTTCACGATCGAGAGACTCGGCGCCGTAACGGCTATCGAAACCAAGTTAGCTGCCGTTACCATCAACGTTGCCGAGCCAATCACCGCTCCCGAAACCGCCTGCATCTTGCTTGTCCCGGTACCGAGCGCAGTAGCCAATCCGCCGGCGGTAATCGTCGCCACGCCCGCCGTTTGTGAACTCCAGGTCACCGAACTCGTCAGGTTCTGCATAGAACCATCCGAATAAGTACCAGTCGCCGTAAATTGCTCGGAGGTCCCCTTCGCGATGGAGAGACTCGGCGCCGAAATAGCGATTGACACCAGCGTTGCCGAAGTCACTGTCAGGGTTGCCGATCCGCTGATTGCTCCCGAAACCGCCTGAATCTTGCTCGTTCCTGCACCCACAGCAGTAACGAATCCACCCGCAGCGACCGTGGCCACGCCCGCCGTCTGTGAACTCCAGGTCACCGAGCCCGTCAGGTTCTGCATGGAACCATCCGAATAAGTTCCGGTCGCTGTGAATTGCTCTGAAGTCCCCTTCACGACCGAAAGGCTTGGCGCCGTTACCGCAATCGAAACGAGCGTTGCGGGCGTCACCGTCAAAGTCGCCGAGCCATTGACCGTTCCGGAAAGTGCCTGAATCTTGCTTGACCCGGTAGCCACCGCTGTAGCCAACCCTCCTGCAGTAATCGTAACCATCCCGGTGTTCTGTGAACTCCAGGTCACCGCGCCAGTAAGGTTTTGCGTCGAATTATCGGCAAAAGTTCCGGTCGCCGTAAACTGTTCCGACGTGCCCTTGGCCATCGAAAGATTTGGTGCCGTAACCGCGATGGAAATGAGCGTCGGTTTCTTGGAAGACGGTGAGAATGAGCAGCTTGACATTAATAACAGAGCGCAAATGGAGGTTAGAGTTGCGCTCCATCTGTAACCCCAGTGCAGCGAATCGGTCATGCTGAATCCCCTGGCAAAATGTTTAAGTATTTTGGCCGCACCTTGGATGCTCACACACTGCGGCCATTACGCGGAGGGACGATCCGAGGGGCCGATTATAACAAGTTCTGCGTTTCCAACAAGCAGTCAAAGGGCCTATGTAAGTAAATAGAAACCAGCTTGCCCGGCCACTTGCCTCGTATCTAAGTTGGTACTGAACTTCATTCGAGCCGTTATAATCCCGCGATGGAACTAGACTTGGGCTCTGCGTTCCTATGGCTCCTGGGCCCCGAGCCTATCGACCAGAAACACCCCGGACATCTCTGGCCTCGCTGGATTTTTCTCCGGTGTCTCGGTTTGATTTACTTCTCCGCCTTCTATTCTCTGTTGTTTCAAATCAAGGGCCTCATCGGCCCCAACGGAATCCTGCCCGCCACCGACTATCTGAAAGCCGTCGCGGCTGCCTTCCCCTCGCTGAAATTTTGGTTCGCGCCTAGCTTGTTCTGGTTCGGCCCGAGCGACCGTGCGTTGCTAGCCGTTTGCTGGCTGGGAGTAGTTGCATCGATTCTAGTAGTGTTGAATGTTTGGCTCCGCGCCTCGCTATTGGTCGGTTTCCTATGTTTTCTGTCCTTCGTCTGCGCCGCACAGGATTTTTCCAACTACCAGTCCGACGGCATGCTCCTCGAAGCCGGCTTTATCTCGTTATTCTTCGCTCCGCCGGGATTTCTTCCTGGCCTCGGACGCGCCTATTCGCCGTCTCGCGCCAGCCTCTTCCTGTTGCAATGGGAATGGTTTCGCATCTATTTCGAATCAGGAGTCGCGAAAATCGCCAGCGGCGACGTTGCCTGGCGCAAACTCACCGCCATGGACGACTACTACCAGAACGGCCCGCTCCCCACATGGATCGGCTGGTACGTCCAACAATTGCCGCATTGGTTCCACGCCTCGGCAGTCGTCTACACGCTCGCCACTGAACTCGTCTTCGTCTGGTTGCTTTTCCTGCCCCGCCGTTTCCGCATCCTTTGCTTCTGCATCGTCACGCCCTTTGAAATTTCCATCATCCTCACGGCCAATTACACTTTCTTGAATTATTTGGTTTTCCTGTTGGGTTTTCTCTTGCTCGACGACCGCTTGATCGAATGGATTGTGCCGCAGGGCATTCGCGACCGCGTGGAAGCAATCACCTCGTGGTCATTTTTGAAACCGCGCGCGCCCAGTAAAGCGAGCGAAGGAAAGCCAGATCACAACGCACCTTTGACTTGGCGCGAGCGCCTCACACCGATTCGCAGATCGATTGCCGCCGTCTGCCTCGGCCTGGTTTTTTACGCCGCCACCGCGCAACTGATCTGGATGTTCGCTCCCAGTTTCCCTCTTCCGCAGTCACCTTTACGCGCCCTGGAACCTTTCCGCATCGCCAATCGTTACGGCCTGTTCGCCGTGATGACTCACGGCCGCTACGAAATTGAATTCCAAGGCTCGCAGGACGGAAAAACTTGGACCGCCTATCCCTTCCGCTACAAGCCGCAGGATATCCACGAAGCCCCGGGAATTTACGCCCCCTATCAGCCCCGCTTCGATTGGAACCTGTGGTTTGCCTCGCTCGGTCCCTGGCAGGATTCGCGTTTCGTCGTTTGGACCGAAGAGCGCCTGATCAAGAATGACGCCGCCGTCCTGGAACTCTTCGCCAAAAACCCCTTCCCCAATTCGCCGCCGCGGGAAGTCCGCTCCGTGATCTACCAATACTGGTTTACCGATCTCCGCACCAAGAAAGTAAACGGCAATTGGTGGCGCCGCGAAATCCTTGGCGAATACGCCCCCGCCCTCCAGCGCCAATCCGACGGCAAAATCGCCATCCTGCAAATCCCCACGGTCGCGTCTCCAGAGCCTTAACCTCCCGCTAATGTGCCCCCGCCGTGCCATCCGACACACCGTCGCGACAACTCAAAATTTTCGAGAAGAGACGCTCGAGCCGCTCCATTGTGGGCTGGTGGTCGTCCGTGAAACGCATGTGGCCTAAAAATCGTCTGTGGCCGCTACTTGTCGCTTCTTGCTCCTTGCTGCGAGCTGCCGTTTCTGCCTACTCCCCTATCCGAACGCTTTTGGGCGATGGGGAAGTTCGTCGTTGGCAACTCTGTGGATTGTAGCGTTTTGCGTTGGAGCTATTCGATACCGGGCCTTCAGCAGCACAAACAATTGACACGGAATCACGAATGAAAATTCGATGTATACTTCCGCGCACGACACCCCAAATCAAAATCTAGGTGGACCACAAATGATCGCAGAGCGCCCAGCTCCCCCGCACATATCGGCATATTCCAACTGTTGAATGGCGCTCACGTCGCGGGCGCTGTCTCCTGCCTCGCCCAACTTGGAATCCCCGACCTCATCGAAGCTGCTCCCAAATCGGCTGAAGAGCTGGCAACTCAGATCGGCGCCGACCCACAAGCGCTTTACCGTCTCATGCGTGCCACCGCCGGCGCTGGGGTGTTATCTGAAGGGCCCGACGGAAAGTTTTCGCAAACGCCGATGTCCACGGTTCTGCGCAGCGATGCATCCCCCAGCCTGCGGTCCCTCGCGATTATGGGTGGCAGAGAGTGGCACGGACGCGGGTGGTCCCACCTGGAATATTGCGTCCGCACCGGCAAGCCAGCGCTGGAAAAAATCTACGGCGCGCCCATCTTCGAATATCTAAAACAGCATCCAGAGGAAGCGCAGATTTTCAATCACGCCATGACCCAGATATCCATGATCGATAGCCCCGCCGTGGCCGACGCCTATAATTTTGACGGTATTCGTTCCATCGTGGACATTGGTGGCGGGCACGGACTTCTCCTCGCCACCATCCTGAAGCGTAATCCGCAGATGAAAGGCACGATCTACGAGGTGCCGCACGTTCTGGAAGGCGCCAAGAGCGGACCGCTGAAGCCGGTGATGGATCGCTGCACCTTTGCGTCCGGCGATATGTTTTGCTCGGTTCCAGCGGGTGCCGATGCTTACATCATGAAGCACATCATCCACGACTGGCCCGACGATCGCTGCGTCCAGATACTCAAAGCCTGCCGAAAAGGCGTGAACTCCGGCGGTAGAGTCCTCGTCGTTGACTGCATAATTCATCCAGGCAACGACTTTTCTCCCAGCAAGTTCCTCGATCTGCAAATGCTGATTTTCCCCAGCGGATGCGAGCGCACAGAAAAACAATTTCGCGCCTTGTTCGCGGCCGGCGGCTGGCAGCTAAGCCGCATCATCCCCACCGCTGCCGCTGATTCCATCATAGAAGGCCTTCCAGACTAACGGCCATCGAGCCTTGGGTCCGGGTTTTGCCGTTTGCTCTTTAATTTCAGTCTCGGCGACCCGCCCAGGCTTTATTTTGAAGCCACAAGCTGCTTCTGAAAATTCGCTTCGTCTAAAGTTATATCGCCCTGGATGAATGCGGAGATGTTCGTTCCCTTTGGAATCGTAACGTCTTTCCCGTGCATGAGCAGGAAGAGGGGCGCGACAGGCCAAATCACGAGTGAAGTCGCAACCATGGCGCCCACCATCGCGCCTGTATGGCCTCCGCCCCTGGCGTTTTTCACGGCGCGCAGCAGCACCTTCTGCCCGTCAGCTAGACGAACCTTGTCAATGTTCAGATCCAGTTTGCCGGCCCGGCCCATACGCTTCTTATGCTCGGCCGTCGTAATAGTTGCCCAGGCCGTTGATCCGTGCGGTATCACCAGTAGTCCGTTAACGACAACGTCATCAACCACTTCAAACTCAATCGTCTGTCCGGTGACCGCATCGGCGGATGAAAGATTTTCGGAGAGCACTAGATGTACCGGCGTTCCATCCTCTAGCAGGAAGCCTTTTGAAGGATTCTGCGCTGGCTGCGGTACCGATGCGGGAGCTGCGGCAGAAGTTTCTGGAATTGCCACAGCAGCGGGCGTTGCGCCAACCTGTTTTGACTGGCTTGGTGCCGCCTGCTGAATTGGGCGGCACGCCTGAGAACCAAATATCGTTTCCCCTTGATAAACAAAGCCTCCCGATTCCGAAACATTCCGGCACATCCATTTCGACGGATCCGGGCTTTGCGCAGAGCTTGCTCCTGCGAATACTAAGACAGACAAAACCGCCATAGCTATCTTCATTTTTTCCTCACAGTTAGTAAGTAACCGGCCTTTGGTATGTCTTACGATGACAACTCTAAGGAAGAACTCCTATAGTACTTTGCTTATGGGTTAATGGAGGAAAAGGTAAAACGTCTGGTAATTTCCTTTCCGCGAACGGTGCGGTGCTCGGCCCGACACGAATGATTTACAGAGTTAGTTCCAAAAGACGGATGCGACGCACACCACACACACCTCCTTGAATTCCCCAAAACAAAGTGCTACCGTTCCGCGTGATTCAAATAGAACAGCATCGGACGCTTCAGCAAAACGCAGCAAAACTCCTACTCTCAAAGTTTTTCCTCCTGGCTGGGATTCCCTCTAAACACAAATTCGCAATACTATGTCGGCAAATTCCACGCCACTGGGAAGCGCCTGGCACCCTATTGCAATCCTCTAATCCATCGAGACCCTATGGGCGCCCCTAACCAACGTCATCCTCAAGACCCCAAAATGGAGTCCGCGCCCTCCGGACTTAGCCCGGAACTCGTACTGGCGCACCTCGCGACGCTTTCCCAACCCGCCAGCATCCGCGAGATCGCCCACGGCATGGAGCTGAAGCATCATGGCCGCCGATTCCTTCCCCGCGTTCTCTATCGACTGAAGAAAAGTGGCGACATAGAAGAAACTCGCGGCGGTCGCTACAAATTACCTGGCGCAAAAGAAACTAAGAGAGCCGCGACAAAACGCAAGGACCGCGAATCGGCTTCCGAAAAAACTCTCGCGCAGAGCCGGCCAGAAAACAAGCAGCCAGCGCCCGCCGCGACATCGAAACCCGCTCACGATTCCAATCTTATTCCCGGAAGAATCGTCGCCCATCGCGAAGGCTATGCCTTCCTCGTTCCCGATACTCCGATGCCCGGGGTGGAAGGCGATCTCTTCATCGGGCGGGACAATTTGGGCGACGCGATGCACGGTGACCGCGTGCTGGCCCGCGTCGTACGCCGCCGTCCCGAGGGCCGCGCAGAAGGCCGCGTCCTTCAAATCATCGAACGCCAGCATCCTACGCTCGTTGGACTATTTCGTTATGGCCCGCACGGCAATGTTGTGCTTCCCTACGACACGCGCATCTTGCATGAAATTTTAATTCCACCGGGCGACGAGCTGACTCCAGAATTGCGCGCAAAACTCGGCGTCGCTGGAGAAAAAGAATCTCTCGCCAGCCGCCGCCTGCGTCTCCCCGAACTCGATGGCGCGGTCGTCAACGTCGAAATCAAACGCTATCCCCAAGGCAGCCTCGCGCCCGTCGGACGCGTCCTTGAAATTCTCGGGCGCCCCGGCGACATCGGCGTCGACGTTGAAATCATCGTTCGCCAGCATCACTTGCCGCATATTTTCCCCAACGAAGTTTTGGCTGAAGCGCGCAACGAAAAGCAGCAGGTGGAAAACTCGGAACTCACGGGCCGCCGCGATTTTCGCGATCTCGCCATTGTCACCATCGACGGCGAAACGGCACGCGACTTCGACGACGCCGTGCGCGTCGCGCCGTTGCCCAACGGGCACTTCGAACTTCAAGTGCACATTGCCGACGTCGCCCATTACGTCGCGCGCAACTCTGCGCTCGATCGCGAAGCTCACCGGCGCGGAACGTCCGTCTATTTTCCTAATCGTGCCGTGCCCATGCTGCCAGAAGAATTGTCCAACGGCATTTGCTCGCTGAATCCGAAGGTCGACCGCTTGGTAATGAGCGTGGTGATGGAAATGGACGCCACCGGGAAAATGATCCATTCCGAATTTTTTCCGGGCGTGATTCGTTCCGCCGCGCGCATGACCTACACCAACGTGAACAAAGTCATCGAAGGCGATCCGGAGTTGACCGCGCGTTACGCTCCGCTGGTGGAAGACTTCCGCCGCATGAAGGAACTCGCGCTTTTGCTGAACCGGCGCCGCGTCGCTCGCGGCTCCATTGATTTCGATCTTCCCGAGCCGGTCATCGAATTCGATCCGCAGGGCCGCATGCTCAGCATCGTCCGCAGCGAGCGTAACATCGCCCACCGCCTGATCGAAGAATTTATGCTCGCGGCCAACGAAGCCGTCGCGCAATACCTGGAAAAGCGCGGTGTCGCTTCACTTCACCGCGTCCATGAAAAGCCGGATCCGAAAAAAGTGCTCGAGTTCGAGGAATTGGCGAAGGCTTTCGGCTACTCGCTCGGTGTGGAAGATTTGGCGGAGCGCCGTGTGGCCGTCCGCCACGGCTCGGTACGTCAGGAAGCGCGACGCGAGCGCGGAAAGCGAGGACGCGAGCGTCCGATGACGGTCACTCTGCCGGCCGCCGAAGAAGTGGACATCCGCCCGCAGCACTATCAACGCCTCACTCAGAAAATCGCGGGCAAGCCGGAAGAGCGCATTCTTTCTTATTTAATGCTGCGCTCGTTGAAGCAAGCACGCTACGCTGCCGACCCGCTGGGCCATTTCGCGCTGGCAACAAAGGAATACACGCATTTCACTTCGCCAATTCGCCGTTACCCCGACCTCATCGTCCATCGCTGTCTGAAATGGGCCCTGGAACATCCTGACGTCGCTCCGGTGCGAGCCCCAGTGGAAGAGGCGCGCCCCGGAAAACCAGAGACGGTGGCCATGTTGGGCCCCTACCGGCGCGCGGAGTTGAAGGAAATTGCGGCGGAAAGCTCCGAAGCCGAGCGCCGCGCCGATGCAGCCGAGCGCGAGCTGATGGAATGGAAGACCGCGCAATTTATGGAAAGTCATCTCGGCGAAGAGTACGATGCGCTGATTATTTCCGTACAAAAATTTGGATTTTTCGTCGAGCTAGTGGATATCTTCGTCGAAGGTCTCGTCAGCGTGGACCGGCTGGAAGAATTTACCGCGCAGCGATGTGTTTATCGCGAACGCGATCACTCGATCGTGTGCGAAGCGCACCGCGGTTCCCGCGGATCGCGCGGAAAAACCGGGCAGACGGCATACCATCTCGGCGATCGCATCAAGGTGCGAGCCGAACGCATCGACCCGTTCCGTCACCGCGTCGAGTTCGCGCCGGTTTAGAATGCCGCGGCAACCATTTTCCGGCACGGGTTGTAGAGAATGTAGTTCGATGTCTTGGAGGTGAGTGATGTCGGCACGGCAATGCCCCAACTGTATGGCTTACGTTCCCGCAGGGCAAATCGTGGCCTATTCGTACGATCTGGTTTGTCCCTCCTGCCAGCATCCGCTGGCGATCGCCACACTCAGCGTATATTTATCGGCGTTCGCCGGCCTGGTGGCTGGCGCGATCGTGTACTGGCTCGCGAACGCGCATTATTCCAAGGAGAGTGGAGCGCTCTCTTGGGTCCTGCCGATGCTCTACAGCTACCTTGCCTTCAGTGTGGTAGCCCCATTCGCTCTGATTTTCACCGCCGATATAAAGCGGAAGCCTCTCGATGTAGTAGAGGTTGAGTATGGAACCTCCACTTCTGCTCCCTCTCACCGTCATTAATTATTTGGTAATTCATCATAACTAAACCGTACATCCGGTGGTACCATTGACGATTTTCCGGCCAAAATCAAAACTGGAGAATGATGGGTCGTTACTCTACGCTCGTGGGGAAGCGAGTCCAGGCGCTGTACCGCGCCGCCGACGTTCATTTGTCGGCCATCGGAACGCTGGTCTCCGACTCCGGGACATCCGTCGTCCTGGAGGACCACATTACGCAGGGTGAAAAAGAAAAAACCATCCGCGTGGAAATTCCTCATCAGTTCATCATTCGAGTCAGCGAAATTCACGCCGAACCTCAACGTGCCAAGCAAATTCCTACCAAAAAGAAATCTTAAATCGCAGGCCGGCAGTTAAAGCAAAATTCCGAGCTTTGCTAGTGGCGGGCTTGCGAGTTACCCAGAGCAAGCTAATACCGCAGAGCTTCGCGCCGCGATCCTCTGGCAGTTTTGGTGCAGAATTCTCATGGATGCGCGCGTATATTGGGATTTTATCTTGGGAGGTTGGAATGAAACCGACCGTTGGATTCATAGGTCTCGGACTCATGGGCAGGCCGATGGCAGGGAATCTTGCCAAGGCTGGATTTCCTCTCGTGGTGTGGAACCGCACTCGTGAAAAGGCGGAGGAGTTCGTTCGCGACAGCGCCGGGCTCCATGTGAAGGTGGGGGCAAATCCGCGCGATACGGCGGAGCAGGCGGACTTCCTCGTTACCATCGTCAGCGATCCGGGGGCTCTGAAAGAAGTATTGTGGGGGCAGAACGGCGCGATAGAAGGATTGCGGCGCGGCAGTGCTTACATTGATTCCAGCACGGTGTCTCCTGACTTGGTTCGCAAAATTGGAAAGACGTGCAAGGAGCGAGGAGTGGGTTTTCTCGACGCGCCCGTAACCGGTGGAACCTGGGGCGCCGAAAAAGGGGAATTGGTTTTCATGGTGGGAGGGGAAAACGAAGTTCTGGAGCGCGCTAAGCCGGTGCTGGAAACTTTGGGGAAACGCATTTTCCTTCTGGGGCCGAACGGCACGGGGCAGACAGTGAAACTCGCGATGAATTTGATTTTGGCGTTGCAAGTGGAAGCCTTGGCCGAAGCGCTCGCGCTCGTCAGCACGGAAGGCCTACCGGGCGAGCGATTGATTGAAGTGTTGCAATCAAGCATGGCGCGCGCGGGAGTACTGGATGTGAAGGCGCCGCTGATGTTGAAAAACGAATTTCCGCCGAGTTTCCCTCTACGGCTAATGCACAAAGACATGCGGCTTGCTCTTGAGCTTGCGAAGCAGCACGGGCTAACGCTTCCGGCTGCGTCGGCGTCTTACTCAACTTATGACGCGGTGAAAAATTCTTCAAAGGACGATCCGGACTACGCTGCTGTGGCGAGGTTCTGGAAAAAATCCTGACGAAAACTCTTACCCAATCGCTGCGGGCGGGAAAAAACTGAAAGGAAGATCGCGCCCGGAGCGCAGGCCTGCGGGAGCAGCGAGGATGGCGGGAATTGCGTTCACCACGACCGCGGCGGTAGCCACGTCGCCATGCGTGCCGCCGGGAATGACGAGCGAAAGATTTGGCTCGCCCTTCAATTCGATTGTGTCGGAGGGCTGCTTCGCTCCGACGTACATTTTGAGTTCCATAAAGATTTTCTCTTTGCCGGCAATTGTTCCACGGGCGACCTGATGGACCCCGGCGACTTGCCCGCGAGCAACTTGCAGGAATTCGGTCTTCAACTCATCTTCTGCAATCACTGGATCGATCGTCTCAGAAATATCATCCAGAGCGAAACCGAGCCCGTCGGCGACCATGGCTATCGATTCAGGCAAGCCGTGATGTTTGATGACGCCGGCCGCCACTTGCGCGCGAAATTCTTCAGGCGCCATGCCCGCACCGATTTTCTTTTGTAATGGCAGGCGGCGCTTCGAGGCGTCCACCATGCGCACGGCGCTGGCCCAGTCCACGCGTTGCGAAACAGCGGAAAGCGTTAGAACCAGCTTGTCCATTACAAAACCTGGGTTTACACCGGTTCCGAGTAAGGCGACGCCTTCTTCTTTTGCCGCGGCATCCAGCTGCCTCGATAGCTCCGGATGTTTTTTCCAGGAATAGGCCAACTCCTCGCAGGTGGAAACAATGCAGCAACCCGCTGAAAGGCACTCCATCAATTGATCCATGACGCTTGTGAGATACGAGGAGGTCGAGTGCACTACAATATCCACTGACTTTTCCAGCGCGGACTGCGGATCCGCGGAAATGAGCACTCCCCACCGAGCATCCGGCGCGCCAACCACTTCGCCCAGGTCGCGTCCAACCTTGGCCGGGTCTTTATCAATTGCGCCAACGATCTCAATTGCTGTTTTCTGCCGCATCAAACGGGCGATGGATGCTCCGATCGGCCCGACGCCAAACTGCACTACACGAATCTTCTTCCTCACTTGCTTCCTCCGGCGAAATTGAAGAGCCAATACCTTAAAGTTTTCCGTGTACGACTGCAACCGGATTCACCGCTCCGCCGCGAGGAGTGGTGGCAGGTCGTAAAACCGAAAGAGCAAATTGGGCTTCAACCGATCCACCATCCCGTCGGGATTCCCCGGATGAGCGGTGGATGGGGTACGCGTACGCCACGCAGGCGGGTCCGCTGTACCTAAGCGACACGCGAAAGCAGCAGGCCTGAGAAGTTTGGTATTCGGGAACTCTCGGCTTGGTGGAGAAGGTGCGCTGAGCCTGGCCGGCGGTGCGAGGGTCGGGCTGTATGAAATCGTCGAAGCGAATCGCCCGTACGGAATAATCGCATGAACCGGAAAGCTATCCCCGAGCAGCGCACTTGTGGCGTGGAGCGGAGGGCCGCATAATGTGCCGACGATCCAGTGACCACGCCTCAGTCTGAGACGCATTCCTCAAAACGAAATTGGCTGCGCAGGACACTGCAGGCGCTTCTGCAGTATGGAGGGAGCGCGCTCGTTCTTTATCTTCTGTTCCGGCTTCTGCCGGGGCCTCAAGTTTGGCAAGCGTTGGGACTCTTGCCGGCGCAGTTGTGGTTGTTGGTTCTGCTGGGATATCTCGCGGCACATTGCATCGGAGCGGCAAAATACCGGGTGGTGTTGAACATGGGCGGCGCGGGCATCAGCTTGCGCCAGGCAGTGCGATGCTACTTTGCCGGGCTATTTGGTTCGCTCTTTCTGCCTTCACTGATCGGCGGGGACATTTTGCGTCTGGCGATGGCTCTGCGCGTGGCGAAAAGTAGAGCGGGCGTTGTGCTGGGAAGTTTGGTGGATCGTATTTCAGATTTTGCAGCGCTGGTGCTGCTCGCCGGCATTGGCGCGGCTCTGGTGCCCGGTTCGCTCGATTCGCAGGGCCGAAAAATATTTGAGCTTGTGGGTGGAATCGCGATTTTAATTGTTGCGATTATAGCGGGAGTGATTGCGATGCTGCCTGTGCGCCGATTTTCGTTTCGCATGAAGCGGAGATTTGTTCGTGTGCGACGCGCATTGCGCTCGACGATGAAGCAGCCGCGTGCAATGTTAAGGGCCTTGAGTATGAGCGTGACGGTTCAGCTAATTTTCATCGTTTTAAGCGTAGTACTTGCCGGCGCTTGTGGATTGCATCTTCGCTTTCGCGTATGGCTGTTTGCCTGGCCGCTGGCAAAACTGGCGGCGGCGGTACCGATTACACAAGCAGGTATCGGAGTGCGCGAAGCTGCGCTGGCCGCGTTGCTGGTTCCGTTCGGTGCGACTGCGGTGCTGGCGGTCGCCTCGGGATTGGCTTGGGATGCCATTTCGATCAGTGGCGCAATAGCCGGAGGGATTTTCGCGTTACTCGCTGGGCGTTTTTGGCCGGAAACTCGAAGTACGGTCGGAGAACAGGCCTAAGCGCGCGGATGCGCCAGAAAATTCTTTATGCGTGCTTCAAATGCGCGAGCGAGTAGAGCGGATGAATTCGCGAAGCGCAGTTACATTTGGTCCGTAGGAACCGACGCGACCGGCATCCACGGGCAGGCCGAGATATTCCGCCTTCTCGATGCTAAGGCCGGCGTCGTCGAGCTCAGCGAGGCTGTAACCTTCCGTGGGAACCAAGCGGTTGCGCCGCGACAAATCCACAGGGCGCGGCGGCCGGCGCGCATTCCACGGTTTTCTTACGATGTTGAAGAAGTCGTCCCAATCTCGCCTATTCCACATAACTCCTCCGGTTGTTCCGGGTACACCCTTTGATGCATCGCGATCGCTTCCGGTCGCTTCTATTTTTCTGCGACGGTCTCACAGCCTGCGTGGACTGGAGTGCAGCAGATAATAACCCCCCCTGTAGTGGAAAGTCGCGAATGAAACCGCGTTGTATCCTTTGAGTTATCGCACTATTGGAACGCCGTAGCATGGCGCCCTGTGTGTACCACAACAGCTTCGAGTTGTACATTTTTTGCTTTTTGGCGATGGTCAGCGATCATGTGGATCACAAAGAAAAGGCTCGCATCGATGACGCGAACGCACGACGCCGACACACGGGCGCGAGTGGGTTATACTTTTTAGGACGTTACGGGATCGTGCAAGGCAAATGAAAATCGTATGAGCAATCCGGTCATCGTTGTGCATTACCACGAGGTGTGGCTGAAAGGCCGCAACCGCAGATTTTTTCTGGGCAAGCTATCTACTGCGCTACGGCAGGCGCTGGAGGGAATTCCTGTGGTTCGAATCGAGAAGCCCGGCGACCGATTCATGGTGACACTTGGAGAAGGTGCTTCGCAGTACGAAGCGATTGCGCGCGTGGAAAGAGTTTTGGGAATTGCATTTTATGCGCCGGCGCGCGCGGTGGAGCGCAGCATGGAAGCGATTTGCCAGGCAGCGTGGGAAGAAATCGAGCCTCTTCATTTTGAGAGCTTCGCGGTGCGCGCGAAACGAAGCGATAAGTCCTTTGTGCAATCGAGCATGGAAATTGAATCTGCCGTCGGAAACTATCTTTTGGAAAAGCTTAGGGCGGCGGCCCGCACAGTAAAAGTTCGTTTGAAAGATCCTGAAATGACATGCTACGTGGAAATTACTTCGGGCCCGGCGCTGGTTTACGCGAGGAAAATTCCCGGCGCGGGCGGCCTGCCTGCGAATACGGCCGGCCGGATGATGTGCTTACTGTCCGGCGGATACGATTCGGCGGTGGCCGCGTACCACATGATGAAGCGTGGGGCGCATCTAAGTTTTGTGCATTTTTATGGGTCGGGCGCCAAGCCGGGGGAATCATCTCTGCACGTTGCCAGCGGGCTGGCGCGGCAACTTGTACCTTATCAATTTCACGCGAAACTGTACCGCGTGCCTTTCGAACCGATACAACGTGAAATCGTGCGGTACGCTCCGGAAAATTATCGCGTGCTGCTCTATCGCAGAATGATGCTGCGAATGGCGGAAGTGTTGGCGAAGCGAGATCGCGCGTTGGCGCTCGTTACCGGCGATAGTTTGGGTCAAGTAGCGTCGCAAACTCTGCGCAATTTAGTGGCGGTGGATGCCGCGGCCCACCTGGTCGTTTTCAGGCCGCTGATCGGCACGGATAAGATAGAAATATTGGCGACTGCGCGAAAAATCGGAACGTACGAGATTTCCTCGGAACCGTTTCACGATTGCTGTCCCGTTTTTCTTCCGCGCATGCCCGCATTGTACGCTTCCGCCGAGGAGCTTGACGAAGCTGAGTCGAAGCTGGACTTGCCGGCGCTGCTTACGCAGGGATTGCGCAGCACGACGCTGGAACAATTTCATTGCAAAGGCGCAGAGATCAAGAGCGAAGTTTCTCAGCCGTTGCAATATCGCCCGTCGCATAGCACCGCTACGGTCTGAGGAGAGCGGGTTCAAATTAAGAAGGGCGCGGAATCGTTCAGCGCCCTGATGCGAGTATTCAAAAGTCTAAGCGAAAGTATTGGTTAGCGATCTCGTCCTCCGCCTCCATATCCACCGCGGTCACCGCGATCGCCGCCGCGGCCTCCCCCACCGCCGCGTCCACCGCCGCCACCGCCGAATCCACCGCGGCCGCCACCGCCTCCGCCGCCATGACCGCCGCCGTGTCCACCGCGACCTCCTCCGCCGCCAGAGCCACCACCTTCGCGTTGCGGGCGAGCTTCATTCACTACCAGCGCGCGGCCGAGAAAGTCTTTGCCGTTGAGTGCCGCGATTGCCTTTTCAGCTTCCGCGTCGTTGCCAATTTCCGCGAAGCCGAATCCGCGAGGCTGCCCGGTAAAGCGATCGCGCAGCAGAGTGAGTGAATCAGGTTGAACTCCAATTTCGGAAAATAGCGCCGCGACCTGTTCTTCGGTAGCCTTGAACGACAGATTGCCCACGTACAGTTTCTTCACGGTCGTTCTCCTTGTCCCCCGGCAATCACCAGGGTGCAAATGCGAAGCTGAAGAGACAGGATCTCGGCTCGGACGGCCAGCTTATGGTTCAGCCACTCCCAGCTGAAGCGAGCGCTCCAGCAGCTCACGAGCATCTTGCGGCAAGTGACCCCGGCAGTCAACAACCGGCTACGCGGCGATTACGCGGCGAAGGGTGCTGCACATGCAGAGTCCTGAGACGGTGGTAGAAAAGTGGTAGGATTCGGCAGAATTTCCTAGAGGAAGACGTACCAGCGGAGACGACATGCGCGGAATGATGATGGATTTTCCGCTTACGATTCAACCGCTCCTGGAACGCGCCGGAAAATTATTTCCGACCGTAGAGATTGTGTCGCGCTTGCCAGATCGCTCGTTGAGACGCACGAAGTATGGCCAGGTGTACCGGCGCGCGAGGAGGCTGGCGCGCGCGCTGGAGCTGGCGGGAATGGCGCCGGGCGATCGCGTAGCCACATTGATGTGGAACCATTCGACGCATCTGGAGGCTTACCTTGGAGTACCGGTGGCTGGCGGCGTTTTGCACACTTTGAATCTGCGGCTGCATCCTGACGAGCTTGCTTACATTGTAAATCACGCGCGGGATCGCTATCTGATCGTGGATGATGTTCTGCTGGCTGTTTATGAATCCATTCGAGCCAAGGTACATTTCGAACGCGTGTTTGTGGTGCCGTTCAGTGGAGAGAAGATTTCGCGCTCTCAGGAAAGTTATGAGGATTTTATTTCGGCTGCAGACGATGACTTTGTGTACCCACGCGTGGAGGAAAACGACGCGGCAATTATGTGTTTTACCTCGGGGACCACGGGGAAACCGAAAGGCGTGGTGTATTCCCATCGAGCTTTGGTGTTGCACAGCTTGGCCCAAGGGCTTACCGACAGCTTTAACGTGGGACACCACGACGTTCTTTTGCCAGCTTCCTCTATGTTTCATGCCAACGGCTGGGGAATTCCGTTCACGGGAACTTTGGTGGGCGCAAAATTAGTTTTGCCTGGCCCTTTTGTGGACGCTGAGAGTTTGCTGGATTTGGTCGAAAAGGAAAAAGTGACGCTGGCTTTTGCGGTGCCGACGGTTTGGTTGGGCGTGCTAAATGCTCTTGAGAAATCGCCCGGACGCTGGAAAATCTCAAAGCCGGTCCGCATCATGTGCGGAGGAGCTGCGGTGCCGGAGTCACTGCTGCGCGGGCTTGATC
This sequence comes from uncultured Acidobacteriota bacterium, assembly GCA_963818085.1. Lineage (GTDB taxonomy): Bacteria > Acidobacteriota > Terriglobia > Acidiferrales > UBA7541 > Palsa-295. The sequence continues at coordinate 233,212 of CAWFQV010000003.1, forward strand.
ACTTTAATTTTCACATAACTCATCTTTGGGGCATGACTGAAACTACGCCCATGGCTACGACCGCCCCCATCAAGTCCTCGTTGATGAATCGCACGGATGATGAGAAATATAAGATTCGCGCGAAGCAGGGAATCCCTGCGCCGTTTGTGGAATTGCGTGTGATGGGCGCGCAGGGTGAAGCGCCGTGGGACGGCGTAACACCTGGGGAACTGGAGGTTCGCGGCCCGTGGGTCGCGGCAAGCTATTTCGAGTCGCCGGAAACTGCCGATCGTTGGACGCGCGATGGGTGGTTTCGCACGGGCGATGTAGCCACGCTGGATGAAGAAGGCTACGTTCAAATTCTGGACCGCAGCAAGGACCTAGTGAAATCCGGAGGGGAATGGATTAGTTCGGTGGACTTGGAAAATGCGCTGATGGGGCACCCGAGCGTGCGCGAAGCGGCGGTGATCGGCGTTCCGCATCCCCAGTGGCAAGAAAGGCCGCTAGCCGTGATTGTGGTGAAAGAAGGTATGTCGGTGCAGCCGGAAGAATTGCGCGAATTTCTGGCCAAGAAATTTGCGAGGTGGCAGTTGCCGGATGCATTTGTGTTCGCCGCGGAAATTCCGCGAACGTCGGTGGGGAAATTTCTCAAGACAAAATTGCGCGAGCAGTACGCTAACTGGAAATGGGATGTATAGAAAGCCAGCATTCTGCGCGACGCATTTTCCACTGAAGATTCAGGTGCGGTAGCTGGCGTTGATGCGCACGTACTCTGCGGTGAAATCGCAGGTCCACACGCAGGCGAGGCCGCGTCCAGCGCGCAGATCGACGACAACAGGCACGCAGTCCGCCATCATTTTGCGATGCACGACGCGCTCATTGAAAGGATGTTCGCGGCCGCGTTTGCAAACGTCAATGCCTGCGAGTTGGATATCGACGCTGTCTGGGTCGAATGGAACGCCTGCGCGTCCTGCGGCGGCAAGGATGCGGCCCCAATTGGGGTCGGCGCCCGCGAAGGCGGTTTTTACCAGGGGCGAATTCGCAATCGTTCGAGCAATTTTATCCGCGGCATGGTCCGAGGCTGCTCCGCGGACTTCGATTTCGATCACGCGTTGCGCGCCTTCGCCGTCGGAAACAATAGCGAGCGCGAGAGATCTGCACAGGCTTTCTAGAGCTGCAAGGAACTTGCGGTAGTCGTTATCCTCCCTTCCAATTTTTCTTGTGCGGCTTTCACCATTGGCGAGCAGCGTGACGGTATCGTTCGTGGAAGTGTCGCCATCCACGGTGATGGCGTTAAAAGTTCGCGCTACGATCGTTCTGAGCGCCCGGGAAAGCAGCGCGGCCGAGATGGCGGCGTCCGTGGCGAGGAATCCCAGCATGGTGGCCATGTGCGGAGCGATCATGCCAGAACCTTTGGCGCATCCGAGCAGGCGAACTTGGTTTCCGTTCATGCGGAATTTCGCCGCCGCCCATTTCGGGTGGGTGTCGGTGGTCATGATTGCGCGCGTGAACTGTTCGAAGGCGCCCGGGTTAGAACTTGCTCGTTGCACCAGGCTGGGTGCCGCGCTAAGAATTCTCTCTACCCGCAGCGGAACTCCGATGACTCCTGTGGAGCACACTAAAAGTTCGTGCTGCTTACAACCGAGCAAGCGGGAAAGTTTTGCCGCTGTCTTGCGCGAAGCGGAGAGTCCGCACGAGCCAGTACAGCAATTTGCATTTCCGGAATTGACGATGACGCCACGGATCTTATAGCGCGATTTTTGTAAGTGTCTACGTGAGAGACAAACGGGGGCGGCTTGCACATGATTTGTGGTGAAAACGGCTGCAGCCGTGGCGGCTGTCTTGCTTGTAAGCAAGGCCAGGTCAAGGCCTTTCTTCTTGAGTCCGCAGGCAGTGGCGGCGAAAGTGAAGCCACGCGGTATGTCAGTGTTTGAAGGATGTGACTTCATGCGGCGGACATCGGAGTGGCCGGCTCTCCGAGGATTGGCAACCTGATGCGTGCAGGCAAAAGTGTGGCAGTCACGGCGACGAGTTTGCACGAGCTGCGTTTTGGGCAAGCGCAGCAATCGCGCTCCACTTTTTCCGCCATGAGTTTCCGTGGCGAAGCAATAAATCCTTGACGCTCGAAAAATTCCGGTGCGTGTGTGACCGCAAAAATGCGCCCGATACCTTTCTTGCGAGCTTCCTGCAAGGCAAAAGAAACCAACTTCGCGCCCACGCCGCACCCGCGAATTGCCGGATCGACGGCGACCGAGCGGATCTCCGCGAGGTCAGCATCATATTTTTCAAGCGACAGACAGCCTACCAGGCCTTTGGAATTCAACTGCACGAGGAAGTGATCGATATTACGGCGTATTTCGTCCTCGGTGCGAGGCAGTAGCAATCCCTGTTCGGCATAATGCGCAATAAGGCCATGAATGGCAGAAGCATCGGATAGCTTTGCACGACAGGCTCTCATAAATCGGCCTCCAGCCCGGCGAGGCGCCGCTTAAATTCTTGGAGCGCTGATCGAACCGCGCCGGGAGCCGTTCCTCCGGGCAGCGAGCGGCGGGCTAGGGCTGACTCCAGGGTTAATGCGGTGGCCAAACTTCCTTCGAACACGGGCGAAAACTCCTTTAGCCGCTGGATGGGCATTTCGCGAATCGATTTTCCTTCCTGTTCAGCAGCGCGCAAGACTTGGCCCACAATTTCGTGCGCTTCGCGAAAGGGGACGCCGAACGTGACCAGGTAGTCCGCTAACTCCGTGGCCACTAAGGCGGGGTCCTGCGCCGCCTCTTGCAGACGATCTTCGCGGAATCGTGTGGCCGCTAAGGTAGCTGACGCAATATGCACCATGGCCAGGGTCTGATCGTGCGCTTGGAACAGATTTTCCTTGTCTTCCTGCAAGTCGCGGTGATAGCTGGACGGCAAGCCCTTCATGGTGACGAATAGGGCCATGAGACTTCCATAAATGCGGCCAGTCTTGCCACGAATCAATTCCCAAGCGTCGGGATTTTTCTTTTGCGGCATCAGGCTGCTGCCGGTGGAAAACTCGTCCGGCAACTCGACAAAGCCAAATTCAGGCGAAGCGAATAGCACTAAATCCTCGGCCAGACGCGACAGATGCATGGCCAGAGTCGAAAGCGCGAACAGATACTCCAGGGCGAAGTCTCGGTCGCTGACTGCGTCCAGACTATTAGCGGAGATGCTGGAAAAACCCAGATCGTGCGCCAGGATCTTGCGATCGAGCGGGAAGGCACAACCAGAGAGAGCTCCAGAACCGAGCGGACAGACATCCGCGCGCGCAGCGGCAGCAGCCACTCGCTCAATATCTCGATGGAAGGCCTCGCCATAAGCAAGAAGCCAATGGGAAAGAAGCAGCGGCTGCGCGTGCTGCATGTGAGTACTCCCCGGCATGGGGATTTTCAAATTGAGCTCAGCCTGGGCGGCAATCGCGCGTTCTAGTGAAGCGATGGCACCACGGATTTCGCGGGCCGCGTCTTTTACGTACATGCGAAATTCGGTGGCAACCATGTCGTTGCGGCTACGGCCGGTGTGGAGCTTCGCGCCAAGAGCGCCGAGTTTTTCGATGAGCGCGGTTTCAACGAAATGATGAACGTCTTCCGCTTTTGAATGGTCGAGCCAGGCAGCATCAGATTTTGAACGCGCCTCGAGAGCATCGAGCGCAGCGACCGTCTGGTCGCACTCCTCGTTGGTGAGAATCCCACCTCGCGCGATAGCGCGGGCCCAAGCACGGTCGAGCGCGAATTCCTGCTGCAGCAGGCGCCGGTCAAATTTCCAAGAACGCTCGAATTCGTAGAAGGAAGCATCGGGACCGCGGTCGAAGCGACCGCCCCACATTTTCCGCGGGCTAGCGGCATCACTCATCGCGCTTTAACCTCCTGGTGTGCGACTTGAGCTTTCGTTTTCGTCTCTTCCTGCGGAATGGTGATGGGCAGGGCGAACAGGTTGATAAATCCTTCGGCATCTTTCGGGTTGTAGCCGGTCATGCTGAAACTGGCGAGATTGGTGCGATAGAGCGAATGCGGCGAATAGCGGGACGCTACCGACACATTGCCTCGGCAAAGTGTGAGCGAAATCGAGCCGGTAACGCGTCGCTGCGAACTGGTGAAAAACGCATCGAGCGCCTCGCGCAGCGGAGTGAACCACATGCCGTAATAAACCATCTCGGCATAGCGCAACGAAAGGATCTGCTGGTAATGCGCAGTTTCGCGGTCCAGGGAGATCGATTCGAGCTCACGATGCGCGGCAACCAGCAATGTTCCACCCGGCGTTTCGTAAGCTCCGCGCGACTTGATGCCGACCAAGCGATTTTCGACTAACTCCATGCGTCCCACGCCATTGGCGGCGGCGATTTCGTTCAAGAGTGTGAGAAGCGGGATGGCATCGAGCTTTTTGCCATTCACGGATACCGGAGTGCCGCCCTCGAATCCGATCTCAACAGTGGTTGGCCTTTCAGGTGCATTTGCGGGCGAAACCACCCATTGCCACATAGTTTCATCCGGCGCGTTGGCGGGATCTTCTAGAACTCCGCCCTCATGGCTCAAATGCCAAATGTTGCGGTCACGGCTATAGATATTTTTGGTGGTTTGCTCGACTGGCACGTTGTGCGCCCGGGCATAGGCCATGGCTTCCTCGCGCGACGCGATGTTCCATTCGCGCCAAGGCGCGATGATCTGCAATTCAGGCGCAAGCGCTTTGGCGGCTAGTTCGAAGCGAACCTGATCGTTGCCTTTGCCGGTACAGCCGTGCGCGACGGCATCCGCGCCTACTTTTTTCGCGATCTCAACCTGACGCTTGGCCAGCAAGGGCCGCGCGAAGGAAGTACCGAGTAGATATTTGTGTTCGTAAACGGCGCCGGCGCGTAAGGTAGACCAGATATAGCCGGTGATGAATTCGTCGCGAAGATCTTCTACAAATGCGGCGCTCGCGCCAGTGGCAAGCGCTTTTTTGCGCGCTGCCTCCAGGTCTTCCTGTTGGCCGAGGTCTCCAATCATGGCAATCACTTCGCAAGTGTAATTCTCTTTGAGCCAGGGAATGATAATGGAAGTGTCTAGGCCTCCTGAATATGCGAGCACAACTTTTTTCGGCAATTCGTTCTCCTTCGTGATTAATTCAACAGAGTGAGCAGAATCGCTTTCTGCATATGCAAGCGATTTTCCGCCTGATCGAACACGATCGAACGCGGTGAGTCGATCACTTCTGCAGTGACTTCTGAACCCCGATGGGCTGGCAGGCAATGCATGAAAACAGCGTCCGACGCTGTGTGCGCGAACAGGGCGTCGTTCACTTGATAATTTGCGAACGCGGCTTCGCGCGCCGCGGATTCTTCTTCCTGGCCCATGCTGGTCCACACGTCCGTGTAGATGGCTTGCGCGTCAGCTGCAGCTTCCTCAGGCGAACCGCACAGCTCAATTTTGCCGCGTGTTTCGCGCGCGACGCGCTTGGCCTCCGCTACCACCGTGGGATCGGGATCATAGCCCGTTGGAGTTGCCACGCGCAGATGCGCTCCCGCACGAGCGGCAATGCTTAGCAGCGAGTGGCAGACATTATTACCATCGCCAATGTAGGCGAGCTTCAGTCCTCGCAAGCCGGCGAAACGCTCTTGTAGAGTGAAGAAATCGGAGAGCGCTTGGCAGGGGTGGTAACGATCGGAAAGCGCGTTGATCACAGGAATGGACGCATTTAGGGCCAGGGCATCAATCGATTCCTGGATGAAGGTGCGCGCAACGATCCCTTGCACCCAGCGTTCAAGATTTTTTGCTACGTCGGGAATGGATTCGCGCTGGCCGAGCTTCGTCGCTGTATGGTCGAGAAAGACCGAAGAGCCGCCGAGGCTGGAGATGCCCACCTCGAATGTGACTCGAGTGCGCAGAGAGGGCTTTTCGAAAATCAGAGCAAGGAAGCGGCCGGCGAGGGCTCCCCGATAGCGGTCGGGATGAGCTTTTACGTCTGCGGCCAGATGGAGGAGCTCGCGTACCTGCGCGGGATTCCACTCCATCCCGGTTAAGAGATGGTTTGAAAATGCTAACGGAGCCACTGCAGCTGCGTTCATAGTTGCCTCGAAGCAGCCGCAAGACCTGGCTGCTGTTGAATTGAAATGCTTGCTTTCAGTGCCTTAGTGGACGGGCGAGCCAACATTTTCTTTGAGACCGCGGATAGAACGGCTTCAAATTTCGCCAGGAATTCGGCGATGTCCCGCTTGCTGATGATGAAGGGAGGAAGGAGGCGCAGGATGTGGTCGTGCGTGCAGTTGATAATAAGGCCGCGACGGAGCGCTTCCTGAATGATAGGCGCGCCGTCGCAGGACAAATCAACTCCTAGCATCAGGCCTTCACCGCGGACTTCTTGGATAAAATCAAAACGAGCAGCTAGTTTTTCCAGGCCCGCGCACAGTTCAGAGCCGCGATCGCGCACTTTCGCGAGCAAATCTTCCTCTTCTATGGTGGTGAGAAATTCAAGAGCGGTGGCACAGACCAGCGGGCCGCCGCCGAAGGTGGTTCCGTGCGCCCCGGGCACGAACGCGGAAGCAAACTTTTCGTTCGCGATAATTGCTCCCAAAGGAAGGCCTGCGGCAAGCGGCTTGGCCACCACAGCGATGTCCGGTGACGGATCAAACTTCTGATAGGCGAAATAGCGTCCGGTGCGACCCAAACCACACTGTATTTCATCGGCCACGAGAGCTGCGTCGTGCTGAGTAGCCAGGGCACACGCGCGATTCCAAAACGGTTCACTCACGGAGAAAATGCCGCCTTCGCCTTGGATCGTCTCAACTACAAGAGCGCAGACTGAGTTGTCGAATTTCGATTCGAGATCCGCGACATCGTTAAAACGCACGAATTCAACGCCGGGAACGAGTGGCTCAAATGGTTCGCGATATTTCTGCGGGTAAGTAATTGAGAGAGCGCCAAAGGTTCTGCCATGAAATGAATTTTCAAGCGCAAGAACTCGCGTTTTCTTTCCGCCGGATGTACCGCCATCCTTTTGTTTAGCGTGCGAGTACGCGCGAGCAAGCTTCAGAGCGCCATCGATTGCTTCCGTGCCGCTATTGGTGAAAAAAATACGATTGAGGCCGGACCATTCGGCGAGTTTCGTCGCGAGCGGGCCTTGATATGCATTATGGAAAAGATTGGAAAGATGAATGGCGCGGCCGGCTTCGCGCCGAATCACGCGAACGAGGCGCGGATGCGCGTGTCCCAGAGCGTTGACGGCAATGCCACCGAGAAAATCGAGATAGGCGCGTCCCTCAGAATCGTAGAGGCGACAGCCACGCCCGCGCGCGAATACGATCGGGGGACGTTTATATGTATTCATCAAATGGCGCGCTTCTTGCGCGCGGATTTGCGCCGCGGACGCGGACCTTCTCGAGGCGATTTTTTTCGTTGCCATTTCTAGCGCGCAGCTCCCTGAGCGAATCTCGGAGTGACATGAATAGTGGGAAGAACACGAGTGCCGAGCCGGCGGGAACCATTTGCTGCAGTAAACAAGGAACGCGGAATTGTTCCACCGACGATGTGTACTTCCCCGACGCCTCCGGTCAAAGCGCGCTTCGCCGCTTCAAGTTTCAAAATCATTCCGCCCGATACTTTATGCCGGCGAATGAGATCTTCGATTTCCCCGCTTCGAACTGCGCGAAGGACTTTTTCGCCGTCGAGGACACCCGCTACGTCGGTGAGAAAAATCAAACGGTCGGCCTGGATAAATTCGGCGGCGGCAGCCGCCATGTGATCGGCGTTAATGTTATAGAGCTCGCCATCGGAGCCTAGCCCGAGGCACGAAGCAACCGGGACGATTTGAGCGCGCCAGAGCGAACGCAGAAAGTCAACGTTCACTTCGGTAAGGTACCCGACAAATCCGAGGCGGCCCTCGCATTCACCGACCTGCATGGGCTCGGCCAGAAAGCATGCGCCGTCAGAGGCGCAAATACCCACGGCGGTTTGACCCGCGAGTGAAATAGCTCCGGCGAGACGTTTGTTCAGCAACCCGGCAAAGACCATCACGGCGGCATCGCGCGTTTCACGGTCGGTGACGCGGAGGCCGTTAACAAAATGGCTGGATATTCCCATGCGATCCAGAGTGCCGGTGAAGATTTTTCCGCCGCCATGGATCACCAGCATTTCATTCCCGGCGCGCGCGAGTTCGCCGATTTGCCGCGCGAGTTTTTGCACCGTTTCCGGGCTCTCCAGGAGAGCGCCCGCAATTTTTATTACCAGTCTCATAGCAACCCCGCCGTTTCCGGATAACCGAACATCTCGTTCATATTTTGAACCGCTTGGCCGGCAGCGCCTTTACCCAGATTGTCGAGGCAAGAAATGATGACCAGGCGCTCGCCGGAAGCATCCAAAGCGAATCCGATATCGCAGAAATTTGTGTGCCTGACATGCTGAAGCTCAGGTAACCGGCCCGTCGGTAAAACGCGAACCAGCGGCCGCTCGGCGTAAAAGGAACGGTACAGCGCCTGGATGTCGTCCGCGACACGGGGTTGTCGAAGCCAGACGTGCAAGGTGGAGAGAATGCCGCGTTCTACCGGCAGCAGGTGAGTGGTGAAAATAAAATCATCAAAGGCCAGACCGGCATGCTCAGCGATTTCCGGTGTGTGGCGATGAGTGAACACGCTATAGGCGCGGAAATTTTCATTCACTTCAACAAAATGCGTTTCGCGCTTTGGTTCTTTGCCCGCGCCGCTCACACCGGATTTGCAATCGCATACCACACCGCGGGAGACGTTGAGCCATCCGGACTCTACCAGTGGGCGCAAGCCCAGAATCGCAGACGTGGCATAGCAGCCTGGATTAGCTACCAGGCGCGCTTTCGGCAAAGCGTGGGCATAGAGCTCGGGCAAGCCATAGATCGCTTCGGAAAGCGTCTTCGAATTAGCGGCGGAAACCTGGTACCAGTTAGAGAAGGTTTGCGGATCTCGAAAACGTAGCGCGCCGCTTAAATCGACGATGCGCAGGTTGGAATTCTCCGCCAGGAGTTCAGGAATTATTTCCAGCGAGGCTTCGTGAGGAGTGCAAAGGAAAACAAGTTGCGCTCCGCTTTTCGCGATTGCTTCCCAGGAAAGAGGCATGCAACGGGCTTCGCCCCAACCGCGAAGCTGAGGAAAGATTTCCGTAAGGCAACGAACATGGGCGTGCTCGCCTCGAACGAAAAATACTGGCTTTTCAATTTGAGAATGCCGCAGAAGAAGACGGGCAAGTTCGTAACCCGCGTATCCGGTCGCACCTACGACTGCGACTCTTGCCTGGTCGTTCATTGCAGCATTTCCTCGATGCGTTTCTGGACCGCGGCGCACGCCGTGCGGGAAGGTGTGACGATCAGAACGGTGTCGTCGCCCGCCAGCGTTCCGGCAACTTCTTTCCAGCGCTCGGCGTCGAGGGCAGCGGCGATTGGTTGAGCTCCGCCGGGCGGAGTTTTCAGTACGAGCATGTTCTGCGCCGGGCGAACGTCTAGCAGGAATTCCTTTACAGCACGGGCTAGAGCAGCGACCGGAGATGTTTCTTCACCTTCGGCCGCGCCAAGCGGGCGATAACCATTGGCAGTTTTCACTAGGCGCAGTTCGCGGATGTCGCGCGAAAGGGTGGCCTGAGTCACGCGCACGCCCAAGTGCACAAGTTGCCGCCGCAGCTCGTCCTGGCTGGCGACCGGCGAGCCTGCCAGCAGCTTCAAAATTTGTCCTTGGCGATACCTTTTATGTGCGCCCATATCAAGCCTATGCGTGATTATTCATTATGCTGCATAATCATACATCATCGAATGAGCGTGTCAACCCTGCAAGCTCAAAAACGTTGGACCTGCGTGTCGTCGGAATTAACCAGCGTCCTAGGAAGCAGTGCAGCGAGCGCTTCTTTTCTGGCACTATTCCGCGGAGGACGAGACTAAAAAACCGCCCAGGTAATGCTGACGAGCGCGTTACAATCCACCCCAAACGCGGCGGCATTGAAAGCGGAGCGTACGGGTACCAGATCTTGAGAGCGAAAAGCAATTCGGGAGGCCGCAGATGAAACGTTTGGGCTTGGTGCTTTTGCTATGCGCGATTTTGGCCGGAGTAGGCGGAGCTCAAGCGCCAAAGGCCGCTGCGCCTGCAGAGATTGCAATCCGTGCGGGAAAGGTGCTGGATGTTCGCACGGGAAACTATCTTTCCGACCAGATCATATGGATCGAAGGCGACCGCATCAAGGCCATCGGAAAGGCTGTGGACCTTTTGAGCCAAGTCCCGGCGGCCGCCAAGACCATCAACCTCTCGAACTCGACGGTTCTTCCCGGCTTAATTGATTGCCATACGCATCTCACCTATACGCCGGATATGGCGGGACCGGCCGGCCTGCACATTTCTTATCCGCGGCAGGCGCTCATTGGCGCGCACAACGCGCGTGTGACTCTCGAAGCAGGCTTCACGACTGTGCGCAACGTAGGAGCGCACGGATATTCGGATATTGCCCTGCGCGACTCCATCCGCGCAGCCGAAGTCCCGGGTCCGCGGATGCTCGCTTCCGGGCCAGCGCTTAGCATCACCGGAGGTCACGGAGATGAGAATTTTCTTGCGTCACAATTTAATTTTTCAAGCGATGGAGTAGCGGACGGCGTCGATGGCGTGACGGCCAAGGTACGAGAGAACATAAAATACGGTGCCGATGTCATCAAATTCATGGCTACTGGCGGCGTACTCTCGGAGGGGGATAGCCCAGCGCTGGCACAATATAGCCCCGAGGAAATGAGAGCGATCGTAGATACGGCACACGGACTTGGACGCAAAGTAGCGGCCCACGCCCACGGTGCACTGGGAATCAAGAACGCGGTGCTTGCTGGCGTGGATTCTATCGAGCACGGCAGCTACATGAATGAGGAAGACATTCGATTAATGAAGGAGCACGGCACGTATTTGGTTCCCACGCTATATCTCGGCGACTGGCTCATGGAGAACCTTTCGACACTTGGCCTTACACCGAACATGATCGAAAAAGCGAAGATCGTTCTGCCCATCGCGCGCCAAAATATCGGGACCGCTTTTAAGGCTGGCGTGAAAGTAGCTTTCGGCACGGACGCTGCCGTCTATCCCCATGGCTTGAACGCACGAGAATTTGCTGTGATGGTTAAGCTCGGTCTTTCGCCGCTGCAGAGCATTCAAGCAGCGACGGTGAACGCAGCGGATTTACTTGGCTGGACGGACCGTGTGGGCACCCTGGAAGCCGGAAAGTTTGCAGACATCATTGCCGTGGACGGAGATCCCCTCGCTGACCCGCATGTTCTGGAGAATGTGCGTTTCGTGATGAAGGGCGGTGATGTGATCAAAGGTCAGTAGCGGGACATTTCTGTTCCATCAAACTCCGCGAAACTCGTGCGGCAAAACGCCCGCTCGCATAGCGGCGTCAGCAAAAACGATGGGACTGGTGGCCTAGTACTCCCAGAAAATCCTCTGCCATCCAAGTGTTTCATTTCGAGAATTAGTCCAAATAAAGCCACGCCAAAAATTGCTCTACTTGAAAGTGCAAACCGAAACATTTCGTTTTGGATAGCCGAAGTATGCCCAGTTAGGGGAACGGGTTTTCCTGGTAGTCTGGCTCCGGGGTCTTCCTCCCGTTGATTACCTTGCAGTTGGCGTCACAGATCGCTGGCGGACGGATTGCAAGTATGGAAGCAGCGCGGCGTGTGTTCAGAAGCTCTTGGATCCAGGAGATATCGTGAAAGCTCTTAAAAAGACGTACTGGGTACTACCATTCGTACTACTCGTGTTTTCCTCTGCACATGCGGGCAGCATCCCGGGAACAGTCTACTTTAACGGCGGCTATGCGTTTGCGAATAATGGCTATGGAATTCCACCCTATCAGGGAACTTTGAACGGAAAAAGTGCGCTTTTTTATTGCGCGGATTTCGCTCACGACATTTATGGAAATACTAGTTGGAATGTCGATGCCATGAACTTGAACTCTCCGAGTAGCGCTTTCACATCGACGCGACTCGACAACAAGACGACTTATTTGGAAATGGCGTGGCTCATTACAAAAATGCAATCGACCACTAACCAGGACAAACAGGCACAATTGCAATGGGCAATATGGTCGTTCTCCGGCGGACACAGTCCGTATTTCCAGAATGATGCACTGATGGGCGACGCTTTGCAGGCCGTACTCCATGGCTACAGCGGAAATGGTTGGGAAGTTCTGTCGCCTACGGGGAGTTACGGACAGGAATTTTTGGTTGGTTCGCCGACGGCTACTCCAGAACCTTCCACCATGTTGTTGTTCGGCACTGCACTGTTGGGCTTGTCCTTCGCGGTCCGTAAGATATGGCCGGCGCGGGATGTGCCGTCGAACTTGCCGCCAGTCGCATAAAGCGGCGGGAAGGCTAGCGCTCTGATCTCTTCAGTGTAAATGCGATTATTTTCCGCCGATCTAATCCCCGTCGTGCCACCCGGGACCGCGAAGCGCGCGTCCGGCCTTCGCTCCTGTTAATGCTCCATGATCAAACGCGAGCTGGCCATTTACGAAGACGTAGTCCACACCGTCGGAACTTTTCGTGGGCTCCGCGTAAGTAGCTCGGTCGATGATCGTCGCTGGCTCGAAAATCGTGATATCGGCGTAGAAACCAGTTTTGATCAGTCCACGATCGATCAAATGCTCGCGCGCGGCCGGCATCGAAGTTATTTTCCGAATGGCTTGTTCCAGGGGAATCAAATGTTGCTCGCGAACGTAACGGCCGAGAAAACGCGGGAATGAACCGAACGAACGGGGATGCGTGTGAGGCTCGAACAACGGCCCGTCCAGCGATAATTCGCCACTATCGAGGCCGAGCGAAGTCCATGGCTGTTTGAGCGCATAGGTGAGATCCTCCTCGCTAGCCATAAAATAGATTGCCCCGGTCTGCGCCTTGTCCTCTTCTATAAAGTCAAATAGCGCGTCGAGATCTGGCTTACCTTGCAATTTTGCCATCTGTGCCACAGTCATGCCGTCATATTTCTTCAAACTAGGATTGACGACGCCCGAAATCATTACGCCGCTTCCGCCGCCGCAATCGAAGTAAAGGTTTTCCCAGTCGTTATGTTCGACCGCCATTTCTTTCTTGATGCGCTCGCGAATCTTCGGATCACTCAACCTCTCGAAAAGTTTAGCGCCGCCGCCGTCAGCCATCCATGGCGGCAATGTGGAAGCCAGAGCCGTGGAACCCGCCACGTAAGGATATTGGTCAGCGCGTATATCGAGGCCTGCATCGCGCGCCGCCTGAATTTTCACTACAACACGTGGCATGGTTCCCCATCGCGGCTTTCCGCTCACCTTCAGGTGGAAGATTTCGACCGGCAGACGAGCTTCGCGGCCAATCTGAATGGCTTCATCGAGCGCTGCCATTTCGCTGACGCCTTCGCTGCGCATATGTGAAGCATATAGACCGCCGTACTGTGAGGCTACCTGAGCGAGCGCAATCAATTCATCCGTTTTGGCGTAATGGCCTGGGGGATAGATTAGCGCGGTGGAAATTCCCAGGGCTCCCTCCTTCATAGCCTGCGCCACGAGCGCTTTCATCTGTTCAAGTTCGTCCGGCGTGGGAGCCCGGTCGTCGTCGCCGATCACTGCTTCGCGAACTTGCGCCGCGCCGACGTAGGTGCCCAGGTTAATCGGGGTGCCGTCCTTTTGGAGGCGACGGAAGTAGCCATCCAGAGTGGTCCAGTCGATCTTTAGATGAATATTGATCCAGGAAAGGCTTAAGTGGCGCCAGAGTCTTGTCGTTCTGTGGCGCAATCGAACTACCCTCTCCGGTAATCTCCGTAGTGATTCCCTGCGAGAGCTTGCTCAGCGAACGATTATCGATGAGCAAAGACATTTCCGATTGCCCGAGCATGTCGATAAAACCAGGAGAAACGATCCTTCCCTTCGCGTCGATCACTGTTTTCGCTGGCGCGGCAGCGAGTGTACCGATGGCCGCGATGCGATCCCCGCGGATGCCGATGTCGGCGGCGTACCAGGGGCCTCCGCTGCCATCGAGGATGTGGCCGTTTCTTATAATTACATCGAACGGAGAGACCTCTCCAGGTGGCGTGGAATAAATTGCATTGGCGATTTCGCCCAGCGCTTGCCCGGCGATTTTCTGCGAGGCCTCTGGGTCGTCCATGGGTATTGAAACGCGATTAATGTAGGCAACGAATGCGAGATGACGGCCGTCCGCGGTGGTCATATACCCTGCGAGGCCTTTTGCGTTAAGCATTAGGTTTTTATTCAAGGCGTTATACGAAGCATATGTGCCGGTTTTAGCGAATACATGTCCGGCAGCGGGAGAATTCACTTGGATGTTCCACAAAGTCCCATCGCGCCCGAGAATCGGCAGCGCCTTTTCGAACAGGGGAAAATCTTCTTGCTTTGCCATGTAGGCGAGAAAGTGAGCCATGAAGTCTGGCGTGTAGTACGCGGATTGCGCGCCGCCTGCGCCATCGGCCTGCGAAGCTGCACTTAAATCGAGAGCGGCCTTAGTCAGGAAATCGTGTTCGAGATCGAAGCCGGCTTGATCGATGTCGTCCGTTTTGCGGCCAAGAACCGCGCCCAGAATGAACGGCATCATGGTGGCGTGCAAATTTTGACTTACCTTGAGCGTTACTTTTACTTCTTCGGAAAGTGGAGGAGAAACGTGCTCAGCGACCACGTTATCCGGCGTATAGCCGACAGCGAGCGCCTTGAAGTCAGCCTTTTCTCCGGGCCTGGGAATGCTCGCAGTGATTCCTTTCTCGCGCAGCGCTTCCACGAACGTCACTTGCGCAAACCGGCTGGGCTGAGGAACGGCGTAGGTGTATAGGATCGGCGGGCCGCCGGCTGGAAATTTCCCCGTAAGTGTGACGGTGTGAGAGCCGTCGGCGTTCGCCATGTCGGCCGGAGGTTTTATGTCAAGTTTCGAGCCTGCTGGTCCTGTGGTGATGCTATTTACGAACGAAACGTAAGAACTCGCGGGCGAGACATGGAGGGTCACCGGCGCGTCTTCGCGGCTTCCAGGTGCGACAGTGAGATCCACGATGTTGTCGTTCACCGCAACCGGCGATACGATTACGTTAGTTCCGAGTTCCCGGTCGCCCTCCGGAAACAGAGTGGCGTCCACTAGCACTCGACCCTCAATTCGTTTCACACCATGCGCCGCCACCTGGCTGGCGAGTTCGCGGCTCACAAAAAGCGGATCACCCGGCACTGCTTTCGTATCGGGGCTGCCATCGTAGGAATGGTCTTCATTTTCGAAACCGAGCGTGCCATCAGGCTGGATTCGGCCGGAAAGATTTGGGTCCCCGCTGGCCACCAGAACCAAGTCGCCTTTCAAATTGCCATCTTCGTCGATCGCGCCCGTACGATAAACACGGGTGTGAAAACGATAATCCGCGCCCAGAAGCTCTAGCGCAGAACCTTCCGTCAGAAGCTTCGTAGTAGAACCAGGCGTAAATAGTTGCTGGGCATTCAGCGCGTAGAGAACTTTCTCATCGTCCAAGGAATAGACTTCAACCCCGAAGGTAGAGTGTTTGTATTCCGGCCGAGCAGCAATTTCGCGGACTTGAGCAGCGAGCGCGTTGTCTCTTTGTGCCGATGTTACACGCGAGCAACAGAACACGGCAACGCCACACACACCCGCGAACATGCAGAACGCCAATGCTTTCTTGAGATCCATCAGGACTTGGGTACTTGCCTGAGGAGTTGATATTTCCGGCCTTTAAATTTGAGGAGGGAAGTTGAAATCATATTGGCAGTCGCCGAAGCCAAGCGTATATCATGAGGGCGTTCAAGCGAGCACCTAATATTTGAAAGTCATGCACCCAAGTACACGAGGCCTTGAGGGTGACCGTCTGAAGCGGCTTCCACGATGCGCATGCAGCATTTGGCGCATAGACCGGCGCAGTTTGGATTGCTTGCTATCCCGTACGGTGCATTATTGACTCAGCGGACGTATTTTCCCGCCGCCTAAAGCCGGCCCTTGGCCCACCCCCGTGCGTTGAAATGCGCCAACATCGGCCGCGCCGCCTCGTGGAACGCCCATAAAGTCAAACCTGGGGCGCCAGGTCTGGGTGCCGTGACCTCCCGCACCAATTAATGCACTTCCCGTTAAGGGCCAAAAATCGTACGGAGTTGAGACAGGTTGGTCGAAACAGGAACCCGCCGGGTCGCAGTTCACATTGGTGAGAATCGTTCCGGCCGGGGACGGAGGTTCGATCGAGCGCTCGCCGGACAAAGTTCCCATGGCGTTATAGGCTAAAACGTTCGCGTTCGCTGCGGACCAGTGTTCGACTACGATTCCGGCAGTCTTATTTGCCATCACTGTATTGAAGGTGATCCAGACATTCTTTTGAAGTCCACGATTGTGATAGTCCTCCGCATAAATACCGCCGTAGGCATTGCCGACAGAAATATTGTTGAGCACAACAGCCGGTCCGCCGCTGATGTTGATCCCCGCATCCGTTACGGAGCCTTGAACGTAATTGCCTTCCACCAGGGTCGCCGGATCGCCACGATTTGAGCCGTAGACTTCGATGCAGGGCCCATGCGTATCGTAGACCGTGTTATTGCGGACGGTGCCGAACGAATTCAACTTTATTTCCATTCCGTAGCCGACTTCACCACTGGCTGGATGTACACCATTGATCAGGTTGTTTTCGACCAGAACGTTTGTTGCATGACATTGGATTCCGTCGTGACAGCCTAAATAGATGGGTGTGAATTTTGAATTTTGAATGGTATTTCCTAACACGCTGATCCGATCGACGGTTCCGTCGCCATTAAAAACAACGGCTGTTCCGCCCAAATCTTCAAAATTGTTTTGGAGAACGGTAATGTCGTGGCCGCTCCTGATTCTGATCGCGTCAACACTCTGCTGCGTGTTCGTAAAGCTCAGCCACTCAAATTCCAAGTAGTCTCCGTAGACATCCAAAACATTGGAAGTAGTTCCCGGGTAAGCAAAGACCGCACTATTCAACTCTGAATTTGCAGAGCGAATCACGATAGGCGATGCGGCCGTTCCGGACGATTTGACTGCGCAAGGAGTGGTGTAGATGCCAGCCGCCATGATGACGGTAGTCCCAGGTGCCACGCTATTAATTTCTTTGCACCAATTATTGGAGGGGCCAACTTGTACCACTGTTTGAGAGTCGTTGTGGACCGTTACCACCGTGGGGGTGCTGGTTGTGCGGTTTCCTGTCACATCTCGCACGACAGCAGTCAAAGTATGGTTTCCGTTCGCAAAGGTACTTGTATCCCAAATTGCTGAGTAGGGCGCCGACCATAGCTCGGATCCCAGGTTTGAATCGTCGACTTGAATTTGCACGCTGATGATCGCGCTAGCATCACTGACATTCGATGAAACCGTGAGACTGCCCGAAACAGTAGCGCCGTTGCCAGGAGCGGTAATGGAGACGTGAGAGGAAGTCGATGCTGGTGATGAGCCGGAGGACCTAGGGTTTGACCTGGCTCCCTGCGAGGTTCCAGCTGGCGTCAACGCTAAGTAAATCACAAGACCAAGTGCACCTGCCAAAGTTCGATTCTTAACTAGTCTTAGCAAAACTTTAGAATTGATCACGGCATTACCCCTCGAGAAAGATTCAGCGACTTCAGAATATTTTCACCAGACCGTACTCTTGAGTTGTACGGAGGGTGGCGAGTTCTTTCCAAGTGTCCCGAAGGACAGGGTCAGTACAGCCAGGTTTTACGGAGGGTAAAGCGGTCCTTTCAGACTTTAGATCTGGCGCAACCCTGGGGCAACAATTGCGTCATGGAAATCGTTTATCAAGTGAAAAGGCCAATAGTTTGCAATAGGAAACGGCCTCTTGTCCTCTCCGATTCACGAAGTACCCTGTTCTGCCCTCAGCGGCCAGAACTTATCGTCCAAGTTCAATTTGTTGGGGAAAATACAAAATGCGCCACGGAGGAAACCCTTCGGCTGCGGGCAGAAGTGAGTTCGGAACGGTTGCATCCCTTCACAAAATGAAGCGCCGGGGTATAATCGCGCTCACGAATGGCTCTCACTTCCGGTACGAAACTTGGTCCCTACCAAATTGAGTCGCTCCTGGGCGCTGGAGGCATGGGCGAAGTGTATCGGGCGCGAGATACGCGCCTGGACCGCACGGTCGCCATCAAGATTCTCACGCAAGGGTTGACTGACACACCGGAAGTTCGACAGCGATTCGAACGTGAGGCGCGCGCCGTTTCCAGCCTCAACCATCCTCACATATGCGTGCTCTACGACGTCGGACATCAGGACGGAATCGAATATCTGGTGATGGAGTATCTCGAGGGCGACACGCTGGCAGCACGAATTGGGAAAAGCCCGTTGTCCACTGCTGAGCTGTTGCGGTACGCGTCGCAGATCGCGGACGCTCTGGATAAAGCCCACCGTCAAGGCATCGTGCATCGCGATCTGAAACCAGCCAACGTGATGCTGACTAAGACCGGCGCTAAGCTGCTGGATTTCGGTTTGGCGAAGGGCGGGGAGATTTTGCAGGGCGATATTGGCTCTTCACCGACCATGAGCCGGCCGCTTACCGTGCAGGGAACGATCGTCGGCACGATGCAATACATGTCGCCGGAACAACTGGAAGGCAAAACGGCCGACCCGCGCAGCGACATTTTTTCTTTCGGCGCAATGCTCTATGAGATGGCCACAGGTAGTAAGGCGTTCCAGGCCAAGAGCCACGCGAGCTTGATCGCCGCAATCTTGAAAGAAGAGCCTCGGCCAATGCGCGAATTGCAGCCGATGACGCCGCCGGCGCTCGAGCACATCGTCAAAGCATGTCTTGCAAAAGATCCCGACGAACGGCCGCAAAGGGCGCATGACCTGAAGCTGGAATTCGACTGGATTCGTGAATCGAGCGGGATTTCGCAGTTGGCGCAGCCGGCGGTCGAACGATCCTCATCGCGCCGCAAAACCGCAGGCATCGCCTTGCTTCCGCAGTGTGCACGCTTCTCGTCGTGGGTGCGCTTGCTTTCATGTTCAGGCCACAGCCTGCACCGGCGGAGCGGCTTGAATTTTCCATACCCTTTCAGGAAGAAATGAGCCATCTGGCGCTTTCGCCCGACGGCCGCATGTTGGCGTTTGTCTCACCGGATCCAGTCTCCGGCGCCAACAAAGTGAGCGTGCAGCGAGTCGGTTCCTCGGGGGTATCCGTCTGCCGGGCACGGAAGGCGCCAGTTATCCGTTCTGGTCGCCCGATGATGCCTATGTGGGATTTTTTGCCGATGGCAAGTTGAAAAAAGTAGCGGTTTCCGGCGGAGCTCCGCAAGTCCTGGCCACCGCGACAAGCGGGCGCGGTGGGAGCTGGGGACGCCACGGCGTCATCGTCTTCTCGCCCCAGGCGGCCGGGTGGTTATGGAAAATAAATGCGGATGGTAGCAATCTCGTTTCGCTCACCGAAAAGATATTCGACGGCACAAAAATTGTTTCGCATCGCTGGCCCGTCTTTTTGCACGACGGCGAACACTTTCTGTTCATGACTCTGACTTTCACCAACACGGAGGACAATTACAAAGGGATCTACCTCGGTTCACTCGCAGGCGAGGCAAAGAGGTGGCGCCTTTAGGCCGTTCGAACCCGGGCTACGCAAACGGTTACTTGTTTTATCTGGATGACAAAAAGTCGCTGCGCGCGACGCTGCTGGACACCGCCAAGGGAGCGTGGCGAGGCGATTCCCTGGTCATCGCCGATCAGGTCGGTTTCCAGCCGTCCATTTACTGGGGCGCGTTCTCCGTGGCAGAGAACGGAACCGCCGTTTACAACCCGAATGTAGGGGCGGCGCTCTCGGTCTTCACTTGGTATGACCGAGCCGGGAAAGAACTGGGCACCGTGGGCGATATCGGAGTTCTCTCAAATCCCACGTTGTCGCCCGACAATAGCCGGCTGGCCATGGACATCGCGGACGCAAAAGCGAACAACGTCAATGTTTGGTTGAACGATCTCAAGCGTGGCACCAATTCGCGCTTTACGTTCGATTCCGCCGAAGATGTGGGGAGTGTCTGGTCGCGTGACGGTTCCTTGATCGCTTATCGCTCTTTGCAAGCGAGCGACACAAATATCTTCGTGAAACAGTCACAAGGGTTGCAGCCTGCTAAGTCAATTTTCTCTGTCAAAGAAAGTGGTCAGACCACGGATGATCTCGCTCCGAACTCCTGGTCACTCGACAATAAGGAACTCCTCTGCACCTTGCAGCCCGCAGCGGGAGGGTCCCAGCTGGTACTGCTTTCAACATCGGGCGGCAAAATGACGCGATTTCTTACCACCAAGACGAGCGAGACCAACGGACAGATTTCTCCCGATGGCAAGTGGGTGGCCTATGCGTCGAATGAGTCGGGCGACTGGGAGATCTATGTGACCACCTTTCCCACCGCCGCCGGGAAGTGGCAGGTATCCCGAGGCGGCGGCACCGAGCCTCGTTGGCGTGGCGACGGCAAAGAGATTTTCTATATCGGAGGCGGGAGCACATTGACAGCGGTACCGGTCAGTAGTGAAGGAACTTTCGCCGCCGGCAACCCCACGCCCTTGTTCCGGACTCAGCTTCGAGCCCAGGTTTCTTCAACAGATCAGTTCTCTTATGACGTAATCAAGGATGGCCAGCGTTTCTTGGTGAACCGATACGCCAAGCCCGCGCAAGTCGCTCCGTTGCACATCGTCCTCAACGCCACCGCCGACTTGCGGAAGTAATCGCGTCGTGCTCACTTTTAGCGTCGGCTCAGCCGTGGGTACCATGAAACCGTGGTAGCCCTGACTGCATGCGGTCATGTTAGCGTTCGTTCATGAGTCGCCGGGTACTCGTGGTCCTCGCACGCCTTACGGCACGATCGCGGAATGTTGCGCGGTGCCGCGAGTGCGCTGCTGGCCCATGCCCGGGACTTTCGATGACGCCGTCGCCGCAACCCCTGCCCTCTCGTCCTGGATCCCGCTGGTTTGCAGCGCACATCTTACGCCGGGAGAAACAGTTCTCATCGTAGAGGCCACTGGCACCGCAGGGTTGATGCGGAGCGTGTTCCACTCGCCCGTGTCGAGGCGTGCTGGCAACGCGACGACCTGCACAGCCGCAGAATCGTCCTCATTCCCTAACCCTCTTTCAAGACCGCTCCCAGTCCTCTCTCAGGCGATTCCTATCGCTAGCGAAAAGGGAATGGTTTCGGGCATCGCAGTGCAATGAGGAAAATTACAAAAGCCGAGAAACTCAACAAGCTTCGCACTCCATGGAGTTTGCCCCAAACGCGTAAGTGGTATTCTGCCTGAGCTGGTGACGAGTCCAGTTCGTCGCTCTCAAGCTTCTTGTTCGTTGGGAGAATCACAATAAATGTGAATGGAACGACAGCGAAGAGAAGAATTCCACCAATCAGCCAAGCAGCATTTCTGTCAAGCCACCAAGAGACGGCAGCAAGAAGGGACCCTACCGCAGCCAGGGATGCCTGCATCGTAGTTCCCCGCTTGTAGCTCGGCTTCCATTCCGTTAGAGCGAGCTTGACGCCACAGGATAGTCTAGCCGGGTGTTCCACAAAGCTAACATACACCGCTGCGCCAGCGAACATCCCGCAAGCCAAAGTCGCCAAGATCTCTGGAATCATTTCCAAGACCTCCTGGAACAAACGACAGGCTCATAATACTCATATCAAGTTGTTTGTGTCCGAATGGAATGTTTTTGAGAGGTACCTATCAAGTAGACTGCGTTAGGGTACTTTTGTAATCAGCAACAAATGCCGGACACCGAAGGGATAGCGGTTTCATCGGATGGTGAATGTGTCTCGGCACATCAGCCGTCACGGCAACCTATGATAAACAAAACGATCTTACTTTTGATGTCTGATCCGCTTGTGCGGTCAGTTTTTGGCGAAACGTTAGAGCGCGCAGGATATCTGGTTGTCCCGACAGGCGATCTTGGATCGGCATTAGACCGGCTGAAGAAGTGCGCGCCCAATTTGTTGATTACGCGTACCTACGTTTCAAGTATGCCGGGGCATGAGGCAGCAAAATATCTTAGAGCGAGGCGCCCGCTAATGCGCGTTTTGATACTTGGTGGGCTTTTAGACGATGATCGGCTCCGATACCGCGAGGAACTTGAAGGATTTGAGGTTTTTCCGAAGCCGTATACTGGTGCCCAGCTGATTGAGAAAGTAAAAGAAGTGTTAGACCGGTAAGATCCTCGGCGGCTGGATTTCTTTAATCTCGTTAGTGCCGGAGTTTCAGCGTCCTCGCAAACTCGCTGAGTTCTCGGTCTCGGGCTTCAAGAGAATCCCACTCTCCGAGCACAATGCCGCACTTGGGGCAAAGCATCAGGTATACCAATTGGCCCTTTTCTTGTGCTCCGAAGGTGAAATTAGGTGGCACTTTGCACGTCGAGCATACGAAAATTAATGTTCCATTTCGAGCCTTCATTCCCGACAGATGCATTTCAATCACGTTAGCGACCTCGCTTTGCTATTCTTTGCCCGTCAATCTAAGTCTATCCGTTCGTTTTATTTTGTGACAGATGAAGCTCCTGCCGGTCTTTGCCGTTAAATCTGACACCGTCAGTTGCTCTTCTTGGCGCAGAGCCGCTACCAAACTTTAGGACGCTCGCAAAAATAGTCTGCAAGATTCACTTTTGAATCGCGAGACTCATGAATATAATATCACAATGCGATATAATATTAGTTCGGTGGCAAAGCAGCCCATGAGACAAGGTGACTACGGTGTGCTCGCAGAGTTTCGCTACCAGATTCGCCGCTTCCTGAATTTCAGCGAGGCCGCCGCGCGTAAAGCTGGTGTGGAGCCGCATCAACATCAGGCTTTACTCGTCCTCAAAGGACTGCCCGCTTTCCAAATTGCCACCGTCGGCGTTTTGGCGGAACGTCTGCAGATTCGGCATCACAGTGCAGTTGAACTAGCAGACCGGCTTGAATCCAAGGGCCTCATTCGACGCTCGCGCGGCCATGCGGACCGCCGCGAGATCTTGCTAGGACTTACTCTTCGCGGAGAAAAACTTTTGCAGGAGCTTACGCTTTCGCATCGCGACGAATTGCGGATGGTGGGGCCAAACCTCGTGGACTCGCTCGAATCGATCATCGCGCGTCAGCGGCGAGGGCGCGCATTGACTACCGTGCCGCCTGCTTCGGACGCCTCGCGGCGAAGCCGGAGAAATCGTAAAACTGACAGGTAACCGCCAGAGGAACATTTCCAAAGGAGAATTGGGCGTGGGATCTTCGGCGGCAGTCCAGCGAACTCGCTTTCCAGAGCAATCGGCGGGTTATCGCATCGGACTGATTTCCATCTTGGCTGCGCTGATCGGCATCCTCGCCGGATTCATCGCCTACGTTCTGTATGACTTGATCGGCCTGATCACGAACCTCGCTTATTATCACGAGTGGTCGTTCCATTTTAGAAGTCCCGAACATACGGGGCTCGGCCCGTGGATCATCGTCACTCCCGTCATTGGCGGAATCATCGTTGGCTTCATGGCGAAATACGGCTCGGAAAAGATCAAGGGCCACGGGATTCCCGAAGCGATGGAAGCAGTGCTCACCTCGCGCAGCCGAATCGAAGCTAAAGTCGCGATTCTGAAACCTCTCTCCGCCGCTATCGCCATCGGGACCGGCGGACCCTTTGGCGCGGAAGGCCCCATTATCCAAACCGGCGGCGCGGTTGGCTCCCTAATCGGCCAGATCATTTCCACCACCGCTTCGGAGCGCAAGGTTCTTCTGGCTTGTGGAGCCGGAGCCGGAATGGCTGCTACTTTTAACACTCCAATCGCCGGTGTGATTCTCGCAATTGAATTGCTGCTGTTCGAATTCCGCTCGCGTTCATTTATCCCGCTCGTGATTGCGTGCACGCTGGCGACCAGCGTGCGCGCTGTGCTGCTCGGTCAGCGTTCGATGTTCACGATGGGGAACGTAAATTTTGACGTACTGCACGGTCTTCCATTTTATCTGCTTCTTGGAATTCTCAGCGGAGTGGCCGCAATCTGCTTTACAAAAGTGCTCTATTGGGTCGAAGATCAATTCGACCGGCTGCCGATTGACGACCTCTGGCATCCCGCGATTGGCGCGCTTGGACTGGGCATTATCGGCTTTTTTGTTCCCCGCGTTCTCGGCGTTGGCTACGACACGATTTCAGACATCCTCAACAACAATCTCGCCCTAAAGCTGCTGCTTTTGATTGCGATTTTCAAGGCGCTCGCGCTGATGATCTCGCTCGGTTCCGGAACTTCCGGTGGCTTGCTGGCGCCAATGTTCATGTCGAGCGCAGCGCTCGGAGGGTCCTTTGCCATTGTCGTAAACTTAATTTTCCCTAGCGCGCACCTTTCTCCCGGAGCTTATGCGTTAGTGGCCATGGCTGCGGTTTTCGGCTCAGCGTCTCGCGCCACATTTGCGTTCATTGTCTTTGCCTTTGAAATCACGCGCGATTACAATGCAATTCTCCCGCTAATGCTTGCCTGCGTGATTGCCGATATGATCGCGATTCACTACTTGCCCAGCTCGATCATGACGGAAAAACTCGCTCGGCGCGGTCTTCGCGTCCCAGAAGAGTACGAAGCGGGCGTGCTGCAGGTGGTGCGGGTCGGCGAAGTGATGCGGAAAGATGTGCAGCCAATCCCTCCCGAAATGACCGTCGGCGATTTAGCCGAGCGTATGGCACGCGGGGAGCCGAGTTTTAATCTGACGCAGGGCCTCCCGATTATCGGCAGAGATGGAAAGCTCGCCGGAGTCGTAACCCAAGGAGACCTACTGCGCGCCCTGGAAGCGGACCCCAAAGGAACGGCTACTGTACTCGAAGCGGGCACCAGAAATTTAGTTGTGGCTTATCCCGACGAGTCTGCTTTCGATGCTCTCTTCCGCATGTTGCAGAATGATATCGGTCGGCTGCCGGTAATCAGCCGTGAGGAACCTAAGGAAATGGTCGGCTATTTGAATCGCTCTAGCATTCTGGGAGCGTGGACCCGCCAAATGGAAGAAGAACGCGTGCGCGAGCACGGATGGGTAAAAAAGTGGCGCGCCTCATCGGGACCGGAAAAATAAAATTAAACTGCTTGGTGCGACGCGGGTGCTGGACGAGATCATCACCGAGCGCGGAGCGCCACAGGTGATTCGCTGCGACAACGCGCCAGAACTGATGCCGTCATTTCTTGGCATGGTGTATCGAACGCAAGATCGAGCTGGTGCATATTCAAGCCCGATCTGGCGCGCACTCTAAGCGTATCGCTTGAGTCCAATGATTGCTTGAAACTTGCGGGTAAATCACGCCGTAACGGAAAGAGAGTTGCGGTCCTCAGGCCCCAGTTTACTTGACGCTGTTGTGGGGTGAGGGGAACTTAGTAGTTAACTGTCCGTGTGGTACTCTGTCTGCCTTGCTCTCATTCCGACCGCAGAAATCATCGAGACGAAATGGTCCACCACCCGCCTTCCTCACGTACTAATCCGGTCGATTGCTGTAGTAAACCTGATAGATGCCGGACTGGAATTCGTCTACCCACAGTACGGTCGTGCCCTCGCGAACGGGCCATTTGTAATGTTTATCGTGCTGTGGTTCGTGGTCACATCGATTGCACTTCCTGTGTTCGTTGTGGTGGAATCCACCTGGATTCAAGACAACAGAGTCCGTTTAAGGGCAGTGCGGATAGACGCAGTTTTTGCCATCGCTTGGTTTCTTGTTTTCTGGATTAGCATTTTGTATGCCTTCACTCACAGCCTGTGGTGGTTGTGACCCCACCCTTATGGCTCACCACTGGTGTCAAATAGACGGAGGGTGCCTGTTGAAAGCGTACTATTCGCGGTTGATGGTCAGACTCGCAATTTCGCTTATATCGATTGGCGTGTTCCGACGCTTCGCACTCGTATTATCCGGAGGTTCAGATTTGGAATTAGCATCGTCTAACCAGTTTTTCCTTCTAGTTTCAGGGGAGCCGCGACCTGTCCACGTTCGGCGCCCCGGCCGCGATGGGAGCGGGCCAGAGTTGTTATTCCGGTTCGCCACGAGCCGATGGCGTTACGCAGTTTATTGATGTTGGAAGCTGCAGTAATTAACGCCAGCGCTGACAATATGACGCCAAATCCAAAGATAAAAGCGGAGATGGTCAGGAGCAGGTCGGGGATATACCTGCGCTGGGTGGTCCCTTGAAGGCCCATCTTGCCTCCAGGACGCCCTGCGGAAGTAAGCATAGAGGTCGGCGCCATTGTCTAGCTTTAGAACATTTATAAGGCAGATGATTTTCTGAATCTGTTCTATTTTGCACAGTCTCAAGAAGAGGACTGACGAATACACGAGAAAATTCCCGTGATTGTTAGAGAAGAAGTCAGATAGCTGACGGCTGGCAAAGGGTTGTCAGCGCTGGGTGGCCAGCGCCTGGTAAAAACGTCAGTGCTAACTGGAACAGTTGTATAACGTTGAACACGGCCTGCGAAGCCTGAAGGAACTGGTGCGCAGTTATCTCACCATCACCAAAGATCTCGGACGGGTCAGGAGTTCGGATGCAAGCAACGCAAGCGAACCAAACAGGTGTAAAATTCTGACCATTTCCATATCAAAAAAGGAAACGTCGGTCCCGATATGAAAACCACATTCACGTACGGATGTCTCGCGGAATTCTTTCTATTCGCTTTGGGAGCGGCTGCGCAAGGTCAACCGCCAACGACGGACGTCCCAGCCTTCACAGCGCAAGGTGCATTTGTCGCCATCGTGGTAACAGATCTCGATGCGAGCGTGCATTGGTACGAGTCGAATCTTGGCCTTCATTTGCTGAAACGAGGAAAATCGCCCCGGGTTCCCGCCGAAACTGTTGTCTTGGGTGGTCACGACCTAATTGTTGAGCTAATCCACCATGAAGGCAAGGCGCTACCGAGAGTTGATGACGAAGCTCCCGTGCCTCGCGTGCTCAAGGCAGGAGTGATCGTCAGGCAAAAGGATTTCGATGCGGTAGCCACATACCTGCAAAAACGCGGCATCGAGGCGGGAATCTTTGAAGATAAAGAAATGGAAATGCGGAGCTTTTTGTTCAGGGACAACGACGGGAATCTCATTCAGTTCTTCACTCAATCACGGAACATGTCCAGTTATCCGACTACGCGGCCAAGTGAAAATAGTTTGATTACACGTGAACTTCCCGCAACGAGCGGTCGGTGAAACTTCACTCGTCTGATCTCCTCTCTTTCTATGACTGGCGAATTTTAACTGTCCGGTAATCCGACCAGGCACTAGCGGGCAAACGTGGTAAATTTCTCTGGAAAAGATGGAACCGAGCGACGCGAGCGCGGCGAACAAGCTAGGAGCATCCGTGGAGGAGCACGGTTTTGCCATAGTTCCCTCGTGTTTGGATGAAAGCACGGTGGAACGACTTCGCAACCATTTTGACGAGAATGGATATGCGCAGAGAAACCTATTGTCCGTGCCAATCGTACGCGAACTCGCGACGTCAATGCCGGTGCGGGGAATTGTTGGGGCTATTCTTGGGCCAAATTGTTTCGCTGTGAAAGCGATCCTTTTCAACAAAACGCAAGAGTCGAACTGGAAAGTCGCTTGGCACCAAGATTTGACGATCTCTGTTCGTGAACGTCGAGCAGTTGGCGGATTCGGTTCCTGGACCAAAAAAGCTGGTATCCCGCACGTTCAGCCGCCATCCGAAATCATGAGCCGTATTCTAGCCATCAGATTACATCTGGATGACAGTGCTGCTGACAACGGGCCACTGCGTGTGATTTCCAGTTCTCATAAAGAGGGCCGTCTTTCTGCACAACGAGTCGTACATTGGAAGAAGTCGAACTACGTGACGTGCATCGTTCCGAAGGGCGGCGCATTACTCATGCGACCCTTGCTGCTCCACTCGTCGTCCTCGTGCTCTGCGCCAAAACCACGCCGAGTGATTCATTTCGAGTTCGCCTCCGAAGATTTGCCACGAGGATTCGAGTGGCATGACAGGGTCTAAACGAGCTAATTGGGGACTGTCCGACGGTCTGGAGTCTATCGAGACAGATTCTTTTCGTTGTGCTCACGCTTCAGGTCAATGGCTCTAAATAACCAGAGCAAATCTCCGACTGACTTAATTGAGACGGTCGTATCAACGCCAAGTTCCTCGGTCTCCATTTCCAATTGCACTCTATCCAAGGAGTCCAAAGCCTCAGACAAATCCGTGCCCTCGGTCAATTTGCCAGATTTGATTCGCGCGACCACAGTTTCGCGCAATCCGACGTAGAAAGGCTCATTCATGCGGGACTGAGACCGGCGCAGCATCGTTCCATCTTTCATGCGCCAAAGAGTCTATAACTTACGCGCTTTGCTCTGTCAACGTGATGTAGGCCACGATTACCAGACCAATACGTGATCGATGCGGCCAACAATTTTCGGATTTGCCGCGAAGCTCAGTACAGCGTTACCAGGCGAATCCCTAATCCTTGCCTGACTTTGTGCTAGGCCCACTCGGCAGCGGCCCGCCCTTGGGCTCAGGGGGCTTGCCAGCGGCAGCTCCCTGCTCTTGCGCCTCATTGATTGTCAAGTGACGCCCTGGGTTCACTGGGTTCAAACCATGTGGTTTTTGACGGCGCAAGGATCTGCTCGAGCTGCTGGACGTTCGTACAGAGAATAAAATGCAATACGCTGCAGACTGCATCGCTTTGCTCTAAGCACCACGTAATACCCCGCACCGTTTTTAATTCTCTTCGATGGGGACACCCCGGCGATCTAATAATCCCAGCATTAAAGCTCAACGCTTCCTTCGTGGTGACCGTTTCTATTGGACCAATATTGGCTCTAGAGTCGGCGACTGCTTGATCGTCACCTGACAGGAACACTATCGGAACATGAACCTCAGCGGCTACAGCCGCGTTGAAAGCACCCTCGGACACTGATTTGCCGTTGAGGCGAAGATCCATGCCGCCCGAGGTGTTGCTTACTCAAGCGCATCGTCCGGCGACTGCTGCTGGTAATAACGAAGCTTAGGCGTGATAGAGTTTTTGGCACGGAGGAAAGCGATGAAGTCTCTGCGACATTTACTCGTGCTCCTAATCTTTAGCTGCAGTTTCGCTCAGTTCACAATGGGCCAGCAAACGCTGCGGGTAAGGATTGACGCGAAGGAATTGGACCGCGCGCTGCTGATCCAAAAGCTCAACGAACACGGCGCGGATCACCATATCAAGTTTCAACTTGTGAACCAAAACTTCGACTACCGAATTGCGTATGGGACAGGGCAAGCCGGCGGTATAGCCGCGTATGGTCCGGTGGTAGCAACCGCATCAGTGACGAGGGTGTTTGACGCCAAAGGCTCTGAACTTTTTGAATTCAATCGCGACGGGCGCAAAACAGATGCAGGCGCTGCGAATGCCACGGCGAAGGAGATTATCAAAAGGTTGCAGAAGTTGCGCTCCGCCGGGTAGCGCCGGTTCGTCAGCAGGTTATGATCTCCGATGATGGCAATGGCGGTGGCCGACCCTCCAGCCTTACACCTCACTCAGTTGAATGCACGGATGAAATTAATCAATCAACACAGTAAGCCATCGGCAAGAGCCATATCACTGAGTAACGCATTAGCAGTGTCGGTCAATTACAGCAGCTCGAACCAAACAACCACGGGTGCACTCAGCCTAGAATCGTAGCTAAGGAACGGACTCCCTTACTCGAAGACGTGGTGAAGACGAACACAACGTAAAATGCTGGCGGCGACTTCGGATCAGCGTCCCCCGCTACGTTTGACTTCCGCTGTGCAGCGTAAATTCCCCTGTCCGGTACACGTCAGAGTCATCGTTCCTGTCCGGGAGAAATGGGTACTACTCCCTACCTTGAGATCTACACTGACGCGGTCGGGCGCGTCAACGTGACAGCCTGGCTCTGGCTGAGGATTCGGAACGTCAGATTTTGCGGTGAGACACTTTACGTGAGTGTCACCTGGTAACGATGCAGTCGCTGGATGTTGGCCAGTCTGATCTCTAGATGCGGAAATTGTCTGCTGACCCCGAGCACTGGGAACAATCATCGTGCCCGCAAGGAATACAAGGATTGGCAATCGAGAGACCAGCCGGACAGGTCGTAAATTCAAGCTCCTCAAAGCCCCTTGTAGTATGGCCACGTTTACCTCCTTTGGGCCGCAATTCGCTTTTTGACGCTCTGACGCGTGGGAAGTATACACGCGTTTGTCTCCACCCGAGCCCTTTGGTGCATTCTCCTCTTCGGGATGACAGAATTTCTTCCCTATTGTGAGCACCATAGCACGACCGTCGAGCTGCCACCAGCTTCCCAAAGTGCGTGTCGGAGTTTTGATTCCCGCGACCCACCGTTTTTAGCAGAGATGACGGGACCCCGTGGCGAGCTAGACGGCGCTGAAATTTTTGTAATTTTTGTGAAAATTCTGCGAGCACACGTCGAATTTAGAATCGATCAATCTGAATCACGAGAGATACCTACTCCGTTTTCCACTACGCACGCTTAGCGCGTGGTATTCGAGGCATTCAGTACTCATTGTAAAGCGGAGCAGGTCAATTAGATGGGATGGTAGGCCCGTGCGGGCTCGAACCGCAGACCTCCACCGTGTCAAGGTAGGTTAGACCCTCATACTGCTTCCAATCAATTCACCTCATCATTGACCTGTTTTCACTTAAGTGAACCGGTAGAAATAGGTCAAAAGACAAATATGGACGTACCCGCTACGGAACCCGCTACGGGGTTGCTCCAAGATCAAAGCAGTCATCTAGAGACAGGACTCAAATTTCCGAGAGTACAGCACAGTCGCAGGAATTCTCGATATTGCCGTGGGTGGGTTTCAGAGGTGCCAGAAAACCGGACATAAATGCGCAGATACTTACATGGTGGACGTTTTTCGTAGGGGCTGGGGACGTTCGTACAGGAAATAAAACGCAATACGCAGCAGAGTGCATCGCTATTGCCTACGCATCACTGATACCCGCACCGTTTTTAATCTTCTTCGCTGAGGACACCCCGGCGATCTAGACGGCAGCCATAAATTTAACAATTTTTCTGAGATTTCGGACGAGACCACGTACAGAAACAATCACACGCTACGGAAGAGCTGTGAAAGCGAAAGCTTCAAAGCTCGTGCAACCTTCTCGATATTGACGAGCGCAACGTTCCGTTCGCCCCGTTCAATTCCCCCGATGTATGTGCGGTCCAGTTCGCATAGATCAGCGAATGCTTCCTGGGAAACTCCCAGTTTGTGCCGCCCCTGCCTGACGGCTTTGCCGAACCTGACGCGAATATCTTCCATTTACCCTTGCGCGTCATCTTTGGGCCTCACGGTTTATGTGTCCACGGACTATGAGTATCATTATTGTCGTGGCCTCTAGTTCTCACCAAGCTCACCCTCTGCGCTTAGTGCGAAGCATTGCTCAGTGGATTCCAAAAGACCGAATCGAGTCGGTGCCAAAAGGGCTCCGGGGGATCTATGCGCTACAGCGGTACCGTCCGCGGATCGTAAAATACGATGTAGTTTATGTGGGAATGGCCGATGGCCGAGCTGGAATAGGAGCGCGACTGAAAGCTCACGCCAACAGCAAGCGAAAGCGAAACTTGTGGACACATTTTTCCGTATTTGAGGTTTGGCCCAATATCACAGAGGCAGAGATATCAGAGCTTGAGGGCTTGTTTCGGGAAATCTATCGCAAAGATAAACGAGCCAATGCGTTGAATCGGCAGCGGAGATGTCGGCAGTTGCAGAACGTAAGAACCCGTGAATGGCTTTGTAGTGCTGCCGAACGTTCCTAGTTCCACCCTGGCCTCGGAGAGTGGGCCGATTGCACTATATTCAACCTCGATTCCCCCCGCGTTTGACCCCGAAACGTAGTTGTCCGGTTATCCGCGCTTACCGGAAACATGGCAGGTGGCGCAAGCACATCAGGCTGTCATTTTAGGGACGGCACCTTTGAGCACACGGGAAGGATCGCGCTCTTCCGGAATAAAGTCACGAACGTAACGGCGGCAATGAAGAATTGTAACTCCCGTCTCCAAGGCCCAAAAGACCCCGAGAACCAGTAAGCTAGTAAATAGCTCAGGTACGGCCTTAGGCGAGGCCAATCCAGCAAACAAAACCAACAGGATCTCGATCACCAAAAACGCCTCAACGACCGCAGGAAGAATCGCGACCAAGGGATGCCCGGTGTAGAAATATCCACCGCCCGGAAGAAAGATTGAGCGCAGGACCATGGTCCTCTCGTTCTTAAAGTTCAGGCCACAAGCCGAGCATGAATATTGTCCCTCGGTCAAAACACCACAGCAGTCGGGGCAAAGTTGAACGGGGCCATGGGCCGACGTTTGCTCCCCAGATGCCGCAGGGATCAAGGCGGAGGCGATAGCAGCGAGTTTCTTAGCATCCGCACGAAGAAAATTGGTGTATGTGACCTGGGTGCCACTCTTGAATTTGAAACTAACGTTGCGCACGAACAGCCCTGTCGTCCTAATTTTCTCGAGATCGCCCCAGCTTACTGCCCGGACACTCTCCCTCCAGCTTCCGTCACGCTCGACGGGAAAAAGCAAAAGGCGCTTGTTGGTAACGAGGACCGCGCATGCTGCCAAGAGCGCCGTCCACCAAGCGGCAGTTAGCTGTTCTATGGCCGACAGAGGGCTACGGGCTCGCATTGCGTAGAGTACGGATTCCCCAGGCTGCAATATGCGCTGCAATGCCGGGCTCAGCTTTTGCAGTATTTTTCTGGTGCGCTTTTGAACGGACTTCTTTTCCTCTCCTTTATCGTTCGTAGAGACCACGTCACTGCGGATCGAAATGCCGTCCACCATCACGGTGAGCGCAAGTTGGTTGTCATGGATACGAAGATCAGGGGCGGGCAACGCGAGCCTCCGAATAAGTGAACGAGTCAAAACGTACCTTGAATTCCGTATTAGGAAAACAATGGGTTACGAGCGCATGCCGTATCGGTAAGGAGTTGGAAGCCCGGCTTCGATTTGTAAGTCCTGGTAAACAAACGCGCTCACCGGAAAAGTGAGGTAATGGTACGGAAGATGTCCCTAATAGAAAATTCTAATCACGCGGTAAACAGACATGGCCGGATTATCCGACCTAATTGGGACATCTCTACTTGGCAGAAGCACAACGCAAGAGAAGTATTAAATCGGTACAGCATGCGGCTGATCTCGCAACGCTCCCTTACTTTCCGTCTCGGGAAGTTTCCAGATCGCTATCAGCGTCAGAGCTGTGGCGAAAGCCATGAGCAAACCAATTGCTTTCCGTTGGGTATTTGGATTCTCCATATTCTTCTCCTAGGAACCGGCATTGAACACGCCGGATGCTTTCTCGATGTTCGCGCGCCCGATAGCTTTGTTGTTAACTGGTCACGCGCTCGACTACGAGCCCTTTTTCTTCCGAGTAAATCAGATACTCACCAGGCGCAATGCCCTCCAGCCGACTTACTCGCACGCGCGCTTCTTCAATTTCCGGCACGGAAGTAATCCAAACAGGCTTGCCGTTTCGAAGCCGTTTAAAAATATCAAAATTCATTTCCACGGAAACCTCCGAATAAGTTAACTGTATTTCTTCGATGCACACGTGCAATGGGGCAAACGAGTGGCCACGTCGCGCACTGATTCAATGGCTTAGAATCAACTGTTTAGAGTGGCATACACCGTTCCGCTAGGAAATTTCTTCGCCTCACCAGCGTATCGGGAGTACCAGGTTAGAATCTTCAATCGGCAGCACTCGCGTAAAACTAGGAAAAGAACTAATCAGGCCCTGCGACCAAGAAGTCGTTTCAGCTAAAACCGTTTGCGCATTTACTGTTTGCTTGTCCAGTTCGGTTACGCCCCGCCCCAAAATAACCAACCGATGGAACAAGAACCCCATGGCAATTTTGTTCAATTCCGGTTTTCGCACATTGTGAAAAACTACCGTTGCCAGTTGCATTGGGCGAACGAGTCCAAAGTAGTAGCAATGTCCGCCATAATATTCTCCGCGCTCGCCCATGAACAAGTACGCGACGGATCGGTTCGTCACTGAGTAGGACCTTGCGCTACACGCTTCGGCATCTCTCATTACCCATCTCTCGCTGATCCAAGCCGACAGAAGGACGACGACGATGACGGGCGGAGCATGCCAGATTAGAAACGCGATATATGCATATTGTGATGAGAAGACTCTATTCAGAAAACTGAACTTCCATAAGTTTCCGCTGGCGGAGGACACCACAAGAAAACCTACAGCCAGAAGCGTCGGTAGAAACAGGAGCCATAGCCTCGTGAGTTCGACCTTCACAGCCAGATAGTCGTGCTCCAAGATCGGGTTTCGATCGGGGTCGCGTAATTGTACGGTGGTGCGGACGTAAAATACTTCTTTGCGCGGGTGCAGCAAAAAACCCAGCACGACAGCGGCGACGAAGGCGAGCGCTACAACGACCTCGAGGACAGGCTCGTATGGAGTGGAGAGAAAAATGGCTGCGAGCATCGCTAAGCCGAGAAGTAAAATCCGTGAGATTTCTTTCATTTCCCAATCCACCACAATTTAAACTGATAGGAGCAAGTGTAGCGTCCAAACCAGGCGGCCTTCTATTGAAATGACAAATGCCCTAGTGAAGATCAATGCCTGATTACCCCCGCTAATCGGACAAGCTGGGTACTAGCACGGAACTCGTCCGTTATCCGACTAACCGGGCACTGACTTGCTAAACGTTAGCATTGGGAAGATGCGCCGTGTGACGCAATCACGCAGTTGGGAAATGCGTCAGGCGTTGGAAAGCGCTGCTTAGTTCAGCTCTGGACGACTCTGCCAGCAAGGGGGTATATTTTCCTTAATGTACGAATTCGTTAGGCGGGAAAATGAACTAGAACCTCAGGCTTCTGGTAACCGCTTCGGGCCACCGCGCAAACACACTGCCGCGAGCCTTCTGGACCCATCACAATTCCCGCCTATTCGTCCAAGGTGTTTTGGATGTTCCCAGCCGTTGATGGTCGCTGAAATCAGTCGGCACATTCTGAGTTGTGACAAGGTTTTGGCGACGGATTTGGTTCGGTTTACTACTGCGCTAGTCGAGTTCAAGGCGAATCCAAGCCATGCCCGAGAAGTCGTCGAGGAGTTTGTGAAACGCGTTCGGATGAATCGTAGTTTTGATAAGGAAGACCAGTCTCTGTAGCTGACTATGAGCAAAAGAATATGCTGCTATCCGAGCGGCTGCGACCACGAGGGCATCAGGCTTTTCAATGCTCCTTCCGTGGAGGGATGGCTTTGTGAGCAACATTTTCAAGACATTCTGAATACCGCAGCGGAAGCGGAAGCTGATGCTCGAAGAAAAGCCGACACCGAGTGGCAGATGCATTTGGAGAAATATCTTCGCGAAAACAACCTGACTATGCAGGAGCTGACCCACGAGCACGCTGGCACCGCGCTCGACAGCTGGAACAAGAGGTGAGGTCACAGGTCAGGCGTGCATAAATCTTCTATAAAGTGAACGCCTGATAAACTTATCAGGGCTAACGCGGCTAAACGTCAACTTATCCCTCCAATCAAGGACTTGGCCAAAGGCCCATTGGACGATGAGTGTGTTATTCTCCTTCTTTATTTCTAAATCAGTTGGTGGAGACAAGGGTAAATGATCTGCCTGAATTGTGGTACTGAGATGATGAACAATCAGGTGACTACGAAGAAGGACGTTATCTCGTACGACGCGTGCGAGAAGTGCGGGAGCCTGTGGTTGGATGCGGGTGAATTAGACAAAATGGCTTTTCAAGTGAAAGGAGACATCGAATACTGCTCGCAGGAACCGGTAGAGGAGGCAAAAACAAAAATCAGAAAGTGCCCGCGGTGCGAAGACTCCGATTTGTATGCCGTCAATTTTCTGAACTACTCAGATATTCTCCTCCACCATTGCAAGAACTGTGGTGGATTCTGGCTTGATGGTGGTGAGCTGGATCTCATTGATAAAGACTTGGCCAAGATCATGCCGGTGAGCGGCAGGGGCTTTTCTGATTTCGTGAACGACGTGCACGTCCCTTATTGGTACAAACGGATCAAGAAAAAGAGCAGCGAGACCGACTTTCACGTGGAAGTGCTTCCAATCAAGGGTTCTAAGTTGGAAAAAGCGACTTCTGATGTTTGTCCAGCGTGCGGGAAAAACCTTAATGAGTACACAATTTTCTCAATGAGATTTGAAGGCTGCGCGGCATGTAAAGGAATTTGGCTAATTAAGGACGAATTGCGAAGGCTCAAAAACAAAGTTGAGCATGGGTCGTTACGCTGGCTGAACGATGAGATTCAGAACGTCGAGAAAACAAGCGTAATCGCGACCAAGCGCGCGTGTGTTAAATGCAAGAATGTCAACATGGTTTCCGTTCTTTTTGGAAAGTCGTCCATCGTTATTGATTGGTGCTCGCAATGTCATGGAATGTGGCTCGACAAGAATGAGTTTGATTCTGTGATCGCGTATTTGAAAAACGAACGCAACAGCATGCGGTCGAAGGAAATCGAGAAGAAAGCTATCGACGAGGTAAAATTGCTCTGGAGTGGAGGGCCCGAAAGCAGGTACGAAGAACTCTTGGATGCTGGCGCCACAATGTCGGCTCTTGTCAGCGCTACAATCTTTGAGCACCCTGTTCTAGCAGCGCTCTGCATGTCGGCTCCGCGAGTTTAGTAAGTCCCGATTAACGCTGCGCTTACCGGACGAATGGGGTACTAGCGCCAATAGACATCAGAATTGTTCGTGGGACAGCCGCACGTACACAGGGTGTATAGCTTCTTTCACTTGGGATAACACATTTTAGCCGAGGGTCTTGGCATAGAAGCTAGCGAGTTCGTCATCTTCTACGGTAAAGGTGATCTCGATTGGTTTGCAGCATACCTCGCAGTCTTCAATGTAGGTTTGGCGGCCGACGGACAAGTCCAACACCATCGAAATTTCTTCTCCACAATATGGACAAGTGAATTCGTGTTCCACTGGAGAAGAAGATACTGGAATAGATCCCACAGGACAACAGAACCGGCATTCGGCCAGTGCCTGATTAACGCGACTAATCAGACACCACGCATGAGAAGGTGGCATCGCACTCACGGTTTCGCTACTCTATTCGCATGAAGAAGCGTGTAAACCCCCAGGAAAAGAAGAGGCTGGCTTACGAGAGAGACCACTATGTCTCCGCCGGTGAATCTCGCCACGCCTTTCGGAAGAACTGGCCAAAGAAAAAAGCGATGGTGAATCAAATTCATCGGCACCGGGCCGCCGAAGCGCTGCATACCCTGGAACGGTTGGGGGACTCTGGTTCTATTGAAGATTCCACGATTGAGGTCACTGCCGAACAATTGAGGAAGAGTGACCCGCGAAAGAAACTGCATAAGTCCGGTGTGCAATCGCTACGGAAATATGTAGAACGCAATCAGAGCAAAAGGGAGGAGCGCGCTCGGCAAACGATCAAGGAGCGAGCAAGGATCAAGACGAGATATGAGGCCCTGATTCGTGCACTGGAGCGGAATATCAAGTCACCAAACTCCCAGGAATTGTTGCGCGAAATCAAACTGAACGACTGGCATCTCAGACTTTTCTTGAGATGGAATCCTGAGTGGAAACCTCGACTAAAAGAAAAGGTTCGAGAGGTTAAGAGGCTCGAAGAAAACGCCGAGTTGCGGCGACGGCAAAAGGAAGCAGAGAAGCAACGCACGAAGATGTTGCGAGAATCGGTATTTGTCCGGTAAATCCGACGCCAGCCCAAGATGTCTTAGCATGACTCCCGTGATATAAACCCTAGACACTCGTAAAATTCAACTTCAAACAACTGGAGACAGATATGAAACGAATTCTCGTTTGGATCGTCGCGCTCGGTTGGCTGCTGATTCCGTTGTCTCTTCGAGCGCAGATGGTTGACGCGACCGTTTGCGACATTTTGTCCAATCCCCAGTCGTTTGACGGGAAAATTGTTCGAGTCAAAGGAGTTGCTGTCGCCGGGTTTGAAGAGTTTGCCATTCAGGGAACTGGTTGCACTCAGGTGGTCAACGCAATCTGGCTGGCGTATCCGGAAGGGACAAGAGGAAAGGCCGGGCCTGCCGCATCGTTGCGATTGCAACTCGGCAAGAATAATCCAACGGTGGTTAGCAATGTGAGCCGCGCCCCGGTAACACTCGACAAGAATAAGGAGTTCAAGGAATTCGATAAGCTCCTTTCGACTCAGGCGAAAACAGACGGCCTTTGCCCCGGTTGCGTAAAGTTCACCGTCGCGGGGACGTTTATTGGTCGATTGGACGGAACGAAAGATGCTGGTCTTTTACGGGATGGCAGCGGGAAAGTAGTTGGGTTGAGTGGCTTTGGAAATCTGAATCGTTACAGTGCGCGGCTGGTTCTACAATCCGTTTCCGAGATTTCTCCTCAAGAGATTGACTATACAAAAGGAGGTGTTGCCGCTCCCTCGGATTCCACATCAGGGAGCCGTCTGTTCGTGCCCGGGTGGCCCACAGCGGACCAAGTGAAACGGGCTGCTGCTGCATTTGGCGCCCAGGGAGAAGATAACGGAGTAAGTGTGGGGTTTGGGGTAGCAAACGAAATACCAAAAAACGATACGATAAAATCCAACTTGAACTCACCCGATGGGCTCTTGTTCGACGTAACGATTGACGGCGAGAGGTTGAAAGGAACCGCGATGGAAATCGCGATGTCACACTCTGGTACACACATTGCCGACATTCGCAGCACGGCATCGGGAATTCCAACCTTGCCTTTCTACGGACTGGAATTCCGTGCATGGCAGACAGCTTTAGTTTCTGCCATCGGGAGTAAAGTCAAGACCTTCGTCTTGCCGGGCGGATACGTGATTTACAGTCAGAGTTGGTCCAACCCCGATATAGGAAGAAATGCAAACGGAGGCATCGCAAGATTTCTAGCGAATTGGGCGAACATCACAAATCCAGCGAGACCGTAGGTGATTGTTAGTGCCTGATAAGCGGGGACGTTCGTACAGAGAATAAAATGCAATACGCAGGGGAGTGCATCACTTTTTCTCTGACCACCACGTAATACCAACACCGTTTTTAATGCTCTTCGACGAGGACACCCCGACGATCTCGGAAGCGATTCAGTTAATTCCGGGTGGAGTCCAATTTCACCTCTACTGTAAGTACTTCCCCAGCGGGGACGCGAATAGTCTTGCCTCGTCCGGCACTTTCCCTCCATTCATGAAATCCCCTGGAAGTGATATGCAATTTCACGTTTTGGTCCGGAGGAACCAAGAAATAATCACTCTCGCACAGAGAAGAGTCGGAATCTGCGCAGGAAAATCGCACAGATCGCTTCCGAGTAGCATGCAATTGAACTTCAACTTTCGTAACCTTGGATTTTGTGTCGCCGATAATAAGACGCACGTGCAGTTGCCCGGGCTTTGGAGGGACGTTCACGTTCTGCTGAATGTCTAAATTCTTATCCGTGATTTCCACTTGGGGACTCCAGACTCCATACAAAAACCAATTCATGTACCGCCCTGACTGTGGATAGCCAGCTTCTTTATCCTCAACGAAAACGCCCCATTTTCCATCACAAACCTGTTCAAAACGATATTCGCCTCGCTGGTCAGTTTTTACGCGCGGAAGCATGTAGTCGTAATCGCCAACGGGTTCGAGAACTAAATCGATCCCGCCCCACGGTTTGCCATCTTGACCGAGCACAATGCCATGAACTACGCCCTTACAACTCGTCTGGTGTTTCTGAGGCTCGCCGATGCGGATTTGACCAAAAGCGGGGACTCCTGATAGCAACGCAAGGATGGCGTGGAGAATACTCATGTGCAGTAGGATTGATTGTAATCCGCCTGGGTTGCCGTGGGTAAAAACTGGTTTTTGCCCAGCAGTTAGGGCCATACGAACTAATCGGGCAGTGACAAGCATGTTTGTGGTTTAGAATACCGGCGCGGGGAATCCATGCCAGACTCTGACGGTCTATGAGGTGCCCCTGCCCAATGAAAGTTCGGTCGCTTCGGTTTCAAATTAGCGCGTTGGAGGAAATATGCGAAATGTTCGTGGGGTATTGATGTGGCTTCCAACGTTGTCCTTTCTTTTCCTGGCAACTGCGCTGAGAACATCCGCCCAAGCAACCTCGACACCAGAGGAGCGGGTGCAGTGGGTCGAGACCACGCACAAACTGGAAAGCAGTCCGCTGGATGACAGCGTGAACAAGCAAGGCGAAGCGGCATTCAAACGGCTCAGTGATGTGCACGATGTCCACGTGCTGCTGTGTCCGGCTCTGCTGAGCGAGTTCAACGGAATGAAGTACGCCTACGCACACACGATCACGCGGCAGTACATGCTGGCCAGCGGTGCCTTCCAGATAGAGAACCCTGACAAAGCCGCCGACGCGAAGGCAACAGCTCTCGCTGGGCTAGAAAGCGTTCTGAAGACCTACCAAGCCATCCTGCAACAGAAACCGGACGCGAAGGCCAAAGCCCTCGACGACCTGCTAAAGAAACAGAGCCAAGGAAAGCTCAAAGATTCCGTGCAGAAGCAGTGCCAGTAGTCGCGTGAACAAGGCCGTCGAATCCGTCTTAGTGGTGAGCCGTAGTCGGCTTTTATGTCGGTCTGCCTGTCCTGATGAGGGACGTTCGTACGGCGAATAAAATGCAATACCCAGCAGAGTAGATCACTTTTTCTCTAAGCATCACGTAATACCGGCACCGTTCTTAATCCTCTTCGATGAGGACACCCCGGCAATCTACACGGTAGGCATAAATTTAACAATTTTTCTGAGATTTCGGACGAGACCACGCACAGAAACCATCACACGCTGCGGAACAGCTGTGAAAGCGAAAGCATAAGAAAGGTACTTGTCCGCTTATCAGGAGTTATCTTGGGGCCCTCGTTCGGAAGTCAGTTTTGTGGTTTCGAAGGCGGAGGCGAATCGCTAGAAACCGGAGTCGTTAAGTCGCCGAGTTCGGCTACAAAGTAACCCGGCCGTGTGCGCACTGTGGTGTTTGGTCGTGTGACCGTCACTGCGATTGTATGAAATCCAGCAGTCCGCTCGGATGTGGGGGTGTAGGCGATGACATATTGCGCGTGCAGTTCGCCGCCGATTTGATCGAGTGCGCTGCGAATCGTACTGTCCCGGACCGCCCGATAGTGCACGCCGCCCGTCGCCGCGACAGCTAATTCGAGCTGATGATTTTTTATTTCATTTATCCCATGCATGATGAGCCACATGGCCGGAGTCACAAGATCGAAGTAAGGACGCCCCATGGGATCGGCACCCGGCCCGTGTCTGTAGATAGAGGGCAAAGGCTTGGGCAGTACGATTACTGGTTGATTGTCTCCGCCAAACGCGCCTCTACCAAATCGAAGGTCAGCCGTCGTAGTGCTGGGACCGACTGCGTAGATCGATACATTTGCGAGCTGTGCGTCGCGCAAGACGAGAGCAAGTTTTGAGTCACTTGCGAGATCCTGCGATTCGCCGACGACTAGCATTACACGTCGAAACTTGGGTTGCTGCGTTTTGAGCAAATCTACTGCAGTTCCCATCGCGTCGTAGAGACGCATCTCGGGTGCACCGAAATCCACGTTTTTGATGGCGCGTTCAACCGCGTAGTGGTCGGGGGTGAAAGGCTGCCGCAAGTCCACAGTGCTGTCGTAGGTAATCACGGCAGCTTCGCCGCTGAGAGCCATAACCGTCTCTGTAAAAATGCTGCCCATGCCTCGAATTACTGGAGCCATCATTTGAATGTGCGAGCTGGTTTCAAGCACGAGGGCCACAGCCAATGGATCACCTCCCAGGTCCCAATGATCAATCGATTGTTCCACTCCGTTGTCGAAAACATGAAAATCCTTCTGGGCGAGGTCGAGAACTAACTCTCCTTGATCATTCAGCACGGTGACTGGCACGATCACTTCGTTGGTGGAGACCCGAATTTTCTTTTGGCTAACCGGTAACCCATCCTGCGCCGGTTCGCTTGATGCTGCACCGAACGGTTCGACGAGTTGCGTCGCTAGCGGTTCGGGAGTCGTATCAATTGGTTCGTGTGTTGGAATGTTCGGCGTTTGATTCTGGCTAGAATACTCGTATGGACTCGTCGACTTGAACCTATAGCTCGAAGCAGGCTCCGGCTTGGAAGGAAGATTTTCTGATGAAGGGGGCGGCGAATTTTGAGCCTTAGCAGGAATTGAAGCTAACGCCATGAAAATCAACAATGCCGCGCTAGTCCGGACGACTTGGACTTTGCTCTTCACGTCGTGAAGTGTGATTCGACAATTCGCATGCGCGTTGCTTCTCATCAACTCCTGACGCACAAACCGGACAAATGGCATATCATGGGCACGATATGCTCCCTTCTGGAACCAGTAGGGCTCGGGTCATATTTGCTTTTTTGGCATCACCGACAATCGTTCCATTTGTCTTCTGTGTTTTCATAGGCGATGGTCCCAGCCACGATTCCGTGTGGGACATTTTCACATGCCTTCTCCTTTCTACAGCTTATGGCTTACCGATGGCATACCTTGTCGAATTCTTGTTGGGGTTGCCTGTCTGGTTTCTATTTCGGCATTTTAAGTAGTCCGTCGTAGAGTTCGAGAAGGTAATCACCCGCGCCAATTTTCTCGATAATTCGGTAATGGCCCAGAGTTTGGCCAATCATAAGGAGACACCAGTTGCCGGTTTTTTTTTATTACGTTTTGCTCGGGCCGCGGTTGACGATCAAGCACGCCAAATATCACTCGTTGTTTCCGGGCGGCGGATATCTGCAACTGCGCTTGTTTGACCAGATACTGTGGCGGGTCTCGGCTCTGCCGGTGGCGAGCGCGCAGCGCCGCGATTGCGGTTGCAAGATCTGGACTGAGGGAGGGAAGGCCGTAACAGTGTCGGAGGAGTCGATCCTAAAACCACCGTAACGGAGTCGACGTGGCTCTTGTGATCTCACTCGATTAGGGCGGACCGTTTTTAACGACGACGATGGGGCCCCCCGCCGCGAGCTAGACGGCGTTGAAATTTTCGTAACTTTTTCTTGAAAATTCTCTGCTTTAGGCCCAGATCACGATTTGAGGCCGCATGGATGACGATTTTACGTTTCGAATCAGCTTATCCGTGGAATCGCAGGTTTTGAAGGTGCTAGCTCCTCCAAGGCCTATAACAATAGGTTCTAACGTAAGCAATACGTGTATACGTGCATGTACTGTATGTACAGAGATACCGTGAGTAGCAATGCTTGTAAGAAAGAAGAAATCATCCATGCATAGATAGACTGCTCTCGTTCAATCTTCTTAGCACTCGCGTAGCGAGTCCTTCCCCCGAAGGGGGAGGAAGAATGCTCACGTTGCTTGTGTTGCTTTATTCTCTCTACACACGTTGATATGTATCTACGACTATCCTTCTAACATCTGGATCTTTGTTTCCCTGTTTTTCTTTTTCCTTGGGTTTGTTGGACCTCCCTGCTGCTGGTTATCCGTTTTTTCAGTGATTTGCGGAATATCATCACGTTTTTCAGTAATTTCCTGTGTTTTTCGTCCAGATAGCTTTAAGGCTTTCTTATTCACGTACCTAAAGGCTTACGGGTTAGTAGCAACTCCACCTGGGGCTCCCTAGGGGCCTTTGCGGTCCATTTTAAACGTCACCTTTGTCAGGTTACGCGCTCCGCATTTTAGAAGAATAACGACACGCCGTTACCTTCCTGACACGCCGTGTCAGTTTCGAATCCCTTGCATTATTTAGCGCGGAATTTCTCGTTACATTTTGTACGCTTTGTCCATGGAGCCTCGAGATCTAGCGGATTCGGAAGATCTACGCCGAGGCCCGTCTTCCGATGAAATTTGTCTTCAGATTGCGATCAGTTTGGAAGCTCGCCAGAAGGAAAAAATCCATAAAGCAGAACTACTCCTGGAGAAGCGAAGCACCGCACCAGAAGAGAACCCAACCTTCAACAGCTTCGCTGTTCAGTATCTGGGTTACAGCAAAGCGAATAGGCCGAGCTACGGCGTTGAGTTTTATTACATCGATCGAACGCTGAGTCCGTTTTTCGGTCATCTGCGGCTGAAGCAAATCACACCCTACCATATTGAAAAATTCAAACAGAAACGGCTAGCGGATGGCCTGAAGAAATCGTCCATAAATCGAGAAATCGGCCTACTCAAATCAATGTTGAATCGCGCAGTCAAATGGAAGCAGATACACGCAAACGCGATCCAAGATGCCGAACTGTTCAAACTTGACGATGACCCGTCCGACCGCGTTCTTTCCCGCGATGAGGAAGTGAAGCTCCTGGCTGCGTGCGAAGGGTCAGCGTTGCGGTATCGGGCTCCCCATCTGGCCGCGATCATCTTGGTTGCGCTCTACGCCGGGCTGCGTCGAAGTGAAATTCTTAGACTTCGCTGGGCTGACGTCAACTTTCAGAAGAACGTATTGATCGTTCAAAAGTCAAAGACTAAGGCCGGAAAGGGGCGCAATGTGAACCTGAACTCCATGTTGCGCCAGAAGCTGTTTGCATTATTCGAGCAGGAACACGGCGAATGGGTCTTTCCGTCGCCAAAGAGATTTCAGATCGCGGGACAACCCGAATGTCACATAAGTGACGTTAAGAACGCTTTCAGGCGAGCAGTACGCCTTGCTGGGATCAAATCGATCACTTTTCATCAGCTTCGCCATACGTT
The DNA here is from genome assembly GCA_963818085.1 of uncultured Acidobacteriota bacterium. Lineage (GTDB taxonomy): Bacteria > Acidobacteriota > Terriglobia > Acidiferrales > UBA7541 > Palsa-295. The sequence goes on from CAWFQV010000003.1 coordinate 277,664, forward strand.
TTGCAGTCGACTCGCCGATGCCGGAGCATCCATGCCTGTGATTCAGGAATTGGCAGGGCACGCCTCAATCACCATGACTCGTCGATATACCCATCCGGCAGACGAACGAAAGCAACAGGCTGTCGAGGCACTACTCAGGAGTCCCAAAGAGGCTGCACCCGCTACGGAACCCGCTACGGAACTGCTAAAATCACATATCGCCTAAATCGCGGAAACGGCAAACGGGAGCAGGTCAACAGGATAGATGGTAGGCCCGTGCGGGCTCGAACCGCAGACCTCCACCGTGTCAAGGTGGCGCTCTAGCCAACTGAGCTACGGGCCTACTGACTTATCTGTATTCTAACACAGCGTATGGCGGCATCGCGCCCGGTCACCTCTCAACCAGGGATTGTCTAACTGAAAAACCCATGAGAAGGAGAGAACGCTGCGAAAATGGCAGGTACAGGAGCGCGGCAGTGGCGGCTATGGCCAAGCCAAATCCGATGCGGTGAACAATTAAAAAGGGTGCGAGGGCCCATAGTTCGTCGAGAAAAAATAGAAATGGAAAGAGTTTCTTAAATTTAATACTAAGCCCACGGTAGTGGAAGGCCGTTGCTGCAAGCAGATAAAGCCGGATAGGTACGCCAATGGCTGCCGTAACGATTAGCACTATCAAGATAGGGAAAGCGCGAATTCGTGGATCTGCCAAGATGGCCTCCACCTCGGACAATCGCATTAATGCAACGATGTAGAAGGCGAGGTACATCACTTGAATCAAGGAAAAGAGAATCCACACGAGCCTTCTCGGAATAAAGGGTAACTCACCCGCATCGCTCAGGATTGATGAGCGAGATGACTGCGATGCAAATCCTTCTGAGTCCACTGGGCCGCCGATGTCAGCTGCCGAAGCGTTCTGCTCCGAAGTTCCTCTTAGGTTAGGCGTCATTTCTACCGGCGCAATGAAGCGGTATCCGCGGCGGGGTAAGGTCTGGATAAAGCGAGGATTCGCTGCCGAATCACCCAGGGCGCTTCGTAACTGGTTTATCGCCGTATTGAGACCATGATCAAAATCCACGAAGGTGTCCGACGACCATAGCAGATTGCGAAGTTCCTCGCGTGTCACGAGGTCTCTCGGCCGCTCCAAAAGCATTAGCAATATTTGCAGTGCTTGGTCTCGTAGCCGAGGCTGCGTTTTTCCGTCCTTGCAAAGTTCGCCGCTGGCGGTGTCGAGCTCAAACACGCCAAAACGAAATTTTTGTGTTTTGCGCTCAGGCTCAGTCAAGCCTCTTGTCCCTCTTCAATTCTAATAGAGAACATTGATTAACTGGCTGATTTTAAGTCGCTTATGAAACGAGGTGTTATTTATGTGAATTGAGATCCAGGGCATTGAATACACGGCGGACAGCGATGCATAGTGCGGGCGTGTTGGACACTTTCCAAAGGAAATAACAAATGAGACGAAGACAACCCGCCGTCGAAACTACTCTTGGCTGCGAAATGCAGGCCGAGAGATCAAATACGGCGGTAACAGAAACGGCCGCAAAGAATTTTGCTAGCGCAACGCGTATTCAAGAAAGCGTGACATCAGGACTGGAACGGAAAGCGTTACTCTGGCTGGCTGTGCGTATGCCTTCTTGGGTCACTTCAGACCAGCTGACTCTTCTCGGATTCGTAGCCATGTTTCTGGCCGGCTGCAGTTATTTGTCAGCGCGGTGGCATCCCGTTGGATTGCTGCTGGCAACAGCGTGTCTGGCGCTCAACTGGTTTGGAGATAGTCTGGACGGAACGTTGGCGCGGGTAAGAAATCGGCAGCGTCCGCGCTACGGTTTCTACGTTGACCATATCGTTGACTCATTTGGAGCACTATTTTTGATGACCGGTCTCGGACTCTCCGGCTATGTCGATTGGAGGATCGCCATGTGTATGCTCATCGCTTTCCTCCTGCTTTCAATTGAGACCTATTTGGCGTCTTATACCTTGGGAATTTTCAGGCTTTCCTTCGCGAACTTCGGACCGACGGAAATCCGTATTCTTTTGGCGCTGAGTAACTTGGTCTTGTGGTGTCGTCCGAATGTTAGAGCGCCCGTCGGATTGTCCTGGCGACTCCTCGATTTCGCCGGGGTAATCGCGACGACGGTTATGGGTGTTATGGTTATCGTCGCGGCGCTGTGGCACACAGTGGAACTCTATCGTAGGGAAACACTGCCATAATATGCGCCGACAAAAGACGTGAAGGCTATTAGGGAAGAAAACTGGCGGACATACAATATCGCGCCATTTCGCGATTCCGTTTTGAGTTGTTGATCCAAGTTTATTTCAGCGCCTTCTTAAGGAATGCAACTGTGCGCGCCCAGGCATCTGCGGCATCGTCCGGCCTGTAGCCAGTCTGATTGTTTGGATTTTCGAAGGCGTGACCTGCATCGTCATAAATCTTAATGTCTACGTAGCGGCCCATACTGGTCAAACTTTTTTGGAAAGCTTTGACGTCCGCCGGGGTTATTCCGTGATCCTGCGCGCCGAAATTCCCAAGCACCGGTGCGGCAATTTGCTGGAGATCGTTGGGATCGGTCGCTAGTGCTCCATAATTAACCACGCAGGCAGCCAAGTGCGGCTGATGTATCGCAAGTTGCAAGGAATAACCTCCGCCCATGCACCATCCCACCGACGCTATGCGGCCGGTCACATCTTTCCTCGCGGTAAGATAATCGTAAGCTGCCTGCAGGTCACGGACGGCACGGTCTTGGGGCAGTCCTCGCATCAATTCATGGGCTTCATTCGGGTCGGTCGCGGTTTTTCCCCGGTAAAGGTCTACCGCCAGAGCTACGTAGCCCTGTTCTGCAATTTTTTGCGTTTGTTCCTTTACCCAATCGTTCAGTCCCCACCACTCGTGGATTACGATCACGCCGGGATAGCGGCCGGCTTTTTCCGGGACGGCCAGAAAACCGTCTATAGTGTCCTTACCGCTCGGAAAGTTGACCATTTCCGTTTTCGGGCCAGCCGCGCGCAAGCCCCGGACGGCGGCAAATAAGCACAAGCCAATCAGAAGGCCGGCCAAAATAATGCGGCGCATCTTCATAAATGATTCCTCCACATTCCTCGGAGCATTATATATGTTGGCCCACTTCTAGATGCTGGGGAATTGCAGCCCTAAGGGCACGAAAGTTCGGCTCGGTCGCCTTATCTGGGTAAACAAAACGCTTCTTGGAGGGGCATTTTCCCTACATTGACGCGCTTCTGGGACTTTGCTATGTTCGCGTATGATTTTTTCTGGAGGGTGCCAGTGAAGCGTCGCACAATCCGCACCTCAGCAAATGCGCAGTCGAGCCATAAACTATTGAAAAAGAAGAAGATGAAGGCATCCAAGAAAAAGATCATCGCTCCACCGGATCCCGACGCGCCCGCCAAACAAGCCCAAATGAGGTTCTATGAAGAAGGGCTGAAGCATTTTCAGCAGCAAAAGTTCCAGCGTGCCAAGCAGGCTCTTGAACGCGTCCTGGAGGGTCCTAGTAAAGAATTGGGCGACCGAGCTCAGGTTCACATGCGGATTTGTGAGCAGCGAATCAGCCGCCCACCGATCCCGCCGCTGAAGTCAGCCGAAGAGCACTATACGCAGGGTGTTGCGCTGATGAATCTCGGCCGCTGGGACGAGGCTCGCGAGCATCTGGACCGCGCCCGAAAAGCGGCGCCCAAAGCGGACCACATTGTTTATGCCATGGCCGCGCTCGATTGTCTGACCGGCGAGGCGGAATCCGCCATGCAAAATCTAAAGGTTGCCATTCAATTGCGTCCGGAGAATCGCTACCACGCTCGCAACGACGAGGATTTTTCCTTCTTACAGGAAGACCCACGCTTCACCGAGCTGCTTTACCCGGAGCGAGACGGATCCGCAAACTAACCTTCTTTCACCCGTGAAAATTCAGTGAACCGACCTGCTCGCGCCGTCCGCGTTGTCGCTCTCGGTGGAGGCACCGGCCTTTCCATGGTTCTCCGCGGCCTAAAAGAATTTGTGGCTTCGTCGAAAAAGGACAAGATCGGCCGGCCAATCTCGGATCTCGCGGCAATCGTAACTGTCACTGACGATGGCGGCAGTTCCGGGCGCTTGCGCCGGGAGTACCGCGTCCTGCCTCCCGGCGACATCCGGAACTGCATGGTCGCTCTTTCGAAAGATGAGCACCTTCTCGGAAAATTGTTTCAGTATCGCTTTCCTGCTGGCCGCGGCTTGGCCGGGCACAGTTTCGGCAATCTCTTTCTGACGGCACTGACAAACGTCACCGGAGATTTTCCGCAAGCGGTGCGAGTCTCCGCGCAAGTGCTAGCAATCCGAGGCCGGATCTTCCCTTCCACCGCACAAAACGTGACGCTGGAAGCGGATCTCGAAGACGGAAAAATCGTTCACGGTGAAACGAACATCTCACGTTCTCGTAAATCAATTCGCAAAGTACGTTTGGTGCCTCGCCGAGTTCGAGCACTTCCTGAGGCTCTGCAAGCGATCGGCTCCGCTGATTTGATTCTTGTGGGACCGGGCTCTCTCTACACCAGTATCATTCCGAATCTTTTGATTGAGAAAGTGGTCCAGGCTATCAAACGTTCGCCCGCCACTTGCGTGTACATTGCTAATCTGATGACACAGCCCGGGGAGACCCAGCACTACTCGGTGGCCGATCATATCCGTGCGATTTACGAACACACGGGTCGGGGTCTCTTCGACTTTGTGGTAATTAACCGCTCGCGCGTTCCATCGAGTTTGTTGCGGCGTTATCGCGCGCAGGATGCGGAACCGGTCGATCCGTCTTTTGATGAATTGGACCGCATGAAAGTCAGCTATGTTACCGGTGACCTGCTACATGACCGCGGAGTGGTACGGCACGACCAACGGAGGCTAGCGAGGCTTTTGCTTGATCAGTTCGTTAAGCGCCAAACGCACCGCTAAACGATGCGTGCTTTGTGAGCAAACCTGAACCCCAAATGCTGTTCTTGCGCGGATTTGCCCGTGTTCGTATACTGGCCGCCGCCATACCGAGGTGTTGCACGAGCTTGTAATCTGGCTAGGGAAGCCAACAAATCTTACGATTGAATTCATAATGGTTGAGCAATTCTGGAGGTTGTCATGTCAGGGGTTTCGCAGGATGAACTGAACGTCTATAAATCCGCGGAGGCGCGCTTTGAAATTGCTGCGCAGAAGCTCGGGTTGGAAGACGGGCTGTATCGTTATCTAAAATATCCCAGTAAAGAAATTACAGTTTATATCCCGGTGCCGCTTGACAGCGGACGCCTGGAGGTTTTCATCGGCTATCGAGTGCTGCACTCAACGATTCGTGGACCAGGAAAGGGTGGCATTCGGTTCGCGCCGGACGTTTCTCTGGACGAAGTCCGCGCATTGGCCGCGTGGATGACATGGAAGTGCGCGGTAGTGAATATTCCCTTTGGCGGCGCGAAGGGTGGAGTTATCTGCGATCCCGGTAAGCTTTCCAAGACCGAGCTGGAACGCATCACGCGGCGTTATACCGCCGAATTGAGCGAATGGTTCGGGCCCGAGCGCGACGTTCCGGCGCCAGATATCGGCACGAATGAGCAGACCATGGCGTGGGTGATGGATACCTATGCCATGCATGTGCGGCAGGCGACCACCGCGGTTGTCACCGGGAAACCGCTCGAATTGGGCGGATCGCAGGGCCGCAAGGAAGCCACTGGGCGCGGGCTAATGCTTTGCTGCAACAACGCGCTCGCCAAACTCAAAATGAAGCGCGAAGGCTGCCGCGTGATCATTCAGGGTTTTGGCAATGTTGGCTCGCAAGCCGCAATATTGATGCACCAAGCAGGCTACAAGATCATAGGCGTCGCGGACATTCACGGCGGCCTCTATAACGAAAAAGGGTTCGATATTCCAAAGGTTGTCGACTGGGTGTACGGCCAGCGAAAACCTCTGCCTGAGTTTCCGGGCGGTGGAACCAAAATGACGGCGCAGGAGGTTTTGTTCCATCCCTGCGATATTTTGGTACCAGCCGCTACCGAAAATCAGATTACGACGCAAAATGCCGCCCGCGTGGACTGCAAGATCCTTTGCGAAGGAGCGAATGGGCCGACGACCTCACATGCGGATTCCATTATCGAGAGTAAGGGAATTTTTATCGTCCCGGACATTCTGGGGAACGCGGGCGGTGTTACGGTGAGTTATTTCGAATGGGTGCAGGATCGCCAAGGATTTTTCTGGCGCGAAAGCGAAGTGAACGAACGCCTGCAGGATGTGATGGACCATAGTTTCGAACAAGTAGTACGCTACGCCGAAACACATGGCGTGAATAATCGAATTGCTGCATATATTGTGGCGATTGACCGTGTAGCCCGGGCCTTAAGGCTTCGCGGAATTTACGCTTAAATCGATTGACCGAATCTTTACCGTGGAGGCAGCAATGTATCCTGATTCCATTTCGCCCGGTGCACTTAAAACGGAGGACGAACACCGCCGAGATATTTGTGCTGTTGGCCGGTGGATTCATGATCGCAGTTATGTGGCTTCCACCGATGGAAATATTTCGCTTCGTCTAGATCCTCACCATGTCCTCACGTCGCCTACCGGGCTTTGCAAGGGCATGATGACGCCGGACGATCTAGTGGTGACCGATCTGGAAGGCCACAAGGTCAATGGCCGGCGAAATCCCTCTTCCGAGTTGGGCATGCATCTTTTGGTTTATCGCCGTCGTCCGGACATAAATGCCGTATGCCATGCTCATCCTCCGGTAGCGACCGGATACGCCGCTGCGGGTATTCCGCTAAATAAAGCTTTGCTCTGCGAATTAGTGCTCTCGCTGGGATGCGTCCCGGTGGCTCGGTACGGCACACCGGGAACATCAGAGTTGGTGGATGCAATTGAGCCGCTGGTGGAGGGATACGACGCGATCCTGATGGCGAATCACGGAGTGGTGACCTATGGGCCGGATTTGTTGAAGGCCTTTTTTCGGATGGAAACTACGGAGCATTTCGCGCGTGTGGCGCTGGTGACGCAAATGTTGGGGAAACAAGTGCTTTTGTCGGGATGTGATGTGGAGAAATTATTTGCGGCGCGCGCCCGCTACGGTTTGCAAACGGCTTCCAACTTGGGTCCGGAATCGCCGGTTACTTCCGAAACGGTGGAAACAGAACGGATCAATTTGACCAGACGCGAACTGGAATCCCTGGTAGATGAAGCAGTGAGGCAGGATCGTTCGCGTCGGTAATTGTTCTCTGCAGAATCTTTCAGGCCTTCTCAGATTCAAGGTTAAAAGCGGGCAGGGGATCGCTCTTAGTTCCTGCCCGCTCCCGGCATGTTCACTTTTCGTTAGGGTGTGACCTCGACATACTTCATCTTTCCGCCAAAGTGGATTTCCTTAATCTGATTGCCATCGACGACAACCGTCGTAAATTTCGATTTGGAATTCTCGTCTTTCCATTGGATGGGAACTTCCGCTATTACTTTCCCACCTTTTGAAAATTTAGCGTGTGCGTCATCAGCGGTAACAGAATAATCTCCCGCTTTAAGATCCGCGCCAGCCAGCTTCGCGGGGTTCAGCAGCTTCACGTCCGACTTGACGATCGGAGTAACGGTCGACTTGGCATCTTTCGCTGGGGTTGTGTGAGTTGCGATTGACAACACAAGCGCGAGAGCCGCAAACATAGTTAACATGCAATTCATTTTGCGACGCGACATTTTAGTTCCTCCTTAAATCCGACTTTGAAATCTCACTCGCCCCTTGCATGCACTTAGACGCAGCGGTATTCGCGTCGAAAGCAATGGCGCCAATAAATTCACAAATAATGTTTGTTTGGATTTTTAAGTTCTGTTTCGCACGAAAACGAACACTGTTCATCCCTATATCGGACAATGGAGCTCAATTTGATTTTGAAAATCTAAGCTTTTATGAATATTCGTATACGATCAGATTGCGCAGTTGTTTCAATCTGAGACCCTGCCGGGGGCCGATTCAGTGGGAAGCACAAAAAAACAGCGGGAAGTGACACACTCACGCCGAGGTGTGCCAATCGGCTCCTTAGATGTACGGATTAGTGCGGCGTTTAGTTCCCAAAGTCTAGCGAATGTGAGGATGAGCTTTGCAGCACAGATAGCACCCTGCGGGCTAAATCCCTAGCGGAGTTGCGTTGACACTCCAGCGAGGCTAATCAATAATCGCTCGATATGATTGGATCACTGCGCGGGAAGCTGATTGAAAAGCGTCCCAACGTGGTTTTAATTGACGTGGCAGGTGTGGGTTACGAAGTGATTATTCCGCTTTCCACATTTTCCAGCCTGGGTCCTGTTCACAGTGAATCGACATTGTTGATTCACACTCACGTGCGTGAGGATCAGCTGGCGCTTTACGGTTTTTTTACTGCGCGCGAAAAACAATGTTTTGAGCTCCTGATTTCCGCATCTGGTGTAGGACCATCACTCGCGCTGAAGATTCTTTCAGGCATGAGTCTGGAAGAGCTAATTCCAGCAGTGCGCAAAGGGGATTTAGCTCAACTGGTTCGCATTCCCGGCGTCGGGCGCAAAACTGCGGAACGCATTGTAGTAGAGCTACGAGATAAGCTGGCGGTCGTAGACGTGCCCCAGGCCGGAAAACCTCCCACGCGCTCGCAACTGGAGTCGGATGTGGCATCGGCGCTGGTGAACTTGGGATACGACACGCGCTCGGTTGACAGCGCAATTGAAAAGGTCGGAATAAAGCCAACTAGTGATTTTGAGGAAGTGCTGCGGGCTTCGCTTCATATCCTCGGCGGGACATCTATGAAACAGGTGGCCCGTGCCGGCCGCGAGGAATAATTGAAATTTCTTGGACAAGCGCGCACGCTACTGGGGGAGTAATCATGAGGTTTCATTGGCAGAGAAGATAACCGACGGGCGAAACCGGATTATTTCAGGGAAGGCCCTGGATGAAGATGCGCGCATTGAGGCAAGCGTTCGCCCCAAACGCATGGAAGATTTTATCGGCCAATCCCGCGTGAAGGAAAATTTGAAAATTGCCGTGGATGCGGCGCGGAATCGCGGCGAGGCCCTCGACCACGTTTTGCTCTACGGTCCACCAGGATTGGGAAAAACGACGCTCGCCCAAATCCTTGCGAACGAGATGGGTTCAGCTATCAAGATAACCTCCGGCCCACTGCTGGAGAAAAAAGGCGACGTCACCGCGGTGCTTACATCTCTGGACGCCCGCGATTTTTTCTTCTTGGACGAAATTCACAGACTTCAGCCTGCGCTGGAGGAGATTCTCTATCCGGCGATGGAAGATTTTCGCGTGGATCTGATTATCGGCCAGGGACCTGGAGCGCGCGTGCATCCGTATCAGCTGAATAAGTTCACATTAATCGGGGCGACGACACGCGCTGGATTGATCATGGCGCCGTTGCGCTCGCGTTTCGGGATTGTGCATCGGCTGGAGTTTTACTCCCCTGAAGATATCCTGCAGATCGTTCAGCGCTCGGCAAAAATTCTGGGTATCAAAATGGATGAAGAAGGGGCGCGAGAAATCGCCCGGCGCAGCCGCGGCACGCCGCGCGTTGCAAACCGTCTGTTGCGGAGGGTTCGCGATTTCGCCGAAGTTCGCGCGAAAGGCCACATCAATGACGCTGTGGCCCGCGATGCGCTCGCAATGCTGGGAATAGACGAGCACGGACTCGACGAAGTGGATCGCAATTTAATGCTGACGATCATTCAGAAATATTCCGGTGGCCCGGTTGGGTTGAATACGATCGCAGCTTCGCTGAGCGAAGAAGAAGATGCCATTGAGGAAATATACGAACCCTACTTGATGCAACTCGGACTACTCGACCGCACGCAACGAGGACGCGTGGCGACTGCTTTGGCCTATAAACACTTCGGCCTAGACGAACCGCGGCGCCAGCCAGGACTGTTTTAGCTAAACTCAGCCTCCCTATTCCATGCTTTCACGGCTTATGATTTAGTCGCGGCTATGGCCACGGTCTATTTATCACTGGGTTCGAATAAAGGAGACCGGGCGCAATACATCGCGAGCGCCATTGCGGTTCTCAGCGAACGCGGTGTGAATGTTATTCAGGGATCGTCCCTCTATGAGACCGAACCGGTGGAAACAAGGTCGAAAAGCTGGTTCTTAAATTGCGTAGTGAAAGCCGAAACGGAGCTGCTTCCTCCGCAATTGATGCACACGCTGCTGGACGTCGAGCGTTTACTAGGACGTCGAAGGCGCGTGCTGCGAGGGCCTCGCTTCATCGACATGGATATTTTATTGTATGACGATTGGGTGGTGGGCACTGACCAACTCGAGATTCCTCACCCGCGCATGGCCGAAAGGCGATTCGTGCTTGTGCCGCTGGCCGAGATCGCTCCGGAAGCGCGACATCCTGTTTTAAAAAAGACGATTGCGGAGTTGCTCGGGGAGACGCCAGATCGCAGCGAGGTCCGGCCGTATCAGGACAAATCGACGAAAAAAGATGTTCATTGATCGCTAGCGCTCGCGACTATCCGAGATGCTGGCGGTCATGCAATTCTTTCTCGCGTTTCTTGCGGTCTTCTTCTTCCTGTTTCTCGAACTCGGCCAACTCTTCCTCTGACATTTGATAATCCTCGCGTGATGCGAACATGGTGCCTCTTCTGCTGTCACGCGAATTGCGGCTTTTGCGCTGGCGCTTTTTGACGGCGGAAAAATCTCCTATGCTGCGAATCGGCTCAGCCAGCGCTCCAGACTCGACTAGCAGTTCGCTCACTTTTTCGAGGAAGTCGTGGAGGTGGTACGGCTTGAGCGAGTAGGGAAGTCCCTCCTGCTCGAGGATGGGCTGGGCATGTTTCGCAGCGAGCAACGGAACCAGAAAAAGCACGCGGATGCGTTTTGGAGGAGCCTGATGTGCGGCTTGCGGTGCGGGATAAGACTCGGTCTGCGCCAGTTCCCTCAGTATGGAGAAAAGCTGACCGCGCACATCGGTGAGCGCGATATTCACGATAACGAGATTCCATTGGCCGCTAGCCAATTCGGCCATGGCGTGCGATGCGAGAGGCGCGATGCGGACACGCCAACCTTCGGAGTCGAGAACGTTCTTGAGGGCGCGCTGGCTCACCACGTCGTCATCGATAATTAGAATTCCGACTTCTGCCATGGGCCCTCTGCAGCCTGCCAATTTCAGTATAGTGGGCGCGCGTCGGTTCGGAACTCGGGGCAACTGCAGCGTTTCCAGAGCGGCCTTGGCCGCGAGAACAGGCGAATATAAAGCGAATAATAGTGCTTGACATAGCGAACAAAAGGCGAATAGAATGCAACTCGTGACGGCGAGGCTCCAATGTCCACTTCTCCCATTTTCCGATCTAGCTCCACGACGCTCCGGCGTCGACGGCCAGGTCTGGAACAGACCAGTCTCACCCTTTTCCCCACAGCCGCTCGCCACGGCACCTGTGAGCAACCGAGTGACGCTTCCGCGCCCCCGGAGCCGGTTCCGACCGAATCGGAATCACCGCTCCGAACGAAGCCCGCTACGGAACTGGTCGGCATTGCACGCCTCGCCGCTTCCTCCCTACGGGCTGAAGCCAAGCGTGGGACTGAATATTTTCTTCTACCCGTCAAATCAATTCTGAATCACTGTGATTCGGAGAACGTGCCGTTCCGATGGACGGTGAATCCTTACCGCGGCTGCGAATTCGGCTGTAAGTATTGTTACGCGCGCTACACCCACGAATACATGGATATCGACGGCGGCGAGTTCGAAACGAAGATTTATGTGAAAAAAGATGCAGGCGCGCTTGTCGATCGCGATCTTTCGACCCAGAAAATCTGGGGAGAGCATATCGCGATCGGAACCGCCACCGATCCCTACCAACCCGCCGAGCGCGAGTTTGCAGGCACGCGCGCCATACTCGAAAAAATGGTGTTGCGTGAGGGATTGAGCCTTTCGATCACTACGAAATCGGATCAGGTAGTTCGCGATATCGATTTGCTGCGGCGCATCGCGGAACGGTCTTCAATCACGGTCAACATCAGTATTACCACGGTACGCGCACGCCTCGCAAGAACGTTAGAACCGCGGGCTCCGCGGCCGGATCTTCGTCTTCTGGCAGTTCGTAAGCTGCGCGAGGCCGGAATTTCGGCGGGTGTGCTCGCCATGCCAGTTCTGCCGGGTATAACGGATTCGGAAGAAGATCTGGACGCGCTGGCGCGCGGCGCGCGCGATGCAGGCGCGCAATGGCTCGCTGGGCGGGTGCTATTCCTTATGCCCGCATCGCTGAAGCAATTCATGCCTTTTCTCGATGAGAAGTTCCCGAAACTTTCGAAGCAATATCGTGAATGGTACGGGCGATACGAAAACGTGCCGGAAACTTATCGTAAGGAAATCACCGCGCGCGTGGAAAAAGTGCGCCGTAAATACGAGCTTGGCCTGCGCGCACGCACGGACGAATCGCGGACCTGGAAATCGCCGCAAATGCAACTCGCTTGGCAAGGGGGAGGGATGCAATGGCGCGGATGAAATCGAAAAGGCGAACCCACCACCCAGGGAAGTTTGCAGGGCGCCGAGAGTTGCAGCTTCCTATTTTACTTGCGGAGCCCAAACGCGTGCGAGGCCTAAAGTTGAAGCACGTATCTGCCTTCATGATGCTTCTCTCGCTGCTATGTTTATGCGCGTTCTTAGTAGTTGAGCGAGCGGACGCGGTTCCGGCAGGAAAGCCAAGGCACGAGCAAAGAGTTAGACGCCGGCAACCTGAGGAGTCTGGAATTTCTCAAGCGCAGCGATGTGTTGCAGGATCATCTCAGTTACGTACTCGTCTCCGAATTTCGAGTTAATCATTGCGTTGTAGAGCGATCGGCATGGCCACTCCGCGCCGAAATAATGACGAATGAACGAAGCCCGCTCGGCGTCCACCTCGGAAACCAGTTGAGCCGCTTCTTTCTCGGTCTTCCCCAGGGTTCTAATGCGGCGAATTTTTTCATCTCGTGGTGCATAGATGAAAACGTGAAAAGCGTCCGGTTGTGCGCGCAAAATGTACGGTGCGCCGCGGCCGACAATGACGCAATTTCCCCGCGAGGCAACATTCTCGACTACTTTGTGCAGCAGCGCAACCATTTGATCCGCGTCGAAGCTGGAGGATCCGCCTTCCAGGGGCAGGGCTCTTTCGTAGCTTCCTCGAGCGAAGACTCTAAACAGCCGGTAAATCAGAGGGTCAACGCGTTCGTCGCACTGCCTCGCAGCTTTATGGTCCACCTTCGCAAGGCGCGCGATTTCCGCGGTAAGTTCTTCATCCCACAGTTTCCAACCTAAATGTTCAGCGAGCCGGCGAGCAATAAGCGCGCCACCGCTGCCGTATTCGCGTTCGACGGTGATCGTGCGGACCTGCATGTGGCCCTCCGGAAGCCTAGTGTACTGCGATTGGCCCTCCGGGTCTGACTTTCTTCATTAGGAATACAAACGGAATCATAACCAGGACCGCTACGCCGAGGAGCCAGAAGTTGTCAATGTAAGCGAGCATGGTAGCCTGTTGATCGACCATATTGGCCACCATTGCATAAGCCTGGTGAGAAGCCTGATAGGCACTTGATCCCCGCGAAATGAGCATCTGAGTCGTGGCGGAGACCATGGCTTGTAGGGCGGGATTCCCTCTGTGAATGTTGTTGGCAAGGCTCGCTTGGTGGAACTGAGCACGCCGCGCGAGCATGGTGGTGACCAGTGAGATTCCGATACTGCCCCCGATATTGCGGGCAAGATTGATCAGACCTGAAGCCGCATTCGTTTTATTTTTCGGAAGAAAAGCATAGGCAGCGGTGTTGATGGGAACAAACAGAAACGCCAGACCGATTGCTTGAAACACACGCGCAGTGGCCAGGGTACGGAAATCTATCGCGGTGTCGAACCGCGTCATGTGAAATAGGGCAAACGAAAGCATACACATTCCGAAGAGAAGAAGTCTCCTGGCGTCATATTTCCCGAGAAGAAAACCCACCACGGGCATCGCTATCAGGATGGCCAATCCTCCTGGCATCAACGCAAGGCCAGCCTGTTCCGCGGTATAACCCATAATTGTTTGCATAAAGAGCGGCAACAACACCGTGCTAGACATCAGGGCAAAACCCACCATGAACATCAACATATTACCGACTGCAAAAGATCGATCTTTGAATAGATGGAGATCGATGATGGGATCCTTGTGGTGCCACTCCCAGATCAGGACACCTAGCAAGGCCGTCGCGCTGATTGTCGTCATAATCACGATGAAATGCGAACCGAACCAGTCATCGCGTTGACCTTTGTCCAGGACAACCTGCAGCGTACCGAGGCCCAAGGCCAACAGTCCCAATCCGATATAATCGATCTTGAAACCAGTACGCTTTCCCTCCTTCATATAGGCTGGATCGGAGATCAGACGGTTCGTAAGAAGAAGAGAAATAATTCCCACCGGTATGTTGATGAAGAAAATCCAACGCCAGTCGAAATTGTCAGTGATCCATCCGCCTAGGGTAGGGCCAATCGCTGGAGCCAGCACCACCGCCATGCCGTAAACTGCGAATGCCATTCCGCGCTTGGCGGGCGGAAAGGTGTCAGCCAGAATGGCCTGTTCACTTGGCTGCAGACCTCCTCCGCCGGCACCCTGTAAAACTCGAAAAAAAATCAACATGCCCAGGCTGGGCGCCAGACCGCACAGAAACGAGCTGATCGTGAAAATCGCTACGCAAGACATGTAGAAGCGCTTGCGGCCGATCATTTGGGAAAACCAGCCGCTCATGGGCAGAACAATGGCATTGGAAACCAGGTAGGAGGTTAAAATCCACGTGCTTTCATCTTGCCCAGCGGAAAGACTTCCTGCAATGTGCGGAAGCGCGACGTTCGCGACACTGGTGTCCAGCACTTCCATGAATGTCGCTAGCGTTACGGTGAGCGCTATAATCCAGGGGTTTACTGCCGGACGTTGATATGCCTCGGAGGCCATCGATCGACAGCGGTCACTTCACGTAAACTGTGGCTTCTACCGACATTCCCAATCGCAGCAAAAGATCTTTGTTCTGTCCTGGCTCTAGGACAATCTTTACGGGTATGCGCTGAACAACCTTTACATAGTTGCCGGTGGCGTTCTCCGGAGGCAGCAAGCTCAAGCGTGCTCCGCTTGAATTGGCAAAACTATCGACGTGTCCGTTGTAGGTGCGGCCGTTCGCGTCTACTTTTATTTTGGCCCGTTGTCCCGGGCGCATGTTCTTCAGCTGGGTCTCTTTGAAATTCGCCGTTACCCAGACATCCTCCAGCGGAACGATGGAGAGCAGTTGTTGCCCGGGTTGCACGTTCATTCCAACTTCGACGTTTTTTGTGATTACGCCATTCACGGGAGCCACGATCTTGGTGTACTGAAGATTTAATTCGGCCTGATCGAGCAGCGCCTGTTTTTGTTTTACCGTAGCATCGGCCGAGAGCGCGCGCGCCTCGGATGTGGCAACCTGTCTGGGCGCAGTGTGCGATGCGCGCAGGCTGGCTTCGGCTGAAACCAGCCTACTCCGGGCTTGGGTTACCTGCTGCGCTGCTGCTGCCGCGGAGGAACGCGCCGCCACCACTGCTGCGGCGTCGGCCTTTGCAGCCGCCTCGGCCTGGTCGTACGTCTGCTGCGAAATTTCCTGTTTCTCGACAAGCTGTTTGTAACGGCCAAGGTCTAGCTGAGCTTTCGTGTTGTTTGCCTGAGCCTCGGCAAGTTGTGCCTGAGCCGCGTCATATTGCTGTTGAGCGGCGGCGATTCCAGCTTTCGTATTGTCGATATCTGCTTCCGACGAGGAAATCTGGCTGGAGGTGTTTATATTGGTAATGGGGACGTTCAAATTGGAAGCTTGCGCTGTAGCTCGGGCATCTTCCAGCGCCGCCTTAGCCTGATCGACGGCCACTTGGTAGTCACCGGGATCGATCTCAACCAGCACGGTGCCAGCGGTGACGTATTGGTTGTCATCCACATTTACTTTTGTAACGTAGCCGGAAATACGCGCACTAAGCGGCATTAGATGGCCGTCTACTTGTGCATCGTCGGTAGACTCATAGCTTTGAAAATAACGCCAGGCGAAGATCCCTGCTACGACAAGCACGAGCACTGCAGCTATCAGGTAAAAACGAGCGCGCGGATTTGACTGAATGAATCTGCTTCCTCGCGATGGCGGAGGTTCCGACGCTGAGTGAGTTTCCGAGGGTAGCGTTGTGCTGCTGGCAGCAGGCCGTTCAGAGGGCGCGACGCTTAGGTCCGTCGGATTTTGGGGCGATTCCACTTCTGTTCTCTGTGCCATGGATTATTTTCCTTTAAAATACTGCTTCACGCCTTCTTCTGCGAAACCCATCGCTCGCGCTAGGGAGATTTTCGCGTAGTTGTAATTGTAGAGTGCGGAGATGTAATTCTCGTGCGCGCTTGCTACGGCTTCTTGCGCCTGCACAACCTCTACCGTGTTGGTGACCCCCGCGGAGAAACGATCGCGCGATTGCGTCAAGCTCTCATCTGCTAAGCCCACATTGCTCTTGGCTACAGCGACCTGTTGCGCAGACGATTCAAGGTTCAGCAGGGCCGTACGAACATCTGCGTCAATCTGCCCGCGCAAGTTGTCAAGCTGATCGCGGCTTTTCTGAAGTTGTGCATCGGCTTGCAAGATATCTCCATGGACCTTGTTGCCTTGAAAAATAGGAACGGTCAGCGTTGCGCGCAGATCGAACACTCCGTGAGTGAAGAGATTCGCATAGCTTCCGGCGAGGCCGTAATCGCCGCTGACTGCGAGCGAGGGGTAATACCCCGACAGGGCTGCGCGTCGTGAGTATTCTGCCGAGCTTACCGTGGCCAAGGCGGCTTGGTAGTCCGAACGCGAGGCATACGCTCGTTTCACCGCTTCGTCCACGGTCATGCCTTCGAGAGGTTCGTATGGAGATTTGTCGGTTAGATCAAACTCTTGGCCGGGTGCCAGGCCGATCACCCGTGCGAGAGTCAACTTCTGAATTGCCAAATCATTCTTGGCCTGAATCAATTGCTGCTGGCGCGTTTGTAATTCGACTTGTGCGCGGAGGGCATCGATGGCAGGCGAGGTCCCGGCTTTCAGCTGATCAGAGGCCTGATCGTAGAGCGCCTGCCCTGTGTTCACCTGAGCCTCAGCCGTTTCTATGCGCGCTTCATCGGCGATAGCAAGAAGGTAGTTATAACCAACCGCCAAAACGACCAGATCACGCGAATCTTTGTAGGTGTCTTGAGCCGCTTTCAGATTTTGTGACGCGGCATGCGTGTTGTTAATGGCTTTTAAATCCAAGACAGCTTGGGTGGCGTACGCGCGTCCATCGTAATAGGTAAAAGGCCCTGCGATCGAAGGAATATTCGCGCCAGGAATCTTGAAGCTAAACCCGAATTCGGCGAGATTGACTTGCGACCGATCCACATAGCTCGTCGTCGTGATGTTGGGCAGCAGCGCGCTTAGCTGTTGCCACCGCGCTCCGCGAGCTGAACCAATATCCGCACGGGACAGTAACGAACCGAGGTTTTGTTGCAAGCCGCGATGGATGGCGTCTTCGAGCGAGATCGGCAGAACCCCCTGAACAAATTGCGATGGTACGCTGCCCGTAAACGAACTTTGACTTTGCGGAGCCGCAGGTTGTGCATAAGTGGAAGAAGTTCCGCTGCCGCTCGAGTTTGAAGTTGAATTTCCCGTCTGCGACGGAACGGGACCGGCAGGCAGTTGAGCCCGCAGAGGTCTTGCAACGCCAGTCCAGAAAGCTATGAGGATGAATGCAAGGACGGTCAATCGACGTTTCACGGAGTCTTCTCCCATTCTCTTAGAGGTAAGATGAAATTAGCCGGGGCGAGATTCATAAAACCAACATAAAGTTCGCAGGGACGGAGATCGATCATCGGCTTACTTTTCTCGTTACGTTGCGCTTCTCCTTCCTGTCGGCAAAAAGACTCGGAAAGAATAGCTCCCAAATTTCTTCTGCTGATTTCCGCAGCACAGAATCCGGATGGAGCGACCAACCGATGGTTATACCCATCAGCGTGAGCTGAGTAAGCCGGGCAAGATCTGCGGGCGGGTAATCTCGACGAATCTCGCCTCTTTCCTGGCCTATCGCAAGAATTTCGGACAAGAGCCGCCGGCCTCGCTGCAACCGAGTTTGCAATTCCGTGCGTACCGGTCTGCACGACAAGTGCGCCGCGAAAATCGAGCGCAGCAAGTCCGGACTTTCTGAGGACTGTCCTGCGAGATCTGTGGCGAGTTCTCTAAGTACCGGTCGAACTGATTGATTGGGCGTGCGGACTTTTTTCAGGGCGCGTTCAATCGCGGCAACGCGCTCGTCGCCGTAGCTAGCCAGAACATGTTCTTTGGTGGGGAAGTAATTGAAGAACGTTCCTTTGCCCACGTCGGCGGCCTCGGTAATGTCCTCCACGGTAGTGTCAAGATATCCGCGCTGGGCAAAAATTCGAAGGGCGGCTCGATAAATGCGTTCGCGAGTTTCGATGCGGCGACGCTCGCGCCTGTTTGACCGCGGCAAATCTCTCACCTGCTGGCTGGAACCAACGATCATCGCAGATTTATTTGTCACAAGTCTTCCGACGGATCTTTTAGGTGACCTATAGACAATTACGACTATAAGTCAGATTTAGAGAATGGTCAACATGGGTGCGGCCAAAGGAAGGGCTGCGCCGGAAGGTTATACGCCGGGGATTTTGTCCCCGGCGTAGCCGTTTTTGCCGGTTTCGCGGTTCAGTAGTTGCTCTGTCTTAAAAATCTTCCGAGCACAACTACGCTTTATTGCAGCTATTTGCGAGCGGAAGAGGATTTGTCGAGTTCGTCAATCAGCGGCTTGGCTGCCGGAACCACAGCTTGGCCGCCTTCCACGATGTCCTTCGCGCCGATGGATTTGCCATAAAGAGCTTTGTTGGCATCTTCATCAGAATCCATGCTGGCGCCTTCTAGCGAGACGCCGGCAAACAATCCCTTGGTGCGCGAATAGGTCAGAACGTCCACATGCATAGAAGCAGCATTGTAACCCGTGGCCTGAGCGCCGGTAGGACCCGCAGCGGCAGCGGCATTTGCTCCGAGCTTCGTCTTTCCGTTCAAGATTTCCTCAGCGCCTTTTTTGTTCATGACGACCAACACGAAATCAGTCGCCGTGGAACCAAGCTGCACGCCGATGCTTCCTTGGTCAAGCTTGTACATCGCCGGCGCGCCCCAGTCACCGTTCATTTCTGCACCCGTACGGCATACCAGTACACCACGTCCGTAGCTGCCGCCGATTCCGACAGCTATCTTCTTGACACTCGGAAAAACGACGACACAATCAGCTTGATCGAGAATACTTGTGGGCAAGCCTTTTTCCCCACCGACGATCTCACGCAACACGGTGGCCGAATTTGAAAGTCTCTCATCTTCTTTCTTCTGTGCGAACATCGGAGAAGCAACTGCCAAACAAAGCGCAAGCACTATCATTTTCTTTTTCACGGTTCAACCTTTCTTGACGAGGATGGATTCAGAGCCGAAGCTCGAATCGTATTACGTAACCCGGGATTGATTTGAAGGAGCGTTTCGGTTAGGAACTGTGTTTCGGTGAGTGTTTCCTCAACGTTGAAAGGAGCAGTTTAGCCGCCGGGGCCGGTGGAACGGCGTTATGAAGCACAATCTCCTTGGCTGGAATTTTCTTTCGATAAACCAGCTCGTTCGCGTCATTGTCTGGACGTACGGTGGAACCCTCGAGCGAGACCCCGGCGAAAAGGCCGCGTGACCGAGAGTAGGTTAGAATCTGCGCCCGCAAAGTGACGTCGGTGTCCGCTGCGGCGGTGCGCCCGACCGGACCGATGGCTGCGGATGCATCCCCTCCAACTTTCACCTTGCTGGCGAGGATGGCATTCGCACCTTGATCATTCATGACCAGCAAAACGAAATCGGTCGCTTGTCCGCCAGCCTGAAACCCGAAGCTGGCGCCTTCTAGAGCCATCATCGATGGCGCGCCCCAGGGGCCGTTAAAATCATCGCCGCGACGGCAGGTCATAACGCCGCGACCGTAGCTGGCGCCGACAATGAATGCGGCCTTAAGCACCGAAGGAAAAACGATGACGCAGTCCGCTTTATCAATGAGACTTTGCGGAATATTGTCGGGAATATCCATGATTTCTTTTACCACCCGACCTGCATTCCGAATACGCTCTTCGTCTTTTGTAGTGTCATCTGCCCGGACCGTGGGCGTAAAGATCGCCGGAGCTGACACCAGTGTCGAGATCAGCAGCGCCGAGAGAATGCTTTTCATAGTTTCCTCCTGTGGAGTGCACTCATAATATGGGTTTCGAGTTAGAATCGCAACCTTTCTACAGCGGCTTGCGGGGCCGCGCATTCGAATATAATCAGCGCAGTTTCAATTCGGAACAATCAACATGAGCGAGTCTTTATCGAGCTTTCTTCGCCGCTATTTTCCGATCACGGTGATGGTTCTGATTGCGCTGGGCGTTTGCACTTCCGTTGTTGAAGCGCAGAAGGCCACCGTCCGCTCAAAGAAAGTCTCCGCGAACGAAAATGCAGGAAGCAGCCGCGCAGGTATAAAGCGGTTCCGCGCGCGCGTGGATGCCGCACTTGCTGACATTCACGCGCAAAGAGCCTTCTGGGGAATCTTGGTAGCCGATCGCAACAGTGGCGAAACTCTTTACGAGCTGAATGCAGATAGATTTTTTACGCCAGCCTCCAATGCCAAGATTTTTACTTCTGCGCTTGCGCTCTCCACACTGGGCCCTGATTTTCGTTTTCATACGACTCTGGAAACAACCGGCCTACTCGGTGCCGATGGACGGCTTATCGGAGACTTGGTTCTCGTGGGCCACGGTGACCCCGATCTTTCCAATCGGAAATTTCCGTACGCTGGGAAAGTGGAACGTGAAGGCGCTGCTGAAGAGCCCTTGGCCGAGTTGGTAGAAGCAGCGGTGGCCAAGGGACTAAAAGAGGTAGATGGAGATATCGTCGCAGACGACAGCTATTTCCCCTACGATCCGTATCCAGCGGGCTGGAGCGTGGGCGATTTATTTTTCACTTTCGGCGCACCTGTAAGCGCGCTGGCGTTCAACGATAACTCTTTTTCGATCGAAGTAAGTCCCGCTAGCCGCCAGGGCCAAGCGGCTACGCTACAGGTAGAACCGGCTGCTGCAATGGGAGGCTTTACCTACGAAGTAAACACCGGCCCGAGCAGCGGGAAGCCTGATTTCTCCGTAGTACGCCGACCGGGGCAAAACTTTATTTTGCTGCGCGGGTCAATTCCTGCGGGTCATGCGCCCATCCAACTCGACTTCGCAATTTCCGATCCGGGCCAGGTGGCGGCACTTGCGTTGAAGCAGGCCCTCGAATCCCGCGGAATTAAAGTTACCGGCGGCATTCGCCTGAATCATGCTGAACCACCGGGTCGCTTCGACCCCGGGACTGTGGCTCCGGATACTGCTGCAACCCTCCTTCCCCCGCCGGACTCAAATATCCATAGCGCCCCGGTGGTCAGTACACTCGTACTGGCTGACCACGTTTCACCGTCCCTTCTTGAAAGCGTT
Organism: uncultured Acidobacteriota bacterium; assembly: GCA_963818085.1. Lineage (GTDB taxonomy): Bacteria > Acidobacteriota > Terriglobia > Acidiferrales > UBA7541 > Palsa-295. Next base: position 299,139 of record CAWFQV010000003.1, read on the forward strand.
GCCGTCACCAACAAAGTGAGCCAAAACCTCCATGCCGAGTTATTTCTTCGCACCGTGGCGCGCGAAAAGGCAGGCCTCGGTTCAACGGAGGCAGGGATTTGGCTGGAACAGAATTTTCTGAAGACCATCGGAATTGCGGACGGGGAGGTCGTTCTGTCAGACGGCTCAGGTCTTTCGCGAGACGACCTTGTGACGCCTCGTGCCGTCGTTCAACTTCTGCGTTACTTGTCGCTGCAGCCGTGGAGCGCGGAATACATCTCGACGTTCCCGATAGCCGGTGTGGACGGAACGCTGGAAAATCGGATGAAGGATACAGCCGCGTCCGGCCGCATCTTGGCCAAGACCGGCTCACTCGAACATGTCCGAGCAATGTCCGGCTATGCGACAACTGTTCGCGACGAGCATCTCATATTTACGATTTTCGGGAATAACAATCCGCAGCATGGCCACGATGCAACGTCCGCAATGGACGCGATTGCAGTGGCCATGGTCGAAACACTGGGAACTTCCGTTCAACCAAAGAGAAGAAATGAAGCAGCGCGTTAGAACCATCACGGTATTCGGAAGTTCGTGCCCAGGTGAATCCGATAATGACTACGTGGTCGCCCGGCAACTCGGCAGTGAATTGGCCAAGAGAGGATTTTCTATCTGTAATGGCGGATATGGCGGCGTGATGGAAGCAGTTTCTCGAGGGGCCAACGATGCAGGCGGTCGAGCCATCGGCATTACAACACGATTTTTCGAGGCCGACGCAAATCATTGGCTGGCTAAGGAAATACGAGTGAAGACCTGGCAAGATCGTCTTTTTGAATTGATCGATCGTGGCGACGGCTATGTGGTGTGCCCCGGCGGAACAGGTACGCTCGTCGAACTCTCCGTAACTTGGGAAATGATGAACCAGAGCGTGATGGCTAAAAAACCTGTGATCGTTCTGGGAGAGTTTTGGAAGCCGGTGATCGATCGAATTCGGCAAGCCGAGTGCACCCAAGACTCCGCCGGTATGGAGAAACAAAACGCATTCATTCGGTTCGCAGAGTCAGCCCCGGAGGCCGCCGACATGCTCGCTGTCTATTTCAAATCGCAGGCTCGCTGATTTCCTTCGGCAACGGAGCTACAATTCACATGAGGTCGCTGTGTCTCGCTCCGCAGAACAACTATTAGAATTCGATCGGCTAAAGGATATTGTCAGCTGTTACGCCACCTGCACGCCCGGCCGCAGGACAACGCTTGCGCTCGTAATTCAGCAGGATGCGGCAGCGCTCGATTCTGAATTCACATTGGTGCGCGAAGCTTTCGCCTATCTGCGGGGCGGCTCTGAATTAGGTTTCGGATCTCTCGCCGATCCAGAACCATGGCTCGGTCGATTGATTATCTCGGGTTCGATTCTTGTTATCGCGGAGCTACTCGACGTTGCATCACTGATGGACACCGCGTGCGCCGTGCGCCAAACCTTCCAAGAGGAGGCCGCGAGGTATCCGAGGCTGAGTGAAAGAGCAGCAGCGCTCGTAGACTTTCGGCATCTTTTGACGGCAATCCGGGGCGCGATTCTGCCCAATGGAGAAATCAGCGATGACGCGTCGCCGCAACTGAAACGTATTCGCGAAAGCATGGCGAATGCACGCGACAAAGTCCACAAGCGACTGGAAGGAATTCTTCGGTCCCGCGGCGAGCCGACCGGGGAAGACTACATTACTGTTCGAAACGAACGCTTCGTAATTCCGGTTCGTGCGGCAGAACGCCGAAGTGTTCCTGGAGTAGTCCACGGCGTGAGCGCCACCGGCCAGACGATTTTCGTCGAGCCGCTCGAAGCCATCGATCTGAATAATCGCCTGGTGCAACTCAGCGAAGATGAACTTGCGGAAATCGCCAGAATTCTCGAGGAGCTGACTGCACGAGTGCGCCTGGAACGCGGCTCGCTGGAATCCGCTGCCGTGCGACTCGCTCATTTGGATTCAATTTTCGCTCGCGCCCGTTTCGCTCGCGAGTTTAATTGCGCGATGCCAACATTTACGCAAGGAAACCTGGTGCGCCTCCACGAGGTCCGAAATCCTGTGCTGGAAGCCACACTGAAGCCGCAGGGACGCAACGCGGTGGCCATGTCGCTCGATCTCGGTGGAGGCGAGACGGTCGTGGTCATCAGCGGACCTAACACAGGCGGCAAAACAGTCGCGCTGAAGAGCGTTGGATTAGCGGCACTTTCCGCGCAATCGGGAATTCCTGTGGCTGCTGAACGCGCCGAGATGCCCATGTTCGATTGTGTCCTTGCCGATATCGGCGACGAACAATCCATCGCAGCGGATCTTTCAACATTTTCGGCGCACATGCTTAATTTGAAATCCATGTTAGAGGTCGCAACCGAACGCTCGTTGATTCTTGTGGACGAAATGGGGACCGGCACTGCTCCCGAAGAGGGCGCGGCGCTGGCTGTCGCGCTCCTAGAAGAATTCCGAATGCGGCAGGCGCTCACCATCGCCACAACACATCACGATCGTCTGAAATCTTATGCTTCAACCACGCCGGGCATCGTCAACGCAGCAATGGAGTTTGATGAAATTAATTTGCGCCCAACCTATCGCCTGCTGGTTGGTGTACCGGGAACCTCGAGTGGCATCGAAATCGCCCGAAGGCTGGGTCTTCCGTCGCGAGTAGTGGAACATGCGCAGGCCAACCTTACGCCGGAATCCCGTGAGGCGCGCGATCTGATTGCGTACCTTCATCGCAGCCGCCATGAAATGGAGGAAGTGAAGGATCAAGCGCGCGAGGAACTCGCGCAAATCGAAGCGCAAAGACGCGCTCTTCAAACAGAATGGGTGGGCCGCCAGAAAAAACGCATCGCCGAGCTCGAAAAGAGTTTTCAGGAAACAACCAAGCGGCTGGAAAGCGAAATGACTCGTGTAACGTCAGAAATTCATGAGCGCGCTTTGCGAGCGCAATTAGAAAAGCAATCGGCGAAGCGAATGGCAAAAATTTCGTCCCAAGCGCGAGCCGAGGCGGATGCAGCCGTAGTAGATACGCTATCCTCGTCGCAGGCGGATCTCGGAGTTGGCACACAAGCAGCACCGCAGCCGGTGTCGCCCGAGCAACTTAGCGCTGGATTGCGCATACTTGTGAAAGGATTTAAGCGGCCACTCATTTTCCGTCGGCTGGATGGCAACAAAGCAGAAGTAGAGGCGGGAGTTCTCCGGATGCGCGTTCCTCTCTCGGATGTGATCGGTATCGATGCTGAGGAAAAATCCGCCAAGGCAGATCTACCTGCCTCCGCACGCCCACAAGGCGTAACCGTGCACACCACCCAGCAGAGCGACCAACCTGCTCACGAAGAAATCAATGTCATCGGCTGCACGGTCGAGGAAGCCACCAGCCGCGTTGATAAGTTTCTTGACCAGGCCGCGTTGGGCAGCCTGCCGAGCATTCGAATCATTCATGGACATGGTACGGGCGCGTTGCGTCGTGGTTTGGCTGAATTTTTGTCAACTCACCCGCTTGTTGATAAAGTTCGCCATGAGGCAGAAGACCGAGGTGGCACTGCAATCACCATAGCCGAGTTGCGAAATTAAAGGGCGGCGAAAGGGCCAACCACACAATTTCGGGATACCTCAAAAGATATGGCTGAAGCCGGATCATTCGCGGAACGGGTGAAGCAGCAAGCGGATATCGTCCGCGTGATTGGCGAGTACGTGCGCCTAAAGAAAAGCGGCCAGAACTACACCGGCCTATGCCCGTTCCACCAGGAAAAGACGCCCTCTTTTGCAGTGCATCCGGTGAAACAGATTTACCACTGCTTCGGCTGCGGCGCGGGCGGCGATGTATTCAAATTCGTGATGGAATTGGAGAAGTGCACGTTTCCTGAAGCCATTCGCACGGTCGCGGAGAAATGCGGAATCGCAATTCCCAAACCGCGCGAGCGTTCACCCGAAGAGCGTCGCGAAAATCAGCAACGGAGCGCGCTCGTCGAGATGCACCGCGAAGCTGCGGCATTTTTCGCGCGTCAATTACACGAAACTCCGGAAGGGAAGGTCGCCTATGCCTATCTGGAAGATCGTGGACTGAATCGCGAGGCGATGATTCAGTTCGGATTAGGATTTGCGCCGTTGAGCGGGGACGCGCTGCTTCGATTTTTAAAACAGAAATATCCCGAGAAGCTGCTGGAAAGCTCGGGCCTTCTCTCTCGCGAGCAAAGTGGCCGTTTCTTCGACCGTTTCCGTCGGCGCATCATGTTCCCTATAGCCAACGAAGGTGCGAAAGTAATTGCCTTCGGCGGGCGCGCGATGGGCGACGACATGCCCAAGTACCTGAATTCTCCCGAAACGCCCATCTATTCCAAGAGCAATGTTCTCTATCATCTTGATCGGGCTAAGGAAGCCTTGCGGCAAAAGGATTTCGGCGTTTTGGTAGAAGGTTATATGGACGCGATCGCCGTCGCGCGTGCGGGGATCACAAACGTAATAGCAAGCTGTGGTACGAGCCTTGCCGACCCACAGATCAAATTGCTCGGCCGGTTCACTCGGCGAGTCATCGTGAATTACGATCCGGACACAGCGGGACAAGCGGCCACAGAACGTTCCCTGACGCTTCTACTCGAAAAAGAGTTTGACGTGCGAGTCCTTGCGCTTCCGGGCGGTTCCGATCCCGACAAATTTCTGAAGGAACAAGGCGCCGAGGTTTACAAGAACCTGTTACTGCAAGCTCCGCCGTACTTGGATTATTTAATTGGCCGCGCCCGACTGATGGATCGCACCACCGCAAACGGTCGAGTGCTGGCCCTCAATTTTCTGATGCCATATGTGCAGCGCCTTCCCAACCGTCTCCTGCGTTCCGAGTGGGCTACGCGCATCGCCTCCGAATTGCACGTGGACGAGCCAGTCTTGCGCGAAGCGCTTCGCCGAGCCGCCACCGAACGTCGTAGCGAGGTGAAGCCTAAAGCTGAATTGTTAGGTCCAAGTGTAAAGGGCGCGGAGCGTCGTCTCATTCACATGCTGGCAGAAGCGAACGGTTTCCGCGAAAAACTTGCTCAGGAAATCGTCTCCAGTGGGCTGCATCGGGGTCTGGAGACAGAGAAAATATTCGAGTTACTTATTGCTAAGGCCGCTGAGCGTTCAGATCCGGCCACTTTTGCCGAAGCACTTGACGAACGGGACAGGCGCGTGCTGTTTGAAATCTTCTTTGAATCTTTCTCCGAGCATACTTGGGAGGAGGCCGAGAGCTGTCTGGCTGTGCTCCGCAGTCGTCGCCTGGAACAAGAACTTGGAGAGTTACAGAAGCAGCTTGAATCAAAGCCGCCTACTGATGAGCTTCGACGTATCATCACGCGCCGATTGGAATTACAGAAACTATTGGCAGGACAATAACTTACGGCCTTCGATTGACCCCACTGCCTGTATGTTATATATTCGCAAGGTTTTGGATGAAACGATAAGCCCCCACCCGGCATCATATAGTATGTTGTAGGAGAAGCGGTGTGGGCTCCGGCGGCACGGGCGCAGGAACCAACGAAGAATCGTCTGAAAAATAACTTTTATTCACAACCAGCGCAAGGGTGTGCCGGGGTGTCTAGTACCGGCCATTTTTGCTTGGGAATTGCTCGTGCGCAGTCGCTTTTTATTGAGAGGGAGGCAGTGTGACGGTAGCTCTTGAAGAAAAATATGATCAGGTACGACAGCTCATCGCCATGGGCAAGGAACGCGGTTATCTGCTCTACGATGAAGTGAACGATATTCTGCCGCCCGAGGTGCACTCCTCGGAAGAAATCGACGATCTCCTTTCAACGTTCGAACGCTATGGCATTGACGTGTATGAGGACCTTTCGAGCGCCAAGGCCGCGCTGGCAGCAGCGGATTCCACAGATGCAATCGACGTCAAAGATGAGCCCGCTTCGTCCGCCTCGGAAGATGGCGATCTGGATCTGACTCCCGGGACTCTGGAAAAAACAAACGATCCCGTCCGCATGTACTTGCGCGAAATGGGGACGGTCCCGTTGCTGACGCGCGAAGGTGAAGTGGCCATCGCGAAGCGCATTGAACGGGGACAGTTGCTCGTTTTGAAAACGATTACGCGCGCCCCGCTGATCTTGAAAGAACTCTTGCAGGTTGGTGAAGATGTACGCAACGGTTCGCGCTCGATCAAAGAGATCGTCCAGTTCGACGATGAAGAGCTGACCGAAGAAAAGATTGAGCAGAAGACAAAAGAAACCCTCAAGCAAATCGATAAGGTAGCAAAACTTTATCTGCTGGCGATGAAGCAGGCCACTAAGCTGCAAAAAATTCCTCGATCGAAAAAGCGTCCATATCTTCGCGCCCGGTACACCTTGGCCCGCACTCGCGTAGAAATGTCGAATCGCTTCCGTGAGCTGGATTTTAATCCGCTCGAGAAGAAGCGCCTGATTGAAAAAATCCGGCAAACGGTTGAACGCGTTCATTTCCTCGAGCGTGACACCGTTAAGCTTGAACGCCGAGTGGAAGCCTCCAAAGGCGAGGTCCAGGCCGAAGCGCGCAAGGATCTAAAAAACCGCCGCCAAGAACTTAGCGAGATCGAGCTTGCCAGCGAAGTGAGCCCCACAGAACTAAAACGCGCTCTGCAGGTGATTCTTCGGGGCGAAGCGGAAGCCGAACAAGCCAAAAAAGAATTAATCGAAGCCAACCTCCGCTTGGTCGTATCCATCGCCAAAAAATACACAAACCGCGGCCTGCAGTTTCTCGACCTGATTCAGGAAGGCAACATTGGCCTGATGAAAGCCGTGGACAAATTCGAATGGCGCCGCGGTTATAAGTTCTCCACCTACGCCACATGGTGGATTCGCCAAGCCATTACTCGTGCCATTGCCGACCAAGCCCGCACCATCCGCATCCCGGTGCACATGATCGAAACGATCAACAAGCTCGTCCGCACCCAGCGGCAGCTGGTGCAGGAACTCGGCCGCGAACCTACTTCAGAAGAAATCGCAAAGCGCATGGATATTCCCGTCGCGAAAGTGCGCAAGATTCTAAAGATCGCTCAGGAACCTATTTCTCTTGAAACCCCGATCGGCGAAGAGGAAGATTCCCATCTCGGCGATTTCATCGAGGACAAAGCCGTTGTCTCGCCCTCGGACGCCGTAATTAATCTGAGCCTGAAAGAACAGACCTCCTCGGTCCTGAAAACTCTCACGCCTCGCGAAGAAAAAGTCATCAAGATGCGTTTCGGTCTCGACGACGGCAGCGAGCACACGCTGGAAGAAGTCGGCCAATCCTTCGCTGTCACTCGCGAACGCATTCGCCAAATCGAAGCGAAGGCTTTGCGCAAGTTGCGCCACCCCTCGCGCTCGCGCAAACTGCGTGCTTTCCTCGAAGGCTCCGCGAACGATTACTAGAATCTCGGGCTAAGGGCGAGTCGCATGACCCGCCCTCAATACATCGCGCCACTTCTCATCCGTTTCGCTTCTCCGGTTTTTTTCATCACTGCGCCTCCCACTGAAATCTATTTCTGCTGCTCTGCCGTAGACCAATTCACAGCCGAGCCATATTCATAAACCAGCTGCGCGCCGCGGTCCGCTCCGAAAATAACCAACACTCCGAGAATGCCGAGGCCCAGCAACATCACCTTTCGCAATTGAGCGGTAAAATTTCGCCGTACCGAAAAAGCAAAAATACAGAGAGCCCCTGCGAGACTCGTCGATACCAGCATCAACGCCTGATGAATTCCCACCACGCGCTGAGCAACTCCCGGAGGAACAGATTTTTCGGCAACAAGTCCCGTCAGTATTGTCACTATGGCAGCTAGCGTCCCCAGATAGAGCATCCTCGATGCTGTTCGCTGCATTTCGTCACTCCTGCGCCACACAGCGAGCAACTCAAACAGCAACGCGGCGAACCACAACACGATAGGAAAATGAACGAAAATTGGATGGTAATTCAGCGCCGCTTTTAGGCCGGGAAGCATAGAGGTCCCTCCTCGAATGCCAGATGCGCGTGTGAAGGGCGCATTATGTGTCAGCCTCTCAGCCAGGTAAATAGGTGTATGATTTCCCGCGATTCCAGAGCTGCACTATGTCGCCAAGAAATCTATCGAAACCACGAGCGCCTGAGCGAGATTACTCGCACCGCACTCTAGCCGAGAAACTCGGAATAAAGCCGGGTCAACGCATCGCCGTTCTGGGCCTGGAAGAAGCGGAATTCCAGCGAGACCTGCAAGCCATCGTTCCGGATTATTCGCGAGGCAATCGCGTCGGCGACGCGAACCTGATTTTCTTTTCTGCGGAAGCGAAGGAAGACCTCTCTAAATTGAAATCTCTCTCTCACTCGATTTGCAAATCGGGCGGAATTTGGGTCGTTTATCCCAAGGGCCAAACCCACATTCGCGAAATCGATGTAATCAACGCGGGAAAGTCAGCCGGGCTCACAGACAACAAAGTCGTGCGTTTTTCCGCTACGCACACAGCCCTGCGCTTGGTCATCCCCCTGGCAAAACGCTGATTCAGCTCTACAGCGTACCCGGGCCCCAGAACGCCAGGGTGCATCCAACCCGAAGCCCTTCACCTCAGCATGAGCACCAGGAATGCAAATTCCGGCTCTCTCGCACGCGCTGCCCCTTATCATGGTTCTATGGTCACCAGGCTGGACGTCCGCAACCTGACCGTAGAATTGCCCACACAGAGCGGATGGGTACGGCCTGTAAACGAAGTCTCCTTCGCGCTCAACGAAGGCGAAACCCTGGGCATTGTCGGCGAGTCGGGCTCCGGAAAAACCATGCTTTCGTTGGCGTTGATGGGGCTCGAGCCGCCGGGAGCGCGCCGCAAAGGCCAAGTCTGGCTGCACGAGCGAGATAGCGCAGCGGATTTTCGCGGAATAAATATTCTCACCGCCTCGCGCAACGAAATACGTTCGTTGCGCGGCCGTGAAATCGCCATGATTTTCCAGGAACCCATGACCGCTCTGAATCCCGTGATGCGCGTGGGTCGACAGGTTGAAGAAGCCATACGCGTTCACGAAAATCGCCCGAATCAAAACGAGATTCACTCGCGCGCAGTTCACGCGCTCGAACGAGCCGCCCTACCCGACCCCGAGCTGCGCGCGCGGCAATACCCGCACCAGCTTTCCGGTGGCTTGCGTCAACGCGTGATGATCGCCATGGCATTAGCCGCCGGTCCGGGGATTTTAATTGCCGACGAGCCCTCCACCGCGCTCGACGTCACCGTCCAGAAGCAAATTCTTGAATTGTTGGCCAAGCTGCGCGAGGAACTTCGCCTTTCGCTGCTTTTTATCACGCATGATCTCGGAGTGGTGGCCCAAGTCGCCGATCGGATCATGGTTATGTATGCAGGCCGAATTGTGGAAGACGGCCCGACGGCGGAAGTTCTGGGCCATCCGCGCCATCCTTACACCGAAGGCCTGCTGCGGGCGGCCCCTGGCCTCGAGCGTGGCAAATTGGTTCCGATTCCAGGCACTGTTCCGGCGCTAAACGCTCTTCCGCCCGGCTGCGCTTTCGCGCCGCGTTGTCCTTATCATGTGCAGGAATGCGACACTGCGGTGCCGGAAATTCGGCCGGCCGGTCGAAATCATAGTGCGAGGTGTATTCTCATCCCATGGGCGAAGCCAACGATAGTGAATTGAAGACTTTTGTGCGTGAACGATTCACGCGCACCGCAGAAGTTTTCGGTGATTATGCTGTGGCGCATCGCGTTAGCGAAGTTGAACTGCTTGCGCGCCTGGTCTCTGCCGCTCCAAACGATCGGGCGGTCGATCTCGCCTGCGGCCCCGGGACGCTTGCACTGCGATTTGCCCGCCGTGTGAAATGGATTTGCGGGCTCGATTTCACTCCTGCAATTCTTGGATTGGCGCATCGTAATGCATTGAAGGAAGGACTCCCGAACCTTGTTTGTGTCCTCGGCGATGCTCAAGCTCTGCCCTTTGGGGACAGTTCGCTCGATCTGGCGGTTACAAGTTTTAGCTTGCACCACATTTCAGACCCCGCAAGAGTGCTGCAAGAGATGGCGCGCGTAGTAAAACCCAGAGGCCGCGTGGGCGTGCTCGACATCCTGGCCCCGGAAGACCCCCAAGTTCGCGAGTTGAATCATCGAATCGAGCGAATACGCGACAACTCGCATGCTCGTTCTCTCGCCCGAAACGACTTCGATCGAATTTTTAGCGCCGCCGGACTTCGCATCGTGGCCACGGAAGTGCGAGGCCATCCCCGCACATTCGATCATTGGATGCACGTGGCCGGATGGAAGCGCACAGACTCTCCATACATCGAGGCCCGCCGATTAATGGAATCTTCCATGGCTGATGATGGCGCCGATTTTCATCCCAGTTTCGAGCCCGTCGAGGTGGTAAAACCTGGTGAAGAACCGGACATCTACATGATCAACACCGGAATTTATATCGCGGCCGAGAAAATCTAGCGTGCCGAGCGAAAAGCTTCTCGACGTTCACAATCTCATGAAGTCTTACTCCGTTTCTAGCGGTGCGTTTACGAAGTCCAATCGCCGAACGGTGGCCGTGGACAATGTGAGTTTCGCGTTGGAACGCAGTGAAACGTTGGGAATTGTGGGCGAGTCGGGTTGTGGCAAAACAACGCTTGCGCGCATGATACTGCGGCTGGTCGAGCCGGATTCCGGTGAAATCCTATTCCGTAATCAGAATTGGCTCGCAGCACACGGCGCCGACCTCCGTGCGCTGCGCCGTGGAATGCAAATGATCTTTCAAGATCCCGTCGCGTCTCTCAATCCGCGAATGAAAGTCGGCGCAATCGTCGGCGAGCCGCTGGCCATACACGAGCCGAATCTTTCAGGCCATGCTCGCCGTAAACGCGTGGTAGAAATTCTTGAATTAGTCGGTCTCGGCGTTGAATCCCTCGACCGCTATCCACACGAATTCTCCGGAGGTCAGCGGCAGCGTATTGGAATCGCGAGAGCTCTGATTCCGAGACCGGAGCTCGTCATAGGTGACGAGCCAGTTTCGGCGCTGGACGTTTCAGTCGGCGCTCAGATTCTCGAGTTGTTGGCCCGCCTGCAGCGCGAGTTCTCACTGACTTTAATTCTGATTTCCCACAGTCTTCCAGTGGTCGCGCAGCTCGCCACACGAGTTGCCGTAATGCAGAAAGGACGAATCGTAGAAATTGGTTCAGCCGATCAGGTGCTCGGCACTCCCCAACATCCCTATACCAAAGCGCTTATCGCTGCTGTGCCGCGGATTCCCGTTTGATGTGACCGCGGTCTTGGCCCCCACACAGGCGAGCACGCTTGGCCTTTCTTTGCAACGTCTTACACTTTTCGGACTTCGCATGAATCGCGGTACACTCTCGCCGCGGTCATTTATCGCCGGACGCAAACGTAGTAAATCTAGGAATCGGCAGATTATTGGTTTCCAGTGTGGAGGAGAGATATGGCCAGCCCAGTGATCCCGTCCCCGGAACCCGCAAAGCCGGTAAGCTCGATGGGCCGAATTTTCGGCGTTATTTTCAGCCCCAAACCCACGTTCGAGTCCATCGCGCGATACCCTACCTGGCTTGCCCCCATGATTGTTTTGACCCTACTTAGTTTGATCATGAGTTCCGTCCTCGCCAAACGTGTAGATTGGAGAGAAGTTGTGCGAGAGCAGCTCGACCAGAGTGGCAAACTGGATAAAATACCTCAGGAAAAACGTGAGGACACACTGAGTGGAGGGGCCATGGTATCCAAGTACATAACATATTTCGCAGGTTTGGCCTTACCTACACTCGCAGTTCTGCTCAGCTCCGCGCTTTACCTGGGGGCATTTAATTTAATAGTCGGCGCACAATTGAATTTTAAGACCACATTTTCTATCGTCAGTTACGCCTCGATGCCTTCGGGGCTGAGGGCGATCTTGGGTACCGTCATCCTCTTGCTGAAAGAGCCAAGCACAATAAACCCCAACAATTTTGTGGCTTCTAATCTCGCTGCCTTTCTAAGCAGTGATTCGCCGAAATGGTTGATAACTCTTGGCTCGTTTTTTGACCTCTTTGCGTTCTGGAGTATCGTACTTACGGCAATCGGGTTTAGCGTGGTAAATCCCAAAAAGATTGGATTCGGTACGGCAATGGGCGTAGTGCTAGGAATGTACTTGGCGATTATGTTCGTGTTCGTCAGTCTTGCCGCGGCTTTCGCCTGATACAATTCCGCGGATGGAATTTCAGTTTGAGGTAGTGGCAACCGACCCAACCGGTGCGCGGTTAGGCCGATTGACCACGCCGCACGGCATCATCGAAACGCCGGCGTTCATGCCTGTAGGGACTGCGGCCACCGTCAAAGCCCAGACCCAAGCGGACCTGGAATCGCTCGGTGTTCAGATTCTTCTTTCCAACACTTACCATTTATATCTTCGTCCTGGCCCTGAACTCATTCGCGCTATGGGTGGGTTGCATCGTTTCATGTCCTGGCCTAGAGCAATCCTTACCGATTCGGGAGGCTACCAAGTCTTCAGTCTGAGCGAGTTGCGCAAGGTAACAGATGAAGGCATAGCCTTTCGTTCGCACCTGGACGGCTCCGCGCATCTTCTTTCGCCTGAAAAAGCGCTGGAAATCGAAATCGCGCTCGGAGCGGACATCATTATGGTGCTCGATGAATGTATCGAGACGCCTTCCACCGAACAGCGCGCGCGAGAAGCTGCCGCTCGTACGCTCGATTGGGCGCGCCGCTCGCAAAATTATTTTCAGCAACATGGCGATCCCGCGAAGCAGATGCTGTTTGGAATTGTCCAAGGCGGGACCTCCCCGCAAGTGAGACGCGAAAATGCCGATGCGCTTGTGGAAATGAATTTTCCAGGCTACGCAATAGGAGGACTCGCCGTAGGAGAATCTCATAGCCTCACCTGCGAGATGGCCCAAGTCGCAGCTTCGCGTCTTCCCGCCGACCGGCCTCGCTATCTAATGGGAGTAGGCTATCCCCAACAATTGCCGGACTACGTCGCGCTTGCCATGGATATGATGGATTGCGTGCTACCGACCCGCGGCGCGCGTCACGGATGCCTTTTTACCTCCCAAGGTCGTCTGCTTATTAAGAATGCGCGATATTCCAATGACCCGCGGCCCATTGATGAAAAGTGCGGTTGTGCCGTATGTCGCCGCTATTCTCGCGCATATCTCAGACATCTTTATCTGTCTGGTGAGACACTGGCAGCCATCCTAAACACCCATCACAACATCTACTTTTACCTTGACATAATGCGCGAAATTCGCGAGGCTATTCGTTTTGGGAAGCTCGAAAGATTCCGCTCTGACCTTCAGGCCCGCCTCAAATAGGCAAACCTAAGCAGGTGTTGGGCGCCCTAACAGGCGGAGGGGATTCTTCGGCGAACAGTTTCTTGATTTGTTCTCGACCGGCGCGTCCGCTTAATAGGGGAAGGCATACAAGACGTGATGCTGGCTATAAGTGTTCCGCTCAGGATGATTTCGGCGACGCTGATTCAGGCGCAGCCCAGTGGGATCGCGCTTTTTCTTCCGCTGATTCTCATCATGGTCATCTTTTATTTTCTGATGATCCTGCCTGCGCAGAGGCGTCAGAAGAAAGTCACCGAAATGCTTAAAGCATTGAAAACCGGCGACAAAGTGATCACCAACGGCGGCATTTACGGAACCATCGTCGGTTTGGAAGATGACGCTGTGCAGTTGCGCGTCGCTGAGCAAGTAAAGATGAAAGTGGCCCGCAGCGCCATCGCAGGGCTCCAGGCAGAACCCCCCAAGGAGAGTTAGAAAGCCCGAATGAATTCCCAGCTCAGGTGGAAGTTTATTTTTATCGCTGCGGTAATACTTTTTTGCATTTATGGCCTTGTATGCGTGCCGACGTTTCCAACCTCTTGGGCCCCGGTTAAGCAGAATCTTTCCGACCGCATCAAGCTTGGCTTGGATTTAAAGGGAGGCAGTCACTTGGTTTTGCAGGTGCAAGTAGACGAAGCCATCGGCCAGCGCTGCGATCAAGCTGTCGATCAGATAACCAAACAACTCCACGAAAAAAATATTACCATCGGCGAAATTCGGCGCGTGGATGACACGCACATTTTGGTCCGCAACGTTGATCCGAACACAGCGGGCGCTTTTCGCGATCTCGTGAGCACCCAGTTTACCGACTGGGCCTTGGCTCCGGCTGCCGGTGAAGACAACGGTTACTTGCTGACGATGAAGCCTTCGATCGTCGCTGACCTGCGCCGCGACACCATGGATCAGTCGCTGGAAACCATAACGCGACGCATCAACGCTCTCGGATTGACCGAGCCCACAATTGCTTTCACTGGCCGCGGCGACAACGAAATTCTCGTTCAACTTCCCGGCGAAGGCGATCCCACTCGCGCAAAATCGGTCATTCAAGCCGGCGGCCAACTCGAACTTAAACTAGTCGCCGACGAGCAAGCCTACCCCTCGGAAGTCGCAGCCTTAGGGGCGCATGGCGGGGTGTTGCCGCCGGGCACGGAAATTGTTCCAGGCAAGGGCGAAAACGGACCCAATGGGCAAGGGGCGCAACCGGTTTTTTATATACTGGAGCGCGCGCCGATTATTACCGGGCAGGATTTGCGCGGCGCAAGTCCTGCGCCTAGTTCAAATTACCCGGGACAATACGAAGTCCGCTTTCAACTTTCCACGGCGGCGGCGGCGAGGTTTGGGCCCTTCACCGAGTCAAACATTGGCCATAAGATGGCCATCGTACTCGACCATAAAGTGTACACAGCGCCGGTGATTAACGGCAAGATTGAGGACTCCGGAATCATTGAAGGAAACTTTAGCCAGGAATCGGCGCAGGATCTGGCGCTTGTACTGCGGGCTGGAGCGTTGCCCGCATCCATCAAGTATTTGGAAGAGCGAACCGTCGGGCCGTCTTTGGGAGCCGATTCCATACGTCAGGGTGTTCGCGCGTCTATCGGCAGCATCATGGTGGTGATGATTTTCCTGGTTGTCTATTACAGGCAAAGCGGTGTCAATGCAGTTATTGCTCTCGCACTCAATCTGATTATCCTGCTCGCCTTTATGGCGTATGCCGGAGCGGTGCTTACGCTGCCGGGAATTGCGGGCGTAATTTTGACCATTGGCATGGGCGTCGATTCCAACGTACTAGTATTCGAGCGTATCCGGGAAGAGCTACGGAGCGGAAAAGCTCCGGCCTCAGCCGTCGCACTGGGCTTTGATCGCGCATTCCTGACGATCATCGATACGCACGTAACTACCATCGTTTCAGCAATTTTCTTGTTCTTGTTTGGGACTGGACCGGTGCGCGGGTTTGCCGTCACCTTGGTGATTGGTTTGCTGGCTAATGTGTTTACTTCAATTTATGTGTCACGGGCCATATTCGATTGGCATCTTTCACGTAGGGGGCGGCAGGCGGAGTTGAGCATCTAGGCCGGGGAACAAACCGACAGGTCGCGGTGTCAAATACTGGTGGATAGGACTCGATGGAATTCTTTCACAACGTAAACGTCGATTGGATGGGGAAGGCGAAGTACTTCGTTTCACTTTCGCTGATTCTCCTGGCTGTTGGCTGGATTTCAATTCTCCGCAACGGGGGTTTACGTTACGGAATCGATTTCCGCGGCGGCACACTGGTGTACGTGCGCTTCTCGGGACCCGCTCCGGTGGACCGGATTCGCCAGGGCCTTGGGGAAGCAGGCCTGGCGAACAGTTCGATTCAGACAATCAGCGACAAAGTTTTTAATGGCGGAGCGCAGAATGATGTGGTTATCGGAATCGAGAAAACGGGCCAGGGAGATGAGGCGCTCGACGCCGGGAAGCAATCGATTTTAGATGTGCTGCACAAGACATTTGGAACAGCAAACGCGGTTGGCAAGCAAGATTTCAACTCGATTACCGCATCTGATTTGGCGATTTATCTTACCCAGAAGGATCCGCTGCTTCTGGGCACCAATGCCGGAGACCGTTACAATCAACTCGCGCAACGGTTGACCGACGCACGCGACAAGGAACACGGCGGCATCGTCACTCATTTCGATGAGTTGAAAAATGTGGATGGCGTAACGCCCGCGGTATCGGCTGCTCTGAACAATGGTTTGGTCCTGGGCAATTTTACCATCCGAAACGTTGAGATCGTGGGACCCAAAGTAGGGGCCCAACTGCGACGCCAGGCCATTCTCGCTACCCTCTATGCTCTGGCAGGCATGTTGTTATATATTGCCTTCCGGTTTGAGTGGGTGTATGGGGCGGCGGCGGTGATAGCCGTTTTTCACGACGTGCTGATCACCTTGGGTTTCTTCTCGATTTTCCATTTCGAGATTTCGCTGACGGTCATCGCGGCTCTCTTGACTCTGGTCGGTTACTCGATGAACGACACGATTGTAATCTTCGATCGCGTTCGAGAAGACCTCAGGCTGATGCGGCGTGAACCGTTTCCCGAGGTAGTTAACAAAGCGATCAATCAGACGCTGTCGCGGACGATTTTGACGAGCGGGCTGACGTTCTTGACCGTTCTGGTTTTGTTTCTGATGGGTGGGGAAGTCCTTCGAGCGTTCTCTTTTGCTATGGTGGTAGGAGTTGTGGTAGGTACGTACTCCAGTTTTGGTATTGCAGCGCCCATTGTGGTGCTGTGGAGCAAGTATCGAGGACAAGGAACTGCCGCTCGCGCCGGATCCGCGGCCGATAAGCGCGTGGCGGCAGCTGCAAGGAGGTAGCTATGTTTGACGATCTGGTGGTTTCCAGCGCGAATCCGAAAAAAACAAATAAGCCTTGGACGGTGGCGCTGTCGTTTCTGATCCAGTTCGGGATTGTGATTGTAATGATTCTGATCCCGCTGATCTACACGGAAGCGTTACCCAAGCAGATGCTTACTACTTTCCTTGTTGCGCCGCCGCCACCTCCTCCCCCGCCGCCTCCGGCTGCGGCGGTGCAAAGAGTCGTGAAGCCCGTTGCGCGCTTAATTCATAACGGCCAGATGACGGCTCCGACCGTGATCCCGAAAAAAGTCGCGATGATTAAGGAAGAAGAGTTGCCGCCCGACGTGGGCGCTGTGGGCGTAACCGGCGGCGTTCCTGGCGGCGTTCCTGGAGGGCAGGCCGGTGGGGTTCTCGGTGGAATCATTGGTGGCACAGGTGCGGGACTGCCGCCCCCTCCGAAAGCAGCTCCTAAGTCGATCCGCGTAGGTGGAAACGTTGCCCAAGCAAACCTAATTCGCCAGGTAACGCCAGTCTATCCGCCGATCGCCAAGACCGCGCACATTTCCGGAACCGTTTTGCTCCACGCGATTATCGGAAAGGACGGAACGGTTCAGGATCTCCAATACATTTCCGGTCCGCCTTTGCTGATGAAGAGCGCCATGGACGCAGTTCGTCAATGGCGCTATAAACCGACGCTGCTGAACGGCGAGCCTGTGGACGTAGATACCACGATTTCGGTTGTGTTTACTTTGGGTGGTTAAGCAGGACACGGTTCGGGCGTCCTCTCGGGGGGCCTGGACTGATTTGAAGTTAATGGCGACCGGCAAAATATTGCTGCCGTGATCGTTTTGCACGATTGGAGGAGCAAACTCTATGCTTTCGAATTTACTCTTGGCGAGTGTAGTGATGTTGCAGCAGCAAGAAGTGGGCTGGGATTTGCTCACGATGTGGCACAACATGGGCTACCCGGCAAAAACGGTCGTCTTCATTCTCTTCATCATGTCTGCTTGGTCCGTGGGCATTATGATTGACCGGGCGCTGATGTATAGCGCGGCGCGGAAGCAGTCCCGCGTGTTCGTACAGCAGGTAGCCGGTGCATTGAAAGACAACAAACTCGACGAAGCAATCTCAATCGCCGAGCGGAATAAGAAGAGCCACATCGCCAAGGTAGTGGCGACCGGCCTTTCCGAATTCCAGGCGGCCTCCGCTCAAGTAGGCGATGAAGAAGTGATCGAAGCAGCCAAGCGCGGACTCGAGCGTTCGGTGGCTATCGTGCACGCCGAAATGAAGCGCGGCCTTTCCGGCCTCGCCACCATCGGCTCAACGGCTCCGTTCGTAGGGTTGTTCGGCACGGTCATGGGCATCATCAACGCGTTCAAAGGTATTTCGGCCTCCAAAGCGACCGGACTTTCGGCAGTGGCCGGCGGTATCGCGGAAGCCCTGGTAACCACGGCGCTTGGTCTTCTCGTCGCGGTGCCGGCGGTATGGACCTTCAACTACTTCACAAATAAAGTGGAAGCTTTCGACGTCGAGATGGACAACTCCTCGATGGAGTTGATCAACTACTTCATCACTCGCCGGGGCGGAAAGAAGTAAGTCATGGGATACAAACCAAAAGCACCACCCGTGATGGCTTCGCCCAACGTGATTCCCATGGCCGACATCATGCTGGTCTTGTTAATTATTTTCATGGTCGTGACGCCGATGTTGCAAAAAGGCGTGTCGGTGGATATGGCCAAGGTAAATAACGCCCAAGACATGCAGGAGGCGGATAAGGATGATGCCATCATCGTGGCCGTCACGCGCGATGGACATCTGTTCCTGGGAAGTACGCAGGTGGGCCTGAGCGAAGTAACTACTAAAGTGAAAGATCTCCTGGCTAACCGCTTGGACAAAACTGTCTTCGTGCGCTCGGACCAGCGCGCCAAGTACGGAGACGTGGTGAAGGCGGTGGACGAAGTGAGATCTGCAGGCGTGGATAAGATCGGCTTGCTCACTGAAAAGAATAGGTCGAAGACGGGCGCTCCGGCGCCTCCGGCACCGCCTGCTGCAGGGGCTACCGGGGACTGAAGAATCGATAAGAGGGTAAAGGAGCTTTCCCATGGGAATGGCAGTGGGAGGAAGTAAAGGGGCGATCTCGGAACCGAACATCGTTCCGCTGATTGATGTGCTGCTCGTCCTTATCATCATATTTATGGTTATCACGCCGACGACCCCGCAAGGCCTGGATACGCTGGTGCCGCAGCCGTCGCCACCTAACGTGAAAGAAAATCCAGATGTGCTGGCGAAGACCATCGTAGTTCAAGTTTTGGCAAACGGAAAAGTGATGATCAACCAGGACGAAACTACCTGGGACGATTTGGGGCCTCGATTGGACGATATTTTCAAGTTGCGCGCAGAAAAGGTGGCGTTCGTGAAAGGCGACGATGCTGTTGACTTCGGTCAAGTCGCCCGGGCGATTGACGTGATGCGGGGCGCCGGGATCGATAGCGTGGGATTGATTACCGCAAAGGTCGAAGCGGGCCAGTAACAGCGTCCACTACAAAATCTGCCAGCCTCGCCGTCTTGGCGTTGGGGAAATGGCCAAGGCGGCCTTCATCAAGGAGAGTACGGGATGCAGCGTAAGCCCCACACATTTTTTATTTTAGCAGTCGTACTGGTGTCGGCCGCGGCCGGAGCCGGATGCGATAAGCTTCGTGCGCGCGATAAGCTGAATAAGGGCGTACAAGCCTACAAGGCGAACCAGACCGATTTGGCAATTGAAGATTTCAAACAAGCGAAGGCATTTGATCCTTCGTTGACCAATGCGCAGCTCTATCTTGCCACCGCGTATGCAAGCCAGTACATTCCCGGTGCCCCATCGGAAGATAATGTACGCATGGGAAACCAGGCTATGCAGGAATGGCAAGAAGTTCTCAGTAAAGACCCCAATAACCTGAACGCCATTGATGGTATCGGATCGATTCTTTACAACATGGCCAGCACGCCCTTCGATCCCAAGAAGATGGAAGAATCGAAGGCCTACCACGAGAAGCACATCCAAATTAAGCCTTCGGATCCCGAACCGTATTACTGGATCGGCGTAATTGATTGGTCCATCGCCTTCCGTGGAAATAAAGACTTGCGCGAGGAATACAACAGGACCGCCCGAAAGACAGTCAGGGACACCGATCCGATGCCGCCCGCGCTCGACTGCTCAATTCAAGCAGAAATATGGCGCCATAGTGGACGAGGGCATCGCGGACCTTCAAAAGGCCATGGAACTGCGTCCGGACTACGATGACGCGATGGCCTACCTGAATCTCCTTCTTCGTCAAAAGGCTGATATGGAGACAACTCCCGAGGCCCGCGAAGCTGACATCAAGCAAGCCGATGAGTTGGTGGACAAGGTCAAGGCCATTAAGCAGAGAAAGATGGAGAATCCCCCGCCATCTTCTTAGCCTGTCAATTATTTTTGTGCCGGCGAGCCGGAGCAAGGCTCGCCGGTTTTTTTTTGACTGTAGGTTGTGAAATCAGTGGCCGGAAATTAGTGTCGCGGCCGCTGCTCGCGCGATTGCAGTGCCACACCTAATAAGCCGCCGATAAGTACAGCCGGATAGAGTTGTCCGACCAACGCTTCCGACACCGCGAGCATACGGGAAAGCGCGTGTGCGGGAAGTTCATCTCCGTAGCCTATGGTGGTCAGTGTGGTGAAGCTGAAGTAAACGTATCGGGCCATGGGGGCTTCCCCATCCGCAAAAGAACCCACAAATCTGATAGACCCGGGAATCTTCAGGTCCGCTAAACGATACGCATAGCTCCACGTTAAACCCATCAACAGATATGCGGCGATCGCTCCGAGAACTCGATGCAGGTTTACCGGACCTGGACTAAATAATTGCATCAGCGTAATCACCACAAATGCGAAAAGGCAGAACATCAGGACAAGCGCATCCAGCAGCGGGTTACCTCTGAGAAAGAACGTACACATTAGTCCAATGAAAAATTAGGCCGCCGATGGGTGAGCGATGCGACAAATATTTTAAGACCAAGGCTTCGGCTGGTTGCGATCAGGCCTGAAATCATCAGCATGGAGAGAACCACATCCACCACGAACTTGCCCAGAATTCCTAATCCGGCCCGTAGCAAAATGACAAAAATAATGAGAACCAGACAAGCCAGAAAGAATGTGAGCCTTTGGTCCACGGACCAAAATCTGGAACGCGCGGCAGCAGATTCAGTCATCTGTTATCTTTGGGCTCATCGCTAGCCGCTTTCACCAGCACAAGACTGAGTCACCGTACTGCAGTGGTTCAACGAGTGTCAACAAAGCAATCACCGAGAACTCGCGCGGAACGGAGGTAGGGGCTAGAATAAGTGTTTCCATGGAACCGGCCGAAAAACCCGCTATTACGCAGGCGGCCAGACGCGCCGTGGATCTGCGCTTCGTCGAGTTGATGGACAAGGTTCGGCGCAATCGACCGGGCGATGATCTGGAGCTTTTGCGGCGGGCCTACGATTTTGCGGCGGAACAGCACAAGACGCAAACGCGTCTTTCTGGCGAACCGTTTCTTTCCCATCCCGTCGAGGTAGCCCACATTCTTGCGGGGATGAAACTCGATGTGACCTCCCTATGCGCCGCGCTTCTTCACGACGTGGTCGAAGACACGAAAATTCCACTGGATCAGATCTCCAGCCATTTTGGTCCCGACGTGGCGCAACTCGTGGAGGGTGCCACAAAAATCAGCCGCCTCGATTTGCTCGCGCCGGAAGCCCGCCAGGCAGAGAACGTTCGCAAGATGCTTTTAGCCATGGTCAACGATGTGCGTGTGGTCGTAATAAAGCTGGCCGATCGCTTGCACAATATGCGCACGCTCGAGTACCTCGATACGGAACGCCAGCAGCGCATCGCTCGCGAAACTCTGGATATTTACGCGCCAGTTGCCAATCGTCTTGGGATGGGGTTGATTCGTGGCGAACTCGAAGACCTTGCGTTTCGCTATTTGGAGCCAGAAGCCTATTTCGAGCTGCAGAAAAAGTTGGCCTCGAAGCAGAAAGTTTTCGATAAATTCTGCAGGAAGTGCAGAGTTCGATTCGCGACCGGCTGGTTGAGAACGGAATTCCCGCCGAAGTTCAGGCGCGCGTGAAAAGGTTTTACTCCCTAAATCTGAAAATCCAAAAGCAGCAGCGTACTTTCGATCAGGTTTTCGATCTCTTGGCCGTGCGAGTGATTACCGATACGGTAAAAAATTGTTATGCGGCTCTCGGCGTGATTCATCAGATATGGCCGCCCGTTCCCGGCCGGTTCAAGGATTACATCGCCATGCCGCGGCCGAACCTCTATCAATCACTGCATACCACGGTAATCCACGGCGGCCAGCCTTTTGAAGTTCAGCTGCGCACGCAGGATATGCATCGCATCGCCGAGCAAGGCGTGGCAGCCCATTGGAAATATAAAGACGGCCGTGAAGTTTCGCAGCCGGACGACCAGCGGATCGTGTGGATGCGGCAGTTAATCGAATGGGTGCAGGAAATGCAGGAGCCCAGCGAGTTTCTTTCCACCTTGCGCGTGGACCTTTATCCCGAGGAGGTTTACACGTTCTCGCCAAAGGGCCGCGTTGTGGTGCTTCCGCGTGGGGCCACTCCGATTGATTTCGCGTACGCCATTCATACCGAGGTGGGACATCAATGCGTCGGCGCCCGCGTGAATGGCGCGATTGTCCCGTTACGGCACGCGCTCGCTAATGGCGACGTCGTTGAAATTGTCACGCAGAAAGGCCATGAGCCGTCTCGCGACTGGTTGTCCTCGATTCAGACTTCGCGTGCCCGAAGTAAGATTCGCCAGTGGATCAATCTTCACGAGCGTGAAGAAGCCACTGACGTCGGCAGGCGCTTGCTTGAGAAGGAAGCACGCCACGCTGGAATTAGTCTGAAGAAAATATCAGACCAGGACTGGATGCGGGTCGCCTCTGATTATGGCTGCGGCCGTATTGAGGATCTGTATGCCGAGTTGGGTTATGGAAAATGGTCAGCGCGGCAAGTGCTTGCCAAAGCGACGGGACAGCCGCTGGCGGAGCCCGGAGAAGAAAAGCAGCCGAAGATCGTATCGACTGTTAAGCGCATGCTCGGAATGGACGATTCGGCCATTCTGGTCCACGGAAATGACGGGCTGATGGTGTTTCGCTCAAAATGCTGCAATCCAATTCCGGGTGACGACATCGTGGGCTATATTACTCGCGGGCGCGGTATTGCGGTGCACAGTAAAAATTGTCCCAATGTTCAGAACCTTCTTTATGAAGCGGAGAGGCGTATTCCCGTCGAGTGGGCTGGGGAGACCAAGGCTACCTTTCCCGTGCGTTTGCGCATTTTTTCCGAAGACCGCCCCGGGATACTGGCAGGCATTACGGCTGTGATTAGCGACACCGGTGCCAATATCCGCACGTTCGAAAGCGGGGGGCAGGATCTTCGCGCGCGGATCGAAGTGGCGCTGGACGTTCACGATCGCAAACAGCTCGAGCGAATCTTAGTGGTGTCAAACGAATTCCCGGAGTTTTTGACATTGAGCGGGTTTACAACGTCTGACCGACCTTCCTGACGCATTTTATCCGGCCGCCAGTTTCTGCGGAAGCCGTTAATCAATGCGCGACAATTTCCTATGCTCTGCGACGTGTGTTTGGCGACTCTCTGTAGAATTAGATTGATGTCAAACGCTGATGCGCATCCATTTGTGCGGCCGCAGTTCGGTCGTCTACTGAGCGGATTTTTCCGCGCTTCCGCGATTCTTCTAATATTTTTCGCGTTCTTGGCCGGTGGCTGCCAGCGGATGATGCCTCTTGACACGAAACCTCTCGACAATGCGGGAATGAGGTACTCCGCGATCAAGCAATTAGTAGCCTTGGATATCAGCCGGAGCGAGCTTGATGACATTGCCAAGGCTCGTAATGCAGGATTTTCCGACGACAAGTGTATCGAGATGGTTCAGCTATATCACGGGCGTCACCTCCCCTTTAACGCGGGTGACACTGTTGCCGGCCTTCTTCGAGCGGGTCTGAGTCAGGACACCATTCTCGAATTGGCGAAGCTTAATGCTTTTGACGTTAACGTCGGGGAACTACAGTTGATACGGCTGGCCGGCTTCTCGGATGCGGTCGTGCTGGAAGTAGCTCGCCAAGAGGCAGCCGGCAAGCACGTTTTATCCGGTGCTTCACTCTCCACCATGAAAAATGCGGGCATGCATGAATCCATACTATTGGAGCTTCTGCGACGTGGCGTTCCCGATTCTGAGGCTCCCGCGATTATTGCCCTGCATCGTCACGGCGGGAAAGACTCCGACCTCCTACGCCGGTATCCGGCCGCTTAGGCAATTTCACAAGTGTTAAGCCTGCTGGTCCATTTTCTGCCTTTTCCCCTCTGAGATTGCCCGGTAGAATCTTCCCACCTTGAATCGACCGATTTTTTTAGCGAGACACGCTACTGCATTTTCATTGCTGAATCTTACAGTCGTGATTTCCCTCCTGGTATGCTCCTGCGGTTGCGTTGTGTCGTTAGCGCCTGCGTATCGTATTGACAAGGAATCCGATAAAATCGAGTTCCGTTCGGGGCCGGTGCCCCAGCTCCAATTGACCGTCAGCTACGCGCTCGAAAATTACGGCACTAGCGTTTTGCCCTTTATCGACGTGACGTTGCCGAATGAGGCGCGTTACCGAATAAAAAATCTGCTCTTCAAAGTGGACGGTCGCACAGTCCGTTCCGTTCAAGTTTCATCAGAGTCTCAAGAAGAAGGGGCGAGTAAATTCCGTGTTCCATTTGATCCCGGCTGGAATCCGAAACAGCGGCGCGAACTCGAAATCGAGTACACCTTCAACGCCCAAGAAGGATCCGATGCTCGCCTGGAAGTTGCTGCAGCATCTTTTTATGTCATCTCACCCGGTTGGTTACCGTTGCTTCAGCCGCCGAGCCATCCGTTGTCGCCATTTCCTGGTAGCCCGGTTCGCACGACCTATGCGATCCAAGTTCCTGCAGATTTTCTGGTGCTGGCATCTGGGAAGCCGCTGGGTCAAAAGAAAAACGGCGGAATGATGGAATATCGATTTGAATGGCGCAAAAACGATCTGGCACCCTATATCGTTGCCGGGCGATATGTGGACAATTCTTCGAGCCGGCAGGCGCGCAGTGCGAGCTTCTGGACTTTCGAAGCGCTGAAAGATAATCCTGCCACAGCCGAGAAGGAAACTGCTTCAGTCTCCGATATTCTTCAGAAGAACTTTGGGGCTCGCAACAAAAATGGGCCTGCTTTGCATATCGTTGAATCAGCAGGACGTCACGCGGCTGGGTCATCCGAGTTTCAAGCGATTCCTTTTCCCGTCGGTGTTTTAGTCAATTCGCCGGCATTAGCGCTCGGCGTTAACACCCCGGATTTTTTGAAGTTAGTGACCAAAGCACTGGTGCGCAATCGGTTCGCGAATATATCTTCGCCGAATTCTGCGCTCGGCATTAGCGAAGGTTTGCCTGCCTATGCTGACATTGTGATCAACGAAGGTCTTAACGGCCAAGGCGTAAGGCGCGAGCTGGTATTGAAGGTCCTTCACGAGTACAACGAGGCGTGCCAGAAGGGGGTCGAGAAGCCGCTTATTTCGACTACCATGCAAGATCCGATCGAGCAACGCCGAATCGCACTGGCGAAAGCTCCCTTGTTTTTCATAGCACTGGAAGATATTTATGGAGAGGAGCCTGTTCGGCGGGGGCTGGCGCAAGTTGTCAGTCTTTTGCGCGGCCAGGAAATAAAGTATCAAGACATTCGCGCGGCGCTCGAGAATGAAACGAATAAGGATCTTTCGCCGATGTTCCGAATATGGCTTTACCAGACGGGTATTCCTGCAGGGTTTAAGGAAAAATACGAGGGCGCGCAGGCGGGAAAAGACTAAGTAAGGAATGCTATCTCAGGAGGTAGGGTGCGGGAGATCATTTCCACAGAAAAAGGACCCAAAGCCATCGGCCCATATTCGCAGGCGATCAAAGCAAACGGATTCATTTTTGTTTCTGGTCAAACCGCATTCGATCCCGCGACGGGGATGCCAATCGAAGGCGACACGGCGCAACAGACGCAGCGCACTCTCGAGAATCTGAAGGTTATCCTGGAAGCCGCCGGATCTTCTCTCGATCGCGTTGTCAAAGTCGGGGTCTTCCTTAAAGACATGAACGATTTTTCAGCCATGAATGAGGCGTATGCCCGCTACTTCCCGGCAAACCCCCCGGCGCGCACGACGGTCGAAGTGGCCAGGCTCCCGCGAGACTTCTGTGTGGAAATAGACGTAATCGCTCTGGCGTAGTCGGATCCGAAAGTAGTGGGCATAAACTTACCTCTAGTTTCTGTCTTCCAGAAACGCTCCGTTAACCCATTCGCTCTGACTTTGCCAGTAGATGGCATGGCATCGTTTTTTTCAGTATTCTAGAAGGTTCACATTCTAGAAAAAGAGCTGCTCCAGGCTTGCAGAGTTTTGATCTGGCTTCATGTTGTGCATACCAACGACGCGTCCCCGCGTTGTTGAAACGAAGCTGATCCAGGCGGTTCCATGGCAAATTCGCAGTTTGATTTAGTGGTGATCGGTAGCGGTCCGGCGGGACAAAAGGGCGCTATCTGCGCGACAAAAATGCGCAAGCGTGTCGCGGTGATCGACCGCACGCAAATGATAGGCGGGGTCTGCGTTCACACCGGCACAATTCCGAGCAAGAGCGTGCGTGAAGCTATTTTCCAGCTCACTGGAAACGCTGTGCGGGCGTTTTATGGCGACAGTTATCGCGGAAAGAACGATATTACGGTCCAGGATCTCTCTTTTCGCGTGAAAGCGATCGTGGCTCGAGAGACAGAAGTGATTCGCGCGCAGCTCAAGCGAAACGGTGTCGCGGTGTTACAGGGCGCCGCGCTGTTCAGCGATCCGCATACGATCGACGTTCAAGGAGACGCCGAGAAAACTACCGTCCGCGCAGATCATATTCTGATCGCCTGCGGAACACGGCCGGCAAGAAATTCGCAAATTCCGTTTGATGATAAACGTATTCTCGACACCGACAGTCTTTCATCTATGGAAGGTCTGCCCAGGGAAATCATCGTGGTGGGCGCGGGCGTTGTAGGCCTTGAATACGCGTCCTTCCTGGCGGCCTTAGGGACCGAAGTGACATTGATAGATCAGCGCCCGACGCTGCTGGACTTCGTCGACCGTGAAATCATCGAGGCTCTGGCCTATCATCTGCGCCAAATGGGAACCACTTTTCGTCTGGGCGAAAAAGTGACGCGCGTGGGAATCGATCCCCAGCGTGACCGGATTTTTGCGGAACTTGAAAGCGGGAAAAAAGTACAGGCCGACGCGCTCATCTATGCTGTAGGTCGTCAAGCCAATGGCGATCGTCTAAATCTTGCAGCGGCCGGTTTAGAACCAGACTCGCGCGGCAGGATCAAAGTGAACGAACACTATCAGACCGATGTTCCGCACATTTACGCTGCCGGCGATATCATCGGATTTCCCGCTCTCGCCAGTACTTCCATGGAGCAGGGACGGCTTTCGAGTTGCCATATGTTCGGCGCTGCTTCCGAACACATAACCGACTTGTTTCCGTACGGTATTTACACCATCCCCGAAATTTCCATGGTGGGTCAGAACGAGGAACAACTCACGGCGGCGAAAGTTCCTTACGAAGTGGGCATTGCCAAGTATGCCGAGTTGGCCAAGAGCATGATGCTGGGTGATGAAACGGGAATGTTGAAAGTTCTTTTTGATCGCAACACGCTAAAACTTCTTGGCGTTCACGTAATCGGCCAACGCGCCACGGAAATCATTCACATTGGCCAGGCAGTACTTTATTACGGGGGCAAGGTGGACTATTTCCGCGACACGGTTTTCAACTATCCCACGCTCGCTGAAGCTTACAAAGTAGCCGCGCTAGACGGCCTCAACAAACTTTAACATCCATTGCCCAAACCTATTCCAGATTGAACAATTTTGATTCGCGCGCACTTCCGCTATACGGCTCCATGCTTGGGCGCGTTAGAATTATGAAATCCAAAGCGGGCAAAGTGCCTGCCGTGGGCCTGTAGCTCAGGTGGCTAGAGCGCGCCCTTGATAAGGCTGTTAGGACATTTTTCTTACTCTACACTTTTCAATGTCATAGCTTACCTTCATTTAATTGCCCTTCGTTTATTCTTTGCCGATGTTTAACTGATTTCGCTGGTTTTTGACCCCTACCGGACTCTAAACGGACACCAACGATTGAGCGCTAATTTCAATTCCGTCGATGTATGTGCGGTCCTGTGCGAGGCTCCAGAGCCATCGGACAGAGCCACCTGGCATTTGATAACTAAGGATAGGAACGCCCATGCAGCCGTACGCAGCCAGCGATAGTGCTTTAGGCACAACGTTCACAAAGTACCATTGGACGCTACTTGGGAAACCCTCATGTTCGGTGCACCACAGTTGAACACCTTGTTGGCCGGTGCTCTCCTTACTCGTTAATCAGATTGGTATCTGTACCAAAGGCGGAAAAATCGATGAAGAATTTGTCGCTCCTTCTCGTTGTTGCGATGGTATTCGTGTTGTCTAGTTGCACCTCTTCCACTCCAAAGCCCAGTGTTACGCTATCTCCGAGCGCAGCTCAGGCAATCGACCAGGGGCAACAGAAGAACTTCACCGCCGCGGTAGCCAACGATTCAACCAACGCAGGAGCGACTTGGACTTGCTCCGGCGCGGCCTGCACCGCGCTGACAAACGTATCAACGACATCGGCTACGTTCAGCGCTAGTGGGACAACGGGAACGGCGATGATCACCGCGACTTCAGTGAAGCAGACGACCGCGTCCTCGAACGTTACGGTGACCGTCACTGCGGTACCGGCCATATCGACCACTCAAGCGCAAGTCACGGCAGCGCCAGCAACCGCCGGCGTCGCTTACAATTTGGCATTGGCGGCCACAGGTGGCGCGGGAACGCTTACTTGGAGCGCCGTAGGCCTTCCTGCCAACGGGCTTTCTATCAACTCGAGCACCGGTGCCATCTCTGGAACGCCGACAACCAAAGGGACTATCAACTTCACCTCTACGGTGACGGATTCGAGCTCGGCCGGTCCAAAGTCTGCATCAACAGCTTTTATCCTCACGATTAACAACCCCGCTGCACCCACGATCACTACCACTCAAGCGCAATTGACGGCGGGGCCAGCGACAGCGGGCTCTGTGTATGGCTTCACTTTTCATGCCAGCGGGACTGGAGCGCTTACATGGAGCGCGGTAGGCCTGCCGGCTGACGCATTGGCGCTAGCCGCAAGCACGGGCATTGTTTCCGGAACGCCGACATCCAAGGCGACGATCAGTTTCACTTTGACTGTAAGCGATACGTTCGGCCAGTCTTCTGCCGCAACAGCATTCACGCTCACCGTCAACAATCCTCCGGCGCCAGCGATCACGACTACGCAGGCACAAGTAACCGCGGCACCTGGCATGGTGGGAAGCGTTTACAGTTTTACATTCCACGCCACCGGGACTGGGGCGCTCACGTTTAGCGCGGTGGGCCTGGCGGATGGACTTTCTCTGAACTCAAGCACTGGGATGGTTTCGGGTACGCCGACGTTGAAACAGAGCGTGTCCTTCACTTTGAAAGCCAGCGATACGTTCGGCCAGTCCTCGGCTGCGACCGCGTTCACGATCACGGTAAACAATCCTGCGCCGCCAGTAATTTCGACGACAGTGGCCCAGGTACCGTCCGCTACCGTAAACGTTGCGTATATCTTTACCTTCCAGGGATCCGGCTTCGCGCCGCTCACATGGAGCACTACTCCCTTGCTGAGCGATGGCCTTTCGATAAATGCGAGCACCGGGAAAATAACCGGCACGCCGACGACGGCAACAAC
This sequence comes from uncultured Acidobacteriota bacterium, assembly GCA_963818085.1. Taxonomy (GTDB): domain Bacteria; phylum Acidobacteriota; class Terriglobia; order Acidiferrales; family UBA7541; genus Palsa-295. The sequence goes on from CAWFQV010000003.1 coordinate 328,598, forward strand.
GTTGAATTTCAGCGTTTCGCTGACGGATGGAGTCGGGCAGGTGACCACAGTAAACGGCTTCTCGATCGTGGTCAGCACCGAGAGCATCGCCTTCACGCCCTCGGCACCCACAACGGTAACTGCCGGCGGCACACTGACGGTTAACGCCACGGTTTCAAACGATGCCGGGAATGGAGGCGTGAATTGGTCGGTCACATGCGCCAGTGCAGGTTGTGGCTCGTTTGTCACAAGCCACACGGCGAGCGGAACCGCGACAACCTACGACGCGCCGCCGGTGCCACCGACTGGTGGAACGGTGACGATCACGGCGACCGCGGCTGATGCTCCATCGCCGAAGGTTTCCGCAGTGGTTACAGTTAGTGCGCTGCCCCTTACTATCACGACGAGTTCATTGCCCAACGGAACCCTGAACACCGCCTACAGCGCGACGATTACTGCCAGCGGCGGCGTTCCACCCTATACTTTCAGTCTGGACGCGGCCTCCAGTGCGCTTCCTGCACCCTTAACATTGAACCCAGGCAGTCCATCGGCAACGATCACCGGCACACCCGCGGCAGCCAGCACAACGAACAACATCATTGTGGACGTCAAGGATTCTGAAGGCACGCCGATGACGGCGCAGAAGACCTACTCGCTCACGATCAACGCGGCGACAGCAGCTTGCAACAAAGGTAACGAGTCCTTCCTGAAAGGACAATACGCTCTCCAGTTACAGGGGTTCGATAGCAACGGGCCAGTAGCGCTGGTCGGCAGCTTCACCGCCGACGGCACCGGAAAGATTACTGCCGGTGAGGAGGACGTCAACAACAGCGCCACGGGCACGACACCACCTCCGCTTTCCATTATCGCGGCAGGCAGCTCCTACTCCGTGGGCTTGGACACGAACGGCGGCTATCGCGGGTGCATGACCATCGCCACTTCGGCGGCAACCTCTACCTACCGCTTCGCCCTCAACCAGATTACCTCGAATGTGGCGTTCGGCGGTCAATTGATCGAGTTCGATTCGACCGGCACGAACGCAACGGGTGGAATGTACCAGCAAACCGCTTCGGCGTTTTTGAACACGCAGGTCAGCGGCAACTATGCGTTCGGCGCATCTACGTCGGAGTCCGTGACGACTGCACAACGGTTCGCCATGGCCGGAGTGTTCAGTGTATCGGGTACTACGATCAGTTCCGGCAGTGTGGACGCAGATGAGAACGGCAATGTGAACAATCATTGCACCACCCCGTGTACTTTCACCGGCACGCGTGGAAGCCCCGATTCGAATGGGCGAACCACGTTCTCGATAACGCCCACCGGAGCGGGGACTTCCGCCATTGATATGGTGTACTACACCGTCTTCACGGGCGCATTGGTGATGATGAATACCGATACGCAAATCAACAGCGCTCCGTTTGTCGGGACGATCATGCAGCAATCGGGAGAGCCGTTCTCGGACGCTTCGTTGATCGGCACCAACAGTGTCCTCTATGCGACCGGGCTATCGGGAGGAACTCCGCCGACCGCCAATACGCTCATTGGACTGGTGCAATTTACCAGCCCGAACAATTATGCGTTCGATGCCGACCAAAGCGGCAACGGGACGATCAGCACTCAAAGTGACACAGGCACGTTCAGCGTCGCGGCGAATGGCCGCCTGACGTTAACATCCAGCGGGAGCGGGGGCGGACACAATCCCGTATTTTACCTTGTGAAGCCGGGCAAAGCATTCATGGTAGGCACGGACAACTCGGTTACCGTAGGCTCCTTCGAACCACAATCGGCCGGACCATTCTCGGATGCGTCCATGAGCGGGGTATTTAATTTTGGAAGCATCTTGCCCGCGGAGCCAAATGTTGACTATCAGGAAGGCTGGGCCAATTTCAACGCTGCAGGAACTGTCTCGGGGGAGAGCGACAACATTACGCTCGGCAGCGCCCCGAGTGTCGGTGGAACGTTCTCCCAGGATTATTCGGTGGCCGCAAACGGCCGGGGAACGGTCTTTAAAACGGGACTGAGCACCACGCCGAATGTAATTTTCTATGTGGTGTCGGGCACGAAAGCCGTCCTCATGAAAGCATACAGCGGCTCGGGCACCCAGGTAAGTTCCAATCCGGGAATCTCGCTGGCCCAGAAGTAGTAGCACGGCCTACGGAGGATGACCGGCAAAACTAAAAACAGTCCGCGAATGGAAAAGGGCTGGCGCGGTTACCGCGCCGGCCCTTTGTATTTAACAGGAGAGCAGAGAACCCCGCGACGCTCGCTGACCTAAGCGACGGCCAGGCGGTAGAAGCTTAGGGCGGCATCGCCTTCGAATCAGACTGTCTCCGTCTCATCCTACGAGTCTGGCTATATGCAGACGCATCTGCAAGCGCAGTACTCTAGGTCCATTGCATCCGTGTGTAGACCCGATCACCTGTAGTCCGTGAAACTAAGACGGACGAACGCGAAAAGATTGCGATTTGGGTGGATAAAGAGCCCTTAGCCGCTCTTCGCGCTATTCACGACAAGGCTAGGGTTCCTGTTAGTGAAACTTTTCGGCGGGCCATCAGCAAGTATCTTGCGGACCGGAAAAGGAAATAGCCGCCATGAATTTGCGGCACAGCAAAATAACGACGACGACCCGCTATGCTCATTCGTTCGCTGATGCTAAAATGGCCGCGGTTAAGCGTTTGGATTCCGCTGGTGTTCGCTGATTTTTGACCCATACCGGACGCTAAACGGAGGTTGAGCTGTTATTTGACGAAAACAGCGAATCGCGTAAGATATTACCCACGAGTAAGTTGGGCCTGTAGCTCAGGTGGCTAGAGCGCGC
>CAWFQV010000004.1:0-216560 GCA_963818085.1 uncultured Acidobacteriota bacterium
CGAAAAGCAGATTCCCCAAATTACTGAAAACACAGAGAAGTCAAAGTAGTAGATGGACCTGTTGGAGTCGGATAGTGCGCGCCCAAGGCAGGCGCGCTACCAGGCTGCGCTACGCCCCGACATGAACTGCTTGATTCATTCTAAAGCACTTTCCAACCTTACTCCTAGTCCGTCCCATCGTCTTTGCTCTCGACTGTGCACGAATGAGGTTATTGCACCGTGACTGTGCACATTGGGGCCGCCATCAGAGCATCAGCGGCTACCGGTGCCATTTCGTTGGCTCGACGACTGAGCTTCACCAGCGCGCTTCGCGCTTCATCTGCAACTTCATTTGGGAATGCTTCTTGAAGACTTGCGCGTCGCTTTGGCGGCCCTCGGTGCCAACATCGATGAGACAAGTCTAGTACCCTTAATTAATGAGTAGGGCGAGAAAGAAAAAGGCAGAGATGAACGGGAATGCTCTTGGTGTTGATGTTGGTGTTTCCCCTGGGGCTTTGGCTGCCGCGGAACGGAGCGAAGGCGAGCGTAGCGAGCCGCAGCGCAGTGCAGCGGCAGCCAAAGCGGGCGCCGATTTACTGCTGGCCTCGCGGCCGGATCCCGAAGTGGTCGCTAAACCAAAGCGGCGCACCTACACCGCCGAGTACAAACAGCGCATCCTGGCCGAGGCCGAGGTGGCTGCCGCCATACCCGGAGGCGTGGGCGCGCTCCTCCGCCGCGAAGGTTTGTACTCGTCTCTGCTGGCCTATTGGCGGCGCGAACGGGCCGACGGCATCCGCGAAGCGCTGACCCCGCGGAAACGCGGACCGAAGTCCAAGCGCCATCCGCTGGACGAAGAGATCCAGAAGCTGCGCCGTCAGAACGCCCATTACGACGCTCCGGTCTGACAATGGTTACGTTAAACGATTATATAGATTGAGCACTATACCAGCGAGCCAGTCCATTGTCAGCTATGCAAGGGCTGTGCTCACTCCGGTATTGATTGCCTTTTGAAACCTCCGTGTTCCACGTCCTAGGAGCCATTCGGAACAGTCGGCAGAGGCTCGCCGGCCAGCCGCTTCTCCACCAGTCCGGCGACGAAATCAGCGAACGGCGCGATATCCTCGCCGACGCTCGCTTTTTCGAGGGCGTGCATGTAGGCGGTGCGGTTTTCAACGGGGATGATCGTCCACGGATAACCGCCGGACGCCATCATGACGTTCATCAGGAAGCGGCCGACGCGGCCATTGCCATCCATATAAGGATGGATGTAGACGAATATGAAATGCCCAAGGACGGCGCGGACGGATGGTTCTGTCTCCTCGCGCAGCAGGTCGAACAATGCCGGCATCGTGTCCAGCACGGCCTCGCGGTTGAGCGGCACATGCATGGATTTGCGGATATAGACCGGGCCGTTGCGATAGCCGGCGAGATCGCCCGGCTTGAGAATACCAGCCGTCACGCTCGGCGCGAACAGCTCGCGGTACCAGTTCCGGTGGTCGGCGGCGGCGACGTCGCCGGCGTTCGTGCCTTCGACGACGCGGCGCACGCTGCCCTGCACAGACTGGTAAGCCAGCCAGTAGCCGCGCGCCGCCATGGCGTTGCGCTGTTCGCGGTCGCCCTCGTTCGCCTCCGGGTTCCACGTCCCGGTCCGTACGCGCTCGATCAGGTCGCGCGTTACGCGGTAGCCTTCGATCGACAGCGAATGGTAGGCGTCCGTGACATACGCGTCGTCGACGCGCTTCATGTAGGCGTCGATGTTCTTCGGCAGGCCGGGCGCTTTCGGAAACCTTTCGATGATCGGCTCACGCATTTTTTCCCAGAGAAGCCGGATGCGGTTGAGGTAGGGCGACGTCTCGCGGGCGGCGAAGACGAGCGCGGGCTTGTCGGCGAAGGGATCGTTCTCGCGGGCGTCGTAGCCGGCGACCGCCATCGTTTTTAGGATTTCGTCGGCGATCTGCGCGCGGCCGATATTGCGGAACGCGCCCGCCAGACGGCCGGCGATCACCGTGTGGCCGCCGTTGAGCAGCCGCTCAAGCAGCGGCGAAGCGTCGCGGATCAGCGGCAGCACCGCACGCACATCCGTCGCGTGGTCTGTGAAAAATCCTGGCGAACATTCGATCAGCGAGGATTCCGGCGAGAATAGACGCAGGCCGTCTTTTTCGGCGCGGTCGGCGGCGGCCGGCAGCGCGGCGCGGAGGTCGAATAATGATGTGTCGTGCGGGAGTTTTGTGATTTTATTGCGCGCGCGCGCCGACCGCACCATCAGCTGGCGGGGCACGGTCCAGTTCCCCGCGTGCACCGACAGGGATTGTTCGGGCGAAAGACACCAGTCCGCACCGAACCGCTCATCGAGATAGGCGGCGCAGAAGCGCCAGAAGGAAGCGTACCAGGCCGTGCTCTCCCCTTTGACCTCGTCAGGACGGCTAGGGATGTACCAGCCCTTGATGACTTCCTGCAGAAAGCCGGCGGCCATGAGGCGCTCCCGGTGCGTGCGCGTTAGGTCGCGCGCGCGGATCGCGGCCGCGCCGCCGGCGGCCTGGAGCTTTTCCAGCAGTTCGAGCGATTCGGCGAGTTTTTTGGGCGGCGTGGCCATCAGCTGCGTCCTCCGCTAGCTTGTTGCGCTGTACGATAATTAGCTTTTTATGTTGTACCATTATTAGCTTATTATGTCGAGCCAGTATCAGCTTTTCAAGGGTTTGCTTGCGCTGCGGATGTGCGGAGGCAGAGGCTCCTCTTCGAGGGCAAGACCCTTAGCATCTGTGGCAGATGCGCCCTATAAAACGTTCACAATCTGCCGGTTGGACCCCGTCCAATGAGATGATGTCTATCAGGATTTACCGCATCGAGGAGGAAGCCTGTGTCAAAACCCAGTTCATTCAGCCGTCTAGCGTTGCCGATCTTCCGAGGGACCGCGATGATAATCGGGGCCCTGATTGGCGGCGTACTCGGCGTGTTCGGGTTCGTGCATGTGATATCGATGGACTCCTGGGTCTCTAACTATCCTGTTTCTTGCACTGTCGCAGGCGTGATTGTGGCCTTCATGCTGAGCGTCGCCATGTTCGGGACGCGGCGCGACAATCCCAGGGCCTTTGGCAACTTCGAAATTCTGGCGGGGTGCTGCTGCCTCGTCTGGAATGCAATCGCAGTCGCCATTCACCAGGGACAGCAGGCACAAACGGAAGGCGCCGCGCACGCCGCGTATGTTCTGAAACTTCTTGTCGGCATCTTTCTCATGGTGGAAGGCCACAAAGACCGGGAGCGCGCCTCTCCCAAACAGGCCGAACCCGTTAAGCCGTCCGCGAATTCATAGTTTACTTCGGGCACGGCGGTAGCCCTGCCTGCTTGAGCTTGTCCCGGTTCTCTTCCCACTTCAACTGCTGATTAACATAGGGACGAATGAGGGCCTGTTCGTCGCGGCGGCGGATCGGCAGACCGCGCGGCCCGGCCGTCTCCCAAAGCCGCTTCATCGTGCCGAGATGGATGTAGATCGCGTAGATATCCGCACTCTTGACGTCAGCCTGCATCCGCCGGATCTCAAACCGCCGGTCTACTTCTTTTGCCGTAGACCAGTCGGGATCGTGCCCCATCGACGGGCCGCGATTGAAGACGACGGAAATGAAAACGACCTGCGCGTCGGTTGGCAATCGCTCAAGTCCCGGAAAGAGCTGGACGACCAACGGATAATAATCGTCAGTGAGGGAGCGGTTGAGAACCTGGACTGAAAGAGCGCGCGGTACGTCGATCGCGCGCAGCTGCGCCCAGCGCCGCCGATGTCTCGCGCAATTCGGCGCGGCTGTGATACCCCGCGTCCCAGCCAACGCCCAGCGTGACGCCGGACATCCCGCCGGGCCAGTATGGATGCGCGGGGACAGCTTCGGCCTTTATGAGAAATTCGGCCGCCTTCCTTGCCACGTCGTCGCGGGAACCGGCGGGAAAAGTTAAAATTCCCGGCGGGCCAGCAGTCGTTATCGGCGGCCGGCGTCTGTGAGACCCCGGTCGCCGGGAACAATAACAGGCTGAGCGCGACGCCAAGGCATCGCGACAGGCATTTGGCGTGGTCATTCATGCATCTCGACGATCTTTCCGCGTATTCTCCGCACCACCGCGGTCACGACTGAAGCGGCCGGATGAACAATTCCCAGAACAGCTCCGCCGCGCCCTGGAAGGTCAGTTTTTCCTTTTCGCGCCCATAGGCCTGCATGCCGAGGGCTTCGAAATAGAGCGTCTGGTCGTCGGCTTTGACGGACACCGCTTCGTTCATGCCGCCGCGCGGCTCGTCGGACATGGAATATTCAATGCTGCCGTGGCCCATGACGCCGCCAGCGATTGAAGCGGAGCCACCGCACACCTTCTCGCCGTCGCGATAGGCAGCCGCGCTGAAGCGGTTCGCGTCGATGCACCGGAACGTCTGCGCCACGCCGGCGTTGCGGCTGACGAGTTCTTTCAGGGAGTTCTCAAAAAATCGGGCGATGTATTCAAAGCCGTCGTGCCGGAAGCGATCCCGGTCCAGGTCCGTGAATTTCTTCGTGATCCGAAGATTGCTGGATCGCGTTGATTCCTGAACGGAACTGACGGCAGCCGACGTCGAAGCCGTCGGTCCCTGCGCGAGAGGTTCGCGCTTGCGGCCCATCTCGCTCAACGCGCGCTTGATCGAAGTGACCACATCCAGAAACGCCTCATCGCTATTCGGCCACATCGTGATCGCGCGGCCGTCCCTCGGCGTCGCGAGGAGCGTGCCGAACGGGAGATCCTTCCAGTCGCACGGCCGGAGAATGACGGGAATCACACGCGCCTCGCCTTTTCGGTGCCGCTCCATCGCGCGTTTCATCTCCCGTTCGTAACAATAGTCCGACGCAATGAAATCGGGGCTAATCAGAAGCAGGATGACATCCGCCGCGTCGAGATGGCCGTCGATGGCGTCGGCGAGTTCGGTGCCGGCCGTAATGCGTCGGTCATGCCACGACGATATGATGCCCTGCCGCTGCAAGGCGACGAGGTGCTTTTCCAGCTGATCGCGCAAGTTCTCGTCAGCATGGGAGTATGAAAAGAAAAGTATCGACACAAAATCCTTCCGGGCCGATTTTCGCATGTTGCTTGGATTCCGACCACTGAACTCGCGCGTCCTGAGAATCCCGTGCGAGCCGCGCGCAGGACATGCAGACGAGTTCTGAATAGAGGCATGAGATCTCCCCTCGTAAACCGTGCGGAAATTTAGGGCCAACTTGGGGCCAAAACTAGGGCCTTTTAGGCCCCAATCTGGGGTTCTCGGGAGGCAAAGACAACAGACTCAACTACTTTTGGTAGGGGCGGTGGGGATCGAAATCACCGTCCTTCCCCTATGTCGTGGCTTACCTTATCCTGAGGAACCAATTGCGAATAATAGGAGGATGAATGGCGCAAGTTTGGTTAGTGACGGGCAGTTCTCGCGGTCTGGGTCGCGCGATTGTCGAAGCGGGCCTTGCGGCGGGTAATAAAGTGTTGGCGACAGCTAGGGACATCGAGTCTCTACATGACCTATCGGAGCGCCACGGTGACCAGATCAAGCTCTTCGCGCTGGACGTGACCGACGAGTCTGCTTCAGCGAGCGCGGTGAAGGCGGCGATCGGTGCCTTTGGCTCGCTGCAGGTTGTTATCAACAATGCAGGATACGGCAATCTCTCGTCCGTCGAAGACACGCCGATGTCGGATTTTCGCGCACAAATCGAAACGAATCTCTTCGGGACGATCATCGTGACGAAGGCCGCTCTTCCGTACTTTCGCCAAAGGAGAGCCGGTCATTTTGTTCAGTTTTCGTCGATGGGCGGCAGGATCGGGCCTCCAGGGCGTGGGCCCTATTCGGCTGCGAAATGGGGTGTCGAGGGTTTCTCAGAAGTGTTGTCGCGCGAAGTGGCGCCGCTAGGCATCAAGGTCACCATCGTTGAGCCGGGTGGCTTCCGCACGGACTTCGCCGGCAGTTCCACCAAACTGAGCGAAGGAAATCCCGACTACGACTCGACTGTTGGAGCAACCGCCAGGTTTCAACGTGACTACAACGGTAAGCAGCCCGGTGATCCGAAAAAGGCGGCTCAAGCGATCGTGCGACTGACGCAGGAACACAAACCTCCATTGCGACTGTTGCTCGGCAGCGATGCGTACAACGGGGCGGAGAAAAACGACCTCGCACGCCTAGAAGAAGCAAGGTCCTGGAAAGAACTCAGCCTGTCCACTGATTTCGAGTCGAAGCCCCCACACCCGGAGCGACCAAAGTGAACCGACCTTCGCGGGAACCATTCCCGCTCGGCACGCGGTACGCGCAGACAAGTTCTGAAAAGAGGCCTGAGGTCTCCCCTCGTAAAACCGTGTGAAATGGAGTGAACCCCTGGGGTGAGACAGTGGAGTGAACCCCTAAAGTGAGACAGTTTCATGATGTACACTTTGCGGAATCGCAAAGCTCGGTGGAAAAGAGCACAGCGGCGTTTCACAGGAGCCCCGCGTAGGTCGCAGACTGCCGTTTCTCCGCATCTCGCAGGCGCGATCCGTGACTCGAATGCAAATTTCCAGGCGTTTGTCGGCTTTAAAACCAGAGTGTGATACACACACTTGTCTCAACTTGGGGTTCACGTCCGAGAATTTTCGGAACTTCTTCTATCATACCTTTTGGTTTTTGCAATTCGCTCGCCGCGTGGTTGTATTTATACAATCGGCCCGGAGACGGTTTGTGGAGCCAGAAAACCGTTTGCGCATTGTTTTATTGCTGGAATCAGATCGGTGCGGAGTTTCGTTTTGTCTAGTAATGTGACCGCACCCAGGCTGTGAGCGAGAGCCTTGGTGCGGTTGTCATTCCAGATCGACATTGCCAGTACAAGCGAGCCTGATGAGTCGAACCGGGACTTGACGCGCAGTAGTGTAACGTTCTTGCCGTCGGACATGTGTAAGTCCATAAGGATGACTTGTGGTTTCCTGTCGGATGTAAGTTTTAATGTTTCAGCAATGTTATCAGCTTCTCCGACTATGCTGATTTCAGGATTTCCCTTAAGCAGCTTCCGAATCGCTTTCCGCACGATTTCAGCGTCATCGGCCAACAGCACTCTGATTGACATCGGATGCACTCCTCATGTCTCACAACTCAGCTTGGAAGGTTACAGAATTGTTTGCGCGGACTACTGTTTCATTTCGCACACTTCCGTTTTTGTCGTTCTCCACGGACTGATGCGCTGAGGTATCGCTGGCGGTTTGAACGAAGCCACTGTTTCCGGAAAGAACGTGTAGATTTGACTAAGAAAAAGAAACATACGAGAGATTTTAGATTGGCCGGAAGCATCCTGAATTCGAATTGTCCGTAGAAAGTGGATAACTGAAATCTGTTAACGAAAGATTTATCCAGGGGTTTTCTGCGCGCATGCGCACATGACGTAACTCGGCTGCCAGCTTTACAACAGAGCTGCGGGCCAGCCAAGTTTATTAATCTGAATAGCTAGAAGATCAGCGCAAGCGGCCTTCAACTCAAGCCGCTCTTGATGGTATTCGGCAGAGTCCGATATTTCCTGCTGGCGTAGGAATATTGCTTCTTCTGCGGCGTAAACCAGTTGGGCCAGCCTGTTCTTATCTGTTTCTTTCAACACATCAAGATAAGCCTCTTTCCAGGATGAAGAGGACTCCTGCATTTGTTCTCCTGACCTTTCTATTAGCTTTTTTACCGAGTATGAGTTTGGATTGTCAAGGGCGCAGACGGAAACCTGCAGGTCTGCCTTTGCGGGTATCTTGCATCCGCGCGTCAGGGAATGTGGACTGCTCTCGACTCCCCTGATTAAACGAGGACCATCCTGTCCGTAAGTGAAATTGGCAGCGGCATGTCTCGTCGCGGTCAGTCTTCTCTTCAATTTCGCCTCCTCTTGTTCATCGCTAATCTTGACTAGTATTCTCACGAGCGAACAGAGGCGCATCCATCTCAGCCGATTCACCCACGTTGCCCGGAGACCTTCTCGTGCCTGCTCAACCGCGACGAAACGACTAAGGAGTCGATATTTGCTATGAAGAAAAATGCCTGGAGAGCGGTGATCGAAGCGGGAAAAACACCAGACGGCAGCGCATCACGCGCACTTAGCCCGGGGTCACCAGGAACACGCAAAACATCACGCGGCGGAACCGGCCAAGGCGGCTATCGAAGAGCACGGCAAAGCCATCCCGGCCCACGCCTAGCTTGTTAGGGCGGAGCGCGCCCACTCCGCCTTACCTGTTCCCCGCCTTTCGTAAGATTCAGAATTTAGGCAAGACTTAAGCCATGAAACTCCCTCGCACTGCAGTCCTCGAAGGTGGTCACGTGTGTAGGTTCAAAGACCGAGTCCCCGTCGTTGATAGCCTCACGGAGGCCGAACCATAACCAGGCGCGAAGCGCAGCCAAGCGTCTAGGTTTGTGGGTTCAGCTTAAAAACAGCATCATCGTTAGTGGCCATCTGTACAGAATTGAACAGATTTTCCACCCCCTCCGCGCTACAAAAGGCCCTTGCTTCCACTGAGGCCGATTGTCGGACTTAACCGAATGTCGATGGGTGACCAACATGATCACTGAGGGAACTTAAGGAGTTTCGTCCATACTATTCTTCCTGGTTGGGTAAATCGGTGGTTTTAGTTTAAGTCGAGGCATTGAAATTGACAGAAAGTTCGTCCTGAAGTCTTGCATGTTAGCTTGGCGGAGAACAACCTCTATGAGCGTCAGCAAAATGTCTCATCTTATCGTGGCAGCAGCGTCCATCGCACTGACGTTTGGAGTTGCGGGATGTAACAAAAATCCCACCCAGGACAACAGCGCCCAGAGTCAATCGGCGTCGGCGCAAACGGATCAGCCGCAGGATCCACAAGCTGCTGCCAACCTGGCCCCCGCTAATTATCAGCAAGACCAGAACTATTCCAGTAATGCCTCAAATGGCGACTACGACGCCGGTGATGAGGACACGAGCTACGGCCAGCCGGTGCTCCAGGCACCGCAGCCTCCACCACAACTGCCGGAGTATTCTCAGCCCGATTGCCCTGGCGATGGCTATCTGTGGACGCCCGGATATTGGAGCTACTCTGATCAGGGCTACTACTGGGTACCGGGCGCATGGGCGCAGCCGCCTGAAGTGGGCTATCTGTGGACGCCGGGATACTGGGGATATTCGGGTGGTCGGTATCGTTACAACTACGGCTATTGGGGCCCGCATATCGGCTACTATGGCGGCATTAATTATGGAAATGGCTACACAGGCGTGGGATATCAGGGCGGGTACTGGCGCGGCGATCGTTTCAATTACAACCGCTCGGTCAACAATGTGACCATCACCAACATTCAAGTATACAACCGCACGGTAACGAATACGGTGATCAACAACACCACGATTAACAACACCACTAGCCGCGTCAGCTACGCTGGGCCTGGAGGCGTCACGCGCCATCCTTTGCCATCGGAACTCGCGGCAACACGCGAGCAACGCATTCCCCCCATGACAACGCAGATACAGCAGCGGCGAGAGGCCGCACAGAACCCTCAGCAGTTTGCTTCCGTCAATCACGGGCGTCCGGCCGTGGTTGTGGCGACCAAGCCAATCCCGCAAGGCAAACCGATCGCTGCCATAATTCCTGCTCGTGCTGCTCCGGCAGCGCGACCGACTCCGGCAAACGCGCAACCGGATCGTGCCCAATCTGCACCGACGAGTGCGCCCCCTGCTGCGCCTGCAAAGCCTGCCGAGCGGCCTGCTGAACGAGCTGCTGGAAGGCCCGCCGAGAGACCTGCCGAACCCACCAGAACACCAGCGCAACCAGCAGCTAAGCAAGCAACGCCTGTGAAGCCCGCCCCTGTGCCCGAGCACCCCGCTCAACCAGCTCCGGATGCGCGCCCGAAACCGGCTCAGCCCAAGCCAGCCCCGAAGCCGGGAGCCAAGCCAGCCCCGAAGCCGGAAGCCAAGCCGGCCCTGAAGCCCGGAGCCAAATCGGCCACTCCGCCTCCGGCTGAGAAGCGTGCGGCACCCGAGCCTCAGCGCAAGACGCCTCCTCCACCCGACAACAAGCCGCCAAACGACAAGCGGTAGCGACACGCCACTTTGATCAGATATTTCGATCAGGGTTTGGGCAGATTAAGTCGGTGTCCAAACACCGGATAGCGGGGAAAGCGACAGCGGCAGATGAAGAATCGGCTAAACTGAAGTCGCCGCAACGCACGGAAGGACCGATGAGCCAAGGGAAGTTATCAAGACGTGAAATTGCAGCAGGATTGTCCAAGCGCGATGGTTGGGACGTGGTGAAGGGGAAGCTGCACCGAATGTTTGAATTCAGGGATTTCACGCAAGCATTCGGGTTCATTAAGCGGGTCGCGCTCGCAGCTGACAGGGCGGATCATCGCCGGGAGTGATGCAACGCGTATAACAAGGTCACTATAGATTTATCAACGCATAGTGCAGGCGGATTGACGAAGAGCGACTTCGAGCTCGCTGGGAAAATCCAGAAGATTTACGGCCATCAATCAGCGTGTGGTTCACGTCAGATTAGCGAAGCTTGTTGCATCTGCGATCCATCCGGAACATTGGAGAAACGAAATGCCCCACTCAGACCTCATCCGCAAATACTTCTCCGCCTACGAAAACAAAGACCGTAAGGCTGTCGAATCCCTATTGACGGACGACTTCGTGTTTACCAGTCCGTATGACTATCACATCGACCGCGAGGCCTATTTCAGACGCTGCTGGCCTTACAGCGAGGAATCCCCAACTTATGCCATAGAGACGCTTTTTGAGAATGGCAACGAAGCCTTCATCCTCTATGACTGCAAGACCAAAGACGGTGGCAGCTCTCGGAACACGGAATTCTTCACCATCGACGGAGGCAAGGTAAAAGAAATCGAGGTCTTCTTTGGTTCCCCACCGAAAGACGCGTCGAAAACATAGATCTGTTCCGCTCGACTAAGCGGAGGAAGGGTTACTAGGTCTATCTCTATTGACGATGCCCGGCCTGCAGGGTGATCCTAGCCCTCTTCCAATCAGCCGCCGGTACGCATCGGCACTAAAGCATAAACTCGGCTGAACTGCACAAACTCTGTACAAGGGGTTTCGCGGCGCTAGAGTACCATTCGCGGACAATGATAATCCTCTTTATAGAAATTGGGTGGTGGAAGCGGTTCAGTAGCTCGCTACTGCCTCAGGTATCGACTCCACTTTTTTCGACCCCACGAGCACGATCGCTATCGCCCAGGCGAAAGCGGCGCCCAAATAGGCCGCAATTGGTACCGCCATGCGTTCTAACGTTCGACGCATTCACAAAAAATGAGTCGGGAGGGAAGCGGTAAACGCACGGCTTTAGCGCGAAATGATGCAAGATGGCGAGACAACTTATCTTCGCGCACGTCTAATAGGGACAAACGGGCCGTCCACGAACGATCACACCGGACGCGCGGCCAGGGCGAGATGCCAGAACGAATCGAGCGGAATAAAAATAAGCAGGTCGTCGATACATGGCGAGCTGTGAATTACGATTCAATCGAACTGCATCGTGGTACGTCGATTACGATGGCCTACCCGCGCCATTGGCACGATGAATTGTATTTGTGCGCGGTCGTTGATGGCGATGGCGATTTCGATTGCCGGGGCAGTTCGTATTCCACACCACCGGGCACTCTCATTCTGTTGCCATCTGGCGAAATTCACGCCAACCGCAAATGCGAATGCAGTTTTCGTTGCATGTTCATCGAATTCCCGGCGCTGCAAAAAGCTGTGGAGCAATTCATGGAAAAGGCGGTTCCCGCGATACATTTTCGGCCGGAAGTGATTCACAACCCGCAAACGATAACAAGCTTTCTGCGACTGCATCGCTCGCTCGAATCGCCGGGGTCAAGGTTGCGCCGGGATAGCGCAGTGGCGTTTTTTTTTCAACGGCTGCTTAGCCAGCATAGTACCCCAAGCATTGCTCCGCCGCGCGAGGGGGACGAAGATTTTGCTGTGAATCGAACCAAGAAATTTCTCGACGAACATTACGCCGAACAAATTTCGCTTTACGACTTGGCCCGCTTAACAAGACTGAGCCCGTACTATCTGCACCGGTCATTTTGCAGGAAGGTGGGAATGCCGCCGCATGCTTATCAGCTGCACGTGCGTGTGAGTCGCGCGCGTGCGTTCCTTCGGCGGGGCCGGTCCATTTCTGATGCAGCCTCCGCAGCTGGATTCGTGGATCAGAGCCATTTTACTCGCCACTTCAAAAGATTGACCGGGGTTACGCCCGGCCGATACCTCCGCTTAGAGCAAGAATGTACAAGACGGCGTGGCCCGCAAGCACTAACCTCGTTGGGTTAGCCGGTAGTACGAAAACCGTTTCATTATAGAAATCTTAGAATCTTCAACGGAGTTCAAAGTTATGGCTATGGGAGTTTGCAAAATTGTCTGCCTGTTTTCTTTTGTATTAATTTTGGGCGCGTCGCACGGGCAAGCGCCCAAGGTGGCGAATGGAGCGTTTCCGCTGGATTCGTTGAATGGCCTGGAAATGGTGGACGCGAAGGCAGAGGTAGTGCATTACCACGGGCGTCCAGCGGTGCATCTGGTTCCATCGCCGGATTCGACAAAGGATTATTCCACGCTGGCGATTGTGAGTGGAACGGACTTTAAGGATGGGGCGATTGAAATCGAAGTCGCCGGCTCTCCGCGCAAGGATGCGGATTCCGGCGACCGAGGTTTTATCGGCTTGGCATTTCGTGTGCTGGGGCGCGGCGCTCAAGCTGAGTATTTTTATCTGCGCCCGACCAACGGCCGATCTGACGATCAACTTCGGCGCAATCATTCCGTGCAGTATGTTTCGATGCCGGATTTTCCATGGGAGCGCCTGAGGAAAGAAAGTCCTGGCGTGTATGAATCCTATGCCGATCTCGAGGCCGGCGCTTGGACCAAAATGAAGATCGAAGTGTCTGGCACAAAAGCGTGGCTATACGTTAATGGAGCGGACCGGCCGTGCCTGATCGTGAATGATCTAAAGCTGGGGGAAACTCACGGGCAGATCGCCCTTTGGGCATTTCGCAGCACCGATGCTTATTTTTCGAATCTGACTGTGAAATAGGGCGCATGTTGCCGAGCACACCGACTGACCACTTTGAGATCGCCGTGCAAAGGAGAAAGGGAAATGTTCATTCCACAAGGTGCTGACTCATCTGGTTTCATATGGAGACCGCAGCTCCGCAAGAAAAGCGCGGCATTGGCGATAATGATGCTTGTTATCACATTTCTGCTCGCTGCGGCAAGTCCAGCGCAGTCTCTTCAGGTTCCATTGGCGAGCGATCGCTGGATCTTCAGCCAGAAGAATCTCCCCGCCCAGAAGCAGGGTCCAGAGCATAAAGGCGAGGTGATCGAATATAGGGGACGCCAAAGTTTCGGGTTGAGCAACGGCTTTGCTTACGCGCGTGACATCGATTTTCAGAATGGCGCTCTTGATGTGGACATGGCTGCGGATACCAGGGGATTTCTGGGAATTGCGTTCCATGTGCAATCAGAGGACGACTATGAATTATTCTTTTTTCGGCCGGACGATTCGGGCTCAACCTACGCCATACAGTACACACCCGGACTTTTGGGAGGAAATGTTTGGCAACTCTTCAACGGGCCCAGCTATACGGCGGTGGGGGACATTCCGCGCGAGAAATGGATTCACGTGCGCGTTGTAGTGGTGGGATTGGTGGCCAGGCTCTTTCTAAACAATGCGGTGGAACCGGCTTTGGTGGTTTCCGATTTGAGGCTGGGACATTCGAAAGGCAGCATCGGCTTTTGGGGCAGGGAGGGCGGCGGTTATTTTTCAAATCTGAACTTTACTCCGGACAATGCTACCTACCCGCTCAAGGTCAAACGGGATTTTCTTCCGGGCACGCTCACGGATTGGGAATTGTCGGAGATGTTTAACACTGCCGAAAAGGACCCGGCTGTTTATCCCGACACTCGGGGTTTGAAGTGGGAAAAGGTCGAGGCGGAAAATCCAGGGATGGTGGTGATCAACCGCTATCGCCGAGGAACGAACGCGAATGCGCCGAGCCGGGAGACCTTCCTTCGCGGGCCCGTGCCAGACGTAAGATTCGTGTTCGCCCGAACGACGATTCGCTCCGACCGGGATGAGATTCGCAAGATGAAGTTCGGTTATAGCGACGAGGTTGTGGTTTATCTGAACTCAAAGCCCATTTACGCGGGGAACAATACGATTGGCTTTCGTCAAGCGGAGTTCTTGGGGCTGATGGACGTAAATGATGACGCGGTTTTTCTGCCGCTCAAGAGGGGAGAAAACGAACTGATGCTGGCCGTCACGGAATACTGTTGCGGTTGGGGGTTCATCGCCAAGCTCACACCCTAGCGGGCTAAACAGAATCAATGGTGTACTTGCGGCGAGGGTCACGGGACCGGGAGACCGGGAGGCCGGGCGGTCGAGCTTGACTCCGCTGGTGAGGGCGAAGAATTCTTCTTGAATGCGCTTGGTCACCGGACGTCGACGTTCGCAGCATTCCCAACGTTGTTGAATTTTGGTAACAGCGCGTTGCGGTGCGCAACTCAACTGGACCGACAATCGTCACGGGATGGAAGGCTAGGTGGGCGGCCCCGAGGTTGTAAAAGGGGATTTATGACGCAGTAATTCGCTAGGCTCTTCAATGTGATCGCTTGCGTGGGTCTGGGACGAATAGCCAGCAACAGCCGCGCGGAGTTGCATCGAATGCCAAGGAATCGGCATCGATACAACTCCGAACGGGGCGGGAGCGACCCCGAAACACTTTTTGGCCGGCTGAAAGCCGAAAATGTAGTCGCTCCCGCCCGTTTTGGTAGTGTGCTCGCCCGCTGCTTTTGGGTTTCGTTTCAGGCATCGCGTTCGTTTTCAGCGGAGTGCGGGGCCACAGCGTTAAGACCTGGGTGCGGGACGATGTGCAGGGCGAAAATGTCACGTTCTTCTCCGCTCGCAGTCCTGCGGTATCTTGGGCGAATAATCCTGGGACCGCTTTGGACGGGCCGATGGGCGGGGTTGCAGCTCTTGAATGGGGAGCCAATCTGGACCGCTTCAAAGCTCCCATTTGTTATGCTGCCTGCGAATGCCGCGGGGCTAGAGGGAGGAAAATCAGGAGTAATGCAACTCGGGCGGCATGCTTTCTCATGCAATCATCCCTTATTCGAAGCCAAAGGAAGGGCTTTGACTACGGTTCGCAGCCTCCTTAGAATCGCGTTCAGAACGGATGGCAGCCGGTCCCGGACCACGAAGATTCTAAATGGAAAATCCTAACGAAAAGCGCTGGCGCAAAATTCTCACCGAAGGGCACACTCCGCTACGCGTCTCTCACCTATTGTTCCGGTACCTGCCCAGCGCGCCGCGCTGCAAGGTCTGTCACAATCCCTTCGGTGGGGTCGGTGGCAAGTTGGTTGGGCTGATGGGTTCGCGCGGTCACGCAAAAATCCCAATCTCTGCACGCGTTGCTGCGATGTCCTTCCGGCCGGCGGAGCCGAAGTAGACATCGCAGTGCTCTTCGCCGATGTGCGCGGCTCTACCGCACTGGGTGAGCAATTGGATCCTAGTGCCTACGCCGCCCTGCTTAATCGGTCTTACCGTGCCGCTACCGAAGTCCTCGTACGGGGCGACGCAATCATCGACAAATTGATTGGCGATGAGGTGATGGCTCTGTTCATTCCCGGGATTTGCGGCCGGGAATATCTCCGTTGTGCCGCTCGGTCCGCACTCGCACTCCTGCGGGCGGTAGGATACGGGCGGTCAGCTGGGCCGTGGATGCCAATTGGAGCAGCAGTCAACTCCGGGCTAGCGTATGTGGGCAATGTGGGCAGCGAGGGTGTGGTCGACTTCACCGCGCTTGGCGACGCAGTAAACACGGCAGCACGCCTCGCATCGAGCGCCCGCGCAGGCGAGGTTCTGCTGAGCGAAAAAGTCTACACCTCCGTGGCCGAGGAGTTTCCTGACCTAGAACATCGCAGCCTGGCGCTTCGCGGCAAAGAACGCAGTTTCAGTGCGCGTACTAACCCCCGGCAATTAGGCTGGACTGCGCGAAAGTATTTCCTTTCGAGCAGCTTTCGAAGTTTAGGAAACGACTGATCTGTCGTTGGTTTGGTCTACATCGCAGCCCACATGCCAGACGCTGGAGAGAACGAGGCTGACGACGGAAAGCGCTTCCCCAGGGACGGGCGGAAACATGAGGATCAAAATACCGCTCTTTAGGGCTTGGATCTCCGAGGCCCTGAAAACTGCCGCGATTTGGCCAGCCAAGGAGCAGGTGTGCATCAGAAAGATGCCTACCGAGTCAAACGTAATGACGAATACAATCGGTGCGAACAATTACTCATGTTCTATCGCCTGTGCGCTTACCAGTGGACCAGCCACCAGCCACCAGCCACGAACCGACCCCGAGAATAGTGACGCTTCAGTGCCAGGAACAGAAACTAGTACGGCAAAACTTTAAACGCAAAGTTAACCGTTTTGCTCTCGCTCCCGCTGATAGTTACTTCCTGGTTTTGCGATCCGTATTGCTCTTGCCAGGCCGTCACGGTGTATTTTCCGGCAGGCAGTCCCTTAATCGCGAACGAGCCGTCCCCGCCGGATACTGCGTAGTGCGGGGTTTTTAGTACCACGAAATATCCGTGCATCCAGGGATGAATATTGCATTTCACTGGGATGAATTCCGATTTCTCCCACTTCGTATCAATGGGGGGCGAGCCACGCGGCTGCGACTTATTCCATTCAGGATTGACTTTCGCAAGAGGGTGAATATTGTGTGAGGTCTGATCGTCATTGTAAATCTGGAGCTCCTGAGCTGCCACCATCGGCAGAACATGAGGTATGTATTGGCAGCCTTTTTGATCGTAACGCACGGCTTGGAACGGCGCTGAAGACTCCTGATCGCCTGCCGAGATGTACACTACAACCCAAGCGAGTGCGTTTCCAGGTCCAGTGACCACATTCTGTGTAGTTACCGGAGTCGTATGTTGCTTAGCACACGATGGTTCTTTGGACATGTCAATCGGCTTCATCTTCGGAGGCGTGCCGACGTAAGTTATTTTTCCAGTGATGGAACCTGAGCCTGCGGGCGAATTCGCAAATACCAGCATTCCGCCACCCAGCAATACTGCAATCATTAGAGAGAGAAAATATTTTGTTCGCATACGTAACCCTCCAGAATACGAAAAAGCTACTGCGCGCCTACCGCCGCTTCCGGGCCAATGGGCTTAATGTCGGCACCGTGCGCAGACCTATAAGTTTGCCAATGAGTTGCTTCCTGCGTCTTCAGCGGTTGCAAGGTTCGCAGGAAATGGACCAAGTCCCAAGCCTCGTTTGGTTTCACCACATCCGCAAAAGAAGGCATGGGCGATCCGTCAAGTCCGGTCATGAAGATGCGGTACAAGTCCTGATTGGTCACGCCGCACATAAAGCGCGATCCGGACGAAAAGTCGTAGGGCCGAATTGGATTACCCTTATCGTCGGTAAGTGTGGCTGCTGCCGGGCCATCTCCGTGCCCTTGGGGACCGTGACACTTCCAGCATTCCAGCTTCTGGAAGAGTTCTCGTTCTTGCAGAATACTCTCGATGGTGATGGGCGTCTCCGGCGGAATGCTCAGGGGTGTCCCGGGTTTTTCTTTGGCCCAACGTGGCGACCACGTTTTTATAAAGGCAATCAGGTCTGCCCTTTGTTGCGGAGTCAACGATTGCCATTGAGGCATGTTTGTCGTTGCGAATCCACGCGTGATAGCGTTGTAAAGATCGTCGTCGGTGGGCAGTGTACCGGTCGGCGTCGAGCGGCACTTAAAAGTTGCTTCCGTGAAATCCCTCGGCTTGGGATCAATCCACTGAGCGTTCATGCCCGCGCCATCACCATCTGGCCCATGGCAGCCGATACAATACCGCCGATAAACTTTCTTACCTTCCGTTGCGTGGCCAGTCAGATTACCTATATGGCTCTCTGTGGATTCAACGCTCGGCGCCCCAAGCGACGGGTCTGCTGAGTTCACATGGGATTGCGCACGGATCGAAGTGGCTCCGACTGTCACCAGAACCATCGACCCCAAAGCACATGTCACAGCAAGTTTTTTTAGTGTCATTTTTGGGGCCTCTTCTCTAGAAGTCGAATCAAATCCGATAAAATACGCTGCTGCTTCAAACACCTTTGGATATTCAGGGGGTCGGAGGCAGCCCAGATCCATCGAGACTTTCCGAGACGATTCCAATTGATTTGCTTATGGAATATTCGTTGTGCCAAGCCAACCCCATCGCGGCTTCTTCTTGATTTATCCCTATCGACACCGAGGTCGCCGGTGAGATTGCGCAAATCAGAGGCGTATCGAGCTTTATATCGGTGCAAGACCAAGTGATTTCTGCTCACGAATTCGGTTTGAGAGGAGGGTCTTGGGGAGTGGCGGCGCGGTCCTCGAGCGTGGCGCGGAAGACACGCGTCTGGTCCGTGTAAAAATTGAGAAAATGGAAATTTCTTGCGCGTGCTACGAGAGAATAACTTTTTATGCGGCCGTCGACATCCGGATTTCCGGCCGTGTATTGCAACGCATAGTGAACCGCCGCCGCCGACTGCGCTGCTTGACGAGCGCGATCACCGAGAACTTCCAATGAGCGCGGGTAGTTGCCCTCGGAGGCTTTATAGGCCTCGAGCCCTGCTTGCAGCGTCGCGAGAGTTTCGCGAGCACGCAACTCTGCAGCGGGCTTTGACCCTGATAGACGCCACGGCAAGGCGAACCACGCGATTGCCCACAAGATCGTGATTATGGCGCTCCACAGCACAGTAGCAGTTAGGAAGCCCGATTTTTTATCCGGCTTAGTGATTTCGGAGCCCGCAGGCGTCAAGTCCGCGCCGCAGCCGGGACACACATCGCTCGCCTGATTGATGGCTTGATCGCAGGCGGGGCAGGTGTACATTTGGCGACAATCTTACCATTCCTCGTGATGGCAGCGAGTCTTGAATCGTAAGGTAGAGAATTTTAGGACCAAACGGTGAGTCCGACGGCAACTCCAGGACCTTAGTGCTTATCGTCGAGGAGATGTGCGAAAACGTCGGGGTCCGCGGTTGGCAGCTTGCAAACATAGTTCTCGCAAACATAGGCTGTGGCACGATCCTGGATTCGATGAGCTCCCGCTATAAAAGGCAACCAGCGGGCCAGTTGTTCTTGTCCGATACTACCATCGGCGAGCAGAAGGATTTTGTTTGGGAGGAACCTGATGTTGACCTGGCGCAACAGTGCAAGAGTGTCCTGGGAGGCGGGGTCACCGGCGATCAGGATTTGTTTGGTTTGCGCGAGCCGAAATTCGAGAGCGGAGGCAAGCGCCGGTAGCGTGCCCGGATCAGACTCGAGACCAGCAGCGAAAGCAGAAATCGTACTTTGGGCTCTATCGCGCCACTGAGCGCGGTCCGTAAATTGTGCAAGCCGCAGAAGATTCATGGCGGCAGTCGAATTGGGGGAGGGTTCGGCGCCATCGTTGGCTTCACGAGTACGGGTAAGAAGAGAAGAATCGGAGGAGTCAGCATCAAAATAGCCGCCCTCTTTGGCGTCTTCGAATAGCCAGTCCTGGCTTTCTTGCAGTGAGACAGCCCAAGTCAGCCAATGGACATTGAAGTCAGACTGATAAAGGTCTAAAAGACCGCTAATGAGGTCGGTGCTGTCATCAAGAAACCCGTCCACGCTAGGACCACCTGCACGATAACTGCGCCACAGCTTGCCGTTTCTAGAATCATATAGATGCGCTTCAACAAATTTTGCTGTAACTTGCGCACGTTCCAGATAACGCGGTTCATCGAAGGCCTGGCTCGCGCGGGCCAGAGCGGAGATCATCATGCCATTCCACGCTGTAATAATTTTGTCGTCGATAGGAGGGTGCGGGCGGTGAGAACGCGCTTCGAACAAAGTCTTCCGCGCGGCAGTAAGCTTCTCGGAAATTTGTTCATTGGTTAGATTGAATTTCTTCGCAGTCTCCTCGGCCGAATGAGCTTCATACAAAACGTTCTTACCGTGCAGTGCGCGGCGAACGTCCCGCAGGGCGGGAACATCGCCGTCGTCCACTCCATACGCAAAATCGAATACTTGGGCATCTTCCTTAGTCAGGACGATTTCGATCTCCTTCGAGGTCCACACATAGAAGGCTCCCTCACGGGTTTCGGGTTTGCTGGGGTTGACGCGGCTATCCGCATCCTCTGCGGACGCAAAACCGCCGCGATGCTGCTGCATCTCGCGCAGCGTGAAATCTAGAATATTTCGCGCAGCGTTCGCATAGGAGCTGTCGTGAGTGATTTGGTAGGCCTCTGTATAAACGATGGCAAGTTGCGCCTGGTCATAGAGCATTTTCTCGAAATGTGGGACTAGCCAGGTCGCGTCCGTGGAATAACGATGAAAACCGCCGCCGAGCTGGTCGCGGATGCCGCCGCGCTCCATTGCGCGGAGTGTGTTGAGGGTCATATCTAGGGCATCGCGTTGACCAGTGCGAACGTAATAGCGAAGCAAGAAACACAGTGCAACCGGCCTCGGAAATTTCGGCGCATCGCCGAATCCACTGTTTATGTGGTCAAAGGTCAACGCAAGTTGTTTAAAGACCTGGTCTAAAATGGCCGGCTGCAAAACGTCCGTCGCTAGAGGCTGCTGGTTGACGATCTGCATCAGTCGTGCGGCGCGCCCAGCAGTCTGCGTGATCAAATCGGGTTGCTTATTCCATGTGTCGGCAGCCTGTTGGAGTAGCGATTTGAGCTGGCCAGGATCGAAATAAGTGCCACCGAAAAAGGGCTTGCGTTCAGGAGTGAGCAGAACATTGAGAGGCCAGCCGGCGGTGCCGGTTGTGGATTCGACGTAGGACATATAAAGGCGGTCGATGTCGGGACGTTCCTCCCGGTCGACTTTGACCGAAACAAAATACTGATTCAGGATGGCGGCAACGTTCGGATCGGAATACGATTCTCGCTCCATGACATGGCACCAATGACACGTGAAGTAGCCGATCGAGAGGAAGATCGGCTTGTTCTCCTTGCGGGCTCTATCAAAGGCTTCAGTACCCCATGGATACCAATCAACCGGATTGTGCGCATGCAATAGGAGGTAGGGACTTTTAGCATTAATGAGCCGGTTGGTAGTGCGATGTCGTTGTGTTCCCATTCGAGGCTGAGGAGACTGGGTATCATTGGACTGAGCGGAGCCATTGACGGCGGCTTGAGGAAGCTCACCAACGCTAGCCGCGAACGCGAGGATTAGTACGGCTGCCCGAAGCATGATTTCATTTTTCAGTCGCAAGAATGCGTATCGCTGAGGAAAAGATCAGAAGCGCCCCCGAATAAAAAACCATCCATTCTCCCGAAATGCCGCGGAAGATTAAGGGCATGATTTGGTCCGGCTGCAACCCCTGGCGATGGCCAATTCGGTTCACAAACACAATAAAATTGAAAATTCCATAGCCAATGAGAAAATACGTCATCCATTTCATCCATCTCGGGCTGGTGCGAAAAGCTGCCCTCCAAAAATTCTCCCCCCTCGAACTAATGAGCAGGACAACTGCAAATGCTGCTCCGATGGCCGAAGTGACAGCCCCGAATTGCAATGAAAATGCAAAGTAGCCGAAAGGAGGTCTTCTGCCAAATAGTCCGAGGATATGCACAAGCACGCTGCAGATGAGTCCCACTGCGGAGAATTCAAGGAACCTACCCAGGAAAAAGCTCATATGATCTTGTATACCGCCGATTCAACGCGAATTTCAACTTTTCTTTCCAAAATGAAGGGTTCCACGAATGAGGTACCCCCGTCCGTGGCCAGCGAAAACCATACTTCTCGACGAAGGCGAAAAGAGCTATAAAAGGGTGCTTGGGAAGTGAATGTTTGGACGGGTGTGGCAAATGGAGTTAGGGCTCATATTTCTGACAGGTTTGCTCCTGAGTCTCCACTGCGTGGGGATGTGCGGTGGGTTTGTCGCGCTGATATCCGTGGCGCCCGCGCTGTCGTCAGGCGTCGCCACGGCCGGGCCCGGCTCTACAGCGCTTACGGGCTCTTCCTGGCATCGAGTGGTACTACCGCAGCAGCTCGTGTTCAATGCTGGGCGAATCGCGAGCTACACGCTGCTCGGCGCGATGGCAGGAGCGCTGGGATCGTTCACGAGCCTGGTTTCAAACACTGGGAGAATACAAGCGCTGCTGATGGTGGGAGCGGGATTGCTGATGATTTACACGGGGCTTGCGCTTGCTGGGCTGATGAAGCACTGGTCGCCTTTCAAAGCCAAGGTGGCGACGCCGCAGCCGTGGCTTGCGCGCGGATTCGAACACGTTGCACGCCTGCCGAAATCAATGAGAGCGCTACCGTTAGGAGCACTGCTAGGATTTTTACCGTGCGGGTTGATTTACGCAATGTTGGCCAAAGCAGCGTCGTCCGGGTCGGCGGCGTGGGGCGCGTTGGTGATGCTGGCGTTCGGGTTCGGGACGCTGCCGGCACTGCTACTGGTGGCATTTTTTGCGGACCTATTTTCGATCGCGCTGCGGGAGAAACTGGTGCGCGTCAGTGGGGTGCTGCTCGCAGTGCTGGGTGCGATCACGCTGTACCGTGGATTTTATTGGCTAGCGCACCCGGTGCAGAATCCTGCAGTGCATGACATGATGCACCATTTCTAGAAATCTGAAAGTCAGGAGCCTTAGACTCAGTGCTGCCGGTAAAGATTTGCGCGCATTGCGGGCTGGCGCTGCGTGGAGCGCCCGTCGTGGCGCAAATGGCGACGGAAAAGCACTTCTGCTGCTCCGGGTGTGCGTTTGTGTACCAACTCGCAGGTGGGGGCCAGGAGGGCGATAGTTCGGAGTCCTGGTTCCTGATACTACTCGCACTTGGCGCGGTTCTCTCCGGCTTCATCATGAGTTTCGCTTGGGTTCTATATTTGTATCCAAATTTGCCCAGTCATCTCCGCGACCAAATCCAATATATCTTGCTGGTATTAGCGACGCCTGTGGTTCTGGGGCTCGGCTATCCCTATCTGAAGCTTGCGGTCCAGGAAATCCCGCGCGGCCGCCTGAGTATGGCGACCCTGATCACTCTCGGTACCGTCACGGCATACGTCTACTCGGCGAAGCAGACTTTTCGACATGGTCACGACGTTTATTTCGATACGGCTTCAATGGTCATTATCCTTGTCACACTCGGCAAATATCTCCAGGCCCGCGCACGGGCGCGCATGGCGCAGGCCATGCGCACGCTGGCGAAAGAGACTCCGGCCCAAGCCCGGCGCCTGCGCGCGAAGAGTGCCGATCAAGGCGAAGATCTAGTTCCCGTGGACGAAGTGCTTGCCGGAGACCTACTCCGTGCGCTACCCGCGGAGAAAATCGCTGTTGACGGGAAAATTCTCGAAGGGCGTACGACGCTTGATGAGTCCATTCTCACAGGCGAATCGCTGCCGGTGATGCGCGGGCCAGGAGATACGGTACTGCAAGGTACGGTTAACTTCGATGGAACAATCATCTATGAAGCAGTGAAAGTGGGCGAAGGCACGCTCCAGGCTCAGATTGAGCGGATGTGCGCCGAAGCAATCGGGGCACGAATGCCGCTGGAGACGCTGGTGGATCGCGTGTCGGCGTGGTTCGTAGGCGTGGTGATGTTATTTGCATTTGGCGTAGTCGCGTACTACAGCTTCGTGCGGCACGAGCCGTTACAAGGTTTCCTGAGTGCACTGGCAGTCTTAGTGGTGGCCTGCCCGTGCGCACTGGGAATAGCGACTCCGATGGCCACGTTCGTGGGTCTGCAACGAGCCGCCAAGGAAGGCGTGCTAATCCGTCGGCCGGAGAACCTCGAGCGAATGTCAAAGGTCGATACGGTCGTATTCGATAAGACCGGGACGCTGACGGAGGGAAAGCTGAGTGTGCTGGATGTGGTAGCAAGCAGGGAAGCCGGACTGAATCGCAACACACTGCTGCGGATTGCGGCTTCGCTTGAAAGCAATTCGGAACACCACCTGGCCCGCGCGATTGTGGAAAAGTTCCAAGCGCAAGATGGTGAGATCTTAGCGGTCCAGAATTTCCAGAACCATCCGGGCGAAGGAATTGAAGGCTGCGTGCTGGTTGGCGAGCAAGTCTATACGGTTCAACTGGGGACCGCGGCGAGTCTGCTGAAGAGAGAAATGTCCATGCCCGCAGACCTGGAGAGATCGTTGCCTGAGGCAGGGCTTGAGAGCCGCGTCTATATAGGTTGGGATGGCGCAATTCGCGGGGCGATTTGCTTACAAGACCATCTGCGTCCCGGTGCGCTAAGTGCGGTGAGACAGTGCCGAGCCCAAAAACTTGAAGTGCATCTGTTGTCTGGAGACCGAGGTGCCAGCACGCAGCAGGTAGCGGCCGAACTCGGCATCGAGCACTGGGCCGCTGAACGGCTTCCCCAGCAGAAAGTGGAATACGTTGAGGCGCTGCAGCGCGACGGCCGCAAGGTGGCTATGGTCGGAGACGGCGTGAACGACGCACCCGCGCTAGCTTTGGCGGACGTCGGTATCGCGCATCAGATCGGCACAGATCTAAGCAAAGAAGCGGCGGACGTTCATATCCTGGCGGGCGACATCACGTTGGTGCCATGGGTACTTTCGCTTTCAAAGAAAACATTCCACCACATCCAGGAGAATCTCTTCTGGGCATTTCTCTACAACGTGATTGCGATCGGATTAGCGGCAATGGGATGGCTGCGGCCCGTAATGGCGGCAGCCGCCATGCTCGTCAGCAGTTTGATGGTGGTGGGGAATTCGTTGCGGCTGGAGAGAGTGCGTGGGCGTCGCGGAAAGACCGCACCGTGGGGTTCGTCTGCCGCGGATTCACTTCGTCCAAAAGCGGAAAAACCTGAGGTCAGCGCAGCTTAGGAAGGGGGACATCATCGACCCGGATCGGTCTTTACGGCACATCGCAAATGGACCGCGATCTCAGTGATAGAAACAAAAATTGAAGCAGCGCCGAACCGTAAATTACTTCAAGCGCAGCAGCGTACCTTGCTAAACAATCAGAATCCGGCCTTTCATCAATTTGGTGTAATAGAAATAATTTCCGCGTAAGCCGAAGATCACAGCGTACGCGAGCACCGAAATACCAAAAGTGAAGAGGATAGCCAAAGCGTAGATTACAACTACTTCCTTGAGTCCCTTTGTGAACGCCCAGATCGGCCCCCCCAAAAAGGCTGCCCAGTTCCATTTTCCTTTGTACTGTTCGTTTGAGTCGCGTATCTTTTGAAATTCGCTTCGATAATATTCAGAAAATTCTGACGTGCCTAAACTTGCCGTCGGCTTCGGCTGCGAAACTCCTGAGGTCGCCGCCCCGCAAGAGGGGCAAACCGGGTCAGCTTCTTTCAGGGGAGCCCCGCACGAATTGCAATTCATCATCGCCCCCTCCACTTGTCGGCTATTGCAACCGCTGCGATCTGCGAATCGTGGGCTACACTTATATACCGTTATGTGGCCTACGGACCAGGATTTCGCGCTTGCAACCCAAACCGGGACGGCATGATACAACAACTCGGATTCTTGGCTTGTTCTGGCGAAGTGTCCAAGGAACTGCCTCTCCGTTTCTTGCTAGGCGGGCCCAAGCCGCCAAGCCGCTCAGCGCGTTGACACTCCCAACGCTTGGTTCTACCATTGCAGTGGTCGACGCGTTCCCTCAATGCGATATATTCCCTTTCTGAGCGTGGCTTCCTGGGCCGCAGTGGTGATCCTTCTCAATTTGTCTTTGACCGTGCAGAACGCATCTGCCCAAAAAGACTCAGACCCACGCGGCTACGTGAGCGATTTCGCCGAGGTATTGAGTTCTTCGACGAAAAACCACCTGACGGTTCTCAGTGAGGAGGTTAACCAAAAGGCTCACGTGCAAATCGTTGTTAGTACGGTGAAATCGCTCGATGGTCGCTCGATAGCGGATTTCTCGATCGATCTCGCAATGCAGCGCGGTGTGGGTCCCGCGCAGTCGGAACTCGCTGTGCTGATACTGCTTGCCGTGGACGATCGGCAGTACCGATTCGAAGTCGGCCAGGGCCTGGAGACCGTTCTCCCGGACAGCAAAACTGCCGCCTTCGGGCGCGAAGCGATGCCTTATCTGCAACAGGCGAATTATGACGCTGCCGTATTACTGATGTCGCGGCGTGTCGCCGAAGTCATCGCACAGGAACGTGGAATTGCTCTTACGACGCCCCAGCCTGCGCCTCCGCCACGCAGACTCGTATCAGAACAGGAAGAGAAGGACTACATGAGGGCAGCCCTTGTGTTCGGGGCACTTTGCTTGGTATTAGTGTTGTCCGCCGCCCTCAGACGTGCGTCGAAAGCAGGCTCGCACAACTAACGCAATTGCCAACGGCGGATTGCTTGGTCTAGCTTCCGTAGTTTATAGAGGCGTTCGTCGCTTGCAGCGGTGAGCACCGTTGCTCTATCGTAAAATCAAGGCGCGGAGCTGGCCATCGAAGGGACCAGCACTTCCGTATGAGGATTCAACGGAAAACCACATTCTTGGTGATCGCGCTTCTGGGTTGCGGTCGGTGCAGGCTATTTTTATTTTCATCGCTCGCCGAGCGTCACGGACAAGGATTTTATCGTTATCGCCGATTTCACGAACACCACTGCTGACAAAGTCTTCGAAGATACGTTAAGCCAGGGCCTCGCGACGAAACTTGGAGAATCAACTTTCTTGAATATTGTTTCTGACCAAGAAATTGCGCAGACGCTAAGCCTTATGGGCCAGCCCGCAGATCCTCAGCTCAACCAGGACCTGGCGAGACAGGTGTGCGAGCACACGGGAAGCATAGCAGTAAGTAATGGTTCAATTGGAAGTTCGGAAGATGAATATGTTGTCGGCCTCAACGTCGTGAATTGCAAGATGGGCCAAAATCTAGCGCAGGAACAGGTTACGTCCGAGGATAAGGAACACGTCATCGCTGCTCTCGGAAGCTTTCACAGTTCGATACACCACTCCCGGAAGCCACGACATCGTCGCTAGGAGCTCTTCAGGCCTACAGCCAAGGCTTAAAGGCATTCAATAACGCAGATATCGAAACCGCTCTTCCATTCTTCCAGCGCGCCATCAATCTCGACCCTAATTTCTGCTTGGCATACGTAGCCCTCGGAACTAGCTACTACAACCTGCGCGAGACCCAGCTCGCGGAGGAAAACCTGAAGAAGGCCTATGGGCTTCAGGAGCGGCTGAGCCAACGAAATTGAGGAACTCAAGGTGGCTTCCCCTTACGAGCTCGGAGCTCTTCTTGGTGAACTTTCTCTCATGCCTGTTTACACTCGGGCACAGTCGTATCTGGCAGTACATAACGGCACCGCCGCAGCCGCCGAATTCCAGAAGACACTCGACCATCGTGGCGTCGTTGTGACCAGTTCAATCGGCGCCCTAGCGCATCTCGCCCTCGGCCGCGCCTACGCGCTCGAAGACGACAACGCAGGGGCACGCGCCGCCTATCAAGATTTCTTCGTTCTATGGAAAGACGCCGACCCCAACATCCCCATCTTGCGCGAAGCCAAATCAGAATCCTCCAAGCTGCATAACTCCAGGATTGTCCAAGAACTACGCGTTTCATTCCCGTCGCTCATACGCGTTGGCTGCGTTGTCGTGGTTGCCGTGCCCAAGGATGCTGCGCCATTTTGGTGAGTAGAGGAATACGTCATGCAAGAGCATCTGATCTAGATTTCAAAACGGGAAATTAGCGTTCGTGTACTTATAAGATAAAGCGTGAAAGTAAAGACAAGGAGCATACCTAAAAGGACTTATTCTTAACTCAAAGCCCCTAACTGTGATGCTTAAGGCACTCAGGCTCCATGTGAGCTTGACGTCTTGAGAATTCGTTTCTAAATGGGTTGGGTACGAGCGGTATAAATTGGGAATAGATTTGACTTCCGCCGCTCCGCTTATTGAGAGGAGATCCCGGAGGGCATCATGAGAACAGCCGTCGTGAATCAGTTCTGTACATTGGCTCTGGTTCTTTTTCTTGGAGTTAGCTTTTGCGAGCGGCGAACAGCCGCACAATCTGAATACACGGTTGTTACAGTTAAGGACCCGGGGACAATCACAGGAACCGTTCGATGGACAGGCCCGATCCCCAAGATTCCCAGGTTGCCGATTACGAAGAATGCAGACACGTGCGATCCCGAATCGCACAAGGTACGGGACCTCGAACGCCTGCTGATCAATTCCGACGGAGATGTTGCGAATACGGTTGTGTACCTGAAGGACATCACTAAGGGTAAAGCCATGGATCTTCCCGAAGCGCGCCAGCACTTGGATCAGAAATCGTGCCGCTATATTCCACACATTATGCTCGTGCCGCAGGGCGGGAATCTAGAGATCAAGAATAGCGATCCCGTCTTGCACACCGTACATATGATGGGTGCGGCGAGCAACAATGTTCCCTTTCCCTTCCAAAATCACTTCATCCCCATCGTCATGCGCACGAATGGTGTGGTGGATCTAAAGTGCAATGCCGGACACGTGTGGATGAATGCGCAGGTTCTTGTGGTGAAGCACCCATACTACGCAGTCACTGACCAATATGGGTTTTTCAAGTTCACGGATGTTCCGCCCGGAGAATACGAGATTGAGGCGTGGCATGAAGGCTGGCGGATCATTTCGGAAGAAAAAGTCCTAGATGTTGCTGCTCAGGTTGAGGTAAGCCGGCCTACATACAGCCAGCCTGAGACCTGGATGAAGAGAGTCACGGTGCAGGCAGGTCACACAAGCGAGGTCGACTTCGCGATTTCGGAAAAATAGGAAACGAGCCGATCACCCAAGGAACCAAGGAATGAGGCGACCAAACTAACACCTCAATCGATGTTTTATACGGACACCGAGGTGATTCGCAGGAGGAACACTCACCGGAAGGCAGTCGATAACGCCAGGCGAATCGATTTCAGGCAGCCTCACCATCACATCTACAACTCAGGCATGATTCCAAAAGGTGATAAGGTACCACACACCCCAAATCAGCAGGGCGGCGTATACGACGATTAACCACGTGTTTACTTTGCCGGTCCGCTCTTGAATTCCGGAATACTCATACGTGTGAATATCGTGATCGTTCTCGTTTTCCTTATTCATATCAGTCACCTTTTTCCGCGACTCCGATTCCAATCTAAAGCGTCTGCGGACAGCAAAACAACCGGTGCCAGAGCAGCATTCCCGGCCGATACTATGCGACGCACAAGTAATAAATTGCTACAGCCACCAGGATGGCGTACACAGAAAGCTGCCAGGAAAAACGCGCCTGTACATGCGCAGGGCTGGTTGGTATCCGCAGTTCTTCCCTGGGATGGTTCATACGTTTACCAAATCCTGACTGAACTGCGAATCGTCTCTTGCTTCATTGTTGTACATGATGAATTTTGGCTTCTCGGGGTCACGATATTGGCCGTGGCGGACGAGAAGCAAAAAGATGCAACATGCGTTAAGGGCAAATCCAAGGCCTGCTAAAAACGTCCAGAATAGAATATCAGTGTCCATAAGCGTCTCCTGCCTGCTGCGGGGTAAGGATCAGATAGGTGTCCGGCGGGCCAAAGGACATCACATAGTGAACCAGATCCCACCGCTGATCCGGATTGAGGAAGTCCGCGTACGACGGCATGGGAGTTCCATCCAAGCCGGTGCTGAACGCCTTATACATATCCTGCGGCGCTGGACCGCTCTTCATATCCGTGCCGCCATGCGTGAAGTTGCGCGGAGCGATGGGATTTCCCCAATTGTCGCGCAAGGTGGAGGCAGAAGGGCCGTTGCCCGTCCCGTCCACACCATGGCACTCCGCACACTTCATCTGGTCATAAAGACCCTTTCCGCGAGACACCGAGTCAGGAGTGTTAGGGGACTCCGGAGGAATCACGATGACATCGCCGGGCGTCTCCTCCTTAAATCGGTCGGAGAACGTTTTGATGTACTGAATCACGAACCAGCGGTCATCTTCAGTCAATTCGTGCCAATTAGGCATCGCGGTGCCCCGAACCCCCATCGTAATTGTGCGGTAGAGATCGCCATCCGTAGGAATCGAGCCCGAAGGAGTCGAACGCAATTTGAAGATGCCGTCCTTGAAGATGCGCGGCTTGGTCCCCAGGAAGACCGCCACAGGCCCTTTCCCGTCACCTGTCTCGCCATGGCACCCAACGCACCGACGCACAAAAACTTTCTTGCCTTCCGCGACCCCGTCTTCGACAGCGGCCGGAATGACGGGAATGGCCGACCCTCCCGAGACGTAGAGAAAATTCTTTCGCCAAGGCCCCAGATTCGAGCCGAGCTTCTGAATGTAGGCCACAAGCGCAACAGCGTCGTCGGTCGGAACCGGCCTGCCGTTCGCGTCGACGCCGTTATACAGCCAAGGAAACTGAGGCATGATCGAATCGGGCACGACCATGCGGGGATTGAAATGATGGGCGTAGTGCCAGTCGTCAGCGACCCTTCCGCCTTCACGCGTCAAATCGGGACCGATGCGACGGGTCCCGAACATATGTGGAACATCGTACGCATATTCGCCTTCCTGGGAAGGGGGTCCCCAGCGGCGATCCTCGCCGGTCACCGGGCGGACATACTGCGAGTGGCAATACCAGCAGCCTTCCCGGATGTACACCTTGCGGCCCCTCGCCTCGAGCGGGGTGTAAGGTTGCGCCGGGACGACTTTCCCGTCCATCGTGACCACAGTCATGGCATGTGCGCGTCCGAGCCAAGGCAGCAGTCCCATAATAAAGACTGCGGCCCCCATGAACACGATGGCCATACCCATAATGAATGTGTCGATGCGTTTATTCTGCATGTTAGTCCGCCGCCGCTGGCACGAATCGCCTTCTCTCGCTCCATTTCCGGAAGCGGAGAAGGCTCCACGGCCGTCATATACATGTTGATCATGAAAAGGAAAATGCCGATGTCCATGCCTATCCCGGAGAGTGTCCTCACGAACCAGTAAGGTTTCATGGCCACGACGGTGTCGACGAAGTCCACTGAATCCATCCACATCGTGCCCTGCAAAAGCCCCATTAGAGTGAGGACGCCAGCCATCGTGCTGAAGCTGACGACGATAAGCCAGAAATGCCAGGTGGCCAGAGTTTTGCTCCACAGGGCGTGGCCTGTGACCCGCGGCCAAACGTAGTACGTGCCCGCCATCGTCCAGACGACGAATGTCCCGAAAATTGTGAGATGAGAGTGCGAAATCACGAAATCGGTAAAGTGGGTGAGCTGTTGCATGCCTCGCAAGGCCTCGGTGGAGCCCTGGAAGCAGCCAAGGAAGTAAAAGATGGAACCCATGATGCAGAATTTAGCGACAAAACTCTCCTGCAGAGATTTCCAGTTACCCATCATGGTCCCGAAGAAATTCTGGGTGACGGTCCATACCGGAATGATCAGCATCATCGAGGTGACGATTGCGATCGTCTGGGTCCAGTTGGGAATGGGGCTGTAGAGATAATGATGAATACCAACGAACGGATAGAAGAGGGCGATGGACCAAAAGCCGACGAGCGAGAGCTTGTGGCTGTAAAGTGGATTCTTGCACGCCAGCGGTAGGAAGAAGTAAATTAACGCGAGACCCGCCGGGGTGATCCACAGACCTACGATGTAATGGATGTAGAGCCCGTGGAGGGCCGCATTGTTAACGCCCGGAACCCAATATGGAAGCAGGATATTCCCTATGGGGAAATTGATCGCCGTCCACACCATCGCACCGGCTGTGTAATAGAGGGAAACGTACAGGAGTTTCTCTTTGCGTTGCACGATGGTGGCGATGACCATGTAGGTCAAGATTATGAAGGCGATGATTAACGGGACGTCGGCCCAAAGCGCATAATCGCCAGCTTCAATGCCCTTTTGATAGCCCGCCATAAGCGAATAGGATCCTAGGACAACGCCGATATTCCAGAGCCACAGGCACCAGAACCCCATCTTCTCGCCCACCATGCGGATGCCGGTGAGCTTGGGAACCATATAGAAGACGAGGCCGAAGAAAGTGGTGGAGAACGCCCCGAAGATTACGCCGTTGACATGCATCGGCCGGATCCGGCCCCAAGTGAGCCAGGATGTTTGGCCCAGCCAATCCGGGTAGTTGAATTTGATGGAGACGACTACCCCGACGAGCGGGAAGATCATCGTCCATAGGATTCCCCAGAACAACCATTGCTTGACCAGCTTTGCGTTTACGAGCGGTTCGTTTTCCAGCAACGCTTGAGAAGCCGCCATGACCCCCTCCCCCTTCGCGAGCCGGCAAACTCACCGACCCGCGAGCGCAATCAATCTGGGTCGCTACTTCTGGGAAATCTGAAAATCAACCGTGACATTGCCCTTCGCCGGTACAGTGACGCTCTTATCCCACGTCATACCATCAGCAAAGATCGGCCGATTCACCATCTGGTGTGAGTC
The DNA here is from genome assembly GCA_963818085.1 of uncultured Acidobacteriota bacterium. Taxonomy (GTDB): domain Bacteria; phylum Acidobacteriota; class Terriglobia; order Acidiferrales; family UBA7541; genus Palsa-295. Next base: position 32,287 of record CAWFQV010000004.1, read on the forward strand.
GACGTCCATCACCGATTCTTGCCGAGCAATCTGCCAGTTTTCATGCCAAGCTTCGATCGTATAAGTTCCGGGCGGGACATCCGTAAGCTTGAAATTGCCATGCTCGTCCGTAATGGCGTAGTAAGGACTCTCAACAGTCATAACTACAGAATTCATCCAGACGTGACCCGCGTCGCATTTCAGATCCGTTACTCCATCACGTTGAAAAGGCCTCTTGACGGGATGGTTCGCAATCGGAAACGGAATGTTATAAAGCTGAACGCCGGTCATATGAATGTTGTGTAGGATGGGATCGCTACTCACCATGGTCAGGTCGTTTCCTTTTGGAACTAACATAATGTGGGGTACGTAGCGGCAGTTCTTCTGGTCGAGTGAGCGTCTTGCCTCAGGCAAATCCATGGCCTTGCCTTTGGGAATGCCTTTCAAGTAAACCACCGTGTTTTCAACGCTACCATCGGAAGCGATGATGATCCGCTCAAGATCGCGAGTCTTTTGCCCGTTGGGAGCGCATACGTCGGGATTCTTCGTGATTGGTAGAACGACTGGCTGCGGTTTTGTGCCCGTCCACTTCACGTTCCCTGTTATTGTTCCGCCATCGGCGACTGTCACTACTTGATACTGCGCCAAGGCTGTGGACGCCAAGGTCAAGCTAGATAAAAACAGGACCGCCACAATCATTATTTTCAAATCACTCTTCATTTTAATTACCTCCCCATGGAATAGAATTTAGCTCGACGAATAATTTGATTTTCCTTTTAGCGGCTAAACCAGCCAGACGGTGCAATGATATGTCAGCTCGGAAGCGTAAGGTGTCTTACCCACCCTTTTGGTCAGTAGACTTGGCGGCCACTTTCGCATTATGCGGCGGGTGATAACTCCGCTGCAGTGTCCGCAAGTAGTGGACTAGATCCCAGGCTTGGTTCGGATCCACGAAATCCGACCATGAAGGCATCGGTGTACCGTCTAAGCCGGTCATGAAGATGCGGTACAGATCCTCGTTCGTCGTACCGCACTTGAAGCGAGAGCCATTCACAAAGTCGTAAGGTTTGATGGGGTTTCCGTCATTGTCGCGTAGTGTGGGTGCGGAAGGCCCATCGCCAAGGCCCTTTGGTCCGTGGCATTCGACGCACTTTAGCGTCGTCTGATAGAGGACTTTGCCGCGCTCGACACTTTCCGGAGTATCCGGAGTTTCGGGCGGAATATTGATAGGAGTTCCCGGTTTCTCTTGTGCCCAACGAGGCGACCACGTTTTTATGAAAGCAACGAGGTCGGCACGCTGTTGTGGAGTCAACGGCCGCCACTGCGGCATGTTTGTCGAGACGAATCCACGAGTCATTGCGTTAAAGAGGTCTGGGTCGACTGGCAGCGTGCCGGTGGGGGTTGACCGGCACTTAAAGACGGCCTTCGTGAAATCCCTCGGCTTCGGATCAATCCACTGGGCATTCATCCCGTCGGCATTGCCGTCCGGTCCATGGCAGCCGATACAGTATCTATATAAAGCTTCTCCCCGCTCGCCGCGTGCCCCGTCACGTCGCCAATGTGGCTCTCCGCAGTTGCGACGCTAGGCGTTCCGAGGGCCGAGTCTGGCGGGTTTATGTGCGATTGCGCAAGGATGGATGTGGCCCCGACTGTCACCAGAGCCACCGACCCCAAAACAAATGTCACAGCAAGTTTTTTTAGTGTCATTTTTGGGCCTCGTCTCTAGAAGTCGAAATCAAATCCGATAAATACGGTACTGCTCCACACGCCTTGCGTAGGAAGGAGTGGAGGTAAGCCGGTACCATCTCCGCTTTCCGGAACGATACCAATTGATTTAGAGATGGAATACTCGTTGTGCCAGGCCAATCCCGCGCGGCTGAACATGATTGGGTAATACCGGTAACCCACGGTGTAAGCAGTCACGTTTCCGAAGTTTCCCGGATTGCCCGTATCTGCCTGCTGCCCCACGTCGATTTTCTCGAAGCGTCCAATAAACACAAGCTGTGGGTTTACGTAGTAATGGGCTTCGAGGAAGCCACCGTTGAAGGAAGGCGCCCGGGAGGTACTGGGCAATGGTCCGCTATTTGAAGCAATACCATTGCCGAGATATGCGCTGTCATGCCCATGCATAAACAACGGCAATAACTCTAGGTTCTTAATGTAAAAGTCTCCAGCGAAGCCAATCCGATAGAATGGTTCATTACCCATACCAACGAGCTGGGTAGCACCGTTTTGTGTAGTTTGATAAAAAGTTGGTCTCTGTCCGATGTAAGCGAATGCCCCCACACGCTCGAAACCCAGACTTCCGGCATTGAATGCTTGGCTGAAAGCAACGTTTCCGTCATAGCTGCGATTTGACGGGTTGCCTCCCGGAGTGACAGAGTTCGTTAGGCCAACGCCGCCTTCGTTGCTACTTAGCAACGAGATAGAATAACGCGTGTAACTATTGGCGCTATGGCCCATCAATTCCACGCCGATTTGATTGTCGCCGTAGCCAAAATCATTAGCGCTTCCTGGAACATTGAAATGATAAATTTGGTACAGACCGCCATTCGCAGAGATCGTTAGGAACCGCTTCTCGGAAACCAGATTGTCCAGTTCAAACCTGCCGAACTTTACATTCAACCACGAACTTCCTTTGATGTTATCGAATCGCACCCAGGCGCTCTCAAAATGCCATACTGCAGTGACGTCCGAGGACGGAAGCAACTGGAAGGAGATGTTCTTGTAGAGAGTCCCGGCTGACCATAAGTCCATTCCGGAGAGATCGAAGCCCGCTTGAGTCACATTGCGTGAAACTGTAACGTTCCCCTCACCCGTTCCGCCGGGAACCAAGTCAACCGGTTGATTGCTCGTACTCTCACGGTGCCAGTTCGGCGTAATCCGGAACGTAATAGGAAAATAGGAGGGGTTTTGCCAAATCGGTGAGTCGCGATCGTTCATCAGCTGATAACCATTGTCGCGGAAAACTTGCCCAAAGTTATTCAGCTCCGGCCAAGCCGTATGGCAGGCGGAGCAAGGCAGGCCGTACTTCCGAGCGAAAGCAGGAATCGCCATTACTTTATTTGCCGGCAACGCACTTACTGTTCGGCAATCGCAAACCAGAGTTGCCAAAATCAGCAGCGCGCAGGTGACGAATGGACGCACCCATGATTTCCGGGTTCGGTCCGCACCATTTGCAAACCACTTAAACATACAGCCTCCTATTCAAGCTGTCAGTATCGTCGTAATTTGCATCGTTGAATTCAGGAGAAAATGAGGACGAACGATTGCGAGAGACGCGTACGCATGCCGGAAAAAACTTTCGCCGCGGCATCCAATCGCGAAGCGATTCGAGGTCAGTAAGATGCTCGAACAACAGCGTGCCCCTCAGATTCCGCAAAACGCCTAGAAAGTACTCTTTCAGAATGAACAACGCAAGGACAAAAATTTACAAATCTTTACATACAGATATTGCTATATGGTGCTCCGACCGTACAAAATCGAAGGGTGTCGGCTAGGTCAGAACGCAACCTATCAGGACGGTGTTGCTTAGTAGAGTAGAGCAAAGTTCTGAGTCACATCCCTATATTACATATAATAGATGATGAGAAGATCGCGGGCGGTAAATCCTATATGCCGGATAATTCCAGACCGGCCTGATTTCCGGTAAGGATGACTTCGGGTTCAAACCTGCGAGGTTAGGGGCATCGCGTCCTGCGCTACCGCCTGTTCGCCGGCCGCTGCCGGGAATTGCAGTTCGACCACCAAGCCGCCATCCTTGCAGTTTTCCGCCTTTACACTTCCCCCGTGGAGGCGTACAGCGCGGTCTGTGATCGAAAGCCCCAGCCCCGAACCACCCGCAGACCTCTCGCGTGCGTCGCCCACTCGGTAGAAGGGAAGAAAGATATCCGCCAGCGATTCTTCCGGCACGCCCTTGCCGCGGTCGCGCACGCGAATAAGCGCGATTTCACGATGCGACCGGGACACCAGTTGCAGGCTTACATCCACGCAGGTGCCTTCCCCGGTATGGCTCAGCGCGTTACGAATCACGTTCTCAGCCGCGGCACGAACCAATTGCGCGTCTCCAATAACTATACAAGTGTCGGCAGACAAAATATGGACGTGCCGGTTTCGGCTCTGAGCCTCGTAATCCGCATCGGCCACTATTTCGCGTAGCAAAGCTCGAACTTCTATGGGCTCCCCCGCCAGAATCTCTGCTCCGCTTTCCAGCCTGGCAAGCTCAAGCAGGCTGCCTATCAGATGGTTCAGACGCTCGGATTCCAGATCAATCCGATCCAGAGCGCTGGAAAACTCCGGGCCGGCATGCCGGCGGGCAAGGCCGAGGGCCACGCACAACCGCGTCAGCGGCGACCTGAGCTCATGAGAAATGTCGGAGATCAAGCGGCGTTGTGATTTCAACAGTGATTCTATCTGTTCCGCCATATGATCGAAGTCGCGGCTCAAATCTGCGAGTTCGTCTTTCCGTCTCTCATCGTAGCCGCCCACTCTGGCCGAAAGATTTCCGGTTGCAAGACGATGCGTAGCGGTCCGTAGATGTCGTATGGGAGCCGTAATGTAACGAGCCAGCCAGAAACACACTAGACCGGCAATTAGGAGAATCGCTGCGCCGCGTAAAATTTGAATTCCCAAGGGAGCCTGCAAAACGCTGGCCACCGACTCAACTTTCATTCCCGTCACAAAAACATAACGAGTCCCCGTAGATCCAGTCGTTCTTGTCGCCACATATTTAATTCCGTGGGAGACCAAAAATTCAGTGTCGCTGGCTTGTAGCGCCCTCTGCGCGATGGCATCAGCCTCTGGAGGTGTGGGCTGGGATAAGATTTCTTTGCCCTCATCGTCAAAAAGAAACGCCTCCCAATTCAAAGTTGTTTGCAGGGACGTAAGATAATCGGCCAGCGCCCCCATCCCGTGGTCGTCAAGAACGTCGGCTGCGCGCGCGGCCACAATTGGAATAAGGGTTCTATCCGATTGCTCGGAACGATCTAGAGTGAATACGGACTGTGTTGTCACCACGGAATAAATCAACGTGCCGCTCACCAAAACCATCGCCAGCCAGAACGAAACGAAAATCTTTAGGAATAAAGTTCGCATTTCTTGCCTTAACGCTTCTTGGAGGCACCCGGGATGGCGTAAATATATCCCACGCTCCGCACGTTTCGGATGCGATTGCCTCCATCCTCAGACGGGCCCAATTTTTTCCTCAGGTTGCTGATATGCACGTCGATGCTTCGATCGACCGGCACGAACTCGCGCCCCAGCGAGCCCTTCACCAACTCCTCGCGTGTAATTACCTGGCCGGGTTTTCTCAAAAATGCGGCCAGGATGTCAAACTCCAAAGAAGTAAGATCCACTTCGCGGTTCCCACGGCGTACGGTCCGTGCGCGAATCTCTAATTCCACGTCGCCCAGAGTTATATGATCAGCAATTGGTGGCGAATTTTGGGTGCTCCGCCGTAGAACCGCCTGAATACGAGCTACAAGCTCTCGTGGATTGAACGGTTTCGGAAGATAGTCGTCGGCTCCAATTTCCAAGCCGACGATTCGGTCCACGTCCTCTCCCCGCGCGGTCAGCATAATGATGGGCAAGCGCGACTTCGCGCGAATCTGCCGCAGCACTTCAAATCCTTGGATTCCGGGAAGCATCACGTCCAGAATGATTAAAGAATATTCCCCGGAAAGAGAACGATCCAAACCCTGAACACCGTCGTACACTGAATCTACCCGAAATCCTTCCGGGATCAGATATTCCGCAACCAGCTCGCACAACTCTGCATCGTCGTCCACCACCAGAATGCGCGGCGCCGGCCATTCTGCCGTCTTTTCTATCTCACGCTGCTCGATCACAGGATTCTGCACTTGTCAGCCGCGTGATTTCAGGCGATTTCCTGCCACAATTTTACCTCATCGGGCCTTGGACTGCGCATCCGAACGCCGCTGATTTAAAGCATCCACCAAAATTCATTCCAATCGTCGCGGCTCATTTGAACAAACTTTCAGATACAATAGCGCGGAATGGAGAAAACGACGATACGATGTCCCGGCGTTCGCTAAAATCTCGATTGCGTCACGCGATCCCGGGCGAGCCAACGGAAACACTCCGAGCCCCAATGGTTACATCCTCACAGCACTCTCATCGGTATTATTTATTATTGTGGTTCGTATTAGCGCCAGTCATTGCACAAGCTGCCCCGCTGCAATTTCCCGGGCACAAATCCCAGGAGCCCGAAGGTTTTGCAATTGATTTAAAAGCCTCGGAAGAAGATGTCATTAAGGCTGTCCAAACCGTCGCTGATGATCAGATGATGCACGGCACCTCGGTATATGCGCGCGAAGCAAACTTAACAGAAGCCGAATCCCAAACGTCCTCCGCCTACTATGGTGCCTGGCAGGGGCCCGGCCAGGTGTTTTACAAAGTTCGCCGAGGCGCTCTTTCTCCAAAACACTTCAAGGATGCCGCTGACATGGGCACCATCACCGTGCGTTACGTGGTTCAGCCTATCTCCGCCAACCGAACTCACCTACAAATTGACGCAGTCTTTGTGGAGGATGCTAGCCGCAGAGTTCACGCGTCGGACACCACCGTCGAAACCAGCGAATTTGCCGAAATCAATGCTCGCCTTCTTCAGATTCACAAAGAAGAGCAGCAAGCCGCTGAACTTGTAAGGCAACGACAGCAGGAAGACCAAGCGCGTGCCGCAGCCAAACTGCGCGACCAGGAACTCGCCCGCCTAAATTCAGCGGAAGCTTCCTTGCGAGACTTGCAGGCCCGCGAGCATCAGTTGCGCCACAATGTTGAGGTAAAAGTCAAAAATCCAAATACTGAACTCAAGGCCGCTCCCTTCCAGCATGCTGTTAAACTCCAATCTTTGACAGCCGGCACACAAGTTGTCATCGAGATCATCACGCCCTATTGGTACGGTGTGGAAACCGACCAGGGCCAGCGCGGGTGGCTTCGTCAAGACCAGGTAGAGCCCTTACCGTGAAAAAATTTTACAAACTTGCACTTTCTTTCTCTCACTTATTTTTCGCGACCCTGATAATTGCCGGCCATGCCATCGCGCAAGCGAAACCTGTTGAACGCACTTTCTCCAATCCGCTCTCAGAGGTCCAACAAGTAGTGGACGATCTAAAGTCCTCTTCCAGCGGGCGTCTCCCCATCCTGGAAGGCTTTGTTGATGTCGGCGACCAACCGCTGAAAGGTTACGAACGCGGCTACTACGTTTGCACTTTGCAAGTCCTCCCTGCTGCGAACGGCGGAGTCAAAGTTCAAGTCACTTCGAAGATCACGGCCTGGTACACCGACCCGGTATCCGCGCGGTCCGGTTATCGCGAGCTGGCTTCAAACAGCCACGTCGAGACCGACTTGCTCGATCGCATCGAAGACGCTTTGTCGCACAAGGCTGCCCCGCATTCGCCGGGTTCTACCATCCGTATCCCTCCAGCGGCTCCGTTATACACACCTCCGCCAGCGAACCAACACAGCTCAAAAACACCAGCGACTGCCGCAACCGCTACAAACACAGCAACTCCGCAGCTTGCGGGTAACAGCTCACCCGCATATCCGGATGGTGAATCCTCGTCAAACAGAAATGCATCGGCAGCCCCTTCCGTACCGGGTCGTGCTGCCAAATCGGCCGCCAGCCCTTCAAATCCGCCCGCCGCGGAAAGTCTGGAATCGATACAAGCTCGGCGCGCGATGGCCGAAGAAAAAGCCCGCCAAATCAGCGCCGATATAAAAGGCCTGGAAGAGATTCAACAGAATCAGGTGCGGCCCGTGGACTTGTTGATTGTCAAGAAACGCGGAGTGGCCATTTTCTCCAAACCCGAAGAAGGCGCTCAAGTTCTTCTCACCGCGGATGAAGAAGACGAGTTCCAGATTCTTGGCCTTGAAGGCTCGTGGGTCCACGTGCAGATTTCTGGCGCCTCGCGCGGATGGATGCGGCGGTCCCAAGTAGAATTGCCGTCAAGTTATGGCTCCGCCGGAACGAAAGCCGCCGCATCGCCCGCCGACACCGATCTTTTCAAGGTCGCGCGAGAAGAAACCAATACCTTCAGCGGCAAATGGAATCCGCTGCAAGGAAAAACAGTGAGAGTAGTTTGGATTGAACCGGCGGCGGGAGCTTCGTCCACTCCAGCAGAGAAACGAAAGTTCGCGAAATATCTACTCCTCGAAGCTTATAAGGATATGGCCTCGTCCGATCCAAACGTATCCGGCATTGTAATTGTCTTTGACTCCGTCGATGGAGGCCAAATCGCCGCAACAATGGACAACTTAAAAGCACTCCAGGACGGCTCGATCTCCGACGCTGCCTTTTGGCAGAGCTGCTCTCTCGACCCGCCCGAAGCTTTCCAGGCTTCCGCCAAGTCTTAAGTTCTCGCCATTCTGAGACAGGGAAAACTAGCGACTCGCCGCTCGAGGAATGCCCTTCGTCTCGACCGCTTCCGGTCTTGCTTTGTGAGTTGCCGCGATATCGGTTGCCCCAGTTTGCTGAAGAATGTTGCGCGCGCGATCGGCCTCCTGGCGCGTTTCTGTGAGAACAGAGACGAGCAGTCCACCTTTTTTCAGTCGCTCTTCGTAAAGCTTCGCCTCGTCCTCGGGAATGCCTTCTCCAACTAGGACTCCCACGGCTCCTCCCGCCGCGGCACCTGCGAATGCACCGAGCAGAGGCCCCGCAATCAACAAAGGTCCGATACCTGGGATGGCAAGCGCCGAAACCGCCGCAAGCAGTCCGAGGGATCCACCCAAAGCCGCTCCAATGCCTGCACCCGTGGCAGTTGCCTGCGGTGCTTTCGTATTTTTCAGGTCGACATCCGCCGATCTTCCCGAGCTGATATCCTTCTTGTCTTTAGATGTGAGGTCTTTCACTTTTTCGTTTATGTTCTTTGGTTCTCGTGTTTCTGCGGTCTCGAGTTTTGTTGCCCCGTGTTCGCCTGGAACGACCACGGAAATGTCTGCATCTCGAAATCCGGCAGATTGGAGTTGCTCGACGGCCCGACCCATTTGTTCGCGGCTGGAATAGACGCCCAAGACCGCTATTTTCGTATCAGCCATTTTCCCTCTAAGGATGTCTGTAGACCTTGCCTGTCATTTTGCTCACCTAGCTATCTGACACGAATGGTTACTCCGATCTTGACCCCCATCAATACAGCGAAGTCCGTAGATTCTCGTATGATTTCGTGTGCGACAATTCCGTGACAGATCGTCTGTCCTTGTGTCCTTTAGAATCCTTTCCGCCGTGTTGGGCGGCTCAGGAGCAGCAATGCCACTGTCGGCACAATTGTTCTGGCTTCTTATCATTGCGATACCGATCGCGTCCGTTGCCTGGACCATCACCCACGAAGAAGTTTTTAACGAAGCCCGTCAGTGGTGTGAAAAAAACAGCCAAGAATGTCGAACGCTACTGCAGCGGAAGTTTTTCTACCTATTTACATGTGAATACTGTTTCAGCCATTGGGTCGCCGCGTTCTTCCTGATCCTCACGCGCTTCAAGTTGCTGTTCACGGATTGGCGCGGCTATTTAATCGCTGGTTTTTCGCTTGTGTGGATCGCCAACGTTTACATGAGTTTTTTTGCCAGGATTCGTCTCGATGTTAAGCGCGAACGCGTTGAAATATCCGCCCAAGAAAAAGCCGTGGGGAACGACAGCTCTGCTGACTCCAAAAAGGTGGGTTGAGAATCTTTTGCGGCTCAAGGCAGAACTACGGCTTTGCAATCCTGCAAGCCGGTCGTACTTTGGTAATTTCTTTATGCGTAGGGCGCCGGTAACCCCAAAGCTAACCGATGTTTCCTCATCTCATCTTCCTGATGTGTGCGAATTCGTACGTTCGTGCACGCCACCGCTGTGCACAGCAGCACGAATCCCGCTTTCACGTCCTGCGGAAAATAAGAATCCGCACGGCTATTGTCGATTTTTCCATCGCCGACAATTCGTCCGGCGCAGGTTAAGCACCGCCCTTGATGACAGATTGCAGGTAACACAATGCCGCGGGCGTTGGCGGCGTCCCATATGATTTGATTCGGTTCAACGCGGATGGACTTCTCGCCCTGAGGAGTCTCAAGCGTGACAGTGTAAGACGTGGCTGCGTTGCTCCTAAGAACTCTAGATACCATTGCGCGGCGTGAGCAAATCACGCCGCGCAATAATTGTTTTGTCTTGACTGCCGGGTCTATGGATTGTAGAAGCCGCGGTTCTTGCTGTAAGGAGCTTCGCCTGGTTCGCCTCGGCGGAAATGGCCCGAAGGAATTGATTTCCCGTCGCGTTCATGCGCCAGCAGCTCGATGAACCACGCCTCGTGCTCGATCTCCTCGTTCAGAATGCGGGCAGCCATGTCGTAAGTCCTTGGATCTTTTCCAAAGGTCATGTCGCAAACCGCGCTCCAACTCCGGATGGCGCAACGCTCGGACTCAAGAAGCAAAGTCAGGATGTTAACTGCCGTCGGCGGGTCGGGAAGTTTAGCGGCTCTACAACCTGCTTGATCGTGAAACTCCTTTAGGTCGTTCGGAAGATTACCTCCAAGTTCGTAAATCCTGGGCACGATCAGCTCCCAGTGCGCCCGGTCTTCCAACCGTGCATCTTCGCAGATTTCTTTGTAATCTTCGTGTCCTGCCAGATGCATTCTTAGAATTGTGTAGTAATAGTAGGTGCTGGCAAATTCGGCCGCGGCATTGGCCACCAGCATTTTTATTAGCTTTTCAACATCTACGCCGCGCGCTTGAATCACTTCAACGCCCACACGGCGTGTCACGTCTCCTGCTTTTACAGGTTCATTCTGTGCCATTTAGGCCTCCTCAGAGTTGAATGATCTTTGCTCCGTTGTCCCTCTGAATGCCGTTGCACTCATATATTAGACCTATCGCTTTAATGTCTCTAGTATTTGCGCAGGTCCTACTTCGAGTTGCTTGGCGCAATCATGCTCTCGCTCCGAGGTGAGTCAGAAAAGCCTCATTCGCCCGAGTAGGCGATCTTCCGTTCAACGCGACAACGCCGATTGTCCGCGCGGCACGATCGTCCGCCAGTGGAACGTACCGACATCCCGGGCGTTTCTCCAGGGCCATCGCCGGGACAATCGAAACACCGAGTCCCGCACTCACCATGCTCAGAATGCTGCTGAACTGTCCGCTCTCAAAAATGATCTGGGGATTCAGGTGGGCTCGTTTGCATGCCGCGACCGCGGTTTCGCGGAAGCAATGGCCGTCGCGCAACAGGAGAAAGGGGTCGTCCTGCAACTCATCGAGCGCGACCGCGCGGCGCTTTGCCAGCGGGTGCTGTTTCGGCAGCACCGCATACAGTTTTTCTACCAGTAAGGGAAAAGTTTGGAATTCGTGACTCCGAGCCTGCAGTGGAAGCGCCACAATCGCTAGGTCCATCGTTCCCGCTCGAAGTCTTTCGAGCAGCAACCGTGTGATTTCTTCCGCGATGGTGACGCGCACCTCCGGGTATTTTCGGGAAAACGTAGCTAAGATCGGCGGCAGAAAATACGGGGCGATCGTCGGAATCACGCCGATGGAAATCGGCCCGCTGATCGACGTCTTCCTCTCGACCACATCATTTCGGGCGGTTTCCAGCTCGCGGAGAACTGCTCGTGCACGCGGAAGAAACGCCCGCCCGAGTTCTGTGAGCTCAACCGTACGCCCCAGGCGATCGAACAGCCGGGTTCCCAATTCATCTTCCAGTTTTCGGATCTGTTGCGAAAGCGAGGGCTGCGAAACATGGGTCTTCTGCGCTGCCCGGCTGAAACTGCCGGTATCGGCGATCGCGCAGAAGTATCTTAGCTGTTGGAGTTCCATAGGCAGCGTCTATCTATTCTATGCGAACTATATATTGGATGTATAGATGCGTCGGAGCTAATCTGCCCTGGGAGGGAGCAACGAATGCCAAAAGATCGCGAGAAGATGACCACAGACGCCGGACGCCCCGTGGGCGATAACCAGAATTCGCTTACCGTTGGCCCGCGCGGCCCGGTCGTATTTGAAGACTTCCTATTGTTCGAAAAGATGGCCCATTTCAATCGCGAACGTATTCCCGAGCGCGTCGTCCATGCTAAGGGGTCGGGCGCCTATGGATACTTCGTGTGCAATAACGCCGATATTCAAAAGTTCACTACCGCGAAGCTCTTTTCTGTAGGAAAGAAGACGCCGACATTCCTGCGATTCTCGACGGTCGGCGGAGAAAAAAGGTTCTGCGGACACCGAACGTGATCCCCGCGGGTTTGCCCTCAAGTTTTATACCGAGGAAGGGAACTGGGATATGGTGGGAAACAACACGCCCGTTTTCTTTATCCGCGATCCGCTCAAGTTCGGAGACTTCATTCACACACAAAAGCGCGACCCGGAAACCAACCTGAAGTCCCCCACCATGATGTGGGATTTCTGGTCGCTCTCGCCGGAATCGCTCCATCAGGTGACCATCCTTTTTTCCGACCGCGGCACTCCCGACGGCTATCGCCACATGGATGGCTTCAGCAGTCACACTTTCAGCCTGATGAACAGTAACAACGAGCTCTTCTACGTGAAATGGCATTTCAAGAACAAGCAAGGAATAAAGAATTTCACGCGGGAAGAGGCCGACGAGATGCGTGGCAAGGATCCTGATTATGCGCAGCGCGATCTTTTCAATGCCATTGCCAAGGGCGACTTTCCAAAATGGCGCGTGTGCTTGCAAATCATGCCGGAAAAAGAAGCGGAGACGTATCCTATCAATCCGTTCGACCTCACGAAAGTCTGGCCGCACGGCGATTACCCGCTCGTGGAGGTCGGTGAACTGGTTCTTGACCGTAATCCTATGAACTACTTCGAAGAAGTTGAGCAAGCGGCCTTCGAACCCAAGAACATCGTGCCGGGCATGGGCTATTCGCCGGACAAGATGCTTCAGGCGCGTCTCATTTCCTATCCGGATGCGCACCGCTACCGTCTCGGTGTGAACTACGACTCGCTGCCAGTCAACAAGCCGCAGTGCCCGTATCACACGTATAACCGTGATGGCGCAATGCGCTTCGAAGGTAACGGCGGTTCTGCCGTGAACTACGAGCCGAATAGCTTCGACGGTCCAACTGAGGATCCTGCCTACCGCGAGTGCCCTCGGACGATCACGGGTGCGGTGGACCGCCACAATCACCGTCTCGATAGCGATGACTACACGCAGCCCGGCAATCTGTTTCGGTTGATGGCGCCGGATGCGCGCGAGCGGCTCCTCGGTAACATCGTTGCCAGCATGAAGTCGATTCCGCAGCGGATTCAGGAGCTGCAGATTCAGCACTTTTACAAAGCAGATCCCGCCTACGGGGCTGGCGTCGCAAGGGGGCTTGGCCTCGACATTAACGCGGTCTTCGCTTCCAATGAAAAAGTCGCGGCAGCCGACTAAAGATCGAGACGAAAACGGTAAGGGGCGGGGAAATCAGCAGCCCGCCCCACTCCGTCGCCGAGCCTGTGGTCTCGCCGCGCGGTTCAGTCCCGCGTTACACCGTCTTGTCTTTGGAATAGCACAGCGTTTCTAGATTGCATTCGAGGCACTTCGGTTTCCGCGCTTGGCACACTTTCCGTCCATGCCAAATCAATTGGTGAGAAAACAAGATCCATTTTTCGCGGGGAATGGTCTGCATCAAGTCTTGCTCGACCCTCTTGGGATCCACATTTTTTGTTAGGTCCAGCCGCCGCGACACACGCAGCACATGCGTATCAACAACCACCCCTGAAGAAATCCCAAATGCCGTGCCGAGCACGACGTTCGCCGTCTTCCGCGCCACTCCCGGCAGCTTCAGCAGTTCTTCCATCGTCTTGGGCACTTCACCGCGCAGTTCTTCAACGATCTGCTTGCTTGCGCCCATGATCGACTTCGTCTTGTTGCGGAAAAAACCGGTAGGTCGGATGTCTTGTTCTAATTCAGCAGGATTCGCGTACGCAAACGCTTTCGCGTTCGGATATTTCCTGTATAGCGTTTCGGTCACCTGATTTACGCGCATGTCTGTGCATTGGGCCGAAAGTATCGTGGAGATCAGCAGTTGAAAGGGATTTTCATGAGTAAGAGCGCACGTCACATCCGGATACGCTTCGTCCAATTCCTTTAATATCAGGCGAACACGTTCTGGATTGGTGCCGCGCATTCTGCTACCGCGGCCCAACACCGTTGCTGACGCAGCTTTCGCCGCCCCTCGGTCGCCCGCGGCCTCTTTCTTCGCAATTTTGTTTGGCCTTTTCTGCATCCGGCGAAAAACTATACCACGGACAGGCTAAGCTTCCACTGGCACTCCATTCCAGAAAGCCACATAGTCTTTGATTTCCTTGGCGGCGGGACTTGGTGCGGGGTAATACCGCGCGGCATTGGCGTTGCATTCGCCGCTCACTTCCACATCCTTATAACTGGCCGTTCCTTTCCATGGACAAACAGTGCGAGTATCACTCGGTTTCAGATACTCCCATTTGATCGAATCCGGTGGGAAATAATGATTTCCTTCCACCACAATCTTCTGATTGCTTTCCATTCCAGGACGCCTTGGCCACTCAGTCCTCCGGAACTTACGCGGCAAAGAACAGATTCTGAGCGAACGGCCATTCCGTATCGAACCATTGCCCGGCGCAGCGATAGCCGGTACGTTCGCCCATTTGCGGAACTTCCTGCGGATTATATTTGTGCGAGCTTTCTGTCCAAATGGTTTCGCCGTCGCGCAAGAGAAAGCTGAATCGAGCCTCACGAAGCGTCACGCGTTGCCATTTCGTTGAACGCAGATGCATCTCCACCCGCCGTTCCGCTTCGTCATACCGCACGATATGCTGGATATGCGAGAGATCGAAGTTGCCATCCAACTCGCGATTGATGCGCGCAAGAAGATTCTTGTTAAACGCCGCGGTAACGCCAGCCGCATCGTCATACGCCGCCAGCAACTGGGGTATCGGTTTTTCCAGGTCGGTGGCCAGCAGGAGCGCGTCCCCGGGAACCAAAACTTTGCGAACTTCGCGCAGAAACTGATCGCCAGCGGGTCGATCGAAATTTCCGATCGTGCTGCCAAGGAAGAGAACCAAAAGATGTTCGCCCTCGCGCCGCCGTGCAGCTACTTCCTGCAAGCCAACCAGGTAAGCGCGTTCGAATCCGACGATACTCACCCGGTCCATTTCGCCCAGTTCTTGCTGGCAGCGATGAAGCGCGCTGCCTGAAATATCGATCGGATAATAATTCACGCGCTGGCGTCGTGAAAGTGCTTCCAGCAGAAACCGCGTCTTTTGTCCGCTGCCGCTGCCCAGTTCCGCCACCACGAAAGGCCCGTTGAGGCAATTAATAATGTCAGGCGCATATCGCTTGAGCGAACGCATTCCCGCCCGGCTCAATCCGTATTCTGGCAGCAAACAAATTACATCGAAGAGTGCCGAACCAACTTCATCGTACAAGTATTTCGAAGGCAGCTCTTTTTGTCCCGGCTGCCCCAAACCCACAATTACGTCGGATGAAAATTCAGCCAAGGCCTGGCTTGCAACGGTTGAAGTTGCCATTCGCGGAGCGGTTGCCATTTCTATTCCTCCACACAACGGAACGTGGCATAGGCGTACGGATAATGCGGTTGAAACCAATTTCGGAACGATCGGCGCACCATGCAAGCATCCGTGCGCGCCGAGCCGCCCTTCATGACGAAATGTTTGCCATCGAAGAAATCCGCGGAGTAGCCGCGATAAAATGGAAACGGCTTGAATCCATTCAGCGGTCCAAACAACGTCGACGTCCATTCCCAGCCGTTGCCCAGAAGATCGAAAACGCCAAACGCGCTAGCCCCCGCGGAATGCGCATCCACAGGAGTAGGATCCCACCGCTGGTGATGAAAATTTCCGTGATGGCTCTCCGGCGCCGCATCGCCCCATGGATACATTCGCTCGCCGCCTTCCGGCGACCCGTAGGTGGCGCGATGCCATTGCGCTTCGGTCGGCAATTTTTTCCCAGCCCAACGCGCAAACGCCGCTGCCTCCGCGTGACTCACATAAACTGGCCAGGATTCCGGCAGCGGCATCGCCCCGAACATCGCCCGATAGTTCCACCGCGTACCAGAATCAGATGCTGGCGAGTTCGACGAATTTGAATCAGATTGTCGCGCCCAGAAAAATGGATGATCGAGCCCCTGCTGACTTTTCCAAGCCCAATCTTCCGGAGTCCAGTTTTTCGAATCCTCGTAACCGGCCGCCTGCACAAACTTCAAATACTCGCCATTAGTCACCGGGAAAACATCGATCGAAAAACTCGGAACAAAAATCTCCTCAGACTCGAACTCGTTATCCCACCCAAAGGATCCTTCGGTCTCTCTCGCTTGCCCGAGCGTAGCGCTCCCCGCGGGAATCAGCCCTTGCCTTCGTTCAGGCGTCGGACTCGTGTCCGCTGACGGCAAAGGTTGCGGCGTTTTTCTATCAACGGGCAAATTGTGCAATAGGTAAGCGAGCGTTTCGGCATGCATCAGCCGATGCTCGATGGCAACCTGCAGCAGCGTTCCATCTAGCAGCGCAGGTTCCTGCGAGCTCACCCCGCTCCGGTCGCGCAATTTACCATCCAGCCGTTCGCGCACGTCGCGCTTGTATTTTTCGACGACGTGGATGTTCGGCCAATCGCTCGGCACGTCGGTCGGCAGCCCGCCGTCCACTGGATCGATTCCAAATGCAAATAGCTTGTCCAGCGTCGTATCCTGCGGTCGCAAGCCCAGCGCACCGCTCAGCAGGTTCTGGTCAAACGCCTCCAGATGTCCCGAATAAAAAATCAGCCGATGACGTTCAGGGATGGGCCGGTCGTAAAAGGAATTGGGCGGCAAAAGATTGAAAAGGCTGTCCGTCCGCGCGCGTGCCTCGTCCAACCTAGCAAGCAGTGATGGTTGTACTGCAATCGCGGAACGCGGAGTCGCCATGAATCACCCAGGAGAAAAGCGAGCCTTCTTCGTAGCCCCAAACTACAGAATGCGAGAGCCTCTATGGCCGCAATAGCATTAGACGCTGCCAGGGACCCAAAAGTGGCAACTATCGAGCAGCCAGGACTCCCAGCATACTTCTAAAGGCCTTCCCCCGGTGACTATAAAGATTTTTCTCACGGTTGGTAAGCTCTGCGTACGTGCGACCGTGATCCGGAAACAAAAAGATCGGATCGTACCCAAATCCATTCTCGCCGCGCAGTTCTTCGGTCAGCACACCTTGCGCGAAACCCGAAGTCACCGCGAGCACGCACCCTTGCTTCGCAACCGCAGTAACGCAAACGAACTTGGCGCGCCGGTCCTCACCTTTGATATCTTTCATTTCACGCAGCAGTTTGTGGACGCGCTCCCGATCCGTCGCATTGGGCCCAGCATAACGCGCCGAGTGCACCCCGGGCGCGCCACCGAGCGCGGGAACCACCAGCCCAGAATCGTCCGCCAAAACGTATTCACCCGCGAATCCACTGTAATACCGCGCTTTCCCCGCCGCGTTTTCCGCAAACGTCGGAGCGGCCTCTGCAAACTCTTCAATCTCCCCGAAATTTGGTAGTTCCTGAAGGTCGATTCCAGATTCGCCAGCAAGCTCGCGATATTCCCGCAGCTTGCCTGGATTAGAGGAGGCCAAAATGAGTTTCATGTCGCGCGATACTCCGCATACGGCACGACTACCGCGCGTGACTCAAAAAATTCATGTGCAGCAGATCATGTTGCGCCTGCGTTAACTTGCGAATTCCTCCCGCCGCCAAAGCCAGCAGCAACTCAAGTTCGCGTTGAGTATACGGCCGTCCCTCCGCGCTCGCCTGCACCTCAACAAACTCTCCGCTCCCGGTCATCACCACGTTCATATCCACCTGCGCCCGCGAATCTTCTTCGTACGCAAGATCCAGCAACAATTCATCCTGCACGATCCCCACGCTGGTGGCCGCCAGAGAATCTTTCAACGGCACTCGCCGCAGCATTCCGCCCGCGACCATCCGCTCGAGTGACAGCGCCAGCGCTACAAACGCTCCGGTAACCGAAGCCGTTCGCGTACCGCCGTCAGCTTGAATCACGTCGCAATCGATCCACACGGTTCGCTCGCCCAACGCTTTCAAATCGGTCACCGCGCGCAGCGTCCGCCCGATCATTCGTTGAATTTCAAGCGTGCGCCCCGATTGCCGTCCGCGGCTCGATTCACGCGGCGTCCTGTTCTCCGTTGAGCGCGGCAACATCCCGTATTCGCCAGTCACCCAGCCCTTGCCCGAACCTTTCAAAAATGATGGCACACCGTCTTCCACCGTGGCTGTAACGATCACGCGTGTTTGCCCCGCCTCAATCAGCGCACTGCCTTCCGCGTGAGGAATAAAATCGGGCGTAATTTTCACTGGCCGCAGTTGATCGGCGGCGCGTCCGTCTGCTCGCAAGATAAAATCTCCTTTCTTGATTTGAAACTGGCGTGCTCGATCTTCGCCGTCAAGTGTGAACACTACGGCCGCAGGTGTCAACACATGCTAAAAATGAAAACTCCTATTGCCTTTTGATGCTGCTCCCTGCTGTGCTTCCCGCCGGCATGCTCGGAGCTTCAGCATTCGGAGGATTCAGATCGAAGAAGCCTGTCAAGTCCACGTGCCCCGCCAGCGTCTCCACTTCCTGCCCGTGTATCAATATCTTCAGTCGGCTAAGCCCGGGCACATTGCTTTCCAGTGTGCTCCTGATCGAATCGACGGCCATTTGTTCGCTCAAAATTCCCGAGGGCATTTCTGAAGCCAGGGCCTCGGAAAAATCTGCAATGGCGGTTCCGTCCGGAAGTATGTAAAACCCAAGCACTACCGCGTCGACAGGAAGCGTGCGCTGGTCTGCGGTCGGTGCGTTCGTGATAAGTTCGTTCAAAACTTGTTTGGCGCGCTTCACCGGCTCGGGCGAAAGTGCCACGGCCACCTGAACTGGCCCAATTCTATCCGGCCCCACAGCCCAAAAAATCCTTGCCTGGATTCTCGCGTCCGTCGGAGCCGAATTCGTTGTCGCCAGAAGTTCGCGCCTGACCTGCTCCTCGCTGGTGGGACTTTCCTGCAGCCCCTTGATACGCCGATGCAGACTGCGCAAACTGACCAAACCAATCAGCACTCCTATACTTAGAATCGCCAATGTGATTTTCAGATTGCGAGGCATTATCTCGTCCCTGGATTCCCCGGCGACCCGCCAGTCGGCTGCGCAACAGTGACGCTGTGCACTATCGCTGTGGCCACCGGCGCGGCCATCGCCACCAGTTGATTCGGATCAGAAACCGCCACGTTAGAAAGTTCGAGCGCTACTGCCGGACCCGCCACCGAACGCAATCCTCGAGCCGCTACACCCGAAGATGCCGCCGGCGATCCCGAAAACCGCAGCGTCAAATCGGTCTGCAGAACGTCCGCTAAATGATGGCTGGCATCCGTGAAAGGACGTTGCGCTTCCTCCCAACGGAGCAAACTTGTTATTTTTGGCGGTGTGATAGGTAGCGAATTCGCATTGTTGCTTAGCGGGCTGGCGTTTGACGGCGTTTCAGAGAACTTATAGAAATAAGCTCGCGCAGTATTGGGCGTTCCCGTCGAAGAAATATGAAAGCTGATAAAAATCACATCGCGGTAGGCATTAGCAATGGCCGCACGGTCATCGTACGATGGATTCGAATCGTCATTCCGTGTCATCACCACGCGAAATCCTTCGCGCTCGAGCGCATAACGCGCGATTCGTGCCACTAACAGAACCATGTCCTTTTCTATCATTCCGCTTTGGCCGCGCGCGCCGCTGTCAGTCCCGCCGTGCGCCGGATCAATTACGATGACCGGCCCGGTATGAGCTGGCGGTTGTGGAGCCACTTGCACGGGAGCGCCAGGAGGCGGAACAGCCTGTTGCGGCGGCACACTTGTCGCCGGCTGTCCTTGCTGCGGTGAAGATTGCGCTGGGGCCTGCAATCTCCTGGGGGCCGACCGGGGAGTCGCGGTTAGACCGAAAGCGCCCGCGAGGGAAATAATTGCCACCAATCGAAATGAATTTCGCACGCGAAAGAGAATAGCAGAAATGAAGAAATGTCCACTCACCATGAGGGGAATTCGCTGACGATTAGGTATCCTCCCGAATCATGTCCGCCGCTTTTTCCGCGATCATGATCGTCGGAGCATTCGTGTTCCCCGCAATAATGCGCGGCATAATGGACGCATCCACCACCCGTAGTTTCTCTACCCCGCGAACGCGCAGCCGCGCATCCACCACCGCCATCGAATCATTTCCCATTTTGCAAGTCCCCACCGGATGGTAAAGCGTCTCCGCTTCTCGACGAGCGAATTCAGTTATTTCATCATCGGTCTGCGCTGCGGTGCCGGGATGTAATTCCTGACCGCGATAAGGTTCAAAAGCCTTTGCGTGTGCAAGTTGCCGCGAAAGCCGTACACCGTGAACGATAACCTGCAAATCTGCGTCAGTCGAAAGATAATTTGCGCGGATTGCGGGTGGCTCGAGCGCGTTCGCTGAGCGCAGCGAAATTTTGCCCCGGCTTTCCGGCGTAACCAGCGTAGGCCCGAAACCAAAACAATGTTCCTTGCGCGGCGTAAGCCCATGGTTCACGTAATAAGCCGGACCAAATAGGAGTTGCAGATCCGGTTCAACAAGCTCGCTCTTCGTGCGCAGAAATAGTCCTGCTTCCGCCACATTGGAGACCAAAGGTCCGCGCTTGAGTAGAAAATACCGCAAAAGATTCGGCAGGGACTCTGCACTGGCCAACGTGACAGGTTTGGTACAAAGATAACCGACTGAGACCATCACATGGTCCTGCAGATTTTTGCCCACTCCGGGCAGCTCGTGAGTCGCACGTATCCCCAAACTTCTTAACTCCTCCGCCGGCCCGATCCCTGAGAGCAATAATAGTTGCGCCGAATTAATGGTCCCGCCCGAAAGAATCACCTCACCATCCGCGCGCGCCTTCTCCACTACGCCATCGCGAAGATACGCCACTCCGCATGCGCCTCCTTTTTCGATCAGCAATTTCGTAGCGTGTGCACCAGTCAGAACGGAGAGATTCGTGCGTCGTCGGCAAGGAGTAAGGTAAGCGTCGGCCGCACCGTGCCGCTTGCCATTCCGCTGCGTTACCTGATACAGCCCAGCGCCATCCTGTCTCTCAGCGTTGAAATCCGAATTGCTGGGTATCCCGAGCTCAGCGGCGGCCGCTAGAAACGCACGCGTGAGAGGGTTTACGTACCGCGAATCCATCACGCTGAGCGGACCGCCTGCGCCGTGGTACGCAGAAGCGCCGCGCGCTTGATTCTCGGATTTTTTAAAGTAGGGCAGTACATCCGCAAATCCCCACCCGGGATTGCCCAAACTTTTCCAATGATCGTAATCCACCGAATTCCCACGCATATAAATCATAGCGTTGATCGCGCTTGACCCGCCCAGCATCTTCCCGCGTGGCCAATAAAGCTGCCGCCCATTCAAATGGGGTTCAGGTTCGGTGGAATAGTTCCAGTCCACCGCAGTTTTGTATAACTTGGAAAACGCAGCCGGAATTCTCGTCTCTCTGGGTACTTCCGGCCGGCCCGCTTCCAGCAGTAACACGCGCACCTGCGGATCTTCTGTCAGACGCGCGGCCAGAACGCATCCCGCCGACCCAGCGCCCACAATGACGTAATCAAATGTTTTGGTTAGCTTGTTCACAGTTGCGCCGAGGTTAGATGATTAGCAAAAAATTCGCAGCAACAACTTCCAAGCAGTCGGTTGCTCTGGGAATGCCGCGTGAGAGAAAAACTATGCGGCCTTGCTCTGCTTGATTGCGCTGGCCACCCACCCGTCCTTTTTCATAGCGATTCTTGCCCAATAGGCTAAAAATCCACCGAGGATGAGGAGCAGGCCAAAGGAAAGTCCGTTCATGCCAAAAATATGTTCGGATTCACCGTGGACCATAGCGAAGCCTAGCAGCAGCACCGGGCATACGCCTAGAAGTATGGCGCCTGGCAGACCGCCCGGCACGCGGAACGGCCGGCGCAGGTACGGCTCTTTGATGCGAAGTGCCACCAAGGCCACGAACTCAAGCGTTAGACTCATCCCGTACAACAAGATATCCAGAGTAACCAATCGCTCGAATCCCAACCCCAGGCACATAGCCCAGCCAGCCGCGCAAACCACGATGGCAACCCAGGGCGCACGCGTCTTGGGATGCAACTTTTGAAACACCGCCGGCAACATCCCATCTTGCGACATAGCCAAGGGCAGGCGCGAATAGCTCATCACCAGCGCGTTGAACATCCCAAACGCGCTCATCATTCCGCCCAGCACCAGCGCCACCCGGAATCCGCGCGCCACCAGAGCACCGCCTACCAACCCACCCATCATTCCCGCGAGGTCAGCCCACGATCCTGTCTCAAAAGCCGCCGAAGGTACTCCCGTCAGCCACATGGCCGCGAACGGTAAAACGTAGCTTAACGAGACCACCGCAACCGCTAGCAGCATCGCCCGGGGATAAGTTCTCTGCGGACGCTTCACTTCCGTCGCAATCGTGGAAGCGTTGTCCCATCCCATGTAATTCCACATGCAAATCAGCAGCCCGCCAACCAGCCCAACCGTCGAAGTTGACGGGGCCGTGGTCACGCCCGAGAGCGCGCCCATTTTCGTCGGTGCGATCAGAATAATCAGCGCGAATGGAGCGGAGAGCAGGAAGAACAACCAAAGTGAAGTGGTCGCCACCACCCGAATCCCCGCAATGTTCATCAGCGCGCAGACCGTCACAACACCCAGCCCGACCATCACGCCGCGGTGCCCCACGCCGAACCATGGAATGAGTCTGGAAAGGTAGGCCACAAACAGCGTGGGGTAAATCGCCATATCGAAAATACTGGCTACCAGCGATAGCCAGGCTTCTTGAAATCCCCAAAAATTTCCCAGACCGCGCCGAACCCATGCGTAAAACCCACCTTCCGCAGGAAGCGCCGCCGAAAGCTCGCCAATCATATAAGCGGTCGGCAAGCTCCAAATCAGCGGCGTCAGTAATAGCAACAAGATACCGAGGCCGTAGCCTGCGCCGTGGATGATGTCTTCGGTGCCGTATGTTCCGCCGGACACCATGAAGAAGGTCGCCGCCACTAGCGGCCAGAGTGTTAGCTTGGCAGTACGTCTTGTTTGGGGAATCGCCCGGGTGGGAAATTGGGCTGGGAGGGATACAGTGCTCAATTGTTTGTCGCGTCCTCCATATCAGCGATCCTCGCTCTCTCACTGGCGCGTTTGGAGCGAGTTCGCATTCCGCAGAATACGGATATTCTTCCGCGATGCAAGAGAAATCCGCATCTGTACGAAATATTTTTTGCGCCAGCGTTTCGATCCATCCCTTCTCCGAAAATTCTGCGAAGAACTTTTGGGGGAAAACTGTAGATGGACTCCGAAGAAAACTGTAATTGATCGCGCTGGTGACTCGTTTTCCAAAGAAGTTCACTCGTCGGGATAGAGACCTCCGTGAGCATTCGCAATGCGCAAACACGACGAGTGCTTATTCCTTAGGCAAGTGATGTTGGCGAAATTACCGAGAAAACAGAACCGGATTCCGTGCCGGTGGACGAATCGCATGGGCCATCGGTTAGCGGTGTGCAGAAAACTTGCGACGGCTGAAAGGTAATATCTACGCGCGAACCAGACTGAAATAAGAGGAAGAAGTTGCTCCAGGAGAGGATGTGAATGTGAAATCGTCTTCCTATGTACAATTCTTCGAAGTTAGCTAATTACAGACGTATCAGTCACTTGCGGGACGACGACTTTGGAGCGCCGATTGCCATACCCTGGTAACGCCTGCGAGCGCGAAAATGCGCTGCAAAGAGGGGGCGGACCTAAGGGGTTCTTATTATGAAGATGACTATTAGACTTCTCACGTTAGCGGCTCTCCTCTTGTTCTCGGTCGCTACTGCCAAGGCTGATTCCGGCCAGACCGTGTCCTATACACTCTCAGGGCCGACGGAGGCCTCCTTTACGGTGTCCATGGATGCTCCACCGCAGTCTTCAGGCGCGAACTACTACTTCCTGGTTCAGCCAAACGACTTGGTAGTTGACGGCACCCCGATGAGCGACATGATCGTCTTCTTTAACTCTTCCGATCTGGGTGGGCTGAACAGTATCTTCTCATCTCTGCCGGATTTGAGTGGCTCGCAGCTTTATTCGGGGACCGAGTCCGACCCCACATTGCTCACCGGAGTTTTTTGTCTTTACGGCCTCAACACAGGAGCTTCGTACACCCTCACCGCGGCTGCGGTGCCGACGTCCATGCCGGAACCTTCCACTGTATTGATGTTGGTTGCGGGCCTGTTTGCAGTCGGTATGGGATTGAAGCGGCGTTCAGCAAATCTGGCTGACGTCAACTAGCCCTAGCTTTTCTGTAGCCTATCGGGGCAAGCTTTGCGGCGAATTTTCTGACGCAAAGCTTGCCTCGTCCAATTTGCGGCTATTTCCTGCGATTCCTGATTCTTCTCTGCTCACAGATTATTTCGGTTTCTGCAAGTCGGTGAGCGCAGCCAATACTTCTTCGCTATGCTTGCCCGGATCCACATCGAGATATTTCTTTACGATCACTCCATCCGGATTGATCAGGAACGTGTGCCGGGCGGACAGCTTTTTCACTCCGAAGTTCATGATAGAGCCGTATTCTTCGGAAACTTTGTGATCCGTGTCAGCTAGCAGCTTGAAATTCAGACCTTCCTTGGTGCAGAACTTCTGATGTGAGTCCGTCGTATCTGCACTAACACCCAGAATCACCGCATCCTTCTGCTGATACTGCGCCAGATCGCGCTGAAAATTATGCGCTTCCGTGGTGCAGCCGCTTGTAAAATCCTTGGGATAAAAATAGAGCACCACCCACCTGCCGCGATATTCATGCAAGCTCACCGGGGTGCCTTCCTGCGAATTCAGCGTGAAATCGGGCGCGGACGCTCCCGTCGCGGGGGCCTTCTCGCGCGCCTGCAGCTTGGCGTAACTAACGCCCAGCAAACTTGTAAATACAAGGAGCGCCGTAGGGACTCGGGCGATCCACAGCTTGGAACAGTTCATCATGTTCGTCTCCATTCATGCGTCGAATGCAACGTGACTCACAGCATTAGCATTATGATGCGCTGCCTGTCGGACGAATGGAAAATTCTTGTAAAGTTATTGAAGCGGCGAGTGACTGAAATTGTAGCGAAGAACGATTTTCGGGACTATAAATTGGGATTCGAGAGCTTACGGCCTAACGCAGCTAGGCCGAGGCACCCGCAAACCAACAGTAGGAGCGCAGAGGGTTCCGGGACCGATTGTCGTGACGTGCTGGATTCGGAACTGCGATCAAGTCTATTGACCCACTGGTAGCGGTCTACGAATGCGCGATCGTCTTCGGCAAGGTCTCCATGTGACACGACCTCGTGTGTTGCGCTTGGATCAGGCGTTAGGCTGCCATCGGTAAATGCAGCTGAATGGCTCGGTGCAACCATCCACACGGTGGAGGGCTCTGGAGCCACCGGTCTGTCGGCGCGCGCCATGTGAGCCCCGAAGCTTAGACACAGAATCCCTAAAGCCAAGATAGCGAAAGACTTCTTCATCAGTTTCTCCGCCTCAGTTGAGCTGCGCTACGAATGTAGCGCTGTCATTGTGACTTGGCCATACACACTTTATTGTATAGTTTCCTCAGTAGTTCTTTATCCCGGCGATCTAAGAATTAGAGTTTGCGAGCTTGCGGTTCAGCGCGGCCAAGGCTAGGCAACCGCAAATCAGCATCAACAAGGCGGACGGTTCTGGCACTGCGGTGACCGAGGTGAGGGTCACCGAGCCGCCAGTGAGCGCTCCGAAATCGCCATTGGTATCGTAGAAAAAGCTTCCAAGTCCGGTGGTGAGACTACCAGGGGTTACGGGAAAGGAGCCTGGCAAGAGAGTCGCGGTGGCACCGGTCACGCTGTAGATCTGCGCCCCATTCAAATACCAGTCATACATCACGCCGCCGACAGTGATCTGTATGTCGAACAACCCAAACAAGCTGCTGGGCGCGTAGATGATGGTGGCAGGCACGTTTGTAAAAGCCATGCCGCCGAATGTGTAATTCACGAGCGCGTTCAACGAGAAGCCACTCGTGAATGGCCCGCAAGTGCAGGTGGAGGGTTCGGTAAAAGTGAAAGAGAACGAATCGCCGGGAGCGGAATAAGGCGTCACCGATGTGGTCGACGAAAAAGTGCTATCTACTACGTAAGAAGTCGAACCGCCGTCCGCGCGAGAGCTTGTCACGCTGAGACCGAGAACTAAAATTGCCAATGCAAGGACGCCGGTTAATGTTTTCATTGCATCTCTCCGCCAGGAGTCGCTCAAACGCTACAACTGTAGCAAGCGCGGCGATTAGCCGACAATACACTTAAAATGGTATTAAGCCTCGTTCCAGTACTCCCACTCCAGTAACTAGAAACTAACTGTTCACTTCGCTAAAATCAACGACCACCAATTTGCTCCTGTACGCTTTGACGGAATTGCTGAGGATGGGCAATCATGACGAATGATTCCGGAGTGCCACCGGTGCCGTGTATGACGACCGAGCCATAGCCGAAAATTCTGCCCATAAAAGTTTCCACCACTCCTATACTCTCCACTTTGTTCAGCATCAGGTCGAGCGTCCTGCGGCTGGCCATCCCGGTCTTGATCAGCACGCGACGGTTGGTGACCGCCATTACCGTGGCGTTTCGTTTGGCTACTCCCCAGGCGAATATGATCACGGCGATTATCAGGAGGACGGCGCCAAACATCATCATTCCGCCGGGGCCGATGGAAGATTCCAGGGCGGGTAGGTCGCCGTGGCCGTTTTTTGCGGCGACCGCGTCAATCAGAAGTGTGACGGCCGGAATTCCGAGGAGTAAAGCGAGGAGTAATGGACCCAGCAAAACGATCCAATGGTGGCGCGTTTCGAAGAGCAGCGTTTCTCCCGGGACGAGATTTTTAGTTATATAACTCATCGGATCCTTGCCCGAGATCGTCAAATTTGCTGCTTGCCTTAGTGCGATTCTGGCTTTCGGTTAGACAGGGTTTAATCGTTTGTTTTCTGTAACTTCTGTTTTTCGACCCGTTTCGGTTAGAAGTCGTACAACCACTTTGCGAAAACAGCTCTTTTTTCCGCGTCGGGCTAGCCGTATTTTGATGGGCAGAGCTGGCGAAATCTCGGCGTGACGGACGTTGCGGAATATTGCGTTCACAGGAAAGCTTAGTGTGGGAGGAGGCCGTTAGGTATAGCTCGGCTGCTTTTTGTTGAAGGGTCGGATGCTGTTCTATTTGAATCACGCGGAACGGTAGCATGTTGATTCACGAAATTCAAGGAGGTCGAACGGTCGGTGCACATGAATCGCGTGAAGCGGGATTGGTGGCAGGAGCTTCACGACGGGTGTCGGTTATTTGCCGCGCAGCAAAAGAATTACGTCGAGCAGCACAAGCACCGCCACAACCACTTCCAGGGCGAACATGCGGCGCTCATTGAATTGAGCGACCATAAATTCGTAGAGCTCTCCCGCCGTTTTTAATTTTTCGCTGACGAGAGTTTTGTAAGCGGTGACTCCGATTTTTGCCGAGCTGACGCCATACACCCGGGCGTAGTAGGTGTCGCTTATGAATTTCACCGCGTATTCGGTTCGCTCGGCCAAATCCATGATGTCCAAGCGGATTCGATTCAAACGGCCGGCGCGGCGGGATAATCGCCAGTGGGACAGAAAGTTTTCGCGCCCCTCGAGAGAGCTATAGACGTTCGAGAGCAAGTTCGTGAGCAGCTCGTCGTAGTAACGAAACTCTAGCAATTGAGTATTCGCGTATTCCAGGAGATCGATCACGGCGGGAGTAGCGTCAGGTTTGTCATAGACAAGCGCAGCCGCCCAACCGACTGCAACCAGGTCATTCGGATAGTAAGACAAAGCGGAGCGCACGATTTCCTCACGTTCGGCGGCCGACAGCGAAGTGAGTTCGCCGCGGACGATCTGTGTGATCTGATCGGCATAAGATTGAAGCATTTCGACCGAGGTCGCCGGACGGCCATCGATATGCCGCGCCGACTCAATGTCGATGATGAGATAATCTTCATCCAGCCATTTTGATGACGGTTTAATCAGGGCTGGACGAAAATGATCCAAGCGGCTCCGCAGCAATACTTCTGCGGCTTCGTCCACTTCCGGGGCATTCATCCAGCGATAGGATTGCGGGGGCAGAGCATTAAAGTCACATTCAAAACCAGCGGTAAATTCAACGCTTACCACGCCAAACCAGTAATACTTAACGCGAGCGTCTAGTTTCTCGCCGGTCGGGAGCGCAACTGGGTCCACTGATTCAACAATGGGTGCATGCTGGGCTTGAGCATATTCCGGACTGCGGTGACTGAAGGTGGGCGGGCGCGGAGCTGCTTCCGGACCGAGAATGCCGCGCAAACGTTCCATTTCAATGGCTTCGGCAATGTCAAAGAAGCTAAGGATCCGAAAGTAGCCTTGCACAATCATGGGCGGGAGGTGACACTCCAAAATCAGTTGTAAAATTACGAGTGACTATCGTACACCACGTCACCCCGGCACACGAACCCCGACCGCCGCGTGTCGCCGCAATACTCGTATCGCCAGTAGCTGGGTCAGCGGGTTAATCAGAAGGAGTAATCCACTTGAACGGTCTGCCGGAGCAGGAGACTCTAAGCTGGCTCATCTCAGCAGAGGGCGATGATTTCTGAGGGTCATCCATTCCTCATAGGGTTTTAGGTTTAGCATTGGCGTGCTCCCGCGAAGCTGCTTCAGAAATTGTTGGCGTGCAATTTGTTCCTTCTTGGAATGTTCGGCGGAGCTGGATTTTCGGCGAAGGAGTCGAATGCCGACGTCTGCGGCTTGAACTCTTGCCTGGTTGCTTAGAAAGTCGCCGAAAGCGACTGCGTCGGTTATTTTGTAGTGCGATTTAGGATCTTGATTGACAAGTTCGATGCGATGGCGCAAGCCAGTGAGAGCTTCTTCAATGCTTTTGGGCGTGTACCGGGGAGATTTCGCGCCTGAAACAGTTTCACCTGCTGGAGTCGTTAGCCACCTGTCAGCTTCCTGCAGTTTGATATAACCCTGCATTTCAAGGGCGGCTGTTACACGTTTCCCATCCGCTGCACTGATATTGAGAGATTTGCAAAGGTCTCGTAAGGACCAAGCGATGATTCCTTTAGTTTCTTTCAGGAAGCTGAATGCTGCTGCAGCGGAAATTGATGGCGGAACAGTGTGGTCGGGACCAAACTTTTGGCCTTCGCCTTTCGATAGCTTTGAGCGCTTTGTGGTTCGCGGCATGTCTGAATCTTATCCAAAGAGTGGCGTCGAGGCGAGTCTGAGGACTCGAAAGCGCGCTCGGGATTCGCTTTTTGTGTATGCTGTCGGTCTAACACAATAGGTAGGGGAAGAGCGCGGATGGCGCGGAAGGCGAAGTTTGTCGAGGAAGGAAAAGATGTGCGACCGAAGCGTCGGTTCGGATTGAAGAAGTGGCAATACATCGCCATAAATACCTTCCTGATCTTTCATATTTTGGCGATTAGCTGCTGGTGCATGCCGCTTAATAGTCCTTTTATTGCTGTGTGCAGGGACGCGCTGCGGCCGTATTTTGTTTGGTCTGGCCTGTTTCAATCCTGGGACATGTTTTCTCCGCAGCCGAAGGCGACGAATAGTTACATGGAAGCGCTGGTTTTGTACAAAGATGGGTCCACCACGATTTGGAGTTTTCCGCGGATGGAGCAGTTGACGCTGACGGATAAATATTCGAAGGAGCGTTATCGCAAGTTCGTGGAAACTATTTTGGATAACAAAAATTCCGCCTTATGGCCGGATGTGGCGCGTTATGTGGCGCGGATGCCGGAGATGCGGGCCGGGCAACCTCAAAAAGTGATGTTGGTGGTGAAATGGTCGGACATCGTGCGTCACGAGGACGGCACGTTTGCGCGCGCGCCCTGGGACGAACACGTTTTCTACAGCTACGACGTAAAGCCTGAGGACCTGCAGTGACGGGGAAGTCGTTTGTCGAAGCGTGGAACGAATTCTTTTTTGCCGAACAGTCGCCGATTCCGATTGCGTTGTTTCGCATACTGTATGGAATGGCGGTTATTGCCACGCTTTTGTTGATGCGTGGTGATTGGATCCCCTGGTACGGGCCGCATGCTTGGGTGAGTTTGTCGACGATGCAAGCGTTCGAGCCGGGGCCGCGGCTGAATTTGTTTACGATACTGCCGGCGAGTGATGTTTGGGTGCGTGCGCTGTTTTGGGTTTTCTTCACTTCGGCTGCTTGCTTGACGATTGGGTTTCTAACACGGCTGAATAGTGTGGTTGTTTATCTTTGCCTCGTGTCAATCCAGCAGAGGAATTTATTTATCCTGCATGGCGGCGATACGTTTCTGCGGGTGGCGGGATTTTTCCTGATGTTTGCCTCAGCGGGAGCGGCGCTATCTGTGGACCGGCTGATTCGGATTTGGGGCGGGAAAGAAGGCATCGAGATTCAGCCGCGAAGACCTTGGGCGCAACGCATGATTCAGTTTGAGCTTTCGCTGGTGTATTTCGTGGGATTTTGCTGGAAGGTGGCGGGGGTTATGTGGGTGCAAGGGACTGCGCTCTCGTATATATACCGGCTGGATGAGCTGCAGCGGTTTCCGCTGCCGTCATGGTTTCTGAACCAGGCCTTACTGAAGCTCGCGACCTGGTTCACATTGGTTCTGGAATTCGCGTTGGGAGTGCTGATTTGGATCAAAGAAATTCGCTACTATTTGCTGGCGATTGGATTGGTGTTTCATCTTGGCATCGAATATTCCATGAACATTCCGATGTTTCAGTGGGACGTTTTGTCGGCGTACGTTTTGTTTATCGACGCGGCTGACCTCGAGCGCGTGTGGAACTGGATCAGCAGTCGTGTAAGTGCGTATCTCGATGAACGAGTGATGGTTATTTACGACGGCGGTTCCGAGCGGCTACGAAGATTTGCCAACTTGCTGTGCGCGCTCGATATTTTCGGGCGATTGCGGCTGACGGACGCGCGAGATTGCGGGGCGCGGGCCGGCGTCGATGCGAAGACAGCGCGCAAAGGATTAGTGGTTATGACGAAATCTGGGGCGCGGCAAGGATTAGAAGGAATGCGAACAGTCGCGGCGGTTGTGCCGCTGATGTGGCCGGTTTTTGTTGCGTTGACGATCAGGAGGCTGTGGGCATCCTGAAGAGGCAAGCCGACCTATGTATGTTTCCTAGCGCGACGTTCAGTTACCACCGCTTGGCTTGGGGGCAGCTTCGCAGCCTTGGCCCTTGGTGATTCCGGTCAAGACGTTATTCGCTGCAGTGAGCGAACGGCTGTAACAGCCGTGTATGGTGTCAAGCGAGTAATAATCCTGCGAGCTGGCTTGGTCCTGGTTCCCGGTTATTTGGAACGATGAGTTGATGAGAAGGTCGTCAGTGGATGCCACGGTATTCGCCACGGTGCCGAAGTAAATGGGAATGCCATTTGCTTTTTCGGTGTCAGTGATTTCGTACTTCTGCGTGATTTTAGAGATCTGCGCAAAATCGCCATCAGGATAGGCGATAAATTTGATATCGGCGACGATGGGAAAAGACCAATGTCTGCTCTGCTCGAAAACGAGAGCCGGGGTGCGCGTAGTGGTCGTTGAATCCACAGTGCTGGTCTGATTTACGTTTTCCACATCGAGTGATGAAGTGATGTTGTATTGCTGCATGTTTGAAAAATGGACGGACTGAATGACTTTCGTGTCCACCTTTCCGTGCGATGTATGGACGTAACCCTCGAGCGTGAAATTGCGTTTGGACGCGACAGTAAGCGTGCCAGTCACATCGCCATTGGAATTCACTGACAATTTGTTCGTCACTGTTGGATTGGGCTGTGCGCTGAGGGTGTTTTGGGTGACTTCGCCGGTAATCTGGCTCGAGCCATGGTCTTGATAAAACAGGAGCGTTGCATACACGTTGAAGTAATACTCAGTGTCGAACACGCCTAGTGAAACGGTGTGCGGCGCGCCATCGCTGAGCAGGCTCGCGAATGGCGTCAAGTCCACTCGATAGGGAACGAAATTGAGCGTCTGCACACCGGGAATTGGCGCCCAAAGAAAGGGATCAATTCCGCCAGTGTATATCCAGGGATAGATAGGGGCGACGCCGGCGGGTGTGCCGTCGATAGTGATTTCGGTTTCGCGGAAGGCAGTGTTACCGCAAAAGCCTAGTAGTTCTGTTTCAAGAGCAGAGGGCGGGCACAAAAACCATTGCTCGTCGGTTTGCTGACTCTGCGCCATCACCTCGAGATAGGCGCGTTCGATGTTTGTGGGCAGCGTGAATGTTTCGGCGAGAGTTTGCGACGGCGAGCTCAGTTGCACGGCGCCACCGGCGGCGTCGGGCATGGCTAGAACGCCATCGGGTGTTCGCGGAGCCGGGTTGAGAACATCCGGCGAGTAGAACTCGATTTTCGCTGTACCGAAAATTATTCCGGTATAGGTGGAATTTACGATGTTGTAAATGTCGGCCTCGCCGGATTGCGGCTGTGTAAGAAGCGCGCTGTAGTCGGTAATGTTTCGCTCGACGTGCCATGAGGGGCCGAGCGATGGATTGGGCTCGGTTCAATCTCTAGCCGATAAGAGCCGCTGCGAAAAGATGCGCGGGTCACCGTGTTCCGATGCAAGACTTTATCTGAGAGCTGGCTGCCGCCGGTATTCAATTGAAACAACGGGAAAATGGTGGAGGCGGGGGGAGTCGAACCCCCGTCCGAGAAGCCTTGCAACGCGAAGACTACATGCTTAGCCCGTTCCGATTTTTTCGTTGCAAGCGCTCAGAGCGGGCAAGACGCGCTTGCAACTAGTCCGATGATCTCGCCGCCACGTTACGGACCGAAACGCGACAGCCAGCCTACTGTGTGACGCCTCATCTCAAACGCGTAGGTGACGCTTGAGGAAGCGCGTAGCCTAATTTAAGTTAGGCTGCGAGTGCCAACTGTGAGTTGCCAGTTGTGTTGTTTCACTCTGTTGCGGGCGAGTGAGCCCCGGCATGCCTTCGGGCCGCGACAACTTCCGTCGAAACCGTGTCGCCCCCATGGAACCTATATTCTATCATCCGTGACAAATTTCCGCCCTCAAAACGCAGAAAACACAGAAAACCAGCGCCTAGTTGCGCCACTGCACCTCAGGAACGCGGGGGAGGAATGTCAGTTGACACCCTGTGCTACGGTTTCCATAATTCAAATAGGTGGGGAAACCTGTGACAGCTCGGAAAAATTCGCTCGAGTATGCCCTGGAAGAGGCGGTTTCGCGCGCACTTCGCGATAATCTGGCGCCTCTGCAGCGCACTGCTGACGATCTGCAGCAGGCCTACGCTGACTTAGTTGCGGCTTGCTCTTCGAGTCGGCCGAGCAACGCCTTGCCGGCCCTGCTAAGGGCGCAGACGTCGGCCGCCGCGCTCGCCGCAGGTCTCTCTGTACTTTCGAATTTTGTTGCGGTGGCGCTAAATCCCCGCGAGGAAGCACGGTCCGGCGCGCGAGCCAGCACGATTGCGTCCGCAGCCGTGGAGGTGGACGAAGCGGAAGAGGAAACGTCAACACCAGCGCACGCTGAACCGGGAACAAGATCTACAGAAACTGAAGAAGATCGGCCGGGCGCACCAGCGCCGGTTGCAGAGGCCGAGCCTGAATACGAATCCGAGTGGGCCGAAGAACCCGCGGAAATGCCTGCGGGCACGATGGTTCCAGAAGACGTCCCGTTCGACGAGCCGGCGCCAAGGTCTGTAACGACCGAGATCCCGTTGGAACCTGTGGCGGCGGAGCCAGAGGTTGTCGCGTTCGATGTTTCGAGTTTATCGGCCGATATGAAAGAGCTGCATCGGCGCGCAAATCGTGCAGCCAAAGTTTCTATGCAAGACATCAAATTACTGCGGCCAAAAGAAGTTAAACTGGGCCGCGAACACAAAGACATTTGTCATCGATTGCGTGGAGAAATTGATAAAGCCCGCAAAGAATACGACCGCCGCTTCCGCGCGATTCAGGACCACCCAGTGGACTACTTTCATCACTGGATGGTGGAAATCCTCGGTGAGGGTGACATTAAAGCCCTCGGAGAATATCCTTATCCCTCGCCCGTTCTGCGGCACTAGGAAGGCTGGAATGAAATTCGCCGCGCGTTTAATTGCCATGGCGGCAGCCTGCCTGATTCTTTCTCCCAGTGCGTTTGTAGCAGCCTCTGCCGACACTAGGAAAGCGAAGACCGCGCCTGCGAAAAAAGCATCCACGTCGAGTGAGAAGCTCGAACAATTAACGCGCGCTATGAAACAAAAGAATCCCACGGCGGCTTATGCCCGGCTTAGTGCTTTTGCCGTGCAGAAATCTTCCGGAATGCTTGCGACGCGCGCTGCGTTGGCGCTCGGATATTACGATTACAGCAAAGCGCATTATCAGGATGCTGCCAAGTGGCTGGCGCGCGCAAAAAACGATCCGCTGCTCAGTGATTACGCGCTGTACTGGAGCGCAGAAACGAACATCGCGCTAAATCACGATGCCGACGCGCTCGCGCAGCTCAAAGAGTTTCACGAAAAATATCCAGACTCGGTGATGACGGAATCAGCGCTACAAGCGCTCGGCACCACCGCGCTTGCTTTGAACCAGGCCGCCGAAGCGTTGGCAGCGCTTGATGCCTACGCGCTCACTTCCCAACGTCCGACACTTCTTTTTCTGCGCGGAGAAGCTCGTGAGCAATCAGCGCAGCCGGTGGAGGCCGCGAAGGACTATCAAGCAATTTATTTGCAATATCCCACCAGCGAGCAGGCTCGTGAGGCGAGCGAGAAATTAAATTTTTTGCGAAGCAGTAAGTCCGGCGAACAAATTCCGCCGATTCCGCTCGATCGGCAACTGGCCCACGCAGGAATACTCTTCGGCGCGAAGCAATGGGGCGATGCGCGCAACGAATATTCGCACCTCGTGTCGCAACTTTCGGGCGCAGAACGCGAGCGCGCCGCCTTGCGGGTCCTGGAATGCGAATTGCAGCTGGGGAGCGCTCCAACCGTGCTGATTGACCTGAAGGTTGCCGATGCGGACGTGGACGCGGAAAGGTATCTTGCGTTGGCCCAATGGTATCGCTCGCAACAGCGTGACGTCGAAATGGCTACAGCAGTCGAATCGGCGGTTTCGCGCGCTCCTGCCAGCGAATGGTCTGAAGCCGCTCTGTTTCTAGCTGGAAATTATTATTGGGTACAGCTCAATCGCGACCGCGCAGCAGGCTATTACAAGCGCCTCGCGGATAATTTCCCGATGATGGCTGACGCGAAGGCCTCTCAGTGGCGCGTAGCTTGGGTTGCCGTCCTAAAACGCCAGCCTGAAGCGGGCGACCTGCTGACTGAACATCTCCGCCGCTTCCCGGGTTCGCAGTTCACGCCTGATGCGCTGTATTGGCTGGGCCGCTTGGCCGAGGAAGCCAGCAATCCTTCCCTGGCGCGCGGCTACTACGCGAAATTGCAGGAACGGTACCCGCAGAATTATTTCGAAAGTCTTGCCATGGCGCGCGTGCGTTCACTTGGAGCCGGGCCGGTCACCAATGCGGAGGCGCTGGAAAAAATCCCGCCGGTACTTCCGGCGCAGCCGCTCGGCGCGATTCCGGCGGCGGCAACTGAACGACAGGCGCGCGCGGACGCGCTACGCTTGATCGCATTTGACGCATCGGCAGAGCTCGAGCTTCGGGCTGCGTATGCTTCCACCGGCGAGCCGCGGCTCTTGTTGGAAGCTGCGCAAGCGGCAGTGGCTGCCGGACACGTCGGGGCAGCTATCGTCACCGTGCGGCAAATTTATCCGCAGCTGGACTCGCGACCGTTCGATCAGGTGCCTCACGACGTTTGGCTAGTCGCCTATCCGCTTCCATTTGTCAGTTCGATACGACAATGGTCGGCGCACGCAGGAATTGATCCCATGCTGACCGCTGGGCTAATTCGCCAGGAATCGGCTTTCGAGCCTGATGCGCATTCCGGCGCGAACGCGTTCGGCTTAATGCAGCTCCTGCCGAAGACGGCCCGACAAATGGCCAAAAAGTCCAAGGTAAAATATTCTCATGCGCTTCTTTTCGATCCGGATTACAACGTGAGGCTCGGAACCACCTACGTGGCGGGCTTGAAAAATGATTTCGGCAGTGTCGAATCGGCGCTAGCCGCGTACAATGCTGGCGAAGACCGCGTGACTTCGTGGACCGCGGGACAGTCGTATCGCGACCTCGCTGAATTCGTGGATTCCATCCCGTTCACCGAGACACGCGAGTATGTGGAAATAGTCACGCGCAACGCGGACATTTATCGCAAGCTGTATGGTGGCCAGCACAATGAACCCGTCAAACTTGCCGCGAACCGCAAACATCAGCCCTGAGCTTTCCTCGAAGACCGCGCAGTTCACCGAATCTGTAATCCGCGAAATGACGCGCCTCGCCATTCAATATAAGGCGGTCAATCTGTCGCAAGGATTTCCTGACTTTCCTGCTCCCATCGAAATCAAACGCGCCGCGCAGGAAGCGATTGCCGCCGACATCAATCAATACGCGATCACGTGGGGCGCGAAAGCCCTGCGCAACGCGATCGCCGAGAAATTCGCCCGCACGCAAGGCGTGGAATTCGATCCCGAGCGCGAAATCACGGTCTGTTGCGGATCGACGGAAGCAATGATGTCGTCCATGATGGCCATCGTCAATCCGGGCGACGAAGTGGTGGTGTTCGAGCCGTTCTACGAGAATTATGGACCGGATGCGATACTCTCCGGCGCAGAGCCGCGTTTCGTGAAGCTTCGCGAGCCTGATTGGAGTTTGGACCCACAGGAATTGGCAGCCGCATTCGGCCCACGGACGAAGGCGATCATCCTGAACACGCCGAACAATCCCACGGGAAAAGTTTTTGAACGCGCGGAGCTGGAGCAAATCCGAGACCTCTGTGTGCGCTGGAACGCATTTGCAATCACCGACGAGATTTACGAACATTTGCTATTTGACGGCGCGCAGCATATTTCCATGGCCACGCTCGATGGTATGCGTGAGCGCACGATCACCATCAACGCGCTTTCTAAAACCTATAGCGTCACGGGTTGGAGAGTCGGCTGGGCCGTTGCGACTCCTGAGGCAACGTCGCGGATTCGCAAGGTGCACGATTTTCTTACCGTGGGCGCCCCAGCGCCTCTACAGGAGGCGGGCGCCGCCGCTTTACATTTTCCGCAGGATTATTACGACACCCTGGCACGCGAATACACCGTGCGACGCGACCGTCTGCTGGGCATTCTTACCGAGGCCGGATTTCAATGCTTCAAGCCACGCGGCGCGTACTACATTATGACGGACATTTCGGCATTCGAATTCCCGGACGACGTCGCCTTTGCGAAATACCTGGTGAAAGAGATTGGCGTGGCCGCTGTGCCGGGTTCGAGCTTCTACCAAAATCCTGCGCACGGCCGAACGCATTTGCGCTTCACTTTTTGCAAGACAGAAAAAACATTTCAAGCCGCCGCCGAAAGACTAACCAAGTTAAAAGTCAGTTCCCGCGCGGGCGAAAAATAAAAGGCGCGCGGCTGTGCTAGAATCCGCGAGAAATTTGATATACAAAGGCGCACGACATGAGACTCGATCTGATTTCGCCCGGCACGCGGCTCACCGCCAATGGGGACGGTCATCCCTTCGAAATTGCGGCCAGTGAGACGAGGACCTTTATTTGCACAATGCTCATCACAGAACAAATCGAACAAGAATCAGTGGATATTTCCGTGTGGGGTTCGGCGGATGGGCAAGATTTTGGTAGATTGCCTTTGTTGAAAATGCCGCAGCGGTTTTATCGCGGAGAAACGCGCCAGATTCTTGACCTCACCTTAAAACCCGAAGTGAAGTTTGTACGTGCGAAATGGGAACTCACTCGCTGGGGCCGCGGCGCGCCGCACCCAGTGTTTGTGTTAAGTTTTGATATGAGTGAAATCCCCGCGTTCACGCCAAATCCGGCGTTGCCTCAAACGGCCTAAAAACTCGTTACGCTCCTATTCTCAAAATTATGCGTAACGATCCTAGCGGGTTTATACAGATGGCGCGGACTCCGACAAACTCAAGCAAGGTACCCCATATTTTCGCCAGGGCGATTATAGCGGACTGAAATGGTTCGGACCGATTTTTTGCTGTACTTGCTCGCGTAACTGTTTCGCGCGAGCCCCGGCTGCGCTATCCGGATCCAATTTCAGATACATGTCGAGGTCCTGGAGCAAGGCGGGGTAATCCTTTTTTTGCAAGTGAATGTTGGAAAGCAGCCGATAAACGATCGGCACGCTAGGCGCGAGCAAACGAGCCTGTTCGGCGGAATCCTGCGCGTCCGAAACCCGCTTCTCATTTAGCAAGGCTCGTCCGAGTTCGTAATGCCCAAGCCAAAGATTCGGATTTAATTCGATCCCCCGGTGAATCGCCTTTTCCGCTGATGCGTAATCCCCGTTGTCAAGCAGCAAGGTTCCAAGGCCTACCTCGGCTTCGCCATAGTTGTCGGCGCTCATTTCAATAGATTTTCGGAAGCTCTTTTCCGCTTCTTTCCGGTTCCCCAGCGTGAGATAAGCCATGGCGACCTGGTAATGCACTTCGTAGTAGCGTGGCGCTTCCGCAATCGCCTGCTGAAAATCGGCCAAGCCTGCCGCCGCGTCTTTATCCTTATAGAGTTTTTTCTTCCCGGATGCCATCAGGTCACGGGCCTTGGCAGGCATGGAAAGCTCGTGAGTGGAAATGCTTCCCGCAGCAGATGCTGTATCTTTCGCATCTGGTCGCAGGGTGATCGAAAGGCCTTTGTCAGAGGCAAAACTCATGTCCACTCCCACGGTAGCCGGCTCATATCCTGACGCGTTGACGCTGACTGTGTACGTTCCGCGCCTCATCAGGGAAAATCGAAATCCACCGGATCCGTTCGTGGCCTGTGTAGCGATGTTTACCTGTTCGGAATCGCTCAAGTTAACCAGAACGTTTACGGCAGGATGCGATTGGTCTCCGAAATACACATTGCCGGACACCGTTACGACGCGATTTTGGGCACCTGCGTTCGCAGAGACCAGCAGAACCGCTCCCAATAGAAAGATTGTGGGGCCAAGTCGGCGCATAGGAACCTCCAGCGCGACCAAATGTGGAGAGATTATACCACCGTAAGCGAAGCTCGGCGCAATCACTCGATTCTGTACGCTGGCGCCTTGACCGTAAAGGCAAGAGGTCTTACGCTCAGCAGGATTTGAAAATGCCGGAAAAGACTGTCGTACTTTTAAGATCAAAAGGTCTTCCGGTGACGGATGAAGTCGGGGGAGCTCATGAAGATTTTCGGCGTAATGATTCTGCTGCTTCTGTCCGGTCCGTCCATTGCGGCGCAGAACGCTTCTGCGAATCCCATTCAAAAAGGCACATGGGAATGGGGAATTTTCGGCGGCGGCGGCCTGGGCTTGGGCAAGTCCGATACTACACAGTTCTTTTATGTCGGCGGTCGCGCCGGACGCGTATTGACCTCGGACCACCTGCCCGGGATTTTTCGTGGAAATTTCGAGTGGGCTGTTGAGGTCATGCCGATCTACGTGGTCTTCCCGCCGGAGAGCGCGGTTTACGGGGGCAGTATTAAGCCGGTGATCTGGAAATGGAATTTTACGAGCGGGAAGAAAATTGTTCCGTACTTCGCTGCCGAGGGCGGCATCGTTTTCAGCAGGGTCAATATTCCCCCCGGCGATACTTCACAGGTGAATTTCACGCCTGGCGCGGCGTTCGGAACGCACGTTTTTGTGAGACAGAAGCGAGCCTTATTTTTTGAAATCGAGTTCGGCCATCTGTCGAACGCAAGCCTCGGTCCGCATAATCCCGGATACAATGGCATTTTCACCTTCACTGTCGGCTATACGTGGTTCCATCCGTCCTGAAAGAACTATGGCGGGAGTTCGACGCCCACCAATAACGAATTTAATTTCGAATCCTATTCACTAGACTGCACGCTGAAGTTGGAACACCGCTATTTCCGGACGCACGTTAAAGCGAACACGAAGTAAGTGGCCAACGCCGCGGCTGATATACATATTCCTGTTTCCAGACAATTCGATCTTGCCTGAAACATACCGCTTGTTCGCCACCGCAACATAGGCGGCGGCAGGAAGGGTGGCTTGCACTGGCCACCATGTGTGTGTCCGGAAAGAATCCATCCTTGATAGCCGGCCCAAATCGGGCGATCCGCAGCATCGGGGTTGTGGCAGAGCACAACCGTGGAAGAGTCATGGCTTTTCTGCGATAAAAGATCCGCGGGATTAAAGAGGGGACTCCACAAGTCTTCGAGTCCGATGAATTGTAGTCCCGCAAGCGTGACTGCCTGGTTGCGAACCAGAGTGATGCCTGCGTCGCGCGCAATCGCCGTAACGCGGTCGGCGACATCGAGCATGCGCCAGTGGAAACCGTAATCGTGGTTGCCGAGTATCCCGACCGTTCCGAGGCGGCCCTGAGGCGCGCGCTGCAAAACGCGGCGCAGCTGCTCGAACTGCGGCGCACCTCTATAGGTAATGAAGTCACCGGTGAAAACTACAAAATCTGGCGCTAGCTCCTGAACTCTGCGGAAAGACTCGATGATGTAGTCATCGTCGACTCTGGGCCCCACATGTATGTCGCTAATCTGTGCGAGCGTGCGAGCCTCAAGTTCAACTGGAAGGCCGGAAATTGGTAAGAGCGGGTGGCTGAACTCCAGCCAATGGGGTTCCACGCGCCAAGTGTAGAGCCCCAAAGCCAACGTGCCGGTTCCAGCTGTCACCAGCACCTTGGACATCTCGCGTCGTGTAATCTTTGTCGTCATCGCGACGTAGCTCTCGCTCTGAGGCTCCCGGGCTGCACGGTGGGGTAGATTTCATTGTAGGGGAGTTGTTTGACGGTCGCATTCGCAAGGTGCTATAAACGTTATAACAGCATTTGTATCCTGTGGGGCCGTAGCGCAGTTGGGAGCGCGCCTCGATGGCATCGAGGAGGTCGCGGGTTCGAACCCCGCCGGCTCCACTAGTTTCAAGCACTGGTATCGACGACTTAGCTGTATTCCCGTTGCGCGTTTTTTCTGTCAATTACGGCGGGGGTTGTCGACAGTCTATGAAAGCAGCAATCCTTGAACACACTCAAGCAGTCCCACTATGCCGTCCGCTTTAGAAATCAACGCGTCGACCGCAATTCCTCGGGGGCCAAATGTCCTGCGGACGGCCTCGCTATACATAGTGAATAGGACTATCCGCACGCTGGGCATCATCTCTTTCAGGACCGATGCTACAACGATGCCATTCGTTCGAGGCATCGCCAAATCTAGGAGAACTAAATCCGGCTTCAATTTGCGCGCTTTTTCGATCGCATCTTCGCCATCAGCGGCATCGCCGCAAACGTGAAGATCGCGTTCGGCAAGACACGTACAAATGACCTTGCGAACGGTGTCACTGTCTTCCGCTACTAAAATCCGCTTGGGCATCCTAGGAATAAAAACCTCTATGCTGCTGAGAGCTTCGCAACTGCTACGTCGGTGGCGGCGAAAAGAGAATTTGATGCGGCAAACGACACTGCCATCGTTGCCTACGAGCGCGTGTCGATTACCACTGAACAGTACTCGCGGCTAACTTGTGAGGGAATACGGTGTTCAATGTAGGACACCTGGCAAGCTGGGTTAGATTCGAGGACTTCCGCCGGTGCTGGTTTAGCGCTAGGGGTAAGTGGGTTCACCTGCGTAGATTTAGTTGATTCGGTGGGGTCTGTGCTTTGATCGTAATAGCCCTTCCGCGTGCGCACTGCGGAATTGTGTCGCGAGCTTCCACCTGAATCGGTCGAAACGAACCATCTGGAGCAGGATCCGAAGGAGAATATCCCGACAGAAATTGTAAGCGTACTTCGCAAGCGAACTGCTCGAATTCCAGGCCAGGTCTATTCACCTGCAGCATTTTCACCTCTACGTCGAAATTTATTATCAGTTGTTGATCGCGGACCTGCATAATTAGGAAACCACTGTCTCAGTAGCTTAACCAGCTGAAATTAAAGGAGATGGCAGGAGTTTTGCGCGGAACCAATCGTTATTTCTGCTCCCGCTAACTGGTCGGAATCCGTAGATTCCGCAGAGGGTACCTTGGTAGGATAACTACGCGCCTAACTTCTGTTATTCTGGGTAACAAAACAGGGCGAATCGGTGTCTAAACACATTAGGGACACGCCCTGAAGGGAGACCGGCGGAAGGCATGTCCGATCTTGCACAAATATTACCGTGGGGCTGTGACGAAGCTGGGTTAGTCACCGAGCTGCAGGCGGGGTCTGACGCGGCATTCGACTGGCTAGTCACCTACTATCACGCCGGGGTGTACAACTTGGTTTACGGAATTCTTTCCAACTCTGCCGACGCCGCCGACGTTACGCAAGAAGTTTTTCTGCGTGCCTTTCGCGGCATTCATGGCTTCCGGCAGGGCAGTTCCTTGAAGACTTGGCTGTATCGCATCTCGGTGCGACAAGCCTTGAACCACCGCCGCTGGTGCTGGCGGCATCATCGCCAACAAGTTTCAATTGATGCCGAAGTGGAAGGGAACAATCCTACGCTCGATTTGAAAGATCTGGAAGCGACTCCCCTGGAACAAGTGGAAGCAGCGGAGACTCAAGCCGTCGTCCGCCGCGCGCTGGCCCAGGTGCCTGAGGTATTTCGCAGCGCGGTTATTTTGCGGGATCTCGAAGGGTTATCTTACGAAGAAGTTGCGGAAGTCCTGGAAGTTTCCGTAGGTACAGTTAAATCACGCATCTTGCGCGGCCGCCGGATTCTCCGGGGAATCCTCGATCCCGTTTTGCATGCTTCCCAGGCCACGGAACCTGCCGAACGCGATAATCGGAACGAACACGCACCGGAATTTGCGCGGGGGGCATCAGCGCCAACTATCCGCTTGGCTTCATCTGCCTCGAAGCCGCTGGTCACGCGATCACTAACCTACGCAACCAAAAGGCACGGAGGCGCCCAATGAACTGTCGCGACGCTGCACGACGCCTGCCCGGTTATATCGACGGCGCTATTCCGCCAAAAGATCACGCCGTCGTTCGTGAGCATCTGGACGTCTGCGAAAGCTGCCGAGATTTGCTCGAAAGCTATCGCCGCCTTTCCGTTTGCCTGGCAAATGTAGACCCGG
Source organism: uncultured Acidobacteriota bacterium (assembly GCA_963818085.1). Taxonomy (GTDB): domain Bacteria; phylum Acidobacteriota; class Terriglobia; order Acidiferrales; family UBA7541; genus Palsa-295. The sequence goes on from CAWFQV010000004.1 coordinate 75,318, forward strand.
TTGCCGCGCCTGCTGATCTGGCCATGCGAATCCGCGTGCAAGCAGCCCGTTCTGTTTCCCCGTGGGTAGATTTCCGGCGTTCGTGGTCTCGCACTCTCTTGTCATTCCAGGACGTTTTCAAACCGCTCGCTGTCCCCGCGACCGGCGGAATCCTTACCGCGTTGGTTGTCTTTGTTTTGGTAGTACAGAACATCCTGGTCGGCGTTCCCATGGGAATCGTCGCGAACGATTTGCCCTTGAACCTAGTTCAGCCCGCGCGGCTTGAAAGCCTGGCGCCGTTCCCGGTTCCGGGAGTCGTGGCGACCGAAGGGCATCCTGATTCTGGCGTGCTGGTGCTGGAAGCGAGGCTGAACGCGCAAGGCGAAGTGGTCTCCTACAATATTCTCTCCGGCCCCAGCGACGTGGCCGTGAAACATCAAATTGACCAGGTTCTCTTATTTTCGCGCTTCCGTCCCGAGCTCAGCTTCGGACGCCCCACGGGTGGCGGCCGCGTTTTGCTGAGTTTCAGCGAAGTCCGCGTCCACGGATAGATTTTTGTTTTACTTTCTTCGCTCCTCCACTCACTAATTTATCTGCGCGTTTTCTTGACTACACGATGCCTGACCGATACAGTTTCAATGTTTGGTAATCGCTGCCAGCCACTTGAGACGGGGAGCTTAGCGCTGCCAGTGGATCATGAACGCGTGAGGAGTCTAGCCATCCAAAGATTTTTTCAGTCATCTCCTACCTTGTGTTGCTGCATTACTGTGCTCGTCGTTAGCATCACGTCCGTCCCCAAAGTCCACGGGCAAGCTCCGCCTTCGCAGGAATACACCAGCGGAATCGCAGTCGAAGCCAATCAGCAGCTATTTGCCACCATGTGCGCGCTCGACGCAGCTGGCTTCGACGCCGATGAAAGCACGCTCGCGGAAATGCCTTCGCGGCTGGCATTGCGTGGCGAACTTCTGAAGTTGCACGGTCCCGCCACGGAAGCACTGCGCCAGTTTTACCGCGACCACGCGCTGGCTGACCCCGGTGAGACGCTTTCGCGCTACATCACATTTGCGCTTGTTGTCGGCCCCCCGCCAGACTTTCGCTACCAAGTGGACGTTGAGCTTCTTCCTCCCGATGTTGGATCACTCGAAGGCTTCCAGAAAATTCTCGCCGCTTTTTACCACGAAGCCCATCTCGATATTCGCTGGACTCAGATCGAACCTGAATACCACCGTGTCATTGCGCGTTACCAACCCGTCGTGCGGCGCATCGTCACCGTATCAAACGGCTATCTGCGGGAAATTCTGAAGCCCACGCAAGGCCGCACGTTTACGGTGTACGTGGAACCGCTCGTCGGTGGCCGCACCAATTTCCGAAATTTGGGTAACCATTACGCCATGGCCGTCGGGTCCACTACACAGATTCCGACGGACGATATACAGCACGCTTATTTGCACTTCATGCTCGACACTTTGCCTCTTAGGTATCGCAAAGAAGTCGAACGTAAGATCTCGCTGCTTAATATCGCGGCAAGTGCGCCCCGGCTTCCTGTGGAATATCGCACCGACTTTATCGCTTTCACAGACGAATCTCTGATCAAAGCGGTCGAGCTGAGATTGCGCCACCTCACACCGGAAAAACTCGAAGCCGCCATGGCGGAAGACGACAAATCCGGATTCATACTGGTGCGTCCTTTCGTCACCCAGCTTCAAAAATTTGAAAAGGCCGCTCCCGCCATGACGTATTATTTCCCCGACATCATCAACGGTATCGATTTATCGGCGGAGCAGAAGCGGTTGAAGGATTTCGCATTCGCGCCGGTGCAGGCAGCGCCTGAACGTGCGAATGTAGCCGCCACACCGGAAAACCAGTCCGCCGAACTCGATAGCATGCTGGCCGAAGGGGATCATCAGATCGCGCTGAAGGACGCCGCAGCCGCATCGGCCACATTCGAGAAAGTTCTGGAAAAATATCCAAACGAGCCACGTGCGTGGTACGGACTGGCTGTGGCATCCATACTATCCGGCGAAGGCGAGCGCGCCCAGGAATTATTCGAGCAGATTGTGACGGCTTCGACGTCCGGAATACCTGGAGCGCCCGCTCCAACGGGGACAGCCGATCCTTCGATTTTGGCGTGGTCGCACGTTTATCTGGGACGCATTCACGATTTGGAAGACGAACGCGACCAGGCAGTGATTGAATATCGGGCAGCCCTGGCGATTAATGGTTCCCCGGAAAATGCGCGGGTAGCGGCGCAACGCGGCCTGGATTCGCCATATAGTTCTCATGCGCCGGAGAGTAACAAAGCGTCCCATAATCCTTAGCCCGGGCCTTTTTTTAGAACGTGCCCAGGGTAATTAACTACGGAAGGTGAAAAATGTTCCTTCAATCATTTCGCAACGCGATCACCGCAGCCACCTTATTCGCAATGGGCTCGACGCTGGTATTAGCACGCCCCTGCCGCGCGCAGTACCAACAACAGCCGCAACCGCAACAACAGCAGCAAGCCCCGCCGGCCAAGCCTGGTCAAGCGGCGCCTCCGCAAGCCGGCACCCAGGCGCCTGCCGAAGCGCCCAAGGTTGATCCCGAAGAAGAGAAAGCCTATAAAGCCTTTTACGAGGCGAGTTCGCCCCAGCAAACCGATGCCAGAATTAAACTCGGCGAGGATTTTGTCGCGAAATACCCAAAGAGTAAGTACACGGAAACCGTCTATTCTCGCCTGACGCAGGATTACTTTAACAAACAGCAACTCGACAAAATGCATGATGCCGCGGGTAAGGCGTTGGCCCTGAATCCCGATGACGTCACCGTGCTTGTTCTGGAAGGTTGGGTCATCCCGCACAACATCGATCCCAATAGCATGGACTCAGAGTCCCTCTTGAACAAAGCCGAGGCCGAAGAGAAGCACGCTATCGAATTACTTTCCAAGCTGCCGAAGCCTGCGAATATGACGGACGATCAATTCGCAAAGGCCAAGGACGCCGCATTGTCGCAGGCCCACAGCGGTCTTGGATTGGTCGATTTTCGTAAACAGGATTATGCCAATTCAGTCACCGAGCTGCAGGAGGGTGAAAAACTTGCCACTGCTCCTGACCCGACAGATTTCTACGTGATGGGAATTGAGCTCCAAGCGTTGAAGCGTTTCAGCGATGCCGCCGACGCCTTTCAAAAGTGCGCGCAGATCCCGGGAGGTCTCGCCGACCGCTGCAAACAAAAAGCGGATGAAGCTAAGAAACAAGCCCCTGCGCAAGCGGCGCCGCCCAAGTGAGGCAATTTCAGTCATGACCCCACAGGAACGCGAGGAGCTGGAGACGATCCTGGGTCATCATTTTAATGACGCGGTAGAACTCGAGCGCGCGCTGGTTCATCGTTCCCATCGCCAAAATTCCAACAATACCGATAACGAGCGTCTGGAATTTCTGGGCGATCGCGTTCTGGGTTTGGTTGCTAGTGACGAACTCTGCCGGGCCTTTCCCGAGTGGGATTCGGGCCAACTCTCCAAGGGCTTGGCCCGGCTCGTGAGTGCTTCGTCGATTTATGCCGCCGCGAAAGAGTTAAAGCTCGGCGATCATTTGCGGCTGGGACCTGGGGAAGAAAAAACCGGTGGCCGCGATAAAAAGCGGCTGCTTGCTGACGCCTACGAAGCAATCCTTGGCGCCATTTATCTTGACGCTGGTCTTCCGGCGGCGGTTTCATTCCTTCAGCGCACGTTGCTAGCGCCCGCGCTGAAGAGTCATTCTTTTGGGCTGGAACTCGCCGACAATAAATCTGCTTTGCAGGAATTACTGCAGCAGCGGGACCTGCCGCCGGTGGAATATCGTGTCCGTAGCGAGTCTGGCCCCGACCATCAAAAGACATTCGAAGTGGAAGTTTGGCATGCGGGAAAAAAGCTTTCTGGTGCTGAAGGCCGCAGCAAGAAAGAAGCAGAACAGGGCGCTGCGCGAATGGCGCTAGAGCTTTTCGAATCGGATACTGAAATCGCCTGAAGGAGTTTCATGGAAGTTGACACCAGCGAGCCAGGGCCGGCTATTGATTCAATTCCCAGGCCCACGCTTGCGCAAGCTGTGGCCAGGCGCAGTTCATTCGCGGAGTATGCCGAGTCGCTTCTTGTCACAATTCTCCTGGCTCTGTTTGGCACCACCTTCATTGTGCAGGCTTTCAAAATTCCTTCGCAATCCATGGAGCCCACTCTGCTGATCGGAGATCATCTGTTGGTGAACAAATTCATATTTGGCGGCCAGGGCGCGTGGTACGAAAAATTTCTTCCCTATCGCGCGATACGCCGAGGCGATATTATCGTCTTCAAGTTTCCGTTTGATGATCACCCGCATTACGTGAAACGCGTCATTGGTTTGCCGGGTGACCGCGTTCGTATCATTAACCAGCGCGTCTATGTGAACGACGAGCCTCTGTCGGAACCATACGTGGTCCACGATCCACACTATGAAGACCCTTTTGGCGACAATTTTCCTCCCTCCGGCCGCTATTTCGCTGAAATCGGCCTTCGGCCTGAGTGGGCGGAACAGCTTCTCGGCCAAGTGGAGCACGGCGAGCTGGTCGTGCCGCCTGACAATTATTTCGTGATGGGCGATAATCGCGATCGTAGCTGGGACAGCCGCTATTGGGGTTTTGTAAATCGCACCGCCGTGATGGGCCGTCCGGTCATGATTTACTGGTCTGTTGAGGCTACGTCAGCAGATTCCGCTAGCCGGGGCTTCTTCGGGATGCTGCGAGCCGAGGGGCAAAGTCTTTTGCATCTTTCCGGACGCACACGCTGGCGGCGTATGATGCACGAGGTCCATTAGCCGGCTCTTGCAGCCGGACAATCGCCGTGGCAAGCACTCTCTCCCATCCCGACGTTCACACGCAAACCGTCCCGCAGGCGAAGCCACGCCAGCGCGGTTGGACTCGTTGGCCGAAGTGGATTCTGTTCTTCTTAATTCTTGTGTGGCTCGCCAGCGCTGGAATCTCACTGCTGATTCGTCATACGCCTCTGCAAAAGAAAATCACGGCGCGTCTCGCGACCGCTTTCGGCAGACCCGTAGAAGTCGGTAGCTACAATTTCACTCTATTAGACGGTCCCACATTGCGAGCGCAACGGGTAACCTTCGGCGAAGACCCGCGTTTTGGCCGCGAATATTTCCTGCGGGCTGAATCACTCACCGTGCGCCTTCGCTGGCGGGGTCTGCTGCTCGGTCACCTCCAGTTGGGCACTGTTTCGCTGGATCATCCGAGCTTGAACCTGGTGCGTAACTCGGACGGCGATTGGAATCTCGCTGAATGGCTACCCAAGCCCCCGCCGGCGAGCTCTTTCGTACTCGTTTCAGGCTCTTCAGCGTCGGGTGCGCCCCCGGTGCGTTTTAGGCGGATCGAAATAGAGTCGGGACGAATTAATTTCAAACGCGGTGACGAAAAGCTTCCTTTCGCGTTGGTGGGCGTGACGGGATACGTCGAACCTACCGGGTCAGGCCAATGGACCATGGACTTGGAAGCAATCCCGACGCGCGCTGCCGTAATCGTGCAGCAGGCCGGCATTCTTCACATAAGTGGCCAAATGGGGGGAACTTCATCCCGCCTGCGTCCCGCGGAGTTGAATGCTTCGTGGAGCGGCGCTTCTGTGTCGGATGTTTTGCGCCTGGCTCGCAGTTCCGATTACGGCGTGCGCGGAATACTTACACTGATGATGAATGCTCGCACTTCTGACACCGAAGAAGACGGCTGGAACGTTCAGACACGCGCCGAGTTCCGGCAGCTTCACCGTTGGGATCTCGCACTCCGCCCCGACAATCCCTCCGTGAACGTGATTGCCAAGATCGATTGGAATCCCACGAAGCCTATCCTGCACCTGAACGACATGACAATCGAAGGGCCGCATTCGCATGCTAGCGCACACCTCGATCTTGCGTGGATTCCTCCGTCCGACGCCGCACCAAACGCCCTGCCCGTTTCTTATAGTGTCCAGTCTTCGTTGACTGACCTGAATGACGCTCTCGCCTGGCTCAGGGCGTTTCATTCGAATGTTGCTGACGATATCTCCGTTCATGGGTTTGCAAGCCTACAGGTAACTTCTCCCGGCTGGGCGCCGGAAATTCCTGCCGTGTCCCTGGCCATTCAGTCTGCGGAGCTCACCAGTCCGCGCTTGCGCGTTCCAGTCCATCTAGGAAATGTGGACTTTCGCTATGACCGCGGCATCGCCGCGCTTTCGCCGGTCTCGCTCGCATTCGGCGCTGCCGGCGGCTCGCTTCACCTGGAAACGTCGACAAAGCGTGGTTCTGATTTGCCGGACTTCCATTTGACTGGAAATCTCACGCAGGCACGCGATCTGGTGGCCACTGCGAGCGCCTTCGGATGGAATATCTCGCGTGGATGGGACCTCGCGGGACCCCTGCGCTGCGATTTGCGTTGGCAAGACGCTCCCTATCCCTGGCGAACCCAGCCAACCGGCACCGTGGACTTCGGCGCGGAACAAACTAAAGTGTCGCTTCGCACGCCGTTCCTCAACCTGCCGATAGAAGACATCCAGGCTCACGCGGATTGGAAACCGGACTCGCGTCACATTTCTGTGTCATCCGCCAGCGCATTTGGCGCCGATTGGAGCGGTTCTTTCGAGCGCCGTGGCGCAGGCGAATGGCTCTTCACGCTTTCAGCCGACCATCTGACGGCCGCCGATGTTGATCGCTGGCTCAATCCGCGCTGGCGTGAGAGTTTTCTCGATCGCATGTTGCCGTTCTTAAATCCGCGCTCGCCCACAAATGCAGTCACCGACAATCTCCAAGCCAGTGGCCGCATCGTTCTGGACCAATTTACGTTGGCCCCCGTAACCGTGCACCGATTTCAGGGCGATCTGAAAGTTTCAGGCCATCATATCGAGCTTGCCTATGCCCGCGGCCAATTCTACGGAGGCAATATCGCGGCGTCGTTCGAAGCGGATTTTGCGGCGATTCCGTCCTATCGCCTGAACCTGGATTTTTCGCGCGTAGATTTGCTTGCGCTTTCTGCCGATTCGCCAACTCTGTCCAGGATGTTTTCCGGCGCCGCTTCTGGAGAGTTCTCGCTGAATGCTCGCGGTGCCGACAAGTCCGACCTGCTGACCTCACTCGCGTGCAAAGGAAAAGCGCGCATGAACGATGCTGAGTTTCGCAGCCTGAATCTGGCGGAATCCCTGCGCGCAGACGTCGCCAGGCCCGGAACCAGCTCTTTTCGCCAAGCGTCGGTTGCATTCACATGTGCTGACGGTGAAATTAAATTCCAAGGCTTGCTGCTGCAAAGCCCATACGCCGAAATCGAAGGCTTCGGTTCACTCGATTTCAGGCGTATCCTGGATCTGCGTCTGCGCATTCTTCCGAGCGAAGCAGCAGACCGCAGCGAACCCTCTTCTGACTATCGCCTCACCGGCCCACTGTCGTCACCTCAAATATCGCGCATTCCCATGCCCGCGCCTCATCCTTGAAACGCATCCGGCGAGATGAATTTGCACGCTCTAAATCCCTGTGCTAGCGTTCATGAATGCCGCCGAATTGTCAGCTCTTACCACCTAGCGAGCGATATTTTCTTGCCGCCGTCGTGTACCTCGGCCTAATCGCGCTGTCTCTTTCCGCCGCGCCGGCGAAAGTCCGGCTAACGATGAAATTCACCCCGGGCGAAATACTGCGCTACCAGATTGATACCCGCACAACCGCAAACAACAAAATGGAAACGCCCATCGAAAATCCCGAGGCTGCGTCGAAATCCACTCAGTCGGTGAGCTTGATTCTGCGACTTGAGGTGCTGAACACACCGCCCGCTAACGGCGAGCCCCCAGGCAGTGTTCGCATCCGAACCACCTTCGAGAAATCCAGTGCCACCTTCCAAAGCGATGCTTTCGACTGGCGGGATCCAACGTGCAAGATCAATACAAACATCTCGAAGGCCGCTCGCTGGAATACACCATCGAACCGGACGGACAGGTTTCCCACATCACCGGTATCGATGATCTTCTCGCAAATCCTGTGGTGGCTCAAAACGTCCACTCGTGGATGAATGGCCTTTCTTTCGGCGTGCGTCTTCCAAAAGACGGAGTTGAGATTGGCCAGAAGTGGAGCAATGACCAGCCCATGGAAGGCACGCCTCTCGGCGGTTTGGTCTGGAGAAACCACTCCACATATCTCCATAATGAGCCGTGCTACCCAACTAACGACACGGCGAAATCGTCCACCGGCGCCCGACCTGCCGACGGGAACCCGTCATGCGCAGTGATCGTCACCCAATTCAAGATCATTCGAAATGGTGACGCCACCCCAGACGACTACGCTCGCAAGAACCTGGACACCTCCGGCACCTGGACTGGCTCGGGGGGCAGCCTGCAAGCCATTTCGCTGGCAGAAGGCAACTTGATCCGTTCCACGCAAAACTCCACACAGAATATGGACGTGCAAATTGTCAGCATTCGCACCGGCTCAAAAATTCATTACGTCAGCCATGTGGAAAGCAAATCCGAAATCTCTCTCTTGCCCGTGGAGCCTCCGACTACAGCTCAGCAGCCCTAAATATCCGCGATCCGGCGCACGTTGGCCGCTCAGCGCCGATTTGCAACCTTTGGTATAATGGAAGTTTTCAACTTGACCCATTTTTCGCAACTGAGAGCATGCAGATGAACTTTAAGCTTGCCAGTGATTACGAGCCGCGCGGCGACCAGCCCGAAGCGATTTCCAATCTCGTCCGCGGGATACATGACGGAGACCGCCACCAGGTCCTGCTCGGCGTCACTGGTTCCGGCAAAACGTTCACCATGGCCAAGGTGATCGAGCAAATTAATCGCCCCACCATCGTCCTGGCGCACAACAAGACTCTCGCTGCGCAACTTTTCCACGAATTTCGCTCGTTCTTCCCCAACAATGCCGTCGAATATTTTGTCAGCTATTACGATTATTACCAGCCCGAAGCCTACGTTCCCGCGAGCGATACCTACATCGAAAAAGAATCCACCATCAACGATGAGCTCGACAAGCTGCGCATGAGCGCGACGCGTTCTCTGTTCGAACGCCGCGACGTAATCGTGGTCGCCTCGGTCTCCTGCATCTACGGTCTCGGTTCTCCCGAAGCCTATTACGGCATGATGCAGCTCATCGAAAAAGGCCAGTCCATAGCCCGCGAAGCCATCCTCCGCAAGCTCGTTGAAATTCAGTACGAGCGCGCCGAAGACCTTCGCCGAGGCACTTTCCGGGTTCGCGGCGATATGATCGAAATTTATCCGCCCTACGACGACCTTGCCGTGCGCGTCGAAATGTGGGGCAGCGAAATCGTTGCTATTCGCAAATTTGATCCGGTCACCGGTGAAATCAAATCCCGCGCCGGCGAAAAAGAAATCGACCGCATCTTGATTTATCCCAAGAGCCATTACGTTCTTCCCGCCGACCAGCGCGAGCGCGCCATTCAAAGCATTTATGAAGAGCTCGACTGGTGGAAAGGTGAACTCGAGCGCCAGGGAAAAATCGTCGAGGCCCAGCGCGTAGTCCAACGCACTCATTTTGACATCGAGATGATGCGCACCATCGGCTACTGCCACGGAATCGAAAATTATTCCCGCCACCTTTCAGGGCGTTTGCCCGGCGAAGCTCCGCCCACGCTTTTCGATTACACTCCGTCCGATTTTCTTTTATTCGTTGACGAGTCGCACCAAACAATTCCGCAAATTCGCGGCATGTATCACGGCGATCGTTCGCGCAAGCAGACGCTGGTCGAATTCGGCTTCCGCATGCCCTCCGCTCTCGACAATCGTCCGCTGAACTTTGAAGAATTCGAGCATCGCGTAAATCAAGCGGTGTACGTTTCCGCCACGCCCGGCCCCTACGAACTCACAAAATCCGGTGGCGTCGTAGTGGAGCAAGTTCTTCGTCCAACGGGACTCGTCGATCCGCAGGTCGAAGTGCGCCCGGTAAAAGGCCAGGTGGACGATTTGCTCGAACAAATTCGCGTCCGCTCCGCGCGCAACGAGCGTGTTCTCGTCACCACGCTAACCAAACGCATGTCCGAAGACCTCGCGGAGTATTTCACCGAAGTCGGTGTGCGCTGTCGCTATCTACATTCGGAAATCGAGACTCTCGAGCGCATTCGCATTCTTCGCGATCTACGCCGCGGAGAATTTGACGTGCTCATCGGCATCAACCTTCTGCGCGAAGGTCTCGATTTGCCCGAAGTCTCGCTCTGCGCCATTCTCGATGCCGACAAAGAAGGCTTTCTTCGCAGCACCACCTCATTAATCCAAACAATCGGCCGCTGCGCGCGCCATCTGGAAGCTCGCGCCATCTTGTACGCCGACGTTATGACCGACTCCATGAAGCAAGCCATTGGCGAAACAAATCGCCGTCGCGCGAAACAGGAAGCTTATAACCGGGAGCACAACATCACGCCGCTCTCCATCGTGAAGTCCGTGGACATGCAACTTGCCAGAATTGTCGAGGCTGACTATGTCACCGTGCCTCTCGACGACGTGGTGATCGACGAGGTCTCCACCGAAGCTCAGTTGGTTCACGCCATCAGCCAGTTGGAATCGCAGATGCGCGAAGCCGCGAAGAATTTTGAATTCGAACGTGCCGCTGCGCTCCGCGATCGCATCCGCTCCCTCAAGCAGCGCGACCTGTGCGCGATTTTTGCTGCACCCCCAGTCGCCGAAGCTGCATCTACTCCTTTGCCGGGCGAGGCAACGCCGGCGGCGAACGTTCCTTCTTCTCCGCCCCCGAATCCCGCAACCAAGCCGGTCAAAAAGCGTGTCGCAAAAAAAATGACCTGATCGGGGCCGCGTGACTCAGCCACAAAACTTTCAGTTTCGCATTTTCTCAATTCTTTGTTTTGTTCTGGCCGCGCTTCTCGTGGTTGCGCCAACGGCACGTTGTCAGATGGCGCCAGCCCAGTCTCCAAATTTCCAATCCGGAGATAATGAATTTGGCGTTTGGGCGGCGTATGCGCCCTACGCTCCTCACCTGATCGGCGTCACCAGCCCGCGTCAGTTCGGCGTTCTTGGATTTCGCTACGGTCACTTGCTATTTGATAAGCCGCGCGCATCGCTTGAATACACCTTGGACGTACTTCCAGTTGCGATCGTGCTGCAGCCAAAGATTCTCGGTACCTTCGTGAATCCGCAACATCACACGACTTACATCACAGGTTCACGAGAAGTCGTTTACGGCGGCGGCGTGAATCCCCTCGGATTCAAACTGAATGTCCTTCGCGGACACAAGTTCCAGTTTTTTGGCGCCTCAACTGCTGGATTCGTTTCGTCTTTGCGTCCCGTTCCGGTCGACATTCACGGCGAAACTCAATTCAATTTCGACTTCGATTTTCAATTTGGGTTCCAGCTCTATAATTCCTCGCGCACACGATCCTGGATCTTCGGGTACAAATTCCAGCACATCTCGAATGCCTATCGCGGTCAAATAAATCCTGGCCTGGATTTGGAAGGCGTCTTTGTGGGCTATTCGTTCTTCAAATAGAAACGGATCGCTTTCGTTACACCACTCCGCGTTTTAGTTCCTTCAGCTGGTAAAAAGTCCCGCGCCAGGTGATCCCGCCCGTCCATAACGTGACGATCATCGAACGCGCCTGCATCCAAATAAAAATCAGCGCGCCGATAGGAAACGTCAACGCATACATCGGCGAAACCTTAAATTCCAGGCACGCGCCTGCATGAAGAATGACCGCGACTCCCGCGCAGATGCACGCGAATACCAGCGGCCAGCCGTACGCGAAGAACAGCGCGATCCACGGCACCACGCACATCATTAAGAGCCCAAACATTTGCAGGCCCGCAGTCCAAAGCGAAAATCCTGTGAACGCAAAAAAGTTCTTGGTTGTCCCGCGTATGATATTTCTCACACCGCGATGCCAGTGCACGCTGATTTCGTTGTTGGCCAGCGCCACAGCCGAGCGAAATTGTTCCTGTTTCACCAGCTTTCCCAGCTTCATATCGTCCACCACTTCCATCGCGAGGCGACGATGCGTTCCGATAGCTTCGTACGTGCGTCGCCGAATTAACTGAAACATTCCGATGCCCGCAAACGCGCCGGATTTCGGGTTGCTCACTCGCCATGGCCTCACACTCATCAAAAAAGCCAACCCGAAAAATGTCATCACGATCTTTTCTCCAAAAGTAAACATGTCCGTGCGACCCGACAGTGTTAAGTGGTCGCAGCCCTTTTTCTGGGCCAGCGCAACAGCGCTCCGCAACAGAGACGGCGCAAACTGCACGTCCGCATCGGTAAAGATCAACCACTCGCCGGTGGATTGTTCGTACGCTTTCTGCAGCGCGTGAGGTTTTCCTAACCACCCGGCAGGCAATTCCTTCACCGAAACAACTTTCAAACGCAGGTTCTCCTGCGCCGCGCTCCTCAAAATGTGTTCCGTATCATCCTGGGACCGGTCATTCACCGCCACAATTTCGTAGCGTGGATATTCCATCCTCAAGAACGTCGCCAGCGCGGCGGGCAATTTTGCCGCTTCATCGCGCGCGGCAAAAAGAATCGAAACGCTGGGACAATCGGCATCCTTCAACGGCGTGACACTCGCGATAGACGCGAACGTCCGCAAGCCCCACGCCGCATCCAGCGCCCCATACATCCAGAGCACGGCCGCCGCTCCCAACGCAATCGTCCAAAACAAATGTAGCGACAATTTCTCCCACCTGAAAATCCGCTAAAGACGTTATGCTATCACGTGCCATGGAGCGCTCTCTTTCCATCGTCGGAGCAGGGCGCGTGGGCCGCACCTTGGGAAAGCGTCTCCGCGGCCTCGGTTGGCGCATCGGAGCTGTCGTCACACGCTCCGTATCCACATCGCGTGTCGCCGTTCGGCAGATTGGGGCAGGGAAGCCATATTCGCGGCTGGTACCCGAGATCCTGGATTCGAAAGTGATTCTGCTGACGACTCCGGATGGCGCGCTCGGTAGCGTTGCCAGCAAGCTTGCTCGTTTTGACGAATCGAAACTTCGCGATAAAATTGTTTTGCACACCAGCGGCGCGCTGGACCGCACAGTTCTCGCGCCGCTTGCTCGCCGAGGCGCTTCCACGGGTTCGCTTCATCCGATGCAAACGTTTAGCGGACGTGGCGTGCCGAAGCTGGGGAAAATCATATTTGCGGTCGAAGGCGATCGACGCGCCGGAACAGTTGCACGCAAGATCGCGCGCACTTTGGGTGGTGTGCCGGTCACCATCCATAGTAAGAATAAACCCGCGTATCATGCTGCTGGTGCGCTGGTCGCCGGACACGGATTGGGTTTGATGGAATCTGCCATCCAAGTGCTGCTGAAGCTGGGCTTCAGACGGCGTGATGCGCTGCGTGCGTTACTGCCGTTGACGCGCCAGATGTTGGATAATTTGGAAAAACTCGGCCCGCAAAGATCCTGGACTGGTCCGGTTTCGCGTGGCGATTTCGAAACAGTAGCAAAACACACAAAAGCGATGCAGCGTTATCCACGAGAATTTCAAGAAGCCTACGCGGCTCTCGCTCTTCTTTCCAGCAAGATTCTGTCCAAGAACGTCGCTGGCGCATCGAATAAGTTGAAGCGAGCATTGCAGAAATCCAAGGGAGAAATAAGTTGAAGAAATTGCATATTCCGGTCGAGCACACCAAGCTCGCCAACGGCCTGCGCGTTGTAGTTGCGCCCGATCGTTCCGCGCCGGTTGTCACCGTAGGTGTTTACTACCAGATCGGCTTTCGTCTCGAGCCGCGCGGACGCAGCGGTTTCGCGCATTTATTTGAACACATGATGTTCCAGGGTTCCGAAAATGCCGGAAAGATGGAACACATCCGCCTGATCAACGCTTCCGGCGGCCTTCTCAATGGCACCACGCATTACGACATCACGAATTATTTTGAAGCGGTGCCTTCCAACGCGCTCGAACGCGTCCTGTGGCTCGAAGCAGACCGCATGCGCGCCCTTAAAGTGGACGATGACAATCTGCGCAATCAACGCGACGTAGTGAAAGAAGAAGTTCGCGTGAACGTAATGAATCAGCCGTATGGCGGATTTCCCTGGCTCGATTTGCCGCCCGTGGCTTTCCGCAATTGGCCTAACGCGCACAATTTTTATGGCGACTTTAAGGATCTCGACGCCGCCAACCTCGCGGACGTTCAGTCTTTCTATCGTACTTATTACTCACCGAATAATGCGGTGCTGCTGATGTTGGGCGATCTCGATCCAGCCGAAGCATTCAGCTTCGCCAAAAAATACTTTGAAGATATCCCGTCGCATGCCTTACCGCCGGGCGCCGACGTCAGCGAGCCGCCCCAAACGGAAGAGCGCCGGGGTGAAGTAGAGGAAAAATTCGGAACGCTTCCAGCTCTTGCGATTGGCTACACCGTTCCGCCACGTGGCTCAAAAGATTGGTACGCCATGACGATTCTCGACCGCGTATTGCACGGCGGCCGCGCTGGACGTATTTACCGCCAACTCGTTTTCGAAAAGCAAATTGCCATTGAGACCGACGGAAGTCTGGACGTTTTTGACGCCAACGGTCCCACGCAAATGGTCACGCGTATTTTCTACCGTCCGGAATTTACATCCGAGGCCACCGTCGCGGCATATGACGAAGTGATCCGCGAGGTTCAGGAGAAGGAAATTTCAGAAGATGAACTCGCGCCCGTAAAAGTAAAATTTCGCGCCGATTATTATTCGATGCTCGAAGGAGGCATGGGCTCTTATATGCCGCGCTTTGGCCTCATGCACTATCTCGCTTGTTTTACGCTCTTCGATGGTGACCCCGATCGCATCAATACCGTGCTCGACGGGTTCATGGCCGTAACGCCTGCGGAGGTGCAAGGCGCGGCAAAAAAATATCTGGTTCCGACCAATCGCGCCGTTCTGGCGCGGCGTCCCGTGAACCACGGAGAATCTCGATGACCTCGACAATAATCACGACGCAGGCGCCACACTCTTTGCCGCCGGCTCTCGGCCCTGAACGTCCCGTGGCGTGGCCGAAGCGCACGGTCCTCACCCTCACGAACGGCCTGCAAGTTGTCCTGGCGGAAGCTCGCACCTTTCCGAAAATTTCCGCGCAACTCTTTTTTCGCAGCGGGAACGCGTCAGTAGCGTATCGTTCGCCCGGTTTGGCCGAATTCACCGCTACCGTCGCGCGAACTGGCACGACCAATCGTCCCCTCCGCCGCATTGAAGAGGACCTACGTCGCATGGGCGCGAACCTGGCGGCGTCGGCCGGCGCTGATACCAGCGCGATCGGTATTTCAGGAATCGCCGACTTTTCAGAAGGCTTACTCGAAATGTTGGCAGACCTCGCGCGCAATGCTTCTTTCCCCGAGGAAGAATTTGAACGCGAACGTCGCCAGCGAATCGAAGGCCTGAAAATCCAGCGCACGACTCCCGATTTCCTTGCCACGGAACGTTTACGTCGCACGCTTTTCGGCGAGCATCCCTACTCCATCGTCGCTCCCATGCCGGAACAAGTCGTGGCCTTCCGGCGCGAGCAGCTCGAGGAGTTTTATCATCAGAATTATTCTCCGGCCAATGCGTTGCTGATTTTAGTAGGCGATTTTTCCGCCGAAGTGATTCTCGACCAGGTTGAAAAAATATTTGGCGCGTGGACCACGCCCGCCCCAGCGCCGCAGAAATGGCCGGAGCCGCCGCGTCCATCCGGACGCCACGTTCATCTCGTTCATCTTCCAAGTTCCGTGCAGACGCAAGTCCTCCTGGGCAATCTCGCGATCACACGCCGTGATCCCGACTGGTATCGCATGGTTCTCGCCAATTCAATCTACGGCGGCGCGTTTCATTCCCGCTTGGTAATGAATATCCGCGAGCAAAAAGGTTATACCTACAGCCCGCGTAGCGGAATTAACGCTCTGCGCGAATACGGTTATTTCACCGTGCACGCCGCCGTGCGCAACGAAGTCGCCGCCGCTACGCTCACGGAAATATTTTACGAAATGGATCGCATGCGTTCGCTGCCGGTCACCGCGCAGGAACTCGAAAGCGCCCGCAGTTATTTGAGCGGAGTTTTCTCGCTCGGCGTGGCCACGCAAGACGGCGTGCTCTCGCAGCTTTCCACCATCTTTCTCGACCGCTTGACCGAAGATTATCTCGAAACCTATCGCGCGCGAATTCAGACGCTCACAGCCGACGACGTTCTCGCCGCCGCCCGCCGCCATTTCGATTCCGCCAACGAGCAAATCGTTCTGGTCGGCGACCGCGCTCAAATCGCCGATCAAGCCGCCCTCTTCGGCCCAGTCACGGAGTACGATCCACAGGGAAATCGTGTCTGACGATTTGAGATTGCGGAGACGCCGAATTTGTTGCAAGTTGCTCGCTATTTCTTCGGTGCCGATTCTGTTTTTCGCTGCGCCAGTTTGCGCCGACACAGAGCGCCTCCAGCGCATTCCGTAGATTTGAACCGCTACAGCGGAGGAGCTGCAGCCAGTACCTGGAATCGGCCCAAGTACCGCAAAAGCAATCGTAGATTTGCACCAGGAAGAGCGGCCCCTTTCAAAAAATTGAAGTTCCTCTCGCGATCAAATGCATTTCCAAAGGACGCTTGGAAAAAAAGTCGCCCGTATCTGACAATTGGAGCGCCGGCCCCCCAATCGCCATAGGAGCGTCCGCTCCTTTCGCCTCCATTTCATCCGGCGCAAGTTGATGGCGTAACACGGAAAGAGAAGTGTCGTGGCGGTCCTGCAGCATGAGGTTGACCGCACTGATGAAACAGAAGGAGTTACAATTTTGCCGCGTCGCGGCAAAGAAATTGACTCGTCGGCGACTGCGGAATAGCATGGTTGCGAATTCTAATGAGCAAAAAAACCTGGGGAGAATGAAATGAAAATGTTGCGGGCATTGTTTTTCGGGAGCATGGCAGCGATCCTTTGTGCGGTGGCACTGTCGGCAGTGTCGGCGCTGGTGGTGGTGACGAAGACGCACGCGGCGGCGGCGCTTCGGTCCACAGCGGAAACGCGTAACGCCGCGACGGGAACTGCTGTATCCGCGGCGTCGCGGACGCCGGGGCCATCGGGCTACCATCTGCTGAAGAAAATTCCGCTGGGCGGCGAAGGTTTCTGGGACTACATCACCTTTGATCCGGCCACTCGGCGCCTTTATATTTCGCGTGGCACGAAAGTTGTCGTGCTCGAAGTGGATTCCGGAAAAGTTGCCGGCGAAATTCCGAATACAGAAGGAGTTCACGGAATCGCGCTCGCTCCGGAGTTCAATCGCGGCTTCACCTCGAATGGCCGCGCCGGCACCGTCACAATTTTCGATCTGAAAACTCTGCAAGTTATTGGCAGCGCGCAGGCGGGCACGAATCCTGACGCCATCGTTTACGACCCCTCCTCAAAGCGCGTTTTCGCCATGAATGGCCGCAGCAAGAACGCCACCGCTATCGACGCAGCCACCGGAAAAGTGGTGGGCACCATTCCGGTTGACGGCAAACCTGAGTTTGCCGTGGCTGATGGCGCGGGACACCTGTACCTAAACATTGAGGACAAAAGTGAAGAGCAGCAAATCGATTCGCAGAGTCTGAAGGTGACGGCCACGTGGCCGCTGGCGCCGTGCAAAGAGCCGTCCGGGCTGGCCATGGACATCGCGCACCGGCGCTTGTTCGCGGGCTGCGACAACAAGATGATGGCGGTGATCGACGCCGACTCAGGCAAGGTGGTTGCGACTCCCGAGATCGGCGAAGGAGTGGACGCGGACGCTTTCGACCCAGAACTCCAGTACGCGTATGCATCCAATGGCGAGAGCGGGACGCTTACCGTAGTCCACGAAGATACGCCGGACAAATCTTCCGTGGTGGACAATGTGCCGACGCAGACGCACGCGCGCACCATGGCGCTGGACCCCAAGACGCACCAGGTGTTCCTGGTGACAGCGGACTTTGGTCCGGCTCCGGCTGCTACGCCGGACAACGCGCATCCCCGTCCGACGATGGTGAAGGATTCGTTTGTGGTCTTGATATTCGGCAGATAGTCGCGAAACACTTTTTCAATCTATAAAATTTGGTGGGTTGATTTTGCGGAGCCGACCGATAGGGGAACCTGGTCGGCGATTTCGAGTCCGTAGCCTTCGAGCGCAACCACTTTGCGCGGATGATTTGTTAGCACGCGGATGCGGCGCAGTCCCAGGTCGATCAAGATCTGGGCGCCTATGCCGCTTTCGCGCTGTACCAGACGCTGCCTGCCCAAATCCTGATCGAGTTCTTCGCGCTGGTGAAAGCGGATGCGCGGAAGTTCGTTGCTGTCCGGCTGGCGCGAATCGATTTGAAACCCCCGCCCGGTATGATGCAAATAAACGAAGACGCCGCGCTCCGCTTGCGCGATGGCTGCGAGCGAGCGGTCAATGATAGCGTGGCAATCGCACGCCGTGGAACCGAAGACGTCGCCGGTTAGGCAATGCGAGTGGACGCGCACGAGAGGCGGCCCGCCTGCTGCGTCGCCGGAAACGTCGCCGCGAACAAGCGCGACGTGCAGCTCATGGTCCACGTCGCTGGAATACGCAATCATGCGGAAATTTCCGTGCGGCGTGGGCAGAATCGATTCGGCGATACGGCGAACGTAACGCTCGTGCCGCATGCGGTAGCGAATCAGGTCGGCCACGGTGAGCAGCTTCATATTGTGCAGGCGGCAAAATTCGGTGAGGTCGGGCATGCGCGCCATGGTGCCATCATCATTCATGATTTCGCAGATGACGCCGGAATGATCGAGGCCGGTCAGGCGGGCGAGGTCCACGGAAGCTTCGGTTTGTCCGGCGCGAACAAGCACTCCGCCATTGCGCGCGCGAAGAGTGTGCACGTGTCCGGGGCGCGCGAGATCTTCGGGGCGCGTGTTGGGATCGGTGGTGGCTAAAATTGTGGTGGCGCGGTCGGAGGCGCTCGTTCCGGTGGTAGTGCCGCGACGCGCGTCGATTGGTTCACAGAAGGGCGTGCCGAACGCGGAAGTATTTCGAGGCGTGATGGCGGTAAGATTCAACGCATCGCAGCGCTGCTCGGTGAGCGCCAGACAAATCAGGCCACGTCCAAATTTGGTCATGAAGTTGATGGCTTCCGGCGTGACTTTTTCGGCGGCCATGGCCAGGTCGCCTTCGTTTTCACGGTCTTCGTCGTCCACCAAAACGATCATGCGGCCGGCGCGGATTTCCTCCAGCGCTTCTTCGACGGTTGCGAATGGCTGCTTGCAGTCGATCATTGGATTCCACTCATTTCTTGACTCATTTTAGCGCGCTCAGGCGTTTCAAGATGGTCAATTCTAGTTTCGGCCTGTAACGCAAGTCCTGCAAGAGGGTTTGCACGAGTTTCGCTCCTAAACTCTGCTGAACTTAGCGCAAATACTCTTCCGAACTTCCTATTCATTAAGTTGCCGTCCTATCTAAGCTTATCAGCCTATCAACAGGCAGGCATGGCCCGCAATGGTCCATTGCGGAACGAACCGTCGCGGAACCGCGAGTTCCTATGCCGGCTGTTAAGATCGGAAGCCAGAAACTGAAGATTCAGAACCAGGTTTTGCTGCGGTATTGGCGGTAGGCGTCGCCGAATTTTGCTTCCAGGACGCGGGATTCGTTGCGCGCGCGCCAGACCTGAACAAGACTTACGGCCACCAGAAGCACCAGCCCCCTCCAATCAATCGATAAATAGAGCAACATTCCCACAATAAATCCCGTACCGAAAATGTAGATGGGATTGCGGATTTTGGAGTAAATGCCAGTGGTCACCAAGCCGCGCGCTTCCGCTCGCACAGTGAAAAACTCCCGGACTTGCAGTCGCGCAGTCAGCCAGCCAACATATGAGGCGGCAATCAATGCGGCTCCTGCGATGTGTTTGGGAGTCCAGGGGCCGTCCTTCCTAATATAAAGCAAGAAGAGGACGCCGCAAGATGTTGCGAAAATTTCCAAGTCGGATTTGCGCAATTTCATGGGTGCTACGGCCTGAACCCCCTCCTCGATGGAACATACTCTCACACGGCAGGAAAGAAAAGGCAGAAGCAGGTCGCTCGTCGGTCAAAAATCGGCCTCTGTCGGGATGACAACGTGAGAAGAGATGTTTTTCGGTTCGGGAACTTCGCGGGCGTTATTGACGTTTCATCTAGGCAGATTGAAGGAGACGTCTTTGGGAGATTTAGCGAGTCGGGAGGGACTGATGGTACGGAAACTTTGGTTCGCAATTTCGGCGACAGCGATGGGCGCGGTCTTGATAGGAGCGGCTGTCATGGGCGCGACGCCGAGGGCGCACTCCTCGGAGAGTGCGATGCCAGAGCACGACAGTGCCACCGCTACAAGGCGAGCGAACGAGAATACCACTGCGGTAAAGCGGCTGGATGGCAGTGCCATCACGGCTGCGGAAATTGATGAGACCGTTACGACGGTGATGAAGGCAGCGGAGGTGCCCGCAGCGGGGATCGTCATCATCAATGGCGGGAAGATTGTGTTCGCGAAGGGCTATGGGCTGCGCGACAAGGAAAAAAATCTTGCCTTGACGGAAAACACGGTGATGAGCGGCGCGTCGTTCACCAAGGTGGTGTTCGCGTATCTGGCGATGAAGCTGGTGGACAAAGGCGCGCTGGACCTGGACAAGCCGGTCTATGAATATCTGCCCAAGCCGCTGCCGGAATACGAGGCGTATCAAGCTTTGGCGGGTGACGAGCGCTACAAATTGATCACGGCGCGCATGCTGTTGGACCACACCAGCGGTTTTCCGAATTGGCGCTGGATCAATGACGACCGCAAGTTGAACATAAATTTTCAGCCGGGGTCGCGTTTTGCGTATTCGGGCGAGGGAATCAACCTGTTGCAAATGGTGGTGGAGACAATTACGAAGAGGCCGTTGCAGGAATTGATGGAGGAAGATATTTTTCAGCCGCTGGGGATGACGCGCAGCAGCATGGTTTGGGAAGCGCGATTTGAGGACGACTACGCGAACGGCTACGACGAGTATGGGCGCTCGTTGGGGCCGCTCAGGTGGAAACACGCGGACGCGGCGGGGTCGCTTTTGACTACGCCGCGGGATTTCGCGCGCTTCGTTCAGGCAATTTTGGAAGGCCAGGGATTGCGTACACGTGCTTGGGGCCGCATGCTCAGCGCGCAAATTCAGATTCTGGCCAAGCATGAATTTCCCACCATGGAAAATCAGCCCACGGACGAAAATAGACCCATTCGGCTGAGTTATGGGCTGGGATGGGGACTTTACTGGTCGCCGCGCGGCGAAGCGTTTTTCAAAGAAGGGCACGACGACGGCTGGCGCAACTACTGCGTGGGTTTCAGGATGCCGAAGGACGGCATGGTCATCATGACCAACAGCGGAAACGGCGAAGGGATTTACAAGGAGCTGCTGGAAAAATTGCTCGCCGATACGTACACGCCGATTGAGTGGGAACGATTTACGCCGTACGATCAGTTGCCGCCGCGTCCGCCGCTGAAGCAGCACACTAAAGTGAGCGTCGATTCGCAAACGCTGGAAAAATATGTGGGGCGGTATGGGACATGGCCGAAGCTAATTCTCGTTGTGCGGCATGAAGGCGACCACCTCACCGTGCAGGAAAATGATGAGCCGGTGCAGGAGTTGAACCCCGAAAGCGCAACGCAGTTTTTTTCTACGGTCGCCGATGATGTGTTCACGTTTGAAACGGATTCGAGCGGCAAGGTGACGCGCATAGTTCTGCGCTCGGGAGAGGAAACCATTCCGATCAACCGCATCGACTAAAATGTGAAGATGGTTGGACGACTGCGAAGGGTGTGTTGAAGCGAACAGCAGGTTCCTCGTCGGCCAAGGATCGTCCTCTGTGGGAATGACAACCTAAGAAAAAAGCACAACAGAAAACCAGGCAAAATGTCGGACTGGCCTTCGGTCTTCGAGACCACTGCTCGTGATAAATCGGAGTATACTGCGGGCAAAGTTTTCCGATTCGCGCGCGGAAGAGTTGAACAAATGGGGACGAAACAGATTAACGTGCAGAGGTTTAGTGTTACTTCTTCCAAGAAATTTGAGGACGTAATCGCGAAGCTTGCAGCGGCCGTTGGTCATCCGGATATACGCGCGATGTTTAAGAACATTAGCGTGGCCAAAACATATGCGGAAGTGGAAAAGATAGTTCAGGAGGGGTTGGGGCCGATGGGCCTGATGGAGTTTATGCGGTTCGATCATGGCGACGTGCTGCGGAAAGACCACGGAGAGAAGGCGCCGAAGGTTTTTCGGTTTTTGATGGGAAATCCGCTGATCATGAAAAAAATGGTCGAGCATGTTCCGGATGCGGGGTCGTACGCACCGGTGACGATTCTGGTGGATGAGCGGGCGGACGGCGTGCACATTTGTTACGACACCATGGTGAGTTTTCTGGCGCCGTATGGAAACGCCGAAGCGCTGAAGGTTGCGAAGGATCTGGACGCGAAGGTGGAGGCACTGTTAAACGAGGCCGCGAAGTGAAATCAACTAATTGGCACAACCGATAATTCAAAAGGAGATTGCTCGATGGCTGGGGTGCTGCTGTTCGCGTTTCTGATCGGCGTGATTGCTGGACTGCGATCGCTGACAGCGCCTGCTGCGATGGCCTGGGCGGCGTACGGGCGCGGGATCCTGACTCACACATCATTTTCTTTTATGGGCTCGCTTGCGGCTGCGATCATTTTTACGGTGCTAGCCGTTGTGGAGTTGATAACCGATCTACTTCCGTCCACTCCCAGCCGCTTGAAGCCGCCGGGACTGATCGCTCGCATCGTCACCGGAGGATTATCGGGCTCATGTCTTGCGGCGGCGGACGCGCAATCGATTGCATTGGGCGCTGCGTTGGGCGCGGTGGGTGGCGTAGTTGGCGCGTTCGTGGGCTACCACGCTCGCCGGGGGCTGGTTCAGACTTTGAAAGTTCCAGACTTGGCCATCGCGCTGTTCGAAGATGCTGTGGCGATCGGCGGCGCGATTTTTATCGTCTCGCGCTTTTAAGCGCGCTTTCGGCGTGTAACTCCATGCTACGGAATATTTCTAGCCTCGAGGTATTTTTCTGATGAATCCTTCCGACCAATTTCAAGCTATCGTGATCGGCTCCGGCCAGGGCGGCAATCCGTTGTGTGTGTCGTTGGCGCAGGTCGGCTTTCGCACGGCGCTGATTGAGCGCAAGTTCGTTGGCGGGACCTGCGTGAACTATGGATGCACGCCGACGAAAGCCATGGTGGCCAGCGCGCACGTCGCTTATCTGGCGCGGCGAGGTGCTGACTACGGCGTTCAACCCGGAGAGATTCGCGTGGACATGGCGCGCGTGCGGCAGCGAAAACGCGAGATCGTCGAGAGCTTTCGCACCGGGAGCGAAGGACGCTTTAAGAACCTTGCAAACTTCGAGCTAATTTTCGGCGAGGCTAGTTTTTCGGGCGCGAAGACCGTACGCGTGCGACTGAGAGCAGGAGGAGTCCGCGAACTTACGGGCGAGAACATTTTTATCGATGCGGGGACGCGGCCGACTGTGCCCGCGATTGATGGACTGAAGGACGTGCCGTTTCTGGACAGCACCTCGATCATGGAATTGGATTCAGTGCCGGAACATTTGATAGTCCTGGGAGGGGGCTACGTTGGGCTGGAGTTTGGGCAGATGTTTCGACGGTTCAGCAGTCGCGTGACGATCGTGCAGGCGGGCCCGCAATTGCTGAAGGGTGAGGACGCGGACGTAGCTGCTGCCGTCGCGGAAATTTTACGGCAAGAGGGCGTCTCCGTGCTACTGAACACGAAGGCGACCGGAGTGACCAAGACGGGAGCGCGGATTCAAGTGACGGTTCGTACCGGGGAAGAATTGCGCGTCCTGGACGGCTCGCATTTGCTAGCAGCCACAGGTCGCACGCCGAACACGGATTCTTTGAATTTGGCGGCTGCGGGTATCGCCATGGACAAGCGCGGGTTTATTCTAGTGAATGCGAAACTGGAGACCAACGTGTCGGGAATTTACGCGTTGGGAGACATCAACGGCGGGCCAGCGTTTACGCACATTTCTTACGACGATTTTCGTATTTTGCGGACGAACCTGATCGAGAAGGGGAATGCGTCAACGGAAGGTCGGCTGGTGCCCTACACGCTATACATCGATCCGCAGCTCGGGCGCATTGGCCTGACCGAAGAGCGGGCTCGCGCGCAAAATAAAAAAGTGCGAGTGGCCAGAATGCCGATGACTTCAGTGGCGCGCGCCACGGAAACAGGCGAGACCCGCGGGTTTATGAAGGCTATCGTGGATGCGGGCAGCGGCCAAATTTTAGGCGCGGCTGTGTTGGGAATTGAAGGCGGAGAAATTATGTCGATGTTGGAACTTGCGATGATGGGCAAGCTGACTCACACAGTCCTGCACGACGCTATTTTTGCGCATCCGACGTTGGCCGAATCGCTGAACAACCTATTTTTACATTTCGATTCGTAGACCCAAAAAACCTGCAAGTGCTCGGAGCGGGAATCAGCGACGCATAGGATCGATCCGGTTTCCTGTCTCTAATTTTTCGGATTTCCTCTTTTTGCGGGCGACGGCGCAGCGCCCTGCTCAAGAGACCCACTGAAGTAACCGCCCGGATCGACTTCAATCCAGAATAGCTGATCGGCGCTTGCCTGATAGGCGGCCACGTTCAGGGTGATGTCGCTCACGAAGCTGTTATTAGACAGGGTGAAGGGGTTGAGGGTGTAGCGTCCCGCGTGCAGGTTGTCAGGGACAGCGGCTGCGGTGAAGGCAGCGTCAGTGTAAGTCGTCTTGTTGGCAGCGACGGCGCCGAACGGATCGCTGAGGTCACCTTGTCCCAGGAAGGCGCCGCCCGGCTCCGTAACTGAACCCGTGCCGACGAAATCGAATTCGAAGAAGCCGTCGCGATTCGTTACGCCTTGGCCTCCGAAAGTGTAAAAGCCGGCGAAGTCACTTGGTGTGGTTGCGGTTTGTGGAACCAGTGAGCCGGTGCCGACAAGCCTGGCATCCATTTCGGCGACAAGCGCGCCTCCTCCATCGGCGTCCGGGCCATTGGGATCCAATATGTTAAGGGATGGATCGACCGCGTAAATCCCGAGCGTCTCAATGTCTCCAAAGCCGGGATTAAATGTGATAGACCCGTAACCATTGTCGGCGACCGTGTATATGCCGCTGATTGTTGTAGCCATAAGCTGTTTTCCATTGGCCAGCTCGTTCAAGTCTCCGACACCGTTGAAATTACTCTGGTTGGGTGTGAACTGGCCTACTGCCGCATAGCTGTCGAAAGCATTTGCAACCGAGAACACGGATTGACCGATGGAACCATTCGAGAAGCTCGGCACAGCTCCTTGACCATATGCTGAGCCGACAGCTGTGTCGTGCGAGATGGAATCGACATCGATGATACGGAACACCTGGGGGCCGACGACGTAGTAGTTGATGAGGGTGGCGATCCCAGTGCTGTTGTTGACCGCGCCGCGGCCGAAAGAGTCGGGTGTCGACAATGAAGCAGACAACGGATTGTTCAACGAAACAGCGCCAGGCGTACCACCTAGGTTGCTGTCCAATGTACCGCCGAGCGCATCGGCTGTTACCGTAAACACTCCTCCGAATGAAGCAGGAAAAAATCCGCTCTCCGCTTCGCCTGCTCCGGAGACAACAAAGGAAAACGAACCAGAAGGCATTGACGTAGACGTCTGAAGGTCGAGGCTTCCGCTGGATGTTGCGGTTCCATCGAACTGAGTGATGAGCGCATGTTTAGGATTCGGAAAGGAGACGGCAAAGGTTTCGGTACCGGCGTTGCCTAGATGCGAATTATTCGTGATGAGAGTCAGCGTTCCGAGTCCGTCGGCGGCAAGAACCAAGGACCCGGCGGTGATGGTGTCACCCTGAGGCTGTGGCGATGTGATTGCGACGCCATCGTTGTAGTCCTGTTCGCCGCCAACAACGGCGAAAGAACCATCCGCAGATGCAACCTGCGCAATCACCACTACTCCTGCGATGGAGTAAACAGGAAAGTTCGCCGAAACATTTTCCTCACCGCTTGCATAGAACGTGAAATTTTGTGTGGCTACGCCTGTGATAACCACGTTGACAGATGCGCTACGGACCGCGCCCGTAACCGATGTGGCCGTGATGGTCACTGAGGCACCGGTTGGGGCAACCGAAGGAGCCGTGTATGAGCTGGCCATTCCACTGGCAGTTTGCAATGGACTAAACGTTCCGCATGATCCGACGGGCCTGCAACTCCAAACAACTCCGCCGGCCTTAGAATCATGCGTGACTGTGGCTATGACGCTAGTGCTCGTGCCGGCCGCCAAAGTCGTCGGCGCGGTCGTGATGGTCACTGCGAGACCAGAGCCTGAGCCGCAGCCTGCGTTGCCGAATGCCAGAAGTGCGACGATCACAGTGCAGAAAGTTCTTCTATTCATAGCGGCCGGCTTTCGCTTGGGAATGCAACTGCCATTCGATCGATGACCCATGACGCTGTTCTTTTGGAATCGAAAGTACAGAGACAGGCTGCGCACGTCCGCGCGGCACATCGACGACTTCCCTCAATAGACAAAAAGGATTCCCGTTTGGAACAAACAACCCCGGCGAATATAACACGAACACCAGGGCGCCCTGGCGGGGCAAGTAAACACAATGTTCTTAAACTTCCAACTGGTGGTTACCGATGAGTTTCATACTTTTACTGAGCGGCTTGGGTGGTCTGGGGGGAGGTGTCCGTGACGTCCAGGTGAAATTGAACTTGGACGGTATTGGCCACTTTATTGAGCGGCACGTTGTGAGTCATTCCAAAGTCGCGCCGGTTGAAAGAAAAATTTCCGTCAATCAACCGATGTCCATTCACGGGGGGGCGTACGGTAACAGCCACTGACACAAGCTGGGTAATTCCGCGCATAGTGAGCTCCCCATTCATCAGAAACTTCGACGGATCGGGGCCACCATCCGGTGTGATGCTCTTCGATACGAAATGAATCTGGGGATATTGCTTCACGTCAAAGAAGTTTTTCCCCTTTACTTCTTTGTCTTTCAGACCGCTTCCAGTGCTAACACTGTCCGCCGCGATTTCCATATCTAGAGATGCATCGCCGAATTTGTCCGCAGGCATTTTCAGATTGACGTCCCAGGCATGGAATACGCCGACGGTTTTGGCGAAAGTGGCGCTAGCGTGAAATTCGATCTTGCTATCCGACTTCACCACGGTGCGCGCGGGGTCTGACTGGATCTGAGCGCCTAATGAAATGGCCGCCAAACTGAAAAGCATGCAGGCTCCAAGCACTCGTTTCAAGAAGCACCTCGAAAAATAAAAGATGTGGATTTACGATGCATTTGCCAGCACGACGCGCCAGCAAGCTGCCAGGAAGTGTCCCAAGACCGGTTATGTGTCCTGAAGGAACATTCAGCCACCGCGTACCAATAGTATATCAGCCGGCGTCATAGAAATTGTCTTAAGCTGGAAGACTACTGGGGAAAGCGGTGGATGACCAATGAGATGGACCGGCCGACGCAGATAATATGGCGTGACGATGGCGATGATGGACGATGCAATCGCCTTAGTCCCGTGAAAATTAGAGAGCGGCTTGTCCCCCCGTACATGACCAGATAAACCGCTATACCGTACGGCACACCGGAAAGAACGGGTTTCTCAATCAGAAAGGTGAGTTTGCGGCTAGCCAGGGCAAAAATGGTAGCGGCGTAGAAGGCGATCAAAAAATGAAAAGCGAGGCCAAGCGCGGCAGTGGCCGTCCCGCCGTTGAATGATGCCGGGCCGAGCCAGACGGCGGCAATCCGGAGAGAGCAACTTCACTTGCGGTAGATCACGCCGTTTTTCATTACGAAGGAAACTTTTTGCAGAACGGAAATATCCTGGAGCGGGTTGCCGGGGACGGCGATGATGTCGGCATCGTAACCTGGTTTCAACACACCAATTTGATTTTGCCAGCCTATCAATTTTGCGCCGTTTAGTGTGCCGGACTGGAGCGCGGCGAGCGGCGACATTCCGAATTTCACCATCAGCACAAATTCGCGTGCTTGCGTGCCGTGGGGAAATGGGCCGACGTCGGAGCCCATGGCGAAAGGTACGCTGGCCGCGAGTTGTTTCTTGAATTCCTGTGCGTGAAGATCGAGTAACTGACTATCGCGAGCACCCTGTGCGAGTGTGTTGGGGTGCGCGGCGAAATATTCAAAGATGGTAAACGTGGGCACGGCGAAGATTTGTTTTTCGCGCATAATGCGCATCGTTTCATCGCTGAGTTGTAGCGCGTGATCGATGGATGCGACGCCGGCGCGCGCCGCGTAGAGAGTGCCCGGTTCGCCCATAGCATGAACGGCGACGCGATGTCCAGTGCGAGCGGCTTCGTGGACTGCGACAGTGAGTTCTTCCTCGGTGTACTGGTAAGGAGTGGAGAAATGGCCATCGACGATCTTGTCGGGGCCGGTCTCGTAAATTTTGATGAAGTCAGCGCCTTCTTTTAGTTGGCCGCGAATCGCGGTGACGAGTTCTTCAGCGTTGTTGGCGTAGGTAGCGTTCGAGAGCACGTGCTGCGCCGGGTTGTAGCCGATGGCGTCTTCGTGGCCGCCAAGAATGTCAATGGCGTTGCCGCTAATGCGCAGGCGCGGCCCGGGGAGCAAGCCATCATTGATTGCGTTGCGGACGGCGGTGTCAGCGGAGCTCGCGCCTTCGGTGCCCATGTCGCGCTCGGCGGTGAATCCTGCGAGCAGATCGTCGCGTGCGGCGAGCGTGGCGAGGATGGTGCGCTGTGGAACAGATTCTTGAACCGTCTGTAAATCTTCGGCGCCGGGATGCAGGAAAAGATGGACGTGCGCGTCAATGAGGCCAGGAAGCAAAGTGGTGTCGCCGAGGTCGATGAAGTCAGACTCGTGCGGGTGCGTCACCAAGGAGCCGACTTCCACGATGAGGTCGCCACGCACCAGGATTTCCCCGGGCGTCAGCGTGCGGCCGGTTTCGACGTCGAGGAGCCGGGCGGCGTGGAGCACGATGGCGCGCGGAGGAGGCGCAGATTTTGGCTCGTTTGCCTGCCCGTGAATTAGTGGAACGAAGAACAACGTGCAGCAGAGAGCAAATATTAGGAGTGTTCCGAAACCGCGATCGGTAATCATGTTAACGCGCGATAATAACACGCGGTGCAGAATCAGCGGAAGCCGCCGATGGCTCGATGTAGTGCCGATCACTTTCATCGATACTCTAAGGTTTCCATGTTTTCTGCTGCTGGTTGGTGACGGCGCATGGTCTCTAGATGCACGATTGGCGGAAAGACGGGACCGCCCTTCCGTTTGAAGAAAGCGCTTTGCAAAAACGAGTGCAAAAAGAAAGGCGCTCTGGCGTTTTGCACCAGAGCGCCTTTTGTGATGCTCCTAATTCACTGAGTTATCGCGTTAACGCTTGCTGCGCGATTCGGCACTCGGCCTCGATCCGCCACCTTGCCTAGACCCGCCTGAACTGGCTCGAGGGGCGCTTGGCTGCCGAGCCGCATTTTGCTGCGGTGCGGACTGGTGGCTAGCGCGTGGCGCGGCAGCAGGCGCGCTGCGTTGTGCAGGCGGTGCCGGCTGCGACCGCATTGCATGGCTCTGCGAGCGCGCTGCGGTGTTCGTGCGTGGCGCTGGCTGTGATGCACGGGCATTATTTTGCACGCGTCTCGTGGTGTCAGTGCGTGACACTGGCGCGTTGCGCTGCACACGCTGCGCAGTGTTGGTGTGCGGCGTAGTGCGCGAGGCACCTGCATTATTCTGTGAACGCGTTGCGTTGCTGGAGCGCGCTGAGTTATTTGAGCGTACGCTGTTCATCGCAGAGCGGTTCGTTATAGAACGCCCTGCGGTAGTCTGACGCTGAAAGTTGGTCGAGCGTGATCCATTGGTTGTGCTTCGCTCTGTGTTTCGCGTTGTGTTGTGGCTGTTTTCAATTTGCGACGCAACATTTCTTGTGCCCTTGAAATCGCCCGGCCTTGCTGTTGCAGTCACCGCCGGGCGCCCGTGGTTCACCGACGCGAGTTGATTGCGATCTTGCCTGGCCGTGCGTTCGTGCTGCATTTGCGCGGACGTTGCATTCGCGTGCCGGTCCCGATTCGCGGCCATCTCAGCAGCACTTGGACGCGCATTGATGCCTCCCCGTCCGCCGTTATAGCTCACGCGATTGACCTCGCGATTGTTGATCACCGTTTTGTTGTACACGTTATGAATGTTCGTGACGTCTATGTGGTTCACCTCGCGGTTGTAGAAGAAATGATCGCCGTGCCAGTACCCGCCTTCGTAGCCAAACCCGCCGTACCCGAAGCCGTAATTAATGCCGCCGTAGAAGCCGACGTGCGGTCCCCAGTAACCGACGTGCCAGAAATAGCCTCCGTCACCCCAGCCCCAATAGCCTGGAGTCCACAGAAAGCCAACCTGCGGAGCAAGCACCCAAGTGCCGGGCACCCAGTAGTAGCCGTCAACGTCGTCATAGGCCCAATAGCCGGGCGTCCATATATAACCTTCGCCAGGGCATATGGGCTGGACGTAGACCGGCAGCGCCGGCGGCGCAATGCTGACAGCTACGCCAAAGCCGAACCCGCTGGCGGCCGAAGTTGTGGCTGGTAGCATGAACATTCCAAGTACGAACAAGAGCAAGCCAATTAACGTTATTTTTTTCATTGTGACGCTCCTGTGCGGGAAATCTGCACGCTGCGTTCTGTGGGAGCCGGGGTGGGTGACCGCCCCGGCCACCCGGTGGTTGTGAGCAATCATGATTCCTACTCCGACTCGTATAATTCTTTCACGCAGAAACTGTGAATCATCCAGCGCCTTACGCGATCCCCGCTTTCTTGGCGCTACTTTGTTAAACACGCAAGCGAGGCGAAAGTCGCGCGGGCTATTGTTACGGAACTTTTAACGGCAACTCGCCAAGTGACAGTCTGATTCGAACGTTGTGAGTGAAATCGTATTTTTTTCGCCAACAATTTGCACCGGCCAATCGGCACGCCTCAATAATGTTGAAATGAAGGAAGGACGAACCAACATTTCCTTGCGGAAGATAGCGACAGTACTCGTCTTCGCCATTGCGCCAGTCGGAACCGCTCGGACTGGAGCAGGAAGCGCAGTATAGAGATACTGGCGACACCCAACGACGCAGCTAACTTTTTCTGCGAGCAACCCTAAATCTCTGCAAGGAATGCTGAGGACCCGCGCGCGCGTTGCAGTCGTGAAACTATTCAACTGCAATCAATCGGAGCAATCCACGGGATACGTTGGCTAGTCCGTATCCGGCGGTTCTACCTCCGTAGCAGCGGTGGTGGTGAAGAAGTTTGCACCCAGCGGAGCTGGAATCGTTTTGTATGGCGTTGGGATGCGATGAAAATTGAAGAACTCGTGGAGATCATTGGTCGCTCGCGCATCGGCGAAACCGAGATTGCCGAGACCGAAAATGCTCTCGATCCCCTTCACGATGCTCCCAAAATCACATTTCTCATTGCTGATGTACCCAGTCTTCGGCGAGTAGGCCGAAACCACCAACAGCGGTACACGAAAGCCGAGTTGATAGTCGCGTTGGTTCGCGCCAGTCTGGAAAACTGGCGGAACGTGGTCGTACCAACCTCCCCAATCGTCCCAGGTAATGAATATGACGGTATCCTTCCAATAGCCAGTATCGTCGTCACAACTTATATTATTTCCGATGGCATTCACAATGGCGGCCACCCACGACGGCCCCTGTCCGCTGTTGATCGGATGATCTGAATACTGCCCCGCTGGCGTTATCCAACTTACTTGCGGCAGGGCGCAGTTGGCGATGTCGTTCAAGACGTCGGGAGGTTTCGTGTCAACGTAGCCGTTCGATTCCCCCTTAACCCAGTCTGGTCCCGTGCACACGCCGTTCAAGGGCATGCAAATATTCGCGAGCGAGTTCGGCGCTACCCACAGGCTACTCTGACCTTCTGCATAGTATGTCCATGTGATTTTGGGCGTAGGCAGACTAAACAAATAATCCATAGCATTGCGGTCGAAACATTCCACCGTTCTGTCACCCGGCGTTTCCGTGCCAAAAGGAGGCTCGCCGCTTCCATTCGGTCGGATCAGTTGTATCGATTCACCCGCGCCACACCCATAGCTTGTACCGGGACCATTTTCTGACACAAAGATTCCCAGCATGTCGTCTGTGGCCGTGGGCGCGGAGGTCGCGCCAAAAATAAACTGATGGGCGGGAAAGCTC
Source organism: uncultured Acidobacteriota bacterium (assembly GCA_963818085.1). GTDB lineage: Bacteria > Acidobacteriota > Terriglobia > Acidiferrales > UBA7541 > Palsa-295. The sequence goes on from CAWFQV010000004.1 coordinate 107,374, forward strand.
GGGCCCTGGTTGGTCTGATACATATGGTTGGCCCACCCGTATGTTGTCGCCATAGTGATGTAAGGGTCGAGAAGGCCACCTTTACTCCCGTCAGTATTCGTTACCGGGGAGTTGTACACATACATGAACTGAGAAAAGTTATTAGCCGGGACCGTGCAACCAAAGATGTTGGCGCCACAGAGGGCCGGAACGTTCACTCCGGGTTTGCCGCTAATACCCTGGTTCTTGAACTGGAAATCAAACCCGCTGATGGTTCCGTTGAGCTTCGGTCCCCCGTGGCTGTGATCCAAATCGAAGTTGGTGGCCAGCCCGACCGGCGTTAAGGGTACAGTCTGGAGGTCGGCATTCAAATAGTTCGATACGATATCGTACGTTGAAGAGCCGGTCGCGCTACATCCCGGCACGCCGCCGTTTGCGGTGCACAATCCCTGAAACAGATTGTCGGGAGTCCGGTTTTCCTGAAAGATGACCACCACATGCTGAATCGGAGTGCTGCCGTACTGAGCATGAGTCGAAGTTGCCGGGAGTCCAACGACGAGAAACAACAAAACCCTGAAGGTGGATTTCATATCGATCTCCCTTCTCCGAAGTGGCAGTGACGGGGTGAACAGCGTGGCGCTGGCGCGAGCATCCACTATCTTCCAGTTTGTGATAGGCGTCAACCGCATCTAGCTCGATCCTGCACAAATCAAGCGGCCATGGCGAACCAATGCGCCCGTAAAGGTTGGTCTGCGCCGTGGAGGTATGAAGATTTCCTTGTAGCGCAACCTCGGTTCCGATGTCGTAGGCTGTAACACAAGTAGAGGGGGAAAGTTGTGCCTGAGGATGGCTTTGCGAATCCATCACTCTCCATTTGTCCGCCTCGCCGCATCCGGATCTTTTGCGAAATTTTCACGAGGTCATCTTCGCGCAACTTCTGTAACAACTTGCGTAGCGATTGCTGTTCGCGCCCGTCCGGCACGCGCATCAGCGCCTTCACCATCTTCGCGTGCTTCGGAAATACCGTCCCGACGAACTCTCGTAACGCGCAGATTCCTGCAAATTCCTTTATGGCTTTGCCACACTTATTTTTGACATTCGCGGCAGCCGAAAAGCGCGTTTTTCAGCTTGCTAAAGTAGGCGATCTCAAAGTGGGGCTGCTCGATTTTGGTTTCAGGTTGACATCTTACCCAGAGTCGCGGATACTCGGGTTATATGTCGACCCAAGAAACAAGAGAACGATTGGAATTGCTGCAAGGCACACTGGATCTGCTCATCCTGCGCACTCTCATCTTCGGATCCCAGCACGGGCAAGGGATTGCACGCACCATCCAGCAGACCTCAGATGAAGAGCTGCTGGTGGAGCACGGAGCGCTTTATCCCGCGCTCCAACGGCTTGAGGAGCGCGGCTGGATTTCCGCGAAATGGGGGCTCTCCACAAATAACCGCAAGGCTCGCTTTTATTCACTGACATGGGCCGGTCGTAAGCAACTGGTGAAAGAAACCACCAAGTGGAATCGATTGACGGCAGCTATCGGGCGCATTCTGGAGGCAGAGGAGGGCTAGGGCTATGCCGCAACGCAAGCGAAAGGCCAGTGACTTCGGCGCTGAAATCGAAACTCATATTCAGCTGGAGACGGAACGCTTGCAGGAACAGGGGCTCAGCTACGAGGTTGCCCGAACCGCAGCACGCCGGGCTTTTGGCAATGTCACGCACGCTCAGGAACACTTCTACGAATCCAGCCACTGGCTCTGGTGGGACAACTTCCGGCAAGACTGGCACTACGCCGCGCGCATGCTGCGCAAGTCACCCGGCTTCACCGCCATCGCCGTCATGACGATCGCCCTGGGCATCGGAGCCACCACAGCGATTTTCAGCGTCGTCAATGCAACGCTGTTGCACCCCCTGCCATACCCGCAGCCGGAGCAGCTCGTAAGCATCGAGGATGATCGTCCCGGCGTGGGCGCGCAGGACGTAGGAATCTCCGTGCCCGAATGGCACGATCTTCAGCGCTCCGGCATTTTTGAATATGTCACGCCGCTAGGGGGCGGGGACGTGAATCTGACGGGCTCGTCAAAGCCTATGCGCGTGCGCTTTCTGAATATAGCGCCGAATTATTTTGCGCTAATGCGCGTGAAACCGCAGTTGGGCCGCTCGTTCGATCCCCAAGATCACACACCCGGATTCACGCTGGAAGGACTCATCAGCGACGGCCTGTGGAAACGGGCCTTCGCGTCCGATCCGCATATTCTGGGAAAGAGTTTGCGGCTCGACAACGACTTGTATCGCGTGATCGGCGTGATGCCGGCGGGTTATCACGATCCGGGGCGGACAGCGGAGGAAAGGAACATCGATATTTGGCTGGCGTCGGGTTTTGGGGCCCCGCCGGCCCCGCCGGCGGTGCGCAATTCGCGGTTCCTTCCGGGAGCCATTGCGAGAATCGCACCGGGACTGACGATTGCGGCGGCGCAGAGCCGTGTAGACGCGTTGGTGGCAGCTTTGCAGAAAGAATTTCCGGACGATTATCCACTGCAAGACGCCTGGAAGGTGCGGTTGGTGCCGCTCGCGGAGACCGTGGTCGGTAACGTTCGCCAGTCGTTGATTTTGCTGCTTGGCGCTGTGGGATTGGTCTTGCTCATCGGCTGCGTGAATGTCGCGAACCTGCTGCTCGCTCGCGCTAGTGCGAGAGGGCGCGAAATGGCAGTGCGCCAAGCACTTGGAGCCGCACGGACGCGCCTGATTCGACAGTTGCTCACTGAAAGTATGCTTCTTTCATTGCTCGGCGGGATAGCCGGTTTAGCGATTCTATTTTGTGCGAAGGGATTTCTGTTGCGAATCCTGCCTGATAGCTTGCCGCGGCTGAACGAAGTATCGATCAATTGGTCGGTTTTACTTTTCGCTCTGGTTGCCTCTCTGGTCGCGGGGACGATTTTCGGTCTAGCTCCTGCGTTGCATGCTGGGCGGTTGGATTTGGTTTCTATGCTCAAAAAGGAAGGGCGCGGCTCAACCGGTTCGGGTGAACAAGCGCGTACGCGCCGCGTGTTGATCGTGACGGAATTTGCTCTCTCCTTAGTGCTGATGATTGCTGCCGGCCTTCTGCTCCGCAGCTTCTGGGATTTGCTAAACGTGCGGCCCGGATTCAACCCAGAGAATGTTATGGCGGTGCGCACGTGGCTGCCGGTGCCAAACGATCCGGAAACCGACATCTACCAAACTCCTGCCCAGGAAGCCCCGTTCATACGCGAAATACTTCGTCGCGGCAGGATGCTGTCCGGGGTGGAAGAAGTAGCCGTCGGTGATATGGCGGCTGTTCCATTAGGTCATGGTCGAAACGATCTAAACCCGTACGCATTGATCGTCGAAGGCCGCGAGATTCAAAGCGACCAAGCTGCTTTGGTGAACGCCTCAATCGTCACGCCCGGATATTTTCACTTGCTGGGCATGGCGATGCTGCGCGGCCGTTTATTCGACGATTTCGACGACGAAAAAGCGCCTCGAGTCGCAGTGATCAACGAGATGTTCGCGCGCACATACTGGCCAAACGAGAATCCACTTGGCCACCACCTTCAGCTAAACAACATACGCGGATCTGTGAACCCTTCCTGGACCACAGTAGTCGGTGTGATTGCGGATGCTCGAACAGAATCGCTCGCGGAATCGAGCGTCCCGCAAATCTATCTGAGCTTGTATCAGAAGCGGCCCAAAGATCTGGCGATATTTTTGTGCGGACGGCTGGATCCCGCCGCTACTCCAGTAGCGTTGCGCGAGCAGGTGCAGTCCATCAATCCGGAGCTTCCCGTTTTCGGCGCGCAGACGCTGAATGAGATGGTATCTACGTCTCTCACCGAGAGGCGATTCTCGATGGAATTGGTTGGTCTGTTCGCTTTGACCGCCTTGCTTCTCGCCGGTCTTGGAATATACGGAGTGATTTCGTACATCGTCAGCGAGCGCACCCACGAGATCGGGATTCGCCTGGCACTGGGTGCCCAACGTCGGAACATCCTGCGCATGGTTCTGCGCCAAGGACTGGCGCTCGCGATTGCGGGCGCTGCGGTAGGGCTGGTTTGCGCGCTGATCGTTTCGCGCTTAATGGCAGGACTGCTTTATGGCGTTAGGCCGACAGACCCTCTAACGTTTGCAGGCGTCGCGCTTCTTCTCATCGGTGTCGCTCTGCTTGCTTGTTATATTCCGGCGCGGCGCGCGATACGCGTAGATCCGCTGATCGCGCTGAGATAGGAATAAAAAAGGGCGCCCCGGTGGATTGCACCGGGACGCCCTTTGCGGATTTAGTTAAACGACCGACGGAATCGGCCGCTGGGTCTAGTACATGCCGCCCATACCGCCGCCACCCGGCATGCCGCCACCGCCGCCGGCTCCTGCGCCCTTCTTTTCGTCTTCCTTGATGTCAGCCACCAAAGCTTCGGTGGTGAGCATCAGGCCTGCGATAGAAGCGGCGTTCTGCAGCGCGAGACGCGTGACCTTGGCTGGATCGATTACGCCAGCCTTGACCAGGTCACCGTACTCACCGGTGTCGGCGTTGAAGCCGAAATTGTCGTCCTTCGATTCGCGAATGCGGCCAACTACCACAGCGCCTTCGTGTCCGGCGTTGTGAACGATTTGACGCATGGGCTCTTCGAGAGCGCGCTTCACGATGTTGACGCCGATGGCTTCGTCATCGTGCAGCTTGAGCTTTTCCAGTGCCGTGATGCAGCGAACCAGCGCTACGCCGCCGCCGGGAACAATGCCTTCCTCGACTGCCGCGCGTGTGGCGTGCATGGCGTCCTCAACACGAGCCTTCTTTTCCTTCAGCTCAGTTTCGGTCGCAGCGCCGACTTTAATCACGGCGACGCCGCCCACCAGCTTGGCCAACCGCTCTTGCAGCTTCTCGCGGTCGTAGTCCGATGTAGTGTCTTCCATTTGCGTGCGGATCTGACGGACGCGGCCTTCGATTTCGGTGGACTTACCGCCGCCCTCGATGATCGTGGTGTTGTCCTTGTCAATTGTGACTTTCTTGGCGCGGCCGAGATCTTCCACTTTCACGTTCTCGAGCTTGATCCCGAGATCTTCCGTGATGGCCTTGCCGCCGGTCAAAATCGCGATGTCTTCGAGCATGGCCTTGCGGCGATCGCCGAAGCCGGGAGCCTTCACCGCAGCGCACTGCAGCGTTCCGCGGAGCTTGTTCACCACCAGCGTCGCGAGCGCTTCGCCCTCGACGTCTTCGGCAATGATCAAAAGCGGCTTGCCCATCTTGGCAATCTGTTCGAGCAGGGGGAGCAGGTCCTTCATCGAGCTGATTTTCTTTTCGTGGATTAGAATGCGGACGTCTTCGAGCACGCATTCCATTCTTTCGGGGTCGGTGACGAAGTAGGGCGAGAGGTAGCCGCGGTCGAACTGCATTCCTTCGACCACTTCCAGCGTCGTTTCCATCGTCTTGGATTCTTCAACGGTGATGACGCCGTCCTTGCCGACCTTCTTCATCGCTTCGGCAATGATTCCGCCGATGTGCTTGTCGTTGTTGGCGCTGATCGTGCCGACTTGTGCGATCATGTCGCCCTTCACGTCCTTGTGGAACTTCTTGATTTCCTCGACGCAAACTTCCACGGCCCTTTCGATGCCGCGCTTGAGTGCCATCGGGCTTGCGCCGGCTGCCACCGTCTTCACGCCTTCGCGGAAGATAGCTTGAGCCAGCACGGTCGCTGTGGTGGTGCCGTCACCAGCCACGTCGGAAGTCTTGGAAGCGACTTCGCGCACCATCTGTGCGCCCATGTTTTCGAGCGGGTCTTGCAGCTCGATTTCTTTTGCTACCGTCACGCCGTCCTTAGTGATGATCGGCGCGCCGAATTTCTTTTCGATCACTGCATTGCGGCCCTTGGGGCCCAGTGTGATCTTCACGGCATCCGCCAATTGGTTGACGCCGCGCAAAATGGCCTGGCGTGAATTCTCACCAGTCACGATTTGCTTTGCCATAATTCTCCTTCCTCCTGATTTCTAAGTGTGTTAGTCCGGTTGGTTCGCGCCTCGGTTAACTCAAGGCCTCGCCGCATCCGGCGTTTCTGTCGAGTGACGCTGGCCAATGCTCCGATCAATCAGAGCGAGGCCGAGTTACTTTTTGCCGCCAGCCGCTTTGGCCTGGCCGCCGATCTTCGCGAGGATTTCGTCTTCCTTCATGATCATGAATTCCTCGTCGTCGATCTTGATGTCGTTACCGCTGTACTTGCCGAACAGAATCTTGTCCCCAGGTTTCACATCCAGCGGAATCCGGGTACCCTTTTCCATGCGGCCTGCGCCTACGGCAACCACTTCGCCTTCTTGGGGTTTCTCTCTGGCCGAGTCAGGGATGATAATTCCGCCCTTTACGGTTTCTTTCTCTTCCAACCGCCGTACTAACACACGGTCGTGTAGTGGCGTTATGTTCACTGCCATTTGTGCTTTTCCTCCGGTGGCGAACTTAGGTATCGTTCGAAGGGAGGCTGCCGCCGAGGCGTTAGCACTCCTCATGAACGAGTGCCAATAATACCAGGTGCGGTGGGACTGTCAAGGCTGTAGTTGACAATTCTTCGCTCACATCTTTGTGCAGCAATTAAAGGGCTTAGTTTCTGATATATAGCTAGTTGATTGGCGGCATTGGTTATAGTAGTTTGGCGTGAAATTATGGATGAGAAAAATGTGGCCGGATTTGTTCTTGCGGGGGGCAAAAGCTCGCGCATGGGACGCGATAAAGCGCTATTGGATATCAATGGCGAGTCTTTGATTGCTCGCGCGACGCGGCTGCTGCAGTCGGTCGTCGGCGACGCCGTGGTCATCGCCTCGACTTCTGGTTACGAATCGCTCGGGCTGCGCAGTGTGGCAGACGATTTTCCCGGCTACGGCCCGCTCGGAGGCATTGCCACGGCTCTCCATGTTTCCATGAAACCTTGGAATCTCGTAATTGCTTGCGACCTTCCGTATCTCACAAAACCGTGGCTCGAATATTTGATCAAGCGCGCGCTGAAATCGGAAGCGGACGCTGTTGTGCCGATGAACGTGCGCGGGCCCGAGCCGCTTTGCGCCATGTATCACAAGAATGCAGAGGGCCGAATCCGCACGGCGGTAGAAGGCGGTGTGCGCAAAGTGACGGACTCGTTTGCCGACCTTTCTGTGGAGCATGTGGAACCCAGTGAATGGAAAGGCTTTGCTTCCGGCGGCATACTATTTAAGAATGTGAATTCGCCGGCGGACTACAAAGAAGCGAAGGCGCGGTTGAGCGCGCAGAAAAATCCATGAGCGAGCATTATTTCGAATTTCGCAACGTCTTCAAATCGTTTGACGATAACGACGTGCTGAAGGACGTGAGCTTCTTCGTGAATCAGGGCGAGACTGCCGTGATTATGGGACGCAGCGGAGTGGGCAAGTCAGTTTCGCTGAAGCTTCTGCTGGGCTTTTTGTACCCCGATTCCGGGCAAATTATCGTGGCGGGAAAAGATGTGACCAACTGGACCGAAAAGCAATTTTCCGAGATCCGTCGTCACGTAACCATGGTTTTTCAGTCCGGTGCGCTGTTCGATTCGCTGACTGTTCAAGAAAATATTGCCTTTCCGGTGGAGACTCGGGGGAAACCGGAAGAGCGGCAACAGGCCGAACACACGGTTAACGAGCTGATGAAAATGCTGGAGGTGGAAGAATTTGCGGACCAGCTGCCGTCCGATCTGGGTACCGGGATGAAACGCGCCGTGGCGATTGCGCGGGCCTTGGCTGAGAATCCGGTCGCGATTCTTTACGACGAACCGACCACCATGGTGGATCCGATAATGGCGGCGCACGTGGGCGACTTGATCGTCAAATTGAAAAAGCAATTCAAGAAGACTTCCATCGTGGTGACGCACGATACACATCTCGCAAAAACACTTGCCGACCGCGTGATCTTTTTGGTGGAAGGACGCGTTTCTTTTTTCGGAACGTGGCCAGAGCTGGAAAATTCCAAGGATCCCTTTCTGAGGAATTTTCTGGCGCAGGATGAGTTGATCCCTGCTCTGGACGCCACGGCGTGAGCGAAGTTCCCGCACAGAACTCCAAACCAAAACTCCCGCGCGTGATGGGCTTTTGGGACGTCTTGCTATTTAACATTGTGACCGTACTGGGTCCGCGGTGGATTGCGGCGGCGGCACACAACGGCACTTCGTCCATATCTCTATGGTTCCTGGCGGCGTTTTTATTTTTTGTTCCGACCGCGCTGGTGATTGCAGAACTTTCCACGAGGTTTCCAGAAGAGGGCGGGCTGTACGCCTGGGCCAAGGATGCATTTGGAGAATTTCACGGCTTCGTGGCCGGCTGGACCTACTGGATTTATACATTGTTTTATTTTCCGGCGCTGTTGTTTGCCAGCGCTGCGATGGCGGCTTACATCGGGGGGATCGGGTACGCGCCTTTAGCGCAGAATCGTACGTTTTTGCTGGTGGTGTCCTTCCTGCTCTTTTTTGTGGCTGTTTTCATGAACATCATCGGACTGCGCATCGGAAAGTGGCTGCAGAACGCCGGCGCGGTGGGCACGTTTGTACCGCTCATGATGCTGATCGTGGCGGCCGCTTGCGTTTGGTATCGCTACCGGTCGGTAACGCAGTTCACATGGAGCAATATTCAGCCGCACTGGAATTGGGACACGGTGAATTTCTGGCCGCAAATCGCGTTTGCATTCGGAGGGCTGGAACTGGTGTCGTCGATGAGCGAAGAAGTGAAGAATCCGCGAAAAACCTTTCCGCGCGCGATTCTGGGCTCGGGCATCGTGATCGCAGTGATTTATATTGCGGGAACGATTGCTGTGCTGTCGTTGATGAGCAGCGTGCAGGTAGATCCGAAGAGCGGCGTGTTTCAGGCGCTTACGATTGCTTCGGCTGCTCTGAAGATCAGCGCTCTGGGAATCATCGCCGCAATTCTGGTAACAGTAGGGAACGCGGGCGGCGTGGGTTCGACAGTTGCAGGAATTTCGCGCGTTCCGTTTGCGGTGGGCGTGGATCGCTACTTGCCTCGCGCGTTCGCGAAAGTGCATCCGAAGTGGGAGACGCCGTACGTTTCCATCCTGGTGCAAGCTGGAATTTCCGGCGCGATTTTGCTGTTGAGCCAGATCAGCGAAACGACTGTAGGCGCTTATCAAATTTTGGTGGACGCTACGAACATTCTTTACTTCATTCCGTTCCTTTACATGTACGCGGCTGTGATCAAACTGGCGTACCGGCCGGACAGGGAAGAATCGACAGCCGCTCTAATTCCCGGCGGGAAAATCGGCGTGTGGATCGCGGGAGGCATCGGATTTTTGATCGTGCTGGGGAGCATTATCCTCTCCGTGATTCCGCCCGGGGAGAGCACGCACAAATGGGTATTCGAAATGAAATTGATTGGCGGCACAGGACTCGCTCTACTGTTCGGCGTGATGCTTTTCGTGCGCGGGGCGCGATCGAAGGCACGGGACGTCGCGCGCTAGTTGGATTAATGTATTGTGCGATTTTGAGCGGATTGCTTTGAGGCTAGAGAAAAGCGTGGCTCGAGTTTTGGCGCCCCGGAAGCTCCTCGGTGAAGAACCAGTGCAGCAACATATTCTCCGACTGACGGGCCGTGCTTGAATCCGTGGCCGGAGCCGCCGCCCACCAGCCAGACATTGTCAAAATCAGGGTGCCGATCGATCAGAAAATCTCCGTTGGAAGTATTTTCGTACTGGCAGACGCGCGTCTCGACCGCGGGCGCCTCCTGTAATTGCGGAAAGCGGCGCGCAACATATTTTTTCGCCGCGGCGAGGGCTTCGGAAGATGCGATCCTGGATTGGGTGTCCGGATCGACTTTTTCGCCGTGCCGATCATTGGCGACCTTGAATCCGCGGCTTTCGAGATCGGGCATGCCGTAGAATTCGTATTTCGAATCGATCCATGTGGGCATAGCAGGAATCGCGAATTGCGTGTTGCCCGGGGGCACGCCAAAAAAGAAAACTTCCTGGCGCGATGGGAAAATGCGGTTGCCGAGGAGGTCGGAAAAAACTTTCGGCAGCCATGGTCCACAAGCAAATACGAAATTGTTCGCCCAGATTGTTTCGCCGCTGGCGGTGCTTAAGGTAGAGAGGTGTCCGCGGCCTAGGGGAGCAGCTACCATTTCGCAGGCGTAGGTGAGGCCAAACTTCTGGGCCTGTTCGAGCACGGCTTGAACGGCCCTTCGCGCCATCAAGACGCCGCTATCGGGTTCCAAGATTCCCCAGGCGGCGTCTTCAAAGGATATTTGCGGGAAGCGACGGCGTAATTGATCGGGAGCGATCTTTTCAAATTTCGCACCGGCATCCTTCATCACGGCCATGCTAGCGAGCGCATATGGTTCTTGGCCGTGAGCGATCCAGAGCACACCCGTTGGCTGAAAAAGCTCGGGGCGCCCGGCTCTTGCAAAAAGTTCCCTCCAAAGGGGCAAAGCGCGAAGAGACCAGCGGGTATAAATTTCGTCGGCGCCGTAGCCCGCGCGAATGATGCGCGATTCGCCGCCCGAACTTGCGCGGGCGTTGGCAGGTCCGTACGCATCGATTAGCAAAACGCGCGCGCCGGATTTCTGGAGACAGTAGGCGGTCCAGGAGCCGAAAACTCCAGCTCCGATTACAGCCGCGTCATAGGTCCCGGATTTGCTCATGCGTTTCTCTCCTGATTTTCCCGGCGCATTTTTCCACATCGGGCCAATAACAGATGCGGCTCCGAGGGTTTTTAGAAATTGGCGCCGCGCGATCTTCATGTTGTTTTTTCGCACTTGGTTACGCGGAAGCGGCTGCCACCGAGCCTTCTCCCGATTCTTTTCGGCGGCTCAAACTAGCACGAAATCAAGGTTGTGACATGCGCTCGAATGCAGAAAAGGGACACCGGTGACTTGCTCCGCAGGTGCAGTGAAACCCGCGGAAGATTGGGAACGTCAACTCTATTAGTACTATTCCATGCTGTGGAAAGCTTAGTTAAGCCGGGGCAGAAAGCCGCACAAAGGAAAGATCGCTATGCGAGCGGAACTGACCGCTTTTAGGACCTGCTCCGTATTGGCCTCGGTTCTGGTGTTTGCCGGTGCGAGTTTCGCGCAGGGCAAAGGTCCCCTGGTCGAATCACGACCTCCCGCAATGAGTCAAGTGGCGCCTGCTGGGAATTATCATTTCCACGTTCACCTGGGCACCTACTGTTGCTCTTCTGAAAGTGTGCCGAGTGACGCTGGCAACGAACGCGACATTACGGCTCCCTACGGAGTTACAGTTGCACATGGCCAAGCGGACTGGCAACCATCGAGGTTCATGCCCTTTTCAAAAGCGCTGGCGAAGGGCGAGCGAGTATTGAAACAAATCCCAACGCCGGCGCCTTCGCTGGGTGACCTGGCGCGCGAGCAGCGCGACTTGAAAAGGTCTGACCAAACGGCGGATGTTCAAATCAAGCAAGATGCCACCGGAAAGGCTGTGGTAGTGACAAAGCGGCCTTAGCCGCGGAATGCAATCTGGGCGTACTGCGTTGTAAAGTTAGAAACCTTCCTCGATCAACTTACTCACGGATAGGTGCGAGCTCGCCGGGGACTTTTGTTTTGCAAGAAGGTTTTCCACATATTTTGCGAGGATGTCGGTTTCGATGTTGACTGCGTCGTGGGGGCTCATGGCGCGGACGTTTGTGTGCGAGTAGGTGAAGGGGATGATAGCGATGTCCGCGACTCCTTCTTGCCAGCGTGCGACGGTGAGACTAATGCCGTCGATGGTGATGGAGCCTTTTTCCGCGACGTAACGGCCGTGGTCTTCGGGTACGCGGACCGAAAGCCACCAGTTGTTCCCTTCGGGGAGCAAGCGCGCGACGCGGCCGATGCCGTCAACATGCCCTTGTACGAAATGGCCGCCGAGGCGCGCGTTGGCGGCCAGAGGCTTTTCCAGATTTACGAGGTCGCCGGATTTTTTCTCGCCGAAGGAAGTGCGGCGCAGAGTTTCGCCAGAAAGGTCGGCGGAGAAATGATCGCTGTCGAATTCGACGACCGTGAGGCAGCAACCGTTGACGGAGATGCTATCGCCGATCTTGGTGGATGCGGCGAATTCGACGGCGCCAGCCAAGCTGACGCGAAGGCGGCCGCCATCTTTCGCTAGTTCGAGCGATTTAATTTTTCCGACGTGCTCGGTGATCCCTGTAAACATCGTGAAAATATCCTTGGACGACAAAATCAGGGCCGCAAGTCTTTACAGATATATTGTTTAGCATCGGCGACCTTGGAAACCATTTTGATGGAATGCGCGCCATGGGGACGCCGCCGGTTCCCATGATCTTGGGAGCATAGAAGAGAATCATTTTGTCCACAATTCCAGATTGGAGGGCGGCGTCGTTCAGTTCGGCGCCAGCTTCGAGCAAGGCGTTTAACATTTCGCGGCGGCCTAGCTCGCGGATAACGGCGTGCAAGTCCACACGGCCGCCACGCGAGGGCAGCTCGAAAACTTCGACCCCGGCACGAACTAAGGCGCGAGCTTTTGTAGAATCGGCCCGTTGCGTGGTGAAAACGATTACGTCGCCTTGGGCAGATTTCACGAGCTTGGAACGCAACGGAGTGCGCAGGCGAGAATCGACTATGGCGCGCAAAAGTCTGCGGCGGCGCGGCTGGCCTGTGCGATCGGACATGCGTGGATCGTCGGCGAGGACCGTGCCGACGCCGGTGAGGAGCACGTCGGCTTGATGGCGCAGGCGCTGGACACCTTCGAGTGACTCTGCGGAGGTGATCCACGTGGTGCTGCCGCCGCGCGAGGCGATCTGGCCATCAAGGGTGAGTGCCGTTTTCAGAGTTACGAAGGGAAGGCCCGTGCGAATCCATTTGGCGAAATCTTCGTTCAACTCTTCGACGCGTTCTCTAAAATTGTCCAAGAGATGAACTTCAATGCCAGCGCGCTTTAATTCTGCGAATCCTTGACCAGCCACTGCCGGATTTGGATCTTCCATCGGAGTGTAAACATTTTTTATTCCGGCGGCGATGATGGCCTTCGTGCATGGGCCGGTTCGGCCGCTGGTGCAGCATGGTTCTAGCGTGAGGTAGAGGCTGGCTCCAGTCGCTTTTTCTCCCGCTTTTGTCAGGGCGACGATTTCGGCGTGGTCGCGGCGGTCATACGCGTGAAATCCTTCGCCGACTACGCGGCCGTTCTTTACCAGGACCGCACCGACCATCGGATTTGGGTGCGCGAGGGCCACACCGCGCTGCGCCAAATCGAGTCCGCGTTCCAAAAATGCGTCGTGTAACGCGGCGGCGTCGCTAGTCGAAGAGCGAATTGACATAGGTTTGCGCGTCGAAGGGGACAAGGTCATCAATTTTTTCGCCGGTGCCGACGAAGCGTATGGGGAGATTCAGTTCGCGGGCAATGGCGACGACGATGCCACCTTTCGCGGTGCCGTCCAGCTTGGTCAGCACGATTCCGGTGACGCCTGCGCGGCCCCAGAATTCGCGGGCCTGGTTGAGGCCGTTCTGGCCAGTGGTCGCGTCGAGCACTAAAAGAACATCATGAGGCGCGCCAGGAACAATTTTTGCCGCGGTGCGTTTCATTTTTTCCAACTCGGCCATGAGATTTGATTTGGTGTGCAGGCGGCCGGCTGTGTCCACGATCACGACATCGGCGTTGCGCGCGCAGGCGGCGGAAAGCGCGTCGAACACGACGGCGGAGGGATCAGCGCCGGGTTTCTGTTTTACAAGCTCGACGCCGGAGCGGCGCGCCCAGATTTCCAGTTGCTCGATGGCCGCTGCGCGAAACGTGTCGGCGGCGCAGAGCACGATGCTGGCGCCTTCTTTTTTCAGGCGGTTGGTGAGTTTGCCGATGGTGGTAGTTTTGCCGGTGCCGTTTACGCCGACGACAAAAATTACGCGCGGGGCTACCTTCGCTGAGTCGGCCGACGGGCCTGCGCCGTTGCCATCAGCATGGGCTGCCGGCGCTTGCAGAATTTTTACGATTTGGCTCTTGAGTTCTGTTTTCAGCGCGGTGGTTTCCGTGAGCTTGTGTTCGTTTACTTGCTGGCGCAAAGCGGCGAGGACTTCTTTGGTAGTGCGCACGCCGATGTCCGCGCTTAGCAGCGCCGTTTCGAGCTGCTTCAACAGTTCAGGATCGACGGGGCGGTTTCCGGTGAGAACTTTTTCGACCTGCGCCGCGAGCTCGGTGCGCGTCTTGCTGACGGAGTCTTTCAGGCGCTCGAGCAGAGTGGGTTCAGGTGGTCCGAAAAGAGAAATCATGCCGGAAACAGGCTAGCACAATGATTGCGATTTGGCGCGTGAGTCAGGGTCAAGCTGAAAAATTATACTTCGACGACGGCTACATTTAGGCGGAGGCGGCCGGCGGCGACGGCGGCGTCGAGAGCGGCTACGACAGTGGGATCGAATTTTGAGATGGCCAGAGAGCGGATGCGGCCGAGAGCGAATTCTAGATCCATGGCGGATTGATAGGGACGATTTGTGGTCATGGCGTCGAAGGTGTCGGCGACGGCGATGATCCGCGCCATCATGGGAATCTGATCGCCGGGGAGACCGTAGGGGTAGCCGGCGCCGTCCATGCGCTCGTGGTGGAGCTCGATACCTGGGAGCATCTCTTTCAGCTGCGCGACGGGGCGCATGATGTTGGCGCCTTTTACCGGATGTTGCTTCATCAGTGCGAATTCTTCTTCATCGAGCTTGCCGGGCTTTTTGAGGACGCGATCGTCCACACCGATTTTGCCGACGTCATGAAGCAGGGCGGAGATGCGCAGACGGTCGAGGTCTTCAGCGTTGAGTCCGAGATATTCGCCGATAATGGTGGAATATTTTGCGACGCGGCCGGAATGGCCTCGGGTGTAGGGGTCCTTTTCGTCAATGGCCGCTGCCAGCATACGGATGGAACCCAGGAACAGGTCGCGATTTTCGGCCGCGGCTTGTTTCAGGCGTTCGACGTACTGCTCGATGTCGCCAGCCATATGGTTGAAAGTTTCGGCGAGTTCGCTGATTTCGGCGGCGCCGCGGACCTCCACACGCTCGTGAAACTCCGCGCGGCTGATGGCGCGAACTGAAAAAACAAGTCCGCGAATCGGACGCGTGATTCCGACGGCGAAGAGATACCCGATGAGCAGGGCGACGATTGTGACGCCTACCACAAAGCGCAAGGCTTGCGCCGTGAGTTCGTGGACGCCGGCGTCGATACGCGCTTCGTCGAGGCTGCGCTGTGCGATGACGGCCCAGCGCAACTCGGGAATCGTGCTGTAGGTTCCGATCATTTCCACCGGATGCTTGGGATCGCGACCTTGTTCGAAGAAGCGCATGGTTTCGGTGGTGCGCAATTCCTGAGGCAATTCGTGGAGATGATTTACGACGGGAGAGTTCGCGGAGACGTCGCGGCCGGGAACCATTTCGCGCGTGTCAGGGTGCGCGACGATATGACCGTGGCCATCAACGATAAAAACTACGCGATCGCGAACGCTGGCATCGCGAATTCTGGCGAGCAGGCCGTCGATCGAAACCACCGAGGCCAGCATTCCCGTGAACTGGCCGCTGGAAGAAAGCGGCACTGAGACGATCAGCGCGGGACGGCTGCCTTCACCTAACGCGAACGGTTCGCTGACGAAATTTAAGCCTTGAATGCTGGCGGTGAAGGCATGCTTGAGCGCGACTTGCACGAACGGGTCGCTATCGGCGCGAAAGCTTCCGGCGGACTGGCCGCGGGCTTGTTTGTTCACCGCTGTGACATAAAGAATGTTCTGATTATTTTCGACGAAACTCTGTAGCAGGCGCGCGAGCTGGGGAGCGTGGGCGGTGTCGTCAACATCGGCGATCCATCCGGTCAAAGCGAGGACCTGGCGCTGGCTGAGAAGTTGTTCGCTGAGATTTTGCTCGAACTCGAGCGTTTCACTGGCGAGCGAACGAGTGATTTCACTTTGCTGGACACGCTCCGTGTCCTGCAACTTTTGTTCGCTCAGGCCGATAACCTGGCGATGATAGAGCCACAAAGGAGTGACGCTGACGAGCAAAAGCGCGCCCAGCACAATCCAGAGGATGCGCAGGCGTCTGGTCGTAAGCTGCTTGAGGTTGTCAGCTAAGGGCACAGGAATTTCCGCATTAAAATGCTAGCGAAGAGCTACGCTGTTCACAACGGGACCAAAGTACTGGGGTTGGCTGATAAGGTACAGAGATTGTTGGCACTTACGCACACGTGGGGTCCGGAACATCCGGTCCAAAATGCCGATATAACGGGCTTATTGCGGATGCTTTAAGATGCAGGATCAGCCGGGGAACTTGATCCGGGCCTCGTTGCCGGCTATAAGGCGTTCGACGTTGGCGCGGTGTTTGAAAAGGATGAGCATCGAGATAAATACGGTGCCGAGCGTGATGAAAAGCGGAGGGGCGTGGCGTGGCGCGTACAATATGTAAAGGAAAACCGGCAATGCTACGGCGGCCACGATCGAACCCAGCGACGAATAGCGCCAGAAAATTACTACCGCTAGCCAAAGCACGAATGCGGCTGCTACTGCTTCTGGGCAGATTGGAATAAAGACGCCGAGACCGGTAGCGACTCCCTTGCCTCCACGGAATCCCAGCCAGATGGGAAACATGTGACCGATTACTGCGAGTACTGCCGCGGCCATCATCCAACGCATGTTGCCGCCAGTCCAACGAGCGGCGAGCCAGACCGCGGCGTAGCCTTTAGCCGCGTCGAATAACAGTGTGAGGAAGCCCGGGAGGAAGCCGGCGGTGCGCGTGACGTTGGCCGCACCGATATTGCCGCTACCAGTTGTGCGAATATCAGGTCCGCCGACCGCTTTGACAATCAGAAGGCCAAAGGGTATCGAGCCCAGCAAGTAGGCGGTGACAGGAACGAGCCAGTTTGCGTTATCGATCACGCTGTACTTTCTCCGCGAAAGGAAATGTCGCGAGCCGGGTGTACTCGGCGCCTCCGCGCTTCAGAACGCTTTGGTACAGATAGAATTCGGACTGTCGCGCTGACCCGAGGTCGTAGGACTTGAGATTATTAGCTGCGCGAACGAGAGTGTCGAGACCTTTATGCGAATCGAAACGCGCGAGGGTCAGATGCGGGGTGAAAGCGCGCGTCTCCGCGGGGAAGCCTAGTGGCTGGAGAGCGCGGTCAATGGAAGCGGCCAGCGTTGCAAGATTCGGGGAACCTTCCACGCCGCACCAAATCACCCGCGGATGGAATTCGTTGGGGAAAAATCCGATGCCGCGAAAATCCAGTTTGACCAGCTCGGCGGAATGTACGCCAGAAAGCGCGGCCTTGATCGCATCGAGCTTGGCTCCGTCCGTCTCGCCCAGAAATTCTAACGTGATATGAATTCCCTCCGGGCGGACCCAGCGAACATCACTGCATTCTGGTTTCAGCCGCGCCATTAATTCGCGAAGCGCGCGGCGAACCAGGTCTGGAATGTCGAGCGCGACAAAGAGACGCATGGCTTAGGCGCGTCCATGCGCGGGGAAGAAAAAATACCGGCGGATAGTGTCGAGTGCTTGTTGCGTCGCTTGAAAGCGAATGCGCTCGCGGTCACCGGGGAAGCGAGTGGCGCGCTCGCGAGTAGTGCGCTCGTCGGAGATGCCGATGTGTACCAGGCCGACAGGCTTTTCCGGCGTCCCACCAGTAGGACCTGCGATACCGGTGATGCCGATACCGATCGTCGCTCCGGTGCGTTTGCGAATCCCCTCGGCGAGAGCCAGAGCCGTCTCGGAGCTGACCGCGCCTTTGGAATCGATGATGTCCGCGGACACGCCAACGAGCGATGATTTGAGTTCATTGCTATAGCAGACCACGCCTCCCAGAAAGTACGAGGAGCTGCCGGGAACGTTGGTGAGGCGTTCGGCGAGCATTCCGCCAGTGCAGCTCTCGGCCACGGCGATGGTGGCGCGATTTTCGGTGAGCGCGCGAGCGACAACATCTTCGAGCGTTTCGCCTTGGGTGGAATATAGATGCTCGCCCAGAGCCAGTTGCATGCGGCTGACGATTTCGTCGAGAATTTTTTCAGCCTGCGCTGCATTACGAGACCAGATGCGCGGATGGAGTTGCGTTCCTGTGGGCGTGGCTAGGATGGTAGTTTCGGTGTCGGGATATAGCTCGTAGAGCGTGCGCACACGTTGTTCCACTTCGGATTCAGGCAAGCCGGTTACGCGCAGGTCGCGGGAGAAAAGACGCTCGGTGTCCCCCATCCGCGCTAGGCGCGCACGCAGGTCGGCTTCGAAGATGGCTTTTAATTCAGCGGGCGGTCCAGGCAGCAAAATTATTACGTGCGCTTCAGCCTCGATCCACAAGCCGGGCGCGGTACCGCGCGAATTGGGCAGGATTACGGCGCCTTCTGGGACCATGGCTTGGCGCAAGTTAATTTCCGGCATGGTGCGGGCGTACTTGCGAAACCTTTCTTGAATGCCGCGAAGAACTTCTTCGTTGCGATGTAGTTCGCGGCCCAGCAAATCGGCTACCGTTTCGCGCGTACGGTCATCGTCGGTGGGGCCGAGGCCGCCGCAACTTACAATAAGCTCGGAGCGGTTCATGGCGTGGCGAAACGAAGAGCGTATTTCGTCGGGCGAATCCCCGACTACAGATTTGTGAACTAGACGGATGCCGAGCTTGTTCAACTCGTCGGTCAGATAGAGTGAATTTGTATCGAGGCGATAGGGCGTGAGCAACTCAGAACCGACCGCGATGATTTCGGCCTTCATTCTTGGGGGGCGCTAATGGCTGAGAGGCAGACCCTCGACGTCCCAATCGAGGGAATACAGGGCGTTGTTGGTGGTGATCATGGCGCGATGCGACGGCAGCAGTGCGAGTCCCACAATATTGCTCCCACTGAGAACAATCTCAGCTTCCGCTTGCGGTGTAAGACGAACGATACCGCGTTTGCCCCCAAGCGATGCAGCCACGTAGAGATTGCCGCGTCGATCGAACGCCAGTCCCTGCGGACGTCCGAGACCCCGAAAAAAGGTGGTGACTTCGCCAGCAGGATTGATGCGATAGACGCGATCGTAGCTGGAAGTGGTCGGCCCGGTGACGAACAGTTCACCCGCAGGACTGAAGGCAAGGTGATAGGCAGAAAGAGATGGCTCCAGCGTGGCGAAAACAAAAATTTCCCGGTCGGGAGCGATCTTGAAAATTGTGCCGCTGCGATCGCCGACGTAGAGGCTGCCTGTTTTGTCAAACGCAAGACCGGTGGCGATGCCCATGCCTTCGATCCACTGCATCGATCGGCCATCCGGCGAGACGCGATGGACGGTGCCGTCATTGCGGCAGGAAACGAAGAGGTAGCCGTCAGGGTGAACGGCCAAGCCCGTGGGATTCATCATTTCGGTGATGAAAGGCTTCACCGTGTGGTTCGAGGTGATGCGGTACAGCGAAACGGGAACTTTTTGTCCACGCTGGCCGCTGAAGGTGACGTAAATATTTCCGTCTGCGTCCACTGCCGGGCTCGCGACGGGATGCAAATTGTCGGCTACTTGTATGCCTAGCGCCATGGGAAATGGAGCGCTTTCGATGCTGCCCATACGCACGCGCACCGCGCCGCCGGCAGCTCCTTCGGGAACGCGCGCGATCAGAAGATTTTCAGCGGCTAATACCAGGCTGCCTTCCGCCAGGCCGAATTGCACTTGTGGGCGGGTGTGGTTGCGCGTGCCGAACCCGCTTCCTTGGATAGAAACTTCTCCGCCGGGGAGAGCAGCGGGCGGTTTCACGGCTTCGATTCTTGGTGTGCCGATCGTTTTCAAAGCAATTCTTCCGTGTAACAACTCATGCGTGAACTAGCGCGGCTTCATAAGCCGTATGCTCTTGCGAGCCACAGTCCCAACCCGGCGTAAATCGCCGCAATCCAGTCGTCTGCCATGATACCCCAGCCGCCCGGCAATGATTCAGCTTGCCGCGCTGGAAATGGTTTCCAAATATCGAATACCCGAAAAAGTATAAAACCCAGCAGCAAATATTTCCAGTTAAGGACCGAGCGCATGATGATGAAACCTGGGGCCAAGGTCGCGTAGCGGAGATTCGGAACTTTCCACCAGAGGGGAATCCCGCAGCCGAGAAGCAAGGTCAAGAGTTGACCCGAGACTTCATCGATAACAACGCGGCAAGGATCTCTTTGCCGCCAGAATTCGGCGGCACGATCGGCGGCCCAAACCCCAATCACTGATACGAGAACAAACAGGAGGATATATTCCCATACGAATTTGTTGAAATACCCGGGCGGCACGTGTACAGAGAAATCGCCCACATTGCCCGGCGTTGCCAGGTGCGGAGTGTCCGAGCCGAAATATAGGCAAGACGGTATGATGGCAAACGCCAGGCCGGCTAACGATCCCCAGGTGCCGGGAGCCTTCGGAAGGTACCCGAGGCCGCCAGCCGTAGCGATGAAGAGCGCCAAGCGCGGCTTACGTTGGATCCTCGCCGGGGCTGCGGATGTTGGCGCAGACGCTGAAGGCGCTTCTTGGTCAGCTGGTGAGCGATCAGTTTCTTTCGTCATCCGCTTCTTGGCTGGAAGTTTCCGAAGTGGATTCGTCGATTACAGGTTCGCTGATTACATATTTTTCGCTGGCCCAGGCGCCCAGGTCGAGCAGCTTGCAGCGCTCGCTGCAGAATGGAAACTCGGCATTCCACTCCGAGTCGGTTGGCTTCCGGCAAATTGGGCAGTGAAATTTCATGCACTTCCGAATATTAGACTAACACGGATGATTTAAAGTGGCAGCCTTCAGAGTAAACCTCCGCCTTCAGGCCAGGATGGGAAAGAGGCTGGGCGCTGGCGCAGGAACTTGATGCGGCGTGTGGGGCGAGGCGAAGTCGGTAACTCGGCCGATCAAGTCGTAATCCTTCGCTTCGGTGATTTCAATAGTGGCCAAGGTGCCGGGAGCCGGGAGCTCGGCGGCGTCATTCACGCCTTCGAATTCGGTGACGTAAACCTTTCCGTCGATGTCAGGCGCCATCCCTTGCAGGCGCGCTTCCCAGACCAGGTCGGTATCTTTGGACGGGCCTTCGAGCATGACTTGCGTTTGCTGGCCGACCTGCCTTTTCAATTTGCGTGCGGAGATTTTTTTCTGTATGGACATCAGCGTGTCACGACGCCGCGCAATGGTTTTTTCATCGACCTTGCGATCGAGCGCGAAGCTTTGCGATATGTCTTCATCGGAGTAGCCGAAAACCCCCATCCAATCAAATTCGGCAGCGCGGACGAAATCGCACAACTCACGGAAGTCCTTTTCAGTTTCACCGGGAAAGCCAACGATGAAGGACGTGCGAATTGAAACGCCGGGGATGGCTTTGCGCGCTTTTTCGAGCATTTTCAGAAAAGCATCGCCATGCGAACCGCGCTTCATACGCGCCAGAACATTGCGGCTGGCGTGCTGCAGCGGCACGTCGAGATATTTTGCCAGGCGCGGATGCCCGGCGATGGTGTCGAGCAATCGCGGCGTGACGCGATTCGGATAGCAATAGAGGAAGCGGATCCAGTGCAAATCTTCCACTTGGGAGAGCCGTTCGAGAAGCACGGCAAGGCCGTCGGGCAGTCCTAAATCTTCACCGTAGAAAGTGGTGTCCTGGCCAATCAGAGAAATTTCGCGCACGCCTGCGGCGGCAAGATTTTCTGCTTCGCGCACGACCGACTCGAAGCGGCGGCTGCGGAATTTTCCGCGAAGCTGCGGGATCACACAGAATGTGCAAGGATGGTCGCAACCTTCGTTGATTTTTATGTACGCGGTGTGGCGTGGCGTGGCGAGAATCCGCGGAGTAAGGTCGTGGTAAAGATAGGTGGGCGACCGCCCTGATGCGGCCTCGTCGTTGCGCAAGCCACCTTCGCAGGCATCCAAAATTTTTTCAATTTCGCCGGTGCCGATCACGGCGTCCACTTCCGGAATTTGCTCGCGGATTTCGTTGCGATAACGTTCCACCATGCAGCCGGCGACAATCAGTTTTTGCGCGCGGCCAAATTTTTTGTACTCAGCCATTTCGAGAATGGATTGCACGGATTCCTGCTGCGCCGGAGCGATGAAGCTGCACGTGTTTACTACCAGGACGTCAGCATCACTGGCACGCGGGGTGATTTCGTAACCCGAGCGCGTGAGAATCCCCATCATCACCTCGCTGTCCACGAGGTTCTTGGGGCATCCCAGGCTTACGAATCCAACCTTCGGCATTCAGTGCGGTCCTTCAGGTGGTATGCAAACACACAATTCTAGCATGGAGCGGCGCGACTCAACCGGCCGTGCGTGATTTCTTGGGAGCGCGGAGGGTTTCGCGGATTGCGCGGAGGAGGGTGGACATTTGATCTATGGGAGTGGCGTGGTCACCGAACCGAGCGGATTGGTAGAGCTCGGTGAGTTGGGCGACAGGGGCGGCAAGGTCGGTGGCGGGAATGACGGAGGCGAATTCTGACGGCGTTTGCGACGGCATTTTTTTCC
Organism: uncultured Acidobacteriota bacterium; assembly: GCA_963818085.1. Classification (GTDB taxonomy): domain Bacteria; phylum Acidobacteriota; class Terriglobia; order Acidiferrales; family UBA7541; genus Palsa-295. The sequence continues at coordinate 129,722 of CAWFQV010000004.1, forward strand.
AGCCGCGTTTTTCAAGCAGGCGAAGCATTTCGCGATATTCGAGAGAGGCCAGCGAGGCTGTCAGATTTCCGCCGCGGCGCGCTCGAACGCGCCAGCGCGCGACCAAGTAGCCGATCAGCGGACGGCCGCGCAAATAAATCAGCAGGGCAATCAGGAACGCGAGAACGCCGGGCAAAAAATATGGCGAGGCTTCGGTACGACGGTCCAGAGCCATCAGCAGGCGAATGGCCTCACGTTGTTTTTCGCGATAGTAACGTTGGGCGTGGTCACCCCAGTTACGCGAAGTATTCTGCACGTTGCGCGCCAGATTGACCTGGTGGACGAAATCGTAATTGACGACCCACTCGCTCCAGGCGAACTGAAACCAGTCCCAATAAAGACCGAGACGTGAGAGGAATCCGTTTCGTCTTCCATTTCCCGTCGGAGTGGGATCGAAAGTAATCCAGCCGTAACCGGGGAAATACGCCTCGACCCAAGTGTGAGCGTCACTGGCGCGGATGATGTAGTCGCCGCCGAGGTCGTTGTATTCGCCGGGTAAAAATCCGCCGACGTAACGTGCGGGAATTCCCAGATCGCGCAGCATAACCGTCATGGCGGCGGCGAAATATTCGCAGTGGCCGGCGCGTCTGGTAAAAAGAAAATAGGCCAGCGGGTCGTCCGTTTTTGGGCCGGTGAGATCGAGCGTATAGGCGTAATGCGTTTTCAGATAGCGCTCGATATTTGCGGCGCGGTCATATTCGTTGTGCGAACTTTCTGTGATTTTTTCTGCGAGCTGTTTGACGCGCGGATCGAGTTTCGGAAGCTCTAAGTAAAGGCTCTGAATCTCCTCGGGATAAGTGGTGGACGCTTTGCGCAGTTGGTTCGGCGGAACCGCGGGAAGAAGCGAAAGGCCCTCGTAACGCACCTTCGTCTCATTGTGAAATGGGTTGGAGAGGGAACCGGTTCTGTCAACAAGGAGGTAGCCGCGCTGTTGAGAGGCGCCGACGCGTTCGGACTCATTGGTGAATCTGCCGCGTAAGGCCTCCAGGCGAGGCGCGACGAAAACTGCATCGGTGGCGACAGGTTCCATCAGCACGGTGTAACGAAGCGGGTAGAAATCCCCGCCGGGAAGAGAAAGGGCGGCGAAGCGAAATTCGCCCTCGGGGTTGGGAGAGAGCACAACCTGATCGTGCGCGGGCGTAAACCAGCGCTTGCCATCAAAATCGGTGAGCACGATTCCGCGCCAGTGAACGTCCGCTGCGCGGCCGGGATCGCCTTCCACATGAATGCGCATCACCACCGCGGAACTTTGTTTTATTTTCCCAATTTCGCCCAGGGTGACGTTATCACTGAAGCCGGTCATCAGACTCGGTTGCAAATTCAGAGCACTCAAGTAGCCGGTGGTGAAACGCGGAATTAAAAAGAAAAGAAAGCCACCGATCAGCAGCGCGCTGATGGCCACGAGCACGGAAGTGAGTCCTAGTGCGCGATTGAGTTGATGAGCCATGGGCGAGCCCGGTTCAAAAGGGGGCGACACGGCCCCGGCGGCGCTGCGTCGAATTTCCAGCGCGACGAAGGTGGAGACGGCTAGCGCAAGGAAAATTGCAAGTGTGATTAAAAAGCTTGTCTCCACCGTTAGAATTGCGGATGCCAGCATGGACGTCAAGGCCAGAACTGCGAGGAAAGCGAAATCGCGATTGGTTCGCGCGGAGTAAAGCCGGACCAGCGCGGCGAAAAGCATCAAGTGGATAGCGGCGAGCAATGCCGCGTACAACGCCGGATTCGGCGCGCCTGCCGACAAGCTTCGCGAAAAAATCCAAAGGTCGAGCGGGAAAAACAGAAAATAAGCCAGCACCAGCCACGTGGCGACGCGCGCGGATATCTCCGGGCCGCGGCTGCGCAAGATTCGGAATCCCTTGTACACGAGCGCGATCAGCGGGACGACCAAGGAGATGGGATCGAGTTTACCGGTGAGCACTACGGCCAGGATGCCGGTAGAAACTAACAGAAACAGCGACACCTCGAAGTAACGTTGTACGGCCGGAAGCGGCGGCGCGCTGGCTGAGGTGGTGGAACTCATCGTCCTAATTATGATGCTAGCACCTCGAACTTCAAACGCGAGGAACTTGAACCAATTTGATGACCGGAAAATAACTGTACTTTCGTGCTGGCTAGCGGCTACCAGCGTATTTAACGAGCCGGAGCGCGAGACAAGGCAGCAGCGATTTTGCGGGTAGCGTTCGAGATGGGGACCTGACTTAGATTTTCTAGTGACAAAATACGAGTGCGGGGAAGTTTTGGGAGCTGTCCTATATGCGCTAGGAACGGAAGCAAGGTGATGTTACGGAATGTAACTCCATGTCGCGCGGAAGGGAGCTCTTGTAGATCGACGCTAGCAATGCCGAGAGTCGTGCGAAGATGTTTTTCGAGTTCAGCTCTTGGGTCACGCGCCACTTCGACGGCAGGGAATTGCCACATGCGGGAGAACAGTACCTGGTCGTGGGCACCGGGATCTTTCACCAGGATTGTGCGGCCGCGCCGATCGCGAAGAATAGCTGCGGCGATTTTTACAGGTTCGGTGGCGCGTTTGACGCGAGGCGCCGGGATTTCGGCGGTGAGGCCAAGTTTGTATGCGCGGCACCATTTCGAGACCGGACAAATTTCGCAGTGCGGAATTTGTGGTGCGCAGATTACTTCGCCCAGTTCCATGAGGGCTTGATTCCAATCGCCAGGCGGATCGCAAGCGACCCACTCTTGCGCAATGTTTGCGAGCTCGCGCCAACGCCGGGGCTCACGTAGCTGTCCTCGCATGGCGTGCAGCCGCGCGAGGACACGCGCGACGTTGCCATCCAGAACGCCGAGCGGCACGTCGTAAGCGATGCTCAATACCGCTGCTGCCGTGTAAGCCCCGATTCCGGGGAGTTCCAGGGTTTCGTCGAGCGTGCGGGGAAATTTTCCGTTGCGATGCGCGACGATCTCCTTTGCTGCTCGATGCAGATTGCGTGCGCGGCTGTAGTAGCCCAGGCCGGACCACAGTTTCAAGACCTCCGCGATCGGAGCGCTTGCGAGTGATGCAACATCCGGCAGGCGCTTCAAGAAACGCTCGTAGTAGGGCAGCACCGCAGCGATACGCGTCTGCTGCAACATCACTTCCGCGACCCATATGCGGTATGGATCGCGGTTGGCGCGCCAGGGAAGATCGCGCTTGTATGCGCGAAACCACCCCAACAATCGCTTTTGAAAACTCTTAAGCTGCGGCGGCGAAAGAAATGGTGTTGTCACGGGTGCCGTATTCTCGCACGAAGTGCCCGTTCTTCAGTGCTGTCTGTGCGCGTGCGAGATATGGAAAACTACGCCCGCGTGAAGGTGCCGCTACAAAGTGGGTTGGACTTCGGGAATTACAGGGCGTCGATAAAGAGGAAGTAGGATGAGGACCACAGCGCGGTTGGAATTGAGCGCTGCGGACGGCTGGTGATGATGATTTTGAAAATTTCGTGTTCAGTAGCAAGGTCGTCGAGGAAGCTGCCGCCGACGGCAGAATCATCGGCTGCGAGCGTGGCCAGCTCCCGCAACGTTTCGTAAATAATTTCGCCGGCCGGCGCCATCGAGCTGGTGAACCGATGGGTTCGGAACTGAAGCACGGAATTAATTTCGTTGAAGTGCCATGCGATGCAGGCCGCCATGGTGACGGCACGCTCGAATCGCTCGGCGTGTTCCACCATAGCATTTTGTCCTAACGCTGGATCCGGAGGGCCGATGAACGGGTCGAGGACGAGCATCACGCGGCGTTCGTCTTCGCGCGCAAATTCGCGAACCATCAGGCGGCCGGCTTTGGCGGTGACCTTCCAGTCCACGAAGCGGGCGCTATCGGTGTGCAAGTAATTGCGGAGTGAATGCAATTCGTGGCCGCGTCCACGAAAGTGGCTAGCCATTTCTCCACTGAGAAGAGGAAGGACTTCGTAGAAGTGGTCGGTTGGTGAAACGCGCGGATATACGACGATATCTAGCTGCGAATCAACCTGCCTGCTTTTTTCGAAAAAGCCGAAGGGGAAACGGGTGCGTATGCTGAACGAATCCTGGTGATACACGCCGCGCCGTGGAAATGTCAGCTCAACCTTTTGCCGCGCTGAGCCCTGGCGCGAGATATACGGAAAAAATACAGGTCGGGTGAGAACTTCTGCGGCGCCTTTTTTGTTCTCGCCGGTCACGCGCAGCGAAAACGACGGCCAAGTTTGCTTTTCGTTGCGCAACTCCAGTTCGGCAAGCACGGGCTGTTCGGCGAACACATGTTCGGGCATGTCGAACTTGAGGCCGATTCCGGTTAGTACAACACGCGAAAGCACTCCGGAAATTAGAATTCCAGCGAGTGAGCACGCCAAAATCATGAACAGCAAATTATTTCCGGTGTTTACGGCAGCGAGAACGAGAATGAAAACGGCGACGAGGTAGACAATTCCTTCTCGCGTAAGCCGGTAATCAACCTGATAAACGAGCCACCGAAGACTTGTTCGGCGTGCGAGCCTTGGAACGATGACGATGGCGACCCAAGCGGCGAGACCGAGCGAAATTACAGTGGTAACCGCCGCAACACCTACTCGCCCTTCTTGAGCTGCAGCAGCGGAAAAAAGCGCCGTGATGAGAGCGGCGGAAAGCACCAGCATGGCGACGCCGAAGTTGCGCCATCCGGGACGGTCAATGCCGCGCCACCAACGTGCAGCGAATGAATCTGCCTCTGGCATGGTGTTAAAGTGGAACGCGCGTGGTATCCATAATTTCGCGCAGAATTGTTTCGGCCTGCTCGGATTTTTTCTGGGTAGAGACGTAGCGCGAGCTGACCACCACGCGATGCGCGAAAACCGGAACCACCAGCCGCTTGAAATCGTCAGGCAAACAGTAGTCGCGCCCTTCCAGGAACGCACGAGCTTGCGCTGCACGATGCAGCATCACCGCCCCGCGTGGGCTAACGCCCAGGCTCAGTTGTTCTGTCTGACGCGTGCGCTCCACGATTTCCAGCGCGTAGTCCAGCAGGCTTTCTTCTACTTTGACCCGCGAGACGGTTTCCTGCATGGCGATCACGTCGGCTGCATCCATTAATGCCGCGATTTTGTCCACCGGAGCGGCGCCGGAATTGTTACGAATGATTTCTTTTTCGCTCGCTCGCGAAGGATAGCCCATGCGAATGCGCATCAGAAAACGATCGAGCTGCGATTCCGGGAGCGGATAGGTGCCGTGGTGCTCGATGGGATTCTGTGTGGCCAGCACGAGAAAAGGCTTGGGAAGCGGGTGCGTGTGATTGTCCACGGTGATTTGCGATTCATTCATCGCTTCCAGCAGCGCAGACTGTGTTTTCGGAGTGGTACGGTTGATTTCGTCCGCCACGATAATATTGGCGAAAATCGGCCCGGGCTTGAATTCGAAACCTTGCGTAGCAGGATTGAACACGCTGACGCCGATCACGTCACTCGGCAGCATGTCGGAGGTAAACTGGATGCGTTGAAACGAGCAATCGAACGAACGCGCCAGCGCCTGCGCTAAAGTTGTTTTGCCTACGCCAGGAACGTCTTCGATCAGCAAGTGGCCGCGCGCGAAAAGCGTAGTGAGCGCCAGTTGGATGACGTCTTCTTTGCCTTTCACCACTCCTGAGATCGAGCGCAGGAGTCCGGCGAGGCGAGTGCTAGCGGCTGTCGTCGTTGATTGCAATTCGCGTGGCCTTCTGCTACAAAAAGTCAGTACTGCGGGCGACTAGCTCAGTGGTTAGAGCGCTCCCCTCACACGGGAGAGGTCCAAGGTTCAAATCCTTGGTCGCCCACCACTACCCACATATAAGTTTTACCATCATTCAATGTACGAAGTGAAAAGACCAAGGGTACAGGTGTGTTCAAAAGGTTGTTTGCGCTTTCGATTTCCCTCAGGTATGACCGCGAAACACGCCGTAGACTTGGATCGATCTGATTTTATCGTTGCAGCCGGAAGGCAGCAGCTTGAAGCGGAAGCCACTGTTCCTGCAGAAATGTTCGCCTCGAGAATTCCTCTGCTTAAAAAACAAGCGCTACGACGTGGGATTCCCTGGCTCGGCGGACGGTGATTGTTGCGCGGGTCTCGCCACCATGGTCCGCCATGGTAAGGATTCACCACGAAGGTTGCACGACAGCCGCCCATACTGCTCGGCCGACACGCGGCGGGGCCACGCTCCAGCGGCAATTACCTGGCAGCGCGCCGTGTATTTTCGGAACCACGCGGGGAGCTGTTCGGAAGGTGTATAGGTGGTTACAAGTAACTGTGTGGGGCGCGCCCGGACTCTGGCCCAGGCCCAACGTTTTAAAGGGTGCGCCTCCGCTCTGTGCCGGCGATGCTCCACCCACCGATCGCTGGGAGGATTAGACCGATTTCCGCCACGCTGATGGCGAAGCCGGATGCCGCGATCCACCATTTGGACGTGGATTTCACGTTCCTCTCCTGAAGTTTATGAAATATGCCGAAGCGGATGGCGTCAGGTCGGCAGGAACGTACTCGATGGCTCTAGGCCTGGCAATAAAATCGAAATCAGATGGCGAGCTTTCAGCTCTGGTATCGAGCCGACCGTGATAGGCTGGGCGTGTTCCGCGCACCGTGCGGCGAAAAACTCCGCGGCGCCGAGAGAGTTTTTATCAATGACAAACATTCTTCGGTTCCTACAAGTATTTGCGTTGGGCACTTGGGTGGGATCAATCTTTTATTTCAGTGCTGCGGTTGCGCCGGGCGCTTTTCGCGTTCTTTCAAATCCGGACCAGGCGGGTGCGCTGGTGCAATTCACCCTGGCCCGTCTGCATCTGCTCGGTGTGGTTGCCGCTGTGCTTTACCTGGTTGCCTCTGTGGCGCTTGCGCAGCCGTTCAAGGAACTCGTCCGGCCAGCGGCCATTGGCGTGATTATGATGCTGCTGCTTACGCTCGCGTCCCAGCGTCTTGTGACGCCGAAGCTGGCTGCCTTGCGAACTCAGATGGGTTCAGTGGCGGCGACGCCAAAGACCGATCCCTTGCACGTGGAATTCGACCGCCTGCACGCAATCTCGGTAAACATCGAAGGCGCGGTGCTGCTGATAGGGTTTGCCGCGTTGTTTCTTACTGTGCGGGAGCCGTTGTGACGCCGCCGTTTTGCCGGCTCCTTTGGCGCGGGACAAAAGCGGCCGCCAGGATGCGGGGTTACAAAACCCAGCCCGGTTGCGTTAGGAACGCCTTTTGGTCACGCGTTTATTTCGAGCGACGCGCTTTTTTGATTTGTTCTTTTTGCCTTTCTTCTTATTTGTGTTTTTCGTGATTTTTCTTGCGTTTTTGCCTGCGCGTTGGACGGCTCGCCACATATACCAACTCGCGACCGTGCGGTAAGGGCGCCAGCGTTCGCCGAACGCGGCGAGTTCGCGTGGTTTTGGAATAGCTTTCTTACGGTACAGGATCGCGAAACCTTTTTGTACGCCGTAGTCGTGTATGGGCAGCACGTCAGGACGCCCCAGACGAAAGATCAAAAACATCTCCACCGTCCAGGCCCCGATCCCGCGAACAGAGATAAGTCGTTCTACCAGCTCTTCGTCCGACATTTTGTGCGCAGCTTCCAGAGAGGGAACTATGCCGTCAATCGTCTTCTGCGCCAGATCCTTCATGGCCGCAACTTTTGCAAACGAAAGCCCGGCTTCGCGCAGATTTTGCGGTGGCGCAGCGATAATTTCCTCCGGCGTGGGACACGCGCCGTTTTTTCCTAGCGCTTTTATACGCGCGAAAATGGTGGCGGCGGCTTTCCCCGAGATGCTCTGATAAGCGATGGCTTCGAGCAGCGATTCGTAAACGCTGTCACATTCATCCAGCTGGAAGGGAAATTCCCCGATGTCGGCAATCAGTCGTCCCAGCCTTTTGTCGGCCTGTGAAAGATGCGCGTGCGCCTTCTGGTGATCGAACGGAAGTGGATATTTTTCCGGCATAGTTGGGTCATTAGGATACTCCGGTAGCACTCATTGAGACAATTCCGCCGAACTGTTACTGAGCAGCGTTTGGGAAGATGATCGTCGGAAACGATCCGCTCCCAGGGCCCAGCACTAGGGTGTGTGCTACTATCGTCGGCTTATGAAAACTGGAATTATTGGACTGCCGCAAGTAGGGAAGACTAGTTTATTCCGTATACTCACCCGCGTACGAGTGGACGCTCGCAGCACCCCCAACCAGGCGCATGTGGGGATTGCCCGCGTCCCGGATGCCCGTGTGGCAAATCTTTCCGAAATTTTCAAACCCAAAAAAATCACCTACGCCACCATTGAATATGTGGATGTGGGCGGTTTGCAAAAAGACCGGGAGAAAAATGCAGCTTCGCTCGTGCCGCTGCGCGAAGCGGACGCGCTGGCGCACGTGGTGCGGCTTTTTGAAGACCCCGCGGTGCCGCACCAAGGCGGGTCGCTTGACGCGTTGCGCGATATCGAGAGTGTTGAAATCGAGCTGATGCTGAACGATCTGGAGCAGGCCTCCAAGCGAATTGAGCGCGTGGAAAAAGATTTGAAAAAAAAGAAAGAGACGGTGCTTGAAGCGGAGCTGCAACTTCTGACTCGTTGTCGCAAAGCCTTGGAAGGCGAAACGCCGCTGCGCGAGCTGGAATTCAAGCCGGAAGAATTGAAGATGCTTACCGGCTTTGAATTTCTCTCACGCAAACCAATGCTCTATGTGCTAAATCTCGGTGACGATCAAGCTGCGGACATCGATCGCGTGGTGGAAAAATATCATCTCGAGAAGCTGGCTTCGAACCCGCACACGGCCGTGGTGCCGTTCTGCGGCAAGATCGAAGCCGAACTCTCCGAGCTGCCGGACGCTGAAGCAGCGGAAATGATGCGCGCGTATGGACTGGCGGAATCTGGGCGCGATCGTTTGATTCAGGCGAGCTACCGGCTGCTCGGGTTGATTTCGTTTCTCACTTGCGGAGAGCCGGAGTGCCGCGCCTGGACCATCGAACGCGGAATGAACGCGCAGCAGGCCGCCGGGGCGATTCACAGCGACATCGAGCGCGGATTCATCAAAGCCGAAGTGGTGAATTGGGAAAATTTGCTGAAGGCGGGCGGCTTCCCCGTCGCCAAAGAGCGCGCGCAGGTAAAACTCGAAGGCAAAGAGTACATCGTGCAAGATGGCGATGTGATTTTGTTCCGTCACTCGGGCTAGTACGATGGCTTCTGCTGACGCAAACCGCATACTGCTCGCGTTGCTATTGGGAATTACCGCAGCCGGGGCGAACGTGGTGGGCGGCTCGCTGATTGCGCGGGCGAAGTCGCTGCGCCGCTATCTAAAATATTTCATCGCGCTGGGCGCCGGATTCATGCTGGCTACGGCGCTACTCGAAATGATCCCCGAATCGCTCCGGCTACAGGCTGCGAGCGGTTCCATATTTTCCCCTCGCACGAATTCCGTTTTCATCTTCGTTCTGGCGGGCTACTTTCTAGTGCATTTTTTCGAGCACACGGTAGCGCCGCACTTTCATTTTGGTGAAGAAACGCACACGGAGGAAATGTCGCACGCGCATGCGAGTTACGCTGCGCTGCTTGGCCTGGTGATACACACTTTTTTTGATGGCGTCGCGATTGCATCTGGTCTTCTCGTTTCTGCCTCGCTCGGAGTGGTAATTTTCCTGGCAATATTTCTGCATAAGTTGCCGGAAGGATTTACGGTGGCCTCGCTGATGTTGGCGAGCGGGCAGAGCCGGCGCGCGGCATTTTTGTCGTCGGCAATACTGGGCGGGGCGACCCTTCTGGGGATGGCTTTGATGTTTGCGCTAGGTAACGTGGTGGGAGAGGCGCTGCCGTTTTCGGCGGGCGTCACGCTGTATGTTGCGGCGTCGGATTTGATTCCGGAAGTGAACCGGGAACCCGGTCCAGGCATGCCGTTGTTGGTGTTCCTAGGCGTAGCGATTCTGCTAGGGCTTAAGCTTGTCTTTCACGTGTAAGTCCTCTGCGGCTAAATGGCTTAGATTCAGTAACTCATTTCGCGGAGCAGGGTTTACGTATCTCGCACTCCCTCCATTTTGGCACATTTGTTGACTGCCGCAACTTTAAGTGGCTACAGGTGTTAGGTAGAATGTGGAGGCCATGACCAGGTCTGACGTCCAATTGATGCTGGACGTGAAGGCTGGGGACGATGCGTCCTTTGACCTTCTACTGCAAAAATATCGCACGCCCCTGGTCAATTTCCTCTATCGGATGGTGAGAGATACGGCAACGGCCGAGGATCTGGCGCAAGAAGTTTTCCTGCGGGTATACCGGGCTCGCAAACAGTATTCTCCCAGCGCGAAGTTCACCACCTGGTTGTTCCGCATTGCGACGAACTTGGCGCTGAATTCGGTGCGGGATAACCGGCATCACCAGAAGGATTTGTCGATCGACGCGGCATCTACTTCGGACGAAGGTGTGGCGCCGATGCAGTTGCCGGCGCCGGAGATGCGGATCGACGAGCATATGATCGAACGCGACCGCGCAGATTACATCCGCAAAGTGATTTCGGCGCTGCCGGAAAAACAACGCGTTGCGGTTTTGCTGCATAAGTATGAAGAGATGGATTACGCAGAAATTGCAAGAATTTTAGAGTGCTCGGAAAGTGCGTTGAAATCGCTCTTGTTTCGCGCTTACGAGACCCTGCGAGTGCAGTTGGCGCCGCTCGTTTCGACGTCAGCGCGACGTGCAGGGAAGGAAGCCCAACATGAGATGTGAAGATGTTTCGAAGGAACTGATTCCGTACCTGGATCGCCGTGCAAGCTCGGCGGACCGGCATGAAGTGGAAGAGCATCTGGCGGCCTGCGTGGCTTGCCGCACGCGAGCGGAGGAACTCCGCACGTTGTGGAGCGTACTGGACGAGGTGCCCATCGTCGAGCCATCGCTGGGCTTTGACGCACGCATGCGCGCGCGAATTGCCCAAGAACCGCAACCTCGCTGGTATCGCTGGTTTGTGCCGCAGCCGCGGTTGGCGATGGCGATGGCTCTGCTGCTGGCGGTAAGTGTTTGGATTACGCGCCTGCCTCAAGACAATTCCGGTCTGGCCGGGATTGCGCAAAACGAGCAGCAGCAATTTCAGGTGATTCAGAATCTGGACGTGCTGGAAAATTACGACGTGCTGAGCAAATTCGACGCGCTGGACGAAGTTCCTGCGGACGAGCAACCGACGCCACAGCCAGACCAGCAAAACGACCAGCAACAACAGGAATAATGGCGAATCGATGAAGCAGCTGAAACTCATTGGCGGGTTTGTGCTGGCGCTTTTGACGGGACTTGCGGCGCAGCCTGTCTGGGCGCAAAAGCAGCATGGCTCCGCAGCGCCCTCACATGCGCCCAGTATGCGAGCGGCAGCACCGCGGCAAGCAGCTCCGGCACGTCCGAATGTGCGTACGGGGCCGCGTCCAAACGCGCCTCGATATAACCCCCGTCCTAACAACGCGGCACAAAATCAGTCTCGTTCGCAGGCGAATTCCGGCATCACCAGAAACGAAAATAGAGCGAACACGGAGAATCGAGCCATAGCCGGATTGCCGCCGGGAGTGAGGCAGAATCTACGGGACATGTCGCCGCAGGAGCAGCGGCGCTATTTGCAGAACAATGAGCGGTTCAAGAGTCTTCCGCCACAGCAACAGGCTCAGATTCGCAGAAATTATCAGCAGAAGTGGAATAACCTATCGCCCGCTGAGCAGGACAGGCTTACCCATAGTGCAAGAATCTGGCGAAGTTTGTCTCCCCAGCAGCGCCAGAACGTGCAAAACAATCTTGCTCCCAAGTGGCAAAGAATGTCTCCGGAAAGGAAGCAGATCGTGACGGGGCGGTTGCACACGCTGCAGGGGATGAGCCCGGCAGAACGGCAGGCCGCGCTCCAAGATCCACAGTTTATGCGCGGATTGAGTCCCGACGAGCAATCCGTCCTGCGCGGGCTCGATTCGATCACCCCGGGCCGTCCGTAGTCAGATCCGCTCACCGCTTGCGGAGATTTCCTCACGCTCTGGAAAGGCGCTGACCCCGACATCCCCATCCTGAAAGAAGCCAAGGCGGAGTACGCGAAGTCAAGCCCCAGAAGGCCAGTCCGCTCGGTTGTCAGCCAAATACTTGATGTGGGAAGTCCGCTTGGCGTCGTTGAACTCGGCCGGCGGCGCGAAAGTGCGCTGACGTACCAAGAGAACGACCAGCGTGCAGAATTTTTCTTGCTGTTAACTGTTACAAAACATTTTCTCCACTTTTTTTGAATCGAGTAACTAGGCCTGCGGAGATCCTTCGCCAGTATCCACCACTAATTGTGGTTTAGTTGCAATCAGTCACAACGACCGATCTTGTTTTCTACAAAAATCTTTGATTCCATAACGGATTCCTCTTGACATGTTTTCGAACCCAACTACAATCGGGGCACAAAGTGGGAAGAAGTGGGACGCAGTGGTAAAAGCAGCAAACAGTAGGGGTGAACAAAAGAGTGATTTCTTCGCGGTACAAGCCGGGCGCGGCTTTCAAAGGCACCAATGCTTCGGGGAAACTATCTAGCGACAGTAGACGAGAAGGGCCGAATGAAAATTCCGGCCGATTTCTTGGCGGAGCTGCGCAAGACAGGCTCGAAGTTTTACGTAACCAGCGAAACCGGTGGTACGGCGCGCATCTATCCTATGAAGGCGTGGGAAAAGATCGAAGAAAAACTCGCGAAAGTCTCCTCTCACAACCGCTCCAAGCAGAAGTTTTTGGCGCGGGTGAACTATTACGGCCAAGTAGTGGAGGTGGATGGGCAGGGGCGCATTCTAATTCCACCAACGCTACGGGAATCAGCGCAAATGAAGGGCGAGGTAGACGTTCAGGGCCAGCTGACTTACCTGGAAGTCTGGAATCACGCGCAGTTCCTGGAACAACTGAACCGTAACCCTCTGACGGCGGAAGACGAAAAGGAATTGGATCTACTGGGCATCTAGCTTTTGAGCGTTCTGCACACGCCGGTTCTGCTGGAAGAAGTTTTGAACTGGTTGCGGATACGGCCAGAGGGCAGCTATGTGGATGCCACGGTTGGCACGGGCGGGCACACGATTGAAATCGCCCGGCGGCTAACCACCGGGCGGTTAGTGGGGATGGATCGCGATCCGCGCGCGCTGGAAATTGCGCGGGAGCGATTAGGGCCGCACGAGCGGCAGGTGACCTTGGTGCACGCAGAATTTTCGAAGATCGGCGAAGTGGCGGAAAAGTTGAGTCTTCCTCCGCTGGATGGTGTGCTAGCCGATCTGGGGATTTCAACTCTCGAGCTGGATACTCCGGAGCGCGGATTTTCGTTTCGTTGGGCCGCGCCGCTGGATATGCGCATGAATCCCGACTCGCCGCTGACAGCGGAAGAAATTGTGAACTTCTGGCCGGAGAAAGAGCTGGCCTACCTTCTCTACAAGAACGCCGATGAGAGGGACTCACGCAGAATCGCCAGAGCAATTGTTCGCGCGCGGCCGATCCGCGACACCGAACATCTGGCAACGGTTGTGGCAGGGGGACGTAAAGCAAGGGGAAGGCAGAGACTGCATCCCGCGACAAAAACGTTTCTGGCGCTGCGGACAGCGGTGAATCGAGAAGAGGAGGAACTCGGGCAGTTTCTTTCGCGGACCCCTGCCACTTTAGCTTCAGCGGGACGGTTGATCGTCCTTAGTTACCATTCGCTGGAAGACCGCATGGTGAAGCACGAATTCCAGCGACTTGCGCGCGAAAGAAATTTTCGCGTGCTGACGAAGAAGGTGATTCAGCCCGCAGAAGAGGAAATCAGAAACAATCCTCGCTCGCGGAGCGCAAAGATGCGCGTGTTAGAGAAAGTGGCGACGGCGGATAGCTCGGCGCCTGAGGCGTGGTCATGATCGAATATCACACAGTAAAACGTATCGACAATTCGCGGCTGGTTCGTCCCGCTTCGCCGGCTCGTGTGCAGGATTTTTGGCGGCGCGTAGCGGCAGGAGCGGCGATGGCAACCTGTCTGCTGGTTTATACGTGGCAGCATTTCGAATGCATCCAGCTACGGTACGAAGTGGAGCAACTAGAATCGCTGCGCGCGCAGAGTTCCGTGCTCAATCAACAACTTCACGTGGAAGTGGACACATTGAGCGCGCCGGACCGCGTTTATTCGATCGCCGGAAAAGAATTGGGATTGACGGTGCCGGTGGTGGGCCAAGCGCCTACGGTTGCAGCCGAGAGCGATGGAGTGCTAGCACAAGCGCGCCCTATTTCTCAAAACCAGCGTCCTTGACCGAAATTGGCAGAGGCCCGGCTGACCGGGTCGGACCCCGCGAAGCGTTTCGAACACTCGCGGGGCTAAGTTTTTTGTGGGTTAGGCCGGAGCATCATGGAGGAGCGCAGCCTGCGTCGACGCTGGTTAGTAGTTGGTATCGTGGCGTTGATTTGGATGGCGGCGGTGCTGTTCCGCCTCAGTTATCTGCAACTCGTCTGCTATGCAGAATATTTCGCGAAAGCCCAGCATCAACAACGGCGTGTATTTGAAATAAGCCCGAAACGCGGCGCGATTTATGACCGCAAGGGCCGCGAACTGGCCATCAGCATCCCGATGGACTCAGTTTTCGGCGATCCCACCGACATCAAAGACGCTTCTCTCGTCGCCGCACTGCTCTCGCGCGTTCTGAATATTCCCGCCGTAGACATCGAAACGAAGATACGAGAAGCGAAGACACCGGTCCGTGTGGCCAAGAAGCTTTCGCCGGAAACCGTCCAGCGTATTGACGGCATGAATTTAAAGGGCGTTTTCTTCCAGAAAGAAAATCGTCGAGTGTATCCCCAGAGACAAAGCCTGGCACACGCACTGGGTTACGTAGATACCGACGAAAAAGGGATCGGCGGCATCGAATATGTATTCGATAAGCAGATTCGCGGCAAGCCTGGGCGCATGATGGTAATGGCGGACGGCAAACGGCGCTGGTATGACCGCAGCGAGGCCGCCGCTGATCCCGGTGCGAGCGTGGTTCTCACTCTGGACGAAACCATTCAGTTCATCGCGGAAAAAGAATTAGCTCGCGGCATGGAAGAGACGCACTCGAAATTTGGGACTGTGGTGATTCAGAATCCAAATACCGGAGAATTGCTGGCGCTGGCGAATTCTCCGACGTTCGATCCGAATGATGCAGGCAGCTATCCGGATGAAGTGCGTATGGACCGTGCGGTTTCGGCCGCGTACGAACCGGGCTCGACGTTTAAAGTAATCACCATGACGGGCGCGCTGGGGAATGGTGTCACAGATCCGGATGAGCTCATCGATTGTCAGATGGGATCGATCGTTGTAGCCGGGCGGCTGATTCATGACTGGCATCCCTTCGGAATTCTAAGCGTGCGTGACGTGCTGGCGAATTCCAGCGATGTTGGATCGATCAAGGTGGCCATGCGGCTGGGCGCTCCGAGGTTCTACGATGTAATGCATTCGTTTGGAATCGGGCAGTTGACGGGTATCGAATTGCCGGGCGAAAACCGCGGGATATTGCGTCCCGTGGAGAGCTGGATCGCTAGCTCAATCGGGTCGGTGGCCATCGGACAGGAAGTTAGCGTAACGCCGGTGCAGATCATTTCTGCGATTTCGGCGGTGGCGAACGGGGGCATGCTCTACAAGCCTCGAATTGTGAAAGAAATTCAAGGCGGGTCGCCACCGCTGGTTGTTTCACATCCTGCTCCGCAACAGGTAACGGATGCGACGACGGCAGCGACTGTGCGCGGGATGATGGAGACAGTAGTGCTGAGGGGGACCGGAAAGTTGGCACAGCTGAATGGATATACGGCAGCGGGTAAGTCGGGAACCGCGCAAGAGATCGATCCCAATACCGGCCGTTACTCGCCGAATAAATATATTGCTTCGTTTGTCGGGTTTGCGCCGGTGAATGAGCCGGCAATGACTATTCTGATTGTGTTCGATTCTCCGGAGGGAGCGCACCACGGGGGCGAAATCGGCGGACCTGTGTTCAAACGCATTGCGGAACAGGTGCTTGCGTATATGGATGTGGACCAGGACATCCCGGGGGCTTCGAGCGTGGAGACGGCGAAGAATTTGAAACACGCGCACGAACCGGAAGAGGATACCAGCGCAGGAATTAATGAGGCGCGTTTCAACGCAGCGAAAGATCAGCCGGATTCTTTGGCGACCAGTTCGGTCGTGATTCGTGATGAGGATGCCTTGGTGGTTCCGGACTTAGCGGGGCAGACCGTGCGAGGTGTAACGGAAGAATGTTCGCGGCTGGGCCTGGTGCCGTCGCTGATTGGCAGCGGAGTTGCGTTGCAACAGTCGCCGGAGGCAGGGACACGCGTGGCGCGGGGAAGCCGCGTGGCGGTCCGGTTCGGCCCCATGGTGGCGGATGCGCGATCAAAAGAGATGCAAAGGAATGTAAATTGAGATTTGTCATGGAGCAGGGGACGGACGCGAACTTGGGAGGCGGCCGGGAGCGGCAGAAGGGACGCGAGATAGGCCTGCAGGAATTGGTTCAACGGATTGAGCGAGTCGGGACCAGCGGAGCTACAAACCCCAAAATCCTTTCCGTGGCGTGCGACAGCCGTAAAGTTACGTCGGGTGCACTTTTTTTTGCCTTGCCGGGGCAGAAGACGGACGGCAACACATTTGTAAGCGATGCGATCGCGCGCGGAGCGGTCGCAATTGCCAGCGCCGAGCCGTGCAACGCCGATACCAGCGCCAGGATCACTTGGGTGCAACTGGTGCCTGGTACAGAGCGACGCGCTCTAGCTATAGCGGCTGCGAACTATTACGGGCATCCGGCGAAGGCGCTGAAACTTGTGGGAGTGACTGGGACAAACGGGAAAACAACTACAACTTTTTTGGTGGATTCGATTTTGCACGCTGCGGGATTTACGACCGGGCGCATTGGCACGACCGGTTACCAGACTCCGCGGGGCGCCCGCAACGCCGTCAATACCACGCCTGAATCGCTAGATTTGCAGGAAATGTTCGCGGAAGTGCGCGATGCGGGCGGGACACACGTCCTGCTGGAGGTTAGTTCGCACTCGCTCGCCATGGAGCGAGTGTGGGGATGCCACTTCGCTGTTGCGATTTTTACGAACCTTACGCGCGACCATCTTAATTTTCATAAAACATTTGAAGACTATTTTGCGGCAAAGCGCCGGTTGTTTGAAGGAATGGGCGCGGGGGCACCGGATGTCGCGGTGATCAATGCAGATGATCCTTATTCGCCGCGGCTGGAAGGCCTTGCGAAACGCACTCTGAAATATGATCTGAATGGGGCAGGGGAACTGACGGCAAAAACATTTTCGCTGAGATTTGACGGTCTTTCGTTCACAGCACAAACGCCGGTTGGGAAGATCGAAGTGCGCTCTTCACTGGTGGGACGCATCAACGTGTACAACATTTTGAGCGCGATCGCCGCGGCCATCGCGCTTGAAATTCCGCAAGACAAAATTGAAGAGGGTATCGCAAATCTGGAATCGGTGCCTGGACGTTTCCAACAAATTGACGAAGGGCAGCCCTTTTTGGTGGTAGTGGATTACGCGCATGCAGACGATGCCATTCGCAACCTGATTACCACGGCGCGCGAACTGAATCCGTGCGGGCGGATCATCACGCTTTTCGGAGCGGGAGGAGAAAGGGATCGATCGACTCGGCCGCTGATGGGCGAAGCGGCGGGCGCGCTGAGCGATTTGGTGATTCTTACCGATGACAATCCGCGGAAAGAAGACCCACTGCTGATCATGAATGATGTGGTTGTGGGATTGCAGAAAGTGAATGCGAAGTATCGGATCGAGCCGGACCGTGAAATGGCGTTGGAGATGGCCATCGACGAGGCGCAGCCTGGAGACATCGTGCTGCTGGCCGGCAAGGGCCACGAGAATTATCAAATTTTACGCGACCGCACGTTTGAGTTTGACGACCGAGAAATGGCCCGAGCGATTTTGCGACGCAGAGGATATTCGAAGAAAAGTGCCAAAAAGTAGCCGTTTCGGCGCGAAATTGCAGTTCTAAGAAGCATTTTTGAAATTACTTTTTGAGAGCGATCATTAGCCCATTGGAGACGCAATGCGGTGGACAGCGATTCAAGTGGCCGAAACTCTGGGTGTCGCGCTTCCCGCGGGCCTCGAACCCATGGCCGGAATGGCCGGCGTCTCGATTGATTCTCGCGCAATTCGGCCTGGAGAACTGTTCCTCGCGATACGCGGTCTGCGTCACGATGGACACAACTTTGTCGCTGAGACACTTTCTCGCGGAGCGGTGGCCGGGGTGGTGGCGCGCGAAAGGTTACAAGAATATGGGGAGGAGTTCAGGCGAAAGCTATTCGCCGTGGACGACACGCTCGTCGCGCTGCACCGGCTGGCGTCACGCGCCTGCGAAATTTGGCGGTGCGCGAAACCGGGACGGCGAATCGGAGCGGTGGCCGGGTCCCTTGGCAAAACAACCACGAAAGAAATCTTTGCGGCGCTTGTGGGCGCGCGGTTCCGCGTATTGAAGACGCAAGGCAATTTGAACAACGAGTACGGTCTGCCGCTGACTTTGCTGCAACTTGACGATCAGTACGACGCGGCCGTGGTGGAAATGGGCATGTCGCATCGGGGCGAACTGGCGCGGCTGGCGCAGATTGCTCCGCCTGATGCTGGCGTGATTACGCGCATCGCGGTGGAGCATTTGGAGTTTTTTTCTTCGATTGAAGAGATAGCGCTGGCGGAGCGTGAGCTAATCGAAAATCTGGCCTGGCCTGGCGCAACCGCAGTGCTCAATAGGGATGACGAGCGCGTGGCGAGATTTGCGGATGTAGCGCGCGGCAATGTGATTTGGTTTGGAATGAGTACTCATGCGCAATTCCGCGCGGAAAACATCCAGGAACGCGGCGTAGATGGATCTGTGTTTCATTTCGTTTCGCCGAGCGGGAGGGTGCAGTTGGAATTGCCGCTGATCGGACGGCACAATGTGATGAATGCGCTGGCGGCGTTGGCGGCGGCGAGCGTTTGGGGTATCGGCGCAGCGGAAGCACCGGAAGTGTTTTCAAAACTCTCGCCCGCTGACAAGCGCGGCGAGGTAGTTCGATTTGAACATGGGCTCACCGTGATTAATGACAGTTACAACTCGAGCCCTACGGCTTTGAACGCGTTGGCACAACTTCTGGCGGATACCCCCGGGTATGGCCGGCGGATTCTTGCGGCCGGAGAAATGCTTGAACTTGGAGCGGCTGCTGCTGAATTGCATCGAGAGTGCGGAAGGTTCGCCGGATCATTGAAGGCGATTGATTGGATCGTGGGAGTGCGCGGCCATGCAGCGGAAATGGTTCGCGCGGCGATTGAAGCTGGTCACTCAATGGACCGCACAAAGTTTTTCGACAATTCCGATGACGCTGCGAAATTTCTGGCGGAATCTGTCACCGGCGGAGATCTGCTGCTGCTGAAAGGTTCGCGCGGCGTAAAGATGGAAAAAATCCTGGAGGCAATCGAAGAGGGGCACAAGAAAATCGGACGGGGCACCGTCAGTGAGGCAATCGAAGCAGGACAAAAAGGCTCGCGCTGATGCTCTATTATCTTTTCTATTACGTATTGCGCCCCTATTTCAGCCCCCTGAATGTTTTTCGCTACATCACGGTTCGCACGGCGGTTGCCAGTCTTACGGCTTTGTTGCTTTCGCTGCTGATGGGGCCCTGGGTGATTGAAAGGCTGCGCGGGTTGCAAGTGAAGCAATACATTCGCGAGGAAGGTCCGAAGGCGCATCAAAAGAAAGCAGGGACACCGACTATGGGGGGCGTTTTAATAGTTGCCGCCATCGTGATTCCTACCTTGCTTTGGGCGGACCTGCGCAATCCCTACGTGCTGCTGGCCATTGGAGCAACCGTAGCGTTCGGTGCGATAGGGTTTGTGGACGATTACAATAAAGTGGTGCGGCGGCGAAATCTTGGACTTTCCCCGAAGAAGAAATTCTTTTTTCAATTCTTAACGTGTGTGGCGGTCGGCGTCGCATTGCTCATACTGCAATCGCAAGGCGCGTATTCGACGCAATTGAGCGTGCCATTTTTCAAGCGGTTGCACCCGAACCTTGTAATTGATTCGTTGTTGGTTCGGAACTATGTGTGGCCGCTGGCGTTTGTGCCTTTTGTTTTGTTTCTTGTGCTTGTAATCGTGGGTAGCTCGAATGCGGTGAATTTGACGGATGGTTTGGATGGGCTGGCCATCGGATGCGTGCTGGTTTCTTCCACGGCCCTGACCGTTCTCACTTACGTTTCCAGCAACGCGCGCATGGCTGAGTATTTGGAAATTCAAAAAATACCTGCCGCCGGCGAACTCGTTGTGTTTTGCGGATCGTTGGTCGGCGCGTCACTGGGATTTCTTTGGTACAACGCGCACCCGGCCGAAATGTTTATGGGCGACGTCGGTTCGCTCGCTCTGGGTGGCGCTATCGGCGTGGTGGCCGTGATTATCAAGCAAGAAATTTTGTTGCTCTCGATTGGCGGGGTTTTTGTATTGGAAGCTTTATCGGTCATCATTCAAGTTGGCTCGTTCAAGCTCACGGGCAAGCGAGTGTTTCGCATGGCGCCGCTGCACCACCATTTTGAATTGATGGGGTGGAGTGAATCCAAAATCATCGTGCGTTTTTGGATTGTTGCCCTGGTGTTCGCGTTGTTTTCGTTAACCACATTGAAATTGAGGTGAATGGCAGTGAGGCCCGGAATCGATCTAGGGGGAAAGCGAGTGCTGGTGGTGGGACTAGCGCGCACGGGAGTGGTTACGGCGGTTTTTGCCACAGGTTACGGGGCTATCGTGACGGCAACCGACGAACGACCTGAAGCGGAATTGGGAGAAACCGCCGCGAAGTTGCGCGCAGCTGGCGTGAAGCTTGAGCTGGGGGGGCACGATTCCGACAGTTTCGCGAATCAGGATTTGATTGTTGTGAGTCCCGGCGTCGCGGCGAAGCTGCCTGCACTGGAACTGGCGCGTGCGCGAGGCATTCCGGTGTGGAGTGAAGTTGAGCTCGCCTGGAGATTTCTGCGCGGGAAACTTATCGCGATTACCGGTTCCAATGGCAAGACCACAACTACTTCGCTGGTTGCGCACATTCTTCAGACTGCGGCAATTCCTACTCTAATCGGCGGGAATATCGGTACGCCGCTTCTCGCTCTTGTGCAACATTCCATGGACACCACTGTGACCGTGGCGGAAATCAGCAGCTTCCAACTGGAAACGATCGAAAAGTTTCGCCCGGAAATTGGCCTGCTGCTGAACCTGACGCCAGATCACCTCGATCGTCACGCTTCATTTGACGAGTACGCGCTCGCGAAGATGCGCATGTTCGAGAACCAGATCGAACGCGATATAGCCATTCTGAACGCGGACGACCCGGAGATTACACGGCGCATGCCTACGAAGCCTCGCATTTTCTGGTTTAGCCGGCAGAAGCGAGTGGCGGCGGGAACATTCCTTCGCGATGAGCAGATTTTTTTCCGGAATGAGGGCTCGGAGGTCGCGCTTGCGCGCCGCGATGAAATTCCGCTACGCGGTGAACACAATGTCGAGAATGTTCTGGCCGCATGCGCTGCAGCATATCTCTCGGGAGCCGACCCTGCCTCTATCGCGAGCGGAATAAAAACTTTCAAAGGCGTGGAGCATCGTTTGGAATTCGTGGCGGAAATATCAGGTGTGCAGTTTTATAACGACTCCAAGGCGACCAACGTAGATGCCGCGGTAAAGGCGATGGAAGCTTTCGCGGGTCCACTGATCGTGATCCTTGGCGGTAAGGATAAGGGCAGTCCTTACACTCCGCTGCGCGAGTTGCTTCACGAGCGCGCGCGCATGGCCGTCTTGATCGGCACTGCCGCGGACAAAATTGCAAAAGACCTCGGCAGCGCTGTTCCTTTGACAAATGCCGGCACGCTGGACCGGGCGGTGCATATTGCCATGCAAAATGCGCAGGGCGGCGACACGGTGTTGCTCGCGCCAGCTTGCGCCAGCTTCGACCAGTTTGAAAACTACGAGCATCGTGGCCGAAGGTTCAAGGAATTGGTCGCCAGCCTCGAAGACCAGAACCAATCTGCCGCGGGCGCCTCCGCACAAAAAGGATGACCAATGCCGCGTAGCTTGCAACCGGACCGAAAATTATTTGGCGTGACACTAGGGCTTTGCCTGATCGGCGCGGTAATGGTCTTCAGCGCGTCGGCCATTACTGCGCGGGAAACAGGCGGCAACGGCTACACGTTTCTACTCAGGCAACTCGTATGGATCGCGCTGGGATTGGCCGGGATGTTCTGGCTGATGAATGCGGATTACCGCAAGTTTCGGCAGCCCCGTGTGATTTTTACAGCCGTTTCGCTCACTCTGGTGATGCTGATTTCCGTTTTCTTTCTGGATCGCTCGCACGCCACGCACCGCTGGTTCCGGCTGGGGCCTCTGAGCCTGCAACCTTCGGAGATTGCGAAGCTAGTTTTAATTTTCTTCCTTGCTTGGTTTCTTGAAATTCGGCGAGCGCCCAGAGGCTTTGGAGTGAATGATCCGGTCCGCACGCTTCTCCCCGCGTTGGGAACAGTTCTGCTGATCGTTGCTCTGATCCTCCTCGAGCCGGACCTGGGCACAGCGTGCATGATTCTGCTGATCGCGGTGGCCATGCTCTTCGTGGCCGGACTCGACATGCGCTACATCTTGGGCGCCGCACTCGCAGCGATTCCTGCTGTTTATTTATTAATTGTGCGAACGCCGTATCGGTTGGAACGTTTCAAAGCGTTCATGTCCCCGGGTGCTGATCCGCAGGGTCACGGTTTTCAATTGCTGCAGTCGCTTATCGCGATTGGTTCGGGCGGATTTACCGGCGTGGGCCTGATGGAAGGAAGGCAAAAGCTCTTTTTTCTTCCTGAGGCGCATACGGATTTTATTTTTGCTGTGATTTGTGAGGAACTCGGATTTATCGGCGCTGTAGTTGTGCTCACACTTTTCGCCGTGTACGGCTGGCGCGGGTTTGTCGCTGCCATGAAAGCTCCGGATGAATTCGGCCGGATGCTCGCACTGGGAATTACGGCAATGGTGGTGGGACAAGCGCTCATCAACCTGAGCGTTGTGTTGGGATTGGTGCCCACGAAAGGAATTCCCCTTCCGTTCATTAGCTATGGCGGATCGAGTCTGATCGGAATGCTGTTGGCAACCGGCGTGCTGTTGAACATCAGTCAGCACGCGGATGAGACGTGAAGGCGGATGCAAACAGTTTGCTGATTGCAGGCGGCGGCACCGGCGGGCATGTTTTTCCTGCGATTGCGGTGGCGCTTGAGTGGCTCAATCGGAAACAAGAAGGAGAACGAAGCGTCGTGATCGTTGGAACCAAGCGCGGAATGGAGGCGAGGCTGGTGCCGCAGGCCGGGCTGCCGCTTGAAACGATCCGCGTAGCGGGCTTGAAAGGAATTGGCGGGACGAAATTCTTAAAGAACGCGGCGATGCTGCCGCTAGCGCTGTCAGATTCGGACAAAGTTATACGGCGCCATAATTTTGGAGTGGCATTCGGCGTGGGCGGATATGCGTCGGGTCCCATGATGCTTCTGGCGACGATGCACTCGATTCCTACTGTGATTTTTGAGCCGAATGTGGAGCCCGGATTCACAAACCGCGTGCTTTCTAGGATTGCTACCCGTGTTGCGGTGGCTCACGAAGCTACAGCAGAGCGGTTCGGACCCCGGGCGGAAGTCACCGGGTGTCCCGTGCGCCGGGAATTTTTTGCCGTACCGCGGAGGGAACTTCGCGAGCCTTTCACGATTTTGATTACGGGCGGGAGCCGTGGCGCTCTGCCGATCAATCGCGCCGTGATCGACTCGCTCGATCTTTTAGCGGCGCGAAAAAAACAGCTTTTCATCGTGCATCAAACCGGCGAACGCGACTATAATGCGGTGCGAGTGGCTTATGCGCGTCGCGAATTCCGAGCGGAGGTTGTGCCCTTCATCGAGAATATGGCGGAGCGGTTTGCCCAGGCAGACTTAATCGTCTGCCGTTCGGGCGCGATCACGGTCGCAGAAGTATCTGCCGCCGGACGTGCCGCCATCTTCATCCCCTTCGGCGCCGCCACCGACGCGCACCAAACCCGCAATGCAGCAGCGATGCAAGATGCCGGCGCTGCGCGGATGTTGCCTCAAACTGAGCTAACCCCCGAGCGGCTCACGACCGATATTTTCTCCCTGCTGGACCAGCCCAGGAAAATTTCAGAGATGCAAGAGCGAGCACGCGCACTGGCGCGTCCGCGCGCGGTTGAGGACATTGTGGATTTGCTGGAGGCGCAAATTCGAAACCCGTTGGAAGGAATGGTGCGCCTGTGACCGTCACCTTCCGCAATTTTCAGCGCATCCATTTGATTGGCATCGGCGGCAGCGGGATGAGCGGCATCGCGGAAGTGTTGCTTTCGAGCGGCTATGCAGTGTCCGGCTCCGATTTGAAAGCTACTGCGGTAACCGAGCGGCTGCGACGATTGGGCGCCAATATTTTCGAAGGGCATCTGGCGGAAAATGTTCGGGGAGCGCACGTGGTGGTGGTTTCTTCCGCTGTTCATTCCAGCAATCCGGAAGTGGTGGAAGCGCATAAGCTAAAAATTCCGGTGATTCCTCGCGCCGAGATGCTCGCCGAGTTGATGCGTTTGAAGACGGGGATCGCCGTAGCCGGCGCGCACGGGAAAACGACTACAACTTCGATGGTAGCTGCGGTGCTGGCTGAAGCGGGACTCGATCCTACATTTGTTGTGGGGGGCCGCGTAAATCATGCTGGCTCGAATGCTCGCGTGGGCCAAAGCGAATACATGGTGGTGGAAGCGGACGAAAGCGACCGCTCGTTCTTGCTACTTGCGCCGGTAGTAGCGGTGATTACCACGATCGACCGCGAACATATGGACCATTACCGCTCGCTTGAGGAAATACAGGAAGTATTTTTGCAGTTCGCCAATCGCGTCCCCTTTTACGGGACGGTCATTCTCTGTCTCGATGAGCCGAACGTCCAAGCGATTCTGTCGCAGGTAAAGAGGCCGGTGATTACGTACGGAACATCAAGCCAAGCGGACCTAGTGATCAGCGAAGTGCGCCTGAACGGCCTGGCCAGCGAGTTTCGCCTGAAATATCACGATGAGGACCTGGGAATTTTCTGCCTGCCTTCGCCGCCGGGAATTCACAATGTGCGCAATGCCGCTGCGGCGGCTGCCGTGGGGCTTTCGCTAAACGTCCCGACAGACTTGATCCGCGCTGGTCTCGCGAAGTTTTCAGGTGTCGGCCGGCGATTTGAAATCAAAGGCGCATATGGCGGGGTAACCCTAATTGACGATTACGGCCATCATCCCGCCGAAATCCGAGCCACGCTGGAGGCTGCGCGCGGATGCGGTTATAAGCGTCTGCTGGTGCTCTTTCAGCCGCACCGGTACTCGCGGACCAAATTTCTCTGGGAAGATTTCAGGCGTTCGTTCAATGAGGCGGATATTTTGGTGATCACGGAAATTTACGCCGCCGGCGAATCTTCGGTAGAAGGCGTCAACGGCGAGATTTTGTCGGAAGCGATCAGCACGGCGGGACATAAAAACGTGGTATTCACCAGCACCATGCAAGCGGGCATGGAATTTTTGTACCGAGAAGCGCGGCCAGGCGACGCAATTCTCACCATTGGCGCGGGGAGCGTTGGGCGCGTGCTCGATCAATTAGCCATGCTGCTGGCTTCCAAGGTTCCTAGTCCTTATGCAGATTAGCGAGAAGCCGGTTGCGGCACGGCTAAAGGAACTTGTAGTGGAACTGAGGCCGGGTGTTTCGCTCAGCGAAAAAACTTCGTTGGGAATTGGGGGAACCACCGACGAGCTTTTGTTGCGTCGGTTTGACACGATTCCCGAGGTGATGCGGTTGTTGGCGAACGAAAAAATTCCTTACCGCTTTCTGGGTGGAGGGACAAACGTGCTGATCGACGATGGCGAGTTGCCTTGGGTCGTTTTGCATTTGCCAACTTCGCAGCCGGGGATGAGGGTGGAGGGTAATGCGGCTTACGTTGATGCCGCTGCGGATCTCGGCGGCATGGTCACATTTTGTGCCAAGCGTGACCTAGGTGGCATGGAAGGCCTGATCGGAGTGCCTGGCAGCGTCGGCGGCGCGTTGCGCATGAATGCAGGCGCCTACGGAACGCAGATTGGGTCCTATGTGCGCGAAGTGGAGCTGTATCGCGCGGCGAGCGGAGAAATTGAAACCGTGCGCGGCAACGATATTCGCTTCGACTATCGCCACACTTCGTTCGCGCCCGAGGACGTGATGCTGCGCGTAAAACTGGAGCTGCCCTCCAAGCCGTTCAAGGAAATTCTCGCGGGCATTCGCGTGTGTAACGAAAAGCGCCGCGCGAGCCAGCCGCTCAATCAGAAAAGCGCAGGATGCATTTTTAAAAACCCTGCGGGCGGGTCGGCGGGTCGCCTGATTGACGAACTCGGGTTGAAAGGTCATCGAGCCGGCGACGCGATGGTGAGCGATCGCCACGCGAATTTTTTTATCAACGCAGGAAGCGCAAGCTGTGCCGATATGCTCAGGCTGATCGACGATGTTCGCCAGCGCGTGCACAAAAGCTTTGGCCTGGATCTCGAGAACGAGGTCATTCTCTGGAAAAACTGAAGACCATCGACGCGGACGCTTACCCCCAGGAGCTCCTGGCCGACGAGGAGCCCAAGTATCTTCGGAGGCAGAAGCCTCTGGAGATTAAGCGGCGAAAATTCGGGCGGAAGGCCTGGAAAACGTATTTGCGCGTGACGTTCGGCGTGGGTGTCGGAATCGCCGGCGCCTGCGTGACATATGCCTGCGGCCATTTTCTGTTGGCTTCGCGGCAAATGGCGCTTGTTCAGTCGGACCAAGTGGAGCTGACGGGAAATCATTACGTGACGCGCGGAAACGTGCTCGCGATTTTTAAAGCCGATCAAGGTCGTAGCGTTCTACGCATTCCGCTAGATGTAAGGCGGCGCCAGGTCGAAGCAATTCCGTGGGTGTCCGCAGCGATCGTTCGTCGGGCCTTGCCGAATGAGATTGAAGTGGAAATCACTGAGCGCGAGCCGATCGCGTTTCTTCGGCAGGGAAGCGATCTAGCGCTGGTGGATATTCACGGCGTCATGCTCGACAGTCCTCTGAAGGCAAATTTTCATTTTCCGGTGGTCACCGGCATTCATGAAGATATGACGCCGGCGGAACGCGAAAGGCGGATGCAGCTATTTGCCGGATTCACGCAACAAGTGGAATTAACTCGTGCGGGTGCCATGGAACAAGTAAGCGAAGTGGATCTTTCAGATGCCAGCGATTTGCGCGCCACCATCTCGGGTCTGAATGGCGATAAAGCGTTCAGCGGCAGCAGTTTAAGTCAGTCGTCAGACAACGCTGGCCATCCATCTTGGACCCCAGCGGCTTCTCCTGTTTTAGTCCATTTCGGCAACAACGATTTCGGAACGAAGTACCGAACATTGCTGGATAGCATCGATCAATGGCGGGCAAAGACGGGGCGGGTGGAATCCGTGGACTTGCGTTTCAACGGCGAAGCGATCGTGAAGCCAGACACGTCGCCGGTTCAGCAAGTTGCGCCTCGGTTCGTAGCAGCGCGTGCGGCCTCGAAGCCAGTTGCAAGAAGACACGCGGCGAAGCCGGTACACACAGCGCGCAAGAATCCCAAGAGGAAGAAGTCGCGTAGCGGAAATTGATCGGACGAAATCATAAGGAGCGGATTTGACGAAGAAGGAACGGCATATCGTAGGGCTGGACATCGGCAGCACGAAAACCTGTGCGCTGATCGGAGAACTCAGTGACGACGGCAGCGTAAAATTCGCCGCGCTCGGTGCAGCGGAATCGAAGGGCTGGCGCAAAGGGCAGATTGTAAATCTCGATCTCGCAGTGAGTTCGATTCGCCGCGCGGTGGAAGAAGCGGAAACCATTGTTGGAGTACCGGTGGAATCGGCGCTGGTTGGAGTGGCGGGAACCCATGTGCGCGGCGTGAATAGCCGTGGCGGAACGACCGTGGGAAGCCGCCCGCGCGACATTCAGCGCGAAGACGTCCGTCGCGCCGTGGAAGCCGCCCGCGGAATTCAGTTGCAGGAAGATCGCGAAGTGTTGCACGTTCTGCCCCAGGAATTTTTTCTCGATGCGCAGGACAACATCCGCGACGCAATCGGAATGGTTGGCCAGCGCCTGGAAGCCAATGTCCATATCGTTACGGCCAGTGGCACGGCGACGCAAAATATCGTAACAGCGGTAAATCGTGCGGGCGTACGCGTGGACGACACCGTTCTAGAGCCGCTGGCCTCAGCAGAGGCCTGTCTGACCCAAGACGAACGCGAATTGGGTTGCTGCCTGCTCGACATCGGCGGCGGTACCACGGAATTGCTCGCGTACGCCGGCGCGGTAGTGCGGCACACCGCGGCAATTCCCGTAGGAGGCGACCACTTCACCAACGATCTCGCGGTTGGCTTACGCACGCCGATCGACGAAGCGGAAAAAATCAAGCGCGAGCAAGCCTGCGCCAACCGTGAGTTACTGCAGGAAGATTTTGCCATTGAAATCGCGAGCGTGGGCGATCGTCCGCCACGAACAGTTTTCGCTCGTATGCTGTCTGACATCGTAGAACCACGCGCGCAAGAATTATTGATGCTGGTCCGCGACGAACTGCGCCGAGGCGGCGTGGAGTCTTCGATTCCGGCCGGGATCATTCTTACCGGCGGAGGAGCGCGGCTGCGCGGGTTCTGCGAACTTGCCGAAAAAATATTCAACCTGCCTGTGCGTGTTGCCGTTCCGCGCGGACTCGCAGGCATGAGCGAAGAAGATTCCCGGCCCGAATATGCGACAGCCGTGGGACTTGTGCTTTACGGTGCGCGCACCAGGCGCAACGCGGGAGCGCGTCCTACCGGCTGGGTGGGCAAGTTGAAAAGTATGTTTGCAGGAGCGTCTTAAGAATTGAACAAAAATTTCAAGAGGGTGAAAGACTGGGGAGGAAGCATGTCACCAAAAGAATCGAGCTTTAAAGTTTCATTCAGCGAAGAAGCACAAAACGGCGCGAAGATTAAAGTGATCGGCGTGGGCGGCGGCGGTTCCAACGCCGTCAACCGTATGATCCGCGCCAAAGTGGAAGGCGTGGAATTCATCGCGGCAAACACAGATTTGCAGGCGCTCAAACTTTCGCAGGCCCCGGTGAAGTTGCAACTAGGCGCGAAGTTGACGAAAGGATTGGGGGCAGGCGCCAATCCTGAAGTCGGCCGCAAAGCTGCCTTAGAGGATACGGAAAAAATTCTGGAAGCGCTCGATGGTGCCGACATGGTTTTCGTCACCGCTGGGCTGGGCGGGGGTACGGGAAGTGGCGCCGCGCCGGTTGTAGCCAACCTGGCCAGCGAATTAGGAGCGCTCACCGTGGCTGTCGTCACCAAGCCGTTCGCATTCGAAGGCAAACGCCGGATGGAGCAGGCCGAGCAGGCTCTTGGCGAGCTGATTGGAAGCGTGGACACGGTTATCGTGATCCCGAACGAACGGTTGATGGAGTGCGTTGAACACGGAACCAGTTTTTTTGAAGCGTTCCGCATCGCGGACGACATTCTGCGCCAAGCGGTGCAGGGCATTTCCGACATCATCACAATTCCCGGCATTATCAATCGCGATTTCGCGGACGTGAAGACGATCATGTCGGGCCAGGGTTATGCCGTGATGGGCACGGCGGTGGCTTCCGGATCGAACCGCGCGATTGACGCCGCCAACCGCGCGATCAATAGCCCGCTTCTTGAAGACAACTGCATTCAGGGCGCGCAGGGAATTTTGATCAACATAACCGGCTCGTCCAGCCTAAGCTTGCAGGAGGTTCACGAGGCTTCTTCGATCATCCAGAAGGCTGCGCACGAGAATGCGAACATCATCTTCGGCGCGGTGATGGATGATGCGATGAAAGAATCGGTGAAGATTACGGTCATCGCCGCTGGATTCCGCGAAGTAGCCAGCAGGAAGAGCCAATCGCGTCCTTCCTACTTGCCGAAAACCTGGAAAGCCACGCGAGAGCCGGCCCCGGCGCAGCCCACCATGCCGCAACATACCAATGTGGTGCAGCAGGTATCGAGAAACGTAAGCGAGGCGGTGCATCAAGTCGCTCGCAATGTCAGCGAAGTTCATGAGATGCCGACCGACGATCTCGACGTACCGACATTTCTTCGCCGCCAGGCTCAGAAGGCCTGAACGTGCAACTTTATTGAAGAGGGGTTGGAGGTTTTTTCACCTGCAACCCTGTGTCTCCATTCGCCGGTATCCGCTCGCGCGTGGAAGTGTACATGGTGATATTCGAGAGAGCTCTGCCATGGAGTTTTCCGTATCGGCGGCCATACACATATGCTTCGAATCAAGAAGGAAATTTTGGAACAGATGACGGATTACGCTTCAAAGAACACTGAATTGGAATGTTGTGGATTGCTGGCAGGGCGCGACGGTGTGATCGTAAGGATCTTTCCGGCTAAAAATGCGCTGGCGAGCGCGACCGAGTATGAAATCGCGCCGAAAGAATTGTTTCAGCATATGCGCGAAATTCGCCATGCTGAATTAGAACTGATGGGAATCTATCATTCGCACCCCAAAAGCGACAACCGACCATCGGCACGCGACATTGAGCAGGCCTATTACCCGGACGTGGCCTACTTTATTCTCTCCCCGCGCAAGGACGTGTCGAATCCCATTCGCGCGTTTTCAATTCAAAATGGAGAGGCGGTCGAGCTGGATATTCAAACCGATTACTAACAAGAATAATCGCTAAAGAAACGGAATCGTAAGGGCGACCGCAGTAATTCCAAAATCGTCCCCGCTAACACCGCGCAACTTGAAGACCGTCCGTAGCGAAGAACACTGAATCGCCAGGCGCGAGAGACACGCGATGAATATCGCAACAAGTATTCAGGAGCATTCCTGAGGGCAAGCCACTCTCCTCTAGTGGCTGGAAGCACGCAGGGGATCCCAGCTGCGGAACGATTTAGCCCCTGATAACCGACAACAACTCGAGATCCAAGCCAGGGATTTTGTCGCCGCCAGAACGGGCTAAGAAAGGATTCACCAAGCTAATCAGAGGCAGTCCTGGGAGGAATTCAATACGACTGATCCAAAAGAGGGATAGATGTACTTGGTTGAAACAGCGGGCCTACATCGCCAGGCGTGTGAATTCAGCTACTGGCGCGATGACTATGCTGCGCGTCGGCCTTTTCGGCGGCCTGCAGGCGCCGCGCGTACAAGGGAAACTTTTCAGCGAGAGTCGCAACTTCTTTGCGAACTCGCTGCTCGGTAGCCGCGTCGCCTAAGTGTGTGAGCACTTCGGCAATCCATCCGGCGATTTTTTTCATTTCCGGCTCGCGCATTCCGCGCGTGGTGACGGCCGGACTTCCCACGCGAATTCCGCCAGCCTTCATGGGTGGCAAGGGATCGAACGGGATAGCATTTTTGTTGACGGTCATACCGGAGCGTTCGAGCGCGAGTTCCGCGTCACGACCAGTGATCCCTCTCGAGTGCATGTCAACGAGAAACAAATGATTGTCCGTGCCGCCTGTGACGATGCGGAAACCTAACTTTGCAAGCCCCGCAGCGAGAGCTCTCGCGTTGGCCACTACTTGCTTTTGATATTGGTGGAACTCCGGTGCCGCTGCTTCCCTCAAGCACACGGCTTTGGCCGCAATGATGTGTTCCAGCGGCCCGCCCTGTACGCCCGGAAACGTAACGCGGTCCAAATCTTTGGCATATTTTTCACGACAGAGAACCAAGCCGCCACGCGGTCCTCGAAGAGTTTTGTGTGTGGTAGTTGAAACAAAATCGGCGTGCGGCAGTGGGCTCGGATGCACTCCCGCCGCTACCAGGCCGGCAATGTGCGCCATATCCACGAAGAACAATGCACGCACCGATTGAGCTATCTTCGCGATGCGCGGAAAATCGATGATGCGCGCGTAAGCGCTCGCGCCCGCCACGATCATCTTTGGTTGATGTTCGTGGGTCAATCGTTCGATCTCATCGTAATCGATTGTTTCGGTGTCTTTGGTCACGCCATACGCGATGAACTTGTAGGTTTTCCCCGAGAAATTCAGAGGATGCCCGTGGGTTAAATGTCCCCCGTGCGCAAGATTCATTCCCAGCACAGTGGCGCCGGGTTCAAGCGTTGTCATATACACCGAAATATTTGCCTGCGTACCGGAATGGGCCTGAACGTTCGCGTGCTCGGCGCCAAAAAGTTTCTTCGCGCGTTCGATAGCGAGTCGCTCCACGCGGTCCACATTCTCGCAGCCGCCGTAATAGCGTTTGCCCGGATATCCTTCGGCATATTTATTGGTGAACACAGAGCCGGCAGCTTCCAGCACAGCCTCTGAGACGAAATTTTCCGAGGCGATCAGTTCGAGGCCGGTAGCTTGGCGCCGGACTTCATCTCGCAAGGCCTCGGCGACCTCGGGATCGACTTCATCGAGGGTGCGGCTCATTCGTACAAGTTCAGGGCTGACCTGTGTCATTTCATGGCACCAGAAAAAGCGATTGTCAGGATGACGAACGCGTGTGTGATTCTATCGAAGCGTACGGCATATTTGCAATGAATCGCGGAATGGTTTGCTAATCACTCTTTCGTTTCCTGACTACTATCTCAGAATGAGAGGAAGGGATTTGTTCCCTTCTCATCACTTCTGTAGAAAACGAAAGAAGCCGTTCGAACGTCTGAAGAAACCACGAGGTTGTCGGATCCAATGGCACTTTTTTTGTTTCAGAAAAGATTGAGCGTTGATTGTTCGGTGCTGCACACCGACCCTCGCTACTATCAGTTGGGCCGGGAGAGTTTTTGGCACCGCACCCATTACGCGAACCGACTCCGGTCGGAATACTTTTAATTTCGCCGAAATTGGTGGTAGCGGAATGGCCGCGGCGATATCCACCTACAGCTACCATCCGGAAGCCGACAAAACCTTCTCAAACACTGCCGCAGTCTGGGGTACTCAGGTGGCCTATGACGCGATGAGGATAGTGTTAAATGAATTCTGGCCGGACATAAGGCGCAAATTCCACAAAGACAAAACGCAGAAACCCTAGAAGAAGTACGTATCTCTTTCAGTTTTCCTCGCAGGACAAATAACCGTCCCTAGCCGCAACATTCCCTGTGGCTTCCTTCTGCTGTCACGCATCGGGGCGGAAAAAGGAGCGCTCCACGGAGCTGCGGCCTCCCGTTGTAGCGCTCCCGAGGAACTCGGATTCTACAGTTGATCGGGATGCGACCCGGTGGCACTGGAGACTAGCGGCACGTGATGGTGACCAAAGAATGTATGAGGGCCGCCCCAGATGAACTCCAGCGCTACGTTGAGGCCTCCCTGGATCAGTAAGTTGTAGTTGCCGATCCGGAAACCGTCCATGGCGTCGTAACGACTCGGGTACCACAACAGAGCAGCGGCTTCGGACCCGGCATAGGGTGCCGCTACCGCCGGAAAAGAGAATACCCGATGTCCATCCTCGCCCTTACGTGCGGTGACAGTGGAAATTAATGCGTGCCCCAGCCTGGGGAAAAAGCCGGAACACTCACAACGATAGTAAATTGTATCCTCGTGCAGGACCTCGGCCATTGAATATCGCGCAGTTTGCGTGACGAGGTTAATCCCAAAGCTGCTTCCCACTCTAGCCCCATACGCATCCCAACCTTGTCCCCAATCTGGCGGGATTCCGGCATTGGGAGCTTTAGAAGTTTTGTCGGCCTGCTGGTATCCAGCCGCCACCACGGAACCGAGAATGGCGTAGGGACCGAACGAATCGAATGCGTAATTCTTCAGTTTCTCCCTTTCGGTCGGACGATGGTAGGTCAGAACTACATTCGCCGAACCCGATGACGAAGGCGGAGCAGTTTGCGGCGGCGTTTGCGTCTGACTCTGATTCGGCGTGCCAGAACCGCTCGAGGACTGCGCCCCAGCCGACGGCTGGGAAACAGCGAACAAGACGATGGCAACAAATGACAATACGGCGCGGCCCATCTTCATCTGGTTAAACTCCTTTAATGTCAAGCAACTCTGGCGGGGGACCAGGCGCGCCGGATAGCCTACACCGAAACGGGCTCTCGTTCACAGGGAAAATATGTAAAAAAGCCCCGGGTTGACTTCAGATGGCGTCTCCCCTAACCTAACTCGATTGCGTCTCCGCGTCGCGCCGCCAAAGTGCACGCTACGCTTCGATTCGGCGCAGTAAAGAGCCAAATAAGATATGTCGGACCAGAAACTTCCCACTCGCGCGGAAGATTATTCGGAGTGGTACAACCAAGTCGTCCTTCGTGCCGAGTTAGCGGACTATGCGCCGGTGCGGGGCTGCATGATCGTGCGCCCCTATGGCTGGGCGCTGTGGGAAAACATTACGGCTGCTCTGGATGGCCGCTTCAAAGCCACAGGTCACGTAAACGCAGCCTTTCCTCTGCTGATTCCTCGCAGCTTTATCGACAAAGAGAAATCGCACGTGGCTGGATTTTCGCCCGAGCTGGCGGTCGTAACGTATGGAGGTGGGGAAGAGCTTGAGGAGCCCCTGGTGATCCGTCCGACTTCGGAGACTATCATCGGCCACGCGTACGCGAAATGGATCCAGTCTTACCGGGACTTGCCCGTGCTGATCAATCAATGGAACAGCGTGGTGCGTTGGGAACTGCGTACCAAGCTATTCTTGAGAACACTTGAGTTCTTCTGGCAGGAAGGACACACGGCGCATGCCACTTTTGAAGAGGCGGACTTCGAGACGCGCCAGATGCTGGATATCTATACGGACTTTGCGGTACGCGAAGCGGCCGTGCCGGTGATCCCTGGCCGCAAATCAGATTCAGAGCGTTTCGCGGGGGCCGACCAGACATTCTCGATTGAGGCCATGATGGGCGACGGAAAAGCGCTCCAGGCAGGGACCTCCCACAACCTGGGACAAAATTTCGCCAAGGCATTTGAGATACGTTACCTGGACAGAAACGGAGTGCATCAGCATTGCTGGACCACCTCGTGGGGCCTTTCCACTCGCTTCATTGGTGCAATTATCATGGTGCATGGCGACGATCAGGGATTAATTTTTCCGCCACGCTTGGCTCCCTTCCAGTTGGTAGTTGTGCCGATTTATAGGACGGACGAAGAGAAATCCGGCGTCATGGAGTGTGCTCAAAGGCTTCGCAAAGAGCTCGGCGGTGCGGGAATCCGCGTCAAGATGGATGAACGCGAAGGCGTCAGCCCAGGTTTCAAATTCAACGATTGGGAAATGCGCGGAGTTCCGCTGCGGATGGAGATCGGTCCGAAGGATGTGGCCAAAGGTTCCGTGGTACTTGCTCGCCGCGACCGTCCCGGCAAAGAAGGTAAGTCCTTCGTCCCGCAGCAGGGACTAGCCCCGGCTGTCGCGCAATTGTTAGAAGAGATTCAGAAATCCCTGTACGAGCGCGCTCTCGCCTTTCGCCAAGCGAATACATCGGAACCCGCCAACTACGACGAGTTCAAGAAGGCCGTGGAGAAGGGTTTTGCATTTTCCTGGTGGTGCGGTAATAGCGAATGCGAAGCGAACATCAAAGAAGAGACCAAGGCCACCATGCGATGCATCCCGCTGGAACAGCCCGGCGGCTCCGGACAGTGTGTCCGCTGCGGCCTACCCGCCAAAGAAATGGCCATTTTCGCGCGCGCATACTAAGGCGTGCCAGCCCATTCCTGGTCCTCATTTACTCATTCTGAACACCGGGGTGTAGCCACGCTTCCCCAAGGCCGCCGCGGTGATAGCATCACTATAGCGAAGCCGCTCCTGGGAGGCCTCTATTTTGAAAGTTGGAAGAAACCGGATTAAGCAGCGAGGCGGATCAAAGATCAACCTTGTTCTCACCCTGCTATTACTGGGAGCTATGATTTTTGTCGGCGTGATGATCGCTCCGCCCTACTTCAACAATTATCAGCTCCAGGATGCGATGAAAACAGAGGCCCGCTTCGCCGGCTACAACAGGAAAACTGACGAAGAAATTCGCGAAGATGTTTGGAAGAAAGTTCAGGAACTTGGCATTCCGGTAAAGCGCGACGACATCCACGTTGTGAATGAGAACAACACGATTCAAATTACGGTGAATTACTCGATTCCCGTTGACATGAAGTTCACTCAGTTCACCATGGATTTCCATGCCCATGGGGACAACCACTCGCTTTAGTCGCCAATCTAATATAGTAGAGGCTGGAGTATTGCTCTGGGAATCATCGCGCCGATTTGCGGACTCTGGATGGCTTCAGCCGATCCTGTTGAAGGCTTAGCGGAGAACTGATTGCGGATTCGAATCGCTCCCGGCTTCTGGACCTCTCGCACGGGAATCATCGTACTAGTTGTCGTGTTGGGGTTATTCCTGACAGCAGCCTCGGTCTTCGCCTATTTCTACATTCAGTTCGGGCACTTGGTTGATCAGCGTCTCACCGGCCAGATCTTTCAGAACACCTCGCGCGTTTACTCCGCTCCGGGCCGCATTTATACCGGAGAGGAAATCAAGCTGAGCGACCTCACCGCTTACCTTCTCCGCGCCGGTTATCAGGATGGGGAGGTGCCCGGAGCCCCCGGTCAAATACATGTCAAGGGAACGACGCTGGAGATTCGGCCTTCCAAGGATTCGTATTTTCACGGCGGAAATGCTCTCCGCGTCGTATTCACGGGCCCCTCCATTTCGAAAATATCGCAGATCGCTGACGCTACTCCCCGCGATTCCGGCGAGCTAGAGCCGGAAGTCATTACCAATCTCTTTGACAGCTCGCGCGAGAAGCGTCGCATTGTCCGCTTTGACGACTTGCCGAAAGTAATGGTAGATGCGGTCCTGTCCGCCGAGGACAAGCGCTTCTTTGAACATGGCGGGCTCGATATTGTCCGCGTGATTGGCGCCGGATTGGCCGACCTGAAAATTGGCCATCGCGCACAGGGCGCCAGCACGATTGACATGCAAGTGGCGCGAAGTTTTTTCTTCACTACCAAGCGCGAATGGCGCCGCAAGATCAAAGAAACATTGATGGCCTTTGAAATCGACCAGCGGTTCACCAAGCAGCAGATTTTCGAGCTGTACTCCAATGAGATTTATTTGGGTAATCGCGGCAGCTTCGCCATCCGTGGATTCGGCGAAGGCGCTCAGGCCTATTTTGGCAAGGATGTTCGCGAACTGAGTTTAGGGGAAGCGGCGTTCCTGGCAGGCATCATCCGCGCCCCCAATCGCTATTCGGCTGCCGAACGACACATGGATCGCGCCGTCGAGTCTCGCGACCGCGTTCTCGGCCAGATGGTCGAGAACGGGTACGTCACCCAGGCACAGGCTGACGCCGCTAAGAAAGAAAAACTTCGCTTCGTCAGCGGCGGCATCGAGAGCAGTTCCGCGCCGTACTTTGTCGATATGGTGAAAGATCATCTCCTCGACCAATTTTCTGAGACAGATCTTCAGACCCAGAGCTATCGCATCTACACCACTCTTGATCCCGAGCTCCAGAAAGCCGCGAGCGCGGCCGTCCTATCCGGGATGCAAGGGGTAGACAAGCTTCTGGCCAAGCGCTACGCAGCCTGGAAGAAGAAGGGCCAGGCGGTCCCCCAAGTGCAAGTGGCGCTGGTGGCCTTGGATCCCCGCACGGGAGAAATACGCGCGTTGATCGGCGGCCGCAATTACGGCGAAAGCCAGCTAAACCATGCCCTCGCCCATCGCCAGCCGGGTTCTGTCTTCAAACCATTCGTGTACGCCGCCGCATTCGAGAACGCTGCCCAGGGTATGCAGCCGGTCGTCACTCCGGTTACTACCGTCGAAGATGTTCCCACCACATTCGATTTCGACGGCAAGGAGTACACACCCGACAATTACGGCCAGGAATTTTACGGCACGGTAACGGTGCAAGACGCCTTGATCCATTCTTTGAACGTGGCCACGGTAAAAGTGGCGGAGATGATTGGCTACCAGCGCGTGGTAGATGTCGCGCGCCAGATGGGCCTCGGAAATAATATACAGGCCACTCCCGCTGTCGCTCTCGGCGCCTACGAGATGACCCCGGTTGATATCGCCGCCGGATACACTGCATTCGCTACGAATGGATATCGCTCCGAACCTCTGTTTCTCCGTAGCGTGCTGGCTGCCGATGGCAGCGTGGAAGAATCCGCTGGTCCGCGTACGCGCGGAGTACTCGATTCGCGCGTCGCCTACCTGGTGACCAGCCTGATGCAGGACGTCATCAATCGTGGCACTGGCGTCACCGTTCGCTCCCTGGGTTTCGCCGCTCCCGCAGCTGGCAAAACGGGGACCTCGCGCGACGGTTGGTTCGCCGGATTCACCTCAAATCTCCTCTGCGTCGTCTGGATTGGGTTTGACGATAACCGCGACCTGGAATTGTCCGGAAGCCAATCCGCCGCGCCGGTATGGGCGGAATTTATGAAGCGGGCAGTAAAGCTTCCGCAATATCAAAACACCCAACCTTTCACTCCACCTCCTGGCGTGATTGCGGAATCGATTGATCCCCAAACCGGGCAGCTGGCCACACCAAGTTGTCCTCAGACCGTAACCGAATACTTCGTTTCCGGCAGCGAGCCCACGCAAATGTGCGAGCTACATGGCGGACACATGGCCCAGGGGAATTGGCTCTCGCATCTTTTTGAAAAGAACGGAAATCCACCCTCACCGGCTTCTGGACAGGCCTCTGCTGCGACCAACCCGACCGTTACCCCCGGCGATACCCCTGCGGCCCAGCCAGAAAAGAAAAAAGGGTTGCTAGGCAAGGTTTTTGGTATATTTGGGTCAAGCAAGAAACCTGCGGATTCCTCGAAACCACAGCCGTAGGTCAGGCGCGGAAAAGGAGCTGGGCAATGAGTCGATCGACTCTTTTTGCCGTTCCGCTGGCTCTGTTTATCATAGCTTCGAGCCAAGCGCAGCACGTACCTGTCACTTTCACCAAGCCGGCACAAGCTTCTGATGCTTCTCCATCTAGCACTTCTTCGATGACTCCTGGCCAGTTGGGGGAGCTTCAAGGCGACATCTTGATGGCTCGTAAGGAGTATTCTTCGGCTATCGGTGCTTATGGCAAGATTATCCACTCGGAACCGAAAAACGCCCAACTTCTGAACAAAATCGGAGTTGCCTATCAGCAATTAGGCGATCTGAATCGGGCGGAGCGCTATTACAAGAAATCCACGCACGCGGATAAGAGTTACGCCAGCGCCATCAACAATTACGGCACGATCGAATACGAGAAAAAACATTACGGCAAAGCCATCACGGCGTACAAGAAAGCCGCTCAATATCACATCGACTTGGCCACTATTTACAGCAACCTGGGTTATGCTTATTTTGGCAACAAGGAATATTCACTGGCCATGAGCAGCTTCGCAAAAGCGCTCGCGCTTGACCCTGGTATTTTCGAGAAGAAGGGTGAAAACGGTTCCATCGTGCAGCAGAGAACCACCGATGATCCCGGGATGTTCTACTTCTTTGTGGCCAGGGCTTACGCGGAGAATGGAGACGCCGAGCGCGCTGCCCATTACCTAAAAATGGCGCGCGATGATGGCTACGTCGGTTTTATGTCGGCACAAACCGATGTCACCTTCGCGCGCGTGATTAAAGATCCGCGCGTCCAGGAAGTTTTGCAAGTACCTCCGTCCTACGCCGGCTCCGAAAAAAAGCAAGAGTCGAACTAGCACATGCTGTA
Organism: uncultured Acidobacteriota bacterium; assembly: GCA_963818085.1. Lineage (GTDB taxonomy): Bacteria > Acidobacteriota > Terriglobia > Acidiferrales > UBA7541 > Palsa-295. Next base: position 169,286 of record CAWFQV010000004.1, read on the forward strand.
GATGTCGTTTTTACCAACCAATTTCTATCGAGCTATTCGCGATGCGAATTGCCTGTGCGCCACGACCATTTCCCTAGTCCGCTCTCGCTCGCGCCGCCTCAGAGAATTTTACTTGCTGCTAACGGATCCCCGAGCTTCGATGTACACCAAGTCGTAAATGCTGCCGCTTCCATTCGGTTTCACGCTGACGATGTGCTTCGCTTCTTTGGTCCCCGACTTCAAAACCGTTTCATCTTTGTCCGCATGATCATCCTCGCAATCCAGCCCGTTCAAAGATTTCTCTTTTCCCGCCGTCGCAGAGGAATCGGAACAATTCAAAACTTTGCCGTATTTAGATAGCGCCTTCCGATAGAACGCCGCGACCCTAGCAGGCGCGTCATCGGAATCCATCTTCAGCACAACCAGCTTGAATCCAGACGATCCACCCCACGCACCAAGCTGTAAGGAGGTGCTATCGTCAGAATTATCCTGGTGCTTTCGGGAGCCGGGATATAGCGGCAGCCCAATTTCCTTGGCGCCTGCATTCTTGCTGGCGACGAATCCGATGCTGTCATTGTCCTGCTGATCAGGATTCTTGTCTTTTTTGTCCTGCGCAGCCAACGGCAGCGCCGCCAGCATCAATCCCAATGCAATCGCAGGAATCGCAGCGCCACGCTGCCCGGAACAGTTCATCCTAACGCCAAAAACAGATTCTAGCTTTGTCATGTGTTCTCCCCATTCACAAATAGAAGATACGCCATATCGCCGTTGTTTGTTCCGTGAACGCGCAGCAGCGCCTATTTTTCTCAAAACTCGAACGTTTTGCGGAACATTCGCGAAGCCGGAGGATTCTGCTGCTATAATAGCCGCCGCAATGGCCCCCCGCTCATTTCGCTTGCTGATTCTACTTGTGTGCGTAGTGGTAGGCTCGTTCCTGGGCTTTAACCGTAGGGCTATCGCGCAGTCATCGACCGCTCCCTCTCCAGTCGCCAGCTCGAAAATTGTCGAGCTTCACATTGACGGCGAAATTGAACCCATTCTCGCCGAATACCTCGTCCGCGGGATAAAGGAAGCCAACGACCAGCACGCCAATTTGATTCTGATCACGATGAACACGCCGGGCGGCCTGGACACTTCCATGCGCTCAATTATTCAGGCGATCCTCCGCTCCGGGGTACCCGTAGTCACCTATGTGTATCCCACCGGCTCGCGCGCGGCGTCCGCGGGATTCTTCGTTTTGCTCTCGGCCGATGTCGCCGCCATGTCTCCGGGAACGGAAACCGGTGCTGCTTCTCCGCTCATTGAGTTGGGCGGCCAACCGGTCAAGATTGACGAAACGCTGCAAAAGAAAATAGTTAATGACGCCACGGCCTATCTCCGCGCCTATACTAGCAAACGCGGTCGTAACTCCGATCTGGCAGCCACGGCAGTAACCGACGCGAAAGCCTTCAGCGATAGGGAAGCGCTCGACGGCAAGCTAATCGATATCGTCACTTCATCACGCGAAGACTTACTCGCCAAGCTGGACGGCCGTTCCATCACGCGCTTCGATGGCAGCACAATGAAACTGGCGCTGGCGCATCCTGTCATGGTGGCCACAGACATGACTTCGCGAGAGAAATTTCTGTCGCGGATAGTTCAGCCCGACGCGTTTTTTATTCTTTTGATTATCGGAGTCCTCGGCCTTTATGCCGAATTCACCCATCCAGGGATGTTCGCTCCCGGCGTATTCGGCGTAATAGCACTCGTGCTGGCCTTATACGCCATGCACATGCTCCCGATTAATTTCGCGGGTTTGTTGCTCATCATCGTCGCGCTGGTGCTTTTTGTGCTCGAGGCAAAATATCCGACGCATGGCGTCCTAGGCGTGGGAGGAGTGGTCGCTATGGTTCTCGGCGCGCTATTTTTGATTAACTCGCCACTAACGGGAATGGGTGTGAGTCTCGGCGCCGCATTGGGTGTCGCGATTCCGTGCGCGGTCATCATAATTATTCTGATGCGGCTCGTTTTGCGCTCACGCACCTGGAGACAATCAACTGGGAAAGAAGAGCTCATCGGGGAAGTAGGCGAAGTGACCGAGCCGCTAGAATCTTCCAGCCAAGCCGGAATGGTATTTGTGCACGGTGAGCTATGGCGCGCTATCACACGTCAAGGTGAAGAAATTCCCAAAGGCACGCGCGTTCGAGTAAAAAAAGTTGCCGGGCTCACGCTCGAAGTCGAGCCCCTGAAGACGCCTCAATCGGCCTCTTCTTAAGCGAAATCGAAGGAGACAGCGAATGGACTTTGCGACGATCTTGCTGGGATTCGCCGTACTGATTTTCCTTTTCTGGCTGGTCAATTCCGTGTACGTCATCAAGGAGTGGGAGCGCGGCGTGGTCCTTCGCCTGGGACGTATGCTTCCTGAAGCGAAAGGAGCGGGCCTCCAGCTGGTTTTCTTCCCCATCGACAAGCTCACCCGCATCTCGCTGCGAATTGAAACGCTCGACGTTCCTCCCCAAGACGTCATCACGCGCGACAACGTATCGGTGAAAGTGAACGCCGTGTGCTATTTTCGAGTAGTGGACGCGAATCTCGCACTTTCGCAGGTGCAAAATTATTTGTACGCTACTTCGCAGCTCGCTCAAACAACTCTGCGCAGTTTGGTCGGCCAGTTCGAACTCGACTCGATTCTCTCTGAGCGCGAAAAAGTAAACGCCAAGCTGCAACAAATCCTTGACCAGGATACCGAGCCTTGGGGTATCAAGGTAACGAAGGTTGAGGTCAAACAAGTCGATATTCCTGAAAACATGCAGCGCGCCATCGCCAAACAGGCGGAGGCCGAGCGCGAACGCAGGGCCAAAATTATTCACGCGGAAGGGGAATTTGAAGCTTCCCAGAAGCTGGCCGATGCGGCCGAAGTGCTGGAGAAACAGCCTGCTGCGATTCAGTTGCGCTATTTGCAGACTTTGACTGAAATCGGCGTAGAAAAAAATACGACCATAGTTTTCCCTTTGCCCGTTGATATCATTTCGCAATGGGTGAAACAGGCAGCAAATAAGTAGGAGCGATGGCAGGAAGCGGAAAACGCGGCGGTGGCGAGCGAGTCCTCGAGAGCAGGCATTTGGTAGGACTGTTTCTGGGCGTTGTTCTCTTGTGCGGTGTTTTCTTCACGCTAGGCTATGTGATGGGCCGCAACCAGTTCGGTGGCTCCGTACACGCCTCGGAATCGACTATCAAAACCTGGTCATCTTCGTCGGCAAAGTCCAAAGCGGCTGAGCCGCCTATGCCGGCAACTCCTGAATGGGACTTTTACGAAAAAAACAAAGACACAAATCATCTCGAACCGTCAGCGCCGGCCGTGAAATCGCCGCCGGCTTCTAGCGCGCCAGCAAAGCCCAACGCGAATGCTTCCGCTGCCGCATCCAAGCCCTCGGCAAACGACGCAAAGGCCGCGTTACGTTTTCAGCAACCGGCCATCCCCAAAGCTGCCATTCTTCTTCAAGTAGCCGCGCTGCGGCGTCAAGGCGACGCGTTGGAGATGGCGGAAGCCATACAACAGAAGAGGTTCCCTTGCTTCGTCGTCACCCCCAGTTCGGACAACTACTACCGCGTACAAGTCGGCCCCTACCAGGACATCGCTTCCGCCGAATCGGCAAAACGCGCCCTCGAACAATTTGGTTTCAAGCCTATAATTAAACGCTGAATGAAATTTACGCGTCCAAAGCGAGTACTGCTCGCCGTGGCGAGCGGTGCCGCCCTGGCTCTTTCATTTCCCGATTACAATCTTTGGCCTCTCGCTTGGATTTCCGTGAGCATGCTCGTGCTGGCCTCCGTCGGATCGCTTCCGGGCGAGTCACCGCTCTACGGATTTTTGCACGGCGTAGTCTTCTATCCCGTTTGCGTGCCGTGGATCGACACCGTGATGCGGCAGTACGGCAACTTGGATCCCTGGACGTCTGCCGGAATCCTCGGCTTGATGGCGGTAGCGGGTGGCCTACTTTGTTCTTTGTTTTCGTGGAGCGTAGCGAGAGCCTCCAGAAAAAGCATCGCGCTTGCTTGCGTTCTTGCGCCCGTACTGTGGGTCACCTTGGAATTCGTGCGAACCCATCTGCCCTACATCGGTTTTCCGTGGAACCTCGCAGGCTACGCCGCTATCAAGAGTCTCGCGCTTCTGCAAATGACCACGGTGACGGGAATTTACGGCCTTTCGTTTCTGATCGCTGCTTACGGCTCGCTCGTTGCGCTAGCGATTCTGGCGAACACGCGGCGCGCGTGGCGGGTAGTTGTCATCACCACGGCCGTGCTGATTTTTGTCGCGGTAGGTGGCAGTTATCTTGTGCCTAAGGAAACTCGGCGATTCACTGCGCATCTGGTGCAGACGAATTTTCCGCAGTCGGAGCACTACCCGGCCGATTGGCTTCAACTCCACGCCGGCGAACTGGATGAACTCGCACGCATGAGCATGGCGGCCGCAAAGAGAAATCCAGCAGGCCCGGAGCTAATCGTTTGGCCCGAAGTGCCCGCGCCATTCAGCTTGCAGGATCCTGCCTTTGCCGCTCGCGCCGTCAGCATCGCACGCGAGTCGGGCGCATATTTCCTGGTCGGCGTCGTGGACTGGAAACAAGAGGTGCAGCGAAACTGGGTCGCCTCGAATAGCGCGGTGCTCCTGGACCCGCTCGGCAAACGAATTTATACCTATGATAAGATTCACCTAGTGCCTTTCGGCGAGTATGTGCCGTTGCGCCAATGGCTCACGTTTGCCGGACGCTTAACCGCCGACATTTCCGATTTCACTCCCGGAACGGTGTACCGAGTGGGCGAAATTCCCGGCGGCACATTCGGCACATATATTTGTTACGAAGCAATTTTTCCTGGCGAAGTGCGCCGATTTGCAGCGTCAGGGGCGCAATTGCTGATCAATATTTCGAACGACGGCTGGTTCGGGCGCTCGGCAGCACCTATGCAGCATCTGATGATGTCGCGGGTGCGCGCGGTAGAAAGCCGCCGCTGGCTGCTCCGCGACACGAACAATGGTTTCACCGCCGCCGTAGATCCATATGGCCGCATCGTGGCGCAATTGCCAACGGACGTTCGCGGCGAGCTCGATGCTCCATACGATTTTAGAAGTGACCTTACGCCCTATGTTCGTTTTGGCGATTGGTTCGCCTGGCTCTGCGTTATTGTCACCGTGGTGCTTTTGTTTCTGGCCCTGAAGCCGGGCACCTCGTTACCGCTCCCTGAAGTAAAAAGGCAAAAAAAGAATGGCTGAACACATCGAAGACCTGCAGCAACGCTACGCCGAGCTTAAGAAACGCATTGGGCTCGTGCGGAGCTTTCTTTGACGCCGACTCCGCCCGCCAGCAACTCGCCGCTCTGGAAGAAAAAGTAAGCGATCCGAATTTCTGGCAGGACCAGGAAAAGGCACAAGCTCTCTTGCAGCAGCGCAAGCAGGTGGAAGACCGTGTAAACGCAGAAAAGCTCCTCGAAACTAAATCCAGCGACATTGAAACTTATTTCAGCCTCGCGCGAGAAGAGGCCAACGACGCACAGCGCGACTCTCTCCTCGAAGATGTCAGCAAAGAGATTTCCTCCACAGACACCTATCTATCCGAGTTGGAAACACAAACGCTGCTCGCTGGCGAAAACGATCGGCTGAACGCGATCGTCACTATTAAGCCTGGCGCCGGCGGCACCGAGTCGCAGGACTGGGCCGAAATGCTCCTTCGCATGTATCTTCGCTGGGCGGAACAAAAGGGCCTCAGCGCGACCGTTATCGATTCAACTCCGGGTGAAGAAGCCGGAATTAAAACCGCCACCGTACAGATAGCTGGTGAAAATGCTTACGGCATGCTCGCGGGCGAAAGCGGAGTGCATCGCCTGGTGCGCATATCGCCTTTCGACCAAGCCGCCCGCCGCCATACATCCTTCGCTTCCGTCTTCGTCATTCCCGAAATTGACGACAAAATCGACATCGTGGTCAAACCCGACGACCTCCGCATCGACACATTCCGCGCCGGCGGCCACGGCGGACAAAACGTCAACAAAGTTGAATCCGCCGTCCGCATCACACATCTTCCGTCGGGAATCGTGGTGCAGTGCCAGAATGAACGCAGCCAGCACAAAAATCGCGAATGGGCTATGAAAGTTCTTCGTTCGCAACTTTACGAGCTGGAACTTGAGAAGCGCAGCGAAGCTCTGCACAAACTCGACGCCTCCAAACCCGAAATCAGCTTCGGCAGCCAGATCCGCTCCTACACCATGCAGCCTTACCAACTCATTAAAGATCACCGCACGAAAGTAGAGCGAGGCGACGTGGACAAGGTCATGAACGGTGATCTTGATCCCTTCATCCGTGCCTACCTCCTCTACCGTCGTGACACTGAAAGCGGAACTACGGCGTCCGCCACCAAGTAGAACAGGGAAATTTGTCGGGCAGTTGATCAGCCAGATAGAAGCCCGGGGCGGTGGGTGCGGAGGCATTTTAGTTGCCATAATCGCACTTCGAGCCCGATTTAAGGCCTTTCGGTACATAAGATTGACACCTCTATACCCCCAATGTTACGTTCGGAGGTCGGTCCAAACTGCACCTAACAGATTGGGCCCCGCAACTGTCTTTCAATCCGCTGGAGGATACTTTTTTGGCGCACGCTGACGAAAAATACCTGTTTACCTCCGAGTCTGTAACCGAGGGTCATCCCGATAAAATTGCCGACCAGATTTCCGACGCCGTTCTCGACGCTGTCCTGAAAGACGATCCTATGGGCCGCGTGGCTTGCGAAACCCTCGTCACCACCGGGCTGATCGTCGTTGCTGGCGAAATTACCACCACTACCTACGTTGATTTCTCCGACCTCTCACGAGAGGTCATTCGTGACGTCGGTTACACGCGCGCTAAGTTTGGATTCGATGCGGATACGTGCGGCGTAATCTGCGCCATCAAGAAGCAATCTCCGGACATCGCCATGGGAGTCGATACGGGCGGCGCCGGTGACCAGGGCTTAATGTTCGGTTTTGCTTGCGACGAAACTCCCGAGTTAATGCCGATGCCGATCCAACTCGCTCACCGTCTCACGCACAAGCTTGCTGAAGTCCGCAAGAAAGGAACTGTAGATTTCCTCCGCCCTGACGGAAAATCCCAGGTCACAATCGAGTATATCGACGGCCGCCCAGCGCGTGTCGACACTGTCGTGATCTCCACGCAGCACAGCGACAGGGTTTCTCACACTGACTTGGAAGACGCAGTGATGACCGAAGTCATCAGAGCCGTCCTTCCGGAGTCCATGATCGATAAGAAAACGAAATATCACATTAATCCTACCGGCCGCTTCGTTACTGGCGGACCCATGGGCGACGCAGGACTTACCGGCCGCAAAATTATCGTTGACACTTACGGTGGTTACAGCCGTCATGGTGGCGGCGCGCTTTCCGGAAAAGACGCTACTAAGGTTGATCGCTCCGCTTGCTACATGGCGCGTTACGTCGCAAAAAACATCGTCGCCGCCGGCCTCGCAACGAAAGTCGAGGTGCAGCTCGCCTACGCCATCGGCGTCGCCGAGCCGGTTTCCGTTATGGCCGACACGTTTGGCACCGGAACGATTCCCAATTCCCAGATTACCGAGCTGATTCGCGCGTTCTTCAAGCTCACACCCAAGGGAATCATCGAGACGCTTGACCTGCGCCGCCCGATTTTCCGTGCGACCGCGTCCTACGGCCACTTCGGACGCACCGGACCGGGCTTCACCTGGGAGAAAACAGATAAGGCCGAAGCCATCAAGAAAGAAGCAGGCTCGCGCGGAGTCGTAGCGTCGTCGCGCGCATAATTTCCCGCGTCTGGTTTTCGTTATTCGGGTTTTCGCAGCGCCGCCTTCCAGGCGGAATCTTGCTTTGCCGTGGCAGTCCTGGGCCTTCATCGGGGTTTCTGGTTTTGTAGCGACGGGCTTTAGCCCGGCGTCTTTTTCTTAGATGCTCCGCACCATTAAAAATTAAGGGGAGTTCTCGTGGAAACAACAGCAGCGAAGCTGAACGGCGATGTGAAGGACCTTGCCCTGGCAGAAAAGGGCAAGCGCAAAATCGAATGGGCCAATCAGCACATGCCCGTTTTGCAGCTCATCCGGAAACAATTTATCAAGGAGAAGCCGCTAAAAGGCGTGCGCATGTCCGCCTGCCTGCACGTCACCAGCGAGACAGCCAACCTGGCTATCACTCTCCGTGACGGCGGCGCCGAGGTAGTTCTGTGTGCTTCGAATCCGCTTTCCACGCAGGACGAAGTCGCCGCGTCGCTGGTCAAGGACTACAACATCCCGACCTTCGCCATTAAGGGCGAAGACAATGCCACCTACTACGCGCACATCAACGCCGCGCTCGACCACAAGCCGCAGATCACCATGGACGACGGCGCCGACCTCGTCACCATCCTGCTCACCAAGCGCCCCGACCTCGTGCAGAACATCATCGGCGGCACCGAAGAAACCACCACTGGTGTGATTCGCTTGCGCGCGATGGCCAAGGACGGCACGCTGAAATATCCCATCGTCGCCGTGAATGACGCGCTCACCAAGCATCTCTTCGACAATCGCTACGGCACCGGCCAATCCTCGATCGACGGCATTCTTCGCGCAACAAATCTACTGATCGCAGGACTTCGCGTGGTCGTTTCTGGCTATGGTTGGTGCGGAAAAGGCGTGGCCATGCGAGCCAAAGGCCATGGCGCCGACGTGATCATCACCGAAATCAATCCGGTCCGCGCGCTCGAAGCTGTTATGGACGGCTTCCGCGTGATGCCCATGACCGAAGCCGCCAAAATCGGCGACATCTTCATAACCGTCACCGGTAACAAATCAATTCTCACGCACGACCATTTCGAGAGAATGAAAGACGGAGCGGTCGTCGCGAACTCCGGCCACTTCAACGTCGAGATCGATATTCCCGCGCTCGAAAAACTTTCCAGCTCGAAAAAGCCGGTCCGCCCATTCGTTGACGAGTACACGATGAAAGATGGCCGCAAGCTTTACTTGCTAGGCGAAGGCCGCCTCATCAATCTCGCTGCTGCCGAAGGCCATCCCGCCTCGGTGATGGACATGAGCTTCGCCAACCAAGCGCTCGCTTCCGAATACCTGGTCAAAAACGCCAGCAGCCTGAAGCACCAGGTTTACTCGGTCCCCGAAAATATCGACCGCCACATCGCCAAACTCAAACTGGACTCCATGGGCATCCAAGTCGACAAGCTCACGCCAGATCAAGAGCAGTATTTAGCCTCTTGGTCTGAAGGCACCTAAAACGTAGCACCCGGTGACGAGAAAGCCGAGGCTCTGGGCGGCCAATGATCTATATGGCGGCGAGCGCCAGCCCGCTCAAATCAGGGACCCCGAAATCCAGAGCCAGTACCCGCCTACACGGATTCATCCAAGCCTCGGCTAGCTAGAGCGATTCATTCGTACCACTGAAACTAAATCCGTGATAATCAGGAACTCCCCTTTCGCAAATTTCCAAGTAGTCCGCCCAAGCGTGTAAATTAGGTATGGATGGAACGGCGAAAACAAATTTATCGGCCGTGGCGGATCTTGGCTCTTTGGTTAGCTGCAATATTCGCTTCCACAGCGAGCGCGCAAGAATGCACCGTAAAACCCTCCTCGATACCGCTGGGCCAGACCGTACGCCTCCGCTGCGAAGTCCCCGCAGCCACTGCGCGCCTGAACTCCCGCACCGTGCGCCTTTTCAAGCAAGAAAGTGGTGCCTGGCAAGGCCTGATGCCGGTGGCCGTGGCCGACAGACTGGGCACCTATCCAATCGAATTCTTCGCAGAAGACGGCACCGCTCTCGCCGCCGTTAATCTGACGATCCGCAAAACCATCTTCCCATCCCAAAATGTCGTTCTAGCGCCACAAATCGAAGCGCTCCATTCCACCACGGAAGAAATGCACACGCTCACCACTTTTCGCGACTCTGTGTCCGACATCAAGTACTGGGAAGATCCTCTGGTCCCGCCGCTTCCCGGTTGCGTCATCTCGCCCTTCGGCGTGAAGCGTCTTCATAACGGAAAGCCAACCGGCGAGTTTCACGCCGGAATCGATCAGCGCGCGCCCGACGGGACTCCCATTCTGGCCGTGGCAGCAGGCGTCGTAAAGATTGTCGAGCCTTTCAACGTTCTCGGCGGCACAGTGGCCATCGATCACGGCCAGGGCCTGGAAACCATGTACTTGCACATGTCAAAATTACACGTGGAACTCGGCGCTCACGTAAACGAAGGTGACGTAATCGGCTACGCGGGCGCCACCGGCCGCGCCAACGGCCCTCACCTTCACTGGGTCGTGTACGTGAACGGCATCCCTGTGAATCCGCAGCAATGGGTCACGCTAAGGCCCTGCGCCGCCGCCAAAAAGAAACCATAAAAGAAATCACCCGAAGTCGCATCCCCAGGATCTCGCTGGCAAGCGAAGAAAATTTGCGGCGGCAGAAATTTCGCGGGACAATGAAAATCGCTCGTGGGCCAGAGGGAATTCTTAACGAACCGCCGCGTCACACCAAAATTGTTGAACGCAGGAGGTCGCTGTGCGAATACTTAGAAGAATTTCTCAGGCCCTTTGTCTCACATTATGGCTTTTCACCTGCCCCGCACTCTCCGCCCAAAACGAAAAGCCTCGCATCCGGAATATCGTTCTGATTCACGGTGTCCCGTCAGCGGTCGCGGCCGATAAGCATCCGTTCAACGTTGACGATTATTCCGCCCTGCGCTCGGCGCGCGCCGTGGCGATCTCGCCAGACGGAAAAAGCATTCTCTGCCGCGTCTCCTGGGACGGAACGTCCGGCCCGGTCAACAAACACGAATGGAGATTGATCGATCTCAATGGTGAAAATTCTCGAAAACTCGACCTGCCGGAACATTTCGAGCCGTCAGGCTTCACAAAAAATGGCGCGCTTTACGGGATTTATCCCGTCGGCAAATTTGCCCAACTCGCAATTGTGCCTCTCGAAGAAGGGAAGCTGATACAAATCCTCTCGCTGCCGTCAGGAATTCGTTCCGTGACCATCTCGCCGGATGGCACGCGTTTCGCCGTACTAGCAGATCCGCGCATGCCAGATCCACTTGCGGCCGTGCGTACGGTTGCGGCCCCGGATGAAACGAGCTTGTACGTCGTCGGTGTAAATGGCGCGGATCCTGGCTGGTGGTGCCCCCCGCTTGTGGATATCACCGATATCGCGTGGTCACTCGACGGCTCGCAAATTGCCGTGATCTCGCAGTGGCCAAAAATGCTACATCACGAACTGCATTCGTTTGTGGATGTGTGCAGTGCCGCCGGCCCACGCCGCCTCGCGGAAATTCCTGACGGAACCAGCGGCCTCGCCTGGGCCTCAGATGGAAAGGAACTCGTTTTCTCCAGCACTACCTCCGCAACCATAACTCCAGAGCACATCTGGACGGTCCCGGTAAGTGGCGGGCAGCCTGTGGATCGGACTCCTGACCTCGCATTCACGGCCGTAACTTTGGCCGGCGACCCGCTTGGCCACATCTGGGTTGAGATGCATAAGGGCGTCGTCACCGAGACATATTCATATCGCGATGGAAAACTCGAGCCCGCCTATCGCTGGCCCGACGGTGTGATTCAGGGCCTCCCTGTTTACGCCATGTTTTCATCCGCTCCCGCTGTCTTAGCGTTTAACGTAGATGACCCAGCGCACACCACAAACCTGGCCGTGGTTTCTGGCGCACAACTCAAAAAAATCACGCACGAAGGCGATGACGCACTGGCCAATGTCGATCTCGGGGAAGTCAAAACTGCGCACTGGACCTCCAAAGACGGAGTAAAGCTTGAGGGAATCGCCACGTTTCCAGCGGGCTACGAAGCGGGCAAGAAATATCCTTTCCTTGTTTTGCCCCACGGTGGCCCGGAAGCCAACGACAGCCTCGGCTTTGATTTTCTCGTTCGCTCTATCTCGGGAATGGGTTACATCGTGCTGCAGCCGCAGTATCGTGGTTCTACCGGATACGGCGCGGATTTTCTAGCCGCCATTTATCAGCATTTCGGCGATCGTGCATACAGCGACGTCGATAGCGCCACGGATTTTGCAATTGTTCAAGGATGGGCTGAGCCCAACCGCCTTGCTATTTTTGGCTGGAGCGGAGGCGGGTTTATGACTGCGTGGACCGTTACGCAAACGCATCGTTACAGAGCAGCGATTGAAGGCGCCGGAATCACCGACTGGCTCAGCTTCATTCCCACTAGCGACATCTGGCAAGTTGACTATGACGCCCGGTTGCAGGAAAAAGATCCCACGCCTCTGCTTCAGTTTTCCCCAGTGATGCACGTCGATCAGGTCACCACGCCTCTGCTGATCCTGCACGGAGAAGCTGACGCGCGCGTCCCCACTTTCCAAGCGCGCGAATTCGATGTGTTACTCGCCGAGCGCGGAAAGGCCGTGCGCATGGTCACTTATCCCGGCTCGCCACACTTCCCACAATTAGCCGAACAGCGCCGCGACGTCATCACGGAAATAGGAGATTGGTTGAAGCGCTACAACCCATGACGACTCGCGATGGTTTTTCTTTTACGACGCGGTCGCTCGGTGCAGTGATGATCGTGCGACAATCGCCGAATTTGCGATCAAGACCAGAAGTTGCAACTTCGCGGAGCTGGCCATCGATTGCACGACTAACACTAGGAATGCCGACGGATGCAATCGGCGAGGGTGCCATGGGCGCCACAGGAGCAATGAGGCCGCAGTCAATGCCGTGACGGCCCGCCGCCATAGTGCATTCGAAGATGTGCCCGAGCTCTCCGTGTTAGGCAGCACATTCGAACGCAGCCAGATATGCTTCCTTCCCTTGTGCGGGCTAGCCGGGCTAACCGAGTGACGAACAGCGCGGCGATGGCGAGGATGGCGTGAGCTCGGCGCATCGTGAGTGGTCATGATGGCGCAGCGAAGATGCGGCGCGCATTGCGTTTCGCCGCGCGCCCGTATTCAATCATTTGAGTTCCACAAAAGTTCGCGATAGTCTTGGCGAATCATGCTGCCGTTCAAGCTTATATACGACTATCGATACGATTTGAATCTGGGTGCGCACGTCTTTCCATCGCAGAAATACCGGTTGGTTCACGACAGGCTGTTGGACGATGGAATTGCGCGGCCCGTCGATTTTCTCGCGCCGCAGCCGGCTTCGGACGCAGACATTCTGCGGGTTCATTCGCAGGATTACGTGTACAAGCTCAAAAACGGCTCGCTTACCCCCGCGGAGATTCTTCGCATGGAAGTTCCTTACTCGAAGGAACTTGTAAACGCTTGCTGGCTTGCGGCAGGCGGTTCGATTCTCGCGGGGCAGCAGGCGCTTCGGGATTGGTGGTCAGCGAACATCGGCGGCGGGTTCCATCATGCTTACGCCGATCATGGCGAAGGATTTTGTGTGATCCACGATGTAGCAGTCGCTATTCGCCGCCTGCAATTCGACCGAGCGATCCAGACAGCGCTGGTGGTGGACGCGGACGTTCATCAGGGGAATGGGACTGCATCGATTTTCGGCGGTGATGGGGATGTGTTTACATTATCGATTCATCAGGAACACAATTATCCTTATCCCAAGCCGCCTTCGACTGTGGATATCGATCTGCCCGATGGAATTGGCGATGAGGACTATCTCATCATCTTTGAACGGAATTTGCGGGAAGCATTTCGGCATTTCATGCCGCAAATACTCTTTTATATTGCGGGTGCCGATCCGTATCACGAGGATCAGTTAGGCGGGTTGGCTTTGACCATGGACGGTCTGAAGCGTCGCGACACTCTTGTCTTCGATTATGCGCTTCGCCACCAGGTTCCGGTGGCGATTACATTGGCTGGAGGATACGCGCGGAATGTTGAAGATACCGTGCGGATTCACGTGAACACGATCCTGGCGGCTCGAGACGCTGCGCAACAGAATTTGAAGCGCGCAATTCAAGGCGCCTGAAATACTCTTCTCAAATTGGCGGAGTTCCATGGCACTTCAATCCCGCGCGGCCCTTGCCGAGATTCGCGATACCCTGCTCGAAACCTACGCGAGCAATGACGCGATGAACCAGCTCATCCTCTTATCGCTCGACCCTCGAGCGTGGCGCGCCCAGCCGCCGGGTCAAAAAGGCAATGGCCGGACCATCGCGGCCATCTTCGCGCATCTGCACAACAGCCGTCTTGTGTGGCTGAAGAATTCCGCGCCCCATCTGAAGTGCCCGCCCCCTCTCGATCCCGACCGCTGCACCATGAAGCAGGTTGCTGCCGCGCACAGAAGAAGCGCCGCGCAGTCCCTGCGCATGTTGTCGGATGCTCTCTCGGCCGCCCCGAATCGCCGCGTTTCGAAGTTCTCTCGCGGCAGCTGGACGCAAACGTGGTCCGCTGGAGGAACTATGTTCGCTTACATGTTCTCGCACGAGGCCCACCATCGCGGTCAGATTTTGATGCTGGCCCACCAGCTCAGCTACCGCGTCCTCTACAAAACTCCCGGCATCTGGCAATGGGAGAAGCTCTGGAAACAAGCGGGCCTTACCACGCGCCCGCGCTGAGTGGAACCCCCCGGACATCCCCCCACTTCGTGGCCTCTTCCCCGGGCCCGATTAGCCGTCGACCCGAGAACCCTGGCTGCACCTGGGGCCCCGTAGCACCGGCATCTCACCTGCGTGGTTTCCTTCTTGGATCAGGCGCGCACTCGGGTGCTGCGCTTCTCGAAAAACAAAATCCAAGCTTCTAGTTCCCTGGTGCAGGTTTCGCGGGGTTGAGAGCTTCCTGGATTGCTGCAGTCAGAGATTCGCTGAAGCCTTCGGGCGGATATCCATCCATGCGGAAGGCGATTTTTCCTGCGCGGTCGAGAACTATCACCGTCGGCAGAGAATTTACGTTCATAAAATCATCCAAGCCGTCAGCAAAAAGAACCGGCACATTCCATTTCTCTTTCGCCAGAAAGCTGGGCACCAAGCTTTCATCCTCATCCGTGTTGACAGCGTAGAACGCGAGATTTGTGTTGCCCGTATAGTTTTTGGCGATTTGCACGAACTCCGGCTCCAGTTCGCGGCATGGGCCGCACCAGGTAGCCCAGAAACTCAAGACGATGACTTTGCCTTTCAATAGAGAAAGGGCAAGAGAGGAGCCATCGAGGTTGCGCAACACGAATGCGAAAGAATCTTTGGCACCCTTATTCCGGGCCCAAGGCGCAACAGCGGTGGGAGCAGCGCCGAGGCGGTCATAAGCAGCGAGAATTTGTTCGCCAAGTCCCTGATCGGTACTGTGTACTCGGCGCCAAACATTTCCCAATTTCATTCGCAATTCGCGACGATCGACCTTGCCCGACGGGCCGTCCTCCGGAAGCACGAAGGCCAGAGAGTATTCTTCGATTGCTTTCGCGTAATCATTCTTCATTTCGGCGATCTCGCCGAGTTGTTCCGCAGCCATGGCGTTAGGATGAAGCGAATAGCTCTGTTGAAAATCCTTGGCGGCGGCTTCGTAGTTCATCTGTGATTTTTCGATCTGGCCGCGCAAGCTGTATAGAGCCGTTCGGAACCGGTCTTGCTGTGCTTGCCAATCTTTTTGCGATATGCGCGCAGATTTTTCCTCTGCTGGAGTCTTTTCGATGCGATCGATAACGCGGGTAGCGTAGCCGGCCGCGCGGGTGAGACTCGACTCGCTGCCTTCCTTCTGTAACAGGCCGATGGCAAGAAGCATCATTTCAGAATCGTCGGGATGAACGGCGACGAGCCTTTCCGAATAATCGAGAGCGCAGGCAGTGTCCTTAAGTTGCTGGCAAGATTCCACGAGTGCGCGATAGACGCCTGCTTTTCGCGGCGCGTCGGGAAATCGAAGCAAATAGCTTTTCAGATTACGCACCAGGGCTGCTCGATCGTTGCCCGCATCTGCAATGGCTTTTTGCAATTGCGTCTCAGCGTCAGCGTCTTGCTTCGATATATCGGCGGCCGAGTCTTTTGATAGTTGCGCGCCGGAAGCCGGCTTTTGTGAAAGCGCGGGAGAGCCAAGCGCCAGGATGATAATGAGAATTGAAATGATATGAATCAAGCGCATCTGTATGGTGCAATTCTAGCGCGAAAGAACGCGACACGTGTTTCGATTTGCCATAGAGGAGGCTTAGTGAAGGGAAATATCGCCGGAAGAAGTTTGGATTTCGACGCGCGCCTTGCCGTCCCCGATGCGCGCGCGCAATTCGTGCTTGGCGGCGGTTCCTTCCATCGTGATAGGAATAGCGGCATCGATGTCACCGGACTTTGAGCGCGCGTAAAGACGAAAACTGGCGTTTGGCGGGACGTGAAGCACGACTTCGCCAGAGACAGTGTGAAAATCCCAATACTTTGTTCGATCTGGATTTCCTTCGACATCCAGGTCACCCGATGAAGTGCGCACGCGGATATCTGCTGATGCTCCCTTGATGGTGACCTCTCCGCTGCCAGTGCTGGCTTCCAAAGCTTGGGAAGGATTCGTTACTTCGACGGAGCCGGAACCTGTTTGGACGCGTATTTGACCGGCCATAGTGTCGAGACTGACGTCGCCGGAGCCGGTAGTGACTTGTACTTGGCCTTTTATTTTAGAGAGTTCGACGTCACCACTGCCGCAAACAATTTGCACATCTCTGTTTATTTCTGAAGCGGTAACATTTCCCGAACCGCTCGTGAAATTTGCAGGGCCTGCGATCCCGCGAACTTCTAAATCTCCGGAGCCGGCCACGCTGCGGAGTTGGGTGTCCTGTGGCACAACGATCGTATAGTCCACATCGACTTCACCTCCACCGTGTTTTCCGCCACCGATGCGAATCAAGCTTCCTTCTTGAGAGATTGGCGGATTTGTTTCGATCTGCTGCAAGCGGCGCCGTCCACTGTCCGAGGACCATGCATTGACGTGAACCTCACCATGGATGCGAACTTCGCCCGGGGGGCCGGTGTTGATATGGGCATCCCCTTTGCCGCCGGTGAGTTCCAAACTGACTGGACCATTGACGGCGAATTGCCGGTCGAAGCTGCCTTCTATGCCTGAACGCGAGGCACAACCCGAGATTGTGCTCACGGAAAGAGCAACGATTGTTAGAAAAACGTTTCTGTTTGTTTGTGTCATTTAGCTTTTATATTGGGGCTGTAAACGATACGTATTGAGCACCCTTCCTATCAAGTTATACGAGAACCTGCAACTGGAAGTTCCCTGACCGCGCGCTGGCGAGAAGCAATCCGCACCGATGAAGGTGCGGTCATTTAATCTTGAGGAGGGAATTGAGCGAGCCTTGGCGATACCCTTCGAGGTCGAGGGTCACGATGGGGAAGCCGGCTTGTTTTACACCGGCGAGAATTTGGCGTGTCATTGCGGGTTCTAATCCGCGCGCCAGTTCATCCGGAGCAAGCTCGATTCGCGCCAGCTCGCCGTGAGCGCGGACGCGAAACTGTCGAAAACCTAGATCGCGTAATACTGATTCAGCGCGATCGATCTTTTCCATAAGCTCGGGCGTCACAGCGGTTCCGTACGGCACGCGGGATGAAAGACAAGCGGATGCTGGGCGATCCCAAGTGCTGAGGCCGGCGCGTTGCGAGAGCGATCGGATTTCAGGCTTGCCTAGAGCTGCGTCGAGCAGCGGAGCAAGTACTCGATGCTCGTGCGCGGCGCGATGGCCTGGGCGAAAATCGTGAGTGTCGTCTGCGTTGATTCCGTATGCGACGGCGCGGAAATTGCGGGCGGTCGCGAGCGCCTCCATGCGATCGAAGAGCTCGTCCTTACAGTGGTAGCAACGATCGGCATTGTTGGAGATGTACAGCGGGTTCTCGAACTCATGTGTTTCTATAAATTCATGGCGAATTCCGGTTTCGCGCACGAATCGTTCGGCTTGCTCGCGGTCGTGGCGTGAAAAGCTTGCGGAGAGAGCTGTGACCGCAAGAGCGCGGGCGCCAAGGGCGCTGTAGGCAACCCATGCAAGATAGGCTGAATCTGCGCCACCCGAAAAAGCTAGCAGCAGGGAATCGAGCGACCGCAGCGAGTTCAAGAGGCATTGCTCTTTTGCGATGGCGGCTTCATCTAATGGAAGCGATTGCGCCGCGGTTGCTACGGCCGGAATTGGCCCGACATTCATATCAATTCGAGTATAGCTTAATTTTGTCTATTGAAAATCCAGAAGCACGTCGACTTTGTTGGTGCCCGGATTTTCCTGGAGAAAGCGACCGATTTTTTCGTAATGCACGGGAGTTCCCACAAAAGCCTGCTTAACACCGGCATCTAGGAAATCTTCATACACCTTTTCATTGAAGACGGCGTTCGCGGGAATACGCCATGCAGCACGAATGCGTTTTTCGCCATCGATGGAGAGGCCGCTGAGTACCAAATTTCCCATGCGGTATTGCGGGCCTTCGGTGACGGCCACGCTATAAGCCACGCGCGCGGATTGATCGTCAAACTCAGTCCGGGGATCTAATTTTGCATCGAGGTAGCCGCGTTGGCCGTAAAGAGATTGCACGGCTTCCCATAGCGCGGCGATTTTGTTGCCATCCGCAATTTCGCCGGGCTTCAGAGTTATGAGCGCGTTCAGCTCCGCTGCGGGGATTACGGCATTTCCGTTCCACGCAACACCGCCCCATTTGAAGGCCGGGCCGGCGGTGATTGGTATGGTGACGGCGACTGCTGTTACGCTGGGTGGTACGCCGGCACTGGCGACTTGTGCAGACGGCGGAGCGAACTGCACGTGCAAAAATGCCTGCGTTAAATATATTGGACGTACTTGTTCAAACTCGAAAAGCTCAATCGCGCTTCGCGAATATGGCTTGCCTATTAGCTGGCTTGCGCTTTGTTGGACTGCGTGATCGTTGGTGGCCAGCGTGTCGGAAAACTCGACTGCCTTTAAGGTGATGTCCGCGCCTTCGACGCGAAATTGCATTCGCTGGCCGCCCAAAGGGAAATTGACAAGCGTGTGCGACACAGTTCCTAGAACGCCGCGCGACTGAACCAAATTTTCAAGAGCGGTGGACATGGCATTGAGAATCGTGCCGCCTTGCGGAGCGCTTCCATCGAAGAGGAGAACTGTGCGCTTGAGAGCGGTGGTTAATTCGTTATCGGTGAACCAGGGAAAGTTGTCGAATGTAACGGCGACTGTAGGAGCGTCGGACACTTCGTATGTAGCCCTTACTCCGGCTTCAACAGTGGTGAAGTGGTATTGCACGTTGGCAAAAAGGCCGAGCGCGGCGAGTTTGTCGGCGGCGGCTTGGAGATCCTCGCGAGTGATGATATTACCGGCACGCAATCCAATTGCCGCTGCAATCTGCTGAGAGCTGAATTTCTTCGAACCGGAAACTTCGACGGAATCCAAATGAGAAGCGCCGCCTTTCGACTGCTGAGATTGCGCCGCGGGGGGGCCGGGGAGGCTGAGTATCAGCACGACCAATAACGCTGGCGCGCGAGAACAAATCCGACAGCATGCACGGGAAATAAAGCGGGTGCTTGTCATTTGTCAATTTTAGGGCACCCCGGATGAAAGTGAAAGGCGATCGGGCCTCTTTACTCGACGGTGACAGACTTTGCCAGGTTACGCGGCTGATCCACGTCGCATCCGCGGCGTACGGCGATGTGATAAGCCAAGAGTTGAAGTGGAACGATTTCGAGGATGGGCGCAAGAAGTTCCGGGACGGCAGGAATCTCGACAATGTGGTCGGCCGTGTCGCGAGCGAGCTTGTCACCTTCCGTGACGATGGCGATCACGATTCCATCGCGCGCTTTCACTTCCTGCAAATTGGAGATGGTTTTTTCATAGCGGATCATCGACGCGGGATCGGACTCGTCGCGCGTGGCAATAATCACGACGGGCAAATTCTCGTCGATCAGCGCATTGGGACCGTGCTTCATTTCGCCAGCAGGATAACCTTCTGCGTGGATGTAGGAAATTTCCTTCAGCTTGAGCGCGCCTTCGAGCGCAATCGGATAGTGGATGCCGCGTCCGAGGTAAAGAAAATCGGTGTGGCGGAAGAATAGGCGAGCGAGTTCTTCGAGGGCAGCATCACGCTGCAGAATCGACTCGATTTTATGCGGGACGCGGGTCAGCTCTTGCATCAAGCCCTGCGCCGAAGCCGGCGTCAATTTACCGCGCACTTGCGCGAGATAGAGAGCAGTGAGCATCAAAGCCGTGAGCTGGCCAGTGAAGGCCTTGGTGGAGGCCACGCCGATTTCCGGGCCTGCGTGTGTGTAAATCGTGCCATGGGCTTCGCGCGTGAGCATCGAGCCGACTACGTTGCATATTCCGAGAATTTTTGCGCCTTTTTGACGCGCTTCCCGCTCGGCTGCCAGCGTATCGGCTGTCTCTCCCGATTGGCTGATGGCAATGGCCAAGCTTTTCTTGCTGATGATTGGATCGCGATAACGAAATTCGCTGCCGTAATCGACTTCGGCTGGCATTTGCGCCAGCTTCTCAATCATGAATTTGCCGGCCAGCGCGGCGTGCCAGCTGGTACCGCAGGCAATGAGCTTCACCTCATGAAAATTGTGGAATTCTTCTTCGGTGATATCCATCGGATCGAGGAACACTTTTCCGGTTTCCTGCGAAATTCGTCCCAGCAGCGTGTCGCGCACGGCGCGCGGCTGCTCGAAAATCTCCTTCTGCATGAAATGTTTGAAGCCGCCCTTTTCGGCCATAATGGGGTCCCAGGTGACGTGCTGCACGGCACGATTGATCGCATGGCTTTCGAAGTCCATCAGATGGACGCCTTGTGGCGTGAGAACGGCTACTTCGCCGTCACCGAGGAAGAAAACATTTCGCGTGTGCTGCAGGATCGCAGGGATATCGCTGGCGACAAAAAATTCGTTCTCTCCGAGTCCCACGACGATAGGAGGTCCCATGCGCGCAGCGACGATCTTCAGTGGATCGCGCGTGGATAAGGCAACCAGCGCATAGGCTCCGCTCATAACCTTCACGGTTTTCAAAACGGCTTCTTCCAGCGAGGTGTCTTTCGAGTATTTTTCGATCAGGTGCGCGATTATCTCGGTATCTGTTTCGGTGACGAACTTGTGGCCTTCTGCGATGAGTTGGTGCTTCAGCTCGAGATAGTTTTCGATGATCCCGTTGTGGACTACGACGATTTCGCCCGTGCAGTCGCGGTGGGGATGCGCGTTCTCTTCGGTGGGACGTCCGTGCGTGGCCCAGCGAGTGTGGCCAATTCCGTAAACGCCATCCAGCGGAGTGATGCGGATGGATTCTTCGAGATTTCGCAATTTGCCCGGGGCGCGCCGAATATTCAAGCCGCCGTTTTCGCCGACCACAGCGATCCCCGCCGAATCGTAGCCACGATATTCTAGCCGCTTCAGGCCATCGAGGATCAGCGGCACAACGCGTTTAGGACCGATATAGCCGACGATTCCGCACACAGTGTGAACTCCTAAGTGGCCTACAGAGTCGAAAAACCGAGGCGAGTCCAACCCATTTAGGTTAGCACATAATTTGATGAGGTAAACGCTGGCGACGATTCGCGTACAAAAAAGGTACCTGTACCGCGGTTACTCAACAATATCGAAGCGGAACTCTTCGATCACTGGATTTGTGAGTACGTCTTTGGCGATTCGCTCGACTTCTGTCTTAGCTTGCTCGCGGGACATCCCGTCGAGCGCGAGCACGAAGAATTTACCTTGGCGAACGTCCGTAATCTTGGTGTGACCCAGCGAGCCGAGCGCGCGCTGAATCGTCTGCCCTTGGGGATCGAGAACAGTGGACTTCAGCATGACCCAAACGTGTGCTTTCATGTGGTGATTATACCAGCCCGGCGGATTTGACCGCCGCGCGAAAATCGACAAGCATTTGGCGCTTGTCTTCGGGGGCTAGAAAAGCGGCGAGGAAACTTTGCTCCGCAAGCTGAAGAAGCTGTTCTTTGGAGAGGGCCAGCGACGCGGCGTGGGAGTACTCAGTCAGAAGATCCGTGTTGAAGAGCCCGGGGTCATCGGTGGAAAGGGTGACCGGAACTCCACGCTCGAGAAACTTCGGCAACGGGTGGTCCTTTAGCGATGCGGCGGGATTTCCGGTTTGTTTAGCAAGTGCGCCGGTGCGCAGATTGCTCGTCAGGCAATTTTCCAACACCACACGCCCAGTGGTGGCAAGTGAGTTTGCCAACGCTTCATCGCGCATAACGGCAATTCCATGTCCGATTCGCTTGGCTCCCAACAATTCGATAGCTTCACGGACGGATTCCGGACCTCCGATTTCTCCCGCATGACAAACGGTGTGCAGCCCTTCCTGGCGCGCGTAATCAAATGCAGGCCGGAAGTTCACCGTGGGAAAGGCCAGCTCGTCGCCTCCCATCCCAAGCGCAACAACTCCGGACGACTGCAGTTTTGCGGCCCACCGCGCTACTTCCATGGCTGCGTCATGTCCGAATTGACGCGTGGCGTCAAATATCCACGCGGTTTTTAAACGGCTGAAGGGAACGCTTTCCGCGACTTCGCGGATGGCCTGAAAGTTTGCCTCCACGTTTTGTGTGCGGCGAAGCATCACGCCTGCCGAAATCGTAATCTCGGCATACACGACATTTTGCTTTACGAGTTCTTCGGCAAGATTCCGCGTGATCAGGGCGTAGTCTTCAGGATCGCGTAGGAAAGAAGTAACCCATTTGAACGTTTCCAAAAATCCTCGGAAGTCAGAATAGTTGTAGCGAGCGGCGACGTCTTCCGGAGTCAGGGTTACGCCGTGCCGTGCAGCTAACTGCCTAGCGGTCTGCGAGCGTATAGCTCCTTCCAGGTGCAAATGCAGCTCAGCCTTCGGGAGACTATCGATCGGGGTGGGATGCCGAGTTGTTTCCGTGACCATTTCCAGTTTACTGAGATGGTAGTTGTGGACGACCGGCGTTGATCCACGCGGTCATCCAGTAAGAACCTACATCGGTTGCGGCATCGGAAAGCTGACTGGCAAGCAGCGTGCCGGCTTGCGCATAAAAGCGGTCGTAGTACTCGTCCGGATAGCCAGTTAAGCCAGCGTGTGCGCGGCGATCGGCAAGAAGCACGCTTTCGAGCAAGGAATGCGCGGTCAAACACATTTCAAAAGCGTGGTCGGTGGGATCGTGGATGAAAACAGCCTCGCTGGGCTTTACGAAGAAAAAGAGCTGGTAGCGATCCACCAGACCGGTCCCGAACCGATCGTTGACTCCCGGCTGGCCGGTGAGTTTTCCGTCAAAGTTGATGGTGGTTTTGAAGGGATCGTGAGCCGCCGTGAGGTAATGGGCGAGCGTGGCCGCGGAGAGCTTTGCTTCGTTCCAGTTATGGTCGTGGAAAGCGTCCGTCAAACGTTTGCTGTAAAGCCCCACTTGCCAGGGAAGGACACCGTGCTGCTCGAGCGAGCGGCGATTGAATTTCAAAACCGCGTGATTGTAGTCGCGAGGGAGGGCGGAAAAAGGGAAAGGGCCGTAGTGGTCGAGTTCGACGAAATCCGGGGTGCGCGGGTGCTCGAACGGGATAACACTTTTCGGCGGCGCTTCCTGAAGATCGGTGACGTGCTGAACCAAGAATTGGCGATTCGCTTGAAAAAACGGCTGCATCTCTTCCGGCAGAGTATCGACGGCTTTATTCGCAACCAGACGGTCAGCGTTCTCGCCCCAACTGAATAGAGTTGGCGAGCTGCAGGCCAAAACCAACGCGAGAAGCGTTAGCGCTGCGAATAGCCGAATCCGCATTATCGTTTTTTCTCCGCGGCCGCTTGTAAGGCAGCGTTTGAAAGCTGACTGTGCCTATGTCCGTAGAAATAATAAAAAACCAGTCCAATGATCAGCCAGACAATAAACCGAATCCAATTCGTGATGGGCAGTCCGGCCATTAGTAGCAAGCAGGTGAGGATGGTGAGAACAGGAGCAATCGGTCCACCGGGCGCACGAAAGGCGCGTGGGCGATCGGGTTGGGTATAGCGCAGGATTAAAACACCCCCAGCCACCAGCGCGAATGCAAAAAGCGTGCCAATGTTGGAAAGATCTGCGAGCGTTCCGATGTCTAACAATCCCGCGGGAATGCCGACCAGAAAACCGGCGACCCAGGTGGAAAAATCCGGCGTGCGGAAGGTCTTGTGCACGTGACTGAAAACGCCGGGCAGCAATCCATCGCGCGACATCGCGAACCATACGCGGGCCTGTCCCAACTGAAAAACCAGGAGTGAGGAAATCATGCCGAGCAGGGCGCCAAGCAAGACGATGATTTCCACATTGCCAAAATGGAGGCGTTTCATTGTGTTGACGACGGGAGCCGCGTCGTCCATCAGTGTGTGCCAGGGGACCAGGCCGGTCAAAACGACCACGACCGCGATGTAAAGAATGGTGCAAATTACGAGCGTGGCGATGATCCCGATGGGCAGATCGCGCTTGGGATTTTTGCATTCTTCCGCAGCAGTTGAGACCGAATCAAACCCGATGTAGGTGAAAAACACGATGGAGCCGCCGGTAAGAATTCCGGGCCATCCATTCGGAGCGAAGGGATGCCAGTTGCTGGGATGAATGAGGTGCAATCCAAATCCGACGAAAATCAGGATCGCAATAATCTTCAGCATTACCATCACGTTGTTAGCTTCGGCCGATTCGCGAATTCCGCGCACTAATACGATGGTAAGCAACATCACAATAATGAAAGCCGGCCAGTTGAAACCAAAATGCCAGCCGGGGCCGTACAGTGGATTGCCTTGCAAGTCTCTCAAACCGCTGGGCAGGTAGGCGGGAACGATCCAACGCGTGGAAGGGTGAATGCCGAACCAATCCAGAAGATCGACAATGTGCGCGGAGAAGCCCACGCTGACAGCCATGTTCGAGACTGCGTACTCGAGGATTAAATCCCAGCCGATGATCCAGGCAATCAGTTCACCCATCGTTGCGTAGGTGTAGGTGTAAGCGCTGCCGGCGATGGGAATCATTGCCGCGAGCTCCGCATAACATAGAGCAGCAAAGCCGCAAACCACTGCGACCAGAACGAAGGAAAGAGCGATCGCCGGACCCGCGCCGGGACGTCCGAAAGAAGCGGAATGGTAAATCAGGTATTCGAGAAGCGGCGCGTTCAGAACTGATTTGAATTGAAGTGTTTGTCCTGCGATGGCTGTTCCAACAATGGTGAAAATTCCGGAGCCGATTACGGCGCCAATGCCGAGCGAAGTGAGGCTCAGCCAGCCGAGGGATTTCTTTAAACGTTTTTCGGGGTGTTGCGAATCGGTGATGAGCTGGTCGATATCTTTCTTGCGAAAAAGCTGTGCGCCCAATCGCCACCTTCCCGGTGTTAGAGAAAAACTTTACCTTGTGCCATGGATTCGCGCAACCACTCCGCCCCGATTCATCTTAAGTGCCCAAGCCCCATTTGTTGGTAGCGACGCCCACACATCCTACAGCAGACGGCGGAAGCGGCTGAGAGGAATTCTTTTCAGGGCTAAGCCAGTTGGAGGTTGGCGTAACGTTCAACAAGTTTCTTTGCGCCGTAATTCTGGAAGCTTATGGTTAACTTGCGCTCTTCGCCTTCACCTTCTATTTCAATAATGGTTCCAACGCCGTATTTAAAATGGCGGACGCGCGTGCCAATCAGCGGATCTTGGGAGGCGCGCGGGGTTTTGGACGTTTGTCCGTAGGAAGGGCGATGCTTTTGGGGACGATAAGAGTACCGCTCGGCGTAATCGGGGTCAGCTTCATAGCGACGCGTTTCGCCGGGCTCGGCAAGCGAGCCGGATACGGTTTCGATCAGTTCACCCGGAATTTCGGCGAGAAAGCGAGAGGGACGGGAGGCCCGCAAACGTTCTTCACCATAGCTGCGGCGGTAGATGGCGCGCGAGAAACACAGCGACTGCTTTGCCCGCGTCATTCCGACATAAAACAGACGGCGCTCTTCTTCGAGGTCGGCCATTTGATCGACCGAACGGCTGTGGGGCAGAACGCCTTCTTCGAGTCCGGCGAGAAAAACGGAATCGAATTCCAAGCCCTTGGCGCTGTGGAGCGTCATCAAGGAAACCGGAACTGTTTCGTCATATTCATCGGAGTCGGCCACCAGCGCGGCGCGATCGAGGACGTCTTCTAGCGTCTGGCCTTGTTCGGTGGCCTCGGCCATGGCGTTAGCGAGCTCGCGCAAATTGTCGGCGCGAGAAGTGTGCTCGAGATTGTCTTGCTGCTCAACCCAGTCGAGGTAGCCAGTTTGTTCGAGCACCCTTTCAATCAAATGTGATGGAGACATCTCGGCACACTCGGCCTGAAGATCTTCCATCGTCTGGCGAAAATAATTGAGCGCACCACTGAATTTTTTGCCGGTGAGGAATTCACCGGAACGAATTACGTCCCAAAGGGATTGACCGGATTCCTTGGCCCCAGACTCCAGCAGGGAAACGGTCACGGCGCCGATGCCGCGAGGAGGCACGTTCAACACGCGCAGAAGCGCGACGTCGTCCTCGGGATGGGAAAGCAAACGAACGTAGGCGAGAGCGTTGCGGACTTCGGCGCGCTCGTAAAAACTGAAGCCGCCTACGACGCGGTAGCGAATTCCGAGGCGGCGGAGAATTTCTTCAAACGATCGGGACTGCGCTCCGGTACGGTAAAGAACTGCCACACGAGCATCGGGATCGCTGCGCACGAGCGTTGCGATTTCACCGCAGATGAATTCCGCTTCAGCCGGAGCATCGTGCGCCTCGAAAAATCGCAATTTGCCTCCGGCGCCGAGAGTAGCCTGCAGCGTTTTCCCCAGACGGCCAGAATTGTTTTCAACGACCGCCGCCGCTGCGTCAAGAATGATCTGCGTGGAGCGGTAATTTTCCTCCAGGCGCATGATCTTGGCGTCAGGAAAATCTTCCATGAAGCGCTTAAGGTTTCCCGCGCGCGCGCCGCGCCATCCATAGATGGATTGATCTTCATCGCCTACGACGCAGACGTTCTTTTGAGTTCCGGCGAGGAGGCGCACGATTTCTTCTTGCGAATGATTGGTGTCCTGAAACTCGTCGACCAACAAATATTGGAAGCGAGAGTTCCAGGCCTTACGGACTTTGGGGTGCTCGCGCAGAACTTTGACGGCGCGCAAGAGCAGGTCATCAAAATCCAGTGCGTTCGCGTTGCGCAGCATCGTTTCATACGCGCGGAAAATCGCGGCGACGTCTTTACGGTCTGAGTCGCGCGATCGTACGGCCTCGGCTTCCATATCGTTCGCTGTGATGCCGTTATTTTTGGCATGGCTAATTTGTGCGCGGACGCTACGGGGAGGGTAGTCTTCGGCCGAGAAGCCAAGCTGATCCATGGCGCGTTTAATTGCGGTTTTCTGGTTGTCGTCGTCGTAGATGGCGAAATCGCGGGGGAGGCCCAGATGTTTCGCTTCCCGGCGCAACAGGCGTGCGCAAAAGGAATGGAATGTGGAGACCAAAACATCGGAAGCGTCACGGCCGCTGGAACGCAAAAGGTCGATGATGCGCTGCTTCATTACTTCCGCGGCTTTGTTGGTGAAAGTGACCGCAAGGATGGTATGCCCAGGAATGCCTTGTTCAAGTAGGTGCGCGACGCGATAGGTGATGACGCGTGTTTTGCCGGTGCCCGCTCCCGCAAGGACAAGCAGCGGACCTTCGGTGGCGAGCACGGCTTCGCGCTGGCGTTCGTTTAGAGAATTCAGAAGAGTCATGGAAGGGTGAGGAGCACTCAAGGAATGAATTCTATCTGACCTCAGATGAATCAGCAATTTTCGATTCGCGTGTGCGTCTAAGGTGCGGTCATTTACCTCTGGACTGGGCTGACATAGAATTAGCGCGCCTGCAAGTTTCTTTTCGACTCGGGAGGCGCCATGGTCGCCCGCGTAACGCACTATCGCATTCGTGAAGGAAAATTAGACGAATTTGTAGCTACGGTGCGTTCTCTTATTACCGCGATGGATAAACTCAAGGGATTTCGGGTGCTTTTAGTCTTGCACGGCGAAGACAAATTGAGTCGCGAAGCTACGGCGATTTCGGTTTGGGATTCAGCGGAGGACCTCAGGGCCAGCGATAATGATGCGTTCTATTACCAACTGATTGCGCGCGTGCTGAGTTGTTGTGAAAGCTTCTCTCCCATGCACCAACAGGAAGTTTTAGTAAGCAAATTTGAAAATCCCTAAGACGACTGTTGGTGTGTTCTTGTCAAGCCTTCGAACTGAGTCTGCTACAATTCCCTGCGATTTGACGGGGAAGACTTCCAGAAATGCATCCACATAAGCTGCCGATTTGGTTGCAACACCTTGTTGAAACGATGGGAGGCGGGGGATTGTTTCTTGTGGCGTTCCTGGATTCCTCGGTGCTTTCGTTTCCGTTTGTTACCGATGCGCTGGTGATTCAGCTCTCATTCGTGAACCCGAAGCGGATGCCGTATTACGCAGGAGTGGCTGCTATCGGCTCGATAGCGGGATGCATTTGGTTATATTTGCTTGCGAAAAAGGGCGGCGAAGCATTTTTTCATCGGCATGCGGGAGGGAAGGCTGAGAAAATCAAAAACTGGGTGGAGCAAAATGGGTTTTTAAGCATTTTTGTTCCCGCGATACTTCCGCCACCATTGCCCTTCAAACCGTTTGTTCTAGCGGAGGGAGTTTTTCAGGTTCCGATGCGGACTTTTGTGGTAGGAGTTTTGTTGGGACGTGGGCTGCGGTACGGCGTTGAAGGAATTCTTGCTGTCTTGTACGGTGACGCGGCGCTGGATTTTTTGCTTGCGCATAGCCTCGCGTTCGCACTCTCGGTAGTCGGAATTCTTATGGTGTTGTATGTCGCGACGCATTTGACGTTCCGTAATTCGCCAGCGAAACAGTAGAGCGCGCGTTAGAGAGCCGGATACAATCTTAGGGACTTTTTGAGGATGCGAAGCGTAGCTGTTCGCTTCGAATCTGAAGATCGCGGTTGAAATCCACACGGGCCACGATGTTTTCCCGGCTTGTGTCGTTTGGAGCGAATCGCAGGTCGCGCAATTCGAAGCGATAGCCATCTCCGATGCGACTAACGTTTGCGAATGGGATGCGCGCATAGGCGAGGAGAGTTTTGGCTACTTGGGTATGCTCGGCAGCGTCGAGGGCGGCGGAAGGTTCCGGCTTATAAAGAACGAGAGTGCGATCGGTATCTAATTCCTGGCCCGGAAGTAGAGAGACTTGTAATTCTTCTACAGTAGCGTCTGTGGAGACCACACCTCGCCAAGTAAAAGGCGTCGCGGCCAACGGAAATGCCGCCGATGAGAGAGGTGGCCTCCCATGATATTCGCGGGAAGATAGCAAGCTGACCGCTTGAGTGTGCAGGGCTGTCCGCGCTCCGACGTAAAACAGAAGCATCGCCAGCGCGACGATGGCTGCGCCGCGGCCGCGTGTGATCTTCTTTTGTTCCCCTATTTCCTCGCTGACGAGCTTGAGCAGTTCGGGCAGCAGGAGAGCAGTCGCCAACAGCGTCAAAATCCACGGGTCAAGATTGGTTAGCAACTCCCCACTGCTCCAGCCCGCACGAAATGGCCAGAACGGTTGAATTCCGATTCCGGCTACGAGGTCCAAGAGAATGTGACTGCCTGCGCCAATCGCGCAAACGAACAGTGCGATGGCTACGGAAAATCCTGGCTGCACGGAGCTCTGAGTCAGCGCAAGGTCCCTTGACCTAGACATCCTGTGTAGGACGAGAAATGTTGCTGCGGTCGCGAAGGAAACCAGCGCGGAACCGACTAGGGAGTGCAGCAAGGTTCGATGGAAGCGCAAAAATCCGGCTGGGCCTCCGAAGTAACTTAAATAATCCAAGTCCGCCGCGACGCCGGAGATGAGAAGCATCGCCGTGCCGTAACGCGGCAATTGCTTGCGTCCGGCGCGCGCCAGTGTAAGCGATGCCAGCGCATGTGTAATCGGATCCAGGCTCGGGCCTCCGCTGGAAATTATGCTCGCAGCGCCGCCGGAGTGACGATGGAAAGTGCGTTGGGCACAATGCGAAAAATCAGAGGTAACGGCCCGATTGGTTCACCATCGACCTGTGCATAGACCGCGCCAGTACCGACGGGCTCGCACATTATTTCCGTCGCTTTCCAGGAATCGATTCCGCGCATCTTGCGAAGTTTTCCAAGCCAGAGTGCTGGCAAGCAAGTCAGATAGCGGAAACGGCTGCAGGTAGAATTTGTGACCATCTCGAAAGAGTCTTCGAAGAGGCTCGCGCCAGTCGTTATTTTGAAAGGACCGCCGTAATTTACCGTTCTTCCGACGACGATGATGGACGCGCGGCGCGTTTGCCCGTCGCAATGGACGTTCATCTCAGGAAAGCCGTAACTAACGAGCTGTTTGAGTCCCTCGACCCAGTAGGCAATTACGCCCGCACGCTTTTTCAGTCCTGCATCGACCGCATGGACAATTGCGCCGTCGGGGCCGGCGCCGCCAACGGATAGAAAGTAGCGACCTTGGGTCGGAAGACTGGCGGAATGGTTTCCATTCCCAGGTATAGCAATGCCCATGGCGATGCGGCGTACGACGCCGTCAGCGATCAGGCGCGCCGCGTGCGATATGTCCCAGGGAATTCCTAGCTCTTTAGCAAGAATATTGGCTGTTCCAGCGGGGAGCAGCGCCAAAGGGACATAGCTCCCCGCTAGGCCGTTAATGATTTCATTGACCGTGCCGTCGCCACCACAGGCGATGACCATGCCGCGGTTTTGCTCAACCGCGTGCCGCGCAAGTTCTTTAGCGTGCCCGCGCTCAGTGGTAGGTGCCAGCTCAACCTGTATGCCTGCTTCTTGCAATATGCGAACGCTTTGCTCAATTTCAGCAAACCGCCGATTACGGCGTCGCCCGCTGGTCGGGTTATAGATTAGCAGCGCGTCGGTGATGCCGTGGGCCATGGGTTCGTCCGATTATGAGAGACAAGGGCGCATTGTATAATATTCAGCGGCTTTGTTTGACTGCATCCGTCCGGGGTTTCCATGTCCAAGAGCAGTGAGGTCGTAAAAGAGATTCAGCGTCTTCGCGAGGAAATTCGCCACCACGACCATCTGTATCATGTGGCGGATGATCCGGAAATTTCTGACGCGGCGTACGACCGTCTGATGAAACGGCTCAAGGAGCTGGAAGCCGACTACCCCAAGCTGGTTACTCCAGACTCTCCCACGCAGCGATTGGGCGGCGCTCCGCGCGAAGGATTTCAAACAGTCCAGCACAGGACTCCGATGGTGAGTTTGGACAATGCGTTCTCCCTGGAGGATTTGGCCAACTTCGACCGGCGCATGCGACAGGCAACCGGCCGCGAAAAAATTGAATATACAACCGAACATAAATTTGACGGGCTGAGCATGTCGTTGTTGTACGAAAACGGATCTCTCGTTCGCGGCGTAACGCGTGGTGACGGCCGGACGGGCGAAGATGTAACGGCTAACGTGCGAACAATTCGAACGATTCCGCTGAATTTGGATGCAGCGCGGCTGAAGAAGGCTGGCTTGCCGGGCACTTTCGAAGTCCGTGGCGAAGGCATCATGACGCGCAAAGCCTTCGAGCGATTAAACGAACAGCAAGATGTGATTGGGGGCAAGCGCTATGCCAATGCACGCAATGCGGCGGCGGGGTCGGTGCGCGTGCTGGATCCGAACATCACGTCATCAAGGCGACTCGATTTTTTCGCCTACTATTTGTTGGTGGACGGGCGCGCTCCGAAGAAACGCCACTCCGAGGTTCTGGAGGTGCTGTCCGATTTGCGATTCAAGGTCAGCCAGGATTGGGAAGTTTGCGAATCCATCGAGGCGGTCTATAAATATATTAATAAATGGGAGTCGAAACGCGAGAAGCTTCCCTTTGAGATCGATGGAATTGTCGTAAAGGCGAACGAAATCGCGCTGCAAAATGAAGTCGGCTTCACCTCTAAATCGCCGCGTTGGGCGATCGCTTATAAATATCCAGCGCATCAGGAAACGACACTCGTGAGAGATATTCTGGTTAGTGTGGGAAGGACTGGCGTACTCACGCCCTTCGCCGTTTTTGAGCCGGTGCAGATCGGCGGAGTCACTGTTGTGAAGTCCACGCTGCACAATATGGATGAGGTGCAGCGGCTGGGAATTCATGCTGGAGATACGGTGCTGGTGGAGCGGGCCGGGGAGGTGATTCCTCACGTTCTGAAGGTGGTGAAGCACGGAACTGAGGAGAGGCCCTTCAAAATGCCGGAGAAATGTCCGGTATGCGGAATGCATGTGCACCATGTGGAGGGCGAAATTGCCTATCGTTGCGTGAATGTTTCCTGCCCGGTGCGCAGAAGGGAGTCGTTCTTGCATTTCGCAGGACGGCACGCGATGAATATCGATGGATTGGGTGAGAAGATTGTCGATCAATTGCTCGAAAAAAAACTCGTGAAAGATTTTGCGGACCTTTACAAATTGGATCGTAAGAGACTTGCCGATCTGGACCGTATGGCAGAGAAATCCGCGCAGAACTTGCTCGATGAAATTGCGGCAAGCAAGTCGAATAGCCTGGCGCGTTTGATTTATGCGATTGGGATGCCGTTTGTCGGGGAGCGAACTGCGCAGTTGCTGGCAGACCAATTCTGTTCTATGGACAAGTTGCAGGCAGCTTCGGCGGAGCAATTGATGGACGTGGGAGAAGTGGGGCCAAAAGTCGCGGAAGGCGTACTGGAATTTTTCTCCGAATCAGCGAATCGGAAGCTCATTGAACACCTGAAGGCTGTCGGCGTAAATATGAAGGAAGAACGCGCTGCCCCGATTAGCGCGAAATTTTTGGGTAAGTCATTCGTTTTTACCGGCACACTGGTGAATCGCACGCGGGAGGCCGCTGAAGCGCTTGTCGCGGCGCATGGCGGGAAAGCTGGCGGGTCGGTTAGCAAGAAAACAAGCTACGTGGTGGTAGGCGCCGATCCGGGCTCAAAACTTGGGAAAGCGCAATCTCTCGGCGTTTCTATTTTAGATGAAAACCAGTTCGAGAAACTTGTATCAGCGAAATAAGCGCACATAGTTCCTTCGCGATAATTATGGCGTTATCGCTCCATTGTTGCCCTCAATCTGACAGCGTATAATTGATTCGGCGGGTGAGCTGGGTGATCGCCGGTCCGTTTCGTGAAAGCGGGATGGACGGGAGGAAAGTCCGGACTCCACAACTTTGAAGCTGCCTTTGGCAGTCTCACGGTGAAGGGCAACGCGCCTGGTAACGCCAGGGGGCTGCGTTTGAGGCGTGCGCAAGCATGTCTAAAGCGCGGCTACGGAAAGTGCCACAGAAAATAGACCGCCGGTGACGCTTGAACTTCGGCGGCAGGCCGCAGGGAATACCTGCGGCTCGCCTCTAACGGTCGGCGCATTTGGCAAGGGTGAAAAGGTGGGGTAAGAGCCCACCGCCCGGATGGCAACATCCGGGGCACGGAAAACCCCGCGTGGAGCAAGGCCAAATAGGAGGGGAGGGCTGGCCCAGCCCGTATGCGATTCACTCGAAGGAGTGATTGCTGCGACCCTCGGGTAGGCTGCTTGAGTCCCGGAGCGATCCGGGACCTAGAGGAATGATCATCGCGCTGCGCGTTAATGAGTCCCGATGCAAATCAGGATCAGAGATGCGCGGCGGACAGAATCCGGCTTACAGGCTCGCCCGCTGATTTCATTGCACTTGCTCCGTTTTCCGTTCGGATCGTGCCCGAATCATGCCCGGGTTTTCGGCTTCCGAGCCGGACTCCATAATACGCCGCACACGCTCCCGAAGCTCTGGCACGAATGGCGCGTAGTGCTTTTCCACGGTTTCAATCGTATCACCGAGGACCTTCGCGACCTCAGTAAGACCCGCTCCCTCGGATTCGGTTTTCGCCTTTCGCGTTCCGCTTCGAGAGCAAAGAGAAATTCCGTGTGAATCGGGACGACTACTCGCTTGCTCCGTTTCTGTGTCACGCGTTCTATCTCTCTCCCCTCAAAGTCCACCTCAGCCCACGTGAGAGCCACGGCATCAGAGCCGCGCAGACCCGTCCAGCGCAACAATGTGAATGCAAGAGAATCCGGCTTGGCGTGTTCGCGCAGCTTCCGAAGCTCACTCGGTTTGAACGGTTGCGAGCCGCGTTCAGGCTCTCCCCCCGGGCGTCCTTCGAGCCGCACTGGATTTTTTGCGAGCATGTCATTTTCGACTGCGAAAGCAAAGACTCTATGGAGATGAAAGTGTTGCACGAGGTACAGCAGAAGCAGTTGACGCAGGTGGCCGCGGCCGAGCGGTTGAAAGTAAGCGACCGCCACGTGCGGCGGATGCTGCTGCGTCTGCGCGAGCGCGGAGATGGCTCCCTGGTTCACGGACTGCGCGGCCGGCCATCGAACCGCAAGCTGGCGACCCGGTTCGAGCAGAAGATTCTGGCGCGGCTGCGCCAGCGTTATGCGGATTTCGGACCCACACTGGCCGCTGAACACCTGGCCCAGGAGGGTTTTTCGGTGAGCCGGGAAACGCTACGGAAGTGGATGACCCAGGCAGCCTTGTGGCGGCCGCGTTCCCAGCGCGTGAAAACGATCCAGGTATGGCGGGAGCGCCGAGCCTGCTTCGGTGAGTTGGTGATGCAGGACAGCTCTCCGTTCCGCTGGCTGGAGGAGCGCGGTCCGGCCTGTCATCTGATCGCCCTGATCGATGACGCCACCAGTCGCATCTGGGGACGGTTCACCGAGCAGGACACCACGGAAGAAAACCTACGAACGTTGGGCGGATGGGTACGGCGCTACGGACGTCCCTTGGCCCAGTACACCGATAAAAACAGCATCTTTCGAACGGCCGGTCCGCAGCCGCTTCCCGAACAACTGCGGGGAGATCCGTTGCGAACGCAGTTCGGGCGAGCGTTGCACGAACTGGGGATTGAATGGATCGCGGCCCACAGTCCGCAAGCGAAAGGGCGTATCGAGAGACTGTTGGAAACTCTGCAGGATCGTCTGGTGAAGGAGATGCGCTTGGCGGGAATCGACAGCATCGAGACAGCGAATCACTTCTTGGAGATGCGCTTTTTTCCCGAATGGGAGCAGCGTTTTACCGTAGCACCGCGGAATGCACGCAATGCCCATCGACGCCTGGGGCAGGACCAGCGCCTGGAAGAAATCTTGAGTGTGCGCGTGGCCCGCAGAGTGGCTCAGGACCACACCGTCAGCTGGGACGGAAATCGCTGGGGGGTAGTGCGGGAGGAAGTTTGTGCGGGACTGCGTGGAGCTGCGGTCGAGATCGAACGGCGGTTGGATGGAAGCCACTGGATGCGCTATCGAGGGCGCTATCTGCACCTCCGCTCCTGCCCAGAACCCGCGCGAGCGACCGCAAGTCCTTGCGGCCTACGGCCTCCAGGACTTGCGGAACAACCACCAAGACCCAAAAACAAAATCAAACCCAAATACCATGTGCCTGCAAATCACCCTTGGAGAAAACCATGGAAGCGGACATTTCTATCTGGCGAAAACCCGGACATTTCTACTTTGCGTTGACACGAAGAGAGACGAAGAGACCGTATCGAAGCGTATCGCGCCGTCTAGAATGTAACCGAAGAGCGTAACGTCGCGCCATTCTCGCGCAATTCTCGTCGGAGAAAGTAATGGCTCGTCACCCGTCGATTCCCGCGATCCCAGGCGTCAGGATACGAGATGGCTTCGTGTCTCTTGCGTGCGGGTTTTGAAACGGCGTTGGCTCTCACATTTTCTTCTGACAAGTTCGGCGCGTGGCGAAGCAAAACTGGCAGCCGAAGATTCACTTGGAACCGTTCGGCTACCAGCCCTTCATAAACTTTTCAATAACTTGCGTGCCTGCTTCGTGGTGGCCGCATTTGATTTGGCTCGATACATTGTGCCTCAGCGCTAAACCAGACAACGATCGGGGAAGTACCCAGCATCAGTAATGCTCAAAGAGCTTCGCCAGTCTTGCCCGGCGCGACAAACGCCCGCCACGCAACTCTCCGCACTCTCTCCATCTGCCGGCTGTACTCATGGCCACGGCTGAACTCCGCGAACTTGGGATCACCCTTCGTTCTTTGTAGCTGCCACATTTTGCTTGGATCCTCGGAATGCTGAGGTGCTCTGGCATCTACGCAAACAAACTCGAGGTCCTCTGCGGAATAACTCCATTTAAAGTGTGCATTCACGGCCTAACAAAGGTGAGCGTTCGAAAGTGCTGACATAAGAGGCCTGTGCGGCTTCCATCGTTCCAGCATTCAGTCATTTAAGGCGTCCTCCAGCCGGCTTCATTAGATGGGCGATGCGACAGCACTCATCAGTACGAGCGCGGCATTAATCTGTGGCTTTGCGCCAGCAACAGCGATCCGGAGCAGGAGATTCGGAAGCGTCACCGCTAGGGCGAACAGACGGGACAGGGCAATAAGAAATCGGATATACTGCGCCAAATTCAAACCGAAGTACAGCGCCGTGCCGTGACACCATTATGTTGAAGCTGATTCCCCAGCCGGATTTGAAGCCATCTCCCCAGGATGGGGTGAAACTTCGACCCGGCGATTATGTTCCCAACCTTGCGGTCCCGCGGAAGCTAGCCTTCCACGGTTTTTTCGCCAACCTAAAATATCTTCTCACCGAGAGGCACCCGAGAATTCCAGACCACGCCAAAGCGGGCGTGTTTCTCCCGCGACATTCCCGAGCGAGCCTTGTCGATAATCTGAAGGAATTTTTCCGGCCCGCGCCGAAGTTCGCCAACGACGAAGTAAAATCGTTAACGGGAGCAGCATCGCCGGGCATCAAAGCCGAATCGCACCCGCTTTATCTTTCGCTCTTTAGAAATATTCGCGACGTGATCCTTCCACCCAAGCTGCCTCCCCTAGAACTCACCAGCAAACCAGTGGACGTCCCTGATATATGGAGTAAACAGAAAGCGTTTACCGGATCGAGGGTAGTCTCCGCATTCTTGCATGCGTGCTTAATTGCTGCTGCCCTCGTCTGGAGCGTACGTCAAGTGACGACCCTGGATGCGCCCAAGACTGTGACGGTTTTGGTTGCTCCGCCTCTACTGGGGCCTTCGCCTCCGCTGGCGCCCACAGAGGCCCCACCGGCCGCAGCGCTGCCGCCAGCCATGCACCGGGCGGCGTACACAAAGCGCAAGTCATTCTTCGTGCAGGGAAAGCTGACTGCTCCCACCGCAATTCCGAAAGTTGTCAGCGCACAGCACACCGTCGACGACGCTGGTGTACCCGATCTGAATCTTCGTGGTGCCCCGGGAGGGGGCCCCGGCGGAGTGCCAGGAGGAGTCCTGGGCGGAGTGCCTGGAGGTATTCCAGGAGGAATTCTCGGCGGTGCTCCAGGCGCACCTCCAAGCGCTCCAAAACCATCGCCAGGAATCCTGCGCATCGGGGGAGATCTCAAGCGGCCAAAGGAAATTTATACGCCGCCACCGGAATATCCCGACATCGCACGACGGGCGCACGTGTCGGGCTCGGTGTTTCTCGATGCAGTGCTCGACGAGCACGGGAATGTTGTTAAGCTGCGTCCGGTCAGCGGCCATGCGTTTCTGGTCAGCGCCGCACTCAAGGCCGTGTCGCGCTGGAAATACGAGCCGACCTACCTGAACGGCGTGCCCGTTCCTGTCGAGCTGGAAGTCGAAGTCAAGTTTAACTTGCCGAACTGATCGACCGCAGAGTTCAATCGAAAAACGGGGAAAATGTCCCGTCCAGCCGGAAAACCAAGTAATCGGGAGTGAAGAACTTATATGTCCAATACCTACGGTATTCCTGAGGAAGATGAGAAAGAAGTTCGAGCCAGAGACAAGCATCTGCTCCGCGTGTTCTCAGTGCCTGATCATCGCTAGCATCTACGCAAACAAACTCGAGGTCCTCTGCGGAATAACTCCATTTAAAGTGTGCATTCACGGCCTAACAAAGGTGAGCGTTCGAAAGTGCTGACATAAGAGGCCTGTGCGGCTTCCATCGTTCCAGGATTCAGTCATTCAAGGCGTCCTCCAGCCGGGCTTCATTAGACGCTCAGATGACATCATAGTGGTAGCAGGTGATCAGCCCCGGAAGTCTGTGCACTCAGAGCGAGGACGGCGGCAATTGCTTCGTCCGATTTCAAGCCGGTCACATTGTGCGCTCGGTATCGCCCCCCTTCGATATCGCCTCGCGTACGACGCGAATAACAACTCTGCGATTCACCCGAAGTGTACGAGCGATGGCACTCTTTTTCCAGCCCAGCGCACATAGGTCGCGAATAAATCCTTCGAGTTCACGAGACACTTGGTTATTCGTGCGACGCACGTACCGAGCGGGCGCTCGAGGTCGAACTTCAACTCCCTTGGACGCCAGCCACTCGTGCCACCCGGACACGTCTTTGCCTTCGACCTGCAATTCTCCCAGGCAGGTTGCAAGCAGTCTTTCGAGCAGCTCGCCTGACGCAATGCGTCGAGCAGGTCCTGCTCAGCACTCTGCTGAAGCAGGGTCAGCTATTCCGCAGTGAAGGGCTGCGCTCCACGATCGGGCAGGTCTCCCGGGCCGCCTTCCATCCGAACCGGATTACGAACGATCCACTCACACTCGACGGCCACGGCAAAGATGCGGTGGAGAATAGCAGCGTCGAGCGAAAGGCTCGTTGCACCGCGAGAATGTTTCTTGGCTTTGATGCGAGCCGATCGCCATACCTTAAAAGTTTCGACGAGGGACCGCGTGATATCGGAAAGATTCGTGATGCCCTTTTCGCCGACAAAGGTTCCGAACTCCCGTGCGGTTTGCCGATAACGCTCTGCGGTTGAGGTTGCTAACTTGTCGAGTGCGATTCTCTGGCGCATCTCGGCTTCGAACATGGCAAGAACTTCCGCCCACGTAGGTTGCGTCTTTACGACAGGTGGTTTGTATTTGATAAGCTCGGCGAGAAGCGCGAATGTGCGCTCGGGCAAAGTCTTCTGAAGGTCCGGCCAGAGCGATGAGTCGGGGCCTTCGATGAGCGCGCGTTCAATACGGTTGGTGAGGCGGTGCGCGGCGTCCTGCTGCCTGGTGCCGAGAGACAGTCGCAACCGTCGCCCTGGAATGAAGCCATCGGCGCGGTAGACGCTTCGTCTCTTTTGAACGGTTAGCAAAGTCTCTTCGTCACGCGGGATTCGATCTGCGAAACAACGGAGGCCGCTACGACTTTCTTTCCTCGTTTTCCGGGTGTCGCGAAATCGAGGACTCTCGCACCCGCCGAACGCAGTCTGTTGTACACCGTTCCGCGCGAGCAGCGCCAGCGCTTTGCCAGGTCCGCAATCGAGAAATAATCCTCACCGGCAGACCGCCGGGCGAGTCGGTCGCGGACCGCGCTTTCCGGCAAGCCGAACAACGCGGCTATTTCTAATAGCGAAAATGTTTCTCGCACTTCCATGTTAGGCCTACCGGCGATACGCCTCAAACTAGCCGTACGGTTCACATCCGTCCAATATTTTGTCGTTAGCAGGCGATAGCTCGAAGCTATCGACAGGATCTTCTGGTTGGCTGCGTGCGGCATGGGCATCTGCGGTAGCCTACTTGGGACTCGCATTTAGGTTCGAAGGGTACAACGATGGAAACCAGCGCTCGACGATCGCGAGTGGAAAGCCGAGCCTGAGCGGACCTTTGGGAGAAGTTGAAACGAGCAAACCACGCTCAACTAACTTCGACACCACAGTCCGCGCCATACGTTCGCCGTAGCCGGTGATTGAGGCGGCGTTGCCTCGTTCAAACTCTCCGGCAAGCAGGCCCTCGCGCAGCAATTGGAACGCGCCCTTGGGAAGTCGGGCCGCACGCATTTCCTCTTCGACGTAAATTTCTATTCGGCGGAGCAACTCGGAGGGTTCGAGAATGGAGCGCATGTACTCAACCTGATCTACACACGTCGCAAGGAAATACTGGCAGAAGTCAACTAGGGCGCTTTGAGACAGAGAGCCGCGCCCGTCGAGGTCGCCGCGACGCGGTGCGTCGGCTGCCATGAGAAGCGCCTTGTACTGATCTACACTTCGACCAAGGCCGCGCGCGACAGACCAAAGACTGCTGCCGATGCCCATTCTCTTCAATTTTGTGTGCGACATTAAACGCACAACTCTTCCGTTGCCGTCAAAGAAAGGATGAATCCACACGAAGCGGTGATGGGATGCTGCTAGAGCTACAATCTGACGAACCTTCGAAAGCGTTCGCGAGTTGTAGGCTTCTTCAAATCTCGCGAGGAACCTTGGTAGCGCGGCGGCTGCGGACGGCAGATGGCGTCCGACTTCCACCTCGTCGTCGCGAAGCTCGCCGGGCCGAACGTGAATGCGCCGATGGCTGTGTGGGTCTTCGACCCAGAGCATCTCATCGGGAAGGCGACCACAAAATTCCCGATGCAGCCAGAGTGCGTAATTTGTCGTTAGGGGTTCGGATGGATCGTCTCGTCCTTCGTCGATCGCCTGCTGCACCTCGATGTGCGCGACGGCTTCGAGCTGCAGAGCCCGTTTTTTCGGTTGAGAAGAGAAGTTCCGATGGAGGGCTCGGTCGATCTCGCGAGGATGCGTATCGTGGCCTTCGATTAAGTTAGAGTAGTAACAGTTCATGGAGCGCACGAGACTTCCGATAGCCAAGGTAACGATCGGATTGACCTGTCCGGCAAGCGAACTGGCCTTCGATGTCAGGTCAAATGCGATATCATCGAGCGCGCGGTTGCTCTGCTCCGGGAGCATCGGCTCCATCGAAGCGGGGTCAGTGAGTGGGGTTTCCATGCCGGTTTTATTGCCGATCATATTACCTATGTAAGGCTATGCCAATCAGTCGTATAAATCAATAGGGTCTATCTGTTTTGCCGATCTTTTTGCCGATCTTACTGCCGTCCTCATCCCTTGACAATCGCTGTCACAAACTTGACAACCTACATGATTAGCCTTGACACAAAGGGAAGCCGGCGGAAAATGGTGACAATCTGAGATTTTCGTGATGGTAAGTGAGTGGTATCCTGCCGCTGCTGTCATGGCAATAAGTTTTGATGGCAGTGTAGAAACGCAACTTTGCCTAAAGCGTTACGGTGGGGGTGGTGACTCAGCGGCTTCTCGGCCATCCTCATGGTGCTAGGCGCAGCCCAAGAAAGCCTGTTAGGTAATCCGTGGCGGGCTTTCGCGTTTCTGAGCAGAACTTGGCTCTGCTTTTAGCCGAGTACGATATTACCTGCTACCCGGTTAAGCGCCGTACGGATTGACCCGACCGACCTCTAGATACGGTTCACCGTCAATCACGAGTCCACGCACTGAGAAGCCTTCGACCAACTGCGCTCCGATCCGAACGGCGAACATCACGTCGATGCCGCTCGGATCGGCCGGGCTAGACTCCAGCAGCGAAACTTGCTCAACTTCGGCATCTACCGAGCGTTCCACTCGAATGTAAAAGTCGGGTTTCATATGTCCTTCCTGTGCGGGCCGTGGGCTGGTATCTCACGAAATCACACTTCGGCTGGGCAAATTACCGGAGCGATTCCCGACTAGAAAATAAATTTCAGGCCAAGCTGAATGTTTCGGGGACCTCCCGTGCCGATGACCGGGTTCGCAGCGCCGACGTCCGGCGTGGCACAGGCGCAGCCAAAATTAGATCCCGAGGGATCTTCGAACAACAGAGTTGAGGCTGCAGGGTTCGCGAAGTGCGGGTGATTCAAAATATTAAAGAATTCGGCGCGAAACTGGAAATTCACGCGCTCGCCCAACCGAGTGTTTTTCACGATCGAAAAGTCCCAGTTGCTCAGGCTTGGGCCTCGAAACGTGTTGCGGCGCATTGTACCAAATGTTCCAACAGCCGGCGGGATCATCACAGAGTTGCCATTCGCGTAGCATCCGTAGGTCGCGAGTGACGCACTGGTCGGTCCGGCGGCGTTTCCGCCATCCACAGAGACGGCCTTCGCCAGACAAGACGGATTGCTGGTGCCCGCGAAGAAGGGAATGCCTGCTGGTGTGGCTTTGAAGTCGCTGGGATTGCCAAAAAAGTCCCAACGATCTGCGTACTCGCTGGTCGTGCTGATGTCGTCGCCATTCAGAACGCCATCGAGAACGGTCCATGGAGTGCCCCCTTGGAGACTGACGATCGAGTTGATCTGCCATCCTTCCAGAATCTGCCACTTCATCTCCTTGGAGGGCAGCGCGTAGGTAAGCGCGAGAGTAAAGCGGTTGCGGATGTCGAAATCGCTCGTGGCGCGCTCCAGGTTTGGCGCCAGGCTGTTCTGCGGCTGGACGGCCCGGTTAAAGCTCGCGTCGTCAATTGAGTGCGCCCATGTGTACCCAGCCAGGAAATTCAGGCCGTGCCACACGTGCTGCGTCAGCGTCACTTGCAATCCGTTGTAGCTTGATGTGTACCCATTCTGGAGGAAATTCACGAATTCCAGGAACGGAAAACAGGGGCCGCCGAGCCCCTGGCCCCCCATGCTCGGCGGACAATTGGCCGTGAAGGGCCGCGAGGACTGCTCGCACACGGTGTCGAACGGCGCGCACCCTGCGGCAGGATTCGCCTGGTTGATGTCGCGAACGCTGTAAAGCTTGACTCCCTCGTTTCCCACGTAGCCCACCTGGAGCGACGTGGTATTCGTGAACGCATGCTGGACGTTCAGGTTCCAAGAGATAACGTAGGGCGTGCGGAGATTGCGCGTGACGCCCAGGATGTCGCAAGGGGTGCTGTTCGGATGAAGCACGGGATCAGGAGGGCGGCAATCGAGGACTTCATTGGCCGCGGGAAAGAGCGGGGTTGAGGTATCCGCCCAATTTGGAAGCACGTTCAGACCCGTGGCCACGATGTTGCCACCGTTGGCTACAATGTTGGAGCCGATCGCGCCAGTCGGGATGTCGTTCAGGCCGGGCGTGGTCCCATTGTCCACGCCGTTCTGCCCGAGGAAGATCGACAGGTGGGGAATCTCGTAATTGATCCCTGCCCCGGCGCGAATGACTGTTTTCCCCTCGCCCCAGGGATCCCAGGCGATCCCGACGCGCGGCGCGAAATTATTGTGGTCGCCGTTGTAGGGCGAACTGACATTGACGCCCACTTGCTCGAGTCCGACGTTGGGATCAAAGTTCCCAAGGAGATTGTGAGCTTCCTTGATGACTGTATTGAGTTCGTAACGCAAACCGAGATTAACGGTGAGGCGAGGATTCACACGCCAATCGTCTGCCACGTATAGGCCGTAAGACCAGAAGTGAACGTGGCGCTCGGAATTCCCGACGAAAATCTTGCCGGCGGAAGGGGTACCTGACAGAAAGTCCTCGAGGGGAGTATCGGTCGGCAGTCCGGTGCTGGGGTCTATGGGAAATCGCGAGTCGCTCTGTCCTGTAAATTGGATCCGCCCTTTTCCGGTGCGGTCGCGGACATTATCCGTCGAGCCCCGTCGCAGTTCTCC
The DNA here is from genome assembly GCA_963818085.1 of uncultured Acidobacteriota bacterium. Lineage (GTDB taxonomy): Bacteria > Acidobacteriota > Terriglobia > Acidiferrales > UBA7541 > Palsa-295. The sequence continues at coordinate 212,419 of CAWFQV010000004.1, forward strand.
TCCGAAGCGTATCGTGTGAGCTCCGTGCGTGTAGGAGATATTGTCGGCGATCTGGTATGTGCGGTTTGGAGTGGTGTAGAGCGGCCATCCGCTGGCATTTCCGAGCTGCGTAAAACTCCCAATATCAATCTCCGGCAGGCCGAAATTGATCGGGGTCGTGACGCCCGTGTTGAGACCATAGGTCGTGAGCGGATTTGCGGCATGATCCACGGCCTGGATCTGTTGCCAGAAATTGATGTAGCCGAACCGGAGCTCATTCACCCAATTTCCTCTCGGAGTCCACGTCCAGCCGACGCCGAACACCTGGGCAAGGATATTTGATTGTGAGAGCCATTCCGGCTGAAGTACCGTGAAGTCTTGTTCCGTCTGCGTGCTGTCGCCGACCAGATAATGGGCGGAGATTGTATTGTTCGTCGAGGGATGGAAATCGACCTTGGCTATTCCCGTGTCGGAGCGATTTACGTTTGGGAATGCGGTGGTCAGGTTTGTGGACTGAGTGTTGTTCAATGGAAACAAGCCGGGATATGGACCATTTCCCGTGAATACTCCCATGCCGATCAAATTCAGGCTCTGCGGATTTGGCGTGATCCCTCCATTCGCGAGATCCCTGAGCGCGTCTGGTATGCTGCTGGCGCAATCACCCTGCTTGGTGCCGAATGAGCAGGTCGGTGTACTCGGTGTCGGTAGAGGGGTCGAGCTTGTGACGGGGGATACAATTGCAGACTGATTGGCAATAAGGGCGCGGACTCCCTCGTAGGCACCGAAAAGAAAATCTTGTCGTGCTTTATCGGTCCGCCGAGGCTGCCCCCGAACTGGTGCTGCCGCAGCGCGTTTTGACCAGTGCCGACCACGTTGAAATCGTTGCGTGCATCGAGGACATTGTTACGCTCGAAGCCATATGCGCTGCCGTGAAAATTATTCGTCCCTGACTTCAATCCGATGTTGACGGTGACGCCCGGTTTCCAGCCGACGTCCGGCGGAGGATTCTCCTCTGTGTTGAACTCCTGAATCGCATCAATGGGAAGTATCGAACCGGGAGTGCCCTGGACACCTTCTGCGTTGATTACATTCCCAGAATAGTAAGGATCGTTGTCGTCGCTGCCGTCAATCACGAAATCATTGTCCTCCGGGCGCATTCCATTGGCGACGATGGATTCAAACCCTCCACCCGGAGTGCGGCTGACGCCCGGACGCAGGACGAGAAGGTTTTGATAATCACGACCATTGAGCGGCAGATCGTTGATTTCCTTATTCGAGAGGGAGCCACCAATCAAATCATTGGTGGTGTTGATCAGCGGCGCTTCCTCCGTGACGCGCACCACTTCAGTGACCGCACCGGGGACCAGTTGCATGTCCATCCGAAGGTCGTGTCCCACTTCCAACCGAATGTCGGGGCGCTCGACCTTCTTGAAACCGGTTGCTTCCGCAGTGATCGTGTATACGCCGGGTGGGAGATTGGGCACCACGTAATCGCCGACGCCATTCGTCACCAAATCGCGGCTCGCGCTCGTGCCCGTATTCAGAACTGTAATCTTCGCACCGACGACAACCTTCCCCTGCGAGTCGGTCACCGTTCCCAGAATTCGCCCCTCGTTGGACTGCGCCGCGGACCCGCCCACAAATCCGAGCATCAAAAGGACACCCAGCGCAAATACAGCACTCCCCGCTCGAATCATCATCCACCCCCGGGAATGGAGGATCCCGCTGGCGACTAAATGGGGCTGCGAGCGCCGCCCAAAAAGATCCCGCCCGCAGCACGCGCAAAGGCTGACTACAGACTCATTCAGAAGGCCGGTGACCCGCACCACCCGCTGCTCGATGCCCACTCTATAGAACCTCGCGCGACGGAAGTCAAGACGGGTCGCGAAATCTATAATCCATAACGCTTTTTGTGCGTGACCTGCGGTCAAAGAAGGGACCGGGGGTAGGGAGGAGCCGGAGGCTTACCCGAGCGCTTTCCGGTACGGGATTGTGAAACCTGGTCATTCGGAGCATCACTGCGCGCCAGAGATGACGACAATATCTTCCACCCGCGGCCACGGTTGAAGGTCTTGTTTACTTTGGAAGGGAACACACTTCCGTCACCGGCTTTCTTCAAGGCGCCGCACGGTCGGGCATTCGTGTCAGATGATCGCTGCTTGTGACATTGGGGCCGGGCTGCGGCTGTCACGATTTTTTTCACACTCTTCGTGAAAGTGCCTCTCCTACTTTTCCTCAGCGGAGTATTCCTCGATTACTGTCTTCAGCACCTCCTGCGAATACCGCGATTCCTCGTCCACCTCGGCGGAGTAGCAGTGCTCAGTTCTGGCGCGCATAAAGATCCGACCCGTAGCCCAAGTTGCGCACTTGATCCGACGAAGATGCCGCGCATTGGCAAAGTCGAAGAGTGCTTCCAGTAGCTCTTGCGAATGGCTGTTCGGGCTGAGAGCGGGTCAGAGCGCGCCGCCCTGATCTATGGGCTTCGAGGACCGGTTTTACTTGCGCACGTAAACCTTACCGGCCTTCATCACAAATTTCACATCTTCGAGCGCGCGAATATTTTGCATCGGGTCGGCGCTCACGGCGATAATATCCGCATACTTTCCGGGCTTGATCGAGCCAAGTTCGTTTGAATGTCCCAGAAGATCGGCCGCCGAGCTCGTGGCCGCCTGAATCGCTTGCATCGGCGTCATTCCATACTTGACCATGAAGGCGAACTGACGGGCGTTAATCCCATACGGGCAAACGCCAGCGTCCGTGCCAAAAGACATCTTGACGCCGGCACGAACGGCTTTCGTGAAGTTGCGGCGCTGTGCTTCTGCCCAAACCCGCATCGTGCGCGAGGAAATCGGCCGGTTCGGCGGCATCGGACTGAATACATTCTTCGTCGTAAATGTCCATGTCAAGATAAGTGCCGTGCTGTTTCGCAAGCGCAATGCCCTCATCATCGATGAGGGTGGCGTGTTCGATGGAAGCGACGCCGGCGCGTATGGCGTTCTTGATGCCTTCGGCATCGTGCGCGTGCGCTTCGACGCGCAGGCCGAAGTTGTTCGCCTCTTCCACGGCGGCTTTGATCTCCTCCGGCGTAAATTCGATCGACTTCGCATTGCTGCCGTGCGTGAGCACTGCGCCGGTGGTCAGAATCTTGATGTGATCGGCGCCACGATTGCGCCAATTCGCGCACAACGCGGCGGGCGTCCCAAGGACCGTTGGCAATCCCATAGCGCAAATCCAACGGCAGCTGGATGTCCTTGGCAAGTCCGGTCATCGCGCCGGCTCCCTCGCTGATCGTGACGCATCGCGCCCGCCACATACATGCGCGGCCCGATAATGTCCCTTGGCAATGGCATCGCGCATGGCGACATCGTTGAAGGCGCGATACACGCCGACATCGCGCACCGTGGTAAAGCCGGCGAGCCAGCGTGCACAGCGGCGTTCGGCACGGATCTCGCGTAGGCAGTCTCGGCGGCCGAAAGGTCGCAGATGAATTCAATGGCTCCGCATCGTGAAGGTCATCCGCCAGGTGCGTATGGCAGTCGATCAGACCGGGCAGCACGGTCATTGCGGAAAGGTCGATCACGGCCGCGTCCGCGGGAATTGCGAGTGATTTACCCACTGCCGTGATGCGATTATCGCGGATCAATACCACCTGATCGGTGAGGATCGTTCCGGAATCGACATCCACCAGCCGCCCGGCTTTGATCGCTGTCACCTGGGCTGCGGCTGCCGTCGCGTACAAGAACCACAAGCCGAAAACCCGTCTACATGTCTTTCACAGGCGCCTCTTTCGTTGCGGAAATCGCTTTGCATTCTACACCGGGAGCGGACAAACGCAAACGCTCAAGACGCTTTTCGGCGTGCCGATATTTGTTTCCTGTCTCTTTGGCTAATCCCGCGAGTCCACTGTCAGTGGGGTTCGACGCATTTGGCAGCGGGAACACGCATCAGCGTCCCGCTGCTATGTCGCCCGCGACAGGAGCCTTCTGCTGAAGACAAACGTGTAGACTCCCGCATCCATACGGGACTGTCCGGCGAGGCGCGCGCGAAACCGCACCCTTTTTTCGTTCGACCGTTTCTAAATTCATTGTTCTGGCGCAGGAAATCCGTTTGTCCGAATCGCGCTTAATTAGGAGTTGTTAGAGCTAATCTCACGGCCTTAACTC
>CAWFQV010000005.1:0-720247 GCA_963818085.1 uncultured Acidobacteriota bacterium
TCATGTCTATGTCGTTACTTCGTTCAGTTTTGTTTTGCTGAGTTCAGACCATCCCGCGCGAATCGCCGTACGCGTCGCTAGGACCGCGCAGGACATTTTACGGAAGCGGAGGGTTCTGATCGAGTATGCCGCTCCCAGGATTTCACGCTCGAAAAACTGTACGATACGCTCCGTCAGATGGAGTCCAACTCAGCGAATTTCCCAAACAAATGAAACTAGAAATATTTTCTGAGGAAGAAATGAGAAGACCTAGGAGATGTGCTCGCGCGACTCTGCTAGTCTCAGCCGGGATTTTCGTGGCCCTCCTATCCGGCTGCGGAAGTGCCCGCAAGGCCGCAGCCGAAGATGCGGCGCATGCTCCCACCGCTCCGGTGGTAAAAGTCGCTCGCCACGATCTGAGTAATCAGCTTGAAATCGCCTCGGAATTTGAGCCCCTTCAGGAAATTGAAGTGTACGCAAAAGTCTCCGGCTACATCAAAAAGCTGTACGTCGACTGGGGAACCCACGTAGAGCAGGCCAAATTCTCGCCGAACTTGAAATTCCCGAACTGCAGCAGCAGTTGCAACAGGACGAAGCAAGCGCTCGCCGCAGCGATCAGGATCTTTCCCGCGCTCGCGAGGAGCTCAATCGAGCGCAATCGGCCTACAACGTCGCGCACTTGACCTATACACGCCTTGCCGATGTGCAAAAGTCGCGCCCTGAGCTTGTGGCTCAGCAGGAAATCGACGCGGCACAAGGAAAAGATCTGGAAGCCAACGCTGGGCGTTTCTTCCGCGAAAGACGCTGTGTCCGCCGCCGAACAGGAATTGCTGGTCGCTAAAGCAGCACTGGGAAAAGACCAGGCCATGTTTGCCTACTCACGCATCACCGCGCCTTTCGAAGGCGTGGTCACTCAGATTTACGCTTATACCGGGGCGCTGCTTCCCGCCGGAACTTCTTCCAATAAAGGCGACCTCGGCGTTGTGCCAGCTCTCGCAAAACAATATTTTGCGTCTGGTGATTCCCGTTGCCGGAAAGGGCCGTGCCGGATGTTCATATGGGAGACACCGTCGACATCAAAGTCTCCGGCAACCAAGAATACTTTCGCCGGGAAAATCGTGCGATTGTCCGGTCAGATCGAGACGCAAACCCGCACCATGCACACAGAAGTGCAGGTCCCCAATCCGAACTACCGACTGGTTCCCGGAATGTATGCATCCGTGAAAATTCCGCTCCGCTCCGCGTCGCAAGTTTTAAGCGTCCCGGTCCAGGCCGTGCAATCTTCAGGCAACGGTAAAGGGACCGTGCTGGTCGGTAAATTCTTCAAACCACGTCGAAAAACGCGAAGTCAAGCTGGGAATTGAGACAGCCACGCAAGCGGAAGTTTTGTCCGGTCTTGAACGAAAACGAAATGGTCATTTTTGGCGAACAAAACCAATACAAGGTCGGGTGAACTCGTGTCGCCACAAATTGTACGGCCCCGCCGGGACGGAATAGGAGACCTCCATGCCGACATTTTCCCTCCGCCATCCATATTTCATTATTGTTCTTTGTCTGTTTGTTTGCGTGCTCGGCCTTACCAGCCTTGGTTCAAATGCCCGTGGATATGTTTCCGCCTATCGACATTCCGGTGGTGCTGGTAGCCACGTTTTACAACGGCATGCCTCCGCGAGCAGATGGAAGCTGACATCACCGACACATTCGAGCGTTTCTTCACCCTCGGCAGCGGTATCGATCACATGGAATCGCGCTCCATGACCGGCGTTAGCCTGATCAAAATTTATTTTCAGCCCGGCACAGACGCCAACGCCGACGTCACTCAGATTTCAAACCTCGCCATGGCGGACCTGCGCCGCCTGCCACAAGGCACTCTCCCGCCCGTGGTGATGAAGGTCGATGCCTCAAGTCTTCCGGTGTGCTTGTTGACGGTGGAAGGCCAGGGGTTGAGCGAAACGCAGCTCCACGATTATTTGCAATTCACGATTCGCAACCAGATCGCCGGCGTTCCGGGCGCCACCGTCCCTCCTCCTTATGGCGGCACGCTACCGGCAAATCATGGTGAACGTGGACCCGCTTAAATTGCAGGCTCACGAACTCAGTCCCATGGACGTCGTGCGTGCCATCGACCAATCGAATCTGATTCTGCCCGCCGGTGACGTGCGCATCGGTCCCCTGGATTACAACATTTACACCAATGCTCAAGTGCCGAATGCGGCCGCTATCAACAATATTCCGTTGAAAACCGAAGGCCAGAAATCAGTTTTTGTTTCAGATATCGGGCAAGGCTGTAGACAGTTCGTTCCTGCAGTACAACATCGTGCGCGTGAACGGCCAGAAATCCGTCTATGTTCCGATCCTAAAGCAAGGCGGCGACACCAACACCATCGCCGTTGTGAACGGTATCAGAAAAGCCATTAAAACTCTCCGCGATATTCCCGCCCAACTCAAGACCCACGTAGTTTTTGACCAGTCTCTTTTCGTCAAGGGTGCCATCTTCACGGTCCTGCGCGAAGGCGGAATCGGCATTATTCTCACCGCCCTAATGATTTGGATGTTTCTGGGAAGTTTCCGCGCCACCGCCGCCGTCTTTCTTTCCATTCCGTTGTCCGTGATGATTACGTTCTTCGTTCTCCACTCGGCCAACAAAACGATCAACAGCATGGTCCTGAGCGGACTCGCGCTGGCTTTTTCGCGATTGATCGACGACTCGGTCGTAGTTCTCGAAAATATCTACCGTCACGTTGAATTGGGAGAAGATCCGAAAACGGCCGCCGTGAATGGCGCAAATGAAGTCGCTTTAGCCGTTTTGGCCATCATGCTCGTTGCCGTTGTGGTCTTTTTTCCGGTCACTCTGCTATTCGGCGTCAGTAAGTATCTGTTTTCCGCCTTGGCCCTCGCCGTCGTCCTCGCATTGTTTGCGTCTTACTTCGATGCGGTTACTGTCGTTCCTCTTTTCTGCGCTTATTTTCTCAAGGCCGTTCATCGGCACGCGCAAGGCTCGGAATCCGCCAAAAAATCCTGGAGCGATCGATTCCACGAAAAATTCAACGCCACGTTCGAGCGAATGCTCAATTTTTATGAACGATGGGTTCGCCGCGCCTTGGATCGTCCACGACTAGTGGTGTGGGCCTTTGTTGGATTCTTCTTGCTCTGCTTTCTCTTGGTTCCGCTGATCGGCGTTGCATTTTTTCCGCGCACGGATGCGGGCCAATTCGTCATCAACGTAAAGGCGCCCACGGGTACTCGTATTGAGGTGACCGAAGGCTATGTCAAACAAGTAGAAGACATCGTCCGCCAAGTCGTAAAGCCAGACGATTTGAGCACAATCGTGTCGAACATCGGCGTTTTCCCCGATCTTTCGGCTTTATTCACCCCAATTCAGGCATGCACACCGCCACAGTTCAGGTTGGCCTGAAAGAGGATCACACAGTAAGCAGCTTTACCTACATGGACAAAGTGCGTGAGCGCATCGCCAAGCAGCTCCCGCAATTGCGTACCTATTTCCAGTCCGGCGGCCTGGTGGACGCGGTTCTAAATCAAGGGATGCCTGCGCCGATTGACGTGCAGGTGAGCGGAATGGATTTAACCGCCGCGAGCAATATCGCGCAGAACTTGGCCCACGAAATTCAAAGCGGTGCCGAGTGTCTCGGATGTTTACATCCCGCAGGACATGGATTATCCCGCTCTACAACTGAATGTTGAATCGCGAACGCGCCAGTCAGCTGGGCCTCAGTCCCAAGGAAGTCGTGGACAACGTCATCACCGCTCTTACTTCCGACGTAATGATCGCTCCCAGCTATTGGGTCGATCCCAAAACCGGCAACAACTATTTCGTCAGCGTGCAGTATCCAGAAAATCAGGTGAAGTCGATTGAAGATCTGAAGGCCATGCCGTTGCGCTCTCCCAACCTGAAAATGCCGACCTACCTGAGTCAGGTCGCGGACGTAACTCAAATTCAAACTCCCACCGAAGTGGATCATTATCAATTGCAGAGAACTTTCGACGTGTACGTCGCGCCTACGGGCGAAGACATCGGCGCTCCCGCAAGAGCAATTTCTAAAATCATCGCCGATACGAAATTGCCGTCCAACATACGCATTAACGTCCGAGGTCTGGTGATCACCATGGAATCTTCCTTCAAGAGCTTTGGCATAGGCCTTCTGCTGGCCGTCTTGCTGGTCTACCTGATTCTGGTCGCGCAGTTTGCTTCTTTCATTGACCCATTCCTGATTGTCCTGGCGGTTCCGACCGGCCTGGTTGGCGTGATTTTCACCCTGGCTTTCACCGGCACGACCCTAAACATTCAATCGCTCATGGGAATCGTTATGCTGCAAGGCATGGTCGTTTCCAATAGCATCCTCATTGTTGATTTCGCGAACGTTCTCCGCTCCGAAGGGCACTCGCTCGTTGAAGCGGTCGCACACGCCTGCCGCATTCGCCTTCGCCCAATTCTGATGACTTCGCTCGCCACCGTCGTAGGTCTCCTTCCCATGGCTTTCAAACTCGAAACCGGCAGCGAAGCCTATGCACCGCTGGCTCGCGTGATTATTGGCGGATTGATTTCCTCCATTATTCTCACGATCTTCGTAGTTCCCGCGGCATACCTGCTGATCTATCGGCAACGCGCTGCCCCCAGCACGGCCGTGGTACCGGAGGAGGCTCACTAATGCCCTCGCGTTTCCTACATTCATTTTTTTCCCTGTTGACGCTGTGTTCGATTCCGTGTTCGGCGCAAACTCCCACGAGTCTCACGCTGGCAGACGCCGAGAAAATTGCAATCCAGAATCATCCCCAAATTCAGGCTGCGCAGTACTCAGCGAATGCCGCTAAAGCTCGGGTCACACAAGCGCGGTCGGCGTATTATCCGCAAGTGTTTGGCAGTTTGACCGGGGTTAAATCCGAGACAGACAGCCGCATGGCTGCCGGCTCTTTGAGTAACTCAATCATCTACGACCGCTATGCGAACGGTATCACCGTAGCACAACTCCTCACCGACTTTGGACGCACCCACGAGTTGGTGAAAAGTGCGAGCCTGCACGCCGAAGCGCAGGAAGAAAACGTCGTCACCTCCCGTGCCGACATCCTTTTAGCAGTGGATCAGGCCTATTACGCTGTTCTAAAAGCACAAGCTGTCTTGAAAGTAGCCCAGGAGACGGTCAAGGATCGCCAACTCGTTTCCGACCAAATAACCGAGCTGGAAAAAAATAAATTGAAGTCGGGTCTCGACGTAAGTTTCGCAAATGTGGATTTGGCTCAGGCACAGCTTCTTCTGATCCAAGCACAAAATAACCTGCAGGCTTCTTATGCGGACCTATCTTTCGCCCTGGGATATGCCGATCAAAAAATCTTCATACTCGCGGACGAGTCGGCGCCCGCCGCTCCTCCTGCAGAGATCACCTTGCTCATCTCTCAAGCCATGCAAAACCGACCGGAATTAATCGGCGGACGCTTGGGCGTCAGCTCGGCGCAAAGCTACGCCGCTGCGGAGCGTGACCTTTGGTTTCCCACAATTTCAGCAGTCGGTGTGGCCGGACTTACTCCCGTACGGCAAGAGCCTCTAGGAAGCCGTTACGCCGCGGCTGGATTCAACGTCAACATTCCCATCTTCAACGGACGCCAGTTCAATGCCCTGCATGCGGAAGCCACCGCGCAAGCGCACGCACAAGAGCAGTATCTTCGCGACCTGCAAAATCGCGTGGCGCGCGATGTTCGCAGCGCCTGGCTCGATGCCAATTCAGCCTTTCAACGCTTGGCCGTGACGCAGCAACTCTTAAGCCAAGCCACCCAAGCGTTCGATCTCGCCCAACAGCGCTACAAGCTCGGTCTCAGTTCCATCATCGAGCTAAGCCAGGCTCAATTGAATAGGACCCAGGCTGAAATCACGCAAACCAGCGCCAAGTACGATTACGCAGCCGCGATTTCCGCTTTGAGATTCCAGACCGGTGACATTCATTGACGCGCGGCGGGGCCTGCGGAGTTATTTATAACACGAAAGATTTAGCCATTGTCTTCGGAAGGATGGAAACTATCCTGCCACCGAACGCTCAACCCCATCTCGGATCATCGAAGGACGTATACGTCTGAAGAAACGCACGCTGAAAAACCTCTCGCGGCAAGGATCGCAGCGGTAGGCCGGGAACCGCAGCCTGCGCTTTAGGCCAAGCAAACTTCCGTCCTCCACGCGCTCCCGGGAAATGTGCTCCAAATCGAAATTCCCGCACTTAGGACAATGCGCAAACCGCTGGAAAGCCACCGCCACGCGCCAGGCATAAAACCGGTTATCGCAAGTATGGCAGCGCCACGGCCGCAAGTTGCATACCGTAAGGATGTAATCGAGCGCGCCGTCGCGGTGCGACCGAAAAACATTGGCGCTGCGGCACTGCGGACAAATCATCGGACCAGTTGTCTCCTGTTTTCGTCCGCAGAATACATAAAAGCCCCACGCGGAGCAAGATTTGAACCCCGAACGGTCCAGAAATTCCGTTCCGCAACCCCGCGCGTGTAGAATGTTGTGAGAAAGGAATTCTGATGCCCGACTATACTGCCGTTCATGCGCGCGCCGGTATGGATGCCAAGCTTCCAAAACTGGAGACCTGGCCCAACCATTTCCCCGGTTACGAAATCACTATTCGATTTCCCGAGTACACCTCCGTCTGCCCCAAGACCGGCTTGCCCGATTACGGCACGATTACACTCCAGTACCAGCCGAAAAAGCTCTGCCTGGAACTGAAGTCCATCAAGATGTATCTGCTGGCTTACCGCGATCTTGGGATTTTTTACGAGAATGCGGTAAATCGCATGTTGCGCGATTTTGTAGCGGCCGTGCATCCGGTCTGGTTTCGCGTCACCGGAGAATTCACGCCTCGAGGCGGCTTAACCACTACCGTGCTGGCTGACTGGCCTGCACGAGAAAGAAACAAGCGCGCGCGCCAAGCATAGACTTCCGGCTAAGCGTCAGCCATAATTCCGTCCCATAGGGAGCGGCTGGGCCGCTCTGATCCAAGGAGGCTCGATGAGTTCGAATCCGAACACACCCGTTCCCGTTGAGGTAACCCGTGTGAGTGAAGCAGGTCTGCCGCGCTGGGTCACGCTACTGTTCGTCGTCGCTTTTGCGCTGGTCGGTTATTTGCTTTACGCGGGTTATGCGGCGCGTCAGAATTATCGCAAAGGACTGGACGAGGCCGACCGCAAAACCCAGGCACTCGCGGCCCAAATCGACAAGACGAATTCGCGCGTAGCAGACCTGAAAGGCCAGCTGGACGTCACTTCGCAAAAGCTCGGATTGACTCAAGACGAACTCGCGCGCGCCCGCAGCCTCGCTCAATCCATCAAGAAAGATCAGCAGAAGAGTGACGCGGAGCTTCATCAGCAAATCGGCGCAGTGCAAGCTGACACTTCTACGAAATTTGGCCAGGTGGCCACCGAACTCAGCGGAACCAAGACCGAGGTCGATGCCACCAAGGCAGACTTGGAGAGCACCAAAAGCAAACTACAGAGCACCATCGGCGATTTAGGCGTGCAGAGCGGGCTGATCGCGCGGAATCATGACGAAGTAGAGGAGCTCAAGCGCCTCGGCGAGCGCGACATCTTTGAATTCAGCCTCAACAAGAATTCCAAGGGACCGGAGCACGTTGGCCCCATTCAAGTAACCCTTCGTAAGATTGACACCAAGCATTTCAAGTACACGCTCAATGTCGTGGCCGACGACAAGAGTATCGAGAAAAAAGACAAGACTGTTGGCGAGCCTATTCAGTTTTATGTTCGGGGCGCCCGCGCGCCTTATGAAATCGTGGTGTTCGATCTCTCCAAGGATAAAGCCAAGGGGTATTTGAGCACTCCGAAGTCAGCGCGTTCTGCCGCGCCGGCCTCCACGCCAGCCGGTTCGTCTTCTAGCGCGCCGCCTGGAAAGTAGGACCGAAATATATTAGCTCGATCGCCGTGCTTCGCCTTAACCTTCTCAAGAATTGGGGGACACTCGGGTGAATGCCAAAATAGTATCTCTTACTGGACGGTGGGGTGCCCCCCTAGCGCGTCTTTGTAATCAAGCGAGTGGCCGAGCGCTCGGCGCCGTGTTTCTCCTTTGCTTTTTTGCGGCGAGCCCGTCGTTCGCTCAAACTCCTGCAATTTCGGAGCGCTTGCCGCAAAGTACGCTCTTTTATATGCAATGGCGCGGCAAATCGTTTCTGGGGGACTCCGATAAGAAAAATCACGTGCTCCAGCTCCTGGAAGATCCCGATTTCGAACCCGTGCGCCAGGCACTCGCGAAAAACTTTGTGCAATGGCAACAAAAGAACAGCTCCGCCACGCCCGCCTTGCAACTCTCCGACCTCCTCTCGTTACTGGATAACCCGGCAGCCTTCGGCTTCATCGCAAATGCGCAGTCTTCCGCTGGCACACCCGCTAATCCGTCGCATCTGGCCAGTCTGTTTTTCGTTTATGACGGCACCGGCAAAGCCGATTTAGTGCTGAAGTTGAAAGCCCTTGCGCAAGCCAGCAGCAAGACCAAGGCGGAGGTTTCCACTTATACTTTCGGTGGCAGCACCATCGAAGTCAGGACCGAAAATGCGAACGATGCTGCAAACACAAACACAACCTACAGCACCCGAGCTGGAAACTATTTTCTGGTGACTACGCAGAAAGACGCTATCCAGGATCTGGTGACCCGCTTCAGTTCGTCCGCAAGACCAAACTCCTCCCTGATGGACCTGCCGGAATATCAGGCTATCCGTCCTTACCTGGGAAAGGACGCCGCCGTGGAATATTTCATCCACGTCCCCGATCCGGATAAATGGATTCCCGCCGATCAAAAAGATCAGCCCATGGCGAAGGTCATCCGCAACGTGCACTTAGAGAAAGTTCGTGTGGCCGGCGGAGGCATCAGCTTTGCCAGCGACACAACGCGCGCTCACGGCGCGATACTCGGCGACACTTCTGCCGGAAGTTTCTTCGATATCGCAGGAGCAAGCACCACGACATTCCAGACGCAACCCATCGTCGCTACTGGCCCGTATTTCAGTGTTTCTAAAATTGACCTCGTGTCGCTGTATCAAATAGTCCGCGGAGGTGCGCTTGCAGCCATGACCTCTCAGCAATCGGCCGGCTTACTCGGCGCCGAGGCCATGGCTCAAGGTTTTCTGGGAATGTCGGTCTCCGAGGCCCTGCAGCTGTTTACCGGCGAATTTGGCAATCGAATTTCGTTTACCGAAGACGGCGAGTCGCAGCAACTCTATGCCATGGCCATTCAGAAGCAGCCGGAGGTGTTACGCCTCCTGCGGGCTGCTCTGGCGAAACAGATTGCTGCCGAAGATACCTCGTCCGACACCACCTACCTCGATTTGTCCTATCCCTTTCGCGATCCGGAATCCGGGCAGCAGCGCCGCAGCTTCTATTACCTCGCCGTGACTCCGCAATTCGTCATCATGGGACCGCGCAAAGCCATGGTGCGTGACAGCGTAGCGCGAATTAACGGCAAAGCTACCGCGGCGTCTTCGGTGGATTCCGTCGTCAGCGATCCTGAATTTGTCCGCTTGCGTGCGCTCCTTCCGGAAAAGCTTTCCGGCATGGGCGGCTCTGATATCGCAAGAATTCCGTGGGATAAAATTATTGCGCGTTTCATTGAGCAGATGGAATCGGCCAAACAATCGAACCAGAGCAATCCTCCCAGCGCGGAACTGCTGCGCCTCATAAAACCCGGATTGGTCAATCGCCATCTGAAAGCGAGTGCAAATGGATGGTGGAAAGATTCCGGCGGAATTTACTTTGATTATTATCTTCACTAGTCTATCTACCTGGACGCAGATGATTCATCGACGAGGAAATCGGACGCGCCGTCACGGATTTCTTGTCGCATTTATTCTTATCGCGATGATCGGCTTCGCGCTTCAACCCACGCTGCCTGGCCAATCGCCTGCGCCGGCAACACAAGAAAACACTGCGCCCGCCCGGTTCGCCTACGGTGGCAATGCCGCGTCAAACCCCGCCGCCTTCATCGGCGATCTCATTTTTCTGCCGGTTAAGATAGATCAGGGCAAGCCCCTGCTGTTCGAGCTGAATTCCAGCGCGAGCGCGACGTCGGTGGATCCTGGCGACGCGCCCAATCCCTCCCGTTCTGCCGGCACATCACAGCCCGCCATGCGAAATTGCGTACTCGCTCTTCCAGGTGTTGAGTTGCCTATGAGTGTGCTCCCCGTCGCTGGCAAAAGCGATTTCGGTTTGCAGCTGGGGATGCCTTACCACGGAACTCTCGGAGCGGATTTTTTCGATCGTCTCGTGGTTGTGGTCAATTATCTCAGGCAAACCGTGCAGCTTTACGATCCCGCCACGTTTGCCTATTCCGGTCCGGGCAAAAGTTTTCCACTAACCTTCGCTGGCACTGCACCGCTGATTCGCGCGAAGTTTGAACTCTCCGGCCACAAGTCGCTGGAAGCCAATTTTGTGGTGAACACCGCGCTCGATACCGCTATCGTATTTTCCAGCGTCTACACCGAGGCTCAGGGCTTCTCGTCTGTACATTTCAAAACTGTTTCCGGCTCGTACCCAGAACTCGACGGTGGGGCAAAGATCTTTCTTGGCCGCCTGAAAATGTTTCAGCTGGGCCCCTACGTGGTCGAACAACCAGTAGCAGCTTTTTCTCAGTCGAGGCCAGCCAAAGGCAGCGACCAAACTCGCGCAGGTGCCATCGGCGCCGGATTTCTTCGCCGTTTTACCGTGGTTTTCGATCTTGCGCATCAACGCATCATTCTCGAGCCAAACTTGGAATTCAACAAATTCGCTGAGGAAGACATGAGCGGCCTCGCCATCGTGGCCCAGGGCGCAAACCTCAGAACCTTTGAGATCGTGCGCGTTCAGCCGGGCACGCCCGCCGCCGCGGCCGGCATTCATGAGGGAGACATCATCGCTGGAATCGATTCTGAGCCCGCTGCGGACCTCACGCTCAATGCCGTACGCGATCTTTTTCGTCAAGTCGGCCACAAATACAAACTCTTGATTGAACGAAACGGGAAAACTCAGGAAGTTGTGATCGAAATGAAGCGCTTGGTCTAGCTCTCCCTCAGCCGTCACAACTCGAAGTGACCACCCATACCACGGTCATCGCGAACCGGCCGCGCCGTTTGCGGACGCGTGAGGGATCTGCTTTTTCATGCTCCCAGGCCCAGCAGTAGACTATGTATGGCCAGGATTCTTCAGTGGAATTTTCGCATGGCATGGGCCATCTCATGCAGCCGGGAATCGACCTTCCCAAACACGCTCCCCGGCCCAAACTTTTCCCGAGATTTCCGCTTGCCCGCATCCACGCCCGTAAGTATTTCAATGCCTTGCTCGACGGTGCCTACCGGATAAATGTGGAATTGCCCTTGGCCCACCGCTTCGATTACCTCGTCGCGCAACATTAGATCATCCACATTTTCCGCCGGAATCAGCACACCCTGTTTTCCGGTCAATCCTTTCAATTTACACACGTCGTAAAATCCCTCGATTTTCTGGTTCACGCCCCCAATGGGCTGAATGTCGCCGTGCTGATTCACCGAGCCGGTCACCGCGAGTTCCTGTCGAATCGGAAGCTCCGCCAACGCGGACAACAAAGCATAAACCTCAGCCGAGCTGGCGCTGTCTCCGTCCACGCCTGAATAAGATTGCTCGAAGCAAAGGCTCGCAGACAGCGACAGCGGTTTATCCTGTGCAAACGTTCGTCTTAGATAGCCGGAAATAATCTGCACGCCCTTATCATGAAAACGCCCGCTCAAGTTTGACTCGCGCTCGATGTTGACGATGCCCGCTTTACCGAGGGACGCCGTTGCGGTAATTCGCACGGGCTTGCCAAACGGATACCCTCCAATTTCGATCACGCTCAATCCATTCACTTGGCCCACGCGAGTCCCGGTCGTATCGATGAACAGCAAATTCTGGTCGATCATCTCGCGGATTTTTGTTTCCGTCAGATTGTGCCGCTCCACTTTCGCATCCAACGCCTTGCGAACGTGTTCTGCGGTCACGACTGCCTGCTTTTCATTTCGCGCAACATAGCAAGCCTCGCGCGCTAAATCCGCAAGATCGAAAAAGCGCGCGGTGATTTTTCCTCTTCGCCCGGCCAGCCGCACGCCGTGTTCCAGAATCGACGCGAAAGCAGTGCGGTCAAACGGGCAAAGTGCCTCGTCATTGCAAATCTTGCGCAGCCGCCCGGCATACTCGCGAATGATTTCGTCGCTCCAGGGCATTTCTTCGTCGAATTCCACGCGCACCTTGAAAATCTTGCGGAAGTCTTCTTCGAAATCGTAAAGCAGCTCGTACATATCGCGGTCGCCGATCAGAATGATCTTCACGTGTGTATCGATTGGCTCCGGTTTAAGCGCCGCTGTGCTGAACGGAAAGAATACGTCCACTGGCTGTATCTCGAGCTTTCCATGATTTAGCGTGCGCTTCAAAGTGCGCCACACCCCCGTCTCCGTCAGCGCATCCAACGCGTACATCACCAGATAACCACCGTCGGCGCGCAACAACGAACCGCCCCGCAAGTCCATGAAATCCGAACTCCATCCGCCGCGCGTATCATAGCTGCGATGAATGGTGCCAAAAAGATTTGCATACGTTGGAATCGTCTCGAAAATTACTGGGCATTTTTCACCCTCGCCATGGGCCAGAATCACGTTTACGCCATAAACACGAAATGGATCGCGATCCGTGCGTTCCACGCGCGTGCCTCCGCCGCCCTCTGAGGGAGGCTGCTCTTCCTCCCCTTCGCGCTCCTTGAAAGGATCGAGATTATCCAAAATGTGGTGCCGCACTTCCTCCAGATACTCGGAGATTTGCGTGCTCGGATATTTCTCCTTGAGCTCCTCGATCACACCATCCACTAACACCGACGCAGCCTCTTGCTCCAGATAGCTCATTTCACTGGCCAGCTCGCGCGAAAGCGATAGCGTCTTGCGATAGACCACCGTAAACTCTTGGCGGAACTGATCGTACTTGCGCTCCAGTTCTTCCGCCGCTGGACTTTCCAGTTTTCCATCCTGCACGAGCTTGGGAATTTCCTCGATCGGCACCATGGCACCCTCGATCACCGGAAAAATTTCCGGCAGCGCGACAGCGCCCACTTGCATGCGCCCCAACGCAAACTGTTCTCTCGCGATCCGCCGTGTGAAATCGTCCATCAATTCTTTTTCGCGCAGAGTAAAACGCTCCACGATGCGCGTTTTCTGCCGCTGGAACGGCTCACCCTCGAACACCTGCGGAATGCGCCGGCGCAAAAAGTCAATTCCGGTTTCCACTTCCTTCTTGAATGCGTTGGCTTGTCCGCGGGTCAAGGTCAGCAGGCGTGGCCGGTCATTATTCTTGAAATTGTTGACGTAGCAGCGGTCCGGAGCGATCTCGCTCTTCGGGTGCATGTCCTCAATCAACCGCACGATCATTCCGCCGCGGCTGGTCCCGGAAAGCCCGCAGACAAAAAGATTGTAGCCTGGCGCCGTGAGCTCCACACCCATGCGCAGCGCGCGTAATGCGCGGTCCTGCCCGGTGTCACCGGTGGATGGCTCGACTTCCGAAGTCGTTTCAAACGGAATGCGAGCTGGATCGCAATGCCACCGCAATTTGTCCGGCGGCAAGCTCAGGTGTTTTGAATTGAAATTTTTTTTCATCCTGCTTCCGAAGGCCGCTACTCTAGCACGCCGCCCAATTTGTTCCCACCCGCTTTGGGTTTGGGGTTTCTAACCACAGCGCCTGGTACGTAAAGGTCCAGCATGCTCGCTCCGGCAGCCACCACAATCGGCCCTAGCACCACGCCTAGCATGCCGAAGACGCTGATTCCCCCCAGTACGCTGATAAACACCACCAAGCCACCCATTTGCGCGCGCCCGCTTATCATCCAGGGACGAATAATGTTGTCCACCAGTCCCACGATCACGCCGCAAAAAATCATTAGAACGATGCCCATTCCAATATGCCCATTCACCATCAAGCTGATCGCCGCCGGTACCCATATCAGCGCCGAGCCCAGCACCGGAACCAGCGAGAAAAACCCCATCATCACGGCCCAGAAAATCGGCGCGTGAATTCCGGTCAATCCAAAGGCCAGTCCACCCAATACTCCGTGAGCGACCGCCGCAACTAAGCTAGACGTCACGCTCGCAAAAATTAATTCTCGCGCGTCGTTGATCATCCGATCGCGATGCGATTTCTCGAAGGGAAGTACTTGGCGCAAACGTGCCACAATCGCATCGCCATCGCGGAAAAAATAGAACATGGATAGAATGATAACGGTCAGATCAAACAAAAACACCGCAGTGTTGCGCAGCACAGTTCCCACCCGCGTGGCCAGATAACCAGCTCCGGCGTCCGCATAACGATGAATCGCCGTGGTCAGATCGCCTGCGTTGGCGTCCGGAAATCGCTCTTGAATGCGAAGCCACAGATCGTTTACCCAGGAAAAGTGTCCGCTTTGAATTTGTTGTTGCACCACTTGTATAGCTTCCACGCCCTGCCGGATAAATGCGCCGGTCACCAGGATGGCGGGGACGATTATAATTAATGTCACACCCAATGTGCTTGCGCTAGCGGCCGCCGTGCGCCCCCACTTGCGCGCCAGCCGCGCGTAAACCGGATAGGCCACCACCACCATAACGATGGCCCATGCAAGTGGAACCAGAAATGGCTGGAAGACAAGAAAAACTAGATAGGCGAGCGCAATCAGAATTCCGTAGAACAACGCGGTTCCTAGACGTTTCTGGGTGGCGCTCAGTTCCTCGCTCACGTACGCCTCGCTCTACCACTGCAAACAGACTGATAGTGTCAATCCGCCCGTTTGTCAACTCTAGCACCGCCTCTTGGGGAACCTGTATTTCGTCGCGGCGCTCTTTCTCTATGAGCACATGCCCATAGCCTGTAACACTCCAGCCACACTCCCACCGTGACTCGGCTAAGATGTATAATCCATTCTGCGATTGGTGGTCCTGTGATCCCAGATCCGGCTTGCCAGCACAAACGCACGCAGCTCATCGCCAAAGATGATGATACGCAGTACGTCGAGTGCCTCGATTGCGGCGAAATCTTCGAAGTTGGCGAGTTGCAGGACGGCTCCGGCTCCGGCGAATCTCTCTCCGACGCCTGATTTGCTGGGTCACCCTCCCCGCACACCACAAAAAACAACGCCTTTCTCGTTGTCCCCTGCGGGAGTAGAATGCCCGCAATAGATCCGCTGGTTAATGCTGCGGGAGGCTCCCATGGGAAAAACTTTCTGTGTTTTATCAATCCTGCTCTTGACAACCGTCTCAGGCCTCGCGCAACAATCGAAGCCGGACGCAAATACTCCTAGCGCCGAATATAAAATCCCCCCGGAAGCGACCAAGATGGCCAACCCCGTAAAACCTACTGCCACCTCGATCGCCCAGGGGAAAAAAATGTATGACATCGACTGTGAGATGTGCCACGGAAAAGACGGCAATGGCAAAGGCGACCTGGCGGCAGATATGAAAGTGAAGTTGGCCGATTACCGCGATCCCGCCGCACTGAAAGACCGCACGGACGGTGAGCTCTTCTACATTATAAAGAATGGCAAAGCTGAAATGCCCTCAGAAGGGGACCGAGCCAAGCCGGACGCCATGTGGAATCTGGTGAACTACATCCGCTCGCTCGCCAAAAAGGAATCGTCCACTAAATAGAAAATGTTACCCCTTCATGATTCAGCTCAAACCCTCCACTCACGCGTTCAGCGGATATTAAGTTTCTCAATGATGCGGGTTAGTTCGGTGGCGGGCACGTCGTAAAGTGCGTGTTCGTCTTCCTGCTCCAGCCTTCCTCGCAGATATTCAGCCGCAATGTAACTCGCTTCGCGGTCGGAGAGATTCCTTCCCGCGCGCGTCCGAAATTCCACGAAACCCGGATGCGCCAATCCCAGCACTACCCCGCGACCATCCACTAAAAATTTGCAATCCATGGTGTCGGCGTGCCGCGTCGCGATTCCGTTCCAGCAGTGCGAAAACCTGCACTTATAGACGTAGTCCGTTACTTTCGAAGGCACGTCGAACGCGCCGACGAAGTCGCTCATCGCGCCAGCATTCGGAATCGTAGGATAAGAAGTTTTAGCCATGCGGATTTTCCGCCCGCTTACTTTCGCGCCCCCACTACCACCGCTTGCGCCGCCCGTTGATAGCTGCGAATCGCCGCTGCTACACCAGCGCCGGCGGGCACGCGGCGTCCCTGATCCAGCAGGGCTTTCTCCAACGCCGCCAGAAATAACAGTACATTCGTATTCTGCGATGAATAACCCATCAACCCGATTCGCCAGATTTGTCCTTTGGTCTTGCCAATGCCACCAGCGATCTCAATGTTGAATTCATCCAGAAGCTGCTGGCGAACCTTTCTATCTTCAAGCTCAGCGGGAATCTTTACCGCCGTCACGGTTACCAGCCGGTCGGCAGGATCGGAAACAAATAGTTCAAGTCCCATCGCTTCGATTCCCGCAACCAACGCTTGCTGATTCTGCAGATGTCGCTCCCAGCGAGCCTCCAACCCTTCCTCCAACACAATCCGAAGCGCTTCCCGCAAGCCGTAGATCAACGACACCGGCGGCGTGTGATGATAGGTTCGCTCTGCGCCCCACATCGTCATGATCGGCGTGAAATCGAAATACCAGCTTTCCACCGGCGTTTTTCGCGCGCGTATTAAATCTTCCACCCGCTTATTGACGGTGATCGGCGCCATACCCGGCGGCGCACTAATCGCCTTTTGCGTGCCGCTGAAACAAATATCAATCCGCTCGCGATCCACATCCAGCGGGATCCCCGCTAGAGACGCAACCGTATCCACGATCAGCAACGCTCCCAGCTCATCGGCAACTTTGCGATAATTTTCCAGCCGCTGCACCACGCCGGTCGAAGTTTCACCATGCGCCAAACCGACGAATTTAATCTTTTTGCCTTTGCCTGCGCGCCTTATTTCCTCAGGATCAACTGTGCGGCCCAGCGGCGCCTCCACACGAATCACTTTCGCTGGACTGCGTTCTGCGATCACCGCCATGCGCTCGGAAAACATTCCATTCGCGCAAACGATGCACTCATCACCCTCTTCCAGCGGGTTCAATACCGCGGCTTCGATCCCGCCCGAGCCCGATGCGGAGATGGGATAAGTAATGCGGTTCTCGGTTTGGAACACGCGGCGAAGCAGAACCTGTACGTCATTCATCATTTCCAAAAACCACGGATCCAGATGCCCCACCAGCGGCGCGGACATCGCGCGGTAAACTCGCGGGTCCATGCACGAAGGCCCCGGAGTCATCATTACTCGTGTCGGTGGAAGGAGTTCGCCAATAATTTCTTTCATTTTTTCTTCCTCGCAGCCTCAAGAGTACTTCGCTTGCTTCGCAAATCACGCAGGATTCGCGGCACCGTACCCAGCAGCAAAAACGACCGTCTAGAGCAGATAGTCTCCCTAAAATGCCCGCCTGGGGTCAACCTCCAATATGGCGCCAGATTGGAACGCTTTTCGCTTGGCCCTGAACAGAACCGCCACAACAGTTATCCCCAACAGGCCCGTGGGCCAGTTAACTAATTGGAACAAGGAGGGGTTAGCAGTTTCGCAACTCTTTTCTCGCCGAGTTGAATGGCCTATACCCGTGTGCTAAATTTCCAAGTTAGCCCTAATAAACATGATAGACCAAAAAACAACCGTGTCGGACAAGCCTAAAATCTCGCGGGTCGAGGTCTATTGGCACACCGTCACTTACAAAACCATGGCGATCTACGCCTTGCTGATTATCGGCGTAATAATTGCCGCCATCTATTTTGCCTTTCCCGATCTTTCCGGCAAGCTCGTCAAGCGCCTCGACGCAGCCGTCTCCGCGCACGATGCAGGCGTGGCTACCATCACCGCACGGCAAGCCCGCTTTGTAAACCTCGATGGAAAAGTGCAAGTAAAAAAAGTAAATTCCGTTGAGTGGCAGAGCGCTGATTATCAGCTTACCCTCGATAAAGGCGATTTGATCCAGACCGGACCCGAAGGCGTGGCTCGCATGGCTTTCGCCGACGGCACCACCTACACCGTAAAGGGCGATACCCTCGTCACCGTCGAAGAAAATATCGTAGAGCGGGATCACGCCTCGCAAGTCGGCGTGCACATCAGTTCAGGACAAGTGGACCTCGCCACTGGTGCATGGGAAGTTCCCGGTTCGAAGGCGGAAGTTTCTTTCGAGAACGCTGTCGCATCATTGCGCGCGAATAGCCGCGCTGCTGTCAGCAGCAATCCCGCCACAAAACAGCAGCAAATCACCATCGCTTCTGGTAGCGCGGAATTGAGTCGCGGCGGCGAGCACCTCGATATCGGCCAGTTTCAACGTGTCACATTCCCCACCGGTGGGGCGATCACCAAAACCGACGTGCTAGCACCTCCGGAATTGAACTCGCCGCTGAACCTGCAAGCCATCACCGTATCGAATCCCAAGCGTGATCCGGTTCATTTCTCCTGGAAAACCGTGTCTACGGCGAAGTCTTATGAATTCCAGGCCAGTACCACCGCCATGTTCAACAAAATAATTATGGATAAGAAAACAACCTCGGAGGGCGTGGACATCGTAGGACTCGACCCCGGCGATTATTATTGGCGGGTTCGCGCGATCGACGCGAAGAATGCCACCAGTGATCAAAGTGAGCCCTACAAATTCACGCTTGTAATACAAGGGAAAGAGCAGGATATGCTCCTGGAGGTGGATAATACTGTATTGCAGGGTAACGTCGTCGAAATCATTGGGCGCACCGAGCCCGGAGCGGCCTTGATTATCAACGGTGAACCGGTCGCCAGCATTCAATCCGACGGACAGTTCCGCCATTTTCTGCCGCCCATGCCAAAAGGTTCTTACGAAGTTATCATCACCGGCCAAAATCGCCGGGGCGGTACAGCCACCAAGCGCGTGCAAGTCGTAATCCCGTAAACGAACGATGCGCTGTCAAGTTTGGAAGTTCGCCAAATATTTGCCGCCGCCGCGGCCCGCATGCCCAACTGAGGGGGAACGCAAGACGTGACGAAAAACGGCTACAACATGAGGTCGGTGTTCAGTCTCTTTTCATCCGACCTGGCCATCGATCTCGGTACTGCCAACACGCTGGTCTTCGCGCGCGGAAAGGGCATTGTGGTAAACGAGCCTTCCATCGTGGCCATCAACAAGAACAGCGGGGAAGTTGTCGCCGTTGGCCGTGAGGCCAAAGAAATGCTCGGTCGCACTCCCGGAAACGTGGTGGCCATCAAGCCAATGAAAGATGGCGTCATCGCCGATTTCAAAGTCACCGAAAAGATGCTCACCTATTTCATTCAGAAAGCTCACAACCGCCGCGTCCTGGTTCATCCCAGAATTGTAATCGGCGTGCCAAGCGAAATTACTCCGGTGGAAAAACGCGCGGTCCAGGACTCCGCCTATCGCGCGCGCGCCAGCGAGGTGTATCTCGTAGAACAAGCCATGGCCGCTGCCATCGGCGCAGGCCTGCCCATCGAAGAGCCTTCCGGAAACATGGTGGTTGATATCGGCGGTGGCACCACCGACATCGCCGTAATCTCCATGAGCGGTATCGTCTATTCGCGCTCGGTCCGTGTCGCTGGCAATGAGATGGACGAAGCGGTCATGCATTACTTAAAACGAAAATACAACCTGCTGGTCGGCGAACGCACCGCGGAACAAATAAAAATTGAAATTGGCTCAGCCTATCCCCTGGAAAAGCCTCTGACGCTCGAAGTAAAAGGCCGCAACTTAATCGAAGGCGTGCCCCGCACCGTCACCATCGACGACAGCGAAATTCGCGAAGCGCTTTCTGAATGTATCTCCACGATCTTGAATGCTATTCGGGTTGCGCTCGAACGGACGCCGCCCGAGCTCTCGGCTGACATCAGCGACCGCGGCATCGTCCTAACCGGCGGTGGCGCGTTAATCAAGAATCTGGACAAACGCATCCGCGAAGAAACCGGCCTTCCGGTTTCCATCGCTGACGATCCGCTAGCCTCTGTCGTGCTCGGAACCGGAAAGATGCTGAGCGATTTCCGTTTGTTGCGCCTGGTCTCCATCGATTGATGGAATTTGTATTTATTTTTTTAACGTGGTCATCCCGAACGAAGCGAGGATCTGCCTGGTTGCGTCCGCACCACGAAATGAGGATGCGCGGCGTAAGCGGAAGCCCTCTTGCGAATTTTTGAACGGGTCCTAAAGTTATGATCGACGCCTTTTCCCGTCATCGTCCGCTGGCCCTGCTCGCAACCGTCGTCCTTGCGCAAGTACTCCTCCTCGCTTTTCAAATTAAGCGCGAAAACAATGTACGGCTGATCCGGTATTGGGCCGTGGAATTGATGACGCCTCTGGAGCGCGCTGGCACCTGGACCTTTTCTCATATCGGCGGAGTCTGGAGCGGCTACGTCGCTTTGCGGAACACGCGCGCTGAAAATGAACGCCTGCGCAACGACGTGAACACGCTACGTCTCAGAAATCGCGAGCTCGAAAGCCAGTCTGCTGAGGCCCATCGACTTGCCTCTCTGCTCAATTTTCGCGAAGCGCATCTGGAAGCGCCCATGCTCGCTGCACAAGTGATTGGCGCCAGCGCCGATCCCACTTCGCATACACTTTTTATCAATCGTGGTGAACGGGATCACGTACGCCGAAACATGGGCGTCATCACTCCCGATGGAGTGGTCGGAAAAATCGTCGAAGTCTTTCCCTCCACCGCGCAGGTTCTTTTGATCAATGACAAGGACAGCGGAGTGGGAGCTCTCTTCGCCTCCTCGCGTACGCATGGCGTGGTCAAAGGCAGCGGAGATCCGGAGCCGCACATGGAGTATGTCATCAATGAAGAAAAACTTCAGTCCGGAGATGCCCTGGTCACTTCAGGCGAAGATCGTATTTTCCCCAAAGACTTGCTGATTGGCAATGTGGACGAAGCAAAACCGGGAAATCCATTTCAAGTAATTTCCGTGCGCCCTGCGGCTCGCCTCGACCGTCTCGAAGATGTGATCGTGCTGCTCACGCAGCAGGAGCTCGTCCCCAAGAAGTCTGAAGAAGCATCCGGGACCGCTGAGGCCGCGCCCGCGCAGACGAGTGCGCAAGTGGCCACTCCGCCGACAACATCAAGATCCTCCGGAGTTGTGACCGACCCAAACAAATTCAAACCTGCTGCTTCTCCCGTTCAAGCTGTAGCTCCGCTGAACAAAACTCCGGGGGCGAAGTCGCCTGCTCCTCGACGATAATGGCGTACATGCTCAATGTCGGAGCGCACTCGGAGCCAAATGTAGAGGTCCACAAATTCTACGGTGGCACCATCATCGGCACCGTTTTGCTCGCGCTTGTTTTTCAGGCCTTCCTGCATAAATACGGAAGATGGTCCGAGCTAATCGATCTTCCCCTGCTTGTGACTATTTATTTCGGAGTGAGCCGACGCAATCCTGTTTCGGGGTTATTTCTGGGAGGCGCCATCGGAATTTTGCAGGACGCCCTTAGCCACGACAATCCCATCGGCATGTACGGCATTGCAAAAACGATCGTGGGCTATCTTGCTTCTTCGGTTGGTGCCCGGATTGATACCGAACATCCGCTAAGCCGTTTCGGCTTGATCTTCTTATTCTTCCATTTCCATCAAGTAATTCTCGCCATCACGCAACGCGTTCTGCTCAACCACTCCGCGCCCTTCTTCACTTTGCGCCTATTGATCGATTCCGTGGTCACCGCAGCCTTCGGCGTGATTCTCTTCGCCCTTTTGGACCGCCTGCGCCGCAGATCATAACTCGGAAGTTTTTATTCGACGTTCTCATTCCGATCGCAGAGCCTCCATCACATCGATGCGCGCAGCGCGGGCCGCTGGCAGGAAAGATGCTACAACCGCCGCCAGCAGCAACACCCCCGCGGACGCGATCACTGGCGCCACACCCGGCATCCTCACATCCACGATGTAGCTGCTCGCCAGACGCGCGATCGCGTAACCGCACAGCGCGCCCGCCACAATGCCCACAGCCGCCATCACCGCACCGTCGGCAATCACGCTGGTCAGAAGATTCCGTGGCTGCGCGCCGAGTGCGAGCCGGATTCCGAACTCGCGCGTCCGGCCACTTACTGAAAACACCAGCACCCCAGCGACGCCAATGACCGCAATTGCCAGCGCCACCGCCGCAAAACCGCCGAACACAAGCGCATTCAAACGATCCGGTGTGAGCACTTCCGCGCGAACGTCTTCCAGCGTCGCCGCACGCTCCACCGGTTGGTCCACCGACATATCGCGAATGATGCGTGTGATCGACGGCACCAGCGCGTAGGGATCCGAGTGCGTATGAACGAATAACCGGCCTCCGCCGATCTCCTGGTCGAGCGGGTGATATACCGTCAGCGTCGGCCCCGGCACCACGTGTTCATCATCCAAGTCCGCCGCCACACCGACGATGCGCCGCGGCTCCGGGCTCACATCAATAAATTTCATCACCGGATCGGTCCACAGCAAGTGATGATTCACCGTATCTTGATTCGGAAACATCCGCTGCGCCAGGCTCTGGCTCACAATTACGACGCGCTCGCCGTCCCTGCGATCGGCATCATTGAAATCCCGCCCGGCGATTATGGGAACGCCGAGCGCGGCGAAAAATCCGGGGGACACCGTCCGGAACATTGCGCGCGGATCCTCCTCTCCTGCCCCTCGGACGTGTCCGTCCGCCGAGAATTGAAATCCAGGACCGAAGATGCCCGTATCACGCCATGGCACCGCAGTGCCCACCGCGACACGATCCACGCCCGGCAACGCCGAAATCTGTCGCATCGCCTCTTTATAGAACCCCAGGATTTGTTGCGGTGTGCGTCCCTCGGTGACCAGCGGCACGTTCAACGCCAAGACATTATGAGTATCAAAGCCAGTGCGCGCGTTTTGCAGCGAGAGAAGCGTCTTAAGCAGCATGCCGGCACCGGCTAGCAGCATAAACGAAGCAGCGATCTGCGTGACCGCGAACGCTCGCAATCGGCGTCCAGTGCTGCCCGTTATGCGCACCCCGCCGCTAGTCAAACTCAATCCATTCGAAGTGTCCGCCGAAGGCAGCCGCGGCACAAACGCCAGGAGCACCGCAGCGGCCACTGCGAGAAGTACCCCAACCCAGAGCAGACTGGAGTCTACTTTTAGATCGAGTGCACGCACCGAAAACCGCGAAGCGTAGCGGGCCAGGATGGCCACCATGGGTCGAGCGCTCAACACACCAAGCAGCGCTCCGGCGCCGCAAAGTAGCAGGCTGTCAGCCAAGAGCAATCGGCGCAACGAGCCGGTGCTAGCACCAAGCGCTCCGCGGATCGCGAGTTCACCTTCGCGCCGCACCGTGCGCGCGAGGATTAAGTTCGCGGCGTTCGAACAAGCGATGATGAAGACGAGCCCGGAAGCCGCCAGCAGCACCCACAGCACAGTTTTCGCGCCCGAAGTGATCTGGTCGCGCAGCTTCACCGCGCTGATGCGAAACTCTGCCTTCTGCGAATAAGTCTCGGGATGCTGTGAAAGCATGGCTCCGTAAACCGTGCGCAACTCCGCGCGTGCCGTCTCGATGTCCACGCCTGGCGCGAGCCGCCCGAAAAGCTCCGTCATGCGATGAACGCGTCCGGTCACCATGGTCGCCGACAGATGATGGGGACTGGTCACCACGTTCGCAATAATTTCGGTCTCCGCCGGGTACGGCACGGACGGTTCCAACACGCCTACAATGGTGGCCACGCGCGCACCGGATTGATCACCTGAATCGAGTTTGACGCTCTTTCCGATCACCGATGGATCGCTCTTCAGTACTGTGGTCCAGAAGCGATACGTCAGCACCACCGCGCCCGCTGCATTGGGACCGTCGTCGTGCGCGTCAAGCAGACGGCCGAGCACCGCATGCAACCCCATTACCTCGAAATACGATCCATCGACGACGCCCGCTCGCACTTCTCGTGGGTCGCCCAATCCCACCATGCTGAATCCGATTTCGGAGAAGTCCCCGAACTCGCCCACCGTCTTCACGCGCCCTTGCAAGTCCTGGATTTCGGGAACGGAAAAGGTGGTATTTTCAATCTCGAGGCCGGGTGCGCTCTGCCGTATGTAAATCAGCCGGTCCTCGTCGCGGTTAACCAGCGGCCGCAGCAACACGCCTCGCACCACGCTGAAGATGGCGGCGTTCGCCCCAATCCCTAGCGCCAGCGTAACCACCACGGTGATAGCCAGGCCCTTGGTGCGCGCCAGCGAGCGCACCGCAACTTTAAAATCGCGAAGAAGCAAGTCTAGTTTGAACATGACCGAGCAACCCCCCTAAACAGTGGATCCAATAAGAGCATGGTCCCAGCCTCCCTTCGTTAATCGAACGGGTTGACTGCAAATCGACACATCGAGATATCAATTCTGGTAGCGGTAGAGTTGGAACCGGGCTTTGTTTTCCGTAACCTACAGTCATTTCTGTTTGTTGGCCTGTAGCGGTTAGACTTATTCGGGATGGATAAGGTTTGCAGAGAAGTTTGGGGCCAACTTCGGGTACTTGGAAGGCGAGGATGGCACATAAAAGCGGCGACATGGGGGAGATGTTTCGCTAGTAACAGCGAAAGACGCGACGGACCGGTGCGTTCACCGGCGGATACGAAAGGCACAGCCGACTGCTCTCCCTGTTGCTGGTCCGCGATGTAGCCCACGTCCATCGCGGCAATAATAGGGAGTTAAAATCCCGAATACAAGGGTGCCAGGCGCAGGACGTCTATCGCCGGACACCGTTGACCGTCGAGACGAGAATCGGTAAGGAGTCCGTCACTCCTCGAGCTCGAGCGGTGCCTCTTCTAGCAGGTAGCCACTCGAATTCGCTTTCATCATTCGCGCGGCGAGGATCAGGATGCAATGGGCAGCTTCTTGAGGATGCAAACCTCGTGCATGAATATTTGAAATTAGGTTCCGGTTCGCGTCGGTGTGCCAATCGCCGGGCCGGTACGCCATATAGGCGGACAAACTTTCCGCCGTACTGAGGCCCGGACGCTCGCCGATCAGCAGCACGGCCACACGCGGTTTCAGCAATTCGCCTATCTCGTTGAGGATTCCCACTCTGCACCGATGGATCACAAGCGTATTCCCAATTTTCCAGTGGCGCTGATGGGCTCCTTCGAACAGTAGCGGAAGCAAGAGAGGAATTTGTGTTGCAATCGCCGGAACGGACAGGCCGTCGCCGATAGCGATTTGCAGATCGTTGTTGCCTTCACAACGGCTTTGTATCTCCGCGCGAGAATCGTCATCGAAATGCCGGCCCAGATCCGGACGTAGTAAATATTCATCTTTTAAACGCGCTTTTGTGCGGACTGCCAATAGCCCCCAACGCTGGACAAAATCGCGATGAAAGAGTTCCTGTAGATTCAACTCCGCTCGGACAGCATCGCGCGCGGCAGCATGCGCTTCGCGCAAATCCAACTGGGTGCTGGTACGATAGGCAGCTCCCGCGCGGCCAACCAGCAAGCGCGCCGGTGTCCGCGCTCGAATCTTTTTCACGATTTCCGGCAGGTCAGAAGCAGTGAGTCCCACATCCCGCTCGTGCGCCATTCAATTAATCCCGTGTAACGACGATTCCAGTCCGAGCATCAGTTGGCGGCGCGCCGGCGCATCTAGCAAAACCGGCTCGGAGTTGCGGTAAATTCCGGTGGCCTCCAACCAGGCCAAGAATTCAGGAGCGGGTTTCAGTTTGAACAGTTTCCTGACTGCCAGCGCGTCGTGATAACTGGTGGACTGATAATTCAGCATCACATCGTCGCCGCACGGAACGCCCATAAAATAATTGCACCCCGCCGCACCCAACAGCAAAAGAAGATTGTCAGCGGAATTCTGGTCGGCGGCTGCGTGATTCGTGTAACAGACATCGCACCCCATCGGCAGACCCAGAAGTTTTCCCATGAAGTGGTCTTCCAGACCGGCGCGAATGATCTGGCGTTCGTCGTATAGATATTCAGGACCGATAAATCCGACAACGCTGTTAACCAGAAATGGGTCAAACATACGCGCCACGCCGTACGCCCGCGCTTCCAGCGTCACCTGATCCAGACCATGATGAGCTTCCGCCGATAGCGCACTCCCTTGCCCCGTTTCGAAATACATCACGTGGGAGCCTTTCCAATCGACGTCACGCCCACCATGGTGCTCGAGCACGCGCTCGCGGCCCTCTCGCAACGTTTCAAGCGAAATGCCGAAGCTGCGATTCGCCGCTTCAGTTCCAGCAATCGACTGAAACAGCAAATCCACCGGCGCTCCTCGTTCCATGGCCGCGAGTTGTGCGCTGATATGCGCAAGGCAGCAAGTTTGCGTGGGTGCTTTGTAAGTTTCCACCAAGCGCTCAAGACCGTGAAGAATCGAGCCGACTTTTTCGACGGAATCCGAGGCCGGATTCACGCCAATCATTGCGTCACCGCATCCGTAAAGCAGTCCCTCAAACGCGGCAAGAAGAATCCCTCCGACATCATCGACCGGATGATTCGGCTGCACCCGGATGCCGAGCACTCCGCGCTCGCCCATGGTATTTCGGCAGCGCGTGACATTCCGTATTTTGGCTGCGGCTAGAACTAGATCCTTGTTGCTCATGATCTTGGCCAGGGCAGCTGCGGTTTCCGGGATGATCGCTCGTTGTATCTCCTTCAGTGCATTTTCACCGGTCGCATCGTCAAGAATGAACTCCCGAAACTCGCCCACGGTGAGGCTTTTGATTGACTGAAAGGCCGCTTGGTCGAAGGTGTCGAGAATGAACCGGCTTACTTCGTCATGGTCAGGATCGATCAGCGGCTGCTCCACAACCTGCGCAAGTGTAAGATCGGCGAGCTTGCGCTTGGCCGCCACTCGCTCACGCTCGGACCGCGCCGCAATGCCCGCCAACTGATCGCCGGACTTCTCCTCGTTGGCCTTGGCAAACAACTCTCGCAGATCAGAGAAAACAAATCGTTCGGGCATAGCTTCCCGTGGGATAGATTTGCGGTGGATTCCGATTACCGCGAATCGAAAGTAGCATCAATTCCAGATCAGTGTCCTTAGCTGGGCGCTTGGGGCGAGCTAGGCGCAACATTGCGGCCCAGTCGCGTGTCTTTGGCTTTGTAAACGACGCCCATTCCTCCACCACCGAGCTTTTCCTGAACGCTATAGTGGGAGATGGTGCGGCCCGCAACGGTAGAAGTATCCGGCATGGGATGTGCATTGTACGCTAGCATCTCCAGCACAGGCAATTGCAGCAAATCTCGCATAACGGTGAGATTCGCCGCGCTACTCGTAGCGCAGGGCCTGGGTTGGCGCGATGTGAGATGCTCTTCGCGCGGGAACGTAGGCGGCAAGAATGGTCACCAGAAACATCGTCGGCACTACGATGACGTAAGCCAGAATGTCTACTCCGCCGGAATTGAACAGCATGGAATTCATGAGCTGCTCGAGGGCGAAACCCATCGCCAGCCCGATCAAGGTTCCGATCCCAACCAACACGAGGCCCTTGCCGAGCACTAGCCGCAGCACGTCCGAGCTGGCCGCGCCCAGGGCTATGCGGATGCCGATCTCGCGTGTTCTGCGACTCACGTTATACGCGACAAGCCCATACAAACCGGCGATAGCGAGCAAGAGGCCCACCGCGCCCATGGTACCCACTAGCTCGATCGCAATTAGTGGCCCTTTCACGGCTTGGTTCACGAAGAGGTCCTCGTAAGACCTGGTCTGCAACATCGGCAGGTTCGGATCTAGTGTGCGGACAACCTCCTTCACCGGCTGAACCAATTGCAGCGGATCGCCGCTCGAACGCAACATCAAGACCATTCGCGCGACAGGATGCTGAGCGAGCGGCAGGTACACGAAGTCCATCGGGCTTGCCATCGATTGATACTTGATGGTCTGCGCCACGCCTACTATTTCCACCGGCGTCCCGGCGCTGCTATCGAGGCGGATGTGTTTGCCGACCGCATCGCCTCCGGGCCAATAGTGTTTCGCGAAGTGCTCATTCACGATGGCGACGCGCGGCGCCTCCGCGGTATCGGACGCCAGGAAGGCGCGGCCACCTAAAATCGGAACCCCCATGGTCTGGAAGTAGCCTTCATCAATGGTATCCATTGTCGAACTAAAACTGGCGCGATCCGGCGGCATCTGGAAACCGTCCGGCACAAACGTCACGCCGTCAAAATCGTCCACTCCAAGCGGAACGTTTTGCGTGAGAGCCTCGTGCTGAACTCCGGGCGTTTGCCGCATACGTTCGGCGAGCAGCTTGTAGAATTGCTGCGTCTGGGCTGCGTTGTACTGAATGAGGCGCGGATCGAAACTGGTCATCAGCAGATGGTCTTTGGTGAAACCGGTACCCTCCATCAAGCTGTGTTGGAAACCGCGGGCCATCAGGAAAGACGCGGTCAGCAGCATCAGGGACATGGAAACCTGCGCCACCACCAGCATATTCCGGCCCCACAGGCGCTTGCGTCCGGGGACATCCACGTCGGCGGACTTAAGTGCGTTCACCAGATCCACCCGCGTGCTCTGCAGTGCGGGCGCCAGGCCGCAGAGGAGCGCGCTCAAC
The DNA here is from genome assembly GCA_963818085.1 of uncultured Acidobacteriota bacterium. Lineage (GTDB taxonomy): Bacteria > Acidobacteriota > Terriglobia > Acidiferrales > UBA7541 > Palsa-295. Next base: position 28,480 of record CAWFQV010000005.1, read on the forward strand.
ACGGACAATGCAAGGCAGGCCAGCAACACACGCTTGTCCATGTGAAACGGCACTGCCATCGGCAACTCAGTCGCAAAAACGATACTGTCTTTCGAGTGGAACCACTCGATGACGCCGTAGCCAATGGCGATCCCGGCCAGTCCACCCAGGGACGCAAGAATCAGGCTTTCGGTCAACAGCAACCGGATGAGCCGGAGACGTCCGGCGCCAAGGGCCAAGCGTACGGCAATTTCGCGCGCGCGGGCGCGGGCACGGCTGAGCAGGAGTCCCGCGACGTTGGTGCAAGCCACCAGCAGAACGGCCAGCGCAAGGATCACAAAGATCACGCCAAATTTCCAGTTCTCATCTTCTATAGTCCGCGTTTGGAACTGGGTGTACACGGCCGCGCCGCGGCTACGATTGACATTCGGATATTCGCGCTCGAAATCTTTTGCGAGCACGGCGAGCTCATTGCGCGCCTGCTCGAGCGTCGTGCCCGGTTTCAAGCGCGCCTTTACGCTCAATTCGCGATCGTCGCGGTCCTGGAAAAAATTCTTCTGCAGCTTGGTGGAAAAAACCTGCGCCATGACCAGCGGCATGTAAAAGTCGGGATGGCCGAACGTCAACATCCCCGGGAAACTGTCCGGAGCCACGCCAATCACGGTGAACTTCGTGCCGTTCAGGAGAATTGTCCTGCCGAGAATGGAAGGGTCGCTTGCAAATTCGTGCCTCCAGAAATCCGGTCCGAGCACTACGACAGGGTTACGGCCGGGCACCTGATCTTCGTCCTCGCGAAACGCGCGTCCCAACCACGGCTCGACCCCGAGCACGCGGAAGTAGTTACCGGAAACCATCATCCCGCCCTTGATCCGCGGCGTGGTTCCGGGATCGGCGCTGAAACCGACCGCTTCCATATCTGCGTTCGCGATGACGCCGTCGTAACTGTTCGTTCTGTCGCGGATGTCCAGGTATTCGCGATAGGAGAAATCGTCGAAGGGACTATCGTGTGTAGTGCTCACCAGAGTGACCACGGCGCTCGCCTGTGGCACCGGGTAAGGTCTGAAGATCAGCGCGTCGACCATACTAAAAGTCGCCGAGGTCATCCCGATCCCCAGCGCGAGCGTAATCACCACGAAGGCACTAAGTCCTGGCGTGCGGCGCAGGCTGCGGAGACCGAAGCGCACATCCTGCAACAAATTCTCAACGAATAGTAGTCCGCGCCCGGCTCGATAGTCTTCTTTGATCGCCTCTACGCCGCCAAATTTCAGCATGGCCTGGCGACGTGCCTCAACGGATGACAAACCGGCGCGAAGATTTTCAGCCGTTTGTAGAGCGATATGCTCCTCAATCTCTTCCCTCAATCGTTCATCCTGCGCCCGCCTGGTCGCCAAGCTGGCCAAGCGTGCGAAAAACCGCCTCAGGGATTTCATGACAAATCCTCCGCTTTGGCTTCGAAGAACCGGCCAATGATCGCAGCCGTTTGTTGCCAATCCTGAGTCTCCACCTGCAACTGCTTCCGTCCTTCGCGCGTCAGCCGATAGAAGCGCGCCCGGCGATTATTCTCTGAGGCGCCCCACTCCGACGCGATAGCGCCTTCCTGCTCCAGCTTCAACAGCACGGGATACAGAGTGCCCTGATTCACCGCAAGCAGATCTCCGCTGATTTGCTCGATGCGCCGAGCGATGCCATAGCCGTGCAGCGATCCCAGAACATCGAGAGTCTTCAGCACCATCAACGCCAGCGTACCTTGTAGAACATCCGTTTTTTGTTTCGTCGCCATTTTGGTTTCCAACAGGAAGGATGCCAGACTTCCTTTGGGAAAGCAACAGGTAAGGTAGCAAGTCAGACGGGGGGCGAAAGGTGTAGCGCAACCGTTCCATGCGCCAATAAACCTCGAGGCCAGAAGCATGTGACGAGCGCAGACACCGGCTATCCCAAGCTATCTACTAGCGGGATGAAGTTTTAAGTCGCTGTTCCGCGGTAACTACCCGGACGTTTATCAGAAGCTGCGGGGGACGTAGATGGCGCAGCCAGGTTCGTTAACTGAAATTGCGTAATCTTGACGTATGGCGTCCAAAACGTCATTGGGGAAGCGCTCATTCGGGTGTTCTAAAGATTCTACGGGGCCCTGTAGCTGAATGGCTCCGTAGCGGTGGGTGTCGATGTCGTGCACGATCTCCGCGCTGTCCAATTTGTGGAAACGCACGAGCCTGGTGCTATTAAAAGGCTCAAAAAGCTGCGGTTTACCGGAATAATAGCAGCGCAAAAGACTCTCGCATATGGCGGGCCCGGGTTGGGCCCGGAGAAACGAGGTCTCCTTGTCAAATTGTCGCTGCTCTGCAGGCATTTTTCGCAGTGCATTCCAAAACAAAAAATATCCGGATAAAGCAAAAGGCAACAGCAAAGAAGCGAACAAAATGAGGGGAACCCGACGTCTCCAGACCGAATGCGAGATCGGGAAGCTGGTGGAGGACTGCCAGGCATGGTGAAGAATCATTCCCATAATGATCGAAATCCCCAAAAAATTGCCAAAGTACGTGTTTATAGAAATTCCTACGCCCCCGGCAATGCTCACATCTACAAGCAACGACACCACGAAGAAAATGCAGATCAGCCGCCGCGTTCGATCGCGCCAATTCTTTTTCACCCAGATACAGGCCACAGCAAACGGCAATAAAATTGGCCAGTAATTCGCCAGGAAATCGACAATCCCGCCGAAAAAAGAATACTCGCGCGGGCTGAGCAGGTTTGCGATGAAGAATGGCCCGCCGAATTGTATGTTAAGCGCAATGGAAGCACAGAGTAGCACGGCTGAAAATAACGCAAAGACCCCAGCTTTTTGCCGCGACACGATGCAGAGATCTAAGAAAACGGCGATGGGGAATTCTAGTAGATTGTGTTTAATGTTGCCGCCCAAGATGAAGAGAACAGCGATCAGTGCTAAACGGCCTGCCGTAGGCGGCCTTGCCACATAGAGCAGCAATCCACTTAAAAAAAATACCTGAGCGAACATCTGGGGGTCGTTCATCCCCACATAGCGGGTGGCCACCGTACAGAAAAGCGTGAGACAGAAAAATCCTCCGAAAAATGCTGCAGCTAAATCGGCGGTCAGTCTCCGTATGATAAGCCCGATCAAGACGCAGGAAATTCCCAGTGAAAGCAGAGATAGCAAGCGGCCAGTCAACAGATAGTTATGCGTGAAGCGGGAGATGTAAGCGATGACGTAAAAGGAGAGGGCTGGGTAGTTGACTGTGGTCCAAGCGTATTTCGCGCCATACAGAGGGACGTGTTGAGCGACCTTCAGCGCGTTGTAAACATTCCAGCCGTCAACATAGTTTATTTCGAAATGATAGAACGCCCGGACAGTTGGGCAGATGGCTGTGATCAGGCCGAACAGGGCTACGCCGCAAAGGGCCAGCCGATCTTTCCTCTGAATAGAAAAAGGTCGTGCGGCCACCGCACGGGTGTCCAACGCCATTTACTCGGCGCCGGCGATAAGCGAAAGTTCCGTGGAAGGATCGCTGGCTGAAATATCGGCTTGAACCATCAGCCTTACCAGGGTCTGAAAATCAACTTTGGGCTTCCATTGCAGCTCGCTGCGAGCGAGGCCGGCGTCCGCCCTCAAATCGTGTATCTCTCCGGTTCGCAGCAAACGCGGATCCACTTCGACGAAGTCTTCGAGCTTCGCGTTTGCGAATCTTCCATCCAAGCGGTTTTGAAGTTCTGCCAGCACCAGAGTTACAAATTCGGCGACACTGTGGGATTCGCCAGTTCCAATGACGTAATCCTTAGGGGTGGGCTGTTGGAGCATCGCGTGCATCGCTATGACGTAATCTCCGGCAAATCCCCAGTCGCGCCGTGCTTCGAGGTTTCCAAGCTTCAGCTTCGTCTTGTCGCCCGCCGCCCAACCGGCCGCCGCTCTGGTGATCTTGCGGGTGACCATCTCAGGCCCGCGGCGCGGCGATTCATGATTAAAAAGTATTCCGCCGACGCTGTAGAGTCCGCGCGCGCGGTAAATCTCAGTGAGCTTGTGTGCGGCCATCTTGGAGATGCCATAAGGCGAGGTGGGTTTGAACAGCGTTTTCTCGCTGCAAATACCATCCGCGTTTCCATACATCTCGGAACTAGAGGCTTGATAAACGCGCGTATCTGGTTTGCGCCGCTCTACCATGGACAAAAGACGAGTGAGGCCGCCCACATTAATATCAAACGTCTCCGCTGGAATCTCCCAACTGGTGGGCACAAAAACCTGACCTGCCAAGTTGTAAATCTCGTCCGGCCAGGATTTATAGAATGCGACCTCCAGCGACTGGGCATCGCGCAAGTCACCATAGAGGAGTTCTATGCGATCCCGGATGCCTTCCAGCCAGCGCATGGTTCCCGGTTCGCGCCTGACGATTCCGAAAACCTGATAGCCTAAGCTCAAAAGGTATTCGCTCAAATAGGATCCGTCTTGGCCGGAAATTCCAGTAATAAGCGCTCGTTTCATCGTCGTTTTTCCTTCATCAATCCCAAGTCTAAAATCAAAATTACTTCACTCTTTCAGCATCCATTGCGGGCCTCACTACGGTGCTTGGATAACGCTTGTGTAGAAAAAATATTCTGGCGACGCGTCCCAGGAATTCCGCTTGATCGCGGATCGATAGTTTCGATTTCCCGTGACCCCGAACCCCAAATGTGATCGGAATTTCAAGCACACGCGCGCCATTCCAATACAATTGGCACAAAAAAGCTGACAAGAATGAGTAACCACGGGTCGAGAGTCCTTTCAGGTCGCAAGTGAGCAGCAAATCGCGGCGAATCGCGCGATATCCCGAAGTACAATCCTGTATCTTCAGACCTCCGGCCCAACGTATGAGGGAATTGCCTGTGTGGCTGAGAAGCGTACGCCATCGCGAAAAATTCAGCACACGCGCGCCAGGCACATAGCGAGACCCGATGATCAACGTGTATCCTTGATTACAAGCATCAATCATTTGCGGCAGAAGGACGGGATCGTGTTGCAGGTCAGCGTCCATATTTAGGATTAACTCTGGCCCGAAGACGTTTAGGGCGTGCCCAATGCCACGTTTATAAGCGTCGCCGAGCCCTTTCTTTTCTCCGTGAATCATGTGAAGAAACGGAAAGCGGCCGCGAAATTCTTCTACCACCAGCGCGGTACCGTCCGGAGAGTTATCGTCCACCACCAGCACGTGCAGTTGGTGCGAAGAAATGCGTTCCTGCTGTTTGAAAATTTGGGGCAGTAAAGCCTTCAAATTCGATGCTTCGTTGTAAGTAGGAAGCACAATGCAAGCGATCGGCTTAATAGTAAGTTCAGAAACGTTTTCACCCCGCAAGTTGGATCCTTCTCCGAGATACTAAGAAGTTCATTATACATATATTGCTCAGTATTGCGCAGGTAGGTGAGGGCGATAGCGGAACCTGGGGGGGACCCCAGCAGGCCTTTAGGTTTCGAACTGTTCCTGCCGGGATGGGGCGCTAACGAAGAACATTGCGCTCGGAGTTTCATCGAAATTAAGGTCGGCCAAGGCCAACGCCCTTCGACATGGCGCAAATTACGAAGGGCGACAGTCCGAGCAATCGTTAACGCCCGCGAAGCGGCCCAGGACCTGGACAGTCTTCAGGACCATCCATCGCTTCCTAGCACACTAGCAACTTCTAGTTGCCACTGACCACCCAGGGATCGAAGATGCCAATCGATGTAGACGACTGCTCATGTCTCGTGTACATCCCCCGTCCAGGCCTTTTACAACCAAAGCTGTACGGCCGAGACAAGCAGCGCATGGTCCCACGCGCGTCCCGTAAAGGGCGGCATTTTATAAACAATGGAACCTATGGCGATGATACCGTTCTGCGACAAAAGTCCAGGTATCGTACTAGACATATGCCGCTTGCAGCTTCCCCGCGCAAGGTGCTAATTTCAGTAATACTTCGAGATTCGTACAAGCTCGATTTTCCGCGGGGTAGCCGGGACTAGTACGCCCCGTCACGCAGGAGTTCAATTGCCGTCGTGGAGCGTTAACGATCAGAAAATCCCCCAGGGCCGCCTTGCGCTGGTCTCCTATGTTTTTGTGACCATCGTTGTACTGCTCATGGTCGGCTTCTGGAAACTTCAGGTCGTGCAGTCCGGTCACTTTGCCGATCTTGCTGAACGCAACCGCGTTCGCTCGATTCCCATCATTGCGCCGCGCGGTCCCATGATTGACCGCGAAGGACGCGTTCTGGTTGACAGCTATCCTTCCTTCAGCATCTTGCTCATGCGTGATGACCCGAGGTCGTTGGAGAAAAGTCTTCCCCAAATTGTAGATGGTCTCGGAATCGATCGCGGCGATTTGCAACAAGCACTCGACGCCGCGAAATCGGAACCAAAGTTTCTGCCGGTCATCATTAAACCTGCCGCCACACGAGCGGATATCGCTTTCGTCGAATCGCACCGCGCCGATATTCCGGTCCTCGAACTCATGATGGTTCAGCGCCGCAGGTATCCACACGATTCCATGCTCGCCAGTGCGATTGGTTATGTCGGTGAAGTGTCCGTGCAGGACATGGATCAGAGCGATGGACACTACCGTCCAGGCGATCTCGTCGGCAAAGCAGGCCTCGAAAGGGAATACAACGATCAGCTCGAAGGCACGGATGGAATGCGCCGCGTTGTCGTCAACAGCGTTGGCAAAGTCATGCGCACGCTCGACAATGTGGAAGCAATTCCTGGCCGGCCGGTTCAACTCACCATTGATTACGATTTGCAGGCTATCGCCGAAACCGACATGCAGGGCAAAGAAGGCGCTGTGGTAGCCATGGACGCGCGCACGGGTGAAGTTCTGGCCATGGTCAGCCGCCCCACATTCGATCCCAACGATTTTTCCGTCAGAGTTGCCAAGGAAGAGTGGCAGAAATTAAACACCGACAAGCAAACTCCGCTCCTAAATCGTGCCATTCAGGCGCAACTGGCTCCGGGCTCAGTATTCAAAATTGTCATGGCCACCGCCATGCTTGAATCAAAAGCTGTTCCGGAAAGCTTCACTGCGTATTGTCCCGGATACGCAAGTTTTTATGGACGCACGTTCCATTGCTGGAGGCCGCAAGGCCATGGGACGGTCGGGCTTCACGCGGCCATCGTGGATTCCTGCGACGTTTTTTTCTACAACCTCGGTAAGCAGCTCGGAATCGACAAGATTTCTTACTTCGCATCGGGACTTGGCCTCGGCCGGCGCACTGGAATCGATTTGCCGAGCGAAGAACCGGGACTCGTTCCTTCCGAAGACTGGGTTCAGCGCGTCTATCATCACAAATGGTATGCCGGCGAAACGATTTCTGTGGCCGTAGGGCAGGGCGCTGTCACTGTCACGCCGATTCAATTAGCCCGCATGGCCGCTGCCGTCGCTAGCGGGGGAGATCTTGTTCAGCCGCATTTGTTGAAAAACTTTCCAAATCCCAAGGTCGATCATTTCGTTCTTTCTGAGAACACGGTCGAACAAGTCACGCAGGGACTCTACGGTGTTGTGAATGAAGGCGGCGGCACCGGCTATCACCTTCGCCTGGCAAACATCGATTTGTGCGGGAAGTCCGGCACTGCGCAATTGATGAGCTACGATGCCGCGAATCGCCTCGGCAATAAGAAAATGGACGGCTGGTTTGTCGGCTTCGCGCCGCGCCGCAATCCGGAAATCGTCATTGCCGCGATTGTGCAGGACACACTGGAACACGGCGGCGAAGCTGCCGGCCCTGTTGTGCGCGACATTGTGAAAGCTTATTACGATAAAAAGACTGCTCGCTCGCAACAGCAAGCGACCACGGCGGATCCGAATTCAACGAAGCCGTTGGTTGCAACAGTAGGAGCACAACACCAATGAAGGATCGGCCGCGCACTCAGGATTTTGACTGGGTTTTGCTCGCCATCGTTGCCGCTATCACCACTGTCGGTGTGTTGGAGATTTATTCTTCCACGCACGCTAGCGCCATGGCCGGAATGCAATGGAAACAATTAATGTGGCTGGGTCTCGGCGTCGCGGGCATGTTCATCATTTCCAGAATCGATTACCACACGCTGATGGACCAAGCCCCGGTGCTCTATATGATCGGCTTGGCCACTTTGCTCGTCGTTCTCGCCATCGGCCACTCGCGCTTCGGCGCCAAGCGCTGGGTCTCGCTCGGCGGCGGTCCCAATTTCCAAGTGTCAGAGTTGATGAAGTTGATTATAATTATAGTGTTGGCCCGGTTTTTCAGCGAAGTGCGCACCGACCGCCTGACGCTCCCGGATTTGGCAAAAGTGGCTGTTCTCACGATTGTTCCGGTCAGTCTAATTTTAATGCAGCCGGATCTGGGGACCGCGATGGTGCTCGTTCCCGTCGCAGTCGTCGGCGCGTTCCTCGCCGGCATCGAGTGGAAACATTTAGCCATCGGTTTCGTCTTAGTCGCCCTGATGATCCCCCTGGCCTGGAACAGGAGGGGGCATTTGAAGCCGTACCAGCAGCAAAGGATCGAGACATTTCTTCATCCGGAAGAAAATCCGCGCAGCGCGGGTTACCAGGTTTTGCAGTCGGAAATTGCAGTGGGCTCCGGGGGATTTTGGGGCAAAGGGTTTGGAAAGGGCAGCCAGAACCAGCTGGGCTTCGTGCCGGTTCGGTATTCAGACTTTATTCTGGCGGCGCTGGCCGAGGAGCAAGGATTTATCGGGGTTTGTGTAGTGTTATTGTTGTATCTTGGTTTGGTTCTGCGGCTGGTGGATAACGCGCAGAAGGCCAAGGACCGGGCGGGGATGTATATCGTGATGGGCGTGACCGCCATCCTGGGTTTTCATGTTCTCGTCAACGCATCAATGGTGATAGGCTACATGCCGGTAACCGGAATTCCTCTGCCGCTGATGAGCTACGGAGGTTCCGCGACGGCCTTTGTATTTTTGGCTTTGGGACTCGTGATGAACGTCCGCATGCGCCGTTTCGTCAACTGAGCCCGCGATATTCAGCGATATGCAGTTCAAATTCAGTTAGCAATCCGGGCCATGCGAACATCGCAGGCCGGAAATTCAATTTTTTAAGATCAGGTGAGCATCGGTGAGGAAAGCAATCGTACAATCTGACAAGTCTTTCCTGAGCGGCCCGTCGCGCCGAGTCCAAGCTATCGTCTTGCTCCGCGCTGGCGTGTGTGCCGCCGCCGTCCGATGCGCCATGAGGAGTGTAAATGTCGAAGGAAATGGTCATCTCGGCGAACCCGCACGAGACGCGGGTAGCCATTTTGGAAGAAGGACAGCTTTGTGAGTATTACGTTGAACGTGAAAAAGAATTCGCGTTAGTTGGGAGCATCTACAAAGGCAAAGTTACGCGCGTGCTGCCAGGCATGCAGTCCGCTTTTGTGGAGATCGGCCTCGATAGCGACGCTTTCCTGTACGTGAGCGATTTCCTGGAAGACATCGAGGATTTCGACCACATCGTCACTACCGTCGAGGACAAAGTCCAAAAGATGGAAGCGCAAGGCGGGCAGATTTTCCCTGCGTCCGGCGTTACAGTTCCGGCGCTGGAGCCCACTGATGTGGAGGCTCTTCCGTTCGATGCGACTGACGATTCAGATCTGCCGCCGGCGGCCGATGCCGTTCCCCTGGCACCCCCTATCATTCGCAAGGAATCAAGCTACAACTCTGCGCCGAGCCGTCCACGGTTCGAAAGCCGGGGACATGGCAACGACCGGGGCGGACGCAATTTCCGAGGCCGCGGCGGCCGTGGGCGCAACAATCGCGGAGGCGGAAGCGGCGGAGGACGCGGAGGGGAGCGTCGATTCGGACGCGAATTACCGTCTTCGAAATACGCTTCACCAAGGCCTTTTGAAGAAAGTTCCAGTGAACCGGGCACCGCAGAAGGACATGTGTCGATCATTTTGCCGGGAGAATCTTTGGCAAAGTATCGAGACAAGCCGGCAGCGTCTGCCCCGGCCCCCATTTCGACTGAAAATAGCGCCATGGAAACTTCGACCGCGGCACCGGTCTATTCCGCAGCAGAAACCTTGCGGCACTCAGGAGTTCACCTATCCCCGGCGCAAGAATTGCCAAACCTGGACATGGTGGATCAGGATCCCGCAGCACGCCTGGCACCACCACCGGTAATTCCTGCGCGCCGGCCATTCTCATCGGGACTCGAACCGCTTCCCGGAGAAAAACTGTCCAAGTGGAAAACGCACCAGCATCTTCCGATGGAACCCAAGGATGTGGAGGCGAACGACCAACTGCCGGTCCCCGAGGCTGTTCGCTTCGCGCCGCTGTCACCTTTGCTGCCGCTGGAGCAAACGGAAACGGAAGATCGCGCTTCTCACGACGCACGCGGAGCGCAAGATTCGCCCAAAGAAATTGATTCGTACGCGGGACATCATTCCAGCGATAGCCACGATTACCGGCCAGATTCCGACAGGCATAGAGCCGAACCGTTGCACACGAACCATATCCCCACGGAGCTGAGCGAAGAAGAAGTGACCGCGCTTACCGAGCACATCGCGGATGCCCAAGACGACGCAGCGGCGCGGGTGGCACAGGATCGCATCTTCGCCGCGGCCGATGCCGCAGCCGACCAGCAAGGCACCGATACAGAGGATGCCGAAGCGGAGGCAGAAGAGATCGACGCCGCCGAGGAAGAAGCGGAAGAAGAAATAGAGGAGGCGCATCAGCAAGCTTCTTCGAATGGAAGCGAACAAACGGAAGGTAGTCGTTTGGAAGCGGAAGAAATCGACGCGGCCGACGAAGAAGCGGAAGAGCAGATAGCTCACGGCGAGGAAGGCAGCCAAGCCGATAGCGAGCATTCCGAAGTAGCGCCCGGAGCAGAGGGTATTGCGCCCTCCGGAGAGAATTCCGAATCTCTGGTGCAAAAGCCGGTGCAGGCACGAGTGCGCAACGATTTCCGCTCGCGGATGCAGCACCCCGCGCGGCGAGGTGGCCAGCGCGATCGAGGACGCCGCGACGAGCGTGGTCGACGTCCACAGCCTAGCCAAGGGCATCACCGGCCGCAGCAGCCTCGGCGGACGCAACTGATCGCCGACATGCTGAAGCAAGGCCAGGAAATCATCGTACAGATCGCCAAAGAGCCATTGGGCAAAAAGGGAGCACGCATTACCAGCCACATCGCGCTGCCGGGTCGCTATTTGGTTTACATGCCGACGCTCGATCACACCGGCGTGTCACGAAAAATCGCTTCGGCGGAAGAGCGCGCTCGCTTGCGACACTTAGTGAACGACGCCAAGGGAACGGCGGGCGGGGGATTCATCGTGCGGACTGCCGCTGCAAGCGCCGCGCCCGAAGAGGTCCGCGCGGATGTGGAATTCCTCACGCGTACCTGGACTGAAATTAGAACACGCTCGGAGCAGCGCAAGGCCCCGTCGATTCTTCACCGCGATCTGAATTTGGTGGAACGCATCCTTCGCGATTACATCACCGCCGACTTCGGCGCGATATGGGTGGACACGGAAGAGGAGTACACCAAAGTAGTGGACTTCATGAGCCGGTTCCAGCCGCAATTGGTGAATCGCGTGAAGCTGTACACCAAAGAAACGCCGGTATTCGAAGAGTTCGGCATCCAGCAGGAAATTGACAAAGGTTTGCGCCCCAAGGTGTGGCTGAAATCGGGCGGCTACATCGTGATCAACCATACGGAAGCGCTCGTGGCTATCGACGTCAACACCGGGAAATTTGTGGGCAAGGGCTCCAACCGGTTGGAGGACACGATTGTACGTACGAACCTGGAAGCGGTGAAAGAAATCGTGCGCCAGATGAGACTGCGCGATCTGGGCGGGATCATCGTGATCGATTTCATCGACATGGAAGAGCGGCGCAATCGCGAAAAAGTGATGGCGGCGCTGGAGGATGCTCTACGGGCAGACCGCGCTCCTTCGAAGGTTCTACGGTTCAACGAATTCGGTTTGGTGGCTATTACGCGCAAGCGCACCAAGCAGGCTCTGGAGCGCACGCTGTGCCAGCCTTGTCCTTATTGCACTGGCTCGGGCATGGTGAAATCGATTCCGACTCTTTGCTACGAGATACAAACGGAAGGCCGAAAGATGGCGCCACAAATCTCGTCGGGCAGCTTGACGTTGCGTGTCCATCCGGAGATCGCCAAGGCTCTGAAGACCCGCGAGTCCGAGCTGATGGAAGAACTGGAGAAGTGGACTAAAAAGAGCATCATCATCCAAGCGGACCCGACCTTGCATTGGGAGCAGTACGACATCTACTAGTCCTTTGACGGACTGTGCATTGCGTCGGAATATGAATCCACGGTTCGCTCGCTGGCGCTCGCCGACCGTACGGAAAAATCAAGACGAATGGCTTCGAAGCTAAGACAAGCTTTTCGTGGTAGCAGCTTGTTTCACACCTACAAGAATATCTCCGCCCCCGGCGAATACCTCTGGTGGCGGATGCGCGGTTCTCCCGGACCGCAGGCTCCGCACATGGTGAAACAACGCCTGATTAGGGAATATGCGCGGAGATTCGACCTGCATGTTCTGGTGGAGACCGGTGCGAATTATGGGCACATGATCTACGTCAACCAGGATCATTTCCGGGAGATTTACTCAATCGAATTGGATGAGTGGAGAGTCGCCAGCGCCCAACATAAGTTCGCCAACCGGCCCCACATTCGCGTGCTCGCGGGCGATAGCGGGGCGGTGCTACCCAGAGTTATTAGGAATATTCTCGAGCCTGTTCTTTTCTGGTTGGATGGCCACGATTTCGATATCTCCACGCCCGTTATGCAAGAACTCGATGCCATCTACCAACATCCGGTGCAGGATCACGTGATTTTGATTGATGATGCGCGATGGTTTGACGGACGAACCGCCTATCCTACGATGGAACAACTGCGAGAGAAAGCTGCCCGTGAGTATCCAGGCCGCCTGGTTGAAGTGAAAGACGACATTATTCGCATTTACAAGCCTACATCGTACTAGCGCCTGCCCACTTGCTGACTTCTGCCGCTCTATGTTCGGGGGATGCCGCGGTCACGAAACGCTCAGTTTATTCCGTACAGCTGCGCGGCGTTGCGTCGCAATACTTGCTCGGCGATTTCTTTTGCGCGGTCGCGAGTTATTGTTCCTTCGCGGACCATTTCTGATAGGACGATGGCCAGGGCACGGCGCGCATGCTGCGTGCCGATTATGGTGGTCTCTTCCCAGTCAAGTCCGGGGCCGAAGGGACCCGCGTCTGTGCCGAACATCACGTGCTCAGGCATGATTTGTAGCAACGGTCTTAACTGGCGCGCCAATTCCGCGGGTGACCAGAGCAGCTCTAGCACCGACATGTCCGTGTACACATTTGGTTTTGCGATGAGCATGGACGCGTTGCGCTCTCGCGGTGGGTTGGCGTGCAGTAGCACGAAGTTTGTTTTTCTCAGGTCGGGATCGTTGAGTATCGGGGACAGCAACATGGCGTCCGCTCCGGCGTCGTCGAAGAATTCGCCGCATCCGCTTCCGGTGTGAAAGTGCACCGCCAGACCCAGTCTTCCGGCCTGCAGAGCAATCTGCTTGAATAAAAAATCCTGCAGGATCTTGTATTCCGCGGACGAGGCATTCCCACCGGACGCGTACTTCGCATATGCGCGTGCGGCCTCGTCCTTCGACGCTGGCGCGAAATCGAGCGGCCTCAAATAGGCGGCCTCGAACTTCACGGCCACTGCCCCTGCGGATTTCTGCTTCTGCAAAGTAGAGTGAACTACTTTACCAACATAGATATCGAGTGTGACGGGAAGGTGGCTCATCCCGGCGTCTTGCAGATACGTGTTGAGCAAATCTTCCGCGTAGCCAAAAAAAACGCGGCGATCGGGATTCAGGGCTTTTTGTTGGCTGTTGTCGAGCGGAAAAAGTAGCGCATCTTCGTAGGCCACCCAGCGGAGCCGCGGCGGTTTCATTTCCGGGGCCATTGTTGTGCGGTTGGCTAACACCGCCTCGATGCCGGCTTTCTCCATCACCCAGGCGTAAAAGTCTGCGCCGTGTTCTCGCCGTGCGGCCGTTTGCATCTCGGTCACTTTCTTGATCTCCGCGTCGCTGCCGGCTTCCGCGTCGAATCCATACAGCGTTCTGTAGGCGGCCTGCTGATCGAGAGCGAACCGGAGGTTTGCAGGAGGGGGCGCGCTGGAAGAGGGCAGACCGTCGCAGCGGAGCTGGTCGTAGCCTTTATCGTGCTCGCGGTCCAGGGCTGTGACATGGGCATGATTATCGATGGCTTTGATCGAATTTATGTAGCTAACGATCTCGGGGTCCGGCTCCTGGGCTGGCGAGGGCGCCGTCATCGTGCAGAACAAAATGACAATTAGACAAGCTCGGTTCATCTGTTTTCCTCACGCGTAGACTTGCTTACTTGTTACTCATGGATTTTGTGAAGACTATTCGACTTCGACTTGGATTCCGCCGACATAGCGGGCTGACACGTTGTAAATCACAGCGCTCAGGCCGCCTCCGATTGCACCCAGGACGGCAAATAAAACAGGGAAGAACAGGATGGAAAATGCCCCGAAAAGGAAACCGAACAGTCGAGGTACATGCTGCCCGTTCGACGCTGCAAAGGGAACGATCGAAAAAATCACGCTGAACTTGGCTCCTTCGAGAAATCCTATCGCGGCATAGGTAATCGCCGCAATTCGCATGACTGACAAAGGTTCGAATTTCTTGATGGTTCTCAAGGTTTGCGTAGCTCCTCCTGAGCAGCGATTGAGTGAGCGGAGGCGATTGTACTGCCATCAGCGGCCGGTCGAATGAAAAGCCACGCGGAAACATCTAAGAAGGACCTAAGGAGTGGCGGTTGCTGCCACGCCGTGGAGCCCGAGCTGGGGGGCGACGGCGCGAAGAGCACCAATGCAAAAGGCGATGTGGTCTTCGAGCGGGACGCCGAGTTCTTCGGCGCCTTTGTAAACGTCTTCGCGGCTGACACCGCGAGCGAAGGCTTTGTCTTTGAGCTTCTTTTGCACCGAGGCAGCTTCCACTTCGTGAATGCTTTTGCTGGGCTTGATGAGGGCGCAGGCAGTCAAGAATCCGGCTAGCTCATCGCACGCGAACAGGACGCGATCGAGCTGCGATTCGCGAGCGACGCTGCAGTAATTGGCATGACCCAGAATTGCGTGAATCATTTCTTCGGAGTAACCGCGTTCGCGAAGAATTTTCGACCCTTCGTAGGGATGCTCCTCGGTGGGGTGGTGAGCGGCGTTGGGCCAGCGTTCGTAATCGAAATCATGGAGCAGGCCGGTGAGGGCCCAGAGGTTTTCGTCAGCGCCGAGTTTTCGGGCGTAGGCGCCGGTACAGGCTTCCACCGCCAGCGCGTGTTTGCGAAGGCTTTCGCTTTGAGTGTATTCGCAGAGAAGATTCCAGGCGTCGTCGCGTGTGGGCATCATGTCCTCGGCACCATGCTGCCGGATAAGCCTAACGAAATGCAAGAGCGTTGAGATACGCTCCGAATTCGTCTGGGATGTCCGCCAGGAGGAAAACACTTAGGCCAAACTTAGGGTCTTCTAGGTATTCCATGCACGGGGCGTTTATGACCGAATGGAGCTCTGAGGGGCGTCTTCATTCGTACCATGAAAAAGCGAATCCTCGTTGCAGACGATAACCCACTTATCAGGAAAATGCTTTGCAAAATTTTCAGCGACCACGAATCTCTGGAGATTTGCGATGAAGCGGTGAACGGTCAGGAGGCCATCGAAAAGGCCAAACAGCACAGACCTGATTTGATCATCCTGGATCTCGCGATGCCGGTGCTGCATGGGTTGAAGGCGGCTGAAGAGATCTGCAAATTCATGCCGAATGTGCCGATCATCCTGTTCACTTTGCACGCGCAGACACTCAGGGATTTTGACCTCAAGAAGTCGGGCATCACCAGAGTGGTTTCAAAGACTGAAATGAATAGCTTAGTGGATCACGCGGAAGACTTATTGCTGGTCGCTTGAGCCGCCGAAACTGCTGGGCCACTTTAGCCGCCGGGTCTGGATCTTGAGTAATTCCTCGCAAGCCTTCTGAAGGGCGTTTAGCTCATTTGACTGCCCCAGTTTGGCATGGCCTGGCCATGTATCGGAATGAGACACACGACCACTGATTGAGACGGGACCAGCCCGGAATGAGACAACCCAAGAGGGCCTTATGGACGGCGCCGGGCGGTGGTACAGGCGAAGAAATTGCGTATCTAGTGATGAAAAAGAAACTTACGGGAAATTTCCAGCGCGGAGGGCGAAAGGCGAAAAGGAAAACCCTTTCGGAACCCGAAGTGCAAGAGATGGAAATGTAAGCCAAAAATCGTCACCGAATGACGCAGACGGATCATGTGTTCAGAGCGATAGCAGACTGTAAACGTCAGGTGAGAGATTCGAAAAACTTAAACAGGTGATGAAGGCGGAGCAAGCAGTTTTGTTTGCAAGGAGCTAGAAGATGGCACCAAAATTGGCCGCTCGGGCAGGCGAAATAACCCTTGACAAGAAATGGCACCCTATGGACAATCACTCGCGCGCCGTCCCTGCCTTCCCCCTGTCAAAAGAGTCCTCCCCTTCGCATCGCCGGAATAGTCTACGAGGAGAACCGGTGGCGGAAAAAGAAAGTACAGCAACCAGCATCGAACTCGATCGAGAAGTAATTCGTTGTCAGGTATGTGGATTGGTTCAATACCGCACACGGACGGACAATTGCCGTCGGTGCTTGCGTATGCTGCCACCCAAGGTGTCGTTTGTCATACCGACACCGTCACCCCAAGACCTGCCGGGAGATGACCGGCAACTGTTCGAGAACTGGCCGAATCGGGAAACTGTGGAGAACATCGGCCAGCGGATTCGACAGTTGCGGGAATCGCGTAGCATGACGCAAAGCCAGCTACAGGCACGTTCGCGAGTTTCGCGATCGTATCTGTCTCGAATTGAGAGCGGACAGATGACGCCCAGCCTCGGCACGCTTGAGAAAATTGCCGAAGCGCTAGGAGTTGGGCTAAACCGCTTCTTCGTGCCGGAAACGAACGGCGAAACAGTACTCGAAGATCCGTTCATCCAGGGACTTCGACCGTACCTGCGGCAACTCGATTGGACACAGTGGCAAGGCATTTTGAAGAGGTTGCAGGCGATCAGCGAGCACGTTAGCACCAATCACAGCGTGCGTCCCCTAGCCCCGCAACCCATGGATCGACTCCCTCACAATATGCCCCGGCGGCAACAGCAGATGGGACATTCCGCCGCAGGATTGCACCGCTAACCCGCGAAGCACGCGGCACAACCGAAATTAATGAACAAACGGCTCGGCAGTTCGCCATGGGCGGCTCGCCGGGCCGTTGTTCGTAAGGCAACAACCCCCCCCCCGAAGTAGCGTCCTGTCTTTTTTCATTCCGCATTTGTCAATTTTTTGTAAACACCCCTGATTGAAGTGCGGATGGCATGGCGCAATGCGTCATTCGGGAACTTTTTTCAATATTTCACGGAAGGCTTCAACAGGGTCGTTCCCTCCGCCGAACTCAATCGACCGACGCGCTCAGGGCGGCATGGGACAATCGCATTTCTGCGCGAGGAAAAAGCGCGACTTTCGGGAGTGTGCAGGGTTGAATCCACCTAGCTACGTCTCGTAACGGGATACATGCTCAGTTTCCGGTCCTAAGCTGAATCTGTAAGCAAGATTGAATTGTTTGGTCTTAGCACAACTAAAATAACGTTCCGCGAATCAAAAATCAGGGTTTCGTCTTAATTTGAATCGTGTCAAAAACCAATGGGAGGAAACAATGAGTAGAAAGTTGCAAGGCCTAGGACTGGCAGCCCTGCTCGCCTTGGCGTTGAATGCAGGAGCGGCCCACGCGCAGGCGGCCGCGGAGGCAGCCAAGCCTACCATCACGCCGAGGTATGACATCAGCAAAGAAATGACGCTGAATGCCACGGTTCTGAGCGTTCCGTCAAAATCGTCTGGTAGGCTATTGCAATCCGGGTCGGACCCAGGCTTCGTGCTGCAAACAACATCAGGGCTGGTGCAGGGACGTTTGACGCCATTCGTTCTGAATGAAAGGAACGGCCTGTCCATCACAGCAGGCCAGCACGTTCAGGTGACCGGCGTGATGATGACGGTGAAGAATCATAAACAAGTTTTCGTGATCCGCACTATTACGGTGGGCGGCCGCACGTATGCGATCCGCAGTGAACGCGGATACCCTCTGGAGCATCCGGGGCAGAGCGCTTCCGCGACAACCGCGTCGAAAGGCGGACAGCTATGAATCGCAAAACGCTTTGCATCTTTATTCTCGCCCTCGGAATGACTTACCTATCTGGCTGCGGCGGCTCAAACAATAACGCGATATTAGTTAACATCAGCACAGCTCCTCCGGGGATCTTGGCGCCTGGCGCCGCCGCGGTACCGATTGCCGCAACCGTGATTGGTGATTCGAAGAATGCCGGAGTTACCTGGAGCTGCACCGCTGCCACGGCTGGCGACGCTTGCGGCTCATTCAATCCCACGACTACGCCGAGCGGAACCCCCACCATGTATTCGCCTCCGGCTACGGCGGTGGGCAGCGTGACCATCACTGCCGCGTCGGTGACCAATAGCGCCGCCTTCGCGACAGCGAACGTGAACATCTCGACTTCTGGTGGTCTGGCAGGCAATTACTCGTTCTATGTTAGTGGTACCGACTTCAATGCTGTCTATTCTCTTGCGGGCAGCGTGACCATCGCGGCCGATGGCACTCTCACGGGTGAGCAGGATTACAACGATGCAAGCGGAATCACATCTCCGGAACCCGGTGGTGACATGATTACGGGAGGAAGTTTGTCGTTCGATCCTACGAGCGGCCTAGGAACGCTGACTCTTATCACCAACAACAAGAACCTCGGAGCGAATGGAACGGAAACGCTGGCGCTCAATTTCGTAAACAACAACCATGCGCTGATTATCCAAGTTGACGGCAGCGCGGCATCCAGCGGAAGTTTTGATCTGCAGACTTTACCCAGCACGCCGGCGGGGGGATTTGCGTTTGCGGTTTCGGGGGCGGGCAATACCAGCAAGACGGTTTTCTATGGAGGCGTATTCACGTTGGCCGGCAGTAGCCTATCCAGCGGAATTTTCGACAAGAATGACGCAGGCAGCGCGTCTGTTAACAACTCCTTTACCGGAACGCTGTCGGCGGCGGATTCTGCTGGTCGCGGGACGTTGACCGGGACTGGCATGGCCGGAACCATTGCCTATTACATTGTTGGGCCGGAAGCCCTTCGGCTCATCGATGTGGATTCCTCCAGCACTTTCGTGGGATCAGCATTCGGACAAGGCGCGAGTGCGGGAACTTTCACCACCGCGTCAATTGGAAATTCCGTTTTCAGCATTCAAAGCAACTTTGCTGGAGTAACCCTATATGCGGCAGTGGGTCAGATTGTGCCATCCGGCGGTAGCTTCAATGGAGTCGCAGATGTTAACGAGGACCTAGTCGGATTCGCAGATGCGCAGCCAATCACCAACGGCACTTTTTCCGTCGGTACCAACGGTTACGGAAGCTTAACCATTCCGCTTGGACAACTGGGCGACGTCAGCGCTCTCGGGATCTATGCGACGGATCCAACTCTAAACCTGAATGATCCGAATAACACAACATCCCCGGGCGCTGGAAACACCTTCGCGAGCGCTCTCGTCGTCGATCTTGACATGAACGTTGCCGGTTCGGGAGTTTTGGTTCCTCAAACGGACAACACGACCGCGAGCTTCGCCGGCAATTACGCTCTAGGCTTTCAGAATCTCATCGATGACGGCATCAGCATAAGCGGCGAACTTGATTTCGTTGGAAACGCTACGGCCACAGCAAACGCTCCGGCCCTCCTGACCGGAAGTGGCGTCGTTAGTGATCCATTTGACCTCCTGGGAGGAGCGTCATTTTTGGAGACGGCCACTTTTACAAGCCCGATTACGCCGGACGCAGCAAATCTTGGACGCTACGAGATAAACCCGTTCAGCGTTACCGTCCAAACGGTAACGACTCCGATCCCGTACCTGGCCGTAGCATACCAGGCCAGTGCCGGCCAGTTGTTCTGGCTGGAGGATGGAGCCGACGGTCAATCGAGCGTATTTAGTGGCCAGATCCAGCAGCAGTCGCTTCCGCTAGGGGCTGCTGCTAAGAAAGCCGCAGCGAAGCAAATACAAAAACCATAACCCGCAGTGGCACGAGGCGGCATAGCCGGATCGCTCCGGCTGTGCCGCACCGTCATTCGCTCTCCAAAACTCGATCAGAAATTTTTCTTGTAGATACTTTCCTTCGGTCCTGAATAGCTCATTCCTAGAATTCCTGCGCAGGCAGTCCATTCATCGCCACTTTTTCAAACACGGTCTGTACCGTTCGAGGCTGCGCCAACATTTTTCGCGAAACGTAAGACCAGCCGTGTGGAACTACTACGGCTGCGATTGGGGCTGGGGGTTTGCGCGGGCCTCGGCCATGATTTTTTCTATTTCTTCGGGAGTGCGCGGGAGTTTCGCGGTGAGGAGCTGGTTGCCGTCGGTGGTGACGAGCACATCGTCCTCGATGCGCACGCCGATTTTTTCTTCGGCAATGTAGATGCCGGGCTCGTCGGTGATGACCATGTTGGGCTGCAGCGGGCTGGTGCGCTCGTTGGCATCGTGGACGTCGAGGCCGAGGTGGTGACCGACACCATGGAAGAAATAGCGACCGAGAGTGTTGCCATGCAGGTCGTGGCCATGAGTGTTGATGTAATCGTAGGCGGCCTGATGAACGCTCTTGGAACCTCCCAAGAGCATGGCACCGGGTTTGATGGCGGCGAGCGCGGCGTTCTGTGCGCCTAGAACAATCTCGTAAATTTCGCGCTGGCGAGGGGTGAATCTGCCGTTGGCGGGAACAGTGCGTGTAATGTCGGCGGCGTAACCGCCATATTCGCCGCCCACGTCGATAACCACCAGGTCGCCGTCTTTAATTTCGTTCTTTAAGTCATCGTAGTGCAGGACGGTGGAATATAGACCGGCGCCGACGATAGGGCGCGTAGGCTTCGCGTGAGCAGCCTTCCATTTCGTGAACTTCCTTCATGCGCGCGGCAATCTGATATTCAAAAAGTCCCGGACGCATCATTTTCATGGCGGCAAAGTGCGCGTCCACAGAAGCATCGACGGCTTTTTGGAGTAAGGCGATTTCGCCGGGAGACTTTATCTGGCGCAGCCCGGCCAGGGCAGGCGCGATATCGTCAATGGTGGATTGCGGCAAGGCGCTGCGAACCCATGCGCTCCAAGTGGCGAGATGCGGGTAGCCGTTTTCCTGCTTGGGCGGCAGTTCGGTGTAGAAGGTGGAGTACGTTTTGGCAAGATTCACAAGATCCGCGTGAAGATTGGCAAATGGCTCGACGGCCTGGAATCCGGTGTTTTCCGCAGCGTCGGGATCATCAGGGCCCAGCTTGGGTCCGCCCCATTTTTCGTCTTTGGGATTGCGCGGAGGGAGGTAAAGCATCTCGTGCGGGCCGGTGGAGGACTTGGCGTCCGGCGAATCGGGAATCAAAAGAAGCGCGGCGTCGGGCTCACTGTGGCCTGTTAGGTAGTAGAAATTTTCTTCCTGAAAGAAGACGGCGACCTCGCCTGTGTCTTGACGGCTGGTGTAACCAAAAATCACGACAGGGCCGCTGATCATGGATCGAAGCTTCGCGCGACGCGCTTGGTATTCGGAGTTGGGCTGGCGGAACCTCGCTTGAACGAGCAAAGAGGCAGAAACAAGAGTCAGAAGTACAAGACCGTAACGCGCGACGATTTTGCCGGGTTTCATGGGTTTTTTATCACCGCGTTTATCGAGAGTTGGCTGAAACTCCTGCAATCGAAACATGCCATTCTAGCGCCGGTTAGACACGGTTTAATCTTTTGTTTTCTGTAAATTCTGCGATTTAGTTTGGCGACTTTGCGCTCCGAGCGGAAATCAGTTAGCAGGGGAGTCTGCGGCAGGTATGGTTTGGCTGCCTTTTGTTGAAGTGTCCGATGCTGTTCTATTTGAATCACGCGGAACGCTAGCACGGCGTTTTGCAAAATTCAAGGAGTGCTGTGCTGTGGACGCGCGTAGTGCTGCGGCGCAGTGATCCCGTTTTGGGAAACGATTTGAAAAAGCAGATCGCGTCAAGCGGCTGTGTGACCCGGCGGGTTCGTAGACGGTGACACCGCTTTGAGCGATACCGGGGTGCTATAGACGTGCCAGAAATCACCACCCGCTTTTGCGAATTCGACGGCGACCTTCCGGCGGCCGCTGGATGTCGGATCGACATAGACAACGCGGCATTCGCGTTCTTCTTCGGTGAAGCTATTGACGATGAGGATCTTTTGGCCGAGTTTTACGCCGGGCTTCATGTCGAGCAGCCCACCGTATAAGCTGACTGCCATCGTGGCGGTAACATCGCGGAAGGGATGGTTTCGGGGGGTACGTCCGTAAACTTTGACGGGAATCGCGAAAGGGAAGCGCTTGCAGCGACGGCGCTCGACCATCGGAACCTCCTCAGTAACCCCAAGAACTGGCGCTGGGCTAAGGTTAAGCGCGGTCCACGGTCCAAGGCAATAGTACTTCGTTGCTTAATAAATACCCCTACTCCGGATGATTTGGTTCGCCTGCTTTTAGAACGTGTCGTGTTACAGGTACAAACTCGGTTGTTGAGCGACAAGCTGCGCGCCATCCGCTCCCCAAAGCCATCTCATCGGCAATGACGCTGGCAATGACGCAAAGTTTCGCGAACAGGCCTTTTGTTAGAGGCGCCGGTTTCCGAAGCCCACGATATAGATGAATAGAGACCGGCGGGAGCCTCCGGACCCGCATCGCGAGGGCTTATTCGCGATTAGAAGCCGGGGGCGCCGCTGGAGGCGGGGCGGACTTCGCCTGATTCCACGCTGAAGCGGAGGCGCTCGAGGTAGGTTTGAGCTAGAGACATGATTCCAGTGTAGAGGTAGCCCCAAACGAAAAGGAAGAGGAAAGGGACGGTGGCGTAGTTCTCATTTTGCAAGGCGTAGACCACGGCGAGCGTAAAATAAATTCCGAGGGCGACTTCGGCGAAGGGCATTAGTCCGGCGCTTTTGCGGTATGTTTTTTTGGCCCAGTCCCCATTACTGTTTGCGTTGGCTTCGACGCGGTATTTCGGGGTGCGCACGAATTCTGATTTCACGTTGAAGATGGCTTCCAGAACTCCCCAAGCGTTGCGAACGGAGAGTCCGATGCCGACGGCCATTACGAAGGGAAGAAAAAGAAAAGTGCGCTTCCAAGTTTTGGGATAGAGCGCGCGTTCGGCCGCGAGATAGAAGGACGATATCGAACAGGTAGAGGCGAGGAACAGAGGCAGGTCGATCACGAGAAGTTGGAACCACCCTTGATAGAAGCGCACGATCATGGCTGGGAGCAAGATGATGGACATAAGGACCATAAGCGGATAGCTGATGTTGGCGGTGAGGTGGAAAAATGCCTCGGTTTTGACGGCCGCGGACTCTTTTGAACGTAAGACGCGCGGAAGGATTTTTTTTGCCGTTTGCATCAAGCCTTTGGCCCAGCGAGCTTGCTGCGATTTGAACGCGTTCATTTCGACCGGCAGCTCAGAGGGGCATTCGATATTCGGCAAATAGAGGAAATGCCAGCCGCGAAGTTGGGCGCGATAGGAAAGGTCGGTGTCTTCGGTGAGCGTGTCGTGCTGCCAGCCGCCAGCATCGTCGATAGCGTTGCGGCGCCAGATGCCTGCGGTGCCATTGAAATTAAAGAAAAGGCCGCTGCGATAACGTGCGGAATGCTCGATGACGAAATGTCCGTCCAGCAGAATGGCTTCGACTTCGGTAAGCGCGGAATAATTTCGATTGATGTAGCTCCAGCGCGTTTGCACCATGGCCAGCTTTTGGTCGGCGAAGTAGGGCACGGTGCGGCGCAGGAAATCGGGAGGTGGGATGAAATCGGCGTCGAAGATGGCAATGAACTCACCGGCGGCGGATTCTAAACCTTCCTGGAGCGCGCCTGCTTTGTAACCTTCGCGATTGTCGCGATGGATGTAAGAAATCGGCAGGCCCAAGGCGCGATAGCGATCCACGCAGTCACGAGCGATTTCGCGAGTTTGGTCGGTGGAGTCGTCGAGGACCTGAATCTCGAGAAGTCCATGCGGGTAATCAAACTGCGAGGCGGCTTCGACCAGGCGATCGATGACGTAGCGTTCGTTGTAGATGGGGAGCTGAACGGTAACTTTAGGCCAGGTTACAATTTCGGGAGGCGGACCAGCCACGTGTTTGCGATTTTTGTAATAGTTGTAAACCAAGGCGTAGCGATGAATGCCGTAAGCGGCCAGAATAATCATCACGAAAAAATACGGGAGCATGATGGCGAGGTCGAAGGAATTTAGTTGGTAGATGCCGCGGAACGGATTGGCGGCGGGATCCATGTTGCGTCGCCAATAATCGGTCAGCGGATTGCCGAGTGCGAGCCATGCGGCGGTTAGGATTGTCGAGTTATCAAGCGCGATCACGTGTTGCTTGTTCCTTGAAAACCTGCATCCGATGCAGGCCCTAAGCTATTGATTAGCCTGCGATTGCTGGGGAGTCGCCGGGCCAGGTGATGATTATACGAGGGCATGGCAGGCTGTCAATAAAGATGGTTTACCGGCTGCTCGGGTAGTAGCCCGGGCCGACGCGCAGATGGTGGTGCCAGAGGAGCGGGAAGGCCCAGAATACGAGCGAGCCGAGGATGGCTTGGCCGATTGCGAGGGGGATGATGTTGCGGACGCGTCCGAACATGCCGGCCATGGCGGTGCCGGCAATGAAGGTCAACGGAACGAGCACGGGATTGGGCCAATGGCATGCGGCGAAAATCGCGCCGGTGAGCGAGGCGGCGACCCACTCGTTGTGGACGAGCAACAGCATGCGATTGTGAACCAGGGAATTGAGCGCTACTTGTTGGAGCAGGCAGAAGGCGAAGTAAGTCCACAGGCGTTGCCAGGAAATCAAATTGGGCGGGAGATGCGGTCTGGCGCCGAGTGCGAGGCCGATGACGACCAGGCCGGCAAGCATCGCGCCGAAATATTTTAAGGCTTGCTTCGTGGCGGGCCAAAGATTGTCGGCGCGCCAGCCCAGAGACTTGGGCGTGTCCCGATGAATCAGAAAGCTTGCGACAATCCAGAGGACGAAAATCATCCAGGTCCAACGCGCGGTGAACTGCAATTGCCAGATGAACCAGAGGATGAAAGCGGGAAAGAGCGTTACGTCCGCGATGGAGAACCAGCGCTGAATCCGCGAAGTCATTAACTTCTTCTGATGCAGTAGGGGGGCGGCGGGTCGATACGATTCAGCTTTTTCTGCCGAACAAGTGAGGTCGCGCGGAATGTTTATCGGCTTTCGTCTGGGCGGCTAGTGTGGCAAAGCCTTCGCGAGCTTTGGGATGCAGGGGATTGAATTTGAGGAGCTGAGAATAAACTTCGCGGGCGCGTTCGAGAAGCTGCATTTCCTGCAGCAATTCGGCGAAATGAAGGTAGATTGGCTCGCGCCAGGGATCCAACTTGATGGCCTTTTGGAAATGTTCGACGGCTTCCTCCTGGTATTGCGGAATTGTGGCGAGGCTGCGCGCCAGGGTGGCGTGGTAAATCGCATTGTCCGGGGACAACTGAATGCATTTGCGCAACCAGACCACCGAGCCCACGAAATTTTTTGCGCGCAGGCATTCGTTGGCGCGCTTGAGCCATTCCTGGATGGATTCCTCGTTATCTGTTTTTTCCCGCTGCATGCTAAAACCACCGCGAGCGGCCAGGCGTTTGTCGTAGGCGGTGCGTTTTTCTTCATTTTCCACAGTTCTGTAGGCTTCCGTGATAATGACCATGAGGTCTCTGACTGGCCCAGCCATTGCGCGATTGCCCATGTGGGCGTCCGGATGAAATTTGCGGGCGAGCGCGTGATAGCTCTTCTTAACCTGGCTGAGGGGGGATTCGGAGGTGACTCCTAGAAGCTGGTAGTAGGTGCCCTTACCAGTGAGTTCTATGAGCTGGCGAAGGTCGCGCTCGAATCGACGCTGAGCGGCTTCTTCGCTTCTGGCTGATAGGGCGAGGGAGGAGGGAGTTGGGCGCGTGCTTGGCTTTGCGCTTACGATCGGAATAGCTTCATCAACGATGGGACAAAAGTCCTGCCGGGATAAATATTTATTCAGCTTCGCGCGATCTTCGGGACGCATCTGGACAAATTGTATGCCCATGCCTTTACCGGGTTGCAGGCTGCGCACGATGGCGCGCGCGCGAACCTGTCCTGTGGGCAAATCGAAAATCAGTTCGAGACTGGAGCCTTGGGAGGCCGGGCTTGCGGTGTGCAAAAAAAGACCTCCGAGACCCAGCACCTCCGCGAGGGATGTGGTGGTTTGCTTCGCGGATTTCCAGCCAACCCACATGCCTTTTGGCGCACGGACGCGAGGATATTTGCGTGGGATTTTGGCTTCAGGTGACATGGGTCAGGCCGGCGGACAGCCGTATAAGGGAAGTTTATTCGTTGCGAGTTCGGGAACGACTAATTTCAGCAAGCAGGCGCTTCAATGAGTAACCTAACAGAGGGTATTACCGCCATAGAAGCGCTGGAGATGCATTGACCGGTGGTAAGCGCCCGCCTACAATGCGTGCACGTGAGAGGAGAGTGCTAATGGATTGCGACAGGAATCGGTTGTCGTGCGTAACGCTTGTAGTGTTGGGAATCGCGCTAATTGCTGCGCCGCTATTTCTGAATGCGAAAGCTCGGATGGCTAGCGCCGGTGAAACGGCGGCGCTCGCGCAACGCCATTCCGACGATCCGGTTTTGGCGAAGGCCTACCGCTTCGAGCGGGGCGGGTGGATTTACGTGCATTTGGAAGGCGCGCCGCATGATATTGGCTATCAGCATGGCTATCTTTTAGCGCCGGAAATTTCAGACGCGTTCGCGGCAGTGAGCGCGGAAATGACCTATACCTCCAAACGCCACTGGGATTTCTTTCGCCGCGCTGCCCACCAAATGTTGTGGCCCAAGATTGACGTGGACTATCAGTCGGAGCTGGCGGGAATCGCCGACGGCTTGCACGCACGTGGATACAAACTGGATCAAGACGATATTGTGGCCATGAATGGATTCATGGAGTTGGCGGATTATTACGTACCGTGGTTGGACAAACAAACACAGACCGAAGCTGCGGTGACAAAACCCGGGGAGGAACACTGCAGCGCGTTTGTAGCAACCGGCAGTTACACGAAAAACCACCAGATCGTGATGGCGCACAATAACTGGACGAGTTACAACTACGGCGCGCGGTGGAACATTATTTTTGACATCGTTCCGCAACGAGGCTACCGCATGTTGATGGACGGATTTCCCGGAGTGATCGCGAGCGACGACGATTTCGGGGTGAATTCCGATGGATTGATGATCACTGAAACAACCATCACCGATTTCCACGGGTGGGACCCGAACGGGAAGCCGGAATTTGTGCGCGCACGGAAAGCCATGCAGTTTGCGGGGTCCATCGACGAGTACGTGAAAATCATGCTGGATGGAAACAACGGCGGCTATGCGAATGACTGGCTGCTGGCGGACCGCAAGACCGGGGAGATTGCGCGTTTTGAACTGGGGCTGTTGCACAACAAAGTGTGGCGCACAAAGGACGGGTATTACGTGGGATCAAATTTTGCCAGCGATCCGGCGGTGCTGAAAGACGAAACAACGTTTGACCCCAACAACATGGCCGCTTCGGCAAACGCCAGGCACGCGCGTTGGGATGAGTTGATGGCTGCGAACCAGGGGAGAATCGATACCACGCTGGCGGAGGCGTTTCTGGCTGACCACTACGATACTTACACGAAGAAAACAGGTCCCAATCGGCGCACGCTGTGCGGACACGGAGACCTGGCGACGGAGGGAGACCCGCAGTTTGCGAAAGCTCCTTATAATCCGACTGGGTCGGTAGAAGGAAAAGTGATCGATACTCATATGGCGGAGTCTATGACTTTCGTGGCGCACACGGGGCATCCGTGCGGAACAAATTTCAAAGCGCGAGAATTTTTGGAGGCACATCCGGAATATAACTGGCAAGCGAGCACACTGATCGATATGGATGCTGGGCCGTGGACGCAATTTCGCGCGGGCGAGCATGCACCGAGTGGCGAGGCAGAGGGAAAATAAACTACGGATTTTTCTTTTTGTTTTCTTCGCGGGCTTGGGTTTTAGCGTCTGGATGTATTCCTAGCTCAGCTGAAAATACCGTTGCAGAGTTCTTGTGTCTCTCAGCAGACTGTCTGCACCGTCACGCGTTCCTTCATTACGGCGCCGTACGCCTCGAAAGTGGTGGTCTTATACTTCTTTAGAAATTTTTCTCTGGAAGCCGGAGGGCCAGCGAACCGGATGGATTCAGATAGTGAACATGTGGCCGTTCAGGGACGTGTAAGGGTTTGCTGCGCCTTTGCGCTCAACATTCGGATTAGCTTTAACGAGCTTTTCCTATAGCTCGAATTTATCAGGGGGAAGGTTGTTCCTTTTTGTGAGCTCACGGCATTTTCTCCAGTGCGAGTGGCGCTGGCGCAAGGTGTTGTTCGAGGTAACGCAGTAAGAGGCTGTAGAGGTGCAGAGTGGTGCCGGCGCCTTCGTTCAAGGCATGGGTGCGATTGGGATATTCCATGAAATCGACGGGCTTATCGAGTTCGATCAGGCGATTGAGCAAGAGCTCCGAGCCGGAGTAATGGACGTTGTCGTCGCCGGAACCGTGGACCAGAAGCAGACTTCCACGCAGGGCTTCCGCGAAATTAATGGCTGAACTGTTGCGATAGCCGTCCATGTTTTGAAGCGGCAATCCCATGTAGCGTTCCTGATAAATCGTGTCGTAGAGGCGCAATTCCGGAACGGGTGCCACGGCCATGCCGACTTTGTACAAATCGGGAGCGCGAAACATGAGGCTGAGAGCGCTGGTGCCGCCGCCGCTCCATCCCCATATGGCGAGGCGTGACGGATCTGCGAACGTATGTGCGCGCAGGAAGGCCTGCAGAGCGGCGGACTGATCCCTGACGATGACCGGTTGAATCGCGCCATAAACAATTTTGCGCCAAGCCCGGCCTTTCGGTGCGGGCGTGCCGCGATTATCGAAGCTGACGACCACGTAGCCGGCAGCGGCGGCGGCGCGATTGAAATAATTGTTCCAGATTCCCCATTCGTCGAGCACGGTTTGCGCGGCGGGTTCGCCGTACACATAAACCAGGATCGGGTATTTTTTCCCGGGATCAAAATGTGGCGGCTTCAGCATCCAGCCATCGAGTGTGACGCCGTCGCCGATGTCAAGGTTGAAAAATTCTGTTGGAGTCGCCAGGAGCACGGCGGCATTTGCGCGAAGAGCGGAGTTATCTTCCAGGACGCGGGCGGAACGATGAGCGGGAAATTCCACGAGGTCAGTGACCGGCGCAACGTCGGCTCGGGAATACTGGTGGAAAGCCCAGTGAGAATCTGGGGAGATATCGTAATAATTCGTGCCGGGCAAGGTCGCTGGAGTGATACGCTCGGAATTTCCGGAGCCGTCAAGGCGCGCACGATAGAGATATCGCTGCGTGGCATTCTCAGGAGACGCGTCGAAATAAAGCCAGCCCGCGTTCTCATCGGCGCGGGCAAGGCCGGTGACATCGAAATTTCCATGTGTGATGAGTTGAACGCGTTTGCCATCGCGAGAAACCAAGTAGGCGTGGCGCCAACCGTCGCGTTCACTGACCCAAAGAAAATCCACACCGTTGTGCAGCCAGGTGATTTGAGGCATCACCTCGACCCAGGCTGCGTCATGATCCTGAAAAATTGACTGCACGGCGCCGGTAGCGGCGCGGGCGAGCAGAACGTCATTGGTATTTTGCAAACGATTCAGGTGCTCGATGGCGAGGTCGTTCGAATTTGCGGCCCAATCCATGCGGGCGATGTAGTTGTCACGCGGGTCGCCGGGAACCTGCATCCAGCGTGTGGCGCCTCCGGCGACGTCCACAACACCAATGCGTACGGATGAATTCGTGGTGCCGGGGATTGGATAGGGAAATGCGAGAATGGAAGGATAGCGGCCGAGGCCGGGATAGGGGATGCCGGCGACGATTTCGCGCGGCGCGCCGAGATTGTAAATGAGACGGAACATTTCGACATCCCTCATGTCAAATTGCCAGTAGGCAATGTGACGGCTGTCCGGGCTCCAGCGAAATCCATCACGGACGTCGAGTTCCTCTTCGTAAACCCAATCGGAAGTACCGTTGATTAAGGTGGCAGAACCATCTGTGGTGAGTGGCGAAATTTTGTGGGAGGCCAGGTCTTCGACATAAATATTGTTGGCGCGTACGTAGGCCACCCTGGAGCCGTCGGGAGAAAACTTCGCAAACATCAGGGACGATGCGGGAGCATCGCCTCCGAGCTTTTCTAGCGCGCCGGAATTCAGGTTGAGCACCCAATAATCGCCGCGGGTGTTCAGCCGCCACACCTGGGCGGAATTGGTGTAGAGGAGCAAGCGAGTTTTATCCTTAGACCAGGAATAATCTTCGATCACGAGTGGAGATTTCTCGCCGGTCGGAATTAACTTTGCGGCGGAGACCAGGACTTCACGTTTTGCGGTAGCGGTTTCGTAGCGAACGATATCGTGGGCGTCTTGGTTGGTGGGCGAGGGTTCCACGGTGGTGTAGAACTGGCCGTCGTCGAGCCAGCGAGCGGGGCCGAAATTTTTAACCTCGAAATCCGGTGAGGCGAACAGGCGATGGAGAAGCGCGTCAGAATCAGCGGAGAGCGGGGAAGCTGCTGTTTGGCTCTGGGCGAACGTGTGGAGAGCATAGACGTTGGAGAAAACCGCGAGGATCAGGAGGAAAACGGATCGCGTTAAGAGCTTGCGGCGAAAGATTCCAGACTTCTGTTCGTTGGACGCATCCATCCGTTTCTCCAGACTTTTAAATTCGTGAACCGTTTACTTCGTGAAATTGCTCTCCTGAATTTTGCGGCCGTTGGTGGGCTGGATGGGGCGGGCATTGTCGGGATAGAGTCTCGCGAATGCCGCGATCTGAGCGGGAGAAAGCTCCACCGCTGCCTTCATCACAAACCATTTCACGTCGCCGCAGGGCGGAATGGTGAGCGAGCCGTCGAAGGTGTAGTAGTTCTGATCGGCGGGCAGCAAATCGGCGGCATTAATCACAACTTTCTTAAACTCAACTTCCTTGTTCACCTCCCTGGGGATGTGCGCCCAGATGGCGCGAATCAGGGGGTTTTCGCTGCCGCTCTTCAGCAAGACAGCGATAGCCACAGCGTTACCACCTGCATCCATGTGTACCAAGTGAAGGACCATGTCAAACTTCTGGCCGTTTATTTCTTCCTCGCTGGGATGATGAAAGTGGAACTGCACGAGCGGATATTGTTTGCCGTCTACAGTGATGCTGCTGCCGGAGGCGTAGTTCACGCGAATGGTGTGGCCGTTGTTGACGATTTTCATGGGAGCGAGCTTGTAATCAAATTGGATTGGCTTCAGATCGACTGGCTCCGCTCCTCTAATGTCGATCGGCGACTGGTGCGGCCCTGTCTTGCAAGCCGCAAAGCTGTGATCGAGATCGCCCCAGTGTTCTGGTCCATCTGGGCCGGAATAGCTCCAGTGAGGAGCGCCGCCGGCGTGTTCCTGGGCAAAAGTCGGAGTGCTGCCGAAAAACGAACTGGCGGTGAGTGCCGCCAAGCTCCACAGCGCAGCTGCCGTGCGGGTTTTCATGGGTGCTCCTTCCCTTGTTCGGCGATCTCGAAACTGGTACTGCGGCGCGAGACGGGCCCTAGCATCCCATTGTGTAGTCAAATCTTCAATATCGTTGCACACTTGAAGTTCACTCGGCGCAGCCTCTCCAGCAGAGTTGGCCCTCGCGGCGAAACTTCATCGGATGCAGTATAGAACGCGAAAGATGTGCGAGGAATGAGAGAGTCTCCTGGAGCATGGGCGCGCGTGAAGACTGAAACGCTGGTAATCGTGAATCCGACGGCGGGCGCAGGACGGGCTTTGCGCGCTGAGGCGGACGTGGCGAAACTGCTAAAGCTGCGCGGATGCAACGCGGATTTTACGCATTCCAAGAGCTCTGAGGATTTGCAGGAACAGGCGGAGCGAGGCGCGCGCACCGGGTTTCGGTATGTCGTGGCACTCGGGGGCGATGGGACGTTCCATCATTTGGTGGAGGCTCTGCACGGAACGGATGTGATAGCGGGATTTTTTCCGGCGGGAAATGGCAACGACATCGCGGCGGATCTCGGGATTCCGACAGATCCTTTGGAAGCGGCGGAGGCATTTTTGAAATCAGCGCCGCGAGCAATCGATCTGATTCGCGCGCGATTCGGGGATGGGCGAACAGCGCATTACATTGGCGCCGGAGGAATGGGACTGGATGCGGAGGCAGCGCATTTAGCCAATACCAAATTCAAACGGTTGCCGGGGGTAACCAGATATCTCGCAGGCGCGTTGTGGGAATTTTTTCATGGAGAAAGCGTCGGACTGCGCGCTGAAATTGACGGTATTGCGTGGGACGGGCGTGTTCTGTTCGCCGTGGTGGCCAATTCGACACGCTATGGATCGGGCATTCGCATCGCGCCGGAAGCAAAAATGGATGATGGTTGGATCGATGTTGCGCTGGTGCAAGAAATTGGATTGGCGAGGCTAGTGGAAGCAATTCCGATTGTTTTGACTTCGGGGAATTTGCGCGGCTTTCCGGAAGTGCGGCGGTACCGATGTAAACAGATCGCGTTGCAAACAGAAGGTCCAGCGAAAGTGCACGGAGACGGCGAGCTACTTGGTGAAACACCCGTGGAGCTTACCTTGCTGCCACGAGCGGTGCGCGTGATGACACCACAGGCGCGCATGGTTGAGAGCCAATGAAAGCGGGCTAGTTCTTTTTCTTTTTGGTTAGTTTGAGGTTCACTTCAATATCGCGGCGGGAATCGAAACTGGAAATCGTGCGGGTGGAAGAAGTCAGGTCGTCATGTTCGGCGTGAATTTCGTAGTCAACATTGGGATCGAGTCCACTGAAACGATACTGACCCTTGTCGTCTGCGAAGGAAGTTTTCACGGCTTGCGTTTTAACATTCAAAAGATAGACGACGCTTGAAGGGACAGGGTTTTCCTCTTTATCTTCGACCAGCCCGTGAACAATGCGGAGCTGAGCTTCGGCCTTTTTTTCGTCTTTGGTTTGCGCAGCGGAGGGCAAAACTGCAAGAAAAACTACCAGGATCAAAAGCGCAGAGCGAACCTTGTAGCAAGTCGTCATGAGTTCAGGCTCTTATGAGCTTCGAGCGCGGCGCTCGTGGAAGAGATTCCAGCGCCTAATAAGAAAAGAATTGAACAAGGAATACAAGGTTTCAGCAAACAGGTTTGCATCATCGAGATTCCGGCATCCGAGCCATCGAGCAGAAGGCAGGAAGTAGAAGAGTGGCGAGGAAAGTCATTCTGCTTCTTCTTCCTCTTCTTCTTCCTCGACCACGGCCTCGTCAGAATCCTCTTCGTCGTCTTCTTCTTCCTCGTCTTCATCGTCAGAAATGGCGATGAGATGGACAGGATGGGTTTGGGTTACCTCGAGTTCGGCATCACACTCGTGGCAGCTCAGGATTTCACCTTCTTCCACTTCGTCTTCGTCGAGATCAATTTCGGCATCGCATTCAGGACATCGGGTCACGGATTTCTCTCCTTCCTAAGGCCGATTTACACCGGCGAGCGTATTATATAACGCCAGTGTCAAGCTTGCGCCTGGAGGAATGCTTAAAAGTGTCTAGTCGCGAATATCCAGAGCATCCGTTGGTTGGAGTGGGAGGCGTGGTGGTGGGGGAAGATCGCGTGTTGCTAATCCGACGTGGCGGTCCGCCGCTGGAAGGTGAATGGTCCATTCCCGGGGGCATGCTCGAGCTGGGAGAATCGTTACGTGATGGAGTGCGGCGCGAATTGCAAGAGGAAACTGGTCTGGAAGTGAAAGTCCACGATTTGATCGAAGCCTTCGATCGCGTGACCACGGATGCGGACGGCAAGTGGCGCTACCATTTCGTCATTTTGGATTATTTGTGCGAAGTGCTGAGCGGCGTGGCGCGCGCGGGAAGCGACGTGGTGGATGTGGCTTGGGCGCGCGAGGAAGAATTAGAGCGATATTCGCTGACGCCGACGGCAACGCGCGTGATCAAGAGAGCGTTTGAGATGGCGCGTGCGCGATGCAGGAGACCAAGCGTGGATTTGGGCTAATGGTTAGCTATTCAGCCGCAAGTACACTTTTTTATGAAGAATACTTCCTTCGTCGCCAATCAAAAAGCGGCTGAGCCATTCGGGCTGGGTCGGACTCGCAACCAATAGCTTTAGACCGCTGACGGCGGGCGGCAGGTCGAAGACGAGTTGCGTAATATAACACTCGCCGGGGCGAAGCGGCGTGGTCAGGGGAGTCCAACGCCCATCCCGCTCGGCTTCCAATGATTGTTGCGCATCGCGAGAGACCGAATATTCATGGCCTTGGTCATCGACCAGGGTGATTACGCGCGGCGAAGGCGCTAGAGGGGAGTCGCCGCGGTTCGGCGAAATAGTGCGCTCGTCGAATCTGGTCCGAATACTTACGATAAAAAAAGTTCCATTGGCTGATTTTCGAGTTGAGCCGGTGCCGATCGTCTGGAGCTTCTTGAATTCCGACAACGGAATAGGCCAAATGGCAATCAATCTCGCAGAAATATTTTTCCGCGCCGCGGGAAAGGACCCACTCATGGCTGGAAGCCGAGGCGGTGACTAAGGCCGTTGTATACAAAAAAAGCAGTAACCCGCAACGACAGCGAGTTTTCGAGTTAGTCCGCGACCACCGAAGAGCCAGCCGGACACCGCGCCACTCCAACGCGAAAGGCGATGGTCTCCGAACAATTTAATTATTACGATAGCTGCTATCAAGATTCCGAGCACTGCGACAGTTCCCAGGAACGAGAGAACTCCGATCACAGCAACCAATTGCTTCACTGCCATTTCCGCCTCCTTTGGATCCCATGCACTGTGGTTGAGCTGCCAGTCGACGTTCATTTGAAAATTGCGGTCGCCAAACCGGAACCGCCGTTAGCTGGCGGCGGCTTCGGGCAATTTTCCGAAACGGCGCTCGCGTTCAAGAAAATCTTCGACGGCCTCCGCCAGATCCTCTGCTCTAAATTCCGGCCACATTCGCGGCGTGAAAAAGAGTTCGGCGTAGGCGCATTCCCACAGCATGAAATCGCTCAAGCGGCGGTCGCCTCCCGTGCGGATCAGGAGATCGACATCCAGCGTGGGACCGGCGGTGTGCATTACTTCTCCAAGTCGCTTGGCGAATTCGCGCTGCGATATTTCGAGGCTGGATAGCATCCAACAGGAGGCCCGAAGAATTGCATCGCGCGCGGAGTAATCTATGGCGATACGAAGTTCGAGAGCGCGAGCCGAAGCTGTGGTGCGCTCTGCAGATTCGATAGCCTGGGAAAGTGAGAGAGGAATGCGGTCGCGGCGGCCAATCACACGCAGACGTATACCTTCTGCGGCGCACCTCGCAGCGTCGTTTCGGAAAAAGGCTTCCAGCAAGGCGAGTAGCGAGGATACTTCGGTCGGGGGACGGCCCCAGTTGTCCGAGGAAAAGGCATAGAGCGTGAGAGTGCCGATGCCGAGTCCGGGAGCGGCGCGTACAATGCGACGGACAGCTTCGACTCCCGCGCGGTGGCCTTCCGAGCGCGCCAAACCTCGCGTGGCGGCCCAGCGGCCATTGCCGTCGAGCAGAATAGCGACGTGAAGTCTGGGATGAGTCATTAAGTTCAAAGTACTTTTATTCATAAAGTAACGCGCCCAAAAAATTTTTACGTTCCCTAACCTTCCCGCGTGGCCTGAATTAAAGCTTCCATGTGATTTAGATATTTTTCG
This sequence comes from uncultured Acidobacteriota bacterium, assembly GCA_963818085.1. GTDB lineage: Bacteria > Acidobacteriota > Terriglobia > Acidiferrales > UBA7541 > Palsa-295. The sequence goes on from CAWFQV010000005.1 coordinate 64,250, forward strand.
AGGGCGCGGCGGCCCGCAGCGGAAAGGCGATATTCCGTTTTGGGCAAGCGTCCGGCGAATGATTTGGTGCAGGTGAGGTAGCCCGCTTCTTCGAGCTTGCGGGCGTGAACGCTCAGATTGCCGTCGGTGGCGCGCACCAGCTGCTTCAGCTCATTGAAGGCCAGAGAAGTATTCACGGCCAATGCGCTAACGATTGCCAGCCGCGTGCGTTCGTGGATCAAGCGATCCAGATTCGGAAGCGGAGGACTCACCGGAACGCGCACGCGGTGCTGCCCGCTTTGGGGATTCCTCGCGCTCCGCGCGATAGGCTTGCAGATTTAACCGCCATATTTCCTCGCTATGACCGCGCCAAAAATAATGTGAAGCGCTCCGAAACCTGCGGCCAGAAAAAGATTTCCCCAGTGCCAGGGGCAGAACAGCGCTACCGCCCCCAGCACCATGAAACAGAGGCCCATCAAGGGAACCACGCGAATGGAAAACGCGCCGCCGGTGACCACACCCGTGCCATAGAGCAGCAGCCATTCGCCAGGGATCGCGCCGACGACCCCGGTGCGCAACTGCAGGGCGGTGAGTAACACGCCGACCAGCAGCGGAGGCGCAAAACTGTACACAAAACGGCGGCCGGGCCCGGAAAAGAGCGAAGATCCCGCGGCACGGGCTTTCGAATAGGTAGTCCACGCGGCAATCGCAATCGCCAGAACAGGCTTCGGCAATCCAGGTGAGAAGCCAAGCTGTGGGCGAGGCTTGCGTCGATGCGATTGCTGCTGCCCCGAGAGCGGTGATGCCCATAGCCACGCCGCCCCAACCGGGGACTGCGGTGAAGGAGCCGGCGCGCTCCATGGTCTCGCGAATGAACCGCAGATTGTCGCGAGCATGATCATCCAGTGCGCGGGGGGCGGAGGGATGTGAGCGGTTTGGATCCGGGGCAACCATGCAGGAAGGATAGCCTAACCGGGACCCCGTGTAAAGTACTTTGTTTCATAAAGCGAGCGATGGTTCAGGGGGCCGCCATCGAAATGTCCGCAAATTGCTTGTAAGCCGTTAGCGACGAGATTATTCTCGGTACGCCAGAAAAAAACGGAGGTAACCAGGTGAAACTGAATCGAGTTTTATTGTGTGGAATGGTGCTGGTGTTCATGCCTTTTATGGCGGCGGCACAGCAGGCGAATGTACCGGAGACGAATCCGGTCTCGAATGCGGTGCGGAATAGCGTGGAGCGAGCTTCGAAAAATATGGTTGCGGCAGCGGATGAAATGCCCGCGGATAAGTACAGTTTCCATCCGACGGCGGCTCAAATGTCATTCGGGAAGCTGGTCTCGCATATGATCGGCTCCAATTACGGATTGTGCTCGAAAATTTCGGGTATCGCCGCACCCACAGAGGAGAAACCGAGCGAGACCGATCCCAAGGACAAACTGGTGAGTTCGCTGAAGGCTTCGTTTGATTTTTGCACGCAGAGTTTGGCGAAGGTGGATGATTCCAATCTGGGCGAGCAACTGACGGTGTTTGGCGGACGTAAGGTGTCTCGTGCTGCCGCTATGATCGCGCTGACCAACGATTTCGCGGATCATTACAGCATGGCGGCGAACTATCTGCGACTGAATGGGTTGCTGCCACCGACCGCGCAACAAAAATAAGGGAACACTGTCAATTCTTGCTGGTTCGTTTTGGGTAACGGCCCAGAAACCAGTTCCAGCGAATGAGCAGCAGATCAGAGAACATCATCAAGCTATCCCGCAACATGTGGACCTTTGTTGCGGGGTCGTGCGCCCATCGCACGGGAACTTCGGCGGTTCGCAGGCCATGGCGTTTCGCGAGGAAAAGTATTTCGGGATCGAATCCGAAGCGTTCGATTCGCTGTTGTTCGAAGACGATGCGTGAAGGCTGGCGCACGAAGGCTTTGAATCCGCACTGCGTGTCGCGAAAAGGCAGACCTATAACGATTCGCACGAAGCCATTAAAAATCATGCCGGCGAGTTCGCGCAGACGCGACTGATGTATGGTGATGAGAGAACGATCGAGCGCCCGGGAGCCGATGGCGACTTCGTTGCCGGCGTCGATGGCGGCGAGGAGCTTTTCGCACTCCTCGATTGGCGAAGAAAGATCGGCGTCGGTGAAGAGCGCGATGCGGCCGCGCGCTTCCAACATTCCGTGGCGGACGCTGAAACCCTTCCCGCGATTGTCTCCATTTGACACCCAGCGGACGGAAGGCAGTTCTCGCGCCCATTGTTCGGCGATTTGAACGGTACCGTCGCGCGAGCCGTCGTCTACTACCAGAATTTCGATCTGACTTGGTGAAACATTTTTCCCCGCAAAATAATCGCGAATGCGCGTGAGGGTGCGAGGAAGACGTGACTCTTCATTGTAGGCGGGAATAATGATGGAAAGGTCGGGCGGCGGAGTCATTCCTGCGGCGATCCCGGTGTCATGGAGCGCCAGCCATAGTGGCCGAGCAGAGGGACGAAACGGCAGGCGTAAAGAGACTCCTGAGTGGTAGAGCCGTTGCGTTTGATAATGCGGAGCAATTCCTGATGGTCCGCCTCGCCGACCGGAATAAGCAGGCGTCCGCCTTCGGCCAATTGCTCGACCAAGGGCGGAGGCACTGCGGGGGCACCGGCAGAAACGAGGATGGCTTCGTAGAGCGGGAAACGCGCGCCGTTCAAGGAGGTTTCGGAAGGCCAGCCCATCGAGCCATCACCTTCTTCCACGCGGACATTCCTATAACCGAGGCGCGACAAACGCTCGCGTGCTTCCGAGGCGAGAGCAGGCTGGGCCTCGACAGCGGTGACATCGCGCGCCAAAAGAGAGAGAACGGCGGCCTGATATCCCGAACCGGCGCCTACTTCTAGGACGCGCTCGGTGCCTTGGAGATAAAGAGCTTCCGACATGGCTGCTACCATGAAGGGTTGCGAGATGGTTTGGCCGCGCCCTATGGAGAGAGGCTCGTCGGAATATGCCGAAGCGGCTTGTTCGGATGAAACGAAAAGGTGGCGCGGAATAGAGGCCATGGCGTCGAGCACGCGCGGCGAAGAAATGCCACGCGCGCGGAGTTGACGCGCAACCATTTCTTGCCGCGCCGCTTCGAACTTGTCTTCGACTCCCGAACCGGGATTAGCCCTACTGCTCATGCTCCGCAGAAGCTACCACAGGCCAGCGTGAGGTTGCTACCGAAAGGGTTTGTTGCGAATCCGCGATAAATTGCATCTATACGCGGTGTTCGATACGATTCTAATGATGGACATGTCAGGGCAGTCGCCCGGACCGTAAAACAGGAGAATGAAATGAGACTTCGAACTGCCCTGATCGCTGCCGTGTTGTTCACGGCAGGCCCGGCGCTGGCGCAGACGCCCGCGGGCGGCACGCAACAAAAACCGGCAACGGCTGCTCCGGTTCAACCGGGACAGCCGGCCACGAAACCCGCCGGAGCTGGCTCGTCAGCGCCGGCTGAAAAACTGGATCCGGACAAAGAGGCAGCGATTCGACACTTATTGGATATTACCGGCGAATCGAAAGAGGGCGAAAACATTAATACTGGCATGACCGGGCGGGTCCACGACGTGATGAGCCGCGCACTTCCGGCAGATCAGCTGCCCAAGTTCATGGATGCTTTTTCGCAGAAATTCACAGCGAGTGCGCCGCCCGGCGCGGTGACGGATGCCGTGGTCAAGATTTACGCCCAGCATTTCTCGATGGCGGAAATTCAGGGCGTGACAAAGTTTTACGAATCGCCGATAGGACAGCGAATGGTCAAAGAGATGCCGGACGTGGTCCGGGAGTCGCAGGCCGCAGGGATGCAGATGGACCAGAAAGTTGTGATCGAAGTGCTGCGCGGAATGTCTGAGGAATACCCGCAACTTAAACAGATGCTTCCGCCGGACCCAGACCATCCAACTCCAGCGGCGAATGCAGCGCCTGCTCCGGCACCACCGCCAGCAACGTCTGCGGCTCCTGTTCCAGCTCCGAATCCGAATTCCACGCCTGCCCCGGGTACCAAGCCGACCCCGCCGCAACAGTAATACCCTTAGCGTGGGGAGTAAGAGAGGAGCTTGCTGATGCCACGAACTTTTTCAGGTAACCGGCCGGTGCGAAAATCCCGCGGGTTGCGGGCCGGAATTGTTTTTCTGGTGCTCGCGGCCGCGGGATTTTCCGCGTTCGCGCAACAAGCGCCGTCGCCAGCCAAGCAGCCTCCTATTACGGTATCAGCGGCGATCAGCTTGAAAGACGTGCTGGACCAACTCGGGCGCGAGTACGAGCGGGACAACCCCGGGTCCAAAGTCACTTTCAATTATGCCAGCTCGGGAACGTTGCAGCACCAAATCGAGCAAGGCGCTCCGGTGGACATATTTTTCTCGGCGGCACAGAAACAGATGGATGCGCTTCAATCGGCAGGGCTGATTCTTGCGGACTCGCGGAAAAATATTGTGGCAAATGATTTGGTGCTGATTGCTCCGTCCGCTACAGATAATATTCATACGTTTCAGGATCTGGCCAAAAGCATGGTGAAAACTGTTGCGATCGGCGAGCTTGCCACGGTGCCGGCCGGCATGTACGCGCAGCAAACGCTGGAACATCTCGGATTGTGGACGGATGTGCAGAAAAAGGTCGTATATGCGAAGGATGTGCGGCAGGTAGTGACGTTTGTGGCAACGGGAAATGCCGATGCCGGGTTGGTGTACCGCACCGACGCGCAGATTTCGCCGAAAATTCGAACAATTTTTACCGCTCCGCCGAATTCGCACGACCCGATTGTGTATCCCGCTGCGGTGTTGAAGAATTCAAAGCAACCGGACGCCGCGAAAGCTTTTTTAGCGTTTTTGGAAACGCCGCACGCGCTCGAGATTTTCAGGACTTACGGCTTCAACGATCCGAATAATCCGCAAGGAAAAATCTGAAACGGTTACAATCCTGCCGATGGATTGGTCTCCTCTCTGGATATCGCTGGCGACGAGCGTAACTGCGACTGCGATCACGCTCGGAATTGGTCTGGCCGCGGCGGTGTGGCGGGAACGACATAGTGGGCCAGCATTCGCGCTGGTAGACGGAATTTTACTGCTGCCTCTTGTGCTGCCTCCCACCGTGGTGGGCTTTTTTCTCCTTTTGCTATTCGGAAGACACGGACCACTCGGCAAGTTGCTGCTGCATTTTGGCGCTACCGTTGTCTTTTCCTGGCCGGCCACGGTAATCTCCGCCGCGGTTGTTTCGTTTCCGCTGATGTATCTAACCGCGCGCGCGGCGCTCGAGCAGGTAGAACCCGGTTTATTGCAAGCGGCTCGGACATTGGGGGCGTCGGAGTGGCGCGTGTTCCGCGAAGTTGCCTTGCCACTAGCATGGTCGGGCGTTCTGGCAGGCACGATACTTTCTTTTGCAAGGGCGCTGGGCGAGTTCGGCGCAACATTAATGATTGCCGGGAACATTCCCGGTCGAACTGCAACGATTCCGATTGCCATTTATTTCGCAGTGGAAGCCGATGACATCCAACGAGCGTTGTATTGGTGCGCTGTGGATGTGATTATTTCTTTCGCGCTTCTGAGCGGCCTCTATCACTGGACGCGCGCGCAAGGTTTCGCACGCGCTCGCCGATCGGCTCATTGAGATGACGCTCGACGTTCAAATCGAAAAAAAACTTCCAGATTTCGAACTCCGGGTTGCATTCACCGCATCTGAAGCACCGCTCAGCATTCTGGGGCCTTCTGGTGCCGGCAAAACGATGTTGCTGCGATGCATCGCAGGATTGGAACGGGCCGATCGCGGGCGAATATCCCTGAACGATCGAGTTTTATTCGACTCCCAGCAAACGATTCGGGTTCCAGCGCGGCGAAGGCGGATTGGGATGGTGTTTCAGAATTACGCGCTCTTTCCGCATCGAACGGTGAGTGAAAATATTGCGTTTGGATTGCATGAGCTTTCCAGCGGGGAGCGTGCTGCGCGTGTGACAGCACTCATCGAGCGCACGCACCTGACGGAATTGGCCAACCGTTATCCGCGGGCGCTTTCCGGCGGCGAGCAGCAGCGAACGGCACTGGCGCGGGCACTGGCGATCGATCCGGCAGCGCTGTTGCTTGACGAACCCCTCGCTGCGTTGGACACGCATTTGCGAAGCGAGGTGGAAGCGCAGCTTCAGGAAGTCTTTTCGACATATCAGCGGCCGGCACTTCTGGTAACGCATAACATCGAGGAGGCGTATCGACTGGGCGGGCGGCTTTTGGTGCTCTCGCGGGGACGCATGGCTGCCTACGGAGGGAAAGAAGAGATTTTTCGGCACCCGCCGTCGCGAGAGGTGGCCCAATTGACAGGCTGCAAGAATTTTTCGCGCGCGAGAATGAATGCCGATGGCAGCGTGGAAGCATTGGATTGGGGTTGCCGGCTTCGCCTGGACCAATCCATCGCCAAGCCGCCAGCCTATGTGGGCATCCGGGCACATCATATTGATTTTCTGGAATCGACGCCTGGAAGTAACGCGTCGGAGAACGTTTTCCCCTGCTGGCTGGTTCGCGCCTGGGAAACGCCTTTTCGGGAGACGCTCTACTTGCGGCTTCAGCCGCACGACGAAGAGGCGGCCTACGATTTGCAAGCCGAAGTGTTCAAAGAAAAGTGGCAGCGCTTCCGCGATGTTCCCTGCCCTTGGCACGTGCGGCTCTCGCCAGAATCACTCTTCGTAATGCCAGGGTAAATTTCCGCCAGAAGCTATTTGAAGTGCTTTACGAATTTAACATCCAGGCCGTAGGTTCCGTTTATATCGCGAAGAAAAATGATCGAGAGGTCGCGCTTCACATGGTATTCCACTTGGATGAGTTGTTGCTGATCGGACGCTGCGTTGGAGGAGTAAGTGATGGTGAGGTCGCGCGAGAATTGTTGCTCGATGGTGACGCGCGCAGCTGCGTTCGATTCGGTGGCGGTGCCGGCCAGGAACGGGTCCACCCGAAAGTGGCTGATTCCGAAAAGCTTTTCAATTCGCCCGCCAAGTCCGGTGGAAATTGCTTCCGACAGGAGCGCGGTTGCGCCGTAGTTTTGCCCGCCGGCCGATTGCGAGCGTAAAGCGCTTTCTTGTCCGGTAGTGCCCAAGGCAAGCAGCGCAATGATGTCAGAGTCCGGCAGCGGCGGGTCAGAACGGTAATTCAGAGACAGACGGCTTGCCGGGCCGGTGAAATTTATAGTGACCTGATATTGGCTGATAACGGATGTGGCTTCGATGTTGAGCACGGGGTCCAGTCGAAACGGATTTGCAAAATTGATGTCGCCGCGAGTTAGCGTAAACGTGTTACCGCGGAAACCCATTTCTCCGCCGAGTAAGTGGATGTGCCCAAGCACAACAGGACGGTCCCACGTTCCGCGGAGGTGGAGATCACCGTCAATTTCAATATGGGCCCCGCCCCATTCGATGCGTGCTCCGGGATTGGTATGCCCGGAAACATCAAAGCTGAGGTTTCGCATGAATGCGGAAGTGGAAATCGCAACCACGCCTGTTTGAGCAGACGAAGCGAAGAAGGACGCCAAGTCCACGCCTTGAGCAAACAACAGGCGCTGCACCTGGATGCGTCCGGAAAGAACGGCGGCATCCTGAGTTCCTGCCAATTGCAGCGTTCCGCCGATAAGCCAGCTCATACCGGGCGGATAGCGAACGCGCACCTGCGGTGTCTCGGCATTGATTTCATAGCGCATGGGACCTTCGCCATAACTCAGGCTGCCGCTGAGCGTTAATTGGCCGCCGCCGGATTCGGCGGTGACACGATCGAAAAGCAAGCGGGTGCGGTCGAAAACTAGATCCCGTTCACGTGGCTCAAACCCACCGGAAAATCCGAGTAATGCGTCGGAGGCATCGCGAATATTCGCGCGTCCGGTGATGCGCGGCTTCGACATGGTGCCTTCGACCGATACGTTCACGTCCGCTTCACCTTGGGCTTCCAGCTCCGGAATCAGTCCGGCGGCAAAACGCAAATTGATGCCTCCCGACAGATTGAAATGAAGCGGGCGATCGCGGTCGAAACGCGCGGACCCGCTTAGATGCATGTCCGTGTTGGGGCCGTGAATATGCGCTTGCTCGATACGCACTTCGTTACGGCGATAGACGATCTGGATAGGCCCTTCGTTCTGGAGCTGTACAAACTGATAGTCAAATGAAATATCGGAGATATTCACTTTAACTTCAATGGTATCGGGTTTTCGAAGTGCGCCGGAAATTGTGAATTCACCGTTTACAGCGCTGGGGCGCGTCAGATTCTTCAGATGAAGTCCGGCGGTGATGAAAACGTCCAGATCAAATTGCGTTGCCGTTAGAACTCCGGAGATATTGCTGGTCTCCAGTCAATCCGATAGTCCAATTGGCCTGTTAATTTTCCTTTGGACATTTCGGAATTGAGTGTGACGTGAGCGTTCTGGCCGTCCGATGCAACTTCCGCGCGAATATCGCCTTCGTTATCGGCGCCGACTTTGAGTCCTATCAATCGAATATTGCCATTGGCAATAGGTGCACGGATAGGGTCCATGCCCGCGAACATCGAAATGAAGTTGTCCCGCAATGGGCAACGAGGATTTTTGCAACATGGGAATTTTTTCCAGTGCGATGCCAGTCCCGGTTAGATTGAATTCCGCCGTTTGCTCCGTCGGGATGGTAGAGCACATCGCCGTCCACTCGGCCAGTGTCACGGCGGAGTTCAGCGCGCAGAAGGTCAATTTCATCGCGCGTGAAATGCAATTGGCCGCCAAGCTGATCGAAGTGATAGCCTTTCGCTCGATATCGTCCAGCACAAAATTTCCATCCAGGACGGGAACTGCACTTGTTCCGCCTCCGTGAAAATCGCCGCTGAGAAATCCGGTCACTGGATAGTTGGTGCCGAACATGGCTTGCAGGTCGGCCGTTGGCCCGCGTTCAATTTTTGCATCGAGCGTCCAATGGCTGGCGGGCACAAAACTCCAGTCGCCATCGAAATTCAAGCTGGAGATCGAGGGCCGCGGTGAATTGCCCGCGTTTAACCGTGGCATTCGTCAAGCTGAAAGAAATCCAGAGAATATTCCAGATCGCCTTCGATACTGTCCCAGTAGAGTGCGTCGTAACGTGCTTTGGTAGCGCTGAAATGCCCGGCGAAGGTGGGACCGGCGATGGGACCCAAAATGCGTCCTCGAAAAACAACGTCGCCCGCTTCGCGTGCCGGCACCGCGTCCACACCCCGCAATTTGTTGATGAAGTCATCCCAGGGCGTCAGATCGTCAGCGTTCAGTTTCAATTCCAGCGCGGAATCGCGTCCGCCGAGATAACCATCGAACTCGATCTTCGTAGTCGGGGTCCAGATCTCGCTGTGAGTGAACGTCGCGGCTCCCAGTATCGTCCGAATAGTCGTATGTAATATGCCGCGCGCTGGCGGTAATCACTCCCGGCGCGTAGGCGGCGGGGTCCAGCGAGATTCGTCCTTTGGAGCGAAAGTGCTCGAACGCGCCACTCCATGTATTCGTGGAATCGACGTCCATGATGGAATCCCAATGCAGTGTATTCACCGGAAAATCCGGATTATTCACGGCCGCGAAATGCGGCCGCAAGACTGGTGCCGCGCAAATGGGTTTCGGTGCGGACGGCCAGAGTTTTCAAATCCATTTCCAGCCGGCCATCGACCGTTCCACCCAGTGCGCGCACGCCGAAGTTCGGAAGACCACAAGTTGTCGCGCGCAAGCTCGAAATCGCCCCAAGTTTCGATTCCGTTGGCATGGAACCAAACGTACGGCAAGCTGATTTTCTGGCCGGAATAGTGGCCGCTGGCTGTCCATTCACCTTCGGTCATAACTGGCCTGCCCGAAAAATCTGCAATCGCGTCGGGCACAAGGGGCTGGCGAAAAATCGTGCGCAAGTCGACGAGCGACACGCGGCCGCGATACCGCAAATTCCAATTCGCTGCGAGAAACTGGGCAGCTCGGCGCGAAGATTGAGTTCAGAGTGCGGAAGCTTCCAAACCAACTCATCCAGCTCAAATGCGTCGCGATGCAGAGTGAACTTTGCGGAGATATCGGAGCGGAAAGGCGCGTCTTGCGCTCGGCGATAGTTCCACTTGTTTCCAATGGAGGTTACCGATGTAGGAGTCTGCGCCGCTCTGGCCGGCCTCGTAATTCAGTTTGAATTCGAAATTTTGGCCTTTTGCCGTGAGCGGCACGCGCCGGTCATTGATCATCGCGCTGCCATCTCGCAGTTCCAGCCATCGTATTTGCAAATCGAAAAGGCTCTGCTGCCAGGACTCGGTCGGCACGATTTTCGGCGTGGGCAGATTGCTGCGGCCGTCCTTCTCGAATTGCACAACAACTTGGGGACGATCAACCACTAGTTCGCTCAATGCAAATTGGCGATGGACAAGCGAGAGAACCGTGATTCCCACGTCGACGCGGTCCGCATGGAATAAGGGCGGCTTGCAGGCGTCTTCCAAACCGTGCAGCGTCAAATTATCGGCCGCGGGCGGCGAAGCCGCAAAATATTTAGATGAAACGCGCCAAGTTCCACGCGCGTTCCGTTCCGTAGCTCGAGCTGCTCCACGATTTGATCGCGGGCCCAACGTTCGACCACGCCATTTCGAACAATCCGAATATGACAATGCCGACGCTAAACAATAAAAGCGAGAACAATATAAGCTCCAGCGAGCCAGACGACGGGAGCTCACGAGCCGCTCCCTTGCGGCACGATGTCGATTTTCAAGCGCTGCCGCGTATCGTCGAGCCACTTTTCGTGCGCGCGTCGTTGATAGCGCGTTGAATCAGGACTTCGCGGATGGTGTCTTCCACTTCCTCGAGCGGAGGAACGGGCTCGCCGCGAACTTTAAGCTGGGGAGCGAATTCGCTCGTTGTAATACTTCTCCACTTCCTTATCGTCTACTTGTGCAGCGGCGCGGAAACGGTAATCCAGAAAATGCGCGAGATAAAGTTGCTGCGCCAACATTCGTCTGACAGTTGCCTCGGTTATGTTCGCGGCGGCGCATCGTTTCTGGAACTCTTCGGGAGAAGCGAACTGTTTCACAAATTGTTGATAGGCGTTTTCAATTTCTGCGGCGGATGGGAAGCGGAAATTTTGCCGTGTTGGCTTCGCCGCGAACGATCCATTGGTCCGCCAGCTCGTGAATCAAGTCCGTTTCGAGGTTTGGCTTGCCCGTCGAAAGAATCTGGAAAGCCGCTAGCTCGCGGAGTTCGCTTTCTAAAATGAAGTCCTCTTCAATGCGCGCAGCCACTCCATCGATGGGTCAGCGCTGCGGAATCGTTCGGGGCCGCAGACGGATTGAGATTCAGAAGGCTAATTGCCCACGGGCCTGGCGAGGCTCGGGGTCCGCCCAGCAAAGCCGACAGTGCTGTGATAAGAAGTCATGCGTTGTGCCGAGCGTCTCATCACTGCGTTATCAAAAGATCGGTCCAATGTTGAACGAGAATTCGAAATGCGGCAGCCGGAAAAATTGCGGTACCGTTGACGGAGCAATGGTAGCCTGATATTGGGCCGGGTTGATTTGCCATCCAAAGTCGACTCGAACAGGGCCCACGGGCGTTGGATAGCGCAAGCCAAAACCGACCGTATGGGAAAAATAATTCAGGTTCGTCGTAGAAGATGGCTTCCAAGCCAAGGTGATGTGGCGTTACATCGCTATATACGTTACCGCCATCGTAAAAGACGGTGCCGCCCAACCTGTTGCCGATGAAGGGCAGCTTCATCGGAAAGCGCAATTCCTGGTTGAAAACCAGGAGCGCCAAACCGCCGATAGGGAAGCCCGTGCAGGGATCGCGAGGGCCAGCTGCATTCAGGCCGAAACCACGAAGGGAAGTCGCGCCGCCGGAAAAAAACCGTTCGGGCAATGGAATGACCTGCGCGGTGACGGGAGGAGCGGTGGAGCTGCAATTTGTCGAGCCACCTTCCGCCGAGCCGCCTTCCGTGGTCTGACCAAGCGGCTCTTCAAAGCCAAAACGCGTAGCCCGCGCGAAGACGAAAGCGCGTCCGAAAGTATGAAACGAGGAGTTTTGAAAAAATCCGCGAAAAAAGCTTGCGCTGGAACCCAGTGAAATTGAAGCAACGCTCAAATCGACGGTATTAAAAGTTCCGCGGGTTGCATCGGCGGGATTATCGCGGCGCTCGCGAGCATAGGTGATGCCGAATCCCGGAGACCAAGGTAGGCTGGCTGAACAGTGGAATTTCATCCGGAGTGATGTGCAGATCAGAAGCGGTGACGCGACGGAAGAAATAGCGGTATAGGATGTTGCTGGAACGCGAGAAAGTTTCGGCCATTTGAAACTGGGCTTCGTAGCGGATAGATGTGAAGGTCTGGATGTCCTGTGTTTTGTCCGCAAATCCTATTAACTGGACGCCCAGCGATGGATGGCCGGCAAAGTTGTCAGCGGTATAACTCAACAGCGATCGGTATTGGAGTGTGCTCGCGCGAACTTTAAAAGTAAGCGTCTGCGCCAAGCCGAACATATTCGATCGGGAGATTTCAAATATGCCCCGCGGGCTTGCGGCGATGACGGTGGCGTTGGGATTACAACTGGATGGTGTTGAACTTTTGCTCGAGCTGCTGCAACTAGCGCCAATCTGTTGAACTTCAAATCCGACTCCGTAGCCGATCGTATAACGCTTGCCTTCTTGTAGATCCACAACAACAGTTTTCTGTGGATCGGTTCCCGCCGGATTCTGCGGCTCGATCTGCACGCGGTTAAATACGCCGAGGTTGTAAAGGCGGCGCTGAGTCTCGACCACATCGCTTTCGCGCAGCGGACCGTTTGGTTTGATTTTTACTTGGCGCGAAATTATACCCGGTCGGGTGAATTGGTAGCCCGTGATCAAAACTCTTGTTACTTCGATGCGCACGCTCTCCACGATGTGATAGGTCAGGCGGACCTCGGTGGCGGAGGCGCCGGGGGATATTTCTTCCTGAAAATGAGCTTCGGGGAATCCTTCGTTGTAGTACATAGCCAGAATATTGTTGCGGTCGCTGGCAACACTCGCGGCGGAATAAGGCTGTCCGGGCGAGGAACCGATTACAGCGAGCAGTGCTTCGGTACTGACCACTTTGTTGCCTTCAATGCGGAGCTTCTCCACCAGTGTTTGCGGGCCTTCCACGATGGCGAAGGAGACCAGCAGGTTTCCTTTTTTCCCTTGATAGTTGTCGTCCACCGAGGGAGTGACTTTCACATCGAGAAAACCGTTCGAAAGGTACAGGCCGCGAATGGAATCGGCGTCTTCGTTCACCAATTGCTGGCTGAAACGGCCATTGGAACCGAAAGAGGCGGGCTGAAGTTGCAATCTGCTTTCCAGCAAATGCTTGTCGAAATACTTATGGCCGATGAAGCCGACCTCGGCGAGACGGTATTTATCACCGAGCGTAACTTTGTAACTGATTACTCGCCCCTTGCCAGTGGAGGCCGCACTGGAGCTGACGTCAACATTGGCATTGAAATAGCCTTGCCGTTGAAAATAATCCCGGAGATTGCGCCGGCCTTCCTGCAACAAATCTTCGTCCACGGCTCCTTCGGCATAAATTGGCAAAATTGTGTGGAGTTTTCCTTTGCGAAGGTGCGCTCCGACGATTTCGATAGTTACTTTCGGCCCTGCATTCACTTCATATTTCAAAACCACAACATTGGAGTTTGGATCGTAGGGACCGGGAGTAATCAGTACTCCGGCACCCAGATATCCCTGGTTCACCAGATATTTCTTGAGGCGGTCGCCGGCTTTGGTGAGGCGCGCAGTAGTGAGTTGATTCTTCACCTTTGTCTTTGAGCGGCGAATGAGTTCGTCGTCGGGATAGGGAGTCTTATTTTGAACCACAAAGCTTCCTATTAAAGCGCGCGGACCCGGATCTACGGTAATGGTTACATCCATCTGGCGCGTGTCTTCGTGGGGGGTCAGCGTCCAGCGTACTTTCGCTTGATAGAGACCCTCGCTGTGAAGGGTATCCTTTAAGCGGTCGATAGCTTCTTGCAGAGCGCTTTCGCGGAAAGGTTCGCCCAGTCCCAATCGCAAAGCGGCCAGGGCAGCGGGTTCGCTGGGCGGGTCTTTTAAGCCGTTCACGCGGATTGCGTTATTGAAAAAATTCCGGCGGACCAGAAATTCAAGTCGCAGGCCCTCGGGCGTAGGCAGAGCGGTTACCTTTATGTCGGCAAAGTCGCCGCGGCGATACAGTTCACGCACGGTATCGCGTTCCTTGACCATGTCGAACGGCTCACCTACACGAAGAGGAAGCATGAATTTGTCTCGCGGCACTGCTTTTCCCGACTCGTCCAGGATACCGATTTCGGCCACGCGCTGGCCTTCCCACTTAGCTTCCTGCGCGTTTACTGACCGGGATGCCAGAAGGATGAGGGCGAGAACTGCGGGCCCTGGGGCAGCGAGGCCCGCGCATCGGCGCAGTGGATTCGACGTGTTCCAAGAAAGTCTCATTCGCCAGAGGATTAAGAAGAAAGGTTAGCACGTCGCGTTGCCTGCGCGACGCGAAAAGGCGCTATTATGAAGTTCCTATCAGGAAACCGCCGATGAACAGCGAACAATCCGAAAAATACTCGCGGCAGATTCTGTTCCCTGGAATCGGCGCGGAAGGCCAGGAGAAGATTCTGGCCGCGAGCGCGGTGCTGGTGGGTTGCGGGGCTCTGGGCACGGTAACCGCGAATTTGCTGGTGCGTGCGGGGTTGGGATGTCTGCGGATCATAGACCGGGATTTTGTGGAGTTATCCAATTTGCAAAGGCAAACTCTGTTTGAAGAAGTCGATGCGCGGGAACTTTTGCCCAAAGCTATTGCCGCGGAACGGCGGCTGCACGCAATTAACTCAGATGCGCGAATCGAAGGGGTGGTCACTGATCTGGTTCCGGAAAATGTGGAAGAGTTTTTGGCGGGCTTCACGGTCATTATCGATGGTACGGACAATTTTGAAACGCGGCTTTTGCTAAATGATGCAGCATTGTCGTTGAACATTCCGTGGGTTTATGGAGCCGCGATCGGAAGTTACGGCGTGACTTTTACCATTCAGCCGGGGCGCACGGCTTGTCTGGCCTGCTTGTTGGAAGGCGAGGAAAAACTGAGCAGTGCGGCGGCCGAGGCTACCTGCGACACGGCTGGGATTCTGAACGCTGCAGCCGGAGCGATTGGCTCGATTCAAGTCGGAGAAGCGATAAAAGTTTTAGCGGGGAAGCCAGAGGCACTGCACGGCCGGCTGCTGTCCTGCGACATCTGGAGTGGGAAATTCCAATCCATCCGCGTGGCGCGCAATCCTGATTGTCGCGCGTGCGGCCGGCGCGAGTTTTCTTATCTGGAAGGGAACCGTCAGCCACATATCACCATGTGTGGGCGCGATTCCGTACAAATACACGAACGCGGGCGCAGACTCGATCTCGGAGATCTTGGGCAACGGCTGAAGAGCGGCGCCGCAGCCGAAGTGCGTACCAACAAATTTTTACTGCGGTTTCGAGTGGCCCCCTACGAGATGACGGTTTTTGCCGATGGCCGCGCCATCGTGAAAGGGACAAAAGATCCTGCGATTGCGCGCTCGCTCTATGCGCGATTTGTGAGTTCCTAGCAGTTAGCGTTGAATCTTAAAGAAGTCTTCAGAAAGAGTTTTACATTCACATGGTCGGAAATTTCAGCCTGAAAAGCGGCGGATGGCCGATTGCCGCATGGCCGCACGATCCATGTTTTCCCGCGTGTTCATCAGTGTCAGCAGAGTGCTTAATACGCGAGCCTTCAGCTCATCAGACATCGGGAACCCACTGGTGGCGGTGTTAACGAGAATCTCGCCGCGAGCGGAGATTTTTTGCATAAACTCCACTTGGCGCTCGTGTTTTGTATTTCCTAACGCGGTTTCGCGGCGCATTTCGGCGCATTCATTCTCTATAAAAAGAGTGAAGTGAAGGACGCACATGTGCTCTCCGGCGAGCCCGGAGGGCACTCCGACCTTACATCCTTTCGCACTGCAAGTCTCGGTCAATACACACCTGAGGGACGCTTCTGTTTTGTAGCATTTTTTGAGGAGTGAATTCCAGTTTACCTAAACGTGCTGCGCTCAAGTAGATAGCAGCAAAGAGACGAAATTCAGCCATGGGAGGATTTTCATGCGGCGGAACGCCATTTATTCGTAGCGCAGGGCCCACCATGGGGTCCAGGCGCATGGCGCGTCGCGCGGGCGCGTAGCAGGCCCAAAGCCTAATCCCAGCGAGCAAGCATGTGGCGGTCACAAATGTCAGCGCGTCCGTGGGGCTTACCCCTACCAGAAGTGTAGCCATGAAGTGGCTGAGTCCCCCCGCCAGTAACACTCCGGAGACCACGCCTGTGATGACGAGCACTAATCCCTGCCGCAAAACAAGGAGCAAGATATCTTCATTGAGCGATTCCGAAATGGAGTGTCGTGGAATCGGACACCGCTGGCCGGCCACTTGCGGCGCGCTGTTGGCCATGTTACACACGGACTCGAACTTGAAACGCATCTTGCGAGAGTTACGAGCGTTGGCATGCCGCACCTGACCCAGCCCGATGTAATGACGATGTTCCTGGCGCTCGCCGTTCTCCTGGGAACTGCGAAGTTCGCCGGCGAATTGATGCAGAAGCTCGGGCAGCCATCGGTTCTGGGGGAGATTCTTGCGGGAATCCTGCTGGGGCCAACTGTGCTGGGCCATTTCCGGCCTCGGATTTACGCGTTTTTGTTTCCCAACACGGGCACGATGCCGATTGTGTTGGAAACCGTCACAACTATAGGCGTCGTATTTTTTCTTCTCACCGCAGGACTTGAAATCGATTTGCGCAGCATCTTCCGCCAAGGCAAGAGCGCCCTCCTGGTCAGCTTTTTCGGAGTGATTATTCCTTTCGGTCTGGGTTTCGCAACCGCGTTCGCATTCCCGCGCTTCCTGGGAGCAGAAGCGGGCGCCAGCAGAATGATCTTTGCTCTCTTTGTGGGCACGGCGCTTTCGATTTCTGCACTTCCGGTGATCGCGAAAATCTTGATGGACCTCAATCTCCTTAGAACGGAGATGGGAACCGTGGTGATGTCCTCGGCGATGTTCGACGATCTGGTGGGGTGGATTCTGTTTTCCATGGTTCTCGGAATGATGAATGCCAGTTCGAATTCCATGGCCAGTGTCAAACGCACGATCCTGTTGGTCTTCATTTTTGCTGGACTGGCGCTTACCGTCGTACGTTGGCTGATTGACAAAATCCTTCCCGTGATTCAAGCGCACACGAGTTGGCCAGGCGGAGTATTGGGATTTATTTTTACTCTGACGCTTGCGGGAGCGGCTTTCGCTGAATTCGCGGGAATTCATGCGGTGTTTGGGGCGTTCATCATCGGCATTTCGGTGGGGGAATCGACACACTTAAGAAAGCGAACGTCCGAGCATATTCATTCGATTGTTACCAATGTGTTCGCGCCATTCTTTTTCGCGAGCATCGGCTTGCGCACGAATTTCGTTTCCAATTTCAACTGGAAACTCACCGTAACGCTGATCGGGGTCGCTTGTTTGGGAAAGCTTCTGGGAGCGGGCTGGGGAGCGCGTCTGGGTGGGATGGATCGCCGCACGTCCTGGGGAGTGGGATTGGCCATGAACGCGCGCGGAGCAATGGAGATGATTCTGGGACTGCTCGCGCTCCAAGCTGGGTTGATTCGCGAGACCATGTTCGTAGCGCTGGTGGTAATGGCGCTATTTACCTCCATGGTTTCGGCTCCCGCTATACACGTTCTACTTCGGAGACGGCGGGCATTAAAGCTGAAGGACATTGTGACAAGTAAGCTCTTTCTTCCGGACATGACATTGCGCGGGAAGGAGGAAGTTTTGCGGTATATGTGTGAGGTCGCGGCGGAAAGTGTGAACAATGCGCCTGAGCGATTTCTGAGACTCGTATTGGAGCGCGAGCGTGTTGTACCCAGCGGATGGGAGAACGGACTCGCGGTGCCACACGCGCGCGTGAATGGGCTTCCTCACCCCATCGTTGTAATCGGCAAAGCCCAGCACGGAATCGATTTTGACGCACGAGACGGCAAATCTTCGCGGTTGATCATTTTGATTCTTACCGGCGACAACCAGTCCCAACACGATTTGTTGGGCGACGCGGGAGAAATGTTTAACGGTAAAGAAGCCATTGATCAGATCCTAAATGCTGCTAGTTTCCTTGAACTCATTGCAGCACTAAATGCACCGGTAAAGTAAGAACGGGTCGAAACGTGCGGTGAAAGTCAGAGCATTCGCGAGAGTCCCATCCGACACCACGCTGCTCCCCATAAACCGTTGTATATAAGAGACTTACTATCTGTCTGTCGGCAATCCTGCGACGACATTATGGCATCTAATTGGGTGTAGGCAGAGAGGATAAATACGATGAGAACAAGTATTCAAAAATTCGCGCATCGTTTTTTGCTGTTTGCGTTCCTACTGGCGATCGCTGGCACCAGCGCCCTTGCGGCTTCCGGCGCAAAGGCGCCCGATGGTTCGCCCCAGTACGAAGCTTGGCTCACCAAGCAGGTGCGACACGAGCTGGTTATGCTGCCTTGGCTTTCCGTTTTCGACAACCTGCAATACCAGCTGGAAGGCAACAAGGTGGTGCTATCCGGTCAAGTAGTTCTGCCGATTCTGAAAGACGACGCGGCAAATGCTGTGAAACACATCGAGGGAGTGGGAACGGTGGAAAACAAGATCGAAGTGCTTCCGGTTTCGTCGTTCGACAACCAGATCCGCTGGCAGGAGCTTCGAGCTATCTACGGCTTTCCCATGTTACAACGATATGGACAGGGCGCAGTGCCGAGTATTCACATCATCGTGAAGAATAGCAACGTGACTCTGGAAGGTGTAGTTTCCGACCAGAACGATAAGAATGTGGCAGGCATTCGGGCGAATGGTGTGCCGAATGTTTTCTCGGTCACAAATAACCTGCGTGTCGAAAAGAGTTAAGCACGAACCCGTACCCTCCTGTGCTGAGTGGGCGTAGCCATTTCCTTCCCCTGTGGCTGCGCCCATGAAGCGCAAATTCTTCGAAAGTGAATCTCCCGCTATCACTCAGAATTCGGCGGTCAATCGCAAAGCATAACTGCGCGAGGGCCCAATCGCGTTGCCGGAGAACAGTCCGCCGAAGTCGATTACATCGAGCACATTGGTGAGGTTCTGCCCATCCGCCTGCAACCGCATTTTCAGCCGTTCAGACTTATAAATGTCGGCACCTGCCGAGGCATTCGCCTGGAACGTAGGATAGATCCGTCCCCGAGCGAAATTAATGCGACTAAGAACTTGAGGGCCGTATTGGGCGAGCACCAGCGCTGGATCGCCGACGAAGTCGAACGGTAGTCCAGTGTCATATTGGAGGCCGCCGGCAATCCACAGGCGAGGTGCGATTTGGTAGCGGAGGCGGGCGCGAACGGTGTTGCGTTGATCTTGAGAATCCGGGAAATGTCCGGTGATTGGTATCACTGTGTTAGCGCCGAGGAACAAGCCGCCGGTCACGGGAAACCAAACATTGCCTACGGTGTAGGAGTAGCTGACATATCCGGAGAGTCGATTCCATTCGGTTAAGAGAACTTTCGCCTCTGCGCCATAAACAATGGCTTTACGAAATGCAATAGGGAAGCTGATGGTGGTATTGGTAATTTGATCGTCGTCGGCGTGGTTGTTAACGAGGCGGCGAAAATAATTGGCGTCCAACTTTATTTTCTGAAAGAGCGCTTTGGTGAGTCCGGCCTCGTAGTAATTTCCTTCCGATGGTTCGACGGGCAACTGCAAAGAGATGGGGTTGAGCATGGTGGCTGCCGTTGAGCTGGAAAGCAGGATGTTTTCGAACGAGGGGGTTTGAAAAACGCGGTCGTATGAAAAATGCAGCACGAGATCCGCGGAGGGGAAATAACGCGAGATCGAAAAGCGGGGATCGACAGCTTGACGATTGAGTATAAGCTGATAGTGATCCCAGCGGAGGCCGGCGCTCACGGTCCAATGGCCTAAGCGGATCAAATCCTGCACAAACGCGGATTGCTCGAGGTCCGGACGATTGGCGGCGAAGGCGAAAGCGGAAGGCGTACCCGGATCGAATCGCGTCGGATCGGTGATCCCGTAACGAAAGTTTTCATTCAAGAAAAGATTGTCGGACTCCACGCCTGCTTTTATTTCGTGGCGCCCGTGAGTGATGGTGATGCTGCCCTTGAAATATCCCTCGCGAAACCAATTGTGCTCGAAAACCTCGATGGGCGTCGAATTCGAGTTCGAATTGAAGTCGTTCGCATTGTCGCGCACCATCCCGCGAAAATCGGCGACAGCGTTAGAAGAGAAAGTGTGCTGATAAGAAACGATCCCCATGGTTTCAATGTTGTCGGCGGTTTGGCGCTGACCCGCGACCTGCTGCAGAAGCTCGTTCGGAATATCGTAACGTGAGAGCTCGTGACGGACGATCAGGCTGAGGCGGTCCTTCAGCGTTAGTTCGCGCTGATAGTGCAGGGAGAAATCGCCCAAGGTTCCGGTGTTTGAGAAGTTCTGTGGAACCACGGGATTTAGATAGTGGTCCGTCATGCTGCCGCTGGCGCTGCCACCGAGCGTATTCCTTCCCCAGACGTACTGACCTTGCAGGAAGATTCCGGCTGAATTGAAACTCCCACCGGAAAGAATAGCTTGACCGTGGAAGCCTGCCTGCGAATCTTGGAGTGTATTGACCTCTACGACGCCGCCCATTTTTCTGCCATACTCGGCGGGAATGCCAGCGGTATAGATGGTCATAGATTGAACGTCGTCTGCGTCAATCTCGGGGCCGAAACTCGGAGAGCGGTTGTCGGTGAGAGGTATGCCGTCGACCACAAACTGCGTTTGATATTCCGAGCCGCGCGGATGTAGCACGGCGTTACCTTCGTAAAGCCAACCAGGCTGCGAGTTCACAAGGTCTTGCAGCGAGCGTCCCGGGACGGAACTGAGACGATCCTGGATCGTGTCGGAGCCAATCTGGTTGACGGCACCGGCTTCGTCGGGATTGATGAGTGTGTTGCCGGCATTGACCGTCACCGACTCGTTGACCGAAGGCAGCCTCAATCGGATAGCGTAGTCGGTTGGAATCGAGGAATGGATTTGGACCGATTCAGATACGTCAGCAAAACCCGGCTGTTTTATTTCTATCTTATAAACACCGTAAGACAGGCGCTGCACAGTCAAGGCGCCGCGATCGTCTGTGATAAAACTTCGCCGATACTGATTGGCTTCACTAACAATCTGCACCGTGCCTTTTACGCCGAGACCGGAGGGGTCGGTAACGCTCAAGCGCAACTCGCCGTAGTTACTCTGGCCGAATGCGGAACCAGCAATTAAAAGGAAAAGGACTATACACTTCTTCACTCTGGCCAGCCTCTGTCCGCAAATCTTTAATTTCTCGAAAAACAAAACCTTGGCCTCGAACGAGCGCGAACGCTCTGCAACATTTTAGACTGTGATTCGAATATTAGTTCTGTTGCGAATTTATTGTTGTTTAAACATGTCTTTTGGCTGTCGGTTTACAAGCTCTTAACTGGTCGGAACTGCGTGGATCTGATCTGTTGCGGAAGGATTTGGTGTCGGCTGTGGGGCTCGAACTTTCAGGACATTTCAGAAGTCCCGTGGTTTGACGGCCTCATGCAATTCGTGCTCGGAATTGTATATAGCTCCGCACTGATTACACTTGAAAGCATCGGCTATTGACTGAGTCATGTTGTCTCCCTGCCGGCCTTCCTTCGGAAGGAATTGACTTCGGACTGACGATTGCTGGATCGGTTCAAGCGGACTCTCTAGCATCAGTCTCGAATGCGTACACTCGACTATCGCAGCTCTTGCAGCGAAAAGGTCGAACCGGGGTGACTCTACAAGCAAACTGCTCTGCAATACCTTTGCGTTTCGAGCGGTGAATGTCGGTGCTGCCGCAAATCGGACACTTGTGAGACCGGATTATGTAGAGCATTCTCATAAATCAACGAAGCCGGAGCAAGGTCTGTAGGCTGGGGAGAAAAACGTTAGTCCTCAGAAAGTTCGAAGTCAAGGCAATTGATGATCCCTGCAATCGTTTCAACCCCTGCAACTTCATTCTCTGCTCATAGCCTTGCCGCCAGGGATGATCCTGCGTCGGCTTGTTTCCTGCCGGCTTCACCGGCTCGCGGCGCGGCTCACTTACCGCTGCTGTGACTACCGGAGGGCGAACGGATAGATCTTCGTGCGCGAGGCCTGCTCCCCGATAGCGCACCTCGATCGCTCCATCTTCCCACTCACAGATCAAGGCCTTGGCCCTGCTCGGCCCGTAGCGCTTGTTCTGCGGTTTGAGCTGCAGAAAACGCCCTTGGTATTGCACCACCCAATCGTTGCTGATCCATCGTTCCGTCTAACCGGAAGACTTCTCTCAGCTTCGCTGTGCTCGGCGTCTTTACGTGATAGTTCTCCGGTCGAGTCGCTTCCCGCGCAAAACGCCGATTGTGTTCTGCAAGATATTCCGCTTCCAGGTATTCATTCGCCGCTTCGTAGCTCGCTATCCCCCGGCGACGCAGTTTCTTCACCAGCCGATCCTGATGGACTCCGTTGCTGCGCTCCACCCGCCCTTTCGCCTGCGGAGAACTCGCTGCGATGATCTCGATCTCCAATCGCTCGCACATGCGCCCAAACTGCGCGCTGGGCGCTTTCCCTCGCAGGCGCTCCCCTTCCGTCGGATGTCGCTTATAAACGTTCTTCCAATCGGTATACAACGCCCGCGGTACCCCCTACTTCCCGATCCAGCTCCGCAGCACACCGACCGCGGCCCAGATCGTTTCCTGCTCCCCCAGCCGACAGCACGTCGTCGTCGTGGCATCATCCACCATATTCATCAGACATCCCCGGGGGCCTCGCTCTTCAAACCACGCATGAAAACTTCCATCCATCTGCAACCAAGTCTCCAAAAGTGTTCCCGCCGTTCCCGGCGTTTTCGGTGCGCTTTCCGTCGGCGTCTGCGGCTCCACGAGTCTAACGGGCCCCACACATCTGTATTCTGCAACTGTGCGAAATGAGGCATTATCGAATTCATCTCAGTGTCATGATGGGTGCATGCTAAATAAGAAAACCAAGAAAGAACCCGGCACCGTGACGCATGCCAACATAAAAAAAGAAATGGCGAAGCCGCGCATAGCCAAGTCCGCAAGATGACGAACAAGGCTCGGGATTATGTTGATCGTAATCTTGGTTTTAGCGCTTCTCGGTGAGTCACCCATTTGGTCGCATCGCCGGAATCGGGGCTATGCGCGCCTACTGGCGGAATCGGACTGATTCTGCTCATCGTCGGTATTCTTGTTCTTAACGGCCGTATCTAGACGTGGTTGTTCATGATGCATACGAGAAGTATCTCTGCTAGTAACACCAAACGGCCTTCGCTGAGGCGGTCACTACTTTATTCGCTTCTATGCAGCGCAATAATAGGAGGGTTCCTAAATGTTCGCGCCTCGCCATCCGGGCAGAACGCAACTGGCACGTTGCAAGTGCCGGAACTCGACGCCGGCTTTCATCTTCTCTACGAATTGAAGTTTGACGAAGCTCGCAATCAGTTTAAGGCGTGGCAGAAGTCCCACCCGGAAGACCCTCTAGGTAGCGCCTCGGACGCCGCAAGCTATCTGTTTGAGGAGTGCTACCGCCAGGGCGTCCTGACCTCTGAATTTTTCCTGGACGATAAACGTTTTCTAGGCAAGATCCCTCTCAAACCAGACCCGAACCTGCGCGCAGCATTCTTCGCCGAGGACAAACAAGCGCAGGATTTGGCGCAGCTTCGATTAAAGACAAACCCGGACGATCCAAACGCACTATTCGCTATGACCCTAAGCCTGGGTATGCAGGCCAACTATGCGAGCCTTATCGACAAGCGTCAGCTCGACAGCTTAAAAAAAGTCCGTGAAGCCGACGTCTATGCCAAAAAACTGCTGATGGTCGCCCCGGACGCTGCTGATGCCTATCTCGGCTTGGGCATGGCGAATTACTTCATCGGGAGTCTACCAGGACCAAAGAAGTTTTTCCTCAGCTTCGCTGGAATCCACGGCAACAGGGATGCGGGTATCCAGCAGCTTCAGATCGCGGCCGATCGTGGCCACTATCTCCGGCCATTTGCGAAGATTCTACTAGCGCTGGCCGCCCTGCGCGAGCAGAAGACAGAGGTAGCCCGGTCCCAACTTAAGGATCTCGTCGCGGAATTTCCGGAAAACGCGCTTTTTGCCGGCGAGCTGGCAAAACTTAAGGTTTCCCTTGTTTCCGCCCGGCAATGAATTCCAATTAACTGCGCGCTGCGGATGAGAACTAGCATAGTGCCAGCGTCAAGGCCCGCCGAATTATGTGCCAAATTGAACAGATAACGCGAGGCCCCGTGGTTCACACTGCATGCATTGATCCGGAATCGGCGGATCTACTCACTGGAGGCTTCAATGTTTGGGTACGGACTGGTTGGAACCTTATTGATTATCTGTTTGATTGTTTGGCTGGTGCGAAGAGCGTAACAAGGCTTACAGACAAGCAAAAATCTCGTCATGTCTCTGTTTTCCCCATGGTTCAAACGACTAAACGCAGGGCGATCCGGCTAAGAGTGTTCTATATATTGAAGAAGTGGAGTAAGACTATCGGTAGCGAATGAAACCGGCAAAAAAGCCGTCGTGGCGATTTTGGGACCAGGCAATTTTTGGGGCCAGGGTTGTCTTGCCGGCCAGCCGATTCGGATAGGATCGGCCACTGCGGTTGCCGCGATCACAGTGCTCGTAATTGGAAAGAAGGAAATGATTCGTGTCCTCCACGCTGAACATGCGTTTTCCGCCCGCTTCATCTCTTACATGCTTTCGAGGAACATTCAGGTTGAAGAGGATTTAGTCGATCAGCTTTTCAACTTTAGCGAGAAGCGGCTGGCGCGAACATTGCTGCTGCTGGCACGCTATGGCAAGGAAGAAAAGCCCAAAGATGGTTCCTAAAGTATCGCAAAAGATGTTGGCGGAAATGATTGACAAAACCCGGTCTCTCGTTAATTTTTCGTGAACAAATTTAAAAAAACTGGGCTTCATCAAGTACGACGGCGGGCTCCACCTTAATACGTCGCTTCTAAGCGTTGTCCTACACGACTAACGGCTTGCGCGTTCCAGGGAAAGAAAACTTTAACTGCCCTGCCGACTTGGTCTTCCCAATTTGAAGTAATGCGGGTGTAACTCTCAATCGACCGTGACAATCTAACCTATCGACACGAATAAAGAGCATGGAGCGAAGGCGGGTCTCCGAGGGGGCCCGCTCTTCTCCTCTGTAAAGGATATTGAGGGCGTCACGTCAATGCCGGGTTCTTCATCAGGTGCGGCTCACGCGCATCGCCGAGAGACGCCCAAAACCATTCTGGTCGCCGATGACAACCCGGCGATACGCAAGGCGCTCTGCGAGAGGTTTGAAATCGAAGGGAACTATGACCTCTGCGCAGAAGCAGTCAACGGCGCGGAAGCGATCACGCTTGCCAAACAATGGCGGCCCGACTTGATTATTCTCGATTTATCTATGCCGGAAATGACTGGATATGACGCCGCTGTGGAAATAAAACGGATTTTACCTGGCACTCCGATAATTTTGTTGACACTTTACGCTGATACGGTGAGGGAGCAGCTAATGGGTGTGAACTCACCAATTGATCTGATTGTTTCAAAGAGCGACCTGGCGAATATCCTAAAACATGTTCGTTCGCTAATCCCTGTCTGAGTCCCGTTGTTTGATGCCGGGCCAACCTAGCCTTTCAGTCTTGATAGTCAGAAGTTTTTCAGCGGCTTGGTTCATTGCGGTGCGTTCCTGACTATCAGCATAGCTGCTGGTCAGTTCTTGCGCTCGATGAACCATTGCATCTTCAACTGCCAAAACCATCTCGGTTAACTTGCCTTGATCGGGCTCAAGGAGCGCCGCCAGATACAGCTCTTGCCATGATGATTTCGGATCGTTCACTAGTGCCACGGCATCTCTCTTTGGCTTCGAGTCCAGGGCTCGCGCCAATCGTGATGACTGCACTGGTGCCAGGAGAGGGAAACTTATTGCTTGTCATGCTTGATGTCAACCGCGATTTCGGTGTCAAGAGCGCGTTTTACAAAGAGGTGGGTTGCCGTTGGGTGTCGAAGGTTTCTTAGCTTTGTCCCAAATCGTCCCACTGGGCAACCTAACAACCAGTTACGGAACTATGCGCGGGCCGTACACACCGGTAGCGGGATCAAAAACATTTTGCAGGATTAGCGGTACACCAGACTTGGTGCCATTCGCCAAAATCGTTCTCAAATGGGTTTCTCTTGTACATGACCAAAGGCTGGGGAAGAACCGGCCTTTCTAATTCGGGTGGTCTTACGTCAGTAGTCATAGCCGAAAAATGCATCAATTCTTTGGTACCCGCGAGAATCCTCGAGCGACCAGTGTCAAATACGTCACAACACGCCTTCTTCTTGGTGGGTGCGCGGTATTGCACAGTATTGCTCTGCACTTCATCGTACCGTCACTTTATGGTTGATAAGAAGCGACGGAAGGAACTGCAATGCGCGACACTTCCCAGCGTGGTGAAAGGGATGGCCTTAAATGCAACCGGTCACTATAGGGTTGCGAAGTTCCACATTGGACAATTGCTGTACAACCGCAAGACCAAAGAAGACGGTTTTATTAGCCGCGTTTTCGCAGACCACGGCATCATCATGTACGAGGTATGGGTACCCAAGGAGCCCAATTCGTGGAAAGCGGGCTACTGGATTTCACGATGGTTTGAGATGGTATTAAAGTTATCTGGCAATGTGCACCTCGGATCTCCCAGCCGGGACGATTCAGTTGGGCAACAAAGCAAACTGTGTCCCGGGTGCCTAATCAATTGAAACAAACATTCGCGTCCGGGTTGGAACTAAGACTAACGTGGACACACAAAGCATACACCTCCGTTGCATTTGCAATGTCTGGCTTCGATTCGTCCAGCTCAAATAGCTGTCCGGAGTCTCGGAAATTCATCATAATGTTTTCCGTTGTCCGGCCCGAGCGAAAATTGGACACTACTTGGAAAATGTACTCTGGATGAAGGTGGTCAAGAAAATCACTGCGAACAGGACGAACGTTTAATTCGCACCTCGTCAAAGGCTCACTTCTCAGGAGACGATTTGCTGGGCCAGAAAGCCGTTTGCGCATTGTTTTATTGCTGGAATCAGATCGGTGCGGAGTTTCGTTTTGTCTAGTAATGTGACCGCACCCAGGCTGTGAGCGAGAGCCTTGGTGCGGTTGTCATTCCAGATCGACATTGCCAGTACAAGCGAGCCTGATGAGTCGAACCGGGACTTGACGCGCAGTAGTGTAACGTTCTTGCCGTCGGACATGTGTAAGTCCATAAGGATGACTTGTGGTTTCCTGTCGGATGTAAGTTTTAATGTTTCAGCAATGTTATCAGCTTCTCCGACTATGCTGATTTCAGGATTTCCCTTAAGCAGCTTCCGAATCGCTTTCCGCACGATTTCAGCGTCATCGGCCAACAGCACTCTGATTGACATCGGATGCACTCCTCATGTCTCACAACTCAGCTTGGAAGGTTACAGAATTGTTTGCGCGGACTACTGTTTCATTTCGCACACACTTCCGTTTTTGTCGTTCTCCACGGACTGACGCGCTGAGGTATCGCTGGCGGTTTGAACGAAGCCACTGTTTCCGGAAAGAACGTGTAGATTTGACTAAGAAAAAGAAACATACGATAGATTTTAGGTTGGCCGGAAGCATCCTGAATTCGAATTGTCCGTAGAAAGTGGATAACTGAAATCTGTTAACGAAAGATTTATCCAGGGGTTTTCTGCGCGCATGCGCACATGACGTAACTCGGCTGCCAGCTTTACAACAGAGCTGCGGGCCAGCCAAGTTTATTAATCTGAATAGCTAGAAGATCAGCGCAAGCGGCCTTCAACTCAAGCCGCTCTTGATGGTATTCGGCAGAGTCCGATATTTCCTGCTGGCGTAGGAATATTGCTTCTTCTGCGGCGTAAACCAGTTGGGCCAGTTTCTTGTTATCAGTTTCTCGTAGAGCTTCAAGATAGGGTTGTTTCCATGATGAATGGGGGGGCGTCATGGTGTTGCTCCTAGACGTTTGGATATTCTCTCCGAACAATTAACGAAATTGATTTTGGGTTGTCAAGAGGGGCGATATCTTAGGCAAGAATTTCAGGCGTCTATTGGCTACCGCCACAGCGAAAAAACGGCGATAGCGGAACCCACGTGTGCCCTCGCTGGCGCGATTCGTTTGTAGAGGTTCTATCGGACATGGGTGAACGCCACATGGAACACTAGACGGCATCCGAACAGATACAATCATGGCCCCCTACAGCGGCAGCGCGGATTTTATCGCGAGCTCAACTGCTTTGATCCAAATGGTAAGATAGCGACGGGGATTTAGGCCAAGACAAAGACTAGGACGACCGGCACCGAATGGCCTTGGCTTGTCGACGCGGAGGCGCCTTCGCTTGCCGAAAGCGCCTCCACGATAGAGACTCACCAGCAACAAAATCTTCCGACGACTAACCGCGGAGTGCTGCGTCAGCATCCTCAGCAAGATCGTTCAGCAGATCGAAGAACCGTTGGTCTGTTTGCCCAATGAACAGCCCGTCATTCGTAAGCGCCTTCACTGCCCCCATCGCAACCCCCTTTGTCTCGGTTGGTCGAATAATCGAGCAGATCGGGAACTTTCGGTCTAGGAACGAGGTTGGCTCAGGCATGATCAAATTGGCCTGCAAGGACTGAGGCTGGTTCGTCTTGAGGTCCTTAAACTCTACCTTTGCTCCGGTCTCGGGATCCACATCGGTCAGCGGAGTCGCGTTGCCAGCCTTGTCTTGCCATGTCTGAAAATGCATTGTCTCGGTCGGCCCGATGCTGAGCAGGATTCGCAAAACCTCAGGATTCGTCACCCGCTGGGCCAGAGACGGATACAGACTGGTGCCCCCTTGTTCGATAAACCCGAAATGGAAGCCTGCTGTGAATGCGATCGCTTTGATGTGATTTACCTTGTCGGGATCGCCCACTAAATTGCCGTTGCTGTCGACCGTCACGCCAGCCGTGTCAAGATCCGATCTGGGGATCGCCGTGCGATTTTCAATTTTGACCGCCTGGGGAAATACAAAGTCGGGATCAAGATCTGGATTTTTTGAATCCATGCGGTACCGGGTCCAGTAGCTTGTGTCCACGGTAAGATTCATTAGATTTGTCAGCCGCTTTTTACCGGTCGAACCTTGCGCCACGCTGCCGGGAATTGTGGCGAATTGCTTTAGGTCAACTGTATCGGCGCCCTTGGAGGCCAGATACGCGTTGATGAAGTGCTGATGGCTGATCTCATCATCGGTGTTGTCAACAATGTATTGAGGCATGTCCCCATCAAGAACTTGCAGTGCTGCGACGTAAATTGGATTCCCTCCCGCGGCTCCTGGAACTTCTGGGTCTTTCGTGCCTCCGAGTTCGGAGTATTGAAGCCAAAGATCCGTCTCTATGATTTCGGCGGCGGCAAGAAACCGGAGAATTGCAGCGTCGCCTGGTGAAAGATGTCCGCTTTTTTCTTCGACGTCTAGGGCCGGAAGAGCCTTGCCAAACAACCCGGCGCCCATCGTCACGGCACCGGCGGCAAAAGCTCCCTTCTTCAGGAACGACCGCCGATTCGTTCTGTTCTTGGTGACATTCGCGATTTTTTTCATTATTGTTCTCCTTTTTCTTTAGCCCGCGCTCCGGAAACGTAATGGATAGCGAGAGTGCTCGTGTCATGGCGACGTCATAGGAAAGTAAAAGGAATGTAAAAAATTTGTCCGAGCACTTCACTGAATACGTGGCATCTCACCCTGAAAGGAAATATGTGCTCAAGACTGCTTGTCGCTGCGGCTCACCCGAAATGCCGAGGGAGCATCAACTGAGGTAGCAAACTTCTCGCGAGACGATGGAGATGTTCATGGCAGGGTCAAACGACGTGCAGTGTGCGCGAGCAAAGTTTACCCTTCTCAGGTCCGCAAGCCGTAAGTCTAGAACTTCCTGACTGTTTGGCTCGATCGTGATGAAGATGATTCCCGAACAAGCATGCATACCTCTGATATCCCGAACATCGAAGCGTTACTAGAATCGATGACGGCAGTGAGCAAATCAATCTGCTCATCCACAGTCCGGGTGGTGATGGGACGATAACTGAAAAAATCGTTGATATCGCATTGGCAATTCCAGAGAGCGGAGGACTCCGGGAGATTTGCCGTCAACCGGATATAGTCGTTGCGAACGGATGCATAAGCAGTAGCAATGGTTCGAGTGGATCAGTAGGTGTGCTCATGGGGAATGGCGGCGGGACATTCAAGCCTGCGGTCAGTTATCCATCGGGTGGCATGTTTGCGTACAGCGTTGCGATTGGAAGTCTTCGCGGGAGTTCGAAACTAGATTTGATTGTGGCAAATGTATGCCAGGCCGGAAGTAGTAGCTGTACTAACGGCTCGCAAATTCGCCTAGGCAGTTTTTGAACTTTTCAGAATCCCTCGAGATAATTGTGTATGAACTTCCTTAAAGTCGAACGCGCCCGCGTTGTGATCACGCCGGAAGGCAAAGAGCTATTGCTACTTTCGTGCGTCGAGTGCCCAGCAAAATTCCACGGTCCAAAACATCAGCGTCGGTGCGATCCCCTGCGGCACATCGAGAAGAAAACCTAGGACCAAGTAACCGGATTCACACCCATGTTTGTGGCTCGCACGGAATAGACGACGGCCAGCCAAGTAGGAGAGTCTTGAGAGTTAGCAAATTCTCACTGGCTACTCCAATCTCGTTCCGTTCCTCCTGACCCTCCGCAGAGCCTGCCAGTTCCTGCAAGCGAAGATACATTGCTAGCTCTGTGGCATGTACCAACTCAGTCAGTTTCTGTTTATCGGGTTCTCTCAAAGCCGCGAGGTAGGGTTCTTTCCATGTTGAGGAATTGGAGTCCGCCACAGTGCTTATGGTTTGAGCTTTTTGAAGAGCATTGTCAACGTCCCACCGTACAGAGCGCCGGTCCCGCTTCAACCGTCGCGGCGCGTAGGTGGGCGCGTTGCCACCCGTCTGGGCTACGGGTTTTTTCGTGGGCTTTTCCAACAGAGCCAATGGAAAGCCGAGTTTGTTAATCTGAATAGATAACAGAGCTGCGCCAGACCCAGCCAGTTCCTGCAAGCGAAGGAAAATTGCTCCTTCGGCAGCGTAGACCAACTCGGTCAGCTTCTCTTTGTCTGATTCTCTCAGTGCTTCAAGGTAGGGTTCTTTCCACGATGAGGAATGGGAGTCTCTCATAAGCCTTCTCCTCAAACCGATTCATCGACACCGCTAAATATTGACCGAGGATACCGGGGAAAATCCGACGATGTCTGCACGCTAGCGTACAAAGCGTTATGTAGGTGCCTTTACGCTGATTTCCGCTCGATGACCGCAAGGGCGGTCAACGTCCGGTCTACGTGTGGCTGTGAGCGCAGACCACCTGAATGCAGCACACAACGCTTCCCGGCTGGAACACCACAGGTGGGACAAGGTACTGATAATATTTGTTTGGGTGTGAGTTCCTTCTTTTTCATTGAAGAGTCTCCATTCTAGGACTTCAGGCGTGAGAATTTTTCGCCTTGGCCAATCGAGTTATCACGGGAGGCTTGATGTATGGCTGTTTTATTTCAATTCCGCAAACGCAGCGTGGGCTTAAGGCGCCGTCTGCAAGCGGTGCCTTAGTCACTTCCAATTCGCAGCCGCATTCAGGATTCGGACACACGAACCGCTGGCCGTTCCTCATGAATTCCTCCATAGGGTCAAGTCCGGTACTCAAGGTTCGCTGCTTAACATCGTCTCAATCGTGCTGAGCAGTTCGCCACCATCGCCTGTTTTCGGCACCAGCATTCGGACGCCGAATTTCTTAACTTCCAATTCAATTCCCCAATAAGTGTGTTGCGTATACATTAAAATGGGCACTGTCGGCATGATTGTGGCAATCTCACGAGCTGCGCGAAGCCCATCCATGATGGGCATCGAGAGATCAAGAATGATTAGGTGGGGCTTGAGTTCTGCGGCTTTCATTACCGCTTCCTGGCCATTCTCGGCTTCGCCACAGACCTTCCAGCCAGCATGGGATTCGATTAAGGATGTGAGTTGCTTTCGCACTGCGGCATGGTCGTCTGCGATCAGGATTCGGATTGTCATAGCACGCAGGCTGAGTGAGCTACTCGAAGAGGACTTGAATTATCTAATGTAGGATACCCTACAGAAGCGAAATCTCCTTGTAAATACACCGAACCGCGTATAAACACACCTTTCACGGGTGGGCTTTGCAAGCTCAATTTCCACGCAGTGAAGGAGTGTTGTGGCGATCAGACAGCTTCGACTCGTGCGGCCCGGCGAAAGGACCAATGCTGCGGGAAAGCCGGTAAGCAATCGAATACTTCTGTCTATTCCCGACGTCGAATACCGCTCAATCCGTCCCCACCTGGAATATCTCAAAATGCCAAGTCATCGCAGTCTTCACGAGCCGCACCAAAAATTAGGGTTCGTCCATTTTCTCAATCAAGGTTTGATTTCTCTGGTAGTCGTAATGGAGGATGGAAGAACTGTCGAAGCCGGCATCGTTGGGAACGAAGGCGCGTCAGGCATCGCAGCAGCGGTCGGCCTGAAGAGAGGCCCGCTTCGCGAGATAGTACAAATCGCAGGAGACGGATTCAGAGTGGGAGTCGTTGAATTCCGAAAAATCTTGCAATCGACTCCAGAACTCCGCAATACCTTGGGCCGCTACATTATGATACTGGGAATGCAAGTTGCGCAAACAGCCGCATGCAATCGGCTGCACCGCATCGAGCAGCGTCTTGCCCGATGGTTGCTCATTGCTCAGGATCGAATGGATTCGGGATCTTTGCCCATCACGCACGATTTCCTTGCGACAATGCTAGGAACGGACCGGCCTAGCGTGACCTTGGCAGCCGGTGTTTTGCAAAGATTGCAGCTCATCGGCTACACGCGTGGCGCCGTGAAGATTCTGGAGCGTATGAGACTTGAAAAATTCACCTGTGAATGTTACGGAATTATCCGACAGTACAATGGCGAGCTTTGACTGAGATAGCCTACCGATATTGTTCGATACCCTACAGACAGTAATCTTCCTTCGCAGTTAGATTGGATTTGAGGTTTCACCAGCCTGGGATGGTCAAAAAACTCAAAACTGCAAAGTTGCCCGTTTTCGATGCGCAAGCCTTCCTCGATTCGGCCGGTGTAGCCCGGAAGGTTACAGAGTTTAGGGGAAAGGAAGCGATCTTCTCTCAGGGCGATCCTGCCAAGGATGTTCTATATATTCAAAAGGGCGGGGTGAGGCTTTCGGTAGTCAATGAAACCGGCAAAGGGGCAGTCGTTGCGGTTTTGGGACCGGGCGATTTTTTTGGCGAGGGATGTCTCGCCGGTCAGCTGATTCGGATAGGATCGGCCACTGCGATTACGGCTACCACTGTTCTCGTAATTGAAAAGAAGGAGATGATTCGCGTCCTGCACGTTGAACATGCGTTTTCCGACCGCTTCATCTCTTACATGCTTTCGCGGAACATTCGGGTTGAGGAGGATTTAGTCGATCAGCTCTTTAACTCCAGCGAGAAGCGACTGGCTCGCACGTTGTTGCTGCTGGCACGCTATGGCAAGGAAGATAAGCCCCAAAAGATGATTCCCAAAGTATCACAAGAGATGCTGGCGGAAATGGTTGGTACGACGCGCTCACGAGTGAATTTTTTCATGAATAAATTCAGAAAACTTGGCTTCATCAAGTACAACGGCGGGCTCCACGTAGATTCTTCTCTCCTCAGCGTTGTCCTGCACGACTAAGGATGGCAAGAAAGTGGGCCTGAACCTGGCGCTCAAGTTGAGGTGACGATCGAAGCAGAGAAGGACGTAACTCTTCCCAAGCAATAGTCCAGTGGTAAGTCGAAAATGCGAAAGCACGCAACGTGGTTGCCCCGCACAAAACCCGTCTTATATAAGGGATTCTCAACCCGAACTCCATCCGAGTTCGGGCGAGAGCCGCTGCTTCTTGTTCTCAAGTTTCAACTAAACCCGGGGCATCCTCGATGGCCTGAACTTTTCTGGCTAACTCTTGATTAACGCTCAAGTAAAGTTTTAGCCGAGGGTCCTGGCATAGAAGCTGGCGAGTTCGTCATCTTCTATCGTAAAGCTGATCTCGATTGGTTTGCAGCATACCTCGCAGTCTTCGATGTAGGTTTGGCGGCCGACGGACACGTCCAACACCATCGAAATTCCTTCTCCGCAATATGGACAGGTGAATCCGTGTTCCACTCGAGAAGAAGATACTGCAATCGATCCGGCAGGACAACAGAAGCGGCATTCGGCTAGTGCATGATTAACGGTTACTGGAGAAATGAAGTACTAGGAAAGGACATGATTGCATAACAACGTCGGCTCCTTAGACCCGAGTAAACTGTGGTTGTTGACGACCAAAGGCTCGGGAGAAAGGAGCCGAACATGATCATTATAGGCGTGGATTATCACCCGAGCGATCAGTACATCGCGTTTGTAGACACAGAAACGGGAGAGTATGGCGAACGGCGATTGAACCACAGTGACGAAGAGGCCGAGAAGTTCTATCGGGAACTGGCGGCACGAGGAGTGAGCATTCGTGTGGGGATGGAAGCGACTGGCTACTCCCGCTGGTTCGAGCGGCTGCTGACAGAACTGGGAATCGAGGTATGGATCGGCGATGCGGCGGAGATCAAGACCAAACGCGTCCGCAAACAGAAGACCGACCGTGAGGACGCCCGACTGCTGCTGCGACTGCTGCGGGAAAATAATTTTCCTCGGATCTGGGTACCCAGTCCGGAGAATCGTGATCTACGGCAATTGCTCTGGCATCGACACCGCATGGTGCAGATGCGCACGCGGATCATGAATCAGCTGCAGGCCCTGGCGATGAACGAAGGCCAACGCAGGAAGAAGAAGCTGTGGAGCGCGCAAGGACGAGCCCAGCTGGAAAAGCTTGCGCTTGGTACCTGGGCCTCCCGGCGCCGCAAGGATCTGCTCGAGCTGCTGGACCGCATGAACCCAACGATCGAAGAATTAACCCGAGCCGTCGAACAGGAGGCCCGGAAACGGCCCGAAGTGCAGCGCCTGGTGACCCATCCTGGTGTAGGACCGCTCACCGCCCTGGCCTTCGTGTTGATCATCGGAACTCCGAAGCGGTTTCGTCGGGGCAAGCAGATCGGCAGCTATGTGGGGTTGATTCCGGAGGAGGATTCCAGTGCCGGCCATCAACGGCTGGGACACATTACCAAGCAAGGCAGTTCTTTGCTGCGTTTCTTGCTAGTGGAAGCAGCCCAAGCCGCAGCACGTTGTGATGCGGACTGGAGACGACGGTACATGCATCTGGCACTGCGCCGGCAACGGAACATCGCCAAGGTGGGCATGGCCCGGAGACTGGGAGTGCGGTTGTACTGGATGTGGCGAAACGGTTGGGAGTATGCGCAGTGGGTCAAGTTCAGTTCGCACGCGGGACAGCTCGGAATCGGACAGGGCGCGAAGTAGAACGCCGTCCACATGAATGGGCATCCCGCTCCCTCGCGAGAGGGAGTTTGAACGAGTAATCATGGTCTGAAATTGGATCGAAGAGATGTGTGGGTCGGACTGAAACCGACCGAAAGATTACAGGCGAGCCGTGGTCATCGACGCTGGGCCAAAGAAATATGACGAAAGAGAACACTCTTCGGAGTGGAGGCAGAAGTCTGTCCAAAAAAAGACTTGACAGAGCCGACGTTGTTAGAGATGTCCGATTATCCGGAGCCGACCGTCTTAGTTTACCCAGTTGTCCAGGCCGGCCACGTATTCTTCGACAGCCAGAATTAATTCCTTTCGGAGATCCATCTCAAATCCGGGCTTGATGCGGACGCGCACGGCGGCGACCGATTCGCCGATGATGCAACAAGGCATGGGAACGTGGCATTGACGGATTGCAATGAGCAAAACCACCGATTTACCAAACCAGGCAGAATATGCGGACGATTGCTTTTTTATTCTGTCTGTGATCACGTTAGTTGGTTGGCTCCCTTCGTTAATTGCGGGCACCGGTGAGCGTGTTGCGCTGCGGAAGACTGCCGAGTTGCTTGGAACCTCGACTCCCAGATAACGCAAGTCTTCCTCTCACCCAAGTCGGCAACGCCGCGACGGATAAGCAGAATGGAGAAGGTAGCCGTCTGCCACTGTGCAAAACAGCACAGTCGAGGATTTTTTTATTAACTGTTAGGGCACAAAACGCTCACGGCACCTTCGTTACTCCATCGCTTTTCACTTTTCTGCGAAGAGAACCGTCAACTCGCTGGAAGTTATATCGAAATGTTGCTTCTTTTGAAGAATGTCATCGGGCAAGAGCACTGCGTCCGGAGGCGGAAACGCATAGCGAACTGAAATTCTGTAGCCAGCGGTTTCCCCGGAACTGACCAATTGGTCAGGGATTTGAACGTCGAGCAGCTCAAGGCGCTGTCCCGGTTTCAAGACGAGAAAGTCCTGCTCGGCAAATTTCTTTCTAGAGGTGCAGAGAGTGAACCCAGCCCAGCGGGTTCTGACCGCATGGTCTGAGAGCTCAACCGCCCGCCATTCCAGATAAATAATATTGCGTCACCTTCAAAAGCGGAAAATCGAAAGTTACCGACGGCCCGTTTACCGAAGCGAAGGAAGTGGTCGGCGGCTACTGGATCATCGACGTGAAGTCGCGCGAAGAGGCGCTCGAATGGGCCTCGCGCATCCCCGGAGAGGAAAGCGTAATGGTCGAAGTTCGCCGGATGTTTGACGTGACCGACTTCGATCCCGAGACTCAAAAGGAGATCCAAAAGAAGTTTGGCGACGCCGGCGCTGAGCTGGGCCAGCAGTAAAAAAACTCTCCGCGCTTTGTCGAATTCCGGTCCGGCCGTTCGTCTATCTAGTGAAGGCAGGCAAGCGGCCCGCCCGACGGCCGTTACAGGAAAAGGAGAAATCATGCCGCAGTATTTGGTTGCTATTCACCACCCCGACGGTTACGACGGTTCCCTCGAGGGCGAAGCGATGGAGCGCGATATCGACGTGCTCAACGAAGAGATGGAGGCTGCCGGTGCCAGGATTTTCGCTGGTGGCCTCTCCGCGGCCAGCAGCGCTAAGTCGCTGCGGGCGCAGTCCGGTGGTAAGGTGCTCGTCACCGACGGGCCGTACCTGGAGACCAAGGAGCACGTGGGCGGTTTTTGGATACTGGAAGCCGCTAACTTGGACGAGGCACTGGCGTGGGGGCGCAAGGCTGTCGTCGCCTGTCGGGCACCGGTCGAGGTACGCGCGTTTCTCTGACGGAGGACCCAATGAAATAAATCTGTTTGGGCTATCTCGAGCCCGGCAAGTTCGAAAACATGTCTGAGAGCGAGCGCAACACCGTGCTGGACGAGTGTTTTAGCTACAACGACGAACTGCGGAAGAACGGACATTTGGTCGCTGAGGAACCTCTTCAGCCTGCCAACACGGCGGTGACCGTGAGTTGGAAGAACGGAAAGGTTGCAGTGACAGACGGTCCGTACGCGGAAACGAAAGAGCAATTGGGTGGAATTCAGGTGCTGGAAGCGCGCGATCTGAATCACGCAATTCAGCTGATTTCCCAATCTCCGGGAGTGAAGTTGCAGTGTGGAACCATCGAGATACGTCCAGCGGCGGATATTAAAGAAATGATGAGGGAGAGCGAGCGGCGACGGCGAAAGGATACCTCGCGATGAGGGCGGCCACGAGGAAAAGAATGATTAGTATTATGGCCGAGCTTGGCCTGGCGGGTGGATTGTCGGCCGTGGGATTCCGCAACCGAGCCGGTGTCCGAAATTGGACATTGGCTGGCGAAAACGACCATCCCCTATGACGCAGCCCGTCATAAGTGATTCACAATGTGGGTATTTCTATGGCACAAATGGTGCTGAAAAACTCTGAGGGGGAGAAACATGTCATTTTTCCGCGATCTAAGAAATGCGTTCCACTCGCTGATGCGCAGCAAAGGGCTGTCGACCATTGTGATCCTCACGCTTGCGCTGGGCATCGGAGCCAACGCGGCCATCTTCACGCTGGTGCGCGGAGTGCTGCTCAAGCCGCTCGTTAACCGCGACGAGAATCGGCTCGTCTACATCCGCCAGAGCGCCCCAACCGGCGGACAGGACAACACCACGTTTTCCGTGCCCGAAATCAGGGATATCGAGGGCAGCGTCCGCTCCTTGAGCGAGTTCGGCGATTTCTCGCAGATGGACTTTACGATGGTCGGACTCGGCGAACCTCGCGTCGTTCACGGCGGCGTCGTCAGTGGCAACTACTTTGACGTAATGGGTCTGCGCCCTGTTCTCGGCCGTCTCGTCGGACCTCAAGACGGCGGCGCCGACGCCCCCGGCGTCATCGTGTTGACCCATCGTTTCTGGTCCACCGCTTACAAAAAAGATCCGAATGTGATCGGCAAGACCGTTCGGCTCAGCAGCCTTGGCGATCGTTCCGCTACAGTCATCGGCGTCCTTGAACCCTCGGTGCCCTATCCCGCGGAGACAGAGATCATCGGCAACCTGGTCATCAGCCCGCATCACCTTTCCGCCACGATGGTCACCGGCCGCATCCATCGCATGACCGAGCTGTTCGGGAAGCTTGCGCCCGGCGCCACTCTTGACCAGGCTCGCAACGAGTTGCGAACCGTGTACGCCTCGATGGAGAAAGACCATCCCGATGCGTATCCCGATAACGGCGGCTACCGCATCGACGCGAAGATGCTTCGCGATGAGATCACTTCCGGCGCGCGCACCGTTCTGCTCGTCCTTCTTGCTGCCTCCGGGCTCGTCTTCATCATCGCCTGCTCGAACGTTGCCAACCTGATTCTCGCGCGGACGGTTCGCCGCGAAGGCGAGTTGGCCGTCCGTGCGGCGCTAGGCGCGAGCACTTGGACACTGCGGCGCATGTTGTTAGCCGAAAGCCTGCTGCTCTGTGGCGCGGGCGCAGCAATCGGCGTACTGATCGCGCAGCCATTGGTCACCATCCTGGCCCGATACGCCTCGCGCTTCTCCGTTCGCGCGCTGGATTTGACGGTTGATTTCAGCCTGCTCTGGGTGGGAGTGGCGCTGGCAATAGTCGCGGCGGTGATTTTGGCATTTGTGCCGCGGCTGCCGTCGGCGAACGCGTCGAATGGCATGAACCTCGCGAGTGGCAGCGTCCGCATCACCAGCAGCACCGGCCGCCGCCAGCGTGCCTTTGCCATCACCCAAATCGCAGCGTCTTTCGTGCTGTTGGCGGGCGCATGTATGTTGATCACTACGCTGCTCGCGTTGCAAAGGACCCAGACCGGCATGGATACGCGTCGCGTCCTGGCCATCGACGTTCCGGCGCCGTCCAACGGAGAAACGCCTCAGCAAGTCGTCGATTTTTACAAGGAATCGGTACGTCAAATCGATGCGATACCCGGCGTCACCGAGACGGCTGTCGGGATGATCGCTCCCTGGCGTGATGCCGGCGGCGGCTTCGGTATAGGTTTGCAATTCTCTGGTGATGGTCACGTCCATGGCAAAGACGATCCTCGCGCGCTGTGGCGTACCATCTCTCCCGGCTTTTTCAGCGCGCTGGGCGTTCCCATTATTGCCGGGCGCGATTTCAACGCGCTCGATGACCAGACTCACGAGCCGGTCGTGATCGTCAGCGCCACTCTCGCACAGCAGATGTTTCCTGGTCAGGATCCGATCAACCGGCATGTCTATTGGACCGATCCGGTGCTCGAGTATGCTCCCGGCACTGCGGACGAAAAGGCGCGAGTCACTTCCCCGCACCGCATTATTGGTGTCGCCGCCGATATGGACGACGAACACATCGTCCCGGTGCCCACCTCCACCGTTTACGGCTCGTTTGCCGACGGCGGAATGTTCGGCGGCCACCTGTTCATCCACACCACCGGAAATCCATATGCGCTGGTAACGCCGGTGACGAAAATCATACGGCAGATATCCGCCGATGAACCTGTGGAGAACGCCGCCACGCTGGAAGACATCCGCGCAAAAGTCCTCGCGCCAGACCGTCTGAACTCCCTGGTCTTTGGCGTGTTCGCAGGGGTCGCGCTGCTGATTGCCGTCGTTGGCGTCGCGGGCGTACTGGCGTTTTCTGTCAGTGCACGGACACGCGAATTCGGCATCCGCTTGGCGCTTGGGTCACAACCGGGAAATCTACTCAGAGGTGTGGTCACCCAAGGCGTCGTGATGGCTGGCGTTGGCGTTCTGGCGGGCACGGCATTCGGGTTCGTTGTTGCGCGCGTGGCAGGCAGTTATTTTGGCGACTTGAAAATGCCGGGGGTTTTGCCCGTGATCGTTTCTGCGGCGGTGCTGTTAGGCGCGGCGGTAGTCGCGTCGTTGCTGCCGGCGGCACGCGCCGCGCGCGTCGACGTCATGCAAGCGCTGCGCTCGGAATGATTTTCGCGGCGCGCCCAAGATTCCTGTAAGTCGACGACGTGCAAGACAAGTGGAATACTAGAACTCTACATGTCTGGTAATCCGACTATCGGGACCTATGCGGCAAGTTGACAGGCGTATGCGACGGCCCCGTCGGGGTGGTGCCCCCGAGCCGCGCAACCGGCCAAAGTAATTGTTATGTTGCAATGACACGCGGTTTAAAGTTATTGGTTCTATGTTCGAAGACATGCTGCTCAATCCGAGGCGAAAATGAGAAATCTAATCTTCGCAATCAACATTACCCTAGATGGCTGCTGCGACCACACCAACACAATTGCCGATGAAGAAGTACTTGAATATTATACACACTCATTCGAGATGTTGACCTACTCGTCTTTGGCCGTAAAACCTATCAATTGATGGTTCCTTATTGGCCCGATATCGCAAAAAACCATTCTGAGACAAAAGCAGAGAACGAATTTGCCGACACATTTGACTCCTTCAACAAAATTGTTTTTTCACAATCATTAGATAGCGCTGAAGGGAAAAATACGAGAATTGTTCGCACGAAGCTGCAAGACGAAATACTAAAGTTGAAACAGGAGTAGGAAAAAAAAATTTTAATCGGCGGTGTAAGTATTCCGTCACAACTTATAGAGCTTGGTCTAGTTGATGAATATCATTTCGTCGTTCAGCCGATAGTTGCAGGAGAAGGGACACGGTTGTTAGAAGGTATTAGCCTGGAGAAATTACAATTAAAACTTGTTGAGTCCAAGATTTTTAAATCAGGATGTGTTGCGCTTCGTTACTCGAAACAGTGACAGAAACCGATTAGCCGAAACTTGCGCCGCGTCAATAATCCTTATCTCCTTTATGCACCTTAATTTTCGATGGCGCCTGATTAACGGAGAAGTAGAGTATTACTTCAAATGCCTTTAATGTTTATGCTGGGTGTTGGGATTGCTGTTAGAATCCGCCTCCGTGCGAATCCTTTTGCTTACGATTCTTTTTGTCTCGCCAGCCGCCGGTCAATCCTGGACCATCGAGACCAGTACCATGGAGACCAGCCGCTGGAACTCAAATCTTCGCGCCGTCTCCGCCACTCACGGGCACAATCCG
The DNA here is from genome assembly GCA_963818085.1 of uncultured Acidobacteriota bacterium. Lineage (GTDB taxonomy): Bacteria > Acidobacteriota > Terriglobia > Acidiferrales > UBA7541 > Palsa-295. Next base: position 105,707 of record CAWFQV010000005.1, read on the forward strand.
GAGCGCCACCCCGCCCCAGTCATATGGGCCGCGGGTTCAAATAGCCGCCTGCTTCGATCAAATGACGGCGGGAAACACTATACGCGCCTCCTCGTAAATGACGACCGGGTGCTCGATCTCCGCGGAATCCAAGCCTTCAATGAGAAGCTCGCCTACGTGATGTCCAGCGGCCCGGGAAAAATGTCACGCATTTACAAGACGCATGACGGCGGCGACGCCTGGAAGCTCGAATTTTCGGGCTCGCGGCCGCAGTTTTTCCTCGACGCGCTCGTCTGCATCTCCGAAAAGGAATGCTTTGCGCTCAGCGATCCCGTGGACGGGAAATTCGTCCTGATCAGCACGACCGATGGCGAGCACTGGAAAGAACTTCCTGGTGACACGATGCCCCCAGCCCTGCCCGACGAAAGCGCGTTCGCCGCGAGCGGTACTTGCCTCGCCATCTACGACAATCGCGAAATATACTTCGTCACAGGGCACGGTGCCGCGCGAGTGTTTCATTCGCCCGATCTCGGCCGCACCTGGACGGTGACGGACACGCCCATCGCAAAAGGCAATCCGTCCTGGGGAGCGTTCTCGATCGCTCGCTCGGGAAGCGCCCTTGTTATCGTCGGCGGGGATTACAAGGATGACGCGGGCCCAGAACGCACGGTGGCCTACTCGCACGACGAGGGCGCGACCTGGAATCTCACCACGAGACCGCCGGGAGGATTCCGCTCAGCGGTCGCGTTTCTCGATCGCAACACGCTTCTGACCGTCGGCACGGGCGGCGAGGACGTGAGTACCGACCAGGGCGCATACTGGACGCGAACCGGAGAGCTCGACCTTAACGCCATCGCCGTCCTCGATGGCGCCGCCTGGGCCGTCGGCCCCAACGCCACCGTCGCGCACTGGAGCGACCATAGCCGCGAGGAACATTAGACCAAACTTGCGCCTAAGTCCCGATTGCCGGACAAGTGACAAACAAGCTGCGCGCACTCCGGTAGGTCAGCGGGCCACGAAAGCGATTAGGATAAGCACACCGATAGCAATTACGCACAGTAAAACTCGCAGCCAACGCGGGAGATACGCCCAGCCGCTTCCCAAGTTGCCCGTCGAGTGCGGTTCAGGAGGGACGATTTCGGGAGTCGTAATCCACCTTCGAGTGTAGAGGAAAATGTAGCATGAATCGGCTGCGAGCGAACTTCAAGTGGTGGTTTATTTGATGCCGGTTATCCGACGCGATCAGGAGTTGGGATTATTGCGGTTCCGCCCGCGCCATACACGCGTTCAGTCTGTCGAGCCCACCCCATGCGTCGAACAACTGCTTCGCGTTGACGACAATCTCTGTAAGTTCACGTGGTCTGCGGTTTCCAGAAACGGGATAGATAAGATATGCGACGTTCTCGTCTTTCCCGCCCGTTCGCGGATTAGAGTCGATGCCCAATGCTTGCGCGAGGGCGATTGAACCTTCACCGACCGGAAGGTTTGGTGCGCTTTCGTCGGCCACAATGGCCCCCGAAATTCTTCCGTTCTGAAGGTTCACGACGGTCGCGAAGTCACCTAATCGGGCATAATCTAGAGCTTTCGGGTGAAGCACAACATACGGAATCGTCGCCGCGTCCACATACCTATGCGGGTCACGGAGATTTCGATTGTCAGGGTCGTATAGCGCGGTCGTAGACACGTAAAAGCCCGGCGCGGGGTCCGACTCCAATTGCACAACGGGACGTCCGCTCGCCTTTTCATCTTCGGTGACTAATGCCCACCAGTTTCCTTTGTGCCCCGCGTGTTTCAACGAATCAAGTCCGGACCGGTCGTTCGGGTGATAGGCGCGGAAGGCACCGTCTGCGTCTACAGCAAGCCCCGCCTTGTAGAAGAAGACTCGGGGACCCGTCGAAGAGGACCAGACAACAACGTTCCGTGCAGTGAAGAGCTTGCTCTTTTCGCAAGTCTCATGTGAAACGAGACGAGACGCTTGCGGAACACTAGGAACCAAGGCCGAAAGGAGCAGAATTGCCAGTCCGTACTTCATCGTGGCATCAATTTCTGGGTGAAAAGGTATCGCGCCTAGTCCCGCAGTGCAAACCGAATCGTCAGCTTCATTCCCGCTAAACCCGGGGCATAACAGACTGCGGATGGAAGGATGGCGACAGAGGCGGCTCGGCTCGAAGGAAAGAATCCACAGAAGGAAAAACAAAACTGTCTTGACTCTAACCGGCCTTCTCATGGAAGGCATGTAGAGTGCCGCCGAATCCGATTGTACATTACGCGCTGAAGTGATAGATACCTTCACAGGCGAGCTGCAGCCTGGTGCATGCCGTATTTTCCCTTGAGCCCCAACAGACAAAACGCTATCGCGAGTCTTTTAGTATAGTGAAGCTTTCCGGCCACGTTTGATTGCAAAGAAAACCCGCCGCTCAAATCCGCGTCCGCCTCAGGCCGCGGACGGGCAATAAGGCAGGATGAGCAGGCAGAGAGGAGCACACAATGCGTGCTGCGATTATTATTCGCTCGTTGTTGTTTTCGTTTGTCCTGCTGGCTTTCTCCCACGGTGCATTCGCTCAAATCGGCATTTCCGTGGGCTTCGGCCCGCCGTTGCTTCCCATCTACGAACAGCCGATCTGTCCGGCCGACGGCTACCTTTGGGCACCCGGTTATTGGGGCTATGACTATGCCGGGGGCTACTACTGGGTGCCCGGCACGTGGGTCTTCGCTCCTCAACCTGGCTACCTCTGGACGCCGGGTTATTGGGGCTGGGGCGGCAACGGGTACTATTTTAATCAAGGATATTGGGGCCCGACGGTGGGCTATTACGGCGGCATTAATTACGGCTACGGTTACGGCGGCGTTGGATATGAGGGCGGCCGCTGGGAAGGGAACCACTTCGCTTACAACACTTCCGTGAGTCGCGTAAACACCGCCGTCATCCACAACACCTACAACGCACCGGTCACCAATGCCTCTGAAAATCACGTCAGCTACAACGGTGGTAGCGGCGGGGTGGAAGCGCGTCCGACGGCGCAGCAAGAGTCCTTCGCCAAACAGCAACATATGGGGCCGGTCGCGGCGCAAACGCAACACATGCAGGAAGCTCGCAATAACCCTGAGCTACGCGCTTCCGTCAACCAAGGCAAACCGCCCATCGCCGCTACTGCTAAACCCGCTGACTTCAAAACTGGCGTTGTAGGCTCCAGACAAGCGGGAGATGAATATAAGGCTCCTCTGCCCGATGCAGCAAACGTCAACGTTGCGCGTACTAGAAATGAAGGTCGCCCCGGCACGGAAAATCGTCCAGAAAATACTATCGAACCGAGTCCCAACACCATCAATCACGCCAGCGAATTGCAGGCTCACAAGTTCACATTGCCGAACACCGGCAGCGCCGCAACCGACAAGACTTATCAGCAGCAACAGGACAAACTAGCTGCCCAGGAAGCGCAGGATCACTGGAAGCTTCAGCAGCAACAAGAAGAAGAACACCAGCAAGCCACCCAGAAAAACTACAATGAGTCGCAAAAACAACAGATGGAGCAGCGCCACGCTCAGCAAGCGCAACAGCTCGAGCAACAGCATGCCACTCAGCATCAGCAGATGGAGCAGCGCCAAGCGCCCCAAACTGCACCAAAGCCGCAGAGCAATCCCCAGGGGGGAAAGCCGCATTGATTTGGTGGCAATACTCCCCAAACGCGGCGATGGCTTGTTCGGGGGTGTAGCGGTGCAAGCCGGAAAAATGTATCGCCGACAAGTTGTACGGTGCGGAGGACTGGGCACAGGCACATGACGACCAAAGCACCAGAGCGGCGAGAACAACAAGAGTTCTGTTACGCAACAGCTCTATTGTCATGCGCGGTATTCTAATCGAATAGGTGGTAGCAAGACAGACTATTGACGGCGACGGCTTCACCGTGGGGTTCGTCTACTTGCGTCAGCGCAGTCGAATCTAACCGATCTTTCCACGCTTCCTTCTAAGCCCCGATTAGTTCCGTCCTGGTAAGCAACATCTATCCAGCCCCTCAAAATCCTACCGGAAATACAGCTGTGGGGGTGTCACAACCTCGCAATTTCGATAAACAAGCAAGGTCGATTGAGTAAGCGTGCTTTACTTGCTCTGGTGTCGCCGCGGGGCCTAAATCAACCCTAAGTATGTGTGGTATTCCATGGGCGTCACTCTTTAATCGACGAACGCGGTAGTCCTGGAGATCCTTCCATTCGAGGCTATCTAGCTAGTATTGAAGCAGGCTAAAAGGGAACGTTGCATTGCGCATAGCCCTCTTGAAAATCGAGAACATTTCTTAAATGAACGCAAGGAGCGTCTCCAAGCAAGACCATTCACGCTGGAAGAGGAGCAACGGTTGCTATCCGTCGCCAACGGTTATCTGCACCCACTCATCCTTTTATTACTGGATACGGGCTTGAGGCCGAATGCAGAAGCCTTGGCCCTGAAGTGGAGAGATGTCGACTGCGAACGTGGGATGGTCACCGTAGTGTCGTCAAAGACGCCTGCGGGACTGAGAACCGTGCCAATGACCGGCCGTCTGAAGGCAGAATTGCTCCGGTGGAAGAAATTGACTGGCCCACAGAATTCAGAATTCGTTTTCTTTTATCCGAAGAATCCCGCAAAGCACTTGCTCCACGTCCGAAAAACATGGGCGCGGGCGTTGAAGGACGGCAACGTCGCAAAACGCCGTCTCTATGATTGTCGTTCTACATACTGTAGTCGAATGTATGCGGCGGGAATACAACCGGTCCTTATCGAACTGCTGATGGGTCATGCTGGCGATAGCCTAGTTCACACCTATGCCAAAGCGGATGATGATTTCAAGCGGGATGCCGCTGCGAAGCTCGAAGCGTTCATCGCTTCAAAGAATGCCGTCCGTGATACCTTAACGACATCGGCTTGGGTGAATTGAAGGCTTACAAACTGTGCGTAATGATGCCCAAAAGTACTACGATTTTACTACAGTGATGCTCGTTCTTTAGTTCAGAACCGGCACTCGCAAGTCTCCAATCTTCTTTGGCGCAAATTGGGCCAGTTCTGCAAATGGGGATCGTACGAATGGCGCTCGTAGCGAAAGGCGGCTTCCGCAACTCTGCGGTATTTCAAGTCCCCGGTTGAGTGGAACAATTCCAGCAGTACAAAACATGCGGGGACTGTCCTACGGCACGAACTTGAAAATCACGCCATTGTCATTCGGGCCGCCGTTCCGGCCAGCCCCATAGAAGTGCCCAGATGAATCCATTACCATCCCGGGGTAAGGGAAGCTCCCATCGCCGGTAGGGCCGGTGAAAGTGTGTACTACGGTTTCTGTCCACTGTCCGTTGGTGCCAGGGCTTAGCTTGAAGATCGTGCCACAAGCGCATCCAGGGTCACCATCCACGCTGGTCGTGCCGTAAATATTGCCCGCGCGATCAAATACCAGAGTGCTGAGCGGACTGTCTCCATCGGTTCCGCCCTGGAAACTGTAAAGTACAGTCTCCGTCCAGATTCCGCCGTCTCCCTCCGGGCCGCCGTTCCGCTCCAGCTTATAAACAGCGCCGAAGCCGTTCGCGCCCCCAAAGTAAGTAGTGCCGTAGAGATTGCCGGCCTTGTGAGAAATCAGGCCTCCAAAGGGAGATCCGGCATCAGGCTGAGAGCCGAATGCATAGATCGTTGTGAAATTCCATTCTCCCGTTGGCGTGGGTGTAAGCTCGAAAGCCACGCCCTGCATGTTTGCCCCGCCGCTTGTAGCCACACCATAAACATGACGAGGCCGAATCAGCAGCCTTCCTGCGGATCCGCCGAAGCCATCCGCTCCGCCGGTAAAAGTATGCAGCACCCTGAAGTTCCAATTGCCGTCATGCGGCTCCAAACGGAAAATCACGCCGCAACCCATACCGAAGCAACCCGGCACGTTGCCGCCTGCCGGGGTCATGCCATAGAGGTTGCCGCGTCTGTCAAAAACCAGCGGGCTCCCGGCACCGGAACCATCCGCGCCGCCGGTGAAGGCGTGAATTACCGATTGGGTCCAAGTTTCATTAGACTTGGTCAGCTTGTAAACGACACCACAGCCCCCGTCGCACGAGGTATCACCGCCGGCTACGGTTGTGCCGTAGAGATTTCCTGCCGCATCGAGGGTTACCCCTTTGTAAGGTTCGGAGCCGTCTGCGCCTCCTTGGAAGCTATAGAGCAGGGTGTGCTCGCCTTCAGGGGTTAGCCGAAAAACCGTGCCACTCCCGTGAGCGCCGCCTTGGATAGTCGTGCCATAGATATTGCCGGCACGATCGAGAACCAGACCAGTGTCGGCGTATTCGCCACCCGTGTCGTCAGTAAAGCTGAAAAAAATGGTCTCCCCTTGTGGAGCGGCAGTTGCGGCGTGTTCGCCTTCCTGGCCGCCGGCAAAGCTGTAGAGAATCTTCTCTTTGCCTGCAGCAGTAATGGCAAGGATAGCCGTCGCTGCGAATACCGCGGCCGTATGCCGGACGGAATGCTCGAACCCTTTGTTTGCCATACGCGCCCCCAGTGAGACGAAGCAGTTCTGCACCACGAAGCCGCAACTATACCACTAAGAGGGTACGGAAGCGCCGTCCCAGACAAGAGGAGTGGCGCGCCCGAGAGGACGATCGCGCAAACAGCATGACACAGTAAACCGCAAACCCGATACCGGCAGCACGAGTATGCCTTGATAGGTTGGAGTCCTCCTCCATTGGAGGCTTGTGCATCGGGTCCGGGCAGTAGAGCTCGAATCCTTGTGACTTCATTTGCTCATCGCTTTCGAAGACGCACACGGACGACACGCTTTTGCGGGTTCCGTGGCCGTATGAGTCAGGAGAAATAACAGCGCGGCCCTAGGAAGCACATTGTTGAATCAGCACATTTAGAAACCAGCCGATAGCGCATTCCGAAATCACAAAAGTACTACGATTTTACTACAGTGATGTCTTTCTTCAGCTCAGAACCGGCACTCGCAAGTCTCCGCAACTTCTTTGAAACGAATTAAATAAAGGTGGTGCCGGCTGTGGGACTCGAACCCACGACCTAGGGATTATGAGACCCTCGCTCTACCTCTGAGCTAAACCGGCCACAAGATAATTCTCGATGCTAGGGTGACCTGCGCGAAGTGTCAAGACAGCAGGCGAGGTAAGTTTGGCTAGGCAGCTGTGAGCGAATTCGTTATAATTGTGGATTGTGCGTGGCGTGCTGGCCCCACCTGAGCGGGTCTGCAGGAAAATGAGTCATGAAACCGATAATTGCAAAGGCGCAGCAATCCCAGCTCCGCAAGGACCATCCCCTGTTTCGTCCGGGGGATACGATTCGTGTGAACGTGCGGTTGAAAGAGGGCGAGGAAGCGAAAGAACGTATCCAGCCGTTTGAAGGCGTGGTGATGAGCCGGCGAGGCGAACTTCTGGGCGAATCGTTTACGGTACGACGCGTGAGCTTTGGAATTGGAGTGGAGCGCATTTTCCCGGTGCATTCGCCGATGATCAGTTCGATTGACGTGGTGCAGCACGGACGCGTCCGTCGAGCAAAACTAAATTACCTCCGCAAGCGCAAGGGCAAGGCTGCGCGTATCAAGCGAGCGGACCAGTATGAGAAGGCCGCTGTGGCCACGGCTGCAACCGCAGAATAAGCGCGGAACTTTTGTATTGCCTGCTCCGAGAAATCGGGGCGGGCAATTTTTTTGCGGGCTGCTCATACCTGGAACACTTCCAAAAACAAACGCGCAAAGTCCACGTTTGTGGAAAACTACCGGCGCGGCGTGTGCTAAAATCCGTGGCCGATGGGCAGACTTTGTTGTACGCGATACGAGCGCGACGCGCGCCAGCGTGGTTGGCAGCGCATCGCCGGACTGGACGAAGCAGGGCGCGGATCGCTATTTGGGCCGGTCGTAGCCGCAGCCGTCATTTTGAATCCTCGCCGCCGGATCGTCGGCTTGGATGATTCCAAGAAGCTGACCCCGGACCGCCGGCACGAATTGGCGCCGCGCATACGCGAACACGCGCTGGCCTGGGCCGTGGCGGAAATTGAAGCCAGCCGGATCGATGCGTGGAACATCTACCAGGCGAGCCGGCAGGCCATGATGGCCGCGGTTTCGCAGCTTTTCCCGCTCCCGGATTATCTCCTGCTGGATGCTATCGAAATTGATTTGCCGATCGAACAGAAGGCGCTGATTCACGGCGATGCGCGTTCGGTTTCGATTGCGGCGGCTTCGATTCTTGCGAAGGTGGAGCGCGATATTCGCATGCAAGAGTACGACCAGCTCTATCCTCAGTATGGCTTAGCGCAGAACAAAGGGTACGGAACGCCGGATCACTTGGAGGCTCTGCAGCGGCATGGGCCGACGCCGTTGCACCGTTTCTCATATGCGCCGGTGCGCGAGGCGGGTTGCTGGGCCGTAGGCGCGGTGCAGGTAACGCTTCCCCTTTCCTAAGACCCGGCCTCCCCGCTCATCCAAGGTGCGGTGCGGTCAATTTGAATTAAATGGTATGGTGCATCTCTTGCTACGTGGGTCACTTTTGTGGCCTGTCGCCATACGTGGTTTGTTTTTGCTGGGGTTAACTTGCAATTCTTGAGCCGACTCCCTTGCTAGGGCGCAAAGGGGGAATCAAGGTGTCGGCTGAGAAGTTCGGGAGCATGGTTAGGACGGGATAAAGCGGGTATTAAGACACCGGTGGATTTTTACGGGTTGTGAGCGGTCGGGCGCTTAAAAGGCACTGTTGTCGCCTTTGGCACCATAGGCGACCCGGTGCATTGCCCCTTGTTTTTCGCGCATGCTAACCTTCTCGACTGAGCCGCCATAGTGGCCCAAGTACGTCCCGCCGCAGGGGAAGGCGGAGCAACGAAATCAATCCATGGCCTTCAACAAAAACAAAGCGCTGGAAAACGCGCTGAAATTCCTGAACCAGGGCAAGGTCGCGCAGGCGATCGCGGAGTACCAGCAAATACTGCGTCACGACCCCAAAGATCAAGCTACGCTGATGACGGTGGGGGACCTTTACGCCCGCCAAGCGGACTTGGGGCATGCCATTGAGTATTTTGAACGGCTGGCGCAGGTCTACCTGAACGACGGCTTCAACAGCAAAGCCATAGCGATTTACAAGAAAATTGCCAAGTTAGCTCCGAGCGAGCTACCGCCGCTCGAACGGCTGGCCGATCTTTACGTTCAGCAAGGAATTCTGAGCGAGGCCCGGCCGCTTTTCCTACAAATAGCTGAATCCCACCTGAAAGCCAATCGTGCGCAGAAAGCGGTGGAGGTGCTGCACCGCCTACTGGAAGTGGAACCGGAAAACCTGCGCGTTCAGATGCGGCTAGCCGAGCTTTACAACTTGATGGGCCAAAAGAAAGAGGCGGCACAGACCTATCTAGCGTACGCGCAAAGACTCTTTGAACGCGGCGAAAAAGACGAGGCGGAGAAGCTGATCGAGCGCTGCCTGGAAGCGGACCCGTCCAATGCAGCCGCGCTGCTGCTGAAGGCGAAAGCGCTGAACGCTAATAATAAAACCGCTCAAGCGATCCCCATCTTGGAAGCGCATCCGGAAGCGAACGCGGGCGGTGACGTGACGACCATGCTGGTGGACTTCGAGCTGCACGCGGGCCAGACCGACAGAGCTGCGGAACGCGGCCGCCAGATGCTCGCACTGGGACACGCGCACTACCGATTCCTTTATAAAGTGGCTGAGAAGTTGATCGAAAGCGGAGAAACGAAAGCAGCTCTCCGGTTATTGCAAGATCTGCGCGGACCCATGATTGAGGCCGGCGAGCAGGACAAGTTCGTGAAATTGTTGACGACCGCTAGCGAGGGGCTGCCGGGAGATACCGAGCCTCTGGAAATGCTCGCCGATTTTTCCCGAACTACGAGCGATCCGTTCCGGTTAAGCGCCACGCTCGGCCAGCTTTCCGATGCCTACGCCGCTGCGGGAAATTTTCCCCGCGCCGAAGAGTTGCTGCAAGAGCTGGTGGAACGAAATAAGGATGACGAACGCATTGTTGAGCGGCTAAATGCACTTCGTGCGCGCAGCGGCGGAGCTCCCCTGCCCGCAGCCGAAGCCGCGGCCCCCGAATCCCAAGAAGAAAAAGATGCTCAACACGTTCCACAAGCCTCCGTAACACCGCCAACGGTGGTGGAAGAAACGCTTGACGAAGAAACGCAGCGGTACGTGGCGCAAGCGCTGACGGATGTGGATCTATTTTCGAGTTACGGCTTGACGCAGAAGGCCACGCACCTGCTTGAGAATGTTTTGCAACGCGCGCCGCGACATACCCCCACGCTTGAGAGATTGCTGGATCTTTATTTGGGCGCGGGCAACGAGCAGCGGACGGCTGAACTAGCCGGTCAGCTTGAGCAAATACACCGCGAGCGAAACGATCAGGTGAACGCAGACCGTTTTGCGGAATTGCGGCAAAGATTTCAGAAGGCGGGAGGGGCTGAAGAATCGCCTGGGGTTCTTGCCACAGGCACGCCGACGACAGAGCACCTGCCGTCTGCGTCGGATGTTCCAGATACGGCACAAGCGAATGCGCGCAGCACCGTGGAGGCTGCGTCTGAAGGCGCTGTACCGGTTGACGATACTCGCGAGTTGAGTGCGGAGGATATTGCCGCCGAATTCGGCATACCGCTTGCAACCACGTCACCGATTCCAGTTGCTTCGGCGCCCGTTGTCGAGGAATTCACTGTTGCCCCTGTGCCGGTTGAGGAGCCGGAGATATCTCCCGAATCACCTCTGTCTGCTACCACAGAACCACCGCCTGCAACCACGGGAGAAGAGCTGGATCTGTCCGACGAGTGGGAAGCTATTTCGCAGGATGTGGCGGCTGCGGAGAAGGGCGCTGCGGAGGAAGCTCCACCGGTGGCCGAAGCGTCGAGTGAGACCATTGCGATCGAGCCTGAAACAGTGGCGACGGTCGAGCCGATCATTGAGCCGCAGCCTATTGAATTAGAGCTCGATGTTCCACCCGCGCCCGACGTCGCTCCGGAGCCGGAGGCTGTGCAAGCATCCAGCGACGAATTAGGCATGCAGCCGGATGTGTACGAGATCCAAGAGAGCACGGAAGAGGCCGGCGAAAAGTCCGCAATGGAACTCATCGAAGAGTCTGCGATCGAATTGCTGCCGGAAGAGCCGGCTGCTTCAACTCCCGGAGAATTTGAACTGGAGCTGGCGGAGGAACCTGCCGCAGCTGAGAAACAACAAGGACCGGCAACCACCGAGGATTTCCTGAGCGAGCTGGCAGCCGAAGTGGAAGACTTGGAAGTGCCGCCACCGGATGCCATTTTACTGCCGATTCCGGCGGATATTAAGGAGCCGTTGCCTTACGCAGTAGCGAGCGGAGTGCCTGTTGCTGCAAGCACGGAAAACGGAAATTCCCAGAGCGCGGTCGGAATATCGTCAAGCACTTCTTCCGGTACTCCGCCCCAGATAACCGAGGAAAGTTTGAACGAGCTGGCGGAAGTTTTCCAGGAATTCCGCGACGAACTCGGCGAATTGGGCGAAGAAGACGAAGACTTAGAGACGCACTACAACCTGGGAATTGCCTACCGCGAAATGGGCTTGCTGGATGAAGCAATCGGTGAGTTCCAGAAAGTGGCGAAAGCGGTGCAGAAGGGCAAGCCGTTCCGCTACACGATGAATTGCTCGACGATGCTGGGGCTTTCGTTCATGGACAAAGGCGAACCGAACATTGCCGCGCTTTGGTATCGCCGCGCGCTGGAAGTTCCTGGGCTCGAGGACGAATCGATCCTTGCTCTGCGCTACGATCTTGGGCTGGCGCTGGATGCCGCCGGAGATTCATCAGCGGCGCTCGATTGTTTCCGCCAAGTGTACGCTGCAAACATCGAATACCGCGACGTCGCTGACCGCATTTCTACGCTGCAGCGGCGTTAAACTCCTCTGCGCCGTTGTTTTGAACCGAAGCTCAGCATGCCACGATAAAAGGCGACGGTCCGTTGGATATCGTGCAGGGTCATCATGTGTACAATTCGTGCTACTTAGAAAGACTACGCTAGTGCTCTACAAGCAGTTGAAAGGCGCTCAATCCCCGCTTTTCGCTCATTCGTACCTATGGGCCTATGCGTGCGCCCGTCTCGCGCTTGCCTCTCGGCGATTTCAAGCGACGTGACACCATCGCGCGAGCGAGGGCAGACATCGACGCCTTGCGAGATGAGCCATTGAACCACGGAAAGACGCCCCTAGATACACGCGGCGTGAAGCGGCGTGCCCCAACCCTTTTCTTTGGGCAGCACGGATGGGTCTTGTTCGGCGAACTCTTTCCGACGCTCGAGCCTGCCAAAGCCCGCAACCGGTAAGGCCCTCAGGTCTGCGCCTCGCTCCAATAGAAGTTCCACCATTGCATCGCGTCCTTTTTCGTGAGCCCAGTCTACCGGCGTCATCTGGAACTCGTCATCGAGAGCGCCGATCTCCGCGCCGTGATCCAACAACCACTGCGCAGCCGCGGATTGGCCACAAATTCTGGAGAACTCAGGAAACTGGATACTAACTCCTGCAGGCAAATGATTGGGAAGCTAGCGAACAAAGTCATACAACTGGCGGGTTAACCATCTATACGCGAATATCTATATCAGGATCGCGGGCCCGGCCTTTGCTGCAAAGGCGAACGGCCGGGCCACCTGACTATTTTCGTTCACTGATAAGGCAAGAAAGAAAATTCATACCAAAATGAGAACGATCCTATTCGGATAGGCTCACTTAGGTTTACTCGTCTGCTTTCCAGCTCGCGTTTTCCTCTGCTTTCCGCTATCCCCGCCTGAGGGGCTCAATAAAGTTAGCGAGTCCTTGGCGTTAAACGGGTATTGACGCACCGACTGCTGCCCGGTGGTGTTGAGGGAAACGTCCACGCGCCGGTTATTAGCCAAAACTATGACCTGCAAGTTGCTCTCGATTCTCTGCTTCTCCTGTTCGCTCAAGTCAGGATTCTGATCCACCAGCTGTTTCACTTGTTCAACGTCCAAGTTTTCTTCCTTGCCTAGAGCGCGAGTCTCGACATTCGCAGCCGGGACTCCGTGTTCGACCAGGAAGCTCTTGGTGCGTTCCACGCGCCGTTCGGTAAGCTCCTTGTTGTAGTCAATCGAGCCGCGACGGTCTGCGTGGCCCTCGAGGATCAAATGCGCGTCGGGCTTGAACGTCAGATACCGATTGAAATCTTTTGCAAGAGACACTAAGACTTCCTGCTGACTCTCCACCAAACCGCCGGTGGGATTTGCGTCCGTCGGCCGAGCTGTGGGGAAATAAATGCTGTGAAGGGAGAGCCTGGTTTCGAGTTCCCTCGCTTCTGCAGGGGGCTGAGCCTGTTGCACATCAACATTCACGCGTGCAATCGGCAGTTCCACCCCGGCCATCATCCACGTGGCCTGTGTACTGAATAGGGCCCCGAAGGCAAACCTGCCGTCTGAAACTTCACGGAGGATCCCGAGCCTTCAATTTGGCCGCTACTGGAATTCCAGGAGAAGGACAACGGGTCGTTGTCAGGATCGCTGGCTGCGGCAGTAATGGCCACCGACTCCCCGGATGTGACAGTGCTGCGATCCGCCGAACAACTGATCGTCGGCGGACGATTTGGCTGCGGTTCAACACGAATGCTTGCCGAGCAGTCAGCCGGGGCGTTTCGCCCATTTTCCACGTGCACTTTGACGATGTAGGTTCCCGGCCGCCTGTTGGAAGAATTCCAGCGGACTACGGGGCCAGTCCCCTCCACAACACCATCACTTGCCGACCAGAAGTAAGTCAAGGAATTTCTATCTGAATTGCTGGCTTCCACGCGAACGGCCACGAAATCTCCGGATCCGAGATACACAAATTCCTTATCTGCGGAACAAGTAGCTGCCATCGGCGGGCTCGGCGGGGGAGCCGGATTTCCACCGAATCGGAAGACAATTCCCGTGGAAAATCGAACATTTTTCTGCCAATCGCGTTCCTGTCCAGCAGTTGAGAGAGGATCGTGAAATGGGTTAACAAGAATTCGGCCTTGGAAGACGCGCAGAGCGATGTGACGGCTAATTTTTAGATCGAAACCGGCCCCAAGCATGGTGGCGAAGGAGTTGTCGGAACCCAGAGGAGTGCAAATAGAACTCCCCGTGCATCCGGCGATTGTTACCGAGCTAGCATGCGCCCCTCCAAACAGTGCCTGTGCAAATGGAGTGAATCCGATCGTGCCTCGGAAGGAGAGGCGCGGTCCGAACACATAGGTGTAGGCGGTTCCATTCGAATTCACAGTTCGGCTTCCGTTCGGGCTGAAAAGCGTCAGTTTGCTGTTGTCGAAGCCGCCAAAATCCGCTACCAGTCCGAGATGCTATTGAAGTTATATGCTACTGAGGTGCTTCCGCCATGCAGATAGCCCATGCGGTTGCTTGACGACGTTGGCATAGCTCGCCAGAAGGAATATCCCAAAAACCACTCAACCCTGGGGTGTAGCTGTCCGATTCGTCCATCTGTGCCTCGCGCGCCACGGGTTGAGCTCCGGGATTCGATGGCGGGCTTGCCGAGGAGTGGCGTCGGCTGCGTATTCGGCAGCTCTTCGTATGACCTCAGCAGTTGCGTTGGGCGCAACCGAAGCAACGTCTCAATCTTTTTTGAGCATTTGCTTTCGGTGTTGCCGTATCGTCCGCAAACAGCGCTGGCACCATCGCAAAATCGCGCCAGCGATCAACAAAACAAGTCTCGTTGCTAGTCTCATGATTGTCTCCTGAATCGTTGTTTAGCTGCGCGAGCCGGTCCAACGTTCTTGTCTTCGACATCGTCCGGACTGGCCCTTGCTTCGTTTTATCGGTTACTGCTTTACGGCGCGGGAACGTTGATCACGGTGTTCACCATGGTCACCGACGCATTGAGTCCTAACGCTCTGCCATTGAGCGTCGTTATCGCTGCATTACCGGCGGTAGAGAACGTGACTCCCGCAGACGCGATGATGGTCCCAACCATGGTGCCGCCACCCGCAGCGTTGATCGTCGCTGAGCTGCCAACCTGCCAAAAGACATTCTTGGCTTGTGCTCCATTAATTAAAATGACGCTGCGAGGCGCACCAGCAGCTCCCACTGTGAGAGTGGTGGCTGTCTGGAATACCCAAACGGCATTCGAATCGCCCTGCCCATCCAAGGTCAGATCTGATCCGGTGAGCAAAAACGCCCCCGCCGCGGCTTTGTACGTCCCAGGAGGGAGGGTGAGGCCGCCGAGTTGGCCGGCGTTTGGATCAGTACCTCCGGGCCGCGAAGCTGGGGAGAGATTTATGAACGCAGCATTTGCGTCAGCGAGAGCCTGGGTTGCGATCGCGAAGGTAGAGGCGGTGCCTTCGCTGGGACAGCCGATGTCGGAGGCGGCGGAGCGGTGTATATATTTCCGTTGACCAACCCTATGTTCTGCGCCGTTTCGGTGTAAATACATCCCGGCCCGGCGTCGTGGAATCCGGTCACCGCGGTAGAAACACCGGTAGTCCCGATGTCTCCGTTAATCACGGTGTTGGTTCCCTGATTGGTTATGCCTGCCCCGCCTCCAATACTTCCGAAAGTCGAAGCTACACCGAGGGTTGGTCGATTGGGGCGGTGGAAGCACCGGTGGTAAAGGTCCAGGGATTCGGTTTGGTTCCCGCTGCGAGCGCATTGCCAGCCAAATCCTTGGCCGCAGTTGTAATCGTAGCCGTGTACTGCGTAGTGGCCGTGAGATTGGCCGTGGGTGCGAAGGTTGCGATCTGACTCTGCGGAATTGTAGGTCACGTTTCCGGCGACCGCGGCTCCGCCGACTCCAGAGACGGCTAGAGTAAATGTGCCTGGAGCGGTGACTCCCACTGGGTCCATCGCTTTACTGAACGTCGCGTTAACCGTCGGCGTTGAGCAGAACGTTGATATCTGCGTTGGCTGGGCTGGTGAGGGTTATCGTCGGCGGGGTGGTGTCCGGCCCGCGGCCTGTTGTAAAGCTCCAAGGATTCGGCACGGCACCAGCAACCAATGCATTGCCGCTAAGGTCCTTGGCGGCATTGGTAATCGTGACGGTAAACTGTGTGCTTGGAGCGAGATTCAGCGGTCGGGGTAAAGGTCGCTATCGAACCAGCGTAGCTGACGGTTCCAGGCACTGCGGCGCCGCCTCGGTCCTGCTACTGTAAATGTCCCGGGCGCCGCAATCGTTGCCGGGTCCATAACCTTACTGAATGTTGCCGTTATTTTTTCGTTCGTGGGTACGCTTGTTGCCCCTGAGGCGGGAATGGTGATGACCACCGTTGGCGGTGTCAGGTCAACGGTTTTACCCGTCGTAAAGCTCCAACGTAGTTGCTTGCGAGGCTGTTGCCTGCGGTGTTCTGTGCTGACGTGCTAATGGTGGCCGTGTAGGCGGTGCTGGGCAGCAAATTCGCTGTGGGAGCAAACGTCGCAATGTTGGTCGCTGCCACATAGGTCACCGTTCCTGGCGCCGGCTCCGCCTGCGCCTGCTACTGCCAAGCGTAAATGTTCCGGGCGCTATGACCGTTGCAGCGTTCATGGCTTGACTGAACGTCTGCCGTAAGCTTTTGGTTGAGGGCCACATTCACGGCGCCGCTCGAGGGGAATGGTCGCAGTGACTGAGGGGAGCGTTACCGTCGTGAAGGTCCATACCACATTGCCTGTCAAGGCGTTCCCGGCAGGGTCTTGTGCGCCGGTCGTGATTGTTGCGGTATACAGTCGTGCTCGCGGCAGAGAGAAGAGTCAATGGGGTAAAAGTGGCGGTCGTCCCGGAATAAGTGACTGTGCCGGTTACGGTTGTGCCGCCCGCTTTCGTTAACATAAATGTTGATGCACTTATCGTCGCTGCATTCATCGTCTCATTAAAAGTTGCGGTAATGACCTGAGTTACTGGTACGCCTGTCGCGCCATTCGCCGGCACCGTGGAAGTCACCGAGGTGCCGTGGGACTTAGTGTTTGCTCTCGGCCGCAGCCGGTAACAAAACCTAGCAACAGAAACGCCACTAGCGAAATCGTACGAACCGTTACGCTACGCATCAGAATCTCCTCTTTTATGTCTCGTCATTGAATGGCGTTGGCTTGAGACATTGATGCCACACGGATGCGCCAGGATGAAACAGCAAACCGTGGGCGAAAAACTTCCTGCTTCAACTTGCAGGGACGTGAATATTATTTTGCTAGGAAAGAATTCTCTGTTCACTAATGCACAATTTGGATACTGATTGAACACATCACGCTATTTTTTGCGAAAAGCGAGTTCTGGATCTTCTCTTGCATACGGGAGGGGAACTTCAAGCAAAGCGCCGGCCAAACGCAATTTGAGATTTTGAGTTTCGGAGTGGGATTAGCTTCGTGCTCGGACCTTGATCTTAAAGGCCGGAAGATTTGGGATGATGTTCGACGCGGGCACAGTTTCAGATTGTAAATCGACTCCGTGCCAAACAGGGAAAATAAGCAAGGCCAGTGCGAGCCTTCCAGAACGCGCTCGAGAGTTCTTGTACTTGGAGAGAACTACTGTAATTGGAATCGAGTGGCCCGGCCTTGGCAGCAAAAGCGAAAGGCCGGGCCACTCGATGGTTATGCTGACGCTGTGCTGGCCGTCCCTTTGAAGAAGGTGAGCAAGTCGGCGTTGATCTGGTCCGCGTTGGTCGCGGGCATGCCGTGTGGAAAGCCTTTGTAAATTTTCAAGGTTGAATGCTTCAGTAATTTCGCGGACTTGGGCGCCGCGGCGGCGATGGGCACGATCTGATCGTCGTCACCATGCATGACGAAGACGGGGATTTCGATCTTCTTCAGATCCTCGGTGAAGTCAGTTTCCGAGAACGCCTTGATGCAGTCATAGTGGGCCTTAACGCCTCCCAACATTCCCTGCATCCACCAGTGCTTGCGGATGCCTTCCGAGATTTTCGCGCCCGGGCGGTTGTAACCGTAAAACGGCATGGTGATATCCCAATAGAACTGCGCGCGGTTGGCTGCGAGTTGTGCCCGCAAGTCATCGAATACCGACAGGGGCGCCCCTTCAGGGTTCTTTTCTGTTTTCAGCATGAGCGGTGGCACGGCGCTGATGAGAGCGGCCTTCGAGACACGCTTGGAACCATGGCGGCCCAAGTAACGTGCGACCTCACCACCGCCAGTGGAGTGCCCCACCATAATCGCGTCCTGGAGATCGAGATGTTCAAATAGGCCGGCCAAATCATCCGCATAGGTGTTCATTTCGTTTCCGTCCCAGGTTTGGCCGGAGCGGCCATGTCCGCGGCGATCGTGCGCTATCACACGAAAACCCTTCTGGCCGAAGAACAGCATTTGCCCATCCCAGTCGTCTGCAGTCAGAGGCCAGCCGTGGCTGAAGACTATCGGCTGCCCCTTTCCCCAATCCTTGTAAAAAATCTCGGTGCCGTCTTTCGCGGTGATGGTTGCCATGGGATGCTCTCCTTTAGCTGGTTTGAGTTTTACTGTCGAAGATTTTCGGCCCTGTGCGTCTACGTCGCACAAGCGTTCGATGAGTGGAAAAGCGTTTCAGTAAACAAAAGCGGAAATTTTGACCCCGGGAATGGCGTCATTGTAACCCCATCTCTGCTCTTAGGGACATCAAGAAATATTTTCATGGGCGCGGACCGGAGCGATTGCGGTAGGCCGTGGCGCGGCCTTTTAAGAGCCAGTGGCTGAACAGAGTAAATGTTGCGACTGCGAGAGTTATCTCCGATAATCCTTAGCCTGATGATGAACCGTATCTTGCGAGTGGTGCTGCTACTGCTTTGGCTCGAAGTAGGATTGGCGCTAATTTTACTTCCCTGGTCGGAATTCTGGGAGATGAACTATTTTCTCTATCGCTACCCGGGATTGGCATTTTTTGTAAAGAATTCTTTTCTGCGCGGCGCTATCTCGGGGTTAGGCCTGCTGAATGTAATGTATGTGCTCGAGGCATTTCGCCGTCGGACTACCATCGTTGAAAGCCGCAGCTAGGAAAAAGATCGTTTGTTATGTCACCGACCGGAAATCCCTGATTCCGACCGAGGCCGAGACCAGAGCCGCAAAAATACTGGGAAAAATTAGACAGGCATTGGACGCGGGCGTGGACTGGATTCACATTCGCGAGAAGGATTTACCCGCGCAGGAATTGCTGGAATTCGCGCGCCAAGCGTTACAAATGGCCGCTCATCGTGCCGGAGTATCTCCACCACCTGCGCGGATATTCATAAACGATAGGCTGGATGTGGCGGTAGCGGCTGGCGCGCAAGGGGTGCATCTCGGGTATGAATCCGCAATGGCGGGCGATGTGGTGAGGTGGTGTCGCGCAGGACATGCTCCGACTGGTTTTGCAATAGGTGTCTCTTGCCACTGTTTGGAAGAGGTGCTTGAAGCGGCTAATGCCGGGGTTGACTATGTTTTTTTTGGGCCGATTTTCGAGACGCCGTCGAAGAAAGAATTCGGCGTACCACAAGGGATCCAAAAACTCGCTCAGGTGTGCAGAGCTGTTCCGAGAATCGAGGTGATTGCGATCGGAGGAATAAACGCCGAAAACGCCGAGAGTTGTATTTGCTCGGGTGCTTCAGGGATCGCTGCAATCCGTATGTTTCAGGAATCGCGCGATTTCGGGGGGCTCCGAGACGCGGTTACCTACCTCCACGATCTAGGGACACAGGAAGAATCTCTGTAGAGTTCTTAACGAATTTACGCGCTGAGCCAGCGTCCGACCGGCTGCCAGCTTTCTTTGTGGTCGCATACGACCTTAATAACCGCAGTAATGGGGATGGCGAGAATCAAACCCATGGCGCCCCACAAAAACCCCCAGAACAGAAGCGACACGGTTAGCGCCAGAGCGTTGAGACGCACCATGGAGCCCACGAGCGCGGGCACCAGCAAATTTGCCGCCACGAGATGCAGAAAAGTGAGCACGGCGAAAATTCCGATGAAAGGTGTCACGGTGTGAAATTGCTTCAGGCCAATCAATAAAGGCGGCATCCAGGACAGCACGACGCCGAGGTACGGAATCAAATTGCAGGTACCGGAAATAAGAGCGGTGAGGAACGGAAACTCTAGCCCGATCAACAAGAAAAAAAGCCAACTTAAAATAACGAGAATAACTCCCACCATTGCTGTGCCCACTACATAGCTGCGAAGGACGAGGGAAATGTCTGTCAGAGTTTCTTTGACTAAAGTGCGCTCGGTAGTTGGAAATAACTGCATGGTTGCATGCCATACCTGGCGTTTTGCCGCGAGCATAAAAAATAATAGGAACGGTATGAAGGTGGCGCCAAGAACTACCTCATATAGCGAACTCAGTCTAGAGAGCAAAGCCGCGCGAACGGGGTGTGATTCGGCGACGGCCACGATGCGGCGTTCGGTTTGTCCGGCAATTTGGTCCGAAGAGCCAATTTCCGAAACGTGTTCCTCAACGGAGGCCAACTTTTGTTCTACGACGTTGGCGACGGCGTGTAACGGAGCGCGATACTTGGGCCAGTCCCTGCCGAATTGATCCACGCGTTCGACCAGAGTCCATGCTACGAACAACAAGACAGCGATTGTGAAGAGAACAACGATGAGCGATCCCAACGCGCGAGGGACATGCCAGTTTTCCAGGAAGGTCACGACGGGATCCAGGAAGTAAGCGAGCAACACTGCCACCAAGACGGTAACCAGGACAGAGGAGGCCCAGTAGCAGAAGGCGATCACAATTCCGGCCGCGATAATCCTTGCAGGCGTGGAGTTGTCGGCGATGATTTTGGTGTCTTCCAGTGGCATGCCCGTACGATAACACAGGCTGCGCTGCGAGGGACGGGGGATGTGTTCACGCGTGCACCAGTAGAGTGCCTTTCGATGCAAATAAGTGAGCGGAAATGAATTCGTCTTCACGCGCATGGGACTCGTGACTTGAAGTGATAGAATTGCGTCCCGTTTTGCTGCGGGACGAAAATAGGAGCAAATGGCTAAGGAACTTTTCGGCACCGATGGCATCCGTGGTATTCCCGGAGAATACCCGCTGGATGACGCTACGCTCGATCGTGTGGGGCTGGCGCTGGGAAATTATTTGCGGCTGGAGGGGCGCGCTCGAGGTGAAAAGCCCAGCGTTCTGATCGGGCGCGATACGCGCGAATCCGGACCACACATTGCCGAAAGAATTGCGTGCGGCTTGGCTGCGGGGGGCGCGAAACCGGTCTCCGCTGGTGTTCTCACAACGCCGGGCGTGGCTTGGCTGGTGAATCGCGAAGGATTCGCAGCGGGCGTGGTGATTTCGGCCTCGCACAATCCCTATCATGACAATGGAGTGAAACTGATTTCTTCCACCGGAATGAAATTTCCGGATTCCATGGAGACTGAGCTCGAGAAGTTCGTGCTGGCATCAAAGGATGAAGTCTCCAATGAAAAAGCGTTGCGCCTTCACGACAACGAGAAAATCGACGACGACTACCTGGCCGGACTAGCCACGGCGATTCTGCCTGGCGCGAAACTTGCTGGAATGAAAATTGTGCTGGACTTGGCGAACGGAGCAGCCAGCAAGCTGGCGCCGCGTCTTTTTCGTTCCTTGGGTGCGGAAGTCATCGCCATAAACAATACGCCGGACGGTAAGAACATAAATGCGCATTGCGGCTCGTTGCATCCGGAAGGCATGCAACAGCGTGTGGTGGAATCCGGCGCTGCGCTCGGTGTGGCGTTCGATGGAGACGCCGATCGCGCAATTTTTTCCAGCGCGCTAGGGAAGCTGGTAGATGGCGACGGCGTTTTGCTGGTGGTGGCGCGCTACTTGAAGTCGGCGGGAAAGCTGAAAGGCGACGTGGTGGTTGGCACTAGCATGGCGAACCTGGGGCTCGAACGCGCACTGGAAAGTTCAGGACTGAAGCTTGCACGCACGGCGGTGGGTGACCGTTACGTGCTGGAAGAGATGCAGCGGATTGGCGCGAATTTCGGTGGCGAACAGTCAGGGCACATTCTATTTTTGGACGACGCGACCACCGGCGACGGAATGCTCACGGCATTGAAAATTGCTTCGATTATTTCCATGGCCGGGCCGCTCGATTCACTGGTTTCCGATCTTAAGATTTTTCCCCAAAAGATTATCAACGTGCGCGTG
This sequence comes from uncultured Acidobacteriota bacterium, assembly GCA_963818085.1. Classification (GTDB taxonomy): domain Bacteria; phylum Acidobacteriota; class Terriglobia; order Acidiferrales; family UBA7541; genus Palsa-295. The sequence continues at coordinate 127,667 of CAWFQV010000005.1, forward strand.
CGATCGAAGCCGGCGCTGGATACCTTGCCGGAAGTTTCTAGCGTGCTTCGCCAAGCGCAGACGGCGCTCGGCAATTCCGGACGCGTGGTGCTGCGTTATTCCGGCACCGAGCCGCTTGCGCGCGTTATGGTCGAAGCGGAGCGCGATGAGGATGTGCGCCACTGGTCCCATTCTCTAGCTTCGGTTTTGCGCTCAGCCATCGGCGCCTAGTCCCTCCCATCGTGCGCTCCTAGCTATAGAAATCTGCCGCTGCGGGAACTTTTTGCCTTCCTGGGACATTACAGATATAGAAACAGCTAGTTCCAAGAGGACGCGAGGCGCGGGGCCTAGAAATTTCCCACTCGCGGTGAACGAATGACCAGCGATGAGCAACTGATCCTGGAACTTAAGCAGGGTTCAGAGACAGCCTTCACTGAACTTTTCCTGCGTTACCGCGAGCGCATTTGGGCTTTTTTCCGGCGCCGGATAAGCGATGCCGCGCAAGCCGAGGAGTTGGCACAGGAGACGTTTCTCGCTGTGCTGAGAGGAGGCCAGCGGTATGAGCCTCGCGCTACTTTCCGCGCATACCTGTTTGGGATCGCCTTTAATATTCTCGCGGCGCATAGACGCAAGTCGATTCAAGCTCAAAAACACGTGTCTGCTGTACCAGACGAAATGCCAACCCCCTCAGCCATGAATCAAGAGAATGCGCTTTGCGTGCGGCAAGCCGTCGAGAGGCTTGCGGGCGGCGAGCGAGAAGTCCTGATGCTGCGCGAGTTTGAAGAATTGAACTATGAGGAAATCGCGAAAATATTGTGTGTGCCGGTAAACACGGTGAAGTCCCGGCTGTTTCGAGCGCGCATGGCGTTGCGCGACATTCTGACGGCGACTCCGGGAGGTTTTGGAGGGCGGAAATGAATTCATTCACTCATCCTTACGAGCAAGAGGAAGTGATGACATATCTCGATGGCGAGCTTTCGCCAGACCGAGCAGCGGGCGTCGCGGCACACTTGCGGGAATGTGCCCAGTGCGCCGAATTGGTTCAGCAGATGCGCGGAGTTTCGGTTCATTTGACGAATTGGAGTGTGGAACCATCCCCTGCTAGTTTGGCTAAGAAAGTGGAAGCCATGAAGGGAGTGCATTCCTCGGCTAAAGTAAAAAGGCCAGCAGAAATGGCTGAGTGGCTGGACGGGAAATTCGCGCCGCTAGGGGGCCGTTGGGCTTGGGGAGTAGGGAGTGCCGTGGCTGTTGCCGTGTTGCTGCTCGTTATCGGCCGTCAGAATCGTCTGATCCAACAGAACGCAGGCCCACTTTTGGATTACATGGCTGCAAGAAGCGAATCTAAACGATCACTGCCATCGGCCACATCGCGTCGCGACAAAGCCTCGCAAATGGCGGCCGAGTTATACAGAGAACGGGCACAGATTAGCGAGAATTTAGAGGCCAGTTCTGAGACTGCGGAGGCGGCTCCGCCAACGCCGCAACCCACCGAGCCTATGATTGCCCGAACTGCATCGGTCTCGTTGATCGTGAAAGATTTGGGGCCGGTGCAGGCAAGCGTGAAGGCGATCACGCAACGCCACCATGGATACATCGCTAGCCTAAATACAGCGTCGCCGCAAGACTCGGCTCGTACGCTGTCCGCCACGTTACAGATTCCGTCGGCGCAAGTCGAATCGGCAGTTGCGGAACTCGAGCAATTGGGGCGCGTGGACCAAGAAACGCAGTCCGGCGAGGAAGTGACCAAAGAGTTTATCGATCGCGCGGCGCGGTTAAAGAATGCGCGCGCTACCGAGCAACGACTGCTGGATGTGCTTCGCCAGCACACCGGAAAAGTGAAAGATATTCTGGATGCCGAACAAGAAATCGCGCGAGTTCGCGGCGAGATCGAACAGATGGAAGCCGATCAGCGAGCGCTGCAAACGCGCGTGGACTTTGCCACCGTGCAACTTTCGGTGCAGGAGGAATATAAGGCAAGCATCCAGGTCGCGCCGCCGTCCACCGGCACGCGGCTGCGCAATGCGGCGATTCAAGGCTATCAAACAGTGATCGAGAGCGTGATTGGATTCGGAGTCTGGGCCCTACAAGCTTTGCCGACCTTGGTGTTGTGGGGACTAATCCTGTTCGTGCCGGCACGTTGGATGTGGAAACGCTTTCGTCGCGTGGCGGCTCCACAATCCTAGTTAAGGATGACGGTGATGGGAAGTCTTCCAAAGTACATAGAAAAAATCGCAGCGGCTTTTCAGAAAATGGAGATGTTCGCACGAACTCAGTGTTAGAAGGCAGCTTGGCTGGCGTAAGTCTTGTGCCGCCAAGCGGCGCAGGTAATGATCGAACGAGAAAGGTCCTGGCAATCCGCGTGCAACTGGGATAGTGGCTGTCTCTTATCCCGGGGTGGGCCGGTTTCGCCGCGCCGAGACCGGAACTAGGGGTAGAGCAAAAAGGGGGCTCGACGGAGCCCCCTTTTTTATGTGTGTCGAGCATGTTCGATAGCTTGGAGGTGAAAGTCCTCTACCCATCTTGATGGAAGAGAAGGGTTAGTGAAGCGCAAGGGCGTCGTCGCGAGGCGAGGTCTGAAAGAAGCGTGGAGCAAACACGCGAGCCGATGGACAAGAACTGGATTTGAGGCCTACGGTGCCGGGCGAGCGAGCATATGATCGTGAAGCCCATATCCATCAAAGGCACTGGTGGTAAATCCAGCGGTTGTGCGTGGAAGGCGATCGAACTTACCTCGGGAGATCTGTCGCATGTCACGGAATCGTGACTGAGGGTGGAGCGATTCACTCTGACCGTGCGGCAGAAGTCAGCAGCGGGCGTAGTAGTCGCGCAAGCGATGAAGGCCCAAACAGCAGGGAGCGGCAAGTAGGACGCAGGACTCGATGAGCGACAAGCGGCAGAAGAACCAGCTAGTGCTGGCCTTTACTGAGGAGGGGAGGAGTGAAGCTTCAAAGACTTCTCAGGAAGGGACCGAATCGCTCACGGCGAAATGCGAAACCGAACGTCCGGCTAGTCACGAGCAGTTGATGGAAGAAGTCTGCGAGCGGGAAAACTGCTGGCAAGCTTACAAGCGAGTCAAAGCGAACAAAGGAAGTCCGGGAATCGACGGCATGAAAGTCGGCGAGCTCTCGGGCTACCTGAAGCAGCACTGGCCCACCATACGGGAACAGCTGTTGAGCGGGACCTACAAGCCACAACCGGTGCGACGGGTGGAAATTCCGAAGCCGGACGGCGGGGTGCGAAAGCTTGGCATCCCGACGGTGCTGGATCGCTTGATCCAGCAGGCGGTGATGCAGGTTTTGCAACGCAGATGGGACCCGACCTTCTCCGAACACAGCCATGGGTTCCGGCCGAAACGCTCGGCGCATCAAGCGATAGCCAAGGCACAGCAGTACATCTCCGCAGGCCATCGCTGGGTGGTAGACCTCGATCTTGAGAAATTCTTTGATCGGGTCAATCACGACAAACTGATGGCATCGATCTCTCGACGGGTAACCGACAAGAGAGTGCTCCGATTAATCGGGGCGTTCTTGAAAGTGGGAGTGATGGAGAATGGGCTGGTGAGTCCGGCGGAGGAAGGAACACCGCAAGGTGGACCGCTTTCTCCACTACTATCGAACATCGTACTCGACGAACTCGACCGGGAACTGGAACGGCGCAAGCATCGCTTCGTGCGGTATGCGGATGACTGCAACATTTACGTCCGTAGCCAACGAGCGGGACAGCGGGTGATGACGAACGTCACGCGCTTTCTCACGCGACGGCTCAAGCTCAAGGTGAACGAGACCAAGAGTGCAGTGGCTCGACCAGTGGAACGGAAGTTCTTGGGGTTCAGCTTCAGCAACAACAAAGAACCGAAACGGCGAATTTCGCCGAAGGCTCTAGTGCGTTGCAAGCAGAAGATTCGGGAGCTGACACAACGGACACGAGGAATCAGTCTGGAACAAATGCTGAAAGAACTGACGGCCTACTTACGGGGCTGGAAGAGCTACTTCGGCTTCTGTCAGACACCCTCACTGCTTCGGCAACTGGATCGCTGGATACGCCATCGTCTGCGGTCCATGATCTGGAAGCAATGGAAACACGGGAAGCAGCGGTACGGGAATCTACGTCAACGCGGGGTTGGTGCGGCACTCGCTGCACAAACAGCGGGTAGTCCTCACGGTCCATGGCGTGTGGCGAACAGCCCGGCCTTGTCCATCGCGTTCCCGCTCGCCTACTTCGACTCTCTTGGTCTCCCTCGGCTGTTCGATGGCCTTGCGTAACCCTCTGAACCGCCCGATGCGGACCCGCATGTCGGGTGGTGTGGCAGGGGAGAGCGGGCGACCGCTCCCCCTATGCCGATTCCCTGCCGGTTCTGCCGCGCCGTTGAAGTGGAATCGCTATTCGCTTAATTTCTGCATTAAAGCTTGCCCGCTAAAGCGGAGAGCCCTTAGCTACAGCCAGAAGTGCTACCGCAGTTGGAGCATTTGTAGCAGCTACCGTTTGGAGTCATTAGCATGCCGCACTCGGAGCAGGATGGAGCGTCGTCGATGGCGGCGCGCGGCCGGGTGGAGGCTTCCGTTTCAGGAGCTTTCATCACAGCGACCGTAGCCGGAGCTTTGGCCGAAGGCATCGCAATCGCCGCCGGGCCTGTTTGTTCTCCCGCTCCCACTTCACCATCAAGGTAATCGGAAGAGATGAATTTTCCACCTAGCCAGCGTCCGATGTAATCCACGACCGACTTGGCGTAGCGGATTCTGGGATTGCCCGTATAGCCGGAAGGCTCGAAGCGCGAGTTGACGAATTTGTCGACCAAAGCGCGCAGCGGGACGCCATATTGCAGGGCGACGGACACAGATAGCGCAAAGGCGTCCATGATGCCGGAGAGCGTGGAGCCTTCCTTAGCCATTTTGATGAAAATTTCACCGGCCGTGCCGTCGTCATACTTGCCAACCGTAAGATAGCCTTCGTGTCCCCCGATCGAAAACTTATGGGTGATCGAGCTGCGTTCATTGGGCAGCTTGCGACGCTTGGTGCGGTCGAAAAGTTCCTGCTGCTCGTGCGAAGAAACTTCCACTTTTGCAACGGGAGCTTCGGTGGTCGCGGGAGCGGAAGCTACCGCGGATTTTTCCTCTTTCTTTTTACCTGAAACAGACAACGGTTGTGAACCTTTCGAATTGTCACGATAGATGGCGACAGCCTTGAGCCCAAATTTCCAGGACTCCGTATAGGCTTCCATGATGTCTTCCACCGTAGACTCTTCCGGCATATTGATGGTCTTGCTGATCGCGCCGGAAAGAAAGGGTTGCGCGGCAGCCATCATACGCAGATGACCGCGCCAGGAGATCGAGCGGCCCCCCGGAGTGGCTAGCGAACAATCGAACACGGCCAGGTGCTCTGGCTTTAGGCCGGGTGCGCCTTCCATAGCGCCGTTGGCATCGATGAAGTCCACGATTTGCGCCACCTGTTCAGGCGGATAACCAAGATTCATCAGCGACTGCGGCACGGTGTTGTTTACGATTTTGATCACGCCACCGCCGACCAGCCGTTTCTGTTTCACAAGCGCGAGGTCAGGCTCGATTCCGGTTGTATCGCAATCCATCATAAATCCGATCGTGCCGGTAGGCGCGAGGACCGAGACTTGAGAATTCTTGTATCCGAACTTTTCACCTAGTTCAAGCGCATCGTTCCATGACTTTTGCGCAGCGTGAAGCAGAGAAGGCTGCACGTGCTCTTCTTTGATAGGGCGAAGAGCGTCGCGATGCATGCGTATAACGTCAATCATTGCTTCGCGATTGCGCGGATAACCGCCAAACGGGCCCATGCGTTCGGCGATGCGCGCAGATTGGGCATAAGCTTCGCCGGTCATCAGCGCGGTGATAGCGCCGCAGAAGTCGCGGCCCTGGTCTGAATCGTAAGGCATGGCTAGCGACATCAGGAGCGCGCCGAGGTTCGCGTAGCCCAAGCCCAGTGGACGATAGTCGTGCGAATTGCGCGCGATCTTCTCGCTGGGGTAGCTGGCATTGTCCACCAGGATTTCCTGTGCGGTGATGGTGACATCAACGGCGTGAGCAAAGCCTTCGGTATCGAACTGACCATTCGAACCGAGGAACTTCAAAAGATTGAGCGACGCCAAATTGCAGGCGGTATCGTCCAGGAACATGTACTCAGAGCAAGGATTCGAAGCGTAAATACGATCGGTAGCCTTGCAAGTGTGCCAGCGATTAATGGTTGTATCGTACTGCATGCCGGGATCGCCACATTTCCAGGCGGAATCGGCCATCTCGCGGAGCAAGTCGCGCGCCCGGAATTGTTCCACTGGCTTGCCGTCGGTAACGTTTCGTGTCCACCAGTCGCGGTCTTCCTCCGCGGCGCGCATGAAATCGTCGGTAACGCGAACAGAGTGATTCGCATTCTGGAAGAAAACGGAAGAATAGGCTTCGCCGTCGATCGCGGGATCGTAACCTTGCTCGATCAAAACCTGCGCCTTGCGCTCTTCCTTCATCTTGGACTCGATGAATTCCATGATGTCGGGGTGGTCAACGTTGAGGATCACCATCTTGGCGGCGCGCCGGGTTTTACCGCCGCTCTTGATCACGCCCGCGAAAGCGTCAAAACCTTTCATGAAGCTTACCGGACCCGACGCGATGCCGCCGCCCGAAAGCGATTCGTGGCTTCCGCGCAACGACGAGAAGTTCGTTCCAGTACCAGAACCCCACTTGAAGAGCATGCCCTCGGTCTTCGCCAGGTTCATGATGGAATCCATGTTGTCCTGGACAGAGTTGATGAAGCAGGCCGAGCATTGTGGCTTGGCTTGCACGCCGACGTTGAACCATACCGGCGAATTGAAGGCCACTTTTTGTTCAACGAGCAGATGCGCTAGCTCATCGCGAAATATATTTTTGGATTCCGGCGTGGCGAAATAGCCGCCCTCTTCGCCCCAGCGAACAATCGTGTCCACTACGCGGCTGATTAATTGCCGTACGGAAGTTTCGCGCTCGGGCGAGTTCGGCTTTCCGTGGAAATATTTCGAAGCGACAATATTTGTCGCTGTCTGTGACCACGATTTCGGGACTTCCACATTGTCCTGCCGAAAAATTACTTGACCTTTATCATTGCCTATAATTGCAGGACGGCGTTCCCACTCAACTTTATCAAATGGAGATATTTTCCCGTCCGTGAAGCGGCGCTGGAAATCCAGGCCGGAAGCACGCCGGCTAACTTTATCTGTTTCGGATTTGCTCTGCAGGGTCATTCTTGATTCTCCATCTCTACCTCCGCGCTCGGCAGTAAAGCCGTCGCACGTTGGCTGGACTGCAGGGCGGGGGAGTAACTCCATTCTACTCCTCCCGAACAAGCGCATCCAGAGTGTCGTTGCGTGTATCGAGAGATACACGAAACACGGGGGGATTTGAGCGCGCGGCTGGCGAAACGCCTTAGTTCCGTCTTCCGAGCCGAAAAAATAGAAAAGCCCAGCTAAGCCGCGCTAAAAATTAGCGATGCGCGGTGCGAAGTAGGGTTTCTCCCCCTCTAGGTTTTCGGTGTAACCCGGCCCGTTGCTCCGTTGATCGATGCCAGGAAGTAAGTCGTCACCGATTTAATTTTCCCCCGGGTCTGGTTGGGCAGTATCGTGGGTTGTGAGAAAACTTGTCAAGAAAAAATCGACACATGACCACAAAATGTTCCGCATCTAGTTGTCGAAAGCGTCTACCGTAGTGTTATCTGCGCCGACAGCAACTCCGTCCCGCTTCGGAGTTTCTCGTTAGGGAGAATTTTTGCGGCGCAGAAATTATTTATTCTCTAATTTTTCTTTTTTATTTGAAGTTACGCGCCAAACAAACGACTTAAAAGTTTTTTGCGTTCGCGCTGAAACTTGTATCCACAGCACTCAGGTTATACTTGCTGGCCGCATCGTCGGAAGGAGCGAACGCCCGCCGATGTCTGGATCGCCAGAATCCAAAATTGATGGGCGCATCGCGTTCACCTATCCCGCTTTTGTCTTCTACGAGTCCGCGCGATTTTTTGTCGTTGCATCAACTGGAAATGCAATCTGTCGCAGTGGGATGGCAAGTTTATGACATCACACACCGCGCATTTGATCTGGGTCTCGTCGGCCTTTGCCAATTCTTGCCCGGAATTACTTTGTTCCTCGTTTCCGGACACGTAGCTGATCGCTTTAATCGCCGCAACTTGCTGATGTTTTGTTACGCGGGTTTCGCAACATGCTCGGGACTGTTGCTCTATGTAACTCATCGCGGATCGAACCGTCGGTGCATACCGATCTATGCGATATTAGTTTTACTTGGCGTGGTGCGTTCATTCAGCGGGCCGGTCAGTCAGGGCTCTACTGCCGCAATTGGTTCCCGAACAACATTTTCCGAATGCGGTGGCCTGGCATTCGACGGTATTCCAGGCGGCCACGATCCTGGGGCCGTCGATTGGCGGGATTGTGTATGCGGCTTTCCGTGGACCTTCGGCAGTGTATGCCGCGGCCGTAGCATCAACCGGAATCGCATTAATTTGCACTACGCTGATTCGGCTAAATGTAATTGCCCGAGTGCGAGAGCCTATCAACCTATCCACGATTCTTGCCGGGCTTCGGTATATCAGACAACAGAAAGTAATACTCGGTTCGATCTCGCTGGATCTTTTCGCAGTTTTATTGGGAGGGGCTGTGGCCTTGCTCCCTGTTTACGCCCGCGAAATTCTTCACACCGGTCCCTGGGGGCTGGGATTGTTGCGAACTGCCCCGGGAGTAGGCGCTGCGGCGATGGCCGTATTGCTGGCATATCGTCCGCTGCAAGCACGCGTCGGTGCGACAATGCTTTGGTGTGTAAGCGGCTTCGGCGCTTTTACGATAGTTTTCGGCCTCTCCCGAAGCCTGAGTGCTGTCGCTGCTGGCGCTGACGTTCGTGGGTGCGACGCGATATGGTAAGCGTATTGATCCGCGTGACTTTGGTCCAGCTTATGACGCCGGATCAGATGCGTGGAAGAGTGAACGCCGTCGATATGATCTTCATTGGCGCATCAAACGAATTGGGTCAATTCGAGTCAGGGGCTGACGGCCAGTTGGTTTGGAACAGTGCCTGCCGTTATTCTCGGTGGAATCGGAACCTTAGTCGTCACGGCGATTTGGGCTTGGGGTTTTCCGGAACTTCGCCGCGCGGACAAGCTAACTTCCACCGGCAACTAACTCCCTTCAAATCGTTGCAGACGGCTTTCGCTAAGAACAGGCCGCACTAGCTGTGCTTGGTGAGCAACATCAGGGTATTGACATGAACGCAGGTTGGTAAAAAAAAATTAGAATGAGTAAGGTCATGAGCACACCAGCGATTGAGATCGAAGGCCTCACCAAGGACTACGCCGGTGGGCTTTTGGCGTCAGCGGATGCGCCGGTCGCTCGACAATCTGACTCTTCAGGTCGAAGAAGGTGAAATCTTCGGGTTCCTGGGGCCGAACGGCGCGGGGAAAACCACCACGCTGAAAGTCCTGATGCGCATGATTTTTCCTACTTCCGGGACAGCGCGGGTGCGCGGCAAGCTCGATCGACGATGTGAGAATGCACCGCGAAATCGGGTACTTGCCCGAGCAGCCTTATTTTACGATTATCTGACCGCGCGGGAATTGTTGGATTATTACGCGCGTCTTTTTGGTTTTGGCGCGGCGGATCGACGCCAGCGCATAACTCGTTTTTTGAACGCGTGGGATTAGCGAAGCGGCCGATGTTCAATTGCGGAAATTTTCCAAGGGCATGCTGCAGCGCGTGGGCATTGCGCAGGCAATCGTTCACGATCCGCAGGTGATTTTCCTGGACGAACCAATGTCCGGCTTGATCCAGTCGGACGGCGCGAGGTGCGCGACATCATTCTCGATCTCAAACGTCAGGGACGAACTGTATTCTTTTCCACCCACATTCTCTCTGATGCGGAAATGTTGTGCGACAGAGTAGCGGTGTTGCTCGGCGGGAAGCTGCAGGGCGTCGGTGCGCCCGGAGAAATTGTTTCGATGGAAGTGTATGCAATGGAAATTTTCTTTGAGATGCGCCGGCGGGCCGCTTGCTGCCAAGCTCGCTGGCCGGAGCGCCACAAAGATCGGTGGAGCGACATCGTGTGGAAGTTCCCGAGGATCAGCTCTATCCGGTCTTGGAGAACTGCGAAGTTGCGAAGCGCGGATTCTTTCGATCACCCCGTTGCGGCCGACGCTCGAAGATTATTTCTTCAGGCTGGTCGCGCGTGAGAACGGCACGCCACAACCCGTCGAGGTGGCTGCGGGATGAGTGCGATACCAGGAATTGTAGCCGATCAACACATTCCGCGAAGCCGTGCGCGATCGCGTGCTCTATAACTTGATCTTGTTCGCCCTGATGATGATCGGGGCCTCCGTGCTGGTAGGAGAAATTTCCATTGGGATCTCGCGTCTGGTGATTATCAACCTGGGACTGTCGGCTATTTCGCATTTTCGGTTTGGTAATGGCCGATTTTCATCGGCGTAGGGCTGGTCTATAAGGAGATGGAGAAGCGCACCTTATACACCTTGCTGGCAAAACCGGTGCGCACGATGGGAATTTCTTGTTGGGAAATTTGGCGGCCTACTGCTTACACTGACCGTGAACACGATCTTCATGGCCCTGGGACTGGCCGCAGCTCTTTACTACGTTAGCCGCGAATTTCTTCGCGCTGATGCCACCGTTCTAGTGGCCATTTATTTCATCTTGTTGGAACTGGCGCTGGTGACCGCGCTTGGCGCTTTTTTTCTCGTGCTTTTCAAGCCCCATGCTTTCCACGCTGTTCACACTGGGAATTTATGTTGCCGGTATTTTCTCCAGCGACATTCGCGAGATCGGCATGTTAACCCGACAGTCCCGCAATGCAGACCACCGCTCGCATCATCTAGTTACCTGTTGCCGAACTTTCACAATTTTAATATGATGGCGGCAGCGAGCCACGGCGATGCGATTCCGTTTTCATTGATTTGGCAGAACACTGCTTACGCGGCGTTGTACGTGGCGCTCCTACTGATTGCCGCCTCCGCGGTATTTTCCGGACGTAATTTAAAATGAGCGGCCAAAGCCATTCTCGCGCTCTAGGGCTTGCTCTGGTCGCGATTCCAGCGCTGTTTGTAGCCATCGCGATTTCTGCAAATGCGCATCGAGGCCGAAACCCGCGCGATGGCACAACAACAAGAACAACTGTTATTACGTTCCGGTCCGATGCTGAAGAGATTGAGCTTGGGATATGACTCGTTGCTGGGAGATGTTTACTGGACGCGTGCCGTTCAGTATTACGGAAGCAGGGTCGGGAGCCACGGTGAAAAGTTCGAATTGCTATGGCCGCTTCTCGACATCACTACTACGCTCGATCCGAACCTGATGGTGGCTTATCGTTTCGGCGCGATTTTTCTTTCCGAGCCCAGGCCTACGGGGGCCGACCGCCCCGATCTTGCTGTAGAACTTGTGAAGAGGGGTGTCGCTGCAAATCCCGACGACTGGCGGACTGAGATCCGATCTGGGTTTTCTCTATTACTGGCATCTGAAGGATTACGCAGAAGGCATCCGCAGCTTATCTGCAAGGAAGCCAAGATCCGAACGCGCCTTCCTGGTTGAAGATGATGGCGGCGCAAGTGGCGGCGAAGGGAAACTCTTTTTCCAATTCGCTCGGCGATATGGTCTGAACTGTACGATACGGCCCAGAATGAGAGGTTAAGAAGAGCGCATTTCAACACCTGCAGTCGTTGCACGCGCTACAAGATACTTTTGAACTCGATAAATTGGCCGAACAATATCGCAAACAATACGGGCGTTACCCGGCCAGCATGAAGGAATTATCCGAACACGGCCTGCTTCAGGGGATTCCACTGGATCCCGCAGGCATCCCTTATACTTTTGGTGCGGATGGAAAAGCGCAACTGGATCCCAACAGTCCGATCATTCTGCCGAAGGCGTCCGAAAGTCCCTTGCCGTAACCATTACTCATAACGAAGAGCTTCGACCGGATTCAGCCGCGCCGCTTTGGTGGCGGGCCACACTCCGAAGATCAAACCAATGCTCACTGAGACGGTAAATCCAACGATCACGGCCCAAGCCGGCACGACTGCTTTCAACGAACTCACCACGGGGACCAGCAGAGCCGAGACTACTGCCGAGAAGAATGCCAATGAGTCCACCTGTTCCCGTTAGCGTCATGGCCTCGAACAGGAATTGCCAGGTGATGTCACGGCTACGCGCACCGATGGCCTTGCGTACGCCAATTTCGCGCGTTCGCTCGGTGACGGAAACAAGCATGATGTTCATCACGCCCATGCCGCCAATCAAAAGGCCGATCGAGCTGAGCACGATCACGGCGAGGACCACGCCACCGATGATGTCGTTAAACTTTTGCACCACTTCGACTTGCGTTTGAATTGAGAAGTTGTCCGGGGCGCTATAAGGAACGTTGCGGCGGCGGCGCAGCACTTCGCGCAATTGGTCCACCGCAGCATCGAGTTTTCCGGGATAGGCGAGGAAGCGGTAACCTATTTCGTAGCTCGAGGGATACAACTTCATAAAGGTGTAGTAAGGAATCATTGTGCGGCGGTCTTCGTCATTAGTGCCGAATCCACCCAAAGGCTTTTCAAACACGCCAACCACCAAATAGGTCGACCCGTCCACCAAAATTTCTTTTCCAAGCGCGTCATTAATCGTCGGGAAAAATGCTTTGGCGATATTTTCGCCAATGACTACAACGTTTTCACGGTGCTCATTTTCAGCTTCGGTGAAAAACCGGCCCGCCTTCATCGTGGCGTTTGAATAAACTTCCAGATAGGCCGGAAATGTTCCGCGGAAGTCTGTGCCTTCCACCTCATTTTTCTGATAGCGCGCGGTATGAGCGAGTTGCCACTGAAAGGCAGAAACCGCGATTTGTTTGACTGCCGGGCAAAGCTGGCGAATCGCTTTGGCATCGTCCAGGGTCAGCGGTTTCCGGTTCTTTTCATCTTTTGGACGATGGCCGTTCTGCGGCCCCTGGTCGAAACGAGATACAAAAGCGGTATCGATTCCCTCCGCTGTAATTTCGTCTTGAATGGTTTGGCGAAAACCTTGGACTAAGCCGACGACGAGGATGATCAGCGAGACCCCGATCATCACGCCGAGAATGGCCAGAAAGCTACGCAGCTTATGCGTGCGCACGGTGTCAAATGCCAGCTGAAGATTCTCTTTGAAATCCTGCTGCATAGTATTCCTAGTTCTCGGCCCGCAGCGCTTCGATCGGGTCGAGCCGCGCCGCACGCATAGCTGGATAAATTCCGAAGAACAGTCCTACGGCTGTGGAAAGCACCAAGGAAATAGTAATCGCAAAAATCGGAGTCGAAATCGGGATGGGAGTTGCGGCGCGAACCAGTCCGGCTAGAGCCAGCGCAACGCCAACACCGACCAGGCCTCCCGACGCAGCCAGGAGTGACGATTCCACAAGAAATTGCAAAACAATATGGCGACGCCGCGCGCCAAGCGATTTCCTAAGCCCGATTTCGCGCGTGCGCTCGGTCACGCTAGCCAACATGATGTTCATGATCACGATTCCGCCTACCACCAAAAACACGGAGGTGATCCAGATAGCGATACCGAAGGCGTTGCCGGTGATGCGGTTCCACAAACCCATGATGGAGTTAGGAGCGATGACTGCAAAATTATCTTCGTCCTGGTATCGCACGTGCCGCCGGGCGCGCAGAATCATGCGAGCCTCATCCTCGGCGGCATCCATCCACTCCGGGCCGCGGGCTTGAATGAACATTCCGACCGAATCTTGCGGTGCCAGCCATTCTTTTCTGTAAGTGCCAAGAGGGATCATCACGAAATTATCCTGGGACTGGCCGAGTACCGTGCCTTTCGCAGTAGCTACGCCGACAACGTCGTACTGTCCTTGTCCTGCTCGAATGGATTTGCCGACCGCATCCATGCCCGGGAAGACCTTATTGGCCACATCGTTGCCAATCACGCAAACACCAGCCTTATGCTCTTCATCTGCGTTTGTTAGAAGCCGGCCATTGGAAACGTCAATGTCTCGTATGGAGGCAAAATTCGGAGTGGCGCCGATAATGGTCACGTCCTGGCTCATTATGTTTCCGTAGCGAACGTCCGCCGCAGTGTCCTGCTCGCCCGCCACCTGATCGGCTAGCTTCATGTTGTCGCGCAACGCTCGAAAATCATCCATCTGCAACGGTGGACGCTTCCTCGCTTTGTTCCATTCCTGAAAGTTTGTGACGATCCCGATGCGGTCGATGACAAAGGCATTGGCGCCCAGATTGGCAACCTTATCGGCAACATAGACGTTCAGGCCGTTCAGGACAGAAATTACAGAAACCAACGTGGTGACGGCAAGAATTACGCCGAGAAGGGTCAAAAACGTACGGAGCTTGTGCGCGCGCAGCGTGTCCAGCGCAATCCAAAAGGTTTCGCGCACGGCGACGAGCGTCTGCCGGACTTCAGCCAGGGTGGGGATGGCTTTGTTCACATTGTCCATATTAGACGAAGCAGGGGGCCGAAAAGTTCACAACTTCGATCCGGCACCAAATTCCACCTCAAACTCATGGTTATTCGTAACGCAGAGCTTCGACAGGGTTTAAACGCGCTGCCTTGGTAGCCGGCCAGACTCCGAAAACCAGGCCGATGCTAACGGAAACTGCGAATCCGACAACCACTGCCCACAGAGGGATCACCGCTTTCAACGAACTTACCACGGGTACCAGCAGCACCACTCCGCATCCGACCAAGATTCCCAGGATGCCGCCGGTTCCGGTCAACGTCATGGCCTCGAATAGAAATTGCCAGGTAATATCGCGGCTGCGCGCGCCGATCGCTTTGCGCACGCCAATTTCGCGGGTACGCTCTGTGACAGAAACCAGCATGATGTTCATCACGCCGATTCCACCAATCAAAAGGCCGATGGAACTAAGCACTACAACTACCAGTGCCACACCCCCGATAATATCGTTAAATTGCTGCACCGCTTCAGCATTGGTCTGGATTGAAAAGTCGTCGGGCTTTTTGTACGGCACATTTCTGCGGCGCCGGAGAACTTCGCGCGTTTGGTCCACCGCCACATCGAGTTTTCCGGGATAGGCCAGGATACCGAGAAAGACCTCGAAACTCGCAGGAAAGATTTTTGTAAACGTGTAGTAGGGGATGACTACACGCCGGTCCTGATCGTTTGTTCCGATGCCGCCGACCGGCTTTTCGAACACGCCTATGACCAGAAAGTTTGAACCGTCCACCAAGACCTGCTTTCCAAGCGCATCATCGATGCTGGGAAAAAGGCCGGTAGCTACATCCTCACCGAGGACAACGACGTTCTCCTTATGGTTATTTTCCGCATCGGTGAAGAAACGCCCCGCTTTCATAGCCTCGCTGGAATCCACCTGCGGATAGGAAGAAAAAGTGCCGCGAAATTCTCCGCCCTGCACTTCATTCTTTTGATAGCGGACGTTATGGGGCGTGGTCCATTCGTAGATGGCAATGGTGGTTTGCTTCACCGCTGGACAAAGCTGCTGCACGGCTTGGCCATCTGCCAAAGTAAGGGGTTTGCGGTCGCGTTCCTCTTTCGGGCGTCGGCCAGTCGTAGGACCTTGGTTGAAACGCCAGGCCCACGCCGTGTTGACACCGCTGGATGTGATCTCGTCCTGGATGGTCGAACGGAAACCCTCCACCAGCCCGACCACCAGAATAATCAGCAGTACGCCAATCGTTACACCCAACACGGCAAGGAAACTGCGAAATTTGTGCGCGCGAACGGTATCGATCGCGAGCCCCAGATTTTCTCGGAAGTCTTGTCGCACCTCCATTCCCTTAAATCTCCGCACGCAAAGCTTCGATGGGGTCCAGCCGGGAAGCGCGGATGGCCGGATAAATGCCGAAGAAGAGGCCCACGCCCGTTGAAAGCAAAAGCGAGATAATCACGGCGAAGGCAGGTGTTGAGATGGGGATAGGCGTAGCGGCGCGGACCAAGGCCGCAATACCAAGCGCTAGGCCGATGCCCACCAGGCCACCGGACGCCGCCAGTAACGAAGACTCTACTAGAAATTGCATCACGATGTGACGCCGCCGCGCGCCGAGGGATTTTCGCAAACCAATTTCACGCGTGCGCTCGGTGACGCTGGCCAGCATGATGTTCATGATTACGATCCCCCCAACCACCAAAAATACCGCAGTGACCCAAACAGCCACACCGAAAATATTTTTCGTTAGACTGTCCCAGATTCCCAACAACGCAGCAGGCTCCACGAGTCCGAAGTTGTCTTCGTCTTCATAGCGGACGTGCCGCCGCGACCGCAGAATCACTCGCGCTTCGTCAATCGCCGAGGACATGGATTGCCGGCTCCGCGCTTCCACGAAAATCTGGACAGAATCTTGCGGGGCGAGCCACACCTTGCGGTACGTCCCCAGCGGCATCATTACGAAATTGTCTTGCGCTTGTCCCAGTACGGTGCCCTTGGGCGCAGCTATGCCAACAATTTCGTACTGGCCTTGGCCCGCGCGAATTTCTTTGCCGATCGGATCGATTCCAGTGAAAAGTTTTGCGGCCAAGTCAGATCCGATAACACAAACGCCGGAACGATGTCCTTCGTCGGTGGAGGTGAGCAACCGGCCGTTCGCGGCGTCAATGTCGCGGATCTCGGCATATTCGGGTGTCGCGCCGATGATCCTCACATCCTGGCTTAAGACGTTTCCGTAGCGTACGTCCGCGCTGGTTTCCTGCAGCCCCGCCATGCGGTCGGCCAATTTCATGCCATGGCGTAGCGCGGTAAGGTCATCCATCCGCAAGGGTGGACGCTTTCGCGCCTTATTCCATTGATCGAGATTTGTGACAATGCCGACACGGTCGATCACGAAAGCATTGGAACCAAGATTGGCCACCTTGTCCGCTACATAGAGGTTTAGCCCATGGAGCACAGACATCACAGCGACAAGGGTGGTCACGGCAAGCATTACACCTAGGAGTGTGAGAAATGTTCGAAGCTTGTGTGAACGAAGAGTATCGAGGGCAATCCCAAAGGTTTCCCGCAGCGCCACCAGGGTCTGCCGGAACTCATCCGCGGATTTTAAGGACTTGCGATTCACTCTGTCTATAATAGACGGCTAGGACCGCCAGAAATTTCACTATTTCTTACCAATAAGGCAGTTAAAGCTAAAGCATGCCCCTTGCGGGCTGGGATTTCATCCCGGGGAATCCGTTACAATGGACTTGTAGGCATTTTGACCCTTGGAGACCTGAAGTTTCGAATGTTCCGCCTTCTTTCCATCATCGGCGCCTTATTAGCTTTGGCGGGACTGGCCAAATGGTCCGAGTCAGTTCCGCTTGGGCATTCTGTTGCGTCGGATACTCGTGCGACAACTCTCGATCCCCTAAATGAAAGCCAGGCGACCGGCAACGTTGGATCTCTTCCCCAAAATTTGCAATCCCAGGCTCCCTCGGACGCCGAAATTCGCGACCGCGGCCAAAAGCTAATCGAAAACCAGCACCGTGATGATGCCGCGATCGAGCAGTACGAACGTAGGGAGCATCAGGTGGACCGTACAGCCGGGGCCAATCCACGCGTATTGGAAGACAAGCTTTACCGCGTGGTTCCTACCGGCACCGGCACCATGAAAATCTTGTTGAGGGAAAATAATAAGAACACCGACCCAGTGCTCTATGGGCAGCAATTGCAGACTTGGAGAGAACTGCTCGAACTGGCTCTGAAACCCGATGATTCGAGAGCGAAACTCGCCTACGCGAAATGGCAAAAGAAGAAAACGGACCGCGAGCAGCTGGTGGATGCCACGCGGGAAGCGTTTCTAACCAAATGGAGCGGCCAGGAAACACTGAACGGGCGGCTTTGCGACATCCTGGAGCTGAACCCTAACCCTAGCTTCCGTCCTCACACAATATTTCAAGACGCCATGACGCACATCACTGCGAAAATTTGGGTGGATCATGAAAAAAATCAACTGGCGCGTGCCGAAGCCCACGTGATGCGCGACGTGGCTTTCGGCGGGGGCGTTCTGGGGAAACTGTATCGAGGCGGAGTGTTTTCCTTCGAGCAAACGGAAATAGAGCCGGGTGTTTGGCTGCCGATACGTTACCAATACGACTTCATGGGCAGGAAATTTCTTTTCACCTTTGAGCAGCACCAGTACATTGAAGCTAGTCAGTACCACCGCATCGGCCCTCCGAAACAAGCGCTCGCGTTAGTGCAAAGCGAAATCGCGAGCGGCAAAGTCATTTACGGAGACCCCTAAGTCTTCGCCACGCTTCCGGTGTTCCGAGCAGCGTGGAACCAGGGAGGCAAACATGAATCGGGCCCTAAGGTTCTTCGCGGCAGCCATTTTTGCAATCATCTGTTGGGCATTGATTCCAGCCAGCGCGCGGGCGCAAAACGATCCCGCCGTCCCAGCACAAAATCCCGGCACGCCAGGCTCGTCGGTCGCGGCATCTCAGACGCAAGAGAAGAAAGTCTGGACGAACGATAATCTCGGCTCGCAGCCGCAGAGGGAGGTCTCCTCTTCGCCTAACTCAAACACAAAACCGGCGAGCGCAGTAAACGAGCCCAAGCCGAATCATGGGGGTAGGAACGCCGCCTGGTATCGCAGCCAAATTTCAAAACTCCAAGGCCGAGTTCCACTGCTCGATGAAAAAATCTCGCAATTGCAGGCAGCGTTAAATGGAAAGCAGGTCAATACGCCGAGGCCATACGGTTGGTCAAAGCCCGCCGATTGGCGCACGCAACTCGCGCAATACCAAAAACAGCGGGACGATATTGAGACGAAGATCAGTGCTCTGGAAGACGAAGCCCGCCACAACGGAGTTCCCGAGAACGAAATTCCCTGAAATCATCGATAGCCAAAAAAAACAGCCTCGAAGATTTCTTTTTCGAGGCTGGCCTATCAGTAATGAGAGACTCGATCTATCGGGCTGCGGCGGCTGCTTCCTTTTCGATGGGCGCGCCAATCAGGTTGCCCCATTCAGTCCACGAGCCGTCGTAATTTTTCACCTTGTCGTAGCCCAGCAAATATTTCAGGACGAACCAGGTGTGTGAGCTGCGCTCGCCAATGCGGCAGTACGCGATCACTTCATTCTTTCCGGTTATACCCTTGCCTTCGTAGAGTGCTTTCAGCGCATCGGGTGACTTAAACGTGCCATCTTCATTTGCAGCCTGAGCCCATGGAATATTCGCAGCTCCAGGAATATGTCCGGCGCGCTGCGCCGTTTCAGACATTCCTGGGGGCGCGATAATTTTTCCGGTGAACTCGTCGCCAGAGCGAACGTCCACAAGCTGTGCCGCAGTTTTCTTGTCCAGGGTGTTGAAGACGTCTTCTTTCCGAGCGCGGATCGATTCGTCGGGACCAGCCGCGCGATATGTCGTGGCCGCCACGTTCGTCCGCTCGGTGGTCAGAGGGCGCTTTTCTTCTACCCATTTCTTGCGTCCGCCGTTTATTAGGCGCACATCATTGTGGCCATGATACTTCAACTGCCAAAAAGCATACGCTGCAAACCAGTTGTTGTTGTCGCCATATAGAAGGATGGTCGTGTCGTTGGAGATTCCCGACCGGCTCAGCAGCGATTCCAGAGCTTTCTGGTTGATCAAATCGCGGCGAATATTGTCCTGAAGCTGCGACTGCCAATTCCAGCCCACCGCTCCTGGAATGTGGCCCTGATCGTAGGCGGAAGTATCAACGTCCACTTCCACTAGCCGGGTTTTCGGATCATTCAGGTGCTCTGCCGCCCATTGCGTGGATACCAAAGTCTCGGGATGCTTGTAATCTGACATGTCTTTTCCCCCCTGGGTGATTAGACTCCCTGGCCCTGAAAACGACCTAAAATAAAAAAACCCACCTGCCAGCTCGTTCTGGCGGTGGGTCTGAATTACCGAGCTAGAATCCGTTTTCTAGATACCTAGCCGAACCCCGCCAAAGGACAGGCCTGGACAACAACAGCTGAGCCGGTCTCTGGTGAGGTGCGACATGCGAAAAGATTACACCGGAGCGATGCATGTGGCAAGGGCGCACGAAAGTGGACGCTGCGAACGGATGCACTGCTGTGTTAGAATGCTGTCAAACGGCTCGAAGCGCGCCTCCGGCCGACTCGAGTTCAATTCGCAGAAGCCAGTCGAAGTGAAATTTCTCGGACTCTAGCCACTTTTCAAGCTCCTCGCGGCGAGGCGCTTCGAATTCCACGAGCATTTTCCCTTCTTGCATATTTACCAGCACGCGCCGCGCCTGGACCGGCGTCGCAGCCAGCAGCCGCTTAGTAAGCTCTTCCGCGCCTTGGCGCGTGAGGCATGCCAGGGTGTGTTGCGAGATGTATAAAGCCATTCAGACTCCTGTTCCGCTAGAATAGCCGCCGATAGCGCGGGCAAGTTCAATAGCTTGTCGGCGGAGAATACTCAATGCCACCCGAAATGCGCAAGGCGCACCCCTATTATGTCTACGATGCCATTCAGGCCCAGCCTGAATTAATCGAAAAAATATTGAAGAAACGCGCAGCGATCGAACGCGCGGCAGACGCTATCGCTGAAAAAGAGCGCATCACTTTCGTTGGAATTGGGACTTCGTTGCATGCCGCGCGAGTGGCGGAAAGCTGGATGCGTGAGTTTTCCGGGGGTCGCCTAGGGGCTCAGTACGAACAATCCTTCGAGCTCGTGCATCACCCCATCGCTTTCACCACGAACGACGCCGTCATTGTGATCACACACACCGGCACCACCACGGCATCCGTGGAGGCGCTGCGCATGGCGCGCGCGGCTGGGGCGCTGACGCTAGCGATTACCGGAGAAATCAGCGGCGAAGGAGTCCGAGGAGCGGACTTCCACATCGAAACATGCGAACAGGAAGTCGCCTTCGCCTATACGAAAAGTTATACGACCGCGCTCGCGGCGCTGGCTATTCTGATCGCGCGCATTGTCGAGCGCCGAAGGCTTCTGGTGCAGGGATATTCGTCGAACGAACTCGCGCAAGTCCCCGGGCTCATGCGCGAAACGTTAACGCTCGAGCCCCAGGTATGCGAGTTAGCAAAACGAATGTCACCCCTCGCGCGCATCGAAATTTTCGGCACCGGAGTGGGCTGGGCCACAGCCAGCGAGGCCGCACTGAAAATCAAAGAAGCGTGCTACCTAGCGGCCGAAGGTTTCGAAACGGAAGAA
The DNA here is from genome assembly GCA_963818085.1 of uncultured Acidobacteriota bacterium. Taxonomy (GTDB): domain Bacteria; phylum Acidobacteriota; class Terriglobia; order Acidiferrales; family UBA7541; genus Palsa-295. The sequence continues at coordinate 148,772 of CAWFQV010000005.1, forward strand.
ATACTCCACGGGCCGTTTTCGGAAACCGATTCCCGCGCCGCATTAATTGGATTGCTCACTGGCCGCAAAACGGACGACCGCGCGCGGCAAATCCTCGAGGCCGCCGGAGAATTGAAAATGCTTCGGGCTGCGATCGCTAGCCCTTCTGCGAACCGCGATATTTTAGTGGAACAAACATTGCTAGTGCCTGAGACGCCGGAATGGCTCGTTGCTTTCGTGCATCTGGTTCCGTTACAACTTCTGACTTATTTTCTCGCCCTCGAACGCGGGTTGAATCCCGACACCGGCCGCCAAGACCAGCCCGGACACGCTGCCGCTAGTCGCCACTATAAGTACTAGCTCGACTGACCTGACCTTCCGAACAGTCCCTTATCGAGAACAATTTGACGCCTGCGTGGGGCCTTGGTTCCGCGCGAGGTAGAATTGTTCTCAGGCTCAACCCCGGGGTGAGCAATGACACGAAGAGTTTTGACGATCGCAATACTTGCGACGATGCTGTTTGCGTCATCGGCAAACGCTCAATTTGCCGGCGGCTTGGGAACGCTTTCAGGAAGTGTGCTGGACGAGCAAGGTAAGCCCGTTCCAGATGCCAGCGTGACGATTCAGACGTCCGACGGTCTGCGTCCCCACGCTACTCACACAGATTCGACTGGCCACTTCGAATTTACGCGCTTCCAGGCGGGACAATACGACGTCCGCGCTTATTCAAATAAAGTTTTTTCGGACTGGTCGAAGCGAGTGGTCATACGTCCGAAGAAGACCACCGAAATTACGCTGCGATTATCCCCAACGGCGAAATGAAAGCAGTCTCGACCTGAATCAATTTCACTCATATCGCAGCGCAACAATAGGATCTACACGCATGGCGCGCCGCGCTGCGCTGGTATCCACGCAGCCAAGAACGACACCACCAGGAGCACCACAGTTAGGCCCGTTGAAGAATCAAAGCTACGGCTGAAGAAAGGCATTCCCATTCCGCCATTTCTTTGTCGAGTTGCTGACGCCCAGTCTTCGTGAGGGAATAGTACTTTGCGCGCCGATTATTCTCGGATGCTCCCCACTCTGCGCGAATCCATTTTTTGCGTTCCAGGCGGTACAGCGCGGGATAGAGCGAACCTTGCTGAACTTGCAGCGTTTCGCGCGAAACCTGCTGGATGCGTTGCGCCACGCCCCACCCGTGCATCGGCTCCAATGCAAGCGTCTTGAGGATTAGCAGGTCCAGCGTGCCTTGCAGGATTTCAACCGCAGGACTCATTCCTTCTCCTTGAGCGAAGGATCAGATCGTTAAATGCCGGAGTCCAGATGCCAGCCCACGTTGACCCATTTTCCCTGGCGATCAACGAACATTTCCGTAGCGCGTCCTGAATGCGTCGAACGTTTTCCGTCCAGTTCGATTTCGTACAGATATTTCGAGTAAAGGATGGCGCAGTAGCCGTACGATTGGACTTCCGTCTCCGGAAATTCCAGACGCAAGAGTTTGCCCCCTTGGGCAGCAAACTCCTTGGACCCGGACAGGACTTCGTCGCGGTTCTCCCATTTGTCGCCTGGATCGATAGCAATTAATTCATCGGGGATGAGTTGGCCAAGCCGCGGGCTGTCGTTAGAGAACCACGAACGCCATACAGCCTCGCGAGCAGTAAGCAATTCCTGTTTTTTTTCTGGTCCTACAGTTTGCGCTTGCTGCAAATCGGCGGCGACCGAGTCGGGATGCAGCGTAGTATCAGAACCGATTTGCACCCAATCGCCTCCCAATTTTGCGTAGATGTCCAGGATGCGGAGCTTTTCTGGAGATGTATGCCCTTGGTATTCATAATTTACATCGGCAACATAGGGAACCAATGCAACGTCACCGTAGAAAATAACGTTGAATTCAACCATCCGGTAGCCGGTCATCTTCACTGGCGATTTGAGGAATCCATTCGCGCCATCCATGTACTGCTCGATGCCCTGCACCGTAGTGCGCGAGGAGTTCTGAAAACCAGTCCAGTCCTTGGCGTGCGTGGCGCGAATCACTTGAGCATTCTTTTGAATGTAAGCTTGGAAAATCTTGTCGATGTGGTTTCGGATTGCGTCGCGTTCGGCCGCCCGCTGGTCCCCAGGAACGGGACTGAGTTGCATTGAGCGCGCAGGCCTAGCGACCAGGGTTACGCTAAGGACCAGAAGTAATTTGGCGAATTTCATACCTTTCTCCCTCCCAGGACGGAGCGTCCTCTCCCCCTTAGATAAACTAAAGGAGGAAGCTGCCATCGCTCTTGTAGATTTGTCAAGAAGGAGATGCGCTACGACGAGAACTCATCAAAAGTGGTCGCGGGCGTGACGAACTTGAGTGGCGTGGACACGGCGCAAAGAGGCGGTACTACAACCCCGGTACCTTCTAAATGAACCAGGCGAGCCATTGGCTGCTCCCCTTGCATATTCGAAGATGGCACTGCGGGTTGGGTGGCTGCGATGCGGGGACGACGGTTCCACAAAAAAAGGAGCCGAGCACGCTAGCCAACCCGTCCAACCCTCCTGCCGGCGTAATCCCTCCTGACCCCCCCGGCAGCAGGGTCTGCCGCTAAACCAAAGAATCCATCTTTCTTTTGTTGCTTCACATCGTTTTGCCGCTGGATTGCGTCTTAACCACTGACAACGTAATGTGCCTGTAGCTCGTCGCTCAGCGTTTTGAAGTGGCCGGCACCGGATTGCGAGGAACATAGATTGCGTCAAATAAGACGGACAATGAGTCACCTCACTCGGAAGACGATGGCTATAGTTCTAGTCTGTTTGTTCTCCCTGCCGCTCCCTGCCCAGGCTACTGACCTAAAACCGGTAACGATCGCCGCCTATAACCATTACCTCCAGCTGACCGAGGCCAAGATCGATACCGAGCTCGCACAAGGCATTCCCTATTTATGGATCGACGCCGCGCCGACAGCTCGCCGCGACTCCTTCTACGTCGAGTTGCGCAAAGGCGGCGTCGTAATTGAGCGACTCGAGACGCTGGAGCAGGGCAAGTCAATCGCGTTTCCGGGAGCGTTAATGCACCACTGGATCGGCACCGTCTTTATTCCCGGAGCGACGCTCGAGCAAACCCTGGAATTCATGCAAGACTACGATCATAAAAAAGATTATTTCCGTCCTGATATCCAACGCTCCAGGATTCTTCAGCATCAAGGAGACGATTTCCTAGTAAACCTACGCTTCTACAAGAAAAAAGTAATCACCATCGTGGATGACACTGACCACCAAGTGCACTACCACGTTGTGGACGCTACGCACGCCTGGAGCCGCTCCCACGCCACGCGCATTCAGGAAGTGGAACATCCCGGCGAGCCCAATGAGCGCTTAGATCCACAAGGCCACGACCGCGGCTTCTTGTGGGGTATGGACACTTACTGGCGCTTTCAGGAGAAAGATGGCGGAACCTACGTCGAGTGCCAGTCGGTTTCGCTCACGCGTGATATTCCCACCGGACTTGGCTGGGTAGTAGGTCCATTCGTCACCAGCGTTCCGCGCGAGTCACTGACCTTCACGCTAGTCACCGCACGCAATGCCGAGCTTCAGCGAATCGCAGCGCACGCCACAAAATAGTCCGAGCCACAAACACTAGAAAGTAGTCGAACCGAGGAAAATATCTTCGAGATTATTGTTGTCCCGCGGCACCAGATTGCTGGCGAACGAAAGGAAGCTCACCGTGTGACCGTCCGGACTAATGGACGGCACCAGACTATTACCGTTTGCTGGAGTTGAACCGGAACCCGCTCCTTGAGTTACCAAAACAGTCCCGGTGGTGCACTCGGTCGTAATGGTTTCGCAAGTATTGCGCACAAAAATATTTTCCACGCCATTCGTCGTGCTGGCCAGGTTGGAAGAAAACGAAGCGAACGCCACGAACTGACCCGTGCTATTGATGCTCGGGTATTCGCTTGTACCGTTTCCTGGGGTTCCACTGGTGCTAAGGGAAATGAGTGACGTCGAAGGGGTGCATCCCGTCGTGATCGCAATGCACGTGTCCCGCAAATAAATCTGCTGAGTGGGACCTGCACCGGTAACCAGATTTGTTCCCGTGGACGCGAACACAATGAACCTGCCCGTATTTGAAATAGAGGATTCCGAACTGGCGCCGTCGGCTGGAGTTACGCCATCGGGTGTCGATATCAATGTTGTGTTAGCCGTGCACGCCGCTGTGAGGCACGTGCTGCGCTCAAAGATTTCTTCTTCGCCGTTCGAATTGGGAGCGCTGGCACCCAGATTCGTCGCCACGGATGTGAACGAAACGTACGATCCGCTCGAGCCTACTGAAGGGTTCGAACTCGCGCCATTGCCAGGCGTCGTCCCATCCCGCGTAGATATTAAGTAAGTAGTCCCCGTGCAAGTCGTGCCCGTCCCTCCATGACATGTATCGCGCAGGTAAACCTGAGGCGTAACTCCGTCGGGAGAAATACCGGAGACCAGGTTCGTAGCCAGCGAAACGAACGCGACGTAGCGGCCGTCGGGACTGATCGACGGATTATAACTATCCCCATTGCCGGCGGTCAGTCCATCGGCCGACACAGAAATAAGTTGGGTTACGAAAGTAGTGGGCGTCACCGTGCACGATGTTGTACTAGTCGGAAGGCACACAGGCCGCCAATAGACCTGACTCGTCCCGGCGGGCACTCCTACGGTAGTTACCAAATTTGTGGCCAGCGAGGTGAACGCAGCATGGCTTGCCGCTGCATCAAGAGAAGGCTCTGAACTTGCGCCGTTGGCTGCGTTGCCGTTGGGATCCGTGCTTACGGCGGTAGTTGCGGGTGTGCATGCCGCAACCGCTAAGCAAGTATTGCGAACGAAAACAATGCCGCCGTTATTGGGCTCGTTCAAGATCAAGTTATTTGATACGGAGGCAAAAGCTACGTATTGTCCGGTTGTGCTTGTCGAAGGTCCTACCGTCGTCAGTTTAAGACCGAGCGTCCCGTTCTCACAATTCAAAAGGCCTCCGCAGATCCCGTCGTTCGCCTGTGATCCGTCCGGAGCAAGATCCACCAGGACGGGCAGACCGAGCAGGTGCGTAGGGTTTACCGCGAATGTCAGGGTGTTCGACGCTCCACCGCCCGGAGTGGAATTCACCACTTGTACCTGATCAACGCCGGCAACCAGGAGATCGGACGCGCTCAATGGTGTGGTCACTTGCGTGCCATTAATAAATGTAGTCGGGCGCTGCACTCCGTTGATCGTAATGAAGGAGCCTTGATTGATAAACCCTGTCCCGGTAACAACTAAAGTGCTCGCCGCGCCACCCGCTTGCGCACTCGTCGGAGTGACCGTGCTGATGGTCGGCAGCGGATTCAATATGTTTAATGGGTATGCATTCGAAGAGCCGCCTCCCGGTGGAGGATTCGCAGGATTTATAACCGTAATTTGCAGAACTCCCGCTGTGGCGATATCGGTGGAATTCAAGGTGGTAACCACCTCGGTAGAATTCAAAAATCCTGTCTGGCGATTGCTTCCGTTCACCGCAACAGTTGACTGCGCCACAAAATTTGAGCCGAATACATGAAGCGTGAGCCCCGCCCCTCCGGTCAAGACGCCCGATGGAGATAGTGAAGAGATATGCGGAACCGGACTCACGGTGGGCCCAACGCTGAAAGTGATTCCTTGCGTGATACCTCCTCCGGGCTGCGGAGTAACGACGTTAATAGTCGCCGTTGCCGGAGCTGCGTAAAATGATGGCGGAATTATGGCGGTCAGTTGTCCGGTATTCACGAAGGTGGTATTCAGTGGGGTGCCATTCCACTCTAGCTGAGACTGCTGCACAAAGTTGCTTCCAATGGCCGTCAGGACGAACGGATTCGTCTGGTTTGTCGTGGTACTGGTCGGACTAATCGATTTTAGCGTTGGCGCAGGATAATTCACATTCTGACCGCAGGATGGCAAAATGACAGCTACAACAATTAGAAGCCAGAAAGGCAGCCGAAGTAGTCCCCGCAATCATTCACCCCTGGTCGATAGGTTGAAACTACCAGCGTAAGCACAACAGTAGAGACTACTAAAGATGACTCCATCGAGCAATCGGGATGCCTGGCCCCCCCAAACTATCCGGGCGCAAATTGGGCCGTGAAGTAAGGCAGATCGCTCGCGCGAAATACGGAGGCAGTGGAGTGTGCCTGGTCCCTTCTACAGGAGGCTCAGAGTTTTTACAAAACATTAGCAACTTTATCTGTATTCCATTCGCAATTCTCTTGACGGATATCGGTCGGCCATCTACTCTGCCCGGCGTGGAAATGAACTCGCACGAAGCCCCTGTTCCACTTGTAAATGCGCTGGCCTATTGTCCAACTCGCCCGCCTGACATCTGGTTTGCTGCTTGTGTGTCTGGCCTACACGCCGATTGCACACGCGCAGGAATCAAAACCCGATCATCCTAACCAGCCCGGCACGCCGAATCCGGCTCCTGTCGCAGCCGATGACAATTCCGATTCCGGAGATATGTTGACGCTATTTCCACATTCCGAGACGGCTCCCTTTTGGATTTCCGGCCAAGCCAACATTATTTTCCAGTGGCATCCCTCGTTCCCCGCGAAATACAGCGGACCCAATAGTTTCCACCTCTCTGGGGAAAATGCTACCTCCAAAGTTTATACGCTGTATCTCGGTTATGAACTTACCCACTACACCGAAGTTTTCATGGATGTTGAAAGCACCGGCGGCCATGGCCTCAGCGCTGCACTCGGGCTGGCTGGATTCGTTAACCTCGACGTTGTGCGCAATCCTGAGTTGGGCGCCACACCTTACCTGGCGCGCGCCATGGTGCGCCAGATTATCCCGCTTACCGACGAACGCGTTTCTGCCCAGCGCGGTCTGTTTGGTCTGGCCACCTCTCTTCCCGCGCGGCGACTGGAATTTCGCGTTGGTAAAATGAGCTTGGTGGACTTCTTCGATACAAATACCTACGGCACCGACAGCCACCTTCAATTTCTGAATTGGACTGTGGACAACAATGGCGCCTATGACTACGCCGCGAACACGCGCGGCTATACGGAGATGGCCATGGTGGAGTACGACGACCATTGGTTTACCGCCCGCTTCAGCGAAGCAATGATGCCGAAAGTGGCGAATGGCATTTTCCTCGACGCCGACCTGGCCCGGGCCCGCTCTGAGAATCTGGAACTGGGCGCTACGGGGAATCGTTTCTTGCACCGTGCTGGCGCGGTTCGCCTGTTAAGTTTCCTGAATCACGCGAACATGGGGAATTACGAAGTAGCGATTCGCAATTTCAAGAACGGTGAAACGCCTGTGCCCGATATTATTGCTACGCGCCGGCAGGGGCGCCACAAATATGGGTTCGGCCTCAATTTCGAACAGGAGCTTACCTCCCAAGTAGCTGTCTTCGGCCGCCTGGGTTGGAGTGACGGCCGCAACGAATCGTTTGCTTACACCGAAGTGGACCGCACACTCGAGCTCGGCGGTTTCACCAAAGCCGAAAAATGGAAGCGGAAAAACGATCGCGCGGGTGCCGTTTTCGTAATGAACGGAATCGTCGCCGCTCACCAGGAATATCTCGCGCTCGGCGGGCGCGGGTTTCTTCTAGGCGATGGTGGCCTCAACTACGGACACGAAAAAATATTCGAGGCATTTTACACCGCACATCTGTGGCGGGGGTTCTTCGCTTCCTTTGACATCCAGCGCATCAACAATCCCGGTTACAACAAAGACCGCGGGCCAGTGGTGGTACCCGGCCTGAGATTTCACGTCGATTTCTGATCTATCAAGATCAAAACGCGGAAGGGCGATTAAGAGTCCCCAGGATCGCGTCTCTCGCGATGGCGCGAGCCGCGCTTTTTCAGGCGCTGGTTGAAGCGAATCGGCGTGCCGGTAAAATCAAATTTAGCGCGCAGTTGGTTTTCCAGGAAGCGCTGATAGCTAAAGTGCAGCGGCTTCAGCTGGTTGGTGAAAAGAACGAACGTAGGAGGTGCAGTGGTAGCCTGCGTGATGTAGAAGATCTTCACTTCGCGGCTGGCGGGAGACGTGCCGCGATCCAGGTCTACTTCCTTGAGCCAACGGTTCAGCTCTCCCGTCGAAATTCGGCGGTTGCGCGCTTCCACCACCTGATCGATCACGGTGTACAGGCGGTCAATATGTTCGCCGGTTTTTGCCGAGAGGAAAACTACCGGCGCATAGGACAGGAATTTTAGTCTCTGTCGGACTAAGGGTTCGTAATCCTGAATCAGTTTGTTCGGATTCGCCCCTGCGTCTTTTCCGCCACGCTTTTTCTCGGCTGAGGATTTTTCCTGCGCCGCTTCGAGCGCGAGATCCCATTTATTCAGCACGATGATTACCGAACGCCCGGACTGCTCGGCATAGCTTGCGATGGTGGCGTCGTGCGAGGTAATGCCCACGGAGGCATCGGCGACCAAAAGCGCCACATCCGCTCGCTCCAGGTGACGCCGCGCCATGATCACGCTTAATTTTTCCGCGATGAGTTTGGTTTTCCCCTTCCTGCGGATGCCCGCCGTATCGAGGAAGCGATACAGTTTGCCTTTGCGCTCGAGAACGGTATCCACGGCGTCCCGCGTAGTGCCTGGCTCCGGCGAAACAATGGAACGCTCGGCGCCCACCAGTTGATTGAGCAGCGTGGACTTTCCGACATTTGGCCGGCCGATAATTGCGATGTTCACATAGGGCTCCTCTTCCACCACTTCGCCGCGAGGGAAATTTTCTGTCAGCGCGTCGAGCAGGGTATCCAGGCCGAAGCCATGCTCTGCGGAAAGGGGAAAAATTTCATCGCCCAGTTCGTAAAACTGGGCCGCCAGTTCCGCTTGCTGGGGAGTATCAATCTTATTTACCGCCAGCACCGGAGGCTTGCCGGCGCGGCGAAGAAGCAGTGCTAATTCCTCATCCAGCGGCGTAGGGCCCGTGCGGCCGTCCACCACCTGCACAACGCGAGTCGCGTTATCGATCGCCACGCGGGCCTGGCGTAGTATTTCTCCCGGGATGCCGGCCTTGTCCTCGGGCACGATCCCGCCGGTATCAACCACTTGAAAGTTTCGGCCTTCCCAGTTTGCCGTGCCGTAAATTCGGTCGCGTGTGATGCCAGGCTCGTTCGTAACAATGGAACGTCGCGTTCCGGTCAGGCGATTAAACAGCGTGGATTTGCCCACGTTGGGGCGTCCCACAATTACGATGGATGGTAGTTTTTCGGACATTGAATTCCGCACCGGAAGCTGGCGAGGGTCACTAGATTATCATCGATGACGCTGGAATAAAGATTTCTAATGCACAGGACGTATCCGCGCGGATCTGACGAAAGCTTTACCGTGTGTTACTTTAAGACTTTGACTCTGCGCGTCTGCTGAGTCCAAAAAACCATCATGGCTAAAAAAGCCGCCGCCACAAAATCCGCCGAAGTGACTATTGAAGATATTTTCGGCGCTGGCGGACTACTCGAACGGAGTCACCCGGGATATGAATTCCGCTCCTCTCAGCTTGCAATGGCCAGGATGGTCGATGAAGCTTTCGGAAAAAAACAACATTCCATCATCGAAGCCGGAACCGGAACGGGAAAAACTCTCGCCTACCTGATTCCGGCCATCCGCAGCGGCCGGCGCGTAGTGATTTCCACTGCGACGAAATCTCTTCAAGAACAGCTCTTCAACAAGGACGTCCCTTTCCTTCAGAAACATTTTGCGCCCAACCTCAAAGCCGCGCTAATGAAAGGCCGCAATAATTTTCTCTGCCGAACGAAAGTAAATCAAATGGAAGGCCAGGCAGTATGGAAGGGCATCGACGAGATCGACTGGTTCTCGCAAATCCGCGATTGGGGGAAGCTCACCGAAACCGGAGATCGCAGCGAGTTAACGTTCTTGCCTGACGATGCCGACCTGTGGCACCGAATCGATGCGCGCAGCGACCTGTGCACCGGCCAGAAATGCGCTGACTTCAACCGCTGTTTTATAACCGCCATGCACCAGCGCGCACAAGAAGCCGACCTGATCATTGTGAATCATCATTTATTTTTCGCTGACCTGGCCATACGTCAAGACGACTTCGGCTCGATCTTGCCCGAATATTCGGCCGTCGTGTTCGACGAAGCGCACGAGATCGAAGATGTCGCGAGCGATTACTTTGGCCGTCGCGTCTCGAGTTATCAATTTGAAGAGCTCTCACGCGACACGGAAAATATGTTGCGCGTGCTGCGGATTGAAGCGACACCGGTCCGCAAACACCTCACCCGCGTGCGCGAACGCGGGCGCAGTTTTTTTGAGAATTTCTCGGAACGCGAAGGCCGCTTTGCTTTCGGAGCAGCGGAACGAAAATCTTTTCTAGAGCAACATCACCAAGCGTTTGAAGACTTAGCCGCCGCGGTGAAGCGCATCGAAACCGAATTATCGGCCATGACGCCCAAGCCCGAAGAAGTGATCACACTGGCCAGGCGTGCCGCGGAATTGCGACGCGAGCTTGCATTTTTGCTCGAGAGCGAAGAGAAGGGCTACGTGTATTGGTATGAGCGCCGTGGAAAGGGAGTGATTCTCACGGCGACCCCGATTGACGTGAGCGAAATCCTGCGCGAAAAGCTTTTTGAGCAATTCGACAGCGTGGTACTCACCTCAGCAACGCTCGCAGTCGGCAGCCGCTTCGATTACTTGAAACAGCGCCTAGGAGTGATGCCTGCAAAGGAAGCGGTCTTGCCCCAGGAATTCAACTTCCGCGAGCAGGCCCTACTCTACATTCCTAGTGGTATGCCGGACGTACGCCATGAAACTTTTTCCGCTCGTTGCGCCGAAGAAATTGTGAATCTCCTGCGAATCTCGCAAGGCCGTGCGTTTTGCCTTTTCACGAGCTACGCCCAGATGCGAGACGTGCATCAGCGCGTGTCGACATCAGTACGCTTCCCGTTGCTTTTGCAAGGCACGGCGCCCAAATCGGTTTTGCTCGATCGTTTTCGTACTACGCCCAATGCGGTGCTTTTCGCCACGGCAAGTTTCTGGCAGGGCGTTGACGTCCCCGGCGCGCAACTGTCTTGCGTAATTGTTGATAAGCTGCCTTTTGCCGTCCCGAGCGACCCCATCGTGGCCGCGCGTGTGCGAGCGCTGCTGGAAGACGGGCGCAACGCCTTCGCGGAATATCAGGTTCCGGAGGCCGTTCTCGCCCTCAAGCAAGGCTTCGGGCGCCTGATACGTTCGAAGACGGACCGCGGTATTCTGGCCATCCTCGATAACCGTATCTCGCGCATGCAGTATGGTAGAATTTTTCTCGAGTCCCTGCCTGAATACAAAACCACGCAGGATCTAGCCGAAGTCGCGCGCTTCATGGATGCGGAATAGGTAATTCTAGCGACCGGCGGTTAGCGCAACGGGAAGGACATGCATGTACGAAGTTAGCGTGGAAGAAACATTCGCCGCTGCGCACAATTTGCGCGGCTACAAAGGTAAATGCGAGAACCTGCACGGCCATAACTACAAAGTGCGCGTAACTTTGGCCGGCACGGAAGTTGATTCGGTCGGTCTTCTGTACGATTTCGTGCACTTGAAGCAGGTAATCCAGTCCGTGATTCGCGCGCTCGATCACAAATACTTGAACGAGCTTTCACCCTTTGACGTATTGAACCCCTCGGCCGAAAATATCGCCCGCTACATTTACGATCAAACAGTCAAGCAACTTAAACAAGCCTCAAACGGCGCAGCAGTTTCCAGCATCACGGTCTGGGAGTCAGACCTGACAGCGGCGACTTATCGCCCTTAACAGCGGTGCGAATCGCAAACGAGAGGCCTCGCGGTCGTAAAGGTAAGGGCAACAAGAGAAGCCCATGGTACAAGTAGAGTCCTAAAACATGAACCGAGCGCTCCTACTAATCGCGATTCCCGCCTTCCTCGTTTCCATTTTCTGGCTCACGCTTGGTTGGGGCTGGCGCACCGCATTCGTGGTCGGTTGTATCGAACTTGCCATCGCCACCGGAGCTGTGAATTATTTGTCCAGAAAGAAGAGGCCGCCGCCAAATCCGGGCTGCGGCGGAGTTTTGGACTAGGCGGAGTCCGCGGTCTTGCAATGGTTATCACCGAAATCTTCAAATCAATTCAGGGAGAAGGCACCCGCGCCGGTTTGCCCTGCATTTTCGTGCGTCTCACGGGGTGCAATCTTCGCTGCACTTGGTGCGATACGGCCTACGCCTTCCACGGCGGAACAAAATATTCAATCGAAGAAGTCCTTGAAAAGGTAAACGCACTGGCCGGAGATACCCAACATCGCGTTCCACTTGTCGAAATCACCGGCGGTGAGCCGCTGCTCCAACGGGAAACTCCCGCCCTGGCGCAAAAACTAATGTCCTCGGGCTACACCGTAATGATTGAAACTAGCGGCGAGCGCTTCGTCGGCGAACTCCCCAGCGCCGTGATCAAAATCGTCGACGTAAAGTGCCCGGACTCCGGCGAGCCCGACACCTTTGACGTGACCAACCTCGAGGTCCTTAGCTCCAACGATGAAATTAAATTTGTCATCTCCTCGCGCCGCGATTATGATTTCGCCCGCGACTTTGTAACAAAGCACCGGTTAGCAGAACAGGTGCACGAAGTTCTTTTTTCGCCGGTGTTCGCCGATCCCCACGGCGCATGGCCAGGACTCACTGCGCGCGAACTCGCCGAATGGATACTCAGCGATGGATTGCGCGTGCGCCTAGGCTTACAATTGCACAAATTTATTTGGGACCCTGCAAGCAAGGGCGTTTGAGCGGGTAATCAAGAGATGTCGGCTGAAAAACGAAAGGCGGTTGTCTTGCTCAGTGGCGGCATGGATTCCTGTGTCACTGCAGCCATCGCAAATCAGTCGCATCAGCTAGCTCTGCTGCACGCGAGTTATGGCCAGCGCACGGAGGCACGCGAGCGGCGTGCGTTTGAAGAAATTGCGGATTTTTACGCAGTACGAGACCGTCTCGTGATCCGCTTCGATTCCTTAGCGCAAATCGGCGGCTCGGCGCTTACGGATCGGAAGATAGCTGTTCCAGACTCCGGCCAGCCCGCCGCACATTCCGCCGACATCCCCATCACCTATGTTCCCTTCCGGAATGCTCATTTCCTCTCGGCGGCGGTAAGTTGGGCAGAAGTGATGGGCGCCAACGCGATTTTTGTCGGCGCCGTAGCGGAAGATAGTTCCGGATATCCAGATTGCCGTCCGCAGTATTATCGGGCCTTCGCGGAATTGGTGCGCCAGGGAACCAGGCCCGGCACGCACATTGAAATCGCCACGCCTGTAATCGCTATGCGCAAATCGGAAATCATACGCGGCGGCCTCGAACTTGGCGCGCCATTGCGTTTGACGTGGTCCTGTTATCAATTTGAGGACGAAGCCTGCGGAACGTGCGATAGTTGCCGGCTGCGCCTCCGGGCTTTTGCAGAGGCGGGGCTCAGCGATCCGGTCGCCTATCGAGCGCGGGTTGCGCAATAATAGGTGGCCCAATTACTAAGCAAGGGAGACCATCAGATGAAAACGCTGGTTCGCGTAGGGGGAGCATTGGCACTGGTTCTATTGTTTGCCGTGGTCGCGGTGGCACAGGACACCGGAAGATTGGACGGCGAAATTCTCGACAAGGAAGGCAAACCCTACCCGGAGGTGACCGTCGTAATCAAGAACGTCGATACCGGACAAAGTTACACGCTGAAGACGGACAAGAGCGGAAAATTTGTACAGCTCGGCCTGCGAAGCGCTATTTACGCGATTACGATTACCAACGAAAAGGACAACTTGAATTACGGCCCGGTGAAATTCCAGGTCGACACTGCGAAACCCAACAACTTCAAGATCAATTTCAAGGAAATCATGGCGGAAACGGTCGCCGCGCATCCCGAGGAAGTTAAGAAAAAGGAAGAAGAAGAAGACAAGTTTAAAGCAATGAAAGCCCATTTCCAAAACGGGCTCACGGCCATGACCGAAGCCACCGACCTGCAAAAGCAGATCAAAGCCGCGGCGGCCGATCAAAAAGCGCCGCTGCAACAGAAACGCACGTCGGATTGCCAGACTGCAGTCACGGAATTCCAGCAAGCGGAACAAGGAGTGGGAGCCAAGGAGGTCGCTAATCACGCCACCGTCTTGCAGGATCTTGGTGCCGCTTACGAGTGCGTCGGCCGTTACGATGATGCCGCTGCCGCATTTCAAAAAGCAGTCGACTTGAAACCGCAGCCCGCCGCTTATTTGGGTCTTAGCACGAATCTCGCAAATTCTGCGGCCTCACAAACGGATCCGAAGGTGGCGGAAAGTAAACTCGCAGATGCAAACGCAGACTGCGAAAAGGCGGTGGCTTTAGATCCCGCAGTGGGAGACACCTGCTATAGGAACGTGGGCATCGTGCTCAACAATAAAGGACGGCAGAAAGACGCCATTGCGCCGCTTCAGAAGGCCACGCAGGCAAACCCCAAAGATGTCCAGGCTTGGTACCTCCTGGGAAGCGCGTTGACGGCCATGATGGATTGCAAGCAGGAAGGCGAGAAGATGGTGTGCACCCTGGCCCCCGGGACCCAGGATGCCTATCAAAAGTGCATCGATATCGATCCGAGTGGTCCGCTCGGAAAAGAATGCAAAGAAAGCCTGGATGGCGCGATAGCGGCTGCAGGCGGAACGGACACCACAGTTTCAAAAAAGAAAAAGAAGAACTAACATTTTTCGGCATGCTGAAACACGTTCTTTAGAGCAATCTCAGGTATGTTCTGAGCTTACGATTTTTTAGCTAATTCTCGCCTCTCGACCCGCGGTCGCTGGGGTGTTATCCTTGCGCAAGAAACCTGAGGGATTGGATGGACCACGTGAATTCGAACGAACCCGGTATGGAACGACGCAGAAGCGGCCGTCTTTTTGAGCCAGTGCCTTTAGTCGTCCGAGGAATTGATCTTCTCGGCCAGCCGTTTGAAGAGCGTACCTCCACGCTCGCTTTGAACCTGCACGGCTGCCGCTATTCTTCCAAATATCATTTGCCCAAGAATACTTGGGTCACCTTGGAGTTGCCTCAGGCGCGGAGTCATCCGAACGTGCGAGCCCGCGTTGCTTGGGTTCAACGCCCGCACTCCATGAGAGACTTTTTTCAGGTCGCCGTGGAATTGGAAGGCCCCGCGAATATATGGGGTCTGGACGCTCTTCCGGAAGGCTGGACCCAGGGGGAACGATCGTTGCGTAACGATGAACAGGACGAAGCAAAACCTGAACCAGAAGAGCATTCGGTATCGTTGAACAATGCAAGCTTTCCGGAGAGCCCAGTGGACGCTAGAAACCAGTTTGCCGATTCTGCTGCCTCCGCCGAATTTCATTCCGTCCATGATCCCGAGGTTGCTAACAGCCCTTTGTTTCGAGAAATGCGTACAGTGCTGGAGACGCAATCCAGGGAAGCCATCGCGCACGCCGCGAAACAAGTCCAGCAAGAGGTTCTTCGCGCCGCGGAACAGAGCGATACTCAACGAGCCGCCGCCGTTCAGGAGTTTTTCGCACAATGGAAGCCCGAGTTTGAACAGGCGCAGATCGGCGCGCGTGAGGAATTTTCGAAACAACTCGCCGAGCGGCAAGACGAATTTCTAACCGGCCTGAAGTCCGAATTTGAGGAAAATTTTAACCACGCGCGCAAATTGATGGACGACCTTCACCACCAAACGGAAATCCTGCGCGCGGAAAACGATGCAGCACACGAGGCGGTCAGCCGCTTGGCCCAGGCCCGTTTGCAATTTGAGGCTATGGAAGCCGCTAGGATCGCAAAAGTAGCTGAGCCGGGGCCGGACAAAGAAGAGTCAGCCGTCAGCGAAAACGTCGCGGAAGAGTGGCGCGCTGCCCTGGTCAAGGAAATGGATGTTGCGCGAGCTCAGTGGAATGAACTTCTGCAATCTTCATTGGATAACAGCGTTCAGCGTTTGGTAGAGCAAGTCACTGAGCGCTCTCAAGACGTCTTGCTCAACGCGGAATCAAAGATACGCGAACGTATCGCCGAAGCGCGCCAGCCATTGGCGCAGGCTGCTTCGGAAGCGCGCGAGACGCTTGCGCAAATCAAAACATCGCTCGATCAGGAAATATCGCGCGCGCGCGCGTCCTTGTCTGAGATCGAGTCCGTAGCTAGCCGCACAAAAGAATATTCGGCGCAGCTCGAAGCGGCCAGTCACGATACTTTGAACGAGCTTCATCGCCGTCTGGAAAAAATCCTTGAGGCGCAGTCCGCTGAGTTGAATCGCCGCGCCGACAATCTGGCCGCGGGCATCTCGCAACGCGTGACTCCCGCGCTCGATGCGTTACAGCAGGAATTTGTAAATCGCGCGCACGTTCAAGTGGAAACAAAGCTTGCTCCGCACTTCGAACGCGTGCCCGAACTCCTTCGCGAGCTTGCTGCGCGTGAGGTGCAAGCGGAAGAAAGTTTGCGGCTGCATCGTGAACGTCTGCGCCAGGCCTCGGAGAACAATCAGCGTGAAGTTTCTGCGCAGCTAGCTGCTACGCTACTCGGGGTGCGCAACGATTTCGAGTCCGCGCGTAAAGAAGCTCTGAGCAAATGGAACGAAGAGCTTGACGCAAGCGGCGTGCGCGCCGCTCATTCCGCCGTAGAATCTATTGGCCGTAGCTCGGAATGGTTTCAACAGGAGGCGCGAGCGCGGTTGCAGGTGCTGGTGGAACAGACCGTCACCACCGCGGCGGCTGGGTTTGACGAGAAAACGGCTGAGGCCGCAAAAAAATATGGATCGCAACTGGCTGAGGAATCCACAAGCCACCTCGCGCTGGTTCATCAACGAATCGAAAGTCTGGCAGGAGAAGTTGCGGGACGCGCACGCAGCGAATTCGACAAAGCAGCCGAGGCTGCTGCGGATTCGTTCGGCCATGTCCTGCGAGGCATGGCCGGCCGCGAGGCTGAGCAGTTCATGCAGACCACCGGCGACACAGTCCGCGGCCGGACCGAGGATCTCGATCGTTCCGCGCAACAAGTTCTTAGTCAGTTCGAAGCGAACGCGGCAACTTCTCTCGAGCAGCTTCAAGTGCAAATGTCTTCACAACTCGAGAACAGTATTCGAGAATCTCGCGCCGCTCTTTCCACGGAGTTTGCTACTGCGCTCGAGAGCTATCGAGTGGAGCGCGATTTGCACCTTCAAAATTGGGCTGCAGACCTGGACCGCCTAAGCGGCCAAGCGATTGGTACCTATCAGGAGCGTCTGCAGACCGCCTGCGATTCCTGGATTATATCTTCCGTCCGTCGGCTCAGCGAACACGGACAAAACGTGATCGAATCGATGCTCCGTTCCGCCGACCAGGCCCTGCGCGATTCTTGCTCAAAAGTGTTTGAAGGCTTGGCTGAAATATTGCGAGAAAGGTCGGCCAGCGCTGCAGGAGCCGGAGTAGCCGGGTTCGCCCCGCCGCCACCGCCCGGTCGCGACGTGGAATCTTCCGGCCCTCGTAACGAAATAGTGTAAGGTTTCGTTTCGGAGAGGGCTTTCTTGCACGGGCGAGTCTTACTTTGTTCCCACAACCTCAATCACTGAATTGACTACCTGGCTCACTTGCTCCGCCGTCATGCTTGGAAATATCGGCAGGCTCAAAACACGATCGCAGGCACGCTCGGCCAGGGGATAGGTACCTCGCGGATCTCCCAGGGAAGAATACGCTGGCTGAAGATGTACTGGCTTGGGATAGTGGATCGAAGTCGCGACGCCCTTATCGGCCAGCTTCGAAATCACCGAACACCTGTTGTTCACATAAATCACGAATTGGTGATACACGCATTCATCTCCAGAGCCGTCCACCGGTAGTTCCAGTCGCGCATTGGCAAGCGCACGGCGATATTCGCGAGCGATGGCCCGGCGTTTTTCAGTCCATGCATCCAGGTATCGTAGCTTGATGCGCAAGACAGCACCCTGAAATCCCTGCATACGATAGTTGTAGCCCACAAATTCGTGGTCGTAGCGGGCCGTTTGTCCGTGCGAGCGTGCTGCGCGTGCGAATTGCGCAATCAAATCGTCGTCGGTTGTGAGCGCACCACCCTCGCCATATGCTCCTAAATTCTTTGTGGGATAAAAGCTGAACGCAGCGGCATCGGCAAGCCCGCCCACGCGCTTGCCGCGATAGCGCGCGCCGTGCGCTTGCGCAGCGTCTTCCAGAACGCGAAGCTTATGGCGACTCGCAATCAAGCGAATAGCATCCATGTCCGCCGGGCGGCCGTACAAATGCACCGGAAGTATGGATCGTGTGCGCTGCGTGATCGCCCGCTCAATCAAATTCGCATCCATATTCGCGCTAGCCGGATCAATGTCCACCAACACAGGTTGAGCGCCGCAATAGCTGATAGCCTCGGCAGTGGCCAGAAAGGTATTGGGGGTCGTAATCACTTCGTCGCCTGGCTGCACCCCTAGTGCGAGCAGACCGAGATGAAGAGCCGCCGTCCCGCTGCTCAGGGCCACGCAGTGTTTGGTCCCGCAGTATTCCGCGAAGGCAGTTTCAAACGCTTCCATCTCCTCGCCTTGAACGAACGCGGATGTCTGGCAAACGCGGTCGAGAGCTGGCAGGATTTCGTCGCGAAGCTCTGCGTATTCAGCCGAGAGATCGAGGAGTGGAACTTTCATTTAGGAGGCGCCTTCAGCGCAGATGAAAACTGTACTGTAAGGTAGCCGCCACCACAAGGGCAGGGACCTTACGCACCTTACGCCGCGCCCCAATGGAATTCTTCGCACGGAAATTGCTCTGTTAGATATGCGTGAGCGTGCCAGTAATTTTCGTGCGTCGGAGCGCCCAGGCGAACACGGCGAACGATAGCGGAACGAGAACCGCCGCGAAAACCAGCAAAGCAAATATGGAAGGGAAGAGCTCTTTCCAGCCGGCGCCTGCCAAAAGTGCAGCGCGCATCCCTTCCAGAGAGTACGTCACCGGAATCAGCCGGGCCAGCATCTGTAAAGGTCTAGGCAATACCGAGACGGGGTACATCATGCCGCCCACTAAGCCCGAAACTCCAAGCACCAGCCATTTTGCAGGATTCCCGCGTTTGAAAAGAATCGAATAGCTCGCCGAAAGAATCCCCAGTCCCGCGAACGCCAAAATCGAAACCAACAGGATCGCCGCCGCCCCCGGCCAGTTCGCAGACTGCGGTCTGAATCCAAACAGCAAGGCACCCCAGGCGAGATAAACGCAGGTTCGTATGGCCAGGGCAACAAAAGGATAAACCGCCGATCCGGCGATAATCACCGGAAGCGGCGTTTGCGTCACAAGCAACGCCTCCAGAGTGCGGTTCTGTCGCGCCTCTTCCAGGCTCGCATCGAAGGCGCTCAGCGATACGCTCAGGTAATCAAAAAAGGCGAATCCCACCAGAGCGAAGGCAAAATAATTTGTTCCGGCCGGGAGTTCGCTACTCAGTTCCGGGCTTTGCACAAAGCGCGACAAATAATAGAACGTTGCCACGCCAAAAAGAGCTTCCAGCGTTTCCAGCAGCAGCGCTCCACGATATCCGCGCGCAATCGCAAAATCACGCCAGAAGAAAGCTGCCACTTTCCGCAGTGTAAGGGTCAGCTTCACGCCTGCGCCTGCGCTGTGGCGGGGCGGCCCACTAAACTCGACACTGCCGCTTCCAGCGTTGCCGTGTGTGTGGAGGCGCAAAGTCCTCGTGGCGAACCGGACACGATCACCCGGCCTCGGTCCAATAAGACCACCCGGTCGGCCATCTCCTCAACCTCACTTAAGGTATGGGAAGCGAACAAAAGAGTGGTCCCGCCCTTGCGTACCAGATCGTCTTTCAACAGCCGGCGGAATTCTGCCGCGGCAAGCGGATCAAGACTTCGCGTAGGCTCATCGAGAAGCAAAATAGCCGGACCATGCAGTAAGGCTCGAGCCAGACCCAGGCGATGCATCATCCCGGTGGAAAACGTCCGCACCTGGCGGCTCAAATCATTCTGAAGTCCCATCACTTCGGCAACCCTGGCGATCTGCTTCCGAGCATCCTCCCGGCTCAAATTATTCATGGCCGCAAAGAATGCCAGATTCTCTCGCGCGCTCAGGCGGGCGTAAAATCCTTCGTCTCCCCCCGTATGGTAGCCCAACAGGCGTCGCGCCTTGGCGGATTCCCGCTCCACATCGAAGCCTCCCAGAGTCGCGCGCCCCCTCGTAGGGATGATCAGAGTGGCCAGAATCCGAAGCAGCGTCGATTTTCCAGCGCCGTTAGATCCAATCAGCGCGACCGCTTCATTTTCCTTCACATTGAACGAAACTCGAGCAAGAGCTTGTTGCGTGGCCCGCGCCACCGGCTGCACCAAAGCGCGCCAGCCGGTAAGGCCGGGGGGAAAATATTTCTCGAGTTCCGTCACAGAAATGGCAGGCGAAGGCATTTAGGATTTATATCCGAAATCACCGAACCGAATCCAGTTCGGTCATTGCCCCGTTACTGAAAGTGTGGGTAAAATAGCCGTGGGCGTCACGAACCCCTTAGGCATGATGCGCCCCGAACCGTTCGAATGGCCGGGCCTGCCGGCGAGAAACATTCTCCAGCCCTGAAGGATTTGGCGCCAAAAATGGACGCGTCTCTCTCTGTGCATTCCATCGTCGTCGCGAGCGAGGAACAAGTGTCGTGCCCACTCGGTGAAGAATCCGCGATATTAAATCTGAAAAACAGCATGTATTACGGCATTAATCCGATCGGCACGCGGATATGGACGCTGCTGAAAGAGCCGCGAAGCGTGGAAGACCTGCGCGATACTTTGTTAAGCGAATACGAAGTGGACGAAAAACTGTGCGAGCGAGATCTCCTGGATTTGTTGGAGAAAATGAAAAGCGAAGGGCTGATTGAAATCCGAGGCACAGCGGCAGGTTAGCGTGCGCTCGTGATATTCGGTTACCTCGCGCGCCTATTGAACATCACTATTAATCCGGGCGACTTTATCCTGGGCCACGGGTTGAAATCGACGATGGGAAGCTGGCAAACCTTTTCACGACTAACGGCATACGAGCGGCGCATCTCGCTCGAAGCTGCTATGGGCTTGATGAGCACCTGGGTAGGCTTGCGTCTCGCCGGCTTTCGGCGCTGGAAAAGCGCGCTGGAATGGACCGTTCCCCACAACCTCGAAGTTGCAACAGCGAATCTTTCGCCTAACGAAGTAGGCAACATTGTGCGAATGGAAGCAGCGGCCGCACGGAATCTGTTTTTCAGTACAAATTGCCTGGAACAGTCGTTGGTATTGTGGTGGCTCCTGCGCAGGCGAGGCATAGCCGCGGATTTACGGATCGGCGCGCGAAAAGCCGCGAACCGTTTTGAAGCTCATGCCTGGGTGGAGTGTAGCGGAACAGTCTGGAACAGCGGGGGAGAGGATCATCTTCACTTCGTGCCATTTGAAGAACAGGCAACTGGGATAGGAACAAATTGAGCGGAATCGTGGGCATGTTCGATAGGGGCGGAGCGCCGGTGGATCGCGCGCTCCTGCATGCGCTCACACATTTTATTTCCTACACCGGTCCGGATGCGCGAGACACCTGCTCGAATGGTCCTTTTGGGTTCGGCCATGCCATGCTGCGAACAACTAGAGAATCCGTTTCAGAACGGCAGCCGGCTGCTCTGGACGGTCAACTTTGGATCACCGCCGACGCGCGAATCGATTGTCGAGATGAATTGAAGAGAGAAATCGAGAAAGCGGACCCCCAGCGCGAGCGCGCAACCACGGACTCGCAGCTGATTCTCCAGGCTTATGCTATTTGGGGCGAGGAATGCGTTCAGCATCTGCGCGGGGATTTTGCTTTTGCGATCTGGGACGCCCGCCGGAAAACACTTTTTTGTGCGCGCGATCATTTTGGGATCAAACCCTTTTACTATGCCGAGTTCGGGAATGTCTTTGTCTTCAGCAATGTACTGAATTGCGTTCGCCTACATCCGGGACTATCCGAAGATCTGGACGATGCCGCGATTGGCGATTTTCTGCTCTTTGGGCTTAACTGCAATCCGAGCACGACGACATTTCGTGACATTCGAAGGTTGCCGCCGGCGCATTGTCTTTCCGTTTCTGCAGAAGGCGTACGCACCGCGCGGTATTGGTCGGCGCCGACTTGCGGTGCTATCCATTATCGCCATGCCGATGAATATGTGGAGCATTTTCAGACTCTCTTTCAATCGGCGGTGGCGGACCGCTTACGAGTAGATCGCGCTGGAATACTGCTGAGCGGCGGACTGGATTCTGCCGCCATGGCTGCAACGGCGCGTGAGATTTCCAGCAACTCGCTAGACGCCGCGGAATTACGCGCCTACACAGTCGTCTACAAGCCGCTGGCTTCCGATCGTGAGGGTGCTCTGGCCAGAAAAGTGGCCGATTTTCTGCACATACCAATTCAATTTCTCGAGGTGGGCGGGGTAAAGCCGTTCGAGCGATGGGGCGATCCGGAGCTAAGCAGCCCCGAACCAATAGATGATCCTCTGTTCGCCGGCATGTCCGACCAGTTCCGGATGATTGCAGCTGACTGTCGGGTAGCGCTGTGTGGAGAAGGCGCCGACAACCTAATGCACTTTGAAATGATGCCGCACGCGAAACAACTGATTCGAAATCGAGAGGTGCACCGTTTGCTTCAGGAAGTTCCACGCTATCTCGGGCAGCGCCGCTCGATTTGGCCGGGAATTCATCGGCGTTTCAAGGGGATCTTGGGAAAGGATCCTACCGCTCCGCTTTTTCCGCGCTGGCTTGCTCCTGACTTCGCGCGTGACCTTGATCTGAAGTCTCGATGGAAAGAATGGACGGAATTGCCGGCCTCTCGCCCTCACCCAGTTCGGCCAAAGGCTCATATTTCGCTTTCAATTCCGCAGTGGGCAAATATGTTCGAACAAGAAAGTCCCGGAGCGACACACTATCCCGTGGAAGTGCGTTACCCGTTCCTTGATCTCCGGATCGTAAATTATCTTCTGGCCTTGCCTCCTTTTCCATTTTTTTTCGAGAAGCGTCTGTTGCGCGATGCAATGGCCGGGCGTTTGCCTGAGGAATGCAGACTTCGACCCAAGACCCCCCTCTTAGATGACCCGCTCGTCCAACACCTGCGCGATGCGAAATCGGCAGAATGGCTGGATCAGATAGAATGGAGCGGGGGCATCGAACAATTTGTAGATCGGTCGTCCCTTGCCCCGGTTCCAGGCGGGAACGATAGTGAACAGATTTCGCTGGATTTGCGCCCCCGCTGTCTTAACTTTTGGTTGCAGTCAGGACGTAGAGTCCGGTATAACTTGCGTGCGGAGGTTTGCAATGCCTAAGCAGGTCCTAGGGGAGCGTAAGAAACCTTATTCCACCCCCGCATTAACTATTTATGGAACCGTTCAACAACTGACTCATACGGTTGGTCTGCGGAAAACTCGAGATGGTGGCAGGTTTCCGAAAATTAAGACCTTAATGTAAGGAAGTGAGTTTCGACTATTCGGTTTTCGGTTTGATTCTTTGCTCTAACCTTCCGATTCCGGAACTTGTTCCATTGCCTACACCGCCCTCCGGTCCAGTGGTGTCGATTCACATGAGGACATCGCCAAGGGCTAAAGAAATTCCGGGCGAACCGAAGGATCTCATTTACACGAGCGCTTATACAGATCCCACCGGTCAACCAGCTTTAAGAATTTGGGAAATCGCGCACGGCCAATTTCTCTATCTTGCATACTACGATGGTACGCAGTTCTGGATGGACCGCCGGGGAACTGAGCTATGGGCGCAGTGGCCCGATAATCTTGCGATTGAAGACGCTGCTACGTACTTGCTGGGTCCCGTGCTCGGGCTGCTCCTACGTTTACGAGGTGTTACGTGCCTTCATGCCAGCGCGGTTTCCCTTGGCCGCCGTGCTATCGCTTTCGTGGGCTCCGAGGGTGCAGGAAAATCGACAACAGCGGCCATGTTGGCGCGGAAGGGCTGTACCGTTATTTCCGATGACGTCGTGGCACTAGCTGAGCGGCAAGGTTTGTTTTACGTTTTTCCAGCATACCCATATCTTTCACTGTGGTCCGACTCGGTAGCGATGGTGTATGGGTCTGAGAAAGAACTGCCGAGTTTTTCGGCCAATTGGGATAAGCGATTACTTTCGCTAGCCGGGAATCATCTTGCGTTTGCATGTGAGCCGTTGCCTTTAGCCGCAATTTTCTTATTCGGCGAACGAAGCTCCTCCGAGGACGCACCGCGTATCGAGCCGTTGGAGCCTAAAGAGGCTCTGCTTTCGCTAGTAGCGAATTCGTTCGCCACCAACCTCCTAGATAAGGAAATGCGTGCTTTTGAGTTTGAGTTTCTTGGCCGCATGCTTCGAAGCGTACCAGTGCAGCGGCTGATACCTCACGAGGATCCAAGCCAGATCGGGCGGCTCTGCGATGTGGTTCTGCGATCGTTCGAGATAGCAATTTAGCAAGTCTTAGCTCCTTAACCCTTTAAACCTTAATTCGGCGTCGTGCTTCTGCTGTGCGGCTAGAATCGCCGCGCAAAACCTTTTCAGAGCGGGACTTACGACTGCGTGCACGCTTCAACACACATCAAGCTTTTCGTTATTTTGATGCTCTTCGGAATGTGCCAATCTGGGAAGCGTAAGAGAACGGGCTACAAGCCAAGAGGCAGAGGCGCAAACCGAGGAGGCTGTTGCATGATGAAGTCATTTGGAATCCTAGCTTTGTTCGCACTTTTTGCTTGGCCAACTCTGGCACAAGATACGCCGATCTTTGAAGCAGGCGTTGGATATCAGTATCGTTCATTCAACTATCCGGCGCAGCAGAGGCTTAACATGAATGGTTGGCAGACATCGGCGAGCGTAAATATTAGTCATTGGCTTGGAGTGACTGCCGAATTCGATGGAACGTATAAGACCTTTAGCGCGGCGGATTTCTCCATCTACTCGTTTATGGCTGGTCCGCAGGTTTATCCCCTGGGTCACCATGTACTGACGCCCTATGTGAATGTGCTTGTGGGAGGGGCGCACATCGGTGCCAAGAACTGCAACGGCTGCAACATAGGAGATACTGAATTTGCCTGGGGCGGCGGAGGCGGCGTGGACCTGACAGTATCGCGACACTTCGCGATTCGACTGGGACAATTCGAGTATGAACGAACAGGTTTCTTTAGTGCAGGCAGCGCCAGTAATCCTTATCAAGATAACTTCAAGGTCGGAGCCGGTCTGCTAATTCGTTTCGGCGAAAAGTAAGATTCCGCCGCTTAAAGCGGGCCCGGCTCCAGTGCACGGCTCCCTATCCCCCATTTCTGGGTGATTTCCATTTGCTCTTAGCCACGCGGTAACCTAAAGTCCCACTGCCCGCATCAAAGGACGCTAAAAGAGCATGTTCGATGCAGGAATAGCCTGGAGGACATTCGAGATGAAGAAGTTCGCGGGACTCTTCGTAGTGGTCGTTCTTTTTTGCTTGCCGAGTTTTGCGCAGGACACATCGAAATATGAAATTGGAGGAGGCCTCGCTTACCGGTCGTTCAGTAACGGCAGTGGCTCGCGGACGAATATGGTGGGATGGAATACATATGGCGACCGCCGTATCTGGCGCTTCATCAATGTCGCAGCGGATTTCTCCGGGACTTACAATAGAAACACCAACTTCGGAGACACGAGTATCTACAGCTTCCTGATCGGCCCTCAGCTATATCCCTTCGGCCACCAGCATAAAATTACCGTTTTTGGTCAGCTTTTGTTCGGAGGCGGGGTTTTCCTTTACCACCTACCCAGCCAGAACGGATTTAATCCGGTCACGACCTCCTATGCGGGACCCGTGTGGATGGGAGGCGGCGGTTTGGATTGGCGGGTTAGGAAACGCTGGGCTATCCGATTTATTCAAGCTGATTACGAACAGACGCGCTTCGTTTCGGGCTCTCCCAGCCAGGGAAACTACCGGATATCGGTCGGCTTGCTCTATCGGTTCGGAATAAAGTAGCTTCCTTGTCGGATTCCCAGATTCCTGCTTGAACCCTCTCCCAGTTTAGACTTGCGGAAAAGCCGACGCTCGGTGCAAATTACGAGTTCGTGGAGATCACACTTGAAGGCAAAGGATCGCGCTCGGCACTGCTAATTGCCGCGCTGGTAGTGGCGTTCTTCTTTTCTTACCACGCGGTTCGCCTTTGGATTGCGGATCATCGCATTAATTCCGACAACTTGAATGCCATCAAGAGTGGCATTGCGTTGGAGCCCGGAAACGCCGCAGCTTGGGATATTTTGGGACGTTTCCAGCAATTGGATTTTGTCGCCGGCGATTCCAACGAAGCCGTCAAGGCGTTCCAAAGAGCAATCCAGGATAACCCGCTTTCTGCTTATTACTGGATGAATTTGGCCAGCGCGTACGAATCTGTCGGAAACATATCCCAAGCGCGCGATGCATTCACCCATGCGAGAGAGGTTTATCCTCTCTCCGCTCAAGTCGCTTGGAACTACGGCAACTTTCTGCTCCGGCAACAGCAGTTGGCCGAAGGCTATGCCCAGATTCAGTTGGCCGTCCGTTCGGACCCCACACTTCTACCTCTGGCGATTTCGCGCACGTGGCGTTCCAATCATGACGTAAACACGTTGCTGAATCAGGTGCTCCCGGCAGATGAGGACGCGTATTTTCAAGCCCTCGATTTTTTCGCCTCCGCGCAGCAAGCCGAGTCCGGCCTTACGGTTTGGCAGCGATTGATGTCATTGGGAAAATCATTTGCGTTGGCCCGATCGTTTCCATTTCTCGACGAACTGATTCGGGAAGATCGTTCCACCGAAGCAATCCGAGTTTGGCGGGAAGCACTCAGTCGAGCCCGTGTGACTCATCAGGAGCCGGAAAACGGATCTTTGATCTGGGATGGAAACTTTGCGGGCGATTTTACGAACGGAGGGTTGGGCTGGCGCTGGAGCAATCCCATCGGCATAACAATCGACTTCGATGCCGCAATGCCAGAAAGCAAAGGACGCGCTGTCCGCCTGGATTTCGGAGGCGGCACCAACCCTGAGATCGCCCAGCCGTTTGAATACGTGCCCGTGGAGCCTGACTCACGCGTATCGCTTCCGAGGATATCTCCGGACGGAATCGATTTCGACCGAAAATGGAATGCGTTTTTCAATCTATGATCCGCACCACCGCACTCCGGTTGAGCTGCAAACCGAAAATCTTACCGGGACCCAACTGTGGAATGCGGCGGAACTCCAGGTAATAACGGGTCCGGAAACGCATTTCTTAGTGATTCGCCTGCATCGCGATGCGAGTCGCTTATTTGATAACAAATTGAGCGGAACGGTTTGGTTCGCAGACTTGTCGCTGGTTCCCGCCAGCGCAAGTGAGTCCGGAGCGCCGCGTTGAACATCGTCCGCATCGGCCTTTGCGTTCTGTTTGCATTTAGCGTGCTGGCGTTTGGCGCTGTGGAAGTTTGGTCTCAGTCGCTGGTCGAACTCGCCGCCGGGATGCTCTTCGTGTTGTGGGCGATCGTCGTTTTTAGAGACTCGAAAGCGACGATTTATTGGAATCCTTTACTTTGGCCCATATTAGGCATCATCGCGATTGGCGTCCTGCAGCTTTTTTTTGGCGCAACGCCGTATCCCTATCTCACACGACTGGAGGTCTTCCGATTTGGCGCATATCTAATTATCTTCTTTCTATCCGTACAGGCATTCCGCGAGCGGGCCGACCTTAAGAGGCTGGCATGGTTTCTGATTTTCTTATGCTTCGGAGTTTCTTTGTTCGGCATCATCCAACATTTCACATCGGAGGGCGCGATTTATTGGCTGCGGCCGTTGCGAGCGGGAGGAGATCCCTTCGGACCCTACGTAAATCGCAACCATTTTGCGGGTTTCGTTGAACTGACCCTGCCGATAGGCTTGGCGATGCTGATTTTCCGCGGTGTACAGCGCGACGTATATCCTCTTGTTGGATTGTTGGCCATCGTTCCAGCCGGGGCGCTGATTCTTTCGGGTTCGCGCGGCGGAATTGTCAGCTTTGCGTTTGAAATAGCGGTGTTGTGGCTGCTAGCCAGAGGCAGACAAGCATCCGAGCGTCCGCAGTTTGTGGGAATCGGTATTGTAGCTCTGGCGGCGGTGGCACTGATCGCATGGTTAGGCGCGGGAAGAGCGATTGAGCGATTCTCCACGATACATGTTGGAGAAGTAACCGTGAACCGTCGCGTTTCAATGTTTCGCGGAGCAGCACACCTTTTTGCAGATCATCCGATCAAGGGCGTTGGACTTGGCGCGTTAGTCGCGGCTTATCCACGCTATGAGACCCTTTATGATGGCAAGCTGGTGGATCACGTTCACGATGATTACATCGAAATGCTGGCGGAGACGGGCTTGCTTGGCGGGATTTGCGGGATGGCGTTCTTGTGGATTTTGTTTCGGCAGGCCAAGACATGTTACGCGGCCGAGCAAGGGCATTTGTCGCGCGCGCTTCATGCTGGCGCGGTCGCCGGCCTGTGCGGAATGCTGCTTCACAGTTTCGTGGATTTCAATTTACATATTCCATCCAACAGCCTTCTGTTCTTGCTGTTGGCACATTTGGCGACCTCGCCTCCATTGGCAACCGAAGCTGTTGTAACGCGGCGCCGCGTGCGCGCACGCGAAAGAAATATGGTCGCTAGCGAATAGCCTTATCGGTGCCGCTTTCCTCATATCCAACCAACTGTAACTGCGCGATTTACCGCGCACCTCTTTGGAAAACTCACAGTCTGAGGTTTATAGCAGAGCACGTCTTGGTTGACACCAACGCAGGGCTAGGTAATAGTGTTTGCGGGGTTATCGAATCATGGTTCCATCGGTCCAGTGCGTTTCGAACTGGCGAACAGCGAAGCCTGCCTTATTGCTGCCCACGTTGCTATTGCTGGGTGCGCAGGTTTACGGCCAGCAGAAACCCGCAACGTCTCAACAAACCAATCAAAAAATCCATGAGCTGGCGGGATTGGCCAGCGCTCGGGCCGCTGATACACCGATTGGGGCTGGCGATCTAGTACATGTTGAGGTCTTTGATGTTCCGGAACTTTCCCGAGACCTGCGAGTTAGTGAAACTGGTGACATAACTTATCCGCTTATTCCCGGAAAGATTTCGGCAAGTGGTTTAACCGCCGACCAACTGGAACAGAAATTGGCGCGACTTCTGATCGAAAACGGTTTGGTGTCCCACCCGCAAGTTTCTGTTTTCGTAAAGGAACAAAACAGCCAGCCGGTTTCGTTAGTAGGCGCTGTACAACGGCCGATGGTCTATCAGATTATTCGGCCCACTACGTTGCTGGAACTGCTGGCTCAGGCTGGAGGCGTCACAGATGAAGCTGGCAGTGTAGTGATGGTCACGCGTAACGGGCATCCGATGAGCGAGAAGAATGGCTCGGTGGGGTCCATCGACGCCACCGGTTTGGACACCCAGATAATCACAATTCGCCTGCAGGATTTACTGGAATCAGGCAACCCTGTTTACAACATTCAGATTTATGGGGGCGATTCGGTGAGCGTTCCCCGCGCCGGGATTGTATATGTTATGGGGGCGGGGATCTCGCAACCTGGCGGCTATATTCTCCAAAGTCACGGGGAACAGGTTACGGTTTTGAAGGCGGTCGCCCTGGCGCATGGATTAACGGGGTTTGCGAAGGCCGATCGAGCGGTGATCATGCGGAATAATACCGATACGGGGCAGAAGGACATGATACCGGTGCACATCAAACAAATCCAGAATCAGAAGTCCGATGACGTCGCGATGAGATCAAACGACATTCTTTATGTTCCCGACAGCAAAGGTTTGAAAATTCTTGCCAAAGGAGCCGAGTCGGCAGTTACGATCGGGACAGGTGTGGCTATTTACAGATTCTGAGTAATAATCTGCCAAGTAATTTAGGACAAAGATAAATGGAAGAGCCTTCTCGAATGGCAAATCTACGTGACCGAAAAGCGACGGAAGCATTAACCGTTATTCCCGCTCCTTCGGTTCTTTCCTGGGAGCAGGTTCCCAGGGAACCGCACCTGCTCGATTACGTGATCATACTGCGCAAGCACCAATGGATGATCGCAACCTTCTTTTTAACCGTTGTAACGATCGTTACCATCGCATCATTCAAAATGAAGCCCGTGTATGTGGCGTCGGCGCGAGTCGAAGTAGATAAAGAGTCGCAGAACATGTTGCCTTTTGCAGGACCGAACTCTTACGACGAGATTATGGATATGGAGAATTATCAGGAAACCCAGTCGAAAATTCTCCAAAGCGAAACACTAGCTCTGCAGACTATCAAGTCTCTTGCCCTGGAACGTTTTCCAGAATTTGGTGGAAAGCCGAGCGCAACGGCCTTTGTTCACAGTGGAATGGTGGCGAAGCGTCCCGCGATCCTCGGTGCATTCTTAGGTCGCCTAAGCGTGAAGCGCGTGCCGAACAGCCGCCTGATTGAAGTGATCTTCGAGGCGGAAGATCCGCAGCTTGCGGCGCAGATCGTCAATGCACACTTGCAGAATTATGTGGAACAGAATTTTCGCAGCAAATACGATGCCACAATTCAGGCATCCAATTGGCTCTCTTCAGAACTCGAGGAGCTTCGGATTAAGGTTGAGAAATCTGAAAATGCCCGTATTGCCTACGAGCGAGCCAATCAAATATGGCAAATTGACGAGAAACAAGACATTACCACTTCAAAGCTCGCAGACTTGAGCAAGGCTGTCACCGACGCACAAACTGACGTGGCTCAAAAAGAAGCTTTGTATCGCATGGCCGTGTCCGGCAATGTGGATGCCCTACCAGTGGCACATGGCAGCGAGGTGGTCACGGAACTGAGAAAACGCAAGTCTGCAGTAGATGAACAGTATGCCGAAGCTGTGGGCCAATACGGCCCCAACTTCCCCAAGGTTTTGCGAATCGCTGCCCAGCAGAAGGAAGTAGACGACGATCTTGATCGCGCCCGAAAAATCTTGCTGGAAAGCGTGCAACAGGAGTACACCACCGCACGCAACCACGTCGAACTCCTGCAAGAAGCACTCGACAAGCAAAAAGCCGAAGCGAACGATCAGGCAGAAAAACTTGTTCAGTATCATATCCTTCAGCACGACGCGGAATCAAATAAGCAACTTTACGATGGGTTACTTCAGAAACTAAAAGAGGCCACCATCACCGCCGGCCTTCGGTCGAGCAACATTCGTGTCGTAGATCCGGCGCTAGCGCCCGCGAGTCCATCACGTCCGCAAAAGGCGCGCAATATTTTGCTGGCGATCCTCATGGGGCTCGTAGGCGGAGTAGGCCTGGCCCTTTTCCGCGAGTATCTTGACAACACAGTGAAATCCCCTGATGACATCGAATCGCTTACCGGGTTGCCTTCTCTGGCGGTTGTACCTTCACTGCCAGGATTGAATGCTACGACAGGTCGGCTTTCACGGCTCGCACGCGAAGCGAGTTCGACGAGCGGTATGGGTTCGCGCGTGGAGTTACTGTCATACCTACAACCGAAATCGCAAATCTCGGAGGCGTTCAGAGCCTTGCGGACATCTCTTCTGCTCTCACAGGCTGATCATCCGCCGCAGGTGATTCTGGTGACGAGCGCGCTACCTCGCGAAGGAAAGACTACTGCCGCAGTGAATCTCGCGGTCACTCTGGCGCAGCTCGGCGATCGCACTTTGCTGGTGGATTCCGATTTGCGCAAACCCGGGATCCGACGCGCTCTGAATCTGGCTATAGGAAAAGATGTGGGATTGAGTTCTTATCTGGCGGGCGTCACCAGCCTTGAAGAAGCTACGATTCAGCATCCCACGATCACCAATCTATCGGCGCTGACAACGGGACCGGTGCCGCCCAGTCCGGCGGACCTGCTTTCCTCACACCGGATGCGCGAAGCCATCGCCGAATTGCGCCGCCGTTTCAAGTTCATCGTGATCGACTCTCCGCCGGTAATGGCCGCCACGGATGCTGTGATTCTTTCCGCGCTTACGGATGGAGTCTTGCTGGTGGTGCGTAGCGGCGAAACGCCAAAAGAAGCTTTCACGCGCACGCGAGATCTGCTTGCGGCTGTGAAATGCCGTTTGCTTGGTGTGGTATTAAACGCTGTTGATTCGAATGCTCCGGATTATTACTACTCGTACCGCTATTATCCGTACGCTTATGGGTATGGCTACGGAGAAGATGTTGCCAAGACTTCTAAGTTTCCATCAGGTTCCGACGAACCAAACGGACCCTTAACCTAAGAGGTGCAGTTTTGAGATACCTTATAACTGGTGGTGCTGGATTCATTGGTTCCCATTTAGCCGAGGCCTTGCTCGCGCGTGGCGACTCGGTGTCCATCCTCGACGATCTCTCGACGGGCAGTGTGGAGAATATCCGGCATCTGAAAAAACACGATCGCTTTCACTACGTGTTCGATTCGATCATGAACAAACATCTCCTGGCGGAGATGGTGGATGAGTGCGACGTCGTTTTTCATTTGGCCGCTGCGGTAGGGGTCCGGCTGATCGTAGAAAGCCCGGTGCGCACAATTGAGACCAATGTCCATGGCACGCAGTTCGTGTTAGATGCGGCGTCCAAGAAGAAAAAGCTGGTTTTCGCCGCCTCCACCTCGGAAGTTTATGGCAAAAGCGATAAAGTGCCTTTCCACGAGGATGCAGACCTTGTGCTCGGGCCGACCAGCAAGGGGCGCTGGAGCTACGCTGCTTCGAAGGCACTCGATGAATTTCTTGCGCTTTCCTATTGGAAAGAGAAAAAACAACCAGTCGTCCTTGCTCGGCTGTTCAACACCGTGGGTCCGCGGCAGACCGGCCGTTATGGAATGGTGCTTCCGAACTTCGTGCGCCAGGCGCTGGATAACGAACCTATCACGGTTTTTGGCAGTGGCCAACAGTCGCGATGTTTCTGCGACGTCCGGGACTGCGTTGAGGCAATTATACGACTAGTGGCCACGGAAGCTGCCATCGGGGAAGTAGTGAACATCGGCAACACCGGTGAAATTACGATCGAAAAACTCGCGACTCTCGTGAAACAACGCACAAAGAGCAATTCGCCGATTACTTTCGTTCCCTACGATCAAGCCTATGAGCCTGGATTTGAAGATATGCCGCGTCGCGTACCCGCCCTCGGCAAGCTGGAGCGGCTGACGGGTTTCCGCCCGACGACCCCGCTAGTGGACATCATTGACCGAGTAGTTGTCCACTTTCAGGAAAAGAAGGGGCCGGTCCTGTCAGAAATCGCCGATGGCGGCGGGTATCTCAGCTCGGAGAATCTCGCGATCAAGCGGGTTGCGACCTAATATTATTGTGGATCTCGTGCTTGGCAAGCCGTTCAAACGTTCCTGCTGAAAAAGCTATGAGCGCAACCTCGGCCACAAATCGAGTGGAGGGAGGCGACGCCAAGCAGTCGGGTGCAGAACGCTCGGTGTTCGTGCGACAAGAGCGAGAGAGAAACCGCACAAGCACGACACTTTCCGTAATTGTTCCCGCCTACAACGAGCAATATTTGATCGAAGCAAGTCTGAAAGGTTTGGCTGTTCTGGGTGAATCTCCGCGGCTGCGGGAGATTAGAGTAATTGTTGTGAACGATCGCTCCACCGATCGTACCGCGGAGGCGATTCAGCGCTTCCAGTCCACTCTCAAAACTAGTCCAGATTTCAAGAAATTCAGCTGGACTTGGTTAGATCACACGGAAAACCAGGGCAAAGGAGCCGCAATCCGTACAGCTTTGCCGCACGTGGATACGGAACTGGTTGTGATACACGATGCGGACCTCGAGTATCATCCGCGCGATCTCATCCAAATGGTGGAACTTTTCCTTTCTGAAAGCGCCGATGCGGTCTTCGGTTCCCGTTTCATGCCAGGCGGCTACAAACGCGCACTATTTTTTCGCCACCAGCTTGGCAACAAATTTCTAACTTTTTTATGCGATCTGGTCTGCGATCTGAATTTAACAGACATGGAGACCTGCTACAAAATGGTCCGCGCGGAATTGCTCAAAAGTATTCCGCTTACCAGCTCCAGATTCGACGTCGAACCTGAACTCGCGATTAAACTGGCTAAACGCGGCGGTCGCATCTTCGAAGTCCCCATCAGCTATTCTGGCCGCACTTATGCCGAAGGAAAAAAGATCAATTGGAAAGACGGCATCCACGCATTGTGGGCCATTCTGCATTACGCGGCTTCAGATCAAATTTACGCGCGAGACGGACATGGCGGCGAAATTCTCATGCGCCTTACTCGCGCGCCGCGATTCACTCGATGGATGGCGGATGTGATTCGGCCGTTTGTAGGAGACCGCGTCCTGGAAATTGGAGCCGGCACCGGCAATATGACGGTTCACCTTGTGCCACGATCGGTTTATTGGGCCACCGATGTGAATCCCTTTTATCTGGAGACTCTCGATAGACTTCGCCCGACCCGGCCGTATCTGCAGACGGCCTACGTTGATGGAATGGAGGAAAGTTCGTTTCCGCAAAACATCTCTTTCGACACTGTAATTTGCTTAAACGTCGTGGAACATCTTTCAGACGACATTGGCGCACTGCGAAACATCTACAAAATTCTTGAGGACGGCGGACGCGCCATTGTTCTGGTTCCTAATGGTCCGCAGCTTTTTGGCACCTTGGACGAAGTTTTGGGCCACTGCCGTAGATATACGGAAGACCAGCTCACCAAAGTGGGACAGGAAGCCGGATTTACGGTTGAAAAGGTTCTGAAGTTCAACCGCCCCGGGGTTCCGGCGTGGTGGTTGAATGGACGAATTTTGCGAAAGACGACATTTGGTCTGGGGCAGCTTCGGTTGCTGAATTTTCTCACGCCGGTATTCCGGGTGACAGATTCCTGGCTTCCCTTTCCGCCGCTGTCCCTCATCGCCGTATTTCGGAAGAATGAGAGGGCTCGGGCTGCCCACTAAGTCCGCGCGACGTTCCATCGCGATTCGAGCACGTCTTCAACGTAGTAGAGAGCTACATGAACTTAGTCATATCAGAAACGAAACTCGCTAAGGCAGAAATGCACTCGTCCAACTTGATCATATACGAGCGCATACTTATTCTGCTGTTCCTCTTATCCTTGCCGCTGAGCAATCCCTGGGTCCGTGGCGATGGAGTAGGATATTACGCCTTCGGACGATCGCTCTTAGTCGAAGGCAATCTCGACTTCAAAAAAGATTGGAACGCAGCGAACAGCAGCTTTCGACTGGGTCGAGTTAATTCTGACGGGAAGATTAACCAAAGCCAATTTACGGTCACGAATCACCTCGATAATCATTTTACGATTGGACCCGCGATGTTGTGGTCTCCGTTTTTGGTAATTGCACATGTAGCCGTCAAGATAAGTCATGTCTTCGGGTCTCGTGTTGACGCTGACGGTTTTTCGTTGCCGTATAGGATAGCGATGGCTTTGGGTACTGCACTTTATGGTTTTCTCGGGCTCTGGTTTTCCTTTCAACTGGCAAGGAAATATTGCGGCGAAAAGTGGGCATTCGTGGGTGTACTTGGCATATGGTTCGCAAGTTCGCTTCCCGTTTACATGTATTTCAATCCCTCATGGTCCCACGCACATTCAGCCTTCGCCGTGGCGCTGTTACTATGGTACTGGGACCGCACGCGAGAGGCGCGCTCAACTACCCAATGGATTATCTTTGGTGTTATTGCCGGGCTCATGATCGACGTCTATTATGTCAATGCGGTACTGCTTGTCGTTCCCCTGTTGGAAACACTTGCCAAATTCTGGAAAGGGTTTAAGAGCAGGGAATTCGATCGTGTGGAACGTCTTCTCATCTCCAATGCAATTTTTGTGATAACCCTTCTGGTTGCGATTACTCCCACTCTTATTACGAAGAAGATAATCTATGGCAGCTATTTCAATTTGGGCTACACAGAGCGGTGGTTTTGGGGATCTCCGGCTCTTTTGAGCGTTTGCTTCTCTTCAGAACACGGTTTGTTCAGCTGGACACCCGTTCTTGCGTTATCCGTAGCGGGGTTGTTCTTGCTGCGAAGGTACGACCGAGACTTGAGTCTTTTCTTAATTTGTATATTCGTACTTTACCTTTATACAATCGGATGCTATCAAGATTGGGCGGGCATTTCGTCGTTCGGCAACCGCTTCTTCGTCTCGCTAACTCCATTATTCGTCATAGGGCTTGCGTCGTTTTTTTCTTACGTTGCCAGCAGATGGCGCGAGCGAACGAGCGCAACCTTCGCGTGGAGCGCGACTGCGATATTGGCGGTGTGGAACATGGGATTGATTTTTCAATGGGGCACGCATCTGATCCCTGCACGCGGCCCAATTTCTTGGAGAAATGCGGCGTACAATCAGGTGAAAGTAGTTCCGGTCCAAGCCGTTCTGACACTAAAAAACTATATTGTCGGCCGGCACGAATTGATGGACCACATTGAAGAACAAGATGTGAAACAACTTCGGAATCATGGCCAATAAGGAACCGATCGTGGGCCTCGACGGGATACCCTCTTTAGAACGTCGAAATAACTTCGGACTTACCGTCTCGGCCGCTTCGGGCGGCGGAACGCTTGGTTCTCGAATCTTTAAAAATATCGCTACTCTTATCGGAGGTCAGGGACTCAATCTCGTTTTATCTGCTGCTGCGACGATTCTTCTGGCTCGTTATCTTGGCAGCTCACAACTCGGAGAGTTCGGCGCTCTTTATGCTTATCTAGGTCTGTACGGGTGGCTGTCAACGTTCGGACTTGATTCTATTCTGGCGCGGCACGTAGCACAGAATCGGGAGCGGGCAGGAAGTATTCTTCTGACGGGAGTTTATGCGAGCGCTCTATTCGCCCTTGGCGCCGCCGTAGTAGCCCTATTGCTTGCGCCCTTGTTTGGCTATGGTGGCTCCCTACGTACTGTGTTACTTCTTGCATCTATAGATGTTCTTTTGCTGTCGCCTTTGCGCCTTCCCGGAATTGTATTTCAAGTGGATTTGCGTCAATGGTACGGCGTCGGCATTAGTTTGACGCGACAACTCGTCTGGCTAATTGTACTGGTTGCGATGGTTATCGCTCGCGCCAATCTCATGTGGATTATAGGTGGCCGAACAGCGTGTGCTTTGCTGGAAGTCGCACTCATCGCTGCAGCGATACATCATAAGGGCTTTGTGGCCCGGCCTTGGCGCCTGGTTCCGGCAGAGGCGAAGAAATATCTTGTGTATGGGTTTCCGATAGCTATGAGCACGCTTGCCGTCGGCATCTACCATCGGATTGACCAGGTAATGCTCCACAAAATGGTCAACGATCAAGTTCTAGGCAACTATGTGGCTGCAGTCCGGTTGACCGAATTTATAAACCTGATACCTATTGCAGTGATGGCTACTCTTTTTCCGATTCTCTCGCAAACAACTAACGATGAAACTCGTTTCCACCATTACCTTCGTTTGAGTTTTCGAGCTCTCATGGCGATCGCATTCGGAATGTGCGTGATAATGTCGCTCTTTTCTGTTCCGATTGTAAACTTACTATACGGGGCGAGGTTCGCTGCAGCACCTCCGCTCCTCGCGGTTCTAATCTGGTCAGAAGTACCTGTTTTCTTCGGAGTTGTGATTGCCAACGGGTTGATAGCAAAGAATCTGCAGATTTATCTGCCTCTTTCAACTGGGATTGGTGCTCTGGTGAACGTGGCGCTGAACTTGTATCTAATCCCAAAGTGGGAGGCAATGGGGTCCGCTTGGGCTACAAACATCAGCTATACGTTGGCCAGTGTGCTTCTTTTTCTAGTCTTTCCTAAGACGCGTTCAATTGCGTGGCTCGGCTTCAGCATTCTTGCGGCATCTTCCTTACTAGCTCTTTTCATCACAACGGTGTTTAGGACCATCCACGCACCTGAACTTCTCAAATTCTTTGCTGCACTTACCGTTTACGGGCTAGGTGCCTGGTTGTTGGGAATAATAAGAACGAGTGACATGAACCAACTTTCGCAGCTAATTGGTAACTTGAAAGCCTCTAAGACTCATGCGACCTGACGAGATTGTCCTAGAAGAGCATCGTGATTACTACGAATCTGGTGGTTTCGAGGATGGTCGCCTCCGTTGGACCGTCGAAACATTTCTGCCCAATTGCCGTGAAAAGCGCATTCTGGAAGTCGGCTGCGGCGATGGCAAGTTGCTCTCTCTCCTCATGGATGCGAATCAAGTTCAGGGAATTGATGCCTCTGAAACAGGAGTAATCAAATGCGTGACAAAGGGAATTCCAGCTCTCCGTCTGGACGCCGGTAGCCAACCAATGCCGTTCCCCACTGATCATTTCGACTTCGTCATTATTCTGGAAACTCTCGAGCACTTGATGAATCCATATTATGCATTGCTCGAGATTCGCCGAGTGTTGAAGCAGAATGCGAGGCTCATTTGCAGTGTGCCGAATCCCGCGACAGGACATCCCTACCTCTACCCAGGGCTCTTTGAATTCTCAAACTTCACGCTCTTTCTGCGGCAAATGGGGTGGAAGATCGAACGGATTCGGCCATGGCAATGGGCTCCGCGCGAGGCAATTCTACCGTCTGCATTCAGAGAAAACCGATTACTTAAAAGCCGCTACGTAGCCGGAATCGCGAGACGAGCTGTCGAACATGCTTGGCGGCTTTCCGGCAAGTTCCCATGGTTCTGCTATTGGCTCTGGACTTTTGAATGTGTGAACGCCGATAAGTCCTCTCCGACACTTCTTGCACAGCAGGCATTGATGACAAAGCCCAAAGGAATTGAAAAGGAAGTATGAACATACTACTTCTGTGCCGCAGAAGAGACATCGGCTGGGGGCAGGCGAGCTTAGTGCGAGCTTTCGAAAAGCGCGGAGTACAATTGACTTATCTCAACGACGATGCTCGCTGCGATCAAGACATCTCTAAATTGGTCGATTCGTGTGCGGAACGACCGTCCCTTATCCTTCATCCAGAACTAAATTTTCCCGCCATGCCTGCCGGCTTAGAGAGGATCGGAATTCTAACCGCGTGCTTCCAAATTGACACTTACGCGTACACGAAGCGCCGGATCCGATGGTCTATGCTTTTTGACCACCCAATCGTTTTCCATCCTGAATACGAGGCACAATTCCGAAAGGCAGGCCATCAGGGCGTTATGACGATGTACCATGCGGCGTCCCGAGAGTTCTTCGATAAACCCGAACTTCAGCGGGTTTTTGACATCGGTTGGGTTGGCCGCTCTTCTTTCCAGGTCCATGACAGTCGACAGCAGATCTTGAGTATTCTAGCCAGTCGATTTCGAGTCAATGATTGGAAAAAATCTTATAATTTCGAGGAAGTGGCAGAAATTTATCGCCGCTCGAAAATTGTCGTAAACATTGCGCGAGACGATTTTCCCCAAGATGCCAATATGCGGGCGTTTGAAGCAATGGCGGCCGGAGCACTTCTGATCACTCGGGTGCCGAGTGAATTGACAGCCATCGGATTTGAAGATGGTGTTCATTTCGTCGGTTACTCGAATAAGGCGGCGATTACAAACTTAGTGAGACAATATCTTTCGAACGAAGTGGCCCGTCGTCGGATCGCCGAAGCTGCCCGCGACAAGGTTTTCCGTGAGCATACCTATGACTGCCGGGTTAACACTCTACTTCACCTGATCGAAGAGAATGCCGGCAAACTGGTTGCGCCGGCAAGAGGTTGGCTTGAGGGACCGGTTCGCGTGGTTTATATCGACTACTATGCCGCCCATCGCGTTTTCGAATGTACGTACGCGCAGTGGCGTCACCTCGCTACCTCAAACCTGGCTCACGCATTGACGGGGGGAATGCTCATCAGCCGTGCTTGGCTAGCGGATGTGCGCCGAACGCTTGCCTCGCCGAAACACGACCCCACTAAAAAAAACGCGACGGATTTTGAGCGGAGGGAAACACTCTGAGGGCATGGCGTGCCCCGATGGTCGGAAAGGCAACGGTTTGATCTGATCAAATCAAGCCGCGAAATCGACGCACACAGGACACTCTAGCGTAGGCCTTGGCTCAGAAGGCGTAGATCCCGTATGTTCTCATAAGGCCGGGGGCTCGAACTACACGCAAGAATCATGCGACGGCAGTACCGGAAAAGCCAGCTGGAGTGTTGACACGAAACGCTTGACTACTCGAACGGTTTGGTGCTGCTCGTACGGATCGCTCATCTAGATGACTAGAACGGTGTTCATTTTAACGTCCGAATCTCCAGAGCGCTCAGGAGGCGTGGAACACTTTGTTCGCGATGCAGTGAAAGGATTAGAACTGCGAGGTTACAAGACGGAAGTTTTTCACAGCGGCAACTCGGAGCCGCGATGGCTAGCGAGCCGAGAAAGCAGCCTTAGCAAAAAGGTTGCAGGAACATTGCGCGGCTTTTGGATTGGAAGAAACGCCCAAAAACACATGGGAGATCATGTCGCAGCGGTCATTTCGAATAGTGACGTGGGTTATTATCCGCTGCACCGCCGAATTCCAATTCGAAGGATCCACTTTTATCATGGTACTTATCGCGCCCAATCGGACGCGATACGGACATCGATTTCTCGCAGTGGGCATCTGTATCTGAAATGGTGGAATTCCATGGTGCTCGAGCGCTTCAGCGGAAGCGGTAAGACCGTACTCGCCTGCTCCGATCAAGTTCGTGAAGAAGTTGCAAACTTCTTCGGCCACAGTGCCATCGCGATGTGGCATCCGCTCGATTTACAGCGTTTTAAACCAGCTGATATTGGTGAGTCACGCCGCCAACTCTCCCTTCCCGAAGGAAGACCAATTGGTTTGTTTGTGGGCAGCACACAACCAACCAAAGGTTTCCCGATGGTCCAAAAGTTAATCCAAACGTTACCTGAAATCTATTGGATTCTGGCGCTACACGGTAATTCGTCATGTGACTTATCGGACGGACCAAACCTCAAGGTCCTTCGGAACGTGCCTCACGATCAAATATCTAGTCTTTATAGTGCCGCCACCTTTTCACTTTGTCCCTCTCTTTATGAAGGATTCGGTTACGTTGTTGCGGAGAGTTTATCTTGTGGAACCCCAGTCATTGCTTCGCCGGGAGGGGCTAGCCGAATATTTCTGAAAGATCGTCCATTCAGTCACTTTTTAATCGAAAATCCGAATGATTTCCCAGGTTTTCAACAGGCTGTCCGCGAGGTGCTTGCTAAGCCGGAATACTACAGGAGAGCTGTCATCGAGCGTATTCGTCCCCTAATAGAAGAGCTCATGGCACCAGATAACTGGTGGCGCCGCTTTTCGGAGGCGACAAATCTGTGAGGGACTTAACGCTCCTCCGAAAGATATATGCGCAACGCGCATTTGCCGAGCCTTTGCGTCTTGCGAGTTATCTTTTACTCCCTTCCAATAGACAGAAATCGTTACGCATCAAGAAGGGCCCTGCGATGGGTCTTGTCTTTGATCTGAATCTCCGTTGGGAGCACACCGCTTGGGAGGGCATTTACGAACAATCTGTGCAGCAATTGTTTGTCAAACTTCTACTGCCCGGCACCGTTGTCTTTGATTTAGGAGCAAACTACGGCTTCTATAGCATGCCTGCAGCTCGTGAAGGTGCCGACGTATTTGCTTTCGAACCCGACAAAGAAAATGCCAAGGCGCTAGCACGTCATGCTGTTATGAACGACCTGCTTTCGCACATTCACATAGTGCCGAGCGCAGTTTATTCATACACCGGCAAGATTGAACTTGAACCGCCTGATATTGGCAGTTCGCACGGAAATGCGCATACACAGCCCCGAGGGTCTAAGACCTTGGATGCGGCGTACGTGACGTGCACCACACTCGACGACTTTATCCAATCTAATCCAAAACCAAATTTCCTAAAAATGGACGTCGAAGGTGCGGAGTCGGAAGTGTTGAAGGGAGTCGATCGGCTATTTCGTACATGTCGTCCCCATCTGCTATGCGAGATACATGACCAGCATACTGCATCTTTTGCAGAAATCTGGCTGGGCGAACACGACTATAGTTGTAAGTGGCTTGATCGGGAGTGCTCTTTTCCGAGGCACCTATTTGCTTCGCCCCGCTAGACCTTGCCGTCCGATGTTCGCAGTTAAAGACGGCGCAGTGAGCGACCCGGGCTGCGAAGGGATTGTGTGACCGCATTGATTTCAGAGGAACGCACGCGGGGATCAAAGTGGGTTGCCTTGCTCGGGCAACGCGACAGGCCCACAGATGGCGTCGAGGACTACTGTAACTTCTTGGGTCGGGCGCTGGCGGCGGATGGAATCGAACTGAAGAACGTGCGCGTGGGATGGGCTGAAACAGGCTGGATTGGTGCCCTTAGACAGCTCTCACGTGAAAGCGTTGCTTGGCGCGGGAAATGGGTGCTTTTGCAATATACCGCGTTGGAGTGGTCGCGCCGAGGATTTCCACTCGCCGCACTGATTGTGTTGGCGGTAGTTCAACGGGGCGGAGCCCGTTGCGCCGTTGTTTTTCATGAGCCGTGTCGTCAAGGAGGCTCGCGTCCGATCGATCGCATTCGCGGTATCTGCCAAGATTGGGTTATCCAAAGACTTTACCGATCTGCAGCGAAGAGCATCTTCACCGTGCCATTGCAGACGATTCCGTGGCTTCCGGGAGGAAGAGCGAAAGCAGCATTCATTCCTATCGGTGCGAGTATTCCGGAGCGACTGCATCGCCGCGCCGTCCCCCCTCTTGCAGGCAAAGAAAAAACCGTAATCGTCTTCGGTGTAACCGACTCTAGGGATGCAGCAGAACGCGAAGTGACTGATATTCTGGGCGTTATGCTTGAGGCTTGCAAGGCGCTCGGGAAGTTGCGCCTCGTCGTCGTGGGTCGCGGAGCGGTCGAGGCCAGTGATCTATTCACGAAGGCATTTCATGGGCGCGATATAGATCTCGTAGTCCGCGGGGTCTTGCCGGCCGAAGAGATTGCCAACGAGTTCGAATCCGCGGACGCGCTGCTGTTTGTGCGTGGTACGGTCACATCTCGTCGCTCAAGCGCCATGGCCGGAATTGCCCGCGGAGTTCCAATTGTCGGATATCGTGGCGAGGGTGTCAGCGGCCCTCTGGAGGCAGCAGGGGTGGAATGGTCTCCTTGGCACGATCGCGATGCATTGGCCCGTGGACTCATTCGCGTTCTGAGTAATCCCGAACGGTGGTTGGAGCTGCATGAACGCAGTCTTGAGGTCCAAAACAATTTTCTGTCATGGAGCCGGATCGCAGAGCGGTTTCAGGCGGTCTTGGTGGGATGATGCAGCGTTCCCTGCGAGTGCTTCTTGTCGCCAGTCACCCGGTGCAATATTCGTCGCCTATCTTTCGATTGTATGCAAAAGACCCCAGACTTGAAATCCTTGTGGCGTATTGCAGCTTGCAGGAAGCTCAACTGCATTTGGATCCAGAATTCGGAGTCGAAGTGAACTGGGACGTTCCTCTATTAGAGGGCTATCCTTGGGTCGCTGTCAAAAACCGCTCGCTCCATCCGGGACTCGGATCCTTTCATGGATTATTCAATCCTCATATCTGGGGTCTGATTCGAAGCGGTAACTTTGACGCGGTGGTGTTGTATACCGGCTATCCTTACGCGACTTTCTGGATCGGCATAGCGGCCGCAAAATTGAGTGGTGTAGCTGTTCTATTCGGAACGGACGCACACGGTCTTGCGTCACTCGATGGCAAGCAGTGGAAAAGTAAGCTGAAGGAATATGTTTGGCCCTGTTTATTTCGACTAGCTGACGTAGTAGTTGTGCCGTCGTCCGCCAGTCGCAAATTGATGCACTCGCTTGGGATTCCGGAAAATCGTATCGCCTTGACGCCATATTGTGTTGACAATCCATGGTGGATTGAAAAGTCAAAGCAAGCTGACCGGGGGGGCGTGCGCGCTCGTTGGGGCGTGGCACCGAACGCGGTCATCGTACTTTTTTGCGCGAAGCTTCAGCCCTGGAAGCGGCCCCAAGATCTCTTGCGCGCTTTTGCGAAGGCTGCTGGCACAAACGATTACCTGGTGTTTGCCGGGGATGGGCCGTTGCGGTCCGCCCTGGAAACTGAGGCCGCGTCGTTAGGGATTTCGGACCGGCTGCGCTGTATCGGGTTCGTGAATCAGTCAGGCCTGCCGGAAGTTTATGCGGCCTCCGACGTTCTTGTGCTGCCTTCCGGATACGAGGCGTTCGGGGTTGTGGTGAACGAAGCCATGTTGTGCGCGTGTCCTGTGATCGTAAGCGACAATGTGGGAGCGGGATTGGATCTCGTTCGCGAGGGCGAAACGGGTTTCATCTTCCCCACCGGCGACGTTGACGCGCTTTGCGAATTGCTGCGAGAGGCACTGC
This sequence comes from uncultured Acidobacteriota bacterium, assembly GCA_963818085.1. Lineage (GTDB taxonomy): Bacteria > Acidobacteriota > Terriglobia > Acidiferrales > UBA7541 > Palsa-295. Next base: position 192,807 of record CAWFQV010000005.1, read on the forward strand.
AATCGCCCGAACGGCTTAAACGCATGGGCGAAGCGGCGCGCAAGCGCATGGAAAGTTGGTCCCCTCCTCAGAACCTTGAAGGATTGGTCATAGCCCTCGAACGCGCGGTTCAACGTCATCCGCACGATACCGGCCGCCGATGAAGCTCCTTATCTATGCTCACAGCTGGGCCCCTTCCGTTGGTGGAGTTGAGACGTCAACCAGGATCCTGGCGGAAGGGCTTGCTAAATGGGGATCGAATCATCCCGGCGAGCAGATAGCGGTCACCCTAGCGACGCAAACACCCGCCGGAAGCATGAATGATTCGCAGCTATCATATCGTGTTGTTCGCATCCCCGGCTTGCGGGATCTCGTGCGCGAGATACGAAGGGCAGACATCGTTCATCTTGCGGGTCCCACGTTGCTTCCTCTTATCATCGGATACTTGCTTCGCAAACCAACGATAGTGGAACATCACGGCTACCAAGTAGGGTGTCCGAACGGCATGCTCTTGCTTGAGCCGCATAAAACACAATGTCCCGGACACTTCATGGCTGGGCGATATGGAAGATGCCTGGAATGCAATTCCCACACCATGGGATGGTGGATGAGTTTCAAAACGCTCCTCCTGATCTTTCCGCGAAGATGGCTATGCAAGAATATTGCAGCCAATGTGACGATCACTAACCATGTGTCGGTTCGGCTGCTTCTTCCGCGAAGCCGCACCGTCTATTACGGGATTGAAAATGTGGAGCCCCGCCCCCCGCAGGTCGAGGAAGATGCTGCAAAACCGTTACGTCTTGCCTACCTAGGGCGCTTGGTTTCAGAGAAAGGCTTGCCGGTATTATTCCGGGCGGTTCAACGCCTCCAAAAAGACGGGACGGCATTCCATCTGACCGTGATTGGAGACGGCCCGGAACGCACGAGACTTGAGACGTTTGCAAATGAAATGGGGATCAATCAATGCTTAACCTTCACTGGCGAGTTGCAGCGTCGGGAAGTCGATCAGATCCTGCGCAACACGGATGTAGTGGTGATGCCATCGCTTTGTGAGGAAACCGCTGGCCTAGCAGCGATAGAGCAGATGATGTCCGGCGGCGCTGTTATTGTCTCTGATATTGCCGGACTCGCAGAGGTAGTTGGAGACACAGGTCTAAAATTTGTGCCAGGAAACGCCGAAGAGTTGTTTTCCTGCCTCAAAGTAGTTGCGAAAGACCGAAGCAAGATTAAACAGCTCGGATCCGTGGCTCGCGCGCGCGCGTTAAAGGAATTTTCTGTGGAACGTTTCATCATCCAGCATGCAGCACTATATCGTGAAGTTCAAAAGGCAATCTCATAGCGCAGTATGTCAAGACTGATTTGCGAAGAGATGGGCTTTGCCGGGACACAAAGAAGGTTTGCGGAACCGATGTTGCAGTATAAAAATAGATGATGCCCATACAAGAAATACTCACTAAAATCTCTCGCCGGTTGCCTCCGAGTCTGAAAATCGCGCTAAGAGGAAACCCCCACTCGCCTAGCCGCCTTGCGAATTTGATTCACTCGCTCTTAAACCGCCTAACGGTGGATCGCTATCCTGTTCTGCTATGCACAGGGCCGTTAGAAGGCTATCGAATGAGAGTTGATTGGCAGATTCATCGCAGCTTAGTGTATGGCTCATGGGAGCCTGAGGTCGTCGAAGAGATCAAGAGAAAAGTGACTCCAGGAATGACAGTGCTCGACATCGGCGCTCAGAGTGGTTTTTATTCGCTTTTATTTTCCAAGCTTGTAGGAGCCAACGGACACGTGTTCGCTTTTGAACCATTGCCCGCAAATTATCGCTTCCTGGAGGAAAACCTCGAGTTGAATCGCATTAGGAATGTCACCGCCGAACGCTCGGCAGTTGCAGATCGGTCTGGTGAGACAGGTTTCGATTTCCCAGCCGACGCACCATGGCTCGTCGCCGGTCCAGTTGTCGCAAGCGATAATCAAGGAACTTTTAGCGTGCCTTCAGTCTCTATCGATGACTTCGTACTCGAACGAAAAGTTCCTGTGCACTTGATTAAAATGGACATCGAGGGAGCTGAAGTAATGGCGTTGCGCGGGGCCAGCCGCACCTTGGGGCGGTATCATCCAATTTTAGTAATCGAACTTCACTCTGCCGGGCAGGAATCGCCAATGCTTTCGATCCCTGGGCACCTTCGGGAGCTCGGTTACGAGGTACAATGGCTGACGAAGGAATCCTACACATCCCATATTTTGGCAACCTGGCGAACCAAGAGTAATCTTCAATGAAAATCATGGCGGAATGCGGGTGTTTGGCGCTTCTAGGCGCTGCTTCCTCGATTGGGATAGAATATCGGCCTCGGCCGCGAGAACACTTAGTATCGATCAGATGTTTCGGGCGAAATATTTGGAGGTAATTCAATAGTTGTCGAGCATACGCATCCCCGCCATAAGGAACCAGACGCTAATTACAATGGGCGTTTTTGTTCTCAGTATCGTCATTGCATGGCAACTAGCCCAAGAAATCACTAGTAACAATATGCGCTCGCTGACATTTGCTGTGGCCGGATTCGCAGCCATCGCTGCAGCGGTAACAATTCTAAGAAACTGGCGTTCCGGATTTTATATGTTCCTGTTCTGGATGCTTTTCGAAGATTTATTTCGGAAATATATGGGCAATGGTGTGGCACTCTTCTTTGGCAAAGATATCCTCGCAGCACTCGTGTATATTTCTCTTTTTGCGGCCATCCGGAGTAAACGCGAAAAACGCTTCCGCGCGCCTTTCTTGCTGTCCCTTAGCTTCTTCTTCTTGCTCGGCCTGCTACAAGTTTTCAATCCAAACTCACCTCACATTCTGTACGGCTTGCTTGGTTTCAAGACTTATTTCTACTACATACCCTTGATGTACCTCGGCTATGCTCTAATCCGCAATGACGAAGATCTTAGAATATTTCTGGTCGTAAACGCAGCGCTTGCCGGATTAATTAGTGCGCTGGGAATTGCCCAGGCTATTCTTGGGAATTCCTTTCTGAACCCTGCCAAGCTCGCACCAGAACTTCAGGACATGGGAAATCTTGAAAAGTCCACGCCGATCAGCAATCAGCTCTTTTCTCTCCCGGATTCTGTCTTTGTCAGTTCAGGACGCTACGATTTTTTTCTGGTTCTCGCCTTTATTTTAGCCGTTGGGGCTGGAGGATACCTTCTTTTAGGCAACTTACGCGGCCGCAATATTGTTTTTCCGGCGATAGGGATCATCGCAGTCGCTACTTTGCTGTGTGGCTCTCGGGGCGCCGTCATGTTCGTGCTGATAAGCACGTTGGTGCTAACGGCTGGTTGTCTATGGGGTGCGCCGTGGCGTCAACGGCAGGCTCATCGGATGATGAAAGCGATCCGCCGCTCCGTAATAGTCGGCGCAATCGCGTTCGCTTTCCTGCTCTTGTTGTTCCCGCAGGAGGCGGGTTCAAGGATTGCGTATTATACAGAGACTCTCTTACCTAGTAGCTCCGCGTATCAGCTAGAAGATCGATCGTGGGATTACCCGCTTCAAAACTTTTCTGATGCATTCTCCAGGCCGAATTGGGTGCTTGGAAACGGCATCGGTACTGCGTCGCTTGGTGGGCAGTACGTCGCCAAATTAATCGGGATTCCTCCCCTCAACCTTGGGGTTGAAGAAGGGTACGGTGTGATGATCATTGAAATGGGGATTATTGCTCCCTTTCTTTGGATTCTTTGGACGGCCTCGCTTTTGTTCTGCGGTTGGGGCGCGGTGCGGCCTCTTCGACAAACACGGTTCTTTCCGGTTGCATTGGCTATTTTTTGGTTTGCATTTCTGTTGCTTTACCCTATGACGTACGGTGGTGTCGCCGCATATCAGAACTATACTTACAATATCTATTTCTGGCTTCTGATAGGAGTTCTCTTCCGCCTGCCGGAGATCCAAGCCAGCACACCCAATCTCATCCCAATACCTTCGAAAAGAACTCGCTCAAAGGGCGGATTTCAGTTCTAAGGTCACCGGCAAAAAGATCTATGCCAAAGTCCCCGCTTTCTTTCGAAAATGGGCGCCCAGAAGGACCATAAAATTATGATTTGCGCTCATGGAGATTTTTCTGTGACGATGCCAAAAGTAGTCTTAACGCTATTTCTTTTTTGGACTGCGAGTGCGGTTTATGGGCAAGCAAACACCCCCCCTTCGAATAAAACCTCGGCCGGTACAAATAATGATGCCAATGGCGCGTACTTAGGCTCAGGACGGCGCTATTACGATGCCTTCGCATTCCATGCGAGTGGAAGCGCCAGCGCCACCAAAGGAACGATAGCTTTTAAGAGCAGTTCTTTAAAGGTCTCTAGCGCAATAGACTTTGCTAACGGGCAAGAAGTTGCGGTTTACGGTGCCGGGCCAACCTCGACCCTTACTGCGCCGTGGACACTCAAAGGTTCACAAGTAGCCACGGTTGCGCACCTAGCCCCACCGAATGCGGGAATTCACGGTCTCACATGCTCCGGCGCTACGGCCTTAGCTACCACGTTGGGCTTCCACGGATTTCCTAATGGGGCGAGTGTGAAGATAGAGGGCGCAGCCTATGGTCAGTACAATATCACTGCCAATATCACTGTAGTGAACTCCTACCAGTTCACTTATCCGGTGACCTGTCCTAGTGGTGGTCCTGCCCCTAGCGACGGCGGAAAGGTAACCCTCAGCTCTGGCCGTGGGACATTCAAGTATCAGATAGTTACAGAAGATACAAACAGCGGCTACAGCGCCGCGAGTCCGCCGGTTACTATTAACTTCGCTCAACCACTTTCCTTCCAAGTAAGAAATCATATCACTTGGAAATCGGTACCCGGGGCCACCCAGTATCTTGTTTACGGTGACAAAGGGCTCGGCGGTGTCCTAACTTGCATTGGGCCCGCTGCCTCTCCTCCGCCAGGCGGCGCTACGCCCTCTTACGATGATTACGGCAGCACGTCGCTCTCCTGCCCGTTGAATGCGCCTATCGAGCCGCCTTCCGCGGCTACGCCAGGGATTCTAATTACGACTATCACGTCTGGGGGTGGGACGACCTCTTTAACTTTGGCTGCTTCTGCGAGTAACGCTGTTACTTCTCCTCTGTGGGTAGAACACGACGATACTGCCGCCGTGAATGCGTGCATTGCGGCGGCGGCTGGACAATCTTTTGTGCGATTCGGCGGGGGCGGGCACTGCTTTCTCCCACTGGGAACCTACAATGTGCAAAAACTTCTGTTGCCCACGACCACACCAAATGGAAGCTCAGCCCCGATGCTTATCGAATTCAACGGGACTATTATCCCGCGGCAGCCCATCAAAATCACAAACGTTTCGAACTACAAATTATTAGGCGGACAGGGCGGGCAGAATCCTTCTTTCGGTAGCAACAATAACGCTTCCGTTGGGGCGATTGGGCTGAATCCCGTCATCGAAATCACTGGTCCGAATGCTAGCGTCAATATACTTCAACAAATAAATATACCCTACTGTCCTGGAGATTGTATTCGAATAGACGGGACTTCTTCCGGTGCCCCAGCGAATAACTTTTTGACTGATGTAGCAGCCAACACGCAGGTCGGCTCTCCAGGGTCGCCGCTAAAAGTCACAACTCCAACAGTGGGATTTGGCATATTTCTCGAAAGAGGCGTTCTCTCGAGCGGAGGGCCGAGTGCCGCTTTTGACATAAATAACTATGGAGACATAACTACTCACCAGACGAATTACTCTGGCCAAGGAATTTACGTCCATGAAAGTGGAAATGATCTTACCAACTTCAAATTTGAGCAGGCAATATATGAATCTGGGAATTCGCCATTTCTAACTCTAGACTGCTCTGTTGGACCTGGCTGCATCTCCAATGTGAGTGTTAATTTTACATTCCCTTCCGACCCCGTCACCGGTGCAGATGCCGGCTTGGTGCGCGCAATAGATGGTGCCGGGACTGTTTCCAATGTCAGGGTAGATGGCGCGAGTGTAGGAAGCCAAGGCTATCCCGCGCAGCAGATCTTAGAAGGGGGCCCGATTGCGGGATACTTTGTCACTTGCGGAACACGCACATCCGGTTGCACAGGACTGGCTCAAATGTGGTACGGGTTGGGGAATCCTGCTGGTGTCTTTGAGGATAACCAAGGCGCTCTATTTGTCACAGGGGCGGCGAATCCCTCGGTACACATCATCACCAACTCAAGCGGCGGCGATGCGATTTCAGTGGAGAATCCTCTAAATTCGAAGGTATTCGGGGTGGACAAGAACGGTAACGCAACTGGCCATAATATAGCCGTCTTAGCCTCACTGACTACTACAGCTGCCACATCGGACAATGTAACCATGATCGGAGTGACTTCTTCATCTCACTGCTTTCTTACTTCAACAAATTTGTTGGCAGCAACAAACATTGTCCAAACATACGTATCGGCCAAGAAAACAAATCAAGTAACTGTGGCGCACCCTGCGACTTCGGGGATGACATATGATATTTCGTGTACACCGAATTAAATTTAAGTGCGGCCGCACTAGCCTTTCAGCCATACAGTGAAAGACTGGTTTTTCAAGTCGTGCACTTCAAAAATGAGCTACAGGCTAGCTCAGTTTTCTGCGCGCAGCGGAATTCGATTTCCTCAGAATGGCTGTACGAGGTGTTCGCATCTAGTCTTGTGCTGATGTCTCAACCAGCCGGCCAAACTCGCGGCGTTGCTCTTCTGAGATTGATGCCTTCAAAAATTGAATCTCGGGAAGTTGCTTTCGCACGAACACAACAACAGCAACATCGGAAATCCCGCTGATCCAGGAATAGCAATTGAGTTGTGGGTCGAGCGTCAACAACCCTTCCGGCTCTTCCGACCCACACGCAGTTTTGATGGGGGTTGACACGGCGCGAAATTGGCCTACGATAAAGATTCATGGCTACTCCTGCTCAAGCTCCGGCGAATTCCCCAATTCCGGACAAGAGTCTGTTCCGCATAGGCGAAGTCAGCCGCCTGACTGCCACAAAAACGTTTGTCCTGCGCTACTGGGAGACGGAATTTCCTACGCTCCAGCCCGTGAAAAGCCCGAGTGGGCATCGCCTGTATCGCCGCGAGGACATTGAAACAGTTTTCGAAATTAAGCGCCTCCTCTACGACGAAGGTTTCACCATCGTCGGCGCTCGCAAACATCTGGCCGATCAGGCCGCTGCGAATGGCGGCAGCTTCCGCTCTTCTGGTGAAACAGGTGTAGATCACAAAGCCGCGCCGGCGCGAAGCGCTCATCGCGAGCCACCGTCGCGCGCGCAACGCAAATTCCTACTCGATTTGCACGAAGAACTCCTGGCTGTCTTGACCCTTCTCGAACGCGGGTGATACGCTGATTGCTGTCGAAAGCGGTCGGGACGTAGCGCAGTCTGGTAGCGCGCACGCTTGGGGTGCGTGAGGTCGCTGGTTCGAATCCAGTCGTCCCGACCATCTTCTCTCTCGGTAATAGTTAGATAGCTTCGAACGGTGATTCGCCCGCGCGGAAATTTCCATGCCGGATAATCTGACGAAACCGCGTATCCTTGTCACGAACGACGACGGCATTCATGCCGCTGGCCTTCGCGCGCTCGTCGAAACCATCAAACCTATAGCGGATGTTATCGTCATCGCGCCGTCGCACGAACGTAGTGCCTCAGCGCAGTCACTCACCTTGCGCCAGCCGATTTACTGCGATCAGATTGCGGAGAACGAATACTCCATCGAAGGCACTCCCGCCGACTCCGTCATACTCGCGTTTCACACGCTACTTAAACAGAAGCCTGACCTCGTCATCTCCGGAATTAATCGCGGCGGAAACATGGGAGAAAACGTGTATTACTCAGGAACCGTCGGTGCCGCCATGGAAGGCGCCATCAATCACGTGCCATCTATCGCCGTTTCGATTTCCTATCGCACCAAAGACGTCGACTACGCTCCGGCCGCGAATTTTATGCTCACCCTTGCGCCATTGATCATCAAGGAAGGTCTTCCGCCCGGCATCCTGCTGAACGTGAACGTGCCAGATCCGTGGACCGGCGAGGTTCGCTTCACCAAGCAGTCTTCCAAGATTACCCGAAACGTACTTCAACCTGGCTCCGACCCTCGCGGCCGACGTTATTTCTGGCTGCATGAGCAGAAACTTGTGGAGGGCATCGAGCCCGATACGGACATGGCTGCCATCCGCGATGGCGCCATCTCCATCACGCCTCTTCAGCTAGACCACACGCATGCCCCCTCGCTCAATCATCTTTCGCATTGGAAAAAACTGCTTGAGTCTTACGCGAGGCCTTAACTCAACGCAAATTGCAATCTTTTTAGAGCACCCCGCACATTTCGCTGCCAAATCACACAACCGTTGTCACCCCAACAGAGGCCATCTATGGCCGACGAGGGACCTGCTGTTGCCTTGCTTTGATGCTTTAGACTTGGAATCTTTATGCCAACCTCCGGCATCCATCAAGACAGACGGAAAACTAAGGGGAATTCATGGACCTACAACTGAAAGGTAAGAAAGCATTGGTAACAGGATCCACTGCAGGAATTGGTTTCGCCACGGCGCAAGGGCTTGCGGCGGAAGGCGTGTCGGTGGTGGTCAACGGAAGAACGCAAGAACGCGTAGATTCCGCCATCGCCGAAATTCGAAAAGCTCATCCGAGCGCTGACGTCTCGGGCGTGGCTGCGGATGTCTCGAATCGAGAGGGTTGCACGACATTGATCCAAGCGATAAGAGCGGTGGATATTCTGACCAACAACATGGGCATTTTTGAACCAAAACCCTTCGAGAAAATTCCGGACGAAGATTGGATGCGCTTCTTCGAGGCCAATGTGATGAGCGGCGTGCGCCTCTCGCGCCACTATCTTGCCGGCATGCGCGAAAAAAATTGGGGCAGGATTATTTTCGTTTCGAGCGAGTCAGCCGTACAAATTCCCGCAGAAATGATTCACTACGGCATGACCAAAACAGCGCAGGTCGCTGTCGCCCGCGGTATTTCGGAAACCGTTGCGGGCACAGGCGTCACGGTTAATAGCGTGCTAGCCGGGCCTACCAGGTCCGAGGGCGTGGAAACTTTCATATCGCAAATGGGCGCGCAGAAAGGTTCGGACTCCACCACTTTCGAAAAAGATTTCTTCAAAAATGTTCGCCCGTCCTCTCTCCTGCAGCGTTTCGCAACCACGGACGAAGTCGCCAACATGATCGTCTATCTCTCCAGTCCGCTCGCTTCCGCCACAAATGGGGCAGCTGTGCGCGTCGACGGCGGAGTCATTCGCGCCATTCTGTAACCCCACACAAGGCGACCGAGAGTCATCCTTCTTCAATATTGCCAACGCTTCGGAAGTCTTACGAGCTATCAGCGTGTGGTAGCCTTGCACGCCAAGAGGGAGCTAAAAGCTTGAACCGGGCTAGTAGAGTCGAAGGTTTAGCGGCAATATTGATAGCGGCAGTGTGTCTTCCGCTTTACGCGAGAACGCCTCGTTCGCCATCAAACGCCGCTCAAGAACAAACCCGCACGGCTACTGTCCATGGCGTGGTCACCGATCCAACCGGCGCAAAAATCTCCGGAGCGTCTGTAGAATTTCTGTGGGACAAGAAATACATCGTCCAGACCAGCGCTGACGGAACGTACACAATCCAGCTGGAACCGGGGATCTACGACGTACAAGTACAGGATTTTGGATTCTCAATCACGCGTAAAGAACGGTTGTCGCTTTCACCCGGCGCGCAAATAGAGCAGAACTTCAAATTAATGCTTCAGCCTACGGGCGGACCAACCGAAGTCACCCCTTCACAAGGACCGGCTCCACAGCTTCCGACTTACGAAGCGGTGAAAATCGTCCAAGCCTGGATTCCCATGAAAGACGGCATCCGCCTCGCCGTGAATCTTTACATGCCCAGCGGCGCAATCGCGCTGAGCGGGAGGAACGAAAAATTCCCAGCCATCCTCGAATATTTGCCGTACCGCAAAGATGATTGGACCCTGGCGCGCGACTGGCAACTCCATTCGTATTTCGTAAAGCGTGGCTACGTCACCGCGCGCGTTGACATTCGCGGCACCGGCGCGAGCGAAGGAAATCCTCCCGACCGCGAATATTCCGATCAAGAGCAGCAGGACGGGCTCGAAGTAATCGACTGGCTTTCCAGGCAGCCGTGGTCCAACGGCAACGTCGGCATGATGGGAATCTCCTGGGGAGGCTTCAACGCCATTCAGATGGCGAGCCGGCACCCGCCGGCGCTGAAAGCGATTATCGCGATGTGCGCCACCGAAGATCTTTTTCACGACGATATCCATTACATCGACGGCCTCATGCACGTCGATGAATTCGAACTCGGCATGGATATGCAAATCGGGCTCACGCGCGCACCGGATTTCCCGACCGATGAAAAATCTCTTGCAACGCGTTTCGACGCCCCGCCTTGGTTTCTTCTCTATCTACACCAGCAGCGCGACGGGCCTTTCTGGCAGCGCGCCTCGATCTCCGGTGAGCAGTACGCTGAATATAAAGTTCCCACGTTCATGATCGGCGGTTTTCTCGATGGCTATCGCGACAGCATCGGCCGATTTCTGCTGCGAGTAAAACAAGTGCCGGTAAAAGCTCTCCTCGGTCCGTGGAACCACACTTTTCCAGATGACGCTCAGCCTGGCCCAATCATTGAATGGCGCGTGGAAGCTACGCGCTGGTGGGATTATTGGCTGAAAGGGAAGCAGAACGGCATTCTTGACGAGCCGCGTTTCGAAGTTTACATGCGCCACTGGTATCCGCCAGATCCGAACATCGCAGAAATCCCAGGCGACTGGCGCGCTGAAAACAATTTCCCGCCCGCCAACGTACATACCGAAACTCTTTACCTCTCGCCGAATCATTCGCTCCGCCATTCGCCGCCAACCGCGGCAACAGAAGAGTTGAAATATATTCCATCCATCGGAGCCGAAGCAGGGTTTTGGTGGGGCGATTTCACCACCGACCAGCGTCCCATCGACGCGTTCAGCCTAGTCTACGATTCCGAGCCATTAGAAGAAGACACCGCAATTCTCGGATGGCCCAAAGCCCTCCTGCAGGTTTCCTCCACCGCGCCGCTCGCGGATTGGTTCGCGCGTCTTTCGGACGTCGCGCCCAACGGAACCGTAACCATGGTCACTGGCGCAGGGCAAAGTGGCGCACAACGCGACTCGCGCTTTAATCCGACTGATCTCGTTCCGGACCGTGTGTATTCGCTTCCTATCGAGCTGCACCTCACAAGCTGGGTTTTTCAGCGAGGGCATCGAATTCGTCTCGCCCTATCGAATGCGCTCTGGCCTATGATTTGGCCCACGCCGTTTCCCATGACCACTTCCTTGCAACTCGGAGGCACGGCACAATCTCGATTGGAGCTTCCGCTCGTCCCGTTGGAACCGCCGACACGTCCGCATTTTTCTGCGCCTGAAGAGACCCCGCCTCTCGAAAGTGTGAAATCTGAAGGCGACACTTGGCCGCCGCAGATCTGGACCCAAACACACGATTTGATTTCCGGCGTCAAGCGAGTTTCCTGGGTCGGAGACGACGCAAGCGAATATCCCTGGGGCCGCTTGAGAGATCATGAACAGATGACTTACGTTCTCGGCGACGCGCATCCGGAAAAAAGTTCGATTCACGCCGAAGGCTACACCACCGTCGAATTGGCCGGCCGCACTTTGGTCTGGAGCGTGGTCATCGATTTCAGTAGCGATCTGCAGAATTTTTATTACCATTCCGAGCGCCATCTCACAGAAAATGGCAGACTGATTCGCGAAAAAAGCTGGGACGACAAAATCCCGAGAGATCATCAATAAGATTGCCGCGCGAACCCGAATTCCGGAGCATATTTTGAAAAATAGCGCCATCCTCCTCATCAGCTGCCCGGACCAGAAAGGCCTCAACGCTGCCGTCCACGAATTTATTTACCGCGCAAACGGGAATACTCTGCACGCCGATGAACACCAGGATTACGAGCGGAATCTCTTCCTCATGCGAGTCGAATGGGACTTGGCGGGATTCTCAATCGATATGCGGGATTTCGCTAAAGAATTCCAGCCCGTTGCGGACCGCTTCGGAATGAAATGGCGCGTGGCGCTTTCGAGTTACCGTCCGAAGATTGCCATTTTCGTTTCACGCTACGATCACTGTCTCACCGATTTGCTCTATCGTCAGCACAGCGGGGAACTCGCCTGCGAGGTTCCTCTGGTGATCAGCAATCACGAGGATGTACGCCGCTGGACTGACTTCTACAAAATTCCGTTGCACGTGATCCCGGTAACCAAGGAAAATAAGCCGGACGCCGAACGCCGCGAGCTCGATCTTCTGCGCCCCCACGGGATTGATTTAATCGTTCTCGCGCGCTACATGCAGGTTTTGTCCTGGGACTTCATTCGCCAATACCCGCCGCACCACATCATAAATATTCATCATTCATTTTTGCCAGCGTTTGTCGGCGGCAAGCCTCATCATCAGGCCTTTGAACGCGGCGTCAAACTCGTCGGCGCCACCAGCCATTACGTTACCGAAGTTCTCGACGATGGCCCCATCATCGAACAAGACGTTGTCCGCATTTCTCATCGCGACACGCTGGAAGATTTAATTCAGAAAGGCCGCGACCTCGAGAAAGTTGTCCTTTCTCGAGCCGTGCGATGGCACATTGAAAACCGAATCTTGCTTTACGGGAATAAGACGGTGATTTTCGATTAAGTGAATTACCTAGCGGCTTCTTCAATCACCTGCACCCAATTGTTCAGCGCGCTACAGCAGAGAGCATATCGCTTAAATCTGCGGCCAGCAGCCGATGAAACAAATGTTCTCCGGCCTCGCGCCGCAGGGAAAGTCGTCCTGCCTGATACGCGCGCGAACTGAGTCCGCGCTGCACACCCGCGCAAATCACAATATCTTCCTGTTGTACGATCTCGCTCACTCCCATGCTCTCGCGAACGTAAGCCATATTCGCTTCACTTATGTCGCCAAAATAAAAATCAAAAATAACTTCGCATCGGCTGACGCCCATCGGAAGCACCAGATTTGTGTCCAAATACCCTTCGTACCAATTCAGCATGAAGTTGGGATATTGCCAGAAGTAATAGGCGCGGTCGCCTTTGCGGGTATTCGCCGCGCTCGCTTCAGATGCACTGTCCACTGTCACCGGGCTCGATTGCACGCAGCAGCGATCTACATTTTCAATCGTGTAATTCGTGTAGTCCAAAACGCTGTTCAAACCCTTGTGCATATGCGGCACGTGGTATCCGCCGTCCAGGAAGTTGTCCACGTACACTTTCCAGTTGCAATCCAATATATAGCTTCGCCGCTCAACAAATTTCAATTCCACAAATCCTAGCGGCTGCGCGAGCTTCACCAGCGCTCCGAGAAAATCCACGAGTGACCCCGCATGAGGATCCAGATTTACAAAGACAAATTTCTCCCAGGTCTCCACGCGAAGGGGTACCAATCCATTCTGCGCGCGGTCGAAATCACGTACTCCGTCAAACTCCGTCATGCCGCGCAGTTCGCCTGCCAGATTGTAGGTCCACCCATGGTAGGGGCAGCGAAGGTGGGGCGTTTGTCCGCAGGGTTCGTTCATAACCGTCATCGCATGGTGCCGGCAAACATTGAAAAATGCGCGCAACTTACTATCGCTGCCACGCACCACCACCACAGGCTCGCCAGCCACCGTCGCCGTAACGTACTGCCCCGGTTTTTCAACTTGCTCCAGGCGCCCAACAACCTGCCAAGTCCGCGAGAAAACGTTCTGCAACTCCAGATCGGCGATACGCGCGTCGGTGTACCACGGCGCCGGAATCGTGTGTGCTTCGGCTAATGGAGCGGACGCGTTGTACGAAGCGAGAATTTCTTTCACCGTCTGTTCCATGCAATTTCTCCTGTCGATTGTTGCGGGGCCTGCAAGCGTCGTTCGTTTCTCACACGCCGATTGCGCCCTTTAAAACCAGTAGAAATTGATTGATCCGCATCTGATTTTTCTGCGGGTCCGCAGGATGAGGAAAAAGTCCGGGATCAAGTTCCTCGGTGAGCAGCGCGTCTTGAAAACGTTCCATGGTCCAGTCCAGTATTGAGACGATCAGCGTTGAGTCAATGTCGGACCGAACCTCGCCGCGCGCAATTCCCAGGCGCACGAACGCCGTGCTGCCGTAGGGATCTTCCGCCAGCAGAAACCGGTTGATCTCTCGCTTCAAGCTAAGATCCACTCCGTAATTTCCCAGCAGCGCCACGCGATAGGGAATCCAGTCTTCGCGAACGAGCCGCTCCGTTCTCAGCAGCCAGTAACGCAAAATTTCAAAAAAGCCCCTCTCGCGAATTTGCGAAGGGGAATCGAGATAAGTGGGAAAAGAGCGCACAGCTTTTTTGTAAGCTTCCAGAAACAATCCGCCTTTGCTGCCGAAATATTGAAAGATGGAACCCTTGGCCACGCCCAGCTGCGCGGAAAGATCCTCGATTCGAGCGGCGTGATATCCCCGTTCGGCAAAATGTTGCATCGCTGCATTCACAATGCGCTCGCGTTTGGCTTCCAGGCGAGGATGCCGATGAATCGTTCCTGGAACTGCGGGTTCCAGAATGGCCCGGCGTTCCTTTGTGCGCGGACGTGACCTTAAGTCATTGACTGAAGCTGTCATTGGAATCTTCCCCTATATATGCTATGTAGGTGCTACCGCGCTAGCGCTGACTGGCGGTCATGCTAATCGAAATGCCTCCTTTGCGCAAGTCCTATGATGCCATCGTCCTGGGTGCCGGACACAACGGCCTCACCGCTGCCGCTTATCTCGGGCGCGCGGGCCTCTCGACCCTGGTTCTCGAGCGCCGTGAAATCGTGGGAGGCTGCTGCGTCACCGAAGAAATCGCGCCGGGATGCCGCGCTTCCACCACTTCTTATATCGCCAGTATGCTGCGCCCCACCGTGATTCGCGATCTGAACCTCGGCGCCCACGGTTTGCGCATGGTTTCTTGCGATCCCAGCTTGCTGGTTCCCTTCTCCGACGCGCAAGTGGTTCCCTGGTGGGCCGATCGGAATCGCGCGATCGCTGAGTTTCGAAAACTGTCCGCGCGCGATGCGGAAACATTCGTTCGCTTGGACGAGCAGTTGAAGAAACTCGCGCGCTATCTCCAGCCGTTTTTTCTGGAGCCGCCCCCGGAGCCTTCGCTGGACGGCGCCGACGGATTCTGGGAACTTTTGCGCGTAGGAAAACGATTTCGCGGCGTGACCAGCGTAGAGGTCGCGCAGCTCGTCTCCTTCCTGACCGGCAGCCTCGGCGATTTCCTCGATCGCAATTACGAATCCGAGAAAATGAAAACGATGTTTCTCGCGAATAATCTCTACGGAAAACACGGAGCTCCCTACGATCCAGGCTCCGCGCTCGGCCTGCTTTTCCATTTGCTCGGCGGCGGAGATGGCGAAGTCCAAGGCTTCTATGGCCACGTAATTGGCGGAATGGGCGCGATCACGCAAGCGCTGGCCTCCGCTGGCCGAAAGTGCGGGGCGGAGATTCTCACGTCATCCCCCGTCGCCAAGATAAATGTCCATGACGGAATTTCGCGCGGCGTGATTCTGGACGACGGAACGGAAATTTCCAGTCGCATAGTTCTCTCCAATGCCGATCCGAAATGCACATTTTTGGGCCTGGTGGAAGCGCATCAGCTACCCGAAGACTTTCGCCATGCCGTCGCAGGCATCAAAATGGACGGCCCCTGCGCAAAGGTAAATTTCGTTCTCAGTGAAGAGCCGCGCGTCACAGGCATGCCGTCGGACTGGCCGGCGCCGCAGCGCTCGCTTTTCACCTTGGTGCCCTCTCTCGCATTCGCCGAACGCTGCTACGACATCGCGAAGTTCGGAGACATTCCTGAAGAGTTGTGGGTCGATTGCGTGGTCGCGTCCAACGTCGATTCCACGCTCGCGCCGCAAGGCAAACACGTGATGACCACTTTCGTCCAGTACGTCCCCTATCGCCTGCGCAAAGGCACTTGGGACGAGAACCGAGAGCTCCTCGGTGATCGCGTGGTAAGAAAAATCGCCGAGTACGCGCCCAACGTTCCAAATTCAATCATCGCCCGCCAGGTTCTTACTCCGCTCGATCTCGAGCGCACCTACGGCCTCACGGAAGGAAATATATTTCACGGCGACCTCTCCCTAGAGCAGCTTTTTTTCATGCGCCCGGTTTCTGGGTGGGCCCAGTATCGCACGCCCGTGGCCGGACTCTATCTTTGCGGCGCAGGCGCTCATCCCGGCGGAGGAGTCACCGGCGCCCCAGGTTATAACGCGGCCCACAAAGCCTTGCGCGATTGGAAAAGTGGCCGCGTAAAGAAAGCCAGTGCTTAGATTGTTCCCGGCGAAAATGTAGCGAAGAAAGGAGATCATATGGCAGAGCAGCACAAAAAGGGAATACTGGAAAAATTAGCGGAAGGCCCCGTCCTTGGTGACGGCGGCTATTTGCTCGAACTGGAAAAGCGCGGCCGAGTGCGGGCGGGCCCGTTCACGCCCGAAGTAGCATTGAACAATCCCGACGCGCTACTCGAACTGCACCGCGAATTCCGTGACGCCGGCGCGGAAGTACTGCAAGCCCTCACCTTCTACGCCAGCCGCGACAAGCTCGCCACCGTTGGCATGGAAGAGCGAGTAGAGGAATTAAATCGCGCCGCCGTTCGCATCGCGAGAAAAGCAGCCGAAGGCCGCTGTCTGGTCGCCGGGAATCTGAGCCTGACGTGGATGTACGAACCCAACGACAAAGCCGCAGCCGATCGCGTGCGCAAAACGTTCGACGAGCAACTCGACGTTCAAGTAGCCGAAGGCGTTGATTTCATCATCGGCGAAACGTTTTCATTTCTCGGTGAAGCCCTTTTGGCCGTCGAGCGCGCAAAAGCCACAAAGTTGCCGGTGATGGTCACGGTCTGTTTCGAAAATGAAGATATTACGCCCGATGGAAAGAAAGCCGCCGACGTCGCGAAAGCCTTAGCCCACGCTGGCGCGGACATCGTCGGCATAAACTGTTTGCGAAGTCCCGAGCACACGCTCCCGCTGATGGCTGAAATGCGCAAAGCCGTGAAAGGTTACATCGCTTGCCAGCCCGTGGCATATCGCACCACGCACGAGCATCGCGACTTCACCAGCCTCGAGGCGTTTCCCGATCAGCTCGAACCCTACCAGCTCACTCGTCGTGAAATGGCCGATTACGCAATAAAAGCCCGGGAAATCGGCGTGAACTATATCGGCGCGTGTTGCGGCGCGGTCGCCACCCATATTCGCGAGATGGCGCGCGCTCTGGGAAAAAGTCCGGCGGACGATCGCGTCTGGAAAAAAGGCGGCGAGAAACCGATGTCCGCCTATGAATATTACGGACACGATAACAAGCCCAAAGCCAGCGGAAAGGCAACCTAACACGGCTACCGAAACGCTCTCGCTTTCTGATTTTTCTGGGAGCATGATGTCCGCCTAAATCCGATGGCTCCAGCGGAATTCAAAACCAGCGAAGCCGAAAACTCCAATCGTCCGCGTCGGACGATGGGTTTTCGCGACCTGGTTCTGTTTTACATCGTCACCGGCATCAGCCTCCGATGGATCGCGACGGCTGCAACAGTTGGCGCCAGCTCTGTCGTCATATGGCTGATCGCCTGGAGCGCGTTCTACCTTCCGCTCGCGCTTTCGGTGATGGAACTTTCCTCGCGCTATCCGCAGGAAGGTGGCTTGTATGTTTGGTCCAAGCGCGCGTTTGGAGAATTCCCAGGCTTCATCACTGGCTGGACCTACTGGGCCAGCAATCTGCCTTACTATCCCGCGATACTTTATTTCACCGCAGGCAATGCACTCTATATAGGCCCCGCTCGCTGGCAATCGCTTTCAGACAACAGAACTTACTTTCTGCTTTTCGCGCTTTTCGGTCTCGCGCTTGCAACTTTCCTGAATCTCATCGGTCTCTCGGTAGGCAAGTGGTTGCATAACGTCGGCGGCATCGGCACCTGGTTGCCTATCGCAATTTTATTCGCCATCGCCGGCATCGCATTCCACCGCTTCGGCTCGGCCACCAGTTTCACTCACGCCAGCATGGTCCCGCACATGCACTTTCGCGACGTCCTTTTCATGGCCACCATCGTTTTTGCTCTCAGCGGCTCTGAATCCGCGTCATTTCTCGGAGATGAGATCCACGACGCACGCAAAAATCTTCCCAGAGGATTGCTTGTCGGCGGAGCCTTCGTCACCACAGGATATATTCTCGGCACCGTCGCCGTGCTCATCGCGCTTCCCTCCAACGAAGTGAGCGGCCTGCAGGGAATCATGCAAGCAATTTCGAAATCGGTAGAGCGCATGGGCATCTCCGGCGCCGTTGCGATCGGAATCGTCTCGTTCGCCGCTTTGCTCATCACCTTAAGCAATCTCGGAGCGATGGGGGCTTGGCTCGCCGTTTCCGCGCGCCTTCCCTTCGTCGCAGGACTCGATCGCTACCTCCCTCCAGCTTTCGCGCGCATCCATCCGAAGTGGGGCACGCCTCACGTGGCTCTTCTCGTTCAGGCTGCTTGCGGAGTTCTTTTCATCTTCCTCGGTCAGGCGGGAACCAGCGTCTACGGCGCCTACGAAGTCCTCGTGAGTATGGGAATTATTTCGTACTTCATACCGTACCTCTTCGTGTTCGCGTCATTAATTCGCTTGCAACGCGAATCACCCGGCCACGATGTCATGCGAATTCCAGGTGGTAGCCCGGTCGCCAAAATAGTCGGCGGGCTCGGCTTCATCACCACACTCGTCACGATAATTTTTTCCGTAATGCCTGCACAAGACGATCCGCATAAGATTCTCGCCGTCGTAAAAATAATCGGCCTCACAATTTTGCTTCTCGCCGTGGGCGTCTTCGTTTTCATCTTGGGAAAATCGCAAGCCGCTAAACGTATCTAGCCAGGCGCGGCCATTCCTTTTACCTGAAGTTACCTTTTCTACATGCGCTCTCGAGTACGATCTGCGAGAGGCTTTGCAGCGAAGTAAACTGCGTGAGGGTTCGGCTCTGCGTACCGAACTATGCACACGAATTTTGGTCACCGAGGGCATATTCATACGTGAGGAATCCAGCTTGACGACGCTTTTAGATGCGCAGACCATCCCTGCTTCGACCGGCAACGGTACGGCGACTCCACAAACCGCTCGGCAACCGTCCCCACCGTGGATCTACAGTCCCTGGCTCGACCTACTAGTAGGCTGCGGCGCGTGGTCCGCTCCGCTGCTAGCCGTCGCGATGTGGATGGCGCCGTCGCATACGCACGCCTGGGTTGTTGTCTTCTACGCGCTCGCGCTCATCTTCAACTATCCGCACTTCATGGCCACGATTTATCGCGCCTATCACACGCGTGAAAATTTCCAGAAGTACAAATTTTTCACCCTGCACATCACTGTTCTGCTCGCGCTCACAACAATCCTGATGCACGCGTCCCCGCGCCTGTTTCCCTGGGTTTTCACTCTCTACATCTGCTGGAGCCCCTGGCATTACAGCGGACAGAACTACGGTTTGCTGATGATGTTCGCCCGGCGAAGCGGCGCGGAAGTGACTTCCATGCAACGCCGCTGGCTGCGCGCCGCGTTCATCGCGTCCTACGTCATGCTGCTAGCAAGTTTCGAAACAGGAGGCTCAAACGATCCACTAATTCTTTCGCTGGGTCTTCCCGCAAAATTCACTTTCCCTGTGCGCCTAGCGTTGGGAGCAGCCTTTGCAGTCTTCACTTGGCTGGGTTTTCAGCGCATGGTCCGCAAGCACGGTATTCGCGAGATGATCGCGCCGATCACGCTAGCCATAACGCAATTCCTCTGGTTTGTTTTACCCACGTTTCTCGAATTGCGCTCGGCCTATCAAATCCCGCAAACGCGTTACAGCAGTGGCATTCTCGCCGTCCTGCATTCCACGCAATACATATGGATCACCAGCTACTACCAGCGCCGCGAAGCGCGCGCCAGCGGCCAGTCAAACTGGCGCATGCCAATATATTTCGCCACTCTCCTGGCTGGCGGCATCGCGCTGTTCATCCCCGGCCCGTGGCTCGTGAGTTACATTTTCCATTACGATTTCACCACCAGCTTCTTAATTTTTATGGCCGTCGTGAACATCCACCATTTCATTCTTGATGGCGCCTTGTGGAAGTTGCGCGACACCCGCGTGGCATCTTTACTAGTTGACCGCAGCGCAAAGTCCGCGCCCGTTTCCCAAACCCAGCCTGTCGCTAGAAAAGCGTCGCGCAAAAAGTCCTCAGCCGTAAAGCATACGGACAGCCGCAGTCTCGCCGCGCCAGCATTCGCTATTGGCGTGGCTGTCTTGCTCTTCTTGTGGGGCGGCATGGATCAAATCCATTTCGCGCTCAGCAATAACGACGCGGACCTTTCCTCTTTACGCCGCGCCGCGGACATGAATCCATACGACAGTGCACTCAAAGCTCGCATCGCCGCTGCAGAAGCAAAAGCAGGAAATCGTGACCAAGCTGTAGCCGCCCTAGCGCAAGCCATCGACCTCAATCCCGAAAATATTGGCTTGCAGCACGCCTACGCTCGCGCCCTGATCGAAGCGGGCCGCTACGACGCCGCCTACGCGCATTATCAAAGAACACTGGAGACATTTCCGCGCGACGTTGACTCGCTCGTAAATTTCGGATTGCTCGCAGCCCGCCTTGGAAATCCCGATCAAGCCATCGACTCCTGGCAAAAAGCGGTGGAAGTAAACTCCAATGAAACAAACGCCCACCTGTATCTTGCTCAAGCCTTCGATCAAAGGGGCGAGCCGGCCTCTGCCGCCCGCCATTGGGAAATCATTTTGCGCCTGGCCGCATCGCAGCCGCACGGCTCCGCCGTCATCGGTAAGGATCAAATAATTTCCGCCACAATTCAGCTAGCCGACGACGAATCCGCAATCAATCGCGCCGATTCCGCCCTTGCGCGCTACGAGACCGCTATCGCTCTCGCCCAAACCGCGAATAACCCTAAACTTGAGAGCTTGGCGCTGGCTCATCTCGCCGACTTGCAAGAAAAGAAAAATGATGCGGCCGCCGCCGCTCAATCCTATCAACGCGGCCTCGCGCTGGACGGTAAAGCGCGAGACACGCGAGCCGAGGGTTTCGACTGGTTCAACTACGGCCAATTCCTTCGCCGCCATCAACTCCCCAAAGATTTAGCGTACGCGTGTTTCCTTCGCGCCGAAAATCTCCTGTCCACCGATGATCCAGCGCAGTTAGAAACGGTGCAAACCGCGCGCCGCGAGCTAGAGATCGAAATGGGCAAGAAGGCCCCAGGAGCAGCGCAAAAAGATCTCCCGGCTTTGCTAGCGCGCGCGATACATCTCCCAGCCGGCTCTCTCTAATTTGTATAGGGCCTGAAATGAGCGATCGATAGGTGTGCATTGTGAAGACTCTGATTTCCATCTGTTTGATTGCCGTCCTCGCCGACGATAATCGTCCCTACATTCGCGCAGCCGCTGGTCTCCTCGCCTGCCCCATCGTCCAAGTCATCGCAATAATCATCGAAGTTCCGCTACAATCCGCATTGCGGTAACTATATTTTGCCATTCATAAAAGCTTAGAATGTCTTCCGCATAATTGCGCAACACCACATTCCAGGGGGCTCGATGTCCACAAAAATTATCACCGTCCGCGGCCGTGAAATTATCGATTCGCGCGGCAATCCCACAGTCGAAGCCGAAGTAGGACTCGAAGGTGGAGTAACGGGTCGCGCCGCCGTACCTTCCGGCGCCTCCACCGGAGAGCACGAAGCCATTGAGCTTCGTGACGGCGATAAATCCCGTTACCTGGGCAAAGGAGTTCTCAAGGCCGTCGGCCACGTGAACGTCGAAATCGCCAAAGCCATCGCTGGCATGGACGGTTCCGACCAGCGCGCCGTCGATCGCCACATGATGGAGGCCGACGGGACCGATAACAAATCCAAATTCGGCGCAAACGCGATTCTCGCCGTCTCCATGGCCACCGCGCGCGCCGCAGCCACCCAGCTCGAGCTCCCGCTCTACCAATATCTCGCCAGATATTCGTCCGAAGGTTATGCAGACACCCTTCCCGTCCCCATGATGAATATTTTGAACGGCGGCGCGCACGCTGATAATTCCGTGGACGTCCAGGAATTCATGGTCATGCCGCTCGGCGCACCCAATTTTCGCGAAGCACTGCGCTGGGGCATCGAAGTTTTCCACAACTTGAAAGCCGTGCTGAAGAAAAATGGCTACTCCACCGCCGTCGGTGACGAAGGAGGCTTCGCGCCAAACTTGAAATCCAACGTGGAAGCCGTCGAACGCGTTCTGGAGGCCATCACTGCCGCCGGTTACAAGCCCGGCGAACAAATTTGCATCGCGCTCGATCCAGCTTCCAGCGAGTTCTACGATCGCGACAAGAAAAAATACATTTTTAAAAAGTCCGACAAGTCCGAGCGCACTTCCCAGCAAATGGTCGAATTCTGGAAATCCTGGGTCCAGCAATATCCCATCGTTTCAATCGAGGACGGTCTCGCGGAAGACGACTGGGACGGCTGGAAACTTCTCACTCACGAACTCGGCAAATCGCCCGCCGCAGAAATGGAAAAAAGAAAGACCGTTCAACTTGTCGGCGACGACATCTTCGTCACCAACCCCAAGATTTTTGCGCGCGGAATTTCCGAAAAAGTCGGCAACGCCATCCTGATCAAGTTGAATCAGATCGGCACGGTAAGTGAAACAATTGACGCCGTCGAAATGGCGCGCAAAGCGAATTACGCATCCATCGTCTCCCACCGCTCCGGGGAAACCGAAGACACTTTTCTCGCCGATTTCGTCGTGGCCATGGGCAGCGGCCAAATTAAAACCGGCTCAGCCTCGCGCACCGACCGCATCGCTAAATACAATCAGCTCCTGCGCATCGAAGAGCGCCTTGGCGCAGACGCCGTCTTTCCCGGATTCAAAGCCCTCTCAGCTCACTCTATGCTTCGCCCCCCGCGCAAAGTAGGCCCCGCAGAAGGCGCCCGCCTGGAGGTGTGAGAAGAACATGGACATTTGTTGTTGCTTTTGCGGCGGCCCTCTTTAGGCCGGCCACTTTTTCTTAGCACCGCGATTGCATGCATCGCCCACCGCCACGTCGGGATCTGCGCAATAAATGAACCTGTATCGTGCGCCAACCGTATCCGCGTACACGCAACTCTGCTGATTCGGAATCGTGTTAGAATTCACAACCTTAAAGGAAAACGGATGCCTCCCACTTTCGCGAACGGCAAGATCTGCTATATCGAAATCCCCGCCACTGACATTGCGTCCTCGGCCGACTTTTACAAAAAGGTTTTCGGCTGGAATATGCGCAAACGCGATGACGGTAGCACGGCCTTTGACGACTCGGTCGGCGAAGTCAGCGGCACCTGGGTGCTTGGACGCTCCCCCGCGTCGAACCCCGGCCTGATGATTTACATCATGGTTGACAGCGCTTCCGCCACCGTTGACCTGATCGTCGCAAACGGCGGCAAGATCGTACAGCCCATCGGAGCCGACGCACCCGAGATTACGGCAAGATTCCGCGATCCCGCAGGAAACGTCCTGGGCCTGTACCAGCAACCCTCTTGACCCACGTCGGCCACTTGAGACTCCCTCGACTGCGGCGATTGCATATGCCGCAAGCGCATGATACTTTCCCCACCATTCGCACAGCATAGGTGATCATGAAACATCACCAACACCATCCCGGTCATACTCACTCGCGCCCGCATACGCATCATCCTACTCGCCGCGCATTTCTTTCTACCCTAAGCGCTGCGGCCGTTCTCGGGCCCTGGGCCTTCCGTCAGGAACAAACTGCAGCCGACACGGCTGAGCGTTTTCGCCAGATGTCTGAAGACTTCGAACGCAAAGGTCTTGCCGAGCCTTTCAAAGGAATTACCACGGACGGCAACATTCTTCCCGGCATTTTCCAAATCGTACCCACCGGCATTTCCACCGAACCCGTCCGCAATGCCGCGGAAAAATTCATCGCCTCGCTAACCAACGTTCAACTCGCCCGCACCATGTTCCCCGTTGACGACGTCAAGTGGCGCAAATGGATGAACCAACATTTCTACGTGCGCCAGGGCATCAGCCTCCAGGAAATGACAGACGCGCAGCGCGAAGCCGCCTTCGGCCTCATGCGCGCATCTCTCAGCACGCGAGGTTTCGAGCTAACCCGCAATGTGATGCGCCTAAACGAAACGCTCGCCGAGTTGATCAACGAACACGCATTCCTCGGCGAATGGCTCTACTACTTCACTATCATGGGACAGCCTTCCGCCACCCAGCCCTGGGGCTGGCAACTCGACGGCCACCACGCCATCATCAATTATTTCGTCTTGGGCGATCAGGTGGTGATGACTCCGCACTTCTTCGGTTCTGAGCCCGTCCGCGCAAGCACGGGAAAGTACAAAGGTGTGGTCATTCTTCAAGAGGAACAAAACACTGGTTTACAGATGCTGCAGTCTCTCTCCGACTCGCAGCGCCAGCGCGCAATCATTAACTTCTCCAAAACCGGCAACAATAACTTGACCGAAGCTTTCAAAGACAACGTCGTCCTCGACTACGCCGGCCTGCGCGCAAAAGATTTGGCGAAACCCGCGCGCGATCATCTGCGCGACCTCGCCCATCTCTACATCAGCAATATGGACGATGGACACGCCCGCGTGAAGATGGACGAAATCGACCGCCACCTCGAAGACACCTGGTTCGCATGGGTCGGTGGCACCCAGCCCGACAGCGCCTTTTACTACCGCATCCAAAGCCCGGTAATCCTGATCGAGTTCGACCACCAACGCCCCGCCAACCTCGCGAAGTTTTTATCCGACCCCGATAAACCCACGCAGCAACACATCCATTGCGTAGTGCGCACGCCAAACGGAAACGACTACGGCAAAGACCTCCTAAGGCAGCACTACCTGGCGCATGCCCACACCACCTAAAATTTCCCGTGGTCTCGGTGTTGCAGTCCTCCGCTCACAAAGATTTCAAGAACTCGACGATGGCGTCCTGGTCAGGGCGTTTCAGTTTTTCAAATTGCTGGGTAACGTGGCTGGCTTCGCCATGGTGTCGTGAGATGGCATCCAGAAGTGTTACGGAATTGCCGTCATGCATTAATCGCGGACGCAAGCGGACTCCCCACAAAGGAGCAGTGCGAATCTTGTTTCGGCTGCTCTCGAAGTCTTGCTTCGAAAGATACCCGGACATTTGCTGGAAGACTTGATGACCGTAGTGCTCACGCGTAGCTTGCAAGATTCCGTCGCCCGTGCCCACGTTGTGCATCAGGAAATCGCCGTACGGGTGCAAGGCAATCGAACCGAGCGCGGCGGGAATCGTAAAGGTTCCGCCATTGATCTTCGTTCCCGCCGGAGCAGTGGTTATTGTCTCCACGTGGCAGGTCGCACAACCGATTTTGTCGAACAACATTAAGCCCTTCCTGGCAGTCGCACTGCTGGCTAGCTGCGCATCCCGCGCGGGCGCCTTAGTGGCACGAATGAAGCGGGCAAAGTGGTCAATGTCGGAAAGGCCGTCGGGGCCAGGCGTGTCATTCGGCTCAGCGGCGGTATTGCAGAGATCGGTGACCTCGGTGGGTTGCAGACGATTGGTGATGCCCATCTCGTTCAGGTATGCGTCGCCGGCGAACGATAGCAGACTAGCGTGCTGATCTTTCCACCCGAAGCGGCCCACTCCCATTTGTCCAGGCGCCTCCACGATGGGCACGTACAGAACCTGGCCGCAGATCTTTCCATGCGAAGATTTGCATTCCTGCTTGGAAAGATCGACGAGGGTTTGATCGGCAATCGCTTCCACGAAACCATCGCCCAACAGACCCAGAGACAGACGAAACGTACGGATTGTCTCCGACTCTGGAACGCGCTCCTGAATTTCCTTGTCGGGAAAAGCACCGTTGGGGCAGATCGCGCGATCGTTCACCAGCGAGCGGCCACTAATTATCTCAGTTCCGTGCGCGATCGCGATGTCGGGGGTGCGAAAACGTCCGTCCGGTCCTTGATGGCCCACACGCAGTTCCGTCACTTGAGACGCCGCGCCGGATACTGGACTCTGGTGGCACTCGCGGCAGGACTGCGCGTTGTACAGCGGCCCGAGGCCGTCGCTTAGTTGCTCCACTTCCTCGAATTTCGTTTGGTCAGCCTGATGCGTTGCAGCATCAACCATGCCGTTGGATTTGTTGTCAAAACCGGTTGGCGCATCGGCAAACTGCGTGGCAGCAGGGATCAGGGCAAAACTCAGGATAGCCGCCGCGATGAAGATCTTCATGGGTCCCTCCTCGCGCGGATTGGGAGCCGGGGCTTAAGGTTGTAAATACCACGTTACGCGGCCGCCGCAAAGGCGAAAGAACACGGGTGAGTTGTCATTCAGGTTATCCATGTGAACGCTGCCGTGGTGCGGGCTCGTCACCGCCCGGCCCCGCCCTCGATAAAATACGAAGTATTTCTAATCGCGAACTCCAATTGATAGAGCCCATCCTAAGTTACACAAAACAAACAACACGCCACTCCCAATTCCTATCGTCGCTCCCAAATCGCCACCGGATTTGACCGCCATGCTAGCCTGTTTGGCGCCCACATGATCAAACGTCCAAAACCTATCGTTCTCACGGTCCTTGACGGCTGGGGCTACCGCGCCGAAACCAAGGGCAACGCAATCGCTCTCGCGCGCAAGCCCAACTACGATCGCCTCCTCAAAGATTTTCCCAATACACTAATTCAAACGTCCGGCCCCGCCGTAGGCCTCCCCGTGGGACAGATGGGGAATAGCGAGGTGGGCCACCTCAATATCGGCGCCGGCCGTATCGTCCACATGGACAGCACGCGCATCGACCAGCTCATCGCCGATGGCGAATTTTATCGCCAACCTCTCTTGCTCGACGCCATGGAACGAGGACGCAGCGCGCAGCTGCATCTTCTCGGCCTGGTCAGCGACGGAGGAGTCCACTCGCACCTCAATCATCTCTTCGCCCTCTTAAAAATGGCGCGGGAAAACAAAGTAAAAAATGTTTTCGTGCACTGCTTCATGGACGGGCGCGACACCGCTCCTCACAGCGGAATTGAATTTGTGCAGCAGCTCGAACAAAAAATGCGCGAGCTCGGCGTAGGCCAAATTGCCACTGTCAGCGGACGCTACTACGCCATGGACCGCGACAACCGCTGGGAGCGCGTCGAAAAAGCCTATCGCGCGGTCGTTCATGGCGCCTCGGAAGTGAAATTCGCAGATCCCGCCGCAGCCGTTCGCGCAAGTTACGAAAAGGGCGTCACCGACGAATTTATTATTCCCGCCGTGATCACGAGCGAGCCTTCGCCGGGAAAGCCGGCTGCCCCGCGCGCCGTAATCCAAGATGACCACGCCGTCATCTTCTTCAATTTCCGCGCCGACCGCGCCCGCCAAATGACCCGCGCCCTCATCGAGCCTGGCTTCGATAAAATCGTCGATCCCGACCGGCCGAAAAACCTGTTCTTCGTCGCCATGACTCAGTACGAAAAAACTTGGCCCTGGCTCCGCTACTTGCTCGCTCCCGAAAAGCTCGAACATATCCTCGCCAATGTCTTTGCCGAGCTCCAATTCAAAAACTTGCGTGTCGCCGAAACGGAAAAATACGCCCACGTAACTTACTTTTTCAACGGCGGGGTCGAGAAGCCTTTTCCGGGAGAAGAGCGCATCCTCGTGCCCTCCCCGAAAGTGCCCACTTACGATTTGAAGCCGGAGATGTCCGCCGCCGGTATCGCCAACACCGTAGTTCAGGCCATAGAAAAAGGTGAATTCGACGCCATCATCATGAATTTTGCTAATGCAGACATGGTGGGTCATTCAGGAAAGCTGGAAGCCACCATCAAAGCGGTCGAAACCGTGGATGCTTGCCTGGGAGAAATTGTTCAGGTGCTACGTCCACGCGGCGGCGCTTGGATCATCACTGCCGACCACGGCAACGCCGAGACCATGATCGATCCCGTCACCGGCGGCCCGCACACGTATCACACCACGAATCCCGTACCATTCATTTTGCTTACCGACAACGGCCAAACGCGATTAGCTCCCGGCGGTTCGCTCCGTGACATCGCTCCCACAATCCTCGGCGTGCTCGGCGTTGCAGAGCCCGGCGAAATGACGGGGCGTGATTTGCGCATCGTCGCAAAATAATTGGAAAATTCCGGCGCTGCTGGTGAAAGGAGAATTGGAAAAAGTGGAGGACGAGCCGAAACGCAGTGAAGGTGGCGATAAGCGAGCCGAAATTATGGGTTACGCTCGCCCGATGAACGCGTTTTGGCTCGCACTTCTTTTCGCCGCTACCTGGGCGATGTGGTCGCTTCGCGCCGCTTTGATCCTGCTCGGACTGATGATCGCTGCAACGATCCTTGGCGTCATCTTCCGGCGAAAGCATCCATAATGCCGCCCAAGCCTGTCGAAAAATCAATCCCCTGCGGTGGGCTTTGGCGACGTGTAGCCCTGGCGGGCTATCACGATCACCTTCTTCATCTTTCCTTTTTTATCCGGCTGCAGTAGCGGATTGCCTTGCTCGTCCACAATCTCCAGCTTGAGTTTGTGATATTTGCCATCTGGGGAACTGGAAGGCGTAAAGCCGAGCGTATATTGGCTCCTCAAAAATTCCGCTACGCTGTTGAAGATGCTGCCCATCTCGCCTTGAAATCGAGGGAACCAAGCATATCCGCCGGTCAACTCGGCGAAGGTATTGAGCTGATTTTTCGCTTGAAGATATCCGATACTACTTCCACCGTTGGGTCTTCGCACATCCAGTTCTTCAGCCATTCCCACGCTAAAGATTGGCACTTCGGTTTCCTTCACTCGCCGCAGCGTTTGGTCCAGTGTGTGCTTGCTAAAAGTATCGAAGCCGCTGGCCAGCAAGAGAATCGACTTTTTCCCTTTTACATCGCGCAGTTCGTCCAGCGTTTCCAGCAGCGCGTCAAACAAATTAGCTTCATGAAAATCCGGAAAGTATAATCCTGCCACAGCCTGCCCCACTTCCAGTTTGTTCCGCGTGAAATCGACCACCACGTGGGTCCTAAGATCAAATGTCTTCAGCGCGACATAGTCTTTATCATTCAAGTGTCCCAGGAAATTGTAGGCCCAACTCTTGGCCTGGTAGGCATACCACTGGTAGCCAAGCTGGCTGAATTCCATCAAAATAACGATCGTGATCGGCGCTTCACTGGGAGCAAAATTCGAAATTTGCTGCGGCTGGTTGTTATCGAGGACTCGAAAATTTTCCTTCTTCAGATTCGTCAGAATGTCGCCTTCCTGGTCCGTCACCACCGCGTCGATATTCACCACGTTCGATTCCACCGCAATGGAGGTTTGCGGAGGACGCACCTGTCCCGCCTGGGGCGATTGCTGCTGCCCCGTCGGCTGAGGAGGCGTAGCCGGCTGCTGAACGGGCGCGGGTTTCTGCGGCCCTTCTTGCTGATGCGACCAGGCAGTCAAGGTGCCAGGAGGTATGCCCAAAACTGCCAGCAACGTCCCCCCGAAAATCGCGCGCCTGCACAGCTTTAAACTCATAGATTCCCCCTCCTGCTTTGATGCTGCCAGAGCCTTTTTCGGATGGTCTATTGCCATCCAGAAAACGCTCCGCTCCAAGTGCGCCGGCTGGTTCCTGACGTCATGATAATATGAAAATTGCTAATCTGCTTATCGTTGCAATTCACATTCAATCAGGAGAACGAAAGAATGGCGCTTCCGAGCGTTCGAGTCCTCGCCCTGGCATTCTGCGGCGTGCTTTGCTGGGCCACATACAGTGCGGGGCAGGGCACGGCGCCACAATCGGCGCAGCCGCCCACACCACCCAGCGCCGACATCGCAAAGCTCCAAGGTGAAGCGTTCGTTTGGCTGCAGGACCTGATTCGCATCAATACCACGAATCCCCCGGGTAACGAGATGGTGGCAGCGAAATACATCGCCGAGGTCCTCAAACGCGAGGGAATTCCGTCGGAGATTTTTGAGAGCACGCCGGGCAGGGGATTTTTGGTTGCGCGCCTTTCGTCCAGCGCCATGCCCAATCCTTCGCGCGCATTGCTCCTTTTGGCCCATCTGGATGTGGTCGGCGTGGATAAGAGCAAATGGTCTGTGGATCCTTTCGCCGCAGTAATGAAAGATGGTTACCTTTACGGACGGGGCACCATCGACGACAAAGGAATGCTGGCCGCCAATCTTGCCGTGTTTATTGCGTTGAAGCGTTCCCAAGCGCGATTGAACCGCGATGTGATTTTTCTCGCAGAAGGCGATGAAGAAGCCGGCGGGGAAACGGGAATGAAGTTCGCGGTGGAAAAACATTGGGATAAAATTGCTTCGGGCTTCGCTTTGAACGAATGCGGCCGCACCGTTCAGAAGAATGGAAAAGTGCAATACGTGGCTGTGCAGGTCAGCGAGAAAGTCGCCGTAAACGTGAACGTAATCGCCACAGGCACTTCGGGCCACGGATCGGTTCCGCTGAAAGACAATGCCGTCACGCATCTATCTGCTGCCATGGCGAAATTGGGAACCTACGAAGCTCCCGTGCAGTTCAATTCCGTCACGCGCGGATATTTCGAAGGAATTGCTCCGTTGCAAGACGAAGAAACCTCCAAATGGATGCAAGCACTGGAGAGCTCGGACCGTATGGAGCATGCAGCTCGATGGCTTTCCAACGCCAACCCAATCTGGAATGCGATGCTGCGAGACACTGTGAATCCGACGATGCTGCAAGCAGGCATACGAGCTAACGTAGTCCCTTCAGAGGCGCATGGCGTCCTGAACATACGTCTTCTGCCTGGAAATATGTTCGCGCCCCTGATGAGCAAGCTAAATCAACTGGTCAACGATCCCGAAGTTCGCTTGGAAGTGCAGTCGGGTGCTGGAGAGACCGCGCCATCCTCATCGCTCGAAACTGATTTGTACGCCACCATTAAAAAAGTGACGGCTCAGGAATTCCGTGGTGCGCCCGTGGTCCCGTATATGTCCACTCCGCTCACAGATTCCGCGCGCCTGCGCCTGCGCGCTGTGCAGGCCTACGGTTTCGATCCTTTTCCGCTCACAGACGAAGACGTGATGCGCATGCACGCCGACGACGAACGCATTCCCGTCGAATCTTTCCGCAAGGGAGTTCAGTTCCTCTACGAGGTGGTCGACTCGTTTGCAGTGACAAAATAACAATCGTGCAAAATCTTCGAAGGGCCAAAATTGTCTGCACTTTAGGACCCGCCAGTTCCAGTCAAAAAATGATTGACGAGCTGCTGCACGCGGGCATGGATGTCGCGCGGCTGAATTTTTCACACGGCACGCCGGAGGAAAAAGCGCGCCTGATGAATTATGTGCGGCGGGCATCCGCGCGTTACAGCAAACCTGTTGCAATCCTGGCGGATTTACAAGGACCCAAAATTCGCACGGGAGCCCTGGAGCAGGGCAAGCCCGTGCACCTCCACTTCGGCCAGCGTTTCGTGATCAGCACGAAAAAAGTGATCGGCACGGACCAAGGAGTAAGCACAACTTTTCTTGCTTTGCCTGAATCGGTGCGGAAAGGCGACCGCATTCTGCTAAACGACGGAGAAATCTCGCTGCGTGTCCTTTCAATACGGGGACAAGAAGTTATTTGCCAGGTAGAGAACGGTGGGGAACTGGGCGAAAACAAGGGCATTAACCTGCCAGGAGTGAAACTGAAAATTCCTTCGCTCACGCCCAAGGACCGCCGCGACTTGGCGTTCAGCCTGCAAATGGGCGCGAACTACGTGGCGCAGAGCTTTGTGCGAACCGCAGCGGATGTGCGGGCTGCGAAGGCGGCCATTGCCCGCGCCGGAAAAGAGACACCCATAATCGCGAAACTGGAAAAGCCGGAAGCCCTCGACAACTTGGAGGAGATTCTCGCAGTTACCGACGGCGTGATGGTGGCGCGCGGAGACTTGGGCGTGGAGATGAGCCTGGAAAAAGTGCCTGTGGCGCAAAAGCGGATAATCTCTGCTGCGCGCGATGCGCTGATTCCCGTGATCACCGCGACGCAGATGCTGGATTCAATGCAGAAAAATCCTCGGCCCACGCGCGCGGAAGCGTCCGACGTGGCCAACGCAATTTTCGATGGCAGCGATGCACTGATGCTTTCCGGCGAGACGGCGGCGGGAAATTATCCTTTGGAATCGGTGGTGATGATGGACCGCATTATTCGCGAGGCGGAAGCCAGCGTCACGTCGTTGCCTCGCCCTGCACGTTGCGGCGATTTGCTAATCAGCGAAGCCATCGCTGAAGCAATTTGCCACGCAGCCGAAGAATTGAATATGAAGGCCGTGGCCGTCTTCACCGAGTCGGGATCATCCGCACGGCTGGTTTCAAAATATCGCCCGCGCGCGCCCATTGTCGCGTTTTCGCCGGTCCAGGAAGCGCGACGGCGTTTGAGCCTGTTGTGGGGCGTGCTGCCGCGGACGATCAAGCGCGTCCACGATATCGATCAGCTTGCGAAAGTTGCGGAGGCGCGATTGACCGAAGAGCATTTGGTGAAGCGCGGCGACATCGTGGGCGTAATCGCCGGGACACCGTTGGGCACAACGGGATCTACTAATTTGATGAAGTTGATTCGAATCGGCGGGTAGCCTTAATGCGTCCGTGATCAATTCACCCAGTTGTCGGGATTTGAAGGCGGCTTCTCGTTGTGATCGCGGACGTACACTTCGAATTTCTTGCGCAGCCGGCGCCGTTTCCAATCCGTAAAAAAATTCCGATAGTTGTAGAGGTAAGAGCCGCGGCGCAAATAAATATAGCCGACCAGCATGCCGCCGAGATGGCAGACGTGGCTAACACCGTCCCCTGTAGAGCCGATGGTGCTGAAAAATTCTATGGCGCCCATGACGATCACAAAAATTCGCATGGAGACTGTGACCGGCAGTGGGAAAACCCAGACTTGCCGGTGCGGCATCACGATCGCGACCGCGAGCAGTACCCCGTAAATCGCTCCGGAGGCTCCGATCGTAGGTATCAGGGCTGTACCGTGCCCATGCGGATCGATTAAGAGCTTTACGATGATGTCAACAATTCCCGCGCCCACTCCGCAGACGAAAAAATAGGTGTAGAAGCGCCGCGCGCCCCAGGTGTGCTCCAAGTCAGCGCCAAACATGGCGAGGTAAAGCAGATTGAAAAGGATATGAAGAATTCCGCCATGAAGAAAAATATAAGTAAACGGCTGCCAGATTCGGAAACCGTAAACGGCTGCATACGGCCGCAAGCCGAACCAGTCCAGCCAAAACTTCTGACCGGCTTCGTGAAAGATCAGAGCCGAAACTGTTTGCAGGAAAAAAACCGAAACGCAGATGATGCAAATCGTCTTGATAGCGCGCGGAAAGTACCCGCTTAGATCAAACCGATGCCCGTATCCGCGCGAAAAGGTTGGCACACAGGAAGTGTAAAGGCTGCAAGCACCGGAGTCAAAGACCGCATGGGATAGGGGATAGGCTAGAGCGAAACTGCCCTATTTGGCCGATTTTTTTTCCCGCGCATCATTTGCGAGTCATGACATCATTGCGAGAGAAATAAAGTTCGCAATCGGTAGCATCAATGTGTACATTTCGGGTACGCTGCTCAACAAAAGGAGAATGGCGAGACAATGGTTAAGGTCCGGCGCGGATCTCCGGCCGAAATAGCCCACCATCCAACGATATCCCCTCAGTTAGCTTTGAAAAGACTGCAAAAGTTACTGGACCAGTTACCCGAAATACGTTCGGCTGGCCACCGTTCTACTGCGCTTTTAATATGGGACAAAAACGTAAAGATCGTCCTAGCTGAGTTCTATGGCGAGTCCTCGCTCATTTTTAAGGCCTTCGACAGGATTAGATTTGGCCCTGGCGTGTACTATCATGGGCAACCGCAGTCAGAGTTTGTGAAGGCTTTCATTGACGGTCTCGACGAGGCAAAAGGATTTTTGGAGTCGAGAATCGGTGATCTGCGCGAAAATTTAGCGCAAGATAATCAAGGTCCTCTCGAACCTCCGCACTTCCCTGATGCCGACGGTCGTAAGATTTTTGTAGTTCATGGCCATGATCACGGTAACAAAGAAACCGTGGCGAGATTCCTTGAAACGTTGGACCTTGAACCGATTATTCTCCATGAGCAAGCGGACAAGGGAAAGACCGTCGTCGAGAAATTCGAGATTCACGCGGCAGGTGTTCAGTGCGCAGTTGTCATCCTAACCGCCGACGATATTGCAAGTTCGAAACAGAATCCTGAACAGAAGGAATTGCGGGCGCGTCAGAAGGTGATTTTAGAACTGGGATTCTTCGTCGGACGATTAGGTAGAGAACGTACTTTCGCACTCGTTGAAAAGGGTGTGACGTTACCTTCAGACATTCATGGGCTAATTTATATCCCAATGGACGGCGCGGACTGGCGAATGCGCCTCGTAAAAGAACTTAAGGCTGCGGGCTTGCAGGTAGACGCAAATCGTGCGTTTTGATTCCGATTTAGTCGTAGGGTAAAGAAAGGTCGGATTCGGGCATGAACTTGAATATCTCGGTAGTGATGCGTTCGCTCTTCGTAGACGTTCGAAGCCTGTCGAAGCGGAGGCGCTCGTTGACCAAGAGCCTGTTTTTCTCACTTCTTTTGATTCTTGCGATGTCCTGGGCGACAACATCGGTAGCTGATGAAGCGCTTCAGGTGGGAAAAGCTCGGAATGGCGTGGTGAGTACTGGCAAGCCGGTTTCATATCTACTCTCCCTCAAAAGCGGGGATTTTGTCGAGACTGACGTGTCGCACGAAACGAAACTGATAATTACAGTCTACGATGCTTCCGGTAGTAAGGTCCGGGGGTTCAGACCTATTGGCCCAGATCAAAAGATTGGCTTTATCGCCGACAGTACCGGTGTATTTCGGTTGGAAGTAGCGTCCGACGGAAATGTAGACGAGGTGCCATATACCATCAAACTGACTAGGATCGTCGCATTGTCAGACAGAGTAGAACGAGCACCTTCGGTGGATCAGACTGAGAGCCCCCAGATTAACGCGCTGCGTGCCGCCTTGGACCTGCGTCAACCCAACGCTCTGGCGAACTTCTGGAAGACTGTTAAGACGAAAGGTACGCCGCTGATCGAGCCGCTGAAGGACGATCAGGAGAATTTCCTCGTCACGTTTCTCTACCAGGGCGGCGAGGACACCCAGAACGTTCTGCTTGATTGGCCGCCCTTCACATTCAGATCGCCTGAGACATACCGGATGCACCGGCTTGCGAGCACGGATGTTTGGTATGAAACCTTAACAGTAGATCGACAAGAAAGGTTCACGTACCTACTGGGGCCGAATTCGCCGCACATACTACCGAATCCGGAACTGGCCAGTGCGGAGACGATGTCGATGCTCTGGGCCGGCATGCAGCTGGATCCGCTCAATCCCAAGCACTGGCTCGCAGCCGCAGATAGTCCCGATGCCGCTCGATACAACGGCGTCTCGATGGTAGAGATGCCGGACGCGCCCATACAGCCCTGGCTTGCGAAGCGCAGAGAAGTCCCCGTAGGCGCCGTCGAGAAGCAGGTATTCAAAAGTAACCTACTTAAGAACGAAAGAGAGATCGCCGTTTATACTCCACCCGGGTATTCCAAGGATGCGAAACCGTACGGCGCACTCATCCTCTTCGATGAAAAACCCTACTTGGACGAAAACGTAATACCTACTCCGACGATCCTGGATAACCTGATCGCCGACCATCGCATTCCGCCGTTGGTTGCGATTCTGGTCGATAACGCACCCGCCGACGCCCGCTTTCGTGAACTCACCTGCAATCGGACTTTTGCAGATTTTCTCAGCTCCGAATTAATGCCTTGGGCGCGGCGGTTGTATAACATCGCCGCAGATCCCCGGCAAATTATCGTGGGTGGATCAAGCCTCGGCGGACTGGCCGCCGCCTGCACAGCACTTTGGCATTCAGACATCTTTGGAAACGTTCTTTCACAATCCGGTGCGTTCTTCTGGACGCCACCGAAAAGTGACAATCCCTTTGGTTCAAAGGTTGAGCCGAATTGGTTGGCAAAGGAATTCATTGCGAGTCCGAAGTTGCCGCTCCGTTTCTACATGGATGCTGGCACCGAGGAGCTCGATTTCTCAGGACTTGGTGGAGGCATCCTCGCACCGAATCGGAATTTGCGGGACGTGCTCCTCGCTAAGGGCTATGAAGTCGACTATCAAGAGTTTGCTGGCGGACACGATTTCCTAAGTTGGCGGGGCACTCTCGCAGGCGGACTCATTATCCTGATGGGCGATCCGTCTGCGCCGAAGTAACTCCCGATTAACGCAGCACAAACCGGACAAGTAGATTTTCACCGTTTTATTATTTTTTCGACGAACCTACCGAAGCGACGCAGAACGATTGAAGAGTGGCGTGCGAATCGTTGCGTGCTGTCGCTCTCGGCAGAAAAAACTACTTGTTCGCGGGATCGGACCGAGGGGGTGAGAGCGCCGCGGCGATCTACAGCCTGATCGGTACGGCCAAACTAAACGGGATCGACCCGGAGGGCTACCTTCGGAACCTCCTGTCGTGCATCGCTGAGCACCCCATCAACCGCATTGAAGAACTACTTCCGTGGACTCTCGCTACTGACCTCGCCAAAGACTCTCGTCACGCAGCCTAACCAATACCGCCGTTAGTCAATACGGTCGTGGGACGACGCTTACGTAAAGACGCATTCGTTTGAGTACCAAAAGTGCCGCAATGATGGCGTGCTTCGTTAAGCTAGTTTAAGTATTGTCCGCTCCCCCATTAGGCAGCGAATTGATGGTCGATTAGTAGCGGATAAACGGTTTGCAAAATGACACGTGGATATTGTTTTGCATATTTGACGAGCTTTGAACGACTGATGCCGTGAAATTGAAATTCATCTAGGTCGATTGAGAGTCCTTCCTTTCGTCGTAGATAAATCCAATCCAGAAGTGCCTTTTCTGGTTCTGCGAGCTTGTACGTGTTGTATCTTGTCTTTTTTTCTTGGAAACCCCAAATCAACGAAGCCTTAATGGTGCGAAACTCGATTTCTGCATTCTCTATTTTTATAGAGGCTATCTGTTTCGGAGTGACACAGGTGAGTGCTACTGGACTCTGACTTGAGATCCCCCATTCGTTCAATGCTGAGTCTAGAGAAATGTAAGATTCAGGGCTTATCACTGAAGCGAGATCGCGAACGTTGAATCCCGTTGCAATTTTATTGATGTAAACCTTTCTGGTCACTCGCTGTACGAGCCCCTTTTTCTGTTGTCGGTTTAGCGCAACACGTAGAGATTGAATCGGCACCCCAAGTGTCTCGGCTAGGACGTCAGAACGTATGATGTCATTTATTTTTGCTTGGTCGGTTATAGTTTTGACCCAATTCATGATTCCTCTTCACACCCAGTCGGCAAACAATTTTAGTAAGGAGTCTCGTAACGGTTCGAAGTTTTCGTCGCGAAGATCCTTAAACTCTGCCGTTGGTAAGACATTTCCCAGCTCAGCCTCGCAATGTCTAATATCGACCTGATTGATTCTCTCGATGATCTGCTCGCTTTCTATTTCATTCCATCTCAGGTCATCCTCTAGATGTTGTTTGAGGTTACTTCCAAGCGTTGCTCCGAGGGACATCAGTAACTTGATGTCGTACGCGTCGCGGACTTTGATTATCTTACGCATCAAGAAAGCTTCTGCTTTTTGCAATAAGAGAAGGTCCCGAGAAACAGCCTTGATCATGCCTATGAGATCAGAAGATACAGACTCAGTCGGATGCTCCTCAACTTCTTTTTCGAGAACGGACCCCATTCGGGTTAAATCAACTGTAAATAGCGTTCTGCCATCGGCTCCAATGCTGATTTTCTTCATTGCATCTTCGGAACGAATAATTTGTATTTTTAGGTCCTCAATTTTTAGTAATTGGATCAGCGGTTTTAGTCCCTCCACTAACGTATTTCTTATGTCATCAATCTCAGGCATGTCTGGAGTGATTGATAAGAGGTCCAGGTCAGCTGAATGACGGAGGCTGTTGTGGAAAAAAATCAAATTAGCGCCACCGAATAGCAAAAAGGAATCGGGAAATGCTCGAAACAGAACTACGGCAGCTTCTCGCATTAAAACTATAATTTCGGCGCGGTCTTCCGAGAACCCTTTTCCTCTAAGTCTGGCTATCTCCTCTGCGAGGTTCATTACCAGGGTCAATCGTAATATGTTTAATTTACAATGTCAATAGTTATTTCATATGGATTTTTAGTTCTTTTTGTTTAATTTACACTATGAAAACGTGTTTATATCCAATGAGAACTCAAGCCCACGTCGCCGAGATAATAGTCTATTTCGCGATGGCGAAAAAGTCCGTTTACGCCCCGAAGGAACTCGATTCGCTATTAGATGAGAACAGGGCTCTGTGGAATATCCCGAGATCTTATGGACCCCAAAAATTTCGCAAACTATTGGAGGATAAGGTCGGCCTTAGGCACATCCAGTTAATCTCGGAAAAATCTAAAGATATCTCCAGATTTATCCGGGGCAAACCGTCTAACCTTGAAATCGGAGCCTCCTTAATCCGAGGTTCATATTTCAGTCATCAGACCGCTGCACTAATACACTCCCTTCTCGAAATCACTCCGCGCCAGCTATTCGTAAATAAAGAGCAAAGCGAAAAACCCAAATCAAATAGCTTAAGTCAAGAGACTCTAGATCGAGCGTTTTCGAGCAGTCCTAGAAAATCAAATAACAAGTATCGCGAGTCTGATGAAAAAGATGGCGTTGAGTATGTAATTGTCAACGGAAAATTTACCAACCATCAAGGAGTAGAACTGTTTGATCATCCAATCGCTGGAAAAATATACGTCACTAATCTTGCAAGGACTCTTATTGATTCGGTAGTTCGCCCCCAATATGTCGGAAGCTCTACGGTGCTGTTGAATATGTTCAGGAGCGCGAAATCGAGATTAGAACCTGAAAAGCTAATTTCTCTCTTAACAGCGTTAGATTACGTTTATCCGTATCAGCAAGCCATTGGGTTCCTGATGCAGAGAGCCGAATTCCCGAGGAGCGATTATGAGAAATTGAAATCGCTTGTAACACAATTTGATTTTTATCTGATCCATCAGATGCAGCGTCGGCATTACGATCCAGACTGGAAACTGTACTACCCCTCCGAGCTTTCCTGAACTGAAGTTTCTAACGTGTATACCCGTTAGCACCCACCAAAAAGGGCAGTTTCGCCCTAGCCTATCCCCTATCCCGTCAAAGACCGCATGGGATAGGAGATAGGAGCGGGCGAAACTGCCCTATCGGAAGGTTTGCGGCTACGTTTGTAACGGCCAATCGGCCGCCTCCAAGAATCTTTCTATCCTCACGTTTCAAATTAAACATCCCGGAGGGAAATCACCAATGGTACTCGTCGAATGTAGTAACAGGCGGGGTTTTCTTGCTTGTTTTTTTTTCCTTGTCTAGCTGCAATTAACACGGAACTAAATAGCCTGAGGCTTCGAAGGGAAAATCCGGTCCCGAAGCCGCAAGACTGGATATTCCACTAAAAGGGACATTGAAATTCCGAATAGGATGCTCAATAACACATAAAACGGGCTAATCCCTCTAGGGAGGCCTTTGAGTCGAAAGATCCGCTGGATAAAAACCGGCACCCAGGTCAGTAGAAAAGCATGCCATAAGTAAATGGAATAGGAATACATTCCCACGATTGCAAAGCCCTGGCCCACTTGCGTGGCAAGCGGCACAAACGCAGTTGGAAGCACTCCTTGCATGCGCAAACAAAGCAA
The DNA here is from genome assembly GCA_963818085.1 of uncultured Acidobacteriota bacterium. Taxonomy (GTDB): domain Bacteria; phylum Acidobacteriota; class Terriglobia; order Acidiferrales; family UBA7541; genus Palsa-295. The sequence goes on from CAWFQV010000005.1 coordinate 232,466, forward strand.
GAGCACTATTCCGAAGGCAAGGTATATCAAGGACAATCCAACAGTCAGCAGAAATTCATTTTCGGTCGACAGAAATGAACAAAAACCCAGGACTACCGACGCCAATATTGCGAGTGCAACAGACTTCCGCCTGGAACCCAGCGCCCGTTCCAGAGAATACGGTGCAAAATGGTGGAAATACCCAAGCAGAACACCGAAAAAAAGCGAATCCATCCGGTCGTTGGTTGAAACCCAAACGGGCCGATACGTGAACCAGGGTTCCACATGTTCCGCAGGAATAGCAGCAAACGTCACGACTCGGGAAACGAGGCAAGCTATCGCGACGAATATAAAGGCGCGGGGCATGATGCGAAATGGATTCTCTCGGTCCGATGAAAAGCGCGCCAGAACTAGCAGGAAAATAAGCAGCAGGATGTAAAAGTGTTCCTCCACTGCAAGAGACCAAGTGTGACTCCAGATGTAAGGGCCGTAATTCTGCACGTAGAAAAGTTCGCCCAAATAGTTGCTCAGGCCGCTGACCTGTTTCAATCCCAACTGGGTAAGAAATGTCGCTAAGAGAAACACGTAGAACGCGGGATAAAGTTTCAAGCCTCGCCTAATCAAAAACCGCTTCCAGTTGATGGAGCGGTTTTTCTTATATTCGGCGAAGAGCAATCCGGATATCAGAAAACCGCTTAGCACAAAGAAGAGATCAACCCCCATCCAACCGGCCTTACCAATCCATATGCCCGGATACGTGTGACGCGCTATGACCAAGAGAATGGCGATACAACGCAAGACGTCTAGTCGCTTGTTCCGCATTAAAGACTGTTGCCTGCTATGCTTGGAGTGATCCTCCGTTACGCGAGTTATTTTCCGGAATTTGCGTTTTCAGCTTGCCTATGTTCGGAAACTAGTCACGCGAAAAGGATGGCAGCAGCAAGTGTAAAGGCTGCAAGCACCGGAGTCAAAGACCGCATGGGGTGAGCACTAGATAGCCCAGATTCTAGTACACCTGCGCGAGAACGGGATTGTCATCAGAATTTCGACGGGATTGGACTTCGATTACGATTTAAATTTCAGTGGCTGCGAAGGTTGTTGGTGGCGACGAAGGAAATTTTAATGGAATAATAATTTTCGACAGGAATTTTTCATAGAACTGGACTATTTCAAAGAGATTTGAGACTACGGTGGTTGTTGAAATTCGCCAATTATTTCGATCCCCGATTTACATTACATTCCGTATCCCTCTTATTTACAGGGCTTACAACAATCGCGCAAATTATCAAAAAAGCTTGTAAGTCTTTTTACATTTTTGCCGGTTTTGCATCAGGGATAACCGTGATCGCCGTTCAGGGCGTGAAATTTAAACCGAACTGCCTATTTGTAAGTGAAATTGACTTGCCCGGTTTCCAGGATTTAGACGGTATCTCGTGATTTGAGACGGTATTTCTGCTCAGCCAATCTGTTCTCTGTACTTCTGTTCCACTGGCTTGCGCATTGCGAGACAATCTGATACAGACCCATTCTCGCTGTACCAAATTTCTCCGCTTTGAGATGAGCACAACGCATACTTGCCAGTCATTCCTGCTTCTACCGGCAAGGCAGTGATTGTGTAGCGCGTAGCCTTTTGACCGCTGTACTGGGAGCATAGGATTTCGAAATGGTACGAATTCTTTGTTCCAGACGCTAAGAGTTGGTCCACAAGACCAACTCTGGGTAGTGATTCTGAACCTTGGCTGCCGAGGTCACTGAGATTGCAAGTAAACCCGGCGTCTGGATGCTGTGCCGCATAGTCGTGTTCAGCCAGGTTCAATTGCCGAATGCTTTCCACTGCGCGGCGATGATTCAAAAATATACGCGGAGTGCTGGGAGGGAAGATTGCCAGCAAAAACACCGCCGATACGAAAATCACTATGAACACTGCCAGGAATGTACGTTTTGCGAACGCCATATCTTTGTTTGCTCCCGAGACTCTCTCCACATTTATACTAGCTCCTGATTAGCCGGGATTACCGGAGATCTCTAACAACGTCGGCTCTGTCAAGTCTTTTTTGGACAGACTTCTGCATCCACTCCGAAGAGTGTTCTCTTTCGTCATATTTCTTTGGCCCAGTGTCGATAACCACGGCTCGCCTGTAATCTTTCGGTCGGTTTCAGTCCGACCCACACATCTCTTCGATCCCAGCTTCAGACCATGATTACTCGTTCAAACTCCCTCTCGCGAGGGAGCGGGATGCCCATTCAAGTGCACGGCGTTCTACTGCACGCCATCTCCGGTACCGAGCTGTCCCGCGTGCGAACCGAATTTGACCCAGTCTGAATATTCCCAGCCCTTCCGCCACATCCAGTACAACCGCACTCCGAGTCTTCGGGCCATGGCCACCTTGGCAATGTTCCGTTGCCGGCGCAGCGCCAGATGCATGTACCGTCGTCTCCAGTCCGCATCGCAACGCGCTGCCGCTTGCGCTGCTTCCCCCAGCAAGAAACGCAGCAGAGAACTGCCTTGCTTGGTGATGTGGCCCAGTCGTTGATGGCCCGCACTGGAGTCCTCGCACGGAATCAGTCCGACATAGCTACCGATCTGCTTGCCGCACTGAAATCGTTCCACAGTCCCGATGATCAGCACGAAGGCCAGCGCCGTCAGCGGGCCCACACCAGGATGCGTCATGAGCCGCAGCGCCTCGGGCCACTTCCTGGCTTCCCGCTCGATCGCCGCGGTTAGCTCTTCGATGCTGGGGTTCATCCGGTCCAGCAGCTCGAGCAGATCTTTCCGGCGCCGCGATGCCCACGCTGCGAGCGGAAGCTTTTCCAGCTGTGCCCGCCCTGCTTCGCTCCACAGCTTTTTCTTCCGTCGCTGGCCTTCGTTCATCGCCAGAGCCTGCAGTTGATTCATGATCCGCGTCCGCATCTGCACCAGCCGATGCCGGTGCCACAGCAGTTGTCGTAGGTCCCGATTCTCCGGACTGGGTACCCAGATCCGAGGAAAATTATTTTCCTGCAGCAGTCGCAGCAGCAGTCGGGCGTCCTCACGGTCGGTCTTCTGTTTGCGCACGCGTTTGGTCTTGATCTTCGCCGCATCGCCGATCCATACCTCGATCCCCAGTTCTGCCAGTAACCGCTCGAACCAGCGTGTATAGCCCGTGGCCTCCATCCCCACTCGTACGCTGACTCCTCGCGCCGCCAGTTCCCGATAAAACTTCTCGGCTTCTCCTGCACTGTGGTTCAATTGCCGTTCCTCATACTCTCCCGTTTCTGTGTCGACAAACGCGATGTACTGATCGCTCGGGGACGCCAGAGTAGAAGTAGTTGGCAAGTTTCAAGAACTACCGATAATTCTCAAATCTCTCAAAATGGGGCTAATTCCGTGAAAAATGTCGGTCGAAAATTGTTATTCCGTTATATTCCTGTTGCCGCCGACATTTTCGCAATCACCGAAATTTAAATCGTAATTGAAGTCCAGTCCCGTCGAAATTCCGACCTCAATTCCGCACGCGTAGGCGACCGCCACCCAAATTCGATTTATATCGCGCCAAAACCGAAACGGAATCGTTTTCCCACCCCGGGGTGTACCAGAAACCGGGCTATCTAGTGCTCACCCCGTCAAAGACTGCATGGGGTATGGTTACAGAGCGGGGAAAAGTGATACACCCCTGTTTTGGCGCGGGATCGACAAAAATAAGGTTGTGGTCACCTGCGCGTGCGCAATTGCGGTGGTGATTAAGACGGAAGTTAGACATTTCTATCTCTCTTGTTTACAGCGTGTTGGAAGAATCGAGCTCAAATCATCAAAATCCATTCGTCATTTTTCCAATCTTTGCATCGGTATAACCGCGATCATCGATTCAGGCGCGAGATTTAAACTGGCCTGCGTATTTATAATTGAAATCGACTTGTGTGGGTGAGTCTTTCTTCAGGGCTCATTCGTAGTACCGATGACATGGGAGGCGAGCGTGAGCCGGGAGAGCGAAATTGCCCTCACCAGCGCCGCGGATTGCTTAGTGGCAATCGCTACGGAGAACTGGAAAAACAATCTCGGTCCCTGAGTGAGAGCGCCACTAAATCCTTCATTGCCTTTCCGTAGGAGGTTGACATGCAAGACACAAAGGAGCGGTTGTCTCTATTCTGGCTCTTCGCGTTATTAAACTACCTGTACGCGGACGTGCTTGCCCTGTTCGCTTTCGTTGGCTCGCCGAATACAGCCCCACATCTCCCACAATGGGCTCTGCTGGGTTCAGCGGTCTTGATGGAAATACCCATCGCCATGATTCTCGCGTCTCGACTACTTCAGTTTAGAGCGAACCGGCTGGCGAATATCATCGCGGGTCTCATTTTGACCCTTGTAAACGGTTTCCTGACCTTCGTTCTGCCTCTGACTAACGGTGACTTTCGGGACCCCACTTTTCCAGCATACGTGTTCTTTGCGACGATCGAAACTGTATGCACCTCGGTCATCATCTGGCGGGCGTGGACTTGGTCAGGGGTTGAAGCCACCAGTTAGTTCGGAAAGGTTATCGCTAGTCCGAAATTAGGCTGCCTAGCGGCGCTCGCAACAAAATTCGCTCAAGTGAGGTCAATGTGAAAAGAGAACGCCTAACACAGATCGTCCTGGTGATCGTGGGGCTGATCAATCTGTCCCTGATTTATTTTCTATATATGGATCTGCGGCATTCCAGCTGGCTTTTGGAGCGGAAGAACGAGGTCGAGCCGATGTTTCTTAGCTTTTTTATTCCGGTCGGGGTCTTTCTACTCATGGCCGCAAGGAGACCATCTGAGCATCGCTCGATGATTGCTCTAGCAGCTTGGTGGAACATCGCCCATGGCGTGGTGATGGCTATTCAAACCGTAGAAGCCCGGATTCACGGCGTCCACAGGGACTTTACCGATGTGGTCGTTTTCATAGTGATCGGAGGCGTCTTGTTAGCGCTTCTGCCAGCAAAACGAGAGGCAGTGGCGTCGAGCGTTGCGTGAACGAGCGCAGAAACCCACACGCCGCGCGAATAACCGTTTCTTCTCGTCTTCTTTTCACGGTTTTTTCCCGAGGGGATGACGTATCAGATGAGTTGGCAATAATCCCTGTGGTTCAGCCCTCCACTCGTTGCTGCCACAGTATCTTTTTGGATTTTCCAGATTCCGGCGTTAGCCTAGGAGCGATGAAGGCCACATCCCAAGCGTCGGCAAATGGAGAGTAAGCCTTTGAGGCGGTTCGTTTCATTTTTGTTTCTTGGCGTTCTCATTTGTGACTTAGGCTCTTTGGCCCAGCGACTCGACGAGCCGTGCGCAGAAGTGAAGGGCGTCGTAACTGTCGAGGGGGGAAATCTTTCGGGATAAGATAGCGCCGGAGAATCTCGTTGGCTGGACAATGGATAACCAACCACATCTGGGCTCCTATGTTCAACGCAGCGCCGCCACAAATGATAGACAATGGAAATGGCCAGCTGATACCTAATCCTGCCTTGATGGGTGCCAGCCCGTACGCATTATCGAGCCTCAAAACTGAGATTCCTGGCAGGTCTCAGGGCAAGCTCCAAGGCATGCGGGACCGGAAAATTCGCAATATCATTCTGGTTTATAAGGTGCCGAGGGCAAAATCGATAGGGAACGCATGGTTCAGTTGCGTCATTTTCTGCGCATTAGCCGCCACATCGGGTTGCCGGACGCCCTCCCCTGGCTGGAACGGCACCTGGAAAATGAATCCCTCAAAGGGCAACTTTCAGGGTCCGACTTTTACTATCTCGATTTCGGCGGACGGTGAGTATCGCTACGACGATGGAAGATCGAGTTTTACTTTTCGCTGCGATGAAAGGGATCGACCAATAGGGAACAATCGCGCAGAAGGCTGTGTCAAGAGCAGCACCACTGTGTTGGACCGGACCCGAAAAGAAAATGGGGTAAAGACGAATGCATATCATTGGGAGCTTTCGGCTGACGGGAAGGTTCTTACGACGACGGCGACCGCATTTCGTCCGACTGGTACTGTGATTACAGGTCAGATGGTCGCTTCGCGAGTGTCGGGCTCCGATGACTTTGCTGGCCAGTGGCGGGTCCCGGGCTCTCTTCAGCGGCATGCCGATATGACGCTGAGTCTCGACTCTCAGACCTTGCATATCGGGTATCCAAACGCGGGTCAATATATTGACGCACCGTTAGATGGAGCTGACGCGGCGGTGCGTGGGTCTCACGCTCCAGAGGGGTTAACCTATGCGGTTCGGCTGGTTAGACGACGCGAGATTTCCACTCTGGCGAAGCGCAATGGCAAAGTTCTCGAGCAAGATTCTCTGGAATTGAGCAACGATGGAAAAGTCATTACCTACACTTGGTGGAATCCAGATCGACCAACTGACAAGGGTACGCTTGTCTACGAAAGGAAGTAGATGCAGTCCTCACGGCTGATTACATCGGAATTTCGACGGAAGTGAACTTCGATTACAATTTAAATTTCGGTGCTTGTGATAGCGGGCGCACGCAGCACAACCACGGCTACGCCTTGAAACTGTCACCTACGGCACAGTAATTGACAGGGTTCCGAGAGTCATGTTCGTTCCACCAGCTGACGCCTGAACCGAAACCTGCACTGTTGCGGGATTCCCCCCTCCACCTCCCCCACCGCCGCAGGAACTGAGCCCCGCAACCAGAACGAAAATGACTATCGCCAGTGCCGTTCGGAGCTTGACGCATCGCAGGCTCCGGACCCTGCTAAAATCCAAAACGAAACCTGAGAGCCACAAGGCCAGTATGATTGATCCGATGGTTTGTAAAACACTCAAAAGTCGAGGTGAATCCAAGAGGCTCGTAGGGTTCGGACGGAATGCTGAGGCTGGTTTCGCATTCACCGAGATTTTTAGATTCGCCGTACCAGCGGCATTTGGTCCAACAGAAACTTGTGTGGCACTAAATTGGCAAGTGATCCCGCTCGGTGGGGTGCCGCAAGACAGATTAACGGAACCGTTGAAACCACCCTGTGAGCTCATGCTTATATTGAACGTTTGGGAGCTGCCAACTGGGATCGTTGCACTAGCGGGTGATATCGACCCGGTAAAGGTCCCATTCGATACGTCGAGCTGTGCCGAAGCACTATGCGAAAGGGGGCCACTCGTACCTGAAATCGCAAAATTGTATGTCCCCGTTGGTGTGTTCTGTGTATGGATTTGAAAATAGACTGTGCCCGGCGAGCCCGGGTATCCCGCCTGTCCGCTGACTGGACAGATCACACTTGCCGGAAGCCCGCTGCAGCCCAACTGCACAGCGGCTCCGTATCCATCCAAACTTTGAAGCGCTAGCGTATATGCAGTGAAATCTGTCGGTCCCAGTGTTTGGGCGGATGGGGTAAGGGCCATTGTAAAGTCGCCGATGTTGAAGGGGATTGCGACTTGCTGAGTGATTGTGCCGTCAGTCAAAACCACATTGGTTGAATAATCGCCAAGTGGAGAGCTCGTTTGGGTCAATACGGTCACGCTTTCAGTCAATAACTGCCCGACCGGAAGAAAAATGGGATTTGAACTGAACTGACATGAAGCCCCGGCAGGTAGATTTTGACAGGAAGCCTGCAGTTCAGTTGAGTATCCACCAGAGGCTCGCAATGAGAAAGGTGTAACTGACAGATTGTGAGGCGGCAATAACGGGAGGAGTCGGCGGCGGATCGAATAAGAGTGCGCGTAGCCAACTCCTTGCGCGTTCGTTGCCTGCGTGCCATAGGCCACGTGGCTCTCCGAGCCGAACTGGGCCGTGATAGCAAAGACGTGAAGAGGGTTAAACGTGTTTGCAATCGCAAAATTGACGTCTTGGCTGGATTGCCCCCGCCGGTACCGAAACACTCGTGGAAATAACAATGTTCGGATCGCTAGCTCTGAGTTGCAACGCGGTTTCTGTTGCTGACGTATTTGCGAGAACTATTCGAAGTTTTCCGTTCGAACCGATGACCGGATCCGCCACAAGACCGACGGCGAACGAGGGTCCTGGAATCGCAGTAACGACATTAAAGGATGAGGAATATGCGTCAAGTCGAACCAAGTCTGCACGGTTATCGCCATTAAGATCAACCGAGAGCTGGGGCGCAATCAGATCTCCTAAGCCGTACTCGATATAAGAGGGCGAGAACGTCCCATCGCCATTTCCAGCCAACACTTGAAGTCCTGTGGTTGTGCCTGCCCCGGTGATGACGCCAGAGCTCGCGGAGCCGCCGATAGCACTCTTAAATACCAGAATATCTAAATTTCCATCGCCATTGAAGTCCGCCAAAGTTGGCTGCCATGGCTTAAGTGGCTTGTCCGCAGCGCCGAAGATTTGAGCCTGCGCGAAGCTTTCCGGAACCGGACCGTAGGATTCCCCCGGTATAAATGTGCCGTCTGACTGTCCGAGATAAATTTGGTAAGTCCGCAATATAGAGTTGTTAACAACCTGATTAGAGACCCTCTCCTCCACGACATCGGGCAGACCGTCCTTGTTAAGATCCGCGATCGCAAAATAGCTGGTACTTCCAGGGTTACTGAACAGCAGCTTTGGCTGCTGAAATGTTCCGTCACCGTTCCCGAGGAACTCGTAAAGAGCATTTTCCTCGGTGCCAATCAACGTGTTACCTGAAACGAGCAAATCCATCTTGCCATCGTGATTGAGATCGGCCGCGAATGCCGCACTGATAAATGTGCCATTTATTCCCGTAGAATTAAACGCGACCGCGGTACCCTGAGTGAAAGTGCCATCGCCATTCCCTAGAAATGGTACGAGTGAAGCAATAGCTCCGTTTCCATTTGGGTTACTGGAGAAATTGACGAGGACCAGATCTAGCTTGCCATCCCGATTGAAATCTCCCACGAGGAGCTGAATGGGATACAAATTCGTGAGGGGCGTTGTGACCGGTTTTTCAAACGTCCCATCCCCATTGTTGCGGGAGTACACCAAGCCATTGTCGATCATGATCAGATCAGGCCGCCCGACGTTTCGGAAGTCTGCAAGTGCGAAATCCACGGGGATCTGATTAACGTCGAGGATTGGCGAGCGAATGGGCACCCCAAAATGACCGGCGCCGTCACCGGTCATTACCGCGATTTCGCTCGGTAGGGGATACCGTGAACCGATCTCTAGAACAACGAGATCCTTGTGGCCGTCTCCATTCACATCGGTCCAAGCAAAGTTTGTAAGCGGCGAATTCACGACCGCATGCATCTGACCATCCATGAGATAGCCAAGATAGTCACCGCGTGGGCCGCCGAACCCTCCCTTCCCATCATTAAGATAAATACTCGCCGAGTCACTGCCTTGATTCGCGGTTACCACATCTGGATGACCGTCACCATTTAAATCCGCCACAGCCAGCCCATACATGCTCGGCTCACCACGAAAGATTCACTGGGGCTCCAAAATTGCCGGTGCCGTCGCCTAACTGCACGCTGATCGAGTTGCCGTTCGTCGACGCGTAATCCGGATCATTCGCGAATACGAACGCTGAACTCACAAGGTCTAGATTGCCATCGCCGTTCAAGTCTGTGAGCACTGCTGCCCCGGCTATGATGCCAGAAGCAGAGATACGGGCATTCGGCGGTGTCGAATGTGCCGTCGCAGCGGCCTGGAAAGAAAGTGGCGACGCCTTCCGTGTCGAGCGTAACTGCATCTGTGCAGCCGTCTTTGTTCACGTCGCCCAACACGACGGCCGTCGCCGCGGTTCCAAACCCAGTCTCTTGATCTGCGGTTACATCAAAGAAAAACTGCTGCGAGAGTTTGAAGATGCCGTTGCCTTGGTTGAGGTAGATTCGTGCTCCAGCGTTACTAAACTGATTTGACAGAGAGAGGCCATCAAGAGCGACGCTATAGTCCACCGCAACAATGTCAGGAAGTCCGTCGCCGTTCAGATCGGCTGTGGCAATCGAGAACGTGTCGAAGAACGCGTCGTCAATTTGGCCATAGTGAATGATCGGCTGGCCGAGCCCTCCGGTGCCGTCGCCTGGCAAAAATGCGAGCTGCCCTGTAGCAGCATTTCCGAACATGCCGACGACAACATCGAGATTACCATCCCGGTTGAAATCGGCGACCGCCAGGCTCTCGGGGCCGCCGGGAACAAAGAAGTCGATCTCAGGTCTGAACGTTCCATCGCCATTGCCGAGCAGAATCCCTATTGTGCCGCTATCGGCCTCTGCTACGACAAGATCCAGCTTTCCGTCGTGGTTCATGTCCGCCGCCGCAAGTGCCACAGGCGCTAAACCGTTGAGCGAAATGATGGTCGGAAGTTGGGCCGTTCCGTCACCCTTGCCTAAGTAAATCCAAATGTTGTTGCTACCACCATTGGCAACGGCCCAGTCTGTGTGGCCGTCGCCGTTGAAGTCACCGGTTACAACCGCTGTTGGCAAAAAGTCAGCGGGTAGAGTTGGGCGAAAATCGAATCCGGGAAGCGGCGGCGGACTTGCATTTGTCGAAATGCTGGGTCGGACGTGCTTGGGCCCGTTGAGCGGGACGGGCGGTGGGGGAGCAAGATTTGTCCTTTGACGGAGAAATTCCGAAAGATAATCTACGCCACGGCGCTCCGCGTATTTCCATCCCTGGAATCTTGCAGGGAGAAGAGGGGCTTTGCGCTTGCTAGCCGGAGGTGGAAAAGGCATACCGAGTGGCCCTCCAGGCGTCGGTGGTGGAGGTGCAATGATGGCCCCTGGCGTTGACGACGGCGTGACGGTGAAAGTGACGGTATTCGAGAAAAGGGTTCCCGACGTTTGCACCTGTATTGATACAGCGCCCGCGTTCTGAACATTACTGCCGGGAACACCGAGAATAAGCTGAGTGGGGCTGACATAGCTGACTTGACCCGCGAAGCCGCCGTTCCATAGCACATCCGTTTGCGGCAGAAACCCTGAGCCATTCATCGTAATGAAGAAACCAAAGCTGCCCGCCGGGATAGACGTTGGAGAAATACCAGTGATCGTAGGAACTTGGCCGGCAATCGTAAGATATACCGGTTGTGACGTGCCGCCGCCGGGCGGTAGGTTTATTACATTGATCTGGATGGGGCCGCCGACACTGGGATATACGAGGGAAGCTGCCGGAAGCAGAACTTGCAGTTGCGTGCTGCTCACAAACGTGGTCACGAGCTCCGTGATGGGGTATGCGAAAACCTGTGAATTCGGCACAAAGCCGGTCCCTGTCAGAGTAATCACTGTATTGACACTACCCGCTGGAACGCTGGCGGGCGAAATTGAAGTAAGAGTGGGGACCGGGTTCGGACCCGGATTGCTCGAAGGAATCGTCCACAGAAGGGACATTCCACTACCTACTGCCTGCTGGTCAGCGCTCCATTGGTTGCCCACATTTTGGGTTTCCTGAATGCCGATCGTTGCGGCAGCGCCATAGTCTTGATCCGAACAGGCGCCGCCAAACGCCGCGTTTGAATAGTTGAAGTACACATTGCTGCTGCTTTCTGAGAACACAACCTGGAACGTAACGGTCGCGCTGCTGTCCGCTCGGCAATCGTAGGTACCAACGTTGCGCCATTCAACTACGAGTTGGCGATTTGGCGCGCTGCCGGTGACCTGCCAGAAAACATTCCGATTTGTTCCTGCGACGGGATAAAGATCTTCCCACAATGGCGCGACCAGGGTGATCAACGGTTGAAGCATTACAGGCGGGGGGCTGTTTTGAGGGTTAAGGTTTTCGTATGTGTTAACAGGTAGGACGAAATTTATGAAGTCGTCGAAAACGTTCGTGAAACTGATCGTACCGTTACTGCTTACATAGAGCTGTGAGAATGCGCCGCCGCCGAATTGAACGGGGAATGGAGAAGTGACCGTCGCCACATCATCGTCGCCCAGATTCAGGTTCGTTCCGGTTATTGGCTGGTAGTTAAAAGTGGTTTCTCCAACCGCGTAGTTGCTGAGCACCGTAGCTTGTACCGCATCCCCGTTAGAAAATGTCAGCGTATAGTTGCCCATCCCTAGCGGAGTCCATTGTCCGGTGTAGATGCCGTCATTCGTCGCTTGATCCGGAGCTGTTCCATTATCGAGAAGCGCGATACTCTGGCCGCCTGGTGTGACCGTGACGAAGACAGGACCGGCAGCCTGTCCGCAATTGATATGCAGGACAGCGAGAGTGACCGGCTGACCGATGTTCGCTGGCACGGAGTTGAGCGTCGGTTGCAGTCGCTCAAACATCGTCGAGTTGGAGCACGTCATGGCGCCGTAAGCGTCGAGCCGCTTTCCCGTGACCGTTTCCGCGAGTCCAGGAATCGTGTCGGCACCCGCCAAAATGAGATTTTTGATAGCTCGCCAATCGCGGCTCGGCTCTTGTGCGGAGAGGAGGGCGGCCACGCCAGTAACGTGAGGCGCCGCCATCGAAGTCCCGCTAAATACGCTATATGTGTTGTTCGGCGTGGTACTCAGAATCTCTTGTCCCGGAGCTCCGAGATAGACTGAGTGTCGCCCTACATCCGAGAAATCTGCGAGTTCATCGAAGCGCGAGGTGGCCGCTACAGAAATCACGTTGGGGATGAAATAGTCTGCTGGATAAAAGGAAACCACGTCATTATCGTTGAAATCATTTCCAGCCGCAGCTACGAAAAGAATTCCATCCTGTTGGTGCGCTTGGATTGCATCCGCCAGGGCGTGCGAAAACCCGGTTCCACCCCAACTATTGTTGGTAGCAACGATGTTGACTCCACGATCCTTCATGGCCTTCACGAAATCCAAGCACGTAACAGCCCCGCTAACATCCCCTGAACCGAACGCATCGAGGAATTTGCACGCCATCAACTGGACGGTCCAGTTCACGCCGACGACGCCTGTGCCGTTATTGCCGACAGCGCCAATCGTGCCCGAGACATGACTTCCGTGGCTGTTGTCGTCGAAGGGATCACAGGTGTTGGTGATTGCGTTGTAACCGTGCGTCCCTGCAGCGCAGTCGATGCTCACCCCATCTATCGTCTCCGAAAAAGGCGAAGGATTGGACCATACGTTTGCCGCAAGATCCTGATGGTTGTAATCAATTCCCGTATCAATGACTGCGACGATCACATTCGAACTGCCGGTCGTTAGGTTCCAAGCTTGGGTTGCATGAATGTCCGCACCTGCTACACCACCGAGTTGACCAGTGTTCTGCAAGCTCCACTGTTGGGGAAAATCAGGATCGTTTACCGTAGCTAGTGCGTGCACGACGTAGTTCGGTTCAACATAAAGCACATTCGGATTTTTACGGTATCGTCGGATTGCATCCTTCAGTTTTGTTTGCGCTGGTAGGCGAACAAGTTGCAATCCCCGAACGCTATTCCAGGACTTCGATACCTGGGCCCCTAGCTCCGCATGAGCCGCACTCATAGCCGAGGACTGTGTACCCGGACGGAAACGCACCAGGAGTTCGCCTGGTCGATATTTTGGTTGACCAGCCCACGAAGTACGCCTAACAACTTGGGTATTCGGAGGTGTAATTGCGTGCGCCGTCGGGAGCCTGATAGAAGCAAGACAAAGGACCAGAGATGCAAAAGCCACGAGCGAAACCACTACCGATCGCGTTTCGTCACGCATGGCTTGGGCCCTTCCGTTTGGGGGGACGAGAGAGAGAAGTTACAGCGCCAGAGGGCGCCTCCCTTAACCTTTGCGTATATTGTTATCGGAGGTATCCGATGTCAAGACAAATATGTTTCGGAAAGAGCGGCGCAACTTGTTTTGGAGGTGATAGAGTGCCACACCTTGTGGTTTGCCCACAATTGCCCCCGGATGAGAAAGGGTTGTGCGCCAAACCGCAGGTTGCAGATGCAGATCACCCGCGTCCAGGCTTGACAATCTCCGCTCGTGGGGGCTATGTTCCAGTTACCTCCTGGCCAAGCTAACCTATAAGTAAGATCGCATCAAAGGGCGGGCTTCCATATAATTAGGCGAAACGTGTGGGCCGCGTTTTCCACTTGGTTTTTGAGAATGGCTCGAAGGGAATCTCCAGTGAAAGTAAAACTAAAAGTACTGATATTTATTTGTGTCGTTACCGCCACACCCGTACTACCTCATAAGAAGCCGGTTCAGAATTCCAAAGTGACTTTCTCTGTCGTCTATCTTGATCGCCTCAACAACACGAACAATGGTATTCCACCGAAGAGCTTGAAGGATGTAGAAAACAAACTAACTGCGTATGGTGACGTGTGCTACGTCGCACACAAAAAAGGCGATTTGGTTTTCTTCATCCACACCGCACCCGTTATGTATCACGGGACGCACGTCTACACTGACGATTCTAACTCAGCCGCAGCTGTAACTGATGGAAACGGCAACTCGGCTACCGCTGCTGCGTCTAGTTCCTCTAGCACCGCTGTGCCGTACACCGTTGATTTGAACGCAAGAACCATGCTTGGCTATGAGAGAGGTGTGAAGTGAAGACCGGCCATCGCTGGATTGCGGCCTTCGCTGCGGCGCCTTCGGTCTTTTTGGCGTGTGTCATTGTGCATAGTGCAGGAAGTCTCGCCACGGAACGAGCGCAACTCCCCAATCAACAGGGGTCCAGCACTCAGCAAACTGATCTGAAAGTGGAAACCCGACTGGTGCAAGTGAGTGTGATAGTGCACGACAAAAGTGGCGTTCCAGTGAAGGATTTAAAGAAGGAAGACTTTCTAGTTCTGGATGAAAAACAGCCTCAGGCCGTTCGGATATTTTCCATGGAAACAAATTTGCCGGCCACTGCGGTACCTGCGCCTCTGCCTACCGGCACCTACACGAACCGTCTAAGAACTCGGGCAGGAGTGCCCAACAGCATTACAGTAATCCTGCTCGATGGATTGAATACCTCCATAACCGACCAGGCCTTCGCTAGACGGGGTGTGGCAAACTTCCTTGGGCAACTCCAGCCGGAGGATCGCGTGGCGGTGTACACCCTGGGGCGCGATTTAAGGATCCTGCACGATTTCACGAACGACGCTTCCAGTTTGTTACAAGCGGTTCATCAGTTTAAGGGACGAGAGGCACAAGACTTGGCCACATTGTCTCCCAACGCAATCTCCAGCTTCACGCCGCAGTCGAACGAACTGGAGCTCCTCAAGGTTCTATTTAAGGACGAGAATAAAACGGAAGCGGCTTTCGATATCAAGAACCGGGTTCATGAAACCGTGGAAGCGATGAAAAACATCGCCAACCATTTAGCTAGCTTGCCGGGTCGGAAAAATCTCATCTGGGTATCTGGAAGCTTTCCCATCGCGTTCGGATTCGACAATACACAGCAAAATATTTTTGCGGAAAAGCAAAGTTTTGAGTCGGACATTGCCGATGCCGTCCGCGCCTTGAATAATGCTAGCCTCGCGGTCTATCCCGTGGATGCTCGTGGACTCCTCGCGCCGGGATTAGGGGATAGTGCGACTACTTCGTTGAAAGACCAGAGGAGCCAGATGCAACATCTGTCAATCACGCAACAGTCGATTTCCTTTCAGGAACTCCCGGTTGACTCTAATTTGACAATGGAGGAATTGGCTCACGGGACTGGCGGAAGGGCCTTTTACAATACCAATGACATTTTTGGGTCGATTCGCCAGGCGATTGCGGATTCACAGATTACCTATACTCTCAGTTACTACCCGTCCGGTATCAAATGGGACGGCAAATACCACAATATTAGAGTAGAGGTAAAACGTCCGGGGGTGAAGGTTCAGAGCCGCAAGGGCTACTTCGCGTTGCCGGAGCCAAAGCTGACTCCAAGGGCCCGCCAGGCAATCATAGCAGAGGTGGCGCGGAATCCGTTAGACTCCACCGGGATTGGAATCACCGCGGTGGCACATCAGGTGGGCACCACGCGAGCGCTAAAAGTATCTGTAGTATTCGACCTGCACGACATAAGGATGGAAGAAAAAGGCAGCGCCACAGGAGCCGTCGACATTGTGATGTTCAATCTAAACGATCAGAACAAAATTCTCGGCGCCTTGGATCAGACATTTCAGTTGAAGCTGCCGCCTGATTTGTATGCGAAGTTTTTGAAAGACGGTATGTCGGTGACCAAGGAGTTGCCGATTGCCCCCGATGCCGTGCAGTTTCGCGTGGTCGTTCGCGATGCGAATACTGGCACGATGGGAACCGTCAGAATTCCAATAGCCGACTACTTTCCGGTGAAGACGGTTACAAACTAATCAGATTTATGGTAATGGCGGGGGTGTTCACAAGAGTCACGCAGGGCGATCGGCTTTGATCCGATAATGCATTACCTATCAGAAGCGATCAAGTGGGTCCTAGTTTTCCCATCCAACCGCAATTGCTATAAAACGAATTACAACGAAATCCTGCATGATGGTGTTGCACCGACCTGTTGAACTGGCAGCGTTTATCGGGTACTAGCTCTATCCTTTAATCAAAATCACATTGCCGCAGGGTCTCGGACATACCTTTTCGAGGCAATCGACGACTGGATTAAGAATTTCACCGTTTCGAACATGCCCGCTTAGGTTAGCATGATCTCAAATGAGCGAGTCGGAATCTATGTGCTTTCTACCGGGAGTCTGAGATTGTCCATAGAACCCTTTGGTGTAGCGGTCACTGAACAGGTCCTCACTGATCTTAAGGCACGCATTCGGAATACACGTTGGCCTGGTAGTGCACCTGGCGCTCCGTGGTCGCAGGGGACTGATCTCGAATGGCTACGGAATCTGCTGGATTATTGGGTCGACGAATTCGACTGGCGCGCTCAGGAGCGAAGACTGGGGGAACACGCCCAGTTTCGCATCGAGATAGATGGCATTCGCATCCACTTCGTCCATGAACGAGCGCGAAGCGGTCGCGGGATTCCGCTGATACTAACTCACGGTTGGCCGAGCGCATTCGTCGAGTACCTCCCGCTCGTGCCACTGCTCACGGATCCGGTCCGACACGGCATCGCCGGCCCCGCATTCGACCTTGTCATCCCATCGCTACCAGGCTACGGTTTCTCCGAGCGCCCGGAGGGTGTTGGCGTGAATTATCGATATGTGTCGGCACTTTGGCACCGGCTCATGACCGCACTCGGATACAAGCGTTATGGGTCCGGCGGTGGCGACTTTGGCGCCGGCGTTGCCACGCTGATGGCACTCGACAGGCCAGATCCGGTAATCGGAATTCACCTTACCAACCTGGAGCTTGCTCCCTACACGGGCCCCGGATCACGCACGTTGTCGCCCGCGGAATTGGCGTATATCGAGATTTCCGACCGGTGGTGGCAATCTGAAGGCGGTTACAAGGCGGTCCAGTCGACAAGACCGCAGACCCTCGGATATTCTCTCAACGACTCTCCAGCCGGACTCGCCGCATGGATCGCTGAGAAGTGGAGATCTTGGAGTGATTGCCACGGCGACCTCGACGCGCGCATTCCACGTTATTTTTTGTTGACGCTCGTCACTCTGTACTGGGTCACTGGAACAATTACGAGTTCTATGCGCGACTATTTCGATAACCGCTGGCACGGGATTACGCTTGGGCCGGAAGACTTCGTGCGCTCACCCACTGCCATTGCCAACTTCACATCTCAATACGCCTTTGAAGGAAATGCGCCGCGCGAATGGGCTGAGCGCCTGTATAACATCCAACGGTGGACACCGATGGAGCGCGGTGGACATTTTGCACCCACCGAAGAACCAATGGCTCTCGCCCGCGACATAGCAGCATTTTTCGAAGGCCTCGAACAAAATTGAAATTGCACTCGACAGGACTAAGTTTGCAAGCATTGAACTCACCGGGGCACACGCCAATTCGTTGATGCGGAATACGCGCGATGGGTTATCGCCCCCATGCGCACGTATTGCGAATGACGCCCCGGTGCGCAGCCCTAGGGGCTTCTCCGATGCATGGCAGAAATCATATAAACTTTAGCAGGCACTGCCGGTAGCGGATCGTCGGACAGCTTGTGTGCTTCGTATCACGCTTGCGCGTCCCGCTGGTCTCTCAATTTTATTTTCTGGGCTATCGAAGTGTCGGATTATTCGTTAGGTTTTGTCTAACTTCTTCCGCGCAAAATAGAAGAGCGAAGCTGCAAGCAGGATGAACATAAAAAGTCCGAAGAGGTTGCTGGTAGCCAACGGGCCGAGAATCTTCGGCCCAAACGCAAATAGATCCGCGCGCCACGGCAGATGAAACACACTGGTAACCCATTGCGGCACGTGCGTCGAAATTTCCGGATCTTGCAAAAGATTTATGACAATGCCGAGTAAGCCGAATACTCCTCCGGCTGCGATTAAGCCGCTCGAATAGAGCGCACCAGGGCTCGCTTCGCCTTCTTCCGTTTTTTTGGACGTAGTTTCCACCAGCCAGCGCACCAGTCCGCCCGCAAACATCGTGGCCGTCGTCCCGATCGAAAGATAAGCGCCCACCGCAAATGCCAAAGAACGCACGCCCAAAATTTCCACAGCCAGCACCAGCGCGACCCCCATTAACACCAGCCGCCACGGCAAACGCTGATTGAGAATTCCATTAATCACCGTGGCCATCAGACGCGCCTGCGGCGCGGGTGCCTTGTCGCTGCCGATGCCTTGCACCCACTGAATCTCAATTTCCTTGGTGGCTGGATCGTAGAGATATTCACCGTCGGGGACCTGCGCCGATCCCAACGCGTTGATCAGTACATAATTTTTCCCCTGATATGTAATCGTACTTCGCTCCACCTTCACGCCGGTCGCCAACGCTTCCACGTTCACCGGAATTTTTACCGGCAAATATTTCTCCAGCCCCGTGTTCATCAAATTCAACGTAGCTCCGATAGCAATCGTCGACACGGTGACGCCAATCAGCAAAGCCATTTGCTGCTTGAACGGCGTCGAACCCACCAGGTAGCCGGTTTTCAGGTCCTGCGAAGTGGCTCCAGCAATGGCCGCCGCCGTGCAAACCACGCCTCCGATCACCAGTGCAAGAACTGCGTAGTTCGGCGCAGTCCAGCCAGCCACAAAAAATATCGCGCACGTGGCCATCAGAGTTGCGATGCTCATGCCGCTGACCGGGTTCGAAGAATTGCCGAGCAAACCGCTGATACGCGACGCCACGGTGACAAACAGAAATCCGAAAACCACCACGAAGAGTCCCGCCAGCAGATTCTGGTACCAAGTTGTGCTCGCACCCTTGATCGGATCAAACGTGAGCATCACCCACATCATCGCGATGATCACGATCGATCCAATAATCACCGTGCGAATGGAAACATCGTCGTCGAGCCGGTTCTTCGCGTGTCCCTCGCCAGCTCGCTCGGAGCGAACATCTTTCAGTCCCGCGCGCAACGCCGAAATAATTGTTGGCAAAGTACGCAGCAGCGTGATCAGTCCCGCGGCCGCCACCGCGCCCGCTCCCATCGGACGGATGTATTGCCGCCACATGTCGTCTGGCGTCATTTGCGGAATAGGAATCGTGGACGGATAAATCGGCGTGTTGCCGGCAAGCTGTCCGAA
Source organism: uncultured Acidobacteriota bacterium (assembly GCA_963818085.1). GTDB lineage: Bacteria > Acidobacteriota > Terriglobia > Acidiferrales > UBA7541 > Palsa-295. The sequence continues at coordinate 251,781 of CAWFQV010000005.1, forward strand.
AAATTGGATCGCGGGCATCACCAGCAGCCAAGAAATCACGCCGCCGGCAAATAGAATCCCGGACACTTTGGGCCCGATGATGTAACCCACTCCTAGATATTCCGAAGTAATCGTGGCGCGAAATGACGAACCAGGAAACCAATGCGGACGCCCCTCAGGCTGCGAGTTCCAGGCCTGTATGGTGTTCATGAAAAAAGTGTAAACGCCGCCGAGCCCCAGCCCCCAGAACACGCGACCCGCAAACGACCCGCCGCGCTCGCCAGCGACCAACACGTCCGCGCAAGCGGTGCCCTCGGGGAACGTGAGATTGCCATGCTCTTTCACGATAAGCTGGCGCCGCAGCGGAATCATGAACAGCACGCCGAGCCACCCGCCCAGCAACGCCAGCGGAAAAATTCGCCAGAAAGTAAATTCCGTGCCAAACCCCAGAAAGATCAGCGCCGGAATCGTGAACATCACTCCGGCGGCCAGCGACTCCCCAGCCGACCCGGTAGTTTGCACGATGTTGTTTTCCAGAATGGTCGAGCGGCCAAATGCGCGCAGGATGCTGATCGAAAGCACGGCAATCGGAATCGAGGCGGAAACCGTCAGCCCCGCGCGAAGCCCGACGTACACTGTGACCGCGCCGAAAAGCAGTCCAAATAGTGAACCCAGCACGACCGCACGCAGTGTAAACTCCGCGATGCCTTCCTCGGCCGGAATATAAGGATGGAACTCGCCAGGCGGGGCAGTAGAACTCCATTGTTTCTTCGCCTTCGCCATCCTGATCACCTCCCGGGCGCTTTTGGCGTCGTGTCGCCACTCAATTCCGCGCCAGCCCAAATTGGCCGCCGCGAAGCGGGCAAGGTAGCACCTGTTGCAGACCCAAGCAAGCCGCTTTCCCACTTGCATGCGGCTGAAACACAGGACTTGCAGCGAAATCGTGCTTTGACCATCACGACCTGACAGGACCATTGACATGTCTGCAAACTCAGAGTAGCTTAGCGAACACTTTACTGCTTGGGAATCTGACCGCCCAATGCCGTCGAATTCGATCTAGCGGCTCCTTGACTCAAGAGCCCGCCGACCGGTTTAACGAGGAGAAACCGCCGTGAATCGAGCCCAGCGATTCTGGTATGGCTTCATTCTTCTGGCGTCCCTGTGCATGGCGCCGGCCACCGCCATATCAGCTGGGGATGTCTGGCTTCCCGTTCTTCCCGCAGACCTGGCGCTAAAAGACAATCCCGAACAACCGGGAACCCACGCCATGATTCTTTACCGTGAAAGCAATGTGAATTCGACACAATCTTCGGTAAGCGAATACGTCCGCATCAAGATTTTCACCCAGGAAGGGACCAAGGAGGGTGACGTCGAAATCCCTTTTTTGAAGGGAAATACGGACATCAAGGATATCCGCGGACGCACCATCCAACCCGATGGAAAAATCACCAACTTCGACGGCAAAGCATTCGAGAAAACGATAGTGAAAGCCAGCGGTTATAAGTTTCTTGCAAAGACTTTCACTCTTCCGGACGTCCATCCAGGCTGCATTATTGAATACAAATTCCGCGAACAAGGTGACCCGCTCTTCTACCGCAACGAATCCTGGGTCGTGTCGCAAGAGCTTTTCACACGCGACGCGCGATTCTCAGTTGCGCCCTTCGCCGGCAGGCTGGCCCTGTTCTACCGCCAGTACGGGTTGCCCACCGGTGTTGCTCCTCAAAGGCAATCGGATGGCTCGTTTGTTATGGAGATCCACAAGATTATGGGCATCCGGGAAGAACAGATGATGCCACCGGAGGCCAGCCTCCAAGTGCGCGTGGAATTCTTCTACGTTCCTGCAGATACACCGAATCAGGAAACCGACGATCACTACTGGAACCGGATGGGAAAGAAATGGTCAGAGGAACTCGACGCATTTGTAAATAAGAAAGGCGCACTCGCAAAAGACTTGTCTCAAACGGTCAGCGCCAATGATCCCCCGGAGGCCCGGCTTCAGAAGATCTACTCGCGGGTGCAGAAGCTTCGTAATCTTTCCATGGAGGACTCAAAAACCGAGAAGGAAGGCAAACAGGAACAATTGAAGCCCAACATGACCGTTGAGGACGTCCTGAAACACGGTTATGCCACTGGATTGCAGATGAACTACACCTTCGTGGGTCTCGCGCGCGCCGCCGGATTCACCGCCGCGGAGGTATTTGTCGCTCCGCGCAACCACAATTTCTTCTACCCCAACATGCGAGACCCCGACGAACTAAGGGCGAACATTGTGTGGGTCCGCGCCGGGACAAAGGAATATTATCTGGACCCTGCCGCTAGTTTCTTCCCCTTCGCCTTACTGCCATGGTATGAGACTCACACAAAAGGTGTGCGCGTAACAAAAGAAGGCGCCGAAATACTCTCGATCCCGCCGTCCGCCACAACCGACGCGACCATCGTACGCCGCGCCTCTCTGCAACTCGACGAAGACGGACTCGCATCCGGGAAACTTGAATTGGAGTTCACCGGACAATCAGCCGCGCTTTGGCGCGAGGAGGATCGTCGCGAAGATGAAACGGGAAGAAAGAAGGCGTTAGAGGACAAAGTTAAGGAATGGTTGCCGCCTGGGTCCTCGGTAGATGTGGTGAGCGTCAAAAACTGGGAAGACAACACTCTGCCTATACACGTGGAAGTCACTGCCAAAATCCCAAACTTCGGGACGCCCGCCGGCCACCGCATGCTCGTTGCCGTTTCCGCCTTTCAAGATACCCGAGTATCCGCATTTCGTTCCCAGGAGCGGGTCAACCCTATCTATTTTTCCTACCCCAGCGAAGAGACCGACGATGTAAAGCTTCAATCGCCTTCTGCGTACAAAATCGAGACAGTCCCGCCTGCGTACAAGCTCGGCCCGGGTCCAATTTCCTACGAAATTTCGACCACCTCGCAAGGCAATTCGGCGGAGGTAAAGCGGCATCTCGTTTTGGATGGAATGATTTATCCGGTCACGTCCTATCCGGCTTTACGCTCATTCTTCAGTTCGGTGAAATCAAAAGATGATGCCCAGGTTGTTTTTCAACATGACCAGTCGACCAAGAATAATTAGCGCTCTTGCGCTGATGATATCCGCGATAGCCGCAAGCCTTTTGTGGATGCCTCGCCACGTGCAAGCGGATAACACCCCGGATTGGCTTCGCGTTGCGGCTCAGGATAAATTACCGGACTATCCGAAAGACACTGTGGCAGTCATCCTTCTGGACGAACAGCAAACAATCGTGAAAGACAATGGCGAGATCGAGACCCGCTACCGGCGCGCTTACAAGCTGCTGCGCCCCGAAGCTCGAAAGGATTATGGAACCGCCACCGTTTATTTTGACAACCAAAGGAAGGTCACATTTTTCAAGGCCTGGACGATTATGCCGGACGGTCGCCAGATGGAGGTGAAGGAAAAAGATGCGGCCGAAGTTGCCATGGGTGACGATCTCTATAGCGATCACCGTCTTAAGTACTTGAGATTTCCGGAAGCCATTCCTGGCAGCGTCGTGGGATACGAATACGTGCAGAAACACCGGCCGTTTGTTTTTGAAGATCATTGGACCTTTCAAGATCTCGTGCCATGTCGGCGAGCGCGCTTCTCATTGCAGATTCCGGCGGGTTGGGAGTTTACAAATCATTGGTCTAACTTTGCGGAACAAAAAACGCAATCTGCCGGTAATAACCAGTACGTTTGGGAAGTTCAGGATGTCCCCGCTATCGAAGTTGAGCCCGAGATGCCCTCGATGTATGCCGTTGCCGGACGAATGGGCATCAAGTATTTCGCGCGCGATTTCAAGATGCGCCCTAAGACCGACGGAACCTGGGATGACCTGGGAATTTGGGTTGACGGCTTGACCGCTACCAGCCGCACTCCCACTCCCGCCATCCAACAGAAGGCCGCCGAGCTAACTGCCGGAATTTCGGATCCTGTTGCGAAGATGAAGGCGCTCACCTCCTACATGCAGCGTCAGATCCGCTACGTGGCCATTGAAATTGGGATCGGGGGATTTCAGCCTCACTCCGCCGCGGACGTTTTCACCCATCAGTACGGCGATTGCAAAGATAAAGCCACGCTATTGAGCACTTTGCTCCACGAAATAGGAGTCGAGTCCTACTATGTTCTGATCGATACAAATCGCGGTGAAGTGAATCCAGATTTCCCGTCCATGAATTTCGATCACGTCATTCTTGCCATTCGAGTCCCGGATAATATGAAGGACAATTCGTTTTATGCCGTACTCGATCAGCCAAAATTGGGACGTCTCCTGTTTTTCGATCCCACCAACCCGTATGTTCCACTGGGATATTTGCCTTCCTATCTCCAGGACAATCTCGGTCTCGTCATCACGCCGCAGGGTGGAACGCTCGTCACTCTGCCGCTGGTGGCTCCAGCAACCAATCGGCTACTCCGCACCGCGAACTTAACTCTTAGTCCCGCTGGCACGCTCACAGGAGAAGTTCATGAGCTGCGTACCGGTGGGCCGGCGGATGATACACGCGCGAAATACCTGCAAGTCGCTCCCAATGAGAGGCAAAAAATCATCGAGGGATTTCTCAGCGGGTTTCTAAGCAATTTCACACTGACGTCGGCGTCCCTTACAAACCTCAATCAATATGATCAGAGCTTCGTTCTTGAATACGAGTTTGTGGCCCAGGATTACGCTAAGCCAGCCGGTAATCTCTTGCTTCTGCGCCCGCGCGTTGTCGGCAACAAAGGCTCGAGCTTGCTGGCCGGAAAACCGCGCAAGTACCCCATCGAGTTTCAGGAAACCACTCGGCAGGACGACGTATTCGATATCACTCTGCCTGCCGGTTATACGGTCGATGAACTTCCTCAGCCGGTTCAAGCCAAATGCGACTACGCCACATATAAAAGCGAGGTCCAAGTTAGCGGCAATGTTCTTCATTACAAAAGGACCTACGAGATTAACGACCTAGTCGTCCCCACCGAAAAGCTCAGCGAAGTCCGGGAATTCTTCCATCAAATTGCCATCGACGAAAAGTCCAGCGCCGTTCTTAAACGCGCCGCTCCGTAGCCGTCCGGCGGGAGAAAACACTCGCAGCTAGTTGCGCGCTTCTGTGGCTTGCATTAGTGTATTCCACGGTCCGTTGTTAGGGGAATACGGCGATCTTTAACCTGGGGACTTGCAAATGAAGCCGCTGGCAATTTGCTGTGGAGCACTTACATTTGCGCTCGTCGCCACGACTGTGGCCGGGCAAGTCACGACCTCGCAGTACGACAACTTGCGCACGGGCGCCACGCTAAACGAGAAAACTTTAACTCCGCAAAATGTAAACGCGAAGCAATTCGGCAAGCTCGGCGCATTCAAAGTGGACGGCGCTGTTTATGCGCAACCGTTGTTTATTCCGGGGCTCGAAATTCCCACGAAGGGCCGTCATGACGTGCTCTTCATCGCCACGGAACACGACAGCGTTTACGCCTTCGATGCCGACCGTCCCAACGACGCGCCCCTGTGGCAAGTCAATTTCGCCGACGTTCAGCGCGGCATTACCCCCGTCCCCGCCCGTGACGTCGAGTGCCCATTTATCCAGCCGGAAGTCGGCATCACTCCTACACCCGTGATCGACTTGAAAACCGGCACCCTGTATGTGCTTGCTCGCACCATGATCGGTCATTCGTTTGCCAGAAATGAATTCTTTCAGCATCTGCATGCGCTGGCCATCACCACCGGAGTGGAAAAGTTCGGCGGCCCCAAGCTCATTTCCGCCACGGTGGAGGGCCGGGGCGCTGGCGCAGCGAATGGGAAAGTGTCTTTCGACGCGCTGCGGGAAAATCCGCGCGCCTCGCTGCTTCTCGCAAACGATGCCGTGGTTCTCACCTGGGCTTCGTCATGTGACGTGGACCCATACCACGGCTGGGTCATGGCCTACGATCCTCAGACACTGGCGCAAAAGGCCGTATTGAACGTCACGCCCGACGGCGATGAGGGTGGCATCTGGATGAGTGATACTGCTCCGGCTGCTGACGCAAGCGGCTACATCTACGTCCCCACAGGGAACGGGACCTTCGACGCATCCTCGGGAGGCCGGGACTACGGTGACTCGATCCTCAAGCTGTCGCTGGAAGGCTCTTCATTCGTAATCCGTGATTACTTCACTCCACACGATCAGAAGCACATGAGTGACGCCGACGAGGACCTGGGATCCAGTGGTTCTCTGCTCTTGTCGGACATGTCGGGTCCTTATGCCCACCTCGCGCTGCAACCATCTAAGGGTGGCAAAATTTATGTAATCGACCGCGATCACATGGGCAAATTTCAGAGCGACCGCGATGCTGTGGTGCAGGAAATTTCCATGCAGGGCGGCGGCTATGGTGCGCTGGCCTACTGGAACAAGCACTTGTTCTTTGCGTGTAGCGACGATCATCTGCGCGATTACTTTCTAGAGAACGGCCAATTGAAATTAAGCGCGGCCTCCGGCGTAAAATTCGAAAATCCCGGAGCAACACCTTCGGTTTCCGCAAACGGCACAAAGAACGCGATCGTGTGGGCCATCGCCACCAAGACCTGGAACGGTGCAGACCAACCAGCCGTGCTCTATGCATTCGACGCAAATAAAATCGATCAGCCGCTCTACACTTCGGAACAGAACGCCAACCGCGATCGCGCCGCGGCGGCTACCCGTTTCGTTATACCGGTGGTCGCCAACGGGCGCGTCTACTTCAGCGCAAGAGGCGAAGTTGAAGCGTACGGCCTTCTGAAATAGCCCCGTGAATCAGCTGTTCAGGAGCGACAGGGAACCGCCCGTTCCTATAAGCCATTCTGTGCAGTAACAGTAAACACATCATTAAAAGTGTGCTGTTTTGTACATCCGCTTCGTTCCCAGTGGGATTACTTTTCCCTAGGGTAAGTTCTTAAGAGATTCCTCGGGGGCCAGTAACGGTGGGTGCATGAGAACCTGCCAAAAACTGGCCGGTCACTCGATGTCGGAAACGTCTCGCGATCATGACAAGCAACTTGCGCTGCCACCTGTCCGACTGGGGCCGGCCAGCAGACGCCGGTCCGTACGTATCCTCTTTGCCCACAATGTATTAGCGGATGTCAAGGGATGCATTCGTGAGCTCAAAAGAGCGCATTGCAAGGTAAGCGCGGACACAGTCTCAAGCTTCGATCAGTTTGTAAAGCTTCTGGACTCAAAATACTATGACGTCGTGCTGGCAAAATATCCCATACACAACTGGCACGGACCATTCGTAACGGAAATACTAAGCCCACGGGAGCGACGTATCCCCCTTATCTATCTGGCCGATAAAATAAGACCAGAAGTCGCGGCGCAGCTTATTACCGAAGGGGCGGCTGATTGTGTTGATAAAGACCATCTGGGTCATCTTCCCATCGCGATTCGTCGAGCTCTTAGTGAGAACCAGCTACGCCAGGAGCGCGATCAATCTGAGAAAAAGCTGCGCCATTCGGAAGCTCGGTATCGTGCGCTGGTGGGGAACCTAACCTACGGAATGTGTCGTTGCGGCGAGAAAGGAAACTTTTTGGATGTGAATCAAGCCCTGGTTACCATGCTTGGTTACGCCTCCCGAAAAGAGCTCCTGGCTGCAAATCATGCCCGGAGCGTTCTCTGCGATCCTTCCCGACGGGAACAAATACTGGGGCACTCCGGCGACAATTGCAGCACTCCCCTCGAAACTGACTGGAGACGAAAGGACGGCAGGCTCCTTAAGGTCCGACTCAGCGGACGCGAAGTCAGCACCCCAGGCGAAAGAGAAAGCTTCGAGATCATCGTGGAAGACGTTACGCAACAGCGTAGGCTCGAGGATCATTTGCGGCAACAGGCTGCCAAAGATCCCCTCACGGGGCTCGCCAATTACCGCCATCTGGTCGAGGTTCTTGACGCCGAAATTAGGCGCTCCGAGCGCACCTCGCGTGAGTTCGCTCTTTTGTTCCTCGACCTGGATGGGCTAAAAAAAATTAACGATAATTTCGGCCATCTCGTTGGCAGCCGGGCGCTTTGCCGCTTGGCTGACGTTTTGTGTAATTCCAGCCGGGGTATGGATACCGCGGCACGATTCGGCGGGGACGAATTTGCGCTAATCCTACCGGAGACAGGCGAAGTCCCGGCAAATTTGGTGGCTGGGCGCATCGCCGATAATCTCGCGCGTGACGGTAAGAAGCCCAAACTCACGGTGAGTATCGGCGTTGCTATCTACCCTAAAGACGGCGACAGAATCGACGCACTTATGGGCGCAGCAGACGTCGCAGTGTACGCCATGAAAGCCAGGGCGCACGCGCCTGATTCCCGCGTTCAAAGCGCCACAAGGGGGCATCGAGCCGCTGCTGGCAAAAGATGGACTCAAGCGCCAGGTGCATGGAAGGACTCGGTGAAAAAGGGAATTAGAATGTTCCGAACCGATCGTTAATCGTGCAGTACAACACTCAGAAGAGAGCTGTTGACGTGTAGCCCCCCGTTGTAGCGGACGAACCCCAGTTTCCTGAATTTATTCATGAAAAAATTAACGCGCGAGCGAGTTGTCCCGATCATCTCCGCTAACGTTTCCTGCGAAGCAAATCCATCATTGAATTCATCCCCAGCTTCACCGCCGCTTTGGTAGCAAATTGCGATCGACGAAAAGTCCAGTGCCGTGCTCCGTCGCGCCAATCCGTAGTCCTGCCCCGGGCGCGATAGTTTTCCCCGGTACGGAGCGTTTTTTCACCGCCGGCTAATTACGTTCCGATGACCATTACCGACATTGTCAACGCGAGACATAAAGACAAGTAGAGGCGCGCGTCCCAATAGGCGAACGGCGTTCCCTGCACTGTCTTGGCTCTTTCACGTACGCTTCCGGTATGAGGAATGTATACTAGCGCACCACAAAGGAGCCCGCCCCAAACGCTATGCGCTTTTCAAAAGAAACAGCCGTGTGGGCCATGATGAAGAAGTTGGCCATGGGAATCGGTCTGATCGTTTTTTTTTCAGCGATCCTGCTCCTTTCCGATTGGGGCCATCGCAAGACAGCTTCCGCGGCCACAGCGAAGGCTCATGCAAAATCCGGAGCAAGCGGCAGGACAATCCAAGCCGCCATCGTATACTTCGCCCGTAACATTGGTACCGACCAGTGCGTGCAAGGCCTGCTCGACGGGCTGAAGGCGAGCGGATTCGACGAAGGGGAAAATCTGGAGGTTCGACGCGCGGATGCTCAAGGCGAAATGATCAACATTCCCGCCATCCTTCAGAACTACGACAGCTCCGATGTTGATCTCATCATGACTATCACTACCCCATGCCTGTCCGGAGCGTGCAGTAAGGTGAAGCACAAGCCGGTCGTTTTTACCTGTGTGACCGATCCAATCGCGGCCGGAGCGGGTAAGAGCCGCACGGACCACTTGCCCTTCATCACAGGCGTCGGCAGTTTTCCGCCGGTAAGCCACAGCTTGGACATGATGCAGAAACTGATTCCGGTATTGCGCGCGGTAGGAACCATGTACAACCCGGCAGAAGCCAATTCAGTGAAGGAACTCACGGTAGCCCGTGAGATTTTTCGGATCCGCGGCGTGAGGCTGGAAGAGATCGCCATCGCCGGCTCCAATGAAGTCCTGCAGGCGGTGCAAATTCTGGGGGGGCGCGACATTCAAGCGATTTGGGTGCCCGGAGACAACACCGCCATCGAAGGATATGAAGGTGCGGTGAAAGGAGCGCGGGATTTGAAGTTGCCTCTCATCGTCGACGAATGTTCGGCTCTCGATCGCGGTGGTCTGGCGTGTCTGGGAGTGGGCATATATCCAGCGGCCCTGGCTGCCGGAAAATTAGCCGGCCAGGTCTTGCGCGGCGCGAATCCGCAAGATCTGCCACTCGCGGAAGTGGCGGTTGAGGAAATGTCCATCAGTCGCGGAAACGCGGCGCTGCTCGGTCTCACTATTCCTCCGGAATACTCGAAGAATCTCCGTCCCTAGCCCACCATGGAGATCGTTACACAACAGCTTGGTGATGTCCTCGAAGTTAAGGTGCGGGGCCGCCTCGACAATTATTGGACCGAACACCTGCGACGCAACCTGGACGAAGTAATCCGCGAAGGCGCGCACGGCATTCGCCTGAATCTGTCTGAGATTTCCTTTCTCAGCTCGGCCGGTGTCGGTTTGCTGGTGAGATTCCACAAGCAACTGAAAACCATCGGCGGCAGTTTCGTCGTTACGCACCCTTCGGAACGAGTCAAGCTGGTGTTAGACCTCTGCAAGCTTTCTCCCGTTTTGCTTGCCGATGTGAGTGCGGCGGTCGCGCCTCCGGTACAGGAGACTGAAGTGCGCCGATTTTCGACTCCGTCAGCATCATTCGAAGTGATGGAGGACGCGCCGCAAAAGCCTTTGATCTGCCAACGCATCGGCGATCCGACCCTGTTAAAGGGTTGCCGTTTCGGTCCGGAAGATTGCAAAACGGTAGAGTTCCCTCCCGCGACATGCGGCCTCGGGCTCGGCGCTTTCGGCAACGACTTCAAGGATACGCAGACGCGCTTCGGTGAATTCTTGGCCGTCGACGGCTCAGCCGCGTATCTGCCGACGGATGGAACCAATGTGCCGGACTTCATGGTTTCCAGCGGCGAACTGGTGCCGGAAATGACCGTCCTGTATGGCTTGCGATGGGAAGGCGGGTTCACACACCTGGTGCGATTTGAAACCGCCGCCGCAAGTCCCATTTCGCTGGCTGAGCTGGTGCGCACCGCGCTTGAAATCTCCGCCGCGCCAGTAATCGGAATGGTAATGGTGGCCGAATCTGCTGGGTTGGTGGGCGCCGCACTTCGCCGCTCTCCCGCCGCAGCGGCGGAAATCAATGGCGCTCCGTTCAAATATCCCGAGGTGCGCTCTTGGCTTTCGTTCTCCGCGGAACGCCTTTACCCGCGCTCGCTGGCATTGATTTCAGGTGTGGCTGCCGCTTCCGACTGCTTGCCGCTCGCTCCCATGCTTCGGCCGCTCGGAGCAGAAGCGTGGCCACTCGGACATTTTCATGCCGCGGTTTTTTCCTATTGTCCGCTCAAGAAAGGAAGCATCGATCTGAAAACCACGGTCACCACTTTATTCGAGACGGAAACTTTGCAAGGCGTGCTCCATCTGCTCACCGACGCTCGCGAAGCCGCCGGCCCGCAGCAAAGCGAATTCGTCCGAGGCGCGTTTTGGATCGGAGCTGCGTCGGAAATCCGATGAGCGTGCAACGGACATGAGCCTGCTGGTTGGCACCTTCACGATCGGATGCATCCTCTCGCTGCTCGCGCTAGGCGTGTTCATCAGCTTCCGGATTTTTGCCTTTCCGGATATCACCGCGGATGGCTCGATCACTCTCGGCGCAGCCGTCGCCGCCACGCTGATGGTCCGCGGCGTGAGTCCGTTGCTCGCATCGCTGGCCGGCTTCGTCGCCGGAATGCTCGCGGGAGCTACCACCGGCACTCTGTTCACACGCTTTAAGATCAATCCGCTGCTCTCGGGCATTCTAGTGATGACCGCTCTCTATTCCATCAACCTTCATATCATGGGCAAGAGCAATGTCCCGCTGCTGACGGTCACCACGCTCGCAACGCAATCGGAGCGCATCGGCACAAAGCTTATGGGCGGAGCTAGCAGTTTCAATCTTGCTGGATGGGACGTCAGCGTGCGCGACGCGTCTGTTCTCGTCGCGGTCGCTCTGGTAGTCGCGCTCACGGGCGTATTGCTCTACGTGTTCTTGCGCACAAATCTCGGCATGGCCATGCGCGCCACCGGAGACAACGTGCAGATGATCCGCGCGCTGGGAGTAAACGACGCGAACATGGTCGTCTTCGGAGTGGCGATTTCGAACGGCTTCGTCGCGCTGTCCGGCGCTCTGCTCGCCCAATACCAAGGCTTCGCGGACGTGGGCATGGGAATCGGCATGGTTGTCTGGGGACTAGCCAGCGTTATCATCGGCGAAGCGCTCGTAGGCACGAACCAAGTGGGCTTGACGATTGCCGGCGCGGTGATGGGTTCCGTGCTTTTCCGCTTGCTGGTAGCCGTAGCGTTGCGTTGGGGCCTCAGTCCCAACGACCTGAAGCTCATCACGGCTGTGTTCGTTTTCTTCGCGCTGGTGGTACCGCAATTCCTGCGAAGGAAACGCCTGCGGAGCAGGCATGCTTGAAGTTCAATCCATCTCCAAGACGTTCAATCCCGGCACCGTAAACGAAGTGCGTTCCCTGCGCAGCGTAAATTTCGACTTGGCTCCTGGCTCCTGGGTTATCATCATCGGCACCAACGGTTCGGGGAAATCCACCCTGCTGAATGCAGTCGCCGGAACGTTTTTTGTGGACGAAGGCCACATCCGTCTCGCCGGTAGCGACGTCACGCGATGGCCCGAGCACGCGCGCGCTGCACTCATCGGACGCGTTTTTCAAAATCCATTCAGTGGCACATCGCCTAGCCTCACCATTCAGGAGAATCTCAGCCTCGCCGCCCGCCGCGGAAGACGCCGTGGTCTCGGCTGGGGCTTGAAGGAATCGCTGGTCGCAAGAATGCGCGATGAAGTCGGCCGCTTAAGTATGGGCCTCGAAGATCGGCTCGAGAACGCTATCGGAAGTCTCTCTGGGGGACAGCGGCAAGCCCTCACGCTTCTCATGGCCACTTGGCTGCGCCCTGAACTACTTCTGTTGGACGAGCACACCGCCGCCCTGGACCCCAAGAGCGCCGACCGCGTCATCGAGCTGACTGAGCAGGTGGTCACGCGCGACAAGCTCACCACTTTGATGGTGACGCACTCGATGCATCAGGCAGCAAGTTTGGGAGACCGTCTCATCATGATGCACCGCGGCGAAATCATTCACGATTTTCAAGGTGCCGAAAAGCGCCGCCTGCGTCCCGACGACTTGCTCGCCCGCTTCGAAGACGTGCGTCGCGCCGAACAGCTCGACGAAGGCGCCGCCCAGATGCTCGCCGAACAATACATCTGAGCGTTGAAAACCGTATGAAGCTAATAAGTCCACCGCCTCCTACCCTTGTATTTGGCTTGCTGACTTCCTATCATTGTTGCGATGAAGATTTGGATTAGGAGCGGCGCTGAACCGGCCCGCGGTCGCCTCAAGACCACTCCTCCGCCAGGACGAAAGCGGGCCTGTTGCAAGAGCAGCCCACCAGCTCACGGACGACAAAAAAAACTCCTTGGCCGAAGTGGTTGTACCACTTCTAATCGAAACTGGCCTACAAACAGAAGTCACGTAAAACGAAACAATAACCCTGGTCTAACCGAAACTAAAATGATTCTAGTGAGTTGATTTTCTAACACTTTTCACGAGTAATCTTGCCTTGAGCAATCGCGAACGAAGACGGCTTGGCGGCCCTTTTCTGTTGCGCCTACGCGCTGCAAAGCGCGGTTTTCGCGTCCCCCATCTTTATCCAGGACGTGTGTTACTCTTGCCCCGGGGAGACAGCCACGAATGGGCTACATCGAACGTATTCAGAGTGATCTAACCGCGGCGATGAAACAGAAGGACGAGCTGCGGCTCAGCGTGCTGCGCATGATGAAGAGCGCGCTCAAAAATAAAGAGATTGAAAAAGTACGTCCGCTGGAGGACTTGGAATCGCTGCAAGTTCTGCAAACTCTCGTCAAGCAGCGCCGCGAATCCGTGGAGCAGTTCACCAAGGGCGGCCGCAACGATCTCGCCGAAAAAGAGGCCAAAGAAATAAAAATCATCGAAGAGTATTTGCCCGCCGCGCCCTCGGACGACGAAATTCACCGTGCCATCGACGCCGCCATCGCCGAAGCCGGCGCCGATTCGCTAAAACAAATGGGCGCAGTGGTAAAAGCCGCACGCATGCGCCTCGAAGGAAAATCCATCGACGGCAAGGTCCTCAGTGACCGCGTCCGCGAACGCTTGACGGAAAAAGCCGGCGGGAAACCCTGACGACGTTGACACCTCGTGCCGCTGCCGGAAACCATTCCCGTCAAATACACTGAAGAGGAGGCCGAATATCTCAGCGTGCGGCCCCTAGTGCGCCAGGAATTTCGCAGCGCGGAACTGGTGGACATGGTCGTCCAAGTAGCGGGGAAAGACGCCGACCGCGTTCAGAAAATTCTGAGCGCCGGCACGATTGTCTTCCATTCGTTTCGTTACTGGTGGCCCGGATTTGAAGCCGACTCCGCTGTGCTGAGCGAAATTCTAAAAAAATATCCGGATGCGGATCCGCGGCGCGCTTTCCGCGCCGAGAATTGCGAAGAAGTAATCCTGGAATCCAGCGGCTCGCCGCCGCGCCACTCGCTCTGCATCCGCCGCGACGAGGCAAACAAGCGCAAGCTGCTGCGCTCGCGCACGGTCTGGGACATTCTGATGAGCTTAGCGCGCGCCGCCGCTCCAACTTACCGAGAATATTCCTATTCGCGGCGCGGCGACATCTACGCGCTCGCGCTGAGTCCCGAACAGGTCGCGTACTTAGCGCGCGATACGACTCAATCAGCACCTCGCGCCCTTCGCGCTGAACTCGCGGCCTTGCCGGCAATGTCGCAAATCATCTTCGTTTGTCCCCGCCCGGCGGCGCAATCTCGTACCGGTTCAAGCTAAGTGGAGTGGCGCGAGTATCACGAATTCACAAAGCACACCGTCGAAAAACTGCGCCGCGTGCAACATTATCTGGATTGGGCCAACCTGCCCAACCCGTATCGCCATTACCAAGGCGTCCCGCTGCTAGATTTGCCGGCGGACCCGCCGCCTCCGCAGATTTCAGCGCTGCAGGTGCTCGAAGGCACGCTTGGAAATACTGTTGCAAAAGATGGCGTGGCGTTGTTCTCGCAATTGTTGTTCTACTCCGCGTCGATTAGCGCGATCAAGCGAGCGGCGGCCAGCACCTATGCGCTGCGTGTGAATCCCTCTTCTGGAAATTTGCACCCGACCGAATTTCACTTCTGCACACGCGGTCTAGTCGACTGGCCTGATGGGCGGTATCACTACCGTCCGTCGTCGCACATGGCGGAACAGCGTGCGACTGGCGACTTCGTCGCAACAATGACTGACACCGCTGCGCCGATCGTATTTGTGTTGACCAGCATCGCCTGGCGCGAGGCCTGGAAATACACGGATCGAGCATATCGCTACTGCCTGCACGACATCGGGCACGCCTGGCAGGCACTGAGTCTCACGGCCCAAGCCATGGGATGTGAGACCTTTGCGATGGGCCGTTTTGCGGACGACAAAATATCAGAGAGCTGTCTCCTAAGTGAAGATGAATGGCCGATGCTGATCATCACGCTTCATGGTTCGTCCATTCCTGTGACGTCGCGGGAGGCTTCGGAGACGGTTTTGTTCGGCGGCGAGGCCAACCAACTTTCCGAGGAGATAATATCTTATCCACGGATTGAGAAAATCCAGGCCGCGACGAAAGTTCTCACGGCAAGGGGAGCCTCGGCTCATTCGGCGAAGACAACTGTGAGTGGCGGGATCGAGTTGCCACCTCCGATCTTGACGAAGGTTGGCTTCGGCGAGGTTGTTCGTATGCGCCGATCGGCTCTCGATTTTCGCGGCGGCGACGAATTTATGTCGCTGGCGCAACTCTCAACCCTACTTGCCAGCACAGCGACACCTTTTCGTGCCGATTTTGCTACGCACGGATTCGTCCAACTTTATCTTTACGTTCACCGAGTGAATGGCTTGGTTCCGGGCGTTTATCGCTACTGGCCGGAACACGCGCGGTTGGAAGAAATTAGGTTGGGCGATCAGCGCCTAGTCGCGGCAGCGCTGAGTCTGGGGCAAGATTTAGCAGGAAACGCTTGCGTGGCGTTCTCCATGATTGGGGATTTCGAACGGGCTACGCAGATATATGGCGATCGCGGCTATCGATATGTGCACTTCGAGGCGGGCGCGATCGGCCAACGAATGTATATTGCCGCAGAAGCTTTGGGCCTTCGCGCAACCGGCATCGGCGCATTTTTTGATGACCAAGTGCACAGATATCTGGGAATCGCCTCCGAGCAAGGACAAGTTGTTTATCATTTTGCGCTTGGCCACGCGGTTCGCGATCCGCGTCTGGAGGCTTAGAGGGCACTGCCAGGTTGACGATAGCCAGGGCGGAACGTGCGCACCGAACATCAAGTAAAACAAAGCCCCCAACAATCTCCGGCGTAAAGGCCCGAGGCCACAAATACCCGACGGATGCCTGCCAATGGTTACATTTTGCCTTCGTCGGCCGAAGGGCCATAGACCGACGGGACCGGGATGTTGTTCAGGCGAAGGTAGACGCCGAGTTGGGCGCGGTGGTGGACGATGTGGTTCATCACGAAGGAGCGCAAGACGGCGATGCGCGGCATGGTGAAGATTGTTTGGCCGCCTGAGAGCAGCGTCCAATTATTCAGCAACGTTTCATCACTGGCGCCTGCGATTGCAGTGCGCGCCTCCGCCGTTTTTTTGTCAAACACTTCGAGCAGTTGTTTGCGTGAAGTCATGACCGTGGGAGTCATGGGCGGAGCACCGGCCGGGCGGAAGTCGAGAGAGTCCTGGCCGATGATGGTCGCGGCCCAGCCGGAAAGTTCGGCGACGTGACCGGCCAGACGTCCCATTTTCATGGATTTTTCGTGGGGCGCCCAGTCGGGTTTTCCTTCGGGAACGCGTTCGAGGGTCTGACGAGTGCTGATCATTTCGTGGTCAAATTCAGAGAGTATTGCGTCTCGGATCGGCATGATTTTCTCCTTCGGATTTATTGAGTTTGGTCTCTTCCTGATTCTAACGATTTTTGGATGAGTTGGCTTCCGGAAGGTTGCAGCGAACTTTCTTGGCCTTGGAGGGTGGGCACGCAACATGCCGCGCCCCGGCCGAATCTGCCGTTCGGATGTTGACATCCTCCCCGGCCTGAAGACCGGGGATTCCTACGGCTCTCAAATACATTGCTACACCTGAGTAGCTTCGGTGGGTTCCTGACACGACGCCCTTACCTCAAGCGAAGATGACGAACAGGCTAACAAGGCGAGTCCCGCCTTTTTTACGTTGATGGCTGCTACTTCGTCTGCATTTTTTATGAATCCGCATTCGACGCAAATGAAGTCTTCTTGCGTCTTGCGGTTGTCCTTTGATATGTTTTCGCAGCACGGACAGGACTGGCTCCTGTACTGCGGAGGCACAGGAACAAGCAACCCACCGTGCCACGCCGTCTTATAATCCAACTGACGGCGCAACTCGAACGGGCTTGCATCGAGGATAGAACGGTTGAGTCCTGATTTGGCTCGCACGTTCTTTCCCGGCTTGTCTTTCGTGCCCGCCGCCGATGCGGACATATTCTTAACTTGCAGGTCTTCGACGCAAACAATCGCGTGGTTTTTGCTGATGTCGTTCGAAGCCTTGTGTACGAAATCTTTTCTGATGTTGGCGATACGGCTATGCAACTTCGTGATGCGTGCTTTTGCTTTCTTCCAGTTCTGAGAGAACTTTTTCTTGCGTGCCATCCGTCGCTGAAGTTTCGCCAGCTGGGGAAGGAACTTTTTGAGTGGGGCACACTGTTCTTTGTGCTGCCCGTTCTGACAGCGTGAAGAAACGAACGACACCCCAATCCATGCCAACTGTAGATGTTGAAAGATGTATGGGGCGCTCTACTTCGCGCAATGTGCTGATACTGACAAACCACTTTCCACACGACTCACTTACCGTGAGGTTACGAATTGTTCCGAGAACCTGGCGACTGTTGCGGTAACGCACCCATCCAATCTTGGGAAGACGTACGCGGCTATTTGCTTGATCTAGCGTGATGCACTTCGGGTCTGATTCCCGAAACGAACTGTGCTGCCCTTTCTTGTGAAAGTTCGGGAATTCTGTGCGCTTCTTAAAAAAGTTTGTGAATGATCGATCCAAATCTACGAGCGCTTGCTGCAAGGCGTGGGACGGCACTTCGGCGAGCCACAGTGTTTCTACTTTCCACAAAGATAACAACTTGTCCAGTTGGTATCGGGTGTGCTTCTTGCCACATAGTTCGTACATCTCTTTCTGAAGCGCGAGTGCTTTGTTGTAGATGAAACGCACACAGCCTGCCGTCCGGCGCATCAATCTTTCTTGCTCGCCGTTCTGCATTAATTCGAATTTGTAGGCTTGCCTACGTTCCATCGTTGAAGTATATTCTGGTCTATGGACAATAGCAAGGACTTGCGGCACGGTAGACACTGTGTTTTCGCCATGCACGTACATCTGGTCTTCGTGACCAAATACCGCAGGTGCATTTTCGACGGCGAGGCTATCGAGACTCTGAGGCATATCTTCTCCAAGGTGTGTACGGATTTTGAGGCAGAACTGATACAGATGGACGGCGAAAACAACCACGTCCATTTGCTTGTGAACTATCCGCCTAAAGTTTCCGTCTCATCGCTTGTGAACTCCTTAAAAGGCGTTTCGAGCTACACGCTTCGAAAACAACTGCCCAGAATCAAGTCCTGCTACTGGAAAAATGTGTTGTGGTCGCCTTCCTACTTTGCGGCGTCTTGCGGTGGAGCACCGCTAGCAATCATCACGCAATATATTGAGCAGCAAAAAACGCCGGACTAAGAGCGACTTACCCCGCCCTAATGGACGGAGCTTGCGTTGCTCAACGGGGGTCAGAAGGAAACCGGGCACAGAAGCGCTATGGGGCGATGCGGAAACTGCCGGCGGGCTCGACGTAGCCGTAGGCCATGCTGGGAGTATTGAACGCTGCGGCGGGATGGCCGTCACTATCTAGGAGAATCAGGCCGCCGGTGGTGTGCACGCGATGCGCAAGTTTGCGGACGCAAGCGTCGGCGACGGCCTGCGCGATGGATGTGGGAACAGCTTTTTCCCTGTGTGGCGCGAGAACGCGCTGGTCATGAAGAAGGTCGATGGCCATTTTCGCCATCACAATTTTCATGATGCCTTCGCCGTGGCCGGTGCAGGAAACTCCGCCGGCTTCGGCGTCAGCGTAGCAGCCACAGCCGATGAGCGGAGAATCGCCAACTCTTCCAGGAAATTTGCAGCATGTTCCACCGGTCGAGGTGCCCGCGGCGAGATTTCCTTCCCGGTCGATGGCAACCGCGCCAACGGTGCCTTGCTCGTGGCCTAGGTGATGTTCAGCGGCGTGCGAATCTTCCAGACAACGTTCCCATGCCACACGTTCGCGAGGGTGAATGAGTTCTTCGGGCCCGGACAGCTTCAAGCCACTTTCCACGGCAAATTTTTCTGCGCCAGCAGCTACAAGCATCATGTGTTCGCTTTTTTCGAGGACGAGCCGCGCGAGTCGAATCGGATTGCGTATGTGCTCCACGGCGGCAACCGCGCCGGCCTTCAGGGTCTTGCCGTCCATGATAATCGCGTCGAGTTGAACGTTGCCATCGCGATTCAGGTGCGAGCCGAAACCGGCGTCGAAAGTGGGATCCTCTTCGAGGACTATGATGGCCGCTTCGACCGCATCCATCGCGGTACCGGGGCCGGACAAAAGTTTCCAACCAGCTTCGAGAGCGCGGCGAATTCCAGTGCGGCAGTCCGGGACGGCTTCGTCCGGGATATTCCATGCACCGCCGTGGATGATGAGAGAAGGTTTCAAGTGTCGAACAACCGCGAACCAAAATGATACAGCATGGCAGGAAGTTCGGGTGCAATCGCAGAAGAAGGTGTGTAATGCGCTAACGATGCTTGGTCCCGTCAGCAGCAGCGATGGGGGCGCGAGTATCGGCGATTCAACTGCTCGACATAGAATTCCTTGGCGGTCAGCATGGGACGGGAGCCCCGTCGAGTTCCAGCAGAGTGGAGGTAACGTTCATACTCCGCGTCGCCGCACCATTCGCGGATACCGCGCCAGAAAAGGCGAAAGGCCCGCCGTACGATCTTTTGAGAATGGCGCATTAGTCGTCTCCTTGAGCTGCTCCCGAGAAATCGCGCACCCACTGTGTGGGCACATAGGGCGATTCATGCAGAATGGGACCGCGCCGACTGCTTAGAATCGCATACCATTGCACCAGGGCCTCTACAATCAGGACTATGACCATCAAAGCAAGGACAGCGGTAACGACTGCATCGAGCTTCTGATTAAATATCAGACGACGCGTGTCGGTTAGCTTCGCGAAAGCAATTTTTCCAGCCACGATCTGTGCAGTTAGCAAATTGGCATTGGCAAGGAAGCCGATTCGAGGATTCGGACTAAAGATTTTCTGAAAGCTCGCCGTCATGGTAATGGTGACAATCCAAGCCATCGGAGCCAGTGTGATCCAGATCCAACGCTTGCGGCCCATTTTCAGTAACACGGTGGTGGCAACGACGAGGGCAACTGCGGCCAGCAACTGATTGGCAATGCCGAACAACGGCCAGAGCGAATTTATGCCGCCAAGTGGGTCGATGACGCCCTGATAGAGAAAGTAACCCCACATTCCGACGATGATGGCGCTGGAAAGTAAAATGCCTGACATCCAGCTGGTACGGCCAAAGGGTTTCCAAATGCGCCCGCCAAGTTCCTGCACCATGAAGCGACCCACGCGCGTGCCCGCGTCCAGGACGGTGAGGATGAATAGCGCCTCAAACATAATGGCGAAGTGATACCAGATGCTAAGAAGACGATCGCCACCGATCGTGCTGGAAAAAATCTGCGCCATGCCCACCGCGAGCGAGGGAGCGCCGCCCGCACGATTCAGCAGCGTATGCTCGCCAACCGCGTGCGCCAAGCTGGTCATGGTTTGCGAGGTAAGAGGGTAACCCCAAGAACTGATGGTAGCCGCAGCTTCTACAGGAGTTCCGCCGACAATCGCAGCCGGGCCATTAATGGCGAAATAAACGCCCGGAGGCATGGCGCACGCAGCAACCATAGCCATTACACCGACAAATGATTCCAGCAACATGGCGCCATATCCGATGAAGCGCGCGTGACTTTCGCGCAGAATCATCTTTGGCGTAGTCCCGGAGGAAATCAGGGAGTGAAACCCGCTGATCGCGCCGCACGCAATGGTGATGAAGCAAAATGGAAATATCTTCCCGGCAAAAACCGGCCCGTTCCCATCCGTGAATCGTGTGAGCGGTGGCATGAGCACGTGTGGACGGACCAGAAAGATTCCGGCAGCGAGCGAAAATATTGCGCCAGCTTTGATGAACGCGCTGAGATAGTCACGTGGCGCGAGCAAAAGCCAGACAGGCAGAGCCGAAGCCGCAAACCCATACAGGATGATCGCAAAAGCAAGCGAAACGCCGCTCAGCGTGAAAATGCGGGACCAGGAAGGCGAATCGGAGACCCACTGACCTGCGACGACCACAAAGAGAACGAGCGCCACGCCAATCAGAGAGGCTTCCAGAACGCGTCCAGGCCTTAGGAAGCGAAGGTAAAGGCCCAGAAGGAGCGCGATAGGAATGGTCATAGCCAATGTGAAAGTAGCCCAAGGCGAACTGCTGAGCGCGTTGACAATTATGAGAGCAACAACTGCCAAAAGAATGACCATGATCGTCAAAACAGCGAGCTGGGCAATTAAGCCTCCGCGAGGTCCGACTTCCTCTCGCGCCATTTCACCCAACGATTTTCCGTTGCGGCGGATCGAGCAGAAGAGAATGATGAAGTCCTGTACGCAGCCGCAAAGGACTGCCCCGACGATAAGCCACAAGGTTCCCGGCAAGTAGCCAAATTGCGCTGCCAGGGTGGGTCCGACGAGCGGGCCGGGTCCGGCGATGGCGGCAAAATGGTGACCGAAGAGAACCCATTTGTTGGTGGGAACGAAGTCCCGGCCATCGTCATGTCGCTCGGCGGGCGTGGCACGGGTATCGTCCAGAGTGAGGACACGAGCTGCGATAAATGCGGAATAGAGGCGGTAGGCGACGAGATAGGAACACACCGCGGCGATTACAAACCAGATGGCGTTGAGGGACTCGCCGCGTTGGAAGGCGATCTTACCAAGTGCTCCGGCCCCAAGAATCGCAATTATCACCCAGATGAGAGTCTTCCGAAGTCTTTTCAAGAGCCCGTTCCCGCTGAGACAAAGAGCTTTGAGGAATCGTAGCGCAATGGGCCGGAGTTTTGCGCCTTATTCTCCAATTGGAATGGGGCCTCCGCCACTGGTTTCAGACCAGATACGCGTATTATCGTCTCCTTGAGGAGAAGGTTGCACCGGCTCGCTAAGCGCCGAATCGTGGCGAACATATATCACGAATGTGAACGAAAATTGAAAAAATGCGGATAGCGGACATCGGCGGAAAAAAGTTAGCGGCAGACTGTATTGCAGAGGAAGACGCAGGATCTGGGTCAGTTGCCGCGTTTGGCTGCGCGGGTGAGCAGCGGCGTTGCGTTGCGAGATTGAACCGACGCTGGAATGCTGATCTGGGGTGTCGCGGGCGAGGGAGCTGCCGTTGCGGATGATTCATTTCCAGCGAGAGGAAGCTGGCCCTCTTTGGTTTGCTGCCAAGTATGCACTATTCGGTGGATCACGGTCAGGTTGGGCCCAATGGCAAGAATCCATAACGCGATTGGCATGCGGTTGACGACTGCGCCGAGAATCATGAGAGCCAACCGCTCGGGCCGATCCCAAAATCCAACCTCGGCTTTGGGTACTAAGGACTCGGCGCGCGCCTTCGCGTAGCTGACCATCACAGCTCCGGCCATAGCTGCGCCAGCCAGGACCGCGTACATGAAACGATTCACTCTGGCGTAATACACCAAGATGCCCAGGAATAGGATGAGGTCCGCATAGCGATCGAGAATTGAATCAAGAAAGCCGCCGAATAGCGAGTCGCGATTTTGACGCCGCGCGACGGGACCATCGAGGAGATCGCAAAGACCGGCGAGGAGCATCGTCCCTCCAGCAGCGGCGAAACGGCCCGCGGCGAAAAGGATTCCAGCCCAGAGATTGAGGACCAGAGCCAGCCAGGTAATTACGTTTGGAGGGATTCCCGTTGGGGCGATAAGAGCAGCCAGGCGGTCAACAGGCCAGGAGATGAACCGGCCGATGGTGCGCGTTAACATGGATTCGGTGCCACCCTGCTATTCCTCGTCGTAAATCGTCGATAAGCGGACAACTTCATACTCTTTCTTGCCCGCCGGAGTGACCACGGTGACTTCATCGCCGGGCTTCTTGCCCAACAGGGCCTTGCCGATTGGCGAACTCGTCGAAATCAGGCCCTTGGTAACGTCGGCTTCTTCGACTGTCACCAGTTTGTACTCGATTTCTGCGGACTTGGCAACATCGAGAACCACGATTCGAGAGCCATAGGCTGCGCGATCTTTGGGCAAGTTCGACAGATTCATCATCGAAATGTCCGCCATTCGTTGATGCAACTGGCCGAGACGTGCCGAAACGTAGGACTGGCGTTCCTTGGCGTATTTGTATTCGGCGTTTTCGGAGAGATCGCCGTGCGCTCGGGCTACTTTAATCTCTTTGGGCAACTCGTCGTGGAGCTCGTGCTCCAGGGCCGCGATTTCGGCCTTCAGCTTCTTTTTTATTTTTTCAGCGAGATCAATCATTTTGGGAATTGTGTGGGTTCTAGAGTGAAAAGAGCCCTTAAACAGCGTTTTTGACCTTTACGTTTAGATTATAGAGGAATTGCGCGGAGTATCGCAAATGCGGGTTTTACAGCCGGCAGAATAACATCCCAGTCCCTGGCCCTTAAGCGGCGGAGGCGTCGCGCTGGTCGCGCATTGCGCGGATGACTATCAGCTCCACATCGGCTGGCTGGAGGGGGTATCGAATCACGTCAAAGGCGCCACGACGGGTGGCTTCCAGATACTCGTTCCACTCACCTGTATGCGTGGTGACCACCAGGCGGGGATGTTTCTGCGCCGTTCGGGATCTGGATAGCAATTCGCGATAGGAGCCGTCGGGAAGATGCTCGTCACAAAAAACGAGGGCTAACTTCTTTTGCGACATCACTTCTTCCGCCTGCTTCACAGTGGAAGAGGAGAAAACATTGATCGGAAGGCCGTCCAAAATCCTCATGAGCGCCCGGCGATCTTCCACGCGGGAAGAAGTGACTAGGATATCACAGGGCTTAAACATTGCGTCCTCCATAAAGTCATCTCCACAAGCCGTTCGAAAGTCGTCGAGCCTGGGTATTAGAGAAGATTAATGGCCGATGCACAATTAGGGCATTCATGTATAAGAGGTTGGAAGAATGTGTAAAATTTCCGTTGGCCCAAGACGGTCGGCATATGGAAAACGGATATGGAACCACTGGAAATAATTGAACATCGACCGTGGGCGTTGCCTTCTGGGTCATGGGTGATGGAGCAGTGCTGGTACGACCTGCTTTTTGCACACTGGGCACTGCCAATCGAGTCATTGCGGCACCTAGTTCCACGCGAGCTTCCTCTCGATACGTTCGACGGACGATGCTGGATTAGCCTTACGCCATTCCATATGACGAACCGCGTGCGTGTTCGCGCGTTTCCTTTTACTTCGCGATTTCGCGAGCTGAACTGTAGGACGTACGTCAACATAGGAGGTAAGCCAGGCGTTTTTTTCTTTAGCTTGGATGCCAGCAGCCGGCTGGCGGTCTGGGGCGCGCGGACCTTCTATCACTTGCCATATAGGTTTGCGGAGATGCGAGCAGAGAAACGGGGCCAAGCGATTGATTACTCGTCGCGTCGCGGTTCAGCGGAGTTCAAGGCGGGGTATCGTCCCGTGGGACCGGTTCGGCGAGCGGCGCCTGGTACGGTCGAGCATTGGCTTACTGAGCGGTATTGCCTTTACACCGTACATAAAGGGCAGGTTTTTCGCGCAGAAATTCATCATGCGCCGTGGCCGTTGCAAGAAGCGGAGGCTGAAATTAGGGTCAACACGATTGCCGAACCCGCCCGAATTCAGTTGCCGGACACTAAGCCATTGCTGGCGTTCTCACGGGAATTGAAGGTGCTGATCTGGCCGTTGCGACGTGTGATGTAACTAGCGCTCACCTGGTCGTGTCGTCCGTTTCACTGGCCATGAGCGTCCGTTTATAACCAGCGCCGAGATCTTTAACCATCACCTCTCGCCAGGCCATGCTCAGGCCAACGATATTGATTGAATCTTTCGATGACATAAGAGAAAATCCCGGCCAAGATTGAACGGTTCTGGACCGGCCCGGGGCAGCCTAGTCTTGAACGGCTATCTATCGACCCGTCCGGAGACTGTATATGTGTCGCGCCCACCCTTTCCCCTTAGTGGCAGTCATCCTATTTGCGCTTTCGATATGCAATGGTCTGTTAACTCAGCAGAATTCCAAATCAAGCGCTAGTGGCCAACATCCTTCCAATACAAACTGGACTTCGCTAAAAATTTCTCTCCGGCTTGTTGACGACGCCGCATTCAGCGGTTTGGCGAATTTGCATGTGACAAACGATCAAGGCACGGAAGTCGTTGGCAAAGCCACGGATTTCGAAGGAGAGACTATCTTCTCCGACCTTCCGCCCGGAAACTATTCCGTGGATGCCAGCGCCCCAGGGTTCGTTTCGGTGAAGCAGACCGTCGAGATCAAGCCGCGGCACGGTATTGAAACTACATTTCTGGTCATGCGTCCCACCGGGTTCCCAGATTCGCCTTCCATGGAATTTTCCGCTGCCACGGAAAACGCGGCGTTCCATATCCCGCCGGGAGTCGACGAGGTGGTTCCCCAAGTACTGCCGGGCATTTCGTGTGATTTGCTCACGGTCTTGCACGGTGCTAGCGAGCGGATGACTCAACTCGTGACTAACCTGGAAAAATTTAGCGCTACAGAGCACATCGACCATTTCAAAGTAGATAGTTCAGGTGTGTTGCGCGCCCGCGAGACTCGATCTTTTGAATATGTTGTTTTAGTCTCGCAGAACCCTGTTCAGGGATTTCAACTGGACGAATACCGAAATGGAAGCACGGATCCTAGGCAATTTCCCGCCGAAATCGCCACAGAAGCGTTGCCGGTGATGGCCCTAATCTTCCATCCATTGATGGTTTCCGATTTCAAACTGACATGCGAGGGGCTAGGTGAATGGACTGGGCGGCCCGCATGGCAAGTTCGCTTCGAACAGCGCCAGGACCGACCGAATCGAATCCGCTATTACAAAATTCAGGGAAATTATTATCCCGTTGCATTAAAGGGCCGCGCATGGATCGATGCCGGCACTTACCAGGTGTTGCGTATGGAAACCGACCTGATCCAGCCCGTCAAAGGGATTGAACTTGCGCGCGAGCGCCTTTCGATCGAGTACGGACAAGTCCAATTCCATTCTCACAATCTCCAGCTTTGGCTGCCGAAAACCGCGGAGCTCTACTGGGAGCGCCATAAGCGCCAATACTATCGTCGCCATGATTTCAGCGCCTTCAAAGTCTTCGCCGTCGACACCGATCAGAAATTTCAACGCCCGAAAGAATCCTACAGTTTCACAAATACGTCCGATCACGATGTACCCGGTGAGCTGATCGTTAATCCGATCTCAGGTTCGAAATTCAAGACTGTGTCGATCTCGTTCACGGTTCCTGCTGGACAAAGCGTGTTTAAGACGATTGGAACAGGGAAAGACGTAAGCATCCCAGGGAATTTCGTAGGCTCCGCCCGGTTTGTTTATAGAGGGCCTGAAGGTTCAGTAAAGGTGGACGCTTATCTCGCTACCGAGAGCACACTCGAGGTTATGCCGGACACGTCTGAAAGTCCTAGTTCCATCCGATAGGTAGAGACAGCGGGTCACTGGGCCTACAAAGAGATCGAATCAGCGAAAGACCGAATGCCATCAAAGCGCACCCTTAGGTCCACCATAGCTGCGGGTGAAAGCACGCCCCACATCGTGAGAAAGGACGAGGTTGTCGCCTTCCGGATGTTGGTAGCGGAATCAGCGAGATTTGTGGGATCGAAATTGTTCGCGGACCGTTTGCACTCAATGGCTACTGGTCTCTTTCGGTGGGTCGCGATGACAATGTCAACCTCGTGCCCGCGCTTGTCTCGCCAATAGAACACTTCTCGGCTCTGCGAGCGAGCCATAATTTCATTCAGTACGAAGTGCTCCCATAGCGTCCCAAGGGTCATCATCCCGCAAGTCCTGCCAGCCACGGTAGTAACAAATGAAACCGGTATCGAAGGCATAGACTTTGGGCGCGGCGACTATGACGGAGAGAGGGGATTATATTGCTCCCTTTTTCGAAACTCTCTTGTTTTCTGGCACTTCACTCGTAATACGTGCATTTTCTGTCATTTAGGGGCCGAGTCTCAGCAGTCGCATCCGGCTCAGCAATGCCCTCCGGTCTCTCCTATGGACAACGAAAGCGCTCAAAAAAAGTAACATGGTAACAAACCCGAACCTCATTGTTGGTCGGCGTCGACGCGTGACCAGCTGCATAGGCGTTTTCATGGCCTTGACAAACCTCAATCCATGACATACAGTGTACGTACATTGCAGACGCTAGGGAACTATGGCCGTATCGCATTCTAGAACAATCAGAACTAGGCGCATTAATCTCCGCGCCACAGACCGTCAAGAAAAACTCATTCGCACTGGCGCCGAGACGACTGGCCTCAGCATGACAAACTTTATCCTGGATAGCGCCTGTTTACAGGCAGAACGCGTGCTTGCCGACAAACGCGAGTTCATCGCTTCTCCTAAACAGTGGAAGACGTTTGTCGAGGCCCTCGACAGACCGGCTCAGATAAAACCAGAGCTAGCTCGCCTTTTTTCCGAAACTGGCATCCGAGAGCGCGAGTCTCGGAAGTGACGAGCAGTTCTCCGCACGAAAATAGACAGCCTCTTTCTGTCATTGAGAAACTCACGAAGGATCATGACCCTTCATCGTTTGACTGCGGAAAATCGTCCCTCGATGATTGGCTCCGCCGATTCGCCCTCACAAACCAACAGTATGACTCGGCTCGCACCTACGTCCTTCATCGAGCTGGTAAGGTTGTCGGCTATTACTCTCTCTCCGCAGGCTCCGTCCGCGGCGAAGAGTCGCCGGCGCGCATCGCAAAAGGACTCGCAAGGCATCCGATTGGCGTCATTTTGCTTGCGCGTCTTGCAGTTGACCACACTGAACACGGAGCGGGGCTTGGCAGGACTATGCTGGTTGACGCTTTGTCGCGAGCTATGACCGCAGCCGATGCGATCGGAGCGAGGGCGATGTTGGTTCACGCCATCGACGAAGACGCTGTGGCCTTCTACAGAAAATTCGGATTTGAACCCTCACCGCTTGATCCCAAGCAACTCATGCTGCTTATGAAGGACCTCCGCGCAACCCTGCAGTCCGTTGGTTTGGGCTAAGATCGTTCATTGAGGATCGTAGTCGAACCTTGCGCAGTTATTGCTGGGCAGGTGCGTCGTTTTCCCAATGCGGACCCAATACCCAGTGTCGTTCAGTGGTCCAGCCCAAAAATCTGCGTGCCTCACCATTTTTTCCACCCACACCCGAACTCACAATCCGCGATCTTGTTGAGTCCCGTTGTTTTCGTAATCAGAGCCGAATAACCGGCTGTACTCGCGATTGAATTGGTTCGCGCTTTCATCCCGACTTCTAAGGCTGCAGGAACTTAATTTCCTGGAGTGGTGTCCATGAAAGATGGGTAGGTTCCCGCACACCGAAAAATCCGCGCAAGAAATGAGACCGGTTCCGTTCTAAAGCCAGGCGGCGGCTCGACGGCGTGGATTCCCAACGGTCAAAGCCGTCGTTTTGAGGAGAAACAGGCCAGAACAGAGAGCGCGGTCCCGGAGAAAGAGGAAATCGTCGTTTCGCTAAAGAAGTGACGCATGGTTTTTGCGGATCCATTGCTCGACGTCATGCTGCAGACTCCGCGCAATCCCGATCATCTCTTCCACTTCGCGATGAGAAATTCCTCCGCCGATGTCGTAACTGCTCACATTTCTCTTTTTACGGAATGCGTCGAAGGCACCAATGAACTTGGAGTCTTTCCCCACGGTGAGTTCAAGCGACTGAATGACTCGGTAGTGATGACTGTCGCGGCCGGCGCGGTGTCCTGAAGCCGCGAGAGCCGCCTCGCGGCCTGCAAAGCCGCGTTATAAGCGATGGCGAACCGCCAATCGTCCGACACGTCCTTTGCCTGGCTGTCTTTCAGGTCGCGCGACACAATTCCAAGCAGATTAGCGATCTCCTGCTTGCTGCTCTTATGCGCGACGAGCCTGCCGTTCTTGACCCAATCGGCGAAACTCACGCTCGTCTCCAATCACGAACAGCTTCTTTTCTTTGGCCACCGCCGACAAAAAGTGATTCTTGGCGGCGAGCTTCTCCCGAAACTCTCGCGGACCGTACACCGTCGGGTTGACTTCCCGACCCAGCTTCGTCTCAATCTTAGCCAATGTAGAAACCACATCGGAGAAACTTATCTCGCCCACGACCATCAGATCCACGTCGCTCGACGCCTTTTCCTCGCCTCGTGCAATCGAGCCGTACACGAACGCAAGCTTAATCCGATCCTTGAGAGAAGTGAGCGCTTCGTGAAGAATGTCTCGTATTCCAGACGTCTTCGCGAGGATGCTTTTGAGCTCGGCGAAAATGGGATTCTTGCCATTCGCCTGATAGAAGACCTGATTGCCGCGACGAACCCTATGGAGGAGTCCTGCATCAGTCAGTTGCCCGAGTTCGCGCTGAGTCGCTCCGATGCCAGTTCCAGCTCGTCTCGCAATCTCACGGAGGTAGAACTGTTCGTCAGCGTGTCCGTAAAGAAGGGCAAGGATTGACCGCCGGCCGTGGCCGAAAAGGACCCGTGAAAGAGCTCCCGTGGTCGTATCCATATTGGGTACAATTGTACCAATATTAGGTACGCATGTCGCTCCCCTTTTGAAAGGCTTTTTAAGGAGCGCGGCCTGCCCGCCAACATTCGCAGCGATAACGGTGTGCCCTTCGCTTCCGCTCACGCTTTGTTCAACCTGAGCAAACTCGCGGTCTGGTGGCTCAGGCTGGGTATCGGCATTGAACGCATCAAGCCGGGCCATCCCCAGCAGAATGGTCGTCATGCGCGGATGCATCTCACCTTGAAGAAAGAGGCCACCAAGCCGGCCGCCGCCAATTTCCTTCAGCAGCAGGCGCGCTTCGACAAGTTCATGGATGTATTCAACAACGAACGCCCGCACGAAGCTCTGGACATGAAGTGTCCCGCGGAGGTCTACCAACCTTCTCCGCGCCCCTACACCGGCTTGCCGGACATCGACTATCCCCTCCACGATAAAACTATCGTGGTCACCCGATGCGGGCGCATCTGTCTCGGTCGCAAGAAAATTAATTTCAGCCAGGTCTTTGCCGGCCAAGCGGTCGGCATCAAAGAAGTCCACGACGATATCTGGCTGGTGAGCTTTATGGATTATGATCTGGGATACTTCGATCTGGAGACTCGGATGCTCGAACCGCTCGAAAATCCCTTCGGTCCAAAAGTGTTACCTATGTCTTAGGTACGTTGTGTCACCCCATGTCTCCGGGCCGGACCTTCGACAACTGGCGGAGAGGGGGGGATTCGAACCCCCGATCCCGGTTTTGCCAGGATAACTGCTTAGCAGGCAGCCCTGTTCGGCCACTCCAGCACCTCTCCGCGGCTGCTAAGACTTTTGGGACAATTAAATTGCCTGCACGTTCACTGCTGTTGCAGTTTAGCACGAACTTGTTAGTCGGGCGGTTCGGAAGGACGAGATCCTTATTTTACGCCCACGCGGAAGTTCTGGTACACACCTATCCATATTGGAGGGCTATCGAAGACGGTCTCGCCTGCGCTCAGCCTGTTTTGTCCAACTTGAGAAGACGAATGGCGTTTTGTTTCAGGATTAGCGGACGGACTTCATCTCGGATTGCGATTTTGGCGAAATCGGCGAGCCATCTGTCCGGCGTGATTAGCGGATAGTCGGAACCGAAAAGAACTTTCTCTTTGAGCAACGTGTTGGCGTACTGGACGAGCGTCGGCGAAAAATACTTCGGCGACCATCCCGAGAGGTCGATATAAACCTGCGGCTTGTGCAAACAGATAGAAATAGCTTCGTCCTGCCAGGGAAATGACGGATGGGCCATAATGATCGGCATATCGGGGAAATCCACGGCTACGTCATCAATGTCCATGGGATTGCCGTATTTCAACCGCACGCCTCCGCCGCCCGGCATGCCGGTGCCTATGCCGCTGTGTCCGGTATGGAAAATTACGGGCATGCGCGCTTCGGCGATAACTTCGTAAAAAGGATAGGCGATGCGATCGTTGGCGTGAAATTGCTGGATGGGTGGGTGCAATTTGAATCCACGAATTCCGCCGGCTGCGATCAGGCGGCGAGCTTGGTTTACAGCTTCGGGGCCGCGCGTGGGATCCACGCTGGCGAAAGCAATCATGATGTCGCTGTTTGCTGCAGCTAGAGTGGCGACTTCATCGTTGGGAATCTGAATTCTGCCGGTTAGTCGCTCGTCGACTGAGAAGACTACGCAGGCGATTTTTCGCGCTCGGTAATACTCCGCGAGCGCTGGGCCGCGCGGTGTATCACCCTTAGCGCCGAAATATTTGCGTGCGGCTTCGTTCACCGAGTGGCCACCGTCGGATTCGATATGGACGTGCGTGTCGATGGCTACGAGTCCGTCGATATTGAGGCCAGTAACAGAGTTCATAACGTTTTTCCAATCTAGCAGAATTTAATTTCGGATGATCTTGCTGGCGTCACCTTTCTTCAATTCCATGAATGTCGCCACGTTCCGCGAACCTGTGCGCGCGCGTTTTCGTAGACACTCCTGTTAATTTCTGAAATAGCGACTTGCAATCGAGGCGCGTCTGATCTGACTTGCATGGGATGAACTTACACTACCTGTCGCGTTTCCTCCATCGTCTCAATTTTTCTGGCAACTACGGGATTTTCGCGGTGCTACCGCAGTTCATGCGAGTCGAGCAGATCTCGGTCTCCGGGAACTAGATGAGCCAGGTATGAAACTAAAAGTTGTAATCCGAAGTCCCGCAACGAAATAAGTCGTCAAGGCCCGATTTGCTGAATTGACATTCGCACTGCGTTGCGTTAATCCATTGGCACAATCGAGCGGAGAACAACATGCCGAAAAGAGATACAGCAAGCAGTCTGGAAGCAATCACGCGCGAGCTTCCGCGTTCCGGCGTTCCTATTGGTGCGAGCGAAGAAGAATCTCCTTACGTTCCGTTTATCCAGAATGTTTTCATACGCCATTTGGCGTTTGACGTGCACGCCGGCACTTTCGCCAATATGTTACGGGTGAAAAAGGGAGGAAAGCTCGGCCGCCATCGACATCGTGACCCTGTATTTGCCTGCACGCTTGGAGGAAGCTGGCGGTATCCATCCGCTAAATCTGACAGAGGAGATGCTGTTTGACACTGTTCTCGGCAGTCGCTACTCTCGGCGGGAAGAAAATCGTCATGCGGAGCAAGCGAATTGGGCATTATTGAGAAGAAGTGTAAGGGGCCAAGCGAATGTCTGCAGAATACCGAGCCGATCAAGTAGGAAGCTTACTGCGTCCGCCCGAACTTTTGGAAGCGCGACGGAATGCTGAAGAAAACTCGCCGCGCCTTCGCGAGATCGAAGACCACCACATCCGCCGCGTTCTGGACAAGCAGAAAGAACTGGGCCTGGAAATCTTCACGGATGGCGAACTACGCCGCCGAAATTTTATGAGCGACTTCACGGACGCGGTGGAAGGTTTCGACATGGGCGACGCCGTAGCGCGGTCTTGGAACGCTGGCGAAGCAAAAGGGGAGCGCGAGAGCAGCGTGACCGGCGTAGTGAACGCAAAACTGCGCCAACTTCGTCCGTTAACCGGTTACGAGCTCTCATTCCTGAAAGCCAATTGTAGCGGCGCAATTAAAATGACGCTGCCGAGCGCTACGCAGTTCCCAGCCATCTCTTTCAAGCGCGGTGTGACTGACAAAGTGTACGAAAATCATTCTGCGTTGTTGTGGGATGTCGTCGGCATTATGAAAACGGAACTGGCGAGGCTTGCGACCGAGGGCGTGAAGTATATTCAGATTGATGCTCCGCGCTACAGCTATTATCTGGACCCACGGTGGCGCGAGTGGATTCGCGCGGAAATGAAAGTTGATCCTAACGCGCTGCTTGAGGATTCCATTCGTGCGGATAACGCTTGTCTCCAAGCAGCGCGGCGTCCTGGAATCATCCTTGCGGTACATCTTTGCCGCGGGAATAATCGCAGCCACTGGTACGCGGAGGGCGGCTATGACGCCATCGCGGAAAAATTGTTCGGGGCCATAATCGCTGATCGCTTTCTTCTGGAATATGATGACGAACGTTCTGGGACGTTTGAGCCTCTGCGATTCATTCCCAAAGACAAAACCGTTGTGCTCGGCTTGGTCAGTTCGAAACTTCCACAACTTGAGAGTAGCGATGACTTGGTTCGAAGAATTGAGCAGGCCGGGCGGAATTTCCCAATCGATAACCTAGCACTTAGTCCGCAATGCGGCTTTGCCTCCACCATGGAAGGGAACTTGTTGACAGAAGACGAACAATGGGCCAAATTGCGGCTCGTGGTGGAAACCGCGCGGCGCGTTTGGAACTGAGAAAGAGACCGCGATCTCACTTAGCACAGGATTCTTCGGTAAAAATTCGGCCTCAAAGTCCACAGTCGAAGAAAACCGTTTCGTGAGAGCCTTGCAGGATCACGTTCCATTCGAACACGCCGGCGCCAGGCGAGAGTTTTTTTGCGATTAGAGTTCCACGCCGCGACGGTTCAACCAGCTTTAGCGCAAAGTCTGAGGCATTCGCCGGTTCGTCGGGGAAATAAATGCGAGTCACCAGGCGCCGCAGCAAGCCTCGCGCAAATACGGACACGACGATGTGCGGAGCCTGCAACTTTCCGTCCGGGTCCGGCACTTGTCCCGGCTTGACGGTGGTGAAGCGAAACGTTCCTTCGTCGTTTGTTGGAATTCGCCCGTAGCCCGTGAAATTTGCTTCCAGCGGTTTGTCCTGATCGTCCTCCGGATGTGAGTACTTTCCGTAGGAGTTGGCTTGCCAAATTTCAAGGATGGCGTCGGGGACCGCTAGGCGGTCTCCATCGAGAACGCGGCCTTCAATACTGACGCGTTCGCCGGAGACACCGGCATCCGCCAGGTTCTGCTTTATCGATCGGCACATGCCGATTGAGAAAAATGGGCCAACCGTCTGCGACGTGGTGGCATTCGAAGTCACGCTAGGTCTCCATGGGCGTGGCTTCGCGCCCGCTCATTACCATGTCGAACCGGAAGCCGAGTGCCTGCGAAGGAATCGTGGTTTCCCAGTCGAAGATTGAGATCAGCCGGTTGCGCGCGATCTCGTCCGCAGTGCAATTGAAAATGGGATCGAAGGGCAGGAGTGGATCACCGGGGAAATACATTTGAGTTACCAAGCGCGTGGCGAACGCTGGACCGAACAGCGAGAAGTGAATATGCGCAGGCCGCCAGGCATTGTGATGATTGCCCCAGGGGTATGCCCCTGGACGAACGGTAACGAAGCGATATCTCCCTTCGTTATCCGTCAGGGCCTGGCCGCAGCCGGTGAAGTTCGGATCGAGCGGAGCATGATGCTGATCGCGCTCGTGAAGGTAACGTCCAGCGGCATTGGCTTGCCAGATTTCGATGAGCGCTTGGCGCAACGGACGCCCGTCCTCGTCCATCACTCGCCCGCTAACGATAATACGCTCGCCAAGCGGCTCGCCTCCATGCTGGCTGGTGAGATCGGTTTCTTGCACGTCGCTCACCACATTCGCGAAAGAAGGCCCGGTAATTTCGGAGAGCGTCTGCGGCAAATAGACCGGCGGTTTTGCGGGCGCGCGCTTGATCGAGGATGCGTAGGCTGCATGCAAATAGTGCGGCTGTGTGTCAGGATGGGGCCTTCTATACGGCAAAATTCTGGCCACGCAATTTCCTCCTGCGAATGGTGCGGAGTGTAATCCAGCATGCTATAGAAACGAGTTTGCGGCAAATCTTAGGCCACCTAGGGTTCGCCGCGCAGTTCTCCTTCTAACATTGCTGCGATGGCGAATGTGCTAACGCGTGAATTGGCAGGCCGGATTTGCCGTACGATCACGCGAAATCACTTCTGGGAAGTATCGCCCATAAGACAAAGGAACAGTAGTGCGCTCATCGGATGCGCACCCTAGGTCGAAGCGAGCGAGGGCGATACGCAACGAGTAAAATTCGGCTCGTGTTCGTAACCGAAGGTGAATCCTGCAGGCGAGTCATGTAACTGCAATCGGCGTTCCGCTAGCCAAAATATCCGATCTCATAAATCTGGCTCTAACGGCGGATCTTGCACGCTGGCAGTCCGATTCTGTCGCGTGCCGCGGATCACACCACTTTCATCCGTGTAAAAATTCATATAACCGAAATTGCCAGCCCGCGCAGTCAACGTATAGCTCTTCACGCGGCCTTCGGCCTCAGGCGTTCCGGGGGTGTACTGCAGCGTGTAATGCGCGGACTGCGCTTTCTCCGCTTCAAATCGCACGCGGTCTCCGACACCTTCCAAGGACGAAGGGAACCCCCCTTCGCTGC
Organism: uncultured Acidobacteriota bacterium; assembly: GCA_963818085.1. Taxonomy (GTDB): domain Bacteria; phylum Acidobacteriota; class Terriglobia; order Acidiferrales; family UBA7541; genus Palsa-295. The sequence continues at coordinate 287,083 of CAWFQV010000005.1, forward strand.
CTTGATAGGTGGTAAGCGCTTGTTGAATGACACCAAGCGCCTCGAGTCCCCGTGCCTCCGCATCCGGCTGGGTGCCAGAAATTTTCCACGGCAATGCTAACCAAGCCGTACCCGCCAAGATGGCGAGAAATATTCCGAGAAGAATCACGACGCGAGCAGGCGATATTTTTTTGTTTTGTACACCGACGTTTGCAAATTCGCTGCCGTCAGATGCATTGGTCACGTCGGCGCGACAGTAAGGGCATACGGCACTGGCTTGGTTTATGGCTTGATCACATTCTGGACAGGTGAACATCGCGATTAAATCTTATCAGGTTCCGTCCTGCGCACGTCGCCGGGCACATGCGGTGAAGAAACTACCGTGACGGAGTGCATCGTTCACCTCACGAAGCAAAACTAGCCAACCGGGCAACCCCAATTTGGCTTTCTAGTATCATCTCCTCCAGTCCCACAGAAAGGAGACCGCCTATGCCCAAAAGTGCACACAGATTATCGAGATTTATTGCTCCCTTCCATTTCGTAACGTTTCTCGCAGTTCTCTTGGCCGCCGGAAACTGCAGGACGGTTCTTGCTGCGCCTCAAGTGCGCAGCGATGTATCGGTGCCAGCCGAACGCTCGTTACCACCGGACGCGGCAAGTACCACGCAAAAGGATCAAGTGGACCTCAACGTGACCGTGTACAACTCAAACCTCGCTCTGATTCGCGACGTCCGCCAAATTCATCTGGTCTCGGGCGTCTCCCCGCTGCGTTTCGAGGACGTTGCGGCTTCCATTATGCCTGCCACTGTTCATTTCCGCTCTCTCACCGAGCCAGCAAAGCTGGCGGTTGTCGAACAGAATTATGAATATGATCTTCTCGACGCGCAGAAGCTTCTGCAGAAGTATGTGGGCCGCGAGATCACCCTTGTGCGTGGTGAAGAGGAGCCAATTCGACCAAGTGGGTCGAGACCAAAGCTGTATTGCTTGCCGACAATAACAATCAACCTGTTTGGAAGATCGGAAACGATATCGTTACCGGGCATGCCCACAAGCTGGTACCGATTTTCCGAGTTGCCGGGAAATCTATACAGCCGGCCGACTCTCGTGTGGACGCTCGACAATCGCGGCGCCGGAGCGCAGAAAGTGGAAGCTTCTTATCTCACTAATAACATGAACTGGAACGCGGATTACGTCCTCACCGTGGCGCGCGACGAAAAAACCAGCGATCTGGACGGCTGGGTGACGCTGGCGAACAACAGCGGCACGTCATACAAAACGCAAAATTGCAGCTGGTAGCCGGAGAGATTCATCACGTGGCATCCCCGGCGATGGCTAAAGAAGATTACGCGGCACGTAGGAATGTCGCTGCAGCACCAGCGCCCCAATTTCAGCAAGAAAACATGTCTGAATATCATCTCTACACACTCGGCCGCCGTACTTCGGTCCAAAATAATGAATCGAAGCAGATCAGCTTGCTTTCGGGAACCGGCGATCCCATAGAAAAGTTTCTGGCCGTGGAGGGGCAGCCGTATTACTACCGCAATCCACAAGGGATCGGAAACCCAATTCCGAACCGGTGAAAGCTGTACTACCGCTTCAAAAATGAAGAAAAAGGCGGTCTGGGCATGCCCCTGCCGGCCGGCACCGTGCGCGTTTATCAAGCAGATTCGAAGGGCGGAATCCAATTCGTCGGCGAAGACCGCATCAATCACACGCCCAAAGATGAAACGCTGAAGATCTATGTAGGCAACGCTTTCGACATCGTGTGCGAGCGGAAGCTAATCGACTATAAGAAGCTGGCCAGCAATTTGTATGAAATGGAGTTTCAGATCACCTTGCGCAATCACAAGGACGCGCCGGTTACCGTTGAAGCTGCGCGAGCCGGTTGGTGGCGATTGGGAAGTCGTGAACGCAAATCTAAAGTGGACGAAGTTGGACGCCACGACCATCAGATTCGAAATTCCAGTTGAGAAGGATGGCACAGCAACGCTCGACTATCGCGTTCGCGTGAAGTGGTAAAGGCGGCGCCACGGCAAAACCCATTGGGCCGTGATCAGCGTTTGGCGCAGAGCGTAAGTTCGCGCGCGAAAACAGGATTGGATGGAAACTGCACGGCCAGTTGGGCGAGCAGATCGCGCGCCTTATCGTTTTGGTGTTCCCGCTCGTAGGCCAGGGCTAGCATGACCTTGGCGAATGGTTGCAGGTAATGTCCGTGCTGGGCGGCGGATGCCATTAGTTGCATGCCGCGGGTACGGTCACCATGAATCCCCCCGAACCACACAAAGGCGCGTTTGTATCCAGGCAGGCAGCCGATCACGTAATTGCTCATACCCAACGCCACATTCGCGTCTTGTTGCGAGGGATCGATCGCCAACAAAGTATTGGCTTCGGCTTCTGCTTGCTTCATCATTTTCAAGCCGTCGAGTTGCTTCTTGATGATCAACGCATCGTAATCGGATTCCATTCCATCGGCGATGGTAATGGCCAGCAGTCCATGAATATCGCGAGGGTTGGACTTTAACCGCACTTTGGCCATGTCCCGGGCTCTACCATTGGCCGTCATGAAAGCCGGGTTTTGATTTTGCGCCGCCCCGCCATCTACGCCCCCGAGGAACTTTGCGTCGCTCAGGAAAAACTCCGATGTTAAAACTCCCTTGGCATTGAATTGTTCAAACAAATAGCTGGCTGCTTCCGCGGCTTTGCCCAGCGGGTCATCCGGGCGGCTCTTCTGATAGCGAAAAGAATTCCACACGCGCGCCATCAAAATTCAACTCGTACAGCCGTTGGAAACCAATTTCCAGGTATTGGGCGGAAGGATCGGCCTCCATCACCTTGGGCACTTGAGCGGAGGCAGCTTTCTGCGCAGCGTTTGGATCTGTTTGTGGAGTGTCCAGTGATTTTGCGCTTAAGATCGGACACAACAGGATTCCCGTCGTGATACAGGCAATAACCAAAATTTGGCGGCTCGTCATACGATCTGTCGCAAATTCACAGTCCTTGAGGAAGCAGGGTTCGAGTGCAGCTGCCTAAGGGTTATTCTGGACAAAATTCGTATTATTTCGAATAGTGTACACGAGCAGGGATCCTAATCAGTGTCCGCTTCAGGCAAAATCATTTCTTCTTCGGATAGCAGCCTGCCATAAGAGTTGATTTTCTGAATATTCGAAATTGTGACCTTTCAATAGCCGGTAACGTGCCGAGCTCAGGTTGCCCTTTAATGCCGTGCCTGCGCTCCCGGGGAAAAATTCATTAACCGGTCGGGATATCTTGAGGCCGGCCCATGTAACGCTCCGTGTAAATGGTGTCATAAAGCTTCCAGTCACTCACCGGAGCGTCAGCAATTCCGGTCTTGAAAACGTCAGGCGCGTTGAACAGCGCTTGGAGGGTCATGAACCCGCCGTAGCTGCCGCCCCAAATACCGATTCTGGATGCGTCCACATACGGAAGTGACTTCAAATATTTCACGCCGGTGATTTGATCTTCCAACTCGATCTTGCCGAACTGGTGAAAAATCGGCGTTTCGAAAGCGTGACCGCGACCCCAGGACCCGCGATTATCGAGCGAAAAAATGATGTAGCCGTGCTGCGCCATCAATTCATGCCAGAGAAAAATTGGGCCGCCCCAGGCATTTCGTACTACCTGCACGTGCGGACCACCATACACGCTGATGAGCACGGGATATTTTTTCGATGGATCAAAGTTCGCGGGCTTGATAACGGAAATGTGAAGCTTCGTGCCGTCCTGTGCGGAAACATCGGAAAACTCTACGGGCGACAGGTGATATTCCGCGAGCTCGGACACCTTATTTTCGTTAATGGCGGCTACCAGAGAACCATCGGTGCGGTGGAGATCCTGCCGAGGCGGCGTCAGGGAGCTGGAGTAGGTGTCCACGAACCCCGAATGGTCTGGTGAAATTTCCGCTGCATGTGAGCCCGCTCCATGCGTGATCTGCGTTATCTTCTTATCCCGCAAAGAGACACGATAGAGCTGGCTCTCCACTACTTCGTCCTTGTTCGAGCGAAAATAAATATAGCCGTGCTCTTCGTCGACGCCGGGTTGAGTGGATCGCGGCCCGAAGCCGCTCCGGCCCCCGACTTCCCAGTCGCCGTTGGTCAATTGGTCTAGTCGTTTGCCGGAAAGATCGTACAGGTAAAAGTGGCGGAAGCCGGTGCTTTCGCTGGACCACAAGAAGCGTTTGTTGTCAGAAAAGAAGTACAAATCATCGCTGATGTTGATCCAATACTTATCCTTTTCAGTCAGAATATTTTGTGAGGCGCCGGTAATGGCATCGCAAAAAAGTAGAGCGAGCTCATTTTGCGCGCGATTCAATCGCTGAATCGCAACGCGCCCGCTGTCCTGCAGCCAATTGACACGAGCGAGATAAACATCGGTATTCGCTCCCGTGTCCATCCATTTCGTTGGTCCGCCCGTCACCGCTACAACGCCCACACGCACGATTGGATTCGGCTCACCTGCTTGCGGGTAACGCGTATACTCCATGGACCCGATCGGCGAACTCATGTCCATGATGGGATAGCGCGTTACCGGGCGCTCGTCCATTTCGTAATAGGCAAGCTTCGAAGAATCCGGAGACCACCAATAGGCCGTACGAGAATCGAGTTCTTCCGGGTAAACCCAGTCGAGCTTGCCCTGTAAAATCTCTTCACTGCCGCCGCTGGTCAGAGCCTTTTTTTCGCCGCTCGATAGATGGATGACCCATAGATTCGAATCGCGGACAAAACTAATCCATTTGCCATCCGGAGAAAATTTCGGGTCTTCAATTTCGGATTCGCTGGTTATAAGAGATTTCGGAGTCATCGTCTTTAAATCCAGCAGCGCTAAACTATTGCTGCCGACAAAAAGTAGAGAATCACCGCCAGGGGCCCATTGATAATTTTCGGCCTGCACGCGGCCCAATCCCGTGGCTTGGGTCGTTTTCGCTTTCTCGGGCTGCATGGTTGCCTTCAGCGTTGCGGCGTTCACCAAAACCTTGCGTTCTCCGGTGGTGGCATTCATAGTCCACAACTCAATCGTCGCGTCTTCGCCCGTGCCTTTCCGCTCCAGGTAGGAAATGCACTGGCTATCAGGGCGCCATTTGATTCCTTGTGTTAAGTGGCCGCTCAGGTTCGGCGCGCTGAATATTCGCTCGAGTGTGAGTGATTTGCCGGTGCCTGTGCTCGTTTGCTCTTGCCCAAATGCCGGGAGAAAGATTGTCGCGGCTAAAAAAATGAAAGAGAGAAATCGCAGAACCGCGGGGCGCGCAACTGGATGCATCGGTACCTCCTGGTCAAACGCGCCATTCTATACCGCTCAGGCTTATTGTTATATGACGCCGTTCACGCAAAAACGGGTTGTGGCATGAGGATATATATTCAGGATGTGCGGGGGGACCGCCGGCTAACTTGCCCGTTGAGGTTCGTTGGCGGTCGCAGACAAGGAACTTGTGGACGCACTGCGCTTTCGCTTTGCCAGGAAGGCACAGAGGGTGAGTGTGAGCGAGAAAGCCAACAGAGAGCCATCGCGTAACAACGATTTCTTTCCAAGTTGTTCGCCGGGACCGAAACAGCCGCAGTTGATTTCCAACCCCAGCGAATAAGTTCGTACCATCAGAACGAAAAAGCCAAGCAGTAGCAGGCTGGTAGTCAAAGTTGAATAACGCAGCCATAATCCACTCAGTAGCCAGAGCCCAAGAGCCAACTCAACGAAGGGTAAGGCATGCGCCGCCATGCTTACTGCTTGCGGGGAAAGCAACTGGTAAGAATCTACCTGCATTGCAAACATCGAAAGGGAAGTCCTCACCGAACCAACCGACCAAGGCGTGGCTGCTTGCGGCTTCAACTTCGCATACGCCGCAAATATAAACATCCCGGCGAGTGAGAGCTGTCCAATCAGAAGAAAAATTCGCCGCCCATTTCCGCGTTTTTCTGTTGTCACAGCAGCAAATCTCCTACTGACTGAGGAGTGAATTCAAAAACTGTTTCAGAATGGGCCAAGTCACAAAACCAGGCATGGCCGGATACCTCTGGCCCTTATACGTGATCACGGACGTCGGCGTCTGCGTCACGGGGATCTGTTTTGCGAGCTGTTTGTCCTGCTCGATGTATGTATCCAGCATGCAGGCGCGATCTTCCTGCCCATGATTCTTAAATGCGGCCGGTTTCACTGCCACATTGGGGTTTACGTCACATCCTTCCATCAATTTCTTGATGCGCTTGAAATCAGCGGCACTCACGGCAGCAGCGACGAATTTCTCGATGTTGCCGTCGGCCGACCATGCCGCTTGGTTATCCCAGAGCGCTGCATCCACCACTTCGAATTTTCCGATCTTCGCCGCTGCATTGACCCAGCGTGCCGCCATGTAAGAATACGGGTGCATCGGCAGGGGAAAATCGCGATGTATGAAATATACCTGGCCACTTGCCACCGAGTCCTGAAGCATGTACTTCAGCGTGTTCTCATAGAAGTTCCCGCACGAGGGACACTGATAATCACTATATACCTCGATGGTAATCGGAGCGTTTCTATTGCCCAGCGATTTCACAGGCGCGGCAGCGGCATCGGAATTCCCGACGGCGTGAGTTTGCGCGCGCTGGTGCGTTTGGGCCGAAATTCCTACACCGAAAATTAGAGCCAGCGCCGCCAGCGCGGCGAACTCGCACAGAACCAGCCAGCGAAACGGATGAACATTTCGGCGAATCAAAGCGGCCCTCCCCAATATTCATTGCAACCGAGGTGAACATTGTAGCGCGAATTAGGCCGCTACGCAGCGGCCCTCATTTAGGAACTTTTAGGAACGGTTTCTATCGCCTAACTGACTATGATGTCGCAAGTTAGATAGACGTTGGGTGGGATCGACCAACCCTGCGTTTATTGGGCGCCGGATGACTTGCAAGCCGCGGGGCTAACGCACTCCTAGGAGTAAGTAGTTATTATACATGGAGTTAAAGGACAACACGGAACTTGACAATGTTACGCTCAACATGTATTATCACGTTTCTCGTTAGCAGAAAGTTCTGGCTCGAGATGGCCGGAACGCCACAGGAGCGTATTTTATGAGCAAGATTATAGGCATCGACCTTGGCACCACCAATTCAGTCGTAGCGGTCATGCAGGGCGGCGAACCGACCGTCATTCCCAACCAGGAAGGTGCTCGAACCACCCCCTCGGTTGTTGCATTGACCAAGAGCGGTGAACGGTTGGTGGGCCAGGTTGCCAAGCGGCAATCCATTACCAATCCGGAAAACACGGTTTACTCCATTAAGAGATTCATGGGGCGTCGCTACGACGAAGTTGTTGAAGAAGCGAAGCGTGTCCCTTACAAAGTGGTGAAAGGGCCGCACGACGACGTGCGCATCGAAATTATGGGCAAGACGTACACCCCGCAGGAAATCTCCGCGATGATTCTCCAAAAGCTGAAGAGCGCGGCTGAAGATTTCCTGGGCGAAAAAGTCACCAAAGCGGTTATCACGGTTCCCGCGTACTTCAACGACAGCCAGCGCCAAGCTACCAAGCAGGCTGGAGAGATCGCCGGTCTGGAAGTCCCGCGCATCATCAACGAGCCTACTGCGGCGGCTCTCGCCTACGGCCTCGACAAGAAAAAGGACGAGACCATTGCTGTCTACGACCTCGGCGGAGGAACTTTTGACATTTCGATCCTCGAAGTGGGCGAAGGTGTGGTTGAGGTTAAATCGACCAACGGCGATACTCACCTCGGTGGCGACGACATCGACCAACGCATCATTGAGTGGATTGTGGCCGAGTTCAAAAAAGAGCAAGGCATTGATCTGAGCAAAGACCGGATGGCAATCCAGCGTCTAAAGGAAGCTGCGGAAAAAGCGAAGATCGAGCTTTCCCAATTGATGGAGACGGAAATCAATCTTCCATTCGTGACTGCGGACGCCTCCGGGCCGAAGCACTTGCAACTGAAGCTCACACGTTCGAAGCTTGAACAATTGATGGAAGATTTGCTGCAGCGCACCGTCGGTCCCGTGAAGCAAGCTCTGAGCGATGCAGGCCTGACGCCGGATAAAATCGACGAAATCGTTCTGGTCGGCGGCTCTACCCGAATCCCGCGTGTTGTTGACATCGTGAAGGGATTGTTCAACGGCAAAGAGCCGCACAAGGGCGTGAATCCAGACGAAGTGGTCGCAGTAGGCGCCGCGGTTCAGGGCGGAGTGTTGGGCGGCGAAGTGAAGGACATTCTGTTGCTCGACGTAACCCCGCTTTCGCTGGGAGTCGAGACGCTGGGCGGTGTCTCCACCGTGCTGATCCCGCGTAACACCACGATCCCCACGCGCAAGTCGGAAACGTTCTCTACCGCCGCGGATAATCAGACTTCCGTCGAGATTCACGTCCTGCAGGGTGAACGTCCTGTTGCCAGCGGAAATCGTTCGCTCGGAAAATTCCATCTCATTGGAATTCCTCCGGCGCCGCGTGGTGTGCCGCAAGTCGATGTCACTTTCGACATTGACGCCAACGGCATTTTGAACGTCTCCGCAAAAGACAACGCCACAAACAAGGAACAGAAAATCACGATCACCGCCTCCAGTGGCTTGAGCAAGGAAGAAGCAGAGCGCATGAAGAAAGAAGCGGATGCGCACGCTGACGAAGACAAGTCACGCCTCGCGGAAGTGGAGGCTCGCAACCGGCTCGACAACTTGGTCTATCAAACCGACAAAATCCTGAAGGAGAACCGCGAGAAGCTGGCGGAAGCCGATGTGAAAGCCGGCGAGGAAGCGTTGGAAGAAGCACGGCGTGCTTTGACCGAAGGCGGTGCGGACAAGTTGAACGCAGCGGTAGAAAACCTGACCAAGGTGTCGCACCGAATCGCCGAGACGATGTACAAAGCGCAACAAAGCGCTGCCAGTGCAGGCGCAAGCTCGACCGGCGCTCCTGGAGGTCAAGGCCAATCTTCCAGCGACGGCAAGTCTTCGTCTCCGGGACAAGGCGATGTTGTGGATGCCGAGTTCGTGGACGTGGACGACTCGAAGAAACCGAACTGACGTCTGCGTGAACTTTAAAAGTGCGGGGCGGGTTTCAACATCCCGCCCTGCATTTGTTTTAATAGTGTCGCTAGGAGAGAGAGTTTGACGACTATCGGTATCCGGCGTTTGGGTCCGCCGCAGGCGGTACAGAAAATTCGCGACAATTTCTTCCTGGTGCAGGTTTCCATCTCGGAGTCGCCCACGGCCGACTGGCGCCGACTTTTTTACGACGCGCAGCAGGACGTGCAGCCGGAGTTCCCTCCGCGGTCGGTGGAGATTTCCGGGACGTTCCTCCGGTTCAAGTCCGATCCGAACACAGTGGAACAGAAGGTCGGCTGGATTGATCGCTGGCTCGAGCGCGCTAACTCGAAGGAAGCTTCCATGGCAGGAAGGTCGTCGGAGATGCAGCGGCAAAAGAAAGAAGAGGCGGCCCGCGAGACGCAAGAGATTGCCGAATGGAACGGGCGCTGGGCGAATTTATAACGCCGGCGCGCCTCAGCGAATTGGGGTCTGGGCTCGACTGAATAGGCTCAAAGAAATTCGTCATGGCTACAACAACTAAACAGGATTACTACGAGCTCTTGGGCGTACCTCGCAAAGCAACCGCCAAAGAACTTCGCGCAGCCTACCGCAAGCTTGCGCGTAAATACCATCCGGACCTGAATCCTGGCGACAAATCCGCGGAAGAAAAATTCAAACAAATTCAGGAAGCGTACGACACCCTTTCCGATACCAAGAAGCGCCAGATGTACGACCAATTCGGTTTCAATGTGCCGGGTCCAGGCGGCGCTGCGGGGGCGGGTTATGGCGGCGGAGCGTCGCCCGAGGACATCCATTTCGATTTCGGCGGCTTCGATTTTGGCGGGGGTGGCGGTACGGGAGCGGGAGGCGCCGGCGGTGGCGCAGGATTCCGCGATCTTTTCAGCCAGTTTTTCCGTGGGGCCAGCGCCGCGCCACGTGCCGATGAACGCCAGCCCGGCGATGACCTTGAATATCAGATCGACATTACGTTTGCCGAGGCCATGCGCGGCGCGGTAAAGAAATTAAGTTTCACGCGTCTCGATGTTTGCAATGTGTGCCACGGCACGGGTGTGGCTCCTGGTGACGAAAAAGTTTGTCCGACCTGCGGCGGCTCGGGCCAAGTTACACAGACGAGTGGAAAGATGCGCTTCCAGATAACCTGCTCTCGCTGCGGCGGTACGGGAAAACTCCGCACCGTATGCCGCAATTGCGGCGGCGAAGGGCGCATCGCTCGTATGGAAACGCTCGACGTGCGCATACCGCCGGGAGCACAGACCGGTTCCCGTGTGCGAGTCGCTGGCCGCGGCAACGCCGGGCTGCATGGCGGTCCGCCGGGGGACTTGTACATTGTCATGAGGGTCGAACCTCATCCATTTTTTGAGCGTCGCGGCGATGATCTCTTTACGGTGGTGCCGATCACGGTTCCGGAAGCCTCGCTCGGGGCAAAAGTGGAAGTCCCCACAATTGACGGACGTGCGCAAGTTCGCATTCCTCCGGGAACCAATAGCGGTAAAAAACTGCGGCTGCGCGAAAAAGGCGCGCCGTCCGCGCGGCATTCCGGAAAGCGCGGCGACCAGATTGTAGAAGTCCAAGTGGTAGTGCCGAAACCTGAGGATGAGCGTGTGCGCAATCTGTTGAAGGAACTCAGCAAGATCGATCCGGAAGATCCGCGCCGCGAAATCTTTGCTCGCGCTACGGTGTAACTTTGCAAGGAGACGAGGATGGCTGGCCGCCCAAAAAAGAAAGCTAAAGCGGGCTACATGATCAGCGCCGTCGCCGAGTTGTACAGACTTCATCCTCAGACTCTGCGTTTGTATGAACGCGTGGGATTGCTCAAGCCCTCTCGCTCGCAAGGCAATACCCGCCTTTACACTGATTCTGATCTCGAACGCCTCGAAGTAATCCTCAATTTGACGCGCGAGCTGGGCGTCAACCTCGCCGGCATTGAAATCATTCTCAACATGCGCGACAAAATGGCGGACATGCAGTCGCAGATGGAAGCATTCATCAGATTTGTGCGCGGCGAGATGGCTCGCAGTTTTTCGGCCGCTGACGACCGTAAACTGCGCCATGCAATCGTTCGCGCCGTTCCGCGTCAAACCGTTCGCGTCGAGAAATAGCCAGACCCTCGTCCGTGCCCGGGACAGGTTCCGTTCGATGGTATCTTTTCGCTTGCTCTGTGACTTTCCACAGGTGCGCGCGCTTTGCACAGCGATGTGCGCTTGCGCTCCAAGCGCGCCGCGCTTATCCTTCGACCATGGCACAACTCGATTGTCCCCATTGCCAAGGTAGCGGCTGGAAAGTTGTTGAACGGGACACCCGCGGCGCGCAGGAGCTTTCCTCGGACCAGCCCGGCAGCGCCTCGCCAGGAAATCCCAAGCTTGTTTGGGCGGTCCCCTGTGATTGCACGAAAGCGGATCAAACGCAACGGGCCTTGGCGCTCGCTCGCGTGCCCGAACGCTACCGGCACTGTGATTTCGATAATTTCGAAACGGATAATGACATTGATAACGTTGCGCCCGAGCAGCTCGTCGCGTTCAATCGAAGTCTCACGCAGGCCAGGCTGATGGTCCAGCGGTTCGCCGAAGAATTTACTCCGATTCGCGAACACGCTGAGCCGGGCTTGCTGCTCATGGGCTCGTGTGGCGTGGGCAAAACGCACCTCGCAGTGGCGGCTTTGAAGCAGATCGTACTGCGTGGTCACAGCGGTCTTTTTTACGATTATCGCGAGCTGCTTAAGGAAATCCAGGACAGCTATAACGCAGTGAGCCAGTCGACGGAAATGGGCGTGCTCGAACCAGTATTGAAAGCTGAAATTTTGGTGCTGGATGACGTAGGGTCCAGCAAGCCTTCCTTGTGGGCGCTGGAGACGGTTGGGCACGTGCTCAATACGCGCTACAACGAAAAACGCGTCACACTGCTTACCACCAATTTCATCGATTCCGATGCCACGGGAGCCAATCCCGCTGGCCCACCAGCGGTTTCACGCGTCGCCGGCATGCGCGCTGCTACCATCGATGATTCCCTCACTGAACGAGTAGGCAAACGCATTCGTTCGCGGCTTTATGAAATGTGCCGCACGATCGAGATTTTCGGCCCGGACTATCGCAAGGAAATCCGCACGGCTAGCAGTTCACGCGCATAACCGGAAAGTTGATTTCTCTTTCCATGCTCGAGCTCCCGGCGACAGCTCCCTGCGGCGTTCCCAACTGCAGCATGGGTTGGCGATTCCGAAGTTACTGCAAAATTAAAATTTAGCGGCTTCTCCAGCAGTACAACGGTTTGTTGACAACGCGCAAACGGGGCGCGTATCATCCTTCCGATATGAGCGCCGAGCACGGACGCTCATTCCCCTTGATTGCTCTAACCCCGCTGGGTGGAGTAACCCGAGTTTGCACTCTCGGCAGACGGGCACGAACTCGTACGGAGGCCGCTCTCCATGTCAGCCGAGCAAGACCATAATCTCCAACCTTCCGCAACGGAAGCCGTCGCTACCGAAGCCCCCGCCGAAAATTCCAGCGATCACAACTCGGATCAGACAGCGCCACAGATTCCCTCCGGCAATGCGAACTCCAGTTCTTCCAGAGGAGCCGCAACCGCGGTCGTTCGCGCTCAGGAAAACGCTGAGCCGGCGCCCATAGACAACGTCACCCAGCAAGAAGTGTCCGGCCGAGGACCGGACCCCTCGGCGGCTCCTGAAGACCCGCTGGTTGAACCGGCTTCAGGCGCCGAACACTTTGAGACAAGCGCCGCGAGCGCTCCCGCGGTAAGTGCTGAGTCCAGTGAAACTGCGGAGGCCGAATCCTCCGAAACCATGGACCAGCTTCTTGACCAGTTCACGGTTCCGGAACCGGCCATCGCAGAGGGTGAAATTTTCGATGGGCGGGTGTTGGCCGTCACCGAGCTCGGTGTAATCGTGGACGTGGGCGGAAAATTCGAAGGCCTGGTACCGGCGCAAGAATTCGTCGATTCAGGAAGTCCCATACAGTTTGGCAAGGGCCAAACAATTGAAGTCGAAAGATTGCACGAGCAAAAGAATGGCTACGTTCTGCTGTCTCATGTGCGCGCTCACAGGCGCCGCGTTTGGGAGCGCATCGAGAAATCCTATCGCGAGCAAGCGACCATCACCGGCAAGGTAACTGAGCGCATCAAGGGCGGCCTGGTGGTCGATATCGGTGTTCGCGCCTTCTTGCCAGCTTCGCAAATCGAATTGCGGCCTGTGCACGATCTGGAAACTTGGAAGGATCGAGACATCGAAGTTCGCGTTCTGAAATTGAATCGCAAGCGCGGCAATGTAGTTGTCAGCCGCCGCGCGATTCTTGAGGAGGAGCAGAAATCCAAACGCGACGCGCTGATGGCGTCGCTGTCGGAAAATTCTGTTGTGACTGGCCGCGTGAAAAACGTCACGGACTACGGCGTATTCGTAGATCTCGGCGGCATAGACGGCCTCCTTCACGTCAGCGATTTGGTTTGGGGACGCGTGCCGCATCCTTCGTCCATCGTCAAGCCGGGAGATGAAATCGAAGTCCAAATTCTGAAGTTTGACAGGGAGAAACAGCGCATCTCGCTGGGCCGCAAGCAGCTTTTGCCGGATCCCTGGGCTACGGTCCCCGAGCGTTTCGCTGTGGGCACGCGGGCGCAGGGGAAAATCGTTGGCGTCACGGACTATGGCGCGTTCGTGCAGATCGAACCCGGTGTCGAAGGTCTCGTGCATGTCAGCGAGATGAGCTGGTCGAAACGCACCAAGCACCCGTCGAAAATGGTGAAGGTTGGAGACGAGGTGGAAGTAACCGTGCTCGAAGTAAAAACCGACCAGCGCCGCATTTCCCTTGGATTGAAACAAACCATACCCGATCCCTGGAACGCCGCTGCCGAAAAATATCCGCTCGGCGCGATCGTCCACGGCCGCATTCGCAACCTCGCGGATTTTGGCGCGTTTGTAGAAATCGAAGAGGGCATGGAAGGCCTGATCCACATCAGCGACATTAGCTGGACGGAACGCATCAAGCATCCCAGCGAGAAATTCAAGAAGGGCGATGTGATCGAAGCGAAAGTGCTGAAGGTCGACTCGCAGAACCGCAGGCTTTCTCTCGGGATCAAGCAGGTGAAAGATATCTGGGCCAACTGGTTTGCGGACCATAAAATCGGCGATATCCTGAAGGGCAAGATTGCCCGAACAACCGACTTTGGCGCCTTTGTGGAATTGGCTGAAGGCATCGAAGGGCTCTGCCACGTCTCCGAGATTGAAGAACGCAAAGGAAAAGCGGACCGCGACAAGGAAAAGCCAGCACGGGGTGCTCGTGTTACTTCCGTTCTGAACGCGGGCGGCGAATACGACTTTAAAATTCTCCGTCTGGAGCCCGAGCAGCATAAAATCAGCTTGAGCTATCGCGCAGCGCAGAAACAAGTTGAGCGGCAGGAGATCGAGACGTTCAAGCAGGCCAAGCCGGTAAAGTCGTCGCCCAATGCCACAATTGGCGACGCGATCATGGCCAAGCGGCAGTCGTCGTAGTTTGGATCCCAGGCAGCCGTGGGGCGGCCGCTCGGGAAGGCCTTCCTTTGCAGGAAAAATCATTTACCTTAAGCTAGATTGATGATATGCAAAGACCTACGGTGTGGCCCCAGCCCGTAAATAGCGTAACATCTTCACATGATTTGACGTCTTCCTATACTGTGAGAGGAGGCCTCATCCGATGCCAGAGGTTGCCGGAGAGCGTGAAAACAAAGATCATACGATGACCAAGGCTGACCTCGTCGAAGAGGTCACCCGCGTCACCGAACTGCCGCGCAAAGAGGCGGAGGCAGTCGTTGAAACAATTTTCGAGAGCATCATTGCGGCTCTGCAGTCCGACGATAAGATTGAGATTCGTGGCTTCGGCAGCTTCCGTACTCGCGAACGTCGCGGTCGCACGGGACGCAATCCGAAAACCGGTGCGAAAGTGGAAGTCCCGCCGAAGAAAATTCCGTTCTTCAAGCCCAGCAAAGAGCTAAAGGACTTCGTGAATCATCCGCGTCCCAGCGCCGCTGCGGCAAGCTCCTCCGAGCCCGGCGCGCAGGGCTAAGCAGAATGGATTATTTGTGGACGCCGTGGCGGTATCGCTACATCGCCGACGCGTCGAAGGACGAAGGCTGCATTTTTTGCGCCGCAATTGCCGCCGGAGATGACTTAAAGACCCAGATCGTCCTGCGCGGCGCCAAGAATTTCGTAATCCTCAATCGCTATCCTTATACCACCGGCCATGTGATGGTCGTTCCTTACGCTCACGTGGCGGATCTTTCCGCAGCCGAGCCGGAAACCCTGGCTGAAATGATGGCCCTATCGCAGCGCGTGCACACCGCTCGAGAACACACCTACCACCCGCAAGGCTACAACCTCGGCATGAATCTCGGCCGCGCGGCGGGAGCCGGCGTCACCGGCCACTTGCACCTGCACGTTCTGCCTCGCTGGTCCGGCGACGCAAATTTCATGACGGTGGTAGGCGAAACCCGCCTTGAGCCCGAAGAACTTGCCAGCACCTACGAAAAGCTCCGCAAAGCCCTCGCGTAAAATTGCCCTTTCCTAATTCCGCCGCGCAGCCTAGAATTTTCGCTCGCTCTTATCGCCTGGTCATAACAAGGATCGTTCAGTGAATCTTGATCTCACCGAAGAGCAGCAGCTCCTGCAAAAAAGCGTGCGCGATTTTGCCGAAGCGGAAGTAAAACCGCAGGCCAAAGAAATCGACGAAACCGGCCGTTTTCCGCTCGACAATTTCAAGAAAGCCGCGGGGCTGGGCCTTACGGGTGTGGCCGTGCCGGACAATTACGGCGGCGCAGGAATGGATCACGTCAGCTACGCCATTGTCATCGAGGAAATCTCGCGCGTTTGCGCTTCCACCGGAGTGATTCTGTCCGTTCAAAATTCGCTCTACTGCGACCCGCTCCTCCGTTTCGGCACCGAAGAACAAAAACAGAAATTTCTGATGCCCTTCGCGCGCGGCGAAAAAATTGGATGTTACGCGCTCACCGAGCCCCAAGCGGGTTCCAACGCTGCCGCCCTCACTACGAAAGCCGTGCGCAACGGTGACACCTACATAGTCAACGGCACCAAAGCGTGGATCACCAATGGCGGCGCCGCAGACGCCGCCATCGTGTACGTCAACACCCAGCCCGAGAAAGGTGAAAAAGGAATCACCGCGCTGGTGGTGGAAAAGGGCACGCGCGGTTTTGCCGTTGGCAAAGAGGAAAAAAAACTCGGCATCCACGCCACCGCCTGCACCGAGCTTTCGTTCACCGACTGCGAAGTTCCCGTCGGCAATCGCATCGGAGAGGAAGGAGAAGGTTACAAAGTCGCGCTCTCCACCCTCGATGGCGGCCGCATCGGCATTGCCGCGCAAGCAACGGGAATTGCGCAAGGTGCGTTTGAAGCGGCGCTCTCTTACGCGCAACAGCGCCAGGCTTTCGGCCATCCCATCTCCGATTTTCAAGCCATTCAGTTCATGCTTGCCGACATGGCCACCGAAATTGATGCCGCGCGTTTGCTCGCTCGTCGCGCCGCGTGGAAACAAGACTCCGGTGCGCGGTTTACCATGGAAGCCTCGATCGCAAAACTTTTTGCCAGCGAGATGTCCACGCGCGTGGCGCACAAGGCCATTCAAATCCATGGCGGCTACGGCTACAGCCGCGAATATCCCGTCGAACGCGCCTACCGCGATGCGCGCATCACGGAAATTTACGAAGGCACCAGCGAAATCCAGCGACTCGTCATCGCCGCTTGGGTCTTGAAAGCGTACTGAGAAAAATAACGCCGCGCCGATTCTTCCTCTCCTGCCCCCTCAGTGTATTCTTGTCTTCATGTTGGAATTGGATGGCGGTCTCCCATTCGCGCCGGAAGGCGATGCGGACTTTTTCCGTTCCTTGCCTTCGCGTCCCGGCGTGCTCTTGCTGGAAATGCGCGACGCCAAAGCCAAGCCTTATCTCGCGCGTACCGTGGACATTCGCCGCGCTGCGGAGCGATTGCTCCTGCGCGCCGGAGGCGCCTTCCAAAGCGCCTGAATCTCCGCGACGTAGTCGTGGGCATCCGCTTTCGCGTTACTGGATCGAAATTCGAACAGACTCTCACCATGTACGAGCAGGCGCGAAAATATTTTCCGCAACGTTACCGCAGTTTGCTGCGCTTGCGTCCGCCCGCGCTTCTGAAAGTCAATCTTCGAAACGAATATCCCCGAGGCTACGTGACTCGCCGCATCCGCGCCGATGGCGGATTTTATTTTGGGCCTTTTTCTTCCCGCCGCGCCGCCGAAGGATTTAGCGAATCATTTCTCGATATTTTCAAAATTCGACGCTGCCAGATTAAGATTCGCCGCGATCCCACCTTTCCCGGCTGTATTTATTCCGAAATGAAGATGTGCCTAGCTCCCTGCTTTGCTGGCTGTTCCCAGGAAGAATATGACATCGAAGTCGGCCGCGTTCTCAAAACTCTTGAGAGCGGTGGCTCCTTCCTAATCCGAGAAATTGCAGACCCAGCGCGAAGCCGCCAGCGAAGCTCTGGATTTCGAAAAGGCCGCCGCACTTCACAAGCGCCTCGAAAAGGTTTCTGGCACATTGCGAGGCTGGGGAGAATTGACGCGCCGAATCGACGAAATCGACGCCGTGATTTTGCAGCGTGCAGCCGAAGAAAAAACAATTGTGGTGTTCCCGGTTCGTGCGGGGATCTTGTCCGCGCCTTTATTTCTGCGTTTTGCGGAACTATCCAGCGAGCCAAAGTCGGTAGAAGGAATTTTGCGAGTAGTTCTGGACCCGCAAGCAAATGTCGGACAACATACACCAATCCCTGCCAAAGTAGATTCCGCCGCCGAAATTTATTCGCCAGCCCAACCGGAAGAGGCTGACCCAGCGTCGCAGTCCCGAGCAGACCAGACCCACGCTGCCGTGCCGAATCGTTCGCGATACGGCTTGCGGTCGGCGCCCCCTGAATTAACCGAGCATCTTTCCTTCATCTCACGATGGTTTTATTCCAACCCGCGCGAAGGTGAAATCCTTTTCCGCGACGGCGGTTGGCCCTATCGCCGCATCTTGCGCGCCTGCGGCCGGCTGCTCGCGCCGGCCGGAGCCACCGCCCGGCGCACAATCAGTACCGTCATCGTCTGCCTGACATTGTGGTAGCTCTACTTGGAAAAAGATCACTCAATCGAAAACAGCGGCTCGCCGATTTACATCGTACAATTAACTAGATGGCGAAAGCGCGCTTCCGATCAAACAGCAATCCCCGCAGCCCCGGAAAATCGTTCGCGCGCGCGCGATATGGTGCGTTCGCTCCGCCATCGCAACTTCCAGCTTTTCTTCAGCGGCCAACTGATCTCGCTCATCGGCACCTGGATGCAGAACATCGCCCAGGCCTGGCTGGTTTATCGCCTGACAGGATCGTCGCTGCTTCTTGGCTTCGGTTGGCTTCGCTGGGCAAATCCCCGTATTTCTGCTCGCCCCCATCGGCGGCATGGCCGCCGACCGCTGGAATCGCCATCGCGTCATCATCGGCACGCAAATTACGTCGATGATTCTTGCGTTCATCCTCGCAATTCTCACGCTCTCTCACGTCGTGCGCGTCTGGGAAATCGTCGTACTGGCGGCCTTGCTTGGCGCGGTGAATGCATTCGACATTCCGGCGCGGCAATCGTTTCTGATCGACATGGTCGGCCGCGAGGACTTGATGAACGCGATCGCGCTGAATTCTTCCATGTTCAATGGCGCGCGCGTAATTGGCCCGGCCATCGCAGGCTTGCTGGTGGCGTGGATTGGCGAAGGCTGGTGTTTTTTCGCAAATGCAGTCAGCTATATCGCCGTGCATCGTCGGCTTGCTGCTGATGAAACTTGGCCCCCTGCGTTTCGTTTCACGAGAAGCCACGGCCATCGAACATATCGCCGAAGGATTTCGGTTCGTGCGCCGCACGGCGCCGATCATGGCCATCATGCTGCTGATCGGTCTGGTCAGTTTGGTTGCCGTGCCATACTCGGTATTGATGCCGATTTTTGCGGACCGCGTTCTGCACGGTGGCGCACGTGCGCTCGGCACTCTCATGGGCGTCAGCGGCGTCGGTGCGCTTGTTCGGCGCGCTCACTCTCGCCATGCGCCGCGGAGTTCACGGGCTCGGCCGATGGATCGCTTTTTCCGCCATCGGATTCGGAGTCAGTCTTGTTTTGTTTTCGTTTTCAAGGTGGTTCGTGCTGTCAGCCCTATTGCTACTGCCGGTCGGATATAGCGTGATGTTGCAGATGTCCAGCTCGAACACATTGATTCAGGCCATGGTTCCCGATGAATTGCGCGGACGCGCGATGGCTGTCTATACCATGATGTTCATGGGCATGGCGCCGATGGGAGCGCTGTTTGCGGGAGTGCTGGCGGATCGCATCGGTGCTCCGTGGACCGTCGCTATCGGCGGCATGGGAGCGATAGCGGGCGGTTTTATTTTTTGGCGCCGATTTGCCGAAACTTAGCGTTCGAAGCGCGTGAACTGCTAGTCGCGCAAGGTTTGGCCGGCGAACCCGATTGAGTGGGAAGGATGCCCGTCCACAAACGCCATCTACAACGCCGTTTACAAGCGTTTGATATACTGCGCGCGAGATCGTACTGCCCCGCATGAAAGAGAGGTTTGATGTCATCTGCTTCTGCCGTCAGTGAAGAACGGAAAGCCGGTTTCGCGACGCCGGAAGGCACTCTGCGTTACGCAGCGCGCTTTCAAGGGCGCTCGGCCGCGGGCCACTTCCGCGAAATTCCAGGCGGACTCGTTCTTTCTTCCATCGGGATCGGCACCTATCTCGGGGAACCGGACAACGCGACAGACGCCGCATACACCGACGGCCATAGTTTCTGCCGTTGAAAGCGGTTGCAACGTCATCGACTCGGCTATCAATTATCGCTTTCAGCGCAGCGAGCGTTCCGTCGCGCGCCGCTCTAAAGCAGCTTTTCGCCAAGGGTTTCTCTCGCGACGAAATTGTCGTTTGCACAAAAGCCGGGTTTCTTACTCCCGATGGCGAAATGCCTGCGGATGCTAACGAATACTTTGCCCACGAATTCCTCGAGCGCGGAATTTTTCGCGCGGAAGAGATTGCCGCGGGATGCCACTGCATGGCGCCGGCCTACCTGGCCGATCAGCTCGAACGCAGCCGGCGCAATTTGGGCGTCGAAACCATCGACGTTTTTTATCTGCATAATCCCGAAACTCAGTTAAGCGAAGTTTCTGCGGATGAATTCCGTGCGGCGCATTCGGCGCGGCGTTCACGTTTTCTGGAAACCGCCGTGGCCGGAAAGAAAATCCGAGCTTACGGCATGGCCACCTGGAATTCATTTCGCGAGGATCCGAAAGGCGCAGGCTATCTGTCTCTCGCTGAGATGGCTGGAATCGCCACGCGACGTTGCCGGGGCTGCCCACCATTTCCGTTTCGTGCAGTTGCCGTTCAATCTGGCCATGCCCGAAGCGCTCACGCGTCCAAATCAAATGATCGACGGCAAGCCGGTGCCCATGGTCCAGGCTGCGCGCAACGCTCGGAATCTCGCTGATTACAAGCGCGGCGCTCCTGCAAGGTCAACTCACGAAGAACTTACCCGCGTTCGTGTCTTCGGCGCTCGGATTGAAAGAAAATTCCACTCTCGCTTTGCAATTCGCGCGTTCCGTTCCGGGACTTACCACCGCGCTGGTGGGTATGAGCCAGACGGCCCACGTGGATAAAAATCTGAGTCTCGTCGCGGTTGAGCCTGCTTCCCGCGAACAATTTCTCAAATTGTTCGAATCGAGAGGTTAGGGACTGGCCGAGCTCGCTGCGCGGCTCCGGTGCAGTTTCGTCAAGCCATGCGTCGATTGCCGCAGCCATTTCGCTCGAGATGCCCGGTGAAAAAATGATCCGCGTTTCCGACGAATACCAACTTCTTTGGCTCCGGCTAGTGTCGTTGAAAAGCATCTCGACATTCGCGCGCGAGCCAAACTGATCTTTGCGCCCTGAACCAAAAGTTTCGGTTTCCCGCAACCTCGTAAATATGAAAGATCGGAGTCTTCGACCGGAATTCCCAAGCCCGATGAGATCTTCACGCGCTCATCCTCGCAGCCCACCAGCAAGCCCACCCACGACGCCAAAGCTAAATCCCGCCAAGAAGAATGGGACAGCCCGGGAAATTCTTTCGCCATGTAATCCAGTCCTGCGCGGACGTCCTCGCGCTCGCCTGCACCGCGATCGTGCGACGCCCTCGCTCATTCCCGCACCGCGAAAATTAAATCGCAGCACTGGCAGCGCCCGGCCGATGCAGTGTCTTTGCCGCCTGATAGACCACTTTGTTGTGCATCGTGCCGCCGAAAAGCGGATGTGGATGGCAAACAACGGCCGCGCCAGTGGCGTCCGCTCCGGCGTGGTCCATAGCGTCGCCTCGATTCGGCCGGCTTGCCCTTCGAGAAAAAAACTGCGATGGAATACTTCGGCCATACCTTTAGTCTGTGAGTGTAACGGAGGGTTTTGCGCGCCGCAAAGGCGAATAAATTTAGAAACGCTGTTTCCTCTTTGTTTTTGCCGCCGAATCTCGTTGCGGCAATCGCTTGGCGATGGTAGCTTTGGCAAAAGATAATGGCTCACCTGGAGGGCGGATGGAATCGGATGTAGAACGTCGTGCGGCGCGAAGGTTTACGATGAATCTGCCCATGAAAGTTCGCTTCTCTGCGGAAAGCGGCATCCTCGAAAAAACAGGGCGAAACGCGTGACGTCAGCTTCCGCGGCCTCTATTTTGTTATGGAAGCCACGGTCGAGACAGGCAGCCCCATCGAGTTCGTGCTTACCCTGCCTCAACAGATTACGCTTGCCGGTGACGTTCACATCCGCTGCTACGCCCGTGTTTTGCGCGTGGACCACAACAGAGGAACTCCCGGCATTGCTGCCCGCATCGAGCGTTACGAATTCTTCCTGCCTCGGCCTGAAGATCCCTGAAACTCTCACCATTCGCTGAAACGGAGTAGAATGTGGTTTCCGCAGACTTGCTGAGGAGGAAACATGTATCACTACGATCCGAATGTAGCGCTCGAAGAGCTGAAAGACGACGCCGTTCTGCCGCACCCCGTCCACCTGCGCGATATGATTTTGCGCACCAAACTCAATGCCACCCTGGCTCTCGATCTGAACCGCGATTTTCAGGATTATCTCGCGCGGTTTGGCGACCTGCAGAAAATTGCGCGCAAATTCTCGAGCAAGTCTCCGCCGGTACGCGCAAAGCTTCCGCAGTCTGACCATTTGGCAGGCCCAGCGGTGTGCAGTTCCTCAATCGGCGCAATGAATACATCCGTCCGCTAGGTAAAATAGATTTTTGTTCTCACTTCAGGGAGAGCGCTAAAAGAATTTTGTATGGCCAGGCACACGATACTGATCGATGCGGACGATACTCTCTGGGAAAACAATATTTTCTTTGAAAAGACCATCGATCATTTCATTACCCAACTCGAGCATCTTGGTTACACGCGCGAATATATCCGCCACATTCTGAACGAGACGGAACGCCGCAATATCCGGCAGCACGGTTACGGCGTGCGCAGTTTCCGCCGCTCGCTGGAAGACACTTACTTGAAACTTGCAGGAAACGCAGCGAAACGCGAGCTCGTCAAAGAAATCGAAAGGATGGCGGCGGAACTGGAAGCCACGCCGCCGCACATTCTCGATGGCGTTCCCGAAACTCTGGCCTATTTGGCCAAACATCATCGTTTGATTCTGCTCACCAAGGGCGAGCCTGCAGAGCAAGCCGCTAAGGTTGAGCGCTCGGGCTTGCAGCCTTATTTCGACTCCATCGAAATCGTGCTGGAAAAGGATCCCAGTCTATACGAACGCATGATCGAGCAATTCAAAATTGTGAAAACGCATGGCTGGATGGTCGGCAATAGTCCGCGCAGCGACATCAACCCGGCCCTGCATGCTGGTTTAAGCGCGGTTTTCATTCCGCATTCGGCCACTTGGGAACTGGAAAAATGCGAGCTGGAGAGCGGCGCAGGAAAACTTTTGATCCTTGCCAGCTTTCGCGAAATGCGCAGCCATTTTTGATGCCTTCTAAAATTTCTTGGAAATGATATTTTCTTCATCGAGGATGCAGTCGAGGACTTGAGTCGATGACTTCCACAAATACGCACGTTCGAGTTGCTGTGTTGGGTGCGGGCGCAGTGGGCTCGTATTTCGGCGGGATGCTGGCGCGCAGTGGCCTGCAGGTCACGCTGATTGGCCGAGCCGCGCATGTGGAAGCCATCCGCGCGAACAAACTGTTCCTCGACACCGTGGCGTTTCAAGAACGCGTTGCCGTGAATGCCTCCACGGAAACATCCGCAGCGCGCGATGCGGACATAATTCTGTTCTGCGTGAAAACCACCGACACGGAAGACGCCGCTCGTTCGCTTGCGCCGTACCTGGCGCCCAATGCGATCGTCGTGAGTCTGCAAAACGGCGTGGATAACCTGCCTCGGATTCGGGCCGCATCGGGAATTGATGCCTTGGCTGCGGTGGTGTACATCGCCGCAGCGCTGCCCGAGCCCGGCCACCTGAAACATTCTGGCGGCGGAAGCCTGGCGGTCGGCGAGTTTCCCGACCGCCGCAGCTCCTCCAAACCTTCCGCGTCCTCGCCGGCGGGGCATGCTGAGCGCGCCGATCGCATTGCTGCGCTTTTCACTCCGGCTGGCGTACCGTGCCGTGTTTCGCCGGACATTGAAGCGGATCTTTGGTCAAAATTTGTGCTGAATTGCGCGGGCAACGCGGTCACTGGGGTTACGCAAATCAGCTACGCGCAACTGGCGCGCAGCGCGGTAACCCGCGACATTTTTAGCCAAGTGATCGCCGAGACAGTCGCGGTGGGCCAGGTGTCGGGAGTGAAGTTGCCCGAAGTGGATTTTCTTTCTCAGGGTTTGCAATTCCTCCAGGGAGTGGGCAGCGAGGCCACGTCTTCCACGGCCCAGGATCTTGCACGCGGGAAGCGCACCGAGATCGATTCGCTGAATGGCTACGTCGTCCGTCGTGGCCAGGAACTGGGCATTGCGACCCCGGCGAATCTTGTCCTCTTCGCGCTGGTAAAACTTCTGGAAGAAAAAGCTGCGCACCAGCGACGCGCTTCCTCGCAGAAAGCTTGCACATAAAAGTTTCGTTCCATCAAATTGTTCAGCCAATTGTTAACGCTTGGTTTCAAAACCTCCCAGATCAAGATTGCTTCATCGAATTGTTTTGCGCGCGTTTCCAAAAACTCGAACATAGAACTCCGTTAATATTTTGGCGCAGCGTTCTGGGGCGCTGGATACTTTGTGATTTGAACGTTTGTTTTACTCGGGCGGGTTGAAGCGGAATGGGATGTGGATGACGGCTTCCAGCTCTACGGGCTGGCCTTCCCGAGTTGCGGGGCGAAATTCCCAGCGCGACAGGGCTTCCATGGCATTTTGGTCCAGCTGGGGATCGACGCTGCGCACGACTTGAATGCTGTCCACATGGCCGTCTTTGCGGATGATGGCATATAGGATTACTTCGCCATCGATCCTCTGCTTGATCGCAAGCTGCGGATATTTCGGATCCACTTTGCGCACTGGAACAGGAGCGGCCAGTTTTCCCTTGGGCCGCTGGTACGCGGGGGCGTAATCATCCAGTTGCGCGAAGTTCAGAATCCAGCTTCCACTGGAACTCGTAAGATTGGGCATGTCCACGTGCAACGTGAACACTTCCTTGCCCGAAAGAATTTTTTCCGCAGGCAGGCTCGCATCAATTTTTCCTGTGACGATGGGTTCCTTGCGCGATAGGTCGGGCGGTGCCGAACTACTTGGCATGGGTTTCAATATTAGCGGCTTGGAGCGATTCCCCGCCGTTGGGGGTCCTGCGCTGCCGGAGGGATCATGGCCTCCGCTAATGCTCACACCAGACGGGAGTCCGTTAGCGTCGGCGCCGGAATTTGTTCCAGCGCCACCAGCACCTGCCGCCGACCCGCCTGTGCCTCCATGGCCTGCCGCTCCGTTTGCCGAACCGCCAGGGACGCCGGTGCGCGTGCCCTCGGGCGAAATCGCGACGCGCGCTGCAAGATTTCCTTGCGGGACGCTTACTTCTGGTGCGGGCGGGGCGGGCGTGGCAGAGATCGCGATCAGACGGTGCAAACTGTCATCGCCTGCCGAAGCTGTGGCAGCGATTAGGGGGGCCGCGCCAGCGTCGGCGTGCACATGGCGTTGTTCGGGCGCGGACTTCGACATGGGATTCACCGGCAATTTCGGTTGCGCAGTTTCGAGCGGCGATGGAGCGATATTCAACGGGCCTGCATTTCTTGCCGGGGCAGCCACGTCGGGCGCGGCCAGGTCGCTTACTGCGCGATGCTGCATCCGAGGAGCGACAACGGACGGTGAAATTTTAAGCTGCGGCTTGGGCTCGGGCGAAGTGGCGGCCCACTCCGCGATGTTGGGCATTTGCGGAACCATCTTCGGCGGCGTCGCAGGCGCATCAGGCTGAATTAGAGTTTGCCGCGGATGGGTAATTTTTACCGGTTGCGAAAGGATCGTCTGGCGCGGATGAAACGCGTCCGCACCGCTGCGCGGAAACGGCTCGGCGGCATGGCCTGCGGGGCTGGGTTTCGCCTGAGGTCCCGGGAGTGAGATTGGTCGCAGGTTCTGCGCTGGTACATAGGTGAGTTCCATTTGCGGCAAGGAAAGAGTTGGCTGCGCATTGGCCAAGAAACCCCAGATTGGAAGCACTAGGATGATTACCACGATTGCATGCCAGACCAAAGACGCCGCGAACGCCCCTCGAGGGAGCTTGCCTTCGATCCAATGGACGCGCAGTTGAGAATCTTTTAGAGGTTTGGCGTCCCGTGGTGGGCGCGGGCCAAAGAAGAAAGCGCCAACACTGGAGCGAAACTCCGCCCAGGGCGATTCCCAGTCCACACCGAGGTCGAGGCGGGGCAAACGAGAGTCGACCGGCAACGATTCGAACGAGTAGAGAGACTGGTTGCTGGGTGGAGTTAGGCGGGCGCGCTGAGTTCCCTGAAATCCTGAAAGCATGTGACCGGCATTATACCCGATGGAATACGATGCGCTGAGTGCGGAAGCGGCTGTACTTCGCGATGAGAAGGCTAGCGAGAAAAAGCGCGGCACGCCTGGACTGTCAGGTGCAGTTCTGGCCCCCGGGGTCATCCAGCTAAATCTAGGTCCACGCAAATAAAGTCGCTTACCTTCAAGCGCTGCTTTAAGCGGCGGCAGCTAGGCGGTAGAAGCTTAGGGCGGCGTCGCCTTGCTCGAGCAGACGGGTGCGTTCGAGACGATCGAGGCGCTCGGGCAGTTCGAGCTTTGAGCTGTGCTCTGCGATGACGATGCCTTGCGGAGCGATCAGGTGCGAGGCGTCGAGATAGCCGAGGACTTCCATGCAGCCCTCGTCGTTGTAGGGTGGGTCCAGGAAAATAAAATCGGCGATGAGGTGGCGGGCGGCGAGTTTGTCGAGGCCACCTTCGGCTTCGGCGGTGATTACTTCGACCCCGTTGCAAATCTGCAAGGATTCGAGATTCTGGCGCACCAGGCTGATGGAGCCGGGATCGCGGTCGATGAAGAAAACTTCACGGGCGCCTCGGCTGATGGCTTCGATTCCGATGGCGCCGGTGCCGCAATAAAGATCGACGAAGAGCGAATCTTCGACCGAAGGGCCGAGGATATTGAAAAGCGTTTCGCGGAGGCGGTCGCTGGTGGGACGGACGCCCAGAGAGTTTGGAGTTTTTAGGCGGCGGCTGCGATATTTTCCGGCGATGACTCGCATGATGATTCCAGAAGGCCTAGATAATTTACCCTAACTTTGGAAGTGAATGAATCGTCTAATCATCTGAAGCACGTGGTGTTGACCCGGTTAGAGTGTCCGGTGTTCCAACTCAAGGAGAATCTCCGTGAAACGGAATTTCGTCGCGTGTTGTTCGGCTTTTGTTTTCCTAGCGCTCGTCCTGACGCTGTTGTCGGCAACCAGCGAGAACAGACTGGCGGCTTCGGGATGTTCGGCCACACTTTCCGAGGAAGATAGCGCGGCAGTGCGGGCCGTAATCGAAACGTACCGAACCTCGTGGTTAGCGGATAACGCAGAAGGCGTACTAAAGACTTTCACACAAGACGCGGTGCTGCTACCTCATCACGGTGGGACTCCCGTAGTGGGCCGCCAAGCACTCAAGGATTTCTGGTGGTCTGCCGGAACGATTCCGGTGAAATTAATCAAGCTCGATATCACGGTGGACGAAGTCGGTGGCGATTGCCATGTGGCTTATGCGCGAGGGCACGACGCTATTTCATGGTCGGTCGACGAGGGTGGTACGCGGAAGTCTTATGCGAATTCCGGGACCTATTTAAATGTTTTCCGGAAGATGCCGGACGGCACTTGGAGAATCTCTCATCATATGTGGGACGACCCCAGCAACCAACTTCAATAGGCGCCGCGGCATTCTAAAAACAACAAAACGAATTATCCGACCGAGGCGAGCTGGTAGCGTTTTTGCCACGCGGCGCTAAGCGATTCGAGGCGGGCGACTACTTCGGCCGCTTTCGCGGGATCTTCGGTGAGAGCGAAGGCTTCGCGGCGCGCCACTTCCAGGAGTTCATGGTCGCGCAGCGGCTGAGCGAGGGAGAAGGCAGCGTCGCCGTGCTGGCGGGTGCCAAAGAATTCGCCAGGGCCGCGCAGCTTCAGGTCGCGCTCGGCAATTTCAAATCCGTTTGAAGTGGCCACCATGGTTTCAAGACGCTCCTGCGCTTCGCCGGTGATTTTCTTTGGCGCGATGAGGATGCATTGAGATTTCTGGGTGCCGCGGCCGATGCGTCCACGAAGCTGGTGGAGTTGGGCCAAGCCAAAGCGGTCGGCGTGTTCGATGATCATCATGGTGGCGTTGGGAACATCCACTCCGACTTCAATCACGGTGGTGGCGACCAGGACTTGGATTTCGTTGCGACGGAACTGCTCCATTAGGGAATCTTTTTCGTCATTTTTGAGGCGGCCATGAAGGAGGCCGAGCCGTAATTGGGGGAATACGTTTTTGGCCAGTCGCTCATATTCCGCGGTAGCTGCCTTCAGTTCCTGCTTGGATTCTTCGATCACCGGATATACCACATAGGCCTGGCGCCCGCGCGCGATTTCGCGGCGCACAAATTCCCAGACGCCAGGGAGTTGCGAGTCATCACTCCAGCGAGTTTCGATGGGCGTGCGGCCGGGCGGCATTTCGTCAATCACGGAGAGGTCCAGATCGCCATACAGCGTGAGCGCGAGAGTACGTGGGATGGGAGTAGCCGTCATCACCAGAACGTGCGGCCTGGTCCCTTTTTCCATGAGGCGCTTGCGTTGAAGAACGCCGAAACGATGCTGTTCGTCCACGATGACCAGGCCGAGGCGCTTGAAGATCACCGGATTTTCGATCAGAGCGTGCGTGCCGACGACGAATTGAGCCTGGCCTGATTCGGCGCTGGCGAGCGCGACGTCCTTTACTGATTTCTTTCTGCCGCTGACAACAAGTTCGACACCGTACCCGACGGGCTTAAAAATGCGGCGAGCGGAAAGATAATGCTGGGCGGCGAGAATTTCGGTGGGCGCCATCAGCGCGACCTGATAACCATTCTCGATGACGATGGTGGCGGCTTCCAGAGCGATGATTGTTTTGCCGCTGCCGACGTCACCTTCGAGAAGGCGGTGCATGGGAAAAGGGCGCTCCAGGTCCGCTGCGATTTCGACTAGGACGCGTTTTTGTGCCGCCGTGGGTTTGAAGGGGAGGATGCGCTTCACGGCTTCGCGGATTTTTTCTTCGCGGACGCGCATGGCGATCCCGCGTTGCGAGTGGTCGCGCGAGCGGCGCAGGGCGAGAGCGAGTTGATAGTAGAAAAATTCTTCGAAGATAAGGCGCGTTTGCGCGGGACTGCGAAAACGGTTCAGCAGTTCAACGCTTTCATCTTTCGGGGGGAAGTGGGCGAACAGGATTGAGTCGCGGCGCGAGGGAAAGCGATAGCGTTCGCGGATTTGCCGCGGGAGCGGATCGGGAATATCACCTTCGAAATTCGCCAGCACAGTGTAAATAATTTTGCGGAGCATGCGTGAGCCGATTGCGCCGATAGCTTCATAGATGGGAACGATGCGCCCGACCTCGGTGGAATCCGTCGCCGCGCCTTCGGCGGCGCTGACCGCTTCGATTTGCGGATTCACCATTTCCAGGCGCGCCGGGCGGTAACGGTCGACTTCCACTTTGCCGTGCAGGACGAAGCGCTGGCCTTCTTTCATGCGGCCTTCCAGGTATGCGCCGTGGAAGAAGCGCGCGTGTAGAGTGCCGGAACCGTCGCGAAGCGTGGCATGGAAGATTGCAGGACGGCCGCGTCGCGAAGCGAACGGCGACCCCTCCGCCTGAGGTTACTTCGGCGAGGATGGTGTGAACTTGGCCGGGGATAATTTCCGCGATTTTGGTGAATCGGATGCGGTCTTCGTAACGGAAGGGTAGATAGCCGAGCAAATCGCCGGCGGTGAACAGTCCGCGGTCTTCGAGAATAGCGGCGCGTCCGGGGCCCACGCCTCGGAGAAATTTGACCGGAGTTGTCAGGGAAATGCTCATGCGTTCAAAGTATTTGCCAGTTGCTGGCTAATTCGTGTAAGCGGGTTGCAGGACATTTATAACATCTTCATGCCCATGGCGCGGACAGAAGGCGAGGTGGGAAGTACGATGTGGACCATGGAGCGAAAATTTCTGGGGATTACGGTTCGACGATGGGCCGAATACACAGTAGCCATACTGGTTGGCAACGCGATTTACTATTTTTCTTTGGTGCCTCATCTGCCACAGGCCCTGCGACATCGGGAATTTCTTTTGGATTGGGGTAGCGCGACTGATTTCGTGGTCTGCTTAGCGATCTATGGGCTGATTCGATTGGGGTCGAAGATATGAGTTTTGGCGCATGCCGTGCAATCCAATTTTTGGCTGACATTGGCGCGGCGACCTCAGCGGTCGGATACGCTAGTTTGAAAAGACTAAATGTATCCGCTACAACGTCTTACACAGCCCGCGCATCACAGCCAGAGGACAGGCTTCGGGGCATATGTCCGATAGTGGGAAATCTACGTCGAGTAGTGCTCACCAACGGTCAGCGGAGCCGTCTATTTACTCGAATCTTCGAGAAAGGCCCGGGGAACACGGGGTTTCTAGCGGCGATGGCGGGCGGCCGAAGCCATCGGAAGCGGAATCCCATCCGGCGGCAAACACCATGGGGATGAGCGTCGCGTTTGAAGGAGATGCGCGCGCAGCAGCGGCGGTGAAGCTGGCGGAGGAGCAAGCGCTCGTCCGAAGCGCACAGGCGGGAGACCGTCTGGCGTTTGAGGAACTGGTGCGGCGCTTCGACCGTGAGGTTTTGCGTCTGGCGCTGAATTTGGTGCATCGTCCCGAAGATGCGCGGGACATTTACCAAGAAAGCTTTTTACGGGTTTACCGGAACTTGCACCGCTTCCGGTTTGAGTGCAGTTTTTATACCTGGCTGTATCGCATTGTGACGAATGTGGCGCTAGATCATTTGCGCCGCCGCACCAGCCGTCGTGAAGACCAAGCGCCGGTGCCGGAAGAAGCGGAAGGCGGAACGCGAGATTTTTTTGACCGACAGCCGGAGCTGAGGCCGGGAGCGAATCCGGAGAAAAATCTGCTGGGTCAGGAATTGGGTGCGCACATTGCGACAGCGCTGGACCGGCTTTCTCCGCGTGAGCGAATGGTTTTCGAGATGAAGCATTATCAAGGTTTGAAATTGCGAGCGATCGGCGAGATGTTGGGAACGTCGGAAGAGACGGTGAAGAATTCTTTGTTCCGCGCGACCCGAAAGTTGCGTGCCAGCTTGGATGGCATGCGGTAGAGTCGGCGAGTTCTGGTAGGTTGGAGAAGTTCGATCTGCTGGATCAGTGAGGACCAAAAGGAATGCAGCAGGAACAGCGCGAAATCATGCCCGAAGGAACGTGTAGCGGGTTCGAAGAACGGTGGACCCTATTTGCCGCAGGCGAACTCGATGCCTCAGAAGTCGCCGAAATGAAAAGCCATCTGGTTGAGTGCGGGCGCTGCAACCAGACGCTGGCACAGGAAAACGCGCTGGTAGCATTGCTGTCAAGCAATCGTAGGGAGCCAGATGCGGCGCTGCTCGCGGGATGTCGGGCAAGTCTGGAAGATGCGCTGGATCGGGAAGAAGAGCATGGGTGGCTGAGGCGCGTGGTTGGTTCGTTGATGCCGACTAGTTGGATTTCTCCGGCGCCGGCCTGGAGCGCGGCACTTTTGTTGTTAATGGGTTTTTCAGTCGGCATGCTGGGGCCGAGACTTTTGCAGCATCGGGCGGCTACAAATACTGCGCAAACGGGGACGATTTACGGAGCGAGTGTGGAAGGCGCGATTCCGAACGGTCCCGCGATTCCTTTGAGCTCGATCGATATGCATACGGCGCAAGTGGCTGGGATTAATGTTTCTCCCTCCGTTGAAAACGAGCCTCCCCAAGTGGAAGTGCACTTGAACGCGCAGCAGCCTTTCACCGTGCAGGGAACGGTGAACAATGACGATGTGAAGAGCGTTCTGATGTTCATCCTGCGGAACAACCAACGCTTTGATGCAGACGCGCGGATGAACGCGGTGGAATTGCTGCGCGCGCGCAACAAAGATGCGGATGTTCGCTCGGCGCTTTGCCAGACCGTGCATACCGACCACAATGCAGCGGTTCGATTGAAAGCGCTGGAAGCGCTGGACGGCGCGGAGCCACAAGACATCATTCAACAGACTTTGCTCGATGCGCTGGTGGACGACCAGAATCCCGGCGTGCGCGTCGAGGCAATCAACGCGTTGCGCGCCATGGCGGCGAAGGGGCAAGTTGCATCGGACGATCACTTACTCTCTGTGTTGCGCGAGCGCATGCACAAGGATCCCAGCACGTATATTCGTCTGCAGAGCGCGGCGGCGATTCAAGATCTAGGGCCGCGGCAAAAATTCTAAAATGTCACGCGCAACGCTCGCTTCCAGGCCGGTGCGCGCCATCGGGAAATGCTTCGGCGAATTCTCCGCTGTAACCTTCTCCTGCCATATCGCGTTTCTCGCGTTGTTCGCGCTAACTACCTTGGCTGTTTCCGCTTGGGCGGCTCCGCCGGACGGACCGCGTACTTCCAAGACACGCCTGAAATCCGATTTGAGGGGCGCCATCACAACGCACGATGGGCAACGACTCCATCTCGCGCTGGATTTGGGCAACATCGTGATACACACGCAAAATTCCGGGAGGATTGATTACACCATTCATTTGGAGACGGATGCTTCCCAGAAAGATGCCAAAGAGCTCTTGAAGAATTTTTCGGTGAGCGCACGCGAAACGGCCGATGGCGTTTATCTGCGAGGACAAACTTCGCGGCTGTCGAGTGGACGGCTTTGGGTGACCGTGACATTGAACGTGCCAAAAAACTACAGCCTGGACCTTTCGACCGGCGGCGGAAATATCGATAGCGATGATATTGGCGGGCCTGAGACGGCATTGACCTCCGGCGGCAACATCATGGCAGGAAACATTGGCGGTGCGGCGCGGCTGGTAACCGGTGGCGGCCACATCACGGTGAACAACGTGGCCGGAGGATTGTTCGCCAACACGGGCGGCGGACATATCACGACCGGCGCGGTTACTGGCGGCGCAACACTCCACACAAGCGGCGGACACATCCGCATGGCCTCCGTTGAGGGCGTGGCGAAATTACAAACGGGCGGCGGGAACGTGACGGTGGAGCACTCGGGAAGCGCGCTCAACGCAGAGACTGCCGGCGGACAGATTGAAGTGGGGGAATCCACGGGATTGGTGAGAGCGAAGACAGGCGGCGGCGGTATTCGCGTGGTGCGCGTGTCAGGGCCCACCGATCTACAAACGGTGGGAGGCAGTATTTATCTGACGCAGGTGGATAGTGCCAGTGAAGGCCTCCACGGGCGCGGGAGCCATCACGGCCTGGTTTGTGGCGCCGGTAAAATCTCCGAGCCAGTGCGAGCTGCAATCGAATGATGGCGACATCGTGGTGTATCTTCCGCGGCAGCTGCCGGTGACGATCGACGCACAAGTTCAATCGGGAGACGAGCATCGCGTGATTGTCGATCCAGCATTTCAACTGAAGATGAGCGATGACGCCCTCCTCAGACGGCGGACATATGGTTCGCGCGGAAGGCCCGCTGAACGGCGGAGGCGAAGTTCTGCATCTGCGCACGGTGGCGGGAAATATTCGCCTGGTAGCCAGTGACGCGAATAAGCAAGTGCAACTTTACAAGCAACAGATGGCGCAGCTTGAGGAAAAGGTTCGATTGCAGTTGCAGCAACTCGAGCGATCGCAATCGCATGAGAGTGCGCCGTAGAACGATCAATAAAGCGTCGCAGCACGGTAATGCCGATCGTGCAGGCGAAAAGATTCCCGGCCGAAAGAGGGCCGAACGTCCACAGAGCAAGGAAGTAGATTTAAGGGGGCGTACTGTGCAAACGACGATGCGAAGCATCGGTACAATCCCATTCGCCATGGCCGCTGAAAGTTGCGGCGCAGCTTTCTTTTGTTGCTGGCCGGAATCCTCTTCTTTCGCCCGACTGTCCGGCAGGCGAAGTCGACAACTTTTCAAACAAACCTATCCGTTGCCACCGGGCGGAAGTTTCCTGCTGGAAAATGTGAATGGATCGGTGCAGGTGGACGGCTGGGAACGGGATGAAGTGGAAGTGAGCGCGGTAAAAACGTCTCAGAGCGATCAGCATGACGTGGAACTGGTGAAAATTGAAGTGGACAGCACGCCGGCAAGATCGCGGTGCATACGCGCTATCCGAAAGGGGAAGGCGCGGAAGTGGCGGTGGAATATCACGTGCACGTGCCGTATCGAGTCCTGCTCGGAAGCGTGGAAACGGTGAACGGAAGCGTGACGTGCGCGGCGTGGATGGCACCGGCGCGTTGCGCTCGGTGAACGGAAATGTAGAAGTGACCAACAGCATGGGCCGGTTCAGCGAAAAGACGACAAATGGGAATGTGCGCCTGGAGCTTCGCCAATTGGCTGACGGCGGCCCGATGAATCTGGAAACGGTGAACGGGTCGGTTGTGCTGGGTTTGCCGGCCTCTGCTCGGGCGGATTTGAAGGTGCTGAGCATGAATGGTGACGTAACTTCCGATTTGCCGGTGACTTCAACGGCTGGATCTCCCGGTGCTCGCGCGTATCAAGCGAAAATGGGCGCGGGGGGCGGCCAGATTTCGGTTCGCACGATTAACGGCGGCGTACGCCTGTTCCTGCAAAGGCCGGGCGTCTGAAGGGGCGTAACTTAATCAAGTGAGGAGAACCACATGAAGAAGTTGCTGTGCTCGTCTGCAAGCCTCGGGATCATGTTGCTGATGGTGGGTAGCATGCCCGGAACGCTAAGTGGCCAACCCCAAACTCAAAGCAAAACTCCAGCCGCTGCGCCCGCCGCGCCGTCCCTTCCGGAGCCGGCAGCTGCTTGCCCGGATTCTAAAAGATTACCTGGAACAATTGAAGGACTCCGCGCGTATTAATGAACAGGAACTGCAGGGTGCAGATTGCAAATCTGCAGGAGGAGATCGCCAAGGAGGTCGAGATGAACGCGCCGGAACTCGCGAAGTTACAAGGCCTCTCGGCTCGTATTGCGGGGAAT
This sequence comes from uncultured Acidobacteriota bacterium, assembly GCA_963818085.1. GTDB lineage: Bacteria > Acidobacteriota > Terriglobia > Acidiferrales > UBA7541 > Palsa-295. The sequence continues at coordinate 321,689 of CAWFQV010000005.1, forward strand.
CAGGGCGAATGGGGAGCGCGCCAGGAGACTTGCGTCTCACGCCGCGGATCTTTCGGCATAAGCGCAGGAAAAAGCGGCCGAGGTTCTGGGCGCAAGAGCCGAGAGTATTTAGCTCCTCAACGGATGACGGCGGCGGATGGCTGGGAGTGGAAATTGGTGAAGTGACTGCCGAAAAGGCCAAGGATTTGAGACTTGCGGAAGTGCGTGGAGTGGAGGTGGTTGATGTTGACCAGACGGTCCGGCAGCTAAAGCCGGTTTGAAGGAACATGACGTAATTACTCGCTACGACGGACAAGCGGTGGAAGGCACCGTGCAGTTCCGCCGGCTGGTACGCGAGACGCCAGCGGGGCGAAATATCTCGCTCGCAATTTCGCGAAATGGAAGCAGCACAAAAATTTCGGTAGAGCTGGGCGATCGCAGCGCATGCTGGAAAAGAAAATGAGAGGAAAGATGCGGGATTTTGACGCCGCCTATGCGGTGGCGACCCCAACTTTGATTTCCGTCTCGACACGCCGAAGATGTTGGGTGAAATGGACGGCCGGGCGCCTCTGCTGGGAATCAGCGCCGAAGATCTTTCGGGCCAACTGGGGGATTATTTCGGCGCGCCGAATGGGCGGCGGATTCTGGTTCGCGAAGTTCGCGTCCGGGCACTGCAGCGGAGAAGGCCGGACTGAAGGCCGGGGACGTAATCGTCAAGATAAACGGCAAGCCGGTGAGTTCGTTCGGCGAGCTGCGCCAGCAACTTGCGCGACAAAAGCGATGACAAAATCGGTGAACTTGGGAATCCTTCGCAAAGGTTCTGCGATGAGCGTCGCGATCACAATTGAAAAGCCAAAACCGAGGGAGTCAACGCATATGGTTCGCCGCGCGCAACTTATAGCGATAGTCGGTATTCACCTGTAACTCCCACCCCAAGGCCCGGGCACGCTCCCGGGCCTTTCGTTTTGTCGGCAGGGATTGTCGTAGTGACCCGGAAACCGTGGCTGGCGGACACGCATATTCTATTCGCGGATTATTTCTGCATTTGCGGCGGGAGCGAAAAGGCGCATCAGTTTGGGGCCATCGAAAAACGCATCAATTTCATTGTCTTCCGTTTTGACTCGTAATTCTTCCGAGCTGGCGCTGCCGACATGTCCTGCTTGCCGAGCGATTCGACGGTGATGCTTCCCGGCGTTTTTTCCTGGGGACCAGAACTGAAAATGTTTGCGCGCCTTTCTTGTCCCAATCATAGAGGCGGGCAAGAACGGCGTACTGATGGTAGAGATTGTTATCGAGCACGACCATGCTGCGGCGAGTTGAAGGTGAACTGCTGGGTGTAAGGGCCGAGCGCCTTCGAGGTGCAGTTCGATATTGGCTGTCAGGGCCGTTGAAGACAATCACGGCGGAGGCTTTTTTCGCGCCTTCCGTGGACCATTCGTATCGTATGGGCGTCCCGTCGGCGTTTGAGATTCCAGCGTTCCATTCACTGTGGTGATCCTTGCGGACGTTTGGATTTCGGATGTGCCGTGCGCCACCCAATTGTTGCCGCTGGTCCGATTTCGAATTCTTCCTTGCCGACTTCCTGGCCATTGACCATGATGCGGAATTTTCCTTTGTCGGCCACAAAAGCATTGGCGGAGCGCGGGGCGAGACGGCCGGCGCCTGGCCGGCGTTCTGCACGGGACGGCGAGGCTGCCAGAAGGACCATGGCGGCCATACAGTCAGCGATCAGAAAAGCGCTGGGCCGAGAAGCGCGAAGAGTTCAGCTTTGGATTCATGCGGTCACCTTCGGAAAGATTCCCAGCGCAAGAATTTGTTCCACCACGCGCAAAGGCTCGGTATTTGCTTCGACTCGATAGTCGGCGAGTTCGTAGGAGGCAAGCGTTCGTCGTAAAGCTTTCGGAAACTGGCTTCGTCGCGAAACAGAGGGCGGTCGGTGATCTGAGCGGCGCGTTTGAGAAGATCCGCGATCGGACATGCAGCCAGATCAGCACCGCGCCACTCTGCCGAAGCAAAGCGACATTCTGTTGTTGGGCGATGGTGCCGCCGCCTAGAGAAACGATACGAGGTTTTTGTTGTTCGGCGGCTTCGCCCAGAATGCGCGCAAGCTGGTCGTGCTCCGATGCGGCGGAATTCCGGTTCGCCGAGCCTGGCGAAGATATCGGGATGGTCTGGCCGGTGGCTTCGATGATGCGCTTATCGAGATCCACATGCTGCCATCCGACCTGACGGGCAAGCAGCCGCGCAACGGTGGATTTGCCGCTGCCCATGAATCCGGTGAGGCAGACGAGCGTGCGCGCGCGAATTTCACTGATCATGGAGCTGAACACCGAGAGCGGGTTCTGAAATTGCGGAATGGCGGCAATCAATCCCGTTTGAGGATGTTGATTGTACCATCGAAGGAGGTTAGTTCGACTTTGGCGCGGCCGGCATTGAAGGTGCCGAACAGGCTGTTGCCAAAGCGGCTGTAGAAATGTTGCTGGTGGGCCTTGGGCGTGAGGCTGGCTTCGTTATTCACTTTGCCTTTCAGCGAAGTGGCGCTCAAATCAAAAGAATCGGCGGGCGAGAAGCGAACTTCGATGACGCCGCTGTAATTCTTCAGGCGATAAATTCCGTTGGGCAGAAATTCGCCGGCGAACAGAATATTGCCGGTGGAGGTTTGCGCGTGGACGTGATAGCTGTGAATATCGGTGAGACGGAGGTTTCCGCTGATGGAGGAAATCTCAAGTTTTCCGGCGCAGCGCAGCGCACTGAAAAGAGCCGCCCACGGTCTTGATGGTGACGTAACCGGCGGAGTCTTCGAGATCGACGCCGGCGGCCACGGTCTCGACGTTCATGTCGCCCAGCACGTTCGCGACATTTACTTCTCCCGAGTCGTCGTGGATCTGAAGCTCGGCGTCTTCCGGGACGTTAATCTGATAGTCGGCGCGCATATCGTCGGGCGCGACATTATCGGAAGTCGGATGCGTGGAGACGTCCACGCGGTTGCCCATTTGTTCGGCGTCGACTTCCACGTCATCGCTCGCGCGGTGTTGAAATCACCATCACTTCGGACTTGGTCCAGGCCTTCACGGTGATCATGCCGTTTGGATTGTGAATGGTGATGACCGGGTGGGCTTCGACCTTGAAATGCTGTTCCTGGCGGCGAGGCTGCGGGTCCGCGGACAGCGATGCTGCAGAGCAAGAGGCCGGGACCAATACAGCCGCGGTTTTCCAATTGCCGTTCGACATGAATCGTTACGAACAAAGTGAGAGGTGATCATCGGTTGTTTTCTCCGCGTTCGGTCATCTGCGCTAGCAGATCCGCCTTCTGCTGATAGGCCTCGTAGAGATAATCCCGCGCCACTTCATTTTGGGGTTCTTCTTGTACACTTTTTTCACATAAAGCGATGTAGTTGTCAACAATTGCGAGATTATTGTTGAGGGAAGCGGTTACCACGGGATTGGCGTCATCGAAAGAAGCGAAGGAATCCTGTTCGGCGGTCAGCTGGGCGCTCAACGGAAGGGTTGAGTCCTGCGAGTGCTGCCAGCCAGCGCGGCTTCGTTGGCCCGTTTATTGACTGGGCGGCTCAAGCGCAAAGGCTACGGCAATCAGCAGCGCCAAGTAGGCGCCCGCCAGAGCCGGGCGCGGCAGCCGTCGAACCATCCGCTCGAACCAGGTCGGGTTCGGACGCAGTCGCGCTGGACGTCATTGTGGATCAGGCCTTCCTGTTCGAGTTGCGCTCGCAGCGAAGCCCAAACGCGCGGCGGGGCTTCGATTATCTTCGGCGCGCCAGCTTGCGCGCTTCGCTGTGGATGGCGTCAAGATCTTCGACAGGCCGCGGCAAACGGGACAATCGCGAAGATGAGCTGCGCGTCGGATGAGGGCTCGCCCTCCAGCCAAGAATCGAGGCGATTCAGAAATTCGTTACAAGTCGATCGTTGCCATTTCTCTTCAGTCCTCGCCGCCGGACTCGGCGCTCCGGCAGCCTTGCGATCTTCGCGGGCCTTGTCGCGCATGGCTTCGTGAAGGAGTTCGCGAAGCCGCATGCGCGCCTTGTGCAATTGCGATTTCGAATTGCCGATCGAGCAGCTCCATGATTTCCGCAATTTCGTTGTGTTCGTAACCCTGCACATCGTGCAGCACAAAGACCGCCTTGTAGCCCGGAGGCAACTGCTCGACCGCGCGCTGCAGGTTAACGCGGTCAATCGAGCCGCTCAGCCTTAAATCCGGGGCGCCGAAATCCCGCCGCGGGCCGCCGGAATCTTCGTCCGGCTCGGTGATCTCATCGAGCGAGGTTTCCGTTCCGGACTTCTTGCGCAATTTCATCAACACGACGTTCACGGCCAGCCGATGCAGCCAAGTGGAAAAGGCCGATTCGCCGCGGAAAGTAGCGATTTTGCGAAAGAGCTGGAGGAACGCTTCCTGCGTTAGGTCCTCGGCCTCGGCCGTATTCCCCACCATCCGCAAACACAGCGAATACACCCGGCGATTGTGCAACCGGTACAACCGCTCAAATGCCGCTGCATTGCCCTGCTGGGCGAGCCGGATGGCTTCCGCCTCCGGCATCTCGTCCGTATCGGTTCGTCTCGTTCGGGCCACGCTACCCGTCGGGACGCATCCCTAGCTGCGATGCGTCGGTCGCCTTAGAAGTTGTACTTGCGGTCTCCCTGCGCGCAACAAATTCCCGATCCCTGGACAATTTACGACAATCGGAGAAGGCTGCCAATCCCTGCAGTGGTGTAGCAAACGCGTATGGAGCCGAGCTATTTTCGTTGGAATTCCTTCAAGCGTCTAGTATTGTTCCTGTTTACGGCGGCCGCCCGGACAGCGATCTGGGGAGCGCTATTCAGGTGATGCGGGAAAGCTCAGAATAGGACAATGAAAAAGCGAGAAGCACTTCTAAGCCGAAGCACCGATGACGCGGGACCGCGCCTTCCACCGTCTGGCGGATACCTGCCTGGCCGGGAACAGAATCCAGATCGAAGGCAAAGGTTGCCAGCTGCTCCGCGGGAAGCGCGCGCAGGAAACGATTTCAATAGGATTTCGGATTCGCAGAGACAGGTGTTGAAGTCATAATGCAGACAATCCAACATATTCCAGCTATTGGCTGGTTGATCGAAAGGCCCCGGCCGAGATCTTCAGCGGTCTGGTCGAATTCGCAAACGACATGCTCAAGCGTATCGGACAGAATGCGAAGTTTCTGGAAGAACCGAGAGCGGTCAGCAAACAGAACATGGTGCAGAAGTCCGTTCCATTGGGCGGCGTTCTGTGCGGTTTCGCCCCGGAAAAATTCAGTTTTCAGAGGCTCGACGAGAGGAAGATTGGCCAAGTGGCGACCGCGAGCAGAAAGCGTGCCGCAAGCGGCGATGAGTCGGGTCAGCGACGCGGACCAAAAGATCGGCCGATACGAACACTTGTTGGCGAGCACAGACCAATTCGCCGCGGGCGCGGAGGGACAAGGCCCCGTCCAGCGCCACACTCATCATGGCGAAGGAGGATTCCCACTGCCGAACTACTTTGGTACACGTGGCCTTTTTCCCGCGGCAGCGCAGCGATCCAGTCTTCGGTGACACTATGACGCGCAGCGGCAGGCGTCCGCCTCCGTCTTCCCAGCACGCGCCCTCCCAAGTAGCGGGGCGAATTATACCACTGGTTTTCGCCAGAGGCGTTTTCTTGACGCTCGTGGAAGGCGACCGCTATACTGCGCGCGGCCCATCAAAAACGCGAAGTTGCCCGGCAAGCCCGCTCGCCGAAAGGATTGCGATCCATTGGAATTTGAACCAGTCGATCAGTTTCAACAGCGCCGTAAGAAGTTGAGCGATATCGAAGCGCTGGGACATGCGGCGTATCCGCGGAAGTTTGCCTGGTCGCACACGGCGCGGCAGATTGGCGAACAATTTGGAAGCCGCACGGCTGAGGAGTTAAAGGCCGAACCTGTGAATGTGCAGGTGGCCGGACGAATTGTCGCGCTGCGCCCACATGGGAAGGCGGCGTTTGCGCATATTGCGGGTGACGGGGCGCGGCTGCAGGTTTACGTCAAATTGGACGCGGTCGGAGAGCAGGCCTACAAGCTATTTCAGCTGCTGGATCTCGGCGACATTATTGGAATGTCAGGACATTTGTTTCGCACGAAAACAAATGAGTTGACGCTGTGGGTTGAAAAGATTGAGTTGTTGAGCAAGGCGTTGCTGCCGCTTCCTGAAAAATGGCACGGTCTTGCGGACATGGAACAGCGTTTTCGGCGGCGGTATCTAGATTTGATCGTGAACGAGCGCACGCGCGAGACTTTTCTTCGGCGCGCGCAGATCATCCGCGAAATACGGCAGTTCTTCGAAGCGCGGGGCTACCTGGAAGTGGAAACGCCGATGATGCACCCGATTTTGGGAGGCGCAACGGCGCGGCCTTTCGTGACTCATCACAATACTTTCGATATGGATTTGTATCTTCGTATCGCGCCGGAGCTGTATTTGAAACGGCTTGTAGTGGGCGGACTCGATCGGGTCTTTGAGATCAATCGCAATTTTCGCAATGAAGGTGTGGATGCGATCCACGAGCCAGAATTTACCATGCTCGAGTTTTACCAAGCGTACAGCGACTATGGGGAGCTAATGGACCTTACCGAAGAATTGTTTCGCGGGCTTGCGGAGAAAATCTGCGGGAGCACGAAGTTTAAGTTTGGCGAAAACCAGATCGACTTTGGACGCTTTGAGCGTCTAACCATGCGAGAAGCGATTTGCAAGTTCTGGCCGTCCGCGGCTACCCCGGCTCCGTCCGTGGCCGATCTGGCCGCCGCAGGAGAGCCGCGCACCGTTGCTGAACGCTACAACATGTTTGCGAACGCGCATGGTTTGGCGCCGCTCGCTGGTGTAAGCGGGCTCTCTGACGGGGAGATCATCGGAGAGCTCTTCGAGGCGGTTGCCGAGGCCCACCTGGTACAGCCGACATTTATTTATGATTTTCCCACGGCTATATCGCCGCTTTCCAAGCAGAAGGTGGATGATCCCTCTTTGACCGAACGGTTCGAGCTTTTCATCGCCGGGATGGAACTGGCAAATGGTTTTTCGGAGTTGAACGATCCCTTCGAACAAGAGAAACGTTTTCGCCAGCAGGTGGAGAAGGGCGGCTTGGAACTACCCAAGGAAGTGGACACCGATTACATTCGGGCTCTTTCGCATGGGCTGCCACCCACGGCGGGCGAAGGCGTGGGCATCGATCGTCTCGTAATGTTGCTGACCGATTCCCACACAATCCGCGAAGTGGTTTTGTTCCCGCTACTGCGGAGCGAAGGCGGCGAGGCGGAAGACGCGTCCTCTGCTGAAACGAGCGGTGAAGCAAAATGACGTTTGAATGGTTGGTGGCGCTCCGGTATCTGCGCTCGCCAAACCGGCCTGCCGTGTTGCGAATCGTGACCCTGCTGGCAGTGATTGGCGTCGCCGCGGGCGTCACCACACTGGTGATCGCTCTTTCGATGAATACCGGTTTCCGCCAGGCGATTCGCGACAGACTGCTGAGTGTTACCGCTCACGTTAATCTGAAGCCCATCGGTACGGAAGGAATTCGCGATTATCGACAATGGATGGAGCACTTGGCCGGCATGCCGGGTGTTCGCTCAATTGAGCCGGCGATTTACGATACCGTTCTGTTGTCTTCCGGCCCGCACGCCCGAGGGATTGTGCTGAAAGGCGTGGACCCGGAACTCGAGCGGCATGCCAGCGAAGCCCTGCATAACATGGTGGCGGGCTCGGCTGATTTCGCTGCTGATGCGGACGGCATCCCGCCGCTGTTAATCGGACGTATCCTCGCGGATGACCTGAGGCTTTCCGCGGGGGATTATGTGACGTTGACCAGCCCCCAAGGAAATTTGACGCCTTTTGGAATGCTTCCACGCTCCAGGCGGTTTCGCATCGCCGGGATCTTCGACTCCGGCTTCTACGATTACGATGCGAATTGGGGATTCGTAAACCTGCAATCGGCACAGGCGCTTGCCGGAATTGGCGATGTCGTGAGCCTGTTGGAAGTACGAGTCACCAATATGGATGACGCAGCCAAGATTGCCGATACCCTGCTGCGCCGCGCCGGCCATGGATTTACCACCAGCACATGGATGGACGAAAACCGCGCCTTATTCCGCGCGCTCAGCTTGGAAAAACTGGTCACCGCGCTTTTCATCGGGCTCATCACCTTCGTCGCCGGTTTAAACATTCTCGTGGTGCTTACGATGACGGTAACGGACCGCGCGCGCGATATCGCCGTATTAATGGCGATGGGAGCGCGTAGCGCGCAGATCCGCAAGATCTTCATGGTGCAAGGGATTGTTGTCAGCCTAGCAGGCACGGCAGCAGGCCTGTTACTTGGTTACGCATTGGCCTGGGTTGCCGATAAGTGGCGATTGGTCCCGTTGAATCCGGAAGTATATGCAATTCCCTATGTGCCGTTCCACGCGAACGCGTTGGATTCGGTATGGATTGCGGCGGCTGCGCTGGCCATCAGCATGGCTGCAACAATCGTCCCGGCGCGTGCCGCGGCAAAGATCTTGCCAGTACAAATTCTCCGCTTCGAGTAATTCGCAGAAACTTCTCCTAGTCGAGACGTGTTAGAATCGAAAAAGAGGCGAAGTGTTGACGGAGGGTGAAGTAAGCCTGAAAAGATCCAAAAGTAGGAAGGTGGTAACAGTAGGGGCAATAAAGTGAAATTCATTAGAATCAGTGCAATCCGGTGCGCAGCGTCGCTTAGCTAGCAGCATGTAAAGTAAGGACATACAGAAGTGTGGGTTCGGCATCCTAATTGAGATAGCTTATTGCGAAGATATGCAGACCCAGCCGAATTCGACTGCCGCAATCTTTGACGAAGGGGCCGGTGACCGCCTCGTTCCTTCTGAGATAGTTCTCCGCTGCGACAATTTACGGAAAGCTTTCCGCTCGGGTGCCCAGGAAATAGTTCCCATCGATGGGTTGGATTTTTCGATTCGCCGTGGAGAAATGATTTCGATCGTGGGGCCTTCGGGAACCGGCAAGAGCACGTTGCTGCACATCCTGGCTGCGCTGGACACTCCAACGAGCGGTACAGTATACTTCGGCGGGAATTCGCTCCGGTCTTTTTCCGAGGCGGAGCTGGCGGAGTATCGCAATCGCGCCGTGGGGCTCGTCTGGCAGCGTCATCACCTTCTGCCGGATTTTACGGCTGCGGAAAATGTGGCGATGCCCTTGCTGGTTCGGGGCCTGGCATTGGGGCAGGCGCTCCAAACGGCCGGCGAATGGCTCTCAGAGGTGGGGTTGGCCAGTCGAACCGAACAGCGTGCCGGTGAACTTTCCGGAGGCGAGCAGCAGCGCGTTGCGATCGCACGCGCGCTGGTGAATGGCCCCGCTTTGTTACTGGCCGATGAACCTACCGGAGATTTGGACGAACGCAGCGCCGAAAATATTTTCGAGCTAATGCAGCGTCTTCATGCCTCTCACCATCTAACCTCTGTTCTGGCAACTCATAACTTATCGCTGGCAAGGCGTAGCGGCCGCGTTCTTCGTATGGAGCGCGGCAAGCTCACACCGGCCACCAACGTGCACGCAGATTCCGCAAGTGCTGTATCAGTTCCAACAGGCCCCGACCAAGACCTTGGGAGAGTGCAGGTGACTCGTGTTTGAACGCTATACAGAAAAAGCCCGGCGCGTAATCTTTTTTGCGCGCTACGAGGCAAGCCAGTATGGCAGCCCCTACATTGAGACGGAGCACCTGCTGTTGGGACTTCTTCGCGAGGACAAGGCGCTGGCGAACCGTTTCCTGCGTTCGCATGGGTCGATTGAATCCATACGGAAAGAAATTGAAGCGCGTATCACCGTGCGCGAACGTATTTCCACTTCGGTGGAAGTGCCTCTCAGTCAGGAATGCAAGCGCATCCTTAACTTTGCAGCAGAAGAAGCGGAAAGACTTGGCCACAAGCATGTGGGCACCGAGCATCTACTCTTAGGAGTCTTGCGCGAGGAGAAATCCTTCGGCGCAGAGATTTTGCAAGAGCGTGGATTGCGGCTTTCAGCTGTGCGCGAGGAATTGACGCGCAGCGCAGGAGAGAAAGTGCCAGTCAACCGTCCGAAAGAGGCTTCACTGTTGGCCGAGTTCAGCCGCGACTTGACGCAAGCGGCTATGGAAGGACAGCTGGATCCCTTGGTGGGCCGGGACCGAGAGCTGGAACGGGCCATTCAAATCCTGTGCCGCCGCACGAAGAACAACCCGGTCTTAATCGGAGAGCCAGGCGTAGGAAAGACCGCTATCGTCGAAGGCCTGGCACAGAGAATTTCCGATGGAGATGTTCCGCCGTTTCTTGCGGACAAACGCATCCTTTCACTCGATCTTTCTTTGATCGTCGCCGGAACAAAATATCGCGGGCAATTCGAAGAGCGGCTGAAGACCATCATGAAGGAACTGATGGAAAGCCAGAATGCGATCGTGTTTATCGATGAATTGCACACTCTGGTTGGGGCGGGCTCGGCCGAAGGTTCACTCGATGCCGCTAACATCCTCAAGCCGGCACTGAGCCGCGGCGAAATCCAATGCATTGGAGCCACGACTCCCGCGGAGTATCGCAAGTCGGTGGAGAAAGACCGTTCCCTCGAGCGCCGGTTCCAGTCCGTAAAAGTTTCCGCGCCGAACGAGGAGGAAGCGATCCGGGTGCTGCAAGGTGTTCGCGACCGCTACGAGAAATTCCACGCCGTAAGTTATACGGACGAAGCCATCCGTTATGCCGTCTATCTATCCAACCGGTATATCCCGGACCGCTTCCTGCCGGATAAGGCGATCGATCTTCTAGACGAGGCCGGCTCGCGAGTAAAACTCCGCCAAGCCATGCTGCCGGATGAAGTTTCCGAGGTGCAGAAGCGCGTTAAATTCATTACGCACCGGATGGAAACAGCCATCGCCAATCACGAATTTGAAAAGGCGCGGTTTTATTCCGAGGAAGAACGCAAAGAAAAAGAACATCTGCGCATGCTGCGTGAAAAACTGAAGATTGACGATTCTTCCACCGGGATCGTGACGCGCGAAGATATCGAAGAAGTGGTGGCGCGCTGGACGGGAATCCAGGTGTCGGCCATCAAGGAAGACGAACAACAGAAACTCTTGCGCATAGAAGAAGAATTGCACCGTCGCGTGATCAGCCAGGACAAGGCTATTACTGCTTTGGCCCGTGCGATTCGACGCAGCCGCGCGGGGCTGAAAGCTCCGGGGCGTCCGGTGGGCTGCTTCCTGTTCCTCGGACCTACGGGTGTGGGGAAGACGGAAGTTGCGCGAAGGCTGGCGGAATTTTTGTTCGGCAGCGAGAAGTCGTTGGTTCGCTTCGATATGTCGGAATACATGGAGAAGCATTCCGTGTCGAAATTGATCGGAGCGCCTCCAGGATACGTTGGGTATGAGGAAGGGGGACAACTGACCGAGCGCGTGCGCCGGACCCCCTATTCCGTAATTCTGCTCGATGAGATTGAAAAAGCGCACCCAGACGTGTACAACATCTTGCTGCAAGTTTTTGAAGACGGGCAACTGACCGACGGGCTGGGAAACACGGTAGATTTCCGCAACACAATTATCATACTGACTTCGAACCTGGGCGCGCGGCAACTGCAAAAACAGGCCGGCCTCGGGTTTGCGTCAAAAGAGCTCGACTCCATGGCCAAGAGTCAAGACGACATGGTAATGAGCGAGGTGAAGCGGGTTTTCAATCCCGAATTCCTCAATCGTCTGGATGAAGTGATATTGTTCAACTCGCTCACCGACGACGATCTGTTGCGGATCATCGATTTGCTGGTCGGGCAGATTAACGAAACGCTGGTGCATCGCCAAGTGCAGATCGCACTGACTCCGGAAGCGCGCCAGTGGATTCTAGAAAAAACTTGCAGCGATCGAAATTATGGCGCGCGGCCGCTCCGGCGCGCGTTACAGAAGTACGTCGAAGACCCATTGTCGGAAGCTTTGATTCAGGGTGGATTGCAACGGCCAGCGACGCTGGAAGTTTTTCTGTCCGGTGAAGAGGGACTTTCGTTCCGACCCGCAGTTGAAGCAACCCCAGTGGCCCACTAAGAATCCTACGCGCAAGCCGGACGGGAGCGGTTCCGGCGGGGGAGCACATACTCTTGGGCGGGAATCGGCGGCCTTGACCGAGGCCGCGAGCACGAAAAATTTTGTGCGCCTGTTTCAAATTCTTGCGGTTGTGTGCTTGTGCATCGTTGCGTATGCCTATCCTCTTTGGGGTCAGCAAGGGCAGGGGCCTACGGGGCGGCAGTACGTGGTCCAGCGAATCGAATTCATTGGTAACCGCCGCATCCAGTCGGATACTTTGCGCGCGCGCATTTTTTCGCGCCCGGGAGATCCCTACAACGAGGAGGCCGTTCGCCGCGATTTCCAAGCGCTATGGAATACACAATTCTTCGAAGATGTGCGGCTCGAAGTGGAAGACAGTCCGGATCAGCCGGACGGCAAAATTGTGGTGTTCTATTTGAAAGAGCGGCCCATTATTCGTAGGATCGAGTACAAGGGGAACAAATCGATCTCCGAATCCGATATTCTCGATGCGTTTAAGGAAAAGAAAGTAGGCCTTTCGGTGGAAGGCCAATTTGATCCGACCAAAATTAAGCGCGCGGAAGTGGTGATCAAAGAATTGTTGGCCGAACACGGGCGTCAGTTTGCAACGGTGAAGCCGACCTATGAGCGCATTGCCGCGACCAACGCTGTGAAGCTGGTGTTTAATATCGACGAGGGGCCGAAGGTAAAGGTTGGAACGGTTAGGTTCACCGGAAACAAAGTGTTTTCCGACGGAAAACTCTTGCGCGCCATGCGTCATGACCGTCCGTATGCGATTCCGCTGTATATCACGAACATTCCCGTGATGGATAAAACGTATGACCGGCAGAAACTCGACGAAGACTTGGAAGTCGGAATCCGCGGACTGTATCGCGACCACGGCTATTTCAAGGCCACCGTGGGCGATCCGGTTCTGAATACTCGTGATGAAGATCGCAGCGGTATCAAAGGGCCGTGGCCGGTGTTGGGCTCCAGGCATGGGAAGCGTGTGGACATGACCATTCCGATCGAAGAAGGCGAGCAGTACCACATGGGAGCCCTGAAGTTTCGCAGTAGCGACCCGGAAGTGGGACTCGTCTTTAAGTCGGAGGTCCTGGCTCGCGTGTTTCCCATAAAAGAAGGCGAGATTTTTTCCGCCGAAAAAATTCGAAAAGCGCTGGACAACTATAAGAAGCTTTACGGTGAATATGGTTATATCGATTTCGTGGCTGAGCCGCTGACCGACATCGACGACAAGAAGAAAGTCGTCAATTTGACCATGGAATTCGACCAACAGAAGCAATTCTTCGTGAGGCGCATCGAGTTTTCAGGCAACACCACTACGCGAGATAAAGTGATACGCCGCGAAATCCTGCTGGATGAAGGGCAGGTTTACAACAATCGTCTGTGGGAGCTAAGCATATTGCGTCTGAATCAACTGGGCTATTTTGACGTGATTAAGCCGGAGAATGCGGAGCTGAAGCGCAACGTGAAGGCGGGAACGGTCGATATCAAACTGAAGGTGAAGGAAAAAGGGAAGCAATCGATCAGCTTTTCAGGGGGCGTGAGCGGCGTGGCCGGCACGTTCATCAGCGCTTCTTACCAAACGAATAATTTTCTGGGCTTGGGCGAAACGCTGACCTTGTCGGCGCAGTTGGGGGATTTTCAACGCGGCTACACTTTCGGATTTACCGAGCCATTTCTGTTCGACCGCCCGATTACTACCGGATTCACGATTTTCGCCAACAAGTACGATTTCAATCAAGCCAAGCAGTACGGCCTTCTGTTAGGACAACAGGTCGCGCTGAATCCGGCGTTGCAGGAAAATTACAACACGGACACCAAGGGATTTACCTTGTTTGTGAGTTCTCCGCTGCGGAGATTTTCCTTCGCTCGCCTGGGCGTTACCTACGGATTCTCCAGCACGAACATCACCACGTTCAGCCAGTCGGCACAGTTATTGTTCGACAGCATTCAGTTCACCAGTCTGGCTGGTCCTTCTGCGTTGAACGGGATTCATTCAAGCAAAGTGACGCCAACGATCAGCTACAGCACGGTGAATAACCCGCAAAATCCCACGCACGGCAAGAGCTTTTATTATGGCCTATCGCTGGAGGGCGGCCCGCTGGGCGGAAACGTGAATACCATCAGCAATACTTTTGCGGCCACCTATTTCCATGCGGTCAACAAACGCCGCAATGTGATTGGCTTGAAATATCAAACAGCGATGATCTCGGGTTACGGCGGAAGAGATATTCCTCCTTACAACCGTTTTTATCTGGGCGGAGAACAGGACGTTCGGGGATTTAATTTCTATACAATTTCTCCTTTTGTGGCCATTCCTTTTTCGACCAGTACCACTGTTGAGTATTTCGACCCAAGAAGGATTGGCTCAAACGGAAGCCCCGTGCCGCAATTTCTTAATGTGCCACTATTGGAATTCATTCCTACGCGACCCGGCGGGGATTATCAGAACGTGGTGAACCTGGAATACCGAATCCCCATCGCGGGACCGGTAACCCTGGTGTTTTTCAACGATCTGGGCGTGAACGGCATTTTGCGACAATCGCAATTGTCGCTAAATCCCGCAGCCGTGTCGCTGTTCCAAGAAGAATATCCAAATCCGGACTTCCCGAACGTGCATATTACGAAGAATTTGCCAATCGTTAAAGGGACGAACTTTCATCCGCGCACTTCCGCGGGTATCGAGATACAGGTGATTCTGCCGATCGTGAACGCGCCATTCCGCGTGTACTATGCCTATAATTATTTCCGTTTAAATGGGACTATTACCGCTCCGGCCGGAGCTTTTTTCTTGAGTGACGCGGTGAAAAATACCTTGCCTCCCGGCGTTTTGCAGACACAAATTGCCCCCGAACTAGATTCCATCCTCTTTCAACAGGTGCAGCATATTCCGGCCGGTTTGATCGAACCGAAGCAAACGTTCCGATTCACCGTGGGGAAGACTTTCTAAGATGAACATTCCAGTTACGAAAATTTCGGCATGGCGGGCGGCCCAGCGATTTGGGGCGCGGGGAACGCCGGAGGATTGCGGATGAAAGTTTGGCAAATAGGCGCGGCAATTATACTGGCCGCCTGCGTGGCCGGTTGCGGAGGCAATTCCACGCCGGTAGGCGTTACCGTGATTCCGACCGGGACGGCTACATCACCCGTGTCCGTGCTGCTCAGCGGCCTGCAACCGTTCGTAGCAAGTGTTACCGGAACTTCCACTTCCACGGTGAACTGGCTTATCTGTCTTCCTCCCACCAATACATCGGTAATTAACCCGATCCCGGTGAATTGCGGTCAGCTAACAGGCTTCGGCACGATAAGTTCGACCGGACTATACGCCGCACCGCCTGCGTCTCCGCCCAGCGTTTTCGTCGTTGCAGCGCAAAGCACGGTCAACACGAAAATCTACGGGCTCAGCTACGTGCTGGTTGGAACCGGCGTGCGCGTTTCCATCGATCCAAAGACAGCTACCATCGCGCCGGGCGAAAAGTTTCAATTCACTTCGACAGTCAGCGGGAACTCGAACACGGCGGTTAGCTGGAGCGTAACAGCCGACAGCATGACCGTGGTTGGCGGCAATTCGACCATCGGTATCATCTGCCCGAGTAGCAACGATCCCCAGAACCTGTGTAACAACCAGCCTGCGGGAACTTACTTTGCGCCTTTGGTTTCGCCAGGCGCTGTAACTATCACGGCGACTTCTGCGGCGGACACCTCGCAATCCGCTACGGCTACGGTGACCATCGCAACGGCGACCGATCCCTCACTGAGTTCCATTGCGCCAACCACAGCGCAGGAAGGCTCGGTGCAGCAAGATGTTTATTTGAGTGGAGCGAACTTTTTGTCCACTAGCAAAGTGCTGGCGAACGGCGCTCCGGTTCCGACGCTTTTGCTGACGAGCTCGCTACTTCGCGCCACAATCCCAGCGGCCCACTTGGCGACGATGGGAGCCGTGCAGATTTTGGTGCAGCGGCAGAACGGGGATATTTCGCTTCCCGCCACGCTCACGGTAAATCCGTCGCGTCCAGCACTGGTGGCCTCTTCGCCCGATAGCTTCGTCGGAAATTCCGCGAATGTGGGCGTGACTCTTACCGGTGGATATTTCTCGCCATCCACGGAAGTTTTTTTCAACGCGCAACAAGTGAGTCAGAGTGCTGGAGGAAACACGCGGGTTCTGCAAGTCACAATTCCGGCGTCCGATTGGGGGCCCCCGGGTCTTTATCCGATCATTGTGCAAAACACGGATGTGGTGCCGCCGAATCCTGGAATCTCGGGCGTAAATATTGGCGTGGAACCTACATCGTTCCCGTCGGCGCCGAGCACTTCGATCAGCGTAGGGATGACTCCCTCGGCGATTGCGATTGATCCGGCGTCGGGCCTTGCAGTGGTTGCGAATACCGGATCGAACAGTGTCAGCATCATTCGTCTAGCAACAAACACCCAGGTGGCGGGCTCGCCAGTCACCGTGGGGCCAAGTCCCACGAGCGTGGCTATCGACGATCAGTTGCCTAATCACCTCGCGGTAGTGGTGAACAACGGCAGCCAAGCAAGCGGCGGTAATAGCGTAACGGCGATTAACCTGACTACGCTCGCGACAACGACACTGGTACTGCCGGACACCTCCGTTCCGCCGAATACGGTGCCCTTGCCTTACTCGATTGGGATTAATCCGCTGACGCATCGCGCGATCGTGACTCAGCAATCCACTAATACAGCCTGGATCCTGGACCTTTCCAGCGGCGCGCCGGTCTTGGTGCAGCAAATCGGCGGCGGTCTGACTCCTTACGGAACGGGACCCATTCCGTCTGTGGCGATCGATCCACGATTAAACTGGGCGCTGGTGACTCCGGGCGGGTCGGGTACGATCAACATCGTGGATCTCGGGCGCGACCCGGGCCCGGGAGATGTGGGTCGCGCCCCCTTGGTGATTGGGGACCTTACCGTCTCGCCATCGAGCCAGGGAGTTGGCCTCAACAACCAGACGCATCAAGCGCTGCTGACTGATCCAAATAGCGGCGCCCTTGCGACCTATAGCCTGCTCGACAATACGGTGAGCAATGTTCCATTTTTGTTGAATGGGACGGCGATTAATGAGCGGGGTTTCGTCGCGTCGGCCATAAATCCGCTGTCAAACGTGGGTATCGCGGTTAACCGCCTGGCCAACACGGCGGCCATCGTGGACATGGAAAACAGCAACGTTTTGCAGACCGTTACCGGTCTGAATATGCCTGAGGCAGTAGCAATTGACGCGGTGACCAATCAAGCCTACGTGGTAAATCAAGGAAACAACACAGTTGCGGTTGTTTCGCTGGGCACTCCCGGGCAATTCCGGACATTGCAGATCGTTGAGTCCAGTCCCGCTGTTGCGTTCGTCAGCAGTCCGCCGACCGGTTTGACTTTAACGATCAACGGCATTGGATTTACCGGATCTGCTCAGGTGCTGCTGGATGGTACGCCATTACCGGCCGGCGACGTAACCGTGGTGAGCCCGCGCCAGATCGTGGCCACCATTTCGGCATCGATGCTCACTAACGCGCGCAACTATATCGTTTACGTGCAGGACGGCGGACAGTGGTCCAACACCACCGAGCTGACGATGATTCAGGCTGTTCCGGTGGGAAATACGCCCATCGGAGTGGCCATCGATCAGGATCTCGATCAGGCGGTGGTGACCAACTTCTCTGACAACACCGTGTCGATTTTGAATTTAATCACCGGCGCGCCTATTTTGTCCGATTCGACGGTGTCGGTAGGATCGAACCCAGAAGGCGTTTCAGTGATCGCGCGGTTAGGCCTGGCGGTGGTAGCAAATGATGGAAGTAACAACGTTACGATCGTGGATGAAGCGGGGAAGAACGGCACGTTCACGCAGCCCACCACCATATCGTGCGGCTCATGCGTTGGACCGGCAGGGGTGGGAACGAACTCCGATACGGCAACTGCGGCCACGGCCAACACTCTGTCGAACAACGTTAGTTTTTTTACACTTCCAGCCTCGGGCACGACAGGTGCCACGGCGGGAAATGTCACGGTGGACCAGTTCCCCGATGCGCTGGCCATGGCCCCAGTCTTGGTGTCACCGCCTGTACCGGGCCTGGTCACCACGAGTGACTTCGCTGCGGTGGCTACAGCTTCTTCGTCGAGCAGCGTTGATTTGTTGAACACGGACACTGATTCGATCGTGAGCCGAGTTTCGAATTTCCAATTACCCACGGGCGTGGTCTTCGATCCGGTGAATCAGGACTTTCTGGTAACCGACAGTGTAATCAACAACGTGGACATCATCGATCCGAATACTTTCATTCGAACGGCATTCCGGGTGGGCATCGATCCTACTTCATTGGATTACAACTACCAGACCAGCACGCTGGCAACGGACAATGCGGGAAGCAATACAATTTCGATTGTCAGCTACGTATGCCCTCCGGTTCTAAATGCTCCCCCGAGCTGTGCCGGGCCGCAAGTCCGCGATGTCCTCGGTATAGGAGGTTTGGTACAACCTTCCTCGGTAATTGTTGGGCCAAACACCATAGCGATCGACCTGAAGATGAACTTAGGCGTCTTGGTGGACCAGAGCAACAATCGCGTTCTGCTCGTTCCGTTGCCGCATTGACGCCGAGATAGGTTCGGGTAAGGCAAGGGACCAACCTCTCTAGCTACTAGGGCATCGGAAGTAAGAAGCGCGCTCATAGGAAATCCGATTGACCTGTTTCTGCGGGGACGGCTATAATTCCTGGTTTGCGTAAAGCGAAATATTCGAACAAGGAGTGAGAATGAAGATTCGATTTGGAATTCCGGCCATAGCGGCCTTGTTGCTCATGCCTGCGGTCTGGGCGCAATCGAGCGGAGCGGCTGCTCCAAAAGTGGGCGTAATTAGCATTCAAGTGGCCATCCAGAGCACTGCGGAAGGCAAACAGGCTGCGGCGGAGTTGCAATCGCGTTTTGCGCCACGGCAGACTGAGCTGGACAATTTAAGAAAGCAGATTGAAGATTTGCAGACGCGCCTGCGGACGACGTCTAATACGCTGAGCGACGAGGAGAAGGCACGGTTGGCGCGCGAAGGCGATCAAATGACGCGCACTTATCAGCGCAAGCAGCAGGATTCGCAGGATGATTTCAACGAAGCGGAGCGAGAAATTGTGGACCGCATCGGACGCAAAATGATCGACATTCTCGACAAGTATTCAAAGGAGAATGGATACAGCGTGGTCCTGGACACGTCCGCCCAGAACACGCCGGTGATTTATGCCGCTAACACGGTTGACGTCACGCAGGACATCATCAAGCTTTACGATCAGAGTTATCCTGTAAAGAACGCAGCAGCCACCAAACCGGCAGCTCCGAGGTCACCGACGCCGAAGCCTCCGGCACCGGCGCAACAGCAGCCCGCTCCTCACTAGTTCTAAGCTATTTGACGCAAAGGTCTCGCCGGCGGGAATCGCAGCGAGGCCTTTTTGTTTCTGCTTTGCAATGATGCGGAAAGTGCGTAACGAGTCTGTTTTTTTATCTTGCTGAGGGTGGCCTTGCGTTTTCCGGGCCGGGAAATTATACTGGAGTGCTTCTAGAACGGTCGCATGTCCGAGTGGGCGCGAGCCCACTTTTTTGTTGGCGCAAGCAATAGCGCCTGCGCTGGACTGTCTGCGAGCGTCGCTGGGAGGCTGATAGTACCGGCGCCTGAGGGATCGGGTTCTTAGCCGGCCGGTTGAATTGAATGCAATTGGAAAAGGTTCGAGAGGCAGCGGGAAGGGTGGCGGGTTCGCTGGGCCTCGAGATTTTCGACGTTGAATGGAAGATCGGCAAGCAGCGGCTTTTGCGGGTCTATATTGACCGTTTGCCCGGCCCGCAGAACCCGGAGGGGCTCGGTGTCACCCATAAGGACTGTGAGCGTGTGAGCGAGCAACTGAGCGTAATTCTGGACGTCGAAGACCTCGTACCGGGACCTAGCTATGTACTGGAGGTTAGCTCGCCGGGGCTCGATCGTAAGCTGATGAAGCCGGCAGACTACGAACGGTTTGTCGGGCGGCTGGCGAAGGTTTGGGTGACCGACCCGATCGAGAACCAGAATTATTTCGAAGGACGCTTGGCGGGCTATGCGGATGGAATGGTGAAGCTCAAGGTGAGGGATCGTGAGCTGGCTGTGCCGTTTGGCGGCATTCGGAAAGCGAATCTAGTCGTTGAGCTATAGGAATTTGCAAAGCGGCTCAGCAGCGCGCGAAATTTTTGAAGCGGTACACGCATCTAAATTTAGTGGAAATGTTGTCCTGGAGAAACGCAAATGGCGAGTCTGCTGTACCAGACAATCGAGCAGATCAGCCGGGAAAAGCACATTGAACCGGAGATCATCGTCGCGGCGATTGAGGACGCGATGGTGGTGGCGGCGCGGAAGTATTACCGCACTGAGGAAGATCTCCGCTCGAAGTTCAATCCAGAATCCGGCCAGGTAGACGTGTATTCAGTGCACACGGTAGTCGAGGAAGTTACCGATCCGCTGCGGGAGATTTCGCTCGGCGATGCCAAAAAGCGCCAGCCTGAAATTGAAGTGGGCGGCGAAGTGATCGAAACGAAACCGACAGACGTACTGGGACGGATCGCGGCGCAAACCGCCAAACAAGTGATTTTGCAAAAAGTGCGCGAGGCTGAACGCGACACGATTTATAACGAGTTTCACACACGCGTCGGCGAACTGATCAATAGCGTCGTAAAGCGCATGGAAGGTCCGGACATCATCGTGGACCTGGGGCGCACGGAAGCGCGCTTGCCGAAGCGGGAGCAATCACGGTTGGAGGCTTACAACGTCGGAGACCGTCTGCGCGTCACGATTCGTGCGGTAGAACGCGCTGCGAAAGGTCCGCAAGTGGTTGTGTCGCGAGCTGATCCCGCTCTGGTGCAGCGATTGTTCGAAATGGAAGTGCCGGAAATCTATGACGGCACGGTGCAGATACGCGCCGTAGCGCGCGAAGCCGGTGAGCGAACTAAGATCGCTGTGGAGAGTCGCGATAAGGACGTGGATCCGGTGGGCGCCTGCGTGGGTATGAAAGGCATGCGTGTGCAGTCCATCATTCGCGAATTGCGCGGCGAGAAGATCGATATTATTCCCTATAACGAAGAGACCATCGCGTTCGCGCAGAAGGCCTTAAGTCCGGCGAAAGTTACGCGTGTTCAGGTTGTGGACCCGGAAGAGAAGCGATTGGAAGTGATTGTTGAGGATACGCAACTTTCTCTCGCTATCGGCAAGAAGGGACAAAACGTCAGGCTCGCCAGCAAGTTGATCGGCTGGAACATCGACATCAAGAGCGAAGAAGAGAAGCGCCGCGAAATCGAAGCACAGATGGCCGCGCTGACGGCACCGGGTACGCCGCTCACGGAGTTGAAAGGAGTAGGGCCGAAGACGATTGAGAAGCTCGAAGCTGCGGGGATCACTTCTGTGGAGAAGCTGGCAGATATGACTCCCGAGCAGTTGGTGGAGATTCCAGGCATCGGCGAAAAAATGGTTGAAAAGATTCACCAGTCTGTTGCGGCGTACTTCGAAGATCTTGAGGCGCAGGCTCTGGCAGCACCCGAACAAGGTGCCGAGTCTCTCGAAGCTGGCGGGCAAGGCGCAGCGGAGAGTCCAGAGAAGCCGGAGGGCTCCGGCGAGGTGCAGAAAACTCCCGAACAGGGCGAGGGATCCGAAGAGCCCGAAGTGGGCCAAGCTCCGGAGGTTTCGGAGGAACCTGAAACTGGGGAAACTTCTCAGTTGCCGGATTCGCCGGAAAAGGGCGAAGCCTCTGAGACTTCCGACCTAACGAAGGTGCGCGACGTGGAACCGTTGGATTCTCCCAGCGGCGCGGACACCCGGGAATTACCGGGGCAAGAGACGCGGCGCCATTCTGTGGAAGGTGGCGAAGAAACAAAAGGCCCTGAAGAGAACGTAGAGAAATTGTAGAGAAGTAGATGACGGAAATTGTGAAGAAAGAGGCTGATGGCAGATTCTAATCAAGTCCGAATAAACGAGCTCGCCAGGGAACTCGAGATTAAGGCGAAGGTCCTGATCGAGTACTTGCCCGAAATTGGCGTCGCAGAAAAGAAGACCCACTCGAGCTCGATCGATAATTCTCACGCTGAGTTAGTGCGCAAGCATTTTCTTGGCTTGGCGGCGCAAGAAGCGGCGGCTGAAGCAGAGAAGACGAAGGCTGCTGCGGCGAAATCGAAACCGTCGCGACCGGCCGTTGCGGCGCAGCCTGCTGCTACACGGCCAACGCAATCGACGAGTACTGCTCCACCGTCAGCGCCGGCAGCCGCTCGTCCAGCCGCTGTTGCTCCGACGGGGGCTGCAGCGCGCCCAGCTACTGCTGGCGGGCCTGCAAGTGCGCCGGCTGCCGCTCACCCGGGCACGAAAGTAGCGCCTCCGGCGACGAAACCGGGAGTTACGCCCGCCGCCGCAGCGCCAGCAGCTTCTCGTCCTGTACGGCCTGGCGTGACAGCGGGTGCAGGGTCTGCGTCCGCTACCGCCGCGCGGCCTGCAGCTTCTGGCACTACTTCTGGACAGGCTGGCGCGCCGGCAACTCATCGCCCGGCCGCATCGCCTAACGCGTATCGGCCGGCGGGCACCCCACCTACAGGTCAACGAGTTCCAGCAAGTTCTGGAGCTCCTTCTGGAGCAGCCCAAGGCCGCCCGTCACAGGGATTTCGCCCGGCCGCTCCCGGACAGGCTCGTCCGAGCAGCGCTCCAGGACAAGGGCGTCCGGGCGCGCCGCGCCCCGGCGGGCCGCCATCCCGTTTTCCACAACGCCCGAGCAGCAGCGCTGGAGGTCGTCCTGGGCAAGGTCCGGTTGGTGCGCAAAGACCCGGAGCCGGCATTCCGAAAGCCGAGCCGGGCAAGCCTCTGTATGCGCGCAAACCTCCCGCGTCGCGTGGGCGCCCGCTGATCGAAAAGCGTTACGCGGAAGGGGAGCGCAAACTTCATCCCGTCCGCCCTCGCGCAGGCGCTGGTCCGGGACGTTCGGCGCAGATCGAGCCCGTCGCTCCAGTTCAACGCGAACCGCGCGCAGTAACTGTCACGGAAGGAATTACGGTGCGCGAGTTGGCGGAAAAACTGGACATTCGCGCTAAGGATTTGTTGAAGACGCTGCTAGACCGCGGCGTTTTCGCCAGCATCAATCAGGCGCTGGATGTGCCGACAGCAACAAGTTTGGCGGAAGCGTTCAACGGGATCGTCCAGGTAGTTACGTTTGAAGAGCAGGTCGTTCAAGAAGAGAAGATTAAAGAAGAGCGCACTGGCAACGAAGTTTCGCGCGCTCCCGTCGTTACCGTGATGGGCCACGTCGATCATGGAAAGACGAGCTTGCTCGATGCGATTCGAGAAGCAGACGTAGCAGGCGGCGAGGCTGGCGGAATCACTCAGCACATCGGGGCGTATGAAGCGCACGTTCAGGGGAAGCGTATCGTGTTCATCGATACGCCGGGTCACGAAGCGTTCACCCGTATGCGCGCGCGCGGTGCAAAAGTGACCGACATCGTCGTGCTGGTTGTAGGCGCGGACGATGGCATCATGCCGCAGACGGAAGAAGCGATTTCGCATGCGCGCGCAGCGGGGGTTCCCATCGTCGCGGCCATCAACAAGATCGACAAGCCGGATGCGCAGCCCGAGCGCGTGAAACGGCAGCTTTCCGATAAGGGACTGATGCCCGAAGAATGGGGCGGCGACACGGTGATGGTAGAAGTGTCCGCCAAAATGAAGACGAACATCCCGAAATTGCTCGAGATGATTCTGTTAGTCGGCGACCTTCGCGAATTGAAAGCTGATCCGGATGTGCCGGCTAGCGGTACAGTGCTGGAGTCGCGTGTCGACAAGGGACGCGGCCCAGTGGCCACCATGCTCGTTCAAAACGGCACTTTGCACGTGGGAGACGTGTTCATCGTGGGCGCAGTTTACGGAAAGGTTCGCGCCATGTTTGACGATCGCGGAGCCGCCATCAAGCAAGCCGGGCCTTCGACGCCTGTGGAAGTTCTAGGCTTGCAGAGCGTGCCGGAAGCCGGCGATCAATTCCAGGTCGCTGACGAAGCAAAGGCTCGCCACATTGTGGAATACCGCCAGGGCAAACAGCGCGAAGCCACGCTTGCGAAATCCGCCAGCGGCCGCTTGACGCTCGATCAATTGCACGAGCAGTTGAAAGTGGGCGAAGTGAAGGAACTGCCCGTGGTGGTGAAAGCCGACGTGCAGGGTTCCGTGGAAGTACTCAACGAGATGCTTCCAAAGCTTTCGAACGAGCAAGTGAAATTGAAGGTCATTCATGCGAGCGTGGGAGCGGTGAATGAAAGCGATGTCCTTCTCGCATCAACTTCCGGCGCTCTAATCGTCGCTTTTAATGTGAGGCCGGAGCGCAAGGCCGCTGATCTAGCCCAGCGCGAAGGCGTAGACATTCGTCCCTACACCATCATTTACGAGTTGCAGGATGAATTGAAGAAAGCCATGTCCGGATTGCTCGCGCCAGTTATCAAGGAAACCTATCTGGGCCGCGCAGAAGTACGCAACACCTTCAAGGTAAAGGGCGTGGGAACGATCGCTGGCTGTTCGGTGCAGGATGGCATCATGAAGCGCGATGCGGATGTTCGTGTTCTGCGCGACAATGTTGTAATTTACACCGGACGAATCAGTTCGCTGCGGCGTTTCAAGGAAGATGCCAACGAAGTGCGCCAGGGTTTTGAATGCGGCATCGGCGTGTCGAATTTTTCTGACGTGAAAGTAGGCGATATTCTCGAGTGCTTCAAGATGGAAAAGACTATCGCGCTCGAGATGCCACCGCCCAGCGAACGTCCGCGCCGGGAACGCGCGGGGCGGCAGGAAAGCGCGTAAAAACGGAATTATTTCTAGGTAATTTTCAACTCGCCCGTTTTTGTTGAATCTACGGGGGCGAAAATGCAAATCGGCCTCCTCACTCTGGAAATACACATCTCCGAGGCGCAGTCACTCAAAGACAAGCGGCAAGTCTTGCGCAGTCTGAAAGACCGTCTGCGCGCGCATTTTAATGTTGCGGTTGCCGAGTTGGAACACCAGGATTTGTGGCAGCGCTCAAAAGTCGGTGTGGTAAGTATTTCCGGCGACAGTAAACATTTGCAAGAGTCTTTTGCCGCCATCGCAGCGGAATCGGAGCGGCTGCTCGGTCGCAATTTGGTTTCGCATGAAATCGATTATTTTGAGGACGGCGAATAATGCTCGGCGGACATCGTTCCGAACGCATCGCTGAAGAAATTCGTAACGAAGTAAGCCTAATGCTTGCCGGTGAGTTGAAGGATCCGCGGCTCGCGGGACCGGTGATGGTGACGGAGGTCCGCTTGGGCGCGGGCCTGCGCACCGTGCGTGTGTTCGTGCAACTTGCGGAAGACGATACGGAACGCGCGGAAACCATGGCGGGGCTGAAAGCCGCTTCCGGCTACGTTCGTCACGAACTGGTGGAACGTCTGCGTCTACGAAGAGCTCCGGAAGTAATATTTCTTCTGGATGAATCAGAAGAGTATGGCCAGCACATCGATCAGCTTTTGAAAAAGGCGAAACCTTCAGAAAGCTTGTAGGCTGGGGCGGCAAGCTGTTTTCTGCACCAGCGCGTCTTGCGACATGCTTCAGAGTGTAACGAACCCAAGACATTTTTAGCGCGTGCAAGAGCGACTGCTCCGCGGAATGAAGAGTTGATGCGATGCCTCGAGAAATACAAGCGCTGCCGTTTGACGGAATCCTGGTTGTGGATAAGCCGCGCGGAAAGACTTCGCACGATGTGGTGGAAGCAGTCCGCCGCCTGGTAGGCTTTCGCGGCATCGGGCACTTCGGAACGCTGGACCCTCTGGCAACGGGCGTGCTGGTGCTTGCGCTGGGGCGCGCCACGCGTCTTGCGAGGTTCTACGGCGGGCGGCGCAAACGATACACCTGCGCTGTGCGTTTTGGATTTTCCACCGACACCTATGACGCAGATGGCCAGGCCGCCGGCCCGGATACCGCGCCGGCGTTGAATGCGGAAGAACTCGCAAACTATGCTGCGCGATTCGTTGGAAAGATCAAACAAACTCCGCCGAACTTTTCCGCGAAAAAAATTCATGGACGTCCCGCGCACGAACTAGCGCGGAAAAACAAGCCGGTGAAGCTGGAGCCTGTAGAAGTGGAAGTGTATGAGTTCAGGCTCACGGGCGTGCAAGGCTCAGTGGCGCGTTTTGCGGTGGAATGTGGCGCCGGCACCTATATTCGATCGCTGGCGCACGAACTCGGAGCGCTACAGGGTTCCGGCGCGCACTTGGCGGAAATCACGCGCACCGCAGTCGGGGAATTTACGCTGGATCAAGCCGCCGAGCTCTCCGAGCTCGACCATGACGCTAAGGCGGGCCATCTAGCCAAGCGCATCATTGGCCTGGAGAGCCTGTTGCCTGAATTGCCTCGTGTGACCATACTTCCCATTGTTGAAAAGCGCGTTCGCCATGGTGCCAAGTTCAACGTGTCGTTATCCCAAATTCAGCCTGGCCAGCCGATCTCAGCGCAAGGCGCTCCGGCAGAGCTGGACTCGGGTGGCTGGAAGCCTGCACGGCTCCGCGTCTTTAATCAGCAGGGAGAATTGATGGCTATCGCCGAGCCCGTGGTGCCTCGCACCTATCAGCCCGTCGTCGTTCTCGAAGCTATTTCCTAGCACCAACTCTGATTTTTATTTTTAGCGCGGGCCCTAGCAGCCGAGCCGCGGCTATTGCGGCTGGTCAGGCTGTTGAGCTGGTTCCGGCTCCGGCTGAGGCTGCGGTTCTGGTTGTGGCTGTGGTTGTTGAGGTGGAAGCTGTGGCTGCAAAGGTTGTGGCTGAAGTGCTGGAGGAATCTGGCGTTCTTCTCGCGTGGGGCCCTGTGCGCCTGGTCCTTCGGGAGCGCCACGTCCGGCATAAATAACGTGATCTTGTCGCGGTGAGAGCGCAACCATTCGTGGCGTGACCAGTATCAACACCTCGCTGTCCTGGTTCTGTATACTTTCTGTAGCGCCTAACAGTCCTGCTGCGGGCACTTCCCCCAGATAGGGAAGACCGTTCCGGCTTTTCTGATCCTGCGGCGAACGGAATCCTGCTAATGCTGCCGTCTCGTTTGTTTTCACGCGTACGGTTTGATGCACCTGTTCATTCGAAACGACTGGTATGTTGTTGAGAATCGTCCCGGTAAGGCTGGTGATGTCGAATTCGAGCTGTAGAGTGACCTCGTCATTCTGATGAATGCGCGGAGTGGCTTTCACCTTGAGGCCGATATCGATATATTGAGCATTGGGGAACTGCGTGCCCGGGGTAGTAGTGCTGCCACTGGCAAATTGCGAAGAATTAAGTATCACCGATACGGTGTTGGATCCCTCATTAGCGACTGCCAAGTCCGGTTGCCCCGAAGTTGAAAATACATTCGTGACCGCAGACACCGGATTTGTCTGGACGGGGAACTCGAAGAATGTAGAGAATGTTCCGCCGCCGAGACCCAGGAGCAGGGCCACAGAATTGTCAGACTGTGCGGTGACGGCCAAATCCGGGAAACCATCCACGTTGTAATCCGCAATTGCGATCGATGTAGGGCCGGTGCCCGCCGGGTAATTGGTGGCTGTCTGAAAGGTGCCATCGCCGTTGCCCAAGAGAATCGAAACTGAATCACCCGAATTCGTAGCAGTTGCGGCGCCGTTGTTTGCCACCGCAAGATCCAGCATGTTGTCACCGTTGAAGTCGGCAGAGGCCACGTAAACCGGCGCTTGGCCGGTCGCATAGCCGACCGGCTTAGCGAACGTCCCATCACCATTTCCCAGATAAATCCAAACGGTGTTGTCGTTCTGATTGGTGACGGCGAGATCCAACTTGCCGTCATTATTGAAATCCGCGACGGTGAGCCCGGTGGGCGCATTGCCGGTGGGATAGTTTACGGCAGGCAAAAAGGTTCCGTCGCCGTTGCCCATGAAGACGGAGATCGTATTATCTTTTTGGTTCGTAACGATCAGGTCTGTGTGTCCGGCAGCAATCAGTGTGGCCGGAACAACCGAAGTGGGACGATTCCCCGTTTTGATAGGCGAGCCGGAAGCGGGTGCGAAGGTGCCATCGCCATTGCCCAACAGGATTGTGAGCGTATTCGCTGTTTGGTTTGCGACCGCTAGATCGATATTCGTATTGTTCTTGGCGTCGAATGTGCCGGTGGCAATAGAAACTGGCCCCGCGCCGGTAGCCGGGGCAGGCATAAGCGGGTCTTGAAAAGTCCCATCGCCTTTGCCGAGGAGAATAGACAGGGTATTGTCCGTTGTGTTCGCCACGATGAGATCTTGAAAATTGTCCGCGTTCACATCCGCTGAGGTTACGAATGCGGGACCGTTCCCGGTTGGATAATTTGTTATCGGCAAGTTGGCGAAGCTCAGGCCCGGAATGCTCCTGCCTGCCGTGCTGGCACCGGTTCCCAGACTGTTGGAATATTGCGCAAGCGAAACTGGAAAGCGTTCACCCACGAAAAATGTGGCAGGCTGATTGTCTTCAGCGCGCAGCAAAATCCGCCGGCCATGACGGACCAGCGATAGCATGTCCGAGAAACTGGCTGCCGCGCCCGGTAACGTGTACAAAAAAGTGGACGCTCCTCCGCCGAAGGCGAGCAGCGGGGGAATCAGCGAAGCAACATTTACCTGTCCTGACCCCAGTAGCCCGGCTAGCTGAGTCGTAGAGAGTCCTCCCAGTGCGGATGTTCCGAAGATTTGCGTGAGCACCGCGATTAATCCGGTAAGGCCGGACTCCGCTTGCGCAACGGCGTTCGAAGGAATCGTATAGAGGTGCGCGCTATTCGGCGGAGTGATGCCAAGCTGGCGTGCGAAATCACGGTCCATCTCGAGGATTTCGATTTCCAGGACCAGTTCTCCGACTGGATGATCGAGGTCCTCGATCACTCCGCTGGCCAAGGCTATGGCTTGAGGCGAAGCGCGCATGGTAAGTGTTCGGCTTTTAGTGTCAAGCTGGCTGCGATTGATGCCGGCAACTTCGCGCACCAAATGAGCAATCTCAGTCATCTGTTCGTTGGTTTCCGTTCCGGAAAAGAGCACGGTGCGCACAACTGAAATATCGTAGTCTTTGCGTTTCTGTGCGGTGTCGTCAGCAACGAAAAACAGGTGCTTAGTCAAAGGCCGCCAGAAAGTGTGGGTTTCTTCGCCCAAAAGGCGCATCACCGTGGCGAAGTCGAGATCATCTACATCCAGACGCACCTGTCGCGAGCGCAGGTCCACGTCGAATGCCACTTCCACGCCGAATCTTCGTGCGACGTCCTCATAAGCGGCCTGCGTGTTACCGCGCAGATGGAAGTTTTGTTTTTCCGGCAAATGTTCCAGGTGCACTTCTTGCGAAATCTCCGGCGCGGAAAGGATCTCTTTTGCTTGTCTCGGATCGAGTGCGGCCAGTTCAGTGAGCCGTTCGCGTATGATTTTATTGGAGGGATCGAGTTCGCGTGCCTCTCGCAAAGTGCGCAAAGCGGCCGGAATTCGACCGGATATGGCGTGGCGTTCGGCAAGGTCGGCTTTCATCTGAACCACATGACTTTTGGCTATTTCCCGGCGGGTGAAGAAGTCGCTATCGTGAGGCGCCCAGTTTACCGCATCGACATAGGCTTCGTAAGCGGCCGGCCAGTCGCCTTTTTCTTCAGCGCGGAGCCCCAGCTTTTCGGCCTGCTTTGCTTTTTTCAGATCAGTTTTTATGGTCGGCGATGTTGCAGGGGTAGAAGAGTCAAGGGACCCTGGAGCAGCTTGTTTAGTCTCGGCACCGGAAGAGTCGGCAGACGGTAGCTGTTTTTGTCGCGGGGGTGGCGCCGTGGTGGCCGATTGAGATTGGATCCCAGCCGGTAGTCGCGGATGCGCCGGCAATGCACGCACCAAGGGAATCGTCAGGATCAGGGTCGACCATAAGATCGGCTTGAGCGGCCCTGACCGGCGTGCGATTGGCATAAGCATTCAGATGCTGCGTCCCCTCTGTTCGTTAGCAAGAGGCGAAATATGAAATGCTGAGCTAAAGATATATTATACAGGGAATTAAGTGACTCGAGCAGGGTTGGATTTGCTTGCTATTGCGTTGGCACAGAGATACACTGGAAATGCTAGTTGAAACAAGTTTACAACTGGGATTTTGATGCTATCTGCGCTTCTTGTGGCACTTCGTGAAGGCGTCGAAGCCGCGCTCGTCGTCGGTATCGTCCTGGTTTACCTGAATCGTACCGGACGCCGCGCATTGGCGTCATACGTGTGGGTCGGAGTAACCGTCGCCGTGGTTGCCAGCTTTGCTGCTGCATTGCTGTTGCAGCGCTGGCACGTCAGCGAAGACGGTTTTGAAGGTTTGCTGATGCTGGCTGCCGCTGTTCTGGTAGTCACCATGATCGTGTGGATGAATCGTGTTGCGCGACACCTGAAGAAGGAGATCGAACTGCGTGTGGAAACCTATGCGCAAAAATCCGCACGGGTTGCGGGTTGGGGCATCGGATTTTTTGTATTTCTAATGGTGCTGCGAGAGGGAGCAGAGTTGGTTTTGATCCTGCGCGCTGTGGAACTCTCCAGTGCGGGAGTGCAGGTGTGGATTGGAACGGGATTGGGAATGGCCATAGCGATTGCCGTTGGTCTTTTCTTTTTTCAGGGCACTCTGCGGATTCCTCTTCATCGATTTTTTGCCGCCACCAGCGCAATTCTGATGGTGGTCGCTTTTCAACTTTTGCTTACCGGTGTCCACGAGTTAAGCGAAGCTATGTGGATTCCGTCGAGCAAAAGAGAGATGGCGACGATCGGTCCAATCGTGCGCAACGAGGTTTTCTTTTTCGTCGTGATCCTGGGTGTGGCGGCGCTGGTCGTGTTGCGCGAGTGGTTCAGCGCGAAAAAGCCCGCGCCCGCGGAGCCGGCGAACCCGGCTGAGCGGCGGATGCGGGAGTGGGAATTTCGCCGGCAGCGACGCTGGAGTTTTGCTGCGGCTGTTCTGTGCGTAGCGGTGGTTCTGTCTTTTGCCGCAGAGTATGCGTACGCGCGGTCTGCAGCGGCACCTTCGCCTGCGCAGACGCTTGTGGCGCAGAATGGCCAGGTGCGCATCCCGCTTTCCGAACTCACCGATTCAAGTTTGCATTTTTATACCGCTGACGTGAATGGCAACGTCATCCGCTTTATGGTGATTCATAAGCAGAATGGCGACTATGCCACGGCGCTGGATGCATGCCAGATTTGCGGCAGGGCCGGATATCGTCAGGAAGGCCAGAACGTGATCTGCCGAAATTGTGCCGCGGCGATTTATATTCCTTCCCTTGGGGAATCAGGCGGCTGCAATCCGATCGCGGTAACCTCGCGAGTTCAAGCGGGAGAAGTGGTTGTGGATCTATCGGCGTTGGCCGATTCCGCCTCCCGGATTCATTCCTAACCAATGTTCGGTCGCCTGGTAAAAGAATCCTTCGTTCGTAATCCGCGCCGAAAGATACTGACCGCTGCCGCGCTCGTGGTGGGCATGGCAGTGGCGACTTCAACGCTGACCATTGCGCTCGAAGTGGGGGACCGCCTGGCGCGAGAGTTTCGCAGTCTTGGCGCGAATTTGCTCGTCAGACCTCAATCGGACACGCTCCCAGTCGAAATTGGAGGGGTGGATTACCGCCCGGTAAATGAAGGCGCATATCTTAACGAAGCCGACCTGGGCAAGTTGAAAACGATTTTCTGGCGTCACAATGTATTGGGTTTTACTCCGTTTCTTGATGTTCCCATATCGATCCAACAATCTAAAAACGCCACACCCGCTCGCACCATGCTGATCGGTACATGGTATGCCCAAGACGTGCCCGTGCCGGATGGAACGATTTTTAAGACGGGGGTGAGCGTCACGCACCCTTGGTGGAAGATTCATGGCCGCTGGTTCCACGACGGCGCAAACGAATGCGTAATCGGAGCGGCTTTAGCGCAGTCCATGCCCGGAATTACCCCCGGGAAAACGATTTACATCAGCAGTGAAACGATTGGGGATTCCGTCCGGGACCATGCGACTGGAGCGCGAGGAATTCCGCTTGAAGTTGTCGGTATGGTATCAACGGATGATGCCGAAGATAAAGCTGTTCTCGCGCCGCTGGAAATTGCCCAAAAAATATCTGGTCATCCGGGCATGTTTCGCCAGCTATTTGTTAGCGCCCTGACAAAGCCTGCCGATGCGTTCTCTGAACGCGATCCTCTGAAGATGACGCCGACGGAATACGACCGCTGGTTCTGTTCACCCTATATTTCTTCGATCGGCTTCCAGATCAAAACGGTGCTGCCCGGCACGGAAGTGCGCACGATTCGCCGCGTCGCGGATACAGAAGGAAGCATCCTTTCGCGCGTCAGCACCTTGCTATGGATCGTTACGCTCTCGGCTCTTCTAGCAGCGGCCCTTGCAGTCGCGGCCACATCTGCGACCACGGTTCTTGAGCGGCGCGGAGAAGTCGGCGTGATGAAGGCTCTGGGAGCAACCAATGCGCTGGTCGCCGGGATATTTTTGGCGGAACAACTCCTGCTGGCCGTGGCAGGAGCGTCCATTGGATTTATTCTAGGTGCGCTGTTGGCCAGGAGTCTGGGCTCCAGCATCTTTGGCACACCCGCTTCGCCACGACTGATCTTATTCCCCGTAGTTCTGGGCCTGGCCGCAATCGTGGCTTTTGCCGGAAGCTTGGTTCCTCTGCGACGTGCAGCGCACTTCAATCCCGCACCGATTCTGCGGGGCCAATAATGTTTGGGCGCCTGCTTTGGAAACTTTTGCGCGGGAGCGGGGCAAGGCTAGCCGTCGCCATTCTCGCGCTGGTAAGCTGCGCTATGGTTGTTTCCGCCCTGCTGAATCTCGAATTTGACATCGAGCGCAAACTCACACAGGAATTTCGCATGCTGGGTGCCAACATATTGATTTCGCCGAGCAACGCGCAAATTACCGGCAGCAGCCCAGCCGAACTCATGAGCGAGCGCGAAGTGTGGGCTGCGATACAAAATCGGAAGGATCCTAATGTGGTGGCGGCAGCTCCCTTTCTCTACGTTGTGGAGAGCGCCCAGAACAGGCAGGTAGTTGTCGCCGGCACCACACTCGAAGAATTACCGAAGCTTGAGCCGGCTTGGAGAATAGAGGGCGCGTGGAAATCTTCTCAGGACCAGCCGACGGTCTGCTTGGTGGGGCGTAACGTCGTGCAGCAGCTTCAGCTTACTGTGGGCAGCCCGCTGCTTCTGACTTACTTGGGCAAGAGCGCGCAGTTTAAAGTTGTCGGAATCATAGATGCGGGCGGAGCGGAAGATAACCAAGTTTTCGTTGAGCTGCCAGAAGCTCAAGACCTCGCAGGGCTACCGGGACAAATCAGCTTCGCTCAATTGAGCGTAAGCGGAACGACAAAGAGCCTCTCGCGATACGCCGCGCGGCTAGCGTCGGCGTTGCCGGCTTGTGACGTAAAACCAATTCGCCAAATCACCGAAGCAGAAGGCGACCTTCTGAGCCGTATCCGCTTGCTCATCGTTTCCATGGTTGTGCTGATCTCAGTGTTGACGGCTCTTTGCGTTCTAGGAACGATGGCAGCGCTGGCGATGGAACGGCGCCAGGATGTTGGCCTGATGAAGGCGCTCGGTGGTTCCATCGGGCGCATCGTTACATTATTCATGGCCGAAGTAGGAGTGTTGGGCGCGGTCGGTGGGTTTGTCGGGGCGATCTTAGGTGTTGAGCTTTCGCGCTGGATGGGCCGGCGAGTCTTTGGCCAAGCAATTTCCTCACGTTGGGAAATCTTTCCGTTGACGATCGTTCTCGTGGTCGCCGTCGCACTTGCCGGGGCGCTTCCTTTGCGGTTGCTTGGCAAAGTGAAACCAGCTGTAATTTTTCGGGAGCAATAGTGGCGACACTGGTACAAGTCGAGGAGCTGCGCAAAGAATTCGGTATCGTGCACGCGCTTGCGGGCGTGTCGTTCAATGTGCAATCCGGCGAATGGATCGCCATTATGGGGCCTTCGGGGTCAGGAAAGACAACACTCATTAATATTTTAGGCGGCCTGGACACCCCCACTTCAGGCCAGGCAATCGTGGACGAAGTCGATGTGGCCAGGCTCGACGAAGCCGGGCTCACTCGTTTCCGAGCGCAGAAGATTGGATTCATTTTTCAACAATTTCATCTAGTGCCCTATCTGACGGCGATCGAAAATGTGATGTTGGCTCAATATTTTCATAGCACCACCGATGAAAAAGAAGCTCAGCTAACACTTGAACGAGTAGGTTTGGGCGATCGCATTGAGCATCTACCGGGTGCACTTTCCGGCGGAGAGCAGCAACGCGTGGCCGTAGCGCGCGCGCTGATCAATCATCCAAAACTGATACTGGCCGACGAGCCCACTGGCAATCTCGACGAAGCGAATGAAGAGACCGTGATCGGGCTTTTTCGCGAATTGCACCGTGAAGGACACACCATCCTTATGGTCACGCACGACCCGGCCATTGGAAATCTTGCGAATCGCCGCATCGAATTCGCACACGGCCGCTTGATGAAAGCCACACCCTCGAACGATGGAGCGCGAAACGCTTACCGGTAACCTGCCCCGCACGACGTCATAAAAGCGGAGAACTAGTTAGCTTTCACGCCGGCCTTCACGTTGTGATAGGGCGAGTAAGAGTACAAAAATTTGAACTGCCAAGATGAGAATCGAGGCCAAGCAGCGAATGCGATTACGCCGGAAGGGTACTGAACGAAATGCAAATCGCGGGCTGGCCCATTTTTGTGGCGAGTTCATATGGCCCTCTGAGGCCCCGGCCGGGTGATCTAAAACGCAGGTTTCCTATCCCGGTGCTTCGGGGATTAGCGCAAGAGCGAACCCGGGTTTCTAATGCCAGGCGAAAGGAGTGAGCAGCGCGAGTCTGCTAGAATTGAAGTAATGCCGATACCACAGGATGTACGAAAGAAACCAATGGACGTGAAAGTGCGCGTGACAACTGGCGAGGGCATGGATGTTACCTGGTCCGACGGCCACACCAGCCACTTCGATTTTCCTTATCTACGTGAAAAGTGTCCATGTGCGCTGTGCAATGACGAGCGCGAGAAGAAAGCGCGGGTGGCCTCTTCGAGCGGTAATGCTCCGAGTGCCGTGCTGCCGATGTTCAAGCCTCGTGTAACGGCCAGGAGCGCCACGGCCGTAGGAAACTATGCAGTGCAGATAGAATTTTCTGATAGCCACGCAACTGGAATCTACAGTTTTGAACACTTGCGCGAAATCTGTCCCTGCGAAGCTTGCGAGCGCGAGTTCCGGACCGCAGCGAAGTAGAAAGGCCTCTGAAGTGAAGTGCCGCAGCGCGCACCGGTCTGGCGCGTGGCCGTTCGCCTGTAAGAAATTTCCAACGAGCAACACTTTGTTTTTGCGGCAAATTCAACGTATAGTTCAGAAAGTTTATGTTTCTACTAACCCCGGGCGTTTCTGCGAGTGTTCTAATTTTCTGTTACTCTTTGCCTCCAAGGGAAAGACTTCGGCCCTTTTCCCATTCCCGAAGCATGCTCTCACCTACTTCCTTGAAGTCGGGATGCTCCTGAATATAAGAACGAACGTCGGGAACGGTTTGCGATAGTCCTTCGGAGATGCGCTCAAAAATCTCTCGAATTTTCGCCGGCGTACCGACCCTCGTCTGTCCGACACGTCGGAGTGCCTTTGCATCGGGCCAGTTAGTTGTTCCGTTGAGGGTGAGCGCCATAGTGTCTCTAGGCAAATAGATAGACGTCGTGACTAGATCGTAGACAGGAGCAAGACGAGGCTCTCCAAGCACTTCGTCATATAAAACCCCGAAATTCTTGAGATGCGCATCACCATTTCGAAGAACACAATTCAAAGTGATAAGAGTGAAAAGCTTTTCAACGTCTGAAGGTGCTTCGGGTGAACGAGCAAACTCTTGAAATCGCCTTATTACGGACGTTTCGTAGGTGCCGGAATATTTTTCCGCGGTGCCTTTTGCATTCAAGACACAAAAGTCTTCGAATCCTCGATATGAACCATCAGGCCGTAAATCAAAACGATCGACAACTAAGGCCGTTCCATCTACGGCCAGTTTGAAGGGAGGTATATCCAGTCCGCACCGTTTGGCAACCGATAGGCAGAAGTATTCGTTAGCTGCCAGCTGGGGGAACTCGTTCGGCTCCCAGAATTTCACAATGTGAGTTGCTCCGCGGTAACTTGGGGAGATTCTTTCGCGGGAGAGACCTGCAGATGATTTCTGATCACGAACAAGAACTTTGGGTTGGATGCCACTGATGCCGGAGTATTGCGCAAATTTGTCGATCAAATAAGCGTATAGATCTCTGCCACGGCGGCTTGCTAGAATTTCATCCACCGATTGGAACGGTACGTCCTCGTTTAATTTCTCTTTTTCTCCGGTGTAGCGAATGCGGCCTACCTGAGAGCGGCCGACGATAGTCAACAGGTCAAAATCGTCGAATTTTCCGATCGCTTTTGCAAAGGCCAATCTGAGACGTTCTCGCAATGCGCCTTCGGGAAGATTCATGTCAAAGATGGGAACAAGTGCGTAATCCATGTTGTAGGAAGAGGTGCGCACGGGCATTGTTAGGGAGACCGCACGCTGCTTCGATGTCTCCGATGGATACACAAATGTGCTGCCGCGAACGCCCTTTTTGTCTAGGAGGCCAGCCTCATCCCCGTCTGTCCAGACCTTTATCATTACGATCCTCTTCTAACAGTTCTTCTAGAGTGGGCCTTTGAAGATTTCCGTCATGAAGTTTCAGTTCGAGGTTCAGAGCCGAAAGAATTTTGGAGACTCTTGAAAATCCTAGTTCACCTATGCGACCATTTTCCAAAGCATCGAGCGTCGAACGACTGATTCTAGTCTTTCTTGACAGCTCGGATTGCGTGATGCCGAGTTCTTTGCGCCTAGCAGCGATCTTTTCTCCCATTTCTATAAGTCCTAACATGATGACCAATATACAAGGCATTATGCTAAATGTCAATTAAAATGACCAATATATGAGGCATATATCCAACAGCAAAAGCAGACAATCCGCTGCGAAAACCCTACGCCGAGACCGCGAATCCCAGCCTTCTTCGATGACCCGTATTTGCCAAAGGCCCGAGATCAAAATCCATACCATCTGCTGGCCAAGCGCGGCGAGAGAGGAAGAAATAGTGTTGCCGACTGTTGCCAAATGGCTGTCTCTAAGAGTCCGCAGGATATTCTGCAATGCTTCGCTGTTGGGCTGATAACTCACCAGAAAGACTGCAAGTCTATGATTGTAATGGGGCGTCCACACAACGTATAGTTCTTCACCGCACCTTCATAACGTATGTCATCTGACTCCACCGGCCATATTTTCACCCCTGGAAGGGTACGTCCGGTAGCCAAAGTCCTCGTGGCCACTACGGCCATGCTGGCGTTCATTTCTTTCTGGCGGGCCGCCGCAATCGTGCTGAACGACCTGGCGTCGTCGGCCTATTACGCCGGTGGCGAGGCAGAACAATTCATCGGCAAGACCGCTCCATGGTTCATCCTCGGCATCATGCTGTTTTCTTACGCCGTGCGCGCCGTCTATGTGGAAAGCTGCAGCATGTTCGTGCGCGGCGGTGTGTACCGCGTGGTGAAAGAAGCGTTGGGCGGAACGCTGGCGAAATTCTCCGTATCGGCTTTGATGTTTGACTACGTGCTCACCGGACCGATCAGCGGAGTCTCTGCCGGGCAATATCTGGTGGGCGTGCTCAACGAGCTATTCGTCTTCGCACACATTCCCATTCACCTTCACGTGAACGGCACCGCGGCAGCGGTCGCGATCGTGATTACCCTTTATTTCTGGTGGGAAAACATCAAAGGCGTGCCGGAATCTAGTGGCAAGGCGCTACGGATCATGCAACTCACCACCGTCATGGTAATCGTGCTGATCGGGTGGTGTTTTTACACCTTATACGCCCGTGGTGGTTGGCACCTTCCTCCCTCCCCGTTGCCGCAAAACATGAAGCTCGACAAGGCATCGCTTGGCTGGCTGGATCGCTATCAATGGGCGCATGCGATCACGCTGATAGCAATTCTAGTAGGGCTCGGACATTCTGTGCTGGCTATGAGCGGCGAGGAATCCCTTGCGCAGGTTTATCGAGAAATCGAACATCCCAAGCTGCGTAACCTGAAAAAGGCCGGGCTGATAATCTTCATTTACAGCTTGGTTTTCACTTCGTTGGTTTCCTTCTTCGCTGTGATGATTATTCCGGACGACGTGCGCGGAAAGTTCACCGAGAACCTGATCGGCGGGCTGTCCATGCATCTGGTTGGAAGTTTTCCTGTGCGGCTGGCGTTTCACGTATTCGTGGTGGTTGTCGGCGTGCTGATTCTTGCTGGAGCGGTGAACACGGCAATTGTTGGCTCCAACGGAGTGCTTAACCGGGTGTCCGAAGATGGCGTACTCACGGATTGGTTCCGCCACCCCCATTCGCGATTTGGAACCACCCACCGCATTATCAACATGGTAGTAGCATTTCAAATCATCACGATCCTGGCCAGTCGCGGTGACGTTACTTTCCTGGGTAACCTTTACGCATTCGGCGTGATTTGGAGTTTTGCGATGAAGGGCATTGCAGTTCTGGTTCTGCGTTATACGCATCCCCAGGACCGCGAATACCGTGTGCCGCTCAATCCCGTAATTTTCGGTGTGGAAATCCCGATTGGCTTGGGCCTTATCACTCTGGTCTTGTTCTCGATTGCGGTGATCAACTTATTCACGAAGCCCGATGCGACCATGGCCGGAATTACATTCACTCTTATACTCTTCACCGTCTTCGAAATCTCTGAACACCGCATGCACAAGCGGCAGGCGGGCGCCGCTCACGTCGAGCTCGATCAGTTCAACCTTACAAAAGAGGCCGAGCTTACCCCTACGAGCGTGGGTGTGGCGCCTGGAAATATCCTTGTTCCGGTTAGCACCTACTACGCGTTGTACCACTTGGAAGCTGCCCTGAAACGTGTAAAGGGGCTGGACGCTGAAATAGTCGTGTTGCATGTGCGCATACTGAGGCGCGCCGCTTCCGGCGAATATGACCTCGATGCCGATCAGCTATTCAGTACCATCGAGCAGTTGCTGTTTACCAAAGTTCTCGCTATCGCGGAAAAAGAGGGGAAGCCAGTGCGCCTGGCGGTGGCCGCGGCGAACGATTTGTGGGAAGGTATTCTGCGCACCGCGATGAATCTTCAATCCAGCACAATTGTCAGCGGTAGCTCGTCCAAGATGCCCGTTACGGAGCAGGCACGCGAGATCGGATTAGCATGGGAGCGTCTGCCGGAACCTCGGCCTCGCTTGACCTTGGAAATTTTCACGCCCGCCGGACAAGAATACATTTTCTATCTTGGACCTCATGCTCCGCGTCTTACACCGAAAGAAATTGATGTGCTCCACAAGATGTGGCTGCAGTTCAGCGAAAAACTTCCGGGGGAAGAACTGCACCATCACGACATCATTCATTTTGCGCTGACCGAGTTGGAACGCGAAATCGCGGCCGGTCATGGTGACGAGGTCCTTGAAAGGCTTCGCGAACATCTTCGGGAAATTCAGGCGCGCCGGCTGAATCCTCCGGTAGGCCCATTGAATCTGCCATCCAAGCCAAACTAATCAGATTTGTGAAATAGATATGATCGCCCTGTCCGAGTTTTAGGCGCGAAGTTCCGAAGTGCAATTAGGACAACGCGTAGCTTTCATCGGGATTGCCGTGAAGCAATACGGGCATTCCTTGGTGGCCGGTGCCGCAGCCGGAACAGGCTTTTTCCACCGATTTACTTGCCGCACCACCAGAAAGATCACAAACGCCACAATGAAGAAATCGACCACATTGTTGAAGAACAGACCGTAATTGATCGTCGGAGCCCCAGCGGCCTTTGCGGCAGCCAACGAGTCGTAATGCGTATGTGTAAGATTGAGAAATAGGCTGGAGAAATCAACTCGTCCAAGAGTGAGTCCAATCGGCGGCATAATGACGTCGGTGACCAGGGACGTGATAATCTTTCCGAATGCGGCGCCGATGATAATGCCCACCGCCAGGTCCAATACTTGGCCCTTCATCGCGAATTCTTTAAATTCTTTCAACATAGCGTGATCCTTTTCAGGCCGATCTTCGCCCCTTTCCGGTCAGGTCCTACATTGTCTTAGGGGAGCGAGCGCGAATTGATACGCAGGACATTATCCGGAAGCGGGCCGCCTTGCAAGAGGGAGCATCTCGATTCATTTTACTCACTAGAATGCCTCGCGAATGTTATCGCGCTTCCTTGCTTCGAGCGAAGAGCACCACGCCAAGAATCCCGCGAAATAGCAACACCGCTCCTGCAAGCCCCAGAAGCAGCGGGATGTAGCTTAAAGGCAGAACGGGAATGCCCAGGACGAACAACCCGACCAGTAGAAGTGATCCAGCGCGTATCTTCGAGGACGGGCCAACCGGCCTGGGTTCATGTCGCATCCAAGCGCGCGCGCCCCAATAGATGAAAATACCTCCCACAGCAATCAAAGCCGCTGGCCGGGTCGGCAATCCTACGCGCCCCGATACGGCCAGCAATAGCAGCAACGCTCCCAACAGCAAAACGATACTTTCATTCAGGAGTTGGAAAAGTTTTGCGGTTGTCAGCATACGTTTTCTTCGCCAGCTTGACGCCGTGCAGCGACTGTATGAGTCGAATATATCGCAGGCGTATGGTCACTGCGAACCACCACGGCCATGTTGCAGTAGACATGGAATGATACAATTAAACTTTTGGTGTGTCGCACGAGGGGCTGCCAGCTATTGTTGAGGAGATTTCAGTGCACAAAGTGATCATCATCGGAAGTGGATGCGCCGGTCTGACTGCCGCAATCTACGCGGCCCGCGCGGACCTGAAACCGCTGGTTCTGGACGGTTATGAACCCGGAGGACAGCTGGCTCTGACCACCATGGTCGAAAATTTCCCCGGATTTCCGGACGGCATCCTAGGCCCTGAACTGATCGAAAACACCCGCAAACAAGCGCAACGCTTTGGAACTGAGTTTCGGTCAGGCGCGGTGACGTCGGTAAATCTCAGCAAGCGGCCGTTCAAAATTGAGGCGGGGAAAGAAAGTTACCAGTGTGAAGCGCTGATTGTTGCGGCCGGCGCTTCAGCGCGAATGCTGGGGATCGAATCTGAGGGCCACTTGCTCGGGCACGGCGTTTCCACCTGCGCTACCTGTGATGGCTACTTCTTCCGCGGACGTGACATTCTGGTGATTGGCGGCGGTGATACCGCCATGGAAGAAGCCACCTTCCTCACGAAATTTGCCAAAACAGTCACAATCGTGCATCGCCGTAGCGAATTTCGCGCTACCAAAATCATGCTAGATCGTGCCCGCGCGAACGAAAAAATCAAGATGCTCACTCCCTATGTTATTGATGAAGTTCACGACGTGAACAAAAATTCGGTTGAGATGGTTACGTTACGAAATGTAGAAACCAACGAGAAGCAGACTCTGGCAACAGAGGGAGTATTTGTTGCGATAGGCCACGACCCCAATACCAAAGTCTTCCAAGGGCAGTTACAACTGGACGACGCTGGGTACATTATCGCTCAGCAGGGTTCGAAAACGAACGTCGAAGGTGTTTTTGCCGCCGGGGACGTACAGGATCATCATTACAGACAGGCGGTCACCGCGGCGGGCTCGGGATGTATGGCAGCTATGGATGCTGAAAAATTTCTCACCAGGTTAGAAAAATAGTGCGCTCGCTCTCTTGGCCGCATCATCCCTGTTCCATGAAATTGTGTCGCCTTAGCAATCGCATATCGGTGCCAGCCTCTTTCTGATGCGCTCTTTTCTTTTGCATCTCTCCGAAAAAAAGCGTCTCGCTCCTTTGATCATGCACAACGCATTGAGCCGCCGTGTGGCGCGCCGATTCGTGGCCGGTGAGACCTTGGATGACGCCGTCGAAGCTGCCAGAGAGGTAAACGGCGCGATGCAACTGGCGAGTCTGGACTTGCTGGGGGAAAATGTTTCAGATGAAGCTGGCGCACGACGAGCGGCGGAAAACTACCTTTCTATTTTTGAGCGTATCGAGCGCGAAAAGCTAGATGCTAACGTTTCGCTCAAGCTTACCCAACTCGGCCTCGACCTAAGCGAGGCGCTGTGCCAGGAACTTCTCGAGAAAATTGTAGCCCATGCCACGGCCCAAGGAAATTTCGTGCGTATCGACATGGAAGGCTCCGCCTACACCGCGCGTACTGTGGAAATGACCAAGCGCGTTCGCGCCAAGTTTTCTGGCGTGGGCACGGTGATGCAGGCCTATCTTTATCGAGCGGAAAAGGACATCCGGGAATTGCTCGCCGCAGGCTGCCGGCTGCGCCTTTGCAAAGGCGCGTATCAAGAGCCGCCCGACATTGCATTTCCCAAGAAGGTCGAGGTGGACGCCAATTATGTGAAATTGATGAAACTAATATTACCGAGCGGTATTTACCACGGCATCGCCACCCACGATCCCGCCATGATCGACGCCACCAAAACATTCGTTCGAGAGAAAAATATCAACCGCGAACAATTCGAATTCCAGATGCTCTACGGTATTCGCACGGATTTGCAGCAACAACTCGTTGGGGAAGGCTACCGTCTTCGAATTTATATCCCCTACGGCACCGATTGGTTTCCTTACTTTATGCGCCGCCTGGCCGAGCGCCCGGCAAACCTTACTTTCTTTTTGCGTAACCTGCTCCCGAGAAGCTCACGCCCGGCCGCTTCCTAATTTCAGATCCCCAATCACCTGTACTTAGCATTAAGAAACTTGGCCGAGCGGCGACGTTTAAGACTTGCGGCAAACGGCGACGCCGTCACGCAGAGGAATAATTACTGGGAAGAGCTCGGGCGAGGAATAAATGAGCTTATTGAATTGCTGGATCGCACGCGTTAAAGGATCGTTCGACTTTCGCGTAACCTTGCCGGACCACAGCACGTTGTCAGTTAGCAGCAACGCGCCCGAACGCAGGCGTGGAACCGCCTTACGCAAAGCCTCTGGATATTGTTGTTTATCTACATCGATGAAAATCAGATCAAACTCGCCGGGTACTTGATCGATTAAATTTACGGCGTCGCCGGTCATAATCTGGATACAATTTTCAACTCCTGCGCGTTTAAAGTACCCGCGAGCGCGCGTCGCCTTGGCCGGATCACCATCCGTGTAATAAACTTCTGCTTCCGCACCCGCCGCGCGTGCCAGCCAAATCGTGGAATATCCGATGGCGGAACCCATCTCAAAGATCCTCTTGGCTCCGGCCATCTGCGCAATCAAATACACCATTCGCGCAACAACCGGACCGATGATAGGCACATCATGTTGCTTGGCGTAGCGCTCCATTTCTGAAAGGACGGCGTCGCGTTTGGGCAACAGATCCGCAAGGTACTGTTCGACTTTTGCGTTCAAAATACCAGGCATTCATTGTTCTCCCAGGAAATCAGTGAAATGACTAACCGAGTGTGTCGCCCGGTTTCATTTCGTGAATCTCGAGTCCCGAAATATCTTGGGTCTGCCGCTTAAGCTCCTCGGGCGTACCTGCCAAAACCGGA
Organism: uncultured Acidobacteriota bacterium; assembly: GCA_963818085.1. Lineage (GTDB taxonomy): Bacteria > Acidobacteriota > Terriglobia > Acidiferrales > UBA7541 > Palsa-295. The sequence continues at coordinate 365,208 of CAWFQV010000005.1, forward strand.
GATGCTCCGAAGTGCATCGGAATCACATGGCGGACGCCGAGTAGACGGATCGCCATCGCCGCTTGCCGCGGGTCCATTGTGTAATAGTCACCAATCGGTAAAAGCGCCACTTCCGGCGAATACAATTCACCAATAATTTTCATGTCTCCGAAAACGGCCGTGTCACCGGCATGATAAATCGCTGGGCCACTCGACAGGCGAACAATTTAGCCGCACGCTTCACCGCCGTACACCGTCTTCTTGCCATCGAGAATCCCGCAGGAATGGATCGCGTGAACCATGGTGGCTTCGATTTCCCCTATCCGTTGAGTCCCGCCTTTATTCATTCCATGTGTATTGCGCACGCCCTTCGATTCCTGAAGGATTGCCTCGTTAAGTGAATTAACTTTGGCCGGCTGTATTAAGATTAGCAACCGATTTATTCTGCGCAGCGGATTTTGTCAGAAGATCGCGGAATGCTTGCTCGAAAACCGGACGAGGGCGCGTCCCCAAAAAATACAGATGGATGCGGCCGTCACGCGTGTAAAAAATCGTTTGCGGCATCGTGCCGTTCCAAGCCGGATTGACTCCATGGTAGAAACCATCGAGATCAATTCCCGGCTTCTGGCGATAATTTGGGAAGCGCGGCTGCGTGCGCGCAATGAATCGACGAACCAGATTCATGTCGGAATCGTCGTCCATATTTATGCCAATCACGCTGATTCCCTGAGATTTGAATTCAGCGGCGAGTTCAACGATTAGCGGATATTCGTCGCGGCAAGGCTCGCACCAGGTAGCCCAGAAATTTACCACCAGCGGCTTAGCGCGGTACTTCGTGAGTAACTGCTGATAGCCGGCCAGATCGAGCAGCGCAGGGTCGGGGACCTTGGTCGCGGCTTGAGAACTGTTCGCTGCCCTTTCTGTCGGCGAATTCTCTGTGCTCGCCGAACCGACTGCTGTACACAGAAATAGCAAAACGAATGCGAAAATTAGGAGTGAACATTGCCATGTTGGTTTCAAATGCCACCGTCCTCAACTCGCCATTCTATCGGTTTCTTCTGTTTTTCGACAGCTTCTGCAAGGAACCAGATGAGAGCCATGGCCTGTGCTTGTACCTACTATTTTTTGGTGATAAAAGAATCGCCCTCCTCGTGGCAGGTCGCGGGTCACAGTGGGACGCTAGAAACAAACAAGTTAGCTTCGCTCGATGTGTGGAGCGAGGTGGCTGGAGGCGGTAAAGTAATTTTCAAGTGGCACCCGCCCGCCTGGTCCTAACCGGACGCGCGGTAGTGGGTCAGTTTCTCAACATGTCACGACCAATCGGGAGATACGAAGGAAGCCTTTCGATTTGATTCCCTTTTCAAGCGCCTTAGGAGAAACAGAAAAAAGCAAAAGCAGTAGACATCAGCCAAAAGAACAAACAACAGGAAATGACGGGGGAACGAAAACCCTACTCTCTGGGCAGCCTCGACAGAAAGGATTGAACAAATTGCCGCGACCGCGGTACAAATCAGACCATACCGAACGCGTCTAGTGCGGCTCTCAATACTTCGGTTCACACCGCCACTATACCGGAACAGTGGGGTCTCACAGTACCCAAGTTACCGGTAATCCGACTAGCTAGACGATGAAGGCAACTCACTGGCCGGATACTCCACTTTGGGTTTCGCGAGTAGCGAACACGCTATACCTCCGTTTTGACACACGCCGCATCTGTTCAAAGGTAGATGTCAGCTCGCTGCGCACTCGTGCTATTAGTGTGCTGGCCCACGATTGTGATGGGGCAGGTACTGGACGCTTTTACCTCGAAAAAGAAACCTTTGCAGCGGGTGAGCCAGCGACCTATGAAGGCTATATCTCCCTGGCAAAGAGATACCAGGATGCCGCTGCTCTCCAAGATGGCGAAAAGGGATAATCAGCTTCCTGGAGTCACTTCGTGCCGCGCGGAGCCGAACGAGGGTGGGAGGTTCACAATGAGCGACATTGTTTATGCGATTGGCGATTCTCGAAAATTTCAGCAAGGAGAAGATGGGCTTCGACAGTAGGAGGTTTCGCGGCGGAGTTCACTTGCAAAATATGAGAATAAGGTGAACTACAAAGGAGAATTGATTATGAAGATAGCCAGAGACATTATGAAGGCGATTATATTCGCAACATTGTTTCTGACTGTGCTGGTAAGCGCTTCTTTAGAGGCACGCGCTCAAGACAGCACTGCCTCCTATCTCAAAATGGCTCCCATCGATCAGTATCTTATAGCCGATCGAAATGCCGAGATTGCGATGGCACGTAGTTCAGCGCCACCGTCGATTTCAGCTGATGCCGCAGTCATGGTCCTCGGACGGCGTGGCTACGAAACTGCCGTCAAAGGCAAGAATGGTTTCGTCTGTCTGGTAGAGCGATCATGGATGTCCCCATTCGACTTCCCGGAGTTCTGGAATCCGAAGATGCGAGGTCCAATCTGCTTTAATCCAGCCGCGGTGCGATCTTGCCCCTGACTTTCAAGAGAACGGAATTGGTATTGGCCGGATTATCCAAAGCTCAGATCATCGAGGGTATCAAGGCTTTCGATGCGAAAGAATTACCGCCTCTCGAACCCGGCGCGATGTGCTACATGATGTCAACCCAAGGGTATCTGAACGACTCAGCCGGACATTGGGTTCCTCATTTGATGTTTTACGTTCCGCTTACGGATCCCAAGTCATGGGGAGCGGATTTGCCGGGCTCTCCCGTTATGTTGAATCCGCAATTTCAGGGTGCTCCGGAGCCGATAACCGAGTTTATGATTCCGGTGCCTACGTGGTCAGACGGAACAGCTGCCCCCAAGGAAGCGCAGTGATATTTGATCTCAGTGCGCACCTAAAACTCTAAATGTTAGCAGGGGACCTCATGCGCGTACTTCCTGAGAACTCTGCGCTAGGACGACACCCCCGGTCGCGATAATTAAGCATCGAGCAACAAAGCGCATAGCATCCCCCTGTAATTTTCGCCCTCCCAATCAGCGCCCGACACGGTTCTGACTCTTAGACGCGCAAGGCAAGCCTATCGACGGACTTTCAAATCAAGGCTGCAGCCAGAAGTCAACCGGGATTGACGTTTCCACGCGAATCGGCGTCGAGCCACACGCAGCAGGTTTGTAGTGCCACTGACGAACCGCTTCTGCGGCAGCTGATTCGAGTGTGGGAGTTGCCCGTTGTATGACCGTCAGGTGAGAGAGCGTTCCGTCTGCTTCAATCACTCCGTAAAAAATTACTCTTCCTTGCTCGCCATTGTAACGAGCACTGGTTGGGTATCTCGGCTGAACGTGGCCTACCAATTCTGGATTCTGCATGTCATCGCATTGCGGCCAAACTTCTGAATTTATCGGGGCAAGAAATAGCGCAGGATTTTCTTTGTTGATTGGTGTGATTTCCAGAACTTTTGCTGTAACAACAACCGTTCGGTCTTTGAAGGCTCGGACTTCAAAGGGGATGCGCCTTTCACCGACCTTGTTGAACGCACTATATTCAATCCGAGAAATACCTGGCGGGCTCTGATGCTCAGATCTGGGATATTCAACGCTAAGTAGATTGCCGGTGGCTTCATCAAAACACAATATCCGGTCGGTTCCTGTGGTCCACTTTACCTCAGTACACTTTTGTCGAACTCCATCTTTGTCGCGGCTTTTCACCTTGCCTAAGACTTGCTTCCCTGAGACCTTAAGCACGATTTTGAAATCCAGGAGTGTGTCGAGTTGAAAGATGATTTCGGGTTGGAAGTTTAGTGTGCTTTGCTGCCAATAGCCTTTCGCATCGTGCACGCGAAGGCGCTTGTAATTAGCAATTTCAACCTCTTCTCTCCAGCGAGAAGATGACACCCAATTCACAGAGTATTGTCCGGGCGTCACTTTACCTTTGGCCTCGAACACCTGAATTTCCGACCGCATTGCGACCGGCGGTGTTCCATCAGTCCAAATCTCCTGTAACTTACGCGCCTGAGTGATTAGAGATTCGGGACTCGGTGAATCTTCTTTACTCCCGGAGCTGACTCCGCTGGCCAACAGGACAAATGCGAAAACGAAAAGCTTGCAGCTATTTTTTGGCATGTACCCGCCGATTATATGTCGGGCTTGAGAGAAATCAAACTCCGCCCCAACTATGATCGGCGAAGCACTGTGGTCTTCGGCACATCGATGTGCGAATGTCACGCTTTAGTGTCGACACAACTCGAGCGGGCAGCTTGCGATTCAATTGTCTCAGCTGCATGCATCAAGCCGTCGCGTCCTGCGATTTCAGCAGCCAGACTTTTCGCATTGCGGCGAAAATACTCCGACGACAAAACAGATCGAATCGTGCGGGCCAGCCGTCCTGCCGTCACCAGTAACTTCATGAGAGGCTTAGGGCCGATGGCCAGCCGGCTCGCACGATAGGCCCAGTAGTATTGGTCGGCATAGTGAGGAACGATAATTTGGGGCGTACCGCAGCGCACCGCTGCGGCGAACGTGCCCGCTCCACCATGATGTACGACCGCCGCAACGCGTCGAAAAAGTGTACGGTGGGGTGCATACTCCACCAGCATGGTGTTGCTGGCGGCCGAAGTTGCTGCGCCATCACCGGAATGCACGATTGCGCGGCACCCTGCAAGCGAAACTGCCCGCATCGCTAAATCCGGCAGCCGGGCACGATGAACAAACTTCTGGCTCCCAAACCCCACATAAATCGGTGGCGGGCCTTGGTTCAGGAATTCCTCTAGTCGAGCATCAAGAGGCCTGTCCTCTGGAGGGTGCCAGAAACCCAGTGCAGAATTCCGAGAATACTCGGCTGGCAGCGGCGCAACCTTCTCGTCGAATGCACACAATAGCGTGCCCGAGAGCACGATGTGCGACAGAATGTCGCCCACTGGAGCCAACCCAAGCCGCGCTCTTTCGTGATCGAGGTCTCTCTTGAGTGCATAATTCCACAGCACAGCTCCGATCCTGTGCATAGCTGCATTGAGCATTCGAGGCAGGCTCTCGGCTGGAACTCCAACCAGCGGCAAAGAACTGTTGGGCAACATTACCGGGCAGAAGACCACATAAAAATATGGCAGGCGCAATGTATCGGCCACAGTGGGTGCCGCAAATTGCAGCATGGCGCCTACAACCGCATCGGCACCTTGGCAAACACAATGAAGTAGATTAAGGATTTGTGCTGCCTGTGCACCCAACAGTTTCAGCAAGCGCAGTTCCTTGCCAGACTGCCCCAGAACGGAGAGGAATTCTCCATCTAAAGCGGTAGCCTGAAAACCCTGAGTTCGAATGAGCCCACAGGAAGGTTCGGGAGCAACGAACAAGCACTCGTGCCCCCTCGTGCGCATCCGGCCCGCCAGCGCTAGAAGCGGCTGCACATCACCGCGAGTCCCGATCGGCGCGAAGACGATCCGCATGATGGCTGCGAAGCCTTAGTCCGAGATTTCCCTTCTGACACTGAAAACGGCAAAGATTGTAACCCGGTTTGCGCTCCTGCACCTTGGCTGAACCATGTTGCGCAGCGTCCCGCATCCACATGATTAACGTAAACCGTTGGGTACTAGACCGGAAGATGTCCAGTTATCCGACGCAATATAAAAGGGCGCCCCTTTTGGAGTATGGTTTTGAGTGTTTGGCTCGAACCCCTACACGTGGCGCACAGACTGCATCGGATCCACGCGCATCCACGGACGTGCACCTGAATAGGCAATAACCACGGTCATCGCGAACATCGCGAATGCCGCTCCGAGGAAGACAGACCATTCGATGGGCTGTATCTGATAAAGCAGGGAGCGCGCCAGCACGCTTGCACCGATCCCGCCGGCGATTCCGAGGAAGATTCCAATGATGGTCACGACGCTCGTCTGGCGCAGAATTAATTTCCACAAGTGCTGCGGCGACGCGCCAAGTGCGACGCGAATTCCCATCTCCCGTGTTCGTTCACTGACCGAATAGAAGACCGCGCCATAAAGTCCGACGGCGGCCAGCACAAATGCGAGCAGTCCAAATGCGCTGGTACAAATCACCGCCAGGTGTGGGACGTACAAAGCGAATTCATGCCATTGTTCAATTGTGAAGCTCACAACGCCTAGTTCCGGGGCCGATTTGCGCACGTTCTCCAAAATCGTTCCCATCCACTGCGACGGATCACCCTTCGTGCGTACCACCAGATACATACCCGACTGATAATTTTGGCTCAGGCAGTAGTACATGAAGGGCTGCTGGGCCTCGTCAATGTCCGAATACTTGATGTCTCCCACGACCCCAACCACGGTGGCCTGGCGGTTGCCAGTTTCAATGTGAACTGTTTTGCCAACCGGATTTTGCTTTGGCCAATATTTTGCCGCCATCGTTTGGTTGACGACGATGACTTCCGGAGATTTCGCCGTGTCCGAAGCGGCGAAGGTGCGTCCTGCGAGAATTGGGATTCCCAGTGTAGAAAAATAGCGGCTGTCCACAACACCGAAGCCAATGGTCATCCCGTGTTCGTTGTCATCGGGGATACCTGTGACGTGCACCTCGTTGGTGTTGACCCCGCCTGAAAACGGGATAGTGTCCCCAAGGCTGATGGACTCGATACCCGGTACCCGACCGACATCCTCGCGAAGCCGCTCGAATAGCGCACGACCCTGTTGTTCTGAGTAACCGTTGACTTGTAGGTCGTCGATTGCGTAAAGCGCGACGTTGCGAGCGGAATATCCAAGTTTTACCTGCTGCAAATTATGCAGGCTCTTCAGGCAAAGACCGACTCCGATCAGTACCACGGTGCAAGCGGTGACCTGCAGCACCACGAGAAAGCTGCGCATACGGCCCTTGCGCGTTCCGCCGATGGCGATCTCTCCGTTCAGCGCAGCCGCGAGATTAGGAGTAGAAGCGTGCAAGCCGGGCAACAAGCCTGTAGACAGTCCCACCAGGAAAACGACTGCGACCATCACAGACAAAACCGTGAGGTCAGGCCGGAAATCCAAAGTAATAGGCAATACACCGAATCCAGGAATAAATGGCTTGAAGTCGATCAAGCGTCTGAGGCCGTAAGAAGCAAATACAAAGCCGGCCACTCCTCCCATCACCGAAATCACTATGCTGTCGACAAGAAGCTGGCGAACAAGACTCATGCGCGTGGCGCCGAGCGCGGCACGTATCAGAATTTCTTGCCGTCGCGCACCGGCCAGCGCCAGTAGCAGGTTGGCCACGTTGGCGCAGGCGGCAAACAGCACGAGTGCAACAACCGCCAGCATGAGCCCGCCCATCAACTTCGCGCTGGACATTGCGTTCGGCGGAAGCATGCTCGTTTCCGTCAGCGCCGCAACCCGGTTCTTGTTGGTTTCCGGATAAGCGACGGCAAGCTGGCGCGATAATCCTTGCATATCCGCCAGAGCTTGCTGGCGCGTGACGCCGGGCTTCATACGCCCGATCAAACTCAAAATGTGACTGGTGCGATCCGCGAGCCAGTCATAAGTCTGGTGAGAAATTGCGGGCGTTGCGGAAAGCGGATGCCAAAGGTCGGGAACATCGCTCAGGATAGTTCCCACAAAACGCCGCGGCGCTACTCCGACGATTGTAAACGGAACGCTATTCATCGTGAGAGTTTTGCCAATGATATTCGGGTCGGCTCCGAGCCATTGCCAGTAGCCGTAACTCAGCACCGCGGACGTCGTCACTTTGTCGTCGTCACCGGCGGCAAACCAGCGCCCGAGAAACGGTTGAACCCCCAGAACGGAGAAGTAGTTTTCGGACACGGCGTTAATAAGGCCGCGTTTTTCACGTTTCTCGAAGATGATCGGCTGCAGGCCGATGCTGAACGGAACCGCGCAGAGGTCGGAGAACACGCTATTGTTGTCGCGATAATACCGGTAATCCGGATAGGAAACCTGGCTGAACGGTTCATTCGGTGTGACTGTATAAACTGTCAGCAGCCGGTTTGGATCAGCAACAGCAGGCGGCCGCAGCAGCAGGGCATGGAATGTGCTGAGCCCAGCGGACGCTGCAGCCAGGCCAATCGCCAGAGAAAAAACAGCAATGCAGGCGAGCTTCGCGTGTTTGCGTAGAATCCGAAGTGAAAACCGAATGCTTGGAAGTTGTGTCATCTTCCCCCCAGTACACAAGATCCTGGAGCTCGCGCGTTTGTCTCAGCGCCAATCAGAAAATACACCTGACCACTTCGTTCTGCAATGCAGAGAGAGGCTTCGCCCGGCCTACCGCGTCGCAGCAGGGGAGGCAACGAGACTGTTGAAGCCTCTGGTGCAGAGGGTCGCAAAGGCGACTTGGCGAGCTTGCAGGCCGTAACCTTAGTGAACGCTGAGCAGGCCCCGAAAACAGTGATGCAGGAGCCGACCCGCCCCGGTTTTGGGGAAGGCCGAAGTTGGTGGAATCGTACGAGCGAACAAATTCCATCAGACCTGCCGGGGTATTAGCGACGGCATGCAGGCAAAGTGGACCATACGCAACACGGGAAGTCCCAGCGGTGATCGCAGTGTGGATCAACTGGCAACTCGCGAAAGACCGGCCGGGCTGACTGGGATGACGGAGAGGCTCGTAGTACTGATGAAGCCGGGAAGCTGTGAAGAAACCCTCGTAAGTATCTTCTCGCAATGAAAACAGGGAGAAGTAAGCTCGCGGCATCAGCCATGAAAGTGTGAGCAACAAGCCTTTGATCCGGCATGTTAACCGTCAACAGATGAGCTGGCGCGCAGTGGATGTCGAGCAGTTAATCAGCGAGGACCATCCCGCACGCACTAGAGTCACGACGCGCCGCCCGCGATACCTTCCTGCCGCGCTATATCCGTGATGATAGTGCGCGAGCCCATGTAAAGCACAAACGCGAGCGCTATGCAGAGAACCGGAATAATCAGCATGGCTTGCTGAAGGCCAGTGGCGCGGAAAGTTTCCCTGACCGTGGCTGAACCCGCCAGCGCCGCGGCGCGATGCGCCAACACATCGCTCAACTTGCCGGTGAGCAGCGGTCCGAGGGACGCGCCGCACATGTACATTGCCATAAAATAAATCGCCATCGCTGCACCGCGCTGGTTCGGAGCCACTATATCCTGTATCGCCGAGTACACCAGCCCGTAGTACGTCGTGAGGGCAGAGTACGTCAGCGCCAGGAACGCCATTGCCACGAACAAAGAGCCCGCGGGCTGAAGAATTCCCCCGCATGCAAACGGAATGGCCACTAGAGCCATGACGACGGCGCAAAGCATTCGGCCGTCTTTGCGACGCTGGACGATGAAATCGCCCAGATAGCCCGCAACAGTTCCCCCGCTCACCCCTCCGGTTAGATAGACGACGCCCGTGGCGATGCCAGATTTCCCCAGCGATAGACCGTGGACTCGGCTCAGAAACGCCGGCAAGAAAGTTCCGATGGCGTACATGCTGAAATTTAGCAGCGCACCGGAGGCGATGATCCACAACAGGGTGGGGATGCGCAGCACACTCCACATCGAGCCACGTGCTCGTGGCGCGCGATGGCTCTCGCTTGCGCCGCGCTCCGGTTCTTGGAGCATCAGTAAAGCGGGAACCAGCAGGAACGCCGGCACTGCCGCAAATACCATTGCGGCTCGCCAGCCATACGCCTGTGCTATCGGGCCGCTGAAGAAAAAACCGAGTGCGCCACCGACCGGCACGCCGAGCATGAACAGCGCGAGCACTCGAGAGCGTCTGGCCTGTGGAAACAGATCGCCGAGCCAGCTCGTCGCGGTCGGCGCGCAAGCTGCTTCGCCGACCCCAACGCCTACTCGGGAAAGGAGCAGTATCGCATAGGTGGTGGCGAGGCCTGCGGAAGCCGTCATCGCGGTCCATATGACGACTCCCCAGGCCAGGAGCTTTTTGCGGCTGGCAGAATCCGCGATGCGCCCGAGGGGCACGCCAACAACGGCATAGATCCAGATGAAGGCGCTGCCGATGAGGCCGATCTGGCTGTCGTTGAGGTGGAACTCCTTGCGCATGGGCTCGACGAGCGCACCGGGGACGTGGCGATCGTAGAAATTGAGGATATTGATGGCGAAGAGCACCACCACCGGGAACCAGAGACTCTGCTGCTGTGATTTCTGTGACAAGACGCGAGCATGCTAGCACAGGCGGCTTGAGTGGTGGTTCGGGACTGGTAGCTAGCCAGAGACTGCAAGTCTAAGCCAGGGAAGGCATCCTCATGTAGAGTCCTAGTATGCGGCAGATCTCCAGTAATCTGAATAACCAGGACTCAGGAGCAGGCTTGCTCGATAAACGAACGCCCTATCCTAAGGAGTGGTGCTGACACCAATGTTCTTTTGGGTTAGGCTGACGATATGAGGCCGGAATGAAACTGCAGAAGCAGGCCAAGGTTCCCACAATTGAAATCGATCTCTCAAGAATCCAACAGCTTTCGCAAGAGCACGACGACGAAAACTGGAAATTCCGATCGTGGCTAAAGCAGTACGCTCCCGATGACATCGATGGCCTTGTCAGGACCTTGAGCCAGAAATACTTCGCCCTCATCGACTGCACGCAGTGCGCAAATTGCTGCCGATCATTGCACGTTGAATTCAAGAAAAGTGAGCTTCACACTATTGCAAAAACGCTTGGCCAGTCGATAGAAGAATTCCAGAAACAATCTATGTCAGAAGGCATGGTGAATCCGCCCTGCCCGATGCTCAACGGGAAGCTGTGTTCCATTTACGAGAATAGACCAGGCGTTTGCAGGTCGTATCCGCACCTAGAACAACCAGAATTCACATCCCGACTGATAGGCGTGATTGACAATGTTGCCGTTTGTCCGATCGCGTTCAACGCGTTTGAGGAACTAAAATCAGAACTCGCATGGGCACGCCCCTAGCGCGGTGAGATGCACGATGCTGTTAGAAATAAATACGATCTTGTAATGTCCAGGAAGGGAATAGGTCCGTACCAGGACCAACTTTTCCGATTACGCGGGTGGTCTCAATGGGTCGATGCAACACTCAAGTCGAAGGCGACTTGCATTGAAAACAAAGGCTAAATCGCTTGTTAGGGTTAGATCAGCCGGAACACTACCCTGGCTAGGTTTTGACCTAGTACAGCCAAACGGATCGCTTCTCCCGGGGAAGCATTGTCGAATCAATGTATTGGATGGTGTTGCATCGACCGGTTGAGCCGGCACGACTAATCAGGAGCTACTGCTGACGCCAGAGATGTGACGCGCCTCGTTGTGGTGAAAGAGTGAGAAAGCGTACCACGCACAAATAAACAGTGAAGTTGGGAAATTCTGGCTTGAAAACGCATGGATAACAACCGGGAAACTGACGGCCCGGACTTAGGTGCCACGTTGGCACAAGGTAGTGTCAAGCGGCTGCTCCTCGCCCTCCCGTCCTTAGTCGCTGTGGCTGGCGCGTCCGTGTGGCATTCGTTAAAAAATGGCATCAAGGTCATCATAGGCCGCAAGACATCTTTCAATGAAAATGCTCTGTTCTTGCGACAGTGTTTCTTGCATCTGACCAGGCTCCGGCCGATACGCAAAATTACGTGTACCGGGCTTCCAAGCGAAGGGGCCGGCTCTCAGGCACTTATGGTCATGAATGCCATCAATTTCGCTCGTTCGTTCGGTCTCAACTATGCGCACACGCCGTTCACTCAAATCCGACATGCCGAACAACCCATGGAAGAGTGGGTTTCTGCCTGGGAAAAACTCTTCAACCTAGGTGCGGGTGAGGCTGTTTGCGACGTTGGGAGACGCGATGCTGTAAACTTTTCTTATAATTTTACGAACCTCGATCTATGCTTCGGATGGCGCTGCCGCGGCGACCAGCTTGCTGATCATTTCAAAACCATCATCCCGGAGTTTAGGCACAAATATTATCTGGACGCCGCTCCACGCACGAGCGATGATCTGAGTGTTGCTGTCCACGTCCGACGCGGTGATGTGTCCGCGGCGGATCCGGGCTATTTCACGAGCAACCAGACAATTTTACGAACTGTCACAGCAGTGAAATCGATCCTAGATACTCACAAGGTTAACTACAGAATTAGCGCGTACTCCCAGGGTAAAAGCGCCGACTTTGAGGATTTGTCCGAGGCTGGCGTCGAGTTATTTCTCGATGCCGACGCGGTCTGGACGATGCAGAAACTGATTGAGGCCGACATTCTGATTATGGCCAAAGGTTGTTTCAGTTATTACGCAGGTCTCATTTCTGACGGGATTAAGATCTTTGAGCCCGAACTGTTGTTAGGCGATGATTTCTTGCCGAGCTGGAAATGGCGCTCCGTCCCGCCAACGCAGAGTTGGATTCCGAGCAGATCGGACGGTTCTTTCGACGGTGTGGCATTCGAGCGCCAGCTACTAACTATCATTCGGGCTAAGACCACCGCCGCGCGGCAAAGACATCAGCTTGCAGCCTCTGACCAGAAACCCTGCACTAGTTAGCAATGACTTTGGCGCTCGTCCCTCTCCACCTACATGATTGCATAACAACGTCGGCTCCTTAGACCCTAGTAGACTTTGGTTGTCGAAGACCAGAGGCTTGGGAGAAAGGAGCCGAACATGGTGATCATAGGCGTGGATTATCACCCAAGCGATCAGTACATCGCATTTGCAAATACAGAAACAGGTGAGCACGGCGAAAGGAGATTGAATCACAGTGATGGAGAAGCGGAGAAGTTCTACCGGGAACTAGCGGCGCTAGGAGTCGGCGTGCGTGTGGGAATGGAGGCTACCGGTTACTCACGCTGGTTCGAGCGATTACTGGCAGAGTTGGGAATCGAGGTCTGGATGGGCAATGCTGCGGAGATCAAGACGAAGCGAGTTCGCAAGCAGAAGACAGACCGCAACGATGCTCAACTTCTATTGAAGCTGCTTCTGGAAAATAACTTTCCCACCATATGGATGCCAAGTCCTGAGAATCGTGATCTACGGCAGTTGCTGTGGCATCGGCACCGGATGGTGCAGATGAGAACACGGATCATGAATCAGCTGCAGGCCCTGGCGATGAACGAAGGCCAGCGGCGGAAGAAAAAGCTGTGGAGCGATCGAGGACGAGTCGAGCTGGAAAAGCTTCCGTTAGCTCCCTGGGCATCCCGGCGCCGGCGGGATCTGCTCGAGATGCTGGACCGGATGAACCCGACCATCGAAGAGTTATCCAAGATCGTCGAGCAGGAAGCGAAGAAACGGCCCGAGGTGTTGCGATTGATGAGCCACCCTGGCGTAGGACCGCTGACGGCACTGGCCTTCGTGCTGATCATCGGAACTCCAAAGCGATTCAAGTGTGGCAAGCAGATCGGCAGCTATGTGGGGATGATCCCGTCCGAGGACTCCAGTGCTGGCCATCAACGGCTGGGGCACATCACCAAGCAAGGCAGCTCCTTGTTGCGTTTCTTGTTGGTAGAAGCAGCACAGGCCGGGGCACGATACGACGCGGATTTGAGGCGACGGTACATACATCTGGCGATGCGTCGGCAAAGGAACATTGCCAATGTAGCCATGGCCCGAAGACTCGCGGTTCGGCTTTACTGGATGTGGCGGAACGGTTGGGAATATTCACAGTGGGCCAAGTTCGGTTCGAACGCGGGACAGCTCGCTACCGGACATAGCGTGTAGTAGAACGCCGTGTACATGATTGGGCATCCCGCTCCCTCGCGAGGGGGAGTTTGAAGAAGTAATCATGGTCTGAGGTCAGGATCGAAGAGATGTATGGGTCGGACTGAAACCGACCGAAAGATTACAAACGAGCCGTGGTCATCGACGCCGGGCCAAAAGAAACAGGACAAACAAGAGCACTCTTGAGGTGCATGTGGAAGTGCGTTCAAAAACGAATTGACAGGGCCGACGTTGTTAGAGATGCCTGATTAACGCTTACCGGAGAAGTGGAATCGCGCCCCACCCTCCGCGAAGTGAAGGGTGGGGTTCCTTCCTAGAATTTCAACTCAACTACTTCGGCATGACCTCACGGGCCAAATGGCTTGCGATAACATCCCGGATTTCGCTTCGTTTGCGAGCTGCTTCAAACATCGCGTCACGCGATCCATAGTGCTTCACTGCGATTGCCGCCGCTTTGGCATCGAGTTGGTCCAGCGCCGCCCAATTCGGATAGAGGACGCCAATGGCAACATCCCAATCGTTGGGATTATCTGTAACCGGATTGGTGAACGCCTTGTAATCTGAAATCAACCCCTCCTTTTTCTGTTCGTCCAGGATCGGCTTCGTGTGGGCGCGAAAGTCGCTCCAGAAAGCGTCTCCTTGTCCGGGTTTGAGGTGGAAGTAGGTGACGCGCCAGAGCGGGCCGCTGTCGTAGTTGGGATTCTGTGCAAATGCGGGTGCTGCAAGCATCAAAGTAACAAACAAAACTAGCGTCGATAGAGTTTTTCTCATGGTGCCTCCTGAGATATTTGAATGTCCTGGGGTAGGTTCGAGCACAACAGAATCGACCAGAATCTATCACCTGCTAGGCTAAATTGCACCTCGACGCGGGCAAGGGGGGATTTCCGATTATACGAACCAGCCGGAGAGGAACGGCGCTAGCGAGGAAAGCCGGCGGACTCCTTTATGGCGGCGCATTGATTGCAGTGGCGCGCGGAGTGGCCGGCGGCGAGGATGAACCATTGGTAGCAATCGAGTTCGCCGAAGAAGGGATGCTGCATGAAATAGTGGCGCAACTCCTTGGTATCGGCCGCTGTGGTGGCGAATTCGATGGTGCGCCGGCGGGTGGCGTCGAATTCGTTTAGAAGATTGGCGACGGGCCAACGCGAAGTGGGGAGCAGGCGTTCGGGCGCGGTGAGTGGCTGGACCACGCGGCCAAAATTTGCCAGCAGCTGTTCGTCGGTCACAGCAGATTTCTTTTCGGGCTCCGGCGGCATCTGGAGGGTCCGTGCCAGGCCGGCAAGGATGTTCTGCTCGACGATCGTGATGTGCTCCAGGTTTTCTGCTACCGACCATCGGCTCGCGTCCGGGCGATATTGAAGTTGCTGGGGCGTGAGCCCGTGAGCGGTGCGATGGACGAGATCGCGGGTTTCTGAGAAGCGGACGAACATTGCGTTGCGTTCGGCTGGGGTAATAATGGCCGGCCTCCCGAGCAATACGGAATATTAGAGACGCGATTTGAGCGCCATCATACTCCTCGTAGTAGCGAAACCAAAGGCTGGGAAAAGGGATTATCCCGCCCAATCGACTAGGGCCTGATTAACGTCAGTGCTTTAATAACGCGCACGTTCCAAAGAGCGCCAAAGGCCGGCGCACCGAGCGGCTGACCGGCTCGACGCTGAACATCTACCGCAGTTTCCTGAATAGCATTTTTGCCTACGGGATCCGGCACGGCGAAGTGGCCGTGAATCCAGTGAGGAAAGCGGCACCTACAAAGAAAACGAACAGCGCGTGCGCTTCCTCGATTCCGCCGAGGAATTCGCGCTGGTGGAAGGGGTGCGTGCGCCCGCGCGGGAATCGATAATCTGCACTGGCACGACCTGCGGCACACCTTCGCCTCGCGCCTGGTGATGGGCGGCGTGGCCCCGCGCTCGGTGCAGGATCTGCTCGGGCACAAGTCCATCCTGATGCCCATGCGGTATGCGCACCTTTCACCAGATCACAAGAGGGGAGCGGTCGAGCGACTGGACCCGAAACCGCAAATTGTAAGTGGCACCAGAAGTGGCACCAGCACCGTGGCAAGGATTCGACCCGCGAAGCAAGTATAGGCGTGTCAGCCGGTTACAGGTTCCACCTTGCTGTTGCGATTCGTTGGTGATATAAAAAATGCATAACGTTTGTTGGCGATACTCCGGGACGATCCGGGAAACGTGCAGCTTTGAGGAGAACGGGATGGCCTACGTAATTGCTGAACCCTGCATCGGCACAAAAGATACCGCGTGTGTTGACGTCTGCCCGGTGGACTGTATTCACCCGCGAAAAGACGAGGCGGAGTTTGAGAGCGAAAAAATGCTGTATATCAGCCCCGATGAATGCATTGACTGCGGAGCTTGCGTCCCGGTGTGCCCGGTAACCGCTATTTTCGCTCTGGAAGATTTGCCGGAAAAGTGGGCCCACTTCACGCCAATCAATGCCGATTGGTACAAGAACAAGAAGGCTTAGCGCTACTCACGCGCTGATGAGCGCCGGATTCATCGCGGCGCATCATTTTTGTCCGCCGTTTTCATTGGCGGAATATTAAACTTCCAGGCCGAGCACTTTGCGTCCCTCGGGGCTGATCCTGCTCGGATCCCAGGCCGGTTCCCACACGATTTCGACTTTTACATCGCGTACTTCCGCAATGGTTGCAATCCGTGCCCTCACTTGTTCCGGAATGGCCATGGCAGAGGGACATCCCTGAGTAGTCAGCGTCATTTTCACAGCGACATTACCTTGGTCGTCGGATTGCGCGTCGTAAATGAGCCCCAGATCCACAATGTTGATCGGGATTTCCGGATCGTAGCACTGCCTCAATGCGTCCATGATCTGCTCACGATCGACGGTCATTTGTATCTCCTGGTCTGAATTCTCTAGCATTCGATGCTGCTGGGGCGGAATCGTCGCGATCAACATTATGCCAGCGTTTCATAGCCTCCTGAACCTGTCAATCGGTTCCGGCGCTTGCCTCGCGCGCACTCGCTGATACACTACGAGTTCTTCGCGCTTTAAGAGCCCAACTCATCGCCGAAGATGAATTGTTTATGGAACATTTCAGAGGAGCAAAAAACCTTGAAAGCTGGATTCCTGGTTCCGTTGATGGCCACGGTGCTATTACTGTTTTCCTTCGCGGTGGCCCTGCAGGCGCAACGCGTAACACATGACGACAATGGTCCGCCCGCGAAAACCATTACCTTAACGGCGAAGAATTTTCAGTTCAATCCGGCAGTTATTCACATAAAAGTTGGCGAGAAAGTCCGTCTGTACGTCATCGCCCCCGACTCGACGCTAGGACTCAGAATCAACCCTTTTCCCCATGGCGCCACGTCCGCAACTCCACCCGGTTTGTATTTTGTGTTCGGCGAGGACTGCTGGAAGCTTCGCAAGGGTGAAACTCTCCCGATCGACGTTGTAGGGGATACGCCGGGCACCTACTCATACGCCTGCTGCAAAGGCTGTGGAAAAGAGCACAAATCGATGAAGGGTGAACTCATTGTCGATCCTTAGATCTTGAGGCTAGACGTTGAACCAGTTCCCATAAAGCGCAATTGCGGAATTTCCGACCGCCCCGGTTTTTCGCCCTTGCCCATGCTTCTGGCCCACCGCTTTGCCGCGGAGCGCAATTCCTCGATCGCCAGACCGCGATGATCTCTTGGGAAAGCGTGACAGTTTGACGATGCCCGCTGCAAGTAGGGTCTCCGTGCCCTCGGCATTTTCCCGGCAATAGTGATGAAACGCCGCCGCAATTTGAATGATGCCCTGCAGAAAGGTCTTCTCCGGCTCGGCTTCCACCAGCCAGATCTCCTCCCACACCTCATGAGCTTCGAAAAATTCCTGCGCGTTAAAATGTGAGATACCGCGCTGAAATTTTTCTTCTTTGTCCGTGGATTTCATCGCCTGAATGTTCTTTTCTCGTTACACTTCCTATTGCAGCAAAACATCATAGCAGGCCTATCGGGAGCTAACCGGCGCATGGAAATCAATATTCAGTTGCCGGCGGTAAAGCTCGGCACGGTGGAGGCCGACGGCGTTCAAGTTGCTCCTGCCGCTGCGGAGCTAGCGCAATTGTTGGCGGAGGTCTGCGATCGCAAACGCCGCGGCTTCACTTTGGAATTCCTGGCCGAAGAAAAGTCAGTTCGAGACGTGCGTGTAATGTTTCGCGCGTGGGGGATGGACCCCTCGAAATATCGGCCGTCTTCGGAAGCTCTCCTCCGCCGCGTGGTTCAAGGAAAGGGTCTTTATCGGGTTTCCAATGTCGTTGACATTGGAAACCTAGGATCGATCGAAACCGGTTGGCCGTTTGGTTGTTACGACCGCTCGCGAATTCAGCCTCCCATAGAATTCCGGCACGGCGCTTCGGGCGAGAGCTACGAAGGCATCGGTAAGCAAACCTGGCATCTTCACGGGCGTCCGCTCCTCGCTGATTCCAAGGGTCCGTTCGGCAGCCCGATCAGCGACTCCACACGAAGCATGATCACGGAAAGTTCTCCGGACATTCTTGTCGTTTTGTACGTACCCGCCAGCGCGTCCGATTCATCCATAGAAACGACGATGGAACGCCTCAGCGAACGCCTGGCACTCTTTGCCGGAGCCGCAGCGACCCGCACGGGAATCTGTCGCGTGGCGTAGACAGAAAATGCTCATCCTTATGGCCTCCAAGAAATTCACATTAACATTCACGCCCTGTCGTCTGTGAAGTTCATCCGATTCAGGTTATTCTGTTAACTCCCATCGAGGTTTGGTAGTGGCGAAATTTCAACTTGCCCTTCTGATTCACGCGCACCAGCCGGTCGGAAATTTCGACGACGTAATCGAGCGCGCATACCAACATTCCTACTTGCCTTTTGTCGAAACCTTGGTGCGCCATCCTTCCATTCACATGGGCCTGCACTACTCGGGCATTCTGCTCGAATGGCTGGAAGGCAGCCATCCAGAGTATTTCGAGCTGCTTCGCACGCTGGTAAAGCGTGGACAGATAGAAATCGTAGGCGGAGGGTATTATGAACCCATCCTGGTTGTAATTCCGCCGGAAGACTGCTTCGAACAGATCACCCGGCTTTCGGACTATGTTGAAAAACAGTTCGGCCGGCGGCCACAGGGTGCATGGCTTGCAGAACGCGTATGGGAGCCGCAATTGCCCTCCGCGCTCGCCGCCGGGGGGGTTGGATATACGCTCGTCGACGACAATCATTTCCTTGGCGCCGGATTTGAGCTGGATCAGCTTTTTGGATATTTCACCGCGGAAGATCAGGGCCGCTCAGTCAAAGTGCTGCCGGGTCTCAAGGCGCTACGCTATCTGATTCCGTTTCGAGGAGCGGAAGAAACGTCACAGTTCTTACGCCGTGCCGCGGCGGAACACCCGGGTAGTTTCGCCGCGATGGGTGACGACATGGAGAAATTCGGCGTGTGGCCTGGCACTTACGATCATTGCTATCGGGGTCGCTGGCTCGAAAACTTTTTCACCGACCTCGAGCGAAATTCCGACTGGCTGGAAATGAGCACGCCCATTGACGCTGTCGCTTCACACGGATCATTGGGACGCGCCGATCTTCCCACCGCTTCCTACACCGAGATGATGGAATGGTCGCTGCCCACCCCGGCGCGAGACCGTTACCACGCTTTGACCGCAGAATTCGCGAATCGTCCCGCGGAAGTGCCGTTCCTTCGCGGCGGGATTTGGAGAAATTTCTTCTCGAAGTATTGTGAATCGAACTTGCTGCACAAAAAAATGCAGCACGTTTCAACGAAGGTCCGTGGCTTCCAGAAAAGCCGCCGCCCAGACAAGTCGTTTCGCGCGGCTCGCGAGCAAGCCAAGACTCTCATGTTACGCAGCCAGTGCAATGACGCTTACTGGCACGGTGTTTTCGGCGGTCTTTATTCACCGCATTTGCGCACCGCACTTTGGCGTTCGTTAGTGCAGGCAGAATCGATGGCCGACGCGTTCGTGCATCGCGGGCGCAGCTATGCCACCGTAGAATCCATCGATTTCAATGCCGATAGCCGCGAAGAAATCTATTTCTGCTCGGATCGTTACGCAGCGCTACTTTCGCCTGACGATGGCGCCACAATTTCCGCGCTGGATTGCCGCCAATCGAACGCTGCGTTGATTAACTCGCTCTGCCGACGGCCGGAGTCCTATCATGCGGCCCTCAAAAATCTTTCTGCGAAGAAGGTCGCCGGCGTCCAATCGATTCACGAACAAACGCGCACTAAGGAGGCTGGTTTAGAACGTTTTCTGCATTACGACCGCTGGCCGCAGAACGCCTTTCGGTTGAAACTATTTGGCCGCGGTAAAAATTACGAAGATTGCGCGACGGTACGATTGGAAGAGAATGCAGGTTTAGCGGGTGGCAGATATCGTCCCACGGATGTTTCTGCGACAAAAGCCACGTTCGTGGCGGAAGAAAGCAATGACTGGCCTGCCGGAAAAACATTTTCGTTTTCGGCCATCCCGGAAGGCTTTCAAATTCTCTGTGAGGTCACCTTGCAACGCACAGCGCCCGGAGCAGCTTCGATGTTGGTTGGGATCGAGGTTGTCATCAACTTTCTCGCGCCTTCGGCCCCGGACCGATATTTTGAAACTCAGGGGCAACGCTACCCGCTGCGCTGGGGTGCGTCCACACCGGCTTCCGAGTTGCGCATGGTAGACGAGTGGCAGGGAATAAGCGTAACGCTCGGTGCCCCCCAAGCGCAGGATTTTTGGGTAACGCCTATTGAAAGCGTCTCAGAATCGGAAGAAGGATTTGAGCGTATCTATCAGGGTTCGCAAGTTATGGCGGTATGGCCGATTGAGCTCGCGCCTGGAACGAAGTGGAGTGGCAGATTGGGATTGAAGGTAGAACGGCTGGCTCAAGAAAAGAAAACTTGAAGTGCGCCTCGGACCACAGCAATCGCAGGGTTGCTCTGAATCGCTAAGCTCTGCTAAATTCCGCCCTAGGGAGAATTGGAGGAAAAATGGCTGTATCGAAGGAACTGCTGGATATTTTGGTTTGCCCGCTGGATAAAACGCCCGTGAAATTGACGGCCGATGGGAGCGGACTAAAATGTTCCGCCTGCCGCCGCGTTTATCCCATTCGCGACGACATTCCTGTGATGCTCATCGACGAAGCGCGGATTGAAGCCCAGTAAAACGGCTCGGTGATAATGAGCATCGCTCGCGGTGCGCGCCCGCTTCTAGGGCGGAAAACCGAGCGACTGGTCCTTAAACTCCACCCAAATTTTCACTTCCTTCGTTTTGCTTTGTTTTGCGCCATCGTTATCTTCCGGAAATGGCTGGTAGGGGCTGAGTTCGACCGTGGCCACAACGCCCGAAGCATTCGGTTTGGTTTTTTCCATGTGCTCTAAGCGGAAGCTTTTTATAGGGCCGTAATACCCGTCCGGTCCCCAGTCTTCCAGGAAATCCTTGAAAGAGTAGGTTTCAGAGGGTTTCCAGATCCGATACGCCTCGTCCATATGCGCGGTGATTACAGCGTCCATGAAATGCCGGATTGTTTTTTCTTCCCTGTGAAAGCGAAGCTGATAAGCAATGAAGCCCACAATAAGTGCAACAAAAACTAATCCTGTAATGATGTACCGCAGCACCTTCGCTGGCGGATGCTCTTCGGTAGAGTCAAAAAGTCCCACGAATGCTCCTTCGGATTACAGCTGTCGTTTGAACAGTAATAGGCAGCCGGCAATCATCACAGCTGAAATACCCAACAAAACTATCACGTCCATGTAAATTCCTTCAATGCCGGTGCCTTTCAGCGTGAGATTGCGCAACGCGTGTACCGTATAAGTGAAAGGGTCGATCACCGCAATCCAGCGAAGCCAGCGCGGAAAGGCTTGAATCGGATATACCGCGCCGGAAGGGAAGAACAGTAGCGTATTTAGAACGCCGAATGTTGCGCGTGGCACCAGGGGGTCGTCCACACGAACCATCAGCAGAAACATAAAACTCATCATCGCAATAGCGGCGGAAGTCACCACGATCGCCAGATAGAATAACCGCACCGGATCCCAAATTCGCGGAATTCCCGCGATCATGCCGCCGATAACAGTCAGCACCATCCCGGCCATCAGGCCCTTGATCGTGCCCGCGCCGATAAGCCCCGCCACCAATTCCGTTTTCTTGATGGGAGTCACCAAATAACCTTCGTGCAGACCGCGCGCTTTGTCGTCAATGAAAGTTATCCCGCCTCCGATCATGGCCACAACAAATATGGAAAGGGCGATCGAACCCGCCAGCAAATATTTTATGTATTCGATGTAGGGATAAATCTCCACCGTATTCAATTGAATTTGGCCGGCCAGCCGCGGCTCCACATCGGGTGCGTTCAGCTGTTCCACCATTTGCTGAACTCGCTCCAAAATCGCGTTGGAGATGAATTGGTCGGTGTTGTCTTCCAGGAACGCGATTCGCGGTCGGTCGTGATGGTAGTAGCGTTGTGAAAAATCCTTGGGCACATAAACGACCGCTCGGACGTAGCCGTTGCGCAGGTCTTCGCTGGCCTTTTGCTCCGAATCGTAGTCGATGACATGAAACGTTCGCGCGCCTGCGGCAATTCCATTGAACATCTCGCGAATCTTGAGAGATTCAACCGAATGATCCATATCCACGAAGGCCACCTGCACACCCACCACCTTCCCGCCGAACGCGTACCCCAGCACGATTAATTGCATTAGCGGAAAGACCATGGAGGTCATCATCAGCGCGGGACTGCGAAAAAATTTGCGCAGGTCGCGCTCGATGAGGGCCCAGGTGCGGCTGAAATTCATGCCCTGAGGTTCTCCAGGCATGACCCTGGCACGATGTGATCAGCGATAAAGATGGCCAATGTCATAACGTGCTCCCGTATTCGATGCATCGCGCAAATCGCTGCCTGTGTAATGGACGAACACGTCATCCAGTGTTGTGCTCTGCACGGAAACTCTCTTCACGCCAACGCCTTTCGCACGCGTCAAATCTATCAGCACTGCAATGGTTGCGGGCCCGTCGCTCGAAGTGATACGCACGACGTCCTCGTGCTGCGTTACGCCGGTAACGTGGGGCAGTGCCTGTAGCTGGGAAATCCAATCCCTCGGCGCCTTCACGAACTCTGCTTCCACCGTGTCTATACCGGAGATGCTGTCTTTCAATCGCGTGGGTGTGTCCAGCGCTACAAGTTTCCCGTGATCGACAATCGCGATGCGGTCACAAAGTTTGTCCGCTTCTTCCATGTAATGCGTGGTGATCAATATCGTGAGGTCGGATCGCTCACGTAGCTTTCGTATCATTTCCCATACGTTTGTTCTGGAGACCGGATCCAGGCCGGTTGTGGGCTCATCAAGAAACAAAATCTTCGGCGAATGAATCAGCCCGCGCGCGATTTCTAGCCGACGCCTCATGCCGCCCGAAAAAGTCCGCACCAGGGCGTCCTTGAACTTGAGCAGATCCACCGATTCAAGCAAATCGTGGATGATCTGCCCACGTTGCTGGCGAGGTACTCCGTAAAGTTTCGCGTGGACTTCCATGTTCTCGACGGCGGTAAGTTCAGGATCGGAAGTCAACGCCTGGGGAATCACTCCCATGGCAAAGCGCACTCCATTAGCATCTTCGCGGATATCGTGTCCGGCAATTCGCGCAGTACCGGAAGTTGGCGGCGTCAGAGTCGTCATCATGCGAATCAATGTCGTTTTTCCCGCACCGTTGGGCCCCAGCAACCCAAAAATCTCCTGCTGCGCGACATGGAAGCTGACGTCGCCCACCGCCACCAAATCCCCAAAGTTTTTTGTAAGATGATCCACTTCGATCGCATTCATAATTTGTTCCGGACCTGCTTCAAAAGCGCGCGAACCAGCTTTTCTTCGCCGGCGGAGGCAGCAGCACAGTCGCCGTCATTCCTGTAAATAACCGCCGTCCGGGATTTGGAATGGCCACTTTAATCGAGAATGTTTTGATGTCGCGTTTCGTCCGGCTCACGTCACGCTGTGTCGCGAAATCGTTCTCAACGCCCTTAAAGTACACCGAACCTTCGATCACCTCTCCCGACGGCAGCTTCACGTGCAGTTTTTGCCCGAACGATATGGAATCGATGTAAGTCTCTTCCACGTCCGCATGCACCCACAGATGATCCACATCCACGATTACGACGATCGGCGAACCTTGCGCCACAACTTCCCCTTGCTTGGCCACGCGCACAGAAACAATTCCGTCAATCGGCGCATAGATTTTCGTGTAGCCGAGTTGCGCCGATACTTGCGCTGCCGAAGCGCGCGCTTGTTCCAGTTGCGCAATTGTTGTGTTTATCGCGCTCTTGCGCGCATCCACCTGCTTCCTATTCGCCTGCGCAACATTTTGCGCAGCAGCCTCGGCCTTCACCGCTTGTTCCAGAGCCGCCATATTGGCTTTCGAAATCTTCACCGCGGCTTCGGCGTGATCGCGCTCTTGTGCCGAAACTTCTCCCTTCCCGAATAGCTGCTGCATGCGTTTCAGATCGTCTTGGTCGCGCTCGAGTTGAGCGCGGGCCGGAGCCAATTGCGCCTCCGCGGAGCTGACTCTAGCTTGTGCTTCGGTAACCGAAGCGCCTGTTTGGGTGTCCATCCAGGAATAATTATGGTTTGCTTCATGCACCTGCGCTTGCAGGCTAATAACGTTTGCTTTCGCAGCAGCGAGAGTTGCGTTCAATTCCGCAGGGTCGAGTTCCGCGATCAGATCGCCTTTTTTCACTGCGCTGCCTTCGTCCACCGTCAAATTTATAATGCGTCCCGTAATCTGGGGACTGACGACTACCTCATTGCCATCCACCACGCCGATCAGCGGAATAGAATTTCCCTGCGGGGTCGTGAAGTAATACAGCACGCCGGTAATCACAAAAATTACCGCGATAAACGTAAGAAATTTGCGTCCCGTCATCGCTGCCTCGCCTCCCTGCGCATCAGCCCATGATCCAGGAAGTCAAGAAGCGCCTGCTTTCGTTCTTTCAACGCTCGTGGCGAAAGAACGTTGCGGCCGGACACCTGGCTCATCACCGGCGCAGCCGCAAAATAGAAAACGGTCATACCCAGCACGGTGAAAACGGTCTGATGCGCATCCACCTGGCGAAACTCTCCGGAAGCCACTCCCTCTTCAATCAACCTCCTAAGCCGCTTGTGAAATGGCCGGAAATATTCGCGCACAATCCACTCGAAATTCGGCGCCGTGTCCATCACTTCTCTTTGGACCAAGCGCGGGTAATTCGGATGCGTGGCCAAAAAATCAAAATAGCCGTTCACCCAGCCGATCAAGCGGTCTCGCGAGCTCGTCTTAGCCGCTAGCGGAGCAAACGCGGCGTTGCGAAGCTGGCGCAGAAGATTTTCCATTACCGCGCGATGCAGCCGCCTCTTATCCCCGAAGTAGTAATAAAGCATGGCCTTATTGGCATGGGCGGCCATGGCGATTTCTTCCGTTCGCGCGCCGGCCATACCCTGGGCCGCAAAATGTTCTTCCGCGGCGGCCAAAATACGGCGGGCGGTCAGTGGATTTTTCACCTTTCTTCGTCCCGGTCTCATCTCTCCGTGATCTCGCCAGTAATTATTTAACCAACTAGTTAGTTTAATAGCTATTCCCCGCCTGTCAAGGCTCGCGGTGTATAAGTTGCTGTCGTACCAACCGCTAAGCGCAGCTCACCCGCGGGGTCAGCGCTAGCTCCTTCTTTGGTTAATAGGAGTGCGACAGTAAATCTATTACGAGGCGTTCAGCGCGCCGCCCGCGCCGGCGGGAAGTTCAATCGAGTATTTTGTGCGGGACTTCTCCTGATGCATTTCAACAGCAAGCTCGATGAGCCGGTCAATCAGTTTTGTATAGGGAAGTGCAGAAGCTTCCCATAGTTTCGGATACATGCTGATCGATGTAAAGCCGGGAATCGTGTTCAGTTCGTTGACAAAAATCTTGCCGCTGCGGTGCTCCAGGAAAAAGTCACAACGCGCCATCCCGCACCCATCAATCGCCCGGAACGCGCGCACCGCGTATTCCTGGAAGGTCTTGGCTTGTTTCTTTGTCAGCGGCGCAGGGATCAACAAATCCGTACCACCTTCCAGGTACTTCGCAGTGTAGTCGTAATATTCTCGATGGGGAACGATCTCACCTGGAATCGAAGCGCGCAGTTCATCGTTGCCAAGCACGGCAACTTCGATTTCACGCCCGGCGATGCCACGCTCGATCACGATTTTTAGTGCGAACTCAGCCGCTAAATCCATTGCGCCGAAAATTTCACTGGCGGCCTTCACGCGCGTCATGCCGACCGAAGAACCCAGCGTGGCGGGCTTGACGAAGAATGGGA
The DNA here is from genome assembly GCA_963818085.1 of uncultured Acidobacteriota bacterium. Taxonomy (GTDB): domain Bacteria; phylum Acidobacteriota; class Terriglobia; order Acidiferrales; family UBA7541; genus Palsa-295. The sequence continues at coordinate 391,006 of CAWFQV010000005.1, forward strand.
ATCGAAATTTCTTTTTGATCGCTTCTACTATTAGCGCGCGCTTCTGTTCCCACTCCGACCGCCGTACCGTCATGAACGGAACGATTGGCAATCCAGCCTGTTCGAAGAGTCGCTTCTGCACATCTTTGTCCATGCCCACCGCCGAAGCCAGAACGCCTGCGCCCACATACGGCAGCCCAGCAAGCTCCATCAGCCCTTGCACTGTGCCATCTTCCCCAAAAGTTCCGTGCAGCACAGGAAAGATCACATCGACCATGATGCTGGGACGTCCGGCGACAGGGACGAGAGGAACCAGAGTGGCAGCTGTAGGATCTGAAGGCAGAACAACGCGATCGCCCGATTTCAATACGTCCGCCAGCAACTGCTGCGCGCTTCGGCCCACCAGCCAGCGACCTTCCTTCGAGATACCGATCGGGACAGCTTCATATTTTTCGGGATCGAGCGCGCGGATTACTGACGCGGCTGAAGCGAGCGAAACTTCGTGTTCGCCGGAGCGTCCGCCGAAGAGCACACCCACACGCAATCGTTTCGTGGAACTCACCTAATCGCCAAGCTATTCGCCGCAAAAATCACAGGATTTTCTTTCCTAGTCCTGACAGAACCAGTTCAACACCCAGCAGAGCGGTCGTATTGTGAAGATCGATGACCGGGTTAACTTCCACAAGCTCAAACGAAACCATCGAGCGGCTGTCCGCCACCATTTCCAAAGCGAGATGCGCCTCCCGATACGTGACGCCGCCGCGAACCGGTGTTCCCACCCCGGGGGCATCTGTAGGATCGACAAAATCCATATCCAGACTCACCGAAATTCCCGCCGTGTCGTCGCTGGCAAATCGCAACGCATCGACCATCACTTCGCGCATGCCACGTTCGTCGATGTCGCGCATGGTGAAAATATGAACGCCCGACTCTTTCACCAGGCGTCGCTCTTTGGCGTCGAGGTCGCGAATACCAACTAAGGCCACGTTGCGCGGTTCCACCATCGGCTTGATACCGGCAAGTTCGGTCAATTCCGGAGGGCCGTATCCCATGATCGAAGCGAGCGGCATGCCGTGAACGTTTCCGGAGGGCGAAGATTCGGGCGTATTCATGTCGCCGTGCGCGTCAAGCCAAATCACCCCAACGCGCTTGGATTCTTTGTTGAAATGCGCGGCCGCGCCCGCTGTAGTTCCCACCGCAATCGAATGGTCACCGCCTAAAACCAGTGGCACCATATCCTCGTCGAGTGTTTTCTTAACGGTCTCCGCCAAGCCTTTGCAGGCCTGTGAAATTTCGTCCAGATATCTTGCGCGCTTCTCGCCGTAAGGCTGTTCTTCAGGTTGAGGGACGACCACGTTGCCGATGTCTTCCACCTGGCGGCCAAGCTGTTTGAGTCGTGCGTGAAGCCCCGCCACGCGCAGCGCCGAGGGACCCATATCCACGCCGCGGCGGCTTTGTCCCAAGTCCATCGGCACACCAATGATTCTTATTTTATCTGGCATTTTTTGATGTCTTTCGCGCCCCTGTATGGGGGCCACCCCTAGGGTCGACCGCCTGGACAGAGGGACACTAAGGATAGACTCGGTATAGCATCCGAGGGAAGGGAATCACTTCGCGGATGTGCTCCGTTCCGCAAATCCAGGCCACCGTACGTTCCAGCCCCAGTCCAAACCCAGCGTGCGCCACGCTGCCGTAACGGCGCAAGTCGAGATACCACTGGAACGATTCCTCCGGCAGGTTGTGTTCGCGAAGACGCTTCAGCAGCGTTTCATAATTTGCCAGGCGCTCGCCGCCTCCGATAATTTCTCCGTACCCTTCCGGAGCAATCATGTCAAAACTCAAAGAAAGCTCGGGCCGCTGTTCGTCGGTAGCCATATAAAACGCCTTCATCGCCGCCGGATAGCGGTGAATGATCACCGGTTTGTCGAACTCCTTGGAAATAATCGTTTCTTCGTCTCCGCCGAAGTCGTCGCCCCACTTCGCGGGGTTTCCGGCCTTTTGCAAGACCTGGATGGCCTGGTCGTAGGTCACGCGCGGAAACGGCGGAACGACCTTTTCTAGTTTCGCAACGTCGCGCTGAATGGTGGCAAGTTCACGGGCACGATTTTTAACCACGGATTGTACGACTGCGCTCACCAGCCCTTCGCCCAACTGCATCATATCTGCCAGATGCGCGTAGGCCGCTTCGGGCTCGAGCATCCAAAATTCCGTCAAGTGCCTGCGCGTCTTGGATTTCTCCGCTCGGAAGGTCGGCCCGAACGTGTACACTTTGCCGAGTGCGGCCGCGGTGGCCTCCACATAAAGCTGACCGGATTGCGTCAGATAGGCTTTTTGATCGTCGATGTAGTTCACTTCAAAAAGCGTGGAGGTGCCTTCGCACGCCGCCGGAGTAAATACTGGGGCGTCGGTAAGCGTGTAGCCCTGGCTGTCCATGTAATTTCGCGCGGCACGTTCTACTTCTGCGCGTATGCGTAGGATGGCGGCCTGCCTCGGTGTACGAATCCACAAGTGGCGCCGGTCGAGGAGAAAATCCACACCGTGCTCTTTCGGCTGGATTGGATAAGGTTCTGCATCGGACACGCGATGCACTACTTCAACTCCGCCGATGTGCATTTCGAAACCGCCCGTAGCGCGCGCTTCGGCGCGAATGGTGCCCGTGACAATTACGCTCGACTCGCGGGTCAGACCTTTCAGCGCCTCGAACGCATCGGGTTGTTCTTTTTGGGATATAACACCCTGGATTACGCCGGTGCCGTCGCGAAAAATGGGGAAAAGAAGTTTGCCCGATTCGCGCTGGTTGTAAAGCCAGCCTTGAATTGTCACGTTGCTATCGACGTGCTCGCCGGCATGTTCGATGGTAATGACGGTTCTAGCTGCTTGCTGTGGCTGGGTCATTTACCTGCCTGTTTTCTGTTTTTAAGTGATTCAAGAACGTGAGGTGCGCCCGCGCTTGGCCTCGAAATTCTCTTCCAGCTTATCAAATGTTGCGCGAACTTGGTCGAGCGTCGGGCCGCCGTTCGGCTGGCCCTTCAATTCCAGTACGATGGCTACCGGCTCCGGAGCGCCTGCGATTGCGGCGAGGCCCGTGTCCCAATCTATGTTGCCTTCATAGGGCAGCAGGTGTTCGTCTTTTTCGCCATGATTATCGTGGATGTGCGTGGTTGCCAGGCGCTCGCGCATCATATCGAAGCTCACCTCCACGCCTTCCGCAATATGCGCATGGCCCGCGTCGAAACAAAGCCGCAAGTCGTGCAAGTGTGTGTCAGTAATGAAATGTTGCAGCGAAGATGGCGCGCCGAGTTCGCCCGGTGTGTTTTCCAGCGCAATGGTGACGCCCCGCGCTTTGGCAAAAATGCAAAGATGTTCGAGCGAGCTGAAAGCCGCATCGAGCTTGCGCGGGTCGGCGGCCTGGCGACCGTGTCCGATGTGCTGCACCAAGAAACGGAACGGAATTCGCTCCGCCACCTCCAGCGTCCGCTTCACTTCGTCAACAGCGTCGAGGCGACGTATGCGCTCCGTATCGGAGATCGAAATGGGCACGCCGCTTTCACGCCCGGGAGAAAGATCGCGCTCGGTCGGTGAATGCACGGAATGCAATTCCAGGTGATATTCGCCGAGCGCGTCGGCAAGTTCACGCACCCCTTGCGGCTCCCGATAGTTGAAATGCCGAGGCGAACAGAAGATCTCGATATTCTTAATTCCTGCCTGAGAAATCTCGGCCAGCAACGAAGGTCCCAGAGGCTGGTTGACATAGCGGTAGGTCGAAAGGACGCGTTGCATGCGGCTCCCGTGCGGTTCCTGGTAAAGAATTACTATGGTCGATGGAAAACTCACTTCCGTCAATAGGGCCGCACGAATGGAAGGGGAAACCAACCCTTGGCTCGATTCAAATGATCCGAATGACAGTTTTTCATTGGACGAAAGATCAATCTGAGATGAGGACAACCAACACCAGAGCGATGAGCGCGCCGAGGACTAGGGCAAACCCAAGCCAGACCCAGATTGGGCGCCGTTTGCGCATCAATCCGGGCGGTGGTGGAACAATTTCCGGAAGAAGTGGCTCGGCGGTCACGGTTTTTTTGATTTGATGAATTTGGCGCAGAGCAGAATCGCATTGGCCCCGGCGCTACGGTCGGAATGTTCTTCGCGCATTCTTCGATGCTAGCACCGAGGCTACTCGTTACGAAATGATTTAGCGGCAGTGACGCACGCGCGAAGTTTCTCGATGGCCTCCGCTACCGTGCGCGTTTTCAGGCCGCAGTCGGGGTCAACCCACACTCCTTCTTTCGGAAGAATGGTCAGGGCTTGTTCAATCCTCGCGCGGACGACTTCGGCGCTGTCTGTACGGTGCGAATGGACGTCGACAACTCCGAAGCTGATGTCTTTTGTAAACGGATGGCGGCGGAAAAGTTCAAGCAGGTCCAAATCGCTGTTGGACATTTCCAGATCGAAATTATCCACGGCTAGATCAAGCATGCCGGGATAAATTTTGTCGAATTCCCCGTAGCAGGCGTGAGTGATGAAGTAGGCATTCTGGCCTTTGGTGGTGAGTTCCATCGCTTCGATGGCGATGGGCAATTCTTCCGGCCGCACGGAGAGCGCCGGCTCGTCTATTTGAACGATTTTGCAGCCCGCGACGATAAGAGCTTCCACTTCCTGACGGACCACTTTTGCCAGCGCTAGCGCCGCGGTGCGGCGGTCGGGATAAAATTCGTTGAAACTCCAATCCATGATTGTGTAGCCGCCGGTGAGCATTCCCTTTACCGGTTTTTTCGTGAGGCTTTGCGCATACTTCCACCATTCGACCGTGAGTGGAGCGCGCCATTCAACTTCGCCAGATAGTACGGGTTTATGGTAGTAACGATTTCCGTAGCTGCGAACCAAGCCGCTAATGGAAAAGCCAGGGAGCCGCTCCGCGAAATAGGCGACCATGTCGCCGCGATACATCTCGCCGTCCACCAATACGTCGATGCCCAGCTTTTCCTGTTCCTCGATCCAGAACGCGGTGGCCTTGCGCTCGAGATCGTGAAGGTCTTTTTCAGAAATTTGTTTTTTGTTAAATTCGGCGCGAGCCTTTGCCAAATAATCCGGTTTCGGGAAGCTGCCAACCGAAGTGGTCGGGAACAGGGGCAACTTCACGCCAAGGTTTTCAAATTTTTGGCGGCTCATCGGCGTTCTCGGCCCTCTAGTTGCGCGCGAACTTTCGACAGTATTTCCAGTTTTGCGAAAGCGCGATGGCGCGGAAGATATTCCAGACCAGAAGAGGGTCCGAGGAAAGCGCGTTCGTCTTTTATTTTTGGCAGCATGCGCTCAACCTGGCGTGCGACCTGTGCAGGATCTTCCAGTTTTGTATTTCGGCCGTCGATGAGACCTAACCCGAGCGCCTTTTGAGATCCCGCTGACCCTACCATGTCCAGCAGTTTGGGAGAATACGTAAAGTCCAGGCCGACAACATCGACTGGCAGGGCGAGCAGTTTTTCGTAGAGCGGCACGCAATCGTGGAAGTAAACGTACAGAGCAAGTTCGAGTTTGCGTCCGCTCTTTATGATTTTGTCTCGCGCGTTAACTAAGGGAGCCAGCGAACTCTCGAAAATCGCCCAATCGTTCGGATACTTAATCGCGGCGGGCTCGTCCACTTGAATTAATTCCGCGCCCGCTTGCGACAGTGCTTCGAACTCGGTTGCGAGAATCTCAGCGTACGCTTGGACGCGCGCCTCCAAAGCGGCGAATGTTTTGGATGATCCATTGCCGGGATTTTCGCTCAGTGAAAATTTGCCGAGGGTGTAGGGTCCAGTTAGCACCGGCTTAATGCCGAGCTTTCCAGCTTTGCCTCGCGGGGTGGGCAAATGTCCCAGCGCGTTTCGCGCGAAGCTGTATTCGCCTGCGACAAGGTGACCGCGTTTTACTGGTGCTCCGTCGAAGACCGGTTGGCGGAAATAAGTATTGGTATCGAAGAATCGAACGAGGCCTTTTATTTGAATGTTGTCCAGCTTGCCGGCGAGATGAGAGATGGGATCGTACCAGCGAATTAGGCCGTCGGTGATAAGGTCGAGCCCGGCTCTCACTTGTTCGGCAATCACATGGCGGGTTACTTCGTTCTGCACTTCGAGAAGATCGGCGGTGGTTCTTTCTCCTCTGTCGAGCGCGGCGATCGTTCGCCGCAGGACTTGCAATTCTGGGGAATCACCTATGCGCGGATAGCTTCCCGCGCTCGAAAGATGGAGGCCTGGAGCTTTCATTTGGAGCTGTAATCTCGAAAAACGAGGAAATGGTTTGGTTCAAACTTCGCCATTAGAACGGTTCGTCGGTGCTTGTTTTCAATAAGTTGCGAACTCTCTGATCCCAAGAGTTCGCGATTAGAAATTCCCGTGATTGGTGGCGAGTGGCGAGTGACGAGAGCGGAGCTTTTTGGGGGGCCTGTTGCGTCTGTCGCATATCGCGATCGGGGGGCCTCGGCGTAAATCGTCACGGCGGGGAGTTTTTCATGCCTTCGGGCGCGCCGTCGGTCCCGCTTAGGGTGAAATGCGCCTGGCCGCCCTTTATCGGCCGCCGCTCCGCTTCGCACCGCCTCTCCCGGCCACATGCTAGCCTCACAAAATAAACTTTGAATGTAATCCGAATTGGGCGCGGGAAGCAAGGGAATGCAATCGAACGGCTAAAATCCAAACGCGAGATTCGAGAATCGAGGGGCGAAGGAAATGCGGGCTAACGAAACGTTATCTGAAAAATGACGAAACGCGGGTCGTGCCGGTATCCCCCCTTCAAGCGCGGGAGTTGGACGGAGGTTGCTAGTCAGAGGAATCCTCAAACCGCAAAGACTGCATTGTATGTACCAGTCCATCGAGCTTTGATACTTCGGAGGAGGAACTTATCGCATATTCAATTGCGCGAAGCTTTCAGGCTATGGAGCGGTTTGCTTCGGGTAGACGGCGGTGGTGGTGGGCTCGATCTCGAAGTACAGGAGCCATTGGCTTGGCACATTGCGGCCGTTCACCTTTGCGGGAACAAATTTCCAGAGTTGGGCGGCTTTCAACGTGCGGTCGGCAAAATATTGGCTTGGTCCAGGAGAATCGAAGGCTGCTTGGGTTACGTTCCCGGAGTCATCCACGTTTACCTTTACACTGAGCCTGACCTTACCGCGGATGGTGTCTCTGGCTTTCTGGGGCGCATCGGGCAAGACTCGGTGAACGACTCTGCCGCGTACAATGCCGCTGCTGGGTGTTGTCGCGGGCGTCGCGGATCGAACCGGCGGAGGCAATGGAGCAGGGTTACTGGCTGCGGGTTTTTTCTCGCTAGGCTTTGTTGGGGAGTTCGCGGAATGCTCCACAGGCTGAAGCGCTGGCGGCAGCACTGCGAGTTGCTGCCCCGCCGACTTCGCGACGCGAGAAGCTTCGAGAGGCGTCGGAACGGGCGAAGGAGGTTGGGCAGACGGCACAGCTTTCTTTTCTGGTGTTGGCTGAATTGTTGAATGAGCTGGCGCCTGATGTGGCGACTGTTCAATCCTCTGTGCACTCGCCTGTTCATTTGCCTGTTTAACCGCGACTACTGGCACGACCGCAGGAATTGGCTGATTTTGCGAGTTGTGCTTGAAAAGTCGCGGAACTACTAGAATCGCCACCAACGCCAGAACAGCCAGCACCCCTGCACCGATAACGCGCAGGTTTGCGAACGAAGGCCGCGGATTTAGGGGTATCGGTTTTAGAGGCGCGGGCGAATTCGATTGTAGACGCGCGGCAATGTCTGCAACAGTCCAACGCATCTGCGGGTCGCGGCGCAAACAATGGCGCGCCAAATCAAGAATCTCCGGCGGCAGGTTGGATGGCAGGGAGGGTTCCCCCTGGTTGGTTCGCTCCCATACCGGCAAGCGCTGAGTCAAAGCTTCGGTCAAAGTCATGCCCAAGGACCAAACATCGCCGGCCGGTGAAATTCTTCCGCCCGCCGCTTCGGGCGGATCGTAAGCTCCAGGCTTCCCCGGACTGCCGCTTGATTCGCCGATGCGACAAAGTCCGTCGCTCGAGATTTTCAGAAGATCGTCATCGGCCATGATGTTTGAGGGTTTCAGGCGGCAATGCACGAATCCTTGAGCGTGAACGTAGGCAAGAGCGTCCACTACAGGGCCGAGTAGGGCGCGAGCTTCCTGCGGCACGAGAGATCTGCGGGCAACCACCAGCGACAGATTTTCCTCGGCGTATTCCATCACCACGTAGAGCATATCGATGTGATCCAGCTCGCAGCGTCCCATTTCCAGTAGGCGGACCAAGTGGGGGTGAGAAAGTTTCGCGGCCTGTCTCCAGCGAGCTAGTTGGGCTGGGGCGTCGACCGAATCCGCGGGGATTATTTTGATTGCAGCTTTCTTAACTTGCTGGCCGTCATAATGCGTGACGAATACAGCGCTGCGCTGAGTTCGACCCACTAACTGGCCGAGGCGGAATTTCCCGTCGACGACTTGGTCGATCTGTTTTGTGCCAGCCTCAGTCATCGGAGCCCCCTGTATGTTTGCGAGCGCTAGAGGGAAGCATGCCGCTCGGGCGCTCGCGTTCGATTCAGCTTCAAATCGAACCGTACTGCGTCTGAGATCGGACTCGGCGTTTCGTGTTCCTGGGGTACAGGCTGGGTGAATGCCGGTTGCAGAGGGGCGGGAGTTCATCTAGCTCCAGACCCTCTTGGTCATTTTGCAATATTCTGGGGTTGCCGGCGGAGAAAAGTTAAATGTGCGTTGCCAAACAGCACCCTGTGGGGCGTCAGCTCAACGGCACGTCGGGTTGGTCGCCGACGGTGAAATAAGTGCAATCCGGATGGTGAAAGACTAGAGCACTGACACTGGCTTCGGGGTCCATCATCATGCCTTCGGTAAGATGAACGCCGATCTCTTCGGGACGCAAGAGCATCCAGATGCCGGCCTGATCGTCGAGATTCGGGCAGGCCGGATAACCGAAGCTGTAGCGTTTGCCGCGATAGCGCGAAGTGAAGCGGTCGGCCATGGTCAGCATGGGCGGATCGGGGAAACCCCAATCTTCGCGAATGCGCCGGTGCAGCCATTCGGCGCAGGCTTCGGCGGTTTCGATGGCGAGAGCTTGCAGTCCGTGAGAGAAAAGATAGCGACCGGCGGCTTTGGCTTCCTCGGCGCGCTCGCGCACGCCTGCTCCGGCGGTGACTACGAAAAGCGCGAGATGATCGCGACGGATGTTTTTTTGATCGGCACCGTTACTGCTGTAAGGCGCAGGATTTGGCGGGAGAATGTAATCGCTTAGGCAAAGTTTGTCTCCCACGCGCTGGCGTTGGAAATGAAATTTATGGAAGGGCGAGGATCTTCCAGGTTCGAAGAGCGCGATGGAATTGCCTTCGCGTTCGGCCTCGAAGAATTGCCACACGGCTGAGATTTTCATGAAAGATTCAGCTTCATGCTTCACGTCTTCCATGCTGTTGAAAAGCTCGAGGGCGCGGGGGTCGCGTTCTTTTAAAGCTTTCTCGAAATTGCCGCGGAAGCCCATATGGCGGCCGAAAATCATGTAGGGATTTATGTAGCTCCAGATCTCGTTGCGATCGGGGATAGAGCGCGCTTGGCGATCGAGGTAGGCCAGGTCTGGAATTGGAATGTCTGTGCGAATTCGCGGCGACCGTTCTTCGCCGGCGGGACCTGCCGGAGCTGGTGGAAGCTCTTCCACGGCGATGGCTCCGGCGTGGGTGTTGTCGCGCAATACGGCTTCGCGCTGCGCCGGGTCGCTCAAATGATTCATCAGGCGCAAGCCGGTCATGGCATCTTTCGCGTAACACACGGCGGTGGCATATTGCGGAGCGATTTTCGAGCGCGTGAACTTTTCAGACAGCGCGGCACCTCCCACCAGTAAGGGAACGTCAATGCCGGCTTCGCGCAGGTCTGTGGCGGTGGTCACCATTTGCTGCGCACTTTTCACCAGCAGGCCGGAAAGTCCGATGGCGTGGGGCTGATGTTCGCGATGGGCGCGAATCAATTCCTCGGGTGGAACTTTAATGCCGAGATTGATCACCTCATAGCCATTATTTTTCAGGATGATCTCAACGAGATTTTTGCCGATGTCGTGGACATCGCCTTTCACCGTCGCGAGGATTATTTTTGCGCGCTTTTCGGTGTCGGCCTTTTCCATGAATTGTTCGAGATGGCTGACGGCGGCTTTCATGGCTTCGGCGGATTGCAGGACTTCCGCGACAATCAGCTCATTGTTGTTGAACAGGCGACCGACCTCGGCCATTCCGGTCATTAGCGGACCGTTGATGATGTCGAGAGGTGCGTTTCCTTCGGCGCGCTTGCGGTTGAGGTCGTCAATCAAGCCATCCTTCGAGCCTTCCAAAATGTAATTGGCGAGGCGCTGGTCGAGAGGCAGGTCGGCAGCACGTTCTTTTTTTCGCGCGCCGGCCGCACGGAAATGGTCGGTGATGGCGGCGATTTGGAAATGATTGATCGCGGCTTTTTGCTCCGGCGTCTGATCGCGCCAGTCCGTCGGGGCGTTGCGCAGATCGTTGGCTTGCGGGTGACCTGCGGGTACCGAAATTGGCGGAGTATTGAACAGAAGGTCTTCGGCAAGCTTTCTTTCAGTCTCCGGAATGGAGCCGAAGCGCTCGATGCGTTCGGCGTTGACGATAGCGAGATCCAATCCGGCTTTGGTGCAGTGATAGAGGAAAACAGAGTTCATTACTTCGCGCGCGCCGGGCGGCAGGCCGAAGGAAACGTTGGAAATTCCAAGTACGGTGCGCACGTGGGGAATTTGTCTCTTGATCAAGCGCACGCCTTCGATAGTTTCGAGCGCGCCACCGATGTAATTTTTGTCGCCGGTGCCGCAAGGAAACACCAGCGGATCAAAAATGATATTTTCTACCCGAATTCCAAAACGTTCGATAAGCAGACGGTGGGAACGCTCGGCGATTTCGAGTTTGCGTTCGCGGGTGAATGCTTGTGCCTGCACGGGATCCTCGTCGATACAACCGACGATGAGCGCGGCGCCATAAGATCGGGCGAGCGGGCAAACTCGTTCAAATTTCTCTTCGCCATCTTCGAGGTTGATGGAATTGATGATGCTTTTGCCCTGGCAATAGCTGAGCGCGAGTTCGACAGCGCGCGGATCGGTGGTATCGATCATGATAGGAGCTTTAATTTTGCGGATGAGCTGATCGTAAAACGGCGGGATGTCGGCCATTTCATCGCGGTCGGTACTTTGCAGGCAGACGTCCACGATGTGCGCGCCACTTTTAACTTGCCGGCGCGCGATTTCGGTGGCTTCCTCCCAGAGTTCCGCGGCTACTAAATTTTTGAATCGGCGCGAGCCGATTACGTTGGTGCGTTCGCCGACGATGAGAGGGCGCGTACTTTCTTCGGCCTCGATGACCTCAATTCCAGAGTAAACAGCGCGATGAGTGGAATCGGCCGGGCGGCGGGGAGACTTGCCTTGAACCATTTGCGCGATGGCGCGAATGTGTTTTTCGGTGGTGCCACAACAGCCGCCCACCATATTCAGCCAGCCGCGATCGACGAAGCGCTCGAGTTGTTGCGCGAGAGACATGGGAGTTTCCTGGTAGAGACCTTCTTCGTTCGGCAAGCCGGCGTTGGGGTAGCACGATACGAAGCCGCTGCTCAGCGACTGCAATGTGCGAACGTGATCGGTCATAAACTCTGGGCCTGTTGCGCAATTGAGGCCGAGCGAAATTAAATCTACATGATCGAGCGAGGACCATAGAGCTTCTATCGATTGGCCGGCGAGCATGGTGCCCATCGGCTCGATGGTGACGGAAACCATGAGCGGGATTGGCTGGCCGAGATGGTGGCTTAGCTGCTGAACGGCAAGGATGCCGGCTTTGATGTTGCGCGTATCCTGGCAAGTTTCCAGAAGAAGGACGTCGGCGCCACCCTCGATCAAACCATGGGCTTGCTCCTGATAATTATTTCGAAGCTGTTCGAAAGTGATGCCACCCGTAACGCTGATGGCTTTTGTGGTTGGGCCCATCGCGCCGGCCACGAAGCGCGGCTTGACCGGCGTAGAGAAAGCGTCGGCAGCATCGCGCGCAAGCGCAGCGGCGATTCGGCTGATTTCGCGCGCGCGTCCGCCCAGCCCGTATTCCGCGAGAACGACGGGCGTGCTGCCGAAGGAGTTCGTTTCAATAATGTCACAGCCAGCTTCGAGATATTTTCGGTGGATAGCGCTGACAACATCGGGCCGGGTAATGACCAGGTTTTCGTTGCAGCCTTCCAGCTGAGGGCCGCCAAAATCTTCGGCAGTAAGATGGGCTTGTTGCAGCATGGTGCCCATCGCGCCATCCAACACCAAGATGCGCTGGCGCAACAATTCTCGAAGGGCCAAGCCCTGTTGAATGAAATTCCTCATATCTCAGAAAATACTGCTAATAGAATTTTAGCAGGGAAGGGGGAACCGGCGCGAAAGTGAATCGCGAAACGGTGCGAGGCTACCGTTCTTGCGCGGGATGCGACGGCGTGGCACCGTCGGTGCTGCTGAGAAATTCTATTGGGACCGAAGGCGAAAGCATGCCGATGGCGGCACCCCGCGCGAGCAGTTCGCGCACGGCGCGGCGTCCTTGTTCTCCATAGTCCAGAGTCCAGCGATTCACGTACATGCCCACGAATTTGTCGGCCAAAATCGGATCCATGTCGCGGGCGAACTGCAGGGCGTAGTTCAGCGCGGACTCGCGATGTTCCAGCGCATAGGAAACACTTTCTCGGATGACGCGAGCGATCTGACGCCCCAACTCAGGACCTAACTTGCGACGAATCGCGTTGGCCCCGAGCGGCAGCGGCAGTCCTGTGCTCTCCTGCCACCATTGCCCCAGGTCGACGACACGATGCAGGCCCATTTGAGAAAAAAGCAATTGGCCTTCGTGAATCAAGAGGCCGGCTTCAACTTCTTTGGATTGCACCGCGGCTAGAATTTTATCGAACGGCATGGTGACTGTTTCGACGTTGGGCTCGAAAAGCTTTAGGGCCAGATAAGAGGTTGTCAGCTCTCCGGGAATGGCGATTTTACGACCAGCTAAGTCTGTTTTCTTAATCGGGTGGCCAGCGACAACGATGGGACCGTAGCCTTCGCCAAAACTCGCGCCGCAATCGAGGAGGACATATTTATCCGCGACGAACGGATAGGCATAGAAACTGATCGCAGTCACATCATAGACTTCGTTTCGCGCGGCTTGGTTCAGCGATTCGATGTCGGACAAGACGTGATTGAATTTCACTCCGGGCAAGCGGACTTTGCCGGTGGCCAGAGCGTAAAACATGAAAGCGTCATCGCTGTCGGGCGAATGCGCGAGGCGAATTTCCGCCGTCTTGGGCAGGGCTACTGGTGTGGACATGCTGGGTCCGTCCTGGCGCTCACGCACGTCACATTCGCTTAGGGAAGAGAGTACCGATACTCGTGCCCGCCGCGATGAAAGTAGAATCGGTGTGGACGTTCCGGCGTGAGTGCCGAATGCTACGCCTAAGAGAATAACATAAGGCGGTAGTTTGGGTATAGGCGTGGCGAGGAAATCCACCAGGCAAAACTTTCATGCGAAATGAGTCACGGCCTTCTCGCTGGCAAATTGCGCGTCTGGGGACTATCGTTTACTGCACGGTGGAATGAGCAGGATTGGGAAGCGGCGAGGCGTGATGGGCCACGAGCAGCCAACCTTGTTCACCGAGCACGAATATATTCGTGGCTTGCACCATGGAATCGTCAAAGCCATCGGCAAACGCGGTCGTGATGTGCTCGGTGCAAGCTACCCACCCTACGTTGCCTTCAATTCGGACCCAGACGGAACTCAGTGCTATGCGAACGCGTCGCGCGTTGGCGAAAAGTCTAGCCCAGCGGTCATGAACTTCTTCCCAGCCCAGCAAAAGTTCCCAGCCGGGATGAACGCACTGGACTTCTTCGTCGTGGGCCCACACGGCTTCCATCAGAGCGAGGTCAAGGGATTCGAAGGCGGAATAAAAACGCGTGTTTGCGGCACGAAGAGCATCTTCGGGAGTTTGTTTTTGCTGCATGGTTTGCGTGGACATAGGAGGGCCGGGAACCTGGAACGAAAAGTCTAGTTCAAATCTGAATGAACAATCTGGCCCGACTGTTAGCGCTCGGACAATGAGTTGCGATTTCGATTTTTGGTGCGCACAAGTTCTAGACCACCGACTACGGCCATAATTAACGACATTTTAATCACTTCAGCGGGCAAAAACGGCAGAGCGCCGAAGCGCAGGGAGTTGATCCATCCGAGATTCATGAGCTGGGCCAGCCAAACGCAACCGCCCGTGAAGATTATTACCTCGCCCGCGATCAAGGCCACGAGAAGTTTTGCGACATTTGATTCGATTCGAAAATGAATGCGCAGCGGGACTGCGCCGCGCTGTACGATCCAGCCCGTAATAAACGCGGCAGGAACGTATGCGAGCAGATAGCCAGCGGTGGGGCCGAGAAATCGCGCCGGGCCCGGAAGGCCGAGAGGCTGAAAAACCGGCAGACCGCCTATTCCTTCGAGTAAATACAACCCGAGCGTGAGAGCGCCGCGGCGGGCTCCCAGGAGGACGGCAACAAGAAGCACGCCAAAAGTTTGGCCGGTGACTGGTACGGGCGTCCAAGGCAAAGGCAACACGATGTGCGCGCACAACACGAGCAAAATATTTGCAGCTGCAATGCGAACGACATCTGCGGCGAGACCTTCTGGGGGATAAATTCTATCAGCGAGAACTCTGGAGTGTGACATCCACGCCCCTTCAGGGAATTATTTAGGCTAACTATAATTAGCTGCTGGGCATTATACCCGAAGCGGCCGGCTCGCTAGGGCGTCTTTTCCGAGTCAATAACGGGATCATCGGAAGTAGCCACAGTGCCGTGTTTATCGGCGCCGTGAATTTTTCCGGCGGCGTCGAGAAAGAATGACCGGCGACCCTTTGACGATGATTCGGGCGTAGCGGCCAATTCAAACGCTGTGTCGTTGCCAGAGGGGTCGGGCACTATGCGATATCGAAACTGATATCCATTGTGCTTGCCGCTCGCGAGATCTGCGCTTATAAGCGATGCCTGCTCGGGGGAGATTTGGCCCTTAGCCGCAGGGCCGAGTTCCGCGAGAGATTCAGGCACTTTCCCGAACGCGCGAGTATAGGTTTGAATTGCTTCAGCCAAGGTATGCAGCGTGTCGATAATTGAATCCTCGCTTGCGCGCAAATCCTCTGCGGCCCACTGCCTAGCGAGCTGCGGAATATCAAGAAGAACCAAACCCAACGACAACAGACGCCATCCGCCACTTTCGCGCACGAGGCCGAATTCCGCTCGCTCACCGTCCACCACGCTTACGGGAATGAACGCGAGATTTTCGCGAACGCGCGGCGCGCCGAAACGATATTGCACCGTGCCGCTTGGTGTTTGGCAGAGAAGCACGGCGTGGTTCTGCTGATCTGTGGAACTCAGCGGCTTGCCGGGCACATCGGAAAGCGAAAAGCGTTTCAAAAAGGCGGCGCGCTGTTCTGCGGGCAAGGCGCGAAAAGCGGCGGCGTTATCGGAAGTGAAATAGTTCAGGAATTGGGTTTCATTGTCGCGGCAGGCGGCCACGATTGCAGCAGATAGCGCTGCCACGGGATCGGAGGCTTCTTGCGCGCCCCAGGTGGGCGCGTTGGGAATCATCCGCGAAAGTATTAGGATTGCCGTCAGCGCCGCAGCGCAAAACCTGTTTGTCATGTGGTTTCGGATTTCGCGCGGGCCAGGATGGTTGCCAGGTCTTTGGTGAATTTTGAGCGCGGCATCACTTCGCGGCAACCGGCGGCGCGTGCTTGCTCGGCGAGATCGGTTTGGACGTGGGAAAGAAAGCCCACTAGAGGGACGCCTGCGGCGAGTGATTGCATGCGTTGGACGGCATCAAGGGGTTGATTGCGCGCGTTGAGATCCACCACCACGAGACGGGGAGCCGCCTTCGATATTTCGGCAGCCAAGGCATCGGGTGTGGTGCATATCTTTACGTTCACGCCCACGTGACGAGCCGTCTCAATAATTTTCGACTGGAAAAAAAGGTCATCCACCATCGCTAATACTTGCGCCAAGCCAAATACCTCTCTCTCCGGTTTATCACGCGCTCCATCGCGGCACAAGGTCCGTTCTTCCACTTCGGCTACGCCCTAAGGTATAAATGCGAGATAATTATTTTTCGGAGGCTTGCATGGCTGCTACACCAGGTCCTGATGCGTTGCCGGGTTTGGCGGTGCTCGAGCAGACGCCCATCATAATTGAGAAAATCGTATGGTCCGCTAACGACGAACAAATGCATTGGAAGCCGTCCATGGATCGCTGGTCTATCAGTGAAGTGTTAGCGCACCTTGCTGAAGTGGAAGTGGTGGGCTTTCGCGAGCGTATCCAGAAAATGATCGAGAAAAACGATCCGGCATTGGAACCCTACGATCAAAACGCCGCCTACGCCTCCGGGAAATACTCGAGCGGCAAGGCTCGCGAACATTTGAAAGTGTTCTGCCACGAACGCGACCGCAGCTTGTCGATGCTTCGCTACGTCCCGGCTCATGCGGTTGCGCGCATCGGACAACACGGAAAGATCGGCCAGATTTCAATTGGACAATTAATGAACGAATGGGCCTTCCACGATTTGGGCCACATCCGTCAGATTGCGGAGCTGTTCCGGTCGAGAGCGTTCTATCCCTCGATCGGGGCATTCCAACAGTTCTACACGATCAAACCGTAAACAAGGCGGGACAACCGACCCGATGGAAACCATAATCAGCAAGAAAATTCTGTCGACATTCGATCAACTTGAAAAGGATTCTCTCGATTTGCATACGCTGTTTGAATTTGTGGGCGGCAATGCGCCAACCGAGCGAGAAGCTGTGCTGGATGCGGTGGCCGACTTGGCGCAGAGAGGTTTGCTTCGCGAGGAGAGTGCCGACTTCTACATCCGAACAGAGAGCGGCCGCCTGGCAGTGGCGAGCCCCCGTGAAGTTACCATGTACACGCGGGAAGGATGCCACCTGTGCGATGTAGCGAAAGCGGCGATAGCCCCTTTGCTTTCCGAATACGGCGCGAAACTTCGCGAAGTGGATATCGACGGCGATCCTGTTCTGTTCGAACGCTATACCGACGACGTGCCGGTGGTTTTTATCGGCGGACAATTATTTGCGCAGCATCGAATTGATCCTGTTCGGCTGAGGCGGCGCCTGGAAGAGACCAAGATTCCGTAGCGCGGCGACTGGAGGTAAGCCGAGGAAACTTCGGCCCGGTGATTTGCGGAAGTTGCAGCACTTAGTGCTTGAACTCTTCTTCTACGCCCACGCTCTCATCGGGGACGTCGCCCGGGCGGCCTTTCACGCGGTCGTACACACTCAGGTGGCAGGTGGATCCGATCGCTTCGTTGTAGTAGGTGGGAACTCCCAGGGCAGTTCGCAGTTCTTCATTAAATTTGCGCAAGTCCACGAGCTGGCTCTTGTGAGCGGGAACTTTTCTCTTGTCATGGGAGACTAGGAATTTCTGATATCCCGCATCCCAAAGAAGCGCGAACTGGCCTTGCAGCATGATGCACGGAATTTCAGTCATCTGAAAACTATCTCCGGCGGTCTTGCGTAGTTCGGCTCCGCAATTGTATTTCTCGATGCGGACGACTCCGCCCGAACTGCGAACCAGGAACCCCTTAGCGGACAGAGATTCGACTTGAGCTTGATTGAATAGTTTGTTGACGTACCACATGTGGTCCAGAGTATTGAGTGGGACAGGCTGGTGTAAAGCTAAAAATCAAGGTGGGACGTTTTAAGAAGCGGCGTGCGCCAAAGGCCTGCTAGACTGTGATTGAAATCGGTGAATATACGCCGCTTTCTTCGCATCTAAGAACCGGAAGTTTTTGACAACCGCACGGACTATGAACGCTGTGAACAAACGAACGATCTCGCCGGCGGTTGCTCGCGAGTGTGGCCGAATCGGGCAAAACATTCTCGAGCGCATCGGCAACACGCCATTGCTGCGACTGCAACGCATGGGCTCTGCTTTTCCGAATGCCAAGTTTTACGCCAAAGCTGAATGGTTCAATCCCGGCGGTTCGGTCAAAGATCGTGCGGCCTATTCCATGATACGGGAAGGCGAGCGCACGGGCGTTCTTCAGCCCGGAAAAATAATTCTCGACGCTACCAGCGGAAATACGGGGATTGCCTATGCCATGGTGGGCGCGGCGCTTGGTTATCGCGTGAAGCTGTGCCTTCCGTCGAGTGCTTCGCCTGAACGGAAACAAATTTTGGCAGCCTATGGCGTCGAGGTTGTTATTACACCGGGCGAAGAGGGCACGGACGGAGCGATTCGCCGCGTGCGCAAAATTTACGAAGAGGAGCCTTCGAAATATTTCTATCCTGACCAATACAGCAATGCGGCAAATCCTGCGGCTCATTATGCAGGCACCGCCGCGGAGATTTGGGAGCAGACCGCCGGCCAGATTACGCACTTTGTGGCCGGGCTGGGGACCAGCGGGACCTTTGTGGGAACCACGCGACGCCTGAAGGAGCTGAATCCGGCGATTCGTTGTATCAGCATGCAGCCGGATTCAGGATTCCACGGACTGGAAGGTTTGAAGCACATGGCCACAGCGATGGTTCCGGCCATCTATGACCCAAATCTTGCGGACCAAAATATTGATGCCCGCACCGAGGATGCGCATCGCGTCGTGAAGCGGCTCGCCCGCGAAGAGGGAATTCTCGTGGGGCTTAGCTCGGGCGCGGCGTTTTGGGCTTGCTTTGAAGTGGCGCGAAGTTTGCCGAGCGGGCAACAGGCCGTGATTGTTACGGTGTTTCCGGATTCCGGCGAAAAATATTTGAGCGATCGATTTTGGAGCGAGCCATGAGCGGCGCGGCGCTGCGAATTTCCGATGGGCTCGTTTGCCGAATACAGGCGCACGGCGTGGAGACATATCCGCACGAATGCTGCGGGGCGCTGTTGGGAAATGATAGCGAGACCGCGCGCGAAGTTGTGGAATTACTTCCGCTGGCAAACCGGCGGAATGATTCGCCACGCAATCGTTTTGAAGTAACTTCAGATGATGTTCAGATGGCGGAGAAGAAAGCGAAAGAGCGAAAACTGGAAGTGGTCGGGTGGTACCACTCACATCCGGATGCACCGGCACGTCCGAGCGAATTTGACCGCGAGCACGCCTGGCCGTGGTATAGCTACATCATCGTGAGCGTCGAGCAGCGGGAGCCGCGGGAGTTGAAGTCCTGGCGTCTGCGCGACGATCGCTCTGCTTACGATCTGGAAGCAATTGAATCCGTGGCCCAATCTGCAAGCATCTAATTCAATCATCGAGGAGACTACAGAATGGCAGTAAAGGTAATTATTCCTACGCCGTTGCGTCCTTATACGGGCAAGAAGGAAAGTGTGGAACTGCAGGCGTCGACCGTAGGCGAAGCGCTGTCGTCTCTTACCACCCTTTTTGGAGATTTAAAAAAACATCTTTATTCTGACGATGGGCGGCTGCGAAGTTTTGTGAACGTCTATGTGAACGATGAGGATATACGTTATATGCGTGGAGATCAGACGCCCTTGCGCGAGGGAGACATACTGAGCATCGTGCCCTCGATTGCAGGCGGAGCGCAGAATTAAAATCAGGAGAATTTTTCGTGGCCACCAATACAAAAATCTCGAACTTGCCGGATGCGACGAATTCAAACGCGACACTGTCGAACGAAGAAGTGATGCGCTACAGCCGCCATCTGATCATGCCCGAAGTGGGCATGGATGGACAGCTGAAGCTGAAGCAGGCGAAAGTTCTTTGCATCGGTACTGGAGGGCTGGGTGCGCCACTCGGTTTGTACCTTGCGGCTGCGGGCGTTGGCAGAATCGGCCTGGTGGATTTTGACTCGGTCGATTTGACCAATCTACAACGCCAAATTCTTTTTGGCACCAGCGACATCGGTCGCCCGAAAATTGAAGCCGCGACAGAGCGACTGCGCAATCTAAATCCGGATATACAGATCGACCGGTTCACGACGCGTCTGACAAGCGAGAATGCGCTGGACCTGTTGAAGGATTACGACGTCGTGGTGGATGGGACAGATAATTTTCCAACGCGTTACCTGGTAAATGACGCTTGCGTAATCCTCGGGAAACCCAATGTTTATGGTTCGATCTTTCGCTTTGAAGGGCAAATCACCATTTTTGGCGCGCCGGGCGGTCCTTGCTACCGATGTTTATATCCTGAACCACCTCCGCCCGGGCTCGTGCCTTCGTGCGCCGAGGGCGGGGTGCTGGGAGTGCTTCCTGGAATCGTGGGAGCAATTCAGGCGGCCGAGACTTTGAAGCTGATTATTGGCAGAGGCCAGCCGCTGATCGGACGCTTGCTTCTGTTCGACGCGTTGGCTATGCGCTTTCGTGAATTGAAACTGCGTAAAAATCCGGAGTGTCCTGTTTGCGGCGAGCGTCGCACGATCACAAAACTAATCGACTACGCGGAATTTTGCGGCGTTCGCGGCGAGGAAGCTAAGAGCCCCGCACAAACAACCGTGCCCGAAATCGCTCCGCGCGAATTGAAGTCGCGTCTGGATCGTGGCGACGACCTTTTTGTACTGGACGTTCGCGAGCCGCACGAATACCAAATTTGCAATCTCGGTGGACACTTGATTCCGCTAGGCGAGCTTTCGCGCCGCGTGAACGAACTCGATAGCTCGCGCGAAATCGTAGCGCACTGCCGAAGCGGAAAACGTTCAGCAGAGGCTGTCGAGTTCTTGCGCAGCGCAGGCTTCCGCAAGGTATTGAACCTGAAGGGTGGTATCCTTGCATGGTCTGACGAAGTGGACGCCTCTGTTCCCAAGTACTGAATGTTGCCGGATGTGTTGAGCACTACAAAACAAATCCAATTGTAGAATTTCAAGCGTTGCGATCGGAGGAACGAGTGTCTGACGTTAAGGTGACGGTCGTGAATAACGGCCCGCTGCTCATTGATGGGGAAATACAGATTGTCGATCAAGAAGGGAAAGCGTACGGCTTGGCTGGTCGCACGAAAATCGGGCTGTGCCGCTGCGGCCAGTCGGAGAGGAAGCCGTTTTGCGACGGGTCGCATAAGAGGTCGAATTTCCAAAGCCTTGTTCAGGCGCACGAGCTGCCACCCCCCAATCCGAAGTAGTGGGTAAGAGCCTGACCAGTCGGTAACATTTTTACCCTCCTTCCGTCCTGCGATTGCCGAGGGCTTGAGCTTTGCCCTCTCCAACCCTTTGCGGGATGTAAAGTAAGACTATTATTTACATCAGTTTAAATAGTACTAAAACCATATATTGGAACGGTACAGAAGTTGCTGATTCTGTCGCGGGAAGAAGTGCGTTTGAGGGGGTTGTGGTGGGTCGTCCGGAGAGAATTTGGGGGGTATTGCATCGTTTTCGTCTCGTCCTCTTGTGGACGATCGTCGGTGCCTCCTACCTCGTTCTAATTCTGATTCTTCGCAGTTCCTCTTACATCGCAGATCCTTTGCTCGACACCTATCTGGAAATGGCCGGAAGCTTGATCGCATTCACTTTTGCTGCGAATGCGCTGGTGCGGTTTCGCGGCACCCATGATCGAATTTCTCTCATTCTGGCTTTTGGTTTCGTCCTGGCCGGGCTGATCGAAGCGGGGACGAGCATGACCTTCTATCGCGGAATGCTCGTCACACTCATTCCGGGAAATGACATTTCCATCGGGTGGCTTGCCGGCCGGACTCTCCTTGGACTTTTATTGCTGGCTGCACTCGTGGTAGAGCGGCGAATTCCAGTTGCGCGCGAGCCTGCCAAAGAGATGGCAGGATCTACACTGATCGTCGGCGCGGTGGCGTATTTGACCAGCGTGTTTTATTTCATGCTCCCGAGCGCTCCGAAGATTCATCCGGGCGCAATCATCCCGCGGCCTTGGGATTTGCTGCCGGCGGCAATTTATGTCGCAGCGACCGTGGGATACGCGTGGCGTCTGCGTCGTGGAAATTCTGAATCGTCGCTCGATCGAGCATTATTTTTCGCCGCGGCATTGAATGTTATTTGCCATATTACGATCAGCCAGTCGCAGCATGTTTTTGACGCGGCCTTCACATTAGCGCATGTGACCATGGACCTGAGCTACGTAGTCGTTCTGGGTGGCACGCTTCTGGACAACGCGCAGCTTTTTGATCAGGTGAGCCGGCTGGCTGCCTCCGATTCGCTGACTGGGCTTGCCAACCACCGCCGGCTGCTTGAGGTGTTGGAAAACGAAATTCAGCGCTCTCGACGCACCGGGCGAAGTTTCGCCGTGCTCCTATTCGACCTTGACGATTTAAAGAAGATCAACGACAAGTACGGCCATCTCACAGGCAGCCGCGCGATCAAGCGTCTTGGTACCGCCTTGCGCAATGAATGCCGGACGATTGATACGCCCGCGCGCTACGGCGGCGATGAGTTCGTGCTCATTCTGCCGGAATCGGGCGAGGAGGAAGGACGCAAGGCTGCTTTGCGAATCTGTGAAAGGCTCGCGCGCGATGGACAGGAACCGCCTGTGACCGTCAGCGCTGGCCTGGCCGTCTATCCCAATGACGGCACCACCATCGAGAAGCTTTTGGGCGCGGCCGATCACGCGCTCTACCGCATGAAGGGGCGGAGCGAAAAGAAATTTCGTCTGAGGCATGTGGCGGCCTGTTTGTAGAAAGGAGGAGATGCGATGCGATTTGGGATGCGGGTCCCGAAGACTTTGGCGGAGCGTCGCGAGACGCGCATTCCGATGGAAGTGGGAGTTCGGATTACGGGGCATCCCGCATTACCCGGGATGGAAACGACGTTTACTGAGAATGTAAGTGCGCGCGGTGCTCGCGTTTTGAGCACTCGCCGATGGAAAACGGGCGACCGGCTGACCATCGCCACTCTGACAGGGTCGTTCAGAGCCGTCGCGCGCGTGGCCTACTGCCAATTGGTTCCGGAATGCGGCTTCGCTGTTGGCTTGGAATTTCTGGAACCGAGCGCCGGGTGGGTTGTAGCGGATATGCCGGCCGCCTAGTTTCTGCTTTACTGCACGAATCCGACATTGGGCTCCGGACCTGGGCCCGGGCCTTCGGGAAGCGTTCCAAACTGCGATTCGAAGCGAGAGATGTTTTCCTGCAGTGCTTTCGCAAGCCGCTTCGCATGAGCGGGACTTAGAATTAAACTACCGACTAATTTACCCTGCGGAACGCTGGGAAAAAGATAGATAAAATTCAACGTGAACTCCTCGGCGTTGTGATGAACCACCACGAGATTCGCGTACTGGCCGAGCAATTCCTTTTCGTCAGCCTTTATCTGCACTTGCTGTTGCTGCGGTTGCTGTTTCGGCGTTTCAGCCATCGCTGTTCTCCTAAAAAAGCTCTCTAACTATAGCAGAGCAGGGAACCGCCTCTCGACGATTTTTGGAACAACGCTGCGCTAGATAGTTGACCTGAAAACTAGTTAAGCGTAGTTTATATGTAGAGTTTAACTAGATTAACCCCATGGACAGCCCGATCATTGATCCCGCCGATGCCCCGTACGTTACCGCTCACCCCACCACCGAATCTGCCGCTGCTTCATCTGATGCACCCGAACTCGCTGGCCTTTTAACCCACGAGGATGTCGATCGCGCCCGCGACCGCTGGGAAGTGGCTCGCGCACGCTGGAGGGGCCGTGGGGCCAGAAAATTTCGCGGTGTGCGGTTGCTGTGGCTTCTGATCGGACCGGGAGTGCTGGTTTTTCTCGGCGAAAACGACGCCCCCAGCATGCTTTCCTATTCGGCCGATGGCGCTCGTTATGGGATCGGATTTTTCATTCCATTTGTGGTCCTAACATTCGTGATGGGATTCGTGGTGCAGGAAATGACCGTGCGGCTGGGGGCCGTCACTCATCGAGGTCACGCGGAACTGATCTTTGATCGTTTCGGAAAGTTCTGGGGATTTTTCGCCATGGGCGACTTAGTGGTCGGGAATTTTCTGACGCTGGTGACGGAATTTATTGGCGTCCGCGCGGGTCTGGGTTTTTTCGGTATTCGTCCGACGATCGCGATTGCTGGAGCGCTGATTATCGTGACGGGTGCGATCACCACGGGGCGTTATTGGACCTGGGAGAGAATCACGATGGGCTTGGCCATCTTCAACGGGCTTTTTATTCCAGCGGCAATCCTGGCTCGTCCGGATTGGCATGCCGTGAGCCACGCGCTGGTGACCTGGAAGCCCTTCCCGAACGGAAACCAGTACGAGATTCTCGTGCTGATTCTGGCCACGATTGGCGCGACAGTGACGCCCTGGATGCTTTTCTTTCAGCAAAGTGCTGTCGTGGATAAGGGAATGCAGCCGCGCGACATCAACGCCGGCCGCTTCGACACACTTCTCGGCGTGCTTCTGGCTTCCGCATTCGCCCTTGCAGCGATTCTCGCCACTGCGCCGCTGTTTCATCACGGGATCAACGCAGCGGATTTTCAAGCGGCCCAGTTTGCGGAAGCGCTCGAGCCAATGATTGGACATGTTGGCGCAGCGCTTTTTGCGCTCGGAATTTTCGAAGCGGGCATCGTGGCAGCCATCGCCATTTCGACTTCATCGGCTTACGCGTTCGGCGAAGTATTGCAAACGGGACATAGCCTGAATCGTCCGTTGCGGGACGCGTGGCCTTTTTACCTCGTTTTGTTGGGTTCCGCGTCTGCTGCAGCGGCATTGGTGCTACTTCCGAGCTTTCCGCTCGAATTTGTCGTTCTTACCGTGAACGTAATCGCTGTTCTGGCCATGCCTCCTGCGCTTGCTTTCCTTCTGTTGCTGGTGAACGATCCGGAAGTCATGGGAGAGTATGTGAATGGCACTTGGGCCAACATCGCTGGCATAGGCGTTACACTGCTCTTGATCATTGCAGGAATAGGATTTGGACTTGCGACTGTCTTTCCGAAATGGCTCGGGGGTTAAGTTTCCGTGAGATAAAAGATCGTTGGCGAACCTGCTGGTGCGGTCGTGAGGCTGGAATTGAAATCAGATCATTCAGAGATCGGCGTTCGTAGCCCCGGCATTCAGCCCCTGGCGGATACCGCGCCGCCACATCTGGAAGATCCGCGCGTTGTATTGTCCCTACTTGAAGCAGACCAGGTCGTCGCGGCGAAAGAACACATGCGTTTCGGGCGGCAAAAGCTCTCGCGAGGCGTTCGCATTTTGCTCTGGGGCTTGCGGATTTATGTTGTGGTGATGATGGTCATTGTCCTCATCTCAGTGCTTCGCGCAGTCCACGTAGGGCACTGAGCGTAAAATCCTAACAATTGAGCCGCACCGGGATTTTGAAATCCTAAGCCTGCATGCGAAAATTCCTGCGCGAAACTGATTCGTCGGAGCATGCGAAATCCCATCTATGAATTCGGAAACGAGATCTCGAACGGAACAGAATAACCTGCTGCGCAAGGTCGCCGCCTTATTCGTGATTGTGGCCGCTGGTGGCGCGATTTTTCTTTACTACAATCGCGATTGGAGTGCTCCGGCGGCTGCGAAAAATCTTCAGAATCCCGTCCCTCCGACCGATGAATCCATCACCATGGGAATGATGAATTATTCGACCCGTTGCCAGAACTGCCATGGAAACAAGGGAGATGGAAAAGGACCGCGCGCGGATAGCCTTTCCATAGCGCCGTCGGATTTTACCGATGCACACGCCATGGGCCTACTGTCCGATGGCGAGCTTTTCTGGAAAATTTCGCACGGGAGGCGCCCCATGCCCTCTTTTCAGGACAAGCTTACCGAGCGGGAGCGCTGGCAATTGGTGGACTTCATCCGCACCTTTGCGCAAAAACCCAGTGCTGACGTGGCGCCTGGCACAAAATGATCCTGCACCATAGACAGACGCCACGCCGAGCTGCCATAAAACAAAATCTTCGTTTCTTACGAGCTGAGTTAGTTTTTCACTTTTGAAAGGGCTTCGGAAACTTCCTTTATGTCCGGCAGAGTCGGGATATCGTAATTTTTGAACCAGGCAATTTTTCCGGAGCGGTCCACTATTGCGATCGCGCGTCCGGTGATTCCTTTGTCGGCCAAATAGACGCCATATTTTTCACCAACCGCACCACGCGGCTGAAAATCCGCCAGGAGCGGATATTTAATTCCCATCTTTTCGGCGAACGCTTTGTGCGACCACGCGCTGTCCACGCTCACGCCCAGCACCTGCGCCTCGAGTTCGTCAAAACGCTTCATGTCATTCACTAAGCAGGTGTGCTCATTGGTGCAGACGGGACTCCAGTCGAGAGGGTAGAAGATGATGACTACATTTTTCTTGCCTTGAAATTCTGAGAGTTTCACTTCTTTCTGGCTCTGATCCTTCAACGTGAAATCCGGGGCTGCTGCGCCGACTGAGATAGCCATGCACAATCCTCCTGTCCGCTCTCGCGGACTATATTAAAATATTTCATGCAATTAGGTAATCATAGCTGAAGCCGTCAGGGCAGACAAACATCCGAATGTTGCTTCGCGATTCCTCCTGCTCGCGCCATTCCTTTGCCGTCTGCTACGATGTTTTTCGATATAAGAAAGCGGGTGAGAAGTGACGCGGGTTTCATGCGAAGAAGCGTATCCTGACTTGAAGTTTTTACCGCGCAGCCGCAATTGGTGGGCTCGACTGAAGGGAGTGGCTCCCGAGTGCATACATTTGGGCGACGACATCCGTTGGATAGCAGCGGTTTTGCCGGACACGCTGTATCTTCGCGGGAAAAGGGCCAATCGTCGCGACCCGGTGCGCCCGGAAGTCTCGCTTTGTTTGGAATGCCTGAGCGAGACTTTCGCTTCGGAGCTTGAATCGTTTCCCGGGCGCGTGATAGCTTTTGAGCCGGATCCAGCGTCATTCACGCAGTATTTCTTTATGGCCACGCCAGATTTCGAGGCTGCGGGACTGGCGCCGGAAACGGCTGCTGCGATTGACACGCGGTCAAGCCAAGATATGGGTACCTGTACGGAGTGCTCGGGGCGTGCGACCTGGGTGTGGTTCTCGCGCGAGGAGATCCAAAGTTTGGATGAAGTTGAGCTCATCAAGAGCGCAGTCGGGGAAGTGTTTTGCGGGAGCCATGGTGCGCGAAAACTTTTGGCTTGCTTTGAGAAATTATCTGAGGCCAATATTTTTTACATGAATCTTCCGTACGGCGAAGCAGGCGCGTACGTTTGGATTTGAACATGAGCCTGAAAGAGCTGGTTGAAAAATATCTGGCAGCCGCTGGAAGTTTTGGCAAAGCGGTTCCGCTTACAGCTCTAGGATTGTCACGCGAAGAAACGGAACGGGTTTTCGACGTTCTGGATGAGGACTACCACATAAGCCGCTTCTTTCATTTTCAAAACGCAGCGGGCGTTGGATCCGGCGCAAGTTTTCAGATCAACGGATTTCCCCAGACGCACATCTCCATTGATTCCGACATCCGCGAAATTCTTTAGTGTTGCTCGGTCCCACTACCAAACGTGACAGATCTTCTGCGGCGGTTTCACCATGGGTTGCCCAGCTTGGCAGGCAAATGCGGCGCCGAATTCGGGCATATTCACCACTACTCCGTTGATGCGATATTTCCCAGGTGAGTGTGGGTCGGTAATCGCATTGACGCGCTCGTTTTCAGGTCGATTATTTTCGCAAGCCCACTGTGCGAGGCCCACGAAGAAGCGCTGATCAGGGGTCAAGCCGTCGCGATCTTTGAGCGTCATATCCCTCGTGGCGTCCTTCCATGCGATATAAGCCAGGATGGTTCCGCCGAGATCGGCAACGTCTTCGCCTTCGGTAAGCCTGGAATTAATGTGGATGTCGTCTACAACCACGTACTGCGCATATTGATCGACTACGCAGTCGGCATGCTGTATGAACTGATCAGCATCTTCTTTTGTCCACCAATCCTTCAAATTTCCTTTCGCATCAAACTGGCGTCCTTCGTCGTCGAATCCGTGCGTCAGCTCATGGCCAATGGTGGAGCCGGTGTTGCCGTAGTTTGGAGCGTCGTCCATTTTTGCGTCGTACAGGGGAGGTTGCAAAACGCCGGCAGGAAAGTTGATGTCATTCATCTGTGGATTGAAATAGGCATTGACGGTAGGCGGCGTCATTCCCCATTCACCGCGATCCACGGGCTTGCCGACCTTGTTAAATTCGCGGTGAGATTCAAATTCGGTGGCGCGCAGGTTGTTACCATAAAAATCAGTAGGAACAATTTGTACGGAGCTGTAATCGCGCCACTGATCCGGATAGCCCATTTTGTTTCGAATGGCATGTAGCTTGGTCAGCGCTTGCTGCTTGGTTGCCGGGCTCATCCAATCCAGCTGCTGGATGCGAACGGCCATGGCGTCTTCGATTCGGCGAGTCATATTCAGAGCGGATGCCTTCAACTCAGGCGAAAACGTTTTGCGGACGTAGGCCCGCCCCAACGCCTCTCCTAGATCACGATCGACGTAACGGACGCAACGTTTCCAGCGAGGCTGAAGCTCTTTCGCGCCGCGCAGATACTTGCGGTAAAAGTCGAAGTCTTCGTTGACGAAAGCAGACGACAGGTAGGGCGCGCGGGAATTGGCGATGTGAAACCGAAGGTAGATTTTCCAATCGTCCAGCGAATCTGATTTCAACTGGGCATTCACATCCTGGAAGAAATCCGGCCATCCGACGTTCAGGATCTGAAATTTAGGGACGTCGCTCGCGGCGAAGTAGGCACTCCAATCGAAATCTGGGACAACCTTATAGAGTTCGGCAACACTCATTTTATGTTTCTGTTTGTAGGGATCGCGGCGTTCTAGGCGAGTGAGAGAGGCTTTCGCCAGTCTTGTTTCCATGCGCAACACGATCACCGCATTATTTTTCGCGCTATCTGGCGAGTCTCCCAGGAGTTCAAATATTTTCTGGACGTGCTGCAGGTAATGTTCACGCGTTTCTTTCGATTTGGCATCGTCTTTCAGATAGTAGTCACGATCCGGCAGTCCGAGACCACCTTGCGAAACTTGCACGATCACATCATCCGAATTGTCGGGGTCCTGCGTCGACCCGGAGTTAAAGACAGCGGAGACGCCCTGCATATGGAGGGTTGCAATCAACCAGGCAAGATCTTTTGTGCGCGCCAGATTGTGAATAGCTGACAGATCCTGCCGTAAGGGCTTGACGCCAAGTTTTTCTATCTCAGCTTCATCCAGGCAAGACGCGTAATAGTCACCGATCTTCTGTGTGACCGCGTCACGATCCTTGGCAGTGGAGGCTTGTTCAAGAATACCTCGCAGGTAATTCAGATTATCTTCGTAAAGCTTCCCGTACACGCTCCAAAAGGTTTGGTCAGATGGGATCGGATTCATCTTCTTCCAGCCGCCACAGGAATACTCGTAGAAATCCACGCAGGGATCAGCCGTGCGGTCCATCGCTGCGAGATCGAGACTTGGCGTATAGGGAAGCACAGGTTCTGTGTGTTGCTGCGCGGGGGCTAGGGCGCCCGGCTCAGATGTAGAGTTCGTCGGCTGTGTTTGTTGGGCGCCAGTGGCCATAGCCAAGAGCGCGGTCAAGCAGAGGGCTTTTTTGAATGCCAAGAGAAACCTCCGGCGGAGCCAGGAGCATAACAGCGGCGAGGTTTCAGCGCCAGCGTGCGTCGGGACCAGCCGAAGAGTGACCATCCCTTTCGCTGACGCAGATGCGGCAGAACCAGCTTTTTACTTGGTGGCAACGCTAGAGCGTTGGAGACGGCCGGCTAGGGCTTTGTGCTCGGTGAGAATTTCGTCCGGCAAGCGATTGCCGAATTTCTCAAAAAACTTTGCAGTGGAATTTAATTCTTCGGTCCAATCGTCCGGGTCTACGGCCAGCAATTCATCCAGATTTCTAGCAGGGATTGAGATTCCGTCGAGGTCGAGCGAACCTGGAGTGGGGACGTCGCCAATAGGAGTTTCAGTCGCTTCGGCGCGATGTTCGATACGGTCCAGCATCCATTTCAGTACGCGCACGTTTTCCCCATAACCGGGCCACAAAAATTTTCCATTCTCATCTTTGCGGAACCAGTTCACGTGGAAAATCTTCGGCGCATTTCCCATCTTTCGCCCCATCTCCAGCCAATGCCTGAAATAATCGCCCATGTTGTAACCGCAAAAAGGAATCATGGCCATTGGATCGCGTCGGGTCACGCCTACGGCGCCCGTCGTAGCTGCCGTGGTTTCTGAGGCCATCGTTGCGCCGACAAAAACACCATGCCGCCAGTCGCGCGATTGATAAACGAGCGGTGCAACACGCGCCCGCCGGCCGCCGAAAATAATGGCCGATATCGGTATGCCCTCGGGATCCTCCCAATGCGAGGAAATCGAGGGCGACTGTCTTGCCGCAACGGTGTAGCGCGAATTGGGATGGGCGGCCGGCCCCCTAGCGGGGCTCCAAGCTTCACCTTTCCAATTGATCAACTGTTCGTCAGGTGCGCCGTTGATCCCTTCCCACCAAGGCTCGCGCGAGTTGGCAGTCATGGCCACATTCGTGAATATGGCATCGTGTTGTAACGCGGTCCTTACGTTTGGATTCGTTTTCGCATTGGTGCCCGGAGCAACGCCGAAGAAGCCCGCTTCCGGATTGATTGCGCGCAAGGTGCCATCGGAGGCCAGGTGCATCCAGGCGATATCGTCGCCTACGGTCCACACACGATAGCCTTTGCTCTCCAGTGCTGAAACCATCATGGCCAGATTTGTTTTTCCGCAGGCGCTGGGGAATGCCGCTGCCAGGTAGGTCACTTTACCGGAGGGATCTTCCAGGCCGAGAATCAACATGTGCTCAGCCATCCAACCTTGTTCGCGCGCCATATAACTTGCAATACGCAAGGCAAAGCATTTCTTACCCAACAGCGCGTTTCCGCCGTAACCCGAGCCCACGCTCCAGATCAGTTTTTCCTCGGGAAAATGGAGAACAAACCGCCGATCCGGGCTTAAATCTCCAAGGGAATGCAGGCCAGGCACGAAATCGTCCGAGCTTCCCAAACGGTCAAGCGCCGCCTGCCCCATGCGTGACATGATTCGCATGCTTGCTACCACGTACGGCGAATCGGTGATCTCCACACCCACTTTGCTGTAAGGGGACTTTAGCGGACCCAAAATATAAGGCATCACGTACATCGTGCGGCCTTTCATCGCGCCGTCAAAAAGGGGCCGCACCTTGTCTTTCGCTTCCTGCGGAGACATCCAGTTATTTGTGGGACCAGCGTCTTCTTTTTGCCGCGTGCAGATAAAGGTGATGCTTTCCGTGCGCGCTACATCATTCGGATTGCTGCGGTGGAGATAGCAGTTCGGGCGGGTCTTCTGATTCAGTTCGATATAAGTGCCGTCGCGGAGCATCTCTTCCACCAGGCGTTCGTTTTCCGCTTGCGAGCCGTCGCACCAAACAACCTTGGAAGGTTTCGTGAGACGTGCCGATTCGTCAACCCATCTTTCCAGTGGCGTAGACAACTGAACCTCCCGTCATTTTGCGGGGAATATGCCCTGCGCTGGCTGGCACCCGCTTATAGCGCTTATTTCGATATTTAATATATAAAAATTCTAGGTTACGGGACGGTTAAAAGCAAGGTAACAACCCCGCCCGCGGTGGGTCAACTCCGCTGCGGCCACTGCTCCCTGTCAAACGGACAGGCTGGCAATGCTCGGCCGGCTGTAAAAATCAAGAGAACGGTGAATCCAAATACATGTATATACATCTATATGGGTATGAACGAGCAACCTATACCCGTGTTGCCTTGCCTATGCGCCAATTTTCGCCGGGCCACCAGGGCCATTACGCAGCTCTATAACAAATCGCTGCGGCCACTTGGGCTGCAGGCGCCCCAGTTCACGGTTCTGCAAGCGCTCTCGCTTGTCGGAGAAGTTTCGCAAGGAAAGCTAGGGCGAATTCTCGCGACCGACAGCACCACTCTCACCAGGACACTGGAGGTTATGCGCCGGAAAGGCCACCTCACGACGCGCTATGGCCAGGACAGGCGTGAACGATGGCTGTGCTTATCAGACGCCGGCAAAACTCAACTCAAACGCGCGTTGCCGCACTGGGAAAAGGCTCAAGCGCGGTTGCGCCGCAAGCTTGGAAAGGATGGTTGGGAAAATCTTCTGAAGTTGACTTACAGAGTGACGAACCTAGCTACGGAATAAGGAGAGGTGTTATGACAAAGGTACCGTATGGAAAGCTCACTGCTTCGCTGATCAGTGCCTGGTTTATTTTTTGTGTCCTTGCCTCGGGATTTGAAATATTCAGCCGCAACCCGTCCCGTCCACCCATCCTGCTGGGACTGGCAGCGCTGACCCCCATCATCGTGTTCGCTATATGGTCGAAAGCTTCGGAAGGATTTCGACAGTTTACGCAGTCCTTGAACGCACGCCTTTTGACCATGGTGCAATCGTGGAGAATCGCCGGTTATGTGTTCCTCGTTCTGTATGCATATAGGATATTGCCGGGTGCTTTCGCATTGCCTGCCGGATGGGGCGACGTTGCGATCGGGGTGACAGCGCCGCTGGCAGCGATGACGCTTGCCAAGCCGGAGCAGCGCAAAGGCTTTATCCTGTGGCAAGTGCTCGGAATTTCAGATTTAGTGATAGCGGTGACGATGGGCACGACTTCCCGACTGATTTCCCCGCACGGGATCGCGACGAGTGCCATGACTGAACTGCCACTGAGTTTGATTCCAACTTTCGCCGTACCTCTGTTTGCGATTTTTCATTTTATTTGCATTGCCGCGGCGAGACGATGGCCGGCGTCGGCGCACTCACATTTTGCGGAGCAGTTGCCATCAACGGTGGCCTAACCGCAAACGCTCGTCGATTGGCTCGATGTTATACTTGCCATCGCAATGTTTGCGCGAAAACTTCACGTGGAAGTATTCGTGGACGGCCAGAGCAGGGCGGCTCCTTTGGAATGGCTGGACAGCTTTTGCATGCGGAATTTTACGGGCTCGGCCGAGTTCGACGATACCTTGCCGACGGGCGAGGGTAGGCTCGAAGCCGGACTGAATGTTGATCCAAATCGGCTTGCCGTCGCGATCGGTGAATGGGCTACAAAGCGTGGGAAAGGAAATGGCAAGCCCGTGACCGTCGAGATCCGGGAGGCGGGTTAAGCGCTGGCTGCAGAATCAGTCAATAACGACAGTAAACCACTTTCTCTTGAAATTCGGATTTGCCGGCTATGAGATTAAGGATGATTTCCTGAGGAAGAAGAGCCGAACTCTCTTACGTATGACTGGGGCGTTGCAGCGGTCACCGCACTAGAAATTCGGCTCTTCACAATTAATTTGACGAGAAATCGCGGAGATAGTTAGCAGGGTTAGACATTAGAAAGAAGCAGTAGCAACCTGGTTCGCGCATGCCGCGTTCAAATCTCTCTAGCCGCTCGAGAAGCCTCCCGCTCGGCTTCGATCTTTGCTGGGTCCCCCTCCAGTACAGCTTTGATTTGAGGCATAGCGGCGCGGGTGGCTTCTTCGCCTGCGGCAATCAGTTGCGGCGTCTTTACGAATTCGTCCCAGAGGACGTGGTGGACCCCGGGCTCGATGAGCACGTCCGTCATGCCACGCCAGGGTTGGTTTGCTACGGTTTGGATGATCGAAAACGCGCGGCTTATCACTTCGATTGTGTTACGCGGCTTGGTATCCAATAAGCCGGGTTCCAGGTGCACGGAGATCACCACCTGGGCTCCCATTTCGCGGACTGCGGGCGCGGGCACTTGTTCGGTGAGGAATCCATCTACAAGAAAATGGCCGCCATGTTCAACTGGAAGGAAAAGCCCGGGATAGGCGCAAGAAGCTCGGAGCGCCGGGCTGATTTCTCCCTTGGTGAAATGAACCGACTCGCCGGTCAGCAAGTCCGTGGCAACAATCGCGAGTGGAATCCTCATCTGCCTGAAATTTTTCGCTTCGGTAAAACGGCGAAGGAAATCCTCGAGACGCTCATTGGAAGCCATGCCCATGCGCGAAAGCGTCCAGCGACCAAAATCGCGGAAGCGAGTGAGGGTTCCTTGACGCGCCATTTCGTCGAGCGAAGTTCCGCTGGCGTACGCTGTGGCGATCAATGCGCCGACGCTTGTGCCAGCGATGTAGTCGACAGGAATTTCGTATTGTTCCAGGACGCGCAGCACACCAATATGCGCGATGCCGCGGGCGAATCCGCCGCCTAGCGCGACTCCTACTTTCGGCCGCCGCCCTGAGCTATACGCGAATGCACGCAGGCCCCGAACGGCTTTCCCAAACCATTTGGAAGTGATTCCCATTTGTAGCGCCCCTATTTCTATAGGACACTGTAGCGCACTTATCAGGCGCCTGGGTTTTTGGGTTGACCCTTGGTTTCCGGCTTTGTAACCTCAACTCCGTATTTTTGGACATTCCCGAGGACTGATGAAGCATCGCATCGAAAGAGCGGCTGTGCTGGGCGCCGGAACTATGGGCGCCCGGATCGCTGCGCATCTCGCCAACGCTGGCATCCCGTGCTTTTTGCTGGATATCGTTCCGAAAGTATTGACTGCGGAAGAAAAGCGCAAGGGCTTGACGCTGGAATCTCCCGCGGTACGCAATCGCATTGTTCTCGCGGGCCTAGAAGCGGCCAAGAAGTCGCGCCCCGGGGCATTTTTCACGCCTGAAACAGCGCGATTGGTGACGCCCGGAAATTTAGAGGACAACTTGGCGTGGTGCGCCGAGGTAGATTGGATCATCGAAGCCGTGGCCGAAGATCTCGAGATCAAACGAAGCCTTTTCTCGCGCATCGAGACTGTTCGGAAGCCCGGAACCATCGTTTCGTCGAACACTTCAGGTCTGCCGATTCAGTTAATCTCCCAAGGACGCTCCGAGGATTTTCAGCGGCATTGGGCTGGAACGCATTTCTTCAATCCCCCGCGGTACATGAAACTGGTCGAGCTGATTCCGGGACCTAAGACGGAGTCCGAAGTTTTGCGATCACTCGACGAGATTTGCGATCTGCGGCTGGGCAAGGGCGTGGTGATTGCGAAAGATACACCGAATTTTATCGCCAACCGCATCGGCACTTACTCCCTGCTCAATGCGTTGCGCCAGATGCAAGCGCTAGACATGACGATCGAAGAAGTGGACGCATGCACCGGACCAGCGGTGGGCTGGCCGAAATCGGCTACATTTCGCACCGCGGATTTGGTTGGTCTGGACGTTCTGGTCCACGTGGTACGGAATATTTACGAAAATATTCCTGAAGACGAATCGCGCGAGATGTATCGAGTGCCCCAGCTTGTGGAAGACATGCTTGCGCGCGGATGGCTAGGCGAAAAAACTGGGAGCGGTTTTTACAAGCGCGTGAAAAAGGGCGGTGAATCAGAAATCCTCACGCTGGACTGGCACAAGATGGAATACCGTCCCCGCCAAAAAGCGAAGTTTGGTTCCATCGAAGCCGGGAAGGGAATTGAGAACACACGCGAACGATTAGGCGC
The DNA here is from genome assembly GCA_963818085.1 of uncultured Acidobacteriota bacterium. GTDB lineage: Bacteria > Acidobacteriota > Terriglobia > Acidiferrales > UBA7541 > Palsa-295. The sequence continues at coordinate 426,308 of CAWFQV010000005.1, forward strand.
GCTGGTGGGTCCGGCGCTCGAAGGTAAAGCTGGGGACAAGGCCAATCAGTTTCTGTGGAGCGGACTAAGCGAAACCTGCCTGTACGCCGCCCGTCGCGTTCCGGAAATTGCAAATAGCGTCGTGGATGTGGATCGTGCGATGCGGTGGGGATTCGGGTGGGAGCTCGGACCTTTCGAAATTTGGAACGCGATTGGGGTCGAGCGAATAGCGAAAGCTCTGGAACCTGAAGGCAAAGAAATGCCCCCACTGGTTGCCAAAGTCCTTAATTCTCCGAAGAAAGTTTTCTACGAAACGGAAAAAGGCAACACAGTTTATTTCGATCTGGCCACGGCCGCGCTGAAGCCGGCGAAGGAACCGCCGGGAGTGATTATTTTGAAATCGCTGAAAGAACGAACGCCCGTGGTGCAGAGCAATTCGGGGGCGAGCCTCATCGACCTGGGTGACGGCGTCCTCTGCTGCGAGTTCCATTCGAAGATGAATTCGATCGGCGGAGATATCGTCGCCATGATTCATGCAGGAATCGCGCGACTGAATTCAGAATTCGACGCCATGGTAATCGCCAACCAGGCGACGAATTTTTCCGTTGGCGCGAACCTAATGCTTCTACTGATCAGCGCGCAGGAACAGGAATGGGACGACATTCACATGGCGGTTCGCCAGTTCCAGCGCGTGAACCTGGCCATCAAATACGCATCCCGGCCAGTGGTCGTCGCGCCACAGGGTATGGCTTTGGGTGGAGGATGCGAGATCAGTTTGCACGGTGCACGTATCCAGGCAGCCGCGGAATCGTATATCGGTCTTGTGGAAGCCGGCGTCGGATTAATCCCAGGCGGTGGCGGAACGAAGGAAATGCTGATTCGCGCGAATGAGCATTCCGCTGGCGGGGAGAATCTCGATTTGTTCCATGCGCTCAAGCCAGTATTTGAAACAATCGCAATGGCCAAAGTGTCCAGCAGCGCTGAGGAAGCACGCTCGCTTGGTTTTCTTCGGCCGTCTGACCTGGTTGCCATGAATCGCGATCGGCAAGTAGCCGACGCGAAGCAAACTGCGCTCGCCATGGTCCGTGCTGGCTACCATCCTCCGGCGCCCGCGCAAATCCGAGTGCTCGGCGAAGAATTTCTGGCGGCTGCGAAGCTCGCGATTCATATGCTGGTACGCGGAGAATACGCCAGTGAGTACGATGGCGGCGTCGCTCGAAAGCTTGCCTTTATTCTGGCGGGGGGCGCAATCACGGCGCCCCAAACTGTTTCGGAACAATATATTCTCGACCTTGAGCGCGAAGCTTTTGTGAGCCTTTGCGGCCAGCGCAAGACTCAGGAGCGCGTGGCCCACACCTTGAAAACCGGCAAACCCTTGCGGAATTGAGCGAATCCGATTGCCCGAAAAAATCGCGCAACTTTTCGAATTTGTTTCACATGACGGGAAACCCGTTGTCGACAGACGGAATCTAACGCCTGGACCTTGTTTAGACGGGGTGTGGAACCCACCTGGAACCTTCTGCGGCGAGAACGGCAATAGAATATAAGGCTTGAGAAAAAAAGAGGAGAGGGGGCTTGTAATGCGCGAGAAGTTAACGACCTTTTCGATTTTGGCGGCTGCCATGGCTGCGGCTCTGCTTCTTACCGCTTGCGGCTCAAGCAGTGGCGGCACCAAGCCCCCGGCTGTTGGCGGAATCACGGTTTATCCGGGCACGGCCACCGTATCTGAAAATTCTACCGCGCAATTTACTGCGTATTCCGGGGCAGCGGTTGTCTCTGCAACGTGGAATGTGCTGAGCGGCACTGGTACTATTTCCAGCAGCGGATTGTTCAGCGCACCGGGTTCCACCGAGACGGATACCATTCAGGCAGTATCCGGTTCGAACGCAAGCCCTCCCATTACGATTAATGTGGTGGCAACGCAGCCTGTCGCAGTTAGCCCTGCAGCGGTCGCTGTTCCGGCAGGCGCAACGCAGCAATTCACTTCTCCTGCCGGCTGCGCCTCCACCACTTGGTCCGTGACCTCAAATTTGTCAGCGAATCCCGGGATGATCACAAACGGCGCCGCCGGCTGCGGACTCTACACTGCTCCGTTAAGTCCTCCGCCGGCCGGAACCGTCACGATTACTGCCATGTCGGCGGGGAATTCCGGAACCTCCACGGTGACGATTCTGTTCTCGAACGCTTCCTTGAATTCTCTCGCCAACGCGAATAGGCAGCCTTACGCAATCGCTTACAGCGCTCTCAATAAGTCGAGCTTTCTCTCCGTGGCGGGAAGTTTCGTTGCTGACGGAAACGGAAATATTACGGGGGGAACAGAGGACATCAATACGAGCAGTTCAACAGGTCCCACGAGCACTTCCATTAGCCCCAGCACCTATACGGTGGGTCCGGACGGCCGCACGACTGCAAACATCACCACCGGACAGGGCTCCGGCATTGTTTGGCAATTCGTGCTGACATCAAGCCAGCATGCCCTGATGATTCAGTTTGATAAAAGTGCATCCGGAAGCGGAACAATCGACCAACAGGATCCTTCGCAGTTCAGCGGGGCGTTTCCTTTGGGCAGCTACGCTTTCGGTCTGTCGGGCGTTGACGGCAAGGGCCACCGTACCGGCGTTGCAGGAAGAGTATTTGCCAACGGCAACGATACATTTCCCTTGGGCGACGGCGTTCTGGATGTGAATGACAGCGGCGCCTCAACAATGCCCACCAACGTGACTGACAGTGCGCTGGAAGGTGGATTCACCACACCAGATCCCGTTACGGGACGAGGAACTCTCACGTTAAAGTGCCCCTCTTTTGCATCCGTCTTGGGAGCGACGAGCGGCATTGCCGGGACACTCAACTTTGTCTACTACGTGATCGACGATACACACTTGAAAGTGGTGGAAAGCGATTCCATCGCCGTTCTCGGCGGCGAATTCTACGGAGCTCCGGCCACAACGATAAATATGTCCGGAAACCAAGCCTTCGTGGTAGCTGGTTCCGACTCGAGTGGACACCCATACGCGATGGGCGGTGCTTTCGCCAGCTCCGGCAACGGCGTCTTCGATCTCAACGATAATGGCACACTCACTAGCCCCGCCACGGGAGTTGGAAATATCAGTTCGGCTAGCACTTCCGTGGATGCGAATACGGGCCGCATTAGTCTGTCGATCAATCTAACCGGCGGCAAGGATTATCAATTTGCTGCCTATCTTTTCAACTACACGGCCGCCAGCGGACTGCCAGCCACCGGGGCCTTTTTACTGGAGACCGATTCGAACGTGGCCGTGGGAACCGGGGTGGCCTACACGCAGACCGGCACCGCCGCGCCGCAGGGAAGCTTTGCTCTGAATCTCACTGGACTATCGCTAAATGGCGGTGGCGAGCAGGACCTGGATGGCGAGGTAAACTCTGGTAGCGCTGGTGCCGTTAGCGGCTCTGTGGACATCAATGACGTCGCTAGCGGGAATTTAGTTTCTGGTTCGCCGCTCACGTCCGCTAGTGCGATGGCAACGGTAGGCATCGATGGGCGCGGAAATCCGCTCACTCTGGCGAATGAGTTTGAGACCAACACTTTGTCGTATTACGTTGTTGACACGAATACCATCCTGCTTGTGGAAATGGACTCTAGTCGCGTTATGAGCGGGTCCCTGGCGCTGCAATTCTGAGCGGACCAAGAGCAAACGGCGTTACCTTCGGTGGGCGAGTTTTCTTGATTTTGTCCATCCTGGCCATTAGCATCAGTCGCTTTCTTCTAGCACTTGAATAGCTTCATCTAGGCATTCGTCGCTTTGAGAGGTGCAGCGTGCAGGACCGCTTTAGATTTCGGCAGCTGTGTGTTGTTTTTGTCCTGCTGTGCATGGCTGCCCTGATTGGCTCATCGTATTCCGCGCGAGGCGAGGGGGGCGGGCCGCGCTACTTTGCCGTCGTTAACGCGTGCATTATCCCCGGGACCGGCGCGGTAATAGCTAACGGAACGGTTGTCATCGCAAAAGGTCTGATTCAAGCGGTGGGCGCGAACGTAACCGCTCCTCCCGAAGCTTGGGTGATCGATGGCAAGGGCTTGACAGTTTATCCCGGCCTCATCGATGCCGGCACAGATCTTGGCCTGCCCAAGGAAGAAAGCGCGGAGAGCGCCGTCACAGGGCGTGGAAGAAGGCGAGCTGCGCCGCCGTCCGGAGAAATCGCAAAAGGCCCCGAGGACCGGCCGGGGACGTCACCGTGGCGCGTAGCCGCCGACGAACTGAAAACGGACGACAAACGGATTGAAACTTGGCGCAACGCGGGCTTCACTACTGCGCTCGCTGTCCCCAATGGCGGAATTTTCCCCGGGCAAGCAACGGTAATCGATCTGGCCGGAGACCGTTCGGGGGACTACGTTGTGAAAGCCATGGCCACGCTCCCGATTTCGTTCAAACCCGTCGGTGGTTTCTGGGGATTTCCGGATTCGTTGATGGGTTCCATTGCATACGTTCGCCAGGTCTTTGACGATTCGAGTTGGTACGCGCAGGCCGAGCCCATTTACGAATCCAACGTTACTAGATTCGAGCGCCCGCCCTACGACCGTACCGAGCGGGTGATCGCTCGCGGGGTGCGCGACAAAGAAATCGTTCTGTTGCCGGCAAACAATTCCGTCCAAATACTGCGAGCGCTACGTCTGGCGGATGAATGGAAAATTAACGCCGTACTTTACGGCGGACAGCAAGGATACGAAGTGGCCGCTGCGATTGCGGCCAAAAGCATGCCTGTCCTGGTGAGCTTGAAATGGCCCGCGCGTGAAAAGGATGCCGATCCCGATGCCGAACAAACTTTGCGTGAATTGCGATTCCGCGATCGCGCACCTTCTTCGCCCGCCGCGCTGGCGAAAGCCGGAGTGAAGTTCGCATTTTATTCCGGCGGTCTTTCCACGCCGAAAGACATTTTCAAGAACGTCAAGAAAGCCATAGATGCGGGACTTTCACCGGATGTGGCCTTGCGCGCATTTACAGCGGATGCGGCTGATATTCTCGGTTTGGGCGACCGGATGGGAAGTATCACACCGGGGAAAATTGCAGACCTGACGGTAACAGATGGCGATATCTTCAACGAAAAGACAAAAGTGAAGTACGTTTTTGTGGATGGGCGCTGGTTCGAAATTCATGAGGAGCCTCCGGCAGAAAAATCCGGTGATCACAAAACAGAGGGTTCTCCGGATGCCTCAGGGAAACGCTTGGCTACCGAGGCGGAGCTGGGCCGATGAAGCTCCGCATACTGCTCGCGGCGATTACGTTTGTAACACTCGCGCCTCTGGGTGCCCGCGCTCAGTCTTCGAACGCTCCTAGTAACAACGCCATTTATATACAGAACGCAACGATCCTCACGATTACGCACGGAAATATAGAACATGGTTCTATTCTCATCCGTGACGGAAAGATTGCGGCGGTAGGCACGGACCTAAAGGCTCCCGAAGGCGCCATGGTGATCGACGCGAACGGTCAATACGTGATGCCCGGGATCGTTGATTGCCATTCGCACATTGCAGTGGATGGCAGCGTGAACGAAGGAAGCGTTGCCGTTTCCTCGATGGCAAATATCGCGGATGTTCTGAATCCCGACGACATCAATATTTACTATGACCTTTCCGGCGGAGTGACCTCTGCGAATATCCTCCACGGGAGCGCAAACCCCATTGGTGGCCAGACTGTAGTCATCAAATTACGCTGGGGGAAAAAGCCGAGCGAACTCCCGTTCCAGGGCGCCTTGCCCGGAATTAAATTTGCTTTGGGCGAGAATCCAAAACATTCAAATTTTCAAGTGCCACCAGGCGTCGAGCCGCGTTATCCGGCGACGCGCATGGGTGTGGAAGAAACCATTCGCGAGGCATTCAGGGAAGCTCGCGAGTACAAAAAACAGTGGGACGATTACAATCGCAGAAAAGCGTCTGGCGAACAGGCCCTCATCCCGCCTCGCAAAGATGAAAAGCTTGAACCCCTGGTTGAAGTATTGGAGGGAAAGCGCTATGTCCATGCGCACTGTTACCGCGCTGACGAAATCCTGATGCTCATCCGTGTCGCCAACGAATTCGGTTTCAAGATTCGCACGTTCCAGCACGTGTTGGAAGGTTACAAAATAGCCGATGAAATTGCCGCGTCCGGCGCTGGCGGCTCTACATTCTCAGATTGGTGGGCCTACAAGATGGAAGCTTTCGACGCGATTCCTTATAACGCCGCGCTGATGGCGGAACGCGGCGTAGTCGTTTCCGTCAACTCCGATGACGCGGAAGAAGCGCGGCACCTGAATCAGGAAGCTGCCAAAAGCATGAAATACGGCGGCCTGTCGGCGAATGACGCGTTGAAGCTGGTCACACTGAACCCTGCGATCCAATTGGGCATCGACAATCGAGTGGGCTCGATTGAGGTAGGCAAAGATGCCGATCTCGCCATCTTCAATCGCGATCCGCTAAGCGTGTACGCGGTAGTTCAGAAAACTTTGATCGACGGCCAGGTCTATTTCGACCGGCAGAAGGACATCGCTGCGCGTCCGGCGCTCGAAAAAGAGAAGCAAGACTTGCTGGCCAAGGAAAAGAAAGCGTCGGAGGAAAAAAAAGTGAGCGACAAACCGGAGGCTAAGCCCGAGAAGAAGCCCGGCCAAAAGAAGAAGCACCCTCAATATAGCGATGATCGTGCAGCCGGCGTTGCAGGAGATCGCCGGTGAGGAGAGCAATTCGCCTTCGATCCGCAGCATACCCAGTAGTCGGGTTGTTACTGACGCTGTCGTTGGCCTTGACCCTCTGGTCGCAGCGCGCCGCCAGCGTCTACGCTATCAAGAACGCGAAGATTTACACGCTAGCCGGGCCCGCAATTGAAAAAGGCGTAGTGGTGATTCGCGACGGAAAAATTGCCGCGGTTGGTGCAGGCGTCACAATTCCAGAAGAGGCGCAGGTGATTGATGGGACGGGACTGGAAGTTTACCCCGGAATGTTCGATCCCATCACCCAGATTGGGTTGAACGAAGTTGGTGCAGTGGGGGCGACCGTCGATACCAGTGAGCTTGGCGATTTTAATCCTGAGCTGATCGCGGCGACGGCGGTTAATCCCGCCTCCGCACATATACCTGTCACGCGCGCGAGTGGAATAACCGAAGTGATCTCCGCACCAGGAATTGGCGGCTTTGACTCGCAAAGCACCGGAATCATTGCAGGCCAGGCGTCCGCATTTCATTTGGCGGGCTGGACCATGGAAGAAATGCAAATCAATCGCTCGGTCGCCATGGTGCTGAACTGGCCTTCCATACAAACGAGTTCGTTCGATTTTTCGACGTTCAGCGTGAAGGAGAAACCTTATGCTGATGCTAAAAAAGAATACGACAAGTCGGTCAACCAGCTAGCCGATTGGTTGACGCGCGGCCGCCACTACTCCCAAGCGAAAGAAAAAGGTTCGCCCGAGCTTTTTGTGCGTGATTTGAAACTCGAGTCTCTCGTTCCTGTCGTTCAAGGCAAACTTCCCGTCTTAGTTGTGGCCGACGAGGCCCGCGACATTCGCAACGCAATCGATTTCTGCACCAAGCAAAATCTTAAAATGATCCTCGCTTCTGGCGCGGAGAGTTGGAAAGTGAAAGACCTGCTAAAGGAGAAAAAAATCCCGGTAATTCTCGGTCCTACTGAGCGCCTGCCCGAACAAGAAGACACTGCTTACGACCAGCCGATGACTCAGCCATCTGAATTGAATGCTGCTGGAATTCCGTTTGCGTTTTCCAGTTTCGGCACATCCTTCTCGCGCAGGCTACCGCAATATGCGGGAACGGCGGTGGGCTACGGCTTGTCCCATGAGGAAGCTCTGAAAGCCGTGATGCTCAATGCCGCACAGATTTTCGGACTTGCGGATCAGCTAGGCACCATCGAGCCGGGAAAGCTGGCCAACCTTATGGTAACGACCGGGGACCCGCTCGAAATTCAAACGGAAGTCCGCTATCTTTTCATCAAAGGCCGGCTCACTAGCACGGACAACCGGCACCGGGATCTTTACGAGCAGTACAGAAAACGCCCTGCGCCTGCTCGCTGAGATAGAAATTCCTCTTCAACCCATAAGTGTCTAAAAAGTTCACCGTTAGTACCAAAGTCCCATTGCCGCCTATGGTACGACCTCCAAAAATGCATATATCGACAGGAGATCTCACTAACTTGGGGGAGACGGCCAACCGCCGGTACAACCATGGCGCCACTAACGAAGGACACACTGGAAGTTACAAGTTCCGCCACTGATACGAATAAATTAAAAAGCACTGCGGCGAAGACGGAACAGCCGGCTGGACACTTGCGCGCCGACGCTGTCTCGCTGGAAGTCCCCGTGAAAGTGCACGGCTCGCGTGTAACCGAAGTGGTGCGCGAAGTCACCCCGCATACCGAACCTTTTGAAGAACAAACCAGCACCATGATCGTGTTTCCTCAGGGCGCCGTGATACGGATGTCGACCCCAGTTAGCGTTGGACAGATGTTGGTGGTCACTAATCAAAAGTCGCGCCAGGATGCGATTTGCCGCGTGATAAAAGTACGTACATTTTCCAATTTGCAAGGCTACGTCGAAGTTGAGTTCACCCACAAGCAGCCGGGCTATTGGAACATTTATTTCCCGTCAGACGGGCCCGTGCCGGCAAACAAGCCCGCGCAACCCATCGCCAGCGAGACCGCGGCGCCAATTAAGAAGGCACCGGTCTCGTCGGCATCAGAGATTTCCTGGGCGCCGGCATCCGAACCCGTGGGACAAAAACCAGTTGAACCGGAATCGTTCTCGCCGGCCATAAAACCGCAAACGGTGGCCTCGCCTTTCAATGCAGCTCCAAAACCGGAGGCTCCGTTTATCTCCATTGGTTCGCAGGAAGAAGTGCAGCCCGCAGCATCGACGATCACGGCCAAACCGCCCACTCCAGTCACCGCGCGCTTGGAAACAGTAAAGAAACCGGCGGCTCAGGCGAAATCGAATGCGAGCAGCGTGCTTGAGTTTCCGTCCAGTGCTCCCGTCCAGGTTCCACCGGCAATTCCAACAGCAAATTTGCCAGCCGACACCTCTGCCGCGTCCGCATCGACGGGTGAACCCGCACCGGCGGTAGCGTTCTCATCGGCCCCCCCGCGCCAGACATTCGGAAGCCTTTCTGGCGGCGAAAGCCTTAACGTAAGTGACGCCGATTCTGCCGCAGTGGGTGGAGAGATACTGTCCTCATCTGCGACGACGTCATACGACAAGCCAGAAAACAACTGGATTCTGATCGCGGCGTGCATCGCGGTGCTGTTCGCTGCCGCAGTTGCAGGCATGATTTATTTCCGGGGCCAATCTTCGAATGGCAATGCCAAGGCACCAAACTCAACGGTTTCGACTCCGTCTGTTAACGCAGCTGCTGCGAACGCGGCCGAGCCGGCGGCCAATTCTAGCCGCGACGCAGCGGCAAGCGTACGCCCCTCGATAGTCGTCAACGGAAATGCGGCCGTTGAAACTCATGACGCTCCGGCCGCTACCAGCCGCCTCGCTGCTTCGCCAAAGCAGAGCGAGCCTCGAGTAACGACCGATATGATGAATGCGACTTTACATGGCCATCCGGTGAGTTCGCAACGCACGGCTGGCGGACAAGTTGATGTAGCTCCGTCTGTGGACGCGATGGCACCTCCGCCCTCGTCACAAAATAGCGCGCTGTCTGGAATTGGTTCCTCTGAAATTGCATCTCCGCCTGCGCCGGAGCTCAAGCCGGACGTTACCTTGAAAATCGGCGGCGAAGTGAAGGAGCCCCGATTGTTGTCATCCAGTCTGCCCGTTTATCCCGCGCTTGCAAAGCAGTTCAACACACAAGGTGACGTTGTCATCAGAGCGACGATTGACAAAGCTGGTCACGTGACCCACATGGACGTCGTTTCCGGCCCCGCCGTGCTTCGTCAGTCTGCCGTCGAGGCACTTAGCCGATGGAAGTACGAGCCATCTAAGCTTAACGGCCAGCCGGTTGCCGTTCAGATGTTGGTAACCATCAAGTTCCGTCGATAAATTCGTTTTCTTTCTCGTGCTATTTTATTGCGGATAAGCCAGCGCGGGTCGCTCCCGCGCTGTTTCTTTTTTATGGCTTAGGCATCCAATATACAATCCGTTACAGTTCCAAATACCGAGGTGATTGATGCGCGAAGCCGTGATAGTAAGTTCAGTGCGGACGCCGGTGGGTAAAGCCCCCAAGGGAACGCTGCGTACAACGCGCCCGGACGATTTGGCCGCACTGGTGATCAAAGAGGCGATTGCTCGTGTGCCTGCCCTTGACCCGAAGGAAATTGAGGACGTCATTCTCGGTTGTGCCATGCCGGAAGCCGAGCAAGGAATGAATGTCGCGCGAATTGCGTCGTTGCGCGCCGGTCTGCCCGTGGAAGCTTCGGCCATGACTATCAATCGTTTTTGTTCCTCCGGACTTCAAGCCATCGCTCTCGCCGCGGAACGAATTATAGCCGGACAAGGAGATGTAGCCGTCGCAGGCGGCACCGAATCGATGAGCCTGGTTCCCATGGGTGGTAACAAAATTTCGCCCAACCCTTCTCTGATGGACACTTACCCGGACGCCTACCTGGGCATGGGCCTTACCGCGGAAAATTTGTCAAAGAAATATGGAATTACTCGAGAGCAAGCAGATGAGTTTTCATTTGCGAGCCATCAGAAGGCGCTCGCAGCCATCTCTGCGGGAAAATTTAAAGATGAAACAGTGCCGGTGGAAGTAAATTACGTGGCCATTGAGAATGGCGCTTCGAACGGGGCCAAACCCAAAAGCGTGAAGATTACGTTCGACACGGATGAAGGCCCTCGCGCGGACACTTCGCTGGAAATTCTGGGGAAACTAAAACCAGCCTTTCACGCGCACGGAGTAGTCACTGCGGGGAATAGTTCGCAGATGAGCGATGGCGCAGCGGCCGCGGTGGTCATGAGTGCTGACCGCGCACGCGCGTTAGGATTGAAGCCTCTCGCGCGTTTTCTGGCGTTCGCAACAGCCGGCTGCCTGCCGGAAGAAATGGGCGTCGGTCCCGTGTACGCAATTCCAAAAGCTTTGAAGCTCGCGGGATTGAAGTTGGAACAAATCGATGTGATTGAATTGAACGAGGCGTTTGCCGCGCAATCGCTGGCGGTGATCAAACTGGCCGGCTTAGATCCCGCGCGCGTGAATGTGAACGGCGGAGCCATCGCGCTCGGGCATCCTCTCGGGTGCACCGGTGCCAAACTCACTGCCACGATCTTGCGCGAGCTCGAAAGACGAAATGCTCGCTACGGTTTGGTTACCATGTGCGTTGGCGGCGGCATGGGCGCAGCAGGAATCTTCGAGCGCGTGGCTTAATCGTTGGCAGAGTTATTTTTTCACCGCGTACGATTTCCACAATAACTGGGCAGGGCCGTCTCCTACTTGCATGAATTCTTCGATACGGGTCGAGTGATCCTTAATGTCGAAATATACGCTACGCAGGTGCATGGTCATTCCATTTGCCGTAAACTCGGATTGCGTTACCAAATGGTCGCCTTCCCAGCGGGACGTACCCATCACCGCTCCGGGAAAAGCATTTCCGACCGTTACCACCGTATAAGCTCCTTGCTTGGGATCCCAGGTGATTACTTGATGCCCAATTTCCGGTCCCAAAGGGCCGGTCGCCTCGAAATCTGCGATCACGGAAAAGCCTCCTGGACCGAGACGCGCTTCGTACCAACCCGTCGACTTACCACCATCAGGAATCATCGGCGTTTTTTCGTACTCACCATCCGTGTTCCACTTTCCGATCAAAAACTTCACCCGTTCCATTTCCGGACCGGGCTTCGGTGGCGGCATCTCCTGCGCGGCAGGCTTCTTCTGTTCCGAAGGCTGCTGCGCGCCAGCTACCATTACAAATGCCGACACCATTGCCACGATTTTCATGATGTGTATTATTCGGTTCATGGCCTTCCTCCTAGGACTAGAGTTAAAAATTGTGGGGAACCCGGGATACATCGCTGGTTTGAACAAACCGATTGTGTTTCTTTCCGGATCTTGCGCTCATGGTTTTCTCTCAGAAGCTATTTTTCCGACGTCCAGCGAACGATCTGCGGGGAAAAGCGCTGCTAGCCGCTGCACAGCCCCTTCCATCTGCTTTTCGATCTTTTTTGCTTCTAACGCGTCCAGTCTCCAGCTAAACACGCGCACGCCCAGCATTCTCTGGGGGCCCATCGAAAATCCCTTCAGCTCCAGCGTGCCACCGATTTCTTTCCATGAAATCGTAACTTCCCGTTGCGTCACTGCTAGCACTTCACCGGTGAGTGGCCCGTCGTCGCAGAGTTTTAGGTGGCACGAATCGCCAACTTTTCCGATCGATCCGGAAGCCATGAGCCAACGAGCTAGTTTTGCCTGCTCTAGGAAATATTCGCGAAGCTGCTCGTAACCGAACGAAGCCGGCCGCAGAACAAGAATTGTTGTTTTGCAATGCCCAAAATAATTTTCGAGATAATGCTTCAGGATCGCGAGCGCCATTCTCCAGCCAGAGGCCACGCCTTCGTACTCGTCGTTCCAAGCAGCGTCATCCCGAAAGCCCGAATTGATGAGCTTTACAAGGGTTGTTCCGCCCTGCCGCTCTATACGCACTTCCAAAATTCCCGCGTTGCCCTGCGGTGGCTGCCACTTCAATACGAACAATTTGCCGGGTTCGGCGTCCACCACTTGGTAGGGAAGCGCGTAGCCGAACTTGTCAAAGAACCACGTCATCGTTGCGCCGGCCTGCGCTTCTCCATTCGCGCGGTCTGTAAACCATTGCGCGATTTTTTCGGGGTCGGCCCACGCTTCCCAAGCTTGCTGCGGAGTTGCGGACGTTTCGATTTCCGCCCGAATGGTGCGTCCCTGGTGATCGAACTTTTTTTCGTCTGCCATGGTCAGCTTTCTCCGTCCCCTTTTTGTTTTGGAGGAATAGGATAGCAACCGAGAATCAGCCGGTAGGGCCGCCCGCTGCCGGGTGAGCCGTCATCCAGCGCGTAGGGCGAGGCGTAGCGCCCCATGATCTCAACCACGGCTGTGCGCAGATGGTCGGCAAATTTAGCTCGTTGTTCAACGCTTTCGAATCGCAGTTCGGACGTAACCGACAAAGTAGTCAGCCGCTTGTTCTGTTCCGCCGCTTCACGGCTTGCTCGCCCAAGTTCTGATTGCGCCAGCGCCAGGAATCCCAGCAAGTAAGCGGCGCTAAAGGCATCCTCCGTCTGTGGTAGGGATAAGCCCAACTGACCCAGAAGTTCGGGCGACAGAATGTATCCTCGCGCCGTCGTCCGATAGCGGCGCTCGATCATATTTCGACGCCGGCGCTGCCCGGCGCGCTCGAGGAAGTGGGTTCGCGCGAGTTCGCGCATGTGATAGTTCACCTTCTGGCGCGGAATCCGAAGGCGCCGTGCAACACCGGCGGCTGAATCCGGCTCACGTAGCGATTCAAGGATTCGCAGCCGCAAGGGGTGCAGCAACGCGGCCGCCCGGGGCATTTCTGCCACCAGGTCCCAGCCCGAGCTGTCCGAACTTGAGGCAGCATTCATGGCCGCCATTCCACTATGGAATTATTTTATTGTCAAGACAAATTAACCTGTCAACGTTCGTCAAAGGCACCGTAGCTGGAACAGATCCCGCCCGTAAGGTTCTTTTTTCCTCAGGACCTAAGCTCCTCGCCATCTGCCGAATCTATGGCGGCCCGTCCACTTCGTTCTGTGCAGGCCGTCCCAATATTTCTAGCCGAAACGGCCCGGCGAACCCAAACCGCTGTAACTTGTTCAAAACACACGAGGGCTGAATTTCTAACCGGAACTAGAATTGACTTAATCTGGAGTGCCCGTTTTGTCGTAAACTCACACTTATCGCTCAGATCCTAAAAGGGGAGATTGCAATCATGGCTACGACACCTGTTTCGGTGGCGCTGAACCGTGGCGGGGCGTTTCTGATTACCGCCAACCGGCCGGAAGACATCTTTACTCCCGCTGACCTAACCGACGACCAACGCCTGATCGGCCAAACTGCCGAGGAATTCGTGCAAAAAGAATTGACGCCGGAAATTCCTGCGCTCGAACAGCACAAAGAAGGCTTGATGGCCCGAATGCTCAAGAAGGCCGGCGAGATAGGCCTTCTTGGAGGCGCCATCCCGGAAGCATACGGTGGTTCTGGCCTGGACAAGGTTTCGGCAACAGTTCTTGCGGAAAAACTCTCTGGCTATGCGTCTTTCGCCGTTTCCCACGGAGGGCATGCTGGAATCGGAACGATTCCAATCGTTTACTTCGGGACCGAAGCGCAAAAACAGAAATACTTGCCGAAAATCGCCAGCGGTGAACTGCTCTCTTGTTATTGCCTCTCCGAGCCGCAAGCAGGATCGGACGCGCTTGCCGCGCGCACCCGTGCGGTTCTCTCGCCGGATGGCAAAAATTGGGTTCTGAACGGGCAGAAAATGTGGATTACCAATGGCGGCTTCTCCGACCTCTACATCGTATTTGCAAAAATTGACGGTGAAAAGTTTTCCTGCTTTATCGTCGAGCGCAACACTCCCGGGTTTTCTGTCGGAGCGGAAGAAAAGAAGATGGGCATCCGTGGAAGTTCCACGGTGCCGATATTTTTCGAGAACGCGCTGGTTCCAAAGGAAAATCTTCTACACGAAGCAGGACGCGGCCACATCGTGGCCTTTAACACACTGAACGTGGGTCGCTTCTCGCTCGGCGCGTACTGCCTAGGCGGATCGAAGAAAGTGCTGGAAGCATCCTCGAAATATTCCAAGGAGCGAACCGCGTTCGGCAAGCCAATCTGCGATTTCGGGCTGATCAAAGCGAAGATCGGCGAAATGGCCATTAGAATTTATGCCGTGGAGTCCATGATTTATCGCTCCGCCGGAATGATCGATGCGGCAGTCGAGAATCCGAAGCCTGGAGCGGACAAAACGCAGCAAGCCATGCAAGTGCTCGAAGAATACGCCATCGAAAGTTCCATCAGTAAAGTCATTGGCAGCGAGACGGTCGACTACTGCGTCGATGAAGGCGTGCAGATCTTCGGTGGCTACGGTTTTCACGAGGATTATCCTGTGGCGCGCGCGTATCGCGACAGCCGCGTGAACCGCATCTTCGAAGGCACCAACGAAATCAATCGCATGCTCATCATTCAAATGCTGATGAAGCGCGCCATGGCGGGCATTTTGCCTCTAATTCCTGCCGCCATGAAACTAGCCGACGAGGTTTTAGCTGGCCCTTCATTTGAAGAGGCGGAGTCAGGGCCTTTTGCCGAAGAAGAGCGCTCCCTGGCACAGGCCAAAAAGATTTTTCTGCTGTCTGCCGGGACCGCCGTGCAAAGATTCCGCGAACAGCTCGCGGAACATCAGGAAATCGTCGCGGCTTTGGCGAATATCGCGATGGACGTGTACGCCATGGAATCCTCGCTACGCCGGGCGCAGAAGGCTTTCGCAAAACGGGGCCAAGCGGCCCGTGTAATGTGTGACGCTGCGCGTGCATTTATTTACGACGCAATGGACCGCGTCGAAAAGGAAGCCCGCACCGCACTGGCGGCCACAGCCGAAGGCGATACGCTGATTACGCAACTCGCCGTCCTGCGCCGCTTCGCAAAGCACGCCGCCATCGACACAATCGCTCTGAGGCAGAGCGTTGCGAACGCTGTGCTGGCGCAAGATCGTTATCCATTCGAGGGGCGTTAATACCACTAGAAAATGTTTCGCCTAGGCGAAACAAAACGCAAGCTGGAAAAGCTGTAGCCGAAAACGGGCAACGAAATTCGGCGGTAGGGCGTGCACTCCCACTGTTCTCTTTGCGGAAACCGTTTTCTCTTTTCCCATTATTCCCTCTCGCAAGACCTGTCCTTTATGCATTTCTAGGCACTTACACGTATCCGAAATGGCCTCTCGCTTGCTTCTACACGTATTGCTGCAAGTGAGGGCACATGACATCGGTCCTGGGATGGTTACAGACACGATTAGCTGGTATCACGGCGAAGGCGAAAGTCCGCAAGAGTTTGCTATTCGGCGTGGCGATTTTCTTCTTCTTTCAAATCTATTTTGTGCGTGAGCTTCTTGCTGCCGAATTGTTGTTCGGCGTCATCTTCGGCGTACTTCTAATTCTTGGCGGCACTGCGTATATGTTGGGAGCGATAGGCGAGCGAGGCTTGGATGTCGCGGAATTAGGGATTCGCATAATCGTTCGTTACTCGCGCCGAGGTTACAACATGATGGAGGAACTCAGTAGAAAGCCATTCCGCCATCCACGTTCAGAGTCTGCCCAGTAATTGCGCTGGATTGATCGGAAACCAGAAATAGGGCCGCAGACGAAATTTCCTCTGCGGTTTGCGGCCGCCCCTGCAAGATCCCCTGTAACATTTGCTTGAAAAGCTGTTCGCGATCGGCGTTGAAGTATTCCGCAAGTCCCCGCCCTAATTCCTGCGACATCTTCGTCTCCGCTACCGGTCCTGGGCTCAGCGCATTCACGCGCACTCCTTGGCGCGCTGCCTCGGATGCCAGCGTATGGGTAAGACCGATGAGTCCCGCCTTCGACGCGGCATATGGCGCATTCAACTGAAACGCGGCCTTTGCAGCGATGCTAACGATGTTTAAGATTGTGCCGGAACCTCGCTCGTACATCGCAGATAAAACAAGCCGGCTTAGCAGGAATGGGCCGCGTAGGTTTACTGCGATAACCACGTCCCACTCAGCCGGCGTGGTTTTTTCGACAGGCTTAACCGGACCGAGGGCCCCCCGCGTTGTTCACCAGGATATGAATCGCGCCGAACGCCTTGCGCGCGCTGCTCACAATTTCCTCGCAATCCTTCTCGCCTGAAACGTCGGCGACCACGCTAGATGCCTTGCCGCCATCGGTTCGAATTTCCTTCGCTACTTCGTCGATCTCTTGCTCGCTACGCGCCGTGATCACCACCGAAGCACCCTCGGCAGCGAATTCTCTGGCGATAGCACGGCCGATTCCGCGGCCACCGCCGGTTACTACAGCAACTTTTCCCTTAAGGAGCATTGCATCTCCGTCCCAACTATATGAAGTGGCTGGACATGTTAGCATTTCCCCTGGCAGCGGGCTGCGTCACGCTGAGCAACCCGCCCAACGAACGAACTGGCAGGGAAGCCATGGTTCAGGTAAAATATTGTCTTTGCGGAGAGTGCATTGACACTTACTAATATACAAGGCACCACAAATGGGGCTAAGACGCTGGTACGCGTTCGCCCGCGTGGTTTTTGCGCCGGCGTGGTCCGCGCCGTGGATATCGTTGAACTTGCGCTCGAAGCGTACGGGCGTCCCGTTTACGTTCATCATGAAATCGTACACAACCGTTACGTGGTTGACCAATTGCGCCGCCGCGGCGCTATATTTGTGGAATCGATCGAGGAAGTTCCTGTAGGGGCTGTACTTGTCTTCAGCGCTCACGGCGTGCCGCCTCGCGTTCGCACCGAAGCGCAGGAACGCCAGTTGCGTGTGATCGACGCTACCTGCCCCTTAGTTACAAAAGTGCATCTGGAAGCGCTGAAGTTTGCGCGCGAGGGGCGTACGTTGATCCTGATAGGCCACCGAGACCATCAGGAGATTGTTGGTACCTCCGGCGAAGCGCCGGACCAGACGTTGGTGGTGGGCAGTGTGGAGGAAGTGGATCAGCTCCAAGTAGCCGATCCAAATCGTCTCGCGTTCCTTACGCAGACTACCCTGTCGCTCTATGACACCCAAGAAATAGTTGCGCGCTTGCGGCATCGTTTTCCCACCATCGTTGGACCAGCTTCCGACGACATCTGTTATGCCACGCAGAATCGCCAGGAAGCAGTGGAAGCCCTGACCCGCGAAGTGGAATTGATATTTGTAGTGGGCTCGGCCAATAGCTCGAATTCCAACCGCCTGGTGGAAGTAGCGAAACGTGCGGGTGTTGCGGCGCGGTTGATCGAAGACTCTAATGACATTGACGCTTCGTGGCTCGAAGGTGTGAAAACTCTCGGACTGACGGCGGGTGCTTCGGCTCCCGAAGTTCTAGTAGAACAGGTGAGCCAGCGTCTATCGAATTTTGGTTTTACGAATCACCGCGATCTCGATTTGATTCGTGAGGATGTGCGTTTTACGTTGCCGCCGGAGCTTGCCGCGCGACAGAACCCGGTCGCGCACTAGACCGGGCTGCAGCGGTTCAGGCAAATTCCAAGGAGCTCTTGAGTGGCGGTTAAGGTAGTCCGCCAGCTGAATAAGATTGCTCTACTCGGCGCGCCCACCAGCGCGGCGGCAATGTCGCTCGGGCATGAAGGTGCGCCCGCGGCTCTACGAGCAGCGGGATTAGTTGAACGGCTAGGATCCATTGGATACACCGTAGCCGATCTTGGGGACGATCCTCCGCGCCATTTCAAGCCTGACGAAGAAAGTCCTCGAGCACGGAATCTTCCCGGAATACTTGCCGCAATGGAAACGCTGAAGCCGCGCGTGGAGCAGGCGGTGAAGTCTTCCGCGCTTCCCATAATTTTAGGCGGAGATTGTTCCATTGCGCTGGCTACGGTGGCCGGCGTACGCCGTTATTTTCGCCACGTCAGCATGATTTATATGGATCGCGACGCAGACTTGAACACGCCTGCCACCACTCCTTCGGGATGCGTGGACGGCATGGTAGTCTCGCATTTGACCGGCCGCGGGGCCGCGGAACTTGTGCGATTTTGGGGCGAACCTCCTTTGATTCGAGAACCGGACTTGGCGCTGTTTGGTGTGGAACGGCTCGATCCTTCTGAAGATGAGTTGCTGCAGCGCTCGACCATCCGCAGTTATCTCGCCAGAGACGTACAGCGTATGGGTGCGACGGCCGCTGCGCAAACCGCCGTAGATCGCATTCGCGGAAATGGTTACCAGTTTGTGCTGCACTTCGATGTGGATGTGATCGCGGATTTCACGGCGACCAATTATCCCGGCGGCGGCGGTCTGAAGCTCGAAGAGGTTCGCGACGCTCTGATGGTATTCGTGCGCCAGAAACACTTGGCGGCGATGGAAGTAACCGCCTACAACCCCGCGAAAGACAGTGATAGCAGCGGAGCCAAATTGATCATCGATTTGTTGACGGAAGTTTTGGCCGCGAGGCTGCAGGCCTTGAACAGTACTGCGGACGGAAATGTGCCAGTGCCGGAAACTTCCTCAGCGCAGCCCGCGGAACCTAAATCGGCCGCCGTTCCGATTCCTACGCAGGAGGCTGGCGGTACGATATTGTCTACTCCGCAACCGGGCGAAGCATGGTCTTCGGATTCGCTCGGCAGTGAAAACGATGCGGACGCTGACGAGTCCGGCTCCGATAACCACAATCCTGATCCGTCTGAATCATCCTCTGAAACAGATGGTTCACCTTCCTGAACGAATTTCCGAAAACGGAAAGCATTTGACACTTCGTGCTCTGCGCTCATGAGATCCCACCCCCGTGTGATTATTTTCGACGTGGACGGCGTTCTGGTTGATACGCGCCACTCGTTTCAGCGCACAACGCTCGAGACCGTCCAATTCTTCGTGGGGAAGAAAGTGAGCCGTCGCGAACTTCATCGCTGGAAAAATCGCCCCGGTTTTAACGATGATTGGAAACTCTCTACCGCATGGGTGAACGCGCTGGGGAAAAAGATTGCCTACGACCAGGTGAAAAAAAAGTTTATGGAAATTTACTGGGGCCAAGACGGAAAGGGAAACGCCGCGCGTGAAAAGTGGTTGCTACGGCCCGCAAATTTGCGTCGCCTGGCAAAACTCGCCGAACTAGCCGTTTTTACCGGTCGCGTCCGGCGCGAACTCGACTATACCTTCGATCGCCGGAAGGTTCGCGATTTCTTCCAGAAGATCGTCTCGGTAGAGAATGTCAAGCAGCCCAAGCCCGCTCCGGACGGTTTATTACAGATTTTGAATGGCCGAGATCCGAGCCTTGCACTCTACGTCGGCGACAATGTGGACGATGCTCTGGCTGCGCGGGCCGCCAAAATGCCCTTTGTGGGGGTCCTGCCTCGCCGCAGCGAAGAGCGTCGGCAGCGCGGCGCGCTGCTTCGTAAACTAGGTGCGCTGACTATCCTTGGCGACATCAATGACTTAGAGTCCTGGCTGACCAGAATCTCCGGGCTCAAAAACCCTCCCATTACCTCCGAACTACCCCCGCCGTAGGCCAGTAGTTAGTACTAAACAGAACACCGTACCATTGCAACACACGCCCTTAAAGCCCATGCTTTCATCTAGAGGCGGGGCTTCAGCCCCATATGGATGGCTATGGACACTCACACTCGCCCAGCAGCCGCCCGCGCGTTCGTGCGCAGCCTTAACATACTTCTGAAATTTGCGCGCATGTACGACTTTGGCCATCCGCGCACCGCAAAGCAATTCGATACGGCCTGGACGGAGTTGCACACCGCTCTCGGTTCCGGCGCGGAGAACGAGGCTGGTTTACTTCTCGGAGTTTCCGGAGATCAGCTTCTGCTGGATGGCACACCTCTTGAGGCCGCAGCCGCCGAAAAAAGTTTTGCCAAAATGCTTTCGGCTGCCGGTATCGCCAGCATCCACTTTTCTCCAAAAGTGACGCAGGGAAGCTTAGCCAGGTTCGTGCGCGGATTCCCCACCGGCTCTGGCACGAAACCTATACAACTGGCCGAGCAATTAAAGGCTGCGCTGCAAGGCGATCCCGACATCCACGTGAATGAAGTTTGTTTTGTGCCAGCCGATTCCGCAGTCGCTCGATCCACGGTGGCGGCGCAACTTGCCGCGCACACGTTTGGTTTAAATTCTGAAAAGTCCGATGAACTTTTTAACGATCCCCAGAAACTTCTGCAGCTAATCATCGCCGCGGAGGGGACGAAACGTGCAGGCGACGGCCGCGCGGAATCTTATGGTGATGGTTCTGGTGGCGGCTTCCACGCGGCTGGCCAGGGCCAGCATGGCGATGGGAATTCCGGATCGGGCGGTCCTGGATATTATGCCGGAGATTCTTCCGGAATCGCTGGAGGAGTGCAAGCAGGCGAGGGCGATTCTAATGCCGGTGATAACCCCACTTATGTTTCCGGCCCCATCAGTGGCGTCCGCGGTTCAGGAGAAGCAGTTGTCAGCGCTGCCGGTTCCGGAACATGGAACATTGTGGGCCGTGAAGGTGCGGGAACTCCCTTAGCGCCGGACGTCGGCGGATTTTGGTTTAACAAGGATGGCGCGAAGCAATCTTCAACGGACGGCGAAGGGGCGGGAGCCCGAGTGGATGGTGGTGTTCCCGTTCGCGGATTAAATTTCGAAAACGAAAGCCGCTCGAGCGACTTTGGCACGTGGAATATCGTTGGAGGAAGCGGTGAAGGTGCCCCGCTCGATCCTGATGCTGGCGGGTTTTGGCTCAACAAAGAGCTCTCAAAAGAAGCTAGCTCGAAGCGGCCTGCTTCCGGCGGAAAGGTTCCAACCGGAACTTCCGTTGGTGGCGCAGGCAGCGTGCGCGGCGGCGCTGCAGGCTCTGGCGGAAATGTCAGAGCGGGTCAGAGGGAAAACGCTCGCCGCGGCGGCGGCGCAAGAAACAGGAGCGGTTCCAGCGCTCATGTTTGGAAAGCGCCCGGCGCAGGCGGAGCCGAGTCGGGTGAACTAAGCCGATGGGGAAATGCTACCTCGGAAATTCGCGGCAGCCGTTCCGCGCGTGGCGGCCCGGGTTCGATGGCAGTGGAAACCGGCCTGATGACTCTGCAAGAGGACGAACTGAAAGGAATTTTGCAAGTTCTCGCGCAGATTGCGCGCACGACTGAAACATCCAAGGACAAACTTGACCCTGCGTCATTTCAATCGCGCCTCTCCACATTGCCGCGTCGCGCGCGTTTTACTGTAAGCCAAGCCTTGTCAGCCTTAGCCGCACAAGCGCCTTCGGAAGTGGCCGACAAACCCACTCTGTTGAAGCTTGCAGAACACATCGCTGTTCGGTTCGCGCTGGAAAGCTACGAAAACGGCGAC
Organism: uncultured Acidobacteriota bacterium; assembly: GCA_963818085.1. GTDB lineage: Bacteria > Acidobacteriota > Terriglobia > Acidiferrales > UBA7541 > Palsa-295. The sequence continues at coordinate 448,192 of CAWFQV010000005.1, forward strand.
ATCGAAGTTAACGCCGTGCGCCAGGTGCTAGACGAGATGAGCCTGGAGCTCGACGGCTTGCGTAAAATTCTGGGTGTGTACGAAGAGAAGATGGCTCGCCACGGTATTGAAGTGCAGTCGCACGTGGACCTTCTCGCGCAACAATTTTGGAATCAAGTGGGAGACGAAAAGAAAAAAGCCGTGCTCGAATCCGCCGAGGCGTGGTGTGTTCCTCCCGCTAAGATCCGAGAATACGTGGAAAAACTAGTGCAGAAGGGCGAAACGAGCGCAGCGGTGATTGTCCTGAGCAATTATGCGAAGTGTGTCACCAACAAATCCCCCGAGCAGCGGCGCCAGACGGCTATGGGCCTTGCGGAGTTAGCAAACCTCTACGCGAAAATCGATGAGCGTCTACTCGTAAACACCATACGGCAAGTTGGCGTTCAGCTCGCCGAAGAACGCGATTCGGAATTGCAAAGTCTGGTGGGCGCGGCATTCGTTCGATTGTCGCAGGAAGCTGCCAATAAACGCTCTTATCAAGCGATTCAACGTTCCGTTGAATTATTGGAATACGTCGAGTCCGAGCGGCCAGGACTCGGGAAAAACCTGCGCCCGAGAATTGCCGTTGAGAATAGGCTGCCGGATTTTATTGAAGAAGCGGTAAGAACCGGCAACGTTCCGACTGGATTGACGGATCTTCTGCGCCGCATGCCTGCGGTGGCTTCCGATCATCTAGCTGGACGCTTCAGCCGCTCCGGTTTTCGTGATGATTGCGATTTGTTAATTTCAATGATGCAAGTGCTCGGGCCGGAAGGTCTGCGGCACCTGCGCGAACAGCTTTGCAAGGGCGGGCCTTCGGAGGCTATTGACGCGCTCGGTCTTCTGATGCGCATGGACGCAAACATCGTGGAAGAAGTGCTTCCGGGAAGGATGTCGGAATGGAAGCGCTCGACACACGACAGAATCGTGCGACAGATATCCTCCAGCGGCGCGGCTGAACGCGGCCGGTTGCTACTTAGACTTTTTGACGAATTGGACATTTTGGTCCGTCCGCTAGCGCTTGATGAGATCGGCATGAGCGGGGAGCAGTTGTCGGACATGCGCCTGTTGCGACTGGCCGAGGGCGACCTGCCCGAGGGCGGTACTGAGTATCTGCGCCTTAAGGCTATTGAAGCGCTCGGCCGTCTGCGTACTGCTGGGGCCGAAGACGTGCTACGGAAAATCGCCGAGGCCCGTAAGGCATTTCGCTGGGCCAATCCTAGCGAACTGAGACTTGTGGCTGCGCAAGCGATGGAGAAGATCGATCCGGAATGGGTGCGCGATTTCATTCCGCGAAGCGGGCTGAGTGTTGCGGAGTTGTCAATTGAGCCGCTCGATGCCGATCCAAATTCTCCCGCCATTCGGCAGCGGCGTTATCCGCGGTTGCGGCTGGAGCATTCGGTTTCCGCCATGACCACGAATCTGAAGGAAAATTGGAAGCTGGATATCCCTGAAATGACCTTGAGCGGCGGCGTGGTTATTTGCGAGCAGAGCCTGCATCCAGGCAGCGTCGTGGGGATGAAATTGAATGCTGGCAAAAAGCTGGTGAAAGCGCAAACCATCGTTCGCGACGCAAATACGCAGGCACGCGCGTTTGAAGTAGTAGATATGGAGCTCGAAGAACGCGCCAAACTTCGCAAACTCCTGGTTCAATTGGGAAGCGTTCAAAAGCAGTCTACGCCTCAGGAACGGACTCGTCGCGCTACGCGCACAATTACCACCACTAACCAGAGCTAAGAAATTGGCCGCGATGATGGTGGAAATCATTAAACGAGCGGGCTGAAGGGCTTTAAGCGCTGCTAACTCTAAATTACCTGCCCCTAGGTCCTGCGCGGTGGACAACCTGAATTACGCACGATAGAGTAATTCTGAATTGTCCCCGCAACTCACCACGAAAACAGTTCCGCTGCTATTCATCGTCCTTTTATGCACTGGCAGCATCGCGAAAACCGGCAAACCCCGCTCGCCTGTCCCTGTCTTCGAGGACATAGCCGCTCGCGCCGGCCTTACTGTTTCCCACATTGCCTCACCAGAAAAGAAATACATCGTTGAATCGATGAGCGGTGGCGTCGGCTTCATCGATTGCGACAACAGTGGCACTCTTTCCGCGCTCGTCGTCAACGGCTCCACGGTCGATCGCTACAAACAGGGCGGTGACCCCATGGTCACGCTTTACCGGCAAACCGCTCCGCTAAAATTTGAAAATATCTCGAAGCAAGCCGGACTGACGCGCAAAGGCTGGGGCATGGGCGTCGCCGTGGCTGATTTTGACAACGATGGCTTGCCCGACATATTCGTCACCGGTTACGGCGGAAACGCCCTCTATCGCAACCGTGGCAATTGCGCCTTCGAAGATGTCACCGACAAAGCCGGCGTGCGCGGCAGCGGTTTCATGACAGGCGCGGCTTGGGCGGACTACGATAAAGACGGCTTCGTCGATATCTTCGTCGCCCGCTACGTCCACCTCGATCTTGCGAACGTCGCTGCCTTCGGCACCTGCAAATTCCGCGGCATTGTAGTGCAGTGCGGCCCCTGGGGCATGATCGGGGAAACCGACTTGCTCTATCACAATCGCGGCGATGGAACATTCGAAGAAGTTTCAAAGAAAGCCGGCGTGGACGATCCCAACGCTTACTACGGCCTGGGCGCGGTCTGGGGCGACTACGACAACGACGGCTGGCCGGACCTCTACGTGGCCAACGATGCCGGCCCCAATTATCTGTACCACAACAATCACAACGGCACGTTTACCGACGTCGGCATGCAATCCGGCACGGCTCTAAGCGCAGAAGGAGACGCCGAAGGCTCCATGGGTGTGGATTTTGGAGATTACGATCATGACGGCCGCCTCGACATCTTCGTCACCAACTTTATGGACCAAGAGGACAGCCTCTACCACAACCTTGGGGCCATGGGTTTTGACGAAGTCAGTTGGAAAGCCGGAGTGGCCGCGTCCAGCTATCCTTACGTGAAATGGGGCACCGGTTTTTTTGATTTTGACAATGACGGCTGGATCGATCTATTCGTTGCCAACGGCCACGTGTACCCGCAAATGGATTCCCTGGAAACCGGCGCGCGCTATCGCGAACCGCTTCTCCTGCACATGAACAATCACGACGGCACCTTCTCCGATTCCGCCGCCGGGCTCAACGCCATTCCGCTTGCCTCACGGCGCGGCGCCGCATTCGGCGACGTTGCCAACGACGGAAACATCGACGTTCTCCTCTTGAATGTAGGTGAACCGCCTTCGCTCCTGACGAATCATGGAGTCGCGGGCAATCACCGCGTCGAATTCAAGCTGGTAGGCACAAAAAGCAATCGAGCCGCGATCGGTGCGCGCGTCACCGTGCGCGCCGGTAGCCTCGTGCAATTCAATGAAGTCCGCGGCGGCGCAAGCTACCTCTCGCAAAATGACCTGCGCCTGCATTTTGGTTTAGGCAAGGAATCAAAACTGGACTCGGTAGAAGTCCAATGGCCCAGCGGTGCGGTCGAAAAGCTGCAGAATGTCGCAACGGACAATATTTATACGCTAGTTGAAGGGCAGGGAATTCGCGCTACGAAGCCCCTGCCCGCTCCCTAATCAATCCCTTAGAAAAGTAGCTTCAATCCAAACTGCAGAATGCGTCCCAAGTGTGCGCCGGACGGTTGCAGGAATCCATTCCCCAGGCAGGCGGGATCCCCGGCCGCTGAATTGTTGGCTCCGCCATAGCAAGCAATCGACGCATTTACTCCCGTCCACTGGGTGTGGTTGAAAATATTGAAGGCCTCGGCACGGAACTGCATCGAGACCGATTCGTGGATCGGGAAGTTCTTGAACAACGACATGTCAAAATTCAATCTGTGAGGGTTATTCAAGGAATTGCGGCCCGCCAGCCCGAAGGTTAGTCCCTGTGGCTGCGCGTAAGCAGCCGGATTGAACAGCAGAGGCCCCGAGCCGTTGGCTTGTGCGGCGGCCACGGCATCCGCCGGGGCCTTGCTATGGGGATTCCCGATTAAATCGGGATAGGATCCATTAGTACCTACTCCATTCGCTACTCCCGCATTGTCGCCGAAAACGCCATTGGTCACGCTAAAAGGCGTACCGGTATTAAAAGTCGTAATCCCAGCATATTCCCAGCCACCCAGGATTGCTTTGGTAAGGCCGGACTCATGGAAGGAGGGAATATTATAGACATAGCTGATGTCCAAAATATGTCGCTCATCGAAGTTGGAACTGGCTCGGTTTGTCCGCAGATTGAATGAGTTCACGAAATTGGCATCCTGCCAATCCGAAGAATCATCGATCGAATGGCTGTAGGTATAGGCTACCGAAATCGTAAGTGGTGCGATTGTCCTGCGAACCGAAAACTGAAGAGAATTGTAGATTGAGTCAGCCGCATAGATCTTTCGAGTAATCGTGCCGAACCCAACGAACGGACGATGTGGCGATGCGTCGCCACTACAAGCTACAAACAGATTGAGAGCCGGTGGAAGCAACTGGGGGCCACCCTGTCCGGCTACCGGCGAGCCGTTGACAGTCAAAGCGCTGCAGTCGGTATTGACGGTTTGCCCCGTGCTATTCAGGGCCGGGTTCTTAGGCTTCTGTTGGTCCTGGGTGACGATAGGTTCGCCTGGATTGTATGGATTCCCGCTCGTGATTGGCTGAAGTTGGTTGGAATCCAGCTGCATGCCCAAATGCGTGCCCTTGCTTCCTACATAAGAAATCTGGCCTACCGTGTTCTTAAAAAACTCGTGCTGAACACTAAGATTCCATTGCTGCATGTAGGGCCAAACCGCCTTGTTGGGGATGGAGACTACGCTCAAAGGAAATGCCTGAAGCGGGCCGCCACCTGCTCCTATACAGGTGTATCCGGTAGGTTGCGTGCAAGTCCCTACGCCAGCCGCCAGGTTCGATTGCGACGGGTTCTGAACCAGCGGAGGGCTGCCTTGCAGCGATTCAGAGTTTGCCTCATTGCCCTGACCATGATCGTAGAAAATCCCGTATCCGCCTCGAACGGATGTCTTTCCATTGCCCCAGGGATCCCAGGCAAATCCGACGCGAGGAGCCGGATTCCACAAGTGACCCTTCAAACAGCCTCTGGGAATGCCAGGGGCGCCGCACTGTACGATCCCGTTGAAGACCAATGGGTCGGTGGGCGTCAAATCTAAGCCGGTATTAGGGTTTTGAAGCTCGCCGTTCGGCCCAATTGTGACGACGACCGTTGGATCATGGTTAAACGCATTGGGATCGAAATTGAACTCCTGTTTGTATTTCTCGTGATACGTGCCAAACAAACTTACGCGCAATCCGATGTTCAGCGTCAGACGGGAAGTTATGTGGAAATCATCCTGAATGTATGGCTCAACGAACTGGTAGCGATCGTAATATTTAATGTTCCTGCTGGCCTGTGAGAACATAGAAATATTTCCCAGCAACAAGTCGGCGAATGAGTTGCCGGTCGATACGTTGGAATTCGAGGCATCGAAAGTTAACGCACCGCCGTCTTGCAAACTCGAAAATTGGTTCTTTTGCGCGACTACGACATACGCTCCGAACTGCAGGTTGTGCTTGCCGATAATCTTCGTAACATTGTCCCGCATCGTGTACGTCGGGTTCGCATTGTTCCAGGGCTCGTAAGAGGGATCGACGGTAAATCCGTAGGCAGCGTTGCCTGCCAACGTGACCGCTGGAAGCTTTGTCGCAAAACCAGGCGCATCCGGAAAAAGCCCGGTCATGGTCATACTGGAAGGCTTGGCGAACGGGCCTTCATTGGTCAGGAATATGTGGTCGTCCGTGTAACTGAACACGAATTCATTCACTAGTGTCGGCGACGCTGTGTACGTTAGCCGTGCAACCGCGCTCGTTGTCGGTCCCACAAACTTTGTCTGGATGTTTGGAACCGTGGCATTGGACCAAAGCGTCAAAGGCGTAACCGTATTCCAAGAATCGTGGATGTAGTGAAATGTCGCTCGAAGATTGTGGGTGACGTTATGGTCTACCCGAACGAGTTCTTCCCGCCAATAGGTCGGCTGTGTCAAGGTAGTGTTGAAGCAGGAGCTAATCGGAGAGGGACATCCGGCGGTGCTGTTGGGTGTCGGGATTTCCGCCAGGATGGCCGTCGCATTCGGTCCAATGGAAGACGCCGGTATCGATGTCCCGCCACCCGGGAGGATCGGACAATCCGGCCCCGGGCACACATCCGAAAAATTACCCCCGCGCTCAGCCACGGATGGAACAGGAATGTTTGACGCATCTCCCTGCGACGCGAGCCAAGCCGACGCTGGCACTCGCTCCAAACGCCACTCTTCGGACCAAAAGAAGAAAGTCTTGCTCTTGTCCGTGTTGTAGTGGTTAGGAATATAAACGGGTCCCCCGACCGTATAACCAAAATCATTCTTTTTGTAGGGCGGCACAGAAGAATCGAAAAAGCTCTTGGCGTTGAAAATGTCGTTGCGGACAAATTCATATACGTCGCCATGGAAGGCGCGTGTTCCGGTCTTGATTTCTGTCTCCACCGTGCCGGAAGCGTTCCGTCCATATTGCGCGCCATAGTTCGACGTAAGCACGCGCACCTCGGCGATCGAATCGACGCTGGGGAAAACGTTCAGCGAATTATTGCTGCCGTTATCCATGTTGTCGCCGCCGTCCACCTCCCAGTTGTTATTCTCACCGCGTCCCCCATTGATGCTGTACACCACGTTTCCTAGGATCCCTACGGTGCCTTCATCCTGCTGCGTCTGATTGTTCACCCCGGGAGTCAGGGTAACCAGCTGCGTGAAATCACGCCCGTTCAATTGTAGCTGCGTAATTTCACTTCCCGTGATAATCCCGCCGATCTCTGAAGATTGGGTATCCACCTGAGCGACGTTTTCTCCAGCGACCACTACCTCGTTCGTTATCGCGCCAACTTCCAGATTTACGTCCACCCGCGCTTTTTGCCCAACGCGAAGATTCACGCCCTTGGCTTCGTACTTTTTGAATCCGTTCGCGGAAATGCCTATGTCATAGGTGCCGATGGGAAGATAAGGGGTTACCCAGTCTCCATCGCCGTTCGTGGTCACCGTCTTGTTTATCCCGATGGCTGGGCTGCTGATCGTCACTTCCGCGCCAACCACCACCGCTCCCGTGCTGTCGTGGACTGTTCCTGTAAACGTCCCAGTGTCCTGTGCGAAGACCGCGCCCGCGGCGCACAAGTAGAAAATGGATATGCAGAGAGCGATGCGGATAAGTTTCATTGCCATCTCCGTTGAAGCAAGATTAAGAAGGTGTACGTCTGCAATCGGTCCGCTCGCCGCGCGCGATCTCGGACACTCATGAAAACAGAAGTTACTCCAAAAGCCTGTTCAGTTTGGAAGAGTCCAAAAATGTGCCTGGGCACCCCACCCACGCCTTTTATTAAATTTATTAAAACGAATTAAATATTCATACCTGTTTTATGTCAAGCGAAAAACGAAACCCGCCCGGCCCCTGTTCAGCGTAGCGAAATCGGCCCAACTGTTATGCCTAGGACTAATAGCACTCCCGTCAGTCAATGAAGCTAGCTATGTATCATGCGCACATCAACATCAGGAGAAAAATCATGAAATCCACTGAGAACCGAATTGCTCTGGTGGCCGCGGCCACCTCCCTAGTCTTGGCGTGGTCTGCAAATCGCGTTCAAAGTATCGTCGTGGCTCAGGAACATAGTTGCGCGTCATGAGCCAAAAAGACTGGGTTGCCCTTTTCATTGAATTCGCCCAGTAGCCGAACGCGGCAAGCGCTTTTGCGCTTGGTGAATAAATACCGAGTTGGAATCACTTAGGCCTCTTGCGATACGATTGAACCGCTCTGTGTTCATCGGAAAGGCGGTGGCGACATAGATACGTTTGCTCGAGACCTGCGCTATAGCCTGCGAATGCTGGCAAGGACGCCAGGCTTCACGGCCCTCGCGATTGCCACGCTCGCGCTAGGAATCGGCGCGAACACAGCGATCTTTACGGTAGCCAACTCCGTGTTGCTCCGACCGCTTGCTTACAAAAACCCTCGCGAATTGGTTCGCATCAGCACGAAACGCGATGGTACTTGCTGCGTCTCGCTACCTTATTTCACGCTACTCTCCAGCACGAACCATTCGTTTTCCGGCGTAACCGCATATCAATTCGAGACGGTCAATCTCGGTCGGCCCGACGGCGCCGAACAGATCGATGCCGAGCGGGTGGCCGGGAACTTCTTTGAAGTTCTCGGTGTGAAACCTCTTGCCGGACGCAGCTTCACGGCCGAGGAAGATCAGCCCGGCGGCAATCAAGTCGTAATGATGGGACACGAATTAGCTACACGGCTTTTCGGCGGAGAACCAAGCGCGGTCGGGAAGCACATCGCACTCGATTCTAAGGACTACACAATCATTGGTGTTCTTCCTCCGAAATTCGGCATGCGGTTGCTCGGACGCCAGCCTGAAATTTGGATCACTCGCCTCATCGACTTCAGCATGACTACGCCCGCTCGCGTGAATATCGGAGGCATGTATTACGAAGGTATTGGCCGCTTGCGTCCAGAGGTCACACCGTTGCAGGCGCAAGCCGAAACTGAGGTCGTCTTTCAGCAGTACAAGCACGATAAGCCCGGTGATTTTGACGCGACCTCGGATGTGGCCATGACCGTCAGCGATTTGCAGGCGAATCTTGTCGCGAATGTCCGCCCGACGCTGTTGATTCTTTCTGCCGCTGTCGGCTTCGTCTTGCTAATCGCGTGCGCCAACGTGGCCAGCCTTCTACTTTTTCGCGCGATCCTTCGAAGGAGGGAATTTGCCGTTCGCAGTGCGCTAGGAGCGCTGCGCGGGGCCATGATTCGCCAGCTCCTTACCGAAAGCGTGCTGATGGCCGTGGTGAGCGGCGGCCTGGGAGTTTTGCTTGGCCTTTTGGGAACGAAGTTTCTAGCCACATTTACACAAGTAAACCTGCCTCAAATGGCCGATGTACCAATGGATTTGCGGGTGCTTGCTTTTACTTTGGCGATTTCCTTGACGAGCGGAATCCTCTTTGGACTTACCCCTGCGCTTCAGCTTTCCCGACCTAATCTCGGCGCGCTGTTATCCGACGAAGGGCGCGGCTCGGCTGGAAACCGCCAGCGAAATCGTGCGCGCACCATACTCGTGGCCGCGCAAGTTGCGCTTTCGATGGTGCTGCTGATCGGTTGCGGTCTGTTGATCCGCAGCTTCATGCGGCTTCGCACGGTGGACCTTGGATTCGACCCGAAGAATACGCTGACGGCTCAGACCTTTCTTCCTCCAGCCAGTTACCCCGATCCATCGAAGCGCATCGTTTTTTACCAGGAGGCGCTTCAGCGTCTGCAATCGATTCCGGGAGTGCAATCTGCCGCCATTTCCACGGCTCTGCCAGTGCTTCCCACTCACCAGGCGCCTGCTCGCTTCGAAGGGGAGCCAGAAGTGGAACTTGGCCGCCGTACAATCGTGCTGATCGAATCGATTAGTCCCCATTACCCTAAGGCCATGGGCGTGCCGCTGGTACAGGGCCGCGCTTTCGTTGGAAGCGACGATGCCGCCTCGTCCCCAGTTGTGATGGTGAACCAAGCCGCAGTACGGCGCTTTTGGCCAAACGAGAATCCGATCGGCAAACAGATTTGGGTGGGAAGAATGCCTGCAAGCCAGGTCGTGGGCGTGCTCGGAGATATAAAGAACGATAGTCTGGCTACCGCCCCGCAGCCCGAAGTATTTCTGCCGTATCCACAACTTGCGTCGCCGACTCTATACGTTACTCTGCACACCGCCATGGATCCCCATAGCATAACCCCCGCCCTGCGCGCCCAAATCGTTGCCGTGAATCGCGGCCAGCCAATCACCGACGTGCAGACCATGGAGGAGCGCCTTGAAGCAGCGAGCGCGCAAACGCGTTCGATGATGCTGTTAATCGGAATATTTTCGGCAACCGCCCTGATTCTTGCGGTCGTGGGAATCTATGGTGTGATTGCGTATTCCGTCGCGCAGAGGACCCAGGAATTGGGCATCCGCATCGCCCTCGGAGCATCCCGTGCAGACATTTTTAGACTCGTCATTGGAAACGGGCTCAGACTCGCCGCCGCCGGGATCGCCATTGGCCTGGTGGCCTCATTCGCGCTAACGCGTCTGATGGCTAGCCTCTTATTTCAAACCAGCGCAACCGATCCGATTACGTTTGCCGGAAGCGCCATTGCGTTTGCGGCTGTAGCGGCGCTGGCAAGCTATCTTCCAGCCCGGCGCGCGATGCGCATCAATCCCACCGACGCGCTCCGCTCCGCATAACCGACTCGCTATTTTCGCAGCGGGCCAAAATCTTCCCAATCCTAGATTTCCGAAAGAAGTTCAGCGAGCTCCTGGGACGGCGGATGACGTTCTTGGCAGAAAATACCGGCTAGGTTATTACAGCTTGGCGTACTCAGATTTGGCAACCACCAAGACCCAAAAACAAAATCACACCTAAATACCATGTGCCTGCAAATCACCCTTGGAGAAAACCATGGAAGCGGACATTTCTATCTGGCGAAAATCCGGACATTCCTACTTTGCGTTGACACGACACACGAAGACACACTCGTTGCCCTCGAGCCGATAGCCTCATCCGTAGCGTAGTGACAATAAATTCTAGCTGACCTATTGTCTCCCAATAGGATCGAGTGTACCCTTACTATGGTTATCCCATAGGAGGCCTGCCACAAATGCCCAAAGATAAAAATGACGTATGGCAGGGCACCTTGGCGTTGATGATCCTCAAAACTCTGGAGGGCCTCGGCCCTCTTCATGGGTACGGCATCGCGCGCCGCATCGAACAAACCAGCGGTGATCGCCTGGCCGTAAATTACGGCACCATTTATCCCGCTCTCCTAAAACTCGAACAGGAAGGCTTCGTCGCCTCTGAGTGGCGCCCATCAGAAAACAACCGTCGCGCGAAGTATTACAAGCTCACCCGCGCGGGCGCCAAACAACTTCACAAAGAAGCTCTCGAGTGGAATGAAACCACCGCAATCCTGGCCCGCTTCTTTGCGCCCAAGGAGCAATCCTGATGAGTATCCTCAGAGCTTTAGTCCAGCGCGTATCCGGACTTTTCAACAAATCGCAACGCGACCGCGATCTCGAAGCCGAATTGGAATCCCACATCCAACTCCATACCGACGACAACCTCAGAGCCGGAATGACCCCCGCAGAAGCCCGCCGCCAGGCGATTCTAAAGCTGGGAGGCGTCGAATCCGCCAAAGAATCCGTGCGCGACCGCCGCGGCATCCCGCTCATCGAGACTCTTTTACAAGATCTTCGCTACGGTTTCCGAATGCTTCGCAAGAATCCCGGATTTGCAGCGGCCGCCGTACTCACGCTCGCACTGGGAATCGGCTCGACCACGATTATTTTCAGCATCATTTACAACGGTGTAGTGAATCCGTTTCCCTACACCAGCCCACGACGCCTTACCACATTTGCGATTCACGATACACGCGAGGCCGGCGACGGTGGCCGCGTCGTGTTCTCCATGCCCGAGTACATGGATTTTCGCGCACAGAATCACGTTTTCGAGGATGTCATCGGCTCCATGACCGATCACGTTTTTTATGACAAAGGTAATGGCTCCGAACAGCTCCTCGCATGTTACCTCACCACGAATACAATGAATTTTCTCGGTGTTCCTCCGCTTCTCGGCCGCGCCATCGACGATCCAGATGGGAACTCCGCGTCCGCCCCCGTCGCGGTCCTAAGTCATAAGTTGTGGGTAAAAGATTTCGGCGCGGATCCCCATGTGCTCGGCAAGCCCATTGTTCTCGATGGAACTTCCAGAGCAATCGTTGGAGTAATGCCCCCGCGCTTTAAATTCGATGGCTCGGACGTGTTCCTCCCTCTCGTTCTTACTCGCTCGCGCCCTGAGCCAAGCGAGGCCAATTCCGACGAACCTCCTCCGCATCGCCAGCCTTTTTACATATGGGCCACCGCGCGACGCAAACTCGGCGTAACCTTGCAGCAGTCCGCAGCAGATTTGAACGTCGTCGCCCACAACATTTCGAAGCAGTATGCCGACAATTATCCGCCTAACTTCACGGTGATCCCAAAATCATTCACCGACGCAATCGTTGCCGACTTCAAAGACATGCTCTTCGCTCTGATCGCTGCCGTCGCCATGGTCTTGTTGTTATCTTGCAGCAACGTTGCTAACTTGCTTCTCGCTCGGGCCAGTGCACGAGAGCGGGAAATCGCTCTGCGCTCCGCCATCGGTGCCAGCCGCAGTCGCTTGCTGCGCCAACTCCTGCTCGAAAGCTTGGTCCTGGCCGTGTCCGGATGTGCGATTGGCTGCGCCCTCGCTTGGGCAGGACTCCAATGGTTCGTGGCTACCATTCCCGCGCATCAACGTATTCCCGACGAAGCCGTCATTTCGCTGAATTTCCCGTGTCTGGTTTTCGTTGCCGTTATCGGACTGCTCACAACCTTACTTTGCGGCTTGGCCCCCGCTCTACATTCCGTTCGCGGCGATCTTTTTCAGAAACTCGCCAGCGGCGGCCGAGGTCGCCAATTCGGTTTTGGCCACGGAAAATTGCGCTCCATTCTAGTTGTAGCAGAGGTCGCCCTCGCTCTCGTTTTGCTAGTGAGCGCGGGCCTCATGATTCGCAGTTTCTATGCGCTCACTCACGTCGAACTTGGTTTCAGTCCATCGCGAGTCGCAGCCGCCTTGATCACCTATCCACCCAACCGGCATTTCACTCCCGATCAGAATCGAGTTTTCTTACAGCGTGTCCTGCAGCGTGTGGAAGTCTTGCCGGGGGTGGATTCCGTGGGAGTAACTTTAGAATTACCGCCCTACGGCGGATTTCAATCAGACATCGATATCACGGGCAAGTCCCACTCAGAATCATGGAATTCGCAACTCGATCCCGTTAGTGAACGTTACTTTCAGGCCGTCGGCCTGCGGCTTCTGCGTGGGCGGCTGTTATCGTCTGACGATGTGAACTCCGCGCGCCTGGTGACGGTCGTAAACGATTCGTTCGCGCGCAAGTTTTTTCCAAACGATACGCCCGTGGGCCACTTGGTTAAATTTAAGGCCTTCGATCACGGGCCCGAAACGCCGCATAACGCGTACTTTGAGATCGTGGGCGTGGTGAACGACGTCAAAAATGACGGGCTCAACCATCCTTCATTCCCTGAATCATTTGTGCCTTTTTCTATTGCATCCTTGCCGTTTGCCGGTCTTCTGGTACGCACCAATGTCGAGCCGCAAGCCCTCCTCGCGAATATTCGCCAGGAAATTTTCGCCGTCGATCACAGTGTCGCACTCAGCGAGGAAGACACGTTGAAGAATTTTCTCCATCGCTACTCGTACGCGCAGCCTGAATTTGGCCTCATGTCCCTGGGTGCGTTTGCATCCATCGGTCTGACGCTGTTTTTCCTGGGAGTTTTCAGCGTGATGGCCTACACCGTTTCTTTGCAAACTCAGGAAATCGGAGTTCGCATGGCTTTGGGCGCGCAGCACGCCGCTATTCTTCGCATGATTCTTCTGCGCGGCTTGCGCCTGCTGCTTGCTGGAATTTGCCTGGGACTTTTGGGCGCGCTCTTCGTCGGCCGCCTGCTGCAGAGTCAGGTCTGGGGCGTATCATCTACCGATCCCTGGACTTTCGCCGCGGTCGCAATCACCATCGTAGTAATCGGTCTGCTAGCCTGCCTGCTTCCAGCGCGCCGCGCTGCCACCGTGGATCCCATGGTCGCCCTGCGCTATGAATAAAACGTGCGGGGTTTGTCGAACCTATCGCCAAGTTCGATCACGCGATAGTGGGGGACGGTACGACCGATCAAAGAAGAGAAGTCCGCCATCAGGCGCACATCTTAGGTTGGGGCACAAGGCAAGTGGCCCTTGAGCGCGCTGGAATTTACCGTCCTGCGGATCGATAGTCATCCGGCGTCGAGTTCCAGCTGCAATCCGGTGCAAGCTAATCGGTTCCCTAGGTGCATCGAACGTCTTCCGATCAATCCGATTAGGCTTGCCGTCCCAACACGGGATTTTTCTTCTGTTCCCTGTAGTAAAATAAAAGTCCACGCCTCCACCGCCTGGCACCTTGTATTCAGACTTTCAACTTCCTATCATTGCTGCGATGAAATTTTGGTTTAGCATCAATGCTGGGAAAAACGGGCCGCCGCAGCGTCAAAGCCCATCTCCTGCTGAAGCCGACTTTCCGCTTCCAGCTTGTGCGCAACCGAATCCATCGGTACTCCTGTCTTACCAAGGTGCCTCGATTCGCTCAACCCAGCTTGCCGGTGGTGATTTTGGCGAGGGATTTGGTTCGCACAATCGCATTTCTAAAAGAAACTGGCCGAAAAATAGAAGTTACAGAAAACAAACAATTAAACCCGGTCTAACCGGTACCAGAATTGCATTTAGTGACTCACTCCATTTTGCACAATTTTTGCGTCTCTTGCGCGAAGCCGTCGTCAGCGTCGAGTCGTTCTTCACCGTGTTGCGGACCTCTAGACCATTCCTCGCTGCGTTCTTGCTCCTCTCGGTTGTTGCCGCAACAACGCTCGCCGCACAACCAAGCCGCGTCACAGTCAACGCGCAACAATCCACCAGCCCCGAACTTTTCGGCAACGGCGAAGCAGCCCTCCGCGCCGGCAATCTGGACCAGGCCGAATCCGACTTCAAGAAAGTATTAGCGCAAGAGCCCAATTCCGCGGGCGCTTACGCAAATCTCGGCGTGATCGCCATGCGCCGCCAGAATTGGTCCTCCGCTCTCGACCTGCTGCATAAAGCCGAGCATCTCGCGCCCAACGTCGCTGGAATACGCCTCAACATCGGCCTCGTCTATTATCGCCAGAGCGAATTTCATTCTGCGATTGCGCCATTTGAATCCGTCGTGCGCGACCAGCCGAACTCCCTGCAAGCCCGCTATCTTCTCGGCCTCTGCTATTTCTTCACCGACCGCTACGCCGACGCAGTCCGCGCCCTCCAGGATTTGTGGCCGCAAGAATCGAACGACCTGAATTATCTCTACGTTCTCGGAAATGCCGCCGACAAAGCAGGGAACTCGGAGTTGCAAGATCGCGCCCTCAGTCGCTTCGTCGAATTGGGACAAAACACCGCCGAATATCACTTGCTGATGGGCAAAGCCTTCTTAAACCGGGAGGAAAATGACAAAGCGCTAGCGGAACTCGAGCAAGCTGCGCAATCCGATCCCAAACTTCCCTTCGTGCACTTCAACCTGGGACTCGTTTATCTGACTCGCTTGGATTTTGACCGCGCCAAAGAGCAATTTGAAAAGGACATCGCGCTCGAACCTGACGTGGCCTTCAACTACGACCGCTTGGGCCTTGTGTACACCTATCAGCAACAAGATGACAAAGCGGAAGAAAATTTCCGCGAAGCTCTGCGCCGCGATTCCCACTTATCGAGTTCGTATTTTGGTCTGGCGCGCGTCTATCAGCGCGAAAAGAAATTCGACCAAGCCTTATCCGCAATCAATTCCGCCATCAAAATCGACGCGGACAACCCCAACTATCACAATTTAAAAGGGCAAATCCTGCTGCGCGAAGGGCACACGCAGGACGGCCAAGCTGAACTCGCTGCAGCAACCAGCCTACTCAACGCGAGCCGCGCCCGCCGCCAAAGTGAACTGAGCGGCGCAGCCCTTCCGCAACCCGAGCTAGCCGCCGAGCCCAAGCCCTGACGATATGCCAACAAATTTCTGATGGAGGGAACTGGACGCCGGCGAGTTTTTATCGCAACCTCAGAAATCGCTCCACTTCGCCGGCCGTGGGCATGGAAGGCTGCGCCCCCACTCGCGTCACCGATATTGCCGCAACCGCCGACGCATACCGCGCCGCCTGCACCGGCGCTTCGCCGGACAGAAGGCTCACAGCAAAACCAGCATTGAAGGCATCTCCCGCCGCGGTGGAGTCCACGGCTTTTACCGCGAAGGCCGGAATCATCTCCCGCGTTCCTCCACCCGCAGCCAGGAAAACACCTTGCGACCCCATCTTGATCACCACGTTCTTCGGACCACGCTCCAAAAGCAAATCGGCACAGCGCGCCGCCGTAGCCGGAGTCACCGGTTCATTCGCGGCAAGCCCGCAGAGAATGCGCGTCTCGCTCTCATTGGGCGTGATCCACGTCGCGCACTGCAGCAATCCTTTGGGAAGCTCGCGGGCGGGAGCGGGGTCCAGCATCAACGGAATTTTATTCTTATGCGCAAAAACAGCCAGCGTCTCCATGGTGATCAGCGGAATTTCGAGCTGCGTCAAAAACATTTCGGCCTTGCGCAAAAGCCCGGAGGCGTTCGTTATATCTTTGGGCAGCAACTTTCCATTCGCTCCCGGGACCACAACAATATTGTTCTGCCCGTCGTCGCCAATATTGATCAAGGCCACGCCAGACGAGCCTTTCACTGTCCCAACCGCTTTTACGTTCACGCCCGCTTTTCGCAGCGCGCCTTTTAGCGCCGAGCCAAATGAATCGTCGCCCACTTTCCCCACCATGCTCACCGGGTACCCCAGCTTGGCCACGCCAACAGCTTGGTTGGCCCCCTTCCCGCCATGGAAAGTTGAAAAGGTTCGGCCCGTGAGAGTTTCACCCGGTAACGGCACGCGCTCCGCGTTCGAAACGAGATCGAGATTTATGCTCCCCACAACAACGATCGGCTTACGCACTCCAAGCCATCCCGTTCGCCGCGATTGGAGGGACGATCAGAAGGGTGCTCGCGAAGATGATCAGAAAGACGATCGGAACGACTATGTGAAAGTGGCTCACGCGCGTGCTACGTTCCTTTCCCTATTTTTGTGCTTGGTCTGTCTCCGGCGCTACTTTGCCAGCAGACGATCTGTAAACATACCGAAAATATCCCGCTACCAGGATCATACCGATGATCCACCAAACAAATCCGACCTTCAGTCCGTAGGCACCTGCCTTCGCATTGTTCACCGTTAACGAGTGCACGCCATCGCGCGCGGGCAGCACCATAGGATAAACACTAAACACAACGCTGCTAAGCATGCCCGCGAGATACATACAGGAAGCCAGGAACGCCTTGCGCTCATTCCGTCTCCTCAATTCGAACTGCACCCCCAGCAGGCCAGCGATCGACAGGATCGGAAAAATGAAGCCCCACGGCCATCTCGAAAAATTCGTTCGTAACAGCGGCAGCACCGCAAACGTAATAGCCGTCACCAAGATCGTGAGCACTGTAACAGCCCACCACGCTTCGTTCGCGAGCCGTCCGGCACGCTCGTTTACCGCCCCGGTCGTCTTCATGCGCACCCACAGCGCGCCGTGCATCATAAGCGAGAGCAGCGCCAGCACACCCACAAGCACCGTGTACCAATCCAAAATTCCGGTTTGCTCGCCGAGGCGCCAATTCGTCCACAGGGGCTCAAAGAAATACCCGCTCTCGTCCAGTGGAACTCCGCGCACTACGTTGCCCAGCGCCGCGCCATAAAAAACTGCAAGCAACAGGCTCGATGCACAAAACAAAAAATCCCACAAGGGTATCCAAACATTGCTCTCGATATGATTGCGGAACTCAACCGACGCGCCCCGCAGAATCAAAAGCCACAACACGATCATCAGCGGCAGATAAAATCCGCTAAAGCTGGAAGCGTACAGAACCGGAAATGCAAAGAACAGCGTTCCGCCTGCTGCTATGAGCCATACTTCATTTCCGTCCCACACCGGCCCGATGCTCGCGATCACCTGGCGCTTCTCTTCCTTGGTCTTCGCCACCAACAGGTGAATCGCACCGGCGCCGAGATCGAAACCGTCCAGCAGAATATATACCACCACCATAATCGCGACCAGGCAGAACCAAACGGTCTCCATAAGTCACTCCTCAATCCGCAGCAACGGCCATCGGCTGACGATTCGATTCTTCCGGCTCCGGACCATGCTCGATCTCCCTGCCCACAAGAAAGAGAAACAAAATCGTCAGCAGCAAATACATCCCCATGAAACCCAGCAAGGTGAACAGCGTATTTCCTCCGGACACGCGCGGGGAAAAGCCCCTTGCTGTGCGCATCAGTCCAAAAATCAGCCAAGGTTGCCGCCCGAGCTCCGCTGTCATCCAACCTGCAGTGTTCGCGATGTACGGCAGCGGCATGCAAATCATCAGCGTCCAAAGCATCCACTGCGACGCGTACAAACGCCCACGCCACAGCAGCCACGCTGCGAGCACCAGCACCGCGATAAAAATCGTCCCCAGTCCAACCATCACGTGATAGCTGTAATAGAGCAGCGCAATTTGGTCCGGCCACTGATCTTGCGCAAAACTGTCCAGTCCTCTCACGTGTGCTTTCCAATTTCGATAGGTCAGAAAGCTCAGCACGTTCGGCACCACCAGCGGGTTGTCCAGCTTGCGCGCGCGTACATCGGGCTGGCCTAAAATCGCGATCGGCGCGCCGTCTTGCGATTCGAATAATCCTTCCATCGCGGCTAGCGTCGGGGGTTGGTAGTCCGCAATCATTTTTCCCTGCATGTCGCCGCTCGGAAAAAGCTGCAATATTGCCGCAACAACTCCGACCAGCACTCCCGCTTTCACAAACGTTTTTCCGTATGCCTCAAATCGCTTGGTCAGCAAATAAAACGCGCCCACCGCAGCCATCACGAAACATCCTGTTTGCACCGCGCCCAGCATCGTGTGCGCGTATTGCCAGAGCGCCCATCTGTTCAACAGTAATTTCCAGAAACTCGATAGCACAAACACTCCGTTGGGTCCGCGCATGTATCCCGTGGGGTACTGCATCCAGGCGTCGGTGGCTACGATAAAATATCCGGAGAGCCAGGACCCAAGCCACACGAGAAAACCTGCCCACCAGTGCCCGACTCGTCCCAGCCTTTTCTCTCCGTAGAGAAATAAGCCCAGAAAGCTCGACTCAAGGAAAAAAGAAAAAATTCCTTCCATTGCCAAAGTCTGTCCGAGGACGCCTCCAGCTGTCTTGGAAAACTCCGCCCAATTCGTTCCGAACTGAAATTCCATGGGAATTCCAGTGACCACACCGAGCAAAAAATTAATCCCGAAGATTTTCGCCCAGAAACGCGCCGCGCGGTTGTAGTGCTCGTCGCCGGTGCGCAACGCTTTGGTTTTCAGATAGACCAGCAAAAGCGCGAGCCCCATGGTGAGCTGCGGGAAGATGTAGTGGAAAGTTATGGTAAATGCGAAATGAAGCCGATGTAACGCGAGGGGGCCTTCCATCGCCGTCACCTACCTTTCCATACGGATCCACTCGCATGGAAGCTACTCAAATGGCCGACCGGTATTCCGAGATAGGGCGTTTTTCGATATGTGCTTTGTCGGGATGCCAGAATACTACCGCAACATCATTTCTTGCCAGCCGCTTGGAAAAACTACCAGATCGCCAAACGCTACTGATGATCTGATGTTTTTAGAGACGCCCGCGTGGCTAGTGGGCTGAGGTTTCAGCCGGCGACGGAAGGGGCCAGTCCACATCGCGGCAGGTTTGCGCGAATTTGTCGCAACCGGGGATAAGCGGATCTGTAGCGGTGGCAGAGCGAGGTTCTGCGGTCTGGTGAACCTCGCCCCTCATAGTCTAGATAAAAACTTCGCATGCAAGCATTGCCATAACTTTGGCTGCGTTCACGATCGAGAGAATACAGGACTATGAAGCCACTCAATCTCCTCATCCGGAGAGCATAATCCGTTGAGCAATGAGGCGGCATCAATTCTTAGACATCAGCCCAGCCCTGGGGGCTAACTACTCCTCGTGGTCGAGGGGTTTGCCGTCCGGTCCCACCTGAACTTCTTTCTTCTTGCCGCCGGCCAGTACCTGCGCTTCGTAGGCAACTACCTTTCCGTGTTTTGTTAGGGATTCGACCTTTGTAATCTTGCCGTCACCCGCTTTGTTCTTGAGTCCTTCGCTTACGGGCGCAGGCAGCTTGTCGAGTTGCACTTGTTCTTCGATTTCGACCACAGCGCCGGTTTCATCGATGCTGACGTCTTTAGAGTGGCCGTCAACAGTCAATTGCACTTCGTACTCCGGTTTGCCGTTTTCCATTTCTTTTGAGTACCCGCGAACCGTGGCACCTTTGCTGTACTCGTCGGCCGTCTTTTGAACTTCAGCCGGCAAATCTGATTTTTTTACGTGCTTTTCGTGATCTTGCGCGATAGCGGCGAGGGGAAAAAACAGACCGATCATTGCGCAGATGGATATTTTGCTCTTGTTCATGGAATTCTCCTTCTTGACGCGAGCCGCAATCGGCGACAAGGCGACTCGCGTTCGCTTGCTCAGGCTTTCATTCTGTTACCACTTTCTGAAAAACATCTGAACGCGCGACGATTAGGTGAAGCTGAAGGGGTGCGGCAGCTAACCGTAGGGGTCAATATTGTGGTAAGTCGTTTGATACTATAGGTTTGAAGCTTTGAGCGCGCAGGCCGCGGGCATAGCCGAGAGTCGCCACCGCGCCCGTCTCGCATCCTCCTGCCACCTCGCGCGGGTCCCGTTATCCGATTAATCGGGAGCTGCAGCGCGATGTTCACATCTCTCGGACGAAGAATCACCCCGAACGCGAGAACGCCGATATGAGTTCGCCCCCGGGAGGGCGTCCGCCTCTGAATCTCGTTCTCAAGTCGACGGGAGGGACATCAAGGCGCCTCTACTCTCAGCAAATTGCTGGTGTCTTACTCCTGTAGAAGGCCGGTGACGATTGTGTTGTTGTCGGTTTCGATCGCCAAGATTTCCTTGCCTGCATTCACGATCACAAGATTTAAGTTCATCGTGGACATCCCCATCGGCGTTATGACCGCGCTTCCGGTACAGTTCGAGTTGATTGAATAAGTTCCGGTCACCGGAACGGCGGAGGTAATTGTCCCATTCAGACTCACAGTTAAGGTTCCGGTAATCGTATCTGTCTCTGTCGTCCCCACCGTTTTTTCCTTCAGAATCAGCTGACCTTCATATGCGACCTGACCCGTTCCGGGGTCCAACCCCGATAACTGCATCGAATAGGTGTGCGCAGCAGTCGCGTCGACGCAAGAAGTAATCGTTCCCTGAGCAACCGCAAAGCTCGATTGGACATGGACGGTGTCGGTTTGAATCAGAAAAGCGCCCTTATTGGCATTGTTGAGGACAAAGGTGTCATGCTCGACTTGATTATTCTGGTTTGTGAAAGTGGCGGTGCCGGTGCAGTTTGCCGCCACCGTATAGGTACCGGTGAACGTGAAAGTCACGATTGTCCCATCGATGCTCTTGGTGGCCAATCCGGTGACATTTCCCATCCCGTCGGCCGTGATCTGATAGATGCTAGAGGCAGGCTGCCCTGAGCCGTTCAAGCCTACACCTACGGTACTGATTCCATAAACTCCTTTGACGCTGGCGGTGCTGCAGGGTGTCGCCTGGGCCGCTGGAACGCCAACCATTATTGCGGCGAACATCAATATGGCCATCCGAACTCTCCCGAGATTCATGTGGGTCTATCCTCCGTTTTGGCTAGCGGCCAGTGTACACACATCTCGTCCGAGAAAGCAAAAGACCTCCCGCCGTAGGGAAATTCCATAGCCATGAATTAGTGCGTTACAGTCACCTTGCCTCGAAGCACCATTGCCGCCGCGGCGCGGTTAGATGCTTCCACGGAGCACCAACCGGCACCACCACCGACACCGGTACCCAGCGCAGCCGCAATTTCAAGCGGTGATGTTGCACTAAAACTTTTGATAGTATAGGTTTGCGGCGGAAAGGCCCGGGTGGCGGAATGGCATACGCGGGGGACTTAAAATCGAATTTTGTGATTCTCTTAATCATATCAACTGCTTTCCTGCAAACAAGTTATTTACATAATTAGCCTCCGCTATAACTGAGGTGTAAATTCTCGCGACCTGCTCTAAGATAGACAACTGCTAACAGCCACGCGGGCGTGGCGGAATGGCATACGCAGCGGACTTAAGAAAACTTGAGTGCTCGCCGGGAAACCGGCGATGCAGAACTGCCCAAATTCGGGGAAACCTGAGATGGCAATCCCGAGCCAAGCCTGGATGGAAATTTCCGCCGGGAAGGTGTAGAGACTAGACGGGCAGCACCTAAGCCCCAGAGCACCGGGAGACGGTGAAGGGATAGTCCAGACCACAAACCGCACGCAGGCGCTCGACCGCGCCGCGCTCGGGCGGCGAAAGCCGCAGCCGGTATGAAAATCCGCAGGGCTTCACGGCCCGTGTGGGTTCGACTCCCACCGCCCGCACCACCAAACGCAAAACCTGGAGTACCTGAAAAAGATAGCACACACAACTTGCGCAGCACCCAAGCGTTCTCTCGAGGCCCTTCGTCCATGACAAACATCCAGAAACAGATGATGGCTACCTTCCTGAGCTTGCGGGTCGGAGTGGGCGTTATCGGGATAGTGTTTCCTCTGATCCTTTGGGGTGGGGGATACATTGCTGGATTCCATCTGGCCGATTCGATGAGCGCCTACTATCACGCAAATCGAGATTGCATCGATCCAAAGCGACCTGAACCTAATGCGCCATGTTCAGTGCATCCTCCACCCACAGGCATGGGACCGATGCGAAATTGGTTCGTCGGAATCCTGTTTGTAGTGGGAGCCTGTTTGTATCTCATCAAAGGCTTCAGTAAATGGGAAAACATATTCCTGACCATTGCGGGAATTTTGGCCGTGTGCGTGGCCATATTGCCTATGCCCTGGACGGACGCACAAGTCACCGGGTTCCCGAAACATTACGTCTCGGCTGTCACCTTTTTCATTTTCATTGCGTTCGTTTGCATGTTCTGTTCAAGCAAGACATTGAAATACATGCCCGATATTCCGAACCGGGAGAAGGTTATAGCCCGCTACAGGCTTCTGTACCGAGTGCTTGCCATCGCTATGGTTCTGTCGCCGCTTGCAGCTTATGCGTTCAATGAGTTCACCGGTCAAAATAACCTCGGTTTTTGGGCAGAGGCATTCGGCATATGGGCGTTTGGTATATATTGGCTTGTCAAGACCAAGGAACTGAGTTTGAGCGACGTAGAGCGTAGAGCATTGAAGGGCGACATTGATATGGACATTTCAACTTTGCGATAAGCCGTTCCCGTGACGCTGCAAATCGAACGCCACAGGGCTACCGCCTTTTTGACTGCTGGCTTACGGTAACGTACTTTATAAACGGCAAGCGAACTGAAATTCCTGAAAACGAAATTCCAGATCTCGGTAGGGAGGGAAGGGGACCCGTGAACCTCAGTTGTGAGTTACCGTACCTGCTCAAATTCCCGCAACAGGTTAAGGCAAATTGGCTTGGCGAATCGTTCTTGCTTACATTTCTTGTGATCTACGTTGTTTGAACTCGGCCATGAACATCTCCGTCGCCCTGGCGTGAGACCTCGCTACTTCAAGTTAATCGTCCCTCGGCATTTCGGCGAGCCACAGTAGCAGGCAGTCTTGTGCACATGTTTCCGAAACCGATAATCGGACGTCAGCTCCTCTCCGGCACGAATGTTTCTCCTGCTGAAGAACAGCAGACGGCCCCGGATGCGCCGCACCCCGAGGTTCGGCTCGCAACAATGGTTGATGAATTGGGAGCCATTGCCGTCCACGGCACCGTTAATGATCCAATGGCGATTGAGCCGCGCGAGGTAGAGATTCGTAAACCCGGTGGGCCTCCAAGACTTTTTCAAGAGGCGCAATGTTTGCTGCCAGGTGAGACGTTGACCGACGTATTCGATCACCTTGCGGTTGCGAGGGATTGACTCCAGAGCAAATACGCCACGGAGGTGGATTGCTGAACGACCGACGCGCAGTCGGTATCGCGAGCACTCCGGTTTGATTCGGCGAACCACCTTGGCGACGGTTCCCTTCGAGGAATACGCGAAATGGCGAACGGCTGGTGTTCTATTGGCGCGCCAGCCGCTCGACATCGCGAAGAGATTAATACTTGAGAATATGGGTCAGCGTCTTTGTGCTCTGCAACTTCTTGGACTTCTTCAACTTTTTGGTCGCTTTCTTGGCTGCCATCTTTGTTTTCTCCTAGCTTGGTTTCGCCCTCCTTCGGGCGATTGCGGCAAGTAATATGCACCTAACATGCCAATGCGAGCAAGTCTCCAGTTAGGGGCTATCCCCTTTGAAGTCTTTGCGACGCCTCGGCAAGGACGCTCCGCGGGGGATCTGCGCTGTTGAATAAACCCTCGCGCGTTGAACTTTTAATTGTCCGCAATAACGGAGTAACTTGGGCCTTCTTAAGGGGTAGCCTTCGGGCTCACGGTAGGCGTGAGGGATTCCTACGTAGCGCGGCTTGATTTCAATTCCATAAGCAGGAGGATATCAGTTTCGTTTCTTGTTGCCGTGTGGAATTTTCGTTACGAAAGAAGTTCCCGAGTCAGAGGACCGCTAGCCCCGTCACTTACGACCGGGTTTTTATTCAGCAGGAAATACAGTTGTATTCGGTAGGATTTGATGCGAATTTCTAGGTATCGCTTTTAGTCCCACCACCACCTCCTGGCACTAAGGTATGGACCACTTTCTCTCACGGATCCCAGGAGAAAATGGCCTAATAGCGGGTGAATCAAGCAACGTGCAGCAGGTTTTTTACACACTCCACGAGGTTACCAATCCCGTCCGGTTTGGACAGCACGATATCGACGCCCACGGCCGAAGCAAGGGCCCGCCCGATTTTTTCGCCGTAGACGGAAAATAAAATGATCGGAACACGCGGCATCGAGCCTTTTATAATCGACGCCACTTCTGCACCATTCATCCGAGGCATTGCCAAATCCAAGAGAACCAAGTCAGGGCTAAGTTCCTTTACCTTCTCGATGGCATCTACGCCGTCCGCAGCTTCTCCGCAAACTTCAAATTCTGTGTGCATCTCCAGATACGTGCGAATTAGAGATCGCACGCCGGCATTGTCATCTGCGATAAGGATACTTTTCGGCATAGACACTATCCGCCTGTTCAGCCAAGAAGATTCAAAGGTTACTGGCCGCATCGGTTCAAAAGCAATACATCGGTTGCTGTAGGCGTTCACGGCGGCTTCGTAGGACTGTCCGAGGAGGCTTTACTGCACTTTTGGCGCGAAAACCACTTAGCGATACCGGAATTGCGTTTAGGGGTTTCGGCGCATGGACCTAAGACCCGCGCGAGCGCATTCCACTTACGAATTCGGGCCATCCATGATAGAAAATCAAACATCGACACAATGCCTTTGAAAGAAAAAGTCTCTCCCACCATCGAGGTTGCCGTAGCAGACATACCCGATGGTGCAACGATTATGTTTGGCGGGTTCGGCGGCGCTGGCTTTCCCAATAATCTGATTCAGGGGCTGGCGCGCCAAGGTGCGCGAAATCTAGGCGTTATCAGCAATAATTGCGGCACGGGCGAAGGCGAACTCGGGATACTTTTCAAAAACAAGCAAATCTGCAGAGTTATCGCAGCCTTTCCCGGCCCGGGCGCGAAATATTTTCAAGAGCAGTTTGACGCCGGAGAAATCGAACTCGAGCTCGTGCCGCAAGGCATTCTGTGCGAACGCATGCGCGCATTTGGCGCCGGGATCCCCGCGTTTTTCTCGCCCGTTGGCGTGGGAACTGAAATCGGCCGTGGCAAAGAAGAGCGCGAAATTCGCGGAAAGCGGTACATTTTGGAGCAGGCGCTGGGTGCGGACTACGCTTTCATTCGCGCGCATCGTGCGGACCATATGGGAAACTTGATCTATCGTAAAGCGGCGCGAAATTTCAATCCTATTATGGCCACCGCCGCGAAATTCACCATTGTAGAAGCGGAAGAGATCGTTGCTACGGGGGAACTCGACCCTGAAGCGATCGTTACGCCCTCGATTTTTGTGGATCGCATCGTGCAGGCCCCGGGGAAACGCTATGTCTAACGCGCGGCTCACGCGGGAACAGATTGCCGAACGCGCTGCCATGGAACTGCCCGACGGAGTTTACGTCAATCTTGGGTGGGGAATTCCGAACCTCATCGCCGCTTATGTTCCGTTGAACATCTCGGTGTACTTTCACAGTGAAAACGGAATTCTCGGCATGGGCGCGCGGGCGAAGGCCGGCGAAGAGGATTTTGATTTAGTCGATGCAATGAAAGTCCCCGTTACACTTCTTCCCGGAGGTTCTTATTTTTCTCAGGATGATGCTCACGTGATGACGCGCGGCGGCCACCTCGATATATGCATTCTGGGCGGACTCCAAGTTTCAGAACGCGGCGACCTCGCGAATTGGCGTGTTCCGGGCGCAAAAGGCGCGGGCGGAATCGGCGGGGCCATGGACATTTCCGTCGGGGCACAAAAACTGATCGTCACCATGGAGCACACTGCCAAAGACGGATCACCTAAAATTGTAAAGACCTGCAGCTATCCGCTAACCGCAATTGAGTGCGTGGACACAATTATTACTGACCTCGCAGTCATCGAAGTGACGCCGGAAGGCCTCGTGCTCCGCGAAGTCGCGCCCGGTTTTACTCCGGAAGAAGTGCAAGCGGTGACCGAACCGAAATTACGCCATGCCGCAAAAGTTCCGGTAATGCCATTAAAGCCACGCTGAGCTTTTTCGCCGTCGATTTTCCATAATTGCCGAAACAAAGCAGAGCGCATATCCGTGCGTCTCTTTCCAGTGTATTATTTTCAAGCGATGTCAACCGAACAGCCAGGGCGAAAGCGCCCCATCACATATTGGATCGGCGAAGGGGGAGGATGGCTGCTGCGCCATGTTGTGAGCGGGTTGGCCGCAACTGGAATCACGCCAAATATGTTCACTTTTTTGGGTCTAGCGGTGAATTCCTGGGCCGCGGTCCTTTTCGCCATGGGACGATTCCGCCAAGCTGCAGCCGTCCTTTTTCTGGCCGGCTTTCTGGACATGGCTGATGGACAAGTGGCGCGCCGCGTGGGCCGCGTCACCGCGTTTGGGGCGTTTCTGGATTCCACGCTCGACCGCTATTCGGATCTCGCGCTTTACATGGGGCTGGTCGTTCATTACACGCTGATCGGAAGGTCGTTCTACATGGCGCTCGCGGCCGTGGCGATGGCCAGCTCGTTCATGGTGAGTTATTCGCGAGCGCGAGCGGAATCGCTGATTCCATTATGTAAGGTAGGATTTCTGGAACGCCCGGAGCGCCTGGTTCTATTGATCATCGGTGGCGCGTTCAATCGCATGGCGCAAGTGCTTTGGGTAATCGCGACATTTTCCACCATCACTGTGATTCACCGCGTTGTTTATACCTGGCAGGAGCTCCGCGCCGGTCGCACCGTTCCGGACGTCAACGCTACTTAGAACTTCTCCATCGGGGTTCCTTCCAGGGATTTTTCTACCGGCTGCGCCACAATATTTTGGACACGCTGCCGCAGAGAATCGACTTCAGCGCGTTCGACGGCTGCGGTCTCAATCGTATCGTGCAGATACACCGTGATCTTTCCCGGATAAACCATCCAATGTCCCGTCTGAAAAAACTGGTAAGAACCGCAAATACTCACAGGAACGATGGGGACGCCGAATTTGTGCGCGAGATTGAAGATCCCTTTCTTGAAGTCTTGCACGTGGCCGTCGCGAGTCCTGCCCGCCTCTGGAAAAGCAACCAGGCTGACTCCTGAATGCAGAGCCGCTTTGGCGCGTTTGGTCATCGTCTCCAAGCCCGCACGCGAGGGCTCATCGGGCACCGGGATGTTGCCGAACCTGCCCATCATCCAGCCGTAGACCGGAATCTTGAAATGCGATGCCAGCTCGAATCCGCGCAAGAATTGCGGGATCGCTGAATACACCACGAAGGGGTCGAAAATGTTCACATGATTGCTTATAAAAATACTTGTGCGACTGGGATCGAAGCCGGGTGCGCGATGGACTTCGAATTTCACTCCGAACAGGCGCAGAATATTTCGAAAGAAAACACGCTGCGGCCAATCATTTTTTCTTGGGTCGATGAATATTGCGAGAAGAGTCAGAAAAACGCATACCACCGCGAAATGAAGTCCGCTGATAGCCCACAAAAGGAGCGCTCGAGTCGTGAGATATGCTTTTCTCATACGATCGCGTCGAAGGCGCCCGGAAGAATTTCGAGCGAGCGGCACTCAAGATTCAGAATCTCGCCATCGATCATCAAATTCACTGGTCCAGCGAGGCGGAATTCGACGCGTCTGGCTCCGGCACGCGAAGCCAGCGGATGCTCGATGTGTTTTCCCGTAAACAAGTCCGGAAAATTCTTCAGCAAATTAAAACGCCCCACCGGCGCCCAGCGAACGTACTCGATTAGTCCATCCGTGGCATCCGCCTTCGGCGCGATCATCATTTTCCCGCCGGTGAATTTGCTGTTGCTGAAAGAGAGAAACAACACGGGGTCCGTATTCCACCCGTACGCGCCATCCAGACGGTGCGCAAACGACAGATGCTTCAATCTGACCAAGCGCGTGAGCACGGCAAAAATATAGCCGAGTTGGCCCCAACGCTTGAATTCTCGGTTCGCTGTCTCGCCGACATCAGCAGGGAATCCCAGGCTCAGCAGATTTATGAAATAAAGGTCTCCGTTCGCGTGCCGCAGACGAAGCACGTCGCACGCGCGGCGCTTTTTTTCACGCAACGCTTGCAGAGTATGTTCCACGCCTTGTGACGTGAAGTCCCGAAGGAAAGAATTCCCGGTTCCAAGTGGTAAAAAACCAAGTGCGATGCGGCCACCAGGGTTGCTCGCTTCGGGGAAAAGCCCGTTTAGAATCTCGAAAGAAGTGCCATCTCCACCAACGGCTAGGAAATGTCGAAAACCCTGTTGATAAGCCTTGCGCGCGATTTCGGATGCTTCTCCGCGGCGCGTGGTTTCAGAAACCACCAAATCAATTCCGAGTCGTCGAACGCGGCCCAAAGTAGCGTGCGAAAATCTGCGGCATCGGCCATGGCCCGCCGCGGGATTTACAATGGCGACATAACTCGGTTCACTTCCTTGAGTGTCACGTTTTTGAGGAGTCGGCCGGGTCACAGAACCGCCACCGCAGACCGGTCGACCGCGCCGCGAATTTTCTCGGCCAATTCGCCCCGCTTGATCTTCATTGATGCTGTGAGTGGAAAATCCTGGTTCCACGCCAGATAACCGTGTATGCGTTTGTAATTTGTCAGTCGACGATTGCGCGCCGCAAGGTCTTCCAATAAATCTTTGTCGATTGTTTTGCCAGCTTCAGAATGCAGCACGATCACCAGCTGTTCGTCCACCATCGATCGCTGCGGCCACAGATAATTTGCCGCAAACACGCAGAATTCTTTTACGTCCAGTCCTTCAAAGGCTGTCTCAATATCCTCGGGATAGATATTTTTGCCTTCCTCGGTGACGATCATATTTTTCTTGCGGCCAAAAAGCTGCAAGTGTCCGGTGGAATCAATGCGGCCCAAGTCTCCGGTCATCAGCCAGCTATCCACGATCGTCTGCGATGTCATTTCAGGGTCGTCGAGATATTTCGACATAATCGTTTTGCTGCGAACGGCTACTTCCCCGATACCTTCCGCATCTGCGTTCATGATCTTCACCGCGATGCCCGGCAGCGGCTTGCCGACCGTGTCTGCTCGAAAAGGCTTGAAATCATTCAGCGTGATGACGGTGCCCGCTTCCGTGCAACCGTATCCGTTTCCCACTGGGATCCCGAGGTCGTAAAAAAACTGCAGCGTGGCAGGTTCCGTGAACGCGCCGCCAACGAAAAAGGCGCGCAGCTCGCCTCCAAACGCATCGTGTACTTGCGGCAACAATGTCCGGCTTAACTTCATATTGGGCTTCCAGCGTGTTAGCGCGCGATTTGTTTTAATCAGCGTGTTCAGGACCGTGCGTCGCCCTTTTGGCAATTCCGCGAATCGCTGTCGCAGGCCGCGTTCCAGGCTCTTCAGAACCATCGGGACTAGCGTCATGTAAGTTATCTTGTATCGCGTGAAAGCTTCGCGGATATATTCCGGACGAAGCGTGCGCAAATGCACTACGGCGGCGCCACAGATGAACGGCCCAATGAAGCCGATCATAAAATCAATGGCATGATTCGTTGGCAAGATGCTCAGATAGCGCACACCGGGTGAAAAAGGATATAGCGAAGTGAGCGCCATGCACTGCTCTAGATAATTTTCATGTGTAAGGACGCAGCCTTTGGGCCGTCCTCCCGTACCCGACGAATAGACGATACACGCCGCCTCCTGCCGGCCGCGTGGCACGAATTCGGGTTCACGCTCGCTGTTGAATTCTTCCCACCGTTTCGCTCCGCCCAGATCAGCGCCGCTCGGTGCTTCCGTCACAAGCACAACACGCGCAGCGAGATTCTTGAACCCATCCGTCTGCATGATCGCGCGCCAAAGATGATATTCGACAATCAGAAATTCAACTTTCGAATGCGCAAGGAGCTGAAGTTGCTCGGCAGCTGTGAGTTTGTAATCCAGCGGAACCAGAATCCCGCCGCAGAAGAAAATCGCATAAGCGGAAATCAGCCATTTCGACTGATTGGTCATAATGATTGCCGCGCGCGCGCCGCTCCCCAATTCGGCATCTTGCAGTGCGCTCGCAAGCGGCAACGCGGCTTCTTTAAATTGCTTGTAGGTTAAACGAACCTTTTCGCGATCGCGGTCTGCTTCAATCAGACATATTTCGTCCGGCCAACGCTCGAGTGCCGCGCGCAAAGCTTCGCCCAGGGATTGATATTCGCGGAGGTCAAGCATCACAGGCGCGTCTGAATGCGCTCGGCGAGCGTGCGGAAATCGCTGACGCCCTGAAGTTCGTAGTCAGGAAGCTCGATTTTGAAATGGTGCTCGATGCGCGTAAGCAAATCCAGCGCCTGCAAGCTGTTGATGCCCAGTTTTTTGAAGAAATCGTCGTCCGGTGTGAGCTGCTCTGGCGGCACTTTAAAATGTTCAGCTGCGAGCCGCATTACTTCTTCGGTTGTGCTCTGTAAGGAGCGCATGCTTCTATGTTGCCACAAATCGAGCGCAAAGTGCCTTCGTTCGATGTCCTGAGCTATGGCAGATAGGGGAGCGCGTCGTTGCTCTCTACAAACTTCCGCAGCCCCTTTTCCACTGCCGGCCGCGTGAAAAGATCACAGAAAATCTCAATTTCGCGGCGCAGATCATCATACGGAATCGGCTTGATGAATCGCTTGGCCGCCAGTGCCGTGCTTCGGTCAAACTTGCTGAGCTGCGCCGCCGTCTGCCGCGCAACCCGCAGAGCGTCCCCTTCTGCTGTCACTTGGCTCACGATGCCGGCAGAGTGGGCCCTGGTTGCGTTGATGCTGCGCCCGGTGAGCACCAAATCGCGGACCATCGCATTTCCGAGATCACGCTTCAGCCGGGGAATTCCGCCAAATCCCGGTATCAATCCTAGCCGCAACTCCGGGAAGCAAAAGCGCGCCATCTTGTCCGCAATAATTAAGTCGCAGGTAAGCGCCAGTTCGAATCCGCCGCCAAACGTGAGCCCGTTCACGGCAGCTATGGTCGTGAACGGAGCTCCATCGAAGGCGTTCATCACCGCATGGATGCGCTCGAGGAAGTCTCGAAGGCCAGTAAGCCGCTCGGCTTTCGGTAATTCCTGCGAAAGATGAAAGAGTTCGCGCAAATCTCCCCCCGCGCAAAAACCTTCCGTGCGTGCGCTTGAAATAATCAGAGCGTGCGCCCCTTCTTTAAATTCGCCTAGCGCGGCAACGAATTGTTCGAGCTCCGCAAGCACCGCCAAGCCAATTTCGTTGCACGGAGCATGATCGAGCGTCAGCTCAATCGCTCCGTCTGCGACTTGCCACGAAAGCGTCTTGCCTTGAAAAGTCTTCATGCAGTTTTCTTTTGATAAATCTGCTCGATCTCTGTCGCAAAACGCGCAGCGATGGCGTCGCGCTTGAGCTTACCATTTGTGGTTAGTAAACCGTTCTCCGGGCTCAAAGGCTCGGGAAGAATCGCAAACGCTCTGATCTGCTTATAGTGCGGCAGGCCGCCATTCACTTGTTCAATCGCGAACTGGATATCCGCATCCATCAATCCGTTCGAAGAATGAGCCGTCACCAAAGCAGCCAGAAAACTTCTTTGATTACCTACCACAATAACCCGCTGTGCCTCCGGCACGTGACGCGCCAACTCTTCTTCCAGCGGCTCCGGAGCGATATTGTGGCCCGAATTCAGGATGATCAAATTCTTCAGCCGGCCGGAAATGCGCCAGTATCCTGCCGCGTCCACTTCGCCCTGATCACCGGTATGAAACCAGCCGCCCTCGAGGGCCTTTGCGGTATCTGCTGGCCGCTGCCAGTAACCGGGAAAAATATTCGGCCCGCGCACCAAAATCTCCCCATTCTCCGCCAGCTTCATCTCGATCCCAGGGATTGCCAATCCCACACGTCCCGGCACCACCCGCGTTGGATCGTCCAATGTACAGATCGCTGTGGTTTCCGTCAGTCCGAAAGCCTGCAGCACCGGTATTCCGAGCATCATGAAGAAAAACTGAGTTTCGATTGACAGAGGCGCCGAACCGCAAATCAGCGCTTTTAAGTTGGGTCCGATGCTCTTTCGTATTTCCGGGAACATAACTCGTCTCGCCAGCCATAACCATAAAGAGTCAAACCTACGCGAGTCGTTATTTTGCCGGCGCACATACCCTTGCTGCGCTCGCGCGAAAACAAATGCCGCGACACCTCCGCGCTTCTGAATCGTCTCCGTGATCTTTGTGCGCACCCGCTCCAGCAGCGTAGGAACATTCAAAAAATAATCCGGCGTGCAAAGTTTCAAATCCTCGGCAAGTTTCGAGACCTCCGTCGAAAGCGTCAAGACGCTGTCCCGCGATAGTGCTGTCAGCAACAGTATCCAGGAAGCGGCGAAGCAGAACGGCAAATAATGGAAAATTTCGTCCGCCCCCTGCTTGGCGTGCTGGCCCATAAGCTGATCCAGACGCGCATTCGTGCAAGCCAGCATGTGCTGCACGTTCGCCGCATTCAGCGTCACGCCTTTGGATTCGCCCGAAGTTCCCGAGGTGTAAATAATCGTGAGCACATCCGAGTCTTCGTGATGTCCAGGCGCCGCCGGTTTCGCAGTTGGCCCCGCGAAAATCGTATCGAACAAGGTAACGTGTGGCGCGCCTGGCCATTGCCGCGAAATCTCGGCAGAAAGTTTTGCATTGGAGCAGCAGATTCTTGCCGGCGACGAGTCTTTCAGCATGACCACCAGTTCCGCAGGCGCTTGCCGCGAATATAGCGGCACCACCACGATTCCTTCGGCCATCATCGCGAGATCCAGCGCCACCCAGCGAATACTGTTCGAGCCGAGCAGAGCGCAACGATCTCCCTTTTTCACGCCGCGCGCGATCAGGAAACTCCTGGCCTCCTGCACCATCCCCAGCAATTCGTCTCCAGACACCGACTTCAGCTTGCCATCGCGAATCTCGCCTAGCACTGGCTCGCTGGCCCTCTGCTGGAGTCGTTGAAAGATGTTTTCCAGAAAAGTCATGCTCGGTGGCATTTAACCAGCCAACACTCCGCTATACTCTTCAACCAATTTGCACAAATTCGGGCTCAGCCGCGGCAAATAATCCTGCCACGCCAGCAGGCCGCTTCGAATCGGAAATCCGGGGTACCGCCGGGCAACCTGCTCTTCGAAATACACGCCCATGCGTGCCATTAATTGCAAGTTGCGCGCGACGGTCTGCCCGATGGCGTCTCGAATTTCTTCCGTCTGCGAATCCAAAATCTGCAGCGACGCAACGATCTTATCTTCCAGATCAGGATCATCCACTCGCGACAGCAAATCTTCATGGCCACGTTCGCGCATCAGATTGCGTATGCGCTCGTCCATGGTCACTCCAGCCGAAGGAACCCCTGCCGGCATGGACGTCACAATCGCGTGGTAACGCGAAGAAAGCATCCGGTCGCAGCTCCGCAAAATGCTCACCATTTCGTACATGTTATATCGGTCCGACGCAAAAACAGGAGCGCCGCCAAGTTTTTCCGCCACACGCCGGCACGCGTCGCGATCGAGCATCTCCATCGCCACCAAAACAGGAAACACCGCTCGCGACTTCTTATAACGCGCCAGGCCGCCGGCCATAGCGGTCAAATATTTTTCATACGCCGTGTCCACTTCGCGTCCCGAGCGATGAAAATAAATCGTGCGGTAATAGCTCTTCTGGTAAGCCCCGGCAATCGAGTACGCCAGCCATTTTGCCAGCGAAGCTTTCACCGGCCACCAAAATGGATTGATCGGACAAATCGCCAGCACCGGCATTTTTCCGTCCCAGCCCGCGTCCAACAGTGCTTTGCGTCCGTACTCCGGCCCAAGCGGCTCAAAAGTCCAGGCCGTATCAGTTCCCAGTTCCGTGGGAACGCCCAACCGTCCCAAAACGCTTTGCGACTCAATATTCCGAGTGATGATCAGAGAATCACGACAGTATCGTTTGCACATTTTCTGCAGCAGGGCATCCATTTCCCCCGCTTCGGCGCCGTACGCAACGCTCAATTTGTTTTGCGCCGCGGCAATTCCCAGCGCGCCGATCATCATGGTTGTAAGCGCATTGGCAAATTTGCTTTTAAACATGGAACCTTCGCAGGCCACGACGCCGTCATTTTTCCTTACCTCGGAATGCAAAAATGGCGGGAACACATCAGGCAAGTGTACTTGCTTGGCATCGCCAAAATACCCGCGCGTAAGATCAAAATTCTGTGACATCACACTTAACTCAACGTTCTCCGCGCCCAAAATGCGTTGAACTTGCCGCAGAATTTCTTCCACGCGCACATCGGAACCCGTGTTGCGCGTCCCGTTGTAGGTTGCGAAAAGCAGTTTTAACTTTGTGCCCGGCTTCCAGGCTTCGCCCGCGCCCAGCATCCATTCGAACTTACTTAATTCAACCAGGGCGCTGACCCAAGCCTCCAGAAGAAAGTCCGTCATCGTCCCGCATCTCGCGCAGCGCTAGGCTCATGGGAGGCGTTGTGAACAGAAGCTTCCGGGGGCCAGTCGCGATACTTGTACAAAAAATTATGTTCGCGACTGAATTTAAGCAGAGGGAAACAGTATTGTGAAAATGGCGCGGGCCGCCCTCCCATTTCTTGCACCACGCGGCTATTGTCAAACACCGTATTCCACACCAGGTACGGAAGAAAAACTTTCATCAGCGTTGCCAGGCCGCCAATTTTCCCCGCGCGCCCGGCCAGCGCATTCACCATTTTCGACGAAGGCCCTTCCAGACTCGGCGCAAAAACTGGCGCGCGTTTTCCCTGCGCCTTTGAAAGCGCGTCTGTCAGCTGGACAAATGTCTCGGAATTCGTGCCGGACGATAAATGATAAATCTCGTGCGTTGGCAGCTCTCTCTGGTGCAAGGTGGCAATCGCGCCCGCAACAAAATCCACCGGCACGATATCGATTCGCGCCTCCGGTCGGAAGGGAAGCGCCGGAAGCCCCGCCAGGAAAACGAACGCGCGAACCATGTCAAACTGATTCGTCTCCGGCCGCCGGCTATCTCCCAGAACGATGCTCGGGCGAAAAATTGTTCGCTGAACGTCCGGCAAAAGCTGCCGCACCATGTGCTCGCAGAATTTCTTCGTACGCGCGTAAGGATCGTAGTCCGAGCGATTCCAATCGATGGCCGTATCTTCTTGCACAACCTCGTTCGAGCGTTGCCCCGCCACGGCCACCGTGCTCACGTGGCTGAACCGCCGCAGCCCATGATGATCGCGCGCGCGCGTGGCCAGTTGAATTACTTCCAGGGTCCCGCGTAGGTTTACGTTCAGGCAGCTTTTCTCGGATCTCCGATTCAGCGACGCAGCGCAATGAATGATCGAATCGGTGGAATGTACCAGGCGGTTGTAATCGTCGCCCGCGAGACCAAATCGGGCATCCGTCAGGTCGCCCAGAAATAAATGCATGCGCGAATTCAAATATTCTTCGAACCGCGCGAATTCCAGATGCAGTTGCAGCGAGCGCCAAAGCCGCTCGCGCGCCTCTTGCTGCGTGCGTGCGCGAACCAGGAGGTTCAGCGGTTCGGAATGATCCGCAAGCAGGTTCGAGGCGACGTGCGCGCCGATATAGCCGGTGGAACCGGTCAGGAGGATAGCCACGATTTATGTCAGGAAGCCGCAGTGGAAGCCGAGCTCGCCGCTCCCGCGTTATTCACCTCGGCACGGTCCGCAAGTTGCACCGAGCGCCGGGGACGAGGTTCCAATGGACGTCCTTCGATGAGAGGATAGCACCACTTCCGCAGAGCAGGAATGTGCACGTTAATCCAATAATCCCACCAATCCAGCGCGCGCGAATTGTAGCCGAAATCCGCTCTTTCGCTTTGCGGCAGCGCCGCGCTTAGACGTTCCACGTTCACCGCTTCAAAATTGTGATCGTTGTGCAGAATAAATGGTTCGAATAGCGAAATTAATTTGATCACTTTCTCCAGGTCGCGTTCCTGCCGCGCTAGCGGCGGCCGGGAAGCAAACGGCTCAACTGCACGATTGATGGCTTGTACAATGGCTTTTTGTTTTGGAGCTGACAGCTGCTCGTATCGCGCCTTAGAAACCGGAATCGCATCGAATTTCAAGCGTAACCGGTGATTTAGTCCCGTTTGCGCGCGATAAAACTTCCTGTGGCCCAAGCCGGTCAATTCGATGGACCGCCGCATATCGCACGGATTGGCGATCGAAGTCGCCAACTGATAGACGCGAGCGTGCCTGCGCGCCACCAGCGCCGCGGCGATCAAGGTCATACCGCGAGTCACTAGATCCACTGGAATTAAATCCAGCGATTTGCTTTCCTTGGTCGGCAGTTGCCGGAAGAACGTGCCAAGCAAATACGAAAGCGAAGCGGAAGTGTTGATCCCCTCGTTCCACCCCCGGAAAGGTCTTGCGACCGACGATTCCACAATCGCCGGCCGCACCACAGCAATAGCCGCGCTGGGATTTTCATCCAAAAACTTCCGGATCAGCGATTCCGACATGCTCTTTGTGAAGGTATAGGTGTTGGGCCAGCCGAGCTCGTTGGCACGGCGCGTACCCGCATCGGTTAAAGTGTCGCGCAGCCATCGAACGCGGTTCTTGCGAATTTGATTCTCCAGCGCCGTGCCGCGAAGGTCTTTCGCGGCGTGCTCTTTTTTCAATGCCGCGCGGCAAAGCTCCTCCACCACTTCCTCCGATTCAGCGCGCTTTTCCGTCTCGCGCACCAGATTTTCCAACGCTTGGCATTCCTTTTCCGCCTCGTAATCGGCTAAGCCAATCGGCGTATAGTTTTTCGGCAGCGTCTCGAGTATCCGCCCGTCGCGCCGGCCAATTACGTAACACGTAGACAGATGCAATAGCGCCGCGTGCTCACATGTGCGAATAAAATTCAGCACGTGCACCGTCGAGCGGACGTTCATCGCCAGCGCGTCGCGCAAATCCGGATTGAAGTCCGTCAATCCCGAGCTGTTGACGATCACATCCACCGACCGCACGATCCGCTCGCGCACTTCCGGCGCAAGCCCCAGGTCAGGCTTGCTCACATCGCCGTCCACCACCTCGATCCGTGCGCGCAAAAACTGCGCAAATCCGCTGCCATATCGTTCAGCCAGCGGCTCGAACACAGGGGATTCTTCGATCGCGCGCTGAAATCGCTGCAAAGACGTGACTGTCCGATTGCGCCGAACCAACAGGTAAATCCGTCCGATTTCCGGTAAATCCGTCAGCAAATTCGACAGCCAAACCTTTCCGATAAATCCCGTCGCGCCGATCAGCAAAATATTTTTTCCCCGCAACGACTCACGCACTGAAAATGCTCCGAGTCCATTCTGCGAATCGAAATGAACCACCGGCAAAAAGACTTCTGGCGCGGTCCGCTCGTCCGTCTGGATTGCGTCATCCAGCAAACTCGGATTTTTCGTGAAGCCGAGAACGCGCACCAGCGCCTTACGCGAAACACGCCCGTCGGCCTGCCTTCCCGTAATTTTTGCGAAAGCGCCGCGCGGACGAATCACAGGATCGAGCAAACGTCCCGTGGCGATACCCTCGCGAAAATCCAGCCGGTTGCACACGATCTGCTTCACGCCCAGATGTTTCGCCAGCGGCCGCATGACGTGGTCGAGTCCCTGGCTCACTAGCACAACAGGCGCGCCGGCAGCGATCAATCGCTCCAGTTTTTCGACTCCTTCCTTTTTCAGGCGCGGCTTCAGGAAATATTCGAAGAATTCTTCGCCGAGCAGGTCCAAACGGTCGCGGCTCACGCCACGCAAAATGCTGTGTAGGAGCCGCGTCGCAAACACCCGGTTGGTGCAGTAAAGAAAAGGCCGCGCAATCGCAAGAAACGCCATCCCTCCACGGCGTGTCCACCGCTGCAGGAAGCTCTGTGAGTTCCACGCAAAAAAGCCCACCGGACGCACCGCCGTCAGGTTCAGCAGGCTCCCTTCCACCCGCCAGAACACGCGCTCGCGCGCATCGCCAGCGGAGGCCTCTTGCCCGGCCCGCTCAATATTCGAAATTTGGTCTTTTGGCTTGGACCGCAACATCGTGAGTGGTTTTACTACCAATTGCCAATGAAGATACAAATTAGCACGCCCGTACTCACCAATCAAGCGGGGCTGCCGTCCGGTTGGATAGTTTTGGTTACGGCATTAATCAGCCATTGAGTCGCCGTCTTAAATTTGAGTCCACTTGAGCGGCAGAGCGAACAGACGTCACCGACCTTGGATGGATGACCTGCTCGCGCCCCTCGGGAGTATGATCGTGGCCTGGAGTCGGCCGGATGACCTTTCCGCAATTGGCTCAGTTTACCGATGTCGCGCTTCTGCTCTCGCGCCTCATGGTCGGCATTGTGTTCATCACGAGCGGCTATAAACATCTCCAGGACCCGGAAGCGCGAAGCAAAGACATCGGAATGGGCAGGGGCTTTACAATTTTTCTGGGCGCCGCTGAGCTCGCCGGCGCACTCGGAGTAATTTCCGGCGTTTTCGCGCAACTCGCCGCCATCGGTTTGATTCTGGTTATGCTCGGCGCTATCCAGAAGAAAATATTCGTTTGGCACACCGGCTTTTGGGGCAAATCAGGGACGAATGGTTGGAGCTACGACACGATGCTTATCATAATGAATCTGGTCATCGTCACCACCGGCGGCGGAAACATCGTCTTGACTCGTCTATTCAAGTAGCAACGCTTCCATAGGGGGCCGATTCCAAGGCCCTTGACACTAGTGACCAGAGGTGGGAATGCCTGTCGCAATAATCCTCTACGCAAGACCCTTCAACGCGCCTTTCCCATTTCGGGAACCCTTGCAATAAATTCACTGCGCACAGCACACAGGTCCTTTCAAACGGCGCTTTCTCGTGGTAGCGTGATTCCGGAGCTATGCAGATAGAGATGGAACGGCTGGCAAAGTGGCCCGCTGAGGCAGGTGCCAGGCCGGGAAGTATCGTAATTTCTAATCGCGAACTCCGAGCATTAGAATCGCACTTAAGTTATAGAGAACAAACGAAAAGACCCCGTTCTAATCGCGAAGTCTCAACCATCCGAAGTTGCGATTTTCCTCCCCTCAAGCTGAAGCGAAACAGCCGTGTTCCGCTCGCGACTTTTTCAAGGCGATTTCTCCTTGCCCTCCTAGTCCTCGCGGTGGTCGCTGCAGCACCGCTGGCCGCGCAGCAAAAACGCAAAGTTATCATCGACGAGGATTGCGCCGGCCCCGGTGGCACCGACACACAGGCCATCCTGGCCCTTATCCAGTCGCCCGATACCGACGTGCTCGGCGTCACCATCGTGACCGGCGACGCGTGGCGCGACGAAGAAGTCCAGCACGCGCTGCGCCTACTCGAAATAATCGGTCGCACGGATATCCCGGTGGTCCCCGGCGCGGCTTTTCCGCTCATAAACAGCCAGGAGTTCATGGCGCGGTGGGAAACGATATACGGCAAGGTCGTCTATCAGGGCGCCTGGAACTATGCCAAGCGCCATCCGGTGCACGGACCCACGGAAATTCCGGCTATGCCCGAAGGCGCTCCCACCACCAAACCGTCAAGCGAAGCTGCCGCGCATTTTCTCCTGCGCATGGTTCACCAATATCCGCACCAAGTCACAATTTACGAAGGCGGGCCGCTCACCAATCTCGCGCTCGCGCAATCCATCGATCCGGAATTTGCCTCGCTCGCGAAGGAACTCGTTCTGATGGGCGGCAGCCTGAATCCGCAAACGGACGATCCTGAATTCTCCATCACGCCGCGCCGCGAATTTAATTTGTGGATGGACCCCGAAGCCTCACGCATCGTGCTGCACGCGCCGTGGCCGCGTGTCGTGGTTACCACCGTCGATATTTCGCTGAAAACTAAAATGGACCAAGATTTGATTTCGCAGATCGCCAAAGGCCAGTATCCCGCCGCGCAGTACACCGCCAAATACGCCGAAGGAAATTATCTCTGGGATGAGCTCGCCTCCATGGCCTGGCTCGATCCTTCGATCATCATCAAATGGAAAAAACTTTATCTGGATGTGTCGATCGATCACGGCGCCTCTTACGGCGACACGCTAGTCTGGACCGAAGACACCCGCCCCCGCATGGGCGAACGAAAAGCAGAAATCCAGGACGACCTGGACAAACCGAAATTCTACAAAGAATTCGTAGATCTCCTGACGCGCCCCACTCCCCCACCTACAAACCGACCGGCTCAATAGCGATCAAGCAAATAGGGTGGCCCCAAATCGAAATTCTACAAATCGCCAGCCACATTTTTCTTTGCCGTGTGCTTGCGCATCCGCCATTACTCTGTTGAGCCGTGCATCTTCTCGTCCCCCGCACACTTCGTGGCACAACATCTGATTAGCAAGTTGTCATTCCGAGCGCAGCGAGGAATCTGCTCTTGACGATCTTAAACACGGCACGGCGCGCGCGTGTCGCGAAGCCGTCGAGTGACACGACTACGATCAACGCTGTAGGACGTGGCCGGAAAGGTTCGCGAGGGCGCGCTGATAGTCAGGGTCGTCCGGTGAGAGCGACGCGGCTCTCTTGTACGCAGCAAGCGCACGGGCTCTGTCTCCGTGCTGCTCGTAAATCGCACCCATCTCAAAGAACGCGTCGGACTCTTTCGGGTCCACAATTGTGGTTCGCTCGAAGGCAGCGAGCGCTTGGTCCAATTTCCCCTGCTTCTCAAGGATTTTTCCTTGTACATAGAGAAAATCCGGCTGATAAGCATCGCGTTCCAACGCTTGCGAGATGGCTTCGCTCGCTTTGTCTATGTCGCCCGCTGAATAATAGAGTTTCGCGAGCTGCGAATGCGCCGCGCCGTATGTCGGATCCTTGGCGATGGCTTGCTGCAACAAGTCTAGCGAGCCGGCGAAATCGTTTTTCAGCGCGAGGTCGTTTGCTCGCT
The DNA here is from genome assembly GCA_963818085.1 of uncultured Acidobacteriota bacterium. Taxonomy (GTDB): domain Bacteria; phylum Acidobacteriota; class Terriglobia; order Acidiferrales; family UBA7541; genus Palsa-295. Next base: position 489,388 of record CAWFQV010000005.1, read on the forward strand.
GCACCAGGTGCTTTGCTTGCGTCTGGTTTTCTTTGGTTTCGCGATCGTTCTTCGAAGACTTTTCGAATTCCGCCAATATTTTCTGCGCCTGCTCGGAATTCCCGGCGCAATCGTATGCGCGCGAAAGAAGGAACAGTAGTTCGGAATCCTGCGTCGACATTTCGAGAACAGGCTCGAGCGTCGCAACCGCTCGCTGGCATCGATCTTTGGTCTGTGCGGCTGCTTCGCCCTGTGGTGCACGCAAGAGAATTTTGCACAGCAATAATCGCGCGCGTGGATTCCGAGGCTGCAACTCAACACTTTTCGTTGCATCCGGCAGCGCGGTTGTGTCCTGATTCCGGTCGGAATAGATTTTCGCCCGCGTGTAATAAGCTAGAGCGCTCTTAGGGTCGCGCGCCAGAACTTTTGCGATCTGCGCCAGTGCGTCGTCTGCATCTCCCGTTGTCTCGTAAGCGACGGCCAGCCGGATCCGCGATTCCTGGTCTGCCGGTGCGAGCTTCAGCGCTGCGCGTAAATGGGCAATTGCCGATTCGTAGGTTTGCAATTCGATGTCGAGATCGCCGAGCACGGCAAACGGTTTTGGACTTTGGGGATGCTCGGCGTGAGATTGTTCCAGGATTCTCTTCGCTTCGTCGTAATTGTGAACGTTGCGGTAAGCCTGGGCGAGTCCCATTGCAGCGTTTAAATCGTGCGGCGAAATTCGTAATGCTTCGCGGTAACTTGCGATTGCCTCGGCGTAACGCGCGACCCTCATTAGTACATCGCCAAGCTCGATGTGCGAATCCGCGCTTCGCGGTGCAAGCTGGACGGCTTGCTCGTAGTGTGCGATTGCTTGGTCCCAATTTCCTGCGACTGCATTCGCGCGAGCTTGCAGCTGCAGTTGCTGCGCTTTCTGCAGCGCTGTTTGCGCGCTGGCTGCAAGGCCTGCGAGCAATACAAAAAGGACAACCAGACTGATCTTTCGAAACCACAACATGCGCGGATTATAGCATCGCAACTTGGGCGGTCTTTTTTGCAGGCTTTTCGCTTGACTCAGGAAGCGTGGCGAACTATACGATGACGCGGCAATCCCGAGGAATTCATGTTCACTCCGCATGGGTTTGGCACCGCCCTGATCATGATGGTGGTCGCTGCGATCTGCTGGGGATCGTGGGCCAATACGTTCAAGGGCGTAAAGAATTATCGCTTCGAGCTTTTCTACTGGGACTATGCCATCGGCATTTTCCTTCTGTCGCTGCTGCTGGCCTTCACCATGGGGAGCACGGACGGCGGCCCCGCGAGTTTTATCAACAATGTGAAATCCGCCGACGCCGGCAACATCGGTTGGGTCCTGCTGGCCGGAGTGATCTTCAATCTGGCGAACCTTCTGCTCATGGCCGGAATCGATTTGGTGGGACTCGCCACCGCATTCCCCGTCTCTGTGGGAATTGCGCTGGTCGTCGGCGTGGTACTGAGTTATGTGCAGGAGCATCGAGGCAATCTGAATATGCTCACAGCGGGAATTCTTTGCGCCGTGGCCGCGGTGATTCTGGATGGCAAGGCATACGGTGAACTGAAAACCGGAAAAAGTGCTACGCGCAGAGGCCTGTTCATCTGCGTGGTGGCCGGGTTTTTGATGGGACTGTGGGCGCCGTTTTCTACGCGGGCTCTCACGCACGGAAATACTCTGGGACCCTACAGCGTTTCCGTTTTCCTTTGTCTGGGAGCTTTGCTGTCTTGTTTCATATGGAATTTCTATTTTATGAAACATCCGCTAGTGGGTGAGCCGGTTGATTTCCGTGATTTTTTTCGGGGACCGGTGCATGGCCATGTGCTGGGTTTGGTTGGCGGCGCCATATGGGCCACCGGACTTGTGTTCGATTTGGTGGCCGCTCACTTCACGGGCGTGTCCATTTCTTACGCCGTCGGCCAGTCGGCGCCGATGGTGGCTGCTTTATGGGGAATTTTCGCCTGGAAGGAATTCGCCGGGGCCAACACACGCGCGAAAGTGTATCTGGCGTTGATGTTTGTTTTTTATATTTTGGCGATCCTGCTGGTCGCGCGCGCCAACACCGCAGCCTAACATTTGGAACTCAAATCTCTGGGTACCGAGATCGGTGGAGGGCGGAATCCGCCGCAGGCATTTTCGATGATTGCCGCTACGTCGAGCACAGCTTCGTCTTCCCACGGACGACCGACGATTTGCACGCCGATGGGCAAACCTTCCGACGATTGACCTAAGGGAACGACGGCAGCGGGATTTCCGAGCAGATTGAACCATTGCGAATAGCTCATCGCTTTCAGGTATTCCACTTTGCGTCCTTGTACCATCCATTCGCGCTCACCATGGCGGAATGCCGGGATTGCGCAGACGGGGCAAAGAAGAATCGGAAACTCCTGCATTTTTTCGAGCAGTTTGCCGCGAAGTACATCGCGGCCGAGGAGCGTATTCAAGAGGTCTTGCGCGCTAAGCGGGGGCGCTTCGGCCACCATGGCGCGAAATGCACGAAAGATGGGACTGAGCTCCGCTTCGCGGCCTGCGATTGATGGCGCGAAGGACATCTGGCCGGCGCGGCCAAATAAATTCCACCAGAGTTGCCAGACACGGTCGAGATTCTGCGGCCGCCATTCTGCAACTTTAAATCCTTGCGCCCGCAGCACCTCCGCTGCGGCAGCAACAGCAGCGGCGGTTTCGGGAGTGACGGGCGTGTTTTCGTCATCCACAAAATATGCTACGCCAAGCTTCCGAATTTCCTGCGCGCTCCAATGTCTGAAGGGAACCGGTGCTGACGCGGGATCGCCGGGATCCGGGCCGGCCATCACTTCGAAAAGTTTTTGCACGTCGCTGATACGCCGCGCCATGGGGCCGACTACGCCGAGTTGCGCGAAGGGGCCTGCGGAAGCAGGATAGTGTCCGGTGGAAGGAACGCGGCCGGGCGTGGGTTTCAATCCGCAAATCCCGGAATAGTGCGCGGGGATGCGAATGGATCCGCCGCCGTCGCTGCCCACACCTCCCGCGGAACAACCCGCGGCGATGGCTGCCGCTTCGCCACCACTCGACCCGCCGGGCGTGCGTGAGGGATCCCACGGGTTGTTGGTTCGTCCATAAAGAAGGTTGCCGGTTTCGTAGGCCATCAAGAATTCCGGGACGTTTGTATTTCCCAGGATGACGGCGCCGGCCGCACGCAGCCTAGCCACTAGCGGCGCGTCTTCTGCCGGAATATTCCCTTTGCGCAGAACGCTGCCGCATTCGCAGGCCAATCGCGCAACATCGATCGAGCTTTTGATAGAAATTGGCAGGCCATGAAGAGGGCCTATGGAATTTGATTTTGCGCTGAACCCAAGTGCAGCCTCGGCGGACTTTGCTTGGGCGTGCGCGCGTTCGCCATCCACGGTTACGAATGCGCGTAACTTCGGATTCAATTCGCCGATACGCAACAGGTGCGCATCCATCAATTCCAACGGCGAGATCTTTTTGGCGCGGATACTTTCTGCCATTTCGGTGAGCGAGAGATACACGATGTCGTTCAATTCGACCTCGACTTGTTGTGTGAGCCGCAAAGTCTAACATGCTAGCCACCGGGACCGCTGCGACCACTCGAAAATCTAGACGCGATTGACAGGCCTGCAACTTAAAGAGAAAATTCCCGTTCAACGGGAAGCTGACAGGTTGCAAACTTTTCATATGTGCGTAAACGCGTTTCCCTGGGCGGTGTGATGAAGCAGCGTTTTAGCGCTTTGTTGCTCGCCGTTTTGTTCGCGACGGCGGCCTACCTCTTCGCTTGGCCTTCGGCGAACGTGCCATATTTTGCCGCGGTAATAATTCACTTGCTCGCGGGTATTGGGCTTCTAATTTTCCTGCTGTCTGCCCTGCGCGGAATTTTGCACACCGCTTCGACCACGGCGCGGGTCGGCTGGATTCTGATTGCTCTGGGGGGCGTGCTCGGAGCCCTACTTATAAAAACCGGGACTCGGCGCGACGAATGGCCGCTCCTTTACATGCACCTGGGAGCCTGCCTTGCGGGCGGCGCGTTTCTAGCTTCTGCGTGGACCGGGAGACGCGGATTTCTTGCTCGAGGGCGCGCCGCAGGCGTCGTGCGCAGCGCGATATTTGTTATCGCTGCAGCGATCGCTGTTTCGGGCGCGTGGTGGCTGCGCACGGTTCCTTGGGAGCGCGCCAACCGCATCGAAAATCCGGCGATGGCGCCAGGGACGATGGACAGCGAAGGCGACGGTCCCGGAGGGCCTTTCTTTCCAAGTTCTGCGCAGACAGCGCACAGAGGAGAGATTCCGGCGAATTATTTTACCGAGTCGGATTCATGCCAGCGCTGCCATGCGGACATTTACAAAGAGTGGCGAAGCTCGGCGCACCATTTTTCGTCGTTTAACAATGCGTGGTATCGCAAGAGCATTGAGTACATGCAGGACACCGTGGGCGTACCGCCGTCGAAATGGTGCGCGGGCTGCCACGATCCTGCGCTGCTCTTTAGCGGTATGTTTAATCGGCCGATTCGCGAGGTGGAAGATACACGCGCGGGACAGGCGGGTCTTGGCTGCATGATGTGCCACTCGATTGCAAGAGTGAAAAGCACGATGGGGCAGGGAGATTTCGAGCTTGAATATCCGGCGCTGCATCGGATGGCGGCGAGTTCTAACCCGCTGGTTCGTCGCATCCACGATTTTCTGACCGAGCTCAATCCCGAGCCGCACCGGCGCGTTTTCCTGAAGCCTTTTATGCGAACGCAGACGGCGGAGTTTTGCTCGACCTGCCACAAGGTCCATTTGGATGTCCCAGTGAATCACTACCGCTGGGTGCGCGGTTTTAACGAGTACGACAACTGGCAGGCTAGCGGCGTGTCATTTCAGGGCGCGCGCTCATTTTATTATCCGGCCAAAGGGCAGGCCTGCGCGGACTGTCATATGCCTTTGACGCAATCGGCAGATGCTGGAAATATAGCGGGAAATGTACATTCACATCGCTTTCCCGCGGCAAATACGGCGTTGCCTTATGTGAATGAAGACGAGCAACAATTGAGCGACACGGAGAAATTCCTGACCGATCACGAGGTGAGCGTGGATATTTTCGCGATCTCACCGGAGACGGCTGCGGGAAAAACCGGGAATGCAGCGGCGGCGCATGCACAGGGGGGCGCTGTGGTGGTGGACGCCGGCAATTTTGCCGCGCCGAATCTGGAAACCACATTTGCACAGGGAGAAGAGGCCGAGACGTTTGTGCCGGCAAATGCCTCGCCGGAATCGGCGACGCCGATCGCGTTGCTGACAGCGCCGCTGAATCGTACGAGTGCATCGGTGCGTCCGGGCGCGACCTATCGCGTGGACCTGGTGGTGCGCACGCGCAAGCTGGGACACTTTTTCCCGGGCGGCACGGTAGACGCGTACGACTGTTGGCTCGAACTGAAGGCCTTGGATGACAAGGGCGCGACAGTTTTCTGGAGTGGCCGCACCGCAGAAGATGGCAAGGGGCCCGTGGATCCGCGCGCGCATTTTTATCGTTCGCTGCAGATCGATGCACATGGCCATCTCATCAACAAGCGCAATGCGTGGGCTACGCGAGCGGCCGTCTACGTGCGGCTGATTCCACCGGGGGCCGCGGACACTGTTCACTACCGGTTGCAGATTCCGCGGAGCGCAAGCGGGCATATTCATCTGAGCGCGCGAGTGAACTATAGAAAGTTCGCGTGGTGGGGAACGCAGTTCGCTTTCGCCGGAACGCGCGATTCCGAGGACGAAAAAGAGCCGCGCTCGCCAAATTTTGATGATGCGCATTATGTGTTCACCGGCGATCCCACGAAAGTGCCGGGCGGACGCAAAGGCATTCCGTCCTTGCCCATCGTAACGATGGCGGAAAGTGCGGTGGACCTGCGTGTGCTGGCGGCGGGCGCGCCACCTGAGCCGAGGATTGTCTTGCATGGTGACGACTGGACGCGCTGGAATGACTATGGAATTGGACTGTTTCTGCAAGGAGACTTGTCCGGCGCGGCGGGAGCATTTGAAAAGATCACTGAGATCGATCCGAAAAATCCAGACGGTTGGGTGAATCTGGGTCGCGTGCGCGTGCAGGAAGGGAATTTGCCTGCTGCACGCGAGGTGCTGGAGCGCGCACTGGCGCTCAGTCCGAAGCTGGCACGTGCGCATTTCTTTTACGCGAAAATGCTGCGCCAAGAAGGACGCTACGATCAGGCGGCCGAGCATCTGCGCGAAGTGTTAGCACAATATCCGCGGGACAGAGTGGTTCACGACGATCTGGGGCGGATTTATTTTTTGCAGCGGCGCTATACAGATGCGGTGAAAGAGTTTGATGCCACACTCGCAATTGATCCGGAGGACCTGGAAGCGAATTACAACCTGATGCTGTGCCATACGGGACTGGAGCATGCCGAGTTGGCGAACGAATACCAAAAGCGGTATTTGCGGTTTAAAGCCGATGAGTCGGCGCAAACGCTGACCGGACCTTACTTGCGTACTCACTTCGACGACAATGTGGAGCGGCAGCCGATACATGAGCATGTTTCCGGAGTGGAGCCGAAGCAAAAATCCAAGGTGGCGAAATATTCTGGCGTTTCCGGCCGGGCGAAGGATTCGGATTGAAGGCCGAGCGGCCACCGCGTAAATGCATGCTGGCGGTATGGGCGGCCGGCGCGCTTGTCATTTTTTTTTCGACTACCGTAATAACCGCGAAAATCGGCGCGTCACAGAAGAGCACGCCGTCTTCGGCTAACGGATCTACAACGCATTTTGAAAATATCACGCGCGCTTCAGGAATTCATTTCGTCCACAGCAACGGGGCATTCGGGAAAAAATGGTTGCCGGAAACGATGGGGCCAGGCGTGGCATTTTTGGATTACGACAACGATGGCTGGCAGGACATCCTTTTCGTAAACGGCACTGCTTGGCCAGGCCAACCCGGCTGGCACACGACTCCGGTGCTATACCGCAACAATCACGATGGAACTTTCACCGATGTAACGCGCAAGGCCGGACTCGCAGTGGAAATGTATGGAATGGGTGTGGCCGTCGGCGATTTTGATAACGATGGCTACGACGATATTTTCATCACCGCGCTGGGACAGAGTCATCTGTTCCACAACAATGGCGACGGAACATTTACAGATGTGACGAAGAAGGCAGGGCTATGGGGGCCGAACGAATTCAGCACCAGCGCGGCTTGGGTGGACTACGACCGCGATGGGCATCTGGACCTGGTGGTTGCCAATTACGTGCAGTGGTCGCCGGAAACAGATATTTATTGCGCGCTGGATGGAAAGACAAAATCGTACTGCACCCCGGAGCCTTACAAAGGAACTTCGGTACGCCTTTGGCACAACCGCGGGGACGGAACCTTTGAAGACGCCACGAAGAAGGCTGGGTTGTATGACCCAACTTCGAAGAGCCTGGGCGTAACGGTGTTGGACGCGAATCAAGACGGATGGCCCGACATTTTGGTGAGCAACGACACGCAGCCGAATAAACTTCACATAAATAATGGCAACGGGACGTTTTCGGAAAAGGGAGTGCAGGCTGGCATTGCCTACAGCGAGGACGGCATTGCGCGCGCGGGAATGGGTGTGGACGCGGGAGATTACGACCGGTCGGGATATCCCAGCGTACTCATCACGAATTTCTCGAATCAGATGCTGGGGCTCTATCATAACGAGCGCAACGGATTATTTGTGGACGAAGCGGCGCAGTCAGATGTGGGTCATGCGAGTTTGCTGACGCTTGGATTTGGGTGCTTCTTTTTCGACTACGACCTTGATGGCTGGCTGGATATTTATGTGGCGAATGGGCACATTGAGGATGCGATCGAGCGAGTGCAGCCGCGCGTTCGCTACGCGGAGCCTCCACATCTTTTTCACAACCTTGGCGATGGGAAGTTTACAGAGGTGACGGCGTCAGCCGGAGCCTCCTTTGCAGCGGCCCGGGTGGCGCGCGGCGCGGCCTATGGCGACATCAACAACGATGGCGCGCCGGATTTGGTGGTTGCAACAAATGCCGGGCCGGCGGCTCTGTTTCGTAACACCGGCACAAAAAATCATAGTGTACGGATCAAGCTGATTGGCACGAAATCGAACCGCGACGGAATTGGGGCTGTCGTTCGAGTGACGGCCGGGAGCGACACGCAATCGCAAATGCTGCACAGTGGGTCGAGCTATTTGTCATCGAGCGAATTGATTCTCACGTTTGGTCTGGGCTCGCACATACAGGCTGATGCCATTGAGGTGCGCTGGCCGAGCGGGCAGACCGATCATCTGAAAAATGTGCAAGCGGATCAGATCGTCACAGTAAAAGAAAATCAGGGCGCCCTTGCGACAAAGGCGCTGGTAAAACGCTAAAATGATGCGGAAATTCCTTTGAGGATTGCGTGAAACCATTGGAACCTACCGCGCGATTGATTCGTAAAATTCTGTTTGTTCTCGTGATGGCCGATGCGCTTGCCGGCGCTCTGGCCGACGCACAGCAACAGACCAAGCGGAATCGTAAAACGAAATCCACGGATTCAGCCGCTTCCGACCAGGCTGATGCGCAGGCCGCATCGCACGCGCAAATCATACGCGAAAATAATTTTGGCGTGGCGCTGATGAACCGCCAACAGTTCGAGCAAGCGCTGGGAAAATTCCAGCGCGCCTGCATTCTGGAGCCGCAATCCGAGATCGGCTGCGTCAACACGGGGATCGCACTATTGAATATGCAGCGGTTTGATGATGCACGGCAAATTCTGACGAAGTCCGCGGAACGCGATCCACGGAACCCGCGCGTTTGGTTCAATCTGGGGCTGCTGGAGAAGGCGCTCGGCAAATCCGATGAAGCTATTGAGAATTTCCAGAAAGTTGCGCAGCGGGATCCGTACGATGCCGATACCCAATATTTTATTGGGTTGCTCTATTCGCAGGAACAGAAATATGACGACGCAATCGCAGCTTTCAAGCGCGCTATAGATGTAAATCCATTTCAAGTCTCGGCGGAATTCGGGCTGGCGCAAGCGCTCCAGCGGAAAAACGATACGCCGCATGCGAAGGAACATTTCGACAGGTTTCAGCATTTGATTTCAGAAAAACTCGGCAAACCGGTCAGCTTTATTTATGGCGAGCAAGGAAAGTATTCGCTCGCGGAGTTGATGATGCCGGCGCCCGGGCCGGTGCCACCGGTCGTCCCCGTACATTTCGTGAATGTAACTTCACAATCGGGCTTGCCTGCGCAGCCGCCTGTTGCAATCGCAGCTCGGAAAGTTAAGAGGTCTGCTGACACAGATTCTGCAGAGGCTGCACCCGAGTCTGTTGCACACTTTCTCGGCAGCGGCGCTTGCATTATTGATTACGACGGCGACGGGCGGCCGGATATCTTTCTGGTTGATGCGGATGGCCAGGGCCATGCGGCGCTGTACAAAAATGAAGGCCATGGAAGATTTGTAAATGTCACAAAAGAGGCGAAGCTGGATATCCGTGGCGAAGGGATGGGCTGCGCTGTCGGTGATTACGACAATGACGGGAAGCCTGATCTTGCGGTCAGCATGAACGGGCCGGTTTTGCTATTTCATAATGAAGGAAAGGGGATTTTTAAGGAGGTCACCAAAGAAGCTGGGATTGAAATGGATGGGCTGGCCATGGGCGTGGCCTTCATTGATTACGATCACGATGGCGATTTGGACCTGTATGTCACGCGCTTCAATGATTTTCCGGTAACCAACCCGGCTGAGTCGTTTTTGTTTCCGAGGGATTCCATCGGCCCGGGAAACGTTTTGTGGCGGAATAATGGAAATGGGACGTTCACGGACTGGACAGCTGAAACCGGACTGAGTGGAAGTGGACCTTCTGTCGGCGCGATCGGCAGCGATTTGAACAACGATCGCGCGATCGATCTTGTGGTTACCGGGTGGCAAAAGGCGCCGGTGGCGTTCATGAATCCGCGCGAAGGGAAGTTTCGAGCGACGACTCCATGGAGCAGCGATATGCCGGCTCCGGCAGCGGGCGTGGTGGCTTTTGATTTTGACAAGGATGGGTGGATGGATTTGGCCTTCACGCACTGGGGGACCCCGGGACTTAGTTTGTGGCGCAACGTTCCGGGGAAGCCGTTTGAGCGAGTAGTGCTGCCGGACTTGGAGTGGATGCGGGGGTGGGGACTGGCTGCGTTGGACTACGACAACGATGGATGGATCGACCTGATCGCGGTGGGAGATAATTTTTCTGGAGATGGCCGGATTGTTCTGCTGCGCAATGAAGGCGCGAAGGGCTTTCGCGATGTCACTGCGCTGACCGGTCTGGACAAAATCGTGCTGCACAATCCGCGTGGAGTGATTGCGTTCGATGCGGACGGCGATGGTTCCACGGATTTGCTGATCACGCAGAACCATTTGCCACCGGTGCTTTTAAAGAATGAAGGGGGCAACCGCTATAACTGGTTGCGCCTGCGATCGATAGGCACCAATGACAACAAGACAGGGATCGGCACGAAGGTTGAGATGAGTGCCGGCGCGTTGCAGCAGAAGTGGGAAGTCCAGGGCGCGTCGGGCTATTTGGGGCAAGGTCCAACGGAAATTTTAGCGGGGCTTGGTGTGGAGCGCGGCGCGGATGTGGTCAGGCTGTTGTGGCCGACCGGCGTGGTGCAAGATGAAATGGAAATTCCCGCGTTGAAAACCCATACGATCACCGAGATTGACCGGCGCGGCAGCTCGTGCCCGATTGTATTTGTTTGGAACGGGGAGAAATTTGAATTTCTCGCAGATATGATTGGGCCCGGAATCGTGGGGCATTGGATCGGTCCGAATCAGCGGAACACGCCGGACCCGGAAGAATATCTGAAGGTTGACGGATCGAAAGTGCAAGCGGATAACGGGCTTATCCACTTTCGCATGCTGGAGCCGATGGAAGAGCTGGACTATCTCGATCAAACGAGACTGGTAGCAGTGGATCATCCTGCGGATGTGCAAGTTTATCCCAACGAACGTTTTATGACCAATCCGCCATTTCCGAAATTCAAAGTGATTGCGAGTTTCGAAGCGCATCCGCCGCTGGGCGCTTGGGATGATCGCGGGCACAATCTGCTGCCGCCGCTGATCGAGCGAGACCATACATATGTGAAGGATTTTCCAGACGCTCCCTACGCGGGCTTCGCGGCGATGCATACGATCGAACTGGACATCGGGCCGTGGGATCCGGCGCGTCCGCTGCGTCTTTTGATGGACGGCTTTACCGATTATTTCAGCGCCAGTTCGATGTACGCGGCGTGGCAGGCGGGAATTCAGCCTGTGCCGCCCTACGTTGAGATGCTCGATGATTCGGCGAAGTGGGTGCGGGTGGTGGACGACATGGGATTTCCGGCAGGGCTTTCGCGAACGATGGTCGCGGACCTGACCGGAAAGCTACCGCCCGGCACACGATTCATTCGCATCACGACGAACCTAAGAATTTACTGGGATCGCATCCTGGTGGACAATTCCGCGACCGATACGCCGTTCAAGACGACGGAAGTGCCGTTAGCCAAGGCTCAATTGCAATTTCGGGGTTACCCGCGCGTGGTGGAAGGGAATCCGCGCAACGATTTGAGCTACATCTACGAAGACGTCAGCGCGACCGGGCCTTACACGCGGCAGATTGGAAATTACACGAGGTATGGCGACGTTACAGATCTCCTGCGCGCGCCGGACGACGAATATGTGATCTTTGGTTCCGGTGACGAAGTCGCAGTCGATTTTGACTCTACCCACTTGCCCGGATTGCCAGACGGCTGGACGCGCGATTATTTCTTGTATGCCAACGGATTCGCGAAAGACATGGAATTTTACGCAGCGCATGGCGATACCGTTTCGCCACTGCCGTTCCACACGCTGGTCCCTTATCCCTATCCGCTGGGGGTGGGTTATCCCGAGGACGAGGGCCACTTAAAATATATGCTGGAGTACAACACGCGCGGAGTAGCAGGTCCGGCCGGTGATATCTTCCGATTCGACTACCCGAAACCCGAAAAATAGCAAATTCCGAAATATTCTGCGGTTGGCCGAGAGCCCGCCTTATTGGACACGTCGGCAGAAATTGCGTCGGACCGCCCCACGCTGACGCCCGAGCCCTCCCTAGAACTGGAAGCGGACGCCGAATTGAGCGGCGAACGGCGTGCTGCCGGGTGAAATCTCGTCATGCAAGCCGTAGGGTATTCCGTTGAAGACGTCGCCCTGTTTGGGCGCGGCGGTCAGCGGGTCGCAGGTGGCACCCACCACCGGAACACCCGAAACTGGAGCGATTGGCATGCAATTTGACAAGGTTACGAAACCGGTATTGTCGGGGTTGGAGTAGAGATTGCCACGGTTCGTCACATTGAAAATATCGGCGATCAGCCGGAGCTGGTAGCGCTCGCCGAAATTGAAGTCCTTCGAGATCCGCATATCCCAGGTGAAAAAATTCGGCTGCCGGGCAGGATAGCGTGTCAACAACGTTTCCTTCCCGTTGAGATCCAACACCGGGCGGTCGTTATTGGAGAACTGGTTTACCGCTGCATCACCGTTGATGTCCGCAGAGGAATAAGCTGGGTAAGCCAGGCCGCTGTGGTAGATGAAGGTACTCGACCAGTTGACGCCCCACGGCAGGCTGACTACAACGCCTGCCTTGAACTGGTGGGAGATGTCGAGGCCATTGCGGCCATAATCAATATTGATGTTAAACGGATCCTGGGTTCCGAAAAAGGTATCCGTGTCGCGCTCGCTTGAGTCGTTGCTGAAGTTCCGCGACCAAGTGTAGTTGGCGAACATTTGAAAACGGTGCGCATAGCGCTTGTTGGCACCGACAACAAACTCGTGATAGTTCCCGTGGCTGAAACTGGCAAGCTCGTTTGCACCCGTGAAATTACTGAGCGTGCAATCAAGTGGCAAAGGTTCCCCTGGAAATACTTGGGCGTCCGCCGGGCACGCTCCTGTTCCTGGTACTGCTGCCAAGAGGGTGCGGCCGAACTGGTCCGTACCGACGCCCACCAGATTCCTGGACCACAATGACGTACTGAACCCTCCGGTCTTCAAATGCCAGGAATGCATGAAGACATAGTTGGCCGACAGAGTCCACCCGGCTCCGATCTCATGTTCGACGCCGACGGTGAAGTTAGAAACACTTGGATTGCGGAGCGCGGGATCCGCATAAGTGATTGCTGGGCAACCGATCGCTGGTTGTACCAGGGCGCACAACTCGTTCGAGCTCTGAGGCAGACTAGATGGGAAAGTGTAGGGTACACCGCTTAACGGCGAGCAAAAGCTTCCGGGGCAAAACAACGTTGTAGATTTTGAGCCTCCGCCATTCGAGGCTTGCGGGAAGAAAATCACGGGAGTCTCCGCGTAGTACAAACCCCAGGCGGCGCGGACAACCGTCGGATGCGTGGTCCCGCCGACGTTCCATGCGACGCCGACACGCGGTCCCCATTGCCGGAAATCGTTTGGTGTGCGCTGCGGGACGGGCACGATCTTCGAGCCGGCGCCCAAAGGTCCCACGCCGACATAAACTTCCTGACCGGGAATGGGCGTTTGTGGCTGAGGATTCCAAGTACCATCCCAGCGGAGCCCGTAGGTTAGGGTGATCCGTTGGGTAAGTTGCCACTTGTCCTGAGCATAGAGGCCCAGGTCTGATTGGTAGGCGGGGAAAAGGGTATTAGCCTCGAATGGGGTTTTCCCGTTCAAACCGAAGCCCTGGAAGAAAAAATTAGGAGTCGACACGGTGGGTGGCCCGACGACTCCCGCACAAGTAGTCGGATTTGGATCAAAATCGCAGAGATTCGTAAAATTGTATCTCCCCGCACTCCAACCTGCGAAGACGTCCTTGCGGTCGACGAAGGTATTGATATCCCCGCCGAATTTCACGTCGTGTTTGCCAAACGAGTACGAGAAATTGTCCTGGACCTGGAGCTTCCCATTGTCGTTGTTAGCAGGCAAATAAAAGCGCTGGCCAAATTCCCCTATTCCCGCGATATTTATTTCCGGTGCTCCGCTGAAAATGGGGTGGCGCTTACGAGTCTCGCCTTCGAGGGACACCCGGATTTCATTTATTTTACGGCCGAGAACGGTGGTCAGAGCAAATACGCCGCTGATCCCTTGGTTGACGAAATCTTCGCTGTCACCGAAGGCGTCAAAAGTCTCCGACTGCCCGTGCCCACCGGTGAACCCACGCGTGTGGTTGCGCGTCCCAAGGCCACGAACACTGAAGTGGTTAGCGGGGGAGAATTGATAGTCGTAGTGACCCAGAATGGTAAAGAAATCCTGAAACTGTGTATGCGGACCCTCCAATGCCCCTAGGTTAGCGACGTCATAACAGCCCGGAAGAAGATGTGTGACGCCGAAAACGATGGGAGTGGTCTTGCCGCAGTTCGGTCCAAGCATATCCGTGCCATTCGTCGGCGCCTGAATAATGGGGCCTGTGTCAGCCTGGCACACTGCATCTCCGTGGCACAGATTCGTTGTCAAAGGGCCGCTGTTGCGTTGAATGTCGGTGGACAAGAAGAGAAACTGGCGGTCTTTATGAATCGGGAAGCCAGCGGACCCGCCAAACTGGTTTTGCCAGTCAATGTTGGGAGGATTGCCGAGCGCGTCATTCTTTGTGAGACTGCTGCCCCGATAATACTCATGCGCTTCGCCGTGAAGTTCATTCGTGCCGGATTTTGTGACCACGTTGAGCAAACCACCGGTGGCACGGCCGAACTCGGGAGCGAAACCGTTGGTGACCACCTGGAACTCCTGCACAGATTCGAGCGGAACGGTGAGGTTCTTCGTTTCAAGGGAGCCAAAGTTTTCGCCAAAGAAATTGTTTGTGGTGTCGGCACCGTCAATCACCAGCCCGTTATATTCGCTCTGTTGGCCGCCCAGGCGTATGCCACCTCGCAAGCCGGGAACCACCTGTGCTGACGGAGTAAGTTGGGCCAGATCGCGGTAATCGCGGCCGGGGAAAGGCAAATTCTCGATGCTCGTGGAATTGATAAGCTGAGTTATTCCGGAGGTGGAAGTGTCGATCACTTCGCCGCTGCTGGCGATTACCTCGACGGTTTGCGACTGGGTTTTCAGCGGCATGGTGATATCGATGTTCACGGATGACCCAACGTTAACGACAATCTGTTTCACCGTGGTGACCGCGAAGCCGTCCGCAGCGGCCGTGATCGTGTATTCGCCTGGATGAACGTCATCGAAAACGTAGCTGCCGTCGGATTCCACCGAAAGCACGCGGCGGATGCCCGTGGAGGGATTGGTAAGCGTCAAGCTAGCAGTGGCGATGGACGCGTGCGAAGTGTCATAGACGGTTCCACGGATCGCGCCATTCTGCAAGTTTTGCGCGCGGGTGTTCGCAACTGCGAGCAGCATGCATACCAACAGCGCAGCCAAGAAACGAGCTTTGCACATTTTCATCGCAACTCTCCCCGAAGCCACACGATGTTTTTGACGCTTAGACGGCTTGTCGAAAAAATTAGAGTCTGCGTTGCCGACAATAAATCTCGAAACAGACAGAAAACACGCTCAATCTTTATAAGTCGCTTTCAGAACATGGGCCCCAGACCAAGATGGGCGGTAGGCTAGCGAACGTACTGGGGAGAGTCAACAAGAAACTGGCATTGCGGGCAGAGTTTTCCACAGGAGTATGCGTGATTAAAAAACTCTAACGGATTGCGCTGCAGCGCGTGTTGCCTGAACGCGCATTTGTTAGAATCTTTAGCCAAATGAAACGAAATTCATACAGCAGACGGTTCGTCCTTCTCGGCGCCTGTATTTTGCTTTTGTTAACTTGGGACTTAGTGGCGCAGCCAATCGCGCAGCAGACGCAAACGGAAATACTTCGCCGGCGTTCCGAGGTTGCCAATCCGTATCACGTGCAATTCGAGGACGTGACCCGCGATGCGGGGATTCATTTTCATCACGAGCGTGCCGCCTCGCCGGAAAAATTGTATTTAGAGACCATGGGCGCGGGCGTGGCCTGGATCGATTACAACCAAGACGGGTATTTGGACGCGTTCTTGGTGAACAGCGGTTACACGCCTTTTTTTCATCCCAAAGATCCGCCGCAGCCTGCGCTGTATCGCAACAATCATGATGGCACGTTCACCGACGTCACGGCCGCAAGCAAGATTCACTCGGATGGGACATTTTTTTTCGGCGTGGCGGTGGGTGACTACGACAACGATGGCTATCCGGACATATACATGACCGGCTACAGACATTCAGTTCTGCTGCACAACAATGGCGACGGCACTTTTACGGATGTGACTGCTAAAGCTGGCGTTGGCAACGATGGCAACTGGGGAACCGCGGCGGGCTGGTTTGATTACGACCACGACGGCAAGCTGGATCTGCTGGTAACGAACTACGTTCAATATGACGAGGACCATCCCGTTGCGTGCGGTGAAAACAAGCCCGGCTATCGCGCTTATTGCCACCCCGACAGTTTTCATGGGACGTCCACGCGGCTGTATCACAACAATGGCGACGGAACGTTTACGGATATGACGGCGAAGGCAGGATTGGTAAACACGGATGGAAAGAGTTTGGCGGTGGTTCTGGCGGACCTGAACGGGGATGGCTGGCCCGATATTTTCATCGCCAACGACACACAACGGAATTTTTTATATTTGAATAATGGAGATGGCACGTTTCGCGATGCGTCGTACAAATCTGGCGCAGGGTTCAGCGAAGAGGGACGGCCGGAAGCGGGCATGAGCGCCGACGCCGCGGATGTGACGAACAACGGGTTGCTGTACCTTTTCGTCAGCCATTTGGACTTCGAACTGAACAGGATGTATCGCAACAATGGCGACGGCACGTTTACTGACTACACCATTGCTTCCGCGCTAGGGCAAACAAATATTCTAAATAGCTCATTCGGGGCGCGTATGTTTGATTTCGATAACGACGGCTGGCGCGATCTGCTGGTGGTGAACGGACATATTTTGGATAACATTCCGCTCTATCACCCCGAAGTTACCTACCAAGAGGAGAAGAAACTTTATCGCAACATGGGCAATGGGGTTTTTATGGATGCGACCAGGACGCAGAATCCCGGTTTTCGCGCGCCGCGCGTGGGACGCGGACTCGCCGTTGGCGATTACAACAATGATGGTTGGCAGGATTTTCTGGTTAGCAATAACGGCGAAGACGCGCAGTTATTTCGCAACCATGGCGCGAACGAGCCGGCTGCGGCAGGAAATCATTGGCTGGCAGTGCGGCTGATCGGCACGAAAAGCAATCGCGATGGGAACGGGGCGGCGCTGAAACTGATTGCCGGGGATTTGACCAGCTACGATCAGGCGAAAGGCGGAATGAGTTATTGTTCGGCACAAGATCCGCGGATATTTTTTGGACTGGGGAAACACGATAAGGTAGACACGCTTGAAATCCACTGGCCGAGCGGCGTGGTCGATAGGTTCCAAAATCTTCCGGTGGATGACTTCTTGATTGTGGAAGAAGGAAACCGCGAGGCCAGAGCCCTTCAGTTCAAGCAAACTCGCAAGTGAAGTCATTTCCGTTTCCATTTGGAACATCATAAGACGATCAGAGACCTTTAGGCTAATCGCTATTGCTCGGCGAGATGACCAAGTTGCAAGCGCGTTTGCAGCATGCGCAGGATGGTGTCGCGCGCGATCATGCCAACAATGTTGCCCTCGGAGATTACCGGCATTTGGTTGATGTCCTGGCTTTGCATTCGCTGCAACACTCCCAGGGCGGGCTCGGCCGGCGAAGCGGAATGGATGCGATCGAGCGGAAGCATTACGGCTTGAATCGAGGTGTTGGCCCACTCCTCGCGAGGAACCATGCGCGCGGCGTGCAAAGTAATCAGTCCCACCGGGCCGACTGGACCGACCACGATATGAACGCGGCGTCCGGTGCGCAGCACTTCGTGCACGTATTCTTCGATAGACATATCGCGCGTAACGGTGGGGATGTCGTGAGTCATCAAGTCGGCCGCGCGGACGTCCGTGAGGGTGTTGCGCATGGCCACTTGCATGAAACTTTCCTGCGCTGCGCTCAACAGGAACCATCCGATAAATGCGGTCCACAGCCCCCCTACCCAGTTGCCATGCAGCGCCTGCCACACGCCGAAAATAATCATCATGTAAGCAAAAATCTTTCCCGCGGTGGATGAAATTTTCGTCGCACGCGTAAAATTGCCCGTAATTCCCCAAGCGATGCCGCGGAGAATGCGCCCGCCGTCGAGCGGGAACCCGGGGACCAGATTGAAAACAGCAAGAACAAGATTAATCTGCCACAGCCAAACGGCCGCGGCCTGCACCATATCGTTCCCGTGAAAATAATGTGCCACGAGCCAGAAGCAACCGGCGAGGAATACGCTCGAAAGAGGTCCGGCAATAGCGATGTTGAATTCCTGCTTGGCATTGTCGGGCTCGCGGGAGATTCGCGCCAAGCCGCCGAAAACAAAAAGCGTAATCGATGCCACCGGAATTCGGTAGTGCTTTGCCACCGCGCTATGGCTCAGCTCGTGAAAGATTACGGAAGCGAAAAAAAAGATGCTGGTGATAATGCCCAGCGCCCAGTGCTGAGCGGGAGACCAATCCGTGTGCTGCGATGTGAATTGAGTGCGGAGAGAAAGCGTGATCAGAAAAAAAATGATGAACCAACTTGCGTGCAGATAGATGGGGATGCCGAAAACGCTTCCGAGGCGTATTCCCGTGGGAGGTGCGGAATCTTGAGCCGTAACCGGCGGCGGGCCCGATGCCGATCCGAGGTGTGATCCGGCGGAGGAGGCGGGTTCGTGCGACTGTTCCATCAACCGGATTTTAACAGGCCTGCACGCGCATTGCACTTTTACATCCACGAGTCACTCTGCTCCGAATGCCAAGGCCGTTTTGCGGCTATGCTACCATCAGGGCGGAATCGCACTTCTAGGCAAAAAGAACGATGATCGTCGACCGCAGAAACTTTCTTAGAACCATGGCTACGGCGGGTGCCGTCCTTGCGCTGCCGTCTTTTGCTGCCGCTGGGCCCCCGCCAGGCTCGTTCGATTTCGTGTTTTTCACAGACACGCATATTCAGCCGGAACTCCGCGCAGCGCATGGCTGCGATATGTGCTTCAAAAAAATTGCCGCCCTGGAGCCGGAATTCGCCGTGATGGGTGGAGACCACGTATTCGATGCGTTCGGAGTAAATTATGCGCGCGCGGGAATGGTCTACGATCTCTATAAGCGCACCGAGGGGTTGCTTGGAATGCCACTGCACCACGCCATTGGAAATCATGATGTGTTCGGCGTGCTGGCGAAAAGCGGTGTGGCGCCCGGCGATCCCGCATTCGGCAAAAAGATGTATCAGGACCGCATGGGCCGAACCTACTACTCATTTGATTACAAGGGTTATCACTTCGTTGTGCTCGATTCGATTCAGCCGACCGAAGACCGTCTGTGGGAAGCGCGCGTCGATGGAGAGCAACTTCGCTGGCTCCGCCATGATCTGAAAGTTCTGCCGCATGGCACGCCGGTCATCGCCGTTGTTCACTGTCCGCTGGTGACGGCGTTCGCCACTTACGCTTACACCCAGATCGTTGGCGCGGATCGTAAGTACAACACGATGACGGTTGCCAACGCACCGGAAGTGCTAGAAATTTTCGAGAATGCGAACGTTCTGGCAGTTTTGCAAGGACATACCCACGTCAACGAAATGGTGAGTTACAAGAACACCCAGTACATTACTAGCGGAGCGGTCTGCGGAAATTGGTGGCACGGGCCACGCATGGGCACGCCCGAAGGGTTTACAGTGGTGAGCCTGCGCCAAGGAACCATCAGCTCGCGTTACGAAACCTACGGATTTCACAGCGTCGATCCTCGCGAAGGTTCTAACTATTGACACTGCATTAACCTCTCCTATTGCGTTTGATTTTCCACGGCGTGTGCGAGACGCCACGAATCTTACCCGCTCCCTTCCTACTAATTCCCTTGCTTTCAATAACGTCAAAGATGGCTACGCCAATGCATTTACCGCTGCACCCGGCAACCTCAAAGGAGGCGGAGATGGTGAACATGATCGATTTCGGCGAAGTGTTAGGAGCGATTTTCCTATCCTTCGCCGTGGCGCTGACGCTTCAGTGGGTCGGGTTGGTCGCTTTGATGCGGCTAATGCCTGCGAAACAGGCTGAAGTACAACGAGCAGAAATGGAAACTTCGAGCCTGGCTAGAAAAGCCACGGAGCGGACCCTGATTACGCGAGAGCGCAAGGCCGCCGCCTGAAATTTTCGGCGGATCCGGAGATTCAGGTTTAGAGGGTGCTGCGAAATGTTTTCTGGATTCCGCAGGAGGATGGTTCACGTTGCGCAGCAGGAAATTCGAGAATTCAAGGAGGCACTATGCTGTTTCTTAGGTTCTTTCTTTTCGTGATTAGCTCAGTTTTCGTGGTGGCAGCGGTTTTGTTGGTCGCTTACGACGTTTTCCTGATCTTCCAGCTCGGCCGGTGGCTCAAGCCGAAGGAGCCTCCCGCTTATAAAGCTGGAGACGATCAAGCCGGAGAAACTTCAGCCTCAACACCGTCGACAACGGTGGTTTCTTCGCCGGGCGGCCTTCAGACACAGCTGCGAATTGAACGGTCAAGGCCTGCCGTTCGATGGGCAGCGGCTGCCAAACTTGTCGTTGCAGCCGCACTCTGCGCACTGGCTGCATCGAGCATCCTAGTGGTACCGGACGGCAATGCGGCGGTCCTCATCAGCCAGATTTCCGGCGTACGGCCCGGAACGCTTTACGCCGGAACACATTTGATTACACCTCTCATCGAGAGAACACAGCTTTACGATGTGCGCGACAAAGTTTTCTCCACGTCCGCCGTCGAAGGTACGCGCGAGAAACTGGAGGTATTAAATGTGGAAACGCGCGAGGGGCTGGAGGTGGGTTTGGCTGTGACGGTGCGCTATCGAATCGATCCCCGGCGCCTCGATTACGTGCAGGCGAATCTGCCGCAGCCTATCGATCAGGAAATCGTCGCGCCTGTCGTAACCAGCGTGTTTCGCGAGGTGGCACCGAATTATGTGGTGCGCGATATCTTTGCCATCAAGCGCGAGGAATTCCGCCAGCATGCCACGGAACTCATTACCACGCGGCTCAGCAGCGACGCCATCGTTGTGAAAGAAGTGTTGCTGCGCAAAGTTCAGCTTCCTGAGGAATACGCACAAGGCCTGCAAGGCTTGCTGTTGAAGGAGCAAGAGGACGATCGCGTCACCGTGGATCAAAGTATCGAGCAGAAGAAAGTGAAGATTGCGGAATCTCAAGCCGAGGCGCAAAAGGTCCGTCAGATCAAGCATGCCGAAGCGGACGCGCAAACGCGCGTTCTGATGGCCAAAGCGGAATCGGATTCGATGCAATACACTCTGCCACTAAAACAGAAGCTGATCGAGCAGTCGCGCCTGGAAGCGGAAGCGCGCAAGCAAACGACAATCCAAGACGCAGAGGCTCAAGCACAAGCAAAAGTTATTAACAGCAAGGCCGACGACGAGAGCAACAAGCTCAGATCGGAAACCCAGAATGTGCTGGTGGTGAAGAATGCCGAGGCGGCTGCGCAAGCTAAAGTGATAGACGGTAAGGCGGAGCTCGAACGACGCAATCTGATGGCCGACGCCGCCGCCCACAACATCCGAGCGACTGCGCAGGCGGAGGCCGAAGAGTTACAGCTAGAAGCGGCGGCGTTGAAGTCGAATCCACTTCTCGTGCAGTACACCGTGGCGCAACGACTTTCCGACAAAGTGCAAATTATGATGGTGCCGAATGATGGGAAGTTTTTCTTTACGAACGACGTCCTGAAATCCGCTTCCGCGGCATTCGATCCGCCGGTGAAGGGGAAGTGACGAAATACTGGCGTTGCAACAGGAATCAAGTTTCGACCAGCGCCGGTTGCAATGCAGGGGTGCTTTTCGGAGGTGTGCTATGATTAAAACTCAACGCTTTGTGCAATTGGCACAAGCCGATGCGGCTCCTTCCGCCACCCTCTCTCCGACGCGCAGCCATTCTTTCCTTGCTTTTGCTTCTTGCGGGAGTGTCCCGGGGTGCGCAAACAGCGGCGCAAATCCCGTCTGATTGGACGAATGCTTTGGGTTCGCTCGCCGACAAAATCGCGGCGGTCACGAAGCGTGGTGAAATTTTGTCGCTCGACGTGAAGAACATTTCGTCGTTGAGTGCTGCGGATGCTGAGGGCCTTCGTCAACTGCTTGTTACGGATTTGTCACGCCGGAATCGAAGGGTGGGGACCGCATCGCCTGGGGACACTGCGTTACAAGTTACATTTTCTGAATCGGTGGATAGCTATGTATGGGTTGCCAAGATTCTCGGCGAGGGCAAAGAGAATGTAGTGATGGTTAACGTCGCGGCGCCAAACCAGCGGGCGAACCTCCAGGAAGCTCCTTTAACTTTGCATCGGAAACTAATTTGGGCACAGGATACGAGAATTCTTGATTTTGGAATCCTCGGAGAAGGCACCGCGGGTGGAGCTGCGATGCTGATTGTCTTGGATACCGACAAGCTTTCCTTTTACAACTTTTACGATAACCACTGGAAATTGGCGCGCGAAGTTAGTCTTGAGCGAAGAGGTCCCACGCAACGCGACATTCACGGGCGGCTCGATTTGCAGGCGGGGAAAGCGGAATTGCCGCATACGCAGTGCGCGGGAGATTTCCAACATGCAGAAACTGTGACGTGCGCGAGCGTAACAGCGACTGCTGATTCTGAATTTCCAAGGCCGCCCTTCGCCATACAAGGACTCAGCCTAGAGGACTACGTTGTTCTGGCGGGGAGCTGCGGCGACGGTCCGCTAACGTTGGCTAGTGGAACGGGGGATTGGATGGAACCCGACTTCATTCAGGCCTATGCCGGCAAGAATCCGGAAAGTTTGGCGAGCCCCAAAATTGAGTTTCCCGGACCAGTCCTTGAATTGCAACGGAACGACGACGGTAAATGGGTGCGAGTTGTTTCCCGAAATCTTAAAACAGGATCGTATGAAGCTTCGATTGTGTCTGTGTCTTGCGGTGATTAGCGCAGTACTGGTCTCTGCCGCGCCATGGCGTCCTGCACGGCGGCCTCGCTATGGGGGGACCTTGCGCTTGGAGATTGCAGCGACGGTAGCTTCACTCGATCCTACGGTGGCAGCGCTGAATCCGGAAGAAGCGGACGCGAAAGCGAAGCTGGATGCGTTGCTCTACGATCGGCGCGGCGAAGACGGGACATTTGTTGGAACGGCTGGAAGCGGGCCTTTTCGGGTATCAGCGTGGGAAGCAGGGAGGCGCGCGATTTTTGCGGCTAATCCAGATTATCGTGAAGGCAGGCCGTTCGTGGATTCCGTCGAAATTCAGATGGGACGCTCGGCGCACGATCGCGTGCTAGATCTCGAACTCAACAAAGCAGACTTCGCGCAGATTCCCGCGGAACAGGCGCGCCAAGCGACGGATCGTGGCGTGCGGGTCACCACCTCACGACCAAACGAATTGTTAGCACTCGTTTTTCTCAGGAGACATTTGGGAATTGAAAATACGCGCGTGCGAGAAGCGATTGCGCGGTGCATCGATCGTACCGCGATTGTTAATTTTATTTTGCAGAAGGAAGGTGAGCCGGCCGGGGGCCTGCTGCCACCATGGTCGAGTGGTACAGCTTTTCTTTTTCCCATGGAGACCGATGCCCGCAGCGCGAAAGAAATCTGGTCGCAAATCTCGCCATCACCGAAGTTGGTGTTGGGATATGATTCGGCTGATACGCTGGAGCAGAGCGTCGCGGAACGGATCGTGGTGAACGCGAAAGAGGCGGGGATTTTGCTAGTGTCTCGGGCGCTGCCGGCTCCGGGAAAGGCATCCGGGTACGGCGCTGAAACCCTAACGCGTGGTAATACGATCCATTTTGACGCGCGGCTCATTCGGTTGCGAATGCCGTCGCCGCTTCCGCGCGTCTCGCTCACTGCTTTCATAGATACACTGGGGCCGATGGCAGGCATTGTTGACAGTCCGCTTCCGCAGAGCGCGTCGCCTGAGGACGTTTACTATTGTGAGCGTAGCATCATGAATAGCGGCCTTCTCGTGCCGATTGTTTGGATGCCGCAGGTGTATGGACTCAGCGCTCGTGTACGCGATTGGAAGCAGCCAGCCGCAGGGGAAGGTTGGCCGCTCGCTGATGTGTGGCTTGACTCGATTGACACGCACTAATTGTTACGTACGAATTAAATTCGGCCGCGTAGAAGAGGAATTGTGACGTTTCGCTCGAAACTTTTCGTCAATTTCATGTTGGCCCTACTGCTGTCTGTCGGCCTGGTGACCGCGGGCGTAACAGTAGCAACGCGTCGAGCATTCGACGAACTCAATCGCCAACACACGGATGCCCTGGTGGAACAATTTCAGCGAGAGTTCGAGCGGCGCGGGCACGACGTTTTAAATCGCGTGCAAGGAATCGCGGAAGCGGAGCCGACCGTTCGGATGGCTATAGACCTGAGCCGTCCCAATGCAGATATTTCTGTGTATGTGAATGACGCGCGCGGTGTGGCGCAGTCCCACCAGCTCGACTTCCTCGATTTCGTGGGCACAGACGGTTCGATCATTTCCTCCGCCGAGTGGTCGGCGCGGTTTGGTTACAAAATGGAGTGGGTAACCCAGAAAGAAGATTGGGCGACGCGCGGATCTTTTCTGATGAAGCTTGACACACAGGAAGGACCGGCGGTGGCCCTGATGGCCGTGGCGGCGGTGCGCGTAGGGGACAAAGATTTGTACGTCGTGGGCGGCGAGCGGTTGGGTAAGGAATTTTTGGCTTCGCTTGTTCTCCCCGCGAACATGCGCGCCCTGCTGTATTTGAATCTTGATCCTGCGTTTCAGCCTGTAAATTTGATTGATAGCACCGGGTCGGTGGTGGAAGCGGAACGATTTGAGCCCATTATTGAACAAGAGCGAACCCATCCAGGGCCGCTGACTGAGAAGATTAGTTGGACCATTGATGCCGCAAGCGGGGAAATTTTTCATGCCATTCCCAAGTTAGGGCGGCAGAATGAGTTGCTGGCCGTGCTGCTCATCGGAAATTCGCAGCGAACAGTGGTAACACTCCAACGCCACATCTTATGGCTGGCAATCGGCGTAGCGGCGATCGGTATTCTATTTGGATTGTTCTTGAGCTGGTGGGCGGCAGCACGCGTGACACTTCCGGTGCGGAGACTTGCCGCGGGCGCGCGTGAAGTTTCAGGCGGAAATTGGAATACGCGCGTGGCTGTGCGGGGGAACGACGAAATCGGCCAGCTGGCCCAGTCGTTCAACCAAATGACACAGCAACTAGTGGACCAGCGCGAGCGGCTGATCCAAGCCGAGCGAGTGGCTGCCTGGCGAGAAGTGGCGCGGCGCCTTGCGCATGAGCTGAAGAATCCTCTATTTCCGCTACAGACCACGGTTGAAAACTTACAGAGGGCAAGCACTCAGAATCCGGATCAGTTTGAAGAAGTCTTCCGCGAAGCTACCGGGATTCTGCTGGCAGAGATCGAAAATCTGAAAACGATCGTTGGGCGCTTCAGCGACTTCGCAAAAATGCCGCAGCCTGAGCTGGGGCCAGTGGACTTGAACGACGTAGTTCGAAATGTTGTGAAGTTGTTCGAAGCGCAATTTTGCGCGGTAGGACGTCCGCCGATTACTCCGGAACTCCATCTGGGAGAAAATCTGCCGACGATCCAAGCGGACACGACGCTTTTGCATCGGGCCGTCGAAAACCTGATTTTGAACGCAATGGACGCAATGCCGGCCGGCGGCATTTTGATGATGCGCACCACTCAAAATGACGGCAACGTAGACTTCGAAATCTCCGATACCGGAGTTGGGTTGACGCGCGAAGAAGCGGACCGTATTTTCACTCCGTACTACACCACCAAGCAGCATGGCACCGGGCTGGGTCTTGCAATCGTGCAAGCCATCGTTGCCGACCACAGCGGGAGAATTTCAGTGGAAAGTGAAATGGGCGTGGGTACCGCCTTCCACGTCGAACTTCCCGTCCAGCCGCCTCAGCACCAGGCGGCTCCCGTCGTGGCGGAAGAAGGACCAGGGAAAAAAATCGAGGCTTAGAAGGCCATGCCGGCGAAAGCCCATATCCTGATTATTGATGACGATGCGAACACTTTGGCCTCGCTCTCGCGCGCATTTCGTCTCGCCGGACATGAAGCTGCTGTTTGCGACAACGCCGCGCGCGCGATTGAACTGGCGAAGGCCGAGCGTTTCGATTTGATCCTTTCAGATGTAGTGATGCCAGGACGCGACGGCATTGCGCTGCTGGAAGACCTGAAGAATATAGGAGTGGAATCGACCTTTGTGATGATGTCCGGTCAGGCCTCGATAGAAATGGCGGTGAGGGCCACGCGTTTGGGTGCCAGCGATTTTCTGGAGAAACCCATCTCCACCGACAAACTGTTGCTCACCGTAGAAAATACTTTGCGGCTCAAGCGCCTGGAGACGGAAAACCGAGATCTAAAAAAAAGATTGGGCCGGCACCATATTGTGTGGGCTAGTACTGCCATGCGCGAAGTGATGGCGCAAGTGGAGCAAGTGGCGGCAAGTGAGACGCGCGTGTGCATTCGCGGAGAAACTGGAACGGGAAAAGAATTAATTGCTCGCACTCTGCACGAGAAGAGCGCGAGACGTTCCGGGCCGTTCGTGTCGTTAAACTGCGCTGCGATTCCCGGCGAACTGGTGGAAACGGAACTTTTTGGCCACGAGAAAGGTTCGTTCACCGGCGCGGCTGGACGTCACATCGGTAAATTCGAGCAGGCTCATCGTGGAACGCTGTTTCTTGACGAAATCGGCGACATGCCCATCACGATGCAGGCCAAGCTTCTGCGTGTTTTGGAGGAAGGCGAAATGGAGCGGATCGGCGGAGACAAGCCGTTCGCTGTGGATGTGCGCATCCTGGTAGCCACACATAGAAACTTGGAAGAGCATGTTCGACTGGGAACATTTCGCGAGGATCTGTACCATCGCGTGTTTGTGTTTCCCGTCATTGTGCCGCCCTTGCGCGAACGGCGCGAAGATATTCACGCGCTGGCGGAACATTTTATTTGCCAGTTGAGCGAGCAGAACAATTGGAGGAGAAAAAGTCTTTCGCCGGAAGCAATCGCAGAATTAAAGCGCTATTCATGGCCGGGAAACGTGCGCGAATTGCGAAATGTGATTGAACGTGTGCTGCTCCTAGCGCCGGAAGAGGTCGTGGAGGCGGCCACCGTCACGCGGGCTCTGCCCGCCTCCGATCACGGGGCGAGCGGAAACTTCAGCATGCCCGCGACGTTCACGACCGGGGCTCTCGGTCAACGCGTGGAGTCGTTTGAACGTGAGACACTGCTTGCCGAGTTGAAACGTAATCGCAATCACGTGACGAACACCGCCAAAGCGCTCGGGCTAGAACGCAGCCATCTTTACAAGAAGTGCCAGCAACTGGGAATTGACCTTCGCGCTATCCGCTCAGAATCGTAGGGAAGCGACTCCAGGAAAACAAAGACTCTGTACGCAAGGGTCGGCCCGTAATTTATCTGGTCTCAACGGCTGCTTTTATCGATAGCTCTGAGCCGTCCGTTTTATCAAACTTTAGCTGCAGCCAAGCCGCTACAGTCGGTGCGACGTCAATCAATCGCGCGTGCTCGATTTTGCCCGTTCCGATGGAAGGGCCATAAAAAATCATAGAGGCGCGCATTTGCGGACGATCGGGAAAATATCCGTGCGTGCCGCCGCGGGTGGAAGGACTTTTCAGGTCGCCCGTGTAGCCAAAAGCGAAGGAAGTTCCGTCGGCCGCTTCGAGAGCGAGAAACGCATTGGGGTCGCCTCCCATCGCTATTATTTCGTTATGTGAGGCAACGCGCCGGATTCCGCTGCCTTCCGCGCCGGCCAGCGGCTCAAAAGCATGGTGCAGCGCGGCTCGCGTGGTCTGGTCCTGCGGGTCTTTCACGTAGAGATATGCAGAGCCACCGTCGATTATTTCGGTGGCTTTCCAGTCGGTGATGCGCCCTTTCGCATCGAGCGAGATCAAGCCTTTCTGTTGAATCAAAACTCCCGGTCGCATTTCCTGCGAAATAGGAGCGAAACCATGGTCGGAAAGAACAACGAGCGCCGTCTCCTGCCAGATGCCCGCTTTTTTCGCCGAGGAAATCAGCCGCGCGATTTGAGTGTCGGCAGTTTCGGTTGCGGCATTGGCCTCGGCACTGAAAGGACCTTTTTCGTGTTCCCAGTGATCGACCATGGCCAGATGCAGCAGCAGAAGATGGGGCTTTTGATTTTCGATGGCGTAACAAGCAGCGTCCGTCCAGACCGCATCGGTAAGCTCGAGCGGAGGCACATCTGTTTTGAAAGTCGGAAACTGCTCCGCTATCTTTCCGAAGATGCCCGCTGTGGAAAGGGCGCGGACGAGTTTCATATCTTCCGGAATGCTCGCCCGCCAATATTCCGGAATGTTTAAATCCGCTTGCGCGCCGACCGTGACCGGCCAATGGATCAGTGCGGTTCGTAGGCCTGCTTGCCGCGCGAGTTGCCACAAAGTCGGAACGCGAATATCTTCCGCGTACCACCGATAACCTCCGTTGTTTTGATTGAGCGGATCCCAGGCGGGGTTCGTAAAGATGCCGTGCGCTTGCGGATCTACGCCGGTAACCATCGAAGTGTGAGAAGGGTATGTAACGGTCGGCATCACCGATTGCACACCGTCACTGGACGCTCCGTTGCGTACCATCTCGCGTAGGGTGGGAACTTTCAGACCGTGTGCGTCAGGCTCGCTATAGCTTTCAGGTTTCATTCCATCGATGCTGACAATCAATACATGCCGAACGGATTTCGCCGAAGACGATTGCGCGGCCACAGTGGGAAGACGGGGGCTCGCTGCGTTTGTTTTATACGGGTATTTCGACAATATCGAAATCGTGGCGACTAGAAAAAGGCCCGCACACAGCAATTGTTTTGTTTTACGCCACATACAGTTACCCCCAGCGATCCGTCCGAACAGTATCTATAGCGCTCCTCGAAATACAAGCACAGGTAGGTTACACCAGCGTTTCACCGTCTGGCGCGGGTGGGAAAAGACGGCAAAGCAGCAGGTGCGTGGGCAGATACACCACGAAGATCAAGAACACAAGAACTGCGATGAGATGCAAAGGCGCAGGGCCCCATGCCCGATGGAAAAACGGATCGGTATAAACGAAGTTGATATTCATTTTTGGCGTTGCCGCCCACCGAGCGAACACAACCACCGGAATCGCAATGGCAGATTGCACGATCCAACCTCGGCGGTCGTATCCAACGCGCCGCAGCGCACCAAGAAGCAGAAACGGCATAACAAGGTGAAATAGAGACAGCATGCGCACCCACAGCGGAAAGGTTGCGTCGAAAAGGTATTGGGTACCACCGATAAGGTGCCGCCCGGCAAAAAATCTAGCGGTCGCGTCCAATATCCATACCGTATCGATGAGAAGAGAGGAGACAGCTTGGCTGGACAACAGAAGAGCGCTCGCGCTCCACAACCCGAGGCAGGTGAGCACCACGGCAATGTCACAAAGATGCAGAAAATTTGCAGCGCCCCATGTGTGCCAGTAAGCGGGAGTCCAGATCAGCAGCCAGCCCAGTGCGCTCCATCGAATCCATTTGGGAAAACCACTCGAGTGTGGAGGCAAGGAAGCCATCTTGGGATAACCGGATTGCATCGTAACAGAGAAGATACCGGCATGAGTACCGGAGTGAGTTTTCAAGTAGTGAGTTTTCAAGAAGAGGAGACTTGAAATTTCCGACTCGTCAGAAGAAATCGTGGGTTGATACCGGCTCAGGTAGCTTGCCGGCGTGCTGGTAGAC
The DNA here is from genome assembly GCA_963818085.1 of uncultured Acidobacteriota bacterium. Taxonomy (GTDB): domain Bacteria; phylum Acidobacteriota; class Terriglobia; order Acidiferrales; family UBA7541; genus Palsa-295. The sequence goes on from CAWFQV010000005.1 coordinate 519,141, forward strand.
AAAACCCCGGAAACGATGATTCTACAACTTCGGGACCGCAGCTACAGAAAACCGATTGAGTAAGTGCAGTGGAAGGCCCTTAGGGCTTTGCGGACGTCGGCTGCCAGAGCTCAATCTTATTTCCATCCAGGTCATAGATCCAGGCAAAGCGACCGTAGGATTCATTCATTCGTTTGGCGTCAATCTTTACTCCCTCTTGTTTTAAGCGGTCGAGCAAAGCATCCAGATCGTCCACGATGTAGTTGACCATGAACGGTGCGTGGCTGGGATCGAAATAGTCAGTGGAGGCGGAAAAAACAGTCCAAACTGTAACGTGTTCCTTTTGCGGGTCGTCGTGTTCGCGCCACGGAAGCATCACGCCTTGGCCTTTGTCAGCGAGTCCAAGATGCTTCGAATACCATTCGCGCATCTGATCACGATTAGCGGATTTGAAGAAGACACCGCCGATTCCAAGGATGCGCCCGCGCTGCTCCATTTTGACAGGCGGCTTCGACTTTTCAGGTTGCGGAGATTGCACTTCCTGTCCTCCTTTTGAGCAGACCGAGATGAGCAACAGCGAGCCGAGCGCAATTGTGCTCCAGGGTATTCCTTGCATGTATGGATTGTACAAATTTTCATGGATAATACAAGTTTCGATTCGAATGGGGAAAACGGTTCGCTCAAAGTTCGCCGCGATGCACCCTTTCTAGATCGCGCATGAGGTCTCGAACTGGCTTGGCATCGCCCGTAGAGAACCAGGCTTAGGGGATCGCAAAGTATCCCAGATTCCGTGTTCATCGGCACGAGGCGCGGATGACTCCTGCAAAACGGCGTAGCATTTACCGGAGAGGGCAAACTGGTTCGAAGGGCAACTGGCTACGAGCTGCAAAACGCTGAAGCCGCACTATCCCGCATCGGGTTCGCGGCCGCCATTGGAGCGTATCAGTGACCCACAGATTTCTCCGACGAGGAAAATTTCCGATGGTGCCAACCATGATTAAGCGCTTGCGAAGTGAGCTAGGTGACGATATCGTCCCTTGCACCATTCAGAGAAAGTGACGGGCGGGCTGAGCCATGGATGAAAAAAGGTATTACGAAGAGAAAGAGGAAACGAAACAGATACCGCTCGTGTGCGCGCACTGCCGCCAGGAAAACACCTATCCTGTCCGCTATATCGTGCGTACTAAGAAAGCGCAAATCCCTCCAGGAGGGAACGAAGACGACCGCGCTAAGTTTGCCAAAGCGCGTTCCTATATGGTTCGCGTGGATAACATGGTGGCCTGCCGAAATATTCGCTGCCGCAAACGATTCGAGCTCACTGGCCAAAGCGTGTTTCTGATTTAAGCCCAGCTTTCTAACACTCTTTAGCGGTCATTAAGGTTTTTGGCGCTGAGAATTAAATAGAATCTCGATCGCTCTCGTACTGACCTCGAAGTGCTGGCGTCGCGGGTTCGCTGTCCAAAATTTCGCGGATTTTCTGAGCCAGAGTTCTCAGATTAAATGGTTTTTGCAGAAACTCCATGCCGCCCTCGAGCACACCGTGCCGAAATATGCTGTCGTCGGTATAACCAGAAATGTAGAGGACTTTTAAGTCGCGTCCAGCGGTAGCGATTTGATTTGCGAGTTCGCGTCCACTCAGTCGAGGCATCACGACATCAGTAATCAACAGTTGAATGACTCCTGGATGCGCGGCAGCGATGTCTAGCGCTTGAACGCCGTCTGAGGCTTCCAGCACACCGTATCCCTGAGCTGACAAGTATTCACGCACCAGTTCGCGCACACTCTGCTCGTCCTCGACGAACAGAATCGTTTCAGAACCCGATGCCGGGGCGGGAATCATTTTCGCCGCGGCCAGCTCTTTAACTTTCTCGGTGACCTTAGGCAAGTAAATTTTGAAAGTAGTGCCGTGGCCAATCTCGCTGTACACCCAAATGCAACCGCCGCTTTGCTTGGTGACTCCATATACCGTAGCCAGACCCAGTCCGGTGCCTTTACCTTGTTCTTTGGTGGTAAAAAATGGTTCAAAGATTCGGGCCTGCGTTTTCGCATCCATCCCGCAACCCGTGTCCGTGACCGTCAGCATGACGTAAGGACCGGGTTCGACCACCGCATGTTGCGCCGTGTAATTTTTGTCGAGTTCGACGTTCGCTGTTTCGATGGTCAAGCGGCCGCCCTCTGGCATCGCGTCGCGAGCGTTGACCACCAGGTTCAAAACTACTTGCTCGATCTGGCTGGGATCGGCTTTCACGTTGCCGAGCCTCGCTGCGGGCATGAACGCCAGTTCTATATTTTCGCCGATTACGCAGGAAACCATTTGAATCATGCCGCCGACGACCTCGTTGAGATCAAGGACGCGCGCCTGCAACACCTGCTTGCGGCTAAAAGCCAGCAATTGCGCGGTGAGCGAAGCAGCGCGCTCGGCGGCTGTTTGGATTTGCTCCACATTCGATCTTTGGGGAGAGGATTTCGGTAGCCGATCGAGAAGCATCTCGGCGTGGCCTTTCACCACCATCATCAGGTTGTTGAAATCATGAGCTACGCCGCCGGCAAGCTCTCCTACCGCCTGCATTTTCTGCGCCTGACGCAACTGATCCGCTAGATGTTTACGATCGGTGATGTCCAGAGCCACGCCGATCACGCCGATCAATTCTCCTTCGTTGCCTCTTAACGGCTGTACATGCGATTCAAACATGCGGTGCTGCCACTCCATTTCATAGGTCACCGATTCGCCATGCAGAGCCTTTCTGTGGGCGGCGATCGGCGAAAATTCAGGATCCTCGGTTTGAAAATATTCAAAAAGAGTCTTCCCGGTTAGTTCGTTGGCGCGCAATCCGAGAAGTTCTAGGGCAGCCCCCACGGCCGAGGTAACGCGCAATTCTGTGTCCGTGGTCCACAATACAGCCGGCATTTTTTCGATCATTACGCCAAGCCGCGTACGGCCTTGGTGCTGTTCGATCTGCGCTTTCTCGAGATCCTCCAACATGCTGTTTATGCCTGTGCCGAGATAAGCGAGTTCATCCGCGCCGCGGATTTCCAAACGGGCGGAGAGATTGCCGCTTGCTCCAATTTGCGTGATCCCATCGCTCAGGTCAGCGACGCGAGAAAGTATGACTCGCTCGAGAAGGTAGAGCGTTGCCGCGCCGAATAACAGCGCGGCAGCCACCAGCAACATGGTGAACTGAAGCAACGTGGTTTGACCCTGCTCGTAAATCGTTCGGGAAAGAATGACGCGGAGAACGATGGCCGGTCGTCCATAAATGTCGTCCAGCTCTTGATATGCAGCAAGTGAATCTTGATCTAGGGCCCGAATCTCCGTGGAAGATTGATCCGGCCTGGTATAGCGCTTTGATGGGATGTCCGCCTCTAGATTCGAGCCATCCACGCGCTCGACCGTAAGCGGCATATGAACCATTTGGGAAAGGCGCTGGACTTCAGCGGCATCAAGCACTCGGCCCATGATCAACGTTCCCGCCACGGGCCCGCGGGAGTCACTGGTAAGGATAGGCCGGGAATCCACAAGCACGGGGCCGGCTTTGAGCACCAAAATGCCCGCAACCCTGCTCTCTAAACTCTTGTGATTCAGGATGGAGGAGCCTGTTTTCAGATTTTCGTCAATGCCTTCGGGAACGGGCGCTTCTCCTGCGTGATCCAGATCAAATCCCTTGGAGAAAAGTTTGTGGCCTGAATTGTCGAGTATGACGACGAAACTCACCTTAAGTTCTTGAAAGGTGGCAGCCGGGAATTCGGATTTCACGTAGTCCGGGTTCGTTCCGTGCACATACGCGTAGGTCTGATCCCAAGAAGCGTATTCGCTCGTCGTGCGGTCCAAAGTATTTAGTTCATTAGTCAATGCGCTTGCGGCACGCTCCAGATTCTCTCGTGCGAAACTCTCTTCCAGCCGGGCATATCCGTGTAGAAGAACAAGGCGAGAAAGTAAAAATAGGCTGCCGACCGCGACGACCATGGTGAGGACGATAATCAGCAGGGTCTTCTGCCGAAGCGAAGACGGAAGGTAGATCGCCCCAATGCCCTTGGCTCCCAATGCTTGCCTCTAAAACGAGTATATGCGTCGATGGGATGAGTCTGGTTTAAGGGTGTCTTAGTCGTACACGGACGACCGCGCAGAGCCATATTACGGCAGGCTGGAAAAGCTGTGACACAGAGGATATGCTTGGTACATCCCGGAGGGCGTAAGTAGCATCTTTTTGGACAGGAATTGGGTGAGAGATTGCCGGAGGACAAACCAATGACACATGGTTCGCTCGTCTTACGACTGGCGGGAATAGCTGTTTTATCGTTTTCTGCTTTCTCTGGGAATGTATTTGCGCAGCAGGACGGCCCTTTGCCACCTACACCTGCGGTGCAAGCGCCAGCACAAAATACGCCCGCGCAGAATCCGTCCGAGCCACCGAAGGTCGCGCAGCCATCAGATGCAGCGCCAACGGCCGCGACATCCGCCGCTCCGGCGAGCTCCGCCCCACCTTCCAATGCCAAAGTGGAAGTACCCGGAGGAACGCACATCCCGTTGGTTTTGCACAACGCCATCTCGACTCGAAGCGCGCGACCCGGCGATCCCGTCTATTTTGAGACCTTATTCCCAATCATGATTGACGGACATGTCGTGATCCCAGCGGGTTCCTACGTGAGCGGCGAAGTGAGCGAATCAAAGCGTCCGGGCCGGGTTAAGGGGCGCGGTGAATTGATGATCCGTTTGAGAACGCTGATCCTCCCGAACGCGTATATGGTCAACTTGAATGCGGTTCCCGGCAATGCGGGGACTGGTGGCAACGAGACTACGAACAATGAGGGCAAAATAGTTGGCGATTCCAATAAAGGCGGCGACGTTGGCACAATCGCGAAGACTACTGCTGCCGGCGCTGGCATCGGAGCTATTGCTGGCCGCGGAGCCGAAGGCGCCGGCATTGGTGCTGGCGTCGGGGCCGCAGCTGGTCTGCTCGCCGTATTGCTGACTCGTGGGCCTGAAGCCGAACTTCCGCGGGGCTCCACTGTGGAAGCCGTCCTTGACCGCTCAATTGTATTGGATGCGGATAAAGTTCAGTTCACAAACCCCGGGCAGGCATCGACTCTCGCGGGACCTCCTAACCGGGAGCCCCCCCGCAGCATTCCCTTCTAACTCTCTTTTTCGAATCGAGAATTAGCCGCAGTTCTTGGCCGTTTTCCTCTGAGGATTGTGGCTTGCGAATCGGAGTGGTGAAAAGATTTCGGCATTCGCAGGCATCCTGTTGTCACGAATCCAATCGCGCACAATTTTGGCTGTCACCGGAGCGAGTAGGATTCCGTTTCGGTAATGGCCTGTAGCTATAAACAGGCCTTTGATATCGGCTGGTCCGATGATCGGAAGATTATCGGGAGTGGCGGGGCGCAGACCCGCCCAAGTCTCCACGATCCGCGCGTTGGCGAGTTCTGGAGCGAGCTCAATGGCAGCATCGAGAATCTTGCGGATGCCGCCCGCAGTAAGACTTTTATCAAAGCCAACATCTTCTATGGTGCTTCCGGCAACGATTCGTCCTTCGTGCCGCGGAACCAGATAGCCTCGCTCTGAGCGCAGCACCCGCCCTAGTCTTATTTCACCTGAATCTAACGACAGCATCTGTCCGCGCACGGGATGGGTGGGTGCGTACCGCGAAAGCCGCTCGTTAGCGACTACGTTTTCATCGACCAGAGTTCCGGAATGGCATCCCGCCGCGATAATTACGATTTTGGCCTTAACATTCTCGCCGCCAGCGGTCAGTCCGGTACAAGTCGCGCCTTGACGTGATATAGAAGTTACCGGGCATCCTGCGCGGATTTCAACGTCGCGATGCCGCAACGCGGCCAAAAGAGCTGCCATAAGCGATCTGGGATCGACGGTTGATTCCCGAGACAGCCAGGCAGCCGCTTGGGCGCTGGGACTGATCGCGTTTTCCATCTGGCGCGCAGCGTCAAGCGGTACCGGCTCGATCTCAATACCTAATGTCTTGAGGTCGGCGACCATTTTATCGCGGTCAATTTCCGCATGAGAGCCCAGGAAAATCTGAAAGGCTCCTTCCGAGGCAAAGTGCATGAAGGGTTCAGAAGCTTCCTCAATACGGCCGATGAATTGCGGATATAGCTGCAGGCTTTCTTTGGCGAGCGGAACAATCGGCAGAGCGTCGGGGGAGTCCGGAGCTGGAGAGAGCATCCCCGCAGCTGCCCAACTCGCACCGCGACCTGGTTCTTCGCGGTCGAGGAGAACGACGTCAAGTTTTTCGGCAGCCAGCTCGAAGGCAATCGAGCTGCCTATGATTCCCCCGCCGATAATCGCAACGTCAAATACTTTCACCCGGTTATATTAGCAGGATTTTTCAGAGAGCCCGCATTCGGGCGGGGATCCGGGAATAGGCACCAAGCGCTAGGTATTGCTCCCGAATTTATAGGGAGTCAACCAATTCGACAGAAAGGAGGCGGGCCTTTTGTGCAAGATTTTGCGCGCGTGCCCAGTCACCAGCCTTGCTGGCCTCATGAGACTGCGACAAAAAACTCTTTATTTTTTCCACCAGATCGAGTTGTGCGGCGCTTAGCCGCTTGTGGGCAGACTGTTGAAGATTTTTCTCTGCGACGCTGATGTCGTCATCGGTTTTGTGGGCGTAACTGGCCTGGTCGTTTGCTGACATTTGAGGCGATATTAACGGCGCGGGCGGGCGGGCGGATTGCTCAGCGGGAGTTTCCGAGGTTTGCGGGTCCGACGGTTGCTTATGGGGAGGTGGAGCCGGCTTGGTTTGCGCCGAGGCCACGGCTAACGGAGCAGATGCCGAAGGCGGAGGGGCCGGAGGTGGCGCTTCGGCGACTTCAGGGGGCGTTGCGGTGGTATCGGGCGCTACATTGGTCAGTGGCTTGGAATCCACCGGCTGCGGCATCGGTGTCGTTGCGACAGGCGTAGCGGCCTTGACGGTTTTCTGTTCGCACCCCGTGATTGCGAGTGCCAACGCGCTACCCACGAGCAGGACCAGACTTGTTGCTTTCTTGTTACGGCTGGGCATTATCTTTTTTCTTCAGCGAAGGGCTGGCTGAAGTCACGAAGCTTTCCCGCGGAGGCTTCCAGGGAGCGAGCCAGCGGCAGTTCTACACGGAAGGTGGTTCCGCGCCCGACCTCCGAATCGAATTCTATCCGACCATTGTGCAACTGTACAAACCGAAACGTATTAGCGAGTCCTATTCCAGTACCTCCAGGTCTGGTGGTGAAAAATAACTGGAAGATCTTCTTCTGATCCTCGGCGGAAATTCCTTTGCCGGAGTCCGCCACAGCGATAATCGCGGAATCACCGCTGCGGCGAAGGCTCAGTGTGATGCGTCCGCCCGGGCTCGTGAACTCACAAGCGTTCAGCAGGAGATTCAACACCGCTTGATGCATGAGTTGGCTGTCTACGAGTGTGGGAGGGAACTCGGAAGGCAAATCCACGCGCAATTCCACGCCGGCCTGGGTGATCGCCGGTCGAGCTGCATCCAGCACCTCGTCCAGTAATAGGCGAAGGTCAGTTTCCTCCAGCTTAAATTCGAGCGGCTTGGTGAAATTAAGGAATGTTTTCACCGCGCGATCGAGCCTGTCGATCTCACTGTCCAGCATTTTCACCGCCTGCTGCGCTTCAGGCTCGACGGGCATGTTGCCCTTGAGAACTTCAAGCCAAAGTCTCATGGAGTTCAGCGGATTTTTCACTTCGTGCGCCACACCCGCGGTGACGCGGCCAAGAGCCGCAAGGCGCTCAGAAACGTGCAGTTGGTTTCCGATACGCTCAATAGATTCAACGTCGCGCAAAGTGACGAGCGTGCCCATTCGAACTCCGTGCTCGCGAATCACCTGGGCGCTCAGGCCCACTCGCTGCACTCCATTGGCAGCTTCCAGCATCACCTCGACGCTCTCGACCGGAATGATTTCGTCTCCCTCGACGCCCAAAGCGTGGCGAATCGGGTTTCCAGGCGGAAAAATCTCGCTCACGCGGCAGCCTCGAAGATCTTCAGGACGTCTGGTAAGGAAATTCTCGACTGATGGGCTTACCAAGACGGCGCGCCCGCTAGCGTTAAAAAGTAACAATCCATCTTCGAGGCCGCTCATGACCTGGTCTAGATTTTCGCGCAAAGTACTGAAGATCTCGCGCACATCGCGAAGTTGCTTTCCGATGCCGACGATTTTCGTGCTCACCGCGCCGAGTTCGTCGCCGCGTTCTACCGGCTCCAAATCGAATTCACCAGCCGAGATGCGATCCAATTGAGCAGAAATCCGATCAATCGGCGCCAGCGATACGCGGCTAACCACGAAAGCAAGCAGAGTGGACAACAAAACCGAGGCCAGCGCGTACCATCCAGCGGATTCGAGCAGCGAAGTGATTTCGTTGCGAATTAATGCCGAGGAAAGGCCGATGCGAATGTCCCCAAAAGGTCCCGGACCTAAGTTAAAGGGAAGCGAATCTTCAAAAACTTGGGGCGGCCCGTACAGTGTGCGAAGCTGTTGAAAAAAGCCGCCGCGGACCAGCGTGGCAACCGCGGGCCTTGCCGGCACGTGTTCTCCGCGTAGTGCTGCATCACTTGAAACCAGGACGATGCCGTTGCGGTCGCTGATGGTAATCTCGTAAATCGTCGGCGAGTATCCCACGGCAGACTCAATCACCGAATTCAGCGAACTGCTGTTGTCGAACGTCCTTCGCGCGTATTCACGCAAGTCCTCTGGGCTTAGTGAAGCTGGCGATTCGCCACGCTCGGCGGCATCCGCTAAGGCATTTTGACAGGCCAGAAATACTTGTTGCGCAATGAAACGCGCCCGATCATCCGCCTGGCGCAGTGTTTGTCGCGTGAGCCGCGCTATATAGAGACCCGATACGGCGGTGACGACCGCTAGTACCAAAAGCGAGATCGCCAGAGTGAATTTAGTTTTCAGGCTGAGACGCATTGACCCGCCCCGCCTCGTATTCTTTCAATTTGTTATGAAGTGTTTTCAGACTAATGCCTAATAACTCGGCAGCTCGGGTCTTATTCTGGTTTGTGGCGTTCAGCGTTTGCAGTATGAGTTCGCGCTCGGCGGCATCCACAGTTGTTCCTACGGGAAACCGAAGGGCTCCTAATCCCGAACTTGTCGTGGCCGGAGTGCGCCCGAAATCAGACGCCAGGTGTTGACGCGACACCGTCCCGCGATCCGACGCGATCGCCGCACGTTCCAGCACATTGCGTAACTCGCGAACATTCCCCGGCCAGGGGTAGGACTTGAAAAGGTCCATCACATCGTTACCCACGCCGGTGACTTTCTTGTGATGTTTCGCAGCTATATCAGCCAAAAGATGCTCCACGAGCTGGGGTAAATCTTCTTTGTGTTCCCGCATGGGAGGGAGATGAATGTGAAAAACATTCAGCCGGAAGTAAAGGTCCTGACGAAGATGGCCGTCGGCCACAGCTTCTTCAGGATTTTTGTTCGTCGCCGCAAGCACGCGTACGTCCACGGGCGTTTCTACTTTGCTACCTAGCCGCCGAACCTTGCGGTCTTCGAGAACGCGCAGCAGCTTTGCCTGAGTTTGCGCAGGCATTTCGCCAATTTCGTCAAGCAACAAGGTGCCGCCATCGGCGAGCTCGAAGCATCCAATGCGGCGTTCGGCCGCCCCGGTGAACGCCCCCTTTTCGTGGCCAAAGATTTCGCTTTCCATCAGTGATTCAGGAATTGCGGAGCAATTGATGGCCACGAAGGGACGCTCCGCGCGAGGTGACAGCATATGGATCGAACGCGCAACCATTTCTTTTCCGGAACCTGTTTCGCCGGTGATAAGAACGGAAGCGGTGGACGGCGCGGCCATTTCTACCTGACGCATCACGTCCTGCATGGCAGGCGAAGTGCCCACTAGAACACCGAGCTTTCCCGCGCTTCGCAGATCGCGCGTCAACGCGGCGACCGCTTGCTGATCCCGTACTCGGCCGAAGGCGCGATCAAGCAATGCTCGCAAAACAGGTGGCTTCAGAGGCTTTTCAATATACCAATAAGCGCCTGCCTCGATCGCTTGCACCACGCGCTCGTCGCTGCCGCGCCCGGTAATTATGATCACGGGAATTCGATGGATTTCTTCGCCCAGATGAGTCAATAAATCCAAGCCGTTCATGCCCGGAAGCTCGACGTCCAATAAAATCACGCTGGGCTGAAAATCCTGAAACTTCGCCAGCCCCTCTTCGCCGCTAGCGACGCCCAATACTTCGAAACTCCACCTGCGGAGCAGGGCTTCGTAGCCCTTGCGGGCATTGTCCTCGTCTTCAACAATCAGTATTCGCGGAAGGGATAGCTTCTCGGGTGGCATCTAGAACTGAATCTACCAGCAGTCCGGCGTAAATCCAAGAAGCACACGGCGACCGGGGTCGGCACGATTGGCAGTCTGTTGAAAGCTGGGATTACGCGCGTCGAATGCGCAACGCCCGTTCGAGGACCAACTCGAGCTTTGTGTTCACCTCGAGGGTCAGTTCCTGGCCGATCCCGGAGGTAACCATAAACGCCGCAGCGGCACCCATGGCTGCTCCGATTGCCGCGTCCTTATTGTCGTGAGCGGCCATTCCAACAGCGGCGCCTGCGAGTGCTCCGGCGGCAGCAGCTTCGGCCTCGGTTTGGCGATTACTTGACGTAGCTTCGATCTCACCTTCGTGTTCGTACAAAACTCGAATGGAGTGAATCCCCGGAGTGCTAATTAACTCCGCTACGAGAGGCACCCACCCGTTTTGAGTGTGGATCTCGTCAAAGGCGAGCCACAGCTTCGCTCGTCCGGTCTTGCCGGCAGAGATCACTTTGTCGATGTGCCCGCGAACTTCTGCGCCAGCGGGCAAAGTCGTTCCGTCAGCCGATACAATCTCTTCCAGCGTCCGGGTGGTGAACTGCTTTCCGCGCTTATCATCCTTTGTGCTTAGTTTGTCGTGAAGGGCCACCAAGAAGCGCGTTCCCGCGCGAACTTCGTACGACCCGACGGTAGGGCTCTGCGAAGCAGAATCTTGCGCTTGCGCATGCGTAGATAGACCAAGACAATCCAAAAGAATCAGCATAACCAAGAGTTGCATTCTGCGCGGCATGAAAACCTCCCGTTCCACTTTAATTCACCCTCTGGATTAAAAGTGCTATGTTGCAATCGTTAAATCCGATGATCTCTACGCTGGCTGAGCGGCCCGCCGAATGTTCAGAGCTAAACCAGCGAAATAAACCCGCCCGCTGCAAAGAAGTTGCAAAAAATGGTTTTGGAAGAGGTACGCGTGAATTATACTCGTCCCGCTTTGGCGAACTGCTTCGGGTAGCTCGGTGCCAACTGGTCGGGTCCCGGCGTCAAAATCTGCGGGTGCCATTAACTTCCCTGAATATGCCGCCATCGTTAAATTACAGATTCACGGCAGGCTAAGCAGGATTTGACGTACCTGAAGTGAGGAGGGGGGAATGAGATTCGCAGCGCGTGCGACAATTCTATTTTTATCAGCTCTTTTCCTTATCTCGACCGGGATTTTTGCCGACGACCACAAACCAACCGATAAGGACGCCACCCCCTCCGCTTCCATGAACGATCCGAACGGGAAGAAGACGGCTACCACTACTGACGCTAATGCTTCATCTGACGCCGCGAAATCAAAGCTACAGCCTGCGCCGTCATCCGCAAAGGGTGCTTCCAATAGCGCCCCACTGGATGAGCAGCCGCACAAATGCGTTCCGATGCCGGCATTAGATGGAACGCCTGGCCTGTTTACGCTGGGTACTGGCGATACGCTTCCCAAGGGTGGATTCGACATCGTCGCTGGCGTGAATAAAAGCTCTCGAATGCCGGGCGATATTACCGTTCTGCAGGTAGTTCCATCCTTCGGCGTAGGACTCACCAATTGGTTTACGCTATTTCTTTCGATCGATGCCGATGAGCATATCCATGTGGACCAGCCCAGCTTGCTGAGTCTAAATTCCACCAACGGTCTGCAATACCGCAATACTATTTATGACTCCTTTCTCCCCTGCACCGGCTGTGCTCCGGCTTATGTAGAGGATTATCCGTTCGCTTCGCACAATGGCGGCGGTGTCGGAGAGATAGATTTGGGATTTAAAATTGGATTGCTTTCCGAGAGGCGCGGCAAACCCTTCAGCCTCTCCGTTCGCAACGATTTCTACATTCCTACGCAAACGGGTTATTCCACTCTGCTATCGAATCAAGTGCAATCCGGAATGTTCAACTATGGAATCGGACTGGAAGCCAGCAAAATGCTGTTCCACCACAGTATTTTGGCCACCATAAATTGGGCTTACCGCTTCACGCGTCAATCGGATTACACCGTAGTATTTAATGGCACGCCTACGCCTTCCGTCTTGAAGCTTGCGGACCAGATGCCCATTGGCGCGGGCCTGCAGATCTTTCCGGAGAAGCGTTTCCAGATCATCACGGAATATGACGGCCTGATTTACGTTGGCAAGCCGATCCAGAATACGACTTTCGGTGCTCGCGACCCGGTCGATAGCGTGATGGGATTCCGCCTGTATGCGCTGAAGAATCTGGCGCTCGACGTTGGCTATCGTTACAACCTAAATCTGACGAACCATCAAGACCGCAACGGTTTCGTGGTGAAAGTCGCGTTTGCGCGGTGGCCTGAAAAGCCGCTGCCGCCCGACAACGTAACCGCGTCGTGCTCCGCGGAGAAATCCTCCGTAAGGGAAGCCTCAAATGAAAGTGTAGCGGCGACCGCTACGGCGACGGACGCGAACGGCCGGCCATTGAATTACACCTGGACCGCTTCTGGCGGAAACATTTCTGGCAGCGGCCCCTACGTTCGTTGGGACTCGACTGGATTGGGCGCCGGGAACTATAGCCTCACAGCGCGAGTGGACAACGGCGCAGGCAATAGCGCGAGCTGCTCAACTTCCATTGCGGTTCGTCCGAAACCAGCCCCGGTGGCTCCCACGATGTCATGTACCGCAAATCCCTCCACGGTAGTCGCCGGCGAACGGGCCACGATCACTGCGGTTGTAAACGATGCGTCGGGAACTTCGATCACCTATGCCTGGCAGGCCAACGCTGGGCAGATCATTGGGAGCGGGGCGAGCGTACAGCTCGACACTTCTGGTCTTGCTCCGGGAACTTATACGGTGACCGGACGCGCAGAGACGGGTGTCCATAGCGCAACCGATTGTTCTACGACTGTCACCGTACAGGCGCCGCCTCCTGCGCCAGAGGCTAGCAAAGTCAGCGAGTGTTCCTTCGCGCTGAACAGCGCTCGTGCAGACAATGTCTGCAAGCGGACTTTGGATGATGTCGCGGTGCGTTTGCAGAACGATCCGAAAGCGAAAATCGTCCTGGTGGGTTACGCTGATCCCAAAGAACGCCGATCTCAGAAATTAGCGGCACAGCGTGCTGACAGCGCGAAGAAATTTCTGGGCGAGAAAAAGAGTATGGATGCTTCGCGCGTGGATGTGCGCACGGATACCAGCACGGGTAAACAAGGCCGGCGCGTTGAAATTATTCTTGTACCGGAAGGCGCTACATATTGAGTTGAATGCCTGAAATCGCAGCGCCTGATGGCGCCCTGCGATATTTTCCGCAAGAAAGCTTGCAGTGCATGTAGGACCTCGAATGGCTCCAAGATCCTCGCTAGCTTCAGCGGCCTGTGCCCCGCGCGCAAGCTCTGGCATCTAAAACATATGCGTTCTCTTTTGTACAGATCGCCGGTAACGGTGGTAACTGTATTCGCTTTTTGTCTCTTTTGCCTTCCTGCCCATGGCCAGACTCTGACCTCCATGGGTCCGGTCGGGGGAGATGTCCGCACGCTAGTTGTTGACCCCCTGCGACCCAACCTGCTCTATCTTGGGACTCCAGACGGCTACGTCTTTGGTTCCCCGGACGCAGGAAAACGTTGGCAGGCGCTTGGACGAGTGGCCCACGGAGTAATCACTGCAATCGTTATGAGCCCCAAAAATTCAGAGACACTACTTTCAGCAGTCTGGACTGGAGAAGTAAACGGAGAAGGCGGCGGAGTTTTTGTAAGCCACGATGGCGGGAAAACTTGGCAGAGCTCCGGTCTCGCAGGACATGCCGTTCGCGCGCTAGTGCCAGCGCCTTCCGACCCAAATATTCTGATTGCTGGCACGCTGGACGGCGTATTCCGGTCGAATGATTTGGGAAAGAACTGGGAACGGATCACGCCGTTGAGTGATTCGGAACTTCGCAACTTTGATTCACTAGCGATAGATCCGCAGGACCCCGGAGTTATTTATGCCGGAACATTTCATCTCCCATGGAAAACGGTAGATGGTGGAAAAAGTTGGAAACTGATACGCGTGGGGATGATGGACGACTCGGACGTTTTGAGCCTGGAAGTAAATCCCTTAAACCCGCAACAAGTGTTGGCCGGCGCCTGCTCGGGAATTTACCGCAGTGAAGATGCCGGCGCGAACTGGCAGAAGCTCGAAGGCATTCCGTATTCTGCGCGCCGCACTCTTACCGTTCATCAGGACCCAGCGAATCCAGCGACATTGATCGCCGGTACAACCGAGGGGCTGTGGAAAACCACCGATGGCGGAACGCGCTGGAAGCGGATGTCCCCAAAAGATTGGGTCATCAACGCGCTTGTAATGGAAGCCGCCGCTCGCACTTCAGACGCAAATGACGGCGTAGAATTTTCAGTCGCGCCGGCCAGGGTGCTCATTGCAACGGAAGACCGCGGAGTGCTTGGGAGTGACGACGGCGGAGTCCATTTCCGGGAATTGAACGACGGATTTCATCACCAGCGAATTGTCTCACTAGCGGTGGATGCCGAAAAACCTGGGAGAGTCGCCGCAGTTCTGGCAAACTCGCCGGACCAGATCGTCCAGAGCGATAACGGCGGACAGAATTGGTCTACGATTAAGGCGGGTTTAAACGGAGATTCCGTGACGAGAATATTTTCTTCACCGGCAGGCTGGCTCGCTGCGCTGGCTTCCGGTGGACTCGCGCGGTTTGATCCCGGAACAGCTCAGTGGTTGCCATTAGCTAATACCGGCTCTTTTCATTTTGCGGTGAATGACATCGCCTTCGCCGCGACCGCATGGTTCGCCGCGAGCCCCATTGGTTTGTTTATTACCCACGACAACGGAGCCACCTGGACCGCAGTTCCTTTCAGCACCGGCAACTTGGCGGTCGATTCCGTCCGAGTATCCCGCGATGGTCAAAAACTGCGGATCGTTTCATCGAATGCAATGGTTTTCTCGGACGATGCAGGCAAGAGCTGGACTTGGCGCGATCTCCCGCTCGATTCAGGAGGCGCAATACGCCTGGAATCCGCAGACGAGGCAACACTCCTTGCGGCGGCTAGAAACGGACTTTATATTTCTCGAGACGATGGTGCGAGTTGGAAAAGACTTCAGATGGGATTGCCGGCCGCCCGCGCCGACGATTTGTTAATTCGCGACCATCTCTGGCTCGTCTTAATGCATGGTCGAGGCCTATTTCTGTCGCAAAATCAAGGCGCCAGTTGGTCTCGTATGAAAGAAGGGGACGACACCAGCACTTACATGCAACCTACCATTCTCGCAAAGGAGTAAATGATGGGGTCATCTACGCGAGATCCGCTAATGATGGGCTGTATTTTTTGGACCCGCTCCGAACTTCCGCACGCAAGGAACGCGAATCCGAAGCGGCCGGAAAATAACCTGAACTGCTCAGTCAGACAGCGTCTTCGTTATCATTCCGGGAACTCATTCATTCCCGATGCTGCACAACCGTTCCATCGAGTAGTAAATATAGCGGTACTCATAATCGGTACTATTACGACTTGTTAGCCGTTCCGATTCGATACTAAACTCCGTTCGCTCCACCTTCCTTTGAGAGCTAAAGGCTGTGATTTGAGTGTGTTCGATTTGTACTCAAGGGAGTAGGCGCGACGCACAGTCGAACAACGCTTCTTCACGCAAAGAGGGGAATGGAAACTATGGCGAACGGGATAGGGGCCTCTCTGGCAGGTGAACGGGTCGCCCCCGTCACGGTTCTTATCGTGGACTATGAGGATGCAACTCGAAGTCTTTGCCGCGACGTTGCAGTGGAATCGGGTTTGCGCACGAAACTGGCTGCCACCACAGAGCAAGCCCTCGATATTCTGGATCAATGGCCCATTGAAATTGTCATCACTGATTTGAAGGTTCCTCAGCTGGGTGGGATTGAATTGCTCAAGCGTGTGAAGGAGACCTATCCGCAGGCGGCAGTGATGGTGTTAACGCAATACGGAACCATCCAGAGTGCCGTTGAGGCTACGCGTATGGGAGCAGTGGATTACCTTACAAAGCCTTTCCACGTTCCTGAATTAAGGAGCAAGCTCGACCGCATGGTAAAGCTGCTGGAAGTGAACCAGGAGAACCGCATATTACGTGAGCAACTCCGTTCTCGTCCCGGCTTCGCGGGCTTGATAGGTGTCTCCCCCAAGATGCAGCGCGTTTACCGGCTCATCGAAAAGGTGAGCCAGCACAATTACCCAGTCTTGATTCTTGGCGAAAGCGGTACGGGCAAGGAGCTGGTAGCGCGTTCAATACATTTCTCGGGATTAAGAAAGGCTCGGCCGTTTGTGCCGGTTGATTGCTCCACATCGGTTCCCACCTTGATCGAAGCGGAGCTGTTTGGCTATGTGAAAGGTGGTTTTACCGGAGCAGTTCAAACAAAACCGGGGTTGATGGAAGCGGCGGATAAGGGAACCCTATTTCTTGATGAAATTGGCGATCTTCCAGTGAACCTCCAAGCTAAACTTCTACGCGCGTTGCAGGAGAACGAAATCAGGCCGGTCGGGTCTGCGGAACGTATTTCGCTTGCTGTGCGCGTGATCGCGGCTACAAATCGCGACCTAGAAGCCGCCGTACGGCAAGGTAGTTTTCGACCAGACCTCTTTTTCCGATTAAATGTGGTTCAAATTAGGTTGCCAGCTTTGCGCGAACGAAAGAGCGATATTCCCATTCTCGCCAATTCATTTCTTGAAAAATATTGTGAAGCGAACGGAAAAACACGCACGATTGCTGAAGATGCCATGTCGCGCCTAATGGCCTGGGACTGGCCAGGTAATGTGCGGGAACTTGAGAATGTTATCGAGCGTGCAATCGCTATAGGATCAGCTCCAATTTTGCACGTGGGGGATCTGCCGACCAATCTACATCATTCGATCGGCGAGCGCTTGCCGCAGAATGACGAAGTGTTGCCGCTTGAAGAGCTGGAGCGGCGCGCGATCCTGTGCGCCTTGCGAGAAGCCGGCGGAGATAAATTGATTGCTGCGCGTTTACTGGGAATCGGTAAGACAACCTTGTATCGGAAGTTGAAGCAATATGAATCGAAAGCTCAGTCCATATTGACCACAACTTAACCTCCTTGCTAATTCCTGTCAGGCGCTGAGACATTCGCGTCGTCAGCTATTTACATCGGCCGCAAGTTTCCCTACCATGTGCCATACCTGCCAGTTGCGCCTGGGCGCGATGTTATTCCCCGGTGCGGACACGCAGACTTTACAACCCTATGCCACGCGTACCCCGGCTTGTCGTAACCGAACCGAACGGTGCTCATCGCGAAGTACCCGTTGGCACAACGCCATTTCGAATTGGCCGCCAGGCTGGCAACGAACTGACCTTGCGCGACAGCCGCATCAGCCGCCAGCAAGCACAAATTCTTTCCGTGAATGGCGCCATGGTGCTGGAAGACATGGGTAGCCGCCACGGAACCTTTGTCAACGGTGAAAAAGTCCTTCGTCACGAATTGCAACCGAAAGACACCATAGATTTCGGCATGCCTGACTCCTACAAGCTCACCTTCTTGGGCCAGGGAGCGACGATTGAAGAGCTCGTGGAGCGCGTGGAAGCCCCTGCGCCCACTCATGCGGGATCCCGCGAACTTTATCACCTCGGCGTCCTGCTCGAAGTTGCACGCACGCTAGGGACTGGTCTTTCGCTCGAAGACGTTCTCACCTCCGTGGTAGATGCTGCGATTCAGGTAACGCGCACCGAGCGCGGAGTCCTTCTGCTGGCCAACGAAAAAGGCGAGCTGAACACGATTGTCGCGCGTGACGCACAACGCGGCACTTTACGGCCTGATCAGTTGCAGGTATCCCAAAGCGTCGTGAAAAGCGTAGCGAAGACTCGCCGTGAATTGATCGTAAGCGACACTGGTGAGGACGGAGGAATGAACCAGCAGGAGAGCGTCGCACGGCTTGAGCTGCACACGATCGTGGCGATTCCTATCGATAAGCTGCCGATGATTGAAACTCTGGATGCCACAATTTCTACGCGGCAAGGCGAGCTGCTCGGCGTTCTGTATCTTGACAGCCACGTGCCCTCCAGCGCATTTACAGATCTCGACCGCGAAGTTCTCCGCAGCCTGGCGCGCGAAGCGGCTACGGTGGTGGAAAATGCGCGTCTTTTTGCCTCCTCTCGCGCCAAGCAGCGGCTCGATCATGAAATCGAAATCGCCAGCCAGATTCAGAAAACTTTGCTCCCTAAGGCCATGCCTAACACGACGGAACTCTCGGTCGCCGGCTCAACGCTTTCATGCCACTCGGTCGGTGGCGATTGCTTCGATGTAATTTCACTGGGCAGCGGCCGCTACGGTTTCTTTGTGGGAGACGTTTCCGGCAAAGGAATTTCCGCAGCTCTGCTTGCGACTCTGCTTCAAGGCGTCTTTTTTACCACCGCCGCGATGGACATCGCCCTTCCAGGCGTTTTCTCTCGCGTGAACCAGTATTTGTGCGAGCGGAGTGGTGACGACCGTTACGCCACCGTTTTCTACGGCGTCCTCGACAAAATGGGTCGCTTCGAATACGTGAATGCCGGCCACGTCCCACCTTTGCTGTTGCGCAAAGCCGGAGGTCTGGAAGGGTTAGGCTCGGCCAACTTCCCCGTCGGAATGTTTTCGGAAGCGGAGTATCAAAGTACCCGGGTCCAGGTTGAGCCGGGCGATTTCCTCGTGATCTATACCGACGGCGTTTCCGAAGCCTCTAACAACCAAAACGAATTGTTCGAAGAGGCGCGGCTGCGAACTATCATGGAAAGCTTTAAGGGAAACACCGTGGAACAGTTGGGCGACACGATCCGCGAAGGCATGAGAGCCTTCACCGAAGGCGCGCCACAGTCCGACGACATCACCATACTGGTGGTTCAATACAAGGGAAACGCCGGATGAAGCGCAAGGTGACCCCGCGCGTACCTTCAGCAACAGCGATTGAAACGCTCGAACAAGTTGTATCCGTCCTCAATCCCGAAACTGAACCGGGCGAACTCGCTGCCCAGATGGTGCGCGCTCTCGCTGCGCCAGGCCGCCTTGAAGGCGCGCGGCTTTGGCGCATCGTGGACGGCACGCCTGCGGTCTGGCAGGAGAGTGGCGAACTTCCTCCGCCAGACCTGCGCGGCATCCAGGATATTTTGCGTGGTAAGGTGCCTGGAATAGACGGAACTAGCCACGCTTGGGTCTTGGGCCGCGCTGGAGATCCCGTAGGCGTCCTGGAAGCGGCGTTCAAAGAACCGCTCGACGAAAAAACGCGTGTATGGCTCGACTTGTTCCGGCGTTACGCCGAAGTTGCTCTAGAAAGCAGCGAGCGCCGCAACGCGGTTATCGAACTTTCCACCATCGTGGAGGCCACCAAACGGCTCAACTCCACGCTGGATCTCGCTGAACTTCTGAATATTATTTTGCAGCTCACCACGCGCCAGACCGGAGCGGAACGGGGAACAGTTTTCTTGATCGATCGCGAACGCGACGAAATCTGGTCGCTCGTGGGCATGGGTTTAGACCAGCACGAAATCCGTCTGCCTATCAATCGCGGCATTGCCGGCTGTGTGGCCGCCAGCGGCGACACGGTCAATTTGCCGGACGCCTACGCCGATCCGCGTTTTGAATCGGAGGTCGATCTTCGGCTTGGCTTCCGCACGCGTTCGCTACTTTGCCTTCCCATTCGAAATAAAGACGGTGAGCCCATCGGCGTCCTGCAGCTTTTGAACAAAAAAGCTGGCCCGTTCACCCACGCGGATGAAGGCATGCTTCGGGCAATTTCCGATCACGTCGCTCTGGCCCTGGAAAATGCTCAGCTGCACCGCGAAATGATTCACAAGCAAAGGATGGAGCGCGACCTCGCGCTGGCGCGAAGCATCCAGGTCGGCCTCCTTCCCGAGCGTCCTCCGGAATTGGATGGATTTGATATCGCCGTCTCGCATAGGCCATCTCTGGAAGCGGGTGGTGACTATTACGATTTTATTCCGCTTGCGCCGGACACGATTTTGACCGTCGTCGCCGATGTGGAAGGAAAAGGCGTCGGTTCCGCCATGGTCATGGCCAACCTTCAGGCCACTCTCCACGCTCTTCTGGCCCACCTGCATTCGCTCGAACGGCTCGTTGAATCGCTGAACGATATGATTCTTGCTGACACGCGCGGTCAAAAGTTCATGACCATGTTCATTGGCTTGCTCGACCAGCCACACCGCACCTTGCATTATGTGAACGCCGGGCATGTGCCGCCGGCAGTCGTGCGCGCGGATGGCTCGGTGGAATATTTGCGGGAAGGCGGCATGGTCGTGGGGCTATTTCCCAGCATGCATTACGATCGCGGCCACGTCCGGCTCCATGCGGGTGATATCGTCGTGGCGTGTACCGACGGCATCACGGAAGCCATGGATAAGGAATCCGAAGAATTTGGCCAGCCCCGTCTGGTGGATCTATGCGTACGTGAACGCACAAAGCCCGCTCAGGAAATTGTGAACATCGTTCTTAAGGAAGTGGATCTCTTCTCCCGAGGCGGGACCCACGAAGATGACCGCGTCATCATGATCCTCAAAGTGGTTTAACTGTTTTTCTGTTCGAATTCTCGAAGAACGAAACTATGCGCCTTTCGTACTCGGCAGGCTCTTGTCCCAAAGCCGAAGCGTGTAACGCTCCTGGAACGATCCAAAGTTCCTTTGATCCCGTGGCCGCCGCATAGATCCGCTCCGCGTGCCGGCAGGGAGTTGTGCCATCGCGCGTAGCACAGATTAGGAGTACCGCGAACGATCTGTCGGCTACAGCTTTCGCCGGTGAAACGTCGTCTGCATTAAAACCGCCTGCTTCGGACATGGAACGCAACGCGAAAATTGCAGCGGGGCGAAAGTATGTTTTACCCAGCAGGGGCCACCTGCGCAAGCCTGCATAGTCATAGGAAACCTCGCGCAGATCTGCGAATGGATCCTCGGCAACCACGCCTTCGATACGCGGCTCAATGCCGGCTGACTGCAGCGCGACCGCTCCGCCCATGGACACGCCAAAGGCAAAAAGATGGCGCACCGTTTCAGTAGCGTAAAGCGCATCTGCGACAGAGGCCGTGTCATAACGTTCCCTCCAGCCATAGGTGGCCATGTCTCCGCCGCTCGTTCCATGAGCGCGGGAATCCATCATCACAACGCTGAAACCGTGCCGCAACAGAAGCTCCGCAGCACCGAGAACGCCTGTGCGATTGTCCGAAACTCCGTGGAAAAGAAGCACCCAGTCGCCCTTCGGCTTAGCGGCACGAATCTTCCAGCCCCGTAGCTCGACATTGTCGCGAGTTGGGACTGCAAAATCTTCTCTCACCGCGTTGGTCCGCTGCAACATTTCCTGAGCCTGCTGCAAACGTTCAGGATTCAATCGCGGAGGATGAAGGAGGCCAGGGCCAATGGCGTTACCTGCGAAACCTGCAAGAACAGGAAGTAGCAGCAAAAATATAATCGGTAAGTATAGATAGAGGAGTCGTCGCACATCAGCCCCCATGGATGGTACGTATTCGATACACCCGGTGTTTCAGAAATGTCCGGCAGCCTGGAGACAAGCGTTGGATATCTCAGGACCCCGTGGACGCGTAATGACGGGTGCCAACGTTCCACAGGGAGATCGCCAGTGTTAGAAATGCAAGCGCAACGACGGGAACTAGCGGAGCGTATCCAGGATGCACGGTGCGCCCGAGCATCCGCACGCTGGGGTAGAAGGAAGCTAGCCCAAACGGAATAATCCAGCACAGGAAAAACTGCACTACTCCGCTATAGATGGAAAGTGGATATCGTCCAAACGCTATCACGTTCCATATGGGCGGATGCACTCCGATACGATCTTCAAACCAAAAGCAGACGGTAGTAAGCAGCAGGAAAATCGATATATAAATGATGGCGGCGCAGGTTCCAAAGAAAAATAGCATCGCAAACTTGCCCGGCGTCCACAGCAGGTCCAGCCGCCCCGAAGCCCACCACAGACAAAAAATACCCGTGGCAACTTCTTGTAACGACTCTATGCGAAAGGTCTCAAACAGCACTTGAAACAGGGAAGAGACCGGGCGCAGAAGAACGCGGTCGAATTTCCCCTCGATGATGAAATTATTCCCGAAGTCGTACAGATTCAAGCTGACGATGTTGAATATACCGTAAGGAATTAGCGAAAAACCGTAGAGAAACATCACCTCTTCAAAGCGCCAACCTGCAAGTTGCGTGGCCTTCTGAAACAGTATGATCACGAACCCGAGGCCGAAGATCGTTGCCGCAAAACTAGTTCCCAGGCTGATGAAAAAATCGCCGCGATAGCTGATGCGTACTTTCGCGTACTGCGTGAAATAGTCAAAAAACAAAAGGGCATGCCGCTGGACTGAGGCAATGGCGCCCATGAAACCTGTTTCTTCTTGCCACCGAGGTTCGTGGTGCGTCGGAGGCATTCCCTCGCCGGATTTAAACACGCTCTTCATGAGCGAACCCCTAGCCTCCGTGAATCGTAATGTTACGTAGCGAGTGGTTCCACCAAAGGTGCGCGAGTAGAAGCAAGATGGCCACCCAGAACCATTCCGTCGCAAGCGCGCGCACCTCATGAATCCGGTCCAACTTGCCGAGATAAATCTGCAGCGGCGTGTAAGCGATGTGCTCAAACGGCAGCCACGCCACTACTCGCTGAATTTTTTGCGGGAAGAACGTCATGGGAATCAGCAGTCCCGAGAGTAATTCGATTAGCCAGTACTTCGCCCGTATAAGCGCCAGGATCGACTTCAACGGAATCGCGCAAGTCCCGATCATGAAGTTAATCGCACTCATCAGGAAAAAGCTTCCCAGCACAGCAACCAGGAAGAGCAGGAAATCTCCGCGTGACGCAGGACCTTGTACCGGAAAAACTAGCGCGACGACAACTGCGGTAGGCAGCGTCAAAAGCCCTAACCGAAACGCCGACTCTCCCATCGCTCGAAAAATCCACATCCATTGCACCGAAACAGGCTTGATCAAGTCCATGGCGATCTTGCCTTCAATCACTTCGTAAGCCATTTCCTGGTCAATGGTGTTCCAGTAGAAAGAACGAATCATCCAGCCTACGCTCACGTAAGTAATCATCTGCGCCAGGTTGTATCCCGCAATCGATTGCCCGCTGCTGTATACCGCGCTCCAAATAAAGTAGTACACCGTGACGTTCAGAAAATACGTGATGATCCCGGTAAAATATCGCAGGCGGAAAGCAAGAATGTTGACGAACCCAACTCGCGAGAATTCCGCGTAAGGCACGAGCGCTTGGGCCCAACTGCTCATACCACAACCTCGGGCAGAGTTTCGCCCGCATAAATCCGCTTGATGATTTCTTCAATGGGTTCGTCTTCGATCAAAATGTCGCGGACTTCAACGGCCCCCAGGATTTGCCGGATCAAGTCGGCGGTAGCCACTTTCACGCGGTCGAACCGGATGCGGTACGTCAATTCGTCCACTTGCTCTACTTCCAGCCCGTCGCGGGAGAATTTCGCAATCCCACTAGCCTCCTCCCGATCCTTCAGCGCAAACTTGATTTGCTTCGTGCGCAACAATTTCTCTTTCAGATGGCTGAGCGGCCCGTCATACAGCACCTTCCCATGATCAATAATCATAATGCGCCGGCACAGTTCTTCAATGTCATCCAGATCGTGCGTAGTCAACAGAATGGTGGTTCGGAATTCGCGGTTAATCGCGCGCAGAAAATGGCGAATGTGGTCTTTCGCCACTACATCCAATCCGATTGTGGGCTCGTCCAGGAAAAGCAGCGGAGGATTATGCAACAGCGCCGCTGCCAAATCACAACGCATACGTTCGCCCAGCGAAAGCTTGCGCACGGGAGTATGCAAGTAATCCCGCAGCCCGAGGATTTCGTCAAACCGCTCCATTCGCGCATCGAAATCGCGCTGCGAAACATCGTAGATCCGCCGCAGCAACTTAAAGCTTTCAATTACCGCGATGTCCCACCAAAGCTGCGTGCGTTGCCCAAACACCACTCCAATGGTTTTCACATATTGACGCCGTTGCCGGTAGGGAACGAAACCGTTGATGCGAATTTCGCCGCTCGTTGGCACCAGAATACCGGTCAGCATCTTGATGCTAGTAGATTTTCCAGCCCCGTTCGGCCCGATGTATCCAACCATCTCCCCGCGCTCGATTGAAAAACTGACGCGGTCCACAGCCGCAACGGTTCGGTAATCCCGCACAAAAAGATTCTGTATCGAGCCCCAGATTCCTTCGCGGCGATTAAAAGTGCGGAAGTGCTTGCACAATTCGTGGACATGAATTAACGAATCAGCACTCATAAGTATCAGGATTCTAGCACCCGCGCATTCATCAAGCGGGCCGCTAGCTCGCACCCCTGGCAGATTAGACGCGGAGGCCCGATTTTCGGCGCCTTAAAAATTTAGGGAAATTCAAACAGAACGATGTGTGGCTGGCTAACCCTTGTGGCAAACGGAGCAATGCTTAGCTTCGTAATTCTCCATGGTAACCTCAAACATATTGTTGCAGCCGATGCAGACTCGATGAATTTTCAGCGGTTTCTTTGCCGCGTCCTTTCCCCCTGTGGATTCATTATGCGGAGGTGCGTGCGGCTCGCTCATTGGCAAATTCTAACATGCAATGCCAACAG
This sequence comes from uncultured Acidobacteriota bacterium, assembly GCA_963818085.1. Lineage (GTDB taxonomy): Bacteria > Acidobacteriota > Terriglobia > Acidiferrales > UBA7541 > Palsa-295. The sequence goes on from CAWFQV010000005.1 coordinate 543,968, forward strand.
CACAAGAGCTCGCCGAACCCTCCGAACCCTGGTTCCCAACCTCCCGAACGAGTCGAGTATTTATCCCTGCATTTGTGATTGCGTAGGCAGGCGCCAAACGGGTCTGTTACAATTTTATGACTAGAGGTAAGCTTCGCAGTCATCATGGCGGAAAACAACAAGCGAAAATGGATTGTCCTCGCCCTGGTCGCGGCGCTCATCCTTGTCGTGATAATCGTTCTTGCAGGACGCGCTCAGGCGCCCACGGTTCCGATTGTAAAAGTATCCCGCGAGGATCTAGCCTCTGCCATCACCAGCAATGGAAAGGTTGAGCCGATTTCTCCGTTCGTGGCTCACGCGCAATTTCCCACTTTCGTGGAAAAGGTGATGGCCACGGAAGGCCAGCCCGTTCACCGCGGGCAAGTGGTTCTGGTCCTTGACGACGCCGACACAAAATCCCAGCTCGCACAGGCGCGCGCCGACTTACTGGCCGCGCAAGCCGCCTTGCAGAACGCTCGCTCGGGCGGCCCTCCCGGTGAAGTCGCCCAGCTTTCTGGAGATTTGCAGAAAGCCCAATCCCAGGTCGCCAACCTCGAACGCACGCAGAAGGCGCTCGCCGATTTGGTCGCCAAACAGGCTGCCACGCAGGATGAACTCGCCCAAAACGAAGCCGCTCTCGCACAAACTCGCGCCAATCTTCGAGCTCTTGAGCAGCGGCTCGCTGCCCTAAAGCGGCAAGCCAGCGTTGACGTCGAAACAGCCAGTTTGCGCCTGAAACAAGACCAAGGTCAGGTCCAGGCATTTGAAGCAAGACTGCGCTCCGCTACGGTCACCGCTCTATTGGATGGGACTCTGTATTCACTTCCGGTACGTGCGGGCGACTACGTGAAGGTCGGAGACGTTCTCGCCGAGATGGCGGACCTGCGCCAGGTGCGAGTCCGTGCCTTTGTTGACGAGCCCGACCTCGGCTGGCTTGCGCCGGGTGAGGATGTTCAAGTGAATTGGGACGCCATGCCCAATCGCACATGGACCGGAAAGGTCGAGCAAGTCCCCAAACAAGTCGTCGCGCGCGGCACGCGAAGTGTCGGCGAAGTTCTCTGCTCGGTCAAGAATGACCAGGTCGAGCTTCTTCCAAATACAAATGTCGAAGTGCACATTGTTGTGCGCCAACGCCCGGGGGTCCTTGTCGTCTCGCGTGTTGCTGTGCGTTACGACAATGGCCAGCATTATGTTTTCGTTTTCGACGGCCAAAAGGTTCATCGCCGCGATATTGTTGTCGGCGTTGCCAGTTCTGATAAATATGAAGTGGTTTCGGGTTTGTCGCTGGGCGATAGAATCGCTCTGCCAGGAGATATCGATCTAAAAGATGGTATGGAAATCCGACCTGCGGAGGCCAAATGAACGTCCGTTCTCCCTATCGTTCTGCATGGGTAATTAAAGTTTCGCTCGCGCTTGTCGCTGTCATGGCTCTGCTGGTGGGCATTACCTTGCCGAGTAGGTCCAACATTTTCGCCGCTGGATTTCCTTCCGATGCTTCCGCAGCAATTCAAACCGCGCAGCATCAGTTTAACTCCGGAAACTACACCGCCGCCATCAAGACCCTGCAAACCGCTGCTACGCAGAATCCGAACAACGCTGAAGTTCAATATTGGCTGGCACGCTGCTATTACGAGCTCCACGACTATGACAATGCGATTGCTGCTGCGGAGAAAGCAGTGCAGTTCGACCCGAAGAATTCTCTCTACCATCAATGGCTCGGCACGATTTATGGAGGCAAAGCCGATCGCGATCGCAGCTTCTCGGACGCTCGAAAAGTAAAAAAGGAGTTTGAAGAAGCGGTTCGTCTGAATCCGTCGAACGTGGAAGCCCGCCGTGACCTGGAACAATATCTAATGGAGGCTCCCTGGGTCGTGGGAGGCAATAAGGACGATGCTCGCAATCAGGTTACCGCTATCGAAAACATAGATCCCATCCAGGGCCATTTGGCCCGCGCCGAATTCTATCTAGAGTCGAAAAAGCCTGAACTGGCCGAGAAAGAATATCGAGAAGTCCTCGCCGCAAAACCGAAACAAATCGATCCTTACCTTGATGTCATAACCTTTTTCATTCATCAGAATAAGCCGGCTGACCTGGAAGCTGCAATTCAAGCTGCAGCTCAGGTGGCACCGAATGATCCCAGACTCAACTACGCGCGCGGCGTGTTAGGCGTGCTTTCCGCCAAAGATCTTTCACGCGCCGAGGAGTATCTGAAGTCCTATCTCGCCAGCACGCCCGATAGGAGTGACTGGCCAGCTCATGCGTCTGCGCGCGAATGGCTTGGACGGCTTTACGAAGCGCAAGGTAAGCGCGCCGAAGCCGCGGAGCAATATCGCGCGGCCCTGCAGTTGGATCCCAAACGGAAAGAAGCCAAAGCACGCCTTGAAAAACTCGAGAAGTCCTCGGGCTAAACGCTGGCTGTTATTGGAAACTTCAAATCAACCGAACGCATCCGATCATCGGGCTCTAAATGCAACCTCTTCGCGGTTCACCAACGGAATGGCACGAGACCTGGGCGCTTGCTTTACAGGCGCTTCGCGCCAATAAAGTGCGCGCCATGCTTACGATGCTGGGCGTGATTATCGGAAGCGGTTGTATCGTCCTTGTGGTTACCGTTGCGTTGGCGGGGAAGCGCTACATCATTGGACAAATAGAGGCCGTAGGATCCAATCTCGTTTATGCCGAGATCATCCATTCAGGCGCGGCCCGGCCCCTTACGCTCGCGGATGAGATTACCCCTGCCGATATGCAGGCCGTAAGGGAAAGCGTTCCCACGGTTGTCGAAGTAGCCGGCACCAGCGATATGACCATGTCCATTAGCGTCAATGGTCGCGAACAGCCGATTGTTCTAGTGGGCGTCACCGATGGCTATCAGAAGATCCGCAACCTGATCATTTTGCAAGGCCGTTACTTGGATCCTGACGACTTGAGGACTCAGAGCAAAGTCTGCTTGTTGTCTGAGTACCTGGCCAATCTTCTTTTCCCGTCGGGAAGTCCTGTCGGAAAAGACATTGCCGTTGGAGAGCTTCATTTCACCATCATCGGTGTTTATAAAGAGCGAGTGAGTACGTTTGGACAAACAGAAATTCGTCCTGAGTCTGTGATCGTTCCTTTTTCTCTGATCAAGTACTACACCGGGACTGAATATTTGAAAACTTTGTATGTGCAGGCTGCCAGGCCTGAAGATGTCCCCACGACAACGAAACAGGTCAAACAGGTTTTGGAGAGCCGCCACCGCGCCGATGCCCAATATCGTGTCGAAAACCTCGCAGGAATTCTTGAAGCCGCCCACAAAATTTCGCTGGCTTTGACGATCCTGTTGATACTTGTCGCCCTGATCGCGCTTACCATCAGCGGCATCGGTATCATGAACATTATGCTTGTTACCGTGACTGAAAGAACTCGCGAGATCGGTATTCGTAAGGCGATTGGAGCTCGTCGTGACGCAATTCTGTATCAGTTTCTGACTGAGGCCGTGTTGATTAGTGGTACCGGAGCGATCATCGGTATCGGAATTGCTGTTTCCATTCCAGTCATCATCAATTTCTTGTTCCGCTTCTTCCCGGAAGTCGGTGGAGTTACCATTCCGGTGTCATGGATCTCCGTGTTTTTGGCATTCGTCGTTTCCTGCTCCACTGGGTTGCTGTTCGGCTATCTTCCTGCCAGCCGCGCGGCAAACCTTCATCCTACGGAATCGCTCCGTTATGAATAAACATTCGCGAATCTTGGTTCTGGTCCTTGCGCTCACTATAGTGTGGCCTGCGAGTTTCGCCTGTGCGCAAGTTGCCGAAAAGTTGACCATGCGTCAGGCAGTCGCTTTGGCCTTGCAGAACAGCAGGGATTTGGCGCTTGCTCGCGTGCAATATACTGTCGCGCTCAACGAAGCCGGTGTTGACCGTGCTGCGTTTCTGCCTAATCTCTACACCGGCTCTGGCATTGCTTACACCTCCGGGTTCCCCTCCATCGGCGGCGATCCGCCCGCTGTTTTTCAGATGAACTACAACCAATCCGTATTCAATCCGCTGCTGAAAGGCCAGCAACACGCCGCGGAAGACCGTGCGAAGAACATGAAGCTCGAAGTGGACCGGATTCATGACGACGTGATCGTTCGAGCTGCAACTTCCTATCTTGAACTCGCCAAGGTGCGCCATTCGCTTGAACTCATGCGCAAAGAGCAGGCTAGTTCGGAAAAGATTCTTGGAATCACGCGCGAACGCGTCGCCGCGAATCAAGAGCTACCAATCGAGGCTACTCGTAGCGAGTTGGCGCAAGCGCGTGTGGCGGAAAGAATCATCAAGTTCGAAGGCCGCGAAGAAACCTTGGAGCAGCAGATTCGCAATCTAACCGGAATCCCGGATTTGCAGTCCATTGATGTGGATACCGAGGGGCCGTCACTCGTCACCGATTTGCCCTTAAACGAGATGACCGATTTGGCCATCAAGAGCGATCGCAGCATTCAAGAAGCCGAAAATGAGCGCCTGGCGCGCCAGCATCTTTTGCGCGGTGCGCATCTGAATTATTGGCCTACGGTGGATTTTGTTGGACAGTATAGTATCTTGAGCAACTTCAACAATTACAGTGAGTTTTATAAGAAGTTCGTGCGCAATAACGTAGACCTCGGAGTGCGGATCACCATCCCGATCTTTGCCGCCAAGACCCGCGCAAATGTCGCCCTGGCCAAAAGTGAACTCAACGTTGCTGAGCTCACCCTTGGAAACAAACGCCAGGAAGTGCGGCTCGAGGTTCAGCAGAAGGCACGCACCGTTCGCGAACTGGACGCTACTCGTGAAGTAGCCCGTCTCGATTTGAAGTTGGCCCAAGAAAGCCTGCAATTGGCGCAGGCCAAGTTTGACGAAGGCCGGCTGACCTTGCGCGATATTGAGCAAGCACGCCTGGAGGAAAGTGATAAATGGGTGGCCTTCCTGGATGCCGATTTCGCGCGGCAGCAAAGTCAGCTAAGTCTTTTACAGGCAACGGGACAGCTGGCTAAGGTGTTTCAATAGCGAACCACGAGTAACCTTGTGTTGGGCTTGCCATCAAAATCAAGTAAACTATCAGCTTGCAGTGAAGCTGAGCCTATCGGTTCTGCTTCAACCCTGAGGGGGTAACCGTAAATATGCCGTCTGTAATGAAGACTTTGTTCTTGAATCCGCCGAGCTTTGAAAAGTTCGATGGCGGTGCGGGCTCTCGCTGGCCTGCCACACGCGAAATTGAGTCCTATTGGTATCCGGTTTGGCTGGCTTACCCGGCGGGAATGCTGGAAGGAAGCCGCCTGCTCGACGGGCCACCGCACCACATCACCCCTGAGGAAGTTGTTCGTATCGCGCAGGACTATGAATTCGTCGTGCTGTTTACCTCCACTGTAGGTTTCTTTAGCGACCTGCGCATGGCCCGCGCAATGAAAGACAAGAAACCAGGCCTCAAGATCTGCTTCGTCGGACCTCAGGTGCAAATCAAGCCAGCCGAAAGCCTGCTGGCAAGTCCGCAAATTGATTTCGTCGTACGCGGTGAATTCGATCACGCCGTCGTGGAATATGCGCAGGGCAAGCCCCTTTCGGAAATTCTAAGCGCAAGCTATGTGAAAGACGGCAAGGTGGTGCACAATCCGCCGCGTCCGATGCTGCAGACCGCCGAACTTGACGAGCTTCCTTTTGCGACCGAAGTGTATGAAAAGAATCTGAAGGTTGAAAATTACAACGTTCCATTCCTGCTGAACCCGTACGTTTCCTTTTATACGGCGCGCGGTTGTCCGGCTCTTTGCACCTTCTGCTTGTGGCCCCAGACGCTTTCCGGACACGCTTGGCGCGTGCGTTCGGTCGATAGCGTGGCGCGCGAGTTCAAACAAGCGCACAAAATGTTTCCGCAAGCCAAGGAATTTTTCTTCGACGACGACACCTTCAACATCCGCAAGGATCGCGTCCTTGCTCTCTGCAAGGAATTCAAGCCCGTTGGTTTCCAGTGGTCCTGCACCGCGCGCGTTCATAGCGACTATGAGACCTTAAAGGCCATGGCCGACGCCGGCGCTCGTTTGTTGATCGTCGGCTTCGAATCCGGCGACCCGCAAATTCTGAAGAACATCAAGAAGGGTGCCACCGTTGAAATGGGCCGCACTTTCGTCCAGAACTGCAAGAAAGTCGGCATCCACGTTCATGGCGACTTCATCATCGGCCTGCCCGGCGAGACCAAGCAGACCATCGAAAAAACTGTCGAGTACGCAAAAGAACTCGATTGCGAAACCATTCAGGTTTCCATGGCCCACGCCTATCCCGGCACCGAGCTTTACGACCAAGGCATGCGCGAAGGGTTCCTCGCCAGCGAAGCAGTCACCGACATCAACGGCCATCAGCTGCCGCATCTCGAGTATCCCGGACTCACGCGCGAATACATGGTCGACGCGGTGAACCGTTTCTACGATAGCTATTATCTGCGCCCGCGTGTTGCTTGGCGCATCGTGCGTGAATCGCTGTGGGATTCCCACGAGCGCAAGCGCTTGTTCCATGAAGCCGTGGATTTCTTGAAGCTACGCCACGACCGCCGGAAGGTCGCCAAGAAAGGCGTGCAGAAAAAGGTTCTGGTTTCCGCGCCGCCCATGGAGCCGCGTCCCCCTGTTGGAGTGCCAAGCGAAACACAGAACGCATGAAGTCGTCGGAAGGCCTTCACCTCAAAACTTATTTCTTGTTGTTTTTGATGGTCACCTTTGGGCCGGTAGGGGACATTCTGCTGGGCAAAGGCATGAAAATGGTCGGCGTTCCTCCGGCGTGGACGCCGATCGAAATCCTTCACTTTTTTCTCCGCGCCTTTTCCTCCCCCATCGTGTGGCTTGGAATCGCTTCGCTGCTCACCTACCTGGTGTGCTATGCGCTGGTTCTTTCGTGGGCGGATTTTAGTTACGTGCAGCCAGCCTCCGCGATTGCTTATGCCATAGTAGCTTTGCTGGGCCATTTTTGGCTCCATGAGTACGTGAGCACGCGGCGCTGGATCGGGATTGCGATTATTTGTTTTGGTGTTTTGCTCGTCGGCAATACCTCCTTCAGAACCACGGAGCACACCGAATGTCGTTAGAGGCGGCTTTACTCGCATTGATTGTTCTGGGCGGCACCGCCGGAGAACTTTGCATCACGCGCGCAATGAAAGTCGTCGGCGAAGTGCAGGACTTCCGACCCCTCGCGCTCATCCGCGTTTTTAGGCGGGCTATGCGAGTCCCCTGGATGTGGTTCGGCCTATCGCTGATGGGTATCGGATTTTTCGCGATGCTGGCGATGCTCTCGCTGGAAAATGTGAGCTTCGTGGTTCCCATCACCGCCCTTACGTTCGCTGCCGGCGCGTATGGAGGGAGCCTTTTTCTCGGTGAGCGCGTCACGCCGCTTCGCTGGGCTGGGATTCTTCTGGTTTGCCTCGGAGTTCTCTTGGTAGTGCAGGGCAAAGGCTAGTGCGCTATGTGGTGGATGATGGCGTGGATGGTGGTTCGCGACGCGCTTCTGGTGCTGGCGGCTGCTCCCGTCATCTACTATTTCATTGCCATCATTGCGGCGGGAGAATTCTTTCGCGTCAAACTTGCTGGCGCCTCCCAGCCGTTAGACTTTGTTCCTCCTGTCAGCATCTTGAAACCAATTCGCGGGCTCGATCGTGAAACCTACGAAAACTTTTCTAGTTTTTGCCACCAGGATTATCCGGAACTCGAAATTCTCTTTTGCGTGAGCAACGAGCATGATCCTGCAGTGCCGGTCATCGAAAAACTGATTGCTGATTTTCCGGCGCGGTCGATTCGTTTGCTGATCGGTACGGAAGAAATTGGAGTCAGCGACAAAGTGAACAAACTGTGCCGCCTGGCTCGCGAAGCGCGCCACGAAATTGTCATCGTCAGCGACAGCGACGTTCGCGTCGATCCGGGTTTTCTTCGCGCGCTGGTGAAGCCATTTTCGGAATCGGCGGTGGGCGGAGTGACTTGCCTGTACCGGGGGCTCACGGACGGCGGAATCGCGGCAGATCTGGAAGCGCTGGGCAACAGTGCCGACTTCGCGCCCGGCGTGCTGGTGGCGCGTCTTTTTGGCGGACTCGACTTCATGCTGGGCGCGGTGATGGCCGCCACGAAGAAACATCTTGCCGAAATCGGCGGCTTCGAATCGCTGGCTGATTATTTCTGCGACGACTACGAATTGGGAAATCGTATCGCGGCGCGTGGCTATCGCGTGGAACTGAGCCGCTTCCCCGTGGACATTGTTTATCCTCACGAAACGATGGGAGAAGCGTTTCGCCACCAGCTTCGCTGGAACCTGAGCATCCGCTATTCGCGTCCGTGGGGACATTTTGGACTGATATTTTCAAACTGGGTTCCGTGGGCCGTGCTGGTTGGAGTTCTCCTGTCATGGAGAGCCGCTGTCGCATATGGCGGAATCGCGCTGCTGTTTCGGATGGCCATGGCGACTTCCGTGGGTTTTGGCGGGATGCGCGATCGGCTGGTATTGCGGAAATTGTGGCTATTGCCGGTGCGCGATGCTTTTGCGTTTGTTGTTTGGGTGGCCAGCTTTTTCGCTCAGCACATTCACTGGCGCGACCGGCTGTTTCGCGTTCGCGACAAGAAGCTGGTCCCAGTCACGCCGGGTAATTCGCCCTAAAATCGTGGTCGGGCTCCCTCGCATCACTCACGGATCCGAGCTTGAGAACGATTGCATATACCTACAATGAAGCGTTGCGTCCCATCTCCGCGATAGATACGGCCAACGGCATTAACTACGCTACAAGTGCCGCCAAAGGGCAAGACCGGGATTTCGAGTTTTTAGGACCTCGCGCAGCCGTAAGTGAATTTGATCTCCATCGGCGAACCGCAGACAGTGCCCGCTGGGAAATATGCTCAGGAAGTGCTGACGCACTTCCAGCTCTATGAGCAATTGAAGCCAAAACTTGTGCTGGCGAAGGACGTGCGCCAGGTGTTGACATACGTCATCACAGGAAACATCGATGCTGGTATCGTTTGTACCACAGACTTCCCCAAAGTAGGGAACCTGTCGTGGTTCGACTCGCCCATGGCTATCTTCGAACGAGCGCTGAGTTTTTGGCTTCTGTTTAAGGGATTAAGGCCGTCTGGGGTGGCCGAGTCGGATAAAGTAAGCAGTTGAACATAGTTCAGTGTACCGCTAGATCTCGTGCGCAGTTGCGATTGGCATGAAGGCTGGTTCGACGCCGGAATTCTCGTCCGAGGGTTGCGGAAGGCACCTAAGATGCCGCAACGTCGTTACCCTCCTCACTATACGGCATTATCCATGACCAAATTACTGCGCGTGTCTGCCTTGAGTACTTTACAGTTTTTCACCCACCTGTTCTTTTGAGCCAGTCTCCCACGCTATTGGCCTTGGGATGGGGGTAATTGCTACTTGGTGGGTGGGGACATTTCTTGGCGTTTTGCTTGCGATCGCCGCCCGAGCCGGGTCGCTTCCCAAGCTATCTGCGGCGAGCCTATTCAAACCCATTGGGAAACTGCTCGTAGTGCTGGCAGGATGCGCGTTGTCGGCGGGCTTCTTGGGTTTCGTCTTGGCCCGGCAACACGTCATACTTCCGCCGCGTTGGGTGTCCGATAGCTTACCTGCGACAGCACATGCCCGCTTTATGGCCGACCGGTGGGCGCACAGCGCCTCCTACGCTGTCGGCTTTTTAGGGGGAATTATTCTCTGTGCTTTGCAGTATCGAGTTGGAGTCAGCAAGGGCCAAAGAAAGATTTGCCGTTAGCTTGCACGAAGATGATTCGTGTCCACGGGTCGTTTCCAAAGGGACCGTTCAAGTTCCTTCCCAAGGAATCATACAAACGGTCACCGCTCATTAGGTACCAAATCCAAGAAGACGGCGGTGTGTCCGATGTCATGGTAACTCACAGTTCCGGGGTGGCCGATATTGACAAGAAGGTCCTCGATGCAGTCGCGCATTGGAAATACAAGCCGGGGGCCGCCGGATGCGGTGTCGTAGAAAACGAAATGTCTGTGACGATTGATTGGGATAACGCCGGGAGATGGTGAGTATTCGGTTAGGAAAATTAACGGAAATTGGGCAATAACCGAGTAACATCCCCCGAAGTAAGGCAGATTAAGGCTGATTAGTTCCATAAAGGAAGTCAAGGGAAAAACACTTTTCCTGTGGCCGGAGTTTTTCTTGCCGTCCAGCCCGCCCCATGGAGCAGGATTGTTCTGGCCTTCCGTTCCGTGAGCTCGGGACGCTACAACATGCGTAGCTTTGGTTTTTCTACCAGGGGTTTTCATCGCATCTTTGCGACGAAGCCAGTCTGTTCTGAGACCAACAAGCAGCAAGGTTGTTAGGTGCCAACCATGGTTCCATTGGGGACTCGTGGTCCATAGCTTTTTCGGGTTGTCCGAGGGGGACTAGGGTCGGATAGGAGACTGAGCTGCCCGAGGCAGGCACAGCCTAACTAATCAGCTGAGACTCGCCCTCGAACCCGAGTGTCTCAAGAACTCTGGCCACCGCTCTGGAAGAATCCCAGGGATGGAACGGATGGCTCGAGACACTCAAGCTGTTTGTGGTTTCAGATGTTGGGCCTCGAAGCGTGCTCCTTTCTTCCAAATAATTAACGTGATGGAGGCGATCTTCCGCGCTAGAGTCAGACGCGCCATCTCCGGTCGCATCCCCTTGGCCACTAGCGCATCGTAATACTCCTGAAACGGACCGGCCTTGGCCGCGGCTACGGTGGCCACACTCTTGAACAAATTCTTCAGATCATGATTGTGATTGCGATTCAGCCCACGAATCGAGGCTGGCTTCTTCGCGCGTCGCAGCTCTCCGTTGATGAAACGCTGCTCCGCACTGCTGTGCGTCTCGATCCCAAACCCACTGTAGCTCCAGAGCTGTCGCTTGGTACGGAAACGGTGGGGTGTCTGGATCAAAGCTATCAGCAAAGCCGCCCGGATCGGTCCGATGAGCGGAATCGCGCGTAACAATTTCCAGGCGCTATGTTTCTTAGCCTCCGCCAATAGTTCTTGCCGCACTTGTTGGCGTAGAGGCCGCAGAGCGTCCAAATGTTGGTAGTAGAACTCCGCTCGGCGCCGCACACCGGCTTCTTGGATCTTGTCCAGCCACTCCGAGCGATAGCGCTGCGCATAAACCTGCTTCCCGCTACAAGGAATCCCCCAGCTGCGGTAGATCGCCTTCACCCGACTCATCACCCGTCCGAGATCTTTGCTGATGGCCAGGTAACTGCGCGCCAGTTCCTTCAGCTTCCGCACTCCCTGCTCGCCGTGATACACCGAACGAAGCAGGTTCGAGCGCAGCAGCTCGGCCAACTTCCGCGCATCGATGCGGTCACTCTTGCTGCCTTCCTTCAGCAGAGCATTGCGGCGGGGATTGCACACCACCAGTTCGGTGACGTGCGGCTTGATCAAGTCATACAACCAGGCCGCCCAGGTACCTTCTTCCAACGTGACGTGCAAACTTCCGCGTAGACCCTTCAGAAAATCGAGAATGGTGATGGTTTTGGTTTCGATCACGCATTCCATCACCAGCTTGCCAGATGAATTTAGAACCGCGATGCAGATCGCTTCCTTGTGTACATCCATCCCGATATACTTCACGCTATCCATATAGAGGGTGCTCCTTTCTGTAGTGGGTTCGGTTCGAGCCGAACACTCAAAACCCTACTCCAAAAGGGGCGCCCTTTTATATCGCGTCGGACATTGAGAACTGGCTTGGCACATGTCCGATGGGCGGGGTTTACCAGGAATCAGCCTCTGGGTAAGACCTGAGTTCCCCGTCAACTCGCGATGCTACGCCAGCGACGACAGTACTGGCGTTGCGCTTTGCTGATTCTGAATCGGCCGCTGGCGGGTCGCAATCGAGTCGGCGAGTATCCAGTTCGCGGCTACTAAAGCCAAATTGAACGCGTTACCGCCCCAGGCGGCATGGTGCTTGGGATCGGCGAATATGAATTGCGGCAATGCGACGAGATTAAAAACCAGAAACATCAGGGCAAGCAGCCGCGCAGCCAGTACGTCCTGAATTTTCGAGAGGATCGCAAGTCCTGCGAGTACGAAACAAATTCCCGTTACGATGACCCAGAATTTTGCTCCGAATGGCATCCACTGCGGAACATAAACAAAATTGTCCGTAACATCCATCAAATGGTTCAAGCCGAAGTCGATTGCACAGAGCCCAAATATCCAGCGAGCGATATGAACCATTCGGGGCCACGATGCACTGTTCGTTGTCAGGGTCGCGTAGATGAGCGCACCTCCGGCGAACGCGACGAGTTCCATGCCCACTCCGGCCAACACACCGATATAGACGGGAATTCGATGCCCAAGAAAATGTGGCGCCGTATAGAGTCGAGGCAACCAGAAGATCGCAAAGATGAAATAGATGGCAGCTAACGCACCGGCACCTGCCCGAGCGCTGCGTCGCCACAGTATCAACACCCCGCCCGCAATCATCACGACGGCGGTTATATACGCCAGGATTTCACGGCCAGGAATGTGGTCCCCGAAGGCCTGAATCGGTTGATGGGAGGTGTCGAAATCGCCCCAGATGAAGTCCATAACGCCGGCAGCGGCTGACGCTATTCCATACACACGAATGCCGAGATTCGGTAAGGCTTCGCGATTTCGCTGGAAATGCTGAATGCCATTGTCCGCAACCATCACGTCTCCTGTGGTATGAACACAGGAGTGTCCCATGGCAAATGTGGGATGTCAACAGGAGACCGGTGCGAAGCCGAACAACAGGGCACTCGCCGGTTTTATGGGTGGGTTAAAGGCAGTTTGTTGCCTTGAATCTTGCTTGATCCTGATAAGGCGTGCCAGCTCAACTGGTCGATGCAACACCATCCAATGCGTTGATTCGACAATGCTTCCCCAAGAGAAGCGATCTGTTTGGCTGTAGTCGGTCAAAACCTAGCCAGGGTCGTATTCCAAACCTTTGTTTTCAATGCAAGTCGGGCTCGCCTTGAGTGTTGCGTCGACCCATTGAGACCACCCGGATAACCGGGTGCGCCGTGAAAAAGGTGGTGGTCCATAGCGGGGAACGGTCAATGTGTGCGTATTTGAACAGACAGGTCAAATCCAGATCTAGTAAAGTTGTTCTGTCATCAGCAATCTAGTTCTCTCATCCACGCCTACCTCAGGCACATGGTTAAGTGAGTTTCGGGCGAGTTCGGGCCGGGACCAGAAGACAAGATCGCCTTTGCCGTAACACCTTACAGCTATCGAGACAGATATCAAGTCTTCGCGGAATGGTCCGGCTAGTCGTGACAGGCGAAGAGCGAGAAGAGATGTCTTATGATACTCAAACGCTTCATTCTCCTGCTCGGAGTGGTTCTGAGTAGCTATGTGCCGGCCGCTGCACAAAGACCCTCGCACCAGATTGCCGTGGTATATGAAGCTCCAGCCCCGACAATAACGATCCCGCTTCGTACGCTACCAGCGCGACTGCCGGCCTCTTCTTTCTTTCTGTTTCAGGACCCGACAGGGTCCAGTGGCCACTTCACTCTCCCCATAGCGGAAGCTTACGGGCGTGACCACAGTTTAGAAAGCACATTCCCGATCGAAAATATGAAGACGATGTTTGTCACCGAGTCGCGTGTCTCAGTCGCTCAAATATGGGGTGGGCGGCTGCAACTGAACTGTTTCGCGAGCACTCTGCACATGGGAAACATCGTACTCGGTCCGTCGGTATCAGTAGAAGGCTTTCGTCTTCCTGGAACTCGGTCCGTTGATCTGTACGGCATCAGCCTGAGATTTCCTTTTGGCCCGGGCGCAGTCTCAGGACGCTCGGTTCATATATGGCGAGGTCTGTCGCGGATTGTGGATGGTCGATAAGACAACGGCAACCCGTTCTTTCTTCGTGACTCTGTTGCAACAGTCCTACGCCTATGCGCGCCTACCGATGGCAAAAAGTTGCACTTATACCTTGTACCCGTCAACGTGGGTGTATTAGAAGAATTTTCGCTTCGCACTTAATCCCATTTAGTAATAATAAACGCTAGCGCTTTACCGGATGCGCGTTCTCGGTAAGGAGTGAACGGAGGCGGGAGTTCTGCGCGCATCCGGTAAAGCCGTTTGGACGTGGCCGCCCGTGGTTGCGGTGGACGCGGGCGCTATGCAAAATTCAATGGTGGGAAGGAGCGGTGTTAAAGCGGTGCCGAGGCTGTGCTGTAGGGCACGACACATGACACCGTGCGCGTGGAAATTGGCTACGGCGAAAAAGTATCGCAAAGACTGCGGTCGAAGAAGGTGGAAGAAGGGATCGGTTTGACGGCGAGGCACAAAGATGCGGAGCGCCTGGAAGTACCCAGAGTTTTCGAGTTGGAGAGAGTAGTCTCATGCCGCAGAGCTGATCCGTGGTGGAGAACGAAGTTGAATTTCGGCAGCGGTGAGCCTTTCGATGACTTTCATCGGTCCACCGCGTTTAGGGCAGCGCCAAAGATCGGGACAGTCTTCGGTGGAAGAGGCGTGTTGGTCGGCTTGTGGCTGTTGTTCCGAACCCAACAACTGAAAGCAAAGCGGTAGGAGCGTGGCGCGTTTGCGGTTGGCCAAAAAGCCGAAGTTACGGATGCGCACGAAGCCTTTTGGAAGAATGTGCAGTAAGAAGCGGCACAAGAATTCATCGAGCGATAGGGACAGCAACTTCTGTTCGTTGTGCTGAGCAGAATCACGCCAGCGAAAGGTGACTTGGCCATCCGCGAAGGAGACCAGGCGGTGATTGGAGATGGCCACGCGATGGGTGTAGCGGCCCAGATAGTGCAGCACGTATTCGGGGCCACCGAAGGGACGTTTCAAGTAGACCACCCACTCTTGTCGAAACAGCGGCCGCAACCAGGCGGCAAAGATCTTGGGCTGAGCGAGGAGTTTCAGATCTCCCTCGAAGTGGAGCTGGCCGCTCTGGAAGGCCTGCTCGAGCGCATCGACAAACTTGCCGCGAAAGATTTCCCGCAGCACTTCCTTGGGAAGAAAGTAGTTGTCTGGTAACGAACCCAGCGGGTGTGATCAAGTGAGAGACCGCCGACAGGAACGACACAATGGACATGGGGATGAATTTTGAGTTTTTGGCTCCAGGTGTGCAACACGCTGAAGAAACCGATCTCTGCACCAAGATGCTTCGGATCGCGAGCCACTTCGAGAAGGATTTCCGCACTGGTACGGAACAGGAGGCCGTAGAGGATCTTCTTGTTCTGTAGCACCAGTGGGGCCAACCGATGGGGCAGTGTGAAGACCACGTGCAGATAGCGGGTCGGGAGAAGTTCTCGTCGACGCGCAGCGATCCAGCGTTCCCGAGCAGCGGTCTGACACTTCGGGCAATGGCGATCGCGGCAGCCGTTATAGGAGATGGGGGCCCGATGTCCGCAGCGGGTGCACTCATCGAGATGACCGCCCAGTGCGGCGGTACGACACCGGCGAATGGCCAGCAACACTTTGATGTGCTTCCAACGGAGCCAGTGGCGATTTCGTTCGATGAAAGCATCTCCCGCGGCGCGGATCAGATCGGCCACCTCGAGTGGTGGCCGGGCCATCTACTCCTCCTGCGGTGAAGGGCCTTCGAGCGAAAATTACAGGGGGATGCTATGCGCTTTGTTGCTCGATGCTTAATTATCGCGACCGGGGGTGTCGTCCTAGCGCAGAGTTCTCAGGAAGTACGCGCATGAGGTCCCCTGCTAACATTTAGAGTTTTAGGTGCGCACTGAGATCAAATATCACTGCGCTTCCTTGGGGGCAGCTGTTCCGTCTGACCACGTAGGCACCGGAATCATAAACTCGGTTATCGGCTCCGGAGCACCCTGAAATTGCGGATTCAACATAACGGGAGAGCCCGGCAAATCCGCTCCCCATGACTTGGGATCCGTAAGCGGAACGTAAAACATCAAATGAGGAACCCAATGTCCGGCTGAGTCGTTCAGATACCCTTGGGTTGACATCATGTAGCACATCGCGCCGGGTTCGAGAGGCGGTAATTCTTTCGCATCGAAAGCCTTGATACCCTCGATGATCTGAGCTTTGGATAATCCGGCCAATACCAATTCCGTTCTCTTGAAAGTCAGGGGCAAGATCGATCGCACCGCGGCTGGATTAAAGCAGATTGGACCTCGCATCTTCGGATTCCAGAACTCCGGGAAGTCGAATGGGGACATCCATGATCGCTCTACGAGACAGACGAAACCATTCTTGCCTTTGACGGCAGTTTCGTAGCCACGCCGTCCGAGGACCATGACTGCGGCATCAGCTGAAATCGACGGTGGCGCTGAACTACGTGCCATCGCAATCTCGGCATTTCGATCGGCTATAAGATACTGATCGATGGGAGCCATTTTGGGATAGGACGCAGCGGTTTCTTGAGCGCGTGCCTCTAAAGAAGCGCTTACCAGCACAGTCAGAAACAATGTTGCGAATATAATCGCCTTCATAATGTTTCTGGCTATCTTCATAATCAATTCTCCTTTGTAGTTCACCTTATTCTCATATTTTGCAAGAAGGAGCATCTTAAGCCGCCGTCCCGTCGGCGGCAATCGAAACTGATTAGTCGTTAACCAGATGGGATGAGAAGGCCGGTCTCCAGCGGGATGCGATACGCTCCCAATGATCGACGCGCTCGAAGCGCACGAGAAAAGGAGACCGGCTATGAAAAAGACTAGCACTGTTGGGGTAAAGAGAAACATGATTTTCAAAGGACACAAGCTCACGATTGGTGTGGACCTGGGTGATCGTTGGTCGTGCTACTGCGTTTTGGATGAAGCGGGCGAAATCCTTCTGGAACAGAAAGTGGCGACGACACCAGAATCGATGAAACAGATATTTGAGAAGATACCGCGGGTCTTATTGCCATGGAGACCGGAACACATTCCCCTTGGGCTGTTAACGGAGCTGAGACACCAGGTGCTGGTGGCGCACGCACAAAAGGTCTCCTTGATCACCAAGAGCACTCGCAAAGATGATCGACACGATGCGCGGACACTGGCCCGGCTGGCCCGCATCGATCCGGAACTGCTGGGGCCGGTGCGGCATCGCAGCGCGCAAGCCCAAATTCATCTGACGGTGATCCGAGCGCGGGCTGAGCTGGTGCGTGCGCGAACCGCCTTGGTGAATGCCGCCCGCGGGTTGGTGAAGTCTTATGGCCTACGACTGCCCCGGTGTGGCACGGAGCAGGTGAGCCGGGAGCTGGCCGCGGGATTGTGCACAGAGTTGCGCGAGGTTCTGGAGCCGTTGCTCAAAGGAGTCGAATCCCTGAATGAGCGAATCCAGGAATACGACGCACGGATAGAGAAAATCGCGAAAGAAAGTTACCCGCACGTTGCACTGCTCAAACAGGTGAAGGGTGTAGGAACACAGATCGCGCTGACGTATGTGCTGACCCTAGAAGACCCACATCGCTTCCGGAAGAGTCGGGATGTCGGTTGTTTTCTGGGGTTGCGCCCAGGGCGCAGGGACTCCGGACAGAGCCAGCCGCAGAGGCACATCACTAAAGAAGGAGACCGGTATTTGAGGACCATGCTGGTGCAGGGGGCGCACTACATCCTGGGACCCTTTGGAGAAGACAGTGATCTACGGCGTTGGGGGCAAAAACTGGCGGCGCGCGGAGGGAAAAGTGCAAAGAAGCGCGCCGTAGTTGCGGTGGCGAGAAAGCTAGCGGTACTGCTGCATCGGTTGTGGGTGAATGGAGAGGTCTACGAACCACTGCACAATAGCCACAAAGAGATGCGTGCCGTGGCCTAGAGGAAAGAGCTCCCGACAAAACCGGGGATGCTAGGGGTCGAGGGAGTTGGCAATTGTCGTTCATAGGCGATCCTGGCGCGAAATTTCTCTGTGAAAAACGGAAAAGGAGCAAAGAAGAAGGAAAGAAGAGAGATGGTATCCAGACAGCCGAGCTCGACCGCCGAGATCAGGTGACTGCGATAGTGCCTGGACCAGTTTCCTTCGAAAGGGGGGAACAGAGGTCGCTAATCAGGTAGCAGCACCTACTGAATCGAGCACACCCAACTTGCACCGAGCGACCATCGCTCAACCAAGAGTGCGGATGGAAGGGTGGCGACAGAGGCGGCTTGGCTCCATGGGAACAATTTGGAAAAACAAGAAATAAAGAAGAAAAAGAAAAAAAAGAGAAAACGCTTGACACTCACCGGCCTTCTCATGGAAGGCACTATCGAAAAGTAAGGTGCATAAAGGAGATTATTGACGCGGCGCAAGTTTCGGCTAATCTGTTTCTGTCACTGTTTCGAGTAACGAAGCGCAACACATCCTGATTTAAAAATCTTGGACTCAACAAGTTTTAATTGTAATTTCTCCAGGCTAATACCTTCTAACAACCGTCTCCCTTCTCCTGCAACTATCGGCTGAACGACGAAATGATATTCATCAACTAGACCAAGCTCTATCAGTTGTGAAGGAATGCTCACACCGCCGACTAAAATATTTTTGCCTTGCTCGTGTTTCAGTCTAACTATTTCGTCTTGAAGGTTTGTACGAACAATTTTCGTATTTTTATCTTCAGCGCTCTCTAATGATTGTGAAAAAACAATTTTGTTTTTGGAGACAAATGTTTTCGCAAATTCGTGCGATGCTTTTGTCTCAGACGGGTCTTTGGCTACATCAGGCCAATAAGGAACCATCAATTGATAGGTTTTGCGCCCAAAGACCTGCAGGTCCACATCTCGCATAAGGTGCGAATAATATTCGAGTAGTTCTTCATCAGCAATTGTTTTGGTGTGGTCGCAGCAGCCATCTAGGGTAATGTTGATTGCGAAGATTAGATTTCTCATTTTCGCCTCGGATTGAGCAGCATGGTCTTTGAACATAGAACCATAACTAACCGCGCATCATTGCAACGTAAAGATTATGTGCATCCAGCTGGAGAAGGCCGTCCCCGATGTTGATGGCTTTCGTTGGCCGTGAACAGTCTGTGCCTTCGCCGAGCAGCCGGACGTGTAGTTCTACCGTAGAGTCTTCGTTCATATTTTCAAACAGCGGTACCGCAAAAGTTGCTTTGCGCCTGGTTTGTCGGGTCCATAAACAAGCCCCGCCCCTAAAGGTTTGCGCGTTGCAACTCCGTGGAAAGTCACTCGAACTCAATAAACTCTCGCACTTCGATTTCGGTCTCCTGGTCCGGACCGTTCGGCGAAAACGGAGATCGCTTCGCCCACTCGATCGCTTCTTCGAGCGACTTCACCTGGATAATCCAATAGCCGGCGACCAGTTCCTTCGATTCGGTGAATGGTCCATCGATCACAGTTTTCTTTCCGCCGGGTGCGAATCTGACTCGCGCGCCGTTTTTGGAACTGGGGTACAGACCCGCCGCATCGACCAGAATTCCCACTTTGGCCTGCTCTTGGTTGTACTTCACCATCGCGGCGATCGATTCCTCGCTCGGCATCTTGCCGGCTTCGGAAGCTTTGGTCGATTTTAGAATCAACATGAATTTCATCGTCTTTCTCCTGAGTCAGTTTCAGCGGCCCATTGAATTCAATTCCCTGCCTCACTTCTACGTCGAACCGCAAACGCCAAAATCGACATCCGCCGACGAATTCCCCAACAAAATTCGTCCGGCGCTCTAATCTACTGCAATTGCGGAGGTTACACCTGAGAACGCGACCTGAATCAATTGAAACGCCGCCAAATCTTTCGCGCTTTCGCGGAGCTGTCCTTTTCACTCATGTGCTGGGTATGAACCGAGACTGGCGAACCCGTGAAAACGACAAGCAGTGCGAAAGCAAAAGCGAACAACAGCTGTTTCGTATTCATGATGGCAATCGTATCAAAACGGCGGTAGCTCCTGGTCGGATTACCGGTAACTTGGGTACCGGGATCGACTTGTACGATCTCTGCGTTAACAACCATCAGAGATCACAGCGCATGATCGGTCGAGGCGCTGTGCGGCGACAAACGATCTTGAACCCGGCGCGAGCGAAAGTGGAGACATATCCGGTGCCTGACGCGCTTGGTGTCAATCTCGCATCGAGAGGATATGCTTCGAGAGCCGGTGCACCAGCAATCTTGGCCATGCGCAGAGCTGCTGCGATCAACGCGGATGTGATGCCTCTCCTGCGATAGCCTTTGCGCACATAGAAGCAGGAAATCGACCATACTGGAACGTCATCCACACGCTTAAGTCGCCATGTACGATCAAGCCACGGCAGTGAGTCACGCGGTGTTAGCTGACACCATGCAACAGGCAGATCATCATCGAAGGCCAGTAATCCCGGTGGCGGACCCTACTTTACGACTCTCCGAAACGCGGCCTTGTTTTCGCTGCGTGGCTGTTTCCGGTATGCGTTGCCGATTCGCCAATACATGCACCAGCAGCCGTAGCAAGCACCGTTCTTGCCAAACAGGTCGGTAAGCGCAGGCCACAGATCGGGTGTGAGCGGGCGAATTTCGAGATTCATCTTCGCTTCTCTTACAGGACCAGCTCCCTGTGGCCAATCACCCAACATTATCACAAGGCATCTGCTCGACATCCAGTCAGCCTGGTTAGTCGGACAAGTCCGTTCCCGCACCATTTGATTGCCGTTTTTCGGTACGAATCTTCCAAGGTTCAACAATGTGATGCGCGATTTACCAACCCATTTGGCGCATCCGCTCCAGGATGAGTCCGCTATAGTGATTCATGTGATCGGGCCGTCGCTTCAGGGGCAACGGCAGAATTGCGGCGAGCTGGGCTGCTTGTTGCCGGTCGATACTTCGGGCTGAGGTCCGGTAGTAGTAACGGCACGCCGACTCCGCACCATAAACACCAGGGCCCCATTCGACCACGTTGAGGTAGAGTTCCAGAATGCGCTGCTTGCCGAGGACCAATTCGGTCACCGGGACAAGTGTGAACTCGGCGCCCTTGCGGAGGATGGAGCGGCCGGTTCCGAAGAACAGGTTTTTTACCAGTTGCTGCGTAAGGGTGGACCCACCGCGAATGCGGCCGCCTTCCATATCGTCTTCAGCAGCGATCTGCATCGCGTGCCAATCGAATCCATGATGCTGGTAGAAGCGCGCGTCTTCCGCGGCGATGACAGCATGCTGGAAATCGGGCGAGATTTGGCTCAGCGGAATGAATTCGTATCGTTCGTGATACGGCGTGTGGTGAATCCATGCCTGCAAGCGGCGCTCCATGTGCACTGCGGTGGTCGGTGGGTCGATCCACCGGGCAGCCGCAAGGATCAGTACAGCAAGCGACCAAAGCAGCGCCACTCCGATGAGAAACCATCGAACGAAGGATCGGAGAGAGCATCTCCGATGCGGGGTCTTCGGGGTTGTGTCTGGATTTTCAGTCACACTTTAGAATAATCGTTTGGTCTGGATTAACATCGCGCTTGATTGCCGCTGTCAATCGACTTGGATCCAAGAAGAACGAGGATCACCCCTGCTACAGTGACGCATGCGCGCAGGTCAACTAACATCAGAACTAACACCGAGACTGTTTTTCCGGGACCGGTAGTCGGTCAAGTATAATATTGTCTTACTGTTGGGAGGTCGTACAATTGGCAGTACATCAGATTCTGGAAAAGATTTTTCCACTTTGCGGAGCGACGCGGCGCTCTGCGGAAATTCGTAACTCGAAGAAAATAAACAGTGGTCGAGTTGTGGCAGGGCAGGGAAAAGCGTGGGACAGGAATTGTCAAGTGCCACCAGAAGTGCCACTGGAAAATTCGAGCGGGTCAATCGGTTACCAAAGCAGCTCTCTCTCGATAAGTGCAATCTAGACACTCCGTCTGAGTCTCAGTTGCTTTTCCTCCGGAAAAAACCCGGGGCCGACATGGCGAGTCCAAGGATTAGGGAAGCAGTAAGAAAGAATGAAGACCAAAATACCCACCCAAGATTTGCAACTTTGGGTTGCGGCAAGTTCCAGTTTCGAAATGCGGGCCAAGTACCTAAGTTCGGGATGCCCCCGAAAAACCATACGGGCACATAATATGTGACAGCAAGGAACACCAATGCTACGAAGGCCCAGCGCTCTCCCCTCCGGTACGGAATGAAGCGTATGACCAACGCGACGACGGAAATGGCTAAACGCCCAAATCCTGCCTCATGCACCCAATTCTCGTAGCTGAACACGTAATGAAGTTTGCCTGCCTGAATCTGTGCGCGCTCCGGCTGCACAAACGGAATCAAGTAGGGCGCGCTCCAAAGCGGAAGGGCAAAGCTGATTGCGATGAGTACGATGGAAAGGCGGCTAAGGAATTTCACCGATTCTCTCCTGCCAGTGCCGGTGATACGCAGTCAGTTTGCAGCTACCTGATGGTGGAATATCGAAGCAACAACGAAATATGACACCACCACGATTATGCTCACGATTGACAGGGGCCAATGCCAGATTCGTGAATGAAAAGTAGTAGTCAGACCATACGCAATCCCTGAGTAGATGGCGGCGACGAAATAGTGCGACGACTTCTCGCGGGGGTTATCTTCAACTCGCCGATAATTCAATCCCCAGAGGATCGCAAACATCATGCCCCCGAAGTAGCCCGCGCCTATCAGGACATGGGTCCATTCATTCCAACTGCCCATTCTTAGCTCCTCTTGTCAGTCTGAACTGGCGCGCTGACACTATTCCGCCAATGGCGCAGGTAACAGCCGGAAAAAGTGCGCCGATTGTCTGCCGGACTCGGTCGAGGAGCACCGGAGGCCGCGCCCAATGGTAACCGCTAAACCCGAGGATCGCATATAGCAGGAGCGGAAATATGACCCAGCCAGTCGGACGTTCCGATTCCACTAACCAGACGACCACAGCACCAACGGCAAAGGCTAGGAGTGCCCTGGGCAAATGCTCCACGAGCGGCGTCACGACCGCGCCTTCGAACTCGCCCGTATAGATGATCCGGTCAGTTAGTTTGCTGAAACCAAGCGACAAAACCAGGGTCAACCACATGGCGAGATAATACGCCCCAGCGCCAATCAGCAAGTTTCTAGCTGGAACCGTCTTACCGAGTGGTTTCATACCGTAATCGTAAACGTCGGCCATTAGGCAGTCCAGCTAACCCTGAGCCGGGCGCAGTGTGTCAGTTAATGGACGGATGGCGCAGCTAGCGTATTCCGCTTGATAGCTTGCCTTCTGTGTTGTCCAGCGCCACCCCTCTGTGGAAATCATTCCGGGGCATCGTGATCACCGTTCCGGGGATCGCGATAAAGTGATCACGATCACGCCGAAATCCTGATCACGGTCGTCCGGAATCCCCAATCAACGGTTTTTCCCTTATTGTTTTTCCCTTATTGAAGTTATGCCTGGTGGGACTTTCAATGTGTATCCCGTCGTAGTCACCCGCGGTAGGTTCTCGTTTGGCGGTGTCATATACGGCGCATAAGTTTGTTCGAGGCCAACCCATCGAGCGAGCGGTGCACTCGTCAAAGGGCGGTACGTCAAGAGACGTGCCGCTCCAACATCCTAATTTCAGAGATCTCATTGCGTGCGCGACAGCTCGCTTTGAGTAGGGGCAGTGGAAAAGCGAAACCGACGCCTGTCGCTAACTTCGTAAAATACGAATATTTCAGTTGACAACAACTTCGTGATATGCGAAGATTTGATTCGTGAGGGTGATTAAGAAGAAGGCGATTCTAGATGCTATTAAGGCGCATCCAGAGTGGGACGGGGCGTTACGAGCTTGGTACAAAGTAGTTAAGAAGGAAAAGTGGAGTAATGTCCCAGAGGCTCGACAGACATTCAATACGGTTAGTTTGGTTGGAACTTGTGTTGTTTTCAACGTTGGCGGTAACAAGTGCCGTTTAGTTTCGTATATTCGTTTCAGTGCTAAGAAGGTTTATATTTTGCATATTTTGAGCCACGCTGAGTATGACCGGGGAGGATGGAAAAATGATTGTGACTGCGATTGAGAGAGATACGTTGAAGGGTCTGGATACCCCGAAACCCATTACGTCCGAGGCACAGAACGAACGGTACACAGCGTTTCTTTTGGAGATGGAACGCAAAAATCATTTAACAGCGGCAGAAAAAGCTTATATGGAAGTTTTGACTTTACTGGTCGAAGCATACGAGGATGAGCATTATCCTATCGGTGATGCGTCCCCGCGAGAAGTTTTGGCTGAGTTAATCGCTGCAAATGATCTTCGTCAAAAAGATCTCGTACCGTCAGTCTTCGGCTCCGAAGGTGTAGTTTCTGACATTTTGAGTGGACGACAGGACCTAAATCTAGGTCACATTGAACGACTCAGCAAACGTTTTAACGTTTCTCCCGAAGTGTTTTTCAAGAAGAGCAAGTAACCGCGTTCGTTTGACTGCTCGGAACTAAACGCCTAGAATTTATATCAGCAGTCTCCGTATCACCACTCGCAGTTTATTTTCAGCGTGTTGGGAGGTCGTACAATTGGCAGTACATCAGATTCTGGATCTGATTATCCTGGTTCGAGTCCAGGCCTCCCAGCCAATCTTTTCAATGGATTAGCTCGCATTCGCCAAAGCCAGAACCGCGGAGACGAATGGAGACAGCGGCTGAGGAGCCGCGCAATTCGATCCAGTTTCCGGCGCGTTCCAGCAATTTACGCATTACCAAGAAATTCACTGACCTCGACCGGGACCGCTTCCGACATGATGGATTTGAATGCATCGCGAAGTTCTTCGAAAACTCCCTGAAAAAACTGGTCGCGCGCGAAACGCTGGCGTCGAACAGACATTTCGGCGCGTTGACGCGAATCGGTTCAGCGCGGCGGCGTACCGGGGCGGGGACAAGGTTTGTCAGGGATCGGCCTCGATCGCCGGCGGCATGATGGGCCATGGAAGTATCGAGCATTCAATGCCGGATGAACCGCGCGGCAGCGTGAACGAAGCGGTTTCTGTCAAAGCGGACGATCAGACGCTTTATTTCGAGGCGCTTGGCATGCAGTCCTACGGCCGTGAAAAGGAGAAACTTATCTTTCAGGGCGCAGCCGAGCTGTTCTGGGAACTCTCTATACGGCCACTTCAATCGTGATCGTCACTATTGGGCGGGACGCGGTTCATTTTTGATGGATCGCGGCGCGCGCTTTCATATCAAATCCGGCACATTTCATGCATGCCACGGGAGAGAGACAATGTTCATCGGGGACAAACTGAAAGCCTTGCGGGAGCATAAAAAATTTTCGCAGGGCGATATCGAGAAGCGCACCGGTCTCCTTCGTTGCTATATTTCCCGCGTCGAGAACGGGCACACGACGCCGGCGGTCGAAACACTTGAAAAATTCGCCCGGGCGCTCGGCGTGCCGATGTACCAGCTTTTTTACGAAGGCGAAGACCCGCCTGCGGTGAATGCGGCCAAGCCCCTGGAATCAGGTTGGGGCAGTTCCGGCAAGGACGCCAAGATCCTCGGCAGATTCCGCAGGCTGTTCGGGCGCGCGGAGGCATCGGACGTGAAGCTTCTTGTTTTCATGGCGCAGAAGATGTCGCAGAAGACGAAAAAGGGAAGTAAAGTCTGACCTTGGGTCCGGCGGCACACCAAGTTGTTCCAACGCCGGTCGTCGGGTCTCTTTACTGAAACACGAGTCACAAACTCTCGTGCCCGTATTTCAAAGTAAAATCCACCCGTCGGTTGAAATCGATTTCCCTGCCGGATTTGCCGCAAAGTTCCTGACGGTCTTCGTTCATTTTTCAGGCCGGTTCCAAATTGTTATTGCTGGGGACCCGCTGCCCGCTGTGCCCGAGGGCAACCTAGGGAGCGGTGACAAACGGTATCCAGAGCTCCGTCGCTGAACTCCGCTAGCTTTTAGACTTCATCAGTCTGGTCCTGTCGTTCCTTGATCTGCGTGACCCACCTGCGAAGTGTCTCGGACTGAATTACTCCCGGTGCCGGCAGCGGGGGATTAAGGCTTTCGGACGCGCTATGCAGAAGGCGCCCATAGAACCATGGTCGCCACAATGGACCACGTTCTGCTTTGTTGGTTTCGGAACTGACCGGCTTCGTCGCGAAGAAGTGATGAAAACCGCTGGTAGAGAAACCCAAACCGCGGGGGGTCCCATGGCCCTTCAATCGAGCACATGGCGCGGGGTACGTGGGCTGCAGGAGTTAGCCGTGCAATCGCGCGTTTTACTCTGCGGCTGTAATAATGCGCGCTCGGAGAGCGGCCTAACGATTGCGCGTCCAGCGGCGCGTGCGTACGCGTCCGCTGCAACGCTGTGCTAGGCACCGTCACCTCGACGTCGCGGTCTGCCCGATATTAGCGCGGCTATCGGGACAACTATTGCAATAAGCAACCATGACGCGGGGGGAACAACAACGAATACGAAAGCGGGTTTGGTCCTGGGGGGACCGAAGGCGACATATCCGTAGATAGCCAAAGAAGCCACGGTGAGAATCAGCATCACGGTGTAGAGCGTCGCTCGGGTAACAACCGACCAACGCTTCGAAACCATGTTGGCCAATACGAGGGCTATGAAGGGGGAGAGCACCCAGAGCGCGAAAAGAACTAGCAGGAGACGGGAAGGGTTAAGATGACCTGCACGAAGCATCAAACCGACCGAGCCCACAGCTCCAGCCAGCACCGCGATCAGGGCCACTGCGTGGAGGAGGCCAAGGGGCCCACCCTCGGTCCTTCTCCGGCTCACTTTAGGTATCATCTCATCGCGCCCGTTGAGGCTCATTGTACTGCGCAAGTGCCTTATTTAACGTTAACGTCAATGCTTTATCGGAAGCGCGTTTTCAGCAACGCGCAAGGTAAGGCAGAGAACGCTATCGGAAGTCTCTATCCGGCAAAGCTACTATCGAGGATTTGGCGTTAGAGCCGAAGGGCCAACAAAAACCAAACAGAAGGCCTCATCATGAAGATTCTCGGTAGTCCGCACTTTCTTGCAATTTTTACTCAGGTGTGCTTACCCTGGCTTTTGCGGTAACGGTTCTGTGCGGGTTCGCCATGGTACGAAATACGAACTTTGGGATCATCACGGCGCGTGGAATCAATATTGTGGAGCCGGATGGGACTGTGCGCCTGACGATCTCGAATCGCGCGGATTTTCCAAGCGCTTGGGTTCATAAGAACGAATTCCCGCGACCTGATCGGCGCGAGGCTGCCGGAATGCTGTTCATGAGTGAGGAAGGATCGGAACAGGGCGGACTGATTTGGGGAGCGAGCCAGCTGCCTGGTGGGACGATTGAGAATCATGGGCATCTAAGTCTCGACCAATATGAGGAGAACCAGATTTTTGCTCTGGATGCGGGTCAAGAGGGAAAAGATAAGTTTTCGCGGCTAACGATACTGGATCAAGGGGATTTTCCGATCGGGGAGAAGAGGAAAATGGCTGACCGGATTAATGCGTTGCCGGCGGACAAGCAGGATGCTGCGTGGGGAGATTTTTTTGCGAGCCATCGACACGACGTGAAACGAATGGTTCTTGGGTGCGATCCGGACGGGTCCGTGGGACTAAACTTGCGAGATGGCAACGGCAGAGTGCGGATTTTGCTTGCGGTACAGCAGGACGGGAAGCCGGTGCTGCAATTTCTCGATGAGCAGGGCCACGTGGTCAGCGAGTTTACGGGCCAGAAGTAATGTACTGCTCGGTCGCGCGCGGGAGATTTCTATGAGGCTCGAGGAGCGGGTTGAATTGAGGGATTGGGAATCGTTACGCGGGTATTTGGCGGCAAATAGTTGAGGAGTTTGTGATGATGGCATCGGTTTTTATCGGGACTAGCGTCGATGGTTTCATTGCGCGACCGAACGGCGATCTCGACTTTCTTCCGGCGGGCGGTGGCGAGGCGCACGGCTATGAAGAGTTCATGGCCAGCGTTGATGCGCTGGTCATTGGGCGCAAGACTTTTGAAACGGTCCTGGTTTATCCGGAATGGCCCTACGGAAAGAAACGCGTGGTGGTGCTCAGCAGCAGGCCGCTCGATTTTTCTGGCGTGCGCGGAGGCCTGGTGGAGCAGATGGGCGGAGCGCCAGCTGAGATTGTTTCGAAACTTGCCGCTAGCGGGGTGAAGCACATTTACGTGGACGGAGGCATCACGATTCAGGCGTTCTTGCGCGCCGGGCTGATTCAGCGCCTGATTATCACTCGTGTGCCTGTGCTCATTGGGGAAGGAATTCCTCTTTTTAGTACGCTACCAATCGATGTCCAGCTGAAACACGTAGCAACGCGGCACTATCAGAGCGGCCTCGTTCAGACGGAGTACCAAGTTCTTGCGTGAAAGATTTCCTGTGGCCGATGTGCGAGCAAATCTTTCCGAGGCAGAGGGCGGCGCGAGTTTAATCACGTTTTGCCAGAACCTTAGGCAACAGGAATTCCTGGAGCTTTTTGTTTTCTTCTGCGCCGGCGTTTTCGATTTGAAGGCCCATGCAGTCGTTGGCGGCGACGCGCACGACGCGCGCGGGGAAGGCCAATGGGTGGGCGCCGGGTTTGAGCTCCAACAGAACTTGGACCACGGAGCCGAGCGGGAGTGTGCGCGAGGCTTGTATGAACATCCCGCCGAGACTCAAGTCGAGAGTCATGCCGCTAACGCGCTCTTGATTGCGCTCGATGGAAACTTTGCAGGCGACTTTGACGCGTTCATAACGGCGGGCTTCGCGCTGGATGGGACCTTGGGCGACGCGGATCAGACGAAGCAGACGATGGCGATCGATGGGCTTGTAGAGAAAGAAATTCGCGCCGGCATTGAATGCGTCGGTGAGGGCAGTACGGTCGTCTTCGCCGGTGATGATGACGATGGGAGTGCTGCGGTTCATACCGGAGGCGCGCATCTGGCCGGCTAGCTCGATGCCGCCGGGGTGCGGCATGTGTACGTCGAGAAAAAC
The DNA here is from genome assembly GCA_963818085.1 of uncultured Acidobacteriota bacterium. GTDB lineage: Bacteria > Acidobacteriota > Terriglobia > Acidiferrales > UBA7541 > Palsa-295. Next base: position 572,653 of record CAWFQV010000005.1, read on the forward strand.
CGCTTGGAACTTTTCCTGGGCGAGGCGCGAAGAGGCTTCCCTACTTTCGGTGAGCGTCACGGCGTCCATTTCTACAGAAGTTAGAACTTCTTTAACCAGTTCGCAAACGAGCGGGTCGTCATCCACGATCAAAACTCGGCTCGGCATTTCACTTCTCCCAGAAAACTTTAACGATTCTCCGCGACGAAGGTCACTTGGCGTCCGGCGCGGTCAGCAACCTGGCTGGGAGGAGCAGCCAGCGTGCGAGATGTTTCCTTAACAATTTGAAATCCACGGGCTTCGAAATGCACGCGTTGCAACCAGCCTGCATTACTCGCTCATGGTCAATCAGCAAAGCATGTGCGGTGACCGCGAGTATTGGTAAGTGGAGCAGGTGCGACTGTTGGCGAATCCAGCGGGCCAGGGATAAGCCGTCTTCGGCCCCGAGTTTTACATCGAGGAGGACGGCCTGCGGCGTTTGATCCTCGAAGAAAGCAAACGCTTGCCTCAGACTCTCTGCTGCCAGCACTTGAAAGCCTTCCGCTTCGAGCCAGTCGCGTAAGAGTTCACTGTTTGCCATATTGTCTTCGACCACAAGAATTTTAGGCATCAGGTAACCTCCGCAAAGGCAGGAGGCAGCACGCGACGAAGGTGGCGCAGAAGATTTTCCTGCCACGAATCCTGCTTATGAAAAACTGCGCGTGCGTTTATGTTCAGATATTCCTTCTCTTCGGCGGTGAGGTCTTTGCTGGTGAGAACAAAAACAGGAACGTCATTCGTGCGGGGATCGCGGCGCCATTCGTTCAGCAACTGGAAACCGCTGATGCCGGGGAGAATCAAGTCGAGAATCACCAGCTCAGGAAGGAAAGCGGCGACTTGCGCGCGGGCGCTGGAGCCATCGGCTGCGGTACGCACTGCGTATCCGTGCTGCGAGAGGATCTCCGAGATAAATTCGCGGGTGGGCGTGTGATCCTCGACTACCAGTATTGGCCGCTGTCGTCCCGCGCCTTCGCGGCGGGACAAGCAGCGCTCCAATGCGGCGAGCAGGGTCTCTTTTTTGACCGGCTTCACGATGTATTCATCTGCGCCGAGCAGAGCACCGGTTGCGCGTTGATCGACGATGGTAATGACGATTACGGGAATCGCGGAGGTGCGAGGATCGCTCTTTAAGCTGGACAAGAGTGCCCATCCGCTGATGGGCTTCATGATGATGTCGGTGGTTATGGCGGCGGGGCGCAGTGTAGCGGCCGTTTCAAGAGCGCTTTGCCCGTTGCACAATATCGCTTCATAACCAGCGGAGGTGAGCTGCGACTGCAGGAGCTGCGCCGCAGCTAGATCGTCTTCCACCACAAGAATGCGCGACGATTCGGGAGCTTCGCTTCGCGATTTCGGTTTGGAGGGCTCATTGGATTCAAACGTCGGTGCCAGCGGTAAAGTGAAGTAGAAGCAACTTCCTGATCCCGGCTCACTTTCCAGTCCTAGCTTTCCTCCGTGCAACTCCACCAGGCGTTGCGTGATGGCAAGGCCCAGGCCGGTGCCCTCCACGGCTTTGTCTGTTTGTGTAAGTCGGTAGAAAGCTTCGAAAATGCGGCGCTGCTGCTCCGGAGGGATGCCGGGGCCGGAATCGCGCACCTCCACTCGAACGGTCTGATCAACTTTCCGGGCGCCGAGTTCTATTTTGCCGCCTGGGGGAGTGAATTTGATGGCGTTGCCGATCAGGTTCAGCAGAATTTGTTTGAAGCGAGTGGCGTCGGCCATGACGTTTAAATTTGGAGAGGCGGTCAAGACCAAACTGTGCGATTTCTTGTCAGCTAGCGGGCGCAAAGTGTCAAAGGCTTCGGCAAACGTGCGATTGATAGGGACATTTTCAATCGCTAATTGCAGGCGTCCCGCTTCAATTTTGGAGAGGTCCAAAATATCGTTAATGAGCCGGAGCAGATGATGGCCGCCTTTATTAATGTGGCTGACATAGCGAATCTGGCGCTCGTTCAGCTGACCGTAGCGTTCTTCGGTGAGCAGGTCGGAGAAACCTAAGACGGCATTCAAAGGCGTACGAAGCTCGTGGCTCATGGTGGAAAGAAACTGATCCTTGAATGTGTTGGATCGCTCGGCCGCTTCCTTAGCCTGTGCCAGCGCAGCTTCTGTCCGTTTGCGTTCAGTGATATCCGTGGCGACTACCACGCGGGCGTTTCTGCCGCCATAAATAATTGAATTCGAGCTGATTTCCGCATCTAACAACGTGCCGTCCTTCTTGCGGTGTCTCCAGACTTTATGATCTTGAACGGCGCCGGTAGCTTTGGCCAGACTCTCAAGGAGCACGGGAACATCTTCAGGAGGCCGGAGGTCTTTTATGGAGAGCGCTAAAAACTCTTCCCGAGAGTAGCCGTAGTTTCTGATTGCCGCTTTGTTGACATCGAGGATTAGGAGAGTTTCGACATCGTAGACGTATACCGATTGTGGATTGCATTCAAAAAGCAGGCGGTTGCGCTCTTCAGAAAGGCGCAAAGCCTGCTCAGTGTGTTTTAGCGCAGTTACGTTGCGTCCCACGGCATAGATCACGTGCTGTTCGACGAAAGGCACCGCATTCCACGAGAGCCATTGATAGGAACCATCCTTGCAGCGGAATCGGTTCTCGAAGCCGATGGTGCTCCAGTTACCATCCAGCCTTTCGACTTCTCGGCCTGAAGACCGACGGTCATCCGGATGCAGAAATTCAAAGAAGGGCACGGCCATGAGCTCTTCGATGGAATGTCCCAGCGTCTTTTCCCAAGCACGATTGAGCCGCTTGAAAAATCCGTCGGTGCCGGCAATGCAAAGCATATCGGGCGAAAGATTAAAAAATCTGTCGAGCTCCTCGCGGGCCAATTTACTTTGGGTAATGCGTTCTTCGAGTTCGACATTCAGTGCTTGATTTTCGGATAAGAGTTTTGTTTGGCGGCGCATTAAGAACGCGGCGAGAGCGGCGGTTGCCAGATACACAAGCAATAGATATAGGCTGACAGTGCGATATTCGGTCTTCAGATGTAGGGCGGGAGCTAGCGCAACACTTTCGGGGCGGCAATACACCACTGCCCATCCCAAATTTGGGACGGGCGCGAACTCCGCGAACATATTTCTGCCGGCACGTCTAAACTGCTCGCTGCTTTCAAGGCCAGATAACGGGCGCGACATTCCAAGCAATCCGGGGATACTGAAAGGCTCACTCAGTGCGTTAACGTCTGGCGAAGCGGCCACCACGCCATTTTGGTCCAAGATGTAATATTCGGATTGAGATCCCTTTTCAATCGCGCTGAACTTACGGGTTAATTCGGAAACGCTGTATGTACCCATCAAGATTCCGGCGGGGTTTCCGTTTGCGTCGCGAATGGGAACCGCGACGGCGACGACCCACGGTTTTGGATCCACCGCGGTCCGATAAACTTCTGAAATATAAGGCTGCCAATGCGCGGTTACCCCGCGATACCAATCCCGGTACCCAAAACTAGTTCCTAGAATATCGGCGTGGGGTACCACCACTCGCGAAGTGCCTTCAACATCGAATACGCCAACGAAAAGAAATGCTGGTTCTAGGGCGCGAGCTTCCTGGAGATCGGTTTCTATGGAGGTTAGGTCACTCCGGGACCACTTGTCTTTGAGCACAGGACGATCGGCGATGGAGGAAAGGATATCTTCGGCCGAAGTAAAGTCCTTCTCCACGATCGTTGCCATGGCGCGAGCGCGAAGAAGATCGCTTTGCAATTCTTCTGTGGCAATCTCCTCCTTCGACTTCAGATACATCCAGTAGGTGCCTGCCATAAGCGGCACAACAAAGAGAAGCAACAAGTAGGCGCGCAACCATGCTTTATGGCCGGGTCGTCGCGATAGCGAGTGCTGCCCATTTGTAGGCAGCGATCGTTTTGGCGATGGGCTAGGATCCATTTTTCCTTTCCGCCGCCTTTCTCTCAGGCTTGCGAATATCGTACTTTTGCATCGGCATTGGGATCCGCCCGCGATTGTGTAGCACTCGCTTGAGATGTAAATAGGGCTGGAAGGTTGGGCCTGAGTGTGAGCTTAACAGAATGTTCCGTTGGGCTCCCGAGAGAAAGTTTACTTATTTATTATATGATCATAGGAGGCAGACAGCTGCGTAGCAATGGTACCTAGGCCTGGGGGAGCGTAAGGATTACCGGTCTAGGGCAACGGGTTGGGCCTAGGCGGTTGCGGTCCGGGGCTTTAAATGCCCCGGCCGTTCCTTGCCTGAGACAGACGGCAGAATTGAAAGGCTGGGGTGCGATATAGACGTGCTTGGGATCAGAGAGAGTTCAGTTCTTTTTTTGACCGAATTCTGACCAGCGCTGGTACAAACTATCGACGGTTTTCTGTGCGGCTTCCATTTCCGCGAAAACGACTTGAAGGCGGGATGCGTCGCTGGCGATTTCTTGATTTTCCAAGGCGGCGCGGCAGGTGCGGAGAGTTTGTTCGGCCTTAGCGATTTGTTTTTCGAGGGAGGCGACCTCGCGGGATTCACTGTGGGTTAGATTTGTTTTTGTCGATGCCGAGGGGATTTCTGGCCGCATGGGCGGGCGTTTGGTTTCAGTCTTCTGTTCCGCGATAAATGCGGCATTTTGCGCGATTTGCCAGGCGTCCCATTGCGAATAGTCGGCGAAGCGTTCGGCGTGGCCTAGACCATCCAGGCCAAAAACGATTGTAGAAACGCGATCCAGCATGAAGCGGTCGTGCGTGACCAGTACCAGAGCGCCGCGATACTCCAAGAGATTTTCTTCCAAAATTTCCAGCGTAGGAATATCGAGATCGTTGGTGGGCTCGTCCAGGAGCAGGACGTCTGCTGGCTGAAGCATAAGTTGAGCGACCAAGACGCGGGCACGTTCGCCACCGGAGAGACGGCCGACGGGCGATTTAGATCTTCGGCGCCGAAAAGGAATCTCGCGGCCCAGGAGGCTACGTGAGTTACGCGATCCTGATAGATCACGGAGTCGCTATCGGCCGCGAGGGCACGACGAAGTGTGAGATCAGGATCCAGCTCGCGATTCTGGTCGAAGTAAACGATGCGCAAGGAGTCAGCTTTGCGCACGGTTCCAGCGGAAGGATCAATTTCGCCGCGCAGCAAACGGAGTAGCGTGGTTTTGCCGCTGCCGTTCGGGCCGACCAATCCGATGCGCATGCCGGAGGTGACGTTGAAATCGATTTCTTTGAATAGCGAGCGGCCGCCGATGGAATAACTGGCACGATCGAGAACGATGAGTTGTTTTGTTTGGCGATTCGAAGCCGAAAAATCAATTTTAGCGGTGAGGCTGCGGGTTCTGGCGTTGAGATCGGCTAATTCGCCGATCATTTTGTGCGCTTTATCCATGCGCGATTTTGATTTGGTGGTGCGAGCTTTCGGACCTCGGCGAAGCCATTCAATTTCGGTGTGCACGCGGTTCGCAAGCGCTTCCTGACGATTTCCCTGAGCTTGTAGGTAGGCTTCTTTCGCTTCCAGAAAATGGCTGTAGGTTCCTTTTACGCGAAGAAATCCGTCCTGGTAGACGCGATCGAGTTCCACCATGTCGTTTGCGACATTTTCCAGGAAGTAGCGATCGTGGCTGACTACCACGCAGGCGAACGCGGGGTCTTCGAGCAATTCCTCCAGCCACTGGATTCCGGCGAGATCGAGGTGGTTGGTAGGCTCGTCGAGCAAAAGGATGTCGGGATCCTGAACCAGACCTTCGACGACGGCCAATCGCTTGCGCCACCCGCCGGACAACGCTGCGGCGTGTGTTTCGAAATCCGCAAAGCCGGCGCGGCTGAGGGCTTCTTCCGCACGGAATGGAAGATCTTGTTCCGATACGCCCGCGCGTTGCAAAGCAGATTCGATGACAGACCTGCAAGTGGACTCCGGCGGGAATTGCGAAATTTGTTCGACCAAGCTTAGCTTGGCGCCTTTGCGAATGGCTACTTCACCTCTGTCGGGCTTAACGCGGCCGACGAGAATTTCAAGCAATGTGGATTTGCCCGAACCGTTCGGACCGATCAGGCCGATGCGCTCGCCTTCAGAGACGGTGAACGAAATATCTTCGAAGAGCGGCGCGAGGCCGTACCGTTTGGACAGTTTCTGGGCGTTGATGATGGGGGGCAAAAGTTTCAGTCTTCTCCGACAATTAGTTTAACCTTGAGCATACCAGCAGAAGCATCCAGAGACAGAGACATCCGCGAGATTGAGCCAAGCCTTGACAGAAAAGATCATTCACAAATTCGAAGTTTTGATACTGGGAGGTGGCGCTGCCGGACTGATGTGCGCTGGCCAAGCAGGTAAGCGCGGGCGCAAAGTTGCGATCCTGGAGCGAAACGAGCGGGCTGGTAAGAAAATCCTTATTTCCGGAGGAGGGCGATGTAACTTCACGAATCTCTACTGCCAGCCGGAAAACTTCATTTGCAGCAATCCGCATTTTCAGAAATCGGCGCTGGCTCGCTATACGCCGGCGGACTTTATATCCCTTCTGGAAGCTCACCACATTGCCTACCACGAGAAAACGCGGGGGCAGCTATTTTGCGACCGCTCAGCGCAGGACGTAACGAATGTGCTGGAGGCCGAATGCGAAGCTGTGGGAACTAGGATTTTTCTCAGTACGACAATTCGCGAGATAAAACGGGTGGACGGATTTGAAGTGAGTACAGAAACTGAAGAATTTCATGCTCCTGTTTTGGTGGTTGCAACCGGCGGGCTTTCGATTCCGAAAATGGGAGCAACGGCGTTTGGGTATGAGGTTGCACGCCAGTTTGGGTTGAAAATTGTGAAACCGTGGCCGGGGCTTGTGCCGCTAATCTTTGGCGCGAAGGACCGGAAGCGATATTGCGAGTTAGCTGGCGTGTCGGCGGAAGTGGTGGCTTCCACGAATGGGCAATCCTTTCGCGAAAAGATGCTGATCACTCATCGAGGTTTGAGCGGGCCGGCTATTTTGCAAATTTCTTCGTACTGGGAAAAAAGCCGGAGGATTCAGATCGACCTTGCTCCGGGGCGTGATGTGTTTACGCCTATGAGGGAATCTGAAGCACGCGGCAGGAGTGCCGGGCGAGCTGCGCTTCAAGGGATTCTTCCCAAGCGTTTTGCTACGCGATGGCTGGAATTGAATGCGCCAGAAACTTGGAGCAATCAAGCCCTGGCGCAAGCAGAGATGCACATTCATGAGTGGCCGATCCTGCCGGTCGATACGGAAGGCTACGAAAAGGCGGAGGTGACGGCGGGTGGAGTGGATACCGATGAATTGTCGAGCCGCACGATGGAAAGCAAGAAAGTGCCAAGGCTATATTTTATCGGCGAAGTTGTGGATGTTACAGGGCAGTTGGGCGGGCACAATTTTCAGTGGGCTTGGGCTTCGGGCGCAGCAGCGGGAAGAGCTTTGTGAGTCTACGAGTAACAAACACTGCTGGTTCTTATGATGGAATTGGCGCCGAAAGCTGGTTTCCATTCGAAATGTTTCGCCGCGAGTAGGCAGAAAATCCTAGAAGCAACAACGCGCAGAAGATCGAGATGGCGGAACCGGCCGTGCGGTCCGGAGTTTGGCGAAAATGTACCCGTACCGTATGTTCGGCTGCGGGCACCGGCAGCGACAATTGGGCAGTTTCCGGGAGCGAATTGGCCTGCACGATGTTTCCATCTACGCGGATTTCCCAAGCGGGGTAATTGATAAGCTTCAGAGCCAAGGTGACCGGCTGGTCGGTCTTCGAACTGAACAACTTTGTTTCGGCGGTCCAGCGGACGCTAGGCGCGTTTTCATCTTTGATTGGCGTTAGGGCTCCTGAGTCCGGATCCACCAGGGCGATCTTCGGTGCCGGAGTTACGGTCGCTTCATCGAGGCTCGGAGTGTTGTCGGGGTTGGAAGTAGAAGAAGTCGGTCCACCGGGCAATTGATAGGGATCGCAACCGAGCGGTTGGTATTCGTCGGTGCCCTCATAACCGCGCTGAGAACGAATCGCGCTGATCAAAACGGGAATATCTTCGCTGTCCCACCAGGCGTCTTTGATGAGCGCGGTCCCGAGCGCTCCGGTGGCGAGAAGAATCACCGCCCAGCCAAGCCACCGTTTGCGTGAGGCTGGCAATACTGCGGCCACAAAAAATGCGAAGGCGACATCGAGCGGGACGAGCCATCTCCAGGGGAATTGCACGAACTGAAGTTTTGGCAAATGCTGCCAAAAGAAAAGGCTGGGCGGGAACATCAAGACTGCGGAAGCGGCAGCGAGTGCCAGAAGCATCCACCAAAGCTGGAGAAAATTTCTGCGTTGACGTGCGGCAAAAACTGCGGCGAGTGCGGTGATCAGGATCGTGCCTAGCGCGATGGCCGAAACTTTCCAGTTGAAGAGAACAAATTCGGGGTCGTTGGAGTGTGTAAAAAGAAAATTTTGGGCGGGGCGAAGATTTTCCGTAAGGGCTTGCGAGATTTGGACCCAGCGCTGTTCCCAGGCAGCGGGCAAAATATAAAAAGCCGCTAAACCAAAACCGCCGGCCATAGCCGTGCTGCCTGCCAAAAGCGGCTTGGCTTCTCGACGAAGCGCGCATCCCATGACGAGCAGGAGCGCCAAAGAGTAGGTGGCGATAACGGCGGCGGGAGCGTTTGAGAGCCAGAGAAAGGCGAAAACCAGCGCGAGACCAGGAACTCGATTCCAGCCCTCCCGCGTCACACGCAAGAATTCCAGAACAAGGAGTGGAAATAGGGCGCTTGCGAGAAGCTCGGCGAAATCGCTACGATAGTAAACAATTACGAGATGGTATGGATTTACGGCGTGGAGAATGGCGGCCATTAGCGCCTGGGGAGCTGGAAGCCACTGGCTTGCAAGACGCCACATCGTCAACGCTGCCAAAACGAGAGCTAGCCAAATGAATGCTCCGGGAGCCATCCGCCACGGAAGTATTGATCCCAATCCTGCGCCAAGCATCCAGGAGCTGGGCGGATAAAAAATAAAGCGCGGCTCACCGAAGCCCCGATTTGCCCATTCGGCCCAACGGGGAAAGATAATTCCTTCGCGCCATTGGCCGGCTACGTCGAGCCAACCAGCGAGGTGAAATTGGAAATCGTGGCCGGAGGCGTTGCCCAGGAAGAACATGGGTAGCACAACCGCAGTCGCCGCCAGGCTCGCGAAGAGGAACGCTATGCGCCATGAATGCTGATTGACCGCCAGCGCAATTCGATGAGAGTAAGCTGCGGTGAGTTGTGTGCGAATGTCGGCAAACCTCTTAGTGTGGCGGCAATGTAAGGACTCAGCACTAGAGAATACAGAATCGGACACTGCTTGTCCCGTAAAGCCGCATACTACGTGCAGGAATTTTGTGGGAACAGGCGTGAGCAAAACTCGCAAATTTATCTCTGTGTCGATGTAGCATGGCTTGATGAATGAGCAGACAAAAAATCGTGTTGTTACCGCTGAAGAGCAAAGGCTAGCGGCGAGCGAAACTCGCGAAATTCACTGGAAGCGGTGGGGACCGTATCTTTCCGAGCGCCAGTGGGGGACGGTTCGGGAAGACTATAGCGCGAACGGCGAGGCCTGGAACTATCTCCCTTTCGATCATGCACATGCGCGGGCCTACCGTTGGGGCGAAGATGGAATCGGGGGAATTTGCGACCGGCATCAACACATCTGTTTTGCTCTGGCACTGTGGAACCAAAAAGACCCGATCTTGAAGGAACGGCTTTTCGGACTTTCCAACAGGGAAGGGAATCACGGCGAAGACGTAAAGGAATATTATTTTTACTTGGATGCGACGCCTACTAGTTCTTACCTGAAATATTTATACAAGTATCCGCAACGAACATTTCCGTACGAACAACTTCGCCGCGAAAATGCGCAACGCAATCGCCGGCAGCCTGAGTACGAATTGGTGGACACCGGTATTTTCTCGGAAAACAGATATTTTGACGTTCGTGTGGAATACGCCAAAGCGTCGTCTGAAGACATTTTGATTCGGATTGCGGTGTGGAACCGGGGACCGGACCCGGCGCCTTTACATTTGCTGCCGACCATATGGTTTCGCAATCGATGGGATTGGGGGGAAGGATATGACAAACCGAAAGTGTCGCGGCAGCAGGGGCTTGCCGGAGCGGAATTGTTTGGTCTGGAAGAATTTCACTATGGCAAACGCTGGCTGATTGCGGAGGGCGCGCCTGAGCCACTCTTCACCGACAATGAAACCAATACAGAGAAGTTATTTAATGAGAAAAACAGGTCCCCTTATGTGAAGGATGCTTTTCATCGTTTTGTTATTCAAGGCCAGCGCGACGCCGTAAATCCAGCCCTATCTGGAACGAAAGCGGCGGCACACTACCCCGTAGAAATTGTGCCGGGACAGAGCATGACCATTCGGCTTCGATTCATGGATCACAATCCCTCCGAGGGCCACAAATCGGGAAAAGATTTCTTCGGCCCTGCATTCGATCAAGTCTTTCAGCAGAGATTGCAAGAGGCGGACGATTTTTACAAAGCACGAGCGGGCCATTGTGCCAGTGAGGACGCGCATGCGGTCCAGCGCCAAGCTTTCGCGGGATTGCTGTGGGGCAAGCAATCGTACCACTATGATGTTCGCCGCTGGCTCACCGGCGATCCTACACAGCCACCGCCTCCGCCGGAACGCCTGAACGGACGCAATCACGAGTGGAAACATCTCTACAATTCCGACGTGATATCCATGCCAGACAAGTGGGAATACCCGTGGTATGCGGCGTGGGACCTGGCTTTCCATTGCGTGGCGATGTCGCTCATCGATCCGGATTTCGCCAAAGACCAATTGGTTCTCTTTATGCGCGAGTGGTACATGAGTCCGAGTGGACAATTGCCGGCCTACGAATGGAATTTCTCCGATGTAAACCCGCCGGTGCACGCCTGGGCGGCCTGGCGCGTTTACAAAATCGCAGGGCGCATACAGGGGAAAGAAGACCGTAAGTTCCTAGTGCGCATGTTCCACAAACTCTTGCTGAATTTCACCTGGTGGGTTAACCGCAAGGATCCGGAGGGTAAGAATGTTTTCGAAGGTGGGTTCCTGGGGCTCGATAACATTGGAGTATTTGACCGTTCGCAGCCGCTGGGTCCCGGAAACTTTATCGAACAATCCGATGGCACGAGCTGGATGGCCATGTATTGCCTGAACATGCTGGCGATGGCGATGGAGCTAGCTCACCAGGACAATGCGTATGAGGATATTGCCAGCAAGTTTTTCGAACATTTTGTCTACATTTCTGAGGCCATGAACGACATGGGCGGCGAAGGAGTGGGGCTGTGGGATGAAAGGGACGGTTTTTATTACGACGTTTTACATTTGGGGCAAGCAGCGCCCCTGCCTATGAAAGTGCGATCAATGGTTGGGCTGATTCCTCTGTTTGCTGTGGAAACCTTCGAGCCCGAAGTTTTGGAGCGCTTGCCGAGTTTCCGAAAACGCATGCAGTGGTTTCTGGATCACAATCCGGAAGTCAGCAAGCATGTGGATATGAGCCAGAAAACGGATCAGGGAAACCGCTTGCTGCTGACCATCGCCAACCGGAAAAAACTTGAACGCATTTATCGGTACCTTTTTGACGAGAACGAGTTTTTATCGCCTCACGGCATTCGAGCTCTATCTAAATTTCATCTCGAGCATCCATTTGTGCTCAACGTGGACGGTCATTCAAACGCGGTGGACTACGAGCCGGCGGAATCGACCAGCGATCTTTTTGGAGGAAATTCAAATTGGCGCGGGCCGGTGTGGTTCCCCATGAATTTTCTGCTCATCGAATCGCTCCAACGCGTCCACTATTACTACGGCGATGAATTCAAAGTGGAATGTCCCACGAATTCAGGGCGCCAGATGACCCTTTGGGATTCAGCAGCGGAAATATCGCGCAGGCTTTCCCATATTTTCGTGCGACGAGACGGGCGCCGAGCAGTTTTCGGGGACTGCGCACTTTTCCAAGAGGATCCAAATTGGCGTGATTTTATTCTCTTCTACGAATATTTTCACGGCGATACTGGCGCCGGACTGGGGGCCAGCCATCAGACCGGATGGACCGCGCTGGTGGCCAAGCTGCTGCAGCAGAGCGGAGAGTAAGCGTTGAGGTTTTGCGAATCGGTAAGCCGATGCCTAATGGTCTTCTGCCTTCGCTTCCACCAACTCGATTAGAACCTTGTTTCCTTCCGGCCCAGAAGCGAGGAAAAAGTTGATGCGCGTTCCGCTGGCTCCGGCGCGCGTTTTTGGATACACCGGGTTCAGGTCAAACCGCGAACGCAGAATCTGTGTAGCTCGATCTACGTCGCGAACGTAAATTTCAATTTGTTGAATCCCTTCCCCGAACTTAGCTAGATACTTGGCGATGGCGCCCGGGCCAGCGCGTTCCCGCGTCGTCAGAATGTCGAGATCGAGGTGATCTTCGAAGTGAAGTTCGAATTCGATGGCGTCTTGATCGGGTGGGACGTCAGCCAGAACCGGGAAATTATTTGCTTCGCGGATTTTCTGGAACGTTTGCGGTTCGACGGCTATGCCGACCACCGTCGAGGCTCGGCTAGAATCGGTGGCGCCGGAAGAATTCAAGCTATGGGGAAGGACCAGAGCGCGAAATTCAGGATCCGCAATCCATTTTTTGAGCAGGGGTGTACACAAATGGCCGCCTTCCATATACAAGCGCATCGCGGAGTCCAATCGCTTGCGCGGATCGGGATCTGCCAGCTGGCGAATCCAGCCAGCGATTTGGGAGGTATCTGTCACGTAGCCAAGTGCGAATTAAGGTGTGGCGTGCGGGGGCTGAACCGCATTGATATTCGAGAGCGCAACGTAAGTAGTTTTACCCGGCGGCACGGTAATTTGAACATCCCAACGCTGCCGAGCGTCGCCGGCCTGCGCGTTGTTGTCCAGAGTGCTGAGCCAATAGGTACCCGGGGCGATCCCGCGAAGGGAGCCTTGCCCTTGCAGATCGGTATCGGTGCGGGCGACCAGATATTTCGATTCGGCCAGCTCGATGGTATGGCGATGGAGTTCGGCTTTATTGCTCGAATTTAACATTTCCCATTTGTGGCCGGGATTCACCTCTCCCAATGACAGATACATTCCCTCCGTACTCTTGGGGAATTGAATCAAGAAGGCCTGGATAGCGTCGCGATATTCCTTTTTGTGTTGGGCATATTTCTCGGGGTTCTTCTTCTTCTCGGCCGGAGTGTATTTCGGTTCCGGGAAGGGGACGGTCTGATCGGTGGACATTCTGTCCACGTATGCCGTGTAGAATTCCGAGACGTTCATCACATCTTCCGGTTTGATTTTCTTAACGAAATCCTCATTGGATAGATCGACGCAACGGTTCTTCTTCATCCAGGCTTTTAGTTCCTTCGACACATCCAGCTTATCGATGAAAGCGTCCATATCCACGAGCGGAAAGGTGACGCCCGCTTCCTTGCCGATTTCCTCGAAGCTTTTGCTCAATAGATAGAAAGTCATTCCGCGCACGGGTTCGTCCGAGCCGCCAGAAGGCGTGGCTTTGGCGACGAATTCAATCGCGCCAGTCTGTGGGGAGGCTTGCAGCCCCACGGTCAGCATGGCAGAAAGCAGAAAACACGTAGCGCACATTCTTATTTTCATGATGTTCATCGTAACAGAATGGCAAGCGTGCAGATATGAGGTGGTCGTTAAGGTAAACGTCCGATAGGAAACCAGGCCGAGGCCTAGAAACCGGGTGCACCAGCGGAGAGAGAATTAGTAAAGGTGAAAAACCACTTCGATGGTGGTGCGGACCGCTGCGGGTCTTCCATCGGGACCTGAGGCGGGCTTAAAGCGCCAGGTTCGAACCGCGGCAATTGCGTTTTCGTCAAGACCCAACCCGAGACCCTTGGCCACGCGGATGTCCGTGGCACGACCGTCTGGCCCGACGATAGCGGTGAGATAGACCGTCCCTTGGTATTTAGCCTTTACTGCTTCGTCGGAGAACTGCGCAGTTGGGCAATAGATGCAAGATGGATTGCCATAGCCGCCGGTGCCTGCGTTGAACACGCCGCCGCCGGTTCCGCCGCCTTCGCCTGGACCGACGCCGCCGCCGCTGCCGCTTCCCACTCCCGTGCCATTTCCAGAGCCGATGCCGTTGCCGCTTCCGGGGCCGTTGGAATCATTGGTGACTTTGGACATGGGGTCGCCCCAATTCGACATATTGGGGCTGGCAAGTTTCATGTCCGGCATTCCGATTACCGTGGGTGTGACCGCGAACTTAGGATTCTCGGGCGGCTTCACTTTGGGTGGAGCGATCTGCGTCAAACTGAACTTGGGTAGTTTGCCTTTGCTGGCAGGCAGCAACTCATGTGAGCCGCCCCCGCCGCCGCCTCCCGCCTTCTTCGCGCCAGGCGGAAGTTTTGGAAGATAGGGCGAGCTAATGTCAAGCGGCGTGACCGTCATCGTTTTGGCCTGCGTAGTTGCCGGTGACATCAGCGCCGGCAAAAGCGGCAAAACCAGTAGCACAATCACGACAACGTGAAACGCGAGAGACAGAGCTTGCACGCGTGTGAACTGAGTGTTCTTGGACCAAATTTCCGGCACGGCCACAGGGGCGCTGGTAGTTTTCAGGGGAGGAAGTTTCGGCGGAGAAATCATGTCGCGCAAATTCTGCCAGAACCCGCCGAACCCGGTGTTCCAATCGACCAGCAAATCTGAATTCACTGGACCGCGCGGGGCAGAGCGCCAGAATTCCTTTAGATTGCCCCCGAAGCCCTCGCCAAATCCGGGATTGTTGAAAACGTTGGGCTCACCGCCTTTGAGTTTCGTGGGTCGCTCGGAGAGAAAATCCTTTACGTTGGAAAAGAAGCCCTTAATCGCCGAACCACGAACCGGAGACGGCAAGCGGCCGACGCGAAGGGTCGGCTCGGTGGTTGAGCGACCGGCGTCGTCAAGTCTGGAGGTATAGTCTGCCATTGGTTGTGCCTAAGACTTCCCCATTGCGACCCTTCTAATTGTTAGACGCTCCTGTGCGAAAAAGGATGTCTGGGCCGGGCACGGCTGACATCGTTCTGAAATCATTGTAACATACAGGTCTCAACTGAGGCTCCGAGTTTCCCGGCCTGCGTCAGTAGAAAGGCATTTCTACCCCTATTAGATGGCGAAAACGCGCGACCTGAAGAGTACGCTCAATCTTCCCAAAACAGATTTCCCCATGAAGGCGAAGCTGCCCGAGCGCGAGCCGGAACAACTGGCGGCTTGGGACCAGATGCGTCTTTATGATCGCATTCAGGAATCGCGAGCCGGTGCGCCACTGTTCGTTTTTCACGACGGACCTCCCTACCCGACCGGCGAAATCCATCTGGGCACGGGTCTGAACAAGATTTTGAAAGACATGATTGTGAAGTCGAAGACCATGGCCGGGTTCCGGACGCCGTATGTTCCCGGCTGGGACTGCCACGGTCTACCCATCGAGACAAAAGTTGAAAAGGAGCTGGGCGGCAAGACGGACAAAGTGTCCGCGGCGGAATTTCGACGGATGTGCCGGGAGTTTGCCGCTAGTTACATTGACGCGCATCGTCGAGAATTCAAGCGGCTGGGCGTGTTTGGGCAATGGGAAAAACCTTACCTCACTATGGATCCGGGATATGAAGCTACCGTTGCTGATGCGTTTATCACCTTTCTGGAAAAGGGTTATGTGTATCGCGGATTGAAACCGGTTTACTGGTGCATTTATGACCGCACCGCACTGGCCGAAGCGGAAGTGGAATACGAAGATCACGTCAGCCCGTCGATCTGGGTGAAGTTTCCGCTGGTCGCTGACGAGAAATCCAAAAAACTTGGGATCGCCCACGGCGTGAGCGCTCTGGTTTGGACCACGACTCCATGGACGCTGCCGGCAAACCGCGCGCTGGCGTTTCATCCCGACTATGAATACGCGCTGGTGGAGACTGGCGCGGGCAAGCTGCTACTCGCGCAAGAAAGGCTGAAGGATCCTGAGTTAGCAGCCGTTCTTGGGCTGGAACCTGGCAGCCCGTTCAGGAAAGTTGGAAAGGGGCGCGAACTGGAAGGCGTGAAATTTCGGCATCCGTTTCTGGAAGAACTGATCGTGCCGGGTGTGCTGGCGGACTACGTGACGTTGGAGCAAGGTAGCGGGATTGTGCATACAGCTCCGGGTCACGGAGCAGAAGACTTCGCGACCGGACAGAAATATGGTTTGGAGGCCTACGCGCCTCTCGATAATGACGGGCGATTCGTGGAAGGCTTACCGGCATACAAAGGCAAGACTGTTTTCGAAGCAAATCCGGCCATCGTTTCAGTGTTGAAAGACCGCGGAATGTTGGTGGCGGAGAAAAAGTTCCCGCACAGCTATCCGCACTGCTGGCGCTGTCATAATCCGGTGATTTTCCGCGCCACCGAGCAGTGGTTCATACAACTCGACCGTGGCAGTTCGACGGTCCCGCCGCCCAAGGCGCCGGCTTTGCGGAGCACGGCGCTCGAAGAAATTAAAAAAGTGAAATGGATCCCCGCGTGGGGACAAGAGCGCATCCACAACATGATTGCGGACCGACCCGACTGGTGTATTTCCCGCCAGCGTTTTTGGGGAATACCGCTGGTAATTTTCTACTGCGACGGTTGTGGGAAGATCCTTCAGGATTTTAAGGCGCTGCGCCAGGTGCTCCCATTTTTCGAACGCGAAGGCGCGGACGCCTGGTACACGCATTCCGCCGAGGAACTTTTGCCGCCGGGAACCAAATGCGGTTCCTGCGGTGGAGCGACATGGCGCAAAGAAAGCGACATTTTAGATGTGTGGTTCGAGTCCGGACTCGAGCAATCTAGCCGTGCTGCAGAAGCGAGAAGGAAAGCCGCGCGCAGATGTTTATCTGGAAGGACCCGACCAATTTCGCGGATGGTTCCAGAGTTCACTGATGGTTGCGATTGGAGTGGATGGCATGCGCCCCTACGATGAGGTGGTGACGCACGGATGGACGCTGGATGAAAACGGCAGGCCGATGTCCAAATCGCTCGGCAACGCCATGGAGCCGAAAGAAATCTGCGAGAAGTGGGGCGCGGATATGCTGCGCATCTGGGTTTCTTCGCAGGATTACACTGCGGATGTGCGGCTCTCCGATGCCATGATGACTCAACTCGGCGAGGCGTATCGCAAGATCCGCAACACTTTTCGGTTCGCGCTTTCAAATCTTTTCGATTTCGATCCCGCGCGCGATACGGTTCCCAATGCCGATCTTTGGGAAATCGACGCGTGGATGCTGCGGCGCACCGGCGCGCTCGTGCGCGAATGCCGCGAATGGTACGCCAATTTCGAATTTCATCGCGTCTACCATGCACTGCACGATTTCTGCACGGTGGATTTAAGCGCGTTTTATTTCGACGTGCTGAAGGACCGTCTGTATACCTTCGCGCCGAATAGTCTCGGCCGCCGCTCGGCACAAACTGCCATTTACCGAATCGCCGGCGCTATCGTACGACTCATCGCGCCGACACTTGCGTTTACTTCCGAAGAGGTGTGGAAGCATCTTCCGCAGCTCGGGTTCCCGAAGTGGCAGCGTGCACATGTCCGAGTTTCCCTCGCCGAAAAACTGGAAAATGCCTTCGATAAATCGCGCGCGGCGCATTGGGAACGCTTGCTCACGGTGCGGCAGGAAGTGTTGAAAGCTCTGGAGCCGGCGCGCGCTGCCAAGACAATCTCTGGCGGCACTCGAAGCTCGCGTCACGCTGGTGGCAACCGGCGGATTGGTGGACTTATTGCGCGAATATTCAGCGCAGCTTCCGGCTCTTTTCATCGTATCGCAGGTGGAAGTCACCGAGGGTCACATCGAGGGAGCCGCGCTCGCCACCGGACTAGAAGGGCTACAAATCAGCGATCGAGCGCGCCAAAGGCGCAAAGTGCGAGCGATGCTGGAATTATTCCACGCACGTGGGTGAGAGTGCGGATTATCCGACGCTTTGCGAGCGGTGCCTGGCCGCACTGGCTGAAATCGACCGAGATAGCGGCGGTCGGAAGCGGGAGTGCCAAAGCTTGAAATCCTCCGCGTCGCGTTCCGGCTGGTATTTGGGATTTCTCGCGCTCGGCGCACTGTTGGCCGATCAGGGCAGCAAATACGCCATCGAGAAGTTAACGCCGGCAGGCACCATTCGCGTGATCATCCCGGGGTTGCTGAACGTGGTGCATACGAACAATCCGGGTGTGGCATTTGGGTTGTTCGCCGATTCCGGAACACCGTGGCTGGCGCCAATATTGATTGTGTTTTCTGTCGGCGTCATAGCATTGCTTGCTTGGCTGTTGGCCACAGGGCGCGGGGGCGGAATGCTGGCACAGTGCGGACTGGCTCTCATTTTGGGCGGAGCGGTGGGTAACATGTTCGACCGAGTTCTGCGGCACAGCGTGACCGATTTTATCGACTTTTATCTTGGCAGCCACCACTGGTACACCTTCAACTTTGCGGACGCGGCGATTGTGGCCGGCGCAGGGCTTGTGATTCTGGAACTGTTCCGCGACTGGCGGCATCCTAGCCATGAGCGAGCCTACGATGCATCCGATTCTCTTCCATTTCGGCGGAATAAATATTTACTCGTACGGCGTACTTGTAGCTACGGGTGTGCTGTTCGGCTTATGGTACGCGCGCAAGCAGGCTCCCCGCGCCGGTTTGGATCCCGATAAAATATGGAACCTGGGCATCTATACGGTTCTGGCCGCTCTTATCCTGGCAAAAATTTGGCTCATTGTAAGCGACTGGAACTTTTACCTGGCAAACCCGCGGGAGATTTTCAGTATGAGCACCTTTCAGTCCGGCGGAACGTTTTATGGCGGTATCGTCGGCGCAGTTCTAATGATGATTTTGTATTCGCATTTTCAGAAGATGCCCATACTGTCCGTGCTGGACACCTGCGTGGCCGGGTTGCCGCTGGGGCACGCGATTGGCCGGCTAGGATGTTTTGCGGCGGGATGTTGCTACGGGAAACCCACCACGGTCGCTTGGGGCGTAACGTTCACGAATCCGGTGGCGGCCCAGCTGGCAGGCACTCCTCTGGGAGTCCATTTGCATCCCACGCAGCTTTATGAAGCGGCAGCTGAATTTTTGAACTTCCTCATTTTGGTTTGGATTGCCAAGCGGCGGCGTTTTACCGGGCAGATCATTGGAACCTATCTGATTCTCTACGGAACCGAGCGAGGTATCATCGAATTCTTTCGAGGCGATCCCGGGCGCACCATGATGTTCCACGATACGGTTTCGCTAATGCAGTTGGTAAGTGTGGGCTTGATTCTTACCGGCGCGTTCCTGTGGTGGCGCGGGATGAAGGACGTGCCGGGTCCGGCTATCGCTGCGGCCGGCACTACGGTCGCGCGCTAAATGGATCCAAACTCGAATTCGCAAGCTCCTTGTGCGCGGCCAATCTAACATGCATGAAAATTTTGAAGCCCGCGAAGACCCTTCCGGGCACGCTGGTTTTGAAGTTGACCAGGATTTGGCGGGCCAACGCCTGGATCGTTTTTTGGCGGACCATCTAGGCGATATGAGCCGGACACACGTGCAAACTTTGATTGATGAAGGGCGTGTGTTGGTGAATGGGGCCGCCAAGAAGTCCTCCTACCGCCTGGAGGCGGGCGAAACGGTTACGGTGGAGATTCCTGCCCCGCCACCGCCCGGTGTCGAAGCAGAGAACATTCCTCTGGATATTTTGTATGAGGACACCGATGTTGCGGTCGTAAATAAACCTGCGGGAATGATCGTTCATCCGGGCGCGGGCGCTGGTTCCGGCACATTAGTGGCTGCGCTGCTGCACCGGTTTGGCGGCGGTAAAGGTTTATCTGCGGTGGGCGGGCCTCTCCGTCCAGGAATCGTGCATCGGATTGATAAAGGCACGTCTGGGGCGCTGTTGATTGCACGAACCGATATGGCCCACTTGAAACTTGTCGAGGATTTTCGCCGGCGGCGCATTGAAAAAACGTACGTGGCGTTGCTACATGGGAAACTGCAAGGCGAATCGGGAAGAATCGAGTTGCCCATTGCTCGCGATCTTCGCCGCCGCTCGAGGATGACCGCGCGCCGTCCAGAAGGCCGTGAGGCGCGTACAGACTGGCGCATGCGTCTGCGGCTGGCAGGCTTTTCCTTGATCGAAGCGGGTTTGCACACTGGTCGAACACACCAGATCCGCGTACATTTCTCGGCGCTTGGATGCCCGGTTGTGGGCGATACGGTTTACGGAGCTCCACGGCAAGAGAAAGTTGGAACCGAAACGCTGCCATTGCTCGAGCGGAATTTCCTTCATGCCGTGCGGATTGCGTTTGTCCATCCGAGATCTAGCCAACAAATTGAATGCCGCGCTCCGCTTTCCAGTGAACTAGTAAGCTATCTTCAAGGATTAGGCCGCGCTACGAATGCTCTTCCCGGTTCGATTGACGCTGCCTTACGAGGGTTTCTATAATCACTCCAATGAAACTATCTGAAAGAACATGCGGCGTCGGCCTACTGCTGGCAATATTCATTGGCCTTGCAGCAGCCCGCGCGCAGGCACAACAAGCTAGCCCGCCTCCCACTCCCGCGCGGCCTAACTGGAGTGCTCCTGCTTCACAGGCTCCGGAAACAGAGAAGCAGACTCCGGGAGGGCAGAAGCCGGAAGATCGCGCACAGGCGGGGCAGAACAAGACTCCGTCAATCGTGTCGTCCACGGCTTTGGTTCATCTGGTTGCAACGGTGACCGACCGCCGCCACAAATTTGTGACCGATCTGGAGCAGAGCGACTTCAAGATTTTAGAAGACAACACGCCGCAGGATATTCGCTTCTTCGGACGTGAGACCGACTTGCCCCTGCGCATAGCGGTTTTGCTGGATACTTCCAATAGCATCCGGCCACGCTTACCTTTCGAACAAGATGCCGCCATCGATTTTTTGGATAGCGTGATTCGACGAAATAAAGACATGGCGTTCCTGATGACGTTCGATAACGAACCGGAGGTCATACAAGATTACACCGGAGATCTGGCATTGCTCACGTCCGCGATTCGCAAGCAACGCGCGGGAGGCGGAACGGCGCTGAATGACGCGATTTATCGAGCGTCGGAAAAACTGGTGAGTCCTCCATTGCCAAAGGGACCCAATCCGGAGATTCGCCGGGTGCTGGTGGTGATCAGCGATGGCCAGGATACCTTGAGCGACCACGCGCTAAGCGATGCGGTGGAGTCGGCGATCCGCGCCGAAGCCGTGATCTACGCCATCAGCACGAACACCGACTGGCTTTCGATCAGCGGCGACAAACCGCACAAGATACACGTGGAAGGCGGAGACAAGGTGCTGCAGGAATTTGCCGATCAGAGTGGCGGCCGCGTATTTTATCCCTATAAGGTTGAAGATCTCGCGCAATCGTTCGTAGATATTGGAGCTGAATTGCGCAGCCAGTATTTCATTGCGTATTCGCCCAAGGATCCTGCGGCGAATGGCAAATACCGGAAGATTGAAGTCCAGACAGACCGCAAAGGCTTGGCGGTTCGCACGCGTAAAGGCTACTACTCGGTGGCGCCGGCTTCTGCGGGTAAATAGTCAATCGCGAAAGTCAAGTTTACTTGAAGGGCGCGTAATAACCTCTTCGCGCGAGCACTTTTACATCAGAACGGCTTACGTCCACCCTGATTTTCCGGAAAGTTCCGTCACGTTTGTCGTTGGTAGGGTAGTAGCCGACCACATATTGCGAGCGCAGCTCTTCTGAGATTTCGTCGAATGCCTTCTCCAGCGTTTTCTCATTGTGAACGTTGATCACGCGGCCGCCCGTGTCGTCTGCCATTTTTCTAGCGACTCCGGGGCCCACGCCGAAGGTCGCGCCGGGATCTGAGATCAGAAGAACGTGAATTACTCCATCGGCTCGCTGACACGCTTCCGCGGCATCCTGCAATCTCAGTTTGCTCCCAGTGTCCTCCATATCGCTCATCACGATCACGGCCTTGCGTCCAGCTTCGGTCGCGAGTTCGTCGTGACATGCCAGATAAATCGCGTCGTAGAGGTCGGTTCCTCCGGCATTGCTGCCGGAAGGAATGGTGCCGGGAGTGACTACGCCTCCCCCTCCGACAGAATTAACCGAGGTGCGGCGGATGGCCCGCTCGAGTACGTTGGTGTCTTCGGTAAAGTCAGCAAGCAAATCCACGTCAAAGTCGAAGCTAATGACCATGGCTTCGTCCTTCTTGCGCATAACCTCGCGCAGAAAACGTGACGCGGTGTCCTGTTCCGCTCCGATGACCCGTTCCATGCTTCCGCTGGTGTCTATCAGAAGACCGAGGGTGATGGGCAGATTTACGTCTTTCGAAAAGAAAGCGACCTTCTGCTCCTGTCCGTCTTCGAATACTTTGAAGTCGTTTTGAGTGAGGTCGGAGACAATTTCATGGCGCTTGTCGCGCACAGTGACGAAGACGTTGACCAGGGTAGTCTGCACCGTCAAGGGCTTCTGGGATTGTGGAACTTGTTGCTGATCTTGCTGAGATTGAGCAGGCGTGGTATTGCCTAGCCCCAGATATGCTGCCATGGCTGCTATGAAAATGCCTGCCACGAGGCGGGTCAGCCGCATTGTATAATCTCTCCAGGTAAAGCGCGCTACCTACGATGCAACTTGGGCGCGGACGGATGTTCGTCCCATCCATTTCCGTGACCCGCGAGAATTTGGCCGATAGAGAGACTGGCCTCCGGCCAGCTGGTATTTCAGGCGCCGGTCGAATAGGCGCGAAACGAGATACGCCGATGATGCGAATGATTCTTCCGCTAGCCATTGTATTACTAGTCAGCGGTTCCGCGCATGCGCAGCAACCCATTCAGCCCGGGGCCAACCAGCAAGACGCGTCACCCACTCACGCGACGCCGGCACAACCAGCTCAGCCGGCTCCACCTGCTCCAGTGCCCCGGAATTCTCAGGCTCAAAAACCTCAATCGCCACCTCCGCCGCAGCAAGGCGAGACTCGCAATCGCATCACTACAAGAACTGAGTTGGTGATCGTGCCGGTCACGGTGAAGAACCGGGACGGCCAGCTGGTCGGCGACTTACAGCGCGATGAATTCCGCGTTTTTTCCGACGGCGTCGAACAACAAATCGTGCTATTCGATTCGCAACCGTACCCGCTGTCTGCCGTGGTTCTAATTGACAACGATCTCGCAGACAAACAGGCCGAGCAGGTGAAGAAGAGCTTGGACGCGATCGCCGCGGGATTTGGGCCGGCGGACGAGGTGGCTCTGGTCACCTACGCTGAATTTCCCGAGACAATAGCCGATTTTTCGTTCAGCAATGACAAACTCTTTACCGAACTGAAACGCTTGGATCTGAGTTCGCACAGTACAACCATTATTAACGATCCCACGACCGCGGGTCCGATTATTAATGGACAAAGTCAACCCGATGGCACCGGAACCACGGGACAAGGAGGCGTGCAGGTCCGTGGCTTCGGAAAGCCCGCTATCCATAATTCCTTAGACGATGCGATTTATGCGTCGGGGCAGATGTTGAAGGGGCGCGGTCGCGACCGGCGGAAAATAATCTTCCTGATATCCGACGGCAGCAACACGCACAACAATCAGCACACCTTTGATGAAACTCTACACTCTCTTCTTCTCAGCGACGTTTCGGTATTTGCTATCTCCGTGACTCACACCACTCCGATTGGCCGCTCGATCATACAGCACGGTGCGGCGGAGATTGACAAGTACGCAGCCGGCACGGGTGGAGACACGTTCTACGCCGCGAAACAAAATGATTTAGAGCGGCTTTATTCGGAAGTTACCGAGCAAGCGCGTAACGAGTACACCATCACGTTTGCTCCAAAAGAAGCCGACCGCACGAAGGATTACCACACCATCGAGGTCCGCGTTCGCCGTCCAAATCTGGAGGTAAGCGCGCGGCAAGGCTATTTCCAGAGCCAACTCACCGGCGCGCGCGGACCAGGCTAAATAATTGGCAAGGCCAGGCTATCGGTTTTTCTCATCCGCAGCCGGTTGAATCGAAATCAATTGTTCGTGCGCCGGGCATAAAGGTTTGTAATCACAATATACGCAGAGAAAGCTGGGCTTGGCGGGGAACTCACTGGCGCGAATTTGTCCAGCCACTTCATAAATAGTTTGTTTGGTTTTTGACAGGGCTTTCTCGTCGCGCTCGGTGGTAACAGCTTCGTTCGTGGTGAGATTGTAGAACACCAGGCGTTCCGGCTTCAGTTCGAGCACTTCCCCGGCGGCAAGTGCGTAAACGCTCAGTTGCAAACTGTCCTTGGCTTTTTTGGCGTCCTTCGGTTTGCCGGTTTTGTAATCCACGATTTCCACTTTTTTGAACCCAGGCGGTTCACCTGGTCCATGCGGCCCTTCACGATCACGTCGTGGTCCAGGTGAAGCTCGAACGATTTTTCCTGGTGCAGCAGGTCCGGAGGGGCGGCCATATAGCTGGTGTGAAAATTCTGGAGCTGTTCGCGGCCCGCTTTGCGATATTCCTCTTCCTGGTAATCGTCGGGAAATCCCAGCGAATACCATTCGCGATCGTAGACGGCCATCACGTCTTCGAACGAAAACTTTCCATTTTTTGACA
Organism: uncultured Acidobacteriota bacterium; assembly: GCA_963818085.1. Classification (GTDB taxonomy): domain Bacteria; phylum Acidobacteriota; class Terriglobia; order Acidiferrales; family UBA7541; genus Palsa-295. The sequence goes on from CAWFQV010000005.1 coordinate 597,104, forward strand.
TTCCGCCGGCAAATTCCTTGATCGTGGTGTGCATCACACTTCCAAACGTCATGGTGGCGCGCGGCCCGCCGCGAATGCTCCATCTATTTTGAAATAGGTATTGCATGGGGCATTTGCAGTAGCATTCGATGGCCGAAGCGCTCAGTTGTAAAGGTTCGGCTGCAGGTGGATGGTACGCTTTGGCCCAAACTGCCACCCGAGAATACGCGCGCGCGTTTTCGTCGCGCCCGGCGGACGGAAAAAATAGTTGCGCGGGATCGGAAGGCTCCGGCGACGCTCCGGTGGCTTCCTCTGATGGCGGCACGCTGACTTCGGGCGCAGACTGAGCGGTGTCATGCTTCTGAATTTTTGCATTCCTCAAGAAATCTTCCAGGAACGGCGAAGGCCTTTTCCACTTGTTGTTTATGTGCGAAAGCGTTAGTTGCTGCCGGGCGCGAGTGAGCGCAACATAAAACAGTCGCCGCTCCTCCTGAATCTGAAAATCCCCCGCCGGCCTTTCCTCCTTCATCAATTCCGGAGGGAACTCAAACTTCACGGGACGGGCATTCGAAGGGAAATCATTCTTGTTGAGCTGCATGATGAAGACGTGAGGGAACTCCAGGCCCTTGGCCGAATGTACGGTCATCAGTTGCACGGCATCATCGGCGGATTCTTCCTCCAGGCAGATATCGCCACCGGCTTCGGAGAAGTACTCCAGATATTCCACAAAATCGCGCAGGCTTTTTTTGTCGCTCTTTTGCTCCCAGTCCTTCACGAACTGCACGAAGCGCTCGAGATAGCGGCGGTCAGCTTCAAAGGGAAGTGGCGCAAGTTCCAGTGCTGAGATCAGTTGGTCCAGCAAACCGCTCGCCGGGATCTTGCGAGCCATTTGGCGAAAACGCGCCAGGAAACTTGCCAATTCGGGCAGGCGGGACGCTTCCGAGGAAAAAGGCAATTCACTTTGTGCCGCGTCGATCTCGTCATTCAGTGGCCGGCGCCGATTTTTCTCCGCGCGCTCGGCTAGGCGCACCAGGTCGCGCGGCTGAAGCTTCCAGTAGGGCGCCGCGAGCACTCGCGAGCAAGCCACATTGTCCGAGGGTACGGCGATCAGCCGCAAATAGGCCAGCAAGTCGCGCACCACCGTGCTCGTTAGAATCGAGAACTTCTTGATGACGAAAGGTATTTTCCGGCGCTGCAGTACTGCGATTAGTTTCTTCACGTGCGTGTGCTTGCGGTAGAGCACAGCGAAGTTGCGCCAGGGGTTTGCAGACACGTGCAGCCGCTCGATTTCCGACGCGATCCAATGCGCTTCCTCTTCGGGGCCGACGAATTCAGCGACGCGAATTTTCTCGCCTTCCGGATTTTCGGTGAGCAAAGTCTTGGGAGGCAAGAGCGGCGATTTCTCGTTGTGGGAAATCACTTCTCCGGCTACACGCAGGATTCTGGTGGTGGAGCGGTAATTCTGGGTCAGTGGCGCGATAAACTGGCGCACGCCTTCGCTAAGATTTTTTTCCGTAACTCCGCAGAACCGTTTCAGAAAAATCGTAAAACTGCCGAAGGATGCTCCGCGGAAGCGGTAGATCGCCTGATCGTCGTCTCCCACGGCGACGATATTGCGCCGCTCGCCAGCAAGCAGCCAGAGCAGTTCGAGTTGCACGATGTTGGTGTCCTGAAATTCGTCCACCAGAATGTAATGGAACTGATCGCGCAGGCTTTGCAAAAGCGCGGCATCCGTTCGCAATAATTGCACGGCCTGCATTAACTGCGCGCCGAAGGTAAGCAGGTTTCGTTCGCGCAACAGTCGTTCGCTAACGCGATGGACGCGCGCGAGTTCATCCTGGCGGTCGAGTTCTTCTTCTTCGAGCTTGCGAACATCCGGGTCCAGGGAAGCGCGCCGCGCGAGATAGGTTTGCCGGGAGTTATCCACGTGAGTGTGGAAATCGTTGGGCGTGACCAGCTCGTCCTGGCAGCGCGAAAAGAACTTTAGGAAGTCGTTTAGAAATTCGCCCGGCTCCGCGAGGCGCCTGAAATGTTTCAGGTCCAGCTCGGCCATGTGGCGGCGAAGCAAAATCCAGTGATCGATGTCTTCCAGAATTTTTAAGTCGGGATTGGCCACGCGAAGGATTTTCTCCAGACAAAAACTATGAAAGGTGCTGAGCCATATGCCTTCAGCGCGCTCGCCAACTGCTTTCCCGACGCGGGACTTCATTTGTCCGGCGGCCTTATCTGTGAACGTCAGTCCAAGGATGTTTTCGCCAGCAAGCCCCGGATTTGATTCCAGCAGGTGACCAATTCGCTCTGTGATGACCCGAGTCTTGCCGGTTCCGGCCCCGGCGACGACGAGCAGGGGACCGTCGCCGTGCTCTACAGCGCGGCGCTGCTGTGCGTTCAGTCCAAGCGAGGTTAGACGGGAGGTTACGGGGGGCATCGGAAGACTATATTAACGCAAAATCGATCCGCGAGGTTACGCTTTTTCTTCGCCTGGAGATTAAACCTCTACAGGTTATTCATGGGAATGGCTCTTATACTGCAGACTAGAAACAAGATACCCAAGGTAGGAATTGGCCGACCCGCTTTAGACGGCTACCGAAATTACTTCCCTACTGCTCCGCAGGCGATTCGGTCGCCGGAATTGCCGGACGGGTCAGTCTTCATGTCATCGGCTTTGGCGTGGATAATGACAGCTGTTCCGCCATTGCTGAAAAGCGAGTGAGCGTCACCTCCGAGGTTGACATCTTTGTCCGCCAGACTGACTTTGGCTTTTCCGTCAGCGCCCACGGTGAAATTGAGCATATCGCCGGCATGGTGACCTTCGGGATTGTCAAAGCCGTGCTTCTTTCCGTCGGGATTAAAATGTGGGCCTGCTGATTTGAAGTCAGGCGGATCGCATTTGGCGTTCTGATGAAAATGGATGGCGTGCTCACCCGGCGGGAGATTTTCAACGTTGACCTCCAGCGCAACACCGCCTCCTTTTTGTTCCCAAAGGATCACAGTGCCCACGCTTTTTCCTTGAGCATCGATCAAGTGAACTACTGTTTTTGCAGCCATAGAAAGCGCGAAAGCGATTCCGCAAAGAAGCGAGGCCAGTGCCAATACTCTGTTGAGTTTCATGCCGCGATTATAAACCTGTAGCCTTAGGCGAGCAACACTCGGAGCGGATGCGCATCGTTTTGGCGCGGCAGCAAGAACTGTATTAAACTCCGACGGCCGCAAAACCTATGACCAGTCAGATTGTGCGTGAACCCCGATGGCCCGCTGTAGTGGCGATGTTGGCTGCCGGTTGCGTGTATTGGTCATTGCCGAAGCCGCTTTCGGTCGGACCCGGGTGGCTCTTATTGGCAGTAATTTTGGTTCTGACGATCCCGCTCGTCATATCAAACCATCGCGGGCAGTTCAACATAGCTCGGATTTTGACCTTCACCGTGACCGGTGCGATTACGATCGCTATGGTTGCTTCACTGGCATTTCTAATCCATGGTTTGCCACAACATCGCACTCCGCCCCAGGTATTGTTGCGTGCGGCCGTCGCGCTCTGGTTCACGAATGTTTTGGTGTTCGCCCTGTGGTACTGGAAGCTGGACGGAGGCGGCCCGCTGATGCGGGAGGGAAGACGCGGACGCCTGGAAAGCTCATTTCTTTTTCCGCAAATGTTGGGCGCCGATGGCGGAGATCTGTCTTGGTCGCCCCACTTCCTGGATTATCTGTTTCTCGCATTTAATACCAGCACGGCTTTTTCTCCGACCGATACAGCAGTGCTTTCCCGCTGGGCGAAGGCGGTGATGATGTTGCAATCGTTGATTTCGCTGACGATTATTGTACTGCTCGCTGCTCGCGCCGTGAACATTCTTTGAGCATATTTCGCAAGAAATTTTGAGAGCGTCTCACAAGGAAAACCATGAACCAGGATCTAGACGGGCTACACGGCTTGTAGTCGGTTAAGCGAACATTGATAGGAAAAGGGGCTAAGCCTTCCCCTCCGGGAACGGACGCCGAAATATCAACCAGCGATACGTTCGAGCCGATTACCGCGGCGGCTTCCGCCTCGCTATGTGAAGGGGGAGCCGGATTCCGGCCGCAGCTACATTGCCGTGGCGAACAGCCCATGACCCTCTGGAAGGCTATGCTCAAAGCGCCTTCAGATTCGTAGCCGAGCGACAGGACAGAAATCCGGGCTCCTGACGGATAGCAGGGAAAGCGGATACTTTTCGTGATGCATTCACGTCCCCTGCGTGCGCGATTTCTAGCGTATCTCCAGGTGTCTGGATGCACGGAGCCTCCGCGGCCTAGTTTGACCGTAAATTCCCGGACGCATATACTGGGTTTTCCGGCTGAAATGCACAACTAGGAGTGAATGCAATGGAACAACCAGTCATCTTAAGCGCGGTGCGCACACCAATTGGGAAATTCATGGGCGGCCTTGCGCCGCTGTCCGCGCCGGAGCTGGGCGCGAAGGTTGTGGCTGAAGCTGTGCGGCGGGCGGGCATCGAGCCGAATCAAGTGGACGAAGCCATCATGGGCAACGTGGTTCAGGCCGGGCTGGGACAAAATCCGGCGCGGCAGGCGGCGTTGCGTGGTGGCCTTGCTTCGCGCGTCGCGGCGATGACGATCAATAAAGTTTGCGGTTCGGGCTTGAAAGCCGTGGCGCTGGCTTCGCAGGCGGTCCAACTGGGTGAGTCCGAGGTAGTGGTGGCGGGCGGAATGGAGTCGATGTCGAACTGCCCATACTTGTTGAAAGGCGCGCGCACCGGTTTTCGCCTTGGCAATCAGGAAATTTTCGATTCGATGATCACCGACGGCTTGTGGGATGTTTATGAAAACTACCACATGGGTGTAACCGGCGAGTTGGTGGCCGAAAAATATGGCATCACGCGGCAGGAGCAGGACCAATTTGCGCTAGACAGCCATCGCCAGGCGGTGCGCGCGATCAAGTCGTGCTTTTTTGGCGAGCAGATTGTTCCGGTGGAAATTCCTCAGAAGAAAGGCGACCCCGTCATTATCAAGACCGATGAATCACCGCGCGAAGATACTTCGCTCGAGGCGCTCGGAAAGCTTAAGCCTGCGTTTAAGAAGGACGGAACGGTGACGGCTGGAAACGCGCCGGGTACAAACGATGGCGCAGCGGCGGTGATCGTTACCAGCGAAAAGAATGCGGCTCACTTTGGGAAAGCTCCGATGGCGCGAATTGTGGCGCAGGCAGTGAGCGGGGTTGAGCCGAAGTGGGTAATGATGGCGCCGGTGGACGCGGTGGAAAAACTGCTGAAGAAAACCGGGTGGGATCGCGACAAGGACGTGGACCTTTATGAATTGAACGAAGCGTTCGCTGTCGCTGCTATCGCTGTGACGCGGGTGCTGAAACTAAATCCAGAAAAAGTGAACGTGAATGGCGGAGCGGTGGCGCTGGGGCATCCTATCGGTGCGTCGGGCGCGCGCGTCCTCGTCACGCTGCTGTACGAGTTGCAGCGTCGCAACCTCAAGCGCGGTATCGCGGCGCTGTGCCTTGGCGGAGGAAACGCCGTGGCGCTCGCACTCGAACGTTACTGATCAAGCCGTAAACCAGTTCTTCTGCGTTGGCCGCACAGCCAGCGTTCGGAAAAGTTCGGATCATCCAGCCAGCGTGAGAATCGCAGTTTCCCATTTTGGAATTGATCCCTCTAACTCCCACTCCTAAAAAGGTTTGCAAATCGTCCCAGGCTGGTCTACATCTATGTTTGTTCCAGAGGATTGATGGCGGTCGATACGATCAAAACTGTCGGCGTGCTCGGCGCCGGCACCATGGGGAACGGAATCGCGCATGTCTTTGCGCGGGCAGGATGCCGCGTGATTCTGCGCGATGTGGAGAAACGCTTCCTCGATCGCGGACTCGAAACAATTGCCAGGAATCTTGATCGTGAAGTGAAGCGCGGGAAAATTTCAGAAGCGGACAAACCGGCTGTCTTCGGGCGTATCGATCCGACTACCGACGTTGGCGCGCTAGCCGCCGCTGATTTCGCGGTGGAAGCGGTTCCCGAACAGCTCGAGCTGAAATTGCGCGTGCTGAAGGATGTGGATGCGGTGCTGAAGCCGGGCGTGATTCTTGCCAGTAATACTTCTTCAATTTCGATTACGCAGCTTGCCGCGCAAACCAGCCGCCCGGATTGTTTCATCGGCATGCACTTCATGAATCCGGTGCCGATCATGGTTCTCGTAGAAGTGATTCGAGGCCTGGCGACTAGCCAGGCGACCTTTCAAACCACGATGGACCTCTGCGAAAAGCTCGAAAAGAAACCTGTAGCCGTGAACGATGCGCCGGGCTTCGTTTCCAATCGCGTGCTGCTGCCGCTGATCAATGAAGCGGCGTTTTGCGTGATGGAAGGTGTGGCGACTCCTGAAGCCGTGGATGCGGTGATGAAGATGGGAATGAACCATCCCATGGGACCCTTGGAGTTGGCCGATTTTATAGGTTTGGATGTGTGCATCGATATTCTCGAAGTATTGTCGAAAGGCTTTGGCGATCCGAAGTATCGCGCGTGTCCCCTATTGAAGAAATATGTAGCTGCCGGATGGCTGGGCCGCAAATCCGGACGCGGCTTCTATAAATATTCATAACCTATAGTGAATCTGTGCTGCTTTTTCCGTCCGGGTAGGCAAAAGGCCCGGAGAGGCAGCCCTCCGACGCTCACAACTCGGATTCGTTCGCGTCTAAGCGCACAGAATCGTGGGTGCCTGGATACGCCCTGCCAACGGAGCTCTAAATGAAAAATTTCCTTCGCTCAGGAGTGATATTCGCGTTGCTATTTGTGTGCCGTCCAGTGGTGGCATTCCAAGTAGGCGAAACCGACTTTACGAAAGCGGTGACCAAGGTTCTTCCCGTACGCGCTAACGTTACCGTCATACAAATCCGCACGCCGCAAGATCTGAATAACATCCTCGTGCTCGCCGGGCCGGAAGGATATCTGCTCGTGGATCATCCGGAGCTGGCTGCAAATCCGGCGATACAAGAAGCGCTGGATGATTTGGGGAAACGGCCAGTGAAGTTCCTTTTGAACACGCACTGGCACTACGATCATGTGGGCGGCAACGAAATCTACGGGCCGGATGCAATCATCGTGGCGCACGAAAACGTGCGGAAGCGCCTGATGACGAAACAAACTCCGTTTTGGTCACCGTCGCCCATCGGTCCTTATCCTGAGCGCGCCTGGCCGCGCATCACGTTTCGCAACATGGTCGCGGTTCACTTTGCGGGCGAAGATATTGAAATGGATCATTACGCAAACGGCCACACGGATACGGATTCAGTCGTTTACTTCACGCGCGCCAATGTTGTGGATGTCGGGGACATTTATGATGGCAAGGGAAGCGTGGCTGGCGGCGCGGATATTGTAGGAATCTCGCACTCCCTTGCTGCCGTGCTGGACAGAATTAATGACAACACCGTGATCGTCACCGGACACAGTGAAATGTCGAATCGCCACGACCTCGCGCAATACCTCCCGCTCTTGAACCAAACGATCGCGCTTGTGCAGAAGGAAATTGAAGACGGGAAAACCGAGAAAGAGATTATGGCCGCAGGCTTGCCCGAACTTTGGAAGCCATGGTTCGCTCCCCAGCCCCTCCCCACCGAACAGGGGTTCCTGCGCCAAATCTATAGAACGCTAGTTCATACGAATACTCTCGAGCAGTAAGCCCTGTTAATCTAGCAACAAGGGCGAAATACTCTTTGCTTTTTGTTCGCCCTGGTGCTAGCATGAGGTCGGATACGGTCAACTTGGGGGAATGCATACTTGGTAGTACACTTAGCGCGCCTCAGGTCCCAGGAAGAAAGAAATCCCTCTCGAGGTTTGACGATGAATGACGAAAAAACCAAGAATTTGGATTTGGCTATCTCACAGATTGAAAAGCAGTATGGCAAGGGTTCGATTATGCGCCTGGGGAACAAGGATGTGCTGGTGCCGGTAAACGTGATTCCCACTGGGTCGATTTCAATTGATGCTGCGCTGGGTGTTGGCGGTTTCCCGCGCGGACGGGTGATTGAAGTGTACGGGCCCGAGTCAGGCGGCAAGACTACGCTTACACTGCACGTGATTGCTGAGGCACAACGCCTGGGAGGACAGGCAGCGTTCATAGACGCGGAGCACGCGCTGGATCCGTCGTATGCGCGAAAGCTGGGAGTGGATGTTGACAACCTTTTGGTATCGCAGCCGGACAACGGGGAGCAAGCGCTGGAGATTGCGGAAGCGCTGATTCGCTCGAACGCCGTCGACATTATTGTTGTGGATTCGGTTGCTGCACTTGTTCCGCGCGCAGAACTGGAAGGCGACATGGGCGACGCGCAGATGGGTTTGCAAGCGCGGCTAATGTCACAGGCGCTGCGCAAGCTTACTGCGATCGTATCGAAATCGAAGACCTGCCTGATATTTATTAACCAGATTCGCGAGAAGATTGGGGTAATGTTCGGCAATCCGGAAACAACTACCGGCGGGCGCGCGCTGAAATTTTATTCTTCGATTCGCGTGGATATACGGCGCATACAGTCGATTAAGGAAGGGGACCGCGTGGTGGGTTCGCGTACACGCGCGAAGATCGTGAAAAACAAAGTGGCGGCACCCTTCCGAGAAGCTGAGTTTGACATCATTTACGGTGAGGGGGTTTCGCGCGAGGGCGACTTGATTGATTTGGGCGTCGCCCAGGGCCTACTCGAAAAGTCAGGCACCTGGATTTCTTACAAGAATGAGCGACTGGGACAAGGCCGCGACAATGCGCGCCTGTTCTTGAAAGAAAATAAGGATATTCGCGCCAAGATCGAACATGATCTGCGAAAACAATTAGGGCTGCTCTCGAACTTGGCTGCGGTCGAAGATAATCACGCGAAACCAGCGGTGCCAGCCGAGGCTCCAAAGCAGGCGCCCAAGGCGGCAGCGGCGGCCCAAGGTCGAGCGGCCCGTTAGCTCCGCCTTGGCCCAGAATGATGACGCCGCATAAGCAGGCTGCACTTTCCTCTGGTACTTCCGACCAGCGTGCCTACCAGGAAAGCTGTCCTCCTTTACAGTTGCGCAAGCCCGTACCATTTCCTTACACTACGCTTCACAGCCTGAATTGAGGCACTTACGGGCCAAGATAATTTAAATGCGTTCCCAACCAGTCCACTACCAAGCTGTCTCGATCTTCTGTCTTTTTCTCGCAGGCGCCCTGGGAGTTGCATCCGGAGCCACGCCCAAGACTCGCACTCATCACAAGCGTAGCAGCACGCCTAGCTACGCTGATCCCGGTAAAGGCGATGCGGTGGAATTTGACGATCCAGTCATCCGCCAAGTCGCTCTCGACGCCCTCGGCCACGCGAACGGTTCGGTGCTGGCAATGGATCCCAGTACGGGACGCATCCTCACAATCGTTAACCAAAAAATGGCTTTTTCTTCCGGATTCGAGCCGTGCTCGACGATAAAACCTGTGATTGCTCTGGCCGGCCTGGAAGAAGGCGTTATCACCCGCGACACGATGCTGAAGGTGGGGCGAAGGCGTTATATGGACCTCACCGAGGCCATGGCGCATTCCAACAATACTTATTTTGAAGAGGTGGGTACGCGATTGGGATTTGCGCGAGTGTCAAAGTACGCGACGCTGATGGGGCTGGGCTCACGCTCGGGTTACAACATCAGCGAAGAGCAGCCGGGTTTGCTACCCGCGCGGATTCCCGTTTATGGCGGAGTTGCTCGCATGTCAAGTTTCGGAGAGGGCATTCGGATCACGCCGCTGCAACTCGCATCGCTAGTTTCGACTCTGGCCAATGGCGGGACGCAGTACTACCTTCAATATCCGCGCACAGAACAAGATGTCCAAAATTTCCAGCCTCGAATTCGACAACAGCTCGATATCGCGCCGCTGCTGCCGGATTTGCGCGAAGGCATGCTGGCTGCGGTAATGTACGGCACGGCGAAACAGAGTTACGACCCTGACGGCGAACAAGCGCTCGGAAAAACCGGGACTTGTAACGACGAATCGCTTGGTGGCCGCCTCGGCTGGTTTGTCTCATACGCCGATCAAGCGCACCCTAAGATTGTTCTCGTAGTGCTGATTCGTGGAGGAAGCCGGTCAATCAGTGGCCCTCACGCCTCCGAGATTGCAGGCCGCATCTATCATGGCCTGCGCGAACGAAATTACTTCGCTGAATCCATACATCATGCGTCGTACACCGCTTCCGCGGGCGGCTCGCAATAGCCCGTAACCTTGACTGCAAGAGCTCCGCGACTTTTAATGCGCCGCAGGGTTTACTGCCTGTACAGAATGGAGCATTTAGCCTTTTCCGCGAACGCGTCGTTGCGCTAAGCTTCGTTACCTAAACGGGTAAGGCGGTTTACGAAACATGGGCAAGGTCGGCAAGATTCTATTTTGGTTCGCTCTAATACCAGTGAGCGCCATACTCATCGGGACCTCCTATTACGTTCGCAATTCCGCTGAGAGTGAAGTCTCTTTGCAAGCATCTTCCGCGCGCGAAGAAACGCGGCGGATACAGGAACAGGTGGTTCTTTATAGCGAACGTCTGGTGCCCGCCGGACTTCCATTTCAGATGCTACTGCGAGGTGTAGGCATCGATGCGGAAACCGCCGCGCGACTGGCGGCTTCCGCGCAGTCTGTTTTCGACCTACGGCATTTGCGCGCGGGAAATCGTTTGGATGTGGGACGCTCTGTTCTTGGGGAGCTGCGCTCAGTCCGTTACAGAATCGATACCGATCGAGTGCTTTCTATTGCGCCTGAAGGAAACCAAGTTCGCTCAGAGATCCAGACCATACCTTCAGAAACTGAAACCGTCGGGGTCATGGGTGAGGTTCATGGCTCGCTTTTCGAAGCGGTCATTAACGCGGGTGAAAAGCCAGAGCTGGCCATGCGCCTGGCGCAGATTTTCGGCTGGGATTTGGATTTCTACACCGACCCGCGACCGGGTGACACGTTTCGAGTGGTGATCGAGAAGAAAGTACTTTTGAGCGGCGAATTACTTTCGTACGGCCGAATTCTCGCTGCCGAGTACAAAAATGCCGGGCACGCCTACGGCGCCGTGCTTTTCCATGACCTTTCGGGCGCCCCTGCCTATTTCACACCCGAAGGGAAGTCCATGAAGAAGGCGTTCCTTCATTCTCCGCTTAAGTTCGCCGCGCCGATTACATCGCATTTCAGCGAGCACCGCTTCCATCCCATCCTGAAAGAATACCGCCCGCACCTGGGGATTGATTATGCTGCTCCTAGCGGCACTCCGGTGCAGACGATCGGCGACGGACGCGTGGTTTTCGCTGGACCAAAAGGCGGTGCTGGCAATCTCGTTCAAATTCAGCACACGAATGGATACACCACCTATTACATGCACTTATCGCGAGTGTTGGTTCGCGGCGGCCAGCATGTGGGACAAGGACAAAGCATAGGACTGGTGGGGATGACCGGGCTGGCTACAGGACCCCATCTAGATTTCCGAATCCAGCGCCAGGGACAATTTTTGAATTTTGAACGGCTGCCCTTGCCGCCGTCCGATCCGGTGGCAAAGCGCGACTGGAGCGAATTTGCGGTGTTGCGCGATCGCGCGCTTGCTGTGATGCCGACGAAATTGACGCAGCCAAATGTCGCGGTGGCTAGAAATTCCCCGGTTAGTCCTACGACCCAAGTGACGCCGACTCCGTAGCCCGCCAGTGTTTTACCTCTGATATTCGGGCATCTCCGAAAAATAGATCGGCGCCACCAGGTAATTCCCAGGGGCGCCGACGATGCAAGAACGTTGGCTGAATTTTGAGGCTTGCAAGAGCATTTAGCTGCTCTTGCAAGCCCCTACTTTCTCAATCAAATTACCAAGTAATTGCTTGTGACCAGATTTGCATGCTGGCTTGGTCGCGAGTGTCAGTCCAGGCGGCATGGACTGTTCCGTCAGGTCCAGACACTAGCTGCGTGTAATCTCCGAAAAAGCCACATCCAGGAAATCCGGTGCACGGATTGAAAGCCGTGTCGCTGACTGCCTGCTGCGTTGGAAAAGTTTTTCCTCCATCGGTAGACTTCCCGACGAAGTACTGAACGGTGGTACTGAAGGGATCGTTGCGGCTGTCATACCAACCGACATATACATCGCCGGAAGGTGTGGCGGTCGCCCAGCCAAAAAAGTGCTCCTTGAGATCGTTGAAGGTGTCGTTGTTGACGCGCGTGATCTTGGAATTACCATTGACCACGCTTACGAGGTACAAGCTGGGTGTGCTCTCGAACTTTCCGCCGAGGATTTGATTTGCGGAAAAGGCACAATACGCAGTGTGGTAGTGAACCCCACATCCCGGTGCAGCGGCTCCACTATCCCGGAAGGCCCAGTTGAGATTGGTCAATCCGTTGTAAATGAAGGTCGCAACGGGCTTAGCCGAGACTACCCAATTGCCGCCGGTTAGCGTGGATTCCCACATTTGCGTGTACGGGAAGTTGCTGAAGTCATCGAAGAACATGTGCGCAGTGCCGTTCGAGTCGATCACCATGTCAGAAAACTGCGTGGCCGTTAGCGAACCACTCACGAGAGCTGGAGGGCTAAACGGCTGGTTGGGACCCGCGGAGTGCGATTCGAGAATTGCAGATCCAAACGCAGGAACCGTCGCAGTTCCATCGGTGCACGGTGCGTTGTTGCAGAACAGGGTGTAATAGACATAGGTCGTGCCTTCGTGCGGGCTGCCGGGATTGGCGTCCGTAGTAATCAGCGGCTTGTCCAGCACGGCAGGACAATTAAATGCACCGGTGAACAAACCGTTGCAGGGTTGATCGTCGATCGGCGTGGGTAGCAGAGAAGTGTACGTTCCGTGTGAGAAGCCCTGGGCTATGTCGATCTCCGTGTCAAAATTCTCGTAGCCGTTATTGAAGTCGAGGATCAGGTTCCCGGTAATCGTTGAAATGTAGCTGTTACCGGCTTGATCAAAAGAAACTCCCGGGTCGCTCTGAAAGGTTAGCGGAATAAACCCGGTAAACGGGTCATTGCCACCAACCATAGAGTCGTCGGTCCAGGTCACGCCGCCATCGGTGGACACGTGGTAAAACATGTGGTCGTAGTTCTCGCGAAAGTCATTGGTCATAACGACCCAGCCGGTAGCGGACGACGGGTCTGTGGCTGCAGCGATCTCAGCCTTGGGCCATGGATTCCGGTCTTGATTGACTTTCACATTTTGATACGAAGGTGTCACGGCGGGATTTGCCGCGCGAGCCTTGGCCTGCTGCTCCAAAAGTTGTTTCGCTTTGTCCGGTGGGATCACCGATCCGTCTCTATCGAACGGGGCTCTGTGGTTTTTGGCCACGTACGAAACGTATGAATTAAAGTCTCTGAACGCCTTAGGCTTCTGCGCCTGCTGTGCGGCTGCACTGCCAGCCAACAATAAGCCTGCTGCCAGTCCTGCCAAAACAACTGCGCAGATTCGCGCAATCCACAAGTGACCAAAAGCTTCCGCCTTCTTGTCCTTCATCGATTTATCTCCTTTGGAAATGTCCAAACTGTTTTGGAACGCGCGCTGAGCTCGGCTGGGGTAGATCTACTCACGCCGCGTAGTACGGACAGTACTTGGCGGACGCTAATAACTGAAAGAGGGGCCGACCGAGTGGGACTCCTAATATAGCGAACAGCGAAAGAAGTCAAGAGAATCTGATGAAATTTCGAAAGATAAACGCTGACGATCTTCAATTTTCTGAATTGCGTTAGAGTATGGATGGAAAAGGGACAGGAACCCTGCAAAAAATTTACCAAAAAGAAACGAAACTACGCTTTAAGTTCCCACGTATCGCCAGAACGAAGAAGTTTTGCCAAGTCGCCCTTGCCACGCTTCGCTTGAACTTCGCGTATCTGATCGTTGATCAGGTCTTCATAGCGCGGTACGTGATCCCATGAGCGGAGTACGCCGATGGGAGTAGGAAAGCCGGGCCGCTGCTCCATGTGTGCGAGCAGAAAAGCATAGGCTGCGCGAGGATGCTTTTCGTCGTGAACCAGCAGATCTTTTTCGGTGACACCGTTTCCAAGTTGAACGACCTCGAGATCAAGCCCGTTCAGGCGAATGCCCTTATCGCGATTCTTGCCGAAAACAAGAGGCTTGCCATGTTCGAGCTGAACGATATTTTCACTGCGCGCGTCTTTTTCCGTGATGGTCTCCCACGCGCCGTCGTTGAAGATATTGCAATTCTGCAAAATCTCTACGTACGCGGAGCCTTTGTGCGCCGCTGCTTTTCTCAAAACATCTTTCAAGTGTTGTTGGAAGACGTCCACCGAGCGGGCCACAAATGTAGCTTCCGATCCGATGGCCAGAGAGATCGGATTGAACGGCCGGTCGGTCGTGCCAAACGGCGTGGATTTAGTTTTCTTACCGACTTCGGAAGTCGGTGAGTATTGACCCTTGGTGAGCCCGTAAATTTTGTTGTTGAAGAGGAGCACTTTTAGTCCGACATTGCGCCGCAGCATGTGTATCGTGTGATTTCCACCGATGGAAAGTGAATCGCCGTCCCCGGTAGCGATCCAAACTTCGAGGTCGGGACGAACGATCTTCAAGCCGGTGGCGACAGCCGGTGCTCGTCCATGGATCGTGTGGAAACCGAAAGTGTTCACGTAATAAGGAAAGCGGCTGGAGCAGCCAATGCCAGAAATAATCACGAACTTTTCGCGCGGGATGCCTAGGTCAGCGAACACCATTTGCACGGCAGAGAGGATGGCGTAATCACCGCATCCGGGGCACCAGCGGATTTCCTGGTCGGTCTGAAAATCTTTTTTTGTGTATACCGGCAATGTCGCGGTGGTCATGATTGCTCTCCTGCGTGCTCGTCCAGATCTTCTTCCGATTGCACCGGGGGGGCCAAGCCAAGCATTTCTTCGATTTTTTGCTCGATCTCGGAAGTTTTGAAGGGCTTGCCCTGAATTTTATTGTAGCCTTGCGCGTCCACTAGATATTTCGCGCGCAGAAGCATCAAGAGCTGGCCCATGTTCATCTCCGGCACGAGTATTTTCTTGTAGCGGCTGATGACCTCGCCCAGATCGCGCGGCAGGGGATTCAGGTAACGCAGATGAACGTGTCCGATACGGCGTCCCTTTTCCCGCTGCGCATTCAAGGCGGCGGTGATCGGGCCATGCGTGGAGCCCCACGCGACAATCAGTAAATCGCCCGCCGCATCGCCTTCCGGAATTACCGGTGGAATGTCATTTGCTACTGACTCGACTTTCGCCGCACGTAATCGCACCATGTGCTCGTGGTTTAGAGGCTCGTAGTTAATGTTTCCGGTAACGTCCTGCTTTTCGATTCCCCCAATGCGATGTTCCAGGCCTGGCGTACCAGGAATAGCCCAAGGGCGTGAGAGCGTGACTGGATCGCGGCGGTAAGGCAAGAAGCCTTCGGGGTTCGTTTCGAAGTGCACAGGTATTTCCGGCAATTCGTCAACGGTGGGAACTTTCCAAGGCTCAGCGCCGTTGGCTAGATAGCCGTCGGACAAAACGATAACTGGAACCATATGTTTGATTGCGATTCGGCTGGCCTCGAGTGCGATCCAGAAACAATCACCCGGTGAAGAGGGGGCCAGAACAGGAATCGGAGCCTCCGAGTTCCGTCCAAACAAAGCTTGCAGCAAGTCCGCTTGCTCCGTCTTGGTGGGAAGGCCGGTGGAGGGACCGCCGCGTTGAATATCGCAGACGACTAACGGCAATTCCACAGCTACAGCCAAACCAAGTGCTTCGGTCTTAAGCGCCATACCTGGACCAGAGGTGGAAGTGATGCCCAGTGCGCCGGCATACGCCGCGCCAATGGCGGAAGTGATGGCGGCGATTTCGTCTTCGGCCTGAAAGGTTATTACGCCGAAATCCTTGTACATGGAGAGTTCGTGCAAAATATCAGAGGCGGGCGTAATCGGATAGGAGCCGAGAAATAGCGGTATACCTGCCTTCTGGGAGGCGGCCACGAAGCCGAGGGCCAATGCCGCATTTCCGCTGATATTGCGGTACACGCCCGGAGCGAGTTTCGCGGGCGGAATCTCATAGCTGATTTGAAATGCTTCGGTCGCTTCGCAGTAGCTATAACCAGCCTGCATGGCGAGCTTGTTGGCTTGAACTAATTGCTGCTTATTTTTGAATTTCTCCTCCAACCAACCGTGCGTGGGCTCCATGGAGCGGTTGTAGAGCCAGTAACACATCCCGAGTGCAAAGAAATTCTTGCAGCGGTCCATGCTCTTGGCGTCGAGCCCCAAATCTTTCAGAGCCGCGCGAGTCATCTTAGTGAGTTCAACGGCGAAAAGGCGATAGCCGTCAAGGGAATGATCTTCCAGCGGGTTGGTCACAATCTGCGCTTTGCGCAAATCGTTTTCTTTGAAGCTGTCGAGATTGACGATCAAGATTCCGTTGGTCTTGAGGTCTGACAAATTCATTTTTAAAGCGGCGGGGTTCATAGCTACCAGAACGTCCACCGAATCACCCGGCGTGTAAACATCGCTTGATGAGAAATGTACCTGGAAACCGCTGACGCCAGGCAGCGTTCCGGCAGGGGCGCGGATTTCGGCAGGGTAGTCCGGGAAAGTTGCCAGGTCGTTACCGTACAGGGCCACAGTGTTGGTGAACTGGCTGCCTGTGATTTGCATGCCGTCGCCAGAGTCGCCGCAGAACCGGATGACGGCTTGGTCAATTATTTCACGCTTGCGTTTAGGAAGTTCAATCGTCGTTAATGGCATAGTTAGAACCCACTCCCTATAAATGCGCAGAGATAGAAAGTCTTAGTTTTGCCCTGACATTGTTCATGCGGATTAGAAAAAATTGCTCTGTCACAGGAAAGCGTAGCACAAGGAGGGTAACAGGAAAACGGAATTTGGGACCTGATCATTACGCTTCAGACATTAGGTTAGGATGCTGGGCGGCTATCGCTCGTTGTACGCCAACAAACGTTAAGTCTTTCCGCCAGTAACTTGCGTAAGGCCAAGAGCGGCCACTAGCGACACTCCTCCGGGGATATTTCCGAGCCATGTAGAGCGGACGCCACGGTTGGTCAGGCACATGGGAAGTTAGCAGAGCCTCTGCCATAAATGAGAAACCCATGGCTAACCAGGCTGCGGGAGCGGACCATGCAAGCGCCGCGGCGGGCCGATGCAATTCCTCGTCGCCTTCCAGACAGAATCGCTTCGTCGACGACGTGCACGGTGATGGCAACGCGTTCTTCGACTTGCTTTTTCTCGATACGCGTCTTCACGGCGGCCTCGTTTATCGGCAGCTCACTGTTGTCCTGCTTTTTGTTCATCACGCTTCCGGCGCGAATGAGTTGGGCCATGGAGATTTAAGATGTCATGAATCCGCGAAGTGACGGAATTTATTGCAAAAGCTGTTCATCCTAAACGTCCAGTCCTATGGAGCGCATGAGCTGCAAAGCGTTGCTGGTTTGAACGATTCCTGGGCTCAGACGATGGTCGAATCGCAATTTGCCGTCCGCGAGGTGATCTTCAAAATGAAAGTTTGCCGCGACCGGTCCCAAGTCAACTGCAATTTCAGCCAAAGCTAGGTCGTGTGTGGTTAGCAAGCCAATCGCGCCTCGTTTCAGCAAGTTCTTCACCACAGCTTCCGCGCCGATGCGACGATCGTGCGAGTTCGTTCCTTGCAGCAATTCGTCGAGCAGGAACAAAACCGGTATCGGCCCATCGGTCAAATCAGCGATAACTTTCAGGCGTGTAATCTCAGCATAAAAGCGCGAAATTCCGCCCTGCAGCGAATCCAGGACGCAAACGGAAGCACCTACCGAGAGTCGCGAGAGCCGGAGCTTATGCGCGCGAACCGGCGCTCCGCATTGAGCGAGCACCGCGTTGATTCCAACCGAGCGAATGAACGTGCTCTTGCCAGCCATGTTGGGGCCGCTAATAATGATGAGCTGCAGATCGCGCCCGAGGGCAAGATTGTTTCGAACCACTCGAGCCTCGGGAATCAGCGGATGGGCGAGCCCCTCGGCTTCAAAAAGCGGAGCCTGGTCGGTGAACACGGGGAAAATATCGAGAGGATGTTCATAGGCATAGCCCGCGAGATCTAGCAGCGATTCAATCTCACCCAAAGCGGCGAGCCAACCACGGATAGCTGTGCCACACTTCCTGCGCCACGCTTCGATGGCGAGCGTCCACTGTAAACTCCAAAACACGAAAGGATCGAGGACTTGTAACGCGAGATGCCGTCGCGAGACCAAAAAGTCCACGCGCCGGTTCAATTGGGCGATACAGCTAGAAGCAATTACCTCATCCCTTTGGAGTGTAGCGTGAAGGGCCTTAAGTTTCGGCGCAAGGAAAGATTCTCGCTCAACTCGGGCGAGGACTTGCGAAAGCAACTTGAGGTCTTTAGCGGCTTGCTCAATCGCAGAAGCGCTCGTCGACGTGCCTTCGCGAAACTTCAACGAAACCGCCACGTTCACTAGGGAAATGAGGAAAGCAGGGTATCGGAGGTTGAAAACAGCCCAGGCTACTAAACTGCAAATCCAGAGGAAAGCGAGTAGAGGCGTAATAATTTGAATTGGTCCGGGGTTGAGTGTCGCAGTAGTGTCTCCCCATATCACCAAGGATTCGGGTTGGACGCCAGAGTGAAATTCCTTTCCCAAGACTGCCAAGTCTTCGCGAAGGTCAACACGAGTGCGAAGTTCGCTGACGGCATCGTTGCGGAGCCGAACTTCCTCCGGTGGCGCGGGAACAAGCAGCCAGCTTGCCAAAGTTTCCTGGCCTGCTCGCGTACGAGCGGTGCAAAGCAATTCGAATAGTGAACCTGTGCCAAAGATATCAAGGTCACGCGCGTATGGATGCGACGGATCAGAAAAACGATCGCCAGGTTCTCCTGTTCCCATCCATTTATTGCCGAGTCGCGCCAACCCACGTTCGTAAAAGGCGATCCTCCGAGAACAAATACGAATCGTGCGAATTACACGTTCGTGAAAGACGGCAAAGAAAACGAGGAAAGCGAGTGGGAGCAGAACCCAATAGATCGCGCTAATCCTGGAAGCAAGGATCCAGGCGGCCGAGACCAATGAGACGCAGAGAAAAAGCAACGTTGCGACTCCGAGACTCGCGGAGGTTCGCTTGTAGCGCGTCTCGGCTTCTCGCAGCGAATTTAAATGCCGCTGGTATTCAGTTTCCGGATCTTGATGAGCGGTAGAGGAATCCATTGTCATGATTAAACTTATGAAAGCTGAGCGGTCGCTGCGAACTTGTCAAGTTTATAAGGGGGCCATGATTTCATGCTGGTGAAAAGTACACTGAACGTTTCTTTTTGTTGGCGTAGCAGAAAGACCAGATTTCGTCGCATGGCAGCCTGGCAGGGTGCCGCTTAATTCACTGGCGGGCCCTGCTGTGCCTAAGAAGGACGAACCAGAGAGGAAATAAAAACGATTCGGTAGTACCTGGCCTTTAGTACTATTGACTTTCGCTTTTGATTCGCCCACACTTTCTATGCTAGCGGCCATAGGGGGTCGGATGACACTCACGAAGAGGCAGAAAGAAGTCCTGGATTATCTGGTCGGATTCCTCAACAAAAACGGCTATTCGCCGAGCTTCGAGGAAATCGCAAACTCGCTGAAGCTCACCTCGCTGGCGACGGTGCACAAGCATCTCTCTACCCTCGAGAAGAAGGGTTTTATTCGCCGAGGCTACAACCAGAGCCGGTCAATCGAGGTGATGCAACTCCCGAAACCGATTCGCGAGCAGGTGCTTGAACGCCATGTCGTCGAACTGCCGCTGGCAGGGCGCATCGCTGCTGGACGCCCTCTAGAAGCGGTCGAAGAGCACGAAACGATTTCGCTGGCGGACTTCGCGCGCGGACAGAATACTTTCGTCTTGCAGGTGCAGGGCGAGTCGATGCGCGACGATCATATCCTGGACGGCGATTTCATTGTGGTGGAGCAGACGCAAGTAGCCAACCCGGGCGAGATTGTTGTCGCGCTGGTCGGTGAAGATCAGGCGACCGTGAAGCGATTTTACCGAGAGCCTGGCGGCAAGGTCAGGCTGCAGCCTGCCAACTCTCAAATGTCCCCAATTATCGTTCAGGCCACGGATGTGAAAATTCAAGGCCGCGTTGTGGGCGTGCTTCGTAAATATTAGTCTGCTAAAATTCCCCTCCTATGGGTTTTCCCCAACGGACGGAAGCGGCAGCTTTTTACTTTACCTATATCGATCGAATCACCGGCAACGACATTCTGGAAATTATGGGAGTGCAGTTGGACGATACCGCTGCATTCCTGGCCGGCATATCCGAAGAAGGATCTTTGCATCGTTATGCGCCAGATAAATGGAGCATTCGGCAAGTAATCGGCCACGTGAACGATACCGAGCGTGTGTTTGCGTTTCGCGCGTTGTGGTTTGCTCGCGGTTTCAGCGATCCACTACCGAGTTTCGATCAGAATATTGCCTCGAAGACGGCTCGCGCGGACGACCACCCATTGGCCAGTTATTCCGAGGAGTTCCGGAATATCCGCGGAGCTACTCTATCGCTTTTTCGGAATTTGCCCGCCGAAGCGTGGACACGCACTGGTATCGCAAGCGGAAATCCTGTAACAGTAAATGCGCTGGCCTACATGATCGCCGGGCACCTGGCGCACCACATGGCCATCCTTCGAGAGCGATACCTATGACTTTGCGTATATGGCATGGAATTAAGTTGCGCTAAACCCGTTAGGTAAGTTGGCCCAGCTCACGAATTTCAAATGGCGCTTGCAGTTTGCGGTTCGCAGGCTTAATATCCATCCCCCCAGCTTACAAGCGCGCATTACCTCAAGGGACACAACTGTACCATTTTGGATTTGGCTTACGTATAAAGCCGGACTACATTAAGAAATCAGTCCTTAATTACCGATAGTCCAGCTGCAAAAAAGGGGCCAAGGAGGGTAAATGTGGGGAGACAAGAAAGCGGACGCTCCGGCAAAGAGTCCGCTCCCGCAGCAACAACCGCAACAGCAGTCGCCAAAATCACCTGCGCCAGCCGACAGGCTGGCATCATTTCCTGGGGAGGCTAAGACAATGGCACCTATCGACTCGACGTACCCGGCAACATCTTCATCGTCATCGAGTGGCTTGGCGAGGCTCGGTGCAACACTTCACGTAAAGGGCGAAATCACCGGCAATGAAGATCTCCATATCGACGGCACAGTAGAGGGGCTCGTGCAACTAGAAGACCGCAAACTGACAGTCGGGGCCAGCGCCAAGGTGACCGCAGACATAATCGCCCGCGAAGTCGTAGTTTACGGCAACGTAAAAGGGAATCTGCGAGCACGCGATCGCATCGAGATCAAGAAGGATGGGTCGGTAGTTGGCGACCTCACGACCGCGCGAATTATGATCGAGGACGGAGCCTACTTTAAGGGTTCCATCGAGATTGACAAGACCGGGGACGCGGGCGACAACGATTCGAAAGCTGCTTATACACGTAACGCTCGCAGCACAGCGGCAACGTCTTCGTCAGTTAGCTAGACCTAGAGCACACTGCGCCGCCCGAACAAGAACGCGCAGGATGCCTTGAACGGTTCTATCGTGCGGCGGGCCGCGTTATGCGGCCCGTTTGCTTTCACGCTTCCGTCGTAATTCGCGGACGGGCTCCCAATCGGCCAATCGGCGCTTATCGGCGACTTCCGTTGACAGAAATCTCTTCGTATCTTAAACTCATGGTTTGCCTTTAGATGGAAAGGTGTGACTGGACTGATGCAGACGCATATACCGAAGGGCCGCGAGGCCGAAGAACTACAAGGTGGAAAGAATTGGTTTGTCGTGGATGCTGAGGGGGTCGTCCTCGGGCGGCTTGCCACGCGAATCGCGCGCTTGTTGATTGGCAAGGACAAGCCAAATTACACGCCGCACCTCGATTGCGGCGATCACGTGGTCGTAATCAATGCAGAGCGCGTGAAGCTAACCGGAAACAAGATCGACCAGAAAATTTATCATCACCACAGTGGTTATCCCGGCGGACTGAAAGAAATTCCGATCCGGTTGATGTTGCAACGCCGTCCGCAAGAAGTTGTGCGCGAGGCAGTGCTGGGAATGTTGCCCAAGAACAAGCTGCGCGCGCGCCGGGCCAAGAAGCTGCGTGTTTATGCCGGAAGTGAAGCGCTCGCCCGCCACGCCGGACAGAAGCCTCAGCAACTCGCGCTGTAACCACGAGACAGAGTTTTAAAATTTCAGCGCCCAGCGGAAAGCTCCGCGACGGCGTGCTTGTACCGCGTGCTTCTCCGCGCATTTCGTGGCGAAGAGTGTTTCGCGCAGGCGATCTCTGAAGGAGGCACTTTGAGTTCAGCTTCGAGTCCGGTTTCAAGCAATGCCGGAAAGCAGTTCTACGGTACCGGCCGACGGCGTGAGTCTATCGCGCGCGTCTACATTAAGATGGGACCGGCGCGCTTTACGGTGAATGGCCGGCCGGTGGAGGAATACTTCCGCAACATCGCGTGGCATACAGCTGCGGTGGAGCCGCTGAAGTTCACTCAGATGCAGGATCAGATCGAAGTGAAGTGCATCGTGAAGGGTGGCGGTGTGGGTGGGCAGTCTGGAGCGGTGCGCATGGGACTTTCGCGCGCGCTTTCGAGGATTAATCCTGAGCTGCGTCCAGCGCTGCGCAAGAACGGATTTTTGACGCGCGATTCGCGCATGAAGGAACGCAAGAAGTACGGTCAAAAGGGAGCGCGTCGCCGCTTCCAGTACAGCAAGCGCTAGTTTTTTTCAGGGCCGGGCTCGAGCGATCGGGCCTGACCTAATTCACGGCCGGGAAGGACCGGCAAAAAAGGATGCTGCTCCGATCCGTCGCGGAGAAAAAGCATCCCTCTATGGGAGGAGGTACTTTGGGAGTCGAAATTACGATGAAAGAATTGCTGGAGGCCGGTGTTCACTTCGGCCATCAGACGCGGCGCTGGAACCCGAAGATGAAGGAATACATTTTCGGCGAACGCAATGGCATTCACATCATTGACCTGCAAAAGACCTTAAAGATGTTCCGCGATGCAGCTCGCTACGTTTCCGAACTCGCTGGACAAGGCAAGCGAATACTTTTTCTTGGAACGAAACGCCAGGCGCAAGAGGCCATCGCCGAAGAAGCTAACCGCTGCGGTATGTTCTACGTCAACCACCGTTGGTTGGGCGGGACTCTAACGAACTGGACTACGCTGCAAAAATCCATCAAACGGCTGAAGCTCCTGAAGGGTATGGTGGAAGACGGCCGCATGGCGCAATTTTCAAAGAAAGAAGCGGCGCGCCTCGAACGCGAATTGAAGCATCTGCAACAGAATTTTTCGGGCGTGGAGAATATGACCACACTGCCCGATGCCATGTTCGTGATCGATCCCAACGCTGAAATGATCGCCGTGCGCGAAGCCCGGCGTATGGGCATTCCCGTAGTGGCCATCGTGGACACCAATTGCGATCCTAATGTTGTGGACTGGGTCATTCCGGGAAACGACGACGCCTTGCGCGCGATCCGTCTCTTCACTTCAAAAATTTCCGACGCGGTTCTCGTGGGGCATCAGTCGTTTGAGCAAACACAAATCGCTGACCAGAAATCTTCCGAGGGCGCTGGCGAAGACACCGTGGATTATGTCGACACGAGCGCTTATGAAGTTTACGAAAAGCAGGAAGGCGATTACGTGGAACCCGATGCTGAGCCAGCCGTTGAAGCGAACGCTGCAGCTGCCGGAGAAGAAGATTCGGTAGCTGAAACGCCGCACAAGCAGTAATTACCCGCTCGTAAGCCAAAGCAGCTTGGTAATGTGCTGCCCGGCGAAACCGTAAGCGGACTAGCCCAAATTTATTCAAGAGGAAAAGAATCGAAATGGCGACGCCCGGAAATTCAAACATCTCTGCGCAACTTGTCAAGGAGTTGCGCGATCGCACCGGCGCGGGATTCACCGCCTGCCGCGAAGCCTTGCTCGAGTCCAAAGGTGACCTGGAACAGGCCATCAACATTCTCCGGAAGAAGGGACAAGCTGCCGCGGCCAAGAAGTCGCAGCGGGCCACCTCCGAGGGTCTGGTTAGCTCGTACATTCACGCGGGCGGAAAAATCGGGGTGTTGGTCGAAATGAATTGCGAGAGCGATTTCGTGGCGCGCACGGCTGATTTTCAGCGTTTGTGCCACGATGTGGCGATGCACATTGCTGCGCTTGACCCGCGATTTTTGCGCCGTGAGGAAGTCACGCAAGCAACACTCGACCGCGAACGTGACATTTATAAGGAACAGGCGAAAGCGACCGGCAAGCCCGAAAACGTAATCGATAAGATCGTCAGCGGGAAGATGGAAAAGTTCTACGAAGAAAACTGCCTTTACGAGCAACATTTCATTAAGGACGAAGGTTTGACCGTGAAGGAGCTCGTCGATCAGGCTATCGCCAAGCTTGGCGAAAACATCGCTATTCGCCGTTTCTCCCGTTTCAAAGTCGGCGAGATGGATGGCTCCGCATCGGCTGTGGGTACCACTACGGATACGGACGCGACTGGTACCCCCTCGTCCTAGCACTCGCCCGGGTATTTGAGCCGCCCCGCTCTTCGCGTAAATGTTTCGCCGAAGCTAGGGAAGGAAATCGCGCGCTGCGTTTAATCCTGCGAAGATTCTCTGCTAGAATGCCACTGGCAAAAAGCTCGATTGCCACCGAATGGCCAAAACAAAACTAATAGCTCACGAGCAATCCTCAGCGAAATTAACGACTGGCACCCCTGTTTATGACCGCCTGGTGTTGAAGCTTTCGGGCGAATCGCTGTCCGGACCCCAAGATTCCGGCATCCACGCCGAAACGATTCAGGGAATTGCCCGCGAAGTCAAAGAGGTACAAGAGCTGGGCGTTTCTGTCGCGATCATGGTTGGCGGCGGAAATATTTTCCGGGGCACGCGCCAAAAGCAGCTCGCGATCGACCGGGCCACGGGCGATTATATGGGAA
The DNA here is from genome assembly GCA_963818085.1 of uncultured Acidobacteriota bacterium. Taxonomy (GTDB): domain Bacteria; phylum Acidobacteriota; class Terriglobia; order Acidiferrales; family UBA7541; genus Palsa-295. The sequence continues at coordinate 621,929 of CAWFQV010000005.1, forward strand.
TGCTGGCGACCGTGATCAATGGCCTTGCTTTGCAGGACGCGCTTGAAAAATCCGGATGCCAAACGCGGCTGATGAGCGCAATCGAAATGCATCAAGTGGCTGAGCCCTTTATCCGGCGCCGCGCTACACGGCATTTGGAAAAAGGGCGCGTGGTAATCTTCGCCGCGGGCACAGGCAATCCTTATTTTTCAACCGATACGGCCGCAGCGCTGCGTGCGATGGAAATCAAGGCGCAGGTGATTCTGAAGGCTACCCGCGTGGATGGAATTTATGATGCCGACCCGGAAAAAGTGGCGGACGCCAAAATGTTCCAGCGCATCACCTATATCGACGTGTTAAAAAAGGGCCTTCTGGTAATGGACTCGACGGCGATTTCGCTGTGCATGGATAACAAGATGCCGATCATCGTGTTCAATATGAACGTGCCGGGAAATCTGAAGCGGGTTGTGCTGGGCGAGCGAGTAGGCTCGGTTGTCACAGCCGCGTAAAATGCTGCGGAGGTTATTTCTCAGATGACCACGATTGCAACGAGCAAAGACGCTCTAGCTCAAGCGAAGATCCGCATGGAAAAAGCGGTCGAGGATTTTCGCAAAGAGCTGGCTGGCGTACGTACGGGACGCGCAAACGTTTCGTTGCTGGATCATGTACGCGTGGATTACCACGGCACGTCCATGCCGATCAACCAGCTCGGCACTCTCAGTGTACCTGACGCCACGATGATCATGATTTCTCCCTGGGACACCAGCACAGTTCCTATGATTGATAAAGCGATTCGCACGACGGACCTTGGATTGAATCCAACCAACGACGGGAAAGTGGTGCGCGTTCCGATTCCGCCACTCACCGAAGATCGTCGTAAAGACCTGGTGAAACACATTCACAAAGTTCTGGAGAATCACCGCACGGCGGTGCGAAACATCCGGCGCGATATCAAAGAGGCGGTCGAGAAGCTCGAGAAGGATAAAAAAATCAGCGAGGATGATCGTAAACGGACACTGGATGAACTTGAGAAGCTGACGCACTCTGAGACGAAGAAAATTGAAGACCTTTCAGCCTCGAAAGAGAAAGAAGTAATGGAAATTAAATAGAAGTGTCGGCAAATACGTTAGTCCAGATCTTTACAACCATCTCCCTATCCCCCAATCCAGCTTTGTTGGAAGCTTCAATTTACAGTGTGAAGGTTCTCTGGAAGGATTAACGTAAAGGTGCAGTTTGACGTGTATGCGGAACATGCCAGCGTACCGCGCCTGACAATTTTCGTAGGTGTGGCGTTGGGAAACATCGGCCCGAAATCCACGGCGCGCAAGCGCTCGGCGAGTGGCCGCAAACGTTGATTTCCGCTCACAAACTTCACAGCCTCAACCTTGGGGTCCCTCGTACCTGGCGAGAGCAAAAGCAGAAAATCGGCTTGGGAATTTTCACTTGGGCCTTTTCCGATGGAGAACGTGCGACGGGCGGTGAGTTCAGGCTTAGCTTGGTCCACCAGATCTTCGATTTTTGCGTGAGGTCCGAGCAAGGCCACGAGACGCGCACGAGTTTCAGGAACAGAATGAGCGGCCCCGATCGATAACGAATAGAAGTGGATTGCTCGATCCTTTTCGCCGAGCTTTTGAGCAATCTGCGCCAGATGATCGGCCACTTCCCCATGCTGGTTTAGAAGCCAGGCGGCTTGGACGTAGCGTTGAGCTTCGTCTAGTTCTCCCTTTTCGAAATGAACCCAGCCGAGGGTGTCCCAATAAATACCGAGATTCGAAACCGCTTGCAAATCATCAAGGGAAAGGTGGGACAGATCGATATTTCGAAGATTGGCGGTCGTTGCCGAAACCGCAGATTCGGCATACTGCTGGGCTTTGTCGAGCTCGATTTGATGCTCCGCCAGATTGTAGGCCACGTTATTCCAAACCGTGGGCGTGTGCGCTAACTCGACTGCTTTGTCGAAGGCCGCGAGTGCCTTTTCCTTTTGTCTAGTGTTGATATAGGCTTGGCCTAGGCTGACTTGAAGCGGGGCATTATCGGGGAGAAGGATGGTGGCTTTATCGAGTTCGGGAATGGCCTCGGCGTAACTGTGTTCTTCGAGGAATAGCGCACCAAGGGCTGCGTGCGCCACAGGATCAATTGGATTTACCTCGATCTGTTTTTGGAAAGCTTTGGCAGCGTCCCGGTAATTCTGCTGTTGTTGCAATGTGAATCCGAGGTAGTTGTAGGCATGTTCGTCAAACGGGTTCAATTCGATCTGCTTTCGAAATGCCGCACCCGCGTCTTCCAATTGTCCTAGCCGCATATAAGCGAGGCCCAGATCATTCCAGCCCACCTTGTTTTTCGGATTCAGTTCAAGCGCACGCTTCAGAAGCGGAATGGCGGCAGTGAGATTGCCAGAATTGAGAGCGGCCACCCCCGCTTCGACGAGTTCATCGGGTTTGGCGGCCTCCGGAATTTCGGGCCTAATGGCGCCAGAATTTTCTGCCACTAACACCTGATTTTCATCAGATTCCACGGCGTGGGTAAAAGCGAGGTAATCGCCGACTCGGGACGAGGGCAATTCGCGCATCTTAAAGCTGAGAGCGCGCTCGGCGACGAGTGTGTGAGATTCAAGATGGTAGCTTGATTTAAAGGTCGCATAATCTCTCGCGATCGAAACTGCCACCGGAACCCGCGCTGTAAAACTGTTTGGCAGCTTTAGCGTTAAGGTCATGGTGATGTCGAGAGGGCTTCCGAGATGAATTGGCGCGGAGGTCTCTTTCGGCACATCCGGCATGCCAATCATCAGTAATGGCACGACGACTTTGCTTTTCTTGCTGGACCAGTCGAGAAAATTCGCTTGTGAAAAATCGAGGTCGAGCTCGAAAGGTTTTTCCGTGTCCGACGGGTCGCTCGGCTTCACCACGGTCACGTCGCCGTGGATACCGTCCAACGTGGCGATCGTTTGTCCGAGTTCCTTCCATTGTGTTTGTGGAGTGCGTCGAAAAGCGGCGCGCAGCGCTAATTCGTTATCGCCTCGAAGAAAATATCGCAGTTTCGCCGAGAGCTTTCCTAGGTCACTGACTTCGGCGTCAATTTCCACGCGCTGCGTGGAAAGAAAAGGTGGATCGACGGGGGTCTGGACAATCTTTCCTTCGCCGTTTGACGCAACTAGTAACGCCAATTTGTTTCGGAGCGCGGGTGAAAGCAAACGGAAAGGAGCGACTTCCGCAGTGGAGTCCATCCAGATGAGGCCGTGTTCTCCCGGAACGGCCGTGATTACATGGTCGAATTGCGAAGGCGAAGGCACAGATGTATCCAACTCTCGCGAAAACGGAATTAGGACTGCGTCGGGGCGAAACTTTGCGGCTTGCAGCATGGCCGCGAGCAAGGTGTGCTTATCCTTGCAGTCGCCATACTGATTCGCAAATATTTCGGCGGCAGAATGCGGTTGGTAGCGCCCGAGTCCGAAGGAGAGACTTACATACCGAATGTTTTTGGAAACGTAGTTGTAGAGTGCTTGGATTTTGTCGAGTGTATTCTCGCTCCCTTGAATCAATTCGAGGGTTTTCGCGCGAATTTCAGGCGTAGGTTCGGTGCGCCCATTTTCGAGTTTTGCGTACCACTGGGCCACTTGTTCCCAACTCTCAAAGGTGGTCAGTTCGATATCGGGACGCTTTGTCTCGGTGCGCAAGGACTTGCTCTTGGGGTTTTCTTCCTGGGGCGCATGAACCAAATTCGCACGCTCCCAGCGGAAGAAAGTACGTCCGTTCTTTTCCGACTGTGAGAACGGGGTCTTATGGAAACCGGACTTCTTGCTTGCATCCGGTTTGGCGCGCAGTTGGTAATCTTGGCGACCGTTGGTTAGAGAAAATTCTGTTGAGCGCACGGTGATCCCGCGCCCTTGCGGAACATCAATTTCTAAACGTTCGTCGAGAACGATTGAATCTGCAAGAAAGTTATAGGCGAACCAGAATTCGCCGGGTGCCAGCGAATGCATCGTCCGCGTCACGATTTTATATTCCAGCGTATCGCCAGCATGTAACGACGGCACGGTGATGTGTTTTTCTTTGTAGTCCGTGTACATAGGTGCGTCGCGCGCGACGCTGGCGGTCATTTCTTTTATGGACTCGGGAGCTGCATTGACGACGGTGCCATCCGGCTTATGCACGCGCACGGTTAGGACTTCCATTTGTTCGTTACCAGAGTTGTAACCGAAAACAAGTTCGCCTAACTGCTGCACTCCGGAATCGCTCTGCACTTGGATTCGTACGGAGAGGTCGCGCTGGCTTGTGCCGTCATTTTCAAATCGTGCGCTGGTGTAATACTGCTCGATGACGAACGCTTCCTGCGCGTAGTTCTCGGTTGGTTGTTTTTGTGCCGTGGAGGCCCCGTTCTGCGAGCCCGACCTAGGGGGTGCTGACGCTTGTTGCGCACCCATCGTTCTCGCAAAGAACACTACAAAAAGTAAACTCAGCCGCCAAGTGAAACGCTTCATCCGTACTCCCATGCGGGTTGACCGACATTAGTTTAAAAGGCTTCGTTCACACGGTAAAGCACGTCGGACACACCTGTTGAGGAACTTCGAAACAGCGCGTGTCTTTGATCGCTTCGAGGGTGGTGATCGATCATAAACTATTTCTCCCAGAAAACGATTCAGACCTTGGCTTAAGTATTTGACAATGAGCAGCATACGGCCCTTCTGTCGAGATAGCGCCCGAGTCTCTCTGTCACTCGGGCCCCAGGCCAAGGAGGGGCATTCAGTTCTAGCTTGTCAAGCGAGATAGACGGCCATAGCTCCAAATTTTTTAGCATTTATTTTTGCCGGGAATCGAGTTGACAACACTGGGCATATCTCCTATACTCCTCCGGTTGCATTGGGGCCGTTTGGCCTCGGTGGTGATTAGGGAAGTCTTCCTGCCCCCGGAACATAGAAGGACGGAACGGGGACAAGAAGAACGGCCGAAATGGGGCGCCAGCCCCGCAAAGCCGTGTGAGCCTCTCCGCTATTGCAAGAGATGGAGTTCACTCCTCGGGGTGAAGCATCATCGCGGAGTACCTGGTAATTCCTTCGGGTTATGGCGCCTTTTCTGTTCATTCACCCGCAGAATTTTGCGCGGACGGATTCGCTGTGCGCGGAATTATGCCGGGGAAATCATTCGTGTGGTTGCATTTTGAGGGGGCCTGAGTGCCGACGTTTTCACAGTTAGTGCGGAACGGCCGGGAAAAAATCCGGACGAAAACCAAATCGCCAGCGCTGGAGGGATGCCCTGAAAAGCGTGGTGTTTGCGTTCGCGTGTATACCCAAACGCCGAAGAAGCCGAACTCAGCGCTGCGTAAAGTTGCCCGTGCGCGCCTGACTAACAGCGCAGAAGTGACGACTTATATTCCCGGCATCGGCCACAATTTGCAGGAACACTCGATCGTACTCGTGCGCGGCGGCCGCGTGAAAGATTTGCCGGGAGTTCGCTACCACGTGATTCGCGGAACGCTCGACGCTGCAGGGGTTGAGAATCGCAAGCAGGGACGCTCGAAATATGGCGCTAAGCGGCCGAAGGCCGCACAGAAGTAGGAGAGCAGAGAGATGCCACGTAAAGGATGGGTTCTTCGTCGAAAGATACCGGGAGATCCGGTTTTCGGCAGCGATCTGGTGCAAAAGTTTATTTCAAGCATGATGTATGACGGAAAGCGCGCCACCGCGCAGGCAATTTTTTATCAGGCCATGGACCAGGTGGCGAAAACAACCAACGACGACGCCTTCAAGCTGTTCAAGAAGGCCGTCGAGAATTGCAAACCGGTTCTGGAAGTAAAGTCACGGCGCGTCGGCGGCGCGAACTATCAGGTTCCGGTGGAAGTGAATCCGTTTCGGCGGCAATCGCTGGCGATTCACTGGTTGGTGCTGTATTCGCGGACTCGCGGCGGCAAGACCATGACGGACAAGCTCGCTGGAGAAATTGTGGACGCTGCGAATGGCCGCGGCGGCGCTGTGAAGAAGAAGGAGGACGTGCACCGTATGGCGGAGGCGAACAAGGCCTTCGCCCATTATCGCTGGTAGCACGAGTAGATTTTTCAGATGCCACGCCAAGTTCAAATCGATCACACCCGCAACATCGGGATCATGGCTCATATTGACGCTGGAAAGACGACGTCAACGGAGCGAATCCTGTTTTATACGGGTGTGACTTACAAGATTGGCGAAGTGCACGAAGGTACCACCGTAATGGACTGGATGGAGCAGGAGCGCGAGCGCGGCATCACCATTACGTCCGCGGCAACCACGGCTTCGTGGAAGCGCTTTGACAACACCTACCGCATCAACATCATCGATACGCCGGGACACGTTGATTTCACGGTTGAAGTGGAGCGCTCACTGCGTGTGCTCGACGGTGCGGTCGCCATCTTTGACGCAGTTGCTGGGGTGCAGCCACAATCAGAAACAGTGTGGCGCCAAGCCGACAAGTACCGCGTCCCGCGTATAGCGTTCATCAACAAAATGGACCGCATCGGCGCCGATTTCGATCATTCAATCCGATCGATGCGGCAGCGTCTCTCAGCTCACCCGGTTCCGCTGCAATATCCCATCGGAAGGGAAGACAATTTTATCGGTGTCATCGATTTTATCGAAGAGCGCGCCATCATCTGGAAGGAAGAAACGCTTGGCGCGGAATACGAAACTCTGCCGCTGGAAAAACTTTGGGATGCTGAATTTCTGAAATCGCGTCCGGAACTCGAAATTGCTGTGAAGGCTTCTGCCCTAACTCCGGAGTTTTACAGAGAGCACCGCGAGAAAGTAGTGGAATACGTCGCGGAACATGATGACGCCGTTCTAACGAAGTATCTTGAGCAGCATAAACTTGAGCCGGCCGAGTTGCGCGCCTCGATTCGGCGCTCGACGATTGCGCTGAAATTGGTACCGGTATTGGCGGGCTCTGCCTTCAAGAACAAGGGTATTCAGCCGCTGCTGGACGCGGTAGTTGATTTTCTTCCGTCGCCTGCTGATGTGCCGCCTGTGGAAGGTGAGGATCCGAACGGCGAGGAAGCGATTTTGCGTCGCGCCGCGGACGATCAGCCGTTTGCAGCCTTGGCATTCAAAATTATGACCGACCCCTACGTCGGCCACGTAACCTACATTCGCGTGTATTCAGGCGTGCTGAAGGCTGGCGCGAATGTTTACAACTCCACACGGAAAACTCGCGAACGCATTGGACGTTTATTGCGCATGCACGCGAATAAACGCGAAGAAATCGAATCCATCGAGGCTGGCGATATCGCGGCCTGCGTAGGCTTGAAGAATGTAACGACCGGCGACACGCTTTGCGATGAAGAAAAGCCGATCGTGCTGGAAAACATTGATTTTCCCGCTCCTGTGATTTCTGTCGCTATCGAGCCGAAGACGAAAGCGGACCAAGAGAAGATGGGGATGGCGCTGGGTAAGCTTGCGCAGGAAGATCCTACGTTCCGAGTTCACACCGACCACGATACCGGTCAGACATTGATCTCCGGGATGGGCGAGTTGCACCTGGAAATCATCGTAGATCGCATGATGCGTGAATTCAGCGTGCAGGCAAACGTGGGCAGGCCACAAGTAGCGTATCGCGAAACAATTTTGAGAGTCGCTGAAGGTGAAGGAAAGTACATCAAGCAGACCGGCGGCCGCGGACAGTATGGGCATGCCGTTCTTTCCGTGCATCCGCTTCCGAACTCCGGGCATGAGACCATGCATGAAATGTCCACCGATGAGATCGACGAGTTGGCTAAGGGCGTTGCAGGCAAGGGCGGCAAATGGCACTTCGATAAAGAACATCGCCTTCTGTTTATTGACAAAGTCGTGGGCGGCTCGATTCCCAGAGAATTCATTCAGCCGATCGAAAATGGCGTACGCGAGGCCATGGAAACCGGCGTTTTGGCTGGATATGAAATGGTTGACTGCGCGGTAGTTCTTACCGATGGCAGCTACCACGATGTGGACAGTTCGGAAATGGCCTTCAAAATTGCAGGTTCAATGGCTTTTAAGGAAGCCTGCAAGAAAGCAAATCCGAAGCTGCTGGAACCCATCATGCGCGTGGAAGTTGTGGTTCCTGAGGACTACATGGGCCCGGTGATCTCCGACTTGAACTCTCGCCGCGGGCAAATGCAGGGTAGAGAGTCGCGCGGCGGTACTGAGATCATCAATGTGCGGGTTCCACTGGCAGCGATGTTTGGTTACGCCACGGAAATACGCAGCCGTACGCAAGGGCGCGGAAGTTTTACCATGCACTTTTCGCATTACGAGCAGGTTCCGGGAAACATCGCGGAAGAAATCATTGGCGGGGCAAACGGCGAGAAGCCAAGTAAGACCGCACGATAGAGGAGCGAGAAAGACATGGCGAAGGAGAAATTCGAACGAAATAAGCCGCACGTGAATATTGGGACGATCGGTCATATCGATCATGGCAAGACCACGCTGACGGCTGCGATTACGAAGGTGTTGTCGAAGAACAATCCCAAGGTCTCGTTTCGGGCCTTCGATTCGATCGATAACGCGCCGGAAGAGCGCGAGCGCGGCATCACCATTGCGGTTTCGCACGTGGAGTATGAGACGGCGAATCGCCACTACGCGCACATCGATTGCCCAGGGCATGCCGATTATGTGAAGAACATGATCACGGGCGCGGCGCAGATGGACGGCGGAATCCTGGTGGTGGCTGCGACGGATGGTCCCATGCCGCAAACACGCGAACACATTCTGCTCGCGCGGCAGGTTGGTGTGCCGGCCATTGTGGTGTTCCTGAACAAGTGCGACATGGTGGACGATCCGGAGTTGCTCGAGCTGGTGGAGCTGGAAGTGCGCGACTTGCTGAAGAGCTATCAATTTCCTGGCGACACGATTCCGGTGGTGCGCGGATCGGCGCTGAAAGCTCTGGAAGGCGACGCGAAGTATGAGAAGTCGATTCTCGAGCTGATGGAAGCGGTGGACAAGAGCATACCGATGCCGGTGCGCGACATCGACAAGCCGTTTGCCATGCCGATTGAAGATATTTTCTCGATCTCGGGGCGCGGCACGGTGGTGACGGGACGGATCGAGCGCGGCAAAGTAAAAGTGGGCGAAGAAGTGGAAATCGTAGGCTTCCGTCCGACCATGAAGAAGACCGTGACGGGCGTGGAAATGTTCCGCAAGCTGCTGGATGAAGGGATTGCGGGAGACAACGTGGGGTTGCTGCTACGCGGCACGGAAAAAGATGAAGTGGAGCGCGGGCAAGTGTTGGCCAAACCGGGCTCGATCACACCACACACGAAGTTCAAGGCTGAAGCGTACGTGTTGACGAAGGAAGAAGGCGGGCGGCACACGCCATTTTTCACCGGATACCGGCCGCAATTTTATTTTCGCACCACGGACGTGACGGGAGACGTGAAGCTGCCGCAGGGTGTGGAGATGGTGATGCCGGGTGACAACGTGTCGGCAGAGATCACGCTGATCACCCCGGTAGCGCTGGAGAAAGGCTTGCGCTTCGCAATTCGCGAAGGCGGCCACACCGTCGGAGCCGGCGCGGTTGCCGAGATCATCGAGTAACCATGCCTAACGGAGAAAAAATTCGCATTCGTTTGAAGGCCTACGATCACCGTATTCTCGATCAATCAACGCGGGAGATCGTCGAAACCGCGAAGCGGACCGGTGCGGATGTCGCCGGGCCGATTCCGCTGCCGACGGTTATTAACCGTTGGACGGTTTTGCGATCACCGCATGTGGACAAGAAATCGCGCGAGCAATTTGAAATGCGCACGCACAAGCGATTGATTGACATTCTGGATCCGACTCCGGATACGGTGGATGCTTTGATGAAGCTGGATTTGCCGCCGGGAGTTGACGTCGAGATCAAGGCTTTCGGCCGGGAGCACGTCAGCAAGTAGTAGACGCGAAATAAAAACACCAAGGAAAGAGCAAACGAAATGGCTGTCAACGGAATACTCGGAATCAAACTTGGGATGACGCAGGTCTTCGCCGAAGACGGCGCTGCCGTTCCTTGCACTGTGCTTCAGGCAGGCCCCTGCGTGATCGTTCAGCGACGGACCAAAGATAAAGATGGCTACGACGCGGTGCAGTTGGGACTGGTGGAATTCATTAAGCCGCAGCGCGTGAACAAAGCTTTGACCGGTCATTTCAAAAAAGCCGGCGTAGCGCCGCTGCGATACCTTGGGGAATTTCGCATCGAGGACTCCAAGGATGAAGCCAAGCCCGGCGACCGCGTGCTGGTGGACAACTTTAAAATCGGCGAGTTTGTGGATGTTACCGGAATCAGCAAGGGCAAGGGATTTCAAGGTGGCGTGAAGCGCTGGCATTTCCGGGGCGGCGATGCTTCGCATGGTTCCATGTTTCATCGTGCGCCTGGCGGCATTGGAGCAAGCTCATTTCCTTCGCGCGTGTGGCCCGGTCAGCATTTTCCCGGGCATATGGGACATGAACGCAAGACTTCCAAGAATTTGCGCGTGGTGAAGATCGATTCAGAAGAAAACTTACTGTTGGTCTGTGGCGCGGTACCTGGTCCGGCCGGCAGATACATTTTCATTCGCAAGGCCAAAGCGGCCCTGTAGAGAGACGACGATGCCAGTTGCAGACGTAATAAATCTCGAAGGCAAGAAGATCGGCACGATTGAGCTGGCCGACGATGTGTTCGGCGTGAAGGTGAATGCGCACTTGCTGCACGAAGCGGTGCGGCATCATCTCGCGAGCAAGCACGCCGGAACGCATAAGACAAAAGATAAGAGCGAAGTAAGCGGTTCCGGTAGGAAGCTTTGGAAGCAGAAGGGAACCGGCCGCGCTCGCGTGGGTTCGATTCGTTCGCCTCTCTGGCGCCACGGCGGTACGGTGCACGGCCCAACGCCTCGCAGCTATTCCTATGCGCTGCCGAAAAAAATGATTATTGGCGCGTTGCGTTCAGCACTCTCGTCGAAGTTGGCGGACCAGAAAATGACAATTGTGGATGCCTGGGAACTTGAAACGCACAAGACGAAACCATTCCGGCAGGCGCTGACCAAGCTCGATAAAGAAACGCCTTCGATCTTGCTGGTGGACAATAGCTCGAATGTGAATCTCGAGCGGGCCAGTCGAAATATTGATGGACTGACGCTGGTACCGACGAACCGTCTCGAAGCATACGACCTGCTGCGACACGATCACTTAATGATGTCGCGTGAGGCAGTTCTGAAGTTGAATCGAGCACTTTCGTCAATGCCGCAAGCTCATGAAGAACCGATTCAGATTCAGCTGGCGCCGGGAGCGTCGGCCCGGCACGAAACTGTCGAAAAAAGCGAGCCCGCCAAACCGGCGGCGAAACCGCATTCGAAAGCGGAGGCCGCGCCGAAAGCCGCGAGGAAGCAGAAGGCAACAAAGAAAGAAAAGCCGAAAGCAAAGCCCAAGCCCAAGGCGAAAAAGGAATAGGCCATGGATACCAGGCTCTATCAAGTTATTAAGCGGCCCATCATCACGGAGAAGGGTCTGGGTGTGAAGGAAACTCAACATACGGTGGTATTCGAAGTCGCTTCAGACGCCACTAAGACGGAAATCAAGGAAGCAGTGCAGAAAGTTTTTAAAGTAAAAGTGGATCACGTGCGCACGGCAAATTTTCATGGGAAATTCCGCCGCCGCGGGCGCGCCGAAGGCTTCCGGAGTGATTGGAAGAAAGCGTACGTACGGTTGGCTGAAGGCGAAAAAATGATCGAGTACGCCGACAATATCTAGTTTCAATAGCTTTTGAGCGGAAGGTTCTGGAACCAGCAAGAGGAAGCGATGCCATTAAAAACATTTAAACCATACACACCGGCAAGACGTTTTCTCACCATGCTCGACAAGAGTGAGGTGACCAAGCAGACGCCGGAAAAATCGCTAGTGGAATCCAAGAAGCGCACCGGCGGCCGCAATGCCCAAGGCGAGATCACTTCCTGGCACCGCGGCGGTGGGCACGCGCGTAAATATCGCAACATCGATTTCCGACGTGACAAGACAGGCATCCCGGCGAAGGTCGCGTCGATTGAGTACGACCCGAACCGGTCATCGCGCATTGCGCTGCTTCACTATGCGGATGGCGAGAAGCGTTACATTCTGCAGCCGGTGGGCTTGGAAGTTGGCATGACGGTCCAGAATGGCGAAGGCGCGGACATTCTTCCGGGCAATGCGATGAAATTTCGTCACATTCCACCCGGCACCATGGTCCACAATCTTGAGCTTTTTCCAGGCAAAGGCGGACAGGTAGTTCGCGCGGCCGGTGGGGCCGCGCAGCTTTTGAGCAAAGAAGGTGATCTCGCTTTGGTGAAGCTGCCTTCCGGAGAGGTCCGGCGATTCAGTGTGGAATGTATGGCCACCATCGGCCAACTTGGCAACTTGGATCACGAGAATGTGACTTATGGAAAAGCCGGCCGCACGCGCTGGCATGGCAAGCGTCCTACCGTCCGGGGCGTGGCGATGAATCCGGTGGATCACCCGCACGGCGGTGGCGAGGGGCGCGTGAAGGGAAACCACCCGCAAACCCCTTGGGGTTTTCCAACCCTTGGTGCGAAGACGCGAAAGAAGCGCAAGAGCAGCAGAATGATCGAGCAGCGACGCAATCCGTAAGCTAGGACTGAAAAAATAACCTGGCGCGGCGAAGAACAGAGAGCAACCTTATGACAGCCAATCGAGCAAGTCGACGTTCAGCACGTCGAACAACACGGCGCCCCACACGTGCGCGGAAGTCTATCGCGCGGCGTGCGGCCAAGCCGGTGGTAAAAACAGTTTCGAAACTTGTGCCAGCTCCGCAAGTGCAACTTCGGTTGTGCAAAACGGGCTGGGCGGTGATCGTTGAAAAGATTCCCAATGCGCAAGGGACTCGTTTCGTGTGCCCCTTCTGCCCGCTATCGCACCGTGTCTCTGGCCCGGTGCGTGGATTCAAGAAAATGCGCCGCGCGCAGTGGATTAAGCTGCGCCGCGTGGAGGAGTAGCTAGCCCGATGCCGCGCTCGCTCAAGAAGGGACCGTTCATCGACGATCACCTGCGCGTGAAGGTGGAAGCGCTGAACACCCGAAACGAAAAGAAGGTGTTGAAGACCTGGTCGCGCCGGTCGACGATTCTGCCGGACATGATCGGCCATACCATCGCCGTTCACAACGGGAAGAAATTTATTCCGGTGTACATCACCGAACAGATGGTGGGACACAAACTCGGTGAATTTTCACCGACGCGCACGTTTAAAGGCCACGCGGTGAAAGCGGCGCTCGAAAGGGCCGCTGCGGCAGCCGGAGCGCCCGCCGGAGCGCCCGCCCCGGGAGCCGCTGGTGGCGGCGCGGCGCCGGCACCAAAGGCATAAATCATGGCCACTGCTATCCAGGCTTCGACGCAAATCGAGGGAGTAGCGAAAGCAAGATACATACGCGTGTCGCCACAGAAGGCGCGACTGGTTATCGATTTGATTCGTGGTGTACGCGCCGAAGAAGCGCTGCACACTCTGCGATTCACTAAAAAGCGGGTGGCGAAGGAAATCGAGAAGACGCTGCGCAGCGCGATTGCGAATGCGGAGCGCAAAGCGGAAGACTCCGGCGAATCGCTGGACGTGGACGCGCTGTTCGTCACCCGCTGTTACGTGAACGAAGGCCCGCGATGGAAGCGTATGCGTCCCGCTCCGATGGGCCGCGGATTTCGATACCAGAAACGCACGGCACATATCGTGGTGGAAGTAGCCGAGCATCACCGCGCCGCAGCGGATCGAGTCGCGGCAGCCGCCGAAGAAGCGCAAGCTTCCAAGGGCATGCGCGGAGCGGTTCGCAAGGCTCGCAAGGCTTTCAAGCAACGCGCCAAGCAGCAGAAACCGAAAAAGAAGAAGTAGGAGGATCGTTTGGGGCAGAAAACACATCCGTACGGCTTTCGGCTGGGATACAACAAGGTTTGGAAGTCACGCTGGTTCGCCAAGCGCGATTATGCCGACTTGCTGTATGAAGATATCCAGCTTCGTAAGCAGCTGAAGGATCGTCTGAAGTCGGCCGGCATCAGCGGTATCGATGTGGAACGGGCGGCGAACAAATTGGTGGTGCGAATTTACACTGCGCGCCCCGGAATCATTATCGGGCGGAAGGGTTCGGAAATTGACAAGCTGAAGAGCGAAGTGCAGAAGCGCACCAAGCGCGAAGTGCACATCGACATTCAGGAAGTACATCGTCCGGAACTCGACGCTCAGCTCGTGGCGGAGTCGATTGCGCTGCAACTTGAAAAGCGCGTTGCATTCAGACGCGCCATGCGCAAGGCGGTGGATTCTGCACTTCGTTTCGGCTGCAAAGGCATCAAAGTGCGCGTGGCAGGCCGGTTGAATGGCGCGGAAATCGCGCGAAAGGAATGGTATCTGCAGGGCCGCTTGCCTTTACAGACATTGCGTGCGGACATTGATTTTGGCACTGCTGAGGCGCACACAACGTACGGCGTGATCGGCGTAAAGTGCTGGATTTACCAGGGCGAAAAAATTCCGCAGCGCGGCGGAAAAACTGGAACAACGAGCGAAGTATAGAATTTAAGGAAACAGGCTAAATACCATGTTGATGCCGAAAAAGGTCAAGTACCGCAAGCAGCAGCGCGGGCGGCGTAGCGGAAAAGCGTGGCGCGGCGGCGCGCTCGCGTTCGGAGAATACGGATTGAAAGCGATGGAGCCGGCCTGGATTACCGACCGGCAAATCGAAGCGGCGCGCGTAGCGATCACTCGATTCATTAAGCGCGGCGGAAAACTCTGGATTCGGATATTTCCGGATAAACCGTTCACCAAAAAGCCAGCTGAAACTCGAATGGGTAAGGGCAAAGGACCACCGGAACATTGGGTGGCCGTGGTCAAGCCTGGCCGAGTGATGTTTGAAATGGCGGGCGTGGATCTTGCCGCGGCCACCGAAGCTATGGCGCTTGCCTCGCATAAGCTGCCGATTCGAACGAAGTTTGTAAGCCGGGCGGAGGAACTGTAATGGCAGCGCGTGCTCAAAAATTGCGCGAGATGAATCATAGCGAGCTCGAAGTGCAGCAGCAGGAGCTGGCCGAGCAGATTTTCCGCCTGCGATTCCAGCTTTCGACCGGCCAGTCGGAAGGATTGAAGAAGTTGCGTGAAGCGAAGCGGAATCTGGCGCGGGTCAAAACTCTGCTACGCGAAACCGAATTGAGGAAAGCGTAATGGCAAACGAAACACAAGCTGGGGCTACCGCCGTTCAACAAGAGGGCACTCGTGTTCGCGGAGTGCGCCAGGAATTAACAGGCGTGGTTACCAGTGCGAAGATGCAAAAAACGATCGTGGTGAAGGTTATACGTGCCGTGCAGCATCCGCTCTACCAACGAGTGGTGCGGCATTCGAAAAAGTACTACGCGCATGACGAAACGGGCGAAGCCCGAGTGGGAGATACCGTGCGTATCGTTTCAACCCGGCCGCTTTCAAAATTGAAGCGCTGGCGGCTCGAGGAAGTGCTAGCGCGATCAACGCGCGCTTAAGCGAACCTCGGTGTAAGCAAAGGAAGGGAGCACGATCATGGTTCAGATGCGGACATGGCTGACGGTGGCCGACAATTCAGGCGCCCGCCAGTTGACCTGCATTCTTCCGGTGGGAGGAGATGCCGGACTGGTTGCCGGCCTCGGCGACATTATTACCGCCGCCGTGAAGGAAGCCACTCCTGACAGCCAGGTAAAGAAGGGCAAGGTGGTGCGCGCCGTAGTAGTGCGCACACGGAAAGAGCAGCGGCGTAGGGATGGCACCTACATCCGGTTTGACGACAATGCTGCAGTGCTAATCAACGATGCGGGCGAGCCGATCGGGACGCGCGTTTTCGGGCCCGTGGCCCGCGAGCTGCGCGATAAGAAGTTCACCAAGATCATCTCGCTGGCTCCGGAAGTGTGGTAGCGATGAGAGAACCTAAAGAAAAACCGGCTGCGCATGGCATTCGTCACGGCGACATGGTGAAAGTGGTGGCCGGCCGCTCCAAAGGTAAAAGCGGGAAGGTGCTC
Organism: uncultured Acidobacteriota bacterium; assembly: GCA_963818085.1. Classification (GTDB taxonomy): domain Bacteria; phylum Acidobacteriota; class Terriglobia; order Acidiferrales; family UBA7541; genus Palsa-295. The sequence continues at coordinate 637,857 of CAWFQV010000005.1, forward strand.
TCGGTGAATCTGTGGAAGAGCACAGTGACGGTGGAGCACGCCAACATCATGAAACGGCACACGCGGCCGAACCCGTCAAAGAATATTAAGGGCGGCATTTTGGAACGCGAAGGCCCCATTCACGTTTCCAACGTGATGCTGGTCTGTCCAGGTTGCGGCAAGCACACTCGTGCAGGCCATACGACCCTGCCGGACGGCACTAAAGTTCGCACTTGCCGCCGCTGCGACACGACTTTTGAGAGCTAGAGGCAAAGAGACGAAATGATCACGCGTTTACACGAAAAATATCGCAAAGAAGCGATACCGGCGCTTTCCAAGCGTTTCGGGTACAAGAATACGATGGCCGTCCCTCGTGTTTCGAAGGTAACGGTAAACATCGGCATGGGCGAGGCCAGCGCGAATGTGAAACTGCTCGACACCGCCGTTGCTGAACTTGGCCAAATCGCCGGTCAGAAGCCGGTCATTACGCGCGCCAAGAAGTCGATCGCGAATTTCAAGATTCGCAAAGGCATGCCCATCGGATGCATGGTCACTTTGCGCGGCGAGCGCATGTATGAATTTCTCGATCGGCTCTCGGCCATCGTGCTGCCGCGTGTTCGCGACTTCAAAGGGCTGGCGCCGAATTCCTTTGATGGACGAGGCAACTACACAATTGGAATCAAGGACCAACTGGTTTTCCCGGAGATCGATTACACCCGGGTGGACAAGATCAAGGGCATGAACGTCACCATCACTACCACGGCACGAAATGACGAAGAAGGGCGCGAGCTGCTGAAACTGCTCGGCGTTCCTTTCAGGGCTTAAGGAGACCAAAGAAGCATGGCGCGTACTAGTCAGTTCGCAAAGATGAAGCGGAAGCTGAAGTACAAGATCCGCAAGCGGAATCGTTGCCGAATCTGCGGCCGTCCGCGTGGCTTTCTGCGCAAGTTTGAACTGTGCCGCATCTGTTTCCGCGGCCACGCGCTCAAGGGTGAAATTCCCGGCGTGGTAAAGGCAAGTTGGTAAGGAAGGAAGAATGACCACTGATCCCATCGCTGATTTGTTGACGCGCATTCGGAACGCTTCTACCGCAAAGCACTCGCGCGTGGATATGCCGTCTTCGAAGCTGAAAATAGAATTTGCGCGGATTTTGAAAGAGGAAGGCTACCTCGCCAATTACAAAGTAGTGGAAGAGCAAAAAGGAAAGAAAACCTTGCGCTGCTTTTTGCGTTACACACCGGACCGGCGCCCAGTGATCACCGATCTCAAGCGTGTCTCCAGGCCTGGATCCAGGCGCTACGTCGCGAAGACCGGGATTCGTCCCGTGGTTGGCGGAATGGGAATATCGATACTATCCACACCACGCGGGCTCATGACCGGTCACTCGGCGCGTAAAGCAGGCGTTGGCGGCGAATTGATGTGCGAAGTTTGGTAGGAATCCTAGCCATCACAAGGATTTGAGAGAGCTATGTCGCGAATTGGGAACAAAATTATTCCGGTGCCGTCAGGCGTGAAAGTACAGATCAAAGATGGTGCCGTTGAAGTACAAGGTCCCAAAGGCAAGATGCATGTAAACGTGCCGGGCGGGATTACCTTCGAGCAGAGGGACGGAACACTGATCGCGAAGCGCCAATCAGAAGAGCAGCGCGCATTGCACGGACTCGCACGCGCCTTGGTAGCGAATGCTGTAACGGGGGTCACCACTGGCTTCAAGAAGGACCTCGATATCGTGGGCGTCGGATATCGCGCCGAGGTGAAAGGCAAGAAGGTGGTGCTGGCGTTGGGTTACTCGCATCCAATAGAGTTTCCGATCCCAGAGGGCATCGTCATCGCTGTTGAAAAGCAAACACATATGTCCGTTTCGGGTGCGGATAAGAACCAGGTGGGTCAAGTGGCAGCAAATCTTCGCGCACTGCGCCCGCCCGACCCGTATAAGCAAAAAGGTATTCGCATCACCGGCGAGCGCTTGAAGAAGAAAGCCGGCAAGGCGGGCGCCAAGTCGGCGGCCTAGGGCTAGAAGGAGAACAAACGTGGCAGCACCAGTTCGAAGATTATCGCGGGAAGCGCATCGCCGCCGAATTCATGTGCGAACGCGACAGACGCTGGCTGGGACATCCGAGCGGCCGCGCCTGTGCGTGCATCGCTCGTCAAAACACATCCGCGCGCAAGTTGTTGACGATCAAAGCGGTAAGACGCTCGCTTCGGCCAGCTCGCTCGATGGCGAAGTTAAGAAGTCGATCAAGGGTGGCGGAAATATCGCTGCCGCAAAAGTCGTTGGTAAGACAATTGCCGAACGCGCGCGCGACAAGGGAATCGAAAAAGTTGTTTACGATCGCGGCGGTTATCAATATCACGGTCGCGTAAAAGCGCTCGCCGATGCGGCCCGGGAGGCGGGCCTGAAGTTCTAACAATTATGCCGAAACAAGAGCTCAAAGATACGTTGTCGGTTCGCCGGCCGGTAGAAACCAATCAGGCGAACCTCAAGGATCAAGTCGTTTCGATCAACCGCTGCACGAAAGTTGTCAAGGGTGGCAAGAACCTGAGCTTCTCGGCCCTCGTAGTAGTAGGTGATCAGGGCGGCCACGCTGGCTTCGGCATGGGCAAGGCGCGCGAAGTTCCTATGGCCATTCGCAAAGCCATCGAAGCGGCGAAGAAGAACATGGTCAAGTTGAATTTAAAGGGTTCCACGATTCCGCACCAGGTTCTCGGTAGCTATGGCTCCGGCCAAGTGCTGCTTAAGCCGGCCCCGGAAGGGACGGGCGTGATCGCAGGCGGACCTGTGCGCGCGGTGATGGAGGTTGCCGGGATTCAGAACGTTCTGACGAAGTCCCTGGGCACTTCGAATCCTCACAACGTGATCAAAGCGACGTTTGATGCCCTTTTGCATTTGAAGGACGCTGCGAAAGTGGCCGAAGGCCGCGGCAGGGGAACCGAAGAGCCAGTTTCATAGCGCCTTCTTAAAAGAATATGACACCAACCATGAAAAAGACGGCTGGCAGGTCTGATAAACGGACCGGAACGTTGAAAATAAAGTGGGTTGTGAGTTTTATTGGTTGCCCGCGTGGCATGAGGCAAACCATCCGCGGTTTGGGTTTCCGGCGGATGCAACAGGTGGTGGAGCATCCCGACACGCCGTCGATACGCGGCATGATCGCAAAAGTTCATCATCTGGTTAGGATTGAGGAATAGTGATGGCCATTAAACCGACACTTTCGAATTTGAAACCGCCGCGTGGCTCGCGCCACCGCAAAGTGCGCGTAGGACGCGGGATCGGCTCGAAACTGGGCAAGACTTCCGGAGCGGGCAATAAGGGCCAGCAGTCCCGTCGAGGATATTCTCGGCGCCCTGGGTTTGAAGGCGGGCAGATGCCATTGCATCGGCGCTTGCCGAAACGCGGGTTTTCGAGTCCGTTTCGAAAAAGCTATGCAGTGGTCAATGTAGAGAGCTTGAACGTCTTTGAAGCAGGGGAGACGATTTCGCCGGAAATGCTGTTTGGCCGCGGCATCGTTCGTGTCGAGCGGGAAGCCTTAAAGATTTTGGGTAGCGGCGAACTGAAAGTGGCGTTGACAGTGCAGGCGCACGCTTTCAGCAAATCGGCGGAAGAGAAAATCGCGGCCGCCGGAGGAAAAGCTGAACTTTTGAAATGAGCCCGCTAAGAAAACTCGTCGAGGCGTTTCGAAATATTTTCAGCACGCCAGACCTGCGTAATCGAGTGCTTTTTACGCTGGCATTGCTGGGAGTGTATCGGCTTGGCGCTTTCATTCCCACGCCTGGAATCAATACCGCGTTGCTGCAACAACTTTTTGAGCAAAGCAAAGGTTCGGTGCTGGGAATTTTTGATCTTTTCAGTGGTGGCAATCTTCGCCGCTTGACGATTTTTGCCTTGGGCATTATGCCCTACATTACGGCTTCGATCATTCTGCAGTTGATGGTTGTTGTGTGGCCTTACCTCGAACGGTTGCAAAAAGAGGGTGAGCTCGGACGGCGCAAAATCACGCAATATACGCGTTATTTGACCATCGTTTTGAGCGCTTTCCAATCCTTTACGATTGCCGAAACATTGACGCGTCAGAATCTCGCGGGTCAAGCGCTGGTGTATCATCCCGGCCCGCGCTTTATCCTGATGACGATGCTCACCCTCACCACTGGCTCGGCGTTTATCATGTGGCTCGGAGAGCAAATCAGCGATCGCGGAATTGGCAATGGAATGTCACTGATTATTTTCGCCGGCATCGTTGTAGGATTGCCGCGTGCGGTGGGCGACTTGTGGGAAAAGGCTAAGACCCAGCAATGGGGTTCGTTCACACCGATTGCGCTCCTCGGTCTGATAGCTCTGATGTTAGCGGTGGTCGCATTTATCGTATTCATGGAGGGTGGCCAGCGCCGCATACCCGTTCAGTACGCCAAACGTGTGATGGGCCGCAAAGTAATGGGCGGGCAGATGACTTATTTGCCTCTGCGTGTGAATTCCGGCGGCGTAATCCCCCCGATTTTTGCGAGTTCGCTGCTTACTTTCCCGCAGACGCTGGCGCTGTTTTTTCAGAAAAAGTCGCCGTTCTTTGAAAAGTTTGCGAACCAAATTAAGTGGGGCGAGCCGCTTTACACCTTGGTCTACGTCACGCTGATCATCTTTTTTGCGTTTTTCTATGTGGGCATTATTTTTAATCCCACCGAGCTTGCGGACAACATGCGGAAATACGGCGGATTCATACCCGGAATCCGGCCTGGACGTAATACGTCTGAATATATCAACCGAATACTGACGCGCTTGACGTTTGTCGGCGGAATCTACCTCGCTATCGTTTGTTTGTTGCCGGAATGGATGATCTCAGGCATTCATTTGCAACATTTGTGGCTGGTGGGCAATTGGTTCGATCAGCATATGTGGCGATTTGTCCTCGATGGCTTGAACGTGCAGTTTTATTTCGGAGGCACTTCGCTGTTGATTGTGGTCGGCGTTGCCATGGACACAGTACAGCAACTCGAGGCGCAACTCGTTATGCGCAATTATGACGGGTTTGTTCGCAAGGGCCGAGTGCGGGGCCGTCGCAGTTAATGGTGGCTCATTGGCGGTGAGCATGGCGCTCAATCGGGTTCTGATTTTTTTAGGCCCGCCAGGAGCCGGTAAAGGCACCCAGGCCAGTCGCGCGGCCAAGCGATATGGAGTGGCCCATCTTTCCACCGGGGACATGCTGCGTGACGCGGTCACGCAAGACACCGAGTTGGGCCGCTTGGCCAAGCCCTTGATGGAACGCGGCGAGCTGGTGCCAGACAACATCGTGATGGGGATGGTCGAAGAAAGGCTGGCGCGGCCGGATTCCGCGCAAGGATTTATCTTCGACGGTTTTCCCCGCACCGTGCCGCAAGCGGAACAGCTGGACAAAATTCTTGTCCGCCGTGGACTTGGAAAGCCACTGGTGGTTGAGTTTCATGTTAGCCCTGAGACGCTGTTGCGCCGGGTTTCCGGACGCTGGACCTGCAGCGTAGGAGGCGAAACGTACAATATTTATGAGCGTCCGCCTAAGGTTCCGGGAATTTGTGATGTGGACGGCGGAAGGTTAATGCAGCGTTCAGACGACAGCCCGGAGATCGTACGAGAGCGTTTGGCGGCATACGATCGCAAAACGAAACCGCTCGCGGATTACTACCGGCAGCACGGTGTTCTTGAGACTGTGGATGGGTCGAAGGACGTTGAAGAAGTAAGTCGTGCACTGAGCGAGGTTTTTGCACGCGCGGCAGGGAGAGATGGTCATCTGTAAATCGCCGAAAGAGCTCGAAAAGATGTACCAAGCCGGACAAATCGTCTGGGGAGCTCTGGAAAAGATGCGCACGATTGTTCGGCCGGGGGTATCCACGAAAGAACTCGACGAATTCGCTGAAGAATTTACCGAGAAGCACAAGGCCAGGCCGGCGTTCAAGGGTTACCGTGGTTATCCTGGGTCTGTGTGCACTTCGATCAACCAGGAAGTCGTCCACGGCATTCCTTCCTCCTCGCGGAAAGTTCGCGAGGGGGACATTCTGTCCCTGGATTTCGGCGTTGAGCTGGACGGTTACTTCGCGGACGCAGCGTTGACTGTGCCAGTCGGGAAAGTTGCTCCGGAACGCCAGAAGTTGCTGCGGGTTACTCGGGAATCACTAGACCAGGGAATCGACAAGATTCGTCCCGGCAATCGTCTTGGAGACGTATCGGCTGCTGTGCAGCAGTGGGTGGAAAAGAACGGCTTTTCGGTCGTGCGCGAGTTTGTCGGCCACGGCATTGGAACCAAAATGCACGAGGATCCGCAACTCCCAAATTATGGCTCGCCGGGCCAAGGGCCGAGACTCCAAGAAGGGATGGTGCTCGCCATCGAGCCGATGGTGAATATGGGGGGGCCGGGAGTGCGCATCTTGGATGACGATTGGACGGCGGTTACCACCGATGGTAGCGATTCGGCGCATTTCGAGCACACCGTTGCGGTCACCGCCAAGGGGCCTTGGATTTTAACGCGGCCGCGAGAAGCCAGTGGCCCGTGCTGGTAATGGGAACGCTATCTCATCGAGTTTGAATAGGAGCACATGATTCGAAGGCCAGAGCCGGAAAAAAAGAAATCGAATGAAAGCAGCGGAAAAGAAGACGCCATTGAAGTGATGGCGACAGTGGTCGAGCCGCTTCCGAACGCTATGTTTCGCGTGGAGCTGGAGAACAAACACCAAGTGCTAGCCCACATTTCAGGAAAGATGCGCAAAAATTTCATTCGCATTCTGCCTGGAGATCGCGTCGCCGTGGAGCTTTCGCCGTATGACCTGACGCGCGGCCGGATTGTGTACCGGTATAAGTAGCAAAATCGCAGCGCAGGAAGGGACAGAATAGAAATGAAAGTAAGAGCATCGGTCAAGAAAATTTGCATGAAGTGCAAAATCGTTCATAGGCGCGGCGTAGTGCGCGTGATTTGTGTGAACGCGAAACATCGCCAGCGCCAGGGTTAGGAACAGGGAGAAAACGGATGGCTCGCATTGCAGGTGTTGATTTACCGCCAAACAAGCGGTTGTGGGTTGGGTTGACCGCTATATATGGCATCGGCCAGCAGCGCGCTCGTTCGCTTGCTGCCCAAGCGAATGTGGATCCAACGAAAAAGATCAAGGATCTGACGGAAGAAGAAGTGACCCATCTGCGCGCCGCCATTGAATCGGAGGGTCGCGTGGAAGGCGACCTGCGCAAAGAAACGCAGATGAACATCCGCCGGCTGATTGAAATTCAATGCTACCGAGGCTTGCGTCATCGCCGAAACCTTCCCGTTCGCGGACAGCGCACGCATACCAACGCGCGCACGCGCAAAGGGCCGCGCAAGGGCGCGGTTGCAGCGAAGAAGAAAACGATGGCACGCAAGTAAGGAATGAAGGCGCAAAGAAAATAGGAGAGACCCGAGCGTGGCTAAAGAACCTCAAAGCGCAGCGGCTGCACCAGCTGGAGCAGCTGCGAAGAGCACTAAGCGCAAGAAAGAGTTTCGCAAGAAAAAGGAAAAGCGCGTGGTTCCTCACGGAGTGGTGTGCATTCAAGCGACGTTCAACAACACCATCATCACGCTAACTGATCCGGATGGCCGTGCCGTAAGCTGGTCTTCGGCGGGCTCCGTGGGTTTCAAAGGATCGCGCAAGGGTACGCCCTATGCGGCGCAGCAAGCTGCTATGACGGCCGCCGGCGTTGCGCGCGATCAGTACGGAATGAAATCAGTGGAAGTGCGCGTGAAGGGTCCCGGGGCGGGACGCGAGTCCGCCGTACGCGCTCTGGCATCCTCGGGCTTGCACATCAATGCAATCAAGGACGTGACTCCGGTGCCTCATAACGGTTGCCGCCCGCCCAAGCGCCGACGCGTATAGCCGCGTTAAGAGATTTGAGAAGTAAGAAAAGGAGACAAGGCTTTGGCAAGACATCGTGAAGCGGTTTGCCGCTTGTGCCGTAGGGAGGGGATGAAACTCTTTCTTAAGGGCCTGCGGTGTTTTACAGAAAAGTGCGCCATCGAGAAGCGCAATTTTGTTCCGGGACAGCACGGCCAATCCCGCCGTCCTAAAATGGTGGGTTACGGAATCCAATTGCGCGAAAAACAAAAGGTTAAGCGCACGTACGGATTACTCGAGCGCCAGTTCCGGACGTATTTTGAAAAGGCGGAACGCACCAAGGGTCCCACAGGCGCAAACCTGATGGTTACACTCGAACGCCGTCTCGACAATGTGGTCTATCGGATGGGCTTGGCGGGTTCGCGCTCGCAGGCGCGTCAGCTCGTGCTGCATGGCCACATTCGCGTGAAGGGACGCAAAGTCAATATCCCGAGCTATCTGGTGCAAGTGGGCGAAGATATTGCGCTCAAAGAAAAGATGCACCAGAACACTATGGTGCTCGAAGCGCGCAACCTGGCGAATAGCCAGGGCGTCGCTCCGTGGCTCGATATTGACCGGGAAAATTTCAAAGCGCGAGTAGTGGCGATGCCTCGCCGCGAAGACGTGCAGACACCGCCGATGAACGAACAGCTCATCGTCGAGTTATATTCGAAGTAGCGCCTGAAAGATTGTCAACGTTGAATCGTTTGTGGGTTCGCCGCCGGTGAACCAGGAGGAATGTCGCATATGTGGAAGGGATTTCAGAAACCAAAGCGCTTGGCAGCAGAACCGGAAACACTCACCGATAAGTACGGGAAATTCTCCGCGCAGCCTTTCGAGCGCGGGTGGGGAACCACGGTTGGCAATTCGTTGCGGCGCGCGTTGTTGAGCTCGATTGAAGGTGCGGCCATTACCGCGGTCAGGATCGAAGGCGTGCTTCACGAATTTTCGCCAATTCCTGGAGTCGTAGAAGACGCCACGGATATCATCCTTAACCTCAAACAAGTGCCGCTGAAGTTGAATACGGACCAGCCGAAGACCATCACTCTGGTCGTCGATACGCCGGGACCGGTCACCTCCGCGAAAATCGAAGAAGATGCCGACATCGCCGTCCTCGACAAGAATGTTTACATCGCGACGGTCAGCGAAGGTGGCAAGCTCGAACTTGAGTTGCGCGTCAAAAACGGCCGCGGATATGTCGCTGCGGATCGGAATTTCGACGAGGACCTGCCCATCGGGTATATCCCCATCGACTCTGTGCACTCCCCGGTGCGGAAGGTGAACTACGCAGTGGAAGCCGCACGGTTGGGCCAGATGACTGACTACGAAAAACTGACACTGGAGGTGTGGACCAACGCCGCCATCACTCCGCAGGATGCCATCGGACTCGCGGCCAAGCTCATGAAAGATCACATGAGCATCTTCATCAATTTCGAAGAACAACCCGACCTGCCCGAAGAAGTCGTCGAAAATTACAGCGATCCCCGACTCGAATATCTCGACCGCTCAGTGGAAGAACTGGAACTTTCCGTGCGTTCTTATAATTGTCTGAAGAACGCGAACATCCAGAATCTTCGCGAACTGGTACAGAAAACCGAGTCCGAAATGCTCAAGACGAAGAATTTTGGACGCAAGTCACTGAATGAGATCAAGGACATCCTGGTAAAGATGGGTTTAAGCCTCGGGATGAAATTTGACGAGCATGGGCGCATCATCTGGCCGCCTCTCCCAAGCCAGACTGCTCCGCCTCCGTCCGAAGAAGGGGAACACGGGGCGCTTTAGCCGCGGACTAAACCATGAGACACCTCGTTTCTGGGCACAAACTCGGAAAGCAGCCTGCACATCGTCGCGCCGTATTGCGCAATCTCGTGACGAATCTTATCGAGAAAGAGCGCATTCAAACCACGATTCTGCGCGCTCGAGCAGCTCGTCCGCTGGCCGAACGCATGATCACGTTGGGCAAGCGCGACTCGCTCCACGCGCGCCGTCAGGCAGCTTCGTTCCTGACCACACCCGACGCCACCAAGAAGCTCTTTTCCGATCTAGCTCCTCGCTTTGCGGACCGCCCGGGCGGGTACACCCGCATCGTTCGCGTTGGATGGCGTATCGGTGATGGTGCTGAACTCGCGATCCTCGAGTTCATTGGCTCGGAGTTGAAGAAAAAAGAAAAGAAACCGAGAAAGGCAGCGGAAGAAGAGGTGCCGGAAGAGAAGGAAGCGGCTGCTAAAAAATAATGTCAACTGAATCGATTAAAGAACGGCCCGCGAGTAAACTTCAAGCGGGCCGTTCTTGTTTTTCGGAGAGATTAAGAAATTCCTTTATTTGACTCCCATCCAACTATCGTAAATCGCCTGCTGCTCCTTGGTGGGATGCTCCATCGGTTTCAGCGTATAGGCGGGATAGGGACTCGCCATCAGCGTAACCGGAATTTCTTTCACCACTCCCAGCCGGATCACCGTCATTCGCAGCGTGTCGCCCGGCTTGTGCTCTGAAATAGTTTCGGAAAACGAGTCTGCATCCACGGTACGCCCGTCAATTCCGATGACCACGTCGTCGCGATCCAGACCTCCGGTGTCAGCCGCGCTGCCTGGAATTACATTGTTGATTTTTGCATGGCCATCATCACTTTTGCTCTGGCTGATGCCGAGCCACGGCTTTTCAGAATCGAGTTTTTTCTCGACGGCAATTCCGGCATAAGCAAAGTACTCTTCGTACGGAATCGGTTCCCGGCCGCTGATGTATTTACTGAAGATGCCGCTGAGATCGGCTCCGGCCAGCTCCGATGCTGCTTTTTTAGGATCATCCGGTTGGAATCCGGGTTTCGGAAGGGCGTATCGCGAATACATCAGACGCATCCAGTCATCGAGCGATTTCTGATTATTCGTGTTCTTGCGGATGGCGAAATCGAGGATGTGTCCGATGATCTGGCCACCGTCGTAATAGGAATAATTCGTATTCTTTAAATTGTTTGCCTGGGTTACGACATCGCCGTTGTACCAAGTGTCCCAGCTCGTATCTTCTATGCTTCTCTCAGTTCTCCCCGGATCCTGTTCAAACTTTGTAATCACAAAACTGATCTCATCAAGATATTGCTGTGGCGTAATAAGTCCAGCACGTTCCAATGCGAGAGCGCCGTAATAACTTGTAAGTCCTTCGGAAATCCATAGCGACGGTGTATGTACCATTTGCGAGTAATCGAACGGGCCCAACGGTTGTGGCCGAAGACGCTTTACGTTCCAGGCGTGAAAAAACTCGTGCGCGGCGACAAACAGTTTCAAGTTGTAGAAGGTGCCATAACCGGGAGCAGGTGCCTGTGAATCCCAATCTTTCGAAAAATCTATTTGGGTCGAATTCAGATGTTCGAGTCCGCCACCAGTGTTCGGCCACACATGAAAGAGAAACCAATAATCCTTGAACGGAGCGGCTTGCTCGCTAGCAGTGACTGAACGGAACATCGGCACGATGGTGGCCACGAATTTCTGCATATCCTCTACGAATTTGGAAAAATCCTTTTGCCCTTCTACATCATGGACGATCACGTGGTAGGTCGATCCGAGCACCTCAAAATCCTTTTCTGCGAAATCTGAAATCTCCAGAGGCGCGTCTGCGAACCAGTCGTAATTGGCAGCGCGAAACGTATGGTCGGAGGTGCGCTCCATTCCCGTGGCTACTTTCCAGCCTTTAGGCACGGCGATGGTTAGATCCACCGGACGCTCTTTCCCTCCCACCAGATACATCCATACCGACGGCCCACCGATAAAGGCATGTCGTTCGTTGAATTGAGCCTGATTGTTGCGCAGCGTATCACCAAAAATCTGGTAGGAAACCGTCACTGCGTTTGCGCCGACAAGTTCGACGCGCCAAGTTTGCCCGTCCGTCTTACGCCAAACTAACGGTTTGCCGTCTGAGCCGCGCGCGTGAAAAGCCTGGACATTCGCGGAATAATTCTGCAGGTAGTAAGAGCCCGGCGCCCAGTCAGGCATAGCGAACTCCACGGATAGCCCCTTCAGATCCGCCGCGTGTATCGTCACTTCCATCAGATGTGTGTTGGGCCGCTCGAAACGCAGTTCGTAATGCAGCACATCAGCAGACCGAACCGCGCTGCAATTCAGGATGGCGAATACTGCAAGAATCCACAACCTACTCAGAATGCGCTGTGACATAGATGTCCTTTCATAGAAGTGAAGATGAAGGAGGAGGCATTGCGTTGGGTTCGGCCGGCGGCAAAGGAGCGCCTCTCCGTTTCTTTCGAAGTTCTCCCAAAAGCACCACCAGGGCGATCACAATCTGCGCGGCAATCCCTCCCGCTGTATCGATCAGCACGTCAGAAACTGCCGCCGTTCTCCCTGGAACAAACGACTGATGGAACTCATCGAGCGCTGCATAGCAAGCCACCATCGCAATCGCGACGAGGGCCCAGCCTAAATGAGTGCCGGGCTTCCCCGCGCGAATTCCACGCAAAATGAGCAGGCTTAAGATGAAATATTCCGTGAGGTGACCCATCTTGCGTATGAAATGATGGATTAGGAATAGGGTGTCCTGTGACGCTTGCGGAAAAAACCATTTCAAAATCGGAACAATAATCCGGCTGGTGTTATCGGAAGTAAACACCCCGGTGGAAAAGGTGGAGATCACGACCGCCCATAAAAGCGCCGGCCACCAACGTTGGAGCCATCGCATGCTAGCGGACCGGCCCAACGGTCGGAGGGTTGCTGAACGGATCGGTTTCAGCTGGCTGTGGCATTATTCTAGGCGGTAATTCGGGGCTTCACGCGTAATGATCACGTCATGTACGTGGCTCTCGCGCAATCCGGCTTGTGAGATACGGATGAACTGGCTGCGTTCCTGCAGTTCCTTCAAATTCGCCGTGCCACAATAGCCCATCCCGCTTCGCAACCCTCCCACCAGCTGCTCGACCAGCGCCGACAGCGGGCCCTTATACGGCACCTGGCCTTCGATGCCTTCCGGAATAGATTTTCCTCGCTCTGCGCTTTCTTGCGCATAGCGATCAGCGGAGCCCGCTTCCATAGCGCCAATGGAACCCATGCCGCGATACGACTTGAATGTGCGGCCTTGATACAAAATCGTCTCGCCCGGAGACTCCTCCGTACCGGCGAACAGCCCGCCAATCATCACCGACGATGCGCCCGCCGCCAGGGCCTTGCTGATATCGCCTGAAAATTTGATTCCACCGTCGGCAATTAGTGGAACGCCCGCATCTTTTGCCGCGCGAGCGCACTCCAAAATTGCCGTGATTTGCGGTACCCCAGCCCCCGTAACCACGCGCGTGGTACATATCGATCCAGGACCAATTCCAACTTTCAAACCATCCACCCCCAGCGCAATCAATTCGCGTGTTCCGTCCGCCGTGGCCACATTTCCCGCGACCACTTGCATGTTGGGCAGCTTTAATTTTACGGCCCGGATGGCCTCCATCACGCGAGTTGTATGCCCATGAGCTGTATCAATGGCCAGCACGTCCGCGCTTCCTCTCGCCAGTTCTTGCGCACGCTCCAGAAAGTCCCCGGTTGCGCCAATCGCTGCGCCCACCCGAAGCCGGCCATGCTCATCTTTTGTCGCGTTCGGGAATTCGATTTTTTTCTGAATGTCTTTTACGGTGATCAGGCCCTTCAGATTGAAATCAGCGTCAACCACCAGAAGTTTTTCGATGCGGTGCCGCTGCAGAATTTTCTCGGCTTCTTCCAGCGTCGTACCCACTGGAACTGTGACCAGATTATCCTTGGTCATGATTCGGCTGACGGGCTGATCCAGGTTCCGCTCGAAACGCAAATCGCGGTTGGTCAAAATACCCAGCAGATGCGCGCCGCGCGTTACCGGAAGGCCGGAAACTTTGTACTTGTTCATGATATCCAGGGCTTGGCGAACAGACAGCTCCGGCGCAATCGTTACAGGATCCACAATCATCCCGCTCTCAGACCGTTTTACTTTGTCCACTTCCTCTGCTTGACGCTCGATGGACATGTTCCGGTGGATAAAACCGATTCCGCCCTGCCGCGAGATAGCGATAGCGAGACGTGAGTCCGTCACCGTGTCCATCGCCGCGGACACGATGGGAATATTCAACGAAATTGTGCGCGTAAGACATGTGCGCGTATCGGCCTGCGCCGGAAGCACCGACGACCTGCCGGGCAAGAGCAGCACGTCGTCGAACGTCAGCCCCTCGGGAATAGCTCCTTCAATCATCTATGCTCCTGTATTCATTGAATCGCCCATAAACAACAAAGCCCAGCAGGGTCGCTGGGCTGCAGAGAAGATTCATTTGTCGCCAAAGACCTTCATTATGGAATTTACGATTCTAGGCTTAAGCCGGGCCGAAATCAAGAAGCTGAACTGACGCCATACAACCAGCATCTATCCACCAAGAAGATCCGCGAATTGGCGAAGCTCGGTAATATTTAGGTCGGACACAGTACAGAAAGCCATGCCGTTGCGTGACCAGCAGACCAGGTTATAGCCCTGCATGGTCTGCACTGCCGGTGGCTTCGCACCGTTCCTTTCTTCGGGCCAAACGAACGCATTGATGAAGTGTTTCTGGCGCTGATAGACCAGAGCAGCCACATTGCGGTGGTCGATGTAATCGAGCCGCCCTCCAACCAGTGGAAAACCCTGGTTCGCGAGATTAACGACCGGTGGGGCAAAGTCCAATTTACCGTCGAACCAAGGCTTCACGGTGTGTTGGTCGGTGGACTCGACGTCCATCAGGTGTCCCGGCTGGAGCGAGCGGATGTGGCTGGCCACGATTTCCTCGGCAACTAGGTTTTGCGTCTGGCCCCCCACATACGGGATCACTTTCACACCGAGAAAAATTGTGATGAGCATGGCGGCGGCAACCGCCAGCCGCCCCATCGCCGGGCGGCGCGTCGATGAAAACAGTTGAGGCCGCGCCTCCGCTGGCAGCGCGGCGCGAATGCGCGCCCGCAGGCCGTCCGGTGCGCGTTCGTAGAGATTTGCCGCCCGCAACGAGTCGCGCAAAGCTTGTTGTTCGCGCAGTTCACCGGCGCACGGCGGGCAGGTCTTGAGATGTTCCTCGAATTCGACGCTGCGAACGACGTCGAGTTCGCCGTCGAAATATGCGCGCAGCAAGCGCTCATTATTTTCGCAGGCCACGTTGTTCCTCCTCGGCACGCATCCGAATCAGTCGATCTTTCAACCGCATGCGCGCACGGGCTAGACCTGACATTACTGTCCCAATAGGTTTGTCCATCACCTCGGCGATTTCCTTATACGACATGCCCTCGAGCTCGCGCAGCACGAGGACCTCGCGAAAATTCACCGGCAATTCACCGAGCGCTTCGTGAAGCATGCGGCTGTCCGCTGACTGCAAAAGGGCTTCGTCCGCGCCGGACTGTTTGGAGACAGGCGTATGAATCGTCTCGTCAAATTCTTCCCCCAACTTAGCGGCCCGATTCTTTTCGAGAAATGAGTAGCTGGTATTGCGCACGATTTTTAGCACCCAGGCACGAGCATCACCCCTCTGATACCCATCGAAGCACTTGAATGCACGCAGATAGGCCTGTTGAACAATGTCCTCGGCGTCTTGCGGCTGGCGGACGAGCCAGTGCGCCAGGTTGTAGGCCGCATCCAGATGGGGCAGCACAACGTGCTCAAAACTAAGAGCTTGCCCGGGCTGCCGGTTTTCATCCCGCATGAGAGCATTAGACTCTCAGTCTTCCAGACTGGATATCAACCACTTTTATTCCCGCTATTTACTCGAGGTGGATATATCCAGATCCCTCGGCTTATTCACAATCACCGGGAATATTTGTCAAGCACCCAGTGTCTGGATCAAGGTAGCGCAACCGAAAGAGTCGTCCAGGCGGTGCGCAAGGAAAGACCTATATGTCGGAGTACCTTGAAGAGACCAAAATGACCGCCAAGATTGTCGTGAGATGAGGGCCACCGGTGAATCCATATAACCTTCGCGAAGCTCTGCTGTCGAAACACGCGCAACACGTGGTGTTGATCCACTTCCCCATCGCTCTTTTCCTGGCCGGCGTAGCGTTTGATTTCGCCGCCTACTTCACGAAGCGCAGTGCCTTCGCCGCAGCGGCGTACTATAACTTTGTCGTGGCCGCAATTTCTACGCTGCCGGTGATTGCGACCGGCTTACTTGCTTGGCAGTTGCAACTCGGTGGGCATAAACTCAAAGGAATATTGCTGCAACATCTGGTGCTCGGCCTCACCTCTAGTGTAATGATCTGCCTGACCTGGTACGCGCACTTCCGATCGCGCCGTACTTCGGAGCAAGGGCCACCTTCGGTCCGTTTGCCAATGGAACTTGTGACTGCCGGGGTCATCGCCTTGACCGCCCATTTAGGCGGCTATCTAACCGGCGTTAACATTCCAACCTAGACTCGCTCTAATTGTTGCCTGTCGCGGAGGGCAGGAGGCCTGACGCCTTGCGCGGCACGCTCTGAGTCCCTACCATGAGAAGGGTGAAAGAGTTCGTTCCACACAAGCGACTGCGCAATCCCCATCTGATGACCATCGCCGCGACGTTCTGGCGCCGCAACTTTCCGCGACTGTCCAAGAGCGAACCGCGCTTCTTCGAACTTGAAGAGGGAACGCACGTTCTCGGGGAGTGTCACTGGCAGCAGAGTCGCAAGGCACATCCTACGCTCGTTTTGCTTCACGGTCTCGAAGGCTCGAGCGAATCCGCCTACATGTTCGGCACAGCCGAGAAAGCGTTCATTTCTGATTTTAATGTAATACGCCTAAACCAACGAAACTGTGGAGGAACCGAGAAGCTCACTCCCACTCTTTACCATTCCGGATTGAGCGGTGATATCAAGGCCGTCTTGACTGAATTGATTGAGCGCGATGGTTTGCGTGAAATCTTCGCTGCTGGCTTTTCTATGGGTGGGAACTTAGTGCTGAAAATGGCGGGAGAGTTTGGCGATTCTGCTCCTCGTGAACTGCGAGGCATTGTGGCTATTGCTCCAGCTCTGGACTTGGCCGCTTGCGCCGATGCTTTAGCCCAGCCCAGAAATTTTCTTTACAACCGCCATTTTGTGAAAAGTCTCAAGAAGCATATGCGCTACAAGTCCAACTTATATCCCGGTCTTTTTCCGCTTGAACTCTCCGCTTTTAGGCGCATTAAAACTGTGCGAGATTTCGATGATGTGGTGACCGCACGCTTCTGCGGATTCCAGGATGCAGCGGATTACTACAAACGTTCAAGCGCATCGAATCTCATCGCATCGATCAGGCGTCCGACTCTAATTGTAACCGCCCAGGACGACCCGTTCGTCCCGTTCAGGCCTTTTCAAAATTCTGCCATTCAAGAGAATCCGCAGATCACCTTGATCGCGCCGCCCCATGGCGGCCATTGCGCCTTCATTTCTGAAGAGGCAGGTCCAGACCGTTTCTGGGCAGAAGCGCGAATCGTAGAATTCTGTCTGGGCAAAGCCTCGGTTAACCGGGAATAGCTAACCTCAGATAGTGTGTAACCGAATTCGTAGGTTCGATCACTCAATTGGTATTTCAAGAGAAGGCTGGAATCCGCGCGTGAGCAGATGTGCCTTGCCAGACTCAGCAATCACCATGTCATCTTCACAACGCATGCCGTAATCTCCAACCACGTAAATGCCAGGCTCGTTGGAGAACGTCATCGCCGGCTTCAAAATAGTGCGATTGCCGCGAACGAGATAGGGACTTTCGTGCCCGTCCATTCCGATGCCATGGCCGAGGCGATGAGAAAAATATTTATAGCTCGGACCGAACCCAGCATCGGTGATTACTTTTCGAGCCGCATCGTCCACAGAGCCGCACTCATGGCCAGCGATGGCCGCCGCCAGAGCGGCCTCTTGCGCGCTCCTGACGATTTCGAATGCCTGCTGCAGCTTTCGAGGAGGCTTACCTAGCACACCCATGCGTGTGATGTCCGATTGGTAGCCTTCCACCGTGGTTCCATCGTCAATCATCACGCCAATACCTTCCCGCAGGACTTGTTCATCGCGCGAACCATGGGGAAGAGCTGATGAAGGTCCAAAGAATACGGACGCCTCGCCGGGAAGTCCCATTCGTGCGTAGCCTCGCACAACCATATCCGCCACCTGGCTTTGGGTCATCCCTTCCCGCAGCGAAGCAAAGGTCGCTTTGTACACGTCGAAGGTTGCACCACAAGCAAGCCGCATGAGATCAAGTTCATGCTCGCTCTCTTGCGCCCGGCATCCCACCGTAACAGGATCGCCGTTAGTGTATTCCAGCGAGGAGGCCACGCCGCGTAGTCCATCGTAGAAAACGTATCGCATGGTCTCTTCCACAGCGATCACTCCCGTGCGAATTCCGCGCTCACCCATCCATTTTCCCGCCATTGCATAGGGGCTCTCGTCTTCCTGCCACACACGAATTTCAATTGGCCATTGCAGCTGTTCGCGAAGGCGACCTTCTTCAAATGCCGGACAAACGATCAGAGGATCTCCTTGACGCGGAACCAAGAGAGCCAGGCTGCGCTCGCTCGGCCACCACTTGATACCCGTGTAATACAACAGAGTCGTCCCCGGGGTTACAAACAACGCTTCAAACCGCGGCCTTGCATCACTCATCAACCGCTGTGCCTGTGTTATGCGACCTTGCAATTCTCGCGCTGTAATTGGCTTTACTCGATCGCCCAGCGGTTTCAATTGATCGAATGCTGGAGGAACCGCCTGTATGGATCCCTGAGGTTCGAAATTGCGGTTGGAATGAACCTTTCCAAACAGTCCGCTGGCGAAAGTACTTCCAGATACGGCCGTAGCAGCCTTAAACAAATCACGCCGGGAAATCTTCATTTTTTACTCCGCAGGGGATGCAAGGCTAGTGGAAGTGCGAGATGAGAACCGCATCGGTGACGTCTCGGCCACTGGAGTAAAGGATTTGCTTCCCGTCTGGAGAAATCGTAGCCGCCCATACGCGCATCTCAGAGGGGAAGCTCGCAATTCGCTTAGGAGGTGCGGGCGAAGCACCAGAAGCGCGAACGGGCTGCGCCCAAATGCTAGCGATCTCGTCTTTGTACACCGCATAGATTACATTTTTTCCATCCTTTGTCCATTCCAGCTTGTGTCCGCCGTCACCCGCTCCTGTAATAGTTTCATTTGGAACGTCGTACAGACTTCGGATCTCACCGCCCTCTAGACCTACTATCGCGATCTTCGGCGCTTTTGAAGGATCCGGCCGGTAAAAGGCGGCCAAGCTTTGATCGTCCGGTGATATTTGAGCACACTGCATGAATTCCTTGGTGACCTGCACGGGTGTCCCACCGTCGATGCCCACTCGCATCACGTGGCCCACGCCGGAAGCGTCGGAGTAAACCACAAATTTTCCGTCTCCAGAACACGCAGGAAGGATGTCGAGGCTCCCAGTTGTAATCTGGGTCGAGTTACCTCCGTCGATGTCGGCGCGCCATACCGAGATGCCCTGCGTTTGATTGCGCGCGCTAAAAACGAAATGCTGTCCGTCGCCGCAGGCGGCCGGCCACAAGGGCTCCACGGCACTGAGCGCTAGATCATGAAGCTTGCTGCCATCCGGGGCCACGCTGGCGAGGCGAAGCGCTCCGCCGGAGTAATAACCGTAAATAATTCTATCTCCGGGCGCCCAAGTAATGCCACCCAGTCCGTCAGCGCGTCCCACTCCGCTAGTCACCTGTTGTGGTGAGGAAAACGAAATCGCGCTTCCGAAGTTCGTGATCGAGAGGTTCGCGACCAGAGAAACCTGAACGGTCGCGAGCGCCGAGCCGTCTGTGGTGATAGAACTCCCGTTATAGAAATTTAGGTCGTTGGTGATTCGGCGCGCCTCGGCGTCTGGGTAACCGACCTGCCAGACTTGCGGGTTAACCGACATTTTGTCAACGGGAGCAGGGAACAGGATCGCCGAACCGTCCGGCAGCCAAGTCATCTGGCGAGGATTGCCCCAATTCCGCGAGCCCAATCGCGTTTTTGTCCCCGAATCCACAGCAACTGTTTCCAGATTAAATTTGTTGAAGTCCCCGTTGGGCGTTTCAGACACCGCAATGCGGGCGCCGTCGGGAGACCAGGCTGGGCCGTTGGTCGAAAAATAAGCCGGATCATTCAACGTCGAAATAATTTTTTCGCCGGTGCCGTCCGCGTTGGCGAGGATCAAATTAGATGTCTTGGTCTTGCTCGATTGACGAACGAACACGAACCGCTTGCCGTCCGGCGAGAAACTAACGGGACTGTCCACATCTACAACCCGCTGGGTGGGTGTGCCACCCAATGATGGAACTTGAAAAAGAGTTCCAAGCCCGAGAGACTCATCCCGTTTGACGAAATAGAGATAATTCCCATCGATCGAGAAAGTCAACCCGGCAATTTCCTGCTGCGTCCCGGCCAGGACTTGCGCCATACTCCCCGTGCCTAATTGGTGGACCCAAAGTGCATGACCCGCCTTGTCGTCCTGGACATAAGCCAGCCATTTGCCGTCGCCCGAGATTGCCGCGGAGTGAATATTTCCCGTCGATGTGACTGGTGTAATGGTCATCTGCGAAAACGAAGAAGGTGTCACTTGGTGACGTTCGCCTCGATTGTGAAGAAAAAGAGCCAGTGCCGCGCCCAGCCCGAAAATAACAAGAACCACTGTTCCGATCAGCGCCCAATTCAATTTCGGAGTTGCGTCTACTACCGCCGGACCCGCTGGCACAGCCACTGAGGACGCTGCGTAACTTCCTGAGCGGGGTCCGTCGCCCGCGACGGCCCAGGCGCTTCCAGTAGCGCTGCCCGCACGCCCAGAGTCCGAATCGCGTTTGAGACGTTTCAAGTCTCCGCGAAGCTCCGCAGCCGTTTGGTAGCGAAGTTCGCGGTCTTTCTCAAGTGCCTTGCCGATAATTTCTTCCAGTTTAGGTGACACGTTCGGGTTCAGGGATGATGGTGCCGCCGGCGTGCGATTTAGAATTGCATCGAACATTACTGCCGAAGTATTGCCGTTAAAGGCGGGTTGCCCCGTGGCCATCTCGTACAACACCACGCCCAGACTGAAAAGATCGGTGCGGGCGTCTAGTTCCTCTCCTCGCGCTTGTTCGGGGGACATATAGGCGACAGTGCCAATCGCGGAACCCGGGCTTGTGAGCAGAAGATTGTTTGAAGTGACATCTGTCGCCGTACGTCCGGCGCCTACCGATTCCGCAACGCGCCGTGAGGCCGTTTGCTTCGCCAGACCGAAATCCAGAATCTTTACTTGCGAACGCGTAGTGATAAAAATATTGGCCGGCTTGATGTCGCGATGCACGATGCCGCGCGAGTGAGCCGCATCCAGAGCATCCGCGATTTGTGTGCCAAGATCCAGCAACACGTCGGTGGCAAGAGGGCGCCCGGAAATTCTTTCTCGCAGCGTCTGTCCCTCAAGCAACTCCATAACGAGAAACGGCCGGTCGTCATGCGAGCCCACATCGTAAATTGTGCATATGCCAGGATGGTTTAAGGAGGATGCGGATCGGGCTTCGCGCTGGAACCGCTCTAAGGATGCCGAATCGCGCGCCAAATCCTCGGATAAGAATTTCAGTGCCACTTGACGGCCGAGTCGCGTGTCTTCTGCACGGTACACTTGGCCCATGCCGCCGCTGCCCAAAGGATCAATGATGCGGTAATGCGATATCGTTTCGCCCAACATTCGCACCAACATCGTAAACAACTCACGCGTGGCACGCAAGCGCTCAGCAGCAATTCAACATATAATGCGCTGCGTAACGAATACGAAAAACATGCAGAAAGTGCCAGAGCAGGGCCGGTGCCTGATTTCGTCGAATACGTTTAACGAGTCCACCAGGCGACTGCAATACCGGCTACGACGGCGGCCGCTATCATCAGCGTGAGCCAGCGCGGCGGCATTTCTAGCTCGGGGAACTTAAATTTTATGGAAATTGGAATTTTTATGGTGTTGCCGGAGCGCTCTTGCGGAATCGGAACTCCGGGTATTCTAGGTTGCTCAGCCTTGAAAGGATCGCGCGGTTGATTTTCGTCGGACATAACCATCCCAGGAAGGGACATCCAAATTGAATCGTGCGGTATCGAATTGCAAGATGAGACGATAGAAATGCTGTTAACCCTTTCGCATGAGTGTCACTCAGGAAGTAAATCGATAACTGCGGGCGACAGCCATGTTAAGCGGGACGTTCAATTTGTACGGAATGGTGCGCAACGTACTCGTGAAGGTTTGCCAAGATCAAAAGCAGTTCGAGCATGCGCTCTCGTTGCTCCGGTTTCGGCTCGTCCGCTCCTTCTTCCAGATTTTTCACAATCGTGAGCGCATCAGACAGCAGCCACTGAAGTCCGCCCGGATCAATCCTGCGGCCTTCACGGCATCGTCCCAGCGCTAAATCCGTGCGCACAAAAGCTTCATCTACAAAATGGTCCAGGCATAGCTGCACATTGGCCAACGCTGTTGGAATCGAGTTAGCACACTCGGCCCTCTTGCATTTTCCGGGTACCGGCGCGTCCATCAGACACCCCAGGTTCTCGAGTGGTTAATACCTCAAGTTAGCGCGAGAGTAACACATTTTTTTGGAAGCGAGCGAACATGCGCCGAAAAGCGCAATAGCGTATGAAACAGCCACCAACTACGAGGCATCTCACAGAGAAATGAGAAAAGGAGGGCGTTCAAAGACACCGCCTTTAAGCGAAAACAGTTAGCGAATTTCGATACTTCCAGAACTGGTGGTGAGTTCGACCAACGGCCCACCCGCGCCTACTTTGCCTTGTAACTCGCGAGGACTCATCTTACCTTGCACGCTTATTTCGTGTGCCGTCTCGATATTTCCGGAACTGCTTCGCGCGACTAGGTTGAACGCAGCTTGCGGCGGGAAATCCACACGCACGCTTCCTGAGCCGCTATGAAGTCGCCAGTCGCCGGTTGGATCACCCTGAGCAGTAATGCTCCCGCTGCCTGTCGTCACCTTGGCTCCGCCTTTCACGCCTTTCATCTCCACGTCGCCCGAGCCCGTGCTGATTTCCACATCTCCAGCCGCGGTCTGTTCCAGTCTCACATTGCCGCTGCCACTCGACGCGGTTAAGCCCCCGCCGATTCCAATCGCTCGTATGGTTCCGCTACCCGCAGACGCGTGCGCATTTCCATGAATGGTATCCAGTTCAATGTCACCGGACCCGGTTCGCGCGCGCACCTCACTACCGATGTTTTTCACGTGTAGCCCGCCGGAGCCACTGTTCATATCGGCTGGACCGCTGATTCCCTCCGCTCTTTGATCGCCCGATCCGGATTCGGAACGCAGTTTCGTTTGTGACGGCACAACCAGCTCGTAACTAATGGAAATATTGTGCTTCCAATCGCGGTTCTCGATATGTCCTATGCGAATGGTATTGCCACTTTGTTCGACAGGAGGATTGTTTTCGATTTCGTGGATACGCTGCTCAACATCGCCCCAGCCGCTTCCGTGAATCTTGGCATGAATTTCTACCTTGGAGGAGTCACCGGTGCGCAAGGTTATATCCCCAGAACCGGTCTGAACGTCTAGATCTACGGCACCAGTTACACTCAAGGTGCGGTCAAAATGCCCTTGGCTTTCACCAGCGAGAGTGGGGAACGCGGCCAGTGCAACAAACAGCGCAACGAATGCGAACAACCCCGGAACGGCGCGCATGCGAACTTTCATCTTCATCCTCCTGTGCGGATGGGGCCTATCTAAGCAAGAGGTACGCAAGATGTCAGAAAAAAGTTCAGACCTAGGATCGCGTTTCCGGGGAACCTAAGCGTTAAGACGTTAGGCAGCTGTGCCGTGGCACTTTTTGTATTTCTTCCCGGATCCGCAAGGACAGGGATCGTTACGCCCAACTTTCGCCGCGGCGCGCACTGGCTTGGGGGCCGTTTCTGCCTGCGCCGGTCCGGCCTGGAACTGTAAATCACGCTGCTGCCGCTGTTGACGTTGTTCGATCTTTTTTGCTTCTTCTTCCGGCCTGGCTGGCTGCATCAGGAACAGGAAGCGCACGGCTTCGGTGTCGATGCGGTCCATCAAAGCGTCAAACAATATGAATGCTTCTTTCTTGAACTCTACGAGCGGATCCTTCTGCCCGTAGCCCCGAAGCCCGATGCCTTCTTTCAAGTGATCGAGTGTAAGGAGATGGTCCTTCCATTGAGCATCCACTACGTCCAGAAGAATGTGGCGTTCGAGCCAGCGAAGCGTCTGTGCGCCAAAAAGAGTTTCCTTTTCCTCGTAACGCGCCTTGGTTTTCTCCACCATCGCTTCGGCAAGAGTATCGTGATTCAGCGCGGCGAAATCCAGGCCCGCCGCTTTGGGATCGAAGCCAAACTGATTCAGCACTTCGTTGCTGAACTGCGTCACGTTCCACTGGTCAGGATGCTGCTCGCGCGGGCAATACGTTTCCACTAACTCGTTGGCAATGGCTTCGGCGCGCTCCAAAATGTAATCCTTTTGATCGCGCCCTTCCAGGAACGAGCGGCGCAGTCCGTAAATCGTTTCGCGCTGCTTGTTCATCACGTCGTCGTATTCCAGCAAATGCTTGCGCGCTTCGAAGTTCTGGGCCTCCACGGCTTTCTGCGCGTTCTCGATCCGCCGGCTGATTAACTTCGATTCGATCGGCACACCTTCGGTCATGCCCAAGCGGAACATCAGAGCCTTCACTCGATCGCCACCAAAGATTCGAAGCAAATCGTCCTCGAGCGAAAGAAAAAACCGCGAAGCTCCCGGATCTCCCTGGCGTCCTGCCCGCCCCCTCAATTGATTATCGATGCGCCGGGCCTCGTGCCGTTCCGTTCCCAGAATGTGCAGGCCGCCCATGGCTACCACTTCATCGTGCTCCGCTTTGCACTGCTCTGCAAACTGATCGAATATCGGCTTCCACTGATCGAGCGGCACCTGATAAATCTTGCCTTCCTGCTGGAAAAGCACCATCGCGCTTGCTGTGGCGCTTGAGCCATTCGACGCGCTCGTCGAAGTGGATGTTGACGTACTGGTCGTTGTTGCGGTCGCCGTGGATGTTGACGCAACGCTGGTTCCGCCGACAGCCGAAGATGCGGCTGCAGCGTCCGCCTGCGCGGGCGTCTCCGTTCCCGGAGCCGCGCCGATCACCGCGCTCGCTGGCGCATAGGGCATTGCCAGCTTATTTTTTAAGCAATACTCGCGCGTCATCGCTTCCGGATTTCCGCCCAGTAGGATGTCCGTGCCGCGCCCGGCCATGTTCGTCGAAACCGTTACCGCGCCCTTGCGCCCCGCCTGCGCGATGATCTTAGCTTCGCGCTCGTGCTGCTTCGCGTTCAACACTTGAAACGGTATGCCCGTCTTCTTCAAAATGTCTGCGATCTTTTCCGATTTCTCAATAGAGATGCTTCCCACCAGAACTGGCTGCCCGCTCTCGTAATATTGCCGGATGCCCCCCGCGCGCGTACCGTCTTCCTGAATGATGCCGTTCACCGCCGCTTCGAATTTTTCCCCTTCCGTTCGGTAAACCACGTCCGGATTCTCGATTCGAATCAGAGTCTTGTTCGTGGGAATCGCGACAACTTCCAATTTATAGATCTTGTCGAATTCGGCCGCTTCCGTATCCGCCGTCCCGGTCATGCCGGAAAGCTTCTTGTACATGCGAAAATAATTCTGGAACGTAATGGTAGCGAGTGTCTGATTTTCGCGCTCGATTTTCACGCTCTCTTTCGCTTCTACCGCCTGGTGCAAACCGTCGGACCATCTCCGTCCGGGCATTTGCCGGCCCGTGAATTCATCCACGATCACGATTTGGCCATCCTTAATCACATAATCCACATCTTTCTGAAACAGAGCATGAGCGCGCAACGCTTGATAGACGTGGTGAATGATGTCCATGTTCGCGGGATCGTACAGGTTGCCCAGGTTCAGCAGCCGCTCGCACTTCGACACGCCTTCTTCGGTCAGCGTCGAGGTGCGGTGCTTTTCATCCAGCGTGTAGTCAATGTCCAGAATCAGCTTCGGAATAATTTTGTCGATGCGGTAATACTTGTCCGTGGATTCTTCGGCTGGCCCGGAAATAATCAGTGGAGTGCGCGCTTCGTCAATCAGAATCGAGTCCACTTCGTCCACAATGGCGAAGTGATGCCCTCGCTGCACGCAGTCCTTCAAATCGTACTTCATGTTGTCGCGAAGATAATCGAAACCAAACTCATTGTTGGTTCCGAACGTAATGTCCGCTCCATACGCCGCGCGACGCTGCACGTCATCTAAATCGTGAACGATCACGCCCACGGTTAACCCCAGGATCTTGTAAATCGGCCCCATCCACTCCGCGTCGCGCCGCGCCAAATAATCGTTCACCGTCACAATGTGAACGCCCTTACCCGTCAGCGCATTTAAATACGCAGGCAGCGTGGCCACCAGCGTCTTGCCTTCGCCCGTCTTCATTTCTGCAATTTTCCCCTGATGCAGAACGACTCCGCCGATCAGCTGTACGTCAAAATGCCGCATTCCCAGCGTGCGGCTTCCCGCCTCACGCACCAGCGCGAATGCAGGAATCAGCGCAGGCTCCAGCGCTTCTTGAAGTTTTCGCTTATAGTCAGGATCATCTCGTTCCAAACCTGCCATTCGCGCTTGGACCTCAGCCCTCAGCACCGGAGTTCGCGCGGTAATCTCCGCATCCGAGAGCTCTTTCATCTCCGGCTTCGAGCTCGTTGATCGCAGCCACCATCGGCTGGATGGCCTTCACGTCGCGCTCGTGCTTCGTGCCAATAAACCGCGCGACTACGCCATTGATGAGTCTCTCAACATCCATAACTTCGTTTTTGTCCCTTTTAGCGTCGCGTCTTGATGTGCGGCAGGCTTGCCTTTATCTGAATCTTGCAAAACCCAACACTCCATTGTATCCGCTCGCACGCCTGCGTGCAAAGCACCCCCATTCCGCCGTCGTTTTCGCCTGATTTTCCCCTGTTTTTACGGGCCTGTCCGAAAAGTACCATCGTACTTGAACCTTCGACCAGCATCTTTTTTCGCACCTTTTCGCTAGCCTTTAGATACGAAGTGGTTGACCGAAAGGCCTGTTCCTGGTCTGGAGTTTTGCATGTCGCTGGTAACACGCATCGCATTCTTGTTCGCCGCTATCAGTCTGTTAACTCCGGCGGCCGTGTTTGCTCGTCCACCCCAGACTGCGTCCCCGGAGGGCCAGCTTTTTAACTCCCTGAACCGTGAACGCGCCGCCCAGGGCCTGCCGGTCCTGCAGTGGGACGAAGCGCTGGCTTCCGCCGCCCGTCAGCACGCCGGCCAGATGGCCCAGCTCAATCTGATGTCTCACCAGCTTCCCGGTGAGCCGAACTGCTTGCGCGCGCCAATGAAGCGGGCGCTCGTTTCAGCGTTATCGCCGAAAACGTCGCCATCGGTCCCGACGCCTGCCATCATCCATACTGCTTGGATGCACTCCCCCGGCCATCGGGCAAATATTCTCAGCCCCGAGCTCACCGCCGTAGGCATCGCCGTAGTGCAGGGAAACTCCGGCCTCTTCGCCGCACAAGACTTTTCGCGAAACGTCCGTAAATTTGAATCTCGATCAGCAGGAGCAGCAAGTGATTTCGCTACTGGCTTCGCGCGGCTTGCAAGCCACTGCTTCGGCTGAAGCTCACAATTCTGTGCGGGCAGCGCGTGTACATCGGGAATCGCACCGGCCACGCGTACTCTGCGTTACGAAACTCCCGAACTCGGCAAGCTCCCGGCCTCCTCGAACAGACAACTCCAAACCCGTACAATTTCGCGCCGCAACCGTAGCCGCATGCGCCGCCAACATGCCCTCAGGCTTCTCCCGCTTCCGCCTCGCCGTCCTTCTTTTCTGAATCGCTCGGTCCAAGCCCATATCTCCCGGAAGCGGCCTGTCTCGCTTGCTGCTATCGGTTCACAGGTCTATTATTGAAGTTAACAAAATGATTTATAGTCGGACGTGTAACCGGTACTCATCCGAAAGGAAAACCATGGCAAGCGGACCAGCAGGACCAGCCGCAGGAAAGCGTTTGCAGGACAAAGCGCCGATCACCGGCGTGAAAAATCTCGTCGCAGTTGCTAGCGGCAAGGGCGGAGTAGGGAAGACCACCGTCGCCGTAAATCTCGCCATCGCGCTAAAAAATATGGGCCATGCGGTCGGCCTTCTCGACGCGGACGTTTACGGCCCCAACGTCCCGGTAATGCTCGGCACCAACGAACAGCCGCGCGCCGTCGACGAGCGCACCATCATCCCCGTCGAAGCCTACGGCTTGAAAATGATTTCCATGGGCTTGCTCAATCCCGGCGATAAACCGCTGGTTTGGCGCGGCCCCATGCTTCACAGCGTGATCCAGCAATTTCTGCGCAGCACGCAATGGGGCGAACTCGACTACCTCATCGTGGATTTGCCGCCGGGCACGGGTGACGTTCAGCTCACGCTGATTCAGAGCGTCTCCGTCAGCGGCGCCGTTGTGGTCACCACGCCATCCATCGTTGCGCTTGCCGACGTCCGCAAAGCCATCGAAATGTTTCGCCAGGTGAACGTCGAAATTCTCGGCGTGGTCGAGAACATGAGCTACTTCAACTGCCCGCATTGCAACGGCCGCATTGACGTCTTCGGCCACGGTGAAGGCCAGCACATGGCGAAAACTTTCGGTGTGCCGTTCCTCGGTGAGATTGAAATCGATCCGCAGATTCGTATCGGTGGCGATACCGGCAAGCCCGTCGCTTCGCTCGGCGAGGACGCTCCCGGCAGCAAGAGCATCTACGCCATGGCTCGCAACGTCGTCGCGCGCCTCGAAGTCGTCAACGAATCCGCCAGCGCTCCGGTAGTCCAGATCTGTAGCGCGAAAGCTAGGGCCGCTTGAGTCATGGTTTTGGTTTTATTGACGGTGCCGACGAGCGCGCTGGGTGGTAAACGCGAAACCAATTGCTACGGTGCTCTGTGGGCGGTGGCGTTGCCGTTCGCCAACATCACTACCAGCCGGGCGACTTCCTCCGGCTCCATCGCCGTGCTATCCACCACCACTGCGTCGCGAGCGCGCACCAGAGGGGAAGTGGAACGTTCCAGGTCGCGCCGGTCTCTTTCTCGAATTTCCTCGAGAGTTTTCTCTAGATCGATGGCGTCGCCTTTCTGCTCGTGCTCGCGCCATCGCCGCTCCGCGCGCACTTCCGGCGAAGCGATAAGAAAAATCTTCAATTGCGCGTCGGGGAAAACCACGCTGCCGATATCGCGCCCTTCCATCACCACTCCGCCCTGCTGTCCCGCGCGCCGCTGTTCGGCCACCAGCACTTTCCGAACGCCGGGATTTACCGCAATTTTCGACGCCGCTTGTGA
Organism: uncultured Acidobacteriota bacterium; assembly: GCA_963818085.1. GTDB lineage: Bacteria > Acidobacteriota > Terriglobia > Acidiferrales > UBA7541 > Palsa-295. The sequence continues at coordinate 666,938 of CAWFQV010000005.1, forward strand.
AACTTCCGGCGTGCGAATCTCCATGGTTACATCTTCGCCATCCAAAAAAACTCGTTGGCCGGCTTCTTCCGCGCGCAAATCGATGCGAGTGTCATGTGCGAGATCGACAAGCGCGCGCGCGTCCGCATCATTCGGTGAAAGTTTGTGGCGCAGTGCTTTTAGCGCGAGAGCGCGATACATCGCACCCGTATCTACATAGACGTAGCCCAACATTTCCGCCACGCGTCGCGCGAGCGTGCTCTTGCCTGAGCCCACGGGCCCGTCAATTGCGATAATCAATTTCTTAGCGGGCGAAGTCATGTCGGGGTGTGATTTCAAATCCTTTTGAACGCCTTTTCGATTTCGCGCGACGGAATAACGCAAAACAATCGGGCGTCCGTGCGGGCAGCTCATGGGGTACTCCGTTTTTGCCAGCTCGCCAAGGAGCCATTCCATTTTTGTGTGATCCAGCGGAGTATTCACTTTGATCGCCGCATGGCACGATGTCGAAGCAGCGATCTTTGCTTGCAGCGAATCGATTGAAATCGCCTGGTTCTCGCGCGCGATTCCGTCAAGGATTTCGTAGAGCAGTTTCTCAGCGTCTCCGCTCGAGATGCCCGCCGGCGCGGCCTGGATTGCCACGCTTCTCGCGCCCATCAGCTCCGCTTCGAATCCGTTCGCGCGCAACTCGTCGCCGATCTGCTGGAAAATAACGAATTGGCGCGGATTCAGTTCAACGATCAGCGGGACCAGCATCCGCTGGCCGCCAAGCGCGCCCTCGCGTCGCGCGCGTAAGTGTTGCTCAAATAACACGCGCTCGTGGGCCACGTGCTGGTCAATAATCCACAAACCCTCGGCGTTTACCGCCACGATGAAGCTGCTGCTCACTTGGCCCAGAGGCTTCAAGTCAACGATTTGGTCGGGGCTTGGCAGAGTGCCGGGAGCGGCTGCCGGAGCCACCGCAGGAATCGCGGCGCCGAGCGAATCCCGCTGCTTATCCGCAAAATCGCTGCCGTTGCCGGTTCCAAACTGCAACCTTTGAGGAATCGGCTTGTCGGGCGCACTGGAAAGCTCGAATCCCTCAGCCCTCTCAGCGGAGGCGACCAACCCCGTTGGAATTTCAGCTCGAGGTGGACCCAGAAATGTCTTGGCGTCCGGCATCGGCGCGTAACCCTCCATGCTACCCACGGGCAAAGAAGAGGATAAACCGCTCGCGTTCCCCGCTCCTGCCGCAGTCGCTGCGCGCGCCGCCGGAAAGCCGGGAATCGGGCGCGCCTGCGAGAGCGCCAGCCGCAACGCATCGCGCGTGAAATCGTGAATGAATTGTGAATGACGAAAGCGCACTTCGATTTTAGCGGGGTGAACGTTCACGTCCACTTCTCCATACGGCAAATCGAGAAAAAGCAGCACGCCAGGAAATACACCCGGCGGCATGATGTTGCGATACGCCTCGCCAATCGCGTGCAGCAGCAAACGGTCGCGCACCAGCCGCCGGTTCACGAAAATGTAAATCCCGTTGCGGTTTGTGCGCTGCACTTCCGGACGAGAAGTAAATCCACTCACGCGTAGCGTGGCTGCTCGCTCTTCCGCTTCGAGCGGCGGTTCGGTGATAGCGCTTCGCACCGGTCCTTCTGTCATTGGAATCTCGGTCAACTCGCTAAGCGCCTGGCGTCCGAAAATCTGATAAACGCGCTCAGAAAGGTTTTCCACCGGCGTGCAGTTCACAATCTCCTGCGTAGGCGTCTTCAGCAGAAATTGGCGGTGGGGATGCGCCAGCGCATAATGCGTGACGAGCGAAGCGATATGGCCCAGCTCGGTAGTTTCGGACTTCAGGAATTTTCGCCGGGCGGGCACGCAATAAAAGATGTCTGCCACGCCAATCGACGTGCCCGCAGGCAGGCCGGCGGGTTTCACGCTGATTAGTTTTCCGCCGGCAAACTCAACGCGCGTCCCTTGCTCGTCTTCGGCAGAACGCGTTTCAAGCACAAGCCGGGAAATCGAGGCAATCGAAGGCAATGCTTCGCCGCGAAACCCCAGCGTTGAAATAGAAAGCAAATCGTCTGCGGTGCGCAACTTCGAAGTAGCGTGGCGCTCGAAGGCTAGCAAAGCATCGTCGTGATTCATTCCTAGGCCGTCATCCACCACGCGGATCATGCGCTTGCCGCCTGATTCGGTTTCAATGCGAATCGAGTGTGCACCCGCATCCAGCGCGTTCTCGAGCAATTCTTTCACCACCGAAGCAGGCCGCTCCACCACTTCGCCCGCCGCGATCTTGTTCGCCACGTTTTCGGCAAGTATACGTATACGGCTCATACCGTGTGCTTGGTTGGCTTCCTGTTCGGAAACTTCGGATCGCCCGCGTGGCGGGCGTCTTCAGCGCGAATCTTGTCGTCCTCGTCCTTCTCTTCCTCCCCCAGGCTGCGAAGGAAGATTCGCACGCCAAAGAAGCTGGCGCTGAACATAACCAGCAGCGTAACACCCAGCCACTGCGGGAACTCGGGCATCTGCACCATAATCAGAAAAATAAAACCGACGGAAACGCCCAGGATGAGCAGCACCATAAATTGCGCCCTCAGCCCAAGTTTGCCGTGGCTCGGACAAAAGAACCATGCCCGCTGCCACTGCAATCGGTATCAGCAGGAGCAACCGGTAGGACATCGCGCCCTGAAACGGTGCCTGGGTCATTTTTCTGCCCGCTTGATTGCGATGCCTAACTCATCGAGTTGCGACGCGTCAACTTCGGAGGGCGAATCAGCCATCAAATCTGCCGCGGCGGTGGTCTTGGGGAAGGCGATAACCTCGCGGATAGACTTTTCGCCTGCCAGCAGCATGACCACGCGATCGATGCCCAAGGCTATGCCACCATGCGGCGGCGTGCCAAAGGTAAGCGCGTCAAGAAAGAAACCGAAACGCTGGCGTGCTTGCTCGTCCGTCAAGCCCAGGGCTTTGAACATTCGCGCCTGGACATCCTGGCGGTGAATTCGGATGCTTCCCGAGCCTAACTCGTTCCCGTTTAGAACCAGATCGTATCCCTTCGAACGACATTCCCACGGCGCGGTTTCGAGCTTGTCCAGGTCTTCTTCGACGATTCCGGTGAACGGATGCTGCGCGCTGACCCAGCGTTTTTCCGCGGCACTCCATTCAAAGAGCGCGAAGCCGGTAATCCAGGCGAACTCCCATTTGCCGCGGTCGATCAGGTTGAGTTTGTCTCCGAGATACAAACGAATCTGCCCAGCTACATTTAGCGATGTGTCGTTGTGCTCAATTTGTTCTCGGGCAGCCGCGGCAACGATCAAATCGCCGTGTTTTGCGCCCACGGCTTCCGCCAGTTTTTTCAACGCTTCCGGGCCGAGAGTCTTCTCGAGCGGCGAGGTGATTCCCTCCGCTGCAACTTTCACCGTGTAAACGCCTCGAGCGCCCGCTGATTTTGCGAATTCGCCAAGTTCATCGAGTTGCTTGCGCGACCACGAAGCTGCGCCTGGCGCTACGACGGCCTGCACCTTGCCCGCGATCTGCAGTTTTTCTCGCCCCGTTTCGAAGAATTGCGTGACATTGTGCAGTTTCATGCCGAAACGAAGGTCCGGCTTGTCCGAGCCGTAATGGAGAAGCGCTTCTTTGTAGTCTAGGTGGCGGAACGGCCCTTTGACCTGCACGCCTACGACGGCGCATGTTCGTTCCATCACGCGCTCGATTACTTCAAAAATATCCTGTTGGCGAGGGAAGGACATCTCCAGGTCGAGCTGGGTGAACTCCAGCTGGCGGTCAGCGCGAAAGTCTTCATCGCGGAAACAGCGGACGATTTGGAAATAGCGGTCCAAGCCCGAAATCATCAGGATCTGCTTGAAGATTTGCGGCGATTGCGGCAGCGCGTAAAACTTTCCGTGGTGTATGCGGCTGGGAACCAGGCAATCGCGGGCGCCTTCCGGAGTGGAGCGCGTGAGCATGGGCGTTTCGATCTCGAAGAAGCCGAGCTCGTCGAGGGTCTTGCGAATTTCCAGTATGACACGGTGGCGCAATTCCAGATTGCGGTGCGGTTTCGGCCGCCGCAGGTCGAGGTAGCGGTAACGCAATCGCGTTTCTTCACTCGCGCTCACTTCTTCTTCGATCTGGAAGGGCGGGGTCTTCGAATTATTGAGGATGTGCAGGCGCGTGGCCATCACCTCCACTTCGCCGGAAGGGATTTCAGGGTTGGCCTTCTGGCGTCGAAGGACGCGGCCTTCCACCGCAACAACAAATTCCGAGCGCAATTGCTCGGCCTTGTCGTGCGCTTCTGGGTGCAGCTCTTTGTTGAAAACAATTTGCGCGATTCCGGCGCGGTCGCGCAGGTCAATGAAAATCAGCTGGCCCAGATCGCGCCGGCGATGGACCCAGCCCATGAGCACAACATCTTTGTCCGCGTCGGATGCGCGGAGCTCGCCACAATAGTTTGTGCGTTTCAAGTTTCCGAGCGCTTCAAGCAATTTTGGTTTCCTCGAATTGACTTGCTGCTTCTAGCCGATTGCAATTTGGACCGCGCAGGCAGAGGCGCGAACTAGGCACGGGTGTCTCTTCCCTCCGATTCAAGATATTCGAGCAAATCAAATTCCGAAAGTTTTTTCTGCTCAGAATCGGCCAAGCGCTTCAAGGTGAAGGTGCCAGAGTTGACCTCGTCTTCGCCGATGATCAAAGCATAGCGCGCGCCAAGTTTGTCCGCGAGACCTAATGATTTCTTGAACTTCATTTCTTCCGGCGGCAGCTCGACGGCCAGGCCCGCTTCGCGAAGTTTTCGCGTGACATGCACGGCTGTAGGATACGCGGCCGTTCCCATCCATGCGATGAAAACCGCCAGGGCCGGGAGCTGAGGCAATTTTCCGCCTTCTTGCAGGGAAAGGATTGCGCGATCGGTGCCGATGGCGAAGCCGATGCCCTTGGTTGGCGGGCCGCCGAGGAGCTCGACGAGACCGTCGTAGCGGCCGCCGCCGCAGACTGCGTTCTGCGAGCCCAGGCCTTCGGCTATGACCTCGAACGTAGTTCTGGTGTAATAGTCGAGGCCACGAACCAGGCGCCAATTTTCTTCGTAAGCCATGCCACGCAGGTTTAGTTCTTCCTTCAGTTTTGCGAAATGCTCGCGGCAAGCGTCGCAGAGGTGATCTGGGATCCGTGGCAGTTTTTCGATGAAGGGCTGCTCTTCGGGTAGTTTCGAATCGAGGACGCGCAACGGATTTGTTTCGATGCGGCGCTGGCTGTCTCCCCCGAGATGATCCGCAATTTTTCGCAACTCTTCGCGGAGCCTTTCTACGTATGGAGGGCGGCAATTTTTGTCGCCAATTGAGTTGATGTAAAGAGTGGTGCGAGTGAGGCCGGCGCGTTTAAAAAAAGTCATCAGCATCTCGATAACTTCAGCATCGCTGGCGGGCGCCTCGGATTGTCCGAGGACTTCTGCGCCGATTTGGTAGAACTGGCGGTAGCGTCCTTTTTGCGGTCGTTCTCGGCGGAACATCGGGCCGACATAGTAAAGTTTTACGTTTCCAGGCAGCCTCTGCATGCCGTGCTCGATGTAGGCTCGTGCGACGCTCGCGGTCGCCTCCGGCCTTAGCGAATAGGTTTGGGAGGCACCGTCTTCCTGGGAGTCGGAATCGCGGCCAGTGCTGAAGGTAAACATTTCCTTGGAAACAATGTCCGTGTCAGCCCCCACGGAACGCGCGAAAAGATCGGTCTCCTCGAAGATGGGTAGTCGGATTTCGCGGAAATTGTAGGATTCGAAAGTGTTGCGGGCGGCTTGCTCAAACCAGTTCCAGAGCGCGGACTCCGGGGGCAAGATGTCGCGGGTGCCTTTGATGCCTTTGAATTGGCGTTTATTTTCGGTCATGGGATGAGGGGTGTTTGTCGCGCGCAAAATGGTTCAAAGTTCGCGATTAGAACCAAAGCTCTCCTTTGTTTGCTATAGCTTACGATGGTTTCTAATAAATCGAGTTCGCCATTAGAAAATTCTTGGATGCTTCGTCCTGTTCTCGGCAGGGTTCCGGCGGGGCCGCCGCTCTCTGCGTAAAGCTCGGTGCTCTGCCGATCAGAGCATTTTACAACACGCGTGCAAGCAAACTTCAGCGTGCCGAGAATTTCGCTCGCTGAACGGCTAATTTCCGGACTCGGACTTGTAAGTTTCTTTGTATTCGACGTAGCGCTGGGCGTAACGGTCGATGGAGTCGAGGTCTTCCGCGGTTAGTGGGCGGCGTAATTTGCCGGGCTGTCCCATGAAAAGACTGCCGGGCGGGACCATGGTGCGTTCAGGGACCAGCGTGCCGGCGGCGATGATGCTGCCAGTGCCAATTTTTGCGCCGTTGAGGATGATGCTGCCCATACCGATCAGGCAGCGCGATTCGATGGTGCAGCCGTGCAGGACGACAGCGTGGCCCACGGTGACGTTATCGCCGAGAATGAGGGGATTTGTGTCGCGCATTACGTGGAGGACGGAGCCGTCTTGGATATTTGTGCGCTCGCCGATGCGCATGAAGTTCACGTCACCGCGAAGGACCGCGCAGGGCCACACGCTGGAATGCTCGCCAATGACGACGTCGCCGATGATCACGGCTTGAGGATCGATGTAAGCAGTTGCGGCGATTTGCGGAGTGTGGCCGAGATACTTGCGAATCATTTGATCCTCAGGGGCTTTAGCCTCTGTAACCTTCTCCAGCGAATCCTCAGAGATGCCGTCTCGCCGTCCAGCACGCCTCACCAATGAGCCGGGAAAATAACATACGCCCGGCAGAGTAACAAGTTCGGCCCGTTCCCGATTATAAATTTCGTAAGTGACTTCCAGCGTGGGCCAGCGGGCTCCGGCACGTGGCTGTGACCGCCAGGACCTTCGGGCGGCAATTCCGAACCTCTGTAGTGGCTGCGTATGAAAAGGTGGAATCCAGGCGAGCTATGGACTGTTTACAAACGAATGACATGGAAATTACCGGCCATTTACTGTGCGATGACAACTCCCCTCCCTCCCTCTTTTTAGACTTTGCTCGCCCGAACCAAAAGAGTTCTGGCGAACTTTATGAGAACAGATCCGATCGGTTCTCGGCAGGAGACAAGTCTTATGAAAACAAATAGCTTTATTGGCCTAGCGGCCTTGGCAGCGATCCTTTCCATTTCCAGCAGGAAGAGCGTAATGGCTGTCGGTCTTCGAATTCGGCAAGTGATACAGCGAGCACTGCTACGATCACAGGAAAAGTGAAGCTGGAAGGAACAGCGCCCAAGGCTTCCTCAATCAACATGGCCGCCGACCCGGCCTGTGCCAAACAACATCAAACCGGAGTGTCGACTCAAGACATCCTGGTCGGACAAGCAGGGACCTTACAAAATGTAGTGGTGTTCGTCGTGGACGGCTTAGGCGACCGCAAGTTTGATCCCCCGAGTCAACCGGCCCGTCTCGAGCAGAAAGGCTGCATGTATCAGCCTCACGTTCTGGCTCTGGAAGCAAACCAGCCGTTGGAAGTGGTGAACGAAGATTCCACCAGCCACAACGTCCATGCACTGGCAACCAACAATAGGGAATGGAATAAGGCGGAACCTCCCGGCACGCAAGTGGACGACGCTTTTCCGCGGGAAGAGATCGCGGTTCTGATGAAGTGCAACGTGCATCCGTGGATGCGAAGCTATGTCGCAGTTTTCAAACACCCCTTCTTTGCGGTAACGCGCGAGGACGGCACGTTCGACCTGAGCAGCCTGCCGCCAGGAACCTACACGATTGAGGCTTGGCACGAAAAGCTGGGCACGGCAACTCAAAAGGTGACGGTAGGCGCGAACGAAACGAAGGCTATCGAGTTCGTTTTCAAATCAAAGCCGGGAGCTTAAATACGCCGGAGTCGAAGACCGATTCGCTGACCTGGAGACCTAGGCTGGGCTAGACATGGAGGAGAGGAATTCGGCGTTCGTCTTCGTCTTGGAGAGGCGGCCCAACAGAAGTTCCATGGCTTCCACGGTCGAGAGCGGACTCAGTACCTTTCGCAACACCCAGATACGATTCAGCTCGTCGGGCGGCAACAGCAATTCGTCCTTGCGGGTTCCGGAGCGGTTGATATCGATGGTGGGGAAAACGCGCTTGTCCACCAAACGCCGGTCCAGGTTGATTTCCATGTTGCCGGTGCCTTTGAATTCTTCGAAGATGACGTCGTCCATACGGCTGCCGGTATCGATCAGCGCGGTAGCAATGATCGTGAGCGAACCACCCTCTTCGATATTTCGCGCGGCGGCGAAAAAGCGGCGTGGGCGCTGCAAAGCGTTGGCGTCAATACCGCCGGAAAGAACTTTACCCGATGGCGGCGTAACGGCGTTGTAAGCGCGGCCTAGACGCGTGAGCGAGTCGAGCAAAATGACCACGTCGCGCTTGTGTTCCACCAGGCGCTTTGCTTTTTCGAGCACCATTTCGGCGACTTGAATGTGACGCTGGGGCGGCTCGTCGAACGTAGAGCTGATGACTTCGCCCTTCACGGTGCGCTGCATGTCGGTAACTTCTTCCGGGCGCTCATCAATAAGCAGAACGATCAGGGCGACTTCCGGATGATTCGTGGTGACGGAATTGGCGACCGATTGCAGCATCATGGTCTTGCCGGTGCGCGGAGGAGCGACGATCAATCCGCGCTGGCCTTTGCCGATGGGGCAAAGCATGTCGAGCACGCGGCCAGTGAGATTTTCTTTGGTGGTCTCAAGGCGGATGCGTTCCTGGGGATAGAGCGGCGTGAGGTTGTCGAAGAAAATCTTGTTGCGCGCAACCTCGGGGTCTTCGAAATTAACGGCTTCGACCTTAATCAGGGCGAAGTAGCGCTCGCCGTCTTTCGGTGGGCGTACCTGGCCGGAGACGGTGTCGCCGGTGCGCAGATCGAATTTGCGGATTTGCGAGGGCGAAACATAGATGTCATCCGGGCCGGGCAGGTAGTTATATTCCGGGGCGCGCAGGAAGCCGAAGCCGTCGGGGAGGCATTCCAGTACGCCTTCGGAGAAGATCAGGCCGTTTTTTTCGGTCTGCGCGCGGAGGATCTGAAAAATCAACTCCTGCTTGCGCATGCCCGAGGCGCCGGGGATGTTGAGTTCCTTGGCGATCTTGGCCAAGTCCGTGATGTTCTTGTCTTTTAGTTCTGCAAGGCTAATGCTCATCGAGTTTATTCCTTCTTAAGCCTGGTTTTCAGGCGCGATTTATTTCTGAATGGACTACGGGCGGGCGCGACTTCGAACCTGCACCTTTGTCCAAATTAAAACCGGGTCACTTCTTGGACTGAACTTTTATTTGAACCAGACAATCTGAATCCCCCGGTTGTGGGCCGAACCTGCTTAGCAGGATGTGAGAGAGCCGGAGGGTTTCAATTGGTTAATTCGCTGTCTTGTGCTACATCTGAAACAAACTTGGGGTCTACGCCGGCAACCGGCGGATGCCCTGGAATCGGCAGCGGATGTTCGAGCGCGATCTGCAACACTTCGTCCATATTTTCGACAAAATGAATCGACATCTGAGATTGGATTTCCGGCGGAATTTCTGCCAGATCTTTTTCGTTATCCTTCGGAAGAATTACGGTACGGAAGCCGAGCCGATGCGCGGCCAAAAGCTTTTCCTTCACTCCGCCGATGGGTAACACTTTACCACGCAGCGTGATTTCGCCAGTCATGCAAATGTCGCAGCGAACCGGAATGCGGGTGAGCGCACTCACGATCGAAGTGCAGAGGGTGATGCCCGCCGACGGGCCGTCCTTGGGGATGGCACCTTCGGGAACGTGCACGTGGATATCAAGGTGACGGTAGAAATCTTTTGGCAGGCCGAAAAGATGCGTGCGCGAGCGCACGTAGCTCATGCCCGCTTGCGCGGATTCCTGCATCACGTCGCCGAGCTTTCCGGTGAGGGTGAGACGCCCTTTGCCCTGCATCAGCATTGCTTCGGTGGAGAGTACCTGGCCGCCAACTTCGGTCCAGGCTAAGCCGGTGGTAAGCCCAATTTCGTTTTTCTTTTCGGCCAGGAAATCGCGATATTTCAGGACGCCGAGGTAATCGTTGAGGTTGGTTTCGGTGACTTCGATTTCCACACCTTTTCCGTCGGCTACAACTTTGCGGGCGATTTTTCGGCAAACATTGGCAACTTCTCGGCTCAGGTTGCGCACGCCAGCTTCATGAGTGTAATGGCGAATGATGTGCGTGACGGCTGCATCCGTAAATTTCAGATTGGCCTTGGTCAGGCCGGTCGCTCCGATTTCCTTGGGCACCAAGAAGCGTTGCGCGATCTGATGTTTTTCCTGCTCGGTGTAGCCGGGAATGCGCAGAACTTCCATGCGGTCCTGCAGGGGCTGCGGAATCGTGTGCAGCACGTTGGCGGTGCAGATGAACATAACCTTGGAGAGGTCATATTCGACGTCGAGATAATGATCGGTGAAGGCGTTGTTTAGCTCAGGATCGAGGACTTCCATCAGGGCAGCGGACGGGTCGCCGCGGAAATCCATGGACATTTTGTCCACTTCATCGAGCACGAACACGGGATTCACAGTGCCGGCTTTGCGCATCATCTGAATGATCTGGCCGGGCAACGCGCCGATGTAAGTGCGGCGGTGGCCGCGGATCTCGGCTTCGTCACGAACGCCGCCGAGTGAAACGCGCACGAATTTTCTGCCGGTGGCGCGACCAATGGACATGGCCAGGGAAGTTTTGCCGACTCCCGGGGGCCCCACAAAGCAGAGAATCGAGCCTTTGGGGTTCTTTACCAGCTGGCGAACCGCGAGGTATTCCAGGATGCGCTCTTTGATTTTTTCCAGACCGTAATGGTCTTCGGAAAGAATCGTTTCGGCGCGCTTAATGTCGCGAATTTCCTTGGAGCGCTTCTTCCACGGTACAGCGAGAAGCCAGTCGAGATAATTGCGCGAGACCGTGGATTCCGCCGACATCGGCGGCATCATTTCGAGGCGCTTCAGCTCCTGCATGGCCTTTTCTTGCGGCCCTTCAGGCATGCCGGAGGTTTCGATCTTTTTCTTGAGCTGCTCGATCTCGTTTGCTTCGCCGCGGCCAAGCTCTTTCTGGATGGCCTTCAACTTTTCGTTAAGGTAATACTCTTTTTGGGCGCGCTCCATCTGGCGTTTTACGCGCGTATTGATCGAGCGGTCCACGTTGAGCTTTTCGGTCTCGACTTCCAGAATGTCCGCGATGCGATTCAAGCGCTCGAGCGGATCGAAAAGTTCGAGGAGTTCCTGCTTTTCCTCGACCGGAATCTGCAAATTTGCGGCGATGGCATCGGATAGCTTGCTGGCGTCTTCCACGCGTACAGCGGCGATCATGGTGTCATAATTCAGACTTTGCGAAAGCTTCACATACTGCTCGAAGAGGGTGGTGACACGACTGGAAGCTTCCTGCAGCTGCGGTGTGGATTCCACCGGCGATGTGACCACGCGAATGGAAGCGCGGAAGAAGCCCTCGTCGCTGGTAACCTGAATGATCTTTGCGCGGACGGTGCCTTCCACCAGAACTTTGATGTTGCCATCGGGCAGCTTCACACTCTGGACGATATTGGCGAGCGTTCCGACCTGATAAATTTCTTCGGGTTTGGGGTCGTCAACGGAGGCGTCATGCTGCGTGACGAGGAAAATTTTCTTGTCGCCGGCTAGCGCGTCTTCCAAGGCTCGTACGGACGCTTCGCGGCCGACGATGAAGGGATGCATCATTTCCGGGAAAATAACCATTTCCCGCACCGGCATCATGGGCACACGTTTTACTTCAGTTTTTTCGCGGTTGAACATCGGTTCCTTTAGCGCCAAGGGTCTAACCAGCCTTTTCCAGCAAGCTCCAGTTGATTTCGCGTCCTTTCACCATATCGCCGGTGACAACGAAGTCGCGAAGTTTTCGCTGGGCGGGCAGGTGGTACATCATTTCGAGCATCAGATCTTCCAGAATCATGCGCAAGCCACGAGCGCCCACTTTGCGTTGCAGGGCGAGCTCGGCGACGGTGTCCAGCGCATCGTCGGTGAATCGCAAGCGAACGTTTTCGAATTCAAACAGCCGCTGATATTGGCGAACCAGCGCGTTCTTCGGTTCCGTGAGAATTCGGACAAGCGCTGATTTGTCGAGGTCGCTCAACACGCCCACGACCGGCAAGCGGCCCACGAATTCGGGAATCAGACCGTAGCGGATCAGGTCGGTGGGCTGAGCTTGTTCGAGCACTTCGATATTGCGGCGCGTGGCGGTCGTGGGCTGCACGTCGGCATGGAAGCCCAGCGACTTCTGACCTACGCGGCGCTCGATAATTTTTTCCATGCCCACGAAAGCTCCGCCGCAGATGAACAAGATGTTCGTGGTGTCCACGGGCGTAAATTCCTGGTGCGGATGCTTGCGACCACCTTGCGGTGGAACGTTAGCAACGGTACCTTCGAGAATCTTCAGAAGGGCTTGCTGAACGCCCTCACCCGAAACGTCGCGGGTGATCGAAGGGTTTTCGTCCTTCTTGGAAATCTTGTCGATCTCGTCAATATATATGATGCCTTGCTGGGCGCGGGCGACGTCGCCATCGGCGGCCTGCAAGAGCTTCAAAATAATATTCTCAACGTCTTCGCCGACGTAGCCAGCTTCGGTGAGGGTGGTAGCGTCAACGATCGCGAAGGGAACGTCGAGCATGCGCGAAAGTGTTTGCGCCAGGAGCGTTTTGCCGGTGCCGGTGGGACCGATCAGCAAAATATTTGATTTCGCAAGTTCCACATCGCCAGGCTGCTTGTTCAGGAAGATGCGCTTGTAATGGTTGTACACCGCAACAGCAAGCTTCTTTTTCGTTTTATCCTGGCCGATGACGTAGCCATCGAGAAAAGCTTTGATCTCGGGAGGGCGGGGCAGGCGACGATTGACCGGGCTGGCTTGCTCGCGCTTCTCGTCTTCCAGAATTTGCTGGCAGACGCCCACGCACTCGTTGCAGATGTATGATCGCGGATATTCAGACGGAGAGCTGATGAGCTTCTCCACCTGCTCCTGCGTTTTATGGCAGAAGGAACATCGCAACGGCTCTTCTGGGGTGAACCGCTTCACAAAGTGAGTCCTCGTCTTTTGGAAGCTATGACAGCGACGACAAATCTATTCCTTATTGTAGGACGAAGGGCGGGCCGGCTGCAGAGAATCATCGCTTTAGATACTAACCCTTTGGAACCCACTAACGGTGCTTCGAAATAATTTCGTCGACGATTCCATACACCTTGGCCTGCTCTGCCGTCATGATGAAATCGCGCTCCACGTCCCGCTCGATCTTTTCGATCGACTGGCCGGTATGACCGGCGAGGAGCTTGTTGAGCGCTTCGCGTGTGCGAAGGATTTCTTTGGCGTGAATATCGATATCGGTGGCCTGACCGGATAAGCCAGACATCCAGGGCTGGTGAATCAGCACGCGAGCGTTGGGAAGCGCATAACGCTTCTTGGGCGTGCCGGAAGCGAGCAACACGGCGGCGATAGAAGCGGATTGGCCGATGCAATAGGTCACCACGTCAGGGCGCACGAACTGCATGGTGTCATAGATAGCCATTCCCGCTGAGATAGAGCCGCCCGGCGAATTAATATAAACCGAGATGTCCTTCTCAGGATCTTCCGAGGCCAGGAAGAGCAGCTGTGCAGTCACCAAGTTGGCCACATGATCGTCAATCGGTGTACCGATGAAGATGATGTGGTCTTTGAGCAACCGGGAGTAAATATCGTACGCTCGCTCGCCCCGATTGGTCTGTTCGACGACCATCGGAACCAGTGTTGTTGCACGCGGACTGCCGTCGTCTGTATGTCTCATAGGGAGTGTGTTTGCGCGCTGAGGAACCCGAACCTACTTTTCACTTTTGGACGTCGTCTCGATCCGGGTGTTGCGGTAGAGCCAATCTATCGTTTTGTCGCTGCGCAACTTAGATTTCATCCTATCGAGCACTCCTTGCTTTGTCAAGCGAGCGCGCAACGCCGTTGCTGATTCGCCACTGCGTTCCGCCAGCACCGCTATCTCTTTTTCGACTTCTTCTTCGGTCGCGTCGATCTTCTCTGCTTCGGCGACGCGATCGATTAGCAACTCGGCCTTTACGTCATCGACTGCGCGATCGTGTTGACGCGTGCGAAGGGCAACCCAGTCAACATTGACCGCTCGCGGGTCTACACCTTGTGCTGCCAGGGTACGAACTGTGCGTTCCAGCCTTACGTCCATTTGATGCTGGACTAGCGCTTCAGGAACCGGGAAATCGTGCTGCTTCACCAGCGCTTCCAAAATCTTCTCGCGAGCTTGCGATTGCTGCTGATCCTCTTTAGCGGCTTCCAGATCCTTGGTGATAAGCTCGCGCATTTCAGCCACCGTTGAAAAGCCGCCTTTTTCGCCAGCGGCATCCTTGGCGAACTCATCGTTCAGTTCGGGGAGCTTCTTTTCCTTGATACCCTGAACATCTACGGTGTAATCGTAGGCTTTGCCAGCGAGTTTTTGATCGGGATAGTCATCCGGATATTGCGAACGGAATTTTTTTGTATCGCCGGGGTTTGCGCCGCGCAAATTCTCGGTGAAACTTTCCAGAGTTTCTTCCGCGCCGATGTGGCACATAATATTGTCGGCTTGTACAGGCTCGCCGCCGCCCACGGGCATGCCGGAAAGTTTGATGAGGGCGTAATCGCCGTCCTTGACAGGACGGCCTTCCACCGGAACGAAAGTGGCAGCGCGCTCGCGCATTTCTTCAATGGTCTTATCCACCTGCGCGTCGCCCGCTTCGATGGCGTCAATATTGACGGCGAGATTTTTGTACTCGCCCAGCTCGAATTCCGGAAGCACTTCGAATACAGCTCGGAACCGCAGCGGTTCACCTTCCTTGAAATCAACTTTATCCACCTCAGGGCGCGTAACGGGAGTAAGGTTTTTTTCACCGAGGGCCTTCTCCAGGTATTCCGGCACCAGGGATTGCACCACTTCGCCTTGAATATCTTCGGCGAAGCGACGGCGGATCAGTGTCACGGGAGCTTTACCCGGACGAAATCCGGGGACACGAGCCACGCGGGCGAGATCGCGCGCTACTTTTTCGGTCGCTTTCGTTACGTTCTCGGCTGGAATCTCCAGCTCGAGTTCGCGTTTGCAAGTAGCTTCTGTCATCGAAATCATTCAGGGAAGAATTAGAAGCAAACTCTAGCCCAATCTACCTTTCACTCGTTCCAAATTCCAGGAGCAGAGCAGGGAAGCGCGGTGGACGTTCACCGCGAGTGAAATCTCAGTATAGGGAAGACAGTCTCGCGCGTCAACCTGAGCAATGCAGTGGCAGCTGGTTTATTTGGCGTCTGAAAATGTTTCTGCGGAAGAAGGGACTCGAACCCCTACGGCCTTTCGGCCACCAGCTCCTAAGGCTGGCGCGTCTGCCAATTCCGCCACTTCCGCACGGGTTGGCTCATTCGATTATACAGGCGCGCTGGACCCGCTGGACAACGAAACGCGCCAATGAATCGTGGTCGCCGAGTTTGGTTTTCGCCGGCGTTTGAAGCAAAAGTCGGCTAGCCAGAGTACCTCGATAGATGTGGGCGCGAGGACCGCGCGATTAGAGGCGAAAGCGGAAGGCCGTTAGATCAGCCGCATGCAGGTGAAAGTAACCAACCTCGGGTCTAGAACGGCAGCTAGCTTTCTGGTTCTGCCGTTGAACGCAGCGATGTACTCTTCCTGCAGAGAGCGTTCGCCGCCTCCACTGTCGTGATTGCCCGCAAGCGCAACTCTTGCGGCAGCCGCCCTGCCAAGTCCGAAATTACGCTCGCTGCGTCCTCGCGCCTGGGGCGAGTAGGCCGGAATCATCCGCACTCCCAACTCTCGCATCGCCCGTCCTACCTGCGTCACACGCGCGTGGTCTACCTTCTGGCCGCCTTGGGCGTAAGCCAAAAATGGCTGCCCCGGTCGCTATACAAGGCGCAGAACAATCCCTGCTGCTCGATCACCTCTCGCAAAGCAGTCATCACCGTCTGCGTCGATTCCTCTTGCACCAGTTGCGCATAGTAAATCTCACTGGTGGCATCATCCAGAATCACGATCAGATCGTGCAGCGCTGGTCTCCCAACCAACGGTGCCGGCTGCCGTCGATGTGCAACAGCATCCCGGCAAGGGTCGTCGCGGTCGTCGTTTGCGGTGCGTTCCGCGGGCTCGGGGAATGCGCTTGCACCCTTCATTCGGTTTTGCTAGCCTTCCGGCCCAACAAGCCTCGTGTGCCGGAGGATTTATGCCACACTGCACGAAATGCGGAGCCAATGTCGCGGACAATGCTGCGTTTTGTCCCAGTTGTGGTGCGACACAGGGAGCGGCCCCTCGATCTACGCCGGTTTCGTCGTCGCAGTCGGGGTTGGCGGAAAACGTGGCCGGGCTACTGTGCTACGTTCTCGGCTGGATTACCGGCTTGATTTTTTTTCTCACGGACAAGCGTCCATTCGTGCGCTTCCACGCCGCACAATCCATTATAGTCTTCGGCTCGCTCACCATCCTGCATTATCTGATAGGCATAGTATTTCTAACTGGGGGTCTGACTGGCATCGGAGCGGGGCTTTCGTTTGGACTGCTCCTTTCCTGGGTGATTTCTCTGGCGGGTCTGATTTTGTGGATTCTCCTGATGCTCAAGGCATATCAGGGTGAACGTTATCGCCTGCCTATTGCTGCGGATTTTGCCGACAAATTGGCTGGGAAATCGCTATAGCAGCAATGGGCACGCTGCTTTATAGTTGTTCATGCCGATGTCGGCTGATATTGCGCGAGCCTACGCCCGCGCGCATTGTTCTACGCTGCCACCCTCGCTCTAGCTGCCTTAGCTCTTGACATCCGAGTGTCGAGCGTCCATCTTAATTGGCTTTCCTTTGCGAGATACGGATTACGTATGGGTATCGCGGGAGACATGAGTGAAGCTTCGCCTTTGTTTTCATGACAGGTGTTTCGACGGGGCGGCTTCGGCCGCGGTCTTTACGCGCTTCTACCGCGAGCGCATTCATCCCGACGCGCAAATTTTTTATACGGGAATGACCCATAAGGCCTCGCATCCGTTTGAGGATGGGATTTTTGACGGAGACGAAAATGCCATTGTGGATTTCAAGTATTCCAGTTCTCCGCTGCTTACTTGGTGGTTTGACCATCATCAGAGCGCATTTTTGACGCCGCAGGACGCCGAGCATTTTCGTCGCGACCGCTCCGGCAAAAAATTCTACGATCCCGAATACAAGTCTTGTACAAAATTTCTGTCCACCATTGCTTCCGAAAAATTCGGATTTAACGCCGAACCGCTCACGGAGTTGATCCATTGGGGGAACATTATTGATGGCGCGCAGTTCGCGACCCCCGAAATTGCGGTAGGACTAGCGGAGCCCGCTATGCAGCTCGCACTGGTGATTGAAGCGGCTCCCGAAGCCGACTTGGTGCCGAAATTAATTCCGTATATGGCCACGCTTTCACTTGCTGAGATGGTGGAATTGCCGATGGTGCAGAAACATCTGGGCAGTCTGCTGGAACGCCATCGACGTTCGCTGGATATTTTGAGAGAGCGAACGGATTCACGCGACGGCGTGATTTATTTCGACGTCAGTGACCTGGATCTGGAAGGCTACAACAAGTTCATCCCTTATTTTTTGTATCCAGACGCGGTGTATTCGGTGGGCGTAAGTGCGTCACCCATGCGCACAAAAGTTTCTGTGGGGACAAGTCCATGGAAAGAAATCTCTGCTGACGTGAATCTTGCGTCACTCTGTGAAAAATATGGCGGCGGGGGACATGCCCGGGTGGCGGCGATTTCGTTGGGCCCGGGTGACTTGGTTCGCGCCCGCCAGGTAGCGCAGGAAATCGCCGCGACTCTTCGTCATTCAAAGTGAATCCGCATTCGTTGGGTGCCAGATTTTATCGTGTTACACTATTCATCCTTTCGCTGGGCCGGTAGCTCAATGGTAGAGCAGCTGACTCTTAATCAGCGGGTTGCAGGTTCGAGTCCTGCCCGGCTCACCACTTTTTTTCAATAAGTTAGCCTCATCGGATTTCTCCGAAATAAAAAACTGTGCCCAATTTTGTGCCACACCGGGCTCAAAATCAGCTCCTGAGAGAGTGTCCACCGCGCGGCGCTTCGCTTCCATACGAATGTGGGAGTACCGCTCCATCATTGCGCGGGAGACGTGACCGGCGAGAGCCATGACCGTGGAATCCGAAGCCTGGGACTCGGCGAGGCGAGAAATGAATGTGTGTCGTAGGTCGTGAAATCGGCAGGCCACATCGGCAGCATTACGGGCGTTTTCCCAGGCGACTTTCCAGCGGTGCATCGGCTGTTCCGGGTCGATCTCCCAGACGCATGGCTGGCGCTTGCTTCCTGCGAGGCCGTACTTCTCGTGAGGAAAGACGTAGTGTTCCGGCTGTGCACCGACGAACAGGCCGCGCCACTGCTTCAACATAGAAATGGCGCGAGAGTTGAGAGGAATCGCCCGTCCCGTACCAGCTTGGGTTTTTGACTTTCCGACAGTCAAGGCGCTCCCGAGGAAGTCCACTTGCGTCCAAGTGAGACCCCGAATCTCGCTAACCCGCATGCCAGTATTTAGGGCAAGCATCACGACCGGATAAAGACTTCGGCATCGGCTCTTCGAGGCTGCGACCGAGGAGTCGGGTTTCTTCATCCGCCGATAGAGCTCGTCCGGGAGACGGGCTCTCCTTGAGAAACCCAACGTCTCCGGAGATGGACTCCCACATTTTGTTACGTCGCAGAACACTTCGCAGAACGCCCATCTCAAGATTAACTGTGCGATTGCTCACTCCATCACGCTTCCGGCGCGTCTGGTAGGCTGCCAAGTCCCCAGCAGAAAAGTCGCACAGCAACTTCCTACCAAAGTCTGTCGAAAGCTGAGAGATGGCAAGTTTGTAGCTGCGCTCCGTAGAGTGGGCTATGTTAGTCCGGGTTTTGAGCCAATCTGCGGCCGCAATCGAAAGGAGAGGCGGCAGTTTGCGATGTTTTATCTGGTTCCAGCTTTCTTCCAGCTCGCGCCGTCGTATGCGCTCGGCGTCTTTAGCAACGGTCTTGCTCGCGCTCTTCGAAGATTCGCGGATTGTCCGGCCCGCGAATCGGAATTTGAACCACCAAACGTCTCCCCGCTTATAAACGCTCATTGCGCACCATCCTTTTCGGGGGTCGGCCGCCCTTCTTGCCGTTCTCTCTTGCAATCTCTCGAATCCGTTCGATTCCCAAACGCTCAACGCGGGCGGCATAACTGCGCTTGCCGAGCCAACTTGTGAACCGCTGAATCTCATTCTGGTTCATGTTCCATATCCTAATCTGTTTAGGTTATAAAGTCAACCTTTTTGAATGGTAAAATCGGAATGCGGCTAGGCTTACGCGAGCCGAAGAGCAGGAGCATCCCGTCCTGTCTGCCGCGCTTAACACAAACCGGGAGTCACGCGGGGGGTGGCATTGATGCCATTCGACGAACGGCTGTTCCAGCTCAAATTGCAGCCCATAAACCAGCAGATGCACGCTGAGGGCGGAAAGTGCTGGGCGCGCGCACGAGCCGAAGTTAAACGGCTTGGAAACCACGCGCGCCTTTTACCGGCTTTCGTCGAATTCCAGTTAGAGGTGCTTCGGAAATACCTCGAAGAGGTTTATAGACTGCGCCGCGAGGTGTGGCTTTTGGAAGGGAATGCTGTTACGCCGGAATTCATTCGTAACATAGTGGTCCCATATGTTTTCACTGTCATTGCCGCCAGAAAGGGAGCTATTCAGCATGAACTAGACCTGCACGCGATCCGGGCCGGAGAGCACCATCAAGGCGGGCATATTTTGGTCCGTCACATGAACCGGCTACAGAATGAGGTGGCGAATCGTTACGAGATCGAAGCTATTGAACTCGCAAAGCAGGCAGTAACGAAAGTTCCTGCAACAAGTGGCAGTTCTGTTGTGCTTGCGGTTCACTCCCGGAGTGAGACTGGAAACAAATCTGAAGACATGAATTGGTTTAGTGCGAAAGCTGACCTGTGGCGGAATTTCCATGAGCGCTTCCAGGCTCTCGCGGATGAGGAACTGAAGCAAGGAGCAGCGCAAAGGGACCGCTTTGTATGCGCTTATTTCACTTACAGAAAAGGCGCAGAAATCCTGCAAGTCCAGAAGGATGCGCAATGGGCTTTCAGTTTGTTCAGCAATAGTGAGAAGCTCGTGGACGCGCCAAACGTTTTAACGAGTATCCCGGCTCACGGCCCTTTCTGTCTGATCCAAACACCTGAATATGGATTATGGACGCTCAGCGGTGGCGTAAATGAGAATCTCCAGGAACGGTTTCAGACCCTTACAGCGCGGGCCGGAATTGCTCTCGATTGTGCTCAAGGCGTTGATCCGGTCGATTTCTGGCTTCACCGGCTAGTCCTCGACTTGCGCGAGAACGGGAGCAAACTTCTTTTTGCCGACAGTGGCGAAGATGGAATGATCCGGCGTGCGTGCGAGGCTTCAGCTATTTTTTGCTCAAGGCTTGAGCGGAAAGCGCTTGAAACCTCCGCATCGACTACAAAACTCACCGGCGAGCTCGCCCCCGAAGCGATGCCCTGGCGACGCGGCCCGGACCTGCCGGTGATTCGTGATCTTGTGAACTTCTCCATGCCATCAGGATGCACGGACGCGGATATCGTCTTGAAAGTTGCAGAAATACTCGGCGTTCGTGTCAAAGATATGCCTGAATCGCTGGGAGAAGCACGGCATTCTAGAGGAATAACCATATTCCGGTCTGCGACTGACGTCTTAGACCAGATCGTAGCGAAACATGAGGATCTCTATTGGAGCATTTCAGACGGCACCTTACGATTCGAGATAGGACCGGCAAAGCCGAATGAACCCGACAATTTGGGCGGTATTGAAAAGTCGGACCGTAAGGCATTCGTCTTGCGAGTACTCGATAAGAAAGGCTGGTCAATTCTCGATTGGGCGAACGAATCTGGCGTAGACTTTCACACGGCCAACGATTACCTGAACGGTAAGACCAACCCATACAGGTCGACACGAAAAAAATTAGCAGATTCGCTGGGAATAAATGTTGACGACCTGCCGAAGTAGTGAAAATTAGAGCAGATTCCGAAGGAATCCTAAACTTTCCCATACTCTCCAAGTAGTCTCCACTGACTCTCCTATCCTAAGTAGTGCACCATCTGATGAAATCGCGAATCAAGGTGCATGAGATGAGCCAATTACTGACCGTACAGCAAGCCGCCGACGCACTTGGTCTAAAAGTCGCCACGATTCGAGCTTGGGTAGCCCGGCGCAAACTGCCGCGCGTGAACTGCGGACGAGCAGTGAGAATTCCTGCCGACGCGGTCTCGCAGTTTATCGAGCGCAACACTATCCCAGCTCGGGAAGATCGGCGATGAGAGTGGAGGCGATTCTTGGGCAGTTGAGACAGGTGAGGCGGAATGGGAGCGGCTGGCAGGCACTGTGTCCGGCCCATGAAGACCGCAATCCGTCGCTCTCGATTCGCGAGAGCAACGGGAAAATCCTGCTGCACTGCTTCGCCGGATGCATGGTTGACGCGGTTTGTGCGGCCCTCGGAATCGCGGTGAGGGACCTGTTCGAAAAACCTAGAAATCTAGATAGGCGAGCGCCGGAAATAGTTCGATACGCGTACGGCCAAATCAAAGGTCTTCGGAGTCGCTTAACGCCGACTGAGCGCGAGCGGTCTACCACGGTCGTGCTCGCAAGCCGCGAAAACCCCGATCCTGCGATTGCTCGCGCTCTAGCCTTGGCGGTCGAAGGCGAGATCGTTCAGGTAACGCTGAAGGAAAACCGCGTATGACAGTGGGGCGCGTGGAAGAAGTCTCATCGGATGGGCAGGCCCGAATCATCTACGACGCGGAGCACAGAGCCGCGCCACCTTGCGAGGATGGTGCGGCACTTCTACGAGACGCCGAGGCGTTCATTCGCCGTTATTTGGTGTTGCCTGCGGGCGCACTACTTCCCATTGTGCTTTGGGCAAAAGGGACACATCTGTTTTCAAGTTTCGATTGCTTCCCCTACCTGGCGGTGCTCTCGCCGACGAAGCGGTGCGGAAAAACCCGATTGCTAGAGGTTCTCGGACTGATGTGCTCCAATGCTGAGCGGACCTCAAACATTTCGGAGGCCGCGCTCTTTCGCTTAATTGAACAGCACCACCCGACGCTACTTCTTGATGAAATGGAACAACTCCAAGTGAAAGGCGAGCGGGCGCAGATTCTGCGGAACTTACTGAACGCAGGGAACCGGCGAGATGCCGTCGCGATTCGATGCGCAGACGGCGGTGCGAGGATCGAGCGGTGCAACGTGTTTTGTCCAAAAGCCCTCGCAGCAATTGGTTCTTTACCGGACACGATCACTGATCGGGCAATCTGCATACAGATGCAACGTCGAATCCGCGAAGAGAAGATCGAGCGGTTCCTGTTTCAGAGGGTCGAACCAGAGGCGCGCAGGATTCGCGAGCGGTTCACAACTTGGGCGAAATACCATCGAGAAACTCTCCAAGCTGCCTATGCTGACGCGCCTGATTTGGATTTCTTGGGAGACCGAGACGCCGAGGCTTGGATGCCGCTTTTCGCCATTCTTGCTGTTGCCGATCCAGGAAGGCTCAAAGAGTTGCGGCAATCAGCAGAGCTTCTTTCAGGTCAGAAACAGGAAGATGCGGGAGACGAATCCCTCTCCGTACGCGCGCTATTGGACGCAGACGGAGCACTTTGCGATAGCGCAGAGCACGTCAGAAGTGCTGATTTGCTCACCCGTTTGAGAGCAATTGAAGAATCGCCGTGGAGCAGCCAGGATTTCGACGCGCGGCGACTAGCGCGTCTCTTGCGGTCATTCGGCATTCGCTCTAAACCATTCCGCGACGGAGAGGCAACCCCGCGTGGATACGAGGTGCGCCGGATTCGCGAGATTGCCTCTCGGTACAGAGCTGGGTTATCCGCAACAGGCGCAACACCCGAAGAAAACAAAGACTTAGGAATCAATGGCGTTGCGGGTGTTGCGGATCGCGCGCCCTTGTCCCATGGGTAGGTAATGGCGATCAATGAAGGCGTGGCGAAGGCGATTGAGGCATTGAGGGCCGTTTGCGGGCAATCGCACTCTTGGGAAATGTCTCCCGGGACAACGGCACGGCCTTCACGGAAATTACGGCCGACATGCTGGCATTGCGGCGGATCGGGCGAATGTAATTGCTCGGCATGCGGCGTGATGAAACCGTCCACCATATGGGCATCGGGGGAATGCGTTGCTTGCAAACCTGGAAAGGCTCGCGTCCAGTGAAAGCCAATGCCAGCGACACCGAAGCAACCTGAATCATGCCGAGGATTTGCAACCGTGAGGGATGCGGAAGGCGAATCGTGGCCAAAGATGGCAGCTCGGATTATCGGAAACACTTCTGCGGCGCGACTTGCCTGAAGATCGATAAGCGCGAGAGATTGCGAGCAAAGAGGGCGCGGCTGGAGGGCCGCCGTTGTCCTCATTGCGGTCGAAAGTCTGTCGTCGGTGCTGTAGTCGGTGTTAGCAGCGAGGGTTCATGAGTCCGAGGGCCATCCTGAGATGGCTGTGTGAAGCTTCACCGCGCCCGTGAGGAAACGCATTGGTCGAACTTGTAGCGTAGGCCGAAGGCTGCGGTTAACCCGCCCTAGAAAAGCCACAATTCGAAAACCCAGGATATTGATTTATATAGAAAGTTTAGACGACCATGACGCAAGAGAAAAAGACACCGGCGAAACCGATTGGAGAGTGCCTTCTCACTCTCCGCGAGGCAGCTGAAGTGCTCCGGCTGAATCCTCGAACGGTTCGCGAATACGTTCAACGCGGCGAGATCGAGGGCCGGATTATCGGTGGACGCTGGAGGTTTAGGCGTGCGGACCTTGACGCTTTCTTTGAAAACGCACCACGTAACTGGGATTTCGTTGGAAAGAATAATCACGGGGATTAGATGGTGAACGAACGGACATACCCTCGATACAGGCGAGGAGGACGGTTCTTCGGACGCAGAGTGAACTGTGAGTCCGTACCTCTTCTGCCCGCTGGCGTTTTACGCACGGTTGTGGAGGATCCGCGAAAGATTCCTTATCTTCTAGTCTGGAAGAACGACGATGGGGAAGTTAAAGAGGCCGTCCGTGTGATCGGCCTCGGTCCTACCCCTTACTTACCCACAGCCGACTCAGTAGAAATCAAGCGCACAGACGGAAGTGTCGTCCGCATCCGCGCAATGAAGTGGTCACTTCCAAGGAACGGCGGATATACGTTATTGCTGGCTTGCCCTTTCTGCTGCTCCCTGCGTCGCGCGCTATACGGATGGGAACCCGGCGGACCATACACGACCAGCGCCCAGAGATGTGGTTGGCAGTGCCGCAGATGCGCTGGCCTCAGGTATGCATCGGAGGGCGGTGCGCTTGTGCTGCGTAGCCGTGGGCATTGGTTTCGGGAATTAGAAATAAAATATGGCGCGACACACTCGAATCGTCCGGATCCTTGGTACCCCTATCTTTTTTCTTCTCCGGCTGACGCGGTGGCCGCGGGATTCGGCTCGATGAATGACGCACGTTGATAGTAGAGAAAAGTGTAGGTCGGCACTCATGAATAGGTCGGACGATAACTGTTAACAAAAGCTAAGGTTGCCGAGAGTTCGGGCGGGAAAATCAGGCACGTCAGGAGGTCGGATGAAACTCTCAGTGCTATCAGCGATACCACACCGAGCTTTCCGAGATTCAGGGTCGGACGAAATAACTGCCTCAGAACAGGCAGACATGCAGGAATTCGTGAAGGCCAAAAGGTCGGACTTGCGAAACGGGCTTACTCGCCGACAACGCACATTCATTCTTGAGAAATTGGTCGGACTCAATGATAAAGACGCCGCACTGTCTGCCGGATATTCCTTGAGCGTTGCGGAAAACACGAAGCAGAGAATCTGGAAGCCGCGGGTGCGTGCCGAGTGGGAACGATTGCTAAGCGAGCTTGCCGCCAGACTGCTCCGATAGGACGGGGGGCGCTCGCGCGAACCGATGACAAGGCGAATACGCGGAGTACGACTGCAGATTTCTTCACGACTTTCTGCCTAACCTAGTTTCGGTTTTTGTGCCGAAATAAATTCACTTGTGACTCACTCTGAAGATACGCGATTACGGCCCGGCAAGCCGGACAATCCGGCAGGTGCGCGAGGAATCGCTCGTTCATAGGATGTCGCTTGGCAAATCTCCTGCAAGGCTTGGGTACGACTGTAGCCATAGGCGAGTCTAGACGCGGCGCGATGCGAGCCGCAAGGACGAGGAAATGATG
The DNA here is from genome assembly GCA_963818085.1 of uncultured Acidobacteriota bacterium. Taxonomy (GTDB): domain Bacteria; phylum Acidobacteriota; class Terriglobia; order Acidiferrales; family UBA7541; genus Palsa-295. The sequence goes on from CAWFQV010000005.1 coordinate 692,131, forward strand.
GGAACGATTTCGAAAAAAGTAAATGCGCAAAAAGCAATCATCTCCGATAAATCACTACCAACTTACAGGCCTCGCAACTGCCCAGGTGCGCGATGAACGTCGCGTTCAACCGCATCGTTGCGTATCGTTTGCAAGGCCTTGGCTCCATTTGTCGGACAGATCCATTCATCTTGTACGAAGCCTAAGCCTTTTCACGTCACCGACCACAGGTAAACTAACAGTCATTAAGGCGGGTCTTGCTGAGCTATACGAGGGCCGCATTCAATTGCAGCGTAAGTGTATTAGAAATGATTTAATTTCTGACAATCTAACAATAAGCGGCGGCGCGTGGGGCAATCTGACGAGTATCGGAGTGCCATCTTCCGCTTACAATCACTGCACACAGGAAAGCCTTAGCCAATCTGTTCCAACGAATAATAATTATATTTTGGGATTCTGCTATGACGCCTCGGGTAACCTTCTTGCCGAAGCAGCCTGCCCGGTAAGTACTTATAGCTACAACGCCGAAAATCAGCTCACATCGACTGCAGGTGTAAACTACACTTACGACGGCGACGGCAAGCGCGTGGAAAAAAACAACGGAACACTGTATTGGTACGGCGGAGGAAATGATCCCATTGCCGAATCGAACCTAACCGGCGGCAACATGGATGAGTACGTTTTCTTCGGTGGCAAGCGGATCGCGCACGACAAATCCACAGGAGAAATCGACTACTACGCCGCCGATCACCTCGGCACTTCTCGCGTTGTGGTCAATTCCACTGGCACGATCCTCGATGATTCCGACTTCTACCCCTTCGGCGGCGAACGCCCCGCTATTCCGCCAACAAGCGGAAACACCTTCAAGTTCACGGGCAAAGAACGGGATGCCGAATCAACCTCGACAATTTCGGGGCGCGGTACAATTCGTCCAGTGTGGGCCGCTGGGTTCCAGTGAGGAGTCGCCACCCGGAAACTCTCGTGAGTCCGCGCTTCGCAAGGAAATCAACCAGCTGAAGCGCGTGCTGGTAGACAAGACGCTGGAGCTGGATTTTTTCAAAGGTGCCTTGCAAAAAGTAGAGGCCCGACGCCAGAAGAGCGGTATCAGTGGCGAGAGGGCATCTACGACGAAATCCAAGAAGTGATGCCTTTGCAAGGCAGCTTAAGCATCGAGCGAATGTGTCAGCTGGCCGGGGTCAGCCGTGCTGGTTTTTATCGTTCTCTGCAGGAGCGAGCACCAGTCGAGGAAGACATGGAGGTGCGGAGCGTGATTCAGCAGATCGCTGTCGAGCATCGACGCCGCTACGGGTATCGGCGGATCAGTGCCGAGTTGCGGCGGCGCGGGATGCTGGTCAATCACAAGCGTGTGTTGCGGATCATACGCGAAGACAACCTGCTGGCCGTGCAGCCGCGGGCGTTCGTGGTGACGACGGATTCCGATCATGAGTTCGAGGTCTATCTGAACCTCGCCAGTCGTATGAAACTGACGGGGATGAATCAGCTGTGGGTAGCGGACATCACCTATATCCGTTTGAAGAAGGAGTTTGTCTACCTGGCGGTCATTCTCGACGCGTTTTCGGGGAAAGTAGTGGGATGGGCTTTGGACCGAACACTCGCGAGCCGGTTGCCGATTGCGGCGCTGGAACAGGCCATTGCCCAACGACAGCCACCACCAGGTTTGGTGCATCATTCCGACCGTGGCGTGCAGTACGCTTCCGGAGAGTACGTGCAGATCTTGCGAAAGCACCAGATGATCCCGAGCATGAGTCGGCCGGCGAACCCCTATGACAACGCCAGTTGCGAAAGTTTTATGAAGACGCTCAAACGGGAGGAGATTTATGCGAACGACTACCGCGACTTAGACCACTTGCAGGGTAACATCGAGGCCTTCATCGAACAGTACTACAATCGGTGCCGTTTACATTCGGCGCTGGGCTATCGGCCGCCGGAAGAGTTCGAGCGAGAGGCGAATACAGCAGTGAATTCTGCTGGAGCAACCATGAGTTTTTTCAGGCATGAGGAGGGAGCAAATAGGGGGATGCTGTAGGTCGAGCGGGTTGGGAATCGTCGCTCTCAGGCGCTCCTGGCGCGAAATTTTTCTATGGAAAACTGGGGATAGGCAGAAAGAAAGAAAAAAGGAGCAAAAAAGAAAGAAATGGAGGCCTTGTGGAAACTGACGCCGCTGATGGAAATCCGCTCACAACGCGGATTCCCTCAGCGGCTTGGAAAGCACAAAACGCTTTCCACAGTTCCCACAAGGCCCGACGGCGGCTCCATCATAGGATTTACTTTTCTTTGGCCCGAAGGATGGGGAGCACCTCAAACATTAAACGGCAAGTGTGCCAATTCCAAACTGTCTCAACAGAGGGGTTCACCCCAAATCACTGTGCCCCATTTTGTGCCCACCCTATATCAAAAACCATCGCGCTAGGTAGCAATGGGATTGGAACGCAAATCGCCTTTACTGGCGCGAGAAATCAACACCATAGCGAACTGTCGCACTCAATCTCAGCTGCCTTGGGACGGTCTCCTAATATTTTCGACCGGCCTAAAAACGAAGTTCGGGTTGCGCGAGGAAAATTTCCAGGCCGCTAATTTTTTTTGCTTGCTGTTTTTTGTTTTTCTGCCCTCCCTGCCGCTCGTTGCTGTTTGTCTGGGAAAATAACTCGTCCCAATTGGGACACATCGTCGGTCGCTAGGCTCCTACCGCCCATGCGGGCGATAGAAGCAAATTGCCGGTGGCGGCTTCCTATCGAAACTTGTGAATCAAACTTCTTGAAAACAGTGGTCGGCCACAAATTAGAAATTTGAATCGAGCTTCCCAGGCCCGTGCCTTTGTAACATCCACGTCATTTCAGAAAGCGAAGGACAATTTCGCGGTACTGCAAGAAAATTGAGTATTGGAACCGACATCTTGCGACCACCGTGAAGTCCGCCGTGAAAAGAGAATTCCCAAATCGCTGGAGCGTAGGGTATACCTGAAAAAGTGAGGGCGTTCCTCAAAACGATGAGCACCGGGTTGAGCACGTAAAGTTCTAATACTTCAGGCGCAGAATGGCCGGTGCGGCGTGCTATTATGTGTTTATATAGTGTATAATTGCTTGCAGTGGAAACTAGTAGGTGAGCTGTTGATGCGCCACTCAGTTAGAGTATCGGTGTACCGCGTCGAAGTGTGTTCGCCGGGTATGGCGACTCGCACGTAATCCCGCCAGTATTCCCAAAACGTAAGGCCGTGCAGTTTGTTTTCTTTATCAGGGCCTAATTTAACGAAAATGAGAGAGAGCCGATGCGAAAAATGATCTTCACTGCTTTGGTACTGTCCACCTTTGCCGCGCTCGTCTGGGCAGGCGGAGACCCATGGAAATCGAAGCCATATCAGCAATGGACTGACGGCGATATCGCCGCGATCCTCCAAACTTCGCCCTGGGCCAAAGTCAATGTAACCGCGACTGGGGCCTGGCGTCCTTTGGGTTCAGCTCCTATGACCGGTCCAACTCCTGGCGCAATTCCTGGCTCTTCAGCGGATAACTCTAAATTGTCTGACGGCGCGATGGCGAACCAACTCGGCGGTGCTGATAGGGAACGGAAAGCGTCGATAGAAGCAGCCTCGCAAGCCTATGTCGTGTATTGGTGGTCCTCCCGCACGATTCGCGCCGCTTTCGCCCGCCAGGCGGTCCTTCATCGCGGAGTGAAGCCGGAAGATGCGGAGAAGATGGTTTCACATCCCTTCGATGAATTTGAGATTTTGGTTCAAGCCGCGAACATGGATCTGTTTGAAAAGCGCGGCGAACAGGCCTTCGCAGACGCCGCCTATATCGAAATGAAGAAATCGAAGGAAAAGGTCGCTCCAAGCCATGTAACTTTTACGCGCGGCCCCGACGGTCACTCTGTGACAGGTATAATTCTGTATTTTCCAAAGACTCTTAAGAATGGAGCGCCCACAATTGGCCCGGATGAGAAAATGGTTGATTTCCATTTCCGGGTCGCTGACTCAACCCTCGTCACTTACTTCGAGCCAAAGAAAATGGCGGACATGAAAGGTGATGACTTATAGTCCATAGAATTCAGTGCGATTCCTCTAGCGTGGTTGGTGTCGCCAAAAAGGCCAAGGAAAACATCAGTCTGCTTGTAACGGCAGCGATTGCGCTCGCCCTTTTAATAACCGCGTGCCCTATACGCCGACGGCGGCCGAAGTCACTCTTTCCGACGAAATAATGAATTACTGGGCGCGCGACCAGAAGCAAAGCTGAATCTTTGCTTGGTCGATGCAGGCCCGCTGATCGCCGCGCGGAGGCTTGAACTGCTCGCAGTACTGTGTATTCCCCCTCAAAAATTTTGATTGCCGTGTGACTTATGGCGATTGGCCTAGAACTAGTTCGCGGTGAACCGCTGGGCCATAGTGACCTGCCCCCCAAGAGTTTGCAGGAAATGGATTAGAAAAAGTGGCACCAAAGCGCCATCAAAATTGGCCGTTTGGAATCAAATGACCCTCAAGGAAATACAAGTTATATGGAGTAGTTCCAGGATTGTCGGCTAGAACGAAGCAAACCTTCCCTTATCCCGTTACGGAAAAGTTGCCCCCCATAGCTTATACTTCGCTTGTTCAATCACATGCCGCTCCAACCAAGCGAGAAACTAGGGTGGTACGAAATTATGAGACTGCACAAGACCGCCATTCGTTTGGCCGCGTTCATGGCCCTCACCGGATCGCTGGTTTGCTCGGGGCTCGCCCAGACAAATTCACAGCGCTCGCGCCAGGCCGAACCGACAGAGGTGAAGGGATTCTCAGACTCGGACAAGGCCGCGCTATCGCGCCAAATTAGCAGTGCTGTCAGTCGCGGCGACGTGCCGGGCGTGGTCGCCCTCATTGTCGGCCGCGAGGGCGTGCTCTACGAAGGCGCTGCCGGTAAGCTCGACGTTGCGCACGATATAGCGATGCCCGTGAATGCCCTTTTTTCGATTGCGTCCATGACCAAGCCGGTGACATCGGTGGCCATCATGATGCTGTTCGAAAAGGGCAAGCTCAAACTCGACGATCCGGTGTGGAAATATCTGACGGGCTTCGACAACCTGCAGGTCATTACGAAGTTCAATGAGAAGGACGCAACCTACGAAACGCGACCGGCCAAGCGACCGATGACGATCCGCCATTTGCTGACGCATACCTCGGGCATCGCCTAGGGGGCTTTTAACCCGATTGCGTACCGGCTGAAGGAGGGGACGAAAAAGCACGAGTGGGAGCTGCCGCTCTTGAACGATCCTGGCGACAAATGGAACTACGGCCCCAGCACTGCGGTACTCGGCATGATCGTCGAGAAAATCTCCGGCGAGTCACTCGAAGCATACTTCCAACAGCACATCTTCGTACCGCTGGGCATGGTGGATACCTCCTACGCCGTGGCGCTCGCCAAACAGTCGCGCGTGGCGACGGAGCACAGCCGTATAAACGGTGTGTTGCAAGAACAGCCGCAGGAACCGATACCGGCGACGCCGACGGCCCCGTTCCGAGGCGATTGCTGCCTGTACTCGACCGCCCAGGATTACGGCAAGTTCATGGAGATGCTGCTCAACGGCGGGCACCTGGGGCCCGCGAAAATTCTGAGCGATAACTCTGTAAAGATGATGGGCGAGAACGACATCGGACCGATCTTCGTGGAGTTGCAGCAGGCCGCCGACCAATCGCTCAGCAAACCGTTTCCGCTGGGCGCCGGCCACGATAAGTTCGGCCTCGGTTTTCAGATCGCGTCCAGCGACCCGAAGTATGCAAAGTTCCGCAGCGTGGGCAGCATGGGCTGGGCAGGTATTTACAACACCGAGTTCTGGATCGATCCCAAGCGGCATATCGGCGTCGTTATGATGATGCAGGTGCTGCCGTTTTACGATGAGGGTGCCATTCGAACGCTGCGCGACTTCGAGGAGTTGGTGTACCAAAAAGTGCGATAGCCCAGGCCTGCGGCCCGCGCCCCAGAGAGAGCCCACGCATCCAGAGTCGATGCCAAGCGCGAAAATCACTTCCTGCGAGCCTCTTCCCAGTACTGATCCGCTCGGTGCGCATCTGGATTATTTCCGGATTGTCGGCTAGAACGAAGCCGGAAGTGATCTGATGCCGGCAGAGGACAAGCTGAATGTGCTAGACCGTTTTACGGGCTAACACCTGTGCCGGGTTCGAGTCCCTACGTCTCCGATCACTTCACGGGTTCCCAGCCCTCTGGCAGCATATCGAACGCCAGCGTGTCACGGTAGGCGTACTGATTGCCTTCCAATACGGCCACCGGCGTTAGCATATGCCAGATGCGATCATCGTCGAAGACGTAACACTCACCCGATTCGCGCATCGTGAAGCGATCCATTTCCTGCTTGTCATTGTCGGTTATGACGACTTCGCCACCCTGAGCGCCGCAGCGGCCCACTAGATGCGTGGCGATGTACTTTTCCCCGTCTTTATGTAAGCCCGGTGGACTCGTGTCACACGGCCGGCCAGGCGCAGCCGTGAACCTTATTAGATGAACGTTGACCAAATACTTCGTACCCAGCGTCGACAGCGGCAGGTAATGAAGGTGGTGAGCAATCATCTTGCGAACGCCTATGGAACCGGCGATCGCCGGGGGCAGCGAAGCGTACTCTCGCGGCTGGCCGCCGATTGTCGTGTTGTATTTTTTCAGCTGCACATAGGGCGTGCTCTCTTCGCTCAACCAAACCTTTACACCGCCCTCAACAATCTCGGCCCTGACACGATTTAAGGAACGATACCTGTCGCCCTCATCGTAGTATTTGTCCTTTGGAACGGACCAGGCGGCATGGGATAGCGCTTCCAGCGAGAGTGCTATGTCTACATCAACCCTGAGCGGCTGACGACTGAACCCGCGCTCGACGAGGTCGCTTCGCGACCTGGCATTGGTTGCAACCGGAATAAAACTATCTTGACCCATGATTGCTCCTGATGAATGCTTGACGATCGCATTACCAACCAGCACCGCAAGGGCCCTGCGCGCGCGCAAAATTATAGCCCACGCAGCCCATTGCAGAGATGCCCGAATCGCGCCATCTAAAATGTAACCGAAGGATGTAACGTCGCCTACCCTCTACGGAAACGCGTGCCCTGTGCAGCCGGCCGTCGCGGCTGCTTTCCCATGACCACTTGCGACGCTCGGGTCTGCCGCAACCGCTACGGACAAAATTGCAGGGCATGTCGCTGAGAGCCGAGTCGCGCAGTTGGCGGTGAACGGCGCATTAAAAAGTGCAGAAATTAGGAAGACGGGTGCGGCCATCGGCAGGCGGGCAGGGGTAATTGGGAGCAATCGAGACGCAGACGAATCGACAAATGTTCAAGGACATATTTCATTCCCTAATCATGACTGCGCATGAAACTTGGAACATGCATTCCAGAAGGAGCAGACTCTAGTCGGTCATTGGTGACATTATGAGCCATGCTAAAAACGAAACGATCTCACACCAAAACTCTCACGCAGGTACGGGCCGCAACGCGGGCGGACGTAAAACGACTACTTGCCCACCCTCGCGTTGCGGCTGTCCCGCGCATACGAAATGAGTCTTGGTAAACTGAATGAAACGGACATATAAAACTACAAGTCCGGTAAGCGCGTCATAAGCTAATGGAGAATACATGCCGGCACATCAACACTACAATGGCCTCGACAGTAAGCAGCGGCAGGAATTACTGCTGAAAATTGGCGAAACTAGTGAAGAAGCGCGAGTGTTAAGCCAGCGCGATTATGCCGCACTTGGCGGGTGGGTAAAAACCCGGATGAAGAGGCACTTGAAGCACCCTAAAACCTGACACTTCTGTCAGAGTTCTTCGGGAGATGTTGCGCGCTGTAAACCGTGCCGGGCTCCTCCGCCGGAGGACGTAAATGTTCTAGCCCATTAGACAATTTTTCATTTCACTCAATCGTATGGTTTCTCTGACGAAGATCCAAGACAGCAGAGTCGCGATAAACGGCACGCTCTCGAACGCACAGGTTGTGCCATGTCCACGCTGCGAGCAACCCTACCGGCTTGAATATGGCGAAGGTGAGGGGCGCCATCTGAGCGCTTGGCTGAAAAAGGCGGACACCGCTATACGCAAGAGTCACAAGCGAGACAATCACAAGAGGGAAAAACTGAAACTGCGTTAGTATTTTCACCGGCCGAGCAGAACTTTTATTCTGGAAATGGCCCGCCGATAATCGGGTCAGCAACCAGCACGTCAAAGTCTTTCTTGCACGCTATGCAGTTGACGGTCTGGTTGTTTATCGGACTTCGTCCCGGTCGTACAAAGACATGAATAATCTGTTTCTGTTTGCAATGCTGGCAGTAAACAGGAATTTTGGACTTTTCCATGCCTGATTCTATAACGCGCTCGGTGAAGGCCTGGCCGTTATCTTTGAATGACGCAGACTCAAACGACAGCCATGTCCTCCGCCGACTGTGCAAGAGACCGACTTTACTTTCTTAGATCCGCGAGCCATTGATCTAGAAGTTCCCATCTCATCTCAACCAAAAGCCAAGGAGGCTGATATGGCAAGCAAACAGAAAACGGTCATTGTAACCGGAGCTTCGCAAGGCATCGGAGCCGGCGTAGTCCAGTCGTTCCTTGATCGCGGATACAATGTTGTCGCAAACTCGCGTAACATCAGGAAGTCGGGTACCTTCATCGAATCTGATCATTTGGCTCTCGTAGATGGCAGCATCGGTGAGAGTGCTGTCGCTTCGAAGATCGTCGAGACAGCCGTCCAGAAGTTTGGATCCATCGACGCGCTGGTCAACAATGCGGGCATCTTCTTCACAAAAGCTTTTACTGGCTACACAGCTGAAGACTTCAAGGCGCTATCCTCCACCAACCTCGAAGGCTTCCTCCACGTCACACAGGGGGCGGTCAAGCAGATGCTTGCGCAGAAGTCTGGCGGAAGCGTCGTTAGCATCACGGCCTCGCTGGTGGTCAATCCGATCGCAGGTATTACGGCGTCGGTCCCGATGATCACCAAGGGCGGACTTGAAGCCGTCACGCGGAGCTTGGCCTCGGAGTATGCGAAGGAGAAAATTCGCTTTAACGCGGTCGCGCCCGGCGCCGTGGACACGCCGCTGCACAAGGACAACTCGAAGGACTTCCTGAAGACGCTCTCGCCGATGGGTACAATTTCTGACGTGAAGGACATAGTGGAAGCCGTGGTTTATCTCACGGAAGCCCGTCAGGTGACGGGGGAAGTGCTGCACGTGGACGGTGGTGCGCACTCAGGCAAATGGTAAGCGGCAAGGGCTCACAGCCGGGCAACGCGGAGCGCCGACTGCAGGAGCTTGGCATCGAACTGACGCCTCCGCCCACTCCGTTCGGCGCCTATGTCGAGGCCGTACAGACCGGCAATCTGCTCTTCCTCAGCGGTATGCTTCCTGCGATCGGACACGAGCCAAAGTTCGTCGGCCGTCTCGGGAAAGAACTGGATGCGAACGCAGGTAAACAGGCAGTCCGCCTTGCCGCTCTGAATGTTTTGTCAGCGGCCAGGCAGAAGCTAGGCTCGCTCGATAAAGTAACCCGCGTTGTTCGACTATGCGTCTATATCGCAACTGATGGAGACTTCTTCGATCAACCAAAAGTTGCCGACGCTGCCTCCGAGCTATTCCGCGATGTTTTTGGAGAAGACAAAACCTCAGTCCGTATGGTGTTAGGCGTGGCAAGTCTTCCTCTGGGCATGCCCGTTGCGGTTGAAGTCATCCTGGAAGTCGAGGCATGAGGAGGCGGGAGGCCCGCCTCTCCGTTTGACTATGGCGAAACGAAACTCAGCATGGAGCAGGACGCGCGTTTCAAACAAACTCGGAATTGAGTACCCGATCATCCAGGGGCCGCTTGGAGGATTTTCCTCGCAGCGCCTTACCGCCGCGGTATCAAACTTCGGGGGTCTGGGTTCTTTCGGCGCGCATGGCCTGGCTCCGTCGGCGATTCAGGAGGTCGTCGCCGAGATCCGTTCTTTGACCAATAAACCCTTCGCCATGAACCTCTGGGTTTCGATGGAGGATGAGGGTGCAGCAACGTCCGATGCCGAAGCCTTCGAACGCGCGCTCTCTCAGCTAGCTCCGCATCTTGAGGCGGTCGGTGCGAGTAAGCCGCAGTTCTCACCATACAAGCCGCTTCGCTTCGAAGATCAGCTGCGCGTTCTGCTCGATGCTAAGGTGCCTGCCTTCTCGTTCACCTACGGCATTCCGCAGAAGGAGATTCTCGAAGAGTGTCATCGCCGGAGCATCCTCACGATCGGCACCGCGACGACGCGGGACGAGGCCATCGCCCTGGAGGAAGCCGGTGTCGATGTCGTTGTAGCATCCGGATTCGAGGCCGGCGGACATCGCGGATCGTTCCTGCGCTCCTCGGAAGATTCCCTCACAGGCACAATCTCTCTGGTACCGCAGATCGTAGATGCGGTCGGGGTACCCGTCGTAGCAGCTGGAGGAATCGCGGATGCCCGCGGCATCGCTGCAGCTTTCGCGCTCGGTGCCCAAGGTGTGCAGATGGGGACGGTCTTTCTTGCCTGCGAAGAGTCTGGAGCAAGCACGTTGCACCGCGAGGCGATCCTTAGCGGAAAGGCGAGCCGAACTTCGCTTACACGTGGGTTCACCGGACGCCTGGCACGCGGCATCCACAATCAACTTCTGGAAGAGATGAACCGGCCCGGCGTCGCCGTTCTCCCGTACCCGCTGCAACGAGCCCTCATGCGGAACCTCGCCGTGCCAGCGCAGCAGGCCGGACGGAGCGAATTCCTAGCGTTATGGGCCGGCCAAAGTGCTGGGATTGCTCAATATCCAGACGTAGCAACGCTTCTGCAATCGCTCGTCAATGCAGTATCGGAAAAACTTGCCTAATGCTCGGTTGGTCAACACCCTAACTGGGCTTCTGAGAATTTTCTGATCAAGCGATCAAGTGCCGAATTGCGCCGGCTGGCCTCGCGGATATTCCGAACGTCGCTTATTTAAATTGCGAGGCTTCTATACTGATTCCGTCGAGTTTTTTGGTGCTTCTGGTAACTAGCCTTCGGCGAAAGATCATCAGCTATTTTTCCGCCTTCGAACAAGTTGTTGACGACCCTGTTATCGGTGTTCTCCCCGTTGACCGATCCTCGCTCTTACCGTCCGACCTTCTGCATTAGTCACGGTCACCTAAGAATCGCAAATTCAAAATATACGCCTCTAGGCTCTCCAATCCGGGCATTCTTGCCTCGTCACCGGGCCGATTATTCTCAAAATCCCATGACACTTTCCACCCCACAGCGGTCATGAGCTGTTTGAGACTGGACTCTTCGAGCCGAGCAACCTTTTCTGTGAACGTCGAGAATGGCTCCCGCGCGATCACTATGCATACGCCAGACGTGGCATCGGCCAACTACGAGCGTCACAGCGCACAACCTTCATTTGTCAAACACAGCCCTCTTCGCGTCCCCAACGGCAAGCATAAGAGTCATCGGATCAACTGGCGAGGAGGCGAACCCATACCGCTCATAAAACCGCTTGGCATCTTCGGAAATTGCATGAACTAGAATCGCACGGATGCCTCCGATCTGAGCAGCCTGTAGCGTTCGCAAAATTGCGTCTCGCAGGAGACTCCTGCCGATATTGCGACCCTGCCAACCACGCTCTACCGCCAGGCGCCCTACGATCATCACCGGCAATGGGTCTGGCATATTGCGGCGAATTCGCCCCGGTGCTTTTATCAGCGCGACACCCCCGCTCGCCAGCGCGTAGTAGCCGACAACCTGGTCCGCCGAACACACAACATAGGTCCGGGACGCTCCCGATTCCTCGTTCGCCAAAGCTCTTTTTTTGAGCCAATCGTTTAGATCAGGAACGCCACAGTCGAAGGTCGATAAATCGTGGGCAGATGGTAAGTGCTCCGGCGGGCTTATTTCTGCCATGGCACCGCTCACGACTCCCAGGGTGCCTTAGACCTCATCAAGCGCTTCAGGCGCTTGTTTTCCGATGGCGGCGCGTCGAGGGCGTCGGTGAATCGCTTGTACGCCTTTTCATCGAGCAGGAACAACCTCTGGTCGAGCAAGACTTCGGTCGCTTGGCGGCAGGCCGCTTCCAGCATGAATTCAGACCGGTTCTTGCCCACTCTCTCCGCAGCTCGATCTATCAGTGCCCGCTTCGTATGATCTGCGCGAAGGTTAATCGTAACTCCCCGACCGCCGCGTTCGCCTCTGTCAGTGGTCCGCATTAGTTTCTCCCGTCCGCACAACAACCCTACAACATTGTATACACAATGTCAACACATTAACGGACAAGGCTGTGGAGGGAAACGCGCTGCCAAGAGACCGAACGCTACGAACGCAAACCAGCGCATAAGTTGTCAAGTCTATATCCGCGATTGTCAGGTAACCGTGCAGAACGATTACACTATCCAACATTATCGTCCACAAACTAATCTGCCAGCACGACGGCGAAAAGCGTTCGGTTGGGCGACGGGCCGTCCCGGAATCGGGCAGCGGGTCGCGTGGAACCGGCTTGAGGCGTTTCGCTAAATGCCCTTGCTGCAAGGAATTCGCCTCAGCTGTGAGCGGCACAATACTTGCAGGGCAACAAGGGTGTAGGTAATCTACAGCTTAGGTGTAGACGAACTACACCCGAGGGAAATGTGTGAAACAGCGCTATCAGAATCGGATTGAGCTGCTGCAGGGCACGCTGGACCTGCTGATTTTGCAGACGTTGCGCTGGGGAGCGCAGCATGGCTATGGAATCGCGCTGGCGATCCGGGCGAATTCCGGTGACGTCCTTCAGGTGGATACTGGCTCGCTGTACCCGGCGCTGCACCGGCTGGAGCGACAGAAATTGATTGCAGCGGAGTGGAAGACCTCCGAGAACAATCAGCGTGTGCGAGTGTATCGGTTGAGCGCGGCTGGAAAGAAGAAGCTAGCGGCGGAGCGTTCGCGCTGGGCGCAGATTTCGCAGGCTATCGCGGGAATTCTGGAGCCTGCCGCGGAGGAGAGTGAAGCATGAAATTCGCAGGGAGCGATCGTGAGAAGCGCAAGAAAGAGCTGGCCGACGAAATCGCCAGCCACGTGGAGATGGCGGCGCGCGACCGCGAGTCGCGTGGCGAATCGGGCGCCGAAGCCGCCGCGGCGTCGCGCAGAGAACTTGGCAACGCGGGAGTGATTCAGGAGGTGACGCACGATCAATGGGGATGGACGTGGCTGGAAGATCTGTTGCAAGACTTGCGTCTTGGCATGCGCACGTTACGGAAAAATCCGGGATTTACGGTTGTCGCAGTGCTGACGCTGACGCTGGGAATCGGCGCCAACACCGCGATTTTCAGCCTCGTGAACGGCGTCTTGCTGCGGCCGTTGCCATATGGGCAGTCGGAGCGATTGGTGGGAGCCACAGTTGACTATCCGAAGGGACCGCTAGTGGTGATGCGCGATCAGAGCCACACGATGGAACTGGTGGGTTTTTCGGATAACAAGGAATTCAATTTGACGGGCTCGGGAGACCCGGTGCGGCTGATCGGAAACTCGGTCTCGGCGGATTTATTTTCGATTTTAGGAGCGCAAGCCGCGATCGGTAAAACGTTTCAAAACGGACAAGACCAACCGGACAAGGATCGCGTGGTGATGCTAAGCCGGGCCCTGTGGGAGCGTCGATTCCACGCGGACCCGAATATTGTCGGGCGCTGGATCACATTGGAAGGAGTTGACCGCCAGGTGGTGGGCGTGATGCCGGGAGATTTCCGTTTTCCGTCGCCGAAGACCGAATTGTGGGTACCGTTGCATCTGGATCCCAGAAATACCGGCGATTATTGGGGCGACAGCTATATGTCTCTCATCGGCCGGCTGCGCCCGGGCGTAACTCTGGAGCAGGCGCGCGCGGAACTGAAAACGATGCGTCCGCTGGTGCTGGCGGCATATGCATGGAGGATGCCGGATAATTCGTTTGTGAACGCATCGGTGGTTTCGCTCGAAGAAGCGATCGTCGGCGACACCCGAGGAAGACTGCTGATTCTGCTCGGGGCGGTGGGGCTGTTATTGCTGATCGCATGTGCCAACGTCGCGAATTTGCTGCTGGCTCGCGCCACCACGCGCGAAAGGGAAGTCGCTGTACGCGTAGCGCTGGGAGCGAGCCGCTGGAGAATTCTGCGCCAACTGATTACAGAAAGCGTGCTGCTATCGGTGTTGGGTGGCGCGCTGGGATTGAGCGTCGCGGTGTACGGGCTTTCCATTCTGAAGGCGACATTGCCGGCGGACACGCCGCGACTTGCCGATGTCGCTCTGGACCGGCATGTATTGGGATTCACGGCTCTGCTCGCGATTCTGACCGGCGTACTTTTCGGATTGGTTCCAGCACTGGGCGCTTCGAAAGTGGACATGGCAGAGACGCTCAAGTCTGGCGGACAGCGCAGCGCAACTGGCGGGCACCATCGCGCGAGCAAACTGCTGGTGGTGGGCGAAGTGGCGGTTTCGATGATTCTAGTGATAGCGGCGGGCCTCCTGGTGAAAAGTTTGTGGATACTTTCCGGCACGAATCCGGGCTTTCGCTCGGAACATGTAGTTACCGCGCGTATCACACCGAACGAATCGTTCTGCGAAGTTCCGGGACGTTGTCTGGCTTTCTACGATGAATTGCTGAACCGCACGCGCGCCATACCGGGAGTAGAAAATGTGGCGGCGGTGAATGGCTTGCCGCTGGGCGCCGGCGCAGAAATATTTCCTGGCGCGGTGGAGGCTCACCCAACGCCTGCGGGCGCGCACGTTCCTATGTTCTGGGAAAAGATCGTAACGCCAGACTATCTTCAGATTATGAAGATTCCTTTGTTGCGAGGCCGCGGATTCACGCAGGCAGACGCTGGTGCCAATGCGGAAGGCGTGGTCCTTGTGAGCAAGTCCACCGCGGAGCATTTCTGGCCGGGGAAGGATGCCGTAGGCGAGCACATCCGTCCTAACTGGGAAAAGGAATGGCGGACCGTGGTGGGAGTGGTGTCCGATGTCCGCGAATACAGCATAACCCAGAACTCGGCCGGATGGATTGACGGAGTGATGTATGCGCCGTATGGCCCGCACGCAATACGCGGCAGCGGCTCGTCAGCCCCACCCGCGGAAATGACACTGGTGATCGAGACATCAAAAGACCAAATTCAAATCGCAAGCGAGTTGAAGGACGCCGTGGCGGGTCTGAATCATGACGTGCCGGTGAGTGCGATCAGTCCGCTGAAAAGTTGGGTATCGGAGGCCATGGCTGAGCCGCGCTCCACGTCCGCGCTCTTTGCGGTGTTTGCAGGGCTCGCGCTTTTGCTGGGCGCCGTGGGGATTTATGGTGTTATTTCGTATTCCGTTGCGCAGCGAACGCGGGAAATCGGGATCCGCATGGCGTTAGGGGCACGACGGCAGGAAGTGCTGGTGCTGGTTGTGGGGCAGGGCGCGAAGCTGGCGCTTGGCGGAGTGGCCATCGGGATCGCGGGCGGATTAATTCTGACGCGGTTGATGAGCGGACTGTTGTACGGCGTACATACCAGCGATCCGGTCACGTACTGTGTCGTGGCAATTTTGTTGATGCTCGTCGCGCTCGTAGCTAGTTTCTTGCCGGCACGGCGCGCGATGCGCGTGGATCCAATGAATGCATTACGCTATGAGTAAAAGCATCAGAGCGGAATACCTGCTTCAAGCGTAAGCCAGGAACGTATTAGTCAATTTTGGGGTTGCGCGGCTTCCTCAATGAATGGCATGGCAAACGCATGGTCAAATGTGATCGATACTTCGGCACCTTTCCGAACATTGTTCACTAACGCCGGCCTGAAACAAACGATACACGTCCCGCCTTGGTGCCGAACGCTAGGATAAACGATACCGGCCGATCCGATCTCAAGAAGGTCTCTGGCCAATTGTTGTGAGGCACGATAGCTGTTTGGATCCGAACAATCCTTGAAGTTAGGATCTTTCCGAATGTCGTGAAACTTCCCGCGAAAGTCAGCAAGGAAGTCGACATAGGTAAACACCTCCTTCTCTTGCCACTTGATTTCTTGTAGTTCCTTCATCTTGTGGTATGCCACTTCTCTCTCTGACGTTTCACGCAGGAATGCGGCATACCAGGCTCCCCGGTCCGACCCGTTGAACCGGCTTCCGAACGGGCTGGCATGCGTGTACGCAGCGTTTACAATATGGGAGTAAGAGAGACCAAACAATAGTTCCCGCACCGTAATGCCCGGAAGCAGTCCGGCTTCGCCAAGGAGTCGGTCATTTGTGGCTCCCTCAAGTTCGAAAAGCGCATTTAGATCGTCAGTATCATCAGTCAATCTAGTAAGAACGCTGCGATCCTTGGCGATATGTCTGGAAGGTATTAGGCGATGCGTGTCATCTTGAGAAATATCGGATGCGTGAGGCAGCACCTACTGCCCGCCGCGGCGAGAATCCAGAAGTTGTCTGACGCGCATCATTGCGGGCTGACCACCTTTGATCATGTATTTGAGAGGAGTTTCCCCTTCAAACATCGGATGTTCGTTTGGTAACTGAACCCAACGGTCGGCGAGGTTCTTGCTGTAGAGGATATTCAACGCCTTAAAAATTCCAAGCAGCGCGGAAATCCTGGTCATTCGATCTTGGTCAAGAGTGCCGCGCCACTTCCTCTTCAATTCGTAAAATGCGCCGTTCGACATGCCACCCAGTACCTGCCTGGCATCTTCATCACGCAATTTCCAAACTTCACTGATTCTCAAGAATGCTTTCACTGCTGAAGGACTCAATCGCGCCAGCACATCCTTGTTGGAAAGATCGACGGGTTTTTCCCAGGCAATGCCTGTGTTAGCTAGTTGGTTAGCTGTTGCCATCCTGCCCTCCGCGGCTTCTCCAGATATGGACCATTATATGTCCATTATTGGATGCAGTGCAACGTTTTCGTCCAGCCGCGCGGCGAGAACATAACGTCTGCATCTATCTCAATCAGTGGTAGTTAATTCGATGTCCGTCAGACCCCAACCGAAAAGCGTCAAACTGAACGTAGTGTGTCGTAGCCGGC
The DNA here is from genome assembly GCA_963818085.1 of uncultured Acidobacteriota bacterium. GTDB lineage: Bacteria > Acidobacteriota > Terriglobia > Acidiferrales > UBA7541 > Palsa-295. Next base: position 709,087 of record CAWFQV010000005.1, read on the forward strand.
TCATTCGTCCGCCGGTTGAACGTACTCCGATGGGCATAGAGTTCTCGGCTTGTGCCCAGCTTCCATTAGCCCGTACATGGCTTTATCCTCCGCTTTCCTCTAAACGGGCATGTCTCTTAGATCCTCGGTGTTCGTAGTTCTTCCAAATCTTTTTCTTCAAGGATTCAAAGGTCAGGAGAAGCAGCAGGAATTTCCGGTTGTTACAATTCTCCTTCGAGACGTTTGTCGTTGTGGGAGAGGATCTTGACGCAAGGAGTACGGACACATCGTGCTCGTCCCGGAGACAATCTTAGGCGCACAATGTTACAGTGCGTCAAATCCCCGTGTCTCGTTCGTTCCTAACGAAGACTCGAAGCTGTTCACAGTCGCCAGATTCCCAATCGCTAAAGTCGCCTTCCTCAATTGTCATACGCGTGGCAATCCGCCAGCAAAGCTCAGTCTTGTCCGTGAACCGAACATGTAGATACAAGAGGCCGTCCTCGAATCTGTGTTCGACCCAGGCCACGACCTTACCTCTCAAGCCGGGATATTGATTGCCTGGCGTGGGTCTCTGAACGCCTCGCTTCACAGATGAGTTGCGCTTTGTCATTGGTCGGACCTCGTCGCTGGCAACCGACCGGCACGGGGTTGGGGCACGGTTTGCCGTCTTCGCTGACCCTGGTTTGAGTTTCCTGGCGTACTCCCTCTGCTTGTTTGCAATCCGCTTCTTGGCCTGCTCTTCGTCGAAGCGTGGCTCATCATCCTTGTCCCAATCAGAGAGGGGACGACGCCGGGAGGCAGTCCTTTCTTACTGCGAGCCTCCTCGAACAGGAAGGACGGTCTCAGGGTAGATGGCGGGACGCGGTGCACTGTTTGCGCGACGAAACGAAAACCGATAACTTCTGTTGCAGCCATCGTTGCACCTTAGACGTGCGACTTGGTCAGGGGCGCGTTCGGTGCTGACTACACCAGCGCGTCCCGCTTGCCTACTTCTTTCGTCGGCCGCCTTTCTTGCGACCGCCGCCTTTCCAATAGATCTGTTTCTTAAGGATCTTCAAATTTTGGATATCGTCCGCCGACCAGAGACGATAACCAACTGCTCCGATCAAGGTGGCGCCAGGGGCCGTGACTTTACCCGCCGCTATCCATCGGTTGATCGTCGCCAAGCTGATGCCCACTTGTCGGGCAGCTTCGGACGTCGTAGCCTTTCCATTAATCATGAGTATCCTATATCATATTTCTTAATTGTCAAGCAGAAATATGGACTCGCACTCAATCTCGGGCGCGATTGGGCGAACTGAAACCCTATGGAGAATATCTCAGGCGGGGGCTCGGTAGCCAGCTCTGCGGTCCTCGTGGAGACCCAACGTTTGGTCGAGGAGCGAGAATGGAGACCGTGCGGGAAATGTGATAAAGGGAATAGTAAAGTTACTGCCGCAACGCGTGAGGAAATCTCGGACGAAGGATTTCGTTTTGTTCGAAGACTGGTGCCCGTAGCGGCGATGTATCCTCTCAACAAATGACATTACCCGTCCGCTAAGTCCCGAAGGGCCTCGGACGTGTCTCCGAGAAGCATATCGCCTGGATCACGGTGAGCGATAACGACACAAATGTGAGCGCGCCGAAAACGATCCATTTGAAAGGGACAGTAGGCAGCTAGTGATGATGTTTGAAGGAAGTTCCAATACCTGGATTTCCTGCGGCTAGTCGAACTCCCGCCAGATTTTGCTCTAGCACTCTGAACACCAGCAGTGGGCACCTAGTTCTGTTGTGGTGAAGCCAAAACGACGCTACTGTCGTCCACCTCAATCCAGAGTGACTGCCAAGGGTAGGCCTGGTAAACGGTCACGGTGTTCAACTGGAAGGAAGGGAAGTCATTCGTGGTGGTGCCAACCGCAAGTGGATTGAGTGTAAAACGTCCCTGATGCGCGCTGTCAGGAATGGGCGTTGCCGTGAAGGTAGCAGTTGGAGATTCTACGCCGCCAGTGAGTGTTGCAAAAGGATCGCTAAGGGCGCCTGTTCCGGTAAAATCATGCGGACTCACCGTTGCTGCGCCTACCAAATCGAATTCCTCGCACGGCCCAGTAGCACCTTGCGCTCCGAAAGCATAAGAACCCGAAAAGGAAGACGGAGTACCATCAGTTTGCGGGACTACGGATCCAATACCGACTAGGTTTGGGTCCATCTCGGCAATAAGCGCTCCGCCCATCCCCTCCATATAGATTCTCTTGAACTGAGGGGACGCACGTAAACCGTCACTTCCGTGCGGTACCGTCGGCGATCGCGAGTTCGAGAATCAAATTGCGGTGGCTGGCCAAGAAAATACCGGCGAAATGTAACACAAACCACACAATCATTTGTTACACAGCCAATACAATCTTGTTTCAGGAGTGAGAAAGGTCGGGAAGCATTTCGCGGAGGAAAGCGGACGCACTTTCAACGACTTAGATGGATCAGGAAACCGGCGGGAGCTGAACGGCGATTAAATCCCGGGTCCAAGAGATGCGGGCAAAGTGGGCAATTAGACCAGACGTGAATACTTCTATAACTCAGTCATTGCGCAATTCGTGACGCAGATGTTGTATACTCCGCCTCCCGAATAGTCGGTTGCCTCCTTGCGGGTTGAGGTCGAAAAATGAACGAGGAATCTAGATCTCAGAAGTACATTGCCGTTTCTTGCCATTCCTGCAGACAGCCGATTCCTGTTCCGCAACGAATGATAGATAGGACCACAGTATTTGAAATCGACGATGCACTTGGCCAGCAGGAAATGCCTGCATCCGTTCTGAATCTGCGATGCAAGGCGTGCGAGAAAGAGAACTTTTACAAAATCAGTGAGGTTAAAGAATTCCTTGGTACGCCATTATCGTTCGCTACGCGCGCACGCTCCTCATCAACACTCCTGCGATCGCGGAACAAATTGTCCCGAGCTGCGAATACCTGAGTAGCGCTTTTCCCGCCCACGCCATGGAGTACGCCAATCATGTTCGCGATCAATTAAGTCGGCCGCCAGGCTTTGCCTCCCATCCCCCAAAAGTACATCTAAATCAATAATTTGGAGAACCTTTAGCGCCTCTTGAGGAACAGGCCGTTAGCGTAATCGACCTGTACGTCCGGTTCTAAGTTCTCGGCCGGCACTCTCAGGAGCATGCTCCTGACTGCGGCTCTAGCGGGCTGGCGCGGTTAATCTAACCTCCCGTCCCTGTTAATTTCACAGTCTGTGGCGAGTCAGTTGCCGCGTCGGTGATTGTGAGTGTGCCGGTGCGAGTGCCTGTCGCGGTCGGAGTGAACGTTACCTTAACCGTGCAACTCGCCGGAGATGGCCCCAGCGTGCCCGTGCAAGTACCATCGGTCTCCGCAAAATCCCCAGTAGTCCCGAACGAAATCGACGTAGACCCAGTGCCAGCGTTTTTTACAGTGACGGTCTTAGCCGCGCTCGTGGTTCCCACGCTCTGCTTGGCGAACGTCTCGCTCGTCGGCGTGGCCGTGACAACAACGGTGGGAGCCTTCCCGGTTCCTGTCAGTTTAACGGTCTGAGGCGAGGTGGACCCATTGTCGGTGATGGTGATCGACCCGCTAAGCGTGCCTACTGCACCGGGAGTAAACGTCACGGAAATCGTGCAACTCGCTGGAGAAGGCCCCAGCGTCGTTCCGCAAGTATTGGTCTGCGTAAAATCTCCGCTTGCCGGGGCAATCGAAATCGGCGTGGACGCCGTGCCCGTATTTTTCACCGTTACAGTTTTCGCCGCGCTGGTTGTATTTACCGTTTGTGCGGCAAATGTTTCGCTGGTCGGCGAAACTGTCACCACAGCAGTCGCACCAGTCCCCGTACCTTTCAGGTTCACCTTCTGTGGAGAGTTCGTGGCGCTGTCAGTGACCAATATCGTTCCCGTGAGAGTGCCTGTCGTGGTCGGACTGAATGTTACAGAAACCGTGCAATTCGTGTTGGCGGTCAACGTCGCGCCGCATGGGGTCGTTCCGCTGCCAGCCACGGCGAAGTCTCCACTGGGGGCAATCGAAAGCGACGTACTCACCGAGCCCGTGTTTTTAACCGTGACGGTCTTGCCCGCGCTCGTCGTTCCAACTGTTTGTGCAGCAAACGTCAAGCTCGTAGGGGTAACAGTCACCGTCGTAGCGGTGGTGGTACCTGTGCCCGTCAGGGTCACCGTCTGCGGAGAATTCGGTGCGCTGTCGGTGATCGAAATAGTGCCCGGGAGTGATCCGTTCGCAGTGGGGGTAAAGGTCACGGTAATCGTGCAACTCGTTCCGACCTGTAGAAGGGTGCCGCAATTGTTTATCTGGCTATAGTTCGCGCTCGCTGCCATCGCGATAGATGTGCTTGCGCTGCCTGTATTCTGAACCATGATGGTCTGGCCGGCGCTGGTAGTTCCGACATTTTGGTTGCCGAAAGTAAGGGTGGTCGGAGTTGCCGTCACGGTAGTGGGCGCCGCTGTTGCGTTTCCCGATAGAGCCACGGTTTGCGGCGAATTCGATGCGCTGTCGGTGACGGCGACATTTCCTGTGAGGTTTCCGGCAGTGGTAGGAGCAAACTTCGCGGTAATCGTGCAGGTCGCGCCGCCAGCGAGTGTAGCGGTGCCAACCGGACAGCTATTCGTCTGGCCGAAATTGGTGCTGGCCGTAATCGCAATTGTTGTCGGCGTGACGCCCGTATTTTTTACGGTAATCGTTTGGCCAACGCTTGTTTGATCTACTACTGTTGAGGGGAAAGAAAGCATTGTGGGCATTGCCGTGACGGCGGTCGCTCCGCTCGGCGTTCCCTGATGTACGAAGAAAGGCTGGTCAGCGAAAACGGCGCAACCACTCCAGGGGGCGGACGGAAAATTCTCGACATAGACGAGAAACGTTCCGGGGGTGGCCGTATCTGCAGCGGGCACCGTCACCTTAAGTTGCGTTGAATTTACAAATGTAACCGGGAAAGTCGGGCCCTGGAAGAAATTGAACCCCACTACCTCAATAGGGTTTCCAGTCCCACTCGGGGTGAAGCCCGTCCCATTTATCGTAAGAGTGAGATCCGGACCTCCTGAAGCAACCGAAGCCGGGCTTAAACTCGTGATTGTCAGCGGCGCGCTGGTCGTGTTGAAATTCGCGTACACGAGCGATTCGTCAGTGGGCGACAAGGTTTCCGGGTTTGTAGTCCCGGTAAGGTCAAAGGTCCATCCCGTGAATACCCAAGGCGAACCGCCCGGGTTGGTAGCCGGCGTTTCCGAATAGCTCAGTTGCGTGCCGCTGGGGTAAAAGCCGCCGGTGATAGTCGACTCGGGAGTAATCGCCGCTGTACCTCCGCATGGCGGAAGCACTGAAATTGGTTGCTGGCACATATTCAGGCTCGATCGTCGCGATATAGCTTTGCTCGGATGCCGGCAATGTAATGGTGAGCGGGATTTGCAGTTCCTCCGGGAGTTCCAAGTGGAAAAAGCAAATTGTGTGTTCACGCTGAATGGTCCCTGTGGCGTGGAAAACTGCAGGGTATGCATCGCGCCCGTGTTCCACCCCGAGCCGTCGTAGAACGAGGAGAAATTCTTCGGCACATCCCAGGGGTTGGTATCCACGCTCACCTGGAGGTTCGAACTGAAATAATTGGGGGTCACGTCTACTGTGTAGACGGACGTGTTAGTAAATTCCACGCCGGGATTGACTGTGAGACCGGTTTCCGGAACATAGAAAGTTTTCGGATTTGACCCCAGACCGCCTGGCAGCCAGTAAGGCCCATTGTTGAATTCGTAGAAGCTGAAGCCGCTATTTGCGGTGCCGGTCAACGTCGCTTGTTGTCTCGCCACAACATAGGTACCGGGAGTTCCGTTAACAGTTATGCTTTGCGGTGCGGGCGTGCCGGTCAGAGTGACGCTTCCGCTCCCTGCCGGAAATACCGATGGCGTGTAAGGGACCAGCTGAATGAAGTTGGCAGAGTAGGTTGCCACTTGAGGAGCGCTCACCGGAAATCCAGCGTCGCCATTTCCCGGGGTCACCGTAATCGTATGGTTTTGCGCTCCCCCGTCGTTCCAACGGCCGTACTCATAGTAGAAAGTGGTCGGCTCTTGCGGATTGCTGCTTCCGACGATCACGCCGTTCACTGTCTGCACACCTGCCGCGACGCTTAGCGTGTGCATCGAATTCAGGTTCCAACTAAACGTCATCGGCGTGGTGATGGGTGTGCTGTCTATGATCACCTGCAATCCGGGCGGGTTCGAGGTGACCGTCACTTCAGTGGGAGCCACGCCGTACAGGCGCATGATGCCTTCGATGTCAGCCACCGAGTAACCGACCGGATTCGAGAGCGGCATACCGGGAGGAATCGAGTCCAGCGGAGGTCCTCCGTTGCGCGAAAACGAGAAGGCGGGATACTCCATTACCGACGCATAGTCATAAAAGGTGAGGTTCTGCTGGTCGTTGTCCACGGCCGGAAGGAAGTTGCCAATCGAGCCTTTAATGACGTTGCCTTCGTTGAACGTTACATACGTGGACGCGTCGCTGCGCGATTGTTCGTGCCACAAGCCGGTCACGTGTCCAAACTCGTGGAGAATCGTCGCGACGGTGCAATTCGTCGCTCCGTTGACAAACTGCTCGCCTTGATGCGCGTCGCCTTCTCCCGCTTCGCACGAGCCGTTGGGACCATCGAACAAGTTTATATCGACATAGTTCGCTTGCGAGGCACGCGGCACAAATTGGATGACACCGGCAAAGGTAGCATTGTAAATACTGATAGCGGCTTGAATATTGGCCTGGTCGCCTGAACCTGACTCGATCACGTACGGAATCTGGGCAATTCGCGTTGACTACATCCCAGAGGAAATTCGAGTCAGCAAGCCCCACGGAGGCGGGGTGCACCCCTCCGGCTTGCGGCATGGGCTGCACGTTTTCAAGAATGATATCGCCCTGGTAGATGTTTCGGCCATCGATAACCTGGAAGGTGATAGGGCGTCCGCGCCACGTGCCCATCCGCGTTTCGGGTTCTGCGGCGGGTGGCGGCTGCACGATCTGTCCGGGAGCCGATCGTCCTTGCGCCGGTAGATCCTGCGCAAAGCTAACGCCTCCAGCCGCGCAAAAGAAGAAAGAGCATAGAATGCCCACAATGGTGCGCGCGAACCCGATAAACACAAGTCCTCCGGGATGGGATGGGATGAAGAAATTGACCTTTTACCGAGCGCAGCCAGGAGCAAACGATTGGTGTAGGTGCACCTCTTTTTTAGAGTGGGGCCTGAAATCTGTCAAGACCCGAATAATGTGTGAGTCGTGAGTAATGGTACCGGTAAACGAGATTACCGCGCAGATCGGGCTGTCCGTATTTCAGCAGTGGATAGGAAGAAGTGTCCATAGCTGCGTGCATGTCTCTATTGTAACGGGACTTGCGCGGGGGAACTCTGCTAGCACTCCTTTTAAGGGGTCTCCGTGAAGAGTGATACGGCCGTGACAACTGAAAATATGATATTTCTTAGGCCAGAGCCAAGTTCGGTGGCATCACATCGGAAGTAACACGCGACGCTGCGATGTTCCGGATAATCTTTTCTGCATGATTTTGCGAGGAGGTGCAACATGCGCGTTAACAAAATACGGGACTCGCTTCTGAGGGTTTGCATTGGTGCCGGTTTGCTACTACTGAGCTGCGCCCTCGCGAACGGTCAAGAAGCGCCTGCGGCGCTTACGCCCGCGCAAGTCGGCGCGGGACCCGACGTGCGCGTACTGGCGGATGCCATTCGCAACCTGCAAACCCAGGTGCAAACGCTGAGCTCACAGGTAAACGAACTGCGCACCGATGAGCAGCGCTGGCACGCAGAAGCTCGAGAGCTTCGTACCGAACTCGAACTGACCAGGGCGCAGTTGACCTCGCATTCGGACGCGCTAAACTATGCGGAATCATCTACTTCGTCGCAGAAATTTCTCCCACCCGGGTCGAACTCAATTCAAAATTCCAGCTCTCCAGAGACCCATGAGGAACGTTTGGCGAAATTGGAAGACGAAGAGGGATTGATCGACGCCAAACTCAACGAACAGAGCCAAACAAAAGTGGAAAGCGGGTCGAAGTATCGACTGCGGCTCTCGGGAATCGTGCTCTTAAATCTATTTGATACTCGAGGACCGGTGGATAATGTAGACATCCCGCAGATAGCTGTTCCTGCTACATATGGAAATTCTTCGAACGCATTCGGGGCTTCGCTTCGCCAATCACAAATTGGACTTGAAGTGTTCGGTCCGGAAATTGCTGGGGCGCGCACCAGCGCTAATGTGAAGTTCGATTTTGCTGGCGGATTTGCCGATTTGCCAAACGGAGTTTCCATGGGGTTGGTTCGCTTGCGCACCGGCACCATGCGGATGGATTGGACCAACACTTCGATTATTGCGGGCCAAGATTCGTTGTTCTTCTCGCCCTTAACGCCGACTTCGCTGGCCTCGCTGGCCATCCCTCCGCTAGCGTATGCGGGAAATCTTTGGAACTGGACTCCGCAAGTGCGCATCGAACATCGTAAGGATTTAAGCGAAGCATCGAGCTTGCTGTTTCAAGCTGGGATTTTGGATTCGCTTACTGGAGACATCCCGATGCAGGGCTATCGCAGTCCAACGGCAGGTGAACAATCTGGCCAACCGGCATATGCTGGGCGGATCGCCTGGAGCCGCCATGTATTGGAACGGAATTTTACTGCTGGTTTGGGGGGCTATTATGGGCGCCAGGACTGGGGATTCGGTCGCGGTGTCGATGGGTGGGCCGTCACTGCGGATGTCTCGTTACCGCTTGGCAGATTTTTTACGGTGACCGGCGAATTCTATCGAGGGCGCGCAGTCGGGGGGATGGGAGGAGCAGTTGGACAGGATATTTTGCTTTCCGGTTTAGTCACAGATTCGACTACGACGATTCGTGGATTGGACTCCATCGGTGGATGGGCGCAATTGAAATTCAAGCCAACCTCTAAATTCGAGGTGAATGCGGCACTCGGTGACGATAATCCGTTCGCGAGCGAGTTGAGGCGTTTCCCCAACACGCAGTATTATTATGGTCATTCGATATCACGGAATCTGAGCCCATTCGTGAATTTTATTTATCAGATCCGCTCGGACGTGTTGTTCTCCGCAGAATATCGACGAATACAAACATACACGCTCGATAGCAACTTCAACGCGGCAAATCAATTTGGAATTAGCATCGGGTACATATTTTAATGAAAGCTTTCCGAAGACCATGCTTGAAATCTTCCCGTTGGATGATCCTGCTCGGGTTTTGCCTCTTTCCTCACGCTGCGCGTACGCAGGAGGAGGCGGTGACCGCAAAGGTTGTAGAGGTCAAGCAGGGGACTGACAGTGTCTCAGATGCACCCAACGTTGTGGTGTGGCTTAGTTCACTGGATAATTCGACGCAAGGATCCGCAAGCCCGGCAGCTGCCGGTCAGAGTCCCCAGCTTGTTCAGCACAACAAGACTTTCGAGCCCCATATTTTAGTCGTGAGGGTCGGCACGGTGGTTCAGTTTCCAAATCGCGACCCCTTCTTCCACAATATTTTCTCGTTATACGATGGCAAAAGATTCGATCTGGGGATTATACGAGGCGGGTACCACACGATCGGTTCGTTTCGACCGACCGGGTGTGAGCTTCCTGTTTTGCGATATACATGCGGAAATGAGCGCGTTCGTCTTGGCGGTGGTATTCACCGTATTCGTGATTTCCGATCGCCTGGGCCGCTGGCAATTCCGAATGCCCGATGGGCGCTACGACATGCATGTTTGGGACGAACGCGGCACGCCGGAAAACTTGAAAAGTCTGACCCATGTAGTCGTGATCTCCCAATCGACGCGTGCTTTGCCCGCACTCCTATTGGTTCAAAATCGTGACTTTACCTCGGCGCACAAAAACAATATGGCCACGATTATGTTCCCCGCCAGGTCTGGGTATGTCCAGCCATAAATCGTTCCTGGGTACAGCCCCACCTTGCCGACCGGCAAATTCCCGAGTGAAGTTACAATTTTTTTACAAATTACAAACAGGGTGGTGACAACGCGGGCGTGAAGTTCTCTCAGTCTGATCACTGGTGGCACAGGCGTTAGCATTTGCCGACTCTCAGCGATTCTTCCGCATTGGTCTGAGCGCTGAATGCCCACGCATTGACGGTTCAGAGGCGAACGGACTACCATCGAATATCCCCGTTTCCCTTGACCGCTTGCGCGCAACCGTTGGCGTGACCGAGGACACGACACGATGGATACCGTTCTGATTGTCGGAGATAGCCGCCCATGCAGCGGACGTTGCAGCGTCACTTCGAATCCGACGGACTGCAGATAGAGATTGCTTCTGACGGCGTGGCCGGATTGGAAAGTTCTAGAAAGCAGATTCCGATGTTGTGGTACTCGAATTTAACTCTTCCGCGCCTTCCCGGCAAGGAACTCTGCCGTGCGTTCAAAATCCATGCGGCGGCAGTACCCGTCGTGGTTCTAAGCGAAAGCACGGAAGTTGAAGACAAAGTGCTTCTTCTGGAGCTCGGGGCCGATGACTACGTTACCAAACCGTTCAGCCCTAAGGCTTCTGGCGCGTGTGAGACGTGCCATGCGTCGCGCGAACGCGGAGGCCACGAGGGGGGAAGATTGCCCGGAAAGACTGCGGCACGAGTTGCTCATTTTTGGTGACGCGAATACCGACTCACCGGTATGGTCGCCAGCGCGGAGGGAAATCGTCATATTCACGGCCCAAGAGTTCAAGCTACTCAAGTTTTTGGCGCACTCGCCGGGAAAAGTTATTTCGCGGGAGGAACTTTTAAATGCTGTGTCGGGGAATCAAAACTATCCCACGACTCTACGGTGGATAATCACGTCTCCCGTCTAGGCAAAAGCTCGACCCGATTCCGGCAATCCGCGGTATTTCCTGACCATGCACGGCACCCGGCTACAACTTTGGCCCGGCGATCTCGTTGCGGTCCTGGAAAATAGCGCGAGGAGCTCGATGGTCCAGTCTGAGACTACGACGCAGACTGCTGATCGCAACCCTTCTGATAATCTGTACCTTGACCGGCGGCCTTGTCCTAATCGTCCGATATACAATACGCTCGGAAGATCGCCAAGCAAGTTCAAGAAACACGGGACGCCTCGCTGCTCGCATTTGAGAATGTCAGCGCGAGCGCGAACTTCAACTGTCTCGTACCGCGGCGCTTTAGCCGAGTTGCCCACGCTCAAAGCTTCCATGACTA
>CAWFQV010000006.1:0-148301 GCA_963818085.1 uncultured Acidobacteriota bacterium
AGGGTGTGGTAGAGATTGGGAGGAATGTGGAACCGAGCGTCATCCGGGAACAGTTCGCGGGACCTCCGGGCGACTTCGGACAGAGTCAGTGCTCGCGTGCCCAAAATCGTACGCGTGCGGATCGCCACAGTTGGGTTGAAATTCTTTGAAGGCATGCGTGTCAAGTCTTCGTGAGCCGGTCATTCGACCGGTTCGCAGATGCGAATCACCGGCCAGTAGACGGGAAACATTGCAGCGGAGGAAAAAAACACTTGAGGTGGCAGGAGTCCCGGACACGGAACCTGTCTGGGATTCAGGACAGAGGGGTCCTTTTCTTAACGGCTCCGCAATAATTGTTCTACTCTGCTAACCGTAACAAGTTATTCACGTCATCTAAGGTGCAATGGGACAGGTTCCCCCTACCGGCTCAGCTGGAGCGAAGCTGAAAGAATTGCGCCTGCGGCTGGGATTAACTTTGCGCGACGTGGAGGCCAGCAGCCGGCAGCTTGCTGAGGAGAAGCACAATCAGGATTTTTTCATCTCGCGAGGCTGGTTGAACAATGTAGAGAACGGTTCCTACACACCGAGTATCTACAAGCTGTATTCGCTCGGCGCCATCTATAGGACTCACTGGTCCAGCATATTTTCGTTTTTCGGTTTGCATGTCAGCGAACTTGGGCGGGATCAGGCACTCTTCGGCGTGCCGAAGACGCAAATCATTCCCGACTTGACAGAGGACGAAGACGGAACGGTGGTCGTTCCGCTGCGCTCCCGCGAGGATCTGCCACTCGACAAGACCAGTCTCCTGTCGCGATTGGTCGAGATATGGGGTGAAATTCCGGTCCGGCTGATCCAGCACCTGGATCTCCGGAGAAGCGTGTACGGCCTGATCGGCCTGGACGATTTTACGATGTATCCGCTCATCCGGCCCGGCTCGATCGTCCAGATTGACGGGAGCCAGAGAAAGGTGCTTCCTGTCAAATGGGAGAATGAGCACGAACGCCCGATTTTTTTCATCGAGCTGCGAAATGAATATATTTGCAGCTGGTGCGAAATCCGCGAAGGCCATCTCCTCGCGGTTCCGTACCCAAATTCGCGGTGTGAGATTCGCCGGTTTCCTTATCCGCGGGAAGCGGAAATCGTCGGCAGGGTTACGGGAGTGACGATGCGGCTCGCTGAGTCACATACTTGACCTTCGAAAAAAATCCCATTTCGTCCACGAGGATACCGGAAGATAGCTGCAAGCATCATGTTCAGCTGGTGGCGGTCACCTATTCGGACACAGGACGCGCGTTTCGTCGGGTTCGTCAACGTCGGCGCACAGGAAAGGCTTCCATCAGCTGCAAGTTCCCAGCATCACCTGTAGTCGAGTCTGGGGGATCCGCTGGAGAAGAAATCCCGTTTTGCCCAAGTGGATACGCTTGTGGCCCAGCTTGACCCCTTCTCCACAAACCGCGGAGCAGCAAGGGTTTTTGCTAGCTCTGTGGCTTTGTAAACCAGGCTTCCAGCCAAAATTCAAGCGTTGCGTCGTATCGATTCTGGGGACCAAATTAAGTTCGGTATCAGTTCTTTGTATCGTTCTATCCGGAAAAAGACGGACCTTAAAGAACGGACCCTCCCAAACGCTCAAGAATAAAAACATCCCTATTTCCAAGAAGAACGGGGTTTATCGACTTTCCCTGCGACCATCCGAATTTTGAGTTTCATCACCAGGGAAATAAGGCCTTGACTCTGGACTATACTCCAGGGTGTAGATTCAGTGAGGAGTCCAAGTCATGCAAATTGGCATCGTCGCGAAAAAGATAGGGCTCAGCGTCGACGCAATTCGCTTCTACGAGCGCAACGGATTGCTGCCAAGACCGCCACGGACGGAAGGTGGCTTCCGACGATACGGCGATAACGACGTAGAGACGCTGGCCTTTGTCCGCCGCGCGCAACGCCTGGGATTCAAACTCACGGAGATTCGAGGGCTCTTGCGGCTGCGAGGGGATCGCATGCAGCCTTGCGCACCGGTGCAGCGCCGCCTGCAAGAAAAGCTGGCCGACGTACAGCGGAAACTTAGCGACCTTCACAAACTGCAGCATGAGCTTCGCTTGGCTCTGCACAGTTGCAATAAAGAGCTGCGCAAAAGAGACGCTCATTGCCCGATTTTGAGAGGGAAAAATCCACGGAAACCGGAGAGCGAAAAATGAAAATTGAAGTCTTGTACGTGTCGCAATGCCCGTCTCATCCCGCGGCGGTGGAATTGGTCAAAGATGTCTTGGCTGCAGAAGGCGTCGCGACGGACATCCATGAAGTGCTCGTCAGAGACGAACGGATGGCCGGCGAGCTCAAATTTATTGGGTCTCCTACCATTCGAATCAATGGAAGAGATGTCGCCGGTGAATCGGTGACGGCAAAGAATTTCGCGCTCAGTTGCCGCCTGTATCTGGGATCGAAGCAGATCGGTCTCCCGCTGGCGAAAATGGTTCAACGCGCCGTATGGGAAGCCCGGCAAGGAGAACGACAGTGAAACAGGGCACCGGCGTCTCGCCTTCGTTGGCAGCGATCGTGAGTTCGGTTGCAACGATTAGCTGTTGCCTGCCAATCGGATTCGCCGCTGCCCTGGGAGCCGGCGCCGCAAGCGCTTTTTTCACGACACTGCGTCCCTGGCTTTTGGGTTCTTCTCTGATTCTGCTGGGCTTTGGCTTCTGGCAGCAGCATCGCGCCAAACAGTGTGCGGTTCGGGGCCGGCTGGTTGGCAATGTCCTGCTTTGGGCGGCGGTTGTCGTGGTCTTAGGAATGATCCTTTTCCCGCAGGAAATCGCCGCCGTCATCGCTGATCGGTTTTGGAAATGAAGAAGAGAGCAGCAATCGTCGCTAGTATCGCAGTGGCCTCGCTATTGGCTGTGTACCTATGGGGGCCATCTTCAGTACCGTCCGGTCAAGAACCCCTCACCGAACTTTCTACTGCAAATTTGAGCGACTTCGCAGCCGCCTTTGATGCCGATTCTGATGCACCGCGGATGGTGCTGCTGCTGTCCCCAACTTGACCTGGTTGTCTGCGGGGGTCTTCCGCAGCCGAGCAACTCCTCGCGCAGTACCCGGACAGGAAGGTGCGAGTGCTGGTTGTTTGGGAGCCGATTCTTGCGACCGACTGGAGAGCGCCAAGCGGGGCTACCTTGGCGCGGATTCCCGACCGTCGAGCCCGGCAATTTTGGGACCCGAAACATCTTGTGACGGAGGAACTCACTCGGATCGCGAAGCAGAAATCGGGCCAGCCAGAGCCGGACTGCTGCGTAACCAAGGGATTCCATTGGGATGAGGTCGTCCTGTATGCGCCGCTCGCGCGCTGGACGGATGGACCGACGCCGGTCTATTGGAATGGGCCGGTCTTTCGAATCGCTCCGGCGCTGGAGAAAGCGTTCAAGGAACTGCCTTGATGCATGGAGGAGTTGGCCATTCGAAATGCCTATCTAGTTGTGGTTGGCGTGGCAGTGCTTCTGTGCCTTGGCCGGGTGCGTGCTTCGCGAACTGCCCGTCAGATGGTTTTGTTCCCGATCCCCGTCCAGATGTGCCGACTAGAAAAGTTGAACAATAAGTTTGGGAGTATTCGATCTTATGGTGGAAATGTAATAAGTGCTCGCTCTTTCCCAAATCGCTCGCTACCCCGATATGATTCTCCGCCGTGGAGTGCCTTGTGTTTTGCTACGCGATTTGAAGATAGTTTGAGCCGCTACTGGTTGATATCCTGTTTCGCATCCAGTTGCCGGACCAACCCGTCCAGATAGCCTTTCTGATTGTCCGGCGCTTCCGACTCCGCCACCTTCATTTCCCTTGCTGCGTCGTCAAACTTGCCCTCTGCGCAATACACCCGGGCCAGCCCAGTATGCACGAACCACAGGTCCGGATGCTTTTTCGCGTTTTCGCGGAAAATTGCAAACGCTTCTTCGCTGCGCTTCTCGGTCTGCAGTTGGCGACCGTACAAATGGGCCTGTAGCGGACTGGCCAAATTGAGCGCCCTCTTCTCCGCCGTGGCGGCTTCGTCCTTGCGATTAAGCGCCATCAGTATCCTCGACTTGGTGAGCTCATTGTCGTAGCGGTCCTCGTTTTCGATGGACTTATCGGCATACGTCAGCGCTTCATCGAGGGCAATTTTTTCGGCGAACAGGTAGCTGGCAGCGTCGTTCCAGCTCATCCAGGTGTACTGTGGAAGGCCGCGCAGCTGTTTCTTCAGGCTGGCTTGGACCACGCCGTGCACATCCACCGAGACCTTGAACGGGACCGCTAGCTTCTCCCACTCCAGTTCAATCACCGCCGAATCCGGCTGCAGTTGGTCGAATTCGTAGGTCAGCGCGTTATGCATATCCGCAGCCTTGGGCTTTACCGTCACGCGGAGCCTGTCTTCCGCCTGGTCGTAGGTGAAAGATCCCCAGGACGTCGAGTTTTTGGAGAAAATGATCGTCCATTCCTTGGCGTTCGGGATCGTGTGCAACCCGTACGTTCCTTTGTCGAGCGGCCTGTCTTCGATCAAGACCGGATCGCTGAACGTGATCGAAGTGTTTTCATTCGCGCCTGCGCGCCAGACCTTGCCATATGGAACCAAGCTATTCCAGATCTGGCGATCTTTCACCAAGGGGCGATGATAGGTTATCGTAATGTCGGTAATCCCAATCCTCTGTGTGACCTCTGCGCGCTGGCTCGGATAGGGCAGATCGAGTACGAACGATTGCGCCGCGCTCACACCGGTCATGGCTGCCAGCAGCAGGGACAACAAGAATCCTCGCAGAGCCACTTTGAGCATGAAGAATGCCTCCTTCGATGGTGCACTTCGGAAAGCGTGTCCATCGTAAACTTCGCTAAAGCGGCCGTGAATCGCATGCCTGCCTAGGTCACTGGAAGCAGCTTTTGAGCTTCCAGGCGCGTCATAACCTATGGCTGCATGCGTTTTTCAGATCGCGACAGCGATCATTCTTGAACATCATCTCAACCGCACATTTATCTGTCTTGAACGAAAGTGACCCCTTTGGAGATACGATTTGAATGGTAGGGGACGGCGCGGCTACCCTGGCATCTCGAATGGCAAGGCAAACGAACCAGGAAAATAGACATTTTGTAACCTAGCAAAAGTGGTTCTAGATAAAGGCAATGGAGATTACCTCTGGCCTGTGGGACTGCACGACCGCCCGTGGTTCAGTCTGAATGCCACGGTGCCCAGTTTTGTGCACAGCATCTTCGGACCGATGAACATAGCGCAATTGGAAAAGTGCGGAATTGCCGAAAACTGCTTCACAACACATCCGCGGACAAGTTGACATTGCTGAACGCTCGATGTAGAACCCTTGGCAAGGTGTGAACCCCCGACCTGGAGGAGGTCAGACCATGAAACAGAAGTCATCAGGACCCTCCTGGCAAACATTGTCCGACCACCAGTGGAAAACCGATTTGGGCGGTGAATTACCGGAAGTCTTGATTCTAAAGATGTCGAACGATGAGTTTGAGAAGTTTCATGCGAGCAAGAAAGCTGCGAAAGCCTATATCGACGGCACCCACTTCTTGAAACGGAAACTGATCCATGTAGTTTTCTGCGATATCGTGAAACACAAAGGCGATGAGGAGTGGTTCGTAATTGTGATTCACACCACCCACAGCACGGCGACAGTCGTCGCATGGCAGATTCCGGAATAGAGCAGGGAGTAGTTTTTCAATGCCGGAGAAACAGTTTTTCTATGGCACACAGTGACGCTCAATTCGTGAATCCGACGCGGCGTAACAATTGCTGAAAACGCGCTTCGTCCCGCATACGATCCACGCCGCTATCCACCTTCAGCCAAACTAGATAGACGTCGCGCTCGCTGTAGGCGCTTTCGAGCCAGCCGAGAGCTTCTGCGCGTTGATCCATAGCCGCATAGATCGTCGCGAAAAAATAAGGAGGCACGTAGGCTCGGCGAGAAAGCTGGCGCAGTCGTTCTAGAATTCCTAAGGCATCGGATCTCCGGTCTGCGAGCGCGTAGGCCCGTCCCAACCCTACCAAGCGCTGCGGGTCATCGTTCCAAAGATTACTGGCTTTTTCGGACGCCGCGATCGCTTCTTCGTATTTGCCTTCAGCAAGATAACTTGATCCCAAGCAGTCATAGGCCCCCGCTGACTTTGGATCCAAGTCCAGCGCCTTCCGGCATTGTTCAATCGCTTTGTCGAACGCGCGCGCGTAGTAGAGTACGAATCCCGCCGTCACTTGCGTCGAGATGGAGAGAGGATCTAGGTCTTGTGCTTTCCTACTTTCGGCCAACGCTTCGTTCCCGCGTCCCAGAGCCGCCAGGAAAAAGGAGTAATAACGGTGGCTCTCTGTGTCGCTCGGATTCAGTTCGAGCGCGCGGCGGAATTCTTTCTCGGCTCCCGTCCAATCCCAGTCGCCAAAGAAGTGGATGGCCGCTAACTCCGTATGAGCCTGTGCCAGATCGGGATCGAGTTCGAGCGCCTTGATCGCGTTTTCTTTCGCCTTGGGCATGCTGTCGCGCGGACGAAGATCAAGTGTTGACCAATAGTAGTCGGCCAGTCCTGCATAGGCGGGCCCATACCTTGGGTCGATTCGGATCGCCTCCTCGAAGTACTCTTTTGCTTTGCGCTGCTGTGCCCCGGTGCCTTTGTTCAAGTAGCTTCCCTTCAGATACGCCTCGTGAGCAGCCGGATTTACGGGCCGAGCGATGGACAGTCGTGTCTCTTCCTGGGGCGTGAGTTGGACCTTCACTCCATCCGCGATAGCGTGAGCGACTTCCTGTTGCAAACCGAGCACGTCTCGCGCGTCCCCTTCGTAGCTCTTGGCCCAGAGATGCTTGTCTGTTGAAGCCTGAATGAGCTGCGCGGTAATTCGTACTTGATCGCCTGACCGCATCACCGAGCCTTCCACCACGGCATCCACCCCGAGTTCTTTCGCGATCTGGGGCAGCGACTTCTTCGAATCCTTGTACTGCATCACGGACGTGCGCGAAATCACGCGAAGCGCGCTGATCTGCGCTAGTTGAGTGGTCAGTTCCTCCGTCATCCCGTCGGCGAAGTATTCCTCCGCCGGATCGCGCGATAGATTATCGAGTGGCAGTACGGCGAGCGAGTGAATCGGCCCTGTGCCGCTGCCTCCGGGTTTCCATCTTTGACCTGCAAGCCTCCATGCGGCGATCAGCAACAGCAGCGCACCGAACGCTCCCGCCAGAATGACCAGTCGTCTGCGGTCGCGCAATCGGGCGGATGCTTTCCCAACAATTATCGACGCCTGCGGAGTGGAAGTCTGGAGCACAACGGCCCCAAGTGCCGCACCCACCTCACTTGCATGTTGATAACGTTCGGTTGGCGATTTGGCCAGGCACTTCTCGATAACCGCGCGGAGTACCGGCGCGACCGTTGTCGGTAGTTCTTTGGCCTGATCGTGCAGGATGTGCGAGCTCAATTCGTAAGCGGTCTTTCCATTGAACGGCCGCTGCCCGGCCGTCATTTCGTACAGCACCACGCCGAGCGCCCAAATATCGGTGCGGGCATCTGTGGGCTCGCCTCGGAATACCTCTGGTGCCGTATAGTGCATGGTGCCGGCTCCCGTTCCTTCGTCGGGATAGGAGTTCTCCGAATGCGTCTGCTCGGTCGCTCCTTCGACTGAGTGGCGTCTTGCCAACCCGAAGTCGAGCACTTTCGCGCGTCCTTCGGGCGTGATCATGATGTTTGAAGTCTTCAGGTCACGATGGATCACGCCGTGCTCGTGGGCATGCGCTAGGCCGTCGGAAATCTGCTCTCCGTAGCGGACTACTTTCTCTTTTGGCAGTCCTCTTTCTCCAATCAATTCCGAGAGCGGGCGGCCTTTCACGTGCTCCATCACGATGTAGTTCCGCCCGCTGCTTTCACCCACATTGTGGATCGTGCATATATTCGGGTGGTTCAGGGCGGAAGCTGTGCGAGCTTCGCGAATCAGGAGTTTCCGTGCGGAATCGTCGGCCACCAACTGAGCGGGGAGCACCTTCAGCGCGACGTCGCGGCCGAGTTCCACGTCGTGAGCGCGATACACTTCACCCATTCCGCCGGCGCCAATCTTCTCAAGGATGCGATAGTGGCCGAGCACTTGACCAATCTGGGCCGAGACATTTCGTTTTCCCTCCGAAATGCTCATAGGGAGGAACCGCCTCTGAACGGGCATGTTAAGGCCGCGCCTCAAGGCAAGTCAACGCAATGAGGAGTCTGCTGGCTTTGGCATGGGCGAAACTGTTAGGTATGTAGTAGTGTGGTATCGGTTCGATATTACAGCCAATCTGGTATGTCGGGCGAACGGAAAGGTTGCTAGGCTAAGCGGAATGGCTAACCGGAAACGGATCCTCATTGCCGACGATAACCCCGCCATACGCGCGGCGCTTTGCCGGATGTTCGCCGATCATCCCCGCTTGGAGGTTTGCGGTGAAGCCGTGAATGGCCAGGAGGCTGTGGAACAGGCCGCCACCCACCGGCCGGAATTAATCATCCTAGACCTCGATATGCCAGCCATGAACGGGTTGCAAGCGGCAAAAGCAATCTGCAAGATCCTGCCGGATGTCCCCATCATTCTCCTTACCTTGCACGCTCAAGCCTTCACCGATTTCGGCATCGAGCATTCTGGCATCACCAGGATCGTTCCCAAAGACGAAGTGCACACCTTGGTAGGGCATGCAGAAGATTTAGTTCAAGTCGCGTAAACCACAGAAAGAAAGTTTCTTCGGGAGTGAAACGCGAGGACGAAGGTTGTCCTCAGGACAAAAGATCAGGTGAAAACGTTCAGCGCTTACTGCACGCTGACTTTTACCTTAGCGACTGCGCGGCCGTATTCGTTGGTTGAGTACAGTTCGTACGTTGTAGTCGCCGATGGATTCACCACCACGCTCGTGCCGCGAATAGCTCCCCCAGCCGGCGAGATGATGTTATAGCCCGGATTGCTCACGTTCCAATTCACATCCCATTTCAAGGTGACCGGTTGCCCCGGCAGTACAGTCGTTGCTGACGCCGTGAAGCTAACGATAGTAGGCGCGGGACCGTTAGGTAAATTGCTCGGCGTGTAGACTGTGCCAAGCTGCACTACCTCAAAGTCCGAGCCTGTGAGCGTTTTCAAATTACTCAAATCGTCATTATTCCACTTGCTGTCTGGTGCCCCGCTGATGTAAATCGCGCTGCCATTATCGGCAAGTATCATGCCGTACTGTTTTAGAGCGGTCAGAATCACCTGATTCTCCGCGGAAAATCCGGAAATATTGAAGCTAGCTTTCAAGCGCACGCGCGTCCCCATTGGCGGAGCGCTCGTATTTTTGTTGCTAGAGGCCCAATGCGAGGCCGGCGCTATGAAAGCTTCGCGAGTGGCCGGAACGGTGAAACGCAACGCGTGTTTGATAGCGCCTGCAGCAACCTCGTCGTAACGCACTAAACCGGGGAAGATGGGAAGTCCGGCGGCATCGGCAGAGGTCCAACCATAAGGCCGTTGTTCGTTGGTGGTCATGTCCCAGACCGCGGTGGAATTGCCGCGCCACTCGTGATTTTTCAAAAGAGTAGAATTGTAAATTTCGTACAGCCAGCAATTGTCTTTGTCCAGAACAAGAACGTGACGATCGCCGTTGCCCGGCTTTGGATAGCCCTCAATCAATGCATTCGGGGGAATCGGCATAGGGCCTGGATCGCTTTCGCTGGCGTAGGCGCCCAGCACGATGCCGACTTCAGCTTGCTTGACTGTGACCACTTGGTACGGAATACCAATGCTTTGGCCGTGATATTCCCCCGAGCCGAAATCAGGATGCAAAGGAGTGGAAGCTCCGATGAAGGCCATAATGTTGCCTGAGTCGGGATCCACCGGCGAACTTGAAATGTCCGTATTCCATAAGCTGTCGGTTCCTTGGAAAGGAACGAAACCGTTCAGACTGGTAAGCTGGCCGGGCGTCATGCCGGCACAGGTGCCCTTCGCTTGCGCAAATGTTAGTGGACACCATAGCAATACAGCCACAACAATAAAAAAGGCGGTTCTTGCGGTTCGCATCGAATTCTTCCTCCGTGGTTGGCACCGCGACATCCGAGGATACGGCCGGGGAGCTTAAGTGTAGACCGTTAGGTCGGTCGTAGCAAATCGCCACGCGTGAACGGTCCGTGGATGGTTCATGTCGGGAATAAGCCTGATTTAGGGAAAAAAAGCGGAGGCTTGCCGTCACATCGACTAGCCAGCTAGCCTCCGCTGTAAGCTAATAGTTACCTTTCCAAAAGACCCGAGATTACAGCTGAAGACTATCGGTTGGACGAGCCGCCCTGATTGCCCTTTTCGCTGCCCTCGCGTCCGGAATTGCCCTTTCTTGAATCCTGCTTCTTATTGTCGGCCATGGCATTTCTCCTTGGAGAGATTTTGCTGAACCGCACTGCATTTTGAGTATCGGACTCGAGCAAAAGGCTTGCTATGCCAAATTTGCTGTAATCTGATTCGCAGAAAATGGTAAGGGCCTACAGGGAAGTCCTTAAGGGTGGTGCCCACGGCTCTTGCCGATGTTTTTCTAAATAAAACACCCGCATGAAGATAATCGTCGGCTGAAAGCATCTCATTAGAAAAGAGTTCAGGGGCACCAGCGACTGGAAAGGATCGGAAATGAAAAGACGCAAGTTGGGGAACACGGGATTTGAAATTTCTCCGTTGGTACTGGGCGGAAACGTTTT
This sequence comes from uncultured Acidobacteriota bacterium, assembly GCA_963818085.1. Classification (GTDB taxonomy): domain Bacteria; phylum Acidobacteriota; class Terriglobia; order Acidiferrales; family UBA7541; genus Palsa-295. Next base: position 10,648 of record CAWFQV010000006.1, read on the forward strand.
CGGCTGGACGGTCGATGAACCTGCGTCATTTAAAATTCTCGATGCTTTTGTCGCTGCAGGATTCAATCTCGTCGATACGGCAGATATTTATGCCAAATGGGTGCCAGGGAATAAGGGCGGGGAGTCGGAGACAATTATCGGAAATTGGCTAAGAAAGAGTGGGAAGCGCTCGGAAGTGCTGCTGGCGACAAAAGTTGGGATGGAAATGGGGCCCCCTAAGAAAGGGCTATCCGCGGCTTATATCTCCCGCGCCGTGGAAGATTCCCTGAAGCGATTGCAAACGGATTACATCGATCTCTACCAAGCGCACAAAGACGATCCCGATACTCCTTTGGAAGAGACGCTGCAAGCGTTTGGGAAACTGATGAAAGCTGGAAAAGTCCGGGCCATCGGCGCCTCCAATTATAGCGGGCAGCGACTTGCGCAAGCGCTGGAGGTAAGCAGGAAGAATAATTACCCGGCCTACCAGACCATGCAGCCGGAATACAATTTGTACGATCGCGCGCAGTACGAGAAAGATCTGGAACCGCTTTGCGTGGCGAATGGACTCGGCGTGATCAGTTACTTCTCGCTTGCTAGCGGATTTCTCACCGGCAAATATCGCTCCGAAGAAGACCTCTCCAAGAGCCAGCGCGGCAGGCGCGTGAAAAAATATTTGAACGAAAGAGGCTTTCGAATTCTGAAGGCGCTCGATGAAGTGGCCCGCAAATATAATTCCACAGGAGCCAGGGTTGCACTGGCCTGGGCGATTGCGCGGCCGAGCATCACCGCGCCGATTGCCAGCGCCACCAATCTGGAACAATTAAAAGATTTAATCGAAGCGACAAAATTGCAGCTCGATCAAGCTTCGATTGAAATTCTGAACCGAGCTAGCGCCGAATAAAATTATTTGTCGATGGAAGCCAGCGATTCTTTCAGACCCAGCGCATCCACGTAGAAGCGGTTCACGTACTCTTTAACCATGCGCATGGTGCTGAATTGCGGGGCCACGCTCTTGATTGCCGACTTCATGACGCGAACGTAGTCGTGCGGAATCTCGTCATCGGAACGGCGGTAGTAAAGCGGAACGATGTGTTCCTCCAGCAAACGATAGAGTGCGTCCGCGTCTGCATTCGTGCGATCGCCTTCGATTGGATCGCCGCCGAAAGCCCAACCGTTCTCGCCGTCATACCCCTCGATCCACCAACCATCGAGAACAGAAAGGCTAGGAACTCCATTGGCGCCGGCCTTCATTCCGCTGGTCCCGCTCGCTTCAAGAGGAGGAAGCGGATTATTCAGCCAGACGTCGACGCCGCGGACCATTCGTTGAGCCAGATGGTAATCATAATTCTCCACGAAGGCGATGCGGCCGGCGAAGTCGGGATCCTGCGCCAGTTGAAATATTCGTTGGATTAATTGCGCGCCGCCGATATCGGAGGGATGGGCCTTGCCGGCAAATATAATCTGCACAGGCTGAAGCGGATGCAAAAGAATGCGCTTCAGACGGTCGAGGTCGTGAAGAATAAGATCGGGCCTTTTGTAGCCGGTAAATCGGCGCGCGAAACCTAGGGTGAGAATCTGTGGATCGAGTAAAGCTCCAAATGCAATTACACTTTCAGCGCGGACACGCCTCTTGGCCCAGTCTTCGCGGGCCCGTGCGTCAATATCTGCCAACAATAAAGCCTTCAGGCGCTTGCGCAGGCGCCACAGCTCCTGGTCCGGGATATTGTCAATGGCCCGCCAAGTTTTGGCCTGGTCTTGCTCGCGGATCCAGCCGGGACCCGCATATTTATCGAGCATGGGCAGCAACCATATCGGGTCCAGCCAGGTACGGAGATGCACTCCGTTGGTGATGGCGGTGATCGGTATCTCTGCTTCGTTTTTACCAGGCCACACGGGAGCCCACATATGACGGGCGACCTGGCCATGCTTCTTGCTTACTGCATTGCAGAACTTCGCCATGCGCAGCGAGAAAACGGTCATGTTGAATCCGGCATCTGGATCGACCGGGTTGGCGCCTAGCGAGAGGAGGCCCTCGCGGTTCGTCCCCAGCTGGTCGTATGAATTGCCGAAGTACCTGTCCACCAATGGGTATGGAAAAACGTCGGTGCCGGCGGGAACCGGGGTGTGCGTAGTGAAGATCGAGGTGTCGCGAACTTCTGCGATGGCCTGATCGAAAGTTTTTCCAGTTTCGACCAGCATACGCAAGCGTTCAATCAGGGCGAAAGCTGGATGGCCTTCATTAATATGTACGGCCGCCGGGTGAATGCCTAAAGACTGGAGCACTCGCATTCCGCCCATGCCCAAGACGATTTCCTGTCGAAGGCGCTGCTCGGGATCGTTGGTATAAAGACGATGCGTGATGGTGCGGTCCGCGTCCTGGTTGCCGTCCACATCCGTGTCGAGCAGATAAACTGGGACGCGGCCAATATCCGCGCGCCATACTTGCACGCGAAGCGGAGGATCGAATAGCGGAACCTGCACCGAAAGAGGATGGTTCTCTGGGTCAAAAATCTGTCTGACTGGATCATAGGTGCGATCCAACACTTTCTCTTCATCTTCTTGCCAACCATCGTCGCGAAGCTTTTGCGAAAGATAGCCGCGGGAATAAACCAAACCAACCGCGACCACCGGGATTGCCAAATCGCTGCATTCTTTAATGTAATCTCCAGCCAGAACTCCCAAGCCGCCGGCATAGAGTTTCAGCGAATTGTGGAATGCGTACTCCGCCGAGAAATAGGCCATGGTCGCTTCAGGCTTGCCATACTCTGAGGTGAACCATCCGGTTTCCGACTCGATGCTCGCTTCGAATTCAGTCATCACGAGATGGTAAATCTTTAGAAATTCAGCATCGTTGGCTGCGTCCTGAAGAATCTCCGGAGGCAGCAACGCCAGCATGCGCAGCGGATTGTGATTGCTCTCACGCCAGGCCTGGTGGTCGAGCGATCGAAACATTTCACGCGCATGGGGCTGCCAGCTCCACCACAAGTTCAAAGAGAGGCGCTCGAGTCCCCGGAGCCTCTCCGGCAAATTGGGGAGGCGAGGGCGACCGTTCGAGTTTTCGTCTCTGAGGCTAACTCCTGAGGTCATTCAGAACCCTTTCAGATCTATGATTTCCAGCACGCTTCCGGCGATGCCTTATAGAGTGCAATGCAAGCCGCGAATCTATCCTGCCTACAACCTGGCGATGTTGCAACGCCGGAAAGAGGCGTCGGTGCCGCAATGCACATTTAGATGTAGAGACACCCCAGCCAATGTCAGCAACAGGCAAAATTCGAGATAGAAAGACATGGTTTGCGTGAGCGGTTGAGTGCAGGGCGGGTGAATCACTAAGTGCAATTCTATTGCCGGTTACACAGGGTTTAATCGTTTGTTTGCTGTAAGTTCGAATTTCGGCCAGTTTCGGTTAGAACTGCTACAACCACTTTGCAAAAAACGCCTCATTTTCACGACGAGGCGGCGGAACGGCCCAGTACTGAGGCGCAGGTATTCCCGTTTTGGGAACTTCTGTGTTTACTTTTAATAACTGTATCTCTGAATATACTAAGCGACGGTCACAGAGAATGTTAGTATTTCTCGTGGCGCGTGGGACAGGACACCGACCCCAGGGGATCTTCCTAGACTGACCCTTCGATTCACATACTTGGCCTGCCGAAATTCTTCATAGACTTGAGAACTGGTTTGTGTTGGCTATTTTTACGGCAACTGTTCTGACTCTCGCACTCGTTGTGCTTGAAAACTTGATAATTTTGAAGTCTCGGACCGTCGCGCTCCCGATCTATATGGACGTCCGCTCCGTCCGTTGCAGCGGATGTTCGCTTCGGCGTTAGATAAATTTGCCGAACAGTTCTGGATGACGATCCAGTGAGATCAGCGTGGAAGTGGAAAAGACCATACTCATTGTCGACGATGATCCCGCGAACATTCGAATGGTGCGATGGATTCTGAGTGACAAGTACACGATTCGTGCCGCTACAAGCGGCGAAAAGGCTCTGGATGCCGTGAAAATCGAGCCTCTGCCGGATCTTATCCTGCTGGACGTCACCATGCCTGGTATGGATGGTTACGAAGTCTGCTCCATCCTGAAAGCGTCGCTGGAAACCAGAGACATACCGGTCATTTTCCTTACAGGGAACACCGAGGCGTCTAACGAGACAAAAGGATTTCGCGTGGGTGCGGTGGACTATATTCACAAACCGTTTTCATCCTCGGTTGTCAAAGCGCGGATCCACACGCACCTCCTGCTCCGCGAAACTCAGCAACAATTGACCCAACAACTCCTGGCGATAAATGATGAAATGGAAATGGCGCGGCAGATTCAGTTGTCGATTCTCCCCCGGGAGACTCCGAAGATCAGGGGTTTAGATATCACTAGCCGCTACGTTCCAACGAGCTCGGTCGCTGGCGATTTTTACGACTTCATCATCGTGGATGAACGACACCTGGGCATTCTGATCGCAGACGTTTCCGGGCACGGCTTGCCTGCCGCCATGATCGCATCGATGCTTCATGCCGTCCTGGTTGCTCAAACCACTCACGCCGCGGAGCCGGGGCGGGTTCTCGCGGGGTTGAATCAGGCGCTCTGCGGAAAGTTCAGAAGCCATTTCGTGACCGCGGCCTACCTCTTTGTGGACATGGAGGACAATTCCATGAGCTACGCCGCGGCGGGACATCCCCCTCTTTTGCAATGGCAAACCACAGGTGGCAACATCTCGGAAGTTTCTGAGGGTGGCCTGCTACTTGGTCCATTTCCGGAGGCAACGTACTCGGTAGTGCGCCTGCCTGTGAAACCTGGCGACCGGGCCATTCTTTACACGGACGGGATATTAGAGGCGATGAATCCGTCGCAGGAGATGTTTGGGGCCGACCGCTTCAAGCAGCACCTGGAATCCAACCGCACCTTGAAAGGAGAGCCGCTCGCCGACTCGCTGCTGGAGGAGTTGTCGCGATGGAGAGGACATCCCAAAGGACACCGCCAGCAGGACGACATCACCCTCGTATCGATTGAATTCTAAGATCACCATGATGCCGGGTCACAACATAGATCGATCAAAAGCTAGCCCCAGAGGCAGGCAGTCGCTGGAGGACGGGTTACAGCGCGTGGAGCGGAGGCAATGGTGGCTTTCGTTTTCCGGCGTGCTCGTCACCCTGTTACTCACCTCAGGAATTGTTTCACTTTCTCTTACGATATACATCCTTCAGCGTCCACTGTGGGACGCGCTCAATATTCATTTAGCGATGCGCGGATTAGTCGGAATGGTTTTCCTCTTCATTGTTTACGTGGTGTATCAGCAAGTGCAAATTCATCGTTTTCGCATGCGTGTTTTGGCGCAAGAACAACTATTCAGTTTGATCGGGGAAAATGCGGCGGACATGATCGCCGTGGTGACGGTCCACGGAGAGCGCCTTTACAACAGCCCTTCTTACGAGAAAGTGCTTGGCTACACTCCCGAAGAATTGGAGAAAACTTCCGCGTACGAGCAAATCCATCCTGACGACCAACCGGCAGTGAAGCTGGCTGCGGAGGAAGCGAAAAAATCCGGGGTCGGGCGCCGGGTTGAGTATCGCATTCGGCACAAGAGCGGCGAGTGGCGCGTTCTGGAATCCACAGCCAGTGCAGTGCGCAATTCCGACGGAGAGGTGGAGAAGCTAATCATTGTGAATCGCGACATCACGGAACGTAAGCACCTGGAGCAACAACTGCTTTTGTCGCAACGATTGGAGGCCGTGGGGAAATTATCGGGAGGAGTCGCTCACGATTTCAACAACATTCTTGGCGTGATTATCGGCTATAGCGAAGCGTTGCAGCAAATGATGCCTGCGGACGATCCGATGAGAGAAGCGGTAGATGAGATTGAAAAAGCTGGGCGACGCGCTGCTGCTCTGACGCAACAGCTCTTGGCTTTTAGCCGCAAGCAAGTCCTGGAGCCGAAAATTCTGGACCTCAATTCAATTGTGGCCGACGTTGAAAAGATGCTACGACGACTGATCGGAGAAGACCTTGAGCTGCAAATTGTTCCGGCTCCGGCGCTGGGCAGAGTTAAAGCGGACCGCGGGCAAATCGAGCAAGTTATCTTAAACCTGGCTGTGAATGCGCGCGACGCGATGCCACAGGGCGGGAAACTGAAAATTGAGACGATGAACGCTGATTTGGACGAGAACGACGCCCGGCGGCTGAGATACGTCATCCCAGGACAATATGTGATGCTGCAAGTAAGCGATACCGGCACGGGCATGAGCGCGGAGGTGCAGTCGCACATCTTCGAACCTTTTTACACAACCAAGGAGCAAGGAAAAGGAACAGGGCTGGGATTGGCGACGGTTTACGGGGTCATCAAGCAAAGCGGCGGATATATCTGGCTTGAAAGCGAAGTCGGAAAAGGCTCTAAATTTCAGGTGTACCTTCCCCGCGCTGAAGGTGTGGAACCGGAAACCGCCAGAAGCAAGCCGTCCTTTGAAGCTGAAGCGCATGGACCCGCGACGATTCTTGTCGCAGAAGATGAAGCGTCTCTACGAAAGCTGACCTGCAATACGCTGAAACAAAGCGGCTACAAAGTCCTCGAAGCGAAAGACGGACCAGAAGCGGTGGAGATCGCAAGGCAATATCGTGGCGACATTCATCTGCTATTCACCGACGTGGTGATGCCAGGCATGAGCGGTCACGAACTGGCAGAAAAGTTGTCGTCTGAGCGTCCTGGGATAAGGGTGCTCTACACCTCGGGTTATACCGATGGAGCGGTCGCCACGCACGGAGTGCTTGAATCGGGCGTTGTCATCCTTCGAAAACCTTTCTCGCGAGCAGAATTGCAACAGAACGTCGGGCGCATGCTAGGGAAAAACCCCGACAAAGGAGAAACAGAAGAAAATGCTGAACACGCTGAAAGCAGAGAATGATGTCAATGCAGTTATGAAACGCGATACAACCACGCCCAAGCTGCTCATCATAGATGACGACGAATCTGTAAGGAAAGTCATGAGATTTCGGCTGAGAGATTCCTACACCGTCATCGATAGCGGCTCACCGGAAGAAGCGCTCGCGCTGGCGTTGCAACACAAGCCCGCTGCCATCTTGCTCGATCTGATGATGCCAAAATATTCCGGGTTGGAAGTTTGCCAGGCTCTTTCTTCACTAAGCTTCACATCACACATTCCCATTCTGATCGTTTCAGGGGAATCCAGCGCGCAATACAAAGAACTATGCGAGAGCATTGGAGCGAAGGGCTTTTTTCAAAAGCCGGTGGACATCGACGCGTTACAGAAAAAACTAGCCAGCCTGATAGACCTGAGTCACCAGATCATCCAGACTAAACCGCGCGTTCGTTTGAGGGTGATGCTCAAGCTTCGAGGGGTGGATTCGACGGATACGGAGTTTGATATCGTCACGGCTACTGAAAATGTAAGCGCGAGCGGTTTTCTGAGTGGCTGTTCGGCGCTCCTAGGGTTGAATTCAATCGTGGAAGTTTTTCTAGCAATTGACAGAACGCCGTTTGCCGGCAAGGCCCGCGTCACAAAGGTAGATTGGCCAGGGACTGTTGCCCAAAGATGCGACTTCGAGTTTCTTGAAAAGCCCATCGGTTGGATCCTGCACTAGCCAACTGTGCGACTCTGCTTGGCTGCGGCTGCCCACGGCAACCGCGAGATGAAGGCGCGAGCTCAAAAACCGCAAGGCGAAGAAGATAACGATTACGGCGCTTCATACTCGGCAAGGCTACTCCTGAGTTGGCAACGACGCCTTCAGCAGTACAGCCCGATTCGGTGGATGAAATGTTGCCGCGGGAACGTTAGCGATTCGACAGCATCGGGGATATATCGCGAACTTCAGAATGGCGTGGATGCTAGGGTTCATTTAGGTGACCTCCCGCGTGTTTGCCTTTTCTTCCAAGACTGTGCTCCGCATCATTGCGCTTGGTGCGCGCTCCTTGTTTCCGGTGGGCCTCGTGTTTGGGGTTGTGGTTTGCTCGGCTTCGCCCGCGTTGGCGCTGCAGGACCACTGGGAAACGCTGAACACGCGAGTGAATAATTTGTTCGTGCGAGAGAAATATGCGGATGCGCAGCCGATCGCACAAGAATCGTTGGAAGCGGCGGAGCATGACTTCGGGCCAACGGACTATCGCGTCGCGACCAGTCTGCAGAATCTGGCTTTCGTGCACTCGGCGCAAAATGATTTTGCCGCAGCCGAGCCGCTGGCGCAGCGCGCGCTCAACATCCTGACAGCTGCGACGCCGCCGGACCAGCGAAGAATCGCGATGGCGCTGAACACACTGTCTCAGGTTTATCAGCGCGCGGGTAAGTATCCGGAAGCAGAAACCTACATTCTGCAAGCAGTCGACATGCAACAAAAAGCCCTTGCTCCGGACGATCCGGACATAGGTGTTACGCTGGCCGCGCTGGCGAGCTTGTATCAGGTGCAGTTCAAATATGCGAAGTACGGCGAAATGGAGGAGGACTACAAACGCGCCATTGCGATCCTGGCGAAAGCACATGGGCCGAAGGATCCCTATCTGGCCACCGTCCTGGGAAACTTCGCGCGGGTGTATACCATGTCCGGGCGAAACGCCGAGGCCGTGCCGCTTCTGGTCCGCGAAGTGGGTGTTAAAGAAGTCATCCTGGGCGCCGATCATCCGGATGTGTACACCGAGCGTTGCATACTAGCTGCCTCGCAAAAGGACGCGAAAGAATACGCCGACGCCGAGCAAACTTATCAGCGGGTTTTGCAAACCGCGCAAACCATGACGCGTTCCGACCGCACATTGCAAATCTCGGGCGTCTACGACGTTTTAAGCGGCCTACAGCACCTGCAAGGGAAGAGCGCGCAGGCAGAAGAATCGGCGGTGCGCGCGGTGCAGACGATTGAACGCGATAAAGGCCCTCTGGATCCTGAGATCATCGCTCCCCTCGACGCTCTTGCCCGTCTTTACAAGGATGAAAAGAAATATCCGCAAGCGGAAGAGGCCTACCGGCGGCTGCTGGGCGTCAACGAGAAAAACGAGAGACCGCAGAGCGTGCGCATGGTCATGACTCTGGATGACCTGATTAGCCTGCTGGAGGCGCAAGACAAGTTTGCGGAAGCGGAGCCATTTTATTTGCGGCGCATCGATTTCTGGGACAAGAGCACGCAACCGGATGCCGCTATTGCCGCGCGCGAACGGTATGTTGAGCTACTCCTCAAATCAGGCCGCAGGTCGGAAGCAGAAACAGTGGAAAACAAGATGAGCGAGATGCGCTTGACGCAGCAGGTCGCGAATATGAAGGATTCCGACATTGCTGCAATGAAGTGGTCGCTGCTATCCAGGGAGGCGATGTTTCTGCCGCAGGGCTTTGGGCCGGAGTATGCGAGCGTTTCCGATTCGCTGATGGAATATGCGACCATCCTGCGGCTGAAAGGGCGGATGGCAGAGTCGAAGGCCGTTGAAGCACGGGGAAAAAGCATGCGCGGACACGCGGATTACGCGGGGCCGGAATCTTTTGGCGACTGGTTCGTTGGTTACATGGATCTAACCGATGGGACGCAAGCAAAACGTTGGAATGACGCACAAGCGCTCGACCGGTTGGAGCTATACATCACGCTACTATGCAAAGTGAATCGCCCGAGCGACGCGGCCATACTTCAGAAAAGAGCCGCGCTAATTCGCAGCAAAAGTGGCGCAGAGTAAAACGGGATTCATCTGTCGTAGTGGAGGTTAAGGCTTGGACGGCTCCGTTTTCCAGAAATCGATGCCGGCGGCTTGTTGCGGAACATCAAGTGCCCCTACGCTAGTGAGCGAGTTCAGATCGATCACCTCTACCGTGCCAGGATCTGAGCCGATCCCTTCGACGGAGATGAAGGCATAGCGATTATCCGGCGTCACCACCGCGCCGTGGACTACTTTTCGCTTGGTTGGTATGCGGACTCGCTCTTTTTCGGTCTTGGGGTCGAACACCGAGACCGATTGTCCTTTCTTGTTGGTTGCAATCAGGCGTCCGTCCTTGGTCATGGCGAGGTTGTACACGCCGGTGCCCGCCGGAAAGCGTCGAGTCATTTTCCAAGATGCGGCATCCACCACAACGATGTCGTTTGCTTTGTTACAGGCCACGTAAATTTCCGAGCCATCGTTGGACGGCTGCGCCCAGGTTGGCACGCAGGTCAGGTCGCTCATTTTCATTTGCTTGTCCGGCGTTCCGCTCATGCCCATTTCTTTTCCGGCGCTGAGCATGAAGTAGCGGGAGACTTCGAATGTTTGCGTATCGATTTCCGCGAGCATGTCGTCCATCATGCAGGCGGAATAGTGTTTGGTTCCTTGCGGATTCAGGCGCGAGCCGTGCGGCATGGTGCAAGTGGTAATGCGCTTTACCTCCGCCATCTCATCGGTGGCCACTACGGAAATCGAAGAGGGAACCATATCGCCGTGGAAGTTCGCGTTCGCCACGTATATGAATGCGCCGTCGCGCGAAATATCCGTGGTGGCGGGAAAAAGTCCGAGCGGGGCAAAGCGAATCACTTCGTCGGTTCCAGTTTTCAATTTCCACACGGAACCATCCGGGCGGCCATGGCCTACGGAAACGTATACATATTTTTTGTCAGGCGATACAGCGATGCCATGCGGGCCGTTGATGTCCATGGGCATCAGGCCTATACGGGTTTCGTGCTCGATTTGAAAGCCCTTGGGGCCGAAGCGTATCAGCACAACTCTGTCGGCGGATTCGCAGACAACGTAAACGAGGTAGTCCTGGGTGGGCGGCTGCGCGGACGTGGGGGATGCCGGAGGCCCGCTTGATTGGACTTGCGGTGCCGAAGTTTTAGTTTGGGCGGCAACAGAAGATGCCCTGAGCACTAAAAACGCTGCGATGGAAAGTGCCGCACAACACAACCCTTTGCTTCGCAATTGCAAAAAAGCACCCAATCGATTGCCGGGAGGAACGGTCATTGAATTGGCTCCATTCAAATCATAGCGCGACTGTGATTACTATTCTGCGCTCTGGAAAGCAACCGAAAAGCGAAATAACGCGCGACGAAAGTGTAAGGTCAGACATTCTGCTCCCAGGCTGCACGAATTTTTTTCAGCAAGGCCGGATAGATAATTCGTTTTCGGAACGGATCGATTAAGCCCATGTAGAACGGCGTAATCCATGTTCGCCGGCGCACGTAGATCGCAAAATAGAATCGATAGCTATCGGCTCTTTCAGCGAGGGCACTGAGGGCGGCACCGTGAACGGTACGATTCTGTACTTCCAGTAGTTGTTCGTTTTCGAAACGATAGACAAAGCGGAACAGTCCTTCGGCCGTTCCCGGCACGACAAAAGAACGAGCACGATCCTCCGCCGTAAGGCGACTTCCCAACGAGGTTGCCAAGGCATCTTTTGGTTCGGCGTCAAGTCGAAAAATGCGTCCAAGAAAAAGCCGAAGACGAAAAAGCGCGCGGGCCACGGGCGGAAATCTGTTGATCTCAGCTTCGCCCGCATCGAATCCCTGCTGACTCGCCCGGCGAAGAAATTCAGAGAGGGTAACACCGTCGCGGTGCGAGGGAAGGTCCACCGCCCAGACGTCGTGCAGCGGGACGTCGGCGAGAAACGTATGCACGCGAAGCGGTAGCGCGTAAAACTCAGCTGGAGAGATCTGCGGCATCTTTATATTCCTAGTTCCTATTCATCCAAAGCGGCAGGAATACTGGCCCTGGCGCGATCTTACAGCCACTTACGCAGAGTTCAAAAAGGAAAGGACGAGTAAGAGGTCTAAACGATGGCTTGGCGGCAAACGCTCACAATGATAGATTCGCGCTGCCTGCTGGCAGTTTGAAAATGTGTGGCCGATTTGTTGAGTGCCAGCCTTTCGCCTTGTTACAAAGCTCTCAAGTTCGCAACGCTTCCTCTGGCAATCCGGAGCCCGCAGAGCGTACTTCAGGTCTTAGCGCTCGCCTGGGAATTTTCGACGCCACCATGGTGGTTATGGGCGGCATTATCGGCTCGGGAATATTCATCAACGCCTATGTGGTTGCAGAACTTGTGCACACGCCGGCCATGATTCTTGGGGCTTGGTTGACGGGAGGCTTGCTTGCGCTCATCGGAGCATTTATTTACGCCGAGTTGGCTAATCGCATGCCCCAAGTAGGCGGACAGTATGCTTACATTCGCGAGGCCTATGACCCGCTGCTCGGCTTCTTGTACGGCTGGGTGAGCATACTCGTTATCAACGCAGGGGGAACCGCTGCCGTTGCGGTTACATTCGGAAAATATTTTCGCGAGTTTTCTCGCGGCGCCGTCCCGGAAAATGTGGCGGCGGTTTCTGTGGTCATCGCGCTGACGGCCATCAACTGTCGGGGAGTGCGAGCCGGCAGTGGAGTGCAGAGTTTTTTCATGGTGTTGCGCATTCTGGCCATCGTACTGATCGTCTGCTGTGGCACGTGGTTCCTTTTTCGATCTCCTGCCGTACCCCATTCGAGCTGGCACCCCTTACTCGACCGGCCAGCTTCCTTTGACTTATTGACCATTTTCGGCGCAGCGTTGATCCCTGTGATTTTTGCCTATGGGGGATGGCAAACGTCGAACTACATCGCGAGCGAAATTCGCGACCCTCGCAAAAATCTTCCGAAAGCGCTCTTGCTGGGAGTTGCGGGAGTGATCGCGCTGTACGTATCCGTGAATATCATTTATGTGGAAGTTCTTTCTCCCGCGGGATTGGCAGCGACCACCATACCCGCGTCCGCGGTGATGCGCGCCGCACTCGGAAACTTGGGCGCAACTCTGATAGCCGCTGCCATTGCTGTGTCAACCGTTGGATTTTTGAGCCAAGCCATGCTCACGAATCCGCGCGTGGCCTTCGCCATGGCTGAAGATGGAGTGCTGCCTCGGACATTTGCGCGGCTGGGATCACGGAGTCACGTCCCGGTGCCTGCCATCATTCTTCAAGGAATCATCACGAGCGCCGCGGTGCTGTTGGGGACCTTCGAACAACTCCTGAGTTATGTGGTGGTGATGGACTGGCTCTTCTTTGGGTTGACGGCGAGCTGTCTTTTTGTTTTTCGCCGCCGGGAGGCGCCTGCGCAAAAGCCAAAAAATGGGGCCATCGGCTTCCGCGTTCCCGGGCATCCCTGGACTACCGGACTCTTCGTTTTTGTAGCCTGGTTGATAGTTCTAAACACTGTTTACAAATATCCTCGCAATGCGGGTGCCGCCGTATGTATTCTGCTGGCCGGGATTCCTGTCTATTACCTGTTGCGCGGGCGCGCAAAGCGTATCGTCGGTTCTGAGTGAGTTTCCAAATGAGCCCGCAAAGGCGAGAGATTCGTTCCGCATATATCGAGTGGGCCAAGCTCCGTTCCGCTGCGCGCTACAACCTCGCGGCAAGTGACGTCCTCTATTTTCCCCTGAGCGAGCTTCCGGTACGCATGGAAGACCTGCAGATCTCTGGTTCAAGCGGTTATGGCTACCCGCCGCTGCTCGAACGTCTCTCTGCTAAAGCAAATGTTCCGGTCGAAAATATTGTTCAAGCGCAGGGCACTTCGATGGCGAATCATTTGGCTATGGCCGCTCTGATCGAATCCGGCGACGAAGTGCTAATCGAGGAGCCTTCTTATCAGGCGCTTATTTCCACCGCCGAATATCTAGGCGCAAAAGTGCGGCGCTTTCCTCGGAAGTTCGAATCAGGTTTCCAACTGGATCCGCGTGAAGTGGAGCGGTGTGTGGGGCCAAGGACGCGGCTGATTGTGGTAACCAACCTGCACAATCCTAGCGGTGTGCGCGCCCCGGACGCAGCGATTCGGATTGTTGGAGAGATCGCGCGCAGTCTTGGAGCCCATGTTTTGGTCGATGAAGTTTATTTGGAAGCTTCCTTCGATTCTCCATGGCAGACCGCGTTTCTACTGGGGCAGAACTTTGTGGCTACCGGCAGCTTGACAAAAGCGTATGGCCTCTCGGGATTACGTTGTGGATGGATTTATGCGGCTAAGCCGCTTGCAGAGCGAATGTGGCGGTTGAACGATCTATTTGGGGTCATGGCGGCGCATCCCGCGGAAATGTTGAGCGTGATCGCGCTGGATAATTTGCCAAAGATTGCTGCACGCGCCAAAAAGCTGCTCGAAACGAATCGTACGTTTTTGGAAAACCTGCTGGGCTCTCGAAAAGATTTGCTGACCATTCGGCCGGAGGCGGGATCTATTGCGTTTCCGCAGCTCGCCAGCGGGCACGCTGATGCTTTTTGCCAACTTTTGCTGGAGAAATATGAGACCAGCGTTGTTCCCGGACGTTTTTTCGACGCTCCTGAACATTTCCGAGTTGGCGTTGGCGGCGAAACGGAAAACATGCGCGAAGGGCTTTCACGCGTCGGTGCTGCGCTCGACGAACTGGCAGCTCGGCGTTAAACGTTCCGATTACTTCCGGGTACTCTCCGCAGATGAGCCAACATAAGAATATCGGGCCCTTCACTCTTGGGATTGCGGCTTGCTTCTTGCTCGTTCATTGGACGCCCGCCAGTGCGGAATGACCCTGGCGTCACCGCAGTCCGGGCCGCCGCTGAATTACTTTGTTGATCCCAGGTCGAAGTGGACGGCAAGCCGTTTTCTTCGGTGCATAAAGAAATTCTCGTTTAGGATGTAAATGCGGGACCGCTTCGTGCAGGAGAGTTGCGCGAGCGTTTGGTGGTTATTTTTTTGATTTTGGCTTCACGGAGCTGCTTTAGCTTTTGAATGCTCGCGGCGAAGAGATAAGGTTCGCGGCTTCTTTCGCGAGAGTATGGTGTCAACCAAACCACGCGCCGCGGCGCTCAGCGGACGGTCCTGCCGATAAACCAAGTACAAATGGCGCTGAATCCGCATTTGGCGGATACCTAGTTCGCGCAGATCTCCGCGCGCGAGTTCTCCTTCCACACACATTCGCGGCACGATGGCGACCCCTCTTTTCATCTCCACAAATCGCTTAATGCTTTCAATGGTGGGAAGTTCCAAATCCATGTTCAGCGTTACTCGATGGCGTGCGAACATTTGTATCACCCGCTGTCGGTAGGGCGACTCCACGATATGTGCAACAAAGCTCTCGTTCCCCAGAGCGGAAATATCCACCTCCCTACGCTTGGCAAGCTTGTGGCTCGGCCATACTACCAGAGCCAGGGAGTCGCGATAAAACTTTACAGCGACCAGCTCACGTTCCTCCGGCACGTAGGAAATCACGCCGATATCCAACTGATGGTTCAGCAGCTCTCGCGGGATCATGCGCGAAAAGACGCGATGAACGCGAACGCGAATGCCGGGAAAGCGCGTGCGAAATTTTTCTAGCGAGGGCAGAAGCGCGTGAATCGAACTTTCATTTACGCCCAGCGAAACTTGCCCGCGCTCCATTCCCCGCAACTCGGTGAGTCCTTTACGCGCTTCCTCGCGGAGGTTCAGCATGCGCTCGGCGTACTCAAGTAAAAGAACGCCCGCATCGGTGAGCGCTCGAGCTCCCGAACCGCGCACGAAAAGCGGCTGGCCGACCCATTCCTCCAGCTTGCGCATGGCGATGCTGATGGCAGGCTGCGTACGGTACAGCTTTTCCGCGGCGCGGGAATAGCTGCGCTCGTTTGCCACGGTCTGAAAAACTTGTAGTACTGCTAGATCCACAGGGCACCTCAAGGCCTTTTCCATGTATAAGGATAACTTATGTTACACGCAAGAACTATAAATTGGACATATTTTGTCAAGTACGGTTCACTCGCTAGCAGCGAGGAGACTTGATGGAAACTGTGCAGATCTTCGATACCACTCTACGCGACGGCGAACAATCGCCTGGATGTTCGATGAATGGCCGCGAGAAGTTGCTTCTCGCGCGGCAGCTTGAACACCTCGGAGTGGATGTGATCGAAGCTGGGTTCCCGATCGCCTCACCTGGCGATCTGGCGGCTGTACGAACGGTCGCGGCTGAGATCCTGGGCTGCCGCGTCGCCGCTCTGGCTCGGGCGCGTCAGGAGGACGTCAACGCCGCCTTGCGCGCCCTGGAGCCTGCCGCCAAGCCCCGCTTACATATTTTTCTGGCCACTTCAGACTTGCATCTGGAACACAAGCTGCGTATTACCCGCCAGCATGCGCTCGAACAAGTTGGAGAAATAGTTTTATATGGGCGCATGCGCTGCGAGGAAGTGGAATTTTCAGCTGAAGACGCCAGCCGAAGCGACCTGGAATATCTGCTTGAGGTGATCGAGGCCGCGGCTAGCGCCGGCGCTACTATCATCAATCTTCCCGATACGGTTGGCTACTCCACGCCGGAAGAGTATGGAGCGATGTTTCACGCGGCGCGCAGACGCCTTGCCGCTTACCCACACTTGATTTTTAGCGCGCACTGCCACAATGACCTGGGACTGGCCGTGGCGAATTCCCTGGCCGCCATTACCGCGGGAGCGCGACAGGTGGAATGCACCATTAATGGAATTGGTGAGCGCGCGGGAAATGCGTCGCTTGAGGAAATCGCCGTGGCGCTGCACGTTCGACAAGGGCGCTATGGCGCACGGACGAACATCGCGCTTGAAAAAATATACTCCACCAGTCGTTTGCTGACTTCGATTACTGGTGTCAGCGTTCCGCCGAATAAAGCTGTGGTGGGAGCGAATGCGTTCGCACATGAGGCGGGGATTCATCAAGACGGGATGCTCAAGAATCCCATGACCTACGAGATCATCCTTCCTGAAAAAGTCGGTGTTCCAACACGAAAGCTTGTGCTGGGTAAGCATTCCGGACGAAATGCGCTGCGCGCCCGGCTGCTCGAGTTGGGCTACCAAACCACCGACACCGAACTAGCGGAGTGCTACAAACAGGCGATCGCGCTTGCTGATTCCGCCAAGCAAGTGACTGATCGCGACTTGCTGTCCATCATTCACAAGGTCCGTCGCGGTCGCGAAATCACTGCGGTGACCGTGAACACCAGCATTGCGGCAGCGCATTAGAATTTTTGTGGGCTGCGACAATTGGGAAGAGCGAGATCCCCTATGAGTAAAGTACACAAGAGAATCGCAGTTCTGCCGGGTGATGGCATCGGCCCGGAGGTTAGCCGAGCAGCGATCCAATTACTTGCTGACTGCGCCGCCACTTTTGAACACACATTTGAATTTCGCGAGCTCGCCTTAGGCGGCGCCGCGATCGATGCTTTTGGAAATCCGCTTCCCCAGGAGACTCTCGCGGGATGCCGCTCGGCCGACGCGATATTGCTGGGCGCGATTGGCGGACCTAAGTGGGATTCCCTCCCATTGGATAAACGTCCTGAGGCTGGTTTGTTAGCTTTGCGCAAAGAGCTTGGTTTGTACATCAACCTGCGGCCAATTCAGCTGCGCCCAGCGCTACAAGGAATTTCTCCCTTGCGGCCCGAACGCCTCGACGGATGCGATTTTGAAATTGTGCGCGAACTTGCGGGGGACATTTATTTTGGCGAGCACGTAAATCAAGGCGAAGGGAAGGACGCGAGCGCTCGCGATGTTGCGAGCTATACAGCGGCTGAAGTCGAGCGTGTAGCGCGCTTTGCATTCGAACGCGCTGCGGTGCGAAATCGGCACGTTAGTAGTGTGGATAAAGCGAATGTGCTGGCCACCTCCGTGCTCTGGCGAAATACTGTGACCGCCGTCGCCCGCGAATATCCGGGCATTACACTCGAACATTTGTATGTGGACAATGCCGCGATGCAGATCCTGCTGCGACCTGCACAATTCGACGTGATACTGACCGGGAACCTGTTCGGTGACATTCTCAGTGACGAAGCGGCCGCTCTGGCGGGCTCTATCGGATTGATCCCGTCCCTGAGCCGGGGAGCCGACGGGCCGGCGCTCTACGAACCCATTCATGGTTCGGCTCCGTCGCTTGCGGGTAAAGACGTGGCCGGGCCGCTGGGCGCGATCTATTCAGCGACGCTACTCTTGCGAGAATCTTTTGGCCTCGCGGCGGAGGCGCAATGGATCGAGGCAGCCATCGATCGTGTTCTGGATCACGGTTACAGAACCACGGATATCGCAGAGCCAGGCTCTCGGGTACTGCGCAGCTCGGAATTTACCGGGCAAATCCGCGCTGAGTTGCACGAATCGCTGGTTCACTCGGAGCGCTATGGATGGGGAGTTTAACTAGATATTGAAGTGATCTTGCGTAACCCGCTGGCGCTTAGGCTTATACCCTTCTCAAGACCAGGCAGCCCGCAATGATGTCGTGAAGGGCCTGCTTCTTTTCCGTGAATCCCGCCATCGCGTAGCCGATCCCGAGGGGAATGAATCCAGTAATGATCTTGGCGAAATAACGGCCGCTGGCGCGCGCGAAGGTGACTGGTCGCCCCTCGAGGTCAGTAACAATCAAACCGAGCGCCATCTTTCCGAGCGTTCCTTGATAGGGAGAGCTCTCCATCCAGGCGTAATAAAGCCACATCATCACGATCGAGATTGTCGCTAACATAAAAATTGCTGCGATAACTTCCGGAGTAAAGAATTCATCCGGGCTATTTGCACCCTGCGCCAAGTTTTTCAAATAACCCACGCCAACCATTGCGATCCAGATCAGAAGTAGGATGGTGAATGCAATTCCAGCGAGGATGCCATCGATGAAGTGGGCGACCACTCGCAGCCAGAAACCGGCGTAGGCCGCCGGAGGAAATCCGGCGGGTGCCACATATCCATAGGGAGGTGCCGGGGATGCTGACGCTGCTGTTGCGTAAGGCGGCGCATTCGCCGCCAGCGTGGTTGGCTGATTCATGGGCTGGCCACACGCGGTGCAGAAAGCGGCGTTTTGCGGAATCGCGGTTCCACACTTCGTGCAATACATGCGGCTCCTCGGAATCCTTTCGTTAAAAAATTCTACAGCTTGCGGATGACCAGTGTGCCAGCAATCATATCGTGAAGGGCTTGTTTCTTTTCCGTGAAACCCGCCATGATAAACCCGATCCACAATATCAAGGCAGAAATGATTTTGGCGAAGAATCGTCCGGTGGCACGGCCGAAACTTATGCGCTTTCCTTCCGTATCGGTAACTTCCAAGCCCAGCGCTTTTTTCCCCAGTGTTCCTTGCCACGCCGAGCTTTCCAGCAGGGCGTAATATAGCCAGTCCAAAGTGATTCGAATAAGCGCAAGCCGGATAAACGCACCGATGTACGGCATCCACTCTTCAGGGGACATGGGCATATGCCCTCTCATAAATCCCCGTAGGCCCAGGGACGCGAGGAACGGCAGCGTAACAATCGCGCCAACGAAATACAGAATGATCGCGTCTATGATGAAAGCCACGAAGCGGAGCCAAAAGCCCGCGTAGGCAACCGGTGGGCGAGCGCCAGTTGGCCAGGCCGCTTGCGCGGGAGGCACATACGCTGGTGGATACTGGCTGGGAGGCGGAACCGGGGACGGCGGCGTGTAAGCGGGAGGGATCGGGGGTACCGCGGACGTATTCGGTACCGGCTGCCCGCATGCGCTGCAAAACACGGCGCCCTCTGGAACATTCGCTCCACATTTTGAACAGTACATAGGGCCTCCTCTGGACTTGATACGGTGACAGGCACGCGCGGCTGGTGCGCATCGTACTGAACACCAATCCCGCAGGTCAATATGCAAAGTACCGGGAGGGATTGAATTTGCGGGCCGCAGAAGCGTTGCCTGCGAAAGGCGCCTCGCTTAAACTCGTATCGGGCGAAAGGGAGACGACATGCGAATTCGTGTTACCAAGGTGGCTGGAATTCTGGGAGGCTGTTTGCTTGCGCTTGCGTTGTTCGCGAGCGGTTACCGGGCGGGACAAAATAAATTTGCTCAGCCAAAGACCATCATCCATATGGTCATCCTTAAATGGAAGCCGGGCGTCTCGGATTCTGACAAGCAAGGAGCGCTGGAAGGGGTAAAGGACATGGCGGCAAAAATACCGGGCATCAAAAATATATGGATTAAAGCTGAGCGGCTGCAGCCCCGCGACTTCAGCGCCGCTTTCGCCATCGAGTTTCAGAACCGCGCCGCGGCTGATGCTTATGCTGAAAGTCCCGTGCACCAGGCCTGGGAACAAAAATACACTCTGCTTCGCGAGCAAAGCGTTTCCGAGCAGGTTACCAACCCCTAGCCAACGCGTATTGGAGGTTTCGTGATTCGTCAGAAAATCCACTAGGCCCGCCAGCAGGGCGGTGCTAGGCTCCGCCAAACAGGGCAACAAATCCCAAAACTAGTTTATCGTTTTTCATCTGAAAGAAGGAGGAGAGCGGCCATGAAAAAACTCGTCATCGCGACTATCGTTGTTTACATCGTTCTGATGGCAACGAATTACTTAATCCACAGCGTCTGGTTGATGCCGGATTACGACGCCATCGCCGGCAGCCACCGAACTGCCGAAGGGATCATGCATCGATTTTGGGCCATGGCCTTGGGCCAATTTTTTTTCGCCGCGATGTTCGCCTACATCTACACACGGGGGCGCGAAAGCAAATCCTGGCTGGAGCAAGGGATTCGTTACGGGATGGTGATGACCTTCATGACCGTCGTTCCCTACTCCTTAAGCGAGTACACGGTCTACATCGTTCCGTACATGCTGGCGATTAAATGGATGATCGCCGGCGGAATTCAACTGATTATCTTAGGCTTGATTGTGGCGGCAATCTGCAAAGATGGCGCGGGGACGCGCGCCGCCTAATTGTCCGACGGACGAAAAAATTCGCAGCATTACGCGAGAGCTTTTCTTTCGCGATCACTTGCTGGCATCGCGTAGAAGACCATCGCGAACCTGGCCGAGCTTGTAATTGTTCTTCATTTGCGTCCGTTGCGAGAGGGCTAGCCGGCTACAGGGATTACCGCATTGATTTGAAATTGAGTTCGTCAAACAATGAAATCTGATTCAAAGGGAGGCGGAACATGATTAAGAAGGTGAAAGGCGGATACCAGGTTACCTCTGAAAAAGGTAAGAATTTGGGTGGGCCTTATAAAACGCGCGAAGAAGCAGCCCAGCGCCTAAAACAGGTGGAATATTTTAAGCATAACAAGGGCTAGGCCCGCGCATCGCGAACTTGGATTCCGGCGCGGTCGCACGCGCTTGCGCTGCGGGCGATTCCCCGACCAGCGGGGGTGATATGGAACCACCCTTGTTTTCCACAGAATGACGTGAAATCCACAGGCAGCCATACAGAAAACCGTGGGAATTAATTTGGAACTGCTTGACGAAAACAAAAATCTTGATATACTCCTTTGATGTCGGTGGCCCCTCGTTTGCCGGGGATTCTCCTGACGGACCGGGTCTGCCCAAGAGGTGAAGTTGGTTACTAACACCGGGTAGAACGAATTCGAGCATCGAGCAAGTCTGTCCTGTGGGCGGCTCATTGAGCAGCCTCTGCGAAGGACGGAATCGCCCGGCGCTCGACGCCGGGTTTTTTATTTCCCGCGGCTTCGGCTCCAAACTGAAGACGCGCTCCGCCGGGAGCGGAGACGTTCCGATCGGAAGTTGATGAACGGAACGATGATCTTTGAAAACTGATGGAAGCTGGCATTACGTTATGCGATTTCAAGGTCGCATGGCGTAATAAACCGCAAATTTTTGCTCGAGAGTAGCGCAATGTGGAAAGGCGAACTTGCCTCGCATTGGTTCAGCGCGTGAATTTCATGGCTTTGAAAAAAGCTCGGAAAAGCGCGTCACCCCTGAAGTACGTCCCCGGATGGCTTGCAAGACCGTTCGTTGCGATGGTTCTCAGGGTTTCGATTCTGCGAGGGATCGAGACGTGTTGGGTAAGTTTTATGGTTAAGCTACTAAGGGCGTACGGTGGATGCCTTGGCACCAACAGACGAAGAAGGACGTGGCAAGCTGCGATAAGCCTCGGGGAGCCGCAAGCAGGCGTTGATCCGGGGATTTCCGAATAGGGAAACCTATCCTGGTAAAACCAGGTTACGGCCCGCTGAATACATAGGCGGGTGCGAGTCAACCCAGGGAAGTGAACCATCTCAGTACCTGGAGGAAAATAAATCAATTGAGATTCCGAAAGTAGCGGCGAGCGAAATCGGAACAGCCCAAACCGGGGTGTTTACATCCCGGGGTTGTAGGACCGCGTGAGTAGAGTTACCAATCCGGAGGCTAGGTGAACCTGCTGGAAAGCAGGGTCAAAGAGGGTGAAAACCCCGTAACCGAAAGCTTACCGGACTCGAAGCGGTATCCTGAGTACCACGGGGCACGAGAAACCCCGTGGGAATCTGGGGAGACCACTCTCCAAGGCTAAATACTCGTTGGTGACCGATAGTGAACTAGTACCGTGAGGGAAAGGCGAAAAGCACCCCTGCGAGGGGAGTGAAATAGAACCTGAAACCGTATGCTTACAAGCAGTCAGAGGGCTATGCCGTGTCTTCGGATACGGAATGCCTGATGGCGTGCCTCTTGCTTAATGAGCCGGCTAGTTATTCTCACACGCGAGGTTAAGCGCAAGCGAGCCGTAGCGAAAGCGAGTCCGAATAGGGCGTTCAGTGTGTGGGAATAGACGCGAAGCGGGATGATCTACCCTTGGCCAGGTTGAAGGTCGCTTAACCGCGACTGGAGGACCGAACCGGTGTGAGTTGAAAATCGCTCGGATGAGCTGAGGGTAGGGGTGAAAGGCTAATCAAATTCCGTGATAGCTCGTTCTCCCCGAAATGCCTTTAGGGGCAGCCTCGTATGATTTGCCACGGTGGTAGAGCACTGAATGGACTAGGGTCCCATCCAGGATACCGAATCCAATCAAACTCCGAATGCCGTGTACAACAGTACGGGAGTGAGACTACGGGGGATAAGCTCCGTGGTCGAGAGGGAAAGAACCCAGATCGCCAATTAAGGTCCCCAACTGCAGACTAAGTGGGAAAGGACGTGTGAGCGCACAGACAGCCAGGAGGTTGGCTTAGAAGCAGCCATCCTTTAAAGAAAGCGTAACAGCTCACTGGTCAAGTGTTCACGCACCGACAATCCAACGGGGCTAAGTCTGCGACCGAAATTGCGAAATTGACGGATTCTACGGAAGACGTCATTTGGTAGGGGAGCATTCTATTGTGTTCGACGGTAGATCGAGAGAACTACTTGACGCAATGGAAGAGACTCTGCCGGCATAAGTAGCGATAAACACGATGAGAACTCGTGTCGCCGAAAGTCTAAGGTTTCCTGAGGAAGGTTAATCCGCTCAGGGTTAGGCGGGTCCTAAGGTGAGGCCGAGAGGCGTAGCTGATGGACAGCAGGTCAACATTCCTGCCCCGCCATACGAACGTTTGACGATGGGGTGACGCAGAAGGATAGGGGAGTCGGGTGATGGACGTCCCGATGTCTTGGTATAAGCCGGATCCCGCAGGAAAATCCACGGGGTCATTCAACGGTGAAACCAGGTCCGAGGCCACACGGCCGCAAAGTCTCTGATTTCACGCTGCCAGGAAAAACCTCTAAGGAGTTCGGATGGTGCCCGTACCTCAAACCGACACAGGTAGACAAGGTGAATATCCACAGGCGCTCGAGAGAACGCTCGCTCAGGAACTAGGCACATTAGCCCCGTAACTTCGGGAGAAGGGGTGCCCCGCTAGGGTTTATAGCCCGAGGGGGCCGCAGTGAAATGCGTTCGGCGACTGTTTAACAAAAACACAGCTCTCTGCTAAGTCGAATACGACGTATAGGGGGTGACGCCTGCCCGGTGCCGGAAGGTTAAAGGGAGGGCTTAGCTGCCGCAAGGCAGCGAAGGCTTGATCTGAAGCCCCGGTGAACGGCGGCCGTAACTATAACGGTCCTAAGGTTAAGAAGCTCGCTAGCCTTAGTAAAACTGAACTATATGCGGGAAACTCCTCACACAGCCGTCCGGTACTCGTCGGTGATAAAACACCGGCAGTCAAAATCCGGCGGACATGGGGACAATCCGCAGGGAAGGCTCCAGGAAAATGGAGAACCCTCAGAGACTTTACGTTCAGATGCGTCCTGAAAAGTTAGAAGCTCAATGGGTAGTTGGATTTGTCGACGGCGAAGGTTGCTTTTACGTCGGCATCAATCCGCATCCAGAAATGTCCTGCCAGTTTCAAGTGCTCCCTGAATTCACGGTCATCCAACACCGCCGCGATATTCAGCTGCTTCATGCGCTGAAGAAATTCTTCGGCTGTGGGGTAGTTCGAACGAATCATGGTGAAAGGATGGCTTATCGAGTTCGGGGGCTGGATCACCTCACCGAAAGGATTGTTCCTTTCTTCGAACAGCATCCGCTCAAATCGAAAAAAAGGGTCGACTTCGCGAGGTTCCGAAAGATTCTGCACCTGATTCATCAGGGAAAACACTTGAACCTGAAAGGCATTGAAGAAATAAGGGCAATAACTTCAACTATGAACACAGGACGTATAAGAGAAAGTCCGGCTTCTCTGGAAACAGAGTAAGGGAAACCGAGCGAAATTCCTTGTCGGGTAAGTTCCGACCTGCACGAATGGCGTACCGATCGAACGACTGTCTTGGCGAACGGCTCGGCGAATTTGTGGTTCCGGTGAAGACGCCGGATGCCCGCATCTAGACGGAAAGACCCCGTGCACCTTTACTGCACTCTGGTCATGATTAACGGTACTGCCTGCGTAGGATAGGTGGGAGCCTGGGAACCCTCGGTCTCGGCTGAGGGGGAGGCAACGGTGAAATACCACCCTGATAGTTCTGTCGCTCTAACTTACGGCCCTAGACGGGTCGAAGGACACGGCCAGACGGGTAGTTTGACTGGGGCGGTCGCCTCCTAAATGGTAACGGAGGCGCTCAAAGCTCGGCTCAGGCGGATTGGAAACCCGCCGTGGAGTGCAAGAGCATAAGCCGGGTTGACTGCGAGACACACAGGTCGAGCAGGCACGAAAGTGGGATCTAGTGATCCGGTGGTTCTGCGTGGAAGGGCCATCGCTCAACGGATAAAAGGTACGCCGGGGATAACAGGCTGATCTAAGCCAAGAGTTCACATCGACGCTTAGGTTTGGCACCTCGATGTCGGCTCATCGCATCCTGGGGCTGTAGAAGGTCCCAAGGGTTAGGCTGTTCGCCTATTAAAGCGGTACGTGAGCTGGGTTCAGAACGTCGCGAGACAGTTCGGTCCCTATCTGGTGTGGGCGCAGGAAACTTGAGAGGAGCTGTCCCTAGTACGAGAGGACCGGGATGGACGGACCTCTTGTGATCGAGTTGTCACGCCCGTGGCATAGCTCGGTAGCGAAGTCCGGAAGAGATAATCGCTGAAAGCATCTAAGCGAGAAGCTCGCCTCGAGATAAGGTTTCCCAACCCTCCTGCGGGGGGGTAAGAAGGCCAGTCGAAGACTACGACTTTGATAGGCGGGAGGTGGAAGCGCAGTAATGCGTGTAGCTAACCCGTACTAATCGGCCGTTCGGCTTAACCATAAAACTTTCCCAACGCGCAACCATCCCGACCGGATGGGCACCGTTGCTAAGGAAAGTCGCTCTTTCCACATTGCGATATTCTCAATGCGGAAATTAGCGGTTTGTTGTTCCAGCTTCCTTCAGTTTCAAATTTTCCCGGAAATTTCTTGCTTGCACGCACTTGGCAAGCTCACAAGTTTCCTGGTGGTCTTACCGCAAGGGTCACACCCGTTCCCATCCCGAACACGGAAGTTAAGCCTTGCCGGGCCGATGATACTGCGCGGGTAACTGCGCGGGAACGTAGGTCACCGCCAGGATTAACCTCCAGGCCGCAACGCCCCAAGCGTTTGCGGCCTTTTTTATATTTTCGCGTAATTCTGGGTACCGCTGTCTGCTAGCATTCCCCGCGTGAAGCTTCTGGCCACGGTTCTTATCTCAGTTCTTTTTGCGCCGGCCAATTTCGCGCAAGCGAAGGTGCCGCAGAACCAGCGCGGCCATAGGGAACGGCTCGGAATGGCTTGCGCGCAAGTTCTGGCGATGAACTCGACCGATTGGGTGGCCAGGTTCGCCACGGCGAAAGATGCCACTCCAGAGAATTCGCTTCTCGCGATTGAACAGTACGGCAAATGCTATGACGCGCGAACCGATCGCCTGGCCGCCGCGCTCGGCAAACAGGGCCAAGGACCGCTGATCGGTGCGCGGGGAAGTTTCCGAGACTTCGAAGCTGCGCTCCGGGATTTCACCACGAAAGCGCTAACGGACACTCAACCACCCGCCAGCTCCATCAAGACGGCGTACGCCTCACTCTACAAAAAGCAATTCCGCTATTCGTTTTATCAAAGTTACTCCGAAAAGCTCGAGAAGCGGCCTTCGTCAGAAAGAAGTGAAACCGCCGGCGCTTTTGCAAACGCGCCGCATACAGACGCGCAGTCTGCAGCTAAACCCGACACCGACCCCCTGACGCTCGCGAAAAATCGCTTCGGCGAGATACTGGCAGCGCTGCCGGAAGACAACGGCACGAAATCCACGCGGCCTTTGGACAAATTTTCGAACGCAGCTCGATTGGCGAGCAGTGGAAGCTCGAAATTTATCACTATGCGATCTTCCTCCTCGAATCACCAAAGGACCCACCGTTTTCTTCGCCGCCTTTTTGACCCTCGCGCCCCGTGTCTGTTAGTCTCGTTCGTTCTTATCCTGGGAGAACCAATGAAATTTCGGACGTTCTATTCTGCTAGGCATGCTGGCATGCTCACTCATTCGCGAACCATCACGCGGGCGCAAAGTAATGACGCCACAAATAAACTTGCGCGCGATATTTACAAGCAGCTCATCGAAATAAACACAACGGATTCGATGGGCAGCACGACCGTGGCGGCGGAGGCCATGGCGCAGCGCCTGCGCGATGCGGGCTATCCCGCAAGCGACGTGCAAGTGCTGGGGCCCAATTCCCGTAAAGGAAATCTAGTGGCACGTCTGCGAGGGACGGGCGCACGCAAGCCGATGCTGTTGATTTGCCACCTGGATGTAGTCGAGGCACGGCGCGAAGATTGGTCCATGGATCCGTTTCAGTTCCTCGAGAAGGACGGATATTTCTATGGCCGCGGATCTGGCGACATCAAAGACGGCGACGCAATTCTGATGACCACGATGATTCGTCTGAAACAAGAGGGATTTCAAGCCGGACCGCGACATTATTCTTGCGCTCACCGCCGATGAAGAAGGCGGCCAGGCGAACGGAGTGGACTGGCTGATCAAGAATCATCGCGATTTGATTGACGCTGAATTTATCTTGAATCCTGATGCTGGCGATTTCGAATTGGATAAAGGAAAGAAGCTGCTGGTCGGTATCCAGGCAGCCGAGAAACTTTATCAGGATTTCGATGTGAAGGTTACGAATCCCGGCGGCCACAGCTCGCTTCCGGGGAAAGAAAACGCAATCTACCAGCTGGCGGATGCTCTAACCCGTCTGGAGCATTACCAATTCCCCTTTGAGTTGAGCGAAGTCACGCGCGAATACTTTAAGCGCGAGGCTGACATCGTGGGCGGAACGACAGGCGCGGACATGAAAGCGATTCTGCAGACCCCGCCTGACCAGGCGGCCATCGCGCGGCTTATCGGAATCGCCTTTCTATAACGCGCGGATGCGCACCACATGCGTTGCGACCAGGCTCGAAGGCGGTCACGCGAATAATGCCTTGCCGGGAATGGCGCGAGCGAATATCAATTGCCGCATCTTGCCGGGCCACACGCCGGACGCAGTTCAGGCCACTCTTGAAAAGGTGATAGCGGATCCCAAAGTTTCCGTGTCGCAGATCGCTGACGCCCGGATCCGGCCTGAAATCCAATCCGCTTTCGACGCTGCAACCGGAAGTGATGCACGGCGGTGGAAAAAGTCGTCAACGAGATATGGCCGGGCGTTCCGGTTGTGCCGGTGCTCGATGCCGGAGCGAGCGACGGCGCAATTTCGCGCGCTGCCGGGTTACACCACCTACGGAATTCCGGGAGTGTTCATGGATGTTGATGACGATCGTTCGCACGGCCGCGATGAGCGCATTCGCGTCGCATCCTTTTACTCCGGCGTGGATTTTTACTATCGCCTGATCAAGACACTTTCCACGCCTCAATAAATTTTCGCGGAGAAAACTGACGATGGGTTTGATGAGACGCTCGCTGCTGATGGCCTCGCAAAGCCAATGGCTGCGGGAGCACGCTCCGCGCTACGGCTTCATGCGCCGCACCGTCAAGCGGTTCATGCCGGGTGAAAATGTAGAAGATGCGCTTGCCGCAGCGCAGGCGCTGGCTTCGACCGGCATTGGCTCGGTGTTGACTCACCTCGGCGAAAATATTACCGACGGCGCCGAAGCGCAAGAAGTCACCAAGCATTATTGGGAAGTCCTCGATCGAATTCGCACGTCGAACCTGCCTGCCGAAGTGTCCGTGAAACTGACGCAGCTTGGGCTCGACCTCGATCAGGAATTCTGTTTCGCCAATCTCGTAAAGCTGATCGAACACACCCCGGCGGAAAAAACTCTCTGGATCGACATCGAGCAGAGCCCCTACGTGGACGTCACGCTGGAACTCTATCGACGCGCGCGCAAGGCCATCCGAATGTTGGGGTCTGCGTGCAGGCCTATCTCTATCGCACCGAAAAGGATTTGGACTCGCTGATTTCCATCGCGGCTTCCGTGCGATTGGTGAAAGGCGCCTATAACGAGCCTGCCGAGATAGCTTTTCCGCTGAAGAAAGACGTGGACGAGAATTATTTTCATCTAGCGCAGCGATTGCTGAGTCCTGAAGCGCGCAACGCGCGCGTGCGGGCGGCGATCGCTACGCATGACCGCGCATTGATCACGCGGCTCATCGAATGGGCCGCATCGCAGGGCATTAAGAAACACCAGCTCGAATTTCAAATGCTCTACGGCATTCAGCGCGCGGAGCAGCTGCGCTTGGTGCAAGAAGGGTACCGGTGTAACGTGCTGATTTCGTACGGCTCGTTCTGGTTTCCCTGGTTTATGCGCCGACTGGCCGAGCGGCCGGCCAATGCATTTTTCCTCGCCCGCAATTTCTTCTCTCGTTGATCCAAACTATCCGCTCGCGGATTTCTCTTTCGACTTTTCCGCAAAGGCCTTCATCGCAGAACGTATTTCTTCCTCGGTTGGAACGCGCTTGCGTGTGGCCATAGACCACCTATGCCCGTAGGGATCTTCCACCTGGCCATAGCGATCTCCCCAGAATGCATCCATGAGCGGCATGGTTACCTTGGCCCCCGCCTCCACGGCTTTCGCAAAAGCAGCGTCCGCATCGGGCGTATAGATGTGCAGTGTCACACCTGTGCCACCCAGCGAACGCGGTGAGCGGCAATGGTAATCGGGGTATTCATCGCTCAACATGACCATGGAATCGCCGATTTTGAAATCTGCATGCATCACTTTCCCGCTATTGTCTTTGGCCACGTGGAGAATTTCGGCGCCCAGCGCGTTTTTGTAAAACTCGAGTGCCTGCAAAGCATTGGCGCAAACGAGTTGAGGCGTGACGGTGTGGAAACCTTCGGGGATCGGTTTTACGGCTGCTGACATAACATCCTCCTTTTCGTGAATTATTTCTTGCGGGTGTAAGTGGTTTCCTGAAATGCGACTTCCTTGCCGTCCGCTCCCGTACTCATCAGCGTGACGACAAATTGGTCGTCGTCTACTTGGCGAATCGTAGCGTGAATTGGAATTTTGTCGCCGCGATGATTTTGGGATACGCCGGTAAGCTCAATGGTCTTGCCGCCGTCTGCGCTCGTTCCCGTCATGTACAGCATGGCAGTGGACATGGTGTACATCCAAACAGCTTCATATTGTTTGGTGATGTTGTTGAAACCATAGATGCGCGTACCGGATACGGGGTGCCCAAAAACAGCATCGGTATTTTCTTCGAGGATAAATCTTCCGCCAAGAGTTACGGAGATTTTGGCTGTCCCGGTGGAGGCACTGGCGTCGGCGTTCGGCTGCGCAACAAATTTCACCGTTCTGGTGTACTCGCCGGCGCGTTTTGCAAGCAACGCGTGCTCGGGGCCAGGTATAGTGGGGTTAGCCGCCGCTTGCGTGTTCGGCGCAGCATCGGATTTTTGAGGCGAGCCATCCTGGGCCAAAACGGCCATGGCGGCAAAAATCAGCAAGGCAGCGAGCGTCACGCCGCGACTCCACTAGGTGAATCATTTGCGCGACTCATGCGAGCCTCCTTCACCGTTAGGACGCTTGGAATGAAACACCCCTTGAAAATCTAAATGCTCGCCGGAGGTTAACTCAGTTTTTATCGGGTACGTTCGTCTTTTTCAACTTTACCGTCACGCAGACGGATCACGCGGTGCGCGTGGGCGGCAATGTCCGATTCATGCGTTACCAGGATGATGGTATTGCCTTGCTCGTGCAAACGGGCGAAGAGCGCCATGATTTCTTCGCCAGTCTGTGAATCCAGATTTCCAGTGGGCTCATCCGCCAGTAGGATGGAAGGCGAGTTTACCAGCGCGCGCGCAATAGCCACGCGCTGCCGCTGCCCGCCGGAAAGCTCGTTGGGCTTGTGCATCATGCGATCGGCTAGGTCTACTTGGCTCAGTGCTTTTTTCGCTCGACCGAGACGTTCTTCTGAAGGCGTACCATTGTAAATCATGGGTAATTCGACGTTATGGAGTGCGGTGGCTCGCGCCAGCAAATTGAAGGTCTGGAAGACGAATCCAATTTCTTTATTGCGAATGTAAGCGAGTTCGTCGTCATCAAGTTGGCTGACCAGGCGACCAGCCAACCAGTAACTACCCTTCGTAGGCGTATCCAAGCAGCCAATCAAATTCATCAGCGTGGATTTTCCCGAACCGGATGGCCCCATGATGGCGACGTACTCGCCTTTGTGAATCTCAATGCTCACACCGCGCAGTGCATGCAACTGCTCTGCGCCCATTTCGTAGGTCTTCCAGAGATCTTCTGTTTGAATGACGATGCCGAGATCTACAAGGTCTTTGCGGTAACCCTGTGGAACGATGATCTCTTCGACCGCCACGTTCAATGTGCTCCTGGATTCCACTCTAGCTAGTCGAAGATTCTTCGCGCTTGGGTTCGGAATTATCTACTTTAATCGGGGCGCCCGGCCGCAGCGTGCGAAGCGCTTTGTAACTGCCAGTGACGATTTGGTCGCCATCTTTTAAGCCGCTCGTAATTTCAATATCAGTTACTCCTGCGACGCCCGTTTGCACCGGTACGAATTCCGCTTTCTTGCCGCGGATCACGAAAACTCCTTGAACGTCAGTCTTCTGGGCGTTTGTACCTGTATTTGTGCCCGAGGTTGGCTTAGAGGCCGCCAGCGTAACACTGCTGCTGTTTTTTCCTAGCGCCGCTTCGTCGATTTCCCGCTGGGTTCTTACGGCCAAAGCCTGAATCGGAATGGTTAGGACATCCTTCTTCTGCTCCGTCTGGATTCTAGCTGTGGCGGACAGACCGGGGCGCAGCGCATCAGGTGGATTGTCCACGGTGACCACCACCTTGAAGTCGCGAGCCTCCTGCGTATTCGCCGTGGTCTGTGTGGTAGCGGCCTGTCCCGATGAACGAAGAATGGCAAGCTCACCGACCTGAGTTACGTGGCCTTTGAACGTTTTGCCAGGAAGCGCGTCTATGGTCACTTCGGCGGGCTGCCCCTCGCGAACGTTAGTGATGTCGGTTTCATCGACTTTGACTTCGGCGGTGACAATGCTCATGTCGGAAATGGTCATCAGGTTACTGCCTACGGCGTTCTGGATTCCGGGTACCACGTTTTCACCGACGCGCACGGCGATGTAGCTGACAATGCCATCGATCGGAGCGGTATAGGTTGTCTTGCGCAGGATGTCCTTGGTATGCTTCAGCACTGCCTGGTTCTGACTCATATTCTCGCCTGCCTGATCTCGTGCCGCGCGCGCTTGTTCTACCTGGGCCTTGGATGCATTTAGCGCCGCCATCGCGCTCGCGTAAGTGGCTTTGTTGGCGTCGAACTCTTGTTTGGATATGAGCTGATCTTTGTAGAGCTCTTGCGCGCGCTGCCAATCAAACTTGGCTTTTTCCAGGTCTGCCTGGCGCTGGGCTAGCGTCGCGACTGCGGAATCGTAACTTGCTGCGGCTACACGCATGCCCGCTTGGGTAGCGCTAATGCTGGCTTCCTGGGCCTGAACATCCGCGGCCGGCTGAATGTTTTCCAGGTGCAGCAGGATGTCGCCTCTTTTTACGTGGTCGCCTTCCTTCACCACAATATCCGTTATCTTCCCGATGCCTTCACCCAGCACGTTCGTGTAATTCTTAGGCCGGACCTCTCCGGAGGCCGTTACGATCGATATTAAATCCTGCTTGACGACTTTGCCGCTCTGTACCGTTACTACGCCCTTATTCGACTGATAGATGCTGTACCACGATATGCCACCCAGGACCAGCACGGCACCCACACCAATACCTACTTTTTGCCACGTCTTCATTGCTTTAGCCTCTAGGCCCTCACGCCTGGGACGTAGATCGTCCGCTCACTGATGCATACGTTTGAAAGGGCCAGAATGTTTCTCCGATTAGACGAACTTAAAGAGATAAAGAGAGTTCCGCATACTGAATTTCGGAAGTCTGCGCTCTTCTCTTCGGTTCTCGTACGAGGTTCTAGTCCCACACGAGCAAGCGGTCGACTCTGGCTCGTCCACAAGTGCGGCCAGCGTGGGGTTATGCCCTTTGCGGTCCTATTTTAAATGCATTCAAGACGGAAAGAAACAGTGTTCGTTGGCCTACCGCATAAAGGACAGGCAACCCCATTCCATCTAACGTGCTCATACAGGTATAGTGTCCGGAAACTCGGTTGACCTGTACCTTGGGACAGGTTAGAATTTTTAGCCAAATAGGGGAAAAAGGTTAATTATGGGCCGTAGGGCAAGGGTGTTTCTTTTGGGGATTTTAGCTGCGACCTTAGGGTCAGTGCAGCTGGCCTACGGGCAGGGCGAATCTCAGAATCAGCAGAATCCTCCCTCCGACCAGAATTCTGCGAAGAAGACCGCGCGGCAGAGAGCCAAAAGCGATAAGGAACTCCGGAGGGAACTCGACTCACAATACAAAAAATGGCTGGACGAGGATGTCGTCTACATCATATCCCCTGAAGAGCGCAGCGCGTTTCTTCACCTGGCGACCAATGAAGAGCGCGAGCAATTTATCGAGCAATTTTGGCAGCGGCGTAATCCTGATCCCGATTCTGTCGACAACACGTTTAAGGAAGAGCACTACCGTCGAATCGCATACACCAACGAACACTTTTCCTCTGGCATCCCTGGCTGGAAGACCGACCGCGGCCGCATTTACATCATGTGGGGGCCAGCGGATGAAGTCGAATCACATCCTTCCGGTGGTAGTTATGACCGTCCCGCTGACGAAGGCGGTGGAGAAACATCTACTTATCCGTTCGAGGACTGGCGTTATCGCTATCTGGAAGGAATTGGAGAGAACGTCATAATAGAGTTCGTGGATCCTACCATGAGCGGTGAATACAAACTCACTATGGATCCGAGCGAAAAGGATGCGCTCCTCATGGTGCCCGGCGCCGGCCTCACTCAGATGGAATCCATGGGGTTAGCGAGCAAAACCAGTCGGTTCAATAACACCGATGGTACACACCTCGCGGCACCTGTGGGGATGAGGCCGGAAAGCATGAATGAATTCAGCCGACTCGATCTCTACGCGAAGATTCAGCAGGCTCCTCCTGTTAAATTCAAGGATCTGGAGGCCGTGGTTACGTCCCGGCTCGTGCGCGATCAGGTGAAATTTGATTATCGCTTTTATTTCCTGCGGATCACATCGGAGACCGTACTGGTCCCGATTACCGTGCAAATTCCTACGCGGCAGCTTAGCTTTCAACAAAAGGAGGGTGTGGACTCTGCCACTGTAAATCTTTTCGCGCGAATCAGCACGTTAAGTGGCCGCATCGTGCAGACTTTTGAAGATACAGTAAAGCGCGATGTTCCGGCCAGCTTGTTGCAACAGGCCCAAGCGGTCCCATCGATTTACCAGAAGGCCGTGCCATTGAGCCCCGGCTTATACCGGCTCGATATCGTGATAAAGGATGTAAACAACGGAAATGTCGGCGTGGTGAACACGCGCTTGGCGGTTCCGCGCTTTGAAGACGACCATCTGTCATCAAGTTCGCTCATTCTCGCAGACCAGATTACGCCGGTTTCATCGAAAGATATCGGGCTCGGCCAATTCGTCTTGGGCGACGTCAAGGTCAGGCCCAAGCTGGATGCATCGTTTGTAGCCTCGGAAGGTATGGGAGTTTTCCTCCAAATCTACAATCTGAAAGTGGATGATCAGACCCACCGGTCGGATGCCACTGTGCAGTATCGCGTCATGAAAGATAAAGTTACCGAGCCGGTTCTGAAGTTCGACATTCCCAAGGATAAATTACCCGAGCACGGCGAGGAATTGACTCTGGAAAACATTATCACCCTGGGCTCGCTGCCTCCCGGCGCGTACAAGCTGGAAGTCGCAGTGACAGATAATCTAACGAAGCAAACGATTACTCCGGCCATGGACTTTACGGTGAAAGCCGGTGCCGGAGCGGCTCCCCACGCGAGGTGACCTCGTGAGTTTGCGAATGATTCGCTTGTCAGTTTTAGGGTTGCTTCTGTGCCTGCTGGCTCTCCCCGTCCTGGCTGCGCCGAACTCCGGCAAGATTTCCGGCGTGGTTCTCGACTCGGCGGGAACTCCCCAAATGGGCGCCACCATTTTTGTTACCTCGGACCAATTATTCAAACTGTCCTCCATTGAATTGCTCACCAACGACCGCGGACGCTTTTCCACCGAACTGCTTCCTTCCGGGACGTATTCGATAAAAGTAACTCTTGCAGGTTTCCTTCCCGTAATCGAGGAACATGTTCGGGTGAACGACGAACACACTACTCTGCTCCAGATCGTTCTGGGATCCGTGTTTTCGTCGCTCGAAAAATTGCGAAGGCAGCCTGATCAGCAGGTTAGCGCGGACGAATGGGCCTGGGTGCTAAGAAGTGCGGCTGCGACGCGGCCGGTGCTGCGCTGGCAGGACGGCGATGTAATTCTCGGCGCGCCACCCGCTCAGTTTGAAACTTCACAATCCCAAGCGGGACGCATTCAACTTGAGCTGACCTCAGGTTCCGATCATCCAGGTTCGGTCTCGAACCCGGCCGATTCGCCGGGCACGGCTCTCGTATATGACGTCGGTCTTGGCGGCAACCAACAGCTTTTGATGGCCAGTCAGTTCAGCTACGAAAGCGGTTCGTATTCCGGTGGCTTTGCAACTCAATGGATTCCGTCGGGAAAACCCGGCGTTGGCCCGGTGGCAACTCTTCTGCTACGAGAATCGCAACTTGGACCTGACGGGCCGACCTTCCGGGGATTGCGGATGTCATTCGATAATTCGTTTACACTCGGTGATCGCGTCAGTATCCGCTACGGTTCTGACTTCGTAATGGCCAGTCTGGCCGGCACGACTGCTGCGGCGAGGCCGCGGGCGCAGATGGCGCTGCAGCTAACGCCTACCTGGCAGGCTTCCGTCTTGGTTGCTACCAATGGCTGGCAGGATTCGGCCAACGATCAAAGCGCGCTACAGTCCGCGCTGAATACACTTGATGAATTTCCAATACTTCTAATGCGCGATCGACATTCCGTGCTCGAAAATGGCTTGCATGAAGAACTGGCTGTCGAGCACACGTTTAACAAGGACGCTAGCCTCACCCTGGCGCTATTCAACGACCACGCTTCTCATACGGCAGTTTTCGGGCATGGAACCGTAACCGGACCTGACTATTTGCAGGATTTCATCTCCAATGTTTTTGCTTATGACGCTGGGGAATCCAGCTCCCTGGGAACGCGCGTGGCGTATCATCAGAGACTTTCAGACAACGTGAGCGCTACGATCATTTACGAATATGCCGGAGCTTTGTCGCCCATAGAGGACCCCTCGGAAGCGATCTTGCGAAACCAGTTACAGACGCGGTATCGCCAAAGTGCCGGCGTTCATGTCACGGCTAAGGCACCCCGCGTGGGGACCAAACTTACCGCAGGCTATAAATGGATCAATGGCCCGGTGGTGTCCGCTATGGATCCTTATGGCCAGTCTTTATATCACCTCGATCCATATCTAAGTATAGGGATTCGTCAGCCACTGCCGAGCTTCATTCCTGGTCATGCCGAGATTTTGGCTGACTGCGGCAATCTTCTGGCTCAGGGTTACGTCCCGTTGACGACAGGAGATGGCCGAGTCGTCCTCATTCCGACCTACCGATACCTTCGGGGAGGGCTGAGCTTTCAGTTTTAGCCCCAGAGTCGTGTACTGGAATCGGGAAGACGTCTTCCACAAACAGGATTGTGGCGCTCTCGCCTAATAGAGATTCTTGTAAAGCAATCATTCAAAAGCCGATATACTTATTAGAATCCATAATGTCATGGAAGTTGACGTGCTAGCATCTTTATTTGTTTCGGCCTGAGTTACGGGTGTAGCTGGATGAATGATAGTCTCCGAATGCGACTTGGCGCGGTCGTCCTGGCGCTCCTCACTCTATCGGCCATTATCTTTGCTGTCCTGAATTTCCAGCAGCGCTCCCGATTTGTTCTTCCCGATGACGGCGTGACTTGGCTGGACACGCAAGGGGGCGTGGTAGCCTGGCACGTGGTCGCCGACTCCCCCGCGGCCAAGGCGGGGATCAAGCAAGGCGACATCGTGTCGACGGTGCGAGGCATTCCCATCCATCGCGCTACCGACGTTACGCGAGTCTTGTTTCACGCAGGGCCCTGGACGGAAGTCCGTTACCAGCTGCACCGCGGCGAGGCGGGATTTGAGACACCGCTGGTGACTGCACCACAGGACTCTTCCTCCTCCATTGAGAATTATCTTCGCATCACCGCGCTTCTCTATATTTTCATAGGGCTATTTATCTTCGTTCGCCGATGGAACGCTCCGCGCGCCGTTCACTTTTACATTTTTTGTCTGGTCTCGTTCATTCTTTACAGTTTTCATTACACCGGCAAGCTGAACTCCTTTGATACCACGATTTATTGGACGCAGTCGGTCGCCTGGCTGCTTCAGCCGGCATTATTGGTGCATTTCGCGCTGGTATTTCCCGAACGCCGCGGCACTCTCTGGCTAAAACTTGTGGCACTTTACAGCCTCCCGGCCACTTTGCTCACTCTCCAATTTTTGGTGGCATACGGCGCACTCGATTTCTTGCCCTCCATTGAGAGCCGCAATTTCCTGGATACCGTCGATCTTTTCTACCTCGGCATTTATTTTATGATCGCCGCCGGAATTTTTCTTGCCAGCTATTTCCGGGCTCCGAGCGGCGTCCTGCGCCAGCAATTGAAATGGGTTACGGGTGGCACAATCGCGGGCATCGTGCCGTTTTTCTTGTTTTACGTGCTGCCGCGTACGGAAAGCTGGGTTCCGCAGCCCTGGATGAAACTCTCGGTTTTCTCGTTGGCCCTGATCCCGCTTTGTTTTGGATACGCCATCATCCGTTATCGCCTGATGGACGTGGATATCATTTTCAAGCGCGGACTTGCGTACACCTTTGCGACCGCAGCGGTCGTTGGCATTTATTTCGCGGGTATCGCCCTGATTGGCGAAACGTTCCACACGCGCTGGCCTACTGGTCCGGCCGGTGGAGTGATAGCGATTGTGGTGGCCGCCTTCCTTTTTGAACCTGTTCGCGGCTGGATGCAGACTCGTCTCGACCGCTTTTTCTATCGCGATCGCCTGGACTACCGTCGCACGCTCATTGAATTCGGCCGCGCGCTCACAAACGAGGTCCGCCTGGAGCCTCTGGTTGGCTCTGTACTCGATCGGATTTCGCAAACGCTGCTGGTGGATCGCCTGGCTGTATTCCTCGAGGATCCCGCGCAGCCGGGACAGTTTGTTCTTTCCCGCTCCATGGGACTGCGCCCAGAAGGCCCGCTCGATTTGTCCTTCCTGGATCCCTCGCGACCCGCGCTCGAACGCGGCTGCCTGTTCTTTGAATCCGCCCGCGCGGCAACCGAGGAAAGCGAACCTGTCCGGCGGACGCTCGAAGAATTGGACTTGAACTATTTCATCGCCTGTCGCTTTCGCGAGCGCACCGTGGCGATTCTCGGCTTGGGCAAGACAGTAGATGGCGATTATCTCTCGAGCGATGACCTCGAATTGCTGTCCACCATTGCCGGTTACGTTGCCATTGCGATCGAGAATGCGCGCCTTTATCAATCGCTCGAACAAAAGGCCATGCAAATCGAACGGCTGAAAGACTTCAGCGAAAATATCGTGGAATCATTGAATATCGGTGTGCTAACCGTCGATCTCGAGGATTGCATCGAGTCCTGGAATCCACAGCTGGAAAATTTGCTGAGCATTCCGCGCCGCGAAGCGCTTCGACGTCGCCTTCAGGACGTTCTTCCGCAGGATTTGGTGGCTGAAATTTCTTCGCGGTACACCACTGACCGTGTCTCTGGAATTTACAAATTCCATCTGCATACTCCCGGCGGACGGCGCCTGGTCATCAACGCTTCGATTGCGCCTCTGGTGGGCAAGAACGGCGCTCGTCTGGGGCGGCTGATTTTGCTCGACGACATTACCCAGCGCGTGCGCTTGGAAGAACAAATGGTGCAGACCGAAAAACTCACCTCGCTCGGTTTGCTGGCTGCGGGGGTGGCGCATGAGGTGAACACGCCGCTCGCGGTGATTTCAAATTACATCCAGATGCTTGCCAAGCAGATTCCTGCCGGCGATCCGCGCCAGAAAACAATTGAGAGAATCGTAAAGCAGACCTTCCGCGCCAGCGAAATTGTCAACAACCTGCTGAATTTCTCCCGCACTGGCGCAGCAGAGTTTGTAGAGGTAGATCTGAATTCCGTACTGGAAGAAACTCTGACCTTGGTGCAGCACCCTTTCAAAACAGCGCAAGTGAATGTGATCAAGAATTACACGGAAAAGTTGCCACCCGTGCTTGGCTCTATGACGCGCCTGCAACAGGTTTTTTTGAACCTGTTTATGAATGCCCGTGACGCCATGCCGAGCGGCGGTATGCTGGAAGTACGCACCGGGGCGCACAACGGGTCGGTTGCGGTGGAAGTTACCGACACTGGCTCGGGCATCCCGGCCGAAAATCTCCATCGTATTTTCGATCCATTTTTTACGACCAAGGCCACCGGACGGGGCACCGGGCTGGGTCTTTCGGTGAGCTATGGGATTATAAAAGAGCACGCGGGCAAGGTTGACGTGCGCTCGACGCCCGGTAAGGGAACGTCCTTCCGGCTAGAATTTCCCGTAGCCAGGAAGGCGGTCCATGCCTAAAGGCTCCATTCTTGTTATTGATGATGAAGTGGAAATTCGCGAGGGACTTGAAGCTCTGCTTACGTCCGAAAGCTTCCAGGTAACGCTCGCGGATTCCGGCGAAGCCGGACTGCGGCAGCTCGAAGATCATCCCTTTGACTTAATGCTGCTCGACGTCAGCTTGCCCGACCGCAACGGCCTGGAGTTGCTCCGCGAGATTCGCCGGCGCGATCCGCAGCTTGCCATCATTTTAATCACCGCGTACGGATCGATCGACATGGCTCGCGCAGCCTTCAAAGGCGGAGCTCAGGACTTTATTACCAAGCCTTGGTCCAACGACGAGCTGATTGCCCAAGTATCGCTAGCCATCGAAGGCCGCAGGCTTCGAGACGAGAACGTCCAGCTAAAACGCGCCCTCAAGCAACGCTACAATTTTCCGAATATAGTCGGCAAGAGCGAAAAGATGCAGGCTGTGTTGGACCTGGTTACACAGATTGCACCGTCGCGCTCCACCATTCTGATCTCCGGCGAAAGCGGTACGGGTAAGGAAGTGTTCGCCAAAGCGATTCATTCGGCCTCTACTCGCGCGGACAAAGCATTCATCCCCATCAACACCGGCTCAATACCGGCCGACCTTCTCGAATCGCAGCTGTTCGGCCATGTGAAGGGCGCTTTCACCAGCGCCATCGCGTCGAAGAAGGGTTTATTCGAAGTGGCCGACCAGGGCACCATCTTTTTTGACGAGATTTCCACCATCAGCCCGGAAACGCAGGCCAAACTTCTGCGCGTGATTCAAGAGCGCGAATTCATGCGTCTGGGCGGCACGGAGACAATCAAAGTTGACGTGCGCATTCTTGCGGCGTCCAACGAAGATTTGATGAAGCTCGTCCGCGACGGCCGCTTCCGTGAAGATTTGTTCCACCGGCTAAACGTGATCTCCTTGCATCTGCCGCCACTGCGTGAACGAAAAGAGGACATTCCTTTGCTAATCGAACGCTTTCTGGACCAGTTCTGCCAGGAAAACGGCAAACCGCCGCGCGCGTTCACACATGGAGCCATGAAGCTGCTAATGGATTACGATTGGCCCGGGAACGTTCGCGAGCTCGAAAATGTCGTCGAGCGCGCAATTGTGCTTTCCACCCACGAGTCCATGGATGCCGATCTTCTGCCGGAAAGTGTACGCACTCGCGAGATCGTCAAGGGTGTTCGCTTGCAGCTCGCCGAATTCCTGCCGCCTATGCCAGGGGAAGCCGGGGAGTTTGGCAGTTCGCCGTCTCTGTTCCAGATCCTGGAAGAAGTGGAGCGTCGCATCATCGTTGACATGCTCGAGCGTACCAACTGGAATCAGACCGAAGCCGCCGAGCGCTTTCAGGTTCCTCTCTCTACACTCAACCAAAAAATTAAACGCCTGGGAATCGAGACTCGCCGCCGCACGACCTCCGTTCGAGGCGCTGCAGCGTTCGGCGAGGATGCTGCCGAGTTTCTCGCCGGTAAGTAGCATCCGAACGAATTTCGAGTTAGTGGAGCCGGGTGCGTCGAATCAGGAAACTAACGCGCGTCCCGCAATGTTCCCCAGGATCCGATACGGCGCCGCCTCCAGCGCAACAAGCGCTTTCGGAGGAATCAAAAACGTCTGCTCGATGGCGTACTGGCCGGACATCACCGCGTGCGCCACGCAATCCGTGAAAACGAGCCAGGTTGCTCGCGGCGGAAATTCCAACTGAGTTTTCGGACAGTTTTTCTGAAATTCCGTGTTTTCTTTCAGAAAATCGTGAAAGCGAAGCATGAACATATCGTAGGGCGTTCGGCCAATCACGCCGAAACCCAGCTTGGACCCGAAATCCTGCACCGTACGGCTCAAGAATGAATTATCTTCAGCGACGTCCTGCAACCCCGCTCCGCCAGCGTACCTTCGCGCCAGGACCTCAAATCCCTCGGTGGTGCGCCAGACGCGTGGCTTCTTGGGATTTAGATTCGTGAATATCCGCAAAATGCGAGCGCCTCGCGTCGGGCGGCTCGGGAACGCATCCACATGCAACAGGTCGTTGCGCTTGTGCAACGGCAAGTCGCGGCCTTCTTCTTCGAGCGGTCGAAAACTAGCGAAATCTTGATTCCATTTGCCGAAGTAAGGGGTCAAAAATTTTCCCAGGAACTGCGTCACCTGCGCGCTGTAGCTGCGCATGATGGATTGCAGCCGGTTCATCGTCTCAGGGTCGCCCGAAACTCCGCGCAGGGAGTCTTCGCCGGGGCGGTAGGAAACATTTTTGTGCATGCGCAGCTCGGACCACTGCTGCTCGAGCAGGAATTTCTGATCTTCGGCCGGCAAATCAAACGGCGGCTCGCGGAAGAAAAGTATTTGCCCGCGCTCTAGCATTTCACAATAAGCCCGCGAACGGACTTCGCTCCCTCCGGAGGAAATCCAGCCTGTGGCACGCTTATAATCGTCGACCTGGATCCACGGTAAATTCTGAGCTGCGCTCTTCTTCATCTAACTTTTCGTAGGAGCAGGAAGTTTGTAACCACGCGGAAGCAAAGTTGTGCTTAGGTCCAAACCCGATAGATCCACTCCCTCGAGATCGGTCTCGCGAAGGACCGTCGTCTTCAAGTCAGCGCCGGTAAAATCGGCACCGCGAACTTCGGCCAAGCGGAAATTGGAGGCCACCAAATTTGCGCCGCGCAGGATCGCGCCACGCAAGTCCGCGCGGAAAAGCTCCGCTCCGCCAATCTTGGCTCCGGTTAGATCGGCTTCCCGCAGATTGGCTTCGGTCAAATCGGCTTTGCGCAGGTCCGCGCGGCGAAGCCTGGCCTTGCTTAAGTTCGTGGAGGATAGTCTGGCGTCGTGGAGATTTGCGCCGTCCAGGTTCGCGCCATGAAAATCGACGAGATCTAGATTTTCACGCTCTAAATTCACGCGCGAGAGATCGGCGCCGGATAAATCTGCACGAGCGCCCGTTTCATCACCACGCACGAAACGCCGGTGCGATTCAAGAATCTCCGAGACAAGCCGTCCATTGTGTTTGATCTTTTGGGGGGATCTCATGATAGCCGTGAATAGCTAGTACGCGTCTGGTATTCGGCGATTATAACATGGCGGACCTCACGCCCGATTGTTAGCGCTTTGAGAATTTGTGGTACCGTCGCAGTATGAGCGGTTGGCACAGTCCTTGGATTCGCCGGTCTCTTTGTGGGACCTTGCTCTCCTTCGCGGCAATCTGCGGCGCTTGGTGGCCAATCTTTCTTCTTTTCTTTTCTCCGTATGCGGCCTCGGGGCAAAGACAGGACACGCCCGGCGATGAGATCGTCGCAAATCTCTCTGCCGGCCGAGTGCTCATCGCAGTAGTAAAAGATGCCATTCTCATTGCCACGATCGAAAATCCGGTCGAGCCGCAGACACGCATGCCGACGCCGGTGGAACTCGCATCCAGACGCGTGGGCGTATTTCTTGGCGCCGTCGAATGGACATCTCCTTCCTCGCACATCGAGATCGCTCATCTCGACAAAGATTTGCCGCATCTCCACGGTCAGGTCGCTTCCCTGGGGCCGCATTTGCAGCAAGCTGCGCCGGCCGCCGAAGCTACGGATATTGATTCAATCGGGCATGGCGTGGCCGAACGCCTGAATGAAATCGCCAGAAATCTCCACGGGAAAATAACCTTGCCGGCAAATGAGCCGATCGCTGAGCTGATTCTCGCCGATTACGCGCAAAGCTACGGTCCGGAAATCTGGCAGTTAACCTTTACTCTGCAGCAAGCAATTCAGCGCGAAGATTATTACGACACCCACGTTCCTCTGCCGCAGTATCGGCAATGGTGGCCACCAGAAAAAGGACAACCGCACACACTGGTTGAATTCTACTATCCACCGGAAGACACGGCGCCCTTGCTGATGGATCGGATTCGAAAGAATGATCCTGAAATCGAGAAACTTTGTTCTGCGGACGCGAAAATGCGAGAAGTACGGGATCGCTTCCTGCGTGGCGAGAGCAATAAAATACTGGCCGTTGATGCGATTCAGTTTTTACGTGCCGCGCTAAACGTGGTGGCCTCTGCGGACGCGCACGAAACGATGGCGGCCAT
This sequence comes from uncultured Acidobacteriota bacterium, assembly GCA_963818085.1. GTDB lineage: Bacteria > Acidobacteriota > Terriglobia > Acidiferrales > UBA7541 > Palsa-295. The sequence goes on from CAWFQV010000006.1 coordinate 53,747, forward strand.
CAGCCTTGAAACAGGTTTCAACTGGATTTTGAAGCCGCCGCCTGAGCCTCAAAAACAGAGCCAGGAAAACGATCAGGCACCCGACGCGCCTTCGCTATTGCATCCTCACTGATGAACTGCCCCGGGCTATCCTATGCTTCCCATGGGCTCACCGGTCGCCCATCGGAGAAAGCATGAATCAGAACGGCGTGCGTGGCTACTTCTTTTCTGCAACTTGCTGTTTCAAACGCGCATTCTTCTCGTTCACTGAACGTTCCAGGTCTCTTTTGTGCGCCACAAGTTTGCCCGCAATCGCCGAATCCGAAAGCCCCAGAATTTGCGCTGCGAAAATCGCCGAGTTCACTGCGCCCGCTTTATCGATTGCCATGGTAGCGACGGGAATTCCCCCCGGCATTTGTACCGTCGACAGCAGCGCATCCAATCCATTCAACGTGCTGGTGCCCATCGGAACTCCAATCACCGGCAGAGTCGTGTTTGCGGCGATCACTCCCGCAAGGTGCGCAGCCGCGCCCGCGGCTGCAATCAAGACTTTCAAGCCTCGCTTCGAAGCCGTCGTTGCGTATTCGTGTGCGCGCGCAGGCGTGCGATGCGCAGAGACCACTTCCAATTCGTACGGAATTCCGAACTGCTCCAAAGTTTTTGCCGCCTCGTTCATGATTGGGTAATCCGTATCCGACCCCATCAAAATTCCCACCAGCGCTGTCCCCTCGTGTTTATTCTCGTTAGCCACGTATCCATCTCCTAGTCAGTATCCTTGCAACGCCAATTCTTTTCGCGGGTGCGTTTCTACTTCTATGCGGTCCCCTCGGCGAATGATTCCTGCCTCGATAATTTTGCCAAGCCAGCCTCGCTGGCCGCGCAATTCTTGCTGCAGCCCTATACGAATCTCGTCCATTCGCGGACACGGATCGCAGGGGCCCGTGATTTCCACCAGACATTCACCCACGCGAAGTCTTTGCCCCGTCTCCAGCGCTTGAAAATCAATTCCGACCGTGGTCACATTTTCCTTTACCGCGCCTGGCGCGATACCAAACCGCCCGAGAGTTTCCGAATCCATCAGCAGAACTTGCCGTTTGGATCCGCGGCGGCCGTGCACACAGCCGCGAAACCCTTTATCCGCGATCGCCTCTGCTTGCTCCACTTCCTGCATCGGAAAGCGGTGCACCAAGCACGTGAAAAGGCGGAAAACCTCACCCATTCGGCGACTCCGCAGCAGCTTTTCCGGCAACTTTAGGGCTTCCAATATCTCTTCGGTAATGCGCTCCATCGATTCGAATCTTGCTCGCAGCTTCATAAGCAATCTTGCAAGCCGCTGCCAAATTCTCTCCGGTAGCTCCTACGCCGAGAACTCGTCCACCCGTCGTGTAATACTTTTCACCTTCTCGGCGCGTTCCCGCGTGAAAGATTATGGCGCCCGGGACCTTCCCGGCAGCATCTAGTCCCGCTATTTCTTTGCCGACCTTTGGATCGTTGGGATAGCCTTCCGAAGCGACGACCACACAAGCGCTCGCCGCAGCGGAAGATTTTGCCTGCAGCGGACCAAGGTCTCCTCGGGCGGCCTGGACACATGCATCCGCAAAGTCAAAATCGGCGCGCAATAGGATGGCCTGTGTTTCGGGATCGCCGAGCCGGCAATTGTATTCCAGAACTTTCGGTCCTTCGCGGGTAAGCATCAATCCAAAATAAAGAAAACCGCGATAACTCAGCGCCTCTTTCTGCAGGCCCGCCAGGGTTGGCTCTACGACTGTCCCAAGTATCTTCTGCTCTAATTCGGGCGACAAAAGGTCCGCACTGGAGAAGGCACCCATACCACCCGTATTCGGACCTTGGTCGTTATCAAACGCGCGCTTGTGGTCGCGAGCCGCTGCCAACGATACGAAGTTCCCTCCGTCGCTCAGAATGATGTAGGAAAGCTCTGGTCCCGCCAGCCCCTCTTCCAATAAAACTTGCTTCCCCGCATCTCCGAATTCCCTTTTCTCCATTAGGCGGTCAATGAATTCAGACGCCTCATCCGGTGAAGAGGTCACTAGCACGCCCTTCCCCGCACACAATCCGTCAGCCTTCACCACCAGCGGCCAATCGACTGAACACAGCGAGGTGTACGCGTCAATTGGCGATTCATAAATTCCGTATGTGGAAGCTGTCGGAACGCCATGCCGCTCCATGAATTTCTTTGCAAAAACCTTGCTTCCCTCCAGGCGAGCTGCTCCCTTTGTGGGACCCAAAAGCCCCAGGCCGCGTTTCGCAAATTCGTCCGCGATTCCGCGCACCAGCGGCAATTCTGGACCGCAAATCGTAAGATCGGCCCCGAGCTTGCACGCCAAATCTGCAGCTCCCGTCACATCTCCCAGATCCAACGGCACACCATCCGCGTCGCTCGAAGTCCCGCCGTTTCCCGGAGCACACCAGATTTTCTCGAGGCTGGCACTTTGGCGCAACTTCCAAACAAGTGCGTGTTCGCGCCCGCCGCTACCGATCACAAGAATTTTCATGTTCCTCACAGAACCAAGAACGATACGAGGGACGATTAGCGCTGTCAACCGGATCTACGGTTACATTACAAATGTCTCGACGTTCATCGCTAGGGTTACATTCTTAAATGGCTTGACAGGCTCTAGTTCGTCCTTTCGTCCTGGAAAGCCCGGTTCAGAGGATTCCATTGCGTGCTCCCCGGCCTTCCCTCAAGCAAATGTGCTATTTTGCTGAGAGCTTCTGACACTACTATAAGTGTAGTTTGTAACCTAGCCGAGGTGCTGCTTTTGTTGTCGCCTTGCGCTTGAAATCTTGCAACTTCGCGGTAGTTTTCTTGCATCCGCTGTACTAATCTCGCTTGCGGCTTTCTGCTTGATTGGCTAGACATCTTGTAAGGTGCTTAGTTTAAATGCTTTAACGTATACTTCATGCCGATCATCACCGACCAGCTGATAGATAGGATTCTGCGAGAATACGGCGTCACCGCCCTGACGCCGGTTGTTCGCACTGGCATACGGAAGTATCTTTCCTTGCTCTTGCGCTGGAACCAAAAGATCTCGCTCACCACAATAACGGATCCCCTCGATATCGTCCGACTCCATTTCGCTGAAAGTATGTTTGCCGGATCCGCTGTTCCGATCCCGAATGGTCGGCTCGCCGACGTTGGCACTGGTGCCGGATTTCCAGGCCTCCCGCTGAAGCTTCTAATTCCGTCGCTAAACTTGGTCCTTGTAGAAGCAAATGCGAAGAAAGCCTCCTTCCTGGCCGAGTGTGTTAGAGAGCTTAATCTTACCGATGTAGAGGTCCTCCGCAACCGATTCGAGGATTTAGAGACCACGGGCCCGCACTTCGATTTCATCACGGCTCGGGCGCTTGGAGATTATGCCGAGCTTGTCGAATGGGCCGAAGGGAAACTAGCTCCGCGCGGGTCGTTAGTTTTATGGCTCGGCGAGCGGTATGCTGACGAGATTAAGATGGCGTCCTCGCTCCAATGGCGCTCTCCGATACCGATACCCCATTCCGAGCGGCGCGTGCTTTTGGTTGGCACTCGCTGATAAGCCTATCGAAGATGTTCCACGTGGAACAATCTATTCTTAGCTTCGTCCAAATTGTTTCACGTGAAACAACTTGCATCTTCTAAAACCCCTCTGCTACATTCTCGCGGGGGATTGGATTGGCTCGCATCATCTCTATCGCAAATCAGAAGGGTGGAGTTGGTAAAACAACCACGGCAGTCAATCTCGGTGCCTCTCTCGCCGCATCTGACCAAAAAACACTCATAATCGATTGTGACCCGCAAGGGAACACTACAAGCGCCCTCGGATTCCCCAAAGACCCAGCAAGAAGGACGCTCTACCAAGCCATAATCCTTGACGAACCGATCGAGCGGATCGCTATAGACGCCCAAGTCGATGGCCTCGAGCTAATTCCATCTGATAAGAATTTGGTGGGCGCTGCGGTCGAGCTCGTCAACATGGAGAACCGCGAATATCGACTTCGAGGCGCAATTGCCGGCATCCGAGAGAAATATAGCTATATTCTCATCGATTGCCCTCCGGCACTCGATCTTCTTACATTGAACGCTCTTGCAGCCAGCGACTCAGTCCTCGTACCCATTCAGTGCGAGTACCTAGCTCTTGAGGGCGTCTCTGAACTTCTCGACACCCTGATGCGTCTCCGCCGAACCATAAACCCGGCGCTTGCAATCGAAGGCATATTACTCACTATGTACGACGACCGCACCACGCTTTCAAAGCAAGTCGCTGCCGATCTGCGAAGCTTTTTCGGCGGTCAAGTATTTGAGACCGTAATTCCAAGAAACGTGCGATTGGCCGAGGCTCCCAGCCATGGCATGCCAGTACTGTTCTATGACATTCATAGTAAAGGTGCCGAGAGCTATATACAACTAGCCAAGGAGGTTATCGCAAATGCCCAGAAACGCGTTGGGCAAGGGCCTGAGCGCACTGATCAGGGAGCCCGAGCAGAATCAGCAGCAGCCGCCAGTGCCGGGGCAAGCGGCGGCACAGCCACCACGGATCCCGGCGCAACCGACGCTGTCGACGGGACCGACGGCCGGGACAGCAGCGGCTCCGGCCCTGGCACCAGCTGACGGTCTTCTGCACGTCGATATTGATCTCATTGACCCCAGCCCGTACCAGCCTCGCTCGCGATTTCGCGAGGAGGCGCTCGAGGAACTAGCACGCTCGATTCGCGCGAGTGGCATCGTTCAGCCCCTGGTCGTTCGCAGGGTCGGTCTTCGCCACCAGCTCATTGCGGGTGAACGCCGCTGGCGCGCCGCGCAGCGTGCCGGACTGAGTCGTGTGCCAATAGTGATTCGCAACGTACCGGACGAGATGGCACTGGAAATGACGCTGGTCGAGAACCTCCAGCGTGAAGATCTAAACCCGATCGAGCAAGCGCACGCCTTCCAACGCCTTACCGAGGAATTTCACCTCACACAGGAAGAGGTCGCTGAGCGCACTGGAAAAGATCGGGCGACAATTGCAAATGCCATTCGTCTGTTAAAGCTTGAGGGTGGCATCCTTGTATTACTTGAAGATGGAAGACTCACTTCAGGCCATGGTCGAGCACTTCTTGCCATTACAGATCCGAACACTCGATTGGCTCTTGCCCAACGCGTCGCCCGCACAGGTATGACCGTTCGCCAGGTCGAACGTCTCGCCACTCATGGCCCTCGCGCGCGCCCGACCGCCTCAATCCATCAGCCCGATCCCAACACCAAGTCTGCATTAGAGGACCTCCAGCGCGAGTATGGGACGCGTGTCCTTATCCAGCCGCGCCGCTCCGGCAAGCCAGGCCGGTTAATCTTTGAATACTATAACGATAGTGATTTAACCCGCCTGTACGACCAATTGATGCTTAAATAGAAGTTCCGCAGTCAAATCGAGCACAAGGAAGAAATCGCTTCATGAAATGGTTCGAACGTAACAAACGGCATGACTCCGGAGAATGGACCGGGTTCCTCGAGCGCGGCGTCAAGCTCGAAGGTAAACTGGAATCTACTGGCACCTTCCGGATCGATTCGGCTATGAAGGGAACTCTCGTCTCAGAAGAAACATTAATCCTCGGTGAGCATGCCACCGTTCAAGGCGAGATCCACGGCAACTATGTGATCATCGCTGGCAGATTCGATGGAATTATCCGTGCCAAAGGCAGAGTAGAAATTCAGACCAAAGCCATTGTGACCGGCGAAATTCACGCTCCGTGCGTTCTGATCGAACCAGGAGCGGTGTTCGACGGAAGTTGCCACATGCTCGCGACGGCACAAGCGCCAAACCCAATCACTATTCCGATTCGTTCTGTAGCTGCACGCGCCTGAGCGGTCTGCTTATCGATCCATTCTCCTTATACGAATTGAGCTACGGTCTAAGCGCTATAATCACGACTGCATCTTGCCAGGAGATCGCTTGCCGGAAACGATACGCTTAACGACCACTGCCAAGGCGGCCGGCTGCGCCGCGAAACTCAGTCCTGCATTATTGGATTCGGTTCTAAAACGCCTTCCCCGACAAATCGATCCAAATGTCCTCGTCGGCTTTGAAACCAGTGACGACGCCGCCGTCTATCGCCTGACCGATGATTTAGCCATCGTTCAAACAGTAGATTTCTTCACACCCATTGTCGACGACCCATCGCTATTCGGTCAGGTTGCCGCAGCAAATTCTCTCAGCGACGTTTATGCCATGGGCGGCCGCCCGATTTCCGCGCTAACCATCGTGGCCTTTCCGACTTCCGGTGCGCCGGAAATCCTTGAACAAATACTCCGCGGCGGCTTGTCAAAAATGTCGGAGGCACACTGCACCGTGGTCGGCGGACATTCCATCCGAGACGACGAGTTGAAGTTTGGTTACGCCGTCACCGGAGTAATCCACCCCGGCAAAGTCTGGAGAAATATTGGCGCGCGGCCTGGAGATGTTCTTCTGTTCACGAAATCGCTCGGTACCGGTGTGATTTCCACGGCGTTGAAGCAGGGCCAGGCCGAAGAAGCTTGGATTGCCGCCGCGACAGATTCGATGACTCGCTTGAATCGTGATGCCGCCTGTGCTTTGCATGAAGTTGAGTCCGCATCGAAAGAGGATGGGCCGGTGCATGCGGTTACCGACGTAACCGGATTTGGCTTGCTGGGGCACGCCAGAGAGATGGCCATCGGCAGCGCCGTCTCCATGAAGATCAATTACAAACACATCATCTATCTTCCGGGCGCAATCGAAGCAGCGCGTGGCCATTTTTTCTCCGGCGGTTTGAAGAACAACCGTGACTTTTGCCAGGGCTGCGTCAGCTTTCGCTGAAAGTGTTCCGGAAGAATTTCGCGCTCTTCTTTTCGATCCGCAGACGTCCGGCGGCCTGCTTGTTTCGATCGCTCCAGATTCCGCCGATTGCGCGATGGCCGCTCTGAAGCGTTTCAATGTGTCTGCGCAAGCCATAGGAGAAATCATTCCTCGAACGCTCTCCGCTGATCGAAATCACCTGACCCGCTTCAATCGTGTACACTTTTCTTCTTTTGAAACTCTTATGGATCCCATAACTCACGGAATTACCGGCGCGCTTCTCGGCAAAGGATATTTCTCGGAGCGCAAAGGCCCGGTGGCAGTTTTCGCAGCGACCCTCGGCGCGGTTTTTCCCGATATCGATATCATTGCCGAGATAGGTTCTCGCGATCCGCTCGCTATCATCAAATATCATCGCGGAATCACGCATTCTTTCGTTGGGCTTCCGTTTTTCGCCGCGCTTCTTGCATGGCTCACGCACTGGGTCGCGCGGCGTCGCGGCATCGAGGCTCCCTCGTGGGCCATGCTGACTTTGATCTACGGCGTTGGAATCGCCAGCCACATCTTGCTCGACGGGATGACCTCCTTCGGCACGCGCATGTGGACGCCGATTTCGCAAAAGCGCGTCGCCTGGGACTTCTGTTCATCATCGATTTCAGTTTTACCGCTGTCATTTTGCTGCCGCAGATTGCAGCATGGATTTATCACGAGCGCCACGCGAAAAGCCGAGCGCGCGCTTTAGGGATGTGGGTTCTTTTCACCCTTGGCGCCGTGGTGAGCGTGGACGGCTGCTGATGCGGCTGGATATCCGTTTCATCTCTGGATCGTGGCGTTCGCCAGCGCGAGTATCGCCGCATTATTTTTGCTTCCGGCGCAGAGCGGCTGGGGATTTCGTCTGTAGTCGCTCGGTCGTGGTGCCAGGCGGGCACCTATGCAATGCTGGCGCTATCTTTTCGCTTGCGGCCTCGCGCATCACGCAGCGCTGCAGCGGGTAGAAGAATTTGCATCGACCAATAAGATTGACGTCGATCGCATGGGCGCTCTGCCGGTTCCGCCTTCGTTGCTCGATTGGGGCGGAGTGATCCGCTCGATCGATGGCGTCTATCAAGCCCGCTTCGATTTGCGAAATCCTGCGCCGCCGGACTTCCATTTCGCCGCCGATTCTCCGCCCGATCCATTTATTGCACGCGCATTGCAATTTCCCGAAGTGCAGCTATTCTGGCAATTCGCGCGCTTTCCGGTGATTCGCAGTTTCGCAGAAGGCGGCCAACATATCGTGGATATCGGCGAAAATCGTTTTGTGAATACGCGTCACAAGGGCACCACAACCTTTCACCTATCGCCTCGTTTTCGACGACTCCGGCAATTTACTCGAGCAAGGTTGGCAAGCGGACGGAATGTTCCTGCGCCATATGCAAAGACTTCGCCTCAACGAAGCGGAGAAACGCCATGAACATTCTGATCTTCAGCGACATTCACGGAGATTTGCGCGCTCTGGAGAAAATCGTAAAGCAACAGGCTGACGTTTACATCGCCGCCGGGCGATTTGTCGAACTTCGGCAAGGGCCTCGACCGTTGCGGCGAAATCCTGAGGCCGCTGGGCAAAAAGGTCTGGGTGCTGCCGGGAAATCATGAAACACAGAGCGAGATTCATTCGTTCTGCGAGCGATATGGTTTTATAGATTTTCATCGCCAGCTGCGCCCCCTGGAATCCGCGTCCGGCCCGACTCAATGGGCCGGATTAGGCTACAGCAACATCACGCCATTCAACACGCCGGGCGAATATTCAGAGGAAGAAATCAGCGAAGCTCTCACGGGATTGGACGGGATCAAGCCGTTATATCTTGTCGTGCATTTTCCCCCGCTCAATACCACGCTCGATGAATTTGCGCCCGGAAAACATGCTGGCAGCCCGACACTGCGTGAATGGGTGAACGCGGAATCAACCCGCCTATCTCTTCTGCGGACACATTCACGAAACTGCCGGGCGCTCCGACCGCATCGGACAAACGCAGTGCTTCAACGTAGGGAAAGAGGGCTACACTGCTTGAGATTTGATCGGGCTTGTCTTGCGTTGCGAGTTATTTCTTGTTGGCAGGATAAATAACGAGCTGCCGGCGGTCTCCAGCTCCTTCGCTTGCCGTACGCACGCCTGGCGCGCCATTCAGTTCCAAATGTATCAGCCGCCGTTCGCGCGGAGACATCGGATTGAAACGAAAAGGCTGGCCCGTTTCGCGCACGCGTTGCGCGGCCACGCGCGCCGAAAGTTTCAATTCTTCCAACCGTGCAGCCCGATAATCTCCGCAATCGAATCGAACGCGGTCGTGCAGCCGAGGATCCAGCCGCAGCCAGCGATGTGCCACATGTTCGAGCGCCAATAGTAAGTTCCGCGTTACGCTCGAGCAGAAAATCCTGATCCGCTCCTCGGAACGCCACGACCACATCCTTATCCTCAGGGCCGCCGGCCAGCGAACCTGGCATTGAAATTTCGTATTCCATCGCCGAGTCCCATTTCGCTCACAGCGAGATCAAGGAAGCGCTTCAACTCCGCGGCCGCACGTTCGTGATCGAGCGTGCGCCTCACCCTGTGCGCGGTCCTTCGCATAAGGCCTTTTCGCGCCGGGTGTTCGTTCGTCAGGCATCGAGGGCTTTCTTCTTGAATTTACTTCTGGACGGGAGCGGTTCCGAACGATTCAAATAAAATTGCTGGGCAATTCCTACCAGATTGCTCGTGAACATATACAAATTCAATCCGCTGGAGAGGTTGAAAAAGAAGAACCCAAACATCAGCGGCATCAACGCCATCATTTTCTGCTGTGCCGGATCCGTGGTGGTTTGCGGCGTCATCTTCGTCATTAGATACATCATGATGGCCATGCCAATGGGCAAAATATAGTACGGATCCTTCGCCGAAAGGTCATGAATCCAGACGATCCACGGCGCATGACGCAATTCAATCGCGCCGTTCAGCACGCGCCACAACGCCCACCATATTGGCATCTGAAAAAGCATAGGCAGGCAGCTGCCCATCGGGTTGATGCCTTCGCGGCTATAGATGGCCATCACTTCTTCATTCATTTTTTTCTTGCGCGGATCGGTCATCGAATATTTCTTATAGCGATCCTGAATCTGCCGGATTTCCGGCCCCACTCTCTGCATTTTCTGCATGGAACGCCAGCTTTTCATCTTCAGCGGGAACATCGCGAAGTTGATGATCAGCGTCAAAATTACAATGCACCAACCATAATTCGGCAATTTCGTGTGGATGGTCTGCAGAATCCATAACAGCGGTTTGGCGATGACTCCGGTCCAGCCAAAATTAATCAGCTCGGCGAGTGGCGGCTTGGTTTTTTCCAGAATCTTTAGGTCTTTCGGGCCCTACGTACAGTCGCGCGCGGAGCGGCGCCGCGATCGTAGTGCCTGCAGCCATTTCAGCGATGGGCTCGCTCGCCGGTTTCCCATCTTCGACGATGCCGTGGTCCTGCGTCCAATGCCACAGCGAGAGTTCCGTGCCATCGGGCAAAAATGCCGCAGTGAAAAACTGATCTTCGATGCCGAGATATTCCATCGGCCCGGGTTGCAACGCCGGCTGGATTTGATTTCCAGAAACGCCAAGTTTTTTGTACTGCAGCAAATCAAGTTTGTCGTTCTGTTTGTAATAAACGGTAACGAGCGAAGCCGCCTTGTACACCGCCCGGTCGCCGAATCCGCCGCGCCAAGCCAGCGCTGCGGGAATTGGTTTGCCGTCCAGTAGGACGGAAACCTCCGCAGTCACCTCGTAATCCAGGGTGAAAAATAACTTCTTTGTGACCTCCAGATGGCCGTCGCTCCAATGGAAGGTGAATTCGATCGGCGCAGCTAAATTGAGCTGATCCGGCGTCACTTCATACAACGCGGAGTTGGCCTTGGCTTCCAGCTGCGCATCGGAAAGAAGCAGAGAAAACGGCCAGCCAAGTTGCTGCGCCGCCGCCGCGTTCACCAGCTCGAGCGGATGAGGCGGCTTTTGGTCGTCTAAATATTTCTTCAACTTCCAACTTCGCACCACACCGCCGCGATTCGAGAACTCGACCACAAAAACGGGGTTGTCTATCGCGACTAATTTTTCGTTTGCCGCTTCCACCTTTAGCAGGCCAGCGGCTGCGACCGCATCGGCTGCCGGCGGCCGCTTTCCGCTGCCGGCCGAAGTGCTCGCAGGGGCTGAAGATGGCGTCTCTTGCGTTACTGCCTGCGCGGGCTGGGGCTGCTGTATCGCAGGTTTGTAGAAATGTCCCCAGGCAAAAAGAATTACCAGCGCGATGACCACAAATACTACCGCGCGTATCTGGTCGCCCATCTCGTTCACGGAACTCGCTCCTCGTCTTGCTTACGCAGAACGTTTTCCGCGAAACGCGCGTCGAATGTCTTGTAGGAATTCCCAGCAGGAAAATCTGTCGCAGGATTTCGGGTTACAGAAGTCTCGCCGTCGTATACCTCCGGCACCGGATCGAATCCCCCCTTGGTAAACGGACGGCATCGCCCTAGCCTTTTCAGCGCCAGCACGATGCCACGCTTCGCTCCGTGCCGCGCTATCGCTTCCTGAGCGTATTTCGAACAAGAAGGATGAAACTTGCAAGCCCCGCCAAAAAAATGTGAGAGAAAAATTCGATAAAATTGCACCAGCGCGAGCGAAACCCAGGTACCCAGCGTTCTCCCACTTTTTTCCATACAGTCAGAACTGCCTGATCTTACGGTTTGCGCGGAACCAGCTTCACCAGCTCGGCTGCCAGCGGAGAAAATTTCGCCGTGGCTGCCGTGCTGCGTGGATGAATCACAATGTCCCATCCCGTGGCCATCTCCTGTCGGTGCAATCTTAGAATTTCGCGAAGGCGGCGCCGGATTCGGTTGCGCCAAACCGCGTTACCCAGCGCCTTCTTTATGCTCCAGCCAAACCGGCTGATTTCGAGGCCATTGGGACGTAGAAATATCGTGAACTCGCGGCTCGTCCGGCGGCGCCCTTCGCGATACACCAGGTCGTATTCCGAGCGGCGCACCAGCCGGCAATCCCGCGGTAGGGTCAGCCGCGGTGTGTCAGATGCGCGTGAGACTGTGGCGCCCCTTCTTGCGACGTTGGGCCAGTACTTTCCTTCCACCTTGGCTCTTCATGCGCTTGCGGAAGCCGTGCTTCTTGTGACGGCGGCGCACATGCGGTTGAAACGTGCGTTTCGGCAACGATCGTTCTCCTCTGCCTGATATTATTTCGTTGGGAGCCGGTTGGACGCTGCGGTGTTAGGCCAATCCCCGCTTTTCGCGCTCGCGCAATCCCACGCGGGCACCACGCATCGGAAGCAAATCCCTCACCCTGGCGAAACGAATAGTGTATTAGACCCGCGCTGTGCGGTCAAGAAATCGCGCCGATTGCGATTGGCAGGAGACGAATTTTCGAGCTTGTCACAAGCAGTCTGCGGCTTTAGATGACCCTTGCAGGTCCGGTCGCAAAACCGGACCTGCGAAAGGTGATCCGCGACCCTACACCTGATTAACGCTTGGGCTTGTCCTCAGGCTTGCCTGCTGTATGGGGTGCCGCTTGGTGTTGGGCGGGCGCAGCGTGCGGTGCAGCTTCATGTTGAGGCTGAGCCTTCGGCGCGCTTTGTTGCGGTTGAGGTTTAGGCGCAGCCTCGTGTTGGGGCTGAGGCCTCGGGGCAGCTTCGTGTTGGGGCTGAGGCCTCGAGGCAGCTTCGTGTTGGGGCTGAGCCTTCGGGGCGGCCTCGTGTTGGGGCTGAGCCTTCGGGGCAGCCTCGTGTTGAGGCTGAGCCTTCGGTGTAGCCTCGTGCGTCGGCTGGGGTTTTGGCGCAGCGTGCTGAGTTTGAGCCTTCGGCGCAGTCTCGTGCGTCGTTGACCGAGGCGCAGTCTCCCTGTTTGGTGCCGCCGTGTGCGGAGCGCTCCCCGTTTTTGGTTCCGCGGTGCGCGAAGTATTATTGTTCGGCTGGCTTCCTGTGCGTGCGGTGTTCTCACGCGCCGCCGGTTTCGCTCCAGAGGTTGTTCCGTTGCGCCCGGAAGTTGCCCCAGCATTCGTACGTCCAGCCGCACCTGCCGAAGTCGAATGAGCAGGAGCGTTGGACTTGCTGGCGGCGTTTCCGCCCGTTGCCTTCTCGCCTCCAGCGTTCGCCGCGCCTTTGCCCGTTGCACCTTTGTAAGGAGCCGCGGCCTTGGCTGGCACTACGCCTGCTTTAAAGTCAGCAGGCTTTGCCGTTGCAGCTACCGCTGGTTTCCCGTGGTTCACGGAGGCGAATTGGCTGCGATCCTTAGCCGCCACTTCCCGGTGCTGTACCTGTGTTGAGGTCGGTGGCGTGTGTTGTTCGTGCGCGAAGGTTTGTTCCTGTGGCGTCGGTTTGCGGTCCACACCACCGGGTCCGTTAAAGCTGGCGCGCGTTGTCGAGTTGTAGTTGTTGATCACGGTCTTGTTGTAAACGTTGTGAACTACCGTGACATTCACATTATTCACCGAGCGGTTGTAGTAGAAATGATCGCCTTCCCAGCGTCCGCCTTCATACCCTTCGCCGACGTACCCGAAACCGTAATTAACTCCGCCGTAGAAACCGATGTGGGGACCCCAGTAACCAGTGTTAAATACATACACTCCCTCGTTCCATCCCCAATATCCAGGCGTCCACAAAAAGCCAGGAGTGGGCGCCTCTACCCACGTGCCAGGTACCCAATAATAATCGCCATCATCATCGCTCCAAGACCAGTAGCCCGGCGTCCATATGTACCCGTCTGCAGGACAGATTGGCTGCACGTAAACCGGCAGCGCAGGCGGAGCCACGGTAATGGACACCGCGATTTGAGCGTGAGATGCAGCAGGCACAAATAGCAGCAGTAACGCCAGCAAGAGCCAACGAACCGAGCGCATCGTTTGCATTGAGCATCACCTCGTTAGATTTTCCTTCAGTTGCGAACAAAAACTTTGCCTACCAATGGGAATGCCCGACAGAAACTATCTGCCTGTTAACAACCGCTGCTTTGTGAAGAAAGCTCTGGAAGGGTTCAGAGTCCCGTCGGACATGGCGTATATGGATATGCAGGATACTCCCATAACTCCGCCCTATCAAGAACATGATGCACTAGCAGTGCCCGAGGACACATTCTCTAAGAGTTTTCTTAACTCCTGGGTCGGAACTCCACCACTACATCTTCTTCAGAGCCTAATGGTTGTCCGTCCAAGAGCGTCACTGTATAGCGCCATTCGCGAACAGCCCGCACCACTCTGGGGATTAACGAAATGGGACCGCTAATGGCCCTGACGTCCACCACATCTCCGCCTTTTCCTATGGTCGCCCGCACTTTCACTGTCCCACCGGTCCCCTCTCCCGATGCTAGCGGTACAGGGTCCGCGTGATAGATCAGCACTCCCGCCTGGAGTCGCGCAGGGCGATGGGATGATGCCGGCCCAGCTTCGCTGGGAATTAGAACGAAACGCTGCGCGCTGATCGCGAGCGTTCGTGAAGCGCTCACTGCCGTTTCCGGGAACGCCAGCCGAAATGGCCCACTTTTTTCATCCGGCGGTGTCACGAGTACTGGGCTCTGGACCTCGCTGTAAGGCTTATCGACGGTTGCTTCGGAATACTCCGGTGTACTCGGATTTCTCTGGCTCTGCGCTATTGCTCCTGTTTCAGGCGCCGCTGCCATGGCGGCCGGCAGGCGGGGGGTCTGGTGCTCAGGATTCGCGCTCGACTCAGCTCCCAGCCCGCTCGATGAGCCGTCCCTGGAAGTTGGCGCTATGCTGCTCGCCGATGGCCGCTGATTGCTAGCAGACGCCTCCTGCACATCTTGAGATTCCACCGATTGTGCTGCGCCACTGTTGGAACCCGGCGTCCCGTGCCGCGGGGCTCCTTCATTGTTCGAAGCCGTTGACGAACCGCTGGCGGAAGCATCCCGGGCAGCCGTTGATCGTTCGCTTGTTTTGCCGTACCTCCTATCGGCTCATTCGATTTGGCGGAATTTGATTCCGGCGCGGATGTCGCAGGCGAGTTCGTTGCGGTGGCGCTGCCATCAAGTTTAAGTAGTTTTCTTACCGAACCATTCCCGACGATAAGTCCACCCACGAAGCATGCTGCAGCGACCAATAGGATCAGTAGTGCGATCCAAAATGTGTTGTTACGTTCCGGTACTCTTGCAACCGCCGGTTGGGCTCGAGCTTCCGCCGCTGCGCCGCCTCGACTCCAGACAAATTGCTGTCTCCAGTCTGCTTCCCGGGGATAAGTAAATGTCGGCAGCGTCCATTCGCCGGAAGGTTTTTTGCCTACCTGAATCGATTCATTCCGGGCAACTTGAAGAACCTGACCTTCCTCTTGTTCGGAAACAGGTAAATCCGTGGGCCTTTCTCCGACCGCAAAGCGATGATCTTGATCCAACGAGGAATTGGCGGCTCCGAACTGCGTCCCACCTTGTTCACTTCTCGGTGCATCTTCCGCTCTCAGCGGATCTTCAGTACGATCGATGATCCAGCGTCGGCGTGGAAACATAAGGGCGTGAACCGATTCGCCGCCCGTAGACGCTATATCACCGGCGGCGTCGGCATCACGCGCGCCCAGCTCAGAATTCTGGGCACTCGGGTCAGGAACAGTGTCTGTGGATTCGCTGTTTAGCTCAACAGAAGGCTTAGCACCCAAAGCTTCGCGATTCGTATCAGGCAGAAGATCTTCCAGAGGTTCTCTTGGATTCGGCTCGACATGCCCTTCCAATTCTCGGTCTACTTCCGTTTCTGTCTCTGTCCAGCCCCGCTCAGCCGCTTTTTGCAAAGTGCTCTCTGAAGGGAACATCGCCGCAAATCTTGCCGCGTCAGCCTCACTCAGAACTTCCAGTTTGCGCACCTCTTTCTTGTGCTTGCCGGAATCCGAAGCGTGTTGCTTAACAGAAACATACTTAGCTCCGCCCTCAATTTCCCGACCCCTAGAAACCTTTAATGAAACCCAACAACGTATCCTCTCGCGGTCTATTTCCGGAATGCCATCGAAACAGATGCCCGCGCCTTTCTTTGATTCGCTGGTCCACACGACCCGACCGCTGGTTTCGATCCAGCCCGGACTTTTAGGGAGTTGAAAACGTATGGTAGGAAAATAATCCGCAATGACCGTTCCGGCGGCAGTAAGTGCCAGACCGCCCTCGCTGATATTTAGGGCAATCCCGCCATTTCCGTCGCCCAAATCGATGTAAGTCAGCTGGGAGGAATCACTACGCGAATAGACGCGGCGATCACGCCTCTCTGCGAGACTTTCAAACAATTCTTCTATATTTCCCCGAGTGCTCAACATCCCTACACCTCTCGCGTAACATTCGAGCCAGCTGGGAGTCGCTCGGACGATCCTGGAAGTTTGGAAACACTAATTGTACTTCTTCCACACCGGTGCGGCTTGAAGTAGCCCCCTTACTTCGCCGAAAAAAATACCCTACGATCGCTTGCCTGCTTAAACAAAACTGGCGGAACTGCCCACCCCACACTTTGAATCAACCCAACTATAGAGATTTAGTCGCGTCGCCGTATCACTTAAGCAAGCGCCGTAAACGCGTCTCGCACAATAACTTGCACACATTATTTTTCTTTGTCGCAGGTTTATCAGGAGGCCTTTGCCAAAGGGTACCTGTTCTAGGGAGGCGCAGGGTTTCAAACAGGTTTGATTGTTCCCGGGGAGCCTCGCGCCAATCGGCATCGCAAAGTTAGCGGTCCGCTGCGGGTTTCGGCCGAAGCTGCCATTGATCTATGTCCGCAGCATCCACTCCCTAGATTCTCATCTCCCAGTGTGCTAGTGTTTTTTGTGACTAAAATAGAGAAATTTACGGCGCTCGGGGAGAAGCGCAGGGGAGTCGGGGGCGCGATCGCAGCTCCCGCTCCTATTCCTAATCCCTGTATGCGCCTCTGCAAGAATCGTCCGCCTGACAAGCGAAACCCTTGCGTCGATGCTTCCCTCTTGACGCGAAATTTACTCAGAATTGCAAACTGCCTCGCATGCACCTCTTTTTTGCCCTCCAATAAACCGACCAGACACTATTTGCCGGCGCGTGCAGCTTGCTCAGTGCCTGAGACCCAATATGTTTGAGACCTTAACAGACAAACTGCAACGCGCCTTCAAAAATCTGCGCGGACAGGGCAAGCTTACCGACGAGCACCTCGACGCAGGCCTGGCTGAAATCCGCGAAGCCCTCCTGGAAGGCGACGTCAACGTCGGCGTAGCGGACGAGTTCATCACTCACGTTCGCGAAAAGGCCGTTGGCTCGGAAGTGCTGTTGCAACTCTCCCCCGATCAACAAGTCGTAAAAATTGTTCGCGACGAATTGGGTGAACTCCTCGGCCGCGAAGCAAAACCCCAATACAACTCGAAGCCCCCCTCCGTTTGGCTGATTGTGGGCTTGCAAGGTTCCGGCAAAACCACGTCCACAGGAAAGATGGGCAAATGGCTAGGCGGAGCATGGCCATCGTCCCCTGGTTGTTTCCACTGACGTGTATCGCCCCGCGGCGCGCGAGCAACTAGCCCAGGTTGCCAAAGCCACGGGAACTCCGCTGTGGCCCGGCAGCGGCACCGATCAAGCCGCTGGAAATCGTGCGCGGAGCGTTGCGCGAAGCAAAGCTTTCCGCCTGCGACGTGATTCTGGTGGACACCGCTGGCCGTTTGCACATCGACGACGAATTGATGAAAGAACTTTCTGACCTCAAGCGCGAGCTGAATCCTTCCGAAGTGCTGTTCGTCGCCGATGCCATGATCGGGCAGGACGCCGTACGTTCCGCCGGCGAATTCCACAAGCGGCTCGGTATCACGGGAGTCGTGCTCACGAAAATGGATGGTGACGCGCGCGGCGGGGCGGCCCTCTCCATCCGCAAAGTAACCGGGGCGCCGGTAAAGTTTGTCGGCGTCGGCGAAAAATACGATGCGCTGGAACCATTTCTTCCGGACCGCGTGGTATCGCGCATTCTCGGCATGGGAGATGTCCTCGGCCTAATCGAAAAAGTCGAAAAGCACGTTGACGAGAAAAAAGCGCGCGAGCTCGAACGCAAGTTGCGAGAAGACGATTTCACCCTGGAAGATTTTCGCGACCAGTTGCGCCAGATCCGCAAGATGGGCTCACTGGAATCAATCATGGGCATGTTGCCGAAAATCGGTCCCTTTGCCAATCTTCCCAAAAATCCGGAGATCGACGAGAAGCGCCTGGGTTCCGTGGAGGCCATCATCAATTCAATGACCGCCGCGGAGCGCGCAAATTCCAATTTGATTGACGGCAAGCGTCGCAAGCGCATCGCGCTCGGCAGCGGCACCTCCGTCCAGGAAGTAAACCAGGTCCTCAAGCAATACGCCGACATGCGCAAAATGATGAAACAGTACGGCGCCTATGCAAAAACAAAAATGCGTGGCATCGGCAAATTCGCCGGATTGAAGTAGGAAAACGTGCCCATCGTTATCGATAACGTGCTCAATGAAATTCGCTCCATCGCCGCCAGCGGCAACGATCGCGTCGCGAAAGCAAAACGTCTTGCCGAGCGAATTCAACGGCTCGGTCAGTATCGTTGGGTCGGCATTTACGAGGTCGGCAGCGAGCTCGTCTCAATCATCTCGTGGAGCGGCCCTAGCGCTCCTGAATATCCGGAGTTTCCAATAAACAAAGGCCTCACCGGCTCTGCCATCCAAGAGAAGAAAACCGTGGTTGTAGGTGACGTCCGCAACGACCCGCGATACCTCACCGCGTTCGGCAATACGCTTTCCGAAATCATTGTGCCGGTGCTCGCTCCTGGAGGTGAACGCGTGATCGGAACGGTGGACGTCGAGAGTGACCTGGCCAATGCATTTTCCCAGCGCGACCAACAGATGATCGAGCATTGCGCCCAAGCAGCCCTGCCGTTGTGGTTACTGCGATGAGGCCCGCGCGCCCGAGATACCGATTGGTGACAGGCGGCGGCTCCGCTATAATGGTTGGGTTTGGCATAGGAGGATTTTCGCTGTGTTAATGATTCGGTTAGCTCGGATTGGCAAGAAAAAGCGCCCGTTTTATCGCGTGGTTGTGACGGAAAAGACGCGCCCCCAGAACGGCCGTTTTGTGGAGATCGTGGGCACCTACGACCCGCTTAAGAAACCCGCGGCAATTACTCTGGATCACGAACGCGTCAAGTATTGGCTTGGTAAGGGTGCGCAGCCAAGTGACACCGTCCGCAGTTTTTTACGAAACCGGAAACCGGCCTAAGGCGTCTCACCCCACAGTAAATCTATTACCCGCACATGCTCCAGCGAATTTCTCTGCTGCGCGCAAGATACTGTGGAGGACGCAATGAAGGCACTCGTAGAAGAGATCGCCAAGGCCCTTGTCGATCATCCGGAAGACGTTGTGGTGAAATCAGTGGAAGGCGAACAAGTCACCGTGCTTGAATTGCGCGTCCATCCCGACGACCTGGGAAAGGTAATCGGCCGGCAGGGACGCACGGCCAAATCCATCCGCACTCTGCTGGGCGCGGCGGGAATGAAATTGAAGAAACGTTTCACCTTGGAAATTCTCGAGTAGTGGCTGCAGAACAATCTCCGAAGGCTGGTCGCGTCACCGTCGCGCGTATTCTGCGCCCACACGGAGTTCGCGGGGAAGTAGCCGCCGAAATCCTCACCGATTTTCCCGAGCGTCTCACTCGGTTGAAAGTTGCCGAGCTGTGGAGGGCAACAAGCGGAACCGCGAAACCGGTCGCCATTCGCAAGTGCTGGCTTTCGCACAGCCGCGGAGGCCAGGCAATTTTCCACTTCGGAAACTCAGCCTCCGTTTCCGACGCTAAAAAACTCGTAGGCCTGGAAGTACAAATTCCACTCGCTGAACGGGTGGCCTTGCCTGCCGGAAGTTACTACGTGACCGATCTAATCAGCTGCGAGGTGTTCGAGAAAAATGGCGCGACAGTCGGGAGGGTTCGCGATGTGCAGTTTACAGGCCAAGGCGCTGTCAGAAATCCCATTCTGGTGGTGGATTCCGCGCGCGGTGAACTCCTGATCCCGCTGGCCCAGGAAATTTGCGATCTAGTAGACGTTAAAGCTCGCCGCATTGAAGTAGTTCTCCCCGAAGGTCTCCACGATTTGAACGGTGACTGATTCTCTTTGGTGTACTCTGCTCCGCGTGGGCCCTCTGCTTCGTACTGTTGTCTCACCGTTCTGGTGCCCGGCACCGTGGCGGTGCTAATTCCACGGTGGATTCTTCCCATCCACCCAAGCGGCTGGTCGCGCATGGGCTGTATCGCGTGATGCGCAATCCGATGTATGTTGGAGTTGGAACGTTCGTCGCTTCCGAGGCACTTGGATTTGGTTCGGTATATCTGGCGATTTATTTATTGATCTGAAGCGCGTTCGTATATCTGTTGGTGCTGTTTTACAAAAGAGCCTACTCTGCGAAAGAAATTTGGCGCCAATTACGAAGAGTATTGCCGTTGCGTGCCTCGCTGGATTCCAGGAGTAAGCTCGCAGGATAGAGAGGGATGATGCGTTTTGACCTCATCACAATTTTTCCGGAGTTTTTCGTCGGGCCACTTGATTACGGAATCGTGCGTCGCGCGCGCGAAGCAAAACTCATCGAGACGAACATTCATGATTTGCGTGATTTCACACAAGACCGTCATCGCACGGTGGATGACCGCCCATTCGGCGGCGGCGAGGGTATGGTGATTAAGCCCGAACCCCTGTTCAAAGCGGTGGAATCGCTGCTGGGTGAAAATAACTTTGCTGCGCCGTCCGCCGGAACCGCCATCGTTTTACTTTCCGCTGCCGGAAAAATGTTCACTCAGGAAATGGCGCGGCGTTTCGCGAAGCTCGAACGAATCGTTCTGATCTGTGGACGTTATGAAGGAGTGGACGAGCGCGTTGCGGAACATCTCGCCACGGATGAAATTTCCATCGGCGATTTCGTTCTGTCCGGCGGCGAACTCCCCGCCACCATGATTCTGGATGCAGTCACGCGATTAATTCCCGGCGCGCTCGGCAATGAAAATTCGGTAGTGCATGAATCTTTCAGCCTGGAAGGAAACCAGGAGAAGGAGCGCCACCTCGGTGGACAGGCTGTGTCCCCACCGGGGCATCCGCACCAGGCTCCTGATGAGAGTGGAATCATGGCTCGCGGCATTCTCGACTATCCTCATTACACGCGCCCGCCTAGCTTCCGCGGCTGGGATGTACCAGAGGTCTTGCTGGGCGGTAATCATGAAGAAATCCGCCGCTGGCGCCGCACGCAGGCGCTGGCAAAAACTCAACGCAACCGCCCGGACTTGCTCGAAGGCGCTGCGCTGAACTCGGAAGATGGAGCCCTTTTGCGGGAATTGAAAGCATCGACAAAAACCGAATGAGAATATCCCTGTCCAGAGAGCGGCCCAAGCGGTGGATTAAACAGAAAGCTGGCCTTTCGCGCAGAGGGCCTTACCCCTCATCGCCATAGAATGGAGTTTCGAATGGGTAGCGTTTTTCTTGCGCTCCGCGAATTTCCGCGGAAGCAATTTTTATAAGGCGTCGTTCCAAGGCGCCCAAATGAATCATGCTGATTTGGTTGGAGCAGACTTAACGGAAGCGAACCTTGCCCGGTGCTGGCAAACACGGACCGGCACGCCGCGAACCTCCCTACTATCCGCTGGCCTGAAATTGCGAACCTCAAACCGGCCAATATTTCCGGGATGAAAAACGCGCCGGACGGATTTATATCCGGGGCTGTGAAACGGCGCTGTCGCCTCGGAAGCCCACCCGGCATAAGCATTCTCGACCTCGTTCTTGACCGCTCTTCCCTGGGCCAGTAAGCTACTGGTTTCCACCGGAGAACAAGTAGCCACATGGAGACTGTTCAAATCACCTTGCCGGACGGCGCCACTCGTGAAGTGCCGCGCGGCACCACTGCGTCGGAAATCGCGCGCCAAATCTCGCCGCGGCTGGCCAAGGAAGCCCTGGTCGCACGGGCTGACGGCGAACTGGTGGACCTTTCGCGGCCACTGGAGCACGATGCAAAACTCTCTATACTGACGGCCAAAGATCCGGATGCAGTGCAGGTGTTCCGCCACTCTGCCGCGCATTTGCTGGCCGCCGCCGTGCTGGAACTTTTCCCCCACGTAAAGCTTGGAATCGGTCCGCCGATCGAGAACGGTTTTTTCTACGAATTCGTACGCGAAGAGCCTTTCACCAACGAAGACCTGGAAAAAATCGAAGCCAAGATGCACGAGCTCGCGGCGAAGGACATTCCCAACGAGCGCAAGATGATTCCAAAGCCGGAAGCGCTCGAGCTCTATCGCAAGAGCAATCAAGAATTCAAATGCGAGCTGGTGGAAGAGAAGGCCACCGAGCCCATGGTGTCTTTTTACACCACCGGAAAATTTCTGGATTTCTGCCGCGGGCCGCACATCCCCTCTACCGGGCGCATCAAGGCGTTCAAGCTGATGAATGTGGCTGGAGCGTACTGGAAAGGGCAGGAAGGCAACCCGCAGATGCAGCGGATTTATGGCGCTTGCTTCGTAGAACAAAAGGAGCTGGACGCATATCTCCACAAGCTTGAAGAAGCGAAACGGCGCGACCATCGCAAACTGGGCCAGGAACTCGATCTCTTCAGCATTCAGGAGGAAGCCGGCCCGGGCTTGATCTTCTGGCATCCCAAAGGCGCCCTCATTCGCCGTCAGATGGAAGACTGGCTTCGCAACGAACTCACCAAACGCGGCTACGATTTGGTTTTTACTCCGCACATCATGCTGCTCGATTTGTGGAAGACTAGCGGACACGCGAATTTTTATCGCGAGAGCATGTTCGGCCCGATCGAGGTGGAAAAGGCCGACTATCAGCTCAAACCCATGAACTGCCCCGGCCACATCTTGATTTACAAGTCGCAATTGCGCAGCTACCGGCAGCTTCCCGTGCGGCTGGCTGAACTGGGCACCGTGTATCGGTACGAGCGTTCTGGCGTGCTGCATGGTCTGCTCCGCGTCCGCGGGTTTACCCAGGATGACGCGCATATTTTTTGCATGTCGGAGCAGATCGAAAAGGAAGTGCAGGACTGCATCGAATTCGCCTGGGAAGCGCTGCGCGTTTTCGGTTTCGATCGCTACGAAGTGGAACTCTCCGGCGGTGACCCGGCGCGCCCGCAGGATTACGCTGGCACGCCCGAAGATTGGCAAAAGGCCGAGGCCGCGCTCGTCAACACGCTAAAGCGCATGAACGTTCCCTACAAATACATTCCCGGCGAAGCTGCATTTTACGGTCCGAAGATTGACGTGAAACTTGTGGACGCCATCGGCCGCCCCTGGCAACTGACCACCGTTCAATTCGATTTCAATTTGCCGCGACGGTTTAAGCTCGAATATGTTGGCGAAGACGGCTCGCGACACCAGCCGCTAATGGTCCATCGCGCGCTCTTTGGTTCGATCGAGCGGTTCTTCGGAGTGTTGATCGAACACTACGCAGGCGCGTTTCCCGCCTGGCTTGCGCCGGTGCAGGCTACCGTGCTGCCTGTGAGTGGAAAATTTATCGAGTATGCACAGCAGGTGACACAGAAACTCAAGGATGCCGGCTTCCGCGTGCATCTCGATGACCGCAACGAAAAGCTGCAAGCGAAAATTCGCGACGCTCAAATCGAAAAAATTCCCTACATGCTGATCATCGGCGGCAAGGAAGCCGAAGCGGGCAGCGTCTCCGTCAGACATCGCTCAAAGGGCGATTTAGGTCCGCGCCCGCTCGACCAATTCGTCATCGACCTGCGCACCGAAATCGATTCCCGCCAGATCCTCTAACGCCCGGCTTTTTGCTGTCGGCGATGGCGACTCAACCCGCCGTTATCTGCCCTTCGCGCTCGAGCCGAAGCAACCCCTTGGTGTGGTTCGAGATCAGGTCAGCTTATTGACGCCAGTCCGTCAGCGGGCGGGCTTTCATATCGAAATTTTGAAGCCGTTCTGGTGGTAGTAAAATCCCCGCATGATCAACGGGGCGCACGTCTTGCGATACAGCGCCGATGCGGAGGCCGACCGAAATTTTTTCCGCGATGTACTGGGACTGAAGTCGGTGTCGGCCGCTGGGATGATCGAAGAAAATCCATTCTTTGCAGGACAGGCTCTTAGCCGTGCTATACTTTTCGACCCGCGCCTCCCGATGGGCATTTCTGGCATTGGGAGCGAGGGAAAGCGGGCAGCGAACACGATTTCGCAAGTCCGGGGGGTGAGTTTATCGCCGAGCGGGGTGGGAGTAGTGGTCTCAAAGTAAACGAGCGAATTCGCGCTCGGGAAGTTCGCGTAGTGGACGAAGATGGGAATCAGCTCGGCGTGATGACCCTGTTCGACGCGATGAAGACAGCGCGAGAAGCCGGGCTGGATGTGGTGGAAATTTCGCCGAACGCTGTGCCGCCGGTCTGCAAGATTGTGGATTACGGTAAGTTCCTTTACGAAGCCAACAAAAAAGCTCACGAAGCAAAGAAGCATCAGAAAAGTTCGCACATTAAGGAAGTAAAGTTCCGGCCGTCCACGGCCGAGCACGATTATCAGGTGCGCAAGAACCAGATCATACGGTTCCTGGGCGAAGGTTACAAAGTGAAGGCCATGATCTTTCATCGTGGCCGGGAAATGGCACACCAGGATGTAGGGCGCGCAAAGATGGACCGCTTGATGAAAGATATCGTGGACCACGCGCAAGTGGAATTCGGTCCTCGAATGGAAGCGAATATTCTGCTGGCGCTACTGGCGCCGAAAAAAGGCGCGACGTCCGCGGCGCCGGCTGCGCGCCCTGCGGCAGGCGGGCAGGCTTAGTTCCGCAGCGGTATTTGCAACGCTGCCAAATCAGATTGAAGAGGAAATTGTGAAGAAGAACAAGAAAAAGAAGCTGAAGACACATCGTGGCGCAGCCAAGCGCTTCAAGATCACTGCTACTGGAAAGATTATGCGCTGGCATTCGGGCAAGCGCCATTTGCTGGGCACCAAGAAGCCTCGCCGCATGCGCAAACTGGCGAATGCGGTGGTAGTACATCCGTCGAATGTGCGCAACATCCGGCGAGCGCTACCGTACGGCATCGAATAGCTTTGGTGGCTGCGCGAAAGCGCAAAAGATTTTTACCATGCCAGGCAGTGCGTAACGGGTGCCTGTCGGCCGGTTGCTCGAGCGATTCAAACAAATCGCGAAAGCCAACAGCAGTTCTACGAGACAAACCCGTCCTGCTATCCGCAGAACATTTGCGGCTGGTCGGTCACGTTTGTCTCCCCGTGTTGTCATCGAACCAAATTTTCGTGAATGCGCCTTGGTGCGGCGCAATAGGAGATCAAGCTATGCCTCGAGTTAAACGTGGAACAAAACGCCGCGCGCGTCGAAAGAAACTGCTGAAACACGCGAAGGGATTTTTCCTCACTAAGGGAAAACTCTATAGGTCAGCAAAAGAAGCGGTGAACCGTTCGTTGCGATACACCTACCGTGACCGCCGGGTCCGCAAGCGCGATTATCGCAGGTTGTGGATTCAACGCATCGGCGCGGCAGCTCGCAATAATGGCATTACCTACAGCCAGTTGATTCATGGACTGAAAGTAGGCGGCATCGAGCTAGATCGGAAAATCCTGGCGGACATGGCGGTAAACGATGCAGACGGATTTACCGCCTTGGTCGCGTCGGCAAAGCAGCATGTTGCCAAAGCACCCGCGGATGCGAAGTCCCAGGCCAAGCCGGAACACGTTCGGCATCGCGACGAAGGCTAGATTCCCGGCATTCGACGGTGCCGCTATTCCCGCGCGTTAAAACGCGGCGTAATGATCACGGGCGCAGAAGACAATCGCTGAAATCGTGTAGTGACTCAAAACATGGCTGAGAAAATTACTGCTGAGCGATCACTTACCGACCTGGGTGACACCACACCTGAAAAAGTGATTACGCGCTTCGCCGGGGTGCGTCAGCGCTTCGACCAGGAGGTCGCTCACTGTTCTGATCCAGGAAGTTGGCAAACGTTCCTCCTGCGATGGACCGGCCGCAAGGCTGGGGTGCTTTCGCAGATCGCTAACAATTGGCTGAAGACAGCGCCGCCCGAGTTGAAACCTATGGCAGGGCAAGAATTAAACAAGCTTAAGACGTACGTGGAGTCCGTTATTGCCCAACGGCAGCAAGCGATAGAAGCTGCGTCTGAACAATCGGCTTCGGCGCGCGACACAATCGATCTTTCACTCCCTGGTATCGAGCGCTCTTTCGGGACGCGGCACCTGATCCGGCAAACACTCGAAGAACTGCAGCAAATTTTCATTGCGATCGGTTTCAGCGTGGTCCAAGGGCCTGAGATCGAAACGCCCTACTACAATTTCGAGGCGCTGAACATTCCCGAGCATCATCCCGCGCGCGACAACATGGACACCTTCTATATCGAAGGGGCGCGCAGCAGTCATCTGTTGCGCACGCACACCTCGCCCATGCAGATCCGCACTATGGAAAAAGAGAAACCGCCTGTTCGTATCGTGGTGCCGGGAAAAGTATATCGCCGCGATAATCCGGACGCGACACACGGTTACATGTTTCATCAGATCGAAGGCCTCGCGGTGGACACCGATATATCCTTCTGCGATTTCAAAGGCACCGTGGAATATTTTGCGCGCGAATTTTTGGGACCAAAAACGAAGACGCGCTTGCGGCCAAGTTATTTTCCGTTTACCGAACCTTCCGCCGAAGTGGACGCGACGTGCCACGTGTGCGGCGGGAAAGGGTGCCGCGTTTGTAAATTTTCCGGCTGGATCGAACTGTTTGGCGCGGGCATGGTGAATCCCGCAGTGTATGGCTTTGTGAAATACGATCCAGAGCGGCTTTCAGGTTTTGCTTTTGGTATGGGCGTGGATCGCCTGGCCATGATGAAGTATGGCGTCACCGAGGTGCCGCTGTTGTTTCAAAACGATCTGCGCTTCTTGCAGCAGTTTCCATAGAACGAGCCTGGGAAGTAGCGTCTTCCTGGTCTTTGATACAACCCTGGAATTTCTCACGCTGGCTAGGCTGAGTTTTCAACGATGAAGGTTCTCTACAACTGTCTCACAGAATTCGTCGAGGTTACGGTAGCGCCCGCTGACCTTGCCGCGCGACTCTCGCTTGCCGGAGTTGCGATTGATTCGGTCGAAGACTCGGCGGCAGGGCCGGTATTCGACGCGGAAATCACGGCAAACCGTCCCGATTGCCTGGGCCATTACGGCATTGCGCGCGAAGTCGCCGCGATCTATCGGACGCAGGTCAAGCCCATCCAGCCAAAGCTGAATGAAAGTGCTCAAAAGGCTGCGGACGCAACGCGTGTTGAAATCCAGTCGCCGGAGCTTTGCGGACGTTTTACCGCTCGCATTTTGCGCGGAGTGAAAGTGCAACCATCTCCAGACTGGTTGCGGCAGCGGCTGGAAGCGATGGGCCACAAGTCGATCAACAACGTGGTGGACGTCACAAACTACGTAATGTTCGAATTGGGCCAGCCGCTGCACGCATACGACTTCGATAAATTAAACGAGCGGCGCGTGATCGTGCGGCGCGCGCGTCCGGGTGAAAAACTTCGCACGCTGGACGGTGCGGAGCGAACGCTCACGAAAGACATGTGCGTGATCGCCGATGCGACGCGTACTATAGGCATCGGCGGCGTGATGGGCGGAGCAGACACAGAGATTCGCTTTAGTAGCCGCAATCTCCTGCTCGAAGCGGCGTGGTTTGATCCCATTTCGGTGCGCAGAACTGCAAAAGCGCTGGGACTCCGTACGGAAGCTTCCTACCGCTTCGAGCGCGGCGCCGATCCCGAAATGGCCGAGCTCGCTTCGCGGCGCGCGGCGGAGTTAATTCAGCAAGTGGCCGGCGGCGAGCTTTTGGCGGGCGTGGTCAATATGTATCCCTCTCGCGAACCGGAAAAGAGAATTCAATTAGCGCGAAAGGAAATCCTACGTGTAATGGGCGCGGATATTCCGGATCGCGAGGTGGAAGAAATTTTAAGCGCGCTCGGCTTTCATCCCACACGCGTGGATGCGAATCGTGGCAGTGATGGCTCCCTCGCGGCCGTTTGGGAATGCACGCAAGTGTCCTGGCGGCGTGATGTCACTCGTGGGATCGATCTGATTGAAGAAGTATCTCGGCACTACGGTTATGACAAATTTCCACCGCGGCTTCCACCCGCGAAAAAGCCGGCACATCCTTTGCCGCAGGCACAGGCGCAGGGCCGGTTGGTGGAACGCGCTATCGGACTCGGCTTTAACGAAATTGTCGAGATCCCTATTGTAGATTCCCAACGCGACGCGCTGTTTCGCGAGGAAGGGATTCAACCTGCTGTAATTAGCAATCCACTGACGGAAGATGCGTCGATCATGCGTTCCAGTGGCGCGGTGAGCATGGTTCGCGCCATTGAATGGAACTTGAACCATGGAAATCGCGATCTCCGCCTCTTTGAGATTGGCAAGAGGTACGAATTGCGCGACGGAGCGTTTGTGGAAACGCCTGTTCTTACGCTGGGAGCCACCGGTTTGGCGCGTGAAAAAACAATTCATGAAACCGCGCGAGAATTCGATTTCGCGGACTTGAAAGGCGCGCTCGATCAAATTGGAGAGCTAGCCGGCGAATTGGAATGGCAACCCGGAGGACCCGCTTGGCTATCGGCCGCGCGTTCAGCTCACTTTTCTGTCGCCCAGCATAGAGGCGAACGACTGGGCGTTGCGGGACAACTCGCTCGCCCCGTCGCGGACCAATTGAAGTTGAGACAAGACGTCTATCTAGCAGAGCTCAAGCTCGAACCGCTGTACGCCGCTATCGATTCCGCACGTGCCGCGCTACGCTTCGTGCCTTGGCCGCGCTACCCTGCTGTGGAAAGAGATTTTTCGCTGGTGTTGGCCGACGGCATTACGTT
The DNA here is from genome assembly GCA_963818085.1 of uncultured Acidobacteriota bacterium. Lineage (GTDB taxonomy): Bacteria > Acidobacteriota > Terriglobia > Acidiferrales > UBA7541 > Palsa-295. Next base: position 82,324 of record CAWFQV010000006.1, read on the forward strand.
CGCGCAAGTGGAACAGACAATCCGCGCGCTCGGTATTGCGGAACTCCAATCGATTCAGGCTGCTGATCTATTTCGTGGCGGTCAGATTCCTGCCGGGAAGTATTCCCTCATGATCCGCGTGAAATTCCAAAGCTTGCAGGGTACGCTCACGGATTCTCAGCTCGCCGAATTGGGTTCCCGCATGGTGGCTGCGCTCGAACAGAACCTCGGCGCTAGCCTGCGCGCAAGCTAGAAGAAATCGCTGGACAAACCTGACCAAAGACCGGCTCCTCCATATCAAGACCATTGCGTGCCGCTGACGGATGGCCGACAATGGCGGAAGCCAGCCGGGGGAGCGCCAAGTGAAAGTAGAAATTTACGATCAAAGTTACAATGTGAACGCGGACGGAAACGAAGAGTACCTGAAAGAGTTGGCCACTTACGTCGATAACAAAATGCGTTCGATCGCGGAAGCGACGCGCATGGTGGACTCGCTAAAAGTGGCCGTGCTCGCTGCGCTGAATATCGCCGATGAGACTTTTACGTTGCGCCAACGTCAGCAGGAAATCGACGGCCCGTTGCGCAAACGCGTGGAAAAGTGCGTGGCCCTGGTGGAAAAGGCGCTGGAACATACAAACTAATTGTTGGGTGAAAGTGGTAGTTGCCAGGCACAACCCATTCGTTTCTACCACCATCTGCTATATGATTCGTAGAAAGGCTGGTTTTACTCCTCAAAATGCTCAAGCACAAGGCCACGCGGTGTTGGCTGGTTCCGGTGGCGTTCATCGCGCTGCTATTCCTCACGATTACGCTGGGTAACGTTTGGCATCACCACGCGGGTTCCTCGGAAGCCAACTGTTCCATCTGTCATGTGAATCATCAGCCCCTGCAGCGTCCGCTCTCAAGCGATAGTACCCCGGCGCTGGCCCAGCTAGGATCTCAGCCTGAACCGTTGGAGTGCGCTGTCGCGCCAACTTTGTTAACGCCTCGCTTACCGGCCCGCGCACCGCCCGCTGCTTAATCGCATTCAGCGCTATTCGCGCTCCGATCCACTCTCTATCGTTTAGAAAAGGTTGAAAATTATGCATGTAAAACGTGTGCCATTCGCGATGCTCGCATCCTTGTTGAGTTTTTCTGCAGTGGCTTTGCCGTGGAGGACTCGGGCGCAAAATCCGCCGCCACCGCCCGCGGCCGCACCGGCACCCAAGATACAGGCGCCAGCATCACCGTCCCACGGCGCGATACGCTTAACGCTGGATGAGGCTATTCACTTAGCCTTGACTCACAATCACAATTTAAAGGCAGCCCAAACGACGATTCAGCAGAACCAGGCGCAAGAGATCACCGCAAAGCTGCGACCGAACCCCGTGTTCAGCGCCGACACGCAGTTCTTGCCGATTTTTGACCCCGACGAATTTAGCGAAAGCTACATTGAGAACACTGCTCAGTTCGATGTCGGCATCAGCTACCTCTTCGAGCGAGGAGGGAAACGGCAACATCGACTGCATGCGGCCAAGGACCAAACCGCGATGACTACTTCGCAGGTGGCCGATAACGGGCGCACCCTGACCTTCACCGTGGCGCAGCAATTCATCAATGTACAGCTGGCCGAATCCACTCTCGATCTCGCCATCGAGGATCGCAAGAGTTTTCAGAATACGGTGGACATCAGCCAGGCGCGCTACCAAGCCGGCGATATCAGCGAAGTGGATTTCCTGAAGATTAAACTTCAATTGCTGCAATTTCAGAGTGACGTCTCCCAGGCGCAGCTTTCTAAAGTTCAGGCGCTGGTCGCACTACGGCAATTTCTCGGATATAAAACCGTTCCAGAAGACTTTGATGTCTCGGGAGATTTCGACTACATCCCGGTTAAGGTTCAGTTGGAAGATCTACAGGCCCAGGCGCTAGAAAATCGGCCGGACTTTCGCGCCGCGCTGCAGGGCGTGACCCTGGCTAAAAGTCAATATGAACTGGCTAAAGCGAACGGCAAGCGCGACGTCACTGGGTTTTTCAACTACACGCACGTCGGTGCCGTGAACACGGCTGACATGGGTCTTAACTTCCAATTGCCGATTTTCGATCGCAATCAGGGCGAAATTGCGCGGACGAATTACGCCATCAATCAAGCACAAGAACTGGAACTCGCGGCGAACGATCAAGTGCTGAGCGACGTGCTCACAGCCTACGAAGCGATGCGCGACAACGACCAAGTGGTCTCGCTCTACCGCGCTGGATACCTCGATGCGGCAAGACAATCGCGGGACATCACCGAGTATTCCTACAAGCGGGGCGCCGCGAGCCTTCTGGATTTTCTTGACGCCGAGCGCAGTTACCGCGCGACGGAACTAGCCTATCGCCAGTCTCTCGCTGCCTATCTCACGGCCGTGGAACAGCTTCGTGAAGCTGTAGGAGTGAGGAATTTGCCATGAACAATTCACCATTTATAAAACGCCCGGTAGGCCTCGGATTAGCCGTAACGCTCGCTGGTTTGATCGCCGGGTGCAGTTCGGAGCGAGGCGCGAATCAAATGACCTCATTTTCTTCGAGTGAAGCGAAGATCGAAAAGCCTGGGTTGTTCACCATTCCTCAAGATCAAATGTCGCACGTGCAAGTTGTGACGGTGCAACTATCAAAGATTACGCGCAAGCTCCGCTTGACTGGAGCGGTTGCATACAACGCCTTCAGTACCACGCCCGTAATTACACAAGTGGGAGGGCTGGTCAGCAAAATCCTGGTAGTTCCGGGAGATCGCGTCAAACGTGGCCAGCCGCTTTTGGAAGTAAGCAGCCCGGATTATTCGCTTCTGCTTGCTTCCTATTTGAAAGCGCGAGACACGTTCCGGGTGGCGGACAAGAATTACCAGCGTGCTCAAGATCTTTTCGCACATCACGCCATCTCCGACCGCGATTTACTGCAAGCTGAGTCCGATCACACACAAGCTCAAGCAGATCTAAACGCGGCTGAAGCAGGAATGAAAATTTTGGGAATACCAAAACCAGAAGATCTGGAGAAATCTCCACTATCAGCCCAGATCCCTTTGCTGGCTCCAATTGGCGGAGAAATTGTTGAGCGCCTCGTTTCGCCGGGACAAGTGCTGCAGGCGGGCATAACCCAGACATTCACGATTTCGGACATGCGCACCGTCTGGGTGCTCGCGAATATTTATCAGGGTGATCTGGCATTTGTGAAGAACGGCGACCCCACAACGATCACTACCGATTCCTACCCCGATAAATTTTCCGGCAAGATTTCGTTCATTTCACCGGCGCTTGACCCCACCACCCGCACTTTACAGGCGCGCATCGTTGTCGATAATCCAAGCGGAAAATTGAAGAAAGATATGTACTGCGTGGCGAGCATCACGGCCGGAGTCATTCCCAGTGCGATTGCCGTGCCTGACGCCGCAGTCCTGCGCGACGACGAAAATCTGCCTTTCGTTTACCTGGTCACTGGTTCCAATCAATTCGCGCGGCGCCAGGTAGAAATCGGCCAAAGCGAGAAGGGGGAAACACAAATTCTGAAAGGTCTTTCACCCGGCGACAAACTTGTGGGCAATGGCAGCTTGTTTCTGCAGTTCGCCAATTCTTTCCAGCACTAAGCTTGAAATCTAATGATTAATCGAATCGTCCAATTGGCCCTAAAGCAGAGATTTCTTGTGCTCATGCTGGTGGTGTTCGTCACCATAGCCGGCGCTATCTCATTCCAACATATGCCGGTGGACGCGTATCCAGATTTGTCCCCTCCTATGGTGCAGGTCATTACCCAATGGCCCGGGCACGCGGCTGAAGAAATTGAGCGCCTGGTTACTTTGCCGACCGAAGTGGAAATGAATGGCGTGCCGAAGATGTCCATCCAGCGCTCGATATCGCTGTACGGTCTCTCTGTCGTAACCCTCACGTTTGATGAAGACACGGACGATTATTTCGCTCGTCAAGTCGTGTTCCAGCGCTTAAGTGAGGTGAGCTTCCCCGCAGGCGTGCAGCCGACGCTCGCTCCTCTCTCCAGCCCCTCCGGATTGGTGTACCGCTATGTTCTGGAAAGCCCAGACCGCTCACCCCAAGAACTCAAGACATTCGAAGATTGGGTGATCGGGAGAGAGTACAAGCAAGTCCGCGGCGTAGCGGATGATTCTGGATTCGGCGGCACTGTGATGCAGTATCAGGTGCTGCTCGACCCCGCTCGGCTTTACGGCTACCACATCACTGTTCCGACCATAATTCAACAGCTCAGCCTAAATAACGCCAACACCGGTGGAGGATTCTATTCGCAGGGCGGACAGTTCTATTACGTGCGCGGCCTCGGGCTAATCCGGGACCAAGCGGATATCGGCAGCGTGATCATCGGAACGCAAAACGGCGTGCCGGTGCACGTTCGAGATGTGGGCGATGTTGTCGTCAGTCACGCGCCACGCCTTGGCCAATTTGGATTCAACAAGAACGATGATGCTGTGGAAGGCGTCCTCATGATGTTACGCGCTGAGCAAACGCAAAACGTTCTGAAAGGGGTGGAAGCGAAGACTAAGGAGCTGAACGAGCGCATTCTTCCGCCCGATGTCAAAGTGCGGCCCTTTTACGACCGCAGCGATTTGGTGCAACTGACCATCAGCACGGTCGAGGACAATCTTCTGCTGGGCATGACGCTGGTCTTGATCGTGCTGATTTTCTTTCTGGTCAGTTTCCGCGCCGCAGTTATCGTGGCCATGACAATTCCGCTCGCGTTACTCTTTTCTTTCATTTTTTTGCATGCCAACGGCGTAGCTGCGAATTTGCTCTCTATCGGCGCGATCGACTTCGGAATCATTATTGATGGCACCCTGGTGATGGTTGAAAATATTTATCGCGAACTCGGGCTTCGTGCTGGACAACAATACAATTTGCACAAAGTAATCCTCGCGGCAGCCAAAGATGTGGATCGTCCGATTTTCTATTCGGTCGCGGTGATCATCGCAGGATACATTCCTATCTACGCGCTCAGCGGACCCTCCGGCAAGCTTTTCCATCCCATGGCGGACACCATGGCTGTCGCCTTAGTCGGCGCGTTGATTTTTACGCTCACGTTCGTTCCCGTGATGTGTTCGTACTGGTTCAAGAAGGGCGTCCGCGAACGCGAGAACAAGCCATTCGAATGGGTCCGCGCAAGATATGTCGGACATCTTACTTGGTGTCTGGACCATCGGAAAACCACCATGCTGGTGGCAAGTTTGATTTTCGGCGCAACACTTTTGCTGATTCCTTTTATTGGCGGCGAGTTTATGCCCCATCTGGATGAAGGCGCGTTGTGGGTACGCGCGACCATGCCGTACACAATTTCGTACGAAGAAGCGGCCAAGATCGCTCCGCAGATTCGCGACATTCTGGCCAAGTATCCTCAAGTTACAGAAGTCGGATCCGAGCTCGGCCGACCAGACGACGGAACCGACCCCACCGGCTTCTTCAATTGCGAGTTCTATGTCGGCCTGAAACCTTATAAAGATGCGATTTGGAAGACAGGGCGAATTCATAACAAGCCCGAGCTAATTGAAGATCTTCAAAAGCAGCTCGATGCGTATCCCGGAATTATCTTCAATTACACGCAGCCGGCTGAGGATGCGGTGGACGAAGCGCTGACCGGGCTGAAGAGCGCTCTTGCAGTGAAAATTTACGGCTCCGATCTAAATGTGCTGCAAGACCGGGCGCTCCAAATAAAGCGCCGCCTTTCCCGCGTTCGCGGCTTCACCGAGCTCACCGTGGTCCGTGAATTGGGCCAGCCCAGCCTTCTCGTGCAGGTGAACCGAGACAAAATTGCTCGGTACGGAATCAATGTCGCCGACGTCGAGGGTGTGGTGCAGGCGGCCGTGGGCGGACAGGCGGCAACGCAGGTAATCCAAGGCGAAAAATTGTTTGACCTCGTCGTCCGCATGAAGCGGGAGTTTCGAGAAAACGCCCAGCAAATTGGGAATTTGTTAGTCGGCACGCCGGCGGGCCAACAGATCCCCTTGAGCGAACTCTCCGACATCCGCGAAGGTAACGGGGCCTCTTTCATCTATCGTGAAAATAATTCGCGGTACATTGGCGTGCAATACAGCATCGAGGGGCGCGACCTTGCCAGCGCGGTACAAGAAGGCCAACGCGCGATTGCGGACATCGCAAAATCATTGCCGACGGGATACCGCATGAACTGGGGAGGCGAGTACGGGGAGCTTTTGGAAGCCGAACATCAAATGCTATACATCGGCCCGCTAGCGATACTGCTGATTTTCTTAATTCTTTTCGCGCTTTATGGAAATTTCAAATTTCCTGCGACGATCGCGCTCGGCGTACTCATCACCGAGCCGGTAGGCGCTCTGATTGCCTTGAAGCTTACTCACACGCCCTTCAGCGTGTCCTCCCTGCTGGGGCTGCTCGCATTGATGGGCGTCTCCGTGGAAACCGCCGTCATACTCGTTTCCTATATCAACAAGCTACGTTTGGAAAAGAAAGATATTCGCACGGCTACTCTAGACGCATCACTTCTGCGGTTGCGGCCGATTATGATGACCGCGCTCGTTGCGTGCCTTGGCTTGCTCCCAGCCGCGCTCTCCACCGGCATTGGCTCCGACACTCAAAAACCGTTCGCCATTGTGATTGTTGCGGGCCTTATTTCGCGGCTCTTTCTTGGCTTTTTCGTTAATCCTGTCTTGTACGAAATGATCGCCAGGGATGGCGACGTGCTGCAGGTCTAAGAGAGCTCGGATTTGACTGCTGTGCTGCAAAAAATTATAGTTACGGTTGTGCGGGAGGCTGCGTCTAAGTAACATCTGGGCGAGGGGGAGTGCGGTTGTTAAATCGGCGACGAGCGGCGTACCGGATCGTGGCCATGGTGATGGCCGCGTTCCTACTGTCCTTCGCTTTCCAAGCCGCGGGACACTGGCACAGCCAATTCGAAGACCAGCACTGCCGGGTCTGTCATTTTGCTCATTCCGCAACTCTGGACCTCTCGCATGGCACCGCGCTGCCTATGCCCCAGGCTGTAACTTGGCTGAATCCAGCCTGTTCGATTGATCCGCAGCTAGAATTAGTCTTTCATCAAACCTCTCCGCGCGCGCCTCCCGTCCAGTCGTAATCCATCCCTAGAAAAAAACGGCACGCGGATCTCTTATTTTCCGCTCGCTCGCGAGCGATGAGTTCCGCATAAGCCCCCACACAACGACTGGAAAAGCCCTACGTGGGCTTAGGGAGACTCGAAATGAACAGTAGAAAGCCATTCTATTTAGCAGCGGCATTGTGTGTCTTGGTTCTCTTCTCTGCACGCGGCGTGCATGCGCAGTCAGCTTCCATTAACGGCACAGTAGTCGATCCCTCCGGCGGTGTCGTTCCCAATGCGACCGTGAAGATTCATAATCCCGTGAGCGGACTGGAACGATCCACCACCACAGACGCCTCCGGAGGCTTCTCCTTCCCCAACGTACCGTTTAACCCTTACCACCTTTCTGTAAGCGCAAAAGGATTTACCTCCTACGCCCAGGACGTCGAGATCCGGTCTTCGGTACCGTTGAACGTTCCGATTACGCTGAAAGTAGAGGGTGGCACCAGCACTGTAACCGTCGAGGGCGGGGGCGACCTCTTGGAGAACGATTCAACTTTCCATACCGACGTAGACCGTTCGTTGTTCGAAAAGCTTCCTTTGGAGAGTCAATCGTCCTCACTGAGCTCCCTCGTCACACTAACGACTCCTGGCATCGCTGCCGACTCGAACGGCCTGTTCCACGGACTTGGAGACCACGCAGAGAATTCTTTCTCCGTTGACGGCCAGCCCATCACCGATCAGCAGAGCAAGGTCTTTTCGAATCAAATCCCCATCGATTCGATCGATTCGTTGGAAGTTATCTCCGGCGCGCCTCCGGCAGAATTCGGTGACAAGACAAGCGTCGTGATTGTGGCCACCACACGATCGGGCCTAGACGTTAGCACGCCTCACGGCAGCGTGACGGCCTCCTACGGCGCATTCGGTTCCTCTACCGTAGGTGCTGACTTGGCTTATGGAGGTCAGAAATGGGGCAACTTCATCGCCGTGGGCGGGCTCAATAGCGGGCGATTCCTTGATCCTTCCGAATTCTCTGTCGCGCATGACAAAGGCAACCAAGAAAACATTTTCGACCGGGTGGACTATCAAATTTCGAGCGGAGACTCGATCCATCTGAACTTCGAGTACACACGTTCGTGGTTCCAGACGCCTAATTCTTTTGACGCCCAGAATGCCACCATGTGGTTCGGTGAGGGCGTGCCGGGGGCGGGCGGTGTGGGGGTCAGCAATGGAGGCTTTGCTCCCGGTGCTGCACAAGGCTGCACCAGCTCGCTATTCTGTGGCCAAGCGGTCGGCGCTGCTGATCAACGCTCCAAGATCGGGACGTTCAATATTGCCCCGTCATGGACGCGCTTGATTAGTTCCAACACAGTTCTAACAGTTGGCGCTTTTGTTCGTCGCGATGCGTACAACTACTACCCAAGCACAGATCCCTTTTCCGATCTCGGGCCGCCGAGCCTTCAAAGAGAGACGGTGGCCCAAGATCGAACGCTCACTAACGCGGGGCTTCGCGCAAGTATTTCTTACGTCAAAGGCATCAACAACATCAAGGCGGGCATTACCTACCAGCAAACATTCCTAACTGAGAAGGATGGCCTGGGAATCGTGGATCCCGCATTCAACGCGCCTTGCTTGTCGACCACCACGGAGACTCCCGCTATTGGCCCTGCAGGCGTCACCGCGCCCTCCCAGTGCGCAGCTCTTGGATTTGCACCGAATGACACTACCAATCTGAACGCGCCCGCCAACCCTGCAAACCCGAACTTCAATCCTACTTTCGCCAACCAGTACCCTCTGTTCGATCCAGTCTTGCTGCCCTTCGACCTGACGCGTGGAGGAAGTCTATTTCGGACCGCTTCATCACTCCCTCTGCACACGGATGTGAAGGAACTGGCGATTTATGTCCAGGACACCATCACCTGGAAAGACTGGTCCTTCAACTTGGGTATCCGTGGCGACAAGTACAATGGTTTGAGCACCGCCGGCCAAGCGGAGCCTCGTCTGGGAGTCGCCTACAACATCAAGTCGACCAACACCGTTCTTCGCATTTCCTATGCGCGAACTCTCGAAACTCCCTTTAACGAAAATCTGGTGCTCTCCAGCATCGGGTGTACGAGTGACGTCCTAAACCCTCTCCTGGGGTGCTCTGCAAGCTCTACAAATCCGATCCATCCCGGCTTTCGCAATGAATTTCATGTCGGACTCCAACAGGCTTTCGGGAAGTATTTCGTTCTCGATGGTGAATATATTTGGAAGTACACACATAACGCCTATGATTTCAGCGTTCTCGGTAATACGCCGATTGCATTCCCGATTGAATGGACCCGCTCCAAGATCCCTGGATTCGCAATCCGCGGGTCCATCCCGAATTTCCACGGTTTGACGGCTCTGATTGTGATGTCGAGCGTGGCCGCACGGTTCTTTACGCCGCAGGTCGCCGGAGCGGGAGCAAATCCCACGGCACCGACGGGCGTTTTTCGAATCGATCACGACGAGCATTTCAATGAGACAACCCACATCCAATATCAGCCTTGGAAGAAATACCCTTGGGTGGCCTTCAACTGGCGGTACGACAGCGGTCTCGTGGCCGGTGCCACCCCCTGCTTCGGATTGGAACCAACGAACTCCTGCCCCGGCTCGATTCTGAGCGGTGGTGTGCCGAACGTCAGCATGGTTGCCAGCAACGTCGGATCGATCCCGCTGTCCGCAGATCAGGAATTCGAAGCCGGCTTCACCTGCAACGGTGTGCATGCGACTCCGAACACACCACTTCCTTTCAATTGTCCGGCGTCCGGGTTCGGGTCAACGCTCATAAAGGTACCGGCGCCCAACAAAGAGAACGACGACCACAATCCTCCGCGTGTCCAACAGCGCAATCTGTTTGACCTCGCTGTGGGTCACGACAATATATTCCATGGGGACCGTTACAAATGGAGCGCGCGGTTGGAGGTGATCAATCTGACCAACAACTTCGCGCTGTACAACTTTCTGTCAACGTTCAGCGGCACACACTACGTCACGCCGCGTGCAATTACCGGCACCGTCGGTTTCCACTTCTAGGAAACTGCAGGGAGGGAAAGGCGGCTGGTATGGCGTCTTTCCCCGTCCTCGGATTCCTAAGACGCGATGCCATCCTGCGAGCGTTTGCCGCTATAGCCTTCCTTGACGCACAGACATTGCATTTGTTAGGCTGCCTCACTAACCGTTTGCATCGCGGGCGCGCTGTCCATCGCGATGCAGTGCAGTAGGCGTTCCCTTCCCCCTGGGAGAGTAATGGAAACATCTTCCGCGCTTTTCGAGCTCGCGAGCGTGTCGTTGGCGTGTCGCGATCAAGACACATTGCTCAAGACTTTTGCCGCACGAGTAGGGACCACACTCGGAGCCCGTGCTGTTCTTGTCTGGCTCGCCAATGAAACGGGCGACGAGATTGCTTGCCGCATGCGCTGGATCGAGCCTGGCGAACGATTACACCCTACCGAACTGCCCGTCAGCGGTGGAACCCTGGCAATTTTGTACCAATCGGCAGCTACGCGGCGCTTGCCGGCGCGCGAAATCGTAATAGAGGACCTCGAGCATCTTGATGAATTTAGCCGCACACGCGTGAAATCCGCGTTATATGCGTCTTTGCCCGGAGCGCAAAAACCGGAAGGGGTAGTAGAAGTTCTCAATAAACGAGCTGGGGATTTCACCGCCGAAGACGCCCATTTTCTCGAAGAAGCATGTCAGTTAGCAGGCCGCGCCTTAACCAATCTCGACGCGATTGAGGCGGAGCGCCAGGCCCAACTCTCCACCCTCGAACGCCTCACCGCCCTGTACGATCTGGGCCGTACCTTCACATCGACTCTGGAACTGGAAGAACTCCTGCCTATCGTTGCGGGAAAGATTCGCGACATCTTGAGTGCCGAAGCTTGCAACTTATGGTTGGCGTCTGCGGACGGACAACAGCTCACTCTTGCAAAACAAATCGGGGAAGATCCCACAATTGAAGAGGACGCCACGGCGCCTTTGAATGAAGGCCTACTGGCCAACATCGCACAACAAGCCAACCCCAGACTGCTTGAGGATCCGAGTGAGGAACCTGCTCTCGCCGCGCGCATGGAAGCTGGCGGCGATTTCGAAATTCAGTCCTGGATGGGAGCGCCCCTTCGCAAGGACGATGAAGTTCTTGGCGTTGTTGAAATAATCAACAAGTCCGACGGCACACTGTTCAACGAAGATGATCTTTTTTTCCTCTCCAGCATCAGCGAACAAGCAGCTGTAGCGCTGCATAACGCCAAGCTCCTCGAGTCCGAGCGTAAGGTTCACGCACTCGATGCCCTTTTGAAGATCTCTCAGGAAATCACCTCCACCCTGGATCTCGATCATGTGTTGACCACCGTGGTGGCCCAGTCCTCTAGCGTTGTCCCTTTTGAAAGTTGCGTTATTGGATTCTACGACCGCGGCCGCTTCATCCTGGGCGCTGTATCCGGGGAAACCGAGGTTCCCAAGACCCGGGAAATGAGCGACCTGCGCGAGCGCATGGAATGGGTAGCGGAGCAGGAGAACCCGGTCTCAGCAAATTTGCGCGACGATGACTGGCAGGTCGAGCCGGAAGCAACGCGCGCGCAGGTGGTCCCGTTTTTGCAAGAGCATGGGCACCAAGGTTTCTATGGTCTGCCTTTGCGCGACGACCAGGGAACCCTCGGCGCGATGATTCTTCTAAGCAAGGAGCCCGATTTTCTCTCAGAAAGCAATTTAGAGACGCTGGCCATCCTTGCCAGCCAGACCACGGTGGCCATTCGCAACGCTCAGCTGTATCAACAAGTCCCCCTGGCCAATATTTTCCAGCCTTTCGCGCAGAGAAAGAAAAAATTACTCGCGGCTATGCCCAGAAGCCGGGTTGTAGAATATGCCCAGCGCGCCGGCATCGTTGCAGCGCTTTTGATACTCATTCCTTGGCCGATGCGTGTGGGCACGGATGCCACCGTAGTCCCAGCCGACCGGCGAGTAGTGAGTGCGATGGAAGGCCGTACCGTGAAACAGGTCTTCGTTCACGAAGGCGATGCCGTACGACCGGGTCAGGTCCTGGCGCAGTTGGATGATAGCGAGGATCGCGTCAAATTGGCGGAAGCCGATGCCTCCTTGTCTCAGGCACGCCGCGAAGTAGCCGAAGCCGAATTTCGGAACGATCCCTCCGCTGCGGGACAGGCCCAAATTCGCAACGAACTGTACTACGCGGAAGTCGCGCTGGAGCAGCAACGCGTCAATGAAGCGCGATTGACCGCGCCCATCGGCGGCATTGTGGTCACCCCAAAAGTGGAAGAAAAAACTGGGACTATGTTAAAAGCGGGCGACACTTTTTGCGAAATAGTCGCTCAAGATCACATGGCGGCGGAGATGAGTGTTCCGGAAACAGATCTGGCCCTGGTGCAGCCCGGAGAAAACATAGCTCTAAAGTTGAACGCCTTTCCGACCATCACATTCAGAGGAAACGTGGAGCGGCTTGGCGCGCAGACGCACACGGACTCCGGAGACCAGTATTTTTTGGTGCGTGCTATATTCGAAAATACCGGGGGGAGTGCACGTGATGGAATGGTCGGCAGGGCCAGAATTCGGTCGCATGGCGGGTGGTTTGGCAGCGGATGGTACCCCCTAGGTTATGCGATTTTGCGCTCACCGTTCCGATGGATTTGGCAAAAGGCCTGGGTCTGGTTGCCGTAGCGAAGAGGAATGGCCATTATGAAATGCATTTTGCTCGTCTTGATCGCAACGATTGCTGTTGGCGGAAATGGCTGCGACAAATCTTCGGTAGCCGCTAATGCCAAGTTTGCGCCGGAAGCCCCGGCAAACGCGGCTCCTCCCAGATCCGCTGCAAATACCGGGGCGGTGAGACCGATCGAGCACCCGGTGATATCTTAAGCGTCCTCACAGTCGAACATCAGGTAGATCTCTCATCGCAACGCGATGGCGTCGTAATCTCCGTGGTGAAGGATGAAGGCAGCGTGGTAAGCGCGAGCGACGTTCTGGGCCACTTGGATGACCGAAGTTTGCAACAGGAACTCATCAAAGCCCGCAATGATGTGAAGGTCACCGAAAACAACCTGCAATACAAGGCAGCCGAATTGAAGGCCAAAGGCGCTGCTTACAGGCGGCAGCAGCAATTGCGGGAAGCTGGACTATCGAGCCAGGCCGATCTGGAACAGGCCGAATTCGAAGCGAAGGGCGCGGAGTACGATATGCATGGGTACGAGGCCTTGGTCGAAAGCGGCAAAGCTGAAATCCATCGCCTTGAAATTGAAATCGATCAAACCGTTTTGCGCGCGCCATTCTCGGGCGTAGTGGTGCGCCGCTACATTCGAGAAGGTCAAGCCATCGCCAAGGGTGATAAGTGTTTTCGGATTAGCCAGCTCTCTCCGCTTCAAGTCCAATTTCAAGTTTCTGAACTGGCCGGTCCGCGCCCCGCGGCTGGCGCGCCTGTAAACTTGGTTCTCCTGGACGGTTCGAATCGCCCGCTACGTGCCAAGGTTGTGAAAGTCAGTCCCACCGTGGACCCCTCCAGCGATAGTTACAATGTGGTGGCCCGACTGACCGGTCTCGGACTCGAGCATCTGCGCCCAGGAATGGCCGTGCGAGTTGATTGGCCTGCAACCTCTCAATCGAAGCCTTAGAGGATTTTCGACCATGCGTTTCGGCCCCACCAGTCTTCAAGTTTCCAGCGTTCTCGCAAAAGGACTCAAACGCCCCAAACTAAGCAGCCACCTGCGCATCAGCGAACAAACCGTAGCCGGCGAAGTGAGTTACGTAATCAAAAACCGCGAAACCAACTCTTATAACCGCTACGGAAGCACGGAATATCAACTGCTTTCTCTTTGCGACGGCACGCGCACGGCTGCCGAGATCGCTCAGGCCATGTGCGAGAAGGACCCAGAATCGCAAATGGGCGAAGCGGACGTGCTGGAATTCCTCGATTCCATCGAAGCTGACATGTGGGAGCGCTCGATCGGGGAAAAGAACCTAGCCGTTCTCGAACGCATACGCGACGAACGAAAAGGTCGCATCGACCAATCGAGCGTGCTTTATATAAGTTTTAAAGCCTGGGATCCGGACAAGACACTCGCCAAACTGGACTTCTATCTTTGGTGGATGTTTACCAAAGGTTTTGTCATCTTTTCGTTGTTCATATTCGTCGTAGCCGTTTATCTGCTTGCCGGAGATTGGACACGGGTGCAGCAGGACACCTCGGCTTTATATAATTTTGCAAATAAAAGCGCTTACGACATCTGGATCTTTTGGATCCTTCTCCTGGGTCTCGGTGGGATTCATGAATTTGGTCATGGGCTCACTTGCAAGCATTATGGGGGCGAGGTCCATCAAATGGGCTTTTTACTCATCTATTTCACTCCTGCATTTTTCACCGATACCACCGACATTCTTTTGTTCCAGACCGGGACTCCTCGCCAGTGGGTTATCTTCGCGGGTATTTGGATTGAGCTGGTGATCTGCGGCCTGGCCGCTTTGATGTGGCATTTCACCGCGCCCGGCTCTTTGGTGAATGACTTCTTTTACAAAATGATGCTGCTAAGCGGGATTCAGGGTGCGCTGGTGAACCTGAATCCGTTAATCAAAGCGGATGGCTACTATGCCCTGTCCCAATTCCTCAAAATCGATAATCTGCGCGAGGAATCTTTCGCTTTCCTCCGGGCCTGGACCCAAAAGTATATTCTTCGTCACGATATGGACTTGCCGCCGTCCAGCCGCCGCGAGCGCCGTGTTTTCTTCTTGTTCGGAATTTCGGCCATCCTCTACAGCACCTCGCTTCTGATTATTATGGTTGTTGTTTCTTAAAAACGTGCTCGTAAGCAAAATGGGTGACGAATGGGGGTACCTCGCAACCCTTGGCGTCGTTTATTTCTTTGCGAGAAAGAGTCTGCGCAAGGCTCTGCCGCTCGCTCGCGCTTGGATACGCGACAAGAAGGAGAAATATATGGCCTGGAGAATGACACGCAAGCAACAGGCTTGGGCGCTCGGATTGATTCTTTTGTTTCTGCTGCCCCCGTTTTCGTCAAAGGTTACTAGCGATCTGGTTCTCGAGCCCGCGAAAGGATGCACGTGTTCGAGCCCTGGTGGACGGCAGAATTCAAAAGGTGTTCGTGCACCAGGGAGATCAGGTGAAAGCAGGACAGTTATTGGCCGTTTTGGAAAATCCCGAAATAAATGCCGACGTCCAATCACTCCAGCAACAGCTGGCCATGGCGAGCAGCAATCTACGCAATAATCAGGATCGCTTGGACCTCGGCCAAACTGCGCAAGCGGCACGTGATCGCAAGCGTCTCGAGCAAGAACTCTCCATAGGACAGAGGAGGGCGCAGGAGCTCGAAATTCGAGCGCCGATTGACGGTATCGTCGACACGCCAAACGTAGAGCAGCAGCCCGGAGTATATCTCTCATCTGGTGATGAGTTTGCGCGCGTCGTCGATCGAAGCACCATGAAAGCTCGCATTTTGGTACAAGACCGTGAAGTTCAGGATGTCCAACTAGGCGCTCTTGCGAAGGTAAAGGTGCTCCCATTTCCCCTGCGGACTTACTCTGGCCACGTCGATAGAATTTTTCCGGCCGCTGCGCTCGATCATCCCGTGTCACAGACCGAGACACTGCAGCGTTTAGGTCAAGTGTTGGCGAACCATGTGGCGGTTGACGTAGGAATTCCGAACCCGGACGGCTCTCTTCTGGAAGGCATGACCGGGAAAGCAAAGATTTCTGGCGTTAAGGGCTCCTTAGCTTGGCAGGCTGGGCAGGCGATTTGGCGCTGGGTTCGCTCGCAATTTTGGTAAAAAAACCCGCTTGTCCGGCAGGAATTCCTTTAGAGACCATCATAGAATCCGCCCACAGCCTCGTACGATAATAATCCGCGCGCTGCTCTACGTTTCGTTCGCAGGTGCCATGGCCCTTCAGCCGGTGTTCGATCCACAACTTTTTTTTGGCATGCGGAAGCAACCGCAGCGTACACCGACCGGCGCGCTGCTGACGGCCATTCAACGATTCCCGCCATCAAGCAAAAAGGGCTGCCGTTCCTGGGACGGCAGCCCTTTGGTACTGCAACTGCTAACTGGTGGCCGGCGAGACGCCAGCCGTCAGACTAAAGAAAATTAACGCGAGAACTTGTTGAGTGGCTTTACGGCTCCGAGCTTTGTTCCCTTTTTCGTTTTCTTTGCCATGGTTTTGAATCTCCTTAAGATTATCTTTAACCACTGCCTACACTGCTACTAATGCAATCGACGCGCCAAACCTTCTAACCCAATCCTTAACTCGCTGCACCTGATTTGAAAGCACTTATCGGCTTCGAGAGTCAGGACTCGAGGAGTCCATCACATCCAACGTGTTTAATTTTTGCGTTGGCGTTGAATAATTCAATACAGAGCCGAGGCGGGATCTCATCCACAATTGCAAGGCCTTCTGCGGTAAGGTGGCGTCTGAAGGAGCAGGGTATAAACCGGCGCTAAGACGCGCCGAGGCGGGGATAACCGCGAAGGAGCTGCAAAGCCTCGCGGTGGTACTCGGTCGTTCCGTAATAACTATGAGTCGTGCGTACTGCAACTCAATAGGCCGCACCTGGCGCGCGAAAACGCTTAGGTCTTATTCGCCCATCCGACTCTGATGAGCGGCTTTGTTTGTTCCAGCTTCTTTGCCTTCTTCAAGGGTTTCTTTGCCATGGGGTTTATTCCACTTTAGATGCGGCTTGGCTACACCTTCTTCTGTGCAAAGCTAGGTCCAATGTCGACGGTAAATGAGCAAGCGTTAAGTCATTATATCGGTAGGACTTAGACGTCCGCAGCCTCTCTTTCGGCTAATTTGCCGGCATAAAATCTGTTGAAATTCTCATCGATTAGATTAAAAAGTCAACAAGGGAGCTACAGATTGTACTTCCGGCATAGATAGTTAAGCCGGTTGCGATCCACTCCCAATAACCGCGCCGCATCTGCCTTCACCTGCTGGGTCTGCTCCAGAGCTTCCTGAACCCAGCGTCGCTCGAAAGCTCCCATTTCCTTGTCCAGATTGATTCCGCCAGAGGGTATGCGGAAGCGGTTCCGCGAATCTCTCCCCGAAGCCTGCACGATTTCGCTGGGTAGGTCTTTCAGAGAGATCACTTCGCCGTCCGTCATGATCACCAGCCGTTGTATTGCGTTTTGCAGTTCCCGGACGTTCCCAGGCCATGGATAACGCTTAAGCGCCAGCATCGCCTCATCAGTGATGCGCTTTGCCGGAAAGCCATTGGCAGCGCAATAGACACTAACGAAGTAATCCGTAAGCACCGGTATATCTTCCATTCTTTCGCGCAGCGAGGGCACGAAAATGGGTACCACGTGGATTCGGTAATAAAGATCTTCGCGAAATCGCTCCTCCCGCACCATTTCTTCCAAATCCTCGTTTGTCGCGCTAATAAGCCGAAAATCCACTTTGATGGATTTCTTCCCGCCCAGCCGAGTGAAGGACCGGTCCTCGAGGACGCGGAGGAGTTTGCTTTGGATGGCGGGCGTAAGTGTTGCAATTTCATCAAGGAAGAGGGTGCCTTGGTGGGCCATTTCGACGCGGCCCTCTTTGGCGGCCACCGCACCGGTAAAGGCACCCTTCTCGTAGCCAAAAAGCTCGGCCTCCATCAAGCCTTCCGGAAGCGCAGCGCAGTTCACGCTGACGAATGCGCGGTTGCGGCGTGGACTTTGTTCGTGAAGCGCTCGCGCGACCAGTTCCTTGCCTACTCCGCTTTCTCCACGGATGATCACGTTAGTGGTCGCCCGAGCCATTCGCTTTATCGAATCGAACACGTGGCTCATGGCGTCGGTCGAGCCGATCAAATCACCATGTGCGCTCTTCCGGCTGATCTCCTGGCGAAGAATGCGGTTCTCGCGCTGAATGTGCAATTTTTCAACAGCGCGTTCGAGCAGGTGCCGGAGAACGTCTGTGTCGATCGGTTTGATGAAGTAGTCGTAGGACCCCGCATCGATCACTTTCAAGGCGGTGGGCTTGGTTTCGTCGGAACTAAGCACAATCACGAGCGTATCGATTTCGCTTCCGACCAGCCTACCGAGAAGCTCAGTGCATTCGCGAACTCCGCCATCGCCAAGCGGAAGGCCAAGCAGAAGGACGTCGAGTTCCGATCCCTGCAGAAGCCGATAGGCTGCTTCGAAATCTTCGCCTTCGAAAACTTCGAATTGTGATCGCAGCGCGGACGCAATCTTCGAGCGCAGGCTGTGCTCGTCATCGACAATTGCGACTTTGGGCTTCGTTACTACCGACGTGATGGTGGTCTCCGGCGGGGAGCTAACACAAACAACCGAGCCCGCGTGGAGCCGATTCTAGGGGCCAATGACCGTGCTGTCAACGAGACCGGGCCATCAAAATTTTGGCCGCTGACCGATCCTGGAGCGGGCGGGAACTCAGCGTGACGACTTGCGCTGCGGAAGGTATTTTTTCTCGACCTTGGCGATTACCACGTAATTTGGGTCCACCATTTCGGCCAAATGAATCCTGGCTACTTTTGAGAGCAGTTCGTAGGCGTCGAGTTCAGACAGGCCGTAATCCTGGTGAATCCATCCGATCAGTTGCGTGAACGCGATGCGCAATGAATCGTCGAGCGGACGGTAGATGCCCACAGCCATTATCTCGTCTTGATTCTCGAAGCGTGGCCAATCGATTCGCTGTCCTTTGATTACGCGGACGCGAAGACGGACTCTCAGAGGGACCTCGATGGCCGTGCCGGCGATCTCTCCGTCGCCCATAGCAGCATGTCCGTCGCCCATGTAAAGCAGCGCGCCAGGCACATTCACCGGCAGATAAAGGGTATTCCCCACACTCGATTCCGAAGAGTCCATATTGCCTCCGAACTCAGCCGGGACCACCGAGCTGCGGGCTTCGCCGTTTGCCGGCGCCACGCCAATGCATCCCAGAAACGGATGCAGCGGAATTTTTACGGAGAAATTCGAATCGTGCGCTTGAAAGGTTGCCGTGTTATCGCCGGAATGAACCGGATATAGCCAAATGCGTTCAGGCAGAGCAGGCTGAATCATGGGGGTGTAGCCCGTGGAATTAAGAGCGCCAAAACCTGGAGCGAATGCACCGACTCCTTGCGCTGAGTTCACTTCCAAATTTAAAAACTCGATGGCAATGGTATCGCCCGGTTCTGCGCCTTCAATGAAGAAGGGACCGCTAAGCGGATTGTCGCCCTTGACCAGTGCGAGCGTATCGCCCGGCTTTTGAATGGCGTCGCCGAATGCATCAAGGGTGTTGGTCTCGAGAATTTCTTCCGGACCCAGGCGGGCCACCGCAGGCGCCACTCCATAAACATACTTCACCGTCTCAAGCGTCGCGTGATATTTCACAACGACCGCAGGCTTATCCTGTGCCTGGAGCGCAGCACAAAGCAAAGAGCTGAACAGAGTGGTAAGCGCTAGCAACCTCATAAGTCAATCCTCCATGGTCAACGAATTTGGTCCTATCGGCGGGCCAATAGATGTGGCACGCTCAAGGGAATGGTAAAAGGCCGACTTAGCCAAATTCTCCTGCGTGATTCTTTTCGGGTAGGGATTACCATCAAGGGAATCGACGGAATACTCGAAGCGATTGGCGGCGTGCTGTTGTGGTTTAAAGTCGACACATTGAACGCCTGGCTGCAGGCACTTTGCCAGCACGAGCTTGCACGGGACAAGCACGATTTTATTTTCTCTCATCTTAGTATAGCTTCGCAGAAATTGGCTAGTGGCAGCCCGATGTTCGTCTCGCTTTATCTTCTCTCGCATGGGCTGGTGAAGGCCGTGCTCGTTATTTGCCTCTGGCTGAATAAACTGTGGGCCTACCCGCTGACCATCGGCGTGTTTGCGGCTTTTGTGGTCTACCAGATCTACCGATTCACTCATACACATTCGGCGGCGCTCGTTATTCTCACCCTTTTCGATTTGCTCCTGATTTTTTTAACCTGGAAAGAATATCAGGATCAAAAACTGCTGCAGTCAAAGAAGAAAAAACAATAGCTCCTTTTCGCTCCATATTTCTTTTTTTCCACAAGAAAGAGGAGGCAAATATCCGCTGTAAAAGCATCAAGAAGCTTGTAGGAATCGGCGTCGAAATCACGGGTTTTGTGGCCTCCTAGATTCCCGAAAGGAGAAATTAAGAACTGCTTGCGGCGTATGGCCTTGTATCGGCTTTTCGTGTAGATTTTTGTATCGTGGCAAGGCCGGATAAATTCAAAGTTGGCATGGTACAGATGGCCGTCGGCGCCAAGCCGGAGGAAAACCTCGCCCGAGCCGTATCGCATATTGAAGAAGCCGCCCGATCCGGCGCTCAGGTAATTTGTTTGCCCGAGCTTTTTCGCTCGCAATACTTCTGTCAGCGCGAAGACACAGCAAATTTCGAATTAGCGGAGTCCGTGCCTGGCCCCACGACAGAAGCATTAGGCCGCGTAGCGCTGAAAACGAAAACAGTCATTATCGCCCCTGTTTTCGAACGCCGGGCGCCGGGTGTGTATCACAACACCGCGGCAATGATAGATGCCGACGGCAAAATTGCGGGCGTCTACCGCAAGATGCATATCCCCGACGATCCCGCTTACTATGAAAAATTCTATTTCACTCCGGGAGACTTGGGGTTTCGCGCGTTTGAAACCAACGCCGGGAAAATTGCCACGTTAATCTGCTGGGACCAGTGGTATCCGGAAGGAGCGCGCCTGGCCGCGCTCAACGGGGCGTGCATCGTTTTCTACCCTACCGCGATCGGCTGGCACCCGAGCGAAAAAAAATCCAATGGCGAAGTGCAGCGCGATTCCTGGCGCACGATTCAACGCAGTCATGCAATTGCCAACGGGATTTACGTGGCGGCGGTCAACCGGATAGGGCACGAAAAACCTCCCGAAGGTGGAGACGGCCTCGAGTTCTGGGGCTCTTCGTTCTTTTGCGATCCTCAGGGAGTCGTCATCGCGGAAGGTTCCAGCAATCGTGAAGAAATTTTGTACGGTGAAGTGGACCTCGCCCACCTGGAAGACGTCCGTCGCAATTGGCCATTCCTGCGCGACCGCCGGATCGATGCCTACGCAGGCATCGAACAGCGCTTTCTTGACGAAAAGCCTTGAAGCCATCTAGCCGCACCAGCCACTCCCCTGAAGTAGGTACTCCCGCAGCGCTGGGCTTCCGCATGCCCGCCGAATGGGAACCTCACGAGGCCACCTGGATCGGTTGGCCGCATAATCCAACCGATTGGCCTGCTAAACTCGAACCCATTCGCTGGGTCTACGGCGAGATCGTTCGAAAAATTGCAGCGGGGGAACTTGTTCGCATCCTGGAGAATTCGCGTGCACAGGAGGCGCTCGCGCGCAAAGTTTTGAAAAGCGCCGGAGTCAGCATGAGTCGAGTGCAGTTTCTGCGATTTCCTACCAATAGAGGTTGGACGCGCGATTTCGGTCCGATCTTTATAAAACGCGCAAAGCCCCGCCCGGAAGCCGCCATTGCCCGGTTCCGCTTTAATGCCTGGGCTCGCTACCCCGATTGGAAAAAGGACGATGCGATTCCGGAACGCGCCGCGCGCAAACTGAAAATGAAAATGTTCCGCGCTCAGCTCGGCGGTCACGATGTGGTTCTGGAGGGCGGAAGCGTTGATGTAAATGGATCGGGCACCGTGCTTACCACCGAAGAGTGCCTTCTCGATCAGAAACGCCAGGTTCGAAATCCTGGATTGGACCGCGGTCAGACGGAAGCAGCCCTGCGCGAGTATCTCGGCGTAAGAAATGTTGTATGGCTCGGCAAAGGAATTGCCGGAGACGACACACATGGCCATGTAGATGATTTGTGCCGCTTTGTGAATCGCCGCACAGTGGTCATGTCTCGGGAGAAGAACCCTCGCGAGAAAAATTATCGCGCACTCGAAGAAAATTGGGAGCGGCTGCACGCAGCAAAATTGGAAGATGGCGGCAAAATAGATGTCGTAGCGTTGCCGATGCCGTCACCTTTATTCTTTGATGGCCTGCGCCTCCCCGCCAGTTACGCAAACTTTTATATATCGAATGGCGCGGTTTTAGTGCCCACATTCAACGATCCCAACGACCGCGTGGCATTGGGAATCCTGAGTGATTTATTTCCCGAGCGCTCCGTGGTTGGAATCCATTCGGTGGATTTAGTCTGGGGATTTGGCACTATCCATTGCTTGACCCAGCAGCAACCCGCTTAATTCCATCGAGATTTCCTGGCTAATTTCCGAATATCAGGACGTGGTCACGGTGTATCCATCCCGCCCAATGTATTTAAACTCTCCGAATTTATGTAGCTCAGTGTCAGCAAACATCTTATTTGCCTGAAAGCATGGCGACGAACGTGCCATAAGCGTCGACGGGGGCCAGCTCTCTCGATTACCAGCGCCCCACAAATTGATGGAACTGGAGATGAACATGCGATTAGGTAAATACTTTGGGCTCGCCGCATTATTCGCGGCTTTGCTGCTCTTGCTGCCCACCTTGATTTCGGCGCAGAGCGTCGTCACTGGTGCAATCAGCGGAACCATTACCGATCCCTCAGGCGCCGTTATCGTAGGCGCCACGGTGAATCTGAAGGACAACGCTACTGGCGAAATGCTGTCAACCACCTCAAGCTCGGGAGGAGTATATCAATTCACGCTCCTAAAGCCCGGCACGTACACGTTGACGGTGACACAACAAGGATTCAAGCAGACCAGTCAAACAGAGGAAGTGCTTCTCGGGCAGACCGCGGCTGCGAATTTGAAGTTGGAACTTGGCAGTGGCGCGGTCACCGTGGAAGTAAGCGGTGAAGGCGCGATGCTGCAGACCGAAGACGCCAACATCACCTCGAACTTCGATACCAATCAGATTCAGAATATTCCCAATCCCGGCGGCGATATTACCTACGTGGCACAAACAGCGCCGGGCATTACGATGAATAATTCCACTGGCGGCGGTTTCGGCAACTTCAGTGCGTTCGGACTGCCTGGCACCGCGAACCTCTTCACCATTAACGGCAACGACTATAATGACGCCTTCTTGAACCTGAACAATTCGGGTTCCAGCAATTTGTTGCTCGGCGGCAATGAACTCCAAGAAGTCGCTGTTGTGAGCAACGGTTACACCGGGCAATATGGCCGCCAGGCAGGCGCCCAAATCGACTACAGCACGAAATCCGGTGGTAATGCCTACCATGGCGACGTGGTTTACAATTGGACGGGGCGATATTTAACCGCGAACGATCCTGTTAACAAAGCGTTTGGCCAGAGTCGTCCGTTCGAGAACAACAACCAATGGGCGGCGGGCCTTGGCGGCCCTATCTTCAAGGACAAACTTTTCTTTTTTGCGAACACCGAAGGCATCCGCTACATCTTTGGCTCGATTCATACTCCCACGGTGCCGACGACAGACTACGAGACATTCGTTCTGGCTAACGTTGCGCCTCAGGGAGCGGCGGTAGAACAAGTTCTACCAGAATGTTTTCAACCTTTACAACGGAGCGCCGGGAATTGCCAAGTGCCAAACCCAATGCCGCGAGTTGTGGCACATTGCCTATCGCCAGCGGCGTTTGCACCCAGACGTTCACTCAGTCCGTATCGAGCGGGAACAAAGAGTGGTTGGTGGCTGGCCGCGTCGATTACAATTTGAACGAAAATAATAAAATCTTCGGGCGCGTGAAGTTTGACCGCGGCACGCAGCCGACCTACACCGACTCGATCAATCCCGCCTTCAACGATTTTAGTATTCAACCTCAGGATGAAGGTCAATTGAATTACACACACATCTTCTCCCCGACGGTGGTGAACAACTTCATCTTTTCCACCCTGTATTACTCGGCAATCTTCGGCAACTTGAGCCCGGGTGCGCGCTTAATTTTCCCGGGGAACCTGAACTTTATCGATGGAACATTCAATGCTCTAGGCACGGGCTCGGGAAATCCTGGAGGCTTCGCCCAGGGTTTCTTTTATCCGCAAGGCCGCAGGGTAACTCAGTGGCAGATCGTCGACGACGTGTCCATTTCGAGGGGCAACCATAGTTTCAAGACAGGCGTCAACTGGCGTCGAGACGACATCACAGACCTAACGGCTGCCCAGCAGACCCTGTACCCCGCGATAAACACCACCTTAGTAGCTTTCGCCAATAACCAGATTGCTCCTACTGGGTGCAACTCCAAGGGCCGGAACCTCTGTGCGGCAGCACGGTATTCAATTTTGCCTCCAAAATCGAACAGCCTGTCGCCTACTACAGCTTCGGGTTGTACTTCCAGGACGAGTACCGCGTCAATTCGAAACTCAAATTGACCATGACGCTAAGAGCTGATCGCAATTCGGGCGGTACGTGTCAGTCCGCCTGCGCGAGTCTGCCCACCACACCTTTTAACGACTTGGCACACGGACCAACGATTCCTTACAATACTTCGTTCCGAACCGGATCGAGCACCATCGTTCCTGGTGTCGAGAAGGTTGTATTTGAGCCAAGGTTCGGTTTTGCCTGGAGCCCAATTGGCCAAAATACAGTTATCCGCGGGGGCGTAGGTCTTTTTACCGACCTCTATCCCGGAACCATTCTCAGCGGATTTGACACAAACTTTCCTCAAGTAAATCTGTTTAACGTGCCAACCGGAACTGTAGCATTTGATTTGAACGCACCGGGAAGCACTGCGTTTTCAACCAGCGGGCCCAATCTCGTGACGCAGTGCAATGCGGCGTTTCTTTCTAACTACAATACGGGCGGAAGCTTGACGACCGGTGGCGCTAGCGGCGGTGGTTATGCTGGCGCAGCCAAGGGCATACCGGGAGGGTGCCTGAACACCCAGGGCAATCTAGCAGTGCCCACGCTGAATGACGTCAGCCGTAATCTCAAGAATCCGAAATACGTTGAATGGAATCTCGAGGTTCAACACACGTTTGGATCCCGCACCGTGCTCTCGGTCGACTACGTCGGTAACCACGGTTACGACGGCCTGATCTTCAACGATGACCTCAATGGATTCGGTTTTGGTAACCTTCCGACAACAGCGCCGGACCCGCGTGTCGCCCGAGTGAATTTTCTCAACAACGGTGGAATCTCGAATTACAACGGCGTTACCTCTCAATCCAAGAAAACACCTGGCACGGATTGAGCGGCCGCTTCAACTACACCTACTCCCATGCACTAGATGAGATCTCGAATGGCGGGGTATTGCCCTTCAGCGTGATCACTGCCGTTCCTACACAGATCGATCCCTTCAATCTGCGCGCCAATTACGCTTCAGCGGATTACGACGCGCGGCATCAATTGAGTGCCAGTTACGTTTACCAAATTCCGTTCAAGAGCGAGAACCGTTTGGTAAATGCGGCCCTGGGTGGCTGGATGGTTTCCGGGACATTTTTTTATCGCACTGGCTTCCCGTTTAGCATGATCGATGGCGGAGAGTCGGGTGCGCTGGCCGGAAATAACCTGTCAGGTTCGACCATTCTTCTGCAACCGACCGCAGCCTTCACGAAGAGGGACTTCTCCAATGTGCGAGCTTGCGTCACAACTGCATGCTTTACCACGGGAGACTTTACCACCAGCACCGATTTCACTGGCCGGGTCGGTCGCAACGCATTCCGCGCTCCGGGATTTCTGGGCGGTGATATGAGCGTTCGGAAGAGTTTCCAAGTGAACGAGCGTGTCACTTTCCAACTGGGTCTGAATGCGTACAACTGGCTCAACCATGCGAATTATGGCGCGCCGTATCCGAATACCAACAACGGTATCTTTGGCTTGGCCGTAATCACGCAGACACCGCCGACGTCTCCTTACGGGGCGTTTGCAGCGGCTGCGACGGACCAGAGGATCGCTCAGATCACGGGCAAGCTAATCTTCTAACCTAAAACGCAACCCCGTTACAAGGGCGGCTCTTCGGGGCCGCCCTTTTTTCTTGTCTGGAATGGCCTCGGCGAGTTGCCATTGCAGCTTGCCAATGCCTCTGTAGGACTGCCGTAGATCGAAAAGCGCGTTGAGGTCTGTTGTTGTTAACGAAGTGCTTCCCATCCTCTTGCGAGGAGTTCGATGTCCGTAGCTCGCGGGATGTCGCTGATACGGGCCGTGATTATTGTCCATGCGCAGGTAATACAAATACGGGCTTGGTGTGCATCGGCGGCTTCTCTACAAGTGGCAAGATCAATTTGATCCCTTCGACCCCGGTGAGGAGTAGCCGCCCGGGAACACTCGTGAGTCCACTCTCTGCAAAGAAATCAGTTGTTGTTTCGCGGATCGTCTTTCGCGCTGATGTATTCAAGGCCAAGCGGCCCAATCGCCGTCACTTGTGTGACGTACTC
Organism: uncultured Acidobacteriota bacterium; assembly: GCA_963818085.1. Taxonomy (GTDB): domain Bacteria; phylum Acidobacteriota; class Terriglobia; order Acidiferrales; family UBA7541; genus Palsa-295. The sequence goes on from CAWFQV010000006.1 coordinate 108,619, forward strand.
GCTTGATTTCGCCCAGTGGAAATGGGACGTATGGCCGGGAAGAACGATCACGCTACCAGGCGGATACGCCTGCAGCTTATCGGGGTTGAACTCGTCCCCCAGGCCGATGTAAAAAACGCCGGACATAACTGTGTAGACTCGATCCTCCTGGTGCCGGTGTGGCATAAGCTTCACTCCGTGGGGTACTCTGACCCTGATCGTGTAGGGGCCGGCCTGCGCAGGCTGACCGACAACGACTGCCAGGCGGACCGAAGGTGGAAACGCCGCGAAGGGCTTCCAATCGATGTCCTCGGACAGGATCGATCTGAAAACGTCTTGGCCCGGGAGGTGGGGTCGAACCGTACCTTGTTTTGCTTCCATGGCGATTGCTTCTTTCTTGACCGACATACCAAGCCTCCTGTTTAGAATCTTGAATTCCATGCACAATTTCGATGAAGCCACATGCGTCGAGACCTGAATCCTCGTCGTCCACGGCTCGGGGCAAGATCAGGGAGCCCAGCATAGAAGAAGGGGAACGCCTCAAACCAACAAGTTCTCAATCTTCACCGGCAGTTCCCGCACTCGAACACCCGTTGCGTGGTGAACTGCCGCCGTGATACCAGCGGCAATGCCGGTCAAGCCGATCTCGCCAATCCCGCGTGCGCCAAGTTCGTTAATCTCTTTGTCCGGGAAGTCTAGGAAATGGACGTCGATCGGTGGCACGTCGGCGTTTACCGCCACCACATAGTCGGCCAGATTACTGTTGATCGGCGCGCCGTTCTGCGGATCGTAAGTCGTGTGCTCTAACAGCGCCATGCCGATTCCCATCACCACCGCGCCCTCGATCTGGTTCCGGCCGGCGAGCGTGTTGATAATGCGGCCTGCATCTATGACCGTCACAACGCGGCTGACGCGCAGCCGCGCGATTTCCGGCTGCCAGGTAACCTCGACGAAGTGACAGCCGAACGAGTGCGTCGAGTACTTCGGCTTGGGGTTGCCGATGCTCGCTTCGGATTTGCCGCTGCCGGTAACCAGGCGAAGATCGGCGCGGCGGAGCAAATGATCGAACGACACACCTTTAGCAGCGCCATCAGCCTTTACAAAGACCCGGCCGCCTTCGAATGCCAGATCCGTGGGAGGGCGGTTCTCGAACGGCGAGCCCGACGTCGTCGTCGCGATGGTCAGCAGCAATGCGATTGCGCTGTCAGCCGCCGCAAAGACAGCTGGGACCACCGATGCGGTGGCCATCGAGCCGCCCGAAAGCGGGCCTTCCGGCAGCGCCGTATCGCCGAGTGCGACCTCGACCTTCGCGAGCGGCACGCCGGTTTTCTGCGAGGCCAGTTGCGCGAGGATTGTGTACATGCCGGTGCCGATGTCCTGCGTGGCACATGCGACGCGGGCTGTGCCGTCATCGCGCAGTTGTACGCTCGCCGCCGCGGAGAATCGTGCGGCGATCCACGAGCACCCAGCCATTCCCCAGCCGAGCGTCAAGCCGTCGCGCTTCATCGAACCGACCTCAGGCGAGCGCCTGGACCAGCCGAACTTCTCCGCGCCGAGGTCAAAGCACTCGAGCAAATGGCGCGATGAGAACGGAATGCCCAACGACTCGTCGATTTTCGGCTCGTTGAGAATGCGGAATTTGACCGGGTCGATCTGGAGTTGATCGGCCAGCTCGTTCATCGCCGACTCGATGGCGTAGAGCCCGGGCGTCCGGCCGGGGCCGCGCATGTCGGTCGTTGCACCGACGTTCCGCCTGGCGCGTCCAAACGTCACGCGGAGGTTGGGTACGCTGTATTGGAACGGCGTGGCCTCACCGCAGTCTTCGTGGTGGGTTTCGAGCATCGACCGGTGGTAGACGTAGTCGTGCTGCAGCGAGACGAGTTTGCCGTCGGGCGTGGCGCCAAGGCGCACGCGCTGCTGGGTGCGCGCTCGATGACCGACCGACTGGAACATCATTTTGCGGCTGAGTACGAGTTTCACCGGCTTGCCCAATTGCCGCGCCGCGGCCGCGGCCAGCGGACATTGCGTCCATGGCCACAGCTTGCTGCCGAAACCCGAGCCAACGAACTTGGTGATGACACGGACGTTCTCTTTCGGCAAACCGAACATCTGCGCCAGCACGCCCTGCTGGTTGACCACTCCCTGCGACGACTCATACAGCGTCAGCGTCGAGCCATCCCAGATCGCGATGGTGGTGTGCAGTTCGAGAGGGTTGTGCGTCTCGGCCGGCGTGACATAGGTTTGGTCGAGCTTGACCGGCGCGCTCGCGAACGCGCCCTTGGCGTCGCCGCGCTGGCTTTCCAAGCGCGCGTATGGGCCAAACGTCGTGGCCACCACGTCGGGATCGTCGTCCGCCTTGAGGTCGTTCTCGACGTTCGGCTTGTCCTTGGCGTACGTCGCGCGGACCGCATCGGCTGCGGCCTTGGCGGTCTCGAACGTGTCCGCCACAGCCAGCGCGATGTATTGCCCGTAATAGCGAATGACATCGTCCTCGAACGGCGGGCGGCGCTCCTCACAGACGCTTTCGAACCCCGGCTCCAGGACCGAGCGGAAGATTTTTCCGATATTTTCGCGATGAAAAATCGCGCGCACGCCGGGCATCTTCTCCGCCGCGGCGGTGTCGAGTTTGACCACTCTGCCGTTGGCGATCGTCGCCTCAACCGGCACGGCATATAGCATCCCGGGAATGCGGAAGTCGGAAGTGTACTGCGCCAATCCGCTCACTTTTCGCGGGCCATCCACGCGAGGCGTGTCGCGGCCAACCGGAGACACGATCGGTGTTTCTTGTGTTGTTGGCATGTTCGCTCCTTCGGTGGAATCAGCCCGTCGTGGCGATTTGCAGGGTGTGGGCGAGGCAGCGCTTGGCCAGTTCGATCTTAAAGCGATTCTCGCTCTGCGGTTTGGCGTCACGCATAGCCGCTTCCGCCGCCTTGCGAAAGTTGGCTGCGTCGGCAGGCTTACCGACGAGAGCGGCCTCGGCCTCTAGCGATCGCCAGGGTTTGGTTCCTACGCCGCCCAATGCGATGCGCGCCTGAGTCACATTTCCACCCGCCATCGTCATCACCACCGCCGCCGACGCCAGGGCGAATTCGTACGACGCCCTGTCCCGCAGCTTCAGATAAACCTGCTTGCTTCCCGACCCCGGCGGCGGGAGCGTGACGTGCGTGACGAGGTCGCCCGGTTCGAGGACTGTTTCGCGGCTTGGTGTGCTGCCGGGAAGAAGATAAAAATCATCGAAGGGGATCGCGCGTGAACCCTTCGGTCCCTGTACATGGATCGTCGCCTCCAATGCTGCCATCGCCACGCACATGTCTGACGGGTTGGTCGCGATGCAATGTTCGCTTGTGCCAAGGATGGCGAGCGTGCGGTTGCTGCCGGTGATGGCCGGGCAGCCGGTTCCGGGCTCGCGCTTGTTGCAGGGCATCGCCGTGTCGCGGAAGTACATGCACCGCGTTCGCTGGAGCAGGTTGCCAGCCGTCGTCGCCATATTGCGAAGCTGTGCTGATGCGCCAGCGAGAAGGGCCTGCGACAACACTGCATAATCTCGTTGCACCGTCGAATGGTGGGCGAGATCCGAATTTCGAACGGTGGCGCCAATCTTCAGCCCGCCGTCAGGCGTTGCTTCGACCTTGTCGAGCGGCAAACGGTTGATGTCGATCAGCCGCGCAGGCGTTTCGACGTTCAACTTCATTAGATCGACCAGCGTAGTGCCGCCGGCGACAAACCGCACGTCCGCGCCCTGCTGCGCAGTTTTCGCTTGCGCGGCGGTCGCAATCGCCGCCGCGGAATCCGCGGGCCGAATGAATTCGAAGGTGTGCATGGAAATCGCTCCTGCTCGCGGCTAAATGTTTTTGCGAACTTGTTGGATCGCGGCCACGATATGGGCGTAGGCCCCGCAGCGGCAGATGTTGCCGCTCATCAGTTCCTTTACGGCCGCGTCTTCGGGACCGCATGGTTCCTTGAGCAACGCAACGGCCGACATGATCTGGCCTGAGGTGCAGTATCCGCACTGGTACCCGTCGCAGGCAACGAACGCCGCCTGCATAGGATGCAATGCGTCGGGCGTGCCGAGCCCCTCAATTGTTGTGATTTCTTCCCCGTCGTGCATCACGGCAAGGCTAAGGCACGAATTCACACGCCTGCCGTTCACATGCACTGTACATGCGCCGCATTGCCCGTGGTCGCAGCCCTTCTTCGTTCCGGTGAGAGCAACTGTCTCACGGAGGCAATCCAGCAGCGTCGTCCGAGGGTCGACGCGAAGTTGGTAGTCCTTGCTGTTAATGCGAAGTTTGATCGGGACCGCGCCCGCGATGTTCGGCCCGTCCGCACCTGCTGCGGTCGAGTCGCTCAGCCCGGCAGTGCTGTTCGCGTGCGCCGGTACGCATGCCGCAACAATTGTTGCTGCCGCGGTACTTCCCGTGGTTAAAAGAAATGTCCGGCGGGTGGGATTAGACGGGCCCGATTGTGGACTGTCTCGCATAGGGCCTCCGTGCGAGTGAGCAGCATAACGCAGCAACACGTCAGTGTCCACCGTGCGTGGAAAACGAGGAAAACGAAGGCTGACAAAACGGTCCGGTGGGCACCGAGAGACTTGAGCGGGGTAACCGAAAACAATCCAGATCCCGCTCGATCAATCGAAAAGAAAATGCCCGACGATTCGCCAGACGAGCGAATGCTCTGCGACCGTTCAAGGCAGCTCCGGTTGAGCTGGCACGACTAAGTTTTTGGCTTTACTTTCTCTCCGCGCGGGATCTAAGTTGATCCACCAGGTTTCCAGCCGCTTGAATGATGACCTCGGGACGATCATGCGCGATGTCGTGGGAACTGCCCTCCGCGACTGTCAGCTTTCCATGGCAAGCTTTATTCGCAAAGGCGGTGTGAGCGTCCTTCCAATTCTTGGAATCAAGTTTCATGTCGGGCGGAAATGGTGTTTTTTCCGAGACAATCACTTCGCACGGAACGGAAGCCGGCCAGATCACCTTGTGAAAATCGTGACTGGTCTCGACATACGCTTCCGTGATCGCTTCCAGGGTGCGCGTCTTCTTGTCAGGATGCGCGGCCAGTTCGGCTGCCACCAGAGGTTGAATGATCGGTGCCATGTGCGCAACTTCCTCATCGGTGAAGAAGTCTGGGACGTTGGTGTCCACCAGCACTGCGCCCGCGATCCAATCTGGATGTCGAATCGCGAGATACGTTGCGATGCTGCCGGCAAACGAATGCGGAATCAGAACGAGATCACGGGTCGCTCCGAGTTGTGTCAACCCAGATTCGAGATCCGTAACCGCATCCTCCATCCGGAATGGAGGCGGAACTTCGTCACTCGTCCCAAGCCCCGCACGATCGTACGTAATGATCTCCGAGCCGGTGCGTTTCGCAAGTTCAGGGATGATGCTGTTCCAGTAGGCCGAGTCCGCCCCGCCTCCTGCGTCCAGCACCAGGACAGGCGCACGACCGGGCATGACGTGGAACGCCAAATGGTGTCCACGAACCACAACGTCACGCGAAGACAGGCTCGCCGGCGCTTGCGCCAGCAGTCCGGTTGTACCTGCACAAAGAAATGTGAAAACAAAGGCGACTTGCTTCAGAGCTTTCACTAGGATCCTTTCCGGCGAGGGGCTCTGCCCATGGGCACCCGCCGTCACCAATACAATCAACAAACATGCACCTAAGAATTTCATAAGTCCTCACGATTCAATATCGCGATTTTACCTGAATCGAAAGATCATCCGGCTCGGTGATGACATTCGTGCAAACTTGCACCATCTGCGAACTGAAATCCGCTAAAGAGGAAGAATGGCCCCCCCGAGTCGTACGATCTGCAAACTTTAAGATTTGAGATCCCGAGAGCTGCTCGCCAGCAAGATCTGTCTCCCCGATGACCAGCCACTTGATTTGTGGGGGTCCAATCCCCTCTTCTAATAGCCCTTTGGACGTTGGATGGGTAAGAGTCCTTGGGAATCGAAAAGTTCCGATAATCCGGGCGCTTATCAGCACTAGCCCATTAGGTGGGTGATAACCAAAGTGTTTGCCAGAGCCGACAACCAACGCCTACTCGAGTCTAGGGGCCGACATTCTTTTGCAATCAAGTCAGCCGAAGGCTTCCCTCGGGGCACAGGAATCTTCGGATTTACTTTGGCGTTGAGATTTCTGAGACCTCCGCTGATTCCACCCCTCGCCCCTTTACCTTCTGGCTCCCGAAAATTTGACAACTCCACTTCCGAAACCTACGATAGCCGCCAGAGGTGCCAGCGGAGGCTATCTGTGCCCACTCGCCAATGCCCCTACTGCGGAAAGCTTGTGTCTGACTATCTGGCCGAGTGCCCGTATTGTCATGAGGCAATTCCGGAGCTTCGCGGGGTTCCTCCTCGCCGCTCCGATGTCGGACGAAGAAAAATTCGCCAGGGGCTGCTGTACATGCTTCTAGCCGCGGTCATTCATTACTTCGCAGGCGGTTATAGCGCGATGCAACTTCCTTACCCCATTCAGCCGGTGGTGACTGTCTATTTGGCACCCGTACTCTTCTTGGGCGGCCTTGGCCTAAGTCTTTATGGCTTCTATTTGCACCGCAAAACTTGAGTCCGGGCGATACGCTTCTCATGAGCGCGACCCTGAGTGTGCCGAAGAGGTTCCTTTTTGAAGCCTTCGATTCTGTATGCGCTGCCCTAATTAGTTATCTGCGATTGTCGTGAGCGCTTTCCACGATAACCGCTAGCCTATTTCAAGAACCCCCAGAAGCTTTTTTACAGCGAACCCTGTCGGGTAGATTTTCTTGGAACTGACGCTTGCGTCGGCACTGATCGAGTAATGTTGCCGCGCGAGCGGCAAAGGCCATGTTTACTCGAAGAATAATTAACCGCGAAAAGCGAACCCGGTCGTGACGTTTTTGAATTTCCTGTATAGAAATATTTAATTACAAAACATCCAGCGCTTGTCATAAAAACGTAACCCTAGATTGTCATTCTTACCATAGGGAAATGGGGGAGATGGCCCATCCCGTTTTCGCCAGTCATTAATACGTTGGGGACTGCGGAGCGGTGGGCACTAGGGGCATGGGGCGAGTTCAGGTAGGTTCCGGATCGGCGAGTGTTGCAATGTTTATGTTTCTAAATTGTTGCATGCTCACGAATGCTGCTTAGGACCGAAAGCAACTGCGCCACTTCGGCGCTTCGAACTCGCCCTGGACACCGCGCGGGCTTATACCTGAAAACAGTGACTCGTAAAGTAGAGAAGGGTCCATCCAATCCGCGCTGCGTCAAATGCTCGACGATCATGTTTACGAATTCAATTTGATTCGCGGCCGGAGTCTAACCGATAAGAAAAGCATCGAAGGAGCGTTTCGCGCGTCCCGGTCATCCCCGAAGACGTCCTGGAATGACTGTGAGTATTCACAGTCGTTAGAGGTCAGTTCGTGCGCGGGACAGCTCGGTTAGGAGACGTGGTTGCGCGGCACAGATCATGGGTTCTGGAACACCGTACAGCGCGAGGGGCGCGCTCGTGAGTTCACTCCTCGCGCATCAGTATCGCAGGATCAATTGACAACGCGCGTTGCGCGGGAATCCACGTGGCCAGAAACCCGAGCGAGGCCATCGCCAGAACCACACCAGCCAAGACCAGCGGATCGCGGGGAGTTGCCTGATACACGATGGAAGCCAGCACACGGCTCGCGAGGATTCCCAGGAACAGCCCTGCCGTGGAACCGAAAGCGAGCAATTTGAGCGCTCGACCCAACGCTGCCTGCAACACTTCCTTGCTCTGCGCTCCGAGTGCCATACGAATCCCCAACTCCCGCTTTCGCTTACTCACTGAGTACGCCGCCATTCCAAAGATGCCGGTTACCGACAGCATGGCGCCCATCATGCCCATTACGCCCAGTGCCACCGCAGCCATGCGCGAAGGAAACAGGGCGGTGTCCAGTTCTCTGCTCCAGGGTTGGATGTAAAGAGGGAGACCTCTATCGAGCTCTCGCAGTGTACTGCTGATCGCTGCCAGCTGTTGCCCCGGACCGCGTCTCAAGCGCACCACCAGCGATGTTCCGCTCGAGGGTGCTTGCAGGATGGGGAGAAACATCGCCGGCTGTGGATCTTCAGTGAGGCTGTTGTATTTTCCGTCTTCCACAATACCCGCCACTTGGATGCGCGTTCCATCCGGCATCTTGTAATATCCACCGATTGCGTTTGTCGCCGAGCCAAAGATCTTGCCGGCAAACTCCCGGTTCACCACGGCTACAGGTCGCGCATTTTTGTCGTCATGCCAGGTGAAGGTCCTTCCAGCCAGCAAAGCGGTGCCTGCCGCCTGGAAATATTCGGGCGATATGTTATAGATCACGGCTTCAGCCGCGGCGTTCGGGGCCCTCAGATCTGTCGTTTGGTCAGTGAAAACAGTCGAGCTACTACAGCACTCACGCAGAGGCGGCTCACCGATCAGTCCCACAGACTGTACGCCAGGAATCGCCTCCACAGCATCGATCATGCGCTTTTGCATTGCGGGCACTTTGTCGCCACGGTAACCGGCCATACTCAGATCGGTGTTTACCAGGATGGCGTTCCGCGGCTCAAAACCGAAATTGCTGTGCAGCGAGCGCACCAGTCCGCGCACGGCAACCATCGAGGAAATGACCAGCATCGCGCAAATCGCAATTTGCACGATAACCAGCATGTCCCGAAGAGTCATGCGCGACTCGACCTTGACGATTGATCCCGACTTGACGACTTCGTATGGATCCGTGTGAAGTACCTGCCTTACCGGGACGGCGCCAAAGAGGAATCCGCTGGCCAAACTCAACAGTAGAGCCACTCCATAAACATAAACGTCTGGGTTCATACCAACATGGAGGGGATATCTGGAAAATGGCTGCCACGCGCTCAGCCCGTGCAACAGCACTACGCTGCCCCATAGTCCGACAATACCGCCGAGGAGCGAAATCAGTATGGATTCGGTGAAGAGTTGCCGGAGAATGCGAAGGCGGCTTGCCCCCAGCGCGAGCCGTAGAGCAACTTCCCGGGAACGGTCAGCGGCGCGTGCGGCAAATAGGCTGCCCAGGTTGGCGCATGCGGCCAGCAGAATTAACCCCGCCAGCAACATCAATCCGGAAATGAATGCTCGCGTTGGACCGCCGGCATAGTCGCCGTAGAGACTTGGACGAGCCAATGCAAAGCTCATTGGGCCTTCGTCTTGGGGGTAGGTCTTCTCCAGGTATGAGCCAATCGAGTTTAGATCAGCAATCGCCTGTGCCCGCGTGACTCCTGCGTTCAGATGTCCAATCGCCTCGAAAATCCAACGGTTTCCGCGGTCGTTCAGAAAAGCCGCTCCATCCACCTGCTCCTGGTTTACTATGGGCACAAAGAAAGCAGGACTGAAAAATACTAAAGTGCCATAGAACCCAGGCGGCGTTACACCGACGATAGTAAACGGATGCGTGTTGAGCTGGACAACGCGGCCCACCACGCCGCGGTCATCCCCGAAATTGCTGTGCCAATATGCGTAGCTGAGGACGATACACGGAAAGCTGTTGGGACCATGCTCATCGGCCTGGTGAATAAGGCGGCCAAGATACGGCTGAATGCCTAATGCATCGAAGTAATTCCCACTGACCTCATAGAGCCACACGCGGGATGGATTTTGGCCCGTATCCAGCCCCGCCTGGGTGATGTTATAGGCGGCAAGGCTGTCAAAGCTGCGGTTGCGGTTGCGCAGATCAAGATAGTCAGGATAGGACAGATAGCCGGCTTTATCGCTCGCGCGCTCGATCGCGTAGAGGCTCTGCGGCCCGGGCACATTAAGGGGACGCAGGATCAGCGCGTTCAGGGCAGCAAAAACCACCGCGTTTGCGCCAATCGCCACGGCCAGCGTGACAACCGCCACGGCGGTAAAGCCGGACGATCTACGAAGCACGCGGAGGCTAAAGCGCACATCCTGTATCAGAGTTTCGATAAAATCGCCGCCGAGCGCTTCGTGACATTCCTCCTTAAACCGCGCATGGCCGCCGAACTCGATGCGCGCGCGTCGTTCGGCCTCGGCGCGACTCAAGCCGGAACGTTCAATATCATCGGCGCGGAGCTGAATGTGTGAGCGAAGCTCCTCCTCCATGTCACCTTCAACCTGGGAACGATGAAAAAATTTAGCGGTAAGGGAACGAAAGTAAGCCGGTAGTTTCATATTTCCTCCGGTTGGGTGGCGAGCGCAGAAGCAATGGCTGCGGCAAGCCGGTTCCACCCATCCACTTCCTCTCGCAGACGCTTGCGCCCGGTTGACGTGAGTTCGTAGAACTTGGCGCGACGATTCTTCTCTGACGTGCCCCAGCTGGCCTTGAGCAGTCCCTGACGCACCAGGCGAAACAGACCGGGATAGAGAGCACCCTGTTCGATCAGGAGCGCGTTGCCTGAGATCTGGCCGATACGCAGAAGGATGCCGTACCCATGTAGCGGGCCGAGCGAGACCGCCCTCAGAATAAGAAGATCGAGAGTTCCCGGAAGAAGTTGCGCTTGATCGGTCACGCGTCCTCCTAAGATGATTAGGAGACTAGCGCGAACTCTCCTAAGCTGTCAAGGAAAGAAATTAGCGGCCGTAAATGAAGCTCGTTTTCATGCCAGGAGCGTTTCGTAGATGAGAACGGCGCAAGGTGGCAACCTGCGAATCGTGCGCAGGCGAGCAAGCATCCGGCTCTGAGCTTTCGCGAGAAGCTCGCGATTCCAAATTGCCGTAATAGGTCATCGAGATTTAAAGCTGAGCCCGAGAGCTGAGCCGAGTATGGATGCGCTCAAATAGCTTTGCTCTCTATTAGTTTTGCCTGACTCTGTACGCTTTCTGAGTCGCATTAAATCCGCGCCACAGCCGTTTTTTCGTCGCTCGCGTTGGCCAACAGCAGGATGGCTCCGCAGAAAAGCAGCGTGTCGAAGAAGTAGTTCAGCGCAACCAGGTCTGTGGGCGCTCGGAGGAGCATCGGCAGGTAAATCCACAACACCGTCAGCAGAATCGTGAGCCCTAAAGACGTGGCTGCTACGCGCGTTTTCTTATTCACGAGCAAGCAGACGCCTGCGACAATCAGAATCACGCCAACAAAATAACTTAAGAAAAGTCGCCCGGGAATCCACTCGGGAGTGAGTTTTTGCAGCGGAACTCCCGGCGCGTATGCCGGGTGCAGTAGATGCTCTACCCCATAGAACAGCGAAGGAATGCCCACGAAGAATCGCGGAAAGGCGGCTCCTGCCGCGATCGGCTGTGCGGGCGACGGCTGTCTCAGCCGAGTGCTCCACGGCGACATTGCGAAAGCGAAAGCGCCGCCGCTGAAGGCGAGTTCTCTCAGCGCCAGGGCCCAAAAAAATCTGTTGCGTGGGTCCTCAACGACGGCTGGCACGTCCATTACGAATACGAAGATCAGCAGGGTCATTCCGACCAGAGCCGCTGCCAGCCGTGCCTGGACGAGAACGGCAATACTGAGCGCCGCGCAAAGAAAAGCGAGACCCACCAGATAGACCCAAAACGTATGCGCGGGAATCCAGCTTGGAACGAGGGTCGCAATATTCGCCGTGTCGGTGAAATGCTCAGAACCAAAAACGGCCATGGGAATCGCAAAAAATAGTCGACCAAACGGCATGATCTTGTCCACGCCATGTTCCTGTGGCAGTTCCCCGAAAATTTTGATGAGGCCGATGATGAAAAGCAGCGACGCACAAACATAGATCCAGAATGCCGTCGCTGGCATGCCAAACGGCGCGGAAGCCAGAGCAGGTACAACGACAACGAACTGTTGGAAACAGCACACGAGGATTTGCAACGCTGGGCGCTCCCCCGGTGATTTCGAGTGACCACATTCTAAAGCTGCCAACCAAGGGAAGCAACCAAACTGTGACCAGTGCACAAGATTCGCGCACGAGACGCTGGCTACAGACATCAACGCGCTTCCGATAAAGCGACCATTGCAGTTCGCTGTTCGACAAGTTCGGATTAGTCGGACAAGTCACATCCACCTTACAGGTAACCGCGTTAAGCAGGCCCCAGCATCCGATTCTGGAACTTTGCTCGCCGTGAGCGTAAAGTTTGTTTACGCATGACACCTGACGAAGATCGTCAAATAACACGCGAAATAATTCCTAATCCATCGTCACCAAGACGAAGAAAGAGCCTTCTCGCGGTTTTGCTATTGATCGCGTCTATTTTCCTATTTGCCGTGGACAAACTCTTTGAGTATGCGTCTCCGCCCATCAAGGTGAAAGATTGCGATTTCGTCTTTCCCGCAGCGGCAGATCAGACCAAACTGACATCCATCATCGTGCGGTCCGCCACGCAACCACCCGCGTTTGAGCAGTTTGGCGGGTTCATTAATGATGCAAGTTGCTTGAACAAGACCGCGATTTACGGAATTGTCGAGATTTTCGGAGTCGAAGACATTCGGAACGCCTTACGGTTTGCCCGCGAAAATAGCTTGAAAGTGACGATGGCTGGGCAGCGCCACAGCATGGGTGGCCAATCCTTCACCAAAGATGGTCTGGTGCTAGACATGCGCGGTTTCAAACAACTCAAGCTTGATAAAGCACACAAAATCTTGAATGTTCAGAGCGGGGCCACGTGGGCTCAGATTCAGCGGCTGCTCGATCAACAAGGTCTCGCTGTCAAGGCCATGCAGTCCATAAATATTTTTACGGTCGGCGGCGCATTAAGTGTCAACGCTCACGGAATTGCTCACGACCCCGGTCAGCTAGCTCCCACCGTACGCGCGATTCGCGTCATGCTTAGCGACGGCGAGATCAAGACAGCAAGCCCGACCGAAAATTCCGAACTCTTCCGGCTCGCTCTGGGCGGTTATGGTCTGTTCGGTGTGATTCTGGATGCTGACCTCGATGTTGTGGACAACGAAGTCTACAAGTGGAATAGCAAGTACCTGGACTATAAGGATTTTCCGGGCTATTACGCGAAGAATGTCAAGGGAAACCCTCGGTTGGGCTTGGCTTACGGACGACTCTCGATCTCACCCGGTTCCTATCTCCAGGAAGCCGCCCTGCATACATTCGAAAAAACTGATTTCGAAGGTCCAATCGAGCCCATACGCCCGCCCGGTTATGATTGGCTCGACCGCTTCATCATCAACTTCTCGAAGACGGGTAGCTTCGGCCGGTGGACGCGTTGGCAACTTGAGAAATATGTAGGGCCGCGCGTGCATCCGTGTCTTTCTCGGAATGAGAGGATGAGCCGGGAAGAGGGCTGCCTTGTCTCGCGGAATGAAGAAATGTACGACTCGATGGACTACCTAAAGAACCGCTTAAAAGACACGGACATCCTGCAGGAGTATTTCGTCCCGCTTGAGAAAATGGCCGACTTTGTCGATGGCTTACGTGATGTCGTCACTAAGAACCATGCCAATCTGCTCAATGTAACGATTCGAATCGTTCACAGGGATACCGTGACTGCGTTACCGTATGCCAGGCAAGACATGTTCGCATTCGTGCTGTATTTCAATCAAAAGCTGAATGAAGCGGAAAGTCGGAGACTGCAATCGACTACGGTGGATCTGATCGATCTCGCGCTTAGAGTCAACGGCACTTACTACCTCCCGTACCAGCTTTTTTATTCGCAGCAGCAGTTACACCAGGCCTACCCTGAAATTGATGCTTTCTTCCTGGCTAAAAAGACGTATGACCCCATTGGTCTTTTCTCTAATAAATTCTACGAAAAGTTCGGTCAATAATTTCCAACGGCTTAGTTATGGGTTTGGCGCACTGCCCGAGCAATGTGGCGACTAAAAATATCCCACATAGTAGAACGCGAAAACGATCGAGGAGCTCTTTTTTTACGTCCGTCAACTATCAAGCAGACTTACGCGTCCCCTCTCGCGCAAACCTAAACATGTATGAGCCTAGTCCTCTAGTGTTGGCAGGGTCTTCGACACTTTCTGTTCCGGCAACCTGAATGTTGCCCGAAAAACGAATGCATCTGAAGGACGGTCATCCCGTATGTCCCTGTTCGACAGTGGCTGCAAAGAGAAGCGTCCCCACAATTCCGATGATTCCCGCCACAATGAACGGAGTCTGAGGACGAATTCTCCACAGCAGACCTCCTATTGCTGACGCTGGTGTAGTAGACAGACTCCGGCTGAGGTAATAGAGGCCCACTGTACGCGCCCGCAGATTCTGCTGCGCGAAATCAACAATCATGGCCTTGCGAGAGGGCTCACCGATCTCACGCAAGCCGCCAATGATGAACGCGCACACCAACCATCTGAAATCAGAGGCAAGAATGACCGCCAGCGGAAAGAAAGCAAAACACAAAAATGTGGCGATCACAAAAGGCTTGCGACCAAAACGATCCGCCATCTTTGCGGAGGGAATATACACGAGGATTGCCGTGGCCAGTTGGACAGCGACGAGAATTCCGTATCGCGGGATGGTGACGCCAGTGACGTTGGTGACGTAGAGAATTACGAAGATGTCCGCCATCCCTTCGCATGTGCGAATAAAAATGTCAGAAACGAGCAGGCGTTTGAGCGTGGAGTGAAACGAAGTCCAAACACCCCATAACCTGACAGAGTCTCTGGAAGGGACGGGCACGTTGATTACCCATAGAAGCGGGATGGTCATCCCCACAAGCGCAATGGTGATCAGCAGCCCCGTGCGAATACCAGTTTGAAGCCCCAATGAGCCAATCATGGCGCCGCCGAGAAGGGGCGAAACCACCATGGGGATGCGTTTCAGCATCGATTGAAAAGTGAAACCCATGGCGCGCCGTTCCTTTGGAAGCGCGTCACCGATCGTGGCGAAGACGGCGGGCGACGCCATGGACTGCCACGCCATCGCAAAAACGAGCCCCAGGAAAAGAAACTGCCAGGACGGACTGAATAGGTAAATGATATAGCCGGTGAGTGCAGCAACGAGGAAGGTCAGAAAGGCCCGGCGACGTCCCCCATGATCGGCTAGCCAACCACCGGGGTACTGATATAACGCATCGAGGAGATCCTCCGAAGTCCCAAATAGTCCGACCACCGCGACGCTCGCACCGAGAGATTCGAGATACTTTGGCAGAAACCTTTTCCAGAGTTCTTCGCCCAACCCAACCAAGAACACTGCGCCGGAAGCGGCGGCGACATTCCGCTCAATCCCAAGAGATTCTGCAAGCCGTCTGTGGATGGTGGCTTCCAGCAAATCTCCCTTCGGTGGCATCTCTTCTCTTTTCAAAAATTCAGGCCGCGTCCCTGAAAGCTCCGTCGGGCTTCCCACGCTTCACCATCTCCCGGCAATAGGCATATAACGCGTCGTAAACAATCCACTCGGCCGCGTTGATCTCGTGGTCGTTGCCAAAGCCCAAGTGGCGAAATCCGTCGGCGATCGCATGGAGCCCGGCGGCCTCCGGTTGACGCCATAACGTGTTGTCTGTATCAGCGCCGTTTACGATCTTACCGAGCAGTTGAAGGGCGGGGTCTGCGGTGAGATTGTATTTTTTGAGAATCGCTTCGAAGGAACATTCTTTCCCGTGGTGCCCCAGTTCCACTGCAGGGACGTCGAAGGGCATCGCCTTTAGTCTGTTCGCTTCAGGGATCACTTGTTCGGCAGGGACAAAGTGAAATTCCGCTTCAGAATCGACAAACTTCTTAATAAGCCAAGGGCAGGCTACTCGATCGACCTTGACGTGCTCGCGCGTAATCCATTTCATAACGTCCTCCGTCTCATCTGACGCAGACCTGATCGACGCGTAGTATCCGATTGTGAATAACGGCCTACGGTACGGTGACTGCCTCATAGACCACCATCCGCGCCACCGGCTTTCCATCCTCCTCCTGCTCGGGGGTGTACACACGGTGCGTTTCTAGATCCACTGCGAGGGTGTGCACCGCGTGCTGCACCTTGAAGTCCTCAAGTTTCCGATAATGGCTGGGATCATCCTGAAGAAAAACGGAGATGGCTCCGCTGTGACAGGCCGCGTAAATACGGCCCAAACCCGGATCGAACTTGATAACGTCGGGAGCCTCCGCCATAGGCAGAAAAGCGATGGCTTCATGTTTATCGAGATCGAAGACAGTCATCAGGTTGTTTTCTTCGCAGGAGAGGAATGCGCGGTGATGTTCAGGATCGAGCGTCATGCCGTGGTTTCCCTTACAGCGCCCGACCGGATGCCGGGCAATCACCTGGTCGGTGGCAGGATCGATGACCGCAAAAATGTTCTGATCCTGAAGATTGACATATACCTTGCGTGCCACAGGGTCGTACTGCGGCATGCCTGTTTCGCTGTCGAAGTGCAGAGTCTTTACAATCTCATCTTTCGTGACATCAACGATTGCCTCGGCTTTTCCACGTTCGTCAGAAACGTACAGTTTGTGAAACGGCGTGGCATAGGCGCTGCCGTCCGGTTTGGCTTCGGTGGGAATTTTCTTGATTACTTTCATCTGACGCATGTCAACCACGCCGATCGTGTTGTCATACGCGTTTGAGGTGTACGCCTTTTTCAATTCGGGGACGTACTCGATGCCTTCGACGCCTGGAGTGTCTGTGACTGTTGCGACGATTTTGTTCGTGCGCAAATCGATCACATACATCTGTTTTGCCGCGAGATGAGCGGAGAGCAAATAGTGGTCGTCGGGAGTTATAGTGAGGTAGTCGAACCGCTTGCCTGAAGGGCCTGGCAGATCAAATTTGGCCACTTCCTTTAATGTGGGCGTCCCTGGTTTGGCGGAAAGTCCCAAAGCTACGACAAGAACGTTAAAGCCGAGGAACGTCAAATCTTTCGTTCGCATGTAATCCTCCAATGATCTCCTCAGACGCTTCGCAACTTTCAGCCTTTGAAAAGTAGAAGACCCGCAACTCCCGCCGCGAGAATTAGAATTGGCTCTGGGATTTTGATTTTTTTGAAGCTGAGTAGGGAGAAGGTGACGATAGCGATCGACATGGTGGGCACGTCGATCAAGGAGCGGCGGCCGAGAATAAAGGCGGCTCCGGCGATGGCTCCAACCGCGGCGGCGGTTACGCCCTGGACGAAGGCTTTCACCTGAAGGTTTTTCGCGAAGCGCCGGTAATACGGAGCGCTAAGAATTACGATTAGATATGGCGGGACAAACACAGCCAGTGCTGCGAGTGTTGCTCCTACGAAGCCTGCGACCAAATATCCTACGAAACCGGCTGTGATTACGACTGGGCCGGGTGTAATCATCGCCACAGCAACCGCATCCACGAACTGCTTTTCTGTGAGCCAGTGAAACTGGCCCACCACTCCGCCGTAAAGGAAAGGCACGATCGCCAGACCGCTGCCGAACACGAATGCGCCGGCCTTCAGAAAGAATAGAGATAGTGTGCCGATGGTAGCTGCTGTGGCTGGTCCGTGCGCTCCGGTGACGAAGTTTCCAAAACCGGCGAAAGCTTGCATCGCGGCGCGCGACGCACCCAATTTTGGCGGCGCTTTGATGAACATGGAAACCAGTCCGCAGAGAAGGAAGAGCCAAATGATTTCGGATTCTTTCCATGCGGTGGTGATGGCGAGCGCGGCGAACAAGGCCCAGAGCAGCAAATCGTTTTTCAAGGTGGAGCGAATTAATTTGTAAGCGCTGCGCGCAATGATGGCGATGACGGCGGCTCCTATGCCGTAGAACACTCCTTGAATCCAGGGGAGCTGGCCATAGTGCACGTAAAGCGACGCAAGCGCTAGGACCATCAGGAAAGAGGGCAGCACAAATGCGAGGCCAGTTAGCGTGGCGCCAAGCGTCCCGGCGCGGACCCAACCGAGATACATGGCGAGTTGCGCAGCAAGAGGGCCGGGGGAAAGCTGAGAGAAGGCGAGTCCCTCCATGTAGTCTTCGATTGCTACCCACTTGCGCTCGTCAACCAAATCTTTTTGCATGTAACCCGCCAGGGCAATCGGGCCGCCGAAACCGAGAGCGCCCAGGCGGAGAAAATAGAGCAGGAATTCGCGCAGTGTTGGCTGTTTTTCGGTGCGTTGAACTGAGATCGCAGTGGTGTTCATCTTTGCACGCCTGGGGATAGAACTTTCGGTTCACTTCGTATGAACTTTTTCCAGTGCGGCTTTAATTCCTTCGGCCACCGACTGTGCCGGTCCGTCCGCCCAGAAATGCATGAAGAAGAGGCGGGGTTCCTCGGTAAGCATGTGGCTATGCAAAGCGGTCACTGAAATGTGGTGCGCCTCCAACGCGGAAATTACTGGATTCACTTCATCGGCTGTCAATACGAAGTCGCCGGTGGTGGCTACGTTTGCCGATTCGGCTGCCTGGAAATTTATAGCTTCCGCTACACCGGCGGCAGGCGCGATAGTGGTTCCGCCCATGGTGACGGAGTCCGCGCGCGGAACTCCGTACGAGAGCACTCCGCCTTTGAAGGCGCCCTTTCGTCCAACGCTGTCCTCAACCGTTTTCACCCAGGCTGGCGGCGCGGGTTCTTCGGCCGCAGCGGCGGGCTTATCGAGCGGCGTTTTGGAAACCGCCAAAGCTACACGCAATGAAGAGGCGAGTTGAGACGCGGCGCCGTGTCCCAGGTAATGCATGTACATAACGCGCGGCGTTTCATCGATCAGGTGGTTGTGCACGGCGGAGATCTCAAAATTCGCCGAGCGCAGTTTTTCCATCACCGGGTTTAGCTCACCTTGAAGCAGGACCAAATCGCCCATGACCATGGCATGGTCGTCCGTCCCCGTGAAGGCGGCCCAGGAACCGAGAGCCAGGCCCGGTCTTATCGCCAGTCCGTGGACGGAAACTTGCAAGTCCGTTCTGGGGAATCCGACTTTGTAAACATCACCGATCTTTTGACCGGACCAGCCCAAGGCTTGGTCGATTTTCGCGGTGTCGAGTCCCTGAGCAGAAACAGCAATTGGCATCGCTAGCAGCGAAACGAAGATCAACAAGCGTCTAATAAAATTCATGACATCCTCCGAGAGGAGTCTAATAGCGGCGAAATCATTTTCCTGAAACCCAGTGGTACAGTCCTTCCATAAGCTGAATCCCGCGCTCGAGAAGTTTGCCGTCGGGGATTCCTTGTTTCGCCCAGCCATTTAGCACCTGGTCAATTCCAAACCCTTCTTTGCGGCCAAACTTTTCGTCGACAAGATCTGCGTCATGGATGATTTCTCCGATTACTTCCGCTTTCTTGTCACGAATGCGAAATGATTTTTGCAAGGTTTCGAATGTGCAGTCCTCGCCACGGTGGCCGAAGCCGCCGTGAAACATGTCGAAGGGAACTGCTTCGCGGGGAACACGTCCTTCAGTGGCAAACGTGAACCGCGCCTTTTTGTCGATGAAACGCTGAATCAACCAGGCTGACGCCGATCGGTCGATCCCAGGCCGAGGCCGTGTGGCCCAAACTCTTCCCACGTACTCCCGTGGATTGACCTTGGCTGTTTCTCCCGTACTTGTCGGCAACGTATCGGCACGTGCAAGAAGTTCCTCCACGCGCTTTTGCAGAGGGCTGTTGAAGAAATCGATCTCTGCAATCTCTCGGAAACGAGTCCTAAGGCGGGTCAGATGACCGAATGCCCGCTTTTGGCGCGGGATAGAGGAGAGTTTCCGAAGGTCGCGAATCACTTCCGCGTATTCGCGAACACGCGCTTCACTAAAGCGACCAATCAACTGAGAAGTCGAAAGATTGTCAATCGACTGAATCTTGACAACAGAGGCATCGCCTGCATATTTGCGGATCGCCGTAGCTAGCCACTCGAACCGTTCCTGAGTCGTGGGAGTGTTCGGAAGTAGGTAGCCAGAGTTCCCGAGCGGCACCGCACCATAGCGTTGCAGCTTTCGCCAGACTTCAACTCGTTGACTTGCCCGCTTTGTGGGAAGGCTAAACGTCAAAAGCAACCACGGACAGGCGCTCTTATAAATAGCTACTGTCATTTCAAATTGATGTTATAGCTATAGCTACTAATTGTCAAAAGAAGATGTCGAACCGTCCGCAATAAGCCGTACTACGTTTTAGGAAACCTTGCTTTGCGGGTAGGTTTTCGGTCAGCCGATCCATTATTTTGTTAACGCGGGTCCTAAGCTTGTTTATGTTTTCTGGGTCATGGGGCTTCCCGCAATTACACAGTTCATCGTAGCAATCCGCTAATTCAGGGGGCGATAGATTCCTAAAGCCCAATTCCAGACCTGCATGCATGATTTGGATGTGGTGGCTATCAAATGTGAAATACATCTTGTTTATATCTAGTTTTCCGTACCGCCAATTCTGATAGGCCTTCTGAACACTCAACAGCTCCCTGCTTGATTTCTCATCTGTATCAACGTTCGCGTAATTTGCTGGCTCTAAAGAGGAAAGGTGGCTCCTCGGGCTAGATTCGAACTAGCAACCCTTCGTATAAGTAAAAACAAAACTGTCTTGACTCACACCGGGCTTCTCATGGAAGGAGTTAGATCACTTCTGCTGTGGCTTATTAGATAATTGGTTTGTTTCCCGTGGTGCGCACCGCCCAATGAAAGCGCCGGCAAGCTGCCGGCACTACAAAAACGAAAAGCGCGCACCACGAGAATCATTTTCTGGCAGTCGCCAGGGCGTATAAGGAACCGCGTTCGGCGGTCACTTTCCGGTCTTAGCTTTCGTACTGTTGTTGTCCGGTTTTACCGCGACAACGCCGCCAGGTGTGAAGAAGTGTTCTGTGGCCGGAACCAAATGCTCTGCACCCTTGGCATTGGAGTACACGCCCCAGACGTCCAGTACGTTTGTAATCGATTTACCGCCAGCAACAGTCGTTGGTGGGACCAGGATGATCACCCAGCCCTCCATGAATGCAGGGGCAGGTGGCGCTGCCGCGCCGAGAAGCGTTCGAATGATCGCGCAGTCCACGTACTCGGAAAAGTCGTTCTGCAAGCTATCTTGGACCAATTGAGACGGAGGAATTTGCGCAGTTCCTTCAGGTAGGGAAATAACCGCCTTCTTTATGAAAGAGACGGAGGTTTCGGATGTGAATAGGCTCGAAGCCGGATTGTGGATGTTGATGGAAGTGTAGTATGTGCCGGGAGCGACGGCCTCGGTGGCAATCGGTCCGCCCGCCGCGGTTGACGGCGTGCCGCACATAAACTTCGCTGAGTATTCCGAAACCTGGCCGCCGACTTGCGCGGATGCGGACATGGCGCCAAAAATCAAAGCGAACATCGAAAAAGCAAAGAACCGAATACACCTCTTTCCCGAAATGCGATATCCGTGAGTGTTCATATTGATTCTCCTCAAAGGTTTGAAATTTTGGGAACTTCCCGGGGGCTTGATCGCGCGGAGAGCGCGACCGGGCTATTATACCTAGCACAACGTCGTTCTCAATAAATTACGAACGCGTTAATCGTTGGCGACAGGCACGGTATTACTACGGCATTACTGGGGTGCGGACAGGGTCAGAGAATTAAGAAAGAATATAGGCGGCTATATCCGAATGGCCGGATTGAGCATTTCCGTATCGCATTTGAAATTGCCATGGCGCTTTTCATGGCCCTTGGAGTGGTGTTCTAGTTCACCAAATAGAACTTCCATCTCGACCAAGACAAGGCACTCGTACTCTAGTGTCACACTTCGTAAAGCATCTGATTAGCCCTGATGACTTGTTCAGCAGTGAGAGAGCGCATCTGTACTCATCGCACCTTCACCTTGGGTTCGACCGACAGGCCTGGCTTTAACAGTCCTTCCGCGTTGACGAATTTGATCGGGTTTTGCGCAACCATGAAAGCATGGTATTCACGGTCGGGAGCTGCTCAGCAGCAATTGCGAAAAACGAATCGGAATTCCAAAGCTCGGCCCTGCAAAACCGCGCAGCACGGCATAGGTTACGCCGATAACTTTCCCTTCCTGATCGAACAACGGGCCACCAGAACCTCCTGAAGTGGTTTGGGCATCGAAGAGAATTTTGTCGGGCAAAACGTCTTCGATATGGCCTTGCGTCACGATTGGGCGAATCAAATTGCGGTCGCGCCAACTCGTCGAGCATCCGCGAAACATCGCCGCCACTCGCGTCAGCGATCTTTTGGACCGAAGTCTTCGTCCGCGCGAGCCAGAATGGCATCCAAGCCCGTCGCGTAACCCATCAAGATAACCGGTTCGCCTGGTACGGCCGCCCCGTTGCTTGAATCGATTGCAAGAACCGGAGGTCTCAGGTCTTGCAGATCTACGCGAATCGTTGCCAAATCCATATCCTTCGATATGTCCAGAACCTGAGCGTGAAACGCACGCGGATCGCCAGGAAAGTATGCTCGAATCGCGGAAACTTCCGGCTGAAACCCTTCGAGTCTCACGCTCCCGAGCTGATCCCACCACGGTTCGGCGACGTGACGATTCGTGACCACCCGCCCTTCGGGTCCCGCAAGAAAACCAGTGGCGAAATGTCGATCTGCACCTCCGGCCCGTTGCCTTCGACCGTCACGCTCGGAAAGCCATCACTGTCACGAATCGGCTCTCCTTGCGGGTCCAATCCCGCGTACCGTAACCAACGGCCGCTCTCCGTCTCGCGAAATCCCACCGATACATGCAGAAGGCAAACGCTTCTCTCGTCACTCGCAATGACATGTTCTGCCGCATTCGCATTGCCCTCGATTCGCTTCAGGCGTGCATTTGTATTCGCAAGCTGCTTCTGCAATATTGCGATTTCAGTTGAGTCCTTTTCTGCGACCGCGATCCTTGATTTCAAATCATTTGCCTGCTTCTGGAGCTCGGCGATCGGAGCTGCGACCGGTGCGGTGCTTCGCTTCTGATGCAATTCGCGGGCCCTGTTCACCAAATCTTGTCGGCCCTGAGCATCTCCGCCTAGCTGCGCGATAACGGCATCCAAGTTTTTGTTTTGGCGCCGCGCACTGCGCACGAACAAGAAATAAGCACCGATCATCACGATGACGGCAGCAAATACCGCGGCTACCCCCATCTTCAATTGGCGCGCGAGCGAGTAGGCATCGCTTGCTCGATCTACTTCGGGCCCTGATCGGGGTGTCCAACGTGGCGTCCAGCCCCGACTGGCAGCAAAGCGCCAGGAGACTGGTGGATATTCTCATCACCGGTTCGCGCCCGATCAGGTAGCTGGAAGGGAAAGCGATAACTTCGTTTCGTCCGTTGATGAATTCCGATCGATTCCCCCATCGTGAATCAATCGTGTATGCCAGAGCTACTTTTGCAGGATCGCGAGTATTCCAAGCATCTTCAGCGAGGCGCACCTTTTGAATCGCACCGTCGCGTGTGAAGGGGGCAAAGGGGCGGGCGTCGTTGCTGTTCCCATGATTTTTTGTCCTGGGACTGATTCTTTTCGGCTATCCATAGACTCACGCACTCGTGCGGCGATCTCGTCTGGGGCGGTGTCGAGAGCGAAATGGCCGCCATCGACAATGTGAACCCGCGTGAGAGCACTGTTATCAGTAGCTTTGGCTCCGCTTCCAACTGTTTGAATTCCCCATGATACAGCACTGGCTGGCCGAAAAGGGCCCGTTCGCGGAATCGCCAGGCGTTCATCTCCACAAATCGGCTTCAGCCTGCTCCTCTATTAGCGCATATAGCGATTGACGGATTGGTTCTAACGGTCCATAGTTACTCGCAAGAAGCATCCCAGTTGACTCCAGTCCTAGCGTCCTCGACTGGAGACGACTCGACGAGTTCACGCCGAGCCGCGTACTGCGAGTTCGAATGTTCGGGAGTAGTCCCTCTCCTAAGAGGCCATATGACAAGGAAACTCCTAGCCTTTCCTGGGCTGTGCACTATATTTATTTTCGTTCTGTCGTGTGCAAGTCAGGCCGCCGCGCAATCGTCAAACGTCCGGGCGCGAATCCCTCTCCCGATTGACGAGACGAACTTGGTCGCGCTCCGCGGCAACACGCATCCGCTGGCACGCCCGGAATTTGACCAAGGCTTGGCTCCGGCGACCCTGCCGATGCAGCGCATGCTGCTCATCCTGCGGCGCAGCCCCGAGCAAGAGGCCGCGCTCGAGGAGCTCCTTGGGCAACAGCAGGATAATTCCTCACCCAATTACCACCATTGGCTCACGCCACAGCAGTTTGGCGCAGAGTTCGGCCCAGCCGGTCAAGACATTCAAACGGTTACGACGTGGCTGCAATCGCACGGGTTTCAAGTCAGCGGCGCGTCAAACGGCAGCATCGTAATCGAGTTTTCCGGGACCGCAGGGCAGGTACACGATGCGTTTCACACTGCCATTCATGAATATGTGGTGAAAGGCGAGCAGCATTTCGCCAACTCGAGCGATCCCCAGATTCCCGCGGCGCTTGTGCCCGTGGTCGCCGGCGTGAGGTCGTTTTACAACTTTCCTGCGACGCCGATGAATCATCCAGCAGGAGTTTTTCGCCGGGACCAGGAATCAGGAAAGATTCTTCCAACGAAGCCTGTGCCGCTTCCGCAGTTCACCCCCGGCAGTGCCTACCAGTGCGGCATTCTGGGTGGGCCCTGCGAGGCACTCGGCCCGTTCGACCTCGCTACAATATACAACGTGTCCCCCCTCTGGAATTCGTCCACACCCATTGACGGCACAGGCCAGACGATCGCGATTGTAGGCGAAACCGACATCGTTCCCGCGGACTGGACATCCTTTTGGCAGATGTTCGGCGTGACCACTCCCAAGGGAACACTCAAGATCATCCACAACGGCCCTGCCCCTGGAATCCAAGGAGACGAGGCCGAGGCGGACATTGACACACAATGGTCGAGCGCCGTGGCCAAAGGCGCGACGATAGATCTTGTTGTGTCCCAAACGACCGAAGCGACGCTCGGCGTGGATCTTTCGGCCGAATACATCGTGGACAACAACCTCGCGCCGGTGATGAGCGAAAGCTATGGCGTCTGCGAACTTTTTATCGGAACTTCGGGGAACGCGTACTACAACTCGCTTTGGCAGCAGGCCTCCGCGCAAGGCATCACTGTCTTCGTATCGTCCGGAGATCAGGGCTCCGCGGTCTGCGATCGCGACAATTTCTCAGCACAGTACGGACTCGCCGTTAACGGGTTTGGGTCCACACCCTACAACGTGTCCGTGGGCGGGACGGATTTCAATGATTTGACGACCACCGCCGTCTATTGGAACCCGACCAACAACGCGAATGAAGCTAACGCCAAGGGCTACATCCCGGAGATGAGCTGGAACGATACCTGCACGAATTCCGAGATCTTCCCCTACCTGACACCTCCCACGACGACCGCCGAGCAGACCTGCAATATTTCTGGGGTGCAAGGGCTTGGATTCTTGTTTGTGGTTGGAGGCAGCGGCGGCGCGAGCAATTGCACTTCTTCAGACGGCAATACGCAAGCCTCGTGCTCGGGAGGCTACGCCAAGCCACCTTGGCAGAATGTCACGGGCGTGCCGCCGGACAACAAACGGGATGTGCCGGACGTCTCCTTGTTTGCGAGCGACGGATTCAACAACAGTTTTTATCTTGTTTGCGAGTCCGACGCGACAGTTGGGTGCAACCTCAGTACCGGCCAAGTCTTGGGCTTCGGCGGCACTTCCATTTCGTCCCCGGCCTTCGCCGGCATCATGGCGCTCGTCAATCAAAAAACCGGGGAGCGCCAAGGCAATGCCAATTATGTTTTCTACAAGATGGCCGGTACGTCTTCGAACAGTTGCAATTCCAACTCCGTTCCGACGACGGGCACGAACAATTGCATTTTCTACGACATTCCAACGGGATCGACGATTGCGATGCCTTGCACTACAGGGAGCCCGAACTGTACTACCAAGACATCCGGCGATGCATACGGGGTGCTTTCCGGCTACGCCACTACCACCGGGTATGACCTTGCCACGGGACTCGGCAGCGTCAACGTGGAAAATCTGGTGAACCAGTGGAGCACATACGCAGGACAATTCAAAGGTACCAAGTTTTTGTCCTTCACGCTCGGACCACCCACGACAATCACCCATGGGCAGCCTATCGCCGTGGCCGCCACCGTGGTGCCTCAGACAGGCACCGGAACGCCCACGGGAACGATTACGCTCATTGCGAATATTGGTACGAGCCCGAGCAACCAACAAGCCGCGCAGCAACTGTTCACGCTCAGCGGCGGATCTCTGCCCGCGAGTACGACAACGACCTTTCTGCCGGGCGGAACCAGCTATAGCGCCACCGCGCACTACTCGGGCGATTCGACGTTTGCACCCAGCGATTCGGCGCCATTTACGGTGACAGTCAATTCAGAGCCGAGCAAGACGCAACCTGCCATCCCTACATTCAGCTCCACCACCGGCTTGGAGACGAACCCAAACGCGACCTCCTTTCCGTATGGCAGCCTCTACTTGCTCCGCGCGAACGTCACGAATTCCAGCGGGAATCCATGCGCATCGAATGGAATCGAGAAGTATGGTTGCCCAACGGGAAGCGTCATGCTGACGGACACTTTCAACGGCGTTACCAGCCCGATCGACGCGGGCACCTACGCGCTGAACAGCGAAGGGTATGCCGAGGATCAACCGGTCTTTTTCCTCGGTGGCTCGCACAGCATTGTCGCGTCTTACAGCGGCGACAAAAGCTACAATGCGAGCAGCAACTCGGTCACCCCCGACGTCGTCACCGTGAGCAAGGCCCCCACGACAATCAGCCTATCGCCCGACAGTCAGCTCACCGTGGCGGGCTCTGAAGCCCTCTTGATTGCGACCGTCAGCTCGCAAGCGCTTCTCCCTGTGACGGCGCCTCCCGCCGATTTCCCGAGTCAGAACGTACAGTTCTATCTCGGATCAACGCCACTTGTTGTGTCGCCTCCATCGGCCATCAATTACCGGGATAGCTTCGCGTACGGGACGCAAAACCCTCAGTTGACGGCTAACCTATTCATCTACTCACTTCCCCTAGGTAACAGTACAATCACCGCTCAATTCGTCGGCGATTCAAACTATTCTCAATCCGCCGTTTCGAATTCCGTGACCGTCGACAACGTGGAAGCGACGTCCGTGACGGTTACGTCATCGAACCCAAACATTCAGCATGGATCGAGCGTCACGTTTACCGCCGTGGTTACACCGAATCAGACCGGCGGGCCCGCGATGACGGGAACCGTTCGGTTCGATAGCAATGCGGCCCCCCTCGGCAGCCCGGCTCCAGTGGTGAGTGGACAGGCGCAGCTTACGACCTCGGAACTCCCCAGTGGGATGCTCACAATCGGCGCGCATTACAGCGGGGATACGAACTACGGGAGTTCTAACGGTTTCACGTCAGAAACGGTAGTTCTCCTCGGCGCCACGACAGCAGTCACCACCTCGAACGCTGCGATTCAACAAGGTACGAGCGTGACCCTTACGGCGCAAGTCGCTCCGGTTAAGTCTGGTGGTCCTGCCCTGACCGGCACGGTGCAATTTTGGTCAGCTCTCAGCGCTACCGGCAGCGACAACAACATCGGCGCTCCAGTAACCGTGACAGGCGGGCAAGCCCAACTCACAACTACCGCCCTTCCAGCGAACACGCAATTCGCAGGGGCGACTTACAGTGGGGACACGAACTATGCGACTTCCACCGGCTCGACCGCAGAGGTCGTGACTCCGGCACCTACGTTTGCAGTTACCGGCAACCCGACGACGGTTGTGATCACCAAGCCGGGTGCCAGCGGCTCAGCGACACTTACGCTCACGGGAATGAATGGCTATAGCGGTACGATTCTGCTTTCGCCCTCGTTGTGCGCAGGCATGCCGTCAGAAACAACATGCAGATTCAGCGCGTCTTCGGTGACTCTCAGCAGCAGCTCCGCGAGCGCAATGGTTACGGTGACATTCCAAACAACCAAGGCTTCGAATGCTTTGCCACAATCAGGTAAGCGCCCAGCGGTTTTCCGATGGCGGACGCTTGGCGGAAGCGTCGCGCTTGCATGCATCTTTTGCATGGGCATCCTGCTGGCTGGCTATCGAAGCGGACGCCGCCGCTCCTGGAGCATCGCGTGCTCAGTACTGGCAATTGCGTCGCTAGTAGCGATCGCTTCGTGCGGCGGTGGCGGTGGTGGAATCACAAATCCCGGCACACCGGTGGGATTGGACACCGGTGTGGTGATTACCTTCAGCGTGGCCGGTGTCACACCGTCTCCGACGCTCAATCTTTCAATCAACGTCGAGTAGCGCGAATGAGTTGAAACCCACCGCAGCGAAAAAAAATTCTCCAATTGGCGCGTGCTTGGCCGCGTCGTGCTTTCTTTCTAGGCTGTGCGGCCGTGTTGGCAATGACGGCGCCACTAACCTGCGCCGAAGTCGTCGTGGTTGGCTTCCGCGTCGCGTTCCTCGCCTTCAAATTTATAGATGTTGCCGCTCGCCGACGAGAGTACGCGCTCACCGCCGAAGGGATAGAAATCCGACTGGTCGAGGACCCCTCGTGCAACACTTTCAATCGGTCCCGTTCTGGTTGGCTCAAGGCGATTCGCTCCGTTTCCATAGGCCCCTCGGCCATCTATGAAAGCGGACATTTCTACTTTGCACAAACCGGACATTCTCATTTTGCGGCGACAGTGTCGGTCGTGTCGGTCGTGTCGTTGACTTGCCTCCGACCGCAACCTAAGATGTTCGTCACAAGGATCGTCTCCCCATCATGGTTGGCGCAAACTTCTCACAGCACATTTTGCACTGGCCGTCAGAGAGTACGCCGTGACGGATTCGCAAGGGCCCAACACACCATCCCTTGAGATGGCCCACGTCCTCTTCATGGACATCGTGGCCTACTCCGCGCTTCACATGGACCGCCAGCAACAGTTGCTTCACGATTTGCAAGAAGCCGTCCGTAACACCTCAGCGTTCAATCGCGCACAAGCTGAGGATCAGTTGATCCGATTACCTACAGGTGACGGGATGGCGCTTGTCTTTTTTCGCGACCCCGAGGCTCCGGTTCGCTGTGCGCTAGAGCTGACGAAAATCCTCCGCGATCATGCTGAGATCAAGCTGCGCATGGGAATCCATACTGGGCCCGTGTACCGCGTCGCGGACATTAACGCTAACAGCAATGTCGCAGGCGGCGGCATTAACATTGCACAGCGTGTGATGGATTGCGGCGATGCCGGCCACATCCTCGTTTCCAGCGCGGAAGCGGAAGTCCTCGGCCAAGTCAGCGCCTGGTGCAGGATGCTGCACGATCTCGGCGAAGTTGAGGTCAAGCACGGAGTTCGCATTCATCTCTACAGCTTGCACACCACCGAGGCCGGTAACTCGGAACTGCCGAAGAAGATCAGTACGCAACGCGCGACGCCGTCTCCCGCCGCAACCGCGACAAAAACCAAAAGACTCGCGACGCTGACGGTTGCAGGCATGGCCTTCCTCGCGGTCGTGTCCGTGGGCGGATGGCTATTCTTTGCTCGCAAAGCGCATTCTCTCAGCGCCACCGACACGATTGTTCTTGCCGATTTTGCGAACACCACGGGCGATCCGGTATTCGATGACGCGTTGCGGCAAGGACTCTCGGTACAGCTGGAGCAATCACCCTTTCTCGAACTGGTTTCCGAGCGCAAGGTAAATGAGACTTTGAAGCTGATGGGGCGTCCCGCCGGCGACCGCTTGACGCCGATGGTCACGCGCGAGATCTGCCAGCGCACGCACAGCAAGGCCATGGTGACCGGCTCGATCGCCGGGCTGGGCAGCCAGTTCGTCATTGGCCTAAAGGCAGTGAACTGCAACACGGGCGACGTGCTGGGGGGGGCGCAGGAGCAGGCGGCGAGCAAGGAAGCGGTGCTCAAGGCTTTGGACAATGCGGCGATCAGTTTGCGGCGCAAACTGGGCGAGTCGCTCAGCTCGGTGCAGAAATACGCCACGCCGGTGGAGGAAGCGACCACGCCGTCTCTGGAGGCGCTGAAAGCGTACAGCCTGGGACGCAAGACGCGGTTTGCGAAAGGGGAAACAGCCGCGCTGCCCTTCTACAAGCGGGCAGTCGAACTAGACCCGAATTTCGCCCTGCCCTACGCCGCCATGGCGGTTGCCTACAGCAATCTCAATGAAGTCGGGCGAGGGGCCGACAACGCACGCAAGGCTTACGGCCTCCGGGAGAAGGTGAGCGAACCGGAGCGGTTTGCCATCGAAGGAAGCTACTACCTGCAAGCGACGGGAGAACTGGAGAAGGCGGCGCAGACCTACGAACTGTGGCAGCAGACCTACCCGAGAGACGACGGGCCTTATTCAAACGTGGCATTCATTTCCGCCAGCCTGGGAAACTGGGAAAAAACCTTGGAAGAAACCCGCGAGGAGCTGCGCCTAGAGCCAAATAATGTGGCCAACTATCTCAACCTCGGCAACGCCTACGGGAACCTCAACCGGCTGGATGAGGCGGAGGCAGTTTATAAGCAGGCCGAGGATCGTAAGCTGGAGGGCGAACTCCTGCTCGCTGGCCGCTACCTGTTAGCGTTTCAGAGGGGCGATGCGGTACAGATGGCGAAGTTGCTCTCGGCCGGCACGGGAAAGCCGGGCACGGAAGACCTGCTGCTCGCCACACAGGCCGACACGGAGGGCTGGTACGGGAAGTTGAAGAACGCCCACGATCTGACGCGGCAGGCGATGGATTCAGCCCAGCACAACGACGCCAAAGAGACAGCTGCGGCATATCAGGCAGCGGCTGCGCTGCGCGAGGTGGAATCGGGAAACCGGGAGCAGGCGCGCGCCGAAGCCGATGCCGCATTGAAGCTGGGCCCGAACCGCGATGTGCGGGCGCTGGCGACGCTGGCCCTGGCGCGGGCAGCCGCTACGCCAGCGGCGGAGAAACTGGCGGCCGAACTCGACAAGACACTGCCGCTGGACACGTTGGTCCAGAGATATTGGCTGCCTACCATCCGGGCAGCGCTGGCCCTGGAGCGCAAAGACCCTAAGCGGGCAATCGAACTATTGAAGGTTGCGGGCACGATCGAACTCGGCCAACCCACGGGCCTCGCTGTATATCTATGCCCGGCTTATTTGCGTGGCGAAGCCTATCTCATGCTGCACGACGGCAGCGCAGCGGCACCGGAATTTCAGAAGTTCATCGACCACCGAGGATTGGTGGGGAATTTTCCCTGGGGCGCGCTGGCTCGCCTCGGCCTGGGCCGTGCTTCCGCCATGCAAGGCAACACGGTCAAAGCCCGCGCCACCTATGAGGACTTCCTCACGCTCTGGAAAGACGCCGATCCTAACATCCCTATCCTCATCGCCGCGAGAGCCGAGTACGCGAAACTTCATTAGTTCCGAGACTGCAAGCGGATGCATGCGCCGGCTTTGATCAGATCTATGAAGCGGGACGCATTCAGGAAGCGGCGTGCTGGGACTTGATATCTCTTCCACAGGATCCTAAAGTTCATTCCTTCGTTTGTGGAAATCGTGCGCACGGGCCAGAGAGAAGGAATCCTTACGCCGCAGTTTGAATTCATTTTTGAAAGCACGATTATCGCAGCAGCGTTAGCGGCAGCCGGCATCATGGCACGATTCGAAAAGAGGCCCTTCGGAGTTTATGGCATTCCTTTTGAAAAAGCGTTCGGAAGGCTCTTTTGGCAAGGCGTTCTCTGGGGACTCATATTTGAAACGGCAGGAATGTTGATAATTTCCGCGCTCGGCGGTTTCTCATTTGGGAATCTCGTGCTCTCAGGCGGCGCGCTCGTGAAGTACGCAATTTTGTGGGCTATAGGTTTCGTTATGGTGGGAATCGCGGAAGAATTCACCTTTCGAGGTTACACCCAATTTACGCTTGCGACTGGAATCGGCTTCTGGCCTTCAGCAGTTTTGCTATCTGCGGCGTTCGGCGCGATTCATCTTGGCAATGCCGGGGAAGGATGGGTTGGGGCGCTTTCTGTTGCTCTATTTGGCCTTTTTGCCTGCTTCACTCTAGAACGCACGGGAAATCTCTGGTTTGCAATCGGCTTTCATGCCGCGACTGATTATGCCGAAACCTTCATCTTTTCCACGCCAGATAGCGGACTACTGGCTCAAGGACACCTTTTGAATTCCAGTTTTCACGGCCCGCGCTGGCTCACTGGTGGGACTATCGGACCGGAAGGCAGCGTAATAGATTTTGTGGTGTTCGCTTTGGCATTTATAGCGTTCGCCAAGCTTTATCCTTCGACGCTGGCGCCGGCGCGGGGCTAGAGCATTGTCGATTGAGCGTCAAGTGCTGCTTTATCGATTCCAGCTCGCTTGGCGGCTTGCTTACACGCATTCCAAACCGTTTTTGTATCGATCGGCTGATCGGCGCAATGATCGTGATTGCCCGGGAAGAGCCAGCCCTTGCGTCTTCGGCGTAAGCGGTGCCACTGTTCACGAAGTTCTTCAAGCCATTTAGAACTGAGCATCACGTCGCGGTCTTTGCGTCCTTTGCCGCCTTGGATGTGAACGACCATCCGCTGGCTATCGATGAGTTAACTCAGAGCGGCGTGCCTCCGGTGGCGTAGAGCGTCATCAACCGAGTGCGATGGTAAGGAGTTAGATCTTCCTGGCTGAGGATCGCTGGCAGGTGAAATACCCATTTCGGATAAGGAGTCTCGGCGATGCTCCAGGGCCGCTTGAGTGTTTGATGTAGAAGAATCTCAAAGCCGCCAGATGTCGCGTGACCGAATTCAGCGACAATTTCCGCTTCTGAAATAGCTCGGCCTGATATTCACGAATGTGCCGAGGGCCTAAAACGGTCTGGCGGACGGTTAAATCCTCGAGCAAAATCTTTGACGGCGACGCGATGCCGGCGCAATTCACGCCGGATCGCATCACATGGGAGGACTCCGTCGAGAAGTTCGACAGGCTCGTGGCTGGCCGCGCAGACGAAGGGTTGTCACAGGAGATCAAGGACGCTGTGCGTTCAGTGGAAAATATTCAAGTCAGGGACCTGATGAAACTCCTTGGCCGCGTCAAGGCAGCGGCTTCGGCTGCGTCATCAGTACTAGCCGACAGAACGCAAGACAGAGACTGCAAGAAGTGCTGTCAGCAAAGCTGGTAGAGATCGGCTGGGATGATAGTAGACGAACGGAGAAATCATCGGTGATGAATCGGAGCGCATTCCTACCTCAGTTGACGTGCGTGCCCGCTGCCGAGCCGACCTTGCCCGACAGCCAAAGCCCTCGATATAGTAGCTGGTCCATGGCAGGCTGAGACCGCCGTTCCCTGCCTTGCACTCAACCCGAGGAGTTCATTGTCACTGTGGCGAAGACAAACGCAGCCAAGGCGAAGGAATCAGAGAAAGGCAAATTGCGGATCGGCGATGATTGGAATGCTATCCGTATCATCGCACTCTCGCAAAGCAATCCACTCAAGGCCATCGCGGAGTTGGTCGAAAACAGCATCGATGCGCGTGCCAAGATCATTACCATCACGCGCGGCCGCGAGCAAGGCGAGCACTATCTAACGGTCAAGGACGATGGCGACGGCGTCCCGCGCGATCCAAACGGGCTGCCTGACTTCAAGTACGTCGCAACTCATATCTGCGACTCGGTCAAGCGACGCTTGAAAGCAGACGGCGCTGGAGGCGGCTTACAAGGGGAATTTGGCATCGGTCTTTTGAGCTTCTGGACCGTGGGCGACACTCTCACGATGACTTCCTCCGGTGCCGATCAGCGGGTTTATCAGATGGTTATGAGCAAAGGGGATCCCCGCTACATCGTGAAGCTTCGACGAGTGCTCTTTGCTGAGCGGGGCACCGAACTCAAGATCAGGCCCTTGCTCGAGGGCATCCGCGGATTGAGCGGCGAGAAAATCCAGTGGTATCTGGCCTCCGAGCTGCGCGACCGTATTCGCAATACGCAGGTTCGTGTAACGGTGATCGATAAACTTGCGCGCAAGCAGTACCAGGTCGAGCCGCGACAGTTCGAAGGCCGCTTGCTCCACCAACTGCCGACGATTCGGTCGCCATTCGGCGAGGCGTATGCCGAATTGTATCTCACAGAGCCGGCCGAGGACTCCCGAGTCGCCCTTACCCGAGATGGCACGCGGGTGATCGCTGATATCGGAACGCTGCCCGGTTTGGAGCACCCGCCGTGGAGTTCTCGCTACTTGCAGGGCCTGATCGACGTGCCCTACCTTAACCTCACGCCCAGCACGCGTTCCGGGATCGTGCACGATGAATGCTATGGGGCCTTCGTGGAAGCTTTAGTACCGCTGGAAGCAACCTCAATGGCCTCATCGACGCACAGCGCCGGGCCGAGGAAGAACAGGCAAACCGGGAATCCCTACGTGCCATCCAACGTGCGTTTCGCGAGGCCATGCTGGTCTTGCCGCGCGAGGAATACGACTGGTTTGACATCCAGTCGCGCTCGCCGCAAGCGGTCGGTGCCGAAGTGCCACCGGAGCGAGGCGTAGAGGCCCCAAGTGCAGAGGAAGAGGGGGGCGTTCCGGAACCGAGCGGAGGCGAATCTACCCAGCGCCAATTCTTCGACCATGCGGGGCCTCTGTACACCGTCGTGATTTCACCAGCGGGAAGCACATTGACAGTGAGCCAGAGCCGCCGCTTTCGCGCGCTGCCCCGGGATCGTTCGCGCCGACGAGTCGAGCAGGACTTGACATTTGCCTGGGAGATCGTCGAAGGGGGTGGCACTCTATCGTCCACGTCCGATCAAGAAGTGAGCTTCGAGGCTCCTTCGTCGCCGGTTCTCGTGCGTTTGTCCGTCGCCGTCTCACAGCGCGACTTGCGGTGTAGTGCCGAGGCGCTGATCACCGTTACCGACAGCCTTGATGTGGCCATCGGCCCGGCTGTCGTCAATGCACGCGGCTTGCCGGGCTACACGTTTGAACGGGCTGGCGGAGAACTGTGGCGCTCGCGATTCGATGCTGGGCGCAATCTGATCGTCGTGAATAGCGGGCATCGCGATTTTGTTTTCGCTACGCGCAGTCGCGCGCTCCAGCTGCGTTATCTTGTGCGGCTCTATGTCAAGGAGTTGGTGCTCAAGAACTTTGCGGGTCTGCCGGTCGAACAAGTGGTGGAGCGCATGATTGAGCTCTCGCTGTATGTCGAAGAGAAATTGAAGTAGATGATGAGGTGCAGTACGCTCCACGCCTATTCCGGCATCTCAAGGTGGTTGTGGACGCGAGTCGCGCCCGCAACGGCCAGCTCTTGCTTACAGGTTCACAGAAATTCACATTGATGAAGAGCGTGTCTGAATCTCTGGCGGGGCGGGCGGATATTACGGAACTCGAGACGCTTTCCTTTGCCGAGATTCACTCCGCAAGGCCAGCAACCACGGTCGAGACGACGATCGTTCGGGGCGGTTTTCCCGAACTGCATGCAAACCCGGACATTGACCAGGTTGCCTTCTACAACTCCTATCTTGCCACCTACCTGGAACGTGACGTGCGGTCACTGTCCAACGTTGGCAATCTGCGAGACTTCGAGCGTTTTCTACGAGCTTGCGCCTTGCGTTCTGCAAACTTGCTAAACAAAGCTGATCTCACGCGCGTGACGTCGGTATCGCTCCTTCCACGGCAAATCATTGGTTATCCACGCGGATGTGCAGGTCTACTTCTGCGATCCGCAAAGTCCCTGGCAGCGCGGCTCGAACGAAAACACCAATGGGCTATTACGACAATACTTCCCTAGAAGAACGGACCCGTCCGGCTATACGCGGATCTGGACAAAGTGGCCCTACCATTAAATCAGCGTCCAAGAAAAACTTTAGGATTTCAAACTCCTGCGAGTAAACCTCAAGAAAGTGTTGCGTCGACCGGTTGAGCTGGCACGACTTACCAGGCACTTGGACGGATTAGTCCGAGCGTTCGCTCCATCAAGAGCCATCCTTGATTTTTTGTAGTTTTGCGGGCTTGCCTGGAGGGTGGGGGACTGTCAGCGTCAGGGCTTCAGCGCAGCGTGAGGAAATCACGACAGACATTACTGTGTGTAGGATTGCGCTACCGCGGAGTGGCGCCGGTGTCGTGCAGCAGGACCACATCGGACTCCACGTGACTTCGCATTACACCGAGGTTCTTGCCGTCAGGTGAGAACCGGAATGCTGAAATCTTATCGGACTCGAAGTTCGTAATCTGGTGGCCGGGAGATCCATCGAGCGGTTGTAGCCACAGGTTGTCCGTGCCATTTTCGCGTATTGGATATACGACGGCCTTCCCATCCGGCGTGAATCGCGGCGCGTCCGCAACGCGCGGATCGGGATCAAGCATGCGCGCTGGCGGATGAGGCCCCGCATTCAGGGTCACCAGGGCGATCTTGTGTTGTGGCGTACTATTCTGATCGGTGAGGAACGCCAGCAGCTTGCCATCCGGTGCGATGGTGAGTCCATAGTGGAAGTAGCCAGTGGGTATAACCGTTCCCGGTGCAATCTCGGGTGTTCCGCCATCAATACTCACTCTCTTGACTTGAAGGTCTTGCACGTCGTCATAGAGTACCGACCTTCCATCCGGTGAGCATTCCGGCTTAAGATCCTGCATCCCATCTGTGAGCAGCTTGGGGTTAGAACCATCGGCGTTCACCCGCCAGATATTCGCCTTGTTGCTGGCGGAATGGCCAGCCCATGTGAAGACAATATAGCGGCCGTCCTGACAGCTCGTCGGGTGAATAATTTGAGCAGCGGGGTCAGTCAGAAGCTTTGTCTTGTCTTCGCCGTCGGCTGAGCTTCGCACCAGGGAGTCCATATCATCGAAATAGAACGTACCGTTTGCCGCCCAGTCAAAGGAAATCGACTCTTTGATCTGCGCAGGCGCCGGATTCGGAGTATTTCCGGTGAATCCCGCTGCGGGCAACAGGTAGAAAGCTTGTGTGGCTCTTTGCTGAACGGTGGCAAGTGTCCTTCCGTCCGCCGAAAGCGTAAGGGTCTGATAGTCGTTCGTGTCTCTGGTGATGGGGCGTAACTGGCCAGCGGGTTCAGAGACAAACGCAAGTTGGCTGCGCGCGTAAGGTGTCGCGTTCTGTTGATAAGTGGCGATTAGGCCGCGTGCGTCGGGCATCCAAGCCAAGTCTTCCACCAGCAGGTTGTGGAAACGGGACAGCGCCGTCACCTTGGCGGAAGGCATGTCCTGTATTTGAATCACGCTCACTGCATCTTCCACACCCGGCATCGCAGAGGCGATCCGCTTGCCGTCGGGAGACCACGCGACGGCAGTCGAAAGTGACAATATGGGACCGTCTGCAAACTTCAACTCGCTCGTGCCATCTGCGTTTGCCGTAAGCAGTTCAAACTTTCCGACATCGGGATACATCCCGCGAACGAAGGCAAAGCGCCCGCCATCGGGTGCAAAAGTGATCCGGGTGTCAACATTTTGCACGATCACTTGCGGTGTGCCTCCCAACACCGGCGCGCGGAGAAGATTGTAACCTACACCTGCTTTGTCCGTCGCTCTAAGGAAATAGATGTAATTACAGTCCGGAGAAAAGGCAAGGTTCTGGTAAAGAGCATCTGCCGGTGCGATCACCTGCGTGTCGCTGTTGGTTTGCACGTGGCGCAGCCACAAGCTCTCCTTGCCTTTGTCTTGCGTCACACTCAGGAGATATTTCGCGTCGGGGGAAATAGCCGCGGCGATAGTTTTCCCGTTGTCCGTGACCTGCGTGATGGTGAAATTCTCAAACGGCAGAGCGCGTCTGCTGTTAAAAAACGAATAGAGTCCATAGCCTGCAGCTACAACGAGAACAAGCACGATTATGGCGCCTGCAAACAGTCCAATCTTGTGTTGTTTAGCCGCTTCGACGACCGCCGAGCTGCCTGACGCGTGTGACGCGGACGAGTCTTTCGGTGACACGCGCGCCGCCGCGGTTGCTTCCTGCATGGTCTGCGCGATTGCTACAAGCCCCGAATCCGTGTCGCGCTTCAGGCGTTGCAGGTCCGCTTGCATTTCGGAAGCATGCTGGTAACGGAACTTGCGGTCTTTCTCCAGCGCCTTGTCGATGATGCGCTCGAGCTCCGCCGGCAATTCAGGATTCAGCCGCGACGGCAGCATAGGCGCCTTGTGAAGGATGGCATCGAAAATGGCCGCTGAGGTTGCTCCCGAGTAAGGCAATGCGCCTGTGGCCATTTCGTAGAGCACCGCACCAAAGGAGAACAGGTCGGTGCGCGCGTCGAGTTCTTCTCCCATCGCTTGTTCCGGCGACATATATAGAACGGTTCCAACAGCCGAGCCGGGACTGCTCGAGCAGTTCGTCAGTGGTCGCAGTGGCAAACGCGGATCCCGTCGCTCCTGAGGCTCACTCGCCGCGACGAAAGGATTTTGGCCAGCCCGAAATCGAGCACCTTAATTTGTCCGCTGCGCGTGTAAAAAATATTAGCGGGCTTGATGTCCCGGTGAACGATTCCTTTCGCGTGGGCGGCATCGAGAGCATTCGCCACCTGGATTGCAATCTCCAGCAATTCATCAGGCGGCAGTGGACCGCCGGCGATACGGTGCTTCAGCGTCTGGCCATCCAGAAATTCCATGGCGATAAAGTGCTCGTCGTGATATTCGTCAATTTCGTAGATGGTGCAGATGTTGGGATGGTTCAACGCTGACGCCGCGCGTGCCTCGCGCTGAAACCGTTCCAGTGCCGTGCGATCGCGCCCCATTTCCTCCGGAAGGAATTTCAAGGCCACGTGGCGGCCAAGCTTTCTGTCCTCGGCCTTATACACAACACCCATGCCACCGCCACCAAGTTTCTCAATAATCTGGTAATGCGATATGGTTTGGCCAATCATGGGCAAGCAGTGGCGTAATCTTAGGTTGGGCCGTCCATCAAGTCAACGGACGCAAGTCAGAGTGACGCAAGTCAGAGGAACAGTGTGGTTGTGGAACACGAGCATGGCGACCTTAACCGCATCTCGTATGGACACCATCAAGAGGGTTTGAGTCCCGCCGTGAGCCTACTCGCAATCCGTGCGGTTTGCGACATCCCAACAAAATGCATAAGTCCGGGTTTTATCAAACGATCATGGATGTATAGACGTAGCAGTGAAGTTAATCTTGACGAGTGTTTCGTTGTGACACTCGCGAAAGTGTCATGCGTAGCTGCACTCAACTGCAAATCAGGGCGGCCAATTCCTCCGAAGTTTGCGATTTACGATACAACTCAGAATGCGTCCGACCCGAAGCGAGATTCGCTTGGGTATCCAACGGGATGGAAGTCCTATCACTGCGAATTGATTGATCCGGGATTTCCCGCGCTGATGGACGACTACTGGCAGGCTCCCGATCAGGTCCCGGAACATTCGCTACACGACAGAATTACACGGCAGTTTTTGTCGGACCGCGTCCGCGCTAAAATAGCTAGATAAGGAGGCGAGTATGGAACCACTTAAGCCAGAGCGCAAACGGGAGAGATCTACGAGGCTTCCCGTCCGCGACGCCTCAGGAAATTGCCGAATATCAAAAGTTGCTCGCGGAAAGATTCACAGTAGATCCAGACCTCCCTCGAGGTCCTCAAATGCTGGAACTCCGGCAGCGCAAATTAGAACGACTAAAGGAACTTCAACAGAAACTTTTCCCCGAAACTGAGCCCGAGGCGAACGAAGAGGGAATGACACGATTGCAAGCGGACTGCTGGTGGGGAAAGTCAACAACGAAAATTCACTGGATTGGTTCCTAAGGTAAGTCTGACCAATCGAAGTTCCAATGTTCGACGCCGCCTTTACATGCAGAAACCCTCCGTTTACAACAGAACGGTAGCGTCAGGTATAGCGAGGCTGACCGGCGTGATCCTCATCTGAATAGGAATATGCACCGGCAACATAGAGCCCGAGAATGCCACCTTAGGCATGGCTTTGTTCAGTTGAATTCGTCAGCGAGGATTGTGTGTCTCGATCGAGCAACCTCGTGACGAGAGCAAACAGGACACTGACCGATATTCCTGACATTAGCACACCCGTGATCGCCTCCAAGGGCCCCAAGAGTCGCCAGTTGGACGGGAGAATCAGATCACCATATCCCACAGTGGAATAGCTAACCGCTAAGTAATG
>CAWFQV010000007.1:0-86593 GCA_963818085.1 uncultured Acidobacteriota bacterium
CGGCCACCGGCTTGTCGATGTCCGTCGTCGGGACGTTGTGGTCCGCCCGTGGCGACCGTGAGGTCGGGTCGCCGCACCGTGCGGCCGGCGAGGCGGATGCCGTCGAAAGCCTGGGGCGAGGTCACCTCGTGCAGCAGGTGGAGATCGACAGCGGTG
This sequence comes from uncultured Acidobacteriota bacterium, assembly GCA_963818085.1. Taxonomy (GTDB): domain Bacteria; phylum Acidobacteriota; class Terriglobia; order Acidiferrales; family UBA7541; genus Palsa-295. The sequence continues at coordinate 157 of CAWFQV010000007.1, forward strand.
GCCGAACAACTGGAGCCGCAGGGATTCATTCGGATCCCATCGCTCGATTCTCGTGAACACTTCCTTTTTTGTGAGAGATCAGGCCTTACTCAACGGGCGAAATGGACTTTGGGTGAAAGGTGGAAAGGAATACACGGTGACCCGCACCTACAAAAAGAGATCTCGAATCCCTCGCGGAATTCTGGGATCAAGGGGCCGGCGCCTTGTTCCATGACTAACGGCGGAGGTCCGCAGTCGGCTAGTTTTCACGCGTCTTATGAGCATCAAATGACGTAACCCACGTCTTTCCTCCATCATTGGGAAGACGATCCGTGTAACGATGCGAATCGGGAGTGATCTTCCGACCACACTGCCCTTCAGGAAGAAATCGACTTGTCGTGAAAAGTATCGTGTTGGTATAGCTCGCCGCGGCCGGTCATGAAGACTGCCCAGCTTCAACTCCGCGGACAGGACTGCGGTCTTACTGTTCAAGGAACGACTGGCTCCACTGATGCGGCTGCGGATTGTACAGAAACACCGAAAGTCCTTCCCAATGTCCCTTCGGACCGTCGGCCTCAATCTCTTCCAATTTCGCGCGCCCCCCCAAATCGGCCGTATCGTGACCGTGCCGTTGAGTTCGATCACTTCGCTCGTAGCCGAGAACGGATCGGGCACACGGCGTATGTGCGTATGCCACACGCCAGTTCCGAAGTCGAAATCGTGGGCACCGTCCCGGCCTTTGCCGGCTCGCGTCCGGCTACGACGGGGAAAATGCCCGATCGGCTCCCGCAAAGAAAACACATCAAGAGAATTAGCGAACAAGCGCCCTGGCCGATCCTAGGTCCTGATTCGAATTGGGCTGCGGGCCTGCGTCGCCTTTTAGGCCATCGTCCCCTCGATCATTCGCAGTAGGGCTCAGTCACCTACGATCTCCTTCCGTTACAAGGAGCAGTGTAAGCTTGATTCCTGGACTGGGCATCCCACTTATGGCACACGGATTTTCAAAGGAAAATCAAAGCTCGCCTGATACTGCTTACCGCTTCGGCGATTTTGAGCTTTACCCTCGCGATCGGCTATTGAAGCGGGCGAGCATTGCAGTCCCGCTCCAGCCCAAGGCTTTTGACGCCCTCCTCTGCCTGCTGCGCGACGCGGAACACCTTGTCAGCAAACAGGAATTGATCAGCCTGCTCTGGCCATCTGTCCATGTAAGCGAATCGAACCTCACCAACATCATTGTGGACTTAAGGAAGATTGTCGGTCGGGATGCGATCCGCACCGTTTCGAAACACGGATATCGATTCGAGTTGACCGTCGCGGGCGAACCTGGGGTGGCGCGGGTCGACTTATGAAAAGTTTGCCCGCGCCAAGGAACTTGCGGCTCAACGTTCTTTGGAATCGATGTGCCTGGCGCGAGATTTGTATTGGACTCTGCCTGGCTGAGGATCCCACCTTTGCACCCTGCCTGGGCTTGGCTGGGTCGATGCTGCTGGTTCCTGGACAAATTCAGCGGCACTTCCTCGGCGAATCTGGAATTGGCCCAAGCAGCATTTCAGCGAGCCTTCGCGCTCGATCCGGACTCTGGCATCGGCTCACCAGTTCTTTACGTTCGTGCAGGTCGACACCGGCCACGCAGATGAGGCCATGTGCCGACTGTTAAAACGGCTTCAGCATTATCCTCGCGAGCCAGAATCCTTCACCGGTCTGGTTCAGGTGTTGCGCTTCCGAGGACTGCTTCAACAGTCGATTCGAGGCACACAACAGGCGAAGGAGCTAGACCCGCCATTGCCACAAGCGTTGCTCACACGTTGTTTCTGACTGGAGAGTATGCGTCGGCCATAGAAGCCTATAGCGGACGCGCTGCCTACTACCTCGACGCTGCGGCTTGGGCCGCGTTGGGCGACCAGAGTCGGGCGATTGCCCTCTTGCGCGAACGCCTCGACAGGATGACCTTATCGAAGTTGATGACCGCTCTCATGAGTTCCCTGTTGGCCGTTCTCGAAGGCAGAGCCGAGGATGCCGTCCGTCTGATGGAAACAGCGGATACGACTCGCGAACCGGAAATCAAAGTATATTTTGCACGGCACTATGCGCAGATCGGCTTGATCGATTCCGCCATAAGCGCTCTGGAACAGGCAGCACAGTTGGGTTTCGTCTGCGCACCCATCACCTTAACGTCAGACGTTTGGCTGAGCCCCCTGGGTAAACACGCGAAGTTTGGAGTCCTATTAAGAAGGCTTGAAACTCTCGTAGAGGAAGCGAAATCGAGCTTCGACGATCCCCTGCGTCCGACTTTTCGGTAACTCATATGTCAGGAAAAACGAGGTTGAGAAACTGGCGACCGTCGACGCCGAAAAAAGGCAGTCCTCAGCTCACCATCCTGCTGCCCCTCTATAGCCGAAGGCAATCCTCCTCATTTCTCGCAGCCTACCACCAGCGAAGCTCTCTCATTCCGACCCCGGTCGCGTCCTATGATAGGTTCGTGAAACGAAAGGAATTCTGCGCGATCATTCTTCGATCGATTCAGCATGAAGGCGTCGTATCTGGCGGCAGGCGCGGCTGCTTGTCGATTAGTCTATGAAGATGCGTTTCATCGCGCAGGCACAAAAATCACCGGAAGCAGGTTCGAGATTGTCTGCAACCGTAAATTTAGATACGTTCTATGCCCAGATTGAGTTCAGCCATCAGGCCTCAAAGTAAATCGACCGCTAATTAACATCCCGCTGCAAGATGTGGAAAAGATGTTGTCCAAGAACCTATTGGCCTGATGTCGTCGCCGGTCAAAAAAATCAAGTGATTTAGCCGTTTCCTGAAACGGGAGTATCCTGCTCAAATCAAATCACTCGCCGTCGCCAATAGCAATCTGGCGGTTCAGTGACATTCCCGGCTGGCCCTGAGTGACGGGCAAACCGAAAGTTGTCCCGGGCCACAAGTCCGCTTGTGGAAAGTTATTCCGCGCTTGGCATCGATTCTGGACGAATTAGTCCAACCACGAAACTGTTCACAATAGGGGTTCACTCCACATCGTCATTATGTTTATCCGAGTTTCAACGCGTTGCGCACAACTTGAAGTGCGCACGTTTTGTTTCCACGCGAGGGCTTCCAGTGAGCAACGTCGCACTCGCCTCGCGTGCCGCGGAACTTGGGACGACGAGCCAGTGGTGAAGCTGGTCAGATCTGGGCCATGCCGCCATCGACGACAAGTTCGATGCCGGTGATATAGCTACTCTCGTCGGAAGCGAGAAGCGACACGATTTTGGCGATTTCGTCCAAGGTTCCAGTGCGACCGAGTCAAAGGCCTGGAAATTTGAATTGAATTCCGAATCGCGCCTGCGAGTTGCGGATAAACGGCGGTCTGGGAGCCGGCACTTCCAAAGGCGGGCTCAGCTCGCGACAACCTAATTTTCGACAGTGATTTCGTCAGTGCAATTGGCGTTCAAGAGCCATGCGCCCAGCCACGTTCATAGAGCAGACTTACCAGGTAAAACCAATTCGCATCTTCCTGATCCCCCTGTACGATTTCGCGTGCCCCGGATCCGCGAATTATCTCAAGGTGCCAACCCTTTCGACGATCTTGTTGAATTTCGAAGGCCGCGGCTAGCGTTCTACGCAGCTGCGTGAGCTTTGGACGAAGAATCTGCCCGATCTGAAGTCGGCCGATAACCCCACGATCTTTCCCCCGTACCGTTGGGCATGTTTCGCGATAGTGGGCGCTTCTGGCATTTCGTTTTCTGACAGGAACGTCGGATTCCTTGCGACGCGTTATGCCAGGATCACGGTTCAGGCATGGCATCAATCATCTGATAGAGATATCCTATTTCTCTTGGTTCTCGGCTTCCTCGCAATCCTTGGCGCTTATTCGGCGAACATCACTGGCTTCCTGGCGTGGTGCTTCTGGATGTGTGCGGCTTCGCTCGATGCCGGACGCTCATGGCGCTCTTTCGAAGAACGGACCGAGAAGATCTGTTGGTTCTTTGTTATCCCCGACGTGCTGGCCACTGTTCTGCTGGGCTGTGCTTACCTGGCCCGCTCGGCAACGCTACATCTGTTGTTCGACTGGCCGTCCGCTATCTTTCTGGGACTGTTGGGAAGTCTTGTTTCCGTGGTTTTGGAGCTCCCGTGGCAAGTCCACAGGGCAAAGTGATTGATAAGGCAAAAAGAGGGGCGCACAATTACCCGGTATCACCATTCCAGCGAACAGAATGAAGGCGTCTTTAAACGCTGCGTCTTCTCGTCCACCACTGATTTTGGACGTCACGTTTGGAATTCGCATGTCTTCCCCGCCTTTGGTTGTGAAGGAGGCCCGAACCATCCGAATTGTTTAGTCGTACCATTCAGCTTTGAACTGTTCCGAATGGCTGCTTAAGTCCAGCTTTTCGATAGCTTGAGTTAAGCATCAACAGCGCGGTGTCGAGAAAAGCGGAACCGACTATCGCGCGCGCACAAGAGCGTCAGGAGTGAATCTGGAGTGGCACGATTCGACTCATTCCAGACCTTCTATTTTTTCGTTTGGCTTTTTACTCTCTTCAACAACTTGCGAGCCTGCTTTTCGCGTAAAGCAAACTACGATTACACGAATCGTAAGGTCCGCTCCGGTTAAGTATCCCCAACATTGGCCCTAAATAATCCTTTAGCTCTGAATCTAGGGCAATCTGACATAATCCATCGCACGGGCGATGGCCAAAGCATGGGTGTCAACGAGCAGTAAACTGGGTTTCGAGTCTGGAGAACGAGTGACAGATGAAGAGAATGACCAGACTTCGAAGTTACGGACTGGCAGCGATGTCCTCTTGCGCCGCGCTCGCATTTTCACTCCCGTTCGGGCGACCCAACACTTCGGTTCGTTCTCGCCGTTCTGGCTAGTAGCCTTTACGGTGGGGTTGGCCCTGCCTTCGAAGCCGCCGGATTTTCCGCTGCCGCTTCCATTTCCTTCTACCAGAACCGCACCTCCCCACCTTTCTTCGCGTAGCTTCTGGTCGTAGCGATGGTCGAAGCGAGACGCATGGTGGAGAGCAAGGAGCGCCAAGCGGAGGAGACGCTCAATGCTCGACTGACTGTTGACAGATTTCCCGGGATGGTTGCTACGCTGACCCCAAAAGGTGAACCCGAAATCCATGAATTCTCAGCTTGTTGGAGTATCTCGGCAGGACAACCGAGGAATCGAAAGATTGGCCCTCAACTTCCTCCATCCGGAGGATCGAGATCGGGTCGTACAAGCATTTATGGAGTCGATCGCGACCGGCGGCCCTCTGGATGTCGAACAGCGCGGCATGTGCACGGACGGAAGTTATCGATGGTTCACGAGCCGCGGGTTCCCATGTAGCCACGGTATAGGGCCGGATTGTTCGTTGGTACCATCTCATAACGGATATCGATGACCGCAAGCGGGCCGAGGAGGCGCTACGCGCGAGTGAGCTCAATTTTCGAACGATCGTTGAAAGTATTCCAGGAATGGTCGGCACCATGACCGCCACGGGCGAGCTCGAATATGCGAACCGGCAGGTCTTGACGTTTTTGGGCACAACGCTTGAAGCGCTGCGAGATTGGGCGAAGTATGTTCATCCTGAAGACCGCGCCCGGGTAGTGCGCCTTTACACTGAAGCGATTCAGACCGGTCTGCCTCTGGATTTCGAATGTCGCGTTCAGCGTGTGGATGGCGTATACCGCTGGCTGCATTATCGCGGTCAAACTCACCGTGACTCCGATGGTCGGGTTACACGGAGGTATTTCCTGCAGACCGATATTGAAGACCTGAAGCAGGCTGAGGAAGAGGCCCGAGCCAACGAATTGAAGTTTCGTCTCACCATCGACAATATCCCAGGCATGGCTTTTACCTGTACCAGCGCTGGAGAACTCGAATTCGTGAACCGGCGAGTGATGGAATTCTTCGGCAAAACGTTGGACGAATTGAAGGACTGGTCGTCGTTCGTGCATCCGGAGGACCGGTCGCGCCTCGTGGCCGAATGGACCCACTCCGTTGAGACTGGACAAGCACTCGACGAGGAACTCAGACTCCTCCGGGCTGATGGCGTCTACCGTTGGGCGCACTCTCGGCATCTTCCGTTCTGGGATGCGGACGGCCACGTAATCCGCTGGTATTGTTTAATCATCGATGTCGAGGACCGGAAGCGTGCGGAAGGAGCACTCCGGGCAAGCGAGAACGACCTTGCGTTGATCATCGAAACCATGCCAGGTTTGGTCTGGTGCGCGGACCTTGACGGCAATATCACATATGTTAATCAGCGCATACTCACGCATATGGGAACCACTTTTGAAGCCGTGAAGAACGGCGGCTGGGTTAATTTTCTCCACCCTGACGATGTGGAACTGGTCGCCCGAGCGTGGTCGCACTCGGTAGCGACGGGCGAGCCCTACGGAATACCGGCGCGGCTTCGTAGGTTCAACGGAGAATACCTTTGGTTTCAATGTCTCGGTCATCTGGGACGGGACGATAAAGGGCATCCGACTCGATGGTTCGGGCTGCTGGTTGACATCAACAGCATGAAGCTAGTCGAAGACGCATTACGCAATACGCAAAGTAAGCTTGCTCGCGCTACGCAGATCGCTACCGGCAGCGAACTCTCAGCTTCCCTTGCACATGAGATGAATCAGCCACTCGCGGCTGTTGTCACCAATGGCCATGCCTGCCTGCAATGGCTTTCTGCTCGGCCGCCGAACATAGATATGGCCCGGGAGGCCGCAGACCGGATCATTCGCGATGCAACGGAGGCGGGGGAGGTGGCCAACCGGGTTCGCGCACTTTTCCGCCAAGTCGCGCCTGAGAAGATCCGGCTCAATCTAAACGAGATCGTCGGTGAGGTGATCCGTCTGCTGGAGGGCGAGACCAAAAGACGGCGAATCCTCGTGGAAGTGGATCTCGAAGACCATTTGCCCGCAGTCATGGGAGACCGGGTACAGCTTCAACAACTTCTTTTCAACTTGCTACTGAATGGAATGGAGGCGATCGACGAGTCCACCCATCGCCCTGGCCAACTGTGCGTTCGCTCTCGCCGAGCAAATGACATGACCGTCATTGTCGAGGTTAAGGATTCTGGAATTGGGCTAGAAAACACGACGAATATTTTCGACGCCTTTTTCACCACAAAGGAGAATGGCATGGGCATGGGCCTGGCAATTTCCCGCTCAATCGTCGAATCTCACGGTGGTCGCCTGTGGGCTGAATCCAAGGTAGGCTTTGGAGCCACGTTCTCCTTCGCCCTTCCAGCCAGATCGAGCGTGCGGCAATGAACAAGGATGCGATCATCTTCATTGTCGATGATGATTTTCGAATGCGGGAGTCGTTGTCCAGCTTTCTTTCCTCCCTGGGACTGCGCGTAGCGGTGTTCGGCTCGGCATCGGAATTTCTCATGGCGAAAAGACCTGATTGCCCCGCTTGCCTGATTCTGGACTTGCAGCTACCGGATAAAGACGGGCTTCAGTTGCAGCAGGAACTCGCGGCTCAAGACGCTCCGCCCATTATCTTCATTACGGGGCACGGGAACGTTCCTACCTCTGTACAGGCTATGAAGGCCGGAGCCATCGAATTCTTGCCCAAACCATTTGCCAAACAGGATCTATTGACCGCGATTCAAGCCGGGATCGCATTGGATCGAACTGCACGCAAGGAAAGGTCGGAAATCGCCGAGTTAAGGGAGCGCTACAAGTTTCTTACTCCTCGGGAACGAGAGGTCTTTTCCTTTGTCGTTGCGGGCTTCGCCAACAAACAGACTGCGTCTGACCTCGGCACCAGCTTGGTCACAGTCGGGGTTCAACGCAGCCAGGTGATGCGGAAAATGAAGGCGCGATCACTCGCGGAATTGGTCAGAATAGCCGACAAGTTGAGCATCGTTCGCACCTCCAAGCCCTCTAAATAAATACATAATTGCGGGCCTTTCCTCGTTTTACTACTCTCGAAGTGTGGACGATTTCTTCAAAGCGAGACTTGTGAAACATCTGATCGTGGGTGTCGACGACGATTTTCGAATTCGCGAAGCGATAGTGAGCTTGGTGAAATCGGCCGGCTACGACTGTCGCGTTTTTTCGTCTGCCGAGGAATTTCTGGAATCTGGAGTTCTTGAGAATACGACCTGTTTGATCACCGACGTGCGGATGCCGGGGATCGACGGTATTGAATTGCAACGTCGCATTAGACTCGTGCGGCCACAATTGCTGGTGATGTTCATAACCGCCCACCGTGACGATGAAATTCGGCAGCGAGCGCTCAAGGAAGGGGCCAATGATTTTATGTATAAACCGTTTGATGCCGCGGGTTTATTGCGCGCCATCGATCGGGCTCTGAAGCACTGTTCAAAATGATCTATCCCGAGCTGAGGATTCGGGCGAAGGACCGAAAGAGGTGCCATCGAAATGGATCTACAAGCACAAACGGTTAGAGACAGAGAAGGGCAGACAAGGACGATGATCGATTCCATCCCCGTGCTGGTGTGGAGCTGCAGACCGGATGGTGCAACCGAATTTGTCAACCAACGATGGCTTGACTATACGGGACTTTCGATGGAACAGGCGACCGGCTGGGGATGGAAGCGCGCCATTCACCCTGACGATTTAGAACAGTTGATGAAGACTTGGGTCGGCGTACTTGATTCCGGAGAGTCGGGCGAGGAAGAAGCTCGCCTGCGCCATTTCGATGGAGAGTTCCGTTGGTTCCTATTCCGCGCCGTGCCGATTCGCGATAATCAGGGGAGAATTGTGCGATGGGATGGAACCTGTACGGACATTGAAGACCTCAAAAGAGCCGAACAGAACCTAACGCAAGCGGAAAATAGATTACGAATTATCATCGACACGATTCCCACGATGGTTTTTAGCGCTTTGCCGGACGGCTCGATCGATTTCGTAAGTCAATCGTGGCTGGATTATACGGGCTTTTCGATGGAAGATTGGCTTGGCTGGGGATGGAAGACGGTGGTTCATCCTGAAGATCTCAACGTCACGGCTGAGAAGTGGCAGGCCGCCCTAGCGTCTGGCGAAAAGTATGAATGTGAGGTTCGGACCCGAACGGCGAGCGGCCTTTATCGCTGGTGCCTTAGTCGCGCCGTGCCCCTTCGAGATGACATGGGGACAATTGTCAGATGGTACGGAACCAATACCGACATAGAGGATCTGAAGCGCGCGGAGAATGAACTTCGGCGAAGCGAGATGGAGCTTCAACGCATTACCGACGCTATACCTCAACTGATCATCGTTCTTGGGTCTGACGGGAATATTCTCTACGTGAACCAGTTTGTCACCAAGTATACAGGTCTAAGCATGGAAGGCTTGGTTTCCGATGACGCTCACAGGCAGATCTTTCATCCCGATGATATCGCAGGATTCTGGGATACGCGCCTGGATGCGCTGGCGCGCGGAACCCCATTTGAATTAGAACTGCGGGTGTGCCGCAAAGACGGTCAGCACAGATGGTTCTTGATGCGGTACAACCCCCTCTATGATGACAACGGTCGTGTCATCCGATGGTACGGTGCAGCAACCGACATCGAAGAGCGCAAACAAGCCGAACAGAAAACACAAAGAGAAAACCTTTCGTTGCGCGAAGAGATCGACCATACATCGATGTTCGAAGAAATCGTTGGCTCTTCCGCGCCTCTCAACCGGGTGCTCGGACAAGTAGTGAAAGTGTCCCCCACTGATTCCACTGTTCTGATCTGCGGCGAAACAGGAACGGGCAAAGAACTGATCGCCCGAGCGATTCACAGGAGATCAAAACGTTCCAAGGGGGCATTCATCCGTGTGAACTGCGCGGCCATGCCCGCCTCGCTTATTCCGTCAGAATTGTTTGGCCATGAGAAAGGTGCGTTTACCGGAGCGTTACAACGGCGGTTGGGCCGTTTCGAACTGGCGGATGGAGGAACGATTTTTTTGGACGAAATCGGTGACCTTAGTATGGAAACGCAAGTCGCTCTGCTCCGGGTTCTTCAGGAGAGAGAATTCGAGCGCGTAGGCGGCAGTCAATCGATTTCCGTAAACGTGCGCGTGCTCGCAGCCACTAACCGCGACTTGAAGTCAGCGGTGGCTGCGGGTACGTTTCGTGAAGATCTTTTCTTCCGGCTAAATGTCTTTCCTATCCAAATGCCCTCACTTCGAGAGCGGATAGACGATATTCCTTTGCTTGTCGAGTATTTGATCGATCGTTATGCGACCAAGGCGGGAAAGAAGATTCGATTTGTAAGTCGGAAGACGCTGGAGATGCTTCAAGCGTATAAGTGGCCTGGGAATATTCGGGAACTGCAAAACGTAATTGAGCGTGCTGTGATTTTGTCCGAAGGTGAATCATTCGCCATCGACGAGAAATGGTTGGGGCACGAATCTTCGAGCGATATCCGCTCGCTGGATACTTCAACAAACGGAGCCCTGCGTTTAGATGAAAGCCAAGAAAGAAAAATAATAGAGAAAGCGCTAGCCGAGAGTCGGGGCCGAGTCTCTGGCCCTTTTGGCGCTGCAATCAGACTGGGAGCCCCTCGCCAGACAATCGAATCGAAAATCGCCAGTTTGGGAATTGACAAACATCGGTTTAAATCCAAGCAGCGTGATTCCGAAGTGTACCGCGACGCAAACCTTTAAATCGACTTGCACGGCTGCTTTGCGCGGATTTTCCTCCTTCACGCCTTTCCCCATCTTCGTCTTCAGACGCCTTCTTAGTTCTCTCTGCCAATGCTGAATATCAGCGGTTGCTGAAATCGAGCGTTTGCAGAACTGCGAGTAACCAATCAATTCAATGGGTTGCGTGTGGCACGGCGCGTGCAACATGCACCAATGACTTCTGGAAAAAGAAGCCGATGGTCATGAAAAGAAACAACGGATTTTACGAGTGAGAGAAATTTCACGGTTTTAGCCAACGCGACTAAATGCAGTCGTGTTGAAGAGCGGACCGCTTCGGAAGCAAAGGCAGATAGTCGGACGAGCACCAAGGGAGAACACGTTTCTAGATAGCCATCAAGGAGAAGACAATGACCGTACAGATATCTGACGATCCAACGACCTTTGAGATTCAGGCAGCGTTCAGCGAACTGCTGAAGGTGGTACAGCTGCGTCCGGAAGACACGGGCGGCTCGATCACGTTCACGGGCGAGGACCCGATCCTGCCAAGCAAGCACAAGCTCGGAGCGATCATGAGCTTGGGCATGATGGGAGCAGCTGCAGCTACGCAAATCCTCTACCGAATGCGCGGCGGCGAGGCGCAAGACTTGGCGGTCGATCTCCGCACGGCGGTGGGACAAATCAACCCTTTGGTGGCTTATGCGCCGAAGTTAGGAGGACTCGGATACCAGTTGTTATTCGGCGACCCGCGCGTTAACCCCATGTCGTTTGGCATCTATCCCACCAGGGATGGTCGCTGGTACCTACCGACTGCGGCCTATCCAATGAGCATTCCTCAGTGGATGGAACTTCTTAAGTGCGATTTGAACGCGAAGAGCGTCGGCAATGCTATCGCGCAATGGAACGCGCTCGACCTTGAGAACGCGGCTGCGGCAAAAGGCATGATCGGCTCGATGTGCCGCACCCCCGAAGAATGGCTCGACCATCCGCAGGGCAAGTTGCTCTCGGAAACCCCGCTTGTCGAGATCATCAAGATAGGTGACAGTCAGCCGGAATTGCCGCCGCTCTTGGACAAGATGCGCCCGCTCTCCGGAATTAAAGTGGCGGCCAACACACATGTGATTGCAGGTCAGGTGGTCGGCAGAACGATGGCCGAGCAGGGCGCGCAAGTACTGCACTTCGCCAGTCCAGAGTACGAGTACGACGCTCTCTGGGCCGACACCGCTCCCGGGTTCCGTTCCACTTGGATGGATCTGAAGGTGCCTGCATCCCGAGCCAAAGCTACCGAACTGTTGAAGCGCGCCGATGTCTTTGTGGAAAACTACCGTGGGCGCAAGCTTGCTGAAATGGGATTCTCAGCGGAAGCTGTCGCCGCTATTCGGCCCGGCATCATTTACACCTCCATCCGCGCCTTTGGCTGGGAAGGTCCGTGGGGTCAGCGTGCCGGCTTCGACATGGACGCCAATTGCTGCACCGGCTTCACCGTCCTCGAGGGAACCGAAGACGCTCCCAAACTGCCGCCCACCGTCGTTTTGAACGATTACGTGGCAGGGTACTTGACCGCTATGGGCGCAGTGGCTGCGCTGATTCTGCGTGCAAAGTTCGGCGGCAGCTATCACGTGCGGACGTCGTTGGCCCGCTTCTCGATGTGGTACTCGACATTAGGTGTGCTGGACCCAAACTACGTCGCTGACAAACTCAAAGATCCCACACATAAGATCATTCCGCCAAAGGGCATGCACGGCACCCATGGATTGGGTGAGGTGGATCGTCTTGAGCCTGGCATCGCCTACTCAAAAACTCCAGGCTTCTGGAAGCTGCCCGATGGCTTGATTGGGGTCGCACGCGGCGCTTCCAAGCCGGAGTGGCAAAGCTACTAGGACACGCTGCCTTGGGGGCAGCGTATCTACTCCCAAGTCAATAAATGTTTCGTTGGCGCGGAGGAAGTCTGTTCCGAGCGTGCGCCGCTCCACAGGAGCGTTTGTTGTTTTTGCAGTACGGATAGCACGGCATCGAGTCGAGCAAAGGAGATCTATATGAATCTGATTTTAAAAAGTGCACTTGTAGTTCTGCTTCTGGCGAAAGCACCCGCTTTGCTTGCGCAAGGCGTCGAAAGTCTCCGTCACGTCGACGACCCTCCCGTAGCCGCGGAGACCACGGATATCTTCGGCGCTGTGCCCACCGACAAGATCTCGCTAATCAATCTTGCACCGGTGGTGGCGCCCTACCTCAACAACGGTCCTGTCTTCGGGCTTCCGGGGACGGACGCAGGTGGATTTATGGAGCGGACGCAGCTTACGGGCGATTGGGGCGGCACGCGAACCGAGCTCGCCAGACACGGTTTGTTTATCGACGCATACACGACCAGTGTCTATCAGAATCTCGTGTCGGGTGGCACGGCTGAAGGAAGCAGCAACGTTCAAAATGTGCAGCTGTCCATCAACTACGACACCGGCCGTGCTGGGCTGTGGAGCGGTGGTCTGTTTCACTTCACGATGCAGGGACGATTCGGCGACTCGGTTGGCAATACCTTCACCGCAGGAACGCTACAACCCCAGTACACCGGTTTGGTCGAACCAGGTCCAACCCTCCATCACAACGCGTACCCCTCAGAATACTTTCTCACGCAAGCTCTGAACAAGAAAACGTTCGTGATCGTCGGAAAGATCAGTGACGTGTTCTTTCCCGACCAGACGCTCTTCGGATCGAACTACAAGTACAGCTTCGCTAACTTCAACTTTGTTAAGAATCCGATGACTACCCATTTCTATAACCCCGTCGCGCTCGCTGCTCTCGTCGCCTGGGCGCCGGTGCACAATCTTCTGCTTGCCGGCGGCGTTCTCGATCCAAACAGCACCGCCAACACGGCAGGCAAGAACATGTTCGACCATGTGAACGTCTACGCCACGGCGATCTACACTGGGTCGATCCACGGAAAACCGGGTCAAATCTCGCCCGCGTACAATTGGTCCAACAAGCCAAAGATCGATACCGAAAACCCATTTTCATCCGTCACACCCACCCAGGCGCCAGTAGCGATCGCATCGCTCCTCGATCTCGGAGCGCCGACTGGAATAGCTACCCACTACAAGTCCACAAGCTACATCGCCATCGTGAACGCGTCGCAGTATCTCATGCTGAGGGAGACGCCTGAGTCGGTCGCTCGTAAGATGCGGAGCGGCCAGCCTCTGAGGGGCATCGGCGTTTACGGCCGGCTCGGATATGCGCCACCTCAGAGCAACATCATCACGCGCGACGCTAGCGGCGCGGTATTCATGCGCGGCCTTTCCGACAGCCGTCCTAACGACAGCTACGGCGTCGGTTATTACTACAACAATATAAGTGACCCGTTAAAGAGGGACATCTCCTTCCTGTCCGCCGGAACCGCAAACGTGAAAGACGAAAAGGGTACGGAGGTCTTCTATGACTTCGCACTTACTCCAGCTATTCGCATCATTCCCTCCTATCAGCACGTTTGGGATCCGGTAGTAGCACTCGTTTCAAAGCATCAAGATCACTCGGACGTATTTCTGCTTCGCGTCACGATGGCGTGGTGATGTTCGGAGAAAGTTTCACTGAGTTCATTAGTTCAATGACGTTTTTCGTGTTTCGAGTGAAATCACCGTCTTTTCGGAGATGCCTCACAAGTCGTTCGGAATGCACCAGGTTCTGCGGGACTAACTTGCCTGATTACGAAAAGGGGATTGTGATGATTACTCATCCGTTGCAGAAAAAAGTCTACGAGGTGTTGCTGCCGCTCTTTCAGTCCCGACTCGTCGTGTCAGGATGGCCTTAGTAATCGCACTCAGTATCCTGATATGCGCTGGAGTAGCTCCGCTAGGGCCCAGGACACTCCGCCAATAACGCAGAGCATCGTCACTAGTCCGGGTCCATCGCCCGCCGGAGCACCGGTCATCTCGCGCAACCGCAGACCGTGAATGTGCATGACGCGCAAAATCCAATTGCCAGTCTGATCAGCCTTCCGTTCCAGGGCAATTCCTATTTCAACTACGGGCCAGACCGCCGGACAGCAGATGTTTTGCTCATCGAGCCGGTCATTCCATTCCGGCTGTCCGAAAATTGGAACCTTATCGTCCGAGCCATTACTCCGCTTATTTCCGAGCCTCGCATTTCGCCTACTCAAGATGCGCAATTTGGGCTCGGCAATCTTGAACCACAGTTCTATCTGTCACCGGCACACCCCGGCAAGATCATCTGGGCTGTAGGTCCACAACTCTGGTTGCCGACCGCCACGGACAAACACTTGGGAGTTAACAAGTGGGGCGGAGGACCAGCGGGCGCAGCGCTGACAATCACGGGCCCCTGGGTTATTGGGGTGCTCGCGAACAACGCGTGGGCAGGTTCCGGCATTAATCGTGTCAACCAATTCACCCTGAATCCATTCGTCGACTTCAACCTGCCGAAAGGCTGGTATTTCGTCTCCAGTGGAGTAATGACGGCAGACTGGACCAAACGGAGTGATCGCTGGACGGTGCCGCTCGGAGCAGGCATCGGGCGCGTCTTCAAAGTTGGCGCCCAGCCGGTTAATGCTCGCGTTCAGCTTCTGAACAATGTGGTGCGTCCCAACTATGCCCCCACCTGGCAACTGCAATACCAGGTCCAGTTACTATTTCCAGCCGGACACAAAAGCAAAGGACATTGAGAGTGGAATCATGACGAGAAACAACAATGGATTTGTGTTGAATTCCAAACTACACAACATGCGGCGAACTGTCTTTCGCTTTTTGACCGTTTTTTCATTCTCCTCGGTGGCCCGGGCGCAAGGCCCAACGGGGCTTCCAGCTTTCAAGATTCGGTTTAAAGTCACCGGCGAGACTAGCAACCCGAAAGATGCGCAGGGTACCGAAGCGTACTACGACTTCGCTCTCACTCCGGCAGTCCGAATCATTCCGTCGTATCAGCAGATCTGGAATCCATTGGTGGCTCAGGAAAGACCACACGGATGTCTTTCCAGTTCGCCTCACGGTGGGTTGGTGACATCACCATGAATATCCCAAGACAACAAGCGCAAGTTTCAATCAGTTTGCGGAGGCCGGTGATGCTAAAGATTGTGGAGACTGCAATGTTCCTCACTTTAATTCTCGGAACCGCTCCACCCTCTCATTCTCAGGTTAATCGGGGACCGCAGACCTACGCCAGCGGTCTTACGGCTCACCTTGGAGGCAAGGCTGTTGGGCAGGCGTTACACTTCCGTGAAGTGAATGAGGTTGCTCAAACGGTTGCGAAACCTGGCCAGGATTTCACAATCGATGTTGCCAACAGCACGGTTGAGTTTTTTGTGGGCTCAACAGCAGGGGATGTTAATGGCACATTCAGCGCTTGGAAGGGGCAGCTAAATGAGAGCACTGCGGGAATCCCGGAGAGCGCGACCCTGAGCTTGGAGATTTCTGCCAGCAGCATGACCACGAGGAGCGGCGCAAAGGACAGAATCGTCAAAGGAAAGGATTTCTTCTATGTGCAGGAGTATCCGTCGATCCTTTTCACTTCTAAAAGTGTAATTATTTCGAGCGACCCCAATAAGTTCCGAGTTCACGGAGATTTGACTCTTCGGGGCGTCACCAAGTCGGTCGAGCTCCAAGTGACACTCGACCGCGACGGCAAAGGAGGCGGGCAAATTTATGCGGATCTCTCTTTTGACCGGCGCGATTTCGGAATGACGCGTAACGTACCGTTTGTCCGCGTAGGTGATTCGATCAGAGTTCGATTGGATCTTCATGTCGTGATAAAAGACGTTGCGCGAGCCAAGCTGTGAGTCGGCACCGGCGGGCTGTGTTGTTGGATCCTCGTCCGGACAAAAACGAAGATGTTATGACTATCCAATTACGACTGTTTTTCTTTGCCTTTGCCTTGCTTGTCGCCACAGCATCCCTCAATTCAGTTGCGCTCGCTCAAGGAGACTCCTTCTTTTCAGAGAGAAGCTATGAATTTAAACAAAAGAAGTCTCCCGCACTAATGGCGAGCACTCTTGGTACAGAGGTGCAAGGGACAGACACAACTCTGGAAGTTACGCCAGTCGTTCCAGAGACACTTCCCGCTGTGGTTCCTCAAGGACGTCGCGTCATCGGTCTGGTTCTTGAGGGAGGTGGAGCTCTCGGCCTCGCACATATTGGCGTCTTGCAATGGTTTGAACAAAACCATATCCCCGTGGACAGAATCGCAGGAACCAGTATGGGTGCGTTGGTTGGTGGAATGTATGCATCAGGACGATCCGCAAGTGTCATGCAACAACTCGCGATGAGCAATCTTTTCACTGGAATTTTTACCTTGGAGGATTCATATACCGACATAGGCTATCGGCGCCGGGAAGACCGGAGAGACCTTCCTCAGGCTCTAACTCTGGGTCTTAAGAGAGGAATAGATCTTCGAAATACGGTGCTTACGGATGTTGGTCTGAACGGTTTGCTGCGAGATTTATTCAATGCCTATAACAGTGAAAGTGTTGTTTTCAATGCACTGCCCATCCCGTTCCGCTGCGTCGCAACGGATCTGAATACTCTCGAACCAGTGGTTTTCCATAATGGTCCGATGCCAAACGCAATTCGTGCCTCGATTTCGATCCCAGGCATTTTTCCTCCTGTGATCTACCGGGGACACTACCTCGTGGATGGCGCCGTTTTAGATAATCTGCCGACCGACGTTATGAAGAATGAGCTGCATGCCGATGTCGTAATCGCCGTGCACCTGTCCTCCGGATTTAAGGAGAGCGACCTCAACTCAATTGCGGGGGTCTTTGCGCGGGCGTTTTCCGCAGGCACGGCGCGCGGGGAACGAGAAGGCAAGGGTTTGGCAGAGGTCCTAATCGATGTGGCGACCGACAGATTCTCGACAATGGACTATTCAAAGGCCCTGGAGCTGATTCAGAGCGGCTACCAAGCCGCGGAACTCCATCGCACCGAGTTACTGCAGTATCACCTCGGCGACTCCGAGTGGAACGCATATCTTGCTGCCCGCGCTAGCCGTGTGCGCCGCGCGCCACAGACACTTGAGCAAGTGAAGTTAGTGGGCGGCACCCGAGGAGCGCAGACCGTCGCAAGATCAGCTGTTGACTCTCTTGAAGGAGGCGTAATCGATTCCACCGAGATCACCAAGAGCCTTCGCAACGTACAAGGAAGTGGCAGCTACAATGCATTGTTTGAGACGTTTTCCCCAGTACAACCGAGAACTGTCGATGCGACTGCGGGACAAGCTCCTGATACCGGTGTCCTAGTTCGCCTCACTCCGGCATCAATTGGTCCTCCGTTCCTCATGATCGGGGCCGACGTAACCGCGACGACCTCGAACCCCACCCACAGCTCAGCTGATTTTCGTTTCATTCAACAAGATTTGGGCGGATTCGGTTCCGAATTGCGAGCCGATGTGCGTGTTGGCTTCCAGACACAAGTTTCGGCGGAATACTACCGTCAATTGACGTTGAGCGGATTTTTTCTCCAACCCCACATTGGCGTCATTCGACAGCCGGTTTACTTGTGGGCAGATCAGAAGCGCATATCGGAGCGTTTTGAACAACAAGCCGGTGGCGGTCTCGACTTCGGAAGAACTTTCAGCCGCAACATGCAACTTGCGGTGGAGTGGCGCATGCAAGCCCTGCGTTGGGATCTCACCACCGGGACAGATCGCAGCACGAACCTCACTGGAACGGTACAGAGCGGAACATTGCACTTCACTTATGACAGCGCAGCAACGGGAGCCGTTTCTCCTCGAGGCCTGCGTCTCGACATTACAGCTGGGGCTCTTTTCCATACAGTGGGCAGCCAGAACGCGCCGCTCGTCCAAATTAGAATGTCAAAAACATATACGTTTCGGGAGAAGAACATCATCGGCTTCCGGACGGAGGCCGATACTTACTTCCACCGAAATGTCGCGGACCCGTTACGTTTCACGCTGGGCGGCCCACTTCGACTCTCCGCATCGTCTATCGACGAGTATCGCGGGACAGACGATTTCCTTGTACGCGCCGGATATTTGCGACGAATCGCCACTCTTCCTACAGGAGTTGGGCAAGGCCTGTATCTCGCGCTAGCCTACGAGGCGGGTGAGGTGTGGTCTCCGGAACATCCGACTTTCCTCCGGCAGGACGGAGTGGCAGGCGTGGCAGCCGTCACTCCGTTCGGAGTCCTCACGCTGGGAGCTTCACTCGGAGATGCAGGGCGAAGGAAAGTCTTTTTTAGTCTTGGACGGCTCTTCTAGTTTCTAATTTCGGCGAACTCGGAATTGAGCGTAAGTTTCCACCCTCGAATAGAAATAGTTACGGCGGCCAAATTTGGGTAGATGTCAGAGAGAAAAATGACTAAACCTCTTCGTCACAGACGGCTCGGATTCATCATACAGATCCTTGCGCTCTTTCTTGTCGCAGTTGTCAGCCTGTGGGCCGCCTCCGCCCTCTACTTCGATCTCCCGCTCACATCGCTGCGAGTACCCTCGGCAGTTGTCTACTTGGTTTCCATCTTGGGATTGCTGATCCTCCTAAGATTCGATCTCCGCGGCATCGTTCTCAGCCTATTAGCCTTTGTTGTGGTGATAATCGGATGGCTTTCGCTTAAGCCGTCAAATGATCGCAACTGGCAGCCTGACGTCGCCGAAACCACTTGGGCCGAAATTAATGGCAATCAGGTCACGATCCACAATTTTCGCAATGTCGACTATCGCACTGAGGTCGATTACACGCCACATTGGGAGACCCGCACTGTCGATCTTTCCAAACTACGCGCCGTCGATATTTTCATTACTTATTGGGGTTCACCATGGATCGCTATCCTATCGTCAGTTTCGACTTCGGCGACCAGGGGTACGTAGCTTTATCCATCGAAACCCGCAAGGAAGTTGGTAAGGATTATTCAGCCATCCGTGGCTTCTTCCGATACTACAGCTGGTCTACATCATCAGCGACGAGCGTGATGTGGTTCGCCTTCGCACTAATTTCCGCCACGGCGAGGAAGTATTTCTTTTCCATACGCGAGCCACGCCCGAACAGTCTCGAGTGATCTTCCTGGATTACCTCGCACGGGCCAATCGCATGCGTGAGCATCCCGAGTGGTACAACGCCATTACCAACAACTGCACAACCAATATTGTCCCTTTCGTCGCCGACGCCCGAAATGCCAAGCAGCCGTTCGATTACCGCATCCTGCTCAACGGCAAGGCTGATGAAATGATGTACGAACGAGGCGATCTTGCCACAGACAACTTGCCGCTCGCCGAACTAAGGAGAAAGCCTACATCAATGCCGCCGCACGGGCCGCCGGCAATGACCCAGATTTTTCCCGCCGTATCCGAGCCGGACATCCTGGGTTTTCAGATCTAAGTTCGCAACAATCGAAAGTTTGGTAGTTGATGGATGCATTTCTCCAGACGGCGGCATTTTATAGTCCTCGCGGGAATCAACAAACATCCTTTGTACTCGCTCGGCTTACTTTCGCGGGTGCCGCATAGGCCGAACGCAGGGCGGCCGTCGCAGCCCCAGCTTAAATGCCTTCGGTACTTCCTCAAGACTTCTCACGTCGAAAACTCGTGCTGAATGCTGAGGGTAAGCACTTGCTGAAATCGGGCGTCTGCTGCCTCGTAAAAAGGCCTTGGATTCCGCTGATTACAAGTGGCAGCAAGCTTGCACTGATAACTGGCCGGGTTAGTGGATGACCGCGCGCAGCGCCGCGAGCAAGTGCCTTAGAGAAGGCATTTGAAACGCTGAAGTGAGACTCATGGACCTACAAATTGTTCAGGTGCTGAATATGCTTTCTCAATGGTGCTTGCATGGTGGCACGGATGGCGCGCTACGAGAGAGAACTTAAGTACATGCTGAAAATCCTGCGATCGGCAAACAGGAGAGTCGTCTTCACACTGAGCGGCCGGATCGAAGTGGAAGAGATTGCTGAGTTACAACGACTCTTCGCTTTGGAAATTGCCAATCACCACTCGGTTCTGGATCTGAACGAGGTCACCCTCGTGGGTCGAGAGGCAGTGAGATTTCTTGCTCGCTGTGAAGGGGATGGGATCAAACTCGAAAATTGCCCACCCTATATCCGTGATTGGATTGATCGGGAAAACGGCCGAACAAACTGCGATAGCGGTGAATGATCTGGTCCAGGCCTTTCGCGATGCTGCTGGGAATGTAGTTACCAACGTGGCGCTCATCCTGGCCACGGCGACTATTCTCTACATGGCGCCTTCGACGCCGAATAGCTGTGTGCGACCTTGCCATTGGGGAGCAATTCGCCGACCCGAAACGTCCCTACGGTGTGCCGTACCGAAAACCAGGCGCGCATCTGCCATCGGCATGGACGAATTCTCCTACAGATTCGGTTGGTTGCAGGCTGCCGGGAACTTGTTCATTAGAAAGAACGGTTGATTGCAGAGGCTCGATTTGAACTGACGGTCCCGGCTTATCTGCCGAATGCCAGAATCCTTGCAGGAACAGACCCACCTGCTCACGAGGCAGGCGCGTTCCCCCACCGGTCACTGCCCCGAATTGAATGTCGCTTGGCGATTTTCTGGTGTCACTTCTGGTGGCACTTGGATTGTCAATTTCAGGCGATTTGCGGCATCGTGTGGCGAGCCGAATCTTTTCACATCTCCATGAAATGGCACGGCTTGGCAAGTTCAGGCAATTTCGGGCACACTGATCCGAATGGCTTAAAAGGCCGCTGCTCTACCACTGAGCTACGCCCCTAATGTACTAAAAACTAGTTACTTAGTGTACTCGCGGCGGAGCGTAACTCGGTAATTGTCCCCGAATTGTCCCCGAACTTTTCACTGTGAAAATTCGCCAGCTTCTTTCCAGCGTCGGAAATATCAGCGGCCGATGTGATGTTGTATCGCTCAAAAGTACTGCGTGTTTTGTGACCTGATATTCTCATGGCGACACGTTCCGGCACGCCAGCGCGGACGAGATTTCTAACTCCGCACCGCCGCAAGTCGTGAAAAATTGTTCCTTCGTACACCATCTTAACCTTTCGCTTCGAACGCGGCCCGCGAAATGGCGCATATACCGCCGATCCTGCCGCGTCAACCGCTGGCACCATCTTGCCGAGTCCGGCCTTCACACACGCGCTGTACCATGCCTTGCGGAAGCTATCAATTTTAACAGCGTGGCCCTCAGAGTCCAACTTGAAACAAACGTGAGCGCAAGCCGCTTGACGCTTCGCGAATTGTTCCTGCAGCATCGTCCGCAGTTGCGGAATGATCGGAACGACGCGGCCTTCATCGTTTTTCGTCGTTCCTGTCAGCAAACTGATCTCCCCGGCGAGGAAATCAACCTGATCCCACTTTAACTCCAGCACTTCACCGAGACGCATCGAAGTGAAGTAACCAATCGCCAGCGGCAACCGCAAATAATCCGGCAAACAACGCGACAGTGTTTCGTATTGATCGCGCTCTAGGAATCCCTGCCGAGGAGCAGCTTCCTTCAACATCGGGCAGCGCGGAACGTCGCGCAGCATACCGTCTGCCACAGCAAGGTTGAACATCCGACGGAGAGCCGAGATCGAACGGTTAACAGTACCGTTGCTAGTCCTTTCTTCTGTTGGTCCGCAATGAAATTGCGAATTAGATCCGCGTCAATGTCAGATGCTCGGTAGCCCGTAAAGAACGAATCGAGTCGTGCGACCTTATCGAGATAGGGATTGCCGTCCTTATCACGATGCAGCGACTTTCGCGCGTTGGTTTCGTAATCAGCATAGTAGCTTTGTCGAAGGCTCTCATAGGTTACGCTCCGCACGTCGCGGTGAACTCCAGCCGCAACTTCGCGGCCTTTTTCTCGTTAGGCGATTCGCTGCTTTCCCGGATTTGTTTCCCGCGCACGTCGTAATACTGAATCCATGCGGTATTCCCGCGCATAAAAATCTTACCGTCGCCACGCGCTCGCCTTTTCTCGTTCATTTGCGTGCCTTCCTCTTTTCACCCTTCCCCTTACCATAACCTTCATCTTCGTTACGCATAATCGATCTGTGTCAGAGGCCCCCCACAATCTTACGGCTTTACCGTGCAGAAGCCGTACAGCGGGAGCTAAAAACTTTCCAGACCGAATCCATTCCTGCAACGTGGCTCTTGAAATCTTAGCTGCACGTGCAGCTTTCTCAGTAGTGAACTCTTTCATGCCGCGAAGCCTCTCAGGAATGTGAATCTGGCACCATCTGGCCGCAACGCCGGAATGCCGCGCACGCGGTTCTCACTGACACTTTCGAGCTGTTCCCGGATTGCGGAAGCAACCCACTTCGGACGAGAAGAACGCAACGGTCGGGAAAAGAGCTCATCGCCTCAGTAGTGGAAGAGGCAAATTCCCAACCCACAACCCAATCCACAAAATGCGATGTCTTGTACGACTTCCGCGTATTTTGGCAGCCCCCGCGGTCTTCTCGGTTGTTGTAAAACCTCAAGACGCTAGATGTCACGGCAGAGGTCGCGAGTTCGAGTCTCGTCGTTCCCGCCATTCTTTCCAAAAGACTTAGCTCGCTTTTGGAAAATCGGCGGAATACACAAGAAAATACACATTAAGCGACTCCCGCCGACACAGATGTCGCTTTTCCGTTGGCAGAATCATTTCTACCACTTTGCTCTGCGCCCGCCGCTTCTTACTGCCGACCGCGTGGGTGTAGATGTTCATGGTGATGTTGCTGTTGGCGTGACGCATCAGAAATTGCACATGAATATTACGGATATTGGTTGACACGTTCATTAAGAAAGGTACGATCGTAATCCCATGTCGCCGAAGACGGTCTACATTATTCGGCATGCAGAGAAACCCGAAGATCCCCGTGACCCAAGTCTCTCGTCGCAAGGCGTAGAACGGGCACAGGCACTCGCGCAAAATTGTGAGAAATTGTTCGGAAAGCTGGATTGCCTGTTCGCCGCCGAGACGTCAGCGGGAAGTTCACGCCCAGTTGATACTATCAATCCGCTTGCTCAGACCATCCATCTCGAGATCGATTCTGGCGTTAGCAACAAAGACTACTCAGTCCTTGCAGCCAAGCTTTTGGCCGGGGCAACTGACTATGGCGACAAAACCATTTTGATTTGTTGGCATCATGAGAACATTCCGGAGCTTGCGCAGCGATTGCGCGCTGCCAATGCACCAGCTAACTGGATGGGCGAAGTATTTGACCGAATCTGGGTACTCGAATATCAAAGTTCAGGCGAGGTGTACTTCCATGATCTCGCCCAGAACCTTCTTCAAGGAGACAGCAAGAGCTAGGTTTTCCTCCGCGACAGAGGTCCTCCTGAAAAAATTGCCAAACGGCAGGTACAGCGGCTGTGGCGTGGACATGACAGCCAAGTGGTCAACCACGACACCGCGCGCTCAAGAGCCAATCCGAAAAGCGCGCGTCGAAGGTCAGATCGACCGGCGCTCAGTCGCGTACAAAATCAATATATCCGAGTTGGACATCAGTCCTGATCAGCTTTACGCGTAGCTTGTCTCCAACATCTACTCTCTGCTGCCCCTGTGTTAGCAATCCTTCTACGGCGGGCTTCAATACGCGAACAAACGTTCCGTGTGAAGTCACACCCGTAACGACGGCATCGAATGTCTCACCGATTCTACTGCTCATCGCGACGGCAGCGATCCGCTTGGACATCTCACGCTCAACCTTTCGCGCTGCATCTTCTTTCAACGTACAGTTGAGCGCGATTGCGGCGAGTTCACTGTCTGAATAAGGCGCAGGCTGGTTCGCAAGTACGGCTTTGAGCAGTCTTTGCGTGACGAGATCGGCGTAGCGCCGATTGGGAGCTGTGGAGTGGGTGTAGTCCTGTACAGCGAGACCGAAGTGCCCTTGTTCCGGGTCCCCAGGGCGTTCGAGAACATACTCCCCTGGTCCCATCAGCTTGATTACCGCCAATGAAAGGTCGGTAAAATGATCGGGATCCGCAGCCTTACGCTTGATCAGAAAGTCGTTGAGAGCTTTGGAATCGGGCTCGGCGGGAAGTTGCTCGCCTTGCTTCGCCGCGAGTTCCACGATCCGCCCCCAGCGCTCGGGGGTCTTCACCACACGTCTAATAGACGAGACCATGTTGGCTTCTAACAAGCGGGCTACCACTTCATTGGCAGCGATCATGAAGTCTTCGATGAGTTCGGTCGCGCGGTTCTTCTCCTGTTTCACAACGTCCACAACCTTATCGTTGAGCACTACAGGGCGAACCTCAATGGTCTCGATGTTCAGCGCGCCATGACGATACCGTTCATTCTTGAGTGCTTGCGCAACCTCGTCCTGTAGCTTTAGCTGCAATTGTAGGTCATTTGAGGCAGCCACTTTGGCCGGGGCTCCGTCCTTATTTTCAAGCCAGGCTCCCACGGCGTTGTAAGTAAGTTGCGCCTTATTACGGACGATGGCTCGGTAGACGCTGCTTGAATGGACGGACCCTTGATTGCCGACTATGAACTCGACCACGATGCTCAGCTTGTCTTCGGCTTCCAGCAATGAGGAGGTACCGGTCGAGAGCTGCTCCGGCAGCATGGGATAATTCCGGACGCCCGTATACACGGTCGTCGCTTCTTTCGCGGCATGCTCATCAATAGCGGAGCCCCTTGGAGCGTAGGTATCCACGTCCGCAATTGCCACCAAGATTCTAGTTTCTTCGTTTGGCAATCGATCAGCTACTTCGGCCTGGTCAAGATCCCGCGAGGTGTCATTATCGATCGAAGACCACAGCAGACTGCGCAGATCGCGAATGTTCGGACTGGGCTCAACTTGCGGTGGATGCGCTTTCAATTCCACCAGTTGCTGCTGAACTTGCGGAGAGAACTCCGGCTCAAAGCCGGTGTTCAACATTGTTTGCTTAGCCGCGGCTTGAAGATCAATTTGGCGAAGAGGAGTGTCGTTCATGGATGTGGTGACCGCGATGCCTTAGGACCGTAGCTAACCATCTTTTTTAATCGCGTACAAGGTGTCATGTCAGGCAAAGGACGCGCTGGGAGTGAGGCCATGATCGGAGAGGGAATGATCGAAGACCGCGAACTTGATATTTGGCGCGAACCATGGAGCAGCGTCGCGGAGCCGCCAGCCGAGTTCCAGCGCAAGGTCCAGCAGAGGATCAAAGCGTCAGGACCGGCGCTTCGTTCTTGGCAATCTCCTGACATTAATCGCGTTCCTCGGGATTCTGATTTTCGCCCTGTTCATGCGGCATCAATCGAGCTGGATGGGAACAGGCTGGGCGACCGGCATCTGCGTCTTATTGTTCGCAGCGGCTAGATGTCGGGTATGGGTTTTGCGGCGAACGTGGCGTCCTCAGACACAGTCAACCCGTGCGTTCGTGGAGCTTTGGCACAACGAAAGCGCTCGAACCTGGATCGACCCCGTAAACCAGTTGGTTGTGTATGCCTTGGCCTTCGCCTCGCGGGCCCGGCTTCCCGTAAAAGTGTTCAAGTGCGCTTGGTTTGACGAGAAGGATGATTTCGAGTTCTTCCCACTACAAGCCGTCAAAGCCAAGAGCGCGCAGGCACCGGCTTGAAACTGGGTATGAGAAGTCAACTGGTGGGACCCCTCACGATACGGCAGAGTCGAGAAGGAACGACGCGCAGGGCTGGAGGCAGACGAGCGTTCCCTTCCACTCTGGCGCGAACGGATTCCATTGTATAATCCCCTGCATTCGCATCACCCGAGGCGACTCATGGCTGCGGACAAAGCTTCCACAATGTGGGTTCCTGTATGTTGCGGGCGCATCATGCGCTGCAATATGTTCAGACAGGCGGATGGCGGGAGTTACGCAGCCCTCGTCTGTACACTGTGCAACAAGAACATTACGCTTGAGCAAGAGTCTCTCGCGGCTGCGGATAAATTCGGGGAAGGCTCGAACATTCTGAGTCTGATTGGATCGCCAAAACCACCAAAGACGGAAAGAAGAAAATCGTTCACCGAAGCCGGTCCCGACGATCCAACGTTGTAGTCGAAATTTCGGCTCACCCGAAAACCTTGCCTGCCAATGATTGGCCAGACGATTTCGCACTATCGTATCGTGGAGCAACTCGGCGCTGGCGGAATGGGCGTTGTATTCAAGGCTCAGGATAGCCGGCTTGAACGCGCGGTGGCGCTGAAATTCCTCCCTGAAAAACTGGCGCAACAACCTCAGGCGCTCGAGCGGTTCCGACGCGAGGCGCGAGCCGCATCCGCTCTAAACCATCCCGGCATTTGCACGATCTACGACATCGGCGAGCAAGACGGCCGAACATTCATCGCCATGGAGTTCATCGACGGCGAAACGCTGCGCAGTCATATCCATGGGAAGGCGCTTCCTCTGGAAGAACTGCTGGAGCTTGGGATCCAGATAGCGGAAGCTCTAGAGGCGGCGCACGCCGAAGGAATCATTCACCGGGACATCAAACCCGCGAATATTTTCGTGACGAAGCATGGACGAGCGAAAGTGCTCGATTTTGGTCTTGCAAAGCTCGTTCCCAAAGGAATCGCGAGTGCGGACGCGGACCCTGACGGTGAACCGCCGGATTCCAACTCGATGGTTGGAATCATAAGCGGCACTCCTTCGTACATGTCACCGGAGCAGGTGCGCGGAGACGGTCTGGACCCACGTACGGACATCTTCTCGTTCGGTCTCTTGCTGTACGAAATGGCCACTGGGCGCCAGGCGTTTAGCGGTGGCACGGGCGGCATTATTATCGAGGCTGTTTTGACGCGGGCGCCTGTTCCGGTGCGAAGTATCAATCCTGGTATTCCCCCAAGGCTGGAAGAAATCATCGACAAGGCACTGCACAAGGATAGAGGCCAGCGTTACCAACACGCAGCCGACATACATGCCGAGCTACAACGATTCAAGCGAGAAATCGATTCGGGCAGAAGCGCTGAGGATGAAGGCTCAGAATCAGCCACGAGTCGCTTATCGTCGACCGCCAAGCAGAGGTCACGCACTTCGAGTGGTCATGTACGTGGGCTGCGCGCAGAGCGGGGATCAAAAATCATCGACTCCCTCGCAGTTTTGCCTTTCGAAAACGCGACTCGCGACCCTGAGCACGAATACCTCAGTGACGGGATTACGGCGAGCCTTATCAATATCCTGGCGACGATACCAAAACTGCGAGTGATGGCGCAGAGTACAGTATTTCGTTTTAAGGGCCGCGCGATTGACCCTCAAGCCGTCGGTCGCGATCTGAATGTGCGTGCCGTGCTAACTGGACGAATGATGCAAAGCGGTGGCTCTTTGCGGATTGGTGCCGAGCTAGTCGACGTAGCCACAGGCTCTCAATTATGGGGCGCGCAGTACGACCGCAAGCCCGCCGACATCTTTGTAATCCAAGACGAGATTTCCAACGAGATATCGGGGAAATTGCGGTTACAGCTAACCCGGGCGGAAAAACGGCGGCTCGTCAGGCGCCACACCGAAGATCCCGAAGCTTACCGGATCTATCTAAAAGGTCGTCACCACTGGAATAGATGGACCGAAGAAGGGTTTTACAAAGCGATCGAGTACTTTCAGCAAGCGGTTGAGAAGGACCCTAACTACGCCATTGCCTACGCTGGTTTGGCCGATTCCTATGTACTCCTCGGATGGAACAGCTATCTGCCGCCGAAGGTTGCATTCCCTAAAGGCAAAGCGGCAGCATTGACGGCCCTGCAGTGCGACCCGGATCTCGGTGAAGCCCACACGCCTCTGGCTGCAGTGTTGTGGCTTCATGATTGGCAGTGGCAAGAGGCGGAGAAGGAGTTCAAACGCAGCCTTGAACTCAATCCCACCTACCCGACTGCCAATCATTGGCGCGCCGAGTATGTGATGACCATGGGCCGCCAGGTAGAAGCGATTGCCCAGATGAAAAATAGTCTGGCGCTCGATCCGTTGTCTCTCATTATCAACGTCGCAATCGGATGGGCCTACTATATGGCCCGGCGATATGACGAAGCCCTCGAACAACTTCTGCAAACGGTCGAACTCGATCCGAACTACCCCGTCACCTACTGGATTCTCGGCCTGCTCTACAGGACAACGGGCCGCTACGAATTGGCCATCACCGAGGGTGGGAAGGGAGTGAAGCTGTCAGGCGGTAGTCCTTTGATGCGCGCGGCGCTCGCGCATTCTTATGGAAAGGCTGGAAGCGAAAAAGAAGCGCGACAGATCCTCGATGATCTGTCAAAACTCTCAGAGCACAAATACGTCGCACCTCACTTCTTCGCTGGAATCCATATCGGCTTGGGAGAAAACGACCGGGCAGTTAAATACTTGGAGAAATCCTACGAAGAACACTCGCACTGGCTTATCTATCTTCATATAGACCCGAGCATGGACGATTTGCGGAATGATCCTCGTTTCCAAGACTTGTTGAAGCGCGTCGGCCTTCCCGCACTGTCGGACGCGAGCCCCACATGAAATAAACCGGGTAGGAGAACATTCGCGCAAGAGTTTGGTTCAGACGCAAGAGTGTTAGACAGGAATGTCAATCGGTAAAGACCTATGGTGCAGGTCCACGCAGGGTAACTTCCGATTAGTGTTCTGCCAGTTCAACAGGTCGATGCAACACCATCTAATCAGTCGACATCTTAGATGAAAACAAATTGGCGCACATGCGTGGTGAAGGTTCCACGCAATACGTTGCGGCTATCAGGCGAGTCGGACGGGCGCGTTGAGCAGTTTAATTACCAGATTTGGTTCGCGATTTTCAGCATTTGTCGGGAGAGCTCTTCTTCAGGCGAGAATTTCCCCGATGTCCAGTCGGTGTTGTATGCTCATCTTGCCTGTAATGTAAGCAGCAAACGGAGAAAAACCAGTTCATGTACCAGTCGTCGCGAGCGATTCTGCGTCTGTTGATCGGGCTGGCGTTTCTGTTGGCTTTTCAACAAACGCAAAAGATGGTACCTGCGCAGCAGTTTTCGCCGAATCTTTATTCCGGGCTGCACTGGCGATTAATTGGACCATTCCGCGGGGGGCGTTCGAATGCTGTTACCGGCGTGCCCGGGCAGCCGAATACTTTTTATTTTGGCTCGGTTGGCGCCGGCGTCTGGAAATCCGAAAACTCAGGGAGAACGTGGACGCCGATTTTCGACTCGCAGCCTACGCCATCAATCGGGGCAATCGCGGTGGCTCCATCGAACGTGAATGTACTTTACGTCGGGACGGGCGAATCGGATATGCGTTCGCAGATCTCGTTTGGCAACGGCGTCTATAAGTCCACGGACGCTGGCAAAACGTGGACTCATATTGGCCTCGATAACACGCGGCAGATTGGCCGAATTCTCGTCGATCCGCGCAATCCGAACATTGTTTTCGTCGCAGCGCTGGGCCACGCTTACGGCGCCAATCCGGAAAGAGGAGTCTACCGCTCGACGGATGGGGGCCTGGCTTGGCAAAAAGTTCTGTTCAAGAATGATGACGTCGGCGCGATTGACCTAGCATTCGATCCGCAAAATTCGCGCACGATTTATGCCACACTTTGGAATACCCGACGTCCACCGTGGAGCATTTACCCACCGTCGTACGGTGCCGGTAGCGGCATATTTAAATCCACAGATGGCGGTGACCGTTGGCAACAACTTGCTGGCGGACTACCAACCGAACGAGTCGGCCGAATCGGAATTGCCGTCGCTCCCTCAACTTCAAATTTGCTCTATGCCATCATTGATGCAAAAGAGGGAGGGCTTTATCGCTCGGAAGATGCCGGAGCTTCTTGGCACAAAACCTCGGAGGACCACCGAATCTGGGGACGTGGTTGGTATTTCTGTAATGTGGTTGTAGATCCGCAAGACTCGGAAAAGGTGTATGTCTCAAACAGTTCGCTCTACCGTTCCACTGATGGCGGCAAAAACTGGATGTCGATCAGAGGCGCACCCGGTGGTGACGATTATCACCAGTTGTGGATTTATCCGGACGATCCGAAGCGGATGGTGCTTGCCAGCGATCAAGGGACGATCGTCACTGAAGATGGCGCCGCAACGTGGAGTTCCTGGTACAACCAACCGACTGCGCAGCTTTATCATGTGGCCGCGGATTATCGTTTTCCTTACTGGGCCACCGGCGCGCAAC
Organism: uncultured Acidobacteriota bacterium; assembly: GCA_963818085.1. Classification (GTDB taxonomy): domain Bacteria; phylum Acidobacteriota; class Terriglobia; order Acidiferrales; family UBA7541; genus Palsa-295. Next base: position 30,655 of record CAWFQV010000007.1, read on the forward strand.
AGGACAGCGGAGCCGTAGGCGCTCCCGAGCGCAGCGGTCACACCGAGATTTCGATGCACGATTGGACCGGGATCTGCGCGGGCGACGAAGCTGGCTATACTGCGCCCGATCCGCTACATCCTGAAATACTCTTTGGCGACAATATAACCAAATGCAACGTGATTACCGGCGAGCTGCGCAACGTTTCGCCAGAGCTGAACCGCAAAGGGCCGTTCCGCAGGGCGTGGACTCTACCGCTGGTTTTTTCCGAGGCCGACCCGCACGCGCTTTATTTCAGCAATCAGTTCCTGTTCAAAACTTTGGACGGCGGAAACAGTTGGGAGCAAATTAGCCCTGATTTGACGCGCGAAGATCCCGGCGTGCCTTCCAACCTGAACGAGGCGACCGCAGCCGATGCGCCTCCAGACAAACGGCGTGGCGTGATTTACACAATTGCATGTTCTCCAATTCCCGCACACGCAGACTTGATCTGGATCGGCACCGACGACGGCTACATTCAGAGAACATCCGATGGCGGGAAAACATGGCAGAACGTGACGCCGAACGAGCTCACACCGTGGAGCAAAATCGTAATGATGCGAGCGTCTCACTTCGACGCGGACGAGGCCTATGCGGCAGTGGATCGTCATCGCCTGGAAGACAATGACCCATACATCTATCGCACGCGCGATGCCGGCAAAACCTGGCAGCGCATCACCAAGGGATTGCCCGCAGGCGTTTATATGCAAACTGTGAGGGAGGATTCAACGCGCAACGGCCTACTATTTGCGGGCACAGAGCTTGGCGTGTATGTCTCATTCAACGATGGCGATGACTGGCAATCGTTGCAATTAAATCTGCCGCCCGTTTCGATGCGCGATCTTGAGATTCACGGTGACGACTTGATTGTCGCGACGCATGGCCGCGGCTTTTGGATCCTGGACGACATCACCGCGCTGCGGCAGATCACTGACAAAGCGGCGCAGTCCGAGGCGTACTTGTTCCGGCCAGCCGACGCCATTCGCATGCACCCAGGAACTGACTACGGTTCGCCCATGCCGCGTGACGAAGCGCTCGCCGAGAATCCGCCAGTCGGCGCGATGATCGATTATTATTTGAAATCGCCCGCCACGGGCCCCTTAGTGATCGAAATTCTGAATGCAAAAGGCGAAGTTGTTCGGCGGTATTCCAGCGAGGATAAGGTGCCGCCGGTGAAGCCCGAAACCCTCAACTTCCCTGCATCCTGGAGACCCACGATTCAACCTCCGTCCACTGTTGCCGGCATGCACCGTTGGATCTGGGATCTTCACTATACGCCGGTTCCAGGTAGCACTCATCTCGCCGGTGACGAATTTGTTGTCGCTCCACGCGGAGTAACCGCGCTGCCCGGAACGTACACGGTGAAATTGACGGTGGCAGGCCAAAGCTACTCGCAACCGGTCGCGGTTAAGATGGACCCGCGCATAGGGACCTCGGCCGCGGAACTCCAGAAGCAATTTGACGCTGCGACCGAAGTTTCGCTCCGGCAAGCTGAAATCAGCGACGCGCAACGCAATGTGAAACAGCTTCTCTGGCAAGCCAGAAAACTTCGCTCCCAAGTTCACGATAATGCTCCGCTCGCCTCGGTCCTGGATACGCTCATCGCCAAAGCGGAAGACATAGCCGGAGCTCCGCCAGCTCGTTTTGGAATGGTTTCGTCAAAACCGCCGAAGGTCAGCCCAGATTTGGAGTCCCTTAACAGAAAGTTCGCAAAACTTTTCTCCGCTATAAACGGCGGCGACGCGGCGCCCACGGACGACGCTATGCAGGCATTTAACATGGCGCAGACAGACCTTGCTGCCGTGATGGCGAAATGGAGTGCCTTGACTACTAAAGATCTTCCTGAAGTGAATAGCCACCTGACGCGAGCCGGGCTTGCCCCCATTGTAATTGGAGCACAAGGCCCGGCCCCTAACGAAGAAGCGCCGGGCGATGACGACATGAACTAATCCGGCAATTCTTACCTGAAACGAATCCGCCGGAATGCTTCGGTCAAGCAGAAATATGCGAGCCTCAATCGGCCGAAGAAGCCTCTCCTGGTGTTGCGATCGTTGCGCGCGGGCGCTTGCGTTTCCAAAGATAATCTTTGCGGAGCTTTTCCTGATGTTTCTTCACTTGACGTTCAATTTCGGCAAACGCCGCCTTGGCGCTTGCACGAACGTCGGCGTCGGGGCCCACACCCGTCGCGTGCAGCGTGCCTGTGGGAATGGTTAGGTTCAGCGAAAAACTGTATTCGTGCTGGTGCGGATTTTTTTCAAGCGATTCGTGAAGCCAAACGGAATCCGCTGGATACCGTTTTAAGAGCCTGTCTAGCTTTGCAACATAACGCGCGGTTTCACGCTCAATAGTTTCGTGTAATCCTGGTTCTATATGGCTGTAGGTGATTTTCATTGGAGCACCTTATATAGAATTGATGGCACGACGGCAGGAAGGGTCGCATGGAAAGCGGTTTCAGGATAGCGCTCGGCGTGCCGCGTTGCAACTTATGTTCGCCAGATTGCCGCGCGAAGAGCACAATAAGCGTTTGGAGCTTCCCCGAATTCACACGCGAGACAGGAGCGTCATTCGCTGCCAACAATGATGCGCGTCAGCCGCAAGTCCGCAGAAAAACAAGTTGAACCTGTGCAACGCGCAAGAGTCTCGGTAGGCCCCGCCGGATGGGCTTACAAAGATTGGAACGGCGTAGTTTACCCAACACCTCGCGCGCGCGATTTCCATCAAGCAACGTATCTGGCGGAATTTTTCGACACGATTGAAATCAATACTTCGTTTTATCATCCACTCCAAGCATCGCACGCAGCACAGTGGATCCGGCGTGTAGCGTCGAACCCGCGATTCCTTTTCACCGCAAAGTTATGGCAGAAATTCACCCACGAAGGCGGCGCAAATCTCGAAGATGAAAAGGCGGTTCGCGCCGGGTTCGATCCCTTGCGTGACGCCGATAAGCTTGGCGCAGTCTTGTTGCAGTTCCCTTTTTCGTTTCATTTCGAAAGCGACAATCTCGCACGTTTAGCGCAGATGCTCGATTCATTCCGAGAGTATCCGTTGGTGGTGGAAGTACGCCATTCCTCCTGGGCCAACCTGAGATTTTACGAGCTGCTGCAAGAGCGCAATGTGGGATTCTGCAACATCGATCAGCCGATTATTGGGCGGTCGATTGAGCCAAGCGAGCAGGTAACCTCGCCGATCGGATATGTCCGTTTACATGGCCGCCGATACGACACGTGGTTCAGCGACGATCCGGCCGCGCCCGTGGAGGAGCGCTACAACTATCTTTATTCGGAAGAGGAATTGGAACCCTGGGCCGAGAGAATTCGCAACGTATCAAAAAACACGAAGACCACATTCGTCATCACGAACAATCATTTTCAGGGCAAAAGTGTGGTCAACGCGCTTCAACTTATCCATTTGCTTGATGAAAAAAAGGTTAAAATTCCGGAGACCTTGCGCCACCACTATCCGCAGCTCGATTCCATCGCCACGGAGCCATCCAAGGAGCCCACGCTTTTCCCACCTCCTCCAAAAATGAATAGAGCGTCGTGAGAGCGCACGCGTAGCTGAATCTTGTTGGGAGGAGAAAAAATTCCAGCTTTTAGGAAAACTACTTCTTGAAAAGATCCTCGAAGGCCTTGCGCGCGTCGTTGGGACGTCCAGGAGCTGAAGCAATCGGGGCAGCTACGGCGTAGTTCACCGGAGACGTATCTTTTTCCACAGTCATACGAAATTCGAAAAAGGTGCAATCGTTTTTCGCGTCTTTTTTGGCAATGCGCTCTGGGATCGGCTGCGTGCATTCGAACTGCTTGCCGGTATCGAAGTGAACGCACTGTTTGCAGCAATGCAATTCGGCGTGACAGCGCGGACACTGGCCGTTCGGATCGAATCCGGGCATTAGAACCGCGCCGCAGGTGGAGCACCGGGCCCTCATCACGGTTCCCACCATGCGAGGAGTTCGCGGCCCCATCATTTCCTGTTTCGGGCGCGGCTCGCCCTTGGGACGCGAATCGCCGTTGGAGCGCTCGCTTCTCTCTCTTTTCTTGTCTTCGGAATCGCGGTCGCTGTAGCCCCGTTGCTTATACTTCCGGTCCATCGGACCTCCTGAGGGTTGCCAAATCATACTTGAGATTGTGTATCGCTTCTGAAAATGAAAATGCCGCCGGATATCGGAGAAGTAACAACGCGCTTGGCATGCTCCGCCTGATCATGACCCCTCTCCGTTGTTTCGATTCGTCCAGAACTTCGAGAACCCTTCCAGCGGAAGGTCCGGTTGCAAAAAATTTCTCGGTTGGCCGCATGCGGCAAGGAGCGCTTCTGCGGCCAGATACCCGCTTCGCACCGCGCCTTCCATAGTGGAGGGCCAGGATGTACGAGTCCAATCGCCCGCCAGGAAAAGGTCTTTTACCGAACTCTTCTGCGTCGGCCGCCAGCGGTTCACACCGGGCGCAGGAGAAAATGTCGCGTTGATTTCTTTAATCACGGTGGCCTTGCGCAATTGCGCGGCGCGAGTAGCCGGCAATACTTCGGCCAGCTCTCGACAGCAAAGATCGATAATTTCCTGGCGTGACTTCTGCACCAGATCATACGACGCGCTGATTACCAGCTGAAGATACTGGCCGCCTTCATCCCCGTCAAAAGACGGATCGCTTTGGAAAGTTGGACCTGCCCCCGCTTCATTCGTTTCAGCAGATCCAACCAACAAAGTTTTGTTAAACACCCATTGGGTCGTGTGGTCCAGCAATGTAAGGAAAGGCTCGGTCATCACCGTCCGGTCGTACCACAAATGAACTCCGGTGATCGGCGACGTTTTGATATTGGCCAAACCAGAAAGAGGTCCATTCTCTTCGGCCATTTCCCTCGGCAGCAGATTCAGTAAAGCGTCGTGTGGCACTGCCGCGATACAGGCGCCGGCTGAAGTTTCGATACCGTCATCCATCACCACACTCACGAAGCTATTGTCTCGGACACGAATTTCGCGAATACCGGCGCGCAGTCGCACTTCTCCTCCCCGCCGCATCACAGCTTCACGGCAGCCCTCGTACAATTGCGCTAGAGGCACTGAAGGAATCCCCACACGATATCCACTTTTATTTGCAAGAAACCCCTTCCAGAAAACTTCAATCCCGTAACGCGCGTCCGTTCGCGATAATTCTTCATCGAGCGCGCTCACCAACACTACGCGCCAGAAGCGATCGATCGCGGCCGGCGTCTGCTTCCTCCGGTGCAACCAATCCAGCATCGAAATTCCGTCGATGCCGGCCGGATTGCCGCCCGCCGTCGCGATGGCCATCATGGCACTCGCGATGCCACGCTTGTCCGCCAAATTCAACGAACTGAAAAGCAGGAACGATGGCGCCAGGTGCATCGGCGCAGGCAGTGGCGATGCTTCCATCGTCGAGCGGCGGCCCTGCGCGTCCACAAAATAAAGCCGGTCAAAAAAACGAATTTTGCCGGCGGCACCAACGCGAGAATAAAAATCGGCTAAGTTGGTGCAGCATCCCAACGTCACGTGCTGGCAGTTGTCCACTTCACTGCCGTCCGGCAACGTGTAGGACGTAGCGCGTCCGCCCAGGTGGGGACGCTTTTCGAGCAGGCGGACTTGCAGGCCCGCTTCAGCCAGCGCGACGGCGGAGGACAGTCCTGCTAGACCGCCGCCGATCACTAGAACGCTTTGCGAGGGCATCCTTCTTCCACCAGCCGCTCATCCCCGCTGTCAGGAGATATTGAATTTTTTCGGCACTGGACAACGAAACGCGCGAAGAGAACACATCGAAACCACACTCTTCGATCCGTGCCAGGAGACTGCTGTACGTTCGAATCAAGGCCCACAGCGTGGCGCGGCTGTCGGCATCCACACGGTCGACTAATGAAGCGCCTTCTCGATAGAAATGCCACCCGCGATCGGCTTCGAATTCGAGCAACTCTTGAAGCTGGGGAGCGAGTGGGCCGGAGAGCTGCGCTTCGGTAATTCCAAATCGCTCGAGGTCTTCTTGTGGAAGATAGACTCGGCCCATCTCGAAATCGCTGCGCACATCGCGAATGATGTTGGTCAACTGAAACGCAAGGCCCAGGCGCTCGGCCAGATCCGGAGCTTTCGGATCGCGGAAACCGAAAACATGCAGGCAGGTGAGGCCTACCGTGCCTGCAACACGATAACAGTATTCCGAAAGGCGGTCGAATGTGGCGTAGGACGAAACCGTCAAATCCATCTCCGCGCCCAGAATCAAATCATGAAAATAGCGCGAGGGGATCTCGAAACGCGCCATGGTGTCAGCAAGCGCTGGGAGGCATAGATTGCCGCTGGTGCGGCCGGCAATCGCCTCATCCAGCATTCCGCGCCAGCGAGCAAGGCCGGCGCGCTTCTGGTCCAGGTCGCCGGGCTCGTCGGAAACGTTGTCCACCAAGCGCATGAAGGCGTAGAGGGCGCAAAGAGCATTGCGCTTTTCCTTGCGCAGGCCGAAGAACGCCAGATAGAAACTGCTGCGGGACTCTTTCGCGATTCGCGCGCATTCGGCGTACGAGGCAGAGATCTCGGTGCGGCTCTGCCTAGTGGCTACAAGTACGGTAGAAGGCGGCACAACGCGATTAGGTTCCGCGAACGTTACCGCTGGCGTTCCATCCGGCCGATCAACGTTGCGGGAAAAAACTCGTGAGGCGAGAGCGCCGGCTAATAGTCGCATCTGCGTCCATTTCGTGAGGGCCGGTCGATGCTCCAGCGTGTTGTATCCCGAAGATTCAATCGCATCGAGAACGGCGAGGCCGCCGCGGCTGAACATTCCCAAGTCAACGCGTAGGAATGGCTCGACCCTACATGCGAGTGGAAGCCCGGCGTGAAAAAGAGCACGAGTACGCGCAATCAGGGATTTCATCAACGCAACGTAACGCGAGTCAAACTTTCGCGATAAAACATCAGCTTCCGTTAGATCGTGTTCAGACAGCGCATCCATGGGAATATAAATACGTCCCTTCTCAAGATCGCGCGAAACGTCCTGCCAAAAATTCGCAAGCTGCAAAGCGGTACACGTGTAGTCGGATAGCTTTTGCCGCGCTTCGTCGCGGTAACCGCAGAGATAAAGGACGAGCCTGCCGACTGGATTCGCCGAATACACACAATAGTCGAGGACAGTATCCCAATTCGCATAGCGGTGGACGGTCTGGTCCTGCCGGAAAGCGCGCAACAGATCGCTGAACGGCTGAATGGGAATATTTTTCTCGCAGATCGTTTCTTGCAGGGCGATCAAAACCGGATGAGAAGGTCCGCGACCGCGCTCGTAAATGGTTCGAAGCTCGCGTTCCCAGGCGTCGAGCAATTCAAGCGCACGTAGCGGATCGGCCACTTCGTCGCCCAAGTCATCCGACCACCTACAATAAGCGTAGACATTGTAGAAATCCTTATGCAGCCGGCGAGGCAGCAAACCAGAGACGACATTGAAATTCTCGTAGTGATGGGTAGCCAGCCAACGTGTGTAACGCTGTGCCGCGGCGGGGTCGCAGCCCTCCGCGGGAAGATTGCTCGCAATTTGCAATTCAGGTGTGGCTAACATGGTGCCCTGATTCGGGCGGCGGTTATTCCATTCCAAAACACTACAACTTCTACTTCTACTTTTGATGCCAGTTCTACACTCAGGGAATTACTGCCGTCTTCATCTCTCCATTGCGGTTCTTCATGTGTTCAAAAACCTGAGGTAGGTCAGACAGCGGCGCTTCGCCGGTAATGAAATCGCTAGCTCGGATTTCGCCGCGCGCAATTGTCGCCAGGGCTTCACGCATGAACCGTGGCGTGTGATGGAAAGTGGACTTAATCGTGATTTCGGAATAGTGCAATGCCGTAGGATCGATTTTCACTTCCGTGCCGCGCGGGCAACCTCCAAAGAGATTTACCGCCCCGCCCTTTCGCACCATTTGAAGCGCCCATTGCCAGGTGGTCGCAGTGCCCACGGCTTCAATTACCGCGTCCGCTCCTCGGCCTTCCTCCGTGATCTGGCGAACCAAGCCAACCGGATTCTCGATCTCCGTAACATCAAACGCCGCGACGGCTCCCAGCCGTTCAGCCAGGCGCATGTGGCTTTTGCGCTTTCCGATGGCGATCACGCGCATGCCGCGTCCAGAGAGAATACGTATGAATTTCAGTCCAATGGGCCCGCAACCAATTACGACTACAGTGTCGCCGCGATTGACTCCCATTTCATGAATGCCGCGCAACACGCAAGCCAGCGGCTCGGCCATGGCGGCATCAACGAAAGAAACATTTTCGGGAATTTGCAGCATGTTCTGGCGCACGATTCTTCCCGGGATGCGGATGTACTGCGCATAGGCCCCGTTGTTGAAGAGCAGGTCTTCGCAAAGATTCGGCTGTCCCTTGCGGCAGTACAGACAAACATTGCAAGGCGCAGAGTTCGCAGGCACCACGCGCATGCCTTCGCGGAAGCCGCCGTTTACCGCGTTCCCTTTCAACTCGATCACGCCGGCAAGCTCGTGGCCGAAAAGCGAAGGCGGTTTGATCATGCGCTGATGAAATCCCTGCTTCCAAACTTTCAAATCCGTCCCACAGGTCAGCGCCACTTCCACGCGCACCAACACTTCGTCATCGGCAAGCGCAGGAATGTCAACGCGCTCGATTTTCAGATCTTCGGCGCCGTACAGAACGGCCGCCGTCATATGTCCATTGCGCTCGCGATCTACACTCATTCGTGACGTATCACCACTTTCAAAGTATCATCCGCGGGCCGAGCTGCCAATTCCAGCGCTTCCCCGATTTGCTCGAGTGGGAAGCGATGCGAAATCAGTTCCTGTACCGGCAACTTGCGGCCAAACACAAGCGCCGCCGATTCTGTCTGATCGTCCACCGAGGCGCTATAACTGCCCAGAATTTCCTTTTCTTCCACTCCCACCGCCGCAGCTGGAAAGGAGAGCTGCATGACCGGGTCGTTGTGCGCAAACAACAGTATGCGCCCACCAGGCCTGGTTAGTGTCAAACCTTCTGAAACTAATGCCGGACTAGGTACAGCCACCAGAACCGCGTCCGCTCCCCGGCCATCGGTTAGGCTGCGAATCTCTTGCAGCAAGTATGTGGCGCCCGGATCGAAAGAATCTTTTGCACCGAATCGCTTGCTCGCAGCGCGGCGCCCTGGCATGGGGTCGCTGGTGAAAACTTCTGCTCCTTCATATTTTGCCAGCAACATCAACAGCATTCCAATGGGGCCTTGGCCGATCACAAGCACGGTCTCATCCTTTGCGACGCGAGCTTTGCGCACAGCCTTCAGGCAAGTATTTACCGGCTCCACGAAAGTAGCTTCTTCGAAGCTGACATCCACGGGAAGCGCGATCATTCCGCGTTCAACAATCCAAGGCATCGCGCGAACGAATTCCGCGAAGCCTCCGCCATTGGGATCGAAACCGGCCGTAAGTCCCACTTTCTTGTATCCTGCGCACTGCGAAAATAATTTCCGCTCACAATAGAAGCAAGCGCCGCACGGAATGTGGTGGAAGCTGACCACGCGGTCGCCCGGTTTGAATTTTGTGACGCCCCGGCCAACCTTCACTACCGTGCCGGCAAGCTCGTGCCCCAGAATTTGCGGAGGCGCGATGAAGCCGTGGTGAATCTTCTTAATGTCCGTGCCACAGATGCCGCAAGCAGCCACTCTGAAAAGAAGCTCTCCCTCGCCAATTTCAGGAATCGGCACAGATTCAACCGTCACACGCCCCTTGCCGCGATAAACCCCCGCGCGCATCCGGCCATCAGCTTGTTGCTGATTTTTCCGGCTAGAAGAATTCTCCAATTCAACGGGACTGATCGTTTGGCTCATACAACTTCTAAAACGCTCCTGCGGTCAATTTTGTTTCCAGCGGCGCCGCGCGATTTGCCAATGCGGCAACGTATGCGTCCAGGAAACGTGACAGAGACTGCGCGGCTGCGCGGCTATTTTTACCGAGCCGGATCAGACCAGGCAGCGATTGAGGTTTGAGTGCCACCTGGCCCAGCACGCGCGGAATGCTGACTTGCCCTTGGTCGGTGAGAATTTGGCTCATATCCAGCGGCAAATCTTCATCCAGGGTGTCGCTAATTGCGCGGATGGCGACAGCCGGAACTCCTGCTTCTTGCGCTTCACGCAAAATCTCAAAACTTTCCATTTCTACCGCATCGGCCTTGGCGCTTATAGCCTGTTTCTCTCGCGCGGTCGAGATCACGTGATCCACGCTATAAAATTTTTCTACCACCGTCGCTCCGCATTCCGCAGTGAACGACACAAGCGCCGCGCTACATGGTAGCAACTGGCTGGTGCCGTCGGCAGGCACCGCTTCCGAGAAAACGCTGCGGGCCGCCAATACCTCTCCGATGCGATAGTTGCTTCGCAGCCCACCAGCCAGCCCGCACGAGATACAGCAATCAAAAACTTCAAATTCACTTCGCATGATTTGCGAAGCGGTCAGCGCCGCCTGTCTCGCCCCAACTCCCGTTAAGGCAACCGTCACATGCGCGAGACCGAAATCCGCTACGTGCACGTCTATGTTGCCCAGCTTTACCGGCTTGAAATCGTGCGAGGCTTGCCAGAGAGCAAACTCGTTTTCCAGCGCGAAGGTGACCAGAATTCTCACTGCAGTTCCTTACGCCGCGGTTGCATGCACGACAGGTTTATGGCCGGCTCCGGTATCCAAATATCCATGCTGCTGATACCAATTTACTGCGCGTTCGAGCGCGGCTTCAACCGAAGTAGTTTTGTAGCCGAGCTCCCGCGCGGCTTTGTCGCTCTCAACAAACATGCGATGGCGCGACATCTTTACTCCCTCAACAGGAATCTGTGGCCTGCGTCCCGCAAGTCGCGAGAACAACTGGTCTGCGTATCCCGCGGCGAGCGCGACCGCATGCGGCAATCGCACGCGCGGCGCCGGACGCCCCGTAATCGCCGACAAGGCATCGAGAATTTGCTTTAGCGTCATGTTCCGCCCGCCCAAAATATATCGCTCGCCCGCGCGCCCTTTCTCCGCGGCCAGCAAATGTCCCGCCGCAATATCCTCCACCGGCGCCACATTCAGCCCAGTATCGACGTAGGCTGGCATCTTGCCCTGCAAAAAATCCAGTATGATCCGCCCCGTCGGCGTCGGTTTCCAATCCGACGGTCCCACCGGCGCTGTGGGGTTCACGATGACTATCGGCATACCAGCAGAAGCGCGTTCAAGGACCAGCTTTTCCGCCAGGAACTTAGAGCGCTTGTAATGGCCGATCATTTCGTCGAAAGTGGCCTGCGTGCTCTCGTTTGGCAATGCGCCGGGCCGTGGAACTGCGATTGTTGCTACGGTGCTGGTATAAATTAAGCGTTCGACGGCCGAATTTTGTGCAGCAAAAGCATCAAGAAGCTTGCGGGTACCTTCAACGTTTATCTCGTAAATCTCTTCAGGGCGCGGGGTCCATAACCGGTAGTCCGCGGCCACGTGAAAAACGCGACGGACTCCGTGCATGGCGCGTTCCAGCGACCTTTGGTCACGCAGGTCGCCTTCAAAATACTCCAGCTTTAACCCCGCAAGGAACTTTAAGTTGCTGTTCGGACGAACCAGAACGCGGACCGACTGCCCTGCGCCGACAAGTTGCCGGGCGACGTGGCTACCTACAAAGCCGGTGGCACCCGTAACAAGCGTGGTCATAGAATGCGGAACACCTCATCCTGTTGCTGGTTCGAAGGCGCTATTGGAATCGCGCGCTTTGTTGACCCCTTACTATTACCGGGTCCGTAAGAGTGCCCGTTGCCATGGCCTTGGCCGTTCGCCTTGGCCTGCAGTTCTCTTTCGTTCGGCTCGCCGATCAGTCCGCCCATTTTTCCTGACAAGGTCCAGCTGAGCATCTTCCAAGTGTCGCCGAGCTTTTTGTTTCCGCCCAGAACGGCAGAAGCTTCGTAGCCGGCATGAACCATGCAGTCCTCGCAACGCGGATCTCGGCCACGACCGTATTTTTCCCACGGGGTGTTATCGATGAATTCCTTGAAGGTGGCGTGGTGAGCATCGGTCATCAGATAGCAGGGGCCTTTCCATCCGCGCGGGTTGTAAGTTGGATTGCCCCAGGCAGTACACATCAATTCGCGCTCGCCGCGGAGATATTCCATGTAAATCGGCGAAGTCACGATGTTGTAGCGTTCCAGTAGCTTGCTGGCCTGCCGGAATTTGTCGCGAATCTCATCGCGCGACATAAAAATTTCCTTGGTCATCACGGCCGCGTAGGAATACGCCGGAGAAATCATGTGGCCGTCAACACCCAACGTTTGCAGGTAGGCAAAAAGGTCTGCGATTTCTTCGATATCGGTTTCCTTATATACCGTAGTGTTTGAAGTAACCAGGAAACCGGCGGCCTTGGCTGCCTTAATACCTTCAATAGCTTCGCGGAACACGCCATCGCGCTCGACGCAAATGTCATGCGTTTTTTCAAGGCCATCCAAGTGAACGTTGAAAAATAGGCGCGAAGTGGGCTTGAATTCCTTCAGCCGCTTGCGGATGAACATTCCGTTGGTGCATAGATAAATGTGTTTTTTACGGTCGAGAATTTCCTTTACCAGGCGATCGAGCTCGGGATAAATCATGGGCTCGCCACCGCAGAGCGAAACAATCGGCGCTCCGCAATCATCCACCGCCTTCAAGCATTCTTCGACGGACAACATCTCATTGATCGTGGACTTGTATTCGCGAATGCGGCCACAGCCGGTGCAGGTAAGATTGCAGGCGTGAAGGGGCTCGAGCATCATCACCAGCGGGAATTTTTCAGCACCGCTCATCTTCTTGCCGGTCAAATACCCGGCCATGCTGGTGGTCAAGCTAAAAGGTACTCTCATCCATTACCCCCCGTTGTCTTCCGATTAGATGCTGCAACTCCGCCGCCGGAATCTGCATGCCACCAAAAGGACGCCGACCTTTGGACAAATTGTCGTAGCGCGCCAGGGCATACAGCGGGAAGGAGTTTCGATACAAATGGTATTTAAGATAAAAAACGCGTGGGAACCCGGTGCCAGTGAATTCAGGTTCGTCCCAGGTGCCGTCAGAATTTTGTTGCTCGAGGAGCCATGCGACAGCTCGCTCAACCGCAGGATCGTCCGGACCGATGGTTGCAAGCAAACCGATCAAGCCCCAGGCCGTCTGCGACGCAGTACTCTTCCCTTTTCCCTTCAAGGCGGGATCATAATAGGAAAGGACCGACTCGCCGAATCCACCGTCACTATTTTGAACTAAACGTAGCCAGTCCGCGGCGCGCTGGCAGTCGGGCTGATTTGACATGCCGATCTTTTCGAGCGCGCGCAACACTCCGCTAGTTCCATAAACGTAATTCACGCCCCAGCGTCCAAACCATGAACCATCGGGAGTTTGTTCGTGACGTATGAATGCGCGAGCTCGCTGGATCACTGGATGATCTGCGGCCCAGCCCATTTGCCCAAGGCATTCCACTGTGCGCGCGGTGACGTCGGCAGTAGAAGGGTCCAGCATGGCGTTGTGGTCGGCGAACGGAATGTGATTCAGAAATTGCACATTGTTCTCGTGATCGAATGCGCCCCAACCGCCGTCGCCATTCTGCATGCTGACAAGCCACGCCAAGCCGCGGCGCATGGAGTTGCGCAAACGCTCGGAATCCGGGTCGTCGACCCGGCCGAGGGCCATCAAGACGAATGCGGTGTCGTCTACATCAGGATAGAAATCATTGCGGAATTCAAAGGCCCAGCCGCCCGGGTCAGCGTTTTGATTCTTCACCTGCCAATCACCGGGACCAAGTATCTGATTGCGAACAATCCAGCGCTCTGCATTGATCAAGGCCGGATGAGCAGGATCGAGTCCGGCTTCTTCAAGGGAAACCATAGCGATGGCCGTGTCCCACACGGGTGAAATGCACGGCTGCACGCGGATCGTGTGGTCGTCTTCGATTTCGTAACGCGCCAGAAACTTAATCTCGCGGTCCACCAGGGGATCGTTCTGCTCTTCGCCTTCGGCGAGTAAAGCATAAATCGAATTCATCATCGCCGGGTAAATAGTCGCGAGCCCCTCGCTGCGTTCCAAACGTTCAAGCATCCATCGACGCGCGTAGGAGAGAGCGAGTTTCCGGAACGGTTTCCAGCGCGAGCGCTCATAAATTTTCAGACCGCGGTCGAGAGCAAGAAATACGTTGCGCCAGGTGATGATGCGCTTGTCCCAATCGAATGAATGTGGCTTTTCGCCCTTGGTCTTGAAAAGCTCGTTAACGGTGACGCCTTGCGGCAAGTGCCAGTCAGGCTTGTTGGCATAAACTATTGAAAGTGGAATGACGATGCCGCGGGTCCAGGAAGACATCTCGTAAATGTTGATAGGAACCCACTCTGGGAGAAGCATTAGTTCCGGAGGAATGGATGGGACAATGCTCCAATCGATGGCGCCAACCATGGCGAGGTAGAACCGTACGTAGGAATTCGTGGCTTCCAGGCCGCCCAGGCTGATCACTTTTTCTTTTGCACGCACGACATGCGGCGCAGCTATAGCGTCGCCAGCCAGCCGAAGCGCCAGATATGCTTTCACCGTGGCATTCAGTTCAGACGGCCCGCCTTCAAATATATTCCAGCCGCCGTCAGCAAGCTGTTTCCTACGAACATAATTTGCGAGTTTTTCTACTTTCGGGGAACCAAGTTGCCCGAGAACGTGCAGATAGAGAATGTAATCGGACTCAAGAGTTGTGTCCGCTTCAAGCTCACCCCACCAGTAGCCTTCCTGGGACTGTGCCGACAACAGCCATTCCGCGCTGCGGGATATACCTTGCTCAACCTGAGATTCGAAATCCCGGACTGGGGCCGTGGCTTGGGCGGCGCCTCGAAATGAGAAATCTGTCCGTGATCCGGCTCTCGGTGTCATGAATCCCTCAGAATACCTCAGTCATATACCATCAACAGACCGGCCAAATCCTGCCAGGCAGTTTTCAAGCGACCTATGAAGCAACCCTCGCCCTGTTAGCTCGGTACTGGTGAACGATGGACGGCGCTGGCCCTGGTTACGGCTAACACCGGTGCTCAACTTCTTTGTGCTGGTCTAAATATTCGGCAATTCTGATCAACCCCTCAGTCGCCGGTTGCTTCCCCCCTGGCAGAGATGAACTACCGGCGAGAAGTGTACTCTTAAACGTGCCTCATATCCAAGCGTACACCGTAACAGTAATATTATCTTTGGGTTTGCCCGCTGGGTCAACTGAAAACCTCCACCCGTTCTATGGGATGACCGATACGCAGAAAGGTTGCACGCCGGCTTCCCTTATCTTCCTAGGGATCCCTGCCCAGGGACGAAATGGCGAACGGAAGTCGAAGCCGTAACCAAGGCAAGAAGTGCAGTGACGGACGGGATTTTTACGGAAGAATTCCTGCTAGTTCTTCTCGTTCTCGATCTTTTCGACACGCTCCATTAATGCCGGTAAGCGCGCGAGTGCCGCATATTGTTTTTTGAATTTTTCGAGGGGTCGCGCAGGAGTTCCCCAGACAGTCTGGCCTCGCCGGACGGTCTTCCTCGAAGCCACGCCACCCTGGGCTCCGACGATAACGCCATCCTCAAGATTACAGTGGTCCCCGATTCCAGTCTGCCCGGCGAGAATTACCCCTTCCCCTAATTTAGAGCTTCCCGAGATTCCTGTCTGAGCCGCCACTAACGAGTGTTGGCCAATGGCCACGTTGTGGGCTACCTGCACGAGGTTGTCAATTTTGACGTCGGCGGCGATTCGAGTAACACCGAGCGATCCACGATCGATCGTGGCATTGGATCCGACTTCAACATCATCACCAATTTCGACAGATCCGATCTGAGGAAATTTCCAATGCCGGCCTTCACCGAAGACATATCCAAAACCATCACTCCCGATTACCGTGCCTGCATGTACTTCAACCCTAGCGGCCAGTTTCGCCCCGGGATAAAGAGTGACGCGAGGATGCAACCGGCATTTTTCGCCGATTGCGCTGCCACGTCCGAGAAAACAGAAAGCTTCAACGATACTGTCTTCACCGATTTCAACTTCATCTTCGATTACAACGTAGGGACCGACAAACGCATTGGGCTTTAGGCGTGCGCTTGAGGCCACGATTGCGGAGGGGTGAACTCCCGGCGGCGGCGAGTAATTGGGCAGCAGCCGGGCGGAGGCCTTGGCAAAAGCGAGCTTGGGGTTCTCTACCACCAATGTTGTCTTATTTTTGAGCAACAGCCCCTGGGGCGCGAGAACGCACTGGGCTGGCGAATCCTCAGCGCGGCGTTGCTGGCGCGGAGACTCCAGGTAAATTAAATCTTGGGGCTTCGCGCTCTCCGGCAGGGCCACGCCGGACACCATAGCCTGGTCATCCCCCACAAGTTTTGCGCCAAGAAATTCCGCGAGTTCGTAAGCCGTAAGAGCCATGGATTAACTCTCCTTGTTCAAAAAATAGGCTGTGCCGAAGACATCCGCTACGATGGATAAATTTCCGCTTCGCCCGGTGGACGCGTCTTCCATCTTTTGTGCACCCAGAGCCACTGGTCCGGATGAGCGCGTACATAATCTTCGATGATTTTTGTAAAGCGCGCGGTGTTCTCGCGCACGTCCTGCTCCTCGTCTTCGCTGCGCGAAAGTTCTACTGCGGGTTCGAAACGCAAACGATATTTTCTGCGCGCTCGATCCCAAGAAAGGAATCCGGGAACTACGGCAGCTTCGGTTCGCAGAGCGATGCGCGCCAAGCCGGACGTGCTGGAAGCGGAAATGCCGAAGAAATCGACGAAGACGCTTTCTTCCAGAACGGTGTTGTGATCTGAAAGGATTCCCACCGTACCGCCATCGGACAAGATTCGCAAAATGGAACGCGCCGACTTATTTTTTTCGATGGGCTGATTGCCGGAGAGGCAGCGGTAGCGGTTGATGAGCGCATCCACGCGGCGATTCGCGATGGGCCGCACGAGAAAATGAAGCGGGTGGCCGTAGAGCGCGTGTGCGAATGGCGCCAGCTCCCAAGCGCTCATGTGGCCGGTGAGAAAGAGCACGCCTTTTCCGCGGCGTCGTGCTGCGTCGAAATTTTCGAAGCCGTCCAAAACCACGGTTTTTTCGATGTTGGCGCGCGTGTATTTGGGAAATTGCGAAAATTCAGCAGCCATCCAGCCAATCTGCTGAATCATACGGCGAATCACGCGTTTTCGCTGTGCTTTACTCCATTCGGGAAAAGCCAAGGTTAGATTGAACATTGCGACGCGTCGAAGCGGGCGTCGAAACGTGTAGGCGGCAGCAGCAAAGCTTTCGCCGGCAAATCGCGCGACTGCTCTCGGCAGCAATCCGAGAGACTTCAGGCCGATCCACGTTGCGGCATACTCAAACCATTCACGCATGCGGGAGCCATTATGCTAGAGGCGACAAAGAAGACGCCAGCAGCAGAAACGGCGCAGATCCCGGGTGCAATGTTAGACTCATCCCGCTTGCATTCCATTTCAAAACAGCGTCGCAACAATACTTGGGCGGCCATTGTCGCAGCCTGCGTTGTACTCATTTGCCTTTTTGGGGGTTTAGGTGCGGTGGGTTTACTGGGCCCCGACGAGCCTCGCTATGCCTGGATCGCCCGAGCGATGGCTGAAACGGGCGATTGGATTACGCCGCGGCTGTACGGACAGCCGTGGTTTGAGAAACCGATCCTCTACTATTGGGCCGCCGCGCTTGGGTTTCGCCTGCATCTGCCGTCTGAATTAGCGGCGCGGCTTCCGTCCGCAATTGCAGCGCTGGCCAGCGCGCTGGCCCTCGGCTGGCTTGGCTGGAAACATTACGGCGGTGAAGAAATTTTTTTGGAAAATCCTGCGCTCTTGGCACCACTGATTTTTTCGACGACGGTGGCAGCTATCGGGTTTTCACGAGCGGCTACACCCGACATGCTTTTCAGCGCAGCCCTCGCCTTGGCGATGGCTGCGGCGTCGAGCGTGTTGCGGGGCCGAGCAGCGTTGCGTGCGGCGTCAAACGCGGTTCTGGCAGGCCAGGGACGAGGGGAATTCGCGCTCGCGTCATTTGGAATATTTCTTGGCCTAGCAGTTCTGGCGAAAGGGCCGGCGGCCGTGATACTCGCAGGCGGCGCGATGGGGCTTTGGGCGCTAGGCGCCTCTCAATGGCGGGCCGCTCTGCGGCTAGTCCACCCCATCGCTATGGGATCCTTTTGCCTAGTAGCACTGCCTTGGTACGTCCGGTGCGCCGCCCGGAATCCGGATTTCCTGCACGTTTTTATCTTCCAGCACAATTTCGAGCGATATCTCACGCCTGTGTTTCAGCACAGACAGCCCTTTTGGTTTTTTGCGTGGATCACGCTGCTGGCAATGCTGCCGTGGACGGTGCTACTAATTTCTGTTGGCCAAGAAGGGTTGCGCGTGTGGCGGGAAAAATCCTGGACTCATTCGCCTGGTTTTTTTTATGCCTGCTGGGCATTCTTTCCAGTGATTTTCTTCAGCCTCTCACAATCGAAATTACCGGGCTACATTCTTCCGGCTATTGCACCATTAGCGCTGCTTTGCGCCGCGAGTGCTCCTCGTGCTTTTCAGAAAAGCCGCACAAGAGCAATTCTGGTATCCCTTGGAATCAGCCTGGTTTGGACCGCACTTGCCTTACTCACTTTTTTTATGGCTCGCAAATTCCCGCTGGCAGGCCCGGGAAGATTTGCGCCGACAGCGATCGCTGAATTCACAATCGTGATCGCAATGCTGGTCGTGTGGGCCATGCTTTTCGCGGGAATTCGACAAAATCTATGGATGACCGTAACGATCTGCTCGCTGACCGTTGCGGCGTCGGTCGCAGTGGCAACTACTCTGATTCTTCCGGCGCTGGATACTTTTTTGTCAGCCAGGCCTCACGCTGCGTTCTTACGCGGAGATCTGCATCCTGACCGAATATTCACATATCATCTGAACCGCTCATGGACCTATGGACTCGCGTTCTATTTTCGGCGCGAACTTCCGGAATGGTCCCCTCAGGATCCCGATGCCGCGCTGGTTTTGACGAACCGCAGAGGTTTGGACGAAATTGTCACAGCCGGAAGATTCCAGGGCGAGCTGAACGAGACGGCGGAGGGAATCTTGTACGTCCCTATCAGCCAGGTTCCCGCTAGTGAAGCGCAGTAGGCGACATATTTACCAGAAAGAAACTCACCACGATGTTTTCGTAATTTTTCCGGTCTTCGTCGGTCATTTCGGAATACTTCATTCGCGTGCGGGCCATTTGCTTTGGCTCGGGAGCGAGAATAAATAACTGCAAAGTCTGCTTGGCTAAAGCGGGGCGACTATCCGATTGGAAGAAAAGCTTGGGAATGCCTTTTGTGAGAATTAAGCGAGTGCTGACGGCGGGCTCGTTCCGGAATTGATAATTCAACAAGCGAAATCCCCAGTCGCAGAAACGGCCTACGTATGGCAAAACCGCGAGGCCCGACTGCGCGGCTTGGATTTGGACCATTTCGCGCGGGTCGCCATAGGCATCGTCCACAACCACGGCTGAGACTCGAGGCTCGTGGGTGGCTTCCTCCAGCGCAACATATCCGCCGAGATCGACGCCCCACAGTCCGAAATGTTTGGGGTCGATGTCGTCGCGCGTGGAAAGAACCTGCACGGCGGATTGAACTTCCTGTCTCTCTCGGTATCCCAGCGAAGTGATACCCGGGCTGGTGCCGTGGCCGGAGAAATCGAATAGAAAGACATTGAACTGGCTATCTTGGAGAGCGGTCACCAGGGTCAGAACGTCGGAGCGTTGGGAAAGGTAGCCGTGGCACACGATCACGGTCGGTGCGCCGCGGCGCCCAGGGAAAAACCAGCCATCGCGTGGGGTTCCATCTGCGACCGGGAAAGACACGGCGCTGGGGTGGCCCATCATTACAGTCAAGTCGAATGTGGCGGGCGAACGCGCCGGCCGCAATATCTGGTAAAGAAGAAATCCGGAAATCATGGCGATCGAAACGAAAGCAAAAAGGATTAGGGCCAGCAGGCTGGAGAGAAGCTTGGCAAGCCGCGTTGTGGGATAGCGTAGCTCTGAGAGGACGGCCATCCGTTGGGCGCGAAGGCAAGAGTTCTGCACTTCGGCGCGAGAATCTTAACACACTTCGTTCAGGCCCATTTAAATCCTCATTACACTTGGGACAAATAAGTAAATCTGTGGGTCTCGCGGACCTAAGTTGGGTTCTCCTGCCGCAGAAAGCTATAATGCTTCCGGATATCATGCCGGGCACTTCATGCAGATTTTAGATCTCCGCCAAATACCATCGCGCAAACTGGAACCTTTATTCCAGGAGGAAACCCGCCACTGGCGCGATGAACTCCACTGGGACTATCGGCCGTCCGTGGATTTGATTCGTAAGTTCGTGGACTCGCATTCTCTGGGCGGCTACGTGGCAATGGAGGATGACAAACCTGCCGGCTATGGCTTTTACGTGCTGGAGGATCACAAAGGCTTGATCGGGGGTTTATTCGTTTCCTCTCGAAAATCTCAGGAGACGATTACGAAATCGCTGGTAACGGAAATGGTGAGTGCGCTGAGAGCTACTCCGCGATTGAAAAGAGTGGAAGCGCAGCTGATGCCCTTCGGAACGGAGTTGAATCCAGACTTTCTGTCTAAATACTTTACGCTTCATACGCGGTTGTTCATGTTGTTGCCGCTCGCCGAAGCGCGGCTTAGCAACAAGCCGATCTCCAGCGGTTTGCGTCTGGAGGCCTGGACCGACAAGGCCTTCGAATCGGCGGCAAGACTGATTCAACTAGCCTATGCCGATCACGTGGATGCGGAAATCAATGACCAGTATTGCAGCGAAGCTGGTGGGATGAAGTTCTTGCGCAATATCGTACTGTTGCCGGGTTGCGGCCAGTTTTTGCCGGAAGCGTCATTTTTGGTACAGCCGATTACGGGAGACCGTCCGATTGGCATGGTTCTTACTTCCACCGTTGCGAGCGGAGTGGGCCATACCACACAGATTTGCGTGATGCCGGGATATCAGGGGCATGGAATTGGGCGCAGCTTGATGGAGAGCGCCATACAGGTGCTGAAGCGGCAAAAGTACGAATCACTTTCACTCACGGTAACGAGCGCCAATTCTCAGGCCGTCCAACTTTACGAACATTTGGGATTTCGGACGATCAAGAAGTTTGCGGCGGGAGTATGGGAGGCGCACCCGCGCTGAGAA
This sequence comes from uncultured Acidobacteriota bacterium, assembly GCA_963818085.1. Taxonomy (GTDB): domain Bacteria; phylum Acidobacteriota; class Terriglobia; order Acidiferrales; family UBA7541; genus Palsa-295. Next base: position 51,789 of record CAWFQV010000007.1, read on the forward strand.
TCACTTTTTCGCGCGGTCTTTCAACAGGCTTTTCAGTTCATCCATGAACTCTTTCACATCTTTGAAATCCAGATAAACAGACGCAAATCTCACGTAAGCAACTTTATCGAGCTTCTTTAATCTATCCATAATCAGCTTACCGATTTCCGTGGTGGTGCGTTCGCGCTCGGGGGCCTCGCTGACGAATTGTTCGGCCTCATCGACAATCGTCTCTAGTTTCCCTACCGGCACCGGGCGTTTCTCGCAAGCCTTCAGCAGACCTTGCAACAGCTTTTGACGTTCAAATTTCTCGCGGCGCCCGTCTTTCTTTATCACCATGTAGGGAATCTCGTCGATGCGCTCGTAGGTGGTAAAGCGGCGGCTGCACTTCAGACATTCGCGGCGACGACGAATTAGATCCCCGGTACGCGCTTCGCGAGAGTCCACTACTTTGTCATCGAGGTGCGCGCAAAACGGACACTTCACTGCGGCCTCTCTTCTGTATGTTCAATCCTTTTGGCCCACTCTGCGGATTCCACGGCCTCGGCTGCTTCTTCTTCAGCGATCGCCATACGACGGAGTTCACCCACGGACCAGCCTTCTCTGAATAGCAAAGGCAAACCTACCAAACAGCAGCCCGCAAAGGTTACCAGCCAGAGGATGATCGATACCGTCGCGGCCGGCTCCTTTTCTACTCCAAAGATAAGAGTCAACACAAGAAACGTGGCGAGTTGCGCGCCTCCTCCCACGCCGGGAAGCTGAACCGCCGATCCAACCAGAGTGAACGCGAGAACTATCAACGCATCTGATACAGTCATCGCCGCTAACGCTGGCTCGCCACTGAATGCATGCGCGATCCAAACGTATACAAGCAGCACGAGGAACCAGTGCGCCGCGGAATAGGCCAGCACCGCCCCCAGATCGCTCCAGCTGCGAATGCCCTGAAGTCCATCGCTAAACCCTTCCAGCAAGGTGACGATCTTCCCGCGCCATCCATGTTGCCCGGTTGATTTCTTCAGTATTCGGCCCAACCACTCCGCGCCATGGAAGCGGAAATAAAGCAAAAAAGCGATCGCGCTCGCCAGCAGAACAAATAGCAACACGCCTCCCGTGCGCGCCAAGGAAACAATGCGATCGCTCTGTACACCGGATTCCGCTGCTTTGCGCTCGTAAACCAGCAGCGCGAATCCGGCGATTACCGCAGCAGCAGCCATGTCGAATACGCGCTCCAGTACATACACTCCGAACATACTCGGTACGGGGGTGCCGTCCTTCTTGGCGATCAACACCGGACGAATTGGTTCGCCGGCCCGGCCCAATAGGAAGCTGCATGTGAAACCCATAAGTGTGGCGCTGTAAACGTGCCAAAAATTCATGTGGCCAATGGCACGCGAAAAGCGCATCCAGCGAACAGCGCGTATCGCAAAGCAGCCATAAATCGCAGTCAGGCCAAGAACGAGCAATGAAATACGCGCTGTACGGATCGATTGCGCCACCATCCCCCAATGGAAGCCTTCGAGCGTGATTGAATTGCGGAATTTATAAAACAGGTAGCCAAGCGCCAGAAGTGCCAGCAGGAGCAAAACAATCTTTCGTAACTTTTGAAACATTGATTTTCGACCGTAGCAGTAAGCTTCGGAACGTGTCAAGGCAGCGAGGCGCTTTCTAATCGGTGGTCACGTAATCGCGGATCTGGTCATAGTCGGGTTCCGAGAGGATTCTTTTCGTTAGCAGTTCATTTTTGCTGCGGTATGGACGGCCACGCACAATTTTTTCAGCGTCCGTCTTAGTGATTCCGGGGAGATTTTCGAGGTCGCTTTCCGTTGCCGAATTCAGGTTAAGCGGATGACGGTGGTCGCGATTCCACCCTTCTTTTACTCCTTGGGCAGCGGCACGAGCATCTTCCGCGGCTTCACGGGCGGCTTGACCTAGCTCCTTCCCTGCTTCTTTGAGCTCTGGTTTAATGCGTTCGGTCACCTTGGCGGCTTCTTCGCGGGTCTTTTCATCGCGTCGCCGTTGATCCTCGCTGGTGGTTGGGCTACATCCCACCAGGGCGGCAATTACGAGCAACAGATACGATAACCGCAAAACGCTTAGAATTTGAGATGTCACGGCCTCCTCCCAGGTAAAATCAGGATGGAAGAATACCCCAACCGGCGATTGGCGGCGACTAAACGCTAGCAAAACTCTAATCTGAGCCACAATACACTGATACAGGTAGCCCGGGTTTGAGCTAGCGTGCTCATGACCGCACGCTTGAGGAAATGAGCATATAAAATGAACGGAGATGGTGGTATTACACGTCCATCGCAAATTTCTAGTCCCCAAGGGCTGTGCGCTAATTGCGGGCATGCGCGGAGAATTGAGTCTGATCGTGGCTCAGTTTTTTTGTTGTGCGAGCTCTACTTAACAGATCCGAGCTATCGGAAATATCCGGCGTTACCTGTGATTCAGTGTTCTGGCTACAGAGCCAGAACCTAGACACCTTGGTCGTCTCCAGACCATCATTTCTGTTCCGACAGAACGTCGGCGTACCTGCCCGCATCAATTGACACCACGATGGGAAGGCGCCCGTGAATCCCTTGGAAGCTAGTGCTCGATGGAAACAAATGAAAGAAGGAAAAGGAATCCCCTTGAGAAGGAGCATCTGTTGCACCTTTGCTTTACTGGGTATTATTTCGACTATACGTATCCACCAAGCTCGGAACGTAAGCGCAGGCCAAGCCGGTACTCCCGCGTCGGAGGAGACGGTGAGGATCGCGATGAAAAATGTTGAATATCACCTGACAGACCGAATCATCGTGCACATCGCTACTTTGAATGGGAGGCTGAAGCCCAGGCCCGGAGAAATACCGGTTTTTGATGACAAGCAATCTTTCACGATCGACGTCGATTCGGCGAACGTTACCTTGAACATGACCGCTTTGACCAACGACCTGAACGACTACGTTTTTGCAAAACCTGGCGCCCCGCTGAAAAAACTGAGCGCAAGCACGCAAGGCAAGCAACTGGTGGTGAACGGATTTTTAGTCAGCAAAGGCGCGATTCCCTTTGAGACGGCCGGCACGCTTTCGATAACGCCGGAAGGAATGATCAGAGTTCACACTACAAAGGTGAAGGCGTTGCATCTGCCAGTAAAAGGACTGATGGATATGCTGGGACTGGACACCGCGTCGATGCTCAGCACAAAGAAGGTTGAAGGCGTCAGCGTGGACAAGGACGATTTGATTCTCGACCCAGGAAAAATTCTGCCTCCTCCCGAATTGAACGGGCATTTAGTAAGCGTGGATGTAGAAAATAATGTGATCGTCTTAGCTTTCAAACCTTCCGAGGGATCGCCGAAGCAGACGCCTTTAACAAGCAGCTGCGGGGGACGAAACTATTTGTTGTTTAAGGGAGGCGCCCTACGTTTCGGAAAGCTCACCATGAACGACACGGATCTGGAATTGATCGATTCCGACCCAGCCGACCCGTTCGATTTTTCCCTCGATCATTACCAAGACCAGCTGGTTGCAGGATATTCGAAGATGACACGAAAGGGCGGGCTCTGCGTTCACCTTCCGGATTTTAACAAAATTAAACAGAACCCCAAGCCAAAACAGTAGTTGCGGCCCAGAGTTTCTGGGAACTTGCTGAATTGCAGAATCGGCGTCGTGTTATTTCTTCTACTTGAGTCCCACCTTGTTTTTACAAGCGCAACACGGATAAGATGCCCGGCAATACTAAAATTAAACATATTAAAGAGGTTTGCAGAAACGTTCGGAACCGCACACAACGGGGAACTTTTCAGGGGCAAAATGCGTTTCACTGTGTGAGGCCGTTAGGAATGCAGGATGATGCGAGGCTGAGGAAGATTGGAGGCCGACGCCCAACTGGTACAGCGATGTCTCCGCGGCGAAGGGCTGGCCTGGGAGGAACTTGTGCGCCGCCACACCCGGCGGGTGTTCAATCTGTGCTACCGGTTCACGGGCAACGCGACGGAGGCCGAGGATCTGAGCCAGGAGGTTTTTCTACGCCTCTACCGCACACTTTCGAGCTATCAACCTGTGTTCGGAGCTTTTCCGACCTGGTTGACGAGCGTTACGCGCAATCTGCTGGTGGATCATTACCGGCGCACCCGCCGCGATCGGCAAACGGATTCGATGGACGATTCCATGCCCCAGTTGGAGGAAAAGCATTCTTCGGCGCGAGCGCCGGACAAGCTGGCGGAGGCTGGAGAATTGAGTATTCAACTGCAGCGCGGTTTGGCGCGGCTTTCCCCCGAATTGAGGGAGTCGGTGATTTTGCGCGATTTGCAAGGTCTGGAATACAGCGAAATTCAAGCTGTCTTGCAAGTGCCGGAGGGTACGGTAAAATCCCGAATCAATCGGGGGCGGATTGAGCTGGCGCGTATCTTGACGGAAATGGGGCTTAAGCCAAACTGATTTTTGTGGCCACGATTTGGAGCATGGACTTATGGATTGGAACTGCACATTCACGGAAGAGCGGCTGAGCGATTACCTCGAAGGCAAACTTTCGCCGGCTGAGACTGCGGCGCTTTCCGGGCACACCGCGATCTGCGCAAACTGCACAGAAACAGTTGCGCAGGTACGTACGCTCGTCAACCGAATGCATAAGATCGAGGGAGTGGAAGAGCCGCCCTTGCTGGTGGCAAAAATCCTGGATGCCACACTTGGCCCGCGCACCCGGACCGAATCCTGGCGGCAATGGTTCGGATGGATATCGATCCTATGGCAACCGCGCTTTGCCATGGGACTGGCCGCCGCGGTAGCCTCGGTGGTTATCGTTTCTTACGCCGCCGGTCTCACGCCGGCGAAATTGAAGAAAGCGGATCTGAGCCCGGCAAACGTGCTGCGCTCGGCTAATCGTCAAGCCCACCTAACTTATGCGCGCGGCGCAAAATTCGTGAATGATTTGCGCGTGGTTTACGAAATTCAATCTAAGCTTCAACCCGAGCCGGAACCCATGCCGGTGAGCAATCCTGCGCCGGCACCTCAACAAGAGCACAATTCGATTCCGCCTAATTCGACGCCGCAGCAGAAATCGCAATCCCGACCGCCGGCAAGTCGTACGCAGGTCCGCAGCGGGCCGATGTTTGCGTTTCTGTTAACCGAAAGCCTGGCCGATAACATGGCCGAAAATTTGATCAACCGTTCCACCAGGAGCACGCGATGAAATGCGCCACGCACCCAGAAGTGGACGCCACCGGATTTTGCCGCAACTGCGGCAAGCCACTGTGTCCCGCCTGCACCCGGGAGGTTCATGGCGCGCTCTATTGCGAGAACTGCCTTGCACCAGTCGCCCTACGGCCGGATGTACCTCCGCGATCCGGTCCGAATCCGGGGCTTGCCGCTACGCTTGGTTTTATCCCGGGACTTGGAGCAATTTATAACGGCCAATACATAAAAGCGCTAATCCATGTGCTGATTTTCGGTGGATTAATTGCTCTGCTCAGCAGCGATTTGCCCGGAGGATACGACGCGTTTTTCGGAATCGCGCTCGCTTGCTTTTACTTCTATATGCCGATCGAAGCCTATCGCACAGCGAAAGCCAGAATCTCAGGAGAAGCTGGTCCCGCAGATTTTGCTTCCGTGGACGGTCCGAAGCCTTTAGGCGCAATGATTCTAATCGCCATTGGCGCTTTGTTGTTGATGAGGAATTTTGGATTGCTGGAATCAGAGTGGTTCGCAAAAAGCTGGCCGGTCGGGCTGATTGTTCTGGGCGGATGGCTCGTTTGGGACCGCATGCAAAAGAAATCGTAGGAGACATTGATGGCGGATTCAAACCGGATTTATTGTTCCTGCCCGCATTGTCGGCTTCGAAGCCTGATGGGGCCATTGGTTATTATTACTGTAGGTGTGCTCTTCCTGATTGCGCAATTCAGCCGCTATAGCTTTGGCGATCTTTGGCCGGTCCTCCTGATTGTGATAGGCGCGTTGCTGGTGGCGCAACATCTCGCGTCCAAACAGGGCCACATCAGTTCGTGAGGACCGCGTGAGTAACGCTCCCCAGCAACGCGGTTCGATATTCAGCGGATTACTTCTTATTTTCCTTGGCGCCGTTTTTCTTTTTGAGCATTTCCATCCCGCATTTCGTCTCTGGCATTATTTCTATCGCTTTTGGCCTCTGCTCCTAATCGTTTGGGGCATCGCGAAAATAATTGACCATCTTTCGGCACAGCGATCTGGGGAAGGAAAACCTCCGCTGTTATCCGGCGGTGAAGCTGCGCTGATGGTTCTAGTAATTTTTGTGTTCATCGGATTGGGCGTGAAGAGCTGGGTAATGGAAAAAGATCCGGGCCTAAATTTGGATGTGGATCTTTTTTCGAAAAACTATTCCGCAACTGAGGAGCTTCCCGCCAGAGCTTTGCCGGCAAACGCGCACGTGACGTTGAGCACGGAACGCGGGGATATTGCGGCGCATACCGGCGAAAGCGACAGTTTGCGCGTGATGGTGAACAAGTCCGCTTCCGGGCCGACTGAGTCAGCCGCACAAGAGCGCATGAAAAAAGTGAAAGTTGTAATCGAACAAACGGGGGGCGGGTACGTCGTCCATCCCGTAAATCAGGAGGATTCTGAAGGCATCTTAGGCCTAGACCTAGATGTGACGCTGCCCCCTCAAACTGTGCTCTGGGCAAATACATCCCACGGCAACATTAGCGTTTCGCAAGTCGCCGGAAGCGTGACTGCGGGGAGCGGCAACGGTGACATAGAAATTCATAACGCTGGCTCGGACGTCAGCGCCAAAATGTCGAAGGGCGATGTTCGGATTACCGGGATCGCTGGAAACGTCAGCGTCGCGGGACACGGCAACGAAATCGAGATATCGGACGTGAAAGGGAATGCCCAGATTGACGGCGATTTCTTTGGTCCTATCCGTGTGCGAAGCGTGGCAGGCACTGCTCATTACCATTCGCAAAAAGCCGATATCACGCTGGTAAGCGCGCGCGGCCGTCTGGAGCTGGATTCCGAGCGAATCGAAATTTCCGATGTAAATGGCTCTGCAAAACTGAACACACACAACAAGGACATCGATGTGGAAAACGTCAGCGGACGCTTGGATATTACGGATACCAAAGGCAACATCAAGGTGCGCTACTCGCAAGCTCCGCGCGAAGATATTAATATCGCGGATGATTCCGGCGAAGTGGATGTGACACTGCCCTCGAATTCTAACTTCGAAATTTCCGCAATCTCCCAATCCGGCGAGGTTCAGAGTGACTTTCAGGAACCCGGCTTAAAGCTTACGAACGAGAACGGCACGGGGCGCCTCAGCGGCAAAGTAGGAGCGGGCGGTCCAAAAATTCATATCACCACGAGTTACGGCACGATTTATTTGCGCAAGTCTTCCTAGCTAACTGGTTCCTTCTCCACGCAAACGTAGCAGAGTATCGAAAAATTCCGGGTATGACACAGCAACGCAATCGGCATCGCGAATCACGGTGCTACCTCGAGCTCCCAAAGCAGCAATCGACAGCGCCATAGCGATGCGATGATCACCAGCGGCATTAACTTTGGCGCCCCGAAGCTGCCCAGCAGAACGCCCTTCTACTCGCAAGCCATCTTGAAATTCCTCCACCGTGGCGCCCATACGCCGTAGACCAGCAGCGAGAGTGGCGATGCGGTCGCTCTCTTTTACACGCAATTCCTGCGCGCCGCGGATTTCGATTCCCTTTTCCATGAAAGGCCCGAGCGCGGCAAGCATGGGAAGTTCATCGATCATTTCAGCAGCTTCGGCTCCATCAATTACGCCACCAGCCAGAACAGACTGCTTCACCGACACATCGCCAATCAATTCACCGTCGCGCAACTCGACGGAAGCCAGATGGACTGCAGCACCGATGGAAATTAAGAAATCGAGAACGCGTGTGCGCGTGGGGTTGAGTCCCACGTTGTGTAAGAGCAACGAGGAATCCGGGAGAATCAGCGCAGCGGCGATGAAGAAAACCGCGCTTGAGAGGTCACCTGGAATGATCAATTGGCGGGCCTGAAGCTTGGGGCGCCCATGGACGCGCACGGACTTGTTCAGGCTTTCAATTGTGGCGCCAAATTCGCGCAGCGCCAGTTCGGTATGGTCTCGCGTTCGCACAGTTTCGCGCACAATGGTGACACCGTCGGCGTAAAGACCGGCCAAAAGGATCGCGGATTTCACCTGCGCGCTGGGAATTGGCAGCGAGTAATCTATGGAATGCAGAGCGCTGCCACGGATTTCCAACGGCGCGCGGTCCCCTTCGCGGGCGCGAATTTCCGCACCCATCTTTCGCAACGGTTCCACCACGCGGCCCATGGGCCGGGCTCGCAATGAACGATCGCCGGTGATCGTTGCGGTGAAAGGTTGGCCGACGAGCACTCCTGAAAGCATGCGGATTGTAGTACCAGAATTTTCTGCGTCGAGCGAACGCCGAGGCGCCTGTAGACCGTGCAAGCCTGTTCCGGAGATGCGCAGACGTGGACGGTCGAAATCTACGCTTACACCGAGACGCCGCAAACAGCCCAGCGTGCTCTTGCAATCAGCTGCTGAGGAATAGTTGAGTATCTCGCTGCGCCCTTCAGCGAGGGCGGCAAGAATGGCGTAACGGTGAGAAATGGATTTATCGCCCGGAAGCTCAAGTACGCCGTTGATATGGCCCCCCGGCAAAATGGTTTTTGTGCGGAACATCTTCGGCATGCGCGATTCTAGCACGGGCGATTTGCTTCCCGCCGACACGCCGGGTATCATTTAAGTTCATGCGTCCAGCCCGTCAAAAGCGTTGTTTATCGTATGTATTTGTTTTAGTTTTCCTGCTTTCTCCGCGTCTGTTCGCAGGCGACACCTCAACGACGTTTCCTTTAGATCAAGTGCGTCCGGGAATGAAGGGTGTGGCTTACACGATTTTCACGGGCGATGAAGTTGAGAAAGTGGACTTGATCGTTCTCGGAGTTCTGCACGACGCTATCGGCCCCAAACAGGATGTGATTCTCGTTCAACTGCTGGGTGAAAAAGCGGAGCACACGGGTGTAGTAGCGGGGATGAGTGGAAGCCCTGTTTATTTCGATGGAAAATTGGCAGGCGCGCTCTCCCTAAAATTAGGCACTTTTACAAAAGAAGCGATTGCCGGCGTGACGCCCATCCAAAGCATGCTCGATGTCGAGAGAGATGCGTCGAACCCCAAGCAAACCGACTTAAGCGGTGTTTCTCCGTCAGCCATTAATACCGGGACTTTCCCTGGAGCTTCCCGCCTCCGGTTGCCGCAAGAATTTTCGAGCCGCACGAGTGCTGGCGCCGGCCAGTTCTTAGTCCCCATAGAAACGCCGCTGATTTCCGCCGGACTGTATCCAGAGACGATCGCGCAATTCAACAAAGAGCTTTCCGCCTGGGGCATGAGCATGGTGGCGGGCGGAAATGCCGAGCCCAACCCGGAGGACGCCCACTTGAAACCCGGAGACATGGTGGGCGTTGAGTTAATTCGGGGCGATCTTTCTATCGCTCCTGGATGCACGGTAACGGCGGTGGAGAGCGATGGAACGGTTCTGGCGTGCGGGCACCCAATCTTTTCGTTCGGTTCGGTTTCGATGCCGATGACCAGGGGGCACGTGGTTACGACCCTGGCATCGGCCATGGCGTCGACGAAAATTATGACCTCGGGAGCCACCATCGGTACGTTGACCCAAGATCGTACGACCGCGATTATGGGCAGACTCGGCGCCGGTCCGGCGATGATTCCCGTAGATGTGACGCTCGCGATGCCGAATGTCGAGAAGGTATTTCATTTCGAAGTAATCGAGAGTCCCCAGCTGACTCCCTTGTTAGTAGCGCTGGCGACGTTCAATGGCATCGTCGGCAGCCCGGCCTATGGTGAAGGCTGGACGCTGCAATTGGATGGCGATATAGAACTGAAGGGTCACACGCCGGTCCATTTGGAGAACCTTTTTGCTCCTAACGATATGCCGATTCCGAGCGGATTTTACGTGGCGACCGAAGTTCAAGGGATCTTTTCACGAATTTATTCAAATCCGTACGAACGTGCGCATGTGAACGGAGTTCATATCAAGGTCACGGCGCTCGCCGAACGCCGCTGGTCCATGATCGATAACGCCTGGACGGAAAAAAGCGAAGTCAGGCCCGGGGAAACGGTGGCGGTAAAGGTTTTGTTGCGGCCCTACAGAGGGGAGCCATTCATTCAGGAAATTCCTATCACCATCCCTCCGCAAACGGCGCGCGGCACACTTCAACTATTAATCAGCGACGGTGAAACACTAGACCGCACCGTGGATCCCATGGCCGCGATGCAGGGCCCGCTCCCCGGACTCGAGGAATTGATCAAATTAATCAATCGCGGGAGACAAAACGACTGCCTCTACGCGACGCTTCTGCAACCAACTACCACGCTGCTCGTCGAAGATAAGGTGATGCCCAACGCGCCCTCTTCGGAAATCAACGTTCTCGATCAACGTCAAAGCGTAGGCGGTGCCAGGCTGCTGCACCAATCACTGGCAGGCTCGTGGTTTGCGGAAATGCATCAGGTAATCACCGGCGAACGCACCCTGACCATAACCGTAAAATGAAGTTTTGCTTCGAAAGGAGCTTCGGATTGATAAGCTCGCAAAAACTACTTGTGTGCGCCCTGGCAATGGGACTCATAGCGCCTGTTTCTGCTCTCGCCGAACACACGCGCATCTGGCGGCAATCGGACTTCGCCGAATTCGAGCGCGGCACGGCGAATGGCGTGGCGATACGCAGTGACGGCAAGCTGATGCCGGCACCCAAGTTTACTTCTTTGGCTGACCCGAACCTGGCCTATCTTTGGGCCTTACGTATGGATTCGCGAGGTCGTATCTATGCGGCAGGCGGATCCAATGCGAAGGTATTGCGCCTGGACAATCCGGCAAAACCAACCACGGTTTTTGAATCCGGTGAGCTTGCGGCCCAAGCCCTAACGTTTGATTCGCATGACAATTTGTATGTGGGGACGTCGCCGGACGGGAAAGTGTACAAGGTAACGCCGGACGGCCAAAAAAGCGTTTTCTTCGATCCTAAAACGAAATACATATGGGCTCTGGCCATGGACGCGCAGGGTACGTTGTTTGTAGCTACCGGAGACACCGGCGAGGTATTCGCTGTGACTCCCGACGGCAAAGGTCAGCTCTTTTATCAAAGCGATGAACGACACGCGCGCTCCATAGCGTTTGATCAAAAAGGAAACCTTCTGATCGGGACCGATCCGAATGGATTGGTTTTGCGCGTCGCGATCGTCCACAAGAACTCGTCAGGATTGCCAGACTCAGGTTCCGCATTCGTGATTTACGAAACAAGCAAGAAAGAAGTGACGTCGCTATTGACCGACGAGCAAGGAAATATTTATGCCTCATCGATTGGAGAGAAGCAGCGCGGCGCATCTACTCCGCCGGTACTGAATCTCCCCGCACCTGCGGGGCAACCGCAAGCAGCTCCAACTCCTCAAGCGAACGTTTCGTTACAACTGCAAGCGCAAGCAGCGCAGCCTATTGTTTCGTTTCCATTTCTTTCATCGCCAACGGGCGGCGCGGAAGTGATAAAAATCTCTCCGGACGGTTCTCCGGAAACATTGTGGTCTTCGCGCGATGACTTGGTGTTTGCCATAGGGCTCTCATCCTCGGGCCGTATTCTTCTCGGTACTGGGAATAAGGGCACCATACTTTCTCTGGAGGGCAACAGTGTTTACTCGAGCATCGCGAAAACCGCCTCTGCGCAAGTCACTGGCTTGGTGGCGGGCCGCAATGGCGAGATCTTAGTCGCCACCGCGAATCCAGGAAAAATCTTCACGCTGGGACCTGGATACGAGCGTGGCGGCAGCTTTGAGTCTGATACTTTCGACGCCAAAATATTTTCCCACTGGGGACGCTTGTCGTGGTGGGGCGACAACGCGACGCAAGGGAAAGTAGAGTTTTACGTACGCTCTGGAAATACGTCGGGTCCGCAAAAGAATTGGAGTCCCTGGGCCGGGCCTTACAAGGCTGGGGCAGGAGAAACTGTGGAGTGTCCTGCAGCGCGATTCGTTCAATGGAAAGCGGTGTTTGACGACGCAGACAAAGGAACCGTGCCGAATGTCGCGTGGGTAAGCCTGGCATACCAGCCGAAAAATGTTGCCCCAGTGGTTGATGACATCGCCATTCAGGACCCCGGAATCCGCGTTCAAGGATTTGCACCGCAAGCGTCGGGGCCCACGATCCCCAGCTCGGTTCAGCTTCGACTACCGCAGCGCAGCACGGCAAATTTTCCGGCTCCTGCAATCGCGAACCTGGAACTCGCTGCGCGGCCGCTTAAGATGGATGTGCCTCCGCAAGGTTTCGAGGAAAAGGGTTACGCGAGCGTTCTATGGAGCGCGCACGACGATAACGATGACGATCTCATCTATGCCATCTATTATCACGGGGAAGGCGAAAAGAATTGGCGGCTGCTGAAGGGCAAGCTCACACAGAAGTATTATTCGTGGGACACCACCACCATGCCCGACGGCGCCTACTACCTGAAAATTGTGGCCGCGGATTCCCCCTCCAATCCGGCGGATCAAGCGCTCACGAGTGAACGTGAAAGCGATCGCTTTGAGATCGAAAATACTCCGCCGCGCATCGAAAATTTGCGTGCGGATGCCTCTACTCCTGTGGCCAAGGTGATTTTCGACGGGATCAGCTCTGCAAGTGCCATAGCGAAAGCTCAATACAGTGTGGACGCGAGCGACTGGACCATCGTTTTTCCGACGGGCCTGCTTTCCGATGCGCCAAGAGAGAACTATCAAATTTCTCTTAACGGCCTCTCCGCGGGAGAACACACGGTGGCTGTGCAAATCGCCGACCGCTTCAACAACAGCACTGCAGCAAAAATCACCTTCACGGTGCCGGCGCGCGGCTCCAAGTAACGGGCGGAGGGTCCTTATGAACGCGACATCCTTGCTAAAGGACGCCCCTAATTTCGACGCGATTCGGGCCGCCCACAAGCGCATTTCCCCGCATATTCATCGCACGCCTGTGATTACTTCCGCTTCTCTAGACCAGATCGCCGGCGCCCGACTTTTTTTCAAGTGCGAAAATTTACAGAAGACCGGCTCATTTAAGATTCGCGGTGCCACGAACGCTATTTTTTCGCTAACGGACGAGGAGGCCGGTCACGGAGTGGTGGCTCCTTCCTCGGGAAATCATGCGGCGGCCATGGCCTTGGCTGCCCGATGGCGCGGCATCCCAGCCTATATCGTGATGCCTTCGAATTCGTCAGCTGCGAAGATAAAGGCTGTTGAGTCTTATGGGGGCAAGATTACCTATTGTGAGCCAAATATGGCTTCGCGGGAAAACACTTGCGCAGAAGTGATGCGAACGACTGGCGCGCACTTAGTTCATCCCTACGATGACGCTCGCGTGATCGCAGGTCAGGGCACCGCCGCTCTGGAATTACTCGAAGAGGTCAGCGATCTCGACGTGGTGATTACGCCGGCCAGTGGCGGAGGACTTTTGTCCGGCTCGTCCATCGCGGCGAAAACCATGCGCTCCGGAATACGCCTGATCGGCAGCGAGCCGAGCAATGCGGATGACGCCTACCGTTCTCTGAAAGCTGGGAAAATCGAAGCGGCGGCACAAACTGAAACGATGGCGGACGGGCTTCGGGCTACTCTTTCTCCTTTGACGTTTTCGATTCTGCAGTCTCTTGTGGACGAAATTTCCTTGGTCACCGAAGAAGAAATTGTCGCGGCGATGCTATTGCTCTGGGAACGCACTAAACTGGTTGTGGAGCCTTCCGGCGCCGTAGCGGCAGCTCCGGCATTGAATCGCAGGATTCGCGCCGAAGGCAAAAAAATTGGAATCATCCTCTCCGGCGGAAATCTTGACCTGCATAAACTTCCTTTTTAATCTTAACAAAATTCGAGCGTGGAACGATTCTTACAAATCGTCGTGCGGACGCCAATCAGATGGAGGAAAAGCGATCCGCCAGAAATTCGGTGCGGGCGAATCGAATTCGAGTGGTATGTGGAATCCTTCCGGCATTTCGCGAGCGATTCTGGCAACCTTACACGCCACGCGCTCTTTGGTGCCGCTATGTTCCAGGACCAGCCGGGTTTCGCAAGGCAGACTCTGCTTCAACACAACCAGCGCGCCGTGATTGCTGACGCTGAGAGTGACTGTGTCAAAGGTTACTGGTTTCCCTTGCAGCGCGACATGAATGCTGGCGCGCACGCGCAGAAGCACGCGGTAGCTGCGGCCACGCTCTTCACCTGCCGTAACCTGCGCAGCGGACGGAGGTAATGGTGAATGTACAGGAACGACGCATGGTTTAAGAGATGGCGCGATTGCCTTTGCCTGCGAGCCAGAAACTTTAGCCGGAGGCACCCTCAGACTTTCAAATTTCACAGTTCCACACCCCAGAAGTCCAGACCTTGCGTGGCGATTTCAACTCCCATGTCCCAGCCGTCTGGCCTTTGCACGCCCTTCCATACCACCACGCCGTCAACGGACCGGCGGGTCGACAAATTCGTGAGTCGCAGATGCTGCTGCAATTCAAGTTCCGTCGGGACTCACAAGTAAGCAGCCATTCGCACTAACCACCCGGGTGAAAGCTGGTTCATAAGACATCGGGCCGTTAAGTTCATCGCACGCAATCACGACCGATACTCGCGAATTCATGCGCGGACCCCGCCGCTTCGGGCGCATTCTTATATCTCTTGGAAAATCTTCTCCATAACGCATTCTGGCTGGGTTCCTGCGGAACAAAATGAAACACGGGGAAACAATCCCGTCTTCCGGGGCGCTACTGCGTCCTGGTTCATAGTAGGGACGCGTTGAATTAGGGTCAATGGTACGCGATGACAGCGAAGTTAGTACCGAACGACAGCGAAGAAAACTGTACCGAAGGCCAGTAGAGTGCCGCGAAACTGCAGAAAGCGAAACTGATGTCGGAAGTTTCGGCGGGGTCAATCGGCTGACGAGCGCTCGTCAGCAAGAAAGGCATTCCTTTTCCGGCTTAGTTTCCCGAAACGGCTCTCGGCCCATGTCTGGAACCGAATCCATATAGGTGTAGAAAACGGGTGTCAGATACAGCGTCACGGCTTGCGAAAAAACAAGCCCTCCCACTACTGCAAGACCCAGCGGCCGCCGCGAATCTGCTCCGGCGCCTGAACCCAAAGCGATGGGGAGCGTGCCCATCAACGCGGCCATGGTCGTCATCATGATGGGACGAAAGCGAATCAAGCAGCCTTCGTAAATCGCTTCTTCCGCAGTCTTATGGCCCGTGCGTTCACGCTCGATCGCGAAGTCGACCATCATGATCGCATTCTTCTTCACGATGCCGATCAACATGATCACGCCGACGAATCCGTAAAGATCGAGACTCAGATGCGAAAATCTGCAACGTCAGCAGAGCGCCAAAAGCCGCTGACGGCAGACCGGAAAGAATGGTGATTGGATGGATAAAGCTTTCATACAAAATTCCTAGAACAATGTAGATCACCAGAATCGCCATGAGCAGCAAGATTCCCAGGCCCGGTCAGAGAAGATTGAAATGCCTGCGCCGTTCCTTGAAATTCAGTGTGTTACCGTGGGAGGAAGAATGTCGCGAGCAAGCTTATTCACACTATTTACGGCGTCGCCGATGGCGACTCCATTTTTTAAGTTGAAAGAAATCGTCACAGCGGGAAGCTGACCGAGGTGGTTAACGGAAAGCGGCCCGAGATTCGTAGACAACGTGGCAACCGCATTCAGCGGCACTAAATTTCCGCTGCTCGAATGCACGTAAAGCATGGAAAGAGCCGCTGGATCTGCCTGATATTTGTCCTGCGAGTTCCATTACGACCCAATATTCGTCGTTGGGCGCAAAGATCGTAGAGATCTGGCGCTGTCCGTAGGCGGTGTATAGAGCGTCTTCCACTTGCTGGGCCGACACTCCGAGAGCGGACGCTTTGTCACGATCGATATTCACGTTCACTTGCGGATTCGCAATCAACAAATCACTGGTCACGTCCTGGAGGCCAGGAAGCTTGGCCATTTCTTTCATAAACATGGTGGAGTCGCGATAAAGTTCCGCCGTGTCGGGACTCTGCAAGGCAAGCTGATACTGGCTTTTCGTAAGCTGCCCGCCGACCTGGATGGGAGGCAGGTTTTGCATGTAGGCGTTAATTCCGGTCACGGTTGCAAACTTCTCGCGGAACTCCTCGATGACTTCATCGATCGAAGCATGATGCGCGAATAGAGGAGCGACCCCGCGAATCGCGCTTCCCACTAGCGGGACGTCGCCATACTTCTGCTCCCAGCCCAATATTGCGGCTGGCTCGGTGGCGGGGCGATCTTTGCGATCCTTCAGGTGGATGAAGATGATTCCGCCGTTGCTGGCTGTAAAACTGCCCACACTGGAGAAGAAATCTCTACGGTTGGGATCGTTCAACACAATTTTATTCAGCTCGAGTTGATGCTGCTTCATGGACTGGAAAGAAATACCTTGAGAAGCCTCGGTAAAGGCAAATATTTGGGAGCGGTCCTCGGCAGGCAAAAACCCTTTGGGGATAACCGCAAACTGCCACACGGTTACCATTAGAATAATTCCCGACACAACCATTACGAATACCCGATGGCGCAGCGACCAACGCAACGAAACGTCGTAAACCTTCAGCATCCAGTCTAGGAATCCCTCCAGCTCCAGGTAGACACGTCCATGTTTTATTTCGCCTGCTGGACGGAGAAAGCGGCTGCATAGCATGGGCGTAAGGGTGAGCGAAACGATGCCGGAAACCAGGATCGAAGTGATAATCACCACAGCGAACTCATGCAGCAGGCGTCCCAAGATGCCGCTCATGAAAAATACAGGCAGGAAGACCGCCGCCAGCGAAATCGTCATGGATAAAATCGTGAACCCTATTTCGCGCGAGCCGCTTAGCGCTGATTCCATCACGCCTTCGCCCATCTCCATGTGCCGGACAATGTTCTCCAGCATCACGATGGCATCGTCCACCACGAAACCTACCGACAGCGTCAGAGCCATGAGCGATAAATTGTCGACCGTATAGCCGAGCAGATACATCACGGCAAAAGTGCCGATGATCGACATCGGTAGCGCAAAGCTCGGAATTACAGTTGCCGAGAGATTTCGCAGAAACAGGAAAATCACCAGAATGACAAGCGCGATGGCGAGGTATAGGGTGAATTTCACATCCGCTACAGAATTGCGAATCGATTCGGATGCATCGTAAAGAATTTGCATTTGCACTGACGGCGGAATGATGGCGCGAAACTGTGGTAGCAACCCCTTGACCGCGTCCACCACCTCTACTGTGTTCGTACCTGGCTGGCGCTCGATCGCCAAAACGACAGAATCAGTATCGTTCCACCAGTTCGCTACCCGATTCTTCTGCACGCTGTCGTAAACTTTTCCTAGATCTTCAAGGCGTACCGGGGAACCGTTGCGGTAGGCGACGATCAACGGACGATAAACCGATGCGTGAGTAAGTTGCCCGTTGGCCTGCAGCGTAAACGCGCGGTGTTCGCCGTACAGCGTGCCCACGGGAAGATTCACGTTCGCGTTCTGCACCGCAGTGTGAACGTCGTCTATGCCGATTTGCCGCGTGGCCAGAGCTTGTGGGTCGAGCTGTATGCGCACGGCATATTTCTGCGATCCGTACACTTGCACCTGCGCTACACCTTTCACCATGGAGATGCGTTGGCCCATCAGGGTCTCGGCATATTGGTCCACGGCGTAAAGCGGCAACGTTTTTGACCCCATGGCCAGGTACAGAATGGGCTGATCGGCAGGATTCACTTTGTTGTAGGTCGGCGGCGTCGGCATGCTGGGAGGAAGCTGGGAGGACGCGCGCGCGATTGCTGCTTGCACGTCCTGTGCGGCACCGTCGATATTGCGGCTCAAATCAAATTGCAGAGTAATGCTGGTGCTTCCGAGCTGGCTGGTCGAAGTCATCGAATCGATGCCCGCAATGGTAGAAAATTGCTTTTCGAGGGGAGTTGCTACCGCCGAGGCCATGGTGTCCGGGCTAGCGCCGGGCAGACTGGCGCCCACCTGAATCGTGGGATAGTCCACGTTGGGAAGTTCGCTGACCGCCAGCGCGCGGTAACCCAGAATGCCGAACAGAAGTATCGCCATCATGACCAGCGTGGTCATGACCGGACGGCGAATAAACGGCTCGGCAATATTCATTGCCATTCCTAATTTCCTTGCGCCGCTGCTTTGATCTGAACTTTGATGCCGGGAATTAAGCGAAGCTGCCCGTCTGTGACGACCGTCTCTCCCGGTTCAATTCCCTTCGCAATTACCGATTCCGATCCGAGCGTTCGCGCCACCTTTACCGGACGCGATTCCGCAGTTTGATCGGGCTTAATCACGAATACAAAATCGCCGTTTTGTCCCGTCTGTACAGCTTGCGTGGGAACTACCGTCGCATTTTCCTGCTCAGACAACCGAAGCGCCACGGTCGAAAATTGTCCCGGCCACAGACGATGGTCGGTATTATCGAACGTCCCTTTCAGCTTTATCGTTCCAGTGGTGTTGTCCACCGTGTTATCGACGAAGGTCAGGTAGCCGGCTTCGGGCGTGCTATCTCCGTATGGTGTGGCCTCGATTTGAAGGCGACTCCCCGCCATGTATTTCTTGATTACGCCAAGGTATTGTTCGGGTACGGAAAAATCCTCGTATAACGGAGCAATTTGGTTAATTACGACTAGTACGGGGACGTCGTTCTCTTTGACCAAATTCCCGGGATAGACCTGCAAAGCTCCCGTGCGTCCGTCCACCGGCGAATAGATCGCGCAATATTGAAGTTGGAGTTTGGCCGATTCCACCGCAGCTTCATCGGCGTGCACCGAGCCTTGCTGCGCAGCGGCGTTCGCCTGCATCTGATCGTATTGTTCTTTGGCCGAAATGCCTTGGTCGTAGAGCTTCTTATAGCGCTCAGCCTGTACGATCGTCAGGTCGGCTTGAGCTTTGTCGCGAGCGAGATTTGCCTGCGCTTGATCCAGAGATGCCTGGAACGGGCGACCGTCGAGAGTGAATAGCAAGTCGCCTTTCTTAACAAAATCCCCCTGCTTGAAGTGCACTTCTTTAAGAACGGCGTTGACCTGGCCCTTGATCGAAACTGTCGAATAGGCCTCCGCTGTACCGATAGCGCTTAACTCCATCGGAACCGTTTTTTTCACGGCTTTAGTCACGGTCACCGGCACAGCCATATCCGGACCGACCGCCGCCGTCTTTGAGCTGCACGAGACGAGGGAGAGACACATCGCCAGTATTAAGATAGCCGATGCAACTGCTCCACGAGTTGTAACCGACGATTTCTTCACGCTTTTTTGCTCACAAGTTCACTACCAGTTTACCTTCAAATCTATGTGCCAATTGAAGTTCGGAACCTACACTTGGGATCAGGTCTGCCTGTAATATTTAGACGTTACGGCCTCGGAAAAGCTTCAACAAACGCCGGGAATAACCGGAATTTACCCGGCTGCCGCTTCGTCTAGGAACCAAATGGGCGCTTTAACAGGTTGAATTCTAGCGGCAGGATACCGGCTGGTTTGAGCGTCGGATTCCTCGCGGATGGCCGAAAGTATTGCGCGTTTGTTCTCGCCAGCTACCAGGAAAAATGTGTTACGTCCGTTGTTGAGAATGATGGGCGTCAGAGTGATTCGTTGGGGCGGCTCAGCCGGGACCCGCACCGCCACCACCCAGCGCACCTTTTCATCCAATGCGGGCGCACCCGGAAACAACGACGCGGTATGACCTTCCGGGCCAATTCCCAGAAGTTGTATGTCAAACGCCGCTGGCCTGACACCAAAAAATTTCCGCAGCTCGGTCTCATAGGCATGCGCACATTCCGCAGGAGTGGATAGATTGGTCGGTATCGGATGTACGTTCTCCGGCGGGATGGGAACGTGAGAGATCAAAGTTTCGCGCGCCATATGATAATTGCTTTGCGAACTATCCGGTGGCACATACCGCTCGTCACTCCAAAACAAATGAACGCGCTCCCACGGAGTCTTGTCGCGATATTGTTCGGTCTGCGACCAGAGGGAGTACATTTTCTCGGGTGTGTGACCACCCGATAACGCAATCGAAAACCTACCGCGTTTGGCAACCGCTTCGTGAATAATTGAAAATGTTTCTTCCAGTACAGCGCGGCTGAGCGAAACAAGGTCCGGAAGTACGCGTGTGTCGAACTTCATATATGCTTTGATTCCGTAATCGGCGACGCTCAGCTCGCAGTTTTCTTCACTGCGTGGCCGCCAAATTCGTTGCGCATCATGGCTAAGAGTTTGTTGGCGAAAGGCTCGGGGTCCTGCGAGCGCAATCGATTTTCCAGCGCCGATGAAATTGCCGGCAGGGCCACGCCGAGTTCGACGCCTTCGATCACAGTCCAGCGGCCCTCACCGGAGTCGGTAACGTATCCAGCAATGCCTTCCAGCGTAGGATTCTTGCTCAACGCATCGACGGTCAAATCAAGCAGCCAGGAACGAATTACACTTCCGTATTGCCAAATCTTCCCGATTTGCAGCAGGTCGAGGCCGAATTCCTTTTTATGGCGCAGAAGATCCATGCCTTCGGCATAGCCCTGCATGATTGCGTACTCAATTCCGTTGTGCACCATTTTCACGAAGTGTCCGGAGCCAGTTGGTCCTACGCGGCCCCAGCCCTTGTCGGGCCCAGGCGCGAGGGTTTGAAAGATCGGCGAGATGCGCTTGATTAGGTCTGCCTCGCCGCCAATCATCATGCTGTAGCCCTCCTGGAGGCCCCAGACTCCTCCGCTCGTGCCGGAGTCCACAAAATTAATTTTCTTCTGTGCCAGCGCCGCGCCACGACGAATGGTGTCCTTGTAATACGAATTTCCGCCGTCGATAATTGTGTCGCCTTCCGCCAAGCGCGGAAGAAGCTGTTCGATCGTTTGATCGACTGGCGCGCCGGAAGGAACCATAAGCCAGACGATGCGTGGCGCCTTGAGCTGCGCGACCATCTTCTCGAGCGAATCGGCGCCTGTGGCGCCCTTGCTTACCAGGCCTTGCACTACCGATGCAGTGCGGTCATATGCGACCACGCGATGACCACCCTTCAAGAGCCGCTCCGTCATGAACCCGCCCATTTTGCCTAGGCCCACCATTGCTAATTCCATAAATTTTCCTCCTGGCTATTTTTCGCCAATCGAAATGCTGAATTGCGTTAAGTCGTCGCGCAGTTGCGCGAGGTCTTTAAACAATATCGTTTGAATCCCTAACTCCTGCGCGCATTCCAGATTCAATCCGCGATCGTCGATCAGAATACACTCCGCGGGCTTTTGTTGAGTGATTTTCAGCGCCAGTTTATAGATTCCAGGATCCGGCTTGCGTATTCCCAAATAACAAGAACTGAAAAAGACTTCGAAGTAATCTCGCAGCGCAAATTTTTCAATACGATATTCGTTGATTTCCCGCGATTCATTGTTCAGCGAAGCCACCAAGAATCGCCTGCTGCGCGCAAGCTGGCCCAGAAATGCGAGTGGCTCCGGATACGGTTGCGACTGGTCAAACATAAATTTTTTGAAATCGGCAGATGAAAAAGGGCGCTCGCGATAAAAAACGGTGCGATGAAGATAATCGTCGAGAGAAGCGCGGCCAGTTTCAAAAGCATCGAGCATCAACTCATGACGATCTTCGAAATCATTCCAATCGAGATGAAATTTCTCTACCGCCGCGCGGCGCGAGTTGCGATCCCAACCATTCGTCAGGATCACGCCGCCGTTGTCCCAAAACAAAGCCTTGATTTCAGCCATGCGCCCTCAGTTCAACCTACGGTCCCAGCTGCCAGAACTACCTTGAAAGGGTGTCTATTATCGCCCGTTCCGGCTTCATCGCCGAAGCAAAATTCTCGCCGGGACTTCGACCGTTGGGCCCCCCTGCCGTATGATTGATCGATGAGTCTTAGAACTGACAAAAAGTCTAAGGAACAAAGACAAGCAGTCTTCACCATCGGTCATTCGACGCGAGCTTTCGAAGAATTCTTGGAATTGCTGCGAGCGCACGGAGTAGAACGCGTGATTGACATCCGCACGATCCCGCATTCGCGCCGCAATCCCCAATATAGCCTCGAGACGCTGGGACCCTCACTGAAAGAGGCCGCAATCGATTACATTCATTTAAAGGACCTTGGCGGACTGCGTCGCCCCGAGCCTAATTCGAAAAATGTCGGTTGGCGCAACGCAGGTTTTCGCGGCTATGCGCGATTACATGAAGACACCTGAGTTTGAAACCGCGCTCTCGCGAGCGATCGAACTTTCCCAACGAAAGCGGACCGCGTTGATGTGCGCTGAAGCAGTGCCTTGGCGCTGCCACCGGTCGCTGGTGGCGGATGCTCTTACTGCGCATAAATTCACGGTGAAGCACATCATGAGCGTCAAGGTGCGAATCAGCACAAGCTAACTCCCTTTGCGCAAGTGC
This sequence comes from uncultured Acidobacteriota bacterium, assembly GCA_963818085.1. GTDB lineage: Bacteria > Acidobacteriota > Terriglobia > Acidiferrales > UBA7541 > Palsa-295. Next base: position 74,165 of record CAWFQV010000007.1, read on the forward strand.
GCGGCGAGAAAGTTACATATCACTCGGACAAACCTGCGCGTCGAAGTTCTGTCCAATGGTAAATCAAAACAGCAGTTAAAACTACAGCTGAATTCTTGAGCCACAAGGTCTACGGAATATCTCGACCTTCGCCGCTACCTAGAAGCCAGAAGCGGTTCGCTGTCCTTGCGCGATGCCAACGCTTGTTGCAATTCCTTGGCCGGCTGATCTTCCCCATCGTCTGCCAAGCGAAAAGTCCCGAAGTGAATCGCAATGCTGGTAGCCGCACCAAGTTCTTCGTGCGCCCGAAGGGCGTCGGCTGGAGAGATATGCACTGGCCCCATGAACCATTGCGGAATGTAAGCTCCGATGGGAAGAAAGGCCAGGCGAATTTCCGGAAATCGCCGCCTAATTTCCTGGAAATGTGATCCACATCCAGTGTCTCCTGCGAAGTAAATTACACCTGCGGGACCTTCTATCACGTATCCGCACCAAAGGGTTTTATTGCGATCACGCAATCCGCGGCCCGAAAAATGCCTAGCGGGTACACATGTGATTTTCAGGTTTCCAGCGGTCACTATCGCTTGCCACCAATCCAACTCGCTGATTTGTCCGATTGGCGCAATGTGATGTCTTTCGAATCGTGCGCGCACGCCAAGTGGTAGAATAAATTTCGGTTGCCATTGCGAAGCAATTCTCCTCTGTGTGGGAATATCGAGATGATCGTAGTGATCGTGGCTCTGCAAAACAATATCGATTGGAAGGCAAATCTTCGAATCGAATGCCCGGCGCGCGATGTCTGCGTGGCCCGATCCACGAAAATGGGCTTGCCCGCATGGACCATATGGGGTCGCACAGAACATTCACTCCGCCCGTCTGAATGAGGACGCTCGAGTGGCCCACGAAAGTGGCTCTGATGCATCCGCCGGTGACGCGTTCCGGCGGCGGTGTTCCCAACGGTTCGTCAATCCACGCGGGCCAGGGTGCCGGCTTGCGATTAATCAGCCACCGCAGCACACTGCCGGTGCCACGGAGCACACCATTTCCTGAATTGTAGAAATGTTGACCGTCAAAATGGTCGGTCGCGGGTCCGCGATAGAATTTCATCCAGCTCGTGACCCGGCTTACTTTTCAGCCGCGTTCGCCTTGGGCTTTTCAGCGGACTTTTCCGGCGGCGCAGCCGGCTGACGAAAAGCAGGAGTCCAAGCACGCACCGGATTTTCTCCCCTAACTCTGTTTTGGATGAACGGCTCGAAAAATGTATAAGGGTGAAACAGTTCGATTGCGCTCGCCTGGTCCAAACGTTTTCGAAGTTCCGCGGGGATCGCGAATTCAATCGCGCCGAGATTATCCTGCAGCTGCGCACTGTTCGAAGCTCCCACAATGGTAGAAGTGATTCCGGGTTGTGTAGCAACCCAGTTCAAAGCCACCTGCGCCGGCTTTTTATCCAGCTGCTTCGCTACTTGAAGAAGAGCATCCAGCACTCGCCAATTGTGCTCGGTAAATCGGTCGGTGAGTTGGGCGTGCTTCGCCGCGTCAAGCCTGCCTTCACCCCTTCCGGTGTTTCCTTCTCGCCTATATTTTCCGCTGAGAAAGCCGCCTCCGAGTGGGCTCCATGGACACAGTCCGACGCCCAGCTCTTGTGCCACCGGAATATGCTCGCGTTCAATGTTGCGTTCGATGAGCGAATATTCCAGTTGTAGCGCGATGAGACGTTCCTTGCCTTCTTTTTCTGCCAGCGTTTGCGCGCGCGCTATGTACCACGCCGGGACATCCGAAAAGCCAAAATGGCGAATTTTTCCCGCGCGTACAAGGTCATTCATCGTCGATAGCACTTCTTCGACAGGCGTGATCATGTCCCACACATGCATCCAATATAAATCGATGTAATCAGTCTTCAACCGGCGCAGAGATCCTTCCAGCGCCCGGCAAATGTTTTTGCGACCGTTGCCACCAGCGTTTGGATTACTTGGGTCAGTATTAAAAGTAAATTTTGTTGCCAGCACCAAACGTTCGCGCAAACCGCGCTCAGCGATAAAATGGCCAAGTAATTCTTCACTCTTTCCGTTAGTGTAAGCATCCGCAGTGTCGATGAAATTGCCGCCCTGCTCTATATAACCGTCGAACACCTGGCGAGCGACCGCCGGTTCACTTCCCCATCCCCATTCCGTGCCAAATGTCATGGTGCCGAGGGCTAGTGGGCTCACGCGCAGTCCGGAGCGTCCCAGCGTCACATACTGTTTCAAACTCATTGGAGAACCTCCCTACGGAACTTGGATGCAAACATGAGTTCGATTGATTCGCTATTCCTTTGGTAAAAACAAGCCGATAGAATGCTCCTGAATAAATTTTCGAACGGCCTTACTATAAGAGCCGATTCATGAACAATATTGCGACAGAAACAGTCTCCCTAACAGTTGCCGGCGGAACGCAGATGACTGCGTACGTGGCGCGCCCGGCAGACAACGTCCAACATCCTGGCGTGCTGGTTTTCCAGGAAGCTTACGGTGTAAACGCTCACATCCGGGACGTCACCGAACGATTTGCACGCGAGGGTTACGTCTCTATCGCTCCGGAACTCTACCATCGCACAGCCCCCGGCTTCGAGGGGAAATACGACGACATACAATCCGCGATGCCTCATATGAAGGCCCTGACGGAGAAAGGCATCGTCGAAGATATCGGCGCCGCTTACGATTGGCTGAACAGCAATTCAGATGTCCTATCTGGGAAAATCGCGAGCGTCGGATTCTGCTTGGGTGGACGTGTTTCCCTGCTGGCATGCGCGACACTCCCGTTGCAAGCATCTATTTCATTTTACGGCGGAAATATCGCGCCCGCGCTACTACCTAAAATCGCCGATCTGCATGCGCCTATTCTCTTTTTCTGGGGTGGGCTTGATAAACACATCGGCGCGGAACAGATTCGCGCTGTCGTGGACGAATGCAAACGCCATAGTAAAACCTACGTTAACGTCGAGATCTCCAACGCGGACCACGGGTTTTTCTGCGACGTCCGGTCTAGTTACAATCCAGAAGCCGCGACCCTCGCTTGGAATCTCACTAAGACGTATCTTCTTCTCCATCTAGGCAAGAGTGACGAACGCATGCGCCTGCGCGAGCCTTCCTAGTTGATCTAAGAAATCTCTTTTGAAGAATCAAATGGTCCAGCGCCACGGTGTCTCCGCTGCGCCAACAAAATCCGGAGCGTGGGGTTTAACGTGAAGAGGATGTTCTTAATGAGCGGAAATTTCCTGTTACGTTTCTCTTATCTGCTGCACTCATCTCTCCGTTTGCGATCGCGGGGTGCGCGACGCATACCATCGAGTTTACGATCCCTATTACTGCGATTATCATGTTTGGGACAGAAACGAAGTTGTCTTCTACAACCGCTGGGAGGTAGAGACACATAGGGATCACCGCGAATTCGAGCGTAACCCCGAGGAACAACGGGAATATTGGACCTGGCGGCATGGCCATCACTGAGCTTCTCCGATCAAAATCGACGTTTTTTATTGCCGATTTGTGCACGTGTCCGTTATGGCGAACACATGCGCGCGTAGCATCTGTTCGTTGACTAAATCTTGCTCCGCGGCCGCCTTGTGCTAGCATCTCTCAATCGCAGTGCATCGCCCAAATCACGAGTCCGAAACTTACAACAGCTTGAGGTGAGATGGCCGCGAAAGACCGTCTGAAAGTACTGGTCGCCGACGATTCAGCTGTTTACCGCAAGCTTGTAGAACAAGCTCTCACTGACGCCGACTATTCGCTCTTGGTTGCTCGAAGCGGCCAGGAAGCGATCGATCTATTAGGCCTACATTGTCCCGCCATCGTCATCACGGATTGGGTGATGCCGGATCTTACCGGCATCGAGTTGTGCCAGCGGATCCGCGCAAGTGCTCAAGACCCATATAGGTACGTAATAATTTTGACGAGCGTATCCGACAAGGAAAATGTTGTGAAAGGCCTCGCTGCTGGCGCAGATGACTACCTCACGAAACCATTTCACCCCAAAGAATTGCTGGCGCGCGTTGAAGTCGGACGCAGGCTGGTGGAATTGCACCGACAAGTGGAGGCCAAGAACCGCTTATTAGAAGAATTGGCGCTCACTGATTCTCTCACCGGCCTTCCAAATCGCCGAGCGATCGACGAATGGGCGCCGCGCCAGCTCAGCGGGGCTTCGCGCCACGGTTTCCCTTTCTGGGTCGTTATGGCTGATCTCGATAATTTTAAGAGCGTTAACGATTCCAGCGGTCACGACGCCGGCGACAAAGTTTTGAAAAGATTTGCCGAAATCCTGAAAACTAATTCGCGGCGCTCGAATATTTGCGGACGTATTGGCGGCGAAGAATTTCTTTTCATTTTGACTCACGCGGACAAGGAAAATGTCGTGTCCGTAGTGGAGCGTGTTCGAAAACAGTTTGAGGAGCAGGATTTCTTCTTTGGGAACCGGGTGGTAAAAGTCACCGCAAGCTTCGGTATTTCCGGGTTTCAAGGCGAACAGGGGGTCCTGCCTCCAGATTTCAGTACCCTGTTGAGCCAGGCAGACTTGGCGCTCTACACCGCCAAACATCGTGGACGCAACCGCGTCGAATTCGCCCCTGAATAATTCTTTCAATCGCGAACGCTCTCGTTCCAATAAAAGGTGTTGGCACACTCTGCACGCGGACCAGCTACGGAATTCAGAATCGGACAGTCGTCGCCGCCGAAGTCGCACGTTTCAAGGTTAACGCCTACAAGACTGTCGACGACACGCGTAGTTTATGTCAGCAGCACGTCGAACGGTTCGCCTGACTTTGTGCCTCATAACACTTGACAAGGGGAAGAGCTAAGCCTAATACATAAAAGTCCGTCGATTCTTGAAACGGATGCGGAGGTCTTCGATGCAGACGTCCCGCAGAGATTTCTTCAAGGTAGCAGCTGTCGGCGGCGTTGCCGCAACCATCTTCGGATTTGACCTCAAACCTGCCTACGCCCAGCTGAAAGAATTGAAGATCGCGCGTGCCAACGAAACGCGGTCGACATGTCCATATTGCGCGGTCGGTTGCGGCGTGCTCATTTACACTATCGGCGACCGGGCGAAAAACGTAACGCCGCAAGTGATTCACGTAGAAGGGGATCCCGATCATCCCACCAACCGCGGGACGCTGTGCCCCAAAGGCTCGTCGCTTGAGCAGGATATGCTCAATCCACGGCGACTCACCAAGCCGCAAGTCCGGCGGCCCGGAGCTACCGATTGGCAGGATATTTCATGGGACGATGCGCTCAATGAGATTGCGCGCTGGACCAAGAAAACCCGCGACGAAACCTTTGTCGAAAAGGACGCCAATGGCCACCTCGCAAATCGCTGCGAGGGCATCTCGTTCATCGGCGGCTGCACCGACACTAATGAGTTCAATTATCTGGTCGTAAAGACCATGAGGAGTTTGGGCTTGGTGTACTTAGAAAACCAAGCCCGTGTTTGACACGGCCCCACGGTCTCAAGTTTGGGACCAACATTCGGACGCGGGGCGATGACCAATGGCTGGATTGACATCAAGAACACCGACATGATGTTGATCATGGGTGGGAATCCCGCCGAAAACCATCCTTGTGGATTTAAGTGGGCCATGGAGGCCAAGCGTAATCGTAATGCCAAACTGATTTCCGTAGACCCGCGATTCACCCGCACATCAGCTACTGCCGACCTTTTCTTGCAAATTCGCGCCGGCACCGACATTGCATTCCTCGGCGGGCTGATCCGCTATGCGATCGAGAACAACCGCATTGCGAAGGACTATTTGGTCAACTACACAAACGCGTCGTTCATCGTCAAGGAAGGCTTCAAGCTGCCGGAGGACGGGCTTTATTCGGGATTTGATACCGCGACAGGTAAATATGATCTCTCTACGTGGAACTATGAAGGAACGGGCGGTTCCGGCGGCCAAGGAGCAGCTGGAACGACTGGCCACGCGTCCGAACCGGTGCCAGGAAAGGTCGGAGGAGCGACGCCGCCCCCCGCTCTACCGGCAAACGTTGCCTACGATCTGACGCTTCAGCACCCGCGCTGCGTTTTCCAATTGATGAAGCAACAATATTCGCGCTACACGCCTGAAACCGTCGAACGGATTACTGGTATTCCGAAGGACCAGTATTTGAAGGCCGTTGACATGTTCACCTCGGTGCGCAAAGACGGCGATATGAAGAAAGCTGCGACGATCATCTACGCCGTGGGTTGGACCCAACACTCCTTCGGAACGCAAATCATTCGCACGGCCGCGATGATTCAGCTTTTGTTGGGAAATGTGGGCAGAGCGGGCGGCGGCGTGAACGCGTTGCGCGGCCACTCGAATATTCAGGGCGCCACGGACATGGCTGGTTTGTACGACAGTCTGCCTGGATATCTCAAGGCACCCGTTCCCGCCGACACGGACCTGGCTGCCTATTTGAAGCGCGTCACGCCAACGTCGTCAAAACCAACGCCGTGGGATTCGATGAATTACTACCAGAACACGCCAAAATTCTTCATTTCCCTGCTGAAATCGCTGTATGGTGACGCGGCGACGAAAGAAAACGGTTTTGCGTTCGATTACCTTCCCAGGATTGACCGCGATTATTCCTGGACCCACATTTGGGATGATATGTACAACGGCAAGGTCAAGGGCATGATGGCCTTCGGAATGAATGGGGTAATGATCGGGCCTGACACAAACAAAAACATTAACGCCCTAAAGAAAGCGGATTGGCTCGTAGTAGGCGAAATTTATCCGGACGAGACCAGCGAGTTTTGGAAAGCTCCGGGAATCACAGTCGACGAACAGAAAAACATCAACACGACGGTGTACCGCTTGCCCTGCGCCGGGTTTGCGGAGAAAGACGGCAGCATGACGAACTCGGCGCGCTGGGTAACTTGGAAATATGCAGCGGTTCCACCCCCGGGTCAAGCGCGGCTCGATCAGGACATTCTTGCTCAGATTTTTCTGCGCGTCCGGGATTTGTACAAAAAGGACGGCGGTAAATTCCCCGACCCAATACTGAATTTGAACTGGGCGTACGCCGACGCCGCTCACCCTCCGCTCTCGCAGGTGGCCATGGAACTCAACGGAAGAGCGCTCGCAGACTTGACGGATCCTGCGACCGGACAAGTGATTAAGGCGGGACAGCAACTGCCTGGTTTTGCGTGGCTGAAAGATGACGGGACGACCATGTGCGCTAATTGGATTTACTCCGGTTGTTGGACGGAGGCAGGGGCACAGATCCAGCGGCGCGGTACAGAAGATCCGTCCGGCTTGGGTGTTTATCCCAACTGGTCGTGGTCATGGCCAGCGAATCGGCGCGTGCTCTATAACCGCGCTTCCTGCAACCCAGAGGGCAAGCCCTGGGATCCGACCCGGAAGCAGGTATGGTGGAACGAAGCGGCTGGAAAATGGGCCGGCAATGACGTACCTGACTTTAAGCCCGACTCCCATCCGAAGGATCACATGGGACCGTTCATCATGAATCCAGAAGGTGTGGGCCGATTATTTGCTCCCATCGGAGTGCTCGCGGACGGGCCGTTCCCGGAACATTACGAACCGATCGAAAGTCCGACCAAGAATTTGCTGCACCCACAGCAATCGAATAATCCAATGGTCAAGAAGTTCAAGACGCCCTATGACAAGTTTGGCGAGCCAGAAGAGTACAGCATCGTGTGCACCACCTACCGGCTGACGGAGCAGTACCACTATTGGACGAAAAACAACCCGATGAATGTCCAGTTGATCCCGGAGCCGTTCGTGGAGATTCCTGTGGAACTGGCGAACGAAAAAGGAATTCGCGGGACGGACATGATTCACGTGATCAGCGCGCGCGGAACCTACACCGCCAAGGCTTTTGTGACGCGGCGGCTGAAGCCGATGATGATCGACGGCAAGAAGGTTTATCAGATTGGATTGCCGATTCACCAGGGCTTTCGCGGGATCATTGAGGACGAAGGAAAAGATGCGCGCACTCCGGCAAATGTGCTTACGCCGGCAGTCAGCGACCCGAACGCTCACACCCCGGAATCCAAGGGGTTCCTTGTGAAGGTCGAAAAGGCCTAGGAGCGGACGATGAGCCAGGCGTCAACCGAATTAATTAGGATTTCTGGGCACCCCGGTACCGTTCCAGGTGCTGGGCTCAACCGCGAATTTCGGGTCTGCAAACTCGTGGACACTACCACATGCATCGGCTGCAAAGCGTGCGAAGTGGCCTGCCTGGAATGGAACGGTTACACGTTCTCCGAGACCAGATTCGACAATAGCTATCAGACCATGCCGGAAACGGCGTGGAATTACTGGAACCTGATCAAGTTCAACGAACATGAGCGCGAAGACGGCACCATGATGTTGCTGATGCGCAAAGACCAGTGCATGCACTGTGAAGATCCTGGCTGCCTCGCGGCCTGTCCGGCGGATGCAGCCATCGTGCAGTACGCCAACGGCATCGTGGATTTTCAGGAGGCGCACTGCATCGGCTGTGGCTACTGCATCACTGGTTGCCCGTTCAATATTCCCAAATTCAGTCCCACCGCTCGCAAAGTCTTCAAGTGCACGCTGTGCAACGACCGCGTATCGGTAGGACTCGAGCCGGCTTGCATTAAAGCCTGCCCCACGGGCTGCCTGCATTTCGGGACAAAAATGGAAATGAAAGAACTGGCCGAAACGCGGGCGGAGCAACTTCGCAGCCAGTCTGGCTTTCCCGATGCAGGGGTGTACGATCCGCCCGGAGTTAGCGGAACCCACGTAATCTACGTTCTCCACGATGCTAAGAATCCCGAGCTTTACGGTGGGCTACCCAGAGATCCGCATATCCCACTGTCGGTGCGTCTGTGGAAAGGCCCGCTGAAGTGGATCGGCAATTTGGCGATGTTAGGTGGACTGGTGGGCTTGGCGTTGCATTACATGCGATTCGGCCCGAAGAAGGAAGAACCGATCCCGCCCGAAGATCGGAGGCCTTCATGAGCACCGCCGATACAGCGCCGCGTTCGCGAACAACCACTGCCTTCGACGAGGAGTCCATCCCGCGTTACTCGCTTGTGGAACGCTTGAACCATTGGTTTGGCGCGCTGACCTACACCTACTGCGTGATCACCGGACTCGCTTTCTGGACGCCCTACCTTTATTGGATGGCCGCGATTGTCGGTGGCGGCCCGACCGCGCGCTTCTGGCATCCCTGGTTCGGTATTTTTTTCACCGTGTCCCAGTTCTTGATGTTCCTGCACTGGAGCCACGATATGGAAGTGGACAGCGACGATCGCGTCTGGGCAGATAACATCAATGCCTATATAGAGAATGAGGACGACAAACTTCCTCCGGTGGGCCGTTTCAACTGGGGCCAGAAACTTTACTTTTGGGGAATGGTTGGCAGCACAATTCTTTTGTTTCTCTCAGGATTTGCGCTCTGGTACGTCGAAGCTGTTCCGTGGAGTTTCCACGTGGTGCGCTACTTCGCGATCCTCGTTCACGCGAGCGTGGCCTTGATCACGATCGGGCTCTTCTTGATTCACGTTTACATGAGCACGATCTTGGAAGAAGGAAGTTTCGGCTCCATGATTCATGGAACAGTTACGCGCGCCTGGGCTTGGACGTTTCATCGCAAATGGTATTACAAGGTCACCGGCCAATCTCGACCCGACCGATGATCCCGTCGCAGTGGGATCGCCGCATCCGTCGTGCCAACGAATTAACTTCAACGTATCCATTCGCGGCTGAAGGATTGCGCTTTTACGCACGCGTGGCCACATTCCAGAAAAATCTTTACGCAGAAATGCAGAAGGCTCTGTCCAATTCGTCCGAGATCTTAACCGACGCACCGTTGAGAGATGGATTGGATCTTTTCGCGCTCCTGCCACAATTTCCAGGCTTCCTATCCGTGATCGAGCAGATTGCTCCAGCGCCACTTGCGCGATCCGCTGCTGATTTGTCGCGCAAGGGTGCAGCGCAATGGCAACAGGCGATGCAAGACTTTTGGCGAGGCGAGCTGGAATCGCCGGCAGAAGTCAGTTACACTGAAGAAGCGGACTCTCAAGCCCCAAGCGAAATAATTCCTTTACAAAGATTGCTGGCCTGGATTTTTCTTCAACCCTACGCTGAGTATCTTGCCCATCGGCACCCTCACACGAATCTGGATGGAACTCCGTCGCTTTGCCCTTTGTGCGGTGGTAAGCCAGTCGTGGGCGTCTTGCGCGGGGAAGGCGACGGAGCGAAGAAGTCCCTGGTTTGCATGCTGTGCGCCCACGAGTGGAATTTTCGGAGAATATATTGCCCAGCGTGCGGCGAGGAGAGGGAGCCGCAGATGGCGTTCTATTCAGCGCCGGAAATCGCGCACGTGCGCGTGGACGTCTGCGACACATGCCACACCTATTTAAAGACTATCGATTTGACCAAGACAGGTCTCGCCGTTCCCATCGTAGACGAGCTTGCGACAATACCTCTGGATCTGTGGGCGCGCGAGCACGGCTACCAGAAATTGCAAATCAACCTGCTGGGAACGTAACAATCAAACCGTCGAGGCGGGAAGCGCCGAGTTCCATTATGCTTCGATACTCTCGTCTGCGTCCGCCGCTGCAATCGTGCTCCACCTACTACAGCCATCGCCCCGCAGGACCGACTTAATGTTCCAAAACGTAACAAGATGGTAAATTTTTGCACGTTCGATAAATTCCGAGTGAAATTTACGAATTGTTGACATTATTCCTTGACTTTGGATTTTCTCCGCGTATATTGCCCGCCAGACTCCTGTATTTTGGCGTTCTTTTCTCTCCTGGAAGATGAGAACGGTCGAACGGCCCTGTCGTCGAATTGTGTTCGTGCGTTTCGAGCTATGGGCGAATCTCGTTTAACGGATTTAGCAAAGACATAATTTAGGAGGAACCATGCGACGCAAGGCTTCACGCTTGTTCGTGTATTCGTGTTTGCCATGCCTGGCCCTTTGCCTGGCGCTCGTAGTGCAGGCCAAGAACGCTCGGAATTTTGCCGGGACATACAGGATCGTCAAAGCGACCGAGCAGGGCGAAAACATGGAAGCGCGGCTCTCGCTCCAAGTGATTAATCACAGCGAAACAGACATAACCGGCGCAACGATATCGCTCCGAAGCTCCCTGACACGTTCACGTATGCCCACCGAGACTTGGGAGAAGGAAGCGATCCCCTTCAAAGATGTGGCTCTGAACGTCAACGAGCACAAGAGGGTGGCGCCGCTTGAGGGCACGTTTACCGTTCCTGCGGAAGAGTACAAGCGAGGGCAGAAGGGGTTTGGGCCGAAGTTCGTGATCGACTACGAGGACGCTTCTGGGAAAGCCCGGCACGAAGAGATTGAATTGTCGCGGATGCCATAAGGTTGCATCCAGCAACGCACTGCAGCTTCGCGACGCGCCATGAAAAGCTCGCCGTTGCGAAACGAAGCAGGGAAACAGTGAGACGGCAAAGAAATAGGCCCGGACTTCAACCGGCGCTTAGCGCTGGACAGCGGACAAAAGAGAGGAACTTACGATGCGCCACTTCAGACTGATTCTTTGCGCTGGGATTATGCTGTTCATTTCGGGCGTTGCGGGCGCCCAGCAGCAGGACATTATCAACATTTACGCCGGCGGCGGACCCAACAACGTTCCGGCAACATCAGCACCTGCCGTGTACCCCGTGGCCGTCGCCATGGACAGCTCCGGCAATTTGTATTTCACGACGACCTATACGAACCAGCACCGCGTTTTTAAGGTGACTCCTCCCTCGGGCACTCTCACGGTAGTGGCGGGAGAAGGTTCCGCGGGCTACTCCGGTGACGGAGGCCCAGCTACCGAGGCTCAATTGAACAACCCCCAAGGCGTCGCCGTCGATCACGCCGGTAACGTGTTTATTGGAGACGTGTACAACTGCGCGGTCCGCGAGGTCAATGCCAGCACCGGGAATATTAACACGATCGCCGGAGTGCCCACTGCAGGCTGCGGCTACAATGGAGACAGTCAGCCGGCGACCAGTGCTTACCTGTATTATCCCGAAGAAGTCGCGATTGACAAGAACGGGAACCTATTCATTGTCGACTATGTTAACCAGCGCATCCGAATGGTGTCATGCGCTACGGTAACTAGCACCGGCGCCGCTTGCACCCCCAACGCGGGCCAAACTGCGGGCGATATCTACACCGTCGCCGGTACTGGGACAGCCGTTTTCAATGGCGATGGTGGGCCAGCCACCTCCGCCAACTTGTACAACCCGAATGGAGTGGCGGTGGACACGGCAGGAAACCTGTATATCGCCGACTCGAGTGACCAACTTGTTCGTCGCGTAGCCTGCGGAACCGGCATCAGCGGCTGCGCGCCCCCTGCGGGCGAGACCTCCGGCCACATCTACAAACTAGCCGGTGCAGGTGAATCCGTTGGCAGTCCTGGCACTTGCGGTTACAACAACGACGGCATCCTGGCCGTCTCAGCTGAGTTGTGCAACCCGTACTACCTGAC
>CAWFQV010000008.1:0-421494 GCA_963818085.1 uncultured Acidobacteriota bacterium
CTACTGGTTAGAAGATCGGGGACAGGTTCATGCTTTTCGCCGCGGCAAGCGGAGGCCGCTTCCAATGGCCAAGAGCAAACGCAAACGAGTCCCGAAAACGGTCCTCAAATTACCAGATCTGGAACAATCGAAATCTGCGGTCTTGAACAGTCTCACGTCTTCGAGTTCAAAGCGCTCGTACGACCATGCCATTCGTGAATTCATCGACTGGTACTGTTCGGAGCCTAGGCTATCCTTCAACAGAACCGTGGTCACACGGTACCGAATCGCACTCGAACAGCACCCGTACGCCCCGTCGACGATTAACCTGAGATTGGCGGCAATACGCCGGCTGGCGTATGAAGCTTCCGATTGCGGACTTCTTAGCCCGGATCTTGCGGCAGGCATGTCGCTAAGAGAGGCTTCGCGAGGCTCGATTTGATTACTGTTTAAGATTCTTAAACTCGGGGACTTTTCGGCAGGTCTTATTGCTTGTTATTTAATTCGTCGAGCTACAATCTACAGCATTTCCATACGTTTGGTACTTGTCCTATATTTTATTTGACGTGTCAAGAACAATCTTGCTCCTAAACTGGATTTCAGAATGGCAAGTTCTGCGATGAAAGTCACAATCCGGTTTAAGGTCTGGAAGGAGTTTGTGATACAGGTTTAGTTTCCGGTCAAGCTCTCGAGGCCGGCTTTGTTGAGGACGATAAGTGTTGAGCCTTTGATTTGTAATAATTGTTTTTTCTTGAAGTCAGCGAAGAGCCGGGTGACTGTTTCGCGAGACGCTCCAATCATTTGAGCAATTTCTTCGTGTGTCAGCGTCAACGGAGCGCGAATCTTCGGGCTTCCCTCCCCGTGGTCCGCACACCAATCCAGAAGAAAACGGGCTAGTTTTTCTCCGGTCGAATGCGATAGCCCGATGCACCGCATTTCAGCGATAGCGGCGTGATATGTTTCGCCCAACTGCTGAGCCACACGCAACGAAACTTCGCCGTACTCACGGAGAAAATTCAGAAAATCATTTCGCGAGATGAAATTCGCCTGCGCGGGCTCGATCACATCCGCGGTGAGCTCATAGGACTTGCCCGTCACGGTGGCCGGCAGCCCTAGCACTTCTCCCGGCTCCGAAATTCTTACGATAAGAGTTTTCCCGTCGATTGAAGAGGTGGAAAGTTTCACGCTTCCGGCGCACAGAATAAAAACCCCGCGAGCGGCCTGTCCCTCCACGAAGAGGGTGGCTCCTTTGGGATAGGAGGATGCTGAGGTGATCACGGAAAGCCGCTGCACGGCCGCCGGTGGTAGATTGCAGAAGAGCCGGTCTTCTCGATGCGGGCAAGTTACACAATTTTCAATTATTTCAAGACCGTAGGGGGCGCGCATGGTTGAACCCACCGGTATTCTACCCCTTTTCCCCCGTGGAACAATTCTGAAGGTGCTGGTCATCTCTTCCGCCGTCCGCCGCTTGGTTTTGTTATTGGGAAAGTTTCGTACAGCTCCTTAAACAGGTAGGTGACGGGCGTCACGTGTGCGCGTGACCGCCGTCACAGCGTGCCTGTTTGAGAGCACGCATAGTCAAGAAGGATAAGGAGGCTACCATGCAAAAAGATGAGCGAGACCTGTTGGATGTCCTCAAGTTTGAGCTTAACTTCTTGGGGAAAGGCGGATATGGCCGATCAACCAGAGAGCCTTGGCGGCCAGTGTTTGTCTTCGAGGATTCCCCGACGTGCATGAATTACGATTGCAAGAACGATCCGGCTCCGTGCAGCGATTGCGTCCTGATGCAGTTGGTGCCGCCTGAATTTCGCGCCGGGAAGAAACCGTGCCGGCAAATTCCGCTGAACACCGCTGGAGAGACTCTCGATTCCCTCTATCGATGGGGCGATGAACACGACATTGAAGAGACACTGCGAAACTGGCTGGTGATTACTATCGGTCAATTGGAGTCGCGGCGAAAGGAACCACACACTTCTGACCTCAAACGCTTGACCGCCAACGGCCAAGTTACGAAGGGCGTAGCCTTACATCAAAATCTTCAGCCGAAATGTGCGAACCCGGCCTGCGCTACTGCGTTTCATTGGCTGGAGGGTGGCAAGTTCTTTCGCTTCCGGCCCGACGAGGCAGCTATAGACCCAAACCCGAGTTTGACCGAATCGACCGGTAATGTGCACGGGGTGAAGCATTTTTGGCTCTGCGAACGCTGCAGCCACGTCTTTACGTTGGTGTACGACGCGGAGCATGGAGTTGTGCTCACGCTGCGCTGGTTGGAACTGCCTCTCACTGAAGCTCTTAAGGAATTGCCGGCTGCGCGACCAAATTGATGCCGACCGGGTCTGTATTCAGAGAATTTTATAACTGCCATCGCATGCGGATTAGAGACTCAGAACCGCAAGTACCATTCCCGGGTCATCGCTTTCGCGGATTTTGAAACCGAAGCGGTCTGCCAGCGCGCGCATTGCGAGATTCTCGAGAAGGACGTGAGCAAGAACTTCTTGAAGATTTTCGTCTCGAGCCACTTCGATGAGTCGGCGCAAGAGTTCAGTCCCCAATCCCTGTCCCTGGTAGCGATCGCTCACTAGAACGGCCACTTCTGCCTCCTTGGCTATCCGGGACTTGCTCAGCCGGCCAACTGCTAGGATTTCCCGCTGGCCGGTTTCCGGCACGGTGCGCTCCGCGACTAAAGCCATTTCTTGGGCATAGTCGATAAAACATTTTCGCATTAACCGTTCGTGCGCAACACGCGTATCCAGATTTTCCATGTGGAAATATCGCAAGTGGACGCTTTCGTCGGACAGTGTCTCATGAAATTTCACCATCATCGGCTCATCCTCTGGCCGAATTGGCCGGAAAAGTATTTCCACTCCATCTTTTGTTTTCCAGCGCGAGACGTATTGCGAGGGATAGGGAGTGATGGCCGAGCGAGGCAGTTCGTCATCTGTGACCTCCCTTCCGTAAAGAACGATTCGTGCATCGAGCGCCAGCACACCCTCCGGCGACGCGAGAAGCGGGTTGATATCTACTTCTTTGATCCGCCGCTGTTCAACAATCATAGTGCTGAACCGCACCAGGACTTGTTCGAGGAGAGTTATCTCCACAGCCGCGCGTCTTCGGACTCCTTTCAGCGCCGAAAAGATTCGCGTTTGCTCCATCATGCGTTGTGCCAATGTCGTATTCAGCGGCGGGAGCGCCAGCGCGCGGTCACGATACACCTCTACTAGTTGCCCGCCAGAACCGAACAAAATTACTGGTCCAAATTGTGCGTCCACGGAGCTGCCGAGGATCAGCTCGTACCCGTCAAGCCGCACCATGGGCTGGACCGTAACTCCGAGAAAGGCTCCCGCGCCGGCCTTTGCAGTTACGGATGATTGAATGCCGTGAAATGACTGCCGCACGGCCTCTTCGTTTTCGAGGTTCAGCATTACACCGCCCACATCGGTTTTGTGCGTTACTGTCTCCGAGTGGAGTTTCAGGACCACAGGGAATCCGATCACTTGGGCAAAGCGAACGGCCTCTTCTGCGCTGCGAGCCAGGTTTGTCTGTACTGTTGGTATCCCGTAGAGGCCAAGCACTTCTTTCGACTCGATTTCCGTCAACAGCGAACGGCCCGACGCTACCGCTTGCCGCAAAATCTCGTCCACGTTTTGACGAGTCGGCTCGCCCGCCTCCGGTTGATCACCGGTCAGGGGAGTTTCGTACAAGCCTCGAAGGTTATAACTGTATTGCCACATGTAGTTGAACGCGCGCGCGGCTGTATCGGGATAGGCGAAGGTTGGAATTCCGGCATTGTTGAGAATGGCCTCGCCCGCAGCGACGGCCATCCCGCCCATCCAGCTTGCTAACACAGGCTTCCCACTACTCTTGGCGTATGGCTTCAGACGATCAGCAACGTGCGCCGGATCGGTCATTCCTTGCGGAGCCAGGATCACCAGCAGGCCATCGCTATCTGGATTTTCAATCGCGATCTCCATTGCTCGAGCATAGCGTTCCGGATCCGCGTCGCCGAGAATGTCGATGGGATTGTTATGACTCCAATGCTGCGGCAGAATCGCGTTCAAAGCATCCGTGGATGCCTTCGACAGGCGAGCAAGCTCTCCGCCCGTGGCAACCAACGCGTCCGTGGCCAGTACCCCCGGGCCGCCTGCGTTCGTTAGGATGGTGAGCCGTGGGCCTCGCGGGCGGGGCTGCTTGCCCAGCGCTTCAGCCATGTAGAACAAATCTGAAATGTTCTGAACGCGAAGAACGCCGCAGCGGCGAAATGCCGCGTCCAATACTTCATCGCTGCCTGTGAGGGCGCCGGTATGCGAGCTGGCTGCATGCGATGCGGCTTCCGAGCGTCCCGCCTTGATGACGATGATTGGTTTGCTGCGAGCTACTTCCCGTGCAGCGGAAATGAAAGCGCGCGCGTCGCCGATGGATTCCATATACAAAAGGATGCTCTGTGTGTGCGCGTCCTCCCCGAAAAAGGAAATCAAGTCTCCCCAACTCACGTCGAGCATCGAGCCGGTTGAGATGATGGCGCTGAATCCAACCTCTTCATTAAAGCTCCAGTCAAGGATCGCCGTCAGAAGGGCTCCGCTTTGACTGAGAAAGGCTACGTCGCCTTTCCGCGCGATGTCCGCTGCAAAAGTCGCGTTGAGTCCTAAACTTGGATTCATCATGCCGAGGCAGTTAGGGCCGACTAAACGCATCGTTCCCCCGCGTAACTTCACTTGAATTTGCTGCTCGAGCTGCGCTCCCTCGGGTCCGCGTTCTCTGAATCCGGCCGAGATGACAATCGCAGAACGCGCGCCCGCCTCCACACATTCTTGGATGACGGTCGGCACGGTCGGTGCTGGCGTAACCACCACGGCCAGATCTACTTTTTCTGGAATAGCTCCGATGTTAGCGTAACAAGGAAGGCCTAGAACCTCGGCCCGATGAGAATTGACGGGATACACGTTGCCGGGAAACTTTCCATTTTGGAGGTTGGCCAGGACCGTTCGACCAACGCTGCCTTCGCGGTCGGTGGCCCCGATAACAGCAACCGATTTAGGGGCAAAAAAACAGTCCAGCGGGAGACGGTCAGTCATATTTTGCAACCCCTCGTTTTCCAGGGCTTAATCGTCGCTGAATATTACGAAAGGATGGGGAACCTTGCACGCGCAGAAATTGGTCAAGTCAATTACGAATGGCGGCACCAAAAGCAATTCCGATAGCCGCTATCCAAGAGAAGCCGTGCTCGCCGAACATTTCAGCTTAGCGAACGATTCACCGGCTTCTCTCTTTCTCCAACACACGTTTTACGGCGCGGCATTTGCAGCTTTCAGCCACGCACAGTTAGAACCGGGCACCTTGCATGGCTGACCACCTTGTGCGCGGTGGCGATCGGCAGATGCGTCGCCATACCCGCGAAATCACGGCGATGCACGCCGAGCACGATCAAATCCGCCTTCTTCCGGCTGGCAACTTCCAGGATCTTTTCAGCGGCGGGGCCTTGTTCGAGCGCCAGGCGCGGCTCGCACCACAGTTCAGCTTCCGGCGGAATTAGTTTGCGCAACAGTTGCTCTGAAGATTCCACGATATCCGTCCCTATCAGTAGGTCCGCGATGACATGTAGAAGCGTCAGGTGCGCCTGAAACTCTTGCGCCAAAGAAATTACATAGGATGCCGCAGCGTTCGATTCTGGACCGAAGTCCGTGGCATAGAGAATCTCGGTAAACTCACTGTCCCGCGGCGGTTCCTCAGGCGAAAGCGGACCCACGGTCAACACTGGGCACGGCGCCATCCGAAAAATCTCCTCGGCCGTGGAGCCCATGAAGAATTTCCCCGCGCCGGACCGGCCTCTCGTGCCCAGCACAATCAAATCAATCTTTTCTTTTTCGACCACGGATTGCACCGTGGCCCACAGGTCGCCTTCTTCGATCATGACTTCCGGTTTCAGTTGTGGGAACGAGTGGAGCAGGATGTTTTGCTCGATTTTTGTTTCGACCTCAGCAGCCTTTTCCAGGGCAGCCCAGGTGGTGGGCGGCGTCAT
This sequence comes from uncultured Acidobacteriota bacterium, assembly GCA_963818085.1. Taxonomy (GTDB): domain Bacteria; phylum Acidobacteriota; class Terriglobia; order Acidiferrales; family UBA7541; genus Palsa-295. Next base: position 5,996 of record CAWFQV010000008.1, read on the forward strand.
GGGGTTAACGACCGGCTTTTGCACGTGCAAGGCGTAAAGCTTGGCGCCGAATCGCTTGGCAATTTCTGTGGCATAGGGAATCGCGGCAGCAGCGGCCTTGGAAAAATCCGTAAGAAAAAGAACTCTGTTCACTTGAACTCTCGTGCGAGCTTCAGCGGCTTTCACGGTCCACCTCCATCTCTATAATTCACCCGAAGCCTCCCGGAGGCCTGTAACAGCCGTCACGGTTGATTGTGACGTGGGTCACAGCGCATCTACCCGGCCGAAGCGCATCGTTGAACCTGGAGGTGGAACATGCGAACTATCGAAACTGGTGCACCGGTTAAAGTGAAAAATATTCTTTTTCTTACGGATTTCTCCAAAGCTTCTGAGGCGGCGCTTCCGTTCGCCATCACTTGCGGGCGTGGGTACGGGGCCAAAGTGCACGCGCTGCATATTTTGATGCCTGCGCCTTACGTCTATACCACGCCAGCATTGACCGCGGCGGCCATTGAAGCCGAAGAAGAAAATGCGCAGGCGCAAATGCAACTAGTCGAGTCTCAACTCGCCGGCCTGCAGCACGAAACGGTAGTAGCGCGAGGATTCGAGGTTTGGCCTGCGGTTCAACAAGCTATACAGGATGACGATGTAGACCTGATCGTCCTAGGGACGCACGGTCGCACCGGCGCGGAGAAGTTGCTGCTTGGTTCTGTTGCTGAAGAAATCTTTCGACGCTCGCCCGTGCCGGTACTCACAATCGGCCCTGGTGTGCGCAGCAGCGCGCATAATGGCGCTCGGTTTCACCGTGTACTTTTCGCCACGGATTTCACGCCGGAGTCGCTAGCTGGTGCGCCCTATGCGGTCTCACTCGCGCAACAAAACGAGTCTCATCTCCTTCTCGTCACCGTGATGCGTAAGCCCGAGAAAATCGACGAATCCGGGGACCGAATATTCGAATTGTCGGTGGCTGAGGCAATTCACCGCCTCTACGAAATAATTCCAGAGGGCGCGGAGCTTGATTTTCCGCCACAGGTTTCCGTGGAATATGGTGAACCGGCCGAGCGTATCGTGGAAGTCGCAAAGCAGCGCGGTGCGGATTTGATCGTCCTCGGCGTTCGCGATGCTGCCGGCCGTCTTGGCGCCGCAACACACCTCGAACGTGCTACCGCGCATAAAGTGGTCGCACATGCTGCGTGCCCGGTTCTGACGGTGCGTGGTTAGCGGTATTTTCGGTACGTGCTGACCGCGACCCCGATAGCAGAAATGCCTGAATCGACAGGCGCGATCGCGCGTTGTTCGGGCATTGGGTCCGCGCTGCGAACACCGATGCGCGCTGAACGCGAAACATTCTAGTACCGAAGGTGCGGCTCTACTTCCCTTCACGAAGCACGTCTCAGGGAAGCATGAAAGCTTCAGAAGGCCGTCTAGTAGACATTCTGCACCATTAAACCGGCGGGGTACTGATTCACTCACTTCCGGAACGAAGGTGACATTCACTGCCACGGTGAAGTCCTCTACGGGACTCCCGCCGGCAGCGTGACCTTCTATGATGGAACGACGAAATTGGGGACCGCTTTACTTAGTGGCGGAACTGCGGCTTACTTCATTTCGACTCTATCGGTTGCGACGCACATCATCACGGCGTTCTATGCAGGCAATCCGGACTACGCGGCCAGCACGTCGTCAGTGCTGAAACAGATCGTAAACGAATGGAATTTCGCATCTTGAAACAATTAGCGCGCCAGTCGGTCCTCAGCGATCAACCAGGACCGGAATCTTGGTGTGAGTCAGCACTTGGACGGTCTCGCTTCCGAGCAAGATTGCCAAAACGCCGCGGCGTCCGTGCGAAGCCATCATAATCAGGTCACAGCCGTTGGAGTTGGCAGCCTCTATGATCGCTTTGTAAGGATGTTCGGCCTCTACCTGTAAGGTATCGCACGCAACACCCGCTGCTTTTGCGGCATTCGCAACACCGCCAAGTATTTTCGCAGCGCGATCCTTCGTATGCTTCTCATACCCGGCGGACGTGGTTTCAACAATCTGTGGGTCGAGCGTGAAAACGTGAAATGGCATCGTAACCGTTAGCACCAAAATTTTGGCGCCGGTCTCCTTGGCGAAAGTGATGCCGTGCTGCACCGCCTGTCCTGCGAGCTCCGAACCGTCGGTTGGGATCAGTATTTTGTTGTACATCGCCGTTATCCTCCGACTACATAATTTTTAATTCAGGCCGAGGGAGAACTCAGTGACGCACGTCGCTTTTCCGGGTGACAGGCGTCACAGCTGTAGCACATGCCACCCTGGCTATTTACATGCTTAGACTGGTTTATGGGTACGGCTTGCAACTGTTGTTTTCATCGCAGTGGGCCTGCCTTTCGCGGTGATTGGTATTCTAGCGTCGTTCCCACAACCGGATCTTTTGGTACTCGCTTGGCAGGTTTATGTGGTCGGCGTTGATTCTTGGACCTGGTGGTATCTAACTAGGCCGCATGTTAAGCACGACTTCGCTACCAAGCGGCATCATCTTCACGCGAGTGTGCAAGCCCACACCCGAGAAGTATAGTGCCAACCTGCTAGGTATTCATATCGCCGAAACTCTTATTTTTCCCTACATGGATCTAGTTGCAGAGAATTTCGCCTTCTATAGAATCGCCGCGATTGGGTCTTTTCCGCAATTGGCCAGGTGTGACGGGTGTCACATGAGCGGGTGACGCAGATCACCGCAACAGGTTAATTACAAGCCCATCATGCAGAAAGGCGGAACTTCACTACGCTCCGCCAAACTTCTGTGATCGGAGACCATGTGATGAGGACTACAAGGGCAGTGGTCATGACGCTTTTGTTGGGCGGATTTTTTCTTGCGAGCACAGCGCAGGGCGGCGACATAAAAGGAAAGGTTTCGGAGACGGGACTGAAGTCGGCGGAAAACATCGCCGTCTATATTGACGCGATTCCAGGCAAGAAATTCGATGCGCCCGCGGAACATGTGTCGGTGGACCAGCGCGACATGAAGTTCGTGGCGCAGACCACCGTCATCCTGCGCGGCGACCACCGTGGATTTTCTAAACAGCGACCACGTCGTTCACAACGTCCATTGGTCTTCGATCAGCGGTGATAAGGCGCTCGCGCATGGTGTGCCCTCGGTGTCGCCGGGCCAGACAGGATCTTTTCAGTTCAACAATGTTGGCACAGCGACACTCCTCTGCAGCTTTCACTTCGATATGCTCGGCTACATTATAATTGTTCCGACGCCGTACTTCGCGTTGACCAGCCATGACGGTACTTTCACCATCAAGAATGTTCCGCCGGGCACGTACACGCTCAAGACCTGGAGCCCGGACGGCAAACCCACTACGCAGTCGATCACACTGACCGATGCCACGACAAACGTCGAGATAGCGTGGTGAAGAAGTAGCGAAATCGCACGGAAGAAGGAAAGTGCACATCAAACTACGGACCAAGTCGAATGTTTCTGGGCCACCGAAAATTCGTTGGCGTGCGTTTCGTGATAAGCTTGCGGCGATGTTGGCGCTTACGTCGTCACTGCTGGGCCAGTCGGCAGGGATGAAAGATATTTCGGTGACGGCGGTGGAGGGCGAGAGCTGGTTACGTCACCTGAACCGATCGTTCAACGAAACCAGCATGGGCAAGACCTGGGATCTGGGGCCAGCCCCGGGAGGGGAAAACTCAGGCTGGCAACTGAAGCTATCGCCCTTCTACGCCACGCAGAGCGTCACGCTGCACGGCTTTGACCTTTACCGACTGAGCTGCCAGGGATGCCACGGGAATCTCGGCTACGGCGCGCCTCCGGAAATAAATTCCATTATCGAGCCGGTGCAGGCCACTTCCGTTGCAACCACGATGAAACGGATGAAAGATGCGGGGCGCGAGATAAGCCCGTCCGATGTGACTGCGATGGCCAAAGAATCCAAAGTTATTCTGATGCAACGGCTTCATGCCGGAGGTCAAAGCATGCCGCCACCCGACTTGAGCGACGCGGAGATTCGCTCGCTGATTCCCTACCTCGAACAACTTTCCGGCGTGCCGGGTGCGGAAAAAAATCAGATCGCAGATAAAGGAATCGTCATACCGCGTTGGCGAGCACATCGTGAAATCCACGTGTCACGTATGCCATAGCGCGACAGGGCCAAATCCCAATCCTCAACAAATTTTGTATGGAGCGATTCCGCCGCTCTCAGCCCTGACGGCGCGTGTGGGCCTAGCGGACTTTGTGCGAAAGGTTACGTGCGGCGCACCGATCGTCATGGGTTCGCCGCCAACGCCGTATCCGGGCAGGATGCCCGTTTTTACGTATTTGAGCCAGGACGAGGCCGCCGAGGCTTATATGTATCTGCTGGCCTATCCGCCGCAAAAATAGGTAGTGAAAAGGCCATGGCGAGCTGCGGGTATGAAAGACACGAGAGGAAAAAGTCGTAGGGAGGTGGGCCATGCCTCATTTCGAGACACCTCGGGGCAAGAGACTTCGGATTGGGATTTTGATTTTGATCGGATTGTTTTTGGGCTCTGGCGATACGGTGTTCGCGCAGGACAAGCAGGTCAAGGAGCAACCGACCAAACAGACAGAGCCGCTTTCGGGCGCTGGCATGTTCAAGGACTACTGCGCGGTGTGCCACGGCACGGATGGGAAGGGACACGGGCCGGCAGCGTCGGCGTTGAAACAGGCGCCAGCGAATTTGACGACGCTGGCGAAGCGGCACGACGGGAAATTCCCGGACAGCTATGTAGCAAACGTGCTGCGGAACGGCGTGAAGACTCCGGCACACGGTGATGCGGAAATGCCGGTGTGGGGGCCGTTGTTTAGGTCGATGGACTCGGATCCCGCGATCATGTACGTTCGGATTTCGAGCCTGGTGAGCTACATCAAGTCGTTGCAGGTTAAGTAGCTAGTGGGCAGGTGCTGTTTGCGGGATTTTATGAGTGGCACGGCGGTGAGCTTGCGCTCTTTCGCCGCGCCACCTTGGTTACTTCTGATGATGCTCTTCCTTCGGTCGTCCTGCGCTTAATGAAACTAACGGCCAGCGTGGGCTAGCTCGCAAGCTGGGGTCTTGTCGTGCTTCATGAATACTTCCTGCCGGATGCCGAGCACGACGCGTCCATTCACTTGTCCTGTGCTTCGCCAAAATGTCATCCGCGCCAACAATGACCCGAGCCCAAGTCGCGAATGTCTGAATGAATACCGAGAAATTGAACGAGGCTTGCTCTACTGATGGCAAGATTCTCTTTGGTAGCAACCCGGGCTGTGTCCCGCATATATATAAGGATGGAGTTCGAGCTGCGGTTTCAGAACTATGCGCTTGGGTCAGGCAGCCCGATCGTAACGATGATGCAACCCGCCGAGTCGCTCATGAGATAGGACGCGACTAGACGCTCTGGATGGGGTTCTACGATCCGGCGTTTCCTTCCCGAGCCCAAGATGCGTGCGGTCGTCATGGTAGTAGCTGACATATTCAGCGAGCAAACGCTTCAGATGGCGTTCGTCAACTGCGATGATGTGATCCAGACAGATCACGCCGGCAACTCCCTATCCAACGCTCCGCAATTCCATTCTGCCACGGACTTTCGAAGGAAGTTCGGACAGGACTCATCCTCAGAGATCGAACGGCGGTCGGGACCTCCAGACCATACTTCGCATCCCGATCGAAGATGAGGAACCTCGGAGCCAGATCCAAACGGAAATGCTTCCCGTAACTGCTGGACGATCCACATAGCTCGTCGGATGCTTCGTGACGTTGAAGTGCAGGATGCGCCGACGGTCGTGACTGAGGACGAAGAAGCAATAGAGCACACTGAAGGTGGCCGTTGGAACCGTGAGGAAATCCATCGCAGCAATAGCTTCCCGATGATTTCGAAGGAAGGCGAGCCAACGTTTGGCTGGCTGGGGATCTCTCGGCGCCCGTTTCATCCAGCGGGAGATCGTTCGCTCAGAGACATCAAAGCCAAGCATGAGGAGTTCGCCATGGATGCGAGGGGCACCCCACGTTGCGTTTTCGGCGACCATCCGGAAAATCAACTCCTGAATCTCCTGCGGCATCTGTTTTCTGCCAACGTGCGTCCGGACCTTGGAGATCAGCCTCCAATACAAGCGGAATCCGGCTCTGTGCCATCGCACGACTGTTTCAGGGTCCACTACGATGAGGGTTCTTTTCCATCCAGACCAGAATCTTCGCACGAAAACCCAGAAGAATTTGTCGAATATCCCAAGCCGTGGCCTTGAGCGCTTTCGCTTCAAGACAGCAAGTTGCTGCCGAAGAACTAGGTTTTCAAGCAACAGGCTGCGACGCGTGCGGAAGAGGCGAAGAGTTGATGTGAGAACGATCCGAATGAGATGGAACATGGGTGGCTGATATCCCAAATCCCCCGTGGAGAGCAATATCTATATCACTGATTTCAAAGGGGGACAGAGTTTTGGCGAACGACAACTAGCTCGCGTGGTGTCTATTGAACAAGTCGCACTTTGCTCTCGATGACCAAGCCATTGAGCGTCCGTGGTGCTGCAAAGGGAAAGCCGAGCTCAAAGAGTTGGCCGCTGCCTGAGCGCAGGCGCTAGTTCCGCAACTCCAATCTATTTCTTCTTCTGCGTCTCTTTTTCCAGCGTCCCCAGCTCCCGGGCCAGTTGTTCGGCCTGTTCTCGAAGACGGCTGAGGCGCTCAGTAAGTGCGGGCAAGTTCTGTCCGGTGGCCGCCGAGGCAGGAGCAGCTGCGGGCAGAGCGGGTTCCGGAAGTGCAGTACCACCTGTGAGCTCGGCAAGGGCCTCGTTGAAAGTATCCCGATAAATCAGCCGGTCACCCATGGCCAGTACAACTTTCTTGAGCTGCGGCATACGTGCTTCGGTGGCCTGAATGTAGATGGACTCAACGTAGAGGAAGCCGCCACTGACGGGCAGAGCGATAATATTTCCGCGCAGAACATGCGAGCCCTGCTGGTTCCACAAGGTCAGATCCTTGGAGATGTTCTGGTCCTGGTCAATGCGCGATTCAATCTGCATCGGGCCGTACATCAGTTGCTGTTTCGAGAGTTGAAAATAAACCAAGTCCCCTAATCGATCTCCGTCGCAGCGCGCAGCCATCCACCCGATCAAATTGTCTTTTCCCCGAGGTGTGAAAGGCAGGATCAGCAGGAACTCGGGTTCTTTCTCTCCAGGCAGGGTGGCCACCACGTAAGTGGGCTGCATGGATTCGGGCTGTCCAGACTGGCCCGATAGAGTATGCGCGACCTCCCAGATATCCTCCTTGTTGTAGAAGACTTGCGGATCGCGCATGTGAAAAATACGATAGGCCTCGGCCTGTGCGCGAAAAAGAACCTCAGGGTAGCGGGCATGCCTGCGCAGGTCCGGGGGCATTTCGGAAGCGGACCGGAATAGTTTCGGGAACAAATTCTCGTAAACCTGGATGATGGGGTCGCTGGGATCAAATACGTACAAAGACACTTGGCCGGTGTAGGCGTCCACCGCGGCCTTTACCGCATTGCGAATGTAGTTGGCACCTTCGTCCACCCCGGTCACGGAGAGCGTCGCCGAGTACGGATGCGAGAGAGAAGTCGTGTAGCCGTCCACCATCCATACCAACCTGCCGTCATCGGTAACCACCAAGTAGGGGTCGGGGTCCCAATTCAAGAAGGGGGCCAGATGCGCCAGTCTTCCCCGCACCTTGCGATAAATCATCATGCGGCTCTGTCCGGTGAGATAGCCCGTGAAAATCATGTTGGGCTCGCCCTGAGATATCGCGGCGGCGGTCTTTAGTAGGAAAGAGCCAATCGGAAAACCTCCAGTGCCCTGGTAGGTCGAATACTTGTTCTGGTCGCCGGAAGGATAATCAAACTCCTCGCGGGCGGAGTGAACGAACACCGGATCCTGAGTGCTCTCGCCGTAGTAGATCTCCGGCCGGGTGAGCTGGAAGCCAGGCGATTTGATTTCCGGCGGGGCGTTTTCGATGAGCAGGACAGGCAGGCCGTCGGGTGTAATCTTGTTGACCTCCGATACGACCACGCCAAAGCCATGGGTATAAATGAACCGCGGATTGACCCAGCTCTGACTGGCCTCGGCGGATAACTGATTCACGTCGATTTCGCGGGGAGACAACATTACCTGCTCGATGTGGCCTTTGGGGAAGTAGCGGTCAACGTCGGTGCTGGGGAAGATGTAATACGGGCGCAGCGCCTGGATCTGTGTGATCGTTGCGCTGTAGGCGCGCAGGTCCCAAAGACGAATATTGTCGAGCAGCGTGGCGTCTTGCACGGCATCGACCGTCTGTTGCCCGCTAGCAGTGAACGGGCGCTCGGTGGCATTCCGATTCAGGCCGAAGGCATCCGCAGTGGCCTGAATATGGCGCTCGATATACGGCCTCTCGATCGAAATCTCATTCGGTCGTACATGGATCGCGCTAACGATCATTGGCAAGACTAGTTGCAGGATGAAGAACGTGGCTACAAGGACCGCGGCCTTTTTGTATCTCGACGTCCATGCGAGCGGAAGCGCCGCTAAAACGGCGATGATGAGGAGCCAGCGCAAAGGTAGCGTAACCTTTGCATCTACATAATCCGCTCCGGTCATGAAGGCGTGCGAGCTGAACAAAAGATCGTAGTTGCCGAGGAAAAACAAGGCAGCGAGACCCAGTAGCAAAAGTGCGACGATGATGCGCACGAAGCCGGTGCGGCTGGCGCCTGGCAGCATTAGCGCGCGGGCCCGCCGATCAAGAGTACTCAGGCCCCCGCCACTCATCCACAACTGCCATCCCCGGGCAGTGGCCCAGAAGATCAGGGCGCAAAGGATCGCCAGCGCAAACACAAACCAGATTACTTCCGAATAGAAAGGCAGATCGAACATGTAAAACGACAAGGGGCGCGAAAAAACCTGATCCCTCCAAGCGTCGGGGGGCAGCGTGACCCCGCGCGACCCGAAAAAACGCATGACCGTCCAGTAGTCAATTGAGGCCGAGGCGAAGAATATCGCCGCGATCGCCAGCCCCACAGCAATCAGGCGGGAGTACAGGCGGAAGTCCCGTCGGCGGATGCCGGCGAATCCAAGCCCCTGCCTATGAGCAACCCAAAGCGCAATGAATGCAACCAAGGTGCCCGCCCCGACGGGGGCAATGCTGTACCACAGCATGCTGATCCAGGTACTAACTTGTCCGACCTCTTTCCACCAGTTGTAGTCGACGATGAAATTGGCGGCGATCGTGATCGCCCGAAGGCTGAGCGCCAACAGCACCGCCAGCATAAGCAGGTTTCGAATCTTTAAAAGATGCATAAGAAATCGTCGGACCTTGAACAGCGGAACGACTCCGAGCAAAGAAAGCACGCTGGTTTGGGAGGTCGATCGTGATCCTATCACAGGCTCCGTGCGAAGCGTGAAGAGAGCCCTACGCAGCGGTCGGTGACTGTCAGTGACTGCCCTGCAATTCTCAGCGTCAGTTTCCGATGAATCTTAACTATCTGGCTTTGAAGATAAGTTGAATCATGCCCATTATCGCAAACAGCTGCGTGAGTTGCTGTGGGAGAGAGCATTTCTTCTCGCCTATTTGTATTTATGCCGAATATAGCCGCGATCGCGAACTCTTCGCACATGTCGCATTTGAAGCTGAGATAGTACGATGCTATTTACCTTCTAGTCTTCGAGAACGATGCAGCCGAACTTACCTCTTGTTTCCATTTCTTGTTTGCTGTTTGATTCTTGGAGTCAGTGGGACTGCTTTCGCTCCCGAGCCCCTGGGGTCTAAGACATCCTTGCAGAAAGGGCTCGTACACACACGTTCCTTCCCTCACCGCGATCAGAAGGTAAGGGCGGACCCGCAGCCCGAACCCCATCCTTATATATATGCAGGACACGGCCTGGGTTGCTGCCAAAGAGAATCTTGGCATCAGTAGAGCAAGCCTCGTCAAATTTCTCAGTGTTCATTTCAGACATTCGCGACTGGGTCTCGCATCAATTGTTGGCGCGGATGACATTTTGGCGAAGCACAACACTGAAGGTAGCCGTTGGAACCGTGAAGAAATCCATCGCAGCGATAGCTTCCCGATGATTTCGAAGGAAGGCGAGCCAACGCCTGGCTAGCAAGGACAGTCTACTCGGGTCAAGGAGCCGACATTGTTATGCAATCATGTAGATATGACTCGCTGCCTCCGTCCAAGCGCCGCTCGTTGACTTAGGGTTCAGAGCGCACCTAAGATGTGCCTCGATGGCGGATTTCCCACTCCTCGCCGGGCAAATCGTCTCTCATTATCGCATCGTCGAACTCCTCGGCGGCGGTGGCATGGGTGTAGTTTACAAGGCTGAAGATACGCGGCTCGGGCGGTTTGTGGCGTTGAAATTCCTACCCGGAGATATGCATTCCGACGCAGTCGCTATCGAGCGTTTTAGGCGAGAGGCGCGAGCCGCATCAACGCTAAACCATCCACATATATGCACGATTCACGACATAGACGAGTACCAAGCGCGGCACTTCATCGTCATGGAGCTGCTGGAGGGTCAAACCCTGAGGAACTACATCGCTACTCGCACTCTCAGAACCGTAGAAATTGCGAATCTTGGATCGCAAATTGCCGATGCGCTGGAAGCCGCGCATACCAAAGGAATTGTCCACAGGGACATTAAACCGGCAAATGTGTTTGTGATCGAGCGCGTCCAAGCGAAGGTCCTCGACTTCGGTTTGGCGAAACTGATCCGGCCAGATAGTGAAATGACGCTGGAGGAATTGATTCAAACGCGCGGGCCGGTCGGAACGCTGCCCTATATGGCTCCGGAACAACTTTTAGGCCGCGATGTGGATGGCCGCACGGACATTTATTCACTTGGCATGGTTCTTTACGAAATGGCCGCCAGCCGACGACCTTTCCGCGAAGATACCGCTGCCCATTTGACCGATGACATTTTGCATCAGATGCCGCCGCCGCCGGGACGCGACGTCATTGGAAAACCAACCCGTCTAAACGGGGTCATCCTGAAGTGTTTGGAGAAAGAGCCAGGAAAACGGTACGCAACCGCCGGCGAGCTGAGAACTGACCTTGAGGCGCTGTACGTTCCCTCTTCTCAGGTCGCGGAGACAAAATCCCCTACACGCTGGCGAGCCTATGCTGTAGGTCTTGGATTAGTGATTGCTGTGCTGTTGGCGGCTGCACTTTTCAAATTCGATCCTGGCGACTGGCGACATCACGCCTCCAACTCAGCGAGTGTTCCTCGGATTCAGTCGCTCGCCGTGCTTCCCCTGCGGAACCTCTCGGGCGATACGCAGCAGGACTACTTTGCTGATGGAATTACGGACGAGTTGACGACCAACCTAGCCCAGATTAGCGCGCTTCGAGTCACCTCCAATACCTCGGTGATCCAGTTCCGCGGTACCAAGGAACCGCTTCCACAAATCGCCAAGCAACTGAATGTGGATGCAGTGGTGGAAGGGTCAGTGACACGCTCAGGCAACCGTGTTCGAATCACGGCGCAGCTGATTGACGCAAAGTCCGACCGTCACATGTGGGCGAAGAGTTACGAACGTAATCTTCAGGACGTACTCACATTGCAGGATGAACTCGCGCGCGACATCGCTAATGAAGTGCAGGCGAAGCTCACGCCCAGTGAGCAAACGCGGCTCTCTAGCGCGCCGGTCATTGACCCTCACGCTCACGAAGAGTACCTACGAGGCCGGTATTTTTGGAACTTGCGAACGGAAGAAGATTTGGGCAAAGCGAGGAATTATTTCGAGCAGGCCACCAGGGAAGACCCGGCCTATGCGCCGGCCTACTCAGGTCTCGCAGACACTTATTTCTATCTCGGTTATGTGTGGGGACATTTACCGCCTCGTGAAGCCATGCCTCTGGCCAAGGCGGCTGCCCTGAAGGCGCTGGAACTGGATCCAAACCTGGCGGAAGGCCACACGTCCCTGGCAATCGTGAGGCTAACATATGAATGGGACTTTTCCGGATCGGAAGCAGAATTCAAGCGGGCGATTGGTCTCAACCCGAATTACGCGACGGCTCATCATTTTTATTCCATTCTCCTGGGCGTCCTTAACCGTCTCGATGAGTCCATCGCTGAGATTCGCAAGGCTGCAGAAGTCGATCCTCTTTCCGTGCCGGTGAGAAACATGCTAGCCGAACGCTTGGGAGAAGTTGGGCGCTACGATGAAGCGATCGAAGAAGCCAACAAGACCCTCTCGGAGCTGAATCCAAATCCGGCGCACATCGAGATGTTACGCGACACGCTCTCCGGGTGTTACACAAGGAAAGGCATGCCAAAAGAAGCTTTCGAAGAAAATGTGAAGTCGCGGGTTGCTGCGGGTGCGACGCCGCAGGACATCGAAAGAATTCGACGGATATTTGCGGTTTCCGGCCGGAAAGGCGTCTTAGAGAATGACGTGAACGATTTGCTTGCAAGCTGGGAGAGGGACCATTGGCATAGCGATGCTTTCGATCTATCTGACGATTACGCTGAGCTGGGCGATAGCGATCACGCATTCATCTGGATGAATAAGGCGGCCGACCTTCGCTCGACGGTGTTGTTTTGGGTTTACATCTACCACCGCCAACTCGTGTCGGATCCCAGGTTCACGGCAGTGAAACAACAGATGAGTGCGCCCCAATAGAGACCCTTGTCCCTACCAAAAACTCCATTCTTCCCCGATCTGGCGACAACAAGCTTTGCGGTATCGCTTCGTTCAAGCGAATTCAGCGCGAAGCCTCGCTAGCAGCATGGCTCAGACGCACCGAATGTGCGAAAGAATGAGCCACGCGAGTTCGATGGGAAGGAAGGGTGACGCACCGTTTAGGCGGCGACGCGTTCGTAGCGATGGTGCAGTCCACCGACCTGCGAGATCTCCACGATTCGGCCCATCGACGCAGGCTGGATCGGCCTGGTGACCGGAGCGTCCTTGTCCAGAGACAGGAACTCCCGAATCTCCTTCGGCATCTGTTTTCTCCCAACTTGTGACCGGACCTTGGAAATCGGCCTCCAATACAAGCGGAATCCAGCTCTGTGCCATCGCACGACCGTTTCAGGTTCCGCTGCGATGAGGGCTCTTTTCCATCCAGACCAGAATCTGCGCACGAAAACCCAGAAGAATTTGTCGAATATCCCAAGTCGTGGGCCTTGAGCGCTTTCGCTTCAGGACAGCAAGTTGCTGCCGAAGAACTAGGTTTTCAAGCAACAGGCTGCGACGCGTGCGGAAGAGGCGAAGAGTTGATGTGAAAACGATCCGAATGAGATGGAACATGGCTGGCTGATATCCCAAATCCTCTGTGGAGAGCAATCTCTATACCACTGATTCCAAAGGCGGACAGAGTTTTGGCGAACGACAGGGTACCTTTCTTCAACACTGTCCAGTCGCTGCTTTCCATCGATATATCCACGGAGAATTTGAAACCGGACATTCACAAGTCGGTAATGATTCAACTGAAGTACGTCGATAGAAGACTGTACTCTGATCCTTAATGGTGCTGCGAGCGTCGAATCGGCCCGAACCCACAATGATGCCGCATCTAGAATGAACCATCCGCTTTGAATGACAAAGGGATCCAGAACTGTTTCACTGTCTCCCTTGCTATTGTTAACAAAATCGAGCGCGAGACAATAGTTCGACCATTCGTATGCGAGATTCGGATAGCGGCTCTTGGGTCGAAAATGATCGACGGTGTAGCCTGTCGGTATCCACATGGATGAGTAAGCGCAAACTTGGCGATAGGTACTGTGTAATTGTTGGAGACACTCTCTCCAATATGAGTGATTGCGGTATTGCTGTCGCGTAGGCCGTGGGGTTAATCGAAGAAATGCTTGGCCCGGGGCGCGAACCTTAACTGCGTACAAATGCACCGGATCGCCAGCCCGTCCTCCACGCGGCCCCTCTGATTGCTCGCTGTTACACACGCTCGAATCTGCGCAACGCCGTGGCGAGCTTCTGAACCCCCGCTAGCATTTCCTTTTTTGCATACGCTCCGTAGCCCAAAATCAAGCCGCCGCGGCGGCGTCGCCGCAGGCAATAATTCGAGAACGGTTTCGTTTGAACACCTTCGCGGCCCGCAGCCTTTGCGACGGCACGATCGTTCCAGCCTTGTGGCAACCACCCAATCAAATGAGTCCCTGCGTCGGGCGGATGTACTTCGAGCATTCCTGCGAGTTCGCGCCGCGCCACCTCCACGAATTGATCTCGCCGCTGCTGATAGAGAGTCCGCATCCGGCGCACGTGCCGCCTCAAGTGTCCCTCGGCGATGAAGTCGGCCAGCACCACCTGCTCCATGGATGGAGGATGCCGGCTGATTAACGCACTGGCTGCTGTAAACGCTCCAACCAGAGCCGGCGGTGCCACGATATATCCTAACCGCAGGGCCGGCGCGAGCAGCTTGGAAAAGGTACCAACATAGATGACGCGGCCGCACTGATCGAGTCCCTGCAGCGAGGCGAGCGGCCGGCTGGCGTAGCGATATTCGCTGTCGTAATCGTCTTCAACGATCCACGCCCCCGAGCGCCGCGCCCATTCGAGCAGCTCAAGCCGGCGCGATAGGCTCATCGTCGCGCTGGTCGGATACTGATTCGATGGGGTCGCATAAACCAATCGCGCCTTTCTGCTTTGCTCGATCCCCCGCGACACAATGAGCCCCTCGCCGTCCACCGGAACCGGCACCAAGTGCGCGCCAGCGGAGAGCAGCGCCGCGCGCGTTCCCAAATAACCGGGGTCTTCCACCCACACTTCTTCCTGCGGGTCGATCAGCACTTGTGCCATTAGATAGATCGCCTGCTGCGAGCCGCTGACGATGATCACCTGCTCAGCCTCGCAATGCACCGCGCGAGCGCTCCCAAGATACGCGGCGATCGCTTTCCGCAGCGGCCCATAGCCTGCCGCGTCACCATATCCGAGGCACTCGCGTGGCGGCCGCCGCCAGCGTTTTGATGCCAGCCGCGCCCACAGCTTCTCCGGAAACTCGTCGATCGCCGGCAATCCATGGCGAAAAGGGATTGGCGCGACGGGCGGGAAGAAGACGCCGAGGGCAGCCAACTGCCGTCCGCGACGGGAAAGCGTTCTGCCGAGGCGCACTCGGTGAGCTGCTTTTTCCCGCGTTGAGCGCACCCACAACAGATTATCCGGCAAGCCATCCGTGACGAACGTCCCCGAGCCACGCCGGCCCGTCACGTAGCCCTCGGCGAGTAGTTGATCGAATGCATTTAGCACCGTGTTGCGCGACACACCTAGGTCCACCGCCAATGCGCGCGACGACGGCAGGGGCATCCCAGCAGCCTCCCGTCCCGATACGATTGCCTCTCGGAACTGTTGGTAAAGCTGGCAGTGCAGAGGTGTGGTAGCGGCGCGATTTAAGGAAATCGTGAGGGGCGTCGCGGTCCCAGTAATGCGTCGGGCCAACAAAAGTGGCTCCTTCATTTTATCAAGGAGTGGAGCTTGCGAGGATACCACCATTGCCTTCAATCTGACAGTCGGCCCATCCACTTCGGTCGCACTTCCGCGCGGATGCAGAGCAAAGCTAAAGAACGACCAAATATTTTCGAGAGGAGACATGCGATGAAACGATATCTCTGGGTATCTATTGCTGTGGCGTTGCTGGCGATTGCCATTACGGCTTCCGCGGAACACGAAAGAGAAGACCTCTTAAAGTTCGATCACATGATCGGTGTTTCCGGGCCCTACGTGGGGCCCAACAATCCGATTCGCGGCGTGCCCGGCGGCGGCGCCGTTTGGGTCATTCGCGAAGGGCGCGGTGAACTGAAGTCAAACGGGGAATTGGAAGTTCACGTTCGAGGTTTGGTTCTACCCTCCTTCGGCAATATCAACGTGGTTCCCACCATCCGCGGCCTTGTGAGCTGTCAGATCATAGATGACGCGGGGAATCCCGGTGTCTTGAATGTGAGCACGGGAGATTTTCCGTTCTCCCAATCGGGCGACGCCGATATCGAAGCGGAGTTGGCACTTCCGAAGTCCTGCATCGCGCCGGTCATTTTCGTCACGCATCCGGAAGGGCGCTGGTTCGCGACGATCGGTTACTAGGGTCTCTCCTTGCGGACAGAGGGCCTTACCCCCCAACCAGTAAGGCCCCTCTGCTTCGCTTGCGGCTGCTCGGCTATATGGAGGCTGAGCCGAAAGGATTTCTTTTGATTCGTCCACAGGCTTCTTTCACCGCCCGGCGTGAGATCTTTGGGAATCAGTGTGTTAGAGCTACCCGATTGTTGTGCTTCGCCAAAATGTCATCCGCGCCAACAATGACCCGAGCCCCAGTCGCGAATGTCTGAATGAACACCGAGAAATTGAACCAGGGGTGCTCCGCTGCTGCCCAGCTTCTCTTCGGTAGCAGCCCGGGCTGTGTCCCGCATATATAGTAAGGATGGAGTTCGAGCTGCGGTTTCGGAACTATACGCTTGGGGTCAGGCAGCCCTATCGTAACGATGATGCAACCCGCCGAGTCGCTCATGAGATAGGACGCGACTAGACGCTCTGGATGGGGTTCTACGATCCGGCGTTTCCTTCCCGAGCCCAAGATGCGTGCGGTCGTCATGGTAGTAGCCGACGTATTCAGCGAGCAAACGCTTCAGATGGCGTTCGTCAACTGCGATGATGTGATCCAACAGTTCGCGGCAGCAACTGCCTATCCAACGTTCCGCAATTCCATTCTGCCACGGACTTTCGAAGGAAGTCCGCACAGGACTCATCCTCAGAGATCGAACGGCGGACGGGACCTCCAAACCGTATTTCGCGTCCCGGTCGAAGATGAGAAACCGAGGAGCCAGCTCAAACGGAAATGCTTCCCGTAACTGCTGGACGATCCACATACTCGTCGGATGCTTCGTGACGTTGAAGTGCAGGATGCGCCGACGGTCGTGACTGAGGACGAAGAAGCAGTAGAGCACACGGAAGGTGGCCGTTGGGACCGTGAAGAAATCCATTGCAGCGATAACTTCCCGATGATTTCGAAGGAAGGCGAGCCAACGTTTGGCTGGCTGGGGATCCCTCGGCGCTCGTTTCATCCAGCGGGAGATCGTTCGCTCAGAGACATCAAAGCCAAGCATAAGGAGTTCGCCATGGATGCGCGGGGCACCCCACGTAGTGTTCTCGGCGACCATCCGGAAAATTAACTCCCGAATCTCCTGCGGCATCTGTTTTCTGCCAACGTGCGTCCGGACTTTGGAGATCAGCCTCCAATACAAGCGGAATCCGCTCTGTGCCATCGCACGACCGTTTCAGGGTCCACTACGATGAGGGTTCCTTTCCATCCAGACCAAGTCGTGGCCTTGTGCGCTTTCGCTTCAGGACAGCAAGTTGCTGCCGAAGAACTAGGTTTTCAAGCAACAGGCTGCGACGCGTGCGGAAGAGGCGAAGAGTTGATGTGAGAACGATCCGAATGAGATGGAACATGGGTGGCTGATATCCCCAATCCCCTGTGGAGAGCAATCTCTATACCACTGATTTCAAAGGCGGACAGAGTTTTGGCGAACGACAGGCCTATCTGACCAGAATCAGGGATCGGACGATTCGATCCTTATGCCATGAAGATCCCCTCCCCGTAGGGGCGGAATCTTCACTAGCGGAAAACGTCACCTCTCCATTTCAGGCTGAGCCAGGACACTTCCGGTTATAGCTGTCGATCTCTTTCATGCAGGCCCTAGCTTCGGTGGCGGGAGGCTTTTGGGTTTCCATCCAGTTTCGATAATCTTGTACCCTTTTTCTCTTCCGTATCGCTTATCTGCGTCCTTGTTGTCACTCGAAGGGCAAGTCACCCCCCCTTCCCAGGACCCCGTCCCATTACGTCCAGGTTCTAAGCCATACTTTTCAATGACGAACCGAGCGAAGCCATCAACGACCACGGGGATGAGCGGGGTATGTGGCGGCACTTCAAAAATATCGCTGAAATACCCGGTGTTGCCGTTATACCCGAAGCAGTAGGAGGGTTTACCTTTGCCGGAAGCAACTATTGGCGGCGCGCCATTGTAGGTCCAGCCGGTCTCGATGATCTTCCATTTCTTGGAGGCGCGCATTTCGGTGATTCGCTTCTGCTCGTCCGCTTGCACCTCAGCTAAAGTCTTATAGTTCCCGAAGCAAACCGCGTTACCTTCGTAGCCATACTTTTGTTGGATAGTTTGTTTGAACGAGTCCTCCATTTGGTGGTACTTAAGGTCGGGAGCGCCGGCAGGCAAAAATAGATCAAAGGCGGCGCTGAAATACATTGTGGATTGCCCCATATCCGACGAGCAGTAGCAGTGGGACGTCCGCGCTCGACGTACCGGATTATTCTGAGGATAGATGTTGGCGGACTCAGCGTTGTGTCGGCCCGAAACGAGCATCGCGTAGGCTATGAAGACAAGTCCTAGGAGCCGAAAACCACGGCTGAGTAGTAGCGAGATGATCATTCTCGTCGCCCTTCGCGTGATCGTTGCTCTCATTTCCTTCTCCTTAAGTGCTTGATTCCGGTGTCCACCTGCCCCGGTGTTCGTCATCACCGACCGCTTTCTACGTTACCTTGGGTAGTCGTGGCAAAATGCCATTATGGTCCGGCTGTCGTTGGGACGACAGTCTGCCGAATTCCCCGCTGAAGAAATTAAGCCGGAATTTCCGATTTGGCCTCTGACTCGTGCATCGTACGCTTCCTCTGCCCTTGATACAACGAATTCGCCGTCAGAGCTAGCCCTAGCGAGATCAGCGTGGTTCCAACGGCCTGTTTTTGCCCGTCTAAGGAACCCGCTGCCATTAACCATACCTGGATGCTAAAGACCGCAGGATTCACGCTCATCGTTCCTTGCGCCGTTGCCATCGCACCACCGGTAGCAGGCTGTTGTAGTCATCATCCCAGAGGCGTAAATTCTTGCGAGTGCTGAAATTCTCTCTGGCCGCGTCCACCTCGGGTAGCAAAAAGAAATTTGTATTTGCGGAAACCAATACCCAGTCGGCTCTGTTTATATCCTGGCTGGCGTCCGAATCGGAGATGATCAGGACCGCTTGCAGCCCCGCATGATTCGCTTGCTGCTGAACGACCGGAGCCAAGTCGAGGTACTGGTTGGTGACGTGCACAGCGAGAAGCCCGTGGACTTCAAATGGCGCCGATAGAGAGCAAACGCCTGGGTGGTAAGCAGGTGCACCGGGAGGGCATCGCCGGAAAACGCATCCACAACCAGAACGTCGAATTGTTGCGGCGCTTCGGCGGCGAGGGAGACCCGCGCGTCTCCCATAACGTTCTGGATCGAGGCATCGGTTTCGCCCAGGTAAGTGAACAGACCGCGGGCAATCCGATCCACCAATGGGTCGATCTCATAAAATCGAAAGACGTCCCCCATGCGCCCATATGCGGCCATCGTGCCGGTCCCCAACCCGATCACTCCAACGCGGCGCGCAGAACTTCTATTCTGGGAATGGCCCGCCGATAATTGGGTCGGCAACCAGCACGTCAAATTCTTTCTTGCACGTTATGCAGTTGACGGAACCGTTTTCGCACTCGGAAAGCCTGACGCACACCAAGAACGATAGGTCACTAACTCCGGGCTCTTGAGACATTTCGCCACAGGATTTGGCTAACAGGGAATTCCATTCCCTGTTCCTTGCCTGATCGTTCCCTGTTCCGATTGGTCTCGAAGACCTAATTTTTCTCACTAAAACACTCTGCAGCGTGGAGTTATCGCCGAATGTTTCCGTGTAAAGGTGCAAAATTCCCTGTATTTTTCCCTGTTAGCAGGGAATTGGGCCGGAGAAAAGTTCGCACGGGACTGCGTCCACCGCCAGCCGGTCTTTGTACAGTCCGGAGAGATCCTTTACAGAATGTTCCTAAGACATAGTTTACACCCTTGGGCCAAAAGGGTTTTCTAAGGGTTGCAGAGTCTTCTCCTCAAGATCGACGTAACCGAGATCGTAGTCCATAAAGCTGACCAGCCAAATACCGTCGTCGACCTCTTTGATGCCCACGGCTTGACCCGCGAGAGAAGTGCTGAGATTTATTTTCTTTTTGAAAATGCAGATCCTTCCGCAGTAGATGACCAGAGCTGTCCGATCGTGGAAAGGATAGGAGAGTTCTCCGATACCCCGATATTGCCGCGTGGAAGCCTTATAGACTTCGACGGGGCACTTCATATCGAGAGCCTCATGCGGGCGCTCGTTGTTAAACACCTGAACGAAGGCATCGAACTTGGCTTGTTGCTGAAGGAAGTTGGAACCGGCCGGCCGGGTAGCTTCCATCTTTAAGGTTCGATGCATGCGTTCGTGGCGACCGTTCTGTTGCGGATGGCCGGGCTGGATACGTTCGATGGTAACGCCGAGGCGAAGCCACCAAACGGCTAGCCTACTTAGGTTGAAGAGACCATTGGGTGAAGCAAAGGGCACGCCGTTGTCGGAGCGAATAGCTTGACGGTGAAGATCCACTGAGAAACTTCAGCGACATTTATCGGGCTGAACTCGAATCTATGCAAAGACAAATATGACTTGGACGAGAGTATCGCAGGCTGGCTTGACCGGTTTCAAGGGATCGATCGTGGGAGGCACCACAGGACTTGGTTAACAGAGAATTCTATTCCCTGTTCCTTCCCTGATCGTTCCCTGTTCCGCTTGGTCTTGAAGATTGAAGAAGTAACGCAGCCATGATCTCGCGCAGAAAATGGTACGCCGCCACTCAAAAGGCTAACAGGCCACGCAGCTATAATCGCAGCGGCTACAACCATTAATCGTGCAGGACAACACTCAGGAGGGAATTGTTGACGTGGATCTCGCCGTTGTATTGGATGAAGCCCAGTTTCCTGAATTTGTTCATGAAAAAATTGACTCGGGACCGCGTTGTGCCAATCATCTCCGCCAGCATCTCTTGCGATACTTTGGGAAGCATCTTTTGAGGATCGCCCGGCGCTGCCATAGCGCGCGAGCAGCAGCAGAGTGCGCGCCAGCCGTTTCTCGCTGGAGTTAAAGAGCTGGTCTATCAGGTCTTCCTCGACTCGGATGTTTCGTGCCAGCATATAGGCGATGAAGCGGTCGGAGAAACTCGTGTTCCCCGTGGAGCACGCGAATCATCTCGTTTTTCTCAATGACGAGCACAGTGGTGGGTGCAATCGCGGTCGCAGTCGCCATGCAAATGGACTGGCCCGCAAGGCACCCTTCCCCAAAAAAATCACCCGGTCCCAGAATCGCCACAACGGCTTCTTTGCCGACCTCATTGACCACAGTAAGCTTCACGCCGCCTTCCTGAATGTACATGACATTCTTCGCGGGATCGCCCTGCGCGAAGACGGTTTCTTTTCCTCGAAACTTGGCTACCTTTCTGCCCAGACCGGTCGAGTCGAGAAACAATTTCACATCGAACGCAGGGCTTCTTGAATTCGCTTTTTGGGGAGAGCGAGGGGTCTGGACGGAGACACGTCGAACTGCGGAAGACGCCATAGGTCAGAATAGCATGGAGCAGGATTCCAAAAACTGTTCAATATTGCACAGTTCGTGTTGAGCGATACAACGACCATAGCCTGAAGCCCAACTACAACAAGCCCTTAATATTCAGTGGATTACAGATGAGCCCTGAGGGTCTGGAGAACTCTCAGCAATAACCGGTGCACGTCTAATCCCTCAACATCCGCAATGAATCCCCTGATGGATGAATGCTGAATAAGAAAGACAAGACACCCGGCAACGCGAAGCATGCCAGCGTCAAGAAGGAAATGGCGAAACCGCGCATGACCAGGTCCGCAAGAATAATGGAACTGAAACTAGACACGGCCCGAATTCCAGAACAGCCAAGTACCACCGTGCCTGGAACCGTCGACAAAATTATCCCGGCCCGACGTCCCAGCCAGGGGCTGACCTGGCATGATGTACCTTAACGGTTAATACAGGGACCTAAAGTGTGCTGTTTTGCACAGTCGTTCCGCACCCTGCTAGATTACGGTTTTCAGAGGTAACTTTAATCAGTTCCCAGGGGTGTTCCCGCTAATCTGGACGGGCTTCGATGCCTTTAGCCTCACGAGCCGATATCAACCAACTTGTCCTCCCTCCTGTCCCGCGCGGACCGGCGAGCAGACGTCACCCCTTGCGCATCCTATTCGTTCATGGTGATCCTGCGGACGCGGAACAATGCTTGCGAGAACTCAAAAGAGCCCACTGCAAATTCAGCGCACATGTAGTTTCAACGCCAGAGAAGTTAATTATGCATTTGGACTCAAAACACTATGATGTGGTGCTGGCCAAATACCCGACGCGCAACTGGCAAGGTCCGCAAGTACTCGAAGTGTTAGGCGAACGGGAGAGACCCATCCCCGTCATCTTCCTAACCGGCAGAATCAGACCGGAGTTGGTGGCAGAGCTTGTTACGGAAGGCGCTGCCGATTGTGTTGACAGGGATCACATTGGTCATCTTCCGGTAGCGATTCGCCGAGCGCTGAGTGAGAACAACCTGCGCGAGGAGCGCGATCACTCGGAGAAGAAGCTGCGCCATTCAGAAGCATGTTATCGCGCTTTAGTAGGGAACTTGTCCTACGGAATGTGTCGCTGCGACGGGAAAGGCAAGTTTCTGGATGTCAATCAGGCACTTGTTACCATGCTTGGTTATGCATCCAAACAGGAGCTCATAGCAACTCGCCACGCAAGTGAGGTCTTTTGTAATGCCTCCAAACGTGAGCAATTGCTGGGGCTCTCTCCCGGCAAAGATGGCGAGGATGGCGGCGTTCGCCTGGAACTTGACTGGAAACGAAAGGACGGTACACCGCTGAAGGTACGGCTTAGTGGACGCCAAGCCAGCGCCGAAGGTGAGAAGGACAGTTACGAGATTATCGTTGAAGATATCACCCAGCAGCGCAAGCTGGAGGATCATTTGCGGCAACAGGCGGCCAAGGACCCGCTGACCGGGCTGTCCAATTACCGCCATCTGGTGGAGATCCTTGACACCGAGATTAAGCGTTCCGAGCGCACCGGGCGTGAATTCGCACTCTTGTTCCTTGACCTGGACGGGCTAAAGAAGATCAACGATCGTTTCGGCCACATGGTTGGCAGTCAGGCGCTCTGCAGGCTGGGCGATGTCTTGTGCAACTCCTGCAGGAATATGGACACCGCAGCGCGCTTCGGCGGAGATGAGTTTGCGGTGATACTGCCCGAGACACGTGAAGTGCCGGCAAATTTAGTGGCCGGGCGCATCTGCGACAACCTAGCGCGTGATGGCAGAAAACCGAAGCTTTCAGTGAGCATCGGTGTTGCTATCTATCCTAAAGACGGCGAGAAGATTGATACGCTGATGGGCGCAGCGGATGTCGCCCTGTATTCCATGAAAGCTAGAGCACACGGTCGTGAAGGAAACATGCAAAGAACAACCGGGAAGCTTAGCCACCGACCAGCGGCAGCGAAGCAAGACCGCTCCGTACGATAGATTCCGCTTTGAACCTGGCAAAAATATCGACTCCCACGGAACCAGAAGCGAAAAACTCCTAAAACAACCGAAAACTGCAATTTACAAACTGTACAAAAGTGTACAGAAAGCTTCCAACTAGGACTCGCGCGATAATTTAGAAGGGGAATGCTAGAGCGGGTCTCGCGAGCCGAGTTCGAGAAAGGCGCGGAGCCGGTTCGAGCGCGCAGGATGCCTCAGCTTGCGCAGCGCCTTGGCTTCGATCTGACGGATACGCTCGCGGGTGACGGCGAATGTTTGGCCCACTTGTTCGAGCGTGTGCTCGCTGCCGTCTTCTAGACCGAAGCGCATCTTGATGATTTTCTCTTCGCGTGGCGTGAGAGTCTTCAAAGCGAGGATGTCTGCTCTTGGAGGCTCAGGTAGGTGGCCGCATCCGAGGGTGACACGGCAGTCTTGTCCTCAAGAAAGTCGCCTAGGTGCGAATCTTCCTCCTCGCCGATGGGCGTTTCGAGCGAGATCGGTTGCTGCGCGATCTTTTTGGTCTTGCGCACCTTTTCGACGCTGATATCCATGCGCTTGGCAATTTCTTCGGAAGTAGGCTCGTGGCCTAATTCCTGCACGAGCTGTCGCTGAGTCCGCACAAGCTTGTTGATTGTCTCGATCATGTGCACCGGAACGCGGATTGTGCGAGCCTGATCAGCGAGGGCGCGGGTGACGGCCTGGCGGATCCACCAAGTCGCATAAGTCGAGAACTTGTATCCACGCCGCCACTCGAACTTATCCACCCCTTTCATCAGACCGATATTGCCTTCCTGAATCAGATCGAGAAATTGCAGGCCGCGGTTGTTGTACTTCTTCGCGATGGAAATGACGAGGCGGAGGTTCGCTTCGACCAATTCCTTCTTGGCCTGCTCGGCTTCTGCTTCGCCCCGCAAGATGATCTGGAGCATCCGCTTCAGCTCCGTCGGGTTGACCTCACTTGCGATTTCAATCTCGTTCAACTCCTGCCGGCGGGCTTTCAGGTCCTTGCGCGCCTCCGCCTGGACATCGGCTTTCGATGCATCGACGCGGCGCTCGAGCTTTTCGATTTCGCGCTCTAGGAATTGAACGTGCTCGACCGTGTTGCGAATCTTGTCGATCAGCCGCTTCTTCTCGGACAGCTTGAAATCGAGTTCTCGGACGCGTCTCGACATCTCGACGCGGGTTCGGGCGAGAGCGTAGCGAGCATGGAGGTAAGAGCGCTTCTTGGAACGCGGAACACGCTGGAGCTTCGCAGCTTGCTTCGTCGCCAACAGATAGAGCGCGGCGATCTTATCGATCTGCTTGAGCGTCTTCTTTGTCTTCGCTTCGATCTTTTCCTCGGACAGCTCCTCGTCATCAAACTGGACGATTTCCTTAATCGACCGGGAGTCGTTCCGCAAGTCCTCCCCAACTTGCAACAGTTCCTTCAGAATGAGCGGCGCGCGCGTAATGGTTTTCAGAACGAGCAGATGCCCGCGCTCGAATCGCTTCGCAATCACCACTTCACTTTCGCGCGTCAGTAGTGGAACGGTACCCATTTCGCGAAGGTACAAACGAACCGGATCGTTCGTCTTCTCCAGGGTTCCCGACGTCAGATCGAGTTCGCTGTCCTCGGTTGTAAGTTCCTCTTTCGGCTCTGCGGCACGGAAATCGGCAGCTTCCGCGGCATCACGAGCGGCCTCGGCACTGGTGGCATCTTCGTAGACATCGATACCGTAGCGCTCAAAGGCGGAAAGCATTTCATCAATCTCCTCGGAGGAATGCACTTCGGGCGGGAGAATGTCGTTCACCTCGTCATAGAGCAGATAGCCGCGCTCCTTGCCAATACCGATGAGTTGGCGTACCTGGTCGTACTTTTCCTCGATCACCAGTGCCAAGGTTTCCTCCATTGTCAGGCTGCCGTCTGAGCGGCCAGGACTGCCCAAACGCTATTGTGCGGTCTAGAGACTCCCGGAGCCTCACGTTGCTGGCGAGTATAGCGGGGAAAACTTTTTACGACTTTGCTTTTTGTTTCTTGCGCTGGCTGCCTTTGTTCCCTGCCCAACGTTGTAATGCCTTCTTCCTGCCGTCAAGCTGAAGTTGCCTATTAATGTCATCAACCTCCCGATATTTGTGCATCGGGGCGACTGACCCTTCGGGCTGGGACTGGCCCCGTATTTCCATTGGGCGGGGCTGGGTCATGAGCGGTCGAAAATGGAGCGGGTCTCTGAGGTCTTGTAATTGCCGGTAATAATAGAGCGGAGTGGGTTGTTTCCCCTTGAACCTCAGCTTTTTCAGAAACTCAATTTCTTCTTCAGTGGCAGTTCCGCTGAGGGAACTATCCTTGAGGAATTCTGTGAGCCCCGGCTCTTCCTCAGGTTGGTGAGATTCCCGTTCGACGAACTCAAATTTCTTCGGGTGCCCGGGGGCTAAGGTCCGGTTTAGGACAATTTCCATGCTAAAAGTCGTGAGGTTGATGTCCCAAGATTCAATCAGCGGATCCAAAAAGGAGGCGCAGTTTTCAATCGACACATTGAAGACGTCCGTGTCCAAAAACTCGAGGATAATGACCCGCATCTCTTCGTAGCTCCGGCCGCTGAGTTGAGCCACCGTGTGGAGCCAGTCTTCGCTTCCCAATTCTTCCTTGGCGACTCTTTTAGCCACGTCCAAGAGCTTTTGAGTGACTAGGCGTTCAAGTTCGCCGAAGGGCTGCTTCTCAAAAATTGCCCGTATTTGTTCTTCCGCATCGGGTGCGCACTTGCCAAGGATGAACTCTCGAACTTCTTTAAACAACGGTGTGGGCAGCTCCCCCAGCTTCTCTTCAATTCTTCCTTGCGCTGGAGGTCCGCCAGCTTCGAGAGCTTACCGCCCGGGAGCCTCAGGAATTTTCCCATCTTTTCATAGATATCTGTCCGATCGGGCGCAGGGGGCAATTTCTTGCGAGTCAGCAGTTGGGAAATATAAGACTCCGTAACTTCAGCGGCAGCTGCCAGCTCCCTCTGCTCCACCCCCATTTGTTCCAGCCGCTGCTTGATCACTAGACAAACGTCCACAGGTCGCCCCCCGGTCGGTTTAACTTGGTAGATTAACCCAGCTAATTATCTCTAAATTGTGTTGACAGGACAAGTGAATTAAACTAGCGTAGTTAACTGACTGAGGGAGTCGCAAGGCAATCTAAACTAAGGGCGGTTATCTAGAATCACCCCTTGGCCAAGACAACTAAGGAGGTTGCCATGAACACAATTACACGTTGGGACCAGGCCCGCGGTTTGACATCTCTACAGGACCAAGTTAATCGTTTGTTCGAAGACAATTTTACTCGCGACCGCTCGGGGCCTGCCGACCTGGCAAACTGGGCACCGCTCGTAGACATATACGAAACCGAGAACGAATTGGTCGTAAAGGCCGACCTACCGGATCTCCAAGACAAGGACATTGACGTACGCGTCGAAAACAATACGTTGACCATCCGCGGAGAGCGGAAGTTTGAGAAGGACGTCAACGAGGACAACTACCTCCGAATTGAACGCGCCTATGGTTCGTTCATGCGGAGCTTCTCCCTGCCGAACACGGTCAGTTCCGAAAACATTCGGGCCGACTATAGCAATGGAGTCTTGACCCTGCACATGGCGAAACTTGAGGAGTCGAAGCCAAAGCAGATAAAGATCAGCATCTCAGCAAATGGCAACGGGGAAAAGTTGTCGAGGACTGGATTAGATCCGAAAAAGAGTTTAGAGACGAACCCGTCGGGGCCCGCGAAAACGAGGGCCGCCCAAGCAGGAAAATAATCTCCTCGGCTTGACCGACAAATATTTGGTTGAGGGGCGGGAAAAGTCCGCCCCCCAATTTTTCCTGGGTAAGGCTAGGCGATCCTGAACGCCACTGTAGCCGCCGCGAGACGTCAATGGCAGACACAATCAAAACGGCGACCATCCTGATCGAGGGAGGCAAACTCATGCCGGAATCGTTGCAATTCGAAAGCGAGCCCTGGACTCCTTTCTACATGGCTGGTGAAATCATCAGAGAATCGCGGCAGGCGTCAGGAAAACAAAACAAGTACACGAGCGAAGGGAGCATGGCTCATTCGGACAAAGTGATTGATCACCATGATAACCCGTGCGACGTAGGCGGCCTACCGAAGGATGACGCGAATAGGGGAACGGGCCTCCTCGGCGCGCCCGACTGCGGCGACGTAATGAAGCTGCAGATCGAGATCGATTCCGAGACGCAAGTCATCGAGGAAACGGAGGCCCACACCGAGTGGGTCAAGGGCAAGAGCTCGAGAAAACGCTGGCCATCACGAACACGAATATCGTCCGCAAGCTCGACCTTCCCCCGTGTAATCCTGGTCGATGCAACAAGATACTTCAGAATAGGGAGGCTACACCTGCTGGGTAGCCCCATTTTTTAATGGAGCATCTGGTGTGAATCCTGCTGTACGAGTTGTTCCTGAACCAAAACATGGGGCTCGCAGGCAGCAAGGGGATGCTGAACGTAATAATGATACAAGCCAACGTGGAACCGATCGTGAAACGTTGATTGAAGGAGTTATTCAAATGAAAATGATGCGCAATATAGTTATTTCCCTTTCCGTGATCCTGCTTTCAGCTCCCTTGATTTCCGGCCAGGACCTGTCCAAGTATCGAACATTCTCGCTGGGAACGAGTTTAGCAGAACTCTCGAAGCAGGTCGGCCCATACTCGCACTCGACGACTCTAATTCACCAGCGCCCAGCAGTCATTCAAGAATTGACGTTTTGGACGTTGAACTCCTCTTCTTCACACCGAGTGGACCCGTTTTCGCAAATTTTGTTCAGTTTCTACAATGGAGAGCTGTACAGGATTGTGGTGACTTATGAGCAAGACGCCACAGCGGGACTAACTGAGGACGACATGGTCCGAGCCATGTCGGTGCGGTACGGAACGGCAACCAGAGCTGCTACCGAGATCAACTTCTTCCCAGCGAACCACCTCGATAGCTCAACGGACAAGGTCGTCCCTTTCTTCCCGACAAGTGAACCCTATCGCTCGGCGGATGGGCTAATTGCTCGATGGGAGGATTCTCAGAACTCGGTAAGTCTTCTTCGTTCCAGCAACCTAACCTCTTTCCGGCTCGCTATATCTTCAAAACGACTCGATGCACGGGCGAATGCTGCCATTATCGAATCTGTGAGGCTGGAGAATGAAGAGGCTTCGCAGAAGGAAATCGCGCGCGTGACGAAAGAGGCCGACGGCCTCGCAACTACGCGGCAGGCCAATTTAAAGGCGTTTCGGCCTTGATGCCGGTTCTTAGTCATCAAGCGACTTTATTGAATCTCAGAACGGATCAAACGGAGGTTAGGAAAATGGCACTAAATGTAACGCCCCTGCACGACCGGGCCCTGGTGAGGAGGTTGGAAGAGAAAGAAACTGCAAAGGGCGGCATCATTATCCCTGACACGGCTAAAGAGAAACCTCAAGAGGGCGAGGTGATGGCCGTCGGAGCCGGCAAGATCGAGAAGGGCAAGCGTATTCCGCTCGACGTGAAAGTGGGCGACCGGATCCTGTTCGGCAAATACACCGGCAATGACATCACGATCGACGACCAGGAGTACATGATCCTCCGCGAGGAGGAAATCCTGGCGAAGATCAGCGGGATAGCCAAAGCGGCATCCAGCAGGAAGTAAATTCCTCGATCCGAAGGTTTTGGACGGGGCGAGAAATTCGCAATCACCCAGGAGGGTGAAATCTAATGGCAAAACAAATTGTAACTGGTGAGAATTCACGGCAGGCAATTCTGCGCGGCGTCAATATTCTGGCAGATGCGGTAAAAATCACCCTGGGCCCGAAGGGGCGCAATGCGGTAATCGAAAAGAAATTCGGTGCGCCGATCATTACCAAGGATGGCGTAACAGTCGCGAAGGAAATCGAGTTGCCGGATCCGCTCGAGAATATGGGCGCGCAGATGGTTCGCGAGGTCGCTTCGAAGACCTCCGACGTTGCAGGCGACGGCACGACCACTGCGACCGTGCTGGCACAGGCCATCTTCCGCGAAGGTGTACGGACGGTAGCAGCTGGCGCGAGCCCGATGGCACTAAAGCGCGGCATCGAGAAGGCCGTCGAAGTAGCCGTCGAGGAGATTAAGAGGCTTCACAAGGACGTGAAGGGAGACATGATCGCGCAAGTCGGCACTATCAGCGCCAATACCGACAAGCAGGTCGGCACCATCATCGCCGAAGCGATGAAGAAGGTCGGCAAGGACGGCGTCATCACTGTTGAAGAATCCAAAACGATGGAGACGGCGCTGGAAGTCGTGGAAGGAATGCAGTTCGACCGTGGCTATCTTTCGCCTTACTTCGTCACCGACCCGGAGCGGATGGAGTGCTTGATGGAAGACGTTCGCATCCTGATCCACGAAAAGAAAATCAGCTCGATGAAGGATTTGCTTCCCCTGCTCGAGCAGATCGCCAAGATGGGCAAACCGCTATTGATCATCGCAGAAGACGTCGAGGGCGAAGCGCTCGCGACGCTCGTTGTGAATAAGCTGCGTGGGACGCTGCAGTGCGCCGCGGTGAAGGCTCCCGGTTTTGGTGACCGCCGCAAGGCCATCCTGGAAGATATTGCAATCCTCACCGGCGGCAATTCCATCACGGAAGACCTCGGCATCAAGCTCGAGAATGTGAAGGTGGAGGATCTCGGCCGCGCCAAGAAGGTGACCATCGACAAGGACAACACAACGATCATCGAGGGCGTCGGCAAGTCTAGCGAGATCGAGGGCCGTATCAAGCAGCTCCGCTCGCAGGTCGAAGAGTCCACTTCGGACTACGATAAGGAAAAGTTGCAGGAGCGGCTCGCGAAGCTGGTGGGCGGCGTAGCGGTGATTAAAGTCGGCGCTGCAACCGAGACCGAGCTGAAGGAAAAGAAGGCTCGTGTTGAGGACGCCATGCACGCAACGCGCGCTGCTGTCGAGGAGGGCATTGTTCCCGGCGGCGGCGTAGCGCTGGTTCGCTGCATCGCGGCGCTCGAAAAGCTCAAGCTCCACGGCGACGAAGCCATCGGGGTGAACATTGTAAAGCGCGCCCTCGAAGAACCCACGCGCCAGATTGTCCAGAACGCGGGCTTTGAAAGTGCGGTGATCATCGGCCGCATCCGCGAATCGAAGGATGAGAGCTTTGGCTTCAACGCAGAGACCGGGGAGTTCGGCGATATGATAAAAGCTGGGGTGATTGATCCAGCCAAGGTAACTCGTCTAGCACTGCAGAACGCGGCTTCCATCGCTGCACTGATGCTCACCACCGAAGCCCTAGTGGCCGATATGCGGGAAGAGGGACAGAAGGTGGCCGTCGGCGCAGGCCCTGGCGGGATGGGCGGGATGTACTAAACCTGCCCAGCCACTTGCGCCGCGTCTGCGCCACGTGGGCAAGTTCGCGCTTCACACGGTGAGGTGTGTTCGATTTGGGTCTGCCGAAACGATTCCCTTCGGCCACGCAGTCTTAGTTGGCTGCCTCATGTGCTCGGTGCAGCCACCAGAGCGCGTCACGCAGATCACCCGCTGTGTTCAGCTCGAACGAGTGCCACGTCGCATCGGGCAAACCTCTTTCCGAGCCGATGCGTAGGTCTTTTTGCTCTTGCCAGACGCACTTCAGTTCGAAAGTGAACCCCGTGCGAAAGGCTGGAGATTAGTCAAAAATCTTGATGCGTGCGGATTCGGTCAAAAAATCCGCGAAATAGGGTAGACCTTTTTCTGTGTCACTGGTGAGATCAAAGGATCTATCTTTGGTTTTGATGGACAAGGCACCGTGCCCAGAGCAGTCAAACGAATCTTAACGAAACTAAAATTAGATAGGTTCAACGGTTTGGAGATTACGCAGATTGAGGCGAAACGATTTCTGGGATTGCCTTATGTGACTGTCTGCGCCCATTCCCGACATATCCAAGAGAACGTGTTCCTTTTGCGCGCCAAGGATCATCAGGATTGGGACCGAGCAAAATTGGCGTCGGTCTGATCTGCAAGCGCACAGAAGAGGTTCAAGACGGAGGTAAAAGAAAATGACGGAGGATTTGATTGTCCTACCAGCCCCATTCATGGTGACGCAGATGGGAGAGAATGAAACCGCGAAAAGCGGCATCATCATCATCCCCAACGCTGGCAAAGAGCAGCCCGAAGAAAACGCGGTGCTGGACATCGAAGCCGTTCTCGCGGAAGAGGAGCAACGGGTTCCACTCGATACCAAACTCGGCGGCCGCATTTTGACGGGCATACAGGTTGACGACGAGGGGTATCTGATCGTCCGCGAGGAGGAACACTTCGCAACGCTCAGCGGGATCGCTCGCGCGGCATCCGGCAATAAGCCCGTTCTCGAACCTGAAGGGTTTCGAGTAAATCACAAGTCCGGCGGTACCCGGGAGGGTGTATTCCACTGGCAGGACAAATTGTAAGCAATTTCGAGCTGGGTCAACATTCTGACAGATGCGGTCAGAATCATCTCGGCACTGTCATTAAGAAGGACTCTCGCGAACGGCATTACCGTAGCAAACGAAATCAAACTCACAGCAACAAGGAGCTCCAGCACATGTCTGAAAGTCATTGGCGGACTTTGTACCAGGCTGCTGTTTTTGAGTTAGACCGGGAGAAACTCGGTGCTCGTGCGAAAGCCGCCGAACTCGCAATTAATGCGCACGTCTTTGAAGATTACCAACATATATCCCCGGATGAGCGCGCGGATATGCAACGCGCGCTATCGGCCTTGGATGTTTTGAAACTTGAGGGGGAGAAAAGCGCAGTCGGAGAACTCAAGCGTGAAGAGAAAATTTAGCGGCTAAGCGGAACCTCAGAGCCTGCCCTTCGCAGGTTCTCGTTAAACGTTTGCATGTTACAGAGGGAAAGCAACATGGCATCGTACTATCTTAGCTTCAGGTGCGACCTGTGCGAAGAAATTGCGGCCGCTGCGATAATTGGCATGGACACGTACAGGCAGGAAGAAATCTTCGCTCCCAAAACAACCTATCCGGCCAGTTGCGAAAATGGGCATCGTTCTACATATTTCCTGAGCCAGCTAATTAAGGTTCATCGAAAACTCTCGCCAATCGAGCGGCAAACCGAACCTGAACTTCTCGGAGACCGCAGGTTTGTAGACATTGAATGAGTCCGCACTCCGAACCTGGTAGGAGGATGGCATTCATTTCAGGAGGAACAAAGATGGATCAGAAAATCGAACGATCATGCCCTAAGTGTGGAGGCGGGTCCCTGTGCAGGTCGCGTCGGCACAGAATCGTTGAACGGTTGTCAAAAATCCCGGCGGTAGTTCCATTTCGATGTGAGGATTGCAGCGATCGATTCTTTCGATGGGCGGTAACGTGAAATCAACCCTATTGCTTGGAACCCGTTTCAAAATGAATCCAAATCAATAGGGATATTCCCACATTAAACGAGGAGCAATCTGAACATGGAATACGGCAACCGCGACAAAATAGAGCACAAATCAGGGCGAGCCGGATTTGTGGATGCTCGACTCGAAGAGCTTCGGCGTCGGTGGGAAAATGCCACGGACGACCGCGTGAAGAGCGAGCTGTCCGAACAAATACGCGAGTGGAAATCATTCAGGCCAGAACGCCCCGCATCCTCCAGAGGTGGGCGGTAAAGGTCTATGTAAAAGTAGCCGACTCGTATTCAGGTCTTCTGCATCTGACGCCGCGTAGGGAAGGCGCCCAAGAACCAGTTGTGGTTGTTCCCTAATCCGGGGTTGCTCGTGAATAGTTTTCTTTCTGCTTGGTTCTGGCCTTATCCCTAATTTCTTAGCTTTCTTGATTAACTCACGTCGAGTGACCACGGCCATACTGCAGCCAACAGGGCTCCGCCATGTGCCGCGTGAGTACGCTTAGGTTTGCAACCAAAGAACCTCAAAGAGGATTTCTCAGCTCTGTGCTTTTGTGCGCGGCGTTGTTGTTCTGTCTTGTCGCCAACGGCTGTGGCAATTCCTGCATTACTGCTACCTGGAACTTCGGGGCACGATTTCGACAGGCCACTCGTCGTGCTCCCTTGTTACAGCAAGCGGCACGGTCAGCTTGCGTATTCGCCCGAGCCCTTTCAGCCTCAGGCAGCCGCCCTTGATCGCTTGGTTCGACAAATATCTAAAGGTCGACTCCCCGCTGCAGAATTCGTCGCCCTCGGTCACGCCGAATCTGAAAGCAGAGCTGCCTTGACGAAATCGCGGTAACCGGTTTTATAATATGGATACCGACATTCTTGTCGATAAGGAGGTGATCCCTGAGGTACACGACAAATTGAGTCATCTGTAGGGAGGCGCGTGTGATTCTGCCATGCGCCTCTCTTTTTTCACCGCCTCCCGCGCAGATTTTGCAGTATATAATGTGACACCCTTTGCCCATCTTGACCTCCGTCGCGGCATTTTTGTGGTGCTATTCGTTTTGCAGAAGAGCACTCTAAAACGCAGTGACACTCAAGTCCGAGAGGGAATTGATGGGAGGAAGCCAATAGAGACGGTTTCGCGGCCACACTCGGGGCGTCACTGCGATTGAAAACTGACTTCTGTCACAAACTCGCGGAGCATCTTCGCCAACGATAACAGGCCGTTCATTTCCGTGCGTTCAGAAAGGATCATCAATCAGTGCAGACCTCTCAAATTTTTCAAGCATGGGCCAAGATCCTCAAGGGTGAACCACCCTCTCTGTCGATAGAAATCACGCGTGAATGCCCTTTGAAATGTCCGGGCTGTTACGCGTATGACGACGCACACCTAGGCGGCGGACAGACATTGCGCGACCTGAACGATAGAAGAGGCCAATCCCTAGTTGACGGAGTTCTTGAAGTCGTCGATCGGCTAAGGCCTTTGCACTTGTCTATCGTCGGGGGTGATCCTCTGGTCCGCTATCGCGAACTGGAGTTGCTGATTCCGTTGTTATTGGAGCGCGGAATCCATGTGCAGATTGTTACCAGCGCCTTCCGGACTATGGGTTCGACCTGGGCCAGCCTGGAGCGTCTGCATATAGTCGTGTCCATCGATGGGTTGCAACCAGAACACGATATCCGGCGAGCGCCAGCAACGTACGACCGCATTCTAAAAAACATCATCGGGCAGAGAGTCACGATCCATTGCACCGTTACAGGTCAAATGATGAAGCGACCAGGATACTTGGGCGAATTCCTCGAATTCTGGACGCCGCGCCCCGAGATCAAGAAGGTATGGTTCAGCCTATTCACTCCTCAGGTCGGAGATCAGATGCCGGAAATCCTGGGTTTTGAAGAGCGGGCGCAAGCTATTGCGGACATGACGCAACTGCGAAAACAATATCCGAAGCTTGATATGCCGCAGGCGGTGATTCGGCAGTTCGCCTCCCCGCCACACAGCCCCAAAGAATGTGTTTTCGCGCTCACAACGCAGACCTTGTCGGCAGACCTGGAGACAAAGATCACTCCATGCCAGTTTGGTGGGAATCCTGACTGCGCATCCTGCGGATGCATCGCATCTATGGGCTTGGCTTCCGTAGCTTCGCACAAATTGGGAGGAATCCTCCCGGTTGGCGCCATTTTCAAAGCCTCCCTCAAGATCGGACAGAACAGAGCGAAATCAAGAGCGAAGCATCAAGCTAAAAATCCTCTGCAGATATTGCAGGTAAAGAAAACAAACGTACAATAGCCGGCAAAGGGGAAATTAGTTTGTGAAGAATGCAGCCCAACCCAAGCTTTTGTCCACTCGACATGAAAGGGAGGTCGTTTCCCTCGGCGAACTATCCGCGCGGCTCGGCAGCGAGCCGCTCTTGGTACAAGCCAGCAATGGAAATACATCTATAAAGCTAGAGGGAATTCTATGGATTAAAGCATCCGGCAAATGGCTAGCTCTTGCAATGCAAGAAGCGATGTTCGTTTCGGTTGACTTGGCGTCCGTTAAGGAGGCTATTCAGAACAACAAGGAAATTGCGCCGCACTATGACCTGAGGGACGAGCCGCGGCCATCGATTGAAACACCAATGCACGCCATCCTTCGGCATCGTGTTGTCATCCACGTGCACTCTGTCAATGCCATCGCCTGGGCAATACGTCTAGATGGACCTGACCAACTAAAAGAACGACTGGCTGGCCTACGGTGGCAATGGATTCCGTACGCGGGATCCGGCATCCCGCTAGCCCGAGAAATCGAAAAGAAAGTGGGCAGAGCGCTGGAAACAGACGTTCTCGTACTTGGAAACCACGGACTGGTTATTTGTGGACATGATTGTTACTCAGCCGAAAAACTTCTCCGTGACGTTGAACGACGACTTGCGATTACTCCCCGAAGATTCCCAAGGCCCGACACCTCAGTGCTGAATACGATTGCCCGTTCTTCAAAATGGCAATTTCCTGATGTCGATTCACTGCATGCATTAGGAACCGATCCCGACTCTCAAAAGATTCTAAAAGGCGGCATTCTCTATCCATGCCAGGCCATTTTTCTGGGTCATACGATGCCTCTCTTGCCGCCTGCGGTTGTAATTTCTAAATTTACGGAGCGCTTGGAGGGCAAAGATACAGCTCCTCCTTTCATAGCTGTGGAAAGAAGTGGAGTGATGCTCAACGAGAAGATGACCAGCGCAGAGCGCGCCACCTTGATTGGTCTTGTGCAAGTGACCCAACGAACGGAAAAATCCGCGCGACTTCGCTACCTGGGAAGGGCGGAAATATCGGATGTCCTAAGCAAGGGCGCACATGGTTGCAAAGAAGTAGTTGTGATGGAGGAAAAAACAAACTCTCTTGCGAGATAGCAGAACTTCTATTCTGGGAATGGCCGGCCGATAATTGGGTCGGCAACCAGCACGTCAAATTCTTTCTTGCACGTAATGCAGTTGACGGAACCGTTTTCGCACTCGGAAAGCCTGACGCACACCAAGAACGATAGGTCACTAATTCCGGGCTCTTGAGACATTTCGCCACAGGATTTGGCTAACAGGGAATTCCATTCCCTGTTCCGA
Organism: uncultured Acidobacteriota bacterium; assembly: GCA_963818085.1. Taxonomy (GTDB): domain Bacteria; phylum Acidobacteriota; class Terriglobia; order Acidiferrales; family UBA7541; genus Palsa-295. Next base: position 42,214 of record CAWFQV010000008.1, read on the forward strand.
TTGGTCTCGAAGACCTAATTTTTCTCACTAAAACACTCTGCAGCGTGGAGTTATCGCCGAATGTTTCCGTGTAAAGGTGCAAAATTCTCTGTATTTTTCCCTGTTAGCAGGGAATTGGGCCGGAGAAAAGTTCGCACCGCACTGCGTCCACCGCCAGTCAGTCTTGGTATTCCTCTCTGTTCCCGTCGTTTTGGTAGAAACCTCGATTTTGCGGCCCAATTTACAGGAATTCACCACACACCTATATTCTCTCTCCGCTCCCAATCCGCAAACGGCCTGAATTAGCTACGATATTCTCCGGGACTAATCGGGTGGTTCCCTTCCGCAGCGCACCTGCACCTAATCATCACCGCCAAGTATGGCTTCTAGCGCCGCGCCACGGCGAAGTGCCTCGCCGGTGTCCGCTACATTTGCTTGTGCGGATAGTCCACTCTTACCGAAACAATCTCGAACGGATGAACCGGTACTGTCACTTGATCGCCACTCACGGAAAGCGCTGATCCTTCGGGCTGCTCCATCAGATTAGTCAAGGTGGCAGAAGTCGCGCCGGCAGGCACTTTGATTTGCACCTCGCCCGTCGTTCCAGCCCACTCGTAGAAGCGGAAGATTAACCCGTCATTGTCCTCCGCCTTTTTCATCGCGGTCAGGACCACGTTTGGATTGCTCAGCGTGACGAATGATTGTTCGGGCGCAAGCTTTCCTTCATGCACCTGGAGCTGCATCGATTGCAATTCGTAGTTGAAATCGTACCCGTGCCGTACGGTCATGGCCTGCTTCCAATCGCCGCGGTGCGGATAGAGCGAGTAGCGAAAGTGATGGTGCCCGCGATCGGCGTTGGGGTCCGGCCAGGTAGGAGACCGCAAGAGCGAAATCCGCAGCACGTTTCCTTTCGCGTCGTAGCCATATTTCGATTCGTTGATCAGGCTGAATCCATGTTTTCCGTCCCCGAGATCGGCCCAGCGCATGGCCGGAACTTCAAATTTAGCCTGCTCCACTTTGTTGTTGCGCGTCGTAGGCCTTTCGATTGTGCCGTAGGGAATTTCGAACGTGGCCTCGCCGCTCGAAGCCGCCAACGGAAACGCAGCCTTCAGAAGGATGTGCATCTCATGCCAATCGATATTGTTCACCACGTCCACGCGGTCCAGGAACGCGTACAGCGTGATGTCCTGCACGAATTTTGAGCTCTGCCACGTGCGCGTCACTCGGATCGATGCACGCAGCGGCCCTTTGTCCACAAGCTCGACAGAATCTGCCTTGTCGATGTTAGTGAACACTTTCTCGAAGTCCGCGTCGATGTTCCACGCGTCGTAATCCCGGGGCGTGTCCTTGAATCCGATGAGTTCGTTGCCGCAGCCGCCTGACGCGATCGATTCGAAGCTGGCCTTCTTGTCGTACAGGCTCGTCATGCAGCCATTTTGCGGGTCGACGGTAACGCGCAAGTATTCGTTCTCTAGTGTCAGGCTCGTCACCTTCAAATCGCTCGGCACTTCGTGCTTTTCGGGCACCACGTGCACAATCTCATATCCCATCGAGGGCACGTCCTTCGCTTCGACCAGCAACTCGTAGCTGTGTGTCGCGGCGTCGTTCGAAAGTATCTGCACCGGCAATGCGCGGCCCTTCTCATCGAGCACCGCAATGCCGGCCTTAGGCGCGTCCGGCATTTGCACCTGAACTTCCACGAGATCGCTTCGTTCCCACGCCAGCGGATTCCACACCATCACCGGCACTCCGGCAGCGGCCTTCGTATTGATCTCCCTCGCGATCGTGTGAAACGCGTGAATGCTCGCGCCGCTCGAGAGCCAGCGCACGTCGTCATAATCGCGCTGTGCGTCCTGATAGATGACGCCAATCCCCGATCCCGCCGCGAGATCGTGGAACTGATTGAATAGCTCCTTCTTCCAGGCTTCCGTGAGCCGTTCGGCGGGATAAGCGCTGCCGTCAAGCCAAGCCAGCGAGGAAATCTTTTCGGCGTTCAGCACTTGTTCTTCTGCTTCGCGCATGCTGCGCTTGTGGTTCGATTGCGTCGTGAACACGCCGCGGTGATATTCGAAGTACATCTCGTCATTCCACACTGGCAAGCTGATTTTCCCCGCGGGTGCATCCTGTAGCTTGGTGTTTCCGGCCGCGAGCGTTTTGTAATTCCAAACTGGCGAGTGCTCCGTGTCCAGCTTTCCTTCGATGTCCGAGAAAAATCCCTGCGCCACTCCCCACGTTACCGGTGGATACACCATTTTCGGATCGAACCAGTGCACTCCGGTTTCTAGCATGGCGCGCGTAGGACCGCCACCATGATCGCCCACGCCAAATAAGTGCATCATTTCTGTTACCCCCGGATTCAGCTCGCGAGCCCGCGCCACGTCCCCCGCAATCCGCACCGGATCGATCTCGTTCGCGTAATCATGCGGAAAATACGTCAGAACGCGGCTTCCATCCGGCGACTGCCACCAGAAAATTTTCATCGGCAGTCGCGTGGTGTCATTCCAGGCCATCTTCTGCGTCACGAAGTAGTCCACTCCTGACTTTTTGTAAATCTGGGGCAATTGCCAGTTGTACCCAAACGAATCCGGGTTCCAGCCGATTCGCACATCGACACCGAACTTGTCTTTGAAATACCGCTTGCCCACGAGAAGCTGCCGTACGAGGGATTCGCCGTCGGGCATATTCAAATCCGGCTCGACCCACATTCCGCCGACCATCTCCCAGCGGCCCTGTTTGACGCGGTCCTGAATGTCTTTCAATTCATCCGGATACTTGTCGACGATCCAGGCGCTGTACGCCGCAGCGGACTGCGTGTAGGTGTACATCGGATATTCGTCCATCAACTGCAACGCCGTGCCGAACGTATGTCGCACCACGTCCACGGTCTCGGTCCAGGGCCACAGCCACGCCGCATCGATGTGAGAATTCCCGGTCAGGCGAACTTCCGTCTCTTGCAAGAGTGGCCTCATTTTCTCGAGCGCGTTCTGCGCGTTTCTCAGGGACGCGTCGAATGCCGTCTGATTCGCTTGTTTCAGCGCATTCAGGTCCACGACCTCCGCTGCAGCGTCAAATTCCTGCTTGACTGAGGAAGAACTCGCCCACTGCCCGCGCGTGAGCATGGCCACCGACTCGAATTCCTGCAGCAGGTCCGAGGGGTTCGGCCTCGCCTCTGAAAAATCGATCTTTAGATTCGCGTCCTCAAAATGTTTCTGGTCCACGGTGTGCAGCAGCTTCACGGCGACGAGCGTTCTGTCGCCGGGCTTGGCGTCGTCGAATAAAACGATCGGCTCCAGGTCGTCACCCATAGCCACTCGCCGACCGTTGAAGTAAATGATCTGCGGCATCGGTCCGTTGGCATAGGCCTCAAAGTGAAACCAAATTTTCGTTCCGGTCAGATCGTAGCCGTTCAAGGTCTTCGGCACTTCGATTACGCGGCGGTACCAAACCGCGTCGTTCGGAGCCGGCGTGTTCGCGTGGACCACTTGCCAGCTCGAATCGTCCAGGTTCACCGCCTCTCCGTGAGGCACGTCGCCCGCGTGGAACCGCCATTCTCCCGAGGGAAGATTCGTCAATCTATGCAGAGCGCCGACAAAGCCTTCCAGCGGGGGCACTTTACCCGCTCTGCATTTAAAAACCGCGGGCGTCTTTTCGCCGTCACGCGTGAAGGAGCCGTCGATGGTGTGTCCGTCCGCAGAAAGCTTGCCTTCAAACGAAAAAGGTCCCAGCGCGAATTTCACCACGGAATTTTCGAACGAGATGGAATCGAGCGCCTTGTCGTAGTCAAACTCGTCCGGCACATCGACCGATCCTTTCAGCGTTCCACCCGAAGACGAAATGTGCAGAACGATGTGCCGTACCGATCTCGACTCTTGGAACGAGCCCAGCCAGTCCCCCTCGATCCCCTGCGCATGAGCCGGCACGCACAGCACGAGGCTTGCGGCGAAACATACAAACGCCAACGCGTTTTTCATCTTTTTCTCCCTCCACCTTTGCGGTATTTCATGCGATTCATCCACATTCTTGGAAACTGAAAAGCGAACCAAAGAGCGCGCGGTATCACGGCCTTCGACGATTTCGATTCGCTGCCCGGCGGGAACATTCTTGAAGATTTGATGAACGCCGCTGGGCCAATCGATCCGAAGTAGGTCGACTTCCGTGTCGCGCGATAAACCGATGTGAACCGCGCGAGAATTCAGCGAGCCGAAACCGTTGCCGCCATCTACCCACTTGTAAAGTTTTCGCGCACCGGCGACGGTCGTCACTCGCGCGCCAATCGCGTCGCGATTGGATTTCGTTCCGACCAGACGAATCTCCAGAGCGCGATTGCCCGATCCGAGATTGCGACACAGTCGGCTGGTCTCGCGCGTGCCCCGGTAGAGTCCCCCGAATGCCAAGGGACCTTCCGCGGGGCACTTCATGTCAAGGGCTTCGTGGGCCGCTCGTCGTTGGAGTTGTCATCCGGAAAATCTTGACCGCTTCGATCTTTTCTGGCGTGAGCATCATCGCTACCCGTCATCCGGGGCTAAACGTTACTCAGTAACGCATGGCTTGCAAAGACTTTTTGCTACAAAATTTGGCTAACAGAGAATTCCAGTCCCTGTTCCTTCCCTGATCGTTTCCTGTTCCGATCAGCCCTGAAGAGTTAATTTTTCTCGCTAAGACGCTCTGTGGGGTGGAGTTATCGCCCAACGGTTCTGGCGGAAGTTGGAAAAATCCCTGTATTTTTCCCTGTTAGCAGGGAATTTGGGCTGGAGAAAAGTTCGCACCGGACTGCGTCCACCGCCATCCAGTCCTGGCATTTCTCTCTCTTCGTGCTGTTCCTCCAGAAACCGGTATTTTGCGGCCCAATTTACAGGAATTCACCACACATCTATATTCTCTCTCCGCTCCAAATCCGCAAACGGCCTGAATTAGCTACGATATTCTCCGGGACTAATCGGGTGGTTGCCTTCCGCAGCGCACCTGAACCTATCAGATTGATTTGAGCAGAGAGAACCTATGAGGGTCTGTGCCTAAATAATCTGTAATAATGTGGGCTGCCCAAAAATCTTATTCTCGCCGTCTTTGCAAGCCCTTGATTCTATGTGAAGTTCACGTGATCGAAACACCTTACGGGACGCTTTCGCCGGTTCTGATCCGCTCTTGATGTTTTCTATGAGGAGGAAATCAAGGTGACAGCATACCTTGGGGCCATCGATCAAGGCACGACCAGCACACGTTTTATCGTCTTCGACCATTCCGGACGGATCGTTTCCGTTGCTCAGAAGGAACACGAACAGATCTTCCCCAAGCCTGGGTGGATCGAGCACGATCCGGATGAAATCTGGCGCCGCACGCAGGAAGTTATCGGAGAAGCCATGCGGGCTAAAGAGCTGCGTCCCAAAGATCTCGCCGCCATCGGGATTACCAACCAGCGCGAGACTACAGTAGTTTGGAATCGCAAGACCGGACGGCCGGTGTACAACGCGCTGGTCTGGCAGGACACGCGCGTGGACAATGCCGTGGCGGAATTTTCACGGGAGGGGGGCCAGAATCGTTTTCGGGAAAAGACTGGCCTGCCTCTAGCCACCTACTTCAGTGGATTGAAAATTCGCTGGATTCTAAAAAATATCCACGGCGCAAAAGAAGCGGCAGAAGCGGGAGAATTGTTGTTTGGGAATTTCGATAGTTTTCTCGTCTGGAAGCTGACGGGCGGCACAGACGGCGGAATCCACGTCACCGATGTAACCAACGCCAGCCGCACCCAGCTCATGAACCTAAAGACTCTTGCCTGGGATCCGGAGATGTTGAAGGTCCATGGCATTCCGGAAAAAATGCTCCCCAAAATCGCATCGAGCAGCGAAATATACGGAAAGGCGAAGCTCGATTCGATCCGGGATGTTTCTATCGCCGGAATTCTTGGCGATCAGCAGGCTGCGCTCGTTGGCCAGACATGTTTCAATGCAGGTGAAGCAAAGAACACTTATGGCACGGGCTGTTTCATGCTGGAGAATACCGGAACGGAGCTCGTTCATTCCAAGTCTGGATTGCTCACTACCGTGGCCTATAAACTTGGCGACCGGCCTGCGCAATATGCTCTCGAAGGCAGCATCGCCGTTACCGGCGCACTCGTCCAATGGCTTCGCGATAATCTCGGACTCATTCAGAAAAGCACGGACATCGAATCACTGGCACGAACAGTTCGGGACAATGGAGGCGTCTACTTCGTTCCGGCGTTTTCCGGGTTGTATGCGCCATATTGGAAGACCAATGCGAGAGGGGTGATTGCCGGCTTGACTCGCTTCGCAAACAAAGGTCATCTGGCACGCGCCGTCCTGGAGGCCACCGCGTTTCAAACACGTGAAGTCCTGGAGGACATGGAAAAGGATTCACAAATTCAACTGAAGGCTCTGCGAACCGATGGCGGAATGGTGGAGAACGATCTTCTGATGCAATTTCAATCGGACATCCTGAACCTTCCCGTCGTTTGTCCGGTCATCAAGGAAACTACGGCGCTGGGAGCCGCTTACGCTGCTGGTCTCGCCGTCGGTTATTACCAGGACACCGACGATCTCCGCGCGAATTGGGCCGTCGACCGCACGTGGAAACCCAATATGGATGAAAAAACGCGAGAAAGTCTCTACAAAACCTGGAAGAAGGCAGTGACACGTTCCTTCGATTGGATCGAGTAAGTCGAAAAAGTCGCTTTCATTCTAAACGATAAAAAGAGAAAAATGCGATCGGTTCGCCTGAATCATCTTCCCAGCAGGCTGATTTGGATCGACCTTCATCAACGTGCGCGGGAAAGCGGAAGTGACATGGGATGCTGATCTCCGGAACCAGGGTCGGAGGTTCAACTTCTCTCAGAAGAACGAGAGAAAGGTTCCGCTGTGCTTCGCCAAAATGTCATCCGCGCCAACAAAGACGCGAGCCCCAGTCGCGAAGGTCTGAATGAACACCGAGAAATTGAACGAGGGGTGCTCTACTGATGTCAAGATTCTCTTTGGCAGCAACCCGGGCCGTGTCCCGCATATATATAAGGATGGAGTTCGGGCTGCGGTTTCAGAATTATACGCTTGGGGTCAGGCAGCCCTCTCTAACGATGATGCAACCCGCCGAGTCGCTCATGAGATAGGACGCGACCAGAGGCTCTGGAACGAGTTCTACAGTCCGGCGTTCCCTTCCCGAGCCCAAGATGCGTGCGGTCGTCATGGTAGTAGCTGACGTATTCAGCGAGCAAACGCTTCAGATGGCGTTCGTCAACTGCGATGATGTGATCCAACAGTTCGCTGCAGCAACTGCCTATCCAACGCTCCGCAATTCCATTCTGCCACGGACTTTCGAAGGAAGTCCGCACAGGACTCATCCTCAGAGATCGAACGGCGGACGGGACCTCCAAACCGTATTTCGCGTCCCGGTCGAAGATGAGAAACCGAGGAGCCAGCTCAAACGGAAATGCTTCCCGTAACTGCTGGACGATCCACATACTCGTCGGATGCTTGGTGACGTTGAAGTGCAGGATGCGCCGACGGTCGTGACTGATGACGAAGAAGCAGTAGAGCACACGGAAGGTGGCCGTTGGGACCGTGAAGAAATCCATTGCAGCGATAACTTCCCGATGATTTCGAAGGAAGGCGGGCCAACGTTGGGCTGGCTGGGGATCCCTCGGCGCTCGTTTCATCCAGCGGGAGATCGTTCGCTCAGAGACATCAAAGCCAAGCATGAGGAGTTCGCCATGGATGCGCGGGGCACCCCACGTAGTGTTCTCGGCGACCATCCGAAAAATCAACTCCCGAACCTCCTTCGGCATCTGTTTTCTGCCAACGTGCGTCCGGACCTTGGAGATCAACCTCCAATACAAGTGGAATCCGGCTCTGTGCCATCGCACAACCGTTTCAGGGTCCACTACGATGAGGGTTCCTTTCCATCCAGACCAGAATCTTCGTGCGAAAACCCAGAATAATTTGTCGAATATCCCAAGTCGTGGCCTTGTGAGCTTTCGCTTCAAGACAGCAAGTTGATGCCGAAGAACTAGGTTTTCAAGCAACAGGCTGCGACGCGTGCGGAAGAAGCGAAGAGTTGATGTGAGAACGATCCGAATGAGAGGCAACATGGGGTGGCTGATATCCCAAATCCCCTGTGGAGAGCAATCTCTATATCACTGATTTCAAAGGCGGACAGAGTTTTGGCGACCGACAAGTGAAGCAGCAGGCGGAAGCTGTATAAAGCCAGAACATCGCGATCGAGGACAAATCGGAACCTCACTGATTCAAGACCTCCCGGCGGACGGAATGCACGCCGTGACTCGATATGATCTAAAGTTGGAAAAGGTCTTGCGCATGACTACGGTCACCAGCAGACGTTTCAGATCTCTTTCTGCATCTGCCGCAGCCTTGGCTGGAAGATCGCAAAATACGTAGATCGCTCGCGAGGCGTGGTTTTGTAGCCTAGAAGCTGGCGGTCAGGTGCGCTTTGCCCAGATGGTCTACTGCAATTAGTGCATGTGCGACAGGTACGGAATAAATCCACGAACTTTGGTCCGCAAACGATAAACAGAAGTTGTCGCTGTGATGTACAGAGTGCCGTAGTCTTGATCGCCCCAAGCGAGGTTCGCTGGTTGCTCCGGCAGGACAATCGTCCCGAGGTGGTGGCCCTGGGGATTCCACAACCAGATTCCTTGAGGGCCCGTCACAAAAATATTTCCCTGCTGATCGAGCTTCATGCCGTCCGGAACGCCATCGCCCTTGCCTCCTGGCTCGGTTCCGAAAATGCGTCCGCCCACGAGCGTTGCATCAGAAGTGAAATCATAGACGCGAATATTTCTCTGCTCGCTGTCGTCTAGATAGAATTTCTTCCCATCAGGAGAGAATCCGAGACCATTAGGCTGAGATAATTCCTTCGTTAGCAGGCGAACATCGCCCTTGTCGTCGAGACGATAGACACCTTGAAAGGGAATCTCTTGTTTTTGCCCTTCCGGCAAGTCGAGCGTAGGATCCGTGAAATAAATCTTAGCGTCAGGACCGATGACGACATCATTTGGACTGTTGAACCTTTTGCCTTCGAACCGCTCGGCGAGGACCTTGTATTGGCCGTCCGGGCTTACTTCGATAATAGCCCGTAGAACGCTGGCACAATCGAGAAGCTTGTGATGCAAATCAAATGTGTTTCCGTCAGGATCGCCCAGAGAAATTAATGTTTCTTTGTGTCCATCAGAATAGACGCGGAACATTTTGTTCAGAGTTTCATCGCTGACGTAGACGAAGCCCGAAGGATCCCAGACGGGGCCTTCCGTGAAGCCAAATCCCGTTGAAAATGTTTCGAGCTTCGCGTCATGCGCAAGCAGTTCCCAGAATTCCGGCGATTCTGATCGCAAGGCGAATTTCAGAGCAGGTTTTTTTTCTTGCGCAAAACTATGCAGAAAAATCGCGGAGGATAGCACGGCAACGGCCGCACTCAAGATTATGTTATCGATTCTCATCGGTTCCTATCTCGCAGCAGATGTCGCTTTTGACGATTTATCGCGTGCACTGCGCATCAAGAAACTGATCAAGTCGTTCAATTCTGCGGAGCTGAGCCGGGAACCATAGTCGGAGGGCATGAGCGACTCGGCCTGATAATCAAACTTTTGCAGATCGGACTTTAGAAAGAGATGAAACTTTCCATCGCTGGTTTGCAATTGAAGAGAAAAATTGTCTTCGTTCCGCGCAATCCCCGTGAATTCCTGGCCATCTCGAGTAATCACAACTGCCCTTCTATTGTGCGGATCGAGATCTTTGTTAGGATTCATGATGGCATCGCGAATTTCGTCTATTGCGTGCGCACGCGCATATTCGGTGAGATCGTTACCCATGAACCCTCCCGCCGTACCGGCCATATGACATACGGCGCAACCAGCCTTCCCGTGAAAGAGCGATTCACCAGCTTGCGCATCGCCGGGCGGGCTTTCATATCTCTGTCCGCCCTGCAACCTGCGGACGTAATTGACGACGGCATTAATTTTAGATTCGTCGAGGCTTGAACCGAAGGAAGGCATGGCCATGGACAGAGAGCCATTGCGAACGACGCGGGAAATCTCAGGATCCGAAAGGTGAAGTGCCTCGGGTTTCGTCACAATATTTGGAGCGTGCTCTCCGCCTCGGCCATCCAGTCCATGGCAACCAGCACAGCTAGTCGTCCAAATTTGCTTGCCGGCTTGAAGTGCTTCTGGAGAGGAGGTTTTCGAGCCCGTTGATTGCTGTGGATTGGAGTTGACATTTGCGAACACAACCGTCATCGAAAAGGCGAGAACAACAGGAAGGAACAGAGCTGGGGCGCGCGAGAGAAAAGAAGTTGCTACCGAGGATTTCAAATAACGACTCCTCGATTCGGCACGCCGGCACTCCACTCGTGATTGGGTTAGCAAAGTTCGGATCGAGCTTTCATCCGAGTCAGAACAGGAACTTTAGGGCGACCTGCAATACCCGAGGTTGCCCATACGTCGAGGAGATGATGCCAAATCCCGACGATCCAACAACGCCGAAGCCCGACGAATTCTGGGCGGAAAATTGTGCATGATTAAAAATGTTAAACGCCTCGAAACGGAGTTGAAGAGTCTTTGTTTCCGTCAACTTCGTGTCCTTTAGGAGCGCCATATCCCAATTGTTTAAGCCCGGTCCATGGAAGAAACGCCGACGCGAAGTGCCAATCGTGCCCGGTGCTTCGCTGCTGAACAGATTAGTGTTGAAATAAGCGATTGGGTTGCCCATCGCATCGAGCTTGCGGGGATTCGTATTGTTAAGAATCTTGCCACCAGCGAAATCCGGCAGATCTATCTGAGCCTCTCCACCCTGCGTGCCCGTGAAGGAATTGTCGTCGGGTTCCGACAATGTAACCGGAAGGCCGGTGGCGAAGTTCGTTATGCCCGATATAGCCCAACCTGCCGCAATCGTGTTAGCCCACCAAGAGGTGGTATGGAAGGCTCTATCGAACGGGAGCCGAGTTTCATAACTTGCAACAAAATTATGAGTCACGTCGAAAATGCACAGGCCTATGCTCCGCCTAGGGTTGAACGGATTTACTCCTTCCTGGAATCCTGAGGCGTTGTCCAAACATTTGCTGTAGGTATATCCGATCAGGAAAGTCGAAAAGCCGCTGGTGTGCTTCAAATTAATCTGAAGCGAATTATAAGATGAATGAGCAATGGTGGATTCAAACGGAATGTCCGCGAAATTTGGCCCGAGAACGGTGTAAGTCGTATTCACAATGCAGGGGTTGCCTGGGTTCGCCGGGCCACACTGCGAAGCCGGCACGAGCTCCACATTCGGTGTCGCGGCCGATGGATAGCCGATGCCAGCGGGCAAGATATACTGCTGTCCTTCGCCAAAGCCGCTGCACTGTTGACCTGAACTTGTTAATGCATTCAAATTGATCAGCTGCAGGCACAGATTCGAGTTACCCGGATTTGCCTCAATCAGGCTAATCAGATGGTGACCCTGGTTTCCCACATAGCTGATGCCCAACACTGTGTTCGAACCAAACTGCCTTTCGAGAGATAATTCGAAATCTTCCGCACGTGGCATCACGTTGTGAGTGTTGTAAGCAAGGGTGCCTGAGAGGGGTAGAACTCCGGCCCAGTTGAAGGTCGTGTCCGGATTATGGAGCCCCACATTTGTGGGAGGGAAAATGAATGGAAAACGCTGTCCCTCTGGATTGTTGGAGCCACGGTCAATGTAAGGTGTCTCAAGAAGTGGAGGAGCGGGACTCACGTAAAACAGTCCATAAGGCGGATCGCCGATTTCTTGGAACTGTGTGAGATCCTCTACCGAGGTGTAAAATATTCCGTAGCCCACACGAATGCTGGTCTTGCCGGGGCCGCCGGTCAGTTTAGCTATGAATCCTGAATCAAATCCCGGCGAGTAAGCGAGGCCTAGCCGCGGCGAAAAATTAGTATATCTTGTGGGGGCAAGTGTTCTCGGTACGCCAGGGTCACCTGGCACCAGATAGCCGGTTGGTGCCCCTGGAAACACTACGGATTGAACGCCGGGCACGACCGTTTCAATCTTGTTCTGAGTGTCGTACCAAGGCTGGCTGAACTCCCACCGCAAACCGTAATTAAAAGTAAGATTCGGAGTTACTCGCCAGCTGTCTTGGCCGTACAACCCCATGTATTTTGACCGAGAATCAAGGATCTGTTCGCTAGCTTGAATGAACTGTGCGGGGGCTCCCAATAGAAAATCCACTACATCCGATCCAGACTCGCTGCCGTCGAAAGTGAAATCTCCATTTTCGCCAAAGAAGTTCCGATCATTGATCTGGTCGTAGTGGAACTGGCCGCCGAACTTCAGGGTATGCGTTCCGATGATTTTGGTGAAGTTGTCCTGCCACTGAAATGTGTTGTTGAATTGTTTGGTTGTATCCGTAGGCACTCCTATATTCAGGCCAAGCAGACCGAAGGACACGGCCGGCACGCCTTGCAAGGTCGGCGCGATCGGCCCGATACCACCGGGCTGATCGAAACCGGAAACGAATCCTAATGACGCAAGGCCTGGACCCAGACCGCCTTGTGGGCTGAAAAGGTGGTTCGCTGTCCTTAAATAGCTGAAGCGAAACTCATTGACGGAAGTGGAGCCGAGGTATTTCGTGTCGCCGAATACAAAAACTTGCGCTCGGCTGTTGCTGAGGGCATTGAATCCCGGGACGTTGGCCCCGCCGTTGGGGTAGGGACTATTCGACGTATCGTCATCCACGTGCCAATAGCCGGAGAGCAGCCCGAATCGCGCGGTGTTCTGGTCTATCCGGATTCCCCCCTTATCGTCTCGTAGTCTCAGCTCGGCGGCGGTCGTGTTGAAATTTGTGCCGTTCGGTATCGCGTTGAGCGGCTTTGGAATGAACGGTAGGAGACCAGTGGCTGCGGGCGAGAACATTGTTGGCGGAAGCTGCCCGTTCGGCAAAACGCAGGCAGCTGTACTCGCGCATACCGGCCTAGTAGGATCAAGCACTGTAGGGCCAGTGAAATAGGGTTCACCGTTCGTAACGAGATAGCCTAGCCTTTGCGTGAGAGTCTGGGCCCAAGCGGTTCCCTGAACGACACCGTTCGAACTGTTGCCTGCGGCGGTACTCTCCGCTGCGGTGGCCATCGCGAGCTCCTGGTCAGTGAGATCTCCGTTACGATCTGCGATGGTGGGAACAAATTGATTGGCGGTTGGGCCGGCAATGCGGCGCGTTCCCTGATAGTCAACGAACAAGAAGGTTTTGTCCTTCTTGATAGGGCCGCCAAAGGTACCGCCGAACTGGTTCTGAATCAGCTTGCCAATTGAGGGAGCGAAATAATCCTTAGCGTTGAAAGCAGTGTTGCGGTTGAATTCAAAGGCGTCGCCGTGGAACTGGTTAGTCCCGCTCTTGGTGACGACGTTGATTTGACCGCCGCTGTAATTGCCATATTCGGCGTCGAAGTTGTTGGTGATGATTCGAAATTCCTCAATCGAATCCAAGTTTGGAATAACCGCCGTTCCGTTGTTCTTTCCTTCGTTGACGTTCGCTCCATTTATCATGAACCCGTTCGCAGCTTCGCGCTGCCCATTGATAGACTGGTTTCCGGAATTCAAATCGCCGCTACCGGAAACGGTGCGGTCATTAAGGCCCGCAGACTGGGCAGCGTACTGAGACGGCACTACACCTGGTTGCAGATTCAGAAGGTTCGTAAAGTCGCGGCCGTTGAGCGGCACCGCGGTTATTTTGCGGCTGTTAATTACCTCCCCCATCTGAGTATTCTGCGTCTCGACCTGGACTGCATCGCTAATAACCGTCACTTTTTCAGAAACTTCACCGATCTCCAACTTTATGTCCAATCGGATGGCCGAGTTGGCGTCGATGTGGACGGCAGTTTTTGCGTAGGTCTTGAATCCCGGATGGTGAACCACGACGTCATAGTCGCCGATCGGTAGGTCGGGGAAGTTATAAAAGCCTGCACCGTCTGTTTGGACGACGGATTGGACAGCGGTGCCGGTATTGGTGGCGGACACCGTTACGCGGGGGACAACCGAGCCTGAAGCGTCGGTAACGATCCCCGAGATGCTCCCCGTGATGCTGGCCCACGCGACAGCCGAGGCGAGCAGCATCGCCGTAAGGGCCGCAAAAAAGGTTCGGCGCATACTCATTTCTGGCACCCCCGTAGATTGAATCTCGCCGCTTGGCTGCCGGGTGTTAGGTCGCTTCACGCTTTCACTAGATGAAAAATACGCTTCACAGTTCGGAAACACCCACCCCGTGTCGAGTTCGTTTACTCCATCGTGTTTGGCGTGTCAACTTTTTTCTTGTTTTATTAAATTTAATTACAATTTCAATTCCCTCGCTTTGGTACGATCTGACCGCGCTTGAAGTCGTTTCTCCACTCTTCGACGCGCTTTTCTCTAATCGGGTTAGCGCGAAACCGGTCTTTTCCGCAGGAATCTGATTTTGCTCGCTGTCCTGCAACCCTTCTTCGACGAGTGCGCGAACTGACGGCGGTAATGATAAAGTACGCTAATTACGTAGAGACGGAGGACACCATGGAAAGACTTTTTCGTGGCCGAGTGCTTAACCGGATCACCGTGAGTTTGGTGTTCATTTTGATTTTCGGAATCGTAATCATGTGGGCTGCGTCGCTTTCCGCGGCACATCCTGTCACTGATCGGACGAAAGAGGAGATTTCGCTGCTCGATGGTTTTCGTCACGTCGAAGCTGCGTCGGTCTCTGACGCGGAGGAAAAGATACTCGGGCGACGGATGTATATGTCCCATCGGATGCGGCCTGTCTTTGCTTCGAAGTTCGCTGGATTTGCACTTACTGTGCAGCTGAAGAAGGATGAAGGAACACAGGACCCGAACGCATTGACGGGCATGCTCTCGGCAATCGATCAGGGCGGACCCGGTTCGGTCTACGTCATGGCGCTTGAAGACGGCGTGGACATTGCTGGAATCGGTGGATTGATGGGAACCGCCATGGCAGCGCGTAACTTTTCGGGTGCGGTTATCGATGGTGGCGTTCGGGATGTTGCCTATCTTCAAAAAATTGGTTTTTCCGTTTACGCGCTTGGAATCGTGCCTTCCACCTCGGTCGGCCATTACCGGTTTGCTGGAACAAATGTTCCCATCGTGTGCGACGGCGTGATTGTGAACCCCAACGACATCGTTGTGGCCGACGCAGATGGTGTAGTTGTGGTTCCGCGGCCGAAAGCCCAGGACATACTCACTCTCGCCCAGGAACTGGATTTCAAGGAACACTCGATGTACGCCACTATCGAAAAGCTAAAGTCTATCGAAGAGGCAGTGAAGAAGTTCGGACGCCTTTGAAGATCCGCAGTCTTCGCCAAAATTGAAGATTTCCAGAAATATAGCTTGAATCTTCTCGAAATCTTGTGTATCAGCATTTTCACTGGATAACTTGTACTTTCATTTTTGCGTCCGGAGCCGATTCGAAGGGACATAGAAATGGCCGCCAAGCCTAGCTACAACATTACCTCTCTTCAGCGCGGGTTGAGGTTGCTAAGCCTTTTTGTCGATTCGCAAAAAAACATGAGCGCCAGCCGGATAGTGAAACTTTCGGGATTGCCGGTAAGCACTGCGCACCGCTTCTTGATGAACCTGACATCCGCGGGTTATTTGAACTGCGATGGAAATGGAGACTACCATCTGGGCATCGCTTGCGTTTCGCTCGGTCAGGCGGCGCTGTCACAACTAGACCTTCGCCCGCTGAGCCTGCCATACCTTCAAGAGCTCAACCGCCGCACTCGTGAGACCGTTCACTTGACGGTACGCTTCGGCTTGTCCGCCGTCTATGTGGAGAAGCTTGATTCGCCGGAACCGCTTCGCATCCATTCGCGCATAGGCGCGACCATCCCACTGTACTGCACGGCGGTGGGCAAAGTCCTTTTGGCATATCTGCCCCCGCAGGAGCGATCGGCAGTTTTGGACCGGATGGAGATGCATCGGTTCACTTCAAATACGGCCGGCAGTCCTCAGGAATTGCAGACGCAACTGCAACTGGTTCGAAGAAATGGATATGCTTGTGATTTGGAAGAGCACGAAGCGCACATTCGCTGCGTTGCCGCACCGATTTGGGACCACACCGGTGCGGTCAACGCCAGCCTAAGCATTACGGCCCCCGCCGTCCGTATGGGAGTGGCGCGATTACGCCAACTGGGCCCCTTAACGCGAGAAGTCGGCCTGCTAATTTCAGAGAAGCTGGGCTATTGCAACCCCGGTCAGATTCAAAAACTCGAACCGGTTGCCGGCACCAGCGCACGGCGCGGAAGTCCCCCGCCAAATCAAGTGGAATCCCGCCGGAAAATGCTCTTCCAAGACGGTCGGAAATGAAACACCGCGCTTATATGCCTATGAGCTGTACGCTCGCCCTCTTTGCCAGGACTGGGGTCGTCGCGTTCGGCTTGCTAGCCGTTTGCGTTCTTACCCAGGCCCGAAACGGATCGCCGGACCCTCCTCCGCGTGCGTGCCGGATCGATTCAATAGACTTTGAGGGATGGAAAGCTGAACAGATAAGCAACGAATGGTTAAAGTTGATCGTCGTACCTCAACTGGGCGGACGTTTGATGCAGGTGTTCTTCGCGGGCCATCCGTTTCTATTCGTAAATCCGAAATATAAAGGCCGGTACTTTTCTCCATCGGAGGGGGCGGCCAAAGGAAGATGGTTCAACTACGGCGGCGACAAGATCTGGCCCATGCCGGAAGGATCCCAAGACGAACATCATTGGCCAGGGCCGATTTCGGATGAATTGGACGACGGAGTCTATACGTCCCAGGTGCACTCTGTCGGTTCTCGTTGCAGCTTAGGGTTAGAAGGACCATCTGATGAGCGGACTGGATTGAAATATTCCCGGGAAATCAGCATTGGACGCGATTCCCCAGAGATCGCGTTCCATGCTGTGATGAAGAATGCCTCCGCTCGTCGCATCCAGTGGTCCATGCAATCCGTGACTCAATATGACACTGCAGACCTGCAAACCACCGGCACTTACAACAAAAACTTCTGGGCATTCACACCAGCGAATCCGCAGAGCTCGTATCTTAATGGCTACTACGTGCGCTCAGGACTCAGCGACGATCCTTCTTTTTCTGTGAAAAATGATTTGTTCACTTTGCACTGGCTATATCTGCAAAGCGAGGTTTGGATTGATTCGCCCGGTGGATGGCTAGCGGTGGCCGATGGATCGAGCCAATTTGCTGTCGTAGAGCGGTTTCTCTTTCATCCGGGAGCCGATTACCCGGATAAAGCCACGGTGATTTTTTACAAAAATGGCCCCGCTGTAGATATCGACAACCGGGGCATGCCATTCATACGGACGAGTCCTGATGACGCTCCCTATTACATGGAAGCGGAGCTGAACAGCCCGATTGTAGGGCTCGAGCCAGGCAGTTCGTATGCAATGGATACGAAGTGGTACCCGACCCGCATCGGGAAAAGAATAGTGACCGTAACCGATGCCGGAGCGGTCACCGAGCCCCTAACTGTTTCATCAACGAGAGAAGGCGTTAGGATTTCTGTTACATTCGGCATCTTCTTCCCAGGGAAAGTAACAGCAAATTTCTATGACAGTGAAAATAGAGAAGTGGGCACCGTTTTTCTTCAAACTGTCAACCCTTCAGAACTAGTCAGCTTGGACCGGGACATCAACGTCCCGCCTTTAACCAAGCGAGTTTCTCTTCGCTTGATAGATGCGCAGGGAATTGATCGCGGTTCTCTGGGCGAGGCTCAGCTTAAGCAGTCTTCAGGAGGCGCATAGGCCGAATGTGCCCTTTGCACCGAACGTCCGTCCTTATCGCGATCTGGTTTTGCGTCGCCGTGATGTCTATGGCACAGGAAAATTCGACAAACACGATCTCCACATTGATTGACGTAAGTCCTGGCGAACTTCTAGCGCAGCCACCTGGAGGAAATTGGTTGTCGTATAACGGTGATTATACGGGGCGTCGCTACTCAGGGCTCCACCAGATCACTCACGGCAACGTAAACCAATTGCGCGCGGAATGGATTTTTCACGTCACGAAATCGGGAGAGTTAGAGGTCACGCCAGTTGTCTTCAACGGCATTATGTTCGTGACCGCGGCGAACGACGCATATGCCTTGGATGCCAGAACCGGACGTGAGATTTGGCACTATTCGCGGCCGGTTACCGAAGGACTCATAGACGATGCCGCGCAGCATCACAATCGAGGCGTGGGAGTGTGGCATTCGCATATTTATCTTGAGACGGACAACGCCCATCTGCTTTGCCTCGATGGGCGCTCGGGCCATCTGCTCTGGGACGTACCCTATGCTGAGGGGAACAAGAATTATGGCGCGACGAGCGCACCGCTCGTCGTCAAGAACAAGGTTCTCGTTGGCACTTCCGGCGGCGACGACGGCGTCCGAGGCTTTCTCGCAGCCTTTGACGTCGAGACGGGGAAACTTGCATGGCGCTTCTGGACGATTCCAGGACCAGGAGAAGTCGGCTCTAAAAGCTGGCCTGGCAAATTGTATCTGCGCGGGGGCGGCACGACTTGGATGCCGGGTACCTTCGATCCGGAACTCAATACGGTTTATTGGGGAACCAGTAATCCTTCCCCGGACTTCGACGGGGCACCTCGGCCAGGTGATGACATCTATACCGACTGCGTTCTTGCGCTCGATCCCGATACCGGCAAGCTGAAATGGTTTTTCCAGTTTACTCCACATGACCTATTCGACTACGACGCGACAGAAACGCCCGTTTTGCTTGACGCGCTGTATCAGGGCCAGTCCCGCAAGCTGATTGTCGAGGCGAACCGAAACGGGTTTATTTACGTTATCGATCGCACAAATGGAAAATTCCTGTCAGCGACGCCATTTGTTCAAAAAATCAATTGGGCAAACGGAATTGACCCGCAAGGCCGGCCGATCCGCACGGATGTTCAGCCAAGCGCGACAGGCACTCTGGTGTGCCCGGGATTTGAGGGAGCCACGAATTGGTATTCTCCCGCATACAATCCGGACACTCATCTTTTTTATTTCATGGCGGTCGAGGATTGTGCGACCTATTTGTTGAAACCTCAGGAGTTTTCTGAGGGGCGTCCATATTATGCGACAGGCGTGAAGCACGTTCGCGGCAGCGGTGGGCAAAAGATTCTTCTGGCATACGACCTCGGCACCGACAAATTTCCCTGGCGCTATCCGCAGGTGGGCTCGGGAAGATCGTCTGGCGGAGTGATGACCACCGCAGGAGGTGTGGTTTTCTTTGGAGACGATTCAAACTCTTTCGAAGGAGTGGACGGTAGGACCGGCGCCCCACTGTGGCATTTTCAAACCGGCCAAACAATTCATGCGTCACCCATGAGTTTTGCTGTAAACGGAAAGCAATACATCTCTATCGCTTCCGGTGACAATCTGTTCACATTTGCATTGCCCTGAGCAACCGAATCTCGAAAAAGGATTAAAAGGAGGAAATCGAATGGTTGGCAAACTCTTCACTCGAAGAAATTTCGGAGCACGCGTCGCTTCTTTCTTTTCGGGACTGGGTCTTGCTGGAATCTTCAGCTCCACAGCTTCCGGTGACGAACAGGCCGGAGGAACACAGTCTGCGAGCGGCGTTCAGAAGCTTGGTTATGAAGGCAAGCCCGCCGAGGGAACACAAATGATCACGCCGCTCATCGTCCACAACGGCTTGATCTACATTGCTGGTCAAGGAGCGCACTCGCACGACACCGGTGAGACCTTTCCTAAGGACATCGAAAACCATACGCGCAGAGTAATGGAAAGCGTCAAGACTCTGGTCGAAGCGGGCGGAGGCTCGGTCGATAGCATTTTGCAACTCACCGTGTATCTGGCGAATATCGATTTCTACGATGGCATGAATAAGGTATTTAAAACCTATTTCCCCCATGGTGGTCCGGCGCGAACGACAGTGGCCGTCGCGGCGCTGCCTGGGGACTCGCTTGTGGAAATCAATTGCATCGCAGCGGTTGCACGAAAATAGAGAATTTAGGGAGTATACGATGCAGCTTAAATGGAACCGCCGCACCTTCTTAGGCTCTCTAGGTGTTACGGCTGGATCATTACTCAGCGCACGAAAACTGTTTGACCGGAGCGCGCCGCAAGCCAACAAAATCTCCGGTTTTGGAGCCTCGGGGAATGTGTATGAAGAACTCGGGGTAACCACCATCATCAATGGTCAAGGAACGATGACCACACTGGGCGGTTCGTTGCCGCGGCCGGAAGTGGAAGCAATCATGGCCGAAGCCGGTAGGCATTTCGTGAGCATTACCGAACTGGAAGTAGCGGTCGGAAGACGCATCGCCGACATGCTTAAGCTGCCGCAGGAATACACCGCGCTGGTCACTTCCGGTGCCGCGGGAGCGATGCAGTCGGGGCTTGCTGGAGTGCTAACCGGCGAGAACGAAGAGTTCATTCGCCAACTCCCGGACCTGACGGGTATGAAGTCCGAGGTGATCATTCAAAAGTCTCATCGCAACCCGTTCGATCATCAGCTCCGTGCTACTGGCGTAAAGCTGATTGAAATCGAAAGTCGCAACGATTTTCGCAAGGCCATCAGCTCGCGTACCGCAATGACGCACTTTTCGAATTTTGCGAATGCCTCTGGGCAGATCAAGGTAGACGAATGGGCAAAGCTGGCAATCGAAAACCACATCCCTTCATTCATCGACGCCGCCGCGGATACGCCTCCTGTCTCGCACCTTTGGGATTACGCGAAATTGGGCTACGACCTCATCGCATTTAGCGGCGGGAAGGCGATTCGTGGGCCCCAGTGCGCGGGGTTACTCCTCGGCAAGAAGGATTTGATCCGTTACGCATTGCTGAATAACAGTCCGAACGAGGATACGCTTGGTCGGGGACAAAAGGTGGGTAAGGAAGAGATTGTCGGCATGGTTAAGGCTCTAGAACTTTACTTAAATGAGGATCACGAAGCGCAGGAACAAGAATGGTGGAGGCGTTTGGACCTCGTCTCCAAGCAGATTACAAAGGTAGACGGTGTCAGCACGGCTTACTTTGTGCCAGACATTGCCAATCACGTTCCGAGTATGCAGATTAATTGGGATCCGAGGCGCATCTCGCTTTCACCGCGTGAAGCTTATGACGCACTTCGGAAATCAAAACCCTCTATAGTGTTGGGAAGAACCGAAATCGGTCTCGAGATGAACTCTTTCATGCTTCAGCCGGGAGAAGACAAAATTATCGCCGATCACCTTGTGCAATTTTTTCGCGGCCATTCCGCGTGAACGAAGTGGATCGCTGTCACTTAAAGAAAGCAAGTATTGACAGACTCGCGTGGATCGGCTTGCTCTCAAATAGAGCCGCGAGCCTCGTTGTTACGGCAAACGCCTTTTCATTTCGTCCGTGGGCGGCCCGGCTGTGCCGTCCGCAAGGTCTAGAATGAGCCTCGAACGAACGAGTCAAGTGCGCTGGTTTCTGGTGTTCTGGCTTTTTGTCCTCAGTGCCGTTGCGTTTCTAGATCGAGTCAATATCTCCATTGCCGGCGGTTCGATAGCGACAGAGTACGGCCTCAGTAATGTGCACCTTGGCTGGGTTTTCAGTTCATTCCTGATTGGCTACGCACTCTTTCAGACGCCGGGAGGGTGGCTGGCGGACAAGCTGGGCTCGCGGCGCGTGCTTTCTGTGGCGGTCCTCTGGTGGGGCGTTTTCACCGCGCTCACCGCGGCGCTCCCTTCAGGCCTTGTACACGCGCTTCTGCTTTTTATTTCGATACGCTTCCTTCTCGGCGCAGGTGAGGCGGTTATCTATCCGGCGTCGAATCAATTCGTGTCTCGCTGGATTCCTAGCCATGAGCGCGGCATCGCAAATGGTTTGATCTTTGCCGGGGTTGGTGTCGGGGCGGGTTTTACACCTCCCCTGATCACCTACTGCATGATTCGTTATGGATGGCGATCGTCTTTTTGGGTCTGCGCGCTGATCGGTGTGGTCGCGGGCTGCGTCTGGTACCTCTCCGCCCGCGATACTCCAGAGGGGCATCCCGGAGTGTCTGTATCTGAGATTGCGAAAATTCACTCGGGTCGAACCGCTAATGCAGACCAATCTTCCAAGGCTTTCGTGCCTTGGAGAAGTATTCTTTCAAGTCAGTCAGTGTGGGCCGTGACGCTCAGTTATTTCTGCTACGGGTACGTCGCTTGGATTTTCTTTAGCTGGTTCTACATCTATCTAGCAAAGGTACGCGGATTGAACTTAAAAGCCAGCGCCTTTTACGCGATGCTGCCTTTCCTCGCGATGGCGGTCTGTTGTCCGCTGGGCGGCCTGATTATCGACCGACTCACGAATTGGCACGGCAAACGGTTCGGGCGCTGTGGCCTTGCTGCTTTTTCGATTGCGTTGGCCGGAGCATTCCTTGTTTTCGGCTCGAACGTGGCAAGTGCGCGGCTGGCTAGCGTTGTTCTCTCGGGCGGCGCGGGGGCGTTGTACTTGTCGCAGAGCTCCTTCTGGTCCGTGACTGCGGATATCGCTGGTGCATCGTGTGGCTCTGTTTCCGGCCTGATGAACATGGGCGGCCAGATGGGAGGAGCCGTTACAGCTTCCCTTACTCCTTGGATTGCATCGCGTTACGGCTGGACCGCTTCGTTCTTGACCGCCGCGGCTTTGTGTGTGGTCGGTTCATTGGCGTGGCTGCTAGTGGACCCCGAACGCGAGTTGGCCCTAGCCAATGAATCATTTCGTGCGGATGAAAACTTGTGGGTTCGCAAAGCATGACAACTCTCAAAGTCAAATCGAAAAAGTTCTGTCGCTGGGATCTGGTGAGTCTTGGCGAAGTAATGTTGCGCCTCGATCCGGGCGATACACGAGTCAGCACGGCGCGCCAATTCCAAGTATGGGAAGGTGGGGGCGAGTACAACGTCGCCCGTGGGCTTAGGCGTTGTTTTGGACTGCAAACCGCAATTGTAACCGCTCTCGCGGACAACGCTATCGGCCGGTTAGTGGAAGACCTCATATTACACGGAGGTGTCAATGTCGAGCACGTCCGTTGGGTGGCGTATGACGGCGTAGGCCGCACGGTCCGCAACGGATTAAATTTTACAGAACGTGGCTTCGGAGTGCGCGCTGCGGCGGGTTGTTCGGACCGTGGCCACACTGCCATTTCTCAACTCAAGCCTGGTGACGTGGACTGGAGAGAGATTTTTGAAAAGGAGGGAACGCGTTGGTTTCACACGGGCGGGGTTTTCTGTGCCCTTTCAGAAACGGCACCTCTGGTCGTCCGAGAAGCGATGGAAGCTGCGAAACGAGCGCGAATCGTCGTCTCCTACGACCTGAACTACCGGGCATCTCTTTGGAAATCAATCGGCGGAACATCGCGCGCACAAGAAGTGAATCGCATGATTGCCCCGTTTGTGGACATAATGCTGGGCAATGAAGAGGATTTCACCGCCGCGCTTGGGTTTTCGGTTTCCGGGTTGGACGAAGCGCATGCGGAACTCGAACCCACAAACTTCAAACGAATGCTCAAGGCGGTAAATCGAAAGTTTCCCAATCTAGCTGTTGTTGCGGCAACCTTGCGCCATGCAAAAACCGCCACAATGAATGACTGGGGAGCCATCGCCTACTGCGACTCACATTTTTTTGAAGCTGCGCGGAGGGAGAACCTGGAAATTTACGATCGTGTGGGCGGAGGAGATTCGTTCGCTTCCGGACTTATCTACGGATTTCTCGCAGGAAAAGATTTGCAGTGGGCAGTCGATTGTGGCGCTGCTCACGGAGCGCTTGCGATGACCACGCCCGGCGACACGTCGATGGCCAGCCTGCAAGAGGTTCTCGAAGCTATGAAGCGGAAAACAGCACGTATCGTTCGCTGAGATCGAGTTACGCATGACAGTGTTCGGAAGAGCTATGACCATCGATGACGTCATTCGCAGAATCGGAGAGGTCGGGATCGTTCCGGTAGTTCGAGCCGCGGACTTCGATGAAGCCGGTGTCGCCGTCGATGCGATCTGTGCGGGCGGGATTCCCATCATAGAAGTCACCATGACAGTCCCGGATGCGCCGGCTGTAATTCGGGAAATTATCAAGCGATATAAGGACGAGGTGCTCGTCGGGGCTGGCACGGTCACCGCGCCCGAGGAAATGGACGCCTGTATTGACGCCGGCGCCGAGTTTCTGGTGAGCCCCGGATTGAGCACACGATTGGTGCGCGCCGCAGATAAGCGGGGAAAACTGATAATCCCCGGCGTGCTGACTCCGTCAGAAGTGATGGCAGCTCGCGACGAGGGTGTCAAGCTTATCAAGATTTTCCCCTGCGGCAATCTGGGAGGGCCGAAGTACCTGAAGGCTCTTCGAGGACCGTTTCCACAAATTGCCTTCGTTCCTACTGGCGGGGTAAATCTCTCGAATGCTACCGAATATCTCGCCGCGGGCGCGTTCGCGTTGGGCGTAGGCACAGATCTGGCGGACGTTGCGGCTCTCCGCGCCGGGGATTCGCAAAAGGTTGTGCACGCTGCCCAGGCACTCGTGGCACACGTCCGGGCTGCGCGCGAATCCGGGATAGTTTGCAACTGAGCGGTTGGGATGGAAGATTTGCCATTGATTGATGCTTCGGAAACCCCAAGCGGGAATTTGCTGGTGGAGGATTAAGTGGAAAATCAGGATGCTTCTTCACATGAATCGAACAGCCTGACTTTCCTGTGGAAATGTTCGCGCGGGAATGTCGCGGCTCTGACACTCGTCACATTCCTGTCCTTGCTTCCGCTTTCCGCGCAAGACCGCATGGGTTCATTCGCAGATTCCGCACCTGCTCGAATCGCCACGGTACACGTCGACACGGCGCCTGGTCACGAGACGAATTCGTTCATTCCGGACCGCGCTCTCGGCAGCTCGATCGACGTCTTACCAGAAGGAGATGTCGATAAAGTCTATACCGGTCAAATCCTGAAAGAGTCGCTCTCGGCGGGATGGGGGCCCATCACCTACCGCAATAATTCTGAACTCCGGATGGACGCCTGGCACTGGAATCACAACGGGACCTGGAGCGATACCGCCCATCAGGCTGGCTATTTCACCGGCGCGTCGGAACCCGGCGACATGCTGCGCCACTCCTACTCCTATCCGCTGCCTCATCGGGGTACCACGCGCAACGGCGGCACGGAAGGCGGCTTCTCGCGGCTGACCGACGGCGACCTTAACACGTACTGGAAAAGCAATCCGTATCTCACGCGCAGATTTACAGGCGAGGATGATTCTCTTCATCCTCAGTGGATCGTTATTGACCTTGGAGCATCGGAAAAAATCGGGGTCCTCAAGATTGCCTGGGCGGAGCCATTCGCCAAAAAGTACGATGTGCAGTATTGGAGCGGAGAAGATCCGATCAACAAGCCTACCGCAGGCGTGTGGACGCTTTTTCCCCAAGGCAACATTATGGACGGAAAAGGCGGAGCCGCACCTCTGAAGTTATCCTCGTCGCCTCTTCAGACCAGATTCATCCGCATCTGGATGACCGAATCCTCGAATACCTGCGACACGCACGGACCTGAGGATGCGAGGAATTGCGTGGGCTACGCGATCGGTGAGGTCTACGCCGGCAATCTCAGCGATGATGGCGCCTTCGTCGATCTGATTGAGCACACTCCCGACCAGGGCCAGACGGCGACCTACTGCTCGTCCATCGATCCTTGGCATTCGTCCTCTGATTTGAATCCACGGGCGGGAGACCACACTGGTTTTGACCTGTTCTACACCAGCGGAATTACGAATCATTTGCCGGCCATGATTCCTGTGGCCATGCTTTACGGAACGCCGGACGATTCCGCCGCCCAGATTGCCTATATCAAAATGCGTGGCTATCCGATTTCTTACGTAGAAATGGGCGAAGAGCCAGATGGGCAGAACGTTCTTCCCGAGGATTATGCCGCGCTGTACTTGCAGTGGGCTACAGCCATCCATCGCGTGGATCCAAATTTAAGACTTGGCGGCCCCGTATTCGAGGGAGTCAACGAAGACATCCAAGTGTGGCCGGACGCGCAGGGCCGAACATCCTGGCTCGGCCGTTTTCTAAATTATCTGAAATCGCATGGCCGCATCTCGGATTTTGCGTTCATGTCTTTCGAACACTATCCTTATCCGCCTTGCCAGATCAGCTGGTCCGATCTCTACCGCGAGCCCGAACTCGTCAGTCACATTCTTAGGGTGTGGCGTGACGACGGTTTACCGGAAAATGTTCCGATGTTCATCACCGAAAGCAATCTATCTTGGGGACAGACTCAGCCGATGACGGAGATCTTCGGCGCGCTCTGGCTCGCGGATAACGCCGGGTCGTTCTTGGCCGCCGGCGGCAATGTTTTCTATCACTCGCCAATTCAACCGGAGGCACTTCGCTCGGGATGTCGCGGCTGGGGCACATATGGAAATTTCGTCACGGACTCGACCTTTCAGATCAAAGGGCACACGTCGCAATACTTCGTAAGCCAGCTCATCAATCTGCAATGGGTGACGCAGGGCAGTGAAACGCACAAGATTTTTCCTGCCACATCCGATCTCAGGGACGGCGCGGGCAACGCGCTCGTGACCGCTTACGCGGTGTACCGCCCAGACGGCCAGTGGTCCCTGATGCTGGTCAATAAAGACCAGTCGAACGCGCACGCTTTGCGAGTCGTTTTCGACGATTCAGCAGCAAACCACCACAGCTACTTCTCGGGTCCAATCAAGGCCGTGAGCTTCGGAAGCGAGCAATACGTGTGGCACTCAGAGGGCCCGAACAGTCATGCCGACCCGGACAATGCGCCCGCAACTACATCGGTTCTCGCAACCACGGAAACGCTCTTCAGGTTGCCTAAGGCTTCGGTCACGGTTCTGTTGGGGAGAGTGTCAGGACTCACGCCGTAAGGTCGAAAATCAGGCCAGGAGACTCGCATGTGCTTGTCGCTCTCATGTTTCATGGATACGAATCCCGGGTGTCGAACCTTCGCATGGTTTTCGCACGCGTTCGGCAGGACCGTCCCAACGCTCGCCTTGGCCATCGTAACCACCGTTAGTCTGGGTGCGGCAATCAACGCGCAAACCATTCGAGTCGATGCTACACAGAGTCACGTTGTGAACTCATTCATCCCTCTTTATGCCCTCGGTACCACGGTGGACCGGGTGCCAAGCAACGCCACTGATGCGTTCTTCGAACCGTCCACAGTCAAGCAAATCTTGTCCGCTGGTTGGGGCGTCATGAGCTATCGCCAGAACACCGAGTTGTTCATTGAGGCATGGCACTGGAATCCTAAGGGGACCTGGAGCGATCCTACCGGCAAAGGTTATTTCACGGGCGATTCCACTCCCAGTGAAATGATCCGTCACTCTTTTGGCTATGCCTTGCAACATCGCGGCTTCACGCGCAACGGCGGAACTGAGGACACGGGTTTCTCGCGTTTGAACGACGGTGACCTCGGCACATATTGGAAAAGCAATCCCTATCTCACAAAGGCTTTTACAGGCGAGGACGATTCACTACATCCCCAGTGGGTAGTCATCGATTTGGAATCGAAGCAGGGCGTCAACGCGATCCGCATTGCCTGGGCCGAACCCTTTGCGCGATCTTATCGCGTGCAGTATTTCACGGGTTCCGATGCCATGGACGAACAGGCAAGTGGCGAATGGAAGGACTTTGCATCCGGCATTGTGTCGTATGCCCGGGGAGGCACTCCGATGCAGCGTCTCGATTCGAAGCCCGTCACCACGCGATTTGTGCGCGTGCTCATGACCTCATCCTCGAATACATGCGATACGCACGGGGCAAAGGATCCTCGCAACTGCGTCGGCTATGCGATCGAAGAGCTTTATCTTGGAACCGTGGACGCCAAAGGAAATTTCAAAGATCTTCTTCGCCACTCGCCGGATCAGCACCAGTCAGCGACGTACTGTTCCTCCATTGACCCGTGGCACGAGCCTTCGGATTTGTTGGTTGCGCCCGACCACATGGAATCCGGCGATCAGCCCGGATTCGATCTCTTTTACACCAGCGGCATCACGCGCGGCCTTCCCGCCATGGTCCCGATCGCGATGCTCTATGGCACGCCGGAAGACTCCGCGGCACAGATCGCCTACTTAAAAAAGCGAAACTATCCCATCTCTTATATAGAAATGGGTGAAGAGCCCGACGGCCAATATATGCTGCCGGAAGACTACGCTGCCTTGTACCTGCAGTGGGCCACCGCCCTTCGCCGCGTGGATCCGAGCTTGAAACTCGGAGGCCCTGTCTTCCAGGGTGTCACCGAGGACATCAAGGTTTGGCCTGACGGCCACGGACGAACCTCCTGGTTCGGCCGCTTCCTCGATTACTTGAAATCGCACGGCAGGCTCGCGGACCTCGCATTCATGTCCTTCGAGCACTATCCCTACGACGGATGCGAGACGCCTTGGAAAAATCTCTACGACGAACCTCAGCTCATCACCCACATTATGCAAGTGTGGCGCGACGACGGTTTGCCGCCCGATGTCCCGATGTTTGACACCGAGACCAACGCCCATGGCGGCGAAGCGTCCGTGGACGTTTTCGGAGCTTTGTGGCTTGGCGATTCTTTCGCCGGCTTCCTCACTGCAGGCGGCAAAGCAACTTACTACTATCACGCCTTGCCCTACTCTCCGCCGCATCCCACCTGCAAAAATAGCTGGGGCACCTATCACATGTTCATGGTCGACCGGGATTACAAAATCAAATCGCGAACGTCGCAGTATTTCGCGGCTCAGCTAATCACGCAGGAATGGGTCCAACCGATAGAAGCCGAACATCGGCTCTTTGCTGCATCGAGCGATCTCAAAGACGCGCAAGGCTACGTCCTGGTCACCGCCTATGCCGTATTGCGTCCCGACGGCCAATGGTCGCTCCTCCTCGTTAACAAAGACTACGACCATCCGCAATCCGTCCGAATCGCGTTCCACGACAGCGAAAATAATTCCGACCGCTTCTTCGTCGGGCCAGTCAGCATGCTGACCTTCGGAAAGACTCAGTATCAATGGCACCCGGCAGGGCGCAACGGCTATGCCGACCCAGACGGGCCAGCGGCGACGTCTACACTCCCCGGCAGCTCCAATGCAAACTACACTCTTCCGCCCGCCTCAATTACCGTCTTGCGCGGCACGATTGGCGCGCAGTGAATTTCGATACGTTACTTACTCCAACGAGGGGGCATTGCACGTAATCCGGAATTGAGCGAACGTGCTTGTGATGTTGATTCGAGCTGTAATCTGTTGCGTTATTGCCGGCGGTTGCTACTGCTTACACTCTTATGAAGACTTTTTTTTGCCAGAGGGGCCATAGTAGAAGCCAACAAAATAAAACCGCAGCCGTGGAATATAACAACGAGGCGTTGGCGGAGTTTGCACCGAGCGACTCCAAGCGAGTCTGGGCGACGTCGTGCCACATAATGGCGGTTCCATTCGCCCCTTTTATGGTGAAGCTGTAGCCGGGACCGTACACGAATGAATCCGCGACGAACCCCGCAATTGCATTCATGCCGAACACCAGAATAGGCATAGTCCAAGCGCCGCGCCACCGTTTGATTTCGAGTATCCAATATAGAAATGCCAAGAACACGAGAGCGAAGCCACCGGTAAAGAGCACGAACGAACTAGTCCAGAGATTTTTGTTGATGGGGAACCACACGTTCCACACTTCGCCGGCAACCAAGCCAAAAATTCCGAAAAGCAGCATGCGCACCACAGCTGTGCTTCGCGCTCGATTCGAGCGCAACCAATAGCCGGTCAGCACTCCGATGAGCGTTGTTGCAATTGCCGGGATCGTGCTGATGATTCCTTCCGGATCTCGCGTTCCATCGAAGAGATGTCCCATAAATAGCTTGCGATCGAGCCACGCAACGATGTTTTTATCCGGATCCATAAACGGTATATCGCGTCCGGGTACACCAAGACCAGGTACAGACACGAAACGCAGCAACGCCCAATAGCCCACTAAACAAATCGCGATTGCGATGAGCTGTCCACGGAAGTCTGACCACAGCACGAGAATAGCGGCAACAAAGTAGCAAAGCGCAATTCGCTGGGTCACCCCTTCCAAACGCCAGGCATGCACATCCAGGCCAATGATCGGAGAGGCGTTTACAAAGAGTCCCACGGCAGTAAGAATCAGGCTTCTCTTGAAGGCATGCAGCACGATCCGGCGTCGTGATTCGCCTCTCCCGAGCCGTGCCGCGAATGAGAACACGATGGAGACGCCGACAAGGAACAAAAAAGAGGGGAAAATGAAGTCAGCCGGCGTCCAGCCATTCCATGCGGCATGTTTGATGGCCCAGTACGCTTTTTCGTCGCTGCCGGGGTTGTCAACAATGATCATGCCGGCGACGGCGAGTCCCCGAAAGACGTCGAGACACATTAATCGCTCAGCTTGGGGTTTTGCGCGGTCCCTTTTCGCTTGCGTGGGCTTGGTGAGCCGTTGCGCCGCCAACATAGGTGAATACTATAGCGCAGGTCGTAGAGGCTGAAAGGAAGTTGAGGACGCTGTCTTTCCAAGAGTTGATGGATTTCGGTATCACTGCAGATCTGTTCGGGATCGAGAGCTGCGTCGACAATTTCGCGCTGCAATCGATGTGGCCGCGCGTCCAGAATCTCGTCCAACAACGTTTCGGGACGACCATTTCTTCTGCGACGCACCATAAGAGCCGAGTTGATGACGATGCGAGTCAACCAAGTCGAGAACGAGGCCCTACCTTGAAAAGACTGCAATTTTGCGTATGCCCTACACAGGCTATCCTGCACGGCATCCTCTGCGTCTTCTTTGTTGTGCAGAATGCGGAATGCAATCCGATGGAGCATCGCAGCGTGGCAACCGAATATCTGTTCTGCCGCGGCGGAATCCCCATCAATGGCCTGCTAGTCTTTGTACAGTCCGGAGAGATCCTTTACAGAACGTTCCTAAGACATAGTTTACACCCTTGGGCCAAAAGGGTTTTCTAGGGGTTGCAGAGTCTTCTCCTCAAGATCGGATTACAACTTCGTCGCATGGCGCCTTCATGTATTCGCTGCTTTTCCGTTCTAGGCCGCGGACAAATTACCACCGAAAATTCGTAAGGGCCCGAGCGTTCATCGTTTGTCCGGCTTGAGGAACGTTCCTTTCTGAAGTTCGTTGAACGCCTCGCGTAGCTGCTCCTGGTTGTTCATGACGATCGGGCCGTACCACGCGACCGGTTCCTCAAGAGGCTTGCCGGAGACGAGGAGGAAGCGTATTCCGTCGGGCCCAGCTTGCACAACGACTTCGTCGCCGCGGTCGAAGAGCACGAGCGAGCGGTCGCCCGCTTCCTTCGGAGGCGCGGTGTCCAGCCATCCGACCGATTCGGTCGGCACGGCGAGGGGACCGGACGCGTTGCAGAACTTCCCCGAGCCCGCAAAAACGTAAGCAAACGCGTGCCGCGTTATCTCGACCGGCAGCGTCTTTCGCCTGCCCGGAGGGACCGACACGTCAATGTAGACTGGGTCGGCCGCGATGCCAACGATCGGGCCCTTCTTTCCCCAGAAAGTGCCGCAGACCACGCGAGCACGAGTGCCATCGTCGTCGGTGATTTCCGGAATTTCGTCCGATTTCACTTCCTGGTAACGCGGCTCCGTCATTTTGAGCGACGCCGGGAGGTTCGCCCACAACTGGAAGCCGTGCATGCGGCCCTCCGGATCGCCTTTGGGCATTTCCTGGTGGATGATCCCGCGGCCTGCGGTCATCCACTGAATGTCGCCGGCAGCGATTGCGCCACGGTTGCCGATGCTGTCGCCGTGCTCGACGGTTCCAGCGAGAACATAGGTGATCGTCTCAATGCCGCGATGGGGATGCCACGGGAAGCCGGCCAGGTAATCTTCCGGAACGTCATTGCGGAAATCGTCCAGCAGGAGAAATGGATCAAAATCGGATGTCTCGTGGAAGCCGAACGCGCGGCGCAGGTGAACTCCCGCACCTTCGATGGTCGGCTGTGACGTGATGAGTCGCTTAACTGGTCGAATGGACATTAAGAACCTCCAGTAATGGAAGCCTCAGCTGTTTCCAAATACTGGCACGGCGGCGCCATGAATGACTTTCGCACCGTCTCCGCACAGGAACACAATGACACGCGCTATGTCTTCCGGCTTTGGCCACTTCGCGAAATCTGCCTTGGGCATTGCTTTCCGATTTGCTTCCGTATCGATGATGCTGGGGAGAACCGAGTTCACACGGATTCCGGTGCCCTTCAGGTCTTCGGCAAGAGAATCTATCATGGCAACCGCCGCCGCCTTTGAAGCAGCATAGCCAGCGGCACCAGCACCGTGATCAAGCGCAGCTTTGGCCGCTATGTTTACAATCGCCCCACTGCCTTGCTTGAGCATCACCCTCACCGCTGCACGCGACAGCGCATAACCTGAGCGCAAGTTCAAGGTTAGCATTTGGTCGAAGACCTTCGTATCCAGCTCCCATAATTTCACACCGCCCGCGTAACCGCCGACCGTGTTCACCATGGCGTCGAGTCGCCCGTGCCGCGCGACTATTCCTTCGACGAGTTCACTCACTTCCGCTTCATTGGTGACGTCGACATTGGAGCCTTCGAGCCGGGAGACGTTACCGACAGCTCGATTCTTCAGGGTATCGAACTCTTCTTGCTGTCTATAGGTCACGACGACATGGGCGTCTCCTCTAGGAACGCCAGACTTACAGCGCGTCCCAATCCACCCGTGCCTCCGGCCACCAAGACCACTCTAGCTGTTGATGTCATGTTGGATTTCATACGTCCTATCCACTAATATTCGGTCCTGGCGCGAACTACTGCTTTTTGTGCCAATGTCATGAAAACGGTAGTCCTAACCGCCCGAAGCCATCGGCTTTGCCGGTGTGCGTCGAGTCTGTACAATCTCACTTAGGAGAAACAGGTCCGTGAGCAGCGCGCGGAGATGAATTGAAGCGTTCAGATTGTCGATCAATTGAGAGCTGATAGTGGATTGTGCGAGAACCAGCTCAACCGCGGCGAGCGAGTCGTGTGCGTCGCGGTCAAGCACAGCGAAGAAAGAGTGGTATCGTTCGGCCGGCTCAAGATATTTTTGTTTAACCGCCATGGCACAGCTCTCTGCCAGACCAGACATAGCTCTCACGGCGCGGCCCAGATATTCGCGAATCTGTCCGCCGGACTGGCTGCCTTCTTCACTGGGAAGCCCTTGCGCCGCATAAGCCAGCATGAATTCGTAGCATTCTTCGATTGTGTCGCAGCGTTCCGAAATATCAGCCAACATCTGCTAACTCTTCGGTCTTCGCGCCCTGGGATCTCGAAGACAGCGCGGAAGCCTCCACCGGCCATCGTGCTGGATCGTGCTCTTCCAGATAAAAGTCGCGGCTCAACCACCCGAAGATCATCGACTTCGTGATCGGACGCTTCTCAGGCCGAATTCCGAAGTAGACGTGCATCATGATCAACGCGATTAATCCGACGCCCGCCAGGCCGTGCAGCACGTACATCATTCCCCAGGTCATGTCGCTGAACAGATACGGGTTGCGGGGGAAAAAAATCGTACGCACACGAGACATCATGAACACACCCGTCACGATTGCAGTCAGACCTGCTGCGATAATGGCCCCGTGGTAGAGCTTGTTTTCCAGCGGATACTTTGCAAACCTCTCCGGTGGTGGCGCGGGCTTCCCCATGAACCGCAGGATCCTTCTCCGTGCGTCCCGGATATCGATTTTGTCGGGCCAGATCGACCAGAAGTCCAAAAAGAACGAAGCGTGAAAGATGTGAAATAGGACGGAAGCGGTCAACACAGCTCCGGCAATCCAATGGTATGTAACCCAGTCAAACTGAACGCCTGCTCTCGGCAGGAAAGCGGTAAACAGCAATGTGAACATGGACGCCGCCATGATCCAGTGAAACGACCGTGCAACCAGCGAATGACGTAGGACGTGGGCGGGAATCTTTGCGGGGTCGACGGGAACAGCATCAGGCTCGAACTTCCTGGGTTTCGCAAAATACCGCACGTAAATCGCATGGACGATAACGAAAAGCAATCCCGCGATCGCCGCGACCCATATCAAGAACCACGCAATGTGGACGGGGACAATTTTCCCCCACGGGTCTATTGCCCACTGTAGGGGGTCCATGTTGCCTCCTCCACTCCTCCGATGGCGCGTTTTACCAGGTTCCTCATCAGTGGGATTTTGTAGGCATTGAACTGCAAGGGAACGGCTCCCTGCACCGCCAGTTTGCCCGCCATTTCTCCGGTTGCTGCATTCGGGGGTTTGCCGCGGACCGCGTCTTCGACAACCTTCAAGCGCAGAGGGCGAGCGGCGGCGCCGTTCACCGCTATCCGGATTCGCTCGATGCTACCATTCGATACCGCCATCGCTGAGGCCACGTTTAGCAGCGCAAAGTCCCACACGTTCCGGTCGCGCACTTTCTCAAAATGGAATCGAGCACCGGCCCATGTGGACGGAATTCGAACGGCGATCAGCAGGTCCCCGGGCTTCAAGATATGCAAGCGGGTGATGTCGATTTCAGGTCCGATAAAATAATCCTCGGCGTTCACGATGCGCTCACCCTTGGGCGTGCGCATCACGAATTTGGCGTCCAGTGCGATTAGGGCCGGAGCCGAATCCGAGGGATTCACCGCCACGCAGCGGTCAGCATAGAGAATCGCGTGCTCGCGGTTGCGGCCCTCCGGCGTGTCGGCATAACAGATGTTTCCGCCGGCACGGTAGCAAGGCCAACCGGCGCGGTAATACCAGCAACGAGCGTCCTGTGAGACGTTGCCGCCAAGCGTGCCCTGGTTCCGGATCTGCGGCGAGGCCACCAATTCCGCGGCGTCGGCCAGGAGCTTGTACTTCTCTCTGATGACGGGATGCTGAACCACTTCCGAGAGCGTGGTCATCGCACCGATCTCGATGCCGTCGGCTGTGGGGCGAACTCCCTTGAGTTCCGCGATCCCGCTCAGATCGACCACAACCTTTGGCTTCTTGATGCGGTCCTTGAGCCAGTCGAAGCTATCCATGCCGCCGGCCAGCACCCAGCCGTTCTCGCCCTGTTGTTCGAGCACCTTTTGTGCATCCGCAACTGAGTTCGGCTGGACCAGCTCGAAAGCTGGCATGACGTCTCGAATTACAGCCATGGCCTCTCCTATCGCGTCTCCACTAAATGTGCGCCATTAGGGGATGTTGCGTGGGATGTCCCTCTTCGAGAGACGTGAGAATGGTGTCCGCGTTGACGGGCGCGCGCCGAAAAATCTCATCACCAAGGGCATCTGAAAGCGCGTTCAAGATCGAAGCGCACCCGCCTCCGACAGGCGGCTCCCCCACACCGCGAGCGCCGACCGGTGTTTCTGGATCTGGAATATCGAGCGCCGCCCATTGCATGTCGACAGGCACGTCCAAAATCGTTGGCGGCTTGCTCTGATAAAAGCGCGTCGAAAGCATGGCGCCGTAGTGAGGGTCGTACACCCACTTCTGCCCGATCGCATGCCCAATGCCCAGCACCGACCGGCCCAGCACCTGGCCACCAAGCGAGCGGGGATGAAGCACCGAGCCTACGTCGGCATAGGCGAGGAAATCGACGATGTTGTATTTGCCGGTCTCTACATCGATTTCAACCTCGGCAAAGCTGGCAACGTAGGAATAGGTCGCGCCATCCCGCGGGTAATTGTCCTTCGCGGCCGCCAAAAGGCCCTGGCCCGCAAGCGCCGCCGCCGAGGCCTTCGTCCGTCTGTTGAGGTCGGAGGATACTTCATGCCCATCGTAGATGCCGCCAAGTTGAATCGCGTACTTCGCGGCTTGCGCCAGAGTCATGCCGGCGCCGCCACCCTTGCGAAACACTCGTTCGTTCGCGACGTCGTAATTCTCCGGCTTTCCGCCGAGCTTCTTGGCTGCAATCTCCTTGAGTTTTTGCCGGGCATCCATCGCGGTCGCGTAGGCAGCGCGCGTCATCGCGTGGGTCGTCTGGCTGCCGCCGGAAACGCACGTGAACGGAAGGTTCTTCGACGAGTCGCCCCATGTAACGTCGCACTTCTCCCACGGCACTCCGAGAACTTCGGCTCCCGCCCGATGCACGTCGATCACCGACTCCGTTCCGAGGTTGCCGATTCCGGACTGGAAGTTCACGCGGCCATCGGGCTTGATGATCAGAATCCCATCGAAGCCGACCGTGCCGCCGACATAACAGCTGAGCGACACGCCGACGCCGCGCACCTTCGTACCGATCCGCTTCGGCGTACGCGCCACCCGCTCGCTCCATTTGAACTGTTCTGCCCCGCGGTCGAGGGCTTCCTTGAGGAAAGCGCTCGTCGCATAAGACCGTTTGCCTTTCACTTCCGGCCCGAACGGCGCCTTACCCTCCGGACAATTGATCCGGCGGATGGCAACTTGGTCGAGCCCGAGCTTCCGCGCCGCTTTCGCGATGATCGGCTCCAAAATCACGATGCCCTGCAGGCCGCCGGGCGAGCTCTGCGCACTTCTCGGCGGAGTATTCGTCAGAATCGTGGCTCCGCGCCAGCGCATGGCTTGTGGTTGATACAACAACGACACGATACGGCCCGATGTGGGGACATCGCCGTTTGCGTCATATGGGCCGTTGTTGGAGATAACGAACATGTCGAGAGCGATGATCCGCCCATCCTTGGAAAAGCCAACTTTCATCCGCCCCAGCAGACTGGGCCGCGCGCGGCCGATGAAAGTCTCCTCTTCCCGGCTGATCCGCATCATCACCGGCGCGTTGGCCTTCTTCGATAGTAGCGCCGGAATAACCAGTGAAATTCCCGCCGTGACCTTGCTGCCGAAGCCGCCACCGGTGTATTCGCTGACGAGGACAACTTTGCTCACGTCCATGTTCAACCATCTCGCGATGGCCGGAACAGTTTGCGCCGTGCTCTGCGTGCCGGTATGAACGTAGACCTTCCCATTCTGCCAGTACGCCAGCGCACTCCTCGTCTCCAGCGGCTGATGGCTCGTGTCCGGCGTTACAAAGGTTTCATCGAGCACGAGCGCCGCATTCTTGAACCCCGCGTCGATGTCACCGTACGACCATTCGTCGGGTGTCTTCCCCATCGGCAGACGCCCGTATTTCGCATCGGCGAACTCCGCCTCGGTCCACTTGAGCACACCGATCGTCGGAGGCGCCGGGGCCGCTGGCGGAGCTCCCGCGATAGCCGGCGGCGTTGGAGACTGCACCCAGATGTTTCCGTCCGTTCTGGGATTCGGGCCATCGGGTCGCAAAGTCTCAAGCGGATCGATAGCGAAGGGAAGCGGCTCAAAATCGATTCGAATCCTTTCGATCGCGTCGGCGGCAGTGAGCTCGTCGACTGCGGCCACAGCGAGAATGGGTTCACCTTGGTAAAGCGGTTCCATCGTGAGAGCCTTCTCGCTCTTTGGGTTGGCCCGAATCACCGTCCCATTGTCCGTAAGGGTATCGGCCGGAGGTGGAAGTTCGTCTGCCGTTAGAATCGCTTTCACGCCGGGCATTGCGAGCGCTTGGCGCACATCGAGGTGCTTCACGCGTGCGTGCGGTAAGGGGCTGAGGAGCAGCTTGCAGAACAGCATTCCTTCGGCGTGATAGTCCTCTGCATACTTCGCCTGCCCTGTAACCTTTGCGTAAAGGTCGGTAGTTACGTAGTCTTTGCCGATCAATTTGTGTCCGGCCCCGTATACGCGCGCACTAGACGTAACGGATTTGACATCGTTCTCAGGCACGGCTTGCCCTCCTCATGTTCTCTGCGCCGCGCATCATAGCGGTGAGGATCTTGTCGTAGTCCTGGCATCGGCACAGATTTCCCGAGAGGCCCTGCGCTAGTTCGCTCCGGGTGGGATTGGGATTCGCGTTCAGAAATGCCACCGCCGCCATGATGAAGCCGGGCATGCAGAACGCGCACTGGAACCCTTGTTCGTCGATAATGCCTTGCTGGACCGGGTGGAGCGTTCCATCACGGCTCGCGAGCCCTTCGATTGTCAGGACTTTCCTGTCGCGCACTGTGTGTGTAAGCACCGAGCACGAATAGTGCGGGACGCCGTCTATCAGCACCGTACACGAACCACATTCGGCTCGGTCGCATCCCAGCTTCGTGCCGGTCAGCCCTAGCTTGTGGCGGAGTGTCCAAGCCAACGTTTCCTGTTTCATTACGTCGGCGCGGCGCTGCTGGCCGTTGACGCTGATGGTGAGGAGTCTGTCACCCGTGCCGAGAGCAGACTGGCCTAGCAGAGTGGAAGCGCGGAAGAGATAACTGGCTGACGAGACTGCTACGCCGCCTACGATCACTCCTTTTATCAGGTCGCGGCGAGTGAGCGTATTTGGCGGGTACTCAAACGTTTTTGGATCTTCGATATCGCTCATCTCCCGGTCCCTCCTCTCGATTCAACCTCGGCTTCGCGGCGAGTGGGCTATAGAGCGGAATTTGCGATTTAGACCTCCAACTCGTGCATCGTACGCTTCCCCTGTAGACTCTGCAACATCGTCGCGTGCCACCGTGCTCCGGATCAGGCGTATTGAAAAAACCTGATAAAACGCTGATGAAGATTCATTCTGGAATCCTCTCCTCCGATCAGTTTTCGCCAAGCTGCGTCCCACTGGTGTCGGAAACTGTCCCCAACTCGTCTTGTGACAGGGAGGCCCGCATTAAATGGCAATACCAACAGGCTCCTTCACCTTTGGGTGGTGGCATACCCGAAAGGCAAGTACGACGATCCAGTAAACTCAACCTCTCAGACCTTGACCAGAGAGAACTTGAAGACGATTCCGCGTCACTCCATTAGCCTTGCGGTCAAACTTGCTCTCATTTCCGCTGACGTCAAACATTTACCGTGCTGACCGTGCTGTCGATTGATGATACGCAAGACTTAGATTTTCACGTAGAAAAGCCTGTGCCGCCATGCTATCGACAGGCTTTGAAAAGAAATACCCCTGCGCCAACTCGCACTCAAGAGTCTTCCAATA
This sequence comes from uncultured Acidobacteriota bacterium, assembly GCA_963818085.1. GTDB lineage: Bacteria > Acidobacteriota > Terriglobia > Acidiferrales > UBA7541 > Palsa-295. The sequence continues at coordinate 81,021 of CAWFQV010000008.1, forward strand.
ACTTATCTCCTCTAGAGTTCCAGTCCCTTCAGCAACGACATCCATTCCCAGATTCCGAGCGAGGCCAATGATGGTACGTATTATTTAGCGGTTTTCCGGATTGCTCTTCAGGTTACTCACAAATGAGCGATGATCTTCAGAGTATCCATCGGAAAATGTCCCAGATAGCTGAGCGATGTGAAAAGCGCAGAGACGCATCAAGTTACTTAATTCTTCACCAAGAATTCCACAAGTCCTCAGTCATTTATGCGGTTGCTCCTAAGAAGAATGGCCCACTACCTGCGCGAACGACTATTCATGCCTCAACGTCACCATGGGATCGACGTGCATCGCCCGCCGTGCCGGCACGTAACAAGCAAGGATCGCCACAGCGAGCATTAGCAGTGTGGATCCTGCCAGCGTTAGCGGGTCCGTGGGGGTGACTCCGAAAAGGAGAGTCGCGATCAGTCGCGTCAGCGCAAGGGAGAGGAAGACGCCCAGCGCGACCCCTATTCCGACTCTGACCAGGCCTTGGTGCACTACCAGCCAGCCAATGTCCGCTGGCAACGCGCCGAGTACCATACGAATGCCCATCTCACGCGTCCGCAGCGATACCACATAGGACACCACACCGTAGATCCCCAAAATACAAAGAGTCATCGCCACGCCGGCAAACACGCCAAGAAGGGTCAGCGTAAATCGTCGCGTTTCACCTGACGTACCAACTAGATCAGAAAGCCATGCTATGTGCGAGACGGGCTGGTCTTTGTCGATCGCCCACACTGCTTCGCGCACGGCAGAAGCCAGAGTTGCGGATGGCATTGCTGTCCGGATCGTCAGGCTCATTATTGAATCGGTGTATGGCCACTGCGCGTGCGGTACATAAACCTGCATATTAGCTGGAAGGTCCAGCTTGTCCTGATGAATGTCGCCGACAACTCCAATGATCGTCCACCACGGGTGATCCAACCCTCCCAGTTTCACTCGCTTGCCGATCGGGTCATCGTGCGGCCAAAACATTTTTGCCGCCGTCTCGTTAATCAAAACGACCTGCGGAGCGCCCTTGCCATCAGCCGACGAGTACGAGCGCCCACGCAGCAGTGGGATACGCATTGCCTTCAGGTAGTCCGGCGAAACTGCATAGCGTTCCGCACTGGGATCTTTCTCGGGATTGTCTTGAATCTTTCCTTCCGCGTGGAATCCGTACATATCTTTGTTTCCAGTCAACGGAACCTCGCTGGTCATTCCCACAGACTCCACCCCTGGAAGCGCGCGAACGCGGCCGAGCAATTCGTCGTAGAACCCGCGGATATTCGCGTCGTCCTTATAATGCGCACCGGTAACCGAAATCTGCATGGTCAACACATTCTGCGCATCGAATCCCGGATTCACACCCAGCAAGCGTTCCAGACTTCGAAGAAGCAGTCCCGTGCCAACCAGCAGCGTCAGCGTAAGAGCTACCTCGGCGATTACCAGAACTTCACGAAGCCGCCCGCTCGCAGCTCCCGACGTGCTTCTGCCAGCATCCGTTAGGTTCTTCTGCAAATCCTCGCGAGATAGTCGTAGCGCAGGAGCCGACCCCGCCATTAGCGCCGTAGCGACCGCGATAGCCAGCGTGAACAGAAATACCGGGACATCCGGCCGCACCTCCGCGAGTCGTGGCACAGTTCCCGGCGCAAGCGTTGACAACAAGCCGGGCGTCCACATCGCCACGAGAAATCCCAGTCCCGCACCACCCAAAGCTAAAAGCAAGCTTTCCGTTACGAGCTGACGCACAATCCGCGATCGGGCAGCTCCCAAGGCTTCGCGTATGGCAATCTCTCGGCGGCGTTGTGAAGCGCGAGCGAGCAGCATATTTGCCAGATTGGCGCACGCGATTAGCAGCACAAGTCCCACTGCGCCCATCAAGACCAGCAGCGCCGTGCGCACGGGCCCGACGATTTGCTCCACCAGCGGAGTGATAATTACGCCCGCCGCCGAGTACTCCGTGGGATGCTCCGTCCACAAATTCTGCGAAATAGTATCCATCTCCGCGCTCACTTGCGAAAACGAAACGCCTGCGTGTAAGCGACCGATCGCGGACAGGTGGTGGCACGTCCGGCAAGCCCATGGTAGAGAAGCGTCGTAACCCAGCACGCGATACAATTCGGCGTCGATGTTCCGCAATCCCTGGGATACCATCGGCTGGAAATCGCGCGGTAACACTCCCACCACGGTGTAACTGGTTCCGTTAAGCGTGATCGATTTACCTACGATGCCGGGGTCCGCACTGAAGCGGCGTCGCCAGAGTCCGTCCGTTAGAATGACGACGTTGTTCGTCGCAGGCGTGTCTTCTTCCGCTAGGAAATCACGTCCCAGCGCCGGACGAACTCCCAACGTTCGAAAGAAATTCGCGGAGACACGCAACGCGGGAAGCTGTTCTGGCTCGCCCCAGCCCGTTAGCGTTCCCATAGAATAGCTGGCCAACGCGAGATAATCGAAACTGTGGCTGCGCGCCCGCCAATCTACATACGTGGCGTAGGAGGTATTGGTCGGATGCCCTTCATCATCTTTTTCCCACACCACTACCAGCCGATCAGCATGAGGATAAGGCAACGGGCGAAGCAAAACCGCATGAACGATGCTGAAAATAGAACTGTTCGCGCCGATCCCGAGCGCGAGCGTTAGCACCGCGATGGTTGTGAATCCTGGATCCTTCATCAGCATCCGAAAGCCGCAGCGGATGTCCTGCAGCAGCTGCTCGAACCAAACGAAAGTCCACACGTCTCGCGCCTCTTCCTGGACACGCCTCACATTGCCGAACTTTCGCAAGGCCGCATAACGCGCTTCTTCCGGCGACATGCCGCGCTCGATGTTATCCTGCGTTTCCGTTTCGATGTGGTCGCGGATGTCCTGCTCGAGATTTTCGAGCATGCGTTTGCGGCGCCTCATAATTCGCCCTCTTGTTCGGCTGGCCGTAGAATATGCGCGATCGCTCCCGCCAGCTTGTCCCACTTACTCGTCTCGACTGCAAGTTGCCGCCGGCCCTTAGCCGTCAACTGGTAGAACTTAGCCCGGCGATTGTTTTCCGAGGTGCCGTCTTCGAAAGAAATCCATCCCCGCTTAGTGAGCCGGTGGAGCGCCGGGGTACAGCGATCCCTGTTCGACTTGCAACACATCGTCGGAGTTGAATTCGATTGCTTTGGCGATGGCGTGCCCATGCACTGGGCCCCGCAGCAGCGTGCGAAGGATCAGCAGGTCCAGAGTCCCCTGCAGCAGGCCGATGCGCTCTTTAGTAGACATCCTAGGTGACAATACATCTCTTCCAGTAGAAGGTCAAGGTGAGCAACCTCCGCAAGCCAATCCGCTGACTCCCGATAAGTCGTGCCAAAATACATGTTTCTGGGCAGCACAAAGAGTGCTTTCCAGAGGCGCTAAGTCAAGCACTTGCGGGCTCTTCTCAAGTAGGGTTTTTGGGCAGCTTACGACTGGCGATGATCCTCGCAGTTTTTGAAGTCTAGAATTCTTCGAAGCTACACGAATCGAATTTCAAGTACGCGCATTTTCGGAAACAGTCCTCACCACGGCATCAGGCGCACCTCCAGGCATATTTGCCTGGACTTCGAGCCTAACCACAACGTCTGCATCTATCAGACTGGCGAGATGTTGAACAATTGCCTGGGCAATTTCGCTCGAATCTCTTACCATCCTCGTCGGGTCGAGGCGAACAGTTCCATAAAACCTTCTCAGAACCTTTGTCGCTGACCCTGCGATTTGGGTCGATATCGGCAACGCATTTTTCGCAAACTTCGGTCTGAATATCCTTACTCTAAACTCAAAATTCCTGGATGTGCTGCTACTTTGAAGGTCCGCGTTTCTTCTTCCACTTCAACCATGCGCTATCTCCTCTCTCCCGTCGCACATGAGCGAAAAGGAAGCTAACCCCGCCTAGCGAGCCATGCGTCTTAGCCTCGTCCGTATCTTCCAGCGAAACTACACTGGATGGGAAAGGCTGTGTCATAGAAGGACCAAGCCATGACGGATGCCCAGAGCAACCGCTTCGGTTCTGCTCGCAGCGCCGAGCTTGCCGAGGATAGATGCGACATGGAATTTGACAGTATGCTCGGAAATCGTCAGTCGCGTCGCAATCTCTTTATTGGCCAGCCCACTTGCGAGCATTTGCAAGACCTCGCGTTCACGGGGTGTCAACGGTTCGGCAAGCTCGGCGAATGGGCGAGACGCAGCCCTGGCCGCAGGAAAAGCCGAATCTATCTCGCCACGATGAATGACGACAAGACCGGCCGTTGCGGCCTGCATAGCTGCAACGAGTTGCTCTGGTGACGCCCCGGTTGGCAGGATCGCCCCGATGCCCACCCGCACTGCTTCGGCGAGCCATCCGGGTACGGGATTATGGTCCGCGAGGAGGATAACCGCAGCCTCCGAGGTGAGTTCCAATTTGTCGATGGATCCAAGTACCGTCTCGTACTGCTCCCCCGATGCGTCTACCAAGACAACTTCTGCTCCCCCTTCGGCAAGGTGGTCCGCAAGCAATTCAATACTTGAAACAGCGCCGGCAACTTCTACACCCTGAGTGGTGAGAATATTCTGCAAGCCCGCGCGCGCCAGCGGGGAAGCTGCGACAATGAAAGCTCGCATCACGCTGCAATGCCGCTCCCGGGGATGAACTGAACTCCCAGTTGAACGGAAACGCGACGAACGTGCAAGTAGTCCCCACGCAGAAATTCGACGCGCTCCAGACGTGGGCCACCACCACGCAGCAGCCGCGACAAGTCATCAATTGACGTAAACCGTTTTTCTTCCGTGCCGAGCAGTATGTCACCTGGCAAGAGAGATGCGTTGGCGGCGGGGCTGCTAGGCTCGATTTCCAGAACAACCAACCCGAAAGCCCTGCTTCGTCCCTCAACTTCCGGAACCTCGATTGGATGGACGGTCACACCGAGCCAGGAATCCGAATGACCGGAAGAAAGAAAATCCTGTACTGTGTTACTCGGAATCGCGAGTGCGAAGCGGCCCGCGACCATCGTGTTAATCCCTATAATTCGACCGCGCGCGTCCGCCAGCGGACCGCCGGAATTACCCGGTGCGAGCCGGAGGTTGGCCTGTATCCACGGGTGCGGGCCGAGACCACGGAGTGGACTTATTGCGTGAACTGTTCCCGTCGTCAGCGCTCCGATGAAACCAAGCGGGTTTCCAATGGCAATGGCCAGTTCGCCGGGACGAACCTGAGATGAGTCAGCAGCAACTGTCGCGGGTAGATCGTTCGCGTTAACGCGGAGTGAGGCGAGGTCACGCCGGGGATTTCGCGATAGGATTCTCGCTTCTAATTCGCGGCCATCCCAAAGCTGAACGTGTACGTGCCAGCCCCGAGCGACGTGCGCGTTCGTCACAATGACGCCGTCCTTCGACCAGATGATGCCAGAGCCGCTGCTTCCGGCGCGAATCACAACGGTCGAGCGACGCAATTGCTCCGCGACTTCACCGAAACCCGCGACGGCCACGTTAGTTCCCTCCATACGGGCGTTCGCCTACCACGACGCTTGTTTCCTGGATCGCACCTCCCCGAATGAATTTCAGGGCCAGCGGTTTGGCAATCACCTCCGCTCTCAGTTGCGAATGAATGTCCTCCAGCCTGGTGACCGGCAGGCCTGCAAGCGAGATCAGAATATCGCCGATGACGATCCCAGCTTTGTTCGCCGGCCCGTTCGGTTCGACCTCGAGAACAATTGCCGCACCCTTTTCGGTGCGCTGCAAGGATTGCCGAAGAACATCGGGTAAGCGGATGGACTGAAGACCGATGCCCAGGTAGCCGCGAGGAATGCGGCCTTTCTCGAGAAGTACGTCCACCACGCGATTCACGGTGGGCAACGGAATAGCGATCGCGCCAAATCGTGCGAAACGCGGAGTGGCAATGCCAATCGCGCGACCGTGCGCGTCTATTACCGCCCCACCCGCGGCGGTGGGCTGCAAGCCGATATCCAATCGCACGTACGGCGCAAGTGAAGCGTCCCAAGCGCGGCGCTCTGCTGCGACAAGGCTGACCATGGCGAGTCCCGCAACCGGGCCGCTCGCCCTCGTGCGGCCGACCACAAGGGTGATACTGCCCGGTTTTAGGGAGGTAACATCGCCGAATTCGCTTATGTTATTAACGGCCTCCCCACACTTCAAGACCGCTATATCGGTCGAGGGATCGCGGCCTGCAAGAGTAGCGGCCACAACTCGGCCATCGGGTAGCGTCAAATGAATCCCTTCATCGCGGCGTAGCGCATGTTCGGCGGTGACCACGACACCAGGACGCCATACTACCCCACTTGAAGAGCCACGCGTCTCGGTATGGACCGCAACCGTACTCGCGGCTGCGTGATCGGTGGATTGCGCCAGAGCGATCGAAAGTTCAATAAGTTCTGCAGACATTTGTAAGACCTCCGCGAACAGGATGCCGCAGCCGCCATGGCATTTGCATCCATCAAACGGCTAGGACGAACACTAGCAAATCGGCCGGGTCCCGCGCCCCCATCCGCTCGTCTTCCAGTCGGGATCTCCCAGCTCCTAAAAAAGCGGACATTCTACTTTGCGCAAACGGGACATTCTCACTTTGCGGCGATAGGTTTTTCAGAACGGTGTCAACGCAAAGTAGAATGTCCGCTTTTTTAGAAAGGTAAGGTTGACTAGATGCTCGTTTCTATGATAAATGCGCATTACTTATGCGCATATTGAGCCGCTGTTTCGTGGAAGGGGCGGCCCTACGGCCCAATGTGCTCCAAGACAATAGGGGGTGGTGCCATGAATCGGTGCATTCTCCACGTGATGAAGGTTGGGACGTTCGTTTGTATGATCTTGTTTGCGCTGCAGAACGCCCGAGGACAGGCGACGACCGGCTCCATCGTAGGTCAGGTAACGGATCCCTCGAAGGCCATCGTCCCGGGAGCGGAGGTGGCCGCAACAAATCAGAACACTGGGGTCACCTACAAGGGAAGGACGGATGCGGCGGGAGAATATGTCATTCACAGCATGCCCCCTGGTGTCTACAAGGTCACCGTCACCGCGCCCGGATTTGAGGCGGCCTCGATCAGAGACGCTACGCTCTTGATCGACCAAAAAGAGCTTCTAAATTTTGAGCTGAAGATCGGCACGGCCTCGACAGTTACTACGGTCACTGCAGCGCCAAACGCGTTGCAGACGCAGAGCGCCGAACTGGGGACGGTAATTGAGACCCAGGACATCCTCGATCTGCCCCTTAACGGCACGAGCCCTAACGGCCGCTCTTTCCTCGATCTCGCTAAGCTGGTTCCTGGAGTGTTGCCGGCCACGAACAACAGTACCAACGCTTTCGCCTTGTCCGTGAATGGTGAGAGAGAGTTTGCGAACTCCATTTTAATAGACGGGATTGAAGCCACTAGCAATCGCACGCAAGATATCACAGTCGTTCCCAGCGTGGATTCTGTTCAGGAATTCAAGGTTTCCACTTCATCCTATGAGGCCGAGTTTGGCAGGGCTGCGGGCGGAGTTATTTCCATCCAGACTAAGTCAGGAACCAATGCGATCCATGGCTCCGCGTACGAGTTCTACCGGCCCGGTAACCTCGCCGCCAGGCAGTTCGCATTTGGGCCTGCAGGCCCGCCCTCAAACTTGAGGCAGCATGACTATGGTGGGACGCTGGGAGGGCCACTAAAGAAAAATAAGGCATTCTTCTTTCTCTCCTATGAAGGGCTCACCCATCACGACCTTTTTACGGAGCTAGCCTCTACACCCCCTATTCAAATGATCAGCGTTCTGCCGGATGGCTCGGTAGATCTTTCAAGATTGGAAGATCCTTTCACTGGGAAAATTACCCCTATTTTTGATCCCAAATTTTCCATCGCTTGCGGGGGTACTTGTTCACAGCAGTTTCCGGGGAACATCATCCCGGCGTGTCCCGCGGGTTCGGTGCCCGACGGGAGTTGCGTGAGCCCGGCAGGATTGAACACGCTGCTGAATTTTTTCCCCAAGCCGAATCTTCCGGGCATGCACAATGGTTTCTTCCAAAATTTTCAAGTGCATTCGCCAGTCAACAACAGCGGAAGAACAGGCGACGCCCGATTCGATTGGACAATCTCGAGCAGTGACCAGTTGTTCGTGGTTTATCACTATCAGGACACGGACCAGTTGACTACCGATCCTTACCATGGTGCCACTGTCGTACCTGGCGCCGGTGATGCTGATCAGGCGCAAAAGGAAAACACAAGAGCGCAAGGCTTCTCTGTCACGGAAACGCACGCCGTAAATGACCACGCATTAAACGAATTTCGGTTTGGCTTTACACGCTTCAATCAGCAGCAGCTTAATCTTCTCAACGGGCAGGATCTTTCGAATAAGTTTGGTATGGGGAACGTGACGGTGCCCGGATTTCCGGCAACCGTTGGCTATCCCCAGGTCTTTACTGTCTCGGGGTATATAGCTGGGGGGTCAACCTTTAAGCCGTTTCTTGAGCTGGACAGTAACTTCGAGGTTGTGGATAACTTCAGCCTAAGTCAGATCGGAAAGCATGATTTCAAATTTGGCGGCGATTTTCGCCGGCTGAACTCACATCCGGACTTCTCTCTTTTCCCGACGGGATTCCAATTCTACGGGTTCCCGTTCGCCAACATCACCGGCGATCCAACCTTCGCTTTCTTTGATCCCAATTCTTTCTGGGGCAACGGGGGGTCCGATATTGCCGATTTGCTACTGGGACTTCCTTTGGACGTAGATATCGGGCTTCAGTTGACAAAACCGCACACACAAAGCTGGGAGCTCCACTTTTACGGACAAGATACATACCGTGTGACACCCCGGCTCACTTTGAACTATGGGATACGCTACGAGTACCAGAATCCCTACACCGAGGCGAGCAACTTTCTCTCGAACTTCGACCCCGCATCTGGACTGATTCTGTTAGGAGGCCGTGGCGGCAACTCGCGGGCTCTTGTTAACGCCCGCAAGAACAATTTTGGCCCGCGAGTAGGGATTGCCTACCAACTGGGATCCAAGACGGTTGTACGCGCAGGTTACGGAATATTCTATTCCCCGGAAAACGACGGCCGGGAGGATTTCCTCACGAAGAATGCTCCGTTCGCCGATCAAAGTGTGTTTAAAAATAGCAACGTGGCCCCAATCCAGTACCAAATCGACGCTGGCGTCCCTCGTGTTTCGACCATTCAGATACCTACCGGAGCTTCGAGCATAGATCCCGCCACGCTCCCGAATGGAACCCTGGAGAAAACGTTTTCCGTTAATGCCCACATCAAGACTGGGTACTCGGAGATGTTCAACGTCGCTGTGGAAAGGCAACTGGGAAGTTCATTCACTATCGAAACCGCGTATGTTGGCTCCAGAAGCCATCGTCTCGCGTACCAGATTGCAAACATCAATGCCAATAGCGTGCTCACACCTTCTCTGGGCATTATCCAAGCCTTGGAAGACTTCGGCTTTGGGAACTACAATTCACTTCAAGTCAAAGTCACCAAGAGGGCTTCGCGAAATTTGAGCTTTCTCGGCTCCTATACTTATGGGCACAACATCGACAATGGTCCTGCCCCTTTCGACTTAGGGAGCAATAACGATAATCCTCAGGACCCGAAGAACCTGAAGGCAGAAATTGGATCGGCTGATTCTGACGTTCGTCACAACTTTGTTTTCAGCGGCCTCTATCGGCTGCCGATCGGCAAAGGTCAGAGATTCTTCGGAGATTGGGGGAGAACATCTGAACTGCTTCTCGGCGGGTGGCAGATCAATAGTATTCTCACCATGCAGACCGGTACGCCGATCAACGTGGTACGCGGCAGTGGCGATCCAGCATTTCCGGGATTGCGCCCGGATATTCTGAAGAGCCCGGTTCTGCCACGGGACCGGCGCACGCTCACTGAGTATTTCAATAACGTGGTCTGCACGGTCAATCCATGCTCCACGACTGCACCGGGAGCCGCGTTTAGTGTAGCTCGCTTCAATTGCGGTGATCCAAACGCTCCACCGAATTGCGATCCGAACGCCCCGGGTAATGCCGGTAGGAATCTCTTTAATGGTCCCGGAAACATTAATCTGGACTTTTCGCTGTTCAAGGAATTCGCCCCCAGTGAAAAGTTCAAGATCCAAACCAGATTGGAGTTATTCAACGCGCTGAATACTCCTCATTTCTCAAATCCCAATGGAGATATCAGCAGTGGTAACCTCGGCGTTATTCTGGGTACAAACGGTATGCCGCGACGGATTCAGATCGCTGCTAAGTTTATTTTCTAAGGGAACGGAATTTGGTGAATCGCGATTCGGGTATTTGCGGGGATTGCGGCAACGGAGCGCATTCACCGACTCGAGTTGGACCATCGGATTCGGGCGGCATGCTCCTGAGGCCTGGCCGGTGCTGTGATAGACGCGATCATCAATGTTGTGGCACTTTCATAATTTCGTGCGGAGAGCTTATCTGAGCACACATAGCGGCGCCGGCAGGTGGTAACGAATCGCGATGAGACCAATCCTGGCTCTGGTTGTGCCACAACACCTTGTCCGGCTTTCCCCAGTTGACCTAATCATTGTCGTTTTTTATTTCGTTCTGGTTCTTGCAATCGGACTTTATCTCCGCGGGCGATCGAATACTGGAGAAGATTTCTTTCTTGCCGGTCGTGAAATGACTGCGTGGGTCGCCGGGCTGAGCTTCCTGTCGGCAAACCTCGGCGCCCTGGAATTGATGGGTTGGGCCGCGGCTTCCTATCAATACGGCATCCTCGCAGCGCACTGGTACTGGATCGGTGCGATTCCCGCCATGCTCTTCTTGGGCATCGTGATGATGCCGTTCTATTACATCTCGAAGACCCACTCCGTTCCGGGATACCTGAAGCTGCGTTTTGGCGAATCGAGCCGCGTGCTCGCAGCAGCATCTTTCGCATTCATGACCGTTCTGATGAGCGGCATCAACATGTATTCGATGGCGCTGGTCATGAAGGTCGCTCTCGGATGGGATGTTCACTTCAGCATTTGGGTTTCGGCCCTTACCGTGGCCGGCTACGTCGCGCTCGGCGGATTGCGTTCAGCGATTTTCAATGAAGTACTCCAGTTCGTTCTCATCTGGGCTGGCGCTTTGCTGATTCCGATCCTGGGACTGGTCGAAGTGGGGGGCTGGAGAAACCTGCAAGCCCAAGTTGCCCGGAATGCGTCAGCCGAATACACGCATCTGTGGCGCTATCTGGGTTCGTTCAGCGACAACCCGATGGGAATTCACTGGACCGGAATCGTATTTGGACTCGGCTTCGTAATTTCCTTTGGTTATTGGACGACAGACTTTTTGGTTGTGCAGCGCGTTCTGGCGGCCAAGGATCTGCGTTCCGCGAAGATGGCTCCAATTATCGGCGCGGCTTTCAAAATGTTCGTGCCATTTATCGTGATTCTGCCAGGGCTACTTGCATTGGCGGTACTTCCAGTGAAGTTAACGGGCGAAGCTGCCGCGGTTGCAGCTGGAGGGCATAGCTACAACGAAGTCTTGCCATTAATGCTTGCGCGTTATTGCGGTCCCGGTTTGCTGGGGTTGGGGATTACCGCACTGATCGCCGGATTCATGTCGGGAATGGCCGGGAACGTAAGCGCGTTTTCAACGGTGTGGACTTACGATATCTACGCCGCATTAATCAAAAAGAAGGCAAGCGACGCGCATTATGTGCTGATGGGACGCTGGTCGACAATTCTGGGAGTTCTTATCAGCATAGGGACTGCCTATCTGGTGATGCAATTCCTCAGTATTATGGACTACGTACAAGCACTTTTCAGTTTTTTCATCGCGCCGCTATTTGGCACGGTCATCCTTGGCATGCTGTGGAAGCGTGCCACGGCGGCCGGCGGATTCTGGGGGTTGCTGGCAGGTACGCTTTCATCGGTCGGAATGTGGGCTTGGGTCAAGTTCGATCCTTCTGCGCTCGCTTACGTGGCGCTTTCCCGCAACGCGCGGGACATGGCCGAGAATATGTATCGCGGATTGTGGTCCTGGCTCATCTGCGTTGGTGTAACCGTGGTGGTCAGCTTACTTACAAAACCGAAGGCCGAAAATGAGCTAAAGGGACTTGTATACGGAGTGACCGACATCCCGTCAGAGCAGCTCGTCCCTATTTATCAACGCCCGCTATTTTGGGCCGTGGTCGTTGCGATTGTTTTCATAGTGCTGAACATCATTTTTTGGTGAGCTTGATGCGATCTGACGATTCAATTTCGATCTGGTTTTTCATAGGAATCTCTCTGCTGGTGAACGGACTGCTGATTTTGGGAGCGGGCCTATATCAACTCGTGCACCCGCCGCTCAACCCCGTGGTTCTATTCGACCTGCACGCAAATGTTTGGTGGGGCGCGCTGCTGGTTGTACTCGGAGGGGTCTATTGCATTAAGTTTTCTCCGTCACGCACGCGGACGAAAAGGATGAGTGGCGATTGATCGCCGGCAGAAGCCGATGTACGTACTGCGACAAGGGGTCGAGGTCTCTCGACGGATACGAGATCGAATGAATGCGCGACGCGACATGAATCGCGGGTTGCTTGCGGCCATACTGCTGTGCGGTCTGGCGCTAAATCCAACACTGCGCTTGTTGCGCACGGGTGCTTCGGAGGAGAAAAATCAGAATAGGTTTCCTACGTTCCTTTTTGGTGTGGATTATTACCCCGAGCAGTGGCCCGAAGGCTTGTGGGAGGCGGACGCACAGCGAATGCAAGATGCGGGCGTGAACGCAGTGCGCATGGGCGAGTTCGCCTGGTCCGTTTTGGAGCCCACGCGAGGAACGTATGACTTTTCGCTGTTTGACCGGGTGATCGCGACGCTGGCGCGCCATGGAATCAAGACGATTCTAGGAACGCCGACAGCGGCTCCGCCCAAGTGGTTGACTCACGAATATCCGGAAGTCCTCGAAGTTTTTGCGGACGGCCGGACGTCGAACGACCAGACGCGGCGGCATTATTGTTATAACAGTTCTCGCTACCGGAAGTTATCGCGTGAAATCGTGGAAGCGATGGCCATGCACTATAGAGATAATCCGAACGTGATCGGATGGCAGATCGACAACGAATTCAACAATGAGAATCCGGAGTGCTACAGCGATAGTTGCCGCGCAGCGTTTCGAGTTTGGCTGGAAGGTCGCTACCGGACTCTCGACTCACTCAACGCGCGATGGGGCACACGATTCTGGAGCCAATGGTACAGCGCCTGGGACCAGATCGACCTGCCGTTTCCTGCCGCTTCGCTGCAAAACCCGGCGCTGATGCTGGATTTCAAGCGCTTCATCTCCGATTCAGTCTCGTCTTACATGGCCGAGCAAATTGCCGTGATCCGCCACTACCGCCCGCACGATTTCATCACCACCAACGGCGTTTTCCGGAATATCGATTACTACGCGTTCAGCAAACCGCTGGACATTTACGCAGTCGACAACTACCCGACATTTTCCGAGGAATCGCAATATACGACAGGTTCATCGCTGACCATGGCCCGCGGTTTTAATGGGCGAATGATGGTAATGGAAGAACTTACCGGCCCCGCCGGGCAAACATATCTTTTGCGCACGCCGCAGCCGGGCGAGGTCGGTCTGTGGGCATTCCAAACGATCGCCCACGGAGCCGACGGTGTGCTGCATTTCCGCTGGCGGACGGCTCGACGCGGCGTTGAAGAATACTGGTCGGGAGTGCTCGATCAGGACAACATTGCGGGACAGCGCTACGACCAGTTCAAACAGGAAGGCCGGCAACTCCAGACAATTGGACCGGAAATTCTCGGGTCGAAGATTATTTCTCAGATTGCCGTGCTCAATGATTTCGAATCCCAGTGGGTGTATGACTACCAATACTTGACGCGGAATGTAAATACTTCAGCGTCCTATACGCAATTATTTCAGGCGGCTTCGGAACTGAAGTACAACATCGATTTCATCGGGCCGGATGCGGTTTTCGATAAATACAAGATTATTTTCGCGCCGCGAATGATTTTCGTTGATCCTGCGGTGGCAGGGAAAATCCGTGAGTTTATCGAGCAGGGCGGAACATTCATTTTGGCGGCGCACAGTGCGTTGATGGACCGCGACAACGCGTTGATCGATCAGCCGCGTCCGGCGATGTTCAGCGAGCTCTTTGGAGTTGAAGTGAAGACCACGCAGACATACAGCTCCGCTACACCTTCGAAAAACCAGATCCGCCTTCTCGATGGCACGGAGATTCCAGTTGAAGTGCTGGCCGATGAAGTAAGTCCAAAAGACGCAAGCGTGATCGGAACCTGGAGCCGCGATTTCTTGCTAGGGTCGGCCGCGTTTACCGAACGGAGTGCGGGCAAGGGCAAGGCGGTTTATTACGGATCTTTGTTAAACCTTGTGGCGTCACGAGTTTTGATTCAGAGATTTGCAATGGAGCACGGACTTCGGCCGCTACTCACCGGCACGCCGAAAGAAGTTGAGGTGACCTGCCGTACGAAGGGCCGCACGGATTATTTCTTTGTGCTGAATCACGAGAATCGCGACATTCGAGTTAGTCTTGGCGTCGGATACTTCGATTTATTAGAACAGAAGCCCGCTTCCGAAAGCTTAACGCTTGGTCCGTTTCAGTACACCGTCTTGAAAAAAGAACGCACCCTATCCCAGCTGCCCACAGGAGCCAATTGAAGCTGCGACTTATTGCCGTTCTATTGACTCTGCTTTTGCCGATCGGCATAGGCAGCTCTGCCACCTCACCAGACTCTGCGGATCTGGTGGCATTGATACGAGTGGCCGGCACGGACAAGCTGGCGACTAGAGATGCGTCAGCTTATCAGGATGAACGTTCGGGTTGCTTGACCATGACGTTTCATTACACGCAGGGCAATCCCGAAGTGCGAGTTCCGTCCGAACAAATTGGGTGGGTCTCGGATTTCTCGGAATATCGCGTGGTCACGTTCACGCTCGAGTCCACCAGCGTAGAATCCATTTTTATCGGCTTTTCCGATGGTGGGACGAGCAAAGATGAAGTGGTAGAGCCCTTGAAGGGTATTCGCGTCCGCGCAGTGGTGCCGTTAGAGCGTTCGGGTCGAGAAAGACAGCCAATCCCGAAAGTCTTGCCGCTCGGGTACAAATTTTGGCCAGATGTTTTGTCTGTGCCGGCCAAAGTGAAAGAAATTTCTTTTCATATGAAGTATCCCACGGCTCCTACACAGGTGACGCTCTGCAGTCTGTCGCTTTCGAAGGATGTTCCAGCCAACGACATTCTTGATCGCCATCCGGTAATCGACCGCTACGGACAATGGATTCCCGAAAAATGGGAGGATAAAGCCTATAACGACGAAGATCTGAAAGTGATCTGGGCAAAAGAGGACTTGGGGGAGGTGAAATATCCTTATTGTCCGCTCGGTGGCGATCCCAGCCGGAAACTGCGCGCGACTGGATTTTTCCGAGCCGATAAGATCGACGGGCGTTGGGCACTAGTCGATCCTCACGGCCATCCGTTTTATTCGGCTGGAATCGACATTGTCGGGGTCGCGGATACGAGCTTCGCTACCGACGTGACAGATCGCAAATACCTGTTTGAGGAACTTCCGCCGGCTGGCCCCGCATGGCTGAGCCCTGAAAAAACCGTTTCGTTCTACGCGGCAAATTTAGTTCGCCGCTATGGCGGTGACTGGCAGGAGCGAGGCGCCCAGCACATGGTTGAGCGCCTCCAAAACTGGGGTTTCAACACGATAGGGAATTGGTCAAGCAAAGAGCTGGCCGCCAAAAGCCGGATGCCCTATGTACTGCCGCTGTATGGCTGGACCACGAAGAAAACATTCCCGTACCCAGGTTTGCCCGATGTCTTTTCAGAGGAATTTAGAGAAAACGTGGATGCGGCGGCGCGCAAACAATGCCTCGCCCTGAAAGATGATCCGAACCTGATTGGCTGGTTTCTTGAGAACGAACCAGCCTGGGCGCACGATTTCGATCCAAAATTGTGGGCTGAGGCAGTGCTGAATGATGCCGGCACATCGACGATGCAAACGAAACTGAAGGAACTGCTAGCCGCAAACCCGCAAGACGCAGAGAGCATCAAGAAGCAATTTCTCTTCGACTGCGTCAAAGAATACCTCGCGACCATCGTAGGTGCGGTTCGGAAATACGACCCGAACCATTTGATTCTCGGCGTGCGCTTCGCCGGGCATCCGGGCCCTCAATGGATCAAGCTGAGCTCGCTGTTTGATGTTTTCAGCGTCAACGTGTATTCGGAATCGTTCGCTCCTGACTCGAAAACCATGAAGGAGTATTCCGAAGGTTCGGGACGGCCAGTGATCATTGGAGAATTCACTGCGGCTGCTTCGGGTCGCGGACTCGAAGGATTGTTCTATGGTGTCCACAAAGTCCGCGACTATGACGAGCGGGGAGTGGCGTACCGCTACTTCGTCGAGAGCTCCGTTGCGAATCCTTACATTGTGGGTACGCACTGGTTCCAACTCGTGGATGACGCTCCCACCGGTCGTCCCGGAGATGTTGAGCGCTTGAACTACGGCTTCGTAAATGTCATCGATTTGCCCTACGAAGATCTGGTGCGAGCGGCTCGAGAAACGCACCGCCGTCTGTATGAACTGATGTTTGGGAAGGTACAACCGGTGCAGAGAGTACCGCGAATGAATTAAACCAGCCGGAGGTATTTCGAGCGGCGGGTTTCGACTGATCGAAGGCAAAGGCGCAAAGGGATGCGACGTCCGAATACAAAAGAAGGCGTGGAGGTCGAGGGCCAGAACCGCAAGATGGCCGAGCCGGTGTGGGAGGAGCGTTGGCATCCCTTGCGGGAGGAGTGGATAATCATCGCGGCGCATCGCCAAGATAGGCCGTGGAGCGGCGGGACAATTAATTCTGCTCAGAAAGCCTCGCCGGATTATGCCGCCGATTGTTACCTTTGTCCTGGAAATTCGCGTGTGAGTGGTGCACGAAACCCGAATTATTCGCAGACGTTCGTCTTCGAGAATGATCATCCTTCGGTCGCCCTGAATGCTTACGAGAAATTGGAAACACCATTTGGTATATACCGCAATCGCCCGGCGCGCGGAATTGCACGCGTGGTATGTTACAGCCCCAAGCACAATCTATCGCTGGCTGAACTTGACCCGCCTGAAGTAGTCACTCTTTTGCAAGTGTGGCAGGAACAATACCGCGAACTTAGTAGCCGCCACGAAGTTGCGCACGTTTTGATATTTGAGAACAAGGGAGAGGTAGTGGGAGTCTCTAATCCGCATCCGCACTGCCAGATCTATGCGACAAATTTTGTTTTTAAGACGATTGAAACTGAGGCGAATGCGACCCGCAATCATCTTGCGGATACGGGAAGCGTACTTTTTCAGGATATTTTGAAATCTGAACGCGAAGATGGACGCAGAATTATCTCTGAAAATGATTCTGCGATCGCTTTCGTTCCTTATTTCGCGCGCTACGCCTATGAGGTTTATGTTGCACCAAAAGCTACACATGGAAGTCTTGCTCATCTTTCAGATCTGGAGCTACGCGACTACGCAGATATTCTCCAGCAAGTGCTGATCAAGTTCGACAATCTCTGGAACGCTCCGTTTCCTTACGTGATGGCGCTTCATCAGGCTCCGACCGATGGAGGCAGTTACAGCGGCTTTCACTTTCATATCGAGTTCCATCCTCCGCTGCGAAAGCCTGATTTGTTGAAGTATCTTGCCGGGCCGGAGATCGGCGGAGGAAATTTTCTAAGCGACACTTCGCCAGAACAAAAGGCGGAGGAACTTCGAACGCAGCCGGTTATACACCACAAGAGGATTCAGAAGTGAAACGCGTAAAGCTAGGAATCCAGGAGTTGCTCGCTGCTATTCGCGAGCTTCACGAGCGAATCTGGCGGGCGGTTTTGGCAGAGAGTGAAAAAACAGCGGCAACCGATCTGGCGCGAGTGGTGCGCGATACGGATGGCGACACCATTTTTGCCGTGGATTGCGTCAGCGAGGACCTCGTTGTCGATTGTTTCGAGAAGATAGCATCGCCGTACACTGCGCTCGTGTTGATTGCCGAAGGACTCCCGGGGGGGCAAATTGTTTTGCCTCGGGGAACAGCCGAGAAGGATGCGCAGTGGCGAATCCTTGTCGATCCGATCGATGGGACGCGCAGCTGGATGTATCAAAAGCGTAGCGCATGGATCCTTACTGGAGTTGCCCCGAATCTGGGACCGGCCACGAGTCTTGAGGACATTGTTCTGGCCGTGCAGACGGAGATTCCTCTCATTAAACAGCACTTGGTGGATGGTTTCTGGGCCCTCCCTGGACACGGTGTCCGAGGAGAGCGCATCAACCGGATTACAGGAGAACGCCAGGCGATTACCGTTCACCCTTCGAGATCGGAAACAATCGCACAGGGCTTCGCCATGTTAAGCCGCTTCTTCCCGGGCGCGCGTGATGAAATTGCCGCGATCGACGAGGAGATAATTCGAGAAGCACTAGGTCCGATAAGGAAGGGCAAGGCTCACTGTTTCGAAGATCAATATATTTCCACAGGCGGGCAATTTTACGAACTGATGAGCGGACATGACCGATTCAACGCCGATCTGCGGCCACTGATGGAAACGGTATTGCACCGGCGCGGTCTGGCGCTTGGAATGTGTTGTCATCCGTATGACGTTTGTACCGAACTGGTGGCGAGGGAAGCGGGCGTGATCATCACCGACCCATTCGGAAGGCAGCTTCGAGCGCCTCTTGGTGTGGAGGCGGATGTCGCATGGGTCGGATACGCCAACGAGAGCATTCGCCGGCAAATCGAACCTTTGTTGCAAGCGGCTCTCCGAACACGTGGCTTGCTCGAAGCGGCGCGATAACTGGCATGAATGTCCCTTCAAAGCGAGCTGGGCCAGGGCTGCGGATGGGTTTGGTATCGGCCACGCTATTTGTGCCATTCGTTCTCGTGCCTCTCTCTGCGGGAGGGATTCACATGCAGGAAAAAGTGAACTATGCCGGGTGGCCCAACTGTGTCCGCCTGACGAATGGCCAAATCGAATTGATCGCTACGACAGATATCGGCCCTAGAATCATTCGGTTCGGATTTGTCGGTGGAAACAATTTCATGAAGGAATATCGAGAGCAGATGGGGAAGATGGGCGGAGAGGAATGGCGGATTTACGGCGGACACCGGCTCTGGCAGGCTCCGGAGGATTCTGCGAGAACTTACGCACCGGACAATTCGCCGATTGCATACGCGTGGGACGGTCGGACGCTTAAACTGATGCAGAAAACGGACTCGGCGGGAATTGAGAAAGCAATAGAAGTCACCATGGATGAAGGTCGGAATCGCGTCACCCTAGTTCACCGACTCACAAACCGCAGCCGTGTTGAAATGAATTTGGCGGTGTGGGCACTGTCGTCGTTGGCGCAAGGTGGGCGCGCGATATTTCCGCAAGAACCCTACCGCGCCCATTCAGACTATCTATTGCCCGTCCGGGCGCTTTCGATGTGGGGTTACACGGACATGAAAGATCCCCGATGGAGTTGGGGAACACGCTACATCGAACTGCGGCAAAGTGGTGCGAGGCCCATTCCACAAAAGATTGGAATGACCAATACCCGCGGATGGGCCGCTTATATGATGGATGGGGCAATATTCATCGACCGCTTCGGCTATGACAGCTCCGCTCGGTATCCAGATTTCAACAGCAACTGCGAAACATATACGGACGCGAATATGCTAGAGATCGAGACACTCAGCCCGCTGACGACACTCGGCGCAAACCAGTCCACACAACACGGCGAAGAATGGTACTTGTTTCGAGCACATGTGGGCGACGACGAAGCTACGATCGACAAGGATTTGCTGCCGTTGATCCAGGAGACGACGGGTCCTGAACACTAAGGAACTCCTCCGGACCAGAATACGTCTTGGATCTACTCGACGCCCGTCCATCACGGCGCGGGCCACACTTTCGCGCATTTCTGAGACTGCTCATGTATCGAATCGTCGAAGGGAATACGGGCGCCCTGGCGGATGTCGAAGAATTCGTAGACGTCCTGCGGACTTTGCGTTGCCATCCAACCGCTGAAGCACGGACCCTTTTCGCCAAGGGCGCGGAGCTAATTATCGCACGGGCGCCTGGGCGGTTGGACGTGATGGGTGGGATTGCGGACTATTCAGGATCGCTCGTGCTGCAAATGCCGATTCGGGAAGCGACCCTGGTTGCGCTCGAGCATTCACAGGAGCGCGAAATTCGAATCGTGAGTCTAGCGAACGAAGCTGACCATCGGCCGGTGCGTACATTCGACATGGCGCTAGCGGAGCTAGAAAAGAACGGAAGGCCAATTGATTACCCGGAGGCCCGAACACTGTTCCAGCGCCGTCCGCAGGATCGCTGGGGTGGTTATGTTGTGGGCGTTTTTCTCGTCCTCATGCGCGAGAAGTCGGTCCGATTTGAGGCAGGCGCTCGTTTACTTATCGATTCACGTGTCCCGGAAGGAAAAGGCGTAAGTTCTTCCGCCGCTCTGGAAGTGGCGGTCATGCATGCGGTGGCGGCAGCGGAGCATTTAAATCTAGAACCTATGGAAATCGCGCTTCTTTGTCAGAAAGTGGAAAATCTGGTAGTCGGCGCACCATGCGGCGTGATGGACCAAATGAGCGCGGCATGTGGAAAGACGGATCGTCTGCTTGCACTCCTATGCCAGCGAGCACAGGTGAAGGGATTCGTTCCGATTCCCGATGGGATCGAGATAGCAGGTCTCGATTCTGGAGTGCGTCATGCGGTCACAGGCGCTGCATACGGCGACGTGCGCGCGGGCGCCTTCATGGGATATCGCATGATGGCAGACATTGCAAAACTTCGTGTCGGTGAGGTTGAGGCGGATGGATCGCTTAAAATCGAGGATCCGAGGTGGAGAGGCTATCTCGCGAACCTCGAGCCCTCCGAGTTCGAAAAAGTCTACGCTCAATCACTGCCCGCCGAAATCAGCGGCGCGGATTTCGTATCGCGCTATAAGGGTACGACCGATGTTGTGACGCGCATTCGTCCAGAACAAGAATACGCCGTGCGTGTGCCGACTGCTCACCCCATCTATGAGAATTTTCGCGTTCGTGCTTTCGGTGAGTTCTTGCGAGGCAAACCCGACGAATCTCGGCTACGGTTGCTCGGCGAGCTAATGTACCAGTCACACGCGAGCTATTCTGCGTGTGGTCTCGGAGAGCCACGGACGGACTTGCTGGTTCAACTTTGGCGAGACTCTGGACATGCACGCGGAGCGTATGGTGCGAAGATCACGGGCGGTGGCAGCGGGGGCACTGTCGTCTTTCTCGGCGATAAAGGGGAAGGGGCAGTGGAAAGCGTGGCGGAGAAATATTACAACGACACGGGTCACAGACCGTATCTTTTTGTCGGTTCTTCGCCGGGTGCACATGAATTTGGCACTTTGCGGCTTCAACCTCACAACTAGACGATTGCTCGGCTGGTGATGGTGTTGGCGAGGATTAAACTCGAAAGGTAAATGATGTCAATTTTAGTCACCGGAGGCGCGGGTTATATAGGAAGCGTGACAGTTGAGCTTTTGCGAGCTCAAGGCGAAAGGGTAGTGGTGTTGGATGATCTCGCACGTGGGCACCGGCAGGCGATCGACGCGGACATCCCGTTTTACCTGGGAAACGTTGGCGATCGCGCGCTGCTGGCGCGTATCGCGAAAAAGCACGGACTTGAATCGTGCGTGCACTTCGCGGCCTTGGCCTACGTCGGGGAATCAGTCCAGGAACCGGCAAAATATTACGAGAACAATTTGGAACAGGGAATCGCATTCATGTCCGCGCTTGTCAAATTGGGTGTGCACCAGGTGGTATTTTCCTCTACATGTGCCACATACGGAGAGCCGGAACAAATTCCAATCTCCGAGCGGACGAGTCAATGGCCCGTGAATCCGTACGGTTGGTCAAAGCTATTGATGGAACGACTGCTTGATTCCTACGAAACGGCTTACGGAATGAAGTTTGTCGCGCTGCGTTATTTCAACGCGGCCGGAGCCACGGAAAAATGTGGAGAGCATCACGAGCCGGAATCGCATTTGATCCCTAATATTTTATCGGCCGCTGAAGGAGAAAAGCCGGAAGTCACCGTGTTTGGGAAAAACTATCGGACGCCGGATGGCACGGCGATTCGCGATTATATACACGTGGTTGATCTAGCGGACGCGCATATCCGGGCGCTGGCGTATCTGCGGCGTGGCCAGAAGTCAGATTTTTTGAATCTTGGCACCGGATGCGGCTATTCCGTTCTCCAGGTAATTGAATCGGCTCGCCAGGTGACCGGGCGCCCGATACGTATTCGAATGCAACCGCCGAGGCCGGGTGATCCTGCCCGGTTAATTGCCGATGCAACGAAGGCCAAAAATATTCTCGGCTGGGTTGCCACAACTTCCGATTTGAAGTCGATCATCGGCTCAGCGTGGCGGTGGCGGCAAAGACACCCTCACGGCTATGCCTCATAGGCGCCGGGAAAATTTGAAACCATGGCAAAGCTTCTCGGAATAGACATCGGGACAAGCAGCACGCGCGCCGTGCTCCTGGATGAAGGCGGGCGTGTCTTGAATTCAGCGAGCGCCGAGCATGCACCCATTCAATCGCCGAAGATTGGCTGGGCAGAACAAGATCCAAGTGACTGGTGGGATGCCGGTTGCCGGGCGATCAAGGCTTGCCTAGAAAAGAGCCGGACCCCACCGGGTGACATTGCAGGTGTGGGGCTTACCGGACAAATGCACGGCCTCGTACTCCTCGACGCCGACGGAAACGTGCTGCGTCCGTCGATCATCTGGTGCGATCAGCGCACGGCTACACAATGCAGTCAAATCACACAGCAGGTCGGTGAAAAACGGCTGATCGATCTAACCTCGAATCCTGCTCTCACAAATTTTACGCTGCCCAAGATTTGGTGGGTGCAACAGCATGAGCCGCAGATTTGGTCGCGTGTGCAGAGCGTGCTGCTCCCCAAGGATTACTTCAGATACCGGTTGACTGGGGCTCGCGTCATTGACGTTGCGGAAGCATCGGGGACTCTCTTTTTTAATGTTTCGCGGCGCGAGTGGTCGAAGCCCATGCTTGACCTCTCCGGCATCCGCGAAAATCAGCTCCCCGTCGTACTTGAATCGCATGAAATCAGCGGGCACGTCTCGAAAGAGGGCGCCAGCGCGTCTGGCTTGCTTGCGGGTACTCCCATAGTTGCTGGGGCTGGCGACCAAGCGGCAGGCGCCGTGGGTATGGGAATTGTGCGGCCGGGCGCCGTGAGCGCGACGATCGGGACTTCGGGCGTGGTTTTCGCGGCAACCGCCAGCCCGTTTCTTGACCCCCAGGGCCGCATCCACACATTTTGTCACGCTGTACCGGGGCGCTGGCACGTAATGGGAGTAACGCAAGCCGCAGGACTTTCACTGCGCTGGTTCCGCGATCAATTTGACCTGAGAGGTGAGGGCATGCCAGATCCCTACGACCGACTGTTAGAGGAGGGAGCCAAAGCCCCACCAGGCGCGGACGGCCTTCTTTGGACACCCTATTTAATGGGCGAACGCACGCCACACTTGGATCCGCAGGCTCGCGGTGCGCTCGTGGGAATTACGGCGCAACATACTCGTGCGCACGTGATTCGCGCAATCCTGGAAGGCGTCGCTTTCAGTCTCCGTGATACGCTGACCATCTTCGCTGAGCTAAAGCTGCCGGTAAAGTCGATTCGACTCGGAGGCGGAGGCGCGCGCGGACCACTGTGGCAGCAAATCCAATCCGATGTCTACGGAATGCCCGTGGAGCTGATTGAAGCCGAAGAAGGAGCCGCGTACGGAGCCGCTTTACTCGCAGGGGCAGGTGTAGGCGTGTGGCCTTCGGTTGATCGCGCTTGCGATATTGCAGTGCGCGTCGCCAAGCGGATCGAGCCACATCCAGAGCGCATGCACCGGATGAATCAACAATATGCAGCGTATCGCCGAGTGTACCCGGCACTCCGGGACATCTATCGGGAAGTGAATTGAGGCTGAGCCGTAGCGTCGGATACCTTTTTGCAATTGCGAGGTGCATTTATGGTAAGTGATAAATTCCAACCGCGACCTGAGCATAAGTTTTCCTTTGGCCTTTGGACCGTCGGCAATCCGGGCCGCGATCCATTCGGAGAACCCGTTCGCCCAGTTCGCCGCCCTGTAGAACTGGTTCAATTGTTAGCCGAAGTCGGCGCGTGGGGTGTGAATCTGCACGATAACGATCTCGTGCCCATCGACGCTTCCGCCGTCGAGCGTGACAAGATTGTGCGCGAGTTTCAAAAAGCGCTCTCGGCGAACGGTATTTGCGTTCCAATGGCGACTGTGAATCTTTTCACTAATCCCGTTTTCCGCGACGGGGCATTTACGGCCAACGATCCCAGTGTGCGGGCGTATGCAGTGCAGAAGACGATGCGCGGGTTGGATCTCGGCGCCGAACTGGGCGCGAAGATTTTCGTCCTGTGGGGAGGCCGCGAGGGATGCGAGACGGACGCTTGCCGTCGACCGGACGAGGCAGTGAAACGGCTGCGAGAGGCGGTGAATTATCTCACTGAGTATTCGAAAGACCAGAAGTATGGTTTTCGGTTCGCGCTGGAAGCAAAGCCCAATGAACCGCGTGGAGACATCTATATGGCGACGACAGGCGCCTACCTGGCATTCATCGAAACGCTCGATCATCCTGAGGTGGTCGGCGTGAATCCTGAGTTCGCGCATGAGACGATGGCCGGGTTGAATTTCCTTCACGCTGTGGCTCAAGCGTGGGAGGCCGGGAAACTTTTCCACATCGATCTAAACGATCAAGTGATCGGGCGATATGACCAGGATTTTCGCTTTGGTTCCGCGAATCCAAAAGGGGCTTTTTTTCTGGTGAAGTTTCTCGAGGACGTGGGTTACGCGGGTCCGCGACATTTCGACGCGCATGCGTACCGCACCGAGGATTACGAAGGCGTAAAAGATTTTGCGCGCGGATGCATGCGCACATATCTCATGCTGAAAGAGAAAGCGGCGCGATTCAACGCCGACAGAGAGATTCAGTCGCTGTTGCAGGACCTCGGAAGGGCGGACGACGACGTCCCTGCTGTGGATGAGTATTCGAAAAAAGGAGCGAGAGCCTTGTTGGAACATTCATTCGATCGCCCGAGGCTTGCATCTCGGAAGTTACCGTACGAGCGTCTCGATCAACTAACGATGGAAATTCTGTTTGGTGTCAGATAGGTGAGCCGAGTGCAAATTACGGGCCGGATTTCCATGCCCTGGGCGATGGCCACACTCATTTTGTGCGCGCTGATGGCCCTGGCGGGGAGGTTGTCGGCTGCCACCCGAGAGACCCTGAATGGTGATTGGCAGTTTCGCGTGGATGCCGAGGGACGAGGGCAAGCTGAAGGATGGTGGAAGAATATGCCTAACGGCACGCGAACCGTAGAAATTCCTCACACCTGGAACATCGGTGAGTACGAGGACTACGAGGGGATTGCTTGGTATTTCAAGATGTTTGAAATTCCAGCGGAATGCAGCGGAAAGCACCTAGAAATTCACTTCGGTGCGACATTTTATCGCGCCCGGGTTTGGCTGAACGGCGCGGAACTCGGTTCACATGAAGGTGGCCACACTTCGTATTATTTTGCGCTTCCGGCAAATCTACTCGCCAAGAACTTCCTAGCCGTCGCAATCGACAATCGTCCGACCGAGGCGAGCATTCCAGGCCTGGCGCTTCGTTTGAAGAGCACTGGAAATCTTTGGTACGACTGGTGGCATTACGGTGGCATCGTTCGTGACGTATGGCTGACGTCCAACGAATCTCTTCTACTGCGTCGTCAGCGGATAAGAACTGAATTGCAAGGTCAGGATGCGCTGGTTACCGACCGCGTCTTTCTGGAAAACGTTGGCGATCGTGCCAGGAAGGCTATTCTAAATATCCGCGCCCGTTTGGATGTTGGGACCGATCCGGCGATCGAGAAACAGATGGAAATTGAGATCAGGCCCGGCCTGCAGCAAGTCGAATTGACGCTTCGGATTCTGTCCGCACACTTTTGGCATTTCGATCACCCGAATCTCTATCAGATCGATGCGGCACTTTCCGATTCGGGGGGCCACAGACTGGATTCGATCTCCAGCCATTTCGGCCTGCGGACCGTGGAAATTCATGCTGCGTCGCTTTTCTTAAATGGAGAGCGGGTTCGCCTTACGGGTGTGACGCGGCATGAGGATTCCCCGTGGGAGGGACTAGCCGAGACGCGCGGAACGTGGAAGCATGATTATGACGAGATGAAGGATCTCCAGGTGGTCTTGACGCGCCCGGTTCACTATCCGCAATTGCCGGAGATTCTCGACTATTGCGACCGGCATGGGATTCTCCTGGTGCCCGAAATTCCCCTTTGGCAATTCGACAGGACGCAGCTTGGGAATTCGAAAGTGCGCGCACTAGCAAAGCAAATGTTTCGCGAAATGGTGGATGAGGATTTCAATCATCCCAGCATTTTTGCCTGGAGCGTCTGCAATGAGTGCGAGATTCATTCGCCGGAGGGTATCGAATACGTCCGGCAAATGCGCGATTGGGAAAAATCACTCGATCCGGATCGCTTCATCACCTTCGCGGATGATCTGTTGCCCGGAGTGCAGGATGCTGCGAAAAGCGCATCTCAATATGCCGACTTTTTGGAGTGGAATCAATACTTCGGCACCTGGCACGGTCCGGCAAATTTGCTGCCCGGAGTGATCCAGCACATTCACGCGACTTTTCCGGATAAAATGGCAATTGTTTCCGAATTCGGCGCGGCTTCCATTTTCGCGCAGAATTCCGCCGATGGCGACAAGTTGCGCGCTCGGGTCATTCACGATCAACTGACTGAGTTCGCTAAGCACAGCTGGATTGCTGGAGCAATATTTTGGTGCTACCAGGACTACCGCTCACATCGAAATCTCCGGCCGGGATTGACGAATGGTTACGTGGAGATGGGACTGGTTGAACAGAACCGCCAGCGGCGCCCCTCTTACTATGTTTGGGAAGAAGAGACATCGCCGGTGAAGCTGACCGCCGACTGGGAGAATGACCACCAATATCCCTATGCACCGACCGGGTTCCGAGCGGAAATCGAGCGCCGGCGAGCAGATGAGCTGCCGTCCTATGTCCTGCACGGCTATCGTGCCGCATGGGAGCTTCGGAACCGAGACAACGAGGTGGTCGCAAGTGGTGAGAAGGGATTGGGGGAAATCGGACCCGCGATGCAGATCGAAGAAGGATTTCCGAAATCGACCTCGAGATCCTGGACGCTGCGTATTTCTATCTATCGTCCGACTGGTTTTGTAGCTCTCAGAAAAGAAATTGTCTGGCAAGAGCCGGTTTCCGGCGGCGAGGGCGCAAACGACATGAAACAGAAGGGCACTTTTCCAGCGAATCCGCCGATTCTTGAAACCAGGCCAACACCGCCATTGCAGTGAAGCTCACTTGCACTGTGATAGTATCTGGCGCGCTCTCCTCAACACTTTATGATTCCCACAACTCCTGATTCAGTTTCGGTCTTGCGCCAAGAGCAGATCCTGCGTCAATTGCGCCGCGACGGAAAAGTGATGGTCGATGATCTGGCGAAGCGCTTGACCGTCTCTGCTTCAACCATCCGCCGCGATTTGGCCGAACTGGAAAAGGATGGCTTGCTCCGCCGAACGCATGGGGGCGCGGTGCCCATCGAGCAATTTCTTTACGAGCCATTCCGGCATCTATCCTCCTTCCAAGAACAAGAGCAACAGCGCGGGCTGGAAAAGCGATTGATCGGCTTAGCCGCGGCGGAATTGGTTTCCGACGGCGAGACAATCGCGATCGGAGCGGGCACCACCACAACTCAGGTGGCACGAAACCTGCGTCGCCGCAAAGGATTGATGGTTCTCACGAATGCTGTGAACATCGCGATGGAGCTGAGTCACAGCAAAGACGTGAGAGTGTGCCTAACCGGCGGATTTTTGAGCGGCGATTGGTTTGCGTTGATTGGACCCGCGGCGATCGCGAATGTGGGTGAGATTTTTGTCGATAAGGCTTTCATCGGGGTGGACGGCGCACATCCGGTTCATGGAATGACCACGAATTATCCCGACCAAGCGGCCATTCATCAAGCCATGTTGAAACAGGCGCGCCAAAAAATCGCCGTCGCCGACCACAGCAAAATCGGTGTGATTGGAACGGCCTTGATCTGTCCGACCACGGGCATCGATTTGCTGATCACGGATCGTAAAGCGACGGACGAAAAGCTTGCGCCGTTCATCAAACGAGGAATTCGCACTCGGAAGGCCTGAGGCACGAGCGCACATTCAGCGCCCGGGGTGCGGTCATTTTGAGTAGTTGACGACGTAGACCTTGGCGGCGAGCTCTCTCTCGTCTTCTTCCGCGGATGAGCAACGAATTCTAATTTCCTTTCCTGTTGTAAAAGCAGTACGAGGAATTTCGCCAACCGCCCAGGAAAGTCCGCTCCAAATGACATGATCGTAGTTGATTTTCACCGGCAACGGTTTTCCTTCTTGTGAGGCGCTGATTACAAAAAATGTACCCATGTTGAGGCCATGGGGGGGGCCGCCCTTCCAACTCCGCTGAATCTGTCCTTTGGAGTCCTGTTGTTGCATCACAATTCGCAAGTCGCCTTTGTCCGGCACAGCGATGCTGGCCTCGATCGTATTTTTGCCAGTGGCAGCAAAATGTGCAGTCAGGGACTCGATGGACAGGGGAATCACGACGTCCGCTTGTACGCCAAGGTCATACGCTGCGCTTGCATATTTCCCGAAGCCGACGAGTGCTAGTTGACCCGGGCCGAGAGTAATCGAATCTCCGTGGAGCACAGGCAGGAAGCCTGCGTCGCGGAATAATAGGCGGCCGTTGCTATTGGGCCTCTGTATGCGGGTCAGCAGAGGCATGCGAATGGACTGAACGCTTTGCGCGGGATTCACGACTGCATAGAGCGCGCCGTCGGGATTGACCGAACCGAAGCCGTAAGGTTCCACGTCACCCGGAATTCCGCCAAAGGTTTTGGTGCGGCCCATGGAATCCATTTGCAGGTACATCGATTGCACTTTGGCGAACCAACGAGCTTTTGCGTCGTCGATGAATTCGAGGTTGCCGTGAATGGTGTTCACCCAGCCGCCGCGCGCCGCTGTCAATAACATCATTCCTTGCCAGGCATTTGTTTTGCGGTAATAAATCGTGCCGGTATTTCCGACCATGAATGCAGTCGAATCGATGCGTTCGAGCGGGACGAAGCTCTGCTCGTATCGGCGGACCATATGATCGCTGTAAATATCCATCGATCGCCAGAAATTCATCTCAGGGACGTCGGACGGCCGGGGATCGCCCGAATAGATCGAATCGAAAACTTCAAGCCAGCGCAAATCAACGGGGTTACGGAACGGGAACGGTCCGGCGGTAGATTCCACATCGCCGCCAAAACCGTTGAATGCGATGAACGCGACATCCAGATTCTTCTGCCGAAAAACCTTCAGCGCATTGCGGAAAGCGTCTTGGTTGCGCGCGACGATTTCGTCGGGCTTCTCAGTTTTTTCACTCGCTGGCGTGGCGGCATCGAACGCGACGAAATCGAACTTGAACATACGGATGCCGCGGTCGTACCAATACTGCAGAACGCTCATAAAGTCGGACAGAAATCCGCCTTCGGAGAACGACATCGCACCGCCGTTCGCGGTGAGGGAATCCTTCCATTGTGGAGCGGCTTTGATTTTGACCAGAGTGTTCGTGCTGAACCAGAGCCCGGGCTTGATTCCGTTAGCCCGGCATGCTGCAATCCATCGGTCGGGACCATTGGGCCAGTTGGGCTTGCGCCAAGCGCGGTAGCCGCCGTCTGGCGCGAACCAAAATGCATCCATCATGTAGTAATCAAAATGAACGCCGCGACGGTTCAGGCGGACGAGTTCATTGAGTTCCTTTATGGCGAGCTCCTCAGTCAGAGGAATGTTGTCGGAAAGTTCGTCGTACGCGGACCAATCGTTATAAACCCAGATCGGATCACGAAGCAGGGGTTTTCCAAGCGCCCATGGCGACCATAGTTCTGTCGACGGTGGGGAAGACTTTGGCACCTTTGTTGGTTGCTGCGCGTACATGGGAATTGTAATTAAAGCGCACGCTAGGATGGCCAAGACGAACGAACGAGTTAGCTGACGGTTCCGAGCGGCCTTTTCAAAGTCCTGGTCTTGCTTTTTCATCCTGCGGCCTCCGATCCTGGTCCATGGACGAATCAGCTCGTCTTCTACACGATCCGCTGAAAAATTCGTGGGTATACATTATTGGCCATCGGCTGTTATTCCGCGCCAATCATCCGTGCGGAATGGAGAGGCGGGTAAACCGTCCTTGTTGTAAAGATTGCAATCCGGGCTGTTGGCCCAAGCATAACGGACGGAAACGGGTGCGGCAACTTCGGGACTTGAAACCACAACCGTGTCGCCGTCGATTCGGGCTTCGGCCCAATGAAACCTTCGGTCCGCTCCGGCAATGGAAAAGCCCTTTAACGGCCCACCCGCGCGAGCCTCCAAGCCTGAGCCTGTGTGAGCGAATCGGATGCGGATCTCGTTCCCCTGCGCTCGCATCGATTCGTAAAGCGGCCCGGAATAGACAACGTTTTGGCCATAGGTGGTTCCGAGCGCCCACCGAGCTAGACGCTCGCCGACCGCACGTTTGCCGGGAGGATGAAGATCTTTCGGGTCGCCCAGATCAATCGTGACGGCGATGCCTGCATTGGGCACCGTCTTGGCAGTCAGCAGTTGGGCCTCGCGCAACTCAGCCCACGCTGAATCGCCGAGTTCGGGGCTTCCTCCGTAGTTGGGCAATTGCACGATTAAGAACGGGAAGTCGCCTTGGCCCCACGCTTTTCTCCAGCCGCGGATCTGGGCGGGCAGTAGCGTGCGATATTGAAAAGCGCTAAGGGCGTTGCTTTCGCCTTGATACCAGATTGCGCCGCGGATGCGGTAGCGCTCCAGCGGAGAAATCATGCCATCATACAATCCCGAGGGAGGGCGATCCGGGTCACCCACAGAGCTTAGAATTACGATCTGAAAACCAGTAAGCGCAGAGGGGGTGAAATCGGTCCAGAAACCCCAGCCGGCTTGTTTTAAATCCGCAAACTGAATAGTGACCTGTTTCCATTCAGAACCCGCTTGCAGGAAGCCGGTGGAATAATTGTCCGCATCCACGATCGTGGGCTGAATCGTTTGGAACTGGAACTGGCCGTTTCCTCGCACCCAGAAGCGAACTGCGGAATACGCACTCAGGTCGATCGCTGTTGCATTCGCACGAAAGACGGCATTCAGATGAGGAAACTGCGTGCCATCAAAATGACCGGTTACGCGCGCGGCATAGCCAAAACCGCTTCTCCCGGGAGCCACGAGATCAAACGTTGCGTCCGGTTCGTCCGGCCAATCGAAAGTCCAATATCCTCCGGTCGAGGTTCGCGATGAGCCGTCGTGAAAATCGGTGAGCAGCTTCGGAGCGCCTCCGGAAGGATGTGGCAGAAGCTCGAAATCGTCGAATTCCAAATTGAATAGGACAGGCTGCTCCGAAATCGATTTTACAGCCAGCGGCTCAGATTCCCAGCGGGAGAGGATCGGCTGAAGGTTTGCGGAGTTGGCTAACGAATCGTGATCGGTCCACTCCTGTCCCTGGGTGCCTGGCCACGCGCTCAGAATAATTCCGACGGGAACATCGAGCTTTTTGTACAACTCGAGCGCAAAAAAATAAGCGACGGCCGAGAAGTCCTTGACTGTGTCGGGAGTGCAAACTTGCCAGGCACTGGGTAGAGTGTCAGGCTCAGGGGTCAGCGAGATTCTCCGGGGAACAGTGAAAAAGCGAACGTTTGGGTAATTTGCGCTCGGCACTTCTTCCTTACCGCCGAGCGCAGCGCTGAGTCCGTATGTCATATTGGACTGCCCTGAAGCCACCCATACTTCGCCGACCATGACGTCCTTCAAAGTAATGGTCGTCTTGCCACGCACCGCGAGCAGGAATGGTCCGCCAACAGACATTTTCGGCAGCACAACTTCCCAGTGGCCGTTGCTGCTTGCGACGATTTCCCGCGAGCTGCTTGCAAGAGTCACCACGAGTTTTTCGCCTGGATCAGACGTTCCCCATATTGAAATCTCTTTGTCGCGTTGCAGCACCATGTGATCGGTAAATAGATAAGGAAGAACCGGATTTGCCTCAAGCGCTGTAGACGACGCGGCAATCATGACTGTTAACAGTACTGCAGTCGCGCACGTTCGCAGCACTGTCCCTATGTAGCACAGAACCACTGCTTCTTTCCTCCGTTATGCAGAGCGTCACATTCGGGGAGCAAACGCCGGAGGTACTAGAGTGACGCTGAGGCGAAATCCAATCTGGGCGAACGCATCTTATCGAGTCAAGGTAAAGGTTCCGCTCAAGTCAATCTGTTGCGATGAACCACCGACCAGAATTGAGAAATCTCCCGGTTCAGTCATCCATCGCTTCGTCTCCACGTCGTAATACGCGAAGGATCGGCGATTCAAATGGAGAGTGACCTTCCTGGTTTCGCCGGGCTGCAAGAAGACCTTCGCGAATCCCTTCAGTTCCTTCATCGGCCGGGGCACGCTTGCATGGGCGTCGCCCACGTACAATTCAGCGACTTCAGCGCCCGCACGCCCACCGGCATTCTTGACATCGAATGATACGACCACTGAATCTAGGTCCCGAGCCGTCCGCGGAGAGACGCTCAAATTGCTGTATGCAAAAGTCGTGTAAGACAGGCCATATCCAAACGGAAACATCGGCTTTACTCTTGATCGATCAAAGTGACGATAGCCGAGAAAAACACCTTCCGTGTATGCGACGCGCTTCTCGCCCTCCTTCGGATAATAGCTATGGAAAGTTGCGTTATCTTCCCAGCGCCTTTCAAAAGAGGCTGGTAACTTGCCCGAGGGGCTATAGTCGCCAAAGAGGATTTGTGCCAGTGCCGTGCCGCCCTCCTGTCCTGGGTACCATGCGTCAACCAGCGCAGGGACACTCGCGATCCACTGGGTCATGTCCACGTTTCCGCCAGCCGTCAAGATTACAATCACATTCTTATTTACACTAGCGATGTCACGGATGAGCGCGTCCTGACCGCTGGGAAGGCGAAAGGTTCGGTCCCCGCCTTCCGATTCCGATGAGGAATCGAAGCCTATGCAAAGAACAACCGCATCTGCTCTTGCAGCCAGAGCTTTTGTTTCGCGACCAACTGTTTGATCGGCGGCAATCACGCCGAAACGGACTGTGGCGGCGCCTACCGCTTCGAAGTATTCCAGCTTGATTTTGTAGGTATGGCCAGCTGCAAGGGTGCGCGTGGCGGTGTCGAGCGTTTCGCCGTGTCTTTGCCAGTCGTCGATGATGCGATCGTCATCCACGTACACCCGGGCACCGTCGTCCGCGGAAACGTAAAATCGGTAATCGCCGGATGTCTTGGGCACATAGTACGCCGTCCACCGCGCGGAGAAATGATCGACAGGTTCGTTGGGAGCGAAGCTGCCTTCGCCCCAGTGAAAATCCACATGTGGATCTGTGCGCACCAGGACTGGCTTGCCTTCGAGACCCTGATTGTCGAAATACTCGCCCGTCAGACCGTTTCCACCGCTGATGCTGGTCCGGAATTCGCTTTCGGCAACAACTTCATTGATGGGGACGGAGTCGGCAGCGTAGAGAACTTTGACCTTCGTGCCCAGGTAATTGCTGATGCCCTCAAGGTAGCTGACTGAGTTGAAGGGTATAACTAGCGAACTGCCACCGCCGCCAATTACAGCCGGATAAGCGTCCGGTCCAATCACCGCAATCGTCTTAAGCTTGTTCTTGTCGAGTGGCAGGATATCGCGATCATTTTTAAGCAACACTATTCCGTCGCGGGCTTCTTCGAGGGCGATTGCGCGGCCTTCCTGATTATGAAGCGGAATGCCGGTATCGGTTTGTTCGCGCTCGAAGAAGCCGAACTTGCTCGCTTCTCGAAGAATCCTGCGTACTTTGTCATCGATGGTGTCGAGAGACACTTTCCCCTCTCGAATCGCAGGAAGGAGCGCGGCCCTATTCATGTGGTCGCCGAAAGGCATCTCGAGATCGAGGCCGGCGTTAGCAGCTGCCACGCCGTCGTGCGTGGCACCCCAGTCAGACATCAGAATGCCGTCAAAGCCCCATTCCTTTTTCAGAATCTCACTATTCAAATAATTATTTTGGGTCATGTACACGCCATTGACCAGGTTGTAGGCGTCCATGATTGCGCCGACTCTTGCCTCTTTCACGGCAGCTTCGAACGCCGGCAGATAGATTTCACGGAGCGTGCGTTCGTCCACGTCCGAGCTGGTGTCCATGCGTCCATATTCCTGATTATTGGCGACAAAATGTTTTGCTGTCGCGATTACGCCCTGCGACTGAATTCCTTCGATTTCAGAGACGGCCATCCTGGAAGCGAGGTAAGGATCCTCGCCGAAATATTCGAAGTTACGGCCGCACATAGGAGCTCGGTAGATATTCATGCCGGGAGCGAGAATGACGTGCACCCCGCGGGCGCGAGCATCCTGACCCATCATGGCGCCCACTCGTCTTGCAAGGTCTTCGTCCCAGGAAGCAGCTAGCGCGATTCCGGCTGGGTATGCCGTGGTGGGTCCGTAGTCGTGGACCCCCAGTGGTCCGTCCGACATCTTAAGGGATGAAATTCCAAGCGCAGGAAATGAATGCGTGAAGAAATCCGGGATGCCGCCAATCAAGTCAACCTTTTCTTCCAGTGTCATCCGGCTGAGGATGGCCTCGACGCGCTCATCGACGTTGGACGGAAATCGCTTGTTAATTCCTAGCCTGGTGAACCCCGTGATCGGTAATAGAGAGAGCAGAACTAGAATTCCTAACGTACGCATTCAGTGTCCCTCCCTCCCGTAAGGACCCTTCTGTCAGAAAACCCGACATTCATGAGTGTATTAACCGGAAACAAACATTTGAGCTGCCCATTCTGGGCTGAAGTGACCACCTTCACATTGTAAACTAAAGGAGCCAGTCCTAAGTGCAAAATGACTACATCGCGAGATGGTTCATCGAATCTTCTGGAGATTTCAAAGGGAAGGAAGCGATACGGGTTGGAGTTCTCTTGCGAGATGCAAAGCAGGTGCGTCGGGAATGAGGTAGCCCCAAAATATTTGCGACTCGTTGAGGAGAAAGCGAAAAAACGGGGAGATTAGTCAACAGCCTGACGGCGAAGAGAATTCAGAACAGGCCGAAGTAAATCAGCGTGAGGTTAGGCACCCTGTGGCGAAAGCAGAAAAAGGCGGCCGCGATGTTGTCAAACACTTTTGAGCAGACTTCTCCGATCACTTAAAAGAGTTTTTTGATTGGCATCATGAGCAAGCGGAAAAACTGCGGAAGCCCGACCTATCAAACAGCGGACACCTGCCCCACTGGAAAAGAGCATTTCCGATCCGATACCTGCAAACGTCACAGCATATTCTCTACTCACGAATCGAGCCCGGCGTCTTCTGCAACGCCGAGTGCGACGGCGGTCCAGTCCATATCCGCACGGCCTTTGGCCATCCCGGTAAGCAAGCGATCGCGGAGGAGACTCGCAAGCGGCATGGGTGCCGAGCTTGAGGCGGCGGTCTGAAGGATCAGCAAGACGTCCTTTAGCCCGAGAACGAGCCGGAAACCTGCAGGTTGGAATTTCTCCTCGGAGATTTGTTTTCCATACCCCTGATACACCGGGCAGGCAAAGAGCGTTTTGCCGAACAACTCGGCCACATCCTTCTTGTTCACCCCATTTTTCTCCGCCAGCGTGAACGATTCCGCGAGCGCCTCAATCGCGGACGCAATCAGGAAGTTCCCGCACAGCTTCACAACGTTCGCCGCTCCCGGATCGTCGCTGAACTCAAATGTGCCCTGGCCGATCGCGGTGAGTATCGGCGCCACTCGCTTCCGGGCCGTGGCGGCGCCGGACGTGCAGATCCACAGACGCTTCGCCGCGGCCGCGTCGGGACGCCCGAAGACCGGCGCGGCCACATATTCTACCTGGTGCTTCGCGTGATGTTCGGCGAGGCGACGCGCGCTGGCGGGCGCAATCGTGCTCATGGAAACATGAACGCCTCCAGGCCCAAGCCTTTCGACGAACGACCCTGCTGGGAGGCAGACTCCCTCGAGAGCTTGGTCGTCGGCAAGCATCGTGAGGACGATGCCACCAGGCGCGGCTACCTCCGGGCTACGTTGGACTACCGTTGCGCCCTTAGCCGCAAGCGCCGTCGCTTTGGATGCGGTGCGATTGTAGACGCGCAACAGGTAACCGGCTTGAAGCAGATTGGCTGCGATCGGCTCGCCCATATTGCCCAAACCTATGAAGCCAAGTGTTTCGCTCATATGCCTCCTTCCGCCCGCTCGTGCATTCGCATGAATTTCGTTTTCACGCTACCACACGGTGCGAAGAAATTGACTTAGTTTTCTCGTCGCTTCCTATTACAGGAAACTCGCGGACGTGACCAGCGATGGGATCGCTTACGCGAGTGCCTTTTTCAAGAGCTGAAGCGTCCTCGTTTTTCCGCTGCTAAGTTTAGTTATCTGCAAGAGGCGTCAGCCGACGCGGAGGAGAAGAATCTTTGGGATGATTCGCCGGAACTCACCCGACCGTTTCGGGAAATCCGGTACGACCGAAGCAGACGTTGCAAAGACGGTGGAAGCCCTGAACGAACTGCCCGGAAAGAATCGGCGGTATTTGGTTAAGACGACGGCTGCGGTATCTCCCTGCTTTTTTAGGTCGCCCAGTTGGTTCAGCGCAGACTTTGTTTGCGATTTCCTCGCGGTTCAGAGCGGTCGGTTTTTGCATGGTTTTCGATTTCACTATCAAAATTCCTTGACATGGGGAGAGCGCTCCATATACTGGCACTCATCATTACGGAAGAATTAAGTTCATATGGGAATTGTGGGGCATGTGGTTCCGAAAGACTTCCTGGTTCTTTAGGGTGAAGAAACTAGCAAGGAGTTGAGACGCCTATGTCAGTAGCGACAGCAACTGCTTTCCGAACGGCTGAACTCGTTCCACTGTTTCGACGCATGTTCGAACTTTGTAAGCTAAAACCTACGGAATCCTTGGTGATCCTCACGGAACCTGATACGAATCAAGAATACGCTGCGGCCATGTATGGAGCGGCGCGAGGAATCGGCGCTGACACCATGACGATCATGATGCCGTCACCGCCGGCTGAACAGGTACCCGTCATGCGCAGCGGCAATGTGTCCTCGGCGATCTTATCCAAGTCGACGTTGGCGGTGGACACTCTGAAGCGAGCCGACATGGTGATCGACCTCTCCAGCGGAGGCTTGCTGCACTCGAAGGAGCAACGCGAAATACTTGGTGCGGGCACGAGAATTCTAATGGTTCACGATCCTGTCGAAGCGCTGCAGCGATTGTTTCCAACCGTGGAAGACAGAGCCCGAGTCGAGCGCGGAATGGCACGACTGAAGAAGACAAAGCGCATACGGCTGGAGTCCGACAACGGGACCAAAGTGTGGTTCGACATGACGGGCCGCCCAGTCATTGGCCAATATGGCTATACCGACGAACCCGGACGCTGGGATCACTGGCCCGGCGCGTTCCAATACACGATTCCCAACGAAGGAATTGGCGACGGAGTGTTGGTGATGGACCCCGGGGATATTTGGTACCCGGCGAAGCGATTCCTAAGCACTCCTGTCAGAATGCACTTCGAGAAGGGCGCGGTGGTTTCGATTGAGGGAGGCTTCGACGCCTTTATGATCAAGGACTATATCGACGGGTGGAAAGATCCCGAAGGCTACGCGATTTCCCACCTAGGATGGGGTTCTCATCCGCGAGCATTGTGGAATTCGCTGGCGTTTCAGGACCCTCTCGACGTGATCGGCCAAGATGGCCGGACGATGTACGGGACGACGCTGATTGCATTGGGCGAAAATGCCACGTTTGGTGGAAAGCACACAACCGGATGCCATCAGGATTTTGCTTTGCGCCGCCATCGCTTCTTCCTCGACGACGAGTTGATCGCCGACAATGGCCGCATCATCCCCCAAGAGCTTAAATGACCGCTGGTTCTCTCGATCGTGCTGCGGGAGAGGAACTCGATCGGGCCGCTGCGATCTATCAGCGAAGCGGAATTGGCAGCCGGGTCGGTTTTGGGAGCCGACCGGCTCTGCTGATCGTTGATTTTCAACGTGGCTTCACGGATTCCCGCTGTCCGGTGGGCTGCGACCTGGCAAAGGAGATCGCCGCCACAAAGACGCTCCTGGACGCGGCCCGACGTAAAACGCTACCCGTCGCCTTCACCGCTGTGGGCTTCGATGCGAGCGGGCGTGATGGTTCGACGTGGCTTCGCAAGATGCCAGGGTTGGCCGTGCTGGTCGAAAGGACACCTTGGTGCGAAATCGATGAACGACTTCAGCCTCAAGCAGGCGAACCGGTGTGGACCAAGCGAGCGTCTTCTGCGTTTTTCGGTACGCCGATCCTTCCCTTTCTAACGGCTGCTCGCGTCGACACGCTGATCGTGACTGGATGTGTTACCAGCGGTTGCATCCGGGCAACTACAGTCGACGCCGTTTCATTCGGCTACCGCACCATCGTCCCGCTAGAATGCGTCGGAGATCGCGCGGAGGCACCGCACAGATGGAATCTCTTCGATATTGACGCGAAGTATGCCGACGTCGAACCGTTGTCTTCCGTTCTGGCACACCTTACATCCGCTGAATGATAGGTCGTATGAGCAAACGGCGGCGGTACCCGCGCGCGCTGTCAACCGAAGAGTTGAGCGTGAACACACACGGATCGCGATCCACGGAGAAAGATAATCATGGAAAGCACTTTCTTGTACGGAGCCCACGTTCATGCGAACGGAATTCGACAGCATTACATACGCTATGGAGGGCAGGGGATTCCGCTCATCCTGATACCCGGCATCACCAGCCCGGCGATCACCTGGGGGTTTGTCGGCGAACGGTTTGGCCGGCACTTCGATACTTACGTTTTGGATGTCCGGGGGCGCGGGCTTTCTGAAAGCCGCTCCGACCTGGATTACCGGCTGGATGCTTGCGCCAAGGACCTTGTCGCATTCGCTGAAGTTCTTGGACTCTCGAACTATGTATTGGTAGGCCACTCGATGGGTGGACGTATCGCAATTCGTGCTGCGCGAGATTCTGGTTCAAAGATACGAAAAATTGTGCTGGTGGACCCGCCGGTAGGCGGGCCGGGTCGGCGCCATTATCCAATACCGCTGGAGTGGCTTCTGAATGCTCTTCAAGTTGCGCAGAAGGGAGCGAGCCTGGAAGAAATGCGGCGGTTTGTGCCTACCTGGAACGACCGCGACATTCGTCTGCGTGCGGAGTGGCTACCTACATGCGATCTACGCGCCGTGGAGATCGCTTATCGAGGATTCCACGAGGACGATATACATTCCGACCTTGCATACCTGAAAACGCCGACGCTCCTGGTAGTCGCGGGAAGAGGCGGGGTCATACTACCGGAGGACGTGGCGGAGATTAGACAGCTCATGCCGACAATCGAGGTCGAGCGAGTGGAAACTGCCGCTCACTTGATTCCATGGGACGATCTTGAGGGTTTTCTTCGCGTGCTCGCCAATTTTCTGGGACGCGATCTGACGGCTTAGTCCCGATCTGCTTCGCTCGCAGGTTACCTCTGCTGCCAAAAGACAGTGCAAATAAACGTGGCCGAGGTTGGCTACGCCGCGCACTTCCTTACTTATCTCATCGGCTTCTGTGCTGCGGCAATCGCGTCGTAAGAATAAACCCAATCCGCTTGCAGGCCGCTCGATTGTGGATTGATCATCTGTTTCACCCAGTACCAAGCGTCTCGATACATCCGTTTCAGCGGTAAAGCAATGTGGTAGGTTTCTCCGCGCTTGCGGGATTCCAGCTGCACCCGACTCGTGCGCGGCAGCCGCAGTGCCTCATATTTCTTTAAGGCCGCGAGAGGATCGGAGCTCCCAGCGAGGACGGCCGCCAAGACATATGCGTCCTCAATCGCCATGGCCGCACCCTGCGAGAGAAACGGTAGCATCGGATGAGCTGCATCGCCAAGTAGGGTGATTCGTCCCGTAGACCATGAAGTCATCGGATCGCGATCAAACAAGCCCCACTTAAAGACGTTCTCGGCCATCGAAAACAGATTCAAAACGTTAGGGTGCCAACCCGGATATCCGGCCAGCAGCTCTTCGCGACTGCTCCGAACGTTCCAGGATTCTTCGACCCAAGATTCCGCCTCTCGAATGGCCACAACATTTACAGCGCGACCGGCGCTCACGTAGTAAGTGACGACATGGCCGTTCGGGCCCAGCCAGAAAGAGGTATCTGGACTGACCAGGTCCACAGGCGGTTTCTCAAAGGGAATGACCGTTCGCCAACACAAGTTTCCGGTGAAGCGGGGAGCCGCGTCACCAAAAAGACACCTCCGGACGGTCGATTGAATTCCGTCTGCGCCTACGATCAGATCCGCTTCAAATTCGCTGCCGTCGGCAAATCGCGCCGTGGCGCATTCTCTTGTTTGGCTGACTGACACGCATTGGGCGGAGAGAGTGGCGGCATTCGACGGCAAAAGTGACAAGAGAATACGATGAAGATCCGCGCGATGGACGTGGAAAAATTCAGCGCCATACAGACGGGGGCATTCGTCGATCAGCGGGGTTCGAAACTTCACGCTGCCCGTCTGCCAGTCGCGACCCACGAGACTGTTGGGCAGGAAGCTCACTCTGCGCAGGTCTTCCCACAACCCCAACTCGCGAATCACTTTCACTGCGTTTGGCGTCATCTGTATGCCCGCGCCGACGTCGCCGAATGCGCGCGCACGCTCGAACAAATACGACTCGATTCCCAGTTTCGCAAGCGTACCGACGAGCGCCAATCCTCCCATCCCGCCACCGATAACGCCGACGCGCAACGTTCGATCCATGCCCCACCTGCTATCGAGTAACGATGGAACTCGCAGACGGGCAAGTTCCCCGTATTCCCAGATGAACTATTTCCAAACTGGAGTTGCGCTGCTACTATCAGGCGAACGTTGCGAGATTGCAAGTACCATTGGCGGCGCTTGGCATCGAATGGGCCCTAAGGCCCGACCTCCCAGCGCTCCAGAAGGAGAGATCGAATGGAAGCCCAGCTCTTGATTGGGAATCAGGATGTGGCGGCGTCGAACGGCTCGATCTTCGAGCGCCGGAATCCCGTTACCAGAGAAGTGGTGACCCGTGCGGCGGCTGCTTCCCTCCAAGATGCCGCGGCCGCGGTCGAGGCCGCAGCAGCGGCATTTGGCTCATGGTCTCAAACCGGGCCGAACACACGCCGGACACTGTTGCTCAGAGGTGCGGATTTCATCGAGCGGCGAGGCCAGGATTTTGTTGCTTCCATGATGGCTGAAACAGGCGCAACCGCAGCCTGGGGAGCGTTTAACGTAAAACTGGCGGCCGTCATGTTGCGAGAGGCTGCCTCGATGACGACGCAAGTTGTGGGAGAGGTGATCCCGTCAGATCAGCCTGGGTGTCTGGCATTTACGGTTCGCGAGCCTGTTGGCGCAGTGCTCGGCATCGCGCCATGGAACGCGCCTGTAATCTTGGCCGCGCGTGCGATCGCACTCCCGGTGGCCTGCGGAAACACCGTGGTTCTAAAGTCATCCGAACTTTGTCCCGGTACGCACTATCTGCTTGGAGCAGCGCTGCGCGATGCGGGTTTCCCGTCCGGCGTAATCAACGTGATCAGTAATTCGCCCGAAGACGCCAGCCGGGTAGTAGAGAGCCTGATCGCCCATCCGGGTATCCGGCGAATCAGCTTCACCGGATCGACACGAGTTGGCCGAATCGTTGCCGGAATCGCCGCCCGACACCTAAAGCGGGTGCTGCTTGAATTGGGTGGAAAGGCGCCCATGATCGTTCTGGACGATGCGGATCTGGAAGCCACGGTGCACGCCGCAGCGTTTGGCGCGTTCATGAATCAAGGACAGATTTGCATGTCTACCGAGCGGATCATCATCAACGAAAAAGTGGCCGATGCGTTTTTGTCCCGTTTTGCCGAGAAAGCGGCTTCACTGAAGGTGGGCAATCCAAGGACTCCGGGGATTGAACTCGGATCACTGATCGGGCTGGAAGCCTCCGAGCGGGTCGACGAACTGGTACAAGACGCGGTGTCCAAGGGAGCCAGCCTGGTTACCGGGGGAACACGAGAAGCCACGATTATGCGGCCCACGATTCTCGACGCTGTGCGCCAGGACATGCGGATTTACCACGAGGAATCGTTCGGTCCGGTAGTTTCTGTGATCCGCGTAACGAGCGACGAAGAGGCCATCCAAATCGCCAATGACACGCAGTACGGCCTCACGGCATCCGTCTTCAGCCAAAACATACCACGCGCGATGGCTATCGCCCGGCGGGTGCAATCGGGGATGTGTCACATCAACGGCCCGACCGTTCATGATGAAGCGCAAATGCCTTTTGGCGGCGTGAAAGATAGCGGCATCGGCAGGTTCGGCGGGCGCGCCGGAATTGATGAGTTTACCGAGTTGCGCTGGCTCACCATCAACACGGTTTCGCCACTCTACCCGATCTGACCGTATGCTGTGCTCCGCAGAACCAAACATCAATCAACAAAGTCTAGCCTTCGCGGTTGGTTTGACTTGTCATCGGCGGGAGGCGGCATTATAGTGAGGCGCTTTCAACGTGTGGAAAAAGTTCATATGAGAACTATAAGTCTATTCCCTTTCGTTTCGCGAAGCGTGGCGTATCTCGATCGAGGACAAGGCGTCTCGAGGAAAGGTTCAAGATCATGAATGGGAAGCACGCCGGATGGGTCATCGCGGTCGGGATTGGGGCGATTCTCACTTCTGTATTTGCGCGGCAGTCCGCGGAGAGCTCCATCACGCTCCGGGTTGAGGCGGATGCTGTTTCCGCGACCGTTGCGATGGAGGAATCCGTACGAGAATTCACGCACGAGACGGGCATTCAAATTGTCGTGGACAAATTCGGGTACGCGTCCTCCCTGGAGAAGGCGACTGAAGACCTGACTTCCAAAACGGGAAAGTATGACATCGTTCTTCAAAATAACGATGCCCTTGGAAAATTTGCCTCGCAAGGATCCATCTTTTCGGTTGACGAACTCGAAAAGGCTAGCGGCATGAAGGCGGATTTCGAAAACGATCTATTTCCTAATGCCTGGCACGGTCTCTCCTGGTACAAGGGCAAGAAGTATGGGTATCCCCTGGCGGCGAACACGATGTTCGTTCTATACCGGAAAGATAGGATGGAGAGTCCCGCTGAGAAGCCCGTATTTCAGGCACGCTACGGCTACGACCTAGGCCCTCCTCAAGATTGGAAGCAATATTGGGATGAGGCTGAATTTTTCACTCGTCCCGACCAGGGATTTTACGGAACCCTCCTTCAAGGAAAGCGCTTTCCTGCGGTTTGGTTTGAATGGCTCAATTTTGCATTTTCGTTTGGCGGCGGCGTGATGGAGAAGGAACATTCCTGGGAATATGGTCCGATCATAATCAACTCGCCGGAAACCACCAGGGCCACAGACTATTATGATTCCCTGAAAAAATTCAGCCCCCCCGGAGTCACCAGCTTCACCTGGGATGATGCGGTGAGCCAAATGCAGCAGGGCCATATTTTCATGTGCATTTTATGGAGTGACGCACTCTTCCATGTGGTAGACCCCAAGTTGTCTAAGGTGGTTGGCCAGATTGGGTATGCGCAATTGCCAGCCGGAAAAGCTGGACGTGTCGCACAAATTGCAGGGAGCAGCTATCTCGTCTCCCGCTATTCCAGACATCCCAAAGAGGCATTCCAATTTGAGCTCTGGATGTTGCAGCACGATAACCAGATCCGGCAGGAATTGGCAGGCGGAGCATCGGCACGAAGATCGGTCTACCAAGATCCAAGAGTTTTGGCACTGCCGTACGCTGCCGCAAACGCGCAATCGCTCGCGGTGGCACGAAACATGATTGACACATTTTCGGAAACCCCACAGGTTTCTGACATCATCGAGACCGCAATTTCCGATGTCCTCGCTAACAAGAAAACTTCGCAGCAGGCGCTGGATTGGGCCGCTGTCGAAATCAACCAGGCACTAGGAAGTAAATGTCCGCTTAAGTATCCTGCCTCCCAACAGAAATGAAAGGGTGCCTGGAGGCCCCTTGTTATGAAGTCGGGTAGGCTGTATAGTACCTCTCGAACTCGTTTTGGATAAAGTTCATATGAGAACTATAAGAAGGATGGCCGACAGCCACGAAATCAAGAATGCGAAAACCGATCTCGGACGATTCTAAAACGCATGATTTGGTAGCGCAGGCAGCGTAAAGCGTACATCGGGCTTCTCGGAACGGAGGGCTATACTACATGGTTAGTTATTACGCGACTTGCCGATAGACGAGGGACGCCACTCATCGATTTGTGCTCGCGCCGCTTGGCCGGCGGATCTCCTATGGAAGCAGCAAATTGTGCAGAGGTTAAGAAAAACGAAGGAGTCTTGCAAAGTATGAAAGCCCTCGTGAAATTCGCGCCCGGCGACGGCAACGTTGACATCCTCGACGTGGAAGAACCATCTTGCGGTCCGGCCCAGGTGAAGGTTGAAGTCGCATTTTGCGGTTTGTGTGGGACCGACATTCACGTGCTCCGCGATACCTTCCGCAACTACCCTCCCGTGATCCTTGGTCATGAATTTGCAGGTACGGTGGCGGAAGTGGGCAGCAAAGTAACTGGCGTGGCCCGCGGTGAAAAGGTGGCCTGCCTGGGAGCGACGACGGTTACCTGTGGCCAATGCATGTACTGCGTCTCGGGAAATTTCATTTTTTGCGCGAAGCGGCGGGGAATGGGGCACGGCGTGAACGGAGGTTTCACCCGCTACGTTGTAATGCGTC
Organism: uncultured Acidobacteriota bacterium; assembly: GCA_963818085.1. GTDB lineage: Bacteria > Acidobacteriota > Terriglobia > Acidiferrales > UBA7541 > Palsa-295. The sequence continues at coordinate 125,822 of CAWFQV010000008.1, forward strand.
CCGATCAACTCTATCACGTCCCTGTGGACCTGCCCTTGGAAGAGGCGGCGCTGAGCGAGCCATTTGCAGCCACCATTCAGGCGGTAACAGAGTTGACCAAAGTGCGAATTGGCGACATAGCGCTCGTGTCGGGACCGGGACCGATGGGGCTTCTCTGTCTGAAGTTGCTGATAGCGGAAGGAGTAAAGACCATTGTGGCGGGCGCTTCGGGAGATGATGGTCGCCTGAAAGCAGCTCTACGTTTTGGTGCAGCCGCCGCAATCAACGTTGCCGACCAGAGCCTACTCGATGCCGTCCGTGAGCATACCGATGGCCGCGGTGTCGATGTGGCCTTTGAATGCGCGGGGCATGAGAACTCAGTGCGTGGCTGTCTGGAAGCGCTGCGGCCCCTGGGGCAATATGTACAAGTTGGAATTTGCGGCCGCGAGATTCAGTTTCCGATCGATCAAATCTTCTACAAACAGCTCAAGGTTACCGGATCCATTTGCTACACGGCCAAAACCTGGGATCGCATGATGAAAATCTTTGCGCAGGGACGCGTGCGGTTGAACGATTTGGTTTCGGCAAAACTTCCCATCTCTCAGTGGCGTCAAGCGTTCGAACTGGTCGAAACAAAACGAGCGCTAAAGGTCCTGATGTATCCCGAATAGCGGGCTCTGCATATTTCGCAAGTACCGTGGTAGGGGAGAAGCAAGAAGATGAGCACGAAGACTACGCTCCAGGAACTCACGCAATATAAGAGCCCTTTGCATCAAATGACCCAAACAACACCGACTTGCCTCTGGAATGACTCCGCAGCTCTGACAGAGCTTTCCTACTCGATTGAACATGGGGCTACGGGCGCAACCTGCAATCCAGTGATCGTTCTCGACGTCCTGAAAAAAGAAACTCATCTTTGGAATAACCGTATTCTGGCTCTCGCCGAAGAAATGCCAACAGCTACGGAAGATCAAATTGCCTGGCGAGTGGTTGAGGAAATTTCCGCGACTAGAGCGAAACTGCTCAAGCCGATGTTCGATCAGCAAGCGGGTAAGAATGGACGGCTCTCGATCCAAACCGATCCTCGTACCTATCGCAATTCCGACGCCGTGCTGCAACAGGCTGTGCACTTCAACGAATTGGCGCCGAACATGATTGTGAAGGTAGCAGCTACGCAATCTGGTATAGCCGCCATCGAAGAAGCCACCTATAGAGGAATCAGTATCAACGCCACCGTTTGTTTCACTCTGCCGCAATGCATTGCCGTGGCCGAGGCTGTCGAGCGCGGACTCCAGAGGCGGGAAAAAGAAACTAAAGACATCTCCACCATGGGCCCGGTCTGCACGATTATGGTGGGGAGACTCGATGACTGGTTGAAAGTCGTGGCCGAGAAACAAAATATCACCATGGATCCGGGGTACCTGGAATGGCCCGGCATCGCCGTATTCAAGAAGACCTACAAGACTTTTTGCGAGCGGGGATACCGCATTCGGCTGCTTTCGGCAGCTTTCCGGAACCACATGCACTGGAGCGAACTCATCGGGGGAAACGTCGTGATTTCGCCGCCCTATAAATGGCAAGTGCGATTCAATGCCAGCGATGTGCAAGTGGTACCAAGAATCGACAAGCCAGTGGAACCGGCTGTGGTCGAAGAACTATTGCGGAAGTTCCCCGATTTCCAGCGCGCTTATAGCGAAAACGGATTGTCCGCGCAGGAGTTCGACACATTTGGACCGACCGTGCGTACTCTCCGTCAATTTATCGAAGCGTGCCACGACATGGCCGGCCAAGTCCGAGATCTGATGCTGCCGAATCCCGATAAGTAGCCGGCCTGATGTTAGCGGCATAGGCAAAATCCTCATTCTGTCGGGGTGCCACGAGGCCCTTCGGCTTGCACCTAAGTCCCTGCAGGTTGCCCGAGAAGGAAGGAATCCGTGGGGCTACTTTGTTTTGCGGAGCTGAACGTGTGAGTTTTTGCCGATGAATTCGTGTTCGATGTAATGGGCCGGAGCCGTGGACTTGCCTCGCAAAGCCATCAGGGCAAAGCTAACCAACTCCGGACCGTAGAGCTCGGGATGAAATGACACAGTTCCGATGCAGGGGCTGTCGGGATCGGCGACCATGTCGAGCATCTCTGGGCTCCCGCCATGACCGACAATAGCGATTTCGTTACGCCCATTGGCCTCCTCTGCGGCTTGGGCCGCCCCGATCGCGCTCTCGTCGTTAATCCCGGCGACGAGGATTTTTTTCGCTGATCGTTTCCGAAGAAAGTTTTGGACAGCAACCCGTGAGGTCGCTTTATCGCCGCCACTATCGAGGTGCTGCACTACTCTTGGGGGAAAAGCCCCCAGGAGGCTTTCGATACCTCGCCACACGCCGATCAGGCGGCTTTGTACCGTTCTCCCAGCGGGAGGAGATTCCAGCAGCAAAAGTGCATCGATTTTTCCGCGCCAGCGTTTTGCTGCGTAATCGGCCAGGGCCACGCCGGCGGAAAAGCCCGCACGGTAATTGTCCACGCCTAAATAGAGCGAACCATGGTGCGGATTTACGAGGGAAATGACCGGAATTCGCGCACGAGCGAAGATGTCGGCAATAACCGGCGCCACTTGCTCGAATAACTGAAACTCAATTGCGATGTCAACTCGGCGTTGGGCCATTTCTTCGGCATTGTGGATTGCCTTCTCGGCGTTCCGATCGTTGTCCCATACAACCAGATCAACCCCGGAAGCAGCGGCGACTTTTTCTAAGCTTCTTTGAATTTCCACGGCGAGCGAAATCTGCGTTGAGAGGTTCGCAAATCCAAACTTCAACCTCCTTCGCATCTGATTCAAGCGGTACAAATGGCCGGTTTGATTCAAATAGTCCCGAGCGACTAGGGTGTGAAGAATTCGGTACGCGGTGGTATGGGGGAGTCTGGTCCTTTCAATGATTTCCTTCAAACTCAGGGACTCTCCTTCGTTCCGGAAGCAATCCAACAAGTCGATCGTTTTGGCCACAATGGGAACCAGATATTTATCTGATGTCCGATTGCTTGCAGGAGTCTTATTACCATGCTTTGATTTCATTCCCAGATGCTCCCCTTGAAATTGAGCCTAGTTTTCCTGCCCGGCGGGAGTGAGACTTCACCGCTCCCGCAGGTTATCATTTCTTCCAAAGCAGGGGTTAGCTAACCAAAGAGGATCTCCCGACGAGAATGCCAGCAATATTCCCTCAATTCTTAATCGTTACCCAGGCCTTCTGCTTCGAACTTTCGACCACCGCGTCGAGAATACGCATCTGGCGAATTCCGTCTTCGAATGTGGGGTACTCCACTGGCGCGGACCGATCAACGACCGTTCGATAGAAGCGCCGAAAAACCTGTTTAAAAGTGTCATCGTACCCTTCACTATGACCACCCGGCAGGTCTGCATAGCTCTGAGCTTTTCCTCGCAGGAGAGTGGGATCCTTGATTATGATTTCGTTCGGAGCATTGCGATGTCCGACCCAAAGTTCGTCAGGTTGTTCCGCGTTCCAGGCCGCAGAAGCTTGTGAGCCATATAGTTCAACGAACAACCGGTTTTTGCGTCCGGCCGACACTTGACTGACCGTCAGAGCGCCTCGTGTGGTCTCCCCCATGCGAAACGATATCACGCCGAAATCCTCCGTGGTAATCGGCACCTCGTCGTACTCCGCAGGTCGCAGAGTCTTTCCGGCGAACGTTTGGGTGGAGCCCTTCGGCCTTCTGCGCGTTTTGTGGAATGTTTGCAAGTCGGCGCTGAGTGAAGTGATGCGGAGGCCCGTCACGTGCTCCACGAGGTCGCACCAGTGTGTTCCAATGTCGGCAAATGCGCGGGAAGGACCTGACTCGATACGCCAATTCCAATCCGTGTCGAACAGCAGCCAATCCTGGGAATAGGTGCCCTGCACCACGTAGATGTCGCCAAAATCTCCGGCTTCACACATGCGACGCATGTTTTGGACTTGCGGATAGGACCGAACGTTGTAAAGCGTGCAATTCGCGAGGTTCCTTTCCGTTGCCAGCACCCCCATGGCTACAGCTTCTGCAACGGACGTGGCCAGAGGCTTCTCGCACACCACATGCTTCTGCGCCTCCAGGGCAGCTTTGCCCATGGGGAAATGCAACGAATTGGGAGAGCAGATGTGAACCGCGCTGATCCTGGTGTCTGACAACAGCTCCCGATAATCGTTCGTGGAAAGTTCAATCTCATGCGCAGCGGCGAACTCCCGCGCACTTTCGGCGGTCCTCCCGGCGACAGCGACGACTTCTACATTGCCGAGGCGGCGCAAGGCCTCCACATGAACTCGGCCCATAAATCCCGTTCCCAAGATTGCAACTTTTATTTTTCTCATATGCCGCTTCACAGGCCAGAGAGATTACAACGAGCACCCCAAGATACCGCCCGAAAGTCTACTACCGACAAATGCCGCGCAAAACCGGCACTCCATTCTTCAACCTTGCATACCCTTCATCAAAAACATCCTTGACGGAAATGGGTGACTGAGTATAGTTGGTCCCGGTTGCATTGTCTTGAAAATAGTTCGCCTGTGAACTATGGCGCCGTGTGGCGAACCTGTCATGGGATGGGGTGTCCCTGACGCGCAGGCGTTGGCCGCCGCACGCCGTTCCCGGTTGCCGAGTGGTTTGCTCATGAGAGGCAGACAATGAACAAGGTTCTGATTTTCTATTTCTTCACCCTTCTTCTGGGTGTGGTGCTTGCCGTGCATCTCGCGATGAACAGCGAAGTGGGCAAAAGCATCGGCAATCCCCGCGTCGCGAACGCCGTTTTTTGGTGTATTGGCGCGCTCGCTGCTGTGATGATCGGTTTGACAGGTTGGCGGCCCGGGGTCTTAAGCGGCCTCCGCTCGATCAATCCGTTATTGCTCACCGCCGGCGTCCTCGGTGCCTGCCTGGTCTTCGCAATTATCTGGTTGATGCCCCAGGTAGGAGCCCGAGGGGTGTTTATTAATTTGCTCGCCGGACAGGTCTTCGGCGCGATGCTCTTGTCGCATTTTGGATGGCTGGGTTCCCCCGTTCAGCGCGTCTCCGCCCTCCACGTCATCGGGGCCATCCTCATGATGGGCGGTGTGATTTTGGCGACATACACTCGCTAAGCGAGTCGAGCCGCAGTTACGCCGCGATGATCCCGAGGAGGGTGACTCTGTGAAAAAAGTAAAACTAGGAACTTCCAATCTGGAAGTAAGCGTCCTCGCGCTAGGCACGGACTCGATCGGCAGCAAGATTGATCGCAGGGCGTCTTTTGCGCTCTTAGATTTTTACCGAGGGAAGGGCGGCACGTTTCTAGATACAGCAAATTTTTATGCCAGCTGGCTGCCAGGCTTCCAAGGCGGCGAGAGTGAAACCACGATCGGCGCCTGGATGAAGGAACGCCGCAATCGCAATGAGATGGTGATTTCTTCCAAATTAGCCTTCGACTATCCGGGAAGCAACGGCGGTCTTAGCGCGAGCGAAATCGAACACGAGTGCGAAAAGAGTCTCAGCAGGCTTCAGACGGATCGAATCGATCTTTACTACGCCCACCGAGACGACCGCGCGACTCCACTGGCGGAAACCATGCAGGCTTTTGATCGATTAATTCGCGCGGGTAAAGTACGCGCCATCGGCGCGAGCAATCTCCCGGTTTGGCGCATAGCCCAAGCGAGTGCAATTGCTAAAGCAAACGGCTGGAGCCAGTATTCTGTTGTTCAACAGCGATATACCTACCTGCGGCCGCGTCACGGCGCTGATTTTGGTCCCCAGACATTCTTGAACGAAGACATGAAGGATTACGCGCAGTACGAAGGGATAGGCTTACTAGGCTATTCAGTTCTTCTCCAGGGAGCATACACGCGCAGCGACCGCGAACTCCCGGCCCAGTTTGCTGGACCTGACTCGGATGATCGTCTCAGGGTGTTGCGGGCAGTTGCGACAGAACTCAGGTGCAGCCCCAGCCAGGTGATCATAGCCTGGATGCGTCAAAGCAAACCGTCCGTGCTTCCCATCATCGCAGGGAGCCGAGAGGAACAATTGGCCGAGAACATTGCCGCGCTCGAGCTTGCCCTTAGCGCCGAACACACGCTACGCCTCAGCACGGCGGGCAACCCTGATATCAAGCGAGCCTGGCTGCAGCCTTCCTGAATCAGCCTCCAAAAACCGAACCGGTCGGAAACCAGTTCCGTATCCCTCCGGTCTGCGCCGCTCGACCGCCGAGTCTGGCCCCGTACTCATTGAAAAAAGCAGGGTTCGAAGCGGCGACAAAATCGCTTGACATCAGTCGGGAAGTGAGTATAGTCCGCTACCATTAGGCGGAAAAGAATTAAGTTCAATAGGGGAATTGGGGTGGGGTACTAAAAATCCGAAACTAATTCAGAAACGCCTCGCGCCGATCAAATCCGTTTGGCGACAGATCAACTCAAGCGGCGGCTTTGTTGGCAAAAAGGGGTTAGCCACGATGCTAAAAAACCTGGTGCGCGCTACGCAGTTCCGGCGGATCTGTCTTCTGTGCGTATTTGGCCTGTTGTGCGCAGTCTCGCTTGCCGGCCAATCCTTTTATGGTTCCATGGTGGGCACCGTTACCGACCCCTCTGGGTCCAGCTTGCCTGGCGCCGCCGTAACGGTGAGCAATCCTGCAAGCGGTTTCCGGAGAACGACTGTCACCGGTGATGATGGTTCCTATGTTTTCGTCAACCTGGTACCGGGATCTTATACCCTAGAGGTGGAGAAGGCAGGCTTCAAGAAAAACGTGCGCACTGGAGTTACACTCGAGGTGCAAGCGACGCTCCGCATCGATATCGCTATGACCGTGGGCGCAGTTGAGCAGACCATCGAAGTAAGCGCCGCGACGCCGTTGATGCAAACCGAGAATGCCTCCTTGGGGCAGGTGATCGGCGCTCAAACCGTTGACGATTTGCCGCTGAATGGTCGCAACGTGCTCAACCTGATATCACTGGTCCCCGGAGTAGTGACACAGGGGGGCGCCTCAGGCAATCTCACGACGCAAAACATCTTCGCGAGCGGGAACTACCAGATCAATGGAGGGACGGCGAACCAAAATGCCATGTACCTGGACGGTTCGCCAATTCAAGTCACCTACGGCAGCCTCACTGCGCTCATACCAACGCAAGACGCGATCGCGGAATTTCGGGTCCAAACCAACGGCAATGACGCCGAGTACGGCCGGTACTCCGGCGGGGTCATTAATCTCACGACGAGGTCAGGTTCCAACCAATATCATGGCACCGCATACGAATTCCTGCGCAACAAGGTATTGAACGCGAATAACTGGTTCAATAATTTGACCGCTACCCCGCGCCCGGCATTCACTCAGAATCAATACGGTGTCAGCTTTGGGGGGCCCATTAAGAAAGACAGGCTCTTCTTCTTCTTCAACTATGAGGGCTTCGCATTACGGCAAGGTCAGACGTTCGTGGAGCCCGTACCGACGCTCGCAGAGTTGGGCGGCGATTTTTCCAACTTCAGAGACGCCAATGGAAACGTAATCCCGATCTATGACCCGCTCACCTCTTCTTCTTCGTGCACCCAATCCAACAACCCCTGCCGTCAGCAGTTCCAGGGAAATATGATTCCCACCGACCGCATCGATCCCGTGGCAAAATATTTCGCCGCCAATGGCAGGATCTTCCCAACTCCCAACTCGACAAGTCTCCCCTTTCCATTTAATTTCGTGACCACCGCGAGCGTCGGAGGCAACAACGACCAGGTTAACTTCCGCAGCGACTGGAACGTGAGCGAAAAACAACGGGTTTTCGCGCGGTTTACTCGTTGGGCGTTCGACGAATTACCGTGGGACCCGTATAAGAACAACACCTATTGGTTTGATCTGGATCCGCAGAAATTTGTGACCGACTCCATCGTTTTGGGCGACACCTACACGTTCAATCCGAACACCATCTTCGATATCCGTGTTTCCTATCTGCGTTTCCAGTACTTTCAAGGACCGCCGAACTCGATCACCGGTTTCGACATGACCACTTTCGGTTTTCCGGCGTACATGAACCAGATCCGTGCCCAGTTCCGGACCTTTCCGGCGTTCGCATTCCCTGATTACCCAACCGGCGGCACACAGGTGATCAGCAGTGTAAACAACAATTTCGTGATCAGTCCCAGCCTGACGAAGATTTTGGGGCGGCACACGCTGAAGTTCGGAGCGGAATTGAGGCGCCAAGACGCGAACTATTACCAGATCGCCTCTCAGGCGGGAGACTATTTCTTCGACAATACCTTTACGGCGGCCAATCCCTTCAATCCGGGCAGCACCGGAGGCAGTATCGCTGATTTCCTGCTCGGGGCAGCCAGTCCGGGGGGAGGTTTTACACCCTCCGCTATTTTGACGGAAAATATCACAGCTTCCACCATGCACTATCAGGGGTATTACGTCCAGGATGACATTCGGGTAAATAACAAGCTGACTATCAATGCGGGCCTGCGGTGGGAAATTCCCGGGGTTTGGACCGAACGTCACAATAGACTTTCGAATTTCGATCCCAACATGACCAACATTCTCGCGGCGCCCACGGGCTTGCCTCTGAAGGGTGGTTTTGTTCTCGTTAATACGCCGGGCCATCCGGATAGGGGATTGTATGCCGAGCACTTTCACTTGTTTTCGCCTCGCATCGGTCTGGCCTATCGCATAACTGACTCCACGGTCATTCGAGCCGCCTTTGGTTGGTTCTATGTTCCTTCGGACGCCATTTTCCAGGAGTCGCCCTTCCAGAACGCGGTGAACATTTTCAACAACGCAATGATTACGTCGGAGAATGGCGGCGTCACAGCGAGCTCGGTGTTGAGCAATCCGTATCCCGGAGGTCTGGGATTTCCGCCAGGGCGCAGCGCGGACTTCCAAAATACTCTGCTCGGGTTGAATTTCTCCGCGGTGTCGGGTGCAGGTGGTTCGGTTCCCGTGACCTGGCACCCAGCGTACTACGAAAACTGGAATCTGACGGTGCAACATCAATTTCCATTTGGAATCAATCTCGAAGCTTCCTATGCGGGGTCACATGGCGTGCACCTGCCGATTAACAGCGATAACGGCTTCAACATCAACCAGCTCCCCGACAAATACCTCGCACTCGGAAATCAGCTTTTGCAAGAAGTGCCGAATCCGTTTTTTGGTTTGATCACGTCGGGACCTTTGTCTTCACCTACTGTCCAACAGGGACAACTCCTGCGGCCCTTCCCTACGTACCAAAACGTTGTGGAGTCGGCCGCGTATATTGGGGGCAGCAGCTACAATGCGTTGCAAATGAAATTGCAGAAGAGATTCACCCACGGTGGGACAATTCTGGGGTCCTATACTTTCTCTAAGCTGATGAGCAATACGGAGACAAGCACCGATTGGCTGGAAACCGGTATCTTCGGATCCTTCGGGCAAATCTACCAGGATTTCAATAACATGCGCGCCGAGAGATCGTTGGGCCTCTTCGACACCCGCCAAAGTTTGACCATCAGCTACGTGTACCCCTTGCCCGTCGGTAAAGGGCAGCACTTCCTGAGCGACGTGCAAGGCCTAGCCGACAAATTTGTGTCTGGGTGGGAGTTCGATGGTATTACCACTTTCCAGGAAGGATTCCCGCTCAACCTCATTGCCATCCCGAATCTTACGAACTCCTTTGGTGGGGGCTTGCGGCCAAACGTGGCCCCTGGATGCAATAAGAAGGCGGTTTCCAACGCGGGTCCGCACCATATAAATGAATACTTCAACACGTCATGTTTCTCGGCGCCGCCGGAATTCACATTCGGTAACGAAAGCCGGACCGACGGTGCCATCCGCGCGCCTGGAATCAACAACTGGGATATCGCAGTCGTGAAGAATACTTCGATCACAGAGAGATTCAACCTGCAGTTTCGCACGGAATTCTTCAATGCGTTTAACCGGACGCAGTTCGGACCCCCGGGACAGGTCTTTACTTCCGGTGCGAACTCCACATTTGGCATTATCAGCACGCAGCAAAACAATCCCAGGCTCATCCAATTCGGGCTCCGACTCAATTTCTGATCGATCGGGGATGAATGAAGTAACTGGGGTGGCCGCGATAAGCTATGGACTCGCAAAGGAAGCGTTGTTGGTGCAGCTTGTAAGCAAGCAGTACAGTCTGGGAACCACAGAGTTCTGCCACCCGAAGCATTGCGAAGCCTTTCCTTCTGCGGCCAGAAGGGCTCCGCAAGCGTTTGTGCGACGCCAAAGCAATGTTCCTCTTAGGTGCGGCACGCTAGATTATTGTTGCCGCGGGGAAACGACGGCGCATGCCGGGACCTCGACGGGAGGGTCATCGTGATGCGATCAAGCCGGCGGCAATTCCTTGAGATTTCTTCGGCCCTGGGCGCACTGTTTCCCCTCTGGAGGCTTTCGCCTAAATCATGGAGCGTACCGTCGTCGCGACCGCTCGGAACTCCGCCTCAGGAAGCTACCAACTCCGCTTCTACCCCGGCGTATCAGTTTAGTGGTGGGGACCTGAACGGGTGGCACGTGCAAGGCGCCGGCAAATGGACCGTAGAGGACGCCCAAATCGTGGCGGCGGCCGACCCTGGCGGACGAAGCGGATGGCTCGTATTGGATCGCGGCCTGGAAGATTTCGCTATGAGGTTTTCGTTTCGTTCGAGTGGCGGCGAGGTCGGCATCATTCTGCGCAACGCTCCTCTGAATTGGTCTCGTTTCTCCCACCCGACCGGCGCCAGTGATCGGACAGCCGGCATTTATGTCGTGTTGTCAGGCACAGGCGCCGGAGCCATATCCCTACTCACCCTCGATGCGCAGGGAAAGGAGATCGAAAGAAAGCCGGTTCCTCCACCTCCCTTGGATGTGGCTGGCGCTGAACACAAAATGGCACAAGGTGCCTGCGCGCCCATTGCTTGCGCGGGAATTAACGATCCAGTGGGAGCGCTGACGGGGTACCCACCGGAACCTCCCGTTCGGATTAGCCCGGGAAAAGACGGATGGCACGACGTCGAGATCGAATTGCGAGGCCCAGCATTGCCATGGGACGGTACGGGCATTGCTGCGGTCGCTGATGAACGGAGCCAATTTGGGAGAGTGGCGCTATACGTTTCAGGTGGCGCCGATGCGGCTGCGAGTTTCAAAAACATCTCGATATTCGACCTTACCCAAAGAATTGCAGGGCTTGCCGCGCACGCCGGCAAACCCCATTTCCGTCAACTGACAGACCTTTTCTATTCTGAGGCCATAACGGCGGGAGATCTAAATCGCGACGGCTACGATGAAGTTATCGCAGGACCGTTCTACTATGTGGGTCCTGATTACAAGATCGCCCGCGAAATTTTTCCGCCGGCAACTGTCAATCCCGGCGGCCCGGGAGAACACGGCAACTACACAAATTGTTTCCTAGCTCATGTCCATGATTTCACAGGCGATGGCTGGCCGGACGTCTTGATTATCATGGGCTTTGGCCCCATGCCGAGTTTTTCCGCACACCTTTTTATTAACCCTCGCGGCGAGCTCCGCCATTGGGACAATTACAACGTTATTCCTTCTGTAGACGCAGAAACGACAAACTTGGTCGACATCGACGGCGATGGACACCCCGAGCTGATAATGGCTCAGGACGGCCAGATCGGTTACGCAAAGCCAGATTGGTCTAACCCCACCAAGCCGTGGACATTCTATCCCGTGTCCCAGAAGGGGAGTTGGGGTCCTCATGGCTTTGGTGTGGGCGACGTCAATGGTGATGGGCGCCTGGACATCTTGCAGGCGAGCGGCTGGTGGGAGCAGCCGCCCGCGGGAACCAAAGGCGTGTGGAAATTTCATCCCGCTCCGTTTGGCGCCACCGAGGGTGCCTGGTTCCTGCGGGGCGGCGCGGATATTTTTGTGTACGACGTGAACGGTGACGGCATTCCCGACGTCATCACCAGCCTCAACGCACACGGCCCCGGTCTCGCTTGGTTCGAACAGCAACGAGATTCTCACGGTGACAGCTTATGGAAGCGCCACTTGATCATGGGTGATCCTTCTACACCTCTAGTCGACCGCAAGGATTGGGGGGAGACGGACAAATCTGTCGCGTTCACCGAATTGCACGCCCTTGCATTTGCGGACTTAGATGGGGATGGCATGCCATGCATCATCACGGGAAAGCGTTGGTGGTCGCATGGGTATATCTATGACGAAAACGAGATTGATAATCCACCGGTTCTCTACCGGTTCAAGCTGGTTCGAAAAGCGGGTGGCGCGGTCGAATGGGTTCCCAGATTGATTCACAATGCATCGGGCCTCGGCACTCAGATCCTCGCCAAGGACATAAACAAAGACGGCAAGATCGAGATCCTTACGACCGCACGAAAAGGCACGTTCATCTTCTTTGATAACCGCAGCAAGAGTTAAAAGGGGCAGATAGAATTTCATGTCTACGCAAGGGCCTAGCACTTCGGTCGTCAGCTCTCTGGCAAGCGCAGTGATCGGTGCATCGCTCATCGGGGCCCTCCTTTGGGCTGGCCCGCAGAGAGACAAACCGTCGCACACCGGCTGGGAAACGTATCTTGGAAGCCCGGACTCCTCTCACTATTCCGCGCTGAAGCAAATCAATCTTTCGAATGTCAACAAGCTCGAGGTTGCCTGGTCATTTGATCTAGGAAACGATCGCTCCTATGAGTTCAGTCCGATCGTAGTTGGCAAGACCATGTATGTGATGGCCCATCACACTTCGATCGTTGCGCTGGATGCCACGACTGGACGAGAACTGTGGGTCTACCATTCCAAGAATGCTCCTCCAATCGAGATGCACCGCGGCATCAACTTCTGGCAGAGCAAGGACGGATCCGAGCAGCGGCTCTTGATTCCCTTCGCCAGCCGCCTCGAGGCCATCGACGCCCGGACGGGAGGGTTGATCAAGTCATTTGGAGACGATGGCACAGTCGATCTGATGGCGGGCCTCGGCCGAGATAAGAAGACCATTTCTCAGATCCAGTCCGCCACTCCCGGCCAGGTATTTGGCGATCTCCTCATCCTGGGCTCGGCTACGGGCGAGGAGTACGGGTCACCTCCAGGCGACATCCGGGCGTATGACGTGCGAACTGGAAAAATGATTTGGATATTTCACACGATCCCGCATCCTGGTGAGTTTGGCTATGATACGTGGCCGAAGGATACATGGAAGTATGAGGGCGGGACGAACTGCTGGGGCGAGATGAGCCTGGACGAAGGGCGCGGGATCATCTACGTGCCCACCGGTGCTCCTACCTACGACTTCTACGGTGCCGACCGTGTTGGGAACAATCTCTTTGCAGATTCGTTGCTGGCACTGGACGCGCGCACCGGAAAATTAATTTGGTACTACCAGCTGGTTCATCACGACTTGTGGGATTACGATGCTACCGCTGCCCCGCAACTGCTGACTGTGCGGCACAACGATCAGGATGTTCCTATTGTGGCACAGGCGACGAAGCACGGTTTCCTCTTCGTATTCAATCGAGTGACGGGTCAACCGTTGTGGCCGATTGAGGAACGGCCAGTGCCAAAATCCGACATGCCCGGCGAAGTTGCTTCGCCTACTCAGCCCTTTCCCACCGCACCGCCTCCGTTTGCCCGACAATCATTCACAGTGGCCGATCTGAATCCCTATATTTTGACCGCGCAAGAACGCGCCAAGTGGAAAAAGACGGTCGAGCAAGCCGTCAACAAGGGACTTTTCACGCCTCCGGGGCTGACTGACACGATCGAGATGCCGGGAAATCATGGAGGAGCCAACTGGGGTGCGACAGCGTCGAATCCGACGAACGGCACTATGTTCGTCTTGTCGATGAACATCCCGGCCTTTCTCAAGAACGAGCATTTGCTCCCTCCCAATCTTTGGGACATTCCAATGGACGTTGCTCCTGCTCAACAGGGTAAAGCCATTTACCATCTCTATTGCCAGAGGTGCCACGGAATTGACCGTCGGGGGACGCCGCCGGCAATTCCCTCGCTGATAAGTGCCCCCCAGGTTTTCGGCGAGGACGTCATCAGGAGCGTTGTTAAGAACGGAATCCAGGAGATGCCGGCATTCCCCGACCTCAGCAACATGCACGTGTCGAACCTAATGCTGTACCTGGGAAATCCCGACGCTGCTCCGGGACCACTTGAGGAACCAAAATCAATCGCGCCTGCGCCGAACTCGCAAGGACAAGCCCCGGTTCGCTATTGGTCGGGATATAACTTGCAGACTGCCGTTATCAAACCACCCTGGTCCACGGTGACGGCCTACGACCTGAATGCCGGCACGATCAAATGGCAAGTTCCCCTGGGAGAAGCACCGCCTGCTGATTCCGAAGGTGTCAAAGGCACCGGCGTGATGATGCCACGAAATGGTCCCGTGGTGACCGCGGGTGGATTGATTTTTGTAGCAACGAAATACGAGGGCAAACTCCACGCTTATGACCAGGAGACCGGAAAGGAAGTCTGGTCAGTGAGTCTTCCGGCTGCTTCTGAAGGTGTGCCTGCGGTTTACGAAGTGGACGGGAGAGAATACATCGTGGTCTGCGCGACCACCGGGAAACAGACGGACATACCGCGGGATGGGCCGTCTCAGCCAACTGCCGAACCAGTGCAGAGGTCCTATATAGCGTTTGCATTGCCGAAGAATCCGGGAACGGAATAATTGTCCTTGGCCAGCAGGGCCGGTTGGCTCGCAAGGTGGCAGAATGAGGTCACCACATGGATGATGAACATATCGTACTAAACGTCCACATGGAGGCGGTGGTTGGCCGCGAGCAGGATCTCGAAAGAGAATTGCGCGCGCTACTCGCGCCGACTCGTAGCGAGTTGGGCTGCCTAGCCTACGAACTGCATAGAGATCCGGAACATCCCGGTCGATTTATGTTCTACGAAAAATTCAAGAGTCAGGCGGCTCTGGACGAGCACGTGAACTCCCCCTACTTCAAAAAGTTTCTCAAATATCGCGAAACCAAGGGCGATCCCGTTGCCATTACGACGGTGACCAGGTGGCGTCGCGTCGACTAACGTCAGCAATGGTCAGTGCGGCCAAGATAGCGCGTGCAGTCGTACTCATGAGCGACCATCGTTGAGCTTGGCCCCGCCGGCTGCGACGGAAAATGAAAAAGGACCGAAAGCATGGCTCACGAAGACAAATACACGCCCCCGAATGAAATGCCGTCGGCCCCCATTCACCGGGTGCTGGTGGGGCAGAAAGCTCTGGTGACGGGAGCCAGCAAAGGCCTGGGCCAAGCAATGGCAATCGGCTTGGCGCAAGCAGGCGCCGATGTGCTGGTGAATTACAACAGCGATGAGACAGGAGCGCGTTGGACAGCAAAGGAAATCGAGAAACTCGGCCGCAAGGCAATTATTTGCAAGGCCGATGTCTCCGACGAGAACGAAGTGCAAGCGATGTTTCAGCGCATGACTGAGACGTTTGGCCGACTCGACATCTGCATTGCCAATTCCGCGTTGCAGCTCAATGCACCAGTGGACCAGATGACTTTGACACAGTGGCAACGGGTGATCAGCGTAAACCTTACGGGCGTGTTTCTGTGTTGTCGCGAATCTGTAAGGGCGTTCAAAAAGCAAGGAATCGATCGCGCGGTCTCCTATGCTGGTGGAAAGCTGATCTTGATCAGTTCCGTACATGACGTGATCCCCTGGGAAGGCCACGCGAACTACGCTGCCGCGAAGGGAGGTCTCATTCTTTTCATGAAGAGTCTCGCTCAGGAGGTAGCTCATCTGCGAATCCGCGTGAATGCGATTTCTCCGGGTGCGATCCGCACGCCGATGAACGTCGAGAAACTGACCTCGCCGGAAGTCTTCAAGTCTGTTTTGCTGAAGTTGATCCCTTCCAAGCGAATCGGCGAACCGGAGGATGTGGCGCGCGTGGCGGTCTGGCTTGCGTCTGACGAATCGGATTACGTACAGGGAACGACCATCTATATCGACGGCGGCATGACGCTCTATCCGGGATTCATCGGTGCAGGATAAACCTGGGCCATCGAGCCAGAGCGAATTTCGGCCAAGGGCGCACCGCATGCTGAACGAAGAGCGGCTCAATCGGATGAGGCAGGCGATGGAAGTGGAAGGCCTCGACGCTCTTGTGCTGCGCTTGCCAGAAAACGTTCTGCTGCTTAGTGGTTTTTGGCCGATGATCGGTGCGACCACACTGGTCTTTGCACTGCATGGGCATTCCGTCTGTATCATTCCAGACTGTTACGAAACGGAGGCCAGTGTCTCGATCTGGGAGGCAAAAACGGTGTACTACCGGTACGGTGTACTCGGTGCACCGGACTGGTCCACCGTGATGCGGAAACATCTTGCTGAGCTCGCCAAAGTGAACTCGTGGAAGAGGATTGGCTACGAAGCAAGCTTTGAGGTTGTAGCTCCCTCGTGGAACAGCGCTGAGTTTTTGGTGCCGGCGGCGCAGACGCTTGAGCTCCTGCGCGTCGCATTAGAAGGTCGAGAATTAATTGATGCATCTCCGCTCTTGCAGTTACAACGTCTCAGAAAGACGGATTACGAAATCGGGAAGCTCCGCACGGCGAGCGAAATTTCGTGTATCGGTTTGGAAGCCTTCCAGAGATTGGTCCAAGTAGGTGTCTCTGGTGTAGAGCTCGCAGCCGCTGTGGAGCGTGAGATCATGGCCCTGGGCACCGGGTATCATGAGGCTTTCCGAGTTCGGGCCTTCGCCCAAGTCGCATCCGGACCCGAGGAGTCCGCCGTCGGCTACAGGCCGAATGAAGTCTCTACGGTACGGCGGCTGGAAAACGGCGACGTAGCTCTGTTAGAACTTGGAGTCGTTGCGGACGGCTACTGGGCAGACAGAACGCGCGTGCGGGTGGCGGGGCAGCCGACAGACGAGCAGTCGAAAATATTCGATACTGTGCGAAAGGCGCAAGAGGCAGCCGTTGCGCAGATCAGACCGGGCGTTACCGGAGCACAGGTGGATGACGCCGCGCGATCAGTGATCAGAGAAGCGGGCTATGGAGAGTTCTTTCCGCATATAACGGGTCACGGTCTGGGATTTAGATATCATGAATCTTCCCCCATCCTCGCGCCCGGCTCTGCCGCTATGCTCGAGGAAGGGAATTTAACCTCTGTCGAGCCGGGCATATATCGGAGTCCATCCGGTGGGTTTCGCATCGAGGACGATGTGCTGGTTACCAGTAGCGGTATGGAAATACTTGGCCCTTTTCCAAAGAACTTAGCCTGAGGACGGGGGCCACGCATCGCCGGAGAGCCTCGCGGGAGCGCACTCTCACGGGCTGCAAGAGGGAGCGTTCTCGATCACAATCGGTCGACGTTCGCACGAATCGCCGGGAGCAACGAGTGCGGTGACCAAATCAGTTTATCGAACCCGTTCCGCGCATAGCGTCGAAAACGAAAGTGTTCGCGTTTCCGTGCTAAATGAGGGCGGCCACGTCTCAGAGATATTCCACAAGGCTACAGGCGTCAACCCGCTCTGGGTGCCTCCCTGGCCCTCGATCGAACCGTCCACGTATAACCGCGCGAGTCATCCAGAGTATGGGACAAGCGATGAGGCGTATCTGCTGTCGGGGATTATGGGCCACAGTATCTGTCTCGATACGTACGGTAAGCCGAGTTCCGAGGAGTTCGCGGCGGGAATGCCTGTCCATGGCGAGGGCCCGGTCGTGCCCTACGCTGTGGAGAGTGATCGAACGACGATTTCGACGAGAGCCATCCTTCCTATGGCGCAACTCCGGTTCGAACGCCAGATACGCTTAGGCCGTAACGGGATGGTGGTTCTGTTTGTAGAATCTGTTGAAAACCTTTCCTGTTCTGACCGGCCAATCGCATGGATGCAGCACGTGACGCTGGGGCCGCCATTCCTCGAACGAGGAACGACCCAGTTCCGCACTCCAGCAACTTGGTCGAAAGTGATTGATGAGGATTTTACTGGCGGCCGCGGCGCGCAAGAAGTTGGAGCTGTATTCTCCGGGATGCTCTGTCCGAAGAAAGGCGGCGGAGTGATCGACTTGCGCGTCTACCCAGGTGCGGAGGTCTCCGGAGGATTCACTACCCACCTAATGGACACGCGTCACGATCGCGCCTATTTCTTGGCATGGTCGCCAACCACCAAGATCCTATTTGGTTACCTATGGAATCGCGCGGACTTTCCTTGGCTCTGCCGCTGGGAAGAGAACCACCTTCGTTCAGATGCGCCTTGGAATGGCCAAACTCTGGCCTGCGGCATGGAATTTGGTATCTCGCCGCTGCTGGAATCGCGGAGGGAGATGGTGATGCGAGGCAGTCTGTTCGGAATCCCGGCGTTTCGTTGGGTTCCCGCAAAATCGCGTCTGAATACAGAGTACCTCGCGTTCATTACCGTTGCAGAGTCAATACCCGAATCGGTCAACTGGGGCGGTGACGAATCGGTGCAATTCGGCTAACCAAACGAAAATTTCGATCGCCGGATGGGTCAGCAGGAACCATTGTGTGACCCATCAGCAGAGCGAACGAACAGGGCTGGCGATTCGCGACCCTCGAACTTTTTTGTTCAACGTAGCAGCAGCGAACCGCACACGGAGCTTTCATGAGTAAGCCGAGAGGTGATTCATCGATCAAAAATCTATGTGCTATCACGGCGCTCGCCGCTTCGCTGTTCAGCGTAGCCGCTTGGGCCATCCCTCAAGACGCCCAACAGCTCCACTCAACCTGGAGCACTTATCTGGGGAACCCAGACTCTTCGCACTTTACCTCCCTTACGCAGATCAACCGCGCCAATGTCGGCAAATTGGCGGTTGCTTGGTCTTATGATGCCGGGAATGAACGCGCCTATGAATTCAACCCGATCGTCGTGGGCAACATCATGTACGTGATCGCGTGGCACACCGACATTGTGGCGCTCGACGCCAGGACTGGGAAACAACTGTGGGTCCACCATCCCAAGAGCATGGGCCAGCGGCTAGAGGTTCACCGCGGCATCAATTTCTGGCAGAGCAAAGACGGAGCGGATAAGCGGCTCTTCATTGCCTTCGACAACCACTTGGAGGCAATCGATGCGAGCACCGGGGAATTGATAAAGTCGTTTGGCGACGGTGGTTCGATCGATTTAAAGCTGGGGCTGGGCCGCGATCCCAAGTCCATGTACATAATCCAATCCGGCACGCCCGGTCAGATATTTGAAAATCTCATCATTCTCGGCTCGGAAACGGGCGAGGACTACGGCTCTCCTCCCGGTGACATCCGAGCCTATGACGTGCGCACCGGCCGCATGGTTTGGATCTTCCATACCATTCCGCATCCAGGTGAGTTTGGCTACGACACTTGGCCGAAAGATACATGGAAATATGAAGGGGGTACAAATTGTTGGGGTGAGATGAGTTTAGACCAGAAGACCGGCATCGTTTACATTCCCACAGGTGCTCCTACGTACGATTTTTATGCCGCGGATCGCAAGGGGAACAACTTGTTTGCCGACTGTCTGCTGGCACTCGACGCTCGCACTGGAAAATTAATCTGGTACTACCAACTGATCCATCACGACTTGTGGGATTACGATGCTACTTCCGCGCCACAATTGCTGACCGTGCAGCACAACGGCGAGAAGGTTCCGATCGTCGCCGAGGCTTCCAAGCAAGGATACCTCTACGTTTTTAATCGAGCCACGGGTAAGCCCATCTGGCCGATTGAGGAGCGTCCGGTCCCCCGATCCAATATGCCCGGCGAGGAATCTTCGCCCACGCAGCCGGTTCCCACCGCGCCGCCGCCCTTTGCTCGGCAAAAATTTACGGTGGCCGACATTGATCCCTATATCTTGAGTCCGCTCGACCGGGACCGTTGGAAAAAAGTTGTCGAGAACGCGGTCAACGAGGGGCTTTTCACGCCCGCCGAGCGGACCGACACGATCGAGATGCCGGGTAATCGTGGCGGCTCGAACTGGGGCATGACCGCGTCAAATCCCACAGATGGCACCATGTTCGTCGTCTCCATGGATATCCCTGCCATACTCAAGAACGAACGCAGAGCGCCCCCTTCGCTCTGGAATATCCCGAGCAAAGCTAGTCCTGCGCAGCAGGGCAGGGCTGTTTATCATTTCTATTGCGAAAGGTGCCATGGCACCGACCGTGAGGGAGCGCCCCCGGCCGTTCCGTCGCTTGTGAGAGCGCCTTCCGTCTTTGGTGAAGCCACCATCAAAGGAGTAGTCAAGTACGGACTAAAGGATATGCCGGGATTTCCCGATCTCACTGATAGGCTGCTGAATGGCCTAATGTTGTATCTAGCTGATCCAGCGAGTGCACCCGGTCCGCTCCCATCCGGCGGAGAACCACCGCCCGCCGCGCCTAACGCCGCCGGCGATGCTCCGGTCCGTTTCTGGACCGGCTACGGTTTGCAACCCTCCATCATTAGCCCACCTTGGTCAGTGATCACCGCCTATGACTTGAACCAAGGGACCATCAAGTGGCAAGTGCCGTTCGGGGACGCTCCACAAGGCGCGCGGGAAAACTTGAAAGGGACAGGCATCATGTTACCGAGAAACGGCCCTGTGGTTACGGCCAGCGGCTTGCTATTTATAGCTACGAAGGACGAAGGCAAACTTCGCGCATACGATCAAGAGACCGGCGAGCTGCTTTGGTCGGTGGATTTGCCGGCGGCCTCCGAGGGAGTCCCAGCAGTTTACGAGGCGGACGGTCGAGAATACATCGTTGTTTGTGCGACCTCCGCTAAACAGAGCGAAATACCGAGAGATGGGCCCGAAGAACCAACCCCCGAACCTGTGCACAGGTCCTACATCGCTTACGCACTTCCAAAAAATTAAATGGGGCAGAAGTAGCCGTTGGCTGGAGCGCTGAGGCGTTACTGCTGCCTATTCTCAACTCCGATCGCTTGAGGAATCCATATCATCAGAATTTCCGAGACCATTCCTTCGGCCAGCGCTCGACTACCACTTTCTTGTCTGTATAAAATTCTACCGCATCACGTCCCTGTCCGTGCAGCACCCCCAGGAAACTGTCGCGCCAGCCACTAAATGGAAAATAAGCCATGGGTGCGGCGACTCCAATGTTGACTCCGATGTTGCCCGCTGGAACTTCATATCGAAACTTTCTTGCTGCGGCGCCACTGCTGGTAAAAATCGAAGCCATATTTCCAAATGGACTTCGCGACAATGTCTCAATACCTTCTTCAAGCGTCTTGGCATGGACCAAACTGAGGACTGGCCCAAAGATTTCGGTGGTGGAAAGCGCGCTGGCAGCCGGCACATTATCAAGCAGCGTAGGCTTAAGGAAATTTCCAGAAGAAGGTGTTCCGTTTCCGGAGCGGCCATCGAGCAGCAGCTTCGCGCCGTCCCTCACGCCTGCGGAAATCAATCCTTCAATGCGTTTTTTGCTATCCCGGCTGATCACCGGACCCATTTGAACATTTTTATCGAGGCCGTTGCCCACTTGGATCGAGCTCGCAACTTTAACGATTTCCTCTGTGAATTCGCTGCGCGCGTCGCCCACGGTCACCGCCACCGACACCGCCAGGCAACGCTGTCCGGCGCATCCGAACGCGCTATCGCTTACGATTCGAGTCGTCGTTTCCAGGTCGGCGTCAGGAAGAATGAGTACATGATTCTTTGCGCCGCCCTGGCACTGAACTCGCTTTCCAAATTTAGCCGCCTGCGCATAAATATATTTCGCTACGGGCGAAGAGCCCACAAAGCTAATGGCCCGCACTTCGGGGTGCTCCAGCAGTGCATCCACCGCGGCTTTACCACCATGGACTAGATTTATGACTCCGGACGGAAGCTTCAGACCTTCCATTAGCTCGAAAGCGCGCTGCATCGTCAGCGGGACTTTCTCCGATACCTTTAGGATGAAAGTATTTCCGCAGGCGATCGCGTAGGGTAGAAACCAGAATGGAATCATTGCAGGGAAATTGAATGGTGTAATCGCCGCCGTCACTCCAATTGGCTGGCGAATCATTATCTCGTCGATGCCCGAAGCAACGTCTTCCAGGTTATAACCCTGCATCAAGGTCGGAATTCCGCACGCGACTTCCACATTTTCAATGGCGCGGCGCAGTTCCGCCCGCGATTCCCCCACGGTCTTGCCGTTTTCCTGAGTGCATATTTGCGCCAGCGCCTCCAGATGGTCCTCCAGTAGTTGTTTCAGCTTGAACAAATATTGGATGCGGTCTTCAGGTGGCGTCCGCCGCCACGCCGGAAAGGCGGCCGCTGCGGCTGCAACGGCTGCGTCCACGTCTCCTTTGCCGGCCACGGGTGTGCGCGCGAGCGTTTCCGCCGTTGCAGGGTTTAGGACATCCAGAAATTCATTCGATTTGGCGCGACTCCAGGAGCCTCCATAGAAATGGGTGAGTTCATGAATACCGCTCATTTGAAAAATTCCTCCCCTACTGTAGGATCGGGACAGCTAGCGATACGAAGGCTACTGTCGAACATTCACGGCCCCGGCCAGGCGTATTTGGCAAAGCAGAAGTATGGCGCGATTCACGATCAAATTGTCCGCGCCCGCAACAAATTGTTCCGCCGGTATAGAGGCCCTCTAGCAGTATAGTAGGGCAGTCAAGCATTTTGGAAAAAGTTCAACTGAGAACTATGAAGAATTGCCCGCAGCCGGCCCGGAAGAGTGAATTGGAGCTTTGAGTGAATCATATTTCTATTTCAGGAGGTGTGGGGCAGCGTGAAATCATTGATCCTGGTGACGGGACATGCAATACCGCGGCGACTGGATTCTCTGGCCTCGGACGAAGGATGGTTTCTGAAGCATTTTCAGGTGGGCGAGGCGAGGTCTTATATCGACCATGTGCGTTACGGCGTACTGTTGGCCGCCGGCGATGAGAACTGCATTTTGCTTTTTTCTGGAGGCCAGACCGACCCTCAGGCGGGACCCCGAAGCGAAGGCCAGGGTTATTGGCTTGTCGCGGACCATTTCGATTGGTTTGGTCACGCTTACGTTAAAGCCCGCGCCAGCACGGAGGAATTCTCAATGGATTCCTTCGAAAATTTGCTCTTCGGGTTATGCCGCTTTAAAGAGCTGGTGGGAATCTACCCTGAGCAACTCACAGTAGTCGGTTGGAATTTCAAGCGAGAGAGATTTGAGATGCACCGCAAAGCGTTGTGCTTTCCGTTGCACAAGTTTACCTATGAAGGTGTCGGCGACCCGCCGGATTTGGCAAGAAATCAGCACTTCGAAGCATTGCGAAGAGCCATGTTTGAACGCGATCCGTTCGGCCAATCCGAGGAAGCCGTCAGAAAAAAGCGCGAACGAAACTTTTCTTGCCGCCAGCATGGCTATTACACGAGTTGTCCGGAGATCGCGGGCCTTCTTGATGGTCGAGCCGAAGCTAGTCTGGCTACCAGGCTACCTTGGAGTGGGTAAATGCTAGGATATAGCGTTACTGTCGTGGGTGAAACCGCACGCGCCGGACGATGCGTAGGCCAGATGATTTAGGGAGGAAGGCACCATGAAGGACTCAGAGGCAAAGTGCCTGGGAAACACAGATCAGCAGGTGGAAGCCGGAGGCCAGAATAATCCGCAAACCCGATCCCAGAGCGTCTCAGCAATCACTCGCAGACAATTCTTGGAATCTGCCGCTGGGGCCTCGATCCTTGCTGGCATCCCCTCGTCCGCGCTGACGACAGAATCCAAGGGTGAAGTCCCCCGCCGGACGCTCGGCCGAACCGGGGAAAAAATATCTGCGCTGGGCCTCGGAGGATATCATATTGGCAAACGGGAGCTCCCAGAGAGCGAAAGTATTCGGATCATCCGTACCGCAATCGATAACGGAATCAGTTTTCTCGATAACTGCTGGGACTATAACGGCGGAGAGAGCGAAATTCGCATGGGTAAGGCGCTGCACGATGGCTATCGCCAGCGAGCGTTCCTGATGACTAAAATCGACGGGCGCGACAAGAAATCGGCTAAGGCGCAGATCGAAGAATCGCTCCGCAGACTGGAGACCGATCGCATCGATCTCCTGCAATTTCACGAAATTATTCGCATGGACGATCCGGAGCGCATTTTTGCATCGGGCGGTGGAATGGAAGCTGCGCTCGAGGCCAAGAAGGCGGGGAAAGTCCGTTTTATTGGGTTCACTGGGCATAAAAGCCCGGACATCCATTTGAAGATGCTCGACACAGCTAGGAGACATCAATTCCGATTCGATGCCGTTCAGATGCCGCTCAATGTGATGGATGCGCACTACAACAGCTTCGAGGGGAAAGTCTTGCCGGTGCTCGTGAAGGACGATGTCGGCGTGCTTGGAATGAAGCCGATGGGTGACCAGATCATTCTGGAAAGTAAGACGGTGACTGCGGTCCAATGCTTGCACTATGCGATGAATCTGCCGACCAGCGTGGTGATCACAGGATGCGACTCGATCGAGATACTCAACCAAGCGCTGGGCGCAGCGCGGAACTTTCGCTCAATGAAATCAAATGAAGTTGTAGCGCTACTCGCAAAGACTGCTCAGGCGGCACAATCCGGGAAATACGAGCCGTACAAGACCACGCACAACTTCGACGGTACCTACCAAAATCCTCAATGGCTTGGATGAAGTTCTGTGTGACTTACAGCACACCTTGAAGTGATCTGTGTCATTTCGCTCGTCCGCTCGCGCGTTTGCATCATCTCGCATAACTGACTGTAGCGGAATGACCTACATGGATAGACGCTCAAATCCATGTCAATCGATGAGGCCCCAACGAGAGCCGCTCAACAACAGAGCAGGTTTTTTTCCCTAAGGCTCAATCGCATTTTTGGTCGCTATGCTGGTGAGCTTTGGGTTGGATTCGCTTACTTCCGGAATCGTGCTCGGTCGCGTGTCTGAGGTGCTTTGTACCTAAAGTTACGCGGACACTGGAGTGAGTTCCCAATCGGAGTTAACATTCGTGTCCAGCTCTAGCAAGGTACGCGGGTCTGCACGAGCGGGAACGCTGCGGTGCTATGATCGGCTCCGTTCGTTCACACGAGGTGAAACTGTGGGACAAACTCCAAGCGCGCGGCTTACTACCCCTTTAATCCGTGAAAACGGAAAGCATCTTCCGGCAACCTGGGGGGAAGCTCTCGATCGTGTCGCGGATGGTATCCGCAGCGAAGTTGGCCAGCACGGACCTCTCGCCTTCGGCATGTTCAGTTGCTCCAAGACCACCAACGAGCTCAACTACATCGCACAGAAATTCGTCCGCTCGGTCATCGGTTGTAACAACATCGATAGTTGTAACCGCACTTGACACGCCCCGAGCGTCGCCGGTCTGGCGACGGTTTTCGGCGCGGGAGGGGGCACCAGCTCCTACCGCGAAACTGAAGAGACCGACATCATTCTTCTTTGGGGCTCGAACGCGCGTGAAACTCACCCCATTTTTTTTCATCACGTTCTGAAGGCTGTGCGCCGGGGTGCCAAGCTTTTTGTGGTCGATCCGCGTCGTACTAGCTCCGCACAATGGGCGGATATCTGGCTGGGTCTGGATGTGGGCTCGGACATTTCGTTGGCCAACGCGATGGGCCGCGAAATCATCGCGGCCGGCCTCGCAAACAAACAGTTCATTGGGAATGCGACGAGCGGTTTCGAAGCGTATGAGGCATGTGTTGAGAAATACACGCTGGAACGCGCTGAACGCGAGACAGGCGTCCCCGCTGAAGCAGTGCGTCAAGTGGCCCATGCCTACGCCAAGGCTCCGCGCGCGGAAGTTTGCTGGACGCTCGGGATCACCGAGCATCACAACGCAGTGGATAACGTTCTTGCGCTAATCAACCTGGCCCTTCTAACCGGTCACGTCGGCCGCTATGGCAGCGGCATAAATCCACTCAGAGGACAAAACAATGTGCAAGGCGGGGGAGACATGGGCGCGATTCCCGATCGTCTGCCGGGATTCCAGCACGTCGAGAATCAGGAGCTCCGTGCAAAATTTGAAAAGGCTTGGGGCGCCAAGATTCATCCGAAACGCGGCTTGCACGTTAGCGACATGCTGAAGGCCATGGAGCACGGTCAATTGACGGCATTGTATGTTTTAGGAGAAAACCCCGCCGATTCGGAAGCCGATCGACACCGCGCACTTAGGCTTCTGAGCAATCTGAACTTTCTCGTCGTTCAGGATCTCTTTTACACCCACACGGCCGAGCTTGCGGACGTGGTGCTGCCGGGAGCGGCCGGTTGGTGCGAGGCCGAAGGAACGGTCACTAGCAGCGAGCGCCGTGTCCAGCGTGTGCGAAGAGCCGTGCCGGTTCCTTCGGGCGCACGCGATGACACGGAAATTCTGTTTGAAATTGCGCTTCGGCTCGGCCACGACTGGGGCAAGCAGGACCCAGAGCGCATCTGGAACGAGCTGCGATCCTTAAGTCCCATGCACGCGGGCATGAGTTACTCACGGCTCGAAAAACTCGACGGAATTCAATGGCCTTGCTATGACGAATCCCATCCGGGGGAGTTGTATCTCCACAGCCGCTTGTGGCAGCGCCCAGTGATGGGCCCCCGCGCGCCGCTCAGCCCGATGGAATTCGAACCGCCCGTAGATCAGTTGGACGAGCAATACCCGATCCGGCTCACCACCGGGCGGCGCCTCGATTCCTACAACACGGGAGTTCAGACCGCACGCTATTCGTCGCCACTTCGGCGCGACGAAGCTCTCGATCTTTCTCCTGAAGATGGGGCGCGCTATGACCTTCGCGAAGGAGAGAAGGTGCGGGTCAGCTCGCGCCGCGGTTCGGTAGTAGCTCCGGTTCGATTTGACCCGGGGCTCCGGCCAGGACTTGCTTTTCTAACGCTTCATTTTCACAATCAGGTGGCAACCAACGATCTCACGATCGACGCTGTCGATCCCAAGTCCGGCACTGCTGAATTCAAAGCAACGGCCATCCGGATTGATAAGTTCCAGGAGCGCTGAGTGGATCTGCACCTGACTGAAGACCAGCCAACCAGCGCGGAGAAGTCCGCTGTCGATGGTGTAGTTGGCCAACCGAGTTCCAGCTGGGACGGCGGCCAGCGCTCCGAGGTAGGCGGCCGCGCCGCCTTCGGTACCGTATTCCGCCGCGACCTGCTCCTTCCGGTCCTACACGCTATTCAGTCCCGAGCTGGATGGATTAGTCGCGGTGCGGTCAACTACGTCGCGTTGCGTTTGAATTTGCCGCCGGCGGAGATCTATGGCGTGGCATCGTTCTACGCCATGTTCTCTGTCTCTCCGCGCGCACCCATTGTCGCGCATGTCTGCGACGATATCGCCTGCTTGGCCCGCGGTGCCGAGGCGCTGTGCGTAGAACTGGAGAAGAACCTTGGCCCAGCGGGATCTTCGATCGTGGGAAATCGTGCGACTTGGTTTCGCAGTCCGTGCTTAGGATTGTGCGAGCGCGCCCCTGCCGCGCTCATTTCCGCCGCAGGGGCTGCACCACGGGAGAGCGTCGTCGCGCCGGCGACCTCAAATTCAATTCAATTCGCGTTGCACGATGCAGAATTGGAGCGACCACCGAGTGAACCCAAGGCAGGTGACGCAAAAATTTCCATTCCTCAATCGGGCAGTGCGCATCTTAGGCTGCTTCGCCGCATCGGGCAGGTAGATCCTTCTAGTCTGGACGAGTATTGCCGGTTGGGCGGCTACGAAGCGCTGCACCTCGCCCTTCAGATCGGCCCGGAACGAATCGTCCGCGAAGTGATGGACTCGCACCTTCTGGGCCGAGGAGGCGCCGCGTTCCCCACTGGGAAAAAATGGGAAGCGCTGCTGCTCCAGCGAGGCTCTGGGCGTCCCCATTACGTGGTCTGCAATGCCGATGAATCAGAGCCGGGCACATTCAAAGACCGCGTCCTGATGGAAGGCGACCCCTTCGCCATACTGGAGGGCATGACCATTGCTGCGTTAGCGGTTGGCGCCCAGAAGGGTTTCGTCTACGTACGCGGAGAGTATCCCTTGGCTACCGAGCGTTTGACACATGCAGCAAAGGCTGCGCGAGAGAAAGGGTTTCTCGGTCAAGGAATTCTCGGTTCTTCATTTCAATTCGATGTCGAACTCCGGCGCGGAGCCGGGGCGTACATCTGCGGCGAGGAAACGGCTCTGTTCAATTCGATTGAAGGCTATCGCGGCGAACCGCGCAACAAGCCACCGTTCCCCACAGAAGCGGGCCTCTTCCGCCAGCCTACCGTGGTCGATAACGTCGAGACGCTCGCCAATATTCCCGACATCATACTTGGAGGAGGCGCTGCATTCGCCCGCGTCGGCACCGAGCACTCATCGGGATCGCGACTATTTTGTGTGTCGGGACACATTGTCCGACCGGGCGTTTACGAGCTTCCGTTTGGCACCACGCTGCGTGAACTCATCAATCTCGCAGGCGGGGTTGGAGGCACCGAGAGACTCCAAGCGATACTGTTGGGCGGCGCGGCTGGAACTTTTGTTTCACCGAGCGAACTGGACACACCGCTGACTTTCGAGGACACCCGTGCGATCGGCGCCACGCTCGGTTCTGGCGCCGTCATGGTTTTTGACGATGCGACGGACCTGAAACAGATTCTTTTGCGCATCGCGGAATTCTTCCGCAAAGAGACCTGCGGCCAGTGCGTACCCTGCCGCGTCGGGGTGACGCGACAGAAAGAGGCGCTGGAACGGCTGTTTGCGAAAAGACCATTCGGATCGAACGAACAAGAATTGCGGCTGCTTCAGGAAATGGCACAGGCGATGCGCGATGCCTCGATCTGCGGTTTGGGGCAAACCGCGTCGAGCGCTCTGCTGTCCACCGTCAACCGTTGGAGCGTTTTCTCATGAACGAACCTCGGAATGCTCCCGAGCCTCTGATACCCATCGCGCGAAGCCCCTTACCAGAAGTGCCTTCTTCGGTTCCCGAGCGCCCAGTCGAGATACAGATTGACGGGAGGAGCGTTTCCGTTTCTGAAGAGGCAACCATCCTCGACGCCGCGCGGCTACTGGGAATCGACACGCCGACTCTCTGCTTTCTTGATAAATCTGACTCCCGTCAATGTTTGTCGCGTGTGCGTGGTAGAGCTCGAAGGCTCGCGTGTGTTGGTTCCGGCATGCTCGCGAAAGGTGGAATCGGGCATGCGGATTAGGACGGACTCCGAGCGCGTGCGCTTGAGCCGCCGCCTCGTTCTGGAATTTCTTGCTTCCTCAGTGGACGTTTCCACGGCGCCTACACTGCAGAAGTACATGCAGCTATACGGCGCCGATCCGCAGCGGTTCGGTTCTGCCATCACGCACGCGGGAGAGCCGGCCAAAATTGACAACGAGCTCTACGTTCGCGATTACGCGAAATGTATTCTTTGTTACAAGTGTGTGGAGGCCTGTGGAGTCGATGCGCAGAATACGTTTGCCATCAGCGTGGCTGGGCGCGGCTTCTCCGCCCATATTGCCGCAGAATTTGATGTTCCTCTTCCCCATTCCGCATGTGTCTACTGCGGAAATTGCATTAGCGTTTGTCCAACGGGCGCTCTGATGTTCAAGTCCGAGTATGATATGCGCAAAGCGGGAGCCTGGGAGGAGGCGCGCCAGATTCGAACGGACACCATCTGCCCGTACTGCGGGGTGGGATGTACCCTGACAGTTCACGCGCAAGATGGGAAGATTGTACGCGTCACTTCGCCACTCGATCACTCGGTCACGAACGGCAATCTGTGTATTAAAGGTCGATTCGGGTGGCGGTTTGTGGAGATTCCAGAGAAAGTGTCGGACCCGCTGGTTCCTCCCATTTCTTCTTCTCGTGAGAAGAAGTGAAGGACCTCAGTTCAAGGTGCGCTTCGCCAAAATGTTATCCGCGCCTAGCGTACGAGATGACACCGGCGAAGGCGTCGTACTCATTGAGCACCAACTGTGTGGTTACCCCGAACCGTTAGGGCCGCACATGTTGCATGCGATACGATCTTGTGCGCGATCGCCATTGGACCGGCCGGCAACATCCTTCCTTCATGGCGAAGCGCCAAGTCGCGTGGCAAAGAGTCAGCTCCCTCTGATCTAAGATGGCATCAGTTCCATCGCATCGGAACAATTGTCTGATGAACGCACCTCGCCCTGATTCATTTACTAGGACGGATCGACTTTTCCGCAAATTCCAGCGCCACGTTCAGCGTGTCCATGAATTCTTTGACCTTGATGGGCTTGGTGAGATAGCGGAAGAATCCCGCCTCCAGGCCCTTCTCGATGTCGCGCGGCATGGCGTTGGCGCTGAGGGCGACGACGGGGATGTGCGCGGTGGCCGGGTCTTCGCGCAGGATTTTCAGGGCTCGATGCCGCTGATGCCGGGCAGATTGATGTCCATCAGGATCACCTCCGGCTGGGTGGCGCGCGCGAGCTCGATGCCGAGAGTCCCGTTCACCGCGGTCAGCAGGCGCATGTCCGGGCGCCGCGCGATGAGTTGCTCGACCAGCTTCATGTTCGCCGGGTTGTCCTCGACATAGAGCAGGGTGCGCAGCGGCGCGCCGGTCCGGCACTTGCGGTCGCGGACCAGGGCTGCGGCTTCGGCGCTTCGACTGCAAGTTGCGGCGCCGTCAGCCGAGACCAGTTCGAACCAGAACACGCTGCCCACCCCGACGGTGCTTTCCACGCCGATGACGCCGTCCATCAGTTCGACCAGGCGCTTGGTCACCACCAGGCCGATGCCGGTGCCTTCCACGCCGCCGGCTTCCTGTCCGAGCCGGTTGAACGGCTGGAAGAGTTGCGCCAGCTTTTCCGGAGGCAATCCCGCGCCGGTGTCCTTGACGCTGATGCGAATGCGTTCCGGGGCGCTCGCGGTGCAGTCCACCACGACCGTTCCCTGCTCCTTGTTGTATTTGATCGCGTTGGAAAGCAGGTTGATGAGGATCTGCTTCAAGCGGGTCCGATCGGCACTGACAAAGACGGGGTCGTCGAACTGCGGAAAGGTCATGCGGATGCCGCGCTGTTGCGCCTGCGGCTCCATCATGGCCTGGCATTCGGACATGACCTCGGCCAGCGACACCGGTTCCGGCGACAGCGACACCTTCCCGGACTCGATCACCGCGAGATCGAGGATTTCGTTGATCAGCTTCAGCAGATGCCATCCCGCCTGGAGAATCTGGGCGATGCTCTCCTTCTGGGAGGCCGTCGGCGGCGGGGAGTCGGACTCCATCAGTTGGGCGAAGCCGAGGATGGCATTGAGCGGGCTGCGCAGCTCATGGCTCATGCTGGAAAGGAAATCCGATTTCGCGAGGTTGGCCTTTTCCGCCGCGGACTTGGCGCTCTCCAGTTCGACGTTCGTTTCCTGGAGCGCCTGCTCGAAGCGTTTGCGCTCCGTGACGTCGCGCGCGGCGGCGAACACGCCCTGCAGCTTCCGGTCCCGGTCGTAGAAGGTGGTCGCGTTGTAGGACACCACGGTTTCCTTGCCGTCCCTGGCGCGCGCGGTGAGCTCGTAGTCGGTGACCTTCTTTTCGCTCAGCACCAGCTTGATGCCCGCCTCGGCCCGCTCCGGATCGGTGAAGTAGTTCTTGAACGGCGCGCCGATCAGCTCGTCGCGCGTGCAGCCGGTGAGCGCCTCCATCTGCTTGTTGACGTCGGTGATGATGCCGGACGGATCGGTGGTCATCAGCGCGTCGATGTTGGATTCGATGAGCGAGCGCGTGTAGAACTGCTGGTCGCGCAGGCGCTGATCGAGCTTCTTCTGCTCTTCTTCGACCTGCTTGCGCGCGGTGTTGTCGGTGCCGATCAGCAGATAGCCGATGATCGCCGTCCTGCGCGTCGCGCAGCGCCGTGACCGACACGACCGCCGGAAAGCGGCTGCCGTCCTTGCGGATGTAGGTCAGCTCGTAGATGTCCTCGATCCCGCGCGAGGCCTTGAAGACCAGCGCCTCGAAGCCCGGCGTGATCGTGCGTGCCAGTTCGACGCTCAACGCCTTGGCGCGCGCGATCACTTCCTGCGGATCGGAAATGTCGGCCGGGGTGATCTTGTTCATCACGTCGGCGGCCGCGTAGCCCAGCATGCGCTCGGCGCCGACGTTGAAGATCTGGATGACGCCCTTCTCGTCGGTGGCGATGCTCGAGAAGTTGGCGCTGTTGAAAATCGCGCTCTGCAGGGCCCCCGCCTTGAGCAGCGCCTCTTCCGCCCGTTTGCGCGCGGTGTTGTCGGTGCCGATCAGCAGATAGCCGATGATCCCGCCCTGCTCGTCGCGCAGCGCCGTGACCGACACGACGGCCGGGAAAGCGGCTGCCGTCCTTGCGGATGTAGGTCAGTTCGTAGATGTCCTCGATCCCGCGCGAGGCCTTGAAGACCAGGGCCTCGAAGCCCGGCGTAATCGTGGTCGCCAGCTCGAGGCTCAACGCTTTGGCGCGCGCGATCACTTCCTGCGGATCGGAAATGTCGGCCGGCGTGATCTTGTTCATCACGTCGGCGGCCGCGTAGCCCAGCATGCGCTCGGCGCCGACATTGAAGATTTGAATGACGCCCTTCTCGTCGGTGGCGATGCTCGAGAAGTTGGCGCTGTTGAAAATCGCGTTCTGCAGGGCTCCCGCTTTGAGCAGAGCCTCTTTGCGCCGGACCTCGGTGACGACACCGAGCTTGCTAGCGGGGGGAATGGCAGGATCGCGGCTTTCCGCGGACATGTCCGCACCTCCTTCAAGCTTGTTAACGGGGGTTCCTTGTCGAATCCGAGGTACTCCTTACATTCCCATCCCTTCATCGGAGAACAACAAAGAAATGATCGACAGCCAAAATGCCCACTATTATTGCTGACCTACCCAGGTTTCCCGCGTGATCGCCCCACCCGACCAGCTAGTCCTCGGCAATGACTCTGCAGCCTTGACCGGATGCAACTGAATAGTTTCCACTTTCTCATGATACTCCTTCACGTCCCGCAGGGCACGGTCGCAGAAGGATCTCGGTGGGTTGGAGATAAAGCTAAGCAACATCCTGAAACGTGTTAGCACCCTCAGCGCCTTTATTGAGCTTTTTGTGCCTGGCTCACGTAAAGCAAATCCAGCCTGGCTCCTGTACGATAGTTTGGTGACCGCCCCACTTCGCAGACGGGTGTTGACCATGAACAGAGGGTCTTCGACCTTAAAATCAGCCCTCTATGAGGGTGGAAATCGTGAAGAACTTCTCCTTTCGATCACAGTCGATCAGTCCGCCGTTTCACGCGGTCAACTAAAGATTGAAGAACCGAGCGGAACTACGTTACTGAATTCCGTAGTCGATTCTAAGCAACCAAATGCCCCGTTAGAAACAATGTTTGCCTGGCTGGACGAACACGGCTTTCTTTCTCAAATAGGCGTGGTGGGCCACCGCCTCGTCCACGGCGGTCCTCAATACGCGCAACCGCAACGGATCACTTCGCAGTTTTTGTCGGACATAGAGCAGCTTGTGCCGCTCGATCCCGACCACCTGCCCGCGGCGATCCGGGGAATTACATTTATCGCCGAAAAATTTCCCGAATTTCCGCAAGTGGCGTGTTTCGACACGGCGTTCCACAGCTCTCTTCCGAAAGTTGCGCGCATGTATGCCCTGCCTCGATCCTTTTACGATCAGGGCATCGTTCGCTATGGTTTTCACGGGCTCTCCTACGAGTACATAATGCGCGAACTGCAAACGCTAGAAGGAGAGCTTTCTAAAGGACGCGTGATCATTGCTCATCTGGGGAGCGGCGCCAGCCTGGTCGCGGTCAAAGAGGGGAAGAGCATGGACACGTCCATGGGCTTCACCCCGCTTGAAGGACTTGTTATGAGTGCTCGTTCCGGCGACGTTGACCCGGGCGCGTTGATATATCTACTGGAGCAAAAGAAAGTTGCCGCCAAAGAGCTGAGTACAATCCTGAATAAGAAATCCGGATTGCTGGGAGTTTCGGCCAAGTCCGGAGACATGAGGCTGCTTCTGGAAGAAATGGAACAGGATGTCCGCGCCGAAGAAGCTGTAAATCTCTTCTGTTATCGGGCCAAGAAGTACATTGGAGCGTATGCCGCGGTTCTGGGCGGTCTGGACCTGCTGGTTTTCGCCGGAGGTATCGGAGAGCACGCTCCCGTCGTGCGCCAACGCATCTGCGATGGCTTGGATTTTCTAGGCATTCGTTTGGATAGTCCGGGCAATGAAGCCAGCGAAGCGCTGATATCCGCTCCTCGGAGCCGGGTAAGAGTTCGCGTCATAAATACCAACGAAGATTTGATGATCGTTCGCCATGTTCGCAGCGTTCTCGGGTGGGCCAACTAGCTATTTCTGAGGCTTGATTTTTTCTTCCGTTCACATTGCTGAGGGCCCCGCGATATAGACTTATATAATTGATCGGAATAGTTTTCTGAATCCAGGTGGGCGCAGGAGCAAAGATGCTTGAATTTAATGCCGCTTTATCCACCGCTGTAGAAATCAAAGATAGGCCGCAACATAAGGAAGACTCAGCTACCGGTTCGAAGCCGAAAGGTCCTCTCTCTGCCGAGCTGTTGGATAAAATCCATCGTTATTGGTAGCGCCGCGAATTATCTCTGCGTAGGCCAAATCTATCTCCTCGATAATCCGCTACTCCGTCAGCCGCTCGTAAAGCAAAACATCAAGCCGCGCTTGCTTGGGCACTGGGGCACTTCCGCCGGGCAGAATTTCATCTACGTGCATTTAAACCGCCTGATCCGCGAAACCACTGCAAACATTATCTATATTTCGGGCCCCGGCCACGGCGGCCCCACGCTCAACGCATGCGCGTATCTCGAAGGGACCTATACCGACGTGCATCCTGAAATTACTCAGGACACCCAAGGGATGCGCCTTTTTTTCCGCTCTTTTTCAACTCCCGGAGGAATTCCCAGTCATTGCGGGCCACATACGCCGAATTCCATGCATGAAGGAGGGGAACTCGGCTACTCGCTGGTCCACGCCTTTGGCGCAGCCTTCGATAATCCTGACCTGATTGTGGCTTGCGTAATTGGCGATGGCGAGGCCGAGACATGCCCGCTCGAGGGAAGCTGGAAAGGCGTCAAGTTCCTGAATCCATCCAGAGATGGAGCCGTTCTGCCGATTCTGCATCTCAATGGCTACAAAATCTCCGGCCCCACGGTAATGGCGCGAACTAGCGACGAAGAACTTGTGTCTTTGTGCAAAGGGTTAGGCTATACACCCTACTTCGTTGAAGGCGACGACCCCGAAATCGTGCACCAACTTTTCGCAGGCGGTCTCGATCGATGCTACGCCCGGATACGAGAAATCCAAAAAGATTTCCGAACGAAGGATCTACGTGACACTACGGATTTAGCGCGCCAATCGTGGCCCATGATTATCCTGCGCACTCCCAAGGGCTGGACGTGCCCGAAAGAAGTGGACGGCATACCGATCGAAGGCACATTCCGTGCGCACCAGGTTCCTCTTTCAACCGTCTGCGAGAACCCAGAACATTTGAAAATGCTCGAATCCTGGATGCGTAAATACCGGCCGGAAGAGTTGTTTGACAAAGAAGGACGCCTGATTGCAGACCTTGCTGCGTTGGCTCCGGAGGGAAATCTCCGCATGGGCGCGAATCCTCATGTTAATGGCGGGCGACTCCTGAAAGCGCTCGATTTGCCCGACTTTGCCGATTATGCATTGGCCATACCTGGTCCGGGCCAGGTCGTGGCGGAAGCACCGCGCAAGTTGGGAGAGTATCTGCGTGATGTCATCAAGCTCAATCCGGCGAATTTCCGGCTGTTCTGCCCGGACGAGACGAATTCCAATCGCTTGAATGCGGTGTTTGACGCGACCAATCGTTGCACCATGGGGAAAATCGTCTCCATCGATGATCATTTAGCTCCCGACGGTCGTGTGATGGAAGTCCTGAGCGAGCATCTTTGCGAAGGCTGGCTGGAAGGCTATTTGCTGACTGGCAGACATGGTGTGTGGTCTTCCTACGAAGCGTTCGCTCAAGTGGTTGACTCCATGGTCACGCAACACGCCAAGTGGATGGAGCAATGCCTGGAATATCCCTGGCGTCGGCCAATCGCTTCATTGAATGTCTTGATCACTGGCCACGCTTGGAGAAACGACCACAACGGTTTCAGCCATCAGGCGCCGGGCTTCGTCGATAACGTCCTGCAACGCCGCAGTGAAGTAGTTCGAGTTTACTACCCGCCGGATTCAAACTGCTTGCTGAACGTATTCGATCACTGCTTGCGCAGTAGGAACTACATCAATGTTGTGACCTGCGGAAAACAGCCGGAACTGCAGTGGCTCACGTTTGATGAAGCGCTTGCTCACTGCTCGCAAGGCGCATCGATCTGGCATTTTGCGACAAATGATGGTGGAGAGGACCCAGACATTGTGCTGGCGTGCGCGGGCGATGTTCCTACGATCGAGGCCTGCGCCGCTTCCTGGCTGTTGCAAAAGTGCGTGCCTGGCGTAAAAGTCCGCGTCGTAAATGTCGTCGATCTCAACGTGCTGATGAGTCCTGACGATCATCCTCACGGCCTGGACAATATTTCCTTCAACTCGATGTTTACACGCGACGTCGATGTCGTCTTCGCGTTTCATGGCTATCGCTGGCTGATCCATAGTATGGTGCACGGCCGTGCGAACGAAGGCCGCTTCCATGTGCGTGGATTTAATGACGTAGGCACAACCACCACTCCATTCGACATGGTTGTCCTTAACAAGATGAGCCGGTTCCATCTTGCCATTGACGCGCTCAAGTACGTGACCCGATTGCGCTCGGAGGCTTCGGACGCGATCGATATGTTCAATCGTAAACTGTACGAGCACAACGTTTATATCCGGGAGCATTTTCAAGATATGCCGGAAATTGTAAATTGGCGCTGGACAAAGGATTTCAGCGAGTCCGCGTCCCCGGCGCCTTTGGCGAAAGGGCAACCTCGCGGGCAACTATTTACCGACTCTTAGTTGAGGGACGATTCCCACATCATGAGGCGCATATTTCGTGATCCAAACATGAAATCTATCCTCAGCGAGGTCCGGCACATAACGCGCCAGCGATTCGTCCGCCTTGCGCCAAGGTTGCCATCCGGACTACCGCAGCATTCAGATCACGAAAGTTGCCCTTCCATTTCGAGGTGCACTTCGCAGAACAACTAGAACCATGAGATCGAGCGGACAAGCGTAGCCTTTGTTGACAGAGTGGCTCCTATCAGAATCCAGGTGATTCAATATCTCCAAGCACTCGGATTTTCGTCCGCTGGGGCGTGTTTGGTAATTGCGTCTGCCATCTCACGCAGAATGGTAATGGTCAAGGCGTGTTGCCAGCCGTGGCCCATTTCCGGCCGTCCGTAATTGAAATCCGCAGTCAAATGAGGATTGGTGGAAGAATCAAGCTCGGCCTGAAAATCGTACACAGCTAAGTTGAGGTAGTAGTTATCCATATCGCCGACGTCGAAATGGAGTTTGTCCACGAGCTTGGGCGCGAGCGTAGCCCAATTGTTTTGCAGATAGACCCGCAGGTCATAGCCGTGGTCGCGCATGTAGTTGGCTACCTGGTGATCGATTACACCGGTGCGCTTATCCCAAAGCGGCTTCGGATAGCCATCCTCACCCACCGGTCCATAAACTGCCTCCCAATTTTCAAACACGTCAGTAGAGAGACCATGGCTGCCGAGCGCGTCTTCCATTTGGCTCTGCTGCCGCATGGAGAGAAATGGTTGTCCCTCTACGCCACGGTTCATCGGGCGTTCGGGATGAAACCACTCGCCAACCGGGCTTTGTAGTTGACGGTCCTCGGCAACGACAAACGCACTGTCGTCCGAGTAGATGTTGACCAGACCGTAGTGGAGAAAATCTACGGGATCGGGACATACCACCCACGCTCCGCCGAAGAAGTCGGGATGATAGAGCTGCAATGCAAGTGATTCCCAGCCTCCGGTTGAACCGCCAGTAAGGACGCGAGCATAAGGCTTTCGGATGATGCGGAAGTGCGTTTCAACGTAGGGAATAAGCTCTTGCATGATTGCGTCGCCAAAGGGGCCGGTGTTCGCAGAGTTCACAGCGTAGGAGTCGTCATAAAACATCGAGGGATGCTGAAACGTCACCACGATCATGCGCGGAAACTTCGGTGCGTCCCACTCCTTGTAAACTTCATATCCCGTTTGCCGGTTGTAGCGGTTAAGAATCGCACGTCTCTCCGGGGATACCGGGTTTTCTTCTGTAGTGAATCCCAGCGGTACGTTCGCGGGCGCCTGATTGAAATGGGTCTGTTCATAAAGCACCGGGTAATAGAGGTCGGGGTGCTGGTCATACCCCTGGGGCAATAAGACAGTCGCTCCCAAGTATATCGGTTTTCCCCAGAATTTCGTGAGCAGGTCACTTTGGAACTTCACGCGCTTCACCCACTTTGTGTCAGGCGGCGTCGTTACCGGCGGCAATACGTGGCTAAACTCGAGTTTGATATCGAAACCAACCGCAGGGTCAAGGTGCACGCGCTGCACATCGCTGAGGAGATTACCGGGCGATGTGGCGGGGTGTTGCCCTTCCCACTGGTCCATATGCATCCAGACAACATGGCCGTCGCTGCGATGGAACTCCGTGTACACGTTGGCGACGGCTTGAACGTAGTAGTCGCCCGCTGGTAAGCCGCGTAGCGACTGCAACGGGTATCCCGTTGCGCTATCGGTGATCTCAGCGGCTCCTCCTGGCGAAAGTCCGTTCACGTCCACACCAAAGAACGGGGGCATGCCATGCAGATAGCCGTTTCCCGCGAGCGCCATCCGAGGTTCCGGATCAGACTGAAGGGAAACGATGACGAATACTCGCCCAGTGAGCGGCTCTGAGCGGACGGATGCCGGCATCAAGATGGTGAAGCGTGCAGCAAGGGAAGACGCTGGCCTGACTGGTCTGGCTAGGGCACTCCGCTGTGCTGTCGCCAGCGTAATCAGCGCAAGTGCTGTCGCCAATCCCGAGAAACTTAGCAACTTATTTCGCTTGTGCATCTGATGACTCCTCCCTCGGTACTGTTGCCAGATAGTTCCGTTCTTCGCAACGCATCGGTTCGCAGCAGGTGTTCTTTTGTTGCTGTTTTCGTCCGTTACTGCAATTTTCGCTGTCCAACAACAGCTCGTCAGTGGGTGCCGGCCGAATCTGTTGTTGGAAAAGGATTCCACTCCGGCGGCTCGGCGCCTAACAGGTATCGCACCAAGAAATCCCACACACGGCGCGTCACATACGGATTACCGGTGAAGTAGTGGTTCTGATTTGCGAGATAAATCAGATCGAAATCCTTGTTTGCGCGGTGCAGTACGTCCAGCAATTGCAAAGTGGAGCCGGGCAAAACGTTCTCATCGAGTTCGCCCATAATGACGAGCAGTTTTCCTTTCAAGCGGCCGGCTTGTTGCCGTCCATCGAGCGCGTTATAGTTCTGCGGTACTTCACTAGGAGTGGGGCGAAGATCGCTGCCGTCACCGTAGACGGGCCGGCCCTGAAATGCAGTCCAGTGGTAATCGACATATTGGTTCTGCATGCTTCCCGGCGGCGCGCCTGCCACTCCGACCTTGTAAAAATCCGGAAACTCCAGCATAGCCCGAAACGAACTCCACCCACCGTAGGAACGCCCCGTGACTCCTACACGATTTATATCTATCCATGAATTGCGCGCCGCGAGTTGTTGAATGGCGGCCACGTGATCGTCCAGGCCATTGATGTTCAGCTTGCCGTAGTTCGCCTGCGAGAACTCGCGAGAGCGGTACGTCGTGCCCCGTCCGTCCACTACAACCGCGATGAATCCGAGTTCGGCATACGCGGATGGAGCAGAGGGCTCCGAGGGTCCCATGATGGCCATACCGAAGTTCCGGGGCACCACGGCTGTGAGCGGACTGGCATACTCAAGATCCATTACTGGATACTTCTTGCGGGGATCGAAATTGCTCGGCTTGTACAGCAAACACCAAAGATCGGAACTGCCGTCCGCAGACTTGGCCACGAACTCCTCCGGCGGTTTGTATCCCGCCGCATACAACGCGCTCGCGTCCGCCTTCTCAAATGTCGCTATCAGCTTTCCGTCCTCCGTCGAACGTATGACCGTCTCCGTCGGCTGCTGCGGAGTCGAATAGTTGTACACCACATATTTCCCGCTCGGCGAGATAGCCTCGTATCCCACCGCCCCATCGATCGCCAGTACATCGTTCCACGGACTCGTTAAGGAATGATCGGCATGCTCCGGAGAAAGCAGCCTCAAATCCGAACCATCGAAGTTCACCCGATACAGATACCGGTAGTAAGGATTGCCCCCTTCCCGTCCTCCTCCCGTGAAATAAATCCGCCTCTTCCCTTCATCCACATCGATGATGTCGCGCACCAGCCACGGCCCTTTGGTGATCTGGTTCTTGAGCTTCCCCGTCTCGCCGTCATACAGGTAGAGATGACCCCAGCCGTCACGCTCGGAAAACCAGATGACTTCCTTTCCGTCTTTGGTCACCCGCACGTTCGGAGGATTGTAGGAGGTCGAGTTCAGGTCCATGCGCGGCAGCATCTTTTCTTCGATCACCGTGCGCACTTTCCCGGAGGCCACCTCGGCGTCAAAGAAGAAGGCCGACTCCATGTTGTCCCCGAAGGCTACGGCATACAGATGACGGTTGTCGCTGCTCCACCAGGTCTTGCGGATGGCCAGCAGGTCTTGCTGCAGCACCAACAGTTGGTCGTAGGGAAATTCAATCTTTCGGTACTGACCGGACGGGATATCGAAGGCGTACCACTCGAGCGGGGCGGTTTTCTCTCCGACCAGGGGCACACGCACTTCATGCAGCTTGGGGCGGAAGCTACCGTCGCCAGGCACCGTTTCGACGAAGGGGTAGGGCGCTACGTGCCGCTGGTCCACGTGTGTGATGATCACCGTCCGCGAATCCGGTGACCAGTAAGATTCCATCGGAGGCAGAGGGTGGCCAGCCGCGACAGCCCGCTCGCGCGGAATGTAGGAAGCTTTCCATCCATCAGGATAGATACCATAGCCACAATTCTGTTCGCCTTCTTTCGTGAGCGCTCGTTCTTCGCCACTTTTAAGATCACGCAGCCACAAATTTGCGTCGCGAGTCAGTACACCCCAGCGGCCGTCGGGAGACACCAGCACTCCCGCATTCGGTAAGGTGGCATCCGGCGAAGCTGGGCTCCCGAGCCGGATGACGTAAGAATTCGCCGCGGCTTTCTTCTCCATGCAACGCACTGGCTGGGTCTGGCAGTCATATTCTTTGTCGCGCATCTCGACGCGGATGGTATTGGGCGATGGGGCGAAAGCAAAACTGTCGAACGGGAGTTGGTCAGCCGAGAAGGAATCGCCAGTGATCTGCGACAGCGCTTTCGCTAACTCGGCATGATCGAACGCAGGTCTCTTGCCGCCGTCAGCAGCATTGACTACCACGAATTCGTAGCCTGCCTTCGTCTCGCGGCGGTACCAGAATTCATTGGTGTTGCCAATCCAGTGCGGCAAGACATAGCCGTTCTTCAACTTCTCCGCCAGGCCCTTGCGGTCGAGCGATTCCGCGCGTGCGTAGTCGGCGCGAGTGACGACTGCCGCAGGTGCAGAACTGGTGGAGCTTGTCTGCGCTCTAACGGCATGCGGCACAGCAACTAACACGCCGGTCGCCAAGTGTAGAGTCAGTAGAACACAAACCAACGCCTTT
The DNA here is from genome assembly GCA_963818085.1 of uncultured Acidobacteriota bacterium. Lineage (GTDB taxonomy): Bacteria > Acidobacteriota > Terriglobia > Acidiferrales > UBA7541 > Palsa-295. The sequence goes on from CAWFQV010000008.1 coordinate 167,216, forward strand.
CCTTCGAGAGGCTTCTTCATCCGGGCCTAATTCCCCCTGTGTGCCGCTTAATACACTGATGTGGGAGGCGTCGACGGACCAGTTGCCGGCAGAGAATTCCAGTCGGGCGTCGTTGCGCCTTCCAGATAATGCAGTAGGTAGTCCTCGATGCGTCGCGTCGTGTAGGCGTTATATCCCGAAATGTGATTGTGATTCGCCAGGTAAATCAGATCGAAGTCCTTGTTCGCTTTCTGGAACGCGTCCAGGAGTTGAAGAGTAGTTCCGGGCAGAACGTTTTCGTCGAGTTCGCCGATCAGAACCAAGAGGTGAGCTTTCAGCCGTGATGCTTGATGGGGGCCGTCTACGGCCTCCCAGCCCTTGGGGATTTCAGAGGGTGTGGGGCGGAATTCCGTGCCGTTGCTGTAGATCGGACGTCCCTCAAATGACGTCCAGTGATAGTCCTCGTATTGGCTTACCATGCTGCCCGGCGGCGAACCCGCTATCCCTACTTTGTAGAAATCAGGGAATTCGAGCACTCCCCGGAACGCACTCCATCCACCGTAGGAGCCGCCCATGATCCCCACGCGCGTGGCGTCAACATAGGCGAATCGTGCCGCCAGTTGTTGGATGGCGGCCACGTGATCACCAAGGCCGTTGATGTTCAGCTTGCCGTAGTTCGCCTGCGAGAACTCGCGAGAGCGGTACGTGGTACCCTTCGCATCAATAGCGACCACGAGAAAGCCGATTTCAGCAAGAGCGTTTGGTCCAGGCGGCTGGGCGGGCACACCGAGTATCGCTTGCATAAACGTGCGGGGCACCACGGCCGTGAGCGGACTGGCATACTCAAGATCCATTACTGGATACTTCTTGCGGGGATCGAAATTGCTCGGCTTGTACAGCAAACACCAAAGATCGGAACTGCCGTCCGCAGACTTGGCCACGAACTCCTCCGGCGGTTTGTATCCCGCCGCATACAACGCGCTCGCGTCCGCCTTCTCAAATGTCGCTATCAGCTTTCCGTCCTGCGTCGAACGTATGACCGTCTCCGTCGGCTGCTGCGGAGTCGAATAGTTGTACACCACATATTTCCCGCTCGGCGAGATAGCCTCGTATCCCACCGCCCCATCGATCGCCAGCACATCGTTCCACGGACTCGTTAAGGAATGATCGGCATGCTCCGGAGAAAGCAGCCTCAAATCCGAACCATCGAAGTTCACCCGATACAGATACCGGTAGTAAGGATTGCCCCCTTCCCGTCCTCCTCCCGTGAAATAAATCCGCCTCTTCCCTTCATCCACATCGATGATGTCGCGCACCAGCCACGGCCCTTTGGTGATCTGGTTCTTGAGCTTCCCCGTCTCGCCGTCATACAAGTAGAGATGACCCCAGCCGTCACGCTCGGAAAACCAGATGACTTCCTTTCCGTCTTTGGTCACCCGCACGTTCGGAGGATTGTAGGAGGTCGAGTTCAGGTCCATGCGCGGCAGCATCTTTTCTTCGATCACCGTGCGCACTTTCCCGGAGGCCACCTCGGCGTCAAAGAAGAAGGCCGACTCCATGTTGTCCCCGAAGGCTACGGCATACAGATGACGGTTGTCGCTGCTCCACCAGGTCTTGCGGATGGCCAGCAGGTCTTGCTGCAGCACCAACAGTTGGTCGTAGGGAAATTCAATCTTTCGGTACTGACCGGACGGGATATCGAAGGCGTACCACTCGAGCGGGGCGGTTTTCTCTCCGACCAGGGGCACACGCACTTCATGCAGCTTGGGGCGGAAGCTACCGTCGCCAGGCACCGTTTCGACGAAGGGGTAGGGCGCTACGTGCCGCTGGTCCACGTGTGTGATGATCACCGTCCGCGAATCCGGTGACCAGTAAGATTCCAAGGGCGGCAGCAGATGTCCCTCATGAACAGCTCGTTCGCGGTAAATCGCACCGGCTTTCCATCCGTCGGGGTAAATACCGTATCCCGAGTTTTGCTCGCCATCCTTGGTTAACGCTCGATCCTGGCCGCTCTGCATGTCGCGCAGCCAAAGGTTGCCGTCCCGTGTTAGCACTCCCCACCTGGTATCAGGTGAGACGAGTATCCCTTCATTCGCTACCTTGTAATCGGCAGGGAGGGGGGCGCTAAAAGTTATGTTGAAAGGCGTCGTCGTTTGCAGCTTTACTTTCTCACAATGTGCCGGGCTTACGTCGCACTTGTAGTCATCGAATTTGTATGTGAAATGGATCGCGTCACGTTTGTCATTGAACGTGAAGCTGTCGAAGGGCAACCGCTCGGCAGGTATTTTCTCGCCGGTAGCATCAGACAACGCTTTCGACAGTGTGGTTCGATCAAACGCAGGCTTCTTGTGGCCAGTAGATGCCTGGACAACTATAAAGTCATAGGAAACAAGTGAGCCGCTCTTGTACCAAAAGTCATCGCTCGTTCCGATCCAGTGAGGTATTACCAATCCATTTTTTAGCATGATCAGCAGCGGTCCTCGGTCAAACCTGGCGGCCCGCGAATAATCCTCGGGTCTGACTTGCGCAGACTGCACCGTGGCAGTTGCCGCTGCACTCGACTGCGCGCGAGTTTCTGACGCCGTAGCGAGCGAGGCGACTGCTAACAACACTCCCAGCTCAGCCCACAAGGCGTTTCTTCTATTTCGGTTCATACGAGGCTCCTTGATTCGCAGGGACAACAAAATCCCTTGGAGTTGTTTGCCTTGCTTACGCCTTCACTTTCTTAAATCTCTCTGGTGAGAAAAACTCGATGTCGTGACGAGTGGCACCTTTCGTAGCAATGTCCGCCAGAATTTCCCCGACGACGCTTGAGAACTTGAATCCGTGTCCCGAAAATCCGGCTGCAATGGTCACGGCAGCGTGGCGCGGATGAACAGCGATGACGAAGTTCTGATCAGGCGTCATGGTGTACATGCAAGTTTTCGCCGTAACTACCTTTGCGTTTAAGTGCGGAATCCGCGAGGAAAGATATCGTCGCATGCTCTGTAAGTCTCCCTCTCCAACCTCCCGGTCAATTTTGTCGGGCGTACAAGCGTCATCACTTCCGTGAATGGCGACTTTCACCCCGCCGTCTCTTCCGTCGGTCGCCGGGAATCCGTAAAACGGCCGTGGCTCATTCGCTTCCCAGACGTATATGGGAAATCGTTCCGGCAGAAATGGATCGATGCCTCCCAGGGGATCGAACCAGAACATTACTTGCCGTGTCACAACCAGCGGCATGCCGAGGTCCGCAAGAAGTTGCGGAGCCCATGCACCCGAGCAGATCACCAAACGCTCTGCTTCATACGTACGATTGGCGGTTCTTACCCGGACAGGCCCGTTGGCATCGGCCGTCCACGACTCGATCGGTTCCTCGAAATGCAACTCCGCACCGTTGCGCGCGGCTTCACGGAGATGCTGTCGAACGCATTCCTCCGGCCGCAGAAAGCCTGCCCTGAATTCGTAAAGAGCCATTTCGTCCGGCCTTGGAGTGAACGGCGGAAACCGCCTCTGGATTTCGGAGGAATCAAGCACGTCATGCTTCAGATTGTGTTCTCTGGCGCTTCGGAGACTGCCCGTGAAAACTTCGCTGGTGGGTGCGCCGATCATCAAGCCGCCCGTAATATTAAGGAGTTTTGTGTTCGCTAGCAGTTCCAGTTCTTCCCAGAGCTCGTATGCGCGCATGAGTAGCGGTACGTAAGCTGGATTCTCGTAATATGCTTGCCGGATTATTCGCGAGGCCCCGTGCGAGGACCCTTTGTCATGCACCGGCGTGAATTGTTCAAGACCAAGGACGCGTTTTCCGCCCTGGGCCAGGTGGTATGCCGCCGAACTACCCATAGCGCCGAGACCAACTACGATCACGTCAATCATTTAGGGACCTTTTCAGTTGAACCCAGCAAGTCCACCGATGTCCTCACGATTACAATGAACCGCATCGAAGCTAGAAATCGTTACGCACGACTTTTCCACCCTTCATAACAAATTTCACGTGCTCCATCGCGTGGATGTCGTCGAGGGGGTTTTGCTCAACTGCGATGATGTCAGCTTGCTTGCCAGGCTCCAGAGTGCCGCTTTCCTTATCAATTCCGAGCAGAGTAGCAGGGTTAATTGTGGCGGCCTGAATCGCCTGGAACGGCGTAAGCCCGAGGCCCACGAGCAGAGCAAATTCGCGAGGGACGTACTGCACGTCGAAGATGGTGTCACTGCCAAAAGCGATCTTCACTCCCGCAGCAAAGGCCGAACGCAGGTGCTTGTCGCGTTCGCCGATCATGGCTTTCCCTTTGTCGATACTCGATTGGGGTATGCCCATCTTCGGGCCTTCCTCCACGATGTAATTCAAAACGTAGAGTGTGGGAATCAGATAGGTTCCCTTTTCTTTCATCATACGGATCGTCTCATCATCAACAAGCAGTCCGTGCTCCACGGAATCGACGCCGGCGCGCACGGATTCCTTGATGGCGTCCGTGCCGATGGCGTGAACCGTGATTTTCTTCCTCAAGCGGTGCGTTTCATCCACGGCTGCCTGAATTTCTTCATCCGTAAACGTCTGCACGCGCGGGTCGTCATGAGCGGACATCACGCCGCCGGAAACGTAGACTTTTATCCAGTCTGCTCCGTACTTGATTTCTTCGCGCACGGCTTCGCGCATGGATTGCGGACCGCTGACGATTTTTCCAAACGCGATGGTGTCAACATCCGGTGCAATATCGTTCAGGTCCGCGTGACCACCAGTGGACGTCAGTGCGTGGGGAGCCACGAACATGCGAGGACCAATGAAATCGCCGCGCGCGATTGAGTCTCGAATCTCCACCAGTGCAAAATACTTATCAAAATCGCTGGGATCGCGGAGTGTGGTGAACCCTTCAGCCATCTCCTGCTGGGCACGTTTCAATCCGTACAGAGCTTTATAAGCGCTCGATCCTAGGAGGTAGTTGTCATCCGTGCTTCGAGCCGGATTAAACAGGATGTGTGCGTGAAGGTCCATCAAACCCGGAAGGCAGGTGGCATGGCTCAGATCGATGTTCTGGCTCCTGGCGGGAGACGCGACCTCGGTTCCGATACTGTCGATACGATTTTCGCGCACGATGATCGTTGCATTGACTATCGGCTTTTCCGAGCGTGCATCTATCAAGCGCCCGCAATGGACAGCGACAACTTGGGGGCTCTGCGCATTCGCGCTCATCGCAAAACACAGTAGTAGCGCGAGGCCGACCAGCATGCTTTGCGCTATTTGAAATTCCTCTCGAGCTCGACGCAAAAACACGAAAATTGGATAACCGCTCATTCGCACCCTCCCAAGAAAACGACGGGCCAACTAGATTGTTCTTCTGAGGCCTCGCAACCAGAATCCGCTGGTCCAAGTCATGCGTGGCCTATCGTTCCGAGTTCTAGAAACCTAGAAAGTCAGGCGCAGTCCTGCTTGCATCTGGCGTCGGGCGCCTTGCTCGAAGGTTCCGGAGCCGCGCTGCCGAACGTTGGCGCGGTTGGCGGGTGTTGTACCGTTGATGCTATCCTGCGTGCCCGTCAAGTTCGCGTTCAGGATGTTGCCTGGGGGATCGAAACCTGTCCGATTAAAAATGTTGAAAGCGTCCCAAGAGGGTTCAACTTCCAGTTTTTCTCCAAAGAATTTGTGATGCCACGAAATGCGGACGTCAGTGAGAACGAGCGGGTCGAGTCCTACCTGGTCGGGAGGAGCGAGTGGGATCGTCGGCATCACACCGTTAAGTTGTTGCAATTGGGTTAGTGAGAAAAGACTCTGACTGATCAGGAGTGCTCCCGCGGGCGTCGGCTGTCCTGCGTATTTCGAATTGTAGGCTGCAATAGCACCGTTAAGGCCGCTCGCATGTTTGAGAGAACGACCATATGCTCCTGGGCCGCCAGCCGTGGGCAGAATGTCGTTGACTGTGCCGTCCCCAGTCACATCACTACAGAAGATTTCCGCTGCGCCTCCACCGCAGCCAGACCCAGTGGCTCCGGTTGTCGGATCATAGCTAAAACTCGAAGGGATGAGGGTGGTTTGCGCGAGAGGTGAAAACCAGTGCGTAATTTGGCTGAAACGGAATCCGAACTTGAGTTCAGTAATCGTTCCGATGTTCAACATGTGTGTGCGATCCAGGCCGTTGGGCCCGGAAATACCAGTGGGATTTGCGTTGTCCCATGTGAGTGTATTGAGAGTGGGCTCCGTAGAGACAGTGGGAGAGTAGGGTCGAATATTCCCTGTATTGCGGGAGAGCGTATAAGCGACGGTGATTACGTTTGAGCGCATCCACTGCAGCCAGCTTTCACCGGGTGCTCCGAGTTGCCCGTCTAAGCGAAGGTTCATCCCGTTGTATGTATTTCTGCCGCGTGGCTGGAAGAAATCCATCACGCCAAAGTTCGGGTTACGCCCTTGAAAAGCGAATCCCTGAAATGCGGGTCCGGCCCCCAGTCCGAAGGAGCCATAGGTACCCATCGTAGCTCCTTTCCCAATGGCGCAATTAATCGAAGAGGGTTGGGCATCGGCCGGGCATCCGACAGACATATTCCCGGCCGCAATTGCGGCAACGGCGGCACTCTTATTAAAGCTGGATACGACAGCCTCGCCCACATGGTTTTCATCAATGATGAGCGGAAAGTCCATACCTTGAACCCGGACGTAATTGCCCGAAAAAACCAATCCCTTCATGAGCTGATGCTGCACACCGACGTTGAACTGGAATACACGAGGATTTTTGACGCCGGGCGCAAAAGCAGCGATACCCTGGGCACTCCATGAAATCTGGTGAGAGGTCGCGAAGAGGCTTGGAGCGTTAGGATTCGCGGAATTCTGGGCTGAGGCCGCTTGCAGCAACAAGTTTGCATTCACGATATCCTTAGAAACACTCCCGATGGGCTGAAAAAAGAGAGGACTCAACGCCGCTGCGGACGTTCCACTCGGGAAACCATATTGAACTGCAAGCGGATCGCCGGCCGAAAACGGCTGGCCGCTTCGAGGATCAATCAGCGGCAAGCCGTCAACGAGCGCCGCGATTTGGAGCCCGATCCCTGACGAAATAAATGCGGTGCGATCCGGATAAAATGAATCGTAGGTAAGTTCCTCGTAATATAGCCCGGCCGCCGCGCGAATCACGGTCTTCCCGCTACCCGTGGGATCCCAAGCAAGCCCTGCCTGCGGCCCGAAGTCGTAAGCAGGCGTGTGTGTGTTCCTACCGTAGGCAGGATTAAATTGTGCCAGCAGAGCGGTGGGTCGGTTGAAGTCCTGGTTGAACTGCCCATTCATATACACGTACCGCAGGCCAAAGTTGATCGTCAGGTGATGGGGGAGTTGCCATGTGTCGTGAATATATCCAGCCGGTCTCCACTGAAAAAAAGCGCCGAACGGCAAACCGACACCCGGCTTTTCGCTAGTGTAACCGAGACCGTTGCCTAACAAGGCAAAGACGAGTGGATAGTGTTGCGGATTAGGGTCGCCGGGGTCGAGGAAGCTAAAGCTTTCCAACGCAGGAGCGTTTATGAACAAAGGAAAATTCAAGCCCATCGACCATTTCGAAAGGTCCGCACCGAAGGCGAGAGAATGATGCCCCAGCACACGACCGGCGTCGTACTTAACCTGGTAATTCTTCTCCCGCTCAAATTGGTTCGTCAGCGTGTTCGGCCCGTAGGAAAGACTGCTTCCGTTGTCGATCTGCAAAGTGTAGGTGCGTCCGAGTGAGTCGACGGGGACGGGCAGATTTCTGTCGGGCACGAGATCTTCGGCATAGGCGTTGTAGCCAAACTTGAAAGAGTGAACCCAACTCGAGCCGGCAAAGTTGAATCCGCCGCCAAAGACTCTGGATTGTGTGCGATTGTTAAAACCATCAATGCGAGAGCCGCCCAGGAAAGGAGTGCCCACTACACCGTGATTGAAGGTATAGCTGTAACGAGAAAATGCCGTCCAATGGCTGGAAATCTTATAGTCAATGCGACCCATCATGAACTGCTCGCGGAATGGTTTCGAATAAAAGCCATCCAGTGAGGCACAACAGGGCGGATTCCCGAAAAATGAGTCGCGGGTATCGGTGAGCTCATAATCCGCAAAGAAAAACAGCCTGTCCTTGAGCAAAGCGTCGCCCACTCGGCCGCCCAACTGGTTTCGATCGTAGGGCGAACCGGATGGACCTATGTTCGCGCCCATTCTTGAATCTCGGAAAAATTCCCACGCCGATCCGTGAAGATCATTCCCTCCCGACCGACTCACCATATTTACGGCTCCGCCGCTTGCCACGCTCTGCGCCGGACTGAGCGTTGCTTCGGCCACTTGAAACTCTTGAATCGCGTCCAATCCCACGTTCTGAACCGGACCGCCTACCGTGTGATCCTGTATTGAAAGGCCGTCCCACTCGACTTGCGTTTCACGTCCGCCGCGCCCTTGAAACGCCGCGATTGTAAAGTTGTTCTTGGTCGGGTCAATTTCGCCGCCGTCTCGCAACTGAACCCCCGGCGCGAGCTGTGCCAGATCCATCACACTGCGGCCCACGATCGCCAGTTGCTCGATTTGGGTCTGTGTAATCACGCTGCCAACTTCAGTAGAGACGGTGTCCACCTGTACTTCGTTGCCCGCCATTACCGTCAGTTCTTGCTGAACTTCGCCCACTTGCAATTTGGCATTCAACGGAGACACCTGCGCAATGAGTACAACAAAGTGATCGAAGCGCTCGCGCTTGAAACCGGACACCTCGATCGTCACCGTGTAATAGCCAGGTTCTACCTCGAGGACGTGGAACTTCCCATCGGAACCACCCGAGATCTCCCGCCCTTCCCCGGTGGATTCGCTGACGACCAGAATGTTAGCGCTGGGTATCGCCGCGCCGGAGCTATCTGTCACTGTGCCATCAATCGCTCCTGTCGTTTTTTGCGCAAGAGACGACGCAACGAGCGCCATCAGCAACGCCAAGGCCATTAGAGTAACGCGAAGAAGGTGTCTCACCTTGTTCCCTCCCAGAATCTCCTTACGCAGCACCACGAATACGAGGCCGTGCCAGCAAGAAATTGGTCGTCTCTGGACAGCCTCGCCGCCGGAATTCAATTCTTCGTAGAAATCCCCTGGGAAGACCTGGCAAGTGGAATTCCAAATAGGCGCCGTGGGTCAACTGACGCAAAAAACAGACAATAGAAGGCCCAGCGGGGGTGGTGATCTCTTCTTTGCTGTACTATTACAAAATGTGCGCCACGCAAGCTGCATTTCTGCAAGTAAGCCGGTTCCGGCGTCAGTCATCTGCCGCACTATGAGGCACGATTGTGTCTTCGCTCATCTTCTTTCCCACGGGGACGGGTGAAACGGAAGCTTCCTCAAGCCTTTTGCGAAGCGTTCGATAGTTAATCTGAAGATGTTCGCACGCGCGCGCCTTGTTCCGTCCCATTCGATCAAAAACGTAACGGGAATACCGATTTACAAGCTCGGGTACGCTGAGATGTTCTTCGAACGCAGCTTTCAGAATTTGGGAGGAACGATTCGCCTCTGGCACAGACGGATAAGCCGCGAAAACATCGTCCGACACTTCGAGTACTTCTCCGGACGAAAACAATACGGATCTTTCCACCGCATTGCGCAGTTGCCGCACGTTGCCCGGCCAGTTCCCATTGACGAACGCGGCCATCGTTTCCGCCGAAATGGCAAGTGGCGGGCGCTTGGTTTCCGTGCACACCAGGTGCACGAAGTGCCGGACCAAGTACGGTATGTCCTCTCGTCTTTCCCGCAACGGGGGAAGATGTAGATGGACCACAGCGAGCCGGTAATACAGCTCTTCGCGAAAGGATTTCTCACGAATGGCCTGCGTGATATCACAACTCGTTGCGGCGATCACGCGCCCGCCGAACTCACGCTTGCGGTGGCCTCCGACGCGCTCGAACGTTCGTTCCTGTAACACGCGCAGCATTTTCGACTGCATCGCGAGCGGCATATAGGCTACTTCGTCCAGAAAGAGCACGCCGTTGCCGACGGCTTCGAACTTTCCAATATGCTTTTCGACTCCGGTCGCTATTTTGTTCTCGATGCCGAAAAGCTCGCTTTCCTGCAATGCTTCCGGTATGGCCGCGCAGTTCAGATCCACGAAGGGAAACCCCCGCCGGTTGCTTTCCCAATGGATGTATCGGGCGATTAGTTCCTTGCCCGTTCCTGTCTCCCCGGTGACCAAGACGGAGCACTGGCTGTCTTTTGCTTTGTACGCGGCTTTAATGATTCTTTCGAGTGCGGGCGCTTGAAAAATCATCTTCGCCTGTTCGCGAAACCGGGTGAGCTCCTGCGAGAGCAAATCAGCCTGCAGTGCAACATCGTTGCGTAACCGCGCATGCTCGATCGCGAGCGCCGCAACATCTGCAACCGGTCTGAGTACTTCCAGAATTTCGTCCCGGAAAGCACCGCGCCGGTAGGTTGCAAACTCAAGGGTCCCGATGACATGTCCTTCACGAATTAAGGGAACACCAGCGAAGGAATTGATCGCTCCGTTCAGACCGCGCTCCCGCCCGTGAAGGTTCGCGCGAGAATCATTGTCTACGTCGCGGACCAGCAGCGGCTTCTTGTGCAAAACGAGCCAACCCGTGTAACTGTCTCCCGGCTCGTAGAACGGCGGCAGATCGCACGTCCCCCCGCCGATATAGGCCACTACGCCATAGCGACTCGACTCCGTCTCCGCACAGATAAATGCTTCGTCGTATTCAACATGGTGCCGGACGTAGCGCAGGAGTTGCACAAGTATTGTTTCGAGACTCTGCTTTGAGGATTGTGTGGCGGCAATGCGCCGAAGATTCGCTATGGGATCCGCCAAGGCGTTTTCCTTGATTTCTCCGGTGGATTCGGCCTTCTTGGCTTGCGCCTCGATCGAACGCAGCCTCAACAGAGACTTGACCTTTACCATCACCTCGGCTCGATCGATGGGTTTGGCGATAATTTCGTCGGCGCCCAATAGGCGGATTTTCTGGCGGCTCTCGGAATCGAGAATCGTCGCAATTGCGAGAACCGGTACATCTTCCCAGCCTGCACGGTGTCGTATCGCATGAAAAGCGTGCATCTCCTCGTCATCCATCATGAGCGTGTCCAGAATCCACAGATCGGGCGGGCGCATGGGTGAACACAACCTGGCCTCGGTAAACGGCCGCCAGTCTGTGGCATAACCCGCGCCTTCGAGCAACTCTCGTAACGGCCGAGCGCTTTGAAAATTATCAACAGCAAGCAGAATTTGCGGTTTTTCACTCATGTTCGTCTAGACCTTCCGGAAAAACGCTCAAGTGGACGCCATTAGAGCGGAAGAATTGTAAAAATTCAAGGCCGTAATTCCGAGGATAGATGGCTAGATTGTATAAATGCATGCAACATCACCGGACCCGCAGCATAGAGTTGCACGAACCCGTTCATTTTGTCTTCGTTTTGCGGGAGCATCGAGGGCTGCCGCGCAAAGTGGCCAGACGTTAGCGAGATTGTCGATGGCAAGCAGAGTGCTAGGTCTCTTGATCCATGCCTGTCTCCAACCAGCGGATGTTACCGATTCGGGGTGGAATGATTACAAGAATTTAAGATCGCGTTCTCACGGCTGTTGGGCAAGATTGCATAAGTGCAATTTCCTTTGCAAGACTGCACGTCTCGCTTGGGATTATTCAGACAGCGCGGTCGATGCGTCCGGATATATGACCGTTTCACGCTCTACATGAACCCAAAACCAAAGCAGAGCTGCGATTCCGGCGGTCACAGTGCCGCTTCCCAGGGCCACGAGCCAGCCGAAATGTTTCACCAGCACGGGAACCAGAGCGGTGGAGAATACTCCGCCGAGATTTCCAAACATGTTCATCATCCCGCCGGCCGCGCCAACGTACCGCTCAGCGATGTCGTTAGCGGTGGACCAATACGCGCCCTCGGTGGATTCGATGAAGCCAACGCTGAGGGCCAGCACAGTGATCGCGACGTAGGGGTCGGCCACTTTCGCTCCGTAGAACAAGCAGGCTCCCGACAGGATCAAGGAAAGTACGGGCTGGATACGCCGGCCTCGTCGCGCGCCCCAACGTACGCACAAGCGGTCGCAAAAATACCCCCCGACGGGAGTCATCACGCTGGCAACCACGAATGGAAGGCTGGTGAAGAAACCGCCTCTCAGAAGACTGAATCCGCGCACATCGGTGAGATAGGTGTAAAGCCAGAACACGAAAATGAACAGAACGTAGCTATCGAACAAGTATCCAATCGAAAGGATCCACAGGTTCTTCTTGCCGAGCACGGCTCTCCAGGAAGCCTTCTTCGCAGAATCAGCGGTTTCTTGCTTCGCTCGAGAAGCGGCGCTGCCCAGCTGAGGAATTCGGCTAGCTTTTTTCGGCGCATCGGCGCCCTTGATCCACCAGATAAGGGAAAGCAGAAAAGAGGCCGCGCCGGTGATGTAGAACGAAGACCTCCAACCATGATGAATCATCAACCAGGAAATCAACGGGGGAGTTACAGCCGCGCCGGCCGTTGCTCCGGCGATCACGATGGCGTTCGTCAGGGCACGATCGGATGGCTGAATCCAATTCGCGATAGCGCGTGTGGCCACAGGATAAGTGGCCGCTTCGCCAACTCCCAGACAGAAGCGAATCAAGAGAAGACAAACGAATATGCTCGCAGCACTGGTAGCCAGCACACCAGGAATCAAAGCGGTCAGACACGTCGTGATTCCCCAAGACAGCCCGGCCAGTGCCAGGACGAGTCGGGGTCCCCAACGATCTCCAAGCATCCCGGCGGGTATCTGGAAAAGCGCGTAGCCGAGCATGAAACTGCTGAACACCTGGCCCATTTGAATTTGAGAAAGGCCGAACTCGGGCATCATGAACTTCGAAGCGATGGAAATATTCATCCGCAGGACGTAGCTCATCAGGCTGAACCCAGCGAGCATCACCACAATCGTCCAACTCTTCGCTTTCGCATTCTCTTTCACAGATCGGTTTTTCTCCGCGGGGCCAACGAGACTACCAGAAAGAGCCGGACCGACAAAACAGGATTCCGAGCAGTTCCAATTCCAATCAGGCCGCGACCTGAGGAGGACGCATGACCACATCCAGAACACTCGGCCCTCTCGATCGCGAGCTCGGGATCGACACCTGCATCACGAGACGCGATTTCCTCAATGGAGCGCTCCTCGGCGCGGGAGCCATGCTCCTGGACCTAAGTGCTCCGGCGTTTCTTCTCGGCCAGCGCGTCCCTGACTGGGACGGTTACGGAGGCGTGGGCGATTACGCTCGCTCGAACGGGAATACATGGGAGGTGATGCACGCAGCGCACGAGGTGAGAGATGGCCTGTACGACCGGCCGGCTGCGAACGTCGTGGAGACGGGGGAAACATACGACCTTGTCATTGTCGGCGGCGGAATCAGCGGATTGATGGCCGCCCTAAAATTCCAGAAGAACCACAAGTCCGGTCAGAAATGCCTGGTGCTTGAGAATCATCCAATCTTCGGCGGAGAAGCGAAGCAAAACGAATTCATGGTAAACGGCGAGCGGCTGATTGGCCCCCAGGGCTCTAACGCCTTCGTGGTCCCCCCCTGAATCGCCAGCCGGCTCGCGGGATTCACGAAGAAATGGCCGCGGCACAGGAGGAAGCTTACACAGCGCTCGAAATTCCACGGCAATTCGAACATCAGACATGGGATGCGAAGTTCAAGCCTATGGAATTCGCCAGGGATAACTACGCCTTCCTGCTCTGGGCCGATCGCTCGCCCAATAACGGCTACTTCTTCGACGAGGCGCAAGGCGTGAAGCCGCACTGGGTAACTGATATTTGGGCCCACGGCTTGAAAGACACGCCTTTCTCCGACAAGGTCAAACGAGATCTACTTCTCTGGCGAAGCAGCCGTCAGCGATATTACGCAGGGGACGATTTCGAGCGCTGGCTAGACACCATGAACTACAGGGACTACATCGAAAAAGTGATGAAGCTCGATCCCGGAGTGACGCGCTACGCCGATCCAATCATTGCTTCCGGAATTGGAGCTGGATGCGATGGCTGGTCGGCTTATCACGCTTACAACATCGGTATGCCGGGCTTCCTAGGTTTCACGCCTGAGCGCAAAGATGTCGCCGTCAAACTCGACGAGATGCCGTGGCTCACATTCCCCGGCGGCAATTCAGGAATCGCACGATATTTCCTGAAAACTCTAATCCCTCAGTCGATCGAAGGTGGCAAAGATCTCACCAGCGTCATCACTCAAAAGGTTAACTTCGAGGCGCTTGACAGGCCGCAGAATGACGTTCGCGTCCGTGTTGGTTGCACCGTCGCGCGCGTCGAGCACGAGCGGAGTCCCGAAAACTCGAAACACGTCAGGATTATGTACGCCAAGAATGGCAAGGCCTACCGTTTGAGGGCGCGGGCCGTGGTGATGGCCTCGGGAAGCTGGATAAACCAATATGTCGTGCGCGATATGCCGCAGGAACAAAAAGAAGCCTGCAAGACATTCCCACGAAATCCAGTGCTGAGTGTGAACGTAGCCGTGACCAATTGGCGTTTCCTCTACGATTTAGGGCTCACTGCATGCCGATGGTTCGACGGGTTCGGTTTCTCGTGCAACATCCGCCGGCCCATGATCATGGACAACTACAGGCCCCCGCTTGACCCCGACAAGCCGACTTTGGTCACGTTTTATATGGCGTTTTACTATCCGGATCTGCCCATCGCAGAACAGGGAAATAAAGGACGTGCCGAACTATTGTCGGCAAGTTATCTTGACCTGGAACGCAAGATTCGCGCCCAGATGCAGAAGCTGTTCAGCATGGGGGGCTTCGATGCCAAGCGCGATATTGCAGGAATCATTCTGAACCGTTGGGGTCATGCCTATGCGATTTCTCCTCCGGGCATGTTTTTTGGAAAGGATGGCAAGCCCCCTGTCCGCGATATTCTGCGGCAGCGCTTCGGCCGGGTCTCATTCGGTCATTCGGAACAAGTCGGCAGCCAACACTGGCCGGGCGCTGCGGCAGAAGGTGGCAGAGCCGCAATGCAAGCGATGGAGCTCCTCTAGATCGATGACTCTTGACATCCTCCTCTCCGTTAACGGAGAGGATTCCTACGGAGGTTGCGCGATGAATTGCGTCCTCTTCGGCGGGTTCTTGGGCCGAGCGCCTTACTGCGCTGCTCGTATCTCCGCAAGCGTTACTTTCCGCATGCCCTGCGGTAGGTCTTTTGGACATAAGCACTATTACATATGCTGAAGAGCAAAACAATCACTTACCCCGTCCTGAACGGCGGGGCTTGCGCTCACAGGATGGTCAGTGGAGAAACTGGCTAGCGAGAATGCACTCATTCGCAAAAATGCTGGTGGCCATGCTTTCTGTCGCTGCAAATGTGGACGGCACCCTTGAATTTGCAAGAACGAGCTAAGCGAGCGCGGATGGTCTAGCGGTCTTTGGTAATCGGGGCTTTACCTTGCTCTTGTCTATTCTGGCTATCTTCCTCTAGTCCGCCCAGATACCGTGCGGCCTTGCTCAATTCGAGCAATCTTCGAATATTACGGAAGTCTCAGGGACTATATTGGTCCGTTGAGGGATCTTCTGACTTCCTGTCAACTGGGTGGTATCGTTGATCTAGAGTGATCCCTATTAATGCTGCTGGCTCCGCGAATCGTGCAGATTCCTACGGGCACGGAACTGACTGCCGTTCTCGTAGTGGTGTGCTTCTCGGCAGGCTTAAATGTGTATGCCACTGTAGCGATGCTTGGCTTGCTTTCGCGGGCCAATCTTCTGGCGCTCCCTGGGTCGCTGCACGGAGTTGAGAACTGGTACGTGATAGGCGTGTGCTGTTTGCTTTTCTTGGTGGAGCTAGTCGGCGATAAAATCCCAATCTTCGATCTACTCTGGAACGCGGCGCACACTTTCGTCCGGATTCCCGTAGCAGCTCTGCTCGCGTACGCCGCTACTTCAGGACTCCCGGCGCACAAGCAGCTACTCGCCACGCTATTCGGAGCTGTCGTCGCTTTTCTCGCTCACGGAGGCAAAATAGCGGCGCGCGTGTCCGTCACTCATTCGCCGGAACCCTTCTCGAACATAGCGCTGAGCCTGGGCGAAGATGCAACCGTCGTGTTCTTAACCTGGTTTGCGTCACAGCATCCTTATGCCGCCGCGAGCATTGTTCTCGTCGCGCTCGCAATCATCGTGGTTGCAATCCGCGCGGTGGTACGTGCGCTGCGAAAACTTCTGAGCGATGCCGAGCGCATTCTCACCTAACGCACAAAAACCCGCCTTGGATCGACTAAAGGATTCGAGCTCAGGACTTTCTGGTCAGGAACACCGCCGCCGCAATTCATATTCTTCTGGGCAGCGGAGCTAATCGTCATTGTAAGTACGAGCCGTTCACAGTAATGGCGTGGACGAATCCTAGACTTCCGCCAAGGAGCTATGCACCATGTGGATGGCAATCGCTCCTTCGCCCACAGCCGAGGCAACGCGTTTCACATTCCCCGATCGAACATCACCGACCGCAAACACTCCGGGCAAGCTCGTTTCCAACATTTGCGGAGAACGGGGCAGCCGCCATGCCGAATTTCCGGTGACGCTTTCCAAGTCACGCCCGGTGAGAATGAATCCTTTCCCGTCCATGGCAACGCACCCGCGCAGCCATTCAGTTCGCGGAGAGGCTCCGGCCATAATAAATACGTGGCGAATGGGACACACGGAAGTCTCGCCACTCACTTTGTCTCTCCAGGTGACGCGCTCCAAATGACTGTCACCATCGAGTCCGACGATTTCTGTTCTGAAGTGCATCTCGATACCCGGATTCTCTTCAATCCGCTGAATCAAATAACGTGACATCGTGTCGGCCAACTGATTCGAGCGGACCAGCATGTGAACTTTGCGGGCCGTCTGCGCCAGAAAAACCGCCGCCTGCCCGGCCGAATTCCCGCCTCCCACAACAATGATTTCTTCCTGTTCGCATAGCTGCGACTCCATGTACGTCGCGCCATAGTAAATTCCTTGCCCTTCAAAATGGTCCAGATTGGAAATTCGCGGTTTGTTGTATTGAGCCCCGGTCGCGATCACTACCGAGCGCGCCGCGAGCTTGTTGCCGTTGTCCAGGAAGATTTTGTAGGGACGCTTTTCGCAATCCAGCCGCGACACGCTGTGCGCCACCATCATCTGGGCTCCGAATTTCTCGGTCTGGGCGATCGCGCGCGCCGCCAGTTCCTGACCAGAAACGCCGGTCGGGAATCCTAAATAATTTTCAATCTTGGAACTCGATCCCGCCTGACCACCGGGACTGACGGCCTCAACCACAAGCACGTTCAGCCCTTCCGAGGCGCCGTACACAGCCGCCGCCAGACCGGCGGGACCAGCACCCACAATGATCAAGTCGCGAATCTCCGTCTCATCGATGGCGACGTTCAGTCCCAGACAATCAGCCAATTGCTGAATGGTGGGATTCCGCAGCACAGAGCGAGCACGGCACACGATGACAGGAATTTCGTCGAGCTTGACTTCAAAGCGATCGAGAAGTTCCTGTGAAGTCTTATCGGTGTCAAGATCGACGTAGGCGTACGGATGTTCATTGCGGGTAAGGAATTCGCGCAAGCGCAGTGTATTAGCCGAATGCCGCGAACCTAATAGGATGATGCTACCCTGACCTTGGCTGACGAGTTCCAAGCGACGCAGGATGAAAGCTCTCATAAAAACTTCGCTCAGTTCAGCATCTCTGGCAACGAGCGCCCGCAAACCATCTCCGGTAAGTTCCAGAAACTCGCCGGATTCGGTGACGCGACCACGCACCAGACTCCGCCGGCCTGACAACATGGTCATCTCACCCGTAAACTCACCGGGGCCATGTTTGGCCACGAACTGCTCACCATTCAGATCCAGCTCCACAATCTCCATGCGTCCGGAAAGCAAGACGAAGAACGGCACATTCGTGTCGCCAACATCAAACAGGATGTCGCCCTTCTCTACTTGCCGAAGTTTGCTGCCAGAGCGAACGCGGTTGATTTGAGCTGCGGTTAGTGCCGGGAACGCTTGCGTGCGAGCATTCAGTGCGCTTGGTATTGGTGGAGACGCCATGTCTCTCTCCTAGGTTTCATTGCGGTAGAGATCATTAGACCACACCTGCAGCCGCGGCATCTCTTTAGGACCACGGTCACTCGCATACTGCCGTACTCGTCGGACAGATTTTCGAACTCGACCGCCATACCGCTACTCTCATTTCATGTTTGAATTCCCTCGCCGTTGTTCGGGTGACTCGAGTCCAGCCGATGTGCACCTAGGCCACGTTCAAAACGCTAGTTGTCTGTGGAACATAGTTGCGAAGATATTGAAAGAAGAGCCCATCGATGCGCGAAGAGCAGCCGAGCCACTGAACGAGCTGGTGGAGGCACACGGTGTGTATTTCGTCGCGCGAAATCATGAGCAGTTTTACCGAAGCTGACCTGCCTTGCGCATCACGCACCCGCGGGGCTTTTCGCGAGTTCTCTACGTAGGATGGGCGCGACGCGAGTTCCCAGGATTTCGATAGCTCGCAACATCTTCTCATGCGGCAGCGTCGAGACACCCATTTGGAATGTAATGCGAGATAAACCCCCGAGAACCTCATTCACGTACAATATTTTCTCCGCGACAGTCTCGGCGTCACCGATTAACAGCGCACCCGTGGGCCCGCGCACGGCGTCGAATTGTGCCCTGGTAGTGGGGGGCCAACCGCGCTCCTTGCCGATTTCGGTGAATGTGTGTGCGTATCCCGGATAAAAGTCGTCGGCAGCCTGCTTGGTGGTGTCTCCAAGGAAGCCGATGGAGTGAAGGCCCACGATGAGTTTCTCGGCGGAGTAACCAGCGCGACGACCGGTCTCGCGATAGAGGTCAATCAGAGGACGGAATCGTTTGGGTTCGCCTCCGATGATGGCAACCATGAGAGGGAGGCCGAGCATACCAGCGCGAGCGAATGAGGCGGGCGTGCCACCCACGCCGATCCAAATAGGCAGCGGATTTTGCAGAGGACGCGGGTAGACCGCCTGGCCGCTGAGCGGCGCGCGGTGCTTACCAGACCAGTGAACGTTTGTGTTCTCGCGAAGCTTGAGCAGCAAATCCAGCTTTTCTGAAAAAAGCGAGTCGTAGTCTTCCAGATTGAAACCGAAGAGTGGGTAGGACTCCACGAGCGAGCCACGACCGGCGACGATCTCGGCACGGCCATGCGAAATAAGGTCCAGAGTGGCAAATTCCTGGAAGACTCGAACCGGGTCGGCGGCGCTCAGGACGGTGACGGCGCTCGTAAGGCGAATGCTTTTCGTGCGTGCGGCGGCTGCACTGAGAATCACAACTGGGGCAGAATCAAGGAACTCGGCCCGATGATGTTCGCCGATGCCAAAAACATCCAGACCGACTTGATCCGCGAGCTCAATCTCTTCCAGTAGATTCTGCATACGCTGGACAGGGCTGAGGATAAGGCTCGTTGTCGGGTCAGAGATGACCGCCCCAAAGCTGTCCACGCCGATCTGCATCCTTGCGACTCCTAATAAACCTAAACGATTCGATGAGGATTCCTGCGTCTGGTCGCAGAGCCTGATTCACTCCTCCGTTTTGGTCGCGGCGTTCCCTTAACCGGCCAATTCGGCATCGAGTATTATTTGAGCTTCTGTCAGGGGCAAAACGGAGACGCGTGCGTTAGGCGATCCCAGTTCCAGGTCCGAGCCGTGAGCGGCAGTCCGTGTCTGGCTGGTACTCTGGAAGGCCATCCACGAGATCGAGGAGTTGGAATTGCTGCATATACATCACATGTAACACACACTTTGCGGAGCACCGACTGCAGAGATTTTGAATCTACCAACGCGAATCACTGACGCGAATCATTTTGGCAACCTCCTTCAGGAGTTATTTTTCGGCCGCTAATGTCCTGTGCCAGGACCACCCGACCTGAATTTCCGTGTGAAGAAAACCAGAGGCGCCCCGATCATGCAGGCGCAACCCAACAGCCAGAAACAATCGAGAAACCCAAGGAATGCCGCTTGCTGATGAATCATTTGTGCTACTTGCGCTTTCGCGTGCAACGCCGCGTCCGGGGCGGTGAAACCCTTCGTCACAAAATACCGAGACAACGCGCCGAGTGTTTCTCGATAGCGCTGCTGGCCGGGAGTCGCGTGAGCGACCAGAACGGACTGGTGATACTGCGTTCGTCGCGCAAGAACGGTTGTAACGAACGCGATGCCAACGCTTCCCCCCTGGTTCCGGGATAGATTGGTAAGACTCGAAGCTTTGTTGTTCTTATTCTTGGGCAAGAAGGAATAGGCCAGTTGGCTCACAGGCACGAACAGGGGAGCGATCCCGAGTCCCTGGAGAGCCCTAAACAGAGCCACGTGTTTGTAGTCCGCCGCGAGGTCAATGCTCGAGTAGCGCCACATGGCAATGGCAAAAATGATGTATCCCGTGAAAATCAGCGGTTTGATACCGACCTTCGGCAGGATTTTCACGATCACTGGAGCCAGGGCTACGATGACGAATGCGCCGGGTCCAAGAACGAGTCCTGCATCGGTAGCGGTGTAGCCATACAGGCTCTGGAGCATCTGGGGAATCAACACCGTAGACCCAAACAGAGCAAGACCGAAAAGAAAATAGTAAATGTTCGCGATAGCAAAATTCCGATCTGCGAGTAGACGAATCTCGACCACTGGATCGGGATGACGCCACTCCCAGAAAGCAGCCACAATCAGCGCCACCAGCGCAATCGAGAAGAAGCAAACAATGAATCGGCTTTCGAACCAGTCTAGTGTTTGTCCGCGATCCAGAACGACCTCCAGACACGCGAAGCCGAGGGCAACCAGAAAAATCCCGAGACCATCAATCCGAAGCTTCCCGCCTTTCCGGGCAGCTTCGACTTCGTGCGTGAACTCCGGAGGGTCGGAAATAAGCCGGTTCGTCAGGATCAGAGAAACAATCCCGATGGGAATGTTGATAAAAAAAATCCAACGCCAACTCCAGTTGTCTGTGATCCACCCGCCGAGCGGGGGGCCGATTACAGGGGCACTCACGATGGCCATGCTGTAGAGAGCGAAAGCCGCGGCTCGCTTATGCGCAGGGAACGTGTCTACGAGAATGGCCTGCTCGACCGGAGCGAGGCCACCGCCTCCGACGCCCTGCAGAACGCGAAAGAAGATGAGCAAGCCCAAGGAGGGAGCCAGGCCACACAGCAAAGAGCTCAAGGTGAAAAGAACCACACAAAGCATGTAGTAGCGTTTCCTTCCGAAGACGCGGCTCAGCCACGCAGAAAGCGGAAGTACCACGGCATTCGAGACCAGATAGCTCGTCAGCACCCAGGTGCTCTCGTCATAGCTAACGGCGAGGCCGCCTGCAATATGCGGTAAGGCAACGTTGGCGATGGCGGTGTCGAGTAGCTCCATGAAGGTCGCCAGCGTAACCGTCACGGCGATGATCCACGGATTGATGGCGGGCCGCGCTGCGACCACGTTCGGTAAGGAAATGGAACCTGCGGCAGTGCCCATACAGTGCTCGGTTTCTTGGATGCCATAAGAGACCGTTCGGTCTCATAGAATATCTGCTACAATCCAATTAGCGACCAACTGGTCGCAGAACCGGCTCAGGGAACCTCAATGCGCAAAGGCGAGCAAACCCGGCGGGAAATCATTCGCAAAGCGGCGCCCATCTTCAATCAGAGGGGCTATGACGGCGCGGCCTTGTCCGACCTCATGCGGGCGACCGGTCTCGAAAAAGGCGGAATCTACCGACACTTCTCGAGCAAGGAAGTGCTGGCTGCCGAGGCATTTGACTATGCCTGGCGAGAAACTTTAAACGCACGGATCCACGATCTGGATACCATATCGAACACCGTCGATAGGCTGAAGCGGTTGGTTGCTAATTTTGTTGAGCGGCGCGGAGTCATCCCAGGCGGCTGTCCATTGCTCAACACGGCGATCGACACGGATGACGGAAATTCTGTTCTGCGCGAGCGTGCGCGCAAGGCGTTTCGCGGGTGGCGGAGCTACCTTATTTCGATAATCAGCGCCGGAATCAAAGCGCGTGAAATCCGCCCCGGCGTTGACCCCAAGAAGCTGGCGACTCTCCTCATTTCTTCCTTGGAAGGCGCAATCATGCTTTGCCGGCTCGAACGAAGCGAGGAACCTCTGCTCGCCGTCCGAGCCCATCTTGACAACTACCTCGAAACCGAAGTGCGACTTTGATGACCGAATGAAATCGCGCACACCAGTGGCGTGCGCGGTGACTACCGGCCACCGGCGATCTAACTGCAACGCTTGTGTTGAGATCTTGGGGGCCGCCGTGTGGCAGGAAGGAATTGCCTTTTTTGCGGCCGGGGGAAGCTCGCGATCGGAGCGTCTGACGACAAACCATTGTCGCACGATGTCAAGTGCAAGTGGATCTGAATCCGACGGCGTTGCAGTTCAAGGGCCTGTCGGCATTGGACGTAGTGAATGCCATCAGCGCTCAAAATCTAATCCTGCCCACGGGAACGTCCAAGATCGGCTTGGGAGCTGGCGGCAACTCGCCGCGCGGAGCAACTCGCCGTCATACGTTCCAAGGGTGGCGTCACCAGTTACCTGGAAGTGCGATCGAACCCTTCCACGCGCGGCCGCGGCTTTCCTATCTCTAATCTCGCCGCGAACAGCAGCTAAATCGGACGGGAATACTCGCGATCGCCAGGCTAACAATATCTTGGTGTGACGCGCCTTCGCGTCTTAGAGGAACGAGGCAAGAACCATCAGGACATTATCTTAATTGAATGTAACCAGGCTCTGTCCGGTAACGGAGCGCGGAAACTTGACGAGCTGGATTTCCTTTCATCGAAAATGTGGGCAATCTGGTGTGCCCTTCTTCTTACGATCTTGGCCAGGATATTCGGCTCGTGCTAATGTCGGTAACAGAGGGAGAGGACAAACCTCTGAAATACCCCACAATTTTCAATAGCGCAGACCTCGCTGTAATCACGAAACTCGACCTGGCCGAAGCGGTGAAATTCGACGCGGTTAGCGCGAACCGTAACATCCGCGCACGGTGCGCCCGGGTATGACGGTCATGAATTTATCGGCAAAATCCGGAGCTGGCATGCTACCGTTTCTCGATTTCCTTCTGTCTCTCCGTACACTCGCTTATGAACTGCCAGCGTCTCAGGTTGCCAAGGCTTCCTCTCCGTCAGATTAAGGCACCGTCCCAGTTATTTATTAGAATGCTTTGCTGAACTTCGCTGCCGGTCCGCGTGAGCCTACGATAGAATTGAATCCGGGCGTTATCTAAGTGAAATCCTCTCGGTTGTCCGTCCTTATCTGGGGAGCCTGGTTATTTTTTGTTGGTGGCTACGCGGTTGTCGGTATATGGGTGCCGCGCGGTTCAACGCAAACGGCTCTGAGCTATCTCCTCGCCTGTTTGACCCCGCTTTTTGCCAACACCACACTGCTCTGGAATGCCGCCACGCCCTACCGGCGGCGCAATGCCTTTTGGATGCTTCTCGCCCTCGGCTGTACCCTGTGGCTCGCAGGCATCCTGGTACTCAGTTACGGGCAATTGGTGGTGGGTCAAACGGGGTACATTCCGTTCTATATCGATCTCCTGTTCTTCCTTCATACCGTGCCCTTTATGGCTGCCTTAGCTTTGGCACCTCACGCTAGGAAAATGCGCGAGACGCTTCGTTTCGGTTTGCTTGATTTGCTCCTTCTCTCAATTCTTTGGCTTTATGTTTACATTTTTGCTGCCATGCCCTGGAAGACAATCTGGCCCGATATCGCATTATTCAGATCGCGCGACATCGGAAGTTACATGGCCGAAAATCTCGTCGTTTCCATTGGATTTGCGTTTTTGTTTTTTCGCTCCCAAGGCAGTTGGCGAAAGATTTACGGTCATCTTTTCGGGGCAACTTCTCTTTACCTCGGCGGATTTATACTCACGGCCGTTGCCGTGCACAATAGGAGCATCTACAGCAGCTCCTTGGTAAGGCTTCCCGCGCTCGCCGCATTTGTATGGCTAGGAATCACAGGAGTTGTTGCCCACGATCTGGCCTTCGAGCCTGAGTGCTCCCCCGCCCCCGCACGCCGGAACACGCAATGGCCAGTCCGTCTCGCTATGCTCGGCGTCCTGGCAGCCCTAGTCTTGGCAGGATGGAATGTTTTCATCAGCGATGCCCCATTGCCCGTGCAGCGCTTTCGTCTGATCGTGACACTCGTCACCCTTTTCATCGGGACGTCGCTGGTTTTCTACAGGCAGCATTTGGTGTATCAGGAGCGCACTGGCCTGGTGCACGAACTGTGGGAATCGCTTGAAAATGTAAAACGTCTGCAAACTCACTTTGTACAATCTGAAAAGCTTGCCTCCCTGGGGCAGCTGGCCGCCGGAGCCGCGCACGAGATAAACAACCCGCTTACTGCCATTCTTGGTTACGCGGATGTGCTGACTGTCGAAAATCCCCCCAACACGCGTGCACATTCGCTGGGAGAAAAGATCCGCGACCAAGCCCGGCGCACAAAGGATCTGGTTAATAATCTCCTCAGCTTTGCACGTCAGGTACCCGCAGAGAAACAGTTGCTTGATCTAAACACGGTTCTCACCGGTGCGGTACAGCTCCGCAACCTGGACCTTCGCGGAAAAAATATTCGTATCGAACTGGAGAGCCGAAGTGTTCTTCCCGCCGTTCGTGGCGATCCGAACCAGTTGCTTCAGGTTTTCTATCATCTGATAAGCAACGCCGTGGACGCGATGGAGACGGGCGGCGGTGGCATTCTTATGATCCGAACGCTCCGTGAGAGAAGCAATGTAATCGTGGAGTTTTCCGACACCGGTCCAGGGATGCAGGATCCGGAGAAGGTGTTTGATCCGTTCTACACCACAAAACCGGTAGGCAAAGGCACCGGTCTGGGTCTCAGCATTTGTTACGGCGTCATGCAGGAACACGGCGGAACAATTTTAGGATTTAATCGTCCTGAAGGGGGCTGCACATTTCGCCTGGAGTTGCCCGCCGTTCTCGCAGTGTTTCCGCAAGCATCCGCACTGCCCGTCGCTCCCATCAATACCCGCTAAAACTTAATTTTACAAACATAACCCGTTTATGTTCAACGCTCGCACTCACTCCGCGGATTCCGGCGGATATGCTAGAGTCAAAAATCTATGGACGCTCCCGCGATTGCTACACAAGGGCTGACGCGCCGTTTTGGTGACTTAGTCGCCGTGCAGGACGTGAACCTTTCCGTCGCCCCGGGCCAATTCTTCGGTTTTCTCGGCCCCAACGGCGCCGGGAAATCCACCACCATCAAAATGCTTACAGGTTTGCTCTCGGCAAGTTCCGGCAGAATCCAAATACTTGGCCTCGATCTCGCACAAAATCCGATCGAAGTTAAACGCCAAATCGGCGTAGTGCCCGAAGGTATGGCCTTGTTCGGACGCCTTACCGGCGCCGAGTATCTGAATTTTGCTGGCCGCATGTACGGCCTCGACCGAGAAACCGCAGGCAAGCGCACGGCGGAACTTCTCGATTTCATGCAGCTCTCCGATCAGCCGAAAACTCTGGTTACCGACTACTCCCATGGAATGCAAAAGAAACTGGCTCTGGCCGCCGCGGTCATCCATGGGCCGAGAATTCTATTTCTCGATGAGCCATTTGAGGGTGTAGATGCGATTGCATCCGGCACACTCAAGGCCATGCTTCAACGCATGATTGCTCGCGGCGCCACGATTTTCCTCACTTCGCACGTACTCGAGATTGTCGAGCGCCTTTGTAGCCATCTGGCCATCATTCATCGTGGCCGATTGGTGGCCCAAGGTTCGCTCGAAGAACTCCGCGCGGGAGTGGAAGCGCAAGCCGCGGCCGCCTTAGCGGGTTCATCGCCGGGTGAATCGGCCGGGCCTGCGCCTGGAGAAAAACTTACGCTGGAGGAAATTTTTCTTCGTATGGTGGGCGGCACACGCCGCGCTGATCAAGAGCTTTCATGGCTGGGCTGAGCTCTTCTCCGGTAATGCGCGAGCAGCTCGCCGCCGTCGCTCGCCTTCGCTGGCAACTCTTCGTCAACGGGTTGCGCACCCTGCGCGGTCGCCTCGAAGTAGTAGCTCGCGGAATTATGTTTTTGATGTTTGCGGCTGCTGGCCTGGGGGGCTCATTCGGTCTTGGCTTGGCCGCCTGGTATTTTGTCTCGCGGGGAAATGTGGAGTGGATTGCGATTCTTCTCTGGCCGGTATTCTTGTTCTGGCAGCTTTTCCCGGTGATGGCTTCCGCTTTAACCGAAAATGTGGATTCTTCGAATTTGCTGCGCTTTCCTCTCTCTTTCCCATCCTACTTCTTGATCCGTTTGGTATATGGATCGTTGGATCCGTCCACCATCATTGGATGTATGTGCCTGCTCGGATTGAGTATGGGCCTCGGCCTGGCCCGCCCGGGTCTGTTCCTCTGGGCCGCCCTCGTTCTCTTTGTATTCGCGATATTCAATGTTCTTCTGGCCCGCATGATTTTCGCCTGGATCGAACGGTGGCTGGCTCAACGCCGCACGCGCGAAATTCTGGGCGCAGTTTTTTTCGTCTTCATCATTTGTTTCCAATTTATTGGCCCACTCATGTCCCGATATGACGAGCGCCGCCATCCTGATGCCTCCAGATTCACGGCGCAGGCTTTGCCTTACGAGCGCGCACTTCCGCCCGGTTTGGCCGCCGCGGCGATTGCCAGAGCCGTCCGAGGCGAATTTGCGCCAGCGCTTGGTGCATTCGCGCTCGAGTCCGTGTATGCCCTGGCGATTCTCTGGCTGCTGAACGTTCGTCTTCGAGCGCAATATAGCGGAGAGAATCTCAGTGAAGCGTCGGCGCGCAAGAGTTCAATCAGAGAAAAAAGCGTCCTTCGTCTCAGTTGGAACATATCAGGGATTCCCAGTTCTGTCGCGGCGATGCTGGAAAAAGAAGTTCATTACCTCTCGCGCAGCGGACCTATGTTGTTCACCTTTGTAATGCCGGTGGTTATTCTTTTGGTCTTTCGCCTGGGGCCGGCAGGAACCCCGGGACGGCAGGGCGGTTTTTTATCGCGCGCACCCGACCTGGCTTTCCCCGTTGGCGCGGCCTATGCCTTACTCATCTTGACGAACCTTGTTTACAACTGTTTCGGAGCGGATGCTGTCGGTATGCAGTTCTACTATGTGTGCCCGGTGAAATTTCGCGAGATCCTGCTGGGAAAAAATCTCACCCACGCCCTCTTGCTCGCATGTGAGGTAGTGGTGGTATGGCTCGCGGTATGTTTCATGTTTCATCCGCCGACTGCAGATGTAACGCTTGCCACAGTTACGGGAGTTGCCTTCGCGCTTCTTCTGAATTTGACGGCGGGAAACTTGCTTTCGATTTATACCCCGAAGAAAATTGATTACGGAGCATTCGGGAAGCAGCGTGCGTCATCCACTACGGTCTTCGCCAGCCTGGGCATGCAGTTTGCAGTATTCGGATTAGCTGCCGTAACGCTCTTGATTTCCAGAGCATATGGAAGAATCTGGCTAGCGGGGGTTATTTTTCTGATTCTCGCCGGCCTCGCCGCGATTGCCTATATCCTAGTGCTGAAACGCGTTGACCAAATTGCCCTGCATCGACGTGACACTATCCTCGCCGAGCTTTGCCGCGCATGAAGGGGCTTTGCCGCGGTCAGGGGATGCTATGAGACGCCTATCTTTTGCAGCCTGGCTCTTTTCTGTATTCATCTTAAACCTCACAAATCCTGCGCCAATCTCCGCGCAAGCAACTCAATCTCCAAGTCCGGCGAGGTTTCGCGGCGAAACCAAAGAATCTTTGAAAGACCTTGCAGCGATACCCGGAATTTCCGGTTACGAAAATGAGCTCGCTGAAAAAATTAGAGGCGAAATCTCAGCGTTCCAGCCGAGGATGGACAACCTCGGGGACCTAGTCGTCACAATCGGCTCTGGTGCGCCGAACCGCCTGATTGTTACACCGATCGACGAACCCGGATTCATTGTCAGTGGAATTACCGACGACGGCTACCTGCGGGTGCAACGCCTTCCCCAATCCGGCCTGCCTCCTATTTTCAACCAACTGTATTCCGCGCAGCCGGTGAAAATCAGAAAGGCGAGCGGGAAATGGATAGATGCGGTCGTCGCAGGTCTTTCCGTGCATCTACAAGGCGCCCGCGCAGACACGCCAAAATCATCGGAACTAGAAAATATGTATATCGACATTGGCGCTGCCTCCAGCGCTGAAGTTCGGAAGGCGGGCATTGCCCTGCTCAGCCCCCTGGCTATGAATCGCCAGCCAATTGAACTCGGCTACAACAAGATGGCGGGCACGTCCATCGGTGATCGCCTTGGCGCGGCCGCGCTAGTTGAATTGCTTCGTGACATCGATCCGTCGAAAGTGAAGGGTACGCTGACGATTGCCTTTGTAGTCCAGCAGTGGACTGCCGCTCGCGGCCTCCAGCGCATTTTGAGTACGATGAAACCGGATGAAATGATTTACGTGGGGCGGCTCACTTCCGGCGGCGCTGTGGCCGGCTCGGAGAACATGCGTAGAGCGCCACGCCGAGAACCTGGCGGCGGAGTGCTCATCGGACTTGAGGAAACCAACGGGACGCCGGCAGGTCTCGCCGCCGAGCTGAAGCACCTAGCAGACTCCAACAAAATTCCGATAAATACTGATTTCTCCGCTTCTCCGATTCCGCGAAGTTATCTAACGCCGCCGCCGATGCCTCCAAAATGGGCACATCTGGGAATTGCCACGGACTGGTCGAGCACACCAGCCGAATTGATCGACACGACGGATCTCGCGAGCTTAGAACATCTGCTGCAGCTTTACGCGCAAGGAAGCGCAGTCCCTCGTCCGTCTCGCGCCGGCGGCCAGCGGTCCTCGCACGATGACGGAGCACCCGCCTCGAGTCCACCCTCCACCGACGAGATTCTGCGTCGTCTGGTGGTGAGCTACGGCGTGAGCTACCATGAAGGAGCTGTTCGGAACCTGGTGAAACAGCTCCTGCCGAAATGGGCCCAACCTCAAACTGACGAAGCTGGAAACCTAATTTTACGGATCGGCACGGCCCCGACCGGAACCAAGACTCCAGGCATCCTGATCGTCGCGCATATGGACGAAATCGGTTTCGAAGTTAAGTCAGTCTCGAAAGATGGCCGCCTTGAAGTTGAATGGCGTGGAAGCGGGGAACTAAGTTTCTTTGCCGGGCATCCTGCGCTCGTGCACAACGCGAACGGCGACTGCGCCGCAATCGTCGAACTCCCGAACGGCTGGGAAGAACCGAAGTTTGAATGGCCGCACGAGTCCGAAAAGGCTATCCGTGTGGACGTCGGCGCGCGCTCGATCGACGAGGTCGAAAAGCTGGGTATCAAGGTCGGCGACTCCGTCACGATTCCAAAAGCATATCGACATCTTCTCGGCGCACGCGCGAATGGTCGCAGCTTTGATGACCGTGTCGGCGACACCGCTCTAATCACGGCCGTCTGGGCGCTAGGCGGCCCACTAAAAGGCCGCGATGTCACGTTTGTTTGGTCCACTGGGGAGGAAGAGGGCCTCGTGGGCGCAGCCGCGCTCGCAAAACGACTGGCAGCGGAAGGCCACCTGCCCGATGACGTTTTTGCCGTGGATACCTTTGTAAGTTCCGATTCGCCGATCGAGTCGAAACGGTTCGGCGATGCTGAAATCGGCAAGGGTTTCGTCATACGTGCCGTGGATAACTCCAACATCGTCCCTGCTGAGCTCGTAGAGAAAGTCATCAAGCTTGCCCAGCTGAATCAGATCCCGGTACAGTACGGCGTAACGGGGGGTGGCAACGACGGATCGGCCTTCGTGCGTTATGGCTCGTTGGATATCCCTCTGGGCTGGCCCTTGCGCTACTCACATTCGCCTGCTGAGGTGATCGACACCCGCGATGTGGATTCACTTGCTCGCATCATCACGGTAATCGCAAAATCCTGGTAGCTTGCGTCATCGCCGAAATGTGCCCGTCCCGCTCGGTGTGCCAGGCTGCACGGGACAATTTCTCGCCTCTGTTATAATTCCGCGCGTGAGCACGCCCAGTCCAAGCTTCAAATCCCCTCGCCATATAGTGGTCGAGGGTCCCATACGCGTCGGCAAATCCACTCTTGCGAAAGTTCTTGCGGAGCAGCTTCACGCTCGCCGGATCTTTGACTGCGAAGACAACCCCTTCCTCGCTGATTTTTACAACGAGAAAAGCGGCGCAGCCTTTCGCGCGCAGATGTATTTTCTCCACGAGCGCTACCGCCGCCTCTCTCCAATTCCTTCCCAGTATAGCGGTGCGCCCATCGTCAGCGATTTTCTATTCGAACGCGACAAAATTTTCGCCTATCTCAATCTCGACAACGAAGAGCTCAAGCTTTACGAACGTTATTTCGATATGCTTGCATCGTCAATTCCTCCGCCCGACCTTGTGATTTACTTGCAAGCCAAGCCGGATGTTCTTTCCAAGCGAGTTTCGAAGAAAGGCGATCCCGCCGAGACCCAAATCT
This sequence comes from uncultured Acidobacteriota bacterium, assembly GCA_963818085.1. Taxonomy (GTDB): domain Bacteria; phylum Acidobacteriota; class Terriglobia; order Acidiferrales; family UBA7541; genus Palsa-295. Next base: position 197,576 of record CAWFQV010000008.1, read on the forward strand.
CGTCCGAATATTTGGACGCTGTAGCAAGCGCCTACGAGCATTTCTTTTTCCGCTATTCAGCTTCGAACCTGCTCGTCGTGGATACTTCGGAAATCGATTTCGTCGAGCGCAACCAGGATTTACAGGAACTTCTGCGGCGGCTCCGCCAGCCCGTGAAAGGCACGCAATACTTTCTGCCACTGGGCCATAGTTAGAGTAAGTGGGTCGGTTAGTTTTTCGAAGTGTCGGCGGAGAAAGGGGGCCCGGGACAAGCTCACCCGCCAGTGACCTCATCCCGGGTACGGCAGGAGGAGAGTTTTAGCGCCGGAGTATCGGCGCTTCGCGCTAGGCCGCTTTATGTGGTCCGGTCAAGCGATGGCGCAATTTTCCAAGCCTCGCGTTGATCGGATGGCTGCGGTGCAGGAACGTAAGCACCGGCGGCCGGCGCATTCCAATTTTTTCCAGCGCCCGGCGAATTCGAAAATCGCGCCCTGCGGACACCAAGCCTTTTTCCAGCGTTTGAATGGCTTCCGGAGTTCTTCCAGCTTGGTAATAGACTTCCGCCAGGTTCAAATACAATTGTGCATGGTTGTGCTTCATTCCCAGCGCTTCCCGGCACAGACTTTCCCCGTCTCCGAAACGTTTTTCAGAAAGCGCCGCCAGCAAGCCTGTGTAGGAAAGGTAAAAAGGGTTCTTGGGGGCGATGCCAAGCGCGCGCCGCGCGTGCTGAAGCGCTTCATCAGCATGGCCGTCGCGAAGATGTTTCAAGCATTCTTTAAAATCATTCATTCCAGCATCTGCGGGAGAGGTAGTTCCGATCCAGTGGGACATAGGCTCCTTCTTCGCCTCATGGGACACTCGCGAGGCAATGGTTAGAGACTACCTTCCGCAGCTACCGATGAAAATAGAACGCGCGAACAGTTTTAGGTCTAGAACCCGTACTGTCCAGATAGACAGGCCAAAAAAAGGCAATGCGGAGATCGATAATCTTCCTCTGTTTTAAGCGGCGTACACACAGTTTAGCGGGAAGCTTGCAGGTATTGGTTAAACCAGCTCACCGCGCGTTCGATCACGTCTCGGCTGTGCGCTGGATCGGCGAACTCGTGACCTTCATGAGCATAGATAACCAGTTGCGTGGGCACACCAAGCGTCTTCAGCGCGTGCCAAAACTCATACGACTGCGGCGAGGGACATTCTCCATCACTATCACCCACCACCACTAGCGTCGGAGTCTTCACATTTTTGATAAACGTGATCGGCGAGCTTTTCGCATACACAGCTGGATCTTCATAAACGGTGGTACCGAAAAACGGCGTCATCCATTGGTCAATCTTGTTTTCGCCGTAATAACTCAGCCAGTCCGATAATCCCGCGCCGGCCACCGCAGCCCGGAATCGGTTGGTCTGCGTCACTCCCCACATGGTCATGTATCCGCCATAACTCCACCCGGTAAGTCCGACGCGTGCGGGATCGATGGGCGCGGATTTTATGGCCTGGTCCACTCCCGCCATAATGTCGCGGAAATCGCCGTAGCCGAAATCCTTCACGTTCGCCGCGGTAAACTCTTCGCCTTGTCCATAACTCCCGCGCGCGTTTGGTTGCAACACAAAGTATCCCTGAGAAGGTAAGGCCAACACATAATCCCAGCGAGTAGGCCACGCCGGAGTGACCGCCCAGGACGGACCTCCGTGCACCCGCACTACCAGCGGGTACTTTTTCGCCGGATCAAAGTCACTCGGGTAGGTCAGCCATCCCTGCACTTTGCCGATGTCGGTGGTCCAATGCAGGCTCACGGATTTTCCCCACGCCGGTCGCAACCCGTCATTTCGATGCGTAATCTGCTTCCATTCCCCCGCCTTTCCCGCCCATACCTCGGGCGGTTCATCGAAGGATTGTTTGACGAAGGCCAAAGCCTCGGACTTACTGGAGACTGCGATTGAGAAACGTATTCCAAAGTTCCCGGCAGTGATCGAATTCTTGACAAACAATGTCGATTGCCCATTGCTTCCATCGAGCTTTATATTTCCGATAGCGCTCCCGCCGTCCGCATATTCAGCAATGAGAATCCTGTTGGAATCTGGCGTCCAGGTTAGCCAGCTTGCCGTTTGACGCATATGGGGAGTGACGTTCCGCGCGTTGCCACCTGTTTCTGGCACAAGATAAACATCGCCGCCGACAATGGGCTCGTCGCTCATCAAGCCGCCGATGAACGCGATCGTCTTTCCGTCAGGCGACCACTTAGGGACACCAATCTGCATGCCCGGTTTTGCGATGATGTCCGCCATCGCACCAGAATCCGCATCCATTTTGAACAACCCGGCGATGTACCAGTTGTCGTCGCCATTGCCATGGGCCGCGGTAACTACCAGACGGCTGCTGTCAGGAGCCCAATCGAATTCATAAACATACATATCCGCCGGTGAAATTTGCCGCACGCTCGCCGTACCGGGATCGACCAGGGTCAACCGCTGCTCGAGAAATTCTTCGGAGACCACACCTTGGTCAGGAATTTCAGCAACCAACGGTCCAGCGGCGCGTGTAGCGTTCTCGGTAAAAAGCAGCGCAATGGTCTTCCCATCTGGCGACCACCCCGGGGTGGCGAGAAAACCTTTCAGATGCGTCAATTGTTTTGAGCTGCCATCTTCAACATTTGCGACAAAGAGTTGAAGTTGACCGCTCGCTGCGGCGTCAGACAAAAACGCGATTCTCTTACCATCGGGCGACCACGCAATGTCGTGTTCTTCATGCGCCACCTTCCGATCGCCTGCGGTCATTCGCTTGGCGGTCTCGGGCGCGCTAAGCCCCGCAATATAAATCGCTGTATCTGCAGATGGCGCGCCGCCAGGGCCGGGCAGCGACTCCACCCACGCCACCATCTTGCCATCGGGAGAAATCTCGGCCTGCTGAAAGGTCCGCACCCCGAACATAGCCTTCCTAGCGTCGTCGAGCGACTTGGCACTCGGCGAACTGGCCGGGTCCGTTGCCTTCTGCGCACATGGACTAGGTATCGCGACCGTGATCGAGGCTAAGATCACGACGAAGAGAAGACCGAGTCTTTGTATTCCGTCGCGTCGTCTGGTTGCACTCTTCATCGAAATAGATTCGTTCATGGACTCCCCTTATCTGGCGCCGTCATGTTGCGTTGTCACTGCCGCAAAATCAAGTACGAGAATGGACCTTTCACGGGATTTCTTACCTTGCAGATGGCGTAGGGTACGGATATTCTCCGCTTTCGACCGGAGAGAATCCATTGAAGTTCCTAAAAGCCAAAAGGATAATTCCCAATTTCAGCGCGATTGTGTTCGCTTCGATTCTGGCGCTGCCACTGTTGGCGCAAACCTCGCCGCAGCCAGCCCAGAACCAACCGGTGCAGGCGCAAGCATCGCAAGTAGCAACTTTTGTCGAACAAGGGAAATTCATTCTTCACAAATTCGAAAATCCTATCGGTGAGGAGACCTACCAAATCTGGCAGGACGGAAGCTCCCTCGCGGTAAAAATGGATTTTAAGTTTACCGACCGTGGTACGCCTGTGCCACTCTCGGCCACATTCCGCGGTTCGGCGGATTTAACTCCGGAAGCATTCGAAATCAAAGGCAAGAATTCCCGCTCGACCGGTATTGACGAAGAAGTCGAAGTCCAGTCTACCCACGTCCGCGTGCGCGACCGCGACAAGTGGACCGAGATTGCGCGACCCGCACAATTTTTCACCATGGCTGGCTATGCTCCGGCAACCATGCAGATGCTGATGGTTCGTTTTTGGGCCTCGCATGGCTCGCCCACCGAATTGGCTACGCTTCCCTCAGGACGCGTGAAAATTGAGCCTCGCGGCCAGGACGCCATCAGCCTTGACGGGAAAAATGCAGCTCTTGATCGATACACAGTTGAAGGATTGATTTGGGGACGTGAAACCCTGTGGTTTGATTCCGCCAAAAATCTGGTTGCAGCGGTAACCACCGACGCCGAATTCGATCATTTCGAAGCCATCCGCGATGGATACGAAAGCGCGCTGGGTACGTTTGTTGGAAAGGCCGGCTCCGATGGCATGGCAGCCCTGGCCGATCTTTCTAAGGGCATCTCAGGAAGCCGCGCAGAAACTCTCGCGCTCATCGGCGGAACTTTGGTCGATGGCACTGGCCAAGACCCCTTGCCCGATTCTGTCGTCGTCGTTGAGAAGGGCCACATCGTCGCCGTCGGCTCGCGCAAGCAAATAAGAATTCCCAGAGGTGCCACGAAAATTGACGCGCGCGGCAAAACCATCCTTCCCGGACTTTGGGACATGCACGCTCATTTCGAGCAGGTCGAATGGGGGCCTATCTACCTCGCGGCAGGCGCCACAACGGTTCGCGATTGCGGCAACGAATTCGAGTTCATCACTGCTGTCCGCGATGCGATTGCGCAGGGCCGCGGCCTCGGGCCTCGGTTGGTGCTCGCAGGAATCGTGGACGGCGCAGGTCCGCTCGCGCTCGGCGTCGAGCGTGTGGATACGCCCGAACAAGCCAAAATGTGGACGGACAAGTATCACCAGGCCAACTTTCAGCAAATAAAGATTTACAGTTCGGTGAAGTTGGAAGAATTAAAAATTGTCGCTGAAGAGGCGCACCGCCTTGGCATGACCGTGACCGGTCATGTCCCGGAAGGTCTCTCCGCTTATCAGGCCATCGATGCGGGCCAGGATCAGATCAATCATATTGACTATATTTCTGACCTCATGCTTCCCGCGCTTCCCGCAAATGCAAGCCCTCTCGATCGCCTTAAAGCCAGCGGCGATATCGATTTGAACTCACCCCAAGCTCAGAAAGCCATTTCGTTTCTGGTGCAGCACGGCACCGTGGTTGACCCCACCCTCGCGCTTTTTGAATTCTTCACTGCGAACACCTCCAAGCCTCCCGTGACAATTGAACCCGGAGTTGCAAAAGTCGCGCCGGAACTTGCCGCAATTCTTGCTGAAACTGGCCCACCGTCGCCGTCCACGCCTCTTCGCGAGAAATTAGTCCAGAAGGATATTGCCATTGTCGGCGCGCTCCACCACGCAGGAGTTCCCATCGTGGCGGGCACCGATCAGACCGTTCCGGGCCACAGCCTGTACCGCGAACTTGAGTTGTACGTTCAAGCAGGCTTCACTCCGATGGAAGCAATCCAAGCCGCCACTATTGTCCCGGCTCGCGTAATGGGTCTCGATAAGGAACTCGGCACTGTGGAGGTCGGCAAGCGCGCCGATCTGATTATTGTCGATGCCAATCCGCTGGAATCCATTCACAACATTCGCAAAGTTGAATTCGTGATCACCAATGGCGTCATGTACAACTGCGCCGAACTGTGGCGCAGCGTAGGCTTTAAACCGTAAGCTAAAATATCCCCCGCTCGACGATTCCGCTTGTTCCCGAGCTTGGTTGGAATTATGCTGCGCTCGCATACATCATCGATCGAGGCACAGGAATGGAAAAATGGACCCGTAGGGAATTTTTTCTCTCCACTTTGGCAAGCAGCCTGGCTGCCGGCTCGCGACGGTTGCTCGGAGCTTCTAGGCCGGTCACCGGGGAATTGTTGCAGCAAACAGATACGCAAGCTTCCGCCAAAGGTGTCCGCCCGCTGATTGTTTCCGCCGCCAATGGCTTCCAGCATCTGAATGACGGCATGGAAATTCTTAAATCTGGTGGCGACACGCTCGATGCTGTACTCGCCGTGGTTACCAAGGTCGAAGACGATCCCAACGACGACTCGGTCGGCTATGGTGGCCTGCCCAACGAAGACGGGGTCGTCGAGCTCGACGCCTCCGTGATGCACGGCCCCTCGCGGCGCGCCGGCGCCGTCGGTTCCATCCAGAAAATCAAAAATCCATCGCTCGTTGCAAAGACCGTCATGGAGAAAACGAATCACGTTTTTATCGTTGGTCCCGGCGCGGAGAAGTTCGCGGTTGATGAAGGGTTCAAGACCATGGATTTGCTCACCGACCGATCGCGTACCGCCTGGCTTGCCTGGAAAGCATCGTCGTCGCCGAATTGGCGTCCTGGCCTCGACAGCCCTGAATGGAAAGAAAAACTCGCGCAGCTGCTCGACACTCCGGAAAAAATGGCTTGGCGCCAGCATATCGAAGATGTCGTCATGCATCCGCCCACCGGAACGATTAATTGTATTGCCGTGGATGCCAAGGGAGATATTTCCGGCACCACCACTACCTCAGGACTTGCCTGGAAAATCGCGGGACGTGTCGGTGATTCTCCCATTATCGGTGCGGGTCTTTGTGTTGATAACGACGTCGGCGCAGCCGGTTCCACAGGGCGCGGCGAAGAAAACATTAAAATTTCTGGCGGCCATGCCATTGTGGAAATGATGCGCAAAGGAATGTCTCCCACCGATGCATGCCTGGAAGCGCTTCACCGCGTTGCGCAGAATTACAAGCCATTCTCCGACCGTCTTAAACAATTCCACATTCAGTTTTACGCGCTGAATAAGAATGGAGAGTACGGCGCTGGGAGTTTATGGGGAATGCATCCGGGCGGACGCCGCGTCCAATTCGCAGTCCATGACGGCACGAAAGCAAAGCTCGTTCGGTGCACTCCTCTTTTCGATAAAGAGGGCGGCGACTACTAAAATCTACTGTACCAATTCCGAAACAAATACCAAGCGGATGCCCCGGGATTCTAGGCGAGGCAGCCCTTCCGCAAGCGCCGCAATCGTATCGGGCCTCGGGTGTCCGATGGCGATAGCTGATCCATCGCGCTCTGCGTCCCGCGCGGCGAGTTCGAGCTGCCTAAGGATCGCCTGGGGCCTCGCTGAATCATCCAGGAAGACCTTCCGCGACGCCGCGCGCACTCCGAATCGCTCCGCTGTGTCATAAGCCACGGTGGAAGCTAGCGTGCGGCTATCGACGAAAAATAGTCCGCGCCGGCGCAATTCCGGCATCAGCGCCGCCATCAAGGCAGGGTCTGCCGTTGCGCGCGAGCCTTGATGATTGTTTACGCCCACCGCGTGCGGCACCGTTTCCAGCATCCCGGCCAAAGCCGAATCCACTTGCTTGGCATTCATTCCAACACGTAACTCTACCTCCTCCGTCTTGGCCGACTCTCTTTCTGACTGCATCGGAAGATGCAGCATCACTTCGTCGCCGCGACGGTAAGTTTCTTCGGCCACCTCCGACGACAATGGCAAATGCGGAAGAACGGAAACGGTGAGTGGGAAACCCAGCGCGAGCAACGAATCTGTCGCGGCCCGGTCGTAGCCTAGATCATCGATGATAATGGCTAGACGCGCATTTTCACGCCCTCGAATCGCAGGCGTGCGAGATCGCGCAGTGAGCGGAGTAACTACGTGAACCGTATGCGTGCGAACCCCCTCGGCGGCGTAGTCGAAGCGCACGACACCCGGGGAGGTAGCCGCAACCATGGAAAGCTTGTGACGGTGCGCGATTTCCTCCAAAGCTTTTTTGATCGCATTTGTCTCAGAACCATCAGCAAGCGAAACGTAGATATCGTCCGCAACCGATTGTCCACCCAAGCCGGATTTGGAGGGCTGAAGCTCCGGACGAATGGTCACCCCCGACCTGTGCCCGGAAATCCTTTGCGCTGCGGCGACGATCTCGCTCGTAACCGCACGGATCTCAGTCTTTGAGATTTTCTTTGGCGCGCATCCTGAAACGAAAACAAAGACTATCGCGGTGATGGAGAAAAGAATCCACCGAACGCACACGCTATTTTCAGGGAAAGAAGGAAAAATCTGTCGCGCAGCCTCGCGCGATCGAGCCACGGGCTGCTACGCAGCCTTTCGTGCCGGAGCCGGAGCTCCTTGCAGAACTTCCATGGCTCTCTTAATCACGGGATCATCGGCAGAAATAGGTTTCTCCGAAGGAACCGGCTGGCTTTCATCGTTCGCCGCGATGGCCTCATCAAGGGAAGGATGAACTTCGGTGGTTGCGGCAACTCCGTTCGCCGGAATTTCCTTGTTGTCCGGTGTGTAATAATTCGCCACGGTCAAAATCAGCGCGGAGCCGTCATCCATCTCAATCAGCTTTTGCATGGACGCAGTTCCGTAGGTGCGGTCGCCCACTGTTTCACCGCGGTGATTGCCGGAGATCGCGCTGGCAACAATTTCCGCGGGCCCGGCAGTTCCTACCCCAATCAATACCGTCACCGGATCTGTCCAGGCAACTTTCGAAGGCTCTGCAGACGACACCACCGGACTGACGGTTTGGCCTTTCAGCGTGGCAATCGTACCGGAAGAAACAAAAAGTTGAGCGGTTGAAATCCCTTCCGCATCTTGACCGGACGGGCAATTGCGCAGGTCGAGGACCAGCTTCTTCACGCCCTGCCGCTGAAATTGCGCGAGTTTCTCGCGAATCTGTTTTGTCATGCCTGCGCTAAACTCCGGCACGCGAAGATAGGCAATATCGGCATTCAGTTTATCTTCCGCAACCCGCGGAGCAGCAAGTTTCGCCAGCGTCAGTTCCACGTCCTGCGGCTCCGTTTTTCCGCGCCGGATGACGGAAAGTTTTACCACCGTGCCTGGCGCGCCTCGCAACAAGAGCTCAGCCTGGCCGATGGCCATTTGAGCCGTGCTGAATCCTGCGATTTTTTCAACGATGTCGCCGATGCGCAATCCCGCTTTGGCCGCCGGGCTTTCCGGCATAGATCCGATCACGCCGATGTAGCCGCGCCTGATGAGTACCAGACCCGTTCCACCCGCGGCGCTGTTGTTGCTCTTTTCCTTGAAATCTTTGTATTCCAGAGGGCTCAGGTAGGCCGATTCCGCGTCCAAGGAATCCAGCAACCCATGCAGAGCGCCGCTGGTCACTTGGCCGATGTTCGGATCGTCCACGTAGTCATTTTGAATCTTATCGAGAACTTCGCTGTACACGGTAAGCGCACGATAGGCCTTTTCATCGTTCGAGCGCGCACGAACGTAACCGGTCGCCACAAACGCTAGGACAACCAGCGACAGTATGATGACGATTTTTTTCGATAGTGGATTCACACGTTTTTCCTTTTCCGCCCTATTTTGCGCCGCTACCTTCTTTTGCGCCTCACCTTACCTTCTTAGACGCGTGCTCGCCCCCCAGGTTGGCACCGAGCCGCGCACCCGGAAACACAATTATACCATTCGAGGCCAGATTCAACCCGCTGGAATGCGTGTCTATTCGCTCGGCCCCCTACTCCCCGGTTGATATGGTTCCCTTCCTGTCGCGGGCAAAACATTTACTTTACATATTCCCATATGAGCATGTATTATCCCCGTATGCCTCGCGCAACCACAACTTCGGACGCCTTTAACGCGGTCGCCGAACCTCGCCGCCGGGAAATATTGAACTATCTAGCGCTGGCCGAGCGGCCCGTCGGCGATATCGTCCTGACCCTGGGGTTAGAGCAGCCCTCGGTCTCGAAGCATCTCCGAGTCCTCAAAGATGTGGGTCTCGTCAACGTGCGCCGCGATGGCCGCCGGATGCTCTATCGAACGAACGCCGAAGCGATCCGGCCGCTTCACGAGTGGGCCAGCACCTTCGAGCGTTTGTGGCGCCATCAGTTGGCACGCGTCAAGGAACGCGCCGAGGGCGAAATGAAAAAATAATTCCCCAGTCTAATGGAATCCGAACACCAGGAGGAAACAATGACGTTGACGGCACCAACAATCGAGAACTTGACGCTGACGTTGAATCAGGAAATCCACGTCCGAGCCACGCTGGAGGTGACCTTCGCCGCGCTGCTCGAACAACTCGGGCCGCGAAACGAAACGCACGAGGGCAAACCGCTGGCCATGAAGATCGAGCCCTGGCCGGGTGGGCGGTGGTATCGCGACCTCGGCGACGGCAACGGCCATTTCTGGGCAACGGTGCAGGCCATCAAGCGGCCCACGCTGCTCGAGCTTTGCGGGCCGCTCTTTATGTCTTCTCCCGTGCTCAACAATTTGCAGTATCGGCTAAGCGCCGAGAAAGACGGCACCCTGATTACCTTCCGGCACAGTGGACTGGGATTCGTTTCCGAAGATCACAAAGGAGGGATGACGCAGGGCTGGGCCCACATCTTAGATCGCGTCCGCAAGCAGTCCGAAGCACTCCGCTCCGGACGAGTGGCAGGGAAGTAAGCGGTCCAGGCAGTAGAACAGGGAGGCGCACATGTGTCCATTTTGTCTCGCAACCGCGGCGCTGGTGGCCGTTGGCACAGCATCCACAGGCGGCCTGACCGCCTTGGCCATGAACAAACTTTTTCGCGCGCGAAATAGAACGAAAAGAAATAATTCAGAACTCAAATCAAAGGAGAACCCATCATGACGCAGAGTCCAATCGAACGTCCGAAAGTCGTGTCACAAGCGGAGTGGCTTGCAGCCCGTCAGCAGCTTCTGAAGAAGGAAAAGGACCTCACCAAGTTGCGCGACGCGTTAGCCCGGGAACGCCGCGAGCTACCTTGGGTCAAAGTGGATAAGCAATACGTCTTCGATGCTCCCGGTGGAAAGAAAACCCTGTCCGAGCTATTCGACGGCAGAAGTCAGTTGATCGTCTACCACTTCATGTTTGGTCCGGAATGGAAGGAAGGGTGCCCAAGCTGTTCGTTCCTCATGGATCATACCGACGGCGCACTGGTGCACCTGGCGCAGCGGGACGTGACCTTTCTCGCGGTAGCACGCGCGCCATTGCCCAAGATCGAAGAGTTCAAAAAGCGCATGGGCTGGCGCTTCAACTGGGTCTCTTCGTTCGCGAATGATTTCAATCGCGACTTTCACGTGTCCTTCACCAAGGAAGAAGTGGCCAAAGGCAAAGTGAATTACAACTTCTCCATGACCGAATTTCCAAGCGAGGAAGCCCCCGGAATTAGCGTCTTCTTCAAGGATGGGAACGGCGACGTCTTCCACACCTATTCGTCTTACGCACGCGGGACTGAGGTGGCCGTGGGAACCTACAGCTACCTCGATCTGGTGCCCAAGGGTCGCGACGAAGACACGCTCCCGTTTACCATGTCGTGGATTCGCCATCACGATCGCTACATGGATGGCCGCCTTGCCGATCCGACAAGACCCTACTGGCCCACTTTTCCCTCCGACGCGGCAAGCGGCGCGAATAAGCAGCGCTCATAGTCTCAACGTTACCACCAAGGCGCATCGGGCATGCTCAGGCGGTGCGCCTCGAGCGACCGGAGATTTGAACTCGCCTTCATTTCTCCGGTCACTGTGTTTATCACGACTTGGCACGATTGACCCTCGCGGGCGAAATCAAGCTTCCTCCGAACGCAAACTCACCAAATTAAATCGCCGAATTCCAGACTCCCGGTCAGACGGAGATTTCGCAGGCGCGGTCCCACGAAAAATGGAATTCCAACGCGACCAGAAAAGAGGCGCTTTTGCAAGTGGTTGTGCCAGAGCATTCGAATCGCACATTGGCACGCGAGCGGCGACCCTGCGATTTCACCTTCTCGCGAAGGTCCGGCGGTCTGCTGGAAGCTCAACTGCGTCCTGTTCGATCAGCGGCATGGCGCCGGTGATGTAAGTCTGCGAGATGCGATCCTGCCAAGTAAAATGATCCTCATCCCAGAGCGCCCACAGGAACCCAAGCATCAGCGTGGCCCCCGCCAGCAGGTAACCGAAGCTGCGCCACAAAAGCTGGCGAGTATCGGGAACGGTGCCGTCGAGACGAACAGCCGTGAGGCAGAGAAGCTGCATACCAGGCGTAGATTCGGCCCAGGTAGTGAAGAGAGAAAAATATAGAGCATAGAAAAGAAAAAACACGGCGAGATACACCACAGCGTCGGCTTTCTCTAAGACGAGTTGGCCGCCAAGCGAGCGGAAGAGGCCGAGAAATCCGGCATAGGTGAGCCCCAGGAAGATGGCGTCAAGAAAACCAGCCTTCCGCCGCTCGATAAGACTTGCTACGGGAACAAGCGCGGTCTGCGGATGCGCGCGCTCGTGCGCAGCAGTCGAAAAATCAAGCTCAGGTTGAACGCAAATCTCCACGCGTTCGGTTTTGCGCTGCGCCATACGAATACGCTGGCGTTCCGCTTGCCGCTGGCGCTCGGCCTCTCGTTGGCGTTCTTGAACCGCCTGTTCCTCATGGATCCTGGACCGGCGGGAAAAAGGGAGTCCGGACTGAGAATCGTCGGGACACAAGCGTCCGCGCCGCGCTCGATAATCCTCCAGCCGGCGGGAAACCTCACGACGCCATTCGGGTTCAACCGATTGCTCTTCAGCCGAAGATGAGCGCGGTGATGCTGAGGCTGCGGTTGCAGCCATGCGGATAGATGATCCAGCGCCGACCGCCACCGGCTCAAGACGTTCGCCGGCTTCAGCAAGAGGCGCGTCACAAAACGAGCAATTGTCGGCGTCCTCAAGCAAGAGGGCGCCACACTCCGTGCATATTCTTATCACTGGTCCGTTTTGCGCTGCGGAAGCTCCAGTGGCGGAACGGGCACAATGTTAGCAGGGCTGTAGCAAGTCGGCAGAAGGTCGATGTGACGCAATGTCGCTTATAAGGCAACCCGTACGGGCGGCCGTTTGTTCTGAGTAGATGGGAGCCGGCTCAACACCGTGCGATTGCGGCTGCGGAAGGCGCGTGTTAGGCTCGACTTTCTTTTTCCCACGCTTTTTAAGGAACTCGGCACTCTTCGCTGATGCCTGACGCTAAAATCAAGCCGATATCCCGCAGGCTGCATCCGTTTTTTCTCTCGTTTCTTATTTTGTTTCTCAGCCCAGCCGTTACCTTCGCGCAAGACGCCGCACAAGCTCATCCGCAAAGTCCCGCAAAGAATCACACATCCCACGTTACAAAAACCGCGCCGCAATCTGGAACAGACCTGGATCAGACCGCCACGCTAGAGGCGGACCAGCAACGCCAGGTCGGCAGGATTTACTACGCAGATGGGAACGTGGATGTGCACTATCAAAACACACGCCTGCGCGCCGACCATGTGGAATACAACGAAGATACGTATGTGGCCATCGCGCGCGGGCACGTCCAGCTTGATTACCTGACCCAGCATATAGAGGCGGACGAAGCGCATTATGAAGTGCGCACCGGTCATGGAACGTTCGTTCACGTGCGCGCCTCGTTTTCGATTGAGCGGCACCCCACACCGACTTTGCTGGTCACTTCAAATCCGCTCTATTTTGAAGCCCAAGAGGCCGAGCGGTTAGACCAACACACCTACCGCATAAAAAAAGCTTGGATGACGGTATGCGATCCCGGCAAGCCCATATGGAGATTTTATGCTCCGGAGGCGACTGTTCATTTGCAGAAGTCCGTGCATCTGGAGAACGGCTCGTTTCGAATCTTCTCGGTTCCGGTTTTGTATCTTCCTTACGCGACGTTTCCCGCGGAGAAAGAGCGCGAATCCGGATTCATGATTCCGAATATCGGAGACAGCTCGAACAAAGGATACATTCTGGGTGAATCGTACTATTGGGCGCCCATGGACTGGATGGACTTCACGCTCGGCGGAAATTACTACAGCCGCAGAGGTTGGAGTCAGAGAGCGGATCTGCGAATGCGCCCCTGGGAGAGTGCGAAACTCGACATCACCTACAGCGGCGTGATTGACCGCGGGCTGCAGCAGCCTCAAATTCCGGGACAGCCGCCGGTGCCTGCTATCAATCAGGGCGGTCACGAAGCGCGTTTACTCTTTACCGCTTTGCTGCCGGATGGCTGGCGCGCGGTAGCCGATTTGGACAACTTGAACACTCTCACGTACCGCCTGGCCTGGAGTGAAACGTTCACACAAGCGGTGAACTCGGAAGTTCGCAACTCCGCATTCCTGACCAACAACTTTCGCGGATTCAGCCTGAATTTCGCGGCACTCGGCTATCAAAACTATTTGAGCGCGTCCCCGGATACCTTTGTTTCACTGCGGACGGCGCCCGAAGTCCACTTTAGTTCCGTGGACCAAGCGCCTTTTCCTCACCTTCCCATTTATTTTTCGTTCGATAGCTTCTCAGATGCGGTCCATCGCAACGACACGGTGACGTCCACGCCCCTGGACACTCCGAATTTTGTTGGCCGCAGCGAATTGGCGCCGACCGTAACCATCCCTCTTCATTTCAGGAACTGGCTGGATGTAACCCCTAGCTTCACGCTGCGATCCACCTACTATGGCGGTCAGGCAAACGGTAACACTTTCATTGACAGAGGTTTCTTTCGCACCACGGAAGAATTCTCGGTAGATCTCCGTCCCCCTTCGTTTGACCGCATCTGGGAAAAATCAGGAACGAAATGGAAACACGTGATAGAGGCTGACATTGTTTATAACTACGTAAACGGAGTGAATCATTACGCGCGATTTATCCGTTTTGATGAAGATGAAACTCTTACCGATACGAATGAAATCGAGTACGGAATTACGCAACGGCTTTACCGCCGCAAAAAGGACGGTGACGCCCAGGAGCTGATGCGCTGGAGGCTGGTGCAAAAATATTACTTTAATCCTAGCTTTGGCGGAGCGCTAATCAACGGACAGCGCAATGTATTTCAAAGCCTGGACGACATTACACCATTCGCATTCGCCGATTCGCCTCGGCGCTTTTCTCCGATCGTCAGCGACTTGGTCATCGAGCCCGGGAAGCATTGGGATACGGAATTCATTTTCAATTTCGATCCCAAGCGGAATCAACTGACTGCCATCGGCACCCTGCTGAAACTCAAGCCCTACAAGCAGTCATTTCTAACGCTGGCACATTTTTCGACCACCAACCTGGCGGAACCACCCGACGAGAACCCGCCGAACTTTGTCTTCCAGTCACGTTCCAATCAGGTGCGTGCGCTTGTGGGTTACGGCGATCTGACCAGGGTTGGCTTCAACGCCATGGCCGGCTTGAGCTATGATTTCACGCAGCAAGCATTTCAGAACCAGATTCTGGAAGTCAGTTACAACGGCTCTTGCTGCGGATTTGGCTTCGAATACCGGCGGTTCTCATTCGGCAACATCCGCAACGAGAACCAATATCTCGTAGTCTTTCGTATCGCCAATGTTGGCTCCGCTGGAACGTTGCGGCGCGCGGAGAAAATTTTCTAGACCGCCAGCGTGATAAAAACATTCGAATCCGAGTTGGTGTTTCTATCGATCGAGCAAGCCGCTCGACTTCTCCGCCACAAGAAAATCTCCCCGCTGGATCTTGTGGATGCCGCGCTCGCGCGCATCGAGCGTCTGAATCCTTCGATCAACGCGTTTCTAACGGTGCTTGCCGATCGCGCGCGAAAACAAGCACGGCTGGCCGAACGCGAACTTGTACGGAGACCGCGCGGAAGCCGGGCCAACCTGACGAGCCCTCTATTCGGCATTCCTATCGCCCTTAAGGACAATTTTTATACGCGCGGAATTCGCACCACAGCCGGATCCAAGATTCTGGCGAATTTCGTCCCCCAGGAAGACAGTGAAGTTGCCTCGCGTCTGGCTGCTGCAGGAACCATTCTTCTTGGCAAAACGAATATGCACGAGTTTGCCTACGGCATCACAAATGAAAATCCGCATTACGGCGCGGTGCACAATCCCTGGGCCATCGATCGCATCTCCGGTGGCTCGAGCGGAGGTTCGGCCGCCGCGACCACTGCCGGGATGTGTTTTGCATCCCTGGGTACCGATACCGGCGGATCAATTCGTATTCCGGCGGCACTATGCGGCATTGTAGGTCTGAAGCCTACCTATGGATCGGTCAGTGTGTCCGGTGTGATTCCTCTCGCGCCCAGCTTTGATCACGCCGGACCCCTCGCGCGCGGCGTGGTGGATGCGTGCATTCTTCTGCAGGCAATAGCCGGAAAATATCCAGCGGCCGCAGACCGGCCTGATTTCCGAAAGCTAAGGCGAACTCGTCCCCCCCGATTTCGTCTGGGCTGGCCAAAGGACTATTTTTTCGAGCGAATCGACCCGGAAGTTCGACGCGCCATTGACGCTGCAGCAAAAGTGTTTGAAAAGATTGGCGGCCGAATTCAGCAGGTACCCCTTCCGCGTCTAGCCGATGCCCAGGAGCCCTCTACCAACATCGCCCTGGCTGAAGCCACTCGCTACCATCAATCGCAGGGATTTTATCCGGCCCACTTGGCAGATTACGGCGAGGATGTAAGCGGCCGGCTGGAAATGGGCATGCAAGTGCGCGCCGTGCAGTACCTTCGTGCGTTTGAAGTGAAACGGCAAGTTGAAACCGATTTTGACTCGGCATTCCAGCGCGTGGACGCGATTCTCGCACCCGCAGTTCCGATCGCCGCGCCACGTATCGGAGAGGGTGAAGTAATAATCGAAGGCCACCAGGAAACAGTCCGTTCAGCTCTGGTGCGCTTGAACCGGCCCGCCAACTTAACCGGGCACCCGGCTATCTCTATACCGTGTGGGGTCACCCGCGACGGATTGCCCGTGGCATTACAACTGCTAGCCCCGAAATGGGGGGAAGCGACCTTACTAGCAATTGCGCTTGGCTACGAGGAGGCCACAGATTGGCACCGTCGTACTCCAATGTTTCCCACGCTGCCACCGCAGCGTCAAAAAGCCCAACCGCACGTCTAACCAATGTGTGAATATAATTAGGTTTGACCGAGCCCGGCGCATCTGCCGGAGCATCCAAACAGCTGCAAAAAGGATGGACAGGCCTTCATGGGAGTTTCCGCATTCGCCGCCTTTGTCGCAGGACTCGTATCCTTCCTGTCTCCTTGCGTGCTCCCATTGGTGCCGGGTTATATCTCGATGCTTTCCGGGATCGGCGTCGAGCAACTGAAAGAAGGGCAAACCCCGCGTGGCGGTTTACTGGCCTCCGCTCTGGCATTCGTTTTTGGATTTTCCATCGTGTTCATCACCTTTGGCGCGTCGGCAAGCGCGGTAGGATCATTTCTGGTTCGCAACCGCAGCTTGCTCGCGCCGTTAGCGGGCGCGCTGATCGTTTTGTTCGGGTTGCACCTGGTGGGATGGCTGGCAAAAATTTCCTTACGCGCGGGATTTGTAATCGGAATTCTTCTGGTAGCCGCGGGTGTGGTCCTGAACCTCCGGACGGGAATTGCCGGGGCCGCACTAAAAGCCATTCATTTCTATTCTGTCGCTATAATCTTTCTTTTGGGCCCGGCCATGACGCGCTGGCTGAATCGTGACGTTCATTTCCGCAATCTCGGCGGCCAGCCCGGCATCCTGAGCGGCTTTTTGATGGGTTTTGCTTTCGCCTTTGGATGGACGCCTTGTATCGGCCCGATTCTAGCGGGTGTGCTGGCCATTGCCGCGACCCGCGAAACCATCGGCCAGGGAGTTTTTCTGCTAGCCTGTTACTCGGCGGGACTCGCCATTCCGTTTCTGGTCACCGCGCTCGGTATCGGTGGATTCTTGAAATTCTATCAGCGCTTTCGCCGCCACTTGCATACCGTGGAAGTCTTCAGCGGCGCACTGTTGCTTGCAGTTGGCGGCTTGGTGTTTATGAACCGCCTGACATGGCTTTCAGGTAAGCTTGCATTCTTAAACCGGTTTTCATGGTGAGAGGAGTTCAGCGCATGCGCAGGGTTCCCAATTGTTTTTTGTTCCTCCTTTTGATTGTGTTGCTCGTTACCACGAATTTTTCAGGCTGCAATTCGCACGAGTTGTTCAAGGTTTCAAGCGCAGACAGTGCTAAATCTGCTGCGAACGGGCCGCGCCCCGATGAACCCGAAGTGACCTTCAAGAATCTTCAAGATCAGGACGTTTCGCTCGCCAGCCTAAAAGGGAAAGTGGTAATCGTAAACTTTTGGGCCACCTGGTGCGAACCCTGCCGCGTCGAGATTCCCTGGATGATCGGTTTCCAGCAGAAATATGCGGATAAGGGTCTCACCATACTTGGCGTAGCGATGGATGACGAAGGGAAGAGCGTGGTCGCGCCGTATGTTCAATCAACCCAGTTCGACGTGAATGGCCATTCGATGACCATGAATTACCCGATCGTGATCGGTAACGATGATATCGCTGCAAAATTTGGCGGACTCCTGGGATTCCCCACCACCATCGTTATTTCTCGTGATGGCAAAGTTCAGAAACGCTTTATCGGGTTAGCCGATGAAGAGGAGCTTGGGAAGCAAATCAAGGCGCTGCTCTAAATGATTTGCGCCCGAATCACGGAGATGCTCTACGGCTGTATCCAGCCGCGCAACAGGAGTGACCTGACGCCGCTATGATGGACGAACAAGAATTCCAAAAAAAATGTGACATGGCCTTTGAAGCCTTGCGCAAGCGCCTGCTGGAACTGGGCGATGAACATGAATTCGAAGTCGAAGGCGGAAGCGGCAAATTGGAGATTGAATTTGAAGACGAAGATGAGACGCGCTTTGTAATCAGCCCTAACGCGCCGGTTCGCCAGATTTGGATTTCCGCACTCACCACAAGTTTCAAACTCGGATGGTCCGATACCGCGCAAGCATTTGTGCTGGACAAGACCGGCGAGACGTTGAGCCAGGTTATGAGCCGGATCTTAAGCGAAAAAACTGGATCGACGGTTCGGGTCTAAAAGATGAAGCACTTACCAGTCACTTTGATTTCCTGCGGTCTTCTTGTGCTTTCCGGTACTACCGCCATCCTCCCTGGCGGACTTGGTGCGGCTTCGCCATATTCGCCTCAAGAATCAAACCTCCCTAATGCTTCAACGATCGTGAAGCCCCACATATTTGTTTCGCTGGATCCTGTTCCTCGCGGAAAGGAATTTAAGGTTGCAGTCGTGGCGGATATCGCTTCCGGTTTTCATATGAATTCGCACAAGCCCACGGACGATTATCTAATCGCGACCACGCTCAAGCCCCAGCTTCCTGCACGTTTTGAACTGATCGATACGATCTATCCGAAGGGCAAACTTGCAAAATTCAGTTTCTCTCCGGATCACGCGCTCGATGTGTACAGCGAAACCGTTACTCTCGTGCTGCAATTGTCTGCCCAATCCACGGCCGCGCTAGGTCCCACAGAGATTCCCATGACTTTGCGTTATCAGGCATGCAACGACAGCGCTTGTCTGCCACCCGTAAAGCTTCCGCTGAGTGCAAAATTTAATGTGGCCAAAGAAGGCGCAACTCCCAAAGAAGTTCACCCGGAGATTTTTTCCAGGCTCCTTCCGACCCGCTGACACTGCGGCGTTTGTTTTCTCCAGGCTCATCTTATCCTGCGGTGGGTGAGCCGTGCGCTAGCGGCTTGCAATAGCGGGCAGAGCACGGCGGAGACGAGAGACCACTCGATCTTTTCCAAGCACGACCATGGTCTCAAAAAGAGGTGGCGCCACGGCGCGGCCGACGATCGCGACACGCGTAGCATTTATAAGTAAGCCGGCTTTGACGCCTTCTGAAGTTGCCACGCTTCGCAACGCCGCATCACAAGCGTCGTGATTCCATTCCGGCAGCGCCTCCAGAGCTGACACTAATTTAGGCATCAGGGACGGAAGCTTTTCATCTTTCCAAAATTTCGCGCGCGCTTCCGACTCGTAGCCGAAATCGTCGGTAAAAAATGCGCGAGCCCAACTGGTGAAATCTCCCAGCAGACGCGTTCGCGGCCGAATCAAATCCACGGTGTGCGCAAACCAGGTCCGTTCGGTAGTGGCCCAAGCTTCTTGCCATAAACCTGCGCGCTTGAGCTCCGCCTCCACATAAGGCAAAAGCTCCTCGACAGGTGGCTTCTGCAAATATTGCGTGTTGTACCACTCAAGTTTTGCGCGGTCGAAAATGGCGTTCGTGCGGCTCACGCCAGAAAGCGCGAATCGTTCGACCAGCTCATTCGTCCGTAGGTATTCGGAATCGTCGCCAGGTGACCATCCCAACAGCGCTAGGAAATTGCGAAATGCTTCTGGCAGAAACCCTTCTTCCGCATAGGATCCAACGCTCGTCGCGCCATGACGTTTTGAAAGCCGCGTGCGATCAGGCCCGAGAATCAGAGGGACGTGAGCAAAAATGGGTGGCTCAGCGCCGAGCGCTTGGTAGATCAATACTTGCTTCGGTGTGTTCGACAAGTGATCGGCCCCACGAAGAATGTGCGTGATGCGCATGTCCAGGTCATCGACCACTACGCTGAGCTGATAGGTAGGCAGCCCGGAAGAACGCAGAAGCACAAAATCTTCAATTTCGGCATTTTGTACATCTCGCGGACCGAACACAGCGTCTTCAAAATGTGTGGTGCCTGTACGCGGAGTGCGAAAACGGATCGCCGGGCGAAGGCCTTCACTTTCTTTCGCGGCGCGCTGATCCGGGGTCAAATCGCGGCAAGAACAAGCGGCGGCTTTCGCTGCCTTTCCTTCGTCGTCGCCTTCACCTTCGTTTTCTTCCGCGGCGTCGCCTCCGGTATATGCGGCTGCTTTGCAATAACAGGTGTAGGCAGCGCCGCTTGCCAGGATGCGTTCGGCCGCTGCACGATACATTTCAATGCGTTGTGATTGAAAAAACGGCCCTTCGTCCCATGCGATCCCCAGCCACCGCAAAGCCACCAGAATTCCGTCAACTAGTTCGGGCTTATTGCGTTCAACATCGGTATCTTCGATGCGCAGCAGAAGTGTGCCGCCTTCGTGCTTGGCAAAGAGCCAATTAAACAAGGCGGTGCGTGCTCCGCCGACGTGGAGAAAGCCCGTAGGGGAGGGCGCAAAACGCACGCGCGGCTTTTGGGTGGAGGTCATTATCCTTGCGGGTTCCTTCCCTGAAATGGAAACGAATATCTTAGCGGAACGAGTGCGCAAAATCGAGCGCCTGCCGCAGGACAACGCCGCTAATCCGGTGTAAATGGCCCGTGCGTACCCTTGACGCGTTAGCGGCCAAACCTCATATTGGAAGGAGCCTAAGACCTCTCTACACCGAATGCCCGAACGATTTTTGCTCGTGTTGCGTCGGTGCCATAGGCGTTGACCCCCACGAAACTTCACTGGAGACGCAGTCGGACACCTTGCGATTCTCTGCTATTCTCGACGGAAGTAGCCTTAGGAGTTGGAGCGGTAACTTGCTGATCCACATCAATATGACCGCCGCCGTTCTCCTGGCAGGAGCCTTCCTGCTGGCGCTGTTCTTTTCCTACGTCTACCAGCAAAAGCGCCAGCAATACATGCTCGTCTGGGCTGGCGGTTGGCTGCTGATTTCTCTTCACTTTTTGGTTCCAGCGCTGGGCACGCAGTCGACGCTTCCGGTATGGGTTGATCCCTTAACCGAATGGCTACTTGCGGTTGCGGCGCTGGCGTTTTATTGCGCCGCAAAGATGTACGCGCGCCTGGAGGTACCCTGGAAAGGAATTGCAGCTCTGGCGCTCGCTGCAGGAGTTTGGGCGCTGGGCTACTCACGTGGCTGGATGAACGTCCCTCTCGGATTGGCAGTGGGCCTCTTGTTTTTCTTCATCGCGCGCACTTTTTGGGAAGAAGGTCTCAAACAGGAATCCCGCGCTGACCAGTTCCTGGCCATAACTTTCGTGGTTTGGGGACTGCTGCATTTGACGACTATTTTTCAAGAAAGACTTGCACCACTGGCCGGGAAAGACCTGCTTCCGCTGATTCTACTGCCCGAACTTTTCGGCGGCGTGCTAATGGTGATGGCCGTCTACGAAGAAGAGCGCCGGAGAGTGGAGCGGAACATGCTTGCGCTTTCGAATTTGAACTTGGCTACGTCGAGCTTTGCCGGGGGCGAGATCCAGAAGATGCTGGCACAAGCGCTCGACCGCGTTTTGAATGTTGTGCGGATTCCGGCCGGCGCGCTTTGCTTGCATTACGGAGAGGAAAACGGTCCCACGTCCGTAGTGGTCACCGGGCTGGGCGACGCTTTTTGCGCCGCCATACAAAGCAACAATCTGGATGATTACGTAGTCAGCCTGGTCGCGCGCCTTGGTGGACTTGTCGTGTTGCGCGATTTGGAGACGGATTCAAAATGGGAAGCGCTGGAGAAAGAAGAATCCTTCCGGCACATACGAAAACTTCTCCTCGGCCAAAAATTGCGTACAGTGGTGGCAATTAGCCTGCAAGCAAAAGAGCGCGTGTTTGGAGTTTTACTGCTTGGTACTCCTGACAATCGTAATTTCACGCCTGCGGAATTGCGGCTGCTTCTCGCCTTGGGCCACCAAATTGGAATGGCGGTGGAGAACAGCTACCTGGTTCAGCAAACATCGAGGCGCAGCGAAGAACTGCATATCCTGAATGAAATCGGACGCGCACTCAGCTCCACGCTCGAGCCGGACGCTCTTTTCGAACGCATTTATTCCGAGATGAAGCGTCTGCTCGATGTAAGTAGTCTTTTTATCGCGTTCTACGATCACAAGACTCAGCAGGTTCGATTTGAAATTGATGTAGTAGAAGGCGACCGTTTGCCCAAACGACGTCGCGCGGCCGGGAATCACTTGACCGAATACGTGGTCAAAACATGCCAGCCGCTGCTAATTCGAGATCACTTCGCTGAAGAGACCGAACGTCTCGGATTCAAACCAACACGAGTGGCCGGCTCTATTTGCGCCGTACCATTGATTCTCTATGATCGCGCAATCGGCGTGATGGCGGTGCACAGCAAGCAAGAACGGGTATTTGACGAAGGGCACGTGGAGCTGATGCGAGTGCTTGCCAGCGAAGCAGCCGTAGCCTTGGAAAACGCGCGACTCTTCACCGAAGAACAGAAGAAGTCGCGTCACCTGATGCTCATTAACAACGTATCCAGCCGTGCGATTACTACCCTGGATCCGGAAGAAATGCTCGCGAAGATCGCTGCGGAGATCGAAAATGTCCTGAAATACGATCACATCGGCATTGCCATCGTCGATTATCCGGCTAAAGAGCTGGTAATTCAGGCCGAGGCTGGAGCCAGACGCGACGCGGTGGGACGTAGAATTCCGCTCGGCGAGGGTATCGTCGGCCAAGTCGCTCGCACGGGCCAGATGACGATTGTGCGAGAAGTGAACGGTTCAACGCCTTGTCCTGTGCTACCAACGTCAGTCTCCGTCATCGCGCTACCGGTAACCTACGCTGAACATTTGCTCGGTGTGTTGTACGTGGAATCCTCGGAACCCTGTGAATTTGAAGAAGAGGAAGTCTTGCTGCTCCGCACTCTTGCGGATCTTTTTGCGGGTGGCTTGAACAATGCGCTGACGTACCAAAAAGCACAAGAGCAGGCCATCACCGACGGCCTAACCGGCGTCAAGACCCACCGCTATTTGATGGAGGCATTATCGTCAGAGTGGAAGCGCTCCACACGCGCAAATCGCGCGTTCGCCTTGGTCTTGATGGATCTCGACCGCTTCAAGTTCGTAAACGATTTTTACGGACATCTGGAAGGCGACGTCGTATTGCAGCGCGTAGGCCACATACTGGAGCAGAATTGCCGCCGGTCCGACGTGGTGGCGCGCTATGGGGGAGACGAATTCGTCATACTGATGCCGGAAACGACCGTGGATCAGGCCCGCCAACTCGCCAGCAAACTACGCGGCTGGGTGGCCTCCGATCCGCTTCTTCGTGACAAGAATATTACGGCCAGCTTCGGCATTGCGGGTTTCCCCGTTCATGGGTCCACGCCGCAGGAGCTTATCCAAGTAGCGGACTCTTCGATGTACTTGTCCAAACATCAAGGAGGAAACTCGGTATCGAGCGCGGAGGAAGGCGGTCCGAACGACACCAAGCGCTGGAAGAAGGACGTACTCGAAGCCTATCTAGGGGTAACGCTGAAACGTCTCTTTTCCACCGGTCCTGAAGCCTTCGAAGAAGTGTATCGGCGTCTCGAACAATTTACGCGCTCATTAGCTGAGCAGAGCGGAGGCGTTAGTCCAGAAACGTTGCCGGCGGCTGTAGTCGAAACGGTGACCTCACTCGCGCTGGCCATTGATGCCAAAGACCACTACACGCAAGGGCATTCCCAGAAAGTCTCCGCCTATGCTGTCGTAATTGCCAAAGCGCTGGAAATGAGCGAGCCCGAGGTGGAAGAAATTCGGTTGGCCGCGCTTCTGCACGATATCGGCAAAGTGGGCATTCCGGAGACGATTCTTAACAAGTCCGGCCCGCTGGATGCATCCGAGTGGGAAACCATGAAGACTCACACCGAGTTGGGCGCGAAGATACTGGAGCCGCTGCAAACCATGGATCGAATCCGCCTAATGGTTCGCCATCATCATGAATTCTACGATGGAACAGGTTACCCGGACCGGCTGGAAGGTGAAAACATCCCCTACGGCGCGCGCCTGATCGCTATCGCCGACGCCTACGACACGATCACCTCGGAGCGAACATACAAGAAGGCGCGTACTTCCGAAGACGCTTTTCGTGAGCTGGAACGCTGCGCTGCGAATCAGTTCGACCCGGAACTCGTTCAGCTCTTCGTCGAAACAATGCGGCGGTCACCGCGCGTTCGCTTCGATGCAAGTGTAAGCGTCCCGGATGTGTCGGATAGTTCTTCTCTGTAGCGAACCTGCTCTCCCGCAGGTTCCCTCTCCGTATTAATTTGAAACACCAAAACTGCCGCAAGTTTTTGATTTGCTGGACGTCTGGCTCCCACCTCATATATTGTTTTTTGCGTTATTCACCACGAGTGGAAAGGGAGGCATGGTGCAAACAGCAACGGTCAAGTGGATTGCGGGTGAAGAATTCATCGCTCAAATGCCTTCGGGCCAGGCAGTACCGTTTGACGCGGACAGAAAACACAACGCCGCCCCCGGCCCCATGGACATGCTGCTGGGCGCGCTGGGAGCTTGCACATCAGTCGATGTTGTAATGATTCTCACCAAAAAACGCCAGAAACTGGCGTCGCTGGAGGTGGCTATTTCCGGGGAGCGCGCCCCTTTGCCGCCCTCGGTATGGACGAAAATTGACATGATTTATCGGCTCTCGGGCGCAGTGGAAGAGAAAGCGGCGCACGATGCCATCGAACTGAGCCAGACGAAATATTGTTCCGTCGCGGCCATGCTGCGAAAGACTGCTGTGATCACCTACCGTTTCGAGATTTTTCGTTGATTGACAGATGCTACAGAACGAAGCGTGTTTTGCTTGTCACCCATGCAACCGATTGCATACAATCCCGAGCTATTCCTGGCATCCTGGAGAGATGAATGGGCAGGCGCATTGCCGCAAAGATTACCGGAGTTGCAGGGTACCTCCCGCCGCGCGTAGTCACGAATTTCGATCTTGAAAAAATGGTGGACACCAATGACGAGTGGATTCGCACGCGCACGGGAATCCGTGAACGGCACTATGCGGACCCGGGCGTGGGAGCTTCGCATCTTGGCGCCGAAGCAGCCAGGAAATTGCTGGCGGAAAAGGGAGTCGGGCCCGAACAAATTGATCTAATTGTGGTGGCGACGGTTACCCCGGACATGTTGTTTCCCGCCACCGCTTGTCTGGTGCAAGATCAAATCGGCGCAAAAAATGCCTGGGGCTTTGACCTTTCCGCCGCTTGCTCGGGATTCGCTTACGCGCTCACTGTGGGGGCACAGTTTGTCGGGGCTGGAACGCACAAAAAAGCCCTGGTCATCGGCAGTGACGTGATGACCTCCATACTGGATTACCAAGACCGCGCCACCTGCGTTCTTTTCGGCGATGGCGCCGGTGCGGTGTTGGTAGAACCCGCCACTTCCGATAGCGAAGGCATTCTGGATTTTGCTCATGATGTGGATGGCTCCGGAGGATGCAACCTCTACATGCCGGCCGGTGGATCGCTGAAGCCCGCGTCCAAGGAAACTGTCGAAAAGCGGATGCATTACGTTCATCAAGAAGGCGCGCAAGTTTTCAAATATGCGGTGCGACGCATGAGCGAACTGGCAGTCCAGATTCTCGAGCGCAATGGATTCACCAGCCGCGACCTTGCCCTGGTGGTGCCGCATCAAGCCAATCTGCGCATAATCCATGCAATGCAGGAACGCCTAGGCGTGGATGATTCGAAGATCATTATCGATATAGACCGCTTCGGAAATACGACCGCTGCCACCATCCCGCTTGCTCTGATGGACGCGCTGGAGCAGGGACGATTGCACAAGGGCGATCTGGTGCTGGTGATTACCGTCGGCGCGGGTTACACCACAGGCGCCGTTTTAATGCGCTGGGCTTACTAACGGAAGAAAAAAATCCACAACCGCGTAATCGCGCGCAACAGACCAAAAAATCAGCCTCTTGCGCTGCCATTGATCGCTATGGAGAATGCGTTGCGTTAGTGGCCGATAATAATCAAGACAGGATTCACGTCTCCCGTCGTGGTTGAAATCATCACAATTTTGCCAGGACGAACAATGAAGAAATCACCGGTGAAGACGGGCGAGGTTAAAGTCATGGTGCCGCTGCCGTCCGTCAACCCGGTGCTAGTGAGCGCGTAGGTTCCCACCACATTCTGAGCGGGTAGGTTTGCCGCTGTGGTGCTCGCATCCTGCGTTCCGGTCACTCCGGAGGTGGTGCTGAGTGTCAGGAATCCGGAGATATCGTTATCGCTGCTGACGGCCGGCGCCGAAGTACCTTCTACAAAAGTATTCGCCATCACTTGCGCTGTGAAGGGTGATCCGGATTGAGCTTCGAAATGTCCGAAGATCGGGCCGCCGTTCAAGGTGCCCACACAAAATGCTTCGCTCGAACTGACCAGGTAGAGAATCGGTTCAAACGGATTAATGAGAGCCGGCTGCACGCGGCCTAAGTTGTCAGCCGTGTAGGAAACCGTGAATGGACTGGCCCAGTTCAACAGATTTCCGGCTTGGTTGTCCTCTATCAGGAACTGAGCGCTGCCGCTGCCTTGAGGAGAGATCTGCAGTACGGCAACGTCTGGCAAGTAAATACCGCCGCTCAAGAGTTGGCCGCTAAGGCCGCCGGCAATCGGCTGCGAGAACACATTTTGGGTCGGGAATGTTCCTCCTGCATTCGCTTGCTGCACCATTTCACCTGCAGCTAAATAGGGAGTGCTAGGGCTCACCGTGTCTGTTTCCACTAGGAAAGCGTCGATCGCCGAGATTGGATACACGCTGAAGGTCTGAGTTCCAAGATTTCCGGAGGTTAACGACATGGTGCAATGAGTTCCGTCCAGCGCTGACTGATATATGCCGGATACTCCTGGATTGAATGGCTGCGTTTGATTTGGCACATTCGTGTCCATTTCCGCTTGCGCTATACTCCCTTGCGTTGAAGGCGAAACGGGCGGAACGGCAGTAAATGCTCCGGCAAATGCGATGGGACCCGAACCACCGGCTGCGGGCCCAGCGAATCCTGAACCTCCCCAAGCGAAAGATCCGGAGTAGGTGGTTATTGCGCCCACCACACAAGTGCTGGCGGTTTGTAATGCAATTCGGCCGGAACCGCGCGTGCCGCTGCTGTCAAATTCGATAAATCTGCCGTTCCCCGTTGCGTCAATCGAGAATGCAAAGGTAAACGGTGGCGTAGGTTGGGCCGGTGTGCTCCCGGTAAATGTGAAAGTTCCTCGACCATCAGTTCCCAAAGTGTAAGAGCCCACGAGATTCGTGAAGGTCACCGGCGTTGCGCCGATGGAGTTGTAATCTTCCTCGCCCGCGGTAATTCCTCCGGCACCATTGGCCGTAAACGTTCCAGCGAAAGACACAAATCCCGTGCTGTTATATCCGCTGAATTCGAATGCGTAGGACCCGTTCAATCCCGCGAGGTTTTGGGCGCCGCTAACGACCAGAGTGAAAGTGGCAGTGACGGAAGCTGGAGGGGTCGAACTGTCCGTAACCGTAATACCAAAATTGTAAGTTCCTCCCGTTGTTGGTGTCCCCGTGAGAGCGCCTGTGCTGCTATCGAGCATGAGGCCGGGCGGAAGTGACGATCCGCTTGCGACCGACCAGGTGTAGGGTGTGACTCCGCCCGTGGCAGCGAAAGTTTGCGAGTACGCCATCGTGGTGCTTGCAGGCGGTAGAGGAGTTGTGGTGGTGATGGCGAGCGAGGTGACTACGATTGTGAATTGCTGTGAGCTGCTGAAGCCGGCGGCATCCGTTACCGTGATGGTGAATGTGTAGCTTCCCGCTAGCGTCGGCTTGCCGCTGATTTGCACCGTACCTGTCGTGCTCGGAGCCAACAAAAGTCCGGCGGGCAACGCGCCGGCGGATATCGACCAGGAGAGAGGTAACAATCCGCCGGTTGCGGTCACCGTGGCGCTATACGCCGCGTTTAGTGTTGCTGCCGACAGCGTTGTAGTTGTGATCGTAGGCGGTGGCACCACTGTAATCGCGACCGAAGCGAACTGCTTCGGGAAATCCACTGAAGTGACTATGATTTTTACCACCGTCTGAGTGGTGACAGCGTTTGGCGCGGTATAAGTGGCGCTTGTGGAACTCGTTTGGGTCAGGCTCCCGAAACCAGGAACGCTACTGAACGTATACGTCACGCCGCCGGCGTTGGGGTCATTCAGCACGTTTGCCTGCATTAAGACGGATTGATTCTGTCCGATGGTTTGCGGACCCTGGGGGGTCAATATCTCCACTTCATTGAAGGTGGGTGGCTTCTGAGCGCAGCCGGCGAACTGGATCAGCGCAAGTAAGACACCCGCCAGCAAAAAACAAATTTCGGCGCGCTTCATCGTGGCGCCTCCTTCAATTGGGACACATGCCCCTGGGTTGATGAGATTTAATTGGGCCACAAAAACAGGTTACGTATTAAGAAATGACTTGTCAGAATGGCGTATAAGGCAACCGGACTGATGAACAGGCAAATATTTAGCGTCGCAAGTCGATGCGCAATCACCCCTAGAAAACGGCCTAGGCGATACACTGATTCTGGAGAAGGTAAAGGTGGCGATGAAATTAGTAAGAGCGGGCTTGGTTCACAACGCTGATGTTGCGTTCTAACCGTTGCGATAGCCGCACGGTCGCGTACTGAGTGCAGAGGGCCATTTCGCGCTGCGTCCAGCGGAAGCTTTCCGGGGGCAGCATAGAACCACCTACGCGGCTCAGGAAGCTCATCAGCGTGTAATAGACGCTTACTGCGCGCAGGTTAGAAGTTGAGCCCGTTTTAAGCTCTGGGCATAGATCGCGGTAAACCGCTTTGACTTCTTGGAAGCCGCTAGAACCTAAGCTAGAACTTAATAGCTTAGGATAAGGCTGGAGCGAAGCATCTGCTTCGTTCACGTACTGCGCAGAAACCGTGCGAAGCAGGGACGCGCGCCATGCGAACATGGCAAACTGCATCAGCGCTGCGCTGGAGATCACGAGAATGAAGGCTGCGATTAACATTTTCGACCAACCACAGTCTCTCGTTTTACGCCGACGGCGACAATAGAACGACGGTACCAGTAAATCGAACCGCCAGGTTAGGGCAGCACCAGATGGCAGGAATTGGAATCTCTTAGTAAGAGCGGGCCTGATTCACAACGCTGCTGTTGCGTTCCAGGCGCTGCGACAACCGTACTGTTGCATATTGAGTGCAGAGGGCCATTTCGCGGTTTGCCCAGCCGAAGCCATCCGCTGGCAGAAGCGAACCGGCCAAGCGGCTCAGAAAGCCCATGGCCGCATAATAGATGCTTACGGGACGTAGGTTGGAAGCAGATCCGCTCTGGAGTTCAGGGCATAGATCGCGGTAAACGGCCATCACTTCCTGGAAGCTATTGAAACTTAACAGGTTAGGATCGGGCTGGAGCGAAGTGTCTGCTTCGTTCACGTACTGCGCAGAAACCGTGCGAAGCAGGGACGCCCGCCATGCGAACATGGCGAACTGCATCAGCGCCGCGGTGGAGATCACGAGAATGAAGGCTGCAATTAGCATTTTCGACCAAGAACAGTTTCTCGTTTTACGCCGCCGGCCACAATAGAACGTAAGTACCGTTTTAGGAGCCTGCCTGCGCGACGTGAGACCGGAGGGATCACCGTGGCGACGCGGGGGAAGAGCTTAGAACGAGAGCTTGAAGCTGCCAGGGCGCAAATCTCTTGGAGGGATGGCATGCCACCTAAACTGCAATTGGCCTGGATTCTGTGCGTCGGTTTTGTTTTCGCGATCTTGTTCCCGATGAATGCGCAGGTGCACGGAGCGGATGAGCCTGCTGAAGCGCAGATTCGCTCAGTCCTCGACATGCAATCCGCGGCCTGGAATCGCGGCGATCTAGACGCATTCATGGAGGGATATTGGAAATCACCGGAGACTGAATTTGTGGGAACAAGTGGGATCACTAAAGGCTGGCAAGCGCTGCTCGATCGCTATCGCCGGAATTACCCGGATGGGAAAGCCATGGGCAAGCTGACATTCTCAAGTCTTGAGGTCCACATCGTTTGTCCTGAGGCGGCGTTTGCCATCGGAAATTTCCAACTCGAGCGCGAAAAGGACCGGCCCAGGGGTGTCTTTACGCTCATTTTTCGAAGGTTTAAAGAAGGTTGGCGAATCGTTGCGGACCATACGACAGGTTTTATGTCGCCTACGGCCGCGGCCGCTCGCTAGCTGTCGAAATCTGGTCAGGTGCAGCACTCCTCGGCACCTTCCTCATCTTCACGCACGACAGTGCGAAGAAAGCATCAGCAGGCATGGGAATAGTTCCGGCCTGAACGTTTTTTCAGAGATAATGGCAACTTATTTAAATCCTTGCGAACAGGAGCAATCGAGTTTGCGCGCAGTCATTACAGGCGGAGCAGGATTTCTGGGTTCTCATCTCTGCGAATTGATGCTCGAAAAAGGTTGGGATGTTTTGTGCCTCGACAATCTGGTGACGGGAAACCAATCAAATGTCGCGCACCTGATTCCGCACCCTCACTTCCGATTCGCCCATCAGGACGTAACTCGCTACATAGAGGTGCAAGGACCGGTGGAAGCCGTGCTTCATTTCGCGTCCCCCGCAAGCCCTCCTGATTACTTGAAATTTCCGATACAGACGCTCAAGGTCGGCGCTCTGGGGACGCACAATACTCTCGGCTTGGCGATGGCCAAGCAGGCAAGATTTTTTCTAGCGTCCACGTCGGAATGCTATGGAGATCCCCAAGTCAGCCCCCAGCCGGAAACCTATTGGGGACACGTAAATCCAGTGGGCCCGCGCGGGGTCTATGACGAAGCCAAGCGCTATGCCGAAGCCATGACCATGGCCTACCATCGCTATCACGCCTTGGATACGCGCATCGTGCGGATTTTCAATACGTATGGCCCACGAATGAGGCTGAATGATGGCCGCGCCCTTCCCAATTTCCTGTATCAGGCACTCAGCGGAGAACCTATCACCGTGTATGGTGAGGGCAAGCAGACGCGCAGTTTTTGTTACGTCACTGACCTGCTGGATGGAATCTACAAGCTTCTCGAATCGAACGAGCACGAGCCTACTAACATCGGTAATCCTGAGGAAATCACGATTCTGGAATTTGCAGAACGCGTTCGCGCGTTAGTCGGCGCTGATGTCCCCATCATTTTCCATCCATTGCCGCAGGACGATCCCCAACAGCGTTGCCCCGATATCAGCAAGGCGCGTCGCGTTCTGGGCTGGGAGCCCAAGGTGAAACTGGAAGAGGGATTGCGGCTCACTTATGAATATTTCCGGCAGCGGTTCGCGCAGGTAAGCCCACCCGCCAACTAAGCGCGAAGTAGCGCATGGCCGGAAACTTCGTGGCAAGCTGCCAGCATCCATAGTAGAATCCCGCCACATCAGCGCCACTTCGCACGCAGTTCGATTCGGCATCGCGGAAGCATAGGCATGGAAATCCTCTGGCCGAGCATAGGCATTTGCGTTCTGGTAGGGTTCGTGTTTTTTGTGTTGGCCCAGCATTGGCAGCGTCTCCTGCGGCACCAAAACTGGACTATCCGGCGCTTAACCGAGCGCGTACGGACCCTTGAAGAGATTGATGATCCAGAATTTCGCCGCCGTCTCGGCCAAGCTATTCCTTCTCCGCTCGAGCAAGTATTCACTTTTTCCTTGCGCCTGAGCGAGCGCTTTTGGCGCGAGACCCTGAAAACAACCCCAGAAAATTTATCCTTCATTCGCGCGTTCGGAAGTTTTCTGGGTTCCGTAAAGATCGAACGCTGGCGCGGCCATACCGTGGCCACCATCACCGAGGTCTTACCCGCACGCCAGTCCGCAGCATGGCAGAGTCGTTCGCTGGACTGTTATTTCGACAAATCCTCAGGCTACGAAAAGCTGATTCTCTGGGAAGTTCCGCTCGCCCGAGTGCGAGGTTCCACGGAACGTCCGCCTTCGCTGGAACTGGCGCTTAAGGAAAAATCTGTGGAGTTGTGCGCTCATCTTTTCCCACCGTCCAACATTGGCGATACTGCAAAAAGTTCAGGTCTGGACGAAATCGTCTTCTTTCGAGTTCCCCTCGATTCCGCAGAGCTTGTGGAATTTCGCAGCCACGATCCGCTCCAAAGTTCTGACCATGGCGAGCGTGCCGATGCTAATCTCGATTGCAATTTCTGGCGTGCGTTTTATTCCCACAGTGACGAAGCCGCCGGGTTTGAATGGCAGCTGGGGGTCCGCGATCTAACCAAGAAAGCGGAATGGGAGCGCTGGAAAATTCTGGAATCCCCTACGAATCCATTGCAGCAACACGCGCAGGAGCACAACTGAACGACCCGCGCGTTCAGTTCCTGTGAGGCCGTACCGGTAAACCCGCCCAAGCATTCATCAAACCTAAAATCTCGCGCACGACGGAAAGCGCATCCCGTGTGTTGCGCCACCAGTGATCTGCATCATAAGGGTCATTCGGCGCTGCTCTCACAATCGCAGTAAGATTCTTGTCAGCAAGCCTTTTCCATAACGCCTTCACCCGGCGTGTATGCTGCGGCGAAGTCACAATGATCACGCTCGCCTTGCTCCCCTTGCGCAGCTCGCGAACTATTTCTTCTACTTCCTGCTGCGTATTGATGACGGTACCGGGAAGAATGCGAACGTCAGTCTCCGGCACGTGCAGATGAATTAAGACCTGCCGGCTATATTCTTCCTCGCCGGTAAATGAAACGCCCAGTTCCTTAAGCTGTTCAGAAGGTCCTTCAGGCCGCGTGATCCACACTTCGTTCCCGTATCCGGCTTCGAAGTATTTTGCCGCGCCCTCCGCGCGGTAGGGCAAGCCTCCGCTTAAGACCGCGATGGCGTCCGCATGATCCAGCGGATCTTCGCGCACGAGCCAGCCTCCCACTCCCCGCAACGCGATCATCCCCAGGACCATCAACGCCAGTAAAAGGAAGGCTGAGAAGAAACGCCGATTCCACTTTTGCTTGTGCCGCGGATGTTCGATGCTTTCCATTGACCTTAGCTTTTCTTCAAAAGAAAATTGCCGGCCGCGAGAGCATCTGCGCCTGAACAGAAGTAGCTTCGAACAGCGTCCCGCGGCGTCACGACCAAAGGTTCACCGAACAAATTGAAGGATGTATTCACCAGGATGGGCGCGGGAGCGTTCTCTCCGGATCTTTTCAGTAGTTTCCAAAACAAAGGATTATCCTTAGAACTGACGGCATGTAAGCGCACGAGATGGTCCCTTAAGAGAAATCCAGGCGGAAGTTCGGCCAGCAACTTTCGTCCCCTTTCTTTTGCCCGAGCCATGGTCGTTAGAAAGCGCGCGTTCGAAGTGTAATCAAAATACTCAGCGCAATCTTCTTCTGGCATAGCCAAAGCGAAAGGTCTAAAAGACTCGCGGTGCTTTACATAGTCGTTTAAATTCTCTTTCACATACGGCGACCACGGTGACGCCAACAGGCTCCGATTGCCCAGCGCCCGCGGGCCGAATTCGGCTGCGCCCTGATACCAGGCTACAATTTTTCCCGCCTGCAACAGTCGAACGGTCGCGGCAATTGTCTCCTCGTCTGAATCGCACCATTTGTAAGACGCTTTGCAATTGTCCAGTACCCCCTTGATCGATTCGTTCGAGAATGCGGGTCCCCAATAGGGAACTCCCATGAAGCCATGGCGCGGGCGTCCGGCTTCCCGCTGCCACGCAAGCCAAGCGGCCCCCAGCGCGGTACCTTCATTTCCCGCAGCTGGCTGCACAAATACATTTTCGAACTCCGTCTTCAATTCCACCGCAGCAACGAGCAGCGGATTTGAAAACAACCCTCCGGCGAGGCAAAGCGAGCGCGCTTCGTTCTTTTTCCGCATCGCTTCCAACCACTCGCACACAATTCCCGCACACGCTTGTTGAAGGCTCGCCGCAATATTCGCTCGAAGCGCATCGTCCGCAATCGGCTGAGCGCCACCCGGTATCCCCATGCGCCGGTAGAACGCTTCACTGAATGAAAGCTCGCTAGCATAACTGCGGCTAAAGTATTTTCTGTTCAGGTGCGGCGGCCCGTTCACTTCGCTGCGCAAAGCATCAAGAAATAAATTCAGAAACGCGGGCTCGCCCGCTAAACCGAGCCATTGAGTCTTGTGTTCCTCGCTATGCGGCTGAAAACCAAGCAGCCTGGTAGCCTGCGAATAGACCCATGCGAGTGAATTAGGAAAAGCAATAGACTCCAGTTCGCGAATGCGCGTGCCTTCGCCAATACTCACCGATCCCGAGCGCCCATCCCCTTGTTCATCGAGCGTAACGATCAGAGCGCGATCGAAGGAGGAACCAACGAACGCGCTGGCAGCGTGGCATTGATGATGATCGAACGTCCGGACCCTGCGCGGCGGATCTGCGGCCATTCTCTTAATCAAACGGAAATTATTCAGTTCGCGGCTCAGCTCGCCGAACGCTTTGCCTACGAAGTAGCCGCTAGATACAGGCGCAAGCGTTGCCAGGCCGGCGCGAAACAGTGTTTGGCGCTTCCAGGAACGAATAGGGCGGCTGCCGATGGCGATCTGTCCGACCGCCGCTAGGTCTATTCCCGCGCGTTCTAAGCAGAATTGGATTGCAGCGCGAGGAATTCCTTCGGCTGTGCGCGTGCGCGTGAGCTTGCCTTCCTCCATCGCCGCAATCACGCCTTGCTCGCCGATGAGGGCCGCGGCAGGATCATGCGTCATGGCCGAAAGCCCGAGAATGTACATGTCGGTTTTTATTCTTGGCGCGGACCGAATAAGCCCGCGAAGTGGGCTGGGACGCGCTAACTTAGAAGCCTGTCCCGTTCGCCGAGCCTCGGCGCGACAACAACCCGCGTAGCCCCAGCAGCACCAATCGCGGCTGGCTCAGACACACTCGCCAGAGAATTTTCCACGCTTCATCGCGGGAATATTCGGCAAGCGATTGTTTCGCAGGATCGTTTAACAAGTCCACCAGCTGGCTGTAGTCGGCTTGTTGAAAGTCATGTAATGAACGGCGCAACAGAAGATGAAGATCAAGCTCCCGGCGCAATGTGCGCAGCTCGCTGGATACTCCGTGCAAAATCTGTTGCGCCACGCCAAGCGCGCCGCGAAACCCAGTGACGATGCCGCCCACCGTTGTCACTTTTACTTGACCCGCTGCGTCTCCCACCAAGTAGACCGATCCTTGGCCCACCCGGCGATGCACCGGTACCCAGCGTTTATAAACCGGTATGCGCGCTGCTTGAAACCCGATGGGGTCGAGTTTCCGTTTCTCCAGAAATTTCTCCAAATAGATCCGCGTTTCCGCGCCCGTCTCACCGATAATTCCCAAAGCGCCGCGCGTCGCCGATTCCGGGATCAGCCAATAAAAATAAGGAGTATCTTGCGGTACGAACCATACGCGTGCTGTATCGGGAGACATATCTTTGGGCAGTGACACGATCGCCTGCACTAACGGAACCGTCTCAAGCGCGGCCCATCCCGCCGCTTGGGCCACACGGCTCGAAGCACCGTCGCCGCCGACAATCGTATGAGCGTGAACTTCCTCCCGGCTTCCGTCATTACATCGATCAATTTCCAGCACCATCCCGCGGCCATTGGAATGCAGCGCATGAAAGCGGCGGCCTAATTCGACGGTAGCTCCAGCCTGTTGCGCTTCTTCGGCCAAGCCTTGAATCAAAGTTCGGCGCTCGATAATCAGGTCGGGATGCTTCAGAGATATCATTGCAGATCGGCCGTCGGTGAAAAGCTCAAAACGCCGGATTTCATTCACCACGCTTTTCTCGGCAGCACGTCCAAGCAAGGCGCGCATGCGATTTGTGACAATTAACGTTCGCTCCTCGGGTTCCAGCGTTTCAATGCGCTCAAACACGCGGACACAGAGGCCTTGCCGAGCCAAGATGGAAGCGGTAAATAAACCTGCGGCCGATCCGCCCACTACTGACACGCTTGGAGAATCGGCGTCGGATTTGGTACGGGGAATGTTTGTCGCGTCGCGTCGTTCGGGCGCCATAATCGTCACGTACAATTTGCCTTTGCTTAAATTACCGGAGCGTATCCTGGGAAGCTACCCGCCGGGAGTCTCTCTTCGCCTGTCCCGGATTGATGGATGTCCCCATCAACCGAGGAAGAAGTATATATCTTACCGGCGTGCAATCAAGAAAGACAGGCTCTTTCAGCTATCGCTGGGCAGGAATGTTTTCGGCACCTTGGCCTGGCGTTCATAAGGAGCAGCTTCCAGCAGAAATATTGCCACCAGACTTCCCAGAATAATGAGCCCCGCCAGCCCATAGGCGGTAGCAGCCGAGTAGTAGGGGATAATAAGCGCGGCCACGCCGGAAAGTACGGCAAATAAATACAGCACCAGAACCGCGCCACGATGGCCGAGCCCTAAGTTCGACAGCCGATGCGCGGTATGGTCCTTTCCTGGAGAGGTGAAAGGTAAAAGACCGCGGCGCGCCCTTGAAATGGATACCAGCGTCGTATCGAATATGGGCACTCCCAGAATCAGAACGGGAATCAGCCAAGTGATCGGGAAGGGAACTCCGTCGGGGCGAACCTTCAGCCCTAGCGTCGCCATCAGAAATCCCAGGAACATCGCACCGCCGTCGCCCATAAATATTTTCGCCGGATTAAAATTCCAGCGTAAAAATCCCAACGCCGCGCCCAAAGCCGCAGCACCCAGGCTGCGCACGAGCGTCTGTCCATTCATGCTGGCGGAAATGGTGAAAAATGCGGCAGCTACAGCGGCGATGCCGGCGCAGAGACCATCCATGTGGTCGAGAATGCTGAACGACGCGGTGATTCCCACAACCCACAACACAGTGAAGCATCCATCGAGAACCTTGCCGGTTATCCCCGGTACAAAATTGGCAAAAAGCTGCGCGTGAATTCCAGTGGCGATCAGCATCAACGCGGCCACCGGCATCCCCACGAAAAGCTTTACTTGATGGTGCAGAAGCTTTCCATCATCCAGGAAACCGACCACCGCAAGTAAAGTAGCTCCGGAAAGAATTCCAGCAATTTGCTGCTGCGGAACGCCTTGAACCGCAACTAAAATGGCCAGGGCGAATGCCAGGTAAATAGCGATACCGCCGAGAAGCGGGATTGGTTTCAGGTGAACCTTACGTGGGCCGGGGCGGTCCACCATCCCATAGCGCAGCGCTAGGTAACGCACCGGGATGGTCAGACCCAAGGAAGCGAGCAGCGCCACCGTAAAAGCGATTAGATCGGCATGGATGAACATCATCGCAATTGCTCCGTTCAGCGCGCCGTAAGCATCTTTTCCAGGACGTCGCGGACTTGTTCTTTTTGCTTGCTAGCGAAATACCAGTCCATTGTTTTGCGCAAGCCTTCTCGAAACGGCGTTTTCGGTTCCCAGCCCATCAATTTTTTTGCCAGGGAATTATCTGCCACACGGTTCGCGGGCCCCGTGGGCATGTCTGGCCGCAAGCGGATTTCAGCCTGCTGTCCCGAAAAATCGAGCACCATCTTTGCGGCGTCGATCACGCGAATGCGTTCCATGGTTCCAAGGTTCACTGCCGTGCCGTCATCGATTTTTTCAGCAGCACGGATTGTTCCGCTCACGATGTCATCCACATAGGTCCAGTTCCGAATCTGCGTTCCGTCCCCCCAAACATCAAACGGATTCTGCCCGACAAAAGCGCGGGCGATCATGGCGATTACGGCGTGATTCTCCACTCCGCGTGGACCGTACACCGTGAAATACCGGCACGATGCCGCTTTCAGTCCAAGCTCGCGGTGATAGGCCTGCAACGTCAGCTCCGCCATCAGCTTGGCCCAGCCGTACATGTTGTCGGCGTCGTGCGGAGGCTTTACATCTTCTTCCCGCAGATAAAGTTCCTGCTTCGTGTTCGTCTGCATGCTGTTCGGATAAACACAGCCCGACGACGCATAAACAACTTTTTCCACGCCCGCCTTCACCGCTTCCCAGAAAACAAGTCCGTCCAGAAAGAGATTCGATGCCGGTCCCGCCTGGTGTAAGTCCACGTAGCCGCGCCCACCATGGTCGGCAGCCAGATGAAAAACAAACTGTATGCCATTCATGGCCGCGCGCGTCACGCCCGGCTCGCGCAAGTCAGCTTCTAGGAAGGTCACCCGACCATCGCTTAAATAATGCTCAATGTTCGAGAGTCTGCCGCTGGTCAAATCATCTACCACGCGCACCTGCGCGCCCCGTTCTACCAAAGCGTCGACCAAGTGCGATCCAATAAACGATGCCCCGCCTGTTACCAGTACCTTCTTATGAGTCCAGATGGCTGCCTCCATGTGCCATAAAGTCGCTATACCTTAGAGTGATTTCCTACCTCTTCCATTACATCCGCAAACCTTTCGAGCTCATTGACTCTAGCATATTTGGCGGCCACTTCCCGGGCTCGAGAACCCATTTGAGCCAGCTGAGCTGGATCATTTCGCAATTCGATTAAAGCGGCAGCTACCCCGGCTGGGTCGTCAGGATCCGCCGACATTCCACAGCCGGTTTCTGTAACGATGCGCGCAGCGTCGGTTGAGGCCGGAGCCACCGCAAGCACGGGGCGGCCTGCCGCTAGAATGGAATAAAGCTTGCTGGGTACTACAACTCCCTCCAGTCCGCGCCGGACGGTCACAATATGTACATCGCCAGCCATCATCACCTGGGGCACTTGCTCGACCGGGAAGAACGGCAAGAAGCGTACATTTGGCGAAGATTGCGCGGATGTTTCAAGAGCTGCACGGTTGGCCCCGTCGCCTACAAACACAAGCCCTACATTTTCGTCGCGCAGGATTTCCGCAGCTTGTAGCAAGGTATTCCAGGCTCCGTAAAAACCCAGATTGCCCGCATGGATGGCCAAGAACTGGAAGCCGCTGCGAATTTTCTGTACCACTGGGTCGCTACGCTCTGGCGAGGACGACGGAAAGGAGGTTCCGTCTCGAACGATAACCACGCGCTCTGGCGAAACACCCTTTGCAATGATCCGGTCGCGCATGTCGTCGCCGAGCACCACCACGCGCGCGGCTTGCCGCAGGGCGCGGCGATGCATTTTCTCCCAGCGGTCAACCCAGAAGCCCGAATTTACGATCTCCCCGCCCACCGCCATATCCGGGTACAAATCGCGGATGTTATACACAAAAGGCCGCCCCGCCATCCGCGCGACAAATGCTCCGGCGATACCCGCCACCGGAGGATCGGTCATGGCTAGAACAATGTCTGGATGGATAGCCAGCGCTCGCGGTACGGCCAGCGCGAGATAGGACAAATAATTTGAGACCCGCCGCCGCATCTGATGCCGCGGATAAGCCGTCGAACCCACACGCTCGACCGTCACATTATTTCGAAGGTCCTTTCGCTGAAATGAGAAAGGGTAATATTCGTCCGGATCGTAGGAAGGACGTCCCGCGACCACCGTCACGCGATGCCGTTCCGCCAACTTTTCTGCAATTTGCGCAGCCATCTTGGCCGTAGCGGAAGTATCCGGCGGATAATATTGATTGAGAAGAAGAATGTGCATAAACCGTATTGTGATCCCGTCGCCGGGCCGGAGAACTGCAGCGACGAGCGGTGTTCCGGCTTGCAACTCCCTATTTTCCGCGCTTAGCGAAATTATCCGCGGCCTCTTCCTGCGATCCGGTCGTGAGTCTTTTCTCCAGAATAAAGTTCCCCATCACTAATACGTCCATTTGCGTCCGACGGAAACAATCCAGCGCTTCTTGCGGCCGGCAAACGATCGGTTCGTTATCGTTAAACGATGTATTCAGCAAGACCGGGACAGCGGTTTGCTCACCGAACGCTCGCAGAAGTTTCCAATACAGCGGATTCGTACTTCGGCTTACGGTCTGGAGCCGCGCCGTACCGTCTAGGTGGGTTGGCGCAGGAATCACACTGCGTTTTTCGGGACGCACGTTATAAGCGAAGGTCATAAATGGCGACGGATGTGTTTTCTCGAAAAATTCGCCGGTGGATTCTTCCAAAATAGAAGGCGCGAACGGCCTAAATATTTCTCGGTGCTTGATGCGTCGATTTAGAATGTCTTTCATTTCAGGGCGACGTGGATCGGCAAGAATGCTCCGCTGTCCCAGCGCCCGCGGCCCCCATTCAACACGCCCCTGAAACCAACCTACGATTTTTCCGTTAGCGATGTGTTTTGCGGTGGTTTCAAGCAAACTTTGTTCATCCATCTCAGCGATGCATGCCTCATCTCCGGGTGCTTGAAAAGAGTCGATCGCATGCGCAATATCTGGGCGCGAAAATTCAGGACCCCAGCCAGCATGATCCATTACAAATTCACGCGGACGTCCTAAAGCTTGATGGTTCACTGCGAACGCCGCCCCCACCGAAAGCCCGGCGTCTCCCGCGGCAGGCTGAACGTAAACGCGTTCGAACGGTGAGCGGTCGAATATCTTTCCATTGGCGAGGCAATTGAACGCCACGCCGCCCGCCAGGCACAGCGACTTCTGTTTGGTTTTCTTGGCCAGCGCGTTCCAGTGCGCAGCGAGAACTTCTTCGAGCGCAGCTTGCATGCTTGCGGCGATATTGCGATGCCGCTGTTCCAGCGGTTCACCGTCTTTGCGCGCGGGGCCCAGTCGCTTTTCCAAGGTCGACGAAAACAGCCTACCCAGCACCGGCGTGCGATTCGCCTCTCGCCAACTCATGTCTGCGCCCTGGCTCTGATGCGTGAAATACTCCAGGCCCAGCCGAAATGAAAGCGGCCCGTCGGCATAGACGATGCGCCGAAATTCCTCCAGAAATTCAGGCTCCCCGTAGGCCGCCAGACCCATCACTTTGTATTCGTCGCCAAATTTCCAGAAGCCGATGTATTGCGTCAACGCGGTGTAATACATTCCCAGCGAATGAGGAAACCTGATTTCGCCCAGCGCACGCATCTTCGGCCCTTCCCCCATCGCCCACATGCAACTGGCGAAATCACCCAATCCATCGGCGGAAAGAACTGCGGAATTTTCGAAGGGAGAGACAAAATAGGCGCTTGCTAAATGCGCGGTGTGATGTTCAATCCGATGGAACCGCGCCCGGATATTTTCTGCCGGCATCTCGAAAGCTGTCGCAAGATCATCCTTAACGCCCGCAAAGCGCCTCATTACACGTGCCCTATCGAAAGCGAAGCGTGGCATGCGCATAGCGAATCGCAGCTTCGTTCCCAGCCGCGCCCAGGGATTCCGCGGCACGGCGATGTGATCCACCTCAGAAAGTTTTGCGCCGGCCTGATCCAAACAGTACTGAATCGCACGAGTGGGCAAGCCAGCCGCGTATTTCACGCGATTGAGCCGCTCTTCTTCAACGGCCGCCAGTAATTGTCCGTCAACGACGACAGCCGCCGAAGAATTCGCATGATACGCGTTGATGCCGAGAATGATCATCTGCTGACTATGCCGTCCGCCTGGGGAAAGCTGTACTCTCCGAAATTTAGTTTACCTGCACCGCCGCCGAAGCGCGGTTTTCCGTGCTGCTGGAAGGTGGAACGTGCAAGTTGTGTTTGACCCACTCATTCAAAACGTACAAACTCCACGGCCGCGACCAGGTTGTCCTACCCATCAAAAAATTCCTCCAAACTGTTTGCGCAAACTTCATGTCCAAAATCTCTCCCAGTGCCGGCGCCCAATCACCCAGTCCTACGGCGATGCGGTCACCCAACTTTCCACGCATCCAATATTCCCACGGAAATGTAAACGTGCGTTTCGGCTGGTCGATCACCTCTTCGGGCAGCAAATCCTCAAGCGCTTCAATGAGCAAAGCCTTGGGACGGCCGTAGCGTTTCTTGATCGATTCCGGCAGGTTCAGAACGTACTCTACCAGCGGCGTATCGAGGAATGGCACGCGCACTTCGAGCGAATTGCGCATGCTCATCGCGTCGGTATCCCGCAATAGCGTGTTCACCATATAAGACCGCAGCTCCAGCCAGGATACCCGTGTGAACTTATCCTTCGGCCGCGACTGTCTCACGGCATCGTTGAGCCACTGACACCAGAGCGTCGATTCCCACTGGGCTGTGCCGCCCTTGAGCCGCGCAGCAAAAGCCTGCGGCACAAAAAGTGCTCGCGTGAAAAAATAAGGATGAGGAAACAACTCCGGCTGTAGCCAAGCGCTCAGCACTTTGCGGAAGGCATCCGGAGAAGATTTAAAAAATCTCGTCCGCTTTATTCCAGAGGCCGCCAACCTGCGAAACGGTTCCGGAAAGAAGTGAGCCGCCTCGGCCACCCGTCCTACTTTCGCGGTCGCTCGAAAAGATGTATAGCCGCCGAAAAGTTCATCGCTCCCAAGGCCCGAAAGCGCCACTTTCAGAGCCGCTTGCCGCGCCGCCCACGAAACAAAGTAGGTGTTAACCCCGTCCATGGACGGCTGATCCAGCGCAGCCACCGCCTCCGGAAGCCTACGGACCATTTCTTCACCAGAAATCATGGCCTCGCAGTGCTGACTTCCAATACGCTCCGCCGTGCGCCGCGCAATCGCACCTTCGCTGAACTCTGTGTCGGGAAATGAGACGGTGAAGGTATGGATTCCTCTTTGAGCCTTGGCAGCCAGCGTGGCGATCGCTGTTGAATCGATTCCGCTGCTCAAAAACACGCCAATCGGAACGTCCGCGAGCAAATGACTCCGCACGGAATCTTCGAGCAATGACCGAACGTGCAAAGCCGCAGAATTTGTTCCGACCTCTAATTTTTGCGGCTCAACTTTAGTGCCCGTCGGCCCCCCAGAGAATTGCGAGAGTCCCCAATAAGCTTTCGTCTCCATGACGGCACCTGGAGCATTCGCAGCAATCGTGATGCAGTGTCCCGGCGGCAGCGAAAAGATTCCTTGCACCAGCGTAGTGGGCTCGCTTACGGATCCAAAAAGAAGATAGGCGATAACTGCTGTCTCGGAAATGTGCGGGGCAATCAAGTCGCTGGCCAGAAGCGCGCTTACCTCGGAAGCGAATAAAAGCATCCCGCCGACCTGCGCGTAATACAATGGTTTGATGCCGGCACGATCGCGAGCCAGGAATACGCGGGTACCGCGGCCATGCCGTCCCTCTGGCAAATCAATCACGGCGAACGCAAACATTCCGCGAAGTCGTTTCACGCAATCCTGGCCCCACTCTTCATAGGCGTGAACAACAACTTCTGTGTCGGATTGCGAACGAAATAAATGCTTGCGCGATTTCAATTCTTCGCGAAGTTCCCGAAAATTATAGATCTCCCCGTTGAAGACCGCCGCGAGCGTTTCGGTTTCATTCCAGACCGGTTGTCCACCCCCGGGAAGATCGATAATGCTCAGACGGCGTGCGCCGGCGGCTACCGGTGGCGCCACAACGATCCCCTCATCGTCTGGTCCTCTATGCACAATAGCCGCAAGCATCCGACGAACGAGAGCCTCGCCCGTTTCCTTGGAATTAAATCCGATGGTGCCGCAGATTCCACACATGAAGGCTACGTCGCATCCAGAAATGCGTGGCAAGCTCTAAGAAGTTGCTGCCGGATGCGAACCGAGTGCATGCCCAGCCGCTTCTCGCCGTACCAACGCAAGGATGCGCGCAACAAAATTAGAAAAATTACCAGCAGGACGGAAGCCATCAGGGCGGCGAAGGATGCGCGCTCGACAAGTAGGGTCATGGTGGGCGTGTCCTCCCATCCGGGAACCACACGATCGAGTATCCGCCGGAGCAATGATCCAAACACGTGAATGCGCGCGAGTCGAATATGCACGGTATGATCAAAGGTATAACTTCGGTCGTATCCGTGGATATTGCGTGTAGCAGCTGCCAAGGTCGCGGGATCCGCTAGCTCCTCGCGAGTTAGGGTTTTTCCGTCTGCTGCGCGCATGACCAAGCGAAAGCTCGGATCCACAATAATCCAACGCCCATCTACTAGGACTTCCGCCACCACGTGCTTGGTCATTTGGCGAGCGTCAACCAAAAGCAGCCTGCGAGCTTGCATGCCCCCGGTGTCTACTAGGTTGATGAACGCATTCGTTGCCGTCCCGCACACTCGTAACAGAGCGTCGTAATTTAACGTGTCTGTCGGGTCACGGTCAGTTTGAGATGCTTCGACCCCAGAACTTCGGCGAGCGGGGCCGTGAGCCATCCAATTTAATATGGCTTCGATTTTTTCGTCGCCCGGCGAAGTGGCCGGCACAATCGCGTCAGAAAACCCTTCCAAATATCGGCGCGTTGAAAACTCCCATGCCGCTGAATACACGGCGAAAACAAGAGAAACCAATAGCAAAGCATTCAGCGTGAGCCACATCGCGCGGAAGAAGCCGTGGCGCCGACCGTTAGGGTCTTTAGCAGGCGCCGACCAGCGCTGTGAGCCTCTGGCAGGATGACTTTCTCGCTGGGCGCTCATGACCGCACTTGTTGATCTCGAACGATCGTCAGTCATACCTCTGCTCGCGTCTCTTGAGCCAAATTCTGCGCATCCATCTTGTTCAGACGCCCCTGCTTTTCGATCGGTTCCTTCGCCACAATAAATGAGTGGACGTTCTGCCCGCGATTCTCGTCATATCGGACGATGCGGCCCTGCTGTTTGACACACCATTCTTCCACTAACTGGCGAGGCAAAAACGCCACCCGAGGAGTAACAAAATAGTCGTAGAAAAGATTCCGAGCGCCCGACCAGGTGCGTTTCCCTTTGGATCTCACAAAATGTACCAAATAGTATGGCACCTGAAAAAATAGTGTGACGCCAGGACTCGCCCATGCGCGATTCTGTGCCCATCGAATAAGTCCGCCAGGAAACCGGTAGAGCGTCGGATACCGGCCACTGGGTTTGTACACCGCCAGGTACATCTGCCCGCCCGGCTTTAGCAGGCGGAAATTTTCGGTAAAAGCGGCCAAGGGATCCTCGGTATGGTGAATTACTCCATCAGAAATAACCGCATCTGCGGTTCCCTCTAGGAACGGAAGGTGCAAGTTATCGCCCACCACGCCGGGCCGGCCGTACCGTTGTATCGCCAATCCCAGAGACACCCGGCTACGATCGAGTCCGATA
Organism: uncultured Acidobacteriota bacterium; assembly: GCA_963818085.1. GTDB lineage: Bacteria > Acidobacteriota > Terriglobia > Acidiferrales > UBA7541 > Palsa-295. Next base: position 242,514 of record CAWFQV010000008.1, read on the forward strand.
CACCGTATTCCTCTTCGCGTCAGAAAGCCCAGAACCCGCCCAGGGCCGCAACCAATATCTAGAACTAGCGAATTTACGTCCAGACCGCGGATAAACTGCGCCAGTAGCGGCGAGACGACCGAGTTCATTTCCGCCGAGTCATCTGCCGGAGCCCAGTCGAACGGATGTTGGTCGTAGAATGTGACTGATTCAGTTACCGTCATCGCATGTTCCCATTCGTATCGGCCAAAACTTGCGCGTAATAGCTCTCCATCTGCTCGGTAAGACGGTCCCAGCCTAATTGCGCCGCCACTTCCTTGCAGCCTGCCTTCAGTTTTGCGTAAAGGTCAGGATCAGAAATCAAACTGCCGATGGCCTTTGCCAGCTCTATCTTTTCCGGCGCCACTAGCAATCCTGCGCGCCCGCTCACCAACGAGCGAATGCCGCAGAACTCCGTAATAATTACGGGAACTCCGAATGCGATTGCTTCCGCTGCGGAATTCGCGAAATTCTCATAGCGCGATGGCAGAGCGAAAATGTCGGCCTCCGTCAGCAAGGCTGATTTATCTTGGTCGTAGAGAGCGCCCGTAAAGATCACTTTCGATCCAATACCGGCCTCGCGCGCTCGTTTCTCCAGCATGGAACGATAACCTGGCTCGCCTTCCGGACCGGCGATTACCAGCCGTCCCTTCTCAGGGCAAGCCTGCGCGAATGCGTCAATCAAAACGTCGGCGCCCTTGCGAGGAATCAGGCGTCCAAGGAAAATAACCAACGGCTCAGCGGCAAGAATTCCCCATTTTTTTCGAAAACTGCCTCGCGCCGCGTGAACGGGGCCGCCATCGAGGTCAATACCATTGTATCGAAGTACCACTTTTTCCTCGGGGATGCCGTCGTCCAGCAATTCTTGCCTCTCCATTTCTGAGGTAGCTACGATCCGCGCCGCGTGCCGCCAGAAAATGTCGCCCAAGCTGGCGTGCCATAACCGCTTTAGCCGAAAGCTTCGATCGATTGGGCGATACATCCCCATGGGCTCAATCACGTAAGGAATGTCGTGCCTTCTACAGAAGTAACTCACCGCTGGTCCCAGTAAATCGTAGAGGCCGTACAGGTGAACCAGATCGAACTGCGAGATGGATGCCCGGCAGAATCCTACCACATGCGGATTGAGTGTGAGCGCACGATAGCGTACCAAGCTGGGCAGATAGACGGTCTGAACGCCATCCTGTTCGGCTCGCCAACCCCACGGACTACGCTCAAACGTTACGCCTGTGCTGTTATCGGCTGCACTTTGCAATCCTAGATCTGCGGTCAAAACGGTGACCTGATGGCCACGCCTGGACAAGCCACGTGCTAGAGCGCGTACTTTGACGACTGGACCGCCTCGGTCCTGGAAAGGGAAATAAGATTGGACTACCTTCAAAATGCGCATTCGGTCCGAATCTCAGTACTGTCGGGAAGCTGTTTGCTCGTTTCTGGGACTGCTGGCCACCTGGGCGGGACGACCAACAGGTTTGCTATCCTAGCGGCCGAAATTTATGCCTTCGGTCATGCTCACTCGTGCGGCTCGCTGCGGCCCTGCAAGTTTCTTCCGCCAGAAATCGTTCGTGTGCCGAAGACCTTCGCGCGCATCGTGTCCGCGAGCGCACCGGAACACGCAGGCCTTTCGTTTCCTCCGACTTTAATCGGGTGACTATTCCCGAAATGCATCGCGCAGGCGTTCGCAAAATCTGTCGAAGACGAATTCGTGCAGCACCCACTCTCGCCCGGCATTCCCCATACGGCGCGCGCGTGCCGGATCTTCGAGCAATTCTATCAGCGCCGCGGCGACTTCGCTCGATCGTGTTGGATCCACCAGCAAGCCATGCTCGCCCGAACGGATAAATTCCGCAGGAGCCCCGACGGCGGGGCCCACGACAGGCTTGCCATGCGCCATGGCCTCCAAAAAAACGATTCCGAAGCCTTCCCCCCGCGGCATAGCGGCATTCAGTTCGGTTCGCGCTGGCATTGCAAAGACGCAGCAGCGATCATACCAGACGTCGAGTTCAGCATCGGAAACAGGGCCGGTGAACTGCACGGACTCAGCTATGCACAAGTCGCGGGCCAGCGACTCGAGCCTTTGACGATCATCACCACCGCCCACAATACAATACACGGCGTTCGGCACTCGCCGAAGGACGTCAGGCCACGCTTCGAGCATGATGTCGTGACCCTTGTATCGTTCTGACGCCGCAATACGGCCAACGGTAAGCACCATGGGCGGCGCCGAGCCATTCGATGCCATGCAATCCGCTGCGGGCGAAGACCTCCGTCCCTTCGGCAACGTGGGAGGGAGGATTAATTCGCGGCGCCTCACAAGACCGTGCCTCGCAATGGTCGCATCCAGTGTAAAGCGCGTAATCGCCACAAGGCGCTCGGCCGCTCGCAACGCGTTACGCTTCGACCTGGGCAATTCTTCCCACACCTCTATGCCGTACAGCACTACCCAGTATGGAACCCTCCTGAACTTCTGTATAAGGCGCGCAGCCGGTGCCAATCCGATGTGCGCGCAAATCATCAAGTCGGGAGACCAGGAGATCGCTGCCGCGAGCGCTGACACAAAAAACCGAAGCTTAACGTATGGCGGCAAGGCGAGGCTGTGGTCGTCTTGTACTTCGGGGTCGCTGGATACAGCGATGGCCCTAACAAGATCGCTCCCTAGGACAACCTGAAGAGCATCGATGAGCGTGCGTGTGTAGTTCTGTACTCCGCCTACAGATTTCAATGATGGGGCTAGAACCAGAACCTTACGCTTGGCCGGCACGTGCTCAGTCATAGTTCCTGCGTTTGAGTCTGCGTTTCCCCCGCCGATCTTCGCCGCACAATGTCGTCGAAAATCAGACTCAGTTCGCGGCCGTTTCGTTCCCAGGTATATTTCCTCGCGGTCTGCGCCGCGTTGGTACCGAGCCGGTTACATAGTTCCCGGTCCTTATATAGCAGGAGGATTATTTCGGCTAACTTGGCGCTATCGGTTGGATCTCTGAGAATCATTCCATCCGCGCCATTCGTAACGATTTCCGATACCCCGGCGGCGGCGGAAACGATCACCGGTAACCCGCAGGCCATTGCTTCCGCTGGAGGAATCCCGTAGGAGTCCTGAAGCGAAGGTCCCGCATAGGCATCCGCTGCAGCGTAGTAGAACTCAATGTCCTTCCGGGGCGGCAAGAGCATCACTCGATCTGATAACTTTTTCTCGGCGATGAGTTGCTGGCAGGAAGACGAATCTTCGCGCGTTACAACCAGCAAGCCGATCTCAAGATCGCGCAACTCCGCCAGCGCGTCGAGAAGAACTGGAACGCCCTTATTACGCCAATCATTGCCAACTAAAATCAGAGTGAAGCGCTCCTGCGGGAGCTGCAGCTCTTTCCGAGCCGATTCGCGAAGAGCTGAACGGGCGGCGGTATTAAATACGCCGTGATCCAATCCCAGATGTAGAACAGGGATGCGCTCTTCGCGTCCGTAATACTTTTTCAGTTCATCGGCGGACTTGTGCGAGTACACCACCAACGCCGTCTGGTCACTTGTATAGGCGCGCCGTTCCATCGCGAGCGCAACCAGGTAATAGATTTTCCGATGTAAAAGTCGCGGCCACTCCCCGAGAGAGCTTCTGCCCAACTGCATGTTGGGCGCCACTTGCCGTAAATATTCCGCGAAGACGATGTGGACACAAATCACATCTGCATCCAGGCAGTTTGTGCCTGAGCTGAAAACAAGATCGTGCCGCAATCTTCTGAAACGTTTATCCCAATAGCGCGAAAATCGGTTAGCAGCGAGCCACCACAAAAAGTTGAAAAGATGCGGGCCCGGCAATTTAGGGATCCGGTGCAACGTGTATCTGGATTGATCGAGATCCTCCACATGTTGGCTGTAAATGTGAAGCTCGAACTCATCGGACAGATGCGCTAGCCATTCCGTAATGATTCGCTCGCTGCCATGTCTCTTGTCCAGAAACGGCGAAACCACGGCGACCCGAGTTTTAGGCTTGCTTGGGCTCATGTGCTGATTCTGGCAGATGAATCAGGCGCGCTTCGGTGATAGAAGGGATGGCGCGGATATGTTTCAGAATCGTGGGATCTACTTTTCCGTCCAGCCGCACGAGAGCGACTGCTTCGGCTCCGTGCACCGGACTGCGCCGTCCTAGCGCGAATGTTGCGATATTCACGCCGAGATTTCCGAGCGATGTTCCGATCATTCCGATTACGCCGGGGACGTCACGATTCCTGGTCAACAGTAGAGTGCCTTCCAGCGGAGCTTCAAGCGAGATTCCGTCGAGCGACAAGATTCGCGGGGAGCCGTCTTGAATGACTGTGCCTTCCACGGAAAGTTCGTGGGCGCCATTAGCAGCGCAGACCTCCACCGTGTTGGGAAATCCGCGCCCGCGACGTCTGGTCGTTTCTTCGACGATGAATCCGCGTGCGGCGGCAGCTTGCGATGCGTTTACAAGATTCACTTTTTCATCGAGAGCGCAATTCAGCAGCCCGATGAGCACCGCGCTGCGGATTACGTGCGAACCAAGCTCTGCAGGTTCACCCGCATAGCGGATGCGGATGCGGCTGAAGCTGGCCGAGGGCGCCGCTTGCGCGACCAGAGCGCCGAGGCGTTCGCCGAGTTCGAGATAAGGACGCAAGAGGCGGTATTGCTCGGCGGAAAGCGCAGGCATATTTACAGCGTTGCGGATCAAGCCTTCGGCGAGATAGTCGCGGACTTGTTGCGCAATCAGTGTGCCCACTTCTTCTTGTGCTTCGGCTGTGGAGCCGGCGATGTGCGGCGTGGCGATCAAGTTTGGCAAACCGATTAGTGGAGAATTTGTCGGCGGCTCCTGGGCGAATGTATCCACGGCAGCGCCTGCCAAGTGGCCGGAGCGCAATGCCTCGGCTAGCGCGTCTTCGTCGATCAATTCGCCGCGAGCGCAATTGATCAAGCGCGCCCCGTTTTTCATTTTTGCGAGAGCCTCTGCGTTGATTATTTTTTCCGTTGCGGGACTGAGCGCGGTGTGCAGCGATACCACGTCGGAGCGGCGCAGCAAATCTTCGAAGGGAATCAGTTCGACGTCGAGTTCGCGCGCGGCGGCTGGGGTGACGTAAGGGTCGTGCGCTAACACTTTCATTTCTAGGGCGCGTGCGCGACGCGCCACTTCCGTCCCTACACGGCCAAGGCCCAAAAGGCCAAGCGTCTTGCCACGCAATTCCATGCCGGTGGAAGATTTCTCCCAACGGCCGGCTTGGATGGCGGCGTTGGATTGGGGCACTGAGCGGGCCAGGGCAAGTATCAGCGCGAAAGTGTGTTCGGCGACGCTGACGGCGTTGCCGCCGGGCGTGTTCATCACCAGAATGCCGCGGCGAGTGGCGGCCTCCATGTCTACATTATCGACGCCAACCCCCGCGCGGCCTACGACGCGAAGGCGATTGGCTTTGTCGAGAAGTTCGGCGGAGACGCGTGTGGCGCTGCGCACGATCAGGCCGTCGGCGTCAGCCATCTCGGTGGGGAGCGTGCCTGCCGCGGAAAGAACAACTTGCCAGCCCGATTCCCTGAGGAGCTCGATTCCGCGCTCGCTGATTATGTCGGCGACGATAATTTTCATCGCGGGAAACCTCGTGGCTGGGCGTGGCCATACTGCGCGGAACGTGTTTCTCTAATAGCGATTCTGGTTTCGGCTAGAAGTGCTCTAGACCAGTTGGGAATTTGTGGCCGCGACGGTTGCAGAATGTGGAACTGGGGAGACGCGAGTGGCACAGATGTTTTTGCGTTTTGGGATCGTGTCCGATGCTGTTCTATTTTAATCACGAGCGACGGTAGCACGCTGATTGCTGGAATTCAAGGAGCTGTGTGTGGACGGGCTAGTTCTGGGGCGGAATCTGTTCGGCTTGGAAAAGGGGAACGAACTTGGGGTTGCTGGCGCTGTGTTGGTGGCCGTCGAAATCACGCCACTGCCGTCGCCACGGAGTGGCAATGCTGCGGTCGCCATTTCCTAGAGCACAACTCCGAATGAAAACAAATCGTTGCGCGTATGCCAGTGCCTGGCCGCGAACTTGCCGAGGAGACCTATACGCGACTCTTTCTGAGGGCGATGCCTGGGCTGCTGAGAAATTCGTTCGATGTCGCAGTGGGCCCAGCCGCAGCGCCCACGTTTCGGCGACTAGAATCAGCCTTCCTTTTTGCTTGACGCTGTGGGGCCACCTCTTTAGGCTATAAGCAACCCTTGCCCCGATGTAACTGCATAGGAGGCCTAGTGCCGGATCCGCAAAAAACGAAAGAGAGAAACCAGGCCGAAGAGGCGATCGAGATGGTAGAAACGAAAGACACGAACGACGCAAAAGACCAGCAGAAACCAGCGGTGACCCTCCCGGGCACGGTGGAGAAGGTGATTCCCGCTAATACAATCGCTCCAGAGAAAGCTCAGATTGCAGTGGAAGGCGCCGATCACCTTTATCGGGAGATTCGGGTGGATAATACTTTAGAAGATGAAAATGGGAAGAAGGTGGGCTTGAAGCAAGGCGCGCACGTGGATGTGAAAATCGAGGCGGATAAGGAAGCTACGGTCCCCAAGACGTAGTTTACCGCGAGATTTTGTGGTTAGCGGAGCGCAGGATCAAGGCGGTAGCAGGAAATTTTCCCCTCCTAGTTTTGATCAACGGAAAACAGAAAATGGACGCGCTTTCTTCGCGATCCCCCAGCCGCGACTTGTGGCCTAGGCGAACCGGGGAACTACTCATACCAGGCCGCTGGGACGGCGCAGGTTCATGGCTTGCGCCGTGACGTCGGTGTACTTCAGGCCGGTGCCGGTATTGAATACTACCACGCGGTCTTCGGGTTTTAGAAAACCGCTGGCGACGAGATCTGTGTAGGCGGCTGTGGCTGCGGCGCCTTCCGGCGAAAGAAAAATTCCTTCATTACGCGCCCAATCCTTTAACGAAGCTAGGATTCGATCGTCGGGGATGGCCACGGCCACGCCTGCGGACTCGCGCAGGATTCCCAGCATGATGTAGTCGCCATAAGGCTTGGGGACGCGCAGGCCCGCGGCGAAAGTGGCTGCGTCCTGCCAAGGTTCCGTCGTGCTGGATTTGTTTTCAAACGCGCGAACCATTGGGGCGCAACCGGAGGATTGTACGGCGATCATGCGCGGGCGCTTGCCGGGATGTACCCAGCCTAGTTCTTCCAATTCCGCGAAAGCTTTCCACATACCGATCAATCCTACGCCGCCGCCTGCCGGATAAATCACAGCGTCAGGATATTTCCAGCCAAGTTGTTCGACGATTTCGTAACCCATGGTTTTCTTGCCTTCCACGCGGAAAGGCTCTTTCAATGTGGAGACGTCGAACCAGCCCTCTTTGTCTTTGCGTTCCCCGACCATGCGGCCGCAGTCTGAAATTAGGCCGTTGACCAAAGTGATGTTTGCGCCATAGGCTACGGCCTCGACGTAATTGGCGAAGGGGACGTCGCGCGGCATGAAGATGTGGGCTTCCATGCCAGCGGCAGCGGCGTAAGCGGCGAGAGCGCCGGCTGCGTTTCCTGCAGAGGGCACCGCCAATTTTCGCAAGCCGTAGTGGCGAGCCATGCTGACGGCGAGAGCAAGTCCGCGCGCCTTGAACGTGCCGGTGGGATTGGCGCCTTCTTCTTTGAGAAAAATTCCGGGATGGCGGCGGCTGCGAAGCAGGGGCGTCCAGCCCTCTCCCAGCGTGACCGGCTCGACTGCTGGCAGCACGACGCGATAACGCCACATGCCGGACCAGGGCGTCGCAGGATCTTGGGAGACAACCGCGTCGCGAGTGGCGGCACCGTGCAGCGGACGCAGATCGTAACGAACGTACAGCGCCCCCTGGCATTTCGCGCAGAGCGTCTGCGCCCGTTCGGCGGAGAAAGTGGAATTGCAGCGCGAGCATTCCAGATGTTTGATGGATGCCATGATCGTCACCATAGCAGATGGGTCCGATGCTCAACAAGATTGCCGGGGAGTCGATGGACCCATCGCGGCGGGATTTTGAACCAGCGCGGTAAGGAATTACATTTAGAAAAATCGAGATGAATAAACTGACCAAAAAGTCTTTGTCCGCTAGAGAAAATTCAGGGGCGTTGCGCGCGCTTAGTGTTGCGGGTGCTTTATTGTTTCTGTTAGGCGTGGGATTGGCGATTATGCTGGGTCCTCAGCATTGGATTGCAGCCTTGCGTTGGGCCGGACTTCTGGCGATTGCGACGGCGGGATTTCGGGGGCGTTCGCTCACCTACTGGATTTTCTTTTCGATGCTGCTGGGCGGAGAAATTGGGCTGGACCGGCCGCAGGTGGCCGAACATCTGCGCGTACTGAGCGATATTTTTCTGCGCTTGATTAAAGTAATTGTTGCGCCGCTGATCTTTGGCACGCTGGTGACTGGAATCGCCGGGCATGGGAATCTGCGCAGCGTGGGGCGCATTGGAATAAAAAGCCTGGTGTACTTCGAAATCGTAACGACGCTGGCACTTTTCATTGGAGTGGGGGCCATCGATATCAGCCGTGCGGGAGTAGGGCTGAAGATGTCCGCGGAGCCAGCCGCTACCGCGGCGGCGAATGCGCAGCCGATGCGAGCGGAAGAATTTCTGCTGCATATTTTCCCTGAGAATATTGCGAAGTCCGTCGCTGAAAACCAAATTCTGCAGGTGGCCGTATTTGCGTTGCTGTTCGGAATCGCGTTGGCGCTGGTAACGGAGACGAAGCGCGAACCGATGTTGACGTTTTGCGAATCTCTTACCGCCACCATGTTTTCATTCACGAATGTAGTGATGTATTTTGCGCCGATCGGCGTTGGTGCGGCGATAGCCTACACTGTCGGACACATGGGCATAGGCGTTTTGTTGCCGCTGGGGAAGTTGTTGTTAACAGGATACGCGGCGCTGACCGCGTTCCTTCTGCTGGTTCTTCTTCCCATTGCTATCGTTGCACGGGTTCCGCTTCGACGGTTTCTTCAGGCGGTGGCGGAGCCGGCCACTATTGCGTTTGCCACCAGCACTTCCGAAGCAGCTCTTCCGCGCGCGATGGAGGCAATGGAGGCGTTTGGCGTGCCGCGAAAGATCGTGGCGTTCGTGATTCCCGCGGGATACAGCTTCAACCTGGACGGATCTTCGGTCTATTTGGCGCTGGCCTCCATATTTGTGACACAAGCCGCCGGGATGCAAATGTCGTGGGGACAACAACTGGTCATGGTTTTCACACTGATGCTGACCAGTAAGGGCATTGCAGGAGTGCCGCGCTCAACCCTGGTAGTGCTGATGGCTACCTCGTCCATATTTCATCTGCCCGCCGAACCGATTTACGTTATTTTGGGGATCGACGCGCTGATGGACATGGCGCGCACGGCGGTGAACGTGATCGGAAATTGCCTGGCTTGCGCGGTGATCGCGCGGTCGGAAGGCGAACTATCCAGCAGTGCTTAATTTTCGCGCGCCGGAAACAACAGCTTCCTCGCGCCACGGCGCGGCTTGCCGTTATCTGCTGCTAAGAACGAACTTGTTGCCGTCGGGGTCTTTGAAGATGGCCGCCGTTCCCCACTCTTCCTTTTTCGGCTCCGCCGCGAAGTCCACGCCTTTCGACTTCATAATTTTGGCGGTGGCAAAAACGTCGTCGCACCAGAAAGAGAGCGGCTGAAAATCGCCGATGCGATTTTCGTGTCCGTCTGGGGTGAACAGGACGATCCCGGTTTCCGCTCCTGGAATTAAGAGTTCAATCCAGCGCTGCTTATCACTGAAGGGCTGATCCGTGCCGACTTTGAAACCGAGTTTTTCTGTAAAAAACTTTAGAGAAGCGTCCTGATTGCGAACGGGGATACTGGCAAACTTGAGTCCTCGAATCATCGTAGAAATCTCCTGATTATGATTTGAATTTCTCGACCTCGGGCGCGAGCATAGCCTGAGCAAGTTCGGGTTGCAATCAGGCAGCTAATCCTATACTAACCATCGGTATAGTTATGTCGAACATCGATGACTACGTCACGGACGTGTTGATGCGCGACCTGATCGGACACGACAGGAAGCCGGTGAGCTTTCTGGTGTATTTGTGGCTGGCCGCAGAACAGGAACGACGAGAGAGCGTGGTTCAGATCAGCTATCAGGAACTTGCTGAATCAATTGGAGTTTCAAAGAGCTCGGCACAGGCTGCGGTAAAATGGCTGATCCGGAGGAAACTGCTGGCTTCAAGGAAAGAAAATGCGACTGCTACGCCACACTATACGGTGCTTAGCCCGTGGAGAGAAACGAGCCGCCGGAGCACCGCTCGCACTCGCTGATTCAAGCAAGGCTGCGACAACCTTTGAGCAGAATTTCTAGGTGGAAACTAAAAGACCCACGCATGGACGTGCCGCATTGAAATATTACGCGGCGTGAACTAGGTCTTCCGCCTGCGCTATCAAAGTATTCGAGTCCCCTTTTGAAACAATTCGGGTGATGGCTGAAATGTCCATATTTGAGTCTTTGATGTTCTGGGCGTAGAGCGTGAACAGGATAATCGGCGTGTCGGGCAGAATCTCTGAAATGGCTTTGGCCGTTTTAAGGCCGTTCATCTCGGGAATCGCCAAATCCAGGATCACTAAGTGTGGGCAAAGGCTTCGCGCCTTCTCTACTGCTTCCTGACCGGTGGCCGCTTGGCCACAAACCTCGAAATACTCGTGCTCGCTGAATGTCTTGCAAAGCGAATCGAGGATCTGAGGATGGTCATCCACTATAAGTATTCTTTTTTTCATATTCGCCACCATTAGACGACGCTTGCAAGGATCATTTCGGCACAAGTTTGGAGGGGATGGAATACGGATTAAACCCTACTTTCAAATGTGAAACTGCCCATGTCGGTTAAGTGGTACGAGAAGTCCCTGACGCTTACGCGTCGTGTGGGTTCGACCCCCACCCCGGGCACCAAACGTACGTACAGGCAAGCACTTAACTTCGATTCAACGTACCAATAGGAACTTCCGTACCGATTGAAAGTGAAGCGCGCTCCATCGCGACGCGTTGTGATTCAGGAATTGCGTCAGCATGCACACGCAAAGTTGTCTTCATGTTTCCAAACCGTGAAGGGACTCGACCCCGTAAGCGCGAATCAATCGTGGAGTATGCTCTCAAACCTATTCTTCGGAAACTCAGCATAGCGGAGAAAGATTGTGGGCTACACGCCTTTCGCCACGGTCTCGCTACGGAACTGGAACTCCGAAAGACAAGTGGTCAGATCCCGCAAAGACCGCCGAGTTGTATCGTGTGTTCTTGAACGAGCACAGAGGTTCGGACGAACAAATTAAGACAGAAGGAAGTCAGTGATGAAGAACATTTTCATGTTAGCGGTGGTGTTATGCTTTACCGGGAGTGCGTCTGCCCAATCAGGAAGCAAATAAGGGTCAAAATCGTTTATGACACCGGGGATGCGAATTCAGCAGCGGTAGGTCCGCTCCTCGTCCAGCAGCTTGCAGCCCAACCAAAGTTCTTCACCGTGGTTAGTGGTGATGAGAAAGACCTCGCGATAGTCGCTGACTGTTATCGAGCCAGTCCCAACGACTCCTATTCTTGCTTCTACGTTTCGACCAAATGGCTCGGATCAACACAGGCACTCCTCGGTGCTGCGGTTTCGGTCCAAAAGTCGGCGGCGGAGGCAGCTACGTCATTATTCAAGGGTATCCTGCAAGACGTTGCCGAAAGATGGAACGCACAGATCGCCGGATGTTGATTGGTGAACTTGAAACTTGCCTCGCGTTAACGGAAACAAGTTGTGCTGTGCCAGATCCGGTAAGGGAGTTGAAGACAAAGAGCATCAATCTATCTCAATACATGCGCAAGGGAGGGGTGAAGCCCTAGGTGATGATGGTGCTGCTGCTGCTGCTCGTGCCGATGCTCCTGCTGCTGCCGCTGCCATTACTATTACTATTACTATTACTACTACTTCGCGCGGGACAGTTGTGGCGAGACGAGTACATACGACGCTCTCCTTTTTTCACACACACGCTTCAATCTCGTCCCCTGGCTTTCATCTTTTCTCGCGGACCGCGAGAATCCAATCAGTAAGTTACGCTGTATCAATCTCCCCGAGGGGTTCGAGCCTCTTGGATCACGGCCTCCCACCCCGGGCAATCGCACTCGGTGGCACCATTGATATTGATTGCCCGCAGTCCACGGAAGAACTTGGTTAGATAGCCTATGCTCGGTTGAACAGGGGTCGTTTGACGAACGCACAAAATAGTGCATTCGACTGCACCTGCGGTTGATTTTGTTTGGTCTGGGATTCCGCATGGAATAGAATCCGACACGCCGAGGTCGCTCTCCGATTCAATTGGAACACCATCGCGCACCCCGTCATTCTTTCACGGCCGGAATCCATATCACCGACCTACGCTCTGAAAAACACCTTGCGGCACATATTGAGAATCTAAACCTGCGGGGGTGTTTTGTCGAAACGGTGACACCGTTCCCAATGGGCACAAAGGTCAGGCTAAAAATCTCACATGCTGGTGCGAACTTCATTGCGATAGGAAAGGTAGCGTATTCGCTGCCCAAATCGGGGATGGGAATCACCTTCATCACGATCGAGCAAAAGAGTCAAGAAATTCTAGACCTGTGGCTCGCGAACCTGAGAAAGTAAACTCCGCCTGTTTTTGCAAACCATTCTCGCAACTCCCACGGGTATTGAACCTGAAGTGCGGCGTATGCTAGGATCCCGGTTCCGCTGGGTCATGCGCGCAACCGTCGGGGACGGCGCCGTGAAGTTGGTCCTTTCAGACAACTCGAAAAAACTCTTCGCACGAATCCGCAACGAAATGCCTGTCCGGAAGACTGTTTTAAGAACGGATCATTTTATGTGAGGTGATTTATGAAATCGTATAACACCGAATGGATACGCAACGTTGGCATTGTAGGCCACGGCGACACGGGCAAAACCCAGCTCGTCTCGTCGTTACTGTTTACTGCGGGGATGACGCCGCGGCTGGGAAAAGTGGCGGAGGGGTCGACTACAACTGATTGGGACGAAGAAGAAATCGCGCGAAAGATTTCGATCAATACCGGCTTGGCGTTCGCGGAATGGCAAGCGCCAGGCCAGCCGGAAAAAGTAAAATTAAATTTCCTCGATACGCCGGGATACTCCACATTCATTAACGAGACGAAATCTTCGCTGATCGCGACCGACGCTTGTTTGATTCTGGTGGACGCGGCGGCAGGCGTGCAGGTATGCACGGAAAGAGTGTGGGATTACGCCACGGAATACGATCAGCCGCGCGCGTTTGTGCTGAACTGGATGGACCGCGAGTTGGCTAGTTTTGAGCGCGCGCTGGATTCCGTGCAGCACGTGTTTGGACGCGGGGCGATTCCGATTCAATTGCCGATCGGGCAGGAAAAATCCTTCAAAGGCGTAGTGGATTTAATCGCGATGAAGGCGCTGGTGTACTCGCCGGATGGCGACGGCAAAGCGAGGCTCGAAGAAATTCCTGCAGAGCTTGCCGAGGAAGCCAAGGCCGCGCATGAAGCGTTGGTGGAAATGGTGGCCGAGGGCGACGATGTCTTGATGCAGGAATTTTTCGATGAAGGGACGCTTCCGGTTGACGACTTGAAAAAAGGTTTGCGCGAAGCATTTCTAGCCAAAAGAATGTTTCCGATTTTGCTGAGTTCGGCGCTCCATAACATTGGAAGCGATGCAATTCTGAATTTCATGACGGAAATTTTTCCTTCACCGGCCGTGCGTGGAAAAGTGGCGGGGCACAAAACGGCGGACCACAAGGGCGATACCGTCGAGCGCAAGATTGCAGATTCGGAACCGCTTTCGGTTTTTGTTTTTAAGACGCTGGCGGATCCGTTCGCCGGGCGAATTACATATTTCAAAGTAATGTCCGGCGTGCTGAAAAATGATGCCACGCTGGCAAATTTCAATCGCAGCACGCAGGAACGTTTACAGCATGTCCAGGTGATGCAGGGAAAAACGGCCACCACGGTGAACGAACTTCATGCGGGCGACGTCGGCACAGTGGCCAAACTGAAGGACACGACTACGGGCGAGACCATGGGTGAAAAGAGCGCGCCGATTTTCTATCCGCCTGCGCGCATCCCGGAACCTTCCATTACATTTGCCGTGGAACCCAAGACGCGCGCCGATGAGGATCGCATCGGCGTGGCCATTCACAAAATTCTGGAGGAAGATTTGGCGTTGCGTTTTGCGCGCGATCCGCAAACGAAAGAATTTTTGCTCAGCGGCGCAGGACAGCAGCATATCGAAGTGGTGGTGGCGAAACTGCGCAAGCGCTATCACGTGGAATTGAAACTGCATCCACCCAAGGTTCCTTACCGCGAAACGATTCGCGGCAAAGCGGACGCGGAAGGAAAACACAAAAAGCAGACAGGCGGGCATGGGCAGTTTGGATTGTGCCGCATTAAGATGGAGCCGTTGCCGCGCGGGAAAGGAATTGAATTTGTGGACGATGTTTTCGGCGGCGCAATTCCTAAGAACTGGATTCCGTCGGTGGAAAAAGGCGTGCGCGATTCAGCGGAGCGCGGATTTCTAGCGGGATTTCCGGTTACCGACTTTCGCGTGAGTCTTTACGACGGGAAGTATCACGACGTGGACTCAAGCGACATGGCCTTCAAGATCGCAGGCTCGCTCGCGTTTAAGGAGGCCATGAAGCAGGCGCGTCCGGCTTTGCTGGAACCGATCATGCATGTGGAGGTGTATGCGCCGGATCAGTATTCGGGCGACTTGATGGGCCATCTGAGCGGGCGACGCGGAAAAATCAGCGGCAGCGAAACGCGCGGGAACAGCGTGGTGGTAAAGGCGCAGGTTCCGTTTTCAGAGATGCTGAGTTATGCGAACGAATTGATTTCGATGACGCAGGGACGCGGAAGTTATTCCATGGAGTTTTCGCACTATGATTTTGTCCCGACTGAAATTGCGGAGAAAGTGATCGCCGCGCATAAACCGCATCACGCGGGTGACGACGAAGGCGAAGCAGCGTCAGCGTGATCTAGTAATTTTAGCGAAGGCGTTGGTAAAAAAGTTGCCCGCTTTTGGCGCAGGCTTGGCGGGTTGCGAATCTTTGTTCTGAGCGTTGGCCGGTTCAGATTTCCGGCCTTCGCCCATCTTATACTGTCCGTTCTGGCCGACTGTGCGAGCCGGGCAGCCCACTCCAAGACACGGGCCCGTGGGCCGAAGCAAGTAGCAGCCCGCGAGAGAAAAGGTTGATAGCAATATCAGAAGAGCCGCGAATTGCGGCAGTTTTGAGGTCTCTTTCTTCATGGGTGCCCTCGTTGAAAGCTCATACGGAATGACGAACTGGGTGGAACTCTATTCCCCTCATCTTGGCATGAATTTGCTGGAGGCTTTGGAATTCTGGAGGGGCTTGCCACCTATCCGTCAGCGAATGAAAGGCAAAGCTGAGGTGGAGCGAGATAAAAATGCCGGCGTAAGTGCTTTGCGGAGAATAAACCTGTACGTCGGGACAGCCATTTCACGAGAAACGCGGCAGAAAAAAGCCGGTGCGTTGCTTGTGCTTCAGAAATGGTTCACCGAAATTGGCGGCGAGCAAGGCTTCTTCTTTTCGCGCTTTTCGAAAAAAGCCGAAAAGGATGATAGCGAACGCGAGCAAGCCGCGATACTCGCCTGTTGCGAGCGCCGATCCAATTACGGCGGTCAACATGCCGGTGTAAATCGGGTGGCGAATGTAGGCGTACGGGCCGGAGCGGATGATTTGGTGTCCTTGCTTGATGGTGACTGCCGCGCTCCAGTTTCTTCCCAGGTTCCGGCGGGCCCAGATGGCGAATAAAACACCGGCAAGAGTTATTGCGGCGCCCAGCCGAGCGATCCAGGGAATATCGGGGAGGAAGCGCTGATTCAAAACCCCCCAGTTATCGTTATGCTGAAATAAAAGAAGGTAGCCTGCGGTCATGAGGATCATGTGGCCGAGGCGTTCCGCCGAAGGTTCTCTTTTTTCTGTTTTTTTCGCCCTGAAGGCGGAAACGAACCAATAGATTCCGAACAGGAGCCATGAACCGTAGATCATTTGTTGCGGCGTTATTCTCATTCCCATTCTCCGTCAAGCTTTCACTTGGCGCGCTCGATTCATTCGGCGAAGGCGCGGGATCCAGGCGAGCTCTGTGCGAATTTGTTGGCACATAAACTTTGTAACTTCGCTTCCATAACAGCCGAGATTCATTTCGGTTTCGAGAAGTGCCAATCGCTGTTCGCGGCTCTGCAGATAGTTCTCTCGTCCTACGAGAATTTTTTCGCGGGCAGAGGGATCCAGTAATTCAAATAGACCAACCCGTAAGCGAAAGGCTTCGACGGAGGAGGGGTCGTCAAATTGACGGAGTGCGATCCACCAGGGCGGCACGGCCCACAGGCGTGAGTGAATATACTTGGCGGATCTGGCCGCGCTGGCCGGCCGTTTTGCGCTGGGTAACCCATTTCTGGGCCACAAAGCGGCGCAGCAAGGGGTACACGAGATTGTTGTGCATATCGGGCTGGCCCAAGGCCATGCCGGCCTGTTTTTTCAGGGCGTATCCGTGTTGGGGGCCTTCCGCTAACATCGCCAGGAGTATTAGGTCATTCATGACTATATCAATACTGTCCTATTGATCGGAGATGGGTCAAGGTATTTTATGCTCCGTCGAACGCGGCGGGTCGCCCGAGGTATACCAAATTGGCGCTTGCGAGTTCGCGGCAAGTTGCGCAATCCTGCGAGGCGATGAAGAAAACCAAGAGGACAATTAAAGTGATCGGCGATGCCACGCTTGCGATCCACGTAGGCCAAGACAAGTTCCGCAAGGGCACCAGCGTGGGCGTGGAGATCGCGCGTACCGCGAATTTCACATTTGCCAGCACGGAAGAAATGAAGCGCTGGGCGGAGGGAAAAAGTCCGGCTTATATCTACACGCGCTACGGGAATCCGACACTGACTATTGCCGAAAAGAAGATTGCGGCGCTGGAAGGCGCGGAATCCGCAATCGTTGCTGCTTCGGGCATGGCGGCGATTTCAAGCGCTCTGCTTTCGGTGTTGAAGGCCGGAGACGAAGTAATTGCTACGCGGCAGGTTTACGGAGGGACCTACCGCATGATGCGCGATGTGTTCCCGCGCATGGGAATCGTCGTGCGGCACGTGGAGGCGGACTTGGCGGGGATCGAACGTCTGGTGAATCCGCGCACCAAGGCGCTTTATATTGAGACGCCGACGAACCCCACGCTGCGGCTGGTGGATTTGTACAAAGCGGTGGCGTTTGCGAAAGAGTGGAACCTGATTTCGCTGATCGACAACACATTTGCGAGTCCAGTGCTGCAAAAACCGATCGAGATGGGGTTCGACCTCGTGCTGCACAGCGCGACGAAGTATCTTGCGGGGCATTCGGATGTGATCGCAGGCGCGGCGGCAGGCCGAGAGGCTCTGATCAAAGAAATCCGCCACATGATTATCCATCTAGGGGGATCGATGGATCCCGAGGCGGCGTTTTTGCTGATCCGCGGGATGAAAACTTTGGAGGTGCGTGTGCGGCGGCAGTGCGCCACGGCCTTGGCGCTCGCAAAATATTTAGCCCAGCATCCTAAAGTTGCGCGAGTTCACTATCCGGGCCTGGCGTCGCATCCGGACCATCGTTTAGCGAAGCGGCAGATGCGCGGATTCGGAGCGATGCTGGCGTTCGATCTGAAGAGTGGATTGAGCGCGGCGCGAAGGTTTTGCGATCGAGCGCGAATTTTTTTGCTGGCGGCGAGTCTCGGCGGTGTTGAGTCGCTCGTGGTGCTTCCGATTTATACGTCTCACTACAATATGTCGCTCGCGGAATTGCGCGCAGCCAGCGTGCAACCGGGAACCGTGCGCGTTTCGGTGGGGTTGGAAGATCCGGAAGACTTGATTGAGGATTTGCGCCAGGCGCTGGCGTGAGATTCGCAGCAGAGTCGTTAGCGTCCTAGGAAGACAGAGTGGCGAAGACGCACCAGTATAAGGTGACGGTGGAATGGACTGGCAATACCGGGACCGGTGCGTCCGGGTATACGGCCTACGAACGGCGGCACGAGATATCGGCGGGGACGCAGAAACCGGCGATACCGGGTTCCTCCGATCCGACGTTCCGGGGTGATGCGGCGCGCTGGAATCCTGAAGAATTGCTGGTGGCATCGTTATCGGCATGCCACCAGCTTTGGTATCTGCACTTGTGCTCGGATGCGGGGATTGTGGTGGTGTCATACGTGGACCAGGCCGAAGGGGTGATGGAAGAAACGGCGGACGGATCGGGGCGCTTTGTGCGAGTAGTCCTGCATCCCCAAGTAACTCTGGCTCCGGGCGCCCATATTGAGAAGGCGCGTGAATTGCATCATGCTGCTCACGCGAAATGCTTCATCGCAAACTCGGTAAATTTTCCGGTTCAGACTGAGCCCGAAATAAACTGGGGCTGAGGTTGCCTCTCGCGTGTGGCGCACCGGGTGGGATAGCACCAAACCACATCTCTGGCGATTAACAATTTCCGCCAGCAAGACGACTTCCGCTTAGTTCGACATCCTCGTTAGGAGGCCAGATTGGCTCTTGTGGCGTTTTGGCGGCGAGCCTAGCCTGGCTGCATGAGCCAATTCCAGCCAACGCAACGTACGCAGGTGAAACGATTGCCCGATCGCGGTGCGTACGATTCCGAAACTGTATTTCGCATTCTCGATGAAGGATTGATTTGCCACGTTGGATTTTCGGTGGACGGGCAGCCCTATGTGATACCTACGGGATTCGCGCGAGTGGAAGATATGCTGTACATTCATGGCTCGGCTGCGAGCCGCATGCTGCGAACGCTGGCGGAAGGCATTCAAGTTTGCGTGACGGTAACGCTGCTGGATGGATTGGTGCTGGCGCGTTCGGCTTTTCATCACTCGATGAACTACCGGTCGGTGGTGATGCTTGGTCGAGCGACGCTGGTTTCCGATTCAGCGGAAAAAATAAAGGCACTGGAAGCGTTCACGGATCATATCGTGCATGGTCGCTGGAACGATATCCGACTGCCAACGGAATCGGAACTCAAGGCGACCGATGTGCTAGTGCTGCCGCTGGCCGAAGTTTCCGCGAAAATCCGCAAAGGTCCGCCGAAAGACGACGCGGAAGATTACGAATTGCCTATCTGGGCGGGAGTTGTTCCGCTTACGATTACGCCGGGAGCTCCGATTGCTGACCCGCGGCTAAACTCAGGCCTTGAACCTCCCTCGTATGCTAAGAAATATTCGCGCTGACTCTTCAATTCCCGCGGGTGGCGACACGGCGGACTCCTCGGAGAAACGGATGCCGCGCTGAAAGCCGCGGCGCTACATTGAAACTTAACGACGCTCTTACCTGTTGTTTTTCCGATGTGCATCGTTGAGTGAAAAGGTAATCTGGAAACATGCTCGCTCGGTCTGGCCTCGCTCTCGCTGCGATTATTTCTGTGTTCCTGGTGGCTTTGGTCGCAAAAGCACAATCAAAGGACACAGCGGCTGAAGAATTTCTTGCGCGGACGTACCACAGCTCAACGGGCGAAACCATGCAGTACCGCCTGTTCGTGCCACCGGGATACGATGGCATGAAAAAATATCCGGTTGTGTTGTGGTTACACAATGCAGCCGGTCGCGGGTCAGACAATCTGCAGCAAATCTCGGGTAGCAATTTTGCTGGTTCGCACATTTGGACCACGCCTGAGAATCAGGCCAGGTATCACGCGTTTGTGCTGGCGCCGCAGGTGGATGTCACGAAAGGGTGGACGCGGCCGCACGCGAATACGCCGCCGGTTTCAATTCGCCTCGCGCTTGAAATTCTTGGCGAGCTGGAAAAAGAATACAGCCTCGATCCGGAGCGGGTGTACCTGGCCGGCCAATCCATGGGAGGCGAAGGTGTTTGGGCTGCGCTGGCTATGTCTGAGGGTAAATTCGCCGGCGCGATCTCGTTGTGCGGATATGGTGATGCGTCGATGATTCCGCATGTAGCGAAAGTACCTGTGTGGACGTTTCAGGGGCAAGCGGATCCGATTGTGAATGTAGAGGTCGCTCGCGCATGGATGGCTAGTTTGAAACGGGCTGGAGGAAATCCGAAGTACACGGAATATCCCGGGATTGGCCACGCTGCCTGGGATGTCGCGTTTAGCGAACGCGAATTATTGCCCTGGCTATTCGCGCAGCGTCTGAAGGGGAACTAGGATTCCTCGGCAGGCAACGCGGTGAAGGCTTTAGTGGCAACCACAAGTGCGAGGCGTGCCGCCGCAGCTTCCGGATGAGGTGGAGGTACTTGAGGAGGATTTTGTGGCCTTCGAGCGGGCGGCGAAAACTGAAAGTGGATCCTATGTGTTGCTCTGGCGCATTTCGGACAGGCCACGGCTTGGCTTTGGAATGAAAAAAACAGCCCCGGCCGGAGCCGAGGCTGTTGGGCAAATCTGCCGGAGTTAGCGGAAACTAATCGCCAGCGACAGCGGCTTGCTTCGGCATTGGTCTTTTCGACGTTTGCGCTTCGCTGTTTCCATTCTTTGTGGCCGTTTTTGGTATGACCGTTGCCATTGGCGCCGGCAATTTGCACCGGCTTCACGGTTGCGCCGGGAACTGCCATCTGGATCTGCTGAATCGAGCCAATCTGCACGACTGTTTCGGTGGACTTTTTCAGCACGAGTTCTTCGTAAATCCGGCGAACCTTGGCAGCTTCCTCGTTTGCCTTGCGACGGCGTGCGCGGTCTTCTTCAGCCGCGGTCAGAGGAATGTCGTGCTCCAGGTGACGAACGCGGGCTGCATCATCTTCATCGATGCGCAGCGTATGCTCGTAGCTCTTGAGGTCAACCTTTTTGCCCTTGGCGAAAATTTCGTGCTTGCCGTGCTCTTTGTACCATTGCGCGACAGTCGCGTTCTTGTACATGTTCTCGATAATCTTCCGCCAGCCGATGCCGGTGTTGTAAGCGCAGAAGGAAATTTCGCCTTGCTGCGTGGCGTAAGGAATGATGCACATTTCAGTGCGGCGGAAATCGTAGTTGAAAAGATCCTGGAACCACATCCCCGCGAGGAACAGGAAGTTCCACGGATCTTGGCGGCGCTTCATGGAGTCATCCAAGGTGCGATCCGGACCGACCTTTCCGTAAACCTTTTCAGCTTTGTCCTGACCTCTCACGCCGAAGGTCTTGTCAAACTTCTTCCAGAGGTCCTTGAGCCGCAAACTCGGCGGGGCTTGGAACGGATGATAGTTCTTCAGCAGCGCCATCGCGGCCATGTAAGCGGAAAATTTCTTGCCGCGCGACGCGTCTGTAACCTTGCTGATGTCAGCGACGAGCCCAGGGACATTCAGGAACTTCGGGACCGGCGCCCATTCCTTGTTTTCCTTGTTGATCATCACCGCCGTTCCCACGCCGCAATTCGGGATGGCAACCGCAGCTCATTTGTCCCCACATGGCATCGGGGCCGTGCGCCAGGTCAGCGAAATCAGAGAATGGGCTAATCAGAGAGATCGGAAACCAATCGCGAGTAGGTTCGATTCTTCCAACCTGCGCGCTGACGTCCTGGGCTAAGTGAGAAAGCGTGTAGCGCTGGCGCAGACGGCGTTCCGGAGTAATTTCTTCGTCGCGCCCGGTGAAGGAAACCGGCTGGAACGAAACGAACGAGATTTTCTTGGGGTTCTCCATCGCGAACTTCACGATCGGTCCAACCTGATCGTTGTTCACGTTGTTGACGATGGTGGTGACCAGCACGATATCGATGCCCGCTTCGTGCATGTTCTCAATCGCGCGCAATTTCACGTCGAACAGGTTGCCCACCTGGCGATGGCTGTTCGCGTCATTGCCGATGCCGTCGAATTGCAGATATGCATACCGCAAGCCCGCTTCGAAAGTTTTCGCGCAGAATTCCTTGCTCTTCGCGAATTCGATTCCATTCGTTGCAGCCTGCACGCTGTTGTAGCCAACTTTGCGCGCAAAACGAACGGCGTCGAGGAAACGCGGATGCATGGTTGGCTCGCCGCCGGAGAACTGCACGGACATTTGGCGGCGCGGCTTGATCTTGGTGGCGTTCTCGAGAATTTCCTGAATTTCTTCCCAGTTCAGCTCGTGGACGTAGCCGACTTGGTTGGCATCCATGAAACAGGGATCGCACATCATGTTGCAGCGGTTCGTCAGGTCAACAGTGAGAACGGAGCCGCGGCCGTGGCGAATCGTGCTTGAGCCATGCCGGTGCATGTCTTCATCGTTGTGCGCCGGGATATCGCGACCGGGAAAATTCTTTTCAATCCATTCAAGGAACTTGGAATCCGCGGCCATCAAATCTTCGCACTTGCCGTGGATGGGGCATTCTTTCACCATCCAGACTTGCCCATCGCGCTCGATGATCTGCGCTTTGATTTCGCCGACTTTTTCGTGTACCAAGTCGGTCCAGTCTTTTGTGCCGTTCATGATTGCTTCGCGCGCTTCGTGCACGCAGGAAGGGCACAAAGAATCGGTAGTGCGCGGCCAGCCGAGCGTGGGCTTGGACTTCTCCCAGGATTTCAGCATCGGCTTTTCAGACCACTTGGGAATGAAGGAAGGGTTCGGCCGGTACTTATTGAAGAATTGAATCGTGTCGAAGGTTATCCCCGCTGTCCTGCACAGCGCCCAATCGAACGATTTCCAAAGTTGATTACCTACCGTCTTCGGCATAATCCTGCACCCCTTCCTTTTCGATGCGCGGGCCTCTAGATGTAGTGGCTAAGTCCCCCGAAGCGCCCTAGACCCCAACGGGTGAGCCACACCCGTAACTGGTTACCGTACCAAAGTTTGCCTGGAATCCAAACGAAGGTCTAGCGGTGTGCATCCAAAGGTACAATTCGCAGGTTGAACGGCATCAGGGGCCAGCCAACGGGAGCTTATTAGTACTAAGGAATCGGTCATTTTGCCCAGCGGATGGCGAGGGTGGCTAAGCCGTGGGGTTCATAGTCCGATTGACCGCAGGCCTGTGGTGCCGCGGCAGATCTTATCCCGCGTCCAAGAATCTAGTCTAGATTCAACGGTGTGCGCAGGACACCGATGGCGAAGTGGGCGAGGTGCGGAGCGTCGTCGTCCAGTTGAATCCAGCGGACCACGCAGTGATCCTTCAAATATTGCGAAACCTTTGCCTCGGTGATTCCCAGATGTTCGGCAAGCTTCGATTTCAAGTCCGCTATCGAACGAGGCCGGCTTCCCCGCGTGGTTTTGCCTGCGCTGCCGCGCATACCGCGGACCAGGTTTCCCACGCCGACGCGAAGCGTCTGGCAGGCTTCCACATAGTAAGAGGTGATCTGATCGGAATCTGAGAGCAGGAATACTCCCGGGCCAGCGGGAGCTTCTTCAGTGTCCAAGCGATGCAGCGGGCTCGCCACCAGCCGGCGCAGCATGGATTCCAAATGTGACATCCGTGAAGCCAGCGCGGGATCGCCCGCCCGTCCATGCGCTGTGCGCTCGGACGGCAGCATGGGCGCGGCTTGTTCCGCGCGCGGCGCTTCATGAAGTTCGTGCGAATCACCGCCGGTTCGTATGCGGCATTGGCGCTCGTTCGAAAGAGTCGGTGCTGGGGAAGGGGCTCTGGGAGATTGCTGTCGAACTTGGTGCGATGGGCGCGATTGCACGGATGATGTGGTTTGCGGCGCTCTGATTCCGCAAAGGCTTGAGAGGGAAGACCCGGCGCAGACCCTGCACCCTTGCGCCGCCGTCCGCGTCCACCGCGCCGACCGCGACGCCGCTTCTTTTTCGCAGGATCGTCCGATTCCGAGGCGGCGGCAATAGGGTTCGGCGGCGATTCTGAGGACAGACCTTCATCTGCCGATTCGCGAAATTTCCCCGAGAGCCAAAGGCGTGGCCGTTTGCTCCTCGTCGGGATGAGTCTGAAACTGTGTTCAGGCGGCTCTTCCGCGCTACCTTGCGCATCCATGGCCATCTCGCTTCCAGCAGGAAGCACTGCTCCCAACCTGGTCAGCGCTTCTTCCGCTTTTTTCTTCCACTCGGCTCGCCGGAATTTTTCGGCCGCGACGGTGTACCATTTCACAGCTTCGTCTGTGAGCTCGGCTTTTTCCTGGATCAATGCAAGCTCCCACGCCACCATCCCGTCGTGCGTGCGCTGGTAAAGTTCGGAGAGCTTCGCGTGGGCGTCTGGGCTGTTCTTGGCTTTGCGAATGCGTGCCTGAATTTGGCGCCAATCTGCCATGGCGGGCATTGTAGCAGTCGCAGAGGCATAGTCCAATCCCGGATGATTTCCTGTCAGTTGTGACGTCAATGGCGCCGATAATGCAATCATCACACCATGAATTCCGCCGAACGGACGCAATGGCTTTGCGAGCAGGCGCGCGCTGCCGGGATTCGATTTATGCGGCGTCGCCACGATTCGAACGACGGCGCCGGCGATGCCAACGAGCCCTTCGCGAAGTTCGTTCAATGGAACGTTCGAAGAGCTCGCATACTTGCCCGAATGGCTGGCGCGAGGCTACGCAGGCGAAATGAATTATCTTCGCGACCCCCGGCGCGCAGATCCGCGTCTGCTTTTAGACGGTGCGCGAAGCCTGATCGTCGTCGCGATAAATTATAATTCGCCTCCGTCATATTCGACTGAACTACCCGTGACTCGCGGCGATGAGGTACCCCGCGGTTGGATTTCCCGTTATGCCTGGGGCGACGATTACCACGAAGTCCTTCGCGAAAAACTCGAGAGCTCGTTGCGGCCATGCGCGCAGGAATTCGCTGAGCCGTTTGAAGTGCGGGCGTACGTTGACACCGGTCCTATCATTGAACGTCTTGCCGCAAAATATGCGGGCCTCGGTTGGCTCGCAAAGAACACGTGTTTAATTAACGAGAAAATCGGCTCGTGGCTTATTCCTCGGCGTGATTATCACTACCCTCGATTTCGCGCCGTCCATTCCGTCCGGTCAAGCGCCTGCACGCCGATCTTTGCGGAAATTGCCGGTTGTGCCTCGACGCTTGCCCGACGCAAGCGTTTCCGTCGCCTTACGTTCTTGACGCAACCCGGTGTATTTCATATTTAACGATCGAGTTGCGCGGGGCGATTCCCGAGCAATTGCGACCGGCCATGGGACGCGCCGTCATGGGCTGCGATATTTGCCAGGATGTCTGCCCTTGGAATCGCAAGTCCCCAGTAACTCAGCTCGCTGCATTTCAGCCACGACAATTCGGTCCGAAGGTGGAGCTCGGCGACGGAATACAGGAAGACGTCTTTGTTCGCGCCGGAGCTAGAAAAACTGCGCCTTAACTCAGGAGGAATTTAGCGAGATTTTTCGCAGCAGCGCGGTAAAGCGAGCTAAATGGCGTGGTATGGTTCGCAACGCGTGCGTGGCGCTTGGAAATTCTCGCATCGAGCGGGATTCGACTGCACATGAACGCGTCGACCGGCTTACTCGAAGGTCTTGCTGCAGCGATGATCCACTCATTGCCGAACACGCGCGCTGGGCGCTCGCGCGTATGAATGCTCGGGTCGAGCAGTGCAGACCGTCCACGCGGTTGACTTGCCGCATGAACATCCGCTAGCGTAACCACAAGAAATTGGCTCGGATTAGGAGTTGTTAGTGAACTTCTTAGCGTTAGACCATGACTTTCATGTCCTCGCGCCGCATTTTTCGTTTCCCCAGGGAGGCGGTGCGGCCGAATTCATTATCCTTCGCTGGCTCCACATCATTTTCGGAATCATATGGATCGGGCTGCTCTATTTTTTCAATCTCGTGGGTTTCTCCACTATGAAGCAGCTTGATGCGCCAGTTCGCGCCAAAATTTATCCGGTGATGATGTCGCGCGCGATGGCTTGGTTCCGGTGGTCTGCCATGATCACAGTGGTGGTCGGCGTTCGTTATTACATTCATTTGCTGATTGCGGACGCTCACAACGCCGGCGACCCGTCACTTACACTGAAATGGTTTGGCTGGTCGGTATTGGTCTGGCTCGTTGCATACGCACTGATCTATCCATTGCAACTCCCGCACGATGGGATTCTTAACCATCCTTGGTTTCGCACAATTGCGATTGCGGTCGTAGTGCTTGCGGCGTCCTGGATCGTGCTTGATCTAAATGGAGGAGCGGATGTGTCGAACGCGCATCTTTGTATAAGCGTTGGCGGCGGGTTAGGGTTTGTGATGCTGATGAATACTTGGGGCGTTGTTTGGCGCGCACAGCAGCGGCTGATTATTTGGACGCGCGAGAATGCGGAGCACGGAACGCCCCTGCCGCCGCAAGCCGCGCGATTAGCACGGTGGAGTTTTCTCGCGTCGCGCGTGGGTTTCTGGCTTTCCTTCCCGATGCTTTTCTTTATGGGTGCGGCAGAACATTATCCGTTCTTGAGTAGTTTCGGCCGGTAATCCCGGTGCGCCCAAATTCGGTTTCTCCACGTCTAGGTAAGCAGCGTCGGGAGGCCTCCATGAAACTCGCCCAGCGTTTCGGGCTCTCCGTCTTATCAATTGTGGTAGCGATTGCGCTCCCTGCATTTGCATTCGAATACCCCCTTCCTTCCACTTCGATTCGCGCCGCTTATATGCGGGGAAGTCGAAATGACGACATTACCAGCGAATTTCTCGCGCGCTACAAACACTCCTTGCCGATGCCGCAAACCGGACCACATGTGGGTGAGATCAGCGTGGAGACGCCCTATACGCAGGTAGTAGAAATCGGCCAAACCGATAGGAACAAAGATATTCAAGGCGCGGAGAAGGAATTTGCGGGCAAAGGGTTTCCGTTCATCGTGCGCGTGGGAGTCGACCTGACCGATTCCTACCCCGGACCTCCGCCCAGGAATCCGACAGCGCGCGCAGTGCCAATGCCGGACTTTCAACGGGACTTCCAGATACAGCTGGTTCAAGGCAAAAAGGAAATTTCCGCGCAATCGAAGCAAGTGTATTTGCTCTATTCCGATGCAGTTTCGAACATCTGTCAGATTTCAGGAGCGATCATCGAATTGCGGTATGGGATGGACCAGCTCGACTCGTATGAGGACGTGAGTGTTAAAGTTCACACGCCGGACGATCAGCACCTAGAAACGACATTTGATCTTGGACGCCTTCGTTAGATGGGGGAACTCTTTCTAAAGAGCGATTGAATTCTCTGCGCCTACGGCGAGTTACGAACGCCACCGCAGCGTTACCGGGCCTTCTAGTGGATTCTTCATCGGCGCGCCGGTGCGACGCGATTCCAGATAGGCGGCTTTCAATTCGAAGTACCAGCGCGCTTGGCGATCAGCGTCATCTATCAGCATCACGCGGTCTTCGTATTTCAATCCTAGCGCTTGCTTTTCGATCACTTCGGTATCCTGGCGGATGAATCGCGGCCCGAAAACGTGAATGATGAAGGAAACCACTGGAACCCAAGTAAGGATGTCCCAGGCGGCGTAGAAATCCAAGCGGCAAAGATCGCTACGAATCGGCGTGACCGTTGTGCGGCTGGAGAGCCAATAGCGGCCGGCGCGGATTTGTTCGAAGCGTTGGTTTGGTAATACGAAATCGATCATGGTGGTGGCAGGTTCGCCTGTAAGGAGCTTCAGGATTTTGTAGGGCGCGCTATTTGCAGAGGGCGCGTGCGGACTCATGCGGAAACCGTTCGGTATGGGCTCAAATTGTTTTTGTTTTTCGCGGATGCTACGGCGGCTGCGCCACCACCAGGCTTGATGCACAAAGGGGCCATGCGCAGGGTCCATCAAGCCAATAATGGCCTGATCCACGCTGCACGGAAGATCGGCCCACAGATGGGCGACTTTATAGCTTGGGCTGAATGTCGGCAACTCAGGCGCAGGTGGCGGGGGGGTGTCGGGCGCTCGGCCTTCCGCATTGCTCATAAAGCACCAAAAGTAGCCGTCACGCTCCTCGCAGGGAAAACTTCCAGCGTAAATGCGTTCGCATTTTAATTTCGAGTCAGCCGGGAGAGAAGGGATGGCCTGGCACTGGCCTGTATGAGCTTCAAATCGCCAGCCATGGTAGGCGCATTCCACCGTTCTGCCATCGAATTGGCCAAACGAAAGAGGGAACGCGCGGTGCGGGCAAACGTCGCGGAGCGCGAATGCGTTCCCGGCAGCATCGCGACCCAGTACCAGTGGCACGTCAAGAAGCATGGCGCGTACAAGCTTTCGTCCGCGCACCTGTTCGCTACGCAGCGCGGCATACCAAAAGCCCCACAGCAATTCATCAGCTCGGCTCTTTGTTGTTAGGTTGCTGACACTCATGAATAGAGACGTATCGTAGTACACCAAGCGGTTGCAGCAAAGGGCGACCGCGGCTGGAAAGCTTGCCTAGACACGAAACTTGGCCCGCGATTTATCGCTTCTTTTACTTTTCCTGTTTTGCGGAACCTTCCACCTGCTTTAGGATTTGATCCAGCGCGGCGCGATCGAAGAGACGGCCATTTGCGATCACCGCGCTGATTTTCTGCGTGTTGCGGATGTCCTCGAGCGGATTCGCGCTCAACAGAACGAGGTCGGCGGTCTTGCCCGGCTCTATGGATCCGAAGTCGCTCTGGGCATCCAAAAACTTTGCCGGATTGCTTGTGCTGGTCTGCAGCGCCTCCATCGGCGTGAACCCCGCTTCGACAAAGTTGGCGAGTTCGTCGTGCAAGCTGAATCCCGGCATGATGTAAACGCCTGGCGCCGTGTCCGTACCGGCCATGAATGGCACCGCGGCGTGGTGCATCGTTCCGACCATTTTTAGGTTGCGCGCGAAATATTCCTCCCGCAGCGCGAGTGGATCCTTCAAGAGATCTGGCATCATCTCATCTGTAAAGCGACGCCAGGTTACGTCGCGCCAGTATGCCGGTACGTATTGGTCGAGCGGTTGGTGTTTCAAATCGCGCTGGTCGAGCAAAGTGCCGCCGCGCTGCCAGACCAATGTGGGGACTTGCCACGTTTGGCTCTTGGCAAGCAAACGAATGAGCGCATTGCACTTCTGCTCGTCGTGAGATGAAAGCATCAGCTTTAAGTCACCTTTGCCGCTGATGAATTTTTCTTCTTCTCCGGAGCAGGCTTCAAAAATTCCCATCAGGTGCTCAACACTTTTTTGTCCTGCGGCGATGGTTTCCTCCAGGCGAACTTTCGCGGGCACATGGCCGACGAACGGCAAACCCTGTTTCTGCGCCTCCGCCGCCGCTGCATGGTAGGCCTCTTCTGAGATTTCAGATTGCACCTTAATAAAATCCACGCCTTGCGCTTTGAGCGAGTCGACCGCTGCAACGGCGCTTGCCGGTGTAGTCACTGGGACAGAACTGGGAAATCGCAAGCTTTTGCCGTCCGGGAGATATCCATCGAGCATGGGACCGGAGACGATCATGCGGGGACCGATGATCTGGCCTATAGCGATCTGCCTGCGCCACTTAAAAAGTACGGGAAGGTCGCCGCCCATATCCCGCACGCCGGTGACGCCATTGGCAATGAAAAGCGGCAAAATAATATCGCGTCCACCGGGGAACCAGTCACCGAAGGCGCAATGCACATGCATGTCCCACAGGCCGGGCATTAAATATTGACCTCTCCCGTCAATGACGCGCGCATTCTTCGATGGCTTAAGACTTGCTGCGTCGGAAACAGCAGTGATTCGAGTGCCGGTGATCCTGACCGTGAAATCTGGTCGGACCGAAGATGTGCCCGGATTAATGACCGTCACATGCGTAATTACAATTTCCTCCGCTTTTTTTTCGGATTGGGCGGTGGCAAGCAACGCGAATACCAGGCACAGAAGGATGAGCAGCGGAGTTCGAAGAGTTGTGAAGGTGGGCATGCTCTGGAGGTTACTACGGAAATAGCGCTTTGGCAGGTCATGGCTTTAGAGAGCCCCTTTTCGAGAGGCTGTTTGACTCGGAACGAGATTGTCGATATCCTTACAGCAGAACGACGACGATGTTCGCCTCCTTTTATTAGCGCTGTTCTCTTCCGCTCCGACCGGGGCGATGGCTTTTCCCATATTTTTTTATTCGCAAACTGGAATTTCCGTTGTTTATGAGGCCCGGCCATGGCGAACTTAACGCTATTTGAAAAACTCGATAACATCGAGTCACGCTACGAAGAATTGACGCAACAGCTTTCCTCGCCCGAAGTGCACAACGACTCGGCGCGCTTCCAGAAGCTCGCGAAAACGCATGCCGAAATGGCCGAGATGGTGGCGAAATATCGCCAGTGGAAAGAGATTCAGAAGGGATTGCAGGGCGCTAAGCAGTTGCTGGTGGAAACAGACGATACGGAAATGAAACAGATGGCGCACGAAGAAGAGCATGAACTTGAGGCGCGCAGCGAAATTGTGGAGCGCGAATTGAAATTCCTATTGCTGCCGCGCGACCCGAACGATGACAAAAACGTCATCGTGGAAATCCGGGCCGGGACCGGCGGAGACGAAGCTTCGCTTTTTGCCGGTGAACTTTTCCGCATGTACTCGCGTTACGCAGAAGCGCAAAATTGGAAAGTGGAAATTCTGGAGAGCTCGGCATCTTCGATCGGTGGGACGAAAGAAATCGTGGCCGCTATTCAGGGACACAAGGTTTATTCCAAACTGAAGTATGAAAGCGGCGTGCATCGCGTGCAGCGCGTGCCAGCTACGGAACAGCAAGGACGCATTCACACTTCGGCGGCGACGGTGGCGGTGCTTCCTGAGGCGGATGACATCGACATCAAAATCGAGGCAAAAGATCTGCGCATTGATACGTTTTGCTCGTCTGGGCCTGGCGGGCAATCCGTGAACACGACATACTCCGCCGTGCGGATCACGCACATTCCCAGTGGATTGGTCGTTTCGCAGCAGGACGAGAAATCGCAAATCAAGAATCGCGCGAAAGCCATGCGTGTGTTGCGCACGCGGCTGTACGAAATGGAACAAGCCAAGCAGCACGAAGCAATTGCCGCGGAGCGTCGCGGGCAGATCAAAACGGGCGACCGCTCAGAAAAAATTCGGACGTACAATTTTCCGCAGAACCGCGTTACGGACCACCGAATAGGATTGACGCTCCATCAATTGGATCAAGTGATGGAAGGCAAGCTTGGGCCGATCGTTGACGCGCTTTCCACTCATTATGAATCGGAGCGGCTCAAGCAAGAACTTGTGGAAGCCTAAGCCGACATGGCGGTGAGCTCATGTCCACCTCGGAGGGAACCTCGAACGTATCTCCATGGGATGTCCGCGCAGCTCTGAAAGAAGGAATGGCGCGATTGCGCGCGGCGCACGTGCCATCGCATACGTTGGCTACCGAACTTCTTCTGATGCATGCGCTAGGGCGCGATCGCACCTGGCTTTACACGCATCCTCAAGCGGCCCTCGATGCGGCCGACGCAGAGAAATATTTGGGCTGGGTTGCGCGGCGCGCGGCCGGGGAGCCGACTCAGTATTTAACCGGCAAGCAGGAGTTTTGGGGACTGGAATTTGAAGTTACGCAGGCGGTGCTAATTCCGCGCCCGGAAACCGAGCACCTGATGGAAGTTGCTTTGGCCCGGCTTGGTCCTCGTGGGTTTAAGATTCATCTGGACTCTGGATTGCCGCGCGAAAAATTGCGTGTTGCGGATGTGGGGACTGGCTCCGGCTGTTTGGCGGTGGCCTTGGCAAGCGAATTGCCGCATGCTGAGATTTTTGCGACGGATATCTCCGCGCCTGCTCTTGAAGTGGCGCGTCGCAATGCGGCGCGCCACAAGGTCGCCGATCGCGTCCATTTCCTGCAGACAAATTTACTAGATGCACTGATTAATGGAACGCGAGCCGGCTCGAATGAAGCGCGGGAGTTTGATCTTATCGTTAGCAATCCGCCGTATGTTGCGCGCGAAGAGGCCGCTGAATTGCAGCGCGAGGTGCGCGATCATGAACCGCATGCGGCCCTTTTCGGGGGGCCAACCGGAGTGGAATTGTATTCTCGGTTGATCGAAGAAGCTGGCGATCTGCTTCGCAGTGGTGGAATCCTCGTTTTAGAGCTTGGCTATAACTCTGCAGCACACGTCCGCGCGATATTGGCGGAGCAGAAGTGCTGGACAAACGTCACTTTTACGAACGATCTCGCGGGCATCCCGCGCGTGGCCGGCGCCGATCGCCTCTGACGGAACTCGGCAGTCTTTTTGTCATACAATCTACCTCTCGCCTCTCGCACCAATGCCGAAGCTAGCCCATTTTCGCGCGAAGCATGATGCAGCAGCACCGATCGCGGCGGATTCCTCGGCCACCATTCTTCACATCGATATGGACGCGTTCTTCGTTTCCGTTGAGCTGCTGGCACGTCCTAACTTGGTGGGGCTTGCGGTGATCGTCGGCGGGCACAGCGACCAGCGCGGCGTGGTGACCTCGGCTAGTTACGAAGCGCGACGTTTCGGTGTGCACTCAGCGATGGCGCTGCGCACGGCGGCAAAACTTTGTCCGCACGCGGTTTTTCTAGACGGGCATCATGAACTGTATGGGCAGTGGAGCGATCGCGTGGCAGCGGTGCTCGCGAAATACTCGCCTACCGTGGAGATGGCTTCGATTGATGAAGCATACCTCGATTTGGCGGGGACGGAGCGTTTACACGGACCGCCTCTTGGCGCGGCGCACAAACTCTTAGTAGAAATTACGGGGACCACGGGGTTGCCCTGCTCAGGGGGATTGGCCGCTACGCGCTTGGTGGCGAAAGTGGCGAGCGAGCAGGCTAAGCCTCGCGGGCTGGTTTGGGTTCCGCCAGGGAGCGAAGCGGCTTTTCTGTCGCCGTTGTCCGTGAGAAGAATTCCCGGAATCGGAAAAGTGACGGAGGCGGCGCTGAAAAGCCTTGGCGCGGAGACAATTGCGCAGCTTCAAAATATTTCCCTTGAGCGGCTGGAAGAGGTATTCGGGAAATGGGGACAAGCGCTGTTTCGGAAGGCGCGTGGTATCGATTCGTACGAGTTTTTCGTCGATGCTGAGCCGAAATCGCTGTCGCACAACCAAACTTTTGGCCAGGACACGAATGACCGGGAAATTCTGGAGTCTACACTGAGCCATCTTTGCCAGAAGGCCTCAAAGCGCCTGCGCGATGCAGGGCTTCACGCTCGCACTGTCTCTATAACGCTTCGCTATAAGAACTTTACGACCATCACCCGCAGTCAAACCCTCGCGGAACCGTGCGATCTGGATTCAATCTTTTTGCGTGCGATTCGAGATCTGTTTTCAAGAGCCTGGGACGGTGCCGCGAAATTGCGGCTGGTAGGCGTGGAGCTTTCCGCGTTCACGGCGGCTTCCGGCCAAATAGAACTGCTCGATCCTGGAGGTCGCGAAAAACTAGAACGCCTGGCCCGCACAACGGATAGTCTGCGCGACCGGTTCGGATTCTCGAAAGTACAATTGGGCGGCTCGCTCAAAATTCCTGACGATGGCGATGACCATCGTTAATTTTTTTCCTCTGTCGGCAACCTCTGCTTCGATCCAAACAATTTGCCGCAATTTGGTTACTGTCCTATAGTTTCGTTCTCATGGCCAAAAGGTCAGATCCCGGCAAGCGTTCCAAAGGCGCCATCCGTAACATGCGCGATTTCTGGGCGCGTGTGACGGAGGGCCTGAAAATGGGCCAGCTGTGGGGCGAATTCAAATCTGAAGCGAGGTCCAGCTACGGCCTTTACTCCAAGGACGTGGATTGGGACGCCATCGGTCGCGAAAAATCGAAACTGAAACGAGTGTTGTTCGCTGCCTGGGCCCTGTTTCAGGCCCTGCTGATGAAGCTCTCCCCGGCGCGCCGCGTCTTGCTGATCGTTGCGCTCCTGTTGATCGTAGTCCACCCCGAAATCCGCTCGGGCGAAGGTGAACTCAATTTCGGAGGAATCGGCGCTGCCATCTTGTTTATTCTGTTGGCACTCGAGCTTGCCGATCGCGTGACGATGAAGCGCGATCTAGAAATCGCCCGTGAGATTCAGCAGTGGCTGGTTCCGGCCCAGGCCCCGGAAATTCCCGGCATGGACATCGCCTTCGCGACTCGACCTCAAAACACGGTAGCCGGCGATTACTACGATGCATTTTTGCGGCCGTGGCCTGCTAACGGCGCAAGTAAACCTTCGTTACTGATCGCTGTTGCTGACGTTGCCGGTAAAAGTGTGCCGGCGGCGCTACTCATGGCGACGTTCCAAGCTAGCTTGAGAGCGCTGGCGGCCACCACCGCATCACTGGATGAGATTGTAGCCGGTCTCGAGCGTTACGCGCGTGCGCACAGCCTGGAAGGCCTTCGCTTCACAACAGCATTTCTGGCAGAAATAAATCTCGATACTCGCGAGATGTGCTACGTAAATTGCGGACACAATGATCCCATGTTGTGTCGTGCTTCGGGAGCAATCGAGCGGCTCTCGACCGGAGGGCCACCTCTCGGGTTGCCGGTTTTCACGGATAACGAACTCCCCTACATTTCCGGTCGAATACAACTGACGCCAGGCGATCTACTTTTTGTTTTTACCGACGGCGTGGTGGAGGCGGTGAACGAGGCGGGAGAAGAGTACCGAGAGAAGCGTCTTCTTTCTTACATGAATTCCAGCGCTGGGAGCGCTGCAGATGTTCTCTCGCGCGTGATGACGGACGTCAACAATTTTGTGGGCTACGCCCGCCAGCACGATGACATTACCGCTCTTGTTCTTCGTGTGACAGCGTAGTTGCGGCGGTGGATTGGCCGCGCCATCTTTCGCCTATTCGCGCATTCCTCTCGGAGAAATGCTGGAGTAGAATTGCCGCTCCTTGCCGAATTCTTAAAAACATATACGAGGTGCAGGATGCCTTTTCTATTTTTGATCGGAGCGTTGCTGGTTGCCACGGGCGCGGTTGCACAAACCCAGAAGGCGCCTGATGTGCTGGACTTCATCAGCGTCGATGCGCCGGTGGTCGTTCTTAAGCATGTGCGAGTGATCGATGGAACGGGTGCGCCGCCGAAGGAAGATCAGGCAGTGGTGATCGTGAACGGCAAGATACAGTCCATCGGGGCGGCTGCGTCCGTGCAAATGCCGCAGGGTGCGCAAGAAATAGACCGCTCTGGCTACACAGTAATTCCAGGGCTAGTTGGAATGCATGACCATCTCTACTACACAGACTCGATCGCGGTGCAAGTTGCCGGTGGGAGGATTGGCGAACCAGGACTGTTCGTTGCAGAAATCCCTTACAGCGCACCGCGACTCTATCTTGCGGCTGGTGTAACCACCATGCGCACGACCGGGAGCTTGGAACCGTACACCGATCTGAAAGTTAAGAGCCGGATTGACGGAAACTTGATGCCGGGGCCCAGCATGGATGCGACGGCGCCGTACCTGGAAGGCACGCCTACGCCGTTTGCGCAGATGCATGAGTTGACCGGACCGGCCGATGCTAAACGGATGGTGGATTACTGGGCAGCTGAAGGCATGACCTCGTACAAAGCGTACATGCACATTACGCGCGAGGAATTGAGCGTGGCGATCCAAGAAGCCCACGCGCACAAAATGAAATTGACAGGGCATCTTTGTTCGGTGACCTGGCCGGAAGCTGTGGCGCTGGGAATCGATGATCTGGAGCATGGTCCCGTGTTTGCGGACACCGAATTCGTGGCGGATAAGAAGCCAGACGTATGCCCGGCGGGTGGAAGCCTGAGTTGGGGTAAACAAGACCTACGTGGAGCGCAGGTGCAGGATCTCATACACAACCTGGTGTCACATCGCGTGGCGGTCACTTCGACGTTGCCCGTGTTTGAAGCCAGTGTGCCGGGGCGGCCGAAATTGCAGCGGCGCACGCTGGATGCGATGTCCGCAGAATCGGCGCAAAGCTATCTGACGGCGCGTGCAGGTGTGCCTTTGGATTCGCCGATGACATCGCTGATGCGCAAGGAGATGGATTTTGAACTGGCCTTCTTTAAGGCGGGAGGTTTGCTGCTCGCTGGTCCCGATCCAACCGGAAACGGCGGCGTGCTGCCGGGGTTCGGCGATCAACGTGAGATCGAGCTACTGGTGGAAGCGGGATTAACTCCGGTGGAGGCTATTCATGTTGGCACGGAGAATGGAGCTTTGTACCTCGGGCAGCAGGATCGAATTGGAACCCTCGCGGCGGGCAAACAGGCGGACCTCGTTTTGATAAAGGGCGATCCTTCAGAGAACATTGAAGAGATCGAGAACATTGAGACAGTTTTCAAAGCCGGGATTGGCTACGATTCCAAGAAACTGATTGATAGCGCGCGCGGCCAGGTTGGGATTCGCTAGTTCGCTGCCAGGGTTGCCTCTCATACCAAGCGAGATAGAACTCACAAAACCCGCAACTACCAACCCCGGAGAATTTCGCTCATAATCGCAGTATGGAACCGCGTGTTCTCGCCGAGCGCATTTGCCGAACTCTGCAAGCGGCTGGGCATCAGGCCTACTTTGTGGGCGGATGCGTACGCGACATTCTTCTGGGGCGCGAGCCCGCTGACTATGACGTAGCTACAGACGCAACGCCCGATCGAATCCGTGAATTGTTTTCGCCGTCTTCGGTAGTGCTTGAAGTGGGGGCGAAATTCGGCGTCATGCTGGTGGGAGAGCCGGGGGAGAGCGCAGAAGGCTCGCTTTTGACGGTTGAAGTTGCCACCTTTCGTTCCGACCTAGGTTACTCCGATGGACGACATCCCGATAACGTCGTGTTTTCGAAAGCTGCGCAAGAAGACGTGAAGCGCCGCGATTTTACGATTAACGCGTTGCTGATGGCCCCGGAAACGAATGAAGTTCTGGATTTCGTCGGCGGGCGCGAAGATCTCAGCGCTGGAATTATTCGAGCCATTGGAGATCCCGAGCAGCGGTTCCGCGAAGATAAACTGCGCCTCCTTCGCGCGGTGCGTTTTGCCGCGCGCCTTCACTATGCCATCGAGGCGAAGACCTTTCACGCCATGCAGAAGCTGGCTCTCGAAATCAAGCACGTTTCTCCCGAGCGGGTTCGTGATGAATTGACCAAGCTACTTACCGAAGGCGCAGCGCGTCGAGGGTTGGAGCTGCTGGCTGAAGCCAAGCTCCTGGCGGAGACTCTTCCGGAAATTACACGCATGAAAGGCGTGGAACAGCCACCGCAATTTCATCCGGAAGGCGACGTCTGGATCCATACGCTGCTGATGCTAGAAAAGCTCCCTGCGGGATGTCCCCCTACGCTCGCCTGGGGAGTGCTTTTGCATGACGTGGGCAAGCCAGCAACCTTCAAGCCGCCTTCGCAGACCGGTGACAGGATTCGATTCGACGGCCACGTGGAGGTCGGCGTGCGCATGGCCGAAGAAATCTGCCGCCGCTTCCGTTTCTCAAACGAGGATACGGCGCAGATCGCCGCGCTCGTCGCCAATCACATGAAGTTCAAAGATGTGCAACAGATGAAACCTTCCACCTTGAAGCGTTTCGCCCGGCTAGATCGCTTCGATGAACATCTCGAATTGCACCGCCTCGACTGTCTTTCAAGCCACCGAATGCTGGACAATTACGAGCTGGTGCGACGATATATCGCAGAAACGCCCGCGGAACAGATCCGGCCAGCCAGACTTTTGACTGGAGACGACCTGGTGGCTATGGGGTTTCAGCCGGGCCCCTCCTTCAAACAGATGCTGGATGCGATTGAGGAGGCCCAGCTTAATGACCTGATCCACACGCGCGAGGACGCCATTGAGTTCCTGAGGTCTCAGCCCCCAAGCGGCTCTTAAGATGTCTATTATCTTTCTGTTACTACTGGATTCCATATGAAGAGGCCTTCGCGAAATCGGTTGAATTCACGCCTTTAGTGTGATAGTATCAACTAACTTCATGGCGTTAAGCTAATTCCTCTCGGACCTTTTCCTCGTCCGTTGCATCTAACGTTATTGTAAGGAATAAGTCGGTTGAGCGGGTTCTTAATAAGGGGGATCAGGTGAGTAAGCCAAACAGAGTTATCCCAGAACAACTCGCGATTTTGCCTGTGCGCGATACGGTGCTGTTCCCGGGCGCTGTGATGCCGCTGCCGGTAGGCCGGGAGAGCTCCCTAGCGTTACTGAATTCGCTGGAGGGTCCGGAAAAGCTTCTTGGTGTGGTGGCCCAGTTGGATCCCCGCGTTGAAGTTCCGACCAGTTCGGATCTACACAATGTGGGCACGCTCGCGCGAGTTCATAAAATGGTACGCATGCCAAACGGAAACATCGTGGCATTCCTGGAGGGTTTGGAACGCATTCGCGTGCTTGAAGTGGTGTCATTGAAACCATTCTTGCGCGGCCGTGTCGAGACACAACCAGATCTGGAAAACCAGCGTGACGCGGAACTGACCGCGCTCGAGCGCAACGTGCAAGAACTGTTTCGCGATGTGGTGACGCGTTCACCGCAATTGTCCGACGATCTGCAGACCGAAGTGATGAATCAACCTTCTCCGGAACGTTTGTCGGATTTTGTGGCCTTTACCTTGCCTTCACTGAGCACGATGGTTCGGCAAGAGTTGCTTGAAACATTCAGCGTCCGCAAGAGATTAGAGACGTTGATAAACGAATTAACCAAAGAGCGCGAAGTGCTCGATCTGCGCAACAAGATTCACGAGCAGGTTCAAGAGCAAGTGAACCAGACGCAGCGAGAGTTTCTGCTTCGCGAACAGATGAAGGCGATTCAGAAAGAACTCGGAGAATCCGACGACGGCCAAGCCGAGATAGAAGAGCTTCGCAAGAAAGTTGAAGAGTCGGGAATGACCGCCGAGGCCAAGAAAGAGTGCGAACGTGAATTGAAGCGCTTGGCCAAGATGACTCCGGCTTCGGCAGAATACATGGTTGCGCGGACGTATCTGGAATGGATGACCGCGTTGCCCTGGAACAAGACTTCCGGAACCGAAGAC
Source organism: uncultured Acidobacteriota bacterium (assembly GCA_963818085.1). Lineage (GTDB taxonomy): Bacteria > Acidobacteriota > Terriglobia > Acidiferrales > UBA7541 > Palsa-295. The sequence goes on from CAWFQV010000008.1 coordinate 281,168, forward strand.
ATCGACATTTCGAAGGCCCAGGGGATCCTGGACGAGGATCATTACGATCTTGCGAAGGTCAAAGAGCGGATTCTCGATTATCTGGCGGTAAAGAAACTGCAACCGGGAATGAAGGGTCCGATCCTTTGCTTCCTAGGGCCTCCCGGCGTGGGCAAAACTTCGCTTGGCAAATCGATTGCGCGGGCCATGGGACGCAAGTTCGTGCGTATATCGCTGGGCGGAATGCATGATGAAGCTGAAATCCGCGGGCACAGACGTACCTACATCGGCGCTCTACCCGGGCAAATTATCCAAGGAATCCGCCGAGCCGAAACAATGGACCCAGTATTCATGCTGGACGAAGTCGACAAGCTCGGTCGCGATTTCCGCGGCGATCCTTCGGCAGCCTTGATGGAAGTGCTCGATCCGGAGCAAAATTCTTCGTTCCGCGATCACTACCTCGATGTGCCGTTCGACCTATCGAAGGTTCTCTTTGTGGCGACGGCGAACTGGATGGATCCGATTCCTGAGCCCTTGCGAGATCGCATGGAGATCATCGAACTCGCGGGATACACGGAAGAAGAGAAGATCGGTATCGCCAAACGCTTCCTGATTCCGCGTCAAACGAAAGAGCATGGCATCGTGTTGGGCGAGCAGATTGAGTTCACGGACGAAGCGATTCATGACTTAATCGCTCATTACACGCGCGAAGCCGGCGTGCGCAACCTCGAGCGCGAAATTGCAACGCTCGTGCGTAAGCAAGCCCGGCGCATCGCCGAAGGCAAGACCGAAAAGCATATCGTTACTCCAGAAGTGGTTCGCGAAGCGCTCGGAATACAGAAAGTTAGAATCGAAAAAGAGGTGGAAGAGCGCGTCACAAAACCGGGGGTTTCGGTGGGCTTGGTTTGGACCCCGGTGGGCGGCGACATCGTTTTCATCGAAGCCAGCAAGGCGCGGGGTGGAAAGCAATTCACCATGACCGGGCATTTGGGCGAGGTGATGCAGGAATCGATGCGCGCGGCGCTCAGTTGGGTGCGCTCTAACTCTGAGCGTTATGGCATCGATCCGGATTTCTTCCGCAAACTCGACCTGCACGTTCACGTTCCTTCGGGCGCGATTCCGAAGGATGGGCCGTCAGCGGGCGTGGCTATGGTCACGGCGCTCGTCAGCCTATTGACGGGACGGGCTATTCGGCCGCGTGTGGCGATGACCGGAGAGATTTCGCTCTCCGGCATCGTCCTTCCGGTGGGTGGAATTAAGGAGAAGGTGCTTGGCGCCAAGCGCGCAGGCATCCGCGAAGTAATTCTCCCGTCGGAGAACGAGCCGAACGTGTTGGAGGATTTGCCGGCTGAGATGCTCGAAGGCGTTAAGATCCATTTCGTGCGAACCGCCGAGCAGGCACTGGAAATTGCACTTGGCAAGTTCGACAAAAAGCCTGTGCGGCCGATTACCGGTGGCGACGAGTTGCCGGCGATTGGTCCAGCGGGTCCGATCCACTAAAGCCCGTAATTTCGGAAATAGAATAAGCGGCAGCCCCCAAGGCCCGGGAAGAAAATTTCCGGGCCTTTTCCTTTTAGCGCACAACTTGGGTTTCCTATTGCGGCGCGAAGCGCAATCGCGTACAGCTAGAAACTTCCGAATGCCCTACCGTCCCAGAGAACTTGTTGTACGCGCGCGGGAAGCCGCGACCCTTTTATTGGCCGCACTCGATCATAACGAGATGGTTCCGCGCTTCTTGGACATGTATGCGGCTGAAAACCGACGGCCGGGGCGAGCCGACCAGCCTGCACACTACTACGAACAACTCGAAACGATCCGCCGGGAAGCCATCCTCGCCATGGTGCTGCGCACGGCGGATGTTCTGCCTGCGCGGCTGAAAGTTCGCGTAAACGTCCGTGAACCAAAGCGTGCCGCGAGGAGAACGAAAAGGACCAAGAAGGGGCGCCGGGGAGCAAAAGCCAAACCCGCAAAAAAATCCAGTCTGGATCTCGCTATCCCGCTGCTCGATCTTTTCCGGGAAGAGTTTTTTGTGGCGCTTGGCCAAGCCTTGAATTGGACCGATGAAGACGCGCAGGAATTCTGGCACGATCTGGAACTTTACGAGACACTTTCGCAGCGAGAACCACGACGGCAAGCTGGACGCACGACCCGTGCTGTGGCCTCTGGTCCCTTTGTCGATCGCACAGCTCTCCTGCTGGATCCATCTCTGATGGACCAAGCGCGGCGCGCGGCTGGAAAATTCCAGCTGGAACTGAACACTGCTGCCGACCGCGCTCTGCACAAGGTCTTCGCCCGCCGCCGCGGAAACTAAGTAGGTCGAGAGTTACAACCGGGCTTCTAAAACGATATTGAACGGCGTCTCCGCCGCGCGTCGCACGCGAGTGAATCCCGCATTTTTCAAGATTGCAGAAAGTCGAGCCTCGCCGGCTTGCGCCCCCAGCCCAAGCCCCACCTCCTGCGAAAGGGAAGCGGGAGTGCAAAGCATCGTGGAGGCTGCGTAGAAAACGCGGCCGATGGGATTCAAGTTATCCTCCAGCTTGTCGTTGGCAAACGGCTCAACGATCATCCATGTGCCGCTGGGATCCAGAGTTTTGCGCACGTGGCGCCCGGCCCCCTCCGGATCGCCCATGTCATGCAGACAATCAAAAAATGCAACGAGCTGATAGCCTTCGCCTGGATATCCTTTTGCGGAGGCCACTTCGAACTTAACACGTTCGGACAGGCCTGCCTGCGAGGCAGCTTCTCGTGCCATCTGTATCGAGGCCGGATGGTAGTCGAATCCAACAAATGTGGACTTCGGGTAGGCCTGCGCCATCAAAATCGTGGAAGTGCCAAGGCCGCATCCGACGTCTGCGACTTTTGCTCCGGCCTTTAATTTGCTTTCTATATTGCCAAGTGCGGGAATCCATTCGCCGATCAGATGGGCTCGATAGTTTGGTCGGAAGAATCGTTCGGTGCCGGCGAAAAGTCCATGATCGTGTTCGTGCCACCCTAGGCCCTGGCCGGTGCGAAAAGCTTCGGTGACTTTTGGTTCGTCTTTTATGCAAGCGGAGACGATCTGGAAAAAACCCGGCAGAAAAACAGGACTGTTTTCGTCAGCCAAGGCGAGCGCCTGTTCGGGCGGAAGCGTATATCGTTTCGTTGAGGAGTTGTAGGTGATAAAGCCGCCGGCGCTTTGCGCTGCGAGCCATTCCCGTACGTAGCGTTCGTGAGTTTTTGTCTTGGCAGCGATTTCCTCTGATGTCATTGGCCCCGAACCGGCCATAGCTTTGTAGATTCCGAGTTTGTCGCCGACTAAGATGAGAGCTGCATTCATCGCCGCCCCCATCTCTCCAACGGCTTTCATCATGAATTCGTGAAGCTTCAGTTCGTTCACGGGCTGTGCGGACGTGGTCATAAGGTAACCTCCCGTTGAAAGGTGGGCTGGAAATGCCCGCGAAACTTAGCGGATTTTATCGTTGCGGATTCGGGCAAGTCAATCTGCGAAGTCATACAGTCAGTAGCGCATTTTTGCTATTCTCGCGCTTGTGCTCGAAGTTTTCTACGTTGTCGTAATTCTACAAATCGCCTTGGGGGTGTACTCCCTTTGGAAGGGTTTCGCTTGGGTGACCATGGTGAGGAAGCGGCTGACCTCACAGGCAGGATTTTACACTCCACTAGCCGCTTTGATTTGTCCTTGCAAAGGAAACGAGCGCGGCCTGGAAGAAAATCTCCTAGCGCTCACGCGGTTCGATTATCCGAACTATGAAGTTTATTTTGCGTTAGCAACAAGTTTGGACCCGGCGGTGAAAATCATCGAGCGCGTGAAAGCCGTGAGCCAGCGGCCCGTGCACATTCTGATCGCCGGTCCTGCCGAAGATTGTGGAGAGAAAGTATTCAGTCTCCAGCGAACGGTGGAGGGCCTGCCGGAAAAATTCGACGTGCTCGTATTTACGGATTCGGACATTCGCCTCGCGCGTGGGTGGCTCACCAAGCTCATTGCTCCCCTTCAGGATATTCGGATTGGAGCAACTACCGGTTATCGTTGGGTGTTCCCCAGTGGAACGGGAGCCGGCATTCTGGCCAGCGCCATGGCATCCGCCTGGAACGCCGCGGTGGCGACCCTACTGGGAAACCCCCATGAAAACTTTTGTTGGGGAGGCGCCACAGCAATTCGGCGCAAAACTTTCGATGACGTACATGCGTTGGAAGCATGGAAAGGAGCCGTAAGCGACGACTTCGCGTTGACCTCCGCTCTGCAGCAGGCAAACAGACCGATCATTTTTTGTTCCGAATGCTTTGCGGCCACGCTACATCCTTGGACCTGGTCTGAACTTTTTGAATTTACGAACAGGCAAATGTTAATTACGAGGGTTTACTCGCATCGTAGATGGCTTGTCGGCGGACTCATGAACCTGGCGTATGCCCTTACCATGCTGTATGCCGCATTTGTGATTCTCTATTGCATCATGGATGGCGATCCGTGGGGCCAGCTGGTGCTGGTGGCGTTAGCGGTGCCCTTGCTTGCCGCCATGAAAGGCGCACTGAGAATCGTAGCGATTAATGAAGCGATCCCGGAGTGGAAAGGTAAGCTACAGGAAACAAGCGTGGCCTGCGTTTTTCTCGCGCCCATTGTTCCGTTCCTGTTCGCTTGGAATTTTGTAGCTTCGTCACTTACCAAGCGTATTCGCTGGCGCGGCATTCGCTACGAACTTGTCTCACCGAACTCCACACGCATCCTGAACCGCTAGGTTCACAGATAACCGGATATTCAGGGAGAGTTCTAATTCTGTGAGGATTTTGGCGGAGCGAATGCGCGTTGAACGCGATGCAGCAGGTATGCGGTGGCGGCTCCGGCTGGGATGGGGAGCCACCATCCGGCTTCGAAAACAGTCATGGGGCCGTAGGTGATGAGCTTCAGCACGCGCATGCCGCTTGGTCCTGCTGGGCCCAGATGTTTTCCCGACACTCCTAGAACGGCGATAAGAACGGTCGCTAGTATTGCTCCGACGGCGGCCCAGTGGCTCGCAGTGAGGCATTGGAGAGCTGCCATTACACGCCGCAAGAGAAATGCCCCCATAAGCGCTGCGATTGCACCGAAAACTAAGCCGTAGAAATAAAAAAAGATAAGACCGAAGACCGAGCGGGAAGAAAATGCATCGCCGGAGGAAGTTCCGAAGAGATCCCTGGTCCAGACGGCGAGGCTCATGAAAAAACATCCGCAAATCCATGCAGTGAGGTAATACGCAAGGCTACCGCGCCGCGTCATATGCGGCGCTGGATATGGGGGAAATCGAGCCAGACTTTCACGCCGCAGAAGTGCGAGCCCTCTGTGCAGATCGGGCTGGAAATGCCGGCGCGAAGATGGCAAGGCGGGCCGATATATCGGGTTAGCTCCGGTAACACGGTGCGGACTTGTGCCACTTCTTCGATAGACGCTTGATAAATTTCTTCTTGGGCGTTGAAGCAAGTGCGCATGGTCCATTTGTGCAGCAAGTGAAGCAGTGATCCGGTTTCTACGAGTCGGATGGCCTTCGCGTTTGGCAACAGGTATATCGCGAACTCCAGCGGAACGCCGCGGTCGAGCAATTCGTTCTTGGCAGTCCACGCTTCTTCCATGGCGCGCTCGTAGATTTCCATGGCGCGCGGGTTATCGCGAATCAACAAAGGCGCAATGTAATCGGGCGAACGGGTGTCTGCCAGAGTCAGCAGCGGGCGCGAACCGGGAACCATGCGGTGGCGCTGGTCCTGACTGTCGGCGGTGTGGCTGATTTTCTTCGCAAAAGTGAAATTGGCATGTTGCAACGCGCGCATCATGGGGGCATGCACGCCGATGTCGAGCGTCTCGCGGCGGTACGGATTGCGGGCCGGATTGAGCATGCGATCTACCGCTTCGGCGTCGGGACATTCCGCAACGGTCAAGCCCATCACAGCGCGATAGGCATCAGCCATCACGGGAATTGCATGGGGCGGATAATCGACAAGACTCGAAGTGAGCCCTGCCAACTTTGCATCAAATTCGCGCGCGAACGTTTCACCATCATGCTTGGGTTCGCACCACTCCGGCGGTTCGTCCATGGGCGCGTTATCGAAGCGATCAAAGAATTGCGGATCCACTTCATGGATGCGGGCGAGCATCTCTCCAATCACTTGGCGCGCCTCAGACGGCGTATCGCTCGCCGCATGCATGCGCCACAGACGGTGCAAGACGATTCCCGAAAGTGTGTGCACCATGGTGGTGAAAGCGGCCACCGGCAAAACGTAACGCGCAACCTCAATGGCACGTTTTTCCGCTTGTCGATCCACTTTTTGCACGCGCTTGGGATGCGACATCGCACTGACGTTCCAGATATCTGCAAGAATTCGGCGGGCGGTGGGCTGCAGCACGCGCGTGAGCTCGCGATAGGAATCCCAGGCGCGCGCGATAGCTTTCTCGTAAACCGTGCGCTCGGCTGGGCCGAAGTTCGCGCTCTCAGGAGGCCGGTAGGCTTGCGGGCGATCCAGACGCACATACCGCTGGCTTTGCTGCTCTGAATTGTAAAAGGGGTGCGCGTGCAGAAAGGACCACACAAACTGCCTGCTGATATTTTCCAAGCCGAACTCGAAATGAGCGTGTTGGAATACGGTGTGGTGCCCGCCGTAGTAAGTAGCTGAGCCGATCGTCACACGCTGTTTGTCAGTAATTTCCTCGGGACCGATCAAGCGTGATGAGTAGCAGGTCCGGGCAGCCGCAATTGCCGAATCAAACGGGTGAGAAAAGTAGTTCCGTAAAGTTACGCGGGGCGCGGCGGTTTCCAACGGCGATCCAATCGGCTGTTCAGATGACGGAAATAATTGCGTGGCCATTTTCTGCGAGCATTGTACACCGCAGGTTGCCATTTCACTTCGTCGGATAAAAAAAGCCCTCGGGACTTTCAACCGAGGGCTTCTAATTCGAAATGTGAGGCAGAAAAAGTAACGCTACTTTTTTATAGCAGCGGCTTTGTCCGCATATTTCTTCTGAAACCGCTCCACGCGACCGGCGGTATCGATCAATTTTTGCTTGCCGGTGAAGAATGGATGGCAGTTCGAGCAAATTTCCACGCGGATCATGTTGCCCTTGATGGTCGAGCGCGTGTCGAACGTATTGCCGCAGGCGCAATGCACCTTCACGGCATGATAATCGGGATGAATTCCTTCTTTCATGGGACGCTCCTGTCTGCTGACCGGTCTGCGCAACCTGTTAGGAAGGAACACACAGTCGCGTCGCTAGGTCAGCGGAGAACCTCAATTATATTGCATCTATGCTGAATTGCAACGATGGGTTAGATGCGCAAGGAGCCGATCCGGTCGCAGCGGAAAACATCCAAGCGGATCAAGAAACGAAAGAACATCCTGCGCGTAGGCGACCGCCGTCTAGGTGCTGCGTATAAGCCTGGCGCAGAATAACGCGGACGGGCGGCAGGATCGGGACGTGAAGAATTGCGCTGAACTGTTTCGGCAATTCTGCGCCTTTTTCCAACACAAGTGCGACGCCGCCATAGCTCAGATCGATCAAGGTAGCCGTTCTCTTATCCGTTTCACTTAGCATGGCGTACGCTTTCGTTCCGGCGAGAGACACGCGCTCCCATTTGCGCTTTTCATCCCGCGATGGCGAAGTCGAAATGGGCATGCGTTTGGGTGGTTGCCCGGGCACAGATCCTGGTGTTTGCGCCTGTGGAGGCTCCAGCACACGATGTTCACGCTCTATCCGCGCTGAAGTATCATGAGACGTAGAATCTGCTGTGGACGGCTCGAAAGGACCACGCATCGATAAAGGCTCCTCGGATCGTGCTTTCGGAGCGGTCTCCCGAGATGCGTCCTTCCTCTCCTCCTCACGGGAGGGAGGCTCGTGTCGGGTGCCCTGCAGTGGTCGACCAGATGCGGGCGGGACCATGGGCGGAGCAATTCGTCCGGCATTCTTCAGTTGATAAAGACGGTCATCCGCGGTCCCCATCAATTCGCTTTTTTGTTCTCCATCCATCGGTAGCACCGCGATACCGAAGTCCAAAGTGACGCCAGGGTCCAGCTTCAGCGAGTGAATGTCGCCTTCGTATTGTGTGCGAACGCGGCGGCAAAGCGTGTTGGCCTGTTCTGAATCTGTCTGTGGCAGAAGCAGCGCGAACTCATCTCCGCCTATGCGAAACGCGAAGTCCGACGCGCGCAATGTCTTCCGCAGAGTAGCGGCGGCCAGCTGCAATATCTGATCGCCTTGCAAATGACCGTGACGGTCATTCACTTCTTTGAGCTTGTGGACGTCGAGGATTACTACCGCGAGCTGGTGGCCGTACCGTTTCGCCCGGTTCAATTCCTTGTCGCAGTATTCGTCGAAGAGGCGGCGATTGTATAGACCGGTTAACGGGTCGGTTGCCGCGTTGATTTGAAGTTTCTTGAATTCGTCGTACTCCATCAAGATGGGAACGCGCAAAAAATTCGTGGAGGCCAATACGTCAACCATCGCTGTCTTCAACGAAATCTTTTTGCCGATGCTCTCGGCCAGCTCGCGGCGGCGCATCAAGATGCGCTCCCAGTACTCATTGGCCTGTGCGTCGGTAAGATCGATGCGCGCGATGGTGCGGAAGAATTGGCGTAAAAATTGACCGCGAGCTGAGTCCTCGAGGCCTTCCAGGGTCTCGGCGAGGACCTCCAGGTAAGAGTCTTCCGCAGAAGGCTGCGGAGCCAAGGATTCGGGCTGGGGCATCAATGGGTTCCGGAAAAGTTCTAGCTTCCCTAACTAAGGGGCCACTGCGGGGGCAGAGGACTTACAGCAAGGCACAGTCCAATCTCTGAAAAGAATGCTGAGCCATAAAAGAGACGTAAGTTGCTGCCAAAAGGAAAATTACACGGTTTCTGCTGGACGTCAATGGCGAATTGACGGCGTAGGCCGAGCCAGCGTGTAAAACGATTCCACTTTGTGGCAACGCCACGTCATAACGCCCAGGCGGGCTGCTGGGAAAGCCACCGGTTGTGGAAAACCTCTGCGGAAAACATTTAGCCGATTGGCTTCAGGAATTCAACGCCGACGAGGTAAACATCTCCGGCTTGCTGCTGCCTTTTCACGCGCGCTTGGATCGGCGGCATGCCTGCGGGGACCAGACCGGAAGAGGTAATAGAGGGTGCCGGAATCGTAAGGGTAATGATCTCGTTTACAGCTAAAGAGCGCGGACACGTAACAAAAGCGCCTAAACCGCTCACATCCAAGGTCTTAGTTAACTCCAGAAATTGCTCATCATGCGCATCTCTCCCGCGAATGAACATCGGTACTTGCAAATGAATTCGCTGAAAGCGCCTTCGCTCTTCGTCTAGAGGCGCCATGCTAACTTTGTGGTGAAGAACGTTGTCCGTTACGTCCATTAGTACTCCAGTTTTAGTACTCATACTAGTACGCAATTTAAATGCAACTTCGTGGGGTCCAGCAGCCAGAATTTAAACCACATATTATCAATAGATTACAGACACATGAACTTCTCCAGAACATGACTAGAAGTCAATTGGGCAAAAATACTCCAGTAGAGTTCCAATTTTATGCAAACCAGAGACGCAACTAGGACGCATTTACCATTGACTCCACCTAGAGGCTTTGCGAGCATGAGTCTCCTTGAGCGCGGTTCCCTTCGCCCGTAGCGAAAGCTCAAGAATGGTGTCTTCGCCCGTACAGCAACTCCCGGGAGGGGAATTGACGAATAGTCTCATAGCCGATCCACAGGCTACTGGCCAGCAGGTTTTTCACCTAGTGGCTAGTTTATTAGACGCGTTCGACCGCCCATTAGTGGTCGCGGACCGCGCTGGCCGAATTTTGTTTACGAACCTACACGCGCAAGATCAAATCAGTTCCAACGGGGTCCTCTCCAAGACCGAGCTAAACCTTTTCAGGGACATCCTGCATGCTGATCGCAAAGGCATCGTCGACCAATTGGAAAGCGGCGAACAGGAAGTAAATCTTCAGGTGGACTCGCCCACGGGGAAGAGCCGCGCGAGAATCCGCTGGCTTCCGGAGCCGGACTGGCTTGTTGTTTACGTGGAACCAACCGCGCCGCAAACGCTGGCGAACGAAGCTGAGATGCGGCAGACGGTGCAAGAGTTGATGCAAGAGCGCGAGATCACCTATCGAAATCTTCTCGCGGCGTACCTCCGTCTTCAAGAAGTGAATCGTCAGAAAACAGTCTTTCTAGCATCGGCCGCACATGAGTTGAAAACTCCTTTGGCGGTCATGAAAGGCTATTACGACCTGCTTCTTTCAGGTTCGCTCGGGAAACTTACCGACCGGCAACGTGACATGCTGCAGGAATCCAAAGAGAGCTGCGACCGTTTGGTGCGCCTGGTTTCCATGTTTCTGAATTATTCGGCGCTCGAAAGCGGAAAATTGGTGTTGCAGTTGCGTGAAAACGATTTGCGCGATTGCATTAATGATCTCACCTGCCGCTGGCAGGATGCCTTTCAGCGCGCCAAAGTGCATCTGGATATAAAAATCCATCCCGATTTGCCTTCTTTCAAGTTCGACTACCAAAAAGTGCAGCAATGCGTTGCCAATTTACTGGATAATGCCCTGAAGCACACGCCCCCGGAAGGCGCTGTTACCTTAGTGGCCGCGCCGCATTTCTGGGAACGCCGCGTTTCGGAGGCTTCACCCTCCACGGATCGCCGGCGTGACACAGCCGTCATGCGCGCTAATAGCGTTTTGATTTCAGTTGCGGATACCGGCGGAGGTATTGCCGCGGAATTCCATCAGGAGATTTTTGAAGAGTTCGTGCGTGTCGATCCATCCTCTTCCGGAATGGGTCTTGGACTGGCAATTACAAAGCGTTTGATTCAAGCTCACCGCGGAAAAGTATGGGTTGATAGCGTGCTGGGAAGCGGAAGCTCGTTTTCATTTTTGCTTCCCATTAACACCGAGTAACTAGAAAGACTGATGTATTGGAACGGACAGGCTTCGTTCCCAGGGATATACGATGGCCGAAAAAGAGAAAATTCTCGTAGTGGACGACGAACCAAGTATTCGCAAGTATCTTCAGACGCTTCTGGAAGTCGATGGTTACGACGTCGAAACCGTTCCGGGAGGCAAGGAAGCACTCGAAAAGGTGGGCGCCGGTCTGCGGCCGCACTTTATTATTCTCGATGTGCTGATGCCTGAGATTGACGGGCTTGAGACCTTGCGCCAATTGATGCAAATTGACCGCACGCTCAATGTAATTATGCTTTCCTGCTCCAATGAAGTGACCACCGTGGTCGAAGCGATTCGATTGGGCGCTCTCGATTACCTGACGAAGCCATTCGAGAAACCGGAACTCGATGCGGCCTTCTTGAAATGCCGCCAGAAACAACAGCTGCGTTCCGAAAACAAGGCGTTGCGTGAATATTGCGAAGCGCTCACCGAAGATCTTTCTTTCCTGGCTGCCAGCCCGCAAATGTTGAAGATTCGCCAGCAAATTCTACAGATCGCTCCGGTGGACGTGCCCGTCTTCATTAGCGGCGAGAGCGGAGTGGGTAAGGAAGTCGTTGCGCGCATGATTCATCTTCGCTCGACACGGCGTGTGCAGGCGTTTGTAAAAGTGAATTGTGCGGCACTCCCCGGAGAATTGCTTGAATCGGAACTGTTCGGTTACGAACAGGGTGCCTTTACAGGCGCGGTCCGCGCCAAGCCTGGAAAGTTCGAGTTGGCCAATAAAGGAACGATCTTTCTCGATGAAATCGCGGAGATGAGTCCGCATCTTCAGGCCAAGCTTCTTCACGTTTTGCAGGACGGCCAATATTCCCGCCTTGGTGCGCGCGCGGTGGTGAATGTGGATGTGCGAGTGCTCGCTGCTACGAACATGGATGTGAAAGAAGCTATGCGCTCGGGACGTTTCCGTGAAGATCTTTATTACCGTTTGAACGTTCTCTCCATTCATATTCCGCCGCTGCGCGAACGCACCACGGAAATACCTCTGTTGTTCCGGCATTTCCTAGTGAAATACAGCGAAAAATATCAGAAGGCCGCTCCCGATCCTTCCAAGCATTTAATCGAAGCAGCCCTACGATATCCGTGGCCGGGAAATTTGCGGGAACTGGAAAATTTCGTCAAACGTTATGTGATTCTGGAAGATGATGAAGGCAGTTTCCGTGAATTGCTGGAAATGACCGGCCAGCAGCAGCGCTTGATTCCGCGTGACGCGGCTCCCGCGCCGAAAGAGCAAGGCCTGAAAGCACTCGTGCGTGGGTTGAAAGACGAAGCGGAAATGGAAGCGATTGCTGATGCACTGGAAAAGACCAATTGGTGCCGCAAGGATGCGGCGAAAATGCTGGGGATCAGCTACAAAGCATTGCTGTACAAAATGCGCCAATTCAATTTGGATTCCGGGCGGGGTGCGCGTTCCGCGGCGGCCAAGGCCGCTCGCGAAGCCGCGGCGAAAGAGGCCGAGGCCAAAGAAATCGCTCCAGTCGTTCGGGGGTCTTAATCAAGAAAAGTTCGGGATAAGCTTCGCTGACTAGCCCACGTTTCCGAATGATCGTTTTGTTAGCCGCGGAACGTCGTCTGCGAGCAACCCTCCTTTGAACTCCAGACTGGTAGTACTGCGCGGGTCTAATACTCCCTAGTCCTATTACGTCCAACTGCTGCGTAGGCAAACTGTTGCATATGTAGGGCACATTAAAAGAAATAGCGCTTCCACCCCGCTGCTACTTTGGTCTAGTATTCCGCTCCGACACAACTTTTCGTAAATTCCGGATATGGAAAACCTGCCGAGATCTCACCCCGAGCTGGGATCTTGGAACGGTAGTTGCTGTTTTCAAAGGATTTGCTTCGGGCGCCATTTTTTGGCTCAGTTGCACTTGATGAAATCCGAGGGTTCCTGGTAGAGCACATTCAAAGGTAAACACTTAGTGCACTTTGGAATAGGGATTGCTACTCTCACGACGGGGGTTGATGTGAACTTCAAAATACTCTTAGCGGAGCAGCGGGGATGACTGAACGCCGGATGGCACGACGGTACGACCTGTCCCTGCCGGTAAGTGTTCGCCTTCCCATCAATCGGGAGCCTGCGGAGCACGACGGTCAGACCCGGGATATCTCAACTCGTGGCGTTTACTTCATAATGGAAAAGGATCTCGCTCCCGGCACTGAAGTTGATTTCACACTCACATTGCCGGCAGAAATTACCCGCGGAACGGAAGTCTTCGTTCGGGCCCATGGACGGGTCGTTCGAGTCGATAAGCAGAAAGATGATCAGCGTGAATCTATCGGAGTCGCTGCTGTAATCGAGCGATACGATATTATTCGCGGCGAAGCGTCTCCCAACTGAACCCCCCATTTCGCTGTGGTTTGGTGGAAGCGGCTCGCACCATCGTTCGGTCGTTTCCACCAAAGTCTCTTTCTACACCCGTCTGACTCAACTCTAGGTCGGCCGGTTTTGGCTTGTTTGAAATCTCCGTGGAGCGACACTTAATTTTTGGCCCACATCTTGCAATTATGGGGGCCTCGGAGTTAGGCTCGGCGAGGCTGCATCGGATGGCCGGCGTGCGAAACCTGTGAACGGAGAACCTCTATGAAAGTAGCGGATCTGATTGCTGCGCGTCGCGAAGTTTATTTTGTTTCTGAGGAAGCTACCGTTTACGATGCCGCTCGTTACCTTCGCGAGCGGCAGGTCCGCGCCGTTGGAGTTTGCGACAAGCAGGGCGTGCTGCTCGGCGTGATCTCGCAAAGCGATGTTTCCGACAAAGTTGCCGCCGAAAACAAATGTCCCGCTTGGATGCGCGTCTCGGAAATTATGACGCGCCAGTTAGTGAGCGCAACGCCTGAGACGTCGCTGGAAGACTGCCTGCGATTAATGGAGCAGCATGGCATCTATCATTTGGTTGTGCTCGACAGTCAAAAAGGCTATCGCGGAATGATATCTGTAACTGACCTGCTTCAATTATTTGCTTCCGATCAAAAAGCTCGGGCGGACATGCTAGAAGCCTTGATTTTTCCACAACGCTGATAGAGTCCCTAGGTGTCAGGCGGGTCGCCGCGTTTTGGCTCCGGACCGGCCCGAACTATGACAGTCCCAATATTTTGGCAGCCCACCGGTGCGGGGAACCTCCTTGCGAGCTTTATGTTATTTAACAGAGAGGCTTCGCTATAGTTTTATGGAACGAATTGGGAAATGGCCTTCCCGAAAGTGCCCAGAGTTTTCTGATTTTCACTTCGGCGAAGTACTATGACGCTCTATTGTCATCCCCTGATGTTCTCCTCAATTTCGCTGCCAACATATTGAAAACAAGTTGATTGAATTCTCGCCGACTTGTTATCATAGATGAGATCGGATCCCCCTCTCCGGGGGCGTTTGGCGTTTCATGTGCAAAGTAGTTGTAGGGCGAACACCCATCTAGTCTCAATCCTGTTACCTAGGCGTGCATGGCATCTACTGCGGAAGCGAAAGCCTTACTCCAAAATTACAACTCTGAGCTTCCACCCGAACACGTGTATTTCGGGCCCTCGGAGACCATGCAGGCGGTCAGGCAAAAAGTTTGTCGCGCAGCTGGCCTGAACGTTCCAATCCTGGTTTTGGGCGAAAGCGGCACGGGCAAGGAAGTCCTGGCCCGATTTATTCATGACCGCTCGCCCTGGCGCGAAGGGCCCTTCGTAAAAGTGAATTGCCCGGCGATTCCGGGGACTCTGCTTGAAAGCGAGCTTTTCGGATTCCAGAAGGGCGCATTTACTGGCGCGAATGCAGCGAAGCCTGGTCGTATGGAAATGGCGCAGGGTGGCACTCTTTTCTTGGACGAAATCGCGGAACTCGATGCAAGTTTGCAGGCGAAGTTATTGCATGTACTGCAGGACGGCCACTTCACGCGCATCGGTGACCATGAAGAACGGCGTATGGATGCGCGCGTTATATGCGCTACCAACCGCGTGCTCGCAAAAGAAATTGAAAGCGGAGGATTTCGCGCCGATCTTTTTTATCGCATCAACGTAATCACTCTCACGCTTCCAGCCCTTCGGGACCGCCGCGAGGACATTCCCTATCTGGTTGAGTATCTGCGCGAGCAATTCAACCGGCGGTTCAAACGCGAGGCCGGCCCAGTCTCCAAGGACGTTCTTCAACTCCTGCATCAGCGCGATTGGCCCGGCAATATTCGCGAGCTGGAGAATTGCATGGCGCGCTACGTTATCCTGGGATCGGAAGAGGCCTTTCATTCCGATCGCCATCAGCAGGAAAAAAAGCCTTTGAGCTTTGCCTTCGAATTAAACGAAGACGGCAACATTCCGCTGAAGCGTATTGCGCAGCAAGTGACGCGCCGCATGGAACACGATGTCATCCTTAAAGTCCTGCAGGCCAATCATTGGAATCGACGCAAGGCTGCCGAGATTTTAAAAATCAGTTACCGCGCTTTGCTTTATAAAGTTCGCCAGGCCGGCCTTCCCGCTAAGCGCCCGCTACGGAAGCCCGAGGTATCAACATCTAATCTCGGCGAAATCGACGAGTCCTCATTGCTCGATTAATTCTGATTTTCTGATCCACTCTAAGAGCCACGCTGCCCCGCGGTGTGATTCTACGAACTCGTTGGTGGGGGTCTAAGTTGTCTTGAGTCGTATTGATTACCCCGTATCTGGTATGAAATAACCTGTTCTGTCCGTCTTGCCCCGGTCGTTCAATTCCGCTAGCCTAGCCTACGATGGCAAAAGCTCCTGCCAAAATGAGTTTGAAGGTCTGCCTCCTCTCGCCGCACCCGATGGTGCTGGAGGAGTTTCGCCGTGTCCTGGCGCCTTCTGGTTGCCAGATCGTGTCGCGCCAGCTTGATTCCATGCTGGCGCCTGATCTTCGCAATCTCGAAGTCCCGCGCGCGGCCGTGTATGTGGTGGACGCTCATGCGGCTCGTCAAGCAACAGGCGCGCTGCTGGCGAATATTCTCGATCACAACACGACGGCTCGGCTGCTGGTGGTGGGAGATAATCTCAAGGAAGCCGAGAGCCACACGCTGCTCCGCCAGGGCGTAAAAGGAATTTTGAATTATGAAGAAGCTCGGGAACAGCTCCCGCGCGCACTGCCGCTGGTGGCTTCCGGCGGTTTCTGGGTGCCTCGTACGGTTCTTTCCCGTTTCGTTGATTCGATTTTGAACTCCACGCAGGGACGCCGTTTGCGCGGAAATTCGCCGACCGAGTTAAGCCGACGTGAACAGGAAGTTCTCAGCGCGCTGCTGGAAAATTTGGCAAACAAGGAAGTGGGCGATCGTTTGCACATATCCGAGCGCACCGTGAAATTCCACGTCTCCAATCTCTTGGCCAAGTTTGGAGTGCGTCGCCGGGCAGATCTGATTCTTCTGTGCTATCAGCGCCGAGGCGTAGAACCTTAGTCCCTCCTTCGTATTTAGTTGGCCTTCCGGTCTTGAATCCTGTGCAACGTAAACGCTGCTATAATTCTGTTTCGCTGCGGCTGCAGAAGCGCTCTTTTACGAAATGGCCAAATTTTCGATCGAAAATTTCGGATGTCGTGCGACCGAGGCGGACGCCGCGGCGCTCCGTCACGGTTTGCTTGTGAGCGGCTTTCATTTGACCGACGATCGATCTTCTGCTGACCTTGTCGTCCTCAACACGTGTACGGTGACTGCCGCTGCAGATTCCCAAACGCGTGATGCGGTGCGCAAGATCCATCGCGCCAATCCTTCCGCACGCATTATCGTAACGGGTTGCTACGCGCAACGCGCTCCCGACGAAATCGCAGCTCTCGAAGGTGTGAGCTGGGTCATTGGGAATTCGCACCAGACCGAGCTTCCCAAAATCGCTGCTGGTCTGATCGGCCAACCGAACGAGGGAATTTCTCCGGCCGCGCCCGTGACACAGAAAGACTTCGTGCCGACGTTGTTGCTCGAAGATGGGCAAATGTCCCTGGCGCGCGGTCCCGCGAAAATTCTAACGGGAGAGATCTTTTCCCAAACTTCCGTGCAAATCGCGCCGGCCGCAAGGAGCGAAGGTGATCGCACGCGGCCCGTCCTGAAAATTCAAGATGGATGTAACAACCGCTGCGCCTATTGCGTGATCCCGTTTGTGCGAGGGCGCAGCCGCAGCCTGCCGCCGGCTGTGGTGATCGCCGAAGTCGAGAACCTTGTTGCCGCTGGCTCGCGAGAAATCGTTCTCAGTGGAATTAATCTGGGGGCCTACGGGCGCGATCTTTCGCCACGCGCTGGTCTTTCCGAGGTCATTCGTCGCATCTTGGAAGAAACTGAGGTGGAACAGCTCCGTCTCAGTTCCATCGAGCCGCAGGACGTAACTGAGGAACTAATCTCGCTCATGGCTGGGTCGCCACGCCTGGCGCCTCATTTCCATGTGCCGTTGCAGTCTGGGTCAGACCGCATTCTTCGAGCCATGCACCGTTGGTATCGAGCGGAGCATTATGCCGAACGGGTGAAGCGGATTCATCAGATTTCGCCAGACGCCGCTATTGGTGCAGACGTGATAGTCGGTTTTCCGGGAGAGACGGAGGAAAACTTTCAAGCGACGTTTGAGTTGATCGAGCGCCTGCCGTTTACCTACCTACACGTATTCTCTTTTTCAGCGCGCCCTGGTACCGAAGGAGCCAGTCTTGCAGCTCCCCTTCCGGCCACCGTCATCCGCGAACGTGCGCGCACCTTGCGCGCTCTTGCGCATAAAAAATCGGCTGAATTTCGCGCGACGCAGGTGGGTCGCGTTCTACGCGCGCTCACCTTGGTTGGCGGTGAAGACGCTGGGACTCCCGCCCTGACTGCAAATTATCTGAAGGTTCGAATTCCCGGCCGACGGCTTGCCAATGAATGGCACGAAACCTCTGTGGGCCTCGACGAAACATTGCTCGAGGACCGTGTCGCTGCTAATTCTCAAAAATGACTTCTGCGAGCGCGAGATTTCCGCTGTGTGTGATCGTGATGGATATGCTTTTTACGCCCAGTCCGTCCGCAATCCGCTTGGCCGCGCCTTTTAACGCGAGGGTCGGCTTGCCGCTGGCTTCTCGTATGATCTCGATGTCGCGCCACCGTACGCCGCGCCGCCAACCTGTTCCCAGCGCTTTCATCACAGCTTCTTTCGCTGCAAAACGTCCCGCGTAGCGCTCAAATTTATTTCGGTGGCCTTCGCAATAGGCCACTTCGGCTGGAGTGTACAAGCGTTCCAGAATAGGCGCGCCGTGGCGTGTGATGGCCTCTTCGATCCTGTCAATTTCCGCGATATCTAGTCCCAGCCCGACTATCAATCAGCCCTTCCTGGGCCGCCCGGCGCCTGAATGAACCCTACTGGCGATCCGAGACTGCCTGAAACCGTGATTATCTTATAATCGACTTGGCTACCAGGTCCTTCGCGCTGGAAACGATCATACAAATGACTCCCGCAGCCGCCAAGAAAAAGCCTTCGACGAGCCATCTCGGGAAAAAAGGTGAACCATGGCTTTTGCGGCGAGCGCGCGGATTGCAGATCCGGGAAGCTCCGCCTTTTGCGAAAGTGGATTGGCTCGTGCATGGATTCAGCACGCGGCCGGGCGGCGCAAGCGAACTAGAAACCAAGCGCGACAGCGGCCAAATCACCGAAAACGTCTTGAATCTAGGTTTCACCGAATGGGACAGTCGCGAGCGCGTTCTCAAAAATCGGCAAAATTTCTTTGCTGCCTTAAAGGCTAGCGACATGCGCGTAGTCGCGCTGCGCCAAATTCATTCAGACATCGTTCACGTTGTGAACTCGGCGAACCCCGGGGTCTCGGCGGATGCACCGAAAGGCGATGCTCTCATCACCAACGAGCCCGGGCTTATGCTGCTGGTCCAAACGGCCGACTGCGTTCCCATTCTGCTCACGGATAAAAAGCGCCGCGCAATCGCCGCCATTCATTCTGGTTGGCGCGGCACGCTTCAACGCGTCGCTGAAAAGGCGCTGGGACGCATGCAAATGGAATTTGGAACGCGCCCACAAGATGTGATTGCAGCGCTAGGGCCTTCGATCGGCCCATGTTGCTTTGAAGTGGGTCCGGAAGTCGCCGCGGAGTTCGCGGCAAAGTTTCGCCAAGCGCGCGAATGGTTCGCAGGGCCTTTCGATTCGCTGGCTCGCGGCGATAACGACCCCAATTGGCTTCCTTGGCTCAGCATGCGCCCCCCCGGTCACCGGCTCCCTGAACCGCGCGTGCACCTTGATCTGATCGCGGCGAATCGCGCGATTCTAGGCGCTGTGGGCGTGCCGCCCGGTAATATTTCTTCGTCAGGATTCTGCACCGCTTGCCGCACGGATCTTTTCTTCAGTTATCGGCGCGAGCGCATCACCGGCCGTATGATTGCCGCGATTGGCATTCGGTAACGGTAGTATTTCGCAACATAATTCTAGTTCTCCCGAGGGTTACGAAAACAGAATCAGTTCAAAGAGGTGCCTGCGAAAGTTGCAAGAGGATTGTTTTGCCTGGCAGTTCGTTTGATTCGAGCAGCGCAAGCTGACCGCAAGCCGCCATCACATCCTGCCCGCGCGAATAGCGCACGAACGAGCGCAGGCCTTTGTCTGTGAGAATTCTGCGAAACTCTTCGACGCACGCTGCATCCGGCTTTTCAAACGGCAGCGCACCCGGATTCCACGGAATCAGGTTTACTTTAGCGCGCAGATTTGCCAGTAGTCTTGCGACGCGTCGGGCATCCTCAGGCGAATCGTTCAATCCGCCCAGTAGAACGTATTCGAACGTCAGGTGTTCCCATGGCCGCAGCGGATATCGTTCGCACGCTTCGATCAGTTTTTCGATGGGATACTTTCGGTTGATCGGCATGATTTTGTCGCGCTGCTCGTTAGAGGATGCGTTCAGGGAAATCGCAAGCTTTGGCCGAACCGTTTCTAAGCCCAGTTTCTCGATTCCCGGAATGATACCGCTAGTGGAAAGCGTCGTATGTTTCGGCGCTATGGCCAAGCCATTTGGATCCAGCATTATGCGAAGGGCGCCAATCACCGCTTCGTAATTCAGCAGTGGTTCCCCCTGGCCCATCAACACCACATTTGTCTGCGGCTTCAGCGCTGAACGATTTTCTTCCAGTGCTCGCAGAACTTGTCCAATAATTTCACCCGCAGTCAGGTTGGCGATGAGCCCAAGAGTAGCTGTTAAACAAAAATGACAGTCAACCGCGCATCCCGCCTGAGTCGAGACACAAATCGTCTGCCGATTCTCCTCCGGCATGAACACCGTTTCGATCGTTACGGGCTTTCCGCTTCTATTTGCACCATCGGCAGCCGCGCCCAACGTTAAAACGTATCGCACCGTCCCATCATCGGCGCGATACGTCCTCAAAATGCGGGGTAACTCGATAACTGCTTCGCGCGCAAGACGTTCGCGTAAGATCGCCGGGAGATTGGTCATCGCACCGAAATCGAATCGGCGTTCCGCGTAAATCGCGTGATAGATTTGCGCCCCGCGATAGGCTGGCTCACCCATTTCTCGCAAAAATTCGCGGAGCTCGTCCAGCGATTTTCCCAGCAGATTCACACCGTTTTTCGTGGCTTCGGAAGACATTGTAAACTAATCATAGCACGCTCTTCGGCGCGCTTTTTTGCTGCCGTTCAGTGAATCGCGTTGCTATAATGTCGGAATAACGCTGTCTTTCGTGCCTTACTTTCCTCGTGCTGGGAGGCGTGCTGGATGGAAACCCTGTCAATCGACCAATGGGTAAAGCAACTTTGCGCTATTCCCGAGCCGCAATTCTCCATTTCGCGAGTGTTTGATTTCACCGCGGAAAAAGCCGTTCGGGCAGAAACCCTCTCGCCCTACCTTTTCTATGCCAAGAGCCATTACACGCGAAACCTGATTTACAAATGCAATCTTTTTGAAGTCATGGCCATCTGTTGGGATATTGGCCAGATCAGCCGCATTCACAACCATCGCGATCAGAATTGTTGGATGGTGACCCCCATCGGACGTTTGCGCGTTCAAAACTTCCGTGTAGATCATCGTGATGCTGCGCACGGTACCTGCACTCTCATTCCCTCGGAGGCCTACGACATGGATGCTGAGCATCCCGCGGTCGTGCAGCCCGAGGAACCGGTTCATCAAGTGCTGAATCTTCCCGAGTTTGGGCAGCGCTCAACCAGCGTCCACATTTATTCCTATCCGTATTCGTCCTGCGAAGTTTATTCCATCGATAAGGGAGTCTATGCGGATGTTCCGCTCCATTACTCCAGCGAATACGGTAAACTTTCGCCCGACGAAAAATTAATCTAAGCCGTCCCTTTTACAGCAAGGTGGAAATCTCTCTTCAGCACCATTACATTTTTATCTTCGTCGTGCCAGAATAGATAAAAATATGCCGAACACAATGCAAGTTGACACCCCACACAAAGTACAGAAGGAAGTTTTTCCCAACGGCCTGGTGGTCATCACCGAGCCTATGGAGCACGTTCATTCCGTTTCGGTAGGAATTTGGTTACGCTCCGGCTCGCGCCGCGAGCCTACCGCGCTGAACGGCATTTCCCACTTCATCGAACACATGGTTTTTAAGGGCACCACCCGGCGGTCCGCGGAAGATATTGCGCGTGAAGTGGATAGCGTCGGCGGCATGCTGGACGCCTTTACTTCCAAAGAAATGGTCTGCTTCAACACTCGCGTCCTCGACGAGCATCTAGCAAAAGTGTTCGATGTGATTGCGGACATGGTTCTCGATCCAAAATTTGCAGAAGACGAAATCGAACGTGAGAAATCGGTCATTCTGGAAGAAATCCGCATGACCCAGGACAATCCCGAAGACCTCGTACACGAACTCTTTACCCAGAACTTTTGGTATCCCCATGCACTCGGCAAACCGATTCTCGGCACGCCCGAAACTGTTGGAGCTTTTTCGCGCGATACGCTCCGCTCCTGGTTTCAGGAGCGATACTCCCCCAACAACATGGTCATCACCGCTGCGGGGCACTTAAGCCACGCGCAGTTGATCGATCTTGTGGCGGCACGTTTTGCCGGCCGTCCAGCGGGAAACCCCCTAACGCCTGAGTCCACGCCCGTTGCCGCTCCGCACATCACCGTGCGCACCAAGCACGAACTGGAGCAGGTGCATCTTTGCCTAGGCGTCTCAGCGCTGCCTATGACCGATCAGCGCCGCTTTGCGGTCTCCGTGCTCAGCAACGTTTTAGGTGGCGGCATGTCCTCCCGGCTTTTTCAGAATATTCGCGAACGCCAGGGCCTGGCTTACGCGATTTTCAGCGAGCTGAATTCCTACCGTGATGCCGGAGTGCTTTCGGTTTATGCCGGAACGTCTTTAGAAACCGTTTCCCAGCTCGTTCGCTGTGTTCTCGCAGAATTTCGCCGCCTGAAGGACGAACCCCTCCTCGAAGAAGAGCTGCGCCGCGCGAAAGACCATCTTAAAGGCGCCACGCTGTTGGCTCTGGAAGGCACTGGCCAGCGCATGAACAGCCTCGCCCGCTACCACATTTATTTTGACCGGCACTACACCGCGCAGGAATTGATCGCCATGCTGGAAGAAGTCACCGCCGCCGATGTTCAGCGGCTGGCCCAGGAATTCTTTCAGCCTGACCGCATCGCTGCGTCCGTCGTCGGCAACCTCAACGGCTTCCAGCTCACTCGCGACCAGCTTGTCCTTTAATTCATCCACTGAATTCCACTGAATTCCGCTTGTTGACGTACGCTCCGCAGTTTGCCATCATCTTCGCGGTTCTTGCGCGCGTATAGCTGCTGCAGAACCTGACTGAGGGAAGCGATCTCGTTCCGCGTATCCATTCTGGCCTCGGGAAGCACGGGCAACTGCACGTTGCTCGAAACAGGCCACACCACTCTCCTCGTTGATGCTGGACTCGGCCGCAAAGAAATGTTGCGGCGTTTCGAAGCGCTGGGCCGTCCAGCGTCCCGAGCACGTGGACGCCGTCTTGATCACCCACGAGCACAGCGATCATTCCAGCGCTATGGCCCAAATGGCGCGCGAGTGGAAATGTCCCGCCTACCTCACCGAGCTGACCCATCGCGAAATCTTAAAATTGTGCGAGGACGGCCCGGTAAAGAAAGATCGAGCGCATTGAATACATTCGCTGCGGGCGCGCCATTCGAAATTGGCGACATTGAAATCAACGCCCTTCACCATTCCGCACGACGCCGCCGATCCCAGTCGGCTATTGCTTCCGATCCAATGGAACTAAGGTTGTGATCGTCACCGACCTCGGCTACATGCCCGAGTTGGTGAAACAGTATCTGCGCGAAGCCGATTTTCTGATTCTCGAATCGAATCACGATCTCGAGATGCTGAAAGTGGGGCCGTACCCGTGGTACATCAAGCAGCGCGTGATGAGCCGCACGGGGCATCTTTCAAATGCGGTGGTCAGCGAGTTCCTGGCGGACGCGGAAGTATTCGACGGGCGCGCCCGCCACGTCGTCCTCGCGCACCTCTCGGAGCAGAACAACAATCCCGACGTCGCGCGCATTTCCGCCGAAGAAGCGCTGAGCCGCCGCGCCGGCCGAATTCGCTTTCCGCGGCACACTTCACGTCGCCTCACAACGCGTCCCGCTCGGCCCCTTCGACCTGTAGTCCCTAGCGCAACTCTTCGCGTTGCGAAAGGTTCCGGAAGAAAAGGTCGTGCATTGTGTGCGTGCGGCCTGACTCCAGATCGGCCGCGCGCACGATATCCAGCCGCGCATCAAAAAGATTCTCTGCGGAAGAGCGACACCCGGCGCGACTTCAATCTGGACCAAGTCCGCGCCATGATAGCCTTCACCGGCGATTTCCTGCAATCCGCGGCACTGATGACACACTTCGGATTTGTTGATGAGCGCGCAAAGACCATCGTAGTCCTCGGTCATTTTCGCGCGCGCTGCTGCCAGGCGATGGCGAAAAACAGGTTCGGAAACACTCGAATTTTCGCCGCCTCCTCACTCGTGAAGCCCAGCACCTCCTTCAGAATCAGGGCCGCTTGCTCCTCCGGCGGAAGAGTGCGAGAAATGCAAGAGAAGCAAAAGGTGATGTGCTCGCGAATCTCGTAGCGAAATTCCGGCTGATGCATCAATCCGGCTAACCGTTCGATTTTGTCGGGGTCCGCTGTCGTCTCCTGTTCACCCAGGCTCTGCGCTTCTACACGCCACCGCTTGCGTTTGCGCAGATGGTCCAGGCACACGTGTGTGGCGATGCCGAACACCCAGCTTTTAAATCTCGCCTCGCCGCGGTACTCGCGAATATTTTCGAGCACGCGAACCAGCACATCCTGGAGCAAATCTTCGGCATCTTGCCGCAGCGTGACCATGCGGTAGATGTATCCGAAGAGCGGTTTGCGCCACGGTTCGAGCAGCAAATCAAACGCATTCTGGTCGCCGTGGCGTGCTCGTTCCACCAGCGCTACTTCTTCGTCCGGCGGAATTTGCGGCAGAGGATAAACTGCCATCCTTTGGTCTCCTTCAAGTCGGCAAGGCCGCGTCAGTTTACAGCCGTCTGACCGCCGCGGCCCGGCCATTTTTCTAAGTCACAAATGCATCAACGATTGGCAAAGCTGCAGGCGATTGCCCGACGGGTCGCGAAACGTAGCAAGCTTGACCACCCCCGGAATTTCTTCAATCTTGCCTTCAAACGAAACGCCGCGCGACTCTAGGCGCTTTCGTTCGCCCTCGATATCCGATACTCGCAAGACAATCGTTGCTCCCGGTTCCTTTCCCGCGTGTGGGTTTGCGGCCAACCCGATGGATGCTTCGCCTTCCGCACCTGCAAACTCCGCCCATTGCTCCATTTCAAACGTCTTCTTCAATCCCACCGTCTCGCCGTAGAACTTCTTGGCCTGCTCGAAGTCCTTTACACTAAACCAGGAAACTGTAACTCTCATGGTATTCTCCTCGCTTTGAATTTGTGCTGCTGGAAGCTAGGTCGTTTGGTCCGGTAAGTTCCGCCAACCTATAGAAAGCAATCACCTTACGAATCCATCTGAACGTGTTGGGCGGTACGCGCGTCAAGCTAGTTTCGCCTGCGATATCTCTTGAATTTCTCACCCGGCGCCGCGACCCGTTCGAAAATCGAGTAATATAAGAACATCGTATTTGCATTTCAGAGCCCTCGTAACAAGTTGTCTAGGGAGGCCTGCAATTGATCGGACGGTATACCCGCGCGGAAATGGGCCGCGTCTGGAGCGAAGAAAATAAATTCCAGAAGTGGCTGGAAGTTGAGCTCGCGGCCACTGAAACACTAGCGGAAGCGGGCATCGTTCCGCGCGAAGCCGCAGCAAAATTAGGTGAACGCGCGCGCGTAGATGTGTCCCGCATCAACCAGATCGAAGCAAAAGTTAAGCACGACGTGATTGCGTTCACCATTGCGGTGCAGGAATCGGTAGCCGATCCTGAAGCCGCGCGCTGGCTGCACTACGGACTCACCTCCAACGATGTGGTGGACACCGCTCAAGCTCTTCTCGTTCGTGAAGCCTCCCACCTGATCGAGAAAGACCTGGAAGCGTTTGGCGAAGTGCTTGAGCGTCGCGCGTGGGAGTTTAAAGACACGCCAGAAATTGGACGCACGCACGGCATTCACGCTGAGCCCATCACTTTCGGCCTAAAAGTAGCGAACTGGTATGCCGAAAACCGCCGTGACCTTGTGCGCTTCCAAACGGCGGCACAGCAGATGGCGGTGGGTAAGATTTCCGGCGCGGTGGGAACCTGTACTCATCTCGGCCCGGAGATCGAGCAGAAAATCTGCCAGCGACTTGGTCTCGCCACCGCGCCCATCTCTTCCCAGGTGATCGAGCGCGATCGCCACGCGCAATATCTTTCCACGCTCGCGATCGTGGCGGCTTCGCTCGAACGCGTGGCCCAGGAAATTCGCCATTTGCAGCGTACCGAAGTTCGCGAAGTGGAGGAGCCCTTCGGAGGCGAGCAGCGTGGCAGCTCGGCCATGCCGCACAAACGCAATCCCGTTTCAAGCGAGCAAATTTGCGGGCTAGCGCGTGTTGTGCGGGCAAATTCCGTGGCCGCGCTGGAAAATATTGCGCTGTGGCACGAGCGGGACATTTCGCACAGTTCGGTCGAGCGCGTAATTCTTCCCGACTCCACGATTCTGGTGGACTACATGCTCCACCGCACCACCGAAATTGTGCGCAACATGAAAGTCTTCGCGCAACGCATGCAGCGCAATCTTGATGCGACGATGGGCCTGATCTTTTCCGGTCAGCTCTTGCAGGATTTGGTGGAACACGGCGCGCCACGCGAAGACGCCTACAAATGGGTGCAAGGCCACGCCATGTCCGCATGGGAATCGGAGACAAGCTTTCGAGATCGCATCGCAGCGGATGCGAATGTCCGAAAGTTTCTCGACGAAAAAGCTCTGGCCCACACTTTTGATTTGAAACGCCAGCTTCGCGCGGTGGACACGATTTTCCGCCGTGTCTTCGGCGCAAAGTCCTCGGCCGCTAACTAGCCAATATTCGTGCCGGTCTGCCAACCTGACTATTGTTTGGGATTTCCTTCTACGGGTGTGGAAGCGCCCAGTTTTACTTCCGACGAGAATTTCTTGTAATCGCTGTAGCGGTCGATCTCATTCTGTTTCACTCTAAAGAAGACCAGGCGGGCAGCAGCGTGAACCTCGGAGTAAGAAGGCAGCCAAACTTCATCATTCACCATGGCCTGCTCGAAAACGAGCTGGGAGCCTTTAGCCAGCGACGCTAAAATTCCGCCGCCAATCTTCACGTTGTCATTGAACCGCGCTTCCAGGCGCGCCACGTCGCGAGCCTGCTCATCCACCCAAAGCACGCCGGAGAGCTTCTGCACCATGCTCTCAACCAGCTTTTTCGGCTTGTAATCGGGATTCGGTCCGAAATCGAAGACGATTACTTCCTGGCCGCGAAAAAGTTCGCGCCGGGGGTTGCTGAAACGCTCGGCACGCAAAAAATCGGAAATCTGCGCCTGTTGCTCCTCTTCTCGTTTCGCTTGCTTTTTGGGATCGTTTTCCAGCTCAGCTTGTTTTTTCTTTTTCTCGTCGAAGTCCTTGCTGAAGCGCTCATCTTCTTTTTTCTTCTCATCGCCTTCCACTGGCTTGCCGTCTTTGGCCAGGAGATGGCGGACTTCGTCTTCGCCAATATAAAAAATGTCGTAGTCTTTCACCGAACGAGAAGTGACTTGGCCATGGGAATCCGTTTTTTCTTCCTCCTCGCTCAAATGGCAGGTGTACTGCTTTAGAATTTCTTCAACCATTCTTTGATTTTTGTCGATGTCGAGCAGAAGTTTGGCTACCTCCGGCAGCGGGCGGTCCTGCATATGCGGAAAATCAAAAATAGAGTCCGGTACCGGCGCATTGATTTCCACTCGCGTCACGGCGATTTGATACGCGTGGCCACCACGATGCAACTCGATGCGATTAGGTTCCAAGACGCCGCTTACTGGCTTGTAATCGAAGTAATCTATTTCCTCGGCAGCTCCAGCGGGCTGGGTTTCAACTGTTTGAGAAATTGCCTTGTTACCGACGGCTGACGAGCTCGGCCCCGGCGGAATCACCTCACGAATGATTAGGTGGGTTTGCATGTCGAAAAAAACTTCCCGCGTAACTCCCCAAGTGAGCAAGATTTTCACATGATATGCCTGGCGCCCAGAAATATTCTCCATCCCAACAAATCTCGCTCCGATTTTGTCTCTCTTCGCATTCACCAAACGCTCGTTCAAATAGCGGCCGGTAGCCGTCCATGCAACAGCTTCCACCCCCGTAAACGTGTGCGGCGCGTCTCCTGACGCCTTGCTCCAAGAGGACATTCCGTTGGAAGCAACAATGGTGTGCTGCGGCTCGATAAGAATTTCCGAATAGAACTTATTTGGCGCTTTGGTAATCAGCGAGTAAGAGCCGCCGGCGTCAGCCGATTCTTCCCTTACGTTCCCGGTTAAGGTAACGGATTGAACTTTCGCTAGCGCTTTCGCGCCGCCTTCGGCGTGCAAATAATCATCGATGATTTTCTGCGGGGTCTGGGCAAAACACGTGAATGCTGAGGCGAACAGGAGAACGAGAGTCGTTCTGATCGATCTTGAAACGTAACGTTTCATATTTTCGTTTGCGTGCAACAAGTAAAGGGCTTACCCGAGATACAGAACACGCAGGATTCAAAAAAGTTCTATAACAAGCGTCTTTTCTGCCTGTTCGAACTCAGGCTATCACAATGCCAGAATGAAGTTATTGGATGCGCTGAATGTAACGGGCTTCTGAGGTGTCCACTTTCACCTTGTCGCCGTTTCCGACGAAAGGTGGCACGTTAATGACCAAGCCGGTTTCCAGCTTGGCCGGCTTCATCACCGCGCTGGCGGTAGCCTTTTGGATGGTTTGCTCGGTATCGACCACGGTCAAGTCAACCGTGTCGGGCAGCAGAACCCCAATTGGCTTGTCGTCGTAATATTCGATTTTCACCGGCAAATTGGGGATTAGATAATCCTTGGTATCTCCCACAATGTCATTCTGCAGGGCGAGCTGCTCGTAGTTTTGCGAATTCATGAAATGGTGGCCGTCGCCATCACTGTACAGATATTCAAACTCAATTTCGTCCACCGTGACTTTTTCGACGAATTCTTCCGCGCGGAAGCGATAGTCCATCATCGAGCCGGTGCGCAGGTTGCGCATCTTGGTTTGCATGGACCCACGCTTGTTCCCCGGTGTGCGATGGTCCACGCTGTAAATCACATGGAGATCGCCTTGGTGCATGATGATCATCCCGGGTCGCAATTGAGTAGACTTTAGCATGGGTGCTCCTGGGCTCTTTTTTCGAGGCGCTTCTCCACCGTTCGCCAAGGTTCGCAAACCTGCGGGTTAGTACAAGCAAACGGTGGGCATTCGACTGGGCGGCAAACGATCGCAAGGCCCTGCTCAGCGCAAACATTGAGCGCTATCGAAACGCCAATTATACCGGCCCGTCTTCAATCGGTCAAACTCCTCTCATCCGGACTGTAACCCGGAATCACGCTCCGCTTGGCTCACCAGTCGCCTGAAAGATTTAAAGCAAGTTCTGAGAAACTTTACAGGGAATTGGGGTTAGTATCACGATAAGCGCCAGCCTGTGTTGTTACTTCGGAACCCTGCTGCGCCTTTGCGAAAATTTCGAGCAGCGCTTGGCTTATTATCTGCTCTGGGTTTTTAGGGCGGCTATAGGCAGCCGGGGCTGAAACATTCAGCGCCATTCATCGAGATCCATACGGTTGACGCGAGAATGTTCAAGATTTGCTCTAGGCGATCGAGAGGTTCCAACAAATTTGCTGCGAGCGGTCCCACGACATTGCTGTATCCTGTTCGACGAGGTTGCAACACTGCCAGCCCGGCCGGCTTTCAGCACAAATTCCTTGGGAGGAAGAAATGAAAAGATTGTATCCAGGACTTGGGGCGTTCGCTCTTCTGGCTTTTTTCTCACTCGCAGCGCCGGGCTATGCGCAGACGGCTGCCGCAACAACTAAACCCATCGGCCCGCTCAGATATGATGTAAGCAAAGAAGTCACCCTCAGTGGGACTGTAGTGGGCGTACCTGAAAAATCTTCTCACGGACAGGCGCAGCCTTTTCTCGTGCTTCAAACAAAGTCAGGCTTGATCAATGGCAGGTTGACTTCGTTTGCCCAAAATGAAAAAGGCGGCATCGCAATTATTCCGGGGCAGCAGGTGAAGGTGACCGGCGTGATGATGGCTTTGCAAACCAAACAAGTTCTTGAAGTTCGCACGCTCGAGATCGGCGGCCATACGTATCAAATCCGCACCAAGCGCGGATTTCCTCTCGAACACCCGGAGCGCAACGCCGCTTCGACTACGGAGTCAAAAGGAGGCCAACTGTGAACCGCAAACTTCTCCTGGTCATTCTTGTGGCGTTCAGCACCGCTTATTTCGCTGGATGTAGCAGCAACCCGAAACATCTCAGCATTACCATAAGCACGCCTCCCCCGGCTTCAATTGTACCTGGTGGATCGGTGCAAATTGCCGCCACTGAAACCGGAACAACAGCGCCGATTGATTGGACCTGCACCCCCGTCGGTACTTGTGGATCGTTCTCGCCCACACCTACAACCAGCGGTCAGAACACTATGTACACAGCGCCAGCGACCGCTGTGGGACCGGTGACTATTACTGCCACGTCCGAAGCTAAAGGTCTGGCACCCGTAAGCGTCAACGTAACAATTCAGGTCAATCAAGGGATCGCGGGCAATTTCACATTCTATTTGACCGGTCTTGACGCTGTCCAAGACATTTATTCCCTTGCCGGAGCGGTCCTCATCAACGCCGACGGCACGCTTACGGGCGAGCAGGATTTCAACAGCGCAAACGGTGTTGGATTTGGCTCGACATTTCTAGACGATCCGATTACTAGCGGAACTCTGTCTGTAGGCGCCGACGGCTCAGGCACCTTGACCCTTGTAACCACCAATGAAGGCACCGAAACTTTTACCGTCAATTTCGTGAACAATAGCCACGCGCTCATTATTGAGTCCGATGGGAGCACATCAAGTGGGAGCCTCGATCTGCAGACGCTGCCGAGCACGCTGAGTGGCGGCTTTGCATTTGCTCTCGATGGTGTCGGACAGTCCGGTGAAGGAGTGTCCATTGGAGGCGTACTCACGATCACTGGCACCACTGTAGCTGGGACTTTTGATCAAAACGATGCTATTGGCGGCCCTAGTCTCAACAACTCCTTCTCAGGGGCGACGTTGGGGGCGGCTGACACTCTCGGGCGTGGCACCATTACGAACGGACCTTTCGGCGCGAGTGGTGTTTATTACGCGATCAATCAGAACGCGATACGTATCATCGATATGAATAACTCCGATTCCGCTGTGGGCTCGGCGTTCTCTCAGGGCACGGGCACTTTCTCGAACAGCTCACTCGTGAATTCGGTTTTTATTGACCAAGGCAGTTTCGCCGAAAACTTTTTGTATGCGGCGGTCGGTCAGATCGCTCCAAGCGGCGGCAACTTTACCGGGGTTGCGGACGTCAACGAGCAGGGCACGGCTCTCGCGATCCCGTTCTTGGACGCGGCCGGAATCGCCGGGACGTATTCCATTGCTAGTGACGGATATGGAAGTTTGACGATTAACCCCACCACTCTTCTGGACGTCACCAATCTTGGAATATACATGGTGGATCCCACTGTCAATATCAACGACCCGAATAACTCTTCCGGAGGCGGAGGGGCTCTGATTGTTGATCTCAGTGCGAACGTGCTGGGTGTAGGAACTTTAGTTCCTCAGGCGACCGGAAGCTTTTCGGGCAACTATGCCCTCGGACTTCAGGACTTCTTCCCCGGCGGTTCGATTGCCAACCCGCCTGTTGGGTCGGGCGAGGCAGACTTTGTCGGTAATGCCGCGGTAACAGCAACCACCTTCGCGGGAAGCGGTACTATAAGTGATCCGAAAATGCTGCTAAATCCCCCCGCGAACACTGACAGTGTTACGTTCTCGGCTCCGGTCGCTGCGGATTCGAGCAACCCGGGCCGCTTCACAATAACTCCGTTTACCGTGACTATCACCAATGGTGCGGGAGGCACGATTCCGTACACGGCAAACGTCTACCAGGCAAGCTCCGGTCAATTGTTTTGGATAGAAGACGGGGCCGACGGGCTCAGCAGCGTATTTGGCGGGCAGATACAGCAGGAGTCAGCACTCGGAGCTGCCGCAGCCAAGAAAGCAAAAAGTCACTAAACCTTCAACGACAGGCCATGGCACAGCCGGAGCAATCCGGCTGTGCCAAGCTGTCTCACCTTTCTTACACAATCTCTCCCACCATCTCATTGGCAAGATACCGAGAAGCCAAGTGCGCAGTGGAATCCTCTTTGTCTCTCTGAATTAGATTGGAATTACTGTGTTTCTCTCTTACCTACGCGTAGCAACGTAATTTGAGTGCCTGAGGAAATTTTCTTCAGGGCCACGACGCGTGCTCCGTTGCGGCGGTCGTCGACGAACGCGATGTCATCGTCATTCAGTCTTACAGAACCGTTCGCATGAGCCATTTTCTCGTTGCCGGTTTCCAACCGAAAATCCGGGCCGAGATGTTTCTTGTACCAGGCCTGCACGAAGTCGATAGGGTCCTTGGTTCGATATTCCTCGGTGGCGATTCCTACGCCGGTATCACTTGCGGACAGATCGATGCTAGCGTTTTTGTCAGGGGAGGAAGGCAGGGCCCCCGGATAAATTTCCAGCCCGGTGGCATGAGCATTGTCACCGTTAACTGAAATGGAGCCAGCCGGAGTTTCAATGGCAACTTTGTTGCCGGAGCTGTGGATTTTCAGGTGGCGAATGAAAAGTCCGGCAACCATCAGTCCGCAGAGAAATAATACAATGATACCTGCGGCCACAATTCCCAGGATCCACCAGATTGCATTGCTTCTGCGCTGCGCTTCGGTTGTGGGTTGTATAGTGGGTTGCGTCGGCCGGGTAGCCACGAATCACCTCTCGAACAAATCAAAACGAATTTACGAATTATAACAGCGAAATGGTTTCTCCGAAGCAGGGCATCACGATGAGCTATGCCTTACACCACGTTGTTTCCTTGAGCGCTAGTAGAAAACCACCTTTACGTCCGGCCGCTTCTCCAGGTGCACGGTATCGATGAAACGGACCTGGCGATCGTCATAGGTCAGGATCAGCGAATGCGTGCGGGTGCCTTCGCCGAAGAAGCGCACGCCACGAAGCAGTCCGCCGCCAGTGACGCCGGTGCAAGCGAAGATGATTTTCTTTCCGGGCGCAAGATCTTCCGTTTTGTAAATACGCTGGGGGTCTTTAATGCCCATTTGGGCGATGCGCTCATGGTGCTCTGGTTTTGATACAACCAGGCGAGCCAGAATTTGGCCGTTCAAGCAACGCAAAGCTGCGGCGGTGAGGACGCCCTCCGGAGCGCCACCAGTGCCCATCACGGCGTGAACGCCAGTGCCAACGACCGCGGCGCTGATGCCGGCAGATAAGTCGCCGTCCGAGATTAGCCGGATGCGAGCGCCCGTCGCGCGAATCTGGGCGATCAGCTTTTCGTGGCGCGGGCGATCGAGGACGATGATCACGAGGTCTTCCACTTTACGGTTCAGCCGCTTAGCGATCGCCTTCAAATTGTCCGCGGCCGGTGCGTCCAGCTCGACAGCGTCTTTGCAGGACGGTCCAACGATTATTTTTTCCATGTAGAGGTCGGGAGCGTGGAGCAGGCCGCCACGATCGCTGGCCGCGAGAACCACGATCGCGTTCGGCTCACCCGTGGCGCAAAGGTTGGTGCCTTCGAGAGGATCGACGGCAATGTCCACTTCGGGGAACTTGCGGCTTTTATCGCGCACAGCGGCGCCCACTTTTTCCCCGATAAACAACATGGGAGCTTCGTCGCGTTCGCCTTCGCCGATGACGATCGTTCCGTCCATGCCTACCGAGTCCATTTCCGAGCGCATGGCTTCGACGGCCATCTGATCGGACTTGTGCCGGTCCCCCAAGCCCATCGTATGCGCCGAGGCGATGGCGGCGCGCTCCACGACGCGCAGAAATTCCAAGCTGAGTGCTTTCTCCATCATGGCTCCTGAGAAGCGAGAATGAATCCGAGCGTCGGGGACATCCGCCCGGGGCGGCTATCATAATCCAATTGGGATGTTTTCAAGCAAGGCGAAGTGTCTAGAATAGTTTCGCATCAGGTTAAGGGAGTGGCTGAATCTTTGCGTTTACAAGAAAGGGGTCGTCGAATTCGGTCGGGTCGCCGGCTGTTTTCCCCGCGACGGGAAGCAGGCGCGCGGAGAGAGGCTTCTGCCATTTCACCGAAAGACTGGCCACATCACCGAGAATCTTCTCGAGTTGCTCGTTGGAGATGTCGCCGGGAAGTGGAATCACGTCAAGGCCGGTACCGCAAACCGCGGAGTAGGAAAGCAGTGCGTCAATCGAAAGCCGCCCTTCGCTCCAACGCCGCGAGAGAACCGAATCCTCCAGGATCGGCAGCATCAGCCCGGAATAGCCCGCTTGCGTAACGGGTGTCGCTTTGAGCGCCCGGGTGATTAGTGCAGCGGCAGTCAGGGTGCCGCTCGTGCCAATGGGTGCGCCAAGGAAATTCTCGATTGCGCCTCCGATCGAAATTTCTTTCAGGGGCGCCGGCGAAAGATCAATGCCGCCGTATTTCCAGCCCGTGCTGTGGCTGATTTCCTTCGCGGTGTTTTCCACCTGTAGGGCGTAACCGCTGAGTGAAGATTGTAAGCTCGCCTCGGCACCCTCGGGCGACTTGGTGGAGGCCAAAGCGTGCGCAACGACGTTGGCTGACTGCAAACCGATGGCGAATTGCTTGCCTTCGCCAGCGAGATACGACGCGGGATAAAATGGCGTGCCGTCGGGAACGAAAGACGACGCAGTAAAGTTGAAATTGGCCTGACTGTGCAAGCTGTGGGTTTCCAGGTATTTCATCACGCCGGCTGCAGCGCGAATGGACTTCCAGTGGATTCCATCTTCGCCGCCGATGAAGATTGAGCCTTCCAGGCTTTTGGCGCCCGCAAGTATTTTCGCAAGCAACTCCGCTTCGCGCGGATCGTCGGTGTCCTTCATCATCGCAGGGCCGATGGAAGCGTCAAATCCTTCCTTGACCGCCAGCGCGTCATAGTCGCGGAAGAATGCCAGCGTTTCCGCTTCGGATAGATCGCGCGTGTATTGGGGGAAAGGCTGCGTGGTGACGCGAATGGTCTGGACTTCGTAACCGGACTTTTCGAAGGCGGCTTTCGCTTGGCGGAGGAAATTCAGTGTGTCTTGAATTTGTTCTTTGTAATGTGCGCGATCGAGGCGGACAAGAGCTGTGATGGCGCGGATTTTCGGTTTTGATGCGGGTTCTGCGGCCAGCATCGCGGAGGGCACCATTCGCAATAGCGCTAACGCTAGCATGAGAGCCGCGCGGAAAGAGGATCGATGACGGGAGCTCATTCGAAGGCCGCGATTCCGGTGATGCGTTCGCCGATGATCAGCTTGTGGATGTCGTGGGTGCCTTCATAGGTGATAACGGATTCGAGATTGTTCATGTGACGCATGATGGGGTAATCGTCCACGATGCCGTTGGCACCGAGGATTTGGCGGGCCCGGCGAGCAGCTTCCAGCGCCATCCACACGTTATTCATCTTCAGCATGGAAATGTGCGAAGGATGCGCGCGGCCCTGGTCTTTGAGTTTTCCAACTTGGAGCGCAAGGAATTGCGCCTTGGTAATTTCCGTAATCATCCAGACAAGTTTTTCCTGCACCAGTTGGTGGGACGCTATGGGTTTGTTGTTGAATTGTTTGCGCTGCTTGGCGTAGGTAAGCGCTGTGTCGTAGCAAGCCATGGCCGCGCCGATAGCGCCCCAACCGATTCCGTAGCGTGCCTGATTCAGGCATGAGAGCGGACCCTTTAGGCCTTCGACTCCGGGCAGCAGGTTGGTGGCAGGGATTTTGCAATCCGTCATGGCCAGTCCAGAAGTGACCGAAGCGCGGAGCGAATATTTCCCGTGGACGTCCCAGGCTTTGTATCCGGGTGTGCCTTTCTCCACCAGAAATCCGCGAATCTTTTGGTCTTCCGTTTTCGCCCATATGATGGCTAGGTCGGAGATCGAGCCGTTGGTGATCCACATTTTTTCGCCGTTCAGGATGTAGCTGTCGCCTTTTTTTACTGCGCGCGTAAGCATGCCTCCCGGATTCGAGCCAAACTGCGGTTCGGTGAGACCGAAGCAGCCGATTGCTTTTCCTTGTTGGAGGAGCGGAAGCCATTTGTCTTTCTGCGCGTCGGAGCCAAACGTGTGGACGGGATACATGACCAGCGCGGACTGGACGGAAATAAAACTTCGTAAGCCGGAATCGCCGCGCTCGAGTTCCTGGGTGACCAGTCCGTATTCCACGTTGGACATGCCAGCGCAGCCGTAGCCTTTCAAGCTGGCGCCGAAAAGTCCCAGCTCGGCCATCTGCGGAACGAGTTGCACCGGGAATTTTCCTTCGCGATTGTATTGCTCGATGATGGGCATGATCTCGTCGTCGACAAATTGACGAGCCGTTTGCCGCGCGAGCTTTTCTTCGTCGCTCAGCAGGGAATCGAAGTCGAGGAAATCGACTCCCGGAAAAGAGGGCATTTAAAAAGTCTCCTTATCTCGGCGGGCCATGGGGCGAGGTGGCAGGCCGCCGAAGCGCCCCATTCTATATGAAGCTGGCGGCGAGAAGTGAGGGGTTCGGAATGTGCAATTCTAGTTTCGGTTAGAAATGACAGCGGCGCGCTGAAATTTGCGCCAGAAATGAGGGAGCGAGACGCCTGACCTCCCGGTAGGGAACCTTTTACCGAATATCTGCGCGACTCTGCAACGCCGGCTCGATTGGGCTGACCGTTTCGAACTTTGCAAAAAATAGTCACAAGTCACGCTAGCATTTTGTGCGCGGGAATTCCAGAGGTCGTGTGTGCCTGGTACCGGTACTGTCGTCAATCCCTGTCAAATTTCTTAGCGAAACTCTTCAAGTTAAGATCGACCGAGCGTCAGGCGGCCAGCGGAGAGTGATTCCTGGCGCGGGGAAGAGGAGCAGCAGTTGATGTTGTATACTCCTGCGCAAAACTTGGACCCGGGCGGGTTATGAATCGATCGGCTGGCATAACAATATCTGCGGTTATTGCGCTACTTGGGAGCGGGCTCGCAGTGCTGACCGGGTTCCTGATGTTATTCGCTTCCACCAGTGGCATTTCCGTCCCAGAGAATCAGGCACAGTTTTTTAAGTATTTCATGGTCTTCACTGCACTTCTATTTTTCGGAGCGGGAGCTTGGGGCATCTCGACTGGGTCGGCTTTGCTACGGTTGCGTGAATGGTCACGGGTCTCGATGATAGCTTTCAGCGCATTGCTGCTGTTTATTTGTATTCCCGGACTATTCATATTTCTGATGATGCCGTTTCCGCCGCCGGGGACGGTGCCGAACCCACAGCTGACTAAGAACATTTTGATGGGTATGCGGATTTTCTTGACAGTGTTTTATGCAATGCTCGCGGCGCTAGGCGGATGGTGGCTTTATTTCTTCAATAAGCGATCCACGAAGGAACAATTTCTAAAGGTACGGGGAGCGTCGCCGGAACGACCGTTGGGTGAACCGATGACTGTGCCGGGGGCACGACCGCTGAGTATCACACTGATCGCCTGGTACCTGTTGATCAGCGCGTTCATCGGGGTTCTGGGGCTTTCGGTGAATCCACCAGTATTCTTTTTGGGATTTTTTTTCAAGGGAACTTTCGCGTCGCTGATTATGTTCGCGCTGGCGCTGCTTCAGTCCCTGACAGCGTTCGGATTACTGAAGCTCAGGCCCTGGGGGCGCACCCTGGCAATCTACTATTTTCAATTCTTGATTTTCAATTCGCTGACGATGGTGCTGATTCCGGGGACGCAGGCGCGTTTCGATCAAGCCATGGGCGATATGATGCGCGACATGCCAGGCACGTCGAGCGCGGCGCAGGTGATGCATTTTCCGATTTGGTTTGGCGTGATATTCGCAGTGCCGCTGCTGGCCCTGTTGCTGTGGGTGGTGGTCAGCAGGAAAGACGTGTTCCGAGACCTGCGGGAGTGAGCTTAAGTTGCTGAAAGGTCTAACCTTGGGCAAGTTAAGCTCGGCGTTGACGGAAGCTGGCAGCGATGCGATAATCACGAGCTTTGTTGATCCTAGAAGTGTGTTCCGGCGAGCGAGGGTGTCGCCCCGGAAGCATGCAAACAATTTCTAAACGGGGCGGCAGATCCGTACTATCTCCTGACCATGGAAATCCTCCACGAGCTCGCTGGGTTGTTCCTTCAAGCTGTGCCCACAGTAGTACTAGTTTTTCTTTTCTATTTGTTTATGCGTTGGGCTTTCTTCACGCCCATCCAGAAAGCGATGGCGGAACGTGACGCGAAGATTGAGGGAGCACGTCGCCAAGCCGCGGAGCTTGAGGCCGAAGCGGCTAGAGAGCTGCAAGATTACAACGAAAGACTGAGAAAAGTTCGCGCAGAAATTTACGCCGAACAAGAAGGTGCGCGGCAGGTGGTTCTGGAGGAGCGAGCCCGACTGCTGAAAGCCATGCGCTCGCGGGCTTTGGAAGAAGTGGTGGATGCGAAGAAGAAAACTGCGGACGAGTTGATCGCCGCCGGCCGCGAAGTAGCGCTCCAGACCGATTCGCTGGCCGCCGAAATTGTGCGGACCATTCTGGAAAGTCCGCTTCCCACGCAAGGAGCAGGGCGATGAAACGCGTGGCAAGGATGTTCGGAGCGGCAGCCGTCTTTTTGTTTCTAACGGTGTGGCCGGCGGTGGCGCAAGAGAAGGAAGTACCACTAGCGGAACTCCCCCTGGGGTACATATTCCGCTGGCTGAATTTTGCCATCGTATTTTGCGGGATTGCCTACGCGGCGGTGAAATGGGGCGGTCCCCATTTCCGGGCCCAAGCGGAAGAGATAGCACGGAAAATTGCAGAGGGTGCGCGGGCGCGCCAGGCCGCTGAGCGCCAGAAAAAAGAAATCGACCAGAGACTAGCGGGGCTGGACGAAGAAATCAGGAGAATGCGCGCAGAGGCGAAACGCGACGCGGAACAGGAAGCAAAACGATTGCGCGATATGGCGCGTGCCGAAGCGGAAAAAATCGAGCGCGCGGCTCACCTGGAAATAGAAGCGGCCGTGCGCGCAGCGCATCAGGAATTGAAAGCACTGGCAGCGCGGCTGGCCATCAAGCGAGCGGAAGCGATGCTGGAGAAACAGATTACGCCGCAAGCGGAAGCGGGGTTGTTTCGTACATTCGTAGCTGAGATGGAGAGGAGCGTCAATTGAGCGCCGCGGCGGAGCGGTACGCCGCCGCGCTGGCGTCGGTGGCGTTGGAGCGGAAACGCGATCTCCAGGGCGACCTTTCGGCGTTCGTCGACGTATTTTTTTCGTCGGCGGAATTGCGGAACGCACTGGAGAGCCCGGCGGTGAGTCGGGAGGTAAAGGAAAGAGTCATCCGGGAAATCACCGAGAAAATCGGCATTGACGAAACGGTGAGAAACTTTATTTACTTGGTTGTCGCTCACCGGCGCACGAAATTGTTTCGCGAGATTCTGGCGGCGCTGGAAAAGCAGTTGAATATGCGCATGGGAATCGCCGAAGCGGAAGTGAGTTCGGCGAAGGAATTGAGCGACGCGGAGAAAAAGGAACTGACGGCCGTGCTGGAGCGGCGCACCGGGAAGCGAATCAAAGCGCAGTATCGCGAGGATGAAGCGCTATTGGGCGGCGTGGTGGTGCGCGTGGGTTCCACCATTTACGACGGGTCCGTCCGCGAACAGCTAAACCGCCTGCGCGAGCAGCTGGAAACGGAATAGTTCATCGAAAATCAGGAGCAAGAATGGCGAACATCAAAGCCGACGAGATTACAAAAATATTGAAGGAACAGATCGAACACTACCAGCAAACGCTGGCGGTGGACGAAGTGGGGACGGTGATCTCCGTCGGCGACGGAATCGCGCGCGTACATGGGCTGGACAAATGCATGGCGGGCGAGATGCTGGCGTTTCCGCACGATGTTTACGGGATTGCGCTGAACCTGGAAGAGGATCAAGTCGGTGTCGTGCTGCTCGGTGATTACACGGAGATTGAAGAAGGCGCTGTCGTCAAGCGCACGAACAAAATTATGTCGGTGCCGGTGGGCGACGGGATGATTGGGCGCGTGGTGGACGCGCTAGGAAATCCGGTGGATGACAAGGGCCCGATTCAAAGCGAGCAGCGCAATCCGCTGGAACGACTGGCGCCCGGTGTGGTGGATCGGCAGCCGGTGCGCGAGCCGGTGCAAACAGGAATTAAGTCTATTGACGCGATGATTCCGATTGGGCGCGGGCAGCGCGAACTGATTATTGGCGACCGGCAGACCGGAAAGACTGCGATTATTCTGGATACGATCATCAATCAGCGCGGCGGCGACGTGATTTGTATTTATTGCGCGATTGGGCAGAAGCGTTCGACGATCGCGCAGATCGTGAAGATTCTGACAGACTTTGGTGCCATGGAGCACAGCATCGTAGTGGCGGCGTCGGCTTCGGAGTCGGCTTCGATGCAGTACATTGCGCCGTTCGCTGCGTGCGCTATCGGCGAACACTTCCGCGATTCGAAGCGGCATGCCGTCTGTTTTTACGACGACCTTTCGAAGCACGCGCAGGCATATCGCGAGATTTCGTTGCTGTTGCGACGTCCTCCCGGACGCGAGGCGTTTCCTGGCGACGTTTTCTTTTTGCATTCGCGTTTGCTGGAGCGCGCGGCAAAATTAAGCGATGAACTCGGAGCGGGTTCACTGACGGCGCTGCCTGTGATCGAAACGCAGGCGGGCGACATTTCTGCTTACATTCCAACCAACGTGATTTCGATTACCGACGGGCAGATTTATTTGGAAGCGGATCTGTTCAATAGCGGCGTGCGGCCAGCAGTGAACGTGGGACTTTCGGTAAGCCGCGTGGGCGGCAACGCGCAGATTAAAGCCATGCGACAAGTGGCCGGCACATTGCGGCTCGATTTGGCGCAATATCGCGATTTGGCGGCGTTCGCGCAGTTCGGGACCGAGCAGTTGGACAAAGCGACGCAGGCGCAACTGGCACGCGGCCAACGCCTGGTGGAGATTTTGAAACAAGATCAGTTCCAGCCGCTGCCGGTGGAAAAGCAAGTTTTGATTATTTACGCAGCGGCTAATCGCTATCTCGAGGATTTGGAAGTATCGCAGTGCCGACGGTTTGAATTGGAGCTGTATCCGTTTATGGAGACGAACTACAACGGGTTGCTGAAAGCTCTTCGCGAGAAGAAAGCGTTTGACGACGCAATTAAGGCTGAGGCCAAAAAAGCGCTGGATGCGTTCAAAGAAACCTTCAAAGCTTCTCTGCCCCAGAAGCCAAAACCGGAAGATGAAGAAAAGAAGCAAGAGGACAAAGCTCAGCAAAAGATTCCACCGAAACAAGAGCAAGCGGCGGGGTCGCCTGCGGCTGCTCGGACGCCGGCCCCTGCGCCCGCAGCGCATTAGTTTCTAGGATGACTATCTAACCTAGGTTCATGCCCACACTACTTGATTATCGGCGGCGCGTTCGATCGGTGAAAAACACCCAGCAAATTACACGCGCGATGAAGTTTGTTGCAGCTGCGAAATTGCGGCGCGCGCAAGAGGGCGTGTTTGCGGCGAGGCCGTACGCGCGCGAGATATTGCGCGTGTTGCGCTCGGCGGCGGCGCGGATGGAAAACATATCGCATCCGCTTCTGGTGCGCCGCGCCGAAGGCAAGATTCTGGTGCTGGTGCTTACGGGCGACCGCAGTCTTGCGGGGGCATTCAACTCGAATGTGATTCGCCGCGCAAGCGAGTTCATGCGCGAGCACTCGTCGAAAAAGCTCGAGCTCATGGTGGTGGGCAAGAAAGCTAGGGATACTTTCCGGAAGCG
The DNA here is from genome assembly GCA_963818085.1 of uncultured Acidobacteriota bacterium. Lineage (GTDB taxonomy): Bacteria > Acidobacteriota > Terriglobia > Acidiferrales > UBA7541 > Palsa-295. The sequence continues at coordinate 322,390 of CAWFQV010000008.1, forward strand.
TGGGCTGGAGTTTGTTGGCGAGTATCTGGATGTGTCTGTCAGGGTTGAGTTTTCTAAGGCCAAGGAAATCGCGACACGTATTGCGGACCTTTACATCAACGGCGAAGTGGATGCGGTGTATACGGTTTATAACGAGTTTAAGAACGTGATGGTGCAGAATCTGACGGTTCAGAAATTGCTGCCGATCGATCCGGAAGTGGTAAGCGCGGAGAAGACGGATGCGGAAAAGTCTGTGGCCAGTCACGCTGGGCCGGGAAGCTCACTGCCCACGGAACGGGCGCCCAGAGGCGACGAGTTTCTAGTGGATTACATTTACGAGCAGCCTGTGGACGAAATTTTCAAAGCTTTGCTGCCGCGTTATCTGGAAACTGAAATCTTTCGGATCCTGCTGGAATCCGCCGCAGCCGAACACGCAGCCCGTATGACGGCGATGGACGCGGCGACGCGAAATGCTTCGGAACTAATCGACAAATTAACTTTGCAGATGAACAAAATTCGGCAGGCAGGAATTACCAAGGAAATTATCGAGATTGTGAGCGGCGCGGCTTCCGCGATGTCTTAGACGCGCGGCGTTTCTGAAAATTTCAGGAGAACAGAATGGCTGAAGATAAAGGCGAAGAAAAAATCGGGCACGTAGTAGAGGTTATCGGCCCGGTGGTGGACATTTTGTTTCAGGAACATCACTTGCCGTACATTCATTACGCAGTGCGCATTACCAGCGAAGGGTTTGACGTTCCGGAGCCGCTGGACATTGTGGCAGAAGTGGCGCAGCACTTGGGCGAAGGGCGAGTGCGTTGCGTGGCCATGAAGCCGACCGAAGGACTGGTTCGCGGAATGAAGGCGGAAAATCTGGGCGAGCCGATTTCGGTGCCCGTGGGCCGCGCTACGCTGGGACGCGTGTTGAATGTGTTGGGCGAGCCGGTGGACAAACTCGGTCCGGTGAAAACAGACAAGCGGTATCCGATCCATCGTCCTGCACCGTCGCTCGAGGATCAGTCGACCAACCTGGAAATGTTTGAGACCGGGATTAAGGTGGTGGATCTGATTGAGCCTTACTTGAAAGGCGGCAAGATCGGATTGTTCGGCGGCGCGGGCGTGGGCAAGACGGTGTTGATTCAAGAGTTGATTCACAACGTGGCGATGAAGCATGGCGGCGTTTCCGTTTTTGCGGGAGTGGGCGAGCGCACGCGCGAAGGAAATGACCTGTGGCTGGAAATGCAGGAATCGGGCGTGGTGGTCCCGGGAAATTCGGAGAAATCGCGCTGCGCACTGATTTATGGGCAGATGACCGAACCGCCTGGGGCGCGTTTGCGGGTGGGATTGACGGGACTCACGGTGGCGGAATATTTTCGTGACGAAGAACATTTGGACGTGCTGCTTTTCATCGACAACATTTTCCGTTTCGTGCAGGCTGGTTCGGAGGTTTCCGCGCTACTGGGCCGCATGCCTTCGGCCGTGGGATACCAGCCGAACTTGAACACCGAGATTGGAGAACTGCAGGAGCGCATTACTTCCACAAAAACGGGGTCGATCACGTCGGTGCAAGCGATTTACGTGCCGGCGGACGACTACACCGATCCGGCGCCGGCGGCAACGTTTGCGCATTTGGATGCGACCACGAACCTTAGCCGACAGATTGTGGAGCGGGGGATTTATCCGGCGGTGGATCCGCTTGCGAGTTTTTCGCGCATTTTGGACCCGCGCATCGTGGGACAGGAACATTACAACGTAGCGCGCGCCGTGAAATCGGTGCTTCAGCGTTACCGCGAATTGCAGGACATCATCGCGATTCTGGGAATCGAAGAGCTTTCCGATGATGACAAGCAAACAGTGACGCGCGCGCGAAAGATTGAAAAATTCCTTTCGCAGCCGATGAACGTAGCGGCGCAGTTTACCGGACTGGAAGGTAAGTACGTGAAGGTCGAGGACACCGTGCGCGGATTCAAGGAAATCGTGGAAGGAAAGCACGACGATTTGCCGGAACAGGCTTTCTACATGGTAGGGACAATCGAAGAAGTTAAGGAAAAGGCGGAGAAGATGGCGGCACTGGCGTAGTCTTGGCGCCATGCGAGCCTGCAATTAAATGCTACCTGAGGTTATCGAACTGCAAGTCGTAACGCCGGAGCGGCACGTGCTGAGCGAGAACGTGCAGGCGCTCGAGATGCCCGGAAAGGACGGCTACCTGGGCATTTTGCCGGGGCACGCGCCGCTGATTACCTTGTTGGGCATCGGCACCTTGACCTACCACAAGGACGGGGGAACGGGTTACTTGTCAGTGATCAATGGATTCGCGGAAGTGCTTCCCGATCGCGTGATCGTGCTGGCGGAAATCTCAGAGCGCGCGGAGGAAATCGATGTGGCGCGGTCTCGTGCAGCGCTTCAAAACGCGCAGGCAGAAGCCGCGAAGCCGGGGACGCCGGAGGCTGAATCCATAGAAGCGGAAGCCAAGATTGAACGGGCCAATGCGCGTTTGCAGACTGCTTCCAAGGGCGGCGGTGCGGGGACAGCGCAGGATTCTCATCCCACAAGGCATTAACACTGACCGATGAACTGGTTGTCGTGGTTTGCCCGGGACCCTTACGTGTAACCTAGTGCATCAATGGCGTTTGCAGAGCAGTACCAAAACGATACCAAATTACTGGTTGGTGCAAGGCGGCATCCGCGAACCCGTGCTAGCATCCAATAGCTGTAACACTTAGAAGGATTTACGAAGATAAACCGGGGCGCAAAATGGCTGAAATTACAGTCTATTCGACAGGCTGGTGCTGCGACTGCAGGCGAGCGAAACAGTTTCTCCGCGAGAGAAAGATACCGTTCCGAGAAGTAAACATCGATGAGTCGCCCGACGCAGAAGAGCTTGTACTTCGCGCGAACAATGGACGCCGCAAGGTTCCCACTCTGGAGATCGATGGACGTTTTTTTGCAGCCAGCCCGTTTGATCCCTACCTGCTAGCCGAAGCGTTGAAAATCCCGCTAAACCCCTGATTTCCGATAAAATATAAACTTTCCGAGATCGAGGGAATGGGTAAACAAATGGAAGCGGACGCAACGGTGGCACAAGCGCGACCATTACTTCCGGAAGACGTTAATCTAAACGCAATCACCCGGTTTACTACGGAAGTCTACATGAACTTCTGGAATGCCTGAATGATGAATGCTTGGATCGGATTGTCAGGATAAGGGAAGCCGTATTCATCGAAACGTGATCTGGGAGCTTCTACTTTCTGATTACTGGGCCAAGCCTGCGCCGCGCGTCATTACACCAACGACACATAGATCCGGAGTAAGAACAACCAAATCCGCATCTCCGCCTACGGCGATTATTCCTTTTTTCCCTGCTAGACCGACCCGGCGGGCGGGGAGAATTGTGGCCATGCGCACGGAGTCGATTAGCGGGACGCCTAAGGCCACGACATAGCGCAGCGCGCGATCAAGCGTCAGTGTGCTGCCGGCAAGTTTCCCTTCCGAATTGCGGCAGACGCCATCCCTCACCACGACTTCGAAATTTCCGAGGCGGAAATTTCCATCAGGCATTCCAGTGGCTGCGGTGCCATCACTGGCCAGAAGTACCGTGTCGAACCCTTTGGTGCCCAAAAGAACTTGAATGGCGGGGCCGGCGACGTGGATGCCGTCAGCGATGACTTCGGCCGTGACGTCAGGCTCGGTAAGGATGGCGCCGATGACTCCCGGATCACGGTGCGAAAAGGGGCGCATAGCGTTGTAGAAATGTACGGTGTGGCGCGCCCCAGCCTGGATGGCGGCTTGCGTTTGCTCGTAATTCGCGTCCGTGTGGCCGATTGCGGCTACGATTCCGTTTGCTACGGCATATTGAATCAAATCGAGCGCGCCGGGAGTCTCCGGTGCAACGGTGATAATGCGAATCAGCCCGTCGGCGGCGGCCCGAAATTTCTCCAGAATTTGCACGGAAGGGCGGGCGATCGCATTCGGCGGGTGCACGCCGCGGCGAGCCTTAGAAATGAACGGACCTTCGAGGTGAATGCCCAAGATCTCGGCGGACTGACGGGTGCCGTCCTGTTCAAATTTCTCATGCGCGCGAATGTATTGAGCGATTCCTTCAAGACTTCGGCACGTTTCATCCACCGAAGCGGTGACCGTTGTTGCGAGGATGGACGTGGTGCCGTAACGCGCGACGGTGGAGGTGATGCAATCGAGCGCGGCGGGGGTAGCTTCCATTACGTCATGGCCACCAGCTCCGTGTATGTGCACGTCAACAAATCCGGGAGCAACGATCATGCCTGCGGCGATGTAATCGGTGGCACCTGCAGGGATTTTCACTTCGTCCCGATGGCCCATGGCGGTGATGCATCCGTCTTCGGTGAGAATGACGCTATCGGTAAACTGCTCTTGTGGCGTGAGGATGCGGCTCGCGTAAATGGCAGTGACCGGCATAGCTCTAGAATCGTACTTGAAGTTCAGCGCAAAAACACACCTGAACCTTGCATCATTTTCCTTCTCCGCTACAATCAGATGTCGCTAATCGCGGAGGAACTTGAATGGCAAATGAAAAGCGGTACGTAGCCCAAAAGCGGCAGCGCCGCCGGCGGAAGGTGGCTAAGAAGAAAGTGCAACTTTATGAGCAAGGAAAATTGAAGCACGATCAGCTTTCGTCCTTGGCGAAAAGGTTTTTGACTCGCAAGCAGCGCGCGGCAAAGAAATCGGAATAAAAAAAGGGGGCGCTCGGGACGCCCCCCTTTCTGTTACATCCGCGCTCGCCAGCGCGCGGGTTCAGGCTGCCTTAGTTACCGCCGGAAACAGCTTGTGCGTGTGCCTGGTTTACTTTCGGAACGCTCAGGTACCCGGTGATCTTGTCCTTGCCAACCTGGTTCACAACGAACTCAAGTGGAGCGCGCGCACCATTTTCGAAGAAATAGAGCGGCTCGTTGGCCGTCAACCCCTTCTTTTCATGGCGCTGGTCGTCAACAAAGATCGTCACGGTGTACTGGCTCTTCTTGAGATTCGTGCCGCGAAGTTCGACCATTAGATTGCCGACTTTTTCGCGATTATTTTTCTTGTCAATGCTGAATTCGTAGTAATCGCGTTCGCCAAGACGGCGGAGTTCTTCCACTTCGTCATGGTTCTTGGCGATTAGCGTGCCGAATTCGCCGCGAGCCATCTGAAGATTGTTTTTCTGGGCGTCCAGATCGGTCTTCACGCCGTTGACGTCGGTGCCGAGCTTGTTGACGTCATCAACGCTGGCCTTGGTCGCCAGCTGTGCGCTGGTCTGGTTCTGTAGGTCCGCCAACTCCTTGGCGTCTTCTTCCTTGATCTTCTTGGCCTGCGAGCGCGCCTTGCCCAATTCGCCTTCGGTTAGCTTCATCTTGTCCGTCACGACGCTGAGCTCACCCTGGAGCTGCGCGTTGATATCCTCAGACTTCGCCAGCCGCTGGCTGAGGACATCTTCGTTCCTCTTAAATTGTTCGTTCTGGCTGGCCAAATTCTGCTCGAGCTCTTTCGAGCGGGTGGAGGCCGTCCAGCCTGCGCCCAGCGCCACGAGTGATACCACGGCCAGAGCGACGATTACGATGCCGACCCAGCGGGGCGCGGCGGCGTCCTCTGTGATGATTTCCTGTCGTTCTTCGTTCATTGCTTTTCTCCTTTGAACCCACCGGTAGGAGCAAGCGCAGAACCAAATCGGGCCAAACGGGGAAGGCTCCTGCAATCAACTGATTATGTTGGACTTGAGAGTTTCTCAGGGCTCTTAAGTCGAGCTTTCCGGACCCGTCCAGCACTGCAATTTTTACGCTATTTTAAAGTTTTCTGCGTGGTGGATTCATGCAGGCACTACAGAGCTTTTTTCTTTGGGTTTCGCCCCGCTTGCTTGACACCGCGCGGGCTACTACCTCGTGATGGTCATGTTCCGCAACTCTGCGATGCGGTCGGAGAGAGGCGGATGTGTGCTGAAAAGGCCGGTGAGGATTTGCCGCGGAGAGAAGGGCGCGACAATACAGAGCGCGGCGGTGGATGGCGGAATGTTTGACGGAATTTTCTGGTTGTAGGCACCCAGCTTTTCAAGGGCGCTGATCAAACCGTATTGCTGTCCCACCATTCTTGCGCCCGAAGCGTCTGCCTGATATTCGCGCTGGCGCGAAATTCCGAGCTGGAGCAAAACGGCGGCGAGCGGCGCAAGAATCAGCATTAACAGCGCGGTGATTCCTCCGCCTTCGCGATCTCTGCCGCGTCCTCCGCCCCAGCCTCCAAACATCATGCCCCATTGGCCCATTCGGCCGATCCACATGATTGCGCCGGCAAGTGTGGCGGCGATAGAGGAAGTGAGGATATCGTAATTGCGGACGTGCGAAAGCTCGTGAGCGATGACTCCTTCAAGTTCATCGTCGGTCATCAGCTCCAGCAGGCCCTGCGTGACAGCAACCGACGCGTGGCTGGGATTGCGGCCGGTGGCGAATGCGTTGGGAGCAGGCTGCGGGATCAAGTACATCTTCGGCATGGGCAGATTGGCTTTCGCCGCTAGGCGCTCCATTACCGCATACAGACGCGGGGCCTGTTCTCTGCTGATCGGTTGCGCACCACTTGAAGCGAGTGCGATTTTATCGGAGAAGAAATAGGCCGTGCCGTTCATCAGAACTGCTACGACCAGGGCCATGGTCAAGCCGCGTTGGCCGCCGAAAGATTCTCCCAAAAACAAGAGCAGCAGCGTTAATGCGGTCAGAAGAAGTGTGGTCTTTAGAGTTTTCATAAACTTGCGCCTTTGGGCCGGGACTTCAATTTAAGCGGCACCCGCCTTTAGAACTCCGCGCGTGATTTTCATTTCGCTAGTCTTGGGATCCGCGTCGACTAAAACGTGGTCGCCAGGATGGATCTCGCCATCCAGAAGTTTTAAGGCCAGTGGATCTTGAATGAGGCGCTGGATGGCGCGTTTCATCGGACGCGCACCGTATGCCGGGTCGTAGCCTTCGCGGAAGAGCAACGACTTGGCCGCCGGAGTCAGCTCGATGGTCAGCTGACGTTCCGCAAGACGCTTGGTCAGATGGCGCATTTGCAGTTCGACGATGCGCTCGATCTGATCTTTTCCGAGCGGCTTGAACATAACGATGTCGTCTATTCGATTCAGAAATTCCGGACGGAAAAGCTCGCGCAGGGCGGCCATGGCTTGTTCCCGAGCTTTTTTCGGATCTTTTGAAGCCAGCTCAAAGATTGCCGAGGAGCCGATGTTGGAGGTCATGATGATCACGGTGTTGCGAAAATCGACGACGCGGCCTTTGCCATCGGTCAAGCGGCCGTCGTCAAGAATCTGCAGCAGAACGTTGAAAACATCGGGATGCGCTTTCTCGATTTCGTCGAGTAGAACCACCGAATATGGACGGCGGCGGACCTGTTCGGTGAGCTGCCCGCCTTCTTCGTATCCCACGTAGCCCGGAGGCGCGCCAATCATGCGGGCCACGGAATGTTTTTCCATGTACTCGGACATGTCCAGGCGAATGATTGCCTTTTCGTCGTCAAACAGAAACTCAGCGAGTGCGCGGGCGAGTTCGGTCTTGCCGACCCCGGTGGGACCAAGGAAAAGGAACGAGCCGATGGGACGGTTTGGGTCGCCCAAGCCCGAGCGGCTACGGCGAATTGCGTTCGCTACGCTGGCTAGCGCTTCGTCCTGGCCAACGACACGCTCGCGCAGGCGAGCTTCCATATGGATGAGCTTCTGAACTTCACCTTCGAGAAGGCGGCCAACTGGAATTCCAGTCCACTTGCTGACGATTTTGGCTATTTCCTCTTCGCCTACTTCTTCTTTCAGCATCGCATGGTCTTTCTGCAACTCCGCCAGCCGATCCTGCGCGGCTTTTAACTCTTTTTCGGCGGCAGAGAGTTTCCCGTAGCGGATTTCTGCAACTTTCGAAAGATCGCCGGCACGCTCGTAGCGCTGTTCATCGGCTTTCAATTGCTCGATTTCTTCTTTGAGCTTGCGGATGCGGCCGATGGCGTCTTTTTCAGCTTGCCAGTGCGCCTTCAGGGCGTTGGACTGCTCGCGCAGGCCAGCGAGCTCTTTGTCGATTTGTTTTAGGCGATCGCGAGAATGCTGATCCGATTCCTTACGCAGCGCTTGCTTCTCGATTTCAAGTTGCATGATGCGGCGCTCGATCTCGTCAATTTCGGTAGGCAGCGAATCGATTTCCATGCGAAGACCAGCGGCGGCTTCGTCGATCAGGTCGATGGCTTTGTCGGGAAGAAAGCGGTCGGTGATGTAACGCTGCGAAAGCACGGCAGCGGCGACGATGGCGGCATCTTTGATGCGCACGCCGTGGTGTACCTCATAACGCTCTTTCAGGCCGCGCAGAATGGCAATGGTGTCTTCAACGGATGGCTCGCCGACGTAAACAGGCTGGAAGCGGCGTTCCAAGGCGGGATCTTTTTCGATGTATTTGCGATATTCGTTCAGCGTGGTCGCGCCGATCGCGCGCAGCTCGCCGCGCGCCAGAGCCGGCTTGAGCATGTTGGAGGCGTCCATAGAGCCTTCCGCCGCGCCCGCACCGACCAAGGTGTGCAACTCGTCGATGAACAGGATGATCTGGCCATCAGACTCGGTGACTTCTTTCAGGACAGCTTTCAGACGGTCTTCAAATTCGCCACGATACTTGGCGCCTGCGACGAGGGAAGAAAGGTCCAGAGTGACGACGCGCTTCGGCTTTAAGACCTCGGGAACGTCGCCAGAAACAATCCGTTGTGCTAGGCCTTCCACGATGGCGGTTTTGCCCACGCCGGGTTCGCCGATCAGGACTGGATTGTTTTTTGTGCGGCGCGCGAGAATTTGCATCACGCGGCGAATTTCTTCGTCGCGGCCGATTACCGGGTCCAGCTTGCCTCGGCGCGCAAGATCGGTGAGGTCGCGACCGTATTGGTCCAGTGCTCGGTAAGTGGTCTCCGGATTTTGCGAAGTGACGCGATGGCTGCCGCGAATCGCGGCCATGGCTTGCAGTATGGCGTCGTGGGTAACGCCGTGACGAGCCAGCAGCTGGCCCGCGGGATCGCGAGGATCCTTCGCTATGCCGAGCAGCATGTGTTCTGTCGAAACGTATTCGTCTTTGAGGCCATCCGCTTCCTCGAAAGCGCGGTCGAAAACTTTGTTCGTGGCCGGACTCAGATACTGTTGCGAAACGTCTGAGACCTTCGGCAGACGGTTAATTTGAGCTTCGACCTCGCTTGCAAGCGTGGCGGGCGACACTCCGAGCTTCTCCAGCAAGGGCGGGACCACCCCTTCGTTTTGGGCGATTAAAGCCCAAAGCAAATGTAACGGTTCAATCTGCTGCTGGCCGGAGCGCGCGCCCCTCTCCTGCGCCGCTTGCAAGGCTTCCTGCGCTTTGATGGTTAGTTTGTCGAGTCGCGGCATGCTGCGATTTTCTCACTTCCCCTACGAAGGCAAAAAGAGGACCGGCAGAATCACGGCCCTCTTCGTCGTTCCGTGCTGCTAAGCTTTGTTGCCGTTAATAGCGGATCGTCCGTTCTACTTAGCGAAAGCTGATAATAAAATATGCGTGCATCATTGTCAAGTATTTTAGGAGCAGCCGCAAGAATTGAATCTCAGGCTAGCATGTCTATAAAATACGTAGTATCAGGCACTTGAGATAGTGCGTTTCTGGCATGGTCAACAGAATCGGATGATCCCGAGCCTGCGTCCGGCGCTCCACGACTGTAACGGTTTTGCGTGCGTCGATGGCGGCTTCCGCGATGACTTGCAGAAACAGAGGCTCGGAAATGTGGTAAGAGCACGAGCAGGTCACCAGATATCCTCCGGGCTTCAGTAGCTTCATGGCGCGGAGGTTGATTTCCTTGTAGCCGCGCTGGGCAGCGGGGATGCTGGCTCGGTTTTTAGCGAATGCGGGCGGGTCAAGGATGACCGTGTCAAAGCGGCGGCCGACCTCGTCGTATTCTTTCAGCAGGTCGAATGTATTTGCTTCGCGAAAGGTGACGTTCGAGATGGCGTTCGCTTCTTGATTGCGCTGCGCCTTGTTCAGTGCAGCCGGCGCCAACTCTACAGCCTCTATATGCTGGCAATGGCCCGCGACGGTAAGCGCAAATCCTCCTTGGTAAGCGAAACAATCGAGGACTTCTCCTGACGCATATTGCTGGGCGGCTGCATGGTTTTCGCGCTGGTCCAGAAAGGACCCGGTTTTTTGTCCATTGCGGAGGTCGTAGTAGAAAGCAATACCGTTTTCTTTAGCCAGAATTTCTTCGGGGATTTCTCCATGCAGGACACTGACTTTCTGTTCGAGCCCTTCGAGCAAACGCACCTTTGGATCGTTTCGCTCCAGGACGCCTTTGGGAGAGAACTGTTCCAGCAGGATTTCGCACAGAAGACTTTTATAGCGCTCGGTAGCTTGGCTGAGCGTTTGGACTACCAGGTAATCTCCATAGGCGTCGACGATGAGCGAAGGAAGTAGGTCAGCCTCGCCACAAATCAGACGATATGCGTCCGTATTTTCGACAACCATTTTGCGATAGGCTGCGGCGTGGCGGATGCGCTCGACGAAAAAAGCGCGGTTGATGGGAACGTCTTCGCGCGTGAGCAGGCGCACAGCAATCTGTGATTTGTCACTGTAAAAGGCGCGGCCATGATAATGTCCGCGCTCGTCGGCAACCCGGACGATGGCGCCGGCTTCTGCCGCTGCGCCGCGAACGTCGCTGCGATAGACCCAGAGGTGGCCCAGGCGCAGGCGCTCAACTCCTCGCGAAGTTATGACCACCGAATCTTCTGCCACGATTCCTGCCCCGGGGCGCTAAATGCGCCTGCTGATTCGCTAAGATGGTACAGCATACTTAGAAGTAGAGCGTACGGATCGCGGACGAAACCAATGGAATTGAGTGAATTTGATTTCGAGTTACCGCCTGAGTTAATCGCGCAGCATCCGCTGGAGCAGCGGGATGCTTCACGGATGCTAGTGATGGATCGAAAGTCTGGCGCTACGGAGGATCGTCATTTCCGCGACTTTCCTGACTTGCTGAGCGGTGATGAACTCATTGTTTTAAACAATACTCGGGTGTTGGCAGCCCGGCTATTTGGGCGACGCGGAGGTATTCATTCTCAGAAGCCGGGTGAAAGCAATCCGGCGCGAGAGGAGCACCTGAAATCTTCCATCGAAGTTCTCTTGGTGCGGAAAATAGAAGCTGATCTCTGGGAGACTTTGGTTCGCCCCGGACGAAAGATTCCTGTGGGTGAACGCATCATTTTCGGCGACGGGGAACTGGAAGCTCGCGTGGAGGGCCGCGGCGGATACGGTTTGCGACTTCTGCGATTCTTATCGCGAGGGAGTTTTGCCGAATCGATAGCTCGTTTGGGCCATATTCCGTTACCCCCTTACATCAAGCGCGCAGCTGAGCCAGGGGATCGCGAGCGATATCAGACTGTTTATGCGCGACAGGGGAGCGCGGTGGCCGCGCCGACGGCGGGACTTCATTTCACCGCTGGAATTCTTGGACTGCTCCGCAAGCGCGAGATTGAGATTGCGGAAATAACACTGGACGTCGGACTAGGCACATTCGAACCAGTGCGAACAGAGCGGCTGGAGGACCATAAGATCCATGCGGAGTCTTACAATATTTCCGAGGGCGCAGCGCAAGCCATTGTGACAGCAAAGAAAGCGGGGCGGCCTATTCTGGCCGTTGGAACGACGGTGGTTCGCGCACTGGAGGACGCGGCTGAAAAGTCGGCAGGCCGAAAGGAATTGATTGTGTCCGGCCCTGCGGAGGCCGAAATTTTCATTTATCCTGGAAAGCCAATCCGAATTGTGAATCAGATGCTGACAAATTTTCACTTACCGCGCTCGAGCTTGCTGGCGCTGGTGGCTGCCTTTGCTGGGCGTGAAGAAATCTTGCGAGCCTATGCCCGCGCGGTGGAGCAAAAATACCGTTTCTACAGTTACGGCGACTGCATGCTGATCCGCTGAGCAGCCTTGAAGCCTCTTTTCCACGAACCGTTTTCTGTCTGGAGTTTCGTGCAACGCGGCGCGGGTTCGACTATAATCCGCTTCCTGCCCACCAGGGTGGTTGAATGCGCTATCTTATTCTGAGCGATATCCACGCGAACGCAACAGCGCTGGAGGCCGCCTTAGGGGCTGCCAAGGACCGCTGGGACAAAGTATTGTGCCTCGGCGACGTGGTTGGATACGGACCAGACCCGAACGAAGTAATCGACAAGGTGCGCGAACTCGGTGCCAAGACGATTCGCGGCAATCATGACAAAGCGGGAAGCGGAATTGCCAATGCGGACGACTTCAATCCTGTCGCTCGGAATGTGGCTTTGTGGACCAGGAATCAATTACGACCCGAGAATCGTGTCTGGCTAGAGGAGCTGCCTACCGGTCCTGCAACCGTGGACGGATTCTCGTTGGTTCACGGCGCTCATCGTGATGAAGATGAATACGTTTTTGCGCCGGCACAGGCCCTGGACGGTTTGCTGGACGCGCCGTCGCCCATTACGTTCTTTGGACACACACATCTGCAGGGCGGTTTCACGCTACGAGATAATAAGGTGGGCGTGCTGCATTTTAAGCCGGCCGACGGCGCTCCGTTTTCCACCCTGACGATTGAGCCGGGTACAACCTATCTTCTAAATCCGGGATCTGTGGGACAACCTCGCGACGGCGATCCACGCGCGGCATTCGCTATCGCCGATCTTCCCAACAATAGCGTGGAATTCTGGAGGGTGCCCTACGACATCGAAGCAGTGCAAAAGAGAATGGCAGCGGCGGGATTACCTGAACCGCTGATAAACAGGCTATTGTTCGGCCGCTAAACCAACAGGAAACCATGGAACCGGGAGAAACCTCGTATCGCGAAGAGCGCAGCCGTCTGCCGATGGCCTTCCTGGCGGGCGCCATAATCGTGCTGCTGATTTTCGGCGGGTTTCTCCTTTTGACGCACGTGATGCATTCAATCGGTGCTGCAGACGCTGCGAAGTTGCCCTTCGGTCCAGCGCAGCAAGCCTACGCGCCGCACATCCAATTTCTGGATATCCAGTTGGCGCACGCTACGAATTTCCTGAATCAGGATTTCACCTACGTGGCTGGCACTATATTCAATGATGGAACGCGGAAAGTGCGAGGGTTGGAAATCACCGTGGAATTTCACGATCCGTTTCATCAGGTAATTTTGCGCGACACAAACCGGTTGATCGGTTCGGCGGATGCGCCGCTGGACGCCGGAAAGCGCCGGGATTTTCAAATCCAGATGGAGCATCTTCCTGCGCAATGGGATAAGCAGAATCCTGCGATACGCGTCACCGGCCTGGCTCTAGAATAACCGCACGATTTTTCAGTCTTTCTTTATCTAGCGAACTGGTGGTGATGCCCTTGTCGAACTGGACGGAAAACCCCCGATGGTATGGGCTCGTCGCCCCGGAGTCGACGTTCCATTCAGCCACCCGACAAATTATTGGGATATCTCTCACCGGAAATTCAAATCACCCCCTATCGGATTATATGAAAATGGGGGTCGTGGATTGTTAAGCGCAAAAAATTAGGGAAGCGGCCTGAGTTGAATCAGTACCACTTCCCGGGGTGTGTCCTAGAAGTATTTGAATACTTAGACGTGAGAGGGCGGAAAAGGTTGCACCTGATTTGGGATGTCGAAAGGGCTAGTAGAAAAGGTACTTGCGCCACTTCTCGTCACGATGACCAATCAGGCGCATCAGTTGGCGCGAGGTGTGAAGAGTGAAAGGACGCGGTCGGCGCTGAAGCTTCAGTCCGGCTTCTTCTGGTGTGCGGTCACCCTTGCGATTGTTGCACCCGTAGCAGCAAGCCACCAGATTTTCCCAGGACGAGCGGCCACCGCGCGAACGCGGCATCACGTGGTCCAGGGTCAATTCTGAGGCTGGCAGCGCGTCGCCGCAAAACTGGCAGGTGTTGCGATCGCGCAGCAAAATGTTTTTTCGTGAAAGCGCCCGACTTTGTTGCGGAATGTGCCGGTAAGTCAGAAGCCGAATTACGGACGGCACCTGCATGGCCTTGTGCGTGGTGTGGACTTCGGCGTGATTGGTTTCTTCGGCCTGAGCCACGCCTTTGAGCATTAGGACCAGAGCGCGGCGCACGGCGGTGACGTTAATGGGCTCAAAAGTCGCGTTGAGTACAAGGACCGGTGCTTGCATCACGGAAGGACGGCTCGCCGGCGAGGGCGGCAACTTGGAAGTGGCGGCGCCCGGCGCGACGCCACCCAACCCAATCTTCGGTCGGGGACGTAAGCCGCTCTTGAAACGCTTGTCCATTCGCTCGCCTTTTTAAGTACTAAAAGACCGCGTTACGTTGGGATGCTTGCGTTACCCACGCAGTTACCCGGCTAAAACTCAACCGGCGTCAACGCCGCATTGGAAAGCGGCAAACCGGCAACGACGCGAGCTACTGTCAATCCTAACACGGCTTTCGCGCTAGCCTTCTTTAAGCGGGAGAACACGGATCAAGAGTCGCGCCAGTCCTCAATACATCATCTATCAGCAGGATGCGCAGGTTGTCAACTCGGATACCTTCGCGGGTAACCTAGGCGCCACGTACGGGATCCCCAATGTTCCCGCCTGCAGAGAACCAAACGTGCTGGGCGGGGCTTGGTGCGCATGAGCAAATACGATGCCGTCTTCAATCCCAAACGGCGGGCTAAGGGCCACGCGATTAACTCTGGCTTGATTGTAACCGCGCTCGTGAGAACGATTGCGCTGGAACGGAACGGGCACCACAACGTCGGCTTGGAATTGGTCAGCCTGGCCTGCTGCGAGTTCGGCGAGTTTGACAGCAATCCAAGGGCCCCGGGGCGCACCGATCGCACAGCAGCGACCACGAAAATTAAAAAGAGAGTTTATAGCAGGCCCTGCTCCATCTTTTCCTGGCAGGTGATGCAATAGCGGGTCCACGGCACAGCTTCCAGGCGTTTCTGTTGAAGCTCTTGATGGCAGGCCACGCATTCGCCGAAACTGTCGTCTTTGATGCGCGTTAAGGCGTCGTTTACGAGTTGCAGAAGTGAACGATCGTTATGCGTCTGCCCGAAAAGAAATTCTTTGGTGTAGGAATTGGCAGCCTTATCCGCAAGGTCGACGGTGGGGTCTTCGTCCGCTTCGCGGCCTTCTTGTTCGGTACGCGCGATTCCCCGTACCAGTTCATCGCGTCGTGTGACTAATTTCTTTTTATAGTATTCGAGTCGTTTCTTTTCCATTGTTAGGTCCCTAGGCGGGGTCCACCGCCTTACTAAAATCCAACGATTTTAACGACACCTTCTCTCCAATGTCAAATTAAGGCGATTATTGAAGAGATAGACCTGTGGTAGATGCGTCGGACGAAGAAAAGGATTCCGTCGGACTAAATCAGCGTTGTAACTGCTTTGCCGGGAATAGAAGGTGTAGGACCAAGGCCCAAATCATCAAAACAAGAAACACGAACGCGCTGCCTTCCGGTCCAACCGTGCCGCCAGTGAGCCAAACGGGTCCGTGAAAGGAAGTATTTAGCAGATGTCCTTGTGCGAGAAATCCGCTATCGGGAACGGAGTAAAGGTAAGTCTCGCCCCAGTCCCACGAAGCATGCATGCCAATTGCGAACCAAATGTTCCCGGTACGCTGCAACGAAAAAGCGGCGACTAATCCGAACAGACCCGCCATGATCGCGCCATACTTTGCTTCGCCCGGATTTCCGAGGTGAATAGCTCCAAATAAAGCGGCGAGAACGATCGCCGCGGGCCAGAAACCGATCCCCGAGGCCAACGTAGATTGCAGGTAGCCGCGAAAGGAAAATTCCTCAAAGATACCGACCAGAATGAAACCGACGCCATAAAGCAGTCCGTACTTAATTGCTTCAGAACCGCTGATTGCAAATCCGTCGATCGAAAAACCGTGGAACAGTGCTATGAGCGCCATCAGCAGAGAAAGTATCGCGAGGCCGAGTGGCACACCTTGCCAAAAACGTTTTCCGAATGCTTCACGAAGGGGCCAGCCATAATCCGCGAACGACCGCTTCTCGATTTTGGTCATGATGAAAGCTGAAGTGATTAAGAAGAGAACGCTTAGCCCCTCTCCAAGAATTTGTCCGGCAGCTGTAATCACGCCTTTGGGTTGCGCTTGTTGATAGGCGCGAACAACGGGAATATGAAACAGGATAAATTGAACGCCGAAGGCGAGCGCTAGAAAAATGGCCAAGAAAATCAGGAGCCGCCAGCCAGCGCGGATGCCATGCGGACCAACAAAAATATTGCCGGGCGCTGGTTGTGGCGCAGCCGGACGGGGTTCGCTGCTCACTACAACGGGATCAACTTGGCCTGAATCGATAGTCATCTTCTCTCCGATCGTCCTCACTACATTAGCGCGGTTGGCAGTTAGTGGTTTCAGCATGATACTCCTGCGGAAAAGCGCTCCAGGATTATTCTTTAACCCAGGAATCAATCGTGCCGGACGAAACAAGCATAACCATTTACTGAGACGTTTACCGCGCAGCTTCGCTAGCTCCCCAGGCCGTTAAAGGGCGTTATGGCAGGGTTGCGGCTGCCGAGCGCGGCTGCTAAAATGTTGGGTTTGCGCGCTCTGGAACAGCCGCAATCTTAGGCATCCCTCCATGCATCTATACGCACGGCAGAATTGAGAATCGCGGGGAGGAATGGCTTGGCTAAATATGATGTGGTGGTGATCGGCAGTGGCCCGGGCGGCTATGTCGCCGCAATTCGTGCCGCGCAGTGGGGTCTGAAGGTTGCCGTAGTGGAGAAAGACTATTTCCTCGGCGGTACCTGCCTGCACGTCGGCTGTATTCCTACCAAGGTTTTTTTGCACCATGCAGATATTTACGACCATTTCAAGCGCGCGGAAGAGTTTGGATTTGAAGTGAAAGACGTGAAAGTGAAATGGCCCAGCATCCTGGCGCGCAAGGACAAGATCGTAAAGAAGCATGCGATGGGTATCGCCAGCTTATTTAAAAAACACAAAGTGGAGACGATTACTGGTTGGGGAAAGATTGCCGGGCCTGGCCGAGTTTCGGTTGAGAAAGACGGCACAACTGAAATCGAGGCGACGAATATATTACTTGCTACCGGCTCGGAGGCGCGCTCGTTGCCGGGGGTTGAAATCGATGGCAAAGTTGTTCTGACAAACCGCGAAATATTGGATCTGCAAGAGATTCCGAAATCCATGATCGTGGTGGGCTGCGGAGCCGTGGGTGTCGAATTTGCGTCGATTTTCCGCACGTTCGGCTCGGAAGTCACGCTGCTTGAGGCTGTCTCACGGGTTGTGCCGCTCGAGGACGAGGAAATTTCCGCTGAATTACACAAGGCTCTGACGAAAAAGGGAATGCGCATCGAGCTGGAAGCGAAAGTGGAATCCGTAAAGAAAAATGCGACAGGCGCGACCGTCACGTACAAGGACAAAGCGGGAAAATCGCAGACGATTAGCTGCGGAGAAAGTATTGATTGCCGTGGGGCGGCGTCCGCTCACCGAGAACATTGGCCTGGAAAAAACAAAAGCCAAACTCGATCGCGGATTCATTCATACGAACGCATATCTTGAAACCAACGAGCCGCATCTCTACGCCATCGGAGACATCGTTGCGGGGCTACCTCAGCTTGCGCACGCCGCTTCGATGGAAGGAATCATCGCCGTTGGGCGCATGGCCGGCAAAGACGTGCAGCCGTTCGATCGCAAACGCTGTCCCAACGCCACATATTGCGAGCCGCAAATCGGATCCATAGGCTTGACAGAAAAGCAGGCGCGCGAAGCAGGCTTCCAGGTAAAGACTGGTAAGTTTCCATTCATCGGCAATAGCAAAGCGACGATTCTCGGCCAGCATGAAGGCTTCATCAAGGTGGTGGCGGAAGAAAAGTACGGCGAGATACTTGGCGTCCATGCGATCGGGCCGCTGGCGACCGAAATTATCGCTGAGCCGGTCGCCGCGCTGGGACTGGAGGCTACCTTGGACGATATGGCTGCCACAATCCACGCGCATCCAACAGTTTGGGAAGCTATGGGTGATGCGTTCAATGCGGTCCGCGGCATGGCGATAAACATTTAACTCCAAGAGTGGTATTTGCTATTCAGAACAGTGAAAACCGTAAAGTGATTCAAAAAGCAAAAATCTGCTGGGTAGTGAGATTTGGGCCTTATGCCTTATGACTGGGCGTGCAATCTGCAGCGGAAGCTCGTTCAGGCGCGAAAGGCTGGCGCGATTCCCGATGTGCTGGTGCTCTGCGAGCATCCGCATGTGATTACCCTCGGACGCAACGGGCAACGAGAGCATTTGCACGCATCCGATCATCTTTTGGCCCAGATGAATGTGGAATTTCGGCTTAGCGACCGAGGCGGCGATATCACCTATCATGGTCCGGGCCAGATCGTGGGCTATCCGATTTTGGATTTGACCGAGCACAAGCGCGACGTTCGCTGGTATGTTGAACAGCTTGAAGAAGTGATGATTCGAGCCACTGCCAACTTTGGTCTCGATGCCAGACGCGTGGAAGGCCAGCACGGAGTTTGGCTGGATTCGAATGTCCCCAGGGCGGAAGAAAAACTGGGTGCGCTGGGAGTGCATCTGAGCCGCTGGGTTACTTCGCACGGGTTCGCGTACAACGTTTCCACCGGCCTGCGTTATTTTGATTTGATTGTGCCGTGCGGAATTGCCGGTAAGCGCGCAACATCCCTTGAACGCGCGCTAGGCACGCAGGTAAGTGCGGGAGAAGCCGAAGGGCACCTGATTACCCACTTCGGAGAAATTTTTGAACGGGATATGATTTCCCTTTCACCAAACGACCTTCAGAATGTATTGGATGATTTTCAATCCTCTGGCCTGGCAGCTCTTCCAGGTCGTGATAACGTGCCGGTGGGAGCCGCAAAAGGGAGTGCAGCATGATCAATCCGCTGACGCGGGAGCAGCATTTAGACCTGTACTACTTCATGCAGCTTAACCGCCAGCTCGAAGAGCGCATGGTGCGGCTCTTCCGCCAGAACAAAATCGTCGGAGGGCTTTACTCCAGCTTGGGCCAGGAAGCTGTCTCCGTCGGGACATGTTATGCCCTGGAGAAAAAAGATTGGATCGCCCCAATGATTCGCAACATCGGCGCGCTGCTGGTGAAAGGCGTTCCGCCACGCGACATCTTCACCCAGCACATGGCGAAATACACTTCGCCGACGCAGGGTAAAGACGGCACCAGCCATTTCGGCGATTTGAAAGTGCGCCACATTGTTTCACCCATTTCAATGCTCGGAGATTTGATCCCGGTGATGACGGGGGTCGCCATGGCTGGCCGCTACCTCGGTCAGAAGATTGTTGCGTTGACCTGGATTGGCGATGGGGGCAGCTCTACCGGAGCATTTCACGAAGGCTTGAATCTTGCTGCGCAGCAACGCGCTCCGTTTGTGCTGATCATCGAGAATAACCAGTGGGCTTACTCCACGCCGGTCTCCCGCCAGGTGCCCGTAAAAAACCTAGCGGACCGTGCGGTGGCTTACGGAATTCGAAGCTGGATTGTGGACGGTAATGATGTGATCGCGGTGTACCACGCCACCAAGGAAGCCGTGGACGAGTGCCGCGCCGGACGCGGGCCGGCCCTCATCGAAGTGAAAACCATGCGCATGCGGGGCCACGCGCAGCACGATCCGGCTGAATACGTTCCCAAGCAGATGTTCGAGTACTGGAAGGCGCGCGATCCCATTGAGCGCTACGAAAAATATCTCACCGAAAATAAAATCTGGGATGCCAGGACCAAATCGGAAATCGACGCGCGCATCGCGCGTGAACTGGATGTCGAGCAGAAATTCGCGGAAGAATCAGCCATGCCGCCGCCTGAACTCGCCGAAGAAGGCGTGTATTGTGACGGCTGCCATGCCATAGAGGCAACCTGGCAACGTGCCAAGGCGGAGGTTACGCCGCCGGCTTGCAGCCTAGAACCCCGCTGGGAAGTGAAGGATTATGGAGCATTTGCAGAAGTGGAGGCTATTGGAAAAGAAATCGCAGTGCCCGCGGTCAACGCGCCGGGCGGAAATGCCGGCGGCAACGGTGCGAAGGTCTCCAAGCCGATCGTGAAATCCGCAGGTAAGCCTCAACAAAAGCCTCCGCTCCGGCCGGTTGAGACTGAAGTACCGGAAGTTCCGCGCGTTCCGTTTGGCCGCGGGCCCAAGGATAAGTCAGTGCGAGAAGCGCAAAAACCTCGCGACCTGCGCGCCCACCAAAATCCACGTGATAAACGCGGGAGACGCTGACGTGGCTCCGATTACCATGATCGAGGGAATTCGCCAGGCCATGTTCGAAGAGATGGACCGCGATCCAGCCGTCGTTGCGATTGGCGAAGACATCGGTGTGTACGGCGGAGCGTTCAAAGCTACCGAAGGGCTCATCGCGAAGTTTGGACGCGAACGCGTGATTGAAACGCCCATCAGCGAGACAGCGATTGTCGGCGCCGCTTGCGGAATGAGCTTTCTGGGATTGCGTCCTGTTGCGGAAATGCAGTTCATCGATTTCATTGCCTGCTGCTTTAATCAGGTAACGAACTTCGTCGCAAAATCTCATTATCTTTGGGGCGCGCCTGTGCCAATGGTTATTCGCGGACCTTCGGGAGGGGGCGTTCACGGCGGGCCATTTCACTCCGCGAACCCGGAGATGTATTTCGTTCACACTCCTGGGCTAAAGGTGATTTATCCTTCTACGCCGTCAGACGCAAAGGGTCTGCTGAAGTCTGCGATCCGCGACAACAATCCCGTGCTGTTTTTCGAGCACAAATTTTTATATCGTCGCATCAAAGAGGAAGTTCCCGAGGGCGATCATCTCGTTCCGATCGGGAAAGCGATCATCCGCCGCGAAGGGGATGATTTGACGATCATTAGTTATGCGGCCATGGCGCACACGGCGATGGAAGCCGCCGAGCAATTGGCCAAGGAAGGCATCGAGTCGGAAGTGATCGATCTGCGCACCCTGCTTCCGCTGGATGGTGAGACGATTCTGACTTCGGTGAAGAAAACGAATAAACTTTTAATCGTCCACGAGGATACGCGTACGGGGGGGATCGCTGGCGAGATCGCGGCCCTCGTATGTGAGAGGCGCTTTCGAAGATCTCGACGGTCCCATCACGCGCGTGACAGCTCTGGACACGCCGGTGCCTTATGCGCCGACCCTGGAAGAAAGATTTCTTGCCAAACACAGAAAAGGTTGTCGCGGCCGCGCGCGAATTATCAAAATACTAACGCGGAGGAGGCCGGCATTCGGACATGGGAAAAACAAAGGGCGTAAACAATGCGGAGTTCGAGGTAGGCACTGAGGTGCGCATCGCGGATCGCGCATTCCTGGAAAAATTTATGGAAGCCGGCCAATACCACAATGAATTGGAACCGGAGCAGCTCGATTACGCTGGCCGGACGGCGCAAGTGAAAGAGGTCTCGTTCTTCCACGGCGGCGACGAGATATACACGCTCCAAGGAGTGCCCGGCGTTTGGCACGAGGAATGTCTTACCGCACTCTAAACAAGCATTGAGCGATAGGAGACCACCATGGCTGTTGACGTCATCATGCCCCAGATGGGCGAGAGCATTTTTGAAGGTACCATCACAAAATGGCTGAAAAAAGCTGGCGACAAGATTGAGCGCGATGAACCGCTGTTCGAAATATCGACGGATAAGGTCGATGCGGAGATTCCCTCGCCTTCCGCTGGTGTGCTGAAAGAAATTAAAGTGAATGAGGGTCAGACAGTCCCGATTCAGACCGTTGTGGCTATCATCGATGCGGATGGCGCCGCGGCTCCATCGGCTGCGCCTGCTGCAGCGAAGCCTGAAGCAACGGCTGCGGCAAAACCCAGCGCATCTGCTGCGACAGCGGCACAAACAGCCAAGGCTGCGCCTGAATCAGCTCAAGGATCGGCACCAGCGCCGGCCAGCGGTTCGCCCTCGGTGCCGCAGAAGCCTGCCATTTCGGCAGGCGGTGAAAAGGTGCGCAGTTCCCCGCTCGTGCGGCGAATCGCGCGCGAGCATGATGTAGACCTGACGCAAGTCCCCGGCACTGGCGCGGGCGGCCGCGTCAGCAAGCACGATATTTTGGCTGCTGTGGAAGGCGGCGCCACGTCAGCGGCTTCCGCGCGTCCTGCAACGGCTCCAGGTGCGGCCCCTGCGCGCCCGCCAGCAACCGGAGGCGCCTCGGCGTCCGCGCTGCTCGAAAACGCCGTGCCGCGCGAAAAAATGTACTTCGGCCATTACGAAGTTCAGCCCATGTCGGTGATGAGGCAACGCATCGCCGAGCATATGGTGTTATCGAAACGCGTTTCTCCGCATGTGTATTCCGTGGACGAAGTGAACGTTTCCGGCATGGCCGCAATACGCGCGAAGATGAAGACCAAATTTGAGGAAACGACCGGCACCAAGCTCACTTTTATGCCTTTCTTTGTGCGCGCGGCAGTGGAAGCGCTGCGCCAATATCCCACGGTGAATTCGTCCGTGGACGGAACGAACATCGTGCTGCACAAAGAATGCAATATCGGCATCGCGGTGGCGTTGGATTGGGGATTGATCGTGCCGGTGATTAAAAATGCCGAAGAGAAAAACTTTCTCGGCATTGCACGTGCGTTGAACGATCTCGCGGAACGCGCGCGCGCCAAGAAGCTTAAACCGGACGAGGTGGCCGAGGGAACGTTTGCAATTACAAATCCGGGAGTCTTCGGCGGGCTGTTTGGCTTGCCGGTGATCAACCAGCCAAATGTCGCAATCCTTGGTTTGGGCACCATTGAAAAGCGTCCGGTGGTCATCGATGACGCAATCGCCATTCGCTCCATGGTGTATCTCACGCTGTCCTACGACCATCGCGTGGTGGACGGCGCCGTGGCGCACCAATTCATGGCTCATGTGAAACACACGCTCGAGAATTGGACCGAAAGTATCATGTAACTCAGCTGTGGCCTGCAGCATCAAGAAAAGCCATAGCTCGCAATCCGCCTATGGTTAGCCTCTCGGCGAGCTTGATAAGCTGCTAGCTCTCTTGACCTATGCACTCCGCTCCCAAGCCGCACAACTGGGGCAATGCGCCCTGGCACTTTGATTTCACGCCCTCCCTGCCGCAAACGCTTCCGGATGTCCTGGACTTTGCTGTGGTCGGTGGCGGATTCACCGGCTTGGCAGCTGCTGCGTGGCTTCGAAAAACTGCGCCTGATAAATCCGTTGCACTATTGGAAGCCTGGAAGGTGGGTGCCGGCGCGAGCGGCCGCACCGGGGGCATGGCGCTTTCTGAATCGGCGGCGGGTGATCTTCCCGGCCTGGGGGATGTTCTGGCCGGGTTTAAAGAGATTCTCGGTGAGTTTGGCATTGACTGCGATCAGCGCTTCACCGGCGCTTGGGAAATAGCGCGCAACAAGGGTCTCTCACGGTCGCCAATCTCCTGGAACGATTCCGGAACGCTTCGCGTTACGAAGGAAGTTCCTGGCGGCACGATCGATCCGGGTAAGTTAGTTAGCGGTTTGGCGCGAGGAGCCGACCGTTTGGGCGCGTTGATACTCGGAAATCATCCCGTAACGGACATCCTATGGAGTGATATGCCTGAAATGGAGGTGACACCGCGGGTTTCGGCCTCGCGAAAAATCTCGGCGCACAAAATTATTTTCGCCACAAATGCTCTTTCCTTAGAATTATCCGGACTGGAAACGGACACGCATCCGAAGTTGACGCTCGCAGTTGCCACAGAGCCTGTCACTAAAGAGCAGCTTGCGCAGATCGGCCTGGCGGAACGAAAACCCTTCTACACCGCGGATCTGCCGTATCTTTGGGGACGAGTGTGCGAAAACAATTCCATAATCTTTGGTGCGGGCCTGGTGCAGGCCCCGCACTCGGACGATCTGAATGATGTAGATATTTCGGCCGCAGAGGTCTCGCAGATTTTCGATTCTTTGGAAACGCGTGTCCG
The DNA here is from genome assembly GCA_963818085.1 of uncultured Acidobacteriota bacterium. Lineage (GTDB taxonomy): Bacteria > Acidobacteriota > Terriglobia > Acidiferrales > UBA7541 > Palsa-295. The sequence continues at coordinate 346,236 of CAWFQV010000008.1, forward strand.
TGGTCTCCATCCCGCAGTTAAGTCAGTGCGGTTCACGCATCGCTGGGGCGGACCAATTCTGTTCCGCGATTCTTGGAAGCCCATTTTCATGTGGCATCCGGGGGCCAGGAAAACGAAAAACGCGATCGTGATCAGCGCATTCGCCGGCCACGGCGTGGCGCTTTCATCCTACCTGGGCCGCTGGGCCGCGGAAGCTCTCCTTGGCCATCGCAAATTGCCGAGTTGGGGGAAGATCGAAAGCTAGGCCTGAAGCGCCTAGCTGAACATCCTATGCGGTCTCAAAGTCAGACAGCGGACAGCAAATATATTCAGCCGTCCGCCGTGTTTTACATCGGGAAGGAAGGACCAATAGCTAGCGTCTCTTGCGCTTGCCACCCTTCGCCTTGGGACGCTTCTTGGCCTTGGATTTGCTCTTAGGCTTCGGCCTGCTCTTCTTGCTTTTGGATTTGGCTTTCTTTCCGAGTAGCAGCCTTTTTCGCCGCTCTGGACTTGGTGGCAGGAGTGGGTTTTGGGGAAGCGGGAGATTCCTCAGAATCGTCGTCTCCATCTTCGCTCTCAATGGCTATTTCCTCGATCTCTATGGTTCCCTCGTGCGGCTGTTCGGCCCCTTCGCCTTCGTCTCCCTCTTCTTCGTAACGGGGCAGCTCGTCATCTTCTTCATCGTGAAGTTTTCCATTAAACATGCGACCCTCCCTAATTAGGCAGATATTGGTCCTTCGGCGCTTATAGACGGAGTGTAAGAACTTTGTCAAGCTGAATGCCTTGAAAAACGGGCGTTTTCAACATTTCTCATAGAGACCCGGAATGAGACGTTTCGCCTATAACAATTCGAGCACGGTTCCGTAAGTAATTAGAAACAGGGATGATATGGAGATAGGATAAACCGGCTACTAGCTTAACGGTAAACTTTAAGAACATCGCCTGCCGCGAGCGTCCGGCTGGTGAGGAACGGGTTTGATTGGCGCAAGGATGCCACGGTGGTTCCATACGCGCGGGCGATGGAGTAAAGAGTCTCACCGCGCTTTACCCGGTGTTCCAGGCCTTCTGCCTGTCCGGAGGTTCGACTGTCGACTTTCGGCACCGACGCGCTGACGCTGGCCTGCGTCGACTGGGGCTTCGCCTGGGGCGCGGCGTCATCGGGAGGGCCACCGGCATAAATACGCAAGCGCGAGCCCCGTGGCACGCTAAATCCCCGAATATTATTCCACTTCTTCAATTGCGATACGGTGACGTCGAAGCGCCCGGCAATACCTTCCAACGAATCGCCTCGCTGGACCTTGTAATGCACCAGATGAATCACGGGGGGAGCAGTCGGGACGTTCACGATAAATCCGGCTGGCAAGGCAGCATGAGGTTGCAGGTGGTTGGCGTTCTCAAGCGCAGCCACGGTAACGCGGTAATGCCGAGCGACATCAGCCAGCGATTCCCCTCTTGCACGGTATGTAAGCGCCAACTCGTCCATTTTTCGTCCGGGACCTGCTGAATGTTCAGCTCGAACTTTTCGGCGGTGCCAGCCGGCACATTTAGCTCAAACTTCGGGTCATTCGGCGTGACGCCGCGCAAAAGTTCCGGATTCAAGGCGCGCAGGTCGTCGATGTCGGCGCCCGACGCGTCCGCGACCAAGTGCAGATCGATAGGATGTCCCGGTTTGATCGTATCCACTTGTGCCGGCTTTTCGGGAGCCACTTGCACTCCGTAGAGGGCGGGTGCCTTGGCCACGAGCGCCATGGCAATAATGATAGGCACGTAATTCTGCGTTTGCTTGGGGAGCGCGTGGAGTCTTTGCAGGTCCCAAAAATCTGCGTAGCCGGTGCGTTCGATGGCTTTTACTACGTTCATGGGCCCCGAGTTGTATGCGGCCATCACCAGATACCAATCGCCGAACATGTCGTACAAATCGCGCATGTGGCGCGCTGCTGCGCGAGTGGCTTTCTCCGGGTCGCTGCGCTCGTCAATCCAGTAGTTGCGATCGAGATCGTATTCCTCGCCGCGGAAGGGCATAAATTGCCACAATCCGCGAGCGCCGGCTCGGGAGACCGCCGCAGGCTGGAATGCCGATTCCGCCTGCGCCAGGTAGATCAAATCCTGAGGCACGCCTTCCTGACGGAGGACTCGCCGGATCATGTCGTTATAGCGCCCGGCGCGTCCCAAGCCGTGTTCCACGACCGCCCGCCCTTTGGCCGTGGTGAAGAAGTTCAAATATTGAAGGACTGAATCGTTCACCGTAAGAGGCAGGTCATGCGGAACGCTGATCAATTCCTGCTCAACTTTGGCAACCAGGCGCGGGTCGCCCTTCGGCAGTTCCATTTCCGCCAGCGCGTCGATTGGTGCGGGCTGGCCAGGTTCCTCGTCTTCTTCCGCGTTCCGTTCGGCGTTTAATTCGTAGGAATGAAGTGTCTCTCCCAGTAGGTCGACCAAATCGGAAAGGCGCGGGTCAAAGTCAGCTTGAAACCCGCTCTGCACTATGAGGTCCATCGCGCGGTCAAAATCCACACGGGCTTGATCGAAATGATTGGCCTTGTACTTCTTCTGGCCTTCATTGAAGCTGGTTTGGACCTGGGCCACCAAAATATCAATGGCGGGTCTTGGATCGTTCTGAAGCGAGGACAGATAAACCGGTCTTTCGACAAACGCAAGCGTCTCGCGAACCGCTGCAGGAGCGGGTGCGGGTGCCGATGCCGGCAGATGCGCTTTGGCTTGCTTTGACGATATGACGTCGTTGCAGCCAGCGAGAAAGATCACTCCGGCAGCGGTCACCGCCAAGATCCTCGCGTGTTTTTTCATCAGAATCACAAGCTCCTCAGCATTCAGTAAGCGTCATTCGATGGCGGATACCGCCTTCGAGACATTAGAAAATGTTACGAAGCCGCAGTGCTCCGGTCAATGGGACTTGGCTTATTCATGGTTGACCATATCAAGACATTGAGTACTGGTGAATTTTCGTGGCCCGCCCATGGCGCAAGGGTTAACCACAGGATTTAGATCGCGAGAGTTTACACCCGTCGACCCTTCGGTGGGAACCCTGAGACAGGAACCAGACCCTATACGATCTGGGCCGCAGCTAGCTTCACATGCCTACCTTGGCAAAGGGAGGGCGACTTTAGTCTCCGCCGAGCTTTACGGGCAGGTTCATTTTGTTGCCGTCGCGCACAATTGTGACCGTCACGGTGTCCCCAGGCTGGGAACGGTTCAACAATAGGCTGAGGTCGGATTGGTTCGTAATCTGTTTTCCGTCAATTGCAATCAGAACATCGCCGCCCACGCGCAGTTCCTGCATGCCAGCCACCACGGATTTGGTTCCGCCGTGAATTCCAGCTTGCGCCGCCGAACCACCCGGTTCTACACGCTCGATCAAGATTCCTTGTTGCACGGCAAGATTCAGCGCTTCCGCGAGCCGGGGCCACAGCGCGCGACCTTCGGCTCCGAGCGTGGCGTGGCGTACGCGACCACGCGTGATCAAATCCTCCGCGACTCGTTTTGCAGTGTTGATCGGAATGGCAAAGCCGATGCCGGCAGTTGTGCCGGTGGGAGCATAGATAGCGCTGTTAATTCCAATTACTTCACCGTGAGAATTGAGCAGAGGTCCGCCAGAATTACCCTGATTGATGGAGGCATCCGTCTGGATCGCTTCGTCGATAAAGGTGTTTTCGCGCGTCTGCACGGTGCGGCCCAGCGAGCTAACCACGCCGGTGGTGAGAGTGCTTTGGAATCCAAACGGATTCCCAATGGCGAGCACGCGCTGGCCCACCAGCAAGTTGCGGGAATCGCCCAGGGGCAGCGGAGTGACTTTCCGACCGGCCAGGTCAATTTGAATGAGCGCGATGTCATTGTTCGGATCCGAGCCGACGAGCTTCCCCTTATAACGCGATTGATCGCCGAGAGTTACTTCGATGGTTTGTGCGCCTTGCACCACGTGATAGTTCGTCAGGATGTGGCCGTCGTTATCTATCAAGAAGCCCGAACCGGCGCCTTCCACCGGAACTGGATTAAAAAAGAAATCGTATTCAACAGTTCGTGTAACCACGTTGGCCACAGCGGGAGCGGCCTGCTTGTAGATTCGGACGTTTTCGAGCTCGGTGGGATCCAGTCCGGACTCGCTCGGACTGGGGGCCGGTGAATGCAATGCGTTCACTACCGAAGGCACCCGTGTGCCCCATCGCGAACCTGCCCAATAGGCTCCCAGTCCGATGATGAGCCCTAGGGCCAATAAACGGATTGCCCGTCCTTTATTTCCAGATCGATGCATGGCGACATCCTTTTCCAACGTCCACCCTCTCTACTTATACGCCGCCGCGTCAGGGAATGTTTCCCTCCGAGGCGGCCAATTTGAGTTGTTCAACTGCGTGATTCACTTGCGTCTGGGTCTCCTCGATCGAGCCGGAACAGTCAATCGCCACGTCGGCCGTTTTGCGTTTCTCCTCCAAAGGCATTTGTGCGGCGATGCGCTGTTGGGCTTCTTGCTCTGACAGTCCGCGCTGCCTCAGGCGCTCCATCTGTTGTTCGGGGCCACACCAACATACGATGAGCTTGTCTAGGGTCGTGTTGTAGCCGGCTTCCACGATCAGCGCAGCCTCCACCACGGCGAACTCCGGGCCGTCCGGCTCATCGAGTGCAGCAAACCACTTTTGCACAATATCGAGGATTCTGGGATGCAGAATCCGGTTGAGACGCGAGCGCTTCTCCGGGTCCGCGAATATCACGCCTCCGAGCTTGGCGCGGTTTACGTTTCCATAGCTGTCCAGAATATCTTTTCCGAAGACGGCAACTACCTCGTCGTAGGCAACCTGCCCCGGTTCTAGTAGCGCATGCCCGAGTGGGTCGGCCTCGAGCACGGGAACATCGCATTCACGAAGCATGGAAGCCACGGTCGTCTTGCCGGTTGCGATTCCGCCTGTGAGACCGACTCTGAGCATTGGAGCAATCACTGCTGAACGGGTGCGGCTGCTGGTGTGCGCAAACCGCGACGCAAGCGGGTGGCTTTTACCGTGTTGCTCATGAGCATGGCGATGGTGAGCGGACCGACTCCGCCGGGCACCGGAGTGAGCGCACCGGCGATGTTCGCGACGTCGGGATGCACGTCTCCAACCAGCGCGGCGCCCTTGGCGCGAAACTCAGCGAGCCGCTCGGGAAAATTCACGAAGAAATTTTCTGCTTGCGAGGGGTCTGTAACTCGGTTGATACCCACATCGATGACGGTAGCGCCAGGACGAATGTAATCGGGGGTGATCATCGCGGCGCGGCCCATGGCGGCAACCACGATGTCTGCACGGCGAACGGTACCCGGCAAGTCACGGGTCTTCGAATGGCAGACGGTGAGTGTGGCATTCGCGTGCATCAAAAGCAGAGCCATGGGCTTGCCCACAATATCGCTGCGGCCCACCACAACAGCGTTAGAGCCTTCCAAAGGAATGCTGTTGCGGCGCAAAAGTTCCATCACACCAGCCGGTGTGCAGGGCACGAGCGTTGGACGAGCGGCTACAAGATGACCGACGTTCAGCGGGTGAAATCCATCCACATCTTTCGCGGGGTCCACAGCTTCCAGGATTTTCTTGGCATCCACCTGCGGAGGCAGAGGAAGTTGCACCAGGATGCCGTCAACTTCATCACGACGATTCAAGTCGTCGACAATTTCGAGAAGTTCGGAAGTTGTGATGGTGGCCGGCGGAGTGACCTGAATGCTGGCGAGCCCCAAATTTTCGCATGCCGCGATCTTGTTCTTTACATAAACTTTCGAGGCGGGATTGTCGCCAACCAGCACGGCAGCCAGTCCCGGACGAATTCCGGAGGAAGCCAGCGCGAAAATTTCGGCAGCCAACTCGGCATAGATTTCGTCACGTATAACAATCCCGTTGAGGACGCGCGCAGCCAAAGGTGCTCCTCTTGCACGATTACTGAAGTTGTTATGATAACAAAAATGAACGAGGCCTGAGCCCGCAACTCGGCAAAAGCCATTCTCGCGTCGATGTGCCTTCATGAATCGGCGGTTCGAAAGATTCGTCCGGATCAACGGGAAAGCTGGAGTATGCTTGGTCGGTAAAAATCTAAAGCCGGGCAGATTCCCACGACATCCCGGTGGTCAAAATCTTCGGGGGAGCGCGTGAAGTATGGGAAACGGGGCCGCGAATTGGGAATGGATCGGCGTATTACCCGCCGGGATTTTCTGAATGGATTTGGAATTGCGATAGGCGGAGGTTTTCTTTTATCGAATCGCGAATGGCTCAATGCCTTTGGCCTGCCGCAGTCTCCTTTCACGCCAGAAAAAAACTCCAATTATTATCCTCCGACCTTAACCGGCATGCGTGGCAGCACCAACGCCGTGATGGAAGCCGGCCATGCGCTTCGTGATGGTCAACAGTGGGGAAGTGCGACGGCAGACTCTGAAACCTACGATTTGATCGTAGTTGGCGGAGGAATCAGCGGCCTTTCCGCCGCTTATTTCTTTCGGAAAATTGTAGGGCCCAAAGCGCGTGTTTTGATTCTTGAGAATCATGATGACTTTGGCGGTCACGCGCGGCGGAATGAATATCGTGTCGGGAATCGTACGATTATCGGCTACGGCGGAACGCAGTCGATTGCGGGACCCAGCCTTTACAGCAAGCAAGCGAGGGAGTTGCTGCAAGAGTTGGATGTGGACGTCAAGAAATTCTATAAGTATTACGACCAAAACTTCGAACGCTCGAACGGACTTTCACGTGCCGTTTTCTTCGACAAGGAAACATTTGGAACCGACCGGTTGGTAGCGGGCATCGGGCGACCTTCCTGGCCTGAGTTCCTGGCGAAAACTCCTCTTTCGCAAGAGGCGCAAAAGGACTTGGCCAGGCTTTACACGGAAAAAGTGGATCACCTACCAGAGCTGAAATCCTGGGACAAAAAGGTTTTGCTGGCGAAGACAAGTTACAAAGATTATTTGCTGAAGTATGTGAAGATTCACCCGGATGCGATTCCTTTTTTGCAAACGCAAACGTATGGTCTGTACGGGGTCGGTATCGACGCAGTTCCGGCTGGGGATCTGGCCGGCCTGGGATATCCGGGATTCGCGGGAATGGATTTATCCGGGCCACGGGGTCCGGGTTTGGGCGCTGAAATTACGAAGCAGAGTGAAGAAGATCCATACATTTTTCATTTTCCGGATGGCAACGCGTCCATCGCTAGACTCTTGGTGCGGTCGCTCGTTCCATCATCGGCGCCGGGACATACCATGGAAGATATTGTCACCGCCAAGATCAATTATGCTGCGCTCGATGATCCGTCGTTTCCCACGCGGTTGCGGCTCAACAGTACGGCTGTTTCCGCTCGGAACGTCGGCGACCCAACCACTTCCAAGGAAGTGGAAGTTAATTACGTTCGCGGCGGTGAGACCCATTCCGTTCGTGGCGCGGCTTGCATTTTGGCTTGCTGGAACACGGTGATTCCCTACCTGTGCCCTGAATTGCCGCAAAAGCAAAAAGAGGCGCTGGCCTACGGAGTGAAGGTACCGCTCGTTTACACCAATGTATTGATACGAAATTGGGAGTCGTTCAAGAAGCTGGGCATCAGTTACGCGAGATGTCCGGGAAACTATTTCGAATCCGTCGCGCTCGATTTCCCGGTGAGCATGGGCGAGTACCACTACCCAAACAAGCCCGAGGATCCCTGCGTCTTGCATTTGGAAAAAGTGCCGTGCAAACCCGGGTTGCCCGCCCGCGACCAGCAAATCGCGGGACGCCAGGAGCTTTATCGCACGCGCTTTGAGACTTACGAGCGCAACATTCGCGATCAGCTTGGACGGATTCTTTCTCCGGGCGGCTTCGATCCCGCCAACGACATTCAGGCAATCACGGTGAACCGCTGGCCGCACGGCTACGCGTATGAATATAATTCGCTCTACGATCCGGATTGGCCGGAAGGCCAGCAGCCGTGCGTGATAGGGCGCCAACCATTCGGCCGAATCTTCATAGCGAATTCAGATGCGGAAGCCTTCGCTTATACCAACGCGGCAATCGATCAGGCGTACCGCGCAGTGACGGAAGTTGAGCGATTGAGCGCCAGCTGGAAAAGCTAGGCGGCCAAGAATTCTCCTCCAGCGGTTGACGGGGAAATCCCGTTAGAGAGCTTGGGAACGTTGCCAGGCGAAGGCAACGCTGTATTCTTCGGCAGAGAACCGCTATCCTGCGTGACGCGGCGTAAAAGGATACCGACGCTTTGAGCACGCAACTGCCAACTTATCTTCTGGGCCATCTTTTCACTACCGAAGAGATGCGCGCGATTTTTTCCGATGAACGCCGAATACAAGCAATGTTGGATTTTGAGGCGGCCTTGGCGCGGGCGCTCGCTCAGAGAGGTATGCTTGCTGCAGCAGCGGCAGTGGCGATCGAGTCGAAATGCGATGCCAAGCTATTTTCGATGGAACTGCTGTCGCAAGAGGCAGCTCTCGCAGGCAACCTGGCGATTCCCATGGTGAAACAGCTCACCTCGCTCGTAACCAAAGCAGACGAAAAAGCTGGAGGATTTGTCCACTTGGGCGCGACGAGCCAAGACGCCATGGACACCGGAACAGTCTTGCAATTGCGCGATGCTCTGGATCTGACGGACCAAGCGCTCGCAAAGTTGTGCCACCTGCTCGCGCGAATCTGCGAGACGCACAAATCCACTTTGCTGGTCGGCCGCACCTGGCTACAACAGGGCCCGCCGGTAACTTTGGGACTAAAGGCCAGTGGGTGGCTCTCCGCTACCGAACGGCATCGAGAACGCATGCGCGAAATCCGAAAGCGTGTGCTGGTCTTACAGTTTGGGGGAGCGGTGGGCACTCTTGCGGCGCTCGGAACGCAAGGGCCCGGGGTCGCTGCGGCTCTGGCTGGAGAACTAAAATTGACGCTGCCAAATCTGCCGTGGCATACCCAGCGCGATCGTTTTGCGGAAGTGGCAACGACGATGGGATTGCTGGTGGGCTCGCTCGGAAAAATTGCGCGCGATCTTTCGTTGATGGGCCAGACGGAAGTTGATGAAGTGGCGGAGCCTGCCACGCCCGGGCGAGGTGGGTCATCCAGCATGCCTCACAAACGCAATCCAGTTGGTTCGGCTGTGGTTCTAGCGGCGTCCATTCGGGTGCCCGCGTTGGTATCGGTGATGCTGACTTCGATGGTGCAGGAACACGAGCGTGGGTTAGGCGGTTGGCACGCCGAATGGGAAACGCTGCCGGAAATCTGCACGCTAACTGCGGGCGCGCTAGCGCATCTGACGACTGTGTTGAATGGTCTTGAAATCAATCAACCGAAAATGAAGGCGAATCTCGCACTCACGCACGGGCTAATTATGGCGGAAGCGGTGGCGGTAGCTTTGGCGGAAAAAATCGGCCGGATGCCGGCCCACAAGATTGTAGAGAAGGCTTCGAAGCGCTCCGCGGAAAATTCTCAGCCCTTCGAGAAAGTCTTGATGGAAGACACAGAAGTTCGGCAGCATCTTTCGGCGGAAGATATCAAACGTTTATTGGAGCCCAAGAATTACACTGGATCGGCGGAAGTGTTGGTGAACCAAGTTTTGGCGGAGCGGAAACAGAAGGAAATAACCTAGAGAGTCCTGAAAATGCCTTTCGTTGAAGTCGGAGACCTACGACTGAATTACCGTTTTGACGGACCGCAGAAAGCTCCCGTCGTTGTGCTTTCGAATTCCTTAGGGACGAACCTTTCCATGTGGGATCCGCAGGCGACCGTGCTTTGCGAAAAATTTTGCGTGCTTCGCTACGATACGCGCGGCCACGGACTTTCGACCGTGACGCCCGGCCCTTATTCGATAGAACAGTTGGGCCGCGACGTTCTCGCCTTGCTCGATGCGCTCGAAGTCGAAAGTGCATATTTTTGCGGACTTTCCATGGGCGGCATGATTGGGATGTGGCTTGGCATCCATGCCGCGAACCGCATGAAAGGGCTAGTGCTCTGCAACGCCGCGGCCAAGATTGGAACCGCGGATACTTGGAATGCGCGTATCAAGGATGTAAAAGAGCGCGGCATGGCTGCCATCGCCACAACCGTAGTGTTGCGTTGGTTCAGCGAAGATTTTGTGAAGAAATCTCCAGAGGTGATCGAAGCCATGCGGCAGATGCTGCTGCAAGCGCCGCCCGGAGGCTATGCGGCCTGCTGTGCGGCCGTCCGGGACGCGGATTTCAGCCAGGATCTCTCGCGAGCGACTGCGCGTACGCTGGTGATTGCCGGGGCCCAGGATCCGGTAATTCCGTCCGCGCATGCGCATCTTGTTGCGGGGGGGATTCCCGGCGCAAGCTATCTGGAGTTGCAAGCTGCGCATATATCGAACATCGAAGCTGCTCCGCAATTCAGCGAAGCGCTGCTGAAATTTTTAAACCAGCCGGAGGCCAAATAATGGACGAGCGCGAACGACATTCCTCTGGCATGCGAGTGCGCCGGGCCGTTCTCGGCGAAGATTACGTGGAAAAGGCCCAAGCGGCCACGACTCCGTTCAACGAACCTTTTCAAGATTTGATCACGCGCTACGCTTGGGGAGAAATTTGGTCGCGTCCCGGGCTGCCGCGCCACACACGCAGCCTTTTGACGCTGGCCATGATGGTGGCCCTGAATCGCAGCGATGAATTTCGCATGCACGTTCGGGCGGCGACGAACAACAATGTCACGCGCGAGGAAATCCAGGAAGTTTTGCTGCAAGCCGCGATTTATTGCGGTGTGCCGGCGGCAAATTCCGCATTCCAAATCGCCCAGGAAGTTTTTGCAGAGATGGACGCGGAGTCTTAACGATTGGGAATTGCGAATTTCCTGAATCTCCCAACGGTTGAATTCCCGGTTCGAGCGGTCGCTTCATTAAAATAATGCGCATACCAGCGAACGACAGTACATACAAAATCATCTGGGAGGAATAGATGGCGATTGAGAAAGTCGGAGTAATTGGATGCGGCCTTATGGGCTCGGGTATTGCCCAGGTCGCAGCGAATGCGGGATGCTCGGTCACCGTCCGAGAGGTTTCGCCGCAACTTGTGGAGAAAGGCCTGCAATCTATCGATAAGAATCTTCAACGGCTGGTGGACAAGAGCACGCTGACCGAAACCCAGCGCGAGGAGGTTCGGGCGCGCCTGCGCGGGACGACGAATCTGGAGGACTTGAAAGATTGCGATATCGTGATCGAAGCGATCATCGAGCAGCTTCCCGCGAAACGCGAGTTGTGGACCGCTGTGGATAAAATTTGCCCGAAGGCTACGATTTTCGCCAGCAATACTTCGTCGCTATCGATCACAGAGATGGCCACCTTCACGCAACGCCCCGACCGTTTTCTGGGATTGCACTTTTTTAATCCCGTACCGGTTATGAAACTGGTTGAAGTAATTCGCACGATCGCGACGGATCGGAAAGTGAATGAAGAAGTAGTTGCGTTCGCTATACGCCTGGGCAAAACGCCCGTTCGCACAACGGATCGCACAGGGTTCATCGTGAATCGTTTGCTGGTGCCTTATTTGCTCGACGCGGTACGCGCGCTGGAGGAAGGAGTTGGGTCTGTTGAAGATATTGACAATTCCATGAAGCTTGGTTGCGGACATCCCATGGGTCCGTTAACTCTGCTTGATTTTGTGGGCAACGACACGACCTATTACATCGCCAATATTATGTTCGACGAATTCAAGGAAAGGCGCTTCGCTTCGCCTCCGCTACTAAAGCGCATGGTGCTGTCCGGCTGGAATGGCCGCAAATCAGGACGCGGGTTCTATGATTACAGCGACCCGGCTAAGCCGAAACCAATGCAGTTGACCTAGAAAAGTCTTATACCTTCCCGCGGTCGTTGCCGGAAACGGGATGGCCACCGGAAAGGCGTTCGACCACTTCCTGGGGAAGAGGACGCGATTTCATTTTTAATGGCTCGCGCGGATCCAAGCCGGTCCAGACTCTTGTTGCAAATCCCTCAACTGCTAGTGCGCCTGCTTTCGTGATCTGGTGACGAACAACAAAACTGCTTTTACCAAACTTAGTTACAGTCGATTCCGCGTTGAGTTCCTCACCGAAGATGGAAGGCAGAATAAATCTCGCGTGCACATCCACTACCGGAACGCCGATCACGCCGTGCTCTTTGAATAAAGACTGAATGGGCATCCCGGCATCCCGGAAGAGCGCGGTTGTACAGTCGTCAAACCAGGCGAGATATTGCGGAAAAAATACGATGCCCGCCGGATCGCAGTGTCCCCATTCCACAAGCAGTTTTTTGTGACTGACGAGCATGGCGCAGCTCCCGGAAGACCAAGATGAGGCCGCATGGTAACATTCGCAACTCGGAGCGTCCAAGTTTTCGAAGGAATCGCTCAGCGATCTATGCGTACAAAAGTCGGAATCATCGGAGCAGGGCCAGCCGGGCTGGTGCTCTCGCACTTATTGCATCTGCAAGGGATCGAGTCGGTCGTGCTAGAGACGCGCAGCCGTCAATATTGCGAGGAACGTGTGCGCGCCGGTGTGCTAGAACAGGGCACTGTTGACCTGCTGAATGAAATTGGTGCCGGCGCACGCATGATGCGGGAAGGAATGGTTCACTACGGAGTGAACTTGCGATTTTCTGGACGCACGCATCACATCGATTTCCGAGAGCTCACCGGCGGCCGGGGCATCATGATCTACGCGCAGCATGAGGTGATCAAAGATCTGGTCAAGGCAAGACTTGCATCCGGCGGCCAGATCTTATTCGAGGTGGAAGACGTTAGCATTCGCGATTTCGGCGAGGCCAAATCTTCGGGGAAACCCACGATCCTGTTTCGCAAGGACGGTGAAGCGCAGCAGCTTATTTGTGATTTCATCGCCGGATGCGACGGTTCTCATGGGATCTGTCGGTCATCGATCCCGGAAGGAATTATCACCTCATTTGAGCGAATCTATCCGTTCGCTTGGCTTGGCATCCTCGCCGAAGCGCCGCCTTCTTCTGAAGAACTCATCTACTCCTACCATGATCGCGGCTTCGCATTGCTCAGCATGCGTTCGCCCCAAATCAGCCGGCTGTATCTTCAGTGCAAGCCGGATGAGGATCTGAATGAATGGCCCGACGAGCGAATCTGGCAGGAACTGCATACCAGGCTTACTTCCACAGAAGGTTGGACGCTGACCGAAGGCCGCATCATTCAAAAGGGCGTCACCGGAATGCGTAGCGCGGTGATTGAGCCGATGCAATACGGCAAGCTGTTTATCGCGGGGGATGCCGCCCATATCGTTCCCCCGACCGGAGCCAAAGGGCTCAACCTTGCTGTCGCTGACGTCCGCGTGCTTGCTCGAGCTTTCGCGGAATATTACTCTGCTGGCCGTCAGGATCCGCTGGAAGCTTATTCCATAACTTGTTTGCGGCGTGTTTGGAAAGTGCAGCGGTTTTCCTGGTGGATGACCTCGATGTTGCACCGGTGGGAAAGCGAGAATGCTTTCGACCATCGGCGTCAGCTTGCCGAGCTCGATTACCTCACCAGTTCTCGCGCCGCCTCGCAAACGCTTGCCGAAAACTACGTTGGTTTACCGATGGAGTGAGTTTCCCGGCAAGGACGGCTCGCTTTGTGCCCTTCAGGACACCCTCCTTAAATGACTTTCGTACTAATCGAATGAAGCTGGCGGCCCATAGGCTCTAGCCTGTCCGCGCAGTACCCTCACATCAGTCGCAAATCAGCAGCCCGGCAGATGTGCCGAGACCTCAGGGGATTGCAACGGGGGAATTTGAAATGCAGCTAAAGGGCCTTCAGAACTTAGTCCGCACTCTAATTATGCTCGCGCTAGGTTCTATTCTTTGTCATCCACTGTGCGCCCAACAAGCACCTTACTTGCCCTTACAACGAAGCGAAGACGGGCAAGCACCCCTCAGCTTCATGCGTCCCCATTACTGTATTCATCAAGCCGCTGGCGCAGGACTCACAACACCACCGATTTCAGCGGTTCAGCCGACGCAGATACGGCATGCGTATGGCTTCGACCTGCTCAGCAATCAAGGTGCCGGCCAGATCATCGCGCTAGTCGATGCGTATGACGACCCCAATGCCGAATCCGACCTTGCAGTTTTCAGCCAGCATTACAAGCTACCGGCTGCTGGCACAAGCAACGGTTTTTTCCGCAAGATTTATGCGAACGGACACAAACCAGCTGCGAATGCAAATTGGTCCGTCGAAATATCGTTGGATGTGGAATGGGCCCATGCGATCGCTCCTCGGGCCACCATCCTGTTGGTCGAGGCTGCCTCCAATAACCTGAGCGACCTACTGAAAGGAGTGGACCTCGCTGTTCGCAGCGGAGCGACGGTAGTTTCTATGAGCTGGGATTCCGGCGAATTTTCCGGCGAGCGCAACTTGGACAATCATTTTGTAACAAATGGCGTGACGTTTCTGGCAGCCTCAGGCGACGGCGGTACGGGAGTGACCTATCCCGCCGCGTCCCCGGATGTGCTGGGTGTGGGTGGCACTTCGCTCACGCTCGATTCGCATGGAAACTATTTGAGCGAAACGGCGTGGAGCGGTAGCGGCGGCGGCTTGAGCGCGTACGAACATCAGCCCCTCTATCAAGCCCAGTTCGGAATACCCGATGATTCTCGCGGCGTCCGGGGCGTCCCGGATGTTTCCTACAATGCGAATCCCGGCACGGGGTACGCTGTGTATGATTCCGTAGCAATCAATGGGGCCAGCGGATGGTTCCAGGTTGGAGGGACCAGCGCCGCCACGCCTCAGTGGGCCGCGGCGATTGCAATTGCCAACTCCATGCGAGTCGCAGTGCGTAAACCAAATCTAGCCAGTACGGAGACCGCGCTTTATTCTCTGGCTAAGACGAATCTAAAGGGTGAGTTTTACCCCGTGAATCAAGGTAGCAACGGTTCTTGTGGAGTGATATGCGAGGCACTGGCTGGCTACGATTTCGTTACCGGCCTTGGAACTCCACGGGCAAATGCTCTAATTTCCGCGTTGGTTTCGCGTCCCTAAATCGGCAGGTCATCAAGTACCTACGAGAAATCTTCAACGAACCAGGTTCTAATCCCTTGCTTTACGAGCGGAACTCAAGACTTCCGTAGTTTCCTTCTCAGCCAAACGCCAGCTAATCCGGCGGAAAGCATCAACAACGTTTGAGGTTCAGGAGTAGTAATCGGTGGAGGAGTGGTTCCGCCGCCTGGGACTGGAACAATCGGGGGCACTATAATGCCACCGCCGGGAGGCAAGGGAGAACCGGGTGGAGTCGCAGAAGTTGTCGGTGGCGTACTGATCGGTAGCGGGCCAACCGGCAACGCGGGTGCACCGACCAGCTCAGGTGCCCCGGCGAACACTTCAGCTTCTTCAGGCGGCCCCGCCTCAAATTCAGGCCCCGCCGCGAGAACCGGACCGGCCGGAGCTTCCGATAAGCGGTTTCCGCAACGGGTTCGGGCGATGTGTTCGCCGTCGGTAATAACCGTTTCCCCTTTAGCTAGCAAGAGGGGTTGCTTCGACCAGAAGACTCTGTTGCCCAAGCGGTAGGACACATAGAGAAAACGGGCCTGATTCAAGTGCACCACCCGAGTTCTGTCCACCTGAAAATCTTCGTAATGTTTCGCTACGACAGGGTCACGCGTAACTGAATTTCTTAAATCCGCAGCGCTCTCGACTCCGCCAGGTATTACGGAATAGGCGAAGACCCTTCGCCGAGCGTCATTCTCATCAATGGAAATGGCCGTCAGGTCCTGGCTCACCGAGGATCGAAATGATGAAGAGTAGGAAGGCGCGATCTGAACTTGGCTGCTTGTGGAAAGCGCACCCCAGACCAAAAAGATCCCAAGGGTTAGGACGGCGAGCGCTCCTAGGCGGCGGAGGGCTATCTGGCTTGCGAGTTTTTCCCGGAATATCTGAAACTGCTCCATCTCTCCTGAATTGACTACAGCTTGGAATTGCTGGGCACCTGTGTCGACAGAGATTATGCATTCTTTTTGCCATTGCCGCTAGTGTCGATTTCAGTGAAATTCCCGCGGGGTTCTCCTTATAGGTAAGCTAGGGAGGACAACTGGGGTGGCCGAAAGCGCCCGATTGTCTAAGCCTCGATGAATTCCAATCTGGGAATTTTGGGAATTGTTTTTCCCCCCAATGGTACTTCGGTTCGATTTCTTCGTATTTTTACTCGGCATTGACAACAGCGAAATTTGCCGTTTTTTCGGCTGCTCATTCCTTAGCGACGATGCAAATCATTCGATCTGCCAGGGTTCCTTTCCAAATCGGCACACCGGAAAGCCGCCACACGATTCCCCTCAAAGCCGTTTTGGCTTTTGTTCCACAGCTCGTAGCCAATACCCAAAATAGGCACAAGAATCATCGCAACCACAGCGAGTAAAAAAGCAACCAGGAACATCAGGACGATCACAATTACAGGCATGGACCTTTTCATCCCCTTCCCGCGTCTAATTCCTTGACCGATGGGTATCGTGACGCGAGGCCGAGTCTTCTAAGCTCAATCTCCTAAACCCTGGCCAGCGAAAAAGTTGCCAAAAGTAGCAGGCTGTGGCGGAAGATAATTGGCGCTCCGGGGGTCTTCTTTATCCGTGAGATTTAACCGAAGGCCGGCGTGTTGGCGTGGTGCGACGAAGGGCGGTCCCCTCTTGCATGTTTTTAGTTTGTTTTTGCAAATCGCGTACAATCATAGTGCGCTTCGATTCTTGCTAAACGCGCTCGGTGAGAAATTCTCGCCTTTCTGGACAGTTCGAGGGCTCCCTGAATGTGGATAGTTCGATTAGCATTACGCAGGCCTTACACCTTCGTTGTAATGTCGATTTTACTGCTCATATTGGGCCCGGTGGCTATCCTGCGCACTCCTACGGACATTTTTCCGAACATCGATATCCCGGTCGTCAGCGTTATTTGGAATTACACCGGACTATCCCCTGAGGATATGTCCAACAGAATTATCTTTAACTACGAGAGATCGCTCACCACCACTGTCAACGATATCGAGCACATTGAATCGCAATCCCTGAGTGGCATTGCCGTGGTGAAGATATTTTTCCATCAGGGCGTGCAAGTGGCCAACGCCATCGCACAGGTGACTGCGATTTCGCAGCCTATAGTCCGCACACTACCTCCGGGACTACTCCGCCCTTCATCATTACCTACAACGCCTCCACGGTGCCTATCCTCCAACTGGCTCTTTCGGGCAAAGGCTTGTCTGAACAGCAACTCGGCGACATCGGGCTGAACTTTCTGCGGACCGGGCTGGTGACGATTTCAGGCGTGGCCATCCCGTATCCCTATGGAGGCAAGCAGCGGCAGGTTCAGGTGGACCTGAATACCGCCGAGTTACAGTCAAAAGGGCTCTCTCCCCTTGATGTCGTTAATGCAATAACGGCGCAGAACCTGATTCTCCCCGCTGGCACTACGAAAATCGGGCCGTTCGAGTATCAAGTGGACATGAACGGGGCTCCAGCGACAGTGCAGGAACTGAACGATCTGCCCATAAAGACGCTGGGGAGTACCACCCTATACATCCACGACGTAGCTCACGTGCGTGATGGTTTTCCGCCGCAAACGAACATTGTGAATGTGGATGGAAAGCGCGCATCGCTGATGTCGATTCAAAAGAATGGGGACGCCTCTACGCTGGACATCATTTCGGGGATTAAAGCTCTGCTGCCACAAATTTTGGCTGGCCTGCCGCCTCAACTGGAGGTCAAGCCACTTTCGGATCAATCCATTTTTGTGTTGGCGTCGATCAAGGGAGTTGTTCGCGAAGCCGTCATCGCCGCCTGTTTGACCGGCTTTATGATCCTGGTATTCCTGGGAAGCTGGCGCAGCACCGTAATCATCGCTGTATCGATTCCGCTTTCGATTCTCACTTCGATCATCGTTCTCAGCGCGTTGGGCGAAACGATCAACATTATGACTCTAGGTGGCTTGGCCTTGGCTGTCGGAATTCTGGTGGACGACGCGACGGTTGAGATTGAGAACATCAACCGTAACATCGATCAAGGAAAAGAGATCGTCCAAGCGATTCTGGATGGAGCTCAACAGATCGCAGTGCCTGCGTTTGTTTCCACACTTTCTATCTGTATCGTGTTTGTGCCGATGTTCTTCCTTTCCGGAGTAGCGCGCTATCTGTTCATTCCGCTCGCGGAGGCCGTCTGCTTCGCCATGCTCGCGTCCTACTTGTTATCCCGAACGCTGGTGCCTACCATGGCCAAATACCTGCTTGTGGCCCAAATCGAAGAAGGGCATGAAGGGGCCACGAAATCGCGCAACCCTTTTGTTCAAATCCAGAAAAGATTTGAGCAGGGATTTGAGAACATCCGCGACGGGTACCACCGTCTGCTCGAGACCTGCGTCCAGCACAGCCGTTTATTCGTTATCTGCTTCTTTGCAGCTTGCGTTCTATCTTTCCTGCTTTTGCCCATGGTGGGACAGGACTTTTTCCCCGCCGTGGACAGTGGTGAATTTAAGCTCCATCTTCGTGCGCCGACGGGCACGCGCATTGAGGAGACGGCCGCGCTGTGCGAACGCGTGGACGATGACATGCGCCAGCTGATTCCTAAGTCTGAATTGACTACGATCATCGATAACATTGGGGTGCCTTACAGTGGCTTTAACCTTTCCTACAGCAACTCCGCGCCGATTGGGCCGGGCGACGCGGATATCCTCGTGGAACTATCGAAGAAACATCGCCCCACGGAGGAATACGTCCACGAACTTCGTGACCGCCTAGGCCACGATTTTCCAGGTGTCACTTTTTATTTTCTTCCCGCGGACATGGTCAGTCAGATTTTGAATTTCGGTCTTCCAGCCCCGATCGATATTCAGGTGGTGGGGAGGAATCTGGTCGGCGATCGCGAGTTCGCGGACAAACTCATGAACCAATTGAAATTCGTCCCGGGAGCGACTGATCTGCGAATCCAGCAGCCGTTTGACCAGCCCAAGCTGCATTTTGATGTGGACCGCACCAAGGCACAGGAAATCGGATATACACAGCGCGAAGTTGCCACGAATCTCTTAATTTCGCTCAGCGGGAGTTTTCAAACCGCTCCCAGTTTTTGGCTGGACCCAAAAACAGGTGTGAGCTACAACATTGCAACGCAGATGCCGCAGTACCGGATCGATACGCTTCAAGACCTCCAGAACATTCCGGTTACCGGGACAAACCCCAATGCACCGCCGGCAATTTTTGCCAGCCTAGCCTCCATGAGCCGGGGAGCCGAGATGGGCGTTGTTTCTCATTATAATGTCCAACCTGTGATCGATATTTACGGCGCTGTGCAGGGCCGTGACCTCGGCGGTGTGGCCCGTGACATTGCGCCGATCATCGCGCGCAGCAAAAAGGAGTTGCCCAGAGGTTCCCAACTCATCGTTCGCGGACAGATTGCCACTATGCAATCTTCGTTCTCAGGTCTCTTATGGGGTCTCGCGTTTTCAATTCTTCTGGTTTACCTGTTAATCGTCGTCAATTTTCAGTCGTGGCTCGATCCCTTCATCATCCTGATGGCGCTGCCAGCCGCTTTAGCTGGCATCGTTTGGTTTCTATTTATCACCAGAACGACAGTTAGCGTACCGGCTCTCACCGGAGCCATCATGTGCATGGGTGTGGCTACAGCGAACAGCATTTTGGTGGTTAGCTTTTCTCGAGAAAGACTTGACGAAGGTAAGACCGCTGCCGAAGCGGCTCTTGAATCCGGGTTCACGCGCTTTCGACCTGTGATTATGACGGCCTTAGCGATGATTATTGGAATGCTGCCGATGTCTTTGGGACTGGGTGAAGGCGGCGAACAAAACGCACCTTTGGGACGCGCGGTCATCGGCGGACTCTTGTTCGCCACCGTGGCCACTCTTTTCTTCGTGCCGGTTGTTTTTAGCATTGTGCATGGACGGCGAGAGCGAAATGCTTAGCTCATGAATCCGTGCTGCAGGGCAAATAGTCCAATAAGCGAAGAGCAAAAGGATGAAGTTCAATGAACGACCAGTCAGAAAAACAGAGCCCTCGATCGTCACCCGTTGAAAGGGAAGCGCACGAGAGACAAGCGCGCTCGGGTCACGGCTTACTCATAGCCGTACTCGTGGTCATCATTGTGGCCGGCATTGTCGTGATGGGCGTGGTTCCACGCTGGAAGGCTAAAGCTGCTTTGCGAACTGAAACAACGAATTTGGCGATTCCAACTGTTGTCGTGATCCATCCCAAGCGCGGCGATCCGGAGCAAGAGATCGTTCTTCCGGGAAATATTCAGGCTTTTGAAGACGCGCCTATCTACGCGCGAACGAATGGCTACTTGAAAAAATGGTACGTGGATATCGGCGCGCATGTTACCGCCGGCCAGTTGCTGGCGGAGATTGAGACACCGGAAGTTGCCCAGCAGCTGCTGGTAGCGCGGGCCGATCTGAATACAGCCCAAGCCAACATGAATCTTTCCAAGATTACGGCGGATCGCTACGACGGCCTGAAGAATACCGATGCCGTGGCGAAACAGGACGTGGACAACGCGCACGGTGATTTCGAAGCAAAGAAAGCGATGGTGTCGTCCGCGGAATCGAATGTGAAGCGGCTGGTGGAAACCGAAGCATTTAACAGAATCTACGCGCCCTTTGACGGCATCATCACGGCGCGCAACACGGACATCGGGCAACTTATCGACGCGGGCAGCGGCGGAGCCGCCAAAGAGATGTTTCACATTCGATCGACGCGCGTGTTACGTGTGTACATCAATGTTCCGCAGCAATATTCACAGGCTGCTACACCCGGCCTCACGGCCGATCTCACTCTTGCGGAATTTCCTGGCCGCCGGTTTAAAGGCCAACTGGTGCGGACGGCTAAAGCCATTGACCAGGCGTCACGCACGCTGCTAGTGGAAGTGGACGTAAATAACCCAACCGGTGAGCTTCTTCCTGGCGCCTATACCGGAGTTCACCTGAAACTTCCGGAGGGAATTCCGACGTTTATCCTGCCCGTAAACACACTGATCTTCCGTTCGCAGGGCTTGCAAGTTGCGACCGCCGCGAACGGCCAAGCTTCGCTCGTCCCCATTGTGCTGGGTCGCGATTTTGGAAGCGAAGTGGAAGTTGTCTCCGGCCTTACTGGACCGGAAAACGTGATCGTAAATCCGCCGGATTCGTTAGTGGAAGGGGAACAAATTCAAATTGCTGAACAGACTCCACAACAGCCGAGTGGGCCGCCGCCGAATCCGCAGCCAAAATCGGGTGAGCCACCGCGCGGCCCGAAGAATTGAGGAAGTTTCCTAGCCGGTAACTGGGGCCCGAGAGCGATTTCACTTTACTTAAGATCCTCTCAAGGGGTGGGGGTGCATGAGACGTTCTTTCCTGGGAATCTTGGGGATACTATTTATCGCGTTGCTGTCTGCGGTCGCTTATCGAACGGTATCCGCGGAGCGAGAGCGTCGGGCATGGACGCAAACTTCCGGTCGAAATGGACCTTTCACCGACTACCGCATGGAAAAGCCAGGAAGTGTTCACCACATTTCCGCCTCCGACCTGCCTCAGCCCTACGCAACGCCCGCTGTCGACAATGGCCCGCGGGTTGCATCGAGGCCATCGACAGCCTGGCCGCAAGCTCCGGACGGATTTAAAGTCGAGCTTTATGCGCAAAATTTGAAAAATCCTAGATTGATTCGCAGCGCGCCCAATGGCGACTTGTTCGTAGCAGAAAGCGGACCAGGCCGTATTCTTGTGTTCCGAGGCATCACCTCCGACGGGAAACCCCAAACGACCGAGACATTTGCAACCGGGCTTACACGGCCCTTTGGCATCGCTTTTTATCCTCCGGGGCCCGATCCGAACTATGTTTATGTTGGTAACACGAATTCAGTTGTGCGTTTTCCATACCAAAATGGCGATCTGAAAGCGCGCAGCGGGCCGCAAACTGTGATCACGAATATACCCAGCGGAGCTGAACGTGTCGGTGGAGGGGGTCATTGGACTCGGGACCTGGCGTTTTCAGCAGACGGAAAGAAAGTGTATGTAGCGGTTGGCTCGCGCACCAATGTTGCCGATACCGATCGAGACAAATCTGAATACCACCGGGCGGACATTCTGGAGGCGAACGCTGACGGCTCGGATTTACGCGTGTACGCGTCGGGAATTCGCAACCCGGTAGGCATCGTATTTGATCCCGCGACCGGCGTGTTATGGACATCGGTAAATGAGCGCGATGATATCGGCGATAATCTTCCCCCGGATTACATCACCCACGTTCAAGAAGGCGGCTTTTACGGTTGGCCCTGGTATTACATCGGTGGCCATGAAGATCCTCGATTGAAAGGCAAGCATGTGGAACTCAAGGACAAAGTGATTGTTCCCGACGTCCTACTCGAACCGCACAACGCCTCGCTGGAATTAACCTTCTATGAAGGGCAGCAATTTCCTGAAAAATATCGCGGAAGTATTTTTGCCGCAGAACATGGCTCTTGGAATCGTTCTGTGCGTACGGGCTATGAAGTGATCTTCGTTCCGGTGAAAAATGGCCAAGCGACTGGAGAGTATGAGGATTTCGCCACCGGTTTCGTGACTTCCGACGGAAAAGTTTGGGGCCGACCGGTGGGCGTGGCCGTGGCGAAGGATGGTTCGTTAATGGTTACCGACGATGGCTCGAATTCAATCTGGCGAATTAGCTATGCAAGCAAATAGAAATCCAGCGCATGCAATCGAGCCAACGGGTGGCGTTTCGCCCTATCGCTTCCCCGTGGTGTTTCTATTGGCTGCATTTTTCCTCGGCGGATGTACCGTGGGCCCAAATTATGTCCGTCCCAAGGCCGAGGTCCCGACCGATTACAAAGAGAACAAAGATTGGAAAGTAGCTCAGCCTAGTGCCGAGGCCATAAAAGGGAAGTGGTGGGAGATTTACCAGGATCCGCAGCTGAATTCCTTGGAAGAGAAAGTTGAGGTCTCCAATCAAAGCCTTAAAGCGGCTGAGGAACAATTCTTGCAAGCACGCGCCGCGGTGCGAATCTCGCGATCGAACTTTTATCCTACGGTGACCGCCGACCCGGCTATTGCGCGCGAACGTTTTTCGCAAAACCGCCCGCTTGCAGTTGCCGGAAAAAAACAGACTTTTAACGATTTCCAGGTTCCTGGACTCGACGCTACCTATGAACTGGATGTCTGGGGGCGCGTACGTCGCACTGTGGAACAAAGCCGCTCCAACGCGCAAGCCAGCGCTGCCGATCTGGCCAGCGTGGGCCTGAGTCTGCACGCCGAACTTGCCACCGATTATTTCCAGCTGCGTGGTCTGGACGCGCAAAAACAACTTCTGGACTCAACCGTTAATTCTTTCCAGAAAGCACTGGAACTTACGCGCACTCGATTTAACGGCGGGCTGGCTTCGGCTGTTGACGTTGCCCAAGCGCAGACGCAACTGGAAACCGCGCGCGCGCAATCGATCGACGTTGAAGTTCAGCGCGCCGCATTCGAACATGCCATCGCGGTCCTCACCGGCCAACCTCCGTCAACTTTTTCCATCGCGCCTTTACCGCTCGAGACTCCGCCGCCGGCGATACCGGCTGGGTTGCCGTCCGACCTGCTCGAGCGCAGACCTGACGTTTCCGCGGCGGAAAGACGCATGCAGGCGGCGAACGCCCAAATCGGCGTCACCCGCGCTGCGTATTACCCGACCATCACGTTAACCGGGCAAGGCGGCTTTGAAAGCATTGCGGCCGGCACGCTGTTCCAAGGTCCCAGTGGCTTGTGGGCGGTGGGCGGATCGGCGCTCGAAACGCTGTTCGATGCTGGGCGGCGGCGCGGAATGTCGGATCAAGCAAAGTCCGCGTACGAGCAATCTATTGATAATTATCGTCAGGCTGTGCTCACAGCATTTCAGGAAGTGGAAGACAACCTCGCGTCGTTACGCATTTTGGAGAGTGAAGCACAAACCGAGGATGTCGCCGTGGGCGCCGCCAAGCATTCCGTCGAACTGTCCATCACACGTTACAAGGGTGGCGTCGCAAATTACTTGGAAGTGACCACGGCGCAAAGTGCGGCCCTTACTGACGAGGTCACCGCCTTAACCATTCTCACACGCCGTATGACAGCCAGCGTTCTTCTGATCAAGGCCATTGGTGGCGGATGGGACGTTTCGCAAATCCCTCGCGTTTAGTGCTTCCTGATTTATAGATCCTCCAAATCGAGTCGTCGAATCTACATTCGCATAACCACTGGCTTGGATTCGTTCCGCTGGCCTCGGTAGGCCGGCTGTGGTAAAGATGTGCAAACATTCGCAACGGTAGGATCTTCACTTGGAGGGGAGGGCACTCTTGAAACACGGCAAGGCCGCGAAATCGGGAGTTACTCTGCGTGACGTCGCGCAGGAAAGCGGCGTTTCCCCGGCTACGGTTTCTATCGTTCTAAATAACGCACCTCTGGCCAGGTATATCCCGCCCTCCACGAAGGATCGCATCGAGCGAGCCGCGAAAAAGTTGGGCTATCGTCCGAAAGATGTATCGCGATTTCTTAGCGCCAAACGAAATCGCACTGTCGGCGTCATGGTGTTCGACATTACCGATCCCTTCTGCACACTGATCCTGCGCGGGATTGAGAATTCGCTATACCAAGCGTCGTATCTCCCAATTCTGACGGATGTGCATAATCAGCGAGGGCGTTTCGAGCGCTATCTCGAAGTGCTCCTGGCGCGACAAGTCGAGGCTCTGGTCTTCGTGGCTAACTGGCTTTTCGTGGATATCGATCTTCTGGCGGATCTCGAAAAACGCAATATTCCCGCCGTGATGATTGCACGAGAGCTCAGCAGCGGTTCCATCAGCTCCGTCATGGTGGACAATGAGGCGGGCGCGCACCTGGCGATCGAGCATCTGTACTCCCTTGGCCACCGAAAAATTGCGTTCATTCGCGGCCCCAAAATGCTGGGGGATAGCGCTCCCCGTTGGCGGGGCGTTCGTTCGTTTGCGCGCTCGGTCGGCCTTGAAATCGATCCCACTTTGGTGGTGGATCTGCCGGATTCGCTCGATCCAAATTCCGGCTTCGAGGGCGGATTCAAAATCACGGAGGAATTCTTGAAGCACAAGAAGCGTTTTACCGCGGTGATGGCGTTCGACGACATGACTGCCTTTGGCGCGATTCGCGGATTGGCTCGGGCTGGCTTGAAGGTGCCCGAAGATTGCTCCGTGATCGGTTTCGATGATGTGATTCTGGCCGGGCTTTCGGTTCCCTCGCTGACCACCGTGCGCCAACCGATGGAAGCTTTGGGATCTGCCGCTGTCGGGATTGTCCTAGAGGCTATCAGCTCGGCAATTGAAGAGAGGGAATTCGAGGTAGTCCACCGAAAACTAGCGCCGGAACTTGTGGTGCGCGAGTCGTCGCGTTCCGTTCCCCGGTCGGGAGCGGATTGAAGCGAAAGATGGCAAGGTTTCTCTTGACACTCTGGGAAAGCTGGGAATAATACGTCAGTTTAATAAAATTTAATAAATCAGTACCTGCGCTGCCTCCGTCTTTGCGGATTTGCCGTGCTTACTTGCGTACGAAGTTTCGGAGAGGTTCATGTTTTCTAAAGGATTTCCAGGCGTTCGCCTTGTTTTTCTTTTTATCTGCTCGGTCTTCTTTAGCGTCCCGTCTGCGACCAGAGCAGGCGATCGTTCCGCAGATACGCCCGTGCCAGCCGACAGAATATTTTTGCATGAGGGCTGGGCTTTGCAGTCTTCTTGTCTATTTCTTGCTCGCGGCGAGCAAATCTCGACCGCAGGATATAAAACGAACGGCTGGCATTCCGCGACGGTGCCCACAACCGTGGTGGCGGCGCTGGTTGCCGACAAGACTTATCCCGATCCTTACTATGGCAAGAATTTGCGTGATATTCCCGGGACAACCTATCCGATCGGCAAAAATTTCTCGTTGCTCTCGATGCCTAAAGAAAGTCCCTTCCGCTGCTCTTGGTGGTATCGCACCGAATTTACGCTCCCGGCGAGATTACCAAGGCCGGCACATCTGGCTGAATTTCGACGGGATCAACAACCACGCGAACATCTGGCTGAACGGGCAAAAGATAGCCGGCGGAAAGGACATCGCCGGGCGCCTACCGTACCTACGAATTCGACATACACCGCTCGGTTGTACCGTGACGGACCGAACGTGCTGGCGGTCGAAACCATCGCGCAAACTGAAAAGGATCTGGGCATCAACTGGGTGGACTGGAATCCCGCGCCTCCCGACAAGGACATGGGCTTGTGGCGCGAGCGTTTATGTGCGAGCGAGCGGCCGGTTGCAATCCGTCATCCGCAGGTTGTCACTCATTTCCCGGGCGGCTTTCTCGAGCGTGCCGACCTGACCGTCGAGGCCGAGGTCAGCAACGCCGGCGCGAGCAAGGTCGCGGCACTCTGACTGGCAACGATCGAAGATGCTGGTTCTTCGCCAGACCGTCGCGCTCATGCCGGGAGAGACTCGCACGATCCGCTTCACCCCGGACGAATTTCCCCAGCTGCGAATCGAAATCCGAAGCTGTGGTGGCCGCGGCAGATGGGCGAGCCGAGCCTGCACACACTCTCGGTCTGCGTTTTCTGTCGGAGACGAGGTCTCTGACTCCGAGGCGATTCGCTTCGGAATTCGCGAAATGACCTCGCAACTGAATGAGCAGGGCCATCGGCTATTTCGCGTGAACGGCAAGACAATCCTGATTCGGGGCGGCGGATGGGCGCCGGACATGCTCCTGCGCGGGTCCCCTGCACGCCTGGAAACGGAATTCCGCTACGTCCGAGAGATGAACTTGAACGCGATCCGGCTGGAAGGAAAGATGGAGAGCGATGATTTTTACGCTCTCGCAGACGAGCAGGGCGTCTTGATCATGGCAGGCTGGAGCTGCTGCGATCATTGGGAGCAGTGGCCGCACTGGAAGCCAGCCGATCTGGCCATCGCTTCGGCATCTCTTCGATCGCAAATCATGCGGATGCGCAGCCATCCGAGCATGCTCGTGTGGCTGAACGGGAGCGACAACCCTCCGCCGGCGAAAGTGGAGAAGGCTTACATCAAAGTTCTCAAGCAAGCGGACTGGCCGAATCCTTACATTTCGTCCGGCGTCGAAGAGCCGACGGCCGTCACGGAGCCATCGGGAGTAAAGATGACCGGCCCGTACGATTATGTCCCGCCGGACTATTGGCTCGTCGACGCCGGAAGATTTGGCGGAGCCTATGGATTCAACACCGAACCTCACCGGGCCCGGCGATTCCGCCACTGGGCTGGCTCAGCAAATGTATGCCTGCCGAACGACATTCATCCCGGTGATCCCGTATGGAATTTTCACGCGGGCTCGGAAGGGATTCAAGGATTTGAGCCACTTCGAGGAGGCGATGAAGGCCATCTACGGCGCCCCGCGAGGACTCGATGATTACGAATTGAAATCGCAGGCCATGGCTTACGACGGCGAGCGCGCCATGTTCGAGGCATATTCCCGAAACAAGTATACCTCGACCGGGATCATCCAGTGGATGCTAAACAACGCCTGGCCTTCGACTGATCTGGCACCTTTACGACTACTATCTGCAGCCCGCCGGCGGATATTTCGGAACGAAGAAGGCCTGCGAGCCTCTGCACGTCCAGTACTCCTACGACGATCGTAGCGTTGTTGTGGTCAACAGCCTCTACCAGAAATTCTCAAGCCTGACGATCACCGCGCAGCTCTATGACACTTCATTGCACGAAAGATTCTCTCGTCAGGTTAAAACCGATGTGGATGAGGATGGGGTGGCGAAAGTCCTAACGCTTCCTGCGGAGGCTTTTACTCCCGCGTCTCCGGTATATTTCGTCAAGCTTGCGTTGCAGTCGAATGACGGAAAAACCGTAAGCACCAATTTTTATTGGCTCTCGCCGAAGAAAAACGTTTACGAATGGGGCCAGACCGATTACAAATACACGCCCGTATCGTCCTACGAAGATTTGACCGCTCTTCAAAACTTGCCCAAAGCCAAACTTGAAGTCAGCGGAGCAGCCATTTCAAACGCGGACAGCCCCGAAGTTCACCTAACACTAAAGAATCCCAGCGAACACTTGGCTTTCCAAGTGCGCTTGGGAGTTCGGAAGAAAGGTCAAGAAGCCGAGATTCTTCCTGTCTTTTGGAATGATAACTATATCGAGCTGATGCCAGGCGAATCCCGCGAAATGAGAGCAGAATACCTTCCCGGCTCGGACGTTTCAGGTCCGCTTGAAGTGACCTTAGCGGGATGGAACCTAGAGACCATCACGATTCCGTTGCAAGGAAACGCTGTGTCTTCGTTACCAGGTTCAGGCGGCGGGCGCTGATGCCCAACGAACAATCGAAGGCTCCTGCAACGCCGCATAGCTTTCCCCATTCCATGCTCAGCGAAATCTATGAGCAGCCGCACGCAATGGGTGAATGTATCTACCGCAACGTAAAAGAGGACTCCATTTTTCCTGAGGCACTCCAGTCTTTAGATAACGCTATTTTTGCGTGTAAGAAAATCATTATCGCGGCGAGCGGCTCGAGCCGCCATGCAGGCCTGGCGGGCGAAATCATGATGGAAGATCTCGCCGGAATCGCGGTGGACGTGGAGTATTCCAGCGAGTATTGCTACCGGTCCACGCATGCCGACACCGAGCCTATCGTGGTCGTCATAACCCAATCGGGTGAAACCGCCGACACCATCGCAGCGCAGCGCCAGGCTCTCAGTCGCGGCGCAAAGGCCCTAGCAATCTCGAATGTGGCGGATTCCACCATTGCTCGAGAAGCCAGCGCCACGCTGCACACGTTTGCAGGTTTAGAGAAAGCGGTCCCGGCGACCAAAAGCTTCACCTCCCAGTTGACCATCCTGTATTTGCTGGCGTTGTTTCTAGCACGCCAACGAGGTCGCATCACTTCAGGGGTTGTGCTTGCTCATCTAGGTTCCCTCAGCGCGCTTCCTGCGGAAATCGAAAAGGCTCTGCCTTGGTGGGACGCTCAGGCCGCCGGTTGCGCTCGCGATTATCAACATGCCAAGGCATTTTTGTTTCTCGGCCGCGGTGTTCATTATGCGATTGCCCGCGAGGGAGCGCTGAAGCTAAAGGAAGTCTCCTACGTGCAGGCCGAAGGCCTGCCCACCGGGGAACTCCGCCATGGGCCGAATGCTCTGGTGGACGAAAAGCTTCCCGTGATTGTTCTTGCCACCCGGGATTCTGCGGATCCGGATTCCGTGTTGCGATACGAAAAGACGCTTGCGGTGCTCGAGTACATTCAGAGCCGCGGCGGGAAAGCGATTGCGATTGCATCAGAAGGAGACCGCGCCATGGCAACTCTTGCGGACCGGGTTATTCATGTCCCCTCCGCGACCGAACTGCTCTTGCCCATCCTGGAAGTTGTACCGCTCCAGCTTTTCGCTTACCACTTCGCGACGCTGAATGGTTGCGATGTAGACCATCCTAGGAACCTAGTAAAATCGGTCACCACGGAATGAGCACGGAAATAACTTCGGCCGTTCCCGCCGCAGCAAAGCTCAAACGCACGCTCCTCCTCTGGGACCTCGTTATCATCGGCATCGTTATCATCCAGCCGATCGCGCCGATGGGCATTTACGGTGTGATCAGTAATGCGGCGCGCGGACACGTGGTCACCACCATTCTCATCGCCATGGTGGCGATGCTTTTCACCGCCTTTAGTTACGGCAAAATGGCTCGTGCCTATCCCAGCGCCGGTTCGGCCTACACCTACGTTGGCCAGGAGATTCATCCCGCGCTCGGCTACGTCACCGGCTGGGCCATGTTGATGGACTACATTCTGAACCCGCTCATCTGCACGGTGATTTGCAGCAAGCTCACTCAAAATATCTTGCCAGGGGTGCCTTACTGGGTATTTGCTGTCGGGTACGCGTTAGGTTTCACCGCTCTGAACCTGCGTGCGGTGAAAACTTCCGCGCGGATTAACGATGTGCTGGCAGCGGGGATGTCGATCGTAGTGGTCATATTTTTCGCGTTCGTAATTCGTTTCGTCTGGGGGCTGCACGAATACGGCACTGGATTTTTCTGGCAGCCCTTCTACAATCCGCAGACCTTCAGTTTTAGCGGCGTCTTTCGTGGCACTTCAATTGCCGTCCTTACGTACATCGGCTTCGACGCCATCTCCACGCTTTCAGAAGAGGTTGAAAATCCCCGGCGAAATATTATGCTGGCGACCGTTCTGGTCTGCGTGATCACCGGGATATTGGCATCGCTGGAGGTTTATGCGGCGCAGCTGGTGTGGGGATCGAACCCGTTTCCACCTGACAAGGTGGAATCTGCATTTCCTCTGGTGGCTTTTCGAGCGGGAGGCTTCTTTCTATTCCATCTGCTGAATTTTACCGTTTTGATTGCCAATATCGGCTCAGGAATGGGTTCACAGCTGGGAGCTGCGCGATTACTTTATGGAATGGGGCGCAGCAACGGTATACCCCAGAAGTTTTTTGGCGCAATTGACCCTCGGAACCACATTCCGCGTAACAACGTTCTATTTGTCGGCGCCTTGGCATTAACGGGAGCTTTTCTATTGAGCTACGAACGCGGCGCAGAATTGCTTAATTTCGGGGCTTTAATAGCATTCATGGGCGTAAACGGTGCAGCGTTTGTCCGCTACTACTTGCGAGCTCCAGAAAAACGCTGGACGAACCTGGTTGCTCCCGTTCTTGGATTTTTGATTTGTTTCTTCATCTGGCTCCATCTCAGTCCCGCGGCAAAAATCGCAGGCAGCTTCTGGATGGTAATTGGAATAGCCTATGGCGCGGTCAAGACCAAGGGTTTCCAGTCGGACCTCGTCAAATTCGAGGTCCCGGCCGAAGACGAATAGCCGGCGTAGTCTAATCTGGTTCCTGCGTAACGATGTGAACATCCACGGCAGGTGCATCGCGCAGAAAGCGGTTGATCGCATTCAGGTAAAGCAGTTTGCGCCAACCCTCTACGGCCGACCTGCCGAAAATCACTTGCGTAACATGCTTCTCGCGCACAAATTGCGCGGTCGCGTCGGCAATGTTTTCGCCTTTCAAGCGCACCGGTCTTGGCGCCCAAGCTTTCCGCAAACTGCAAATTTGCAACCAGGGCTTTTTCGCTCCTGCTCATCCGTCGGGCGGTCGTCCACGTGCACTGCATAAAGTTCCGCGTCCATGCGACGCGCCATGCGCGCGGCCCGCGCCACCAGGTATTGCGCCTTCGGATTCCCGCTGATGCAGACGGCAATGCGTTCGCGAACAGCCCAACTTTCGTGGATGTCTTTTTCCTCCAGGTAGGATGCCAGGCTGCGGTCCACTTGTTCGGCTACTTGCCGCAGAGCCAGTTCGCGAAGAGCGATCAGGTTGCCGCGGCGGAAAAAATTCTTCAGGGCTTGCTCCACTTTCTCGCTGCCGTAAACATCGCCGCGCTTCATCCGATTTTGCAGAGCCTCGGGAGTCAGGTCGACCATCACCGTTTCGTCCGCCATCTGCAGAACCCAATCCGGAACGGTTTCGCGCACCTGCACGCCGGTGATGGCGTGCACCGTCGGGGCGATGCTTTCAATATGCTGGATATTGAGAGTCGAGAGAACGTCGATTTTCGCCTCGATGATTTCGAGCACATCTTCATAGCGCTTGCGATGCTTGCTGCCAGGAATATTCGTATGTGCGAGTTCATCAACCAGAACTACCTGTGGGATTTCGCGCGATGATCGCGTCGGCATCCATCTCTTCAAAAAGTGTGCCTTTGTAATCGATCTTGCGCCGCGGAATGACTTCCAGTTGCGGCACTAGCTCCGCGATGCCTTTTCGGCCGTGCGTTTCCACCACGCCGATGACAAGGTCTTCTCCGCGGCTTTTTCTGCGGATGGCCTCGCTCAGCATGCTGTAGGTTTTTCCCACGCCGGGCGCGTAGCCGAGAAACAGTTTCAGGATGCCTTTTGTTTTTTCCGGCGGCCTCGCCGCCGCCAGCCATTCTTCAGGAGTCTTTGGCATTCCGCTTAATCTCTTTTGCGAGCGAGTGCTAAAGCTACGATAGAATGGCACACGTGCGCGAGCCCTTTCTCTACCGTTTTCTGCACTTTGCAGTGGCTTTGGGTCGTGGTCCTGGGAATTTCGCTTTTTTATCGCCGCGTACTTCCTGTGAATCCCACCACCGTTGCTCTTACTTTTCTTCTCGCTATTTTAGCCGTTTCCACCGTGTGGGGCATCGCGGTATCGGTGTTCATGTCCATCGCGGCAATGCTGGCGTTCAATTATTATTTTCTTCCGCCGGTGGGAACATTTACGGTAGCTGATCCGCAGAACTGGGTTGCGCTTTTCGCTTTTCTTGTGGTTTCCGTTATTGCCAGCAGCTTATCCACCCGCGCGCGGCAGAAGGCTGAAGACGCTTCCGCGCGACGCGCAAGAAATCGAAAAGTTGTATGCATTCAGCCAGGGTCTGCTTGAATCCGGCAACGTGATCCAATTGCTTAACCGAATTCCTGCGCAGATTGTAAATACATTCGAGGTGGGCGCCGCGGCGTTGTTTCTCTCAGAAAAACAAAAAGTGTATCGCTCGGGACCGGTGATCCCGCGGCTGGATATCGACAGCTCTGAAAGCGATCGTGGCTCGTGAAGAGCCGGTCATCGACATTCCGAACAGTCTTTGTTTTGTTCCCGTGCGCCTGGGCGTTCGGCCCATCGGCAGCCTGGGAATTTCCGGATCGACGCTATCGCGTCAAACGCTGGAAGCCATCGGCACCTTGATCGCCGTTGCCGATGGAGCACGCTCGCGCCATCGAGCAACTCGGGCAAACCGAAGCGGCACGCGAAGGCGAACGTTTGCGCACCGCGTTGACTCGAGTCTGTCACGCATGACCTGCGCACCCCGCTCACTTCCATTAAGGCTTCGGTGACCAACTTGCTTTCCAACACCGGTCTTACGGACGCGCAACGGCAGGAACTTGCTGACAATCATCAATGAGGAAAGCGACCGCCTGAACCGGCTGGTTGGCGAGGCTGGCGAGATGGCGCGTCTTGACGCAGGCGAAGTGGAGCTCAAGCTGGAGCCCGCGTCCAATCGACGAAGTAATCGAACGCCGCGCTTGAGCCAATGCAAGTCCATACTCGGCAATCGTGTTGTGCGAGTGGTCGTCGCACCCGATCTTCCGCGCGTTCGAGTTGACCTCGGTTTGGTGAAAGAAGCGCTTTCACATTTAATCGAAAACGCAAATCAATATTCTCCCGCCGGACCAGCCCATTACAATTACCGCCGAAGTGAGCGGCGATTTCATAGTTACCAGCGTGGCCGATCGCGGCGCTGGAATTGACGACCTCGAACAAAGCCTTATTTTCGAGAAATTTTATCGTGGCAAAGACCAACGATTTATGGTGCAAGGCACCGGCATGGGCCTGCCGATTGCCAAAGCAATTGTCGCGGCTCACGGCGGCATCGATGAGCCTCACCAGCCAGCGCGGCCAAGGTTCTGTCTTTTCCTTCACGTTGCCTGTCGCGCCGGACGGTGAATCCATGAACGCGCCACCATCTTAGTTGTCGACGACGAGCCTCAGATCCGCCGCGTGATGCTCACCACGCTGACCTCACATGGCTATTCCGTAATGGAAGCCGCCAGCGGTGAAGAAGCTCTCGAAAAAATTCGCACCGAACGACCCGACCTAATTCTCCTCGACGTGAACATGCCGGGAATTTCCGGTCTTGAAACCTGCCGCGAAATACGCACTTCCAGTGACGTTCCCATCATCATGCTCACCATACGAAATAGCGAACGCGACAAAGTGCAGGCGCTCGACGCCGGCGCCGACGATTACGTCGTAAAACCTTTTGGCGTCCGAGGAATTGATGGCGCGCATCCGTGCGGCGCTCAGGCGCAGCAGCCCTGGTGACGCAACTCCCGCGTTCTTCTCCGACGATCTGAAAATCGACTTCGAGAAACGCGTGGTGAGCGTGAAAAATCGTCCGGTGCGGCTCACGCCGAAAGAATTTGAGCTGTTGCGCCACTTGGTTGCCAACCAGCGGAAAGGCTCTGGGGCACCGCCGGCTTCTGCAGGCCGTATGGGGTCCGGATTACGGCGAAGAAACCGAGTATTTGCGCGTGTTTATCAACCAACTTCGGAAAAAAATCGAGCCGGATCCACGCAATCCCCGGTATATCCATACCGAACCCTGGGTAGGCTATCGATTTGATCCGCCGGAAAACAACTCAGGCGCCCCCCAACCCGAAGAATAGTTTCTATGGCCTTGCGTGGATTTCATCCAGGTCAAGGTTTAGTTCCAGTACATTCACGCGCGGCTCGCCCAGGAATCCGAACTGGCGTTGCTGAGTGTGTCGCTGCACCACGGCTCGCAAGTCGCTCTCGCTCATCTGACGTTCTTTAGCTACGCGTGGAATCTGGAATTCGGCGGCAGCTGGTGATATGTCCGAATCCAGTCCTGAAGCCGACGTGGTCACCAGATCGATCGGAATAGGCGCGTTCGGGTTTTCAGCTTGCAGCGTCTGAACGCTCGCGGAAACGCGGTCCAGCAGCGCCTTGTTGGTAGGCGCAAGATTCGATCCTTGCGATTGAGTGGGATCGTAACCTGCGGGACCTGCTGCAGAAGGCCGCGAATGAAAATAGCCCGGAGCCGTGAACGGTTGTCCGATCAGGCGTGAACCGACCGGCTTGCCGCGTGACTCAATTATCTCTCCATTAGCCCGACGTGGATATAGCACTTGCGCCAGGCCGGTAACCACCAGCGGATATATGATTCCGAGAAGCACGGTAGTCGCCAATGTCATCCAAATCGAAATCAGCAGATTTCTTTTCACGTTAACCTCATGCCAGACCAATATGCGTGATGATCATGTCAATCAGCTTAATTCCCAGAAATGGCGCGATCACCCCACCCAGTCCATAGATCAACAAATTTCGGCGCAGCAATGCTTCCGCGCCCGCCGGAACGTACTTCACGCCTCGGAGAGCCAGCGGCACCAGCGCAATAATAATCAGCGCGTTAAAAATCACGGCAGACAGCACGGCTGACTGAGGCGTCTTCAGCCCCATGACGTTCAACAACATGAGCTGCGGGAATGCGCCTGCAAACATTGCTGGGATAATCGCAAAATATTTTGCAACGTCGTTTGCAACGGAAAACGTCGTCAATGCTCCACGCGTGATCAGCAGTTGTTTCCCGATTTCTACAATCTCGATCAATTTCGTGGGATTGGAATCGAGATCCACCATATTGCCCGCTTCTTTTGCGGCTTGGGTTCCCGCATTCATAGCCACGCCGACGTCTGCTTGAGCCAGTGCCGGAGCGTCATTCGTGCCGTCTCCGGTCATGGCCACTAGTTTGCCCTTGGCTTGCTCGCTTCGAATCAGCGCAAGTTTGTCTTCCGGTTTCGCTTGGGCCAGAAAGTCATCCACTCCCGCCTCTCGCGCGATAGCGGCCGCTGTCAGCGGATTATCACCAGTGATCATCACCGTTCGAATGCCCATGGCGCGCAGTTGGTCGAACCGCTCGCGCATTCCTCCTTTCACGATGTCCTTCAAATAGATGGTGCCAAGCACGCGGCGGTCTTCCGCCACCAGCAGGGGCGTGCCTCCTGCATTCGAAATCGCCTTGACTGTTTCCTCCACTTCTTGGGGAGCGCGCGTGCTTCCTTGACAACAATGTTGCAAGATGGCGTCGGGAGCGCCCTTGCGGATTTCGCGACCGTCGAGATCTACGCCCGACATTCTAGTCTGCGCAGAAAACGGAATAAAAGTCGCGGCGTAGGACGATAGCTCGCGGCCGCGTAGCCCATATTTGTCCTTGGCCAGCACCACGATGGAACGGCCTTCCGGAGTTTCGTCAGCCAAGGACGCCAGTTGCGCGGCATCGGCAAGATATTCTTCTTGCACACCCGGCGCCGGAACCAATTCTGTTGCGCGGCGATTTCCCAGCGTGATTGTGCCGGTCTTATCCAACAGCAAAGTGTCCACATCCCCGGCTGCTTCCACCGCTCGGCCCGACATGGCCAGTACGTTCCTCTGAACCACGCGATCCATTCCAGCAATACCGATGGCAGACAGCAGTCCGCCGATGGTCGTAGGAATCAGGCACACCAGCAGCGAGATCAGAACAAACACCGACTGGGGAGCGCCGCTATAAATTGCCATCGGCTGCAGTGTTACAACCGCAAGTAGGAAAATAATGGTCAGGCCTGCGAGAAGAATGTTTAGCGCAATTTCATTCGGTGTTTTTTGTCGTTCGGCACCCTCCACGAGTTTGATCATTCGATCCAGGAACGTTTCTCCCGGATTTGCGGTAATCTTCACCGTGATTTGATCGGAGAGCACACGCGTGCCGCCGGTGACTGCCGAACGGTCGCCCCCGGATTCACGGATCACCGGTGCGGATTCCCCCGTGATTGCCGACTCATCCACCGACGCAACGCCGACCACCACTTCCCCATCTCCGGGTATAAATTCGCCCGCCGATATCACTACCAAGTCCCCGACCCTCAGCTTCGATCCGGGCACCTCTTCTAGCAAGCCATCCGGCTTCATCCGCTTGGCCATGGTTTCCAGGCGAGCTTTGCGCAATGTTTCCGCCTGTGCTTTTCCGCGCCCCTCGGCCATGGCCTCGGCGAAATTCGCGAACAGCACGGTGAACCAGAGCCACAGGGCGATCTGAAGTTCGAAGCCGAAGTTGCCGTGGTGGCGCAGCAAGTCGCTTATAAGCTCCACGCTAGTAACCACAGAACCTACCTCCACCACAAACATCACCGGATTCTTCATCAGCGTGCGCGGATTGAGCTTGACGAAGGAATCCTTCATTGCCACGCCGATAATTCCGGAAGTCCACAGCGATTTTTTCCCGGGAGTAGATGTGATTGTCATGGTGGTCCTAAAAAGCCTTTCCCGCGTTCATCAACAAGTGCTCCAGAATTGGTCCCAAGCTCAGAGCGGGGAAAAAAGTCAGCGCGCTGACGATCAGCACTACGCTGATTAGGAGCGCCGAGAACAGCGGCGTCGTCACCGGGAAAGTCCCAGCGGATTCCGGAACAATTTTCTTTCGGGCCAGATTGCCTGCGATTGCCAGCACAGGAATCACCATGAAAAATCTTCCCAACAGCATATCGAACGACATGCTGACGTTGTACCAAGGCGAGTTCCAGTTGCCCCCGTTGAAGGCTGACCCGTTATTCGCAGCGCCGGAAGTGTAAGCGTACAAAATCTGTGACAATCCATGCGGTCCTGGATTGGAAATCGCTGCTTTGCCGTACGTGGTCACCACCCCAATCGCCGTGAAAACAAGAATGATCAGAGAGAAAATAAGCACCGAAAGCATGGCCATTTTCACATCGTAGGCTTCGATTTTTTTTCCTAGATATTCAGGCGTTCTGCCAACCATCAGTCCCGCGATGAATACGGCGAGAATCACCATCACCAACACGCCATAAAGTCCCGCACCCACTCCGCCGAAAACCACTTCGCCGAGCATCATGTTGATCATCGGGATCATTCCGCCGAGTGGAGTAAAGGAATCGTGCTGTCCATTGATTGCGCCACAGCTAGCGTCGGTGGTTACGGTGGCAAACAGCGCCGAGTCCGCGATTCCAAAGCGGACTTCTTTCCCTTCCATATTGCCGCCCGGCTGCGTAGCGCTCACTTTCTGGTCCGTGCCGTGAAGTAGCGGATTGCCCCGCGACTCCGCCGTGTAAGCGCAGCTCACTCCCGCCAAAAAAAGCACGGCCATCGCGCTCCAGACCGACCATCCATGCTTCTGCGATCCGGACATGCGGCCCAGCGTGTAGGTAAGCCCCGCTGGAATCGCAAAAATCAAAATGATCTGAATGAAATTCGTAAGCGGATTGGGATTCTCATAGGGATGTGCGCTGTTCGCATTGAAGAAACCGCCGCCATTGGTGCCCAACATTTTGATGGCTTCCTGCGAT
Organism: uncultured Acidobacteriota bacterium; assembly: GCA_963818085.1. Lineage (GTDB taxonomy): Bacteria > Acidobacteriota > Terriglobia > Acidiferrales > UBA7541 > Palsa-295. The sequence continues at coordinate 383,978 of CAWFQV010000008.1, forward strand.
GCCACGGGCCCCTGCGGGATCAATTGCGTTGTAATTCGCTGCTGCGTTGTTTTTCCGTCCGCGCCGGCGACTGGCACCGTCTGCGGATCCAAAAGCTGCACTGTGACGTATGGCTTAAAATTCTGAATCATGCCTTGCGACACGAAAAACAGCGCAATCAATACGCAAGCTGGTAGCAGGACCCACAAGTTTGCGCGGGTAAGGTCCACCCAAAAATTTCCAATGGTTTCTTTCTCGCGCCGCGCGATTCCACGGATCACAGCGATGGCCAGAGCTATTCCAGTCGCTGCGGACATGAAGTTGTGATACGCAAGTCCGGCCATCTGCGTGAAGTAACTCATGGTCGTTTCGCCGGAATAGGCTTGCCAGTTTGTATTGGTGGTGAACGATGCAGCGGTGTTAAAGGCCAAATCCGGCGCCAGGTTCTGCCAGTGTTGCGGATTCCAGGGCAGTTGAGCCTGAAACCGCTCAATCAGATAGAGGAGAATCATCGAAACGCCGCTGAAAAAAAGCATGGAGATCGCGTATTCCGTCCAGCGCATCTCGCGACCCTCATCCACACCGATCAGCCGATATAATGTTCGCTCCACCGGACGCATCAAACCATCGAGGAACGTTTTTTCCCCGTTAAACACGCGTGCCAGGTAGGTGCCCAGCGGTTTGGTGAGGGCAAAAATCACAAGCAAGAACAGCCCGATTTGAAACCAGCCATTCGCAGTCATGGTTAGAACTTCTCCGGCCACAGAAGCGCCGCTACTAGATACACGAACAGCAGTACGCACACTCCCAGCAAAATTACGTTTCCCAACATTGCCCTCGCTCCCTAGTTCAGCCGGTCACAGCCCCATACATAGGCGATCGCTGCGACAAAGAAACCAATCGCACAAGTTACGAACACCAAGTCCCGCATTAGAACTTCACCAAGATCGACATGTCGATAAAGTGCTCATCCCTTCGAAGATCCGGGAAAAAGACCCCAGTGGTACTGCCGGGCGTGCCACAGGCCGTTTCTGCCGGCCCCAGGCTCGTCTGCCCAGATGAGGCCCCGTTACTGCAGGCGAAGAACTGCGGGAAATTGTTGTTGCCGCCGGGCGGGGTAATGCCTCCTCGGCCCGACCAGTAGGGCACGTTTGCGTGGCGATAGTCATATTCCCAGCGAAAAGTGATGTATTGCTTGGGCATGTAATCAAACGTGATCGACGAATCCCAAGCTTTAAACGGATCTCCCGGATTCTCAGTAAAATAAGGCGAATTCGTTGCTGCAGTAACAGCGGTCATGCCGTTAATGGGCGGTAGCAGTACCAGATACCGGCCAGGATTATTGATCTGGCCACCGCCGAGAGTTAACCCGAATATATCCCGGTGAAACCAGAAACGGTTGTAGACCATGTAGCCTATAAAGCTCTGCTTAGGGCCACCTTTGCGATTTCCGAAGCAACTCACTCCGCCACCGTACTCACACCCTAGATCGCCAGTGAAAGAGAACGCCATCTTGTCGAGTGTCCTGTCCGGCCGATCGTAGTACTTCACTTCCACGCTGTTGTCAGTGTGAATGCGATTACGACGCGGCACGAACAGATCGTCCTGCCCCAGGCCGTAATTGTTCGAGATGATGTTGATCCACGGTTTAGGAGTCCACTTAAGTTGGCCACCAAGTCCCGGTGTGTGGTTTGCTGAGGCGTAGGATTGCCATCCGTTAATAAACCACGGCTCTATCTTCAAATGCTTTGTTGGGAAAATTTGTACTCGCACGCCAGTGAAAAACCATGGCGTATTGGAAGATACGTAGGACGGTTGGTAGGCCCAATTATCAAAATTGTAATAGCTGAACAGCCCGATGTAGGACAGGAAGATCCCCGCGTCCACGTTGACCCCGTGTAATACGTTGAAATGGTATCCACCGTAGGCTTCCGATAAGTAACGGTATGCACTCACGAGGTCCCACTGTCCGTGTCCGGGACTCGGGTCGTTGCGTGGCGTGGTAGCGGAATACATGCCAAACTGAGTCATCAATCGGCCGCGCACGTTGTCCCAGTGAAAATCGCCGCCTATGCCAAGCTGTTCAAGCTGCACCTCTTGTGACCGGAAAAGTTCGCTCGACCCGCCTATCGAGTGATCGGTCGGATGATTGAAGTCAAAGACGTAATTGGTATCGACTCGAATCTCGGGCGTAAAGAATTTGGAGTCCCAAAATATATCTTTTGTGCGCGGGTTGCCATTTAACCAAGTCCAGTCCGCATCGGCGAATGGCTCTTCTTTTCCTGGCGCTACCGCCGTCGTTTGCGCGGCTGCTGGCTTGTCCTGCGTTTGCGTTAGTAGCGCCGGAGCAGCAACCGAGGAAGAAGATGATGCAGCAGATGGTGAAACAGGTACGGAAGCTTTTGCCGACAGTGGCGCTTGGGCGGGACGAGACTTGAGTTCGGCTTCGAGCTGCTCGATGCGTGCCTCCATAGCCTCTAGTTTTTTTGCCACCGCCAGAGGTATTTGCTGATCGTTGGCCTGCGCACTCGCCCCCGCTTGACTGGCGGAATTTTCGGCGGGTTGCTGACCTGCTACGATATTCTGAGCAAAAGTTCGCGTCGTACCGGCAACAAATAAGCCAGTCACTACTACAAGATTGCAAGCTGCGAAGGCCATGGAGGTCAACATTTTTGTTTTCATATTCGAATCCGAGCCTTTCTGGTCTAAGCCAGGTCCTGCCCAAAGAATTTTACTCATGCCCACAAGTTCGATCGAATTGACCGAGAATATGGCATTTCGCCTTCTACTCCGGGATCTCCTGCGCGTCATCACGAAAGTCTTAGGGCCAATATCACCTCGAGGAATCAAGGTCTACAATTTTACAAATCAAGCAGGCAGCGCCTGTTCAACATCAATGCCCAGTCACTAATAAATTAAAGAGTGCGATTCCTGCAAACAAAGCAGCCAGTCCGGCCATCCCGAAGACGAGATCCAGCAACGCTTGTTTACGTGTACTTCGGTAACCAACGACTTTCTCCATCCATGCGTTCCGCGAATCCAGTTCCGTGCGGTAGAGATAGAACTGCAGGTGATTCTTGTGAGCGCTCAGCCGCTTGTGTTCCCGATGAAGGTGCACCAGGAAATGGACATAGAATCCGCAGAGAGTGCCGTATGTAATTAAAAAGATGATCTCAGACATACACGCCGCTTTCAGCCTAGCCGCTCGCGCATCAGGGAGGCATAAGCAAGACATAAGGATTTCATAATGAAAAAGCGGTCCAGCCGTTTGTTCGGGGATTTACACGTCGAGTTTGAATTTCGTAGCGGCCAGCGCGTACAGCCGTCGCCAAAGCAACCGATTGATAGTAACTACCATAGCCGCCATTAAGATAGTAGCCGCAATCAGCACGCGGGAATTTCCAGAGTCCGCGGCACTACTGATTACCGAACCAAGACCAGTAACCGTATAGGTCTGGCCCTTAAAGCGAAAATATTCCGCGATGATGCTCGCGTTCCAGGCTCCGCCCGAAGCGGTAACCAAACCGGTAATGAGGTAGGGAAAAATTCCCGGCAAGTACAGTTCGCGCCATCGTTCAAGGTTGTTAAACCGAAACACATTGCATACCTCTTTCAAGTCCGTGGGTATGGCCATAGCTCCAGCAATCACATTGAATAAGATGTACCACTGCGTTCCCAACAGCAACAGCACGATGGACCCTACACCGAGCCCGCCTCCAACCCTGATGAGAACCAGAAGAATAATGGGGAAGAGCGCCGTCGCCGGGACCGACGCGGCAATCTGCGCGATCGGTTGCGCCATCGCTGAAAGTTTTGGTTTCAGCCCTACGATTACGCCCACAGGAATTGTCCACATTGCAGCGAGCACTAAAGTGAACGCCACACGGAGAAAGGTAGCGCCGGCTCCCGCAAAAATTCCGCGCACCTCTGTCTTGCTAAGGCCCGTTAGTAAAAGGCTCATTTTCATGAAGGCGTAAGCCACGCCCACTAAGATCGCGCCCAAAAGCAGCCGTGATATCCAGGCGCCTACAACACCGCTACTCTTCACTTCAACGGATGCTGCACGTCTCTTCGCAAAATATAAACTCAAATATTCTCGCGCTGGTACGACCGATAGTCGTGCCAGAAAGGGCAACACTCTCGAACGTTTCAGCAGATTCAGAACAAGAGAATGCGGTACTTCCACAGATTCCACTTGCTCGAACTTGAATTTTTCCGTCCAGGCAATGATCGGACGCCAGATGAGCTGATCAATCAGCACAATAATTCCGATCATGGTGCTGAGCCCCCCGACAATAGCGCGCATGTCACCCGCGTTGGCAGCTGTCTGCAGATAGGAACCCAGACCGGGAAGACGGAGATCGCGATTGCCCAAAACAAACATCTCGCAAGCCATCAGGAAAAACCAACCGCCCGCCACCGACATCATGGAATTCCACACCAGCCCGATGGCAGCGTAGGGGAGTTCCATCTGCGTAAATCTTTGCCACCAGCTCCAGCGATATATCTCTGCCACCTCGCGCATTTCCCCTGGAATACTTTTTAGCGAAGAATAAAAGCTGAAGGTCATGTTCCAAACCTGCCCGGTAAAAATCAGCAGAATGGATCCAAGCTCCACGCCAAGTTGTCGAGTCGGAAATAGCGCCACCATCGCTAGCATCACGCCCGGAAGAAAACTCAAAACTGGAATGGACTGCAGCGTATCCAGCAGAGGAATCATGAACTTTTCAGCTTTTGCGTTATACGCCGCGATGTATCCGTAGACCAGCGTAAATGCCAAGCTGAACGCGTACGCGATTGCCATGCGCAAAACCGAAAACATCGCATATTTCGGCAACGCGTTCGCCCGCAGATCGATTGCTGTTTGCGCGTTTGCCGGCGCCATCCAGTAGTGCGTGATGGACAGTAATGCGTAAAAAAGAGCGAGTCCCGCGCAAATTACCGGCAGGTCTTGCAAAACCGAAGGCACGGTTTGGGGAATTGCGCCCCAGGTCAAGACTCGCGGTGATCGTTTGTTATGCGCCATCAGTGCAAGCGAACGGCTTGCTGGGAGCTGGCCGATTCTCCGGCTTGAATCAGGCGCAGACGGTCGCCCTCGGAGTCGTAGGTGAAGATGTCAGCATAGCGGCCCCAGTTCAACGCGGTTTCAATTTGCTGCTCCACGTCATGTGCGGGCAAGCGCTCGTCTAGCAAATCGCGGAAAAATTCCAGCGGCATCGTGTGATCCGACTTATTCTGGAGTGCCGTAACGATCTGTTGCATCAGCGGCACGTGCGTCAGTGCTTCGCGGTACAAACGCTTCCGTGTTGGAATATCCGCTTCGGCGAACGTCCTTCCCGCTGGAGTAATCTTCGCATCTCCTTCATGCGCCTCGGCAAATCCCAGCATGGTCGCGGCATCCAGAATCGGAAGCAGGTCATCCACCTCCAGCAAAAGCATTTCGGCCACGTGATAAAGATCTTCTTCTCCTCCGCGATCGATCAAAAGTTCCAGCAATCCGGCCACGCCTCCCGGTCGCGCATGGGGGAGCAAGGGAGTGAGCTGCTTTGTTGTGGTTGAAGGCGGCGCGAGCGTCAGCTCCGGTTTAGTCATTACCTTGTAAATGTAATCAACGTAGGGGAAGAACGCGGCGGACTTTCTGTCCCTCGGCTGTGGCAGCGCAATGCGAAAATCCGCTCTGATTCGCGCCGGATTGCGTCCGAGCACGATTACGCGGTCCGCCAGCAGGACAGCCTCCTCAATGTTGTGAGTCACGATAAAAATGCTGCGCGTTGGGATTTTTTTGGCTAGCCACAGGTCCATCAAGTCGCCGCGCAGGTTCTCCGCTGTCAGCACATCCAAGGCCGAAAATGGCTCGTCCATAAAAAGAACTTCAGGTTCAACGGCTAAAGCGCGCGCAAAGCCCACCCGCTGTTTCATTCCACCGGACAATTCCTTTGGATAGGCCGTCTCGAAGTTCTTCAACCCTACTGCATCGATGGCCTTCAGCGCCCGACCATGCCGGTCTTCATGCACCATCGCTCGTGCTAAAAGCGGGGATTCCACGTTTTCCAGCACGGTAAGCCACGGAAACAGCGCAAAACTTTGAAATACAATCGCGACGTTCGGGTGGCACGCTCCGACAGGCGCGCCATGCCACAGCACTTCTCCCGCGGTGGGAGCCGCTAAGCCCGTGAGCATTCTTAAGAGCGTGGATTTCCCACTACCTGACGGACCTAGTAGCGCAATAATCGTATTCGGTTCGACCGCTAGATCCAACGGCGCGATTACTTGAATTTCACTTCCATCCTTCTGCTGGAAGCTTTTCGAAATCCCCCGCGCTTCAATAATCGGTTTCTCATCAGATCCAATTCTCGCAGCGGCTTCTTTCCTCTGCTCAACTTCGGAGATTTCCAACGCGTGCGGCGCGGCTGTGGAACCTGCTTCCGCAAGTTCATCCATCAACGAATTCCAAGCTTCTTCAGGCAGTGCATCCAGGAAATGATCTCGCTCCGCTTGACTCATCGCCTCCACAATCGCGGCCATCTCGTGAAGAGGACGCGCGTGCAGCAACACGTACGCATGGAAATAGGGCAGATGGTGGACAATCGAGGCGGCCAGCGGAATCGGCAACCGGCGAAACAGACCTTGCTGCTCTTCAAACCTTACAGCCATGATCCCATCGGCGGCATCACTGGCGCTAAGCCCTTGGAGAAGTTCAATCGCGGATCCCCATTTTTGTTGGGACAGAAGTTCCTGAAGTTTTCCCAGGGGCAGAGTCATATTGGCACCGAACAGCCTACTACGGATTTCCGAGGACGGAACTGCGGATTACATTTGCGAAGTACTTCAATTGATCGTTCTTATGTTGTTTTTTCGGCTTGAGTACCAGCAGGGACTGTACCCGGAGTGGGGAAAAAGTGACCGCGCACACACTTCGCTTTGCGGCTGGTCGAAATAAACTTCCGCTCGGCCGCCCTTGGTTGCGCTCGCATAGTAATACGTTACGGACCCTAGAGCGTTGCCGGTCGCTTGGCTTGATCGTCGTGCGAACGATATCCAGTCAGCCATATAAACAAACACCAGCAGCCCAATAATTGCCGAAATGATTCGATTTACGCCCATTGCTCCGCGACCCAGTGCACCATTCTATAATCGATTCCAGAAGAAAAGTCCCGAATCCATAAACGAGCCCAGCGCGGAACATCTCGCGGCTGAACTTGCCTGAACTTCCCGTTTTCAGTACCATAAGCTCCCAGCTCTTATCGTCCGCGCTCTCCCAGCGCGACGTCCATGCCGTTTTGGGGCAAGATTAATGACACCACGTACTCCTGCCGCGCACGATCATATTGCTGCGCTCGAAAAAACACCTACCGGCATTGTAGGCTTGGATCAGATTAGTGGCGGCGGACTCCCAAAAGGTCGCACCACGATCGTCTGTGGAGGTCCAGGTTGTGGTAAGACCATGGTAGGACTGGAGTTCCTGGTGCGCGGCGCCACTCAGTTCGACGAGCCGGGCGTACTGGTAGCCTTCGAGGAAACTCCCGAAGAGATGGCTCAGAACGTGGCATCCCTGGGTTTTGACCTCAAGGATCTCGCCGATCAAAAGAAACTTTGCCTCGACTTTGTGTATATCGAGCCCAGCGAAATTCAGGAAACCGGCGAGTACGACCTCGAGGGCTTATTCATCCGCTTGCAGCACGCCGTGGACTCGGTAGGCGCGAAACGAGTGATGCTCGATACGCTCGAGGCTCTCTTTTCCGGTTTCAAGAATCCTGGAATTCTTCGCGCAGAAATCCGGCGTCTTTTCCGCTGGCTCAAGGAAAAGGGGCTCACCACCATCGTCACAGCGGAAAAGGGGGAAGGCGCTCTTACACGCCAGGGCCTCGAAGAATACGTGTCCGATTGCGTCATTCTCTTGGATCACCGTATCACTGAGCAGATTTCCACGCGGCGCATGCGCATTGTCAAATATCGCGGTACCAAGCACGGCGCCGATGAATATCCTTTCCTCATCGACGAGCATGGCACGTCGGTCTTGCCCATCACTTCCATGGAACTGCAGTACAAAGTTTCGAATCAGCGCGTCTCGACCGGAGTTCCGGATCTGGACAACATGCTGCAACGCCAGGGATATTACCGCGGATCCAGTGTCCTTATTACCGGAGCAGCAGGCTGCGGGAAGACAATTTTGGCCGCTACTTTCGCTGAAGCAGCCTGTAAAAGAGGCGAGCGCTGTCTCTTTATCGGTTTCGAAGAATCCGTGGACCAGATCACGCGAAATATGAAATCTGTGGGCATCCATTTCGAACCCTGGGTAAAGAAAGGCCTCTTGATTCATCGAGCTTGGCGTCCCACACAATATGGAATGGAGATGCATCTGCTACGCATTCACAGGCTCATCGAAAGCTTTAAGCCCGCTAACCTGATTATCGATCCCATCACAAATTTGATCACCGCCAGCACGGAAAAAGACGTTCAATCAATGCTGATGCGCCTGATGGATTTCTTAAAAGAAAGTGGAGTCACTTCGGTATTCACGAGTCTTTCTAATGTTGGCGAGGTTGCGGAAAGCGAGGTTGGAATATCGTCCTTGATTGACGCCTGGATCTTGCTGCGCTACACCGAACTTTTTGGGAAGAGGCATCGAGGTCTTTTCGTTCTGAAAGCTCGTGGCATGGCACATTCCCCTCAGCTTCGCGAAATGCTCATCACCTCGCAGGGCATCCGGTTGGGTCCGGCCGACGCATTGCTTGCGTATCGCGATCGGGGGCGTGAACCTCAGCTTGACCACGGTCAAGCGGCCAGGCCCAAAATCGTGCAACGTAAGGGCCACCGTCGCAAAGCCCGTCCAACAACCCGGTCTTCACGGGACGCGCGATGAAGAAAAACTCCCAAGCACCTGCCGCTTCCGCAGATGATCATTTTCAACTCCGGCTCTACGTAGCGGGCCAAACGCCGAAGTCGCTGGCCGCTTTATCGAATCTGAAGCGCATCTGCGCCACGCACCTGGACGGCCGTTATCAAATAGAAGTAGTTGATTTAATGAAGAATCCGCAATTGGCGCAAGGGGATCAGATCCTCGCGATTCCCACCCTGGTGCGAAATCTGCCAAAACCCATTCGCAAAATAATCGGTGACCTATCGGATACCGAACGCGTCTTAGTTGGGCTGGACCTACGGGACTTGCCAGCAAGGAGCGCGGGAGCATAAATTGAGATCAAAACCTAAAGTGAAGAAGTCGCGCACGCGTTCGCACAAGTCGACCGCTTCCAAGAAAATGTATCGGTTGCGCTTGTTCGTCACCGGCCAGACACCCCGCTCCGCTTCTTCCTTGCAAAATCTGAAGGAAGTTTGCGACGAATACCTAGCCGGAAAATTCGAGCTCGAGGTCGTCGACATTTACCAGCAACCTGAGCTAGCACGTGAAGCTCAAATCATCGCCGCGCCGACTTTAATAAAAATGCTTCCCCTCCCTCTGCGTAAGTTGGTGGGCGACCTTTCCAACCGGAAGCAGGTAATGATCGGGCTGGATATAAAGGACGAGAAGGCCTAGTTTGCATGCGGAATCCGAAAAGATTCGCGAAAACTTCAAAGAAGAAATCGGCACAGGCCCGCAATCAATTTTTGAAGGCGCGGGTGCAAGAGCTTGAAGACACCTTAACGGCAATTCGCCGCGGTAGCGTGGACGCCCTGGTGATCAGCGCGCCAACTGGTGATCAGATCTTCACCTTGCAGGGGGCCGAGCACCCCTATCGTGTGTTGGTGGAAACAATCAACGAAGGAGCCGCTACTCTGGATGCCGAAGGTACCGTGCTTTATGCCAACACCCGGTTCGCCGAGTTCTTGAATGTCCCTCTTGAGAAGTTTATCGGCGCTCCACTGCAGAGCCATGTTCCACCTTCCGCGCGCGAAAAGCTCTGGGGTTTAATCCAGGAAAGCCTCGGCGAAAATACGAAAGGTGAGATCAGTCTGGAGACCTTGGAGGGCCGCCCTCGCCTGATCCAATTTTCCTTGAGCGCTGTGAGAGCTTCCATCCCCCAAACCATTTGCGTTGTAGCCACGGAATTGACTGAGTTGGCCGAAGCGAATGAGGCTCTAAAAGCGAATGAAGAAGCGCTCCGCCAGCTTTCCAGCCGGCTGCTGCAGCTTCAGGACGACGAACGCCGGCACATCGCTCGCGATCTTCACGATATTACCGGCCAGAAGCTCGCTTTCCAGTCCATCGTCTTGTCCCAACTAAATAACAGCGCTACGGATCCCGCCACCAAGACCGCTGTGGCCGAATGCCAGCAGTTGACCAACCAGGTCAGCGAAGAGATCCGTACGCTCTCTTATCTTTTGCATCCGCCGTTGCTCGACGAACTCGGCCTCTCCTCCGCCGTCCATTGGTACACGCAAGGTTTCGAAAAGCGCACGGGAATCCATGTGGAAGTAGAGATCGCTCGTGATTTCCCACGTCTGCCGGCGGACGTCGAGACCACGCTGTTCCGCGTGATTCAGGAAAGCTTAACCAACGTTCATCGCTATGCCGATAGCCCGACCGCTTTCATTCAGGTGTCCCGGGTCGGCGAGGAAGTGAAACTCAAGATCGGCGATCAGGGAAAAGGTATTCGCGCGGAGATCCTAAAGTCATCTCGCAACGCCGTAGCCCCCCTGGGAGTCGGTATTCAGGGTATGAAAGAGCGCATGCGTCAACTTTCGGGACGCTTGGAAGTCACTTCACGTCCGAATCAAGGAACGGTGGTAACCGCCACGCTGCCTATTCGCGAACAGCGAGCTGAATCAACTAGCTCTGATGAGGAAGGGCCATCCAAGTCCAACGGCCATCAGCAGGCCGACACCGCTCCTCGCCGTCGGATTCTAATTGCCGACGACCACGAAGTCCTGCGGCGCGGTATACGCAGCATGCTTGAGTCGGAAGAGAATTGGGAAGTCTGTGGCGAAGCAATAAACGGACAGGAGGTTGTCGAGAAAGCGATTGCGTTGATCCCCGATCTCATCATCGTCGACCTAAACATGCCCGTCCTCAACGGGGTTGCGGCCGTCCGACAGATTGTCCGCAACTGCCCAAAAACGCGAATCCTGGTTTTCAGCGTTCACGAATCGGATCAGACCATTCGCGAGATTCTTTCCTCCGGCGCGCACGGGTATTTATCCAAAGCAAAAGCTGGCGAAGAATTAGTGCAAGTAGTGAAACTGCTGCTGGGTGGCAAAACGTTCTATCCGAAAAAAGCGGCAGCCTCCTAAGACCTACTCCGGGGTCTTAGTTAGCCTGTGGGGCGTTGCGCAGTGCAGCGGAATTGGTGAAGTTAGCTAACATTGAACTACAGCAACTCAACGTTGGCTCTACAGCCTTTGCTGCATAGCCATCTTCTGGAAACAACCCTATAATATGCCGCCGACCAGAACGACGCCTGCTTTTAGCCGTCTGCGCCGATTGGCATTGAAATTAGATGGAATCGCACGAAGGAGAAAAGCCCCATGCTCAGGACCATTCTAATCGTCATCGTCGTCTTGTTGCTGCTGGGAGCCCTGCCGACCTGGCCCTATAGCGCTGGCTGGGGCTACTATCCGAGCGGTGGCCTTAGCATCATCCTCATTATTCTAGTCATACTTATACTCGCAGACCGTTTATAACCCTTAAACGTCGGCTGACGCACAGGAGCATTGACGTACCCGGTCTCTGGCGTTAGTCTCGCTGCAGACCGAGCACGGTGCTCCATCCCATCTTGGGAGTTATGTATGCCCAGTTCAACCTGGAAAGGCTATCTGACCTTCGGCCTCATCTCGATTCCTATCCGGCTTTCACCGGCTGCCCGCACGGAACGGATCAGTTTCAACCAGATCCATAAGGTGTGCCACACGCGCCTGAAACAACCCCTGTTTTGTCCAACTTGCGACCGCATGGTCGAGCGCTCCGAGATTGAAAAAGGCTATGAGTACGAAAAGGGGCAATATCTCCTCTTCTCTCAGGAAGAACTAGATGAAGTCGAGCCGGAAACCGCGCGGACGATGGATATCCTCGAATTCGTCAAGCTCGACGAAATCGATCCGGTCTATTTCGACGCGTCGTATTACGTCATCCCGGAAGAACCGGGGCAGCGCGCCTATCAGCTTCTGATGGAAGCTATGGAAAAATCCGGGTACGCCGGCATCGCGAAAATCGCCATGCACAATCGCGAATACATCGTCATCATTCGCCCGCGCGAGCACGGCCTCACCCTGCACACCATGTTTTATAACAACGAAATTCGCCCAGCGGCTGAATACGGCCATACCGACAAAGCCCAGATTAAAGAACAGGAGCGGACTCTTGCTGAGCAGCTTATCAAAAGCCTAGCCGCCCCTTTTGAACCTGGAAAATACGAGGATACTTATCAGAATAGTTTGCAAGAGTTGATTGACGCGAAGGCCAGTGGCCGCAAAATCTCCATCGTGCCACACGCCGCCGAGAAAACTCCGGTCATCGATTTAATGGAAGCCCTGAAGAAAAGTCTCGCAAAGAAGTCCGCAGTGGCCGGGGAAAAGATGCCCACAGTTGTTCGCGCACCCAAAACGGACAGAAAACAGGGAAGAAAGGCCGGGTGAACTCCCGGATGCTCCGCTCAGCCGGTCAGGTCGGATTGCAGCCGCGTCGCCTTTCGAAGGCCACGGTAGCGTAGAACATCTAGGCCCCCCTCCCAGCAGGTTAGTTTGGATTCCATATGGCAAGCGACTCACCCGATAAAGCTAAAAGAAATCCTACTCAATACAACATCGAAGCTATTGCGAAATTGGAGCAGGATGCGCTTGAGCGCCGCACGGCTGCCGAACGAATCAGCGAAGCCATTGCCAGGTTTATCGGCAGTGTGGCTTTCCTCTCCATGCAAATCCTTCTCGTGCTAGTTTGGAGCGCAATTAATCTGAACCTGATCCCGGGGGTAAAGCCTTTCGATCCCTTTCCGTTCGGCATCCTGGCTCTGGTTATCTCGTCAGAGAGTGTGGTGCTCACTATTTTTGTGTTAATTAGCCAGAACCGCATGACGCGCCAAGCCGAACGGCGCTCCCACTTGGACCTTCAGGTCAGCATGCTCGCTGAACAGGAACTCACCACCATGCTCGAAATGCAGCAGAAGATATGTCAACACATGGGTGTGGACGTAGCCTCCTCAAGGCAGGAGCTTCAAGGTTTCGCTAACGCCACCGATGTCCACAAGTTGGCCAGTGAATTAGAGGACAAACTCCCCGAGCAGTAGCTACCCTAGAGTCGTACTACGGGAATCTGTTCACCCTTCTAATGACTTCACCTGATGGCCCGCTTTTGGCCTGCTACGTATTCTTCTTCTGGCCTAGCGGCCCCGGGAAACTGCGGTGTCCGCGCCTGGACTTGGCGGCGCATCGGGGCACGGAAAAATTTCGATAGCTAATTCAATCTCTACAAGGAGACTTACCATGGAACACAAAGCCCTGAAAGAACTGTTTGTCGACGAATTAAAAGATCTCTATAGCGCCGAAAATCAGCTCATCAAGACCCTGCCGAAAATGGCCAAGGCCGCCACGTCCGACGACCTTCGCGCCGGATTCGAAGAGCACTGGGAGCAGACCAAAGAACATGCTCGTCGCCTCGAGGAAATCTGCACCGAGCTCGGCGAGAAACCCACCGGTAAGAAGTGCGCTGGAATGCAAGGCCTGATCGAAGAAGGCAAAGAAATGATGGACGAGTTTGAAGACGACGTATTGGACGCAGCCATGATTTCTGCTGCCCAACGTGTCGAGCATTACGAAATCGCGGCCTATGGCACTGTTCGTGCCTATGCCGAGCTACTCGGCCAGGACCGAGCCGTTGAACTTCTCGAACAAACGCTGGAAGAAGAGAAGGAAACGGACCACAAGTTGACCGAGCTGGCGGGGACCATCAACGTGGAAGCCGCGAACGCCGAAGGTTCTGAAGACGAAGAAGACGATGACGTCAACGCCCGCAGACAGAAGTCCAAAGCTGCGCGCGCTTAACTGAGTTACCTGGGCGGCGGGAAGTATTCACTAAGGTCTTTCATGCGAATCTTTCCGCCTCCAGGCGCTTTCTCCAGTTCCAGAACCCTGCCGCCAGAAAGTCCTCATTTGTGCCATCCTTTTGAGTCACCGTCCAGTATCATGACATCAAATAAGAAGAGATTTAAACGCATGGATCGGCATCGAGTCGTTATCCTCGGCGGCGGTTTCGGTGGGCTGGGTGCTGCGCACGAGCTGAAACGCGCTCCGCTGGAAGTAACTCTGCTCGATCGGTGCAACTACCATCTTTTTCAGCCTCTTTTGTACCAAGTGGCCACGGGTTCTCTTTCCCCCGCCAATATCGCTGCTCCCCTACGGCAAATTCTGCGTCGCCAGAAAAATACGAAAGTCTTGCTCGCCGAAGCAGTGGATATAGACACGTCGAACCGCCGCGTGATTTTAAGTGATGGCGTTGTGCCGTATGACACCTTGGTAGTCGCCACCGGGTCCAGCCATCAATATTTCGGCCACCCCGAGTGGGAACAATTTGCTCCCGGCTTGAAGACAGTGGAAGACGCCACGGCCATGCGGCGCCGGATTCTTCTCGCTTTCGAAGCTGCTGAACGCGAGCCCGACCCTGAGAAACTCAAAGCCTGGATGACGTTTGTGATTGTTGGCGGCGGACCGACTGGCGCGGAATTAGCTGGCGCGCTGGGTGAAATCGCTCACGATACGCTGGCGCACGATTTTCGCGATATCAACCCGTCACAAACGCAAATCATTTTGGTTGAAGGAACGGATCGCGCTCTTCCCACCTATCCACCAAAGCTCTCTGAAGCGGCACGCAAAATGCTCGTTCGCTTGGGCGTCACGGTTCGTACCGGCGCAATGGTCACCGAGGTGAAAGCCGAGTCGGTAACCATTCGCGAAGGTGACCACACCGAGTCCATCCCGACTCGCACGGTTCTTTGGGCTGCTGGGGTTCTGGCTTCTCCTCTTGGCCTTATTCTTTCTAAGAAAGCAGGCGCACCCGTTGACAAACTGGGCCGCGTGCTCGTGAACCCCGATTTGAGCATCCCCGAACATCCGGAAATTTTTGTGGTCGGCGACCTTGCCAATTTCAGCCATCAAACTGGTAAACCGCTTCCAGGCGTGGCGCAACCTGCCATTCAGCAAGGCCGTTACGTCGGGAAATTAATTCAGGCGCGACTGCAGAACCAAAAATTGCCACCCTTTCACTATTTCGATAAGGGAAATCTAGCGACCATCGGTCGTGGCGCCGCAGTAGCAGATCTAAACTGGCTAAAGATTTCGGGGCTGCCCGCCTGGCTAATCTGGATCTTCATCCATCTCCTTTACATCGTTCAATTTCAAAACCGCTTGCTGATCCTGCTGCAGTGGGCTTGGCTTTATATCACCTTCGACCGCTCGGCGCGTTTAATCACCGGCAAAAGTCCGCTTCCTCTCGATTTATGAATCGAGTTCAATTTCCACGAGCGCGCTCATGCCATAGCGTCGCTGCTCGCGCGTAATCGTCCGGATTTGATGGCTTGGACCAAGGCCTCATGATCGCGCTCCGTCTGCTCTGCATACGCAATAGCAAATTTCGCCAGGGCCTGATCCAGCGTGTCTTTCTTCCCGGCATATCCGCCAATTTGCGCCGCATCGCCGGTACGCGCGTGCGCCCGCGCCAACACCCATCCGCAGACTTCCACATATTCCAGCCAGCTTGTCTTGGTCATGGGGAATAACGGAACAGACATCTTCATGTCGCGGAGCTGCCGAAAATAATAGTCGTGGCCCTCGTCGTCGCGGGTCCAGCCCAAAAAGACATCGCTTGCTGATTGAAGCATGCGTTGCCCGGTCACCACTCGTTCTCCCTGATTCTGATAACGGCTCTTCGCTGTGTAAGGCTGGAGCACCGAAGCATGCGCTTCCTTGAATTGGAGAAATAACGGATCGTTCTTTCCCGCCATCATCAGCATCACAGCGCAACGCGTGCCGACACTTCCTACTCCTACCACCTTGCGCGCAATATCGACGATTTTGTAACGGTCCAAGATCACGCGCCGCTCTTCGGGGAGCGTCAACCGATACCGGTGAAACATATCACGCACATGTTTGCTGGCTTGGCTGAAGTTGTGCGGGTGATACATCAAGGGAGGCTTATCCATAATTCGGATACGCCCTTTTTCTACCTCTGTGATCCTTGGAAAAATGTGCTCCGCAGTCTGCGATCGGGCTTGACGCTCGATTTGGACCCAGCGCTTTTTGTCGCGCGACGTCTTCGCTTCGTATACAAGGATTTCAGCGTCAATGTGCGAATACCAGGCGTCGATTGCGCGCATCCGCGCATACGCCCGCATGTGTTTGCGATAAGAAGCTACCATCCGGCGCACAGTGTCGGCGCACTGACGGCTACTCGCGCCCCGGTCGCCACCCACCAGCACAATACTGGTTGCCAGCCGCTTCAAATCCCATTCCCACGGAGCCGGCAGGGTCTCGTCGAAATCATTCATATCAAAGACCAGTCGGCGTTCGGGCGAGCCGAACCCCCCGAAATTTAGCACGTGGCAATCGCCACAAGCCTGTACGCGAATGCCTGTGGCGGGTGTTCGCGCCAGATCGAACGCCATCATGGCCGCCGCGCCGCGAAAAAATCCAAATGGGGAACGCCGCATGCGCGCATAGCGGATCGGTAAAAGCTCCGGCAGTCGTCCGCGGTCCGAGTTTTTCAATAGCTCGATGGGGTCAGGACGATTCGCCGCAGGCGCCCATTTGGCATGCGAGGTCCGCGGAGCTTTTTCACGCAGCGCTTTCCCCGCCGCCATGCGCTGCTTCACCGTCGGCCCCAGTAGGCCAGATGTTCCCTGCGCGCCAGGTGTGCGCTGTTGTCTTTTGGATTTCATCAAGCCAGCATCATGGTTTTTCAAAAATGTCAGCCAGCGCCTTGGTTGCTGATCAAATCCCTCAGCAGTTAAATTGGCCGCGCTCTGGCATGAACGCAATTCTCCGCTCACACCTGCATACGCGTCAACACAAGCCCAGCCATCTTAATGTTTAAGGAAGTCAGGAAAGAACGTTCGACTTTGAAAGCTTAGAATGTTGCGAAGATGTGGTAGCTGGCGAATCCCAGCGCGGCGCCGATGACCGAGCCCGCCAACACATCGCTGAGGAAATGCATTCCCAGGATAATACGCGACGAAGCGATTAAGAATGCTACTGCCAGTAGAGGGCCTTGCAAGTCCGGATAGAAAAGCCCGATCGACAGCGCCACGGCGAAGGCTGTGATGGAATGTCCGGAGGGAAAAGAATACTTGTCCGGTGGCAGGATCGAAGCCCAGCAATGCGGCTCGATTTCGCAAGGTCGTTGGCGACGGTTGTAACGTTTAATCGTGCGGAAGAGAAAAATCCCTACCGTGGCAGCCGATGTCCCCGCGCCGATCGCTACGAATCTGTGATCGCCGCCATATAACAGCAGAATCAAACCCAGCGCGTACCAAAGCCAGCCATCTCCCATGCGCGTGGTCACCATCATGAATATGCGAAACCAGCGCGGCGCCCGCCAGCGATGCACGCGGCGCATCAGGCGGTGATCGTTCGATTGGATCTGATTCCAGACAGCTTTGGCCACGGTCATATAAACTCCTCCGTCGCGGGATGTGGCGCCGGCATCCAGCGAGATTTCTGTTGCGATTCTGATTCGCCAAAAATTTCTCTAGCCCAATGGCGTCCGAATCTCTTCTCCTGGTAGTAGTTCAAGTAGGTGATTGCTGGGATCAGCGCGCCCAGTGGCGCTAGAAGAGCCGTCCAGGATTTTTCGCGCATCATTTCAGCGGCAATTAGAAAGACATCGCGAGTGAGCTTTCGAAAACTGCCGGATTCTCCGGCCGCGCGCCCTATCCCGTTGCGCAACCCAGCGAAGAATTCCTCTTTGTCCCTTGCGCCAGGCACCTCGGTGTAGGCTGATCCAGCAGAAGGCAGGGCGTGCGCGTCGCTTCCACCAATCGAAATCTTGTTCCAGCGCTTGGCCAAGCGCGCGGCGTATCGGTTCGCGCTTTCGAGCATCAGGCTGTTTTGCGCTTCGAAGGCCGGAAAATATTCCTGGAACCATGCGAAATCCTCCGCCACGCGCTTTCCCGTGACGCTTGAAAAGACGTGATTGATGCTGAAGAAAATTCTTCGCTCGGTTAAGTACATCAGCAGGGAAATTAGGTCCCCGCGTCTTCGCAGAAGTTGTTTGTGTTGCTGCTCGGTCACGTCGTAAACGCCTATGTGAGCCTCCGTCCCACTCGGCATCCGGCAAGTAAGCTCGGCACTCACAAAGAAATCAGGGCGGTTACGGAATTTTTCCGAACCTTCTATCGAGTCATGGTCGGTGAAGGTGAAGAGGTTCATTCCGCGTCGGCGGAGCTGCGCATACAACTCGACCGGATCGCTGTAACACTCTCGGCAAAAATTTTTGACAAAGGGGGTGGTACAGGCTCCGGAAAAGTATGAATGGACGTGAAGATCGCACTTCACAACGACAAGAGTAGAAGATGAACGTTACGGCTATATGACATTCGCGCTAATCTTATGATAATTCAGCCGTTTAACTCTTTAGACACCCATCGCGGAACTTTAACACGGCTGTAGCAAACTGCGAGCGGTTGGCTGCAAGACTGGCCGGATGGAGCGTATTGAGTTCTGCTTTTTCGACGCTGGTGGAGGACACCGCGCCGCAGCTACCGCACTGCAGATTTCCATCCGATCCCAAGGTCTTTCCTGGGATGTTCGCCTGACCAACCTGCAGGAGCTACTCGATCAATTGGATATCCTCAAGAAATCCACGGGGATACGTATCCAGGATTGCTACAACCACATGCTGCGAACCGGCTGGACTCTTGGCAGCACTCAAATTATGCGAGTGCTTCAGTTCACCATCCGAGCCTATCATGGCGCCACGCTTGGTTTGCTCGAGCAACACTGGAACCAGACGAATCCAAGCATGGTTGTTTCCTTCGTCCCGCACTTCAATCGCGCGCTGTACGAAAGCTACCATCGGTCATTTCCAGGGCGTCCATTCGTAACCGTACTTACCGACGTCGCTGATTATCCTGCGCATTTCTGGATCGAGCGAAATCAAAAGCAGTATTTCGTTTGCGGGTCCAAACGTGCCGTGGCTCAGGCGCATGAGCATGGCCACTCAGACGATCGCATCTTTCGCGCCTCCGGAATGATTCTTCATCCGCGC
This sequence comes from uncultured Acidobacteriota bacterium, assembly GCA_963818085.1. GTDB lineage: Bacteria > Acidobacteriota > Terriglobia > Acidiferrales > UBA7541 > Palsa-295. The sequence goes on from CAWFQV010000008.1 coordinate 403,143, forward strand.
TTCTACGAACAGCCTGTCGAAGATCGCACGCAAGAGCGCAAGCGCTTGAGACTGGGTCCCGATCTGCCCACGGGCTTGATCCTCTTCGGCGGGCACGGTTCGAAGGAAATACTGAAAATCGGGGACCGGCTGAATCGAGCAGCGCTCCAGCTTCAGTTGATTATCATCTGCGGAAAAAATGAGAAACTTGCCGCTGCACTGCGCGCTAGAAAATTTCGTTTCCCAGTCTTCATCGAAGGCTTCACCAGCCGGGTGAATTACTACATGCAACTCTCCGATTTCTTTATCGGTAAGCCCGGCCCCGGCAGTCTAAGCGAGGCCCTGGCCATGCACCTTCCCGTGATCGTCGAGCGAAATGCGTGGACGCTCCCGCAAGAACGTTACAACGCTGATTGGGTTCTCGAAAACGAAGTTGGCCTCGTACTTCCGAATTTTCGCGATATCGATAAAGCCGTTGCGCTCTTAATTGAACCAGAAATGCTGGCGCGTTATCGCAGAAACGCCGCAGCCATGCAAAACGAAGCCGTATTTGAGATTCCCATTTTTCTAAAGAAAATCCTGGAACAAGGCCCCGCGAGAGCTGACCAACCGACTCGGCCTGTAATTTTGGCCACCGAATAATCCTCCGACATTCCTAATCGTTTCCGACCGGAGGGAAAACGCTGCACCGGCTCGACCGCAATCGCGCAATATGGCAACATAGAGATTCAGCAGGCTAAATTTGAGGGGTTGAAAACATGGCTAAGGCGACATTCGCAGCGGGGTGCTTTTGGGGTGTCGAAGATGCGTTCCGGCAAGTTCCAGGTGTTACTTCCGTGACCGTCGGATACACCGGTGGAACCATGAAGAGTCCTACCTACAAGGACGTTTGTGGCGGCCGCACGGGACACGCCGAAGCCGTACAAGTGGAATTTGATCCAGCCCGAGTCTCTTACCTCGAGCTTCTCGCTGTTTTCTGGAAAAGTCACGACCCCACCACCCTCAACCGCCAAGGCCCGGACGTAGGTTCGCAATATCGGTCGGCTATCTTTTTCCACGATCCGCAACAGGAGGCAGCCGCCCGGGCCTCAAGAGATGTCCTCATCAGGGAAGGGGTATTCAAACGCCCCATCGTGACGGAGATCACTCCAGCGTCGGAATTTTATCGCGCTGAGGAATACCACCAGCAATACTTCGAAAAACAGGGAATTAAATCCTGCCATATACAATAGTTAGCGCAGAGCAACAAACGTTTGCTTCCTAGCCCGCAAACGGCCGGCATCGTCGGTCCTTTCCTTTGGAGACCTGGCCCGCCTAGGGGATGTATTTCTTTTTGGTAGCGATACCGGGACTCGAACCCGGATTTGAGCCTTGAGAGGGCTCCGTCCTAACCTTTAGACGATATCGCCACGGATGGAATCGCCGGCAATTTTCGCATGACTGAATTGCCGGTGCAAGTGCGGCCCCAAAGGCCAGAATGTCGGCCACTCTCACAGATTACGGCGAAGACGGTCCAAAAAACCCGACTACGGAGGAATGGGCCGCCTTCGCGGCGAGCTGCAACCTGCGCGATATGGGCACGCACCTCTGCGCTTTGCCCACCGGAGAGCATTGCCCGAAAGGACGGATCTGTCTCGGCTGTGCGCATGCTCAACCGAAGAAGAGTGCCGGACCGATCTTTCGACGCATGCTCGCCAGTCACGAGCGCAGTTTGGCCGCAGCAAGAGGTCACCACGAACCTGCTGGACAGATCGCGTCCCGCGAACTGGAGATCGTGAGGATCAAGGGAGCATTGCAGAGAGCGGAGGAATTGAGCGATGACGTAGCCGCTGCTATCGCACGGGATCTCTGAAGTCGGACAGCTGTGGGCTGCGAGCATCAGAGAATCTACACTGTTGACGAACGTCGCGATCGTTCGTGCGAAGCTCGTTAATCTACGCCCGCGACCCGGTTGATGAGTGCTAAGCCGATGCTACGCGAACAATCACATTGCCAAAGCAAAGGTCGTTCCATATGATTTCCGGATGAAGGCGACGCTTGCGTTCTTGCTGTTGTGCGCTATTCCTGTCTTTTCGCAGAGCGGCCAGTCTGATTCGTCACAGTGTCTTCCGCAAACGCTCGGGCCTTTTGCCTTCGGCGGTGCAGCACGTCCGGAGACAGACGAGTATCTGTACCCGCGATATTTTCGATACGTGAAACAGTGGGACAGGTGTCTCATTCATGGCAAATGGCCCGCGTCTAAAATTGAACAGTTTCCCGAACCGTATCCCTCCGGGTTGAACGACGATGAACGCAAGATCGTGACGCGGGAAGCCTACGAGTGGGATCTGGCCCCGCTGGAAGCCACATTGACACTGGTTGCGCCCGGTTCCGAGGTTCAAGGGCTCTTTCAGATCACGACCTGGGCACAGATACAGCAGATGAGCCAGCAGAGGAAGCACGATGCTGAAGAGCGGAACGAGCAAGCTAAGCTCGTTGAATTACGGTTGGAGAAACTCCGATTGCGGCTGGGCGAGGCTTCGTTCGAGCGACTCAGTGACCATGTGCACAGGTTGTTTCATGCGACCCTGGGGCGGCTTGTGCGGCAGACGTTGCCGGAAGCAGCAATGTTTGCCAGGTATCTCCATAACATCGCGATGATGGACAGGTTCGCGGCAAACGGAGGCGAAGACGGGACAGCAGCGGCCAAAGCGCGTGACGATGAGCAGAAGGCATGCGGATTGAGCGCCAGTGAGGAGGAGATTTTGCGGCGTGTAGCCGATGATCTTCAGAAAGATACGCAGAATGATCTCCTCGATCCCCCGGCGAGGGTACTCGCCGCGGATGGTCCTAAGACTCAAACTCCTCGACCCGTGGATTCGGCGCGATTCGGTGGGCTAAGAGAGGGCATCGATTCGCACATTAGACAGCTCAGGTCTGATCTGGGGGAAGCCAGCTTCCAGAAAGTCGAGAAAAGGGTGCATGCATTCTATGAGTCCGATCCGATTACACGGGTCGTTCCGCTCGACTCTGCGAAGTCCCAAACCGAAGCCGGTGACCAATAATAGCCAAGCTACTTCTGTGATGCGATAAGCATCACGTTTCGCAAACTGTAGCGATGGAATGGGCCAATCGCCGCAAGATACTGCGTCAACGTTTCGCTACGACCCTCGTTCAGCGCCATAATAAGTTGCTCAATGGCTTGATTTGCAATTTTCTTGATGTTTTCTGAATTCATTTTCTTTGTCCTTTCGGTGAGTTGAGAGTTGGTTCCCTCACACGGACAGGGGAACCAAATCGCAACGGACTCACTGAAAGGGCAGAGAGCGAAGCGGGCGTGTATTTGCGGTTGGAGCGGATGGCAACGGGCGTGACAGGACAGGAGGGTGTTGACCTGGCGCGACCGTGTGCGAGCGAGAGCCGCTCGCCTGCTCTTAATGTGTGTCGGTGCTTATAGGTCAGTGCAGCAGGGGAGGGCGCACTTCGTGAAAAGCAAACAGAACTCTTCTAGCTTAGTTCGTGCGCGACTGAGAAACCGTTCGCTTATGACTCGGTCGTTTCCATTGGTGCATGGTGCCCCCTCCGTAGCTCCCTCGTTAAGAGCGAGCAAACTTTAGTAATTCTTGAATGTTACCGTGATCCGCTGCTTGTAATGCTCTTATGTAAGCTTCACACGTAGGGCCAGTTCCTGCCGTGCTGTTCTGGCCCCAGGTAAATTCTGGCCTTTCGAGTTTCACCGCGATGACATCGGCGTGAAGACGAGCATGTCTTCCGTTTCCGTTCGGGAATGGGTGGATAACGCCAACCAACTCGTGATGAAAACGAATTGCTATCTCGTCTGCGGGGAAGGTCTGGTGATCCACCCAATAACGAGTGTTTCCAAGGAGTGGGGGGATTCGATTTCTGATTTCATGGACGAGGACTCCGATGTTTTTCTCCGTGTTGCGATAAGTACCAGCCCATTTCCAGGTGCGGTTGAACATTCTTCTGTGAAGTTCACGAAGATAAGGCTCCGTAAACGGATCGTTTGCCTTTACGCGTCGGGGATTTAGCGCCCATTCGTGTGCTTCGATGATGTTCTTGCGTTCCCATTCATCGAGTTCGCCCTTTGTTGCCAGATTGGGGATTAGTTGAGCCAATTCGTCGGGTTCGAAAGATGTATTCCCAGGTGACAGGTTGAGATTTGGGATGGTCATCGGGCTCGTGATCTTGGCCGTTTAAGTAGTCGCTTCGTTTCCTCGACGATTGTCTCATTTACGTCTCCCGGGGCTTGGTTCTCCAGAGCCATGGTGTGTTCAACAGCGAGCACCCGCTTTGTGGCTTCATCTACAGCCTTCTTCTCGGCAAGTTCGACAATGGTTCCTGACTGGGGGACGATTGCATAGACAAGTTCGCATCCCATCGCCTCAGCAACCCTGCGAAGGCTAGCAAGCGTGATCCGATCTCGCCTTTCAGCATCCTCGAAACTCTTAATCCGCTGCCGCGTCGCCCGCATATTCTTGCCCACTTGATTCAGGGTGATCCCCAGCGCTTCCCGGATGGCACGCAGCCAGCCAAGCTGTGGGCGTGGGTTGCTTTTTGCAACTTCAAACGCCGCGAGGCTTTTCGACAATTGGCGCAATCTCATTTCTCTGTATTCAGGTTTCATAGGACTCTTTGTGTACCTCTTATAGGACGACCAACTATAGAGAATTGTATCCCTATAGAATGACACTAGACATTACTAGTACTCTTATATTGATACAATAAATCGTGCTTGTCGACGCACAAGGGTACACTATCCACCTCCGCTTGGACCACGATGCCAGGGCAGACAGCAGACGTGCCGGGTTCCCATATGAATAGCTGCCTTGCCGAGCCCAGAAAGTAATGGATTAACAAGTTGCTCATGCTCTGACGGCCGGTTTTAATCCGGTCACCTGACCTGAAGCGATTTGTGACGAGCAGAGCCAACACAAAAATACGCGGGGGTAGTCTAGAGCGAGTCACCTCTTAGCCCAAAGGCACGTCCGTACCCCAATTTTGTCCTTTCCCCCAAAACCACCATGAACCGCACTCTGGTATGTAACGCACAATTAACATTCCTGTCACAGACCATTCAAATACGGCGAATAAGGTTCATGCGCCACTGGGTACCGGTATGGTTGAACCGACTGCGGGATCATATTTTCGCCCATAAAGCGCACATTGATAGAGGCACCAATTCTCGTAATTATGTTCGCCGCAAAGGTGAAGCCAGGTCTTAGTACGTGAACGTTTAGCCGAATGGCTCAGAAACCCAGCCCCCCAATTCGGTAGTCGGATCGCTTTTCGGCAATCCAAAACGGACTGGCAGTCAAACACTAAGGAGGAAGGAATGCGAGTATTCGTGACGTGGCTTTTAGCGCTCGGCATGATTGTATCGCCGGCGATGGCAGGAACTGATAGACCGGGCGACGGCAAGGATACTACATCCAAAGCCGGCAACTCTTCCGCCACTACGGAAAAGGACAAGACTGCAGACACGACTTCAAACGCAGCGAATGCGTCAAAAACGAACGCAGCGGCGACCCCTTCGAGTCTGGAAAACGAAATTCAGCAACTCCGTGAGCTCATCGAGTCTCAATCCAAACTGCTGCAAGCTCAGAGCGAGCAACTGAAAGAACAACAACACAGAATGCAGTTGCTCGAAAGCGAAGTCAGTTCCAGCTCAAACGCTTCTCCGGAGGCTTTCGCGGCATCCGCAAGTGGTTCCGCGCTAGACAGCCACACGGCCGGTGTTGCTTCCGTTCCTGTGGCTGGCGTGCCAACAGCCAGGGGCAGGGGCGAAGGTCAGGCCGCCGGCGAATCGCCAGTGGCTATTCACTTCAAGGGTATCACCATCACCCCCGGCGGCTTCCTGGCTGCTGAAACGGTTTTCCGCAACAAGGCCGATGGGGCGGACATCAACACTGGATTCAACACCATCCCCTTCTCCGGCAACTCGGGAGGCCAGACCACCGAATTCAATGCCAGCGCACGACAGTCGCGCTTAAGCATGCTGGCCGAAGGCAGACTGGCAACGGTAAAACTCACGGGTTACGTCGAGACTGACTTCCTCGGTGCCGGCATCACATCAAACAACAATGAGAGCAACAGTTACGTCCTGCGTATGCGTCAAGGCTGGGGCCAAGCCAAGTTCGACAACGGCTGGAGCATCACCGGCGGCCAGATGTGGAGCTTGGTTGCTGAAACGAGAAAATCCATAGATAACCGCGCGGAAGCGTTGCCCTTGACCATTGACCCGCAATATACGGTAGGCTTCAGCTGGGCACGGCAATATGGGCTCCGTGTAGTCAAGAGCTTCGGGGATAAATTCACGCTGGCCGCTTCGGTAGAAGGCTCTGCAACCACCGCGACGGTTCACGGAAATCCCACGATAACTACTCTCGGCACTACCAACGCGAATGAAGGCGGTATTAGCACTCCTACACTGACCACCACCACGTTTAACAATTTCCTGATCGGCGCTCCGGGAGTAAGCGCGGGCCTTTACAATCCAACGGGAACCTACGCTTATAACAAAACACCAGACTTCGTTTTCAAGGCCGCCCTGGATCCGGGCTGGGGACACTACGAGGTCTTCGGGTTAGTTTCTACCTTCCGGGACCGTGTTTTCCCTTGCTACTACGCGAACGCCGGATTCACTTTCCCGACACTTCCGGGTGAGGATCCCACGAATCTCCCGAATCCAATTCTACCCACAGTGTGCGCGCTCACCAATTCTACAAGCCCCACTTCCGGTGCTTTTAACAACGGGAGAACCGGTGGCGGCATTGGCGCAAATGCTCGCGTGCCGTTGTTTCACAAAAAGATAGAAGCTGGCATCCATTTCCTCGGTGGGAGCGGAATCGGCCGCTACGGCACCGGACAGCTGCCGGACTCAACCGTTCGTCCTGATGGCACTCTCGCATTGCTGAAAAACTATCAGTCGCTCGGCACGCTCGAGTTCCACCCCACACCGAAGCTCGATATTTACCTTTACGGTGGCGCGGAGTACGCCAGCCGCGCGTCCTACTCCTTTATGAACCTGGTCACCGGGAAGACCGGCACAGCCGGATACGGATCGCCCGCTTTCAGAAATGATGGATGCTCTGTTGAACCGCTGCCTGTGGCAACTCCGGGTAATCCTCCTAACACGACGGCGGTCCTGGGATCCACCGGGTTCATTCCTGGCTCGCTCGCTAACTGCGCAGGGGATGCCCGGGTCATCATCGAAGGTACCATGGGATTTTCCGGGGTGCCGAAGAGCTTTTTCCGCGAAGCGGTCGCGGATAGCGGCAAGCTCGTGGGCGAGATCGCGCGTTGCGGCGTAGCGTTTCTCCGGTTCCTTCGCTAGGAGAGCTGATAGCTGACGCGAGCGGCGCGGGCGCGTCAGGAGCGAGCGTGGCGATGGTCGGGCTGTTCGCGCAAGATGGCCACGAGCGTTTCAGCGGCGCTGCTGCGGCGGAACGCGCGCTTGCCCGTCACCATCTCGTAGAGCAGAGGCCCAGCGAAAATTGATCGGAGCGGAAATCGAGGGGGGGCCCTGGCCTGTTCGGGCGACATATATTCGGGCGTTCCCAAAATTATGCCGGTGCGGGTGTTCCAACTGGCCCGCGTATGCAATTGCGACAACTCTTCGCCAGCGGGAACGAGCTTCGCCAGGCCGAAGTCGAGGATCTTGACGAATCCGTCGGCGGTGACCATCAGGTTTCGCCGCGGCTTGATATCACGATGCGCGATGCCGGACTCATGCGCTAAGCGGTCGATGGAGAGCAGGCTGGGCAAGATCCTGGTGCCGGAAGGCACCAATGACGTCGCCGTCAACACGCCGATCGCCATGATCCTCGCCGAAGGCGAGGACAAGTCCGCGCTGAAAGACGGCAAATCCGCCCAAGCTGGCGGCGACGGCACCCAACCGGTGCGGCAGCAGAAGGCTACCGAGTCGGCGTCGCCGCCTGACAAAGGCGAACCGGCGAAAAAGGCCGAAACACGCCGCCGCCAAATTCGGCACGATCAAGCCGCCGTCGGCGGCAATGATGCCAGATCCCGACGTCCCGGAAGGCACCGAGATGGTCACCATGACCATGCGCGAGGCGTTGCGCGACGCCATGGCCGAGGAAATGCGCCGCGATGCCAACGTGTTCGTGATCGGCGAGGAAGTCGCCGAGTATCAGGGCGCTTACAAGGTGACGCAGGGGCTGCTGCAGGAGTTCGGCGCCGGCGCGTCATCGATACGCCGATCACCGAGCACGCCTTTGCCGGCCTCGGCGTCGGCGCGGCGCTCGCCGGGCTAAAGCCGATCGTCGAGTTCATGACCTTCAATTTCGCCATGCAGGCGATGGACCATCTCATCAATTCGGCCGCGAAGACGCGCTATATGTCCGGCGGCCAGGCCGACGTAGCGATGGTATTTCGCGGGCCGAACGGCGCCGCCGCCCGCGTCGGCGCGCAGCACAGCCAGGATTTCACCTCCTGGTATTCGCATGTTCCCGGCCTCAAGGTGATCGCGCCATCGACCGCCGCCGACGCCAAGGGTCTGCTCAAGGCCGCGATCCGCGATCCCAATCCTGTCATCTTCCTGGAAAACGAAATCCTCTATGGCGCGTCCTCGCCGGTGCCCAAGCTCGACGACTACGTGCTGCCGATCGGCCGTGCGCGCGTTGTACGCGCCGGCAACGACGTGACGCTCGTCGCCTGGTCGATCGGCATGACCTACGCGCTCAAGGCGGCGGACGAACTCGCCAACGAGAATATTTCGGCCGAGGTGATCGACTTGCGCACGCTCAAGCCGATGGACACCGAGACGATCATCGAATCGGTGAAGAAGACCGGCCGCCTCGTCACCATCGAGGAAGGCTGGAAGCAATCCGGCGTCGGCGCCGAGATTGCCGCGCGCATGATGGAGGAGGCGTTCGACTATCTCGACGCGCCGGTCATGCGCGTCACCGGCAAGGACGTGCCGATGCCTTATGCCGCGAATTTGGAAAAGCTCGCTTTGCCGTCGGTCGCCGAAGTCGTCGAAGCGGCGAAAGCCGTTTGTTATCGCTGACCTCTTTTGGTGAAGTTATCGCCCGATGCCCATCAACATCCTCATGCCGGCGCTGTCGCCCACGATGGAGAAGGGCAACCTCGCCAAATGGCTCAAGAAGGAAGGCGAAGCGGTCAAGACCGGCGACGTGATCGCCGAGATCGAGACCGACAAGGCGACGATGGAATACGAAGCCATCGATGACGGCGTGATGGCGAAGATCGTGGTGCCGGAAGGCACCAGCGACGTGCCGGTCAATCAGCTCATCGCCGTGCTGGCGCAGGAGGGCGAGGATCCGAAGGCCGCGGCGGCGGCTGCGGGAAGGGGCAGTCCAGGCGTCCGAGCCCCCTCATCCCCACCTTCTCCCCCGCGGGGAGAAGGGGCTGCCCAGCAAGCCCGCGCTCCGTCAACAGCCCCTATCGCGAAGTCGCCGAGCGAGCCGCAAGCACCGCGCGCTCCCTCTCCCCAGCGGGGAGAGGGTGGGGGTGAGGGGCTCGGACCAACGGCCATGGCGCCAACCGCGTTTTCTCTTCGCCGCTGGCGCGCCGCCTCGCCAAAGACGCCGGCATCGATATCGGCCGCATCCGGTTCGGGTCCGCATGGCCGCGTGATCGCCCGCGACGTGGCGGCGGCGAAGGAAGGCAAGGGCCTGCGCGCGCCGGGCGCCGCGCCCGCACCAGCGGGCGCTCCCGCGATCGCGCCGTCGATGTCGGATCAGCAGATCCGCGCGCTCTACGAAGAGGGCAGCTACGAGCTTGTGCCGCACGACGGCATGCGCCGCACCATTGCGCAGCGCTTGACCGCGTCAGTGCAGACCATTCCGCATTTCTATCTGACCATCGACTGCGACATCGGCAAGCTCGTCGCGGCACGCGAGGAGATCAACGCCTCGGCGCCGAAGGACAAGGACGGCAAGCCCGCCTACAAGCTTTCGGTCAACGATTTCGTCATCAAGGCTCTGGCGCTGGCGTTGCAGCGCGTGCCCGACGCCAATGTGAGCTGGACCGAAGCCGGCATGCTCAAGCACAAGCATTCCGACATCGGCGTCGCGGTGGCGCTGCCGGCCGGCCTGATCACGCCGATCATCCGCAACGCCGAAACGAAATCGCTCTCGGCGATCTCCAACGAGATGAAGGACCTCGCGGCGCGGGCACGGGCACGCAAGCTCAAGCCGCAGGAATATCAGGGCGGCACCTCGTCGGTGTCCAACCTCGGCATGTACGGCATCAAGGATTTCACCGCCGTGATCAATCCGCCGCAATCGACCATCCTCGCGGTCGGCACCGGCGAGGAACGCGCAGTGGTGCGCAACGGCAAGATCGAAGCGGCGCAGATCATGAGCGTGACGATGTCGTGCGATCACCGTTCGGTCGACGGCGCGCTCGGCGCGCAATTGATCGGCGCGTTCAAGGCGCTGATCGAAAACCCCGTCATGATGCTGGTGTAAAAATGCCGCTGGTTCGCATCGATCTGCGGCGCGGTAAGTCGCCGGCCTACAGAAAAGCGATCTGCGACGGCGTCTATCGCGCCATGACCGAGACATTCGGCGTGCCGAAGGACGATCGCTTCATGATCGTCGGCGAACACGAGCGCCGATAATTTCATCCACGCGGAAAGCTATCTCGGCATCGCCTACACCGACGATCTGGTCATCATTCAGATCACGGCAAACGACACCCGCACCGTCGAACAAAAGCAGGCGTTCTTCGCCGAGATTGCAGCCTTGCTTGCGGAGAATCCCGGCTTACGTAAGGAAGACGTCATCATCAATCTGGTCGAATGCAAAAAAGAAAATTGGTCGTTCGGCAATGGCATTGCCCAATATGCCGCAACGGCGAGCTAGCGAATGTCCGACACATCCTTCGACGTCATCATCATCGGCTCCGGCCCCGGCGGCTATGTCTGCGCCATCCGCGCGGCGCAGCTCGGCTTCAAGACCGCGATCGTCGAGCGCGATTATCTTCGGCGGCATCTGCCTGAACTGGGGCTGCATTCCGACCAAGGCGCTGCTGCGCTCGGCGGAGATTTTTCACTACCTGCAGCACGCCAAGGATTACGGGCTGTCCGCCGGCGAAGTGACATACGATCCGTCAGCCGTGGTGAAGCGCTCGCGCGCGGTCGCCAAGCGGCTCAATGACGGCGTCGGCTTCCTGATGCGGAAGAACAAGGTCGCCGTGATCTGGGGCGAGGCAGCAATCGACGCGCCCGGCAAGATCACGGTGAAAGCCGCCAAGAGCGAAGCGCCGAAGGGCGCGCTCGGACCCGGCGCCTATCAGGCCAAGCACATCATCCTCGCCACCGGCGCGCGGCCGCGCGTGCTGCCCGGCCTCGAGCCGGACAAGAAGCTGATCTGGACGTATTTCGAAGCCATGGTGCCGGACAGCATTCCAAAATCGCTGCTGGTCGTCGGCTCCGGCGCCATCGGCATCGAGTTCGCCTCGTTCTATCGTACGCTCGGCGCCGAAGTGACCGTGGTCGAGGTGCTGCCGCAAATCCTGCCGGCTGAGGACGCCGAGATCGCCGCCTTCGCGCGCAAGAGCTTCGAGCGGCAGGGCATCAAGATCCTGACCGGCGCCAAGGTGACGAAGCTCGACAAGAAGGCCGACGGCGTCACCGCGACCATCGACGACGGCAAGGGCGGCACGCAGACGCTCTCCGTCGATCGCGTCATCTCGGCGGTCGGCGTCGTCGGCAATACCGAGAATCTCGGCCTGGAAAAACTCGGCGTGAAGATCGAGCGCGGCGCCATCGTCACCGACGGCGCGTGCAAAACCAACGTGCCGGGGATTTACGCCATCGGCGACGTCGCCGGCCCGCCGCTCCTCGCGCACAAGGCCGAGCATGAAGGCGTCATTTGCGTCGAAGCCATCAAGGGCCTGCATCCGCATCCGATGGACAAGCGGCTTATTCCCGGCTGCACCTATTGCACGCCGCAGATCGCCTCGGTCGGGCTGACCGAGCAGGCGGCGAAGGAGAAGAAACTCGACATCCGCGTCGGGCGTTTTCCGTTCGTCGGCAACGGCAAGGCGATCGCGCTCGGCGAGGATCAGGGCCTGGTGAAGGTGATCTTCGACAAGAAGACCGGCCAGCTTCTCGGCGCGCACATGGTCGGCGCCGAAGTGACCGAGCTCATCCAGGGCTACGTGATCGCGATGAATCTCGAGACCACGGAAGAAGAGCTCATGCACACCGTATTCCCGCATCCCACCCTGTCGGAGATGATGAAGGAAGCGGTGCTCGATGCGTATGGGCGCGTGTTGAATATGTGATCCGTCATTCCTGGCACGGCCGCGATATCCTCGGTTAGACCGGCAACCCGAGCGCCGACGCAATAGCTGTTCCGCCGTCGCAGTCGCAAATTTCCGCACCACGTCTGATCGGAACGATGCGGACGACCGCCGCGAAGCGCGACAACGAGCCGAGGGTTGCCGCGAAGTCCACCGAAGATCCCGCCGTCTCGCTGAGCACGAGTGCTTGCAGCGCGATCTTTCTTGCACGCAGCGCTTCTATTGCCGTCAATGCATGGTTGATCGCACCCAAATAGCTGCCGCTGACAACGATTGCCGGACATTGCAAGGCAGCCATGAGATCAATGTTCAGGGCATCGGCCGCAATCGGGCTCATCACGCCGCCGACGCCTTCGACCACCACGGTGGCGTCGCCAGCCGCCTGCCGAAGTGCGCCATGGGCCCATTTGAGGATCGTTTCGAACTGCAGGCTTCGGCCTTCGGCTGCCGCCGCCATGTCGGGTGATAGGGGCCGGGCAAAGCGCCACGGTGTACAGGCCGCGACGCTGGCGGCATCCACCGCAATGCCTTGGGCCGCAAGGAGGCGAGCGGTGTCGGTCTCTGCAAAAGCCGGGTCATCGATCGGCACCATTCCGGTGGCGACGGGTTTGAACGCCAGAATATTGTGTCCCGATTGGCGCAGCTCCCGGAGCAGCAGGGACGCAACGTAGGTCTTGCCAACGCCCGTGCCGGAACCAGTAATGAACACGATGGCCATGTGCCCCGAGAACTCACGTTTCGCGCGACAATGCAGTGACGAACGCCGTCGCCAAGGCGTCGACCTGCGCTTCGTCGTGCGCCGCAGAGAACGTGAAACGCAAGCGCGCAGTCCCGTCCGGCACCGTCGGCGGCCGAATGGCCACGACCAGAAATCCCGCGCGCTCCAAGGTTCGACAGACCGAGTGCCCGCTCCGCTTCACCGACGATCAAGGGAACGATGGCGCTTCCGGCGGACGGCAGCCCGACCGCGTGGGTGAAGCGATTGGCAAGGAGCAGCGGGCGCGCGCGGCGCGCTGGTCTTCCGCAATAATATCCAAGGCCGCAAGCGCCGCGCCGGCCGAAGCCGGCGGCAAGCCGGTTGTGTAGACAAAGCTCCGCGCCGGGACTTCAAAAGCTCGATCACCGGCTCCGAGGCGCACAGATAACCGCCATAGCTGCCGAGGGATTTGGACAGCGTGCCCATCTCGAGCGGCGCCGGGGCATCGTCGGCGATGACGCCGAGGCCGTGGGCATCGTCCGCCATCAGCCAGGCATCGTGCTCGTCCGCCAGATGCGCGATTCCCGGCAAGCGGGGATCGGTCGCCGTCCATGGAGAAGACGCGCTCGGTCATGATGAGGCGCGGCGCATGCCGGGGCGCATCCTCGGTTAAAAGCTCGCGAGGTGTCGAATGTCGTTATGCCGAAACGGCATACATTGCGCGCTGGAAAGCGCCGCGCCGCTGCGCATGCAGGCATGAGACAACTCGTCGAGCAGGATCAGGTCTCCCTTGCGATCAGCGCGGCGGGATGGCGATGTTCGCGAGATAGCCGCAGCCGAACACCAGTGCGGCCGGCTTCCTCTTATGCGGCGCAAGCCGGGCCTCAAGCTGCCCCCAGCAAAGGATGATCGCCGGTGACGAGCCGCGGAGCCGCCGCGCCTGGCGCCATATCGGCCCACCGCGGCGATCGCGGCCGCCTTCACCCGAGGGTCCTGCGCCAGGCCGAGATAATCGTTGCAGGAAAAGGAAACCAACCGCCGCCCGTTGCGGACGACCTGCACGCCGCCGGTGCGTTCGGTGGGGTCAGGCAACGCCGCAAGGCCTGCTCGTCAAGGCGGCAGAGCTTGCTCGTGGGCAAAGGGGTCGAGGCTGTCTCATGGGACCAGCTGTAGCCGGGCGGCGGCAAGTCAAGGCTCCAGCGAAACTCCGCCTTGACAAGGCCCATCCGGAAGCCACCGAATTATGAATGAACACGCAGCGCCTCTGGCGGCCCTACACGCAGATGATGACCGCAAATCCGCCCCTTGAAGGCGGCGCGGACCGAGGGCACGACCATCCATCTGGCCGACGGCCGGGTGCTGATCGACGGCATCGCCTCATGGTGGACCTCCTGCCACGGCTATAACCATCCGCATATTCGCGAGGCCGTGGCGCGCCAGCTCGAAGCCATGCCGCACATCATGTTCGGGGGCCTTACGCATGAGCCGGCCGAACGGCTCGGCGGCGCGCTTGACGAACATGCTGCCGGGAGACCTGAACCATGTCTTCTTCGCCGATTCCGGGTCGGTGGCCGTCGAGGTGGCGATGAAGATGGCGGTGCAATACTGGCTGAACCGTGGGGCGGCCGGTCGCAACCGTTTCCTGGCGTTCCGCGGGGGCTATCACGGCGACACCCTCGGCGCGATGTCGGTCTGCGATCCCGAAGACAGCATGCACGCCCATTTCGACGGCTGGTTGCCGGGGCAGATTTTCGCCGATCTGCCGCGCGATGCCGAGCGTACAGCGGCGCTGGAGGCGCTTCTGGCCGAATGCGGCGGAGAGATCGCGGCCGTGATCATAGAGCCCTTGGTGCAAGGCGCCGGCGGCATGCGGTTCCACAACGCGGAGACCTGGCGGCATCGCGGCATGGCGCCAGGCCCACGACGACTCCTCATCGCCGACGAGATTTTCACTGGCTTCGGCCGCGTCGGCAGCATGTTCGCGTGCGAGCAGGCGGACGTCGTGCCGGACATCATTTGTCTGTCCAAGGCGATCACAGGCGGAACCATGGCGCTGGCGGCGACGGTGGCGCGTCGGAGGTGTTCGACAGCTTCTGGTCGGACGATCCGGGACGGCGCTCATGCATGGCCCGACCTTCATGGCAAATCCGCTCGCGTGCGCGGCCGCCAATGCTTCGATCGATCTGTTCGAACGGGAACCGCGAGTTGAACAGGCGCGGGTTTGGAGGAGGCCCTCGCGCATGGTCTTGCGCCGTGTCGCGCGCTGCCGAATGTCGTCGACGTGCGCACAAGGGGAGCGATTGGCGTTGTTCAATTGTCGACGATGGTCGATAAGGACGGACTGCGGCAGGCTTTCATCGAAAGAGGCGTGTGGGTGCGCCCGCTCGGAGATATTATTTACTTAAGCCCGGCATTGACCATCGATAGCTCTGACGTGAACCAATTGTGCGCGGCGGTCGTGGCCGTGTTGAAGAAAGTCCGCTGCTCTGAATTAAAGTCGTCAATCCGGGGCGCGGCTGTAGACCGCGAACCCGGAATCCATAACCACAATTCTGCCGGGGCGACACTCTGCGCCAAGTCCGCTTGACCTGTGGCTATGGATTCCGGGCTCGGCCCCTCGGGCCGCCCCGGAATGACAGTTATCCTACAAGGCCCGCCATCGGCTTGACGTCCTTGCTGCCCGGAAAAACATTGTCCGCCAGCACGCGTTCGTCGGCGCGCAGGTGATCCTTCAATAGCCCCTTAAGAACGGCGCGCAGATCGGTCGTCGGCTTGAGGTCGCGGTTCTCGTAGAGGTTCGCAGGCTTTAGTCCCGGCCAGTCGGCAACGACGCGGCCGCCCTTGAGCGCGCCGCCGACCAGGAGCGCTACCGTCGCCGTGCCGTGGTCGGTGCCATCGGTGCCGTTGATACGCGCGGTGCGGCCGAATTCGGTGACCAGAGCGACCACGGTTTCACGCCATGCCGGCCCCATGTTCGTTTCGATTGCGGCGAGCGCGCCGTCGAGAGAACCAAGCAACTGCGATAGACGCCCCTGGGCTATGCCCTCGTTGTTGTGGGTATCCCAGCCGTCGAACGCCAGCGCGCCGACGCGTGGTCCGTCCGGCTGCGCCAGGAATTTAGCCGCGGTGCCGGCGGCGTCGGCGAAATAACCGCGCACTTGCGCCGGGCGCGGGCCGCCAGCCTTTTGCGCCATCTCCTTTTCGCCATGCCGGAATGCTCGATGGCAGCGAGCCTGGTGCTCTCGTCGATCGCGCCCGCGAGCTTGGGATCGGAATGGCGATAGAGATCGAGCAGGCGTTGCACGGTGTCGGCGCTCGCCGGCTGCAGGCGCTGCGGCGACCATGACAAGACCGGCGCGGGTCCGCGCACCACGAGCGGCGTGACCGGCCCGACGGCGAAAGCCTTGCTGCTGCGCGGATCGACGCGGCCGCCCGGTGCCAGGCTTGCCAGCGCGCGATTGAGCCAGCCAGTGTCGCTGACCGCCGGTTTGGGCAGGCCGCTTTCGAGCAAATCCTGGCCGTCGAAATGCGAGCGCTCGCGGTACGGCGTGGCACAGGCGTGGACGACGATCGCCTGATTGGCCTTGAACAGGCGATGCAGGTTCGGCATCGCCGGATTAAGCGCAAAAAAATCGGTGAGCTTGAGCGGCGGCGTCTTGCCGTTCGGCATCAACGCATTGTCGCCGCGCAGCGCGATCCAATCCGGGTCGCCCACCGGCGCCACGGTTGCAAGTCCGTCGAGTGCGCCGCGCAGGATGATCGCTAAAAACCGCGGGTCGCGGCCTTCGGCATGCGCCAATTTTGGCAGGTGCGCCCAGGCGAACAACGTACCGGAAGCGAGCAGAACCTCGCGCCGGGTCGGTGCATGGAAAGCGGCATGGTCATCTCCGCAGAAATTCCGGCGTCATCACGAGCAGCGTCAGGGCTTGGGTGCGGCTCTCGGCGCGCGCGATGGTTTCGCGGCTATTGCGCGACGCGAGCGGGCCTAGCCCGCTGTCTAGCAGTGCCGCAGCGTCAGCATTCGGCAGCCGACCGGCAAACTCGTTGGCAATGTCGAGCCGGTGTGGGACGCCGTCGATCCACGCCGCTTCAGTGTCGGGCCAGCCGTTCGGCGCCGGCGGCCGCCATAGCGATTCGCCGAGCGTCGCCTGTACGCCCAACACGCGACCTATGTTCCAGGCCGCACCAGTGTTCAAGGACGCATTCGTCAGGCGCAACATGCTGACGATCCATTCCGAGGGCCGCTTGAGTTTTGTCCGTGCCGGCGTCCAGGCTTCATCCGCGGTCACCAAAGTCTTCGCCACGGACTTGAGGTTTCCATCGCTGTCCTTGAACGCTTTGGTGAGCTTGGCGACGAGCGGTGGCGGCGGCTCGTCGGCGACAAAGTGACGGGCGAGTTTTTGCGCGATGTGCTGCGCCGTTGCCGAGTGACGCGCCAGGTCGGCGAGCACGGCGCGGCCCTGATCAACTCCGGCTTCGGCGTAAAACTTGTCGAGCACGGTCTGCTCGCCGGGCTCGTGCAGGCGCTTATTGAAGAGAAACTCGCCGCCATGCGCGGGATCGGCCGCGTCTGTCGACGTCCAGCCGGTGAGCACGTTGGCAAAGCTCGTGACGTCGCCTTGCGAATAACCGCTGCGAACACCGAGCGTGTGCAGCTCGAGAATTTCGCGCGCGAGATTCTCGTTCAGGCCTTTGTCGCCATTGATGCCGGCAATGGAATTGGCGCCCATGGAGCGGACGTTGTCGAGGTAATACAACATCGCCGGATGGCTTTCGACGGCGGCGAGCATGTCGCCGAAGCGGCCGAGCACGTGGGCACGGATAGCCTCGCGCTCGTAGGCGCCGACCATCGCGATATCTTTGTCGGCCGAAATGCAGAAATGGTTCGACCAGAACCACACCAGCCGCTCGACGAAGCCGATGTCGGCGCCGACAGCCGCCTCGTAGCGCGCCGTGGCTTCGTTCTGGAAAATCTGTTGCGGCAGCGGTGGTTGGGAGGTTGCGGCGGTTGCTGGTTGCCGGCGTCATTCTGCACCGGCGGCGCTGCGCATGGCGGAGCCGACGGCGCTTTCCTGCAATCGAAATTGGCGGCGGCGTTATTGGCTTCGGCTTCTTTCTTGGCGCGTTGTGCCAGCTTCGCTTTCGCCTGCTCTTCGGCGCGGAAGTCGGAAATCGCCCGTGCGGCTGCCCCGCTCGACGGTAGCTTTGCCGCCAAATATCCGGCGGCGGGGCGATCGAGGTCGGACAACAAGGCGCCGCGTGGATCTCCGGCAATGGCCGAAATCGAAATCGCGCGCCGGACCAAAGCCGAAATCTGTGCAGAGCCAGCGCCGCCGCTTCTTTTCCCGAGCGGTCACTGAAAAATTCCTCCAGCGACGA